>CAVWUG010000001.1:0-202472 GCA_963758115.1 uncultured Actinomycetota bacterium
CCCACAGCCGGGGGCTTAGGCGCCTACCCGACTGAGGAGTAACTCTCAGCTTGTAGGCGCGGCAATATCGTTGACCTATCATGGTCCGGCAAAGGGGTGGACCATGACTACTTCAGGCAATGGTGCTTCCGATCGGCCCGACGTTCTGCTCATAGGAGCGGGTATCATGGGAGCAACGCTCGCCGTTCTGTTAAAACAATTGGAACCGCGACTACGGATCGAGCAGTGCGAAGTCCTCGACCAGCCGGCACAAGAAAGCTCCAATGCCTGGAACAATGCCGGGACCGGGCACGCCGCGCTTTGTGAGCTAAACTACACGCCCGGGTTCGGCGACGGAACGGTCGACATCTCCAAAGCACTCGAAGTCAACACCGAGTTCGATATCTCGCGGCAGTTCTGGAGCTACCTCGTACGCACCGGGGCGATTCCCGATCCGCAAGCGTTCCTGCACCCAGTTCCCCACATGAGCTTCGTGCGGAATGCCGACGATGTCGCGTTTTTGAAGAAACGTTGGTCCACGCTTACGGCAAACCCGCTGTATGAAGGGATGGAGTATTCGGAGGACAAGGCCCGGATCGCAGAATGGGCCCCCCTCATCATGGAGGGTCGTGACCCCAACGAAACCCTGGCCGCGACACGCATGCGAACGGGCACGGACGTCGACTACGGCGCGCTGACGAACATCCTGCTCGACTCCATCAAGGACGTGGACGGGTATACCCTTCATCTCTCGAACCGCGTGCAGGATCTCAAGCGCGACGGCGCCGGCTGGCGTGCGAAAGTCCGCGACGAGAAGACGGGAGCTGAACGCGAGATCGTAGCATCGTTCGTCTTCATCGGAGCCGGCGGCGGCTCGTTGCCGCTCCTTCAAAAGTCCGGGATTCCCGAAGCGCACGGTTACGCCGGTTTCCCCGTGAGCGGAATCTGGCTGCGCTGCGACGACGTTGCGCTCGCTACGCGCCACAATGCGAAGGTGTACGGAAAGGCAGGCGTCGGTTCGCCCCCGATGTCCGTCCCGCACCTCGACAAGCGCCACGTCGCGGGCGCGATCTCGCTGCTCTTCGGGCCCTACGCCGGCTTCTCGACGAAGTTCCTCAAGCACGGTTCATATCTCGACCTCTTCGGCTCGATCGATCCTGAGAACATCCTGCCGCTCCTCGCCGTCGGCAAAGACAACTTTGGGCTCGAGAAATATTTGATCGGGCAGGTTCTCGAGAAACCCGAGGAGCGCTTCGCGCTCCTGCGGGAGTACTTCCCGAATGCGCGCTCCGACGACTGGCGCCTCGAGGAAGCGGGGCAGCGGGTGCAAATCGTCCAGAGCGATCCTAAGCTGGGTGGTGTCCTCAAGTTCGGCACCGAGATGGTCGCTGCGGCCGACGGTTCCCTCATTGCGGATCTGGGTGCGTCGCCGGGTGCGTCAACTGCCGCAGCGATCATGCTCGGGGTCCTCGAGCGCGCGTTTGCGGACAAGCTCAAGGGCCAATGGCGGCCGAAGCTCCTCGAGATGATTCCGTCCTACGGGCAGTCGCTCATCAAAAATCCCGCGCTCGCGCAAAAGCTCCGGAGCGAGTCAGCGGCAGTTCTGCACATCAACGACATCCAGAAGGTACCGTCATGATCACTGCCTATCGTCTGTACACCGGTCCCGAGGGCGACTCACACGTCCAACGCGGGTCGGTCGACGTCGGGAGCGCTCGTCGACGCACAATCGATCGAGTTCAAGGAAACCCCCGCCCACTCGTCGTTCGACTTCCACAACGATCCCACCCCACAGTACGTGATCACGCTCTCGGGCGTCCTCGAGTTCACGACGCGCGGCGGCGAGACGTTCACGCTTCATCCGGGGGAGATCCTCGTAGCCGAGGATCATACCGGGACCGGACACAAGTGGCGTTTGATCGACGATGCTCCATGGCGTCGGGCGTACGTCATCTACCGAACCGGCGCGGCGACGCACTTCGTCGAAAGCGCTTCCGCCCGCGCGTGACCACGTCTCGTGGCCTCACAACCTGGGACGTCCTCTATGCAATCGATCTAGCGCTCGCGTGCGTCATCGCCTACTACGTCGCGATGTACGTCGTTCCGCCGCTTTTCGATGACGAGAATCATGCCATCGGTGCGCTGTGGGCAGCGATCTCCGCGGCCTTCGTCTTCCGCGAGGACCGGGTGCAGGCGCTTTCCGCCGGCCTCGGACGACTGCGGGCCACCTGCGTGAGCTTCGTGCTGTGTCTGATCTATCTCTGGTTTCTGCCCGCGACGCCGCTTGGATTGGGAGTGTTGATCGCCGCCGGCGGCATCGTCATGATCGCACTCGGTTGGCGCGACGACGTCATCACCACGACCATCACGACGATCGTCGTCGTCGTGCTCGCCGCGATCGCGCCGCACAACGCCTGGCACCAGCCGGTGCTGCGCTTTCTCGATACCCTGCTCGGGATCGTTGTCGGCATCGTCTGCAAATGGGTCGCTTCGCTACTCTTCCGACGAGTTCGACGACCGGCCGCGGTTTCGCAGGGGTAGCTAGTTAGGAGCCGCAGACGCGGACCTGAACGAGGTCACTATGGATCAGGTCGTCGCTGCTCGTGCCCAGATGGGTACGTCGCTGGCCTTCCACATCGTCTTCGCCGCGTTGGGCGTCGGCCTACCGCTCTTGGTCTTCATCGTCGAAGGCCTATGGCTGCGAACCAAGCGCCAAGCCTACTACGACCTTGCGCGCGCATGGGCGAAGGGGATGGCGGTCCTCTTCACGGTCGGGGCGGTGTCGGGGACGATCTTGTCGTTTGAGTTAGGCCTTTTGTGGCCGGGATTCATGCGCTATGCGGGCAGCCTCATCGGTGTCCCGTTTTCTTTCGAAGGCTTTGCCTTCTTCATCGAGGCGATCTTCATCGGGCTGTATCTGTACGGGTGGGACCGCCTCCCGCCCGTCACGCACTGGCTGTGCGCGCTACCGGTTGTTGTCAGCGGCGCACTCTCGGCCTCCTTCGTGACGATGGTCAACGCCTGGATGAACATGCCGACCGGCTTTCGGCTCGACCAGGGCCGGATTGTCGACGTCGATCCCTTCCGAGCCATGTTCAGCCCGCCGTGGCTTCTCGAGGTCTTGCACACGACGATCGCCGCATACGTGATCACCGCCTTCGGCGTCGCGGCGGTTTGCGCGCTCGCCCTGTTGCGTGCGCGTCCCGGGGCATCAGTCGAGCAGCCCCGTGCGGGCTTGCGTGTCGCGATGATCGTAGCGTCGGTCACGGTCGTGCTGCAGTTCATCGTCGGCGACACGATCGCGCGCTTCGACGCCAACAACGAGCCGTGGAAATTTGCCGCAATGGAAGTCGTTCGGCACACGCAAAGCCACGTGCCGGAAACGATGGGTGGGATCGTTGGACCCGATGAAACGCGCTACGCGATCGTGATTCCCGACGCCGACAGTCTGCTCGTCGGCTTTAGTCCGAACACCGTCGTACAGGGGCTCGACTCCATCCCACCGCAAGATCGCCCGCCGATCGGAAGGGTGCATTACAGTTTCGATACGATGGTCGGAACTGCGAGCATCCTGCTCCTCGTCGCTGTGCTGTGGGCCTGGTTCGCGTGGCGCGGCCAGGGCACGCAGCGGCGGTTGCTCCAAGCGATCGTCGTGTGCGGCCCGCTCGCCATCGTCGCGCTCGAGGCGGGCTGGTGCACGACCGAGTTCGGGCGCCAACCGTGGATCGCTCACGGACTGCTGCTGGTGACGGCAGCGGTCACCACCGCACCCGGAATCGAGATCCAGTTCTTTGTCTTCACGTTCGTCTACGTCGTGCTGGCCACCATGTGTTGGTGGTTACTGCGCCGCATCAGGACGCACGGTTCGGCGGCGCACGAAGTCATTTCTTCGCCTTCCGGAAGGGTCGTGCACGGATGACGCTTATCGCCGCCGTCGCGAGTCTCGCGCTGCTCGCGACGGTGCTCTACGCAGTCCTCGGCGGCGCAGACTTCGGCGGCGGTGTCTGGAACTTGCTAGCCACAGGTCCGCGCCGCGAGGAGCAACGAACGACGATCACCGAGGCGATCGGTCCCGTCTGGGAAGCCAACCACGTGTGGCTGATCTTCCTCATCGTCACGCTCTTCACGTGCTTTCCGGCCGCCTTCGCCGCCATCGCAACGGGAGTGAACACGCCGCTTGCCCTTGCACTGCTAGGGATCGTCCTGCGCGGCTCGGCCTTTGCCTTCCGGAACTACGCTGCCGACACACCATGGATTGCGCGCCCGTGGTCGATCGTCTTTGGCTCGGCATCGATCATCGCGCCGTTCTTCTTCGGCACCGCAGTCGGCGGGATCGCGACCGGCGAGTACAACTGGACCTCGCCGTTCGCGCTGTGCATCGGACTCTTCGCCGTCGCGCTATGCGCCCAGCTCGCGGCCGTCTTTCTCTTGCTTGAAACGGACGATCCACGGTGCTCCGCGACTTCCATCGCCGCGCGATCCGGGCGACCATCGCGGTCTGGATCCTCGGCATCCTGCCGGCGTTCTTGGCGCACGCCGACTATCCGCCGTTGTTCGCGGCGCTTACGAGCCCGACCGCACTCACCGCAATCGCGGCGGCGATCATCCTCGGAATCGGTGTCATCGTCTGTGTCGCGAGCAGAAACGATGGGGCAGCGCGCGTCGTCGTTGCGGCGGAGGTCGCCGCGGTGCTGGTCGGGTGGTTCGTGGCCCAGCCCCCGCACTCGTCCCCGGCCAGTCGACCATCGCCGAAGCGGCGTCCCCGCCGGCAACGCTCGCGGCCTACCTCATTGCCGCCGCGAGCGGTGCCGTCTTCCTGATCCCCTCACTCGCCTATCTCTTCGTGGTCTTCGAAAAGGGCCCGCGCAACTGAGTCCACACGTTGGTGGCTAGGTTACTGGAACAACACTTTCGCCATCATCCCCTTGTCCTCGTGACTGAAGGATATGGCAGTGCAGAACCGCGAGACCGCGAACGGCCCGGATTCGTGATATCCATGACGAGATCGGCTGTCGACTGCGGCTGAATGTCGAAGGTATCGCGCCACGATGGCTCAAGCTTCCCGCTTGCCGTCTTCGGAGAACACGAGAAAGTGAATTTGGTGAATGTGAAAGGGGTGGACCTCGTCCGTTGAGTTGACCACTTGCCAATGCTCCAATTCGGCCGACTCTCGCGACGATCACCGGTCCGTCGAGCGGATCGAATGGGCGTCCGTTCACGTAAAATCCGAGATCGTTTTCGGTGAACGTGATGACCTCTGTCGGTGCGCGAAGTTCCGCAGCCGCGACGCCGGGCGGTTCGCCTGCGAGCGGTAACGTCGTCTGCATTCTTCGGCGGCCGTTCGCCCCGGCGGTTCGGGCGAAGATACGAGTCGCGCGAGCAGCATTTCCGGGTTGGGTGAACCTGCCGAACCGAGATCGACGCAACGCGAGCGCAGAATGCGATTCGGCCCGGCCGGCGGCCCGACCACGATCACCGCTTCGAGCCGGCCGGCCGGAGGGATCACCAGGTGATCCGCGCGCCGTGGAGGTTGATGCGGGTAGCGAACGGCAAGTGGAACGCCGTCCAGCCCGACGATTTCGAACGTCGTGCCAAGATCGACGTCGAGGACGGTATCTGCAGACCCGTTGACGATACGCCAAAATTGCCGCTCGCCCGGTGCGATGTCGATCGTCGGCTGATACGTGCCGTTGATCGTCAGCATATCGTCGTTCTTCTCGGGGACACGGCAGTGCGTATCCGGTGTTGAAGTCGCGGACGGAGCGGCAGACGCGGCCGACGCTTGCGCGATGAACGCGGCGAACCGGACTTGGGTCGTGGCGAGGCTCGGTCGAGCGAGCAGTACGCCGGCGTTTGCGTCTCGTCGATGCCGCCGAACACATGTGCGACGGCTAGTTTCACTTGCGCAAACGCTTGTTGCAAGAACGCCATGGCCTGCGGTGGTTCGTTGTCGCGCACGACAAGAACGCGTTCACGTAAGCCGCGTACTTCCGGCGCGTAACGTACGATGCCGTCGACGACGATCGCGCCGGCCATGCCATCCAAAACTTGGCGGTTACTCTCGCCGTGGGGGTGAGGGTGATACCAGAAGAGCCCCGCGGGGTGTGTCTTGGGTATCGGAACCGTATACTGCAGTTGCTGTCCCGGGGCCGTCAGCATTGTCAGCACGTCGTCGGCGGGCGGTCTCGGCGAGACTTCCATCCCGTGAAAATGCAGATTCGTACTCTGACGGCACGGAAGCACGACGCACGCTTCGGTTGAGAGCGGGGTCATTTGGTTGCTCAAGTTGACGTTCAGCCGGCCGCCCGGAACGACGTGGATCGTCGGTGGACGCGATTGGCCTTGGTACTGGTAGTAATCGTGGCCGCTCGCGTCGGTTCGAACCGTGAGGGTTAATGACGTCACGCCGTTCTGGGGGAGAACCACGGGTTCTGCCCTTAGCGGTGTACCGGCATCCAACGAATCGGTCGCAAGCGGTGGCGTCGCTGAAGTCGCGCCCAGCAGCACGATCGCGGTGCCTACTATCCAGTGAAGCGACGAAGTTCGCCAAGCGTTCATCGTCGAGCACTCCTTCGTCAATGATCATATCCACGAGGATAGGGATCATGCAAGGGCGGCCTCGCCTCAAAGCGTCGGCGTGGGTACCCGTGATGCGAGCATCTCGAGAGCAGTTGCGACGAACGACTTCACAATCGGGGTGTCGCGATCGCGGTGCCAACTCAATGCCTGGCCAACGTAATAATCCGTCGTGAGGTTCCGGAATACGACGCCATGGATTTGCGTCACCGACCACGGGTACGGTGCAAGAGCGATCCCAAAACCGGCGGCGACGAGACCCAACACGGTCACCTCTTCGCTCACTTCGAGAATGTCGACCGGTCGGAAGCCGTTGGCTGTGCAGAGATCGAGCGTTACATCAAACAAACGCGGCGCAGTTGCGCGCGAGAGCACGATCAACGATTCGCCCCGAAACTCACCGATGTCAATTTTCGTCTGCTCTGCCAGGCGATGATCCAATGGAACCGCCGCCACGAACCCATCGGTGGTAACGGTGTGTGAGATGATGTCGGGGTCGGGTACGGCGATAGTCCACGCGATGTCGATGGTACCGGCGTGCAGCGCAGGCACATGCTCGGGATACGGCATAGCGTGCGGCAGCAAGACGATGTTGGGATAGCGCCGACGAAAATCGCGCAAGATCGCAGGGAGCAACATCAGCATCGCGCCGCCGATAAAGCCAATGCGGATCTCGCCGCGCGTGCCATCAGCGCTTTCGCGCGCATGCCGCACGCTCACGTCGGCGGCCTGCAATGTTCGGCGTGCATCAATGAGAAAGAGGCGCCCGGCGTCCGTTAGCTCGACCCGTCGATTCGTCCGCTCGAAGAGCATGACACCAAGCTCGTCCTCGAGTTGCAGAATGTTGACAATCGTCGACCGGTGATTTTGCTGACTGCCGCCGTTGTGATGAGCGGCGCAGATGCGGCGATCCCCGCTCCCCGGGTGATTTCGGCCTGGACTGACGACGCGCCGCACGTGCGAGCGACAAAGTTTGTAACGCGTGCCAACATTCACACGACGGTCAATGGCGTGGCCGGGACCGGGTGCCGGGCCGCCTCGATCGTGGTGAATTAGAGGGGTTGGCGAGCGATGGATTTCGGGAGTTACCCGCCGGAGGTCAACTCTGTCCGCATGTACGCGGGCGCGGGGTCCGGGCCGATGCTCTCCGCCGCCGAGGCTTGGGACGCGCTGGCCGCCGAACTGCACTCCACAGCAAACTCGTATCAGTCAGTGGTGTCAGGGTTGACCGCAGGACCGTGGCGCGGTCCGGCGTCGATGTCGATGAGTTCCGCTGCAGCCTCTTACATGGCGTGGCTGCGCGCCACAGCGGCCCAGGCTGAGGAGACGGGTGCGCAGGCCAGGTCCGCAGCCGCCGCTTATCAGACCGCGTTTTCCACGACGGTGCCACCACAATTGGTAGCAGCCAACCGCGGTCAGTTGGCCAACCTCGTCTCGACGAATGTTTTCGGGCTGAACACGCAGGCGATCGCCGTCACCGAGGCGCAGTACGGCGAGATGTGGGCTCAGGACGTCGCCGCGATGTACGGGTACGCGGCCTCGTCGTCGGCGGCGACGACGCTGACGCCGTTCACCCCACCCGAGGAAAACACCAACCCCAGCGGCGCTGCGGGCCAATCGGCCGCGGCCAGCCAGGCAACCGGCACTGCTGCCGGCAATGCACAGAGCACCATTCAGCAGGCTTTCTCAGCGGTGCCCAGCGCACTGCAGAGCGCGGCCGCGACACCCGCTGCCGCAGGCGATCCACTGGGCACCATCAGCGACCTGATCTCCATTTTCGTCGACCTGCCTGCCGACCTGGCCGGGATTTCGTCTCCGATGCCACTGGGCACCTTGGGCATTGTCGTCTCTTCCCTTCGACATCGGCGGCTACACCACCGGTGTCCACACCGACGACATCGTCAGCGGTTGGGATGGCCAGGAGGGCTGGCCGGGGAAGGGACCGGCTCCGGTCAAGCCATTCCCGGCAACGTTGCAGAACTTGCGCCCAGGCAGCGATACCCCCGCCGAGCATCGCTGCCGGAATCGCAGAAGCGAACAACGTCGGCGCGCTCTCGGTGCCACCGAACTGGACCGTGGCCACCCGGCGGTGCGCCCCGTCGCGATGACGCTGCCGGCGCTGCCGCAGGGCGCGCCCACTGCCGCTGCGGAAGCGGATTCGGGCGGCATGCTCAGCGGGATGGCACTGGCCGGCATGGCCGGCAGAGCCATGGCCGGAACCGTTGGCACCGGCGTCAGCCGCGACGGAAAGACTCCGCGCGCGGGGACCCGCGCCCCAG
The DNA here is from genome assembly GCA_963758115.1 of uncultured Actinomycetota bacterium. Lineage (GTDB taxonomy): Bacteria > Actinomycetota > Actinomycetes > Mycobacteriales > Mycobacteriaceae > Mycobacterium. The sequence continues at coordinate 8,835 of CAVWUG010000001.1, forward strand.
CCGCGACGAAATCCGGCGACAAAGTCGTCGCCGAAGAACAAGAACCGCAAGGCAAGCCACGAGCGGTGGTCACTGGTGTCGCCGCCGAACTGCGCGAGTTCACCAAGCTCCGTGACGAGGGAATTTTGACCGACGAGGAGTACACCGAGCAGAAGAATCGCCTGCTCGGTCGCTGAACCGTCCCCCGCCGCCGTGTAGCGGTAGCGCTTGATGTCCGGAAAAGGTATGCGCAGCAATGGATTTCGGGATCTATCCGCCGGAGATCAACTCCGGCCGGATGTATACCGGTCCGGGATCGGGGCCGATGCTGGCCGCTGCGCAGGCTTGGGGGGCGTTGGCCGACGAGTTGTACACGGCGGCCAGCTCCTATGGCTCGGTGGCGTCAGAGCTGACCTCCGGGTCATGGTCAGGGCCATCGGCGACGTCGATGAGCGCAGCGGCCGGAGCCTATGTGGAATGGCTGACCGCCACAGCCGCGCAGGCCGAGGACACCGCGGGCCAAGCCACGGCGGCGGCCGCCGCTTATGAGGCGGCGTTCGCCTTCACCGTCCCGCCACCGGAGATCGCCGCCAACCGCAGCTTGCTGGCAGCGCTGGTGGCGACAAACTTCCTCGGCCAGAACACGCCGGCCATCGCGGCCACCGAAACGCTGTACGCCGAAATGTGGGCACAGGACTCCATAGCGATGTACAACTACGCGGGTTCATCGGCATCTGCAACAACACTGACGCCCTTCACTTCACCAAACCAGAACACCACCCCGACCGGAACGGCCAACCAAGCAGCCGCGGTGAGTCAAGCCACCAGTACCTCGGCGGGCAATGCGCAAAACATCGTGTCAAGCGTCCCGCAGACGCTCTCCGCAGTGCCGAATGCCCTGCAGAGCGCCGCTACTCCGACGGCCGCCACCTCCCCGCTCAGTACCATCAGCGACCTGATATCAATCTTTTTCGGTGTCCCGGGCGACTCTGAGTAACGTTCCGGACATAGGGATCGGGATCCTGGCGCCGGTCGACCTTCCCTACGGAATCGGCGGTCTCCTCGTCGGTTTACACACCGATGACACCGTCAGCGGCTGGAACGGCCAAGAGACGCCAGGCACCGGCCCGGCCCCCGTCAAGGGATTCCCGGCAACGCTGTTGAATCTGCCGGAGGGCACGGTGCCCCCGCCGTCCGTATCGGCGGACATCGGAGCGGCGAACACGATCGGGAAGCTGTCGGTGCCGTCCGGGTGGACCGTTGAAACGCCTGAGATCCGTTCAGTGGCGCTGACGTCACCGTTGACCAACCCGGGCGCGGCAGCGGCCCCCGCGAAGGAAGCGGGCGCGGCAAACACGTTCAACCAGATGGGAATCGGCGGCATGTCCGGTCAGGCCATGGCCGGTCCACCGGCCGCCGCCGAAGGAAGCAGCAAAGCGTTGACCCACGCGCGCCTGACGAATCGCGTTGTCGGAAATGGCGATAACGGTGCGGACGGCGATGAGGCAGAGGTAACGCCTGCCCCGCGGACCGTCGTGACCGGCGTCGCGGCGGCGATTCGCTTGATCGCCCAGCAGCGCGACGAAGGGCACCTCAGCGAGCAGGAGTACAACGAGCAGAAGAAGCGCCTGCTCGACATCTCGACCAGACATCGGCCATTGAGCTAACTTTCGGCGATCGAGAGCGCGATGCCGTCCAGGATGTCGTGCTCGCTCACGGTCAGCGAGTCGATGCCGGCCCGCTCGCGTAGCGCGAAAGCCAGTTCTTCGATCACGATTGCGCCGCCGCCGATCACGTCGACCCGCCCCTCGTGCATCGGCCCCAGCGCGGCCCGCTGCGCTCGAGTCATCCCGATCAGATCGTCGCAGACAGCCAGCAGTCGGTCGCTGCCGACCTGCGAAAGATGAATAGCCGCAAAGTCATAGACCGTCATGTCCTGGGCGAGTGCGGCGACTGTCGTCATCGTTCCGGCCACCCCGACCCAGGTGCGGGCCTGCTCCACCGGGACGACGCGTAGCGCCTCGCCCAGCCGTTCGCGGACCAATTCGCGGGCAGCCGTCACCTCGGCGGCCGTCGGCGGGTCGGAGTGCAGGCAACGTTCGGTGAGGCGCACACAGCCGATGTCAGCGGAATAACTCGCGGTGACACTGTCGGTGCCGAGCACCACCTCGGTCGATCCGCCGCCCAGGTCGACGATCACGAACGGCCCAGCGTTGGAGTCTAATTCGTTGACAGCACCGCGAAACGAGAGCTCGGCTTCTTCGATACCGGTGATCACCTCGGCGACCGCACCGTCGACCACATCGCCGAGTACATCCGCGGACATCGCGAAGAAGACGTCGCGGTTGGCGGCATCGCGGGTGGCCGAGGTCGCGACCATGCGTATCCGGTCGACGCCGTGCGCGGTGCACAATGCTGCGTAGTCCACCAGCGCAGAACGGGTGCGCTGCAATGCCTCCGGCGCGAACTGCCCGGTCGCGTCGACGCCCTGACCGAGTCGGACGATACGCATCTCGCGATGCACGTCGCGAAGCTGACCATCGACCGGCTCGGCGATCAGTAGCCGAATCGAGTTGGTGCCACAGTCAATTGCCCCGACACGCATCAGTCTGCCCACTCCCCCGGTGTCAGGATTCCGGCCATCGACGGCTCGGTGGCCAGTACCGCCAGCGCCTCGTCGCCGAACGGGTTGGTTCCGCGCCCGGTCGCCAGTGAATGGGCGATCAGAACGTGTAGACATTTCACCCGGTCGGGCATACCGCCGGCCGAGACGGTGGTGCCCAACGGCTCGATCGCGTCGCGGGCGGCCAGGTACGACTCGTGCGCCCGCTGATACGCCGCGGCCAGTTCGGGTTCGTTCTGCAGACGCTCGGTCATCTCCCGCATCATGCCGGTCGTCTCCAACCTGCTCGCGGCGGCTGTCAGCGCGGGATGCGTCAAGTAGTACAACGTCGGAAACGGTGTTCCGTCAGGCAGTTTCGGCGCCGTTTGCACCACGCCGGGCTCGCCGTTGGGACACCGGTAGGCGACGTGCAGCACTCCTCGCGGCTCGCGGCCGAGCTGGCGGGCGACCGCATCGAGGTCAGCGCGATCAACCACCGGGTTGTGGCGGATTCGGCCGCGCGGGCGGTGGTAGCGGCGGCGCCGCGGGTGCGGGAGGCGGCGGGGGCCCGTGCGGGTTGTCGGCAATGGTGTGCCACAGCGACGTATACCAGGGATCGTTGTTCGTCGCCGCGGTCGGCGTCGAACCCGGATCGGCGGGCAACGCCGCGTTCGGCGGAAGCTGCACCTGATACGGGATCTCCCCCGGCATCACGAACCCGAGGCGCTCGCGGGCTTGCGCCGCAACGTAAGCGGGGTCAGCGAGCTTGCCCTTCTGCTGTTCGAGATCGGCGATCTGACCGCGCAACGCGGCTTCGGACGCGGCCAACTGTTTCATCTCGGTGCGCTGGGCGAAGTACGTCCGGACGGGGCCGGCAATCGTCAGCGTCAGCACACACACGACGGCCGCCAGGATCGCCGCCCGCCGCGCGGTCAGGCCGAGTCGCTGATCCGAGCGCTGCTCAGCCGATTCCGCGATCGCCCGCTTGACCGGCTCGACGACCTCCGGCATGGCGCGCGACGTGTTCGGCGCGCGACGGCCGGCCGCCGGTGATTTGCGCGGACGGCCGGCTTCCGAACCACGGCCCGGCCGCGACGCCGGTGAGCGCCGCTTCGGTTCTGGCCGTTTGGATTCGGGCATCGGGGCTGAGGCTGTGGCGGACTGTCTGGCTTACGGCGTGTACCGGGGGAACGCCAGATCGCCTGCATAGCGTGCGGCGTCGCCGAGTGCCTCTTCGATCCGCAGCAGCTGGTTGTACTTCGCGACGCGCTCGCTGCGGGCCGGTGCGCCCGTCTTGATCTGCCCGCTACCGACGGCGACCGCCAGGTCGGCGATCGTGGTGTCCTCGGTCTCGCCGCTGCGATGGCTCATCATCGTCCGGTATCCACTGTGGTGTGCCAACGCCACCGCATCGAGCGTCTCGGTCAGCGTCCCGATCTGATTGACCTTGACCAGCAGCGCATTTGCCGCGCCTTTGTCGATACCCTCTTCCAGCCGTTCGGGATTGGTGACGAACAGATCGTCGCCGACGATCTGTACCCGGTCACCGATGGCTGTCGTCATAGCCACCCAGCCGTCCCAATCATCTTCGGCCAGTGGATCTTCGATCGACACCAGCGGGTAGGAGTCGAGCAGCTCGGTGTAGAACTGCGTCATCTCGTCAGCGGTGCGATTCTTCTTCTCGAACGCGTAGCCGGTGCCGTCGGTGTAGAACTCGGTCGCCGCGGCGTCCAGCGCCAGCGCCACGTCGGCACCGAGCTTGAAGCCCGCCGACTCGATGGCCTGACTGATCACGTCGAGCGCGGCCTTGGTGCCCGGCACGTCGGGCGCGAATCCACCCTCGTCACCGAGACCGGTGGACAGCCCTTGCTTCTTCAGCGCCGCCTTGAGCGCGTGGTAGACCTCGGTACCCCAGCGCAGCGCCTCGTAGAAGCTGGGCGCCCCGATTGGGGCCACCATGAATTCCTGGATGTCGACGCCGGTATCGGCGTGCGCGCCACCGTTGAGGATGTTCATCATCGGCACCGGCAGGATGTGCGCGTTCGGGCCACCGAGGTAGCGGAACAGCGGCAACTCAGCCGAATCGGCAGCGGACTTGGCCACCGCCAGGGAGACCCCGAGGATGGCGTTCGCGCCCAGCCTGGACTTGTCCGGGGTGCCGTCGAGATCCAGCAGGGCCTGATCGACCAGGCGCTGGTCATCGGCGTTGAGCCCGATCACGGCGGGAGCGATTTCGTCGAGCACGGCCTGCACGGCTTTCTTGACGCCCTTGCCGCCGTACCGGTCGCCGCCGTCGCGCAATTCCACGGCCTCGTGCTCGCCGGTCGACGCGCCGGACGGCACCGCGGCCCGGGCGAATGTCCCGTCGATCAGGGCTACCTCGACCTCGACCGTGGGGTTGCCGCGCGAATCGAGGATCTCGCGGGCCCCGACCTGCTCGATAATCGGCACTGGTTCTCCTTGCGTCGTCCGTAGCTGCAACCAGTAGCCTAAGGCCTTCGCGTCAGAGAGAGTGCCCCGCCGCATAGGCCGTGGCCCAGTCGCGAACAGCGCGGGCGTATTCGTCGGAATCGTTGTAAGCCCACAACGCCGTGATCCAGCCTCGCGGTGTGGCGAGATCCTTGCCGCGCCAGCACAGGTACCCCGCCGCCGACAATGCGGCGTCGTCGATGTTGTCCACGTCGGCCTTGTTGTCGTTGTTGGCGTCCACTCCGTACTCCCGCCAGGTCTCCGGAATGAACTGCATCGGTCCCATCGCCCGAACGGTGTCCGATTCGCTGCTGCCCATGGCGCCCGGGTCGCTGTCGATGATCCGCATGGTGCCGTTGGTGCCGTCGAGCACCACACCCCGGATCGGCGGACGCACGTCGCCGTTGGGAGACAGGGTCGCGTGGTGATAGGTGCCGTGATGGCTTTCGACCTGGCCGATGCCGGCCAACGTCGTCCATGCGATGTGGCAGTTGGGGTTCTCCACTTCGGCGACACGCGCGGCGTAGCCGTAAGCCTCGAGCGCGGTAACCGGCATCTTCATATCCGGGGCATGCGCCTGCGCCCATGCGTGCAGCTGGTCGGCGGGCCGCCCCTTGGCGTGGGTGTCGACCGGCGGGACCGCGGCGCCCGCGGGCGGCGGAACTCCCTTGGGAATGAAGGGACCCAGCTGCCAGCTGCAGCTAGATGCCAACAGCAGCGCGGTTGCGCCTACGACGGCCAACGCGCGCAGCCAACGGACCGGCGACACAGAAACACCCCTAAAACACGATTCTTCGACCATGGTCCCACGCGAATCGAGCAGGTCACCCATACCGACGCGCCGGATGTCGACGATATGTGGGCTATCCAGCAACGAACGCGCCGCCGGGCGTGTCGAACATCACCGTCAATCGACGCCCTCAACGTCTGAATCCACGGTCTCTACAGCTTGCGGGGCCACCTCGTCGCCGGCCGCGAGCTCGTGGTCCGGCTCGGCGCCGGGCCAGCACGCCCGCCACTCCTCTTCGGAGATCACGCCGGTCGGGGCCACGTCCAGCTCTGCAGCGACATCGCCCACCCGCCGCTCCGCCGCGATCGCCTTCTCGACGCCACGGACGGTGTCCATGAACTCTAATATTGCTGTGCGCAGCGCATTTTCGGCATCGATCTCAGGTGTCACCGTGATCGACGTGATGCCGGCCGGTATCAGGTCGATCGGGAGTCCGCCCCTGGTGACACGCTGAACCACCTTCTGCGCCAACGCCAAAGCCGGCTGACCGGTGGGCAGGTCGTCCATCACCGAGTTGCGTGGCTTCTCCAGCGCTTTGCGCTCTTCCCATTGGGCGAGCTGTTCGTCGAGTGAAATCGGCTCGCCGGCAAGGACTCCCGGAGCCCGGTTGCCGAGTTTTCGCAGCAGCGCATCGGCGACGTCATCGATGGTGAACGGATGCTGCGGCGCATCCTCGGCGATCCGGGCGTGGAACAGCACCTGGAGCAGGACGTCGCCGAGCTCGTCGCGCAAGGCGTCGGCATCGCCGCTGTGCACGGCGTCGAACAGCTCGTATGTCTCCTCGAGCAGGAACCGGCGCAGCGAATCATGCGTCTGCTCGCTCTCCCAGGGCCCGGCCGTGCGGAGCTTGTCCATCATCGCGACGGCATCGACCAGCCGCTCTCCGGGCTGCTGGCCGGGTGTGGAGATCAGCCGCTCACCGGCGGCCAGCCGCGCGACGACCGATGGGTGTTCGGCATCCGACGACAGCAGCACCGGAGCGTCCTCTCCGGTGTGCGCCGAGCGCGCCGCCGGCAGCGACCAGGGCACCGCGACGGGCATCTCCTCGGTGTACTGCACTTCACCGGTGAGCAATTCGATCGCTTCCACCGGAACCAGCGACGGGCGGCGCGGGTCGACGAGAATGACTGTCACTGCCCCCTCCTCGCCGCCGGGGTGCTCGCTTCTTCCCCGCGCTTAGCATCCAGCGTGGACACCAAATCGGCCACCATTTGCACTAATTCGAGATCGCGGATTCGCGGCGAACCCACCCCGCCGGCGCGGGGAATCGGAACCTGCACGTTTGAGGTGGTGGCGCGATACCGCGCGCCCGGATACATCCGCGCCAGGCGCACCTGCGCCGAGTCGGGCAGCGCCATCGGAGCCAGGCGCACGGTGGCCTCCGACGGCGCCGACACCTCGGTGATGCCGGCGGCCCGGCACACCAGGCGAAGTCGCGCGACGGCGACGAGTCGCTCGGCCGTTTCCGGCAGCGCGCCGTAGCGGTCGATCAGCTCTTCGACGACAGCGTCGACGTGCGAGTCGTCGGTCGCCGCGGCCAGCCGCCGATAGCCCTCCAGCCGCAGCCGGTCGCTGGGGATGTAATCGGGCGGCAGGTGCGCATCGACCGGCAGATCGATCCGGACGTCTTTGGGCTCTTCGGCACTGAGGACGGTCTCCCCGTCGGCCGCCGCGCGGTACGCCTCGACCGCCTCGCCGACCAGCCGGACGTAGAGGTCGAACCCCACGCCGGCGACGTGCCCGGACTGCTCGGCGCCGAGCACGTTGCCCGCCCCGCGGATCTCCAGGTCCTTCATCGCCACCGCCATGCCCGCGCCCAGCTCGTTGTTCTGCGCGATCGTGGCCAACCGGTCATAGGCGGTCTCGGTCAACGTGGTGTGCTGCGGATACATGAAGTAGGCGTAGCCGCGTTCCCGGCTGCGGCCGACCCGCCCGCGCAACTGGTGCAGCTGGGACAGCCCGAAGGTGTCGGCGCGCTCGACGATCAGCGTGTTCGCGTTGGAGATGTCCAGGCCGGTTTCGACGATCGTGGTGCAGACCAGGATGTCGAACTCGCGATTCCAGAATCCTTCGACGGTGGTTTCCAGCAGATCCTCGTGCATCTGGCCGTGTGCGACACCGACTTTGGCCTCCGGCACCAGATCCCGCACCCGCGCCGCGGCCTGGTCGATCGAGCTGACCCGGTTGTGCACGTAGAAGGCCTGCCCGTCGCGCAGCAGTTCCCGACGCAGGGCGGCGGCGATCTGCTTGTCGTCGTGCGGGCCAACGTAGGTCAGCACCGGGTAGCGCTCTTCGGGCGGGGTCAGGATCGTCGACATCTCGCGAATCCCGGCCAGGCTCATCTCCAGCGTGCGGGGAATCGGGGTGGCGCTCATGGTCAGCACGTCGACATGGGTGCGCAGCGACTTGATGTGTTCCTTGTGCTCGACACCGAAGCGTTGCTCCTCGTCGACGACGACCAGGCCGAGGTCTTTCCATCGCACCCCGGTCTGCAGCAGCCGATGCGTGCCGATCACGATGTCGACCGTGCCGTCGGCCATACCGTCGAGCACAGCCCGTGATTCGGCGCCCTCGGTGAACCTGGACAAGCCCTTGATCCGGACCGGGAAGCCGGCCATCCGCGCGGTGAAAGTCTGCAGATGCTGGTCGGCCAACAACGTGGTGGGCACCAGCACGGCGACCTGCTTGCCGTCCTGCACCGCCTTGAACGCCGCCCGCACCGCGATCTCGGTTTTGCCGTATCCCACGTCGCCGCAGATCACCCGGTCCATCGGCACCGGTTTCTCCATGTCCGACTTGACCTCGATGATCGCGGTCAGCTGGTCCATCGTCTCGGTGAAGCCGAACGCATCTTCCATTTCGGCCTGCCATGGTGTGTCCGGACCGAACGCGTGGCCCGCGCTGGCCTGCCGCTTGGCATAGAGCGACACAAGTTCGCCCGCGATCTCCCGAACTGCCTTGCGTGCCTTGGTTTTGGTGTTGGTCCAGTCGCTGCCGCCGAGTCGGCTCAACGCCGGAGCCTGGCCGCCGACGTACCGCGACAACTGATCCAGCGAATCCATCGGCACAAAGAGCTTGTCGGTCAGGTTCTGGCCGCGCTTACTCGACGCGTACTCCAAGACCAGATACTCTCGCCGCGCACCGCCGACGGTGCGTTCGGTCATCTCGACGAACCGTCCGATGCCGTGCTGGTCGTGCACCACCAAGTCGCCCGCGGTCAATGCCAGCGGGTCGACGGTGTTGCGGCGTTTGGCGGCCAGCCGTCTGCCCTCGGTGGCAGTCACCCGGTTACCGGTCAGGTCGGTCTCGGTGACGATCACCAGCCCGGCGCCCGGCAACACCACACCGGTGTGCAGCGGACCCTTGAGCACCCCGACCACACCGGGCCTGGGTTCCGCTCCCGGCTCCAACATCGCTGCGGGAGTGTCGGATTCGGCGAGCTGCTCGACGACGCGGTGTGCGGTTCCGGCGCCGGGCGCAACGACGGCGGCGACTCCGCCGGTCGACACGTGCGCACGCAGCATCGCGAACAGTTCGTCGATGTCGTTCTGCCGCCCGCGGGCGGACGGCGCGGCACGGATGTCCAGCTCGATCGCCGACTCGTCGGACAGCTGACTCAGCGTCCACCACGGGCGGCCGGACTGCCGCGTCGCGGCCGCAATCTCGTCCAATTCGCGGAACCCCGATCCGCCGAGTTGCTCGACGTCGATGGGTGAGTCGCCGCCGACGGCGGCCACCCCCCACGACGCGTCCAGGAACTCGCGGCCGGTTTTGATCAGGTCGCCTGCGCGGGTGCGGACCTTTTCCGGGTCGCAGACCAAGACCGGCGTCCCGTCGGGCAGCTGATCGGTCAACAGCGCCACACCGTCGGGCCGCAGCACCGGTAGCAGGGCCTCCATGCCGTCGACCGGGATGCCTTCGGCGAGCTTGGCCAACATGTCGCCGACGCCGCCGGTGATGCCGTGCTCGGGCGGCGGCTGCTGTCCGGCCAGTTCGGCGGCCCGCGCCCGCACGTCGTCGGTCAGCAACAGCTCGCGGCAGGCCACCGCGATCACGTTGTCGATGCTGATTTCGGGAATCGACCGCTGGTCGGCCACCGCGAACATCCGCATCTCGCTGACCTCGTCGCCCCAGAACTCCACCCGCACCGGGTGCTCGGCGGTCGGCGCGAAGATGTCGAGAATGCCGCCGCGGACGGCGAATTCGCCCCGTCGACCGACCATGTCCACCCGGGTGTAGGCGAGCTCGACCAGCCGGGCGATGACGTCTTCGAAGACCACCTCGGCACCGACAGTCAGGGTGAGCGGCTCCAGCACGCCCAACCCCGAGACCATCGGCTGCAGCAGCGAACGGACCGCGGTCACCACCACCTGCAACGGCGGGCCGAGCCGGGCATCCTGCGGGTGGGCGAGCCTGCGCAGCAACATCATTCGCGCGCCGACAGTGTCGACACCGGGCGACAGCCGTTCGTGCGGCAGCGTTTCCCACGACGGGAACATCGCCGCGGCGTCGCCGTACACACCCCGCAGTTCAGCGGACAGGTCGTCGGCCTCGCGGCCGGTGGCGGTGACAACCAGCAACGGGCCACGCCGGGCCAGGGCGCAGGCGACGAACAGCCGGGCGCTGGCCGGACCGACCAACGCCAAATCTTGTGGCTGAGCTGCAGAAACGTCGACGAGTTGCTGCAACGTCGGCGCGCGCAACGCCAACTCGACGAGCCCCGCGATCGGGGTAACTACGCAATCCGGCCCCGGTGCGGTCATGATCCCGCCATTGTATGGGTTACGTGATCGTCAATTACAGCCGAGGATCGGCACAGATGCCCGTCATTCGTCCTGCAGGTGCGGGTCGGCTTCCAGATGGGTCAGCCCGTTCCACACCAGGTTGACCAGATGGGCGGCCACCACTTCCTTCTTGGGTTCCCGGGTGTCGAGCCACCACTGTGCGGTCATCGACACCGACCCGACCAGCGCCTGGGCGTACAGCGGGGCGAGATCGGAATCCAGCCCGCGACGGGCGAAGTCGCCGGCCAGGATTGAGCTGACCTGACTCACCGCATCGTTCAACAGGCTCGAGTAGGTACCACTGCTGATCGAGGCCGGTGAGTCGCGAATCATGATGCGGAAGCCATCAGTGTGTTCTTCGACATAGGTGAGCAAAGCCAGCGCCACCGTTTCGACGCGCACTCTCGACCGGTTGTTGGTCAGCGACGACGTGATCCCGTCCAGCAGCGCCGACATCTCCCGGTCGACGACGACCGCATACAAGCCTTCTTTGCCGCCGAAGTGCTCGTAGACGACGGGTTTCGACACGTTGGCGCGAAGCGCAATCTCCTCGATCGACGTTCCTTCATACCCGCGCTCGGCGAAAAGCGATCGGGCGATGTCGATGAGTTGGTGGCGGCGCTCGCTACCGGTCATCCTGGTGCGAGGCGCCCGCGTTTCCTTGTCTGGCGCGGCCACGCCTAACAGGTTATCGGGTCTCCCGGGCAATGAAGACCGGTTGGCCGCGGTCCGCGATCGGCCCGCATAGTCGTCTAGAGTGGACGCGGTTTACCGCTGGTCGTAGCGATCCGTCGTGGTGTAATCGGCAGCACTTCTGATTTTGGTTCAGAGAGTTCAGGTTCGAGTCCTGGCGACGGAGCACCTCAGGTGAGCTCGACCACACCCCCCGCGGGCTTCGCTCAGACAATCAGAAGCGGATGCGATGGCGCATAGCCCACGCTGTTCTCGCACAATGCCGAAGAAAAATATAAGTGTTCGCATGTGTGCTTTATTCGGTCGTTAATCCGGCCGCAGGTATTCAAATTGATCTGCAAGAAAATCAGGTTATTGCCAGGGTCCATTAAGGCAATACTTTGGACACATTCGATGTCGCGCCTGCAGGCGAAGTCCGGCCGACTCCTGAGACTGACGCTAATACACGCGCTACGGCAGTGCAGGTCAGCGGGCGAAAGTGTAGTATCGTCCAACTGACCGGATGCTCGATGACATAGTTCATATTCAAGGCCCTTCGGGTCATTTACGACAACTAAATATCATTTATAGCGAGTTTGTTGAGTGCAGGGTTCATAAAGCAGCCTTGACTCATTCTATGAGCACTAAAAGTGCCACGAAACAAACTGGAAGTTGGCGGACCCTGCGAGGGAGGGACCCATATGACCACTGTTTCGCTGGATACCACGACGCCTGAACAGTTCGTCCTGCCGAGGACCTTCAGCTGGCGTGACTGCGACACCAACTGCACGCTGGCAGTTGCCCAGCCATCGAACGACCCCGAGTTGTGGTCGCAATTCGTAACGGGTGCGTATCGCAGCTACAGCAAGCGCGGCGTTGAAGGCGCGCTCGACATCGACGAGATGCGCAGCGGATCAGACACCGTGATGTTCTTCGCGGTGCTCGACGACGCCGGCCGCATGTTGGCGGGGCTTCGCGCCAAGGGTCCACTGCGCTCCGCCGAAGACTCGCACGCAGTCATCGAGTGGGCAGGCCAGCCCAGCCAGTCGGCGGTTCGCGACATGATCAACGACCGCGTGCCGTTCGGAGTCCTGGAGATGAAGTCAGGATGGGTCGCCGAGGACTCGGACCGGGACCTCGACCTCACAACTCCGCTGTCCCGCAGCGCTTTTCACATGATGGCGCTGATCGACGTGCAATTCTGCATGGCGACAGCGGCGACCTACGTGCTGAACCGGTGGCGCAGCTCCGGCGGAGTGGTGGCGGGCATACCCGCGACGCCCTACCCCGACGAGCGCTACCAGACCAAGATGATCTGGTGGAACCGGCGCGACTTCGTGTCGCACGCCGAGCCGGGTCAGGTCGCCAAGATCCTGACCGAGACAACCCAATTGACCCGCGAGTTCGATCGGGAGCGTGAACTCGCGCTGTTGTCGAGCTAGTCGTCGCCGTTCGCCAGGCGGCGAGCGAGTTCATCGATCGTCGGGTACTTGTACGGCAGCGAAGCCGACAGCGGACGTCCGACGAAGTCTTCCAGCTCACCGACCAGCCTGACCGCATCCGCCGAATCCAGGCCCAGCTTGTCGAAGCGCCGCGTGCGATCGACCTCGTCGGCCGGTGTTCCGGTCCGGTCGGCAACCTGCTCGGCCAGCATCGCTTCAATCTCGTCGTAGCTCTTCACAGCGGCCTCCCCTGCGTTACCCATCGCGTCCTTCCTCACCAACGACCCGGCATATCGATACGGCGCATGGTCAGCCGGAGCAGCGTGAACGCGCCAAGCTCCATCGAGTACGCGAACATGCGCAGATAGCGCTCGTAGCGGGCGACGAGTTCTTCGCTCGACACCGCCACAGCCTCATCGCGGTGTTCCCGCAGGCGATCGAACCACGCCCGCAACGTCTTGACGTAGTCGCCGCGATCGTTACGCACGCGTTCGATCTCGAGTTCCATCTCCGCGGCGCGAGCGATGTCGGCAAGTCGCGGCAGTTCGGACTCCGGGAAGATCTCGTCGACGATGAAGCGGTCGCGCAGCGGACGGTCGCGCGGAATGTCGCCGTAGGCGATGGTCTGCAACGACAGTCGCCCGCCAGGCTTGAGCCAGCTGCGGCAGGAGCTGAAAAAGTGCCGGTACGCCTCGACCTGCTCGTCACCGGACAAACCGAAACGCGCGAAATGCTCGAACGCGCCGACTGAGATGATCGCGTCGAACGGCTCGTCCGGCTCGTAACCGCTCCAACCGCGCTCGTGGATCTCGACGTTCGCCGGCGCGATCCCACGCAGATGTTGCGCCTGCGCATCCGAAAGAGTCAGTCCCACAGCATGTTGCACGCCGTGTGCGCGAACCATGTGCATGATCTGCGCGCCCCACCCGCACCCGATGTCAAGCACTCGCGCCGCGCCTGCCGCGCCGGCCTGCTCGACGTGGTAGTCGAGTTTGCGCCGTTGCGCGCGCTCCAGGTCGTCGTCCGGGCTTTCCCAGATAGCGCACGAGTAGGCCATCGTCGGGTCGAGCCAGATCCGCCAGAAGTCGTTGCCGACGTCGTAGTGATGGCGAATCGCGGATGGACTGGCTCCCAGATACGTATCGGTCATTCCGAGCTCACTTTGGTCAACGCGGGCTGCTTGAGATCACTGGCCAATCCGAGCGCTGACAGCCCGCGCAGCAGCATGGCGCCGACGTCGATCTGCCACCACCGCACCCGGGTGGTGTACGCCCGCGGCGCGTCGTGGTGGTTGGCGTGGTTGCCGCCGCCGAATGACGGCAGCACCAGCCATACGCTGTTGCGGGCCTGGCCGGAGTGCTGCAGCCGGGCGCGCCCACCACGCAGGTGACCGAACGAGTTGACCGCCCACACAACATGACTCACCAGGAATATCCGTACCATCCCGCCCCACAGAAAGCCGGTGAGCGCGCCGCGCGTGCCGCCCGCCGCCAAGCCGATCAGCGCCGGGATCACCAATCCCATTGCGCCCCAGACCAGATACGTGCGGTGCAGCGTGATCGTGCGCTGGCTCTGCCACAGGTCTTTGACCTCGCCCGCAGTCACCGTCATCCCGGTGTATTCGGGCCGGAACAGCCAGCCGGCGTGTGCATGGACGAAGCCACGGGCGCCGCTGTAGGGCCAGTGCGGCGAGTGCGGATCGCCTTCGCGATCGGTGATCGAGTGGTGGCGGCGGTGGGTTGTCACCCACCACATCACCGGGCCGAGAAATGCGCTCGAGCCCAGCGCCCCGAGCAACCAGATCAGCGCCGGCGACGCAGTGAAAGCACGATGCGCGAAGTATCGGTGGTAACCGAGCTCGACACCCGCCATGGTTGCCAACGTTCCGACGGCCAGCACGGCCAGATCCGTCGGCGACGGCCCAATGCCGTACGCCCACAGCACCCCTGCCGTAATCACGGCGACGGCAGGTGCAAAGACGACGAACGCCGCAAGTGCGCGATCACGAGTCATCCGCTTCTCCCCGTCTCGTGACGATGAACCTCGGCCAGCTCGCCGCGCCCATACAACGAGCGGCATTCGCCGCGACGGATCTTCCCGCTCGTCGTGCGGGGAATGCTGCCGCGTGGAACGAACACGATGACGTCCGGCGATGTTCCTTGTTCGGCGGCGACCGCGCCGAGGATCCGGTCGGCCACATCAGCCCAGTCGTCGACGGCGTCGCGCACGATCTCCTGGACGATCACCAACCGCTCACAAGTGCCGTCGTCGTGTCCGAACGCCGCGCATCCGCCGGGATGCAGCGACTCGACGTGCAGTTGCTCGACGGAATGCTCGATGTCCTCGGCGGCGTACTTGACGCCGTTCTTGACGACGATGTCCTTGTCTCGGCCGGTCACGTACAGCTCGCCGTCGACGACGCTGCCCAAGTCCCCGGTACGCAGCCACGGGACGCCCTCGAGGTTGGCCCCGAACGTCTCAAGGGAGACCTGTGGCTGGTCGAAGTAGCCGCCCGCGACGCTGCCGCCGCGCACCCAGATTTCGCCCTCGACGCCGTCGTCGCAGCGCACGGCGCTCGCCTGGTTCACGATTGCCACCTCGAGACCGCCGCGGGCATGGCCACAGCTCACCCGGTCGATGCCGCGCGCGTCGGTCCAGACGCCGGGCCGCTCGCTGCGCTGCCCACCGGTCACCATCAAGGTGGCCTCGGCGAGCCCGTAGCACGGGTAGAACGCCTCGCGCCGGAAACCGACGCCGGCGAACGTCGCGGCGAAACGGTCGAGTGTCGCCGCGCGCACCGGCTCGGCGCCGACGAATGCGAGGCTCCAGTGCGACAGGTCGAGTCCGGCAAGGCCGGCCTCACCCCGCCGTCTCGCGGCGGAGACACACATCTCGTACGCGAAATTCGGTGCGCCGCTGGTGGTGGCGCCGTAGCGGGTGATCTCCTGCAGCCAGCGCAGCGGATGCTTCAGAAACTGCAGCGGCGTCATCATCACGCATTCGGCACCGGTGAACACCGGCTGCAGCACGTTGCCGATCAGCCCCATGTCGTGCTGGAACGGCAACCAGCCCAGGACCACGGCGGACGAGGTGTGCTCGAATGCGTCCTCGATCAGCGCCTCGTTGGCCATCAGATTCCGGTGGCTCACCATGATGCCGCGCGGCGAGCCCGTCGAGCCCGACGAGTACTGCAGGATCGCAAGGTCGTCGATCCCGGCGGCCGACGTCAGCAAAGACGCGTCGGCCAGGGCAAGGTCGTCGACCGCAATGCACGGGGTGTCCGCCAGCTCCGGCACCAGATCTTTGGCCGGCAGTATCTGCTTCGTGGTGAGCACGAGGTGCGGTCGCGCCTCAGCAACGATGGCACGCAGCCGCGGCAACGTCTGGGCCAGCCGCGACGGGATCGGCACATGCGCCGGAACAGCGCATGCTCCGGCGAGGAAACAGCCGAACAGCGCGTCGAGGAAAGTCCCATCCTGCGGCAGCAGCAGCAGCGCCCGTGGCTGATCCTGCGTCGCCGGAAGGTCGCTCAGCGCCGCAGCCACGGCGCGCGCACCCGCTGCGAGCTGCCCCCAGGTCCGGGTGTCGACGTCACCGCCGTCTCCGAGAAACGAAAAAGCGCGGTCGTCCGGCCGAGTGCGGACGAGCTGCTCCAACCGATGCGTGATCGTCGCGTCCTGCACGCAGGCGTCTGGTTCACCCCGACAGGCAAGATCGGTCATCGTCCTCCCCTCGAGCACCGGAAACTGCCGCCCAAGCCGCCGCATTTATTGAGCAGAAGAGGCCGATCATTTGACATCTTAACAATAGGGTCGTACCCCGGAGGGGTTTGCGAAGATCGATTCTACCGATGGTATGCCTGGTCGCGGGCACTATATCGCGCCGAGCGGGATTGCTGTATGTGAGCGCGACGGCATTCGACCGCCATTGTGAGCTGGATCGCGGTCCCGGCCGGTACGTCCGGCCGCGCACGGATCGGTTCAGCCGTTCGAGAAGTCGAGTCGGACAAAGCGTTTGGACAGCAATGCCTCCATGTCCGCCGCCGGAAGCGGTGGGGACAACAGAAAGCCCTGCGCCCGTTGGCATCCTAGATCGAGCAGTATCCGCAGAGCGGCCGAAGTCTCGACTCCTTCGGCGACCACGTCGAGCCCAAAAGCGTTCGCCAGCGCCATGATCGACTGCACGATCGCCAGGTCGCCTGAGTCTGTGCCCAGATCACGCACAAATCCCTTGTCCACCTTGAGCGTATCGACCGGAAGGGTTTTCAGGTATGTCAGCGCACTGTATCCCGTGCCGAAGTCGTCTATGGCGATCTGGACGCCGAGATTCTTGAGATCGGTGAGAGTCTTCTGCGTGGCGTCGATGTCTTGCACCACCACGTTTTCGGTGATCTCCAGGCACAGAGCACTGGCATTCAGACCGAACTCGTCAAGCGAGGTGGCGACCGTCTCGACGATGCCGTCGGCGACGAGCTGAATCGGCGACACATTGACCCGCAGCACCGCATCTACGCCGATCCCGCGAGAGCGCCACTGGCTGAACTGCCCGCAGGCCAACCGCATGACGAGTCGACCGAGCTTTCCCGCCAGGTTGATCGACTCGGCGACGCCAATGAACGAATCGGGCATGAGCAGCCCCAGGGTGGGGTGCTGCAGTCGGATGAGCGCCTCGGCGCCGAGAACCTCGCCGGTGCGAATGTCGAACTCGGGCAGATAATGCACCACCAAAGCGTCGTGGTTGCTGTCGATGGTCTCTTCCAGCCGCAGCTCGATGTCGTCGCGGATCGCATACCGCTCTGACATCTCCCGGTTGTACGGCGCCACCTTGCTGCCGCCGGACGACTTCGCCGCCGTTGTCGCCTCGTCGGCGCGGCGCAACACATCCGAAGCCCTATCCCGCCCCGGCTCGCCCGCGGCAACACCGATGCTGACGGTGCGGGCCAGGAACTCGCCCTCGACCACGACCTGCTTGTGTAATTGATCCTGCAGTCGTTTCGCGAACGCCTCCGCCGCCTCGATCTCCATCGGCGCAGTGGGTACAACGATGAACTCGTCGCCACCGAATCGCGAAATGATCGCGGGAACGTCGACGGCAGCCTTCAACTGCTCGACGAAGGCTTTGATAAAGCTGTCGCCGACGTTGTGGCCGAGGTGGTCGTTGATCACTTTGAGACGGTCAACATCGAGAAGTAGCACCGAGAACGGGCCCGGTTGACCGAGAGCAAGTCGCTCGTCGAGATGGGCAATCAGCGCCCGGCGATTGAGTAGCTCGGTCAGGTCGTCGTGTTCGGCGAGGTAGCGCACCCGGTCCTCGGCGACGATGCGGGCTTGCAGTTGAGCGAACAGGGAGGCGATCGCCTTCAGCGCGTTTAGCTCGTCTGGCAACCATTCGCGGTCGCCAATCTTGACGAAACCCAGTGTGCCCGAAGTGATGTCGCCGGAGAGCAGCGGGACGCACGCGATCGAGCTGGCGGGAACTCCGGTGCCGGCCTCGATATTGCGCTGATACTCATCGTTGGCCGGCTCGGGGCGGACGACGTCGGGGACTTTGAGGTTTTCGGCCTGCGCGAAGATCGGATCCGCCTCGCTGAAATACACGACGCCGATCGGGTCGGGATCGGGAACGTAGACGCGGATCGGCCACAACGCGACGAGCACCGTGGCGTGGATGGTGTGATCGTTGTGCCGCAGGAAACCGAAATCGACGCCGAAATGAGTGACCAGGTTTTCCAGCACCTGCTCGCTGATCGTGACGTGGGTGGTCGCGGTGGCCGCCATCAGCGCAGAGGCAGACCCGGTCACCAGGTCGTCTAATCCGCCGGACATATGAAATACGGTAGCCCCGATTGACGCTACCGCAAATAGATACGCCGCGAATCGCGCCGACTTCGGACAGACGCGGGTTCGCAGACCGCAAGCCGCAACATCAAAACCGGAACGTCGCCGGTCACTATGCCGGCCAGCTGCTCGAACCTGGCCTGCAGCTCTTCCAGCTCGTCGGCGAAAGCCTGTGAGACTTCGGCAAGGTCCTTGACTCCGCGGGCGTACAAGAAGATCGGCGAGATTGGCGACACAGCTAACCCCAACTGCTGGGCGGTAATCCATGCGGCTTCGACAGCGCAACCGCCGCGCGCGTAGTCGCTCAGCGAATCGCCGGTCACCGAAACGACGGCCATGGCCGAGCTCGCCGCGACCCGCCTGCGGGTGTCCTCGCCCAGCGCAGAACCCGCGTTCCACCGAGCCAGATTCGCCATTACGTCCGGACGCCGCAGGATGTCGACAACGGCGAGATCGCCGGGTGCCATTTCCAGGCTGAGGATGTCGATACCGGTGTCCGGGAACGGATCACCCGGCCAGCGGAGTTCAGCGATCATCTCCTCGTGTAGGTCCGGGGTCAGATAGCGGGCCCGGTCCGATGCGGCGAGAATCGTTGCGAGCCCGTCGAGGTCGGCTCGCGCAGTCAGCAGGCGCAGTCCTGCACCCTCCCGCTCGACAACAACGCGCAGGCGTTGGGCGGTCTCGTCGGGAATCGGCTGGGCTATTCCGATCCGGCGATTGGTTTCCCGTGCGAGCGTCGCTTCGTGCAGTCCGGCGAGATGCGGGTCGGCGCCGTCGCGAAGCTGCAGCGTCGCCTGTAACGGCACGCTGCCGGTGCTGTCCGGATCCTCGGTGAACGTCACCGGACCAAGCTGGTGTTGAGCGGCCGCGGCGACCTTTGCGTTGAACAGCGCCGAGCCGAGCGCGACGGCGCTGGCCCGGTACTCGACGTCGAGTATTGAAGTGTGTTCGGGCGCAAGGCGAATGGCAATACCCCCGGGCCCGGCCTCCATCCGCCAGGGCTGTGCGTTGGAGGCAGACGGCGCCCGCATCGCTGCTGTGGCAATCACGCCCGGCACGCCCGGCAGCACGGGCTCGGGATGGGGGTCCGATTCGGCGACGTGTTCTTCGGGCAACTCCGGCTCGTGCAGATCATCAAGCGCGCCGCTGATGTCGATACGGGTTCGGCCAGACGGTAGGTGCTCGCCGAGGCCGATCCGCCGTACGGCCTCGGCGATCAGCGGTGCTCCCGCTGCGACGTCGCCGGATACCTGCGGCCACGTCGACAGGGTGCGGTCGATCTCCAGCAATGACGCGGCGCCGCGCGGCGACAGATGCTGAGCCTGCAGGAAGCGCAACAGCAGTGGGACCTTCGCCGCGCTGGTCATTCGTGACAGCGACGCGGGATCGATGTCGCCGAGCAGTCCATGCATGATCGGCCGCTCGGGCTCTAAATCGAACCGCTCTACGTCGACCAGACCCCGGTCGCTGGTGGCCATCAGCACCGGAATCCCGCGGGCCCGAGCGCGCTCACGAACGATCGCCTTCATATCGAGCGAATCACACTCCTCGACAACGATATTCAGCCCGTCAAGGAAGTCGTCGATGGTCTCGAGCGTCAGACCAGTCTCCATGACCGTGACCGGCAGATACGGGTCGAGCTCGGCGATCCTGCGTGCAGCCGACTGCGCCTTGTTCAGCCCGATGTCGAAAACCGTCGCCGGGACCCGGTTGAGGTTGGTGAGCTCGAGTTCGTCGAAATCCGCCAACCGAAGTTCCCCGCACAGGCCTTGGGCAGCCAGCGCGTGCGCGATGACATGTCCGGCGCTTAGTCCGGCGACCCCGATCCGCAGGGTGCCGAGCCGTGACTGTTCGTCGGCGGTGACGACGTTGCGGTTGCGATCCAGCCGCACCGCCCGGAAAGCCCGCGGGCCCAGCACTGCGACGACCGCTCGCCGCCACGGGTAATAGGCCCATCGAACGGGTTCGGAGAGGAGTTCTGCGGCGGGAACCGGCAGCAGCCCGCGCAACTCGGCGAGTTGGTTGTCGCTCTGGTCGATGAACTCGACGAGGGGATCCGCGTGCAGTCGGTCCAACACTGTTTTGTCGGCGGGAACCCCTGCTTCGAGGATCAGTGCCGCACACTCCGCGATGGTCGTCTCCCCTCCGGTGGTGTAATCCAGGCGACACTTTCTCGCCTTTCGGTGTAGCTCAAATTCTGTATTATTCAGAGTCTGAAATAGAAGGCCTATCCAATTCTGCCAATTGGCGTTTCGCCTGTCCCGCAGACCGGCTACTGCTTGGTTCCCAGATCGGAGGACACAGTGCCGGGAAAGCTGGGCCTCCTCACTTCGATCGCCAATCAATTACTGGAAGCCACTGCGTCGACGGCTACCGAGGCCAGCGAGCAGGTCCTAGCCCAGCTTGTCGAGCATTTCGATCTGCAGTACAGCTTTCTGCGTTATAGCGACCACAACATCCGGGCCTCGGTGCTGGCCGCCGAATGGCCGCCGCGGTCAGATGTCGTCGATCCAGATTCTTTCGCGGTTGCTCCCTTCACCAGCGACCAACCTGCTCTGGCACTCTGCGAGAACGGCAAAGAGGTGGTCACCTACCGTGGGCCTGACATGCCGGGCGCCGGCTTTCGATGCCCCACCACCGGGCGCCGTTTCCGCGGTCGACCATTGGTGGCTGCGGCACCGCTACTGTCGGGCCCGGCGACCGCAGGCGTGCTCGGCTTCGTCAAATGCCGGGGCCGGAAATGGAAGCCGGAGGCACTTCGCACACTCGAAGCCGTCGCGCCTTTGATGGCACAGTTCCAGGCCCGCATCTCGGCCGAACAACGGCTGCGTCATCTCGCCGAGCACGATGACCTGACCGGACTTCGCAACCGTCGGGCGCTGCTCGCGCACCTCTCGGACCGGCTCGCCGACCAACAGCCTGGCCCGGTGGCCGTGTTGTACATCGACCTCGACCGGCTCAAAGCGATCAACGACAGCCTGGGCCATGCCGCGGGCGACTGGTTCATCCAGGGTTTCGCCGAGCGCCTCGAAGCCTGCGCCGGCAGGCAGAGCATGGTTGCCCGACTGGGCGGCGACGAGTTCGTCGTCGTTCCGGATCAGCCCATGTCAGCACACGCCGCTGAGGTGTTCGCGGATCGGGTTCGTAACCTGGTGCACGATCGCCTGACGATCGACGGTGAGACGATCACCAGGACGGTGAGCATCGGGGTGGCCGCCGGCCTGCCCGGAAGCGACGACAGCACCGGTCTGCTGCGTCGCGCCGATGAAGCCGTCCTCGCATCCAAACGCGCAGGCGGCAACCGGATCACGCTGGCCAGCGACAACTCGTTGAAACAGTTGTTCCGCAACGACATCGAACTCCACCGCCGCGGCGACATCGACAGCGACGCTCTGCTGCTGGATTACCTGCCCGAGGTCGATCTGTGGACCGGTGCCATAGTGGCCACCGAGGCGCTGGTCCGGTGGCGGCATCCAGAACATGGGGTGCTGCTGCCCGCCGCATTCATCGGGGTAGCCGAGTCGATGAATCTGGCCGGCGATCTCGACCGATGGGTGTTGCGCACCGCGTGCGCGGAGTTCAGCGGGTGGCGTGCGCGCGGCGTAGGACGGGACGCGGTGCTGAGGGTCAATGTCTCACCCCTGCAACTCACGATGCCCGGTTTCGTCCGGATGGTGGCCGAGACCATCAAGGAATTCGGCATGGACGAGGGATCGCTATGCCTCGAAATCACCGAGCGCGCCATGGTGCAGGACACCGACAGCACCGCGCGAACGCTGATGGCGCTCAAAGATATCGGCGTACAAACCTCCATCGACGACTTCGGCACCGGCTATGCCGTCCTGTCGCATCTGAAGACGTTGCCGATCGACACACTCAAAATCGACCCGCGGTTCGTCCGTGAACTCGGTACCAGCGCCAACGATCTGGCGATCGTCCGAGCGATCATCGGACTGGCGGAGGCGTTCAACCTTCAACTGGTTGCCGAGGGCGTCGAAACACCGGCGGCCGCGCTGGCCCTGATGCAGCACGGTTGCCGACGAGCGCAGGGATACCTGTTCTCCCGCCCCATCAGCGGCGACGCCATGGAGACGCTGATGGGATCGCGCGGCATGCCGATGCCCTTCCTCGCCGACCGCGAAGCGCTGGCCAAGGCCGTGATCTAGCCGGGCCCGAGGACGTGAACAGCGATACTAATAGTCGCTGAAAGTGTTGCAAATCGTTCATATCGTATGGAATACTCTCAATATGAGGGTGCCCGATATGTTCCATCCGACGTCGCCACAGGTCGGCGCGATGGTCCGCGACTGGGCCTTCGCCGCGTCTGATTCGGCCGCCGCTGATGGTCAACGTCGACCCACCTCACTGACATTGCCCGCGCGCCGTCGGCTCGATCCTGAGCACGGCTAGGCCACGAGCAACACGCCCTACACACCACGAGCGGATTGGTAGCTGACTATGACAACGGTATCGGCGGCGGCAAGCCAACACCCCGACAACGCCACAGCGCTGCACCTGGCGAGCACCACCGACCTCGCCCCAGCACGCACCACCCACACCCACACCGACACGGCCACCGCGCAACGCCCCAGCGTCAGCCTGGTCATCCCGGTCCGCAACGAAGCCCGCAACGTCAGCTGGGTCCTCGAACAAATCGCCACCGACATCGACGAAATCATCCTCGTCGACGGCAACTCCACCGACGTCACCCTCATCACCGCCCGCCACGCCCGCCCCGACGTACGCGTCGTGAACCAACAAGGCGCCGGCAAAGGCAGCGCACTACGCACCGGCTTCCTGGCCGCCACCGGCGACATCATCGTCATGATGGACGCCGACGGCAGCATGTCCCCCCAAGAAATCCGGCACTACCTCCACTTCCTGACCAACGGCTACGACTTCGTCAAAGGCTCCCGATTCATCAGCGGCGGCGGATCACTGGACATCACCCCCTTCCGCGGCCTGGGCAACTGGTTCCTGCTCACCGTCTTCAACACCGCCTACGACGCCCACCTCACCGACCTGTGCTACGGCTTCTGCGCCTTCCACCGCCGCTACCTCGACCACCTCCAACTCACCGCCACCGGCTTCGAAATCGAAGCCGAAATGACCGTGAGAGCCATGCAAGCCGGCCTACGCATCGCCGAAGTCCCCAGCCTCGAACTCCCCCGCCGCACCGGCACCTCCAACCTGCACGCCATCCGCGACGGCATCCGCGTCCTACGCACCGTCCTCCGCCACCACCGCAACGGCGTCTCCGGACACCTCTACCAAAGCGCCCGCACCGCCGCCAAACGACCCACACCCCACACCACCCAGGCCACCGCATGACCAACGCAACACACGCAGATTGGTCCTGAAAGCCGCGCATCTCGCGGGCGGTCTCGGCGAGCCGGGATGTGGCACATCATGAAACTCTGTGGCCACTAAGGCATTTCCGTATATCGATCAAAAGCCATGACGGCGTCTGACGCCAGGGTCTTGCCGACGATCTAGCGGTCGCCGAACAGTCGCTCCATCAGGCGGATGGCGAACACGACAATCATGAACGTGGAATTGGCCTGGCCGGACGTGACGAACACCGAGCTGCTCACGACATGAACGTTCGGGACGCCATGGACGGCGAGATTCTCGTCGACCACACCCTTTTCCGGATCTTTTGACATGCGGGTGGTTCCCACTTGGTGGAAACCGCCTCCGGTACGGGCGCGCACTGCCGCCTCCAGGTCGTCCGCGAGGTACTCGAGCCGCCCAACGCCGTTGGCGCGCAGGTAATCGTCCCAGTGTCGGTGTGCCGCCAAGACGCCTTCGACATCTTCGTCGGTGAACCGGATGTCGATGTCGAGTTTCGGCATGCCGAGATCGTCGGCATCCTCGGCAAGTTTCACTCGGCTGTCGTAGTGCGGCAGGTGCTCGGCGTGGTACTGGAACGGGTAGCGGTTCGCCGGATTCCCGACGAAGAAACCCGGCGGTTTACGTCCGGGGGAGAACACCCGTCTGATGCCGAAATCGGCGAAAAATTTCAGGGTCTCGATCGGATGCCGCAGCAAGTTGCCAAGATGCGCCCACACCGACGATCGCTTTGCCATGCCGTACGGCGTTCCGGGAATGTTGGAACCGGTCAGCGAAAGTCGTTGTGCTGTCGGCGCGAACAAGAAGCCAAGGGGCGAAATCAGCACCAGATAGGTCAACGAGAGCTGCGCATTGTGGTGCGACGCGTCAGCCAGTTCGGGGTTGGCGATCCATCCCGAGATGTTGGGCAGGCCGTTCTCGACCAGATAGCTTTCCTCGAAAGCAAATCGTCGCCTGACATAGGAATCGTCGATGTCGCGTTCGTACCAATAGATCGTCTCGTCAGCGGGACCGGACAACACCAGGTCAGCGATCACACCCTCGAGGTGGGCCATGTACCAGTGACCCAACTGACTGGAATGGTCGCCGATGCTCTTGCCATCCTGGCCTGGTGAAGACATCAGCAATCGGGTGCTTTCCAAGCCACCCGCCGCCACGACGACGTCCTCGGCGAGGACGGTAAACGATTGCCCGGTAAGGGTCCTGCATTCGATGTCTGTTGCACGGGCTTTGTCGTCATCGAGGTTGATCCGCACACAGGTCGCGTCGGTAATCACCTTCAGGCCAGCCACGTTGCGGAGATCGTCGAAGTACACCTTGCCGAAATCGGTTGGGAGTGACCATCGTTCGAGCGATGACGTGGAGACGTCTCCGTCCTCGAGACCCGCGATCATCTGTCGGGGAAGATGATCCAGCTCTGCGACGTCGAAGGTGGGTCGACCGCAGACCATCCACTCGCAGGCCCGTTCGAAATAGGGCTGCACGTCCTCGTAGGTCACCGGCCAGGCAGAATCCGGCGCGACGTCCCGCTCGACGAAGTCGACACGGTCGTAGGGAACGCACCGTCCGCCCCAGATCGAGGATGTACCGCCGAGTTGGCGGCTGATCGCCAGTTCGACCGGTGCGTGAACGTCCGGGTGCTGCCGATGCGCTTCGGACAGCTTCTGATACTCGGGGCTTTGTTTCCTGTTCCCGGTCTCGATGAGGACGACGTCGACGCCTCTCTTCGCCGCCTCCAGCGCGCAGACGATGCCCGCCGGCCCGGCCCCGATAACCACGAGGCCTGAATGCAAGCTCTCGCCGTGCGGAATGTCGTTGCCGGAGATGATCATCGCTCAACCCCCACGCCGACGAACCGATCCCGGATCATGCTCGCCACCTGCGACTCGTTACGGAGAGCGACATCTGAGCTCGCGCAAGCCATCTCGAGGTTCTTGACCTTGGTCGACGACAGCAGCACCGTTCCACCCTGGTTGTGCGTCACCGCGTCACGCACGAGCAACTTGAGCACCGTCTCCGCATCGCCAAGGTCGGCATCGAGCAATTCGCTGCACTGCGCGCGGAATTCGGGCTCGCGACTCAGGGCACCCGTTACCCGCGGCAGCGTTCCGCCGAGGAAGCCGAAGGTGATGGTGGGCCGACCTTGCTCCGGCAGCGGTCCCCCGTATCCACCGATCAGGTCGTAAGGAAACTGAAGAGCAGGGGCTTGCGCGCTCACCGTAGCCAGCACCGCGTCGTCCGCTCGGGAGAGATCACCCGCCGGACCCCAGTATCCGATCACGCCCCGACTGCGCTCGGTTTCAAGGTAACTCACCAGATCTCGGTAGTCATCGGCGAGCAGGCCGGCCGGCTCGTGCAGCAGGAAGTACTCGATTCGCTCGGTACGCAGAGCTCGCAGGCTCGAAACGAGCGCGCGTTTGGCGCTCGCCACAGAGTAGTCCCCGCCCGCATAGAGGACACGGCCGACAGCCCCGGCGTCTGGTGCGGCACCGGACTGCTTGACGGTGGATTTCACCGTGGCGGACTTCTGCAGTATTCGGCGGATCGGCGACTGGACGAACCCCGCGAGGCGACCAACCGCGGTGGGCCTGATGCCGAATTTCGTCGCGATCCGTATATCGGCATGCGTGTGCGCGAAATCTGCCAACTCAGCTTCCGCTACGCCGAGCCCATAGATCGGCGCCACGTCGAAATGTCTGATCCCGAGGTCGTAGGCGGACTCCAGCACCGCGCGCCGGTCCCGTTTCCCGGGCAGACCGTACAGGCTCGCGCAGCCGAATCCGAGTGTGTCGCTGAGGGGCGCGCTGCGCGCCTCAGTCGAGCGAGAATCGATCGTCATTAGTCTTCCTGCCCAATAATCGGATCCTGACAGCGAACCGCTCTGCCGAGCTGGCCGGCGGGCGAATTTCTCGATGACCGGCTAGGACCCCACCAATTCCGTACGACCGACGCAGCGAGCTTGTCCCCGATCGCGAGATCAAGCGGCGCGTAGATCCCATTTTCCGTCCACCACGACCAGAAGAACGCCCCAGCCCACCAGGGCTGGTCACTGAAGGTTGCGAGCAACGCCTTGTACGCTGCTGCCTGCTCCTGCTGCGAGGGCGTGCTGCCGTACTGGTTGTTCCACGGTTCGATCACCGCACCCACCAGGCTGGGATAGCCGGCCTCGGTGAAGACGATTCGACGCCCCGCACCGATCGCGAAAGCCGACATCTGGTCACGTATCGGAATCCATGCCGATTCCAGCGCCGAGACATCCGTCGTCGGTGTGGTGCTCAACGGGAAATAGGCGTCAATCCCGATGAAATCGAGCTGATCCCAAAATGACACGTTGGGGTATTCGTCGGCCTTGGCCGCATAGACGAGCGGCGCACTGACTACCGCCTTGATGGCATTGATGACCGCCAGCCACGCGTTGCGATCTGCGGGGCCCGACATGGTGGCCAGTTCGCAACCCACCGAGAACTCTTCGACATCAGCCTGCCGGGCGATAGTGGCGTAGTGAATCATCATCGATTGGTAGGAGTTGAACCAGGCTGCCCGGTTGGACGGGTTGATCTGCCAACGATCTGTGCCGTCCTGAGGGTCCACGTGCGGCTTCAACAAAACCTTGAGGCCCTTGCTGTGGGCGAGGTCGATCTCCGTCAGCAGACCGGCGTCAGTGACGCTCCACGCGCTGTCGATCGTGCTGGACGTCGCGGTGGCCATCCTCCATGTCGGCGTGAACTGGATCCAGGTCGCGCCGAGCGCGGCGATGTCGCTCGTCGCTTGCGCGGCGGCCCTGCCCTCGTAACCGTGCACCTGCCAGGTCGGCAACACGACTCCGCGTTGCTCCCCCGTTGTCTTACGTCCGCTGGCCGTTCCCATGACTGCATTGGCAAACGGCAGGGCGATGGCAGCAATGGCAAAACCGGCGATGACTAGGCGCAGACGAGGCACGGCGTGCTCCATCGACAACGGCGCACAGAGCTGACTGAAAGCTCTTCCCTAGGCACCATGATTTCCCATCACAATTTCTTGTTCCTGGCGGCGATCATCTTCTTGCTCGGCAGCTATGGCCTTGTGATCAAACGACTTTCGCGCCCTGGCGATGGCCGGCCAGAAAAACATTGCTTCTACTACGTTTGCCGCGCCGAACCCGATGCCGACGCCAGTGACGCCGCCGAGCCTGAGTCCGAGCTCGGCGGCGGCGACTTCCAGTGCCGCGCCGAGGATTACCGCCAGCGCGGCCTTGCTCAGCGCTCCCTGTGCTTTTCGTACCGGGATATAGATCGATTTTGTGGCGTTGGCGAATGTGCAAACGGCTAGGGCGATGAAGCAGAAGCGGGCTTGCTCATATCCAGGTCCGAAGATTGCCAGGACAGGACGCGCCACGATCGGAGCTCCGACGGCGGCGACAACGGATACCACTCCGCACAGCCGCAGCGCGGTGCGCAGCCCATGATCAAAGTGCGCCGCGTGCCCACCGTCCAGCGTCAACATGGCGGTAGCCAGGTGGTACGGAACAATCCACACAGCACCGATGAGCAGAAGAGCCGCATAGAAACCGGCGTTGGCATGAGCGCCGAGCTGAGCGGCGACCATGATCGGCATCACCAGGGCCGGCGCGTGGGTCGCGACGTTGATCCAGTGATAACCCGCTGCGGCATTACGCCACAGCGGAGCAAACCCCCGCACGGACGGCATTGTCTTGAGCCATTCCTGCGGTGCCTTGGTTCGTAGCCCGAGCATCACCAACGAGACGAGGTTGCCCAGCAGCCACACCGAAAAGATGACCTGCGTTGACATGCCGACTGCGAATGCTGCGACGGGAAGCGCAATCAGCTTGACGAGCGCGAAAACGAGATTGCGTGACGCCTGCCGCCGGCTCAGGTGGACCCCGACCAGCGCGCCATCGAGAACCACCGTCACCGTAGTCATGGCGGTGCCAACACCGAAGAGCGCTATGCCAATTGGCGTCGCGTATATCCATTCGCTGGTCTTTGTCACGCCGTGATTGACGACTGCGTATGCAATCGCCGTCGCGAAGGCCAACCCGCCGGAAATTCCCAGGCTCGTGACGACAAGACGCTTGACGTCAGCAGCGTCACGCCTGGGGAGTTCGGCGGTCAGCAGGATGTGAAAACCCAACGTGCCGAAGGTTCCGATGAGTTGCATCGCAGAGATCACCGCAGACGCGCGGCCTACGACTTCGGTGGTTGCTATGCGAGCGGCGAGAGCCCAAAAAAGGAAGCCCAGCCCTGCCGTCATCACGGTCGTGCTGAAGAGTGCGAGCGCAACCGTCACGACACGATGCCCGGCGGACTTCGGAGCATCATCGGGCTCGCGCCCCAGGCCAAGCCACCGCTTGGGTGAGCTCTGCGCCGTCCGACGGCAAACTTTCACGTTCTCAATGTCGGGCAAACCACACCGTCCGATACGGAGGGTCGGCCACCCGACCTCGATACACATTGGCTATCGGTTTTTCACCTGTCACAGCGAAGGTGTGGGTCCACACCTGGTTCGGCGCCAGCGGCACTCGATGGGTTGTCACCCGGTCGCCGGTGTTCATGACGACGATGAAATCTTCCTTCGCAGCCTCGTGGCTTTTGATACCGAACACAGCACTGGTCGCAGCCACGGGAGAATGGGCCGCGCCAGCAGGGACAAGCCACACTTCGGTGAAGGGCGTCTTTACATGGTCCGGACTGTTCTTGGATATCACTATGGCTGCGGCTACCACGAGGACCGAGGCGACGATTTTCGCCGCAGAAGCCCAAGAGATGGCCGGAAAGTCGGGGCGCTTCCACTCCAGTGGACTGCCTGCGCCGCGCGCACGCGCCACGGCATAGGCGATGAGCGTCACCGGCAGCGCATATGTCGCCCAATTGAACCGGTCAAGGCCTGATGGAAAGCCGGTGAGAATCAGACCGCCAACGATGCCGGTCACCAGCGAGCAGGCGATTGCCGCGGTGAACCGGGCGGTACCGCTTGCCTCGCCGGGCAAGATGGCGCTCATCCCGGCGATTCCTATCAGAACGAAGCAGAGAACTACTCCCGCCACATCCGAAACTCCACGCGGAATGAATGGCAACACGGATGCCGCGTAACAAACCAGAGCGGCCAGCGGGACCACATCGATTTTGCAGAATCTAGTTTCCATATATTTCCTGCATGCCTCGTAGGTCGTAGAAATGGTCAAAGCCCGAATCGTAGATTCGCGAAATGCCGGAAAGATCGTCGAACTTGGCCAGGCTGGACTCGTATATGGGCGTTTCCCTATCACCCATCATGACGTCCGCTTTGAAAAAGTATCGAGTGATAGGAGCCTCTCGAGTCATTCGAGTGTCCACGTCCAGGTATGTGGCCGACAGGCCACCGATAAGCGCAGAGTCCTCTGGAATGAGACGGGAAGTGTCGTAAAGCGATCCCGGGTTGCTGACGGGATCCAGCTGTGACAGTGCCGACAGGAGAGCCATTGATGTCATGTCGCCGAAATAACGAGAACCGGCTTGCAGGTTTGTTGCCGCCCATTCGGCTCTGCTCGTGCCCACTATATCTATGCCACTGACGAAACTGTCGGCCCGAAACGGGCCTGGAAGACGTTGCCACCACTGCGGCAGACCGGTGGTGATTGAGTGCATCAGGAGTACGACGGCGATTATTGTCGCACTGACGAGACCGTTCGGTATGGGGACCAACCCGCGGTAGCGGGCAGCAGCAGTTGATACGAGGCGATCTAGAACGACAGCCACTGCCAGCGCGGTGAAGAGCGAACTGTACGTCAATGAGCGGATCGCCAACTCAGCGCCATCCGGGTGCTCACCATTCCCCGCGGAGCCTACAAATAGGCGTATCAATATCATCGCCGCATATAGTCCGGGCGCCATCCCGATAAATAAACGCTGCAATGGCGGCAGCGGACGCGCAAGCCGGACGCTCACGACGAGCAGTACCAGCATGAGCGCAACGCCGCCCGGGTTGCACACGCGGTCGATCAGCGGGATCGCGTGACTTATCGGTAGCTTCGCCTTTCCTTGGGCTTGCCCGAGCTGGGCTAGGCCGTTGAGGATCTGCGGGCCGACATCGCCGAGGTATTCGCGGGTCTGGGGTGCCACGAAGCACATCCAGAATGCGTCGATAACTGCCACTGCCGCAGCACATTTCGCGAGCGGCAGGGCAAGGCTTCGGGTGTCGCGCAACAGCGAAGTCGCCAAGGCAATGCTGGCCAAAAGTCCGAATATCGCAATCGCTGTCACGTGATGCGTCATCACGGCAGTCGTGGCACACGCCAACAAGCCGGCGACGTTCTGACGGCGTCCGTGCTCATAGCGAGCGAAGCGGATCGAGAAGAATATGGACAGAGCCAGAAAGGGCAACGACACATTTTCGTAAACCCATGATGCCTCGAAATAGTGAATTTGGGGGCTCAGCATATAGAGCATCACGCCGATACACGCTATGCGTGACGACTGCGCCACCTCTCGGAAAAGTAGCAAGATAGCGGCGGGGAGCATCAGGTGCGAGATGCTGGCGGTGAGAACGCCCGCCATGAAGGGGCCGGCCGAAGACACTTGAGCCAACTCGGTAGTGATGTTCTCCATTCCTGGATACCGAGGGCTGACCGGCAGGCTGAAATTCGTATGGAAGAGATGATGCGTCGCGAGGACGTTGAGGAGTGATCGAAAATGCTGCAGTTCGTCGAACCACTGGAACATATCTGGGCTATACGCCCACCTGAGCAAAGACTGTGCACCGGCGTACAGAATAACCAAGAATTCGCGATTACGGATCGCAGTGGACGGGTTCAAAACGCGAAAAATGACAAAAGCGAAGATCAGTATTTGCCCGGCCCAGAACAGCGGGCCGGCGAAACTCAGACTTTCTCGTGCGCGGGCATATGCGATCGCTACGAGTAAGATGCCCGTTGCAATGACAAGCGACGCATCGGGAAAGCCTGCGCGGGGCTCCTTGTGCACGGGACCCGATTGCCGTTCGTCGGGCCAGAGATCAGCAATACGACCGGCATCGGACGGGGGCCGAGCCAGCTCGACGCTTACCATCAAGCCGCCACTATTGTTTTTCCAGCGGCGAAAGATTTATCGGCGACTGGTCTCACGATACTTAACCCCCTGGACGCGATCGGATTGGTAGCTGCGCATTCAACAACTCCCAATCCACTCGCTGCTATGAACGATGTGTCCTGATCAGCCGGTCATACCTGCGACGGATCCGGCAGGTACACGATTGCCGGCCGATATCCGGGGGGCGCGTGCCCATTTCCGTTCGTCGAGTATCCGGCCGCGGGCTTCGGATACCCATGAGGCGATGAACCCGCCTGTTCGGCCGGGTAGCCGGCTGATGGTGGGCGCGCCACGACCTTGAGCCGTGACCCGAATTTGGAAGCGGCGGCACCGCCGGCACCGGCCGCAGCGGCCACCGCCGCGGCGCCAGGTATCCCTCCGAATACGAACGGAAAACCCAACCCGCCGCCGAGGCCGGCGTCTGGCGCACCTGCGGGAAACGCAATCGGTGGCGGAGGCGCCGCCGACCAAAGCCAATTCGGCGGCACCGACAAGGTCCCCAGCGAAGGGGCCTGGCCCATACCAGCCGCAACTCCGGAGTCGCTGGCGAGCACCGACCCCGCGTCCCCGCCGGCGGCGGCGCCGCCCCAATCGGGCGCACCCCCGGACCCGTCCGGAACGCCCCCGGCGCCATCTGGGCTTCCTGCGGCCCCTGCGGCCCCTTCGGCCCCACCACCCGTAATGTCGCTCGCGGCGGCCGCGGGTGCGGCCGTCTCCGCGTTGGACATGAGCGGTGACAGCGCGTCGATCGCCAGGAAGGCACCGAAAAACGCTGGGAGATAGAGGTAGTCGCCGATCAGACCGGAGCTAATGCTGGACAGCCCTCCGGTAGCTGACCCAGCCGTGGCTGACGTCAGGCCCAGGTTGCCCAGGAGGCTACTGAGGAGCCCCGAGCTCGACGACGCAGAGGATGAGGCGGCCGGCGACGCGAGGCTTTGCAGCGTTTGGGAGATCAGCCCCGACAGCGACGCCTGTGCGTTGCCCGCCGCGGTGCCGACGGCCTGGGTGACCGCGCCGCTCTGCGCGGCCGACCCGGCCAGGTTGGTGGTCTGCGGCGCCTCGGTGAATGGCGTCACCTGGCTCGCGGTCGCCGAATTCGCGGCATAGCCGTACATCGCGGCGGCGTCCTGTGCCCACATTTCGCCGTATTGGGTCTCGGTTGCGGCGATAGCCGCCGTGTTCTGGCCAAAAGTGTTCGTCGCGACCAGCGACGCGAGGTGAACGCGATTGGCTGCGATCGTCGCCGGCGACACCGTCATGGCGAACGCTGTCTGAAAGGCCGCCGCCGCCGCCCTGACCTGGCCCGCCGTTTGCTCGGCTTCTGCGGCGGTGCTGTTCATCCACGCCACATAGAGAGCCGCGGCCGCCGACATCTCGGTCGAGGCGGGACCCGTCCATGATTCGTCGGATAACTCCGCGACTATGGATTCGTACGACGATGCCGCGGAGCGCAGTTCAGCTGCCACCGCATTCCAGGCCGTGGAAGCGGCCTCCATCGACTCCGAACCCGGCCCCGCATACATCCGCGCGGAGTTGATCTCCGGCGATAGCGCCCCGTAATCCATGGCTGAGCTTCGTCTGCCTAAAGCGCCGCAGCCGCATTGGCGGCCTCGGTGGCCGCATACGAAGCGGCGCTGACGCCCAGCGTGTTCACAAACATCTCGTGAATCGCTGCGGCCTGGGCACTGATCGCCTGGTAAAGCGCGCCGTGGGCGGAGAACTGCGCCGCGGTCAGCGCCGACACCTCGTCGGCGGCCGCAGGAACAACGCCGGTGGTCGGCGCTGCCGCCGCTGCATTGTTGGCGGCCATCCCCGACCCGACGCCCTGTAGAGCGCCCGCCGCTGACGTCAACGCCTCAGGCTGTGTGGTCACGAAAGACACGTGTTCCTCCTAACGGGAGCAAGCAGACCCGGAAGGGCCGCAGGTGCGGCGACGGCACATCGGTCCGACGCTGCAAACTGAGCATACACTCAATCCCGCCCTTTACATACTTATGTCATCAAATACTCCGAATTCCAGGTATGGAGTCTGTCAGATCGCTCCAGCGCCGCTGATCTGAGCTCTCGGGCCGCTGCACACGTTTGGCACACTGCACCCATGACGAATCCCCGCCGGCTGGTCCTGATCGGATCCCTGGTGGCAACCATCATGCTGGCGCTCGTGATGGGTCTGACCGATCCGGCCCCACCTGCGCTGTACCCGACCCACTTCTTCGTGTGGAATCTGGCCCTGGCAGTCATTCCGGTTGCCTTTGCGTCGGGTTTCGCGGTGGTACGCCGGCGGGCCTGGCTGATTCCGTTGGGCCTGGGATGGTTGGCGTTTGTACCCAATGCCCCATACCTGGTAACCGACGTGGTGCACCTGGACAGCTTCGTCGGATTATGGCGGCACGTCATGCAATACGGGATTGCGGCGTGGACCGGCGTCCTACTCGGGGCGGTATCAGTGCATCTGGTGCATCAGCGCATCGAGCGCGAGTTCGGTGCGATAACCGGTTGGATCGCGGTCATCGTCTCGGTCGGCCTGTGCGCGATAGGCGTGGTCATCGGCCGGTTCCAGCGGTTGAACTCCTGGGATCTGGTGACGCAGCCAGGAGCAGTCGCGGCAACGACGCTCGATTGGGCGCGCTCGCCGCTCGCCTACGTCCAACCGACAGGCGTGGCACTCGCGGTCGGGGCGTTTTTCGGACTCGCGTACCTGACGCTGTGGTCGGTGTGGACACCGCTGAGCCGGCACGCGGGTAACGCCGGCGAAGGTTCTCGAGGCATCCACGGGGACGCGGATGGCGACCGCGTACCGGGCTCATTAGCGCGCTGACCTGCCCGAGGCCGCGCTCCGTCCGCCCCGTGCTGTGACTACCTCGCGTCTGCCGAACATCCCTTCTTCCATTCGCGCGCATGTTTTCACATGTCCAATAGACCGGAAGTTTAGTTTTCGATTTACTTGTTGACATTTGGTATGTAATACTGCCCTCAGCTGTATTACGGGTATATACATCCGGTCGTGCTCGGGGCCTCCGCAACCGCGGTCGACCTCCGGGTCAACCTTCCACTAGGAGCGCCATGGGCACGAATCGCGCAGCACACCACGAGCGGATTGGTAGCTGACTATGACAACGGTATCGGCGGCGGCAAGCCAACACCCCGACAACGCCACAGCGCTGCACCTGGCGAGCACCACCGACCTCGCCCCAGCACGCACCACCCACACCCACACCGACACGGCCACCGCGCAACGCCCCAGCGTCAGCCTGGTCATCCCGGTCCGCAACGAAGCCCGCAACGTCAGCTGGGTCCTCGAACAAATCGCCACCGACATCGACGAAATCATCCTCGTCGACGGCAACTCCACCGACGTCACCCTCATCACCGCCCGCCACGCCCGCCCCGACGTACGCGTCGTGAACCAACAAGGCGCCGGCAAAGGCAGCGCACTACGCACCGGCTTCCTGGCCGCCACCGGCGACATCATCGTCATGATGGACGCCGACGGCAGCATGTCCCCCCAAGAAATCCGGCACTACCTCCACTTCCTGACCAACGGCTACGACTTCGTCAAAGGCTCCCGATTCATCAGCGGCGGCGGATCACTGGACATCACCCCCTTCCGCGGCCTGGGCAACTGGTTCCTGCTCACCGTCTTCAACACCGCCTACGACGCCCACCTCACCGACCTGTGCTACGGCTTCTGCGCCTTCCACCGCCGCTACCTCGACCACCTCCAACTCACCGCCACCGGCTTCGAAATCGAAGCCGAAATGACCGTGAGAGCCATGCAAGCCGGCCTACGCATCGCCGAAGTCCCCAGCCTCGAACTCCCCCGCCGCACCGGCACCTCCAACCTGCACGCCATCCGCGACGGCATCCGCGTCCTACGCACCGTCCTCCGCCACCACCGCAACGGCGTCTCCGGACACCTCTACCAAAGCGCCCGCACCGCCGCCAAACGACCCACACCCCACACCACCCAGGCCACCGCATGACCGGTCGGCCTCCGGTCCGCGGTATTCCACTGCCTAGGCGACGGCCGCATCGTGCGTGACATCGAGCGCGGCGAACTATGCGCGCCGGCGTGGGTGGTCGACATTGACGTCGCGCGTGCCTATGACGACGAAGTCGTCGACACCACCCGGTTTGCGTCGGCGTGGTGCCTGGTGCGCGATAACGGAGTTCCGGTGGCAACGCGGTTCTTGGACATCGACACCGACTCTTCGATCGCTCTCGCCGACCTGCGCGACCGCTTTGCGGCGCCGGACCTCCCGCAGCCGGCCGAAACCGGTGACGTCGGTGACGCCGACAACGCATCGCTGACGGTGATCATCGCTACCCGCGACCGGACCGAAAGCCTGTTGACCACGCTGGCCAGCCTGACCCGGCAGTCCGATCCGGACTTCGAGGTCCTCATCGTCGACAACTCACTCGACGGCGAGGTCGCCCGCACGTTGGTCGATTTCAACGGTCTCAGGATGCGCTGTTGCCACGAGCCGAAACCGGGCGCGTCACATGCCAGAAACCGCGGACTGGCCGAGGTGCGCAGCGAACTCATCGCTTGGATCGACGACGACGAAGAGGCCGACCCCGACTGGATCGCCTGGATCAGGCGAGGATTCGCTCACCCGGGTCGCCCTGACGCCGTCGCAGGACTGATGCTGCCGGCCGAGTTGGAAACCGCCGCCCAGGTGAATTTCGAACGCTACGGCGGATTCAATAAGGGCCGCGGCGTCGAGCCGGTTGCGCTACGTGCCGGTACGCCAACGGTATTCGATCCGCTCTACCCGTTGCCGAACTTCGGCGCCGGCGGCAACTTGGCCTTCCGTACCGAGCGACTGCTCGCGATCGGCGGCTACGACAACCGGCTCGGAACTGGAACCTTGACCTGTGGCGGCGAGGAGACGCGAGCTCTTTCGCTTCTGCTGGAGAACGGCTCGATGATCCTGCACTGGCCGCCGGCCATCACGTGGCACTACCACCGTCGCACCGACGCGGCCCTGGAGAAGCAGTTCTTCGGGTATTCCGCCGGTCTCACAGCGTTCTACATGAGCATGATGCTGACGTCACCGAAATATTTCTGGCGGATCCTTCGGCTGGTCCCTCGGGGGGTGAAACGCCTGCTCACCAATCATGGCTCCGGGCGGCAGGATTCGCCGACCGGGGGCGTTCCGGATCATCTTCTGCGGGCCGGCAGGAAGGGCCTGCTCCAAGGCGCATGGCTCTATTTGCGCGAGGTCTGGCGTCAACGCAACGAGGAACCCGTCCGCCGCGACCCCGACATCGTTCTGGTCCCCGCTCACATCGACGGATGACCACACCACCACCGAAACCGCCCGGCTCGTACCGAGATTCGGGTGGTAGCAGCCACCCACAGAACTCGGGCGACAGGCGAGTCTCTGCGTCCTACCAAGCCGGTGTTCTGACCTGGACCGAATACAAAGTCCCTCAGCCGGTCAGAGCGCCCGTCGAACAGAGAACCCATCGGCCGGCGGGTCCACCCAAATACAAGATGCGCAAGCGGGCCAGCCCTGTCGTATCCGTACCGTTGCGGCCGGCACGAGAAGCCAATGACGAACCGGGGCGGGCCGCGAAACGCCCGCTTGCGCGGATGGCGGCCTTGGATCCTGCCAGATTCGAAGCGTTGATGATGCTGGTGATCGTGGTGTTTGTCTTCTGTGTGTTCGGCGCGATTCAGTACGTCAACCGGCCGATACACGTCAACGCGGTGCCCGTAGGCGCGACCCCGAACGCGGTGGCGGTGGACTCGGGCACCAACACCATCTATGTCACCAATAACCTGCCCGACACCGTATCGGTGATCGACGGGTGGTCGCACACGGCGATCGCGACCGTACCGGTCGGCCATCACCCGGACGGCGTGGCAGTGGACTCCGCCACCCACAACGTGTACGTCGCCAACTCCGACTCCCACACGGTGTCGGTGATCAACGGGTCGTCCCACACCGTCACCGCCACCGTGCCTGTTGGTAACACTCCGTTCGGCGTGACGGTGAATCCCTACACCCACAACGTTTACGTCGCCAATTACGGGCACCCCAGCACGCTGTCGGTGATCGACGGGTTGACGAACACCGTCATCTCCGTCCTGCCCGTCGGCAACGGCCCGTTCGGGGTTGCGGTGGATCTTGCGACCAACGCCATCTACGCCACCAACTCCGGCGACCACACGGTGTCGGTGATCGACGGAGCGACGGACCTCCTGACCGACACCGTGCTTCTGGCCAACAGCGTCGACGGGGTGGCGGTGGATTCAGACACCCACACGGTCTACGTCGCCAACTACGGCCACCCCACCGTGTCGGTGATCGACGGGTCGACGCACGCGGTCATCGCCAACGTCCACGTCGGCAACGACCCGTTCGGAGTCGCGGTGGATTCGAAAACCCACCTCGTCTACGTGACCAACTTCTCCGACAACACGGTCTCGGTGATCGACGGGTCGACGCACAAAGTCGTCGCAACCGAGACCGTCGGCTACAACCCGGACGCGGTAGCGGTGGACCCGGAGACCCACACCGTCTACGTCACCGACTACGGCGACCACGTCGTCTCGGTGATCAAGGCTCGGTAGACCCACTGGCGCATAGGGATGTTTCCCATCTAAAAAAAGACTGAACGTTAGCTTTTTCCTGAGAAATATGCTAAAAGTATGTAATGGTGCCTCTAACTAGATCGCCGGTATATAGCGGGTTCCGCGGATGGCCGCGGGTGCACTCTAAAGCACGTGCCCGCAGCGGCAGGAGGGTTGCCGCGGGAGTATGAGACTGCCGTTGGCGCCCGGAGAGGGTGGACCGGACATGAGCGCTGTCCTCATGGGAATCGTCGCGCGTGTGGAAAAAGCCACTCGCGAGCACCCGGATGCAATCGCCGTGACGTCACCGGACGGGTCCTTGTCCTACGAGCAACTGTGGCTGCGGGCGCTCGCCCTGGCAGGCCGTCTGAAGGCAGAGGGCGTGCGCCGGGGCGATCCCGTTGCGCTGTGCTTACCTCGATCGATCGAATTGATAGTCGGCGCACTGGGCATCCTGTCGGCCGGCGGCTGCTATGTCGCGATGGATCCGAATTATCCCGACAGCAGGCTGGAATTCATGCTGCGCGATTCGGGTGCGCGGATCGCCGTGACGACGCCGGACGCGGCCGCGCGGATTGGTGCACGCCGCGCGATCGAGCCGATGCAATCCGCCGGGTCAGCCCTGGCCGCTCCGGCAACGGTCGCGGCAGGAGATCCCGCGTACATCGTGTACACCTCAGGGTCCACGGGCCGCCCGAAAGGCGTCGTCATCGAGAACGCCAGCTTGGGCAACCTTGTCGACTGGCACGAGAAAGCCTTTGGGATAACCGAATCCGACCGAACCGCGCTGATATCGAGTCCTGGCTTCGACGCAGCTGTGTGGGAGATCTGGCCTTGCCTGGCCGTCGGCGCGTCGCTGCACGTCCCGCCGGAGCGGGTGAAAACCGATCCCGTCGCGTTGCGCGATTGGTTACTGGCCGAACGCATTACGACGACGTTCGTGCCGACGCCGCTGTGCGAGGCGCTCATAGCGCTCGACTGGCCCGACACCGCTCCGTTGAGGATCATGTTGACCGGCGGTGACGTATTGCATCGCCGGCCGAGGGCGGGTTTGCCGTTCCGGTTGGTCAACAACTACGGCGTCTCGGAAGCGACCGTCGTGGCGACCTCGGGCACGGTCACGCCCGCGCATGCAGCGGACGGGCACGACGATCTACCGACGCTGGGGGCGGCCATATCCGGGGTCACGCTGACTGTGGTCGACCCCGACGGCCGGCCCGTCCCACCCGGCACCGCCGGTGAGCTCGTGATCGGCGGGATCGCGGTCGGCCGTGGCTACCTGGGCCATCCAGACCTCAACCGGACCAAATTCTCCGTCGACGCGGCGGGCCGCCGACGTTACCGCACAGGCGATTTGGTGCGCCTGCGCGCCGGCGGTGAACTCGTGCACCTGGGTCGACTCGACCAGCAGGTGCAGATCCGGGGCCTGCGGATCGAACTCGATGAGATCGCGGCAGTGCTCGGCCAGCATCCGACGGTCTCCGCCAGCACGGTCGTCGCCGTCGGCAACAACGGCGACCGGCGGCTCTGCGCCTATGTCGTCGGCCCGGAGGGACGTCGGCCCGCGACCGCGGAGCTACGCGACTATCTGTCAAAACGGCTGCCCGAGTATATGATCCCCAGCGCATTCGTTTTTCTGAGTGCGTTCCCGATGACCGCGAACGGCAAGCTCGACAAAGCTGCGCTGCCGGCGCCGTCGCCAATGCGCCACCCGGGAGATCAGCGTCCTCGGAACGCTATGGAGAGACGCATCGCTGCGCTGTGGGCCGAGATGCTCGACCTGCCCGTGACCGACGTCAACACCGACTTCTTCGAGATGGGCGGCCACTCGCTGCTGGCGCAGCGGCTGATCTCCGAAATCGAGCGGACATTCGGTGTGCGACTGGCGCTTGCGGAGTTCCTCCACAGCTGCCGGACCGTTGCCGGACTTGCCGAGTTGTTGAACGGCGAAAGCCCCAGAGGGATTGGCGAGGTGACGTCCGTCCCGCCGCTGCATTTCGTCTTCGCGGACAATCCGTCAGCGATGAGCTTGAGACACTTCACGGCGCAGTGGGGTGCCGTTCAGCCCGTCCATGCGCTCGTCGTCGAGCAACCAGGCGGGCGGTTCGATCGGTCCGTGACCATCGAACAGCATGCCAGTCAAGCTCTTTCGACGATCCGTGAACGTCAGCCAGAGGGTCCGCTTTCGCTGGCCGGCCATTCGATCGGCGGGCTGTTGGCCTACGAAATCGCCCGCCAAGCCGTGGATTCCGGTCGGCAGGTCGAGTGGCTGGGGATTCTGGATGCTGAGGCGCCTTCGATGGCGCAACTGCTGCAGGAGCAAGTGACGCTGCGATGGCGGCTTCGCCGGTTACGCCAACAGTCGGCGCGTGAGCGGTGGGCCAGATACACCGAGGTGGTGCTTCGATTGCTTCGGCACGGCCCCGGTGCGTTCTGGGCAGCGGATGAATTCGACTATCCCGGTGCGACGGCGGTCGCGTGTCGGTATCAGCAGCCAGGGCACACCGTGCCCGTGCAGTTGTTCGTCAGCGAGGTTTCCGCCTCCTTCATGGGAGCAGATCTGTTGGGCTGGGACGAATTCCACGCCGGCGAGCTGGCCGTGCATCGTCTGCGGACCGGCCACCGCGCCCTGCTTGATCTGCCCGACGTCCAGCGACTTGCCCACACGATGCTCGAATCGCTGAATGGGGCCAGGGCACTGACACAGGTAGGACGCCCTGTGGCGAACTCGCAATGACGCGGGGCGAAGCAAGTTCCGCAGGCTCGCGCGAAGAATCGCAGCCTCACGGCGTTCCCGACATGAAAGAACATCACGTGACCATCGATGCGATGAATGAACTGAACGACACTGTCGATCGTGCGCACCTCGGCGTGCTTCAGTGGATCTGGGCGAATCGCTTTGGCTTGGCTCGAGTTCGAAGCCGGTCTTGCGATCACAAAATGGTGATCCGCTACCAAAAAGACCCCAGTTCGATCCTCGCTGCCTTGTGTGACGAATACGGGTCCGACAAGGGTGAAATCATCTCGGCGGGCCACCCTTATCCCTGGCCATCGCACACGTATGTTGACTTCTACTCCCTGCTGTTCGGTCAGCGACGCGACAGCGTCCGTCGCGTTTTCGAATGCGGAATCGGCACCAACGACCCGAGTCTGGTGTCGAGCATGGGGCAGCAGGGCATGCCCGGAGCATCTCTGCGAGTATGGCGAGATTATTTCCCGAACGCCAGAATCGTTGGCGCTGACATCGATCGATCCATCTTGTTCACCGAAGACAGAATCGATACGCGTCACGTCGATCAGACTGATCCCGGTTCTGTCCGGCAACTGTGGGAATCACTCGACGCGGAGCCGTTCGACGTGATGATCGATGATGGCCTGCATGTCTTTTCGGCTGGTATCTGTCTCTTCGAGAACTCGATCCACAAGCTCGCGACCGGTGGAGCGTATGTGATCGAAGATGTCATGCCGGCGGACTTCATGAAATATCAGCATTACTTCGCCGACAAGAGCTACCAGGTTCAGTACGTCAGCTTGACACGTAGCGGAACAATGCACATCGACAACAATCTGGTCGTCGTATCGAAATAGACCTCGAGTCGATCGACCGGTAATTCATCGGGCGGCAATTCGGCGCCACCTCTCGCCGCTCAGCGAGCGGCGTCCTTTGCGAAGTCCCGCAACACGATTCCCTGTTCCGCCCAGTAGTCGACGTGCGCGACATCAGGTGCGGGATGCATGAGCCCGAGCAGCGAGTCGGCACGGAACCCGATCCGCAGGCCGACCGACTCGCCCGCACGCAATGCGCGGTACAGAAGCGCGGAGCTCACCGGCACCGAACGCAGCGAGGTGGACGTCGCGGCCGCGCGCAGCGTGCGGATGATCTCGCTGAACGGCACACGACGAGGGTCGGCCACGCCCAGCACGCGGTGTGGCGGCGGCTGCTCGACGCTGGCCAGCACACAGCGCGCCATGTCTTCGGCGTGCACGGCGTACTGGTAGGAGTCCGGACGCAGCACCGGCACGAGCGGAAGCCCGGCCACCTTGCGCAACGCGCCGATCATCCCCCCGTCGCCGCTGCCGTGCACGAGGCCGAGCCGCAGTGACGTCCCGCCCCGCTCGGATACGACGTCCTCGCAGGCGAGCTTGGTGCGGCCGTAGATCTGCTGCGTGCCGGAATATGCCGACATCGACGAGATCAGCACGACTGGGACGTCGCCGACGGCGCGAAGGAGTTTCTCCGTGCCGCCGAGGTTGATCCGTTCGATCTCGGCGCGGCGGCGGGCGCGCAGGTCGTAGGCGCAGTGGATGACCGCGGTGACGTCGCCGGGCAGTGCTGCCGCCGGGCCGTCCTCGAGGGAGTAGGGCACGTGCTCCGATGCCGCGCCGGCGGGCGCCGACCGTTGCAGCAAGATCACCCGGTATCCGGACGCGGCGAAGGCATCGCGCAGTGTGCTGCCGACGTACCCGTTGGCGCCGGTGATCGCGACGGCGCGGTCAGACATGCCGGCTCGCCGACACGATTCGGTGGGCGTTGGCCATCACCGTGAGAGTGAATGTCGTTGACGGCACCGACGGCAACACCGAGCCGTCGATGAAGTGGACGTTGCGGAAATCGCCGATGCGACCGAGCGCATCCGAACGGTCGCCGTGGGCGAACGTCGAGCCGAAGTGGTAGCTCTTGCCCGGCCCAGACAGCCGCGCCATCGGCAGCACCGGGTGCAGGTCGAGCTTGGGCCCCAGGGCGCTCAGTCGGCGCAGCACCGAACCGAACATCGCCGGCCGCCGGTCGGACGCGACCCGCACCGCGATGTCGGGCAACGCCCCTTCGCGCCGGGACAGCAGTTCGACGCTCAGCTGAGCCGACCGCCATGACGGCAGATATCCCAGCGCTGCGGTGACCCGACCGAGGACGCCGCCGCTCAACCGCGGCGGGAGCCAGCCCGGAAGCGCGGCCGCGATCGCCGGGTTGTACGGGTAGCAATGCACCTGAGACGTCGTGTAGGCCTCGTCGTCATCCTTCAGCAGCAGGTTGAACTGGTTGAGCGTGAAGTCCTGTTGTTGGCGCGGATCGCCGGCCGAGCGCCGCGACACGAACGGGATCAGGAACTGTTGGGACTCCTGCAGGTCGAGTTCGTGCGGCGGCGCGCTCAGCGAGTTCAGGGCGATCCGGGTGCTGCCCAGCCCTCCTGCGCCGACGAAGACGCGGTCGGCCTCGAGGCGCACCTCGCGCCCGTCGGCGAGGTCGATG
Organism: uncultured Actinomycetota bacterium; assembly: GCA_963758115.1. Taxonomy (GTDB): domain Bacteria; phylum Actinomycetota; class Actinomycetes; order Mycobacteriales; family Mycobacteriaceae; genus Mycobacterium. Next base: position 52,656 of record CAVWUG010000001.1, read on the forward strand.
CCGCAGATGGACGGCGTGCCACCGACAGGCTGATCGACGGAGGTGACCAGCACGCGTGAAATGTGGCGCACCCGACCGCCGGAGACGAATCGGTCGATGGTCTGGCGGGCCGAGTAGATGAGCGAGTACGGGCAGCCGGTCATACACAGCCCACAGCGCATGCAGGAGTTCGCCGCGAACGCGAGCCGTGCCTTGCCGACGACGATGCCCTTGGCGCGGATGGCGCTGCGGTGCCGCCGGTAGCGGTCGAGCACGTCGGCGGTCCGGCCGGACACCGGCGGCAGCGGGCCGCTCGGCGATAGCAGCGGAAAGTGCTCGGCGTAGTCGTCGTCTTCGGCTGCCAGCGGCACCTCCGCCAGCACCGCGCGGTAGTGCGGTTCGATCGCGTCCCATCCGAAAGGCCAGCGGTCGAACGTGGCCCGGGAGAACGGCATGATCTGCGCTCCCCACACCGTCGAGAAACCGCCGAGAGCACCCGACACGGCGGCCTGGTTGCCGTGGTCGGGCATGGCGAGCCCGCGCTGCTGGCCGCGGTCGATGAACATGTGATTCGAACCGTAAGCACGCTTTTCGGGGAGCGCTGACCCAGCGAGAGCCGCCGGCTGCACGGAGACGAGTTCGCGGTCGGCGTGTGTCCACTGCGCCGGTTGCAGCGCGCTCATTCGCTCTACCGCTGCCGACGTGTCGTCGGCCAGTCGTTCGCCGATATCGACGACGGTGATTCGTTGCGATGAGTCGTCGGCGAGGGCCAGGATCGCCGCCGCAGCAGCCGGGCCCGTCCCGACGATGACGTTATGCACTGTCGGTCACCGGAATAGCGGCGCTGGCCCGGCGCACGTCAGCCTCGCTGAGACCGGTCGTCAGGATCTCTGGCCGGCGACCCCGCGCAAGCTGCACCTTGCCGGTGATGTGTCCACATCCCGCCAGCGCGACGCCCGCGACCGCCACCAGCGCGCGCAGCAGTCGGTCGGGCCGGCCGGTCACCGCGGCCAGCAGCGCAGGGAAGAGCGCGAGCAACACGCCGACTCCGAAACGGAGTTCAGCGGCGATGTTGCCGCTCTCGCCCATGTCGACCAGCGCGGCGACCTTCTTGCGGTTCACCGAGAAGCAGCGCCGCGAGAAGTACGACCAGGTCATTCTCTCGGCAGGAACGTAGTGATGGACCTGCGCGCAGGGCTCGTAGAGGACGGCGGCCGGGCCGTGCGCGTGTGTGATCTGGTGCGAGAGATCCATGTCGTCGAATTCGTCGAAGTGGAAGCCGCCGACCGCGAGCATGGCGTCGCGACGCACGCTCATGCTCGTGCCGATCAGGTGTGGTGTGGGAGCCAGTCGGTCCGGCAGTCCTTCGTAGTGGCAACCGAACACCCACTCGAACTCGGGCGGGATCCAGGATGGCCGGGGTGCGCCGTAGTCCGGCCGTGGCGCACCGCCGACGGCGACGGCTTCCGGGCGCGTGGCGTACACGGCGAGCAGTCGCTCGAGCCAATCGGGTTCGGCGGCGGCGTCGTCATCGAGGAAGGAGACGATGTCAGCGCGTGCGAGCAACAGCCCGGTGTTGCGCGATGAAGCCTGCTTACTGGCGAATTGGCTTGCGGCGACCACGATCTCGACGGGTGAGCCGGCGCGACCACCGCCCCATTCCTGACGGCACCGGGCGACCACTTCATCGTTGTGGTCCACGACGATGATCAGTTGCTCCGGGGCGACTGTCTGAGCGAGTACCGACTCGACCGCACGGACGATCAGCTCCCACCGGGCCAGGGTGTAGGTGCAGATGACGACGTCCGCGCTCGGCGCGGTGGCAGGCACAGCTGAGGCCATCAGAGCCTCGGCTGTGTGGTTACGAACGACACGTGCGTCCCCCTCACAGGACCGAACCGGCGACGACTAGACCCACGGCCGCCACAATGGTGTCCGGCTGCAGCAGTCGATACGGCTCGACATATCAAACCAGCTGTTCAATCTTGACTGATTATACATACGTTTTGAATGAAGAGAAGTCTCAAACGGGCGAGCGGTATTTTTGAGGTCGGCCAGCCGGGCGCCGCGCCTTCACCTCGGGGGCTGAGCTGAGATACTGGGCTACCTTGTCGAACATTCGAGCGATGCTCCCGGCCACGATCGGCGTCGCCGCACTCGTTGTCGCGGGCTGTGCGTTTGCGTCGCGGTATCTGTCGATCACCAATCATGCCGCCCTGATCACAGCGGCGCTGTCGCCGTACCTCATGCTCTGCGCGCCGGTGTCGGCTGCGGTGCTTGTCTGGGGTCGATACCGCATTCTCGCGGTAACCGCGGTGGCCTTGACGGTCGCAGCGTTCGCGGTCCAGCTCCCCTTGTACTTGCACCCGACCGCCGGGCGAACGACGGGAGTCGACGTTCGGGTGATGTCGGCGAACCTTTACGAGGGGACGGCCGATCCTGAGCATCTCGTCAGATCGGCTCGCGAGCAGGCAGATGTCGTCGCATTTCAAGAACTCACACCCGAAGAAGCTGACCGGCTTTCCAGCGCCGGGATCGACGCGACGTTTCCCCACCGATGGCTCGAGACACGCGATGGTCCCGGCGGAGTCGGCATGTGGAGCCGGTTTCCGATAGATGCACCGAAGCGCGTCGACGGTTACACGTTTGCGTTCCTCACCGCGCACCTACGACTAGCGGGTGTCCCGGTAGACCCAACCGTCGTGGTGGCGCACGTAGCCGGCCCCTGGCCGCAACCGATCGACAACTGGCGGCACGACCTGAATCGGTTGCCGACGACCATGTCGGACATCGGCGAGCAAGCTGGAGCGGGCTCGGTGATCGTTGCCGCTGACTTCAACAGCACAACCGACATGCGGCCCTTCCGCGCTCTGCTGGGCAACGGCTACCGAGATGCCGCCGAGCAAGCCGGAGCGGGAATCAAGCCCACCTTTCCGGCCGACTCGCGGCTACCTCCGTATCTGGCCATCGATCACATACTCACTCGTCGTTGCACAGGAACTTCGCTGCGCACGCTGACGGTTCCCGGGTCGGACCATCGGGGCCTCGTCGCGACGGTATCGATACCACGATCGTCGCCGTCCCCATGATCACAGCCGGTCAAGCGAATCGAGTGGCCGCAGATCAAGACGCCCACATCGAGCAGTCGGCTTCAGAGTTCGGCGGCGAGCCGGCTGTGTCGAGCCAGATCCACGCATGGTTGAACGAGTCGGGATCCGTCCTCCTCGATCCGTCTTCTTGGATGTACTCGAATTGAACGTCCACCATGTAGTGGCCGGCGGCCTGCAGGGTCGGGCTGTTGAAAGCCCGGCGATAGCACTGGTCGAACGGTAGATCCCATGCCGCGGTCGAGTCGGACGGCAGCTCTTGCCGGACACGCCGAAGAGCCTGAGCTCCATCGACTGCAGGCATGTTCAGGTCGTAAAACTGGATCCTTCCAGTCCCCTGATCGCTCACCGAACTGTAGACAGCACCGCTGGGCGTCAAGTAGGACGGCAAGCTGGAATCATGGCCGAAGTCCGAGCTGTTGTCGTCCGCCGGGTTCGGCGCGTGCGCGGCGTCCCAGTGGGCTCGCGTGGCTCCGACGCCAGGAATCGACTGCTCCCGGAAAGCTGACGCTGCCAGCCGTTGCGCGACGGCGGTCGTGCTCGCCGGGGTGTCCGGCGTGGCTCCTTGTGACGCCGCCGAACAGCCCGCCGTCGCACCGACCACAACGCATCCGATAGCGATCGCCTTTAGCCTCACAACCATCATCTCCCGACTGCGACTCACTGATGCCGACTCTACCGCTAGTTTAGTCAATGCTTCCCTTTAATCCAAATAGTATGTAATATCAATTATTACTTGACCATGCGTTCGTAGAACGTGGACTGTGATCGTTACAGCGCTTCGACGGACATCGTTCGAGCGGCGACCGCTCAAGGAGAGAGATATGCCTTCACGTTTTATGACTGACCCGCACGAAATGCGTTCCATGGCGGGCCGTTTCGATGTGCACGCCCAGACCGTCGAGGACGAGGCCCGCAAGATGTGGGCGTCGAGCCAGAACATCGCCGGAGCCGGCTGGAGCGGTACCGCTCAGGCCACCTCTTACGACACCATGGGCCAGATGAACACCGCCTTCCGCAACATCGTCAACATGCTGCACGGTGTGCGCGACGGGTTGATCCGGGACGCGAACAACTACGAGGCCCAAGAGCAGGCCTCGCAGCACATCCTGTCCAGCTAGCCCGCGACCGAAAACCTTTAGGAGAACAGTTATGTCGATCAGTTACCAGTTCGGCGACGTGGACGCCCACGGCGCGATGATCCGCTCCCAGGCCGCTTCCCTGGAGGCCGAGCACCAGTCCATCGTTCGCGATGTGTTGGCTGCCGGTGACTTCTGGGGCGGCTCGGGTTCGGTGGCTTGCCAGGAGTTCATCACCCAGTTGGGTCGCAACTTCCAGGTCATCTACGAGCAGGCCAACTCCCACGGCCAGAACGTCCAGACCGCGGGCAACAACATGAGCAGCACCGACTCCGCTGTCGGCTCCAGCTGGGCCTGACACCCCACGAGTACTGTGGCCCGCACACCCGATGGGTGTGCGGGCCACAGCTTTTTCCGGGGTGCGCGAAGCCACCCGGGTCAGTGCATCGACTGCTTCGCTATCGGGCCAGCTCGGAACAGATCGCGGAAAACACCCTCACGCTGATGCTTTCCCAGCCTCACAGCCCATCGCGGTCAGCACTTTCAACAGGCCGTCCACGGCGCGATCGACAGCGAACCGATCCGCGTAGTGACGCGCCGCCGCTGCTCCACGCAACGTCGCTGTCAGTGGATCTGACAACTCATCGAAGGCGGCAGTCAACCCCGCGACATCGTGGACTCCCACCGGGGGAAGGATCGCCGGCTGGTATTCGGGCAGGCCGCCGACTGGGGAAACGATCGGCGCAACACCGAGCTGCATCGACAGCAGTTGCACACCACTCTGCGAGGCACCTCGATAGTGCACGACCGAACCCTTCGCGGCAGCGAGCGTAGTGACCACATCCGCATAGCGGTATGTCCCAGGGCGCCAGCGCACGTATGCCGGCAGGGTCCGGATGACGAGCGGTCCGTCCCCGATCAGCAGCAGCTCGTCGCCACGCCAGCTGCCGCCGTCTACGTGTCGCTGCCAGGCCTCCAGAACTATGTCGATATTTTTGTGGGGGCCGAGCCGACCCGCTATCACGAAGTCGCGGCGCTCTTCCGGACCGACAAACGGTGGAACGAGGCTCGAATCCAAGTCGCTGCAGAGGGGCATCACATTCACCGGCGTCCCCACAACATCCCGCCTTGTCGCGACAGCGATTGCAGCGTAGTTGCTGTAGGTCAGGGTGGCAGCCGATCGAGAGCCCCACCAGTCCAATAGGGCACGCGTGTAGCGTCGCCGCTGCGCTTGACCATTCTCCCGGCGCTCGTCGTGCACCAGCTGAACACGTGGCGCCCGCCCAGCCAGCGCGATCCAACGCGGGTCGCAGACGAGTTCGGCGATCACTACGTCGGGCCGATGTTCGCGGATGCGACGGTGAGCCGCAAGCCAAGTCGACGCTGAGCGGAACCACGGATCGAGCACCAGCTCGTAGTCACGTGCCGAATCAGACTCCGGGTGTTGGTCAGTGGTCACCAACAACACGTCGACGCCGCGCCCGCGCAGCGCTTCCGCCTGCACCCGCGCCAGTGGCCGCATCGATGGCGAGAGCCACAACACCCGAAGCGCATTCGACGCCGGGTTTGCATTCGCGCTGCCACGATAATCGCGTGGGACGGTAGCCTTCGTCATCGCTGTCGCCATCGCCGCGTTGTGCCTTCCCCGGCGGTCGAAGCCGGAATCATCGTGCGAAAGTTCAGTGCCACAGGCGCTTCCGTTGGATCGAGAGCTCGACCTGCGTTGGTTGGTTTCAATGCGCGACAGCTACTCATAGCAGCCTCGCACCATTGACGTTGGCTACCGACATGGCCGGGCCACCTAGTGTCGAAGGAAAGACGAGTTGGCCGCCCCATTCGTCGATGTAATCGAGTTGTCTGCTGAGATCAGCTTCCAGATCCCATGACAGCGCCAAAACTACGTCTGGTCGATCGTTGGCGATGCGCTCAGGTCCGTGAATCGGGATGCGCATACCTGGCGTGAAGCGGCCGTGTTTATACGGATCGCGGTCGACGATGTACTCGAGCAGGTCGCTGCGGATACCGCAGTAGTTGAGCAGGGTATTCCCCATGCCCGTGACCCCGTAACCAACCACGCGCTTCTCCTCGGCGCGGCACTGCAGCAGGAATCGCAGCAGATTCTGGCGCCGTGTGGCTGTACGAGGGCGCAACTGCAGATAACCGTCCACCCGCTGCAGTCCCGCGGCTTTCTCGAGGCGCAACACCTCGACGACACGTTCGCTGGGCGGTGAGGCGATTCGAGCCGGACGAGCCCAGACACGAAGCGTGCCCACATGAGTAGGCAGCATTTGTGCATCGACGACCGCCAGGCCGGCGGTGGCCAGCGCACGCGTTGCCGAAAGCAAGGTGTAGTACTGACAGTGCTCGTGATCGATCGTGTCGAACTGGACCTCTTGGATCAGTTTCAACGCATGGTTTACCTCAATGCTGAGCCAGCCGTCATCGGCAAGCAGGACGCGCAATGATCGAGTGAAACCCCTGAGATCCGGTGTACGCGCGTACACGCTGTTTGCTACGACCAATTCCGCCGGGCCGTGTTCGACCCGTATCTTGCGCGCCAATGGCTCGTCCAGAAACGCGGAAATCGTTGGCACGCCACGCTCACGGCCAATGACGCCGACATTTACCGACGGCTCGATTCCCAGGCACCGAACACCCGCCGCGACGACGTGTTGGAGTAGGTAGCCGTCATTGCTGTCGACCTCTACCGCGAACGACTGTTTGGTCAGGCCGAGTCGCTTGACGGTCTCGCTGACGAATTCCTTCGCGTGCTGCACGCGGGTATCTGACAGTGACGAGAAGTACGGGTATTCACTGACGGTGTCCTCCGGCATGATGGACCCGGCAAGCTGAAGCAGCACGCAGTCCTCACAAAGCCGGACGCGCAGTGGAAAAGTCGGCTCAGGCAGATCGAGATCCCCTGGTGCGAGTATCTTTTCGCACGGCGGAGTCGCGCCGAGGTCCAACACGGTCACCAGTCGTTCCGAATCGCAGAGACGGCAACGCGCGCGTACTCCTACCCTCGGTGTGGTGTTCCCCGTTCCGGGTCTCACGGCGCACCGAGGGGAGGCCCGGACCGCGGCGGGGGCACACCGCGGCCCGGGCGTTCGAAAGGAGCCTGGTCCAACGTGAAGCGCGCGCTGTCAAACGATTCCGACGCAGCGCGGTCACTGGCGAGCGATTGACTGGACACATCGCCGTACTGACCTTGGCCCCCAGATCTTAGGTGAAAAGCGGTCATGTAATGCGCCTCGTCGCCGGCCACGAGAGCCTTGAGCGAGACGCATTCAGATGTACTGACTTGCCGCAGGAGAGATGCGACCGGCCGACCGTCATGATGCGCCGATCCCAACCGGCGCCAGTAACGGCCAGTTAGCATCCTTTTCGGAGATGACGCTGACGGGCAACGGCCACTCGATCGCGAATCCCGGGTCATTCCAGCGGAATCCCTGCTCTTCGGCGGGTGCATAGCGACCGCTGATTTGACAGAGAACTTCGGTGTTGTCGGCGAGGGTCTGAAAGCCATGCGCGACAAACGGCGGTAAGAACAACGCGCGGCGATTGTCGGCGCTCAGTTGCACCATGACGTGCTTGCCGTAGGTGCGCGACTCTGGGCGTACGTCGACTGCCACGTCGACGATCGCGCCGCGGACACAGCGCACCAACTTGGCCTCCGCATGTGGGGAAACCTGACGGTGTATGCCGCGCACAGTCCCTCGGGCGTAGCTATAAGCGAGAGTCGCCTGGGTGAAGTTGAAGGCCAAGCCATGGTCAGCAAGTTCTTCGGCGCAGAACGCGCGCGAGTCGAACCCGCGATCATCACGCAGCGGTTCGATATCGATAATCGTCACTCCCGCAACGTCAGTCAGCGTGTACTTCACTGGAGCTCTCCCTTCCAGAAAAGGTCGTCATCCGCCACGACGCTGCGCCTGACGGCGAAAAGTGGCTGAAAGCAATGGAAACCGAAGTAGCCCGGATGCCGGACGCCTGTACTCGCACTGTCATGACCTCATCGTCAGCACCCGATAACGCTCCCGTCCCTCCCGACGGACGGACAGCGCTGGGGGCGACAAGAGCAAGACCGACTATCGGCATATTGGGTATTATACATACTAACTGAATGATGTTTACCTAATCTATAAACTTAGGGTATCGGCTCGATCGAAAGACGGCTTGGCCGCACACTGCGGGCAAGCAGGGCTCGGAGTGCTTCGCTGTGGAGCGACCAGCCGGCCGTGCTGCGGCTCGCGGGAGGCACCCGACCTGCCTCAACCGGTGTAGACCGGGCGTTGCACCACAGAGGGACGGAACCGGTAGCGGGCAGTCTCAGGCTCGCTGGCGCCTTGGCGCCCGGCCATTTTCGACTGCGGAGGACCGAACGGGGCTCCCTGCCCGTTCGGCACCACCGGTGGCGTGGTCGCCGGGACCCCGCTGCCGGCCGGCAACGCGGAGGAGACCTGGCTGAATGCGGGGGCGGCGGAGCTCCAGCCCGGGGGTACCGAGAGAGCGCCGAGCGAAGCCGCGCGACCCGAAGCCGCGGTCACGGCGACGTCGCCGAACTGCGGTGAACTCAAGGCACCCGCCCCTGGACTGACTCCGATGTCCAGCGATGAGTTGAAGATCTGGAATCCGCCGCCGAAGGTGCTGGCCGCCGGGCTGACAGAGGAAGCCATCGACCCCGACGAGCCGAGCGACGACATCGCCGACGTGACCATCGATGCCGATGAGGCGGTGCCCGATGCCAGGGTCGTGCCGGACGTGACAACCGCGCTCGACGACGTAGCCATGGTCGTGCTGGATGTCACTGCTGCGCTCGTCGCGGTCGTCAGCGACGACAGCGGCGATATGGAAGACGAGGACGACGTCACCGTCGACGCCAGCGCCTGCAATGCACTGGGCATCGCGGCAGAGCCCAGCGATGACACCGTCTGCGCTCCGGTTTCAGCCGATGTGCCCGCGACTTGAGTGACTGCGGCGGCCAGCGCCGATATCCCGGACCCGTTGGTGGTTTGCGCAGGAGGCGTGAACGGCGCCAACGTCGATGCAGTCGACGACGCACCCGCGTAACCGACCATCGCGGCCGCATCCTGGATCCACATCTCGACGTACTCGGCCTCGGTGGCCATGATCGCCGGAGTGTTCTGACCGAAGAAGTTGGTCGCGACCAGTGCCAGCAGCAAGGCGCGGTTAGCCGCGATCACTGCCGGCGCTACCGTCATCGCGAATGCGGCCTCATAAGCAGCGACGGCCGTCTTGGCCTGGGCGGCGGTTTCTGCCGCCTGCATAGCGGTGGCGCTGATCCACGACACATAGGTAGTGGCCGACGCGGCCATCGATACAGCAGACGGACCGAGCCATATCGATATCAGGTCTGCGATCGCGGACCCGTACGCCGCCGCGCTCAGGTAGAGGTCGTCCGCCAGGTTGTCCCACACGGCCGAAGCGGCCAGCATTGGTCCCGCCCCCGGGCCGGCGTACATCCGGGCCGAGTTGATTTCCGGCGGCAGGGCCGCGAAGTCGATCATCTGCGAACCGCCAAACTCGATAGCCGGCTCAATGATGCGGAAAGCGGGCGCGACGGAGCCGATTGCCCCGAGCGGCGCCGATCGCTCAGGTCGAACTGCACGCCCTGTATCAGACCGACCATCGTCATACGGACCAGTTTACATACGTTTTGAATCATGTATAGTCCTCAACAGACCGCAAGTCCTCCGGGAGTTGCGGTGGGTGCTCGACTCAGGGGTGACTTCCGAGTCGCGTCGATCGCCAATCGCTGAACGCTATTGGACTAAGCTCATTAGACGACGCCTCGAGACCTAGGGGCCCGTTGTCAAACCTTCGCGGCGGAGCATTACTAGGTGGCCAATTTATGACCGAGACGACCGAGAGCAAGGCGGATTCCACCCGCCAGCAGATCCTGCGTGCTGCGGCACAGCAGTTCGCTCGGCTGCCCTACCATCAAGTAGGCCTTGACGACGTCCTTGCTGAGGCCGAATTGACCAAGGGCGCAATGTATTTCCACTTTCGGTCAAAGCATGCGCTGGCGTTGGCAGTCGTCGAGGACCAGGCGGCCCGGGCCGGCGAGGCGGTTGCGGACCTGCAGGCACGGAAATTCTCCGGCCTGGAGACGCTGATCGATTTCTCCTACCAACTGGCGATCCGCGATCTCAGCGAGGACATCACCCGCGCGGCACTGCATCTGCTCGAGTCGATCGGCCGGATCGAGGGACTGCAGGCGAAGTTGCAGGGCGAATGGATTGACACTCTGGCACTCACCGTCAGCCGCGGAATCGCCGAGGGCGACGTGTTCGCCAACTGCGAACCCCAGGACGTAGGACGTCTGTTGGTGTCGCTGTACATGGGTCTGCGGCAGACCAGCCACCTCGACGACCCGGAGCAATTCCTCCTCGATATGGAGAAGACATGGGCGCTCGCGCTGCCCGGCTTCGTCCGCGAGGAGCGGATCGATTACTTCCGCCAGTTCATCAAGAGACGCACAAAAATCGCGATCGGGAGCACCTCCGCACTAGCGAGTTCAGGCTGATCAGGCGTAGATCGCCCCGTGGGGTCCCACCGTCGCACTGCTAGGCTTCCCGCCGAGTGAGGAGTGTTGCGGAAAACCGAGGGTCCGGAGTTTGCGCAGATAACCGGTACTCCGGAGTTAGGAAACCATGGCCCGCCAAGTGCGATCGGAAGCGACGCGGCGAAAGATCCTCGATGCCGCAGTAGAGGTGTTCACCGAGGTGGGGTTCGCGGCCGCCGATCGGGGCGCGATCATCGAACGCACCGGAATGACAAAAGGCGCCTTCTACCACCACTTCGACTCGATGGAGACCCTCGCGTCGGCGATCATCGAAGAAGGCGCGACCTTGGTGGTCGCCGAGATGGGTTCGATGTCGGACTCGTTTTCTCCGGCGCTGGAGAACATCCTGCACAGCACCTTCATCACTGCGGATCTGTTCGCCCACAACAGAGTTGTCCGTATCGCCGAGCAGTTGACCCTCGCGTTCGGCAAGTTCAACGGCACTGCGATGACGGCCTACAACACCTGGATCGACGCAGTGACGGTCGAGGCCACCCGGGCGATCAGCGAAGGTGACATCCGCTCGGAACTCGACCCGCGTCTGGTCAGCGAGTCGATAGTCAGCGCGATGTTCGGCGCCAGGGTTCTCGGCCAGACCACCTCCGGCGACGGCGATCTCGTCCGGCGCCTGACACAGATGTGGGAACTGCTGTTCCCCGCGATCGTCACCGAGACGTCGCTGGGTTACTACCGTGAATTCCTCTCGCGTGAGGCGCTACGCCACGTCGAGCACAGCGAGTAGATCTGACCGATCGGGTCAGCGTTCGTTGACCCACAGGTGTTCGGTGAGGTCCTGGAACGTCGCGAGCGCGATCTCGTCGTCGGCACGCCGCAGCGCGGATTTGCTCATCAGCGCGCGCACCGTCGAACCCTCTTTGTGGGCCAGGTCGACGACCATGTTCGCCAGCACGTCGACGACCGCGAGCACCGGTTCGGTCTCCAGCGCCCCATAGAAGATGTCGTGGAATTTCAGCTCGACGACCTCATCGGCCGCCCGACCGACCATCTCGGCGAAGGCAGAGTTCGCGAACACGATGGTGCCGTCCTGCAGCACCGCCAGGGTCGGAACCGGGATCCGCTCCAACAAGACCAGAGCAGGCAACTGCCGCAGCGCTTCGATCGGCGATCGGGGCGCAGGCGCAGTTTTTCGTCGGTCCACCGCCTGATTATGGTCCATCGCGGTGCCAAACGCCGAACCTCCGCTGAGAAGTGCATCTCAGGCATCGTCGTGAGCTGCCAAGCTCGGGGTGGTGCACGTCTTTTGCCCCGGCCGTGCGGATAATGACACGCTGAACAGGTGGCAGGCCGGCAGCGAGGAGGTTCGATGATGACGCACGGCGAAGCGGCGGTCCTCGTCCTGGCGGCAGGGGCCGGCACCCGGATGCGCTCGGACACCCCGAAGGTGCTGCATACGCTGGCAGGCCGCAGCATGCTGTCGCACTCGCTGCACGCGATCACCAAGATGGCGCCGCATCATCTGGTCGTGGTGGTGGGCCGCGAACACCAGCGCATCGAGGCGGCCATCGGCGATGTGGCCGAGGCGCTGGGACGCCCGATCGAGGTGGCAACCCAGGACCAACAGCTCGGCACCGGTCACGCGGTGCTGTGCGGCCTCTCGGCGCTGCCCGACGACTTCGGCGGCATCGTGGTCGTCACGTCCGGCGACATTCCGCTGCTCGACGCGGACACCCTGGCTGACCTGGTCACCACGCACAGCGGCCACGGCGCGGCGGTCACCGTGCTGACCACGACGCTGAGCGACCCGACCGGATACGGCCGCACGCTGCGCACGCAGGACCACGAGGTGATCGCGATCGTCGAGCAGGCCGACGCGACGCCGTCCCAGCAGGAGATCCGCGAAGTCAACGCGGGCGTCTACGCCTTCGACATCGCCGCGCTGCGATCGGCGCTGAGCCGGCTGTCGGCCGACAACGCACAGCAGGAGCTGTACCTGACCGACGTCATCGCGATCGTCCGGCAGGACGGACAGGTGGTGCAGGCCCGCCACGTCGACGACAGCTCACTGGTGGCCGGCGTCAACAACCGCGTCCAGCTGGCCGAGTTGGCCGCTGAGCTCAACCGCCGCATCGTCTCCGCCCACCAACTGGCCGGCGTAACCGTCGTCGACCCCACGACCACGTGGATCGACATCGACGTGACCATCGGCCGCGACACCGTGATCCAGCCGGGAACCCAGCTGCTCGGCGGCACCCGGATCGGCGGCCGATGCAGTATCGGCCCGGACACCACGCTGACCGACGTCTCCGTCGGCGACAGCGCTTCGGTGGTCCGGACCCACGGCACCGAGGCGTCGATCGGCGATGGCGCCGTGGTCGGACCGTTCACTTACCTGCGGCCCGGCACCGTGCTCGGCGACGACGGCAAGCTGGGCGCGTTCGTCGAAACCAAGAACTCCACTATCGGCGCCGGCACCAAAGTGCCGCACCTGACCTACGTCGGTGACGCCGACATCGGCGAGCACAGCAACATCGGTGCATCCAGTGTCTTCGTCAACTACGACGGCACGTCCAAGGCACGCACGACGGTCGGTTCGCACGTGCGGACCGGCTCGGACACCATGTTCGTCGCCCCGGTCACCGTCGGTGACGGCGCCTACACCGGGGCGGGCACCGTGATCCGCGAGGACGTTCCGCCCGGCGCGCTGGCGGTCTCCGGCGGCCAGCAGCGCAACATCGACGGCTGGGTCGAGCGCAAACGTCCCGGCAGCGCGGCCGCGCAGGCCGCCGAGAGGGCGCGCGGCGCTCAGAACGAGGCGCCCCCGGCGCCGGACGAGCCGTCATGACGTCAACGCGGCAGCGCGGCGGCGTTTCGCTACCTAGTATTCGTAAAGCAGCCACCCCGATCCGAACCAGTGAGGGCAGCCCGTGAGCTACGACTGGACAGACAACCGCAAGAACCTGATGCTCTTCTCCGGCCGCGCGCATCCGGAGCTGGCTGAGCAGGTCGCCAAAGAACTCGACGTCCAAGTCACCGCGCAGACGGCGCGGGAATTCGCCAACGGCGAGATCTTCGTGCGCTTCCAGGAGTCGGTCCGCGGGTGCGACGCGTTCGTCCTGCAATCGCACCCGGCGCCGGTCAACCAGTGGCTGATGGAACAGCTGATCATGATCGACGCGCTCAAGCGCGGGAGCGCCAAGCGGATCACCGCGGTGGTCCCGTTCTATCCGTATGCCCGTCAGGACAAGAAGCACCGCGGCCGCGAGCCGATCTCGGCGCGCCTGGTCGCCGACCTGTTCAAGACCGCGGGCGCAGACCGGATCGTCACGGTCGACCTGCACACCGACCAGATCCAGGGCTTCTTCGACGGGCCGGTCGACCACATGCGCGCGCAGAACCTGCTGACCGGCTACATCAAGGACAACTACGCCGGCGGCGACATGGTCGTGGTCTCCCCCGACTCCGGCCGGGTGCGGGTCGCCGAGAAGTGGGCCGATGCCATGGGCGGCGTCCCACTGGCGTTCATCCACAAGACCCGCGACCCGAAGGTGCCCAACCAGGTGGTGTCCAACCGGGTGGTCGGTGAGGTGCAGGGGCGTACCTGCGTGCTGATCGACGACATGATCGACACCGGTGGCACCATCGCCGGCGCGGTCAAGCTGCTGCGCAACGACGGCGCGAAAGACGTCGTCATCGCGGCGACGCACGGTGTGCTGTCCGACCCCGCCTCCGAGCGGTTGGCCGAGAGCGGCGCCAAGGAAGTGATCGTCACCAACACGCTGCCGATCGGCGAAGAGAAGCGCTTCCCGCAGCTCACCGTGCTGTCGATCGCACCACTGCTGGCAACCACCATCCGCGCGGTATTCGAAAACGGTTCGGTCACGGGGCTGTTCGACGGTGACGCGTAGATGCCTTCGACGGTCATCTATCACAACCCCAAGTGCTCGACATCGCGCAAGACTCTGGAGTTGCTGCGCGACAACGGTATTGAGCCCGAGGTAGTGCAGTACCTGAAGACCCCGCCGTCCCGCGACAAGCTGGTGGCCATGATTCGCGCAGCGGGCATCGATGTGCGGGCCGCGGTGCGCAAGCGTGAGGCGCTGTACGGCGACCTCGGTTTAGCCGACGCGAGCGACGACCAACTGCTCGACGCGATGGCCGAACATCCCATCCTGATCGAGCGGCCGTTCGTCGTCACACCGAAAGGCACGCGGCTGGCCCGTCCGGTCGACACGGTCCGCGAGATACTGTGAGACCGCTGCTGCGATTCGCCGCCGTGGCGGTGGCACTGGCGGTGTCAGCGGTCGGCTGCGGACCGAAAAACCCGGACTATCAGTCCATTTGGTCCACCACCCCGTCGACCACGACCCCGACGCCGAGCGGGGCGCCGGTGCCTTTCTCGCAGTATCTGGAAAGCAACGGAGTGTCCGGCGCGCCGGTGGCGCCAGACCAGGTGACCGACCTGACCGTGTCGATACCCACGCCGCCGGGCTGGCAGAAAGTCGACAAGCCGAACATCCCACCCACCACCGAGTTGATCGCCAAGAACGAAGGCTTCCCCAACGCGATGCTCATCGTGTTCAAGCTGGGCGGCGAGTTCGACGCGACCGAGTTGGTCAAACACGGCAACGACGACGCCCGGCTCGCGCAGAACTTCAAACAACTCGAGTCCTCGGACGTCGCCTTCCATGGTTTCCCGTCGTCGATGATCGAGGGCAGTTACAACCTCGGCGACCAGCGGCTGCACACCATCAACCGGATCGTGATCGCCCACGGAGCCGGCGACGAGCCGGACAACTACCTCATTCAGCTCGCCGTCACCAGCCTGGCCGATCAGGCCGTCGCCGACGCGGTCGACATCGAGGCGATCATCCACGGATTCACCGTCGCCGCGAAGTAGCCGCGGCACCGCGTGTGCATCGGATTACTGTGGGGGCCATGACGTCGTGGACCGCCGCAGACCTGCCCTCGTTCGCTGGACGCACCGTCGTCGTCACCGGCGCTAACAGTGGCCTCGGCGCCGTCACGGCCCGCGAACTGGCGCGAGTCGGCGCCTCAGTGGTCCTGGCTGTGCGCGACACCGGCAAAGGCAAAGCAGCGGCTCGCGACATGAAGGGCAAAGTCCAGGTGCGGGCGCTCGACCTGCAAGATCTGAGTTCGGTGCGCAAGTTCGCCGACGGGATCGACACCGTTGACGTCCTGGTGAATAACGCCGGCATCATGGCCGTCCCGCACGCGGTGACCGTCGACGGATTCGAGAGCCAGATCGGCACCAACCACCTCGGCCACTTCGCGCTGACCAACCTGCTGTTGCCGAAGGTCACCGACCGGGTGGTGACGGTGTCGTCGCTGATGCACTGGATGGGCTACATCAGCCTGCGAGACCTGAACTGGAAGTCACGTCCCTACTCGGCATGGGTGGCCTACGGCCAGTCCAAACTCGCGAATCTGCTGTTCACCAGCGAGCTCCAGCGCCGGCTCGAGGCGACCGGCTCGCCGCTGCGGGCGCTGGCAGCCCATCCCGGCTACTCGCACACCAACCTGCAGGGCAAGTCCGGCCGCAAACTCGGCGATGCGCTGATGTCGTTCGGCAACCGGCTGGCTTCCGACGCCGATTTCGGCGCCCGGCAGACGTTGTACGCCGCGGCCCGCGACGTCCCCGGCAACAGTTTCATCGGGCCATCGTTCGGCATGGGCGGCCCGAGCAGGCCGGTCGGCCGCAGCCCGCTCGCCAAACGCGCTGCTAGCGCGGGTGCACTGTGGGAGTTGTCCGAGCAGCTGACGGACACCAAATTTCCGCTCTGAGCCGCTGATGCGCTAGCCTGACCAGGCGTCACGGCGAGGGTGGCTTGAACAAGCCGCCGTTATCGACGGGGACCGACTCGTAGTCGCGACTCCTGGCCGTGCCCCGGTATCTCACACAGGAGCGACATCATGGCTAGATCCGAGAACAAACTTCCCGTCAAAGTACGGACCGAGACCGGCAAGGGCGCGTCCCGCCGGGCGCGGCGCGACGGCTGGGTTCCGGCCGTCCTCTACGGCCACGGCGCCGACCCTCAGCACCTGGCGCTACCCGGCCACGACTTTGCCGCCGTGCTGCGTAACTCCGGCACCAACGCGGTGCTGACCCTCGACATCGAGGGCAAGGAGCAGCTGGCACTGACCAAGGCGCTCGACATCCACCCGATCCGGCGCAGCATCACCCACGCCGACCTGCTGGTCGTTCGTCGTGGTGAGAAAGTGACCGTCGAGGTCAACGTCGAGGTGGTCGGTGACGCGGTCCCCGGCACCTTGGTCACCCAGGAAACCAACACCATCGAGATCGAAGCCGACGCCATGGCGATCCCGCAGTCGTTGACCGTGTCGGTCGAGGGCATCGGGCCTGGCACCCAGTTCTCCGCGGCCCAGATCGAGCTGCCTGCGGGAGTCAACCTGATCTCCGACCCCGAGCTGCTGGTCGTCAACGTGGTGAACGCGCCGACCGCCGAGGAGCTGGACGCCGAGGGCGCCGGCGAGGCTGTCGAGGGCGAAGAGCCGGCCGAGGAGTCCACCGAAGGCGAGGGCGAAGGCGAGTCGGCCGAAGCCGAGTCCGAATCCGAATAGCCCGTGGCCGAACCACGATTGGTGGTCGGCTTGGGCAACCCCGGGCCGAATTATGCCCAGACGCGGCACAACCTGGGGTTCATGGTGGCCGACCGGCTCGCGGCTCGGTTGGGTTCGAACTTCAAGGTGCACAAGCGTTCCGGCGCGGAGATCGTCACCGGGCGGCTTGGCGGACACTCGGTGGTAGTGGCGAAACCGCGCTGCTACATGAACGAGTCGGGCCGCCAGGTGGGTCCGCTGGCGAAGTTCTACTCGGTGTCCGCCGCTGACGTGCTGATCATCCACGACGAGCTCGATATCGAGTTCGGCCAGATCCGGCTCAAGCTCGGCGGCGGCGAGGGTGGCCACAATGGGCTGCGCTCGATCGCACTGGCTCTGGGCACCAAGGACTTTCAGCGAGTGCGCATCGGCATCGGCCGCCCACCCGGCCGCAAGGATCCGGCGGCGTTCGTGCTGGAGAACTTCACCGCCGCCGAACGTCCGGAGGTGCCGACGATCTGCGAGCAGGCCACAGATGCCACCGAGTTGCTCATCGAACTAGGCCTGGAGCCGGCCCAGAACCGCGTGCACACCTGGTAAATCCGCGCGACCACCAACTTCGGAGATGGGCTGAGAGCGATGCTTCATCATTTCTTGAACAACGTCGAGCACAACCTGTTCAAACCGTTGCTGCTGTTCTTCTACTTCGGGTTTCTGCTCCCACTTCTCAAGGTGGACTTCGAATTCCCGTACGTGATCTACCAAGGTCTGACGATGTACTTGCTGCTGGCCATCGGCTGGCACGGTGGCGAGGAGCTCGCAGCGATACACGCATCAAGCGTCGGCCACATCGTCGGATTCATGCTGATCGGCTTTGTGCTGAATTTCGTCATCGGCCTGATCGCCTACCTGCTCCTGAGCCGGCTCACGTCGCTCCGACGTGTCGACAAGGCAACGGTGGCAGGCTATTACGGGTCCGACTCGGCCGGAACGTTCGCCACCTGTGTTGGGATTCTCGTCAGCGTCGGGGTGGCTTTCGACGCCTACATGCCGGTGATGCTCGCTGTGATGGAGGTCCCGGGATGCCTGGTGGCCCTGTATCTCGTTGCGCGGCTGCGAGACCGGGGGCTGGACGCCGAAGGGAACATGCCGGACGAGTCCGGATACGTTGCTGCGGCGCCGGCGAAGTCCGCACCCGGGGCGGCCGCACAACCACCTCCCGGAGAGCAACTCGACATCGAAGGCAGCGGAATCGCTCAGCCGCTTGACTTCTCGCTGGACAAGCGGGGGCACTCAGAGAGAGATGGCCTCGACTCGAAGCCGACTTTCCTATCCCGTCAACTGCTGCGGGAAGTCTTCCTGAACCCCGGGCTGCTTCTGCTGTTCGGCGGTATCGCGATCGGCTTCATCAGCGGACTGCAGGGGACCAAGGTCACCCACGACGACGACGTTTTCTTCATCTCCGCCTTCCAGGGCGCACTCTGTCTGTTCCTGCTCGAGATGGGCATGACCGCGGCCCGCAAGTTGCGCGACCTGAGGTCCGCCGGCCGTGGGTTCATCTTTTTCGGCCTGCTGGCGCCGAATCTCTTTGCACCGCTGGGGATCGTCGTTGCGCACGGGTACGCCTACCTCACCCATGCCGAGTTCAAGCCGGGCACGTACGTGTTGTTCGCGGTGCTCTGCGGCGCCGCCTCCTACATCGCGGTACCGGCAGTGCAGCGGCTCGCGATTCCCGAGGCCAGTCCGACATTGCCGCTGGCGGCATCGCTGGGTTTGACGTTCACCTACAACGTCACCATCGGCATCCCGCTCTACATCGAGATCGCCCGGGTCGTCGAGCAGTGGTTCCCGGTCACCTGACGTAGTCACTCACTCGCTGTCGCCGCTCCGCTGCCGGTAGCTGGACGGGGTTTCCCCACAGAACTGGGTGAACGCGCGGGTGAACGCGCTCAAACTGTCGAAACCGACTGCGCTGGCGGTCTTGTGGACCGAAGCGCCGGGGGCGACGAGCAGCGCCATGGCGCGCAGCATGCGGGCATGCAGCAAATAGGTCCGCCATGACATTCCGACGGCCGCGTCGAACTGGCGTCGCAGCGTGCGCTCGGACACCGCGACCGCGCGACTGACCTCGGCTGCGGTTACCGACGCCAGGTGCGCCTTGGTGTAGTCCATCGCGGCGGCCACGATCGGGTTCTCGGCCGTGGGCAGGCTCAGCGGCGCTTCATGGTCGAGCGCCTCGAACACCAGATGGCCCAGCGTCTGGAAGAACCCGTCGGACACCGGATCGCTGTCCGGGCGACCGATCGGCCAGCGCAGCGCGTAGATCATCATCTGGCGGATCAGCGGCGACACCGCCACGATCCGGGCCCGACTCTCGACCTCGGGCAGCAGATCCGGATCGAACATCACCGCGACGCTGCGGACGTTGGGCGTCATGGTGGCCTGGTGCTCCAGGCCGACGGGGATCCAGGCGGCCTGCTGCGGTGGCAGCAGGTAATGGGCGGTCGCCGTCTCGACCTCGACGACGCCGCCGATCGCGTACTGGATCTGATGCAGGTCGTGCGAGTGCCACCCGGTGACCAGCCGATGGCCCTCGTAGAGATAGCTGCCGGCCCGCGCCCGCCCGCCGCGGCGCAGTTCGACCGGGCCGATACGGGCCCGGCCGGCTGCTTTGGCCGATTGCGGCAAAACTCTGGCCGAAGATGCGGAGACGGTCATCGGGCTCCAGGGTAGTAGTTGAGGAATGAACATCGACGACCTGATCCTGGTCAGCATCGACGACCACGTCGTGGAGCCGCCGGACATGTTTCTGCGCCACGTGCCGAACAAGTACAAAGCGGAGGCTCCGGTCGTCGTCACCGACGACAAGGGCGTCGATCAGTGGATGTATCAGGGCCGCCCGCAGGGCGTCAGCGGGCTGAACGCCGTGGTGTCGTGGCCGGCCGAGGAATGGGGCCGTGACCCCGCCGGGTTCGCCGAGATGCGTCCCGGTGTCTACGACGTGCACGAGCGCGTCCGCGACATGAACCGCAACGGCATCCTGGCGTCGATGTGCTTCCCGACCTTCACCGGCTTCTCCGCCCGCCACCTCAACATGACGCGCGAAGACGTCACGCTCGTCATGGTGTCGGCCTACAACGACTGGCACATCGACGAGTGGGCCGGCTCCTACCCCGACAGGTTCATCCCGATCGCGATCCTGCCGACATGGACGCCCGAAGGGATGTGCGCCGAGATCCGCCGGGTGGCCGCCAAGGGCTGTCACGCCGTGACGATGCCGGAACTACCGCACCTGGAAGGACTTCCGAGCTACCACGACGACGACTACTGGGGCCCGGTCTTCCGCACGCTGTCCGAGGAGAACGTGGTGATGTGCCTGCACATCGGCACCGGCTTCGGGGCGATCAGCATGGCGCCCAACGCACCGATCGACAACATGATCATCCTGGCCACCCAAGTCTCGGCGATGTGCGCCCAGGATCTGCTGTGGGGCCCCGCGATGCGCAAATACCCCGACCTGAAGTTCGCCTTCTCCGAGGGCGGAATCGGTTGGATCCCTTTCTATCTCGACCGCAGCGACCGGCACTACACCAACCAGAAATGGCTGCGCCGCGACTTCGGCGACAAGCTGCCCAGCGATGTGTTCCGCGAACACTCACTGGCCTGCTACGTCACCGACAAGACGTCGCTCAAACTGCGCCACGAGATCGGGATCGACATCATCGCCTGGGAATGCGACTACCCGCACTCCGACTGCTTCTGGCCGGACGCCCCCGAACAGGTGCTGGCCGAGTTGACCGCCGCCGGCGCCGACGACAGCGACATCAACAAGATCACCTGGCGCAACGCCTGCAATTTCTTCGGCTGGGACCCGTTCGCCCGCACACCGCGTGAGGAGGCCAACGTGGGCGCGTTGCGCGCCAAGGGATCTGACGTCGATGTGTCGATCCGACCGCGCAAGGAGTGGGCGCGGCTCTACCAGCAGAAGCAGTTGGCAGGGTCGAGTTAGCCGGCTTCTCCTCGCGCTGTTTCACAGCGCGCGTCGTCGCCGGCGGTTAGGTAACGAGCGTGACGGAGTTCGCCCGGCGCAGCTTGCCGGACGACGTCTTCGGGATGGTGCCGGGGCCGAGCACCACGACGTTGCGCGGCCGCACGTCGACCTCGGTGACGACCTCGTGGGCCACCTGGTGCTCGATGCGCCGCACCTCGACCGGGTCCTGCCAGGCGTTGGATTCCACGGCGACGGCGAAGGTCTCGCGCGAGTGCCCGGCGTCCAGTCGGACGGCGACGGCGCAGCCGATGCGCACACCCGCGACGCGGCCTGCGGCGCGTTCGATGTCGGTCGGGTAGATGTTGCGGCCGGCCATGATGATGACGTCCTTGACACGGCCGCACACCACGACGTGGCCGTTCTCCATCTGGTAGCCCAGATCGCCGGTGTCGTACCAACCGTGCTTGTCCTGTGCGGGCAGGAAGCCGCCCATGGTCAGGTAGCCGGGGGTGACGCATTCGCCGCGCAGCTCGATGACGCCGACGCCGCGAGCGGGCATCACGTCGCCGTTCTCGTCGACGACGCGGGCCTCGAGATCCTTGAGCAGCGGGCCAAGCGATGCCAGCCGGCGGGTATTGCCCTTGCTGGACGGGACGGCGCGGCGCAGCGCGGCCAGCAGGTCGGCGTCGACCTCGTCGACGACCAGACCGGCGTTGCACTCCGAGAAGGAGACCGCGAGCGTCGTCTCGGCCATGCCGTAGGCGGGCAGGATGGCCGACGGCTTCAGCCCGAAGGCCTTGCCCGCATCCAGCAGGTCCTCGACGTCGGCGGGGTCGACGGGCTCAGCGCCGGACAGCGCGAACCGCAGCGTCGACAGGTCGTACTGGCCGGGCTCGGCCTGGTTGCGCAGCCGCTTGGCGAACAACGCATAGGCGAAGTTCGGCGCCGCGGTCATGGTGCCCTTGTATTTATCGATGAGCTTGGCCCACAGCAGCGTGTCGCGCAGGAAGTCCATCGGCGTGACCTTGACCAGCTCGGCGCCGAAGTACATCGGGATGGTCAGGAACCCGACCATGCCCATGTCGTGGAAGCAGGGCAGCCAGCTGACCATGACGTCCTTGGCGACGTCGTACTCGGCGCCGATGAACATGGCCTCAGCGTTGGAGTAGACGTTGCGGTGGGTGATCTGGACCGCTTTGGGGGACCCGGTGGATCCCGACGTCAGCTGCATCAGCGCCAGATCGTCTTCGTCGGTCTCTAGCGGATCGATCGGCTCGCTGTCGAGCAGGTCACCGATGGTGAGGACCTTGATGCCCTTCTCCTCGAGCACCGGAATCGCGACGAGGAACGGCTCGGAGACGATGACGGCGCTCGCCTCGATCATCGCGATGACGTTCATGGTGTCCTCGGCCCACACGGCGAGGTCGGTGCGCGGTGTCGGCTGGTGCAGCATCGTCAGGCTGGCGCCACGCATCCACAGGGCCTGCGCGGTCGGCGCGATCTCCGCCGGGAATCCGGCCAGCACGCCGACTGCGTCGCCGTGTCCGACGCCCGCGGCGGCCAGTCCGCCGGCGATGCGGCGCGCGCGCTCGTGCACCTCGAGCCAGGTGTGCCGGACGGGCTCGTGCGGCTCGCCGGTGACCATGCCCCGCGTACTTTCATGAGCGTTGCGGAACATGTTGTCGGTAAACCTGCTCACGATTGCCTCCTCGGGTCCGGCATCATCGCCCAGCGTTTAATGTTGCCCCTGCTCAAGCGCACTTTGGGACAACCGCGCGCCCACAATTGGGCAGCAATTTGGTCTCGAATCGATGGTGATGCACTATCTGCCCGCAACGTTGCCACGTCGGCGGAGACGCGCCCGCCGGCTTGGACGGCGGGCGGAGGAACCAGGCGCATTGCTTGACCGGTATTCATCACCGTCAGATATCTTAAACTCCTCTTAGAGAAGTGCCAAATTGTGAGCCGAAATTGGCGGCGTGTCACGTAGGCGCGGGCACCACCCGGGCGCCGTGCACCGGGCCGCTGGCCACCCGCACCGTGCGGCAGACGCCTGCCCCGGACAACTCGGTACCGACGTCAACTGCCGCAGGTGCCGACCGGCACAGGAACGTGCACGTCGGCCCGGAACCCGACACGATGCCCGCCAGCGCGCCGGCCTCGACACCGGCACGCAGGACCCGGCGCAACGCCGGCTTCAGGCTCAGGGCGGCCGGCTGTAACTCGTTGCCCAACAACGGCGCAAGCTGCTCGGGGTCACCGGTCGCCAGCGCTGCCACCACCGGCTCGGGGTTGTCAATCCGCGGCGGGTCACCGGCCTCCCTGAGCCGGTCGAGTTCTCCGAACACCTTCGGGGTGGACAAGCCGCCGTCGGCGAACGCCAGCACCCAGTGAAAGGTGTTGCGGGCCAACACCGTAGCGAGCTCCTCGCCGCGGCCGGTGCCCAGCGCGGTGCCGCCGTGCAGCGCAAACGGCACGTCGCTGCCGAGCTGTGCCGCCAGGGTGTGCAGGTCTCGACGTGGCACCCCCAGTTCCCACAGCGAGTTGAGCGCGACGAGGACGGCCGCCGCGTCCGCGCTGCCGCCGGCCATGCCGCCGGCCACCGGGATGCTCTTGTCGATCGAGATCTCCACGTCGGGCGCCCGGCCGACGTGCTCGGCCATCAACTCGGCGGCGCGCCAGGCCAGGTTGCGTTCGTCGACGGGAAGCTGATCGGCGCCCTCGCCAGTGATCGTCAGCGACAGCACGTCGGCGCTGCGGACCGTCACCTCGTCGACCAGAGAGACGGCGTGGAACACCGTCGTCAGATCGTGGTAGCCGTTGTCCCGAAGGTCACCGACCGCCAGATGGAGGTTGATCTTGCCCGGGGCGCGGACCGTGACCGACCCAGTGGGCACCCATTGCGCAGCGGTGTTCCCGTCCAACGGCACCGCACGAGACTATCGTCCGCGCCCGGCGAACGGGGCGGCCGCAGCGGGTCAGCTCGCCGAGGCGTGCCGCTGGGACTGGCCCCGTGGCGTGCTGACGCCGACTTCGCCCGAGCGCTGATACAGCCGGACGAATTCGTCGATGGTCAGCGTCTCGCCGCGCCGCGCCGGGTCGATGCTGGCGGCCAGCAGTCGGCTTGCGGATTCGTTGCCCGATCCCGCCCATTCGATGAATGCGTTACGAGATGTCTTGCGGCGCTGAGCAAATGCAGTGTCAATCAGGCCGAACACGTTCTTGCGGAAGGTCGGGTCGGTCGGCCACGGCGAGGTCGCGTGGCGGTCGATGCGCACCAGACCCGAGTAGACGCGCGGGATGGGCCAGAACACGGTCGGTGACACCATGCCATGCCGTCGAACCTGTCCGTAGTAGCGCACTTTGGCACTGGGCACGCCGTACTCCTTGCCGCCCGGTTCGGCAGCGAGCCGTTCGGCGACCTCGGCCTGCACCATGACCGTCACCGTGCGCAGCGACGGGAAGTCGGCGAGCAGGTGCAGCAGCGCCGGGACGGCGACGTTGTAGGGCAGGTTGGCCACCACCGCCGTCGGCTCGGTGGCCAGGTCGCCGGGTCCGAGGGTCAACACGTCGCGGTTCAGCACGGTCAGGCGCTGAATCTCACTGTGCGAGTGTTCGGCAACGGTTTGCGGCAACCGGTCGGCCAGCACAGGGTCTATCTCGACGGCGCTGACGGTGGCGCCCCGGTCCAGCAGGGCCAGGGTCAGCGAGCCCAGGCCGGGCCCGACTTCGAGGATGTGGTCCTGCCGGTTGACTCCGGACGCCGAGACAATCCGGCGCACCGTGTTGGCGTCGTGAACAAAGTTCTGCCCCAACGACTTACGCGGTCGGAATTCGAGTTCTTTGGCCAACCTTCGGATTTCGGTCCGCCCAAGTAACCGGATGGTCAGCGCGCACCCGCTCGTCCGCTGCACACCGGCCATGCACCCCAACCTTGACGGGACTGCGTCACCTGGGCGACGGCGATCTGCTCTTCCCGGCTGGCCAGGTCGGCGCGCGGGGCGAACCGCGTACCGCCGTTGCGCTCCCAGGTGTTCTGGTCGAACTGCACGCCGCCGTAGTAGCCGTTGCCGGTGTTGATCGCCCAGTTGCCGCCGGCTTCACAGCGCGAAATGGCATCCCAGATCTCGCCGTTGGAGACCGCTGGCACATCGGTGCCCGGTTTGGTGCCGATCCGCACGACCGCGTCGCGGGCGGGCGTGATGACGTGGCTGGCGATCGGCAGACGGCCGGTCTCGACCCCGTTGACCCTGGACACCGCGTAGGTCATGTCCTGGCTGCCCGCGGCGCCCTTGTCCTCGACGATCTCTTTGCTCATGTTCAGCTGCGGGTCTTCGATGCGGCGACGCGGCGGGTCCAGCGGCACCCGCACGGTGATCTTCTCAATCCGGTTGCGGATCACCTGGACGTGCATGCCGTCGATCACCGGCGCAGCCGCGCCGGGCGTGACCTGGTCACTTTGCTCCAGGGGCACGCCGAGGCCGGCCAGCAGCTCGCCGACCCGGGCCGCGGCGAGGTGGACGTTGTGCACCACACCGGCGTCGTCGAGCTCGACCGTCTTGGCGCTCACGACGGGGAGAGCCATGCCGGCCAGCGGCACCCGACTGCCCCGCGACGCCGCTGCAGGCGCCGTATCGGTCATCGCCAGCTGGGCCAGTGCCTCGTCGACCGTGGAGGCCGTCGTCCACACCTGCTTGGTGTTCTGACCGTCCAGCGAGATCTGCAGCGGCCGGCTGCGACGCAGCACGATGTTGGTCGCGTTGGAAACGCGTTCGCCCGCGGCCGGGTAGAGGTCATCGCGGTCGCTGACCGCGAACCCGTTCTCCTTGATGATGTCGATCACTCGCGACTTCATCGTGGTCACCGTCATGGCGGTGCCGTCGACGCTCAGCGTCACCGTCTTGTAGTCAGCGACCGCATAGCCACCGGCGAAGGCCAAGACGAGCAACAAACCCGCGACGAGAAGACGCAGAGCCGGGGAAGGAGCCTGATGGAGTTTCGTAAGTACGTTCAACGCGCGTGTATCCCCGACCTCAACAACAACTTTGGCAACAAATAAAAAAGGGGCCGCTAGGGCCACACCTGTTCGATAACAAGAAGGTAACGAACGGGGCCACCATACGGCAACTCGGGCGGATCCGCATTAACCGACTCTTAACCCCCTATCGCTAATCCGTAAGTCCTGCGGGCATTTCCCGTGGTGATCTGGGCTAACTCCTCGGCGGGCCGATCGATCAATTCCGCCAGCGCCCGGACGGTGTAGGGCAGGCAGTACGGCTCGTTCGGTGCGCCCCGGTACGGGTGGGGCGTCAAGAACGGTGCGTCGGTCTCCACCAGCAGCTGCCGGGTGGGCACCAGCGGGACGGCCTCCCGCAGCTCACGGGCATTGCGGAAGCTCACCGTGCCGGACAGGCTGACCAGCCATCCCGCGTCGACGCAGGCGCGAGCCAGGTCGGGGCCCGACGAGAAACAGTGAAAGATCACCGTGTCCGGCGCACCCTCGCTGCGCAGCACGTCGACCACTTCGGCGTCGGCTTCGCGGTTGTGGATCATCAGCGGCTTGCCGGTGCGCTTGGCGAGGTCGATATGCCATGCGAAGGCCTCCCGCTGCACAGCCGGGTCGGCGCAGCCCTCTAGCCGGCCCGGCCAGTACAGATCCATCCCGGTCTCACCGATCGCCACCACCCGCGGGTGGGCGGCCAGTTGCTCGATCTCGGCGCGGGCCGCCTCGGTCAGCGCGTCGGCACGGGTGGGGTGCAGTGCGACCGCGGCGTAGACGCGCGGGTCCCAGTCGGCTGCCTGCGTCGCCCAGCGCGCCGAGGCCAGGTCGTCGGCGATGGTGACCACCGCGGTCACGCCGACGGCCGCGGCGCGATCGACGATCGCGCGTACGTCGTCGCCGCCTGTAGCGCCACACGCGTCCAGGTGGGTGTGGGCGTCGACCAGCGGGCTCAACGGCTGCGGAGCGGGTGGCGGCTCACGTTTGGAACTCACGCGCACACCATAAGGTGAGACCCGATGACGCCGTACTACATCACCACCGCGATCACGTACCCGAACGGCAACCCGCACGTCGGGCACGCCTACGAGTACATCGCCACCGACTCGATCGCGAGGTTCAAGCGACTCGACGGTTTCGACGTCCGGTTTCTGACCGGCACCGACGAGCACGGCCTCAAGATGGTCGAAACTGCTGCGGCAGAAGGTATTCCGACGGCCGAACTGGCCCAGCGCAACTCCGATGTGTTCCAGGCGCTGCAGCAGAAGCTGAACATCTCCTTCGACCGGTTCATCCGTACCACCGACCCCGACCACCACGAGGCGTCCAAGGAGATCTGGCGACGGATGCAGGCCGCGGGCGACATCTACCTGGACACCTACTCCGGCTGGTACTCGGTGCGCGACGAACGGTTCTTCGTTGAATCCGAGACCGCGGTCGTCGACGGGACCCGGATCGCCGTCGAGACCGGCACCCCGGTGACGTGGACCGAGGAGCAGACCTACTTCTTCCGGCTGTCCGCCTACGCCGAGAAGTTGTTGGCCCACTACCAGGCCAACCCGGACTTCATCGCGCCTGAGGTGCGGCGCAACGAGGTGGTCAGCTTCGTCTCCGGCGGTCTGCGTGATCTGTCCGTTTCGCGGACCTCGTTCGACTGGGGGGTGAAGGTTCCCGAGCATCCCGATCACGTCATGTACGTCTGGGTCGACGCGCTGACCAACTACCTGACCGGCGTGGGTTACCCGGACACGAAGTCCGAGTTGTTCCAGCGCTATTGGCCGGCCGACCTGCACATGATCGGCAAAGACATCATCCGGTTCCACACTGTCTACTGGCCGGCTTTTTTGATGTCCGCCGGAATCGACTTGCCACGAAGGGTTTTCGCGCACGGCTTCCTGCTCAACAAGGGCGAGAAGATGAGCAAGTCGGTGGGCAACATCGTCGACCCGCTCACCCTGATCGACACCTTCGGCGTCGACCAGGTGCGTTACTTCCTGCTGCGCGAGGTTCCGTTCGGTCAGGACGGCAGCTACAGCGAAGACGCGATCGTCACCCGGATCAACACCGACCTGGCCAACGAGTTGGGCAACCTGGCCCAGCGATCGTTGTCGATGGTGGCCAAGAATCTCGACAGCGTCGTCCCGTCGCCGGGCGAGTTCACCGCCGAGGACACCGAACTACTTGCGATCGCCGACGGCCTACTCGACAAGGTACGTGCCGAATTCGACAACCAGGCAATGCATCTGGCACTGGAAGCGATCTGGTTGATGCTCGGCGCGGCGAACAGGTACTTTTCCGCCCAGCAACCGTGGGTGTTGCGCAAGAGCGAGTCGGAGGCCGACCACATCCGCTTCGCGACCGTGCTCTACACCACCTGCGAAGCGGTTCGCATCGCCGCGCTGCTGATCCAGCCGGTGATGCCCGAGTCGGCCGGCACGCTGTTGGACTTGCTGGGTCAGCCGGCCGAGCAGCGGGGCTTCGACGCGATCGGCGCCCGCCTGGCACCGGGTACACCGCTACCGGCGCCCACCGGAGTGTTCCCGCGTTACCAAGTCGACTAGCTGTCGGCGAGGCGGACGTGGACGATGACGCGTCCCTGGTCGTCTCGGTGCGCGACGCCGTGTCCGGCACGCTCGACCCCATCGAGAGTCACCGAGAGCGGAGCGCCGTCGCCGAGGAAGTTGCGCCACCACGTCTTGGCGTCCGGCAGGTTCACCCCGATGTCAATGCCCTCGTCGCCGCCGCGTTGGTACGCCACCGGAATGCTGAATGTCTTCCCCGAACGTCGTCCGGTGTAGGTGACCAGCGTGACGCTGCGTCGCAGTAGCGAGCCGAAGCGTGGCGAGGCCGCGATCGCCGCGACCGGAGCATTCAAGAGCGGCGCAGCGCGCATCAGCAGGCGCCCGATGTTCGTCGGCATGGTGTCGATCCTTTCGAGTTCAGGCCAGCAGTGCCGTGCACAGCGCGGCGACGGCCAAGGCTTGCAGGACGGCTCGAAGCGTGATGACCCTGTCCCAATTATGTTGCAACGCTCGAGCGTCCACAGCCGGCGCAGTCTGGGCCGCCGCCGCGGTGAGCTGACGGTTGATCGGCGCGCTCACCGACAGGTAAATCGCCAGCCACGCCACCAGCAGAACGACCGCGACACCGGCGGCGATCGCCGGAACCCAGCGCCCGGACGCCGCGGCGAATGCAGCGCTCAGCGTCGCGGCCGCCAGGCCGATGACGCCGGGCACCGGCATCCGCCGATCTCCATAGCGATGGACGTTACCCATCACCGCCAGCAGCGCCTGGTCATCGACATGAGCGAGCGCGGGCCGTTGCACGAGTGCGCAGAACACGTCGGTGCCGTAGACGACCGCGGTGCCCAGCACCGCGATCAACGCGAGAACGTCGGCCATGGCGGGCCCTCCAATCCGTAGGTGTTAGCGACGCTAACCCCCTCCCACGAGCGTGTCAATAGCAGCGCTATTTTCCGTATCGGCGCTAACATAGCGTCATGGCCATCGAAGATCGCCGCGCGCGCGAGCGCGCCACCCGCCGTGAGCTCATCACCAGCACCGCTCGCGCCTTGGCTGAGCAGGAGGGGTGGGATGCCGTCACCACCCGCCGGCTGGCAGGCGAGATCGAATACAGCCAACCGGTGCTCTACAAGCATTTCTCCGGCATGGAGGACATCGTGGCCTCGGTCGCCGTCCAGGGGTTCGGCGAGCTCGGCCAGGCGATGTCGTCGGCGCGTGGCCACGCGACCGGCGGTTCCGATGCCCTTGCGCGAGTTACCCACGCGTTCATCGGGTTTGCGCACGAGAACCCGGTGCTGTTCGATGCGATGTTCACCCGCACGACAACGTTGCGGTTCGCCGCCGCGGACACGCCCGCCGAGCTGACGGCAGCGTTCGACGAACTGCGCGCAGCGGTGGACCTGGTCGCGGGCAGTAGGGATACCGACACCCTCACCGAGGTGGTGTGGGCCGCCATGCACGGGCTGGTCACCCTCGACCGCAGCGGCCGGCTACGCCCGGATCACCGCGCCGCGCGCATCGATCTCCTGATCCAAGGAATCGTCGGCTGAAGTGAGCCTGGTCACACCGAGTCACATCCGAAGCCGGCGCGGTGTCTTGAGGGCAGAACAACCCCCGAGAACAGGAGACAACCATGACCGCCCAACGCACTCACATCGTCGTGATCGGCGGCGGATACGCCGGCACAATGGCCGCCAATCATCTGCGCATGCGCGCAGATGTCGACATCACCGTGGTGAACCCACGTCCGATGTTCGTCGAACGAATCCGGTTGCATCAGTTGGCCGCCGGTACTGGCAGCGCCGCCGTCGACTACGGCACTCTGCTCGGCGAGGACATCCGGCTAGCAGTCGACAGCGCCGAGCGGATCAACACCGACTATCGCCAGATCGAGCTGGCATCGTCCTTCGTGCTGGACTACGACTACCTCATCTACGCGGTCGGCAGTACCGGCAACGCCCCGGCCGCGGTGCCCGGAGCGGCCGAATTCGCCTATCCCATTGCCGAATTCGAGCAAGCCGAGCGACTCCGTCACACCCTGGACGAGCTGGATCCCGACGCCCCCGTGACCGTCGTCGGCGCCGGGCTAACCGGCATCGAGACGGCGTCCGAGTTGGCCGAACAGGGCCGCCGGGTCACCCTGGTCTGCGGCGGGACGCTGGGGCCGTCGCTGAGCAAGCCCGGACGGCGGTCGGTGGCCAAGTGGCTGCGCCGTCTCGGAGTCGACGTGCTCGAGACCGCGGTGGTCGCCGAGGTCCGCCCCGACGCGGTGGTACTGGCCGACGGCCACGCGCTGCCGAGTGCGGTGACGGTGTGGACGGCAGGCTTCGGCGTGCCGGATCTGGCCGCCCGCAGCGGGCTTCCCACCGATGCGCTGGGAAGACTGCTCACCGATGAGACACTGACCTGCGTGGACGATCCCCGCATCGTGGCGGCCGGTGACGCCGCCGCGCCCTCGGACCACCCGCTGCGGATGAGCTGCCAGGCCGCGCTCCCGCTCGGCGCGCAGGCCGCCAACACCGTGCTCAGCCGCATCGCCGGCACGCCGGCCGCGGCGATCAATCAGGCGTTCACCGGGCAATGCATCAGCATCGGCCGCTCATATGCCACCGTCCAGTTCGCCCGTCCCGACGACA
The DNA here is from genome assembly GCA_963758115.1 of uncultured Actinomycetota bacterium. Lineage (GTDB taxonomy): Bacteria > Actinomycetota > Actinomycetes > Mycobacteriales > Mycobacteriaceae > Mycobacterium. Next base: position 84,092 of record CAVWUG010000001.1, read on the forward strand.
GCCCGCTGAACCTGTTCATCGGCGGCCGGGTCGCCGCGTCGATCAAAGAGGCTGTCTGCAAGGGCACGGTGTGGGGCATTCGCAAGGAGGCCGCCAAGCCGGGTTGGTACCGCTGGCTCAAGGGCGGCAAGCGATCCGAGAAACTCGCAACCGAAGCGGTCACGGTCCCGTGACCGCCACCGCCGACGAGCACGCCGAACGGTTCATCCTGCTGCGGCCGCTGCTGTTCACCATCGCCTACGAAATCATCGGCTCCACAACAGAATCCGACGACGTGTTACAGGACAGCTACCTGCGCTGGGCGCAGGTAGACCTGTCCGAAGTGCACGACACGAAGTCGTATCTGGCCCGGCTGGTGACCCGACAGGCGCTGAACACGCTGCGCGCCGGTGCCCGGCGTCGAGAGGACTACGTCGGGCCGTGGCTGCCCGAGCCGCTGCTGCTCGACGAGCAGGACCCGTCGGCCGATGTCGTTCTGGCCGAATCGGTCTCGATGGCCATGCTGGTGCTGTTGGAGACCTTGAGCCCGGACGAGCGTGCGGTGTTCGTCCTTCGCGAGGTGTTCGGTTTCGATTACGACGACATCGCGGCCGCGGTCGACAAATCGGTGGCCGCGGTGCGACAGGTGGCGCACCGGGCCCGCGAACACGTGCAGGCCAGGCGGAAACGCTTCACCCCGGTCGACCCCGAGCAGAATGCGCGGATCACGGCCGAATTCATGGCTGCGGCCGCGGGCGGCGACGTGCAGGCGGTGATGTCGATGCTGGCACCCGACGTGGTGTGGACCGCCGACAGCGGTGGCAAGGCCAGCGCAGCCCGCCGACCGGTGGTCGGCGCCGAAAAGGTCGCCCGGGCGCTCGTCGGTTTGGTCAGCAAAGGAATGCAGGTTCCCGATGCCCGGGTGGAGCTGGTCACCTGCAACGCCGCACCGGCGATAGCCATCTACGTCGCCGACTATCTGGAGGGTGTTTTCACCGTCGAGATCATCGACGGCAAGATCACCAACTTCTACGCGATGCGCAACCCGGACAAGCTCGTGGCAGCGGCGACCGTACGCCAAATCAGCCGCGGCTGAGATTTCTGCAAAGCTAGGGGCGTGCGAATCGACCGACTCGGCGATCTGGGCAGCCCGCCCGAGGTGCTGCGTGCCGTCGGCGATGCCGCACACCGGCTGGATCTGCCGCCGCCTGCCGCGCTGACCGGCGCCTGGTTCGGCGCGTCAGCTCTGATCGCGCCGAGCGTGGATATCCGGCCCGTCGACCCGGAAAAAGCCTTTGACGTGCCACCGGGTTCGCACAGCACCGCGGTCGGCGGTGGCTGGGTCGGTTACCTGTCCTATCCCGATGCGGCTTCCGGCGGGCGGCCCGCCCGAGTCCCGGAGGCCGCAGGCGGCTGGACAGACTGCCTGTTGCGCTGCGACCGTGACCGGCAGTGGTGGTACGAGAGCCTGTCCGGCGCACCGATGCCCGATTGGCTGGGGGAAGCGCTCCGTGCCCCTTCGCCGCCCAGCACCGCGCTGGGCACGTACCGAATCGACTGGAACGCGGCCGATCGTCAGTCGCATCGCGACGGCGTGCTGGCCTGCCTGGAAGCCATCCGGGCCGGCGAGGTCTATCAGGCCTGCGTGTGCACGCAATTCGCCGGCACCATCGCCGGCGAACCGCTGGACTTCTTCATCGACGGCGTCGCCCGCACCGCGCCGGCGCGGGCGGCTTATGTCGCCGGCCCGTGGGGCGCGGTGGCATCGCTGTCGCCGGAGCTCTTCCTGTGCCGCCGCGGCGACGTCGTCACCTCGAGCCCGATCAAGGGCACGGTGCCGCTGACGGCTCCCCCGTCGTCGCTGCGGGCCTCGAGCAAAGACGTCGCCGAGAACGTCATGATCGTCGACCTGGTTCGCAACGACCTGAGCCGGATTGCCGTCACCGGATCGGTGACCGTGCCCGAACTGCTGGTGGTGCGGCCCGCGCCGGGCGTCTGGCACCTGGTGTCGACGGTGTCGGCGCAGATGCCGGTCAAGCTGCCGATGTCGGCACTGCTCGATGCCGCCTTCCCGCCCGCCTCGGTCACCGGCACGCCGAAACTGAGAGCGCGACAACTGATTTCGCAGTGGGAACAAGCCAGGCGTGGAGTCTATTGCGGCACAGTGGGTTTGGCGTCACCGATAGCCGGCTGCGAGCTCAACGTCGCGATCAGGACAGTGGAATTCGACGCCGCGGGCAATGCGGTGCTGGGGTCCGGCGGCGGGATCACCGCCGACTCCGATGCCGACGCCGAGTGGGAGGAATGCCTGCACAAAGCGGCGCCGATCATCGGCGCGGGCGCCGCCTCAGCCGCGCGTGGGTCCGATGGCCCGGCTCCTCAGCGCGCCGATTCACGGCGCGCATCGTCACCGGGCGCGCAGCACCGCGTCGTAGAGCTCACGCCGTGACGTCGCCCCCGGCGTAGCCGCAATCACTTGCGCGCATGCGTCTTTGACACCCATCCCGTCATCGACCAGAGCGTTGACCTCGACCACCAGCGTCGGCAGGTCGGCGGCGCGGACCACCGCGCCGGCCAACACGACGGTGATCTCACCGAGCACGCCGTCGGCGGCCCACGCGGCGAGCTCGCTCAACGATCCGCGCGCCACCTCCTCGTGGACCTTGGTCAGCTCGCGGCACACCGCCGCCCGGCGGTCGCCGCCGAGTTGGTCGACCGCGTCCTGCAGGCATACCGGCAGCCGTCGCGGCGATTCGAAGAACACCGTCGTGCGTTGCTCTCCCGTCAGCGACGCCAGCCAGCTTCGTCGGGCGGCCTGTTTGCGTGGCGCGAAACCCTCGAAGCAGAACCGCTCCGACGACAGGCCGGACACCGCCAGCGCGGTCGTCACCGCCGACGGTCCGGGCAGACACTGCACCGACAGCCCCGCGTCCACGCACGCCGCGACCAGCCGATGGCCCGGATCGTTGATCAGCGGCATCCCGGCATCGCTGACCACCAGCACCGTGGCGCCCGCGCCGATCTGGTCGACCAGGGCAGGCACCCGGGCCGCCTCGACATGATCGAAGAAGCTGACGACCTTCCCGCCGATCACCACATCGAGTGCCTTGGCCAGCGTCCGCACCCGGCGGGTGTCCTCGGCAGCGACGACGTCAGCCGAGGACAGCGCCGCGATCAGCCGCGCTGACGCATCGGCGGGCTGACCCAACGGCGTCGCGGCCAGCAGCAATCGGCCACCAGACATATGCGACAGCCTACGATCGGCGGTGATGTCTATCGCCACGCCCGAAGAACTCGTCACTGACGACGAGGCTGTCCCAGTGATCAGCCCCGGGCCCGTCGAGCCGGCGCGCGACTTCGGGCCGATCGACCGATTGCAGGGCTGGACGGTGACCGCCGTCGTCACGGCGCTCGCCGCGGTGACCCGAACGGTCAACCTGGGCTCGCCGACCGATGCCGGCACCCCGATTTTTGACGAAAAGCATTACGCCCCGCAGGCGTGGCAGATGCTGCACAACCACGGAGTCGAGGACAACCCCGGCTACGGACTGGTCGTGCATCCACCGGTGGGCAAGCAGCTGATCGCGATCGGCGAGGCGCTGTTGGGCTACACCGGGCTGGGCTGGCGCTTCACCGGCGCGGTCCTCGGCGTCATCATGGTGGCACTGGTCGTCCGGATCGTGCGACGGATCAGCCGGTCGACGCTCGTCGGCGGGATCGCCGGAATGTTGTTGATCGCCGACGGGGTCAGCTTTGTGGTGGCCCGTACCGCTCTGCTGGACGGGTTCCTGGCGTTCCTGGTGGTCGCCGCGTTCGGTGCGCTGATCGTCGACCGCGATCAGGTACGCGAGCGGATGTATGTCGCGATGGTCGAGGGCCGCATCGCCGAGACGGTGTGGGGGCCGCGGCTCGGAGTTCGCTGGTGGCGCTTCGGCGCCGGGGTGCTACTCGGATTGGCTTGTGCGACAAAGTGGTCCGGGTTGTATTTCGTCGTGTTCTTCGGAGCGATGTCGGTGGCGTTCGACATCGCGGCACGCAGGCAGTACCGGGTGCTGCGGCCGTGGCTGGGCACGATTCGCCGCGATCTGATCCCCACCGGTTACGCGCTGTTGCTCATCCCGTTCGCGGTGTACCTGGCCAGCTACGCCCCGTGGTTCGCGTCTGAGACCGCCGTCGACCGGCACGAGGTCGGCCAGTCCATCGGCACTCAGACGAAATTTCCACTGCCCGACGCGATTCGGTCGCTCTGGCACTACACCGCCAAGGCCTACCAGTTCCACGCCGGCCTGACGAATTCCGCTGGCAACTACCACCCGTGGGAATCCAAACCATGGGCATGGCCGATGTCGCTGCGGCCGGTGCTCTACGCCATCGATCAACAGAATGTTCCCGGCTGTGGCGCCCAATCATGTGTCAAGGCAGTGATGTTGGTGGGGACGCCGGCGATGTGGTGGCTGGCGGTGCCCGTACTCGGCTACGCGCTGTGGCGAATGTTCGTGCGCCGCGACTGGCGTTACGCCGCAGTGCTGGTTGGTTACTGCGCCGGTTGGTTGCCGTGGTTCGCCGATATCGACCGGCAGATGTACTTCTTCTATGCGGCCACCATGGGACCGTTTCTGGCGATGGCGATCGCGTTGATCCTCGGCGACATCTTGTACAAGCCAGGCAAGAACGCCGAGAGTCGCACCCTCGGGCTCATCGCGGTGTCGTGCTACGTCGCAGTCGTTTTGACGAATTTCGCCTGGCTCTTCCCCGTTCTCACCGGCCAGCCGATTTCGCAGACCACCTGGAACATGGAGATCTGGCTGCCCAGCTGGCGTTGACGGTCTAGCGGTCCAGGGCGCACGCCTCTTTGAGCTTCGGCGCATACGTGATGTCGCCGCATTCGCATTCCCAAGTGGTGTGACGCCCTCGACGGCAGGAGCACGACACGCTTCCGGCCATCATGCGGTCCGGCAGCAGCCAGTGGCCGCGCCCACACCGATAGGGCTGCGACTCAGTAAAAGGGACGTGGTCGGCATCAATAGTCACGACCACCACGCTGACAGGTTCGGCGCGACAACGGCAGACCGAATGACGGATCGTTATCGTCCGGTGCCCCGCTGCGGGCGTGTCGGTTACCAAATCGCAATCAACAACGCTGGCTCGCAACGAGTTACATCGGGTCGCGGGCGACCGGACACGACATGCACCGCGGTCCGCCACGGCCGGTACCCAGTTCGGACGCGGCGATCGTGAGCACTTCGACCCCGGCATCGCGCAGGCGAGCGTTGGTTCGCGAGTTGCGCTCATAGGCGACGACCACTGCGGGCGCCAATGCCAACGTGTTGTTGCCGTCGTCCCACTGTTCCCGTTCGGCCACAACGGGATCGCGTCCGGTGTCGATGACGCGCAACTTCTCGATCCCCATCGCGTCGGCGGCAGCGTCGACGAACGGTGCTTCGTCGGAAATCCGAACCCCGTCCGGCGTGCGCGCGATGGTGAATGCGGACAACGTGTCGACGACGTTGGCGTACATCACCACTGCGTCGGTATCGACCATCGTGCACACGGTGTCCAGGTGCATCTGCGCGCGTCGTTGGGCCAGCGGCACGGCCAGCACCGTCTCAGCCAACCCATCGTCGAACAGGCTGCGCGCCAATGCTTCCGCGCCCGCAGGCGTAGTACGTTCACCCACTCCGACGGCCACCACCCCCGGAGCCATTAACAACACATCGCCGCCTTCCACTGGCGCGGTGCGCGATTCGTACGCCCGTCGCACACCGGTGAACCGCGGGTGGTGCGCGTAGATCAGATCGGTCAGCGACGATTCACGGGCTCGTGCCCGCAGCGCGAGGGAGGGGATCACCACCCGGGGCCCGACCCAGATCGACGAGTCGCGGGTGAAGACCAGGTTCGGCAACGGCTCGATGACAAAGTCGGTGTCGTGATGCATGCGACGGACCAGCGAGCCATCCGGGCTGACGTCCGGAGGCAACTCGTCGAACGTCATGCCTGCGGTCAACACATCCGCCAACCGGGCAGGATCGAGGCTACGCAAATACGACGAAAGCTCTTGCGCCAGAGGCAATCCAATGCGTTGCGTGTTGACCGCAGCCGCGATACCTTGCATCCTGGCCGCACCGCTGACCAGCGCCTCGTTCAGCAACTCCGACATCAGCAGCACTTCGACGCCGCGAGAGCGGAGCAACTCGGCAAATGCGTCGTGCTCCTCCTGCGCCCGTGCAACCCAGGGCAATCCGTCGAAGAGCAGATCGTCGGTGTTGCGCGGCGTGAGTCGGCGCAGCTCGGCACCGGGGCGGTGCAGGATCACCGCCCGCAGCGCACCCACCTCGGAATCCGCGCCCAAGCCCATAACTAGCACGGTAACCCGGATCGCGGCCTCAAGTATTGTTCAGGTTGTGGACGGCCAAGAACTGCTGCCCGGCGAACTCGCCAGCCGGGCCGGTGTGGCGATCTCAGCTCTGCACTTCTACGAGCGGCAGGGGCTGATCACCAGCCGGCGCACATCGGGCAATCAACGCCGATACAGTCGCGACACCCTGCGCCGGGTCGCATTCATCAAAATGTCCCATCGACTGGGCATTCCGCTGGCCCGCGTCCGCGCGGCGCTGGCCACACTGCCCGCCGACCGGGTCCCGACAAGCCGCGATTGGGCGAGGCTGTCCGCAGGTTGGCGCTCCGATCTCGACGATCGAATCCTTCATCTACAGCGACTGCGGGACAACCTCGCCGACTGCATCGGTTGCGGTTGCCTGAGCCTGCGCAGCTGCGCGCTGTTCAACCCGGACGACGTGCTGGCCGCTGCGGGCCCGGGGGCCGCCCGACTCTAGTCACCGTCGCGGGATATTCGAACAATTGTGCGATAGACTGTGCGCCGTGGCGATTGCGGTGCAGGAGTCGTTGTTTGAAGCCAACGACCGCAGATTGCTCGGTGACGGGGCCTGGATCGACATTCGTTCCGGATGGTTGACCGGAGCCGACGACATGTTGTTTGAGCTGCTGGACACGGTCCCGTGGCGCGCCGAGCGCCGGCAGATGTATGACCGGGTTCTCGATGTCCCCCGTCTGGTGAGCTTCCACGATTTCACCGTCGACAGTCCGCCACATTCCGGACTGGCCCGGCTTCGCCGCCGGCTCAACGACATCTACGCCGGCGAACTTGGCGAGCCGTTCACCACCGTTGGCTTGTGTTGCTATCGCGACGGCTCCGACAGCGTGGCCTGGCACGGCGACACCATCGGCAGGAGCAGCACCCAGGACACCATGGTGGCGATCGTCAGCCTCGGCGCCACTCGCACTTTCGCGCTACGGCCCCGCGGCGGCGGCCCGTCGCTGCGGTTGCCGCAGGCGCACGGCGATCTCTTGGTGATGGGCGGCTCGTGCCAGCGAACGTGGGAGCACTCGGTCCCGAAAACATCGGCAGGCGTCGGGCCGCGGGTCAGTATTCAGTTCCGGCCCAGGGACGTTCGCTAGGGGTCAGCCCTTGGTTGCGGCGACGGACTTCACCAGTAGGTCGCGCGCTTCCTTGGTGTCGACAGGCGTCGAGGGTTGCCCGGGGACCACCACCGGGTTGGCGGTGATGATCACCTGGTAATCACCGAAATGCGCGGTGTAGTTGTACAGTTCGCCGCTGCGCGGCTTTCCCTGCACGACAGTCTGGATGACGCGGTGCACGCCCAAGGTGTGCGTCCCGTCGATCTGCGGGGTGTCGATCACTTCGATCAGACCGCGGACACGTCCGCCTTGGAACGCCACCTTCTGGCAGTTGCGACCCGGTTCGGCGAAGGGGACCGGCGCCGATGTCTGCACGGCCATCGCGATGAACCGGTTGCCTTTGCCTTCGGCCTCGACTGCGACCATGTTGCCCTGCAGGCCGGCGGGCATGTCCTCGCCCACAACGAAGGCCGAGCAGTCGGGCGGCTCGAACGTCAGGCCCGGCGGCAGCTTGTGGGTGGACAACACCTTGGGATCGATGGCGGTCTTCGGGACGTCCTTGACCTTGTACTGCGGGCCGAAAAACGATTTGACCTGGGATATCTTAGTGATATCGGCAGTTACGGCATTCGAAGAATCGTGAGAAGAACATGCCGCCACGAGGCAGATACTTCCGATAGCTGCAGCCGTCCGCATCATCGCGCTCAATCTAACGCACCACTTTCAGCCGCGTAAGGCCGACACGGTTTTCACCAGCAGGTCAGCGGCGAACTGCGGCGTCAGAGCCTGATTCGGCGAACCCGGGTCGCTGATCAACGTGGTGAACGCGTAGTAGTCGCCCAGGTACGCGGTGAACGTGCTTGCCCGGGAACCGATTTCATTGCCACCCTCGACTGAGGTGGTGATTTCGGCTGTCATGCCGAGGGTTTCGGCCCCGTCGATGGGCGGCGGATCGACGAGATGGACATGCGCGCTGGCACGCTTGTCGACCACGCTCCACTGTCGGCATGAGCCGAGCATCGACTGATCCACTGCGACCGGGCCCGACGTCGCATCCACCACCACCGCGTAGACCGTGCCGCCCGCACCGGAACCTGAAATACCGCGGGCGGATTGACCATGACCGCCGGCCGGATCGGCCAGTGCCGCACAGCGCACGGGATTCGCCGCCCCGCCCCCGCCGATACCCCAGATAGACTGTGGCGCAGTTATTCCGGAAACCGCGCGTACTTCGTAGCCGGCTGGCAGATCGCGGCGCACCCGCCTGATGTTGTCGGGGTCGATGTGGCGCGCCGGTGCACTGGCCGGGGGTGCGGATGGGCGCTCGGCCGGATGAGCGCACCCGGCGAGCAGCAGTAGCGCGGCCACCAGGACCAATTGGCGCATGTTAGTTGACGGCCCGAATGACTTGACGTGCAGTGTGTTTGATCGTAGTGACCAGGTCGCTGCTCAGCGGCAACCGGCGCGGATCAGGAACGTCGATGACGGCGATGACCACGCCGACGTCGTCACGCTGCCACAACGCTCCGTAGTGGTCCATAATCGCGCGCATCGCGACATTGTCGGCAAGCATGCGGCCGGTGAACTTTTCGACTCCGGCGACCCGCGCCGCAATGGAAAGAGCATCGATCAAAAACGAGCCGATCCCGCGACCCTGATACTTGTCGGCGACGGTGAACGCGACCTCGGCGACGACTGGATCGTGATCGTCTCGCACGAAACGCGCGTCCGCCATCGGGTGGCCGTCCAGATCCGTCATCACCCAGACGAAGTGGTCGACGTAGTCGACCTCGGCCAGGTAGTCCATCAGCGCTGTGCTGGGCACGCGGGCCGACATGAATCGTCGGTACAGCGTGTCGGCGGAGAACCGGACATGCCCCTGCAGGGTTCGCGCGCTGTCGCCGGGCAGCACCGGGCGCAGCAGTAGTTCTGTCCCGTCGCGAACCCGCACCGGGATCGGCGTGATGAAGGCCGCGAGACGCTGCCGGACCGTGCGCACCAGCCGGCTCATGATCCCGGGAATGTGCACCAGTCTCGCGAATGCGTCGGTGTCTCCGATCCACCCGAACAGCGGTTCGGTGGTCGTCACCGTCGCCGTCCGCGGGATGTGGCGCAGTAAGGCGATCTCTCCGACGATCGTCCCGGCCGACACATGCTCGACGGTCACCACGTCGTCGTCGGCGACGTGGCTGATCTCGACCGTCCCCGACGAGATGAGCAGGAAGGACACCGCCCGCTCGCCCTGATGCATGAGGATCTGACCGTTCCCGGCCTCCAAAGGCTGCAGGCTGGCCGCCAGTGGCATCAAATCCTCGGCAGGACATCCCTTGAAGATGTTCAGTGCGGCGAGTTCGACGGCGCGTAACGCGGTCAATTCGGTCACCAATGCCGCCCCTGTCCGGTCGCGGTCCGATGTTGCCCAGGTTATGGGTTCCGATGCTGTTGCAGCAAGGACGTAGCCGGGCAAGCCCCCGGATGCGCGCCGGAACCGGCATCGGGTCAGACTCTCGGCATGGCTAGCACCGCAGATCCGCTCGAGACCACCCGCGATTTGCTCGACCGCCAGGCCACCGTGCGGCACGGTTTCCTCGACGTGCTCGGCGAGTCGGTCAAGAGCGACACCCCGACACTGGCTCAGCGGGCGATGAACAGCCCGCTGGTCGCAGGCGTGTACGAGCGCCTGTGGCGCCCGGTGGCCTTCTATGTCGCCAGTGGTGTCACCACCGGCGCCGAGCAACGCCGCGCGGCTGAGGCGTTACGACTGTCGGGCGCGCACCGGTTGCTGGACATCGCTTGCGGCCCTGGCAATTTCACCGGACAACTGGCGCAGCGACTGCCTGACGACGGCCTGGCCGTCGGGCTGGACATCTCGGTGCCGATGCTGACCCGCGCCGTGCAGGACAACAGCGGACCGCGCACCTGTTACGTCCGCGGTGACGCGGGGACGCTGCCGTTCGCCGACGAGACCTTCGACGCCGTCTGCTGTTTCGGCGCGCTGTATCTGATGCCCGAGCCGTTCCGGGTGGCCCACGAGATGGTTCGGGTGCTGCGGCCCGGCGGTCGGGTCGCGATACTGACCAGCTACGCCGGACAGCCACCGCCGGTGCGGCAGGCGATGAGCGCGGGCGCCCGCGCGGTCGGGCTGGAGCTCTTCGAGCGGGATGCCTTCACCGACCTGTTCACCTCATCGGGTCTTATCGACGTGCAGCAGCAGACCCAGCGCTCCCTGCAGTTCGTCACCGCCGCCAAGCCCGGCTGACGATCAGACCATCGAGTAGAACCCCTCGTCCGCCCCTTGGGCGGCGGCCGCTCCCCCGGCGGCCAGCGCATGCGATTTGAACACGCGCGCGGCCGCGCTCGGCCGGTGCCGGACCGGGACGTACTTGCAGTTCAGGCTGGGCGGGTGGTCCCGGCCCCAGAGCAGTACCCCGGTCCCGGCGTCGTTGCCGGCCGCCAGTACCCGCCGGCGAACAGCGTCGCTTCGCACGATCACATCCGCCGCGACCGCGAGCATCTGCGGCGCAGGCAGCGCCGCGGCGCGCTGCGGTCCGCTCGGCAGGTACGCCACCTTGGCGCCCAAAATCCGGATCGGCCGGTCGTCGACGTCGTGTTCGTCGACCACGACGGACACGTCCCACCCCGCCATCGCCCGGTCGAAGATCAGCCCACCGATCGACATCACCGCGTCTGCGACGCAGGTGGCGAAGACCTGAAATTGGTACCGGCCGACATCTTCGGCGGGCGTTTGCGCCGAGGACGCGCGCGGCAGTCGAGCCGGGCGATGCAGCTGCTTGAGCGGGCTGGCGGGAGCGACCACGTGTTGTCCGTTCGACAGGATTACGCATTTCTCAGTTGACACTACGAATATAGAGTAGCCTGGAGTCGGACCAAAACCTAGCTGACCGCCGGGATCTGCTTTGACATCAAAACCGCGAGTAGACGGCCGCTACACTGCCCGCATACAAAAGCGACGCAAGCCCAATCCTGACCAGCGCCGCCGCGAACTCTGCGACGCGGCGATACAGCTGCTCGCCGACGACGGCTCAAAGGGCCTGAGCCACCTGAAGGTCGACGCACGCGCCGGGGTGCCCGACGGCACCACCTCGTTCTACTTCCGCACCCGTTCGGCGTTGCTGCACGCGATCGCCGAGCGGATGGTCGAGCTCGACCTGGCAACGCTGCAGGCCGTTGCCGACAGCCCCGGCCTGGCCGACGGGGCGTCGGCTTCCACCCTCGCCAAGGTCGTCATCCAGTCCGGTGTCGACCCCCAGCTGAGCCGCACCAGAGCCCGCTACGAGTTGACCATCCAGGCCACCCGCGATGAGGCCATCGCCGCGACGCTGGAACGTGCCACCGACGCATTCACCAAATTGCACCACGACATCCTGGTGCAATTGCTGCCGCACGGCGCAGACCTCGACCCCGACGTGGTCGACGATCTCAGCAACGTGACGCTGACCTTCATCAACGGGCTCATGCTGCGATTCGTGCACGGCGACCGGATCATCGACAGCCCCGAACAACTCGACGCCGTCTTGTCGGCGATCGTTGCCGGCGTCTTGCACAGCGAGCAGCAAGGGCGGCTCACCCACGACGGCGGCGCGCTGCAGCCGCCCCGAAAGCGATCACGGCCACGGCGATAAGCCCGCTCGTTCTTGCTCAATACCGGCCCAGATAGTTCTCTACGGCAATAGAGTGGAACGGTCGCCGGTACGCCGCCGAGCGCGGTTCTATTAAGCAGAAGGTACAAATCACCCGAACCGCCTCCCACGCTGACAGACTGGCGACATCGACCCGGTATCCGGCACGTCCGAATCTCCGAAGTTGTGGCGAAAGGCAAGTTTTCGTGACAGTGAGCACCGGCACAGACGTCCAAGATGTCTACTACGACCCCTACGACGTCGCGCTCAACGCCGACCCTTATCCGATGTTCGGACGCCTGCGCGAAGAGGCGCCGCTGTACTACAACGCCCAGCACGACTTCTATGCGCTGAGCCGGTTCGACGACGTCGACAAGGGTCTGGTCGACCACGCGACATTCAGTTCCGCCCGCGGCATCATCCTCGAGCTGATCAAGGCCAACCTCGACATTCCGCCAGGCCTGCTGATCATGGAAGACCCGCCGATCCACGACATTCACCGCAAGCTGCTGGCCCGGATGTTCACCCCGCGCAAGATCGCCGCGCTGGAAACGCAGATCCGGGACTTCTGCGCCCAATCGCTGGATCCACTGGTCGGCACGGGACATATCGACTTCGTCGGCGACCTGGGCGCCCAGATGCCGATGAAGGTCATCAGCATGCTGCTCGGTATCCCCGAAGACGATCAAGAGTTCATCCGCGACCACACCAATGCGCAGATGCGCACTGAGGCCGGCAAGCCGATGAACGCCGACCATGGCCTCGCCACCGGGGAGATCTTCGCCGCGTACATCGATTGGCGAGCCACTCATCCGTCTGACGACATCATGACCGAACTGCTCAATGTCGAGTTCGTCGACGAAACCGGAGCCACCCGCCGGCTGACCCGCGACGAACTGCTGATCTATCTCAATGTGGTCGCGGGTGCGGGCAACGAGACCACCACCCGGCTGATCGGTTGGGCCGGAAAGGTTCTCGCCGAACATCCGGATCAGCGCCGCCAACTGGTGGACAACCCGGCGCTGATACCGCAGGCCATTGAAGAACTGCTGCGGTTCGAGCCGCCGGCCCCGCACGCGGCCCGATATGTGGCGCGCAACATCAGCTTCCACGGCCAGACCGTGCCGGAAGGTAGCGCAATGATGATGCTGATCGGCGCCGCTTGCCGCGATACACGCCAATTCGGCTCGGACAGCGACGAATTCAACATTCACCGCCCACTCCGCCAGCACTTGGCCTTCAGCGTCGGCACCCACTTCTGTCTAGGCTCCGCGCTGGCACGTCTGGAAGGGCGCATCGCCCTCGAGGAACTGCTCCGACGCTTCCCCGAGTGGGAGGTCGACTTGGCCAACGCCAGACTCAGCCCGACATCGACGGTGCGGGGATGGGAGTCCATGCCGGCGTCCACACCATGACCGGTCGCGTCGAGGGCACCGTGATCAAATAATCCACAACCAATGGCGGGAGACAATCAATGCCTGAATTCGACTACGAAGAGATGAAGAAGGAAGCCGAGCAGTACATCAAGTTCGAGAAGGACAAGAAGAACCGGATCGCGTACATCACCTTCGATCGCCCCGATGCGCAGAACGCCACCAGCTTGGGTATGCGGCAGCTCTACGCCGACCTGATCCACAAATGCAACATCGATGACAACGTCAAAGTCGTCGTAATCCGCGGCGAGGGACAGGATTTCGGCAGCGGCGGTGATCTGCCTGAGCAAAAGGGCATGATCGAGAACCCCGGCATGCCGCTGCTGCACGAGGTAGCGATCAACGATGACGATGTCAAGTACCCGCCCGGCGGCTCCTACCGCTATCTGTCCACCGTGACCGACTTCTACGCGAAAGCGCGCGCGGGAAACCGCCCGCTGCAGGAGCTTCGGAAGGTCAGCATCATCGAGGCCAAGGGCTACTGCTACGGCTGGCACTTCTATCAAGCCGGCGACGCCGACCTGGTCATCTCGTCCGACGATGCGCTGTTCGGCCACCCGGCGTTCCGCTACGTCGGCTGGGGCCCCCGGCTGTGGTGGTGGGCCGAGACGATGGGCCTGCGCAAGTTCTCCGAAATGCTCTTCACCGGAAGGCCTTTCAGCGCCAAGGAGATGTACGACTGCGGCTTCGTGAACAGCGTCGTTCCACGCGACAAGCTCGAGGACGAGACGCTGAAGTATGCGATGGCGTGTTCGCGTTCGCGTCCGACCGACACCGTCGCGGTGCAGAAGACCTTCCTCGAGCTTTACAAACAGCACAAGGGCGAGTACTTCGGCAGCCTGCTGACCGGCATGGTCGAGGGCATGCTGCCGATGATCTCCAACGACGTGGAGAACACGGTCGACCTCACCGGTGGCACCTTCGAAAAGGGACTCAACAACGTGGTGAAGGACAACGACTTGAACTTCCCGCCCGAGTGGCGGCTGAGCCGCTCGGGGCGCGCCAAGCCTTGACGGTTCGGGGTCGTGGATGTCGGCGCTGACTGGTATCAGGATCGTCGAACTCGCCGAATCGGTTGCCGGAGAATACTGCGGGAAACTTCTCGCAGACTTCGGCGCCGAGGTGATCAAGGTCGAAAGCCCGGGTCGGGGTAGTCCGACTCGGGCAATGGCCCCGATCGTCGGCGAGGGAGACGAGCCCGAGCGCAGTGTCGTGTTCGCATACTTGAACACCAACAAGCGTTCGGTCGCCCTCGACGTCGGTGCCCCCAGCCAGGCCGAGCAATTGCACCATCTCATCGCCACCGCGGACGCCGTCATCGACGATCACGCGCCGTTGTGGGCCGGCGGGCTATCGGCGGCCGACCTCGCACGCCGCCACCCCGGCGTGGTGTTCTGCTCGGTCACGCCGTACGGTCTGCAGGCGCCGCCGGAACTGCACAACGCGAAGAGCCTCAACGTCTTTCACAGCAGCGGCTGGGGATACCACACGCCCAGCCACGCCGATGCGGCCAGACCGCCGCTGAAAGGCCCGGGCCGCTTCCTGGCCGACTACGAGGCCGGACTCGACGCTGCGCTGTGCGTCGCCTCGTCGCTGTTCCGGTATCTGCACACCGGCGTTGGCGAATTCATCGATGTGTCCGCGCACGCGGTGCTGGCGTCGCGGGCTGACTGTGTGCTGGGCAGGTTCATCACCGGCGAGGTTGCACCGGAGAACACCCGCGATGATTACGATCAGCAGGGCCCGGCCTCGTTCTTCGCCTGCGCGGATGGGTTCGTCTACCTGTACATGACCAGTGGCAGCCACTGGTCGGCCCTGAAAACGTTGATGGGCCAACCAGACTGGCTCAACCTCTTCGACGATGACTGGCTGGAGTTCTCGGTCACCCCGGAGAAGGTCGCAACGTTTCGCCAAGGGTTCGGTGATTGGGTACGCGGCCTGAACAAAGGCACCGTCTCTGACGAGGCCCAGCGACTGGGTGTCCCCCTGGTGCAGGTGACCAGTGCCGCCGAGTTGAAGAACTCGCCTCAGTACCGTCACCGCGGCTTCTTCCGCGACGTCACCCATCCGATCCTGGGCCGCGTTTCCTACCCCGGTGTGCCGTATCTGCTCAGCGCATCGCCTGCGCGCATCACCAGCCCCGCACCGGCAGTTGGGCAGCACACCGCGGAGATCCTGGACCACCTCGAACTGCCGCGCACGGCAACGAAAGCTACTACGACACAACTGAAGCCACCGAAGGTGTCGCGCGGCGGCCCGCTGGAAGGCGTCCGCGTCGTCGAGCTCACCAAGGTGTGGGCAGGCCCCTACGCCGGAAAGCTGTTGGCGTTTCTTGGCGCCGAGGTGATCAAGGTGGAGAGCTCGACTCACCCCGACGAGATGCGGGCCTACGGCGGAACCGACATCAACCACGCCCCTTTCTTTCTCAGCATCAACCCCGAAGTGCTCAGCGTGGATATGGATCTCAAGTCAGCGGCAGACGTCAACCGGCTCACTGAGTTGATCTCGCACAGCGACATCGTGATCAACAACCTGCGCCCCGGTGCAATGGAGCGGCTGGGGCTTGGTTACGAACAACTGAAAGCCGTTAAGCAGGACGTCATCTCGGTGTCAATCAAGATGTGGGGCAACGACGGACCACTGGGCTACCAGACTGGTTATGCGCCGTGCTTCGCCGCCTTAGCCGGGGTGGCGTCGCTGGTCGGCTATCCAGGCGGGCCGCCACTGGGCACCAGCATGCGCTACGGCGACTCCACTGTCGGCGCCGCCGCCGCGTTCGCTGCCGTCGCGGCCCTGCTGCATCGCGACCTGACCGGCGAGGGCCAGTTCGTCGACGTGTCCGCGGTGGAGACACTGTCGTCAATGATCGGCGACTGCCTGCTCGAGCAGGAACTCACCGGACGGGAACTGCTGCCGGACGGCAACCGCCACGCCGACATGGCGCCGCACAACTGCTACCCGTGTTCCGGTGGCGACTGGATCAGCGTCGCCGTGTCCGACGACGCCCAGTGGCAGCAGTTGTGTGTTGTCCTGGACGCCGACGCACTGGCCGACGACGAGCGGTACCGCACTCTGGCCGGCCGGCTCGGCCACACCGACGCGCTCGACCTCGATATCGCCAACTTCACCCGGCACCGCCATGCGGGCCAACTGGCGCAACAACTTCGGGCCGCCGGAGTGCCGGCGGGCAAGAGCGCGACAGTTGTGGACATCATCAGCGATCCGTTGCTGTGGGACCGCGGGTTGTACCGCTTCGTCAGCGACCACCGTGAAGGACAACGACCGGTGCTTGCAGCGCCGTGGCGCATGTCAACGGCCGAGGCTGAGATCTCGCGCGGTGCGCCCGATCTCGGTGAACACAACGACTATGTTCGTGACGAGATCCTCGGTGCCCACGCGATGGAGGCGACATGAGATTGGCCGGTACGGTGGCGCTGGTGACCGGCGCCAGCAGCGGCATCGGTGCGGCGACGGCACACGCGCTGGCACGTCACGGCGCCGCCGTCGCCCTGTTGGCACGCCGTGCCGATCGTCTCGACGAGGTCAAGGCCGACATCGAGTCGACGGGCGGGACCGCGCTGGCGGTGCCCGCTGACGTGACCGATGCCGGCCAGGTTGCCGCCGCGGTGCAGCGCGCCGTCGACGAGTTGGGACGACTCGACACCGTGGTCAACAACGCAGGTCTGATGCGGATGGGACCGGCCACCGAAGCGCCACTGCAGGATTGGGACGACTTGGTGCGCGTCAACGTGCAAGGGGTGCTGTACGTGGCTCGGGCCGCGATCCCGCACTTGATCGACGCTGCCGCGGATTCAGCACGCGGGGTCGCCGATCTGGTCACGATCAGTTCCACCGCGGGCTGGGTCGCGCGCCCGAATACGGCCGTCTACTCGCTGACGAAATTCGGGGTGAACGCATTCAGCGAAGGCATCCGACAAGAATTGATCGGCAAGCGCGTACGGGTCGGAGTGGTGGGCCCCGGTACGGTCGACACCGAGATCAGCGAGCACCTTCCGCCGGAACGGCGTGCGGCGTTCGACCGGCAGACCGAGGACATGGTGAAGTTGGCGCCGGAGGACATCGCCGACGCCGTGTTGTACATGGTCACCCGCGATCGCAGAGTCGCGGTCAACCACATGCTGGTCCGGGCCGCCGAGCAGACCTGGTAATGAGTAAGCGGTGGGTCACCGGCGATCACGTCGGTTTGCCGTTTCCGGCCGACCCCGCAGCGTTGCGCGCCGGTGGCACAACGTTTCTCACCCAGGCATTCCGAGCGTCCGGTGCACTAAGCACGGATCACGCCGTCGTCGGGATCAGCCAATGCGACGACGTTCCGGGCGGGAGCACCGGCCGTAAGCTGCTGCTGCGCGTCGAGTACGACGTGCCAACGACCGCTCCCGCCGACTTGTTCGTGAAGTTCTCCCGCGACTTCGACGACCCCATTCGCGACCGCGGGAAAACCCAGATGGAATCCGAAGTTCTCTTCGCGTCCTTGACCCGCGAACCGGGATTTCCGATCACCGTGCCCACCGCGGTGTTCGCCGACTACCACCGCGACAGCGGCACCGGCATCTTGATCTCCGAGCGAATCCAGCTCGGCGCCAACGGTATCGAGCGCCAGTATCACAAATGCCTCGACTACGACATGCCCGAGCCGCTGGGGCACTACCGAGCATTGGTCTCGGCGCTGGGACGACTGGTCGGCTACCCCTTGTCGGCCGGACAAGCCGCGCGATTCCCCGTTGACATGCAGGGCGCGCAGGTCGGCGAACGGGTGTCGATCAGCCCCGAGAAATTGAACCGTCGGCTCGACCAACTCGGCCAGTTCGCCGACACCAATCCGGGGCTGCTGCCTGCCAATGTCCGCTCACCGCAACTCATCACACGGCTACGGGATGATGCGCCCCGATTCCTGCGGAACGAGCAAGCGATCTGGGATCGCCTGGCCCGTGACCCCGACTACATCGGGCTGTGTCATTGGAACGCGAACGTCGACAACGCATGGTTCTGGCGTGACGACGGCGACGTCTTGCACTGCGGGCTGATGGACTGGGGATGCGCCGGCCAGATGAACGTGGCCATGGCGTTGTGGGGAGCGATGTCAGGCGCCGAGACCGACTTGTGGGATAACCATCTCGACGAGTTGCTGACCCTGTTCGCCGCGGAGGTTCGCGATTGCGGCGGACCAGATCTCAGTCTGCCCGCGCTGCACGACCAGATCATGCTCTACGTCGGGACCATGGCCGTCGCCTGGTTACTGGATGTGCCCGCCCTGATCCGATCACGATTCGGCGACACCTCTCACACACTGACCCGCAACGACTCCCCCATCAAGAATGACGAGAGCGTCCGCGCCCCCCTGCAGATGCTGACCAATGCATTGAACCTTTGGGAGACAGAGCAATTCGGTCAGCTTCTCGACCGTGCGTCATTGCCATGACTGGCCGGCGGTCAGCACCTCCGGCCCATCGTCGGTGATGACAACGGTGTCGCGGCGAAGTACCGCACCGACGCCTTCCTGCCACACATAGCCGGTGAGCGCCAGCACCATGCCGGAATCCAGGTGTTCGGCGGCGGCGGTGGCCGGCAGTTGCCGGGATACCACCGGCGGATCGAAGCCGAGCCCCAGCCCGTGCGCGACGGCCATCGGCGGCAGCGCCTCGCCGGCGTCGTCGTAGGCGGCGAGCAGATCGCCGGCTCTGGCGCCGGGCTGACAGGCCGCAATCAGCTTGTCCCACAGATTATTCGAGCGGCCGTATAACTGATACGTCGATCCGTTGACGTCGCCCACCGGCCACGTTCGGGCCACCTCCGCCACATAGCCATCAGCCAGCGCCCCGGCGGAGAAGGCGATCAGGTCGCCGGACCGGACCTGCCCGTCGCCGTGTGCGCGCCGCCACGGATGCTCCCGCGAAGTCACCCACGCGGCGTCCTGGGTAGCCGGCGTGCTGACCCCGCCCGCCGCGATCGCCTCGAGCACCGCACCCGCCAGCGTCTGTTCCGTCAGCCCGGGCCGCAATTCCGCTACGGCCGCGGCGATCCCCGCCTCGGCAACGCGCAACGCGGCGGCCATCGTCGCGATCTCGTCGGACGTCTTGACCCGCCGCGCGGTTCGCATCGGCAGTTCGGCGTCGACGAATTCGGCATTCGGGAAGGCGATCGGCAACAGTGTGGCGAAAGTCGGTGAGATGGCATCGGTTCCGACCCGACGGGCGGTCGAAGCGCCATCGATGTTCTTGAGCACGTCGATGAACGTCATCGGGTTCCAGGCCAGACCGTAGAGGCGGTCGCGGCCGATCTCTTCGGGGATTCCCTCATCGTCCGTGCTCATCATGTGAATCTCGCCGGTACCGCGCAGCATCACGCAAACCGGCCCGAACGGCCGCGTTCCGCCGATCCACAACTGCGGCGCCCCGGTGACATAGCGGACATTGGCCTGCCTACCCAGCACCAAGACGTCGATGTCGTTGGCTTCCATCTGCGCCAGCGCTCGTAGACGGCGGCCGATCCGCAATCCCCGTGCGTCGGGAAGAACCTCAGTGGCCATAAGGCGTATAGGGGTAGTCGGTGATCCGGATGCAGCCCTCGTCGGTGATGACCACGATCTCCTCACTTCGGTAACCGCCGGTGCCGTCCTCCCACACCACCGGCTCGAGCACCAGCGTCATGCCGACCGGGAAGACGAAGTTGTCGTCGTACTCGGCACCGAGATCGGTGCCGATCATCGGCTGCTCGGCGGGATAGGTGCCGATGCCGTGCCCGAGATAGAAGTGCGGCAGCCACGGCTTGCTGCCGCCGTTCGCGGCGATCGCCGCGCGCGCGAGATCACCTGATGTCGCACCGGCTTTGGTCACCTTCAGGACGGCGTCGAGAATGTGCTGCCACTGCTGGTATTGCGCCTGTTGGCGCGCCGACGGCTCGTCGCCGACAATCCAGGTACGGCCGAAATCCGAACAGTAGCCCGCATAGCTGATGCTGATGTCGGTCCACAGCACGTCACCTCGAGCGAGTTCGCGTTCGTTGGTCAGCAGGGGCAGCGCGAGGTCGCCGTGTGTCGTCCACACTCCTTCGGCGCGCGAGGCAGGCATCACCTGCCAGATCGCCTCCAGCATGTTGGCCGTCGCGCCCAGTTCGAAGGCCCGGCGCACCAGCTTGGCCGACAGATCGGTCTGCCGCACACCGGGTGCCAGCTGCTGTTGCACGTCCACCATCGCCTCTTCGGTGATGCGGATGGCTTTGCGCAGGCACGCGATTTGGTCCGGTGTTTTGACCAGGTTCGCCGCACCCACCACGATCGCGGCATCCGACGGCGGGCCGCCGGGAAAGATCCGGTCCGCGGCACGGCGCATCGCACCGGTGATCTCGTCGACCGCGACGGCAGCGCCCGGCGGTATCAGCTCGCCGATCACCCGCGCGAATTGTTCTACGCCTTCGTCCAATTCGAGATACAACGCGTCATGACGATGATCGTCGGGCACCTGCGACTCGGATGCGGCACCCTCCCTGAACGGGAGGAACAGGTGCGGATGTTCGTCATCGGCCAGCACGATCGCCACCGGACGCTCGACATGGGACAGCCCGGCGTCTAGTACCGGCCAACTCGCGCCGGTCGCATACACCACGTTGTCGTTCATCAACAGGATCAGCGCGTCGACGCCGTGCTCGGCCATCGCCGCGTGAAGTCGTGCGCTGGTGTCGCGGTGCATGCGCGCCCGGTCGGGTTCGTCGGGAATGACGAAGCTCTGCGTGCTGGCAGCGGCCGTCATCTCAGACGTCCAGGAACTTCTTGATGTTGCCGCTGACGATCTTGGCGGCGTTCTCCGGTCCGACCGCCTCGACGACGGCGGCCAGCGACTGCTCCGAATAGCCGAAACTGCTTTCGTTGTGCGGATAGTCGCTCGACCACATCACCCGGTCGACACCGATCTGCTCGATCAAGCTCAGGCCGAGCGGGTCGACGATGAAGGAGGCGCTCATGTGGGTGTCCCAGTAATACCGGATGTCGTGGTCCAACGGGTGGTCCAGCATGTGCTGATAGGAGGCGAGAACATGCTCGGCGTCTTGCAGCGCCGGTGGAATCCAGGCGATACCGCCTTCGAACCAGCCGATCCGCAGGCTCGGGTGGCGATCGAGGATGCCCCCAAAGATGTACTTGGAGAACATTTCCCGGAATCCGTCGATGTTGACCATCATCGCGACGGCGACGTTGTTGACCTCGCAGGGCGCCTTGGGCGGGGTTTCGCCGATGTGGTGTGTCACCGGCAGGCCGGACTCTTCGATCGCCTCCCACACTGGGCGCATCGCGCTGCACGCGTAGTCCATCATCACGCCGTCGGCGTCGCTGCCTGGGTTGAGCGGCAACAGAAACGTCTTCAGACCAAGCGATTTCAGCTCGGCAAGTGTCCGCTCAGTACCCGCCGGATCCCACCAGTTGATCAGACCGACACCCAGGAAGTGGCCGTCGGAGCGCTCCTGCAGATCGGCGATGTACTCGTTGTAGATGCGGAAGACGCGTTCCCGTAGCGGCTTATCCGGGAAGCCGAACATTGCCAGCAATGCATTGGGGAAGGCCAGTTCGCGGTCGACTCCGTCCTCGTGCAGTTCGCGCACCCGGGCTTCGATGTTGTTGGTGGCCGCGCCCGCCAGATCGTCGTACTGCATCAGCACCGCGCTGAACACATCCGGCAGGAACGACTGACCTTGGTGACCGATCTGGTAAGCGCCGTCTTCGTACCAGATCCGCGGCGCACTGTCCTTGAGGTCGTCGGGTAGCCGCTCGTAGAAGATGTCGGCGGCCAGCGAGATGTGGGTGTCGGCGGAGAACACCTCGGTGCCCGCGGGAAGACCGACATCTCCTCGGCCCTGGCCGTGGCGATTCTTCGGCGCTCCGAAGCCGCCCGGTGGGTAGAGCACAGTGGCTTTGGTCATTGTTCCAGCGCACCAATCAGTTTCAGATCTGTCAGATATTCGCAGGTTAACCCTTTGGGCAGCCGAGATATCGGGAGTCCGGAATTCTCATCAGCGAGCCTGCTCCGCTCACCACGTCACGGGCAGTTCGTAAATCCCGTAGGCCAAGGCGTCGTGCTTGAACGGCAACTGTTCCACGGGTTCGGCCAGCCGCAGGGTCGGGATCCGGCGCAGCAGCGTGTGCAGCACGATCTGCAATTCCATCCGGGCCAGTTGCTGTCCTACGCACTGATGCCGCCCGTAGCCGAAGCCAACGTGCGCGTTGTCTTCCCGTCGCAGATCCAATTCGTCCGGGTTGGGATAGCGGCGAGGGTCCCAGTTGGCCGGCGGGACGTCGAGGATGATGCCCTCGCCTGCCTTGATCAGCTCGCCGTCGAGCTCGATGTCCTCGACCGCCACCCGCCGCTGTCCGGTCTGAATGATGCTGAGGTAGCGCATCAATTCTTCGACGCCCACGGCGATTTCCTTCGGGTCGTCGGTGTCGCGCAGCAACGCCAGCTGATCGGGATGCTCCAACAACGCGACGATGGCCAGGCTAATCATGTTGGCGGTGGTCTCGTGTCCGGCGATCAGCACGCCAGTGGCCAACTGCGCAGCCTCGCGAACGCTGAGCTCTTCGGCATTCACCCGCTCGGCCAGGTCACCCACCAGGTCTTCGGTCGGGTTTTCCATTTTGGCCCGAACAAGTTTGGCGATGTAACGGGCCAGCGCGGTGGCACCTTCTGCCGACTCCTCGGCGGTGGAGTAGCGGCCCATCCCCCTGGACGCCTGCTCCTGGAAGAACTCGGCGTCCGAATAGGGCACCCCCAACAGCTGGCTGATCACCAACGACGGGACGGGCAACGACAGTGCTTCGACCAGATCGGCCGGCTTGGGACCGGCGAGTATCGCGTCGATGTGGTTTTCGGTGATCTTCTGGACCGCCGGACGCAGACCCTCGACCCGCTTGAAGGTGAACGGCTTGGACAGCATGCGCCGAAACCTGGTGTGCTCCTCGGCATCTGCGGTGAAGACCGAACGCGGCCGCTTGTCGACCGTCGCCAGCATGCCCTCGTTCCAGTGCGGATAACCCGGCTTGCGGTCGTCGACGCTGGCGCGTGCATCGGTGAACAGCGAACGGATTGCGTCGTAGCCGGTGATCAGCCACGGCGTGCTGCCGTCCCAAATCCGCACTCTGCTCAACTGTTTGGCGGCGTTGAGCTCGAGCGCGACCGGTGCAGGCGCCAGCGGGCAGCCGGCCGCCCGGGCCATCGGGTAGTCCGGGATGCCGCTTGCGGCCCGATCTGCGTGACCGGTCAGGGTGTCAGACATATCGCTCCTTCGATGAGATTGCGGCGCATGCTCACTGCTCCGCCGAGGCGCTCACGACCATGCGGTGGACCGGTGCCTGCCACAGCCCGACGATCGCGTCGATCAGTCCTTCGGCGGCGATCGGCCAGCTGGACCGTGCCCGCGGCCCGTGTTCGGCGAGTTCGCCCTCGTGCTCGGCGCAGGTGTGCATCAACAGGTTTCGGGCCATCACCATGCGTTCGAAGCGCACCCGCTTCGGCAGATCGGGCAGGCAGCGATTGATGCCGTCGATCGCCTGCACCAGCACCGGGGACCCGAGCGCATCCTTGGTCACCACCTGCCGATAGGTGGGGTCGGCCATCGCCTGAGCAGCGAAGCGTGCGTACCAACTCGGGTTACCCAGGGCGGTGAGATGGTGGGTAAGAGGGCGCACCAGCGTGCCCACCCAGTCCCGCAACTCGACCGAGCCCTCGACGCCGGCGAGCATGTGCCCGCGCAATTCTTCGATCGGCAATCGGTGTTTGCTTTCGATGGCGCGCAGCAGATCAGTTCTGCTGCCGAAGTGATAACACGCCGCGGCGTTGTTGCCCTGGCCCGCCGCTTCGCTGATCTGCCGATTCGACACCGCGTACATCCCGCGCTCGGCAAACAACCGCTCGGCGGCCGACAAGATCAATTCCCGGGTACCGGTCGATCGCTCGTTTCGCAGGACTCTGGCTGCGGTCACCGACTCAGTGAACACCCGCGTAAGACTTAAATCAAGCAATTTATTTAACCTGGCTCAGCACGTATTCGGACCGGCTGTCCAAGATGCTGGACGGCGGCGAATTCGAGCGATCACCGCAAATTACTTAGCCAGGCGTCGCACATCACTGGCGTATATACTTCCCGAACTGCCGCGACTGACTCCATACCTCGAGAAACGCCTAATTTTTGTAGATACACACCTGACGCGGCATCCAGAGCTACTCCCCACATCGGAGAAGACCTTGTCGCGCAACCTGGTCGCCCGCGTCGCCACCCGGCTGATGGAGACGACGGCGTCCACGGTTACCGAGGTCAGCGAGCAGGTACTGGCCGAACTCGTCGAGCATCTCGAGATCGATGTTGCCTATCTGCGCCACAACGATCACAAGATCCGGGTATCGAAGCTGGTGGCGACATGGCCACCGCGACGGGACAGCTCGATCCCGGATCCGGTGGCCGTCGCTCATTTCAGCAGCGCCGACCCGGTGCTGGCGTTGTGCGAGAACGGCAAGAAGCTCACGGTGATTCGGCCGGAGCCATCCGATCCTGCCTACGCGCGCTGGGTCGCGGGTGTGCACGAACGGTGGGGCTACGACGTCGCCAAGATCACGGCGCCGTCGGCAGCCGCAGCTCCGCTGATCTCGGCAGGCGTCACCACCGGCCAGCTGGTCTGCATGAAGTTCCGCCGCAAAAAATGGCGAACCGACGAACTCAACGCCATCCAGACGGTGGCGTCTTTGCTCGCGCAACTCCAGGCCCGCATCGTCGCCGAAGAGAAACTCCGCGACCTCGCTGAGCACGATGACCTGACCGGTCTGCACAACCGCCGCGCGCTGATCGCGCATCTGACCGAACGACTCGCTGCGGGTCAACCCGGGCCGGTGCCGGTGCTGTATCTCGACCTCGATCGGCTGAAGTCGATCAACGACTACCTCGGCCACACCGCCGGCGACTGGTTCATCCGGACATTCGCGGAGCAGCTGAAGGTGAAGGCCGGCGCCAGGAGCATGACCGCGCGACTCGGCGGCGACGAATTCGTCGTCGTGCCCGACCAACCGATGTCGCTCGAAGTCGCGGAGAAGACCGGCGAAGAATTGTGTTCCGCACTGCGCGACCGGATGGCTCTGGGCGGCCACATGATCACCCGAACGGTCAGCGTGGGCGTCGCCGTCGGCACGCCGGGACGCGACACCACCAGCGACATCCTGCACCGCGCGGACGAGGCCGTCCTGTCGGCCAAACGCGCAGGCGGCAACAACGTTGCGGCGTCCAACGATGACATGTCGCTACAGCGGCTGTTCCGCAACGACATCGAGCTTCACCTGCGCGGCGAGATCGACAACGACGCGTTGCTGCTGCACTATCTGCCCGAAGTCGACCTGTGGACGGGCGCGATCGTCGCGACCGAGGCACTCGTCCGGTGGCGGCATCCGACATGGGGCTTGCTATTGCCGGAGTCGTTCATCGGCATCGCCGAATCCGCCAACTTGGGTGGGGATTTGGGCCGCTGGGTGATGCGCAGTGCGATCGCGGAATTCAGCCGGTGGCGTGCCAACGGCGTCGGGCAGAACATCACGCTGCGCCTCAACGTGTCTCCCTCCCAGCTGGTCACCCGGGGTTTCGTCAGCAGTGTGGCAGAAACCATCGACGAGTTCGGGATCGACGGTGGCTCAGTGTGTTTGGAGATCACCGAGCGTGCTGTGGTCCGCGACATCGACACCACCCGCAAGACCCTCGAGGCGTTGAAAGAAGTCGGCGTCCAAATCGCCATCGACGACTTCGGCACGGGTTATGCCGTTCTGTCGCACCTGAAATCGCTGCCGGTCGACACGCTCAAGATCGACACATCGTTTGTTCGCGATTTGGGCACCAGCAGCCGCGATCTGGCGATCGTCCGGGCGATCATCGGTCTTGCTGAGGCATTCGATCTGCAGCTGGTCGCCGAAGGTGTCGAAACACCAGCGGCCGCTTTGACTTTGATGCGACACGGCTGCCATCGGGCACAGGGCTATTTACTTTCCCGTCCGCTGCCGGGTCACGCGATGGAATCATTACTGTCGTCGCGCTGGATGCCGATGCCATTCCTGGCGGATAGTCAGGCTCTTAGTTCGACCACCATCTAGACTGATAGCGATGTCTATTAGCTGCGGGGCTCAAATATGAGCGAATCGACCGACAAGCGGTCCGACTCGACTCGCGAGCAGATCCTGCGCGCCGCCGCCCACCAATTTGCTCAGCGGCCGTATTACGCCGTCGGCCTCGACGACATTTTGGCCGAAGCGCAGTTGACCAAGGGCGCGATGTATTTCCATTTCCGCTCCAAGCATGCGCTGGCGATGGCGATCGTCGAGGAGCAGACCACCAAATCCGCCGAGGAGGTCAGAGACCTACTCGCACGGAAATTGTCCGGGCTGGAGAGTCTCATCGACGTCACCTACCTGGTGGCCATCGATGACCTCACCCAGGACGTCACCCGGGCGGCGTTCAACCTGCTGGAGTCGGTGGGGCGGACCGAAAAGCTGCAGGAACGCCTGCTTGGCGGCTGGATCCAATTGCTCGGCGAGATCGCCGGGCGCGGGATTCGCGAGGGAGACATCGTCGAGCACGCCGATCCGGACGACATCGGCCGTCTGCTGGTGTCGATTTACATGGGCATGCGTCAGGCCAGCAGACTCGACGAACCGGTCGTGCTGTTGACCGACTTCGAAAAGGCGCTGTCGACTGTGCTCCGCGCGATCGTGCAGCCCGATCGAATGAATTACTTCACCCAATTCCTCAAGCGGCGTACGGCGCTGGCGATCAAGGGCATCACCCCGCCAAAGGGCATCGGGCTTTAACTGCGGTTTAGCGCTCCTCGAGCCACAGTTGCTCCGTCAAATCTTGGAACGTCGCCAACGCGATGTCGTCGTCAGAGCGGATCAGCGCTGACCTGCTCATCAGCGCCCGCACGTTAGATCCGTCCCGGTGGGCCAATTCGACGACCTCGTTTGCCAGCGCCTGAACGACCGCGACGACGGGTTCCGCGGTCGGTGGCAAATGGAATATCTCGTTGAACGTCAGCGTGAGCACCTCGTCGGGAGCGCGGCCGACCATGTCCGAGAAAGCGGAGTTGGCGAATACCAGGGCGCCGTCGTTCGCGATTGCCAGCACGGGGACCGGAATGCGCTCGAGTACCACGAATGCGGGCAGCTGTTTGAGCGTCTCCATCGGCGATTGGCCGGGCTCCCGACCGTTCCGTCTGCGCTCCACGAAGCTGATTATCGTTCATTTGACGGAGTTACATGTGCGGTAGTTGATTAATAGTCAGGAACTCTGCAGTTTGATGGACGTGGCGTCCAACTCACCGGTATGTGAGCTTCAAACCGATGACAGAGCCGATGATTCCGATGACGAAGATCAACTTTCCTACCGACACCTGCTCGACCCCGAACACCATCGCGTAGCCGACAGTCAGCGCTGCGCCCGCGCCAGTCCACAACGCATATGCGGTGCCCATCGCGACGGTTCTGCTGGCCCACCCCAGGCCCGCCATGCTGGCGATCAGCGCCACCAGGAACACGACGCTGGGAATGAGCCGGCTGAATTCCCCGGATTCCCCCAGCGCGACCGCCCACACCGACTCGAAGACGCCAGCGAGCACGAGTATCAGCCAAGGCATGACAAGACCTCCCGTGAGTCAGTCTTGTCCTTGCGAACTTTGCGCGCGAACTGCGCTCCAGGGTTAACCTGGCCGCATTGGTGACGGCGAAGGCCCGTGATGAGCAGCGACGACAAATCCCTGATGGACCTGGCGTACGACGAGCGGGTGGACCTTGCCGCGTTTCTTGAATCGCTGACGCCGCAGGACTGGGATGCGCCCACCCTCTGCGAGAAGTGGACCGTGAAAGATGTGGTGGCTCACGTCGTCAGCTACGAGGAGCTGAGCCCGTTCGGGTTGGCCAAGCGGTTCGCCAAGGGATATGTGTTGCGCGCCAATGAGGTTGGCGTGCAGGATTTTGCGTCGCTGTCACCGCAGCAGCTCACCGACTTCCTCAGGCGTCATCTTCGTCCGCAGGGGCTGACCGCCGCGTTCGGCGGAATGATCGGGCTCATCGACGGAACGATTCACCATCAAGACATCCGCCGGGCGCTGCTGCGTCCACGCCAGCTGCCACTCGATCGTCTGCAACGGATACTGCCGTTGGTTCCGAGCAACCCCCGCCTCGGCGCTGGGCGTCGCATCCGCGGATTGCGGCTCATCGCAACCGATATCGACTGGCGACACGGCAACGGGCCCGAGGTCAGCGGAACCGCCGAAGCGCTGCTGCTGGCCATGACCGGACGCCGCGAAACCCTCGGTGAGCTCACCGGGCCGGGGCAGCCGACGCTGGCGGCGCGCGTCGCACGCTAATCTTCGGGAGTGCGGCACGGCATGTTGCGGGCGTCGATAGCTGACGTGATCAGCGCCGCCGGGAATGTCGAGTGGGCGATCTCTATCCGAGATGCCGCGGGCGACGAACTTGCCAGCCACAACGCCGACCACACGGTGGAGATAGCGAGTGTCGGGAAGCTTCTACTCCTCGTCGAGGTCTCGCGGCAATGCGTTGAGGGAATTCTCGCCGGCGAGGAGTTGCTCAGCCGAGATCCGGCACTCCTGGTTGCCGATTCGGGCATCTGGCAACACCTTCACATCGATGAACTATCCATCCATGATCTCTGCGTTCTGGTCGCCAGCGTCAGCGACAACTGGGCCACCAATGTGCTTCTCAATCACGTTGGACTGCAGAGCATTAACGAGCTCAGCACCTCGCTGGGCCTGGTGAACACGGCGCTGCTCGACTACGTTCGAGAACCTCGCGGCTCTGCTGACCCGCCGACATTCGCAACCGGCGCGGCATCCGAGTTGTCCCGTTTGATGACTCAGATGTCCAGGAAAGAACTGATATCGCAGGCAGTCTCAGAACAAGTGAATGGCTGGCTGGCGACGGGCGTCGATCTGTCGATGGTGGCCTCAGCATTTGGCCGCGATCCGCTGTCGCATGTGGCAGCCGGGCGAAACTTCTTTATTCGCAACAAAACCGGCAGCGATCCGGGAATCCGAGCTGATGTCGGCACGGTGGGTCGGAACAGCTTCCAGCTCTCCTACGCTGTGATCGCCAACTGGAATTGGTCGGAGCTCAGCACGCCGGACAGCGCACTCGGGGGAATGAACGCGATCGGCAAGATTCTGCGAGAGATGGTTGAGAGTGACTCATTGTGAACGCGGCCGGGGATCGCCAGATGCAGCACATTCACGCTTTCACCATTGCCCAAGACCGAGCGCCGGCTGAACCCCGGCTCGACTACACCGACTCCGAACCACGCTTAACGCCCAGCCCGAGCGATACCGGAATCCGTTGACTTCATGCCGGTCTCAGCTAACGGCCGGGAGCCGGTGCTTTTCAGCGGTACGTTGAGCTTCGTGACCCAAAGTCCAGAGATCGAATCTGTCACACGGATCATCAACGCTGATCCGGAGCAGATTTTCACGGTGTTGGCCGACCCCAGGATGCACCGTGTGATTGACGGGTCAGGCGCGGTGCGTGATTGCAAGGGCGAGCCCGAGCGATTGACACTGGGCAGCACATTCGGCATGGCGATGCATGTAGTAGTTCCGTATTCCATGGTGAGCACGGTCATCGAGTACGTCGAAAATCGACGGATCGCCTGGCAGACCCGTGGGCCCACGGCGATAGGAAAATTTGTAGGTGGCCGAATCTGGCGCTATGAGCTTGAACCTGTCGACGGGGGCACGTCGGTTCGAGAGACGTGGGATATCACCCACGAATCCAAGTTGACGAAACCGATGGTCCGCAACGCCGGGCCAGCCACCAAGGAGAACATGGCGACCACCCTGCAAAGGCTGGACGACCTCCTCACCAATAGCGGGAAGGTTGACTGACTCCCGACCAGTTCAGGGGCATTTGCGAGGGCTAGCGCTCGTGGAGCCCAGATCCCCGAGCAATCCAGGTACTCGCGGCGATAGGCCACGTCGGCAGACATGATCTGCGTCAGCGCTGCGTCCGCCGTGCTCCAGCCGCCATCGCGCAGCATCCGCAGGCAGTCCTCGTCGGCGTTGGTCGCGCCGCACCCCTGCTGATCGGCCCGCCGAACACGCGGAAGCCTTAATTTAAGGTGTCTCCAATCTGAATCAAAAACTTCGCTAAGATGTACGGCAAGTGAACAGGAGACCCTTCATGATCAGAAGCTCACTGGTCGGTATCGCTGGAATCGTCATTGCCTTCGGCCTGGCCGCGCCGGCCGGCGCCAGCCCGGCACCGCAACCTCAGGCCGTCCCGGACTTCCTGGCCGCCGTTCGTGCGGCGGGCATCACCGGTGTGGATCCGGCGATGCTGGAAGACGGCTACAGCGTGTGCAGGAGACTCTGGGTTCGAAACATGGACGCCGGTCAGATCGCCGCAGGCGTGGTGCAAGATCATCCACAACTGACCTGGGACCAAGCGGGACAGTTTGTGCAGGCCGCATATCACGACCTGTGCCCGGAGCCCGGCGGTACGTATGACTACTGGGCCTACAGCACCAGCTGAAATCAGCTGGTCTAGGGAAATGGCGCTTGAACTGCGCTTTCTGTCATTCCGTGTCGTACGCGGGCGCCCCGTTTCCTGCACATATGCGTCGGCGTGTTACGCGACGTAACGGTGCCAGACCGACTTGGATGGCGCCCTACCGCCAGCGACTGACAGCGCGGCCACTCTCCCAGCTGCGGCACGCTCCGGTAATGCGCCGTCTCATGAGAGTCTGCGCACGATGCTCAGGGGCGCGAGCTTGAGTACTGTCGCGAGCGGCACCCAGGGCCAGGCGGGAACGTAGGCCCTGGCACGCCGTTTCTCGATGGCGGTCACTATCGCACGGACGCCAGTGTGCGTGTCGACCATCAAGCGGCTCTGCTGTTCGACCTGGTCGTTCATCTCGCTGCGGATGTAGCCGGGGTAAATGACCGAAACCTGGACCCCAGGGATGTTTTCGCTGCGTAAGCCTTCGCCCAGTGAGGCCAGCCCGGCTTTGGTGGCGGCGTAGGTGGTCATGGTTCTGCACATGCCGCGCAGCGCTAAGACCGACGAGATCAGCACGAGATGGCCGCGGCCTTGGCGGCGGAAAATCTCCAGCGCCACCTCGCATTGGGACAGGGCACCGACGAAGTTGGTCACAGCGGTGTCGTAATTGGCCTGAGCGGCACCGGTGCCCAAAGGGGACCCGTTACAAATGCCGGCATTGACAATTATCCGTTCGAGGGAATCGAACACCTCGGTGAAGCCGTGAAAGACGGCCCTGACGGCCTCGGGATCGGTGACATCGAGTGCGGCGGTCTGCACGCGCTGGCCGGTGGCAGCGCGGATGTCGTCGGCCAGTGCGCGCAGGCGGTCGGTGCGTCGGGCGCACAAGCCCAGGTCATAGCCGAGGGTGGCGAATTGGTGGGCCATCTCTTCGCCCAGGCCCGAACTGGCGCCCGTGATCACCACGGCGCCGCGGTGTGGCCGCCTGAACGCTGCTCCGGACGGATCCCAGTTCGCGTTCGAGGCGCTGTCCAACCTCGGCGTGCTCATCGCTTTACTCCAGAGCGGCGGGCGGCGACGCTTACGAGCACTTTCCGGGACGTGGCACGTGCCGTCTGGCGGCGGTGCTGGAAGGAGTCGCCGGCTAACCGGGCCATCTGGCGGGCCGTCTGGCGGGGGTGCTGGCGGAGGTTGGCGGCGCGGGTGCGCCACCAGTAGTTGATCGACATGGTCTGGTCAATGCCCGCGACGGAATGCCACCAGTAGACGGGGATGAAGAGCATGTCGCCCGGGCCGAGCTCGAGGAGAGCGCGGTCGGCGTGGGCCCAGGCGGGGAACCGGGTCAGATCCGGGGAGAGAACGTCGACCTGTGAGAAGTGGTTGCAAACGTAGCTGAAGGGGAAGGGGTAGACGCGGGCGATCTCCCGCGGTGGGCAAAGGATCACCTGCTTTAGGCCGCGGATCTGCGTGAGGAGGTTGTCGGCGGCGTCGTAATGGAGAGGGGTGAAGTTGTTGCCGGGGCCGAACCACAAATTGACGGCGCGGTACTTGTCCTCGTCGACGAACGGGGGAAAACGGACATCGGGCCAGAGTTCGGGCAGGGCGGTCCTGATGCGCAATTCGGCGGCGTAGAGCTGGCCGTCGGAGACGGCGGCGCCCGCGAGCAGATCGATGTACTCGGCGAGCTTCATCGCCGGGACGTCGCTGAGCCCCTTCTTCGGGTCGTTGAAGACGCGGTGCGGCCCATCGGCGTGGACCTTATGTTTAAAGACAGGGACGGTGCGGGCGCCGACTTTTTCCGTGAGGTAGTCGTTGGTCCACCGCTCCAGCGCGGGCCAGCCCTCCATCGCGCCGGAGATGATCACCGGGCGCTGCGGGAAGAGGAAGCGCTCCTCGAACTGCTGGCGACTCGGGCGCTCCACCCTCGGGACTTCGAACGTGCCCTTGATGTGATCGAACACGAGGCCTCCTGTGAGTCAACGGTGAGTCATCAGTGAACCAATTTTACATACCACTGGACTGCATATATAGCGAATGGTTGACTTCTAGTTCAGCAAAGCGTGCATACACTGATTGCGGTTCTACTTGCTGCTCTGCTGCGTACTCGGAGCCGAGGAACAACTACCTGCGAGCACGCCGAAGACATACGAGCGCCGATCGGTGCCTTTTCCGGCCGTGCCTGCAACCTAGTTGTCTGCACTAATAGTGGGCAAAGACCGGGATGCGCTGGTCTTCACCGCTCAGCGGGCAAACGTGTTGCGCAACTCCAACTGGCGCGCATGGATCTTCCAGTCGGCGGTCGTCAGGTGCCAGAAAGCCGATGAGGGGTTCCCATCGATCACACTCCACGACTTGCGGCACACTGCAGCCAGTTGGCGATCAGCGCGGGTGCCAAACACCGCGATCCAGACTACTGCGGACTGGCGAGTCCGAGCTCATGCCATCAGCTGAGAATCAGAACGGCGTCTAGCTGCTCAAATCTGGTGGAGCTAAGGGGAATCGAACCCCTGACCTTCTCGATGCGAACGAGACGCGCTACCAACTGCGCTATAGCCCCTGATCGCTAAGCAGGCTACCAGCCGCGGGCGGCCTCGCCGAACCGTCCTACTGCCCTACGGCTCGCGGCAGATCGTGGTGCCAGCTGTACTCCCGTGCATATGGCGCGTATTCGAGATGCTCGAAGATCGGGTCTTCGTCGTCGATCTCCAGGACCACCGCACCCGGACGGCGAAGTCGCGACGGGACGACGTCGTATTCGCGGTCGTAGGTGTTTTCCACGCCCAGTTGCGAACGCGCCATCCGCTGCATCCGGCGGCGCCGCACCCGCTCCTCGATCCGGGTCTGCCGGCGTAGGTAGCTTAGGTAGAGCAGGGTCGCGACAGCGGTGACGCTGAACAGTGACCACGCCGAGGAGGTCAGTAGGAAGGCCATCGTTGCGGAGACGATCAACGTCGACGCCATGATCGTCAGCAGCCGCCTACGGAAGGCGTATTTACGGGCGCTGACCGCTGCGGCGGTCTCCGCCTCACGCTGGTGCCGTCGCGAGAACGCCGGGGTGGCGCCGGTCAGCGGTTCCTCCGCGGCGACCGGAATGCCCGAGGTGTCGTCGACGTACTCGTACTGATCTGCGTCGTCGTCGTCGAAGGCGCCCTGATCGTCGTCGTCGAATTCGACGGCGAGAGTCACTTCGGTGTCGGCGGTCTCGTCCTCGGTCTCGTCCTCCACCACGTCTACGCCTGGGGGCATGGCCGGAGAGTCGGGGTCGATGACGTCGACGTAGTCGGGAGTCATCTCCTCGGCTGGGCCCTCAGCCTCGACCGTGACGACGACACGCGAGGTCGGCGCATCGTCGTCGTCCTCATCGAGGTCGTCTAGCTCGTCGTAGTCGTCTTCCTCGGGGCGCCAGTCCGGGTCACTGCGATGCCCTGCGGCGACACCGGAACGCTTGAGCAGCCGGCCGGCGTTGCTGTTCAGTACGCGGGTCGCCAGTGCCACGTCGCTGGTGCGACGCACGGCGTCGCGCTTGCTGACGAGCATCGGGACCAACACGAACAGCCAGAGCACCACGAGCGATATCCAAAGCAATGACTGCGGGATACTTGGCATCGTGACCCGCTCCTTTCCCGCCAGGCAAGACCGGTAGCCGCCGCATCCGGTCGAGGGTTTCCCAGGACAACTACACGCCTGTAATTTACCTCTGCCTCGTATCATTGGTCACAGAAGTCACGTTTGTAACACGACACGCCGCGCATATTTGCTCAACTACATCCAGTCGCCGCCGCTCAGGCCCAGCGTGCGTGCCCGTCGCGTACCAGCGCCGACGTCACCGATCCCTGGACTTCCTCGATCGTCAGGCCCATCAACAGGTGGTCGCGCCAGCCGCCGTCGACTTGGAGGTAGCGGCGCAGCAACCCCTCTTCCCGGAATCCGACCTTTGCCAGCACCGCTCGGCTCGCCGCATTCTCCGGCCGCACAGTGGCTTCGACACGATGCAACCTGACCGGGCCGAAGCAGTGGTCGAGGCCCAGGGCCAGCGCTCCGGTCGCAACGCCGCCGCCGGTGACCGCGCTGGACACCCAATAGCCGATCCAGGCCGACCGCAACGCCCCGTGCGTCACGTTGCCGATGGTCAGCTGCCCGCAGAACTGGCCATCCAACTCGATCGCGTAGGGCAGCATGCGACCCTTGCGGGCCTCCGACCGCAAACTGGAGTACACCGCTGGCCATGCCGAAACCGAGTGCCGCACAGCCCAATCAGATTCAGTGCTGGGCTCCCACGGCTCCAGATGCGCCCGGTCGGCCAACCGGGTCCGGCTCCATTGCGAGGCATCGCGCAGGCGCGCCGCCCGCAGCCGGACGACACCGGCGGAGACCCGAAGCGGTCCAACCCGGGTCGGCCAACCGGGGTGTTGAGAGCTGGACCCCCAGAAATTCACGAGCACAATCCACCGCGTAGCTCAGCCACGCTGAGCCAGGAACGCGACTTCGACGACCTCGCCGGTGCGGACCTGTTCTGCCTCACGGGGAATCATGACCAGACAGTTCGCCTCGGCCAGCGTCGCCAGCAGATGCGACGAGGAGCCAGGCGCGCCACCCAATGCCTGCACCAGGTATTCACCGGTGTCCTGGTCGCGCATCAGTTGTCCACGCAGATAGCCCTTGCGGCCGGCCACCGACGTGATCGGCGACAGCGTGCGGGCCTGTACGACGCGGCGCATCGGCTGCCGCTTACCCAACGACAGCCGAATCAACGGGCGGACCATCACCTCGAAAACCACCAATGCGCTCACCGGATTCGCCGGCAACAGAAACGTCGGCACACCGTCGCGGCCCAGCTGCCCGAAACCCTGCACGGAGCCGGGATGCATTGCGACCCTTGAGACTTCCATGTCGCCGAGTTCGGCGAGCACCGAACGGACGCCTTCGGCCGCAGCACCCCCGACCGCACCCGCGATCACCACGATCTCGGCGCGGCTGAGTTGACCGCCGACCACTTCGCCGAGTTCCTTCGGATCGTTGCTGACGATCCCGACCCGGTTCACCTCGGCGCCGGCGTCCCGGGCGGCGGCCGCCAACGCGTAGGAGTTGACGTCGTAGACCTGCCCGTTGCCGGGAGTGCGGGAGATGTCGACCAACTCGCCGCCGACGGCCAGCACCGACACCCGCGGGCGCGGATGGACCAGCACCCGCTCCCGGCCCACCGCGGCCAACAGGCCGACCTGGGCGGCGCCGATGATCGTTCCGGCGCGCACGGCGACATCGCCCGGCTGGACGTCATCGCCGGTCCGTCGCACGTACGCACCCGAGCGCACACCGCGCAGCACCCGCACCTTGGCCTGCCCGCCGTCGGTCCAGCGCAACGGCAACACCGCGTCGGCCAGGGTCGGCAGCGGCGCGCCGGTCTGCACACGCGCGGCCTGCCCCGGCTGCAGCCTGCTCGGAGTCCGGGTGCCGGCCTGGATGCTGCCCATCACCGGCAGCGTCACCCCGCCGCGCGCTGGCGGCGACTCTCCCGACTCGCCCTCGTCGTCGACGTGGTCATCGGAGGAATCGCCGTCACCGACACTCAGGACGTCGACGCTGCGAACGGCGTAGCCGTCGATCGCGGCCTGGTCGAAGCCGGGCAACGGACGCTCGGTGACGACTTCTTCAGCGCACAGCAGACCTTGGGCTTCGGCGATGGCGACGCGCATCGGCCTCGGCGCCACCGCAGCCGCCGATACCCGTGCTTGTTGCTCTTCTACCGAACGCACAGCGCGCCTTTCTGTCGTCGAGTGCCGACGACCCAGCCGCTAGTCCTCGGCCAGACCCAACCGTGTCACCAGCCAGCGCCGTAGGTCCGGCCCGTAGTCGTCACGGTCCAAGGCAAAGTCAACCGCAGCCTTGAGGTAGCCGCCGGGATTTCCCAAGTCGTGTCGGGAGCCGCGATGCACGACAACGTGTACCGGGTGCCCTTCTGTGATCAGCAGCGCAATGGCGTCGGTGAGCTGCATCTCGCCGCCAACTCCACGCTCGATCCGTCGCAACGCATTGAAGATCTCGCGGTCCAGGACATAACGGCCCGCCGCGGCGTAGAGCGAGGGCGCGTCGGCTGCCTTCGGCTTCTCCACCATGCCCTTGACCTTGAGGACGTCCTTGTCGGCGCCGGGGACCTGCTCGACGTCGAAAACGCCGTAGGAACTGATCTCCTCGGGCGTCACCTCGATCGCGCACAGCACCGAGCCGCCGTACTGGGCGCGGACCTTCGACATGGTCTCCAGCACACCGGTCGGCAGCACCAAGTCGTCGGGAAGAAGGATGGCGACAGCGTCCTCGTCGGCCCACAACACCGGCTCCACACAGCTGATCGCGTGTCCCAGGCCCAGCGGTTCGGTCTGTACGACGGATTCGACCTTGATCAGCCCCGGCGCGCGACGGACCTTGGCCAACATGGCCTCTTTGCCCCGCGCCTCAAGCGTGCCTTCCAGAACCAGGTCCTCGACGAAGTGCGCGACGACGCCGTCCTTGCCTTCGGAGGTGATGATCACCAGCCGCTCGGCGCCGGCCGCGGCCGCCTCGGCCGCCACCAACTCGATGCCGGGGGTGTCGACGACAGGGAGGAGCTCTTTGGGCACGGTCTTGGTCGCAGGCAGGAAGCGGGTGCCCAAACCGGCCGCGGGAACGATCGCGGTGCGGGGTACCGAAACCTGTGAGCGAGACATCGTTGAAACCATATCGTTGACCTTGTGGCGACCGAGGGCAAGGCCGCATTGCGAGAGCGGCTGTTGGCGGCCCGTCGTTCGGTGACCGACGCCATTCAGGCCGCCGAGGCGCGATCGCTGGTCGACCATGTCAGTGCGCTGGCGAACGGCGGCGTGATCTGCGCCTACGTGCCGGTCGGGGCCGAACCGGGATCTATCGAGATGCTGGATGCGCTGCTGCTGCATGCCGACCGGGTGCTGCTCCCGGTTGTGCGCACCGCCGACGAC
The DNA here is from genome assembly GCA_963758115.1 of uncultured Actinomycetota bacterium. Classification (GTDB taxonomy): domain Bacteria; phylum Actinomycetota; class Actinomycetes; order Mycobacteriales; family Mycobacteriaceae; genus Mycobacterium. Next base: position 122,086 of record CAVWUG010000001.1, read on the forward strand.
GATTCCTCCACGGCGATGCAATGGGGCGAATACCGGCCCGGCGAACTGGTGGCCGCGCGGTTCGGGCTGCTCGAACCCGCCGGGCCGTTTTTTCCGCCGACCGCGGTGGGCGAGGCCGGCGTCGTCATCGTCCCTGCGCTGGCCGTTGACCGGTCCGGGGCCCGGCTGGGCCGGGGGCGCGGCTTCTACGACCGCACGCTGGTGCTGCGAGATCCCGACGCCCGTCTGACCGCCGTGGTCCGCGACGAGGAGTTGCTCGACGAGGTGCCCCAGGAGCCGCACGACGTGCCGATGACGCACGCGCTGACTCCGGGACGCGGTCTGGTCGAGTTGGGCGGCTAGCAGTCCCGCAGTACCCGTCGCATCGCGTCTTTCTCCTTGCCCGAGACAGACAGTCGGTAAGCGGTTTTCACCTCGACCACACGCGCCACGAACGGGCATCGAAACGTGGCGTTGGGCGGCAGCCACGAGGCGACATCGCGAAAAGCCTTGTCGAAGTTGACCTGACCGCCCACCGCCAGCAGATTGCGCGGGTCGTTGGCGAAGTCGCGGCGGTGTTGGTCGTCCCACGCGCGGGCGCCCGTGTACCAAGCGTCCGACAGCGACACCACGTGGTCGATCTGCACGGCCGATGAGGTGTCGGGACCGCGGACGAAGTCGATGGTCGCGCCGGTATAGGGGTCATGCAGGATTCCCCTTTGGGCAAAGCAGGTTCCGGGCCGCACCTCGAGATCGGCCAGCTCGCGACGCAGGATGTCGTCGCGGGTGTTACAGCCGTTGTGGCCGAACTCCACGTTGACGTCGTCGCTCCACGCCTCGCCGAACGAATAGCGCTTGAAATCGCGCGCCGGATCCCAGCCCTGCACCGGCAGTGCTTCCATCTGACCGCGGACCGCGTCGTAGCGTGGAGTCGCCGTCGGCGACGGATCGGGTTGCCGATCGACGTTGTCGCGGTAGTACATCCAGCCGACGCCCGCAGCGACAGCGAGCACGATCAGCATCGCCAGCGCATCGTTGAACCGGCGGCGGGTTCTCATTCTGTATCGCTCTCGCGCACGGTCTTCCGTTTCGTTCGAGGTTGCCCACTTAATCCAAACATTTGTCGACGCAATCGACCGATAGAAGCGCAAGCTGCATCTATGCAGCGATGAGCAAACGGAGGACCTCCAACTCGGTCCCAGGGGATCGTATCCGCTCACCGCAGCTATTGATACGGCACCGATCGGCTAGGAGGTTGTGCAGCAATGGATTTCGCATTCTTGCCCCCGGAAGTCAACTCCGGGCGAATGTACGTGGGTCCTGGATCAGGGCCGATGCTGGCTGCCGCGGCGGCTTGGGACGGGCTTGCCGCCGAGTTGCATTCGACGGCAACCTCGTACGGCTTGGTGATCTCGGAACTGAGCGCAGGGCCCTGGCTTGGCGCCGCCTCGGCGGCTATGGCAACCGCGGCCGGACCCTACGTGGCGTGGATGCGATCCACCGCCTTGCAGGCCGAGCAAACAGCCATCCAAGCCAAAGGGGCGGCGGCGGCCTACGAGGTGACGTTCGCGGCCATGATCCCCCCGCCGGTGATCGAGGCGAACCGTGCCCTGTTGCAGGCGCTGATCGCGACCAATCTGTTCGGGCAGAACAGCCCGGCGATCGCTTTCACCGAGACCCTCTACGCCGAGATGTGGGCGCAAGACGCCACCGCGATGGACGGCTACGCGGGTGCCTCGGCGTCCGCGACATCGCTCACTCCGTTTACTCCGGCACCGCAGACCACGACCGGAGCGTCGTCCGCAGCAAGCGCACAGACGGCGGCGTCCCAGGCCACCGCCACGGCAGTGCAGGGGCTCGCATCGACGGCGGCGACGAGCGCAGTGCCTGCGTCGATCCCGGGCCTTGAGAGCAATCTGCTGTTCTTGCCGGATGCCGCACAAGCAGCACTGACGCCATTGAACACAGTCGGCTTATTTACCGACCTAGGTTTCGACGATGACGAAGTCCGGGATGAGGCGACGCAAGGCAAGGCAGACGACATTTTGAGAACGCTGCGCGACGCCAACTTCCGCTTGCCCGAGGGCGTTGTCCTCGACACCGCGTTGACGCGGCCGGCGATGGCGTGGAGCCCGGCGGGGGTCCCGTCGGTGACGGCGAGCTTGGGTCAGGCACCGTCGGTCGGGCGGTTGTCGGTGCCGTCAGGCTGGACGGTGGCGGCCCCGGAGATCAGGCTTGCCGCGTTGACGTCGCCGGCCGCCGGCTTGAGCGCCGCCCCAGAAGTCATGGCAGCCAGCAGCCCCGGAAGCCTCTTCGGTGAAATGGCTTTGGCGAACTTGGCCGGCCGTGCCATGAGTGGCAGTCCGACTTCAGGTGGACGTCAGGAGCGCAGCGGTTCGGTGTCGCGTTCTCGTCTCACGCAGACGCCCACGGCGGCAAGTGGACACGCGGCGGCGTTAGCCGCCGACGTCCACGAGTTCGCCGAAGCGTTGGTCAAACTCGGCGACCTTCGCGACTCCGGGCTGCTGACCAACGAAGAATTCAGCAAGGAAAAGGAACGACTCTTCGCCCGCTGAACCACCGCATGCATCTCCGTTGAGAAACACCGGGCGGCCGCCCACAGCGGCCGGCGGCGAACGGGAATGACACGCGCCACATAGCGGTTCTAGCACTTGAGTCTGTAGAGTGCTAAATGATTAGACCATCACGGAGGTTTGTGTGCCGACCTATAGCTACGCCTGCACCGAGTGCGGCGATCGCTTCGATGTGGTCCAGTCCTTCTCCGAAGATTCGCTGACCACCTGCGAGAAGTGCTCGGGCCGACTGCGCAAGATGTTCAACTCCGTCGGGGTGGTGTTCAAGGGCAGCGGTTTCTACCGCAACGACAGCCGTGAGTCGGCGAAGAGCTCAGGAAGCAACGGCTCGTCGACGTCAAGCTCGTCGGAGAAGTCGAACAGCGAAAGCTCGAGCTCATCCGGCGACAAGTCGAGTTCGTCGGAGAAGTCCAGCTCATCGGAGAACTCGAGCAGCTCGAGTTCGTCCAGCGACAGCTCGAGCTCGTCGACCTCCAAGTCGGCTGCCACCACCTCGAGCTAACCGGTTATCCACAAGCGGCCGTCCAGCGGCCGCATTCTTCGCCGCGCCGCCATTAGCGTTGCGGCATGGGCGATTCCCCGAAGTCGCTGAATCCGACACTGCCGAGCCGCATTTCGCAGTGGCTGCGACCAGACTGGTCGCGGACCGTCTTGGCTCGCCGCGTTGTCGCGGGTGGGCTCGTGCTGCTGGCCGCTGTCGCCGCACTGCGGCCCGACCCCGACGGCGACCACGCCCGGGTGGTGGTCGCCACTCGCGACCTCAGCCCGGGTACAGAGTTGACCGCGGATGATCTACGGCTCGAAACCCGTTTGGCGCCAGCCATTCCCGACGGCGCGCAATCCGACATCAACACCGTGGTCGGCTCGACACTGACCGGGCCGGCACGCCGCGGCGAGGTGCTCACCGACGTCCGACTGCTGGGCCGCAGGCTCGCCGAGTCGTCCGCAGGACCCGACGCCCGGATCGTGCCGGTGCACCCGGCTGACAGTGCGCTGCTCGACCTGGTGCACGCGGGTGACGTCGTCGACGTCGTCGCCGCGTCGGAAGGCAGCGCTCAGCCCGCCTCGCACGTCGTCGCGACCGACGCGATCGTGATCCTCGTCTCGGCCAAGCAGAAGGCTCAGGGCGCGACGAATGACCGTCTGGTTCTGATCGCGCTGCCGGCCGCCTCGGCCAACGCGGTGGCCGGTGCCGCGTTACTGCAGAGCGTGACTCTCACCCTGCACTGACGCTCCGTTCAGGCCGCCGGCGCGGACTGCGCGCTGGCGCAGAACTTGCACTTGTGCGCGGCCTCGGGGATGTCGGAGCAGCATTCCGAACAGGCCTTGGTCGCGGCCGCCTCGCCGAACACGGTGACCCCGCGACGTTTCTGGATCTGCCGGTAAGGAACGACGATCGCGACGTAGACAGTCGTCATGAAAACGAAGAAGTAGATGATCGCGCCGATGAACGAGCCAACGTCGATGAAGGTCGTCTTGTTGCCCGCGTCGCCGAGCTGATAGCCCAATCCGAGCGCGGCATGAGGCTGAGCAGCCGCCACCAACGGATTGATCACGGCTTCGGTAAACGACTTGACCAGATTCGAAAATGCCAGGGCCACAACCAAACCGACTGCGACGGTGATGACGTCTTCACGCATCACGAAATTTTTGAAGCCTTTTAACACCGAGCTACCTCCTGTTCGCAGGAACAACCATCAGGAAACGGTATGTCTGCGCATCGGAGTTTTGCTGGCTTTACGGTCAATTAGTCATTGAGTATTGACCGGGCCGTGACAATGCCAACCGAAATTTTGCTGAGCGATTTCTGTGGCCGCTTAATTGTGGTGCGGCGGAGCGTTATCCCGCAGCCATTGCTCGTGAGCTTCGACGTCGCGACTCGCATCCGGATCACGCTCGTCGGCCGACGATCGAGCCTCGCGGTCGCCGCCGACTGGCCTGCTCATGCCGACGTCAGATCTCCAAGCTGGAGAGCTGACCGATGAGCTGGGTTGCGAGCGGGTTGAGCGTCGCCATGCCGTCGCGCACCGCGTACCGGGAACCGGCCAGGTTGACCACCAGCGTGCTGCCAGAGATCCCGGCCAGGCCGCGGGACAGACCCGCTTCCATGATGCCGGCGGCCAGCCCTGACGCGCGGATCGCCTCGGCGACGCCGAGGATCTCGCGGTCGAGGATGTCCAGCGTCGCCTCCGGGGTGACGTCGCGGGGCGTTACGCCGGTGCCACCGACGGACACCACCAGGTCCACTCCCCCGATGACGGCGGTGTTGAGCGCATTGCGGATCTCCACCTCGTCGGCAGCGACGGCGACGACGCCGTCGACGACGAACCCGGCCTCGGTCAGCAGTTCGGTGACCAACGGACCGCTGTGGTCTTCGTCGCCGTGGGCGGTCCGGTCGTCAACAACGACGACCAGTGCCCTGCCGACCAACTCCGCACCCTGTTCCATGGGTGCAACCGTATATCTGGGGTCCAACCGCGGCGCGGCGACTCTCATCACTGTTGAGCCTTGCCCAACGTGACCTGCACCTTCTTAGTGTCGCCGGACGGATCCTTGTAGGTCAGCGTCACTTTGTCGCCAGGTGCCTTGGATCGCACTGCGGCGACCAACGCGTCAGCGCTGTTGACCGTGCGGTCGTCGACCTTGGTGACGACGACGTTGCCGGGCATGCCGGCGGCTGCGGCCGCACCGTTGGGCACCACCTCGACGACCTTGGCGCCGGGCGTCTCCTTGTCGTTGGTGACCTGAACGCCCAGCGACGCATGCGCCGCGGTGCCGCTGCTGATCAGCTCGTCGGCGATGCGCTTGGCCTGGTCGACCGGGATCGCGAAGCCGAGCCCGATCGAACCGCTCTGGGCGTCGGGCGATTCGCCACCGAGCGTGGCGATTGCCGAGTTCACGCCGACCAATTGGCCGCTCATGTTGACCAGCGCGCCACCGGAGTTACCGGGGTTGATCGCGGCGTCGGTCTGAATGGCGTCGAGCACGGTGTTCTGGTTGCCGGTCTCACCGGTCGTCGACACCGGGCGGTTGAGCGCGCTGACGATACCGGTGGTCACCGTGCCCTCAAGTCCGAGCGGTGAACCGACCGCCATCACCGGCTGGCCGACCCGCAGGTTCGCCGAGGACCCGAGGCTGATCGGCGTCAAGCCCGAAACCCCTTGCACGCGAACGACTGCGATGTCCGTCGTCGGATCTGTACCGACAACGGTGAACTCGGCGGTGCGTCCATCGGAGAAGGTCACCGTGGTCTTCGGCTTGCCTGCGGCGGGACCGGCGTCGGGATCATGGCCGGGGCCGCCGGGAGCGTCGGGGCCATTTTCATCGTCGGGCGGCGGCGCCGGCTTCTGCTCGCGATCCCGTGGCAAGGGAGGCTTGCCAGGATTGGCGGCTGTCGCGACCACGTGGTTGTTCGTCAGGATCAAGCCGTCCGCGGACAGGATGATGCCGGACCCCTCCTCGGACTGACGACCCTGGTTGGTCTCGAGCATGACCACGCTGGGCACCACCTTGGCGGCGATCTGCTCGACGCTGCCCAAAGGTGCGTTCGAGGCGGGCATGCCCGGCGTCGCACCGCCCGCCAGCGCCCCGTCAGGACTCGACGTGAGTTGGCCGTGGTGCTCGATCACCGATGCAGCTGCGCCGCCGATACCGGCCGACACCACCGCCACGGCGACTGCGCCAACCGTCAATGCGCCTGCGCGAGAACGCTTTCGCGGTCCACCCGGCTGAGGTGGCGGCGGGCCACCCGCGGGCGGGCCGCCGGGACCACCGGCGAACGGACCGTAGGGCTGCCGCTGCTGCGGCTGCTGGCCGTAACGCCAGTCGTATCCCTGCGGATACGTTTGCTGCTGACCGTGACCGGAATAGCCTGTTGCCCCGCGCTGATCGGACACGGGACGGTATCCGGGCTGCTGCGGCGGTGGCGAATACCGCGGGTGATTCGTCATGTCGCTAGGTCGCTCTTTCTCGTGCAGTCGGTTCAGGCTCAAACAGTAACTGGATTACTACCTTGCCTGCGTGGTCTGTGATTCGACTGAGATAACGTTCGCTGGACTTGCAGAGTTCCCCGAAGTTGATCGGTCCTTAACATTCGGCGCATCCGCGTCGTCGGATGGGTATTCCACGGCAGGCATCGGCTGCCCTGGCAGCAAGACGTAGATCGACGTTCCCGGCGGCTGGCCGCCCGGAACCGTCTCCTCGACGCGGAGTGCGCCGCCGTGTTTGAGCACCACCTGTTTCACGATTGCCAGCCCGAGACCCGAACCGGGCATCGCCCGCGCCGTGGTCGAGCGGAAGAATCGCTCGAACACCAACTCGCGCTCTTCCGCCGGGATTCCCGGCCCCTGGTCGGAGACCACCAACTCGGCATGCGTCGCGTTCAACTGCCGCAGCCGGACGCCGACGTGCTCCCCGGCCGGGCTCCACTTGGCGGCGTTGTCCATCAGGTTCACCACGACCCGGGACAGGCCCGCGCTGTCGCCGAAGACCTGCCACGGCGTCACGTCGACGTCGAACTCAACATCGTTGCGGCGCCGTCGAACTCGCTCGAGCGAACGGTCGATGAGCTCAGTGACGTCGACCGGCTCGTGCACCGTTTCACCGGCATCCTCGCGGGTAAGGTCCACCAAATCGCCTACCAGAGTGGACAATTCTTCGATCTGCCCGATCACGTCGGTGCGCAGGTCGACCATCTCCTGCTCAGGTATCGGCGGAGCACCCGGCTGGGTTGACGCCATCAGCAGTTCGACGTTGGTACGTAGTGACGTCAAAGGCGTGCGCAGTTCGTGGCCGGCGTCGGCGACGAGGCGCGTCTGGCGCTCCCGAGATTCGGCCAGCGCGCGCAGCATCATGTTGAATGCCTCAGTCAGCCGTGCTAATTCGTCGCTACCGAACACCGGGATGGGATGCAGATCATCGGTGCGGGCCACCCGTTCGGCCGCTCTGGTGAGCCTGCCTACCGGACGCAGCCCGGCCTGGGTGACCAAGGCGCCGGCGATCGCGGCCACAGCCATCCCGACCCCGCCGACGATCAGCAGCACCCAGCGCAGCTTGGTCATCACGGCGTCGGTCGGCGCCAGGCTCTTGGAGATCAGCAGCGAGCTGCCGTTCGGCAGGTGCACGGCCAGCACTCGCTGACCCGACGCCGTCCGACGGGACATGAACAGGTCGCCACGGATGACTGCCTTCTCCGCCTGTCCGACCGGCAGGCTCTGGCCTTCCTGGTTGGCGGTGAAAATCGACCGGCCCGGGTTCACCAGCATCGCGTTGACGTCCGAATACGCGGTGCCCTCGATGGCCTTGGCCGGGTCGGCGGCCAACGATCCGCTCGCGATCAGCAACTGCGCCCTGCTCTGCAGCTGATTGTCGATGTCTTTGTAGAGCGCCGCGGAGATCACCGCGTACACCGCGACCGCCATCGAGATGACGACCAGCGCCACCATCGATATCGCCAACAGCATGACCCGCCACCGAAGCGACAACGAGGTGCTGGTTCGCAGCTGAACCTGACTCCGGTGGCGGAACAACGTCTTCAGGGTGTTCAGCGGCATCAGGGAGGTGTTTCGCGAAGCACGTAACCCACCCCGCGGACGGTGTGGATCAGTCGTGGTTCGCCGTTGGCTTCGGTCTTTCGACGCAAATAACCGACGTACACTTCCAGCGCATTACCCGAGGTGGGAAAGTCGAAACCCCAGACCTCTTCGAGAATTCGGCTGCGGGTCAATACCCGTCGCGGATTGGCGATCAGCATCTCCAGCAAAGCGAATTCGGTGCGGGTCAGGCTGATTTGGCGTTGGCCTCGGGTGACTTCACGAGTCACCGAGTCGAGGGTGAGATCCCCGAAGGTCATCGCCACCGACTCGGTGTTGTCGTCGATCTTCGTGCGACGCAGCAACGCGCGCATGCGGGCCAACAGCTCCTCGAGCGCGAAAGGCTTGGGCAGGTAGTCGTCAGCGCCGGCGTCCAGGCCGGCGACCCGCTCGGAGATCGTGTCGCGGGCGGTGAGTACCAGAATCGGCAGATCGTCGCCAGTGCTGCGGAGTTGGCGGCACACCTCCAGCCCGTCCAACCGAGGCATCATCACGTCGAGAACGATCCCGTCGGGCCGGTCGGCAGCAATCATCTCCAGGGCCTCAACGCCGTCCTCCGCTAACGCGACGGAGTAGCCATTGAAAGACAGAGATCTACGCAGCGACTCGCGCACGGCGCGGTCGTCATCAACAACAAGGATTCGCACGGCCACCAGTTTCGTCCAATCCCCTGAGAACCGGCTGAGAGGTCGGCAAACTGACCGCCGCGAATAGCTCGCAAATAAGCCGGGAGACAGTGCTCACGGCAAAGAAGTTAGCGGCGGTCGAGGTTAATCAGACCGAGGCGCGCCGCCTTGAGCAGCCGGCGGGGCACCTTGTGCTGCTGTCCGGCCACGGTCACGCCGACGAGTTCGGGCTTCTCGGCCTTCCACTGCGCGCGCCGACTACGGGTGTTCGAGCGCGACATTCTGCGCTTTGGCACAGCCATGATCAGGCCTTACTCCTGGTAGGGGGGTCGCCGCGGAACGAGCATCGGCAGCGACGATTATGGCCAATAGTAATCGGTGACCTGCTGCAAGCAAAAATCGCCTCGAGGTCGTGGGGCCCAGCCTTGACGTGGGACCGGCGGTACCCGCTAACCTACCGGTTGGTTGGTACGTCCCAATGAAGGGAGGACCCCGTGGGACCGGTTCGGATCGGGAACTGCTCGGGGTTTTACGGCGATCGGCATTCGGCGATGCGCGAGATGCTGGTCGGCGGCGAACTCGACTACCTGACCGGCGACTATCTGGCCGAGCTGACCATGCTCATTCTCGGTCGCGACCGGATGAAGCATCCCGAACGCGGCTACGCCAAGACCTTCCTGACCCAGCTCGAGGAGTGCCTGGGACTGGCACAGGACCGCGGAGTGCGGATCGTCACCAATGCCGGCGGACTCAATCCCGCCGGCCTCGCCGACGCCGTCCGCGGGCTCGCCGAGCGCCTGGGAGTGCCGGTCCGGGTCGCCCACGTCGAGGGCGACGACCTGTCACCTCGCGCCGAAGAGCTCGGCCTGGGCAAGCCGTTGACGGCCAACGCCTACTTGGGCGCCTGGGGCATCGTCGACTGCCTGAATGACGGCGCGGACGTCGTCGTCACCGGCCGCGTCACCGACGCATCGGTGACGGTCGGGCCCGCGGCCGCGCACTTCGGCTGGGGTCGAACCGACTACGACCGACTCGCCGGCGCCGTGGTCGCCGGCCACGTGGTCGAATGCGGCATCCAGGCCACCGGCGGCAACTTCTCGTTCTTCACCGAGATCCCCGACTTGAGCTATGCCGGCTTCCCGCTGGCCGAGATCCATGCCGACGGCTCGTCGGTGATCACCAAGCACTCCGGCACCGGCGGACTGGTCAGCCCCGACACCGTCACCGCGCAACTGCTCTACGAGATCACCGGCGCGCGATACGCCAACCCTGACGTCACGGCACGGATGGACTCCATCGAGCTGTCCTCCGACGGCGCCGACCGGGTGCGGATCAGCGGGGTGACCGGTGAAGCACCCCCGCCCACGCTCAAGGTGTCGCTGAACAGCATCGGCGGTTTCCGCAACGCGACGACGTTCGTGCTGACCGGTCTGGACATCGACGCCAAGGCGGATCTGGTGCGGCGGCAGCTTGAAGCCGGGCTGAGCGTCAAGCCCGCCGAGTTGCAGTGGACGCTGGCCCGCACCGAGCACGCCGACGCCGACACCGAGGAGGCGGCCAGCGCGCTGCTCAGCTGCGTGGTCCGCGATCCGGATCCGGCCAACGTGGGACGCCAGTTCTCTTCGGCCGCAGTCGAATTAGCATTGGCCAGCTACCCGGGCTTCACCGTCACCGCGCCGCCCGGTGACGGCCAGGTGTACGGGGTGTACACGCCCGGCTATGTCGACGCCGCCAAGGTGGCCCACACCGCCGTGCACACCGACGGCACCCGCATCGAGATCGCCTGCGCCACCGACACTCTCGAGTTGCAACCCGCCGACGCGCCGACGCTGCCGGAGCCGCTGCCGGCCGGGCCGACGCAGCGTGTCCCACTCGGCCGGATCGCCGGCGCGCGCAGCGGCGACAAGGGCGGATCGGCCAACGTCGGGGTCTGGGTTCGCACCGACGACCAATGGCGTTGGCTGGCCAACACCTTGACCGTCGAGCTGCTTCGCGAGCTACTGCCCGAGACGGCCAACCTGCCGGTGACCCGGCACCTGCTGCCCAACCTACGTGCGGTGAACTTCGTCATCGAGGAGATCCTCGGGCAGGGCGTCGCCTACCAAGCACGGTTCGACCCGCAAGCCAAAGGACTCGGCGAATGGCTGCGCAGCCGGCACGTCGACATTCCAGAGAGGTTGTTGTGAGCATCTGGACCACGCCGGAGCGCGATGCACTCCGCAAAACCGTCCGCTCATTCGCCGAACGGGAGATCTTGCCGAACGTCGAGGAGTGGGAACGCAGCGGTGAGCTGCCGCGCGAATTGCACCGTGCCGCAGGAGAAGCGGGACTGCTGGGCGTCTAACTTCCCCGAGGAGGTCGGCGGCGGTGGCGGCGACGGCGCAGACGCGGTGATCGTGTGCGAGGAGCTGCACCAGGCCGGTGTACCGGGCGGCGTGTTCGCCTCGCTGTTCACCTGCGGCATCGCTGTGCCGCACATGATCGCCTCCGGCGACCAGCGGCTGATCGAGGAATTCGTCCGGCCGACGCTGGCCGGTGAGAAGATCGGCTCGCTGGCCATCACCGAGCCCGGCGGCGGTTCCGACGTCGGGCATCTGCGCACCACAGCGACGCGGTCCGGTGACCAGTACATCGTCAACGGCGCCAAGACCTTCATCACCTCCGCGGTGCGGGCCGACTTCGTCGTCACCGCGGTACGCACCGGCGGCCCTGGCGCGGCCGGCGTTTCGTTGCTGCTCGTCGAGAAGGGCACACCCGGATTCGAAGTGAGCCGCAAACTGGACAAGATGGGTTGGCGGTCCTCGGACACCGCGGAGCTGTCCTACGTCGACGCGGCGCGTGCCTGCGGAAAATCTGGTCGGCGCCGAGAACACCGGCTTCGCCCAGATCGCCGAGGCTTTCGTTTCAGAGCGCATCGCCCTTGCCGCGCAGGCATATTCGAGCGCTCAGCGGTGTCTGGACATCACCGTGCAGTGGTGTCGCGACCGGGAGACGTTCGGCCGCCCGTTGATCTCGCGGCAATCTGTGCAGAACACCCTGGCCGAGATGGCCCGCCGGATCGACGTCGCCCGCGTCTACGCCCACCACGTTGTCGAGCGGCAGCTGGCCGGCGAGACCAACCTGATCGCTGAAGTGTGTTTCGCCAAGAACACCGCCGTCGAGGCCGGCGAGTGGGTGGCCAACCAAGGCGTGCAATTGTTCGGCGGCATGGGATACATGACCGAGTCCGAAATCGAACGCCAGTATCGCGATATGCGGATCATCGGCATCGGCGGCGGAACCACGGAGATCCTGACCTCGCTGGCCGCCAAGCTGCTGGGGTTCCAGTCATGATCTTTCCGCCTCCTCCACATCGCTTCGCTCTGCATCGTCGGCGGTGGCTATGAGCACGCTGAAGTCGGTGCTGGACCCCAAGGGCGACACCTATACCGCAGCCGCGTCGGCCGCGGAATCACGGCTCGAGGAGATCGACGCCGAGCTGGCTAAGGCGCTCGCCGGTGGCGGCACGAAATACGTTGAGCGCCATCATGACCGTGGCAAGTTGACCGCCCGCGAGCGCATCGAACTGCTGGTCGACGCCGACTCGCCGTTCTTGGAGCTGAGCCCGCTGGCGGCCTACGGCAGCGCCTTCCAGATCGGTGCGAGCACGGTCGCGGGCATCGGCGCGGTGAGCGGCGTGGAATGCCTTATCGTCGCCAATGACCCGACGGTCAAGGGTGGCACCAGCAACCCGTGGACTTTGCGAAAGATCTTGCGAGCCAACCAGATCGCGCTGGAGAACCGGCTCCCGGTGATTTCGCTGGTGGAATCCGGCGGCGCGGATCTGCCGACGCAGAAAGAGATCTTCGTTCCCGGCGGCCAGATGTTCCGCGACTTGACCCGGCTGTCGGCGGCCGGCATCCCTACCATCGCGTTGGTGTTCGGCAACTCCACCGCGGGGGGCGCCTACATCCCCGGCATGTCCGATCACGTGGTGATGATCAAAGAGCGTTCCAAAGTCTTTCTGGCCGGACCGCCGCTGGTCAAGATGGCCACGGGTGAGGAATCCGATGACGAATCGCTCGGCGGTGCCGAAATGCATGCCCGCACCTCGGGTTTGGCCGACTACTTCGCCGTCGACGAACTCGACGCGATCCGTATCGGCCGTCGCGTCGTCGCCCGGCTGAACTGGGTCAAACACGGACCGGCTCCCGCGGCGGTGACCGGGCCGCTGTTCGACACCGAAGAGCTGATCGGCGTCGTGCCGTCGGACCTGCGTATCCCATTCGACCCCCGCGAGGTGATCGCCCGCATCGTCGACGGTTCGGAGTTCGACGAGTTCAAGGCGATGTACGGCTCGTCGCTGGTGACCGGCTGGGCCCAGCTGCACGGCTACCCGCTGGGCATCCTGGCCAACGCGCGTGGCGTGCTGTTCAGCGAAGAATCGCAGAAGGCCACCCAGTTCATCCAATTGGCCAACCGCTCCAACACGCCACTGTTGTTCCTGCACAACACGACGGGATACATGGTCGGCAAGAACTACGAGGAAGGCGGCATGATCAAGCACGGCTCGATGATGATCAACGCCGTGTCCAACTCGACGGTCCCGCACATCTCACTGCTGATCGGGGCGTCCTACGGTGCAGGCCACTACGGCATGTGCGGGCGGGCCTACGACCCCCGGTTCCTGTTCGCCTGGCCCAGTGCGAAGTCCGCGGTGATGGGTGGCGCGCAGTTGGCCGGCGTGCTGTCCATCGTCAGCCGGGCCGCCGCCGAGGCGCGCGGACAACAGATCGACGAAGACGCCGACGCCGCCATGCGGGCCGCCGTCGAGGGCCAGATCGAAGCCGAGTCACTGCCGATGGTGATGTCGGGCATGCTCTACGACGACGGGGTCATCGACCCACGCGACACCCGCACCGTGCTGGGAATGTGTCTGTCCGCCATTGCCAATGGCCCGATCAAAGGGACGTCGAACTTCGGCGTCTTCCGGATGTGATCAACATGGGAATCACTCGAGTACTGGTCGCCAACCGCGGGGAAATCGCCCGTCGCGTCTTCGCCACCTGCCGGCGACTGGGCGTGGGCACGGTCGCGGTCTACACCGACCCGGACGCCCACGCGCCACACGTCGCTGAAGCCGACGCCCGGGTGCGGCTACCGAAGGTCAACGACTACCTCAATGCCGAGGCGCTGATCGCCGCGGCCCGCGCCGCCGGCGCCGATGCGGTGCATCCCGGCTACGGATTCCTCTCGGAGAACGCCGAATTCGCCAAGGCGGTCGCCGACGCAGGCCTGACCTGGATCGGCCCGCCGATCGACGCGGTGCGGGCCATGGGTTCCAAGATCGAATCCAAGAAGATGATGGCGGCGGCCGGGGTTCCGGTGCTCGACGAACTCGACCCGGAGTCAGTGACCCAGGCTCAGTTGCCGGTGCTCGTCAAGGCGTCCTCGGGTGGCGGTGGACGCGGCATGCGGGTCGTCCACGAATTGGACGCACTGCCAAGCGAAGTCGCAGCTGCCCAGCGCGAGGCGCAGTCCGCGTTCGGTGACCCCACAGTGTTCTGTGAGCGCTACCTGCCTACCGGTCACCACGTCGAAGTCCAGGTCATGGCCGATTCGCACGGCACGGTCTGGGCGGTCGGCGAACGGGAATGCTCGATCCAGCGCCGCCATCAGAAGATCATCGAAGAAGCGCCGTCGCCGTTGGTCGAGCGCATCCCGGGCATGCGGGCCAAACTGTTCGAGGCGGCCAGGCTGGCCGCCGGCGCGATCGGCTACACCGGAGCGGGCACCGTGGAGTTCCTCGCCGATAATGACGGCGAGTTCTACTTCCTCGAAATGAACACCCGACTGCAGGTCGAGCATCCGGTCACCGAGGAGACCACCGGACTCGATCTGGTCGAACTACAGATTTACGTCGCCGACGGCGGTCGGCTGGACGCTGAACCACCAGCGGCACAAGGGCATTCGATCGAGGCTCGACTGTACGCCGAGGATCCCGCCAAGGACTGGCAGCCGCAGGCCGGCCTCGTGCATCACGTCGACGTACCCGCGTCGCGCACCGAGTTCGCCACCCTCGGCGCACGCACCGGGATCCGACTGGACTCCGGCATCGTCGACGGCTCGGTCGTCTCGATCCATTACGACCCGATGCTGGCCAAAGTCATCTCATACGCCCCGACCCGCCGCCAGGCCGCGATGGTGCTGGCCGACGCGCTGACCCGCAGCCGCGTCCACGGTGTGCGGACCAACCGCGATCTGCTGGTCAATGTGTTGCGGCATCAGGCGTTTCTGGACGGCGCCACCGACACCGCGTTCTTCGCGACCCACGGCCTGGCCGAGCTGGCCGCACCGCAGGTAGACGCCGACGACATCCGGTTGTCGGCGATCGCAGCGGCGCTCGCCGACGCGGCGCTGAACCGCTCGACCGCCACGGTTTTTGCCGAAATCCCCAGCGGTTGGCGCAATCTGGCGTCCGGCTATCAGGTCAAGACCTATGTCGACGACAGCGGTGACGAGCACCGCGTCGAATACCGTTTCACCCGAACGGGTTTGCTAGTGCCGGGTGACGCCGCGATCCACCTCATCTCGGCCACCGCCGACGATGTCGTGTTGGCCGACGACAACGGCGTGGCCCGCAGCTTCGCCGTGACGCGATACGACCATGACGTCTACGTCGACTCTGCGCGCGGTCCGGTGCACCTGACCGCGCTGCCACGCTTCCCCGAGCCTGGGTCGGCCGTCGAGAAGGGCTCGCTGGTGGCGCCGATGCCCGGCAACGTGATTCGGCTCGGCGCCGCCGTCGGCGATACCGTGACGGCCGGTCAGCCGCTGATCTGGCTGGAGGCGATGAAGATGGAACACACCATCACCGCACCAACCGACGGCCTGCTCGCCGAACTCAATGTCGACGCCGGACAACAAGTGGAAGTCGGCGCCGTCTTGGCACGGGTCGATGCGCCCGAGGAATCGTAAATTTTTCCCAGTAGAAGGAGCTTGACCATGACCGACAACAGCTTCATCGAGAACGAAGACCGCAAGGCACTCCGCACAGCCGTGTCCGACTGGGCAGCCAAATACGGCAGCGAGTACTACTTGAAGAAGGCTCGCGCGCAGGAGCACACCGACGAACTATGGTCCGAGGCAGGCAAACTCGGCTTCTTGGGGGTGAACCTGCCTGAGGAGTACGGCGGCGGCGGTGCCGGAATGTACGAGCTCTCGCTGGTGATGGAAGAGATGGCAGCCGCAGGTAGTGCGTTGCTGCTGATGGTGGTCTCGCCGGCCATCAACGGCACGATCATCTCCAAGTTCGGCACCGAGGAGCAGAAAAAGCGCTGGATCCCCGGCATCGCCGACGGAAGCATCACGATGGCGTTCGCGATCACCGAACCCGACGCCGGATCCAACTCGCACAAGATCACCACCACCGCCCGCCGCGACGGTAGCGACTGGATCCTCAAGGGGCAGAAGGTCTACATCTCCGGCGTCGACCAGGCGCAGGCGGTTCTGGTGGTCGCCCGTTCCGAGGAAGCCAAGACCGGCAAACTGCGACCGGCGCTGTTCGTGGTGCCGACCGACACGCCCGGCTTCACCTACACCCCGATCGACATGGAGATCATCAGCCCGGAGCGGCAGTTCCAGGTTTTTATCGACGACGTCCGGCTGCCCAGCGACGCGCTTGTCGGCGCCGAAGATGCCGCCATCGCACAGCTTTTCGCGGGCCTGAACCCGGAGCGCATCATGGGCGCGGCCAGCAGCGTCGGCATGGGTCGCTTCGCGCTCGACCGGGCCGCCGACTACGTCAAGACCCGCCAGGTCTGGGGAACGCCGATCGGCGCGCACCAGGGGCTGTCACATCCGTTGGCGCAGTGCCACATCGAGGTCGAGCTGGCCAAGCTGATGATGCAGAAGGCGGCCACGCTCTACGACAACGGCGACGACGGCGGTGCGGCCACGGCCGCCAACATGGCCAAATACGCTGCCGCCGAAGCCGCTACCCGCTCGGTCGACCAAGCCATCCAGTCGCTGGGCGGCAACGGGCTGACCAAGGAGTACGGCGTCGCGGCGATGATGGCCTCGGCCCGGCTGGGCCGGATCGCACCGGTCAGTCGGGAGATGGTGCTCAACTTCGTTGCGCAGACATCGCTCGGCCTGCCCCGAAGCTACTGAGGTCGTACTGATGGACCGGGTGGTCGAATACAGCGTCGAAGGTCACGTAGCTCGTCTGACGCTGAATTCGCCGCATAACCGCAACGCGTTGTCGGCCGCGCTGGTCGGTCAGTTGCACCAGGGTCTGCGTGACGCAGCGGCCGACCCCGACGTGCGAGCGGTGGTGCTCGGCCACACCGGCAACACGTTCTGCGCGGGCGCCGACCTCTCCCAGAGCTCGGCGGCGAGCGCTGATCCCGCCGAGGCAACGGCGCAGCGGTCCAGGGAGATGGCTGAGTTGCTGCGCGCCGTCGTCGAGTCGCCGCGGCCGGTGATCGTCGCCGTCGACGGCCACGTCCGGGCCGGCGGCATGGGACTGGTCGCTGCGTGCGATATCGCCGTCGCCGGACCGCAGAGCACCTTCGCGTTGACCGAAGCCCGGATCGGGGTCGCGCCGGCGATCATCTCGCTGACCCTGCTGCCGAAGCTGTCCGCGCGGGCGGCGGCGCGCTACTACCTCACCGGCGAGAAGTTCGATGCCGCCGTCGCCGCCGAGATCGGGTTGATCACGATGGCCGCCGACGACGTCGACGCCGAGGTGGCATCGCTGGTCGCCGACATCGGGCGCGCCTCGCCGCAGGGCCTGGCCGCATCCAAGGCACTGACCACCGCCGCCATTCTGGAGGGCTTCGACCGCGACGCCGAACGGCTCGCCGCCGAGTCGGCACGACTGTTCGTCTCCGACGAAGCCCGCGAAGGCATGTTGTCGTTCCTGGAGAAGCGGCCCCCGCGCTGGGCTACGCCCGGCGACGATGCGGGCCACGTACCGGCCAGCTGAGGAACCGGGCAGTTCGACCCCGACGTACCCCCGCGGCGGCGGGCCGGTCCGGTCTCCGCTAAGCAGTACGGGTGCCCGACGACACACGCCACGGTTGGCGCGACGTACTCCGCAGCCTGTTCACCGGATGGCAGCGTCCGACCACGCACCCCGTCGACTCCGCCGGCGAAGGTGCGGAAAGCCTGATCGGGTTCGCGGTCGCGGCCGCCCTGGTCGGGATGCTCACCGGGATCAGCGCAGCAAGCTTCAAGCTCCTACTCAAACAGGGCGCGCAGTTGCGCGGACACCTTGCCGCATGGGCGCACGGTTCATGGTGGGGATTGGCCGTCGTCGTCCTGGTCTGCGCGGCCGCGGCCGCGATCGCGGCGGCACTGGTGCACCGAATCGAACCGCACGCCGAAGGCAGCGGAATCCCGCGTGTCGAAGCCGTCGCCGACGGCCGCGTCCGGCCCGACCGATTCCGGATCCTGCCGGTCAAGTACGTCGGCGGGCTGCTGGCCATCAGCAGCGGCATGGCGCTGGGACGCGAAGGGCCTTCCGTGCAGATGGGCGGTACCGCGGCCGTCATCGTCGCCGCCGCGACCCGCCGCAACATGGCCGACCTGCGCATTCTGGTCGCCGGGGGCGCCGCGGCCGGCCTTGCCACCGCCTTCAATGCGCCGATTGCCGGTGGTGTCTTCGTGCTCGAGGAACTCGTCAAGCGGTTCGACCCGCGCACCACGCTGGCAACCCTGGTGGCGTCCGCGTCGGGATTCGCGGCGGCCCGCCTGCTGATGGCGCCGGAGTACGAGTTCCACATGAAGCCGCTGGCCAACCCGCGGCTCGTCGAGTCCGGCTGGGTGCTCGCGATCGGCGTCATCACCGGCGTACTCGGTGTGTTCTACAACGCCGCGGTGATGCGTGCCCTGCGCCGGGCCGACAACAGCCACTGGCCCAAAGAGGTACGCGCCGGCCTGACCGGTGTGCTCGTCGGGCTGCTCGTCTGGTTCGCGCCGGATCTGGCCGGTAGCGGCGACAACCTCACCCAGAACGCGCTGCTCGGTCATGGCGCCCTGCTGGCGGTCACCGGCGTGATCGTCGTCCGGTTCGCGCTGGGTGTCGTGTCCTACGCCGCCGCCACCCCCGGCGGGTTGTTCGCCCCGATGCTGGCGCTCGGATCGCAGGCTGGACTGCTCGTCGGGCTGCTCGCTGTGCACCTGACACCGCATGCCATGCCGAGCCTGCCGGCCTGCGCAGTGATCGGGATGGCCGCGTTTTTCACCGCATCGGTTCACGCCCCGGTCACCGGCCTGATCCTGGCGACCGAAATGACCGGCAACACCAATCAATTGCCACCCATGCTCGGTGCTTGTGCGATCGCGATGCTCGTCGCCGTTGCGCTGCGGTCTCAACCGATCTATGACCGGCTCGCCGAACGCGCAGCGAACAATGCAACCGCGGTAGCTGAGTGAATTCTGAGGGTGGCGCAACAGTTTAGCGAAGATCCCTTGCAGCAAAATATGTTCGACGTAGGCTCGTCACCGATGAGAAAATCGGCCCAGCGAGGGGCGCGGGACCAACGGGACGCCCCGACGCGTGCCGCTGATACCGACCGCATCGAGCTGGCACAGTTACTGACCGACGCCGCAGCTCAGGGCAAATTGCAGATGAGCGACTACGAAGACCGGCTCACCAAGGCATACGCGGCGCAGTCGTACGAGGAGCTCGATGGCCTGCGGTCCGATCTGGTGGGCTCGTCGGTGAGTCCCCGGCATGGCGGCCCGGCCAAACCCGCGCCGTCGATGCTGCTGCTGGCCATCATGAGCGCGTTCGAACGACGCGGCCGTTGGAACGTGCCGAAGAAGCTGACGACGTTCGCGCTGTGGGGCGGTGGCGTGATCGATCTGCGCTACGCCGACTTCACCTCCACCGAGGTTGACATCCACGCGACGTCGATCATGGGCGCGCAGACCATCCTGCTGCCGCCTGAAGTCAACGTCGAGATCAAAGGCCACGGCGTGATGGGCGGCTTCGAGCATCGCGTCGCGGCCGAGGGCACACCGGGTGCGCCGACCGTGCGGATCCACGGCTTCTCACTGTGGGGCGGCGTCGGCATCAAGCGGAAGAACCGCAAGACCCAAAGCTGAGCGCTACCGCCGTCGGGACCGCAGATAGTCGCCGACCACTGCCGCGCCCAAACCATCGAGATCTGGATCGACCACCCGACCGCCGACGCGGCGCGCAACCTGATCGATGAACCGGGCCAGGCCCGGATCGCTACCCAACCGGAAGATCGTCACCTGCGCACCCAGCCGCGCCACGTCGTCGAACCCGCGCACGGTGTTGGCGATGGTCCGCGGATGCGGCGGGTAATCAAAGAACACCGACGAACGTCCGCCGCCGTCGACGCTTTCGAGATGCGCAGTCGGCTCGCCATCGGTGACCACGAGCAATACGGGTTGCGCGTTCGGGTGTCGTCGCAGATGCCTGCCGGCGAGTGCCAGCGCGTGATGCAGGTTGGTGCCCTGCTCATAGACGCCCTCCAGCCCCATCAGTTCCGCGCTGGTCATGGTTCGCGCGTAGCGGCCAAAAGCGATGATCTGCAACGCATCTGAACGGAATCGGGTGCGCACCAGATGGTCGAGCGCAAGCGCGGTGCGCTTCATCGGCAGCCAGCGGTTCTCCATCACCATCGAGAACGAGGTGTCCACCAACAGCGCGACAACGGCCTGGGTGCGGGTCTCGGTCTCCGACACCTCCACGTCGTCAACGGTGATGGAGATGGTGCCCGGACCGTCCGGCGATGTTCCGGCCTGCCGGAGCACGGCGTTGGTCAGTGTCCGGGTGACGTTCCACGGCTCGGTGTCGCCGAACTGCCACGGCCGGGTGGCGCCGGTCAGGTCCCCCGCGGCGCCGGCCCGCCGGAGCTCACGCTCACCTCGACGGCTGGAAAGCTGTTGTGCCACATCACGTAACGCGGTCTCGCCGAGCCGTCGCATCGCCTTCGGCGACAACCGCCATTGACCGTCCGAGCTGCGGTCCAGGAAGCCCTGGTTGACCAGTGCGCGCTCGAGCTCGGCGAGCGTCTGCGCATCGATGGCGGCCTGGTCGCCGAGTTGGCGGGCCAGCGCCTCGAGGTCGACGTCGTCCATCGTGGCACCGGGATAACTCTGCGACAGCTGCTCGGCGAGCTGCTCCAGCTCGCCGATATCGGCCAGCGCCTGCGCGCCCTCGCCCATGCCCAGCGGGTTGTCGCCGGAGAACTGGGATGAGCCATCCCAATCCTCCCCCGGCCGGGCCGCTTGCAAATGGCCGTCGAGCCGGCCCAGCGCCTCCATCAACGCCGGTGATCCGAATGCCTGCTCCGCCAACGCATCCAGCTCGGCACGCTGGTCCGGGCTGAGGCTGTTGCGGAACCGCTGCGCTGCCGCCGCCCGCTGGGCCAGCGAATCCAGCAGCTCCTCGACGTTCTGCGGGTTCTCCGGGAAGAACTCGCCGTGCTTGTTCATGAAGTCTTGGAAATCTTGTTCGGAGTCTTGACCCTTGGAGTGCTTGTCCAGCAACTCGTTGAGGTCGTTCAGCATGTCGGTGACGCGCTGGCGATCCTCGTCGGTGGCGCCTTCGAGTGCCTGCTTCATGCCGGCGAAACGCTGGTCGAGCATCTCCCGGCCGAGCAGATCCTTGATCTGCTCGTACTTTTGGCGCGCCTCGTCGCTGCGCCAGCTGTATTCGGCAAGCTCCTGCACCGCTTTGGCAGGCGACGGCGGCAGCGCTTCGAGTTGCAGCTCGCCGAAGCGCGCGTCGTCGTCCAGAGCGCGGGCCAATTCTTTGCGTTCGGCCAGCACAGCCTCGTCGAGGAGCTTTTTGATCTCCTGGAGCGTGCCGTCTAAGTTGTTGTTGCGCAGCAGCTCTCGCCGCTTGCGATTGGCCTCGGCGGCCAGCCGGTCGGCGCCGGTCATATTCTTGGTGCCGCGGCGCAACAACTCGGACAGTGCACGACGCGGCGACGTGCCATCCATGACGTCCTGCCCGATCTGCTCGAGCGCCTCGCGCAGATCCACCGGCGGAGCCAGTGGATCAGGCCCACCGGTGTACGCCGAGTAGCGTGACGAATGGCCTTTAGCCATAGACAGTTTCGCCTTCTCCGGATGCCTTGTCGATGCGCTTGGCCAAATACAGTGCCTCCAGCGCCAATTCGAGCGCCGCCGCGCGCTCGCCCTCGGACTCCGCGCCGAGACGCTTGGCGATCTGCTCGATCACCGGCAGATCCGGCAGCGCCGCCAGCACGTCCTTGGCCGACACCCGCTCACCCGTCGTCACCGCGGAACCGCCCTCGACCGCGACGACCAGCGGACCGACGTCCACACCGCCCAGCGCTCTCGAGGCCGTGTCGGCGGTGGCGCGACGCAGCAGGTGTTCGAGCACCGCCTGCTCGCGTCCCTCTTCGCCGGACTCGAATTCCAGCTTGCCGCGCAGCACGTCGATGACGGTGCTCAGGTCGACCACCCGGGCCACCGGGTCGGTCTCCCCCAGGATCGCGCCGCGATGGCGGGCTGAGGCCGCGACCGTCTCCGCGGCCGCGATCGCGAACCGCGCCGACACCCCAGATCGCTGATCGACCGAGGTGGACTCCCGCAGGTAGCGGGCGAACCGGGCGATCACCTGGACGAGGTATTCGGGCACCTGGGCACTCAGATGCGCCTCCTGGCGGATCACCCCGACCTCGGCGTCGAGTTCCAGCGGATAGTGCGTGCGGATCTCGGCGCCGAACCGGTCCTTGAGTGGGGTGATGATCCGGCCGCGATTGGTGTAGTCCTCGGGGTTGGCGCTGGCGACCACGAGCACGTCCAGCGGCAGCCGCAGCGTGTAGCCGCGGACCTGGATGTCGCGCTCCTCCATCACGTTCAGCATCGACACCTGGATGCGCTCAGCGAGGTCGGGCAGCTCGTTGACCGCGACGATGCCGCGGTGTGCCCGCGGGATCAGCCCGAAGGCGATGGTTTCCGGATCGCCGAGACTGCGGCCCTCGGCCACCTTGATCGGGTCGATGTCACCGACCAGGTCGGCGACGCTGGTGTCGGGGGTGGCCAGCTTCTCGGTGTAGCGCTGACTGCGGTGTCGCCATTCGATCGGCAGGTCGTCGCCGAGCGTGGCCGCCTTGCGGATCGATTCCGGCGTGATCGGCGAGTACGGGTGCTCGCCGAGTTCGGCGCCGGCGATCACCGGCGTCCACTCATCGAGCAGGCCGGTCAGTGCGCGCAGCAGTCGGGTCTTGCCCTGCCCGCGTTCACCAAGCAGAACGAAGTCGTGGCCGGCGATCAGAGCCCGCTCCAGCTGGGGCAGGACGGTGTCCTCAAAGCCCAGGATTCCTGGCCAGATCGCTCCACCTTCTGCACCCTCGGTGAGGCGTGCCAGCAGGTTTTCCCGGATTTCTTGCTTGACTCCCCGTTCGCGGTGCCCGGCGGCACGTAGTTCGCCGACGGTACGGGGCAGATTGTTCGCAGCGGTCACCTCACCAAACTACGACGGCTCGGCGAATACGGCACTGTCCCCGTACTTCGTGCAAAGAACAAGGCCGGGCAATCGCGTGGATTGCCCGGCCTTGCGGAGGTGAGTGGCGCGGCTTAGCTCGCCGTGACTGTCGCCTTCTCGTCGCCCTGCTTCCAGGTGATGGTGCCGTGCTCGAACGTCGACTTGTAGCTGCCGTCCGGCTCGGTCATCTCGTCAGCGGTCGGGTAACCCAGCTTGCCCTGCGAAGCCTGGTTGTCATTCCACGCGTCGCGGATCTTGCCCCACACGAAGTAGACGGGGCCGCCATTGCGGTAGATCAGCACGCCACCGTCGTACTGCTGGTAGACGCCGCTGTTGTCCAAGGTTGGCTTCTGATTGTCGTACGGCGCGCCCAGGTCTTTCTTCTGCTCGTCGTTCAGGGTCTCCCACTTGGCCAGGATCGGACCCTCCACCGTGTACTCGGTGCCGTTCTTTCCGGCGATCTGCGTTGACGTCGGTGCCGCGGCCGACGACGTCGCCATCGCCGGCGCCGAAGTCGACATCGCCGCAGACGACGACATCGCTGAACTGCTGGCATTGCTGGAGTTGTTCGACTGGTGACAGCCCGCACCGACTAGTGCGAATGCAGCAATTGCGACTGAGAACGACGCTGTTCTTTTGTTTATCGCGCGCATTATTTCCTCTCGACTACCTTTCGAATCGCACTGGACTCGTCCCGGTCGACGTGTCCTAATTCGGACTCTAGGCCGATCTGATCTTGTGCGTAAGGGATTCAGGCTGAACCCAACCCGACGATCAAAACCAGCGCCATTGAGTGGCCCACGCAACTCACGTCGCACATCGGCGGGAAGCTCACACCCTGTTCTGGCGGCCGCCGGTCGGCTACCCGATACCCTCAGTACCGTGAATTCCTCCGACTGGCGTGTCCGACCCGACACCGCGCACTTCGGCCCGGCGTCCTGGCAATCCAGCGTGATCGCACTGCTCACCGCGATTTTCGTCCGGCCGATGCTGGGCGCGCTGACGGTCATCGGCATGGCCGTCAACCGGGTGAATCCCGCCTTGCTGCAGCGGGCGCGATTCGACGGGATCGACGGACCGATGGGATTGATCCGGCCTCTGCCCGGCACCGACGTGACCCGCTTTGCGCTGCCGAACTGCCCAGCCGAATGGGTGGTCGCCCCGCAGGCTCGCGAGTCCACCTCGCTGATCGTCTACTTCCATGGCTCGGCGCTGGTGACGCTTGGCCTCAACTCGCACCGGCGCTTCGTCAGCCGACTGTCCTCGGTCACCGGCGCGAAAGTGTTCAACGTCGGCTATCGGCTGGCACCGCAGGCCAGCATCGAAGAGGCTGTCGCCGACGGGGTGGACGCCTACCGGCATGTGCTGTCGCTGGGGTTCGCTCCCGATCGGATTGTGCTGGCCGGCGACTCGGCGGGCGGGCTGATGGCCGCCGATGTCGCGCTCGCGGCCCGTGACGCGGGGTTGCCGGTGCCCGCCGGTCAGGTGCTGATGTCGCCGCTGACGTCGTCGGACATGGACCTGAAGTACCAGGCCCTGAAGGCGCACCGCGACGTTATGTTCCCGTTCATGACGGTGAAGTTCATTTACGACGTGTTCGCCACCGTCAACGGCACCAGGCCGCCGCCGCTGATGCCGCCGGAGGCGGACCTGCACGGTCTGGGCCCGTTCCTGCTGCAGGTCGGCACCCACGAGATGCTGCTCAACGACACCTTCGTGCTGGCCGATCGGCTGCGCGCGCACAACGTGGACGTCTGGGTGCAGGAATGGCACAAGGCCATGCACATGTTCCAGCTCAGCTTCGACGTCAACCCGGACGCCCGCCGCGCGGTCGACGAGGTCGCCGAGTTCATCCGCTACGCGACGACCGTGCAGGACGAAATCAGCGCTTGACGGCCTGCTAGTGGGCGAAGTGCCGGGCGCCGGTCAGATACAGCGTCACACCCGCTTCGGCGGCGGCGGCGGTGACTTCATCGTCACGCACTGAGCCGCCCGGATGGACGACCGCTTTCACGCCCGCCGCGGTCAGCGTCTCCAACCCGTCCGGGAACGGGAAGAACGCATCCGATGCCGCGACCGCGCCGTGGACCCGCTCCCCACCGCGCTCGACCGCCAACTTCGCTGCATCCACGCGGTTCACCTGTCCCATGCCGACGCCGATGGTGGCGCCGCCACCCGCGATGACGATCGCGTTCGATTTCACCGCACGACAGGTCCGCCACGCGAACACCAGATCGGCGAGCGTGTCCGGGTCGGCCGCGTCGCCGGTCGCCAGCGTCCAGTTGTTCGGGTTGTCGCCCTCGGCGTCGATCTCGTCGCGTTGCTGCATCAGCAGCCCGCCGCTGATCTGGCGACGCTCGGTGTCGCCGCCCATCGGCCCTGGACCTTCGCTGGCGAGCAGAACCCGGACGTTCTTCTTGCGCGCCAGCACCTCGACGGCGCCCGGTGCGTAGGCCGGGGCCACGACCACCTCGGTGAAGATCGTGCTGACGAATTCGGCCATCTCGACGGAGACCTCGGTATTGGCCGCGATCACCCCGCCGAAGGCGCTGAGCGGGTCGCATTCGTGGGCTTTGCGGTGCGCGTCGGCGACCGAGACCGATGAGACCGCGATCCCGCACGGGTTCGCGTGCTTGATGATCGCCACACAGGTCTGCTCGTGATCGAAAGCAGCCCGCCAGGCCGCGTCGGCGTCGGTGAAGTTGTTGTACGACATCTCTTTTCCGTGCAGCTGCTCGGCCTGCGCCAGGCCGGGCCACCCGCTGTCGTCGACGTATAGCGCGGCCTGCTGATGCGGGTTCTCGCCGTAACGCAACTGGGTGGAGCGTCGCCATGTCGCAGCGAACCACTCCGGGAACTCCGACGCGGGCTCCTCGGGCGCCAGCGTCGACTCCATCCAGCCGGCCACCGCGACGTCGTACTCGGCAGTGTGCCGAAAGGCCAACGACGCCAACCGTTTACGCTCGGCAAGCGTGAATCCGCCTTCGCGCACCGCGGCGATCGCTCCGTCGTAGCCGAGCGGGTCGGTGACCACCGCGACGCTGGGATGGTTCTTCGCCGCGGCGCGCACCATCGACGGTCCGCCGATGTCGATCTGCTCGACGCATTCGTCGACGCCCGCGCCGGACTCCACCGTCTGGCTGAACGGATACAGGTTGACCACCACCAACTCGAACGCCGCGATGCCGAGTTTCTCGAGTGCGGCCGCGTGCTCGGGCTTGCGCAGGTCGGCGAGCAGGCCGGCGTGCACGCTGGGATGCAAGGTCTTGACCCGGCCGTCGAGCACTTCGGGGAACCCGGTGACCTTTTCCACCGGTGTCACCGGAATACCTTTGTCAGCAATGGTTTTCGCGGTCGAGCCGGTCGAGACGATGTCGACGCCGGCCTCGTGTAAACCGCTGGCGAGTTCGACCAGCCCGGTCTTGTCGTACACGCTGATCAATGCACGCCGGATCGGCCTTCTGCCGTCGTTGTTGCTCATCCGATGGTCGCCTTTCGTCCGATCCACGTCACGCCGCCGGTTGCCACCGCGGCGATCACATCCACCAAGAGCTGCCGTTCGATGACCTTGATGCGTTCATGCAAGGTCTGCTCGTCGTCATGGTCGAGCACAGTGACGGCTTGTTGAGCCAGTATCGGGCCGGTGTCGGTGCCCGCGTCGACCAGGTGCACCGTACAGCCGCTGACCTTCACACCGTGGGCCAGCGCGTCGGCCACCGCGTGCGCGCCCGGGAAGGCCGGCAGCAGCGCCGGGTGGGTGTTCAGGGTGCGGCCCACGAACTTCGAAAGAAATTGCGGCCCAAGTATTTTCATGAATCCCGCGGATACCACGAGGTCCGGCGAATGCTCCTCGGTGGCCTCGGTCAGCGCGGTGTCCCACGCTGCACGGTTGGGATAGTCGGGCAGCCGGACCTGAAAAGTGGGCAGGGACGCCTTGTTTGCGATGTCGACCGCCGTGCAACCGCGATCCACGCCGACCGCGACCACTCGAGCGGGATAGTCGTCGACGGCGGCGTCCAGCAGCGACGCCAGCAGCGAACCGGTGCCCGATGCCAGCACCACCAATCGTGCCGGTGCGCTGGGAGGCACACGGAACGGTTGCTGCACAGGGGGAGCCTAATGGGGCGCGGGCGGGTCGTCGGCATCGAGGCCTCGCGGCGGGTCGACGCCATCGGGCTCAGCCGGGACGCTGAAATCGTCGTCCTCGACGTCCAGGATCGGCTCGACGGGCAGGTCCGCTTCGATGGGTTCCTCCGCGGGCCGCACCGGCTTGGGCCTCCTCGGCCGATACCGAATCCCGCCGGCCATCACGACGGTGACCCAACCGACGGCGGCGAACCACAGGAAGACCGCGAACCCGAAAGTGCCCTGGTCGATTCCAACGGAGCCGAAGTTGCCCAGTTGGCCGCTGCCCGCGTAACCCAGCACGGCCACCAACACCGCTGCCAGCAGCGCGGCAACGCCCAACTTCGCCATCGCGGAGAACATCGGCAGCGGCCGTCGCGCACATTGTTGTCCAAGTGCGACCCCGGCCGACGCGCCGACGATCAGCAGCGCGACCCACGCCGGGCCCAGTGGCGGATTGGGGGCCGCGGCCAGTATCGGCAGCGCCGGGATGTCGCCACCGAACACGGTGAACGAGCTGAATGTCGCAAAACCCAGATGAGCGCTGGATCCCACGGCCATCGCCGCAGTCCCGACGATCACGTTGGGTACATACAGCATCGACAGCACGGTCAGGCTGAACTGGCCGAAGACCGAGTTGGTGATCCCGTACAGGTCCTGCATGGTGCCCCAGTGCACGACCAGTGAGGCGGCCATGACCATTCCCGACAATCCCAGCAGCGCCAGCACGCCCGCCATCGCGGCGCGCAGCGAGTCAGGCAGCCAGAGCGGCAGCGACGACGCCGCCAGCATCCGGCGTCCGATCTGCGAGCCTACGCCGATGGACGCGCCGACGGCGTGGACGAGAAGCACGCTGACGAAGGCTTGTAACGCGCTCGGCGTCTGCAGCGCGGTGATCACCGACGCCGCGTCGTGAATGACGGCCAAGGCGATCGCGGCGATCAGCAACGGTCCGCCCACGGCCGACGCGACGATCCACCGGATGACGAACCAGGACGCCGTCACCGGAGTGGCGTGCGCGGTGGTGCGCGCGGTCCCCCACACCATCAGCAGCACCGGCAGCAGCGGCATCACGCCCAGCTCGCGGCCGCCGATGGAGATCGGCACCTGGTGCACACCCAGCCACATGCTGGCGATCGCGCCCAACGTGCCGGTCATGTCGCTGTTGGCGATGACCAGTTGCAGCAGCGTCACCGCCGCGATGACGATCAACGCCACCACAGCCGGGCCGAACGCAACCCGAAGTAGATCGCGGGCCTGCCGGGCTCCCGCCGCTGGACTGTCCTGCACCCGCCTCACGGTCCGAGGACGTTACACAGCGGCTGTTCGGCAGGCGACCCGGCGCGCCCGAGTGCGCATCGTCAGGACTGAGACGGGCCCGACGGCGAGGAGGGCGCCTGAGGCTGCTGACCCTGGCCGTACGAGTGCTGGCTGTGGCCGGAGCTGCTGTGCTCCCCCGAGTTGCCCTGGCCGGGGTTGCCGGAGCCGGACGACGACGGCGGCGGGCTGAAGCTGGGGAAACCCGTTGGCGGGGTGGGCGATCCGTGCTGCGAGCTGGCCTGCGGTCCCGGCTGCGCGGGGAAGCCGCCGGTCGTGGGCCCAGACGGGTAGCCGCCGTACTGCGTGCCGTAGCCGGACTGCTGGTAGGGGGCCTGCTGCTGGCCGTAGTAGCCGTACTGGCCGTAGTGCCCGTACTGGTCGTATTTGGGGCGCGGCGCGGGCGGGGTGATGACGCCGGCGTGCAGCAACAGCACGCTGATCGAGACCGCGACCTGGACCACGGCGGCCGACACTGCGGCCCACAGCGCCCAGCCGCGGCCGGTGGCACCGATCGCATCCTCGATGAACAGGAGCGCACCGACGGAGGCGACCACGGTGATCACCGCGGCGTAGTCCTTGGCCTTGGGCAGCAGACTCGTGCCGGCCAGCAGCCCGGCCAGCAGCGCCAGTCCCACCGGAATCGGGTCCTTCTCGATGAGCTCGTCACCGTTGGGAAGCACGTGGGTGATCAGTGGCCCGTAGCTGAACAAGTAGATCAGCAGGCCGAGAGCCAGCACCGCGATCGTCAGATACTGCTGCAGGCTGCTTGCCCCGTCGTCAGCTTTGTTGAACGACGACGGGGAAGGGGCCCCATAAGACCCCGACGACTGCGCGGGCGGGTATCCGGGATTGCCGGGCGGGTAGGTCATGGCTTCTCCTGTGCCTTCCAATGCTGTTGCGGCGCCACTGTCGTGCGGCGCAGTCGCTCCTGCGCGCCGCTCCCCGCGAGGCTACCCCGGAGCGCTCGGTGAACGCCGTGGCGACGGCCGGCGTGAGAGGTTGCGACGCGAGCCGATCATCCACGCTAGCGCACCTGGCCCGGTAGGGAGGTGCGGACCTTGGCGGGACGCCGCAGCCTGCTATCCCACCCCCGGCGCTTGCCCGCAAGATTGGAACACGTTCTAATTCATCCATGGACTACGGGCTTGTGCTGTTCACCAGCGATCGCGGTATCTCCCCGGCAGCGGCTGCCAAACTCGCCGATGACCACGGGTTTCACACGTTCTACGTGCCGGAGCACACCCATATCCCGGTCAAGCGCGAGGCCGCTCATCCGACGACCGGTGACGAGACGCTGCCCGACGACCGCTACATGCGCACGTTGGATCCGTGGGTGAGCCTCGGTGCGGCGTGCGCGGTCACCTCACGGGTCCGGTTGTCCACCGCGGTGGCATTGCCGGTCGAACACGATCCGATCACCCTGGCCAAATCGATCGCGACCCTGGACCACTTGTCCGGCGGGCGGGTCAGCCTGGGCGTCGGGTTCGGCTGGAACACCGACGAGCTCGCCGACCACGGCGTCCCGGCCGGTCGTCGTCGCACCATGCTGCGCGAGTACATCGAGGCGATGCGTGCGCTGTGGACCGAAGAAGAGGCCTCCTTCGAGGGTGAGTTCGTCAACTTCGGGCCGAGTTGGGCATGGCCGAAGCCGGTGCAGTCGCATATCCCGGTGTTGGTCGGGGCGGCGGGCAACGAGAAGAACTTCAAGTGGATCGCGCGCAGCGCCGACGGCTGGATCACCACGCCGCGCGACTTCGACATCGACGAGCCGGTGAAGTTGTTGCAGGACACCTGGGCGGCCGCAGGCCGCGACGGCGCACCGCAGATCGTCGCGCTGGACTTCAAACCGGTGCCGGAGAAGTTGGCGCACTGGGCCGAACTCGGCGTGACCGAGGTGCTCTTCGGATTGCCCGACAAGTCTCACGACGAGGTCGCCGCCTACGTCGAGCGATTGGCCGGAAAACTCGCCGCTGCGGTCTAGCCTGAAGCGCATCGTGACAGCAGACGACAAGCAGGGCCGGTTCTTCCCCTATCGCTATGAGCCACGCCTGATTCCGATCTGGCTGCCGTTCCGGGTGTGGCCCAGCGCGCAGGGTGTGACCGTGACCGACGACGGCCGACTCATCGCGCGCTTCGGGCCACTACGGATCGAAGCGCCGCTGTCGCAGGTGGTGCACGCACACGTCACCGGCCCATACCGGTGGTGGACCGCGGTGGGCGCGCGGCTGTCTCTGGCCGACGATGGAGTCACGTTCGGCACCAACGCCGCTGAAGGTGCGTGCATCCATTTCGAGCCGCGGGTGCACCGCGTGCTGGGTCTGCGGGATCACTCCGCGCTGACGGTGACGGTGGCGGACAGCCAGGGTCTGGTCGACGCCATCACCGGCGCCGGTTAGTCAGCCGAGCGAAGCTTGGTTGACGTCCTCGTAGGTCGACTTGACGGTGATCCGGGCGCCCAACGGGTCGCCGTCGGTCATTAACGCCACCAGGTCCTCGTCCTCGGTGAGCGCCATGAACCGCGAGCCGTCGGCGTCGAGCCGGCCGATGATGACTCCGGTCGTCGTCGGCCAGTCGTACCGCACCGAGTACGTCTCAATGGTGGCCGTGCCGTTGGCATTTCGAGTGACCGGCACCTTCGGCAGTGCAGCGATGTCCTGCTGCAACGCCTTGCTGCGGTCGGCCGCCCACTCGCCGGATGCCGTGGAGTACACCCCGACTGAATACTTGCTCATCACACCGCCGTTGGCGCCGACGAGCCCGAACGAGCCCGGCTTGTCGCGCACAGCGGCCACGGCCTCCGCGATACCGTGCAGCGAATAGCTGTTGCCGGGGCCACCGAAATAGGGCAGGCCGCCGGTGAGCGTCAAACCGCGTGGGTCTTCGGCGGTGAGCCCGAAGTCGTCGCACACCGCGAAGACCGGGAACGGGAAGCAGCTGTAGAGGTCGAAAGTCGCCACGTCGTCGATACCGATGCCCGCCACCCGGAGCGCCTCTGCCACAGCCTGTTTGGCGGAGTAGCTGATGCTCACGTCGACGCGGTCCAGCAGGTCCTGCTCGGTCTGGTCGGCATGGCCGCGCAGATAAACCCACCTACTCTCGGGCACCCCGAGCCGGCGGGCCGCCGACACGGACATCACCAGCGCGGCAGCCCCTTGATTGACGGTGTCGCGCGCCACCAGCAGCCGCGGATACGGGTCGCAGATCATCCGGTTCTCGTCGGTGACGGTCTCGATCTCCTCCACCGACCGTTCCACTGGAGAGGACGAGAACGGGTTCTTTGCAGCAACTTTGGAGAACGGGGCAAAGAGCTCGGCCATCGCGTGCCGATAGTCGGCGACGGTGAGCCCGAGGCGTGCTCTGCGCGCGTTGTCGAGCAACCCGTATTGCACCGGCGCTCCGGTCAACCCGTGCTTCGCGGTGTACTCGCTCATGTACTGCTCGAAACCGTAGCCACGGTCCTCGAGCTGGCCACCGACGCGTTCGGTGAAGTCCGGCTTGTCGGCACGCCCGGCGAAGTACTTCGCGGTGGACCCGGGCTCGGACCCGAGGATCAACGCGACCTCGATGTCACCGCCGGCTATCGCCCCGGCGAACTCCGTCATCAGCTTCTGCGGACCGTTGCCGCCGATCGGCTCGAGCACCGCGCGCGCCGGGTCGGCGCCGACCCGGTTGGCCACCGATCGCACGTAGTTGTCCGAGCAACCGAACGGCGGCTTCGAAAACGGCGTGCAGATCTCGAACTGACGCAGGCCGGCGAACACCTCGATGGACTCGGCCAGCGCGGCTACGTCCGCGCCGGTGTCAGCGAGCGCGGCGCGGACGGCTTCGGTCGCCAGGTCGACCGACGACATGCCGCGATATCCGGGATCGTCGATGCGCTCGGTGAACTGACCCACGCCGACGATGACGGGAGTGCGGGCGTCGACCGCCATTACAGGCCTCCTGACAAGTGTTAATTCGTCAGGCTAACCGAAATCTGTAACGTGTTCCAATTTTGCACCGCGCGGGTGAGCTCCTACAGGCTCTCCAGGATTTCCCGCGCGAGCGCGGCGGTCTCGGACGGCGTCTTACCGACCTTGACTCCGGCGGCCTCGAGGGCTTCCTTCTTGGCGGCCGCGGTGCCCGACGAACCGGACACGATGGCGCCGGCGTGGCCCATCGTCTTGCCTTCCGGCGCAGTGAATCCCGCGACGTAGCCGACAACCGGCTTGGAGACGTTGGCCTTGATGTAGTCGGCCGCCCGCTCCTCGGCGTCGCCGCCGATCTCGCCGATCATCACGATGATCTTGGTGTCGGGGTCCTTCTCGAAGGCCTCGATCGCGTCGATGTGGGTGGTGCCGATCACCGGGTCACCGCCGATGCCGATCGAGGTGGTGAACCCGAAATCGCGGAGCTCGTACATCATTTGGTAGGTCAGGGTGCCGGACTTGGATACCAGGCCGACGGGCCCCGAGCCGGTGATGTTGGCCGGCGTGATGCCGACCAGCGACTGACCGGGGCTGATGATGCCCGGGCAGTTCGGCCCGATGATGCGCGTCTTGTTGCCCTTCTCCAGGTTGTAGGCCCAGGCATATGCGCTGTCTTGCACCGGGATTCCCTCGGTGATGACGACCAGCAGCGGGATCTCGGCGTCGATCGCCTCGATGATCGCGTCCTTGGAGAACACCGGCGGCACGAAGATGATCGACACGTCGGCGCCGGTCTTCTGGATGGCCTCGACGACGCTGCCGAACACCGGCAGTTCGATCGGGTCGCCGTTGACGTCCTTGTGCGCGACGGTCGTGCCGGCCTTGCGGGCGTTCACTCCGCCGACGATCTGCGTGCCCGCGGCGAGCATCCGCGCGGTGTGCTTGGTGGCCTCCGAGCCGGTGATGCCCTGGACGACGACCTTGTTTGCGGCAGTCAGAAATATAGCCATGGGGTCATGTCTCCTTGATCAGGCGTTCGCCAGTTGGGCGGCTCTGTCGGCAGCTTCATCCATCGTCGGCACCACCGTCACCAACGGGTGGGCGGCCTCGGCCAGGATGCGCCGACCTTCATCGACGTTGTTGCCGTCCAACCGGACGACCAGCGGCTTGTTGGCGTCGTCGCCGAGGATCTCCAGCGCCTTGACGATGCCGGTGGCAACGGCGTCACACGAGGTGATGCCGCCGAACACGTTGACGAACACGCTCTTGACCTGCTCATCGCCCAATACGACGTCGAGTCCGGCTGTCATCACCTCGGCCGAGGCGCCGCCGCCGATATCGAGGAAGTTGGCGGGCTTGACCCCGCCGTGCTTCTCGCCGGCGTAGGCCACGACATCCAGCGTCGACATGACCAGCCCGGCGCCGTTACCGATGATGCCGACCTGACCGTCGAGCTTGACGTAGTTGAGGTCGTGCTCCTTGGCCTTGAGCTCCAGCGGGTCGGTGGCGTCGCGGTCTTCGAATTCGACGTGACCGGGCTGCCGGAAGTCGGCGTTGCCGTCCAGCGTCACCTTGCCGTCCAGCGCCAGGATCTGGTCATCCGGTGTCCGCACCAGCGGGTTGACCTCGACCAGGGTGGCGTCTTCGCCGACGAAGACCTCCCACAGCTTGGAGATGGTGACGGCCGCGGCGTCGAGCACCTCGGCGGGCAGATGGCCCTGCTCGGCGATCGAGCGGGCAGTGGCGAGGTCGACACCCTTGACGGCGTCCACTGGGACCTTGGCCAGCCGATCAGGCTTGGTGGCCGCGACCTCTTCGATCTCCACGCCGCCTTCTACCGAGCACATGGCCAGGTAGGTGCGGTTGGAGCGGTCGAGCAGGAAGGAGATGTAGTACTCCTCGGCGATGTCACTGGCTTCGGCCACCAGCAACTTCTTGACGATGTGACCCTTGATGTCCAGGCCGAGGATGTCCTTCGCGTGGTTATAAGCGTCGTCGGCGGTCGCGGCATATTTCACGCCGCCCGCTTTGCCCCGGCCTCCGACCTTGACTTGCGCCTTCACCATGACGGGCTTGCCGATCTCTTCGGCGATGACTTTCGCGTCCTCGGCGGAGTCGGTGACCCGGCCGGGCGTCGTCGGAACGTTGTGCTTGGCGAACAACTCTTTCGCCTGGTACTCGAAAAGATCCATGGGCTCACTTCTGTGTGTCGGCCTATTTGGAAGCGGGCCGGGGTTTTCCGACGCCCGCTAGCGGGAACTGTATCGAGACGCGCGGAAGGTTCTGTCGTCGGCACCGGCTGATGTGGCAGATCTCACCGGCCACCGGGAAGTGATTCAAATCACATTCCCCGCTGTATTTCGGTCATAGCTTGCGACGCCCCGCGGTCGCCGGTTAACGTCTCAGGGTCCAGATAACGTTATGGTTACGGCCCGAGGGACATTCAGGTTGACCCAGCTAATCCCGGCTCCGACTCCTGCACAGGGAGCTCTATCGGCGTCGCGCGACCGCAGGTCACAGGTTCATCGCAACGAAGTCACGGACATCATCCCGTTCAATGAGTTCGGTAACCTCGACGACTTGGACTTCAGCGACAACACCACATTCGACAAAGAAGCGCAGGTCCTGCGGGCCCCCGAGCTCGATGATCTGGACGACACCGACAACCTCGTCGTCATGGATCTCGACGGCCCCAGCGAGACCGAACCGCGCACCGAGCGCCTGCTCGCACGGCCCGATATGAGCCGCCGCGACGACGCAGAGCCGTGGGCCCGACGGGGCGTGCACCGCAAACAGCTGAGCGGCCCGACCCGTGGTCGCGTGCTGATCGGCGCAGTGGCAGCCGGCGCCGCCGCTGCGGCCGCGCACTCGGCTACTGAGGCTCCTGACCACACCAAAGCCGCGACTGTCCTGACCGCCGACGCCGCGACATTGACCGGCGGACCGATCAGCACCTCCGCCGAGGGCATGCAGATGGTCACCGTGCGGCCCGCCGCGAACGTCGCGGTGCACAACGCCGAGCTGGCGCACGGCGTCGCGTTCGCCCAGGAGCGCGCCGAGCGCGAGGCCCGACTCCAGCAACCGCTCTTCGTCATGCCGACCAAGGGCATCTTCACCTCCGGTTTCGGCTACCGGTGGGGCGTGCTGCACGCCGGCATCGACCTCGCGAACTCCATCGGCACCCCGATCCGCGCGGTTTCCGACGGCGTCGTCATCGACGCCGGTCCGACCGCGGGCTACGGAATGTGGGTCAAGCTCCGCCACGCTGACGGCACGGTCACGCTGTACGGCCACGTCAACACCACGCTGGTCAGCGTCGGTCAGCGAGTGATGGCCGGCGATCAGATCGCCACCATGGGTAACCGCGGCAATTCCACCGGCCCGCACCTGCACTTCGAGGTGCTGCAGGGTGGCACCCAGCGGATCGACCCGGTGCCGTGGCTGGCCAAGCGGGGCCTGAGCGTCGGCACCTTTGCCGGTTGACCGGTGACTGACCCGAACAGTCCCGGACCAGATCGCCCGCCCGCTCAACCATCGAGCGGACCCATGCGTGCGACTGGCGCGCCGGAGACACGCATCATTCGGCGAGCGCCGACCGGCCCGATGCCGGTCATCGACGACACTCGCACCACGCACATTCCGCGCCCGACACTTCCCCCGCCGCCGCGTCCTGCCGCGCCGAACCCGTATCCCGGCCCGACCGGAGCGCCGGGCTTTACCCCCAGTGGCACGACCGCGATAGCCGCGTCGGCTGTCAGCATCATCAGCGGCTGGGCCACATCGGTCGTGGCAACCGAATTGATCGCCGGCTGGTGGCGGTCCGACCGCCTGTTCTGCGTCGCGGTGGCGTTCTTGGCGCTGGTGTTCGCCATGGCCACCGTCGGCGGGGTCATCATGCTGCTGTTGCGTCAACCGCTGGGCCGCCATCTGATCGTGGCCGGTGCGGTGGTCGCGATCCTGACGTATCTGGGTGTGTTCATCGCCGGCGCCCGCGTGGCGTGGATCGTGCACACGCTGCCGATCCTGCCGATCACCAGCGCAGTGCTGACGCTATTGCCGAGCACCAAAGACTGGTTGCTCGAAGACTGAAGCTTGATTGCGCTAGAGCCGATGCCGCGCTCCTCCTCAGACCGTTCCGGCCTGCATCGTCGCCGCTAGAGCCGATGCCGCGCTCCTCCTCAGACCGTTCCGGCCTGCATCGTCGCCGCTAGAGCCGATGCCGCGCTCCTCCTCAGGCCGTTCCGGCCTGCATCGTCGCCGCTAGAGCTTGGCGACGGGCGCGTGGTTGTGCATCAGCTTGACCCGCCCGGAGCTGCCGAAGTCGATCAGCGACATCGCCGATTCGCCGACGCCGGACACCTCTTCGACGCGGCCCAGCCCGTACTTGTCGTGGGTGACCCGGTCACCGGGTGCCAGCGTCAACAGCGGACGCTTGCTGCCGCCGCTGCTGCGCGTCGGTGACGGGCGCGGCGTGCCGAACCGCCCGGCTCCACTCACCGGCGCACTGAACGACGGGGCGGGGTCGGTGCGCCGCCAGTCGATGAGCTCCTGCGGGATCTCGCGCAGGAACCGCGATTCCGGGTTGAGCATCGGCTGTCCCCACGATGAGCGGATCTTGGCCCGGCTCACATACAGCCGCTGGCGCGCACGGGTGATCCCGACATAGGCCAGCCGCCGCTCCTCGGACAGTTCGCGGGGATCGCCCAAAGCCCGCATGTGCGGGAACATTCCGTCTTCCCAGCCGGTGACGAACACCACCGGGAATTCCAGTCCCTTGGCGGTGTGCAAGGTCATCAGCGTCACCAATCCCGAATCATGCTCGGGAATTCCATCGGCGTCGGCGACCAGCGACACCCGCTCCAGGAATTGCGCCAGCACACCGGTGTCCGGCACGTCCTCGTCGTCCGGGACGTCGTCGTCCAGCGCGGCCGCGTTGGCCAGATCGATGGCGAATTCGTGTGCGACGCTGACGAGTTCGTTGAGGTTGTCCAGCCGGGCCAGGTCCTGGGGGTCTGAGGACGACTCCAGCTCCCTGCGGTATCCGGTGCGCTCCAGCACCGCTTCGACCAGTTCGCCGAGTTCGCCGTCCAGCAGCCCGCGCAATTCGCCGAGCATCTCGACGAAACTCGCAATCGCCTTGGCCGAACGGGTATTCAGCAGCGGCACCTTGCCCTCGGCGGCGGCCTCTAAGGCGACGGCGAAACTGGAACCGGTGTTCTCGGCGTACACCGCGACACACGCTTCGGCGCGATCGCCGATGCCACGCCGCGGGGTGTTGAGGATGCGTCGCAAGCTGACCGCGTCACCGGGGTTGTCCAGCACCCGCAGGTATGCGACCACGTCGCGAATCTCTTTGCGCTCGTAAAACCGCACTCCCCCAACAACTTTGTACGGAATGCCGGCGCGGATGAACACCTCTTCCAACGACCGCGATGAGTTGTTGGTGCGGTAGAAGACAGCGACGTCGTTGTAGGTGATGCCGCTACTGGCAGCCAGCGCATCGACCTCCTCGGCGACGAACCTGGCCTCGTCGTGCTCGTTGTCGGCGACGTAGCCGACGATCAGCTCACCCTCGCCGGCGTCGGTCCAGAGTCGCTTGTCCCGGCGTCCGGCATTGCGGGAGATCACCGAGTTGGCGGCCGACAGGATGTTCTGGGTGGAGCGGTAATTCTGCTCGAGCAGGATCGTCGTGGCGTTGGGGTAGTCGCGTTCGAAGTCTTCGATGTTGCGAATAGTGGCGCCGCGGAACGCATAGATCGACTGGTCGGCGTCGCCGACCACGCACAGTTCGCCGGGTGTGACGCCGTCTTCGGTTTCGCGGCCGACCAATTCGCGGACCAGGACATACTGCGCGTGGTTGGTGTCCTGGTATTCGTCCACCAGGATGTGCCGGAACCGCCGACGGTAGTGGTCGGCGATCTGCGGGAACGCCTGCAGCACCGCGACGGTCTCCCCGATCAGGTCATCGAAGTCGAGCGCGTTGGCCACCCGCAGCCGTTGCTGATATTCGGAGTAGACGGCGGCAACCGTGCGTGCCAGCTCGTCGTTGTTCTCGTCGTCGGACAGGTTTGCGACCGCCTGCTGCGGATCGATCAACTCGTTCTTCAGGTTGGAGATGGCGTTGGCCAGCAGCCGCGGCGAGTACCGCTTGATGTCGAGGCCCATGTCCTTGCCGATCATCTGCAGCAGGCGTCGCGAATCGTCGGCGTCGTAGATGGAGAAGTTGGAGTTGAGCCCGTCGATCAGCGACGCCTGGTTGCGCAGGATCCGCACACACGTCGAGTGGAACGTCGACACCCACATCGACCGGGCTCGCGGGCCGACCAGTGCCGCCACCCGTTCGCGCATCTCCGCGGCGGCCTTGTTGGTGAATGTGATCGCCAGAACCTGACCGGGGCTGACGTCGCGCGCGGCCAACAGGTAGGCGATGCGCCGGGTCAGCACGGCCGTCTTGCCGGAGCCCGCACCCGCGACGATCAGCAGGGGCGAGCCTTCGTGCAGCACCGCCTGACGCTGCTGGGGGTTCAGGCCGTCGAGAAGATCTGCCCCGGCCTCGGTCACGTGCTCCACAGTCAACGTGCGCCGCTCCTCCTGCGTCATTTTCATCGCGCTGCTCTGGTTATCGTCGCCGGCGGCATCGCTCAACCAACCTACCGCTGTACGGCGACACCTTTGCGCCGGAACGCCCCCAAGTGGCACACTCAATTCGTGCTTAATGCGCAGTGGCGATTTTTCTACGGGTACCGGCCAGCGGTGCCCGTGGTTTAGCTGCTTCCCAGAGCCCCGCGGTCCGCTTCCGGATCCGGGGCTCGTCTCTTGTGTGAGGCCCGAAACCGGATGAAACCGCAACAACCTCCACACAACGAGAATTCGGAGTCTGAGATGACAATCGAAACAGAACAACCCATCGACATCGACGAACTGCGTCACGAGATCGACCGGCTCGACGCCGAGATTCTGGCCGCGGTCAAGCGTCGTGCCGAGGTCTCCCAGGCGATCGGCAGAGCCCGGATGGCCTCCGGCGGCACGCGACTGGTGCACAGCCGCGAGATGAAGGTCATCGAGCGCTACAGCGAACTCGGCCCCGAGGGCAAAGACCTGGCCATGCTGCTGCTCAGGTTGGGCCGCGGTCGGCTCGGTCACTGATCCAGCCGGTTCTCCGCCCGTTCACTCTGCCTTCAACGTCGCGGACTACGCAGCCTGGTCAACCTGACTAGGGTCCAAAGCATGACTGCGGTTGAACACATCCCCGACGTAACGGCGACCCCGGCCTGGAGCGCGCTGCGCAAGCATCATGCGCAGATCGAGCACACTCATCTGCGCGAACTGTTCGACGCCGACCCTGATCGTGCCGGCGAGTTCAACGTGACCGTCGGCGACCTCTACATCGACTACAGCAAGCACCGGATCAATCGCGAGACCGTGAAACTGCTCATCGACCTGGCCAAGGCCGTCGACCTCGAGCAGCACCGCGAAGCGATGTTCGACGGAACGCACATCAACGTCTCGGAGGATCGCGCGGTGCTGCACACCGCTTTGCGACTTCCGCGCGACGCCGCGCTGACCGTCGACGGGCAGAACGTGGTCGCCGACGTCCACGAGGTGCTCGACGCGATGGGCGACTTCACCGACCGACTGCGCAACGGCGAATGGACCGGCGCCACCGGGAAACGGATCAGCACTGTCGTCAACATCGGCATCGGCGGCTCGGATCTGGGACCGGTGATGGTCTACCAGGCGTTGCGCCACTACGCCGACGCCGGCATCTCGGCGCGTTTCGTCTCCAACGTCGACCCGGCCGACCTGATCGCCAAGCTGAACGGCTTAGACCCGGCCACAACACTTTTCATCATCGCATCCAAGACGTTCACGACGCTGGAGACGCTGACCAACGCCACGGCGGCCCGGCGCTGGCTGACCGAGGCACTCGGCGACGACGCGGTGTCGAAGCACTTCGTCGCAGTCTCCACCAACAAGAAGCTCGTCGACGAGTTCGGTATCGACACCGCCAACATGTTCGGCTTCTGGGACTGGGTCGGTGGACGGTACTCGGTCGACTCGGCGATCGGGCTCTCGGTGATGGCCACGATCGGCCGAGAAGCGTTCGCGGACTTCCTGTCTGGATTCCACCTTGTCGACGAGCACTTCAGGACGGCGCCGCTGGAAGCCAACGCACCGGCCTTGCTCGGGCTGATCGGGCTGTGGTATTCCGACTTCTTCGGCGCACAGTCGCGGGCAGTGCTGCCCTACGCCAACGACCTGTCCCGGTTCGCGGCCTACCTGCAGCAGCTGACCATGGAATCCAACGGCAAGTCGACTCGCGCCGACGGAACCCCGGTGACTACCGACACCGGTGAAATCTATTGGGGCGAGCCGGGAACCAACGGCCAGCACGCCTTCTACCAATTGCTGCATCAGGGCACGCGACTGGTGCCTGCCGACTTCATCGGTTTCAGCCAGCCCACCGACGATCTGCCCACCATGGACGGCACCGGCAGCATGCACGACCTGCTGATGAGCAACTTCTTCGCCCAAACCCAGGTGCTGGCGTTCGGCAAGACCGCCGAGGAGATCGCCGCCGAAGGCACGCCGGAAAACGTTGTGCCGCACAAGGTGATGCCCGGCAACCGCCCGACCACGTCCATCCTGGCCACCCGACTGACCCCGTCGGTGCTGGGCCAGTTGATCGCACTGTACGAACACCAGGTTTTCACCGAGGGCGTGGTGTGGGGCATCGACTCGTTCGACCAGTGGGGCGTCGAGTTGGGCAAGACGCAGGCCAAGGCGCTGCTACCGGTCATCACCGAAGATGCTGCGCCACAACAGCAATCGGACAGTTCTACCGACGCGCTGGTCCGCCGCTACCGTGCAGAACGGGGTCGCGCGAGCTGAGCCCGGCTCACGAGGTCGGAACCGAGTCGGCGTACGAAGATGCGCAGACGTTCTTCGGTCGCGGTCTGCGGATCACTGAGGTGTAACTGCAGCAACTCGCGACCGGAGGCATGCAAGATGCGCGCGGAGTACTCCGGCTCGTGCAGATGTGGATCGCGCCGAAGTAATTCGTTGACGAAGAACTGCAGCACAACGGCCTGAGCTTGGGCCAGACGGTTATACAACTCCGGAGGCGCCCCCTGCGGCGGGAACAAAAACAGTCGCCATGTCGCCGGGTGAGCATCGACCGCAGCCAGCACACCGTCGAACGCCACGACCAGGGACTGTTCCTCAGCGGCAGCGTCCAGTCCGGAGATCGCGTCCGAGAACTGCGCGCCGGCCCGCGCAGCCTCGCGGTCGATCAAGGGACGTCGACGTCTACGGCGTGCCGGTGCCGCAGGTCGACCAGATGCCGGCCGGAATGATCGGTCAGTACCTGACGTCGCAACAGGTTCTGCGGCAGGGCCGAGACACGTTCAACGACGTGGAACGCGCTCTCGTCGAATTCGGTAGATACCGCTGCTTTTTGCTCGGCCTGCCCGAGGAGTTACTGCCCACCTCGCCCACCGAGACCGTTCACGTCATGCACGCCCGCGCGGCACTTCTGCGGGACGGCTTCGAGCCGGTCTGCCGCGAACTGGTCGACTCTACGATGACTGCCTACCTGCGTCCAACGACCACACTGTTCGACCGCGCCGCCGAGGCAGTCGAGAAGGGTTACAGCAAGGAATCTTTCGTGCGGGCGTTCTGCAACGGTGACCGCAGCACCGCCGCCGCCATGGGTGTCTCGATCGGCGTGGCCGATCGAGTGCGCATCGCGCTCACCGGACCGTTCATTGCCGGGCGCTTCGTCGCCGTCCGCCGCGCCGGCGGCATCCCTGCGCTTCGCGGCATCGTCGACCGGTACATCATCCGTCAGGAAAACCGCTTCGTCAGCGGCAGCGGTAGCACCCGCATGAGTTGCACCATCGGCCCCCAGGGCCACCACGGCACTGCCGCACGGCCCGGTTCGCGCTCGATGGCGGCAACCAACGACTTGACGCCAGTCTCGTTGTTCACCATGAACATTGTGCTCTGCGACTTGGCGGTCATCTCCGACTCGATGTAGCCGGGCTCCATCACCGACACCTTGATCGGTCCGCTGACATATTCGGCGCGCAAAGATTCACCGAGTGAGCGCACACCGGCCTTGCTGGCCGCATACGCCGCCTTCACGCCGGGCACCCCCTTGGCGCCGAGCACCGACGAGATCAACACCAAATGCCCCGACCCCTGCTCCTTGAACATCTGCAACGCGGTCTCGATCTGCACCAGCGCGGCGACCAGGTTGGTCTCGATGGTCGCCTTGTTGGCCCACAGCTTGCCCGACCCCAGCCGCGCGCCCTTGCCGATACCGGCGTTGACGATCACCCGGTCGATGCCGCCGAGCGCGTCGGACAACTCCGCGAACACCTTCGGCACCTGCTCGTGGTCGTTGACGTCCAACGCGGCGACAGCAACGGTGACATCGGGATACCGCTGCGAGAGTTCGGTTTTCAGTTCGTCGAGCCGGTCGGTACGACGAGCGCAGAGCGCCAGGTCGCGCCCTTTGGCGGCGAACGCGCGGGCCATTCCGGCGCCCAGGCCGGAACTCGCCCCGGTGATGAGGATCCTCTGCCGAGTCATTCGACTATTTCAGCAGACGCGACATCCGACGGTCGGCCAGTACCTTGCCGCCGGTCTGGCAGGTCGGGCAGTACTGAAACGACTTGTCGGCGAACGACACCTCCCGCACGGTGTCGCCACACACCGGGCAGGGCAGACCGGTGCGGGCATGCACCCGCATCCCGGAGCGCTTCTCGCCCTTCAAGGTTGCGGCCTGCTGGCCCACCGACCTCGAGACGGCGTCGGATAACACCGAGATCATCGCGTCGTGCAGCGCCGCCAGCTGTGCCTCTGAGAGTTTCCCGGCGGTGGCGAAAGGAGAGAGCTTGGCGACGTGCAGGATCTCGTCGCTGTAGGCGTTGCCGATACCGGCGATCACCTTCTGGTCGGTGATGACGGACTTGATCCGGCCGGTGTTGCCGGACAACAGCCGGGCCAGGTCGTCGACGGTCAACTGCAGCGCGTCCGGGCCCAGCGTGGCGATGCCGGGCACCTGCTTGGGATCGGTGACGAGCCAGACCGCCAGCCGCTTCTGCGTGCCCGCCTCGGTGAGGTCGAACCCCGGTGCCTCACCGGGCGGACCCAGATGCACGCGCAGCGCGATCGGGCCCTTGCCGGGTTTCAGCGGTGCCGCGGCCAGTTTCTCGGACCAGCGCAGCCAGCCGGCCCGGGACAGGTGGGTGATCAAGTGCAGCTCGCCGAACTGCAGGCCGAGATATTTAGCCCACCGGTTGGCGCCGGTGACGGTCAGACCGTGCAGCGCATTGATCGGCGGATCGAAGGTCTTGAGTACCGACAGCGCCGCGACGTCGACGCGCCCGACCGTACGGCCGACCGCGTGCTGGCGGAGGTAGTCGGCCAGCGCTTCGACTTCTGGCAGTTCGGGCATGTGTCCAGTGTGCCGTCAGCGCCGGGCGCCCCGCACCACCAGCGACAACACCCAGCTGACGATCGACAACACGATCGCGGCCTTGATCGCCGTCCACCAGAAGTAGTCGATGGCCAGGCCCCAGTGCGTCGTATCAGCGGTGATCCGCGCGGTGATCCACAGCATGAGCGCGTTGACGACGATGTGGAACAGGCCCAGCGTCAGGATGTACAGCGGGATCGACAGGATCTGCACGATCGGCTTGATGAAGGCATTGACCAGACCGAAGATCACCGCGACGGCGAGGATGATGCCGACTCGCTGCAACCTGGTGTCGCCGCCGACGAAGGTCAGCCCGTGCACGACCTTGGTCACCACCCACAGCGCGAAGCCGGTCAGCGCGGCGCGAATGACGAATGCTCTCATGCCGGTGAAGCTACTCCGCGGCCTTCGATAAATGGAGGTCCGTGATCCAACCGTGCCCGAGGCGCTA
Organism: uncultured Actinomycetota bacterium; assembly: GCA_963758115.1. Taxonomy (GTDB): domain Bacteria; phylum Actinomycetota; class Actinomycetes; order Mycobacteriales; family Mycobacteriaceae; genus Mycobacterium. Next base: position 166,644 of record CAVWUG010000001.1, read on the forward strand.
TTCCATGCCGGAGCGGCCGGGTGTCCAGAAGGGTTTGGTGCGAATGTCGCGCCGGTCCCAGCCGCGCTCGCCGATCAGGATCTTGCGCAAGGTCTGGATGGTGCAGGCTTCGCCGGCGAGATAGGCGATCCCGGGTTGATCGGGCAGCGTGAGCGCGCGCAGCGCCTCGGCGGGCACGGCGGAATCCTTCGCCGAAGCGTCGCCGCGCTGCACCCGGGTCAGCGGCCGTGCCAGTTCGAGATGGTCCGCGTCTTGGGCTGCCTCGACCACACCGTGAACCTCGGCCGTCGGGGACAGCGATCGCAGCATGGCGGCAAACGCGACCGACGCGGTCTCCTCGCCCGCGAACACGTGGTATGGCGCGTCGTGCCGGACGACGAAATTGCCCTGCGGCCGGGTGAACTGGACATCGTCGCCGACGGCGATGGTGCTCGACCAGCGCCGAGCGGGTGTCAGCGACTCCCGGTCGCCGCCGTGGTCGAGCATCACGATGTCCAGCGTGCCGAGGTCGGGATCCGCGTCGTAGATCGAGTAGGTCCGCAGGGCGTCGTGGGGATGCAGTCGCAGGAACGATTCGCTGAGGCCGGCGACCTGCAGCCGAATATGTTGGCCCGGAGTCCAACTCAGCCCCTGCAAGCGCGGGCCTTCGAATCGGATGCGGCGCAACCGCGGTGTCAGCTGTTCAGTGTCACTGACAGTCGCAGAGAGGAACATTGCGCCACGCAGCGACTTGATCAGCGGGAAAGCGTCGATGAGTGTTGGCATATAGGTCTCCTGATTACGCTGTGTAGACGGACATTTCGTTGCCACGGTGCGCTCCGAACGGCAACGGGACAGTGCGGTAGCCGTTGTCGGGGTTGCGCACGTAGTTGAGGTATGCGCCGTCGAGCAACACCAGATCCACGGCGCCGCCGATATCGTCGCGCAACGTCTCGAGAGCGTCGCCCACCCGAATGTCGACGATGTCGTCCAGGCCTGCCGCGGCAAGGTTGTCGCGGGCGCGCTGCGCTTTGGCCGGCTCCAACTCGGTTCCGATCAGCTGACCACCACCACCGTCCCGCAGTGTCACGGCCAGATAAATGCTTGAGACGCCGAATGACGTACCGAATTCGACGATGCGTCTGGCCTGTCGGGCCCGTGCGCAGACATAGAGGAACTGCCCGAACTCCGGCGAGATGTTCAAGTAGTAACCAGCCAATTGCTGATACATGCCCTTGTAGTCTTTCGCCTCCAGCGCCAGGAATTCACCGAGCGCCTTCTCGTCGGCCGCCACTTCGGCAAATCGTTCGTCGAGCGGACCGTCCGTTGCCTGCGCCTCGTCGAACAACCGGGCCAGCACGTCGGCAACCGGTGGAGAGGTGAGAGTGTCCACGTCGCCTCCTGCGAAAGAAACTAAAGTTAGGCTTACCTAATTAAGGTGCGCTGTCAAGGCGTTGCCCGGCATTCGAGACCGCAAGTACCCGGTACCGCAGGTATTGACATCTTCGCCGTCGCTCCTTACCGTCGGGCGTAAGCGCCGCGATGCGGGCGTCAACGATGACCCCCCGCCGGCGCCCATGCATACCCTCGATGAGGAGCGGCGCTGATGACCACCGCGGTGAAACCGACCGGATCTGGTCGTGGAGAGTTCTCCGAACGCTTGCTCAAGGGGTCGGTCAAGAAGTCGTATCAGCCCGTCGTCGACATCGACTGGGACGCTCCGCTGGATCCGAATAAGTTCTTCCTGCCGCCCCGGACCGTATCGCTCTACGGAACGCCGTTGTGGGACAACATGACCCGGGCGCAGCGCATCGAACTCTCCAGACAAGAACTGGTGAACACCCTGTCGGCCGGTATCTGGTTCGAGAACATCCTCAACCAGGCTCTGCTGCGCAAGATCATGCACACCGATCCCACCAGCAGCTCAACCCATTACGCGCTGACCGAGCTGGGCGACGAGACCCGGCACATGGTGATGTTCGGCAAGGCCATCGAACGGGTCGGCGCCAGGCCGGTGCGTCCGCGGCTCTACCACCGGATGATCATCAACACGTTGCCGTTCTTCTTCCGCGGCTCGGTGCTCTGGGTGGCCGCGCTGATCGGCGAGGAAATCTTCGACTCGCTCCAGCGGCAGATGATGGACGATCCCGAACTGCAGCCGATCATCCAGCGCCTCATGCGCATTCACGTCACCGAAGAAGCCCGCCACATCCAGTTCGCCCGCGACGGACTGCGCAAGCGGGCGCCGCAGATGCGACGGCCGGAGCGGTGGTTCGTCGGCAACATCAATGGTCTGGGCGGATGGTTCTTCCGCTACCTGTTCAGCAACAAAGTCCAGTACGCGCGCGCCGGCCTGAACGCGCGCGAAGCCCGTCGCCTTGCGCGCAGCAGTGCGCACCGCCACGAGGTGCAGGTGTCCGGCTTCGCGCCGTTGGCCGAATTCCTCGACGAGGTCGGCCTGTTGGGCCCGATCGCGCGCCGCAACTGGGCGCGCACCAAGTTCCTGTGACCCTCGACGCCATCGCAGTTGGCGGCAACGTCCCGGGCTTCACCACGCTCGAGCGCCCGTTGATCAGCGCAGCCTTCGACGACGACACCGACGCCTGGACGCTCGCGACCGATGCCGGCCAGACACAGGCCCGAATCCTGCTGGACTGCGCGCCGCCACTGGTGCCGTGGATTCCGAACCTGCCGGGCAGCAGCGACTTTCGCGGGCAGATGTTCCACGCGGCCGCAGTTGACGCCGATTTCGACCCGGCAGCCCAACGGATCGCGGTGATCGGCGCCGACTCCATCGCAGGGCGGCTGATCGGCAAGCTGACCAGATCAGGTGCGGTGGTCACGGTCTTCCCACTCGCACCGCGCCGGGTCGTCCGGCCCATCCGGCGGGTCAGACGCTATGTGCGTCGACAACCCGACACCGTGACAGCGCCGATCGACGCGATCACCACGTTGGGCATTCGCACTTCCGACGGCTCCCACCACGACGTCGACACCATCATCTTCGGCACCGGATTCTCGGTGTCCGCACATCACCCGCCGCTGACGGGCACCCGCGGGCAGACGCTGGCACAGGTCTGGTACGACGGCGTCGAACCGTACTTCGGCGTTGCTGCGCATGGCTTTCCGAACTACTTCATGCTCGGCGGCGCCGACCCCGAGATGTCGCTGCGCTACGTCACCGAATGTCTGGAACTGATGACGGCGCATACACGTATCGAAGTGCGCCGCAGTAGTCAACAGGTGTTCAACGAGCGAACCCACCTGCACCCACCGCCCGGTCGGCCGGTGTCGTCGGCGTTCGATCTGTCGACCGGCGGGTCCGATGACGTCTACGACGGACCCGCGACGCTCACCCTGGCCGAGGACTCCCGCCAGGTCCGCGTGCGGCTCAGCGGTCGTGTCGATCCGATCGACGGTCAATATCATTGGCAGGGAACTATTTTCGGTCAGATTCCACAAGCCCTGCTGAAGAGCTCGCGGGCTGTCAACTTGACGGTGGACGGGCGGAACGCGAACGCGCGCATCACCGAGGCGACGCAACAGGGCGCACATTCGATCGCCGGGGTGGGTTTGCCGCCGTTCGCGCTGGCAGACATCGAAAGCCTGCCGCACGCGTAGCGGGCATTGTCGCTTGCCGGATTGATTGCGGAGGCGCATAGTCGCTTGACAAGCCCGTCCAACGCGGTTGCCGCTGCAGCTCCGTGGGTATACCGGGACGGTGGGGAGTCGTATGCCAGCCCCGGACGCAGCGCCCGACGTGGTTGCAGTCGGAGCGTCAGCCGGCGGAGTCGAAGCGCTGAAAAATTTTGCCGCCGGTCTGCCGCCCGATTTGCCCTATGCGGTTCTCGTGGTGTTGCACCTACCCAGCCGAGCGCCCAGTGTGCTGGCGCGCATCCTCGACCGGAACGGCGCGCTGCCGGCTTCCGACGCCGTGGACGGCGAACCCCTTGCCGCCGGCACCATTCGGGTCGCAGTACCGAATCGCCATCTGCTCGTTGACCGTCATCGAACCGTCCTGTCGGACGGCCCCACCGAGAACGGTCAGCGTCCCGCCATCAACACGCTGTTCCGCTCGGTCGCGTTGGCCTGCGGACAACGGGCGGTGAGCGTGCTGCTGTCCGGTGTGCTCGACGACGGCACAACGGGATCGACCGCCATCCAGTCGCGCGGCGGCACAACGATCGCGCAATCGCCCGACGAAGCGCTGTTTTCCGCCATGCCGTGCAACGCAATTGACGCCGGTGTCATCGCTCACCAGATGCCGGCCGGCAAAGTGGGAGCGCTGCTCGCAGAGTTGGCCGACCGAAACTACGAGCAACACGACGCCGAGCCCGACGCCCGGATGCAGGTCGAAAACCGGATCGCGATGGCCCGACGATTTTCGACCGAATTCGACACTGAGGAGCTGGGTTCGCCCTCCGGCTATACCTGCCCGGACTGCAACGGCTCGCTGCAGACACTCAGCAAAGGCAACTACCGCTGCCACGTCGGCCACGCGTGGACGGCCGACGCTCTTCTTCAGGCGCACGACGGTGAAATCGAGAGCGCCCTGTGGGTCGCCGTCCGCAGCCTCCAGGAGAAAGCCAAGCTCTCCCGCCGACTGGCCGATCAAATGGGCCCGGGGATGGCACGCTCGCGATACCAGTCCATGGCTGACGAGGCCGAGCACGCCATGGACGTTCTAGGCAATCGGCTCTCGGAGAGCCGCGCCGGATATCGGGAACGCGATGACTAGGCCGGTCAGCCGAGTGGCCGTTCACGTTGACACCGCGGGAGCAGCCAGCCTGCTGACCGCCGAAGGTGTCCTCGACAGCAGTACCTACCTGACACTGCGCGACGCGATCATCAAGGCCGCCCTGGATGAACCGCGCGCTGTCCTCATCGACGTCAACAGGCTCGACGTTCCCGCATCGTCGGCATGGTCGGTGTTCACCAGCGCACGCTGGCACGTCAGCACCTGGCCCGATATTCCGATCATGCTGGTGTGTGCGCATCCCGGCCGGCGCGCCACCATCACGCGCGGTGGCGTGACCCGCTATGTGCCGGTACACGCCGGGATCGAGTCGGCTCTGAGCGCTCTCACCGACCACGTCCGACGAGTCCGAATGCGGTCCCGCACCGAACTACCGCCGTCCCTTGCCAGCCTGAGCCTGGCCCGCACACTCGTCGCCGATCGCCTGGCGGCCTGGTCGCAGCAGCACCTGATTTCGGCGGCGACAGTCGTCGTCAACGTGCTCGTCGAGAACGTCCTGCAACACACGGTCAGCGCCCCGGTGGTGATCCTGGAAAGCGAAGGCTCGCTGGTCACCGTCTCGGTACAGGACGACAGCTCGACACCGGCTGCCCGTCACGAGGATGCGTTTCGTGGCGGGGAACTGGTGTCCGGTCTGGCGATCATGGCGGCGCTCTGCCGGGCCTGGGGCAGCACGCCCACATCGTCGGGAAAAACCGTATGGGCCGTCGTCGGTCCGGAGAACCGGCTGTAAAGCGCGAGTAATATTCACCTTCGCGACAACCGTCGGCGAGACAGGACGAGATGGACCCGAAGGTAGACGAACCATTCGAGGCCCTGCTGCGATACATGCGGGACTCACGAGGGTTCGATTTCACTGGATACAAACGCACCACCCTGATTCGGCGCGTGCGTCATCGCATGACCCAGGCCGGGTTTGACAACTTCGAGGAGTATCTCGACGAGCTTCAAGCCAGTTCCGAAGAATTCTCGGCACTGTTCAACACCATCCTGATCAACGTCACCTCATTTTTTCGCGACCCCGAAGCATGGGAATACATCAAAAACGAGGTCATACCGAGCCTGCTCGCCGAGCGCGAGCCGGATGCGCCGATCCGAGTGTGGAGCGCCGGCTGCGCCTCAGGCCAAGAGGCCTACACGCTGGCTATGCTGCTGGCCGACGCCATGAGTCCCGATGCGTTCCGGCAGCGGGTGAAGATTTATGCGACCGACGTCGACGAGGACGCCCTCGCCGAGGCGCGAGCGGCCAGCTATGACGCCAAGGCCGTCGAGTCGGTGCCCCCAGACCTGCTGAAGCGACACTTCGAGCAACCCAACGGCCGGTACATCCTCAACAAAGACTTGCGTCGCTCGGTGATCTTCGGCCGCAACGACCTGGTCAAAGACGCGCCGATCTCGCGGGTGGATCTACTGGCCTGCCGCAACACGCTGATGTACATGAATGCCGAGACGCAACGAACCGTGTTGGGCAAGCTGCACTTTGGGTTAGGCGCACAGGGTGTGGTGTTCCTCGGGCACGCCGAGATGTTGTTGAGCCACAGCGACCGATTTACCCCGCTGAGCCTCAAGCAACGAATCTTCCGCAAGGCACCGGGATCGCACAGCGGCCTGGAACGCTACGATCCGGCCGCGACGATCTACGAACGCCACGGTGACCTTTCGGCTCTGATGACAGTGCGGGATTTGGCATTTCGGGCCAGTCCCGTGGCACAGATCGTGGTGACCGGTGAAGACACCGTGGCGATGGTCAACCAGCAGGCCGAATTGTTGTTCGGCCTATCGGCCCGCGACATCGGCCGACTGCTTCGGGATCTGGAAATCTCGTATCGCCCAATCGAATTGCGCGTATACCTGGAACAGGCCAAGGTGGAGCGCCGATCCACCCGGATCCCGGACGTCGAATGGGAACGGCCGGGCAGCGAGCCGGTCTGGTTCGAAATCCACGTCAATCCGCTCGTCGATGCCGAGAACGGGCTACTCGGCGTATCGATCGTGTTCTTCGATGTCACGGCCACCCGTGCGTTGCTGGACAAGGTGGTTCAGACCAACCGTCAACTGGAGGCAGCCTACGAGGAACTGCAGTCCACCAACGAAGAACTCGAGACCACGAACGAGGAACTGCAGTCCACGGTGGAGGAACTGGAGACCACCAACGAGGAATTGCAGTCCACCAACGAAGAACTCGAAACGATGAACGAGGAACTGCAGTCCACCAACGACGAGTTGCACACGATCAATGACGCGTTGGGCGAGCGCAGCGAAGAACTCGACCATGCCAACGGTTTCCTGGAGTCACTGATCAACTCGGTTCACCTCGGCATGGTGGTGGTGGATCGCGAGATGCGCGTGGTGGTGTGGAACCGCGGTTGCGAGGAATTATGGGGCCTGCGCGCCGACGAGACCACCGGCAGCATTCTGACGAGCCTGGACATCGGGCTGCCGATGGACGATGTCCGGCCATTGATCGGCCACGCGTTCGTCGATCCGGACAACGCAGGCGAGGCTGTGGTCGACGCCGTCAACCGGCGCGGTCGCTCCACTCGGATCCGGTTGTTGTGCACAGCTTTTCAAGCAACGCCGAGCGCGAGCGTCAACGGAGCACTGCTGTTGATGGAATCGCAGCCCTAACAGCTGACGAGCTATCCTGCTTCGTGCTGCTGGTCGACGGCCGCAGCGTCATGCACGGCTGCGGCCGCCCGGTGCCGCTCGGCCGCATCTTGATGCGCCCCGGTAACCGCGTCACCAGTCCGCATCGCCGCCTGCTCGTGCGCGGCGGCACTGCGCCGGTGCGAGTCCCCGGCGTCGCGGTGTCGCTGGGCGGCGGCGTGGTGGGCCCGCTGCGAGCGTGCTCGCGACTCCCCCGCCCGTAGTCGCGCGGTCTCGGCGGTCTCAGCGGTCGACGGCAGACCTGCCTCCAGGTCGGCGCGGCGCTGCTGCAGTTCATCGGCACGCTGCCGGGCGGCCTCGCCTCGATCGTCGACGGGGACGCTCTCAGCTCCCTGCTCAGTCGGCATCATCGGCTGAACCGTTCGATTCAGCGAGCCGGCGCGACGCGACCGTGCTGCCGGCGTGCCGTGCTGCGACGACGCTTTCGGTGAGTTCGCCCAGGACCGTGTCGACATCCGGCATGCCGCATTGAAGTGTCGGTTCTACCAATTTCGCGACATCACGGATGACCGCACCGCGTGGGCTCGGCGTCATAGTGTTCGCTCCGATCATTGCTCGACAGCGACGCCCCCATCCTCCGCTCCTTCTGCGATGCGGGCAACGTTGGACCACTTGGCTCGATCGACGTTTGCCAACTGCAACACGTTCTACTATTTGGGTCATTCGTGCAGGCCCTTGACGACAGGAGACGGAGTGCGGTTCAGCTACGCCGAGGCGATGACCGACCCGGCGTTCTACATCCCGTTGGCAAAAGCCGCCGAGGCGGCCGGATATGCCAGCATGACGATTCCGGACAGCGTGGCCTACCCGTTCGAATCGGACTCGAAGTATCCGTACACGCCCGACGGAAACCGCGAATTCCTGGACGGCAAGTCGTTCATCGAGACGTTCGTGTTGACCGCCGCGCTGGGCGCGGTGACGTCGACGCTGCGGTTCAACTTCTTCGTCCTCAAGCTGCCGATCCGCCCGCCCGCACTGGTCGCCAAGCAGGCGGGTTCGCTGGCCGCGTTGATCGGCAACCGCGTCGGACTCGGTGTCGGCACCAGTCCGTGGCCGGAGGACTACGAGCTGATGGGTGTGCCATTCGCCAAGCGCGGCAAGCGAATCGACGAGTGCATCGAGATCATCCGCGGTCTGACCACAGGTGATTACTTCGAATTTCACGGTGAGTTCTACGACATTCCCAAGACGAAGATGACTCCCGCGCCGACCGAGCCGATTCCGATCCTGATCGGCGGTCACGCGGACGCCGCGCTGCGTCGTGCGGCACGCGCTGACGGCTGGATGCACGGCGGCGGTGACCCAGATGAACTCGACCGACTCCTCGCGCGGGTCAAGCAACTTCGCGAAGAAGAAGGCAGGACTGGGCCTTTCGAGATCCACGTGATCTCGCTGGACGGATTCACCCTCGACGGCGTCAAGCGCCTGGAGGACAAAGGCGTCACCGACGTCATCGTCGGCTTCCGGATCCCTTACATCATGGGTACCGACACCGAACCGCTGGACACCAAGATCCGCAACCTGGAAATGTTCGCCGAGAATATGATCGCGAAAGCCTAACGGCTACATCGGATCCCACTCCGGCGGACGCTTCTCCATGTGCGCCTTGGCGGCTTCTAGCGGGTTGTTGGTGAACCCGGTCAGAATCTGGGTGCGGTTCTCGATCTCGATCGCGTGCCGCAGGCTGGGCGCATCCAGCGCGGTGTTGAGCCCGATCTTGGTCTGCCACACACCAAAGGCGTTGTTCGCGACGATCGAGCGGGCCATCGTCAACGACGCCGCCATCAACTCGTCAGCGGCGACCACCTCGTGCACCAGCCTGAGCCGGTAGGCTTCGTCGGCGTCGATGATGCGGCCGGTCAGCATCAACTCGCGCGCCACCCCGGCGCCGACGATCTTCGGCAGCAGGTAGCTGGTGCCCATGTCCATCGACGAGAACCCCGCCTTGATGAACACCGAGCCGAATCTGGCGTGCTCCGAAGCGATCCGGATGTCGGAGTGCAGCGCGAACGCCAACCCACCGCCGACGGCGACGCCGTTGACCGCGGCGATCACCGGTATCGGTAACTCATAGAGTCGGAGATACAGGTTGGCCAGTCGAACCTGGGCGTCGTAGCTGACCTTGAACGCCGGGGTGTGCGGCGCGTTCTTGGTCCATGCGTCACCGGTGCCGCTGAGGTCGGCGCCCGCGCAGAACCCACGGCCGGCGCCGGTCAGGATCGCGGCCCTGAACTCGCCGCTGCTGAGCGCGTCCAGCGCGTTGTCCATCTCGTTGATCAGCGACCCGTCGATGGCGTTCAACCGCTCTGGCCGGTTCAGCGTGACGCGGGCGATGTTGTCGTCGAGGGTTTCGAATTCCACAGCTGCCATGAGCGCCACTCCTCCTCGTCGCTCCGCTCCGCATCGTCGACGGTGCGTGCCATGCAACCGTAAGGGCACGCTTGTCACCCGTGAGTGACAGGCCCGGTATCGAGGTGTGCGACATTCAACGGCGACATGAGCATCACTGTCGACGAGGTCGAGGTCGCCGACCCGGCGGACGCCTGGGTACGAGCCGGGTTCAGCGTGGACCCCGACGACGTCTGCCGGATCGGCGGCGTCCGCATCCGACTGGCCGGGCCCGACCGCGGAACCGGCATCGTCGGGTGGTCATTGCGCGGCCTGCCGGACGGCTCGCTCGACGACCTCGACGGCATCCCGACGACAAGCTCAGATGCCGTCGTCGCAACGCCGGCCGAGCATGCCAACGGCGTCACCGCAATCGACCACATCGTCCTGCTGTCAGCGGACCTCGGGCGCACGGTCGAGTCGCTGGCCGCGATCAACGTCGAACCGCGTCGGGAACGAGACGCCGAACTCGGCGGACGATCGATACGCCAGATCTTCTTCCGGTTCGGGGAGGTGATCATCGAAGTCGTCGGCTCGCCCGATACTGCGGGCGAGGGTCCATCCACGCTCTGGGGAATCACCTACGTCGTCGCGGACATCGACGCGACGGCCGCCTACTTCGGTGATCGCACGTTGCCGGTCAAGGACGCGGTGCAGCCCGGACGCAGGATCACCACACTGCGTCATCACGACCTCGGTATGTCGGTCCGCTCGGCGATGATTTCAGCACCTATCCTCGGCGGGTGACCGATCCAGCCGAGCGCATCGTCGTCATCCACACCGACGGCGGATGCCGACCGAACCCAGGGCCCGGTGGCTGGGGGGCGGTGCTACGCCACGGTGAGCACGTCCGGGAGATGTGCGGCGGCGACGCCGGCGAGACCAGCAACAACCGGATGGAGTTGACCGCACCGATCATGGCGCTGGAAGCACTCACCAGGCCCATGACGGTGCACCTCTACACCGACAGCACCTATGTCCGGAACGGCATCACCAAGTGGGTGCTCGGCTGGGAGCGCAATGGCTGGAAGACCGCCGCAAAACAGCCGGTGAAGAACGTCGACCTCTGGCAGCGGCTTCAGCTGGCCTGCGCGCGGCATCAGGTCGAGTGGTTCTGGGTGAAGGGGCACTCGGGGGTCGCCGACAACGAGTTGGCCGATGAGCTGGCGACCCGCGGCTTGGAGGAAGCCACCGGAGGCGTCTACTCCCTGACCACCTCGCCGGGCTCTTTGTCGGGTCGCAGGCCTCGCCAACTGGGCTGACGTAGACGGCCGTCCGACGTCCATTCGCTGTACCGGACCTCGCCGACCAATGTCGGCTGCACGAACGTCACACCCTTGGCATCTTGCGTGGAAAGGTCTGCATCGAAAGGAGATTCGTCGGTGTGCAGCGGCGCCAACGTCTTCTTCAACTTCGCCAGCTCGCGTTCGGTGAACCCGGTGCCGACCCGCCCGGTGAATCGCAGGCCATCGGCTGCGGGAATACCCATCAACAACGATCCGATCCCGCTGCTGCGTCCACCTTCCCCTGCACGCCAGCCACCGATGACGACTTCCTGGGTGTTCCAGTACTTGTCCTTGATCCACGATGCCGAGCGGCGTCCGGGCTGATAGGTCGAGTCGCGCTTTTTGGCGATCACGCCCTCCCACTGATGCTTTCGCGAATAGTCGAGTGCCTGCTCGCCGTCGCCGGACAACACGTCCGGGACGGTCAGACTCTCGGCGCCGGCGGCCAGGGTTTCCAGTAGTTGTCGACGGTCGCTGTACCGGGCCCGTAGCAGCGACCTGCCGTCCAGATAGAGCAGGTCGAATGCCCAGAATTCGATCCGGGTGGCCCGCGCCCTGTTCTGCATCTCGGAGAAGCGGGGCACCCCGGACGCGTCGAGGGCGACGACTTCGCCGTCGAGCACAGCGTGGTGGTCAGCGAGATTTACTGCCATCGAACGTCAATTGGGGGAACTCTTCGGTGATATCGCGGCCGCTGCGCGAGCGCAGCCGGACCTGGCCGTGGTCGGCGTCGACCAACAGCCGGTAGCCGTCCCACTTGGCCTCGAACGCCCACTGCGAAGCAGGGAGTTTCGCCACCGAGCCGTGAGTGGCCAGCATCGGCGCCAGTTCGTCGAACGCGAAGACGTGCTGCTCTTTCATCCGGTGCGCCAGCCACTGGTCGCCCTTGGTCTGAATCAGCGCGTAGCGCCCCGAGATTCGTTGGCCGTGCAGCGTGACGATGACTTCGCCTCTTTCGGCAGCATCATTAAACTTCTCGGTGTCGTAGGTGCCTGAATCCCAGATCACCACCTTTCCGCCGCCATACTCCCCCTTCGGAATCGTGCCCTCGAAGCTGCCGTACTCCAGCGGGTGGTCTTCGGTATGCACGGCAAGGTGATTGACTGCGGTGGTCTCCGGCAGATTCTTCGGAACGGCCCAGGACACCAGCACGCCATCGCGTTCCAGACGAAAGTCGTAGTGCAGCCTACGGGCGTGGTGTTCCTGGATCACGAAGGAATTGCCTTGGCCGACAGCAGGTTTACTATCGGGCACCGGCTCCGGGGTCTTCGATGCGTCGCGCATGCTGCGGTACTTGTTCAGCCGGTCGGGCGAGCGCACGTCGGCATCCAGCGGCGCCAGCAGATCGCCGTCACGCTCGAGCCGCTTCAGCACTTCGTCGTAACGCAGTTGGCCGAGTTTCTTGTCGTCGAGTTCGTCCCAGCTGCGTGGCGCGGCGACGGTCGGATACTCGCGTCCGCGTAACGAATACGGCGCAATCGTGGTCTTGGAGCCGTTGTTCTGACTCCAGTCCACGAACACCTTGCCGGCGCGCAGGCTCTTGGTCATGGTGGCGGTGACCAGCTTGGGCATCGACGTCTCGAGTTGTTGCGCAACACGTTTGGCCAACACCACCGCACCCCGGCTGCTCACCGGCTTGTCCAGCGGGCTGTAGAGGTGCATACCCTTGCTGCCGCTGGTCAGCGGATACGTGTTCAGCCCGATGTCGGCGATCAGATCCCGCACTGCGCGAGCAACTTTGGCGAGCTGCGCCATCGTCACGCCCTCACCGGGATCGAGGTCGAACACCAGGCGGGTCGCCGGGCCGGGCTTGAGCACCTCGCCTTTGCGTGTCCACTCTGCTTCGAAACGCCATTGCGGCACGTGTACTTCGAGTGCTGCTTGTTGGGCGATCCACGCCAACCCGTCGGCGCTGTCGATGATCGGGTATGTGGTCGTCCCGGATTTGTGGACGACGCCGGCGCGGGGCAACCACTCGGGAGCCGAAGAGGCCAACTGCTTTTCGAAGAATGACGGTTGGTTAACGCCGTTAGGCCAGCGCTTGCGGGTGGCCGGCCGTCCGGCGATGTGCGGGATCATGATCTCCGCGATACCGGTGTAATAGTCGAAAATGTCGGACTTTGTGGTTCCGGTGGCCGGGTACAGCACTTTAGCGGCGTTGGTAAGTTTCACCCGCGGCGCCATAACAGCCAAACTACGCCCGTGACCTCCGGTTATAGCCGATCAGCGCGAATTATGTCCTCCCCGTTAACGATTGTGAGATGGAGCACTGAAAGGTTTAAGTTCAAGAAGGCGTCGGGCAGTCTCCCTCGCATGCGCAACGTCATCCCCTGGCGCCCAAAAAACGGCGTCCCACTCAGCGATGCAACCCTCCGCCTTCATTCGCGGCGGATCGACGTGCCGACCTATGACCGAACGTCGCTGCAGCGCGGCGTCGTTCACATCGGCGCGGGAAACTTCCACCGCGCGCACCAGGCCGTCTACTTCGACGACCTCGCTTGCGAGGGCATTTCCACGGACTGGGGTGTGACCGGCGTCAGCCTGCACTCCCCCGATGCCAGGGACCTGCTATCGACCCAGGACGGGTTGTACACCGTCGTCGAACGTGGACATGACGACCCGACCGCGCGGGTGGTGGGTTCGATCGGCTCCATCCACTACGCGCCCAACGACGGCACCGCCGTCCGCGCCGCGCTGGCCAACCCTGAGACCCGCATCGTCAGCCTGACGATCACCAGCAACGGATACTTCCTCGACCCGGTCACCCACGAGTTCGACGCGGACCACCCCGACGTGCGCGCCGACCTCGTCGCGACCGACAGCTACGCGACCACCTGGCCCTACCTGGTCGAGGCACTGGATCACCGCCGGCGTAACGGCATCGCCCCGTTCACGGTGCTGTGCTGTGACAACCTGCCCGACAACACCCCGGCGGCGCGGATCGCGCTGGTGTCGTTCGCCGCGCTGAAGGACCCGAGCCTGGCCAGCTGGATCGACACCCATGTCGCATTCCCGGCCACCATGGTCGACCGGATCACGCCCCGGACCTCGAAGTCCGAGCGTGAGTTCGTCGAGCGCGAGTTCGGCATCGCCGACAAGTGGCCGGTCGTCACCGAGCCGCACACCCAATGGATCATCGAGGACAGCTTCAGCAACGGCCGCCCGCCGCTGGACGAGGTCGGCGCGGAGTTCGTGACCGACGTCAGCGACCACAAGACGGTGAAGACCCGGATGCTCAACGGAACCCATGTCGCCATGGCGTGCCTGGGCACACTCGCCGGCTACCAGCGCACCGACGAAGCAATGCGCGACCAGGTCTTCTTCGACTACATCGAGCAGCTGATGGCCGACGAGATTCAGCCGCTGCTACCTCCGGTGCCCGGTATGAACAACGCCGAGTACCGGGACACGCTGCTGAGCCGGCTCAGCAACCCACAGATGAGCGACCAGTTGTCGCGGTTGGCGCGACGCGGTTCGTCCAAGATCGCGTCGTTCGTTCTGCCGTCGCTACACGAGGCGATTGCTCAGGACCGGCCGCACAACCTGCTCATGCTGGCGATAGCCGGCTGGGCGCGGTACCTGCGGGGTTACGACGTCAAGGGTCGTAGTTTCCAGATCGACGACCCCGAGTCGGAGCGGCTCACTAGGTTGGCGAACATGGACAACGCCGATGCGGTGCTCAGTCACGAGATGTTCGCCGAGCTGCGGCTGATCCCGACATTCACCGAGCGTTTCGCCGAGCTGGTTGCCGACATCGACGAGTACGGCGTGATCCCGACGCTGCGTCGGGCGTTGGGCGACGACGCGCGGGAGTTGGTGTCCTGATGAATGCACCAGGACTGACATTTGTGCGCGATTTCGATCCCGCCCAGATCACCACGCTGCTGTGCGATGCGGATGACAACCTCTTCCCTTCGGAGGGGCCGGCATTCGACGCCTCGGCTGACGTGACCACTCGCTTTCTCGCCAGATTCGGTGTGACAGCACCGCTGTCCGGTGACGAGCTGCGAAAGAAAGCTGTTGGCAAGAACTTTCGCAGTACCGCGACTGATCTTGCCGCAATGGCCGGCGTGCCCTTCGAAAAGGCCCTGGCCGAAGGACGTCCCGACGCACGTGTTGCCACCGAAGCCGACGTGGCAGCTGGTCATGCGCTGACCGCCGACGAGCTCCAGCAGTGGGTGCAACAGGAACGCGAGCAGGTCACGGCGCACCTGGCCGTCACGCTCAAGCCCGATCCAGAGGTGCTCGAACCGTTGCGGGAGCTCGCATCGCGCTATCTGCTGACCGCGGTCAGCTCCAGCGCCAGCGCGCGGTTGAACGCGTCGTTTGCCGCGACGGGCCTCGACCCGCTGATCCCGGAGGCGTTGCGGTTCAGCGCGGAGGATTCCCTTCCGGTGCCGACCAGCAAGCCCGACCCCGCGGTGTATCTGCACACCGGCAGGGTGATGAACGTCGAAGCCCATCAGGGTCTGGCCGTTGAAGACTCGGTACCGGGTGTGACCTCCGCGGTTGCGGCCGGCTACCTCGTCGTCGGTAACGTGATGTTCGTGCCTGCTGACGAACAAGCAAGCCGCCGTGCGGAATTGACCGAAGCGGGCGCGGTCGCGATCACCGATTCGTGGCGCGCGCTCGCAGACGTCCTGTTGTTGTCAGCGGTGACGGCTGCCGGCTCCTCTCTCGCGTAGTCGTCGCCGGGCCGCAAGAAGGCCAGGTCGCCGTACCGTCGACAAGGTGCTGCGAGCCCAGTGACGATCCGGGCCGTGGCCCTGAGAGGAGTGAGGCAATCATGGTTGATGCAATAGACCTGAACAACGCGTCGCTTTCCAAGCTGCCGATCGAGGCGCCGAAGTACGACCGCAGCAGTGTCACCATCGGCATTGCGCACATCGGGACCGGTCACTTCCACCGTGCACACCAGGCCATGTACATCGACAGGCTGTTGCAAGCCGGTCTGGCGCGCGAGTGGGGTATCTGCGGGGTCGGGGTCATGCCCGGCGATTGGACCATGCGCGACGTGATGACCGGTCAGGACGGGCTGTACACGCTGGTTCTAGAGAAGCCGGACCACACCCGCGACGCCCACGTGATCGGCTCGATCATTGACTATCGCTACGCGCCCGACGATCCCGAGTCGGCGCTGGAAGTGCTGGCCGCGCCGTCCACCAGGATCATCTCGCTGACCATCACCGAAGGCGGCTACCGCGATGCAGACGGCCCCGCGTTCGCGCTGATCGTCGAGGCGTTGGACCGACGTCGTCGCCGCAGGATCGCCGCGCCGACCATCGTGTCCTGCGACAACATCGAGAACAACGGTGAGATCGCCGGGCGGGCGGTCCTCGCCAACGCTGAAAGCCGGGACCCCGAACTCGCCGAGTGGGTGGGCGCGCACGTCGAGTTCCCGAATTCGATGGTGGACCGGATCACCCCGGCTACGACGCTGGAGATGGCCAAAGAAGTGCGGCGCGACTTCGGTGTCAACGACCGGTGGCCGGTGGTGGCCGAGCCGTTCACGGCCTGGGTGCTCGAGGACAAGTTCGCCGACGACAGGCCGCCGTTGGAGCAAGCGGGCGTGCTGCTGGTCGACGATGTCGCCCCCTACGAGTTGATGAAGCTGCGCCTGCTCAACGCGGGCCATCAGTGCCTGGCGTACTTCGCGCATCTGTGCGGCTTCGAATTTGTGCACGAGGCGGCCAGTGACCCCGTGTTCGCCGAATTCCTGCTTGCCTATTTCGAATCCGAGGCCATCCCGACGCTGCCACCGGTGCCCGGGATCGACCTGCACGAGTTCGCCCGCACGCTGGTCGAGCGGTTCTCCAACGCGGGCGTGCGCGACACCGTGGCGCGGCTGTGCGCCTACTCGTCAGATCGCATCCCGAAGTGGCTGATCCCGGTGATCTGCGACAACCTGGCGAGCGGAGGGCCGGTCAAGATTGCGGCAGCGGTGGTGGCCAGTTGGGCCCGCTACGCCGAGGGCACCGACGAATGGGGCGAACCGTACGAGGTGGTCGATCAGCTCGCCGACTCGCTCATCCCGATCGCCCGCTCGCAGTACGAGAATCCCACTGCGTTCATCGAGATCGGTTCGGTGTTCGGCGATCTGGCCCATCAGCCACGCTTCGTGCAGGCTTACAGCTGGGCGCTGGATTCGTTGCACCAAAAGGGTGCCAAGGCGACGTTGGAGGAGCTGCTGCAATGAGTCGCGGGTTGGTGATCGGCGAATCGCTGATCGACATCGTCGGGGGCGACGAGCACGTCGGCGGCAGTCCGCTGAACGTCGCCGTCGGCTTGGGCCGGCTGGGCCGGCCGGTCGATTTCCTGACCCGCATCGGTGACGACCCGCACGGGCGACGCATCGCCGACTACGTCAATTCTACTGGTGTACAACTCCTTTCAGAGAGTCAGACCGCTGACCACACGTCGACCGCCCGCGCGACGGTCGCCGAGGATGGTTCGGCCGAATACGAATTCGACCTGGACTGGCAGCTCTCCGGCACGCCGACTGTGGCGCCGCCGCTCCTCGTGCACACCGGATCGATTGCGGCGGTGCAGGAACCGGGCTGCCTGGCGGTTGCCGCGCTCGTCGACGCCTACCAGCTGTCGGCCACTGTGAGCTACGACCCCAATGTGCGGCCGTCGCTGATCGCCGACCGGGAACTGGCCCGGCAGCGCATCGAGCATCTCGTCGAGCACAGCGACATCGTGAAAGTCAGCGAGGAAGACCTGCACTGGCTCGACGCCGACCGGTCGCCGGAACAGATCGCCCGCACCTGGCTAGGACTGGGTCCCGCGTTGGTGGTGGTGACGTTGGCCGACCAGGGCGCGATGGCCGTCTGCGCGGCCGGCGAGGCAGGCGTGCCGACCCGCGCGGTGCATGTGGTCGACACCGTCGGCGCCGGCGACTCGTTCATGGTCGGCCTTCTCGACGCGCTGTGGGGGCTCGGCCTGTTAGGCGCCGAGCGACGCGCCGAGCTGGCCGGGATCGGCATCGACGAGCTGACAGCGGTACTCGAAGCGGGCAGCGCCACGGCGGCGCTCACTGTCGGGCGCCCGGGCGCCGACCTGCCGGATCGGGCCGCGCTGGCCGCCGCGTCGCAGCAGCGTTAGCCGCATATCCGGTAAGCAATATGGGCATACTTGCTGCATGCGTTCCATCTGGAAGGGCTCGATCTCTTTCGGGCTGGTCAACGTCCCGGTCAAGGTGTACAGCGCGACCGAGGATCACGACATCAAGTTCCACCAAGTGCATGCCAAGGACAACGGCCGCATCCGGTACAAGCGCGTCTGCGAGATCTGCGGCGAAGTCGTCGAGTACCGCGACATAGCGCGGGCCTACGACTCCGACGACGGCCAATCGGTGATCATCACCGACGACGACATCGCGACATTGCCCGAGGAGCGCAGCCGCGAGATCGAGGTGCTGGAGTTTGTTCCGGCCAACGAACTCGATCCGATGTTGTACGACCGCAGCTATTTTCTCGAGCCGGACGGCAAATCAACGAAATCATATGTGCTACTTGCCAAGACGCTGGCCGACACTGAGCGGGTAGCCATCGTGCATTTCGCGCTGCGCAACAAGACGCGGCTTGCGGCGTTGCGGGTCAAGGACTTCAGCAAGCGCGACATCATGGTGATCCACACGCTGCTGTGGCCCGACGAGATCCGCGACCCCGACTTTCCGGTGCTGGACAAGAAGGTCGAGATCAAACCAGCTGAGCTCAAGATGGCCGGACAGGTGGTCGATTCGATGGCCGACGACTTCAATCCCGATCGCTATCACGACGACTACCAAGACCAGCTGCGAGAGCTGGTCGAAGCGAAACTCGGAGGCGGAGAGGCGTTTACCTCCGAGGAGACACCCAAGGAACTGGACGAAACCGAAGACGTGTCGGACCTGCTGGCCAAGCTAGAGGCCAGCGTGAAGGCGCGCTCCGCTGACAGCAAGACTCCCGCGAAAAAGGCGGCGGCGGCAAAGACAACGGCAAAGAAAGCTCCCGCGAAAAAGGCGGCGGCGAAGAAGACCGCTGCCAAGAAGACAACGGCCAAGGCTGCCGCCAAATCCTGAACGCGCCCAATCCAGCTGCGTGAATATGCGGCCGCGAGTAGGTCGGATTCGAACAGCAATAGCGGGTCTCGCGATCGCGGCATACGCCGCGTCATTCAGCATGATCGGCGCCGCGCCAGTTGCTAGGCCAACAGGTACCGCAAGGCACCCCGGGAAGCTGGGGCTGACTCAGCCGTCAATGTGCAACGGCGGATCCGCGAAACCGGGACCCCCTGGGCGCTGGTCGGGACCCATCATGCCGCAGGCTTTCTCCGGCACGAGGAACGAACTGGCGCCGCTGTAAATCAGATGCGGAGTCGCCACGCATCGTTGCCAGGTGCCGTCGGGCTGAATGGGTCCATCGCACTTACTGATGACGGGTCCGCCGTACTGACAGCCGGCGCTGGCCTGCGGCGCTGAGGCGATCAGCGCCCCGACCATCAGCACGGCAGCCGATCCTCCGACGATGCAGCGCAACATGGTTGTCTCCCGTCGACAGCCCAGCCAGCAATCACCGACGCTACCGCTTAAGCAAGGCTGAAAGGACTAGAACGGCGCCGGTTCGTCGTCGGACGCGGCGCGCGCATACGTATGGGCGCGTCGTCGGGCCAGCCTGTTGTTGCGATTGAGGTTTCGCTCGGCGGTAATGCGTTGTGATCGCTGCTGATTCCGAGTGCGACGTCGGGTCGGCATCATGGCCGTGCGGTCACCGCAGCGGTCGTCAGGAGCCGATGAAGGTGCAGGCAGGTCGCCGGTAGGCGCCGTCATCGCGGGGAACAGTGTCGCGCTGCCGGGGCTGGTCACATGGGTCTGCCCCGACGGCAGGATCCATACCACTGTGCCGTCGGCCAACTGCCGGTCTCGCCAGCCCCAGAAAGTCTTGAGCAGGTGATGCTTTCGGCACAGTGACTTCAAGTTCGACGGATGAGTCGCTCCGCCGTCGGCGTACGGAATGGTGTGGTCGATGTCGCAGTGCACGGCGGGCTCGTCGCATCCCGGGGCTCGACAGGTCAGATCACGGCACCGCACGAAGTCGGCCAACGCGACCGACGGCTTGTAGCGCGGTTCAGCGGCAGACGGAAATGTCAACGGCTGCAACGTCGCCGACTTGGCCAGCTCCGCGACCACCTGCGGCGGAATCAGCCCGTCTACCCCAGCCATGAAGCCCGGTGTCGTCCCGGTGCCATCGACGACGGCCTGCTCGGCCACCACATGAATGACCACATTGCGGTTCCGCAGACGGCCCCGCCGCTCGACGCAGTCGGAATCCCCACACGTGCACGCCATCCGGTCGTCGCCGGCAACCATCGCCGTCAGCGCGTCGGCCCGCCGCTGCGCCATGGTTCGCGGATCAGCCTCACACACCGTGCCGGCGAGCTCATCCAGCCGACGATCCAACGCGAGGGCAGTGCTGGCGAACACGTTGCCGTACACCTCGGCGATACCCGACATCGACGCTGACACATTGAGATAGCGGTCTTTGACTTCCTTGTCGGTGCGGCGAATCGCATCTCGATCGACCCGCAGGACGATGGCGTCGACCCGCATCGCCAGCCTGCCGCGAGTCAGCGACGGCCAGCGTGGAGCACGCAACGCCACCTGCTCATCGACCGCGGCCAGTGCCGTCTCGTCGGTGATCAGCGCCGTGCGTTGAGCGATGACGCTGAACATGGCGTAGTTGATGTCGCCGGCAGCCAGGCACTGCCCGACTTTGGGCAACCGGTCGCGCATCACCTCGGCATCGCGCATATAGCTCGACGCCAACGCGCGGCTAATTCGAAGGGCCGCAGCCAGTTCGGCGGCGATCGCATCCCACGGGTCGGCGACCCAGTGCGCGCGGTCGCCGTGTTGGCGGTGCCGCAGCCGCATCAGGTCGGAGATCGCGCCAAGGCGCCGCCCGATAGCTTGCGCTTCCGTTCGCGCCGCACAGCAGGCCTGCTGCAGCAAGTCCGTGGGCGGTTTTCGAACATGCATTCGATCATACTGACCGGTCCGACAGGTTCAGCCCTTCGGGCAGAACATGCCGAGGATCTGCTGGCAGTTACTCCTGTCGATGACGAACGGACCTGGATCGGTCGGCGGAGGCGGCGGCTTATCTCCCTCGAAAATGTTCTGCGCGACGTTTCCCTGGCCGGAGTAGACGTACCAGTAGGTGTGGCAGACGTTGAAGTCCCATCGGACCGGGTTCGTTACGTGGTTGCCGGTCTGCACCGGCGGATCCCCCGGGCACCATTTACACGGGCCTGAAGGGTTGTTTGCTGGGCAGCCGGCAGAAAACTAGAACGTGTTTCAGAAATAGCCTTCCCCGGCCGTCGACAGCTTGTTACGGTGACGCCCGTGATCCTGGACAAATTCCGACTCGACGACCAAGTCGCCGTCGTCACCGGTGGCGGGCGCGGTCTCGGCGCAGCCATCGCGCTGGCGTTCGCCGATGTCGGCGCCGACGTCGTCATCGCTTCCCGTACCCAATCCGAACTAGAGGCCGTCGCCGAAAAGGTCCGCGCCGCAGGTCGTCGCGCCCACATCGTCGTCGCAGACCTGGCTCAGCCCGAAGTGACCGCGGAGCTGGCCGGCCACGCCGTCGAGGCATTCGGGCGGCTGGACATCGTCGTCAACAATGTCGGCGGCACGATGCCCAACGGACTGCTGACCACGTCGACGAAGGACCTCAAAAGCGCGTTCACCTTCAACGTCGCCACCGCTCACGCCCTGACGACGGCCGCTGTGCCGTTGATGCTGGAGCACTCCGGCGGAGGCAGCATCATCAACATCACCTCGACGATGGGACGGGTGGCGGGCCGCGGATTCGCCGCGTACGGCACCGCGAAGGCCGCACTCGCGCACTACACCCGACTGGCCGCGCTGGACCTGTGCCCGCGAGTCCGGGTCAACGCCATCGCACCGGGTTCGATCGCCACGTCGGCGCTCGACATCGTCGCCTCCAACGACGAGTTGCGCGAGCCGATGGAGAAGGCCACCCCGCTGCGCCGCCTCGGCCAGCCCGACGAGATTGCCGCAGCCGCAGTGTATTTGGCGTCGCCGGCCGGCGCGTACCTGACCGGCAAGGTGATCGAAGTCGACGGCGGCATCACCTTTCCCAACCTCGACCTACCGATTCCGGATCTGTGACCATGGCTATTCGCGTCGCCCAGATCGGCACCGGCAATGTCGGCATCCATGCGCTCCGAGCCCTGATCACCAACCCGGACTACGAGCTGACCGGGGTGTGGGTGTCATCGGACGCCAAGGCCGGTAAAGACGCCGGAGAGCTTGCCGGCCTTGATATCTCGACGGGCATCGCCGCGTCGACCGATCTGGATGCGGTACTGGCCACCGGCCCGCAGTGCGCTGTCTACACGGCGATGGCCGACAACCGGCTACCCGACGCACTCGAGGATTATCGGCGCATCCTGGCCGCGGGAGTCAACGTCGTCGGCAGCAGTGCGGTCTTCTTGCAGTACCCCTGGCAGGTGCTGCCTGATGTCATGCTAAAACCGATCGAAGACGCTGCTCGAGAAGGCAATTCGAGCCTGTTCGTCAACGGCATCGACCCGGGGTTTGCCAACGACCTCATCCCGCTGGCGTTGGCCGGTACCTGCCAGTCCATCCAGCAGGTCCGCTGCATGGAGATCGTCGACTACGCCACGTACGACAGCGCGACCGTCATGTTCGACGTGATGGGATTCGGCAAGCCGCTCGACGACATCCCGATGCTGCTGCAGCCGGGGGTGCTCAGCCTGGCGTGGGGGTCGGTGGTACGCCAACTTGCGGCAGGCCTGGGCATCGAACTCGACCAGGTGACCGAACGCCAGGAGCGGATTCCAGCACCCGAGGCCTTCGACATCGCGTCCGGACACATTCCCAAGGGCAGCGCCGCGGCGCTGCGGTTCGAGGTGCAGGGATTGGTCGACGGCCATCCCGTGGTGGTTCTGGAACACGTCACCCGGCTGCGCGAAGATCTGTGCCCCGACTGGCCGCAGCCGGCCCAGCCGGGTGGCTGCTACCGGATCGAGATCACCGGCGAACCGTCGTATGCCATCGACGTCTGCTTGAGCAGTCCCAACGGCGACCACAACCACGCCGGTCTGGTCGCAACGGCGATGCGCGTCGTCAATGCAATCCCCGCCGTTGTCGCCGCACCCGCCGGTATCCGCACGACGCTGGACCTCCCGCTGATCACCGGTCGCGGGCTCTATTCGGCCAGCTGAGGAGGTTTCGGCTAACCTAACTTTCTTATTCGTACATAGAAAGTGAGTTAGGTGGCCCAGGACACCGATACCTCGCGCAAGGCGGGGTGGTATCTGCTCGGCCCCGCTTTCGTCGCCGCCATCGCCTATGTCGACCCGGGCAACGTGGCTGCGAACGTCAGCGCCGGAGCGCAGTTCGGGTTCTCGTTGCTGTGGGTCATCGTCATCGCCAATGTCATGGCGGGCCTGGTGCAGTACCTGTCGGCCAAGCTCGGGCTGGTGTCGGGGCGCACGCTGCCCGAGGCCATCGGGGCCCAGCTCAGCCGCCCGGCCCGGCTGGCCTACTGGGCGCAGGCGGAGGTCGTCGCGATGGCCACCGACGTGGCCGAGGTGATCGGCGGCGCCATCGCTCTGCACATTCTGTTCCGCCTGCCGATGCTGCTCGGCGGCGTGATCACCGGCGCGGTGTCGCTGCTGCTGTTGCAGATTCAGGACCGCCGGGGCCAGCAACTGTTCGAACGTGTCATCACGGGCTTACTACTGGTCATCGCCATCGGCTTCACCGCCAGCTTCTTCGTCGCGACCCCGCCGCCGGGGGCCGTGGTCGACGGCCTGGTGCCGCAGTTCCACGGGAAGGAAAGCGTGCTGTTGGCCGCCGCCATTTTGGGCGCGACAGTCATGCCGCACGCGGTGTACCTGCATTCCGGGTTGGCGCGGGACCGGCACGGTCATCCCGATCCCGGCCCGCAGCGGCGCCGACTGCTGCGCGTGACGCGGCTGGACGTCGGGCTGGCGATGGTCGTCGCGGGCGGGGTGAACGCGGCGATGCTGCTCGTCGCCGCGTTGAACCTGCAGGGGCGCGGCGTCAGTTCCATCGACGCCGCCTACAACGCGGTGCACGACACGCTCAGCCCGATGATCGCCGTGTTCTTCGCCGTCGGACTGCTGGCGTCGGGGCTGGCGTCGTCGTCGGTCGGCGCCTACGCCGGCGCGATGATCATGCAGGGCTTGCTCTACCGGTCCATCCCGATGTCGGTGCGTCGGCTGGTGACGCTGGCGCCTGCGCTGGTGATTCTGGCGCTGGGCTGGAATCCGACGCGCACGTTAGTGCTGTCCCAAGTCGTGCTGTCCTTCGGCATTCCCTTCGCGCTGCTGCCGCTGGTTCGCCTGACCAGTGATCGGGAGTTGATGGGAACCGACGCCAACCATCGCATCACCACCGCAGTCGGCTGGGCGATCGGCCTGTTGATCAGCGGGCTGAACGTGGCGCTGATCTATCTCACGCTCAGCGGCAGGGCTTCGACGTAGGTCCGCGAGTCTCGTTGTCCTGCTGAGCATCTGCCGACTCGTCCAGCTCGAGAAGTTCGTCCAGCAGTTCGTCCATCTGGTTCATCGACGGCATCGCTCCACCACGTTCGCGGTAGGCGTTGCGGACACTGGCCAGCAGTCGCAGCTCACGTTCGATGGCGTCCTTATCCCGCGTGTCGTCGGCGCCCGCGTCGATCATCAATCAATCTTTCCACCGAAACTGGCGACACCGACCCTGTGACGCAGGGAATTAACCTCGCGGTCACTACCGGCTCGGGACGCCGTCGCCGGATCGCCGCTGAGATATTTCGCTCGGCTAACATCGAACGCGTGACGCAGCGGCGCCGTCATTCCTATTTCGCGTACGGGTCCAACCTGTGCGTGCGACAAATGGCGCTGCGGTGTCCCGATGCATCCAATCCCCGGCGGGCAGTGCTCGCTGACCACGACTGGCTGATCAATCAACGCGGAGTGGCGACCGTCGAGCCGTTCGACGGGACGCAGGTGCACGGCGTCGTCTGGCAAGTCTCCGATCACGACCTGGACGCCCTGGACAGCGCCGAGGGCGTGCCCGAGCGTTACTCACGCAACCGGCTGATCGTGCAGACCGACGACGGACCGTCGGACGCGTGGGTGTACATCGACCACCGGGTGAACCCGGGTCCGCCGCGGCCCGGCTACCTGGAGCGCATCATCGACGGCGCCGAGCATCACGGCTTGCCGCAGCGCTGGATCGACTTCCTGCGTCGATGGGATCCGGCTCGCTGGCCGCGGCCAAGGTCGAGGCCCACAACGCCCGCGCCACAATCACTTTCCGAGTTGCTGTCCGACGCAGCCGTCGTCGAGACCAGTCGGCTACGGTCACGCTTCGGTTTTCTGGCCATCCATGGCGGCGGGCTGGAAGAGATGACCGACGTCATCGCGGAGCTGGCGGCCGACGCCGCCGACGCGTCGGTCTATGTGATCCGGCACCCCGACCGCTATCCGCACCACCTCTCGTCGGCGCGGTTCCTACGCGACGAGTCGACGAGGCTCGCGGAGTTCCTCGACCACGTCGACGTTGCGGTATCGCTACACGGCTACGGCCGGATCGGCCGGCCTACCCAACTGTTGGCCGGCGGCGGCAACCGCACGTTGGCCGCTCACCTCGCCGACCATCTCGACCTGCCTGGCTATCAGGTCGTCACCGACCTCGACGACATCCCCGTCGAACTGCGCGGGCAGCATCCGCGGAACCCGGTCAACCAGACCCGCTGCGGCGGAACGCAACTGGAGCTACCGACCCGCGTGCGCGGTATCAGCCCGCGTAGTCCGCTCCCGGGCGACGACGGATTGTCGCCAGTCACCGCTGATCTGGTGCGGGGTCTGGCAACAGCAGCGCGCACCTGGAATTTTCAGTCCACGTAACGACACGATCGGAGGTGGCCAGTGGCCACACAAGGCTTTCGCTTTGCGGTAGGTATTCACGGTGCGAAGTCAGGCGCGGAACTGCGGGACAAGGCAAAACGGCTGGAGGACACCGGGTTCGACGTCCTGCATCTGCCGGATCACCTCGGCGCACCGGCGCCTTTCCCGGTTCTGACAGCTATTGCCGCGGCGACGTCTACAGTCCGGCTGGGGACCTACGTCCTCAACGCCGGCTTCTACAAGCCGGCGCTGCTGGCGCGCGACGCCGGTGAACTCGACAAGCTCAGCGGTGGCCGTCTCGACCTCGGCCTCGGCGCCGGCTACGTCCGCGAGGAGTTCGAGGCCGCCGAACTGCCCTACCCCACTGCCCGGCAACGCGTCGAGTACCTCGAGCACGTGACCAGTTATCTCAAGAAGCACCTGCCCAGCGTGCCGATCCTGATCGCCGGCAACGGAAATCGACTGTTGACCGTCGCCGCACAGCACGCCGACATCATCGGGCTGACGGGCGCTGCCAACGCTGACGTCGCCGACCCGCTCGCCGAGCGCGTCGAGTTCGTCCGCACCGCCGCCGGCGACCGATTCGACAAACTGGAGCTGAACCTCGCGATCACCGCGGTGCCGTCGGACAGCTCCGGCAAGCCCGACCTCGCGCTCACCCGTAGGTTCGTCAAGGTCTCTGACGAAGAGTTGCTGGCCCTGCCCACTGTGCTGAGCGGATCGCCGAGGGACATCGCCGACACACTGCAGGGCTACCGCGACACCTACGGGCTGACGTCGTTCACCTTCCAGGAAAACCATGTCGACACGATTGCGAAAGTGATCGCCGAACTCCGCTGACCGCAGCAGTCCGTATCGTTGGTCTATGCAATACAACCCGCCGCCGAACTGGCCGAAGCCGCCGAAGGGTTGGGTGGCGCACCCCGACTGGTCGCCCGATCCGTCGTGGCCACCACCACCGCCGGGCTGGGAGCTTTGGCTCGACGACGAGGACCCCGACGAGCAGTCGGCGAAACCGGCACTGGGGCGACTGAAGCAGGCAGGTGACGACGGCGAGTATTTCGGCGACGAGATGGCTTGGGCCGACGACTCCGGGCCTGCGCCAGCCGCCAAAGAGTTGGACGGCGCCGCACCCCGGAGTCGACAGAGGTCGCACCCGAAGATCTGTCGGTGCATCACCTCGGGCGCAGCGCCACGATCAAGTGGGACGACGAGCGCAGCTACGACATCGGCAAGATCGTCGCCATCGCCGCTGATGCGACGGCCGTCAACGTGAAGCTCGCCGGCATCGAGGCGCCGGTGTCCTTCCAACGCGCGCCCGCGCCGGACGGGCCGGCCGGTCCTCGAATCTTCGTCTGGATCTAAGACCCGCACTTGCTCAACGCCGGCAAGCGGCTAGGTTTAACGATGTCTTTCAGCCCCCGTAGCTCAGGGGATAGAGCACGGCTCTCCTAAAGCCGGTGTCGCAGGTTCGAATCCTGCCGGGGGCACTCACTGTTGTGTATGACCTCGGCTGATGCTTGACATTTCTATGTCGGTTGATGCCTGACGGTGTTTCGGCTGATGGCTTTACACCTACTTCGGTTGATCCTTGACACTCCCTTGATGAGGGAGTTAAGCGTGGCCGAGCAGAGGTATCAGGCCGCGTTGGCCGTTATCAGTGATGGTTTATCCGTATCGCAGGCAGCGAAAAGGTCGGGGTGTCGCGTCAGACGCTGCATGCGTGGTTGGCGCGTTATGAGGCGGCGGGCCTGGAGGGTCTGATGGACCGGTCGCACCGGCCGGAGTCATGTCCGCATCAGATGCCCGCCAAAGTGGAGGCGGCGCTGTTGGAGCTGCGCCGCTCGCGGCCGTATTGGGGGCCGCGGCGGTTGGTGTTCGAGTTGGCCAAACGCAAGGTGTCGCCGGTTCCGTCGGAGTCGGCGGCTTATCGGGCGTTGGTGCGGGCCGAGATGATCGACCCGAGCCTGCGGGATCGGCGCTCCCGAAAGTGGAAACGCTGGGAACGTGCCGCGGCGATGGAGCTGTGGCAGATGGACATCGTGGGCGGATTCCCGCTGGCCGATGGCACTAGCGCGAAAGCGTTAACCGGGATTGATGATCACTCCCGGATGTGCGTGTGTGCCCGGTGATGGCCGCGAACGCACCCGCGCGGTGTGCGACGGGCTACGAGGCGCGTTGACGATCTATGGGGTCCCGGTGCAGATCCTGACCGACAACGGCAAGGTGTTCACCGGCCGGTTCTACCATCCTCCGGTGGAGGTGTTCTTTGATGCGATCTGCCGCGAGCACGGGATCGAGCATCTGTTGACTCCGCCGCGTAGTCCGACCACGACCGGCAAGATCGAGCGTTTCCATCGCAGCGTTCGCGCCGAATTCCTCAGCAACCGAGCGCCTTTCACTAATCTCAGGATCGCCCAGCAGACACTGGATGAGTGGGTGGACTACTACAACACCTCCCGGCCACACCAATCCCTGGACATGGCCACCCCTGCCGAAAAATTCGCCGCCGGCGCGTCGGGGCACCCGTGGGCGCCGGCGCCCCGCGCGAGCATCGCACCGGCACGACTGGGTGAGTCGCCGGGTGACCACCAATGGCGTGGTCAGCGTGGCCTGGCAGCAGGTAAGCCTGGGCCGCCACCATGCCGGGTCGTGCTGCGACGTCCATGTCGATGGCGAACTGTTGCGGTTTTTCGTCGGCGACGATTTGGTCAAGACCGCCGCGCGCACCAGCAACGGCGAGGTAAGAAACAAGCGGGCCTTCCGCACCCGCGACCAGGCCTAAACCACAACCCAGAGTGTCAAGGATCAACCGGCGCAGAACCGTCAACCATCAACCATCAACCATCAACCATCAACCATCAACCATCAACCATCAACCATCAACCATCAACCATCAACCATCAGTCGGCCGCTCAAGCTATTCTCATGTCCTGCGACACGCTATGCGTATGTCCTGGAACCAGACACTGCCGGGGGCACGAATATCAGATCTGCCGACTAGCACGCGGCGCGATCCGCATCGCAACCCGGCCCGACATCACCGCAGGACCGGAGCGCCGGCGGGTGCAACAGGTTCGGCCTAAGAGATCCATGCCGTAGTTGTCGTCGATGCTGCAAACCGGTGGTCCCATCACCCCCCGCAGCCGTCGATGTGATTGCCGACACAAGTTTAACGCCGGCCCGTAACCTTAATCTCGTCAGCAGATGGAGCCCCTAACAATCAAGTGCTTCGATACGCCTGAGGCGCCGCGTCTACGCTGCGTATTCGGATGCGAACCTTGGGCCCGAGCGTGCGAAGCCCAATTCGCACGGTTGGGGTTAAGGGGCGACCGCAGCTTAAGGATCGGAGATGCCCGTAACACTGGCGCGCCTGCTCGTCTTGGCGTTCGCACTTTCCTATGGGTGCGGCGTGCTTCGCAGTTTGATATCGCGAAAGCGGCGACGTAGTGCGCGTGGTTTGTTCATACCGCCGAGAATGAGAAACAACTAAGAGCACGCAATTTATCCTATGCTGCTATGCTCGATCGGTTCACCATCGCGCTCCGTGCGAAGTTGGCTCGCTTCAGCGGCGGGCAGCAAGACGCGGCGGTTCAATTCAATTGTCTCGTCGTTGACTCGAACTGTTCGCTAGCGTTGCTCGGTCGCGACGACCCAATGCTCTGCGAAGTCCTCGCAAGTTCAATCGCGCAACTTGAAGAGGCGCTTCATGGATCGCGCGCCGAGGCGGCCTGCCCCGCGTGGCCTCCGAAGGGCAGCCCCGTGTCAAAACTCCTCACGGTGGTGCATCGAGCGCGATCAGCGGTGTTATAGTACCGATATCCAAGGCAGCGGAAGCGCTATAGTGGTCAGGTGGAGGATGGCTCCTCCCAGTGGCGCCCGGCGTTGCCATTCAACTCAGTGTCGGCGTCCGGCGCACTCACTCAAGGCAGCGAGCCCGGTTTCTCTTGGAAGTCGCAAGAGCGCGCTGAGGGCCGCCCTTCACTACATAACGTTCCAAATCCAATAACCGCATAAGCTGAGGGTGCTGGCGCCATTTTCGGCGGGTTTTTGAACGGACGCTCCACCTGACTTTCGTGAACGGTGGCGGCGGCCCGAATGACAGAACCAAGCTCCGAAAGAACTGCTAGACGCACGTATCGCCGGCCGCCTCTTTGAAACGGTATTAGCTACGAGCCTAGCCCATCTTATTCACGTGGGTTCCGAGATTTGCACTGACGGGTATGGCGCAAGGCATTGAGCTTGCGTAGGGAGTGGGTGTTGAGACCAGCCTGCGCGCGTCGCGCCTCACTGCCACACCCGCCATGACCGACGATAATCAACTCAGCTTCAATCTGCCATCTGTTTCGCGCAAGAAAGTCACAGCTGCGTTCGACGGCGGCCGGTTGTCCTCAGACGCCGGCGTGATGTTGCTCGCGCTGGCCGAGCGCTGCCGCAAAGTTGCCGACACGCTCGCCGCGCACATTGCCGACCGGCGTGATGCCGTTGCGCATCACTCACACGGTCGCGGACGTACTGCGCGCCCGCATGCTGGCGATCGGCTGCGGCTATCCCGATGGCAATGACTTCGACTGGCTGCGCCGGGATGCGGCCTTCAAGCTGGCGTGCGGACGGCTGCCAGACACCGGCCGTGATCTTTGCTCGCAGCCGACTATCTCGCGCTGGGAGAATGCGCCGACGCTGCGGGAGATCATCCGTCTTACTTATGCTCTGGTCGATATCTGGTGCCGAAGTTACCAGAAGCCACCTCCATCTGTTGTCCTGGACATCGACGACACGGTTGATGTTGTGCACGGCCACCAGCAATTGGCGCAATGGAACGCCCACTGTGATGAGCGCTGCTTCCTGCCGATCCATGTCTATGATGAGGCGACGGGTGCTCCGGTTACGGTCATCCTGCGTCCTGGCGAAACTCCGTCGGGTGTGGAGGTCCGCAAGCTTCTTCTCAGTCGCCTGATCGGGCGCATCCGCCGGCACTGGCCCAACACCTGCATCACCATCCGCGGCGACGGCCATTACGGCCGCGAAGAGGCGATGACGTGGTGCGAGACCTACGGCATCGACTACATTTTCGGGCTCTCCGGCAATGTTGTGCTCGACCGCCTGGTCGAAGCCGCCGCCGACGATATCCGGGTGCGCCGTGCCGAGAGCCAGGCCGAGGTTCTGCGCGGCTTTGCCGAGACGCGCTACGCGGCCAAGTCGTGGGACAAGGAGCGGCGGGTCGTAGCCCGGATCGAGGCCAGCGCCAGCCACGCCGATGACATGCTGCGCCGAGGCATCGATATCCGCTACGTCGTCACCTCGCTGCCGGGCAGTGATGCCGAGCATATTTATGAAACGATCTACTGCGCCCGTGGGCAGGCCGAGAACCTCATCAAGCAGCACAAGGCACAACTGGCGTCTGATCGCACTAGTTGCCGATCGCCGCTGGCCAACCAAATGCGACTGATCCTGCACACCGGTGCCTATTGGTTGCTACTCGACCTGCGTGCCGCAATCCCGAGTTGGAATCCGCTGCGGCACACAGAGTTCGCTACGATCCGTCTGCGTCTCTTGAAAATCGCCGGACGTTTCATCGAGCATGCGAGCCGCATTCGTATCGCGCTCGCCTCATGCTGCCCGGAGGCCGAGACGTTCAGTCTTGTCGCGCTCAAGCTGCAACCGTCCGGACCATAAGTTCGCGGGGCGATGATGCCCCGCCGAGCCCCGATCCATTAACCGCCAACGCGTCGACAGCGTTCTTCGACCCAATCAATCTGCCGAAGATACGCGCGCAGAAACGGATGATCGCGTCTTACAAAAATTCGCCTTCAGTTCATGCTTTCGCGTGCATAAGATGGGCTAAATCGTAGCCCAATTTTCAGGGGGCCTTTCCTGAATATCGCTTGCTCAAGGTCATCCCGTCGACGGGCGAGGCACGTCCCCGAGACGTCGCTAAACACTTAGAAACCAATCCAACGCGACACTGATTGGCCCCGCCTCGAAACGCTAGCCTGACACTGGTTGATACCGGCACAGTTTGACACCGGGCTCAGCACGCACCTAGCTCCCACTGTCGGCGCCAGAACTACCGTGGCATGGCGCCGACCGGCGAAGGCGGACGGGGTGGCGCATCATTAAGTTGGTCGATGTCCATGTGACGGCGTGGTCTGGCGACCGGGCACGTGGGGTGCAGGCGGCGACTGTGTCGGGCGGTTCTTGGCCTCGCCAGATTTTATCGCCTCGGGCTTTTTGGTCTGGGTTTCGCTTGCCCTTCGTCTAACTTGCTCGTGCCACCTGAACTCCTGGGCGGCACGGCATCGGGAAGCGCCTCCGTATCGGCTGTGCCGCTGATATCGGGACGCGGCCAAGAGAAATCGTCGGCACGCCCGCTCGGTGCAACAATGGCTTCGCCGCGATTGAGCACGCGCGTGGCGAGCGGGTCGGCTTCCCCTTCAGCTGGATGGCTTGCGGCGCCCAAAAGTTGGCCGCCTTGTTCGGCGTCGGTCGCATTTAGAGGCACGACTGGGCCGAGGGGGGCGGCCGGCAACGTTGTCGCTCGCAGGTGGCTGCTCCTCTGGACCCGGTAACGCGACAGGCAGCGCATGGCTGCTCAACACCCGGCGTAAATCGTGCTCTACATAGTGCCCAAGCTTCTCCGCACCGGCCTTGGTGAAATACACGCCGTCATAAGTGCGCAGCCGGCGCGTTTGTCCCTCGAAATCCGGCCCGTCCTGGACATAGCGCCCCTGATCGTCAACGAAGCCGTCCCAGATGTCGACATAGGCGATGCCGGCTTTATCGGCCCTGCGCGATAAAGCTCGTCGAGATAACTCATATCGGTTGTCGATTTGGCGCCGCGGATCGCCGTAGTCCCACCCAAATGATCGGTACGCCCCTCGTCTTGAGCGCCACGACAATGTCGTCGATGCGCTGGAATAAAGCTCGGCCCATTTGTCGGTATGAAATTCAAAGCTTGCGCTCGGCGGCTGGCGCGGCGCCGCGCGCGGCGGCTGGGCCCGGATGGGCGTCGGAAGGTGAAGTGGCTTCTTTTGCTGCCGGCGTGCGCTCCCGCAACGACGAGCGGTCATTCACCCCGAGCATCACAACAATGGCGTTGGCTTTTTCGGTCGCCGGCAGCAGGTCTTTGATGGCTTGCATCCATTCGGGTGCGTCCAGTCGCGCATCGTCGCGACCAGACCCAAATCCGTCTTGATCTTGCGCACGATGCCAATTTGCGGCGTTTCCGCGAACACCTGTTCAAGCCCATACGCCAGCCACTCGCTCGAACAAATCGCCAATCACCACCACGGTCTCTGCCGGCGGCGTCTCCGTCTTTCGCGCCGCCGGTGGCTTGATGGATTCGTACACCTGTTGCCGCCGATAGGGGTGTACGGATCGTAGGATCTATTCGGATAGGACGGGCGACGGTCGCCCCAAAACGAACCAGGGGAGTTGTTCCGATTGGACCATCCGCGGTCGTCCCAAAAATCGCGAAACTGCACGCGTTCGACTGCCCGGACTTGATTGAACTCAGGTCCGTGGGCGAACTGAGCCCCCGCTGGTGCGGCAAGCGCTAAGCTTGCGACCATGAATGGAAGCGTCAATGCAAGCCGCCGGCGAGCCGTCGCCATTAGCGCACTTCCGACAGATTTTTTCAGCAGCTTCGCCTGTCTCGACCAGGGCAGGCGCTAGGCACACAATGCTCGCCAATAATGTCAATCTGACGATGTTCGCATACAGACCGACCCCGCCGTCCTAAACGCACGGCGGCACCAGGTGACCTCTCTCAGGGCAAACAGGGAGGCCCCGTCGATCGGGAAGTCGGGGTCTCTTTGCCGGTGTTGCCAGCGAGAAGCCGCTGCCTCGAATGAAAAGCCCCAGCCAGTAGTGGCCGAGGCTAAGTCAATAGCAAATGCCCGAGGTGTCGGAGCACTTCATCGCCTATTCGGCCGAAGTGCTCAGCGGGAGTCAACGGCGATGGCGAGCGCGCTGCCTTTCGTCTGAACGGTGTACTCGCTAAGACAGCCGTCACTGGGCAAGTAACAGCCTGGGCGAACTGCCGGCGAGCCGGATAGTCGTGGTAGTTGTACAATGGCTGGCTCTGTACCACTTCAATCCGTGGCTGCGATCTTGTGATGCGGCGTTCGCGCCCCGAGTATCACGACAACTGAAAGGGTCGTGAAGCTGGACATAAGTAGGCATCTAGTTAGACTGTCATGGATCTTTCCTCCAAATTGAACCCTACCTTGTCATTTGAACGTTATCTATTTATTGTGCTGTTACTCCCGTCACGGGCCTTTTTGTCAAATGGAGCCTGTGATTTGAGGCGAGCGTCCTGCATCATAGTCGGCGGAGCGCCGGCTCAGTGGGCATTGCCAGGCTTACCCTGGGTATTCCTCTGGGTCGATCGCTCGCCACGATCTGCGGCCTGAGCAAGGTGCTCCAGAGATTGCCTCATAGCAGCGCGCGTAAAGAACCTAGGTCACCCAGCTCAAAGCTACATGTGTCTCAGAGACAATATCGGTTCTGCTACCGCTTAGGCTCCGCCGGGATGGGATGCCCTTCCTCAAGAGGAAATACTCAGCACGAAATTTTCCTCCCGCCCTGCAAGCTGGGCGCCGCAGGCTCGGCACGTTATCTCTCGATTGTCCGTTTCAGGCCCTGCTTCGACTTTGACCACTTGATAGGACGCACCGCAGTTCGCGCAAGTGAACGGATTGAACGACGGCGGCCTTCCTCCAGGCATGATACGCCCCCAATGCACAGTTCTTATTTGTTATTTGTCGAGAGCATGCTCGTGCGCGCCGTCGTGCAATGGCAATCGGATGACATCAAATCCCTTGATGACGGATAGAAAAACTCGCGGATCGGGTGCGATCTGTCCACGTCAATTTAAGACCCCGGCCGCCGTTCTGACCGGATGTACGTCGGGCGGCGGCAGGCTAGCGTTCCGCCGTGGCCAGGGAACTTTTCTCCGGCTTTCTAGGTGGAACTCTGGTCCACAGGCCCCGGTTGGATACCCTCAAGCTTCCCGCCGGGGCCACTAATAAAAAGCCCCGGCCGCACTGGAAACGACCGAAGCAAAGTTTTCCCACACAAGGAATTGCCGCTCGTGGCTTCCCTGTTGAGAAGCATTCAGGCTAAGTAGTCCTGGGGTGTCAAAAACAAAAAACCTCAACTGGGAGACCGGGGCTAAGTTCTCAAAGCACGTCCAGCCAAAGTGTGGGAGTACATTCCGCATACATTTCGGGCCGAATGCTCAGCGGGAGTCAACCGCCTCCCCGGCGCTAACAAAGCCGGCTTGGATCTATGCCTTGTCCTTTTGCGACTGATAGGCTTTGGGTCGGGAGTCCGGACAAAAACCCGCCCTCTTGCCCGCATTCGCAGTCGCTATTGGCGTAGAGAATTTTGATTAGGCGTTGCTGTTTCGCAGAGTAGCAACGCGAACTCGCGGCGATCATTGCCAGCCCTGGCACGGAACTTGGATTGCCTCATTCCCCACGCTGGCCGCCTCGTCGACCACTGCGCGCTGGCCACGACCGAAACGATCTGCGATGTCGTTCAGGATTGGCCAGATAGCCTCGGCGATCTGGTTGCCCGCGGCCGACGCGCCCGCCGATGCGTGTTGGGCTGGCGCTTCTTCCAATTCCGCCGAGTTCTTTTTCGATGGCGCGTAAGTGACCCGCGATGGCGAAGACGCGGGGATCAAACTGCGTTGCACGAAGCTGAAACATCAATTCTCTCCCTGTACGGGAGACGTCTTTTCCGGCACATCATTACGGGCAGGGATCTCAGGCACACTACGCCCAGGCTCGGCTTGGGGCCGGG
>CAVWUG010000002.1:0-87179 GCA_963758115.1 uncultured Actinomycetota bacterium
CAGCGAAGCTCAACGAAACCCTTGGGGCTATTTCGCAGGCGCTCAGCGGACGGGGCCAAAAGATCGGACAAGCGTTCAGCGACTTCGACTCGTTCCTGGCAAAGTACCAGCCAAGTCTTTCCGCGCTGAGTCGCGACATCGCGCTCTCGACGCCGGTGTTCAACGCTTACGCGGACGCGGCACCCAACCTTGTGGAAACCGTTGCTAACTCGGTGAAAATCAGCCAGACGTTTATTGACGAGCAACACAACCTCGACGCGCTGCTGATCAGCGCGATCGGTCTGGCTGACGTCGGCAATGACGTCCTGTCGGCGAACCGGAAGGGTTTGACGGATGTCTTCCATCTGCTGCGGCCGACCACCGATCTGACCAGCGAGTACAGCAAAGCGCTGTGGTGCGGTTTGGCGGGTCTCGCAGAGATGGCGAAATCTCCACCGTTGTCGGAACCGAGCATCAATATCATTGCAAGTCTCACGTGGGGAACCGAACGTTATCGGTATCCGGATAACCTACCCAAGGTCGCGGCGACGGGTGGTCCGCAGTGTTTGGACCTTCCGAAGCGTCCGTTCAACACCAATCCGAAGGTTGTTGTCATCGACGACGGTGCCAACCCGGTGCAGTACGGGAACCAGCAGTTGCTGCTCAACTTCGATGGCCTCAAACAGCTGTTGTATGGGCCGATTGAAGGCCCGCCACGCAATCCTGCTCAGGTCGGACAGCAGGGATGAGGGGCTCACTGCGCGCGACGCTCATCAAGTTCGGTGTCTTCGCCGTCGTGATGGCGGTGCTGACCGCGTTCCTGTTCTTCATTTTCGGTCAGTACCGCACCGGAGCGACAACCGGGTATTCCGCAGTCTTCACCGATGCGTCACGACTGAAAGACGGAGACTCGGTGCGGGTCGCCGGCATCCGTGTGGGCACCGTCAATGGTATTGCGCTGCAGCCGGATAAAAAGGTGGTGGTGAAATTCGACGCTGACCGTAGTGTCGTGCTGACCGACGGCACCAAGGCGGCGGTTCGGTATCTCAATCTGGTAGGTGACCGCTACCTCGACCTCGTCGACGGCCCGGGTTCGGCTCGGCGGTTGCCGGCCGGGGGGCAGATCCGTATCGATCACACCGCGCCGGCGCTTGACCTCGACCTGCTGCTCGGCGGGCTGAAACCCGTTGTTCAGGGCTTGAACGCGCACGATGTCAACGCGCTCTCGTCAGCGCTGTTGGAGGTATTCCAGGGCGAGGGCGGTACGTTGCAGTCGCTGTTCTCCAAGGCGACGTCGTTTTCGAATGCATTGGGCGACAACGACCAAACGATTCAGCAACTGATCCAGAACCTGAATACCGTGGTGGCCACCCTCGACAAGGACGGCGGCAACTTCTCTACCGCAATCGATCGGCTCCAGCGGTTGGTCACCGGATTGTCTGACGACCGCAACACCATCGCCCCCGCCATCGACGCGTTGAGTAAGGGAACCGCTTCGTTGGCTGATCTGCTGAGCAACGCGAGGGCGCCGCTGTCTGGCACCATCGAGCAGCTCAGTCGGCTGGCCCCGCTGCTCGATAACGACAAGGACCGCCTCGACGCCGCGCTACAGAAAGCGCCAAAGAACTACCGCAAGCTGGTCCGACTCGGGGTATTCGGTGCCACCATCCCGTACTTCCTCTGCAATTTCACATTTCGTGGGACGGACCTGCAGGGCAAGACGGTGGTGGCCCCCTGGTTCAGGTCCGAAGCAAAGCGGTGTCAGGAACCGGAACCGGACGAGGGTCACTGATGCTGAAATACCGCGGAACTGGGCTGATCAAAGCCGGATTCATCGGCGCCGTCCTGATCGCGATGCTCATCCTGGTGGGTCTGTCGCCCGATCGGATCGTGTCGTTGGCGACCAACGTCCGATATCAGGCGTTGTTCTCTGAAGCCGGCGGCCTTGCCACCGGCAACGCTGTGACAGTGTCGGGAATCAAAGTCGGCACGGTGTCGGACGTGTCGTTGCGCAACGGCGATGTGCTGGTGACGTTCACGATGAAAGGCAATGTTCCACTGGGAACGGATACCAGTGCGCACATCCGCACCGGCACACTGCTGGGCGAACGGGTTCTGACCTTAGAGTCCGCCGGTTCGGCAACGATGCATCCGCTGGATGTCATCCCGATATCCCGCACCGGATCGCCGTATTCGCTGACCGACGCGGTCAGCGACTTCACGTCCTACGCCGGCGATACCAACACAGCGACGTTGAACCAGTCCCTCGACACGCTGTCGGCGACGCTCAACCAAATTGCCCCCCAGTTGGGGCCCACTTTCGATGCCGTGAGCCGGTTGTCGCAAAGCCTCAACAATCGGAACACGAGCCTGGCTGAGCTACTCAAGAGCGCCAGCAGTGTGACCGGGATCCTGTCGGAACGCAGCCAGCAGGTCAACAAGCTCATCCTCAACTCCGACGACTTGCTTCAGGTCTTGGTGACGCGCAGACAAGAGATCGTCTCGCTGTTGGCCAACACCTCGACGGTGGCCAAGCAGTTGTCCGCATTGGTGCGCGACAACGAAAGCAAGTTGGCGCCCACGCTGGAGAAGCTGAATTCGGTGACCGCGGTGCTGGAAAAGAACCGCGACAACATCAGCAAAGCATTGCCCGGCGCAGCGAAATTTGAGATCACGACGGGCGAGGCGATCTCCAGCATGTACGCCTACTCGGCGTTCGCCCCGAACGTCTCTCTTCCGGAACTCTTCGGGCCGTTCCTCGATTACCTCTGGGGATTTCGCACCTTCGACACCGGACGTGGTCCGGGATTCCCGTCGACCGTACCGCGGTCGTTGGTGCCGCAGCTGTATAACGGTATTCCGCCCTGCCCTGGCTGTACGTTGGGCGGACGGATCGGAGGGGGACAATGATCTCCCGGATGCCGCGGATCCCGCGTAACAGAATCACGGCCATTGCGGCGGTTGTGCTGGCGGCGCTGATTGTCGGCGGCACCGGACTGCTTGTGCGGGACATGTTCTTTGGTCCGCGGACAATCACCGCCTACTTCACCAGCGCCACCGCGATTTACCCGAGCGATGAGGTCCGCGTCTCAGGGGTGAAGGTCGGCACGATCCAGTCCATCGAGCCGGCGGGGACGCAGGCCAGGATGATCCTCAAGGTCGACCGCGGCGTGCCGATCCCGGCGGATGCCAAAGCGGTCATCGTCACCCAGAATCTGGTGGCCGCCCGTTATGTCCAACTCACTCCCGCCTACCGCAGTAGCGGCCCGGTGATGGCCGATGGGGCGGTGATCCCGGTGCAACGCACCGCCGTGCCGATCGAGTGGGATGAGGTCAAAACCCAATTGATGCGGCTGGCAACGGATTTGGGCCCCAACCCCAAGGTGTCAACGCCCTCGATCGCGCGGTTCGTCGATAGCGCCGCCAATGCGCTACAGGGCAATGGCGACAAGTTGCGGCAAACACTCGCTCAACTGTCGGGGGTAGGGCGCATCCTCGCCAACGGCAGCGGCAACATCGTCGACGTCATCAAGAATCTGCAGACCTTTGTCACCGCACTGCGCGACAGCAATGTCCAGCTTGTGCAGTTCAACGACCGGCTGGCCACCCTCACCGGCGTGGTCAACGACAGCAAATCCGACCTGGATGCGGCGCTGACCGATCTGTCGACCGCAGTGGGTGAAGTGCAGCGATTCATCGCCGAAACCCGCGACCAAACCAGCGAACAGATTGCTCGTTTGGGCGATGCCCTCCAGCCTGTTGTCGATCAGCACATGGCTCTGGAGAACGTGTTACATGGTGCGCCGAACGCGCTCGCCAACTTCTTCAACGATTACAACGCCGACACCGGAACTATTGTTGGGGGGTTCGGGCTCATGAACTTCGCGAATCCTACGTGGTCCGGCATGCTTGTTCCGCTGCCCATCCCCGGCTGCACCCAATTGCAGACCGTCGAGAGCGTCACCGCCGTCGAATCGGGCAAGCTGTGCGCGCTGTTCCTGGGTCCCGGTCTGCGGACGACCAGTTTCAACAGCTTGCCGTTCCCGCTCAACCCGCTCCTCCAGAAAGCGGTGGACCCGGCCAACGTTGTTTACAGCGAACCGCGCCTCGCTCCTGGCGGCGAGGGCCCGAAGCCTGGGCCGCCCGAGATCCCGCCCGCGGTGTCGGCGTACACCGGCCTGCAGGGTGACTCGGTGGTACCCGGCCCGGCACCGTCGGTTCCGCTACCCCGGATACCGGGCGCGGCGATGCCGCTGCCGCCGCCGCCGTCGACACCGGCGCCGCCGCCACCGCTGTTGCCGGCGGAAGGGACACAGCCATGACCGCCCGGCGATTACGCATGGGCCGGTTGGCGGTCCGCCGGGCACTTGCCATCGGTTCCTGCGTGGCGCTGACCGTCTCCGGGTGCGCCTTCCAC
Organism: uncultured Actinomycetota bacterium; assembly: GCA_963758115.1. Lineage (GTDB taxonomy): Bacteria > Actinomycetota > Actinomycetes > Mycobacteriales > Mycobacteriaceae > Mycobacterium. The sequence continues at coordinate 4,397 of CAVWUG010000002.1, forward strand.
GGCCTCAACTCGCTACCGTTGCCCGGGGCGGTGGGGCGGGGAGCGGGCGCCGACGTCTATCACGTCGAGCTGGCGAATGTCGTGACAATGGAGTCGAATTCGCCGGTGATGATGAACGACGTCGTGGTCGGCAGCGTGGGCTTGATGAAGCCGGCCCACGACCCGGAGAAAGGCTGGATTGCCGACGTCGAGATCTCGGTGAAGCGCGGTGTCGTCATCCCCGCCAACGTGGTGGCCAGCGTCGGCCAGACCAGTCTGCTGGGATCCATGCATGTGGAGCTCAACACGCCGCTTGACCAACCGGGAACCGGACGGCTCAAGCGCTGTGAAGGTGGGCGACAGACCCCAGTCTGCACCATCCCGCTGAATCGGTCGTTGACCTATCCCTCGACAGAGCAAACCCTGTCGTCGCTGTCGTTGGTCGTCAACGGCGGCGGGCTAGGCCAGATCGGGGAGATCATCCACAATTTCAGCGCCGCCCTGTCGGGGCGCGAGGGCGCTGTTCGGGACCTGATCAACCGGCTCGACACCTTCGTGGGCACACTCGACCAGCAGCGGGACACCATCGTCACGTCGATCCAGGGCCTGAACCGGCTTGCCGAGACATTCGCAGGACAGCGCGACGTTCTGACCGAGGCGCTGCGCAAGGTACCGCCGGCACTCGAGGTGTTCATCAAGGAGCGGCCGCGCTTGACGGCGGCTTTGGATCACCTGCGCATGTTTAGCAACACCGCCACCGGGCTGATCAACAACACTCAGGCCGACTTGGTCAAGAATCTGAAAAACCTGGAGCCGACCATCAAGGCGCTCGCCGACGTCGGACCGGGGCTTGGCTTCGCGTTGGCGTCGGCGACGGTCTTCCCGTTCACCCAGAACTTCGTCGATCGAGCCGTTCGAGGTGACTACTTCAACATACAATTTCAGTTCGACTTTACTATTCCTAAACTCAAGAACAGCCTGCTGCTTGGGACGCACTGGGGACAACTCGGGGAACAGCAGGTACCCGCGCCCGGGGAACCGTATTACCTGAATTACACCTATGATCCATTGGGCGCCGGCGCCGCACAGAGGCCTGGTCCCGTGGCACCGCCGCTACCGGGCCCGCCGCAGCCGTCTGGCGTTCCGCCAGCTGGTCCTCAAGCTCAGCCGCCCGGACCTGCTCAACCGAATCTCCAATTCAGCGCTCCGCTACCCGGACCCGCGGCGCCACCCGATGTGCTTGGTCCTTTACCGGGGCCTGCGGCCGCACCACCAGCTCCACCGCTGGCGGGGCCGAATCCTGGCCCGCCGACGGGATTCCCGCCGGCAGGAGGGGGCGGATAAATGCTGACGCGTTTCGTGCGGATTCAGTTGGCGATCTTCGCGATCGTCGGGATCGTCGGCATTATCGCGATGGTCTTCTTCTACATTCAGCTGCCAGTTCTGCTCGGCATCGGTCGAATCACCGTCTACCTCGAGCTGCCGACCACGGGTGGCCTATACCAGTTCTCCAACGTGACCTACCGGGGCGTGCAGGTAGGCAAGGTCACCAAGGTGGAGCTGACGGCGAACGGCGCCAAAGCAACGCTGTCGCTTGGCACCTCGCCAAAGATCCCGGCGAACCTGCAAGCGGATGTGCTGAGCGTATCCGCGGTGGGCGAGCAGTATGTGGACTTGCGACCGCGAACCGATTCGGCGCCATATCTGCGCGACGAGTCGGTTATTGCCATGCATGACACCACGATTCCGCAAGCGGTCGGACCGATGCTCGACCAGGTGAACGAATTGGTCAAGAGCCTTCCCAAGAACAAAATCAGCCAATTGCTCGACGAATCGTTCCAAGCCTTCAACGGCGCTGGATACGATCTGGGATCGTTGTCGGACTCGACGTCGCGAATCTCTACCGACGCCAATAGTGTTGTCGACCGCACCCGAGCGCTCACCGAAGACAGTGGGCCGCTGTTGGACTCGCAGGCGAGGACCGCCGACTCAGTTCGCACCTGGGCGCGTAGCCTGGCCGGGCTCTCCGACGTGGTGGCGACCGACGATTCCCGGATTCGCACATTGCTGCAAAACGGTCCCGGTGCCGCGGACGAGGCGTCGCGGCTCTTTGAGGCGATCAAGCCGACGCTGCCGGTGTTGCTGGCGAACCTGACCACTATCGGGCAGATCGGCGTCACCTACCACCCCTCGCTGGAGCAGCTGTTGGTGTTGCTACCGCCGGCCATTGCCATAGAGCAATCGGCGGGACCGTTCAACCATAATGAGGGTTGGGCCAAGGGCGACTTCTCATTCACGGTCGACGATCCGCCCATTTGCACGGTGGGCTTCTTGCCGCAAAATATGTGGCGATCCCCGTCCGACACCAGCGACATCGACACCCCCGATGGGTTGTACTGCAAACTGCCGCAGGATTCGCCGCTTTCGGTTCGCGGCGCCCGCAACTATCCCTGCATGGGACACCCCGGAAAGCGCGCGCCCACCGTCGAAATCTGTAATAGCGACAAGCCGTTCATGCCGCTTGCGATGCGTCAACATGTGCTCGGCCCGTCCCCCCTGGATCCAAACTTACTCTCCCAGGGCATACCACCCGACGACCGGACGACCGCCGACAAGAGAATCTTCGGACCCGTTGAGGGAACACCGCTGCCACTGGGGGCCGTCCCGCGGGGAACACCCCCCGGGCCGCGGGGAGCAACCCCACCACCGGGCACGAAGGGCGCCGCCGCGCCACCTGCGCCGTCGTCGGCAAACATGTCGACTGAGGCGGCGAACTTCCCGCCCATAGCGCCGCTCGATGTTCCGACGCCGCCCGCCGTGCATCGGCCGCCTGCGCCCGCAAGGCCACCGGCCGTGATCGACGGAGGCCGACCGCAGGCGGCCCCAAGTTCGTTCGGCGGCAAGGCAACTAAGTCCATCCCGTCGGTCGCGGTTGCGCCGTACGATCCGCGTACCGGTCGTTACGTGGCCCCAGACGGGAAGTTGTACCAGCAATCCGATCTGGCGACCGCGACTACACCCAAGAAGTGGCAGGACCTGTTTCCGACTTAAAGCTCCTATTGGCTGGTCAGCCGATCTTGTCCAGCCGCAGCGGCAGTTCGATACCAAGCCATTGGTTTTGGCCGCAGGCGCCGCTCGGGCCGAGCGTCTTGTCCTTCCCGGCCATCACCGGGGACCCAAGTTGGTATTGACCAGTACCTTCGGGATCAACTGGGTAGAAGTAAAAGGTCTGCTGCCCGGTGAACGCGGTGCCGTCTTGGCACCGCTCCCAATTCGGTACGTCGCGTCTGACGTACCACATGAGCCCGTCGCCCATGGTGACCGGCGCGCTCCAGCCCTGGTCGCTCTTCATCGTGCCGTTGCACGTCTGAAAATTGGAGCATGATGAGCTGATCGTCCAGGTGCTGAAGACCGTGGGCTCGTAGTTGTACTGATCATTGATTTTGGCCCAGTTGCCATTTGACGTTACACGGTACGTCCCGTTGATCGCGACTTCTTCCTTCGTTGTTGCTCGCGCCTCAGATGCCGGACCCACAACGCTGAATACATTGGCGGCCAACAGTATCGCGGTGATGGTCGTTCCAGCTGAACGCATCGTGTGCTCCTCGACGGGCATTTAGCGACGATGCCCACGCGACGTTATCGACACCGGTAGCGGCGTTCTCGTGCGATGAGAATAGCACCGGCGCTATTGGCGGGGTAACGATTCGTATCAACGCTGCACAGGTTGATCATCCGAATGGATCCAACTTCGAGATCAGCCAGGAACCGTTGACCTTCGTGAGCGTTATTCGCACGCTGCTCGGGGTAGTCAGCGGTTCTGGTTTTTCCTTGCTCGTGGTTTTTTCGTTGAGGTATACCAGCACCACGGCCGTGTCCGGGTGCAGTTCGATTATGGCCGCCCGAAGCACCGTAGCCGTCTGCGCAATGTGCTTTTGCTGCACCGTCGGCGTGACGATGTCCTTGGTGAATTTGTCGTAGTAGTCGAGAAAGTCTCCGGTGAGACGTGCCTTCGCGGCAGCGAAGTCACGGGCCATGCTGTCCGAGGTGTACGAGAGCGAAGCGACAGCACCGTCTGAGGCCGCGTGGATGGCCTGACGCGCCGCGGCGTCATCGATCTGTCGATCTGGGCGGTATTGCAGGACGAACAAGCACGCGGCCAGCCCCACTGTGGCGATCACCGAAGCCGTCAAAAGAATTGAACGCCAGTGCACGAAAAGGCTGGCGGCGAACCGGTCGATCATGCCCGTAGTTTCGGCGGGCGACTCACCGACGGACCGAGTTTCGGTGCCGGCGTCGTCGGAGTCCGCATCCTCTTGGACGATCTCCGCATCGTCGAGCGGTGACTTTGATTCGGGATTCATTGGACGAAATCAATTTTCGACATCTTGAGCCGGCCACCGTCCCGATCGATGTTGACGCTGAGTCGCCAGAACACTGTCGGCCGATTCGACTTGTCGGCGTTTATGGTGTCGGATTTCGCGACGACCAGGACGACTGCCGAGTTATCGGTCATCGATTCGACCGCGACATCCTCCACGGTGGCCTTCGTGGTGATGCGCGCATCCTGCGCATTCTTGACCACGTAGCTCGATGTCACTTCCAGTTGGCTCCTGAGTGGGCCCGTCGCGTCGTCGATGGTGTGCTGGATATTCTCCGCTGCATGCGCGGGGTCGATCGACATCATTGCTGCCACTTCTTCGCGGGCCGCTGCGACAAACTCCGCGGCGTGCTGTTGCCGCTCCACGAGGTTGCGGTGCTGCCACACGAAGTAACCGCTCGCAGCAAGTGATGCGGTGATGAGCGCGATCGCGGTGCTGACACCGACCGCATTTCGGGTAGGACGACGGAGCCGCCACGGCCACCGGCGCCTCGATCGCGAGGCAGCCGGCTTGGCGTCGACCACGTCAGCGTCTTCGGTCGGTTCGGACTGTTCGCACGAACTGGCCTCGGCCTCCCGCCGCAATTCGGCAGCGCGTGCTCGTGCGGCCGCGGCGCGCCGCTCGGCACGGACGAGCTCTTCTTCTGCTGCCGCGAGTGAATCTGGAGCTTCAGTGGCCGGGAGGTCGGCGTCGGAGTCCGTCACTGGTCCTGGGCAGTCGCCGGCGCAAGCGCTTCGCGACTGACGGCTCGTTCCGGATTACACACGGAGAATTACGTTATCACCCCAAATCGCTGGCCGGATGCAGCGTAAGGACGCGCAAAAATCGATCGGGTGCCTCCCGCAGGTGATCTTCTCCGAAGAAGAGAATTTTCTTATTGCAGATGCAAAAATATCCTCGTGCGATTCATCGTGGTGATCATGGCTGCGCTGATCGGAGTCGGCGCATTGATGCCACCGACGGCTGCCGCAGGGCCGACCGTCTGCGACTACCCGGCCTGCACGCCGGGCATCGCTCCGAACATGGTTCTGGGCGCGCCGTGCGATAACACCACCTATTACGCATTCGGTGTGTCAGGCGGTTACGTGCCGGCCACCCAACCCGGACGGCTGATGTTCTGCGGCTCGCCCCGGCGATACCAGCCGCGATGGTTCCGCTCCCCGCCGATGGCCGGGATCAAGGAAGAGAACGCCGACTGCCACCAGTGGACGAACTACGTTGCGCAGGCGCCCGACGGGCTGATTCTGATCTGCATCGCGGAGGAGGGTCACACCTTCTGGACCCGGGCCGATACTTGATCGGCGCTTACTGGCACCCACCTAATTGGTAAGCGGTCGTTGACGATTGAACTCGTGGTCGCCAAGATTCAGTGACGCGTCGAAGTGTCATCGAAGGATCCATGTCCATCCCGACGGGCGGTCAACGGCTCATTCACGTCAAGGCTGTCATCCTGCTTCGGCGGCGCGGGGGCGGTTCCCCTAGATCGCGATCACAGCGCCTTCTTGAGTCGGGCGACCGTCTCAAGGTCGTCGAGGGCTGCGACACCTCGCTGGAGGCCTTCCATGGCGATGCCGTCCTCTTGCATGCCACCCATCCCCGCAGTGATGAGTGGGGCGACATACGCGTAGAGCGCGGCCTGCCGGTAGCGATCCCAGAGATCGTCGCGATTGAGTTCGGGGCCGCCGGCGGCCACCAGCGCCTTGCGATAGATGTCCAACAGATCACGCTGATTGGCCTGACGCTCCGAAGTGGTCATGCTGGTGATCAGCGTGTAGGCCAGTTCGCGGGAAGGATGGCCACGCCGGACCGCCTGCCAGTCCAACAGTCCAGCCTCGCCGTTGCGGAAGTACACGTTGCCGGGATGGGCGTCGCCGTGCATGGCAGTGTGCGGCGGGGTATCGATCAATTGCGCGACGGCGCGGTAGTTTTCGTCGATGAAGCGACCGACCTCGATCGGTATCGAGGTTCGCTCGGCGATGCGTCGGGCGGAGGTTTTGAGCAATGGACCGGTGAGCAGAGACGCGCTGTCAGCCGAAGCGGCGTACAGCCATCCGAGTGGGCCGTCCCCACTCCTGTCGGGCAAGCGCCCCCAGAACGTTCCATGAAGTCGCGCAAGGCTTTCGACGATGAGACCTGCTTTGTCGCTGTCGAGCGGGTGCAGTGTGTCCGGGAATTCGCACTGCTCGGCCGGAAGATCCTCCAGCACAATGACAAAGCGTCCGGTCAGGGAGTCAAAGACCGAGCCATATGTCTTCGGCACACCGGTCAGCTGTGGGGACAGGTCACGGTAGAAGCGGACTTCGGTGTCGCCGAGTCGCCCTAGCTCACCCATGAGTCGGGTTGCCGCCGTTTCGGCAGGCATCTTGATGAAGACCGATTCCGGAACGTCCTTACCGGTCAATGCAAGTCGGGCCCTCGAGGACGTTCCGGCGTCGCCGCCGAGCACCGACACCGACGTCACTGTTCGGTTCATGATCCGCGACAGAAATGCGGCGTCGAGATCCTCGACTTTCCGCGGGAGCGATCTGATTCGGCCGACCATGGCATCGGTCGCTAGGCGTTGGATGCCCCGTCCGAGGTGGGCGCCCAGACTTACCGCCGATGAAAGTCCCGCCGCTTTAGTCACGCTGGATTGCCTCCTAAGGCTGAGCATAAGCTAGAGTTACAAAATATTAAAAAAGTGTAATGCGGGTTCGCAAAATCGGGCCTCGCTGGCGCGACTTCCCCGGCCCGACCGCCGGCGGAAAGCCCCCGTCTTGTCGGACCTGTCTCGTGCGTCCTAGTCCGGAGTGCTTTATGCCACGGAGATAGATACCCGCGATACCGAACCGGAAGCTGATGGATATGTCAGCCTTCAAACAGGACACCTCGCCGGCGAAGCGCATGCCCGCCGTCAGCGGTCACTAGCGAATCGTTTTACAGCACAGGGGAGTCAACGATGACGCAATTTAATGCTGTACCCGACCGACTCGCCGACTGGCTGCGCACGCAAGTTCCGGATGTCGACGAGGTGCGGATCGAAGGCCTCGACCGCGTTGAATTCGGTCACTCCGCGGAGATGATGGTGCTGACCGTCGTGACTGTGCGCGGAGGTGACGAGGAGCGCCGGGATGTGGTGCTGCGCTTGCGCCCGCCGCCGCCTGCGTTGTTGGAACCCTACGACCTGAAGCGTCAGTTCGACATCCTGCGCGGGCTCGAACACACGTCGGTACGTGTGCCGCGTGCACTGTGGATCGAAGAATCCGGCGACGTGCTCGGCCGGGAGTTCTTCATCATGGAACGCGTTGCGGGCGACGTGCACGAGATGGAGGCACCAGACGCTGCGCCGGAGTGCATCCGGCGGATGTGCGAGAGCATGGCAGACCAGCTCGCGGCGATCCATTCCATCGATCTCGACGCGGTGGACTTGAGCTTCCTCGGCGACGGACGTGACCACCTCGATGTCGAACTCGACCACTGGGCTGATGAGATGCACCGCGTGCAACGGGGGGCGCTCCCAGCCCTCGAGCGTCTGCTGCAGGCATTGAGAGAGAGCAAGCCGCAACCATGCTCGAAGGTCACACTGGTTCATGGCGATGCCAAGCCGGGCAACTTCGCGTTCGTCGGAGGCGATGTCAGTGCCGTATTCGACTGGGAGATGAGCACACTCGGTGATCCGCTCACCGATATCGGCTGGATGGAGCTGCTCTGGATGCAGCCGGTCGGGATCACCGGCCATGCCGCAGCTTTGAGCATCGAGGAGTTCCTCGAACGCTATGAGGCGGCTAGCGGCATCACCCCACAAAACCGGCCTTGGTACCGCGCCTTGAACGCTTACAAGATGGCGGTCATCTGCCTGGTGGGCGCGATGATGTTCGACCGCGGCGACTCTGACGATCTCAAGCTGGCATTAGCCGCCAACGGCGTTCCAATTCTGCCGATCCTGGGCCTGGCGGATCTGGGCATTCATGAGACCTTCGACAACGGCCCGGTCGAGATCCGCGAGGAGCGCATCCGGAAAGCTCGATCGCGGGTAGCTGCTCCGCACTGACCGATTAGGAACGACGGACCGGTCAGGGCCGCTTCACCCGAGCGGCGTGAGGGATGCCGGGGAAGCTTTACAAAACACAGCCAAAGTGTCACGCTCGTTAGGTGCTGCTGTCAACCACCCGCCTGCACGACTACCGCGTTATCGGCGACGTGGCGTCACGTCCGCCGTCCAGCTTTCAGCGGGGCTGCAACAACATTCCGGCGGAGATCTGACGGTGTGGTCGTATCGCCTCGTCGCGCCGTACACGTTTGAGCGAACGACGCTGCCGGATACGTCTTCCGAGTCGCTTACCGAAGGCCAAGTGCTGCTGCGGTTCCGGGCTGCAGGTGTCTGCGGCAGCGACATGCCCGCTTTCCGAGGCGCACGCGGCAAGATCGCCGGCGATACCGGAATCAGCGCCGCGGAAAAGGACGGCTTCCCGATTCACGAGATCGTGGGCGAGGTCATCGCCAGCCGGCACCCCGAGCACGTCAACGGAGACCGAGTCGTCGGGTGGGCTTCCGGTTTCGACGGATTGATGGAACTCGTGGTGGCCGACGGCAATGGCTTGGCGCCTTACGACCCGGCGCTGAGTCCGCAGCATGCCGTCGGTCTGCAACCGCTGGCATGCGTGCTTTACGCGGTCGAGCAACTGCCGGACCTGGAGGGGCGGCATGTCGCCGTCATCGGCCAGGGCTCTATTGGACTGCTCTTCTCCTACGTCGCGAAGGCGGCGGGCGCAGCGCATGTCACGGGCATCGATCCCGTCGACCGCGAGCAGATCGGACAGGCATTCGGAGTCGACACTCTTGTTCGTGCGACCAGTGACCGTTGGGTGAGTCATCTGGGCCCGAATGACCGGCCGGACATCGTGATTGAAGCTGTCGGCCATCAGGTCGCCACGCTGGGCCACGCGGTCGATGCGACAGCGTTCGGCGGCACAGTGTTCTATTTCGGGGTTCCGGACGATGACTGCTATCCGATCAGCATTCGCACTATGCTGCGCAACAATCTCACGCTGAAATCGGGCGTGACGCTGGACCGTCGGCGGATGCTGGCGGCTGCTGACGCGTTCGCCCGGGCCCATCCCGAGTTGCTCACTAAGTACCTCACTCACACCTTCAGCGTCGGCGATGTGCAAGCGGCATTCGACCTCGCGAGCCGTCCCGCCTTGGGGCGTGTGAAGATCGCGATCGTCGAGTGAATAGCACATCCGAAGAGATCGCATTGTTGCGCGAGCCACCGAGCTCGCCGCGTCCGGTAGCCGGGTGAAGGCGGTATTCCAGGCCTCGCCGAGGCGCCGAGCCTCGACGCGGAAACACAGAGTCGCCTTGCCGCCGGCGCATCAATCGGCCGCGGCTCGTCGACGGCGGCCAGTGTTGGCAGATTGGATGACGTGATGTCGAAGACCCTCTCGGTGGGGATCATCGGGGCCGGTCCTGGTGGACTGGCGCTCGGAATCTTCCTGAAGAAAGCGGGCTTTCGCGATTTCACTATCTTCGACCGCGAAGACGGCGTGGGAGGGACGTGGCGTATCAACACTTATCCTGGCCTTGCCTGCGACGTGAAATCCCACTTGTACTCGTATTCCTTTGACCTCAACGCTAATTGGTCCAGGCTGTGGTCAGGCCAGCCAGAGATTCTCGAGTACTTCGAACGCTGCGCCCAGCGCTACAAACTGGCTGATCACCTGAAGCTGAAGACCGAAGTCGTTTCGGCCAAATGGGATAACGACGTTGACAGGTGGCAGCTGACGACGACAACCGGTGAGTCGCATAGCTTTGACATCGTAGTGTCGGCGGTCGGGCTTTTCACCCAACCCATGATGCCGAATCTGCATGAGGAGGAACCCTTTACCGGCACCCTCATGCATTCTGCGCGCTGGGACCATTCCGTCGACCTAGAGGGCGCCCGGGTCGCCGTGCTCGGTACCGGATCGACCGCCTCGCAGGTGTTGCCAGAATTGGCGAAGGTAGCAGATAAGGTCTACTCAATTCAACGTTCGCCCACCTGGATCCTGCCGAAGCCCGACCGGTCTTACACCGAGCGGGAGAAATGGGCTTTCGCTCATATACCGTTCGCGAAGAAGTTCTACCGGACACGGCTGTGGTTGCGCAGCGAGTCGAACATCTCGGTCATCGAGAACGGCAGCGATAAGACGCAGGAGTTCAAAGCGATCGCCTTGAAGGTGCTCGAATCCCACGTCAGCGATGAGCAACTCCGCCACAAGCTCACACCGGCGCATCCACTGGGCTGCAAGCGACTGGTCTTCGCTTCTGATTTCATCCCGACCCTGACTCGACCGAACGTCGAGGTGGTTTCCAGTCCCGCGCGTGCGTTGCGAGCCCGCTCGCTGGTGACCGAGGACGGCAGTGAACTGCCCGTGGATGTCGTGGTGTGCGCGACCGGATACGCAGCGGCGGACTACCTCGGGCAGATCAACGTCGTCGGGCAGGGCGATACGGTGCTGCACGAAAAGTGGCGCGACGGAGCATTCGCCTATCTGGGCATGGCCGTCCCGGACTTCCCGAACTTCTTCATGTTGTACGGACCGAACACCAACGTCGGGTCCAACAGCGTCATCTTCATGCTCGAAGCGCAGGCGCACTACATCGTGCGGGCATTGAAGTACATGCGGCGTCGGCGAAAGTCCTACATCGCAGTGCGCGCCGAAGCCATGGCCGACTTCATCGCCAAGATCGATCGTTGGATGGACGGAACCGTGTGGCTCACCCGCTGTAACAACTATTTTCGCGCGGCGAACGGTCGCGTCGTCACGCAATGGCCTCGCAGCGCGCGGGCTTTCTGGGGCATGACACGCCGTTTCAAGGCCGCCGACTACACCTTCGATTCGCCGTAGAGGGCGCAGCCCGTCCATCAATCCTGTCGGTGCAGGAATCCGTGCAGAATCGCTTGGACCAGCTCGTCGACGATGGATTCTCTTGGCGGAGGCTTGGTTCCGAAATAGGTCGAGCGCAGGGCCGTCATGCCTGCGATCATGGCGACAGTCGAGTGGGCAGGCAGGTCGGGGTTGCTGGTCCTCATGCCGCGGATGCGCATTCCTTCCGCGCCGATCTGGCTGAGCACGTTGAGGGCTCGCCGGATGTCAGCGATGCCTGTCTCGGCGAGCTCTTCTTCGCTCAGTGTCTGGGCGGCCATGAGTGTCAACAGCAAGCCTTGGTGTCCGACGAAGACGTCGTAGAGCTGGCCAACGAAAAGGCGCGCGAGTTCTTCTTCGTTGGTCTGCTCAGGCACGACTGAGTTCCAGGTGCGGCCGAACTCGTCAACGAATTCGGTGAACGGCAGGACTAGTGCTTCTCGGAACAGTCCTGCTTTTGACCCGAAGTTACGGAACAGCAGATGTTCGGTAACGCCTGCAGCCTCGGCAATTTCGCGCGTCGTGGTACTGCGGTAGTCCTGGCGAGCGAACAGGTCGCGGGCGGCGGCGAGCAGAAGTTTTCGCGGTGCACCGCGCGGTCGGCGCGATCCCGGGGCCGGGGGCTCGGTCTCGGCCGGCTTTTCGGCGGAAGAGCGCAGGGGCACGGGTGTTCACTCCTCAGTCCGGTACTGGTGGTTGACACTTTATAAGATAGTCGTCACTATCTTAAAAGTGGTTTCCTCAAGGAAGAGGTTATGGGCGTGGGTGCTGTGATCATGCTAGGCACGTTGTTTGGACTGATTGCACTGGTGTTCGGCCTTGTCCTCCGTTTCGACCCCGAGGCGCGACGTGCTACTGATAACGAGGGCCGTCGGTGACCGAGAAGATCACGCCCCTGCTGGAAGGGCAGATGTACTTTGCGTACATCTCGGGCATCGCGTTTTTCCTCATCGGGATCTATCTGAGCTTTCGCCGGCGGCGCCTGCATCCGCTGCTGCTGCTGAGCATCTCGGCGCTGTCGTTCTCGTGGATCGAGTCACCGTATGACTGGGCGATGTATGCACAATTCCCGCCCGCTCTGCCCCGGATGCCGTCATGGTGGCCGCTGAATGTGACCTGGGGAGGTCTGCCGTCCGCGGTGCCCATCGGCTACATCTCCTATTTCGTCCTACCCGCATTAACCGCTGCCGCCCTCGGACGAAGATTGAGCGCGAAATTCGGCTGGCGTCGTCCGGTTACCCTGCTCACGGTCGGACTCGGCCTGGGGTTCTGCTGGGCATTCGTCTTCAATGCCATCACCGGTGCCCACTTCGGCAACTTTTACTACGGCTACGTGATTCCGGGCCTGGCTATCTTCGAGGGAACCAAACACCAGTACCCGCTGTATGACTCATTAGCCATGGGCATCGAGATGATGGTCTTCACCTACCTGCTTGGCCGCACCGACGCCGAAGGACGCAACGTCATCGAGATGTGGGCTGATAGCAAGGCGAAAACCCGCGTGCAGTCGTCGGTCCTCTCCGTCGTCGCCGTCATCGTGGTCGGACACCTCGTCTACGGCTCGGTCTTCGCGCCGCATCTGATTACGAAACTCGGTGGTTGGGTGACCGCAGGCCCGACCGAACAGCTCTTCCCGGGAACGCCCAACCAGCCCCGCTAGCAGAAGGCACATCTTGAGCAACTCAACAGTCGAGCTGTATTACGACCCGTTCGACCACGCCATCGACGACGACCCCTATCCGGTGTGGAAGCGGATGCGCGACGAGGCGCCGCTGTACTTCAACGAGAAGTACAACTTTTATGCGCTGAGTCGCTATGACGACGTCGCGCCGGCGCTACACGACTGGCAGACGTATCGCTCCGGACGAGGCACCACCGCCGACGTTTTGTTCAGTGGCATCGATATTCCACCGGGCATCTTGCTGTGGGAGGATCCGCCGCTGCACGACTTGCACCGCCGTCTGCTGTCGCGGGTGTTCACGCCGCGCCGGATGCTGGCGGTCGAGGGACTCGTGCGCGACTTGTGTTCGCGCGCACTCGATCCGCTGCGCGACGTGGACGGATTCGACTTCGTCGACGATCTCGGCGCGATCATGCCGATGCGGACAATCGGCTACCTGCTCGGCATCCCCGAAGAGGGGCAACAACAGATCCGCGAGCGCAACGACAAAAGCATCACCGTCGAATCCGGAGGCAGCCTGCTCACCGCGACCACCCTCGAGGAGTCGATCGCGCAATTCGCCGATTACATCGAATGGAGATCGACCCATCCCTCCGATGACCTGATGACAGAACTGCTCAACGCGCAGGTCGAGGAACCCGACGGAACCATGCGCCCCCTCGAGCGCGGTGAGGTGATCGCCTATACCGCGATGATCGCCGGCGCGGGCGGCGAGACGACCGCTCGGCTGATCGGATTCATGGGTGAGCTGCTCGGTGAACACCCCGACCAGAGAAGAGAACTGGCCGCCGACCCGGCCCTGATCCCGTCGGCGGTCGAGGAGACATTGCGTTACGAGCCACCGTCACCGGTGCAGGGGCGGTACGTCGCCCAGGACGTAGAGCTCTACGGCCAGACCGTGACCGAAGGGTCCTACATGCTCCTGCTCAATGCGTCAGCCAATCGCGACGAGACGCACTTCGATGAACCCGACCGCTTCGACATCCACCGCCAGGCAGGCCATTTGAGCTTTGGTCAAGGTCTGCACTTCTGCCTCGGCTCGTCGCTGGCACGGCTGGAAGCGCGGGTCGCGTTCGAAGAAGTGTTCAAGCGGTGGACTGACTGGGACGTCGATTACGAGAACGCCAGCAGGGCAAGAACTTCCAGCGTGCGTGGCTGGGCCCGACTGCCAGTGAAAACAGCATAAAGGAGGACGTGATGACCGCAGGCAAGTGCAGCGTGGTGGTGTGGGCGACCGGTGGGATCGGGTCGATCGCGATCCGCACCATCACCAACCGCCCCGACCTCGATCTGGTCGGGGTGTGGGTACATTCCGAAGACAAGGTGGGCAAAGATGCCGGCGAGTTGTCCAACGGCGACCCGATCGGCGTCGCGGCCACCAACGACGCCGATGCGCTGATCGCGCTCAAGCCGGACTGCGTGGTCTACGCGGCCAGCGGGCCCGAACGTGACGCGCTGGCGATCCCGGATTACGTGAAGTTGTTGGAAGCAGGGATCAACGTCGTCACCACCAGCACCACCCGGCTGGTCAACCCGCACGCCTACGAGCCTGCTGAGTGGCGCGAGCAACTCGCGGCCGCGGCCAAACAGGGCCAGGTGTCGCTGTACGCCTCGGGTATCGAACCCGGCTTCGCGGCCGACTACCTGCCACTGGTCCTGTCGACGCAATCGTCGGCGATCGAGTCGATCCACTCCTACGAGATCGGTTTGTACGACGACTACGGTGTGCCCGACATCATGATCAATGGACTCGGTTTCGGCCAGCCACTGGACTACCAGCCGTGGATCTCGTTCCCCGGGGCGATCGCCGGGGAGTGGGCAGGCCAACTGAGATTGATCGGCGACGCCTTCGGAGTCGAGGTCCAAGAGGTGCGCGAGGAATTCGACCGTGCCGTCACCGACACAACGCTGGAAGTCGCCATGGGCACCGTCGAAGCGGGAACATGCGGGGCTATTCGCATGAAAGCCATCGGTGTCGTCGACGGGCGCGAGGCGATCATCGTCGAGCACGTCACCCGGCTGGCGCACAGCGTTGCCCCGGATTGGCCCACCGGTATCGGCGACCTGTCCTACCGCGTGGTGATCACCGGCGCCCCCGACATCGATTGCACTTTGGCGGCAACATTGCGCGACCCCGGCCGAGCCGGCATCGGCTCGATGACTTCGGGTGCCGGCGCGATGGTGGCCACCGCGATGCGTGTCGTCAACGCCGTCCCCTATGTTGTCAACGCTGCGCCCGGGCTGTTGAGCTCCGTCGACTTGCCGCTGACCATTCCCAAGAATGTCTTTGCCACACAGACTGTGTGAGCAGCAGTGACTGTCCGGGTCATCCAATGGGCGACCGGTCCCGTGGGATCGGTCCAGCTGGCAGAGGTCATCGACAACCCCGCGTTCGACCTCGCCGGGCTGTTTGTCTACTCGACCGACAAAGTGGGTGTCGACGCCGGAGCGTTGGTGGGGCGGCCCAGCACTGGAATCGTTGCGACCAATGACAAGACAGCAATCCTGGCCCTCGATGCCGACGTCGTGCTGCATTCGGCAAGCAAGGCTCACGGTTTTGACACCAACACCGACGACATCATCGCGCTTCTCGAGACCGGCAAGAGCGTTATCACGGTGACCTCCTATGCGCACTTGCCGACCTTGGGGCCCGAGCCGCCCGAAGAAATTTCTATCGAATCGCCCGCATTCCGGTCAGTGTCAACCGAATCCGAACAGGCCATCGGTGCCGCGGCGGACGCGCTCGGCGTCCGTATCGACCGCATCGACCACGTCATCAAGACGGCGACGTCACCCACAGACATCACGCTCGACTGCACAACGCTGTCGGCTGGGACTGTCGTCGCCAAATCCTTTCATGGACCGGGTATCACGACGGCAAGCCAGTTTTGGTCGTGGAGGAGTTCTGGACCTGCACACCCGACATCCCCGACTGGAATCTGGCCCTGGATGGCCACTCCGTGCGGATCCGCGTCGACGGGGTTCCGAACATCGATGTCGAGGTCCGCGTCGATATCGATCCCATCCCGCATTTCGGCGATGTATCGGGAGGTTTTGTCGCGGTTGGGATCTCGGCATTGCGGGCGATTCCTTACGTGTTGAAGGCGGCACCGGGCGTGGTGGTCCCCGAAGTGTTCGGCACCTATCGCTGGCCGGACACTGCTGTCCAGAAAGGGTATTCACGGTCGTGCTGACCTTGCGCTTCGACATGAGGGTTCCTGACTGGGCTGGGCCGGCAGCTGGTCACTACGCCGCGGTATCCGACATCTGCGAGTGGGCCGAGACGCGTGGGGCGATGTTGACGGTGCTGTCCGAGCACCACGGCGCCAGCGATGGGCACCTGCCCACACCGCTGATGCTGGCGTCGGCGGTCGCCGCGAGAACGCAGGAGATGGCGATCTTGCTTGCGGCGGTCCCACTGCCGTTGTGGGATCCGGTGCGCCTCGCCGAGGAGATCAGCGTGCTAGATCTCATCAGCGGCGGCAGGGTTTCCTACGCATTTGGTGTCGGCCATCGCGAAGAGGAGTACAAGCATTTCGGCGTCGATATGGCTGAGCGGGGCGGCCTTGCCGACGAGTACCTGCGGGTGCTGATAACGCTGCTTCGTGGTGAGGTGATTGACTTTCGGGGCCGGCAGGTGCGAGTCACGCCACGATGCACGTCACCGAACGGTCCTCCGATGATGATCGCGGGCGGCAGCAAGGCTGCGGTCCGCAGGGCTGCCGCGCACGGACTTGGCTTCATCTCGCAGATCGACCGGCAGGAACTACTGACGTACTACGAGGAGCAGTGCCGCAGGTCGGGCAAGACGCCTGGCTTCGTTCAATTCCCCGTGCCAGACTCTCCCACAGTGGTTTTCGTTGCCGAAGACGTGGATCAGGCATGGGAGCAGTTGGGTCCGCACTTGTTGCACGATGCCGCGATGGCCGCGTCCTACCGGCACGGCGACGACTCGGTGGCCAGCATTACCCGGGCGCGTACCGTGGCCGAGTTGCGATCGGCCGGAGGTCCCTACCGCATCCTGACACGCTCGGCGGCAATGGAATTCGTCCGCTCCGGAAAGTCGCTACCCTTGCATCCCTTGTGCGGCGGTATCGACCCCGACACAGCGTGGCCCTATTTGCAGACTGCGGTAGCGACCCATCAACAAGCCCAGGCGGCCCACTCGTGACCCACGAACAGTGACTAGCGGGCTTCCGCCAGCGCGGGCCGCGGTGTGAACGTCAGGTGCAGATCGCTGAGCCCACGCAGGATGTAGGTCGGCTCAAAGGTGTAGCGCCGCCCGTCCGCCGGTCCGTGCTGGGTTTCGCTGATGGCGATGTCGGACATCCGGTCCAGGATGCGCTCGATCGACACCCGGCCCTCGACACGGGCCAGCGGTGCACCGGGGCAGGAGTGCACGCCGCGGGCGAACGCCATGTGCTCACGGACGTTCTTGCGGTCCACCTGGAATTCATGCGGGTTCTCGAACCGGCGCGGATCGCGATTGGCAGCACCCGGCAGCACCATCACCACGGTGCCGATCGGAATGTCAACGCCGCCAACGGTGGTAGCCCTGCGGGCCAGCCGCGAGTCGCTCTTCACCGGACTTTCCATCCGCAGCGATTCTTCGATGAACCCCGGAATCAGGCTGCGGTCCTCACGCAACTTCTGCTGGATCTCGGGCCGATCGCCGAGAGCCTGTAGCGCGGCCGACAGTAGTTTCGCGGTGGTCTCCTGCCCTGCGGCGAAAAGAAAAGTGGCCGAACGACTTACCTCGATCACGTCGGGTGTCGAGCCGTCGGGGTACTTCGCCGTCGCCAACGAGGTCAGTACATCGTCGCGGGGGTGGCTTCGACGGTCGTCGATGTAGGCGCAGAACTTGTCGTCAAGCCACATCAGCGGGTTGATGCCCACCGATTCGTGATCGAGCGCTCCGACCCGCGCGCCGGGACGATCGGCGCCCAGCACGTGGCGAAACTCCTTATGATCTTCCTCCGGTACGCCAAGCAGGTCAGCGATCACCAAAGTGGCGAACGGCTTGGAATATTCGGCAATGAACTCGCACTCGCCGTTCACCAGGAACTCGTCGAGTTGACGGTCGGCGAGGCGCCACATGAACTCCTCGTTTTCCTTCAACCGGCTCGGCGTGAGCAGCCTGCTCAGGATCGAGCGCGCGCGGGTGTGGTCCGGCGGGTCCATCGTGACCATGTGCTCGAACATCGGGAACTGGCTGCGGTGCGCATCGATCAGCGGGCTGAGGTCGTCACCCTCGACGTCGAACGGCAGCGGTGGGAACGGACCGCCGAGCGCGACGATGTTGGAAAACGTCTCGGGGTCCTTGTAGATCGCGTTGGCCTCTTCCCAACCGGTGACCGCGACAACGTTGTGATGGGGGAGCCGTAGCACTGGATTCTGACTACGCAGGTAATCGAAATACGGATGCGGGTCGGGCACAAGAGACTGGTCGGTGAAGAAGTCGATTGATTCGAAGTTGCTCATCTACGCGCGCCTCCCGAGGCTGACTTACCCGTGCTGTGTGGGCGGCGAGATGTGGTGCCGCCCTCGATTGACTTCGGCAAAAGTGCAGAACTTGCTGAGCACCTGCTTAGCATGGCGTTAATGTCGTGGTCAAGGCGAGAGCGTGGCCCGACGTTACGATCGGCACGTTCAGCAACTACTCGACGGGAGTGTGGAGTCAGGCCATGACGTCGGACCGCAGAATCGGTGCACCAGACGCGAAGAACCGCGTCGTCCTGCTCGACGCTGCCGAACACCTGATGCTCGAAGAAGGTTATGCCGCAGTCACTTCCCGTCGGGTGGCGGAAAGGGCGGCGCTCAAACCCCAACTCGTGCACTACTACTTCCGCACCATGGACGAATTGTTCCTGGCAGCGTTCCGGCGCCGCGCCGAGCAAGGCCTCGAGGTGCAAGCCCGGGTGCTGCAGGCGCCGCAACCCTTGTGGGCGCTGTGGCGTTTCAGCACGGATCCAGCAGCCACCGCGATCACCATGGAGTTCATCGCGCTGGCCAACCACCGCAAAGCGTTGAAGGCCGAAATCTCCTACTACGCGGAGCGTTTTCGCGAAGAGCAACGCAAAGCGCTGACGACCATTCTCGACCGCTACGGCGACGACCCGGCGAAACTCCCCCCGCTGGTGTGGTCGGTGCTGATGACCAGTGTGTCCCGGGTCCTGGTGATCGAACGGGCGCTTGACATGTCCGCCGGCCACAGCGAAACGGTCGAGATCGTCGAGAGCTACCTCCGCCATTTGGAAGGTGACCCCGAGATCTGATCCTCACCAGAGGCGAAGCGAACAGAGCGCGCCCTTGGCGCCGTCGTTCGAGGCTTTGACGACCCCGTCGACGATAAGAGCGCAGTGAAATTGCGGCGTGCCCGGCTCGGTGCCGGTACTGACGGTGACCATCGCGTAGTTGTCCGGGTCCGACAGCATCACCGGAGGTGAGACCCAAGGGTGGCCGGGCGCGATATCAGCCTGGACGTTCGGGGTGTACTGGTACGTGTTGTGGCTGTAGTCGGAGTATTTCGCCGGCTGCTGGCCCATGTAGTAGATGTCGGCCCAGATCGGGCTGGCTGATGTGATGACGTATTTGACCTCGTGCATCACCGGGTCATCCGCTCGAGCCGGCGTCGTGGTCAGCGTGCCGCAGCTGATCACCGCCAAAGCGGCCAGCGTCACCGCGCTTCTACCGACGGTTGTCATATGCACCTCCGGCCGCCCGTTGACCCGGCGATACTGGCATTCTCCTCGCCGGAGAACAGCATCACCGCTGCCTCTCCCAAGACCCTAACGTTTGCCGGTCGGAGGCTCGGCCCAATGCGCAAAATTCATCCCGAACAGGCCTGCCCTCGCGTCGAAGCCGGCTTCGGGTGCGGAGGGCCATTGCGGTAGCGTGTGGGCGAGAATATTATTCTCACAAATTGCGAAGGAGGATTCCATGGGCCAGTTGTCGCATCGGGAAGACGTCCCGTTTCCGATCTTTGACGCGGATAACCATCTCTACGAGCCGCCGGAGGCGCTGACCAAGTTCCTCCCCAAGGAGTACAAGAACCACATCCAGTACGTGCAGGTCAACGGGCGCACCAAGATTGCGATCCGCGGCCAGATCAGTAACTACATTCCCAACCCGACCTTCGAGGTCGTCGCCAAGCCAGGCGCTTGGGAGGAGTACTTCAAGTACGGCAACCCGGACGGCAAGACCAAGCGTGAGCTGTTCGGTGAGCCGATGCGCGCGATCCCAGCGTTCTTCGAACCCGGCCCGCGCCTCGAGAAGATGAACGAGCTCGGCCTCGACCGCACCCTGATGTTCCCGACGCTGGCCAGCCTCCTCGAGGAGCGGCTGGCGGACGATCCCGTTGCGATCCACGTCCTGGTCCACGCTCTGAACGAATGGCTCGACGAGGTCTGGGGCTTCAACTACCAGAACCGGATCTTCACCACCCCGGTCATCACCCTGCCGATCGTCGAGAAGGCGATCGAGGAGTTGGAGTGGGCGGTCAAGCGCGGTGCGCGCTGCATCCTGGTGCGCCCGGCGCCGGTACCCGGCTTCCGCGGTCCCCGGTCGTTCGCGCTGCCCGAGTTCGACCCGTTCTGGGAGCGGGTCGTCGAACACGATGTGCTGGTCGGCATGCACTCCAGCGACAGCGGCTATTCCCGGTACACCTCCGAGTGGGACGGTGCCAGTGCAGAGATGCTGCCGTTCCAGACCAACGCGATGGGCATCCTCAACGAGTGGCGGCCGATCCAGGATTCGGTGGGGTCGTGGGTGATTCACGGCGCGCTCTACCGGCATCCCAAGCTGAAGGTGGCGATTGTCGAGGCCGGTTCCAAGTGGATGACCCCGCTGCTGGACGGTCTGACTGAGGTCTTCCGGAAGGCCCCGGAGGCATTCCCGAGCGATCCCGTCGAGATGGTCAAGAACCGCATCCACGTCAGCCCGTTCTTCGAGGACGGCATCGACGATCTGGTCAACCTCGTCGGGGTGGACCGGGTTCTGTACGGATCGGACTGGCCGCATCCGGAAGGGTTGGCGGAGCCGACCTTCTACATCAACGCGCTGTCCCATCTGTCCACTGACGACCAGGCAAAGATCATGGGCGGCAACTTGGCTCGGCTCGTCACGACGTGACCCGGCGCTGCGACGATCAAGGGCGGTACGCCCGTTGAGGAGCGGCGCGAGATGACGTGGAAGACCATCCCCGAGATGGTCTTGAGCGCCGCGGACCGCTTCGGCGACGCAGAAGCGATTGTCGACGGTCCGCTGCGCTACACCTTCGCCGATACTGTCGATCGGATCCGTTGCGCCGCCGGCGCATTCGCGGACCTCGGTATCGAGAACGGTGACCGCGTCGCACTCTGGGCGCCGAACTCGGTGGAGTGGATCATCGCCGCTTTCGGGTTGCTCACCGCGGGCGGCGTGCTGGTGCCGGTAAACACCCGGTTCAAGCCGGAGGAAGCCGGCGACATCATCATCCGCAGTGGCGCCAAAGCTGTACTCGTCCAGAAGGGTTTCCTCGGGCAGGATTTCACCGCGCCTGCCGGCGTACCGGTCATCGATCTGAAATCCGACTTCCTCTCCAGTGGTTCACCATTCGAGCGAGCGGTCAGCGGAACCGACGTCGCCGACATCATCTTCACCTCCGGCACCACCGGGCGTCCCAAGGGCGCCATGATGAACCACCACCAGACGTTGCGGATGTACGAGGAGTGGGCCACGCTCGCCGACCTCCGCGAGGGTGACCGCTACCTGCAGATCAACCCGTACTTTCACACCTTCGGTCTGAAAGCGGGCTTGATCTCGTCGTTCCTGCGTGGTGCGACCATGCTGCCGCTGGCCGTCTTCGACATCGATGCCGTCGTCAATCTGATTGAACGCGAAAGCATCACGATGCTGCCGGGACCGCCGACGATGTACCACTCGCTGCTGACCGTTCCCGACAAGGCCAAGCTGTCGACGCTGCGGGCCGGTGTGACCGGTGCCGCCGACATCCCGGTCGAACTCATTCGTCGTATCCACGACGAACTGCCTTTCCAGACCTTGATGACGGGCTACGGCCTGACCGAAGCCGGCAATGTGACGCTGTCACGGCCCGGTGATTCGTTTGAAGATGTGGCGACCACCGCGGGCCTGCCGTGCGAGGACGTCGAGGTACGCATCGCGGACGACGGCGAGGTGCTGGCCCGCGGATACGGCGTCATGCAGGGCTACCTCGACGACCCGGCGGCTACCGCGAACGCGATCGACGGCGACGGCTGGCTGCACACCGGAGATTTAGGGAATTTCGACGATGCCGGTCGGCTGAGGATCGACGGGCGTAAAAAGGACATGTTCATCGTTGGCGGCTTCAATGCCTACCCGGCTGAGATCGAGGGCTACATGCTGGAACACCCCGCAGTTGCTCAGGTCGCGGTGATCGGTGTGCCCGACGAGCGGCTCGGTCAGGTCGGCAAGGCATTCGTAGTATCGGACGGCTCGGTATCCGAAGCGGACCTGGTGACCTGGTGCCGCGAGCGAATGGCCGGATTCAAAGCGCCGCGATATGTCGAATTCATTCCTGAGTTGCCGTTGAACGCCACCGGGAAGGTGATGAAGGACCAACTTCGGTGAGCCCAGCAGACTCGCACTCGCACTCTTTGGTGATCGCGTCGGACTATCGCGTGCCTGATCCGGAACAGGTCTGGCCGCTGCTGCAACGCCGTCGGTCCGCGCTCGCCGATATCGGTGCGCACCATGTCCTCGTCTATACCTCGACGCATGACTACGGCCGGGTACTCGTGACGATCGGGGTGCGCAGCCGGGAACCCATCGTCGAGTTGCTTCGGTCGCGGGTGTTCTTCGATTGGTTCGATGCGGTCGGCGTCGAAGACCTTCCTGCGGTCTTCGCCGGTGAGATCGTCGAACGCTTCGGTTCGGTGCCTGCGTCGGCTCGCACCGCGCCCGGCGTCGTCGTCGCCGCGATCTCCTCGGTGGACGATGTGCCCATGCTGACCGCCGAGATCCGCGGCGCACTATCAAGATTCGAGGCCGCAGGCATCCGGGAGACCCGGTTGTTCCGGGCGTTCGACGACGGCCACGAAGTGATGATCATGCAGGAGCTCGACGACGAAGACCGCGCGCGGGAATGGATCGATCATCCCGACCACGCCGCCCCGTGGATAGCCGGCGCCGGAAAGGGCGCGTATCCGCCGGTGTTCGTCGGCAAGTTCTTCGACATGATGCGAATCGACGAGTGAACGGCCCGTTCGATGTTCGTCTGTTTGTGTAACGGCATCACCAGCCAAGTGGTCGCGGATGCGATTGCCGGCGGCGCGACGACGACCAACCAGATCGCCGCGGCATGCGGGGCGGGCGCCGAATGCGGCCGCTGTCGTCGCACGTTGCGTCTGCTGCTCGGGACGCCCGGCGGCGATCGCGGGAGTGTGCGCGCGTAAATCAGCGACGCGGGCTGCCGTCCGCGGAGGTCGGTGCGACGAGTTCGGTCAATAGGTCGGGAATGTCGAGCCGCGGCACGACCGCTTCGATCAACACCATCCGGTCACGGTGATCGGCTGCCGCGATGAATGCGTCGTCGAGTTCGCCGTAGTTCTCAGCCCGGAAGATCAGATGATCGGTAACACCGAGCGCGGTGGGGATGTCGGCCCAGCGCCACGCGACAATATCGTTGTAGGGCGCGGTTTCTCCGTGGATCATCCGCTCAATGGTGTAGCCGTCGTTGTTGACCACGACAATGACCGGGGACAGTCCTTCGCGCGAAAAGGTGCCCAGCTCTTGGACGGTCAGCTGAGCGGCGCCGTCGCCGATCAGCAGCACCGGCCTGCGATCGCGTTCGGCCAGACCCGCACCGAGTGTGGCCGGCAGCGTGTATCCGATTGACCCCCAGAGTGGTTGGCCGATGAAGGTCACTCCCTGAGGCAGCCGGTGGGTGGCCATGCCGTAGAACGAGGTGCCCTGGTCCGCGAGGACGATGTTGCCGGGGGTGAGCGCGTCGCAGAACCTGTCCCACAACACTTTCTGGTTGAGCGGCTGATCGCGATCGGGCTTGCTCACGGGCACGGCGTCGGACGCCGTCACGACCGGAGGTGACTTGACGCCTCGCCGGATGAGAATCGACGTGAGCGCGTCCAGCGCGTCAGCCATCTCCAGCGGGGCGAACACCCGGTAACCGACCGTGCTCTGCTGCGCCGTGACGTCGATGGTTCTCGCCGGGTCGATGCGCTGACTGAAGAAGCCGCTGACCATGTCGGTGAACACCACGCCCGCGGTCACGAGTACGGGAGCCTCTTCGATCCCGCGGCGTACCGGTTCGGCGCTGGCCGCACCCGCATAGATGCCGAGGAATTCCGGGGCGCTTTCATCGACTAGGCTTTTGCCCCACGTCAGCGTGGCGTGCGGTACGACGTCGGCCCCCAGCAGCGCCTCGAGGTTGTCGACGGCGTTGAGGCGGTGCACCAAAAGATCGGCCAGCACGGTCAGCTGCTGATCGGCGATGAGTTCGGCTGCGGCGTCAGTGAATTGGGCGAGTGCGCGCGGGCTGGTGCCACCGGTATAGCGGGGCAGAGGCGCGGTCGGCGGCTCGGTTTCGAAGCGAGCCACGTCGATGGGTATCAGCAGATACCCGGGCCGTCGCTGTTCGCGTACCTCGCTGAGAACCCGGTCGATCTCCCTGGTCGCCGTCGCCGGCATGAGATTGGCTTGGGCGCAGGTGATTTCCCGGCTCATCCGCAGGAAGTGCTCGAAATCGCCGTCGCCCAGCGAGTGATGCAGCGCCCGGCGGGTGCCCTGCGCATCTTTTGACGGACCCCCGACGATGTGCACCACCGGCACGTGTTCGGCGTAGCTGCCCGCGATCGCGTTGGCGGCTGAGAGCTCTCCGACGCCGAAAGTGGTTACCACAGCTGATAATCCACGGAGCCGGCCGTAGCCGTCTGCGGCATACCCGGCGTTCAGCTCATTGGCATTGCCGACCCAGCGCAGCTGCGGGTGGGCGACGATGTGATCGAGGAACTCCAGGTTGTAGTCGCCGGGTACCCCGAATACTTCGGTGACGCCGAGTTCGGCCAACCGGTCCAGCAGGTAGTCGCCGACGGTGTAGGGCGAGTCAGTCACGGGGTCGACGGTACGCGTCTGCGGTCGAAAACGCCGTCCGCGCGGCGTCGCCTCGCTATCGTCCGGACATGGCAATCAACGAAACCCGCGAAATCGTCATCGAGGCGAGCCCCGAGGAGATCCTCGACGTGATCGGCGATCTGGACTCTGTCGCCGAATGGTCGCCGCCGCATCAGAGCGCCGAAGTCCTCGAGAAAGACAAGAACGGCCGGCCGCTCAAAGTGAAGATGAAGGTGAAGGCCGCGGGTATCACCGACGAGCAGGTGGTGGCGTACACGTGGAGCAAGAACAAGGTCAGCTGGACGCTGGTCAGCTCCGGTCAGCAGCGTTCGCAGGACGCGTCGTACACATTGACACCGGACGGCGACAAGACCAAGGTCGTCTTCGAAATCAGCGTCGACCCGGTGGTGCCGTTGCCCGGTTTCGTGCTCAAGCGCGCTGTCAAAGGAACGATCGACACCGGGACCAAGGGCCTACGCGACCGCGTGCTGGAAGTGAAGAAGGGGAAGTAACACCTTGACGTCCGGTGGGCCCCTGGACGGGGTGCGAGTGATCGAACTCGGCGGCATCGGACCGGGCCCGCACGCGGCAATGATGCTGGCGGACTTGGGCGCCGATGTGGTGCGGGTGCGCCGACCCGGTGGACTGACGATGCCCGCCGAGAATCTCGATCTGCTGCACCGCGGAAAGCGGATCGTGGACCTGGACGTCAAAGCCGACCCGCAGGCGCTGCTGGGCCTGGCCGCCAAGGCGGACGTGTTGCTGGACTGTTTTCGGCCCGGCACCTGCGAGCGACTCGGCATCGGACCGGATGACTGCGCGGCCGTCAACCCGCGGCTGATCTTCGCGCGCATCACCGGGTGGGGCCAGGACGGGCCGCGAGCCAGCACAGCCGGCCACGACATCAACTACCTGTCGCAGACCGGGGCGTTGTCGGCCCTCGGCCATCGCGACCGGCCACCCATGCCACCGCTGAACCTGGTCGCCGATTTCGGTGGCGGCTCGATGTTCGTGCTCTTGGGTATCGTGGCCGCGCTCTACGAGCGGGAGCGGTCAGGCAGCGGCCAAGTCGTCGACGCCGCCATGGTCGACGGGGTCAGCGTGCTGGCGCAGATGATGTGGACGATGAAGTCGACCGGTGCGCTGCGCGACGAACGCGAAGCGTTTCTGCTCGACGGCGGCGCACCGTTCTACCGCTGCTATGAGACCGCCGACGGGAAGTACATGGCGGTGGGCGCGATTGAGCCGCAGTTCTTCGCGCAACTGCTCGCCGGATTGGGCCTGGCCGCCGACGAGGTGCCCGGCCAGTTCGAAATCGGTTCATTTCCAACCATGTTCGACGTCTTCACCGCGCGATTCGCCAGCAAGACCCGCGACGAGTGGGCGGCGATCTTCGACGGCACCGACGCGTGTGTCACCCCCGTGCTGACGTGGACCGAAGCCGCCGCCGACCCGCATCTGACCGCGCGCGCGACAGTGGTCAACGCCGGCGGTGTCGACCAGGCCGCGCCGGCCCCGCGGTTCTCCCGCACACCGCCCGCACCGGTTGGACCGATACCGCAGGCAACCACACCGCTCGACGAGATTGGCTGGTAATCCGGGAGTCGCCCCTCAACACCGGCCGCGTTGCTAGCTTGGGTTGCAGTGGCTGTACAAGCATCGCGAGAGATTGTCATCGACGCGCCGCCGGGGGTGATCCTGGAGGCGTTGGCTGACGTCGGCTCGATGTCATCGTGGTCGCCGGTGCACAAACGGATCCGGGTGCTCGACTGGTATTCCGACGGTCGGCCTCATCACGTGAAGGCCACCATCAAGATCTTCGGTCTGGTGGACAACGAGATCCTGGAATACCACTGGGGGCCCGATTGGGTGGTCTGGGATGCCGGCGACACGTTCCAGCAGCGCGGGCAACACGTGGAGTACAACCTCCGACCCGTAGGTGTCGACAAAACCCGGGTGCGCTTCGACATCACCGTCGAGCCGGCCGGACCGGTGCCCGCGTTCGTCGTGCGCCGAGCCAGCGAGATCGTGCTCGACGCCGCGACCAAGGGCCTGCGGGATCAGGTGATGGCCGCCCTGGAGTCGGAGCAGTCGACATAGGGATCGCGTCGAGTTAAACGGTGGCCCGCAGGTGGTCTGCACTGGCACGGTAGGTCCTCGTGCGGGTGTGGCTGAGCGGCTAGGCAGCGGCCTGCAAAGCCGTATACACGGGTTCGAATCCCGTCACTCGCTCCACGCGCTCAGCCGGCGCTGGACAGCAGATCCTGAAAGGCGTGCTCCATGCACTCGGCGTACGTCGCCGGGTCCGGCAGCGCGTCGCGATCGGCCGTCGCGCCGATCGACAGGGTGCCGTTGTAGCTCGCGACGACGTGGATCAGGTTCATACCACCGATCAGCGGCCCGAGTCCCGCGGCGCGCAGCAGTCGCGCGCCGGCGAAGTAGATCGGCTCGGCTGGACCCGGGACGTTGGTCACGGTGGTGTTGGCGACAGTCGGGCCGGAGAACGGAAGCACGCTCGCGGCCTTCGCGGCCACACCGAGCAGTGAGGTCGGCACTGTTCCGATCAGTTCGATCAGCTGCGTCCTAGTCGAGTGAACCGACTCCGAACGGCTGCCCGCGGTCGACGCGGCGATGGTGGCGAGCCGCTCGAGCGGGTCAGCGATATCGGTGCCCAGCGTTTGCAACCGACCGAACAACATGTTGCCCTTGCCGCTGTCGCCCGCATCGCGCAGCGAGATCGGGCACGCCGCGACGAGCGACTCGTCGGGAAGTTCCCCGTGGCCGTCCAGATATTGGCGAAGCGCACCGCCGACGTAGGCCAGCGCCACGTCGTTGACCGTCGAATTGGGCACGCACGCCTTGATGCGCTTGAAATCGGCGAGATCATGGAACCGGGCCTCGAAAACCCGGTGTGGTGAGACCGTCTGGTTGAAACGGGTCTTCGGTGGAAACGACGGTGCGCCGACCTCGGCAACCCTGGACACCCCGCGGACCAGATTGCCGGGCAGACCGGCCAGGCCGCGCACCATTTTAGGGGCGCTGGACGCGAGCACGCTGCCTGCCCGCACCGGATAGAGTGCCGCCTTGATCGCCGCGTGCGACAGCAAGTTTGCGGTCGTCGGCAACGGGGCGGGATGCCACGGGTCATCGGGTGCCGCGGGGCGTGGGCTGTCCGCGGCCAGGTCGTGCATTGCCGCGATCATCTGCACGCTCGCCATGCCATCGACGGCAGCGTGATGCAGTTTCAGCGCCATCGCGAACGAGCCCTTCGGCACTCCCGGAATGGAATTCAGCCCTTCGATGACGGTGATCTCCCACGGCGGACGTCGCAGGTCGATCTGTCGCGCGTGCAGCCGCGCAACCTGAATGCAGAGCTGTCGCCAGTCACCCGGTTGAGGCAGTCCGATGTGACGGACGTGGTACTCGAGATCGAAGTTGGGGTCGTCCACCCAGTACGGTCGATCGAAACCGCCTGGCAGTTCGGTCAACCGCCGACGGAAGACATCCGCGAGATGCAACCGTGCGTCGAGCTCTTCGAGAATCCCTTTGAACGTCACCTTTCCGCTGGGCGCGGTCGAGGGGTCATAGATCAGTAGCAGGTGAACCTGCAAGGGCGTGGCCGGCGTTTCCGCGCGCAGCATCATGTCGTCGGTCCAACTCAGTTGCTGCACGAACTTCCTTTCATCGGGCGCGCCTCTGCCGACACTAGGCTCGCCGCCGCCGTGCGGGAATCGTTTCGACCATGCTGATCAACCCCGTCCGCGAACGCGATTGCGTTGCTAAATTCGACGTCAGTGGCCGTACAAGCATCGCGAGAAGTTGTCATCGATGCGCCGCCAGAAGTCATCCTGGGGGCGCTGGCCGACGTGGGCTCGGTGCCGTCCTGGTCGTCGGTGCACCGGCGGGCCGAAGTCATCGACTGCTACCCCGACGGCCGTCCGCATCATGTGAAGGTCACCGTCCGCATCGTCGGCATCGTCGACACCGAAGTGCTCGAATACCACTGGGGCCCGGACTGGCTGGTGTGGGATGCCAGCAAGACCGTGCAGCAACATGCCCAGCATGTCGAGTACACATTGCAGCGCGAGGCCGACGACAAGACGCGGGTCAGATTTGAGATCACCCTCGAGCCGTCGGTGCCGATCCCGGAATTCCTGATCAATCGGGCGCGCAAGAAGGTGCTCTACGCCGCGACCGAGGGACTGCGACGGCGAGTGATGGCAGCGGTCAGCTCGAAACAGTCGACATAGCCGGTCCGTCGCGCAGCCTGCCGAGCCGCCGGATCGCTTCGTCGAGCGTGTCCTCGTGTTTACAGAAGGTGAACCGCACCAAGTGATTCCACCGATTCCAGTCCTCGGCGGCAGGATCGCAGAACGCGGTCAGCGGGATCGCCGCCACCCCGACCTGTTCGGGGAGGGCCGCGCAGAACGCGGTGCTGTCGTCGTAGCCGAGTGGACGCGGATCGGCGCAGACGAAGTAGGTGCCCGCGCTGTCGTGCATGTGGAAGCCGATCTCGGTCAGACCTTGCACTAGCCGATCCCGCCGGTGCTGCAACGACTTTCGCAGCTCGGCAACCCAGGCGTCCTCGGTGTTGAGGGCATCGGCCACCGCGGGCTGAAAGGGCGCGCCCCCGACGTACGTCAGGAACTGTTTGGCGGCCCGCACGCCATGCAGGAGTTCGGCCGGCCCGCACGCCCAGCCGATCTTCCAGCCGGTGCAGTTGAACATCTTCGCTGCGCTGGAGATCGTGATGGTGCGCTCCGCCATGCCGTCGAAACCGGCCAGCGGGAGGTGCCGGTGGTTGTCGAAGACCAGGTGCTCGTAGACCTCGTCGGTGATGACCAGCAGGTCGGCATCCACTGCGATCTCGGCGATTGCCGCCAACTCGGCCTCGCCGAGCACAGTGCCGGTCGGGTTGTGCGGAGAGTTCAGCATCACCGCCCGGGTGCGCGGCGTCACCGCCCGTCGCAGCGCGTCGATGTCGAGTGCGAAGCCGCGCCCATCCGGTACCAGCGGTGCGACCACCCGCTGTGCGCCGGCCATCGCAACCACCGGCGAATAGGAGTCGTAGAACGGCTGGATCAAGATCACCTCGGAGCCGGGCTCGACCAGACCGAGCACTGCCGACGCGATGGCTTCGGTGGCACCGACCGTCACCAGCACCTCGGTCGCCGGGTCGTAGTCGATCCCGTACGTCCTCGTGCGCTGAGCGGCCACGGCCTCTCGCAGCGCGGGAATGCCGATCCCCGGCGGGTACTGATTGACTCCCTTGGCGATCGCGTCCTGGGCGGCCTTGAGCATTGCGGGTGGGCCGTCTTCGTCGGGAAATCCCTGACCGAGGTTCACCGCGCCGACCCGGGCCGCCAACGCCGACATCTCGGCGAACACCGTGGTTGCGTACGGTCGCAGTCGCGACACCGTCATGGGTGTCCAGGGTAAGGCGTGTCGCAGCAAGCGGGCTGTTCAGCACTCCCAACCAACAGGTTGGCCGGGCACTTTGTTAGGGTGGCAGCGGAGGACTAGCGTCGCAATAATCCGAAACCCGATTTCTGAAGAGGAATGAGCCATGTCCGAAGAAGCCTTTATCTACGAGGCCATCCGTACGCCGCGCGGCAAGCAGCGCAACGGTTCGCTGAACGAAGTCAAGCCGGTGAACCTGGTCGTCGGTCTGGTCGAGGAACTGCGCAAGCGCAACCCCGACCTCGACGAGAACCTGATCAGCGACTTGATCCTCGGCGTGGTGTCGCCCGTAGGTGACCAGGGCGGCGACATCGCCCGGACCGCGGCATTGGTCGCCGGGCTTCCGGAGACCACCGGTGGCGTCCAACTCAACCGTTTCTGTGCCTCAGGCCTGGAGGCCGTCAACACCGCAGCGCAGAAGGTGCGCTCCGGTTGGGACGACCTGGTGCTGGCCGGCGGAGTCGAGTCGATGAGCCGTGTCCCGATGGGCTCCGACGGCGGCGCCTGGGCGGCCGACCCGGAGACCAACTACCGACTCGGCTTCGTGCCGCAGGGCATCGGTGCCGACCTGATCGCCACCATCGAGGGTTTCTCCCGCGACGACGTCGACGCCTACGCGCTGCGCAGCCAGCAGAAGGCCGCCGACGCGTGGTCAGGCGGCTACTTCGCGAAATCGGTTGTGCCGGTCCGCGACCAGAACGGCCTGCTCATCCTGGACCACGACGAGCACATGCGACCCGACTCGACGCTCGAAGGCCTGGCCAAGCTGAAGACCGCCTTCGACGGTATCGGCGAAATGGGCGGCTTCGATGATGTGGCGCTGCAGAAGTACCACGCCGTCGAGAAGATCAACCACGTCCACACCGGCGGCAACAGCTCCGGCATCGTCGACGGCGCCGCGCTGGTGCTCGTCGGCTCCGAATCCGCGGGCAAGTCGCAGGGCCTGACCCCGCGGGCGCGCATCGTCGCCACCGCGACCAGCGGCGCGGACCCGGTCATCATGCTGACCGGCCCGACCCCGGCCACCAAGAAGGTGCTGGACCGTGCCGGTCTGACGGTCGACGACATCGACCTCTTCGAGCTGAACGAGGCCTTCGCCTCCGTCGTGCTGAAGTTCCAGAAGGATCTCAACATCCCGGACGAGAAGCTCAACGTCAACGGCGGTGCGATTGCGATGGGACACCCGCTCGGTGCCACCGGCGCGATGATCACCGGAACCATGGTCGACGAACTCGAGCGCCGCAACGCGCGTCGCGCGCTCATCACGCTGTGCATCGGCGGCGGCATGGGTGTCGCCACCATCATTGAGAGGGTTTAAGACCATGGCAGAAAACACCATTCAGTGGGACAAGGATGCCGACGGCATAGTCACCTTGACGCTTGACGACCCCACCGGGTCGGCCAACGTGATGAACGAGCACTACGCGGAGTCGATGCACAACGCGGTGGAAAAGCTTGTCGCCGAGAAGGATTCGGTCACCGGTGTGGTCATCACCAGCGCGAAGAAGACCTTCTTCGCCGGCGGTGACCTCAAGAGCATGATCAACCTCGGCCCGGACGATGCCGGCGAGGCGTTCGACACCGTCGAGTCGGTCAAGCGTGACCTGCGTGCTCTGGAGACCCTGGGCAAGCCGGTGGTGGCCGCCATCAACGGCGCCGCACTCGGCGGTGGCTTGGAGATCGCTCTCGCGTGTCACCACCGCATCGCCGCGGACGTGAAGGGCAGCCAACTCGGCCTTCCTGAGGTGACGCTGGGCCTGCTGCCGGGCGGCGGCGGGGTGACCCGCACCGTGCGGATGTTCGGCATCCAGAACGCATTCATGAACATCCTCTCCCAAGGCACCCGGTTCAAGCCGGCCAAGGCCAAGGAGACCGGCCTGGTCGACGAGCTCGTGGGCTCGGTGGACGAGTTGGTGCCCGCGGCCAAGGCGTGGATCAAGGCCAACCCCGACTCACACACCCAGCCGTGGGATGTCAAGGGCTACAAGATGCCTGGCGGCACACCGTCCAGCCCGGCGTTGGCCGGCATCCTGCCGTCGTTCCCGGCGCTGCTGAAGAAGCAGCTCAAGGGTGCGCCGATGCCGGCGCCGCGTGCCATCCTGGACGCGGCCGTCGAGGGCGCACAAGTGGACTTCGACACCGCGAGCCGCATCGAGAGCCGGTACTTCGCGCACCTGGTCACCGGCCAGGTGGCCAAGAACATGATTCAGGCGTTCTTCTTCGACCTGCAGCACATCAACGGTGGCGGGTCGCGGCCAGACGGCATCGGCAAGATGCCGATCACCAAGATCGGCGTGCTGGGCGCGGGCATGATGGGCGCCGGTATCGCCTACGTCTCGGCCAAGGCCGGATATGACGTGGTGCTCAAAGACGTGAGTGTCGAGGCGGCGCAGAAGGGCAAGGGCTACGCGGAAAAGCTTGAAGCCAAGGCACTTCAGCGCGGCAAGACCACGGAGGAGAAGTCCAAGGAGCTGCTGGCCCGGATCACCCCGGCCGCTGACCCGGCCGACCTCAAGGGCGTCGACTTCGTCGTCGAGGCGGTCTTCGAGAACCAGGACCTGAAGCACAAGGTCTTCCAGGAGATCGAGGACGTCGTTGAGCCCAACGCGCTGCTCGGATCGAACACCTCAACGCTGCCGATCACCGGTCTGGCGACGGGCGTGAAGCGCCAGGAGGACTTCATCGGGATCCACTTCTTCTCGCCGGTCGACAAGATGCCGCTGGTGGAAATCATCAAGGGCGAGAAGACTTCTGACGAGGCGCTGGCGCGGGTGTTCGACTACACGCTGGCCATCGGCAAGACCCCGATCGTCGTCAACGACAGCCGCGGCTTCTTCACCAGCCGCGTCATCGGCACCTTCGTCAACGAGGCGCTCGCGATGCTCGGTGAGGGCGTCGTGCCCGCAAGCATCGAGCACGCGGGTTCGCAGGCCGGTTACCCCGCGCCGCCGCTGCAGCTCTCCGACGAGCTCAACCTGGAGCTGATGCACAAGATCGCGACTGCGAGCCGCAAGGGCGTCGAAGACGCGGGCGGCAAGTACGACCCGCATCCAGCCGAGGCTGTCGTCGAGAAGATGATCGAGCTCGAGCGGCCCAGCCGCTTGAAGGGCGCCGGCTTCTACGAGTACGTCGACGGCAAGCGCACCGGGCTCTGGTCGGGGTTGAAGGACACCTTCAACTCGGGCAGCACGGAGCTTCCGTTGCAGGACATGATCGACCGGATGTTGTTCGCCGAGGCGCTGGAAACCCAGAAGTGTCTCGACGAGAACGTGTTGACGTCGACTGCCGATGCCAACATCGGCTCGATCATGGGCATCGGGTTCCCGCCGTACACCGGTGGTAGCGCGCAGTTCATCGTCGGCTACGAGGGCGCGCACGGTGTTGGCAAGGAAGCCTTCGTCGCGCGGGCCCGCGAGCTGGCCGCTCAGTACGGCGACCGGTTCCTGCCGCCGACGTCGCTGACCTAAACGATTGCTACGAAAGCCCCTGAACCGTTCTGGTTCAGGGGCTTTCGTGTTGAAAGAGGTAGTACCGCGTGGGGGTTCGCTCGCGGTCGAGTTCTTGCTCGGCGCCGGCGGACAGCAGTGTCCAGCCGTGGACGAATCGTCGTTCCATCTCGGCGGGTTCGACGCCCCGCACACCGAACCTGCCGCCGGGGGCGAACGCGACAATCAACAGCCGTGCACCCGGAGCCGCCACCGCGCTGACTTCGCGGACGTATGCGTCACGGTCGGCGTCGCTCATGTTGTGCAGGCAGCCGTTGTCCACGATCAACCCGAACTCGTCGCCGAGGCCTGCTGAGCTCAAGTGGGTGACGTCGGCGCGGGCGAAGTTGATCACGGCGCCTGCGGCGTCCGCCTTGGCGCGGGCTTTCTCCAATGCTTGCTTCACGTAGTCGACAGCGGTGACCTGCCAGCCGTGCTTGGCCAGGTAGATCGAGCAATCGCCGGTGCCGCAACCGAGTTCGAGTGCTGTGCCGGTGGGCAGTGCACTGTTGCCTTCGACCAGGGTGCGCAAGCTCTGAGCCAGCGGGTGGCCGTCCCACGGGGTGAAGCCCAGCCGGTAGAAGATCCGGAACAAGGCGTGTTTGGAGCCGAGCAGGTCACGCGTCATGCTGGCTATGTTGCCAAATATCGGGGTAACTGGGCACCCGCATCGAATCGTGCATCCGAACGCCTTTGGTGTTCAATTTCGCGACAACCCGCGTGAGCGGCGCGGGCAATAGCGAGACCAGCTGCGCGCCCCTGGTCACCGCCCATACCGCCGCGGTTGAGCCGGGAACGACGGCCTTTGCGGCTCCGCGCGCGAAGGTCCGGCTGCGGCGTACCGTCTCGGCCATCTCCTGCTCGTACACGGCGAAAGCACGCAGATGGTCCCCGCCGGCCGCGATGAGTTCTCCGGCCAGAATGTAAGCGCCGAGCACGGCGAGGCTGGTACTACCGCCCACGGCCGGCCCGGGGCAGTAGCCGGCGTCGCCGACAAGCGTGACTCGCCCGCGCGACCAGGAGTCCAGTTGGAGCTGGCTGATCGAGTCGAAGTAGAACGACGGCGTCCGGTCGATTTCAGCCAGCCAGCGGTCCACCTGATCGCCCATTCCGGCTAACGCCTCACGCAGTAACTCCTTCTGCCGCACAGTGTCTCGGTGGTGATAGGCGAGCTCGGTCTTGCTGCGAAACATGAAGAGCGCCCTGGCGTCGTCCAGATGCCGCGCGCTGTAGATACCCGCAATGCGGCCAACGCCGGCATGTACGATCATCTCGTCTTCGGGCGCAAGCGATTTGGGCGCCGACAACACCGCGAGGTACCCACCGATGAATCGGGTTAGTCCGGCCTCGTCGCCGAAGATCAGGCGCCGGACATTCGAGTGCAGCCCGTCGGCGCCGACAATGACGTCGAACCTGCGTGTTGCCGACTGCTCGAATGTCACGTCGCCGTCGGGGGAGATCGCGGTGATCGAGTCGCCGAACACGTACTCAACGTGCTCGCGGCCGGCGTCGTAATAGACCTCGCTGAGGTCGTCGCGCATGATCTCCACGTGCCGGTCGGACGCGGCACGATAGAGCTTGCTGAGGTCGACTCGTACCGGGCGGTGTTTGCCTTCGCGATGCAACGTCAACGTCTCGGTCTTCGTTGCGAGCGACTCGATGCGCGGCAGCACGCCCATCTTCTCCGAGATCTCCATGGAGGGCCGGAACAAGTCGACGGCGTGGCCGCCGGTCTTACGCAGGGCAGGCGCGCGCTCGACGACGGTGACGTCGACGCCGCCGCGCGCGAGCCAGTAGGCCAACACCGGTCCGGCGATGCTGGCGCCCGAGATGAGGATTCGCATCGCCACCTCCTGTCGACGATCCCAGGTTAGTCCTAGCTGACCGCTGCCAGCCGGCGCCATTGGTCGCGGGGGAATGCGGTCGGATCAGCCCCGAGGGCCTGGATGCAGACGTGGTCTGCGCCGGCCTCGAAGTGCTCCGTGACGCGGCGCATGATCGCCTCTTCGTCGCCCCAGGCGATGATCGCGTTGAACAGCCGGTCACTGACCTGCGCCACGTCGTCTTCGGAGAAACCGCTGCGCAGCAGATTGTTGGCATAGTTCGGTAGCGCCAAATACGCTCTCAGCCAATCGGTTCCGATTTTGCGCGCCTCGTCGGCGTCGTCAGTGAGGATCACCGTCTGCTCGGGCAGTAGCAGCGGCCCTTCACCCAGGGCTGC
Source organism: uncultured Actinomycetota bacterium (assembly GCA_963758115.1). Classification (GTDB taxonomy): domain Bacteria; phylum Actinomycetota; class Actinomycetes; order Mycobacteriales; family Mycobacteriaceae; genus Mycobacterium. Next base: position 40,600 of record CAVWUG010000002.1, read on the forward strand.
GCGGGCTTGATGGGTGTGCCCGGGGGTGACCAGGTATGGGTGCGCGCCGCCGGCGCGGGTCGCGGCAAGCGACAGCATCTTCGGGCCGAGCGCGGCCAGCACGCGACGGTCGACGGGTACCGGTTGCTCGGTGGCGTCGATGCCGTCCAGAAATGACGCGGTGGCCGCCAACGGCTTGCGGTAGCGCCCCGGCTCGCGGGAGTCGATCAACGGAGCATGGCTGACCCCGATACCGAGCAGAAAACGATCGCCGTGAGCGCCGGTGAGTCGCGCATACGACGCCGCCACATCCTCCGGCGTGTGCATCCACAAATTCAGGATTCCGGTGGCGATGACCGTGCGGGTGGTGGCGGCCAGCAGATGCTCCACGGCGTCGAACACCGCGCCGCCGACATCGGGAATCCACAGCGCGCTGTAACCCAGCTCTTCCAGTTCGGCTGCGGCTTCGGCGGATTCCGCCGGAGCTCCGTAGCGAAGTTGGCTGCTCCAGACGCCCATACCGGAAAGTCGCATGCGATTCATGTTGCCAGACCTTCGGGCCGTTTCGACGCGCGGCTAGGCCTGATGGCCCGGCTCCTCAACGGCCCATTCCGGGCCGCATCGTCGCCGGGCTAGAGTCCGAAGATATGCGCTTCGGATTCTTCATCCCACAAGGCTGGCGGCTCGACCTGGTCGGCATCGACCCCGCTGAACACTGGGCGGTGATGCGCGACCTGGCTACCTACGCCGACGACAGCGCGTGGGATTCGGTCTGGGTGTACGACCACTTCCACACCGTGCCGATGCCGACCAGCGAGGCCACCCACGAGGCGTGGTCGTTGATGTCGGCCTACGCGGCGACCACGTCGCGGGTCAAGCTCGGCCAGATGTGCACCGCGATGAGCTACCGCAATCCCGTCTACCTCGCCAAGGTCGCGGCGACCGCCGACATCATCTCCGGCGGCCGCATCCAGATGGGCATTGGCGGCGGTTGGTACGAACATGAATGGCGCGCATACGGTTACGGCTTTCCGTCCGCCGGCGTGCGGCTTGGAAGGCTCGACGAGGGCGTCCAGATCATGCGCGACGCGTGGCGCGAAGGGAAGGTCAGCCTCGCCGGTAAGCACTATCAGGTCGACGGCGCGATCGTGTCGCCAAAACCGCTGCAGAGCAGTGGAATTCCGTTGTGGATCGCCGGCGGTGGTGAGCAGAAGACCCTTCGCATCGCCGCGAAGTACGCGCAGTACACCAACTTCACCGGCGAACCCGAAGGGTTCACCCACAAGTCGGAGATCCTTGCCGGACACTGCCGCGACGTCGGCACCGACTTCGACGCGATCGTCCGCTCGGTCAACGTCAACGCCATCGTCGGCACGGACGAAAAAGACGTCAACGATCGCCTGCAGCACATCCGCGACCGCCTGGTCGGCTACGTCCCCGAATCGGCGGCCGACGCGATGATCGGCGGAACCAGCGGACCGGACTCGGCTGTGGGTACTCCCGGGCAGGTCGTCGAGCGCCTGCAGCGGTTGCGCGACCTCGGCTGCGAATACGTGATCTGCTACTTCCCCGAGGCCGCCTACGACCGCTCCGGGGTGGAAATGTTTGAGCGCGAAGTGATTCCGGCGCTGAGCTAAATGTCGCTACTGAGGTAGCGAATCTTCACCGGGGGCGCGGCCAGCAGCGGCGGAAGCTGGGTGATTTTTCCCTCGCCGGCGCGAAACGCGCGGTAGGCATCGTCGGCCTCGACCGTCGCCCAGAGTTCGTAGATCAGCCAGTGCGCCTCGTCGTCCGCATCGACGAGCACATCGGTTCGCTCGTTGCCCTCGAATGCACGGGTGTCCTGCAGCACCCGGCCCATCAGCTCGCGCCCCGCGGCCACCTGGTCAGGCTTGAATTTGAGCTCCAGGGTCACCGTGACCGTCATCGTCATCTCCTCGCATCGTCAGGTCGTGCTGCCCACTGGGAGCACGCCATTGAACCTACGGTCGACTCATTTGACGAAGTCGGGCGCCTCAGGAATCTGGTCGGCGGACGCGAACAATTCGGCCAGCCACTCCGGATCAAGGGAAACGGGCGATCCCCGACCGTCGTCGAACAAAAGTGAGAATGCGGTTTCCGCTTTTGCGGAATGCTGTTGTACGGTCTGGTGAGCGCGTTATTTCATCGGCGGCTGACGGAGGATTCTCGATGCAGAAGGCTATCGACCCCAGCATCTCTACCTGGCCCGACGACAGCCCGCAGCTGATCGGCAGCCGGTGTGGCGATTGCAGTGCCACCACCTTTCCCGCGCAGGAAATCTGCCCACGGTGCAGCCACCTGTCGATGACCGACCACTTGCTGCCGCGCGACGGCACCCTGATCGCCTGGACCACCCAGGGCTTCCCACCCGGCGCTCCGTACGCCGGACCGACCGGCGACGACTTCGTGCCGTTCGGGGTGGGCCTGGTCCAACTCGGCGACGTGATCCGGGTCGAGGGCCGGCTGACCGAGAACGATCCGGCCAAACTGAAGTTCGGCCAGCAGGTCGAGCTGACCATGATCCCGTTCACCACCGACGCTGACGGCAACGAGATCGTCACGTTCGCGTTCCAGCCGATAGGAGCCTGACATGACTACCGACGTCGCGATCATCGGCGTAGGTCTGCACCCCTTCGGCAGGTTCGACAAGACCGCGATGCAGATGGGCGCCGAAGCCATCCAGTTCGCGCTGGCCGACGCCGGAGTGGAATGGAAGGACATTCAGTTCGGTTTCGGTGGCAGCCACGAGGTGTCCAACCCCGACGCGGTCACCCGCTTGGTCGGGCTGACGGGCATCACGTTCACCAACGTGTTCAACGCCTGCGCGACCGCGGCGAGCGCCATTCAGCAGACCGCCGACACCATCCGGTTGGGCAAGTACGACATCGGCATCGCCATCGGACTGGACAAGCATCCGCGCGGCGCGTTCACCGACGACCCCGCCAAGCTGGCGCTGCCGCAGTGGTATGCGAACAACGGCCAGTTCGTCACCACCAAGTTCTTCGGGATGAAGGCCAACAAGTACCTGCACGACCACAACATCTCGCAGGCCACCCTGGCCAAGGTTGCCGCCAAGAACTTCCGCAACGGCGCGCTGAACCCGAATGCGTTCCGCCGCAAGCCGATGCCTGAGGACCAGATTCTCAACTCGGCGGTATTGAACTACCCGCTGACGCAGTTCATGTTCTGCACACCCGACGAAGGTGCCGCGGCCGTCATCATGTGCCGGGCCGACATCGCGCACAAGTACACCGACAAGCCGGTTTACGTGCGCGCCAGCGAGATTCGGACCCGCACCTACGGCGCCTACGAAGTGCACGCCACGTTTGCCCCGCTGGACCAGGACGTCTCGCCCACCGTCTACGCGGCCAAGGCCGCCTACGAAGCCGCGGGCATCGGGCCCGAGGACGTCGACGTCGCGCAACTGCAGGACACCGACGCCGGCGCCGAGGTGATCCACATGGCCGAGACGGGTCTCTGTGCCGACGGCGATCAGGAAAAGCTCTTGGCCGACGGCGCAACCGAAATCCACGGTTCGATGCCGGTCAACACCGACGGTGGGCTGATCGCCAACGGCGAACCGATCGGTGCGTCAGGGCTGCGTCAGGTGCACGAGCTGGTTCGGCAACTGCGCGGCGAGGCCGGCGAGCGTCAGGTGCCTGGCAATCCGCGCGTCGGCTTGGCGCAGGTGTACGGCGCACCCGGCACCGCATCGGCGACGATCCTGTCGCTTTAGATCGCCTTAAATCGCCGGCCCCAACAGGTCGTCGGCATCGCGGATGATGTAGCCGTAGCCCTGCTCGGCGAGGAAACGCTGCCGGTGCGCGGCGTATTCGGCGTCCAGGCTGTCGCGGGCTACCACCGAATAGAAGATCGCGCCGCCGCCGTCGGCCTTGGGTCGCAGCAGTCGGCCGAGTCGCTGCGCCTCTTCTTGCCGTGAGCCGAATGTGCCCGAAACCTGCACCGCGACAGAAGCTTCCGGAAGGTCGATGGAGAAGTTCGCGACCTTGGACACCACCAGGGTACTGACCTCGCCGCGACGGAACGAGTCGTACAGGGCCTCGCGCTCGGCGTTCTTGGTCGATCCCTGGATCACCGGGGCGTCCAGCACGCTGCCCAACTCCTCGAGTTGGTCCAGGTACGCGCCGATCACCAAGGTCGGCTCGTTCGGGTGCCGGCTCAGAATCGACTTGACCACAGCGATTTTCGAATGCGCCGTCGAGCACAGCTTGTAGCGTTCTTCAGGCTCGGCGGTGGCGTAGATCATCCGCTCGTTGTCGGTCATCGTGACCCGGACCTCGACGCACTCGGCGGGGGCGATCCAGCCCTGCGCTTCGATGTCTTTCCACGGCGCGTCATAGCGTTTCGGGCCGATCAACGAGAACACGTCGCCTTCGCGGCCGTCCTCGCGAATCAGCGTCGCGGTCAATCCCAATCGGCGACGGGACTGCAGATCGGCAGTCATCCGGAACACCGGCGCAGGCAGTAGGTGCACCTCGTCGTAAATGATCAAGCCCCAGTCGCGGCTGTCGAACAATTCCAGGTGGCGGTATTCGCCTTTGGTGCGACGGGTGATCACCTGATACGTCGCGATGGTGACCGGCCGGATCTCCTTGCGTTCACCGGAGTATTCGCCGATCTCCTCCTCGGTCAACGACGTTCGGGCAATCAGCTCGCGTTTCCACTGCCGGCCAGCGACGGTGTTGGTGACCAGAATCAAGGTCGTCGCACTGGCTCTCGCCATCGCGGCGGCGCCGACGAGGGTCTTACCGGCGCCGCAGGGCAAGACGACGACGCCCGATCCACCGGCCCAAAACGAGTCGGCCGCCATTTCCTGATAGTCGCGCAGTTCCCAGCCATCCTGCTTTAACTCGATCGGATGCGCCTCGCCGTTGACGTATCCGGCGAGATCCTCTGCCGGCCAGCCGATTTTGAGCAGCATCTGCTTGACCCGGCCGCGCTCGCTGGGATGCACAACGACGGTGTCGTCGTCGATACGCGCACCGAGCATCGGCGCGATCTTCTTGTGGCGCAACACTTCCTCGAGCACCGCGCGGTCCAGGCTGACCAGCGTCAGGCCGTGCACCGGGCTCTTCGTCAGTTGCAGTCGGCCGTAACGGGCCATCGTGTCCACGATGTCGACCAGCAGCGGTTGCGGAACCGCGTAGCGCGAAAAGCTGACCAACGCGTCGACGACCTGCTCGGCGTCGTGGCCCGCGGCGCGCGCATTCCACAGCGCCAGCGGCGTGATCCGGTAGGTGTGCACGTGCTCGGGGGCGCGCTCCAACTCCGCGAACGGCGCGATCGCCGCCCGCGCAGCGCCGGCCAGCTCGTGGTCGACTTCGAGCAGCACCGTCTTGTCGGACTGCACGATCAAAGGTCCGTCAGTCATTCAGCGCCGCTCCTCCTCATCGCTTTGCTCTGCATCGTCGCCGGCGGCATATGTTCCCTATTATCCTTCGTCCGCCGACATCTCAGCGCCGCTCCTCAGCATCGCTGCGCTCTGCATCGTCGCCGGCGCGCACCACCGACGTGATGCGGTGGATGGCGAACTCGCGGGCACGGCTCGACGCTGAGTCGAATGCCATGAGTTGCCCGCCGCTCACCGCGATCGGCGCCACCACCCGCTGGGTCGCGACCCCGGCCGCGTCGACATAACTGATCAGCACCGTTTCTTGTTCCCGGGCGGCGCGTTGCAGCAGGGACATCGCCACTGCCGGGTCGATTCGGACGCTCCCGAACGGCGCCGTGGTCACCTTGCGCAGCACCGCGACGACCGCGCTCAGCGTTTCGCTGCTCGGCTGGGACGTCGTGCGGTACGGCCGGCGGCGCGGGGGCGCGGCGACCCGTGCCCCGCGGGTCCGGATGTCTACGACGGTTCCGGTGGAGTCCTCAGCTGCGGGGGCGAAACCGGCGTCCTGCAGTGCCGTGAGCACTTCGCTGATCGGCGCCTGCGATATCGCCACAGTCGGCGCCAGCACCCGCAGGCCGAGATGCTCGGCGGCGGCCGCCGCCTGGGCGAGCAATGAGGGATCCTCGCATCGCACGAATGCCGCAGCCATGCCAATGCGCAGTTGCCCGTGCCTGCGTGCGACGTCGTCGATGAGGTAGGTCAAGCCCTGCGGCACAGGTGTTTTCGAATGCTTGCCGAACAGCTTGTGCAACTCGTCCGCGGTTTTGCCGATGTCCAGGGCATGCCGAATGGACTGCTCGCTGACGCGGTACACCATCGCCGTACCCGCCGACTCGACGGTGGCCACCGTCGCCAATTCCTCGGCCAGATCGCGTTCCAGCGGTCCAGGCACCACGACGGTCAGGTCGGCCTGCACCAGGAAGTAGTCGATCGGTGTCGGTAGCGCGCGCGTCATCGCGTTGATCGCGTCGGACTCGTCGCCGCCGATGAACGCGCGGCCCGGTGTGCTGATCGCCCCGCGGCCCACCAAGCCCAGTTGGTGCGCCTCGTCCAGCAGGTAGGAGACCGGGGCGGGTTGCAGCCGGTTGGACCATCGCGGCCTGCGCCAGATCAACGCCGTCGACGCGGTGCTCTTGCCCACTCCCGCGCCGACAGGTTGTTGGGCGAGCATGTCCAGCAGCAGACGGCGGTCCAGCGGGGCCGCCGTCGAATAAAGCGAATCCGAGAGCGCCGCATAGGGTTTGGCGTCTGGGCCGCGACTGCCGATCAGTGCGGGTCTGGCGGCCAGGTCGAGCCAGGTGGTGGCCAGTAGATGCCAGCGCTCGCCGGTCGGCGCCTCGGCGAACCGGTCGGCGGCCACCGTCGGGGCCCAGTAGGGCGGATCACCACTGGTCGGCTGCGGCTCGGGGACGCCGCTGGCGATCAGGCCGGCGGCGGCGGCTAGCTCGAGAACCAACCCCAGTCGGCCTTCGTCGACGCCGGTCACCTTCGCCAGCCGCCTGACCTCACGCACTCCCAAGCCGCCACTACGCAGCTCGGAAATCGGTGCTGCGCTGAGTGATTCGAGCAGGACATCCATTTCGCGCAGCAGGTCGATCACCGCGCCTGCCGCCACGGCGTCGACGTCGGCGGACGTCGTGGTGGAGACCACCGGATCCGGCGCGGCCAACCGCACCGGGCCGGGCTCCTCGCCGCGCAGCACCTGCCCGACATGGCGCGGCAGGATCACCGTGTCGGCATCGACGCGCCGCAGCAGCCCAATCGCGAGCAGTTGGGGCACTGGGCGATCCGCCGGAGCGCCGGGTGCGGCGTCGCGGGTGCGTCCCAGCGGTGAACCTTCCAGCAGCCTGTCCAACAGCTCCCGCTGCGGTTCGTCGAGACCGTCGATCAATTCGGCGATGTGGTTCGGGTCTACCGAGGCGTCTTCCAACGTCACCTGGCCGGGATGCCAGGGCAGCCCGACGGCGGCATCGGAGGCCAACCGCAGCTCTCCATCACCCCACGCCAGAGCCCGGTCCTTGAGGTCGTCGAGCGCGTCCAGTACCTCAGCTTCGGGTGCCTGGTCGCCGATCGTCGTGAGCAGCTTGGCGACGGGCACTGGCGCGCTGTCTGCCTGCAGCACCAGCAGCGCGTCGACGATGGCCAACCGCAGAAAATCCAGCTCATCGGTGGCTGCCTTGAGCGACTGGCGAGCCTGGGCGCGGGCGGCCAGGGCGGCGATGCTGCCGGGTGGCGGCTGGGCCAGGTCGGGTCGCAGCTCCAGCAGGCGGATGAGCCGCTCGTCGGGCAACTCGGCCAGCCAGGACCCCAGCGGGACGCCCGGGGTGTGTTCAGTCATTGCTGACCAGCGTAAAGCAGTGGAGCGAGTGCGCATTCCCGGCCAACAATCGGCGGTCGACGATGGCGGAAATTAGAGAGCCGGGCCGTCAAGTTCGCCGCGGACCTGTCAGAATGGAACCGTGGCTGACAACGGCAAGAAGGCGCAGAAGACCCGGTACGTCGACAACGGTTGGCCGACGACCGATCCCGACGACCATGCGGTGAGTGAACTCGCATGCGACCGAACAGGCGCGCTGTCGCCGTTCGGTGACCTGGTCTTCCCGCTGCCCGCTGACGAATTGCCCTACGTGCATCCGGTCACCGAAGTCAATCAATAGGTAGACAACAAAAGCCGGCGCGATGATGTCGCGCCGGCTTTTGTTGTGTCAGCGGACTTCTAGGCGAGCGAGGACAGTGCCGGGTTCCCGCTCACGTTCTGCGACTGAATCGCGTGCTGCAGGTCCTTGAGGTAGCTCGGGGCGGGTGCCTGCGGCACAACCGTCCACTGCGACACCGTGTTGGCCTGCTGAACGTCCTCCGGTGCGCCTTCCGGTGCCGTCATGTCGACGGTCTCGGCCTGCGGTGCCGGCGGCGCGGGATCCTCAGCGGGCGGCGGAGGTGCGTCGGCGGGCGGCGGAGGTGCGTCGGCGGGCGGCGGTGCGTCGGCCGGGGCAGGCACGTCGACTGTGACAGTCTCGGCCTGCACGGGCGGGGCCGGGGGAGCCGGCGGCTCGGGCGGCGGAGGCGGTGCGTCGTTCGCGGCCGGCTCGGCTGGAGGCGGCGGCGGAGGCTCGGGTGCCGGCGGTGGGGGCGGAGGCTCGGCCGGCGGAGGCGGCATCGGGGCGTCGACGACCTCGACAGGCGGCGGCGCGTCGGGTGGGGGCGCGTCAGCGACCACGTTGCGCGGGGTTGCGCCGGACAATCCGCGACCGCAGACCGGCCAGGCGCCGCGGCCCTGAGTGGCCAGCACCCGCTCCGCTACGGCGATCTGCTGATCCCGGGTGGCCTGGTTGGCGGCTGAGGCGTACTCGCCGCCACCGTGCGCGGCCCAGGTGCCCTGCGAGAACTGCAGGCCGCCGTGGTAGCCGTTGCCGGTGTTGATGGCCCAGTTGCCGCCCGACTCGCAGGCGGCGACGCGGTCCCATTCGTTGTCGGGAGCTGCCGCTGCGTTGGCGGCGAGGGCGATGCCACCGCTGCCGATGACAGCTCCGGTGAAGGCCAGTTTGGCAACGCCGACGGTCGACGTTGTGGGTTTACGGTGACGTCCGCTCATACCCCAGTGATTCCTCTCGTAAAGCGCCTACGAGGTCAGCTGTCGGGTTCGGGCGGAAGAGGTCGCCCGGCCATCGTCGAGTCCTGTCGGAAACGCGTCGGCTTCACCCCAAGGAGCCAGCGTTGGCTCCTGGTCGCAATATCGGCGGACCGTTGGGTCCCCCGCCTCCATCCATGGGTTTCGTTGCTCGCCTATTGGATGGAGCTCGGCGCTATAGGCGAGAAGGCCCGCCGCGCAGGGAGTCTCGGCAGGCCCGCGCACGACGCTAGCCCGTGCCAGCGGCAGAGTCATTTTCTGGCCAAACCAGCGTTTCGCCCGCGTCGAACGCGGAAAACGCCAGGAGTTGCCGCTGTTTACGCTGGTTGAGAGCGTCGCAATCGAGCCGTTGCCGGTCCGTGATCATTCCGTTATGTGATTGATCTCACATGGCCCGTTACACATAACCCCCGGTCACATGACGGTCAGATCCGCGGCGTCCCGGGAGTGGCCCACGGCGCGGGGCGCACCGGGACGATCTCCTTGCCCAGTGGCACCAGCGACACCGGGATCAGCTTGAGGTTGGCCAGCGCCAGTGGAATGCCAACGATCGTCGCGGCCATCGCGACGGCGCTCACGAGGTGGCCGATGGCCAGCCAGATCCCACACAGCAGGATCCAGATGACGTTGCCGATCAGGGCGCCGGTGCCGGCGCCTGGCCGGTCCACGATCGTCCGACCGAACGGCCACAACGCATACGACGCGATGCGCAGCGAGGCGAAGCCGAAGGGAATGGTCACGATGAGCAGAAAGCAGATGACCGCGGCGAGAAGATAACCCAGGGCCAACCACAGGCCGCCGAAAAGCAGCCAGATGACGTTCAGGATCAGGCGCATTGTCTCCTCCAGCCCATGCGTCAGCATAGGTGAGAAAGTCCGGTGCTCAGCCGGCAGCGGTCCGAGTAGGATCGGTCGTCATCGCGTCCTGCGCAGGCGGGGCGCTTCGTTATGTTGGCCGTATTGAGCAAACCGTTAGACAAGCAGGTGAGACCGGTGCCGACAGGCAAGGTGAAGTGGTATGACGCTGAGAAGGGATTCGGATTCCTGTCTCAGGAAGACGGCGAGGACGTCTATGTCCGTTCCTCGGCGTTGCCCGCCGGTGTTGAAGGACTCAAGGCGGGCCAGAAGGTGGAGTTCGGCCTGGCGTCCGGACGTCGTGGGCCGCAGGCGCTGAGCGTGAAGCTCATCGACCCGCCGCCCACACTCAGTAGCCGTCCGCGCCGCGAAGGGTCCACCGAGCACAAGCACAGCCCCGACGAGCTGCACGGCATGGTCGAGGACATGATCACCTTGCTGGAGGGCACCGTGCAGCCGGAGCTGCGCAAGGGTCGCTACCCGGACAAGAAGATTGCCCGCAAGGTCTCCGAGGTCGTCAAAGCCGTCGCCCGCGAACTCGACACCTGATCGCGTGTACCCGGCGCCGCCACGGGGAACCCTGACATTCGAATTGCCACAGGAGTCGATTCGAGTGAGGGAAGTCCGATGGCACATGAGGCGCAGGTCAGCGAAGAACAAGCACGAGCAGTCGCGGAGGAGTCCCGCGAAAGCGGTTGGGACAAGCCGTCGCTGGCCAAGGAGTTGTTTTTAGGTCGCTTTCCGCTTGACCTCATCCATCCTTTCCCCGAACCGTCCGATGACGAAGCTGCTCGTACCGAAGCGTTTCTGACGAAGCTGCGTGAGTTTCTGGACACCGTCGACGGCAGTGTCATCGAGCGCGACGCTCAGATTCCCGACGAGTACGTGAAGGGCCTCGCCGAGCTGGGTTGCTTCGGGATGAAGATCCCGACCGAATTCGGTGGGCTGGGTTTGTCGCAGGTCGCCTACAACAGAGCGCTGATGTTGGTGTCGACCGTTCACGCCAGCCTCGGGGCGTTGTTGTCCGCGCACCAGTCGATCGGTGTTCCGGAGCCGCTCAAGCTGGCGGGGAGTGACGAGCAGAAGCGGAAATTCCTGCCGCGGTGTGCTGCGGGGGCGATATCGGCGTTCCTGCTCACCGAGCCGGACGTGGGTTCCGACCCGGCGCGGCTGGCTTCGACGGCAACTCCGGTCGACGGCGGAGCCGCATACGAGCTGGACGGCGTCAAGCTGTGGACGACCAACGGCGTCGTCGCCGAACTCCTCGTGGTGATGGCCAGCGTGCCCAAAAGCGAGGGGCACCGCGGCGGCATCAGCGCCTTCGTCGTCGAAGCCGATTCACCGGGCATCACCGTGGAACGGCGCAACAAATTCATGGGCCTGCGCGGTATCGAAAACGGTCTGACCAGGATGCACAAGGTCCGGGTGCCCGCCGAGAACCTGATCGGGAAAGAGGGCGACGGCCTGAAGATTGCGTTGACCACGTTGAACGCCGGACGGCTTTCTATACCCGCGATCGCCGCCGGCGCCTCGAAGTGGTCGCTGAAAATCGCCCGGGAGTGGGCCGGTGAGCGTGTGCAGTGGGGCAAGCCGGTCGGCGAACACGGCGCCGTCGTCGAGAAGATCTCGTTCATGGCGGCGACGAGCTACGCGCTCGAGTCGGTGCTGGAGTTGTCCGGTCAGATGGCCGACGAGGGCCGCAACGACATCCGGATCGAGGCGGCGCTGGCCAAACTGTGGTCCAGCGAGATGTCCTGCAAGATCGGCGACGACCTGCTGCAGATTCGCGGCGGGCGTGGCTACGAGACCGCCGAGTCGTTGGCCGCGCGCGGCGAGCGGGCGGTGCCGGTCGAGCAGGTGGTCCGCGACCTGCGGATCAACCGGATCTTCGAGGGATCCAGCGAGATCATGCGGCTGCTGATCGCCCGCGAGGCCGTCGACGCCCACCTCAGCGCCGCCGGCGATCTGGCGAATGCCAAAGCCGACATCCGCCAGAAGGCGAAGGCGGCGGTCGGTGCGAGCGGATTCTACGCAAAGTGGTTGCCGCAGTTGGTGTTCGGCGAGGGTCAGCGTCCGACCGCGTACCGCGAGTTCGGAAACTTGGCGACGCATCTGCGATTCGTCGAGCGGTCCGCACGCAAGCTCGCGCGCAACACCTTCTACGGGATGGCGCGCTGGCAGGCAGCGATGGAGCAGAAGCAGGGATTCCTTGGGCGCGTCGTCGACATCGGTGCAGAACTCTTCGCCATGGCCGCGACGTGCGTGCGGGCCGAATCGCAGCGCGTCGCCGATCCGCAACGCGGTGAGCAGTCCTACGAGTTGGCCGAAGCGTTCTGCCAGCAGGCGACGCTGCGGGTTGAGGCGCTGTTCGAGGCTCTCTGGACCAACACCGACGGCACCGACGCGGAGGTGGCCCGCAACGTGTTGAAGGGGCGCTACACCTGGCTGGAGGACGGGATCATCGACCAGTCCGAGGGCACCGGGCCGTGGATCTCGCACTGGGAAGCCGGCGAGTCGACCGAAGCCGACCTGTCGCGGCGCTTCCTGACCGTGGCGAAGGCCTGACAGACTGCTGCAGTGGGTTCCTACGTGGCCGAAGCGGGCGAGTTCACCCGGGACAGCAACTACATCGAAACCAGGATCACCGTCGACGGCCGTGATGGCTATCCGGTGCAGCCGGACCGTTATCGCCTGATCGTCGCGCGGGCCTGTCCGTGGGCCAACCGCGCGATCATCGTCCGACGGCTGCTCGGACTGGAAGACGTTCTCTCCATTGGCTTCTGCGGCCCGACGCATGACAAGCGCAGTTGGACATTCGACCTCGACCCCGGCGGCGTCGACCCGGTGCTGCAAATTCCCCGGCTGCAGGATGCGTACTTCGCGCGATTTCCCGACTACCCGAAGGGCATCACCGTCCCCGCGATCGTCGACGTGCCGACCGGGGCCGTCGTCACCAACGACTTCCCTCAGATGACGCTGGACCTGTCCACCGAATGGACGGCCTATCACCGCGACGGCGCGCCGCAGCTGTATCCGGAGGCGCTGCGCGACGAGATCGACGAGGTGGGCAAGCGGATCTACACCGAGATCAACAACGGCGTTTACCGGTGCGGGTTCGCCGGCTCACAACAGGCCTACGACGCCGCGTACGACCGGCTGTTCGCCGCACTCGACTGGGTCAGCGCACGATTGGAACGGCAGCGCTACCTCGTCGGCGACACCATCACCGAAGCCGACGTCCGGTTGTTCACCACGTTGGCCCGCTTCGATCCCGTCTACCACGGGCACTTCAAATGCAACCGCAGCAAGCTCTCCGAGATGCCGGTGCTATGGGCGTATGCGCGAGATCTGTTTCAGACGCCGGGTTTTGGCGACACCACCGACTTCGTCCAGATCAAGCAGCACTACTACATCGTGCACGCCGACATCAACCCCACTCGGATTGTGCCGAAGGGGCCGGAGCTGGCCGGCTGGTTGACGCCGCACGGTCGGGAAGCGTTGGGCGGCAGGCCTTTCGGTGAGGGCACGCCGCCCGGTCCGACTCGCGCCGGTGAAGAGGTACCCGCCGGCCACGGCGCGGGCTAACTCCAGACCGTTCGCACCGACCACTCGGCGTGCGGCACACCCTGAAGCTCGCCGTTGCGGTCGACGACCAGCGTCATCAACTGCACGGCGATACCGGTCAGCCGGCCGTGCTGCGCATCGATGGTCGGGATGGTGACCGCCAGTCGATCGCTCGGGCGGTAGAACGTCGTTGCGGGGATGACGGAATCCTCGTACACCCGTAACAGCCACCAGGGCGCCTGCCCGATCGACGGCGGCACCGAAAGTTGCACGGGGTCATGGGAATCCACCCGCAGCTCGCCTTCGGTCTGCGAGTTCTGGCAGTCGGTGAGGTCGAGCACGCTGCAGTACCGGTACGGGCCGACGCGGGTCAGGTGGCCGTGCGAGTACGCGCTGATCTCGGGGTGTGCCGCGCCATGCCCGCGGGTGAGCAGCCATGCGCCGACACCGGCCGCGGCCGCCGCCAGCACCAGCACCGCCGCGAGCACAGCGACCACCGGATTTCGTGTGCGCGTCACGGTCGTCGCACCGCCGTGGTCTTCTGCTCGCTGTGGTCGCCTTCTTGCTCGACCATCACCGGCCGGTTACCGCCCAGGCCGGGAATCAGCGAGTCGCCATGGAAGCTGACCACCGTCTGCGCCAAGCCGAGAAGAAGCACCGAGCTGACGACGCTGAAGCCGACCCACAGGTCGGTGTAGAGCAGGACGCCGAGGGCGCCACCGAGGACCCAGGCCAGCTGCAGCGTGGACTCCGAACGCCCGAAGCCCGACGCACGGGATTCCTCCGGCAGGTCGTCCTGCAACGACGCGTCCAGTGCGGCCTTCGCGATCGCGCTCGATCCCGACGTGACCAGCGTTGCGACCGCGGCCATCATCAGGTTGCCTGCCACCGCCGCCGCCAGCGCGATACCGGTGACCGCGAGAGTGCAGCGCACCACCAACACCGAGGGTCGGCCCAATCGCATTCGGGCGCTGGCGAAGTTGCCGGCGAAGTTGCCGACGGCGGCGGCCGCCCCGATCAAACCCAGCATCCCGAGCTGCACCCACCCGCTGGCCTGATGCGCTTTCGCGACGAACGCCGGATACAGGAACAGGAAACCGACCATCACCTTGATCGTGCAGTTGCCCCACAACGACGTGATGATGTTGCGGCCCAACGGTTGTCGAAGCGCCCCGCTTGCCCGGCGAACCTCGTCGGTCCAGCTGCGCCGCCGATTTCCCTGGCGGTACCTCAGCGTGGCAGGAACTTCGCCCGCGGTCACCTCGACCCAGCGCGGAATCCGCATGGATAACCAAGCACCCGCGACGGTGGCGGCGATGACGACGAACAACGCGCCGGGTAGCTGCAACAAGCGGTCGCCCGCGTACTCGATGCCGCCGGCGATACCGCCGCCGACGATGGTGCCGCCCAGCAGACCGAACATCGTCAATCGCGAGTTCACCCGAACCAGATCGATCGTCGGCGGCATCACCCGCGGTGTGACCGCGCTGCGCAGCACGCTGAAGGACTTCGACAACACCATCATCATCAGCGCACACGGATACAGCACCCAGGACTGATAGCCGCCGGTCGCGGCGTCGTAGTTGGCGATCAGCACCACGGCCAGCGCGGTTCGTAGCGCGAACGACGCGGCCAGCGCGACCCGGCGGCCATGCTGGAGCCGGTCGAGTGCCGGGCCGATCAGGGGCGCGATCACGGCGAACGGGGCGATGGTGATCAGCAGGTACAGCGCGACCTTGCCTTTGCTCTCGCCGGTGGCCGCGGCGAAGAACAGCGTGTTGGCGAGCGCGACGGCCATGGCGGCGTCGGTCGCGAAATTGGCCACCACCGGCCAGGTCAGCGCGGTCAGCCCGGACTTGTCGGCGCCGTCGGCGGTGGCGGCCCGCTGGACCAGCCAGTACATCCGCGAACCCATCTCACGGCTGCGCTGGGCGGCGGCGCGGGTGACGGTCACCCGCTCACCCGCCTGAGTGGAACGGGGCGGCTCGGTGCGGCGCTCGGGTTCGGTGTCGCGATTCAGCGGCGGCAGATACCGATTGGAGCTGGGCATCTGCGTGCGCGGCGACGATGCAGAGCGGGAAGCGCGATGAGGAGGAGCCGCGCCATCAGGCGGACGCGGAGTACGTGTCTGCCGGTAATCCGACTCGTCGGTCGGGTAGTTGGCCATGCCGGGATGCTCGCTCGCGGGTCCGGTACGCCCGCGGCTGCCGGGAGTCGACGGCCGGCCCGCATCCGGGTGTTCACGGCGCCGTCCAGACATGTATCGATTCTCACCCATCCGGTCGGCGGCAGTGCGTAGGCGACCGGTGTGGCCGTCCGACGTGTATGTGCGGCAGAATTGGAGGCCCATGGAAACAACGGACAACCTGACCGAGTCGACCGGAGCAGCGGCTGTGGCGACCACCGACGAGTGGTCGCCCGAGTTGGCGACGGTGTTGATCGGCTCGGCCGAGCTGGCAAGAACGGCCGTCGCCGAGCACAGCGGCGAAGACACCGTGGGCGAGTACCTCGGCGTGGGGTACGAGGATCCGACCAGCGCCACCCACCGTTTCCTGGCCCATCTGCCTGGCTATCAGGGCTGGCAATGGGCGGTCGTGGTGGCCGGCTATCCCGGCACCGACCACGCAACGGTCAGCGAAGTCGTGCTGGTCCCGGGTCCGACGGCGTTGTTGGCGCCGGAGTGGGTGCCGTGGGATCAGCGGGTCCGGCCGGGCGATCTGGGTCCGGGTGACCTCCTCGCGCCCCTCACGGACGACCCACGGCTGGTGCCCGGCTTCATGTCGTCAGGCGACCCGCAGGTCGACGAAACCGCTGCTGAGATCGGGCTGGGACGACGCCGGGTGATGGGTCTATGGGGTCGCGTCGAGGCCGCTCAACGCTGGCACGACGGCGACTACGGCCCTCGGGCGCCGATGGCGCAATCCACCAAACGGGTGTGTCGGGACTGCGGCTTCTTCCTGCCGCTCGCAGGTTCATTGGGGACGATGTTCGGGGTGTGCGGCAACGAGTTGTCGGCCGACGGTCATGTGGTCGACTTCGAATACGGCTGCGGAGCCCATTCTGACACCCCCGCGCCGGCGGGCAGCGGCTCGCCGATGTACGACCCGTTCGACGACGGCGTGCTCGACGTCAGCCAGAAGCCCGCGGCACAACCCGTCGAGCAGCCCGCGGAGCCTGACGTTGCCGACCAGGCCGTCGAGCAGCCGGTCGAGGAGGCCGTGGAGCCTGAGGTTAGCGAGCAGCGCGCAGAGCCTGACGTCCCCGAGCAGCCTGCGGAGCCCAGCTAGCCGTTCTCGGCTGCCGCCTTGATCCTCGCGAGCGAGGCGTGCATTCCGTCGATCAGCTCGCGCTCGAAGCTCGCCGTTCCGCCCATCAACGCATTGACTGCCATGCCGGACACTGGCTTGACCCCGTTCTCGGCATGCCGACTCTCGATCACCCGGGTGCCGCCAGGGATCGACTGCAGCTCGTAGCTCCAGACCGTGTTGTTCATGTTGACCCGGAAGGCCAGTTTCTGGTCCGGGATCATCTCGAGGACGGTCGACGTCGTCGGCCAGAACATCAGCTTTCGGCGGTTCAGATTGAACGTCCGGGTGCCCTGCCGGACTTGACCCAGCGGCCGCATCAATCGACACTGCGGACTCCACTGCGGCATCCGGCGGAAATCGCTGACCAGGCCCCAGACCGTGGAGACGGGTGCGTTGATGTCGACTTGGGCTTGCAATAGCGGCGCTGCCATTGACGCATACCTCCTGGTCAGTCGGGACTGCGGGTTGTCGTCAGTCCCGTTTGGGCGCCGCGCGCGCCTCGGCGGGCAGCACTGCGCTGCCACAGAAAGATGCTGGTTCCCACGACACCGACCGCGAGCCCGGCCACGGTGAACGGTCGCCACGAGACGAGTGCAGGTATGGCGAACGCGGCCACCGTGGCGATGAGCCAGGCCACGGCGCCGACGGCGATGATCGGCCACGGGTCCAGCAGCACAGCGGGCAGCTGCGGTGGCTTGACGGTCTTACCAGGCTCGGTGGACATCGCAATCAAGATAGCTTGATCAGTCCGGACTCGGTGATTCGATGTTGACGCATCCGCGTTCTGTCGTAACCTTCGCGCTGTGATCGATGGCGATAGCCGACTGGCCAGCGACCTGTCGCTGGCGGTGATGCGGCTCTCTCGGCAGCTGCGGTTTCGTCGCCCGCAGTCACCCGTGTCGCTGTCGCAGCTGTCCGCGCTGGCGACGCTGGCCAACTTCGGGCCGATGACGCCGGGCGCGCTGGCGATCAGGGAGCGCGTCCGCCCACCGTCGATGACCCGAGTGATCGCCTCGTTGGCCGACCTGGGTTTCGTGGACCGCGTCGCGCACCCCGACGACGGCAGGCAGGTCTTGGTGTCGGTTTCCGAAGCCGGCACCGAGCTGATGGAGGCCGAACGACGCGCCAGCCAGGAGTGGCTCGCACAGCGGCTGGAGACGCTGGGCGGCGGCGAACGTGACACGCTGCGCGTGGCGGCCGACCTCATCTTGGCTTTGGTTGACGAAAGCCCTTGACCGCGAACAATTTTGATCGGGCTGACGGTGTGCACGTCTGCGATATCACTGACCCCGACGATGCGCGGCTGGATAATTTCCGGGATCTGAACAGCATCGATCGACGGCCTGACCTGCCCACTGGCAAGGGCCTGGTGATCGCCGAGGGCGTGCTGGTCGTGCAGCGGATGCTGGCCTCGCCGTTCGCGCCGCTGGCGTTCCTCGGTACCGACCGCAGATTGACCGAACTCGAAGCGGATCTGGCCGGCAACCCGGCGCCGTTCTACCGGGCGTCGGCAGAGGTGATGGCCGAAGCGGTCGGCTTTCACCTCAACCGCGGGGTGCTCGCCGCGGCACGCCGGATACCCGAGCGCAGCATCGAGCAGGTGGCAAGCAGCGCGCGAACCATCGCAGTGGTCGAGGGAGTCAATGACCATGAGAACCTCGGCTCGATCTTCCGCAACGCCGCCGGTCTCGACGTCGACGCCGTCGTGTTCGGCAGCGGCTGCGCTGACCCCCTGTACCGTCGCGCGGTGCGCGTCTCGATGGGCCACGCCCTCCTGGTGCCGTATGCCCGGGCTGCGGAGTGGCCTGCCGACGTGAATACTTTGCGGCAGATGGGTTTTCGATTGCTGGCGATGACGCCCGCGCCCGACGCGGTGTCGCTGCCGGAGGCGATGACGACCATGCACGGTGAGCGGGTTGCCATTCTGGTCGGTGCTGAAGGGCCGGGCTTGAGCTACGCCGCGCTGAAGGCGAGTGACCTGCGGGTGCGCATCCCGATGTCGCGGGGCACCGACTCGCTGAACGTCGCCACCGCCGCGGCGCTGGCGTTCTACGAGCGAGCTAGAGTTTGACCGTGTCTGACGAATCCACTCCGTGGGCAACAGGTTTGACCGTTGCCGGCTTCGTCGCAGCGGTCACCGCGGTCGCCGTCGTGGTGCTGAGTCTCGGCTTGATCCGGGTGCATCCGTTGCTCGCCGTCGCGTTGAATTTTGTGGCAGCGGGCGGACTGGCACCGACTTTGTGGGGGTGGCGGCACACGCCGGTGCTGCGTTGGCTGGTGTTTGGTGCGGGAGTGGGCGTGACGGGTGCGTGGCTCGCGCTGCTGGCGATGAACCTGCTGCGTTAGCGCTGCCCGCTGGAACGAACACCCAGCAGCACGTCTTCCCATGCCGGCACGGCCGGCTTGCCGCGGCGAGCGCGTGCCGCGGGTTCGGGCTTGGGTTCGGGCTCCGGAGTCTCCGCAGGCTCGGGCGCGGGCGCGGGCCCGATCTCCGGCTCGTCGAAGTCGAGTTGAGCGACCGCGGCGACGGGCCGCAGCAGCGGGCGGTCGAAGTTCGGGTCGATCAACTCGCTGGCCGGGTCGTCGACCGCGGTGACGGTGCCGCCGTGAGCGCCGGGGCAGAAGCGGAAGTGCGCGAGGTTGTCCGACCGCCCGGCCTTCCAGCCCAACTGGACCGTCCATCGG
The DNA here is from genome assembly GCA_963758115.1 of uncultured Actinomycetota bacterium. Taxonomy (GTDB): domain Bacteria; phylum Actinomycetota; class Actinomycetes; order Mycobacteriales; family Mycobacteriaceae; genus Mycobacterium. The sequence goes on from CAVWUG010000002.1 coordinate 60,052, forward strand.
CCGTCTTCGTTGCGCCACGCGTCCCAGGTGGTGCCGTCGGGGTTGAGGCCACGTGCCACCAGTGACGAGGTGATGGTCTCCAGCAGCGTCAGCACCGAGGGGCCGTCGGACAGAATGGGGTGCGCGGCGGTTGCCAACTCGGCCGCCCGTGATCGCTCCAGCAGCACCGGGTGGGCGAATCGCTCGACCCGCTCGATGTCCGCGCCTGCGGCCGTCGCGAGCTGCTCGACGGACGCGCCCGCGCGGATACGAGCCTGAATTTCCCTGGGACTCAACATGTTGGTGACCTCGATGTCGATGCGAGTTTGAGCCACCCGGGCCCCGTCGCCGCGCAACGCCGCACGCAATCGGTCGTCGACGCGGATCTTGAACTTGTCTGCGGGGTTGTCACCCTCGCAGATGATGTGTTTGCCGTCGAGATCGAGTCCGACGATCTTGAGTTCCCGCATGGTGTCTCCTCGCAGGCTCCTCGCAGACCAGCGCGCCAGGCCTGTCAGGGCGCACTGTAACTCAGCCAGCCACCGCGGTGTGGTCGGACACGCGGTAGCACCTGGGGTTTTTCTCTGAGCAGGCTAGAGGCGCTCGACGACCCAGTCGATGCATTCGGTCAGCGCGCTGACGTCATCGGGCTCGACGGCGGGGAACATCGCGACCCGCAACTGGTTGCGACCGAGTTTGCGGTACGGCTCGACGTCGACGATGCCGTTGGCGCGGAGGGTCTTGGCGACGGCCCCAGCGTCGACGTCGTCGTTGAAGTCGATGGTGCCCACAACCTGGGAGCGCAGCTTCGGGTCGGTGACGAACGGCGTCGTGTACGCCCGGTCGGCCGCCCAGTTGTACAGCCGCTGCGACGAGTCGGCGGTGCGCTTGACCGCCCAGTCCAGCCCGCCGTGGCCGTTGAGCCAGTCGACCTGCTCAGCCAGGAGCACCAGCGTTGCGATGGCGGGAGTGTTGTAGGTCTGGTTCTTCAGGCTGTTCTCCACCGCGATCGGCAGCGACAAGAAGTCGGGCACCCAGCGCCCGGACTCGGCGATGGTGTTGACCCGGTTCAGCGCGGCCGGGCTCAGAATCGCCAGCCACAAGCCGCCGTCGGCCGCGAAGTTCTTCTGCGGCGCGAAGTAGTAGGCGTCGGTGTCGGCGATGTCGACGGGTAGACCGCCGGCGCCGGAGGTGGCGTCGATGACGACCAGCGCGTCGCCGGAGCCGTGTGGCCGCGTGACCGGCACCGCGACGCCGGTCGAGGTCTCGTTGTGCGCCCAGGCGATGACGTCGACCGAGGGATCGCTCTGCGGCTCCGGGGCGCTGCCGGGTTCGGCTTTGACGATGATCGGGTCGCCGACGAACGGGTTCTTGGCGACGGAGGAGGCGAACTTCGAGCTGAACTCGCCGTAGCTCAGGTGTAGCGACCGCTTGTCGATCAGGCCGAACGCCGCGGCGTCCCAGAATGCCGTCGCGCCGCCGTTGCCCAGCACCACCTCGTAGCCGTCGGGCACCGAGAAGAACTCCCGTAGTCCGGTGCGCACCCGGCCGACCAAGTCTTTGACCGGTGCCTGGCGATGTGACGTCCCGAACAGCGGGGCGGCAGTGGTCGCCAGGGCTTGGAGCTGCTCAGGCCGGACTTTTGAGGGGCCGGATCCGAAGCGTCCGTCGCTGGGTTTGATGCCGTCGGGGATCGTCAATGCCTCAGCCATGATCACCAGGCTAGTGCCCGCTATCGTGTGAGCTAGACCACACCGAAACAGTTGTTCACGGCTCAGCCACACCGCGGGCGAAGGGCTAGTAAGTTGGCGATACCTTCGGTACTGTGTTGGACATAGAACGCCCAAATGTAAACCTCGTTGTGGAGGCTAAATAATGACCCAGGCAGGCACGGCCCAGAAACCGGCACGGACGAAGATCATTCGCCGGTGGCGTCGCAACATGGATGTCCTGGACGACCCGAAATACGTGGAAATGCTGAACACACTGTCCGAGGGGTCAGTGCGTCGCAATTTCAACCCGTACACCGACATCGACTGGGACTCGCCCGAGTTCAAGGTCATCGACAACGACCCGCGCTGGATCCTGCCGAAGACCGACCCACTGGGCAAGCACGCGTGGTACCAGTCGCAGCCGCAAGACCGTCAGATCCAGATCGGCATGTGGCGCCAGGCCAACGTGGCCAAGGTCGGTCTGCATTTCGAATCGATCCTGATCCGTGGCTTGATGGAATACGCGTTCTGGGTGCCCAATGGCTCGCCGGAATACCGGTACTGCTTGCACGAGGCTGTCGAAGAGTGCAACCACACCATGATGTTCCAGGAGATGGTGAACCACATCGGCGCCGACGTGCCCGGAATGCCGCGGATGCTGAAGTGGATCCAGCCCGTTATCCCGCTGGTGGCCGGGCCGCTGCCGATCCCGTTCTGGTTCGGCATCCTGGCCGGCGAAGAGCCCATCGACCACACCCAGAAGAACGTGCTGCGCGAGGGTAAGGAACTGCACCCGATCATGGAGCGGGTGATGGCCATTCACGTGGCCGAGGAAGCTCGCCACATCTCGTTCGCGCACGAGTATCTGCGCAAGCGGGTGCCGGAACTGCCACGGCGCAAGCGCTTTTGGCTTTCGCTCTTCGTGCCGCTGACCATGCGGATCCTGTGTTCGGCGATTGTTGTTCCGCCCAAGGCTTTCTGGCGTGAGTTCGACATCCCGCGTGCGGTTCGCAAGGACGTGTTCTTCTCCTCGCCCGAGTCGCGTCAGATGCTGCGCGACATGTTCGGTGATGTCCGGATGCTGTGCCGTGACACCGGTTTGATGAACCCGCTGGCCAAGCTCGTGTGGCGAATCTGCAAGATCGACGGCAAGCCGTCGCGCTACCGCAGCGAGCCGCAGCGTCAGCACCTCACGGTCGCAGCCTAGAGATTCCGGTATGCCGCACGTAATCACCCAGTCGTGCTGTAGCGACGGGTCTTGTGTTTACGCCTGCCCGGTGAACTGCATCCACCCGTCGCCGGACGAGCCGGGCTTCGCCGACGCGGAGATGCTGTACATCGATCCGGTTGCCTGCGTGGACTGCGGGGCCTGCGTCAGTGCGTGCCCGGTGGGCGCTATCGCGCCCGACGCCCGACTGACCACTGAGCAGTTACCGTTCGTCGCGCTCAACGCAGTGTTCTATGAGTCGGTCCATGCGTCCCGGCCCGCCGGCAAGAAGCTGCCGCCGACGTCCAAGCTGGCGCCGGTGATTCCGGCGCCGGAGGTGCACGCGCATCACGGTGGCCCGCTGATGGTGGCCATCGTGGGATCGGGGCCGGCCGCGATGTACGCCGCCGACGAACTGCTCACCCAGCAGGGCGTCCGGGTCAATGTCTTCGAAAAACTGCCTGCCCCTTACGGATTGGTACGAGCCGGGGTCGCCCCGGATCACCAGACCACGAAGCGGGTTACCCAGCTTTTCGATCGGATCGCCCGTCGCCGCGAATTCCGGTTCTTCCTCAATGTCGAGGTGGGCAAGCACCTGAGCCACGACGACCTGCTGGCGCACCACCACGCGGTCATCTACGCATCGGGCGCGCCCAACGACCGCAGGCTGGACATCGACGGGATGGATCTGCCCGGTACCGGCACCGCCACCGCGTTGGTCGCCTGGATCAACGGTCATCCTGAGTTCACCGATCTGCCAGTCGATCTCAGCCATGAGCGGGTCATCGTCATCGGCAACGGCAACGTCGCCTTCGACGTGGCCCGCGTGCTCACCGCGAATCCCGACGAGCTGGCTCACACCGACATCGCGGACCACGCGTTGGCAGCGCTGCGCGCCTCGCGGGTGCGGGAAGTGGTGATCGCCGCCCGGCGCGGGCCGGCTGACTCGGCGTTCACCCTGCCCGAGTTGATCGGCCTGACGTCCACCGCAGATGTGGTGCTGTCGGCCGCTGACCGCGAGGCCGTGCTGAGCGACCTCGCCACCGAATCGGACACCTTGACCAAGCAGAAGCTCGAGGTGTTGAGCACCCTGGCCGATGCCTCGGCGCCGGCAGCGTCGTCGCGCCCGCGGATCCGGCTGGCCTACCACCTGACGCCGAAGCGCATCGTAGGGGAGCAGCGGGTCACCGCAATGGAGTTCGAGGCCACCGGAACCGACGAGGTGCAGGTGCTCGACGCCGGACTGGTGTTGACCTCAATTGGCTACCACGGCAAGGCAATCAAAGACCTACCATTCGACGAGAAGGCGGGCGTGGTGCCGAACAACGGCGGCCGCGTGGTGGAGTCGGACTCCGGCCAGCCGGTGCACGGGGCTTACGTCGCGGGCTGGATCAAGCGCGGGCCGTCGGGCTTCATCGGCACCAACAAATCCTGTGCGGCACAGACGGTGCAGCGGCTGGTCGACGATTTCAATGCCGGCCAGTTGAGTGCACCCGTCGCCAAATCGTCAGCACTGGACAAGCTCGTCCGGCAGCGTCAGCCCGACCTGGTGGACGCCGACGGCTGGCGTGCCATCGACGCCGCGGAAGTCGCACGTGGCGGCACCGACGACCGTCCGCGCAACAAGTTCACTTCGATCGCCGACATGCTCGATGTCGCGGCCGCCGCGCCGGGGCCGTCGCTGCGGCACCGGATCGTCGATCGAATTCGCGACTTGGCAGACCTCACCTAGCCGGGCTAGCCCGATTGGCCCACGAAGGCGGCGATCTCCTCGCCGCTGACTTCGCGCAGTGGCTGCCCCAGCGACCAGTGGTGACCGAACGGGTCGGCGACCATGCCATAGCGATCGCCCCAGAATTGCTCGTCCAGCGGGACGACCACGGTGGCGCCCGCATCGAGCGCGCGCTGGAACTTGGCGTCGACGTCGGTCACCGTCAGATGGATGGTGACCGGTGTTCCGCCCAGCGACGTCGGCGTCATCGACCTGCCGCCCGACATCTCCGGGAAGTCGTCGTTGAGCATCACCAGAAAACCGTTGATGCGCACCGCCGCGTGGATGAGCTTGCCGTCGGGCCGGGGCACTCGCCCGATTTCTACGGCGCCAAAAGCCTTGACGTAGAAGTCGATCGCCGCGGCGGCGTCATCGACGGTCAGGTGCGGGGACAGTGCGGGTTCAACGACGATTGCCATGACGGCCTCCTTGGTGGCGACGGGTGAATCGATCGGGCACACAGGTATGACTCCGACCGCGATGAAATCTCATCACCGGCCACCGACACCGCGCCGGTGTCAGGCCGTTTGAACGTGATCCCAGCCTTGGACGGCCTCTGGGCTGCGTGGCCCGGGACCGACGTAGATGGCGGCCGGACGGACCAGCTTGCCCAGTCGCTTCTGCTCGAGGATGTGCGCACACCACCCGGCGGTACGGCCGCAGGTGAACATGGCCGGCATCATCCTGGCCGGGACTTCGGCGAAGTCGAGGATGACCGCGGCCCAGAATTCGACGTTGGTCTCGATCGCCCGATCCGGACGCCGCTCCCGCAGCTCGGCAAGCGCGGCCTGCTCGACAGCAGCCGCCACCTCGTAGCGTGGCGCACCCAGTCGCTTGGCTGTTGCCCGCAGGACGCGTGCCCGCGGATCTTCGGCGCGGTATACCCGGTGGCCGAAGCCCATCAGCTTCTCGTGGCGGTCCAGGATTCCCTTGACCAATCCGCGTGCGTCACCGGTGCGCTCGGTCTCCTCGAGCATCGGCAGCACCCGGGCCGGCGCACCGCCGTGCAGCGGGCCACTCATCGCACCGACCGCACCCGACAGCGACGCCGCGACGTCGGCGCCGGTGGACGCGATCACCCGGGCGGTGAACGTCGACGCATTCATCCCGTGCTCGGCAGCCGACACCCAGTAGGCGTCGACGGCCTCGACATGCTTGGGATCCGGCTCGCCTTGCCAGCGGGTCATGAAACGTTCTGTGACCGTTGAGCATTCGTCGATGACCCGCTGCGGGACGGCTGGCTGGTAGATGCCTCGGGCCGACTGGGCGACGTAGGACAGCGCCATCACCGAAGCCCGGGCCAACTGGTCGCGAGCCGTGGCGTCGTCGATGTCGAGCAGCGGCTGGAAGCCCCAGATCGGCGCCAGCATCGCCAGGCCGGCCTGGACGTCGACGCGCACGTCGCCGCTGTGAATCGGCAGCGGGAACGGCTCGGCGGGCGGCAGCCCGCGGCCAAATTCTCCGTCCACCAGCAAAGCCCAGACGTCGCCGAATGTGACGTGCTGACCGACCAGGTCTTCGATGTCGACACCGCGGTAACGCAGGGCGCCACCGTCTTTGTCGGGCTCAGCGATCTCGGTGGTGAATGCCACCACACCCTCGAGTCCGGCAACGAAATTCTCCGGGATCTTGTCCGAGATGACAGTCATGGCGAAATTCTCCCACGCGTCCGCGGGCTCGTTGCTACCGGTCGGTAACTAGCGCCCGGAGTAGCGTGGGCGCGATGGCAGGACCAGACAACGATCACCTGGCGACGATGCGCAAAGAGTATGGATCCAAGGAGCGGGACGGCAGTCCTGACCTCGACGTCGACTGGCTCGACGGCGGCTGGCTTGCGTTGCTGCGCACCTGGATCGGCGACGCTGAGCGTGGCGGCGTCGCCGAACCCAACGCGATGGTGCTGTCCACCGTCAAAGATGGACGACCGGTGAGCCGCTCGGTGCTGTGCAAGGGCGTCGACGAGGGCGGCATCACGTTCTTCAGCAACTACGACTCGGCCAAAGGCGAGGATCTGGCGGTGACGCCGTACGCGTCGGCGACCTTCCCCTGGTATCTGCTGAACCGGCAGTTCCACATCCGGGGCGCGGTGACCAAGGTCGACCCGAGGGACACCGAGAGCTACTGGACCAAGCGCCCGCGCGGCTCGCAACTCGGCGCGTGGGCGTCGCATCAGTCACACCCGATCGCCTCCCGCGCGGCGCTGGTCGACCAGCTGGCGGAGGTGACGGCGCGGTTCGCCGACTCCGAGCAGGTTCCTGTTCCGCCGAACTGGGGCGGGTATCGCATCGCGCCCGCTGAGGTGGAGTTCTGGCAAGGCCGAGAAGACCGCTTGCACAACCGAATTCGTGTCGTCGACGGACGCGTCGAACGCCTGCAACCCTGACGATCGTCGCTGTCCCGCGGCAGGGTTGGGCGGTCATCGTGGCGATCCTGGTGTGAGGTGTGACCGTTATCGGATTCGGCTGGGTGAGTGGCGCCGCTCACGGTCGCGCGGGTCTGCTGCAGCAGGCCGCATCTGATGATCTGCGTGGTCTGGGGTGGCGCCCTGGTGGTCGTCGGCGTGCTGATTGCGGCTCTTGCTGCGCCGGCTTTCGCACGCTATCGGGTAGCGAGGCAGCCGGGGCGGGTGTCGTCAGCCGCTGACCCCGCCCCCGCGCAGGCGCGGCTCGGCAACAGCGACTACCTTCTCCCTATATACGCATCCTTGTAGGGCCAGCATCAGCCGAGACCGCAAAGGGGTTCCCGTGGCCGCAACCGACGACTCCGCCACTCTGAAGTACCCGGGTGGCGAGTTGGATCTCGACATCGTTCACGCGACCGAGGGTGCCGATGGCATCGCCCTCGGTCCGTTGTTGTCGAAAACCGGCTATACGACCTTCGACAACGGCTTCGTGAATACGGCGTCCACCAAGAGCGCCATCACCTACATCGACGGTGACGCCGGCATCCTGCGCTACCGCGGCATCCCGATCGACCAGCTCGCGGAGAAGTCGACCTTCATCGAGGTGAGCTACCTGCTCATCTACGGCGAGCTGCCGACCACCGACCAGCTGGCGGATTTCACTCGCCAGATCCAGCTGCACACCATGCTGCACGAGGACCTGAAGCGGTTCTTCGACGGCTTCCCGCGCAACGCACATCCCATGCCGGTGCTGTCCAGTGCGGTCAACGCGCTGTCGGCGTACTACCCGGATTCGCTGGAGCCGCACGACCACGAGCAGGTCGAGCTGTCCACGATCCGCCTGCTGGCCAAGCTGCCGACGATCGCCGCCTACGCCTACAAGAAGTCGGTCGGTCAGCCGTTCCTCTACCCGGACAACTCGTTGACGTTGGTGGAGAACTTCCTGCGGATGACGTTCGGCCTGCCCGCCGAGCCCTACCATCCCGACCCGGAGATCGTCCGGGCGCTGGATATGCTCCTCATCCTGCACGCCGACCACGAGCAGAACTGTTCGACGTCGACGGTGCGGCTCGTCGGGTCGTCCCAGGCGAACCTGTTCACCTCCATCTCCGGCGGCATCAACGCGCTGTGGGGCCCGCTGCACGGTGGGGCCAACCAGGCCGTGCTGGAGATGCTCGAGCAGATCCGGGACAGCGGCGACGATGTCAGCGAATTCGTGCGCAAGGTGAAGAACAAAGAAGAAGGCGTCAAGCTGATGGGCTTCGGCCACCGGGTCTACAAGAACTACGACCCGCGGGCGCGCATCGTCAAGGAGCAGGCCGACAAGATTTTGGCCAAGCTCGGCGGCGACGACGACTTGCTGGACATCGCAAAGCAACTCGAAGAGGCAGCGCTCACTGACGACTACTTCATCGAGCGCAAGCTCTACCCGAACGTCGACTTCTACACCGGTCTGATCTACCGGGCGCTCGGGTTCCCGACCCGGATGTTCACCGTGCTGTTCGCGCTCGGCCGGTTGCCCGGCTGGATCGCGCACTGGCGGGAGATGCACGACGAGGGCGACAGCAAAATCGGCCGTCCGCGCCAGATCTACACCGGCTACACCGAGCGCGACTACAAGACGATCGACACTCGGAAGTAGTCAATCCGAACTCAGTACCGCCATCGCGGCGTTGTGGCCTCCGATACCGGAGACCGCTCCGCCGCGTCGCGCGCCTGAGCCGCAGAGCAGGATGCGGTCATGCGTGGTGGCCACGCCCCATCGCCGTGCCGGGGTGTCCGCTGGGTCGTCGTCATCGGCGAACGGCCAGCTCAAGCCACCGTGGAAGATGTTGCCGCCGGTCATGCCGAGTCGCTGCTCTAAATCCAGGGTGGTCGTCGTCTCGATGCAGGGCCGTCCGTGTGCGTCGGTCAGTATGACGTCTTGAATCGGTTCGGCGAGAACGGAATTCAGCGACGACAGTACGGCGTCGGAGAGTGCATCCCGCTCGGCGCCGAACGCCGAGTGCGGCGTGTGCAGACCGAAGACCGTCAAGGTGTGGACGCCGGATTCACGTAGCGCGGGCGACACGATGCTCGGGTCGGTCAGCGAATGGCAGTAGATCTCGCAGGGCAGCGGATCCGGTAACACTCCCGCCAGCGCCTGCTCATATGCCGCGTCCAGCTGCGTCCAGGTTTCGTTGACGTGCAGCGTGCCGCCGAACGCCTGCTCGGGTGTCACAGCACTGTCGCGCAGCCGCGGCAGTCGCCGCAACACCATGTTGACCTTGGCCTGAGCACCCTGGGCCTGCGCGGGTGCCGGTTCACCCAGCAGGCCGGCCAGCGTCGCGGGCGTGACGCCGGCCAACACGAATCGGCCGCGGACCGTGTGCTCAACGTCGTCACGGTGGTAGCGCACCTCGCCACTCGGGTCGACAGCGAAAACCTCTGCACCGGTGATGATTTCGGCTCCACTTCGGGATGCGGCCGCAGCCAGTGCCGTGCTGACGGCGCCCATGCCTCCGACCGGGACGTGCCAGTCACCGACGCCGCCGCCGAGCAGGTGATACAGGAAACACACGTTCTGCTGCAACGACGGGTCGTCGAGTCGCGCGAACGTGCCGATCAGCGCATCGGTCGCGACGACGCCGCGGACCAGATCGTTGCCGAGCGCCGCGGTGATCGCCGCACCGATCGGCTCGTCGACCATGGCCCGCCACGCGGCGGCGGCTTCCGCGTCGCCGCTGACGACGTGCGCGCGGGTCTGCGCGCGGGTGCGCAGCGGCTCCAGCAATGTCGGCCAGAGTCGGCCCGTCACCAGGCGGCAACGGCGGTAGAACTCGGCGAAGGCGTGCTCGTCCGCACCTGCGCCAATCGCGCCAAATGTGTTGTGCGGACCGACCAGCAGGCCGGTGCGTCCGGCGGTCGCCGGGTCGGGGGTGTACGACGAATACGCCCGCGGGGCCAGCGTGATCGTCGCGCCCAAGTCGGCGATGATGCGCGACGGCAGCAGACTCACCAGGTAGGAGTACCGCGACAGCCGGGTGTCGACGCCGTCGAAGATCTGTGCCGACACTGCGGCGCCGCCGACCTCCGGCAACCGCTCCAGTAGCCGCACCCGCAGTCCGGCACGCGCCAGGTAGGCGGCGGCGACCAAAGCGTTGTGTCCGCCACCGACGATGATCGCGTCGACGTCACGCGCAGTCATCGGCTCAGCCGAGGTAGCCCTCGACCTCGTCGGCGGGACGCACCGTGGCGTCGCTGGGGTCGCCGCCGGTTTCGCGCAGTGCGCGGCGCTGCCGCAGCAAGTCCCAGCACTGGTCGAGCTGGATCTCCAGCTGACGCAGCCGGGTGTGCTCCTCGGACTCGCTGATCTCGCCGTGCTGTAGCTGCGCTCGAAGCGCCTTCTCCTCGGCGACGAGCTCGTTGATCCGCGACAAGGCGTCAGTGTCTTTAGCCATCAGTTGCTTCCCGGTTCTGTTCCACGCGTCAAGTGTGCCCGACTAGGGTCGTCTGGGTGTCAAGCAAACCTGAGATTGAATTTCCCAGTGGCCCGGCTCCCGCACAGCTCGTCGTTAACGACCTGGTGGTCGGCGATGGACCCGAAGCGGTGCCCGGCGGCACCGTCGAGGTGCACTACGTCGGCGTCGACTACGACAGCGGTGAAGAATTCGACAGCTCGTGGGGTCGCGGCCAGTCGATCTCGTTCCCGTTGCAAGGCCTCATCCAAGGTTGGCAGGATGGCATTCCGGGCATGAAGGTCGGCGGTCGGCGTCAACTCGTCATTCCGCCGGAGCAGGCCTACGGGCCGGCTGGCTCAGGCCACCAATTGTCAGGTAAGACACTGATTTTCGTGATCGACCTGCTGAGCACCCGTTAGTGCTTTAGCGCGGCGGCGGTAACTCGAGGAGCAGGCGCAGCCCGCCCAGCGAGCTGGTGTCCAGTGTCGCCGTACCGCCGTGCAGATGCGCCTGCTGAGCGACCAGCGCCAGGCCGAGTCCGGAGCCCGAGTGCGACGCGGTCGAGCCGCGGGAGAACCGCTCGAACACGATGTTGCGTTCTTCTTCGGGCAGCCCGCAGCCGTTGTCGTCGACGGCGATTTCTACGCCGGCCCGCGAGCTGACCGCGGACAACTGAACGCGGGTCGCGCCACCATGTTTGACGGCGTTGGCGATCGCGTTGTCCACCGCAAGGCGAAGTCCGGCAGGCAGCCCGAGAATGATGCAGGTGGGCGACGGGGCCAGGGACACATCCAGGTCCGGGTAGATCCGCATGGCGTCGTGCGCGGCGCGGTCGAGCAATTCGGTGATGTCGACCGGAACGTGGTCCTCGGACGTCGACAGCTCACCTTGGGCCAGCCGCTCCAGCGCCGAAAGCGTTGCCTCGATCCGGGATTGGGTGCGGATCACGTCGTGCAGCACCTCTTTGCGCTGCTCGTCCGGTAGATCGAGGGTGGACAGCACTTCCAGGTTGGTGCGCATCGCGGTCAGCGGTGTGCGCAACTCGTGTGAGGACACCGCCGCGAAGTCCCGAGCCGAGGCCAGCGCCTCGAACGTGCGGTTCTGCTCATCCCAGATTCGTTGCAGCATGCCGCGCATGGCCTCGGCGATCTCGACGGCCTCGCTGGCGCCGCGCACCCGGACCTGCGGCTCCTCGTCGCCGGCGTCGATCGCCCTGGTCTGCTGTGCCAACTGTTTGAACGGTCGCACCGCGAAAGTGGCCAATAGCCAAGCGAATACGGCCGCCGCGCCGATCGAGAACAGACATATCAAGATCACTCGGCGGTGCAGATTGTTGGTGTCGCCGAGGGTGGCGTCGTAGGTCGCTCCGACCGCCACCAGCATCGGGTGCGGCGCAGGGATATTCACTGTGCGCACCCGGTAGCGCACCCCGTTGACGTAGGTGTCGGCATAGCCCGCGGGCAGCTCCGGCAGCGTGACCGTCGTGTTGGACGTGGTAGCCCCGTTGATGTGGCGCACGGTGATGACCGCGTCCTGGTCACTGGGCGACTTGGGAATCTGGCCGAGACCGCGGGGCAGGAACGGGATCGCGAAACCAGCTGCCTCGTCCAGACGGCGGTCCAGCCGTTCCTTGCGGTCGTTGGTGATACCGACCCAGACGACCCCGCCGACGATGAGCACCGGAATCGCCGCCCCGATAGCGGTCGCCACCACCACCCGGGCACGCAGCGACGGCGTGCGGGTCAGGATCCTCGCAAAGAAATTCATGTTCAGTCCCGTCACTGCATGCGCAGCACAAACCCGACGCCGCGCACAGTGTGTAGCAGTCGGGGACCGCCGTTGGCTTCCAGCTTGCGGCGCAGGTATCCGATGAACACATCGACGACGTTCGTGTCGGCGGCGAAGTCGTAACCCCACACCAGTTCCAGCAGCTGCGCGCGGGACAGTACCGCGGTCTTGTGCTCGGCCAGCACCGCCAGTAGGTCGAACTCGCGCTTGGTCAGGTCGACGTCGACGCCGTTCACCCGGGCCCGACGGCCCGGAATGTCGACCTCCAGCGGGCCGACAGCGATGGTTTCCGACGACGACGCCGGGGTCGACCCGCGGCGGCGCAGCAGCGCACGCACCCGCGCCACCAGCTCGGCCAGCACGAACGGCTTGACCAGATAGTCGTCGGCGCCGGCCTCGAGGCCGGCCACCCGGTCGTCGACCGAGCTGCGCGCCGACAGCACACACACCGGGACGTCGTTGTCCATCGCCCGCAGCGCGGTCACCACGCTCACGCCGTCGAGGATGGGCATGTTGATGTCGAGCACGATCGCGTCCGGCCGGGTTTCGGTGGCGCTGCGCAGCGCCTCGGCGCCGTCGACGGCGGTCGACACCTCGAAACCGGACAACCGCAGTCCGCGCTCCAACGAGGCCAGCACGTCAGAGTCGTCGTCGACAACTAATACCCGGGGCGAAGTCCCAGCAGCGTCCATGCCGCCCATGATGCCTGATTGCGGCCCGTAGCAGTGGGAACACCCGTCCCAGCACGCCCGCGCCGCGTGATTTCAGCGCAGCCCGATGTTGCGGTAGCGCCCTAACCGGGTCGCCATCCGATCCGGATCGGGCATCGAGCCAAGCGCGTGCAGTTCGACGGCGATGGCCGCGGAGAGCCGTTCGGAGAACTCTTTCGCTTCGTCGGCGGCATCCGGGTGCTCGGGCACGACGGCGTCGACGATCCCGGACGCCAGCAAGTCGGCCGACCGGACCCCTTGTGCGGCAGACAACTCCGGGGCATGGGCGGTATCGCGGAACACGATGGCGCTGGCGCCTTCCGGCGGCAGCGGGGCCAGCCAGCCGTGCAGCGCGGCCAGCACCCGGTCGGCGGGGACCATCGCCAGCGCGGGCCCGCCGCTGCCCTGGCCGAGCAGCACCGACACCGTCGGGGTGTCCAACGTGACCAACTCGGCCAGGCAGTGGGCGATCTCGCCGGCCAGCCCACCTTCCTCGGCCTCGGCCGACAGCGCGGGGCCTGCGGTGTCGATCACCAGCACCAGTGGCAGCCGCAGACCGGCGGCCAGCGTCATCCCGCGACGGGCCTCGCGCAGCGCCGCCGGGCCGACGAGCCCACCGACGACGCGCTGCTGGCCCAGTAGGACCGCAGGCTGACCGTCGAAGCGGGCCAGAGCCAGCAGCATGGTCGCGGCTTCGCCCTGGCCTGTTCCGGACAGCAGTACCTGGTCGGTGCAGCCGTATCGCAGCAGGTGTTGGACGCCGGGCCGGTCGGGCCGCCGCGAGGCCAGCACCGAATCCCAGGCCGGGATGTCGGGCGGCGGCTCTTCCGCCGGCGACGATGCAGAGCGAAGCGATGAGGAGGAGCGGCGCAGAATTCCAGGCGGTGGCTCCGGTGCGGGGCCTGCGTCGTCGGCGACGACCTTGAGTGTCCGGTCGAGGATGTCGCGCAGTTCGCCGAGCGGCACGACGGCGTCGACCACCCCGTGTCGCTGCAGGTTCTCGGCGGTCTGGACGTCGGGCGGGAACGGTTCGCCGTAGAGCTGCTCGTACACCCGTGGCCCCAGAAAGCCGATCAGCGCGCCCGGCTGCGCGATGGTGACGTGGCCGAGCGAGCCCCACGACGCGAACACCCCGCCGGTGGTCGGATGGCGCAGGTACACCAGGTAGGGCAGGTGGGCCTCTTTGTGCAGGGTGACGGCCGCGGCGATCTTGACCATCTGCAGAAACGCGACGGTGCCCTCTTGCATCCGGGTGCCGCCGGAGCACGGCGACGCCAGCAGCGGCAGCCGCTCGGCGGTGGCGCGCTGTACTGCGGCGGTGATCCGCTCGGCAGCGGCGACCCCGATCGAGCCGGCGAGGAAGTCGAACTCGCAGACCACCACCGCCACCCGGCGCCCGAACACCTGGCCCTCGCCGGTCAGCACCGATTCGTCGCGGCCGCTGGCGGCGTGCGCCTCGGCCAGTTCGCGGGTGTAGGACTCACTCGTCGACACCGCCGTCGGCGTGGTGTCCCAACTGACGAATGAATCCTCGTCGAGCACCGCATCGCGGAGTTCGTCGGTCCCGATTCGGCTCACGAGGGTTGTGGGAGATCCAGGATGACGCCGGTGTCCTCGACGTAGCGGTCCCACAGCGCCAGCAGCTCGGCCAGCTTCTCGGGATGCGTGGCGGCAAGGTCGTTGATTTCGCCGCGGTCTGCGGACAGGTCGTAGAGCTGCCAGTCGCCCGGGCCGTACGGCTTAGGGAGGTGCAGTGCCTTCCAGTCGCCCTGTCGAATAGCTCTGCGGCCGAACAACTCCCAGCCGGTCCCAATGACGTCGTCGTGTACTACCTCGCTGTCGCCGGAGAGATACGGCAACAGCGACCGGCCGCGCATGGGCGCCACTTCACGCCCGCGGTATTCAATGCCCGGATGCGTGATGCCGGCCAGTTCGAGGACGGTCGGCGCGATGTCCATGACGGTGCTGAACGCGGTGCCGATCTGCTGCTGCCGGTTGAAGCCCGGCCAGGTGGCGAACCCGACCACCCGGATGCCGCCCTCGCTGGTGAACGCCTTGTGCAGTCGGGACGGCGCCGTCGCCGCCTGTGCCCAACGCGGGCCGTACCAGATGAACGAGTTGGCCGCGCCGGCGTTGTCGAGGCTGTTGTCCCAGTTCTTCTCGATCTCGGCGGCGATCACGCCGCCAAGGATCGGCATAGCCTCGAGGATCGCTCCCTCGGCGCCGTTGTCGGACATGAAGACCACAACCGTGTTCTCGAGTTCGCCGGTCTCGCTGAGGTAGTCGACGACGCGGCCGATGTTGTGATCCATCCGGTCCACCATGGCCGCATACACCTCCATGGCGCGGGCCGACAGGGCCCGCTGCTCGGCGGTCATGTCAGCCCATTCCGGTTCCCCGTCAGCGACGACGGGGTGCGCGACGACGTCAGCGGGGCAAAGGCCGAGTCGCTTGAGGGCGGCCAGTCGGTCGTCGCGCAGGGCGTCCGGACCGGCGTCGTAGCGGCCCCGGTACTTCGCGATGTTCTCCTCCGGCGCCTGCAGTGGCCAGTGCGGCGCCTGGAACGGCAGATACGCGAAGAACGGCTGGTTCTCGCCGGTGCGCTCGTGGAAATACCGCAGCAGGGTGTCGGCGTAGAAGTCCGACGAATAGAAGTCGTCTGGAACGGTGACGAACTGGTCGTCCTCGGTGTAGCGCGACATCATCGAGATGAAGTCGCCGGGGACGTTGCTGTAATGGCTTGCGCCGCCCGGCAATAGCGCGAACGACCGGTCGAATCCGCGGGACGACGGTGACGTGTCGATGGTGTTGCCGAGATGCCACTTGCCTGCCATCAACGTCAGGTAACCGGCGTCGTGCAGCAATTCGGGCAGTGAGACCACCCGGTCGTTGAGGTATCCCTCGTAGCCGGGCTGTCCGCGGAACTGCGGCGCGACCTCGAGCATGGTGCCGATGCCGGCGATGTGGTGATCGGTCCCGGTCAGCAGCATCGACCGCGTCGGCGAGCAGGCCGGTGCCGAGTGGAAGTCGGTGAACCGGACCCCGGCGTTGGCCAGCCGGTCCAGATTGGGGGTCTCGATTTCGCTCCCGAACGCGCCGATATCGGAGAACCCGAGGTCGTCAGCCACGATCACCAGGAAATTAGGCCTTGTCACGGGGAAGCATCCTGTCAGGTGTTACGCCGGATTGGAACGGTCCGGCCACCGCTGATTCGGCAAGGCCCGCAGCGACGAATAGGCTGACCACCATGATCGGTGTCACCCGCGTCGAAGACGTCTTGACCATTGAGTTGCAGCGTCCCGAACGACGCAATGCGCTCAACTCCCAGCTGGTCGAGGAGTTGCGCGAAGCGGTGGAGAAGGCGGCCGGCGAGGACGCGCATGCCATCGTGCTCACCGGACAGGGCACCGTGTTCTGCGCCGGTGCGGACCTCAGCGGCGACGCGTTCGCCGCCGACTACCCCGACCGGCTGATCGCGCTGAATATGGCGATCGACGCGACGCCGGTTCCGGTGATCGCAGCGATCAACGGGCCCGCCATCGGCGCGGGCCTGCAACTGGCGATGATCTGCGATCTGCGGGTGGTGGCACCCGAAGCGTTCTTCCAGTTCCCGACCTCCAAGTACGGCCTCGCATTGGACAACTGGAGCATTCGCCGGTTGTCGTCGCTGGCAGGCCACGGACGCGCCCGGGCCATGCTGCTGACCGCCGAGAAGCTGACCGCCCAGGACGCTCTGATCACCGGGATGGCCAACCGGATCGGCACGGTCACCGATGCGCAGGCGTGGGCCGCGGAGATCGCCGGCCTGGCCCCGCTGGCGCTGCAGCACGCGAAACGTGTGCTCAACGACGACGGGGCCTACGAAGACCAGTGGCCGTCTCACAAAGAGCTCTTCGACAAAGCCTGGGGTAGTCAAGACGTGATCGAGGCGCAGGTCGCGCGAGTGGAGAAGCGACCGCCGAATTTCCAGGGGGCGTAATCGGATGTTGCGCGGGGCGCTGCGGCTGGCAGTGGGCACGGTGTCGCTCGCTGGGGGCGGGTGGGTGTTGCGTGCGCTGCACGGCGCACCGGCCGCACTCGGTGCTCAACCGTCGGACATCCGCTCAGTCGCCGATCGCTCGCCGAACTTCCACGACGGCGTGTTCGTCAACCTGGAACCACCGTCGTTCAACATCGACCCCGAACAGCAGCGAAACATCTTGTGGCAGATCATCACTGGCCGCGCCGAGGCTCGCCCCCCGGCGGAGATCCCGCTGGACACCCCCGCGCCGCGGGCATTCGACGCTCCGGCCGGCCAGATCGCGGTCAGCTGGCTCGGTCACGCCACCGCACTGCTCGAGATCGACGGATACCGCGTCCTGACCGACCCGGTGTGGAGCGAACGCTGCTCCCCCTCGGATGTCATCGGCCCGGGACGCTTGCATCCGCCGCCGGTGCCGCTGGACGCGCTGCCTGCGTTGGACGCGATCGTCATCAGCCACGACCATTACGACCACCTCGACATCGACACGATCATCGGGCTAGCCAGAAGCCAGTGGGCGCCATTCGTGGTTCCGCTGGGAGTTGGTGCGCACCTTCGTGATTGGGGCATTCCCGACGAGCGCATCATCGAACTCGACTGGAACGAGCATACGAAAATCGACGAGCTCACTCTCGTCTGCACACCGGCCCGGCACTTCTCCGGCCGGTTCCTCAACCGAAACGCCACGCTGTGGGCGTCGTGGGCGATCATCGGCCCCGCGCACCGGGCGTATTTCGGTGGCGACACGGGGTACACCAAGAGCTTCGCCGACATCGGCACCGACCACGGACCGTTCGACATAACGCTGCTGCCGGTCGGCGCGTACAACCAGGTCTGGCCGGACATTCATATGAACCCCGAGGACGCGGTCCAGGCGCACCTCGACGTCCACGGCGGGCTGCTGGTGCCGATCCACTGGTGCACGTTCCGGCTGGCGCCGCACCCGTGGGCCGAGCCGATCGAGCGCCTGCTGCTAGCGGCGGAGACCGCCGGCGTGACAGTGGCGGTCCCCAAGCCGGGCGAGCGTGTCGACCCCACGACTGTCGCCGAGTCGGATCCGTGGTGGCGAGCCACGGATCAGTCGTGATACCCCTATTCGCACAACCTAGAAGATGAAGGACGCAACATGGGATTCCTGGACAAGGCCAAGGACCTGTTGGCACAGAACGCCGACACGGTCGGCTCCGCGATCGACAAAGCGGGCGAGTTCGTCGACTCCAAGACCGACGGCAAGTTCAAAGACACCGTGAACCAGGTGCAGGAGGCGGCGAAGAACGCCTTGAAAGACGACAAGAAAGACGATCAGTAGAAGTCACCCATGGCGAAGCTCTCCGGATCCATCGACGTACCGCTGCCGCCCGAAAAGGCTTGGGAGGACGCGTCAAATCTCTCCCGCTATAAGGAATGGCTGACCATCCACCGGGTATGGCGCAGCACGCTGCCCGAACAGTTGGACAAGGGCACGGTCATCGAATCGATCCTCGAGGTCAAGGGCATGGCCAACCGGATCAGGTGGACGATCGTGCACTACAAACCGCCGGAGTCGATGACGCTCAACGGTGTCGGCGTCGGTGGGGTCAAGGTCAAATTGATGGCCAAAGTCAAGCCCAAGGGTGACGACGGCAACAACTCGGTCGTCAGCTTCGACGTGCACCTCGGCGGTCCTGCACTGTTCGGCCCGATCGGCATGCTGGTCGCCGCCGCATTGCGCAGCGACATCAACGAATCGCTGAACAAGTTCGTCACGGTGTTCGCCCCCGCCTGAGCTAACACGACTTCGTCACCCAACGCGCTACTGTCGCGGTATGTCCCGCGTGCGCCCCGGTTGGCTGGTCGCATTGTTCGCTGCGGCGGTTTCGGTGAGCGCGTGGCTACCGTGGTTGACGACCGGCGTCAATGGTGGTGGCTGGGCCAACGCGATCGGCGGCAGCATCGGCAGCCTGCATTTGCCGCACGGGTTCGGGCCGGGTCAACTGATCGTGTTGTTGTCCTCGGCGCTGTTAGTGGCCGGCGCGATGGTCGCCAGAGGCTTGTCGACGAGGACGGCATCGGTTGCTGCGCTTGTGATCTCGCTGATCGTCGTCGCGCTCACGGCGCGCTATTACGCCGTCAATGTGAAGCCGCCGGTCGCGGCGGCCTACGGCGTGTACGTCTGCGGAGTCGCCGCGGGCGCCGCGACGCTGTGCTCGATGTGGGCTGTGGTGTCGTCGCTGCGCAGTGGCCGCTAGCCGACGGTCACCTCGCTGCCCTTCAGCGGTTGAGCGCATTGATCGCAGGTCAATTGCCCGACGAACGGCTTGCCGCAGCCGATATGGGTGAGCAGAACCGCCGGACCTTCGGGTGCGTGAAACCAATGCTGGCCGCACTGCAGCGCGGCCACGATGACCGGGAAGAACGCCCGGCCCTTCTCGGTCAGTTGGTAGTGAGCCCGCGCCGGACCGGATTCGCGCGGCACGCATAACACGTCGATGGCGCAGAACGTCTGCAACCTGCTGGCCAGCAGCGATGGCGGTGCGCCGAGTTGCTTTTGGAAGTCGGTGAATCGGCTGGTTCCGAGGAATGCGCATACCAACAGCGATGCCGCCCAACGGTTTCCGAATACACTCATGGTCTCCGGAAACAGCCCGGCCTGCCCGCGAATGTCGTCAGTCGTCGACCGGCGACGGGTGACAGACTCAGGCACCGATCGCGGCCACGAGCCACTGGGACCCCACCGCGCAGTCACATCTTTCTCGGTGACCGAATCGCCACAGGACCGACAGTTCAGCGTCGGCGCGAAGTCTGCGTGGCAGGTCGCGTGGTACATGCCCGGAAGCTGGTCGACGCGGTCGGGGACCCAGCGTCGTTCCCACTCCCAGATCGACAGCAGCACCGGCCACAACGCCCGTCCGCGTTGGGTGATCAGGTACTCGGCGCGCACCGGGCGGGCCCGGTACTCCACGCGATGTAGTAGCCCGTTGTCCGTCAGCGCCCGCAATCGTCTGGTGAGAACCGAATTCGAGATCGGCAAGCGATCGATGAACTCGCCGTAGCGGGTCGCGCCCAATAAGGCCTGCTGGATGACCAGTAGCGTCCACTCGTCGCCGAGTAGACCGAGGATCCGGCCCACGGCGTTGGTGCCGCCGGCGCTCAGCGTGGTCGGCTCAGCAGCGATGAGGTCAGTCGGCATTCAGAGCCCGATCGACGGAGAGTCGCCGTCGTGCCAGTGTCGCAACTCAGAGCCCGGCGCCCAGGTGGCGTGGGTTCCGCTGGAAACCCGTTCGGGCAGAGCGAGTTTGCACACCGGACCGTCGCCGACACGAGCCGCGTCGAAGATGAGGCAGTAGGAGGCATCGGCGTTCATGTCGGTGGTCAGCGTGATCAGGTAGCCATCGTCTTCGCTCGTGCCGCCGGGTCGCGGAGCCATTGCGGCCTCGCTGCCGTAGATGCCGTCGCTGAACTGGTAGTGCTCCTCGCCTCCGGTACGCAGGTCGTGCTTGACCAGTCCGTCGAACAGGAACCAGCCGGGCTTGCCGGTCGCGGCATAGCTGTAGCGGTAGTCCCGGGCCGCGTAGTCGGGATTCATCACGCCGAATTCGGTGATGGATTCCGACAACTGCTCTTCGGTGACCGCGCCGGTGACCAGGTTTAACCGCCACCGGTGCAGCCGGGCTTGCAGGCGATCTAGCGCCAGGAAGCGAAAGAGCTTGTCCCAGTTGCTTCCACCGGTGTCGACCGGCTGGGGCGCTCCTTCGAAGAATCCGTCGAGCACGATCTCGTCGCCGTCCTCGTAAGCGTTGACGAAATGCAGCACGAACGTCGCGTCGGCCTCGAACCAGCGAATCTGGTCGGTGCCACCGCGCCGCGGTAATACGGCGAAACGCGACGGCATGTCCGGGTAGAACCGCGGCATGTGGACATCATGTTCGAGTAGCTGCGGATCCCAGAACAACGGGAAATCGTTGAGGATGACGTAGTTTTCGGTGAATGCCATGTCGTGCGGCAGGCGCGGGCCGGGTAGCGGAACGTCGACATAGTGCGCCAACTCGTTGTTCTTGTCGACGACGCCGTAGTGCATGTACGGGGCCTGCTTGCTGTAGTTGAAGAACAGCAGTTCGCCGGTCTTGTTGTCCACCTTCGGATGTGCCGACACTCCCCATTGGGACGGGAAGTTTCCGTTCCAGGTTTCCTTGCCGAGTGTGTCCGCCGAGAACGGGTCGACGCGGTACAGATCGCCGCACTGGTAGAAGCTGGTCAGCGCGATGCCGCGGTGGACGATGACGTCGGTGCTCGACGCGTCCTTCATCCGGGTGCGGGCACCCCAGCCGCCGTCGCGCTTGGCCAGTTGCACTGGTTCGGCCAGGCCCGGCCACAACGGCTCACCGGCCTCGTTCTCGGCCAGAAATCCGTCGGTACGGACAAATCGGTTGCGGTAGAACGCTTTTCCATCGCGAAACCCGACAACGTGCAGCATGCCGTCACCGTCGAACGGGTGATAGGTCTTCATCGACGGGTGCAGCGGGTTCTCGGTGTTGCGCAGGTAGACACCGTCGAGGTCGGGCGGGATCTGCCCTTCGACGGCGATCAGGTCGTCGGCGTCCCACTCACTGGTCTGCGGCCGCCACGGCCCGGTCCGGTACGGGTGGTCGTCGTCTTCGGGCAGGGTCGACAGGAATTTGCCGACGACCTCGACGTCCATGTCACGATCCTTCGATTGTGCTGACGACGAAGCTGACCGTGGTCGCGGTGCTGCCACCAAAGTTCAGCGTGCCAAAGGTTTTGGCGTCCTCGACCTGATAATCGCCTGCTGCGCCGCTGACTTGTTTCGCGGCGTCGACGAGCATGCGGATGCCCGACGCGCCGACCGGGTGGCCGCCGCCGATCAACCCGCCACTGGGGTTGATCGGTAACCGGCCGCCGTTCTCGATTTCGCCGTGTTCGATGGCCTTCCACGATTCGCCCGGACCGGTCAGGCCGATGTGGTCGATGGCCAAATACTCACTGGGGCTGAAACAGTCGTGCACCTCGTAGCCATGGATGTCGTCGAGCGTCGTCTGGGCGCGTCGCAGGGCATCTTGCACCGCCGTCCGGACATGCGGCAGCACGTAGGGATCGTCAGCGGCACGGTCGAGTTTCTGCTGCAAGCCAAGTCCGACGGTGCGATGTCCCCAGCCGGCGATGCGAGCGATCGGTCGGGCATCGGGATGATCGCGTAGGTATCTGTCGGTGACCAGGACGACTCCCGCGCCACCGTCGGTCATTTGACTGCAGTCGAACCTCCGCAGTCGGCCTTCGACGGGCGGATTACTCGCATCGTCGGCGCTGATCGTTTCTGGCACAGTCCATTCGCGGGTCTGGGCGTTGGGGTTGCGGCGGGCATTGGCGAAGTTGAGCTGAGCGATCGCATGCAGATGGCTGTCGTCCAGGCCGTAGCGGCGATCGTATTCGTCGGCGACCTTGGCGAACATCGACGGCCAGAGGAATTTCGCGTTGGCCCCCTCGTGGCCGGTCCAAGCCGCGGCGCCGAGATGACGTGCGGCGATGTCGCCGGGGACGGTCTTCTCGAGTTCGACGCCGAGCACCAAGGCGGTGTCGTAGTTGCCCGCTCGCAGGTCGGCCATCGCCGCCAACGCAGCGATGCTTCCGGATGCGCAGGCTGCTTCGTGTCTGGAAGACGGCGTGTCCCACAGCTCGTCGCAGACCGTCGCCGGCATCGCGCCGAGGTGGCCCTGCTCGGCGAACATCTCCCCGAATGCGTTCGCGACGTGCACCACGCCGATGTCGGCGGCGCCGACCTTGGCCGCGGCGAGGGTGGCGTCGACGATCTCGCGGGTGAGGTCCGCGAAGTCGAGACCTTCTCTGGTGAGGTTCCGGGCGAAGTCGCTCTGATAGCCGCCGAGAATCCAGACGTCAGTGTCCATGACCGCACGTTACTCCAACTAAGAGAGTGACGCACTGAACTGTGGAAATGAGGACGGCCCCGCCGGCTCTCGGCTGAACCGACAGGACCTAGGCGAGCACGCAGGTCGACCTACGTGCTTGCCTCTCAACTCGCATTGCCTTCGACGGCACATGACAAACCTCATAAGTGGAAACGAAGTTAATCGTTACCGCGCGCGACGGGTCGGCCGGGATCCGAACTCCATTCCGACCACGAGCCGGGGAACAACGCCGCCCGGTGTCCGATCGCGGCGAGCGCCGCGACCGTGATGCCGGCCGTGACACCGGAACCGCAGTAGGCGCCGAGTGCGCCGTCGTGGTCGGGGACCAGGCGTGCAAGCGCGTCGTCGGACAGGAACGTCCCGTCGTCCGCGAGCACGCTGCCGCTCGGTAGGTTCTTCGCGCCCGGGATGTGTCCGGCAACCGGATCGATCGGCTCGACATCGCCGCGGAAGCGTTCCGGTGCGCGGGCATCGAGCAGCGTGACATCACCGACCTGGTCCGCGGTCAGGGTCGGCAGCGCGCCGACGTACAGGTCGTCGTGCAGCACGGTCACATCACCGCGCGGCGGCGTGACGGGGCCGGTGCCCATGCTGCCGCCGGCCGATCGCCACGCGGCCAGGCCGCCGTCCACAATGCGCACGTCGGTGAGCCCGGCCGCGGTCAGTACCCACCACGCCCGCGCCGACCCCGCCCGATTCCAGTCGTCGTAGACGATGGTGGGGATCTGGTTGCGGACGCCCCAACGACGTGCGGCGGCTTCAAGACTGCGTCCCGACGGCAGCGGGTGCCGTCCCAGGCCGGTGACGGTGTGGTCACTGAGCTCGTCGTCGAGGGACACGTACACCGCGCCCGGAATGTGTCCCTGCGCATAGGCGGCTTGGCCGTCGGGTTCGTCGAGCCGCCAGCGCACATCGAGGATCGTCACCGGATCGCCGGCATCGATGAAGTGGGACAACTCCGCGACGGTGATCATAACGTGGGAGCGAGCGCTCAAGGCTTGAAGCCCAAATCGTGCAGGGCGTCGACGCAGCCGCTGAGCCAGTCGGTGACATTCTGCGGTGGCGGCCCACCGCTCATCTCCACTTGGCACGCCATCCCGGCGCTGTAGCCCTGCTTCATCTCGCTTGCGAGGTACGCGTGATTCTGCGGGGTCGAGAAGTAATCGTGTTCGGTTGTGTAGCCGTCCTTATATGACGGGCTGTTGGCCGGGCCATGTGGACAGCCGCTGGCAGGGCAGGGCGGGTCCGCGGAGGCCGGCGAAGGCGCGGTTAACGCGGCGCTCGCTATTGCCGCCGCAACGAGGAGTGCTGAGCCTGAGCGGTCGAACATATGGCGCATCATCCCACGGCCCGAGCGTGGCCTAGCAGAGAATCAAGACCGTGACCAACCGCATCCAAACGCTCCTGGGCGTCCAGTACCCCGTCGTCCAAGCGCCGATGACCTACATCGCCAGAGCCGAGTTGGCCGCCGCCGTCTCCGAGGGCGGTGGCTTGGGCATGATCGAGACCCTGACCCCCGAGGGCCGTGCTGACCTGCGCAGGGTGCGCGAACTCACCGACCGTCCGGTCGCGGCCAACCTGATGATCCAGGGCTGGAAGCGTGACCCCTCCATCGTCGACGAGTTGGTCGCCGCCGAGGTCCGCCATGTCTTCACCTCCGCCGGCGACCCCGGCTCTGTTCACGGCCCGGTTGCACGACGCCGGCATGACGGTCGTGCACGTGATCGGATCCCTGAAGGGTGCGATGAAGGCGGTGGACGCCGGCGTCGACGCGCTGGTGGTCGAGGGTGTGGAGGGCGGCGGGTTCAAGTCCGCCCTCGGTGCCTCGACGCTGGTTCTGCTGCCGCTGGTGGCCGACCGTGTCGATGTTCCGATCATCGCGGCCGGAGGGATCTGCGACGCCCGGTCCGCGGCGGCCGCCGTTGTTCTCGGTGCCGAGGGCGTGCAAATGGGGACCCGGATGCTGGCCAGCCACGAGGCCGGCGTGCACGCGAACTTCAAGAACGAAATCATCGCGGCGAGCGACGACGGCACTGTGATGCTGGACCTTCCCGGCAATCCGACGATGCGGGTGCTGCGAACAGGTTTGGCGGCCCGCGTCGCCGCGGCGGATCCCGGAATACCGCTGCTCGGCCGGATCACCGATCTGTACTTCGAAGGCGACATGGAGGCTAGCGTCGCCAATACCGGCCAGGTGTCGTCGCGGATCGTCGAGCTACTGCCGGCGTCTCAGATCGTCGAAGAAACGTGGT
This sequence comes from uncultured Actinomycetota bacterium, assembly GCA_963758115.1. Lineage (GTDB taxonomy): Bacteria > Actinomycetota > Actinomycetes > Mycobacteriales > Mycobacteriaceae > Mycobacterium. The sequence goes on from CAVWUG010000002.1 coordinate 85,254, forward strand.
CTGAGATCGAAACCGCGTTGAGCCGGGGCCGAGCTCGGCTCGGTGAACCCAGCGCCGCGGAGTGAGTAGTGGAAAGGTGTAGCCCAAATGGCAGGTTGGACTATCCACACAGTGCGCATCGGCATCACCAGCCTTGCGGTACTGCTGACCGCCGCGATTATCTGCGCCGGCGCAGCGAGCGCCGACCCAGACCAGGACGGCCAGTTTGTCGCGCTGCTCGAACAAGAACAGATTCCGCCCGTCGACAACGTGCCCGGTCTCGTCGACCGAGCCCATCACATTTGTAGCGAACTCAATGGCGGCACCCCGGTCGACAACTTGGTGGACGACCAGATGAATCGCGCGTATGCGGACAATCCGGTGCTACACCTTTATGCCGATCGCGTTCGAAGAACCGGCGTCAGATTTGTCACCGCATCAGTGGACATCTACTGCCCAAGCCATAAAGGCCAGCTCCCGCCGTACGAGTAAGTCACTGCGCCCGTTAGTCATTCAGAACGACGCTCGATGTTTCCGAAGTTCGTCGCGCAACTCCATCAGCAGTTCGCCGAGCACGTTTGCACCGGGTCCGGTGCAGTGCTCGTCGCCGCAGTAGCAGTCACCCCAATAGTTGTCGTGCCAGTCGTTGCCTTCGATCAATTCTTTCGGATACGTCGCGACTAGCAGGTCGGCCAGCTGCGGATCACGGAATTTCTCTTGCAGCACTTCAGCCATCACGCGAAGTTTGACGTCTTCCCAGTAGCTCAGCAGTGTGACTTCACGGCCACGGGTCTTCGCTTGAAACGGTGTCATCGTGGCGGCGATCCACTTGCGTTCTTCCGGATCGTTGGTCTTCAGTGCTTGATACGCGTGCTCTGACGTCGGGCACGTCATGTCGCCGATGTGCACTGGAACGGGATAGAAGTTGCTGAGAAAGTAGTCGCTTCCTTTGAACGAGTCGATGCGATTGCGGGTAGACATCCCGCAATGGCCCCAGCCGACTGTGACAATCTCGTGCCCTGAGTGATTGTCATCAACCAGTAACGGACGAGTTCGATCCGTCGACATAGCGAGCGATGACAAGTCTCGACGACGAGCGGGCTCGGCGCGCGAATTCCGCCGACACCGAGAATGCTCAGGCCAAACGCTTCACGAATATTCTGCGCGGCGAACTGGCCGACATCATGAGCGAGAAGGTCGTCGCTGCGGAGGTCGACTGGCATCTCCGTTGCGAGGCAGAAGGCTATGTCGATCCACCGGAACGCCTTGTGACTGTTCAACGACGCATCGCGGACATCAAACGGATGCTCAAGGCACTGAGCGCCCGGTTCCCCCGCATCTAGTCGTGCCTTGCTACCGCGGCTTGCAACCGCCCTCGATTGCGGCGCGGACGACGCCGGCGGCGTGCAGGCCCCGATAGCCAGCCGTTGATCCTCTGCGGGATCCAGGTTCGGTGACGGCAGCCCGTGGCTAAATCCTGAAAAACCGCAGTCCCGAAGGCGATAGTCTGTGCTACTCGACTCAGAACCGCCGATGAGCCGCTGTCTTGGAGGTGCGTTTGATGAAAGCTGTGCCCGCCGCCGTGTTCGGTGTTGCCCTGTTGATGCTCGGTGCCGGTGTGGCCCACGCCGACGAACCTGACTACTCCGGTTTCCTGAAAGCCGTCGCGAAGGCTGGCGACGCACCAGCGGCCGACGACAGACTCATTGCGATGGGGGACATCGTCTGCGACGCTCTGCGATCCGGAGTCCCGCCCCAAGACGAGGAGCAGACTGTCCAACAATCAATACCGGGGATCACGGTGGTCCAAACAGAGGTTCTGGTGCACGGGGCTCAGGACTACATATGCCCCAACACCATCTGACGACCCTGAAACATTGCCTGATCAGCGACGAAGCTTGTGCCCCCGGCAGGATTCGAACCTGCGACACCGGCTTTAGGAGAGCC
>CAVWUG010000003.1:0-541429 GCA_963758115.1 uncultured Actinomycetota bacterium
CAGAGCTCGGTGACCTCGAGACCATTCAGTACCGGGCCCGTCAGGTCGCCGAAGACATCTGCTTGGCGTTGCAGGGCGCGCTGCTGGCGCGGCACGGACATCCGGCCGTCGCCGAGGCGTTCATGACCACCCGTCTCGACCGTCAGTGGGGTGGCGCCTTCGGGACCATGCCTACGGGGCTGGATCTGGCGCCGATCCTCGAGCGGGCCATGATCAAGGGATGACACGCGCCGACGACGATGCAGAGCGCGGCGATGCTAAGGAGTGGCGCCGATGACACACGCGATCCGACCGGTGGACTTCGACAACTTGAAAACGATGACCTATGAGGTCACCGATCGGGTTGCGCGAATCACCTTCAACCGCCCCGAAAAGGGCAATGCCATCGTCGCCGACACACCGCTGGAGCTCTCGGCCCTGGTGGAGCGGGCCGATCTGGACCCCAACGTGCACGTCATCTTGGTATCGGGACGCGGCGAAGGATTTTGCGCGGGTTTCGACCTGAGTGCCTACGCCGACCGCACCGGCTCGGCAGGCGGAACCGGCGCCTACAACGGCACCGTGCTCGACGGTAAAACCCAGGGCGTCAACCACTTACCGGATCAGCCGTGGGATCCGATGATCGACTACCAGATGATGAGCCGCTTCGTGCGGGGGTTCTCCAGCCTGCTGCACGCGGACAAGCCGACAGTCGCGAAGATCCACGGTTACTGCGTCGCCGGCGGCACCGACATCGCCTTGCACGCCGACCAGGTGATCGCCGCATCCGACGCCAAGATCGGCTACCCGCCAACCCGGGTCTGGGGTGTGCCCGCGGCTGGAATGTGGGCGCATCGGCTCGGCGATCAACGCGCCAAACGCCTTCTGCTGACCGGGGATTGCATCACCGGAGCACAAGCCGCCGAGTGGGGCCTGGCGATCGAGGCGCCGGAGCCGCAAGACCTCGACGAGCGCACCGAACGCCTGGTGGAACGGATCGCCGCGGTACCGGTCAACCAGCTGATCATGGTCAAACTCGCGCTCAATTCGGCGTTGCTGCAACAAGGCGTGGCGACCAGCAGGATGGTCAGCACGGTCTTCGACGGTGTGGCCCGGCATACGCCCGAAGGCCATGCGTTCGTGTCAGATGCCGTCGAGCACGGTTTCCGCGAGGCGGTCAAGCACCGCGACGAACCGTTCGGTGATCACGGCCGGCGCGCCTCCCAGGTGTAACTCCATGCCGAAATCGTTGGCACGCATGCCCGCCCGGTCGGTGGTGCTGAGCGTGATGCTCGGCGCGCATCCGGCGTGGGCCAGTGCGGCTGACTTGATTCGGCTCACCAGCGATTTCGGCATCAAAGAGGCCACCTTGCGGGTGGCGTTGACCCGGATGGTGGGCGCAGGCGACCTGGTCCGGTCCGCCGACGGTTACCGGCTCGCCGATCGCCTGCTGGCCCGGCAGCGCCGACAGGATGACGCGATGCGGCCGCAACTGCGCTCCTGGCACGGGTTCTGGACGACGTTGATCGTCACCAGCGTCGGCACCGACGCCCGTACCCGCGCTTCGTTGCGAACCACGCTGCAGCACAAGCGCTTCGGTGAGCTGCGCGAAGGAGTATGGATGCGACCGGACAATCTCGGTCTCGACCTGGATGCCGAGGTCCGCGACCGGGTGCGAATCGTGCAGGCCCGCGACGATGCGCCCGACGAGCTCGCCGGCCAGCTGTGGGACCTGCCGTCGTGGACTCGGACCGGGCAACGCCTGGTCGCCGAGATGTCAACGGCGATCGACATTCCGGCTCGATTCGTGATCGCCGCCGCGATCGTGCGCCATCTGTTGACCGATCCGGTGCTACCAGACGAACTGCTGCCCGCGGCCTGGCCTGGCATGCGGCTGCGAGCTGTCTACAACGACTTCGCCGCCGAACTGCTCTCGCGGCGAGATGACATCCGACTAGTGGAGGCAACATGACCGACCCGGTACGCGTGGAACGTCATGGCCCGGTGACCACGGTGATCCTGAACCGGCCAGGGGCCCGCAACGCCGTCAACGGCCCGACGGCCGCCGCGCTCTACACTGCATTCGACGAGTTCGACCGCGATGAGAGTGCATCGGTTGCGGTGCTGTGGGGCGACCATGGAACCTTCTGCGCCGGAGCAGATTTGAAAGCCTTTGGCACACCTGAGGCCAACGCCGTGCACCGGACGGGTCCTGGCCCGATGGGGCCGACCCGAATGGTCTTGTCCAAACCCGTGATTGCCGCGGTGAGCGGCTACGCGGTCGCCGGCGGTCTGGAGCTCGCGCTGTGGTGCGATCTGCGGGTGGTCGAGCAGGACGCGGTGTTCGGGGTGTTCTGCCGCCGCTGGGGTGTGCCGCTGATCGACGGCGGCACGATCAGGCTGCCGCGGCTGATCGGCCAGAGCCGGGCAATGGACATGATCCTGACCGGTCGTGCGGTCGACGCCGAGGAGGCGTTGGCGATCGGGTTGGCCAACCGGGTGGTGCCCGCCGGGCAGGCCCGCGAAGCAGCCGAACAGCTCGCCGCCGAGCTGGCCGCGCTGCCTCAGCAGTGCCTGCGATCGGATCGGCTGTCGGCGTTGCACCAGTGGGGGACTGGCGAATCCGAGGCGCTGGACTATGAATTCGCCAGTATCTCCAGAGTGGCCGCCGAAGCGAACGAAGGCGCAGGCCGTTTCGCCGCAGGCGCTGGTCGCCACGGCACGTCGGCCTCGTGAACTAGCCCTTGTTGACGGTGTTGCCGCTGCCGAGGTTCTCGACCTTGGGATCGCCGTCTTTGTAGCTGATCGCGTTGTGGGAGCCGACGACGTTGAGGCGACTGCTGATCTTGTCGACGGTGATCTTGTTGTCGCCGCCGCCGACGCTCACCGACCCGCAGGTGCCCTTGACCGTCAGAGTGTTGTTGAACCCGCCGACGTTCAGAGACTTTCCGTCGCCGCAATCGAGAGTCGTTGTGGTGCCGGTCGATACGTAGTTGATGGTGTTGCCGATGTCGAATTGCGCACCGGTGCTCGTCGTCGAGGGCGCGGCCGTGGACGAGGCGCCCGGGGATGTCGTCGGCGCCCCGCTGTTGTTCTTCGATCCACAGCCCGCGGCCCCGAATACCATTGCCGCAGAGAGCGCCAGGACTGCCGCTGTGTGCACGCGCATGCTACTCAGGACCCCACGTGGCTGATGCGGTTGACCATTCCCAGTTCGCGGCCGCGGTCCCAGACAACCGGATCGCCGTTCTTGTAGAAGACCGACTCGTTGTAGCCGTAGACGATGATGTCGTGGATGACGTTGTCAGCGACGATGGTGTGCCCCGATCCCTGCACCGATATCGCCCAACACGTCCCGAGCGCGTTGACGATGTTCCGGGTGCCGTCCACCAACAGCGTGCCGCCGTTGCAGTCGACGGTCTGCTCGATGCCTTCACCGGTGACGTGAGTGTCGCCATTTTTGGCGTGCCCGCTGGGCACACCCGTGGCACACGTGAGGGCGATGGCGCACGCTGCCGATGCTCGACAGAGGATCGACCATTTCACGCGCGGGCTCCTCTCGCCATAGCGGGTGATCTGCTCGAAAGGAGCCTACGTGGCAGGGGCGTCGTCAGACTAGAGTTCTTCGTTCCGGGGACCCCCAACTAGAGTCCGTCGTGAACACAACGGAAGGGCGACCGTCATGCCAGCTGCGCCCGAGTCATCGGCTGGCCGCTCAGGCGCCGCAACGAAGCCGGCAACCCGCACCACCAAGCTGAGCCGCGACATCATCGTCAACGCCGCCCTGACGTTTCTGGACCGTGAGGGCTGGGACGCCCTGACGATCAACGCGCTGGCGACCCAACTCGGCACCAAGGGCCCGTCGCTGTACAACCACGTCGACAGCCTCGAGGACTTGCGCCGTACCGTGCGGATCCGGGTCATCGACGACATCATCACGATGCTCAACAGGGTGGGTGAGGGCCGGTCCCGCGACGACGCGGTGTTGGTCATGGCGAGCGCCTATCGCAGCTACGCCCATCACCACCCCGGTCGCTATTCGGCCTTCACCCGCATGCCGTTCGGTGGGGACGACCCCGAATACACCGCAGCTACCCGGGGTGCCGCCACGCCGGTGATCGCCGTCCTGTCCTCCTACGGACTGGACATCGAGCAGGCCTTCTATGCCGCGCTGGAATTCTGGTCGGCGCTGCACGGGTTCGTGCTGCTTGAGATGACCGGCGTGATGGACGACATCGACACCGATTCGCTGTTCTCCGACATGGTGCTGCGACTGGCTACCGGGATGGATCGACGCAGCGGATCTGCGGCACAATAGGCATCGTGACGGGTCCCGTTGGGGAGGCTCACCGGACCCCGATACTGTCGCTTTGACCTGCCCGTCCAGCGACGGGTATCGTAGATGCTCGTGCCTGGCGGCTTAAGGCGCTTGACATAGGGCGCGCACGCCGGGCCAATTCGCATGTCCACTACGCCAACGGATTTACTTCGCGGCGAGCGCATGCGACACACCCGGCCGCGGGGGACCGCAAAAGGGCATAACTGCAGTACAGAGACTTGAAACAACCTAAGAACGAGCAACACCAGAACAGCGAAGTAGAAAGCCGGTAGATGCCAACCATTCAGCAGCTGGTCCGCAAGGGTCGTCGCGACAAGGTCGCGAAGGTCAAAACCGCGGCCCTCAAGGGCAGCCCGCAGCGCCGCGGCGTCTGCACCCGCGTGTACACCACGACTCCGAAGAAGCCGAACTCGGCGCTTCGGAAGGTGGCGCGTGTCAAGCTGACCAGCCAGGTTGAGGTGACGGCCTACATCCCCGGCGAGGGCCACAACTTGCAGGAGCACTCGATGGTGCTGGTGCGTGGCGGTCGCGTGAAGGACCTGCCCGGTGTGCGCTACAAGATCATCCGCGGCTCGCTGGACACCCAGGGTGTCAAGAACCGCAAGCAGGCTCGCAGCCGCTACGGCGCCAAGAAGGAGAAGAGCTAATGCCGCGCAAGGGTCCCGCGCCGAAGCGTCCGCTGGTCAACGATCCGGTCTACGGATCGCAGCTGGTCACCCAGCTGGTGAACAAGATTCTGATGGCAGGGAAGAAATCCCTCGCCGAGCGCATTGTTTATGCTGCGCTCGAACAAGCCCGCGACAAGACCGGCACCGACCCGGTGATCACCCTCAAGCGGGCTCTCGACAACGTCAAGCCGGCACTAGAAGTCCGTAGCCGCCGCGTCGGTGGTGCCACCTATCAGGTGCCCGTCGAGGTCCGCCCGGAACGGTCGACCACGCTCGCGTTGCGTTGGCTGGTCAGCTTCTCCCGGCAGCGTCGGGAGAAGACCATGACCGAGCGCCTGGCAAACGAGATTTTGGATGCCAGCAACGGCCTGGGAGCCTCCGTCAAGCGACGCGAGGACACCCACAAGATGGCCGAGGCAAACCGCGCCTTCGCGCACTACCGCTGGTAGACGGCGCCAGGCGGCGAGATCGGCAGAATCGCCGGCGCAGAGACAGCGAATTAACCGAGCAATCGAAAGAGTGGGAAGACTCCCGTGGCACAGAAGGACGTGCTGACCGACCTCACCAAGGTCCGCAACATCGGCATCATGGCGCACATCGACGCCGGCAAGACGACGACGACCGAGCGCATCCTCTATTACACCGGTATCAGCTACAAGATCGGTGAGGTGCACGACGGCGCCGCCACCATGGACTGGATGGAGCAGGAGCAGGAGCGGGGGATCACCATCACCTCCGCCGCTACCACCTGCTTCTGGAACGACAACCAGATCAACATCATCGACACCCCCGGCCACGTCGACTTCACCGTCGAGGTGGAGCGCAGCCTGCGCGTGCTGGACGGCGCGGTTGCCGTGTTCGACGGCAAGGAAGGTGTCGAGCCGCAGTCCGAGCAGGTCTGGCGGCAGGCTGACAAGTACGACGTCCCCCGGATCTGCTTCGTCAACAAGATGGACAAGATCGGTGCCGACTTCTACTTCTCGGTGAAGACCATGGAAGACCGGCTGGGCGCGAACGTCATTCCGATCCAGCTGCCCATCGGCTCCGAGGGCGACTTCGAGGGCATCGTCGACCTGGTCGAGATGAACGCCAAGGTGTGGCGGGGCGAGACGAAGCTCGGCGAGACCTACGACACCATCGACATTCCGGCCGAGTTGCAGGAGAAGGCCGACGAGTACCGCACCAAGCTGCTCGAGGCTGTCGCCGAGACCGATGAGGCACTGCTGGAGAAGCACTTCGGCGGCGAGGACCTGACGGTCGAGGAGATCAAGGGTGCGCTGCGCAAGCTCACCATCAGCTCCGAGGCCTACCTGGTGCTGTGCGGTAGCGCGTTCAAGAACAAGGGCGTGCAGCCGATGCTGGACGCGGTTATCGACTACCTGCCCTCACCTCTCGACGTGCCGCCTGCCGTGGGCCACGCCCCCGGTAAGGAGGACGTGGAGATCGTACGCAAGCCGTCGACCGACGAGCCGTTCTCCGCGCTGGCGTTCAAGGTCGCCACCCACCCGTTCTTCGGCAAGCTGACCTACGTCCGCGTCTACTCGGGCAAGGTCGACTCCGGGTCCGCGGTCATCAATGCCACCAAGGGCAAGAAGGAGCGGCTGGGCAAGCTGTTCCAGATGCACGCCAACAAGGAAAACCCGGTGGAGACCGCTTCGGCTGGTCACATCTACGCGGTGATCGGGTTGAAGGACACCACCACCGGTGACACCTTGACTGACCCGAACAACCAGGTTGTGCTGGAGTCGATGTCCTTCCCCGATCCGGTGATCGAGGTTGCCATTGAGCCCAAGACCAAGAGCGACCAGGAGAAGTTGAGCCTGTCGATCCAGAAGCTCGCCGAAGAGGATCCCACCTTCAAGGTGCACCAGGACAACGAGACCGGCCAGACCGTGATCGGCGGCATGGGTGAGTTGCACCTGGACATCCTGGTGGACCGGATGCGCCGCGAGTTCAAGGTCGAGGCCAACGTCGGCAAGCCGCAGGTCGCCTACAAGGAGACCATCAAGCGCAAGGTCGACAAAGTCGAGTTCACCCACAAGAAGCAGACCGGTGGCTCGGGCCAGTTCGCCAAGGTCCTCGTCAGCCTCGAGCCGTTCACCGGCGAAGACGGTGCGACCTACGAGTTCGAGAACAAGGTCACTGGTGGACGCATCCCTCGGGAGTACATCCCGTCGGTGGACGCCGGCGCCCAGGACGCCATGCAGTACGGCGTGCTGGCGGGTTACCCGCTGGTGAACGTCAAGCTGACGCTGCTCGACGGCGCCTACCACGACGTCGACTCGTCCGAGATGGCGTTCAAGATCGCCGGTTCGCAGGTGATGAAAAAGGCTGCGGCGCAAGCACAGCCGGTCATCCTGGAGCCCATCATGGCTGTCGAGGTCACTACACCCGAGGACTACATGGGTGACGTGATCGGCGACCTGAACTCACGCCGTGGCCAGATCCAGGCCATGGAAGAGCGCAGCGGTGCGCGCGTGGTCAAGGCCCATGTGCCGCTGTCGGAGATGTTCGGCTACGTCGGCGACCTGCGGTCGAAGACTCAGGGCCGGGCGAACTACTCCATGGTCTTCGACTCCTACGCCGAAGTTCCGGCGAACGTGTCGAAGGAGATTATCGCGAAGGCAACCGGCGAGTGAGCTAACGAAGCCTCGGAGTAACCTGGCCCGGTCAACCACCGCGGCATAACTGAAATAACAACACTGCTTTAACGAGCACCAACAAGTCCAGGAGGACACAGAAGTGGCGAAGGCGAAGTTCGAGCGGACGAAGCCGCACGTCAACATTGGGACCATTGGTCACGTTGACCACGGCAAGACCACGTTGACCGCGGCTATCACCAAGGTTCTGCATGACAAGTACCCGACACTCAACGAGTCGCGTGCGTTCGACCAGATCGACAACGCGCCCGAAGAGCGTCAGCGCGGTATCACGATCAACATCTCCCACGTGGAATACCAGACCGAGAAGCGCCACTATGCGCACGTCGACGCACCTGGCCACGCGGACTACATCAAGAACATGATCACCGGTGCCGCCCAGATGGACGGCGCGATCCTGGTGGTCGCCGCGACGGACGGCCCCATGCCGCAGACCCGCGAGCACGTGCTGCTGGCCCGTCAGGTCGGCGTGCCCTACATCCTGGTCGCGCTGAACAAGGCCGACATGGTCGACGACGAAGAGCTGCTGGAGCTCGTCGAGCTGGAGGTCCGCGAGTTGCTGGCCGCCCAGGAATTCGACGAGGACGCCCCGGTCATCAAGGTGTCGGCGCTGAAGGCACTCGAGGGTGACGAGAAGTGGGTCAAGTCCGTCGAGGAGCTCATGGACGCGGTTGACGAGTCGATTCCGGACCCGGAGCGCGACACCGAGAAGCCGTTCCTGATGCCCGTCGAGGACGTCTTCACCATCACCGGTCGTGGCACCGTGGTGACCGGCCGTGTCGAGCGTGGCGTGATCAACGTCAACGAAGAGGTCGAGATCGTCGGCATCAAGCCGGCCAGCACCAAGACCACCGTCACCGGTGTGGAGATGTTCCGCAAGCTGCTGGACCAGGGCCAGGCCGGCGACAACGTCGGGCTGCTGCTGCGTGGTATCAAGCGTGAAGACGTCGAGCGCGGTCAGGTCGTCGTGAAGCCCGGCACCACCACGCCGCACACCGACTTCGAGGGCAGCGTCTACATCCTGTCCAAGGACGAGGGTGGCCGGCACACGCCGTTCTTCAACAACTACCGCCCGCAGTTCTACTTCCGCACCACCGACGTGACCGGTGTGGTGACGCTGCCCGAGGGCACCGAGATGGTGATGCCCGGTGACAACACCGAGATCTCCGTCAAGCTGATCCAGCCCGTCGCCATGGACGAGGGTCTGCGGTTCGCGATCCGTGAGGGTGGCCGCACCGTCGGCGCCGGTCGGGTCGTCAAGATCAACAAGTAGTTCGCACGGCCCAACGGCGCTCATCCCCAGGGATGGGCGCCGTTGCGCATCACTGCGCGTCTCGCGACGAATCGGCGCAGGCCGGTATAGTTCGTCTGCGTAGCGATGCGTTGTCCCGCGTCATCGGTCGATCGACGACGGGAGCAGCAGTGTTAGCGCGTTACCTCAAAGCCCAAATCATCGTCCTGCTGTGCGGCGGGGTGGTTGGTCCGATCTTTCTGATCACGTACTTCATGCTGCCGAACATGCTGGGCTCGTTTGGCACCGATATGGGTTCGTCGATCGAGCAGAACACCTCGTGGATGCTCTGGGCCGGGCTGCTGATAACGGTGGCTGACGTGCTGGTCGCGGTGTGGCTGGCCAACCGCGGGGTCCAATCGTCGGCCAAAAGCGCTGCTCTGCAACAGACCGGCGTGCTCACCATGGCGCAGATCCAGGGTCTGGCGGAGACCGGCATGCGGATCAACGACCGTCCGGTAGTCAACCTCGACTTACGCATCGCCGGACCCGGATTCGCATTCGACGACCGCAAACGGGTGACTGTCGACATCTCCAAGCAGGCCATTGTCACCGCGCGCAAACTGGTCGTGCTGGTCGACCCCAATACGCACGAATACGAAATCGACTGGCAGGCGAGCGGATTGATCGCAGGCGTGGTTCCCGCACAGTTCGCGATCGCAGAGGACAACAAGACCTACGACCTCAGCGGACAAGCCGGCCCGCTGATGGAGATCCTGCAGATCTACAAAGCCAACAACCTTCCGATCAGCGGCGCAGTCGACCTGCGCTCCCTACCCGGCGTCCGTCAGCAGGTCTTGGCCGTGGTCCGGCGCGCTGCCGAGCAATCCGCGCCCGCTCCGGGGGGCGGTGTGGCCGCGCCGCCCCAACCGTCCGTTGCTCAACGGCTCGAGGAGTTGGACAAGTTGCATGCCGGCGGCTCCATTTCCGAAGCCGAGTACACCGCGGCGCGACAGAAAGTCATCGCCGACCTCTGAGTGATTAGAACACGTTCCAGTTTCGCTGCTAGCCTGTTCCGCAGTCGGCGAAAGGGGCTCGTGTGTCCGGAGCACTGCAGGGACGGGTGGCATTCGTCACCGGCGCCGCACGCGGCCAGGGGCGGGCGCACGCCGCCCGGTTGGCACGCGAGGGCGCGGACATCATCGCGTTGGACATCTGCGCGCCGGTGTCCGACACCATCAGCTATCCCGCGGCCACTCCCGAAGACTTGGCCGAGACTGTTCGGGCGGTGGAAGCCGAAGGCCGAAAGATGTTGGCGCGTGCGGTCGACATTCGTGACGACGCGGCGGTGCGCCAGTTGGTGGCCGACGGCGTCGAGCAGTTTGGCCGTCTCGACATCCTGATCGCCAACGCGGGTGTGCTCAGCTGGGGACGGATCTGGGAGCTCACCGACGAGCAATGGGACGCCGTCGTCGGGGTCAACCTGACCGGCACCTTTCACACCCTGCGTGCGGCGATACCCGCGATGATCGACGCCGGCAACGGCGGATCCATCGTCGTGGTCAGCTCGTCGGCCGGGCTGAAGGCGACGCCGGGCAACGGACACTACTCGGCGACCAAGCATGGGCTCGTTGCGTTGACCAACTCACTGGCCATCGAACTCAGCGAGTTCGGTATCCGCGTCAACTCCATCCATCCGTACTCGGTCGACACGGCGATGGTCGAGCCGGAGCTGATGATGCAGGTGTTCGGCAAGCATCCGCACTTCATCCATAGCTTCGGGCCAATGCCACTGCAGCCCAACGGATTCATGAGGTCCGACGAGGTGTCCGACGTGGTGGCGTGGCTGGCCGGCGACGGCTCGGGCACGCTGACCGGAGCGCAGATCCCGGTTGACAAGGGTGTGCTGAAGTACTAGTTCGTCATCTCGGCCAGCGTTTCGGCGAATCGATCTACGGCCCAATCGATTTCCGCTGCCTTGATGATCAGCGGGGGAGCGATCCGCACCGTCGATCCGTGGGTGTCTTTGACGAGGACGCCGCGTTCGGCGAGTCGCAGGCTGAGCTGTTTACCGGTGCCGAGCGCGGGGTCGATGTCGACACCGGCCCACAGTCCGCGGCCGCGGACCGCGAGCACACCGTGGCCGATCAGCGCCCCCAGCCGCCAATGCAGCCGCGCTCCCAACCGCGTTGCGCGGCTCTGGAATTCGCCGCGAGCCAACATCGACACGACAGTGGTGCCGATTGCGGCCGCAAAGGGGTTGCCGCCGAACGTCGAGCCGTGCTCGCCGGGATGCAGCACTCCCAGGATGTCGCGGTCGGCCACCACCGCGGACAGCGGGACCACGCCGCCGCCCAGTGCTTTGCCGAGCAGATACATGTCGGGCACCACGTTCCAGTGGTCGCAGGCGAAGGTTCGGCCGGTGCGGGCCAGGCCCGACTGAATCTCGTCGACGATCATCAGCACATGGCGGTCTGTGCAGACTCTGCGCACGGCCGGCAGATAATCGTCCGGCGGCACGATCACACCGGCCTCGCCCTGGATCGGCTCGAGCAACACCGCGACGGTGTGCTCATCGATAGCGTCGGCGACCGCGTCGGCGTCACCGAACGGCACCGAACGGAAGCCCGGTGTGAAGGGGCCGAAGCCATCGCGTGCCGTCGGGTCTGATGAGAAGCTGACGATGCTGATCGTCCGGCCGTGAAAGTTGTTGTCGGCGACCACGATATTGGCGTGGCCGGCAGGAACACCTTTGACCTCGGTTCCCCATTTGCGTGCGACCTTGAGAGCGCTTTCGACGGCTTCGGCGCCGCTGTTCATCGGCAACACCATGTCCTTGTCGCACAGCGTTGCCAACGCTGCACAGAACTGGCCGAGCGCTTCGGCGTGGAAAGCCCGGCTCACCAGCGTGACAAGGTCCAGCTGGGCGTGTGCGGTCGCGGTGATCTCGGGATTGCGGTGCCCGAAGTTCACTGCCGAGTACGCCGCCAGGCAGTCCAGGTAGCGGCGTCCTTCGACGTCGACGATCCACGCGCCTTCGGCGCTGGCTGCCACCATCGGCAGCGGCGAGTAGTTGTGCGCCGTGTAGTGCTCGTCGCGCGCGATTGCCGAGGCGGTGAGTTCGCCGTGCCCTGCGGCGACGACGTCGGCAGCGGTCATTGGCGCCACTCCTCAGCATCGCTGCGCTCTGCATTGTCGCCGGCGCGGGTCATTGGCGCCACTCCTCAGCATCGCTGCGCTCTGCTTTGTCGCCGGCGCGGGTCATTGGCGCCACTCTCCCTTATCGCCGCGTACTGCGCGGGTCACGAATACACTTCGAGCGTGCAGCATTTCACTGATCCGCCACCCTTGAGCAGTTCGGAGAGGTCGACACCGATCGGCTCGAAACCGGCATCGGACAATTGCTCGGCGAAACCGACGGCGGCGGCTGGATGCACAACATGGAGACCGTCCGATACCGAGTTTAGCCCGAAAACGTACGCGTCGGCGCTGTCCACCAGAATCGCTTGTGGGAACAGCGTTTCCAGGTGCGCACGTGAGGCGTAGGTGAAGGCGGGCGGGTAGTAGGCGATGGTGGAGTCGTCCAGGACGGTCAGCGCGGTGTCGAGATGGTAGAACCGCGGATCGACCAGTTCGAGGCTGACGACCGGGCGCTCGAAGATGTCGGCGATCTGGCCGTGCGCCCGATGATCGGTCCGAAAACCCCATCCGGCCAGAATGATGTCGCCCACCGGTAGCAGATCACCTTGACCCTCGTTGACGTGACGAGTCTGCACGGGCTGGTAGCCGCGTGATCTCAGCCAGTCCGCGTAGGCCACCGACTCCTGTTTGCGCTCAGCGTATTTGAAGCGTGCAACCATCGCAGTGCCGTCGATGATCAGCCCGCCGTTGGCGGCGTAGACCATGTCCGGCAGTCCTGGCGCCGGGTTGACCAGGTCGACCGTGTGTCCCATCTGCAAGTAGATGTCGCGAAGCTGCTGCCACTGTGCCACCGCGACGTTCGGGTCGACGGGGTTGGTGGTGTCCATCCAGGGATTGATCGCGTAGTTGACTGCGAAGTACCGGGGCGACGTCATCACGTAATGCCGGGTCCGCGCCCGCCGTTCGGTCGGTACGGCGGTTGTGGGCGCCACTCCCGCTGTGTGTTCTGCGGATAGCGTCATAAATCGACGGTACGCGAGACTATGTAGGCAATCAATCAACTACTATTGCGTCTATAGCGTGTATTTATTGCGCCAAAATGGAATCTCCGGCAATCTATTGTGTCAGGAGGGCAGATGGACCGGCTGGACGGCACCGACGAGCAGATTCTCGCGGAGCTCGCGCAGCATGCGCGTGCGACGTATGCGGAGATCGGCGAGCGGGTGAACCTCTCGGCTCCCGCGGTCAAGCGCCGCGTCGACCGGATGCTCGACAGCGGGGTGATCCGGGGGTTCACCACCGTCATCGACCGCAACGCGGTGGGCTGGAACACCGAGGCCTATGTGCAGGTGTTCTGCAACGGCCGGATCTCGCCCGACGAGCTGAAGCGGGCGTGGATCGACATTCCCGAAGTGATCAGCGCCGCAACGGCTACCGGCACCGCCGATGCGATCTTGCACGTGTTGGCAAGGGACATGAGACATCTGGAAGACGCCCTAGAACGGATCCGTACCAGGGCCGCCGTCGAGCGCACCGAGAGCATCGTGGTTCTGTCGAATCTCATCGACCGGTCACGGGCTCAAGACGTGGGGTGAGCAACTATCCGCCACCGTCATCGTGTATGAACGCGAGGTGACCACTAGCGGGGATGGCAATCGGATACTGATCGTCGGCGGAGGGCTCGCCGCGACCCGTACCGCCGAGCAGCTGCGTCGGGCGAACTTCACCGGATCCGTCACCATCGTCAGCGACGAGGTGCACCTGCCGTACGACCGTCCGCCGCTGTCCAAAGAGGTACTGCGCAGCGAAGTCGACGACGTGACGCTCAAGCCGCGCGAGTTCTACGACGAGCAGAACATCACCTTGCGGCTCGGGTCGGCGGCAACCAGCCTGGACACCGACGCACAGACGGTGACGCTCGACGACGGATCGACCCTGGGCTACGACGAGCTCGTCATCGCGACAGGCTTGGTGCCGCGGCGCATTCCGGCATTCCCGGACCTCGAGGGCATCCGGGTGCTGCGATCCTTCGATGAAAGTCTCGCCCTGCGGCAGCACGCGTCGAAGGCGCAGCGCGCCGTGGTGATCGGCGCGGGATTCATCGGTTGTGAGGTAGCGGCCAGTCTGCGCGGTCTCGGTGTCGACGTCGTGTTGGTCGAGCCGCAGCCCGCACCGCTGGCAGCGGTTCTCGGCGAGCAGATCGGTGGGCTGGTCGCCCGCCTGCACCGCGCCGAAGGCGTCGACGTCCGCACCGGCGTCGGGGTGGCCGAGGTCAGCGGCGGCGATCACGTCGAGACCGTCAAGCTGACCGACGGCAGCGAGGTGAGCGCCGACCTGGTCGTGGTCGGCATCGGTTCCCGGCCGGCGACCGAATGGCTCGACGGCAGCGGTATCGAGGTCGACAACGGGGTGATCTGCGATGCGGCCGGCCGTACCAGTGCCCCGAACGTGTGGGCACTCGGCGATGTCGCGTCCTGGAAGGACCCCAAGGGACACCAAGTGCGCGTGGAACATTGGAGCAACGTCGCCGAACAGGCCCGCGCGGTGGTGCCTGCCATGCTCGGTCAGGACGCGCCGTCCACTGTCGTCGTCCCGTACTTCTGGAGCGATCAGTACGACGTCAAGATCCAGTGCCTGGGTGAGCCGGTCGCCACCGACACCGTGCACATCGTCGAGGACGACGGCCGCAAATTTCTCGCCTACTACGAACGTGACGGCGCAGTCGCCGGCGTCGTCGGTGGCGGTATGCCCGGCAAGGTGATGAAGTCGCGCGCGAAAATCGCTGCCGCAGTGCCGATTTCCGACGTGCTGAGTTAACTCAACTCGAGAATTGCCGAACGGCCTCGCGCAGCGCCGGAAGCGCCGTTCCGGCTTGGTGCTCGATGAGAGCAGCTTCGGCGACCATGCCAACCCACAACTGCGCACTCTCATAGGGGTGTGGACGTCGGAGCGCGGAGAAGTCGGCTCGGCAGAACTCGGCGCTGGCGTTGTTGCGGCGACTGATTTCGTCGGTCACCGCGGGCTCCGCTCGCGCCTCCAACAGCAGGGCGCGCACCCCGCGGTCGCGTAAGCAACCGTCGAGGTAGGTGTCTGCGACGGCGATCAGCCGACCTCGTCCCGGCGGCTTGCCGACGATGGCATCCTCTATCTGGTTCGCCAAGCGTTCGTGGAATTCACGATGCAGCGCAAGCAGATACGAGGCTCGGTCGCCGAAGTGGTGAAAGAAGGTACCTTTCGCCACCCCCGCTTCCGCGACGATGAGGTTGACGCTCAAGCCGGTCAGGCCGGTCTGCTCGGCGAGGCGCAGACCCGCGTCGATGAGCGCCTCTCGGGTTCTTGCCATACCCTCCTTGCGCCCGGCCTTCGGTGTGGCCGGCGGCATCGAGGTCATGCAGGCACTCTAACCTCGGCTGCGCGTGCGGCTTTGCGCTGACTGCGTCGCGCGAGCAGCTCGCCGTACTGTTCGCACACGTGAATCGCCCCGGTGAGTTGGTAGGTGATCCAGCCTTTGTGTGTCGACGGCATGTTGTGCTCGAAGAATCGGTGCCCGCGGTCTGCACGAGCCAGCCACCGACGAACATCGGCACTCCTACTCGGGGTTTAGCCAACAGCAGCGGCATTGCGGTTGCGATCACCGGCACGCCGACCATGTGCGTGAATCGCACACCGCGACTGGTGTGTTGGGTCCGGTAGTAGGCCATCTTCGCGGAAAAAGGGGCGGCCGCTGCAGGAACATTCATCCGTCACTCCTTGTGATCTGGTTTCTCCCGATGTTATCGTTGACTGACCGGTCGGTCAATGAAAGAGGCGAGATGGTCGCTACAGTCGAGACGAGCGTTGGAACGGTCGCCTACAGCGATGAGGGGGACGGGCCGGTCGTGGTGTTGTTGCACGCCACGTTGCATGACCGTCATGACTTCGACCCGATCGTGTCGCACCTTCGTCGAGACCACCGGGTGATCGCGCTGGACTGGCCGGGCCACGGTCAGTCACCGGCGCCGGTACCGGATTATCAGCCAACCGCGGCCTCCTTCGCCGATGCGCTCCTCGATGTCGTTGCCGCACTTGACCTACCGAGTGCGACGTACATCGGCAACTCGGTCGGCGGGTTTGCCGCGGCCCGGTTGGCGATCACCGATCCGCAACGAGTTTCACGACTTGTGTTGGTCAATGCCGGCGGTTTCATCGCCGGGCCGGTCACCAATCTCTACTGCCGCACGCTCGGCACGACGGCGTTGATGAAGCGAGCCCTGCCCTGGTCGATCCGTAGCTACATGAAGGCGACGAGCGACAACGACCACGCAGTTCAACAACGCGCGCTGGCTCGGGCGAAAACCCGCGACGGCGTGGTTCTGACGGCGGCAATGTGGCGTAGCTTCGCCGAGCCCGACTATGACCTGCGCCCACACGTCGACCGCATGACCGCGCCGTGCCTGGTGATCTGGGGATCGAAAGACACCGCAATACCAATGCGACTGGGCCGGGCGACCGCGGCCGCCGTACCGGGGTCTCGACTGGAAGTGCTACCGACCGGTCACGTCCCGTTCTCCTCGGACCCGGCCGGATTCCTGGCCATCGCCGAACCGTTCCTGGCCGCCGCACGCGGCGTTCAATAATCCCGCTATTCCCAGACGACCGGAGGTCCGTGCGGCGAGCAGACGCCCAGCACCCGGTCTTCGCCGGCTGGCCAGCTACGGGCCCGGACCGCGAACTCGACCGCAGCGTCCGCTGTTCGCCGATGCGGCTCCAACGTCAGATGCGCGAACGGCGCGTCCGGTGTGGCTCGCGCTGCGAGTTCGTCGACCTCGGCTGCGACTGTCTGTTGCTCGCTGACCGACAGGTACTGCCACATGATGGAATGCCACAGCACGGTCAACGTGCCGGACGCGACGTCAAGTTCGGAGACGGCGTCAATGGCGTTGCGGCGGTGCAACTCTGCGGGAATGCGACGGGCGATGTCGATCGCGCCGCGGAGCCGGTCCAGTCGTGCCTGCTGATCCGGCCAGACATAGCTCAGCAGCGTGAGCTCGCCCTCGGCGCTGGTGGCGTCCAGTGGCGCGATGTCAAAGCCCTGGCGTTCGATGATCTGCAATTGCGCCGAAGGCGGCAGCGGACCTCGCCACGCGTCGTCGACGACCACCGGCGAATCGGGTGGGCCCCATTCGCCATCGGGACGGCGATACCGGTAGTGGTCGGCACGCAGATTCAGTCCGGCGCTGCAGCCGATTTCAAAGAGCCGAATCGGTGCATCGAATCGCCGGTTGAGCAGCAGCAGGCCGCCGATCAGAGCGGCAGACCGGCCTACCTCGTTCGTTTGAGGCGGTTGCTCGAGCGCCTCGCGCAGATAGCCGGCGTGCTCGGTCGCGGCCAGGACGATCTCGGGCCATGCCGCTTCGGCGTTCCAGCGCCCGCCAGTGCTCGGGTACCACTGGTGCAACGCCGCCGCTCGGCCGTCGAGAGCCAACCGGTGCAATCCGCCGAGCAGTCTGAGCGCCAATGCCATTCGGCCCGAGGCATCCTCGTGCCCTGCCAGGATTGTCGCGAAGACTCCGGCGGCCTCGATATCGTCGGCCACCAGGGTCAGCAGATCGCCGTACATCGGCGATCCCATCTGCGAGCAGACCTGACCCTGGATTCGAATGGACCGCAACAGCCGTGTCACGGATCCAACTCTTCCAGTCCGGTGCGCACCACGTCGAAGGCGCCCCCGAGTGCCTCCGGCAACGAGACCGACTCGTCGTCCAGCCAGTACTCATAGGCGCTCAAGGCGACCCCGAGCATCATCCACGCCACGGTCTGAGGCTGTAGGTCGGTGGTCTTGGCGCCGGTCCGGCGCGCCACGAAGCCGGCGATGACATCTCGCCAGCCCGCGTACATCGTCATCGAATACGCCTGCAGTTCAGCGGTTTGCAGGATCACCCGCATCCGCTGACGATGCGTTGCGGTCTCGGATTCGTCAAAGGTGTTGAACGACAGCAATGCTGCCCGAAGTGCATCGCCAAGCGGCATGTCCGGATCGACATGATCCAGAAGGTCACGCAGATGTTGCAGGTGAGCGTCGAAGTCTCCCCACGGAATTGCGTTCTTCGAGGCGTAGTAGCGGAATACCGTCCTACGGGCTATGCCTGCGGCCTGTGCGACGTCGTCGACGCTCACCTCGGAGAATCCGCGTTCGGCGAACAGGCCGAGTGCGGCGTCGGCAATGTGCTGAGGAGTCGTCGAACGGCGGCGGCCGACCCGCGGCTGCTGTTCCATGAGACCCTGCTCTTCCGTTCCGGCACTCGATGCCATATTCTGTCGAAGATTCTGACCAGATCGACGCGAATTGTCGAGACCCGGATAACGAAAGGCAACGTCATGGAGCCGAACCAGCAGACCGACACCGACACCGAACTCGTCACCGAGACCTTGGTCGAGGAAGTTTCCATCGACGGGATGTGCGGGGTCTACTGACCGTGAGCGCCCCAGCTCGGTTCGATGAGCCGGCTTCTCAGCAGGCCGGCGGGCGGCCCGCATCGTCGCCGGACGGGCGCGGCGCCGGCGAGTTCGATGTCGATAGGGCGTGGCGGTTGCACCCGCAAGTCGCGGTGCGACCGGAATCCTTTGGGGCGCTGCTGTATCACTTCGGCACCCGCAAACTCTCGTTCCTGAAAAATCGCACCATCCTCACGGTGGTGCAATCGTTGTCCGACCACCCAGACGCTCGTGCCGCGCTGCACGCCGCCGGGATCGAGGACGCGGCGTTCGGGCCTTACCTGCACGCGCTAGGTGTGCTTGCCGGGTCTCAGATGCTGGTGACGGTCGAGCCTGAGGAGGCCGAATGACCACCGCCCGCGACGATGCAGAGCGAAGCGATGAGGAGGAGCGGCCTAGATGACTACCGCTGTGCCACGGCTGATCGAACAGTTCGAGCATGGGTTGGATGCGCCGATCTGCCTGACCTGGGAGCTGACCTACGCGTGCAACCTGGCGTGCGTGCACTGCCTCTCGTCGTCGGGCAAGCGCGATCCGCGTGAGCTGTCCACCCAGGACTGTAAAGACATCATCGACGAACTCGAACGCATGCAGGTGTTCTACGTGAACATCGGCGGCGGTGAACCGACTGTGCGGCCGGACTTTTGGGAGCTGGTCGACTACGCCACCGCTCATCACGTCGGAGTGAAGTTCTCGACCAACGGCGTGCGGATCACCCCCGAAGTCGCCGCGCGGCTCGCCGCCAGCGACTACGTCGACGTGCAGATCTCGCTGGACGGCGCCACCGCAGAAGTCAACGACGCAGTCCGCGGTCCCGGATCGTTCGCTATGGCCATCCGCGCTCTGGAAAACCTTGCGGCTGCCGGGTTCTCCGACGCCAAGATCTCCGTGGTCGTCACTCGGCACAATGTCGACCAGCTCGACGATTTCGCCGCGTTGGCAAGCCGATACGGTGCGACTCTGCGGATCACCCGATTGCGTCCCTCCGGCCGCGGCGCCGACGTCTGGGACGAACTTCATCCGACCGCCGACCAGCAGGTCCAGCTGTACGACTGGCTGGTTGCCAAAGGTGACGGCGTGTTGACCGGCGACTCGTTCTTCCACCTGTCCGGGCTGGGCGAACCCGGTGCGCTGGCCGGCCTGAACATGTGCGGCGCGGGCCGGGTGGTGTGCCTGATCGACCCGATCGGCGACGTCTACGCCTGCCCATTTGCGATCCACGACCGCTTCCTGGCCGGAAACGTGTTGTCCGACGGTGGTTTTGACACGGTATGGAAAGACGCGCCGTTGTTCCGCGAACTGCGTGAGCCTCAGTCGGCCGGCGCATGCGGCAGCTGCGGGCATTACGACAGCTGCCGTGGCGGCTGCATGGCGGCCAAGTTCTTCACCGGCCTGCCGATGGACGGACCCGACCCGGAATGCGTCCAGGGTTACGGCGCGCCGGCGCTGGCCGCCGACCGCGACAAGCCCCGACCCTCGGGAGATCACTCGCACGGACAGCGGCGCAGCGGCCCCGTGCCGCTGACACTCACGATGCCGCCGCCCGCACCGCCGCAGCGGTTGTGCAACGAGAGCCCGGTCTAGGCGTGGCCCGAGATGTCTGGTTCGAGACGGTCGCCATCGCGCAGGAACGCGCGAAGCGCCGGCTGCCCAAGTCGGCCTATGCCGCGCTGGTCGCCGCCAGCGAGAAGGGGCTGACCGTCTCCGACAATGTCGAGGCGTTCGGTGAGCTTGGTTTCGCGCCGCATGTCGTCGGCGCGCTGGAGAAGCGCGATCTGTCGACAACCGTTATGGGACAAGATATCTCTCTACCGGTGTTGATTTCGCCTACCGGTGTTCAGGCGGTCGATCCGGGCGGCGAGGTGGCGGTTGCCCGCGCGGCCGCGGCGCGCGGTACGGCGATGGGATTGTCCTCGTTCGCCAGCAAGCCGATCGAGGAAGTGGTCGCGGCCAATCCCAAGCTGTTTTTCCAGGTCTACTGGTCGGGCGGACGGGACGTGATCGCGCAGCGCGTCGAGCGGGCCCGGCAGGCCGGCGCGGTGGGTCTGATCGCCACCACCGACTGGTCGTTCTCACACGGGCGCGACTGGGGCAGCCCGAAGATCCCCGAGCAGATGAACCTACGGACGATGCTGCGGATGTCGCCGGAGGTGATCACTCGTCCGGGCTGGCTATGGCGGTTCGGCAAGACGCTGCGTCCGCCGGACCTGCGGGTACCCAACCTGGCCGGCCGAGGTGAGCCCGGGCCGCCGTTCTTCGCCGCCTACGGAGAGTGGATGGGAACGCCGCCACCGACCTGGGCGGACATCGCCTGGTTGCGCGAGCTGTGGGGCGGACCGTTCATGCTCAAGGGTGTGATGCGCGTCGATGACGCGAAAAGGGCTGTGGATGCTGGTGTTTCGGCAATCTCGGTGTCGAACCACGGTGGCAACAACCTGGACAGCACGCCGGCGGCGATTCGTGCGCTGCCGGCGGTCGCCGACGCGGTCGGCGACCAGATCGAGGTTTTGCTGGACGGCGGTATCCGGCGTGGCAGCGATGTCGTCAAGGCGCTCGCACTGGGCGCCCGCGCGGTGATGATCGGCCGCGCCTACCTCTGGGGTCTGGCGGCCGCGGGGCAACCCGGTGTGGAGAACGTGCTCGACATTTTGCAGGGCGGCATCGACTCGGCCTTGAGAGGTCTCGGCCGAGCTTCGGTGCACGACCTCAACCCGGACGACGTTCTGATTCCGCCCGGTTTTCTGCGCGCACTCGGAACTGCGGCGGCGGAGCCGCTACACCCGTAACCGGCTCGGCAGCGCCGTCTCCAGGGGCGAGACCAGCGAGCATCCTGATACGGACGGGGCGGACGGGGCGGCGGAGACCGCCCTTAGTGAACGTATTGCGATAAAAATTTTTTCCGGAGCGCCAACAATCAGTGCACGACAGGTGAATTCGGCTTACCATTCCCGAGTGGCAGTCCGCGCCGAACTGGGGAGCTCGACGTCGAGCCAGCTGCAGAGTGTGCCATGGGGGCTGACGATCCCGGTCGGATCGACCGAACAGCACGGCCCCCACCTGCCGTTGAACACCGACACCCAGATCGCGAGCGCTGTCGCGCGAGCGGTGACAGCGCGGCTGAGCGACGGCCCCGAGCTGCACTGGATGGTGGCGCCGGCGGTCGCATACGGCGACAGCGGCGAGCACCAGAGCTTCCCCGGAACCGTCTCCATCGGGACCGACGCCCTGACCACCTTGCTGCTGGAGTTCGGCAGGTCAGCAACCTGCTGGGCGCAGCGCCTGGTTTTCGTCAACGGCCACGGCGGCAACGTCGCGGCGCTGAGCCGCGCCGTGGGACTGTTGCGGTCCGAAGGACGCGACGCCGCATGGTGCCCATGCGTGGTGGTGGGCGGCGACGCGCATGCCGGCCACACTGAAACTTCAGTATTGCTGCATATTTCGCCCGCCGACGTCCGTTCCGACCGCTGGCGGGTCGGCAACGATGCGCCGCTCTCCGACCTGATGCCGTCGATGCGGCGCGGGGGAGTCGCGGCGGTCAGCGAGGTCGGGGTGCTGGGCGATCCGACCACCGCCACCGCCGCGGACGGCGAGCGGATCCTGGCCGACATGGTCGACGACTGCCTGCGTCGCGTCCGACAGTGGGCGCCGGCGCCGAACGGGATGCTCCTATGACCCGCGCCGACGACGACAGTGCCGGCGCAGCCGGCACTGAGGAGTGGTGCTCATGAGTCAGGCCGACGACGACAGTGCCGGCGCAGCCGGCACTGTCGTCGTGGCGCTCATGACCCAGACGCGGTTGCCGGACGGCTTTGCTGTGCAGGTCGACCGGCGGGTCAGAGTGCTGAACCAGGGCTCGGCTTTGCTGGGCGGGTCACCGACCCGGCTGCTGCGGCTGGCGCCGGCCGCTCAAGACATGATCGCCGACGGCAGGCTCAAGGTCCGCGACGCAGTGACCGCCGAGCTTGCCCGCACCCTACTCGATGCGACGGTGGCCCACCCGCGACCCGCGGGTGGGCCGTCGCATCGCGATGTCACCGTCGTAATTCCGGTGCGGGACAATGCTATTGGCCTGCGCCGCCTGCTTCTCGCGTTGCGTGGCCTTCGGATCGTCGTGGTTGACGACGGCTCGTCGACCCCGATCGATCACGAGGAGTTCACGAGCGCGCACGGCAACATCGAGGTGGTGCGGCACGCGCAGAGCAGAGGACCGGCCGCGGCCCGCAACACCGGCCTGGCGGCGTGCACCACCGGCTTCGTCGCCTTCATGGATTCCGATGTCGTACCGCGCCGTGGCTGGCTGGAAGCTCTGCTCGGACATTTCTGCGACCCGACGGTGGCCCTGGTCGCCCCGCGCATTGTCGGGCTGGCGCACACCGACCATCTGGTCGCCCGCTATGAGGCGGTGCGCTCATCGCTGGACCTCGGTCAGCGCGAAGCTCCGGTGATGCCCTACACCACTGTTTCCTACGTGCCGAGCGCCGCAATCATTTGTCGCACTTCGACATTGCGTGATATCGGCGGGTTCGATGAGACGATGCGATCCGGGGAAGACGTCGACCTGTGCTGGCGGCTCGTCGAGGCCGGTGCCCGGCTGCGCTACGAGCCGATTGCCCAAGTGGCACACGATCATCGGACCGAATTGCGGGATTGGGTTGCACGCAAAGCGTTTTACGGCGGTTCGGCGGCTCCGCTGTCAGCTCGGCACCCCGACAAGATCGCGCCACTGATGATCTCCGGTTGGGCGTTGACGGCGTGGATCCTCATGGCTGTCGGCTCGACCTTCGGCTACCTGGCTTCGCTGTTCGTCGCCGCTCTGACCGGTCGTCGGATCGCGAAAGCCATGCAGGGGCCTGATACCCAGCTGTGGGATATCGCGGCAGTGGCAGCGCGCGGCCTGTGGTCGGCCGCGATGCAGCTGGCGTCGGCGATCTGCAGGCACTACTGGCCGGTCGCTTTGTTGGCCGCCCTGGCCTGGCGACCATGCCGCCGGGTCGTGGTGGTCGCCGCTGTCGTCGACGGGGTGGTGGACTGGGCCAGTCGCAGGCAGTCTGCCGACGAGGAGGCCAAGCCGATCGGGCTGCTGACCTACCTGCTGCTCAAACGCATCGACGACCTGGCCTACGGACTGGGGCTGTGGTATGGCGTGCTGCGGGAACGCAATCTCGGTCCGTTGAAGCCGCAGATTCGGGTCTGAGCCCTGACCGTTGCGGCGCTGCACAGCGATGTGCTGATCATCGGCGCGGGAAGCGCTGGATCCGTTGTCGCAAACCGCCTTTCGGCGGACCCAAACTGCCTGGTGACCGTGTTGGAGGCCGGTGTCGGGCGCACTGATCCGGCTCTGCGGGCCGAGACGGCCAATGGCGTGCGGTTGCCCATCGGTGCAGCGAGCCCGCTGGTCCAGCGGTACCAGACGCAGCTGACCGATCGACCGGCCCGGCAGATGGCGATCATGCGCGGTGCCACGGTCGGTGGCTCCGGCGCGGTCAACGGTGGATATTTCTGTCGGGCTTTGCGGCGCGACTTCGACGGCTACGGGATACCCGGCTGGACGTGGTCGGACGTTATCGAACACTTCCGCGCAATCGAGACCGACCTGGATTTCCATGGCCCGGCCCACGGCGACTCCGGGCCGATCCCGGTTCGCCGGACTCACGAAATTATCAGTAGCACAAAGTCTTTCGTTGATGCGGCACGAGGCAGAGGGTACGACTGGATCGCCGACCTCAACGACGAGGGCGATGACGCCGGACTGCCGTCGGGCGTCGGGGCGGTTCCTCTGAACATCGTCGACGGCGCGCGTATCGGTCCCGGCGCCGCCTTCCTGCTGCCCGCGCTGGAACGTCCCAACCTCACTCTGCTGACCGAAACCCGAGCGGTGCGGGTGCGGTTCTCCGGCGGTCGCGCCGTCGGCGTCGACGCCCTCGGTGCGGGCGGGCCGGTCTCGTTGACCGCTGACCGCATCGTGCTGTCGGCCGGCGCGATCGAATCGGCCCACCTGCTCATGCTGTCCGGGATCGGAGACGAGGCAGTGCTGCGGGCCGCCGGTGTGAACGTGCTGGCCCGACTGCCGGTAGGACTGGCCTGCAGCGACCATCCGGAATGGGTACTGCCGACGACCTGGGAGGTCGCTGCCGGTCGGCCACCGCTCGAAGTCGTGTTCAGCACTCCTGATGACATCGAAATCCGGCCCTACACCGGAGGATTCGTGGCTATGGTCGGTGACGGAACACCGGGACATCCGGACTGGCCACACATCGGCGTCGCGCTGATGCGTCCGCTGGCCCGCGGGCGGGTGACTCTGGTCTCACCGGACCCGTTGGTACCCCCGACAATCGAACACCGATACGACAGCGAGCCCGAAGATCTCGCCGCATTGCAGCGTGGCTGCGATCTGGCTCGCGAATTAGTCGGTACGACAACCCAACTCGGTGAGCCGGCGTGGTCGACGTCGCAGCACCTTTGCGGCAGCGCGCCGATGGGGCTGGCGCAGGACCCGGCGGCCGTCGTCGACCCCCAGTGCCGGGTGCACGGAATCGACAACCTCTGGGTGATCGACGGGTCCGTGCTGCCGACCACGACGAGCCGTGGCCCGCACGCCACCATCGCGATGCTCGGGCATCGTGCCGCCGAGTTTGTCCGCTGAGCGCCGGCGCGCCGCGGACCGGGCGCGGCCCAGTGGCGGTGTGGGGATAGTGTCTCGGACATAGACGGACAGTCTTGCTCTTGAGCAAGGAGGTGGTCTTCATCACCGACAAGACGGATCCCCGGCCGGCGCGCTCGCGGGCCCGTTTGCTGGAAGCCGCCACCGCGCTGCTTCGCTCCGGTGGCCCCAGTGCGGTGACCGTCGATGCGGTCACCCGTGGCGCCAATGTCGCCCGGGCCACCCTGTATCGCCACTTCCCGAGCGGAAACGACTTATTGGCAGCGGCTTTCAACAGCCTGATACCGCCGGCGCCGATGCCGTCTGAGCGAGGGACGTTGCGCGACCGGCTCATCTCGGTAGTAGAGGCATTCGGCCAATCGATCGCCGAAGCCCCAGGCATGGTGACGGCGATGAGTTGGCTGTCGCTGGGTCGCGACCTCGAACAGCTACCGGAATCCGATCAAATCCGCACTGCCGACAGCCCGGCGATCACCACACTCCGGGAACGTATTGCTCAGCAGTACGCCGCGCCGTTCGACGCGATTTTCGCCAGCCCCGAGGCGGCCGGGCTCGGGCACATCGACCGCTCACGCGCGATCGCGTTGCTGATGGGCCCGGTGGTGTTGGGACGGCTGTCTACCCTGCCGGACTTCGACTATCGCGAATGCGCACGCGCGGCCGTCGACGGCTTCCTGTACGTCCATGGCGTGCAGGACAATTCGATCAACTCAGCTCGTAACTGATCGGCAGGTGCTTGAGGCCACCGACGAACGTCGTCGCGATGAGCTCTGGCTGACCGTTCAGCTCGATGGATTTCAGCCGTGGCAGCAGTTCGGTGAAGAAGCTGTTGACTTCCATCCGGGCCAGCGCGGCACCCAGGCAGAAGTGCACGCCATACCCGAACGCCAGGTGCTTGTTGGGATCACGGCCGACGTCGAAACGGAACGGATCTGTGAACATCTCTTCGTCGCGGTTGCCGGACACATAAGAGAGGTAGACCGACTCACCCTTGGCGATCGGTACCCCGCGCACCGTGGTGTCCGCGGTGGCGGTGCGCATGAACTCTTTGACCGGGGTCACCCAACGGATCATCTCTTCGGTGGCCAGTGGCATCAGATCGAGGTTGTCGCGCAAGCGCTCTCGTTGGTCGGGGTTGTCGATGAGGGCCTGCAACCCGCCGGCGATCGTGGCGCTGGTGGTGTCGTGGCCCGCACTGGCGATGATCACGTAGTACGACGCGGTGTCGACGTCGGACAGCGGTTTGCCGTCGACGCGGGCGTTGGCGATGGCCGACGCCAGGTCCTCGGTGGGATGTTCACGGCGTGACGCGGTGAGCGCGCTGAAGTAACCGAAGAACTCCAGCAGCACTTGGAGTTGTTCCTCGAGACTGCTGCCGCGCCGGAATTCGGCGTCGTCGCCGCCGAACAGTTCCTGAGTCAGCGAGAGCATGCGGGGGAAATCGGATTCGGGCAGCCCGAGCAGCGACATGATCACGTACAGCGGGTAATTCACCGCGACCTCCTGTACGAAGTCGCACGAGTTGCCCGCGGCCATCATCTTGTCGACGTAGATCTTGGCCAGCTCGTCGACCCGGAGTTTGAGCGCCCGCATCGCCTTGGGCCGGAACCAGTCCGCGCCGATCGCGCGCACTACGCGGTGTTGCGGATCGTCCATGTGGATCAGGGTGCGTAGACCCATCCCGGCGTTCAATTGTTTGAGCGCCATATCGTCGGCCTCGGCGGTGGCCAACAACGGCCGCGGCTCGTTGATGAACAGGTCGTTGGCCCGCTCGATGTCCATGATGTCGGGGTGCTTGGTGATGGCCCAGAACGGCCGGTACGGGGGGCAGTCGACCAGTGACACCGGCGCATGGGTCCGCAGATGGGTCAGCGCGGCATGCAACCGCGGTTCGTCGGCGTACGACGTCGGATCGGCGAATACCTTGGCGGCCTCGTCAATGATTGGTGTGCTCATCTGCCTTCTCGCTTGCCGGATTGTTTGACACGTGTCATTTCGCCCAGTCTCGGCGATTGCGGATTACCGGATGACCGGTTTCCGGGAATCCGTAGGCTGTTGTTTCGTGCCGATCCGTTCGCCCCGTCGCCGACGCGCCTGGGCTGCCGCGCTGGTGGTGGCCCTGATGGTGGCTGCGTGCGGGCATGATGCCGTCATCACGAAGCGGAAGGCGGAGCCGCCCTACGCCGGCCCGCTGGACGCCGGGGTCGTGCGCACGCCGATGGGATCGCTTCGCGGCATGGCCGCCGCGGATTACCGTGTGTTTCAAGGTATTCCGTACGCCGCACCCCCGGTGGGGCCGCTGCGGTGGCAGCTGCCGCGGCCTGCGGTGAGGTGGCCGGGGGTATTGGACGCGACCAAACCGGGGCCACAGTGCATGCAGGACACCGGGCCCGATCCCCGGGTGGGCAAGCCGACCAGCGAAAACTGTCTGACCCTCAACGTCTGGACCCCGCCGCGCGGACAGCACGACAAACGGCCGGTGATGGTGTGGATCCACGGCGGCGGGTTCGTCAACGGCAGCGGCGACATCTATCACTCCCGCTCGCTGGTGGTGAAGGGTCACATCATCGTCGTCACCATCAACTATCGGTTGGGCGCGTTGGGGTTTCTGGCCCACCCGTCACTCGGCCCGCCGGGAGGAGTCGGTAACTACGGTTTGGCCGACCAGCAGGCCGCGCTGCGTTGGGTGCACGACAACATCTCGGCGTTCGGCGGCGATCCGCAGAAAGTGACCATTGCCGGCGAATCGGCAGGCGGCATGTCGGTGTGCGATCACCTGGTGGCGCCCGGGTCGGTGGGGCTCTTCCGGGCGGCCATCATCCAGAGTGCGCCGTGTCAGGCGCAGGCGGATTTGCCGACCGGTCAGCGCATCAGTGTCGATTACGCGGCGCAGGCGGGCTGCCGCAATCCCCTCACCACGGCGGCATGCCTGCGGGCGCTGCCCGCGGCGAGGCTGGACCGTCCGCCCTGGTACTACTTCATCGGCGACTCCAACGCGCTGTCCGGTCCGGTCACCGGCGCGGCGGCGCTGCCCGACGGCCCGGTCGCGGCATTCGCCGAGGGCCGCGCGGCGCGTGTTCCGGTGTTGATGGGCGTCAACCATGACGAGTTCACCATGTTCGCGGCGTTCCGGCGCACCAAGCTCGGTCGGGGAGTCGGATCGGCTGAGTATTCGCACGTGCTCGCCGATATCTTCGGCGATGACCGCGGCCGGGTCATGGCGCACTATCCGCCCGAACATTTCGGCGGGGACGCCTCGCTGGCGTACTCCGCGGCCGTCACCGATGGTGTATTCGCCTGCACCACAGGCCGATTGGCGGACTCCCTGAGCCGCAACGCGCCGGTCTACGCCTACGAGTTCGATGATCCGCACGCACCGGCGCCAGAACCGTTGCGCGAAGCGCCGTTTCCGGTCGGTGCCAGTCACTCGCTGGAATTGGCCTACCTGTTCAACGTCGGCGGCCTGGCGCCGTTCGATCCCGCGCAACAACTACTGTCCGACCAGATGATCAGCTACTGGACCCGTTTCGTCAGCAGCGGCGCACCGAAGGGGGCAGGCCTGCCGAGTTGGTCGGCCCAAGCCGTCGGCGACGATCAGGATGTCTGGATGTCCCTGCGGCCGGGCGGCAGCGCGGCCATCACCGACTTCGAGACCGAACATCAGTGCCCGTTCTGGGCGTCGCTGAAAGGTCGATCGTGAGCACTCCCGACCCGGGCCTGTTCGGTCAAGCGTGGGTATCGGCGTGGAATCGCCATGATGTCGATGGCGTGCTCGCGCACTTCCACGACGACGTCGTGTTCACTTCTCCGGTTGCGGCCGAATTGCTGCCTGGGACAGCGGGTGTGGTGCAGGGCAAAGCGGCGTTGCGCGAGTATTGGACGACGGCGCTGGCCGCAGTTCCCGGGCTGCACTTCGAAGTCCTCGGTGTTTACCGCGGCCAGTCCGTGCTGGTGATCAACTACCGCAACGAGCGTGGCCGGTTGGTCAACGAGGTGCTGGAGTTCGACGGTGAGCTGGTGCGCCGCGGGCACGGGACCTATCTGGACTAGCCCGCGGGTGTGACCCAGGTGGTGATGTCGGCGTGCACGACTTCGGTTCCGCTGCGGTCGGTCACGGTCACCGGCACAACCAGATCGATGCCTTCGGTGATCTGCGCGAAATCCGGCGGGTCCACCGTGGCCCGGGCGAGCAATGACGTAGTGGCCTTCCCGAGGTACTGAACGGTCATCGCTTTCGGTATCCAGCGATGGCTGCGTGGGACGGTGGCTTCCATCAGCATGCCCATCGCCACCTCCGCGGCGTTGCACGACGCGATCGCGTGCACGGTGTGCAGGTGGTTGTAGACCATGAACCACTTGGGGACGCGGACCTCGGCCAGGCCTGGCTCCATACGCAGCACATGCGGCAGCACCGAAGCGAAGTACGGGACGCGGGCCATCGCCGCGACCGAGAAAAGCCGGCTACCGCCCGGACGGCCGGCGAGGCGCTGCCATGCTGCATACGTGCTGGTCGGGCTCGTCATAGCGACATACCTTACTCTGGAGTAATAACGCCCTGACCGATCATTCGGCGGGATTTGGCCGTGACCGGGATCTGGGGCATACTGTTCGGGTTGCCTTGAGCCAGGTTTGCGCCTGCCAGGGCATACGACCGGCGCCCAAACGGGCGCCTCCGGTCCCAATCTTGGAGTGCGACCAATTTGGCCGCGAACCAGGCTGCGTGAGGGCGACACACCCGACCGCGGGGGCCGGTGAACCAAGACAGGTAAACAGCGGCGCAATATCCGGGCCTGGCCTTCACGGCCAGAACGATCACAAGCGATCTGGTGCCCGGCGGAACATAGTGAGGTAGGAGAAGCGTGGCGGGACAGAAGATCCGCATCAGGCTCAAGGCCTACGACCACGAGGCTATTGATGCCTCGGCGCGCAAGATCGTCGAGACAGTTGTCCGGACGGGCGCCAGTGTGGTTGGACCGGTGCCGCTGCCCACTGAGAAGAACGTGTATTGCGTCATCCGCTCGCCGCACAAGTACAAAGATTCGCGCGAGCACTTCGAGATGCGCACACACAAGCGGCTGATCGACATCCTTGACCCGACCCCTAAGACCGTTGACGCGCTGATGCGCATTGATCTGCCTGCCAGCGTCGACGTCAACATCCAGTAGGAGATCAGCGAGCAATGGCGAGAAAGGGCATTCTGGGCACCAAGCTCGGTATGACGCAGGTGTTCGACGAGAACAACCGTGTCGTGCCGGTGACGGTGGTCAAAGCCGGGCCGAACGTCGTGACCGGTATCCGTACACCTGAGCGTGACGGATACAGCGCGGTGCAACTGGCCTACGGAGAAATCAGTCCGCGCAAGATCAACAAGCCGCTGAGCGGTCAGTACGCCGCCGCCGGTGTGAACCCGCGCCGGCACCTGGCCGAGCTGCGTCTCGAGGATGCCGAGGCGGCGTCCGGCTACGAGGTCGGCCAAGAGTTGACGGCTGAGATCTTCGACGCCGGAACCTATGTCGACGTGACCGGCACTTCCAAGGGCAAGGGCTTCGCGGGAACCATGAAGCGGCACGGCTTCAGCGGCCAGGGCGCAAGCCACGGCGCGCAGGCGGTGCACCGTCGTCCCGGATCCATCGGTGGTTGCGCCACCCCGGCTCGGGTGTTCAAGGGCACCCGGATGGCCGGTCGGATGGGTAGTGACCGGGTGACAACGCAGAACCTGTTGGTACACAAGGTCGATGCCGAGAACGGCGTCCTGTTGATCAAGGGCGCCGTGCCCGGCCGCACAGGCGGACTCGTCGTGGTCCGCAGCGCGATCAAGCGAGGTGAGAAGTAATGGCCGCCCAGAAGGCCGAGCAGGCTGGAAAAGCGCAAAAGATCCACGTCAAGTCGCCGGCTGGCAAGACCGAAGGCTCCATTGAGCTGCCGGCTGCGCTGTTCGACGCACCCGCGAACGTCGCCTTGCTGCACCAGGTGGTGACGGCCCAGTTGGCCGCCGCCCGCCAGGGCACGCACTCGACCAAGACTCGCGGCGAGGTCCGCGGTGGTGGTCGGAAGCCTTACCGGCAGAAGGGAACCGGTCGCGCCCGTCAGGGTTCGACGCGTGCTCCGCAGTTCACCGGTGGTGGTGTCGTGCACGGTCCGACCCCGCGTGACTACAGCCAGCGCACGCCCAAGAAGATGATCGCCGCCGCCCTGCGCGGCGCGTTGTCCGACCGGGCCCGCAACGGTCGCATCCACGCGGTCACCGAGTTGGTGACGGGGCAGACCCCGTCGACCAAGAGCGCCAAGGATTTTCTGGGCACGTTGACCGACCGCAAGCAGGTCCTGGTGGTCATCGGGCGCAGCGACGAGACCGGTGCCAAGAGCGTGCGCAACCTGCCCGGTGTGCACATCCTGTCGCCGGACCAGCTCAACACCTACGACGTGCTGCACGCTGACGACGTGATCTTCTCGGTGGAGGCGCTGAACGCCTACATCGCGTCGAACAACAAGAGCGCTGAGGAGGTTTCGGCCTGATGGCGACAGTCACTGACCCGCGCGACATCATCCTGGCCCCGGTCATCTCCGAGAAGTCCTACGGCCTGATCGACGACAACGTCTACACGTTCGTGGTGCACCCCGACTCGAACAAGACGCAGATCAAGATCGCGATCGAGAAGATCTTCTCGGTCAAGGTGGCCGCGGTGAACACCGCAAACCGGCAGGGCAAGCGCAAGCGCACCAGGACCGGATACGGACAACGCAAGAGCACCAAGCGCGCCATCGTGACGTTGGCGCCAGGCAGCAAGCCGATCGACCTGTTCGGCAACACAGCGTAGCCAGGAAAAGGCGAGGATAGAGAGACTTAACAGACATGGGAATTCGCAAGTACAAGCCGACGACTCCGGGTCGCCGCGGTGCCAGCGTCTCCGATTTCGCCGAGATCACTCGCTCAACCCCGGAGAAGTCGTTGGTTCGTCCGCTGCACGGTCGCGGTGGACGTAACGCACACGGCCGGATCACCACTCGCCACAAGGGTGGTGGACACAAGCGGGCCTACCGGGTGATCGACTTTCGCCGCAACGACAAAGACGGCGTCAACGCGAAGGTCGCGGAGATCGAGTACGACCCGAACCGCACCGCGAACATCGCGCTGCTGCACTTTTTGGACGGCGAGAA
The DNA here is from genome assembly GCA_963758115.1 of uncultured Actinomycetota bacterium. GTDB lineage: Bacteria > Actinomycetota > Actinomycetes > Mycobacteriales > Mycobacteriaceae > Mycobacterium. Next base: position 32,312 of record CAVWUG010000003.1, read on the forward strand.
GCGCTACATCATTGCGCCGCAGGGACTTTCCCAGGGCCACGTGGTGGAGTCCGGCCCCAACGCCGACATCAAGCCGGGTAACAACCTGCCGCTGCGTAACATCCCGGCCGGTACGTTGATCCACGCTGTGGAGCTGCGGCCCGGTGGTGGCGCCAAGCTGGCTCGCTCGGCTGGATCCAGCATCCAGTTGCTCGGTAAAGAAGGCACATACGCCTCGCTGCGTATGCCCAGTGGTGAGATCCGGCGCGTCGACGTGCGCTGCCGTGCCACCGTCGGGGAGGTCGGCAACGCCGAGCAGGCCAACATCAACTGGGGTAAAGCCGGCCGGATGCGCTGGAAGGGCAAGCGGCCCACCGTTCGTGGTGTGGTGATGAACCCGGTCGACCACCCGCACGGTGGTGGTGAGGGTAAGACCTCCGGTGGTCGTCACCCCGTCAGCCCGTGGGGCAAGCCTGAAGGCCGTACCCGCAAGGGGAACAAGGCCAGTGACAAGCTCATCGTCCGACGCCGGCGCACCGGCAAGAAATCGCGCTAGGAGAAGCGGATGCCACGCAGCCTGAAAAAGGGTCCGTTCGTCGACGACCATCTGCTCAAGAAGGTCGACGTCCAGAACGACAAGAACACCAAGCAGGTCATCAAGACCTGGTCACGACGCTCGACCATCATTCCCGACTTCATCGGTCACACGTTCGCCGTCCACGACGGCCGCAAGCATGTGCCGGTGTTCGTCACCGAGTCGATGGTGGGCCACAAATTGGGTGAGTTCGCACCGACGCGCACCTTCAAAGGACACATCAAAGACGACCGGAAGGCCAAGCGGCGATGAGCACGGCTACTGAATTCCCGTCGGCGACCGCCGTCGCACGGTTCGTGCGGGTGTCGCCGACCAAGGCGCGCCGGGTGATCGACCTGGTGCGCGGCAAGTCGGTGGCCGAAGCACTCGACATCTTGCGCTGGGCGCCACAGGGGGCCAGCGAGCCGGTGGCCAAGGTCATCGCGAGTGCTGCGGCCAACGCGCAGAACAACAATGGGCTGGACCCCGCGACTCTGGTAGTCGCCACGGTCTACGCCGACGGCGGCCCGACCGCTAAGCGAATCCGTCCGCGCGCCCAGGGCCGCGCATTCCGGATCCGTAAGCGCACCAGTCACATCACCGTGGTGGTGGAGAGCAGGCCGAGCAAGGACGCCCGCGGTTCGCAGTCGGCGAGCGCGACACGCGCCCGCCGCGCGCAGGCCAGCAAGGCCGCCGGCAGCGCGCCCGCGAAGAAAGCCCCGGCCAAGAAGGCATCAGCTGAGAAGGCGCCTGCCAAGAAGGCGTCCCCAAAAAAGACATCTGAAGCGAAGGCACCCGCCGCGAAGTCCACTGAGACTGAAGCGACTTCGGACGCGAAGGGAGGCTCGCACTAGTGGGCCAAAAGATCAATCCGCATGGATTCCGGCTCGGCATCACCACCGAGTGGAAGTCGCGGTGGTATGCGGACAAGCAATACGCCGACTACATCAAAGAAGACGTAGCGATCCGCAAGCTGCTGTCGACCGGCTTGGAGCGCGCCGGCATCGCCGACGTGGAGATCGAGCGCACCCGCGACCGGGTCCGGGTGGACATCCACACCGCCCGGCCGGGCATCGTCATCGGTCGCCGTGGCACCGAGGCCGACCGCATTCGCGCCGACCTGGAGAAGCTCACCGGCAAGCAGGTACAGCTGAACATCCTCGAGGTGAAAAACCCTGAGTCGACGGCACAGTTGGTGGCCCAAGGTGTGGCCGAGCAGCTGAGCAACCGGGTGGCGTTCCGTCGTGCGATGCGCAAGGCGATCCAGTCCGCGATGCGGCAGCCCAACGTCAAAGGCATCCGGGTGCAGTGCTCCGGTCGTCTCGGTGGCGCTGAAATGAGCCGCTCGGAGTTCTACCGCGAAGGTCGGGTGCCGCTGCACACGCTGCGCGCCGACATCGACTACGGCCTGTACGAGGCCAAGACCACCTTCGGTCGCATCGGCGTGAAGGTCTGGATTTACAAGGGCGACATCGTCGGCGGCAAGCGCGAGCTGGTTGCTCCGTCGGCCGGCGCCGAGCGTCCGCGCCGCGAACGTCCGTCGGGCACCCGCCCGCGTCGTAGCGGTTCCGCCGGAACCACGGCGACCAGCACCGAGGCCGGACGCGCCGCGTCGAGCGCCGAGGAGAACGCGGCCGCACCTGTGGCTGACGCGCCCGCTGTCGAGGCGCAGAGTACGGAGAGCTAATCATGTTGATTCCCCGCAGAGTCAAACACCGCAAGCAGCACCACCCGCGTCAGCGCGGGATGGCCAGCGGCGGTACGTCGGTGAGCTTCGGCGACTACGGGATTCAGGCCCTGGAGCACGCCTACATCACCAACCGGCAGATCGAGGCCGCTCGTATCGCCATCAACCGGCACATCAAGCGTGGCGGCAAGGTGTGGATCAACATCTTCCCGGACCGTCCGCTGACGAAGAAGCCCGCCGAAACCCGCATGGGTTCCGGTAAGGGTTCGCCGGAGTGGTGGATCGCCAACGTCAAGCCGGGACGCGTGCTCTTCGAGCTCAGCTTCCCCAACGAACAGACCGCCCGGGAGGCGTTGACCCGAGCGATCCACAAGCTGCCGATCAAGGCACGCATCATTACCCGAGAGGACCAGTTCTGATGGCAGTGGGAATTTCGCCTGGCGAACTGCGCGAGCTTAACGACGAAGAGCTGACCGAGAAGCTGCGTGAGTCCAAGGAAGAGCTGTTCAATCTGCGCTTCCAGATGGCCACCGGCCAGATGAACAACAATCGTCGGCTCCGCCTGGTGCGGCAGGAAATCGCACGGATCTACACCGTGCTACGTGAACGTGAACTCGGCCTGGCTTCTGGGCCCAGTGGTGAGGAGTCCTAATGGCAGAGGCGAAGAAGGCGACCCCTGCAAAGGAGAAGCAGGCGACCAAGGCCGCTCCCAATGCTGCAGCCAAAGACGGTAACGCCAAGGGGCCCAAGCACACTCCGGCCACTCCGAAGCCGCGCGGTCGGCGTAAGACCCGCATCGGCTACGTGGTGAGTGACAAGATGCAGAAGACCATCGTGGTCGAGCTGGAAGACCGTATGCGTCACCCGAAATACGGCAAGATCATCCGGACCACCAAGAAGGTCAAGGCTCACGACGAGCACGGTGACGCCGGCACCGGCGACCGGGTTTCGTTGATGGAGACTCGTCCGCTGTCGGCCACGAAGCGCTGGCGGCTCGTCGAAATCCTGGAGAAGGCTAAGTAGTCGCACCTGACCGTGAGGCGTAGGCCTCACGGTAGGCCGGATCGAGACAGCGTACCGCGAAGATAAACGCGAACGCGATGAGCGGTCCGATGATCCCGTAAACAGCTGCGGGCAATGCCATTTCGGCATTGTTCAGCAGCTGCGGGCTGAGCGCGATGCCGACTGCCACCACGGCGTTGTGTAATCCGATCTCCAGGCTGACCGCGATCGCCTGTCGCGGGCCCAGTCGCATCCGGCGTGACACCAGATAGCCGACGCTCAGGCTGACGGCGCAGAAGCACGCGACTGCTGCGCTGAGCACGCCGAAGTTCTTCCACAGCGTCGACTGGCCGCTGGCGATCCCGCCGACGACGGCGAGGACCAACAACACTGCCGCGGCGATTCTGACGAACTTCTGCAGTCGCCGGGCAAAATTCGGGAAGCGGTGGCGAATCGCAACGCCGATCGCGACTGGTATCAGCACCATGGCGAACACCGCAAAGAACTTGTCGAATTGCAGTGGGATGAAACGTCCTTCGCCGAGAAACCAGGTCAGTGAGAACGCCAGGATCGCGGGTATGGCGAAGATGGACAGCACCGCGTTGATCGCGGTGAGCGTCAGATTGAGCGCCAGGTCGCCGTTGGCGAGGTGACTCACGATGTTCGCCAGCATCCCGCCCGGAGTCGCGGCCATCAGCATCAGCCCGACCGCCAGGTTGGGCGTGAGGTGCAACGCCTCGGCGATCAGCAAGCACACAACCGGCAACACCAGCGACTGACAGATCAGCGCGACGAGCAGAGGGCGTCGTACCGTGCCTGCTCGGCGGAAGTCGGCGACGGTGAGCGTGAGCCCGAGGGCGAGCATCACCGCCCCGACGACCAGTGGCAGGAACCGGTTGTCCATTTCACTCCAAGATGGTTGGCGACGCGATAAGTAGTTAGCACGCCTTACATGACTGCACGCTAACCCATCGGCCGCCGGCGCCGCGAGTCGAGGCTGACGTGGACTTCCGTCCGCGCGGAGTTGCCCGGCAATTCATCGCGGCGGTGTAATCTGCATCGGACATTCCGGGGGTTCACTACGAGAGTGAGGCCAGCGATGGCAACGGAGTTCAACGGCAAGGTCGAACTGGATATCCGTGATTCGGAACCGGATTGGGGCCCGTTCGCCGCGCCGACCGCGCCGGAGGGCGCGCCCAACGTCCTCTATCTGGTCTGGGACGACACCGGCATCGCGACCTGGGATTGCTTCGGCGGCCTGGTGGAGATGCCCGCGATGTCACGCATCGCCGAGCGGGGTGTGCGGCTGTCCCAGTTCCACACCACCGCACTGTGTTCGCCGACCAGAGCGTCGCTGCTGACCGGACGCAACGCCACCACGGTGGGCATGGCCATGATCGAAGAGTTCACCGAAGGATTCCCGAACGCATGCGGACGTATCCCATTCGAAACTGCTTTACTACCAGAGGTTTTGGCGGAGCAGGGCTACAACACCTACTGCGTCGGCAAGTGGCACCTGACCCCGCTGGAAGAGTCCAACCTGGCCGCGACGAAGCGGCACTGGCCGACGTCGCGCGGGTTCGAACGCTTCTACGGATTCATGGGCGGCGAGACCGACCAGTGGTATCCGGACCTGGTCTACGACAACCACCAGGTGAACCCGCCGGGCACCCCGGAAGACGGCTACCACCTGTCGAAAGACATCGCGGACAAGACGATTGAGTTCATTCGCGACGCCAAGGTGATCGCACCTGACAAGCCGTGGTTCAGCTACGTGTGCCCCGGCGCCGGCCACGCCCCGCACCATGTCTTCAAGGAGTGGGCAGACCGCTACGCCGGCACGTTCGACATGGGCTACGAGCGCTACCGTGAGATCGTGCTGGAACGGCAGAAGTCGATGGGCATCGTGCCGCAGGACACCGAACTGTCCCCGGTCAACCCGTATCTTGACGTCAAGGGTCCGAACGGCGAGCCCTGGCCGCTGCAGGACACCGTGCGGCCGTGGGGTTCGCTGAACGACGAAGAGAAGAAACTGTTCAGCCGGATGGCGGAAGTGTTCGCCGGCTTCCTCAGCTACACCGACGCTCAGATCGGCCGGGTCCTGGACTATCTCGAGGAATCCGGCCAACTCGACAACACCGTCATCGTGGTGATCTCTGACAACGGCGCCAGCGGTGAGGGCGGGCCGAACGGATCGGTGAACGAGGGCAAGTTCTTCAACGGCTACATCGACACCGTCGAAGAAAGCATGAAGGTCTTCGACCACCTCGGTGGCCCGGAAACGTACAATCACTATTCGATCGGCTGGGCGATGGCTTTCAACACGCCCTACAAGCTGTACAAGCGCTACGCCTCCCACGAAGGTGGCATTGCGGACACCGCAATCATTTCCTGGCCCAACGGGATTGCGGCTCACGGTGAGGTGCGCGACAACTACGTCAACGTTTCCGACATCACCCCGACCGTCTACGACTTGCTCAATGTCGAACCGCCGGCGACCGTCAGGGGCATCCCGCAGAAGCCGCTGGACGGAGTGAGTTTCAAAGCCGCCCTTGCTGATCCGTCAGCCGAGACGGGAAAGCAGACCCAGTTCTACACCATGCTGGGCACCCGCGGAATCTGGCACAACGGCTGGTTCGCCAACACCGTCCACGCCGCGACACCCGCGGGCTGGGGGCACTTCGATGCCGATCGGTGGGAGTTGTTCCACATCGAAGCGGACCGCAGCCAGTGCCATGATCTGGCCGGTGAGCACCCCGAGAAACTGGAGGAGCTGAAGGCGCTGTGGTTCGCCGAGGCCGACAAGTACAACGGTCTACCGTTGTCCGACCTCAACCTCTTCGAGACGCTCACGCGCTCGCGGCCGATGCTGGCCGGCGATCGGGCCAGCTATACCTACTATCCCGACTGTGCCGACGTCGGGATCGGCGCCGGCCCCGAGATCCGTGGCCGCTCCTTCGCGGTCCTCGCCGACGTGACCATCGACGCCGCCGGTGCGGAGGGAGTGCTGTTCAAGCAGGGGGGTGCGCATGGCGGCCACGTGCTCTTCGTCCAGGACGGGCAGCTGCACTACGTCTACAACTTCCTCGGCGAGCGCCAGCAGAGGATCGCCTCGTCAGCCGCAATACCGTTGGGCCGGCACGTGTTCGGCGTCCGCTATGACCGCACCGGCACCGTGCAGAACAGCCACACCCCGCTCGGCGACGTCACGTTGTTCATCGACGACGAGACGGTCGGTTCGCTGGCGGATGTCCAGTCACACCCGGGGACCTTCGGATTGGCGGGCGCCGGCATCACTGTCGGACGCAACGGTGGTTCTGCGGTGTCCAGCCAGTACAAGGCGCCGTTCCGATTCACCGGCGGCACCATCGCACAGGTGACCATCGACCTCTCCGGCCGGCCGTACGAAGACGTGGAAAAAGAGTTGGCACTGGCCTTTTCACGTGACTGAATCGCTACCGAGCCGGATTCGGGCCGCGTTGGGAGCGGCCTGCCTCGCGGCGGTGGTCGCGTTGTCAGGGTGTGTCAGGATCACCGACGGGGTCGCCGCCTGGACCGGTGGGTCGACACCGCAGAAGGCCTCGGCGGGCGGCAGCGCGGCGGTACCGGGGATCGAGACAACGCTGCCGGACCACATTCCGCCCGACGCGTTCGCGTGCCTTCCGAAGCACACCGGGATCGGGATCGGCACCGTCGCCCAGGTTTCCGATGCGGCCGCCCCCCGTATCACCGTCACGCGACCCGACGGCTGGACGAGCGAACCCGGAGAGCGCGAGGTGGCGTTGGCGCTCGTCGGGCCCGACGGGCTCACCGGCACAGTGACCGTCGCCGCGACCAAGCTCGACCCGGCAGCGGCTTTCGCGGATTACGCCGCCATGCTGGCGCATTCACGACCCGACCTGCATGTCGACACCGTGGGTGCCGCATTCTGCGGGTACAGCAGTCAGAAGCTGACCGGGACGTATCTCGGACCACTCGGCACGCTGGATTTCGCCGACCGCATCACCCACATCTGGACCAACACCGCCAACTACCTGGTCATCATCCACCTCGAAGGACCGGCCGACGCGGCGGGCTTCGAGGCGGCGAAAAACGCGCTGATGCAAGACTTCGCGGTGGTCATACCCTGAAGGTCATGCCCACCGAGCTTGTCGAACTGCCGTCAGGATCCTTCCGGATGGGATCCACGAGTTTCTATCCCGAGGAAGCGCCGATTCACACGGTGAGCGTCGGCGCGTTCGCCGTCGAGCGGCATCCGGTGACCAACGCGCAATTCGCCGAGTTCGTCACGGCGACGGGATATGTGACTGTTGCCGAGCAGCCCATCGACCCAGCACTCTATCCGGGGGCTGACGTGGGTGAATTACAGCCGGGCGCAATGATTTTCCGTCCGACGGCAGGTCCGGTCGATCTGCGCGACTGGCGGCAGTGGTGGGTGTGGGTGCCGAGTGCCAGCTGGCGGCATCCCTTCGGACCGGATAGCGACGTCGCCGACCGGGCGGATCATCCGGTCGTGCAGGTGGCCTATCCCGATGCCGCCGCGTATGCGCGCTGGGTCGGCAGGCGACTGCCGACCGAGGCCGAATGGGAGTACGCCGCGCGTGGCGGGACTTCCACGGTCTACGCGTGGGGCGAAGACGAGCGGCCCGGCGGCACGCTGATGGCCAACACCTGGCAGGGCAGTTTTCCGTACCGCAACGACGGCGCACTCAGTTGGGTCGGCACCTCACCGGTGGCCACGTTTCCGCCCAACGCATTCGGGCTCTTCGACATGATCGGCAACGTGTGGGAATGGACCACCACCGAGTTCGCCGCGCATCACCGACTGGATCAGCCCCCGAAAAGCTGTTGTGCGCCAACGGGACCCGCCGACCCTTCGATCTCCCAAGCGCTCAAAGGCGGCTCGCACCTGTGCGCCCCGGAGTACTGTCACCGATACCGGCCTGCGGCGCGCTCGCCGCAGGCGCAGGACACCGCGACCACCCACATCGGGTTCCGGTGCGTGAGCGACGTCAGCTGATGGCGTCGACCGCGCTGGAGACCCGTGACTGGAAGTCCGGCGGCAGCGGGATGTAGCCGTGCTTGTCCAGGTCGATCTGGCCGGGGCCAAGCGTCGCCTGCAGGGCCGCCTTGACCGCCGCCCCGATCGCCGGGTCAGGGTACTTCGAGCAGACGATCTCGTAGGTGGCCAGCACGATCGGATAGACGTCGTCCTGGCTGGGGTTGTAGAACGACGAGAGGTCCAGCACCAGATCGTTGCCTTTGCCGACGAACTTGGCCCCGGCGATGGTCTTGCCGACCGAGTCGGTGCCAATGCGGACCGGGCGTCGCGACTTGCGGCTGGCCGGGGTTTTGATCTCGGCGGCGTAGAGCCCCTCGTCCATCGCGAACGACAACTCGTTGTAGGTGATGGCGCCCTCGGTGTTCTTCACCATCGCCGAGGTGCCGTCATTACCTTTGGCGCCGGTGCCGACATTGCCCTTGAATTCCTTGCCGGTTCCCTGGGTCCACGTTCCGGCGGCAGCGGCCGCCAGGTAGGCCTGGAAGTTGGCGGTGCTGCCGGATTTGTCGCTGCGGTAGACGACGTGGATGTCCTCGGACGGCATGGACGCGTTCAGCGAGCTGATCGCCGGGTCGTCCCAGCGGGTGATGCTCCCATTGAAGATGCCTGCAATCGTCTGCGCGTCGAGCACCAAAAAGTCGACGGGCAGGTTGTAGGTGATGGCGAGCGGGCCGAAGACCACCGGCAGGTTCCAGGCGGGTGCGCCGCCGCATCGCTTCGCCGCGGCATCGGCGTGCTCGTCGCCGAGCGGCGTGTCCGATCCGGCGAAATCGCTCTTGCCTGCGAGGAAGTCGCTGATCCCGTTGCCCGAACCGTTGGCGGTGTAGTTGAGCGTGTGTCCGGGGCAGGACTTCCCGTACGCGTCGACGAACCGCTTCATCGCGTTGGCTTGCGCGGTCGAGCCGCTGGCGGAGATCACCGGCTTGCCGCCGCAGTTGACGACCTCGCTGGCATAGGCCGTGCTGGTGTGCGGGACCTCGCATCCCGATAGCACTACGGCACCCGCTGCCAGCAAACTCATCGCAGCGACTAGACGACTGTGCTTCATGTTGACTGCCTCACCCCGGACTTCGACGCGCTGTTGATAATTTCTGCTAACGATTCGGTCTCGTGGACCGACAACAGATTAGCGGCTCGGTAGCCGAACTGTCCCGTCCCAGCGCGGATTTGAAAGATATGAATAGTCATCCTGAACTGCGCGTTACCGTCGGGTGGACAGCGGGTGACGAGTCCTTGTCGAGGTGCTCGGCATCAATCTTTCGCCGCGCGATCGGCAGGTGGATTCGCTAACCTCACCCACGTGTTGCGCCGACAGGACGACGTTCTGCACTCAGCCTCAGTTCGCTCCCGGCAGGCCGCCGCGGCCGGTGGTGAGCAATGACCATCGAGGCGCCGCCGACAACCCCACCGTCGCCGCCGAAAGCCAAGAGGGAGCGGCGGCGCATCCCGATCGTCGTCATCGTCCTGGTGGCGTTCGTGGTGGCTTACGGCCTGTCATTGCTCGGCGTTCATCTCCTTCAGAAATCGGAGGGTCCGCTTCCGCCGCTGGACCTGAGCCAAGCCGGCCCCGATGAGACCGTCGTGCAGATCAGCCTGGAAGAGCTGAAAGCCACGACGAATCGGCTGACCGTGAACGTGCTCATCTATCCCGGTGAGTCGTTGTACGACAAACGTTTCGACGAGTTGAACACCGACATCGCGGTGCGGTTGTACCCGCCGAACGACCTCGGCGACCTGACATACCCGAAAGGCAAGGCGCCGGCGCAGGTCAGCACCACGATCAAGGCGCACGGCAATCCCGGCACCTGGCCGTTCGACTCCTATAAGACCGAACCGATGTCGGCCGATGTGTTCGTCGGAACCGGGGCCGAGCGTAAACGGATACCCGCGCTCGTCGAGGTGACCGGATCGATGGATGGCTGGGACGCCAGCGTCACACGCAACACCGACACCAGCGAAACCGGAAACCACAACACCAGCAATGTGGTCGTCACCCTGCACCGGGCCAAGGGCCCGCTGATCTTCGACCTCGGCATCATCATGGTGTTGATCAGCCTGCCGACGTTGGCGCTACTGGTGGCTATCCCGATGGCCCTGGGCAGAAGGAAGTTCGTTCCACCCTTCGCGACCTGGTACGCCGCGAACCTGTTCGCGATCGTTCCGCTGCGAAATATCCTGCCGGGGGCACCGCCACCCGGCTCGTTGATCGACCAGGCGCTGGTGCAATGGGTGCTGCTCGCGCTGGCCACCGCGATGGCGCTGTATGTCTTCTCCTGGGTCCGGCAAGGGGACTAACCAGCCCCGATTGCACCCGGCGCAGCAGACGGGTGGGCCCGTTGGCCAGGAATTTGGCTCTGAGCAGGTCGTCACCTAGACTCTAGGGGTTGCCGTGGGCAGACCTCGGCTGGCATTACAAGCTTTAGGTGTCAGCCCCGCGTGCCTTTCGACGACAAAGACCATGCACGACGGGTCGGGTGGACTATGCACTCCAGCGTCCTCCGGCGTGTCCACGCGTGGGCGTGCATACGTGAACCAGGTCAGGAGATCGAGTGATTCAGCAGGAATCGCGGCTGAAGGTGGCCGACAACACCGGTGCCAAGGAGATCTTGTGCATCCGCGTGCTCGGTGGCTCGGGCAGGCGTTACGCCGGCATCGGCGATGTCATCGTGGCGACGGTCAAGGACGCCATCCCCGGTGGCAACGTGAAGAAGGGTGAGGTCGTCAAGGCCGTCATCGTTCGCACCGTGAAGGAACGCCGCCGCGCCGACGGCAGCTACATCAGGTTCGACGAGAATGCGGCCGTCATCATCAAGCCTGACAACGACCCGCGTGGAACTCGCATCTTCGGGCCGGTCGGCCGCGAACTGCGGGAGAAGCGCTTCATGAAGATCGTCTCGCTTGCTCCGGAGGTGTTGTAGATGAAGGTGCACAAGGGTGACACCGTCCTGGTCGTTTCGGGCAAGGACAAGGGCGCCAAAGGCAAAGTGATCCAGGCTTACCCGACGCGCAACAAGGTGCTCGTCGAGGGCGTCAACCGGATCAAGAAGCACACCGCCATCTCCACCAACCAGCGCGGCGCGCAGTCGGGTGGGATCGTCACGCAGGAAGCGGCGATCCACGTCTCGAACGTGATGGTGGTCGACTCCGACGGTAAGCCCACTCGGGTCGGTTACCGGGTCGACGAGGAGTCCGGCAAGCGGGTTCGCATCTCCAAGCGCAACGGCAAGGACATCAAGGCATGACGACGACCGAGAAGGTTCAGCCCCGGCTGAAGGCGCGTTACCGCGAAGAAATACGTGATTCGCTTCAACAGGAGTTCAAGTACGCCAACGTCATGCAGATCCCGACCGTGGTGAAGGTCGTGGTGAACATGGGCGTCGGCGACGCGGCCCGCGACGCCAAGCTGATCAACGGTGCGGTCAGCGACCTGGCCCTGATCACCGGGCAGCGTCCGGAGATTCGCAAGGCACGCAAGTCGATCGCGCAGTTCAAGCTTCGCGAGGGCATGCCGATCGGGGCGCGGGTCACCCTGCGCAACGACCGGATGTGGGAGTTCCTCGACCGGCTCACCTCGATCGCCCTGCCGCGTATCCGCGACTTCCGCGGGCTGTCGCCCAAGCAGTTCGACGGCTCCGGCAACTACACCTTCGGGCTGAACGAGCAGTCGGTGTTCCACGAGATCGACGTGGACAACATCGACCGGCCCCGTGGCATGGACATCACCGTCGTCACATCGGCGACGAACGACGACGAAGGACGAGCATTGCTGCGCGCCCTCGGCTTTCCGTTCAAGGAGAACTGACCAGATGGCGAAAAAGGCACTGATCAACAAGAGCCAGCGCAAGCCCAAGTTCGCGGTGCGCGCGTACACCCGTTGCAACAAGTGCGGACGCCCGCACGCGGTTTTCCGCAAGTTCGGGCTGTGCAGGATCTGCCTGCGCGAAATGGCGCATGCGGGCGAACTGCCCGGCGTGCAGAAGAGCAGCTGGTAACCCGCTCACACGACATCACCCCTACCAGAAAAGGTGCGCGGAAGGCCCCTGACCGGGGAACCACCGCGAGGAAGGTAATAGACCTGTCATGACCGCGCGAACGACGATGCAGAGCGCCGCGATGAAGAGGAGCAGCGCTCGATGACTATGACGGACCCGATTGCAGACTTTTTGACGCGTCTGCGCAACGCCAACTCGGCGTACCACGATCAGGTGACGCTGCCGCATTCGAAGATCAAGGCCAACATCGCCGAGATCCTCAAGCGGGAGGGTTACATCACCGACTACCGCACCGAAGATGCGCGCGTCGGCAAGGCTCTGACGGTTGAGCTCAAGTACGGGCCGAGCCGGGAGCGCAGCATCGCCGGCCTGCGCCGGGTGTCCAAGCCGGGACTGCGGGTGTATGCCAAGTCCACCGGCCTGCCGCGGGTGCTCGGTGGCCTGGGTGTCGCGATCATCTCGACCTCCTCGGGTCTGCTCACAGACCGTCAGGCAGCCAGACAGGGCGTGGGCGGCGAAGTCCTCGCGTACGTGTGGTGAGAGGAAACTGACATGTCGCGTATTGGTAAGCAACCGGTCCTGATTCCGTCCGGGGTCGAAGTGTCCATTGATGGACAGAACGTTTCAGTCAAGGGGCCCAAGGGCTCTCTGGATTTGAAGGTCGCCGAGCCGATCACTGTGGTGCGTAACGACGATGGCGCCATCGTGGTCAGCCGTCCCGACGACGAGCGGCGTAACCGTTCGCTGCACGGGCTGTCGCGGACCCTGGTGTCCAACCTGGTGACCGGGGTGACACAGGGCTACACCATCAAGATGGAGATCTTCGGAGTCGGCTACCGCGTGCAGGCGAAGGGGTCCAACCTCGAGTTCGCACTGGGTTACAGCCACCCCGTGGTGATCACGGCGCCGGACGGCGTCACCTTCGCGGTCGAGACGCCGACGAAGTTCTCGATCACCGGCATCGACAAGCAGAAAGTCGGCCAGATCGCGGCGAACATCCGTCGCCTGCGCAAGTCGGACCCGTACAAGGGCAAGGGCGTGCGCTACGAGGGTGAGCAGATCCGCCGCAAGGTCGGAAAGACAGGTAAGTAGTGATGGCGCAATCAGAAACTGTTACCGCGCACAAGCCGGTGGGGCAGAGCGTATCCGCCGCCCGGCGCAGGGGTCGGCTGCGCAGGCACTCGCGGCTGCGTAAGAAGATCGCCGGCACCAACGAGCGTCCGCGCTTGGTCGTGCACCGCTCGTCGCGGCACATCCACGTGCAGCTGGTGGATGACCTGACCGGCACCACCGTTGCCGCTGCATCGTCAATCGAGGCGGACGTGCGCGGGGTGGACGGCGATAAGAAAGCCCACAGCGTGCGGGTCGGCCAGTTGATCGCCGAGCGGGCCAAGGCCGCCGGAGTCGACACCGTGGTCTTCGACCGCGGCGGCTACACCTACGGCGGGCGGATCGCGGCACTGGCCGACGCCGCTCGCGAGGGCGGGCTGAAATTCTGATGGCAAGTAACAACTTTGGAAGGACCGCATAATGGCGGAGCAACCGGCTGGAACGGCCGGCCAGACGACCGGCGAAGGTCGCGATTCTCGTGGCGATGGCCGTGACTCGCGCGATGGTCGGGGCCGCCGGGACGGTGGTGGCCGAGGTGGCCGCGACCGCGACGGAGACAAGAGCAACTACCTGGAGCGGGTCGTCACGATCAACCGGGTGTCCAAGGTGGTCAAGGGTGGTCGGCGGTTCAGCTTCACCGCGCTGGTCATCGTCGGCGACGGCAACGGCATGGTCGGTGTCGGCTACGGCAAGGCCAAGGAAGTCCCGGCGGCGATCGCCAAGGGCGTCGAGGAGGCACGTAAAAGCTTCTTCCGCGTGCCGCTGATCGGTGGGACCGTCGTTCACCCGGTGCAGGGTGAGGCCGCTGCCGGCGTAGTGATGCTGCGTCCGGCCAGCGCCGGTACCGGTGTGATCGCCGGCGGCGCCGTTCGCGCGGTGCTGGAGTGCGCCGGAGTGCGCGACGTTCTGGCCAAGTCTCTGGGCAGTGACAACGCGATCAACGTCGTGCACGCCACGGTCGCCGCGCTCAAGCTGCTGCAGCGGCCCGAAGAGGTCGCCGCCCGACGCGGACTGCCGATCGAGGATGTCGCCCCGGCCGGTATGTTGCGCGCACGCCGCGAAAGTGAGGCGTTGGCCGCCAGTGCCGGCACCGCCCGTGAAGGAACGGCATAACTATGGCCGCAGAGAAAGCAACACAACCGACGCAGCTGAAGATCACCCAGGTCCGCGGTGTTGTCGGCACTCGCTGGAAGCAGCGGGAAAGCCTTCGCACACTCGGACTTCGGCGGATTCGCCACTCGGTCATCCGCGACGACAACCCGCAGACCCGCGGGCTGATCGCGGCCGTCCGCCACCTCATCGAGGTCGAGTCGGCTGAGGGAGGTAGCACCAAATGACGATCAAACTGCACGACCTGCGTCCCGCGCCGGGGTCAAAGACCAAGCGCACCCGGGTCGGTCGTGGTGAGGGCTCCAAGGGTAAGACCGCGGGCCGCGGTACCAAGGGCACCAAGGCGCGTAAGAACGTGCCGGTGACCTTTGAGGGTGGGCAGATGCCGATCCACATGCGGCTGCCCAAGCTGAAGGGTTTCCGCAACCGCTTCCGCACCGAATACGAAGTCGTCAACGTCGGGGACCTCAATCGTCTGTTCCCGCAAGGCGGTTCGATCGGCGTCGACGAGCTGGTCGCCAAGGGTGCGGTGCGCAAGAACACCCTCGTCAAGGTTCTCGGTGACGGAAAGCTGGCCGTCAAGGTCGACGTCACCGCGAACAAGTTCAGCGGCAGCGCGCGGGACAAGATCACCGCGGCGGGCGGCTCGGCAACCGAGCTGTAGCGGGCTCGCTACTTCTGCGGCCGTGCGCCCAGCACGTCGCGGAACAGGGCTTGTCGCAGCGCCAGCTCGCGCGGGTCGCTCCACAGGTGAAAGCCCAGGCGGTTCATCACGTAGGCGAAGCCGACTCCGGTGTCGGGGTCGGCGAATCCGAACGATCCGCCCAGCCCCGGGGTGCCGAAGGCTTTGTCGGACGAGCCGAAGTTGAAGTGCGCGACCGGTTTGCAATAGCCCAGCGAGAACACCGAATCGACGTGCAACACCTTGTCGCGAATCCCGCCGGTCGGCGCCACCGCTGATTGGGTGAGCGCGTCGAGAGTGTCTGCGGTCAAACCGAGTTCGCGTCCTCCGGTCGCCGCGCAGCTGTAAGCCTTCGCCACCGCGCGGGCGGCGCCGATCCCGTTGGCGGCCGGTATCTCGACGGTGCGGACCTCCTCGCGATTGAAATCGCGCATGGCGTCGATGTCGTTGGGCAGGTTGACGCTTCGCCCGGTCAGGCTGCGGGGATTCAACAACGCCAGGGCGAGCCTCGGCGGCATCGAGTTGAGGTGCAGCAGCGCCTCGGTGCGATGCCAGCCGTGCAGGTGTGCGACGCGATCGCGGTCCACCGTTGCGGGCAGCCCGATGTGCAGGTCCAGTCCGAGTGGGGTGGCGACCTCGTCGGCGAAGAACTGGCCCAGCGTCCGGCCGGCCGGATCGGTGTGCCGGATCAGCTCGGACTCATACCAGCCCAGGGTGAGGGCGTGATAGCCGTGCCGGCTGCCTGTCGGCCAGGCCGGGGCCTGAGCGGCCAGCACCGCCGAGAGTGTGTCCTGGTCTTTCAGATCGGCCAGCAGCAACGGCGCGTCGAGCGCCGACAAGCCGGCTTGATGAGACAGCAACTGCCGCACCGTCACATCCGCTTTGCCCGCTTGCGCGAACTCCGGCCAGTAATCTGCGACCTTCGCGTCGTAGTCGATCAACCCGCGCGACGCGGCCACCGTAACCGCTAGGGAGGCAATCCCTTTCGTCGTCGAGAACATGTTGACGATGGTGTTCTGCTGCCACGGTTGTTTGGTGAACCCGTTGCGGTAGCCGCCCCACAGGTCGACGACTTTGACGCCGTCGCGATACACCGCGACCGCGGCGCCGACCTCGCGGTGCGCGGCGAAGTTGGCCCGGAACGCGTCCGCGATCTTCCCGTAGCCCTCGTCGGCGCTGCCCTGGATCAGGTCCGGCGGCGCCAGGACTTTGCTCACCATCCAGTGGTTATACCGCTATCGGGTCCACTGAACCGGCGGAATGCCGTGCTCCAGTCCAGAGCTTCGCCGGCGTGCACCCCGAGATCGCGATCGAGTGGTTCGACAAGGACGTCAGCCGAGTTGCGGAATCACCTCTGCGGCAAGGCGTTCCATCTGCTCGTGATCCTCCGTGATGTCCCGGCCGACCGGGTTGAGCAGGATCGTCTCGGCGCCCGCTTCGATGACGTCACGCAGACCGGCGATCACGTCGTCGACCGTGCCGGACACCGGTACCTCGTCGACGGAGGGCGTCGGGCCGTAGATGCGGTGCAGCCCTGCGAGCACGCGTTCGCGAGCCTTGGCCGGGTCGTCGTCGATCATCAGGTAGACCCGCTTGCCGATCGTGAACGCGGAGGGATCCTTGCCTTGTTCGACGATTTCTCGGCGCACGATGGGCACCGCCTCGGCGAATTTCGCGGTGGGCGACGACCCCGCGCCGAGGAACGCGTCGCCGTGTCGCACCGCGCGGGCCAGCGCCTTGGGGGCCTGCCCGCCGAACCAGATCGGCGGATGCGGCCGCTGCACGGGCTTGGGTTGGATCGGCAGATCGCCGACCTGGCGGAACCTGCCGTCGAAGCTAATCCGCGGCTTGTCGGACCAGGCGACTTTCATCAGCTGTAGTCCCTCGGTGAAACTGCTGATGAAGGTGTCAGCGTCCACCCCGAAGGCGGCGAAATTGCGGCGGCCGCCACCCGGCGCGACCCCGACATCCAGCCTGCCGTGGCTGAGGCGGTCGACGGCGGTGATGGACGACGCCAGTTGCAATGGCTCGTGCAACGACGAGACCAGCACGGCCACCCCCAGTCGGAGCCGTTCGGTGCAGGCCGCGGCCCAGGCCAGCAGCTCCAGCGGTGCAAGCAGCGGCGCCGGGCCGATGGTCTGCTCGAGCACCCAGCCGCCTTCGAAGCCGAGTTCTTCGGCCCTGGTCAGGTAAGCGCGCAGGCCGGCCGCGTCGAAACCGGTCTGGTCGAACTGATGGATGGAGATGGAGAACTTCACTCCATCAACCTACGGTCCGGGCCGCCTCGGTGCGCCCGTCGGTAGGCTCGTCACATGTTTGCTTTCCTGCCTGATCCGCCGGGTATCGACGACGTGCGAGCGCTGGCCCGCCGGGTGGACACCGCCCGCCACCATGGCATTCCTGGCGACTGCATTCTCGAACTCGATCTGCGGGTCGCGCCGCCGGAGGCCGGCGGGCTGGATCCGCTGGCGATCATCACCGGCGGCCGGCCGTTGGTGCTGCGCGAGGCCGTGACGGCGCTGCACCGGGCCGCCGAGGATCCCCGGGTCGCAGGCCTGATCGCCCAGGTGCAGTTGCCCGCCGCGGCGGCCGGACCGGTTCAGGAATTACGGGAAGCCATTGCGGCCTTCACCGCGGTCAAGCCGTCGCTGGCGTGGTCTGAGACGTATCCGGGAACGCTGTCCTACTACCTGGCGTCGGCGTTCGGCGAGGTCTGGATGCAGCCGTCGGGGACCGTCGGGCTGATCGGTTTCGCCACCAACGCGCTGTTCCTGCGCGACGCCCTGGACAAGGCCGGCATCGAAGCGCAGTTCGTCGCGCGCGGTGAATACAAGTCGGCGGCAAACCTTTTCACGCAGGATCGTTACACCGACGCGCATCGGGAAGCCGACACCCGGCTGCTCGAGAGTCTGCGCGCCCAGGTCTGGCAGGGGATCGCCGAGTCACGCAAGGTTGGTATCGACACTCTCGACGGGCTGGCCGACCAGGCGCCGTTGCTGCGCGACGTCGCGGTGGAGTCCGGGCTGATCGACCGGATCGGCTTCCGCGACGAGGCGTATGCGCGGATAGCGGAACTGGTTGGCGCCAAGGGCATTTCACCGGAGACCGGCGATGCCGACGGCGACGACGCCCCACCGCGGCTGTTCGTCAGCCGCTACGCCAGAGCGACCGGGCCTGGCGGCCCGCGGCCGTCGATCCCCGGTCGGGGACCGAAGGGCACCATCGCCGTCGTCACCCTCGCCGGCCCGATCGTCAGCGGCCGTGGTGGCTCACGGGTGCCGTTCGGCTCGTCCAACGCCGGCGGCGACACCATCGCGGCGGCGCTGCGGGAGGCGGCCGCCGACGACTCCGTCTCGGCGATCGTGTTGCGGGTCGACTCGCCGGGCGGCTCGGTCACCGCGTCGGAAACCATTTGGCGCGAAGTGAAGAAGGCCCGCCAGCGCGGCAAGCCGGTGGTCGCGTCGATGGGCGCGGTCGCCGCCTCCGGTGGCTACTACGTCTCGATGGGCGCCGACGCGATCGTGGCGAACCCGGGCACCATCACCGGATCGATCGGCGTGATCACAGGCAAGCTGGTCGCCCGTGATCTCAAAGAACGGCTGGGAGTGGGGTCGGATGCGGTGCGTACCAACGCCAATGCGGACGCCTGGTCGATCAATGCCCCGTTCACACCCGAACAGCACGCCCAGGTCGTGGCCGAGGCGGACCTGTTCTACACCGACTTCGTGCAGCGGGTCGCCGACGGGCGCCACCTCAGCGTCGAGGCGGTCGATGCGGTGGCCCGTGGTCGGGTATGGACCGGTGCGGACGCGCTCGAGCACGGTCTGGTCGACGAGCTCGGCGGCCTGCGCACCGCGGTCCGCAGGGCCAAGGTGCTGGCCGGCTTGGACCAGGACGACAAGGTCCGCATCGCCGGCTATCCGGGTTCGTCGCTGTGGGAGTTCCTCCGGCCGCGGCCGTCCTCGCAGCCTGCCGCGGCGTCGTTGCCGGATGTGTTGGGCGCGTTGATCACTCAGTCGGTGATCGGCATCATCGAGCAGGCCGAGCGATCGCTGACCGGTGCCAGCGTGCTGTGGATGGGGGAGTCCCGCTTCTAGCGTCCGAGAGTCCCGCTGACGTAGATGATTTCACCCAGCGGGTCGTCGTTGTCGGGACCGGGAACCTCGAGCCCGTTGTCGGCGAACAGGTCTGCGCGCGACGTCCCGTTGGCATCCCACGCTTTACCGCGCAGGTAGTCGATGACGTGACTGCGGTCCCCGGTGTAGACCAGCGACGGCATGTCGAGGTCGAGACCGTGCTGGCGAAGCTGCGCGGTCTGCTCCCGAACCCGTTCTTCGTCAAGATCTTTCAAGCCCGGCACGTACTCGGTGGCGATGGTGCTGCCCGGGACGCTCAACGCGGTGATGTTGTCGAACAACCGGTCCTGAGCTTCCGGCGGCAGATAGATCAGTAGACCCTCGGCCAGCCAGGCCGTCGGTGCGCCCGCGTCCAGGCCAGCGGCCCGCAGCGCGGCGGGCCAGTCGGCACGCAAGTCGATCGGCACCGTCCGTCGCGCGACGGTGGGCTCAGCGCCGAGATCGGCGAGCGTGCGTGTCTTGAATTCGATCACCTGGGGTTGGTCGATCTCGTAGACCGTCGTGTCGTCCGGCCAGGGCAGTCGGTACGCGCGCGAGTCGAGTCCCGACGCCAGGATCACCACTTGCCGCACACCCGCGCCCACCGCGGCGAGCAGGTAGTCATCGAAATACTTGGTGCGAACACCCATTCCGTTGGCGATCGCCTTCGTCCGGTCCGGCGATGAGTTCGGCAGCAGTGAGAAGTCGAGCTCGCCGTCCATCATCTTCACGAAGAAATCCAGCCCGACGGCCCGGACCAGCGGGTCGGCGAACGGGTCGTTGATCAGCGGGGTTTCGGCCTTGCTCGCCATCGCGCGGCCCGCGGCGACCATGGTCGCCGTCGCCCCCACGCTGGACGCCAGGTCCCAGCTGTCGTCGTCGGTGCGCGTCATGCCAGCGTCGCCGCGACGTAGCTCATCTCCCGGAAGGCAGACATCGACTCGTCTTCTGGGAAGGTGAATCCGTTGCGCTGATACAGCTCCGGTGCGGGATGGGCATCCACCTGCCAGTTGTGACCGGTCAGGTAGTCGACCACGATACTGCGCTCACCTTGATAGAACAGGTCGGCCGGGTTGAGGTCGAAACCAGCCTTGCGCCAACGCTCGCCGATACGCTGCACGCTTTCCCTGGAGAAGGCTGCCGGGTCGGAGATGTGCTCGGTGGCCAGCTGACTGCCCGGTGCGCTGAGCGCGGTGATGTTGTCGAACAACCGGTCCTGAGCCTCAGCCGGCAAGTAGGGCAGCAGCCCTTCGGCGCTCCACGCCGATGGCTGGTCGACATCGAAACCACTGTTCCGCAAGGCTGTTGGCCAATCCTCGCGGAGATCGATGCTGACCGTTCGGCGTTCGGCGGTCGGGTTGGCGCCCAGGTCGGCGAGGGTGTTGGTCTTGAAGTCGATCACCTGTGGCTGGTCGATCTCGTAGACCACCGTGCCCGCGGGCCAGGGTAGCCGGTAGGCCCTGGTGTCCAGGCCAGACGCCAGAATGACCGCCTGCCGAATCCCACCTTCGGTGGCGGCAATGAAGAAGTCGTCGAAAAACCTGGTGCGCACCGTCATTTGTTCAGCCCGCGTGCGGCCGTTCAGCGCCGGGTTGTCCTCGTCCATGCTGACGTCACCGTCGATGAGGCGGATGAACGGCGCCAACCCCACCGCGCGCACCAGTGGATCGGCGAACGGGTCGTTGAGCAGTGGGTCGGGTCCCTGCGAGGCCAAGGCGCGTGAGGCTGCCACCATCGTCGCGGTGGCCCCCACGCTGGAGGCCAGGTCCCAGCTGTCGTCGTGGGTGCGAGGCATCGAATCAACTCCTACTGTGTGTCGGTCAGCGTGCCGGTGACGTAGAGACGGTCGGCGAACGGCAAGTCGTCCTCGACGATCGGCGGAAGTCCGTTGGCCGCGAACAACTCTCGAATTGTGCTACCACCCATCTGCCATCCGTGATCGGACAGGTAGACGGCTGCCTCGTTGCGGTCGCCGAAGTAGACCAGCTCGGTCATGTCGAGATCGAGCCCGTGCTTGCGCCAGCGCTGCGAGACGGTCCGCATGCGTTCTTTGATCCGATCCTCGTGTCCGGGCTCGCGGGTGGGCCCGCTGTCGGTTGCGATGCGGCTCCCCGGTGCGCTGAGCTCGGTGATGTTGTCCAGCAAGCGATCCTGCGCGTCGGGCGGCAGGTACCCGAGCAGGCCCTCGGCGCTCCAGGCGCTGGGCTGCTCCGCGTCGAACCCCGCCGCTTGCAGGGCGGCCGGCCAGTCATCGCGCAGGTCGACGGCGACCGTACGACGGTATGCGGTCGGCTGGGCGCCCAGTTCGGCCAGCGTGCGGGACTTGAATTCGATGACTTGCGGCTGGTCGATCTCATACACCGTGGTCCCGTCCGGCCACGGCAACCGGTAGGCACGGGCGTCCAGCCCGGACGCCAGGATGACCGCCTGACGGACACCGGCGTTGGTCGCGTCGATGAAGAACTCGTCGAAGAATTTGGTGCGGACCGCCATGTTGTCGGTCATCCGCTGCACGCCCGGAGACCCGTCGCTGTCGTCCTCGAGATCGGCGGGTGACAGCTCACCGGTGGCCAGCTGAGTGAACAAGTCCAGACCCACCGCCCGAACCAGTGGCTCGGCATACGGGTCGTCGATCAGTGGGGTGTCGGCCTTGCTCGCCATCGCGCGGGCTGCCGCGACCATCGTTGCGGTCGCGCCGACGCTCGATGCCAGATCCCAGGTGTCGTCATCGGTACGCGCCATCGCTACCCCCTGCAGCAAACTGAGTGATTACTTAGCCAGTATAACGAGCGTACCATGTCGCCGAATGGCCCTTTATGCAGGCATATTGCCGAAACCCGTGTCATCCGGAGCCTTTAGCGCAACGCTTTGGCGATGGCGTTCGAGGCGGTGGGTAAACGGGTGCTGATCACCGGGGCGTCGTCGGGTATCGGTGCCGCGCTGGCCCGGCGACTGGCCGGCCACGGCGCGGTGGTGGGGTTGGTCGCCCGCCGCTCGGAACGTCTGGCGGAGGTGCTGGCTGACTGCCGTCGAACCTCGCCGGAGTCGACGATGTGGGTGGCCGATCTGGGCGAGACCGACGCGGTCGACCGGTTCGGGTTGCGCGTCTGGGACGACCTGGGCGGCATCGACGTTCTGGTCAACAACGCCGCGACGCCGAAGCGTCGTGTGGTCGAGGCGCTGGATCCCGCCGACGTCGAGGCGGTCATGCGGGTCAACTTCTTCGCCCCGATGCGGCTGACGCTCGCGATTCTGCCCCGGATGCTCCAGCGTGGGCACGGCGTCATCGTCAACGTGTCCAGCGTTGGTGGTCGGCTGGGTATCATTCACGAAACCGCTTACTGCGCAAGCAAATTCGCACTCTGTGGGTGGAGTGAGTCGATGGCCGTCGACCTGCACGGCACTGGCGTCTCGGTAAAGTTGATTCAGCCGGGACCCGTCGACACCGAGATCTGGGACCAGCCCGGCAGCGAGGAACCGCTCTATCAAGGGCCCAAGGTGCCGGCCGGGGACGTGGCCGACGGCATCATCGCGGCGCTGGGCGGGGACCGTTTCGAGCATTACCTGCCGGACATGAAACCGGTCGTCGACGCCAAGAACGCCGACATCGACGCCTATATAGCCGGCGCGGCCACCATGGCACCTCGATGAAAGCGCTGGTGTTCGGTGTCTCGCCCGAGCCATTGGACGGACCCGAAGACGCACTGACTCATAGCCCGGTTGCACTGCGCCAAGTACCTGATCCTGCTCTGCTGCAAGATGATTGGGTCATCACCCGACCCCGGCTGACCGGCATCTGTGGCTCGGACTCCAAGCAGATCCTGCTGGACTTCGGCGAGGGAGACGCCGACAACGCGATGGCCGCCTTCTGCTCGTTCCCTCAAGTCATGGGCCACGAGGTGGTCGCTGACGTCGTGCAGTTGGGGCCGAAGGCCCGCGGTCTCGAGCTGGGCCAGCGGGTGGTGCTCAACCCGTGGCTGTCCTGCGGGCCGCGCGGCATCGAACCGACCTGCCCCGCCTGTGAAAACGGGGACTACAGCCTGTGCTGGAGCTTCTGCGACGGCGACATCAAACCGGGGATCCACACCGGCGTCTCGGCCGATGTGACCGGTGGCTACGCCGAGTTGATGCCGGCTCACGACAGCATGTTGTTCCCAGTGCCCGATTCGGTGCCCGACGAGTTGGCGGTGTTCGCCGACCCGTTTTCGGTGTCGCTGCACGCCATCACCCGCCATCCGCCGCCGCGCTCAGGCCGGGTCGTGGTCTACGGCGCCGGCTCATTGGGGTTGTGCGCGTTGGCGATCCTGCGGGCGCTCTATCCGGACGTGGCCGTCGCGATGGTGGCCCGGTTCGAAGCCCAGGCTGAGCTGGCACGCCAATTCGGCGCCTCGATCGTGCTGGCGCACGAGCCGCGGCTGGCCGTCATCGAAGATCTGGTGGCGTGGGGCGGCGGCCGGCTGTGGCAGCCGCTGCAAGGGCTGCCGATGGCGTACCCGGGCGCTGTGGACGTTGTCTATGACACCGTCGGGAAGCCAGAGACGTTTGAGGTCGGCGTCCGGGTCCTGGCCGCGCGGGGGACGCTGGTGAAGGCCGGCGTGCACGCCCCCGGCCGGTGGGAGTGGAGCCCGCTGTACTTCAAGGAAATCAACTGGGTCGGCAGCAATGCATTTGGCGTCGAGGAAGTCGACGGGCGTCGCCAGCACGCGATCGAGCACTACCTCGACCTCGTGGACGACGGCCGAATTGACCTGCGGCCCATGCTAACGCACACCTTCCCGCTGGAGCACTGGCGCGACGCCTTTCTGGCCATCGCGAACCAGGGTGACAGCGGTGCCGTGAAGGTGGCCGTCGACCAGCGTTAGCTCGGGTGAGGTGTGGCGATCACCGTGGCTTGAATGTGTAGGTCTCGCCGTGAGCGAGGTAGACGAACTTCGTACTTGCGGTGGAGGTCTGGGCGGCCTTCTTGAAGTCGTCGAGTCCAGATAGGAATACCGAGAAGTCGTTGTAGTGGATCGGGATGGCGGTACGCGGTTTGGTGATCTCGACGGCCCTGACTCCCTGCTCGCCGGTCATCGTGACGACGGTGACGAGGAAGGTTGTCCCGCCCGTGTGAATCAGACCCAGGTCGATGTCGGGGTAGCGGCGCGGGATGTCCGCCAGACTGTCGACGACCATCGTGTCTCCGGTTATATAGAGCCGGTAGAGCTGATCGCCGTTGCGGCTGAAGTCGAGCAGGTGCCCATTGACGGGCATGAGAAGCTCGTTGACTGCTTCTTCAGTGGCGTGCTTGGCCGGCATCGCGGTGATCTTCAGCGTCGCTTCGCCTTTGCGCACTTCTAGGGATTCCCAGGTGTCGAGCGGATACCCCCGCTCGAAGCCGAGACCGCTGAGCTTGCCGACCGCGTCAGCCGTTGAAACGATAGGCAGTTTCTTGTCGAGCTCGTGCGAGGCGACGTCATCGAAATGGTCGCCGTGGTAGTGCGACAAGACGATCAGATCAATCGGTGGCAGCTCGGCGATCTGGCAGGCCGGCTCAACCTCCCGCCGGGCCCATATGCCATGACCCAGATAGACGTGTTCGCCCTTGTGCAGGAAAGCGGGATCGGTCAGGATCGTCAGGCCGCCAAAACGGATCAACGTGGTGGCGTTACCGATGAAATAAACTTCGCCCTTATCGAATTCTGCTGTCCCACTGCCGGTTAGCTCCAAGGAAGTCATCGTGTCGTCTCCTTTGTTGTTCAGGCCGGCTCTGTGGGCGCGCCGTATCGCATTGTCCAAATGGGCACGTGCCCAGGTAAGTACTCATTTCCCGCCCAGGGCGTACCGCAGATGTGCAGATACGCGTAGGGTGTCCCGTCGAACATCACCCAGGCGCCGGCATCTCGTACCGTGCTCGGGAGGCCGTCGCGCACCGCATCATATGGCCAGATGATCATCCAGTGCGGGCCGATGGGAATAGCAGGACTTGATTTGTCGAACGGATCGGTGTTGCTGTGTTGCGTTGCACCGCAGAGCATGTAGATGATCCCGGGGGCGGTATTCGTCGGCGCCGGCTTGCCGGCCATGATATCCATCATCCACTGCAACCCCATGGGATCCGCGCACATCGGCACGTTACCGATTTGGTTCTCATCACCTGGGAAGCACACCCACTGGTTTGTTCCCTGACGAAGCACCATCGTGTTGCCTTGCGCATCCATCTCCGCAACGGTTGCTTCCCGCGTGATATGGAAAGGTCCCGAAGACATCGCGCGTGATATTTTGGCGTCCAGTGCCTGTTCGCTCCTTGATGCCGGAAGATGTTGTCCGGCAACCAAGCTTGTGATCGCGCTGTTGCTGTAGCTCCCCGATGCGCCGACCGGATCGACCATTGTGTGCTCCTCTCAAACGTGGTTCGCGGTTGGTCGACGCATGATGATCTCGACCATGTCGATGGCGATCAGCAGCGGCTCGGCGACGAGCTGGTAGTCACCCTCCCAGCCGTAGATCCGCCGCTTGGTGGGGATGATGATCCCGTCTACTTCGCGATAGTCGGTGGCGTAGTTCAACCCGGGCGCGCCGCCCAGGATGTCGACGGTGTAGTCCTGGCGGCGCAGTAACCCGTCCGGGCCAAAGCACGAGATCTGCTCGCGGGTATGGCTTTTGATGCGTTCGGGAAACGTCACCTTGAGCCGCCGCCACGTTTCACCGCCGACCTGGATCGGAATGATCTCTTCGGTGACGAATCCGGGCCAAGTGTAGACAAATGGTGTATTCAGATATGTCCACAGCGCCTCCCCGCTGAAATAGGCGACGTGAATGTCGTCCCACGGGGTCTCGAACACGTGACCGTCAAACGACCTCTCGGGGTCATCGCGCGAGTCGATTAGCGCGCCGTCACCACGCTGCATCACAACGCGGAAGGGTTCGAAGATCGAACGCTTGTCCTGACCGACGAAGTCCATCGTCAGCAGTTCCCGCGTGGTGTCGACCTCGAAGCGGACGTTCTTGAGCGCGTCCCCCTTGCCCTTGACGAACCAGGTCGTCCCCGTGATCGACGCGGCAACATCGATCGATGTGACGCTGTCCCAACGGTCCATGCCGCCGTGCGCCGAGACGGCGACCTCGAGTAGGTCGCTCATGGTCGCTCCTTAAGGGGTGCCTTCCCAGTGTTTGGCAAGGGGCGTGCCGGCGAACCTCTCCAACATGGCGCGTGACAGCACCAGCACAGAGCTGCGCGGACGGTGATTCACCACCAGACGCTGGGCCTTGCCGGCAGCGTTGAAGACGACCAGAACGATGACGTAGAGGGGCACACCGCGAACGGATGAGGTGTAGTCCTCGAGAAAACTGCTCTCCCCGCAAGGGCCGGCGTAGTGGAACTCTTGGAACTCGTAGATCTCTTTCGCCGCGACCACGACCTCGTGGACGGCGGCGGCGCCGTGGATTGCGCCGTCCCACGCCGGGCCCTCTCCGGTTACATCGTCGGCAAGGTTGTCCAGCCACGCCGGATAGTAGGGCTTGCCCATGTATGTCGATGCCATGTCGCGCCTCCTGTCGCCCGGCTACGGGGTGCCTTCCCAGTGTTTCGCGTACGGCGTTCCGGCGAATGTCTCAAGCATCAAGCGGGAGAACTGCAACATCGCGCTGCGCGGCCGGTGATTCACCACGACGTGCTGCGTCTTCCCGTCGGCGTTGAAAGTGACCAGCACGACGACGTAGGTGGGCATGCCGCGAACTGAGCTGGAGTAATCCTCGACGAAACTGCTCTCGCCGCAGGGCCCTGCGTAGTTGAACTCCTGGTGCTCATACTGTTCGCGGGCTTTGACCAAGATGAAGCGGACATCGTCGGCGCCGCGTGCGGTGCCGTCCATCGCCGCGGCCTCGAGAGTTACGTTGTCGGCCAGGTTGTCCAACCACAACGGGTAGTAGGGCTCTCCCATGTACGTCATGCAGCGCCTCCCGTGAAATCGTGCGGATCAGTGGATGGCATGGTCACTTTCCGCGACGTCGGCTGCAGGCTCTGGAAGCCGTTTATGGACATGGGCGCTGGGCGTGTGATCGATCAGCAGACTCAGGAGTTCGGGGCGACTGTAGTGTCCGCTGGAGTCCATGAAAGCCTTGCGTTTGTCGATCAGCGCGAAGTCCAGATCCGCGATCACCTCGCCTTCACCAGAACGCAGGGGCTCACCGAGCAGTTCGCCTTGCGGATTGATGATCGCGGTGAAACAGCCACCCGAGATCGGTCCCAGCGGGCAGCCGGTGTCGGCCATGATCTGCTGCTGCTGTTCGGGATCCAGCCAGGCGGTCGCAGCGACCACGAAGACGCCTGACTCGAGCGCGTGATTGCGTACCTGGGTCTCGGTCTGTTGAGCGAACAAGTCGCCGAATATCGATCCCGGGAACATCGCCGAATGGATCTGTTCGCCATCGGCGATCATCGCGTATCGGGCCAGTGGGTTGTAGTGCTCCCAACACGCCAACTGACCGATGCGACCTACAGCGCTATCCACGGCCCGAAGTCCACTGCCATCGCCCTGGCCCCAGATAATGCGTTCGTGATAGGTGGGGGTGATTTTGCGGCGACGCTGGATCAATGTCCCGTTGGCATCGAAAAGCAGCTGGGTGTTGAACACTGAGCCGCCGTCACGTTCGTTCACGCCGATGGAGACCACCATTCCGGCGCGGCTCGCGGCGTCGCCGATCGACTGCGTGGCCGACGATGGCACGCTGACCGACTGGCCCAACAGCCGCACTTGCTCGGCGAGCATTTGGTACGGGGCTTGCACAAACGAAAAGTACGGATAGTAGGGAACAATGGTCTCCGGGAATGTCGCGAATTGCACTCCCTGCGTTGCCAGTTCGTCGATTTTCGCGACAACCCGCTCGACGGTGCCTTCCCGGCTGTAAAGAACAGGGCTCAGTTGAACAGCCGCAGCTCGGATAGTGGTCACGTGCGCCCATCCTCGGGTCGTGATGTCATGCGACGAGAACAGTGTGAGCCTCGAGCCCGAAAAGGGTGGCGGAACCGCTACATCGGGTTGGCGCGAAGGTAACCGTAGACGCCGGCGAAGTTAGTGTTGACATCCTCGGGGATCGGCACGTATCCACCGAGTGCTCTTGCTCCCCAGGCGATTTGAGCGGTCCGCTCGACGAGCGCGGTGACGTGCAGGACTTTGTCCGGCCGCGATCCGACTGCCACCAGGCCGTGGTTGGCGATCAGCGCCGCGGCCCGGCCTTCCAGTGCCTTCACCGCGTTGCTGCCCACGTCCGGCGTCCCCGACGCGGCGTACTCACTGCAGCGGATGTCGCCGCCGCAGTAGACCGCGAACTCGTCGATGCATGCCGGAATCGGCTGGTGGGCGATCGCGAACATGGTGGCCCACACCGGATGACTGTGGATGACGCTGCCGATGTCGTCGAAGGCCGCAAAGCAGGCCAGGTGCAACTGCATTTCGGTGGACGGCGAGCGGCCCTCGGCGGCGTGCAGCACCGCGCCGTCCGGGTCGACCACCACCAGGTCGTCGTGCGTCATGTCGGCGTAGTCCACTGAGGAGGGGGTGATCACCAGGTTGCCGTCTTCGCGCCGCGCCGAGATGTTGCCCGCGGTGCCTTCGACCAGTCCGCGGCGCAGCATGTCCTTGGCCGCCGCCAGCACCGCGGCCGCGGTGTCGTCGACATATCTCACGGGGTGAGCACCTCCGGGTTGACGATGTGGGCAGGCCGCCGGCCGGAGAGCAGCGCTTCCAGGTCATCGGCCACCATCTGTGCCTGCCGCGCCTCAGTGTTCCACGTCGCCCCCCCAATATGTGGCGTCAGCACCACATTCGGCATCGCGATCAACGGGTGATCGGTCGGCAGCCACTCCCCGGCGAAGTGGTCGAGCCCTGCGGCGGCGACCTTGCCGCTGCGCAGCGCGTCGACCAGCGCGTCGGTTTCGTGCAGTTGGGCCCTGGCGCTGTTGAGGAAGACGACGCCGTCGCGCATCGCCGCGAACTGCCCGGCGCCGATCAGACCCTCGGTGTCGAGGGTCACCGGCGCGTGCAGCGAGACGATGTCCGCTTCGGCGAGCAGCTCGTCCAGGCTGTGCCGGGCCTCGTCGTTGAACGGGTCGTAGGCGATGACCCGCATGCCCAGGCCGGCCATCCGCCACTTCACCGCCTGCCCGATGGCGCCCAGGCCGATCAGCCCGACGGTCCGGCCGGCGACCTCCCATGCCCGGAAGCGCTGATACGGAATGCTGCCGTCGCGGAACACTTCTCCGGCCCGCACGTCGGCGTCGGCGCCGAGCACGTGCCTGGTAGCGGCGAACAGCAGGGCCAGCGTCATCTCGGCGACCGCATCGGCGTTGCGGCCCGGGGTGTTCAGCACCGGGATACCGGCCGCCGTCGCGCCGGCGACGTCGACGTTGTTGGGGTCGCCGCGAGTGGACGCGATGGCCCGCAGGCCCAAATCGAACACCGGTCCGGCAACCGAATCGCTCTCCACCACAACGACATCGGCGCCCTCAGCGGAGATCCGCTCAGCCAGCTGCTCGGCGCTGTATATCCGCAGCGGGGTCTGATCGATCCACGGGTCGTAGACGACATCAACCAGCCGGCTCAACTTTTCGAACCCCTCGCCGCGCAGCGGGGCCGTCACCAAAGCACGCGTCACGACTGCCAATGCTGGCGTACGGTGACGCCCGTGTCACGCAAAGAGGTCACAATCGGCATCGACATCGGCACCACCGCCGTCAAAGCGGTCGCCGCCGATGCCGACGGCCGGGTGCTCGCGCGGACACGGATTCCGCACGAGTTGCGGGTGCCGGCGCCGGATCGACTGGAACACAACGCCGACGAAGCGTGGCGGCTGGGTCCGCTGGCAGCGCTGAACGAACTGGCCCGTCCGGACGCGCTGGCGGTCGCCGTGTCCGCGATGGTGCCGTCGGTGACCGCCGTCGACGCCGACGGCCGTCCGATCACCCCAGGGCTGTTGTACGGCGACGGACGTGGCCGCGTTCCCGGCGTCACCAACGATGGCCCCTTCCCGGTCGGTGAGGCCGCCGAATTCCTGCGCTGGACCGCCGCTCAGGCGCCGGATGCGGCCGGCTACTGGCCCGCTCCGGCCGTGGCGAACTACGCGCTGGCCGGCGAGTCGGTGGTCGACTTTCCGACCGCCTACACCTGCTCACCGCTGTTCGACGCCACCGGCTGGAACGCCGAGGTCTGCGCGCAGCACGGTGCGACGGCCGCGCAGCTGCCCCGGGTGGACGCCCCCGGTGCCGCGGCTGGTCAGGTGGGTAGCGCCGTGCTGGGCGTCGGGGCGATCGATGCGTTGTGCGAGCAGATGGTGTCCGGCGCCGACGCTGTCGGAGACGTGCTGGTGCTGTGCGGCACCACGTTGATCGTCTGGGTGACCGTCCCCGAAGCACGGCAGGTGCCGGGCTTGTGGACCATTCCGACGACGACCGGCAGCAGTCAGATCGGCGGAGCGAGCAACGCCGGCGGGCTGTTCCTCGGCTGGGTCGATCGAGTCCTCCGGCCGGGGGATCCCGAGTCGGCCGATCCGCGGCGGGTGCCGGTGTGGTCGCCCTACCTGCGTGGCGAGCGGACACCGTTTCACGACCCGGACCGTCGCGGCATGCTCGACGGCCTGGAACTCGGCCATGATGCTTCGGCGCTGCGTCGTGCGGCCTTCGAGGCATCGGGTTTCGTTGTCCGCCAACTGATCGAGCTGAGCGGGGCCGACGCGTCGCGCATCGTGGTCGCCGGCGGTGGCACCCGGGTGCGGCCCTGGATGCAGGCCATCGCCGACGCCACCGGCAGGCCGGTGCAGGTGTCCGGGGTGGCCGAAGGCGCGGCGCTGGGTGCTGCTTTCCTGGGCCGGATGGCGGTCGGCAAGGAGTCGACGATCACCGACGCGGCGCGGTGGGCCTCCATCGAGCGAGTCGTCGAACCGCATCCGGCGTGGGTGGAACCGATGGCCGAACGCTATCGCCGCTTTCTGGAACTGGCGTTACGGTAGCTGCGCCGAGACGTACCGGATGTCGCCGAACGCGACCATCGACGGAGCATCGGGGAACTCAAAGCCGTTGGCGCTGTACAACTCCGGTGTGGTGTGCACGGTCGTCTGCCAGCCCTGAGCTGCCAGATATTCCGCCGCGTCGTTGCGCTCACCGTCGTACACCAGCTCGGACCAGTTCAGATTGAGCCCGAGGCGGCGCCAGCGCTCGCTGATCTCCTTGCCCCGCTTGGCGATTCGGTCGTGGATGTCCGGGACGTAGCCGGTCCCGATCCGGCTGCCCGCCGAACTGAGCGCGGTGATGGTGTCGAACAACCGATCTTGTGCGTCGGGCGGCAGGTAGCCCAACAGGCCCTCGGCGATCCACGCCGTCGGCCGGTCGGAATCAAATCCGTTGTCCCGCAAGGCGCCCACCCAGTCGTCGCGGAGATCGACGGCCACCGCCTTGCGGTCGGCGGCCGGGGTGGCGCCCAGCTCGGCCAGGGTGCGGGTCTTGAACTCGATGACCTGTGGCTGGTCCACCTCGAACACCACGGTTCCCGACGGCCAGGTCAACCGGTAGGCGCGGGTGTCGAGGCCGGCGGCCAGGATGACGGCCTGGCGCACGCCCCCGGTGGTGGCGTCGGCGAAAAAGTTGTCGAAGAACCGGGTCCGCACGGCCATGCCCTCGGCCAGCCGTCGCGGCGTGAACGCCGGATCGTCGTCGGTGAGCTCGATCTCGCCGTTCATCATCTTGATGAAGGCGTCCACGCCGACGGCGTTGACCAGCGGCTCGGCGTACGGGTCGTCGATCAGCGGATCCGGCCCCTTCGACGCCATCGCGCGCCGGGCGGCGACCGCGGTGGCGGTGGCGCCCACGCTGGATGCCAGATCCCAGCTGTCGCCGTCGTGTCGTGCGGTGTCGTTCGCGGCCATCTGGAGACCTCCTAGCTGCGGGTTGCGATGAGAGACACGATGTCTCGGAACGCGGCAAGCTCTTTGTCGTCGGGGAAGGTGAGTCCGTACTCGGCGAAGAGGTCGCGCCGGTTTCGCGCGTTCACCTGCCAACCGCGCTCGCCGAGGTAGTCGGCGACGTTGTTGCGCTCACCCTCGTAGAACAACCCCGACAAGTCCACGTCGCAGCCGAGGTTGGCCCACCGATCGCTCATCGCCTGCCCGCGCTCGGCCATCGTCGGGCCACTGATCGGGTGATACTCGGTGGCGATCTGGCTGCCGGGCGCGCTGAGCGCGGTGATGTGGTCGAATAGCCGGTCCTGCGCCTCGGGCGGCAGATACATCAGCAGGCCTTCGGCGCTCCACGCCGACGGCTTGGTGGGGTCAAAGCCGCTGTCGCGCAACGCAGCCGGCCAGTCGTCGCGCAGGTCGATGCTGACCGTGCGTCGCTCGGCGGTCGGCTCGGCGGCCAGTCGCGCCATGGTCTCGGTCTTGAACGCGACGACCTGAGGTTGGTCGACTTCGTAGACGACGCTGCCGGTCGCCCACGGCAGGCGGTAAGCACGGGCATCCAGGCCGGCGGCCAGGATGACGGCCTGACCGACACCGGCCTTGGCCGCGTCGACAAAGAACTCGTCGAAGAATTTGGTGCGCACCGCCAGCGAGTCGGTCTCGGTCTGCAGTTCGGTGCTGCCGTTCTCGCCCGCGTCGACAGGATCGATCTCGCCGTCGACGATGCGGGTGAAGAAGTCGATGCCTACCGCGCGGACCAGGGGACTGGCGAACGGGTCGTTGATGATCGGGTCGGTGTCCCCGGTGGCCAGTGCCCGCGCCGCAGCGACCATCGTCGCCGTGGCGCCCACGCTGGAGGCCAAGTCCCAACTGTCGGTATCGCTGCGCGCCATGCTCACCCTTCTGTCACGATCAAGGTCTACACACTTGATATTTAGCCAAAGTAAAGAGTCAGTGAAACTTTACGCCTCGATGCTGAGTGTCTTCTGGATGCCCGCAGACCACCCCATTTGCGGGCGAACGCGTCAGGCGCTGTTAGTCTCGTAGACTGTCTGGCGCGCGCCTGGACACGTTCTACCTGCTAGTGCTCGGCGCGTGACGCAGGACCATGCAAGACACTTCAATGCTGGACAAACCAGCCAGTTGACATGCCGCGACCAGAGTCTGGCTGCGCAGGAGGAAGAGTGCTTTCGGCTTTCATCTCATCACTGCGAACAGTCGACCTGAGACGGAAGATCCTGGTCACTCTCGGCATCGTGATTCTCTACCGGCTCGGCGCGACGATCCCGTCGCCCGGGGTGAACTACCCCAACGTGCAGAAGTGCATCCAGCAGATCAGCGGCGGCGAATCGGCGCAGATCTACTCGCTGATCAACCTGTTCTCCGGCGGCGCGCTGCTCCAGCTGACCGTGTTCGCGGTCGGCGTGATGCCCTACATCACCGCGAGCATCATCGTGCAGCTGCTCACCGTGGTCATTCCGCGGTTCGAAGAGCTGCGAAAAGAAGGCCAGTCCGGTCAGGCCAAGATGACGCAGTACACCCGTTATCTGGCGATTGCGCTGGCCATCCTGCAGGCCACCAGCATCGTGGCGCTGGCCGCCAACGGCGGGCTGCTGCAGGGCTGCAACCTGGACATCATCGCCAACCAGAGCATCTTCACTCTCGTCGTCATCGTCCTGGTGATGACCGCGGGCGCGGCGCTGGTGATGTGGATGGGCGAGCTGGTCACCGAGCGTGGCATCGGTAACGGCATGTCGTTGCTGATCTTCGCGGGTATCGCCGCGCGGATCCCGGGTGAAGGCAAGAACATCCTGGACAGCCGCGGCGGGGTGGTGTTGGCCACGGTCTGTGTGGCAGCGCTGATCATCGTCGTCGGCGTGGTGTTCGTCGAACAGGGTCAGCGCCGTATCCCGGTGCAGTACGCCAAACGCATGGTGGGTCGGCGGATGTACGGTGGTACCTCGACGTATCTGCCGCTGAAGGTCAACCAGGCCGGTGTTATCCCCGTAATTTTCGCGTCGTCGTTGATCTACATCCCGCACCTGATCACTCAGCTGATCCGCAGCGGCAGCGGCGGCATGGGCAACAGCTGGTGGGACAAGTTCGTCAGCAACTACTTGTCGAACCCGAGCAGCCCGGTCTACATCAGCATCTACTTCGGGCTGATCATCTTCTTCACGTACTTCTACGTGTCGATCACGTTCAACCCTGACGAGCGCGCCGACGAGATGAAGAAGTTCGGTGGCTTCATTCCCGGTATCAGGCCGGGCAAGCCGACCGCCGACTATCTGCGCTACGTGTTGAGCCGGATCACATTGCCTGGTTCGATCTACCTAGGTGTCATCGCGGTGTTGCCCAACTTGTTCCTTCAGATCGGTAATGGAGGGGCAGTTCAGAACCTGCCGTTCGGTGGTACTGCGGTGCTGATCGCAATCGGTGTCGGGTTGGATACGGTGAAGCAGATCGAAAGTCAGCTCATGCAGCGCAATTACGAAGGGTTCCTCAAGTGAGAGTTGTGTTGCTTGGGCCTCCTGGAGCAGGTAAAGGTACGCAGGCCGTCAAGCTGGCCGAGAAGCTCGAGATACCGCACCTGTCCACCGGTGACCTCTTCCGGGAGAACATCGGCAACGGCACCAAGCTGGGTCTGGAAGCCAAGCGCTACCTGGACGCCGGCGATCTGGTGCCATCGGAACTGACCAATGAACTCGTCGACGACCGGCTGAGCAATCCGGACACCAACGACGGATTCATCCTGGACGGCTACCCGCGTTCGGTCCAGCAGGCCAAGGCCCTGCACGACATGCTCGAGCGCCGCGGCACCCAACTGGATGCGGTGATCGAATTCCGGGTGTCCGAGGACGTGTTGTTCGACCGGCTCAAGGCCCGCGGTCGCGCCGACGATACCGACGACGTCATCCACAACCGGATGAACGTCTACCGCGACGAGACCGCGCCGTTGATCGAGTACTACAGCGCCGATCTGAAAACCGTCGATGCGGTTGGCACCGTCGACGAGGTGTTCGCCCGCGCGCTGCAGGCTCTGGGGGAGTAACCGATGTTCGCCTTGGCGGGCCTGCGCAGTCGCAAGGTGGTGCCGCAACGTAGCGCTGCCGAACTCGACGCGATGGCCGCTGCCGGGGCCGTGGTCGCCGCCGCGCTGCGGGCGGTCCACGAGGCCGCCGCTCCCGGCGTCTCCACACACGACCTCGACCAGATCGCCGAATCGGTGATCCGCGACGCCGGCGCCACGCCGTCGTTCCTCGGCTACCACGGCTATCCGGCGTCCATCTGCTCGTCGGTCAACGACCGCGTTGTGCACGGCATCCCCTCCGCGAGCGACGTCCTCGCCGCGGGCGACCTGGTGTCCATCGACTGCGGGGCCATTCTGGACGGCTGGCACGGCGACTCGGCGGTGACGTTCGGCGTCGGGCAGCTCATTGCCGCCGACGACATGCTCTCGCAGGCAACCAAAGAGTCGATGGAAGGCGGGATCGCCGCAATGGTGCCCGGCAACCGTCTGAGCGACGTGTCGCATGCCATCGAGACCGCCACCAAGGCGGCCGCGACCCGCTACGGGCGGGCGTTCGGCATCGTCGAGGGTTACGGCGGACACGGCATCGGCAGGCAGATGCACATGGATCCGTTCCTGCCCAACGAGGGATCGCCCGGCCGTGGCCCGCTGCTGGCGCCCGGATCGGTGCTGGCCATCGAGCCGATGCTGACCCTCGGCACGCGCAAGACCAAGGTGCTCGACGACGAGTGGACGGTCGTCACCACCGATGGTTCTCGCGCCGCACACTGGGAGCACACCGTCGCGGTCACCGACGACGGCCCGCGCATTTTGACCCTCGGGTGAACCAAACGACCATCTGAGTCGTGTCATCAGCGAGAGGCTGGTGATGGACATATCGGGCGCCGGCGCTGACGCGAACGCTCTGAAGCGGATGTGCGACGAACATGCCGCCGCTTTGTGGCGCTATGCGTGGCGGTTGACCGGTGACCCTGCCCATGCCGAAGACGTGGTGCAAGAGACCTTGCTGCGGGCATGGCAGCACCCGCACGTCTTCAGCAACGGGCAGTCACCACGCGGCTGGCTTTTCACCGTTGCCCGAAACCTGGTTATCGACGACCGACGCAGCGCCCGATTCCGCAACGAGCTCATCTCGTCGGACAACTCGGGTCTGCCCGAAGTGGCAGGCCCCGACGAGTCGGGTCGAGCGCTGAACCGTGCATTGGTGGGCGATGCCATGGCGCAGTTATCCGCTGAACACCGGGCGGTCGTCGGCCGCTCCTACTACCAGGGCTGGACCACCGCGCAGATTGCCGCGGACCTGGGGATCGCCGAGGGCACAGTGAAATCGCGGCTGCACTATGCGCTGCGGGCATTGCGAAAGGCTTTAGTGGAGATGGGGGTGACGCAGTGACGGAATCTCGGAACGGGCGAGTCCCCGGCCAAGGCGACACGCCTCGGGGCGCCGACGATTACGCACAGTGGGACGCCGCGTACGTACTGGGTGCGTTGTCGGATAGCGACCGGCGTGAATACGAGGAGCATCTGGCCGGCTGTGTCTCGTGCCGCGATGCCGTCGACGAATTGTCCACCGTCGCAACGCTGTTACCACTGCTGGACGCCGACGAGGTTGTCGACCAGTCGAGCGCGGCCCCGCGCTGTCCTGACTTCGTGACGTCGCTGTTGGCCAAGTCCGACCAGCGATCGGCCACGGTGGCGCAGCGGGCGAAACGGCAACCGGTGATGGCGACAGCGACGACCGTGGATGCGCAGACCGTCTTCCCGGTCTTTCGCACCGGCAACTACGCCCCGGTGCACGACGAGCTGACCGCGTTCGACCTGCCGGTGCACGGGAGCATCCCTGCCGAACTGAACGGCTGGTATCTGCGCAACGGCCCCAATCCGCGCGCGGACGCGGGCCACTGGTGCGTCGGCGACGGCATGGTGCACGGGATACGGCTGGAAAACGGTCGGGCCGCCTGGTACCGAAATCGCTGGATTCGCACCGAGAGCTTCGACGACCCGATCCCGCTCTACAACGACGACGGAAGCCGAAACCTGCACTCCAGCATCGCCAATACCCACGTCGTGCGGCACGCAGGCAAGACGCTGGCCCTGATGGAGTTCTCATTGCCCTACGAAATCAGCAATGACCTGAAAACCCTGGGCGCCTACGACTTCGGCGGCAGACTGACCGATTCGATGACGGCGCATCCGAAGATCTGCCCGACCACCGGCGAAATGCATTTCTTCGGCTGCGGCAACATCTTGGAGCCGCACGTCAGCTACCACCGCGCTGACGCCGACGGTCGGCTGACGGTCAGTCGCCCGCTCGACGTTCCTGCGCTGACGCTGATGCACGACTTCGCGTTGACGGACAGCCATGTGGTCTTCATGGATCTTCCGTTGCTGTTCAACCTGAATGTCGCACTCACACAGCCGGATCAACGCGATCTGCCGTACCGCTGGGACGACGGCTACTGCGCTCGGCTCGGGCTGCTCCGGCGCGACGACCCGTACGGTCCGGTGCGCTGGTTCGACATCGACCCCGGCTTCGTCTTTCACATCGCCAACGCCTACGACAGCGGCGGGTCGGTGGTACTCGAAGTGCTCCGGTATCCCGAGATGTGGCGTGACAGTAGTGAATTCGAATCCGAAGCGGCGTTGTGGCGATGGAAGATCAACCTGAACAGCGGCGTCGTCGAAGAAACCCAGCTCGACGACCGCGGAGTGGAGTTCCCGCGCGTCGACGATCGGCTGGTCGGCACAACCGCCCGCTATGCAGTGGCAGTCGGTAGCAATGCGCTGGTCCGCTACGACCTGCAGCGTGACACAGCAACCGAGCACCGCCTCGGTGTCGGTGTGCCGGGTGAGGCAGTGTTTGCGCCCGCGGTCGGGCACGCCGACGAGCTGGCCGGCTGGTACCTGACGTACGTGTACGACCCGGCGACGGATAGCAGCGACCTGGTCATCATCGACGCGTCGGACTTCGAGGGCGAGCCGGTCGCCCGCATCCGGCTTCCGCGGCGCGTGCCGCACGGATTCCACGGCAACTGGATTCCCGACTGAGTGGGGCGACGTTGTCATACTGCGAAGATGAACTTCACAGGCGCGCAGCTCGTATCACTTATCAGGAGGTGATCGAGTGAGTCGATTCACCCGCGCTGCCGAGGCTGAAGCTGCCTTGATGAAGGCGCTGTACGACGAGCATGCCGGGCCGTTGTGGCGCTACGCGCTTCGGCTGACCGGCGATGCGAGTCGCGCCGAAGATGTGGTTCAGGAGACGCTGTTGCGGGCCTGGCAGCATCCGGAAGTGATCGGCGACACCGAACGTTCGGCACGCGCATGGCTTTTCACCGTTGCCCGCAACATGATCATCGACGAGCGGCGCAGCCCGAAGTTCCGCAATATCGCTGGCTCACTTGATGACTCGGGCGTGCCGGAGCGGTCCGTCCCAGACCAGGTCGACTCGGCGCTGGATCGGATGTTGATCGCCGACGCCCTGGCCCAGATGACCGTTGAGCATCGAGCCGTGGTCGAACGGTCCTACTACCGGGGCTGGAGCGTCGCCCAGATCGCCGCTGATCTTGACATCGCCGAGGGGACGGTGAAGTCGCGACTACACTATGCGGTGCGGGCTTTGCGCCTCACCCTGCAGGAGATGGGGGTGACCCGATGACCCCGATGACAACGCGCAGGGCCATCCGCAGGTCCTTCGACTCCGAATTCCTATTCATGACGGCAGCAGATGGGGGGACACGATGAGACTGGTCCCCGGCTCCGGCCCGGGCGGCGAAGGTATTTTGCCGACCGCCGGCAGTCATGACTATGCGACGTGGGACGCTGCCTACGTGCTCGGGTCGTTGTCGCCTGCCGAGCGGCGGGAGTTCGAAACTCACCTGAGCGGCTGCCCGTTGTGCACCCAGTCGGTGTCGGAGCTCAGCGGCATTCCCGCCCTCCTGTCGCAACTCGATCTCGGCACGGTGAGCGCGATCAGCGCGGGCGAGCAGCCCTCCGAGCCCTCGGCGATGGCGCCGAACCTGCTGCCGTCGTTGCTCTCGACCGTGCGCCGGAGCAGGCGCCGCTCGCGGGTGGCCGCGTGGTCGGTTGGATCCGCTGCCGCCGCAGTGCTGGCGGTCGGTGTGTTCGTCGCGGTCGTTCATCAGTCTCCGACGCCCCCGGCTCCGCAGACCACTGTGTCCGCGCTGCCGATGTCTCAGGTGGGGACTGCGGCCTTGGCGTCGACGGTCACGCTCAGCAGCCAGCATTGGGGCACCTTCATCGACTTGAACTGTGTCTGCCTGGCCCCGGTGAACGCCCACCACGACAAGCTCGCGATGGTCGTCGTAGGTCGCGACGGTGCCCGTACCCAGCTGGCTACCTGGGTTGCCGACCCCGGCCACACCGCCAACCCGGCCGGCAGCATCTCGACGCCCGTTGACCAGATCGCGGCGGTGCAGATCGTCTCTGCCGACAACGGACAGGTGCTGCTGCAGCGCTCGCTGTGAACCCGCAGTCGGACAACGTGATTCAGTGAATCAGCCCTCGCCCATCCAGCTGTGGAACATGCCATCCGGATCGTAGGCCGCCCGCACCATGTCCAGACGAGCCATGTTCGACTCGGTGATGAAAGTGGCCGACCGCCGCGCCAGGTTCTCGTCGGCAAGCGAGATACCCGTCGCGAGATGCGACATCGCCGCCATGTTGGACGGCGCCCAGTCCCGGTACAGCTCGTCGTCGGCCGGATCGTGCCACGCGGTGTAGAGCCCCAGGTAGATGTCGTCCTCGACGCCGTAGACCATGTCGGCGCGCTCGGCGGATGGCTTCCAGCCGGCGAAAACGAAATGCGACGGGTGCGGCGGCAGCGTCTCGATGATCGTGCGGATGCCCGGTAGGAGTTCGCCTGCCGAAGCTGAGGTGAACATGTTGTCGACGACGTACCGATGGCCCGCAGGGTATTTCATCATCACCGCCGCATACCAATTGGCCAGAGGCGCCGGCAGATACGGAACGTTGGCGATGGCCCGGTCGATCACCGGGCAGCTCGTGAGGATCGACAGCGCCTTCTTGGCGTCATCCTCGGAGTCGGCGAAGACTGGCGACGCGATGGTGATGGTGGGTTCGTCGGGCCCGGCCTCGGGAGCGTTGCGTGAGGTGAGTATCTGCAGTTCGACCCGGTCGTCGATCTCGTCGCTGATTGAGCGGCCCCAGCTGAACACCTCATCGGCGACCTCGACGGGGTACATGTACAGGCAGGTGCCTAACACGGGTGCGCGCGGGTGCAGTCGCAGCGTGAACGAGGTGACCACACCGAAGAATCCGGGCCCGCTGCCGCGCGCGGCCCAATACAGATCGGCGTGCTGCTGCGCGTCGCAGTAGAGCGTGTCACCGTCGGCGGTGACGACTTCCAACCCCAACACGCTCTCGCACGCCGGCCCCAAAACCTTGCTGTTCCAGCCATACCCGCCCTGCAGCAGGTAGCCGCCGAGACGGATGCCTTCGCAGTGGCCCGCGGGGAAGAAAAGGCCTTGTGCGTCAAGCTCGTTCGCGAAGTCGCTGGCGACCTTCCCCGGTCCGACGCGTGCGGTCATCCGGTCGGTGTCGACCTCGCAGTGATCGAGCCTGCTGACATCGAGCAGCACGCCGCCATCGCGCAGATGGCTGGCCGTCCAACTGTGTCCACCGGAACGGATGCCGACGCGATACCCCTGAGCGCGGGCGTACCGGATCGTCGCGACGACGTCGTCAGCGTCGCAAGCCTGAACGATCACATCCGGAAAGCGCTGCGGCAGAATGCTGTTCCACACGGTCTCGCGGCGCGCCAATTCATAGCCGTCAGAGCCGCGGAAGAACTTCCTCGGTACGCAAAGCGCGGTCATCGCAGTCCTTTCTCGTGCTCAGATACGTCGCGACCGCACCTGCCAGCGGGCTCGCCGCCAGCCGGATCGCACGTAGTGGGCCGTTGGGCGGGATGCCGTAACCGATCGCGAACAACCCGTCGCCGAGGTTCGCGGCAAAGCCACCGTGCGGATCGCCGCGCTCGTCGAGGACACCGAGATGGCCGACCAGGCCGTCCAGATCGGTGCTGAATCCGGTGGCGGTGATGATCACGTCGGGCACCACCCCGGTACCGTCGGCGAGCCTCACCCGATCGGGTTCCACCGCCGTCACGGCGGCCGCCACCTCGATGCGGCCCGCCCGCACAGCGTCGACCAACTCATCGGCAAGGGTGGGAATCCGCCCCCGTTGTTCCACCGTCGCCTTCAGTCCGAGCGGCGGCCGGCCGAAACCGTACACCGAAAGATCGCCCAAAAGAACACGATTGAGTAGCGCGACGACCGGATCGACCACTCGCGCAGGCACCCGCGCGAACAACTCGAGAAAGAGATCCGACGGAATCGGGCCGATGGCGCGGCGGACCAGATGCGGTGGTGTGCGCACCGCG
Organism: uncultured Actinomycetota bacterium; assembly: GCA_963758115.1. Taxonomy (GTDB): domain Bacteria; phylum Actinomycetota; class Actinomycetes; order Mycobacteriales; family Mycobacteriaceae; genus Mycobacterium. Next base: position 74,007 of record CAVWUG010000003.1, read on the forward strand.
AGCCATACCTTGGCTGCACCGCAGTCGGCCAACTGCACCGCGATGTCCGCGGCCGAATTACCCGCGCCGACCACGAGGACGTTGCGGCCCTGAAACGGCCATGCGTTGTGGAAGTCACCGGAATGCACCACCTCGCCGGTGAATCCACTCAGGCCGGGCCACGGCGGAACCATCGGCGTGCGGTAACGGCCGGTGGCCAGCACGACGGCGGACGGGTGGAGCTCACCCGACGACGTCTGTAGCCGCCAACCGCGCCGCACACGCTCGATACCCTTGACCTCGCAGTCCAGTGCGACGGAGATGTTCTGTCGCCGCACATAGCTGTCGAAATAGCGGACCATGTCCTCTTTTGTCGGCCAGCGGCCTGCGGTCAATGGAATCCGTTGGCCGGGAAGGTGCGACAGGAAGCCGTTGGTGTTGAGCCGGAAGTTGTCGTAACGGGTGCGCCACGAGACCGCGGGCGCGGCGGCCTTCTCGACGACCAGCGTCGAGATCGCGTGCCGGTGTTCGAGCTGGCGTGCGACGGCCAGACCGGACGGCCCGGCGCCCACGACAACGACGTCAGGTTCACTGGACACACCCTTGACACGTTCGGCAGCGCCGTACGGTTCATCACGAGACCCGGTGAACCATAGCCTTGCCTAAGTCGTGTACTGGGTATGCACAGGAACTACCGAGTGGTCGACCACATCGCCAGGCATCTTGCCGGTATCGGCGTCGACTACATCTTCGGGGTCGACGGCGCCAACATCGAAGACCTCTACGACGCAGCGTATTTCCGGTCGGATATCACCGCTGTGCTGGCCAAGCATGAGTTCTCCGCCGCAACGATGGCTGACGGATACAGTCGCAGCGGTGCAGGCCTCGGTGTGGTGGCCGCGACCTCGGGCGGCGGCGCGCTGAATCTGATTCCGGGCCTTGGTGAATCGTTCACCAGCCGGGTGCCGGTGCTGGCGCTGGTCGGCCAACCCGCGACCGCGATGGACGGCCGGGGAAGTTTTCAGGACACCAGCGGTCGCAACGGCTCCCTCGACGCGGAGGCGTTGTTCGCCCAGACGTCGGTGTTCTGTCAGCGAATCGTGCATCCGGAGGACATCGTCTCAGCCTTGCCTGCGGCAATAGCAGCGGCGCGCACCGGTGGCCCGGCAGTGTTGTTGCTACCCAAAGATATTCAGCAGGCCGTCATCGAAGCCGCGTGTGCTCCCGACCTGGATCGGCAACGAGTGGTCGGCGATCCGCATCCGATCGAGCGTGTCCTCCAACAGGTGACCGGACCGGTGACGATCATCGCCGGTGAGCAGGTGGCCCGCGACGATGCACGCGCCGAGCTGGCCGCGCTCCGTGCGGTGCTACGGGCACGGGTGGCGTGCGTACCGGACGCGAAGGATGTCGCCGGCATACCGGGGCTCGGTTCGTCGTCCGCGCTGGGAGTGACTGGTGTGATGGGACATCCCGGTGTGGCCGATGCGGTGTCCGAGAGCGCGCTGTGTCTGGTGGTGGGCACCCGGCTGTCGGTGACCGCCCGCGCCGGCCTTGACGATGCGCTGACGAGGGTGCACACGATGTCCATCGGATCGGCGCCGCCCTACATTCCCTGCACGCACGTGCACACCGACGATCTCAAGGCGTCGCTGCGCATGCTGACTGATGCGCTGAGCGGGGCCGGCCGGCCCACCGGTATTCGGGTGCCCGACCTGGTGACGCACACCGAGCTGGCGCCACCGCCGTTCGACGGCCCGGGCGTGCGCTACCACGACGCGATGGCCGAACTCGATCGTGTGTTGCCCGCCGGAGTGGACATCGTCGTCGACGCCGGCAACACCGGAGCATCGGCGGTGCACTACCTGCCGGTACGGCGTAGGGGCCGGTTCGCCGTCGCCTTGGGTATGGGCGGCATGGGCTACAGCTTCGGCGCGGGTATCGGAATGGCGTTCGCCCGCAGAAAGACTCGCGGGCCCGCGCGTCGGGTCGTGGTGATAGCCGGGGACGGCGCGTTCTACATGCACGGCATGGAGATACACACCGCACTGCACTATCGGCTTCCGGTGACCTTCGTACTGCTCAACAACAACGCCCACGCCATGTGCGTCACCCGCGAGCAGCTCTACTACAACGACTTCTACAGCTATAACCGGTTCTCTCCCAGCCACCTTGGCGAAGGCCTGAACGCAATGTTTCCCAAGCTGACATCGACCGATGTCGACGACACCGCGGGATTGGCTGCAGCAATCCGCGATTCGCTGAACATCGACGGCCCGTCGGTGATCAGCGTGGAATGTGCCGCCGACGAAATACCGCCCTTTGCTCCGTTTCTCGATATCGCGTCAACCAAAAGCTATGCCAACCATCACATCCCACTCACACAGGAGGACCGCACACATGTCGCTGCCAGCGCTTGACGACATCGTCACCCACACCGGCACCACCGAACCGATCGACGGCGTCGTCCGCATCGAGACGGCGCCGCTGGAGCAGACCGCCCCGATCTTCTTGGAGAAGATGCGAACCGCGTATTCGCACGAGGACGTCTTCGGTCAGTACTGCACTGTCAACGACTACGTCGACTGCCCGCCCGATGAACTCTTCGAGTACCTGTCGGACACCCGAAGTCTCGAGGAGTGGACCTACACCCTGCGTGGCTTCACCCCCACCGACGAACCGGGGCTCTGGCTGGCGTACGACAAGTTGCTTCCACAGACCGAGATCTACACCCGCACTGTTGCCAACGCGGAGGCGCGTACCGTCGACTACCATTGCGCGTGGGACCAGGGCAAGCATCTGTGGATGATCTATCTGATGCGCGTCCTCGACGCCCAGGTGATCCTCAACAAGCCGGGTTCTGTTGTGCTGTGGACGAATTGCCGCCACCCGTTCTACGACGAAAATCCCTACCCCGAAGCTGCGCCGGAGCAGCGCACCGGCTGGGTCGGCGACTTCTGGGACTTGTTCGGCGCCGGCCACGGCCTGGAACTGAACAACCTCAAGACCATTGCCGAATATCGTCACCGCAACGGTCTGCCGGTGACCCCGGCGTGGATGAGATGAGGACGCCCGCCGTCAGCCTCGTCGACGTCGCCGGCTACCTGCCCGGCGAGCCGATCGGCGCCGACTACTACGCGCAGTTCGCCGGGTCCGACGAGTTACGTGACAATCTCATGTTCCACGCGCCTAAATTCCGCCATCACGTGGGGCCTGACGAGACCGCGATCGACATGGTTGAACGCGCAGCGCAAGGACTGATCGACCGGCACGGCCGCGACGTCATCGAAGGTGTCGACGTATTGATCACCCATACCCAGGTGCCAGACATGGGGTTCTACGGCGCGGGGGGTGGTATCGCGCACCGGTTGGGCATGCGACCGTCCTCGGTGCTGGATCTACACAACGGTGGATGCGGGGCATTCGTGTTGGCGCTCAACGTGGCCCGTCAACTACTGATCTCGGGCCAGGGGCACACCGCGCTGATCGCGATCGCGCAGAACGCGGCCGGGCAGGTCTTCGACCAGCCCAGGACACGCCGCAAAGCGCAATCGGCAATTCCCGGCGACGGCGCCGCGGTTGGACTGGTCACGCTGTCCGACCAGTCACCCATACTCGACGTCGAATGCCGTACCTATGGCGAATACGCCGGCGATATGACGATTTCCATGGACCAGCCCCGCAAGTGGTGGCAGCCCGGTCCCGGTGAGGCCTGCATCGGGTTCACCGAGACCAACATCGCCAAGGTGCTGGCCCGCGGCAACCGGCAGGTTCCCGAGGTGGCGCTGGCAGTCTGCGACCGAATCGGATTGAACTCCAAAGACATTGACCTGCTCGTCACCAACCAACCCAATCGGGTGTTCCTGCACAATTGGCGGGACGCTCTGGACGTGCCCAAGGAACGTCACTGCGACACCTTCGAGGAGTGCGGCAACCTGTTCGGCGCCGGCATCCCGGTCAACCTGGACCGGGCGATCACCGACGGGCGACTGCAGCCCGGTGAGGTGGTCATGATGGCCGCATTCGCACACGCCGGTGATTTCGCCGGGGCCGCCGCGGTCCGCTGGGGAGGGCGGAACTGATGGCTGCGCCGGCGCACGGAACTTCGGTGACCTCCGGGATCCTCGCTTCGTTGCCGCAGGGAATTGATCCACTTGCCTTGTCGCTCAACGAAAGCCCTTTTCCGCCGTTGCCGGCAGTGCGGTCGGCGTTGGTCCGCTGCATCGACGCGGCCAACCGATACCCGGAGTTCCTGCCCGTTCAGCTGCGGCGACTGGTCGCAGACCGGGTGGGGGTTGACGACGAACAGGTCGTCCTCGGGCCGGGGGCATCGGGCGTAACCATGCAGATTCTTCATGCGGTCACTCGACCCGGCGACCGAATTGTGTTCAGCGAACCAACTTTCGACGGCTATCCGATCTTCGCGCAAATGGCCCGGCTGAGCGCGGTCACCGTTCCGCTCAACGAGCACGGCCATCACGACCTGCCTGCAATGGCCGACGCCGCCGCGGACGCGAAGGTCGTGGTGTTGTGCCGACCGCACAATCCGACCGGAACACTGGAGCCCGTCGAGGCGGTCGAATGGTTCCTCACCCAGGTCCGCCCCGATACCGTGGTGCTGCTCGACGAGGCTTATATCGAGTTCGTCGCACCACGGCATCGCATCGACGGGCCGAACCTCATCCGTCGCTTCCCGAATGTCGTTGTGCTGCGCACCTTCTCCAAAGCCTACGGGCTGGCGGGGCTGCGAATCGGCTATGGATTCGCCGCAACCGAGTTGGCGAGCACGCTGTGGACCATGCAACTGCCTTTCGGCATGAGCAACGTCAGTGCCACAGCGGTTGCCGCCTCCTACGATGCCGAAGTCCAGCTTGGGCATCGCATTCGCCGGATCACCGCTGAGCGCAACCGCCTGCGTCTCCGTCTGATGGCGTTGGGCGTGTACAGCACGGACTCGCACGCCAATTTCGTGTACCTGCCGACGTCGCGTCGGCCGTGGAGCGAGGTCTTCGCCGACGGCGGACCTCGGGTGCGCTGCTATCCCGATGGCGGCGCACGGATCACCGTCGGCGACCCACAGTCGACACTGGCAGTGTTGTCGGCTGTGGAAAAGTCGCAGGCATAAGGTCTGCCGTCGACCCATCTTCACCATAAGTGCGGTAAGAAAAGGGCGTGGCTCCATCCAGTGACCGCGGCAAACCCGACCATCGGGATCCGATCGCCGTCGCGCGCGCCAACTGGGAGCGTGCCGGTTGGGGTGATGTCGCCGAGGGTATGGTCGCGGTGACATCGGTGATGCGCGCTCACCAGATCTTGCTTGCCCGCGTTGAGAATGCCTTACGCCCTTACGATTTGAGCTTCTCCAGGTTCGAGTTGCTGCGCCTGCTGGCTTTCAGCCGCAGCGGCGCGTTGCCGATCACCAAGGCCTCCGACCGGCTGCAGGTGCACGTCACCAGCGTCACCCACGCCATTCGCCGGCTGGAGGCCAACGGTCTGGTGCAACGGATGCCGCACCCCACCGACGGACGGACCACACTGGTGCAGATCACCGACCTGGGCCGCTCGACGGTCGAGGACGCCACCGTCACGCTCAACGAGCAGGTGTTCGCCGATATCGGGATGTCCGATCAAGAGTCGCAGGCGCTGGCGTCGTCGATCGAGACGCTGCGGCACCATTCCGGCGACTTCTAGTCGATGAGCGACGGCAGCGGAATCGTTGCGGTGACCGTGGTCCCAGACCCGGGCCGCGACCGGATGTTCAGCTTGCCACCGACCAATTCCGCGCGCTCGGCCATCGACAGCACGCCGTAGCCGCCCATTTCGTCGCTGCCCAGTGGATTCTCAAAGGTGTCGAAACCTATTCCGTTGTCTAAGATTTCGAGTCGAGCAATGTCGTCGTCAAGCGCAAAACGGAGCCGTGCCACCGAGGCGTTGGCGTGCTTGACGATGTTCTGCAGGCCTTCCTGGGCAATCCGGTAAAGCGCGATCTCGATGTGCTCAGGCAACCGGACGTCCTCCAGCTCGAGTTCGGTGTCCAAGTTCGGAATCGAGCGGGCGAGGCTGGCCAGGCCGCCGGCCAGTCCTAGATCGTCGAGGACCGGCGGCCGCAGCCCGCTGATCGCCGCGCGGGCTTCGCCCAACGTCAGTCCGACCAGTTCGCGGGCCTCACTGAGTTGATGGGAGGCCTCGGTGGGGTCGTCGCCGATCGCGCGCGCCGCCGCGTCCAACCGATACGACAAGGTGATCAGCCGCTGCGAGATGCCGTCGTGGATGTCGCCTGCGACCCGGCGGCGTTCGATCTCCTGGGCCTCGATCACCTGCTCGACGAACAGTTCGTGCGACCGCTCCCTAACCACCAGCTGCCGGTGTAACCGGGCCTGATGCATGGCTCCGGCGATCAGACGACCGATCACGCGCAGCAATTCGACGTCGCCTTCGGTGAATTCGCGACGTGCGACGGTGTGCACATTGAGTACGCCGACCAGCCCGCCCGGATCGGTCTCCATCGGCACCGACACCATTGAGGTGAAATCGCGTCCGCGCAGCGACTCGATCGGCAGATAACGCGGGTCGGCTTCCTTCTCGTGCGTGATCACGACGGCTTCGCGGTGCCGGGCGACCCAGCCGGAGATGCCGGATGCCAACGGCAACCGGATCTTTCCCACCGAGGCGTCGAACGGCGGTGTCGCACCGGCCAGGGTCAGCGAGCGGTCGCTGTCGTCGAGCACATGCACGAAGCACACATCGGTTCCGGTGGCCGCGGTGATCATTCGGGCCGCGGCGGCGGCCAGCGGCTCCACCCCGGGTCCGCTGGAGGCGGCCTGGATGAGTTCGCGCAGCAGCGCCAACTCTTTGTCGGTGTCGACGAGGTCGCGTACGGCGTTCGGGGGTTGCGGCGTGGTCATTGGTAGATGCCTTCACGCAGGGCCGTGGCGACGGCGCCGGTGCGGTCGTTGACGCCGAGCTTGCGGTAGATCGACCGCAGGTGGCTTTTGACCGTCTCCTCGCCGATCACCAACTTGTTGGCGATCCCGCGGTTGGACAACCCATTCACCATGCAGGACAAGATCTCGCTCTCGCGCTGGGTCAGTCCCTGCCGGGCGCCCGGCCAGAATTCGTCACGCTGCATACGTGCGGCGGTGTCGGCCGCACGCGCGGCCATGCCCGGGTCGATCACGGTGTCACCTTGGTGCGCGAGTTCCAACTGACGGACCAACTCGTCGCTGTTGATGCTCTTCAGCAGATAGCCGCGGGCGCCGACCCGCAGCGCCTGGAACAAATACTGCTCGTCGTCATAGACCGAGAGCATCACGACTTTGCGGTCGGGGTTGTGTTCGCGCAGCAATTTGCACACGTCGAGACCGCTGGAGCCCTGCATGCGCACGTCGCACAGCACGACGTCGGGCTGCAGGTCATCGACGACGTCGACCGCGCGCTCGGCCCCGACCGCCTGGCCGACCACCTGAACACGGTCCTTGAATGCGGCCAGCATCGCCTTGAGCCCCTCGATGACCATTTCGTGGTCGTCGACGAGGACGAGTCGTACCGGCGCCGTCATGGCACCACAGTATTCAAGTTTTGATGGCCCGCCGCCTCGGGCCGATTCACGGCCCCCATCGTCGGCGCGCAGCCGCTTGCAGTTGGCCACACCAATCCCCCTTATGGGGGAGGCTGAAACCGCCTGCATCGGGGCACTCTGCTTGCGTGCGACCCAAGGCGCAGACTCGTCCAGTCCGGACATTCTGGTGGGACCGGGAACCCGGAAATGAAGCCGGCGTCCTGCGCGCGGTGATCTTCGACGCCGATTCGGCGCTGGTGGACGTCGACTGCGACGACGCCAGGTCCGAGCTGATCGATTCGGTGATGAGTCTCTTCCTCGCCGGCATCTGGGTGAGCGTGGTGAGCGCCCAGCCGCGGCGACAAGTGGAGACGCTGGTGCGCCAACTCCTCGGCGACGGGCTGGTCGAAACGATCGTGACCGTTGACGACTTACCCGATCCCGATGCGCGGCGGGCTCGCAGTGGCGAATTGTACCGGCTTGCGTTGTGGGAGATGGGGATAACGCCGCGCGGCGCGCTGGCCGTCACCGCCGCAGGTTCTTCTGGGTCGGCCGCCGCGGGATTGCCCGCGGTCGTCGTCGACGAGCCGTTGTCGGCGGCCAGTTGCCAGCAGGCGCATCGCCGCTGGTGGATCCGGGAGCTAAACCGAGCCGCGTAGCGTCTCGATGATGGCGCTGAAGTCCTTGTCGGCGTTGGTCGTTGCGAACTTTGCGTAGATGTCGGCGGCGTGGCTGCCCAACGGTGCGGCGGAGCCGGTCGAGCTGACCGCATCCATCGCCAGCCCGAGGTCTTTGTTCATCAGCGCGGTGGCGAAGCCGGGTGCGAAGTCGTTGTTGGCAGGCGACGTCGGCACCGGGCCGGGCACCGGGCAGTTGGTGTGCACGGCCCAGCAGTTTCCGGTCGCGCCGGTGATGACATCGAACAGGGACTGTGCTGACAGGCCGAGCTTGTCGGCGAGCACGAATGCCTCGCCGATGGCGATCTGGTGCACGGCCAGCACCATGTTGTTGCACACCTTGGCGGCCTGGCCCGCGCCGGCCGCGCCGCAGTGAATGATCTTGCCCGCCATGGGTTCCAGCACCGGGCGTGCTCGCTCCAGTGCATCGCCTTCTCCGCCGACCATGAACGCCAGCGTGCCGGCCACCGCGCCTTTGACGCCGCCGGAGACCGGTGCGTCGAGCTGGGCCACGCCGTGTGAGGCGGCCAGAGCATGCACCTCACGCGCGTCGTCGACGGAAATCGTTGAGCTGTCGATGAATAACGCGCCGTCCTGCGCAGCGGGCAGCAGCTCGGCGTAGGACCGCTTGACGGCATCGCCGTGCGGCAACATCGTGATCACGACGTCCGCACCGGCCACCGCCTCGGGGCCGCTGTCGAACACCGCCACGCCGTTGCCGATCGCGGCCTCCACAGCCGCGGGCACCGGGTCGAACCCGTGCACGGTGTGGCCGGCGGCGACCAGGTTCGTCGACATCGGACCGCCCATATGACCGAGCCCCAAAAACGCGACCGTCGACATCTGTTCTGGCCTTCCTACGCGCTGGCGCGGACCCGAGCAGCTTCGGCCCGGCCGATGACCACCCGCATGATTTCGTTCGTTCCCTCGAGGATGCGATGCACCCGCAGATCGCGCACGATCTTCTCCAGACCGTACTCGCGAAGATAGCCGTAGCCGCCGTGGAGTTGCAGAGCCTGGTCGGCGACCTCGTAACACGCATCGGTGACATAGCGTTTCGCCATCGCGCACAGCTGGACTTTGTCGTCGGCGCCATCGTCCAGCGCGGCCGCCGCGCGCCACAACATCAGCCGCGACGTCTCCAAAGCGGTGGCCATGTCGGCCAGGGTGAACCGGATGGTCGGCTCGTCGAGCAGGGGAGCGCCGAATGCTTCACGGTGCGACACATAGGTTGCCGCTTTGTCGTACGCGGCCTGCGCGCCGCCCAGCGAGCACGCCGCGATGTTGATCCGACCGCCGTTGAGACCGTTCATCGCGATACCGAAGCCGCCACCCTCGCCCTCGGCGCCGCCGAGCATGGCGTCGGCGGGCACCCGCACCCCGTCGAGCACCACCTGGGCCGTGGGTTGTGCGTGCCAGCCCATCTTCTCTTCGTGTGTGCCGAAACTCAGCCCCGGAGTTCCCTTTTCGACGACGAACGCCGAGATGCCCCGGGGTCCGCTGGACCCGGTTCGCGCCATCACCACGTACACGTCCGAGGCGCCTGCCCCGGAGATGAACTGCTTGACGCCGTCGAGCACGTAGTCGCCGTTCTGCTTGACCGCTCGGGTACTGAGCGCACCGGCATCCGAGCCGGCGCCCGGCTCGGTCAGGCAGTAGCTGGCGATGAGGTCCATCGACGCCAGTCGCGGCACCCAGTTCTTGCGCTGTTCGTCGGTGCCGAACGAGTCGACCATCCAGGAGCACATGTTGTGGATCGACAGGAATGCCGCGGTCGTCGGGTCGGCCATGGCCAGTTGCTCGAAAATGCGCACCCCGTCGAGGCGGCGAAGCGCGCTGCCGCCCACGTCGTCGCGACAGTAGATCGCCGCCATCCCCAGACCGGCGGCCTCGCGTAGCTCGTCGACCGGGAAGTGTTGAGCCGCATCCCATTCCAGTGCGTATGGGGCGAGCTTTTTGGCGGCGAACGCGGCGGCCGTCTCGGTGATGACCCGTTCGTCGTCGTCCAGACCAAACAGTTGCATCGGCCGGGCTACTTCATCGTCGGGATGGAGAATTCAGCTCCATCTTTGATGCCCGACGGCCAGCGCTCGGTGACGGTCTTGACCTTGGTGTAGAACTGGATCGATGCGGGGCCGTGCTGGTTGAGATCACCGAAGCCGGAACGCTTCCAGCCGCCGAAGGAGTGGTACGCGACCGGCACCGGGATCGGCACGTTCACGCCGACCATGCCGACCTCCACTCGTGACACGAAGTCGCGGGCCGCGTCGCCGTCGCGGGTGAAAATCGCTACCCCGTTGCCGTATTCGTGTTCGGTGGGCAACCGCAACGCGTCTTCGTAGTCGTGCGCGCGCACGATGCACAGCACCGGACCGAAGATCTCGTCGGTGTAGATCGACATGTCGGTCGTGACGTTGTCGAACAGGGTGGGTCCGATGAAGAAGCCCTTCTCCAGGCTGGTGTCGTCGAACGTCAGCTCGTCAGTGGTGCGCTCGCGGCCGTCGACCACCAGGTCGGCACCCGCCTCGACGCCCTGGCCGATGTAGTCGCGCACCCGCTGGAGTGCGGCACCGGTGACCAGTGGGCCGTAATCGGCCTTCGGGTCAAGGCTGTGCCCGACGCGTAGCTGGTTGATGCGTTCAACAAGCCTGTTGCGCAACCGGTTTGCCGTCTCTTCGCCGACCGGCACCGCGACGCTGATCGCCATGCACCGCTCACCGGCGCTGCCGTAGCCCGCGCCGATCAGCGCGTCGACGGCCTGGTCGAGGTCGGCATCCGGCAAGACGATCATGTGGTTCTTGGCCCCGCCGAAGCACTGTGACCGCTTGCCGTGTGCCGCGGCGGTGGAGTAGATGTACTGCGCGATGTCGGAGCTGCCGACGAAGCCGACCGCCTGGACGTCGGGGTGGGTCAGGATGGCGTCGACGGCCTCCTTGTCGCCCTGGACGACCTGGAACACACCTGCGGGCAGACCGGCCTCGAGGAACAACTCGGCCAGCCGCAGCGGCACCGACGGGTCGCGCTCAGAAGGCTTGAGAATGAACGCGTTTCCGCACGCCAGCGCGGGACCGGCCTTCCACAGCGGGATCATCGCCGGGAAGTTGAACGGCGTGATGCCCGCGACGACACCGAGCGGCTGACGGATGGAGTAGACGTCGATGCCCGAGCCGGCGCCCTCGGTGAATTCGCCCTTGAGCAGGTGCGGGATGCCGATCGCGAATTCGATGACCTCGATGCCGCGTTGGATGTCGCCCTTGGAGTCGGGGATGGTCTTGCCGTGTTCCAGGCTGAGCAGCTCGGCGAGTTCGTCGACGTTCGCGTTGACCAGGTCGACGAACTTCATCAGCACCCGGGCGCGGCGCTGCGGGTTGAACGCGGCCCACTCTTTCTGCGCCTTCTTCGCCGAGCTGACCGCGGTGTCGACGTCAGCGGCCGAGGCCAGCAGGACCTGAGCCTGCACCTCGCCCGTGCTGGGGTTGAGCACATCGGCGGTCCGGGTCGATGAGAGGTTGCTGCGGCGTCCGTCGATGAAGTGCGGAATTTGTGTGGTCATGGCGTCCTCGGACGTAGAAAAGAAGCAGATGGGTTTACTAGGACATCCTAGTAAATATCACCGCGCGGTGGCAAGCAGCGCCGGCCGGGCTACCAGTCGACGGTGCCGTGCCGGTCGGTGAAGGTGCCGGTCGGGCCGTCAGCGCCGATCGTCGCCATCGCCACGATGGCGTCGGTGCCCTCGGTGACGGTCTGCGGGCCGCTGTTGGCGTTGAGGTCGGTCGCGGTGTAACCCGGGTCCACCACATTGATGCGGATGTTCGGCAACTGCCGGGCGTATTGCACGGACAGCATGGTCACCGCGGACTTCGACGCCTGGTACAGCGCTCCGGGAACCCTGAATTCGACGCGCGAGGGGTCGTGCACTACCGCGAAGGAGCCCAGACCGCTGGACACATTCACGATGACCGGCGCAGACGACTTCTCCAGCAGCGGCAAGAAGGCGTTCGTCGTCCGGACGATGCTGAACACGTTGGTGTTGAAGACATCCTGGGCGTCCGGCCCGGTCAGGTCCGCGACCGTCTTGTGTGGACCGACGATGCCGGCGTTGTTGATCAGCACGTCGAGTTGGCCGGCTTGGCGGGTCAATTCATCGGCAGCCGCCGCGACGGATGCGTCGTTGGCGACGTCGAGCTGGATGAACTGAGCCCCGAGTTCATCGGCCGCCTTCTTACCCCGGTCAGGGTCGCGGGCGCCGAGATAGACCTGATGGCCGCTCTCGATCAGTCGACGGGCGGACTCGTAGCCGAGGCCTTTGTTGCCTCCGGTGATCAACGTGTTGGTCATGACTCCAGCTTGGCCGCGTGGTGTGCGGCTCGGCAACATCGGAGATCGCAGGCGGCCCTGCGGCCGGGCGCGGGCGGTTACTTCGTCGAGGCGGTCAAGGCCTGAGACCTAGTCGCCTTTGCCGCCCTTCTTCTGTCCGGGCTCCTCGGACTCGTCGAGCTGCCGCGGGCAGTAGGCCTTGGCCGAAATGGTTGCGAACTGAGCGGCGCCGTTCTCGCTGAGCGAAGGGTTGTTCTCCTGCAGGTGCTTGATCAGGTGAAGACCGGACATGCCGTTGTGAATATGTGCGCATACCGCCTGACCGGCGCTGATGGCCTGCGCGGGGTCGGAAAATCCGATCCCCACCTTCTTCAGGTCAGCGAGGAAAGAGCCGTTGTTCTGGTCGCTGACCGCCTCGTCGATGCCTGGTTCCGCGTGCGCGGGCACGGCGAGCATGAGTCCCATCGATACGCCAAGAATGGCAAATAGAGATTTCATCGATCCTCCTTCGGATTAACCGGTTTCAGTCGCAGGCTTGGCGCCTGCAGCCGCTGCCGTCTCGTCGACGACGTGCACCGCGTGGATGCCTGGTTTGGTCGACAGCCTGGCGACGAGGTCGTCGAGCCCGGCCTCGTCGACAGACCAATGCTGGACATCGTCGGGCGCCTCTTGCAGTTTTGCGATGACCTGATCGAGCTTGACTGGTCCTTTGCTGCGTTCGCCAGAAGGCACCACCTTGGCCCGGACGCCGGTCGAGCTGACGACCCGTGATGCCGGGCTGCCCAGCGCGCCGCCGGCCAAGCTGCCCATCGTGCTCTGGTTGAGCAGGCTCATCGGGATTTCTGTTGCGGGAGCCGCCGTCGCGGCGAAAGCGCCGTCCGGCAACGGCATCGCCGTCGCGGCAAGCCTGACGGCCGGCGTCGCGCTGGCCCAGCTGGGCGGCACGGACAATTTGCCGATCGTCTGCGCGCTGCCGACAGCCGCAGCCGCCGCGCGTCCTCCAAGTCCCGCGCCAAGGTGTCCCCCAGGTGAGGACAGGCCACCGTTCAGCGATCCCAACGGAACCCCGTGGCTCCACGGCTGGTAGACGAAGAAGTTCTTCCACTGCCCAATACCAAGGCTTTGCGAGCTGTTGACGACGTTGGTCCAGGTGGCCTGGCTACCGGCGCCGGAGATGAACGAGTACATGTTCGTCCATGTCGTTGCGAGCGTAGAACCGCCGGGGAACTGGCCGAGGAAGCTGGTGAAAAACTTGGTGTAGTCGGCGTTCACCGCGCTGACCTGGGTGAGAAAGTTGCCGGCGTCGGTCTCGATCTGCTCGATGATCCCTTCCAGACCGGTGGGCGCGGTCGCTGCGCTGGCGGCCGTGGTCGCCGCCGACTGAGTGGCCGCAGCGCTGCCATTGGTGGTTTGCGGCGCCTCGGTGAATGAGCCCAGGCCGGTGGTGGCTGCCTGCGACGAGCCTTCATAGCCGGTGATGGCGGCGACGTCTTGGGCCCAGAACTGGCCGTACTCGGCCTCGAGCGCAGCGATCGACGCGTTGTTCTGCCCCAAGATGTTCGCTTGCAACAGCGACAGCAGTTGGGTGCGGTTGGCGACAATCTCGGCCGGCGGCACGGCGGCCGCCAGCGCGGTCTCGTAGGCGCTGGCCGCGGCCCGCGCCTGGCCGGCGGTCTGCTCGGCCTGCCCCGCTGTGGTCGACAGCCACGACACGTACGGTGCCGCAGCCGCGGCGGCGGTTTCGGAGGACGGACCTGTCCAGTCGCCACTGACCAGCCCGGAGATCACTGATTGGTAGTTGGCGGCGGTGGACTGCAACTCGCTGGCCAAGCCGTCCCAGGCCGCTGCGGCTGCCTGCAATGACTGCGTGCCCGGTCCGGAGTAGATCTTCGCGGAGATGAGCTCCGGCGGCTGCGCTGCGAAATCGAAAACCATTGTCGGCCTTCCTTATTCCGCGCTCGGCGGGATGACGATGATGGTGGCGGTAGTGGCGATGTCGTCCGTCGCCACCGCGCCGGGCACGCGGTAGCCCTGCCCGACGGCGGCGCGGGTGGCGGTCCCGCCGATCGCGCGGCCGGCCAGGCTGGACAGCGCCGTCTGGCCGAACATCCCGGGGTTGCCGATCGAGGCCATCTCGGGAGCAGCGTCAGCGGCACTCACCGCCTGCATCTCGGCCGCAACGGTCCGGACTGCGGGGACCGCGGACGCCCAGTTCTGCGGGACCGAGAGCGAACCGATGGTGCCGGCCCGGCCGACCGATGCCAATGCGCCCACATTTCCCTGGCCGGCGTACGAGCCGCTCAGCAGCCCGCTGTGCAGCAGCGGCGACAACGCGCCGACGACGGGATGGGGGTTGAGCAGCGGGCCGATGCCCTGAATACCGGTTCCCAGGGACGGGATGCTGATGGACATCTGATACCAGTTCTTGATCAAGCTCCCGACACCGATGATCGACCACGGTCCCGCGAAGTAGGTGCTGAGCGTGTTCGCGCCCGTGGTCAGGCCTTGGTTCAAGAGCGTGACGCCGTTGACGACCGACGGTGGGAAGCCCAAGTTGGCCAGGAGCTGCGCCAGGGTCACGGTTGTCTGCGGGAAGTTGCTCAAGAGTTGCGTCTCGAAAGCGCTGAGCTGGGTGCCGAACTGCGTCAATTCGGTGTTCAGCTGTGTCAGCCATGTCGACAAGCTGTCGGCGCCCGAGTTGGCCGCGGCGGCCGACTGGGTGGCCTGCCCGCTGTCGTTGGTGGTCGCCGGCGCTTCAGCAAAGGGGGTCAGCTGACTCGCAGTCGTCGCGGCCCCGGAGTAGCCGTACATCGCGACCGCGTCCTGAGCCCAGAACTCGGCGTAGGTCGCCTCGTTGGTGGCGATCGCCGGGGTGTTCTGACCCAGGAAATTTGTCGCGACGAGCAGCGCCAACGCCGCGCGGTTGGCCGCAATCACCGGCGGAGGGATGCTCGCGGCGAAGGCCGCCTCGTACGCGGCCGCCGCAGCCTGGGCCTGGGAAGCCGTTTGCTCGGCCTGCGCTGCGGTGCTGCTCAGCCACGCTGTGTAGGGAGCGGCGGCATCGGCTGCGGCCGTCGAGGAAGGTCCCTGCCAGCTAGTCGTGAGCTCGCCGACCGTGGATGCGTACGACGCCGCCGTGGTCTGCAGCTCGCTCGCCAGCGAGTCCCAGGCGGACGCCGCCGCCAGCAGCGGCGCCGAACCCGGCCCTGTGTAAATGCGGCCGGAATTGACCTCCGGCGGTAACGCTCCGAAATCCAACATCCGCGTCCCTCGCTCGCCTCTGGTCCCCTACGCCCGCGCGCGTTCAGCGCCGGGCGGAAATAAGCTGTGGGCGACTTCCGTCAGCTCTGCCAATTTGGTGCGAATTGCCTGGTAGCTGACTGGATTTCCCCGCCGTTGAAGATTAGCCAGCCTCGCGAAAATCAGCGTCTGCCAAGTGGCTCGGCACCCCGCCGCGAGTGGCTCCGGCGGCTGTCCGGCGACTCGCTCAGCATCACCGGGAATTTGGCCGCTGAACTGCTGAAATACCCCGGCCGCGGGAGTCCCGCCGACCCGGTTTGCAGGGTGAACGAACGATGGCTACGAATAAAAATCTGGATATCCAAAATTCGGGACAGCGGCACGGGCCGCCAGAGGCCTACCCGGGCTACGTCGTCCGTCAGGGTTTTTCGACGAGCAGATTCTTACTCCCGACGACAGCGTCGGGGCAGGTCAGGCACGGCGGATCAGGCAGCATTTCAGCACGCCACAACCGGTTCGAGGCCGTTGCCGCCACCGGTCGAAGCGGGCCTCGCCGTGCAGATCCAAGGCCAAGCGGTGCCGCCGCCGTATCCTGGGAAAGGCGAAGCAGGCATAAAGTCGAGCCACCAGCCACGGACAGACATTCCTCGCTATTGCGGGGCTTGGAACTCGAGGGGACACGCACATGTCATTCGTCACCACCCAGCCCGAAGCATTGAGCACGGCGGCAACCGCTCTGGGCGGTATCGGCTCGTCGTTCAACGCGCAGAACGCTGCCGCCGCGGCCCCGACGACCGGGGTGGTTCCCGCCGCGGCCGACGAAGTGTCGGCGCTGACCGCCGCGCAGTTCGCCGCGCACGCTCAGCTGTACCAGGCGGTCGCCGCGCAGGCCGCAGCGATCCACGAGCAGTTCGTCAGCACGCTGGGCACCAGCGCCGGGTCGTACGCAGCTACCGAAGCCGCCAACGCCGCCGCGGCCGGCTAACTTCCGATTTATCTGTCGGCCGGGCATCCTCGCGGTGCCCGGCCGACATTTGTTTGGGCCGTATCCGGTCCACAGCGTGGGAAGGTGTCCGCAGGAGGTGACCGCGATGACGTCGCTGCCGGATTCGATCAGCGCCGCCGAGCTATCCCGAGCCGAAGCGTTGATACGCGATGACGGTCACGAAGCCGCTGTTGAAATCCTTGTGCGGATTGTCGAGCGCGACGACGATCCTCAAGCACTGTTCATGCTCGCTTCGTCCTACTTCGAGCTTGGGAGATATGACGACGCACATCGCTACGCTTCGGCTGCGGTGACAAGGGAGCCTTCTTCTGCGCCTGCGAGGGACCTGCTTGCCAAAGTGAATCTCGCTCGAGGGGATTACGCGGCCGCATTGTCGGATTACGAGGCTCTTACCGCTCTCGTTCGCGATCAGCGTCCGGCACCGCCTGAGCAGTATTCGATTCCGGCACATTTCGCCCTGCGTAATCTCGAGCAACTCGACCACATTCTGTCCGAGAATCGCGAGAAGCACGCGTCCGGCGGCGGCATGGCTGAACAATTCCAGGGCCTGCGTCGCGGCCTCGCAGACGCTATCTACGGAGCCGACGGCGACGCGCCGTGGATTTCGGTCGATACCAGCGGCAGTCGGTTATTTGCCGATCCGCCGTTCTTCAAGGTGCCGGAGGAGAGGCTGCCGACCTATCTGAATCCGGACGTCGATTACCAGCCATTACGACAGGCAATCTCGGCGGGCCAGCTAGAAGCAGAGGTCATCGATGATTTCCTGACTCCTGACGCTCTGGAACAAGTGCGGAAATTCTGCTTACAGTCGACGGTCTGGCGTCATCCATACAGGTTCGGTTATGTTGGCGCGTTTCCGCAAGACGGATTTGCCAGCGTCTCGCTGTTCGCGATAGCGGAAGAAGTACGCGCCGCGCTTGGCGAAGCGTTCACTGATTACCAATTAGCGCAATGGTGGGCGTTCGAGTACGACGCTCGGTTGCCAGGTACTGACATCCATGGCGACGACGCCGACTTCTCGCTGAACTTCTGGATCACCCCTGACTCGGCGAATCTCGACCCGCACAGGGGAGGCCTCGTCGTATGGGACGAGACAGCGCCCAGTGACTGGAGTTTCGACGACTACAACTCTGGGGGAGACCGGGTCAGGCAGTACCTGCAGGACCGCAACGCTCAACCGACAAGATTTCCCTATCGCTCCAACCGGGCCGTCTTGTTTCGCGGGCACCTCTTTCATCGGACGGACGAATTTACGTTCGCGCCCGGGTTCACCAACCGGCGACGCAGCGTGACCTTGTTGTTTCGCCGCAGCAAGGGGTAGCCGCGACAGCTCTTCGTGCGCAACGATTCCGCGCGTGGAAAGGTGGGGCCCGTGCCGGAGTCGAGTAGCCCCGCAGCGATCGACGTTCTGGCGAACGTCGTCGAACTCGGCGGTTCTGTCCAGGCGATCTGCATGCTCGCTTCTGCGTACCTGGAGCGCGGCGAACATGGCCCAGCACTTCGCTACGCCTCGCTCGCGGTCGAACGGGAACCCTACTTTGCGCCGGCTCGAGAAGTCCTCGCGAAAGTGAATGTGGCCTCGCGGGACTATGCCTCCGCGCTCTCGCATTTCGACGCCCTCGGCGACCTCGTTCGCGAACAGCGTCCGGTGCCGCCCGACGAGCAATCGATTCCCGCACATTTCGCCTTGCACAACGTCGAGCAACTCGACCACCTACTGGCTGCCAATGGGCGTGCGACGGCCGATATCTCCGCCGAAGAACTTCGCGTCCTGCGGCGCGACCTTGCGGACTTCATCGATGCCGCGGACGGCGGCGCACCGTGGGTATCCGTCGACGGGAAAAGCAGCCGCGTCCTCGCCGACCTGCCCTTTGTGAGAGCCTCGGACGACAAGCTGCCGCGCTATCTGAACCAGGCTGTCGATTACGGACCGATCCAGCAAGACATCGACGGCGGCCGCCTCAAAGCGCGGGTGATCGACAACTTCCTGACTCCCGAGGCGCTCGACCAACTGCGGAGATTCTGTCTGGAGTCGACGGTTTGGCGCCGCCCGTATTCGTTCGGATACGTCGGTGCTTTTCCCCAGCATGGATTCTCCGGCGCCCCGTTGTTCGCGATAGCAGAAGAGTTTTCGGCGGCACTCGGCGACGCATTCGATGAATATCAATTAGCGGATTGGTGGGCATTCGTGTACGACGCCAAGCTGCCGGGGACCGACATTCACGGTGATGACGCCGATTTCTCGCTGAACCTATGGATCACCCCTGACTCTGCCAACCTCGATCCCGGCACGGGCGGACTTGTCATGTGGGACAAGACGGCACCGAGCGACTGGAGCTACGCCGACTACAACTCCGGAGGGGATCGGGTCCGTCAGTACCTGCAAGATCACGACGCGCAATCGCACGTCATTCCTTATCGGGAGAACCGGGCGGTCCTCTTCGAGGGGCACCTCTTCCATCGCACAGACGACTTCACGTTCGCACCTGGATTCGCCAACCGACGACGCAGTGTGACGTTCCTGTTCCGGCGCCACAAGAGTTAGTCGTGTAACCCGAGACGCTATGGACTACCGACAGGCAAAATTCTCGGTGGGGCCAAGCTCTCGGCAGGTAGGCGATATGTGATCGCACACGACGACTCCGTCGGTCCGCGACCCTTGCGGTTGGTGTCTGGCGCCGGCTACCCGGACTGGGAGGCGGTATATCGGGATAACGCCACCTGGGTGTATCGCACCATCTACTCGCGCGTCGGAAATCAGGCCGACGCCGAGGACCTGACCACCGAGGTCTTCCTTGCGGCACTGCGACCGCTGCGGCTGACCGCAAGCGTCGGCGAGGTGCGCGGTTACCTGAGGGCGACAGCGAGAACGGTGCTGGCAGCACACTGGCGTGAAACCCTCGGGCGAGAGATCACCTCGATCGACGACATCGAGCAGCCGCCCGACAGCGAGGAGGCGATCAGCACGGCCCCGCAGCGGGTTGCGAGCGTTCTCGAGCAGCTGCCGGACAATTACCGTCGGGTTCTGGAGCTTCGATTCCTGAACGCTCGTTCGATCAAGGAGTCGGCAGCTGAACTCGGGGTCAGCGTCGCAAATGCCAAAGTTCTTCAGCACCGGGCATTGCGACTGGCCGCGCAGCTCAACGAAAAGGGCGAATCATGAACGCGCGTGGGTTGCGTAGGTACATCGACGATTTGCTGCTTGGCCGCCGCCCAAAGCCGTTTCCGCCCGACGACTTCGAAGCCGCGCAGATCCGGACGGCGATCGATCTCACGGCAGCGCGGCCGGGCAGTGATGCACCGCGAGAGGAATTCCTCGACGATCTGCACCGCCGCCTTGCCGCACAACAGGACGGCACTGCGCACAAGACGCAGAAGCCGAGTGCGACCCGCAGGACCGTCCTTGTCGGCACGTCCGCTGCTGCGGCCGCCGCGGTCGCGACGGTATCGATCGACCGCGCGCTGATCCATGACGGTCAGGGCTCCGACAGCGGCAACAGCGGGCCACAGGAGCTCACCCCGAACACCGGACGCTGGGTCCGGGTCGCGGCCAGCGCAGAGCTGACCGACGGAGTCATGCACCCGTTCGATGTCGGCTCGGTCATCGGATTCGTTCGCCGCGTCGACGGCAAGCCCGAAGCCGTCTCGGGGGTGTGCACCCATCAGGGCTGCCGACTGTGGTTCGACGCACCCGACGACCGGCTGCGGTGCCCGTGCCATTCGACGTCGTTTTCGCCGGTCGGCCAGGTGTTGGCCCATCAACTACCGATAGCTCCGAAACCATTGCCCACGTTGATGGTTCGCGAACAAGGCGGCGCAATCGAGGTATTCGTCCCGGTGTCGCCGAACGAGCCGGCCTGACGACGTGTAACTCACCGCCCTATCTCTAGGCGACGCGAACTTTCTCGTCGACGATGGAGGTGTATCGCTATGCCCGGACGATCTCGGGGCGCACGTGCCGTGGTTCTTGCTGTGATGGTGGCCGGATGTTCGTCACCCCCGTCCGCGCCATCGCCGTCGGTGACATTCGGGTCCGGGGCGACGACGCCTGGAATGCGGGGCATGAGCGCTATGCCGTCGATGCCGAACGTGCCGGCGGGTAGCAGCCCGTCGACGGCAGCGCCGGCTGCTCCGGTGGCCGGCAACGCGGTCAGCATCGACAACTTTGCTTTCTCCCCCGCGACGCTGACCATTTCCGCGGGTAGCGCGGTCACGTGGACCAACCGAGACGAGGAACCGCACACCGTCGTGGCCAACGACGGGTCGTTCCGCTCACCCGGAATGGGTTCGCAGGCAGTGTTTTCCCACACCTTCGCAACAGCCGGCACGTTCGACTACGTCTGCTCGATCCACCCCTTCATGCACGCCACTGTGGTTGTGACGCAATGACAGACGCTCCGCACACGATGAACCGGCGCCAACTGATCCGGCACAGCGCATGGTTCGGCGCGGCCGTAGGACTGGCGGTGGCCGGCGGCGAAGTCATCTCCCACGTCGCCGGCACTGCAGACGCTGCGCACACACAGGGCCGTCCTGCGTTGAGATTCGCTCAAGTCAGCGACAGCCACATCGGCTTCTCGGGCAAAGCCAACCCCAATGTCGCGGGCTCGTTCACCCAGGCGATCGATCGGATCAACAACCTCGGTTACACACCGGATTTCGTCATTCACACCGGCGACCTCACCCATCTGGCCACCCCCAGTCAGTTCGATCAGGTCAAGCAGATGATGACCGGACTGCGTACGCCGCACGTCTTCACCGTCCCCGGCGAACACGACTCGATCGACGACGCGGGCCAGAAGTACCTGAGCGCGTTCGGCGCTGGAACCCGAGGCGGCGGCTGGTACAGCTTCGACATCGCTGGTGTGCACGTGATCGCGTTGGTGAACACGCTCAACTTGAAAAAGCTGGGTCACTTGGGCGTCGATCAGCTGGATTTCGTTGCCAAGGATGTCGCGGCGCTACCCAATGACACGCCGATCATCGTGTTCAGCCACATCCCGCTGTTCGCCATGTATCCGGATTGGGGTTGGGGCACAGACGATGCCGTCCAGGCGCTGAGCTATCTGCGTCGCTTCTCATCGGTGACGTGCCTCAACGGCCATGTCCACCAAGTGTTTTCCAAGACCGAAGGCAATGTGACGTTCCACAGTGGAACGACCACCGCTTATCCGCTTCCGCATCCCGGCGATGGCCCTGCGCCCAAGCCAGTCACCCTGCCGGCCGGCAAATTGCATGACGCACTCGGCGTCCGGGAAGTCGGCTACACCCGCGGCCAGAATGTCCTCGCATTGAAGGAGAAGGCACTGTGATGAGTTTCGGCAGAATCGCCATCGCTGTGGCATTGTTTGTCAGCGGTGTCAGCCACGCCTATCTCTATGTTCATGGGTATCAGCACATTCCGATGATTGGTACTGCTTTCATGGTGCAGGCCAGCGTCTCGTTCGCTTTTGCGGTGTTGATCCTGATCCGCGGTCCATCGTGGCTGCAATGGGCGGCTGCGGCGGTCGCCGGCGGCGCGCTCATCGCATTCGTGTTGTCGCGCACCGTCGGATTCTTCGGCTTCTCCGAACGAGGATGGCAACCGGCACCGCACGCGGCGATCAGCGTGATCGCCGAACTCTTGGTCGTCGGACTTTGGGCAATCTACGTAACCGGCCGGCAACGGACGCGATTCTCTCCGGTGTCACCTACCGCATGAGCCTACGTAACGCTGCGCGACTTGTGGTCGATAGTTTCGACGACGTGCCGATGGTTCTGGAGGGGAGAACCACCGATGTTCTGGACCAAGTTCTCCGGTGTCGCGAGGGCGACGATTGCGGTGGCGCTGATCGTCGCACCCGCAACGGTGGTGACCGCCGCGCAAGCCCACGCGGACTGCGGGGATCCAGGACAACCCCCGTGCACCGGACCCGTCCCCACCACCGATGAGGTGGTCGCCCTGATGGCCGAGGTTACCGACCCGAGCACGCCCGCCGCGGACAAGACCAACATCGTCACCCCCGGGTTCACCCCCGAAGAAGCCCAGACAATCGACGATCATCTGAACCGGATGAACGCGCGCGGGTTGCTACCCCTGAACTTCGTCGTGACCGACATCCAGCCCGCACCCGCCAACCTGGCCGGAACCACCGTCACCGTCCACGGAACATTTCATCAACGCAGTGCCCCCGAACCAATCGTGCTGGCCGACCAGGGAGGGCACTGGCTGATCACCCACGACACCGCAATGCCCGCGCTAAACGCGTTCTGGCACAACGCCCACAGGCCGACACCGCACGCGGTCGACTTCCTCGGTCCGTACTGGCAGCTTGGGCAAGACGCTTCATCCTGCTGACGGTTGCGACTTTCGCCCTGAAAAGCCCTACTATTCGGCTAGCGCAACCAGCGGCAGCAGAAGGAATCCAACATGAAGACGAGAGTTTTGACGGCCACGATCGGTGCTGCAGCGGCAGCCTTGACCGCAGGTGTTATGTGGACCGCACCATCGGCCTCGGCTAGCGACTTTTGCGATTCGCTTGGCAATCCCGCGCAAGTTCACGATTGCAACTGCGGCGCCGACAACGTCCCAGGTACTGATGAATATCAGCAGTGCCTGCATGGAGCTGCAGCTAAGCCCGGACCGGCCGACTCACCGCCGCCCGCGCCAGCCCCCTGATCCCACGACCACCGTCTAGCTGTCCCGCAGACCTTTGACGAATGCCTGGGCTTCTTCCCAGCTGGGCAGCAAGCCGGCGGCGCGGACCTCTTCCAACGTGCGGGCGGCGGCGTCGCGGTCAGACAGCACGAGCTCGTGGCCGCTAGGCCAGTCGATCGCCAGCGCAGGATCGGTCGCGGCGATGGTGTGTTCCCGCTCCGGGCTGTATTCGGCCGAGCAGAGATACATCACAGTCGAATTGTCCTGCAGTGCAAGGAAACCGTGTGCGATGCCTTCGGAGAGGTAGACCGTCTTGCGGGTGCGGTCGTCCAGCGTGACCGCGTCCCAGCGCCCGAAAGTCGGCGAGCCCACCCTGATGTCGACGACGACGTCGAACACCGAGCCGGACAGGCAGGTCACGTATTTGGCCTGGCTCGGCGGCAGCTGAGCGAAGTGCAGGCCGCGCAGCACGCCGGCCGCCGATACCGAACAGTTGGCCTGGCGGACGTCCAACTGATGGCCCGCGAATTCGGTGAAGCCTCGGTCGGTGAGCCATTCGAAGAATGTTCCACGTGAATCGCTGTGCAGTTGCGGCGTGATCTCCCATGCGCCTGCGATGTCGAGTTCCCGCACCTGCATGTCACTGACCCCGCTCTTCGTAGCGAGCCTCGACGGCATCCTTCAATGGCCGCCACCAGGATTCGTTATCGCGGTACCAGTCGATGGTTGTGCGCAGACCGTCGGTGAAGTCAGTATGCCTTGGCGCCCAACCCAATCCGTTGCTCAGCTGAGACGGGTCGATGGCATACCGAAGGTCGTGGCCGGCCCGGTCGACCACGTGCTCGAAATCTTCGGGATCGCGTCCCATCAGCTCCAGCAGGATTCGCAGCACCGACAGATTGTCCCGTTCACCATCGGCGCCGATCAGGTAGGTCTGCCCGGGCCTGCCGCTCTCGAGGATGCGGCGGACGGCATCATTGTGGTCCTCGACATGGATCCAGTCTCTGACGTTGGCCCCTGTGCCGTAGAGCTTGGGCCGTCGCCCGGTCAGCACGTTGGTGATCTGCCGCGGAATGAACTTCTCCACGTGTTGATAAGGCCCGTAGTTGTTGGAGCAGTTCGAAATCGTCGCGCGCACACCGTAAGACCGCACCCAGGCTCGCACCAGCAGATCGGCGCCGGCTTTGGTCGCCGAGTATGGGCTCGATGGGTTGTAGGGCGTGGACTCCGTAAACCGCTGCGGATCGTCGAGCTCCAGATCGCCGTAGACCTCGTCGGTGGAGATGTGATGCAGTCGGACACCGTGCCGGCGTACCGCTTCGAGAATGGTGAACATCCCGATGATGTTCGCCTGCAGGAACGGCGCCGGGTCGGCCAACGCGTTGTCGACGTGGGTTTCGGCGGCGAAGTGCACGACCGCATCCGACTCGGCGACCAGTTGGGACACCAACTCCGCGTCGGTGATATCGCCCTGCACCAGCCGGATGTCGGCGTCGACGGGCGCCAGCGATTCCCGGCTACCGGCGTAGGTCATCGCGTCCAGAACCGTCACGACGTCATCGGGGTAGTCGCGCACGCTGGCGTGCACGAAGTTGGCGCCGATGAAGCCGGCGCCGCCGGTCACCAGCAGCCGCATGGTGGAACCCTAGCCCGGTGACGATGCGGGCCCGCGGGGCCCGCTGAGGAACCGGGCAATCAAACCTAGCGGGCTCAGCTTTGAGGCTTGAGGCCTAGCGGTCCGGCCAACTCCTTCAATACGGCGACCAGCTTGTCCTCCGACGGTGCGCCCAGCACCTGGATCGCGACGTGATCGGCGCCGGCCTCGTGGTGATCGTTGAGGCGCGTGGCGATCGCGTTCGGTGTGCCGTAGGCGACGACGGCGTCAATCAGCTTGTCACTGCCGGGTTTCCGCAGATCGGCATCGGTGAATCCGAGCCGGCGCCAGTTGTTCGCGTAGTTGCTCAGACCGAGGTAGAAGTCGACGGCACCGCGGCCGATGTCGCGGGCCTCGTTGGCGTCGGTGGTGAGAACCACTTTGTGCTCGGGGGCCAGGAACACGGTGTTACCGATGAGCTCGCGAGCGTGCGCGGTGTGCGCAGGCGTGGTCAGGTAGGGATGGGCACCGGCACTGCGCTCGGCCGACAGCGCAAGCACTTTGGGGCCCAGCGCGGCAAGCACCCGACGGCTGGTCGGCACGGATGCTCCGTCCAGTGCGTCGAGGTACTCGACGAGCGCGTCGTAAGGCTTCTTGTACACGTCGGTGTGCTCGGGATGGCCGACCCCGATGCCCAACAAGAACCGGCCGGGGTAGGCCTTTTCGATTCGGTGGTATGACGCTGCCACTTCATCTGCCGGAGAGGCCCAGATGTTCACGATCCCGGTGGCCAGTTGCAGCGACGAGGTCTCCGCCAGAGCCGGTTCCGCCCACTCCAGCCCGGCGTCGGGGGAGCCGCCGACCCAGACCGCGCCGTAACCCAACGATTCGATCTGCTTGGCGAGCTGCGGACTGATAGATCGAGTTGGCAGCCAAACGCCATACCGGCCCAGATCGAGCTTCAGTGAAACGCCCTCGGTCATCGAGGTCCCCCCTCTAGTTCGTCAAGCCGGTGTCAGTCCAAGCGGCCCCGCGAGTTCGGCCAGAGCCGACACCAGGTTTTCATTTTTGGTCAAAATCTGCACAGGCACGTGGTCGGCACCGGCGTCGAGATGTTCCTTCAACCGTGCCGCGATCTGCTCGGGCGTACCGTACGCCACCACCGCGTCGACCAGGCGGTCGCTGCCCGGGTGATTGACCTCGTCCTCGGAGAATCCGAGCCGCTTCCAGCTGTTGCGGTAATTGGCCAGGTTGAAATAAATGTCGAGCGCCTTGCGGCCGATGGCGCGAGCCTTGTCCGCATCGGTGGTCAGCACGGCCTTGTGTTCGGGTGCCAAGAAGGCCGACGGGCCGATCAGCTCGCGGGCCTGCGCGGTGTGCTCGGGCGTGGTCAGGTACGGGTGCGCGCCGGCGCTGCGCTCCGCCGACAGCTTGAGTACTCGCGGACCCAGCGCCGCCACCACCCGGCGATCGGCGGGAACGCCGTGCTCGTCGAGTTGATCGAGGTAGTCGACCAGCGCGTCGTAGGGCTTGCGGTATTCGGTGATCGCCTCGGGATGCCCGACGCCGATCCCCAGCAGGAACCGTCCCGGGTAGGCCCGATCGATGCGATGGAACGACTCGGCCACCGGCTTGGCCGCGTCCGACCAGATGTTGACGATCCCGGTCGCCACCTGCAGCGTCGTCGTCGCCTCCAGAAGCGGCTCCACCCAGGCCAAGTCGGCGGGCGGCGAGCCGCCGACCCAGACCGACCCATAGCCGAGGGCTTCGATGTCTTTGGCTTGCTCAGGTGTGACGCCGCGTCCGAACGATCCGAATCGGCCTAAGTTGGGTTTGCTCACAGCAGAATCGGTCATGCCCTGTGGCAACCAGCGCTTGAGCACTGCTATTCCGGACGACGATTACAGAACGGCGGTCTGGGTAACATCTGCTGAGTGCTGTCGCTGCTGACCCGTCTGGTTATCGCGGCGCCCAAACGAATTCTTTTCATCGTTCTGCTACTGACCGTCATCGCCGGCGGGTTCGGCGCCACCGTCGACGAGCACCTCGGAGCTGCCGGATTTCAAGATCCCGGATCGTCGTCGGCTCGCGGCGTCAAGGTCCTCACCGATAAGTACGGCCAGGGCGACATGGACGTGACGCTGGTCGTCCACGCGCCGGGTCGGGTACTCGACCAGGCGGCGACGGCGGCCGGTCATCAGCTGGTGGACCAACTCCGCAATTCCGCGCATGTGGGCCATGTCGAGTCCCCGTGGGACAACTCGCCGCAGAGCACTGCCCTGGTCAGCAAGGACGGCAAGACCGGACTGGTCGTCGCGGGGATTGTGGGTTCGGAGAACGACGCGCCGAAATTCGCCAAGGCAATCACTGGCCGGCTCACCGGCCCACGTGGCGGGCTGACCGTGGTGGCCGGCGGTACAGGGATGGTCGCTTCGGAGATCAACGACCTCTCCGAGAAAGATCTGGTGACTGCGGAGGCTATTGCCCTGCCGCTGTCGCTGATCGTTCTGGTCTGGGTGTTCGGCGGGTTGTTCGCCGCGTTGCTACCGCTCGTGGTCGGCGGGTTGGCCATCGTCGGGACGCTCGGAATGCTGCGCGGTATAACGCTTTTCACCGACGTATCGATCTTCTCCCTTGACCTGACCACGGCGATGGGCCTGGCGCTGGCCATCGACTACACGCTGCTGCTAGTCAGCAGGTACCGCGAGGAACACGCACAGATCGGTGACCGCGACGAGGCGCTGCGTCGGGCGATGGCGACGGCGGGACGGACCATCCTGTTCTCCGCGTGCACGGTGTTTCTCGCCGTCAGCGCGCTCGCGGTGTTCCCGATGTACTTCCTGCACTCGATGGCGTACGCGGGCTGCGGGGTGGTTGCCCTGGCCGGCCTCTACGCCGTCGTCGTCGCTCCGGCGGTGATCAAGCTGCTCGGTGACCGCATCGAATCTCTCAACATCCGAACACTTTTCGGGCGCGGCAACCCGGACCCGGACGTCAAACGCAGCTTCCTGTATTCGTCGACACACTTCGTCACGCGCCACGCCGTCCCGTGCGCCCTGGCCGTCGTGGTGCTGCTGCTCCTGCTCGGATCGCCGTTCGCGCGCGCCCGCTTCGGCCTGCCGGACGATCGTGCGTTGCCGACCACCGCCCAGTCACGGCAGGTGGGGGACACCGCGCGCAGCGAGTTCCCCGCCGACCCGGCGATGGCCGTCTCGATCGTGATTCCCGACGCGCACAGTCTGACCGACCGTGATGTCGTCGACTATGCGACCGCACTGTCCAATGTCTCCGGCATCGATGCGGTCGCCACGCCCGCAGGCTCCTACGTACAGGGTGACGTTGCCGGGCCGCCGATGTTGCCGACCGGCGCCAGGGACGGCAGTCTGTGGCTGTCCGTTGCGGTCCCGGGTTCGTCGCTGTCTCCGCAGTACCGCGCCGAGATCGACCAACTGCGCTCAGTTCCGGTACCGACCGGCGCGGAGGCGCTGTTCACCGGGTCCGACGAACTCAACCGAGATTCGGTCGACAAGATCGTCGATCTGCTCCCGATCGTGCTATCGCTGGTTGCGGCAACAACTTTCGTGTTGATCTTCTTGCTCACCGGCAGCCTCGTGCTCCCACTGGAAGCGTTGGTGCTCAACACCCTGTCGTTGTCGGCGACGCTCGGCGCCTTGGTCTGGGTTTTTCAAGAAGGGCATCTGGGCGGACTGGGCACCACGGCGACCGGCACCCTTGTCGCCGATGTGCTGGTCTTCTTGTTCGCGACCGCGTTCGGTCTGTCGATGGACTACGAGGTGTTCCTGCTGTCCCGGATCCGGGAGCACTGGCTCGAATCCGGCCGCACCCGCGACGACAACACCGAAGCGGTGGCCCTTGGCATCGCCGGTGCCGGGCGGGTGATCACCGCGGCAGCACTGCTGATGGTCATCGTCTTCATCGGACTCAGCACCGGCCAGGTCTCGTTCATGCGGATGATCGGCGTCGGTCTGGCGCTCGCCGTCGTGGTGGACGCCACGCTGGTCCGCATGGTGCTGGTCCCGGCGTTCATGAAGCTGGTCGGCCGGTGGAACTGGTGGGTCCCGGGTCCGCTCGCGAAACTGCATGCAGCAGTAGGACTTCGCGAGGGTTAGGTCTTCGTCAGCGAAATCTCATTGTCCAGCTCGTGGTCGACCAGGAAGGTCCCGGACTCGCGAAGCGTCGGCGGATGGAACGAGTACGCGCTGATCGCCGAGACGAGGTAGGCGACTTCGGGATCGGTGGCAAAGGTGACGCCGCCGATGTGGGCGACCATTCGCGCGACGCTGGTCTGCAGTTGGTCGCGCAGACCCAGCCGGATCCACAGCAGGTCGGCGAACAACGCGTCGCTGCGGTCGCCTGCGTCGTAGCGGGCAGCGATCATCAGCAGTGCCCGCCACACGCCTTCGATCGGCGAGAACAGTTCGACGAACTCGGATTCGGTGAAGTTCGGCCGATCCACCAGCTTGAGCGCAAGCCGGGTCGCGGCGCCGACGTAGCCGGCGGTGATGATGAGGCCGAACAGCACATAACCGGACTTCTCGTTGCGGCCGTCGGGGTCCTCGACGTCGGTGACCATCGACAAATCGCTTGGTACGAAGACATTTTCGAAGATGACCTCGTGGGTCTGCGCGGCACCCAGCGCCGGGCTGGTCCACAGCGGAGTGACGGACAACCCTGGGGTGCCGTTGAAGATCAGCGTGATCGCTCGCTGGCCGGTGTCTTTCAGCAACACGCTGGCCATCACGCAGTCCATGCTGTCGGCGAGGCTGCACGGTTTCTTGCGACCGGTGACGGTGTAGCCGCCGTCGGCGGGTTCAGCTTCCATCGTCGGGTGGAAGACGCTGCCGGAGAGCGTGCCTTCGGAGAAGCCTGACGCGAAGATCGTGCGATTCTCGATCATGCTCTTGACCAGACCCGTCGTCGTCTCGTCGGCGGTCGCGGCGAAATCGGCGAGCCCGGAGACGGAGAGATAGTGCATGGTGCTCGCTGCGGCCAGCGACGGGCTGAGATAGCCGACACCGCGTTGCAGTTCAACGGTTTCCACGCATGACGCGCCGAGGCCGCCGAGGTCGGTCGGTGCGGTCAGGCGAGGTCCGTCGTGCTCTTTCCACAGGTCGATGACACCGTTCGCCGGCTTCTCGGCAGCCAGCAGACCGATGTCCTCCAGCTTGGCGGCGAGGGCGGGAAGGTGACGTCGCACGGCTGCGACATGTGAGAGTCGGGCTTCGAGTGCTGCGCGATCCATGTGCAATGTCCTTAGCTGTCGCGGGTGGCCAGATACTTCTTCAGTGCGTCCGCCGAACTCATCGACGGCCGCCAATCGGTGGTGGATTGCAGCAACGCGGAGTCCAGCAGCGGGTCGCCGAGCGTCACCCAATGACCGGAAAACGGTGTAAGCCGCAGTCGGAACGCCAGATTCGAGCCGACCTTCAAAGCTCCCAAGGGGCCAGGGATCAGCCTGGCACCGTTGATCCGGCAGATATCGACGACGCTGGTCTGGTCCGCCGGCGCAACGTTGTAGAGGCCGCTCAGCCCGTTCGTGAGGATGGTGGCATACGCGTTGACCAGGTCGGTGTCCCACAGAAACTGGTAGAACGACCGCGAAGGTTCCGGGTAGACAACGAATTTCGACAACAGGGTCTGCAGACCGGAGTTGCCGAAATGCGCGCCGACGACGTAACACGGCCGCACGACGGCCAGTTTCGTCTTACCGTCGTTGTTCACCCAGTACCAGTTCGCCAGATGCTCCAGCAGCGCCTTGTGCTGGAAGTAGTAATTGCCGCTGTCCTGGTCGCCGGCCGGGTAGTCGGTCTCGGTGTGGGGCTGACCGGTGCCGCAGGCCGTCACGCCCAGGGCATTCGCGCTGGAGGTCAGGACCAGCTGCCCGATGCCCACCTGCCGGGCCTGGTGCAGCAGGGTCCGCGTCGCCGCCACGTTGACCTGATAGGCGAGACGCTTGTCGTGCGGCTCCTCGACGCAGTAGGCCAGATGCACCAAAGCGTCGTAACCGCGCACGGATTCGAGATCGACCCGGCCGCCCAAGTCGAGGAAAATCTCGCGCAGCTTCGTGTTCCGCACACCGGTCGGCCGACGGCCCAGCACGGTCACCTCGGCGATGTCGTCGTTCGCGCACGCCCAACTCAGCACGACCCGGCCGAAGTCTCCGGTCGCGCCGGTCAGGGCGAGGCGGAATCCGTCTCTCATGCAGGTGCCAGCGCCCAGGAGAGTTCGTTGGCGAGCACGTCCGCGCACTGGTGGATGTCGTCGTCGGTGAGCTCTGAAGTCATGCAGACCCGCAGAATCGGCTTGCCCAGCGGCACAGCAGGATAGATCGCCGGAGTGACGAATACGCCGTTGTCTTTCAAGTTGTTCCAGCTCAACACCGTGCGCAGTTCATCGAACAAGCGGATGGGAATGATCGGCGACCAGTCCGGGCTGTCGTCGCTCGGGCGATGCAACTCAACGTCGAGCGGTCGGAGCGCCTCGCGCATCAGCCGGGAATTGCGCTCAAGCTTGCGCCGACGTTTCTGCCCTTCGTCTCCGCGGATGACGTTGATCGCTGCGGCGGCCGAAGCCATCGATGCCGGCGTCCCAGAAGTGCTGAACCACAACGACCGAGCGCTCATCCGGATCTCGTCGATGATGTCCTGCGACCCCGCGATGAATCCGCCCAGCCCACCAATGGCCTTGGACAGCGAGCCCATCACGATATCGATGTGCTCTGCGAGCCTGCTGCGTTCGCTCAAGCCGGCGCCGGTCGGCCCGAACACACCGATGCCATGTGCCTCGTCGACCATCAACAGCGCACCGGCCTCTTTGCAGACCTCGATGATCTGTTCCAGTGGTGCCGTGGAGCCCTCCATCGAGTAGAGCGAGTCGACGAGGACGAGGATCCGCCGGAACGAGGTGCCGGCATGACTGTGCAGTGCCTCCACCAGCGAGGCCACGTCGTTGTGGTCGAACCGTGCTTCCACAGCCCGGCTCAGGTGGACGCCGTCGCGAATCGAGGCGTGCACGTAGGAGTCCATCACCGCAAGGCAATCCGGACCGAGAAGCCCCTGGATGGTGCCCACGTTCGTCTGATATCCGGTGGTGAACACCAGCGCGTCGTCGTGGCCGAGCCAGTCGGCAATCTGCCGTTCCAGCGCGACGTGCAGGCTGTAGGTGCCGTTGAGCAGACGGCTGCCGGTGGTGCCGACCCCGAACTTCTGGGTGGCTCCGATCGACGCCGCGGTCACGTCTGGATGCGTCGACAGGCCGATATAGGAGTTCGATCCGAGCAGCACGCACTGGCTTCCCCGGACGCCGACCCTCGGTGGGTCGACGGAGTCTATGGGCTGAAAGAACGGGTTTTTCCCGATCGACGAGAAGTGCCTCGCCATCGCAACGCGCTCACTGACGTCTGCGGCGATATCGCCGGTTTCTGAAAACGTGCGGGTGTTGTCCATGCGATCAGTACCCCCCTGTCGTTGCGGCTGTAGGCGTGTGAAGACCGCGCGGACTGAGTGGTATTGGTGCAGGTAGAAGACCGAAAAGACCTCGAGGCCGTCGGTGTCATAGAGCTACCCCTGTCACGCCACCCCATATTGGGGAGTCCCCGCGTGTCGCCTTGTTCCGGCGTACCCGGATTGACCACCGGTCACACCAAACAGGTATTCGACACCGAGCTAACAGTGGATGGGTCAGATTTTGGTTTGGTCGTCGCCGTCGTCGTCACCGGGCAGTGAAATATCGACGGCGGGCGGCACCTCCAACGGCAACAGCACGATGAAGCGCGTATTACCAGGCACTGACTCAACTCTGAGATCGCCACGATGTCCGTTGACGACGATCTTCCAGGCAAGATCCAGTCCCAGCCCGGTGCCTTCGCCGACCGGTTTGGTGGTGAAGAACGGCTCGAAGATGTGCTCGAGCACGTCTTCGGGGATACCCGGGCCGGTATCGCAGATCTCGACGCGGAGCTTTTTGTCGGGCTCTCGGGCGGTCCGGAGAGTCAAAGTGCCGCCCTCGCTGCCCATTGCGGCGATGGCATTGTCGATGATGTTCGTCCACACCTGGTTGAGATCGCCCGGGTTGCAAGGGATTTCCGGGAGGGTGCGATCGAATTCCTTTGCCACGGTGATGTGGCAGGCGCTGTCTTTGCCCAACCGGCCGGCAAACATCGACAGTGTGCTTTTCAACTGGTCGTGCACGTCGGCCACCTGGAACGGCGCCCGATCCATCTGGGAGTACTGCTTGGCGTCTTCGACCAACTTCGAAATGCGTTGGCTGGCTTCCGTGATCTGGTTCATCAGAAGCTCGCTGTCGATGGTGTAGCTGATCCAGCGGATCGCTTCCTCCAGCGAAGTCGACGCGTCCAACTCCTTGGCGGTCGCATCGATGCGCTCCAGCCAATCGGTGTCGATGCCACCTTCGACGAAGGTAGGGGCGATGTCCCACCCGTCGCTGATGCCGTGGTCATCCAGCCAATCGCCAAGAGCGTCTTCGCGGTCCGATGTTTCCATCGGACTGAGATGTTGGGACGCCGATTTGACGACTTGCTCGGCGACGGCATCCTGAAGGCGCACAAGGGCATTCAGCGTCTCGGGGCTGACGGTACCGTCGGCTAGCATCGCGAGCTTGCCGCGCATACGGGAGATTCGGCCGCGTAGCTCGTGGGCCGCGCGGGCGATGGCGGCAGCAGGATTGTTCAGCTGATGAGTAAGCCCGGCCGACAATTGGCCCAGCGCCAACAGCTTCTCCCGATTGTCGATCAGCCGCCGTGTTCGGTCGGTGCCCACGGCGATGCCGTCGAGCAGGTGCACCGCCATCGGGAACTGATCCTTCATGAACTTGGCGAACACCGGCGCGTCCATCACGAAGAATCGCGACGGCTTCGTCACGTGCACCGACGCGTCGTAGCTCTTTTGCTTACCGCCAGTGAATGCCCGCCAGGCACCGCAGTAGACGCCCCGTTGTGACGTTCGGTTGGTTTCGATGTCCTGGCCGCCGGAGAGCTTCGACATCGCCAGCTCGCCCTCGATCAAAACGTAGAAACATGTCGCCGGGTCGCCCTCGATGATGATCGGGCCGGGCTCGTAGTTCTCGATTTCGCCGTCGGCGCACAGCGTCGCGAGCTGCTCGTCGCTGAGATGCTCGAACAGGAACAGCGTGCGTAATTCGTCTGCGTCGCAGCGGTACTCGGTGGTCATGACTCCGCCAGGTATCGGTGAACCAGCATCACGGCCATCGAACCTTCACCCACGGCGGCCGCGACCCGTTTGGCGGACTCGGATCGCACGTCGCCGGCGACGAAGACGCCCGGCACGCTGGTCTCCAGGTGATGCGGCGGCCGGTCCAGCGTCCAACCGCATACGTTGCGCAAATCCGGACCGGTGAGGATGAAGCCGTGATCGTCGAGGGCTAGCGTTTCCTTGAGCCAGTCCGTGCATGGTTGGGCCCCGATGTAGATGTACATCCGGCCGCAGCTGACGTCTTCGGTGACGCCGGTTCTGCGATCGATCAAAGTCAGCTTCTCGAGGCGACCGTCTCCATCGGCGCGGTGGACCTCTGTGCAGGTGCGGACTTCGATATTCGGTCTCTGTTCGATCTGTTGAATCAGGTAGTGCGACATCGACGCTTCCAGCGACGGCCCGCGCACGACGAGCGTGACGGATTTGGCGTCGCGGGACAGATACATCGCGGCCTGGCCGGCGGAGTTCGCCCCGCCGATCACGTAGACCTCGTCGTCGGGGCAGTCTGCGGCGATGGACACCGCTGCGCCGTAATAGACGCCCCGGTTGGTCAGCTTGCCGCAGCCGGTCTCGTCTGGAAGCTGTCGGTAGGTGACGCCGGTGGCCAGGATGATCGCGCGTGCGCTGATGGAGCCGCCGTCATCGAACCTGACGGTGCGTTTGGGCCCGTCGAGCTCCAGCGACGTGGCGGTGCGTGCGGTGATCAGCTCGGCGCCGAACTTCTCCGCTTGCCGGCGCGCACGGTCGGCCAGTTGACTGCCGGACACCCCGTCCGGAAAGCCAAGATAGTTCTCGATTTTCGAGCTCTGGCCGGCCTGTCCGCCCGTCGCCGTGGTTTCGATCAGCACCGTGCGCAGCCCTTCGGAGGCGCCGTATACGGCGGCAGCCAAGCCTGCGGGCCCGCCACCGACCACGATCAGGTCGTAGAAGTCCTGCGACGGCGTCGTGGTCAGGCCCAACGTGTCGGCCAGTTCGGCGTCGCTGGGCTCGATGAGGGGGTCGCCGTGCTCGGTGACGATGACCGGAAGCCGCTTGCCGTCCTCTCCGGCGGCCTGGAGCAGTTGTTCACCGATCGGCTCGTCGGCCGTGAACCACTTGTAGTCCAGCCCGTTGCGAGCCAGGAAATTGCGGACCTCCCACGATCGCGAACTCCAGCGATGCCCGATCACCTTGGTGTGCAGGATGGGCCGCTCGGGCGCCAGCTTCCACGCTTCCAGCAATTCGTCGATGACGGGGTAGAGCTTCTCTTCCGGCGGATCCCACGGTTTGAGCAGGTAGTGGTCGAGGTCGACGACGTTGATCGCGTCGATCGCGGCGTGCGTATCGGCGTAGGCGGTCAGCAACACCCGCTTGGCGGCCGGATACAGGTCCATCGCCGCTTCGAGGAACTCGATGCCGGTCATCTGCGGCATCCGGTAGTCGGCGACGAGCATCGCGACCGTCTCGCCGCGGAGTTTGAGCTGTTTGAGGGTGTCCAGCGCGTCGGGGCCCGACTCGGCCCGGACGATGCGGTGGGCCTCGCCGTAATGGCGGCGCAGATCCCGGGCAACCGCCCGCGACACTGCGGGGTCGTCGTCGACGGTCAGCATCACAGGCTTGCGCTGGGGGTCGGAGCTTGCGGGGCTAGTCATCGACGTCAAGTATGCGCTTGTCAGAGGCCGCATGGGAGCCGACCGGTGGCTGATCTGATTCCGCTGACAGCGATTTTGGTCAACACGAAACACCAGGTATCGTGGAGCAACGGCGCATCTTGCGCTGACTTTCAGTGTGCCCAGTCCTAGGAATTTCCTGTCACCGGTTCACGTTGTAAAGCCGGCGACCGGTGCACCTGCATGGGCGAAGAAGCGCGACGAAACTAACAACGAGGATTTCAGAGAACCTATGGCCAAGAAGGACGGCGCCATTGAGGTCGAGGGCCGCGTAGTCGAGCCCCTGCCCAACGCGATGTTTCGCATTGAGCTGGAGAACGGCCACAAGGTGCTTGCCCACATCAGCGGCAAGATGCGGCAGCACTACATCCGCATCCTGCCTGAGGACCGGGTGGTGGTGGAGTTGTCTCCCTACGACCTGACCCGGGGCCGCATCGTGTACCGCTACAAGTAACCGAACCGCCCGAACTATTTAGACCGACCAGAAGACAGAACAGGATCAAACCAGCCGTGAAGGTGAACCCGAGCGTCAAGCCAATTTGTGACAAGTGCAGGGTGATCCGTCGGCATGGGCGGGTCATGGTGATCTGCTCTGATCCCCGCCACAAGCAGCGTCAGGGCTAGTCGACAAACAGACCCGCCGCACAACTGAATGCAGACCTCCCAGCACCACTGAACGGTTGGCATCTTTAGAGATGGGCCAGTTCAGCAACGTCCGGAACGGAGGCCGGACCCCGGAGCCCTGAGTTGTTTTCTGGGCCTGGGAATGGGCTGAGAACAGACCTCCGCATAGAAAAGGAATGCCACCCATGGCTCGACTAGTGGGCGTCGACCTCCCGCGCGATAAGCGCATGGAGGTCGCGTTGACGTACATCTTCGGCGTTGGCCGTACCCGCTCCAACGAAATCCTGGCCGCTACCGGGATCGACAAAGATCTGCGCACCAAGGACCTCACCGACGATCAGGTGACCCATCTGCGCGACTACATCGAAGCGAACTTGAAGGTCGAAGGTGACCTGCGCCGTGAGGTGCAGGCCGACATCCGCCGCAAGATCGAGATCGGCTGCTACCAGGGGCTCCGGCACCGCCGCGGCCTGCCGGTGCGCGGTCAGCGCACCAAGACCAACGCGCGCACCCGTAAGGGCCCGAAGCGCACCATCGCCGGCAAGAAGAAGGCCAGGTAAGTCATGCCTCCAGCAAAGAAGCGCCGCTTCGGCGCCCAAGAAGGGTCAGAAGACCCGGCGGCGGGAAAAGAAGAACGTCCCGCACGGCGCCGCTCACATCAAGAGCACGTTCAACAACACCATCGTGACGATCACCGACCTGCAGGGCAACGTCATTGCCTGGGCATCGTCGGGTCACGTCGGCTTCAAGGGGTCGCGTAAGTCGACGCCGTTCGCCGCGCAGTTGGCCGCCGAGAACGCTGCCCGCAAGGCGCAGGAGCACGGCGTCAAGAAGGTCGACGTGTTCGTCAAGGGCCCGGGTTCGGGCCGCGAGACCGCGATCCGCTCGCTGCAGGCTGCCGGCCTCGAGGTCGGCGCCATTTCCGACGTCACACCGCAGCCGCACAACGGCTGCCGTCCGCCCAAGCGGCGCCGGGTCTAGAGGAGATTAGAGAGACATGGCTCGTTACACCGGACCCATCACCCGCAAGTCGCGCCGCCTCGGTGTGGACCTCGTCGGCGGTGACCAGTCCTTCGAGAAGCGCCCCTACCCGCCCGGTCAGCACGGCCGCGCGCGGATCAAGGAGAGCGAATACCGCCAGCAGCTGCAGGAGAAGCAGAAGGCCCGCTTCACCTACGGCGTCATGGAGAAGCAGTTCCGCCGCTACTACGCCGAGGCGGCAAGCCGCCCCGGCAAGACCGGTGAGGAGCTGCTGCAGATCCTGGAGAGCCGGCTCGACAACGTCGTGTACCGCTCCGGCATCGCCCGCACCCGCCGGATGGCCCGTCAGCTGGTCAGCCACGGCCACTTCACGGTCAACGGCGTCAAGGTGACCATCCCCAGCTACCGGGTGTCGCAGTACGACATCATCGATATCAAGGGCAAGTCACTGAACACCGTGCCGTTCCAGATCGCCCGCGAGACCGCAGGCGACCGGCCGATCCCGGGCTGGATTCAGCTTGTCGGCGAACAGCAGCGGATCCTGATCCACCAACTGCCGGAGCGCGCGCAGATCGATGTGCCGCTCGCTGAGCAGTTGATCGTCGAGTACTACTCGAAGTAGCAAGACCCCTGTGCCGCCGGTACAGGTCTTAGCGGCATCAAATAGCGGGTGCCGAGAAGGAGATAGAAGAACACCATGCTGATTTCACAGCGACCAACTCTGTCCGAAGAGATCATCAGCGACAGCCGTTCGCAGTTCGTCATCGAGCCGCTGGAGCCGGGTTTCGGCTACACGCTTGGTAACTCGCTGCGTCGCACACTGCTGTCGTCGATCCCGGGCGCAGCCGTCACCAGCATTCGCATCGACGGTGTGCTGCACGAGTTCACCACCGTGCCGGGTGTGAAGGAAGACGTCACCGACATCATCCTGAACCTCAAGAGCCTGGTGGTGTCCTCGGAAGAGGACGAGCCGGTGACCATGTACCTGCGCAAGCAGGGTCCGGGCGAGGTCACCGCCGGTGACATCGTTCCGCCGGCCGGCGTCACCGTGCACAACCCCGAGATGCACATCGCGACCCTGAACGACAAGGGCAAGCTGGAGATCGAGCTCGTCGTCGAGCGCGGTCGCGGTTACGTCCCAGCCGTCCAGAACAAAGCGTCGGGTGCCGAAATCGGCCGTATCCCGGTCGATTCCATCTACTCCCCGGTGCTCAAGGTCACCTACAAGGTGGACGCGACCCGTGTCGAGCAGCGCACCGACTTCGACAAGCTGATCCTCGACGTCGAGACCAAGAGCTCGATCGGCCCCCGCGACGCGCTGGCGTCTGCCGGTAAGACGCTGGTCGAATTGTTCGGTCTGGCACGGGAACTCAACATCGAAGCCGAGGGCATCGAGATCGGGCCGTCGCCGGCCGAGGCCGACCACATCGCGTCGTTCGCACTGCCGATCGACGACCTGGACCTGACCGTGCGGTCGTACAACTGCCTCAAGCGCGAGGGTGTGCACACCGTCGGCGAGTTGGTGTCGCGCACCGAGTCCGACCTGCTCGACATCCGCAACTTCGGTCAGAAGTCCATCGACGAGGTGAAGGTCAAGCTGCACCAGTTGGGTCTGTCGCTCAAGGACAGCCCGGCCAGCTTCGACCCGTCCGAGGTCGCCGGATACGACGTGGCCACCGGCACCTGGTCCGCCGAAGCCGCCTATGACGACCAGGACTACGCCGAAACCGAACAGCTCTAACAAAATCCGTCCCGGTCCTACCTGATACGGGGACCGGCCCCATTGAGGAGAAGTCGCAATGCCCAAACCCACCAAGGGTCCTCGCCTCGGCGGGTCGTCTGCACACCAGAAGGCGATCCTGTCCAACTTGGCGACGGCGCTGTTCGAGCATGGCCGGATCAAGACCACCGAAACCAAGGCTCGGGCATTGCGGCCCTACGCGGAGAAGCTGATCACCCACGCCAAGAAGGGCACGCTGCACAACCGGCGTGAGGTGCTCAAGAAGATCCGCGACAAGGACGTGGTGCACAACCTGTTCGCCGAGATCGCGCCGTTCTTCTCCGACCGCAACGGCGGCTACACCCGCATCATCAAAGTCGAGGCACGCAAGGGCGACAACGCTCCGATGGCGGTCATCGAATTGGTGCAGGAGAAGACGGTGACCTCCGAGGCCGACCGCGCACGCCGTGCGGGCGCTGCGAAGGCCGTTGAGCCGAAGGCCGCCAAGGTCGCTGAACCGGAGGTCGTAGAGGCGGAAGTCGTTGAGGCGGAAGAGGCTCCGGATACCGAGACCGCGGACGAGGCGACCGAGGCCCCGGCGACGGAGCCGGCGACCGAGGCTGAAGCTGAGGTCACCGACGCTGAGTAGCGATCCATCGTTGAACGACACACCCGCCATCAACACTGATGGCGGGTGTGTTCGTCTGCGGCTCGATATCGCTTATGAGGGAACAGATTTCGCGGGCTGGGCAACGCAGACGGGTCAGCGGACCGTCGCCGGTGTCTTAGAGGACACCCTCTCGACGGTATTCAGGACGCAGGTCCGGTTGCGCGCGGCTGGGCGCACCGACACCGGCGTGCATGCGACCGGGCAGGTCGCGCATGTCGACGTTCCGGTCGACGCGGTGTCCCATGCATATCCTCGATCGCCGAGGCCGAACCAGTCCGAATTTCAGCCGTTGGTCCGACGTCTGGGCCGACTACTGCCTGCCGACATCCGTGTTCGCCGGATCGACCGCGCGGCAGCGGGTTTCGACGCGCGATTCTCGGCGCTGCGCCGCCACTACGTCTACCGGATCTCGACCGCAGACTACGGCGTGGAGCCGCAGCAGGCCCCCTTCGTCACTGGCTGGCCGCGTCCGCTGGACGTCGACGCGATGAAGACTGCTTCGCGAGAACTGTTGGGCCTGAACGATTTTGCGGCGTTCTGCCGTCATCGCGAGGGTGCGACGACCATCCGTGACCTGCAACGCTTCGACTGGGAGCGCGACGACGATCTGATCACCGCCTACGTCACCGCTGACGCGTTCTGCTGGTCGATGGTGCGATCGCTGGTCGGTGCGGTGTTGGCCGTCGGCGAGCACCGTCGTAGCGCCGCATGGTGTGCTGAACTGCTCACCTCGACCCGACGGTCCAGCGACTTCGCCGCTGCGCCGGCTCGGGGGTTGACGTTGGTCGGCGTGGATTACCCGCCGGACAGCGAGTTGCAAGCTCGGACGTTGATCACCCGAGACCTACGAACCCGCGATTTATAGTCCGGCTCCTCCTCGGCCCGCCTCGCGTGCCGCATCGTCGCCGGACGGAGTAGATCTACAGCTTGGCGGCGACGAAGTTGGCGGCCTGATTCACCAGACCTGAGTCGACGTACGACGGTTGCAGATGGGCACTCCATTGCAAATTCTGGAAGCTCCTGGTGCAGATCGGATCGTTCGCGGCGCACAGATCGATGGTCTTGGCCGCGAAGGCCGGGCTGAAATTGGGGACCGGGCCGAGCACCCGTTGGGTGCCGTTGCCGAACAGTGCGACCGCGGCGATGTGCTGATCCATGGCTGGCGGCAAGGGATTGGTGAAGCCGAATCCCGGCTTGTTCACGGCGACGACGACATCCGCTGCCGCGGCACCGAGCGAATAGCCGCCGAGTACGACTTTGGTGTTGGGGCAGCTTGCCGCCATCGACTGAGCGTGAGCGCTCATGTCATTGGAGCCTTCGATGACTTCGACATTGGCCGGATAGTTGACTCCGTAGGAGCCGATCGTCATGTGCGGCAGCTTTTTCCGCAGCGCAGTGATGAAGGACTGGCCGATCGCGCCGACGCCGGGTGGTTCTTCGCGGCCCCTGGCAAAGTCGACTTCGGCGTCGGGGCAGGTAGCGGAAGCCACCGGAAGCGGCGTCCGAGAGACGGGCATCAGGGCGGGTGCGCTCAGCAAACCGCCCGAGAACACCGCCGCGGCTGCTAAGCGGGTCAGGGCAGATCGCATGAACAGACGCTAGAAGGCGAAACTATTGCCCCGCTGTGAGCGAGCTGAGGGTTCGGCCAGCGAACCTGGCTAATTCAGCTTGCCTGCGACGAAGTCGGCCGCTTGATTGACCATGCCGTCCTGGATGTACAGCGATCCGGAGTGCTGCGGCCAGTTGTCCTGCCAGCCGTGCGGATCGCCCGGTTTGCAGATCGGATCCGTGCCATGGCACATGTCGATGGTCCGGTCGGCATAGGTCGGGTTGAAATTCGTGATCGGCCCGACCCATTGGGTGCCGTTGCCGAACAGTGCGACCGCGGCGATGTGCTGATCGGAGCCCGGCGGCAGGAGATTGTTGAAGCCGAAGGCCGCGATGGGAGCCGCTATCACGACGTCGGTGACTGCCGCACCGAGCGAGTAGCCGCCCAACACCACCCGGGTGTTCGGGCAACCGTTGATCGTGGACTGGACGTGGGCGCTCATGTCGTTGGCGCCGACGTCGATCTCGGTGTCGGCGGGGTAGCGCACCGCGTAGAGACTGACGTTTTTGTTGACCCTGGACCGCAGCGCGCTGATCAGGGCGTTGCCGACAACGCCGGCGCCGGGCGGTTCCTGTCGCCCTCGAGCGAACACCAACTCGACATCGGAGCAGGAAGCCGACGCCTTCGGAAGCGGCGCGAGCACGCTCACAGCGGCAAGAAGCATGGCCACGGCCACGCGCTGAAGTGAAAGTGCAGGTCGGCCCATCGCGCGCTGCGTCATCGCCCGAGCTTAGAGCGCGGGACTGAACTCAGTCCAACAAGCGATTGATCAGTGGAAAGACGCGGGCTGGGTATCGCTGACCACCGACGGCATCGGCCCACTGGGTAGCGGCCCCGGTCCTACCCCCGGCCCAGGCGGGACACCGAGGGGCCCGGGCGGGACGCCCAAGGGGCCGGGCGGGACACCTAGCGGCCCGTCGGACGAGGTGGGCGGCATGATCGACAACAGCCTGGTCTGCACGAAGCTGGCGGCCTGGCTGGTGTAGACGGGCACGTAGCCGTCGGTGTGGCCCTTCCACTCGTTGCCCTGGCCGGCGTGGCAGATCGGGTCTTCGGGGTTGCAGAAGTCGATGGCCTTGGCGCCGAACATTGCGCTCTGCGCTGCGATGGTTCCGCCGCTGCGGTCGGCCGGGTTGCCGAACGTGGTGACCGCGATGATGTGGCTTGCGTACTGGGGTGGCAGCGAGTCGCCCCAGCCGACGCCGCCGATCTGAGTTCCGGTGACGATGTCGACCACCGACGCGCCCTGCGAGTAGCCGCCGAGCACCTGCGGGGTGGCCGGGCATTTATCGGCCATCTCCTTGATGTGCTTGATGGCGTCTTTGGCACCGTCGTTGCCGTGTATCTGCAGCAGGGTGGCCCGGTAGTTCACCGCGTAGCCGTCGATGTTCTTGCCGGTTTTCTGGCGCAGGCTGTCGACCAGGGCATCGCCGACGCGGCCCATTCCGTTCGGCTCGTCGGTCCCGCGGGCGAAGGTCACCGCGACGTCGGGGCAGTTATCGGCATGGGCTGACGGGACCGTATTGCGCACGGCGCCGGGTGCGACAGCCAGCACGCCCGCGGCCAGCAACGCTGCACCGGCCAGAGTGAAGCGGCGTGACCAGGCACGACGGGATACGGAACGGGTCTTGCGGCTAATGCTCACCAGGTGATTCTACGGACTTTCGGTCATCCGGTCACTTTTACATAACTGCCGCACAGGTTGTGGATTGTGGACGAGGGGCATCGCGCGCTCTGCATAGCGTCGACGGATGACCCGGCAACCGGCCACCAGGCTGCATGTCAGCGGGCAT
The DNA here is from genome assembly GCA_963758115.1 of uncultured Actinomycetota bacterium. Lineage (GTDB taxonomy): Bacteria > Actinomycetota > Actinomycetes > Mycobacteriales > Mycobacteriaceae > Mycobacterium. The sequence continues at coordinate 117,312 of CAVWUG010000003.1, forward strand.
CGATTTCTGGTTCGCCGCCTTGAGTGCGCGTTGCTGGGCAGAGATATCCACCTCGCAACAGGATCGTTCCGGGCACCCGCGCAATCGCTGGTCGCGGGTGCGGTGATTGCCGTCATCCTGCTGGCCGGCTGCGCGGTGCTCGCCGTCCTGCGCCCGCAGCCGACAGTGACGAATGCCCCGATCGTCATGGGCCAGACATCGGGTGCGCTCTTCGTCCGGTTAGGCAACACCCTGCATCCCGTGCTGAACCTCGCGTCGGCTCGGCTGATCACGAGGACCAACGCAGATCCGCAGCCGGTACCGGAATCGGAGATCAGCCACAGCAACCGCGGCCCACTGCTGGGCATCACCGGTGCCCCGCAGCTTCTCGGAGCGCCACTTGCCGATTCCGACGTGCAGTGGACGGTCTGCGACAGTCGCGCCGGTACGAGCATCGTTGTCGGCCGGGCCGAGGGTGCGCAGTCCCATGCGCTGCCCCGCGAACAGGCGCTGCTGGTCAAGCCCACCTCCGGCGGCTCGACGTATCTGCTCTACGCGGGTCGACGGGCAGTGGTGGACCTGCGGGAATCTGCGGTGGTGCGCGCACTCGGACTCGAAGGTCTTGTCCCACTCGCGGTATCACCGGTGATGCTGGACCTCATACCCGAGACACCGCATATCACCGCTCCACGGATTAACGGCGCCGGCAGTCGCGGACCGGCTGCCCTTGGGGGATTTCCGGTTGGCAGCGTGCTGCGCATCGCCCGCGCCGGCGGCGACGACTACTACGTCGTACTGCGAGAGGGAGTCCAGCTCGTCGGGCAGCTAGCCGCCGACCTCGTGCGACTTACCAAGTCCCACAACACGCGCACCGCTATGGCGATCGCGCCTGACGCCATCCGCACCGCCCCGACCGTTGACCAGCTCCCGGTGTCCGACTTTCCCGACAAAGTGCAGACATCTGCGGCAGTCGACGGAGAGATCCTCTGCGTGCGCTGGACACACGCAGCGTCCGGCAGCGTCGATGTCTCGTTTTCTGTTGGTGCACTGCCTATCCCGGCCGGACGAGGGCCGGTGACGCTGACACAGGCAGATGGAAAAGGTCCTGCCATCGACGCCGTGTACCTTCCGCCGGGTCGCACGGCATACGTACGCGCCACCGCGCTGTCCGGGGGTAACGCGGGCGCGGGCCCTCGGTATCTGATCGCTGACACCGGCGTCCTATTCGCCGTTCACGACGACGACGCAGCCCATGACCTCGGCTTACCCGACACGATGGTGCCTGCGCCTTGGTCTCTACTCAAGTCACTGCCTGCTGGGCCGGAATTGAGCAGGACCAATGCCTCAGTCGCCCAGGATGTTCCCGCCGTCGGCCGTAGCTCGCCGTAGGCGAGCATGCAATCCGCTGACGATCAGCACAGCGGCCAATATGCCACCACAGACGGCAGCCCCGGTGAAGGACATCTCCCGCGCACGGTGGTTTGGCGGTGTGGGAGGCGGCGGCGGTGGAACGGGGACCGCGGCGTTGGGAGGCTTCACTGCCAGGCTCGGCGCGGGATCGGTGCTGACCGCGGCAAGGAAGTCGACAAGCCCGGAGCCGACCCTAGGATCGCGTCCGCCGGGCGGGTGATGCGCAGTGGCCGTAATGCGTTGCATCACTTGCCGAGCCGTCATCCGTGGAAACCGGGATCGGATCAGTGCGGCCAGCCCACTGACGACCGGCGCGGCGTAACTGGTTCCCGAGAGTGGAACCGGCCCCTGTTTTCCGTTAACGGCGTTCGCCAACCCGCCGCCCGCGGAGCTCAGCGATAACACCGCTTCGCCGGGCGCGGCGACGTCGACCCACGGACCGGCGAGGGTGAACGACGACGGCTCGCCGTGGCTGCCGATCGAGCCGACGGTCAACACGTATTCGTCGTACCAGGCCGGGCTGACCACGACTTTCGTTGTTTCCCAGGTTACTTCGGTGTCCTGCGCGGGGCACCGCCCGGCGTCGCTGTTTCCGGCCGCGGTCACCACAACAGCGTTCTTGGTGTCGACGGCGTAGGCCAGCGCGGCGCCCAGCGCACCGTCGTCGAAGGCGGAACCGGTAAGGATGCAGGCGATCGAGGAGATATTGATGACCGATGCGCCGAGGTCCGCGGCCGTCCGGACGGCCTTTGCCATGGTGTCGACGTCTCCGACACCGGCGGTCGACGGGTCTACCCTCGGGCCGAATTTGGTGCTCGATTGGCGGATGCTGATCACCTGGACGTCCGGGGCAACCCCGCTGAAGTCGTCTCTGTGATTGGGATCTGCTGCGGCGGCAATGATTCCGGCCACCGCGGTCCCATGTCCGTCGCAATCCTGCGCGCCGTCCCCAGTGAACACGTAATCGCCCCCGGCCGACGTGCTGAGCAGTCGTGGGTGCGGTGATACTCCGGTGTCGATGACGGCGACGCGTTGGCCGGAACCGCGAGTGAGTTTCCAGACTTGCGGAAGGTCAAGACCCGAAAGTTGGCTGCTGCCTGTCGCGTCCGGTCCGCGGACCATCGAGGGCACCGCACAGACCTCACGCTGCATGGTGGGCTGTGTCGGGGTTGCCGGTGTCGACTGCGGTAGCCGACGGTGGTCGATCGGTGGTGGCGATACCGCGTATGCGGGATAAGCACCGCATTGCGGGAGCACGGCGACGAACGCTGCCGCTGCGCAACGCAGCGCCTTCACGGCAGATTCAGGCCCCGCGCGGCGCCGTAAAGTCCGCATATCCAGCAGGTCAACGGCAGAATGGCAGCCAGGGCCAGATATTCCAGTACTTCGATACTGCGTTGCCCGATCGGAGAGACAGTCGTCGAAAGGTCGACGAAGCCGAGCCATAGGGCGAGCGCAGCAAGCCCGATGGACGCCGCTGCGATACGCGGCGTTTGGGTTGGATAAGCCGCCTCGGCGCCCGCGAGAGCAACGCAGACCGTGATTGTTCCAAAGATGATGAGCGGCAGGGATATCGCGAGGTCGTGATGTGTGCGTGCTCGTGACAGCAGCACACCCCCGATGAGAGCGGCGAACGCGATGCCGGGTAGGCGCTGGCCGACTGTTGCGCCGATCGCTGCTACCGGAGTGACGGCCGAGAACGCGATGACCAGGCTTGTCAGCCAACTGCGTGCGCGGATCGCTTTCTCCTCGACACCATCGGAGTCCTGCTGTGGGGACAACCCAGCCAGCCTGATCGACATCGGCGCGGATCGTTCGATCAAGACCAGCGATATCGCAGCCGATGCGGCGCCGAGGGCGTGCAGCGGGATGGTTACCACCGCGGCCACCAATGCTGCGGTTGCCGCGGTGGAGGCGAAGCCGGTTATTGCGGTGAATACGACTGTGTGACAACCTATCGCCCGCATCACTGCCGCTGAGGTCGCCGTCGCAGCTGCCGCGAACAGTGCATTCGGCGCGCCCACAGTTCCCGGTACTGTCAAGGCGCCGGCAGCAGCGGCGAACCCGCAGGCGATCACGCCCAGCGTTAGGCCCAGCGAGGTTTCACGAAGCACTCGATATGCGGCGCTTCCTGACAGCAGGCTGACAAGACTGGCTGTCGCTGCAACGATCACGCCCTCGGCTCGAACCTCCTGCAAATCGATAGCGGTCCGAATAAGCATTGCTGCTGACACGACAGCAAGGAAGCCGGCGGCAAGCATGGCGACAAGGCGGGACACCCGCGGATTCCACGGCCGCCGGGTGCCGGCGAGTGACTCGGATACCGCCTCGGCCGCATCATCGAGATGAGGCGCGGTCAATTCGGTCGATGAGCTGGTCAAAATCAACGAGGTACCGTCGCGGATTCTGAGCTGAGCCAACGTCTTCGACGGGTCCAACGCGACGTTGCCGGGCAGCGACAGCTGATGTCGGATTCCGATCGGCCCAGCTTGGGAGCCACGATCGCCTGACACGATGTCGACGATCGTCGGTAGCAGTGATTCGAGCGGTACCGAAGCCGGCAAAGCCAGATCGGCGCGGACGGAGTCGGCATGGACCGTCAACCGGCGCAACGTGCCGTCACGTGGGGGGAATCGGTATTGGCTCGCAACTGCCGCTGTCTGATTCATGCCGATCTCCGTCCGCCGAAACGCACGCTAGCGTCTCCGCTAGGACCGCATATCCGTTGATCCACAGGCGACTTGCCGCCGATTTCAGCTCTGCTTAACGTGCGATCGCATCCCGGCCCTCCAGCGCCGGGCCGGCGAGGGAGGGAACGTGGAGCCATTCGATGTCGGTGCTACTGCGGAATTTGTGCCGGCGCCGAGGCTGATGCCGCCGCCGTGTGAGACCGCCGACTTGGCCGTCGCACTGCCGAAGGACGTCGCGGCGCCAGCGTCGACAAACCCTGTGATTCGCTTTCTGCCGGTCGTTACGGCCCTTGCGAGCGTCGCAGTGATGGCAGCGATCTTTCACTCCCGTTCGGGTGTCATGCGAAATCCGGCATTCATGGTGTTCCCGGTCATGATGCTGGTGTCGGCCATGACGTCGATCATCTCGGGCGCAGACCGACGTGGCAGCGAGATCAACGCCGAACGGACGGAGTATCTCAGCTACATATCCGAAATGCGCGGCGTTGTTATCAAGAATGCTGCAGTGCAGCACTATTCGCTGATATGGAGGCATCCCGATCCTGACAGCTTATGGACCCTGGTCGGCGGATGCCGGATGTGGGAGCGGCGAGCGTCGTCCGATGACTTCTGTCACGTGCGCATCGGTGTTGGAGCGCAGCGTCTTTCCAGCCGTTTGGTCGTGCCGGCGATCGAGGCGACGCGTCAACTGGATCTCGTGACCGTCGGCGCGATGAAGCGGTTTGTCGACGCGCACTCGACCGTTGCCAACCTGCCGATCGTGATTCGGTTGTCCGCCGTCATGAACATCGCTGGTGACACTGCTCAGGCTCGAGCACTTGTCCGCGGCATGATCTGTCAACTCGCCGTGATGCACAGCCCGAAGTCCGTCTTGATCGCGTCCGCCGTCGTTGATCGCAGCCGGGCCGATTGGGATTGGTTGAAATGGCTGCCGCACAATCGACATCCGCACGCCCACGACGACGTCGGATCCGTTCGCCTGGTGTATTCGTCTCTGGCAGCGGCGAGGAAGTCACTCGCCGAAATATCGGTCGACCAACGGCTCATCGTTGTGGTGAGTGACGGATTGGATGGCATCAGTCTGTCGACGATTCACAACGGCGAGCATCCGGGTACCGCCGACATCTCACGGCTCCATATCGCAGAGGGCCAAGTACTGGCCGAGTTGCCAAGTGGCGATGAGGTTCTCGCATGCCCGGACCAGCTGAGTTACACCGCAGCCCTCGCGTGCGCCCAGCGGCTGGCCGGATACCGGGCCGGCGGTACGGATGCAACATCGGGTGGCGAGGTGGGTTGGCCCGCTCTCGTCGGGATCAGTGACATTGCTTCCTATTCGCCCGCCGAATGCTGGAGCGGTCGACGCCCGCGCGATCGGCTCCGAGTTCCGGTCGGTACGACGACCGAGGGCGTAGCAGTAGAGCTGGACATCAAAGAGGCCGCCGAACGGGGAATGGGCCCACACGGGCTATGTATCGGCGCGACCGGGTCCGGTAAGTCTGAGTTCCTCCGAACCGTCGCACTCGGCATGCTCGCCCTCCATTCGCCGGATGTCCTCAACCTAATCTTGATCGACTTCAAGGGCGGCGCGACCTTTGCTGGCTTGGAGTCGGCACCGCATGTCGCAGCGGTCATCACCAACCTGTCCGACAAGGCGGCGTTGGTCACCCGAATGCGTGAAGCGCTGACAGGTGAAATGAACCGCCGCCAGGAATTGCTCCGCGCCGCGGGCAATCTCGACGGGAGAGCTGCTTACGAGCGCGCGCGACGAACCAGACCTGAGTTGATCCCGTTGCCGGCGTTGTTCATCATCGCTGATGAGTTCTCCGAATTGCTCAGTCAGCATCCTGATTTCGCAGATGTCTTCGTCGCGATCGGTCGACTGGGCCGATCTCTGGGCATGCACCTGTTGTTGGCCAGCCAGCGACTTGACGAGGGCAGGCTGCGCGGGCTGGAATCACACCTGTCGTATCGGGTGTGCTTGAAAACGTTGTCAGTCAACGAATCGCGCATGGTGCTGGGAACGTCCGGCGCCTATGAACTATCAGGCACGCCGGGCGAAGCCTACTTGCGTGTGGGCACGGATGACGTGGTTCGCTTCCAGACCGCATACGTATCTGGCCCCTGTGACACCCAGACGTTTGACGAAGGCTCACCGGCGCAACCGGAGCCGCGCGTGCAATGGTTCACGACTGAACCGACTGGACGGATCACGACTGCCAACAGCGGCAAGAACGTGAACGGCGAACGCGCCACTGTCTTACAGACGGTCGTCGAGCGGCTGTCCAGATACGGCCCCCGGCCGCATGAAGTGTGGTTGCCACCACTGGGCGCGGCACCGCTCCTTGGCGACGTTCTGGCCGAGGCCGAACGGATGAGTGCACTAGCTGTTCCCATCGGCTGCGTTGATCGCCCGTACGAGCAGCGTCGCACGCCGCTAATCGCTGACTTATCTGGATCAGCAGGCAATGTCGCTATCGTCGGCGCGCCACAATCCGGAAAATCGACCGCCTTGCGGACACTGATCGCGGCGTTGGCTGTCACTCACGATCCGTGCGTGGTGCAGTTCTACTGCCTCGACTTCGGCAGCGGAGCGTTGACGTCGCTGAGGGATTGGCCGCATGTGGGCTCGGTTGCGGGACGGGCGGATCCGGAGTTGGTCCGCCGTATGGTTGCTCATGTCGACGCCACCATACGATCTCGCGAGACGCTCTTTCGCGAACACGGGATCGAGTCGATGGTGCATTACCGCGAGCGCAAGTCGACACCGGACCAGTTATGCGATCGGCTCGGCGATGTCTTTCTCGTCATTGACGGCTGGGCCGGCCTGCAACGGGAGTTCGAGATGGTCGATCAGGCGGTCACCACCATTGCCGCGGAGGGACTTTCGTTCGGTGTACACGTTCTGCTGACTGCGTCGCGTTGGGCCGAGATCCGACCTGCTCTGCGAGATCAGATCGGCACCCGGATCGAGTTGCGGCTCGGCGATGCGGCGGATTCTGAGCTGGATCGCCTGCGGGCCCAGGAAGTGCCGAAAGACCAACCGGGCCGTGGGCTTTCCCAAGACGGACTGCACATGGTCGTCGCTCAGCCCAGGCTCGACGGCAGTGGGTCCAGGTCAGATCTGGTCACCGCGAACGCACAGCTGGGGGAGATGTTGCGCGGCCGCCACGCCGGACGGAATGCGCCGCCGATTGCGCAACTGCCGGGGCAGATCAACTACGACCGTCTGGTTCGGCCAGCCGATGGGAGCATCTTGCTGGGCGTGGAAGAGAACGAACTCCAAACGTTGACAATTGATTTCGGTCATCGACCGCACCTTCTGATCATCGGGGACAGCGAGTGCGGGAAGACAGCCACGTTGCGGACGGTGTGTCGTGAGCTCGTGCGAACGAGGAATCCTGCTCAATGTCAGTTATTCATCATTGACGTGCGGCGCTCTCTCCTGGACGTGGTCCAGTCCGAGTCGGGACAAGTCGGCGGATATTTCGCGTCTGCGGACGCGGCCGGCGAAGCGATGCCACGCCTGGTTGACGAGTTGCGTCGACGAATGCCTCCGTTACACGTAACGCCGGCGCAGTTGCGGACCAGGTCCTGGTGGTCGGGGCCGGATGTCTTTGTCATAGTCGATGATTACGAGTTGGTCGGGAATGCCACTGGCCATCCGCTTGCTCTCCTCGCGGAAATGCTGCCGCACGCCCGAGATGTGGGTTTGCATGTATTGCTCGCCCGCGGAAGTGGTGGTGCCGCCCGCGCGATGTTCGAGCCATTGCTCGCCGGGATGCGCGACGCCGGCTGCCTGACTTTGCTGATGAGCGGAAGCCCGGACGACGGATTGACCGTTGGGTCTGTTCGTCAGTCACCCATGCCCCCTGGCCGCGGCACGCTGATCACTCGCCGTACCACACCGCAATTGGTGCAGGTCGCTTGGAGCCCGCCAGCGTGAGGGCGCATGTTGTCGACATCGGTCCCAACGCAATTCGGCGATTGTGTTGCGGTGTAGGCACTGTCGCTGATAGCGAAATGGAACGCATCGCTTTCGAGAATATCGATGATCCGGTGGCTCTGGTCGATCTTCACCCAGTATCCGTCGAATCGCTATGGCGCTCCGTGCTCGAGTCGATGAATTGTGGCGGGGAAGAAAGCATCATCGTCATTTACCCGTCGTGGTGGTCGCCGTCGCGGGTCGGAATGGTGGGCAACGTCGCGACGGTCCTCGGTGGCAAGGTCGTAATGAAACCGCGGTCATGGCTCTTGCGCCGGGCAGGTCGGCAACAGGCCTTGGTCATTGAAATCGCCGACGGTTTTGTCGTCGTGACAGGTGACGCAGTGGTGGCCGAAAGCCGCCGTCGAGAACAGCGGGATGTGGTCGAGGCGGTCGTGGGCTGTGTGCTGAGCATGGCGTCGGGTATTGCCGATGCTGTCGTCATCGATGCACCGAGAACAGTGCCGGGTGCTGGTCATCTCTCGGCTCTGATCGCCAAAGAGTTGCAGGATGCCGCTGGCGTGGCCGTGATGGAGGTCGGCGATATCGAGTTGAGAAAGCTTGCAGGTGGACTTAATTCAGGTCAAGGCCAAGACTTGAGGGTCGGGCTGCCACGCGCGGGTCGCCATCGGCGGAAGCTCGTCGCGGTGGCTTCAGCGGTCTGCGCGATCCTCGGCGTAGGCGCGCTGATTCACAACCCTACGCAACCTGTGCGCGACGCTATGTCCACGACCTATCTCGTCGAAGGCCATGTCGCACTGGAGGTCCCGGCTGGTTGGAACGTGCGGCGTGTCGTGGCCGGACCAGGCTCGGCGCGGCTGCTGATCTCCTCGCCGTCCGATCCGGAGATGGCGCTGCATGTGACGCAATCGCGGGTCGCATTGGAAAGTCTTGATGCCACTGCGGAGTTTCTCAGAGGCGCGATCGACGCGGCGCCGACCGGCGTCTTCGTCGACTTCAATCCGGCTGGCCGAAGCGTCGGACGCGCCGTCGTCACCTATCGCGAGATCCGGCCGAGTCATGACGTCCGATGGACTGTGTGGGTCGACAAAGCAGTCCGCATCAGCATTGGCTGTCAGAGTCGCCACGGCAACGACGAGGCTGTTCGCCAGGAATGCGATCTCGCAGTCCGGTCAGCGCGGGCATTGATGTGATGGAACCAATCGCGCCCGTTGCGAGTCTTATCTTTCGTCAGCGTGTTATTTCGCGGTCGTCGGCAGGAAGGAAGCATGTGAGCGCACCAGTGGGTAGCAACGCCCTCAGTACCGACTTCGACCTCATGCGCTCGGTGGCGGCAGGTATCGACACACGCAATGAGGAGGTCCGGGCAACGTTGCAGGCGTTCATCGGCCGGATGAGCAGTGTCCCGTCGTCGGTGTGGGGCGGGATGGCGGCAGGGCGGTTCAAGGACGTCGTGCAGCGATGGAATACGGAGTCGATGAAGTTGCACCACGCCCTACATGAGATCGCTGAAACGATCCGCTACAACGAGGTGTCGTTGCGAGATGCGGCCGAAAACCATGCCCACCACATCTCGGCTGCCGGCGGAAATTTGTGAGGCGCTGACTCATGAACCAGGGAATGTCGTACAACTTCGACGAGATCGAAAGTTCCGTCCGGCAGGAAATCCACACCACCTCAGCGCGCTTCAATTCGGCCTTGCAGGAGCTGAAGTCGCAGGTCGCTCCGCTGCAAGAGCTGTGGACCCGTGAAGCCGCAACCGCTTACGGCCTCGAGCAGCTCAAGTGGCACCAGGCTGCTGCTGCGCTCAATGAAATCTTGGTCGACCTCGCACGTGCGGTGCGCGATGGTGCTGATGATGTCGCCGCCGCCGATCATCGCGCTGCCGGCGCCTGGGCGCGGCCGGGACGGTAATCACCAAAGACTCTGCGCGGTCCCCGCGGTAAGGAGAAACCGCGGGGCCGCGCAGTTATTTCGGGAGTGGCGGGCACTGCCGCCGTGTCACGCACGATCGGAGTGTCCGCTTCTGCCGTATGCGTCCAGCCACGCTTCAATCCGGGGACCGACGCGTGGATCTATCCCGTCAGGCAGCATGCCTGCCCGGGCGCGGATGACCCTCACGTCGAGCATGCCGCTGCGAAGTAAATGCTGATGTCAGCGCCGCCGCAAGTCACCTATCCGAGCTAGTGGCGGCCTCTTTACTGACAACGCGGGTTGTTGCTGCCAGGCAAAGGCAGTGAGGAGGCAGTGATGATGCCCGGCACGGACCACCCGGTACCGCAGGGGCGCTGCGGAGTCGCGAAATGAACTGGTTGACGGAGATGACGTGCCCGGACTCAAGGCGGGTGGGCTATCAGGCGTCTCGCTCAATCGCTCCCGAATGGGGCGATAAATTCCGGCTCAAGGGACCGCAGCGCGCTACCGCCCCAACTGCGCGTTCCTTCTGAACCTGGGGAAGGTGTGGCCCGGCTGTTCAGCAGTTCCAGGGCTGGGTCTCCTGCGAGGCCGACGATGACATCGAGCGGCTGAATTAGCTCCACTCCTCGGGCGGATCGCGCCAATCATCTCGCAACTCCTAGTTTGGTTCTTGACAGTCGGCAAGACCTTGCGTAACCCTTGTTAAGGACTAACAATGGTTACAAGAGAGTGAAGGTGCGATGGGTTTCAACAGCCACAGGGGGCTCGATGTCGACCGGACGCCGCAAAAGGTTCGTGAAGCTCCGAAGCGCGACCACGAACCTGTCGCGGAACCGGACTCGGATTCCGAAGCAAGGACTGCGACCTACCAGGCGCCTTTGGAGATCGTCAAGGAACTCTACGCAAAGTTGACTGCCGGCGATCCAGGCGGCGCCCTCGCCCTGATGTCTGACGACATCGAGTGGATCACCATGATGGACTACAAGGTCACCGGCCGTGGCCCGCAAAAAGTCCTTGAGGGCATGCTGATACCCGCAATGGAAGAGTGGGAACCGTACACGCTGACGCCGCACGAATTCATCTGTGAAGGCGATAAAGTCGTATCGGTTGGGCGGTTCAAGGGAACGAACCGTGCGACAGGTAAGCACGTGGAGGTTGACTACTCTCACATTTGGGAAGTGAAGGGTCACAAGATAGTGCGACACCGTCAATTCATCGACACCGGCAAGATTGAGCCGGCGCGCCATCCCGGCTAAGGCCGCTGCGGTGCAGAGGTCGCCAAGCAAATCTGCGTGGTATGACGCCAGCGCCGTCCACGGTTTCGCGTGCTTACGAACTTGATATCCCCAACTGCGCAGGCCCGCTGATGTCATGAAGCCGGCATCAGACGCTAACGGTTGAAATTCGATTGGCTCTGAACCTGGGGGGGTCTGGGAAGTGGGCGCGGCGTTGCAGGGTAAGACCGTTGTTGTGGTGGGGCAAGGGGGTGGGATTGCGCGCGCTGTCACGGTTTTGGCTCGATCTGAGGGCGCTCGAGTCGTTGTTGCCGGCCGCGATAAAGCCCGATTGGCAGCCGCCTACCACGACACGGGCATTAACGCCGAGTTTGTTGACGTTACCGACGATTCGTCGATTGCGGCACTTGCTAAACGGGTAGGGCTTGTTGACCATGTCGTGTCGGCGGTGTCGGCCCGCGCACGGGGAAGACTCGATCAGCTGGAGCGCGGGAGTCTGCTGAAATCGTTTGACACCAAGGTGATCGGACCACTGATGCTGACGAAATACTTCGCGGCACAGATCAATCAGGGCGGGTCGTTCGTCCTTTTTTCGGGATTTCCCGCGTTCAAGATCAATGTCGGTTTTCTTGGTGTGGCCATCACCGACGGTGCGGTCGACTTTTTGACGCGGTCGCTGGCAGTCGAGCTTGCCCCGATCCGGGTCAACGCGATCTCTCCGGGTGTCATTGACTCTGGCGCGTGGGATTCGCTGGGCGAGCAGGGCAAGCGTGACCACTTCGAGAACGTCAGCCGCACCAACTTGGCGCAACGAATGGGGACAGCCGAGGATGTGGCCGACGCGGCGCTTTTCGCGATGACGAACACATTTGCGACCGGTGTGACGCTCAAAGTCGATGGCGGCCAGCATCTTACCTAATCCACCAGTGACGATCGGGCCGACGACGTCGACGGTTCAGGTTCGCCGGTTCGTCTCTCAGCTGGCGGATGTTCGGTGGCGCCGTACCTTGGCGCGGTTGCCGCAGAGTGCCATGGAGCACCAGCGTCGGCGGTGGGCTTTGGTGCGGTCGTAGAAAATGATGGTGCAGCCAGGACATTGCCGGATCAGGATCGGGTCGCCTTCGACGAGCAGATGCGCCCAGGCTTGTGCGGATAGGACCAGAAGCTGTGTGGGCTGTTCCCAGTGCCGCCGCTCATGCAGCAAGAGAGTGTCATTGTCGGGGTTGAGCTGGGTGTAGCGCCGATCCTGCGCCAGCAGCGCATTGAGCTCATCAATCACATCAACTGGGAACGGCACCGGCTTTTCGCCCGCCCAGGCCAACAGAATCGGCCGCAGCTTCTCCCGAAGAGTGCGGGCATCCCCGGCGGCACCGTCGAGTTGCTCAGCGCTGAACAGATCTTCGAGGACTGCGAGGTCGTCGTGGTCGATGAGTTCCGTGCGCGCGAGCCACCGTAGATAACTCGCCCCGTCTCCGATCAATTCGATTGGCTCTGAACCTGGGGAAGGCGTGGCCCGGCTGTTCAGCAGTTCCAGGGCTGGGTCTCCTGCGAGGCCGACGATGACATCGAGCGGCTCCACTGGCCTCACCTCCCCGGTGGATCAATCCAATTATCTCGTAACCCCTCAGCTAGATGTTGACAGGTCAATAGATCGGTGCGTAACCTTTGAAAAAACTTTTTACCGGTTACCCTTCGCTAGGAAGTCCGCTATGACCACTCATTCCTCGTCCTCGCCCGCTGGTGGCCGTCGCCTCGCGCGATCGCGACGGTGGTCGTGGCGTGCCGTGCTGGTGGCCGCCCTGGTAGCCGCAGTCGCCGACGCCGCGTTTGCGTTCGTGGCATATGTGTTGATCGCCCACAGGTTCAACTTCGAGACGTTGCTGCAATACATCGCCAGCGGGGCGCTCGGGAACGCAGCCTTTGCCACTGGCCCACTGGGGATCGCCACCGCCACCTTGGGATTCGCCATACACGCCACCCTGGCGGTGGTGTTCACCGTCTTTTATGCACTAATCGTCTCCCCCTGGGTGCACACTATGGCGACTGCCTGCGTTCTCGGCGTGGCCTACGGCGCAGGCATCTGGGTGTTCATGAACGCTGTAGTGCTGCCGTTAGGTGGCACAGCCCATGAACCCTTCCTGAGCAGGTACTACCTGGCTTTCGGGGTTGATCACGCCCTACTGGTCGGCCTGCCAATCGCGCTCATCCTCTACGCCATGGTCCCCGGCCGCACCGGCGAACGTGCGTAGACCACATCGCGCAGCCCCGCCGACACCTCCGATTCCTCGAAGTCAAGGAGCATTTTCATGCCCGTCATCCGACATCACTACCTCAGCATCGCCGGCATGCGTGTCTTTGTGCGCGAAGCGGGTGCCCCCACCGGCCCGACCCTGGTGCTGTTACCCGGTTACCCGTCGAGCACCCGAGCGTATGTGCGGCTCATCGATCAGTTGTCCACCCGCTGGCATGTTGTGGCGATCGACTACCCCGGCTTCGGTTCCTCCGACCCGTTGCCCGGCGAGCCGACCTTCGACAAATTGGCCGCGGTCACCGGCGCCACCATCGACGCGCTCGGCATCGGCGAGTACGCGGTGTACATGTTCGACTTCGGTGCACCGGTCGGATTCCGGATCGCCCTCGACCACGACGAGCGGGTCCGCGCCATCATCACCCAAAACGGCAACGCCTACACCGACGGTTTCGGACCCGGCGTCGCCGCGTTGGCAGAGTGGTGGGCCGACAAGGACGCCGGCGAGGCCACCGTCGACTGGTTCGTCAGCCTGGCAGGTACTCAACATCAGTGGCAGGCCGGTGCCCGCGACCTCGAACACATCGATCCCGAGCAGGCACTGGCTGATCAGCTCGTGCTGGATCGTCCTGGCCGCGCCGCCTACATGAAGGCCCTGCTGTGGGACTACCAGAACAACCCGCCCCGCTACCCCCAGTGGCAGGCGTGGCTGCGCTGCCGCCAACCCGCACTGCTGGCGATCTGGGGCGCAAATGACCCGTTCTTCATCCCAGCCGGCGCCGAAGCCTATCGCAACGATGTGCCTGGCGCCGAAGTAATCTTGCTCGACACCGGCCACTTCGCACTGGAAGAAGAGCTCGACGAAATCGCCACGCGCAGCGGCAATTTGATGGCCACCACCTTCGGGGCGGAATCCCGATGACAGCCGACACAACCTTCGTCCTGGTCCACGCGGCGTGGGCAGACAGCTCCAGCTGGGCACCAGTCATCCATCGACTACAGCAGCGCGGCCACAACGTCATCGCAGCACCGCTACCGCTGACATCGTTCGACGACGACACCGCAGCGCTCAACCGAGTTCTCGAGCGCATCCCGGGGCAAACCGTTCTCGGCGGTCACGCTTACGCCGGCGCGGTCATCGGAGCGGCAAATACCGATTCGGTGACAGCTTTAGTCTACGTCGCCGCGATCGCACCCGACGAAGGTGAAACAGTCGCCAGTCTGTTTCACCGCGCCCCTGCCCATCGTCTTGCCCCTGCCCTGGAGCCAGATCGTCACGGCTTAATTTGGCTGCCGCACAGCGCTTTCGCGACTGCGTTCGCACAAAACGCCACCCCCGAACAACACGCTATGCTCGCCGCAGTCCAGCGCCCCCTCTCACCATCGTGCATCACCACACCCGCCCCACGGCCCGCCTGGAAAGATCGCCCGAGCTGGTTCCTCATCGCCGAAAACGACCGCATGATCGCCGCAGAAACCCAACACTTCGTCGCCACACGGATGAACGCAACCATCCACGCCGTCAACGCCGACCACCTACCCATGCTGAGCCAGCCTGACAGCGTCACCGAGATACTGCTCGCCGCGGCCAACCACCCCCAATAAACTGCGGCCACACGCGGTTCACGCTCATGGCCAACGGATGGTCAGAAGCACATTCGAGCAGAATCACCACACTGTCCCGACCTACCGACCGCAGGAGCTACGCCATGGTCCGCCGATCGCTCGCCCGCTATCACTCGGCTTATGGCCGGGTTGCTGATTCACTGAACAAGTTCGACTGGCTGGCCAATTTATTCTTGCGGCTCAGCATTGGTTTCATGTTCTTCAGTGGGGCAGTGGGAAAGCTCGGGGACCTCGGTAAGTTCACTGCGATGTTCAATGGCCTTGGAATTCCAGGTGCGCCGGTGGTTGCGCCCGCCGTGGCAATCATCGAACTTGTCGGTGGCCTTGCGCTGATGCTCGGTCTGGCAACCCGAGCGATGTGTCTTGTTTTGGCGCTAGACATGGTCGGCGCCTTATTGACGGATATCGGCCCCGGTCTGGCGGAAAAGTACACGAGCGTGTGGAGCTTCCTGAGTAACTTGTTTTATTCGTCGGAGTGGCTGCTGACCGGACTGTTGCTTTTTCTAGTGTGCGTAGGAGCCGGTTCCGCCAGTCTCGATGCCCGGATCGACCAGCGTCTGGCGTCATCAGAACGCGCGGCCGACTCGAACGCGGCGTGAGACAACGCAATCCGTCGCAGCGCTCAATTAAGGACTTGGCGCGGCGCCGGTTTCAGTCGTAACTTCATCGCTCCGCCTTTGGACTGTGGGGCGATCGATCTCCGGATCGTCGCGAGGCGTGCGGCAACGCAGTGGGGTAGCGGTCGCACATGCAATTCACGGACGCGGCCTTCTCGGTTGTCTCGCGCAGAATCGAGATGGCGGCGGAGTGTGCTACAGCCTGACGGGAGAACGGTGAAAGTCGCGAAGTCGATCGATCGGGCGCAGATTTGTGTCACCGCAGTGTTCGCGGCGCATGCCCTTGTCTTTTCGTCATGGGTGGCCCACATCCCGCACGTGAAAAGCGGATTGAGACTCTCCGATGGTGCGCTCGGCAATGCGCTGTTGGGCGCGCCACTGGGTGCTCTGGTCGCGACGGCGCTGTGTATCCGGCTGTTGCCGCGATGGGGAAGCCACATTCTGGTCCCGGTGACTGTCGCCGGCTACGCCGCGTCCGGACCCCTTCTGGGCCTGGCCAGGTCTGAACTGGGACTCTTTCTTGCACTCACCAGCGTCGGGTTCTTCTTGGGCGGGCTGGATGTCGCGATGAACGTTCAGGCCGCCGCGGTCGAACGCGTCGCCGCGCGACCGATAATGTCTCGCTTCCATGGGATGCGTAGCCTCGCTGTGTTGCTGGGGTCGCTGGTTGGCGCAGTGTGCGTGAGCGCGGGTGTGGGCTTGACTGCCCAGCTGACGGTCATCGGGCTCATCATCATTATCGTCGTCCGGCCGATTGCCGGCGGCCTGGTCCGCGAGCCGGCGCCCACCGCCCGCCAGAAAGCCGCAAGACCGCAACGATTCTGGAGGAATCCGACCGTCGTGATTCTGTCAGCCGTCGCGTTCACGTCGTTCCTGTGCGAAGGATCTGCATCCGATTGGTCCGGCGACTACCTGAACCGAGTCGTCGGCGCGGGGCCCACCGTGGCCGCGCTCAGCTACGTGCCCTTCACCGCAGTCATGGCCGTCACACGATTGGGTGCCCCCCGGCTATACGAGCGTGTTTCTATCCGCTGGCTACTGCCATCGCTGGCGCTGTTCGCCGCGGTCGGTCTGTGTGTCACCCTGGTCACCACCAATCTCGTGGTGACCCTGTTGGGATTCGCCGCTCTCGGGGCGGGCGTGGCGTTGTTGGTGCCCGCCGCGATGACCGCCGCTTACTCCCCGATCGATGCGGGAACCGCGATCGCTGTAGTCGCCGCCATCGGTTGGGTGGGCTATCTGATCGGCCCACCGTTGATCGGGCAAGTGGCCCAGTGGGCGGGGTTATCAGCAGCGCTGACAACCGTCCCGATCATGATGACGCTCGTCGCGATCGTAATCCGCTTCACCAACGCGTTTGACGCAGCCGACGCATTTCCAGAAGCCGCCGCCCCGCACTAATAAGTGGCAGGTCCCCGGATGGTCGGTCCGCCCGCCTTTAAGAGCCGGGTTGTGTTGATACGGATGTCAGTCGATCACGCAGGCCACGGGATTTGCTCTACATTGGACCGCGATCCATCAACCCCAAGCCGCATAGCGACTGGATCACCAAACGGGTCCCCCTCACCAGGACGAGAAGATCGGCGTCGTGCGCGACAGCGCAGGCGGAGCGCAGCAGGTGAGCGAGTTGTTGCCGGTTCAAGCTACCCGCACCGGATTGTGGGCGGTGTTCCAATGATGTTGAAACGACTCCAGTACCTGCATTCTGGTGCTTTCGGAAAGCGCGCCCGCGAACGGGGAGTTTTGTCGCAACTCTCGTGCTTCTTGGGAAGGGCTGGTCATGGCCCACATGACCGCGTCGAGGCCATCGTCGAGTACGCGCTCCCACTTTTTGAGGTACGTCGTCACCCCGTCCGGTCGATGCATAGTTGACCAGCGGCCGAGATTCTCGTGAGCCTTGGACACCACGGCGTCGGTGTCTGTCATGAGCGGTGTCAGTAAGGCCTGATGCAGCCACAGCGATTTTTCTTCCTCCCGTCTGGCCGGACGGGTCGAGAGGCGCTGGATCTCGTCAGCCGGGATGCGCCGATGGCTGCCCACGAAGACGCAAGCGATCTCGCCGCGATCGCACAGATTCACGACGTGCTGCCGAGAGACGCCAAGTAATCGCGCAGCGTCTCCAGTCCTGAGCAGCGTCTCCATTGATGAAAACCTCCGTGTTAAACACCAAAAACACAACATCGATGCCAAAATGCGTAGCGAGATAGCGGCTCACAGGCCGTGACCAGGCGATGACGCGTTTTGACCTGCGTGGATAACCGCAGGTAAGCTGCCTCGTTGGCGCGCGGAGCGCCGGGCCTCGGGTCACTGTCGGTCGCCGAGAACATCCCTATTTCCGCAGCCGCCTGACCGGCACCCGGGTCACCGGGATCCACAACCGGGTTAGAACCCGAAAGAGAGAGGTAAGCGCTGTGTCCACCTACGCGCCTAAGGCGGGTGACACCACGCGGACGTGGTACGTCATCGACGCCCAGGACGTGGTGCTTGGTCGCCTCGCCGTCGCGGCAGCAAATCTGTTGCGCGGCAAGCACAAGCCGACGTTCACGCCCAATGTCGACGGCGGTGACTTCGTCATCATCGTCAACGCCGACAAGGTCGCCATCAGCGGCGACAAACTGCAGAAGAAGCTGGCTTACCGCCATTCAGGTTACCCGGGCGGTCTGCGCAGCCGCACCATCGGCGAGCTGCTGCAAAAGCACCCCGATCGCGTGGTCGAAAAGGCGATCATCGGGATGATCCCGAAGAACAAGCTCGGTCGCCAGATCAAGAAGAAGCTGCACGTCTACGCCGGGCCGCAGCACCCGCACGCCGCTCAGCAGCCCGCCCCGTACGAGATCAAGCAGGTGTCCCAGTAATGACCGAGACGACAGCAACCGAAGTCACCGAAGACGTCGTGGTCGAGACCACCGAGACCACCGAGACCCCTGAGACCACCGAGGCCGCCGCACCGGCGCCGCGCGAGGAAGTCTTCATCGAGCGCCCGATCCAGACCGTCGGCCGCCGCAAAGAGGCCGTGGTCCGGGTTCGCCTGATGCCCGGCACCGGCAAGTTCGAGCTCGACGGCCGCAGCCTCGAGGCCTACTTCCCGAACAAAGTGCACCAGCAGCTGATCAAGGCCCCGCTCGTCCTCGTGGACCGCGCGGAGAGCTTCGACATCTTCGCCCACCTCGACGGCGGAGGCCCGTCCGGTCAGGCCGGCGCGCTGCGTCTGGCGATCGCCCGGGCATTGATCCTGGTCACGCCCGACGACCGACCCGCGCTGAAGAAGGCCGGCTTCCTGACGCGTGACCCGCGTGCCACCGAGCGCAAGAAGTACGGCCTGAAGAAGGCCCGTAAGGCGCCGCAGTACAGCAAGCGCTGATCCTCGCGGCGATCACGGCCGCGTACCGGTTGGGTGGCACTCCGAGCAATCGGCTTGTCACGAGTGTGCGCGGTTACCAACTGTGAGAGGTTTGTCCGCATGGGTCGACTTTTCGGCACAGACGGAGTCCGCGGCGTCGCCAATCGTGAGCTCACCGCCGAGCTCGCGATGGCGCTCGGCGCCGCGGCGGCCCGTGGCCTGACCAGCCTGGGTGGCCGACGTCGTCGCGTCGCGGTCATCGGTCGCGACCCGCGCGCCAGCGGCGAGATGCTGGAAGCGGCGGTGATCGCCGGCATGACCAGCGAAGGTGTCGACGCGCTGCGGGCCGGCGTGCTGCCGACCCCGGCCGTCGCCTATCTCACCCACGCCTACGACGCCGACTTCGGCGTGATGATCTCGGCGTCGCACAACCCGATGCCCGACAACGGCATCAAGATCTTCGGGCCGGGCGGACACAAGCTCGACGACGCGACCGAGGATCAGATCGAAGATCTGGTCGCGGCCGGGCCGGGCTTGCGTCCCGTCGGCGCGGGCATCGGACGCGTGATCGACGCCGAAGACGCTCTGGACCGTTACCTGCGTCAGGTCGGCAAGGCGAACACCGTTCAGCTCAAGGGGCTGACTGTCGTCGTCGACTGCGCGCACGGCGCCGCCTCGGATGCCGCTCCGCGGGCCTACCGCGCGGCCGGTGCGCGCGTCATCGCGATCAACGCCGAGCCCAACGGTCTCAACATCAACGACCGCTGCGGCTCGACGCATCTCGATGTGCTGCAGGCAGCGGTGCTCCACCACGGCGCCGACATCGGCCTTGCGCACGACGGCGACGCCGACCGGTGCCTGGCGATCGACGCCACCGGCCAGATTGTCGACGGCGACGCGATCATGGTGATCCTCGCGCTGGCGATGCAAGAGTCGGGCGAACTGGTCGGCAACACTTTGGTCGCGACTGTGATGAGCAATCTCGGGCTGCACCTGGCGATGCGCTCGGCTGGCGTCGACGTCCGCACCACCAGTGTCGGCGACCGATATGTGTTGGAGGAGTTACGATCTGGAGCGTTCAGCCTCGGCGGCGAACAATCCGGGCACATCGTGTTGCCCAACTTGTCGACCACTGGCGACGGCATCCTCACCGGCTTGCGGCTGATGTCGCGGATGGCGCAGACTGGCTCACCGCTGGCCGCCCTCGCGTCGGCGATGCACACCTTGCCGCAAGTGCTGATCAACGTCGGGGTCAGTGACAGGGACGCCGCCGTCGCGGCGCCTTCGGTCCGCGCCGCGCTCAAGCAGGCCGAAGACGAACTCGGTGACACCGGTCGAATCCTGTTGCGCCCGTCCGGAACCGAGCAATTGATTCGGGTCATGGTAGAAGCCGACGACGAGCATGTCGCTCATCGACTCGCCGCCCATGTCGCTGACACTGTGCGCGCCACACACTAACTGCGCGGAACCTTTCCCGGACGCGCCGCGTCGAACCCGTTATGGGACAACGAGAAGCCTATGTGGACGCTGCGACGGTGCGCGCGGTCGCGAACCGGTTTGACGAGACTGCGCATCTCATCGATGCCACGGTGCGCACACACCTCGGCGGGCTCGCGTTTGACGGCGCCTGCGCAGGACGCGCCTACGCCGGCCAAGGCGATGCAATCCGCTTCGCGCTGCATCGGCTGAGCGGCGAACTGACGCAATGGGCCAGGGCCGCAGCGGAAGTCGCATCGGTCCTGCGGGTCGGCGCCAACCGGTACGCCGAAGCCGACCAGTATGCGGCAGCGGGGATCGGCTGACCATGGCCGATCGGTTAGATGTCACGGGCCGCCTCGACGAAGGCCGACAAGCCGTCGAACACTTTGAGACCTACGTTCAGGCCTGCAGTGCGCTCGGCTTTCAGCACCCCGACCTCAGCGCTCGTCAAGTGCGCGATTGCTACGACGCCGAGTCGGGGCTTGACCTGACGGTGCTCGATCGCGACTGCGCAACGTTGCGTGCGGCGGTCAACGCGGTCGAGGAGGCGCTGTGGATCCAACGGACACAGGTCACCGAGCTTGCGACGGGCTGGCGAGGTTCGGGAGCTGACTCGGCGATGCGCTTTCTGGAGAACCATTGCGACACCGGGTCGCAGGTGGCTGCGCACGTCCGATCCGCCGCTGAGAACTCCACGACGTTGCGAGACAGCTTGTGGCAGACGGTCGACAGTAAGGTCGCGACCACGACTGCTATCGACGACCGCGGGGTAGCGGAGCATGCAGCCTGGCTGGCCGCTGCACATACCGTCACGACCGGGGCGGCAGAGCGTTCCTCGGCTGAAGCGCTGATACATCGCCAAGTTATCCCCTATGTAGACAACGATATTCGCAACGACTGGCTATCCGCCATGCACTCGGCCGGAGCGTCGATGGCCACGTCCTACGATGTGGCGATTCACGCGCTGACGTCGGCTCCGGACCCGGTGTTCGAGATTCCGGGTGACCTGGGCCCGAGTCGGCCGTCGGTATCCGATGAGCCAGTGCGTGCGACTCCCGTCGAACGGACGATGCCGGACTTCTCACTGCCTGCCGATCCTGTGCCAACCGTGCCCGCAGCGGCGCCGGCCGCACCATCGTCGACAACGCCGGATTCACAGCCACTTTCAACGGACATACCTGCGGAATCGGCGACACCTCTGGGTGATATGAGCGGGTTATCCACGGGCGCAGGTGATCTGGGTGGTCTCGGCGGTGCCGCAGGTGGTCTCGGGGGAGTCATCGAAAGCATCGTCGACGGCATCGGCAGCCTGATTGGTTCGCTGAGCGGCGGGCTTGGCGGTTCCTCCGGTGATCCGTTGCTCGACGATGAGCCGACCGACGTAGACGACGTGGCCGATCCGAAGGACTCTGACGACGACGCCGAGCCGGTCATCGCCGACGAACCCGCCATCCCGGACGAACCAGCGGACCAGCTCACCGAAAGTCCGCCTGCGGAAGTAGAAGCCGTCGACGCGCCGGCCGCACCGCCGCCGATCGATCCGCCGCCTGCCGACGAACCCCCGCCGGCGCAGAGTCCGCCGCCGGACGGATCGACGCCATGTGAGATCGCCGAGGACCAACTGCCCCAAGCAGGGCAGTGACGCAAGAGTCAGCCCTTCAGCAGCGCGACGAACTTCTCCTCAAGGGGCACCGGGGCCGCGCCGTCCTCCAACGCGATCGTCCTCGGCAATTGCACGTCGGGATCGGCAAAGTCCCCATACGTCTTGTCGCCGCCCAACGCGTAGAGCAGATAACCGGTCAACAGCGCGCGGACCGTCTTCTGCGTCTTGCGGTCGGGGGAACCCAGCCCGAAGGCCCTCGTTAATCGTCGGCCCTCGGCGAGTCCGTTGGGCTGGGCCTTACTGGCGATCCGCAACGTGGCGGTATCCCAGGCCTTCCAGAGTTCAATCGCATTGGACCGGAACGTCTTTGTGGCCCCCGGCGCGCTGAAGATGACGCCGGGCACCCTGAGCGCCGCCGCGGGCTGCTCGGCCGGCGGGTTGGTGACGGCCGGAAAGATCGCCGCCACGGCCTTGGGCTTGACCTTCATCCCGGCCGCCGCGAACACCGCGGCCGAGCCGCCGAACCCGTGCCCGATGACACCGAGTTTGTCGGGGTGCACGCTGATCTGTCCCGGTCCCAGACGTACTCCGGCGGCGATGTCCAAGGCAGTGTTCAAATCGAAGGCCAGGTTCAGCACCGACGGCGCCAGTCCTCGCTCGGTATCCGGAGCGGCCGCGACGATGCCCCAGGACGCGAGATGCTCCAGCAGGCCCGCGTAACGCGCGACGCCGGTGAGCCAGTCGTGACCGAACGCCACGCCCGGCAAGTTGAACCCAGCTTCGGGTGTGTAGACCACGCCGGGCAAGCCCGCGAAGGCCAAGTCGCCGCGCAGAACTCGATGCGGTCCACGCCGGGTCAGGGCAGCGACGAGCTTGCTGGTCTTGGCCACCCGATGACGGTAGCGCACGCCCCCTTCGTCTCAAGTGGCTTGCGACCAGGCGAGCCAGGCGATGACAAGCTGATTGACAGAGAGTCGTCAGGGAAACACGCGGTGATGCGGAGTTTCGGCGATTCGCCAGAGTGGTACGACGGCCCGATGGAACTACGACGCTTCACCGCAGCGACCATCATCACCACCGCAGGCTTCGGGCTGGCCGGCTTGGGAGTAGCGAGCCTCGCCGAGGCCGCACCTCTCGCGCCGCTCCCGGACTACCACTGGTGTCCAGGTCAGTGGTTCGACCCGGGCTGGGGTCATAACTGGGACATGGGGCGCTGCCACGATGACAACTACTTCGACGGCGAGCCCCGCGACGCGGGCCACTGGCACGGCATGGGCCCCTGGCGCCCCTGAGCCAGTCTCATCACTGATATGCCGACGCAGCCGCCCCGGATCGGGGCGGCTGCTCTATTTGACGGGCCAGGTTGGCATTGACGGGGGCGTCAAAGCCGTATTGAAACATAGTCAATAGCAAGCTCATTCAGATCGACTCATAACAAGATTTGTTCGCAGAGTGTTTGGTGTGAACCTCCTGAGTGGTACGAAGGGGTGGTGAAAAACATCAGAAAGATCGCAGCCGCGACGGCTATTAGCGCCGGTTTCGGACTCGCCGGCGTAGGCGCGGCGAGCATTGCTGAGGCGCAGCCTCTCGCTCCGTTGCCGGGCTACCACTGGTGCCCTGGCCAGTTCTACGACCCGGCCTGGGGTAACAACTGGGACTGGAACCGTTGCCACGACGATGGTTACTACGATGGCGAACTGCGCGACCAAGGGCACTGGCACGGCTATGGCCCCTGGCAAGGCGGCCCGGGCGGGCCTGGTCCGTGGGATCACCCGGGTGGACCGGGTCCGTGGGACCACCCAGGTGGCCCCGGCTGGGATGACCACCGTGGCCCGGGCTGGTAAGCCGGTTAACAGATAACCGACCTCACGCAGGTCAGAACGAACAGTGCAGCCGTCCCGACCGGGGCGGCTGCACTGCGTTGCAGGGGGCTCGGAACCGGTCAACTGCACTACCCTGAAGGGCTATGTGCGGAATCGTCGGCTACGTCGGGCACCAGCCCGCGCTGGGTGTCGTCGTCGACGCCCTGCGCCGGATGGAGTACCGCGGCTATGACTCCGCGGGCGTGGCACTGGTCGACGGTGTCGGCAAACTGACCGTCCGTCGGCGCGCCGGCCGGCTTGCCAATCTCGAAGAGGCGCTCGCCGAGACCGACCCCGCGACTCTGGTCGGTAGCACCGGCCTTGGCCACACCCGCTGGGCCACGC
The DNA here is from genome assembly GCA_963758115.1 of uncultured Actinomycetota bacterium. Classification (GTDB taxonomy): domain Bacteria; phylum Actinomycetota; class Actinomycetes; order Mycobacteriales; family Mycobacteriaceae; genus Mycobacterium. Next base: position 141,606 of record CAVWUG010000003.1, read on the forward strand.
ATGGTCGTCCCACCGATCGCAACGCGCACCCGCACCGCGACGCCGCGGGCAAGATCGCCGTCGTTCACAACGGCATCATCGAGAACTACGCGACCCTGCGCCACGAGTTGGAGACCGCCGGCGTCGAGTTCGCCAGCGACACCGACACCGAGGTGGCGGTCCACCTGGTCGCCGCGGCCTATCACCACGGCGAGACGGCTGGTGATTTCATCGCCACCGTGCTGGCCGTCCTGCGCCGCCTCGAAGGCCACTTCACCCTGGTCTTCGCCAACGCCGACGAGCCCGGCACCATCGTCGCGGCGCGCCGGTCCACGCCGTTGGTCGTCGGTATCGGCGAGGGCGAGATGTTCGTCGGGTCCGACGTGGCCGCTTTCATCGGCCACACCCGCGAGGCGGTCGAGCTCGGTCAGGACCAGGCCGTCGCGATCACCGCCGACAGCTACCGGATCTTCGACTTCCACGGCAACGACGACGCCGCCAACGCGCGTAGGTTCCACATCGACTGGGACCTGGACGCCGCCGAAAAGGGTGGCTACGAGTACTTCATGCTCAAGGAGATCGCCGAGCAGCCGATCGCGGTGGGCGACACCTTGCTCGGCCATTTCGTCGACAACCGGATCGTGCTCGACGAGCAGCGGCTCTCCGATCAGGAACTGCGCGAGATCGACAAGGTCTTCGTGGTGGCGTGTGGCACCGCGTATCACTCCGGGCTGCTGGCCAAGTACGCGATCGAGCACTGGACCCGTCTACCGGTGGAAGTCGAGCTGGCCAGCGAGTTCCGCTACCGCGACCCGGTGCTGGACCGCAGCACGCTGGTGGTCGCCATCTCGCAGTCGGGGGAGACGGCCGACACCCTGGAGGCCGTCCGGCACGCCAAGGAGCAGAAAGCCAAAGTGCTGGCGATCTGCAACACCAACGGTTCGCAGATTCCCCGCGAATGCGATGCGGTGCTCTACACCCGCGCGGGTCCGGAAATCGGGGTGGCGTCGACCAAGACGTTCCTGGCGCAGGTGACCGCCAACTATCTGGTCGGGCTGGCGTTGGCCCAGGCTCGCGGCACCAAGTATCCCGACGAGGTGGAGCGCGAATACCGCGAGCTGGAAGCGATGCCCGCCCTGGTTGCCCGGGTGATCGACGGCATCGCACCGGTGGCCGCGCTGGCCCGCCGTTTCGCGCAGGCGCCGGCCATCCTGTTCCTCGGCCGCCACGTCGGCTACCCGGTGGCGCTGGAAGGCGCGCTGAAGCTCAAGGAACTGGCCTACATGCACGCCGAGGGTTTCGCCGCCGGCGAGCTCAAGCACGGCCCGATCGCGTTGATCGAAGACGATCTGCCGGTCATCGTTGTGATGCCCTCGCCGAAGAGTTCGGCGATTCTGCACGCCAAGCTGTTGTCCAACATCCGCGAGATCCAGGCGCGCGGCGCGATCACCATTGTGATCGCCGAGGAGGGCGACGACACCGTGCGTCCGTACGCCGATCATTTGTTCGAAATCCCCGCGGTGTCAACTCTTTTCCAGCCGCTGCTGTCCACCATTCCGCTGCAGGTGTTCGCCGCCTCGGTCGCACAGGCCCGCGGTTACGACGTCGACAAGCCGCGGAACCTGGCCAAATCGGTCACCGTCGAGTAGCAGCCGCCGAAGGCTGTTAACGTCGAAGATGATCGACCGGACCGAGGCTCCCCGTCCCGGTACCGAGCGTCCGCCACCTGCACGCCATCGTCGACGCGCAGTCAGCCGCGACTGAAGACCTCGTTCGGTTGTAACGCGTCGTGGCATGTGCGGGATGAGACATGTGGCCGCAAGAGCATGGAGGCGAAGACGGATGGGACAGCAGGTGCGCGCGATATACGGCGCATCGCTGTCCCCGGACGGCACCGCATTCGCCCACCTGGTCGATGACGGCGGCTATCCGCGTGCGGTGCAACGCTTTCTGCGAGGCTGGCGGGCCAGCTCGTCACGTGACGTCGAGTTGCCGGTGGCGGGCCCGGTGTCTCGGGTCATCCACTCCGCCGACGGTCAGTGGCTGGCCTGCGAAGTCGCACCCGAGGGCAGCAGCCGCAAGCAGATCTGGGTCGTCACGACCGACCCCGATGATCGGATGGCCACGCGTATCGACGGTGAAGACGCCGGTACCGCCGAGCTGATCGCCTGGGACGGTGTCCGGGTCGCGGCGATCCTGACCGGTGAGGACGGCATCGGGCGGTCCTGTCTGATCGATCCGCACGACGGCAAGTGCACGGTGCTGGACTGCCGATCGGGCGGCCGGCTGGTCGACGCATGGGCCGGCGCATCGCTGGTCCGGGTCGGGCCGCGTGGCTACCGGGAACTAATCATGCTGCACGGCCGAACCGAAATCGGTTTGCTGCCATCCGATCCGGGGTCGACGACGGACGCAGGCGTGATTCTCGACGACCACCACTCGCGCCGTCTGCGCAGCGGCCCGGACGGCGAGGTGATGAAGCTGTATCGCCCCGCCAAGACGTACAAGACCAATCAGAATGGCTCGGCGACGCGGGGCGGCGGCTTTGGCCGCGGCTACGTTCGCGCGCTCATCCGCAGCGAGAACGGCTGCGATCACGCGCGCCTGCTCGAGGTGGTGGCCACCCAGGACGGCGTCAGCTACTTCGTGGTGGCCGAGCGGCCGGACTGCGAGCTCGACGAGTTCGCCGTCAGCGACGACCTGTCGACTGTGGCGCTGCTGTGGAACGTCAACGGCTGCAGCGAATTACAAATCTTGCAGTACACCGACTACACGCTGGACGAACCGATTCCGTTGCCCGGCATGGTGGCAAGCGAACTGTCGATCAGCGCGGGCGGTTCGATGGTCGCGATGACGGTCGAAGGTCCGTCGATGCCGAGAACCGTCGAGTTGGTGGATGTGCGCTCGCGACAATGGGAACCGATCGACCGCGAACCCAGCCGCGGTCCGATCCTGCTCGGCTTCCCGGTCGGCATCGGCCGGGTGACGATCCCCGCACGCGATGGGCTCGAGCTCAACGCCTGGCTGTACCGGCCCGTCGGCGGCCCGGCGACCGGCGCGGTGGTCTACCTGCACGGCGGTCCAGAAGGCCAGTCCCGGCCGGACTACAGCGAGATCTTCCCGCATCTGATCAACAATGGGATCGCCGTGCTGGCGCCCAACGTCCGCGGGTCCGGCGGCTCCGGCCGCACATTCGGCCACGCCGACGACAGGGAGAAGCGGTTCGCCGCCATCGACGATGTCGCCGATTGCGTGCAATTCCTGATCGACACCGGGGAAGCCGAGCCGCACCAGATCGCCTGTGCGGGATGGTCATACGGCGGCTACCTGACGATGGCGGCGTTGACCTTCCATCCGAAGCTGTTCGCCGCCGGCGTCACCATCTGCGGGATGAGTGACCTGACCACGTTCTATCGCAACACCGAGCAATGGATCGCCGAGGCTGCCTACGCCAAATACGGCCACCCGTTCAACGACCGCGAGCTACTCGAAGAGCTGTCGCCGCTGCGGCGGTTGGACGCGTTGACCGCGCCACTGCTGGTGGTGCACGGCGCCAACGACACCAACGTTCCAGTCAGCGAATCGGAGCAGATCGTCGAGGCATTGCGGGAGGCCGGCCGCGAAGTGCGCTATCTCCTGTTCGGCGACGACGGCCACGCGATCCTCAAACGTGAGAATCACGCGACGCTGGCGGCGACGATGACCGAATGGCTGCACACGGCGTTCGGCGCCCTGCAGCCGCTCGAGTTGAACGTCTCACACAACTAGTCAAGCCCTGCTTCGTATGTCGAACGCGGACCAGTCCGGTTCCCGGGTCGCTGCCCAGTACTCGTTGAGCCGCCACGGGCTGACGGTGTGGATCTCGCCGTCGGCGTTCTTGAAGTAACTGTGCTTGACCGCCGGATGCGACCACACCATCTGTTTGATCTCGGCCTGGGTGCGCTCGTGCCATGCCGCTGCCGCGTCGGCGGTCGGCTCGATGGAGTGGATGCTCGGGTCGGCCAACTTCGCCAGGCAGCTATCGATATACCGCATCTGCAGTTCGGAGTTGAAGATCAGGCTGCCGCCGTGTGCCAGATGCGCGCCCGGCCCGTAGAGCACGAAGAAATTCGGGAACTGCGGAACGGTGATGCCCAGGTATGCGAATGGCCGGTTACCCCAGACGCTGTGCAGGTCGACACCGTCTCTTCCGGTGATCGTCATCGGCCACAGCACATCGGTGTGCCGAAAACCGGTGGCGTACACGATGATATCGACGTCGCGGCTGACCCCGTCGGCGGTGACGATGCCGTCCGCGGTGATCTGCTCGATCGGCGTGCGGACCAAGTCGACGTCGTCACGGCGCAATGTGCGCAACCAGGTGCCGTTGTCCTGCAGTGTCCGCTTCCCGGTGGCCGGGTAGTCCGGCAACACCTTTGCCAGTAGTTCCTCGTCGCCGTCGACCTGGTTGGTGATCCAGTCGGTGAACATCATTCGGGCGGCGGCGTTGATCTCGCTGACCGCGTAGTCCTGGTCGGCGTAGGTGGGGTCGACGCGCGCGGCATCGAGGCCTTTGTCGGACCCGGGCCACAGCACCAGGAATCGGTACCAGCGGCCGTAGTAGGGCAGGTGGTCCATCGCCCAGCGGACGCCGTCGCCGACCGCGTCGTGATACATCGGGTTGGGGAACATCCACTGGGCGGTGCGCTGGAAGACGGTGAGGTGTTCGACGTCGTCGGCGATGGCCGGGGCGATCTGGAAGCCGCTGGCGCCCGCGCCGATCAGCGCGACGCGCTTGCCGGTGACATCGACCGAGTGATCCCACGCCGCGGAGTGAAATGCCGGCCCGCGAAACGTCTTGGCGCCGTTGAGCTGTGGGATGTTCGGGCGGTTGAGCTGTCCGACCGCGGTGATGACGGCGCGCGCCTGCAGCGTGGTGAGCCCCTCGTCGGGCTCGCGCATCGTGACGGTCCAGATGCCGTCCTCGTCGTCCCACTCCGCGGCAATGACTTCGGTCTGCCACCGTACATGCTCGTCGAGGCTGTGCTTGTCCATGAGCGTCTCGAAGTAGTTCCGTAGCTCAGGCTGCTGGGCGAAGAAGTGCGTCCATTCGTTGCTGGGCTCGAAGCTGTAGCAGTAGAAGTGGTTGGCGACGTCGACACGCGCCCCCGGGTAGTTGTTCTCCCACCAGGTTCCGCCGGGGCCAGCGTTCTTCTCGACGATGGTGAACGGAATGTTGGCCTGGCGCAATCGAATTCCGGCGAGAACCCCCGATTCGCCGCAGCCGATGACGACGATGGGTAGATGCGCGGCGTTGTCGGAGTCCAGCGGCTCCGGCCTGCGCGGGTCGACGCCGTCGAGGTCCATCTCCTCGGCCAGCAGCGCCAGGTAGTCGTCGGGCACCGTTTCGCAGGCCGCCCAGTGCACCATCTCCTCGACGAGTTCGGAGGAGAGCGGGTCGAGTTCTGGGCAGCCGCGATCGCGATAGTCGACGATCACCGGCAGCGCTTCGGCGCGGGCTCGGGCCTTGTCGTCGTCGGACATGAACCCCTGGACCTCGTTGAGAAAGACGCCGGCCTGCTTGAAGTCGCGGACGAAGCGGGGGTCGCCGGTGATATGCACCAATGACAGCAACAGAGTCGGGATGCTGACCTGCTCGAGTGCGGCGGCGATGTCGGCGGTGGACGTGGTGAAGGGTTGGCCCGCGTAGCGGCTGCGCACCAGGTGAGGTCCTTTCCGATTACGAGACTCAAGGTCTCGTAATTAACGGACCATACGCGCGGCCATGGTGCGGATCAAGAGCCGATCGACGGCTACCGGCGGGTCGCGGTCGCGTCGCCGAGGCCGGCGAAATCCTCGCCGTCGTCGTGGCCTGTGTGTGAATCATTCTCCGAGCGTGGAATGCTGGCGTTGATGCGGCACTACTACAACGCAGACGCAATCCGCGAGGCTGAGGCGCCGTTGCTGGCCAGCCTTCCGGGTGGCGCCCTGATGCGGCGTGCGGCTTACGGATTGGCCAACGAGATCATCACCGAGTTGACCGCTCGCACGGGCGGTGTTGCCGGTCGCCGGGTGTGCGCGGTGGTGGGTTCCGGTGACAACGGCGGCGACGCGCTGTGGGCGGCGACGTTCCTGCGTCGTCGCGGTGCGGCTGCCGATGCGGTGCTGCTGAAGCCCGAGAAGACGCATCCTGCGGCGCTGGCCGCATTCCGTAAGTCCGGTGGCCACGTCGTCCACAGCGTCAATGCAGCAACCGATCTCGTGATCGACGGCGTGGTGGGGATCTCCGGCTCGGGCCCGCTGCGGCCAGACGCGGCCGAGGTGTTCGCCGCCGTCGACGACGGCGGAATCCCGGTGCTGGCCGTCGACATCCCCAGCGGCATCGACGTCGAGACCGGTGCGATCACCGGGCCCGCGGTGCACGCCACCTGGACCGTCACGTTCGGCGGGCTCAAGCCGGTGCATGCGCTCGCGGACTGCGGCCGGGTGAAGCTCATCGACATCGGTCTCGACCTGCCCGACGCCGAGGTCGTCGGCTTCGACGCCGCCGACGTGGCCGCGCGCTGGCCGGTGCCGGGGCCGCACGACGACAAGTACACCCAGGGCGTCACCGGTGTGATGGCCGGCTCGTCGACCTACCCCGGCGCCGCGGTGTTGTGCACCAGCGCCGCCGTCGCGGCCACCTCCGGCATGGTTCGCTTCGCCGGCAGCGCGCACAGCGAGGTGGTCGCGCATTGCCCGGAGGTGATCGCGTCGCCGACTCCGGCCGCGGCCGGGCGAGTGCAGGCCTGGGTGGTCGGGCCGGGCCTGGGCACCGACGAAATCGGTGCAGCCGCATTGTGGTTCGCGCTGGAGACCAACCTGCCGGTGCTGATCGACGCCGACGCCCTGACGATCTTGGCGGCGCACCCTGACATGCTCGCCTCTCGTCGCGCCCCGACCCTGCTGACGCCACACGCCGGCGAATTCGCCCGTCTGGCCGGCGCTCCGCCCGGCGACGACCGAATCGGTGCCACCCGAAAACTGGCCGACGCGCTCGGCGCGACGGTGTTGCTCAAGGGCAATGTCACCGTCATCGCCGAACCCGAAGGTCCGATCTACCTCAACCCGGCCGGGCAGTCCTGGGCCGCGACCGCCGGGTCCGGTGATGTGCTGTCCGGGATGACCGGCGCGCTGCTGGCCGCGGGTCTGCGGCCCGTCGAAGCCGCGGCCGCCGCCGCCTTCGTGCACGCCCGTGCGGCCGCCCTGTCGGCGGCCGATCCCGGACCGGGTGACGCGCCGACGTCGGCGTCCCGCATCGCCGGCCACATCCGAGCCGCTCTCGCCACGCTGTAGCCGCCAACCGAAAAGGACCCGCTATGACCTCCAATCGACCGTCCGTCCCCGCACACTCGATCGCGCCCGCCTACACCGGCCGCATGTTCACTACTCCGGTGCCGGCATTGCGGCTGCCCGAGGAGTCGATGGATCCCGACGCCGCCTACCGCTTCATCCACGACGAGCTGATGCTCGACGGCAGCTCGCGACTGAACCTGGCGACGTTCGTCACCACCTGGATGGATCCCCAGGCGGACAGGCTGATGGCCGAGACGTTCGACAAGAACATGATCGACAAGGACGAATATCCGCTGACCGCAGCGATCGAGCAGCGCTGCGTGTGCATGGTGGCCGACCTGTTCCACGCCGACGGCCTGCGTGACGACGACCCGTCCAGTGCCATCGGGGTCTCGACGATCGGCTCCAGCGAGGCGGTGATGCTCGGCGGGCTGGCGCTCAAATGGCGCTGGCGGGCCAAGATCGGCAAGGGCTGGGAGAAACGCACCCCCAACCTGGTGATGGGCTCCAACGTGCAGGTGGTCTGGGAGAAGTTCTGCCGGTATTTCGATGTCGAGCCGCGCTACCTGCCGATGGAGGAAGGCCGCTACGTCATCACCACAGAGCAGGTGCTGGATGCCGTCGACGAGGACACCATCGGTGTAGTCGGGATCCTGGGCACGACCTACACCGGTGAGCTCGAACCGATCGCGGAGATCTGCGCGGCGCTGGACAAACTGGCTGCCGGCGGCGGCGTGGACGTACCGGTGCATGTGGACGCGGCCAGCGGTGGGTTCGTGGTGCCGTTCCTGCATCCCGAGCTCAAGTGGGACTTCCGGCTGCCGCGGGTGGTGTCGATCAATGTCAGCGGGCACAAATACGGCCTGACCTACCCCGGTATCGGCTTCGTGGTGTGGCGCAGCAAGGAGTACCTACCCGAGGAGCTGGTGTTCCACGTCAACTACCTCGGCGGTGACATGCCGACCTTCACGCTGAACTTCTCCCGCGCCGGCAACCAGGTGATCGGCCAGTATTACAACTTCCTGCGGCTGGGCCGAGAGGGCTACACACAGGTCATGCAGAGTTTGTCGTCGACCGCCCGCTGGCTGGGCGAGCAGCTTCGGGAAGCCGACCATTGTGAAGTGATCTCGGACGGTTCGGCGATCCCGGTGGTCGCATTCCGGCTGGCGCGCGGGCTGGGCTACACGGAGTTCGACGTGTCGCACGAGTTGCGCGGCTTCGGCTGGCAGGTGCCGGCCTACACCATGCCGGACAACGCTAACGACATCTCGGTGCTGCGCATCGTGGTGCGTGAAGGGTTGTCGGCTGATCTGGCCCGTGCGCTGCACGATGACGCTCGCACCGCCCTGGCCAGCCTGGACAAGCTGAAGCCGGCTGGGCACTACCAGGCGGAGCACTTCGCGCACTAGCGCACCAGTCGCCCCGCGGATTAATGGCCGGCCGGGCGGCTCTGGGACAATGGCGGGGAAATGACTGCGATATCCCTGACACCGGGCGTGCTTGCCGAGGCCGTGGTGGACCTGGGCGCGATTGCGCACAACGTGCGGGTGCTGCGTGAACACGCCGGCGACGCGCAGGTGATGGCCGTCGTCAAGGCCGACGGCTACGGACACGGCGCCCCGCGGGTCGCCCGGGCCGCACTGGCCGCGGGCGCCGCCGAGCTTGGCGTGGCCACCATCGACGAGGCACTGGGGCTGCGCACCGGCGGCATCACCGCGCCGGTGCTGGCCTGGCTGCATCCGCCTGGTATCGACTTCGCGGCCGCGCTCCTCGCCGATGTGCAGATCGCGGTGTCATCCTTGCGGCAGCTCGACGAGCTGATGGATGCGGTCCGTCGGACCGGCCGCACCGCCGCGGTGACCGTCAAAGTGGACACCGGACTGAATCGCAACGGTGTGCCGCTGGCGCAGTACCCGTCGATGTTGACGGCGCTGGGTCAAGCCGCCGCCGACGACGCCATCCGGCTGCGGGGCCTGATGTCGCACATGGTGTACGCAGACCAGCCGAACAACCCGATCAATAACCTTCAGGCGCAACGGTTCACCGACATTGTGACGCAGACGCGCGAGGCCAAGGTGCGGTTCGAGGTTGCCCATCTGTCGAACTCGTCGTCCGCGATGTCGCGTCCCGACCTGGCGTTCGACATGATTCGGCCCGGCATTGCCGTCTACGGCCTGAGTCCGGTGCCCGAGTTGGGCGACATGGGTCTGATACCTGCGATGACGGTGAAATGTGCTGTTGCGCTGGTGAAGTCGATTCGGGCCGGCGAGGGTGTGTCGTACGGGCATACCTGGATCGCCGAGCAGGACACCACCGTGGCTTTGATGCCGATCGGTTACGCCGACGGCGTGTTCCGCTCCTTGGGTGGACGCTTGGATGTGCTCATCAATGGCACGCGGCGACCGGGTGTCGGCCGAATCTGTATGGACCAGTTCCTGGTTGACCTCGGCCCGGGAAAAGTCGACGTCGCCGAAGGCGATGAGGCGATCCTGTTCGGACCGGGCCTTCAGGGTGAGCCGACTGCGCAGGAGTGGGCGGACCTGTTGGACACCATCCATTACGAAGTGGTGACCAGTCCGCGGGGACGTATCACCAGGACCTACCGCGAGGCTGGACATCGTTGAGCGCTGACGATCTGGACATCCCTCACGTGAGCAAGGGGTTGGCACGGTGGCTCGCGGGTGCAGCGGGAGTCGGGGCGCTGGGCACCATCACCGGAGTCACTGTGGCGCGCTCCATGACTCGCCGTGCCGTGATCGACGACCCGTACGCCCACGAGGACTTCGAGACACTGGATGGCGACCGCAGCTACCTGGTGACGACGCCCGACGGGGTGCCACTGGCCGTGCGCGAAGTCGGCCCCACCGACGCGCCGTTGACCGTCGTGTTCGCCCACGGATTCTGTTTGCGCATGGGCTCTTTCCACTTTCAGCGGATGAGGCTGTCCGATGAGTGGGGTTCGAAAGTACGGATGATCTTCTACGACCAGCGCGGTCACGGCCGATCAGGCCAAGCTCCACCGGAGACCTACACCGTGACCCAGCTGGGCAAGGATCTGGAGACGGTGCTGCAGGTGATCGCGCCGCGGAACCCGATCGTGTTGGTCGGCCATTCGATGGGCGGGATGACGGTGCTGTCGCATGCCCGTCAATTCCCGCAGCACTACGGCAGCCGGATCACCGGTGCCGCGCTGATCTCGTCCGCGGCCGAAGGGGTGGCCAAGTCGCCGCTGGGTGAGATTCTGAATAACCCTGCGCTGGAGGCTGTTCGGCGCGCCGCCCGATCGGCGCCCAAACTCATCGACCGCGGGCGCAACGCGACCCGTTCGTTGATCGGGCCGATCCTTCGGGCGGCGTCATACTCCGACATGCATGTCAGCCCGAGCATCGTCGCGTTCTCCGAGAGGATGATGCTCGGCACCCCGATCCCGACGATGGTGGAGTTCCTGCACGCCTTGCAGGTGCACGACGAAACCAAGGGACTGGCAACGCTCGCGACCATCCCGACGCTGATCGTCTGCGGTGACCGCGACCTGGTGACCCCGGCCAAATACTCGAGGCGAATGGCCGAGGCGCTGCCGGATTGCGAGCTGGTGATCGTTTCGCGCGCAGGACATCTGGTGCTGCTGGACAAGCCCGAGGCGATCAACGACGGCTTGGTCCGCCTGGTGAAGCGTGCGACCCCGAGCAAGTTCGCGATGATCAGTCAGCGGTGGCGCGATCGGGTCCTGCGCCGTGACTGACGAGTCGGGCATCGCCACGCTGCCCCACGTGGACGACACCGTGGCACTGGGTTCGCGGTTGGGCGAGCAGCTGCGTGCCGGCGACGTCGTGGTGCTCTCCGGGCCGCTCGGCGCCGGAAAAACAGTGCTGACCAAAGGAATAGCCGCGGCGATGAACGTCGACGGACCGGTCACGTCGCCGACGTTCGTGCTGGCGCGGGTGCATCCGGCGCGACGCAGCGGTGCGCCGGCGATGATCCACGTCGACGTTTACCGACTGCTTGACCACACCGGCGCCGACCTGCTCGACGAGCTCGAATCGCTCGATCTCGACACCGAACTCGACGACGCCGTCGTCGTGGTGGAGTGGGGCGAGGGTTTGGCCGAACGACTGTCCGAGCGACACCTGGACGTCCGGCTGGAGCGAATCAGCAACTCCGACACCCGGACTGCGACGTGGCAGTGGAGTCATCCGTGATTAGCCCGCTGCTGGCCATCGACACCGCAACTCCCGCAGTGACCGCGGGGATAGTCGACGGCGGTCGCGTGCTGGCGGTGCGAGTCACGCTCGACGCCCGTGCCCACGCTGAACGCATCACCCCGAATGTGTTGGCCGCGTTGGCCGATGCCGGCCTGAGGATGCCTGACCTGAACGCCGTCGTGGTCGGCTGCGGACCCGGGCCGTTCACCGGCCTGCGGGTCGGCATGGCCACCGCGGCCGCCTACGGGCATGCATTGGGCGTGCCGGTGTACGGAGTCTGCAGCCTGGACGGCATCGGCGTGCTCACCACCGGCGAGGTGCTGGTGGTGACCGACGCCCGTCGGCGCGAGGTCTACTGGGCCCGCTATCGCGACGGCGTCCGCATCGCCGGCCCGGCCGTCAGCGCTCCAACTGACGTCGACGCGGGTGGCGCCCAGTCGGTCGCCGGTTCGCCGGACCACGCCGCGCTGTTCGGGCTGCCGTGCATCGAGCCGCGGTATCCGAGCGTGGCCGGGCTCGTCGCCGCCGTCGCCGACTGGTCGCCGCAGCCGCCGGCCCTGGTGCCGCTATACCTGCGTCGACCGGACGCCAAGACGATTGCCGAGCGGGCGGCTCAGCGGTGACCGCCGGCAGCGAGTCCGTGACCATCGGCGCCCTGACCGTCGACGACGCCGAGCGCTGCGCCGAGTTGGAGAGCGTGCTGTTTCCCGGTGACGACCCCTGGCCGACAGTGGCATTCGTCCGCGAACTCGCCGCCGAGCACAATCACTATGTGGCCGCACGCACCGCTAACACCTTGGTCGGCTACGGCGGCATCTCCCGGCTGGGCCGGACACCGCCGTTCGAGTACGAGATCCACACCATCGGCGTGGACCCGGACTACCAGGGCCGTGGGGTCGGCCGCCGCGTGCTGGATGAGCTGCTCACCATCGCCGACGGCGGCGTCGTGCACCTGGAAGTCCGCACCGACAACGAGCCCGCGATCGCGCTCTATCGCAGCGTGGGTTTCGCCGAGATTGGTCTGCGCCGGCGGTATTACCGCATCAGTGGCGCCGACGCGTACACCATGCGACGGGAGGCGCTCACATGACGACAACCATCCTGGCCATCGAAACCTCCTGCGACGAAACAGGAGTCGGCATCGCCCAACTCGGTGGCGACGGCGCCGTGACGTTGCTGGCCGACGAGGTCGCCTCTAGCGTCGACGAACACGTCCGGTTCGGCGGCGTCGTCCCCGAGATCGCATCGCGGGCACACCTTGAGGCGCTCGGTCCGGCGATGCGGCGCGCGTTGGCCACGGCAGGCATCGCCAAACCCGACATCGTCGCGGCGACCATCGGACCGGGGCTGGCCGGCGCGCTACTGGTGGGAGTGGCCGCGGCCAAGGCGTACTCGGCCGCGTGGGATGTGCCGTTCTACGCCGTGAACCACTTAGGCGGGCATTTGGCCGCCGATGTCTACCAGCATGGGCCGCTGCCGGAGAGTGTTGCGCTGCTGGTGTCCGGCGGCCATACCCACCTGCTGCACGTCCGTTCGCTCGGTGAGCCGATCGTCGAACTGGGCAGCACCGTCGACGACGCCGCGGGGGAGGCGTACGACAAGGTGGCCCGGCTGCTGGGTATCGGTTATCCGGGCGGCAAGTTGCTCGACGACCTGGCCCGCACCGGCGACGCCGAAGCGATCGCGTTTCCCCGTGGCATGACCGGGCCGCGCGACGACCGCAACTCGTTCAGCTTCTCCGGGCTCAAGACCGCGGTCGCGCGCTACGTCGAGAGCCATCCGGACGCGGCGACCGCCGACATCGCCGCGGGCTTCCAGGAGTCAGTGGCCGACGTGCTGACCATGAAAGCCGTCCGCGCGGCAACCGAGCTGGGGGTGAAAACCCTGCTCATCGCGGGTGGCGTCGCCGCGAACTCGCGGCTGCGCGAGCTCGCCGCGCAGCGTTGCGCGGCCGCCGGCCTGGCGCTGCGCATCCCCGGCCTGCGGCTCTGCACCGACAACGGAGCGATGATCGCTTCCTTTGCTGCGCACCTGGTGGCTGCCGGTGCGTCGCCGTCTCCGCTCGACGTCGCCAGCGATCCTGGCCTGCCGGTGGTAAAAGGCCAAGTCAGCTGAGAGCGAAGAAGCACCAGGCCGCTCTTGAGTGCTAGCACTCGCGTGTATAGAGTGCTAGGTGGCAATCGAACAACCCCCTGCGCCGGCACCCGCGACGACGACGCGTGGGCACGGACGAGAGCCGAAACACCTGGTAAATCGGGGCAACCGGCCCCGGACCTGCTACCAACTAAGTGGAGGGCTCCAATCGTGGCGAGCGTGAACATCAAGCCACTCGAGGACAAGATCCTCGTACAGGCCAATGAGGCCGAGACCACGACCGCATCCGGTCTGGTCATTCCGGACACCGCTAAGGAAAAGCCCCAAGAGGGCAAAGTCGTCGCCGTCGGCCCCGGCCGGTGGGATGAGGACGGCTCGAAGCGGATTCCGCTGGACGTGTCCGAAGGCGACACCGTCATTTACAGCAAGTACGGCGGCACCGAGATCAAGTACAACAACGAGGAGTACCTGATCCTCTCGGCCCGCGACGTGCTGGCCGTTGTCTCCAAATAGCTAGAAGCGTGTTCCGCCCCGGCGATCCCCACGTCTACGCGTGGGTGATTTCCGGGGCGGATCGCTTATGAGACGCGACAAGAGAGATTTATGAGCAAGCAGATTGAGTTCAACGAGACCGCGCGCCGGGCGATGGAAGCCGGCGTCGACAAGCTCGCCAACGCGGTCCGGGTGACGCTGGGCCCGCGCGGCCGGCATGTGGTGCTGGCCAAAGCCTTCGGCGGTCCTGCAGTCACCAACGACGGCGTCACGGTGGCGCGCGAGATCGACCTGGAAGACCCGTTCGAGAACCTGGGTGCCCAGCTGGTCAAGTCGGTGGCCACCAAGACCAACGACATCGCCGGCGACGGCACCACCACCGCGACCGTGCTGGCGCAGGCCATCATCAAGAACGGCCTGCGCAACGTGGCTGCCGGTGCCAACCCGATCGCCCTGGGGCTCGGGATCGGCAAGGCCGCCGATGCGGTGTCTGAGGCGCTGCTGGCATCGGCCACCCCGGTAAAGGGCAAGAAAGGTATCGCGCAGGTGGCGACGGTGTCGTCGCGCGATGAGCTCCTGGGCGAGCTGGTCGGCGAGGCAATGAGCAAGGTCGGCCACGACGGCGTGGTCAGCGTCGAGGAGTCGTCGACGTTGAGCACCGAATTGGAATTCACCGAGGGCGTCGGCTTCGACAAGGGCTTCCTGTCGGCGTACTTCGTCACCGACTTCGACGCTCAGCAGGCCGTCCTGGAAGATGCACTGATTCTGTTGCATCGCGACAAGATCAGCTCGCTGCCCGATCTTCTGCCGTTGCTGGAGAAGGTCGCCGAGGCCGGCAAGCCGCTGCTGGTGATCGCCGAGGACGTCGAGGGCGAGCCGCTGTCGACGCTGGTGGTCAACGCGATCCGCAAGACGCTCAAAGCGGTTGCGGTCAAGGCGCCGTTCTTCGGCGATCGCCGCAAGGCGTTCCTGGAGGACCTGGCCATCGTCACCGGCGGTCAGGTGGTCAACCCCGACGTCGGATTGACGCTGCGCGAGGTGGGCCTGGACGTGCTTGGTTCGGCCCGGCGCGTGGTGGTCAGCAAGGACGACACCGTGATCGTCGAGGGCGGCGGTGGCGCCGAGGCCATCGACGGCCGCGCCAAGCAGTTGCGGGCAGAGATCGAGTCCAGCGACTCCGACTGGGATCGCGAAAAGCTGCAGGAGCGGCTGGCCAAGCTGTCCGGCGGCGTTGCGGTGATCAAGGTCGGTGCGGCCACCGAGACCGCGCTCAAGGAGCGCAAAGAGAGCGTGGAGGACGCGGTTGCGGCCGCCAAGGCTGCCGTCGAGGAAGGCATCGTGCCGGGCGGTGGATCAGCACTGATACACGCGCGCAAAGCGCTTGTCGGGCTGCGTGATTCGCTCAAGGGTGACGAGGCGGCCGGCGTGCAGGTGTTCTCCGACGCGCTCAGTGCTCCGCTGTACTGGATTGCCACCAACGCCGGGCTGGATGGCGCGGTCGTGGTCAACAAGGTCGGCGAGCAGAAGGCCGGACACGGCTTCAACGCGGCGACGCTGAAGTACGGCGACCTGGCGGCCGACGGGGTCATCGACCCGGTCAAGGTCACCCGGTCCGCTGTGCTCAATGCTGCATCGGTGGCACGCATGGTGCTGACCACCGAGACCGCAATCGTCGAGAAGGTGAGCCACGACGAGGACGATCACGGCCACGGTCATCACCACCACTGAGCAGGACTGACACGAAGCACCCCCGGCCACTGGTCGGGGGTGTTTTCGTTTGAGATCGCATTTGGAGCGGATCGCGTCATTGAGCCCGCTCGTCAGGGTTGACGCGCTGCCACCGGCGGTGCAGTGTGATAGCCGTCACATGACCACTGGTCACGCCGGGCGGAAAGGCAGCTGATGACTACGAGGGACAAGTACACGGACGTGCCCGCGCCCTACTTGTGGGAGGTCGCCAGTGCCGGCGCCGCGCGCTTCACGTGGGAGTACGACGACGGGCGCGCCCGGCTCCTTTCCCTGTACCAGAAGGGAAAGGACAAGCAGTGGGATGCCCAGTCGCGCATCGACTGGACGCAAGACGTCGACCCGATGAACCCGATCGAGCTGCCTGTCGAGTTCCATCCGCTGTTCGGCAGCCCGATGTGGGACGCCGCAGACGACGCACGTCGCGCCGAGATGGGTCAGCACTTCCAGGCCTGGCAGCTCTCGCAGTTCCTGCACGGTGAGCAGGGCGCGATGGTGTGCGCGGCCAAGATCGTCGAGGTCGTCCCTGACCTGGACGCGAAGTTTTACGCGGCCACCCAGACCATGGACGAGGCCCGGCACGTAGAGGCGTTCTCGCGGTTCCTGCAGGAGAAGGTCGACGTCGTCTACCCGATCAACAAACACCTGACCGCACTGCTGGACGACACCCTGCGCGACTCACGCTGGGACATGCCCTACCTCGGCATGCAGGTCCTCATCGAAGGGCTCGCACTCGCCGCCTTCGGGGTGCTGCGGGACATGTCGGCGCAGGGTTCGCTGGCCAAGAAGGTGCTGGCCTACGTGATGCAGGACGAGGCCAGGCACGTCGCCTTCGGCCGCATCTCCCTGAAGGACTACTACTCCGCGCTGACCGAGGCCGAGCGGGCCGAGCGTGAAGAGTTCGTCGTGGACGCCTGTTACCTGATGCGCGACCGGTTCCGCGGCGAGGAGGTCTTCGAAACCCTCGGCTTGGACGTCCAAGCGTGTGCTGAGTGGGTCGACACGTCGCCGCTGATGATCCAGTTCCGCTCGCACCTGTTCAGCCGCATCGTGCCGATCGTCAAGGACATCGGGTTGTGGGGCGACAAGGTGCAGAAGGCCTTCAGAGACATGGGTGTGCTCGACATGGGCGGCCTCGACATCGAGGCGCTGATGAAAGCCGATGAGGATCAGGCCGAAGCACTCGACAAGGCGCACGCCGAGATGGCCGGTCGTGCCCTCGAGGTGGACGAGGTGATCGCGGCGGGCGCGAGCTGACCTGACGTCCGGTTTGGCGAGGAGCTCTGGCCTCGCTCGCCAACTGGGTCATCGCCGTCTCAAGGGGAATGCGGAGGATCCGAATCGGGCGAATCTGCTCTCTCACCGACAGCTCCACGCGGGGTTGGCGCGTTCAAGTCGAACCGGACTCCGAGCATCCGGATAGCAAAGCAGACCGCCGCGGCTCCCAGGGCGGCCGGCAGCCCGTAAAGACCCATCCGCATAGCGGCGACGGTGATCGCTGCGGCGATCAATGCGGGGATCGCATACAGCCCGCTGCGAAGCACGGTTGGAATTTTTCCGATGAGGGTGTCCCGAATCGTGCCACCGCCCACTGCGGTGACGACGCCCAACAGAAGCGCAGGCCCTACCCCCAATCCGAAGGCAACGGCCTTGTTGGTGCCGATGACCGCGAAGACGCTGAGCCCGATGGCGTCAAGAACTGTGATCGGCGTCTCCAATCGATGGAGGTACTTGCCGAGGACGAACGCGATGAGTCCACCGGCGACGCCGAGCACAAAGAAACGCCAATCACGAAAGGTCGCAGGCGGTATGGAACCGATAAGGACATCGCGAATTACCCCGCCGCCCAACGCCGTAGCCATGCCGAGTGCTACGACACCCACAATGTCGAGCCGTGCAACCCGCACCGCTGTCAGTGCTCCGTTGAGGCCGAAGACGAAAGTCCCAGTCAGGTCAAGCGCTAGCAACAGTGGCGGTTCGGCGTTCACAGACCTCCTTTTGTGGCCCGGCGTCTGCTGTTCGCGAACTCGCTGCCGCCGTGCGACTTGTGGATTCGACCGTCGGAGAATTTATCCATTCCGCTTATGTTCCGCCGCTAGAGACAAGTTCTCAGCGCAGGGGGCTACACGCCTGAGCGGAGTGGGTGGGTGCCTTCGCACCCGGCGATTTGCTATGCACACCAAGCGCATTCTGAGCCGGATCATTGCCGGCCCCCTGCCCGCCACCGCATGGCCAGCCGCGCCGCCGTCAGACCACCGTCAAGCGCAGCGCACCGGATGCCGCCTCTGGGACGGCCGGCTGCTTCGGCGGCACCGGTACGAGACGCCGGTACGCCTCGCCCAGCGCCGGACGCGAGTCCGCGTCGCCCTTGTTGGGCCAGAACGACATTGCCCGCTCGGCCTGGGCGGTGATCGTCAGCGACGGGTTGACTCCCAGATTGGCGGTAATCGCCGAGCCATCCGCGATGTGCAGACCCGGGTAGCCGAACACCCGTTGGTAAGGGTCGACGACGCCCTGCTCGGGCGAGGTGCCGATGACACAGCCGCCGATGTAATGCGCTGTGGCCGGGATGTTGAACGGGTCGGTGAATATGCCGTGCGTGTCACCGTCGATCTTGTCCGCGAACCGTTTCGCGATGTCGTGAGCGATCGGGATCCAGGTGGGGTTCGGCTCGCCGGTGCCCTGCCTGGTGAGCAGCCGTCCGCGCCACCGGTAGGACGTCAACGAGTTGTCCAGGGACTGCATGAACAGCAGGAGCACGCTGCGCTCCGAGGCGCGCCGGGCGTTGAGCGAGCGCAGGAACACCACCGGGTGCAGCGCGATCGCGAGCAGGAAACGCACGAACCGGAACGCTCCGCCGTCGACCATCGGCACCGTCTGCATAAACATCGCATTCTGGCCCTTGCCGTAATGGCAGACCTCGAGGTGGGTATTCGGCTCAGGGTGGATCGACGACGTAATCGCGATGCCCTGGGCGAAGTCGGTCCCCCGCTTCTTCGCGACGGCGCCGAGGATCTCCTCGGAGTTGCTGCGGGTGAGCTCGCCTAATCGCGGCGACAACGCCGGCAGCGTGCCGTTGTCCTTCAGCTTGTGCAGCAGCTTCTGCGTGCCGAGCGCCGCGGCGGCGAAAACGACGTGCTCGGCGGTGTAGGTCTTCTTGCCGCGGCGCAGCTTGCCGTTCGCCCGCACTACGTCGACCTGGTAGCCACCGCCGTCGAGGGAACGCACCGAGGTGACCGTCGTGAGCGGGTGTACCTGAGCGCCCGCGTGTTCGGCCAGGTACAGATAGTTCATCGGCGTCGTGTTCTTCGCGTTGTGGGCGCAGCCGGTGAAGCAGCGGGCGCAGTGGATACACCCCGCGCGGCGCGGCCCGGCGCCGCCGAAGTAGGGGTCGTCGACCTCCTGGCCCTCCTGGCCCTCGCTGAAGAACACACCGACGTCGGTGGCGTGAAACGTGTGACCGACGCCAAGGTCGTCCGCGATCTGCTTGACCACGTCGTCGGCCGGCGTCAGGCGGGGGTTGGGTTCGACGCCGAGCATGCGCTTGGCCTGGTCATAGTACGGAGCGAGTTCGGCCTTCCAGTCGGTGATGTGCGCCCATTGCTTGTCGCGGTAGAACGGGTCGAGCGGCTGGTACAACGTGTTGCCGTAGATGATCGAGCCACCGCCGACCGCGGCGCCGCTGAACACGATGCACTTGCCCAGGATGCTGATGCGCTGCGGTCCGGTGAGCCCGAGCTTCGGCGCCCAGATCGACTTGCGCGCATTCCAATTCGACTTCGGCAGGGAGTCCGCGTCCCAGCGCCGACCGGACTCGAATACTCCGACCCGGTAACCCTTTTCGGTCAGCCGTAATGCGGTGACGCTGCCGCCGAAGCCGGACCCGATCACCAGCACGTCGTAGTCGTAATCATCCATCGTTCACACCGTTTCTCAGTGGTCGGCGACGAACTTCATCTGGTGCCGGTGCTGGGCGACGTGCAGCGGCCAGTGAATACTAAGTCCGCGCGCCTGTGGGCGGTAGTGCCATGGGGCCGCCGAAAAATGGGGCATTTGCCCCATGTGCAGGACGAGGTCGACGGGGAAAATTCTCAGTCATGAAGCAGCTGACCGCTGCTTGGGCGGCGGCGATGTTGATGTCCGGCAGCGCCGCTATGGCCGGTCTGGGTGCAGGCAACGCCCGAGCGGACGATGATTGCGGGCCCGCCGCGATGGTCGACCATGTCTGCTGGGGCCCAAATCGCTGGTGCCCAGGCGATGGCTTATTTCATCTGACTCAGAACCACGTCTACAACCCGGTGACGTGGGACACGAATGTCTGCCATACCTACTATCACGTGGCCTTCGACCAGGGTAATCAAGGTCAGGGCATTTATGAGGGGCCGAATCCTCCACCCCCACAGCACCTTCCGAACTCCGGGCCTGGGTTACCCCCGCCGCCCGGTATGTGCTGGTCGATGTGGATTCCCGGGCCTTGTCCAGGCGGCTAAAGCGACGAAACGAAGGGGCAGCACGATGAATTGCGACAGCACCGTGAACCGGATCATTGCCGGCGCGCTACTGACTGGCGGCGTCGCGATGGCCGGCCTGGATTTGGGCCCGGCTACCGCACAGGCCGAGACCGGCGTCGCGCCGATCGTCTGGCAGATGGATGACCCGAACGATCAGCCTCCGCCTCCTGAACCTCCACCGCCACCACCTCAGCGGCAGTGCTGGGCCCTCTTCCTACCGGCCCCATGCCCGCCGGGTCGCTAGCGGTGCATGAAGGGGCATCACGATGAGAACCACCGCTACCTGCAAGTGGATCATGTTCTGCGCGTTGCTGACTGGTGGCATCGCCTTCGCTGAACTGGGGTTAGCGGCTACCGCGCAGGCTCAGGTTCCGCATCACTGGTGCCCAGGGGACACGATGGTGTTTCAGCCGGTCCCGCAGATGGCGCAGCATACCGGGCCAGGCACGTTTTTCGGGTGGGACATGAACATCTGCCACACATGGTTCTGGGTGCGCAGTGGCATGGGGAATGTTCCCTTCAAGGGCAGCCTGGAGGGTAGCAATGTATGGGATGGAGAGACTCCGCCACCCAACTCGGACCCCGGCTGCGGCAATGACATGTTCACCGGTAGGCCCGGTACCTGTTAGCGCCCGGCTGTCAACGCAACGACGTGGCGACGTCCACCTCCGAGGTCAGCGTCTGATGGACAGGGCAGCGTTCGGCGATGTGCAACAGCTGCTGTCGCTGATCGTCGTCGAGGTCGCCGGTCAACTCGATGTCGCGATCGATGTGGGTGATCCACCCGATTTTGGTTTCGCAGTCGGCACAGTCCTGCGCGTGAATCCGGCTGTGTCGCAACGTCACGTGAACCCGATCGAGCTGCCAGCCCTTGCGTTCGGCGTACATCCGTACCGTCATCGACGTGCAAGCCCCGAGCGCAGCCAGTAACAGGTCGTACGGTGTCGGCCCCTCGTCGTCTCCGATCGGCCGCGGCTCGTCGGCGACGAACTGGTGGCGTCCCGCGGTGATCTGCTGGGTATACGTGCCGGTGCCCGTCTCTGTGACGGTCACGGTGCCTTCGGCAGGTGATGCCTCCGGTGCGGTCATGAGTCCTCCTTCATGTGATGGCAGAGCTTTTCGTCAGAATTTGGAACCCAACCCCGCGATCAGATTGATCGTGACAGCCAAGACGACGGCGCCGAGAAGGTACGACAGTAGAGCGTGGCGCAGCACCGTCGCTCTGATCGACGTCAACCCGATCTCGGTGTCCGATACCTGGTAGGTCATGCCGACGGTGTAGGCCAGGTACGCGAAGTCGTGAAAGCAGGGCGGCTCCGGGTCGTGGAAGTTGATGCCGCCTGGCTCGCCCGAGTAGTAGAGCCGCGCGTAGTGCACCGTGAACATCGTGTGGACGATAAACCAGGACGCTGCCACGGTCAGGATACCGACCACCGCGGCTGCCAAAGCCGCAGTCCCCGTGCCTGATCCGGCGGCGACAACGTAGCCGACACCGCCCAGGCTCGCGATACTCGCTGACAGCGTGATGAGTTCGGAGACCGCTCTGGTGGGGTCCTCGCGGGTCGCATACCGGCAGGTTTGCTCGGCACTCATGCCGCCCAAGATCAGGCGCGTCCAACCCGCGTAGATCCCGGCCGCAACGACCCAGCCTGCGATGGCGAATCGCCAACCGACTGCGTTACCAACAGCGAGCGCGGTGGCGCCTCCGAGAACCGTGGCTACCAACAAGCGCACCGCGAGAGTGTCGCGGGTCAACGTAATCAGGGATGTCATAGTCCCGACTAAAGCACCGGCACGTGCATGCCGCACCAACGTTCAACCAGTTGAACCGGGCACGCCGGCAAACACCGTCGTCAGTTGCCCATCCTCGGATTCCAGGGTTGGGGCGACAGAAACTCAGCCGGCCAACGGCCGGATCTGATGAGCGCCGCCACCTCCTCCCGGATGGTGTTTCCCACCTTCGCGGTGAACTCGCGCGGCAGTTCGAGCTGGGACGTCGCCGCCAACCCGAGCCGTTGCGTCATCGTGGGTTCGAAGATCGGGGCGAACCGCAGTCGCGCGTCCTCGACGTCGCGCCGACATGCGGACAGTGGAAGGATGCCGTAGACAAGACCAGCTTTGACAAGGCTTATCGTGGTCTGCAGCGAATCGGTGGCCGTGCGGTAGGTGACGCTGACTTTTGTTCTGAGAGCAGCATTTTGGATGAGGTTACCGATGCCAGACGGCGATCGTGGAATCACCAGTGGCAGCGTGACCACCTGATTGAACGGGACGGCGTGGGTGGGTTCGAGATCCGTCTGCGGCCCACCGACCAACACCAGATCTTCGGCCAGCATTTCGCGGTAGAAGACCCGGTCGTCGGGGACCGGGTTGATTAAGGCCACGTCTATGGCGCCTTTGAGCATCGCCTCGACCAAGTGATCCGTGCTGCCCACGGTCAGCGAGAAGACGGCATCGGGAAATACGGTCGTCAAACTCCGGATGAGGGGTGCGGCGAGAACGTCGACGGACGTCTCCAACAGCCCGATGAGCATGTTGCGGCTGAGCCGCGCCAGCGGCGATCCCGCGTACTGCACGGCGAGCTCCAGCTGACGCAACGGCCCCGCCGTCGACGCCCGCAGTCGTTCGCCTGGCTCGGTGAGCTCCACGCCGCGACGGGTCCGGCGGAACAGCGCAACGCCGAGATCCTCTTCGAGCAATTGCAGCTGACGACTCAACGCGGGTTGGGCGATGCCCAGCACGCCCGCGGCGCGGGTGATCGAACCTTCTTCTGCGATGCGCAGGAAGTATTTCAGCCGATGCGTGTCCATCGTGGTCAGAGATATACCAGCCATCAGAGATCGGCATGACTGAACTCCGCAATCGGTATTACCGCGCCGGGCTAAGTCGGCCATATCGTCGGCATCGAGCGGCGGCGAGAGGAGACCCTGATGACGGTTCGCGACGATGCAGATGCCATCGCGGCCCTGAACTTGGACAGTTTGCCCCGACACATCGTGGACAAGCGTGTGACCGAGTTGATGGATCTGTCAGGCAAGAAGGCGTTCGTCACCGGCGCGGGTGGTGACGGGCTCGGCCAAGCCATCGCCAACCGGCTTGCCGGGCTCGGCGCCGACATCGCGTTGATCGGTCGCACCTTCGAGAAGGTCGAGCGCCGCGCGAAGGAAGTCGAGCAACGCTGGGGCGTGCGCGCATTCCCGGCGAAAGCCGACATGTCCGACTGGGATCAGGTGCATGAGGCGGTGCGCGTTGCCCACGGTGAATTGGGCGGGCTGGACATCATGGTCAACAACCCGGTCATGGTCGTCGGCGGTCCGTTCGAGAAGCAGACCAAGGCGGACATCGACCACACGGTCCTGGGCAGTCTGACCATGATGATGTACGGCGCCCATGCCGCTTTGGAATTTCTCCTGCCGCAAGGCTCGGGCAAAATCATCAACATCGGATCGGTCGGCGGCCGCATTCAGCAGCGCGGCCTGGTCGTCTACAACTCCTGCAAATCCGGCGTGATCGGGTTCACCCGCAACCTCGCTCACGAAGTCGCGTTGCGCGGCGTCAACGTGCTCGGCGTTGCCCCGGGCATCATGATCAAGCCGGAGATGATGGAGTATCTGCTCCATCCGGCCAACGACCAACACCGTGCCGGTCGCGGAGCGATCCTGGAAGCGATCACCACCCAGGTCCAACTCGGTCGTGCTTCGCTGCCCGAAGAGGCCGCCAACATGGTCGCGTTCCTCGCCTCGGAAGCCGCCGACTACCTATGCGGGCAGACCATCGACGTGGCCGGCGGGCAGTGGATGGGCTGATCCATGGTGAACTCCAGCGAGCTCAAAGACGAGGCCATCCGGCAGACCGGTTTGACCGACTTCGGCGCGGACTCCTTCGACGAGGGGCTCGCGATCCTGTTGAATTCCCTTGAGCGCCAAGCCCGGCTCAACGCCCGCGGCGAGGCCTTCATCTATGGCCGCATCACCGGTTATCTCGCTCAGCGCCTGCAGGTGGAAGACTGGTACCGGCGTCATCCGGAGATCGACGACGGGCCAATCCTGGCGCCGGTGATCGGACTGGGATTGCCGCGCACTGGGTCGACGGCATTGTCGATGCTGTGGTCCCAGGACCCCGACATCCGGTATCTGCGTCGGTGGGAGTCGTCGCAGCCATGCCCGCCACCGTCCACCGTGGTCGGGGTGGATCCACGCGTCCCACCCGACAAAGGGGAGATGATCGGCACTCGGTACCACGTGCCCACCGACACCCATGCGCCGATGGAATGCCACGAATTGATGGCGCTGGACTTCGCATCGCACATCTTCCAGTCGTTCGCCCAGATACCTGCCTACTCTGAGTGGCTGGTCGAAAAAGCAGATCTGACAACGACGTTGGCCTACCAGCGTCGGGTGATGAAGCTGCTGCAGTGGGGCGAGCCGGAACGACCCTGGCGGCTGCGCTGCCCGTCGCACGTGTTGTGGCTGGACGCCGTCGACGCCGCCTTTCCCGACGCCAGATACGTGATGACTCATCGCGACCCGACCGATGTCATCTTGTCGGTGGCCGATCTGTACGCCGACATCATCGGCTCGTTCACCGATGAGATGGACCGGCCGTACATCGGCCGGCTCAACGTCGAGCACTGGTCGCTCGGCATGAATCGGGCGCTGCAGTTCCGCAGCAGCGCAGCCCAGGACCGCTTCTACGACATCGACTTTCGCGCGATGCAGGCCGACCCCATCGGCGAGGTCACCGGTCTGTACCGCTGGCTTGGGCTGCCGGTCAGCGAAGAGTTCGAGCAGCGGATGCAGAGCTGGTGGGCGCGGGCCGCCGGCGAGCGGGAACCCAGTTCGCACGCCGATCCGGTTGCGTTCGGTATCGACTTCGCCGAGGTTCGGCCCCGTTTCGCGCGCTACGTCGAGAACGCGAACCGGTGGACGGTCCACAACGACAGGAGCTTTCATGGCGATTGACCTCACCGGCGGCATCGACCGATCGCGCGAGTACGTGTTCGCGCAGCGCCCGGACGACCCGGAGATGCGTGATTCCGTCAGCTTCTGGACGGTCGATGATCGCGGACGGATCGGATTGCCCCGCATCGGTATCGAGGCCGTGGGCGCGAACTGGGACAACCACGAACTGCAGATTAACATCGCCTTTCCCGACGGCCGGGCGTATCGCCTGCGTGACGGCGGCATGTCTGTGCCACCTGAAGGGCCCGACGGCCGGCCCACCGTCTTGGGTGCGGGCGGCTTGGTGTTCCGTTGCGTCGAGCCGTTCGGCACCTGGACGATGGACTATGACGGCAAGGCTGTCCAGACGTCGTCGGCCGACCTGGTGGCCGGTAAGACCGGCGGCCCACTCGTCGACGTCGCGTTTCACGTCGAGGCCGTGATGGCCGTACCGCCGTGGATCCAAGGCGCTCTGCAACATGAGGCCGGCGACCGGATCAAGAACGCCGTCGAGGGTCAGTTGATGGGCGGCCCGCGCTACGAGCAACTCTTCCGAGCCGGCGGCTCGGTGACCATCGGCGGGCAGAGTCAGGACTTCACCGGTACCGGCCTGCGAATCCGCCGCCAAGGTGTTCGCAAACTTGCCGAATTCTGGGGACACGCTTGGCAATCGGCGGTCTTCCCCAGCGGCAAAGCCTTCGGCTATATCGCCTATCCGCCTCGCCCGGACGGTAAGCGGACGTTCAACGAGGGATACCTCTTCACCGGTGACGGCGACCTGATCCCGGCCCGCGTCGTGCACGCGCCGTGGCTCACAGCATTGCAGGCAGTCGGCGAGGACGTCTCGCTTATTCTCGAAACAGCCGACGGGACAACACGTATCGACGGCGAGACGGTGTTCTCCACCCACGATATCCACCACAGCGACAACACCTTCTCGGTGCGCGAGATGAAAAAGGAGAACCCCAACTTCCCGGCGCTGCAGCAGGCCGGGGTGCGCTACCGCTGGGACGGCGAAGAGACGTACGGCATGCTCGAACGCTCCAACCCGATCGACAAGATCGGCATGGGCGACGTTCACGGTGGCTGACCGACTGACCGGCAAGGTTGCCCTGGTTACCGGCGCTGCCCGCGGCCAGGGCAGAGCCCACGCGCAACGGCTCAGCGCTGAAGGCGCCGACGTCATCCTCGTCGATATCGCGGGGCCGTTGCCGCCAAGCGTGCCCTACGATTCCCCGACGGATGACGACCTGGCCGAATCCGCACGGCTCGTGGCATCGACCGGACGGCGAGCCATCCAAGTGGGATCAGATCACCGCGCAGGCGTTCCGCGACACCATCGACGTCAACGTCGTCGGGACGTGGAACACGGTGATGGCCGGTGCGCATCACATCATCGCCGGCGGACGGGGCGGATCCGTCATCTTGATCGGATCCGCTGCGGGCGTCAAGATGCAATCGTTCACGGTGCACTACACCGCCAGTAAGCACGCCGTCACCGGCATGGCCCGCGGATTCGCCGCCGAACTCGGCCGGCATCACATCCGAGTCAACAGCCTGCATCCCGGTGCGGTCGCCACCCCGATGGGCACCGGCCGCATGCGGGAGGCTCTGCAGGCGGCCGCGGAGACCTATCCACATCTACAGGGCATGCACAAGCCGCTGCTGCCCGAAGGCATCGCCCAGCCTGAGGACATCGCCGACGCGGTGGCGTGGCTGGCGTCGGACGAGTCGAGATTCGTTACCGCATCCACGGTTTCGGTCGATCTCGGTGTCGCCTACTGCTGAACACATGAGGAGTCAGACGTGCAAGGACTGAAAGGTAAGACCTTCATCGTTGCCGGAGGAGCCACGGGCATCGGCGCCGGCACCGCCAAGCGCCTGGCCGCCGAGGGTGCCTCGGTCGCCGTCGGCGACATCAACATGGCCGGCGCCACAGCCACTGTCGAGGCCATCACCGCCTCCGGTGGCAGCGCCATCGCCGTCGAATTCGACCTCGCCGACGACGAGTCCGTCCGCAACCTGGTCGCCACCACCATCGCCGAGTTCGGCGCGGTCCACGGACTCGACAACGTCGGCGCCGACCTGTCGGAGAACAACCTTGGCCGTGACACAACGATTCTGGACACGCCGTTCGACGTCTGGCAGCGCACGCTCGACGTCAACCTGCTCGGTTTCGTCCGCACGATCCGCACCGTCCTGCCGCACCTCCTCGACCAGGGATCCGGCAGCATCGTCAACACCTCTTCGGGCGGATCGCTCGGCACCGATCCCATGCACGTCGCCTACAACGCAGCCAAGGCCGCCGTCAACCAGATCACCCGCCACGTCGCCAATAACTATGGTGCTCAAGGGATCCGCTGCAACGCCGTGATGCCCGGTCTGGTGATGGGGGAGACCCAGGAACGGCAGGGCGATCAGAGGATGCAGCAGATGTTCTTGACGGCCGCCAAGGTCACGCGCCTCGGCGGTCCCGCGGACCTCGCCGCAGTCACGGCGTTCCTGCTCTCTGACGACGCCGAATGGATCAATGGCCAGACCTGGTACATCGGTGGCGCAGCCCACATGCGTCAATAGCCGACCGATCAGCCCCGAGTGGGCGGCGTCATTGACGACCGTCGAGGCCGACACCTACGCTGGAACAGATATTTGGTCAAGGTCGACGTGCGGAGGTGGCCGGTGGCGGAAGGCGCTGACGCCGACCGGTTGCACAGCCTCGGCATGCTTGCTTCCGCTTTTGCCGGACGAGCGGTGGCCGTCGATGCGCAACGCGCCGGTGACCCGCCGTGGACAGACGGCCAGACGATCTTCATCGATACCTCGGCGCCCGCGCGGACGTACCTCGAGGCGATCGCCGTCCACGCGTCGATGATCGCGGCCGGCAGCCTCGATCCCGACATCGTGGGTTCGCTGGCCCGCCACTCTCGTTCTGCCAAAAGGTATTTGACGATCGAGGGGCATCGCACGCTGGTCGCGAACGCCGCGGTGCTGCCCCGGATGTTGACGTCGCTGGGCGACCCCGACATCGCCGCGCGCAGCAGTTCACCGGCCGACTCGCTGGCCCTCGCCTCGGGAAAGGCTGCGATCGACGATCCGCCAGCCGAATTCGGTGTCATCCGCGCCAACAAGGTGCTGGCTGCCTGCGCTCGAAAAGCCATAAGGACGGATCAAGAGACGGCGGGACACGTGCCGCGGAGCAAACGGCAGCAGGAGCTGACCGATCTCGACGACGACGCCGTCGATGACAGCGACGGCCCCGACCTGTTCAGTAGTCCGGTCGGCGGGGGAGGCTTCATCGGGAAGTGGCTGAAGAAGATGCTGTCCTCGGCGCGTAAGGCGGGTAGCGGCGGCGGACCGCCGGGCGCGGACAACCCGACGCATCGCACCGGCTCCGCCAAACGTGGACGGCACGCCGTGTCATCGTTGGCGTCCGCGTCGAGTGAGAGCGTCATCGATCACGACGCCGACTTGAAGACCCGCGGTGTCAAGTACCCGGAGTGGGACGCCAACCGCAAGAGCTACCGAGCCGATTGGTGCACGGTGTTCGAAATCGATCCTGCGACAAAGGCATCGGCCAGTCCCGCGATCGACGCCGCGATCGGCGTGCGGCGTCCGTTGGCCCGGCTCGGAATGGGCCTGCACCGCCGACATCGCCAATATCAGGGCGACGACATCGACATCGATGCCGTCGTCGAGACGCATGTCGAATTGATGGCCGGAGCGGTTCCCGACGAGTCCGTCTATCTCGACAGCCTGCGGCGACGACGGGATCTGTCCGTGCTGCTGCTGCTCGACATCTCGGGTTCGGCGGCTGAGGCCGGCACGGTGGGGCGAACTGTCCACCAACAACAACGTGCCGCGGTCGCCAACCTGACTGTCGCGCTGCATGACCTCGGCGACCGGGTTGCGCTGTACGCGTATTACTCGCAGGGTCGCTCGGCCGTCAGCATGGTGCCGGTCAAGCGATTCGACGACCACTTGGACAGTCACGTCCTCCGGCGGTTGAACAGTCTTGAGCCGGGGGCATATTCACGACTGGGTGCTGCGATCCGGCATGGCGCGGCGGTACTGGAAGCGCGCGGAGGCACCTCGAGACGACTGTTGGTGGTGCTGTCCGACGGCCTGGCCTACGACCACAGCTACGAGCGTGGCTACGGCGCGGCCGACTCTCGTCGCGCGCTGAGTGAAGCGCGTCGCAGCGGCACTGGTTGTGTATGTCTGACAGTGGGGGCGGGCACCGACGTCGAGTCGCTGCGCCGGGTGTTCGGGAGCACGGCCCACGCAAGCATCGCAAACCCCGATCAGCTCGCGAGTGTTGTTGGGCCGCTGTTTCGTTCCGCGATTCGATCGGCCGAAGTGCGCAGGCGGGTGTCGTAATGCTCTCCGCCGCGGGTACCGTCCTTGAAACTAACATCTGTTCCATTTACGCTCCATTCACCGCAACGCAGCGGTCGGCGGAAGGGTAGTGATGGCCAACGAGCACGCGCTCGCGCACCAGAACGGTGCGATCTCCTCGGAAGGACTTGTCCGCCCCTTCTACCAGGCAATCGGTAACGAAGAAGCCGTCTTCAAAGCTGCCTACCGACAGGGACTGTCCCTGGTTCTCAAGGGCCCGACCGGCTGCGGCAAGACCCGTTTCGTCGAGGCGATGGCCCACGATCTCGGCAGGCCGCTGATCACCGTGGCCTGCCACGACGACCTCACCACCGCCGATCTGGTCGGCAGGTATCTGCTCAAGGGCGGCGAGACGGTGTGGGTGGACGGCCCCTTGACCCGCGCCGTTCGTGAGGGTGCCATCTGCTACCTCGACGAGGTGGTGGAGGCCCGGCAGGACACCACGGTGGTGCTGCATCCGCTGGCTGATTACCGGCGCCAGTTGCCGATCGAGCGACTTGGGGTGACGTTGGACGCGGCACCGGGCTTCGGCCTGGTGGTGTCCTACAACCCCGGCTATCAGAGCGTGCTGAAGGATCTCAAAGATTCGACGCGACAGCGCATGGTGGCCATCGAATTCGGTTTCCCGGCAGCCGATATCGAAGAGGGAATCGTCGCCCATGAGGCGGGGGTGGAGGCCGGCACGGCGGCCGAACTGGTGCGATTCGGGCAGGCGATCCGGCGCCTGGAAACCGGTGGCTTACGCGAAGTCGCATCGACCCGGGTGCTCATCGCCGCGGGGCGACTGGTGGGCGAGGGTCTGCCGATGACGATCGCGGCTGAAGCCGCGATCGCCGGCCCGCTCACCGACGATGTCGCGGTGAATCGCAGCCTCAAAGAGATGATCGGTGTCTACCTCACCGGGCCATGATTGACGCCGCTCAGCACCGCCGCTAGGGTCTGAACAAATATTAGGTCGACAAGACCGGACGGAAACTGCGGTCAGCGCGGACCAGTGGAGGTCAGATGTCCTACGAAAGCACCGCCGAGCCGATCAAGGTCGGCTATCTGATGGACTTCAAGCTCCCGCCCGGGTTCCCGGAGGAGCTTTTCGCCTCCTTCACTCAGACTTTCGACCTGATATTCGAGGAGGCGATGCAGCAGGGTCTGCTGGACCGCCCCGTGCAGATGATTTATCGCGAGGTGGAGGGTCTGCCCAAGGGTTCGGTCAAAGCGGTAATCGACGCGTATGGCGAACTGGTCGACGAGGGCTGCCTCGTGGTCTTCGGCCCCAACATCACCGATAACTGCGTGCCGCTGCGCGAAGCCATCGAGGAACGGTTCAAGGTGCCGGCCATCAGCGTGACCGGCACCGACGACTGGCTGGGCGAGTGGACGTTCGCCTTCCCGCAGGGATCGATGACCGACGAGCCGATCTTCATCGCGGACCTCATCGCGAAACGAGGACTCGCCGAGGTCGGTGTTCTGGTCGAGCAGAGCCTCATTGGCGAGAGCTACCTGAAGAATCTTCGAAGTGCGTGCCGGCGCAAGGGTATTCGGATCGTCGCGGAGGCATCCATCGCCCAAACGGCTCAGGACATCAACGCTGCCGTGCAAACGCTGCACGAGGCAAAGGCCGAGGCGATCGTGCACCTGGGATTCGGATTCGGAATCGTCTTCATCAACCCCGCGCTGGAGACCATCGGTTGGGACCCGCCGCGCTTCACCACCACCGCATGGCAGAACGCGTGGGTCAATCCGATCATGTGGAACGCGTTCATGGGGTGGACCGGTGTCGATCAGTACGACGAGGCGAATCAGATCGGGCAGGACTTCCTCGACAGCTACGCGAAGAAGTACGACGGCAGTCGCCCCGAATTCTGCGTGACCGTTGTCAATCGCGACGTTGCCGCCACACTTGTGCGGGCATTCACCGACGCCCACCCGCTCAGCCCGCGCGGCGTCAAGGATGCGTTGGAGCGGGTGAAGATGATGCCCGCCGCGTCTGGCGCGCCCGGCACCCGCGTGTCCTTCGGTAAATGGACCCGCCGTGCCTGGATGGGCGCGGGCTATCTGGTCGCTCGCACGCTGGATGCCGACGGCGTCAACTCGCACCTCGTCGACCGCTTCGGGCAAGAAGGGTGAGGAACTAATGAGTACCGATCAATCCACGCCGCTTTCCGCGGGCACGCAACCCGGCGCGCCGCAACGGAAATGGGGCGGCTGGATCGCCGGCGCCGCGCTGGCCGCGTTCGCCCT
The DNA here is from genome assembly GCA_963758115.1 of uncultured Actinomycetota bacterium. Classification (GTDB taxonomy): domain Bacteria; phylum Actinomycetota; class Actinomycetes; order Mycobacteriales; family Mycobacteriaceae; genus Mycobacterium. The sequence continues at coordinate 173,517 of CAVWUG010000003.1, forward strand.
GTTCTTCATCGCGAATCGCCGCTGGGTACTCGACCCGCGCGTCGCCAACCCGAACATGCACGGCCGGCCGCGCCCGGTGAAGTTCACATTCGGGCTGGATTACATCACCTTCCTTGACGCGGCCACGGTGGTCGCACTGATCACGCTGCTGATCGTCTTCGTCCGCGGGTGGCGGCGGAATCCGGGCAGCCCGGTGATGCTGATGTTCCTGTGCACCACGCTGATCGTGTGGCAGGACCCGATCATGAACTGGTCGCCGTTCGCGGTCTACAACCCCGATCTCATCCACTGGCCGGAATCCTGGCCACTGGTGTCGCTGTCGCCGACCGTCGAACCGTTCGTGGTCTTCGGCTACGTGATGTTCTACTTCGGCCCCTACTTTCCGGCAGTCTGGATCCTGCGCAAACTGCAGGCGAAGTACGGGCCGACGAGCTACGCGTCGCGGCACCCCTTGGTCAGCCTCGGTCTACTGGCCCTCGTGATCGGCTTCGTCTTCGACGCGTTCCTGGAGAACATCCTCGTCCACTGGGGCATGTACATCTACTCGCAGGTGATCCCGTGGGGCTCGGTGTTCACCGGCACCACATTCCAGTTCCCGCTCATCTGGGAATCGTTCTCGGTGTGCTTCGTGATGGTGCCCGCGGCGATCCTCTGCTTCCGCGACGACACCGGCAAGTCCGTCGCGGAAAAGCTTGCCGCCAAGGCGAAGTTGTTCCCGACCCGACCGGTGCTGGGCACCTTCCTGGTGATGTTCGCCATCATCAACGTGTCCTACTTCTCCTACGGCGCCTGGTTCTGGGTTATCAAGGTCAGCCACGCCGCCACCTCGGTGGCCTGCCCATGGCCCTATCCCGAAGCCAAAGTGTATGACCCGCAAGGGTATTACGAGAAGGCCGGAGCGCAAGGTCCGTACTCGGTCGGCATCTGGTCGACGTGGGCGAGCGGTGAGCCGAATGGCCGACCACATGTCGACCCGCCGCCTCCCGGCCAGGGCGCCTGCGCGAGCAAGAATGGCTGAGCCACGCACAGTTGTCGTCACCGGTGCGTCCCGCGGTCTCGGGTTCGCGACGGTGGTGCGGCTGTACCGCGAGGGGTGGCGGGTGGTGGCGGCCATGCGTACACCCGACCGCGGCCTTCCGCTGCTCCGTGATGCTATTCATCAGCACGGGCAGCCGACGCCTGACGACGATCGGCTGATCGGCGTGCAACTAGACCTGCTGGACCCTGGATCGATCGCCGCGGCCGCCAAGTCGATCGAAGAGGCCGTTGGCGCACCATATGCGCTGGTGCACAACGCCGGAATCTCGGCGGCCGGCATGGTGGAAGAGACCGATATCACGCTGTGGCAGAACATGTTTTCCACCAGCGTTCTGGGTCCTGTCGCGCTCACCCAGGCGCTGTTGCCGTTGATGCGGGCAGCAGGTGAAGGGCGCATCGTGCTGGTGTCCAGTGCTGCCGGAGTACGTGGCCAACCGGCCACCGGGCCGTACTCGGCGGCGAAAGGCGCGCTGGAGCGCTGGGGCGAGTCGATGGCCGTCGAGATCGCGCCCTTCGGGTTGGGCGTGACCATTCTGGTCGCGGGCACCTACGACACCGACATCATCACCGACGAAGGCACCACGGACGATCGCAATTTCGCGGGCCCGTACGCGCGGCTGCACAACACCATGAACACCCGTGGTCGGTTCGCGGTCAGCTTCGCCCGGTCACCCCACCGTTTCGCCGACGGAGTCGTCAAGGCGCTGGCCGACACTCGATCATTCCGGCGTCGTGGTGTGGGACCGGACGCGTCAATGTTGTTGGTGTCGAGCAGGATTCTTCCCGCGGCCGGCATGCACCACATGTCGCGGATCGTGCTCGGTATACCCAAACAGGGATCGATGCGGGACGGGGCGTGGCCACTGACGGCAGCCCAGAAGGGGATGGTCTTCGCTACGAAAATCATCCCGGCGCCGGTCATGCAGCGGCTGGTGTCGCTGGCGGAGAAGCGCAAGAAAAACAAGGAGTAGGTAGCAATGGAAAAGCTTTTCGACGATCTCGAAGATTTCGGCGCTTTCGACGACGCGATCTCTGGCGACGTGCGCGACCCGTACACCGAGCTCGCACGGTTGCGTCGCGAGGAGCCGGTGCAGCGACTCGACACCTCAGGGGCACTGCCGCACGAGGAATCGCTGCCGATGTTCATCGTGTACCGCCACGAGGACGTCCAGCAGATGCTGCGCGATAACGAGACGTTCTCGTCGGCGGCCGTCATCGCGGCGTTCGGGCCGGTGCTGGGTGAAGGTGTGATGCTCGGCATGGACGAGCCGAGGCACGGGCGGCTGCGTTCGTTGGTGTCGAAAGCGTTCTCGCAGAAGGCTTTGGCAAAGTGGCAAGACGAGCTCGTCGGTCGGGTGGCCAATGGTCTGATCGACAAGTTCGCGGCCAACGGCAAGGCGGATCTGGTCAAGGAGTTCACCTTCGACTATCCGAGCCAGATCATCGCGGGCCTGCTGGGCCTGCCGGAAGCGGACTACCCGCAGTTCCAGCGGTGGTCGATCTCGCTGCTGAGCTGGCTGATGAATCCGGAACGCGGGCTGGCGGCCTCCGCCGCGCTCTGCGACTACTTCGAGCCGATCCTGGAGGCCCGTCGCGGGGAGCCGACGGATGACTTGATCAGTGCGCTCGGTGCCGCCGAAATCGACGGCGAGAAACTCACCAACGAGGAGATCTTCTCGTTCCTGCGGCTGCTGCTGCCCGCCGGTGTCGAGACCACCTACCGGTCACTGGGCAGCCTGCTGCTGGGACTGCTGTCCGACCCCGAGCAACTGGACGCGATCCGGGCGGACCGCTCGCTGATTCCGCAGGCCATCGAGGAGGGTGTGCGGTGGGAGCCTCCGCTGCTGACGATCACCCGGGTGACGACCCGTGACACCGAACTAGGCGGCGTGCAGATCCCGGCCGGCTGCACGGTGATGCCGATGCTGGGCTCGGCGAATCGCCAAGAGGACCGCTACCCGGACCCCGACACCTTCAACATTCATCGGCAGGCCAAAGCGAACGTGGGCTGGGGCCACGGAGTGCACGTGTGCCTCGGCATGCACCTGGCGCGGCTGGAGATGCGCACCGCGATCAACCTCCTGCTGGACCGGCTGCCCAACCTGCGGCTTGATCCCGACGCCGACGATCCGCACGTCCGCGGGCAGGTATTCCGGTCGCCGACCGCGGTGCCGGTGCTGTTCGATCCGCAGTAGATCGGCAATAGGGCCTTTACATTGGCAGGGGCAGCCGTAATGTCGTAGCTGGGCGTCTGCTCAACTTTCGCTCAGGAGGAACGACACTATTGTCCGGACCGCTGCGAGACATCAGGGAATTCCTGGGTGACGCCGACGCCTATCGGGACGAGCTGTTGCGGCGCTGGACTGGGCTGCTGAGTTACCGCTACATCGGGCGCAACCACTCGTCGATGAACATCGGCGACGCAGACGACACCGTCGTCATCCGTCGTGACATGCGCAACGAGGCGGGCGGAATCATGGTGGCGCCGTTGGCCATCGCCTCACCCGAGGGCTGCCAGACCGACATGGTCGCCGTGCCCAACCCGGTGATTGCCTCGGTGCAGATCGTCGATCCCGGATATGACGTGAAACGGGTCGAGATCGTCGGCTCGGGCAACGTCCACCAGGGCCGGATGATGGGCTACGGGCGATGCATGATCGTCGACGCCGACAACCCTGACCGGGTCATCGCGTTCAACGAAGGCCAGGGAGCGATCATCGGTATCCCGCCGGAAGGCCTTGGCAAGATGGATGTTTCGGGTACCGAGCTGGTGATCGAGGATTCTCCTGAGCTGCCGCCGCTCTGGCAGGCGTTCGGCGCCGCCAAGCGTCCCGACGGCCGTTGGCAGTTGCCGGCGCTGAGCGTGGAGATGGCGTCGCCGGACGCCGCGCTGCACATCGGGCCGCAGCACGTCGTGCTCGAAACGGCCGCCATCGATCTGGCCGCCGATGCGGCCGGAACCCGCGCACTGCAGGTCATCAGCTGGCACGTGATGTTCATGTCGAGAGGCAAGGTCGGGCCGTTCCGGGTGGACGGCTCCGCGCACATCGGCGGCAACGGCAAGGTCGGCGTGCGCATGCTGCTGCACGACGAGGGCAACGGCGACAAGGCAGTGACGTCGGCCGCGGCCGTATTCGAGGTTGTCAGCTAGGAGTGAAAGATGGCTAACGCCAAGGACGCACGGCAATGGGCGCGCAATGCGCTGCACGGTATCGGTGATTCGCTCTACACCCCGTTCAGCGGAACCGATGGCGACGACATCGACTGGGACGCCTACCGCACACTGATCCGGCACTGTGTGGGGACGCTGCACCATCCGATGCTCTGGGTGACCAGTGGTGTCGCGGAATTCTGGTCGCTGACCATCGCGGAGCGCAAGAAGCTGCTCGAGGTCGCGATCGAGGAAGCGCACGGCATCAACCCGGACGTGATCGTTCAGTCGTGCACCGCTGCGATCGCGGCCAAGGACTGCCTGGAGCTGACCCAGCATGCCCAGGACGTCGGCGCTGACATCGTCTACATCCAGACCCCGATGATGGAATTGCACGGTGGCGAAGGCGTTCTGAACTTCTTCAGATACATCGCCGACCGCACTGACATCGCACTGGGGATGTTCAACTCGCCCAGTTCGGGATACGTGCTCTCGGCGCAGGAGGGCGCGCGGATCGTCGAGGAGATTCCCGCGGTGTGCGCCACCAAAGAAGGATCCTTCCGGCCACATCAGAGCCGGTTCCTCCACGAGCTCGCGCCGGATCTGGTGATCTGGGAATGCGATACGACGGTGTACCGGGCCGGCTGGCTCAAAGCGGGCATCGTCGGGCCCGGGCAGCTGGGCACCACCGGCTACCTCTTCGAGACACCGAAAAAGCTTGCACTGTCGCAGTATTGGGATCTGGTCTGGAACGACAAGCTCCTCGATGCGATGGACTATGCCCAGGAGTCGGGGCTCGACCAGTTCGAGCTCGACATGCGCGGCTGGTTCACCCGCTACCCCGGACGCCCGGACTACTTCACGCACTGGGGCGGCGCATTCAAATACGCCGCCTCGGTGATCGGACTGCCTATCGGGTCCTACCCGGAATCGCGTCCGCCGCAAGCGAAGTTGCCCGAACAGGCGCGGACCGACATTCGCGCGGCATACCGCCGATTCGGGCTCATCGATGACTGAAGCCACCACAACAAGATCGGAGAACACCCATGACTGACGCCAAACCGCTGAGCGGCATTCGCGTATTGGAGGTTGCGGCATGGACTTTCGTCCCCGCGGCCGGCGCGGTGCTGGCCGAGTGGGGAGCCGACGTCATCAAGGTCGAACCACGCGAGGGCGGCGACCCGCAGCGCGGCCTGGTCACCATGGGCCTCATCCCCGGTGGCCCGACCGCCGTCAACTACATGATCGAAATGCCCAACCGCGGAAAGAAGTCGATCGGCATCGACCTGCTGACACCGGGCGGCCAAGAAGTCGTCCACGAACTCGCCAAGAGCAGCGACGTGTTCCTCACCAGCTACCTGCCGGGCAGGCGCAAAAAGTTCGGCATCGAGGTCGAGCAGATTCGCGCCGCCAACCCCGACATCATCTATGTGCGCGGATCCGGTTACGGCCCAGAGGGAGTCGACGCCGACAGGCCCGGCTATGACGGCGTGTCGTTCTGGTCGCGCGGCGGGATCGCCGACGCGCTGACCCGCGAGCTGCCCGAGCCGGTCATGCAGACCCCGGCGCTGGGCGATCTGATGGGCGGGTTGACCATCGCCGGCGGCATCGCTGCCGCCTTGTACAAGCGCAAGTCGACGGGGCAGACGTCGATCGTCGACGTCTCATTGCTCGGGCTGGCAGCGTGGGCGATGACACCACAGGTGACGGCGTCGATGCTGTACGGCGGGGACCCCATCCCGACGTTCTCGCACCGGGACATGCCCAACCCGCTGGTCGGCAACTACAAGACCAAAGACGACCGGTACATCACCTTGATGATGTTGCAGGGCGACAAGTTCTACCCCGAATTCATGACGGTGATCGGCCGCACCGACCTGATCACGGACAAGCGCTTTGTCGACGGACATTCTCGTTTCGAGAACCGCGGTGAGCTCATTGACATCATGGACGAGGAATTCGCGTCGAAGACGGTCGATCAGTGGCGCGAGATCCTCAAGCCGCTGTCCGGTGCGTGGGCCGTGTTGCAGAAAACCAGCGAACTACGCGACGACCCTGCTGTCATAGCCAACGGTTACATCCCCGAAGTCACAGCGATGAACGGGTCGCCCTACATCCTGCCGACCAACCCGGTGCAATTCGACGGGCATCATGTCCAGCCGACCGGCGCCCCCGAGCACGGCCAGCACACCGAAGAGATCATGTTGGACGCCGGGATCGACTGGGACAAGATCGAGCAGTACAAGCAGGACGGCTCAGTGCTTTAAGCGCTGCGGTCTTTAAGCGCTGCGGCGGATGCCGCGGGTGCGGCCGATCTCCCGCTTCAGCAGCAACTCGCGTTCGGTCTCCGACAGACCGCCCCAGATGCCGTAGGGCTCGCCGACGTCGAGCGCGTGCGCCCGGCACTGCGCCAACACCGGGCACTGCCGGCACATCTCTTTGGCGCGACGTTCACGCTGCATCCGGGCCCGGCCGCGTTCGCCGTCCGGGTGGAAGAACACTGACGAATCGACCCCACGGCAAAGACCTTGTAATTGCCATTCCCAAATGTCGGCATTGGGGCCTGGAAGTTGCTCCGGTTGCGGCATTGAAGTCCCTCTCTACACGGCCAGTTCGCGATCACGTAAGTCGTCAACTGAATCGAGTGGGTCATCGGTGACTACTCGTCGGGACTAAACGTAGGGGTGCTAGGGAAATCCCGTCAACAGGCTGCCAGCGGCCGAATGGCCCTCTGCGGCTTGCGAATTTACCTTGAATTCATCGACCTCCTAAGTCCGCTCGAGCTAGGCGTGCATGCTGACCGCCGATGATGGTGGAATGGCCCAGCTAGCGCACGCATCAGACACAAGGCACACCAAAAATGATGATCGATCGATTTAATATCCGCGTAACGCAGAAACCATGAAGTCTTAACTGGTGACCGAGAGTGATTGATATCTCGTATGGTCCGTCCACCATGTCGGACCTTGATTCCGCGGCGTTCGGCGAACAGCCCGGCCGCTGGCCGCTGCCGTCTGCCGATACACCGCGTGAGCATTGGTTACGCGCGGTCGCGGCCGCCGGGCAAGGCCGCTACTCCCACGCCCGCAGCGATCTCGCGGCACTGCTGCGGGCTGCCCCGTCCGGGGTGCCGGCGTCGTTGGCCGATAGCGCACACGCATCGTTTCTGCGCCAGCTCGGCTGGCACGACCTGGCCCGGGGTTGGGACGGTCGCGCGCTGGCGCTGGCCTGCGGCGATCCCGAGGCCGCCGGCGACGCCTTGACCGGGTTGGCGGCTGACGCGCTGGGAGTCGGCAGGCTGGCCGCCGCGACGACACTTCTGGCCCGAGCCGACCCAGCAGTGGCAGAGGCGCCGCATCGACTGGCGGTTCGGCGGGCCTGGGTCGCCGCGGAGCTGGCGATGGCCGGAGGCGACGGCACGACGGCTGTCCGTAACGCCGAGGCCGCGGTCGAACTGGCCGCGGCAGGCGGGTCGGCCCGGCATCGCGCCAAGAGCCAGGTGGTGTTGGCCGCGGCGCTGTGCAGCGCCGGCAACATCGACCGGGCCCGGTCAGTGGGCGAGGGGGCGCTGGAGGTCACCGGTGAGATGAGCCTGGTGCCGCTGCGCTGGGCGGTGGCCTCGTTACTGGTCGATCTCGTCGACACAAAAGCACCGATCGCCGAACTACGCGATGAGTGCGCCGACCGGGTGCGGCGCTGGGGCGGAGCCTGGCGGCAGCTCTGACCATCGGCCGCTGGGCCTCTATTGTCGAGGTAATACCTGGCCCGTAACGCTGGAGATGCTCTCGTCGATGTCAACGCAGGAGGAGCGTCTCGACACCGTTGTGGCCAAGGCCGTGGCGGGTGATCGAGATGCGCTCCGAGAAGTGCTGGAGACGATTCGTCCGATCGTGGTCCGATACTGCCGCGCACGCGTCGGCACGCTCGAGCGGAATGGTCTCTCCGCCGATGATGTGGCACAGGAGGTTTGCTTGGCGGCCGTCACGGCGTTGCCGCGTTACCGCGATCGCGGGCGCCCGTTCCTGGCATTCGTGTACGGCATTGCCGCGCACAAGGTGGCCGACGCGTTCCGGGCGGCCGGCCGCGATCTCTCCTACCCGACGGCGACCATCCCGGATCACCGGTCAGCGGAACCGGGGCCCGAGCAGTCGGCCATCGACGCCGACTCCACGAGCAGGATGAACGAGTTGCTCGGGTTGCTGCCTGACAAGCAGCGCGAGATCCTCATCTTGCGGGTGGTCGTCGGCCTGAGTGCGGAAGAGACCGCCCAGGCCGTCGGCAGCACTGCGGGCGCGGTACGAGTCGCCCAACATCGAGCATTGGGGCGGTTGAAATCAGCGATCATGGCAGCGGGGCAGGACTATGTCTGAACAATTCCATCAGCTTGAGCCGGACGCGGTCGCGCGTAGCGACCGGTTCATCGACGCATTGGCTACGCGTAAGCCGGTCGACGGCGATCCGGGGGATCGGGCGTTGGCCGGACTACTGGAGGGCTGGCGCGACGAGGTGCGCAGGCCGCCCACCGGTGAGATCTGCGCGGAGCACGACGCCGTCGCGGCCCTTGGTCGAGGATTAGCCGCCCGTCGCGGTAGCCGTCGCCACATGGCGTTTGCGGCTGCGGCGGCCGCAGCGGTGCTCAGCCTTGCAGGATTCGGCGTGCTGATGGGCCAGGCGCAGCCCGGCCAGCCGCTCTACGGTGCCCGAACATCGGTGTTCGGCGAGCCCGCGTCAGTGAACGACGAGCGCATCGCGGTGTCGGCCGAGAGCGAAATGGATCAGGTCGAGCAAATGATCGCGACCGGGCAGTGGGATCAGGCCCACGACAAGCTGGCCGCGGTCGGCGCGCACGTGCAGACCGTCAAGGACGCCGATCGCAAGCAAGGTCTGATCGACCACATGAACCGGCTGAGCGCGAAAGTGGTGAGCCGCGACGCTCACGCGACCGCGCTACCGGGGGCTCCGGTCATCACGTTTGAGCCCAACAGGTTTGGTAACTGACGAACTGGACGGGCCCGCTCAGCGGCGGCCGTGGAATCCTTCGGTGTCCGAGGTCGCCTCGTTGAGTGACGCGTCGGCGTAGCCGCGGCAGTAGTCCCAGGTGACGTACGAATCCGGCTCGGGATCGTAGGCCGGCTCGTGCGGACGTACGGTTCCGTCGACCAGCAGTTGGAGCAGGTTCGCGCGCAGCATGTCCCAGTCGTGATAGTGGTCCTGCTGACATTCGTCGCAACAGACCACCAGACCGCGAATGCCCTTGTGCGCCAGTAAGGCCTCGTAGACGGCCAGGTCAGCCAGGTCGGCCTCGACTGCCATCCGTTCCTGGGGGTCCAGTGGCTGTCCGGGCTCGACGGCATCCAGCGCCGCTGACGGATCGCATGGGTCGTCGGCGAAGGGATCTGGCGGCAAACCAGGCGGGAGGTAGTCGCGCACGGGTCCACATTACGCAGCCGGGCGGGCATCGCGCCAGCGCTAGACCCGCAGCCCAGCTGCCATGTCATCGCCTCACGGCGTGCATCACCGCGCACCGTGAGGGAGCCGATAGGATGGCGTTCTCACCCCGCGCGTACTTGGGAGGGCCCCGGCAATGTCATCTGGCTTGTCCCGTCTCGAAGGCGGTGCTGACCTGATCGTCTCGTCATACCCCCGCGTCGGTGGTTTCCCGGACGATGCGGTCCCGACCGGCGGTGACGATCCGCAGAAGATCGCCATGCTGGGACTGACCTTCGACGACGTCCTGCTGCTGCCCGCAGCTTCCGATGTGGTGCCTGCGACCGTGGACACTTCCAGTCAGCTCACCAAGAAAGTCCGGCTGCGGGTGCCGTTGGTCAGCTCGGCGATGGACACCGTCACCGAGTCGCGGATGGCGATCGCGATGGCCCGCGCCGGCGGCCTCGGTGTTCTGCACCGCAACCTGCCGATCTCCGAGCAGGCCGGGCAGGTCGAGACCGTGAAACGGTCGGAGGCCGGCATGGTCACCGATCCGGTCACCTGCCACCCGGAGAACACGCTGGCCCAGGTCGACGCGATGTGCGCCCGGTTCCGGATCTCCGGGTTGCCCGTCATCGACGACACCGGCGCCCTGGTCGGCATCATCACCAACCGCGACATGCGCTTCGAGGTCGATCAGTCCAGGCCGGTCGCCGAGGTCATGACGAAGGCCCCGCTGATCACCGCGCAGGAGGGTGTCAGCGCGGACGCGGCGCTGGGCCTGCTGCGGCGGCACAAGATCGAGAAGCTGCCCGTTGTCGACGGTCACGGCCGGCTGACCGGGCTGATCACCGTCAAAGATTTCGTCAAGACCGAACAGCATCCGTTGGCCACCAAGGACAGCGACGGCCGATTGCTGGTCGCAGCCGCGGTCGGCATCGGTGACGACGCCTGGGTGCGGGCGATGACGCTGGCCGACGCCGGGGCGGACGTCCTGATCGTCGACACCGCGCACGCGCACAACCGGTTGGTGCTCGACATGGTCGGCAAGCTCAAAGCCGAGGTGGGCGACCGGGTCGAGATTGTCGGCGGCAACGTCGCGACCAGGTCGGCGGCCGCGGCGCTGGTCGAGGCAGGCGCCGACGCCGTGAAAGTCGGCGTGGGTCCTGGCTCGATCTGCACCACCCGTGTGGTCGCCGGGGTCGGGGCGCCGCAGATCACCGCGATCCTCGAGGCCGTGGCGGTCTGCGGGCCGGCGGGTGTGCCGGTGATCGCCGACGGCGGACTGCAGTACTCCGGCGACATCGCCAAGGCGCTGGCCGCGGGGGCGTCGACAGCCATGCTTGGATCGCTGCTGGCCGGCACCGCCGAAGCGCCCGGCGACCTGATCTTCGTCAACGGCAAGCAGTACAAGAGCTACCGCGGCATGGGCTCGCTGGGCGCCATGCAGGGCCGGGGCGAGGCCAAGTCGTACTCGAAGGACCGCTACTTCCAGGACGACGCGCTCTCCGAGGACAAGCTGGTGCCCGAGGGCATCGAAGGCCGGGTGCCGTTCCGCGGGCCGCTGGGTTCGGTGATTCATCAGCTCACCGGCGGGTTGCGGGCCGCGATGGGTTACACCGGCGCCGAAACCATCGAGGCGCTGCAGCATGCACAATTCGTACGAATCACCGCGGCGGGCTTGAAGGAAAGCCATCCGCACGACATCACGATGACCGCCGAAGCACCCAACTACTACGCTCGGTGAACTGATCGAAGGACCGCTCATGCGTGACATGGTCGAGATCGGCATGGGCCGAACAGCCCGGCGCACTTACGAACTCGGTGAGATCAACATTGTGCCCTCGCGGCGCACTCGCTCGTCGCAGGATGTGACGACGGCTTGGCAACTCGACGCCTACCGGTTCGAGATCCCGATCGTCGCCCACCCGACCGACGCTCTGGTGTCGCCGGAGTTCGCCATTCAGCTCGGCCGGCTGGGCGGGCTCGGGGTGCTCAACGGCGAAGGGCTGATCGCCCGCCACGCCGATGTGGAAGCCAAGGTCGCCCAAGTCATCGAAGCGGCGGTCAAGGAACCCGAGCCGTCGGCGGCGATCCGGTTGCTGCAGCAGTTCCACGCCGCACCGCTGGACCCCGATCTGCTGGGCGCCGCGGTGGCCCGCATCCGTGAGGCCGGCGTGACCACCGCGGTCCGGGTCAGCCCGCAGAACGCCCTGGCGCTGACGCCCGCGCTGCTGTCGGCTGGCATCGACCTGCTGGTCATCCAGGGCACCATCGTCTCGGCCGAACGCGTCGACAGTCACGGCGAGCCGCTCAACCTGAAGACCTTCATCTCCGAACTCGACGTTCCGGTGGTGGCTGGCGGCGTGATCGACCACCGCAGCGCCCTGCACCTGATGCGCACCGGCGCGGCCGGCGTCATCGTCGGCTACGGATCGACCAGGGGAGTGACCACCAGCGACGAGGTGCTCGGCATCAGCGTGCCGATGGCCACCGCGATCGCCGACGCCGCCGCGGCGCGACGGGAGTATCTCGACGAGACCGGCGGCCGCTACGTGCACGTGCTGGCCGACGGCGACATCCACACTTCCGGAGATCTGGCCAAAGCCATTGCCTGCGGCGCCGACGCGGTCGTGCTGGGCACACCGCTGGCCGAATCGGCCGAGGCGCTGGGCGACGGCTGGTTCTGGCCGACCGCCGCTGCCCACCCGTCGCTGCCGCGGGGTGCGCTGCTGCAGGTCGCGGTGGGCGAGCGGCTGTCGCTGGATCAGGTCCTCAACGGTCCCTCCGACGATCCGTTCGGCTCGCTGAACCTGGTCGGCGGGCTGCGCCGCTCGATGGCCAAGTCTGGCTACTGCGACCTCAAGGAATTCCAGAAAGTCGGCCTGACCGTAGGAAGCTGAGGCGATTCGAGGGCTTCCTGGCTCATTACCGGCGGGTAAGTACATACTGGAAGACGTGGAACCTGACTACGACGTCCTGATCATCGGCTCGGGTTTTGGGGGTAGCGTCACCGCGCTCCGGTTGACGGAGAAGGGCTATCGCGTCGGCGTGCTCGAGGCCGGTCGCCGCTTCTCCGACGAGGATTTCGCCAAGACCTCCTGGAACCTCCGCAAATTCCTCTGGGCACCCAAGCTCGGCATGTACGGCATCCAGCGCATTCATCTGTTGCGCAACGTGATGATCCTGGCCGGCGCAGGCGTCGGCGGTGGATCGCTGAATTACGCGAACACGCTGTACGTCCCGTCGCAGCCGTTCTTCGGCGACCCGCAGTGGGCGCACATCACCGACTGGCGCTCGGAGTTGTTGCCGCACTATGACCAGGCGAAGCGGATGCTCGGTGTGGTCACCAACCCGACGTTCACCGACGCCGACCGCATCCTCAAAGAAGTAGCCGACGACATGGGCTGCGGCGACACGTTTGTGCAGACCCCGGTGGGAGTGTTCTTCGGGCCCGACGGCGCCAAGGCGCCCGGCCAGACGGTGCCCGATCCGTACTTCGGCGGCGCGGGCCCGGACCGTACCGGATGCCTGGAATGCGGCAGCTGCATGACCGGATGCCGCTTCGGCGCCAAGAACACCCTGGTGAAGAACTACCTTGGGCTGGCGGAATCCAACGGCGCAGAGGTCATTCCGATGACCACCGTCACCGGGTTCGAGCAACGCCAGGACGGTATCTGGGAGATCCGCACCGCGCGCACCGGGCGCTTCCTGCGTCGCAAGAAGCGCACCTTCACCGCCAAGAATCTGGTGCTGGCGGCCGGCACCTGGGGAACCCAGCATCTGCTGTTCAACATGCGCGATAAGGGCAAGCTGCCCGAATTGTCCGAGCGGCTGGGTGAACTGACCCGCACGAACTCCGAATCCATCGTCGGGGCAGGGCGATTGAAGGTCAGCGATGACCTGGACCTGACCCACGGGGTGGCGATCACCTCGTCCATTCACCCGTCGGCTGACACTCATATCGAGCCCTGCCGCTACGGCAAGGGTTCCAACGCGATGGGTCTGCTGCAGACGCTGATGACCGACGGTCCCGGGCCGGGCGGCAGCGACGTGCCGCGATGGAAACAGTTGCTGGACAACGCCGGCCAGGATCCGCGAGGGACGCTGCGGCTGCTCAACCCGCGCCGCTGGAGTGAGCGCACGATGATCTCGTTGGTGATGCAGAACTTGGACAACTCGATCACCACCTACACCAAACGCGGCAAGCTGGGCCGTCGCCGCTATGTCAGCAAGCAGGGCCACGGCGAGCCGAACCCGAGCTGGATCCCGGCCGGCAACGAGGCCACCCGCCGGATCGCCGAAAAGATCGACGGCGTCGCGGGCGGAACCTGGGGCGAGCTGTTCAACATTCCGCTCACCGCGCATTTCCTCGGCGGCGCAGCGATCGGCGACAGCCGCGAGGCCGGCGTCATCGACCCGTACCACCGGGCCTATGGCTACCCGACGATGTACGTCGTCGACGGGGCCGCGATCTCGGCCAACCTGGGCGTGAATCCGTCGCTGTCGATCACCGCGCAGGCCGAGCGGGCCGCTGCGCTGTGGCCTAACAAGGGGGAGAACGACATTCGCCCTCGGCAGGGTGATGCGTACCGCCGGCTCGACCCGATCGCGCCGAAGAACCCCGTGGTGCCTGTGGACGCACCGGGCGGTCTTCGCTGGCTGCCCATCGAATCGATCAGCGCGGTGGCTCAGGAGCAAAGCCCCGGCGGCGACGATGCAGAGCGCAGGGATGCTGAGGAGCGCCGCGCTCGGCCGGGGTCGATCAGCTCGGCTGGTTGACCGACTGGTACGAATTCCGGTGCAGCGGAGCGCGTCCCGGTGGTTGCTGCGGCGTAGGTAGCAGTGGCTCACGCTTGACGAGCGTGATCGTCGTCGGTTCGGTGGTGCTGAGTTCGATGTCCTCTCCGGCGTGCCGGATGGTCAACTCACCGTGCGGTCCGTCACGCAGCGTATAGGTCACCTCGTCGTGGATGACGTCCACGGTCAGTCGGAATTCCTGCCAGCGCAACCGGAATCGCAGGCGTGAGATGCCGTCGGGCAGATACGGGTCGAGATACAGGATCCCCTCGTCGTCACGGAGGCCGCCGAAGCCGGCGACCAGAGCGGTCCAGGCGCCGGCCAGCGACGCCATGTGCAGCCCGTCCTTGGTGTTGTGGTGCAGATCGCGCAGGTCGACCAGCGCAGCCTCGTAGGTGTAGTCGTGAGCCAGCTCGACATGCCCGACGTTGGCGCACATCACCGCCTGGGTACAGGCAGACAGCGAAGAGTCGCGCACCGTGCGTCGCTCGTAGTAGTCGACGTTGCGGGCTTTTTGCTCGTCGCTGAATTTATGGCTCTGCCAATACATCGCGAGCACCAAGTCGGTTTGCTTGACCACCTGGGCCGAGTACAGCAGCGCATAGGGCTCATGCAGCAGCAGCGGGTATTTGTTTCGGGTGTCGAAATCCCACTCGGCGTAGGTGGTGAAGCCTTCGGACTGCGGGTGTACGCCGAGCTCTTCGTCGAAGGGAATGTGCGCGGCGTCAGCGGCGTCGCGCCACGCAGCAGCCTCGTCGGTGGACACGCCCATCTCGCGTGCGGTTTCGGAGTGCCGGGCGCACGCGTCGGCCGCGACCCGCAGGTTGTGCGCCGCCATCATGTTGGTGAAGACGTTGTCCCGCACGATCGCGGTGTATTCGTCCGGACCGGTCACCCCGTCCAGGTGCCACACACCGTGGCGGTCGTGATGCCCGAGTGAATGCCACAGCCGGGCCGTCTCGATCAGCACCTCGAGTCCGCAGTCTTTCTCCAGCGAGTCGTCGCCGGTGACAACCCGATAGCGCTCGAAGGCCATGGCGATGTCGGCGTTGATGTGCCACGCGGCGGTTCCGGCCGGCCAGTAGGCTGAACATTCCTGACCGCGAATCGTCCGCCAGGGGTAGGCGGCACCCTTGAGGTCCAACTGCGCGGCGCGCTCCTTCGCCAAATCCAATGTCGAAGCGCGCCAACGCAATGCGTCTGCGGCCGCGTGCGGCAAGGTGTACGTCAGTACCGGAAGGACGAACCCGTCGGTGTCCCAGAAAATGTGGCCGTCGTACCCGGTGCCGGTCAATCCTTTACTGGCGATGCCGCGGCCCTCGGCCCGCGCACTGGCCTGCAGCAGGTGGAAGAGCCCGAACCGGACCGCCTGCTGACATATCGGATCGCCTTCCACCTCGACATCGGCGCCGTCCCAGTAGTCGTCGAGGATCTTGCGCTGAGCGTCGACGAGTCCCTGCCAGCCGCTGTAGCGCGCGCTGTGCAACGCGGCGGCAGCCTGATCGCGCAACGCGGGACGGGACCGCTGGCTCGACCAGCCGTACGCCAGGTATTTCACGATGCGCAGCTTCTGGCCCGGACGCAGTCCGCAGATCACGGTGGTGCGAGCGATGTCATCATGTGCGTCGTTGCTGACCTCGTAGCGGCCCTCGACCTCGATTTCGTGGTCCATCGCCGCGGCCATCATCAACGCGCTGGCGCGCGTCTTGTGCATCAGCAGCGCGCCGCACTCGGTGTCCTCGTGCTGGACGGCCTCCAGCGGCCGGTCGAGAATGGCCGCGACGCGCGGGTCACCCGACGTCACGGGCTGGTCCTCATTGGCGACCAACTCGGATTGCACTGTGACACGGACGAATTGGTCGACCGCCTCCACTATGTACTCGATGGCGACGACGCTGCGCTGAGACAGCGACACCAGCCGGGTCGAGGTCACTCTGACCTGCTTGCCGACCGGCGACTGCCAGTGCGCGTCCCGCGTCAGTGTGCCGGCCCGCAGGTCGAGGATCCGCTCGTGGCTGATCAGCTTGCCGTAGCGGACGTCGAACGGTTCGTCGTCCACGAGCAGGCGAAGGATCTTGCCGTTGGTGACGTCGACGACGGTCTGGCCGGCCTCCGGATAGCCGTAGCCCGCTTCGGCATACGGCAGCGGCCGCACTTCGTAGAACGAGTTGAGATACGTACCGGGCAGGCCGTGCGGTTCACCTTCGTCGAGGTTGCCGCGAATTCCGATGTGCCCGTTGGACAGTGCGAACAGCGATTCCGATTGCGCCAGCACGTCGAGGTTCAGCTTGGGTTCGCGGACTTGCCAGGGCTCTACGGGGAGAGTGTCATCGGGGATCATCGCGGCCTCCTAAAGTAGTTCGCCGAGGTCGGTAACCACGACATCGGCTCCGTGGCTGCGTAATTCGTCGGCTTGGCCCACGCGATCGACGCCGACCACGAAGAAGTTACCGGCGCGACCGGACTCCACACCAGACAACGCGTCCTCGAACACCGCTGCGGCGGCGGGTTCCACGTTCAGCAACTGGGCGGCGTGTAGGTAAGAGTCCGGCGCAGGCTTGCCCGCAATGTGCTCCTCGCGCAGCGTCACGCCGTCGACCCGCTGCTGGATGAACTTCTCCAGCCCGGTGATCTCCAGCACCTGACGGGTGTTGGCACTGGACGACACCACCGCGGTGGCAAGACCTGCAGCGGTCACCTTCTCCAGATAACGGCGAGACCCCTCGAAGACCTTGACGCCGTCCTTCTCGAGAGTTTCCTGGAAGGCATCGTTTTTGCGAGTGCCCAAGCCGTACACAGTGTCTTTGTCGGGTCCGTCGTCGGGGTCGCCCTCCGGCAACTCGATGTGGCGGCTGGCCAGAAAAGATCGGACGCCGTCTTCCCGCTTCTTGCCGTCGACGTATTTCAGGTAGTCCTCGACCGCGTCGAACGGGACGAACTGCTCGCCGGTCGCCTTGGCCCGTTGCTCGAGGAACGAGTCGAACATCACCTTCCAGGCTTTGGTGTGGACACTCGCGGTGTCGGTCAGCACGCCGTCAAGATCGAATAGGCAGGCGTGCACCGTTTCCGGTAAACCCAGCACGTCGGACCTCCCTTCAAAAGCGACTAGGGCCAGGGGGTGATTTCGGCCATGGGCAACGTAATCAGATACCACCTCACCATGCCCGATGCCGGTTCGCCACGCGATCAGGACGACCGGCTGTTTTCCCGCTGTTCGGTTACCTGACCTTGCTCAGAGCCGTCAGGTCGGAGCTACGCCAGTGAACACACCTTCGGCCAGCCGGAGCCAGGCTTCGCGGAACCGCTCGGCATCGATGTCGCCAGGCGTTCGCCCGACCAGCAGCTGCGCGATCGGCAGGTACGCCAGCGCCGCCACCAGTACGGTTGCGGTCGCTTCGGGGTCGTCGGCCTGTGCGATGCCGGCGTTCTTGGCGGCAGCCAGTGCTCGCCCCACTCGCTGATAGGCGATGCCGGTCGCCGCGGACCACAGTTCGTCGATCATGTCGCCGATCGCCTCGGGCTCGCGGAACATCACCCGAAGCAACTGCGCGTTGTTCTCGACGCTGGCCCAGATCTGCTCCGCGCCTTGGCGCAACGCCCCCTGTGTGTCGGTAGGCCGCCTCCGGTTGTAGTCGTCGCTCATCGTGCCCATTTGCGCCACTTGCCGCCGGGTCGCTTCCTGCAGCACTGCTTTCTTCGACGGGAAGTGCTTGTACAAGGCGCCGGACCCGGGCGACAGGCCGCACGCCTGCTGGATGTCCGCGATCGACGTGGAGGCATATCCCTGGCTGGCGAACAATGCCATGGCCGCGTCCAGCAGGCGCTCGCGAGTGCTGGCATCAGGGGCGGTCATGGGCGCGACGGTACCTTGACTTGGCAGTTTGTGGTGAGTGAGCTCTCACTGCGGCGGGGGCTCAGCTCGCGGCGCTTGCGGTGTATTCCAGGGCCCGCAGGGCAGCGCCGCTGATCACCCGGCTGTGCCGGCCGTGCACGTCCACCGGTATATCGCCGAGCACGGTGACCCGGTGCATGAGCCGGTATTGGTCGTCGTAGTCGTCGATCGCCCGGTGCTGGGTAGCCCGGTTGTCCCAGATGGCGACGTCGCCCTCTGACCAGTTCCATCGAATCGTGTTCTCCGGCATGGTGATCCGCCGTTGCAACAGTTCCAGGAGCGTCTGCGACTCGAAGCTGTCCAGTCCGACGAATCCGCGCACGAAATCGCCGGCAACCAGGGTGCGTTCACCAGTTTCGGGATGCACCCGGACCACCGGATGCTCGGTGCGGTAGTCGACTTTCTCGAACCGGCTGCGGTGCTCTTTCTGCTCGTCGGTCTGTACTTCCGGCGCGGCCAGATAGTCGTAGCGGTTGCTGTGCACCGCCCAGAGGTTCTCGGTGAGGTGTTTGAGTGGCTCCGGCAGAGCTTGGTATGCCGCAGCGGTGGAGGCCCATAGTGTCGATCCGCCATAGCTGGGCAGGGTGACGGCCCGCAGGATCGACGCCGCCGGATAATTCGCGACGAAGGTGACGTCGGTGTGCCAGCGGTTGGCCTTGCCGTAGTCGGAGTTGATCGGCGTAATGATCGGCGCGCCATCCTGCTGCACCGCGGGGTGGGCGATGGGCGTGCCGATGCGGGCCGCGAAGGCCTGCTGCTCGGCGTCGTCGAGGTGGTGCTGGCCGGGAAAGAAGATCACTTTGTGCCGCAGCAGTGCCTGGCGGATGTCGTGGACAGTGCCGGCGTCGAGATCGCCGGCGAGTCGTACGCCGTCGATGCGTGCGCCGATGCGGCTGCCCAACTGGGTCACGGTCATGTGGGGGTCCTCTCAGATCCGACTGTAGACAATTGACTACAGTGTCATGACAGTGAGTGTAGACATATGACTACGCCTGGGTCAATACCGGCCGGTGCGCCGACGTGACGGCAGTCGTTCGCCACTAGACTGTGCCGGTGGATTCCGCATCGCCCCGTCCCGTTCTCGTCGTCGATTTCGGTGCGCAGTACGCCCAGTTGATCGCTCGCAGGGTGCGCGAGGCGCGGGTGTTCTCCGAGGTGATTCCGCACACCGCGACGGTCGACGAGATCAAGGCCCGCGATCCGCAGGCGGTGGTGCTGTCCGGCGGCCCGGCCAGCGTGTACGCCGAGGGTGCGCCACAACTCGACCCGGCCCTGTTCGACCTGGGCGTGCCGGTCTTCGGTATCTGTTACGGCTTCCAGGCGATGGCGCAGGCGCTCGGTGGCACCGTCGCGCACACCGGCACCAGCGAGTACGGCCGGACTGAGCTGACAGTGCTTGGTGGGGACCTGCATGCCGACCTGCCCAGCACGCAACCGGTGTGGATGAGCCATGGTGACGCCGTGACGTCCGCGCCGGACGGGTTCGAGGTGGTCGCGACGAGCGCGGGCGCCTCGGTCGCCGCGTTCGAGAACAGGACCCGGCGGTTGGCCGGCGTGCAGTATCACCCCGAGGTGTTGCACACCCCGCACGGTCAGCAGGTGCTCACCCGGTTCCTGCACGAGTTCGCCGGCATCGCCGCGGACTGGACTCCTGCCGGTATCGCTGAAGCGTTGATCGAGCAGGTACGCAACCAAGTTGGGGACGGGCGCGCGATCTGTGGGCTGTCCGGTGGGGTCGACTCGGCGGTGGCCGCGGCCTTGGTGCAACGCGCGATCGGGGACCGGCTGACGTGTGTCTTCGTCGACCACGGTCTGCTGCGCGCCGGGGAGCGCGCGCAGGTGCAGCGCGACTTCGTCGCCGCGACCGGGGCAAACCTGGTGACCGTCGACGCGGAAGCGACATTCCTCGAGGCGCTGTCGGGGGTGACCAACCCGGAGGGCAAGCGCAAGATCATCGGACGGCAGTTCATCCGTGCTTTCGAAGGCGCCGTGCGAGATAGCCTGGAAGACAAGGACATTGAGTTTCTGGTGCAGGGCACACTGTATCCCGATGTCGTCGAGTCCGGGGGCGGAACCGGCGCCGCGAACATCAAGAGCCACCACAATGTCGGCGGACTGCCCGACGACCTGAAGTTCACCCTCGTCGAGCCGTTGCGGTTGTTGTTCAAGGACGAGGTGCGTGCGGTCGGGCGTGAATTGGGCCTGCCGGAGGACATCGTTGCGCGCCAGCCGTTTCCGGGACCGGGCCTGGGGATCCGGATCGTCGGCGAGGTCACCGCGGCGCGGCTGGACACGCTGCGGCGTGCCGACTCGATCGCGCGCGAGGAGCTGACCGCAGCAGGATTGGACAAGCAGATCTGGCAGTGCCCGGTCGTGCTGCTGGCCGACGTCCGATCGGTGGGCGTGCAGGGCGACGGGCGGACCTACGGGCACCCGATCGTGCTGCGACCGGTGTCCAGCGAGGATGCGATGACCGCCGACTGGACGCGGGTGCCGTACGAGGTGCTGGAGCGGATTTCCACCCGGATCACCAACGAGGTCGCCGAGGTCAACCGCGTGGTGCTGGACGTCACCAGCAAGCCGCCCGGCACCATCGAGTGGGAATAGCCCGACGACGATGCGCGCCGCGAAGCGGCGCGAGGTGGGGGTACCTCCCGGCCGCGATGTGGCGAGGGGGCGAGTCGGGCAATCGGGAATAGCTTGCCCGTGCTCTCGATCTGATCAGCCTGTTCGTCGACGTCTCCAGCTTGATTCCGTGAGTTAGCTGGCGGGAACGGGGCGCGGCCGATCCGGTTGACGTTGTCGGTGGGTGGGTGTTGACTAAATCTATCGAACATACATTCGAACAACATTAGTAACACCCGTACCGCAGGAGTATGTGATGACGGCTGCTCTCGCCTCCGATCAGCCGCAGTTCGACCGCGTTGAGCAGCTGAAACAGCTGCGCCGGCAGATGGCTGCGGTATCCGGGAAAGTCGGCTCGTCTCGGCGTGGCCACGCCCACGCTCCCGCCGCCGTGGACGACCTGCTGCCGGACTCTGCGGTCCGGCTCCCGGTCCCGCAGTTGCTCGCAGATGTTTTGCCGAATGCGTTGCCACGGGGATCGGTTGCGGTGCTCTCCGGCGCCCGGTCGCTGCCGGTGAGCATGGTGGCAGCGGTGACGGCCGCAGGCGGAAACGCGGCCATTGTCGGCCAGCCGGACATCGGCCTGTTGGCCGCCGTGGAAATGGGAGCCGACCTGAGCAGGCTCGCGGTGATCCCGGATCCCGGGACCGACCCGGTGGAAGTGGCGGCGGTGCTCATGGACGGGATGGACCTGATCGTGCTGGCACTGGGTGGGCGCTCGGTGCCACAGACCCGGGCCAGAGCCGTGGTGGCCCGTGCCCACCAGAAAGGGTGCACGCTGCTGGTCACCGACGGTGACTGGCAGGGTGCGTCGATTCGGCTCACCGCTCGCGTCTGCGGTTACGAGACCACGGCGGATACACCGGGGTTCGGGCGGATCAGCAAGGTCCGGCTCGAGGTGTGCGCGGAAGGCCGGGCGATCAGGCGGGCCCGGACGGGATAAGTCGTGGCTTCCCGAGTATTGGCGTTGTGGTGCATGGACTGGCCTGCGGTCGCCGCCGCGGCGGCCGCGGGTCTGCCCGCGACGTCCCCGGTCGCCGTCACACTGGCCAACCGGGTGATCGCCTGTTCATCGGCGGCCCGTGCGGCAGGCGTGCGACGCGGACTGCGGAGACGCGAGGCGTCGGCCCGGTGTCCGCAATTGCATGTCGTGGCAGCCGATTCGGATCGCGACGCCCGCTACTTCGAGGGAGTTGTCGCGGCGGTGGACGATCTGGTGCCCCGCGCCGAGGTGCTACGTCCCGGCCTGGTGGTGTTGCCGGTGCGTGGGGCAGCCCGATTCTTCGGGTCCGAGCAGCAGGCCGCCGAGCGGTTGACCGATGCGGTGGCCGCCGGCGGCGCCGAATGTCAGGTGGGGATAGCCGATCAGCTGTCCACCGCGGTCTTCGCCGCACGCGTGGGCCGTGTCGTGGAGCCGGGGCAGGACGCCCGGTTTCTATCGGCGCTGTCAATCAGGCAACTGGCCACCGAGCCCAGTCTGTCCGGCCCCGGACGGGCTGATCTAGCAGATCTGTTGTGGCGGATGGGTATTCGGACCGTCGGACAGTTCGCCGCATTGTCGCGCACCGACGTGGCTTCCCGGTTCGGTGCGGACGCGGTGAGCGCGCACCGGTTCGCCCGCGGTGAGCCGGAGCGCGGACCGTCCGGGCGTGAACCACCGGACGAACTCGACGCCGTGCTGCCTTGTGATCCGCCGATCGACCGGGTCGACGCCGCGGCATTCGCCGGACGTTCGCTGGCCGCCTCGTTGCATCAGACGCTGATAGCCGCCGGGGTGGGATGCACCCGGCTGGCTGTGCACGCCATCACCGCCAATGGTGAAGAGCTGAGCCGGGTTTGGCGATGCGCCGAGCCGTTGACCGAGGATGCCACCGCAGATCGGGTGCGCTGGCAGTTGGATGGCTGGTTGAACACCCGAATCGTCGCGGATCGACCTACCGCGCCGGTGGTGCAGTTACGGCTGCAGGCGGTGGAGGTGGTGTCGGCGGGGGCATTGCAGTTACCGCTGTGGGGTGGCCTCGGCGAAGAGGACCGGATGCGGGCCCGCCGCGCGCTGGTACGGGTGCAGGGTCTGCTCGGTCCGGAGGCCGTTCAGGTGCCGGTGTTGTCCGGCGGTCGCGGGCCGGCCGAGCGGATCACGCTGACACCGTTGGGCGACGAGTCGGTGCCCCGTGCTGACCCCGGTCCGCCCTGGCCTGGTCAACTGCCCGAGCCGTCACCGACGGTGTTGCTCGACGATCCGGTGGAACTGCTTGATGCTCAAGGTAACTCGATTCGAGTGACCAGCCGCGGGTTGTTCTCCGCCGATCCGGCGCGGCTGACCTCCCGCGACCGCGACGACAGGCTGCGCTGGTGGGCCGGGCCGTGGCCGGTCGACGAACGCTGGTGGGATCAGGACAGGGCGGGGGGCCGTACCGCTCGGGTCCAGGTGCTGCTGCACGGTGGGCGCAGGTCTGATCCGGGTGCCGCGCTCCTGCTGTGCTACCGCCAAAGGAGGTGGTATTTGGAGGGAATCTACGAGTAACAGTCAGGCGAGCGGAGCGGCGAACGGCCCCACCCGCTCGATGAACCGGTCGAAGAATACCGTCGGGTCTGCGTGAACAGCGATCAGCGCGTTGGGCTTTCGACCCCACCGTCCGGTCCAGTCGGTCACCGTCATGCCGCGGGTGAGCGTTCCGGTCAGCTCGACGTCCACGGTGGCCTGTCGGGTGTCGACGAGTTGCGGGTCCAGCGCGACCGCCGCGGCCAACGGATCATGCAGATGAGCCAGGTATCCATGGCCGAGGTCGTGGTAGGACTCCAGGTAGAACCGCGTCGCATCTTCGATCACCCGAATCAGCGGGTTGGATGCCGACGACCGGGTTCCCCGCTCGTCCTCGAGGCTCAGCGTGGTCGTCGTCGAGCCCGCCGCGGCCGCCAGACGCAACAGGATGTCCGGTGTGATGGCTATCTGCCTGGTCACGTCCAAGCCGCACAAGATCGGAAGGTGCTGCGGCGCAGTGTCTTGCCCCGCGGCCGGCGACCATGCGGTGAACACTTCGGCCGCGGCTTCGGGGTCGAAGGCGATGTTCCACTCCGCCACCGTGTTCGTGTTGCCGCGGTAGTCGTACGCGCCGCCCATGATCACCAACCGGCGCAGCAGCGTCGGCAGCGCGGGCTCTTTGCGCAACGCCAATGCCAGGTTGGTCAGCGGGCCGGTGGCCAATCCGATCAGCTCACCCGGATGCCGATGTGCCGCTTCGACCCAGGCCGTCGCGGCATCGTCGCCGCACAGCTGTCGATCGGTCGGCGGCAACTCTGCATAGCCCAGACCGCGTGGCCCGTGCACGGCACTGTCAGCGGGTGCGGGGGAGTTCAGCGGATGACCGGCGCCCTTGGACACCGGTACGCCGTCGACGCGGCACAGGTCGAGCAGGCCGAGGTTGTTCTCGCAGACCTGGTCCACGCTGACGTTTCCACTGGTGGAGGCGATGCCGACGAGTTCGGCGTCGGGGCTTGCCAGTAGATAGATCAGCGCGATGGCGTCGTCGACACCGGTGTCGACGTCGGCGAAAACTGGTGTAGCGGCCACTGCGGAAACGATACCGGCGGCTAGTCGAACCCGTCGGCGACGGCCCCGGTCACCACCGGAAGGCCCACCAGCATCAAGACGTGGTGCGCTGGACTTCCCGGCGGCGCGACCAGATCGAAGTCGGTGCCACGCTGGCGCGCGCGCTCCAACGCTTCAGCCAGCACCCGCAGCCCGGTCGACCCCATGTGCGTCACCGGCGACAGATCGACCGTCAAAGGAGAAGTGCCAGAACGGCTCTGGCGGGATATCCGCGACTCCAAAGTCGGAGCGGACGCGCCGTCGACATCGCCGGTGACGATCAGACAGTGGTCGCCGACGGCGGCTATCGAGAACTCCGTGCCGATGGACGGTTCGGCCACGGACACGACGTTGGGCTCGGTCACGATGCGGGCGGGCCGGCTCAGCCGATGCGTGATCGACGCGCTGGTGCCGCTGTCTCCACCGACGACGTGGCTGTCGGTGGCCAATGCATCCGCCAGCATCAGCCCGCGTCCGCGCATCCCCGGGTCGGCCGACGGAGTCTTCCACTGGCCGCGGTCGGTCACCGACGCGTGCACCATGCCGTGGTCGTCCAGCGTTGCCTCGACGTCAATGCCGTCTCCGGTCGTCGAGCGGTATCCGTGCTCGTAGGAATTCTCGACGAACTCGGACAAGATCTGCACGATGATCATGACGTCCATGTCGTCGGCGCCGATTCCCGACAACCAATTCCGGAGCGGCGCGCGCACTTCTCCTGCCGCGTGAATGTCCGCATCGACGGTCAACTTCAGGGCCAATGGTGGCGTACGTCGTTGCACGGCAAGCAAAGTCACGTCGTCGTTATAGCCGGTTGTCCGCAGCATCAACTCGAGCGTCTGCGAACACAAGCGCTGGACGGGCCGCGTGGGGGTCGCGATCGGGAACGCCGAGCCATCCAGGACGCGAGCCGCCACGTCGGCGAATTCGGCGGTGCTGGCGGCAAGCGGCCGACCCGGCCGTTCGACGATGCCGTCGCTGTAGAGCAGCACCGCGTCACCCAAATCCAGGTGTTCGGTGACGGTGGGAAAGCCGATCCCGCTGCCCAGTGGGCCGGCGCCCGTCGGCTCCAGGAACCTTGGGATTCCTGCACTGATCAGCAGCGGGGGAGGATGTCCCGCAGTGCAGTATTCGAAAGCTCCGGTGTAGGTGTCGAGACGACCGATGCACAGGGTCGCAGCCTTTGAACCGGGAACGAATTGACTGAATTCGTTGACCGCGGTGAGGCTTTCGCTGACACTCTTGCCTGCCAGCAACTGCAGCCGAAGCGCGGTCCTGAGCTGAGCCATCACTGCGGCCGCTTCGACACCGTGTCCGACGACGTCGCCGATGACCAGAAAAGCGGCCCCGGACTGACCAGGCATCGCCTCGAACCAGTCGCCCCCGGCCCCGGTGTCTTGGGCGGCCACCAGATATTCGGCGGCGATGTCGGCACCTGGCAACACCGGCACCGACGGCGAAAGCAGTGCTCGCTGAACCAGAATCGCGAGATCTCGCACTTGCGTGTAGCGCTCGGACAACTCTGCGGCGCGAGCTTCTGATGCCATCCGCTCCTGCACCTGAGCGGTGGCGTCGGTCAGCATCACCTGGGTGCCTTCGATGGTTCCGTCGGGGGCCCTACGAGGACTGACGACGATGTCGCCGAATATCTCCTGCATGGTCCCCGAACGGTCAGGGTCGAATTGGAAACGCCACTCCCGTCCTAGCTGGATCTCGCCGGTGCGATAGACACGGTCGAGAATCTTGATGAGGTTCTGACCCTCGAACTCGGGAAACAAGTCATTAGCCCGAACCCCAAGGCGTACTGCCGAAAAGACGGCTCGCGTCGCGGCGTTTGCCGCAACGTAGCGGTGCTCCGCGCCGTCGAACGCCACGATAAATGAGGGGAGGCTGTCGAATGCACGCCGGACCACATCGGCTTCGCCGATCGTACGGTCCAAGTCGGCATCGTCGTCGGGCACAGTTCTCAGGGTAACCCGCCCGGCATCGCCGGACACGATTGCTACCAGTGCACCCCGGGCACCAGGCGTGCAGCACGCTTGACCGGCCCGGGCACCCGAACCCGGCCAACGCCCGCGCGCGCCGGACGCTTCGGCGTGCGTGACGACGGTTGTTCCGCAAGGGGTTCCGGAATTTCGGACTTAGGCTCTCCTCTTGCGGCCGCCGAGTCCGGATAGCCGAGGAAGACCTGATGCAGGACCCGTCGCGACAGCTTGGGGACGAAATAGAGCCCGGCCTCGGACAGCGTTCCCAGTGGGGTGTCGATGCGCGACGGCTTGTCGATCAACCCACGCACCACCATCGCGGCCGCGTGCTCAGCGGTGATCGGCGGAACCGG
This sequence comes from uncultured Actinomycetota bacterium, assembly GCA_963758115.1. Taxonomy (GTDB): domain Bacteria; phylum Actinomycetota; class Actinomycetes; order Mycobacteriales; family Mycobacteriaceae; genus Mycobacterium. The sequence continues at coordinate 200,374 of CAVWUG010000003.1, forward strand.
GTTGAGCCGCCGGGACGGTTTGATCATCGGCGTGGCGACCAACGGCATGTGGATGTTGGTGAACGTGATGTGATCCGAAAGCGTCTCGGTGCCAACCACTTCAGAGAACGTGTCGAGTGCGGCCTTGGTAGGCAGATACGCACTGTATTTCGGGCTGCGGGCCTGCACGCCGGCGCTGGACACGTTCACGACGTGACCGAATTGGCGCTCCCGCCAGTGCGGCAGCAGCGCCAGCACCATGCGTACCGCGCCGAAGTAGTTGACTGCCATCACCCGTTCGTAGTCGTGCAGTCGATCGGTCTGGTTGACCACCGATCGGCGGATCGACCGGCCCGCGTTGTTCACCAGGTAGTCGATGTGGTCGAACCGGCCCAGGATGTCCTTGACGGTGTGTTCGACCGATCCTGAGTCGGTGACATCACAGGTGAAGGCGTAGGCCTGTCCGCCGTGCGCGCGAATCTCGGCGACCAGATCGTCGAGTGCGTCGGCGTTGCGGGCCAGCGCGAAGACGGTCGCACCCCGTTCGGCAACCGCGATCGCCGAGGCCCGGCCGATGCCGCTGGACGCGCCGGTGATGATCACGTGCCGACCGACCAGCGGTCCCTCGGGGTCGTCGCGGCGGGCCCGGTTGGGGTCGAGGTGCTCGGCCCAGTACCGCCACAACGCCGGTGCGTAGCTGCTGAACTCCGGTACCGCAATCCCGGTGCCGCGCAACGCGTTCTGTGTCTGTTCGGAGATGAACGTCGGCGCGAGATCGACGACGTCGAGAACCTCGCCGGGGATTCCCAGCTGGGTGGCGACCATGTTGCGCCACACCTTGGGTCGGCCCCGCACCTTGAGCAACGGTGTCGCCATCGAGCGCGGCAGCGAACCGCGCAACGGCGGCAAACCGGCCGCACCGGCGATGCCACGGTAAATGCCCCGCAGCCCAATGGTTTTCGGAGAGGTCAGGTGGAAGGTCTGGCCGTCGCGACCGTCAGCGTGCATCAACGCGACCAATGCATCGACGACGTAGTCGACCGGAACGATGTTGGTGCGCCCGGTGTCGGGCAACATGATCGGGGTCAGCCGGGGCAGCGCAGCCAGCTTGGCCAGCACGCCGAAGAAGTAATACGGCCCGTCGACCTTGTCCATCTCACCGGTTCGCGAATCGCCCACCACGACCGCCGGCCGGTAGATCCGGTGTCGCAGGCCCGGTGTCGATCGGACCAGCAGCTCTGCTTCGAATTTCGTCTGGTGATACGGCGTCGGCAGTTCCTGCCCGATATCGAAGTCGGCCTCGGTGAACTCGCCGTGGAAGTCCCCGGCCACCGCGATCGACGAGACGTGATGCAGCGTCGCATCCAGCCGGGCCGCCAGTTCGGCGACGGCGCGGGTGCCGTCCACGTTGGCGGCGCGCTGCTCGGGCTCGCCCACGGTGATGTCGTAGATCGCCGCGCAATGCACGACATGGTCGACGTTGCCTAACTCGGCGATCGCCTCGTCGGTCAGCCCCAGACCCGGCTCGGTCAGCTCACCCACCAGAGGTTTCGCCCGCTCACCCCACTGGCCGACCAGCCCTTCGAAGCGACTCAGCGATGGGCGGCGAACCAGAACCCACACCTCGGCGTCGGGCCGGGTGTCCAACAAACGGGACACCACGCGCCGCCCAATAAACCCGGTACCGCCGGTAACGACATAACGCATGAGACACATGGTGCGCTCGGCCGGGACGCACGTCAACGCTGTGTGACGTGATCGTCGCGGATCAGTGGGACGTCAGCGCCGAGTCTTCGTCTTCCGGGTCGTCCCACAGCAGCAGTTGGCGCACCGCGGCCCGTGATCCGTAGGGCTGCAGCATCCGACTCGCCGGGCGCGGGCGCACCTGTTGCGGCCACCAGAACCAGCGTCCGAGCATGGTGGCGATGGACGGCGTCATGAACGACCGCACGATCAACGTGTCGAACAGCAGACCGAGGCCGATCGTGGTGCCGATCTGGCCGAGTACCTGCAGGCCGCTGAACACGAACCCGCACATGGTGACGGCGAAGACCAGACCGGCGGCGGTCACGACCGACCCTGAACCGGCCATTGCACGGATGATGCCGGTCTTGAGTCCGGCGTGGATCTCCTCTTTGAATCGGGAGATCAGCAGCAGGTTGTAGTCGGATCCGACCGCCAACAGCAGGATGACCGCCAAAGCCAATACGACCCAATACAATTCGATGCCCAGCATGTACTGCCACACCAGTACCGACAGCCCGAACGATGCGCCCAACGAGACCACCACGGTGCCGACGATCACGATGGCGGCGACCAGGCTTCGGGTGATGATCATCATGATCAACAAGATGAGGCTCAGTGAGGCGATGGTGACGATCAGGAGGTCGTAACTCTCCATGTCGCCGATGTCTTTGTAGGTCGACGCGGTGCCGCCGAGATAAAAGCTCGCGCCCGACAACGGCGTATTCTTCACCGCCTCGTGCGCGGCGAGCTTGATCGGTTCGACGTGGGAGATGGCGGCGGGCTCTGCCGGATCGCCTTCATGGGTGATGATCATCCGCGCCGCTTTGCCGTCGGGCGACATGAACAGTTTCAGGCCCCGCTTGAAATCGGGATTGGTGAACACCTCCGGCGGCAGGTAGAACAAGTCGTCGTTCTTGGCCTTGTCGAACGCCTGCCCGAGCGCTGCCGGATTGTCGTTGGCGATGTTCGACTGGTTGGCGATCCCGGAGTTGGTGGCGAAGTTCTTCAGGACCAGTTCCTGGTTGATCTCTTGGCTGGCGATCTGGGGCGGGATCAGCCCCACCAATTGCGGCTGGATCGAGTCCAGCTTGTCCAGGCTCGTGGTGAGATCTTCGAACTTCTCGGTGAGTTGGTCGATGCTGTCCAGCGCATCGAAGGTATTGCGCAGGGCAAAGCACACCGGGATGTCGAAGCAGTGCTTCTCCCAGTACAGGTAACTGTGCACCGGCCGGAAGAAGTCGTCGAAATTCGCGAGCTTGTCGCGCACCTCAGAAATAATCGCGAGGGTTTCGTGAAATTTCTGCGTCTCTTCGTGCGTAGCGCCGGCAAGCTGCTGTTGCAGAGCATATTGCTGCTGCAGTATGCCGATCGTCTTGGTCAGCTCGCCGGACTGCCGCAACAAGTCTTGAGCGCGGTCCATCTGATATTTGAGGTTCTGCACCTGCCCGATGCTCTGCTGGCTGATCTGAAATGCGATCGAGCTGTGGTCCAGCGGGGCTCCCAAGGGCCGGGTGATGGACTGCACCTGGGCGATACCCGGTATGTGCACAACGCTTTTGGCCACCTTTTCCAGGACGAGCATGTCGGCCGGATTGCGCAAGTCGTGGTCGGCCTCGATCATCAGCAGCTCGGGCTCTAACCGGGCACGCGAGAAGTGCCGCTCCGCCGCGGTGTATCCGACATTGGCCGCGGCAGTGGCCGGGATGTAGGGGCGGGTGTCGTAGCTGGTCTTGTAGCCGGGCAGCGCGAGCAGACCGATGAGCGCGACGGCGGTCGCGACCACCAGAATGGGTGCCGGCCAGCGGACGATGGCGGTGCCGATGCGCCGCCAGCCGCGGGTCTGCATCACTCGCTTCGGGTCGAAGAGGCCGAAATGGCTGGCGATCACCAGCACCGCCGGACCCAGCGTGAGCGAGGCCGCCAGTGCGACGAGGATGCCGATCGCGGCGGGTAGGCCCAGGCTCTGAAAGTAGGGCAGCCGGGTGAAACTGAGGCACGCGACCGCGCTGGCGACCGTCAGTCCTGAGCCCAGGACGACGTGAGAGGTACCGCTGTACATCGAATAAAAGGCGGTTTCGCGCTCTTCTCCTGCGGTGCGCGCCTCCTGGTAGCGCCCGACGAAAAATATCGCGTAGTCCGTTCCCGCGGCGATCACCAGCAAGGTGAGCAGGTTGGTCGCATACGTCGACAACCCCAGGACGCCGGCATTGCCCAAAAAGGCGACGAAGCCTCGCGCAGCGGCCATCTCGATCAGCACCGTGACAAGGACGAGCGCCGTGGTGGCGAACGATCGGTAGACGAAGAACAACATCACCGCGATCACCGCGATGGTGAGCGCGGTGACTTTGCTGGAACCTTTGCTGCCCTCGGTGAATTGGTCGGCGATGAGCGGCGCCGCTCCGGTGAGGTATGCCTTGACGCCTTTCGGCGGCTGCATCTGGTTCAGCGTTGCGCGCACCGCGTCAACGGACTCATTGGCCAGCGCCTCGCCCTGCGCTCCGTCAAGGTAAAGCTGAACGTAGGCGGCCTTACCGTCGCTGCTCTGCGATCCCGCTGCCGTCAGCGTGTCGCCCCAGAAGTCTTGAATGTGCTGGACGTGCTTGGTGTCCTGTTCCAGCTTGTGGATCATCGCGTCGTAGAACTTGTGGGCGTCGTCGCCGAGCGGCTTGTCGCCTTCCAGGACGATCATCGCCGAACTGTCGGTGTCGAATTCGTGGAACACCTTGCCGATGTGCTTGAACGCCTGATACGACGGCGCTTCGGGGGAGCTGAGGCCGACGTTGTGCAGCCTGCCGACCTCTTCCAGTTGCGGCACAAGGATATTCGGTATCGCGGCCAATGCGATCCAGAACAACAGGATCGGCACCGCCAGCCGGCGGATGGTGTGGGGGACGGTGGGCCGATGATCGCTGTGATTGCTCATCCGGACTTGTCCAGGCAGAAGGTGTAGGCGCTCATTTCGTTGACGGTCCTCTCGTCTTTGACGACGCCGTTGACGATGATGCGGCAGCCCAACGTGGCGCCGTTGCCCTGTGCCACAACGTTGGCGATGACCGCTGGGTCAGTGGTCGTGATCGTGTAGGACCACGGCAGCGGAGCGTTGTCGACGCGTTGCGGAGCGGCATGCACGTCTTGGTAGTTGATGGTCGCCGTTGCCCCCGGGGAGCCGAAAACCTCGTAGACAACCTGTTTGGGGCTGAACGGAACGATCTCGTTGGAGATTCCGCTCGCTCCCGCCGCGTTCTTGTGAGAGCTGAATGCGTCGTGCAGTCGGTAAACGGCGAATCCGGCCAGAGCGACCACCGCGACGGCGACCAGAATCATCCAGCGCCGCCTGACCAGGCGTGAAATGCGGTTCATCCGTTGGTCTTTCGGGTCAGGCTCGGGATGATGACCTCATCGATAAGGGCTTGCACGGTGTGCTCGGTGGGTGGTCGACCGGGGAGGATGGACCGGAAGATCAGGTAGCCGGGCAACAGGTCCCACAGTTCGTCGCTGATGACGGCGGCGTCGATCTCGCCGCGGTCGGCCGCATCCCGCAAAACCTCCTGGATCAGGGCCTTGCGTTGATCGAGGAACTGGTTCTGCATCGCCTCGTGGAGTGCGGGGTGGCGCGAGACCTCGACCATGACTGCTCGCATGGTGCCGGCCTGTTCGCGGGCGTGCTGGCGGATCACCTCTCCCAGTCGCAGCAGATCGCCACGTAACGTGCCCGTCCCGGGGGCTACCGCAACCTGGCGGCAACCCTCGATGAATGCGGCCAACACCAGCTCGGCTTTCGACGGCCATCGCCGGTACACCGTCGCCTTGCTGGCGCGGGCCGTTGCCGCCACCGCGTCGACGGTCAACCGGTCATAGCCGTGTTCCTGGAGCAGCCGCAGAGTGACGTCGAGAAGCTCGGTTTCCCGTGGCGACCAGGGCGAGGCCTCCGCACCGCGTCGGGCTGTCTGGGTCACAACCATTAACCCTAGAGCGAACTGGGCAGTACTGTCCAGTACCGTACCGCTGGCCGGACTCGGTCAGTAGCTGAAGTCTTTGATCCCGTCCCAGTCGACCAAAGTCCATCCCATCGCCGGGCTGCCGGTGATGACCACCCGGCCGAGGTTGGGCAGCGGATGGCTGGTCGCCAAGCTGTCCTTGGGGTTCTTCACGTTCATCAGCGTCCAGTACATGATCGACTCGGCGTGCGAGAACGCCACCGGCTTGCTGCTCCCGCTGTCGTATATCTTCTGCACGGCAGCAGTGAAACGGTCGTTGAATTCCTGACCGCTGATCGAACCGGGCACCGCGTCCTTGACATCGCCGTTCAGCCAATCCGCCGGCGCCAGTAAGTAAGTCAGGTCGGCGCGCTTCGCGGGCGTGTTGTTGTATTTGCCCGCCTCGATCTCGCGCAGCCCGGGCAGAATCTCGACCCGCTTGCCCAGCGCATGGGCCAGCGGCGCCGCGGTCTCCTGGGTGCGGACCATATCCGAGGCGTACACGTCGTCGAAGTTGTTGCGGGACAGTTGATGGGCGAGTTGCTCAGCCTGGCCCTGACCTTCTTCGCTCAGGTTCGGACCGGGAATGTCGGTGTTGATCACGTGCGCGGCGTTGCTCTGCGACTCGGCGTGCCGGATGAAGGTCAAGGTGATGCTGCGGTCGTGTGGAGATCCCGAGCAGGCGCCGACGGTGATGACGGCGGCGAGTGCGGCAGCAGCCTTCCAGATGACGGTGCGAGAGCGTTTGCGCATGGCGATAGCCTGCCCTGCCGAGGGCTTCGGTGTGAAGCGTTTCCCTGGGTTGGGTCAAGAAATCAGCAGTGGGCGCGCTTCGCGGGGCCGAATCGGCGGGTGGTGAAATGGCATGGACTGCCGAGCTGCCCCATTGAATCCGATCCAGAGGAGACCTGACATGGCGATCGACCCGAAAGCCGTGGGCGCGACAACCGAACCGATGTTGTTCGAGTGGACCGACCGCGACACGTTGCTCTATGCGCTCGGCGTCGGCGCCGGTCTCGAGGATTTGTCGTTCACCACCGAGAACAGTCACGACATCGACCAGCAGGTGCTGCCGACGTACGCGGTGATCTGCTGCCCGGCGTTCGGCGCGGCAGGCAAGGTCGGATCGTTCAACTGGGCCATGCTGCTGCACGGTTCGCAAGGCATCCGGCTGCACTCACCGCTGCCGGCCGCGGGCAAGCTGTCGGTGGTCACCGAGGTTGCCGACATCCAGGACAAGGGCGAGGGCAAGAACGCGATCATCATGTTGCGCGGCCGCGGCACCGACCCGGACAGCGGGACGCTGGTCGCCGAAACCCTGACCACGCTGGTGATCCGCGGCGAGGGCGGGTTCGGCGGAGACCCGGGTGAGCGCCCGGTCGCGCCGGAGATTCCAGATCGCGAGCCCGACGCCCGCGTCGCGCTGCCCACCCGTAAAGACCAGCCGCTGATCTACCGGCTCTCCGGCGACCGTAATCCGCTGCACAGCGACCCATGGTTCGCCAAAGAACTGGCCGGCTTCCCCGAGCCGATCATGCACGGCCTGTGCACCTACGGGTTCTCCGGTCGCGCGCTGATCGCCGAACTTGGCGACGGCGACGCGAGCGCTGTCACTTCGATCGACGCCCGGTTCACCAAACCGGTGTTCCCCGGCGAGACGCTGACCACCCTGATCTGGCGCACCGAGCCGGGCATGGCGGTCTTCCAGACCGAAGCCTCCGGGACCGATGGTGTTGAGGCGCGGCTGGTGCTCGAGGATGGCGCGGTGGAATACCGAGGTTAATTCGCTCCAACCGGTTTACCGGGGGCGTCGGCGTGGCAGTCCCGGGCATGGCATTCAAATTGACTTACAGCGACGGACAATCAACCGACTACGACGACAGCACCAATTGGGAAGTCGACAACGGCGTCGTCAAGCTGGGACGCGAGTCCGGGAAGTGGACCGTGCTCATCTCGCCGAGTCACTGGGCCACGCTGGAACTGGAAACGGCCGACGACAAAGACAGGGACGACGACACAAAAGAAAAAGACGACTGACGATCAGCGGGAGAGTTGGCGCGCGAGTAGCGCGGTGAATTCCCGCACCTGGTCGGGGTTGTCCAACGCATAGCCGGCTGCTGTGGCGCGGTCTCCGTCGTCGCTGTGCCGTACCAGGATCGCCACCCCGTCGTCATGCACCGCGTCGAACCCGTCCTCGTCGGTGATGTCGTCGCCGAGGTAGATCGGCAGCAGCGGCTCCGGTGCGCTTTGTCGCTCCTTGTCTTGGATGTAGTCGAGCACCCATCGCAACGTTTTGCCCTTGTCCCAGTCGATATTTGGACGAAGCTCGATCACCTCACGCCCCGTCGTCACGCGAAGCGCGGTGCGCTGCGCGGCGCTTCGCACTGCCGCGGCCACCTCCCCGATGCGATCACGCGCCGCGTTGCGATAGTGCACGGCGACACCGAACCGCTTGTGCTCCACCACCACGCCTGGAATGTGATCGAGCTGCTCGGCCAGTTCAGCTGCCGCCTCGGCCAGTACCGGGATGCTTGCCGCTGCTTCCTCGTTCTGGTGATGCTCATCGTCTGGTCCAGTCAGCTCGAAACCATGACTGCCCGCGTACCAGATGCCGGGCAGGCCGATCCGCTGCCGCACGTCAGCCAGGTCTCGACCGGACAGGATCGCCACCGGACACTGGGCGCTCAGCGCCGTCAGCGCGTCGGCCGCACCGTCAGACAGCTGGGCGGAGTCGGGATCCTTGACGATCTCGGAGAGCGTGCCGTCGAAATCGAAGAACACCGCGGGTTGCCGTTCGCCGATCAGGCTCAAGGCTTGCACCCCGTCGGCCAACTCGGACATCCGCTTGTCGCCGGTACGGACCGAGACGTCGGCCAGATCGCTGACCACCGCGTCGGCTCCGCAGCGGATGAGCGCGTCGTGGTGCCCGGTCGAATCGATGCCGATGACCAGCGCGAATCCACCAGGATCGCGCGGCCGTGACACCGTCTTCGGTGGTGGTGACCACAGCGCACCGACCCGGCCGCACCGCCAGCCGATTCGCCGTCTCGACCAGGTCTGCGGCGTCGCTCTGGGCGAAGCGCACGCCCGCGTCTCGCAGCCGCGCAACGAGCGCGCTCGGGTCGTCGATATCGAACAGCACCGCGTCGAGGCGGCGGGGGTCGATGATGACCGACAATTCGCCTGCCTTCCCGGCCCGCCCCTCGCGGTGCCGGTAGTCAGGCTAGTCGGTGACAGTCAGACGGACTTCCTGTCGAACAGCAGGATGGAGTCCTGGCTCAGCATGTCGAGGCGTGCCACGGCGATCTTGATCCCGTCGGCCAGCTCGTCGACGTCGGCTGCTCCCGCGTCGTAATCGGCGGTGATCCCGAACACCAGATCGTCGGCATAGCTCATCACCGCGACGCCGGTGCGCAGCTGCAACGCGATCGGTGGAATAGGCAGCAGCCGCGCGACGCTGTGGCCCATCATCTCCAGTCGGCGGTGTGGGCCGCGGACATTGGTCGCCAACGTCACGATGCCGCGCTGCGGCAGCCGGGTAAGGAGTCGAATCATGAACGAGGACAACATGAACGGGACATAGCTGCTCGCCGAGACGGCCATGTTGCCCGCCTGACGCTGACCGCCCTGCTTGGTCCGGGTCAACCGAGTGTGCACCGTTCGTAATTGCTGGATCGGGTCGTCCTGCTCGACAGGGAGGTAGGGCAGCATGATCGACAGGCGGTTGCCCGGCTTGTCGAGGGTGTCGTCTCCTGACCGCACCGATACCGGCACCAGCGTGCGCAGCGAGTCCGGCCGTGGCTTCTCACCGCGGTGCAGCAAGACGCACCGAAAGCCCTCGGTGATCGCCGCCAACGCGACGTCGTTAATAGTCACATCGAACTTGCGGCACACCTGTTCGACGTCGGCGAGCGGGACGCGCACCGCGCGATAACGGCGCATCGCGGTGACGGGCCCGACCAGCGACGATCCTGCACCCGGTCGGAGCAGGCCGCCGGCGATCTCGCCCGCGCCGCTGATCGTTTGGTTGACCGCGTTGGTGATGCCGGTGGCGGTCCGCCACAGGTTGCCCAGCGGGTTGCCGCGCGGGTTGGGATCCGGGACCGGCTTGAGGTGCGTGCGTGCGGTGGTCCGCTTGGCAGCGGCGGGCCGGGCGAACGCATCACCGTCGATCTCGTCGCAGAGCTGGGTGAGGATTCGCATCGCCGAAATTCCATCTGCCATGCAGTGATGGACCTTCATCAGCATTGCCCAGCGGTTGCCCTTGAGACCCTCGATGACCCAGCACTCCCAGAGCGGGCGATCGCGGTCCAGCCGGCGCTCCAGCACGTCGGCAACAACCTGGAACAGTTCGGCGTCATCGCCTGGCCGCGGGACGGCAACCCGGCGCACGTGGCGGTTGATGTCGAATGCCGGGTCGTCGACCCACTGCGGCGCAGCGATGTCGAACGGCTGGGTGTGCAGCATCTGCGTGCATCGCGGTACCGTTCGAATCCGCTCTGCCAGAATACTTTTGAATTTCTCGTAATCGGGTGCCGGACCGTCGATGATCGCGATCCCGCCGATCGCCAGACTGACGTTGCGGTCCGAATCCTCCGCCATGAGGAAGCCTGCATCGAGAGTATTGAGTTGCTCCACGACTCATCACCGCCGTTTCACTGCTGGAGGATTGTGGTCCAGTATTGGCGGTGACCACTGGTCAGAGGTGGCGACAGGATTAATTCATGTAAACAACTGGGGTCGGTTGTGTGGCAACGCAGTTGGAAAACATACGTTGGTGTTAATCGCATGATTAATAAATCTGGCTTGCGGCGTAAAGTCTGAGAGTTTCTGAGAATCAACCGAATTGGACGCACCGTCAATTCCATTGTCGGGATGGATATTTGGCGAACCCCGGTCGGGTATCGCTCAGGAGAGGGATTTGCTTGCTGTCCGTAAGTCTTCCAGGGCTGCCAACGTGTAGGGCGCCAGAGCAGCGTCGTGGTCGGCTTGCAGCCATTGCGCGAAACCCTGTTTGAACGCGAGCACGCCGAGCTCGGATGCCAGGTGGGCGAGGGGCTCCGGCACGCCGCGCGCGAGTAGGGCATCGGTCATGGCTGCCGCGTCCCGGACGAGGTGTTCGGGCCGCTCGGCTCGATCTTCGCCGCCGATCAGCCGTCGTCGAGTGCTCACACCCAAGAGACATTGGGTTGGCAGCCGCGGCACCCGAGCCTTCTCGCAGACTTGGAAAACCTCCAGCCCTGATTTCACTGTTGTTCGAACATACATTCGATACACTGGTTCGGTGGGTTGGAGCAATGGGCCGCCGGGCTGGGCGGAGATGGAGCGGGTGCTGGCCGGTAAGCCGCGCCGTTCCGGCACGCCATCGGTGTGGGGGCCGGCGGATGAGGTGCCGTGGTCGCCCAAGCGCGTGGCGTATCAGCCACCGGACGACAGCCGGCCGATTCGTTCGTCCGTTCCGTATGCCGAGTTGCACGCACATTCGGCCTACAGCTTTCTCGACGGTGCCAGCGCGCCGGAAGAGCTGGTCGAAGAGGCGGCCCGACTGGATCTGCGGGCGATCGCACTGACCGACCACAACGGCCTCTACGGGGCGGTGCGGTTCGCCGAAGCGGCCGTCGAACTGAATATCAGCACGGTCTTCGGCGCCGAGCTGTCGTTGGGGCCCGGCTCCCGGACCGACGATCCCGATCCGGCCGGCCCGCATCTGCTGGTGCTGGCCCGCGGCCCGGAAGGTTACCGGCGGCTGTCGCGGCAACTGGCCGCGGCGCATCTGGCCGGCGGCGAGAAAGGCAAACCGCGTTTCGACTTCGACGCGCTCACTGAGGCTGCGGGCGGGCACTGGCACATCTTGACCGGGTGCCGCAAAGGTCATGTCCGTCGTGCGCTGGCCACCGGTGGACCGGATGCGGCGTCAGCGGCGTTGGCGGACCTGGTGGACCGGTTCGGCTCGAACCGGGTCAGTGTCGAACTGACCCACCACGGCTGCCCGCTCGATGACGAAGTCAACGCTGAATTGGCATTGTTGGCAACACGGTTCGGCCTTAGCGGCGTCGCGACCACCGGTGCGCACTTCGCCGCGCCGTCGCGGCGCCGGCTGGCGATGGCCATGGGAGCGATCCGTGCCAGACAGTCGCTGGACGAGGCTGCCGGTTGGCTGGCCCCGCTGGCCGGCTCGCATCTGCGATCCGGTGACGAGATGGCGCGGCTGTTCGCGCAGCGTCCCGAGGTGGTGACCGCGGCGGCCGAACTCGGCGAACAGTGCGCATTCGGATTGGCGCTCATCGCCCCACAGTTGCCGCCGTTCCCAGATGTACCGCCCGGCTCAACCGAAGACAGCTGGTTGCGCGAACTGGCGATGGCGGGGGCTCAGCGCCGTTACGGCGCCCGGGCTCATGCGCGCCAGGCGTATGCCCAGATCGAGCGCGAGCTGGACATCATTGAACGACTGCGGTTTCCGGGGTACTTCCTGGTGGTCTACGACATCACCCGCTTCTGTCGGGAGAACAATATTCTGTGTCAGGGCAGGGGATCGGCGGCCAACTCCGCGGTCTGTTACGCCCTGGGTGTCACCGCGGTCGATCCGATCGCCAACGAGCTGCTGTTCGAGCGTTTCCTGTCACCGGTCCGCGACGGCCCGCCGGACATCGACATCGACATCGAGTCGGATCAGCGGGAAAAGGCCATCCAGTACGTCTACGACAAGTACGGCCGTGATTACGCCGCTCAGGTCGCCAACGTGATCACCTACCGTGCGCGAATCGCCGTACGCGACATGGCTCGTGCCCTGGGTTTCTCACAGGGACAGCAGGACGCGTGGAGCAAGCAGATCAGCAACTGGGGCGCCCAACCGTCCGACATCGATGACGTTCCCGAGCAGGTGGTCGACCTGGCCAACCAGATCCAGAACCTCCCCCGACACATGGGCATCCACTCCGGTGGCATGGTGATCTGCGACCGGCCGATCGCCGACGTCTGCCCGGTGGAATGGGCACGCATGGAGAACCGCAGCGTGCTGCAATGGGACAAAGATGATTGCGCGGCAATAGGTTTGGTCAAATTCGATCTGCTCGGCCTGGGCATGCTCTCGGCGCTGCACTACGTCATCGACCTGGTGGCCGAACACAAAGGCATCGAGGTCGACCTGGCCAAGCTGGACCTGTCCGAGTCGGCGGTGTACGAGATGTTGCAGCGCGCCGATTCCGTCGGGGTGTTCCAGGTGGAGTCGCGTGCGCAGATGGCCACCTTGCCAAGGCTCAAGCCCAGGGTGTTCTACGACCTGGTGGTCGAGGTCGCGTTGATCCGTCCCGGGCCGATCCAGGGTGGATCGGTGCACCCGTACATCCGGCGGCGCAACGGCCTCGACCCGGTCGTCTACGACCATCCGTCGATGGAGCCGGCGTTACGAAAGACGTTGGGAGTGCCGCTGTTCCAAGAGCAGCTGATGCAGCTCGCAGTGGATTGCGCCGGATTCTCCGGCGCCGAAGCCGATCAACTGCGGCGCGCCATGGGATCTAAACGGTCGACCGAACGCATGCGACAGCTGCGCGGCCGGTTTTATGACGGCATGCGCCGGCTGCACGGCGCCCATGACGACGTGATCGACCTGGTCTACGAGAAGTTGGAAGCGTTCGCCAATTTCGGTTTCCCGGAAAGTCATTCGCTGAGCTTCGCGTCACTGGTCTTCTACTCGTCGTGGTTCAAGCTGCACCACCCGGCGGCGTTCTGTGCTGCGCTGCTGCGTGCGCAGCCGATGGGCTTCTACTCGCCGCAGTCGCTGGTCGCCGATGCCCGCAGGCACGGAGTGGCGGTACACGGCCCCTGTGTGGCGGCCAGTCTGGCGCACGCCACGTTGGAGAACGCCGGAACCGAGGTTCGCCTGGGGCTGGGTGCAGTTCGTCATATCGGCGACGATCTGGCCGACAAGCTGGTCGAAGAACGAAAAGCCAACGGCCCCTTCGCCTCATTGCTGGACCTGACCTGCCGGCTGCAGCTGTCCGTGCCGCAGACCGAAGCACTGGCCACCGCGGGCGCGCTGCGTTGCTTCGGAATGTCGAGGCGGGAGGCGCTCTGGGCGGCAGGAGCGGCCGCCACGCAGCGACCGGACCGATTACCGGGAGTGGGTTCGTCGTCGCACATCCCGTCATTGCCGGGAATGAGCGAGGTGGAATTGGCCGCGGCCGACGTGTGGGCCACCGGCGTCTCCCCGGACAGCTACCCGACTCAGTTCCTGCGGTCGGATCTCGACGCGATGGGGGTGACACCCGCGGACGCTCTGCTGTCGGTGCCCGACGGTGAGCGAGTGCTGGTCGCCGGGGCGGTCACTCACCGACAGCGGCCGGGCACGGCTCGGGGCGTGACGTTCGTCAACCTCGAGGACGAGACCGGGATGGTCAACGTGCTCTGCACGCCGGGGGTGTGGGCACGGCACCGCAAGGTGGCTCAGACATCGTCGGCGCTGCTGATCCGAGGTCAGGTCCAAAATGCCAGCGGCGCAATCACTGTCATGGCAGAGCGGATCACCAAGCTGAGTTTGAAGATCGGATCGAAGTCCCGCGACTTCCGGTGATCGCCGGGGCCGACTCCGTGGCATGAGTAATCTCGCGCGTATGACCCTGAATCTGTCCGTCGACGAAGTCCTCACCACAACCCGATCAGTCCGCAAACGTCTCGACTTCGACAAGCCGGTGTCCCACGACCTGCTGATGGAGTGCCTCGACTTGGCGCTGCAGGCGCCCACCGGTTCCAACTCGCAGGGCTGGCAATGGGTTTTCGTCGAGGACGCCGAAAAGAAGAAGGCGATCGGCGAGGTGTACCTGGCCAACGCCCGCGGCTACCTGAGCGCGCCGACGCCGGATTACGGCAAGGACGACGCCCGCGGTGAGCGCATGGGCGCGGTCAAAGATTCAGCGACCTACCTCGCCGAGCACATTCACGAAGCTCCCGTCCTGATGATCCCGTGCATCGAGGGTCGCGAAGACAAGCAGCCACTCGGTGGGGTGTCGTTCTGGGCGTCGCTGTTCCCGGCGGTGTGGAGTTACTGCCTCGCGCTGCGTTCGCGCGGGCTGGGTTCATGCTGGACGACGTTGCACCTGATCCGCGGCGGCGAAGAGAAGGTCGCCGACATCCTGGGCATTCCGTACGAGAAGTACAGCCAGGGCGGGCTGTTTCCGATCGCCTACACCAAGGGCACCGAGTTCAAGCCGGCCAAACGGCTGCCCGCGGAAGAACTCACGCACTGGAACGCCTGGTAATCACCGGGCGCCATCGAAACCCTGCTGTCGCCACGCCTCGTACACGGCGACCGCGGCGGCATTGGCCAGATTGAGTGAGCGTCGTCCGCTGAGCATCGGGATGCGGATCCGGTCGGTGATGTGGCTGTCGGCCAGTGTCGCCGCATCGAGCCCGGTGGGCTCGGGGCCGAACATCAACACGTCGCCGGGCTGGTAGCTGACGTCGGTGAACAATTGCGTCGCGTGGGCGGTGAACGCGAACACCCGCGTCGGCGACAGCGCCGTCCAGGCGGCATCCAACGACGGGTGCACGGTCACCGACGCCAGGTCGTGGTAATCCAGCCCGGCCCGTCGCAGCTTGGGTTCGGACAGGTCGAAACCCAGCGGCTCGACCAGATGCAATTCAGCTCCGGTTGCCGCCGCGGTCCGGATCGCATTGCCGGTATTGGGCGCGATCCGGGGGGAGAAAAACAGCAGCCTCACCACAACATGTCAATCCTCCGAATATGCCCAGAACGCCGAAGCCGGAGACCGCGGGGCTCCGGGTACTAGGAAGATTACGACTGTCGAGGTCACGCCAGGAATCAACCTCGGTAACTAACTGACGGGGCACGCAGATACACCACGTATGCAGGCAGGTGTTGTTGTCACTGGTAAGCGTGGAGCTCGAACCACGGTCAGGGAGCGGGACGGTGCGACCGACCGTGTATGACGAGCTCTTGCAGGCGTTCAAGGATGCGCTTATTCACGCCGTGCACACCGGACGATTATCGCCGGTATGTGCAGACTTCGATGTCGCCCTGATATACGCAATCGGTAACGTTGCCCGCGCTGCGCGTGACGGCAGTCGCACTGGTGACTTGGTGCGGGAAGCGTGCAGGGCGTTCGGCCAGTACGCGGTGAGCCAGGACAGCTTCGAGGACCCGCCTGCGCTGAAGAACATCGCGGACCGTGCGCCCCAGGCGTCGACGGGTTAGCTGTTACGGCGCGGCCGTGCCCTCGACCGCCCAATTGGAGACAACATCCGGATAACCGAATGTTGCGTTACCGGGAACTCTGTCGAAAAACGCGGCTGCGGAACGCTCCGCCCGCCACATTCTTTGGGCCCCAACAATTTGCTGGACTGCTCGCTCCGGTGTCTGGCGCGAGTCGGTGAACTCTGTCTGTTCAGTAAGAACTGTGGTCTCGGTAGCGGCTGACTGGCATACTCGTCGAATTGCCAGGCGTATATCGCTTGCCCGTCGCCCGGGGTGAGCGCAATTAGCAGGAAGTCTCATGAACGACGCGCTAACTATGCGATTCAGCGGGGCGGTCTCTAGCACCGCTGTAGTCCGGTGACGATGTTTGCCCGCGCCACGCGGGCCGTCTTGCCGGGCAAAAGTGGCGCAGCGGGCGACGACAGCGCCGAGTTGGGATCGACACAACGACCGGCTTCATGGTCGCTGCGCAATTGGCCGGTCCGGTGGAAAGTCGTGGCCATTGCCGCGGTGCCTCTGGTGTTGGCGATGATTTTCGGTGGATTCCGTATTGCGGGGGCCATCACCGATGCGCGTGATCTTCGGCTGGCCGCCGACCGCGCCGAGGTGGTTCCGGCGATCACCAAATACATGTCGGCGCTCGATGTGGCCCTGCTCGCCACCTCAAGCGGCGGTGACGTCGAGGGCGCGAAGAAGAACTTCGACGCCCGCAAACGTGAGCTGGAAGCCCGGTTGGCCGAAACGAACGTCGCCGCCGACGTCGATACCGGGATCAACGTTCTGCTGGACAACGGTCAGACGCTGTTGGACGCGGTCGCGACGAACGGCATGCCGCTGCGGCTGCGGGTGACGACCTACGCCCCGATCCTGTTGACCGCCGAGAACACGATCGACGGGTCGGTCCGCGTCCGCGACGAGCGCATCCGCGCCGCCGCGCAGGGACTGAGCCGCGCGATCGGCTCCCGCGGCCAGATGATGATGCAGCAGTTGCTGATCACCCGCGGGGCTGATCTGCCCGAGGCTGAACTGCGCACCTCGATGATCACCCTTGCCGGTACCGAGCCGTCGACGTTGTTCGGTATGGTCGAGGTTCTCGGCGTCGGCTCACCGGAAGCCAAGACGCTGCAGCAGCAGATGGTGACCCGGATGTCGGCGGATTCCGACCCGGCCACCCAACTGGTCAACAACCCGACCTTGCTGAAATCGGTGCAGACCACCGACGGCATCGCTTCGCAGATCATCAAAGACACCACCGAGTTCGTGACGAAGTCCGTCGAGAACCAGGCCCACAATCGGCGCAATGCCGCGATCCGCGACACCGTCCTGGTGCTGGCCGGCATCGCCGCCGCGTTGGCGGTCGTGCTGGTGGTCGCGCGCTCGCTGATCCGGCCGCTGCGGGTACTGCGCGACAGCGCGCTGAAGGTCGCTCACGAGGATCTCGAGCGTGAGATCACCCGCGTCCGCGCCGGCGACGAATCGCCGCCGGACCCGCTGCCGGTGCACACCACCGAAGAAGTCGGTCAGGTCGCGCACGCGGTTGACGAATTGCACACCCAGGCACTGCTTTTGGCCGGCGACGAGGCCCGACTGCGGCATCTGGTCAACGACATGTTCGAAACCATGTCGCGGCGTAACCGGACCTTGGTGGACCAGCAGCTCTCGCTCATCGACCGGCTCGAACGCAACGAGGAAGACCCCGAGCGGCTGGACAGCCTGTTCCGACTCGACCACCTGGCCGCCCGGATGCGCCGCAACGGTGCCAACCTGCTGGTGCTGGCCGGTTCGCAGAGTTCGCGCGGCGACCAGCGCACCCCTGTGCCGCTGTCGTCGGTCATCCATGCGGCCGCCTCCGAGGTCGAGGACTATCGCCGCGTCGAAACGTCGATGGTGCCCGACTGCACTATCAGCGGCGCGGTGTCCGGCGACATCGTCCACCTGCTCGCCGAGTTGGTCGACAACGGGCTGCGTTACTCACCGCCGGCATCCCCGGTTCGGGTGTCGGCCGGATTCCGCAACGACGGAGCGGTTCTGTTACAGATCGTCGACGTTGGGCTCGGCATGACCGATGCGGACCGGCGCATCGCCAACATGCGGTTGCGGGCCGGGGGAGAAGTGACCCCGGACAGCGCCCGCCACATGGGGCTCTTCGTCGCCGGCCGGCTGGCCGACCGGCACGGCATCCGGGTGCGGCTGCGCGGTTCGTCGATCGAGGAATCGCGGTCGGGCACGACCGCCGAGATCTACCTGCCGGCGACGGTGCTGGCCAGCGCCGACGGCCGCCCGGTTACTCCGCGCGACGAGGCACCGCCGGTCCAGGCCGCGCCCGTCGCGCCAGAGCCGCCGATCGCGGTACCGGACTACGGCGATGCGGCAGATCCCGCCGCGCTTGCCGATCCCGCCGAACGCAACGGGTCGCATTCGGAGGATTCGTCAATCAGCCTGCTGCCCCGACGCCGACCCGGCACCAGCGGCATCACCGGCGCTCCGGCGGACACACCGGATCAGCTGCCGCGCCGCCAGCCGGCGCCCGTGCCCGAAGAAGAGCCGACTCCGGAAGAGCCTGCAGCGCAACCTGTTTCGAACACCTCGTCATTCTTCGGTTCGCGGATGCGGCTCACCCGGGAGAGCCGCCAGCGGGCCAAGGCCGAGCCGCCCGCGCCGGAGCCCGTCGCGCCTGAACCGGTACTGCAGCCAGACGTGCCTGAGGTCGAGGATGTCTGGACCGCCGACACCACCGCCCCCGCGGCTCAACCGGCCGACGACGACCTGATCTATCAGCGGATGCTCTCCGAGTGGCTGGTCGACCCGCGCGACATGGCCAGCAGCCCCGATCTGGACTGGCAGACGGTCTGGGATCAAGGCTGGTCGGTCGCCGCGGATGTCGAAAACGTCCCGGTTCAGGCGCACACCGACCAAGGTCTGCCGGTGCGCGACCCCGGTGCCCGGCTGGTGCCCGGCGGTGCCGCGGCCGAGCAGAACGGCACTGCGCACCACCGTGCCAGCGAGGACAACGGGATAACATCGAACGGCGTGCGCGACCCCGAAGCCATCCGCGCCTCGATGAGCAGCCACTTCGGCGGCGTTCGCGCAGGACGATCGCACGCCCGCGACACAGACCAAGGAACCGATAACGAATGAGTTCTGGCTCCGACAATTCGCTGGACTGGCTGGTGTCCAACTTCGCCCGCGACGTTCCCGGTGTAGCCCACGCGATTCTGGTGTCCGTCGACGGCCTGCTGATGGCGGCCAGCGAGCACCTGCCGCAGGAGCGGGCCGATCAGCTCGCCGCGGTGTCGTCGGGCCTGGCGAGTCTGGCAAACGGTGCGGCGCAACTGTTCGACGGCGGCCAAGTGCTGCAGTCGGTGGTGGAGATGCAGAACGGCTACCTGTTGTTGATGCAGGTCGGCGATGGTTCGCACCTGGCAACGCTGGCTTCTTCGTCGTGTGACATCGGCCAGATCGGTTACGAGATGGCCGTCCTCGTCGAGCGGGTGGGCAACGTCGTGCAGTCGACCCGGCGCACGTCGCCGACCACGTCACGTTCGTGAGACGCGATGGACAATCGCGAACCACACCACCCGCCGGAGCCCCCGGCTGAGGCGAGCCTGGTCCGCCCGTACACCCTGACGGCGGGTCGGACCAAGCCCAGCGTCGAGCTTCCCATGGAGGCCCCGGTGCAGACGCTGCAGTCGGCGATGTACCACCGGTGGCCGCTCAACGATGTGCGCGGGCGGATCGTCCAGCTGTGCGTCAAGAGCCCGTCGGTGGCCGAGATCTCGGCCCGGCTGAATTTGCCGCTGGGTGTTACCCGCGTGTTGGTCGGCGATCTGGTGACTTCCGGCTACCTTCGAGTGAACCGGACATTGACCGAACGCTCGACCCGCGATGAACGCCGCGAACTGATAGGAAGGACGCTCCGTGGCCTACGAGCGCTCTGATGCGGGGTCCCTCCCGCATTCGAAGCCGCGCGATACCGCCTCGACAAAAATCGTCATCGCCGGAGGATTCGGCGCAGGCAAAACAACGTTCGTCGGCGCGGTCTCGGAGATCATGCCGCTGCGGACCGAGGCGATGGTCACCGATGCGTCCGCGGGAGTCGACATGGTCGATGCCACCCCGAACAAACAGACCACCACGGTCGCGATGGACTTCGGCCGCATCACCCTGGACGAGGACCTGGTGTTGTACCTGTTCGGTACCCCGGGGCAGCGCCGATTCTGGTTCATGTGGGACGACCTGGTCCGCGGTGCGATCGGCGCGGTCATTCTGGTGGACCTACGCCGCCTCGAGGACAGCTTCGCCGCGGTCGACTTCTTCGAACACCGCAACCTGCCCTTCCTGATCGCGGTCAACGAATTCGACGGCACCCAGCGGTATCCCGCGACCGAGGTCCGGAAGGCTCTGACGCTGGCCGACCACGTGCCGGTGATCAACGTCGACGCCAGAGACCGCAGGTCGGCGACCGACGCGTTGATCGCTGTCAGCGAGTACGCGTTGGCAAGCTTGTCGCCTACCGGCTAGTGCACTGGAGCGAATGCGAATTCGTCGGCCGTGACTTCCGCGACGATGACCTCAGCCGGCTGCAGACCGAGCAGGTTGTCTTCACCGAATGTGATTTCAGCGGAGTCAATCTCACCGAGTCGGAGCACCGGGGATCGGCATTCCGCAACTGTACATTCCATCTGACGACGCTGTGGCACAGCAGTTTTCGTCAATGCAGCATGCTGGGTTCGGTGTTCGTCCGGTGTCAGCTGCGACCGCTGACCCTCGACGAGGTGGACTTCACGCTGGCGGTGCTCGGTGGGAACGACCTGCGTGGCATCGACTTGAGCGGCTGCCGATTCCGGGAGGCCAGCCTGGTGGAAGCCGATCTGCGCAAAACTCTGCTGCGCGGCGCCGACCTGTCCGGCGCGCGCACCACCGGAACCCGACTGGATGACGCTGATCTGCGCGGCGCGATCGTCGACCCGACGTTGTGGACGACGGCATCGCTGACCCGCACGCGTATCGACATCGAGCAGGCGCTCGCGTACGCCGCGGCCCACGGATTGCGACTCGACGCCGGCTAACGCTTGAGGCGGATACTCCACCGGACATAGCCGGCGTAGAACAGCGACAGCGCCGCCAGCATGCCCATGTCGAAAAAGAAGATGTGCTTGGAGTGCTGCCAGATCGGGTCGTTGGTCGGAATCTGCTTGACCTTCACCAGGTCTGGGAAGTCGATCGACGACGCACCGGCGGCGTAGCCCCAGCGCCCGGGAGTCAGCCACGATAGCTGGTTCAGACCCGCCCGGCCCGTCACCGGGATCATTCCGCCGGCAAGCACCAGCTGCGACATGATCGACACCACCAGCAGCGGCATGATCTGCTCGTTGGACTGCGCCACCGCGGAGAGCATCAGGCCGAGAATGGCTGAGGCGACGCATGTTCCGGCCACCGTCACGAACAGCGCGAACGTCGAGTTGTCGAAGAAGGGTGGATGCGCGGTCGGCGCACCCTTGCCGAGCCTGACGATGATCGTCGCGATAGCCGCCTGGACGCTCGCGAAAATGCAGAAGACGGTGACCTTGGCCAGCAGATACGCGGTGGTCGACAAGCCGACCGCCTGTTCTCGCTTGAAGATCGGACGCTCGCCGATCAGGTCGCGGATGGTCAGAGCGGTGCCCATGAACACCGCCCCGATATTGAGCAGCACCATGATGTACTGCGGCTGGGTCGGTGCGAGGCCGAGCGGGTCGGCCGGACCAAGTCCCGGTTTGGGCCCCTTCACCGTCAGCGACAACGCCCCGATGAGGAACGGCAGCACCGCGAGGAACACCGAGTAGCCGCGGTCGGAGATCACCAATCGGACCTGGCGTCGCGCGATCGTGGAGAGCTGACGCAGCAGGTCGGTGTGCACCGGTTCGCCGAGATCGGCCGGGCTTTCCGGAACCGGCGCCCGTGACTGACTTCCCCGGCCGTCCTGCTCCAGGAAGCGGCGGTTCGCCTCGTCCGGGTCGGCACCCACATTCGCGAAAATGTCGGCCCAGTTGGTGGTGCCCAGCGCCGCGCCGACCTGGCTCGGCGGCCCGTTGAAGGCCATCTTTCCGCCGGGCGCCATCAGCAGGATCTGGTCGCAGACGTCCAGGTAGGAGACCGAGTGCGTCACCACCAACACCACACGACCGGCGTCGGCGAGCTGGCGCAGCATCAACATCACCTGACGGTCCAGCGCCGGGTCGAGGCCGGATGTCGGCTCGTCGAGCAGCAGCAGCGACGGCTGGGTCAGCAGCTCGAGAGCGACCGACGCGCGCTTGCGCTGCCCGCCGGAGAGCTTGTCCACCCGGGTGTCGGCATGCTTGGTCAGGTCGAGTTCCTCGAGGACCTGCGCGACGACCTGGGCGCGTTCCTCCTTGCTGGTGTCCGGCGGCAGTCGCAGCTCGGCGGCGTAACCGAGCGCCTGGTTGACGGTCAGCTGGCGGTGCACCACGTCGTCCTGCGGCACCATCCCGATCCGGCTGCGCATGGTCGCGTACTCGGCGTGGATGTCGTGGCCCTCGAAGGTGGCGTTTCCGGCGCTGGGCCGGGTGTATCCGGCGATCAGCCGCGACAGCGTGGTCTTGCCTGCGCCGGAGCCGCCGATGATGGCGGTCAGGGTGCCCGGTCGCGCCGTCAGCGAAATTCCGTCCAGCAGTTCCTTGCCGTCGATCCGGAAGTGCACGCTGTTGACTTCAAGGCCACCGGTGCGGGTCGCGGCCTCGGTGCGGCGGATCAGGTTGCCGTCGTTGAAGACCAGGTCGATGTTGCCGATCGTGATCACGTCGCCCTCGTTGAGCACCGCCGATCCGACGCGTACACCGTTGACGAAGGTGCCGTTGACGCTGTGCGCATCCCGGATCTCGGTGCCGAGCGGCGAATCGACCAGGAATGCGTGGTGACGCGACGCCAGCACATCTTGGATGACGATGTCGTTGTCGTTGGCGCGACCGATCGTGGCCGAGCCCGGCGGCTTGTCCGGTGTCAAGGACCCGGGCAGGATCGCCTGGATCATCTTGGTCGCGAGGTTGCCCGATTCGGGCGGTTTGCTGGCCGCTGCCGGACGCATCTCGGTCTTCGGCGCGTAGTTCGGCGGCGGGGGCGGCGGTTGCCGGTGTTGCGGGGGCTGGTGCGGCGGCGCCTGACGGGGTGCGCTCGGCGGATACGCCGGCTGCCGCTGAGAAGCGCTGGGTTGATAGGCCGGCTGCGGTGGCGCGGAGTAGGCCCGCGGCGGTCCCGGCGGGGGAGGAGGACCTGGCGGCCTCAGCCCGGGTTGCGGGCGTGACGGCGGTGGCTGTGCGTATGCCGGACGGGCGGGCACCGGAGGGCTGGCGATCGGCATCGATGTCGTCTGCGGCGGCCGGCCGACGTTGCCCTGATGGCGTCCGACCTCGAAAGACAGTTGCGGCCCATCGGGATTGCCGATGTTGATGGACTGACCGTCGTGGATCTCGATCATCGGCGCGCGACGCCCGTTGACGAAGGTTCCGTTCAGCGAACCGTTGTCGATGGCCTGCCAGCGGCCTTGCTCGAAACGCAGCAACAGGTGCGCCCGCGAGATCAGGGGATGGGTGATGCGCATGTCGGCGCGGAGATCGCGTCCGACGACGACGTCGTGACCCGCTGCGAACGTACGTTGTGATCCGTCGTACCGAACTGTCAGCACGGGCGGTGCTGCTTGGCTCATCGCCCCAACCTTAGCTGGCTCACTGAACCGACTGTATCGGCTGCTGCGCGCTCGGCTCCGAGCGACACGGGCCGCTTCGTCGTTAGCGGGCCAGCGCGTCGGGTGCGCCGGTGACCACGCAGCGGGTGCGGCTGTAGATCGTCGGCATGCACCGATTGCAGTGTGTACAAGCCGAATGCACGCTGCGGCCGTCGCGCGCGATCCGGTTGATCAGATCGGGTTCGGCCAGCAGAGCCCGCCCCATCGCGACGAACTGAAAGCCTTCTGCCATGGCCAAGTCCATCGTTTCCTTGTTGGTGATCCCGCCCAGCAGAATCAGCGGCATCGTCAGCTCAGCGCGGAATCGCTGGGCATGGCGCAGCAGGTATGCCTCGCGGTACGGGTATTCGCGGAGGAATTTCTTACCCGTCATCCGCATGCCCCAGCGCAGCGGCGGTTTGAAGGCGCCGGCGAATTCCTTGAGCGGGGCGTCGCCGTGGAACAGGTACATCGGGTTGACCAGCGAGCTGCCCGCGGTCAGTTCGATCGCGTCCAACCCGCCGTCCTCCTGCAACCACTTGGCGGTGGTCAGCGCCTCGTCGACGGAGATGCCGCCGCGCACACCGTCGGTCATGTTGAGCTTGGCGGTCACCGCGATCTGATCTTTGACGGCGCGGCGAACGGCCAGCACCATCCCGCGGGCCACTTTGGCCCGGTTTTCCAGTGAGCCGCCGAACTCGTCGCTGCGGCGATTGATCAGCGGGCTCAGAAACGCGCTCGCCAAGTAGTTGTGCCCCAAATGCACTTCGACAGCATCGAATCCGGCGTCGACGGCGAGTCGGGCGGCGTTCGCGTGCGCGGCGATCACGTCATCGATGTCGTCACGGCTGGCCTTCTTGGCGAACCGCATGCCGATCGGGTTGAAGAACCGCACCGGAGCCAGTGCCCTGGCCTTGTTGGAGCGGGCGTTGGCGACCGGCCCGGCGTGGCCGATCTGCGCGCAGACCGCCGCGCCCTCGGCGTGGATAGCGTCGGTGAGCCGGCGGAATCCGGGCACCGCCTCCGGGCGCATCCAGATCCCATTCCCTTCGGTGCGGCCGCCTCGCGAGACCGCGCAGTACGCCACGGTCGTCATGCCGACCCCGCCGGCAGCGGGTAACCGGTGGTACTCGATCAGGTCGTCGCTGACCAGTGCGTCGGGCGTGCGAGCCTCGAAGGTCGCGGATTTGATGATGCGATTGCGCAGCGTGATGGGCCCGAGCTTCGCCGGTGCCAGCACGTCCGGGGCTTCGGACATGGCTGGAGCTTAACGGCGATCGCAAGGGCGGCGGAGCCGAACGCAGCGGGTCGCCGTCATCGGGCACAGCGTCATTGGACGCACGCATGCCAAACTGGTGCACGTGGGTGCAATCACGCTGGACGGCAAATCGACGCGCGACGAGATCTTCGTCGACCTGACCCAACGGGTGGCCGCGCTGACCGCTGCAGGGCGCACACCCGGACTGGGCACCATCCTGGTCGGCGACGACCCGGGATCGCAGGCCTACGTCCGCGGAAAGCACTCCGACTGTGCCAAGGTCGGCATCACCTCGCTGCGCCGCGACCTGCCCGCCGACATCAGCCAGGCCAAGCTCAACGAGACCATCGACGAACTCAACGCCAACCCCGAGTGCACGGGTTACATCGTGCAGTTGCCGTTGCCGAAGCATCTGGACGAGAACGCCGCCCTGGAACGGGTCGACCCGGCAAAGGACGCCGACGGGCTGCACCCGACGAACCTGGGCCACCTGGTGCTCAACGAACCGGCGCCGCTGCCCTGCACGCCACGCGGCATCGTGCATCTGTTGCGGCGCTTCGACGTCGAGATCGCCGGCGCACACGTGGTGGTCATCGGCCGCGGTGTGACGGTCGGTCGTCCGTTGGGTCTACTGCTCACCCGTCGCTCGGAGAATGCCACGGTGACGTTGTGCCACACCGGAACTCGCGACCTTCCGGCGCTGACCAAGCAAGCGGACATCATCGTGGCGGGTGTCGGTGTGCCGCACATGCTGACCGCTGACATGGTCCGGCCTGGCGCGGCCGTCGTCGACGTCGGCGTCAGCCGGGTGGACGGCAAGCTGGCAGGCGATGTTCATCCCGACGTCTGGGAGGTCGCCGGTCACGTATCGCCGAATCCCGGCGGTGTCGGCCCGCTGACCCGCGCGTTCCTTTTGACGAACGTCGTCGAATTGGCTGAGGGGCAATGAGTGTGCGCCGGCTGATCCGCCTGCAGTGGCCGATGATCGCGGTGGTCTTGATCTTTGCCGTGGCGTTCAGTTTGGCGGCGGCGAATTTCTGGCGCCGCGGGTCGCTGCTGATCGGCATCGGCGCCGGCCTCGCGGCGGTGTTGAGGTTGGCGCTCACCGAGGAGCATGCCGGGCTTCTGGTGGTGCGCAGCAAGGGAATTGACTTTGCGACGATGGCGTCCGTCGCGGCGTCGATGGTCTACATCGCCTGGACGATCGACCCATTGGGGACGCGCTAGACCCCCGGGATGCCCGTCATCCCTGGCCGTTGCGGTAATCCAGATACGTTGCCGTTGGCGATGTTTGCGATCTCGTCCGGGCAATACGTCTGGATCGCGATCGTGGTGAACAGCTGAGCCACCCGGGGAGACATGCCTCGGCGTGCCACGCTGGATGCGGCCCCGGCTAAACTGCCACCGGGCTGAGCCAGCATCGGGCACAGCGACTGACCGACGGCCATCGCGTTTCCGGGTTCCCCGTATTCGATTCCCGCGTGGCTGAGTGCGTCGATGAAGTTGTCGTCGCTCGGGTCCGCTCCACCCGGTGCCGAGAGCGCGGTGGCAACCGTGATCAGACACCCGATACCGAGAAGTGCACGCACGCCCAACGGCTGATTGTTCAGCCGCATCATCCAGTTGCGACCCATGTCCATCCCCCAAGTCGTGTGGTCTGCATCGAACATTGGTCTACCGGCATCACGTGGAGAACACGGTGACGTAAAAGTTCGCATACGTTTCGCGCGACGCGCGTCGACACGTCTTGCGCCACCCCGGTTAACGCCCCCAGTGGGCTGACAATGCAGGACATGACGCGTGAGATGTCGCGGCAGACGTTTCTGCGTGGTGCCGCCGGAGCGCTGGCCGCCGGCGCATTCCTCGGTTCCGGCCGGGCGGATGCTGAACCGGTCATCTCCGGCTGGGACGGACTGGCCAGAGCGATCGGCGGACAGGTCATCCCACCGAATGGCCCGCAATTCGGTTCGGCCAAGCAGGTTTTCAATACGAACTTCAACGGGTTGACCCCGGCGGCGGTGGTCACCGTGACATCGCCGGCCGATGTGCAGAAGGCGATGACGTTCGCTGCTGCCAACAACCTCAAGGTCGCGCCGCGCGGAGGCGGGCATTCGTATGTGGGGGCATCGACCGCGAACCGCGCGATGGTGCTCGATCTGCGACAACTGCCCGGCGACATCAATTACGACGCCGCGACCGGACTCGTCACGGTGGCACCCGCGACGAGTCTGTATGCGATGCACCAGGTTCTGGCGGCCGCTGGACGCGGTATCCCGACGGGCACCTGTCCATCGGTGGGCGCCGCCGGCCATGCCCTGGGCGGCGGGCTGGGGGCGCACTCCCGCCACGCCGGCTTGATGAGCGACGCACTGAGGTCGGCGACGGTGGTCCTGCCCACCGGTCAGGCGGTCACCGCGTCCGCCAACAGTCAGCCGGACCTGTTCTGGGCGTTACGCGGCGGCGGTGGCGGCAATTTCGGGGTGACGACCTCGCTGACCTTCGCCACCTTTCCGGCCGGTGAGGTCGACGCGGTCAACCTCGACTTCCCTGCGCAGTCGTTCGCGCAGGTGCTGCTGGGTTGGCAGAACTGGGTGCGTACCGCCGATCGCAGCCATTGGGCGCTGGCCGATGCCACCGTCGACGGGATGGGAACGCATTGCCGAATCCTGGCGACCTGCCCGGCCGGTTCGGGCAACAGCGTGGCGTCCGCCATCACGTCAGCCGTCGGCATCCAACCGGCCGGGGTCGACAACCACACGTTCAACTATTTGGATTTGACGAACTATCTAGCCGTCGGCAATCTCAACCCGTCGCCGCTCGGATATGCCGGTGGCTCAGACGTTTTCGCGACGCTCACGCCAGCGGCCGCGCAGGGGATTGCTGCCGCGGTCGACGCATTCCCGCGCGGAGCGGGTCGCATGATCGCGATCATGCATGCGCTCGATGGCGCACTCGCCGACGTGCCGACCGGGGCCTCGGCCTTTCCGTGGCGACGACAGTCCTCGCTGGTGCAGTGGTACGTCGAAACTGGCGACCCGTCCGCCGCAGCCGGCTGGCTCAGCACCGCGCACCGGGCCGTGCAACCGTATTCGGTTGGCGGATATGTGAATTATCTCGAAGCCAACCAATCGGCGGGGCGGTACTTCGGCCCTAACCTGTCGAAGCTCAGCGCTGTTCGGCAGAAGTACGACCCCGGTCGGGTGATGTTCTCCGGCATGCCGGTCTGATCTCGGCACTTATCCACAGTTGCGCTTTCATCCACAACTTTGTTTGTGAGGCAACTGCATGTCGTTGCCGGACAATATGATTCGAACATGTCTTCGAGTAGTCGTGACGAGATCGTCGAGGTATTCGGCGCGCTCGAGGCCGACTACAAACGCGCCCTAGACCTGACGTTCGACTTGCTCACCACACCGGAACGGCTCAACCTTTTGGAGCGCTGCGAGCAGATGCGCCGTTGGCAACCAGCTGTCGAGCACTCGCTGATCAACCAGCTCGCCGAACAGTCCGATATGACCGAATTGGGCGGGAAGCTGGCTCCGGCGCTGGCCAACCGCTTACGGATCACCCGCGCCGAGGCTTCGCGGCGCATTCACGAAGCCGCCGACCTCGGTGAGCGCATCGCGTTGAACGGTGAACCGTTGCCGCCGGAGCTTCCAGCGACCGCCGAGGCGCAACGCAACGGCGACATCGGCGCGAGTCATGTCGCGGTCATCCGCAGCTTCTGGCATCGGCTGCCCGACTTCGTCGACATCGAGACTCGACACAAAGCCGAAGCGCAACTGGCTCGCCTGGCTTGCGAGCACCGCCCCGACGAGCTGAGCAAGCTGGCGGACACACTGACCGATTGCCTGAACCCCGACGGCGACTTCACCGATGTCGACCGTGCCAAGCGGCGCGGCATCACCATCGGTAAGCAGGATCTCGACGGGATGAGCCCGATCAGCGGCTATCTGACGCCCGAAGCCCGCGCCACCATCGACGCGGCGATGGCGAAGCTCGCAGCGCCGGGCAAGTGCAACAACGCCGATGCCGAGCCATGCGTCAGCGGCACCCCGTCGCAGGCTGCCATCGACAACGACACCCGCAGCACCGGACAGCGAAACCACGACGCACTTCTCGCACTGGCACGCTCGGCCTTGGCCTCCGGAGAACTCGGCCAGCACAACGGCTTACCCGCCAGCATCATCGTCACCACCACGCTCAAAGAACTTGAGGCGGGCTGCGGAAAAGCCCTGACCGGCGGCGGCACACTGCTGCCGATATCTGATGTCATCCGGCTGGCCTCGCATGCCCACCACTACCTCGCCATCTTCGACAAGGGCAAAGCACTGGCCCTGTACCACACAAAACGCCTGGCCTCACGGGCGCAGCGAATTGTGCTCTACGCCAAGGATCGTGGTTGTTCGTTCCCCGGCTGCGACGTGCCGGGCTACCTGTGCGAAGTCCATCACTGCGACCCCTACGCCACCAACCCGGTCACCGATGTCAACGAGCTGACCTTCGCCTGCTGCCCCAATCACAAACTCGCCGACCAAGGCTGGACCACCCGCAAAAACACCCGCAGCCAAACCGAATGGATCCCACCACCGCACCTCGACCGAGGCCAACCCCGCACCAACACCTTCCATCATCCGGAAAAACTGCTACGCGACGACGAGGACGAGGATGACGACGCGTAGCCAGCATGACGATCACGCAGGACGGTGCGCGTCGAAATGCGTAATCGCGCCGGTGCACTCAAGTACATCGATCACGAGACCAGCTTCGGCAAACCACCGCCGGGCATCGCTCATGGTGCCTGCTGGACCGAAGGTTCCCGTGGCCCGCAGTACCGTCATGTAGGCATCTGCGCGGTGTAGTTGACCTCGGACGGCGAACTCGCCAACCAGCCTGCCGCCCGGTCTCAGACACCGCGCGATCTCAGCTAAGGCAAGAGCCGGGTCAGGCACGCAGTGCAAACCGTTGAAACAAACGCACAAATCAAACTCGCCGCTACCGAATGGCATCCGCTCGATGCTGCTCTCGATGATCTCGACCTGATCGCGATGCTCAGCAGGAACTCGACGTCGAGCGCGCTGCAACATAGGCGCCGAAATATCCACACTCGCATACCGAACTCGCTGATTGGGCCGCAACTGAAGCATCGCGATGCCGCCACCGCAGGGCACGTCGAGAATTGCTGTACCGTCTGGCATTTCGGCGATTACACCCATAGCCCGATAGACGCGATCAACGTCCGCGCCCATCACCAGACGCGCGAACCGTCGGGCAACGGACTGTTGCTCCATCGCCCAGTCATAGCTCGCGCCCACCGTCCTCGCGAACGCCGGGCTTTGCCATACCCGGCTTACGTTGACCACCGGACCACAATAAACTTGGACCGCGAGATCGCCGCACTGACAAAAGCGACCGTCCACTGGTTGATTACCCACGACACCGCCATGACCGAGTTGGACGTGTTCTGGCGGGCCGCGGAACGTTCAGTGTGCGTCGGCCACTGAGCCGGAAGTGAGAACCCACCGAACGTGCGCGCTGAACGCTCTTTAGCAAGCCGCTGGTGTTCCTTCTTTTGAAGGGTACTTCGGCGGTTCGTGGCCAACCCCGCACCAACACCTACCACCACCCCGAAAAACTGCTACGCGACGACGAAGAGGCGCCATTCACCGGGCACGCCCTTGAGCGTGTGAGCGCCGCGCTCCTCGAAATCGAGTCCTGACCCGATTACCAGGTCGCGCAACGTGCTTGACACCAGCACATCGTTGGGCCCCGCCAGTGCGCTCACGCGCGCTCCGATGTGCACGGCGATGCCGCCGATGTCATCGCCGCGCACTTCGCACTCGCCGGTGTGCAGGCCGGCGCGCACCTGGATGCCTAGTGCCTGCACGGCGTCGCGGATTGCCATGGCGCATCGGATCGCTCGTTGCGGGCCGTCGAACATCGCGAGAAAGCCGTCTCCGGATGTGTTCACCTCGCGACCGCGAAAGCGAGCGAGCTGAGACCGGACGATCGCGTCGTGCGCATCAAGCAGGGCATGCCAGTCGCGGTCGCCCATCTCCGCGGCCCGGCGCGTCGAGTCCACGATGTCGGTGAACAGCACCGTGGCCAGCACCCGATCATCGGGAACTTCGGCCTGGTGGCCGGTGAGGAACTCGGCGATCTCCTGGAACGAATCGCGCCAGTCAGGTTCGACAAGGTGGAAAGCGTTGCGCCCCGCAAGTTCAACGTATTTCGCGCCTGGTATGCGATCAGCGACGTCCTTGCCCCACTCGGGCGGGAAAAAGGGGTCATCGGTGTGATGAAGGACGAGTGTCGGGACGCGCACCGTGGGAAGCAACTCCCGCACGTCCAATTCCGCCTGCAGAGGCATCATGAGCGCAGCGGTACCTGGGCTTGCCCCCAGGCGTTCATAGCGTGCCCATGTTGCCCGGATCTCCTCGTTCCACGGCATGTCCGGATTCAAGAGATGCTGCATCTCCCCCGTGCCCCACATGGTGACCGTGGCGGCAGTCATCTCCTCTGCTGTGGGTCCCCCCTCGGTATTTGCGAAGCCCTCCAACACGACCAGCCCGGCTGTGCGCGACGGATGTGTTGCGGCGAACAGCACACCCGTCGCGACCGCGCCGAGGCCCGCGACCAGGACCGCTTCACGACTTCCCAGATCATCAAGCACCGCAGTGATGCTGTCGGCCCATTGCTCCAAGGTCGGCAGCGTGTCCGACGTAATCGGATCGGAGACGCCCGTACCGGGCTGGTCGAAGATAATCAGCCGACCGAGCGATGTCATCGCCTCGACCCACCCTCGACACGACGGCTGCTCAGGAAAGTCCTCGCAGTTGCTGAACCACGCCGGGACGAGCACGATGTCACGAGCGCCAAGGGGTGACGCGCGATAGGCGACCCGCACGTTCCCGTTCATCGCGTATCGCGTCTCCGAGAACATTGCGGAAGTCTAAGCCGAGGAGCGGGTCGAGTTTCGGCGTCATGCGACCAGCTGGAATTGAAGAGTATTTTGCAGGTTCGCGGCCAGCCGCGCATCAACTGCTACCACCACCCCGAAAAGCTGCTCCGCGACGACGAAGACGACGAGGACATCCCGTAAGCAGGCACCGACTCCTGGAAGCCGGATGGTCAACGACACGGTCAGTTGGTGAGTCTCGGCGGGGTTCGGGCCATCGCCAGCAGATCGAGACGCCAAAGATTCTGAAATGCGTTGCACGCGAGATCCTCAACGTCCGCTGCACCGGGCGCAGCCGCGCCATCCCTTGCCATCAGCGCGGCGATCTCTCGAATCGTGCGGCGTCCGTCGACAAGCCGAGCGAAGGGCACATGGACTGCGTTCAGCGGCACCCTCCCGTTCGGCATGACGACGATGTCATTGCCGGACACGCCGCAGAAGTCTCGCATCACCGGGACATAGCCAAGCGCGTCCGCTGAAGAGAAGTCGACGGTGTAGTTCGCCGTCGGCCTGACGGGGCGGCAAGCCACAAAGCAGTGGTTTGTGTTCACGGCATGGAAGCGTTCCATCAACGACCAGATCTCGATGTCGGGCCGCGCGTTCAGAGCCGACAACAGCCGGTCAGGCAGCGCGAAACTCTCGTGCGGGTAGTAGGGGGCTTTGAAGAGCCACTCCTGAAAGACCAGGCCCGCCGACGTGACCAAATCGAGACACTCCTCGACGGTGTAACAACGCTGCCGCCCGTGCAGAAACGTGTCCACCACGGTGGTATCGGCGTCCAGGTCCGACGAATTTTTAAAATAGCTCCGAACGGGGTGGTCTACCGGCAGCAGCGGAATCGTTTCCTTGACCACCTGCACCGACGAGTCGTCTTGGCCCAGTCCAACGTCGTGGAACACCGACGCCAACGAATCGACGGCGATCCGGCCGTATTTCCCATAGAGCATCACGCTCGCCACGCCGTCCGGCCGCAGGCATCCGGCGAGGGCTTGCATTCCTTTGGCGGGGTCAGCCAAGTGGTGCAGAACGCCGATGCAGACAACCAGGTCGAAGTCGAGGCCCAGTGCTGACACCTCTTCGATCGGGAGCAGATGCAGTTCGAGGTTCTGCAGGTCGTGCTTCTCTTTCAGATATTGCTCATGATCCAGCGA
The DNA here is from genome assembly GCA_963758115.1 of uncultured Actinomycetota bacterium. GTDB lineage: Bacteria > Actinomycetota > Actinomycetes > Mycobacteriales > Mycobacteriaceae > Mycobacterium. The sequence goes on from CAVWUG010000003.1 coordinate 233,373, forward strand.
CGGCTGGCTAACGTCGATGCCCACGACCTTCGCTGACGGGTTGGTGAACGCAAACCATGCGGCCTGGTTGGCTCCACAACCGGCGATCAAAATGTCGAGACCAGTGGGGTATTCGCGGTCGGGCCAGTAGATCCGATGAGCGTGCACGGGGTCCGTACATTCATAGTTGCCGACGCCCCACTCCTCGAGGTCGGGTATTGGCGGCGGGTACACCCATTGCTGATATTGACGAGCCACGACGTCGTCGCACGGATCGGTTTTCAGCTACACCACCCCATCCTTTTGAATGCTTGCATCCACCGAGAGAAGCTGCTCCGCGACGACGAAGAAGACGAGGCGGACCCCGATGAAACACCTTGGTAATTTGGGTCTTTCCGCAAAAGGCCAACCTCGTCGAGGCAGTGTTTCGATACGGCCGCGCCAATGACCAGCGTGGACTGATGCATGACGAAGCCCGGCGAGCAGGCTAAGTCGACAGCGTCGCGCGCACGCACACCGTGACGTACGGCAGCGCAAGGCCGCCGGCATTCGCCAGCGCCGGATGGGTGGCCAGCAGCGTGCGGACCTGGTCCAGCGTCTTGCTGCGGACTTCGGTCGGCGACATGATGCAGTAGCTGCGCGACGCGACCAGATCGATCAACGCTTGCGGCGTCAGGTAATTCGTCCATTCGACCTGATGACGCTCGATGTCGGTGAACGGTTCGGGCAGTGTCACGTGGTCGCGCATCGGGTCGCCGTCGCGGCCGATGATGCTGCCGAGTTCGCGTACCCAACCGAGCCGCTCGTCGCGGGTGTTCCACACCAAACCCAGTCGCCCGCCCGGCCGAAGCACCCGGGCCAGCTCGGGAATCGCCCGCGCGGGGTTGAACCAATGCCACGCCTGCGCAACAAGCACGGCGTCAACACTGTTGTCCGCCAGCGGAATATCCTCTGCCGTGCCAAGAAGCGCCGGGGTGTCCGGCAGCGACGTGCGCAGCATCTCCAGCATCTCGGCGATCGGGTCGACGGCGACGACGTCCAGCCCGCGTTCGACCAGGCGGGCGGTCAGCTTGCCGGTGCCGGCGCCGAGGTCGAGCACATCGCGGGCGCCGCCGGCCAGCAGCCAATCGATCGCGTCCGGCGGATATGACGGCCGGCCGCGCTCGTACGCGGCCGCTTCAGAGCCAAACGACAATGAGCGGGCCTGAGAAGAGCGGGTCACCGCGGACACACACCTTTAGCCAGGTTGAGCGTCTTGCGTACCAGGTCGCCGACTGCCTCGGTTTCCACCAGAAAGCCGTCGTGACCGTAAATCGAGTCGACAATCTGCAGGCCGTCGCAGCCTGGCAGCAGGTCCGCCAGCTCGGCCTGGAGCCGCAGCGGATAAAGCCGGTCAGAGGTGATCCCACCGACGACCGCAGGCACCGGACAGCCGCGCAGCGCCGCGGCGACACCGCCGCGGCCCCGGCCGGCGTCGTGACTGGACAGCGACTCGGTGAGCACTACGTAGCTGCCCGCGTCGAACCGCGACACCAGTTTGCCGCCTTGGTGTTCCAGGTAGCTCTGCACCGCGTAGCGACCGCCGTCCAGCGGATCCGCGGGATCTTCTCCGCCCTGGGGTCTATTGGCGAAGCGGGTGTCCAGCTCTTCCTCGCCCCGGTAGGTCAGATGCGCGAAGCGCCGCGCGATCTCCAGGCCGTCTTCGGGGCTGCGTCCGGTGCCGTGATAGTCACCGCCCTGCCAGTTCGGGTCGGCTTGGATGGCTGCGATCTGGGTGCTCTGGGTACCGATCTGGTCGGCGGTGGCGCGTGCACCCACCGCCAGCAGCAGACCTGCGCCGACCCGATCGGGATAGCTGAGCATCCATTCCAGCGCTCGGGCTCCACCCATCGACCCGCCGAGCACCGCGGCGACGTCGGTGATGCCGAGCGCTTCCAGCGCGGCCACGTCGGCGCTGACCTGATCCCGAACCGAGATCAGTGGAAACCTTGAGCCCCATGGCTTTCCGTCGGCGGCAAGCGAGCTCGGCCCGGTCGAGCCGCGGCAACCGCCGAGCACATTGGTGGCCACCGCGCACCAGCTGTCGGTGTCGATCGGCGCACCGGGACCGGCGATGCCGTCCCACCAACCGGCCGTCGGATGGCCGCGGCCTGCGGGCCCGGTGATGTGTGAGTCGCCGGTCAGAGCGTGCAGCACGACGACGACGTTGTCGCGGTTCGGCGACAACTCGCCCCACCGCTGCACGGCGATGCTGACATCGTCGAGCACCACGCCGCTTTCCAGCGTCAGCGAGCCGATGTCGACGATGCCGACTTCACCCTCAGCGGGCAGCGTCTGCGTCGGCACATCTGAGATTGTCACGTCCGCGCTCCTCAGAACGCCGCCACGGCACGCGGATCGCCGCTACCTGCTTCGGCGTCACCGAATTTTCGCGCGGCGGCGAAGCCGAGTTCGAGGTCGGCCAGGATGTCGTCGATGCCCTCGATCCCCACGGCAAGTCGCACCAGGCCAGGGCTCACCCCGGTGGACAGCTGCTCGGCCGGACTGAGCTGGGCATGGGTCGTCGACGCCGGGTGAATGACCAGCGACCGCACGTCACCGATGTTGGCGACGTGGCTGTGCAGCTTGAGCGCATTGACGAAGGCCTTGCCTGCCTGCACGCCACCGGCCAACTCGAACGACAGCACGGCGCCGGTTCCCTTGGGCGCCAGCCTCTTTCCCAGCTCATGCCATGGCGAGCCGGGCAGCCCGGCGTAGTTGACCGAGAGCACGTCGTCGTGGCCGGAGAGGTACTCGGCGACACGCTGAGCGTTGGCCACGTGTCGTTCAACGCGCAGGCTCAGGGTTTCGATGCCCTGCGCGACCAGGAACGCGTTGAACGGCGACGCCGCCGACCCGTAGTCGCGCAGCAGCTGCACCCGGGCCTTGACCGCGAACGCGGGCGGCCCCAGCTCGGCGTAGACCACACCGTGGTAGCTGGGATCCGGCGTGGTGAACCCAGGGAAACGGCCCTGCGTCCAGTCGAAGGTGCCGCCGTCGACGATCGCCCCGGCGATCGCGGCGCCGTGTCCACCGAGGTATTTGGTGGCCGAGTGCACCACGATGTCGGCGCCCTGGGCTATCGGCTGGATCAGGTACGGCGTGGCGATGGTGTTGTCGACGATCAACGGCACGCCGTGCTCGTGGGCGACGGCGGAGACGCCGGGGGTGTCCAGGATGTCGATCTGCGGGTTGGAGATCGTCTCCGCGAAGAACGCCTTGGTGTTAGGGCGCACTGCGGCCCGCCACGACTCGAGATCGTCGGGGTCCTCGACAAAGCTCACCTCGATGCCCAGCTTGGGCAGCGAGTAGTGGAACAGGTTGTAGGTGCCGCCGTAGAGCCGCGGGCTGGACACGATGTGATCACCGGCGGCGGCCACATTGAGGATCGCGAACGTCTCGGCCGCCTGACCCGAGGACAGAAATAAGGCGGCCACCCCGCCTTCCAGGGCGGCGATGCGCTGTTCGACGACGTCGGTCGTTGGGTTCCCGATGCGGGTGTAGATGTTGCCGGGCACTTCCAGACCGAACAGTGCTGCGGCGTGGGTGGTGTCGTCGAAGGTGTACGACGTGGTCTGGTAGATCGGCAGCGCGCGGGCGTTGGTGACCGGGTCTGGGGTCTGGCCGGCGTGGATCTGCTTGGTCTCGAACGACCAGTGTACGGTCGGATCGACTTCGGTTTCGTAATTAGGGGATTCGGAGCTCACGATGGATGCTTTCTGGGGAGTTGGGTGGGTCGGATGCTGACGGTGGCGCGCGACGTCATCTCACGATGAGGTCGAGGGGCACTCAGACGGTCAGCAGCTACGACGCACAATGGGGCTGCCCACATAAGTACGCATCAGGTTTCCCTGTCTACTCGGGGGGCCCGTCCAGACGGACCCGCGCTTGCCGACGTAGCCGCTGCTGGCTACTCAACCTGGTCGTCTCCCGGGGCACCCCACCGCGGTTGGAGGGTTGCCGGCCAGCAAGCCGGGGCTTGACGCTGGCGCTCATGACCTGCCAGCAGCGTAGCTCACCGCGCAGACCTCGTGCCACTGGGTGATTTTCTGCTGACCAATGGCTGTGAGCCGCCTTCGCGCCCGTGCGAGGCGACACCAGGACAAACGCCCTTGCTAACGTGGCAGCCAGAACGCTTAGCTCCTCAAACTCTGACCGCTTGACGCCGGGAGACAGATCGTGTGCGCCGATAAGCCGACCATCATCTACACACTCACCGACGAAGCGCCGCTGCTGGCGACGTACGCGTTCCTGCCCATCGTGCGGGCCTTCGCCGAACCGGCGGGTATCGAGATCAAGACCAGTGACATTTCCGTCGCCGCGCGGATCCTGGCCGAGTTTCCCGACGACCTGAATGACGATCAGCGGGTCCCGGATACCCTTGCCGAGCTCGGAAAGCTCACGCACGAGCCGGACACCAACATCATCAAGCTGCCCAACATCAGCGCGTCGGTGCCGCAGTTGCTCGCCGCGATCAAGGAGTTGCAGGGCAAGGGCTACAAGATCCCCGACTTTCCGCACTCGCCAAAGACGGACGAAGAGAAGGAAATTCGCGACCGCTACACCAAGTGCACAGGTAGCGCAGTGAACCCCGTTCTACGGCAAGGCAATTCGGACCGTCGTGCGCCCAATGCGGTCAAGGAGTACGCCCGCAAGCACCCGCACAGCATGGGCGACTGGTCGCAGGCGTCGCGCACGCACGTCGCGACCATGCGGCACGGCGACTTCTACCACGGCGAGAAGTCGCTCACCCTGGACCACGCGCGCGACGTGAAGATGGAGCTCAAGACCAAGGGCGGCGAGACGATCGTGCTCAAGCCCAAGGTCTCGCTGCTCGACGGCGACGTCATCGACAGCATGTACATGAGCAAGAAGGCGTTGTGCGAGTTCTACGAAGAGCAGATGGAAGACGCGTACGAGACCGGCGTGATGTTCTCGCTGCACGTCAAGGCGACCATGATGAGGGTGTCGCACCCGATCGTCTTCGGCCACGCGGTGAAGATCTTCTACAAAGAGGCATTTGAGAAGCACCACGAGCTGTTCGACGAGCTGGGCGTCAACGTCAACAACGGTCTGGCCGATCTCTACGACAAGATCGAGTCGCTGCCCGCGTCGCTGCACGACGAGATCATTCGCGATCTGCACGCCTGCCACGAGCACCGTCCCGAGTTGGCGATGGTGGATTCGGCCAAGGGCATCAGCAACTTTCACTCGCCCAGCGATGTGATCGTCGATGCGTCGATGCCGGCCATGATCCGCGCCGGCGGCAAGATGTACGGCGCCGACGGACGACAGAAGGACACCAAGGCCGTCAACCCCGAGTCCACCTTCTCACGCATCTACCAGGAGATCATCAACTTCTGTAAGACGCACGGGCAGTTCGACCCGACGACGATGGGCACCGTTCCCAACGTCGGCCTGATGGCGCAGCAGGCTGAGGAATACGGTTCGCACGACAAGACATTCGAGATCCCCGAGGACGGCGTCGCCGACATCGTCGACCTCGAGACCGGTGAGGTTCTGCTGAGCCAGAACGTGGAAGCCGGAGACATCTGGCGCATGCCGATCGTCAAGGACGACCCGATCCGTGACTGGGTCAAGTTGGCTGTCACCCGGGCGCGTAACTCGGGTATGCCGGTGGTGTTCTGGCTGGACCAGGAACGTCCGCACGAGAACGAGCTGCGTAAGAAGGTCAACACCTACCTGGCCGAGTTCGACACCGAAGGTCTCGACATTCAGACGATGTCGCAGGAGCGGGCGATGCGACACAGCATCGAACGCGCGATGCGCGGGCAGGACACCATCGCGGCGACCGGAAACATCTTGCGCGACTACCTGACTGACCTGTTCCCGATCCTGGAGTTGGGCACCAGCGCCAAGATGCTGTCGATCGTGCCGTTGATGGCAGGCGGCGGAATGTACGAGACCGGTGCGGGCGGCTCGGCGCCCAAGCACGTCCACCAACTGGTCGAGGAGAACCACCTGCGGTGGGATTCGCTGGGCGAGTTCCTCGCGCTGGGAGCGTGTTTCGAAGATATCGGCATCAAGACCGGCAACGAGCGGGCCAAGATTCTGGGCGTCACTCTGGACAAGGCGATCGGGAAGTTGCTGGAGAACAACAAGAGTCCGTCGCGTAAGACCGGTGAGCTGGACAACCGCGGCAGCCAGTTCTACCTCGCGCTGTACTGGGCTCAGGAACTCGCCGCGCAGAAGGACGACGCAGAGCTGCAGAAGCACTTCGCCGCGTTGGCCGATGTGTTGGGCAAGGACGAGGACAAGATCGTCGCCGAACTCGCCGAGGCCCAGGGCGAGCCGGTCGACATCGGCGGCTACTACCAGCCGGACCGGGAGAAGACGACCGCGATTATGCGACCGAGCGAGACCCTCAACGACGCGCTGGCGGACTCACACAGCTGACCGCAGCTCAGTCGACCAGGCCGCGCAGCTTCTCGATCAGCGTGACCCGGTCGGCTGGCGTTTCGGCAATGGGCACCACGTTTAGCGTGGTAACCCCGGCCTCGCGGAAGGCCGCGATCCGTTCCTTGACGAACGCCGGCGACCCGATCAGCGAGATGTCGCGCACCAGATCGTCAGGAACGGCTTTCGCGGCGGCGGCCTTGTCGCCGGCCAGATACAGCTCCTGGATGCGGTCAGCCTGCGGGCCGTACCCGTATCGAGTGGCCAGGGTGTGGTAGAAGTTCTTCCCCTTGGCGCCCATGCCGCCGATGTAGAGAGCCAGGTGTGGCTTGACGAATTCCCTTAGCCCTTCGACGTTTTCACCGATGGCCAGGGTTGGGCCGGCGTAGACCTCCAAATCGCCCAGCACCGGGTCGCGCTTGGCCTGACCGGCGGCCAACGACTTGCCCCAGACATCCTGCGCCTTCTCCGGCAGATAGAAGATGGGTTGCCAGCCTTCGGCGATCTCGGCGGCCAACTCGACGTTCTTCGGTCCCAACGCGGCGATCAGGACCGGAATGCGTTCCCGGACAGGCTTATTGATCAACTTCAGCGGCTTGCCCAGGCCGGTGCCCTTGTCGGCGGGCAGCGGGACCGTGTAGTGGTCGCCCTGGTATTCCAGCCGTTCGCGTCGCCACACCTGACGGCAGATCTCGATGACCTCGCGGGTGCGTGCGATCGGCGCGTCGTAACGGACACCGTGGAAGCCCTCGATCACCTGGGGGCCGGACGCGCCCAGGCCGAGGGTGTAGCGACCGTCGGACACGTAGTCCAGCCCGGCTGCGGTCATGGCGGTCAGGGTGGGCGTGCGGGTGTAGAGCTGGAGAATGCCCGATGCCAGCTCGACTCGCTCCGTGCTGGCTGCCAGGTATCCCAGCGCGCTCACTGCGTCGTACGAATACGCTTCCGGGACAAAGACAATGTCCAGCCCGGCGCGTTCGAGGTCGGCCACTTCCGCGGCCACCTCTTTGAAACCGCCCGCGTAGTTGATCCCTAGTCCGATTCGCATTCCTGGGTGCTCCCTAACTACGTCTCAGGCCTGAGCGAACTGGTCGGCCAGTTCGACGGCCTCCTGCTGGATCCTCGGAAACTGTGCGGCCATCGCTTCGGACAACGCCTTCGCACCGGAGAGCGGTCGCACCATCACCTTAAAGTCGTCGATCAGACCGTCGTCATCGACGTGGATGAAGTCGCAGCCGTTGATCGTCACGCCGGGGGCGCCAACGATCCCGGTCTCGAATTCCAGCGCATGGTTCTGCCCGTCGCTGTCGTGGATCTGGCGGACATAGCGGAAGTCTTCGAAGACCCGCAGCACACCGCGCAAGATCGCCGCGGTGATCGGCTTGCCGGGGTAGGGCTTGAAGGCGACCGGGCTGGTGAAGGCGACGTCGTCGGCCAACAGCGCTGCGATCGCGGTCTCGTCGCGCGCTTCGACGGCCTTACGGAAGCTGTGGGCAGCGGACATGGCGCACCTCGCATAGTCAATTTGTTGAGTAGGTGTGGTCGACAGTAGAACGCGCCGCGGCATATGTCCAGATGCGATTACTAACTTTGTTGACTATCGGTGCCGTATTCTGAACCGATGTCGCTGCGTGACGCCGTGCTGGCCGCTCTTCTCGAGGGCGAGTCGTCGGGCTATGACCTGGCCAAGGGGTTCAACGCGTCGGTGGCGAACTTCTGGATGGCCACCCCGCAGCAGCTGTATCGCGAACTGGAACGCCTCGCCGACGATGGCCTGATCGAGGCGCGCATCGTGCAGCAGGAACGGCGGCCCAACAAGCGGATGTTCTCCCTGACCGAGGGGGGTTTCGACGCGATTCGCGAGTTCACCGGGCGGTCTCCGAGGCCCCCGGCGCTGCGCGACGAGCTGATGATCAGAGTCCAGGCCGTCGACGCCGGTGACGTGGCCGCGGTTCGCGACTCCGTCGCCGAGCGCCGGGAATGGGCGCAGGCCAAGGTGCAACGCTACGAGCGGCTGCGCGACCGACTGCTCGACGGCCGCAGCGAAGCGGAATTCCTCGCCACGGCGCAGCGCGTCGGCCCTTACCTGACGTTGATGCGTGGCATCTCGTTCGAGGAAGAGAACATCCGGTGGGCCGATCGCACGTTGGCGATCATCGAGCAGCGTCAGGGCGCGGGATCTGCCAGGTAGTGCGCGAGCACCGGGCGTAGCCCAAGCGATGAGCTGCACGTCGTCCATGCCGACCGGGCGCGCGAGCACCGGGCGTCGTCTCAGCTATCGCCTAGGCAGTCGGCTGGTCGATCGCCCGGATCGGCGGCCTGTGTTCGTCGAGGAATCCGGTGATGACCTCGGTCACCCGCGCCGGCGCCTCGAACATCGGAATGTGCCCGACGCCGTCGAGTTCGGTGATGCGGGTGCCGGCTGGAAGCTGGGCCTGGAAATACCGGTGGGAGCGCGGGCCAGGGAACACCCGGTCCTTCTGGCAGAGCACCAGATGGGCGGGGACGTCGGTCTGTGCCAACTCCAGCAGCCCGGGGTTCCACAGTGACTTGGCCAGCAGCTGGAAGTAGGCCGGGCAGTGCGCGACGTCGTCGACGATCGCTTCGAGTTGACGCTCGTTGACCCCATCGGGTGAGCCGCTTATCGGCAGCGTCGCGAGTCGGCGGCTCAACGGAATACGTAGGGCGCGAGGGCCGAGGAAACGGGCCAACACCCAGAACGGCATCCCCGAGACGAACTTGGCGACCACTTCGAACTTCGCCGGCGTCCAGCGGGTCCAGCCGCCGGCCGGAGCGATGCCGGTGACGGTGCGCGCGCGACCACGGCGTTCCAGCTCGAAAGCCACCCAGCCGCCCAGCGAGTTCCCGACGATGTGGGCGGTGTCCCAGCCCAATGCGTCGAGTTGCCGTTCGACATGGTCGGCGAGCACCGACGAGCTCAAAAACCAGGTGCCGGAGGGCGGCCCGCCGTTGTGGCCGGCCATCGTCGGGGCGAACACCTCATAGCGGCCGGTTTCGGCGAGTTGCTGGGCGACGGTCTCCCATACCAGCTGCGAGATCAGGAAAGGATGCAGCAGCAGGACCGGTTCGCCAGTTCCGAGATGGATCGGGGGGCGGTTGCGCATCCTGCGACATTAAAGGCGATACCGCTGGTACCGCAAGAAGCGGCGGTCTCCGCGTGAAAAGATTGAGACATCATGACTGAGACGCCGACGACGATGCAGAACGAAGTGATGAGGAGGAGCGGCGTCAATGGGTGAAGTTGGATCACGCCGGGTGTTCTCCGGCGTGCAGCCCACCTCCGACTCGCTGCACCTCGGAAATGCGCTGGGTGCCGTCACCCAGTGGGCCCAGTTGCAAGACGACCACGACGCGTTCTTCTGCGTCGTCGACCTGCACGCCATCACCGTTGCGCAGGACCCGGCGGTGTTGCGGCGTCGAACCCTGATCACTGCCGCGCAGTATCTGGCGCTGGGTGTCGACCCGGCACGCAGCACCATCTTCGTGCAGAGCCATGTGGCCGCCCACACGCAACTGGCCTGGGTGCTGGGTTGTTTCACCGGGTTCGGTCAGGCCTCGCGGATGACGCAGTTCAAGGACAAGTCGACGAAGCAGGGCAGCGACGCCACCACAGTCGGGCTGTTCACCTATCCGGTGCTGCAGGCCGCCGACGTGCTGGCTTACGACGCCGAGCTGGTGCCGGTCGGCGAAGACCAGCGTCAGCACCTGGAGCTGGCCCGCGATATCGCACAGCGGTTCAACGGCCGCTTCCCCGACACGTTCGTCGTTCCCGATCTGCTCATCCCCAAGGCAACCGCCAAGATCTACGACCTGCAGGACCCGTCGTCGAAGATGAGCAAGTCGGCGGCGACCGACGCCGGGCTGATCAATCTGCTCGACGATCCGGCCCGCTCTGCCAAGAAGATTCGGTCCGCGGTGACCGACAGCGACCGCGAGATCCGCTATGACCTGGAGGCCAAACCCGGCGTGTCGAACCTGCTGACGATTCAGTCCGCAGTCACCGGTACCGACATCGCGAAGCTGGTCGAGGGTTATGCCGGTCGGGGTTATGGCGACCTGAAGAAGGACACCGCCGAGGCGGTCGTGGAGTTCGTGACGCCACTCAAAGCCCGCGTCGACGAATTACTCACGGATCCAACCGAACTGGAGAAGGTGCTCGCCACCGGCGCGATACGGGCCGAAGACGTGGCCGGGAAAACCGTCGACCGAGTCTATGACCGGCTCGGATTCCTGCCGAGACGTCCTTAGCCGGTCATCGTGAGCGAACCGGGCAAGCCAGGGATTCTCGATCGGCTGCGGGCGCGGTTCGGATGGTTCGACCATGCGATGCGCGCCAACGACTGGTTCGACGAATGCCAGGGCAACTTCTTCGCGGCCGGGCTGACGTACTACACGATCTTCGCGTTGTTCCCCTTGCTGATGGTCGGTTTCAGCGTCGCCGGATTCCTGTTGTCGCGCCGGCCCGAAGTGCTCGCCGCGATCGACAACAAAGTCAGGCACGCAGTGCCCGGGGCGCTGGGGCAGCAGATGCTCGATTTGATGAACTCGGCGATCGATGCACGGACCTCAGTCGGTGTGATCGGCCTGGCCGTCGCGGTGTGGGTCGGGCTCAACTGGATGAGCAATCTCCGGGTCGCGCTCACGGAACTGTGGAAGCAGACCGACGGTTCGCAGGGATACATCCGCACCAAGTTCTCCGATCTGGGTGCGATGGTGTCGTCGTTCGTGGCCATTTTCGCCACCCTGGCGCTCAGTGCGTTGGCCGGCGCGGCGCCGATGGCCCGACTGCTGCGGCTACTGGGCTTGCACGAACTGCCGATCCTGGACGCGATCCTGCGCTCGGTCTCGGTGTTGGTGTCATTTCTGTTGTCGTGGTTGGTGTTCGGCTGGATGATCGCCCGGCTGCCGCGGGATCCGGTCAACTTCCGCAGCGCGATTCAGGCGGCACTTCTTGCCGCTGTCGGCTTCGAAGTGTTCAAGCTGGTCGCCTCGATCTATCTGAAGTCCGTCTTGCACAGCCCCGCCGGGGCCACATTCGGGCCGGTGCTGGGTCTGATGGTGTTCGCTTATGTGACCGCGCGCCTGCTGTTGTTCGCGACGGCGTGGGCGGCGACATCGCCGGAGAGCCTGGCCAAGGTCACCGTCGCGCCGCCGGTGGGCGCGGTCATCGCTCCGAGGGCACACCTGGACGAGCAGCTCATCACGAAAACTGCAGTCGCCGCGGTAGCAGTGGGAGCTGCTGGCGCACTGGGTATTTCGCGGCTGATCAGGGGTCGGAAGAGTTAGTCGTCGCTGCACGCGTCGCTGGGATTTCTACTTCGGTTCAACATCACGGCTGTCTCTTTACCGAAACGATTCGGCCACGACGCAGCAAGTCTGCTTTCGGGCGTGTCATCCTCGGGGACACGAACAATTGCACTACGCAAAGGCGGGTAGGCGATGTCAGCACCAAATCTCTTCCACAAACTGGCCGCGGAGACGATCGGCACCTTCTGGCTGGTGCTCGGCGGCTGTGGCAGTGCGATTTTCTCGGCGAAGGCTCACTCCGGCCACTACCCGGTGGGCATTGGCTACCTCGGCGTGGCGCTGGCCTTCGGTCTGACCGTGCTGGTCGGCGTGTACGCGTTCGGAACCATCTCCGGCGGACACTTCAACCCAGCTGTCACGCTCGGTGCCGCACTGGCTCGCCGGGTGGAATGGAAAGTCCTGCCCGCGTACTGGATTGTTCAGGTGATCGGCGGCCTCCTCGCGGCGGTGGTGATCTACTACATCGCGATCGGCACGCCCGGTTTCAGTGCCACCGGAAACATGGCCGCCAACGGCTATGGCGAACATTCACCAGGCTTCTACTCACTAGGTGCGGTGATACTCGCTGAGATCGTCCTGACGGCGATGTTCCTGTTCGTCATCCTCGGCTCGACCGACGATCGGGCGCCGAAGGGCTTTGCCGGCTTGGCCATCGGGCTCACATTGACGGGGATCCACCTCGTCGCCATCCCGATCTCCAACACGTCGGTCAACCCAGCGCGTTCCACCGCTGTGGCGTTCTTCAACGGCAACGGCGCTCCCGCGCAACTGTGGGTGTTCTGGCTGGCGCCGCTGGTCGGCGGGGCGATCGCCGGCATTGCCTACCCCTTCCTGTTCGGCCGGGCCGAGGACACCGCGCACCAGTCGACGCCGACAAGCTCGGGCTAGTCGTCCGCCAACCAGCTGCCGCGCGCCATCACGACGCTGACCTGTAGATTGCCATCCAGCACAACAAGATTCGCATCGGCGCCGACGAGTAAGCGTCCCGCTCCTGCGAGACCGAGTGCACGGGCCGGGGTCGTCGAGGTCATCTGTACCGCGGCGCGGAGCGCGGCGTCGGGGTCGGACCCGACGCCGGTTGCGGTCCGAAACAGCTGATCCATGGTCGCGGTACTGCCCGCGATCGTCGACGTTCCGCGTACCCGCGCCACCCCGTCGGCCACGTCGACTAGCTTTGTCCCAAGCCGGAATTCGCCGTCGCCCAGTCCGGCCGCGGCGGTGGCATCAGTCACCAACGCCACCCGGTCGGCCCCCGCCGTCCGTATCGTGGCCTGGACGACTGCGGGATGGACGTGCACGCCGTCAGCGATCAACTCGACGGTGACCCGGTCATCCTCCAACAGTGCGAGCGCGGGACCGGGCTCGCGGTGATGCAGTGGCCGCATCGCGTTGAACAGGTGGGTGCCGACCGTCGCGCCACAATCGATGGCACGACGGGTCTGCTGGTAAGTCGCATCGGTATGGCCAAGGGCGACAACCACTCCGGCGTCGACCAGTCGGCTGATCGCGTTGTCACTGCCGCTGCGTTCGGGCGCCAGGGTGACCATCCGGATCGTGCCGTCACCGGCGGCCAGCAACGCGTCGATCTCCGCCGGCGCCGGATCACGCAACTGGGTGTGGTCGTGTGCCCCGCAGTGGACCGCGCTGAGCCACGGCCCCTCGAGATGGATACCGGCGATGACGCCCTCGCGGGTCGCCTCGGCGAGTGCGGCGACGCCGGTGAGCAGATCGTCGGCGCCGGCGGTGACCAGGCTGGCCAGCGTGGTCGTCGTGCCGTGCCCGCGGTGAAACCTGGCCGCCCGCATGATTTCTGCGACGTCACCGTCGAGATACGAAGCGCCGCCGCCACCGTGCACGTGGATGTCGACGAAACCGGGGACGACCACAGCGTCGGGCAGATCGACGTCGGGGGGAGCCGGTGGCGCGCCCGGCCCGCAGCCGACGATCTGCGTGCCCGAGGTCTGCAGCCAGCCCGGCCGACAGACCCCCTGATCGAGTACGACGGTGCCTGCCGCGATCAGCGGCATGCCCGCACATCCGTTGTCGTGCTGTCATTTTCATCAGGCCAGCGGCCGTCGTTCTCCCAGAAGCGGCGGATCTCTTCGAGCTGTCGCCCTTTGGTTTCCGGCGCGAAGCGGTATACCAGAACGAATCCAACGATCGCCAGCAGGCCGAAGACGGCAAACGTGCCGGAGCCGCCGAAGGTGTGCAGCATCGTCAGGAAGACCGCGGCGACCAGTGCATTGGCGGACAGGTTGGCGGTCAGCATCGCGCTCGAGCCCAGCGACCGCAGGTGTGCCGGGAATGCTTCACCGGCGTAAACCCAGACCAGCGCGCCAAATCCGAAGGTGAAGCCCATCGTGAACAGCAGCAGACCGGCATAGCCCAACCCCGAGACGGCGCTGGACTTGGCGGCGAACACGCCGACCAGAACCGCGTCGCCCAGGACCATCGCCGCGATACCTGACAACAGGATGGGCCGACGGCCGATCCTGTCGACGAGGAACAACGACACCAGCACCGCGACCAGGGACGCCAGCTGCACCAGCGCAGGCAGCACCAGCAGGGCGAACTTGCCCTGGAATCCCATCGACTCGAAGAGTCGCGGACTGTAGTAGATGATTCCGTTGATCCCGGTCAGCTGCGCGAAAAAGCCGAGCCCGACGACGAACGCCAGGGCCCGCAGGTACGGCGGGCGGAGCATCTCGACGAATTTCCCGCCGACTTCCTCGCGCATCGCCTCGACGATCTCGGTGAGTTCTTCCTCGACGTCGCGGTTCGGTTCGACTCGCAGCAGCGCCCGACGGGCGTCGTCGACCCGGTTCTTGAACAGATACCACCGGGCGGTGTCGGGCATCCGCGCCAGCATCGGCAAGACCACCAGCGCCGGCACCGCGGCCAACGCGAGCATCCAGCGCCAGTTGTGCGTATCGGCCAGTTCGTAGGCGACCAGGTAGCCGGCGATGATGCCCAGCACGGTCGCCACCTGGTAGGTCACCAGCATCGCGCCACGCACTCGCGCGGGCGCCGATTCGGCGATGTAGACCGGAACCACCACGGCGGACAGGCCGATGGTCACGCCCAACAGCAGCCGCATCGTCAGCAGTAGCGGCATCGACTCCGACGCGGCGGACAACAGCGCGAACACCGCGTATCCGCCCGCCACCAGCATCATCGACTTCTTGCGCCCGATCGCGTTGGCGAGCACGCCGCCGGACAGCGCGCCGCAGATCTGCCCGATCACCACCGTCGTGGTGAGCAACTCCTGCTGGTGGATGGTCAGCCGGAAGTCGTCGGTGATGAACAACAGCGCGCCGGCGATGTTCGACAGGTCGTAGCCGCAGACGATGCCCAGGCTTGCTGCCGCGATAGCGATCAGCAACCGTCGTCGCGCTCGTACAGACTCGCCGATGCGGCCCACAATCTTCCTTCCGGGGTGGCCGCGTCGGCCCCCCAGCCGCTGCCTTAGTGCTGCGGCCGCCGGTTCATCGAGCGAGCCACCATAATCAAGCCGAACACGACGACCGTACCGATGACTGCGACGCCGACCCTAACCGGCAGCGCATCGGCGCTAGGGAGCAGCGCTGCGGCGTTGGCGGCCGGCCCGGCGGCAGGGTCGCCGGGTGTGGCGAGTTTCGGAATCGCCAGTGCCGGGTCGGGCTCGATCAGCGTTCCCACCCGGGTGCCGGGTGCGGTCGCGAAGCCGTAATCGAGCAAATGGGCGGCCTGTTGCCACGGGGCGATCGGCTGTCGGGTGCCGTGCAGCAGCACCGCCAGCAGGCGTCGCCCGTCGTGGTTCGCGGCGCCGACGAACGTCTGGCCTGCGTCGTCGGTGTAACCGGTCTTGCCGCCCAGTGCGCCCGGGTAGTGGTACAGCAGCTGGTTGTCGTTCTCCAGCTCGTAGCCGGGGTGGTCGGCGTGACCGGGGAAGTCGAACTTCTGGGTGTGCACGATGTCGGCGAAAGTGCTGTTCTCCCAGGCGTATCGGTAGAAGAGCCCGATGTCGTATGCCGATGTGCTCATGCCCGGCCCGTCCAGGCCCGACGGCGTCGCGGCGCGGGTGTCTTTGCCGCCGAGTTTGGCGGCCAGCCCGTTGATCTTCTCCAGCGCGACCGGCATACCGCCCAGTTGCATGGCGAGTGAGTGTGCCGCGTCGTTGCCGGAGTGCATCAGTAGTCCGTGCAGCAGTTGGTCGACGGTGTAGGTGCCACCCGGGGCAACGCCGACCCGGGTGCCCTCCGCGGCGGCATCGTCAGGCGTGCCGTCGACGGTCTTGTTGAGGTTGAGCTCGCGCAGTGAGGCCATGGCGACGAGCACCTTGATGACGCTGGCCGGTCGGTGACGACCATGCGGGTCACGTGCGGCGATGATGGCGCCGCTGTCCAAGTCGGCCACCACCCACGCGTCGGCGGAGACGTCGCCGGGCACCGGCGGCGTGCCGGTCGCGGTGACGACGCCGCAGTTGCTCAGGGTGTTACCGCCGATGGGCGACGGTGGCACCGGGAGCGGCAGCGGCGGGTCGCCGGCCTGCGGGACCTCCGACGAGTCGACCGCCTGCGGGGTGGCCACCTTGAACGGACATATGTCGTGCACGATCCCGGGTCCAGGGCCGGGCTCGGCCAGTGCGACGGGCATGCCGAGTAGCGCGGGTGTGGTCAGCATGAAACCGGCCGCTGCCAGGCACGATGCGGTGCGTAGGAGATTCATCGTGTGTGCAGATTAGGCGATCAGCGGCTCAATTTCGGGGAGCCGCGCTGTGACTGGTGTTACGGATGTTGCAAATCGAGGTAACAAATTCCGGGGCCGGCGATGCGGCCCAGCCACAACCGTCCCGGCGTCTCCACCACACCGGTGGCCAACCCGAACTCGGGATGCGAGGTATGCAGCTGGGTCACGGCGTGGCCGTCGTCGGGGTCGAAGGCGACCACCCACACCGTCGGCTTCGGGTTGGGCAGCCAGCGATACGGCAGCAGTCGCCACATCACGCTGCGGATGATCGGCGCGCGCGGACCCAGCCATTCGTTGAGCCCGTTGCGGTCGGAGACCAGGGCCACCCAGATCCGGCCGTCGAGGCCGGTGGAGATGTTGTCCGGGTAACCCGGCAGCTCGGTGACCAACGGCGTGATCGTGTCTGCTTGGTCTCCGGTGAGCCAGTACTTGGACAACCGGCAGGCCGCGCTTTCGGCGTACACCAACGCCGACTCGTCGGCGGTCAGTGTCACGCCGTTGGCGAAGTACAGGCCCGAGGCCAGCTCGCTGACCGTACCGTCCGTATCGAGCCGGAACAGCGACCCGCTCGGGCGGCCCTCGATGACCGAGCCCTTGTAGTGCTCGTAGTAGAAGCGGCTGGTCGATTCAGTGAAAAATATTGTGCCGTCTGATGATTCGACGACGTTGGAGCAGAATGTCAGCGGCCGGCCGTCGATCTCGGCGACCAGCGTCTCGATGGTCCCGGTGGTGGGGTCGTAACGCAGCAGGCCGCGGTGACTGTCGCAGATCAGTAGGTGGCCGTCGCGTGCGACAGCCAGGCCCAGCGGTCGACCGCCGGTGTCGGTGAGCACGTCAGCGGAACTGCCGTCGGGCCGGACGCGGATGATGCGGCCGTCCTCGACACCGGTCCAGATGTTGCCGTCGGCGTCGGCCACGACGTCCTCGGCGGCCGTGCCGGGCAACGGGACGACGTGCAGCGTTGCGGTCAGGTCTGGCTCCGGCAGCGGACGCGACGCCGGTGGTTGCCACCTGATCGGATCGATACTCGGTTTGTTGACGCCGCTCCTCCTCATCGCTTCGCTCTGCATCGTCGCCGGCTCGGTTTACTCATGACACTTCCGTCAAAACTTGGCGCACGATGGCTTCGATGGTGTCGAACTCGGGCTGTCCGCTGATCAGCGGCGGCGCAAGCTGGATGACGGCATCGCCGCGATCGTCTGTGCGGCAGTACAACCCGGCTGCGAACAGGCCCGCGGACACCCGGCTCAGCAGGGCGCGCTTCTCGTCGGCGTCGAAGGTCTGCTTGGTCGCTTTGTCCTTCACCAGTTCGATGCCGAAGAAGTACCCCTCGCCGCGGACGTCGCCGACGATCGGAAGGTCGCACAACTTCTCCAGGGTGGCGCGTAGCGCAGGGGACTGCTGTTTGACACGGTCGTTGAGGCCCTCACGCTCGAAGATGTCGAGATTGGCCAGTGCGACCGCCGTCGACACCGGGTGACCACCGAACGTGTAGCCGTGCGGGAACATCGTGTCGGTGCCGTAGAACGGCTCGAACACCTTGTCGGCAGCGATCATTGCGCCCAGTGGCGAATACCCCGACGTCATCCCTTTGGCGCAGGTGATCATGTCCGGCACATAGCCGAAATCGGTGCAGGCGAACATCGACCCGATGCGGCCGAACGCGCAGATCACCTCGTCGGAGACCAGCAGCACGTCGTAGTGATCGCAGATCTCCCGCACCCGTTCGAAATATCCTGGCGGCGGTGGGATCGAGCCGCCCGCGTTCTGCACCGGCTCGAGGAACACCGCGGCTACGGTGTCGGGTCCCTCGAATTCGATGGCCTCGGCGATGCGGTCGGCTGCCCATTGCCCGAAGGCCTTGATGTCGGCGCTGAACGGTTCGGGCGCACGGTAGAAATTGGTATTCGGCACCCGGAAGCCGCCGGGCGTGACCGGCTCGAAGGGCGCCTTGTATTTCGGCAGGCCGGTGATCGCGAGCGCGCCCTGGGTCGTGCCGTGATAGGCGACTGCCCGCGAAATGACTTTGTGCTTACCGGGTTTGCCGGTGAGCTTGAAATACTGCTTGGCCACCTTCCAGGCGGTCTCGACCGCCTCGGTGCCGCCGCTGGTGAAGAACACCCGGTTCAGATCGCCTGGGGCGTAACCCGCGAGCCGCTCGGAAAGCTCGATCGCGGGAGGCGTCGCGTATCCCCACAGCGGGAAGAACGCCAGTGTCTCGGCTTGCCGGGCGGCGGCCCGGGCAAGCTCGGCGCGGCCGTGACCGACCTGCACGGTGAACAGGCCCGACAGTCCGTCGAGGTAGCTCTTGCCGTTGTCGTCGAAGATCGTCACGCCCTCGCCGCGGGTGATGATCGGCGGGTTCACGTCGGGGCCCTGCCGGGCGAAATGCAGCCATAGGTTGTCGAGCATGGTGCTCGCGAGCGTAGCGCCTTCGAGTCTGTGACAGGGCTAGCGGGCGAACATCAACGCGCGCTTGACCTCTTGGATCGCCTTGGTCACCTCGATGCCGCGCGGGCAGGCGTCGGTGCAGTTGAACGTGGTGCGGCAGCGCCATACGCCGTCGACCTCGTTGAGGATGTCGAGGCGTTCGGCGGCGGCCTCGTCACGGCTGTCGAAGATGAAGCGGTGCGCGTTGACGATCGCCGCCGGGCCGAAGTAGCTGCCCTCGTTCCAGAACACCGGGCAACTCGTGGTGCAGCAGGCGCACAGGATGCACTTGGTGGTGTCGTCGTAGCGGGCGCGATCGGTGGGGCTCTGAATCCGTTCCCGGGTGGGTTCGTTGCCGCTGGTGATCAGGTACGGCTTCACCGCCCGGTAGGCGTCGAAGAACGGCTCCATGTCGACGATCAGGTCCTTCTCCACCGGCAGCCCGCGGATCGGCTCGATCGTGATGGTCAATCCTTTTTTGGCCTTGTCCGGTTTGGCCGGCAGCAGGTCGCGCATCAGTACCTTGCAGGCCAACCGGTTGGCGCCGTTGATCCGCACCGCGTCCGAGCCACACACACCGTGCGCGCAGGACCGGCGGAACGTCAGCGTGCCGTCGAGGTAACTCTTGATGTAGATCAGCAGGTTGAGCAGCCGGTCGGTGGGCAGACACGGCACCCGGAAGCTCTGCCAGCCACCGGAATCGGCGTACTGATCTGGGTTTTCGGGATTGAACCGGGCGATCCGCAGCGTCACCATCACCGAACCGTCAGGTATCGCGGGCAACGGCGGATCACCGGCCGGGGCGGCCTGGCTAACCTCTTCCTTTGGCGCTGTAGACATCAGTACTTCCGCTCCTTGGGTTCGTAGCGGGTCTGCACCACCGGCTTGAAGTCCAGTCGGATGTCGCTGACCAGATCACTGCCCTCCTTATCGGCCCCAATCTCCTTATAGGCCATCGTGTGGCGCATGTAGTTGACGTCGTCGCGGTTGGGGTAGTCCTCGCGAGCGTGCCCGCCGCGAGATTCCTTGCGGTTCAACGCACCAACGACGGTGACCTCGGCCAGCTCCAGCAGGAATCCCAGCTCGATCGCTTCCAGTAAATCGCTGTTGAATCGTTTTCCCTTGTCGTGCACAGAGATTCGAGAATATCGCTCCTTGAGCGCCTGAATGTCGGTCAGCGCCTGTTTGAGCGTCTCCTCGGTGCGGAATACCGCGGCGTTGTTGTCCATCGTCTGCTGCAGCGCACCGCGGATGTCGGCGACCCGCTCGTTGCCGTGCTCGGACAGGATGTCGGCGACCCAGCCGACCACCATCGCCGACGGGTCCGGTGGCATCTCGACGAAGTCATGACCGCTGGCGTAGCTGGCCGCCGCGATGCCGGCACGACGGCCGAAGACGTTGATGTCCAACAAAGAATTGGTGCCCAGCCGGTTGGCGCCGTGCACCGACACGCATGCGCATTCGCCCGCCGCATATAGACCGGGCACCGTATTGGTGTTGTCCCGCAACACCTGCCCAGTGATCGTCGTCGGGATGCCGCCCATCACGTAATGGCAGGTCGGGTAGACCGGAACCAACTCCTTCACCGGATCCACCCCGAGATAGGTACGAGCGAACTCGGTGATGTCGGGCAGTTTGGCGGCCAGCACGTCGGCGCCGAGATGACGGACGTCGATGTACACGTAGTCCTTGTGCGGACCGGCGCCTCGGCCTTCCAGCACTTCGCGCACCATCGAGCGGGCGACGATGTCACGCGGCGCGAGGTCGACGATCGTCGGCGCGTAACGCTCCATGAAGCGCTCGCCATCGCCGTTGAGCAGACGGCCGCCCTCCCCGCGCACGGCCTCGGAGATCAGGATGCCCAGACCGGCCAGGCCGGTCGGGTGGAACTGGTGAAACTCCATGTCCTCCAAGGGAAGTCCTTTGCGGAACACGATGCCGATACCGTCGCCGGTCAACGTGTGTGCGTTGGAGGTGGTTTTGTACATCCGACCCGAGCCGCCGGTGGCGAGCACGATGGCTTTGGCGTGGAAGACGTGGATGTTGCCGGTGGACAACTCGTAGGCGACGACTCCGCTGGCCACCGGGCCCTTGGGCGTCTCCGTCAAAATCAGGTCGAGAGCATAGAACTCGTTGAAGAACTCGACGTCGTGCTTGACGCAGTTCTGGTACAGCGTCTGCAGAATCATGTGACCGGTGCGGTCGGCGGCGTAGCAGGACCGGCGCACCGGCGCCTTGCCGTGATCGCGGGTGTGCCCGCCGAAGCGTCGCTGATCGATCCGGCCTTCTGGCGTCCGGTTGAACGGCATCCCCATCTTCTCCAGGTCGAGCACCGCGTCGATGGCTTCCTTGCACATCACCTCGACCGCGTCCTGGTCTGCGAGATAGTCGCCGCCTTTGACGGTGTCGAAGGTGTGCCATTCCCAGTTGTCGTCCTCGACGTTGGCCAGCGCCGCGCACATGCCGCCCTGCGCGGCGCCGGTGTGGCTTCGCGTCGGGTACAGCTTGGTCAAAACCGCTGTGCGCGCTCGGGGTCCGGCCTCCACGGCCGCCCGCATCCCGGCGCCGCCTGCGCCGACGATCACCACGTCGTATCGGTGTTCGCTAATCACGTGTGGTTGCCTCCAGCTATCCCGAGATGTTCGGGTCAAACGTCAGCAGCACATAGGTGCCCAGCACGAGGGTGAAAGCCATCGACAGCACCAGCAAGCTGTTCAGCCAGAAGCGCGTGGAGCCCTTGCGGCTGTAGTCGTCGATGATGGTGCGAAGGCCGTTGCCGCCATGCAGCTGTGCCAACCACAACAACAGCAGATCCCACGTCTGCCAGAACGGCGAGTGCCACCGCTGCGCAACATAATTGAAGTCGATCCGGTAGACGCCGTCTTCCCACATCAGCATCACGAACAAATGTCCGAGCGCCAGGAACACCAGCACGATGCCGGAAAACCGCATGAACAGCCAAGCGTACTTCTCGAAGTTCGGCATGCCGGACCGTCGGCGCGGGGACCGGGGGTTGTCCAGGCTGGCCGGACGGTCGTGGCTGCGCTGCCGGACCGGGGCGATCTGGCTGTCTTTAATGTGAGGCGGTAGTTGGCGGGAGGGAGAGCTCATCGGAAGTGTCCGATCATGTGGTTTGCCACGACGACTCCAGCCGGGACCACCACCACCAGCCAGACGGCGCCGATCGCCCACAGCATCCGTCGCTGGTATCGGGGCCCCTGCGCCCAGAAGTCGATCAGGATGACGCGGATGCCGTTCAGCGCGTGGAAGAGCACCGCGGCCACCAGACCGAATTCCATCAGGCCGACGATCGGCGTCTTGTACGTCGAGATGACTTCGTCGTAGGCCTGCGGGCTGACCCGGACCAGCGCGGTGTCGAGCACGTGGATGAACAGGAAGAAGAAGATGGCCGCCCCGGTGATGCGGTGCAGGACCCACGACCACATGCCCGGATCGCCGCGATACAGGGTGCGGCGCAAGCGTCGTGCCGGCGATGACTGGTCTGCGGACGTCGTCGTCATCAGCGCCTCCCGCGTATCTCGTACGTCTCTCGCGACCGGCCGCGCCCGGCTTCGCTCTAGGTGTCGACCCGCCGCGCCCGGCTGCGCCGCGCTTGCGATCGCCACGGCCGCGCTTGCGATCGCGAGGTCACGTCTCTCCCGCAGTCGCGAATCTAGACCCATTTGTGCTCAACGATGAACAGCTTCGCCGCTTACGCCAATGATCGGTCCGGGGAATCTAGAGTGACGATGTGAATTAGACAACATGGAACGGGGCTGTCGAAATGCATTCCAATCGTGCATGGAATGGGGATCGTGACCGACGCGATTGACTGGAAACTGCTGCGGGACAAAGCGACTCAAGCGTCACGTGGGGCTTATGCGCCATATTCGAAGTTTCCGGTCGGCGCGGCCGCCCTGGTTGACGATCGCCGGATCATCACCGGCTGCAATGTGGAGAATGTCTCATATGGCCTAGGTCTCTGCGCTGAGTGCTCGGTGGTGTGCGTTTTGCACGCGACCGGCGGCGGCAGGCTCGTCGCGCTGGCGTGCGTCGACGGCTCGGGCGCGCTGCTGATGCCGTGCGGCCGGTGTCGCCAGGTGCTGCTGGAACATGGTGGGCCGGACCTACTCATCGACCACCCCGACGCGCCACGGCGACTGGCCGACTTGCTGCCCGAGGCGTTCGGCCCGCAGGACCTGGCGAATTACCAGGAACAACCGTGACTTTCGATGCACCGACGGTGATCAGGACCAAGCGCGACGGCGGCCGACTATCCGATACCGCGATCGACTGGATCATCGACGCCTACACGCGCGGCCGGATCGCCGACGAGCAGATGTCGGCGCTGCTGATGGCGGTGTTCCTGCGCGGCATGGACTACCGCGAGACCGCGCGATGGACCGCGGCCATGGTGGCCTCCGGTGAGCGGCTGGACTTCACCGATCTGCGCCGTGACTCCCAACCGCTGCGGACCGTCGACAAACACTCCACCGGCGGTGTGGGTGACAAGATCACGCTGCCGCTGGTGTCGGTGATCGCCGCCTGCGGGGGAGCGGTGCCGCAGGCGTCCGGCCGTGGCCTCGGCCATACCGGCGGCACCCTGGACAAGCTCGAGTCGATCGCCGGGTTCTCCGGAGTGGTCTCGAACGCCCAAGTGCGTCAACAACTCTGCGATGTCGGCGCGGCTATCTTCGCGGCCGGGCAGCTGGCGCCCGCCGATGCCAAGCTCTACGCGCTGCGCGATATCACCGCGACCGTCGAGTCGCTCGAGCTCATCGCGAGTTCGGTGATGAGCAAGAAGATCGCCGAAGGTGTCGGCGCGCTGGTGCTCGACGTCAAGGTCGGCTCGGGCGCCTTCATGCAATCCGAATCGTTGGCCCGCGAGCTCGCCGAGACCATGGTCGCGCTCGGTGCGGAGCACGGCCTGCCGACCTGTGCGGTGCTCACCGACATGAATCGTCCGCTCGGCGCGGCCGTCGGCAATGCGCTCGAAGTCACCGAATCGTTGGAGGTGCTGGCTGGTGGCGGTCCGGCCGACGTGGTCGAGCTGACCGTGCACCTGGCCCGCGAGATGCTCGAGCTCGCCGGGATCGACGGGCGCGAGCCCGCACAGACGTTGCAGGACGGCTCTGCGATGGACCGGTTCCGCGCGCTGATCGCCGCGCAGGGCGGAGACTTGTCCGTACCGTTGCCGGTTGGTAAGTACTCCGAAACCGTGACCGCCGCCCGGGACGGCACAATGGGCGATATCGACGCGATGGCAGTGGGGCTGGCGGTGTGGCGCCTCGGAGCGGGCAGGTCCCGTCCGGGCGAGTCGGTGCAGTTCGGCGCCGGGATCCAGATCCACCGCCGACCCGGAAGCCCGGTGGCGGCCGGCGAGCCGCTCTTCACCCTCTACACCGACACCCCGGAACGTTTCGAGCGGGCGATGACCGAGCTGGATGCAGGTTTCACGATCACCGATGTCCCACCGGTCCCGCGGCCGCTGATCATCGACCGGATCACGTCATGACGACGCCGCTGAACCTGGAGACGATCAAACGGGCACCCAAGGCGCTGCTGCACGATCACCTCGACGGCGGCCTGCGTCCCGCGACCGTGCTCGATATCGCGGGACAGACTGGGTACGACGGACTGCCGGCTACCGAGGTCGACGAGCTTGCGCTGTGGTTTCGCACGGCGTCGCATAGCGGATCACTGGAGCGCTACCTCGAACCGTTTTCGCACACGGTCGCGGTGATGCAGACGCCTGACGCCTTGCACCGGGTGGCCTTGGAATGCGTCGAAGACCTGGCCGCTGATGCGGTGGTCTACGCCGAAGTGCGATTCGCGCCGGAGTTGCACATCAACCGCGGGCTGTCGTTCGACGCCGTCGTCGATGCGGTGCTGGCCGGGTTTGCCGACGGGGAGAAAGCCGCCGCGGCAGCGGGGCGTCCTATCGTGGTGCGCTGTC
Source organism: uncultured Actinomycetota bacterium (assembly GCA_963758115.1). GTDB lineage: Bacteria > Actinomycetota > Actinomycetes > Mycobacteriales > Mycobacteriaceae > Mycobacterium. The sequence goes on from CAVWUG010000003.1 coordinate 258,250, forward strand.
TGGTCACCGCGATGCGGCACGCGGCGGTATCGCGGGAGATCGCCGAATTGGCGATCCGGTTCCGCGACAGAGGTGTTGTCGGTTTCGACATCGCGGGCGCGGAGGCAGGCTATCCGCCGACCCGGCACCTGGATGCGTTCGAATACATGCGAAACAACAACGCCCGCTTCACGATTCATGCAGGCGAGGCGTTCGGCCTGCCGTCGATTCAGGAGGCGATCGCCTACTGCGGCGCAGATCGGTTGGGCCACGGTGTGCGCATCGTCGATGACATCGACGTCGCCGAGGACGGCACCGTCCGACTCGGCCGACTGGCATCTATCCTGCGGGACAAACGGATACCGCTGGAGATGTGTCCGAGCTCCAACGTGCAGACCGGTGCGGCCGCAAGCATCGCGGAGCATCCGTTCGACCTGCTGGCCCGCACGCGATTCCGGGTCACCGTCAACACCGATAACCGGCTGATGAGCGACACCACGATGACGCGCGAGATGGAGCTGCTCGTCGACGCATTCGGCTACGGGTGGAGTGACCTGTTGCGGTTCACCGTCAACGCGATGAAGTCGGCGTTCATCCCGTTCGACGAGCGGTTGGTGATCATCGACGAGGTGATCAAACCGCGCTACGCGGTGCTGGTCGGCTGATCACATTGCCGGGCTAGCTACATGACGATGTGGCCGGCGTCGACGGGGATCGTCACGCCCGTCACGTAGCGCGCCTTGGGGCTGACGAGCCAGAGCACCGCCTCGGTGACATCCTGCGGCTCGACGAGTGGCACGTCGGGGAGCAACATCTGTGCGACAGCCGGATTGGGGTTCTCCAGCATCCGGTTGATCACGAAGTCGTTGAGAATCATCGGTGTCGCCACCCCGCTGGGGTGTACGGAGTTGACCCGGATCTTGTGTGGCGCGTACGCGTTCGCCGCCGAGCGCATCAGGCCGACCACACCGTGTTTGGACGCGGCGTAGGCGAACATTGCGGTGCTGCCGTCCCCGCCGCGACCAACCAGGCCCTGCGACGAGCTGACCAGAACGACCGAGCCGCCCCTGCCCTTGCGGATGATCGATGGCACCGTCGCCACCAAGGTCTGCCACACACCTTTCAGATTGGTGTCGACGATCGTGGTGAAGAGGGGCTCCGCGCGGGTCTGGGTATCGCCGATCGCCACGACTCCGGCGTTGGCGATGACGATGTCGATCTCGCCGAGTGCATCGATGCCCGTCTGCACGCCGGCCTCCAACCCGGCCAGATCGCGGACGTCGGCGATCACCGGCACCACCTTGCGGCCCGCGGCCTGGACCAGCTTCGCCGTCTCGTCGAGGTCGGATGCGGTGGCCAATGGGTAGGGAATCGTCTCGATATCGGCGCAGATGTCGACGGCGATGATGTCGGCACCTTGCTCAGCGAGGGCGACGGCGTGGCTGCGCCCCTGGCCCCGGGCCGCGCCGGTGATCACCGCGACGGTGTTGTCTAGTTCGCCCATGGGGGGAAACGTACCTTCCGATTCGACCCAAAACGCCGGAGACTCGGAACGGCTCTGCCAGGATTTCAGAGATATGACTGACCGCCAGCGACGAAGATCCCAGCGTCGCTGGGATTGAGGAGGTGGGACATCAGCAATAGCGCGCAGGAGATCACCAACCTGATCTATCACTACGCCGAGATCCTCGACGGCGGCGACTTGGACGGCGTGGCCGCTCTGTTCGCGCACGGCCGTATCTGCGGCGTCGAAAACGGCCCACCGGAGACGGTGTTCGAGGGAGCCGCCGGAGTGCGGAAGATGTATGAGATGGCCACCCGGATCTACGAAGACGGCACTCCGAAGACCAGACACAACACCAGCAATGTGCAGCTCTGGATCGACGAGGACTTGGGCACCGCGCGCAGCCGGTCCTACTACTCCGTCACCCAGGCCACGCCCGACCTGCCGTTGCAGGTGATCGTGACCGGGCACTACAAGGACACGTTTCATCGCCTCGACGGCGTGTGGTGGTTCGACAGTCGCATCATGTTCGTCGACCAGGTTGGCGATGTCAGCCAGCACTTGAAGTTCTGAGGGTGGGCAACGCGCAGGCTTTCGAATTCGCGGCTGTGCTCGCCGACGCGCAGCGTAAAGAGTCGTTGACCGACTGGGGGCCAGGGGATTTCGAGCAGCCGCTGAAGGTGCTGTTGGCCGACTACGCGACCGCCGACCTCAACGACATCGGAGTGCTCATCCTGCGCGCGGGCATCGTGCACAGCCTGCGGATGCGGCTGCGCGCGCAGGAGTGGATCCGCCGCAACCCGGAGATTCTCGACGAGCGGGTGGTCGCGCCGGTTTTCGTAGTGGGGATGATGCGCAGCGGCACCACCCTGTTGCAGCGACTGCTGGCGGCAGATCCGCGCTTCCACTGCGCTTACGGCTGGGAAGTGGTCGAAGCGGCGCCCCGGCTGGACTCCCCGTTCACCGGTGTCGATCCGCGCATCGCCGTCAGCGAAGGACGTGAGGCCAAGTCTCGCGAGTTGGCGCCCGACCTGTTCGCCATTCATCCGATGTACGCGCGGGAGGCCGAGGAGGAGATCGTCTTCCTGGCTGACGCCTTCTTGTCGCATGTCCCGGAATCTGGTGCGCACCTTCCGCATTACCGATCCTGGCTCGACACACAGGACTTCAGCCCCGCCTACACCTACCTGCACCGGATGTTGCAGTTCTTGCAGTGGCAGAAACGGCAGAGAGGTATCGAGGCGGCGCGGTGGGTGCTCAAGTCGCCTGCCCACCTCGGCTATCTCGGCGAATTGCGCGCGCAGTTCGATGACGTGCACGTCGTGCACATGCATCGCGACCCGCGTGACACCATCGCCTCGGGGGCGAGCCTGAACGCGACCCTGCACGCAATGCATGCCGGCACGGTCGACGTCGATCGGGTGGGTGCGCAGTGGTTGCAGCGGATGGGCTGGACCAATGACCGGGCGATGGCGACGCGGGACGCGTGGTCTGCTGAAACCGAAGCCGCGGCGCGGGTCACCGACATCGGCTTCGATGATGCGGTCGCCGACCCGATCGGCCAGGTGGCGCGGGTCTACGACGCCATCGGCCTGCCGCTCACCGTCGAGGCCGAAAGCGCGATGCGCCGCTGGTTGACAGAACGGCCCCGCGAGACGTCCCGCCCGCCATATGGCTTGGAGGACTACGGTCTGCAGGCAGAGCAGGTCGATGAACGTTTCACCCTGTACAACAAGCATTTTGGACAATATGTCGGGAAGTGAGGAGAGCCCCATGCTAGACGACCCGGTCGCGACAGCGGCTCAGCACGAGCAGGAGATGGCTGCGCTCGAGTTGATCGAGCACCCCACGGTCACAGCGGCGTACCGCACCGTGGCGGAGACCTGGCTCGGTCGGGCGAAGGCATCGCAGGCAATGCGCGCGCGCTTCGACGACGCATTCGCCGAGGTGATGTTCTCTGCGGCGATCTGGTCGTCGAACCAGGACAAGCTGCGGCCCAAGATCAGTTGCATCACCCGGCTCGCGCACCCGGTCGACGGCCACCGTATTCCCGGATCACGTTGGGGGATCGACAATCCCGACAGCGTGTACCGGGTCATTCCGATATCGGGTGATGAGCGCTACGAAATCCGCGGCCGGGTGGGCGATCACCGCATGACGGAGAATTACTTCACGCTGTGGGATGCCAACATGGGCACCGTCGACGTGCTCAACGGCCGGACCATGAAGGTGGACTCCGATGGCAGCTTCACCATCACCGTCGACGCCAAGCCTGCCGACGGACGGCCCAACCACGTGCAATCCACCGCCGAGGCGCACGAGTTCTACATCCGTGATGTGCTGCTCGACTGGAGCCGCGACGACCCCAATCACTTTGAGGTGCAACGCCTCGGCGGTCCGGCGGCTTCGACGGCGCGCACTCTGGACGAGCAGGCCGATGCGACGGCGTCGATGATGGAGTACTTCGCCAACTTCACCGGCAAGCTCAGCCACGGTGTGTACAAGATGCCGGCCAACCACTTCAACCTGGCGTGGTCAGCCGACAAGGTCGGCGCGATGCGCAACCAGGTCTACGTGATGGGCCGTTTCGAGCTCGCGCCGGACGAGGCCTTCGTCGTCGACGTCGGCGACGGCGGCGCGGAGTATTTCACTGTGCCACTGAGCAACATCTGGGGCACGACACTGGACATCGTCGACCGCACCGGCAGCCTGAACAAAGCGCAGTCGGTCGCCAACGACGACGGCAGCTACACCTACGTGATCTCGCCGACCGACCCTGGAGTGGCCAACTGGATCGACTCCGACGGGCTGCGTGAGGGCATCCTGACGCTGCGGATGGCCGAGTTCGGTCCGGCTGGTCCGCGCGAGGACCTGGGTGCGCGCGGCAGGGTGATCAAGCTGGACCAGCTAGACGGCGAAGTGCCCGCCCTGCCGCGGGTGACAGCCGAGCAACGCAAAGCCGAACTCGCCGAACGGCGTTCGGCCTACCTGCGTCGCCTGCCCGAAGGGACGGCCTGACATGGCGCGCTGGCTGATCACCGGATGCTCGACCGGCTTCGGACGCGAGATCGCGCGCGCGGTCCTGGAGGCCGGTCACAGCGCGGTGGTCACCGCGCGACGATCCGAGTCGGTGCAGGACTTCGCCGACGAATTCGGTGATCGTGCCGTGGCCGTCGCACTCGATGTCACCGACGCCGGCCAGATCGCGGACGCAGTGTCGGCAGCCGAAAAAGCACTCGGCGGTATCGATGTCCTGGTGAACAACGCCGGGCATGGATACCTGTCGGCAGTGGAAGAAGGCGAGGACGCCGAAGTCCGAAAGCTGTTCGAGGTCAACTACTTCGGCGCGGTCAACATGATCAAGGCGGTGCTTCCGGCCATGCGCGCGCGAAAGTCTGGCCATATCGTCAACATCTCGTCGATGACCGGGCTGGTGGCGAACCCGCCCAATGCGTATTACTCGTCGACCAAGTTCGCGCTCGAGGCGGTGACCGAAGCGCTGGCCACCGAGGTACGGCCGCTGGGCATCAAAGTCACCGCCATCGAACCGGGGGCGTTCCGCACCGATTGGGCTACGCGCTCGATGAAGGAGTCCGCTACTCCCATTGCGGATTACGCCGACGTGGCAGCGCGCAAGGACCTGATCAAGCAGTTCGCCGACCATCTGCCCGGCGACCCACGAAAGGTCGCCGAGGCGGTGTTGATGGTCACCGAACTCGACGAGCCGCCGCTGCGGCTGCTGTTGGGCCGTGACGTCCTGAAAGCGATGCGCGACAAGATCGCGGCCACGTCGGCGTCGATCGAAGAGTGGAAGTCCGTGACCAAGGACGTGAACTTCCCGGGTTCGTGAGGCTATTCGCGCCTCAGCTACTCGCGCCTTAGCCGCGAATCGACGAACTGCTCGAGCTCGTCCCATGCACTGACCGCGTCGGCATATGGCGCCTTGGGGGCGGTCACCGAGTCGGAGTCCAGGACATGCGCCACCAGCTTGCCCAGGGGCTCGTCGGTCTCCAGCGCCTTGTCGACGGTGGTGTCCTCGGCGTAGTCGCCGACGTCGCGAAGGAACTCGACCGCCAGGTCCAGTTGCTCGCGGTCCACGGCGTCCGGTCCGTCGGCGAAGTCGTCGGTCAGTCCGCTGAGGACGTAGACGTTGTCGTCGGTGATGTCGACGCGCAGCGAGCCATCGGTTGCCGCGGTGCGGATGTCGTCGTAGGTGCTGAGGTCGGACAGGTCATGGTCGTGTTCGTCGGCCAGATAGCGGGCCAGTGCCCGCTCAGAGGTGAACACGCTGATTCGACCGTTGCGGCCCAGGAAGATCGGGCGATCGTCGAAGTAGCAGCGCAGCGAGTAAAAGGTGCCGGAGCTGGTCATGATGCGGATCGGGTCGATGCCGACTTTCGCCCAGAAGTCGTCATCGCCGCCGAGTACCACCTCGTTGCCGGATGCGGTCGATGTCTCGGCCTCGGTCTCCTCGGCGGTTTCGGTGGCTTCCTCAGCCTCGGGGGTTTCGACGACTTCCTCTTCGAAAGGCTCCGCGAGTTCGGCCGCGGCGGCGTCCGACACCGACGAGTCCACGTCGGGGGTGCTGACGATCTCGTCGACCGCGCCGAGCACGTCGTCCCAGCTGCGCGAGACGGCCGCGGCGATCGCGTTCCAGCGCTTGAGCCCCGCCTTGCCGGTGAAGTGGTTGATGCCGCCGCTGAGCGTGCCGAGTGTCGGGTTGCCGTTGAAGAACTTCATCACCGCAGGCAGCTCGCAGACCGAACCGATCGACGAGACGATCGCCAGCGCATTGGCCAGCGTGGTCACCGACTTCTCGGTCGGCTTGTCCGACACCACGTCTTCGACACCGACCAGATCGAAGTGTTTGTCGTCGCCCGGCGCCACCTTGTGCGCGTTGGCCTCGGTCAGCTCTTGCCACGCCGGATGGTCGACGAGGTCGTTGTCGGTGTTGGTGCGCACGAATGCGACCAGATCGGCGGGTGTCGCGAAGGTGTAGAGGTCTTCGTCCTTGCCCAGGAATGCCTCCCACTCGTCGCCGGAGTCGCGCCAGCGAGGCGCCCACACGGTGTAGCGGTCGCCGTCAGTCAGGCTCAGACGGATGGGGACGAGGTCAGCAGCCATGCGGCACACAATAGCGACGAGCGAGGCGGCTGCGGGGTCAGGCACCCCAGATGTCGGTGATCGCGGGTGCTCTGGTCGCGTAGCCGAGCTTGGGCAGCCCGTACATCGCTTCGAGGGTGGACAGCACGTTGTAGTGGCTGATCGGCTCGCTGTAGGCGCCGGGCCGGATGTTCGCCCCGTAGAACACGGTTGGGATCTGATTGCGCGGGGTGTTGTCGTCCTCGTCCCAGGTCAGGATCAGCAGGCTGTTGTTGGCCCGCGCCCACGACGCGTACTGCGACAGGTTCTGGTAGAGCCAGGTGTCGCCCTGGGTGATCGAGCCGTCGTGCATGTCGTTGTCGAGGTTGGGGATCACCAACGAGACGGTCGGCAGGCTGGCGTAGTTAGCCGAGGCGGGGAAGGCGGAGAACGGCAGCGAGCGTGAGCTCGGGATGTTGGTGAAGCTGGCCCACGGCACATGCTTGCGGGCGTATTTGCCCGCCCTGCAGGTCGGCGAGCCCACCTCCGGAAGGCTTTCCGCGAAGCCGGCGAACGTGTAACCGGCGCCCAGCAACTGGGAGCCGAGGTTGGGCGTGTTGCCGCCGTTCACCGGACAATCGTTGGCAGTGACGAGCGTGTTGCCGGCGAACAAGGCGTAGTAGTTCGGCTCGCTGGGATGCAACTCGGCGAAGGATTGCGCCATCATCGCGCCGTTGGCGGCCAGCTGGTTGATGAACGGGGCCGCCTTGTTCCCGATGATGTTGGTCTGCGACCGATTTTCCTCGATCACGATGACGATATGTGCGGGGGTCGGGAGGGCCGCCGCCCGGAACTCGATCGGGGCGTTGCCTGACAGTTGAGGGGGCGACGGCCACGACATCAGCGCGGTGGCGACCGTCAACACACCGAACAGGCTGACCGCGCGACGTCGCCTGCCATTCCGCCTGGGTCGGCGCTGCATCGCCGGAGTATATGGCCGGTATCGCACACCAAACGGCGTTGGTTCACACGTGTCGGCTGGCTTTTCAATGAAAAATAGCTGTGAATTTGCCGTGCTGCATTACGATTCAGCCGAACCGCAGGGCGGGTTTCCGTCCGCGGACATGGAGGTTGCGATGACGGCGGTGCGGGCTCGGTCGGTAAGCACCGCGTCTCTTGCGCTCGCCTGCGCTGCGGTAGTCGTGGCAACGCCGGCGTTCACCTCCGGCGTGCGCGCGCTGCTGGCTGAGGTCAAACTGGTCGCCGGCGAGGGCTTCGTCATGGGCGGCACTGGCAACCCGACACCTGATGGCGCCTACCTCAGCACCGTCGAAAGCCTCTATCTACCCGGCGGCTACGACTATCAGCCGCTATACACGCCGGAGCAGTTCTGCCCGATCGAGTGCATACCTGGTGCGCAGTACCTGACGTTCGGCCAGTCGCTGGATCAAGGCGTCAGCGATCTCGCCGCAAAGATCACTCCGGACAACGACATCTCGGTGCTGGGTTACTCACAGAGCGCGACCGTCGCCACCATCGAGATGAACAACCTGATCAGCAACCCGGACGGCGTGAACCTGGGTCAACTGCACTTCACGCTGCTCGGCGATCCCAACAGCCCGATCGGCGGCATCCTCGATCGCTTCCAGTTCCCAGACGGTGTCGGCGCCTTCAGCCTGAGCCCGGAGCCGCAACACGTTCCCTTCCTGGACATCCCGCTGAGCCTGGATACGACGCCGCTCACCGGCATCGACACCGACATATACATGGGCGAGTACGACGGCTTCGCCGACTTCCCCTCCGACCCGAGCAATCTCTGGGCCGACCTGAATGCGCTCATCGGCATGGCGACCGTGCACCCTTATTACCCGGACCCCGATCCCGGCGTGAACCTGGACACCGGAAACATCATCAACCTCGGGACGATCGGCGACACCACCACCAATTTCTATGCGATCCCGGCGCCGCTGCCGACGTTGGCGTTCCTCTACGACGGCGGGCCCGCCGGGCAGTTCTTCTACGACGCCGCCAGTCCGCTCGCGACGCTGGTGGACGACTGGGGCTACGGCAACCCGGGTGACCCGTTCGTCGGCGTCAACGGCACCGATGCGATCGGCCCGTGGCAGGTGGACGCGACGGGACAGTTGATGGCGTCGGGCGTCGACGGCTTCATCCCGAAGATGGACCCGCTGCAGATGCTCGCCGGCGTCGAGTACGCCGCGGTGCAGACGTTCGTCGGACCGACCAACGACATCCTGGACGCACTGGGTCGGCCGGATCTGCCGGACTCGTTCGTCAATGGGCTGCTCACGCTGGACGGCTACGACCTGACCAACCATCTCGACGCGTCGCTGCTCACCTTGTGGACAGACCTGACCGCGAGCGTGCCGTCGCTGGCGCCGGACGCCATCCTGGACGGTTCGCCGTTGATCTCGGGGCAGCCGCTGATCGACCTCGTCGGATACGGGTTCGACATCTTCAACTTCTTCGGCGCGTGAGACGTAACGCCAGCTGCTGAGTCTGGTGTGATCATCCGGTGGATGTGCATGTCGTCGACCACCCGCTGGCCGCGGTCCGGCTCACCGCGCTGCGCGATGAGCGTTCTGACAACGCGACCTTTCGTGCGGCGTTAGCCGACCTGACGCTGATGCTGGTCTACGAGGCCACTCGTGATGCGGCGCGCGAAACCGTCGACATCCGAACCCCATTGGCCGAAGCTGTGGGCACGCGTTTGGCCACTCCACCTCTTCTGGTTGCGATATTGCGGGCCGGCCTGGGCATGGTCGAGTCGGCGCACGCGCTGATACCCGAGGCGGCGGTCGGCTTCGTCGGGGTCGCCCGCGACGAGGAAACTGCCTTGCCCACCGAGTATTTGGTATCGCTGCCCGATGAGCTGGGCGGCCTGCCGGTGTTCGTCCTCGACCCGATGCTGGCCACCGGCGGCTCGATGACCCATACCGTCGACGTGCTGCACAGTCGCGGCGCCGACAACATCACCGCGCTGTGCGTGGTGGCTGCCCCGGAAGGTATTGCGGCGCTGCAGAATTCGGCACCCAACGCGCGGTTGTTCACCGCCGCCGTCGACGATCGTCTGAACGAGGTCGCCTACATCGTCCCGGGTCTCGGCGATGCCGGTGATCGCCAGTTCGGGCCTCGTTGAGTCACCAGTTCCGCACTGAGGACGCGAGTTCATCGCATAGCGCGGTGGCACGATCACGGGTACCGGACCGGACCTCGATGTAGAACTTGACCTTCGGTTCGGTGCCCGACGGCCGGACCACGACTCGCGCCGACGTGTCAACGTCGCCGCCCGCGAAGATCAGCGCGTCAGTTTTGCTGATGAGGTCGGTTGTCGCCGAATCGAATCCACCAATTGTTTTGGGCGGCGATATCCGTAGCCGACGCATCAGCGCGGCTGCCTCACCGACGTCGGCCACCGGCTGCGACACGGCCGCGCCGACGTGGACGCCGAACCGCTGGGCGAGGTCGTCGAGCGCGTCGAGCACTGAGCGTTGTGAACGCTGGAGCGTCGCAAGCAGATCGCACACCAATACCGTGGCGCTGATGCCGTCCTTGTCCCGGACCGCCGCCGGGTCGACGCAGTGCCCAATGGCCTCTTCGTACGCGTAGACCAATGTCGTGCCGGGCAGGTCGGCGTCGGCGCGGGCCAGCCATTTGAAGCCGGTCAGCGTTTCGACGTGGTGTGCGCCCCAGTGGGCCGCGATCGATGCCAGCATCCGCGAGGACACCACGGTGCTGGCCACCACGCTGGTCGACAACGCCGCCGGCCCGGTGCGCGACAAGATGAAGTCGCCGAGCAGCCAGCCGGTTTCGTCGCCGGACAGCATCCGCCAGCCGGTGGGTGTTGGTATTCCGACCGCGCACCGGTCGGCGTCGGGATCGAGCGCGATCGCCACATCGGCGTTGACCTCGGCGGCCAGCGCCAGCACCGCGTCCGCGACCCCCGGCTCTTCGGGATTCGGGAACGTCACCGTCGGAAAGTCGGGGTCGGGAGCGAACTGTCCGGCGACGGTGTGCACGTCGTCGATGCCTGCGCGGCGCAACGTCTCCACGGCGACCGCACCACCCACTCCGTGCAGGGCCGTCAACGCGACACGGACCGGACCCGACGACCGCCGCACTCGCGCGGCGCGCTCGATGTAAAGCTCGACGAGCTCAGCACCGGTGGGTTCGACTGCCGCTCTGGCGATCTCGTCGGCAAATGGCGCGCCTGCGATCGCCGCTTCGATCTCCCGGTCGGTGGGGGAGACGAGCTGGATGCCGCCGTCCAGGTACACCTTGTAGCCGTTGTCGGCCGGCGGGTTGTGCGATGCGGTGATCTGGATGCCCGCCGCGGCGCCGGTGTGCCGCACCGAAAACGCCAGCAAAGGAGTGGGTACCGGATCCGGAAACATGATCACCGAAAACGTTGCGGCGGCAAGCGCTTCCGCCGCGGCCAAAGAGAAGTCGGTCGACCCGTGTCGTGCGTCGCGGCCGACAATCACCGTCGAGCCGGTCAACCCGCGGCCGGTCAGCACCTGCGTCAGTGCCCAGGTGGCCCGCAACACCGTCGCGACGTTCATCGCGTCCGGGCCGCCGCGCACCGGGCCGCGCAGTCCCGCGGTGCCGAACGTCAGCGGCCGGGCGAACCGGGCCGCCAGTTCGGTCGGATCGCAACGGGCGAGTTCGGCGGCCGTCACCGGGTCGGGGTCGTGGGCGATCCAATCCTCCGGTGTCATGGCGCCGCTCCTCCTCATTGCTTCGCGCTGCATCGTCGCCGGCGCGGGTCATGGCGCCGCTCCTCCTCATTGCTTCGCGCTGCATCGTCGCCGGCGCGGGTCATGGCGCCGCTCCTCAGAGCCGCGCGACGACGCCGGCCAGCAGCGAGCCCATCCGGGCCGCCGACGCCGCGCCGGTGGCGAGCACCTCGACGTGGCTGAGCGGTTCACCGGTGATCCCCGCGGCCATGTTGGTGACCAGCGAGACGCCGAGCACCTCGGCACCCGCTGCCCGCGCCGCGATCGTCTCGTGCACCGTCGACATGCCGACCAGGTCGGCGCCCAGCGTCCGCAACATCCGGATCTCGGCAGGCGTTTCGAAATGCGGCCCGGGCAGCCCCGCGTACACGCCGTCGGCCAACGACGGGTCGACCTCGCGCGCAATTTCGCGCAGCCTCGGCGAGTACGCGTCGACCATGTCGACGAATTGCGCCCCGACGAGGGGCGAGCGCCCGGTCAGATTCAGGTGGTCGCTGATCAATACCGGTTGGCCGACGGTGAAGTCCTCCCGCACCGCGCCGGCCGCGTTGGTCAGCACCACGACGCGCGCACCGGCCGCACAGGCGGTCCGCACCGGATGAACGACGTGCTGCAGGTCGTGGCCTTCGTAGGCGTGCACGCGCCCTGCCAGCACCAGCACGCGGTGCGCCCCGATGCCGACCGACAGGGCTTGGCCGGTGTGGCCGGCCGCGGTCGGCGGAGTGAATCCGGGTAGATCGGCCATCGGCAACACCGCGGTCGGCCGGCCCAGTGCGGCGACGGCAGGCGACCATCCCGACCCCAGGACGATCGCGACGTCGTGTTCGGCGATCTCGGTGCAGTCGGCGATGAACTCTGCCGCGGCCTGCGCGAGCGCGTCGGGGCTTCGGCCAGTCACAAGCCGGGAGCCTAGTCGGTGAGATACTGCGACGATGGCCCCAATCCCGGTGCTGGATCACGTCGAGGACACCGTGCAGCGTCGCAGCGCCGACCTCGTCGAGCTGTCGCATGCGATCCACGCCGAACCGGAGCTCGCGTTCGCCGAGCACCGCAGCTGCGCCAAGACGCAGGCGCTGGTGGCTGAGCGAGGCTTCGAGATCACCGCAGCAGTCGGCGGTTTGGACACCGCGTTCCGCGCCGAGTTCGGCAGCGGCCCGCTGACGGTCGGGGTGTGCGCCGAATACGACGCGTTACCGGAGATCGGTCATGCCTGCGGCCACAACATCATTGCCGCATCAGCCGTCGGCGCCGCACTGGCGCTGGCCGACGTCGCCGAACAGCTGGGGCTCACGGTCGTGCTGCTGGGCACGCCCGCCGAAGAGTTCGGCGGCGGAAAAGTGTTGCTGCTCAACGCCGGTGTTTTCGACGATCTGGCGCTGGCAGTGATGATGCATCCCGGTCCGGTCGACATCGCGGCGGCCAGGTCGCTGACCCTGTCGGCGGTTCGGGTGGACTACCGCGGACGAGAAGCGCATGCGTCGGCCGCGCCCTTCCTGGGAGTCAACGCCGCCGATGCCATCACCGTCGCCCAGGTGGCGATCGGGTTGCTGCGCCAGCAACTGGCGCCAGGACAGCAGGTGCACGGCATCGTCTCGCAGGGCGGCCAGGCTGCCAACGTCATTCCCGCGCACACCGAGATGCAGTACACGATGCGCGCGACCGACGCGTCGTCGCTGGCCGACCTGGAAGCCAAGGTGCGCAACTGCTTCTCGGCCGGCGCGATCGCCACCGGCTGCGAATACAGCGTCGAGCAGACCGAGCCGATGTACGACGCCCTCAAGCCGGACACCTGGATGGCCGAGACCGTCCGCGACGAGATGACGCGCCTCGGTCGTGCACCCGTCGACAAGGCGCTGGAGGCGGCGCTGCCACTGGGCAGCACCGACATGGGCAACGTCACTCAGCTGCTGCCCGGCATCCATCCGATGGTCGCCGTCGACGCAGCCGGCGCGTCGTTGCACCAGCCCGCGTTCGCCGCGGCTGCCGCAGGCCCGACGGCCGACAAGGCCGTTGTCGACGGCGCAATCATGTTGGCGCGCACAGTAGTTCGTCTTGCCGAGTCGCCAGAAGAGCGTGACCGCGTGCTGGCCGCGTATGCGGAGCGGCGCAGATGACTCTTGCCGACATTGCGGACGCCTGGCTCGCCGCGCACTTCGACGACCTGGTCGGGTGGCGGCGGCACATCCATCGCTACCCGGAATTGGGCCGGCAGGAGTACGCCACCACACAGTTCGTCGCCGAGCGGCTGGTCGATGCCGGGCTCAAACCGAAAGTACTGCCCGGCGGGACCGGGCTCACCTGCGACTTCGGCCCGGACCAAGAGCCGCGGATCGCGTTGCGGGCCGACATGGACGCGTTGCCGATGGCCGAGCGCACCGGCGCCCCGTATGCCTCGACGATGCCGAACGCGGCGCACGCCTGCGGCCACGACGCGCACACGTCGATCCTGCTCGGCACCGCGCTCGCGCTGGCCGGGGCGCCGGAACTGCCGGTCGGGCTACGGCTGATCTTCCAGCCGGCCGAAGAGCTGATGCCGGGCGGTGCGATCGACACCATCGCCGCGGGCGCGATGTCCGGGGTCGGCCGGATCTTCGCCCTGCACTGTGACCCTCGGCTGGAGGTCGGCAAGGTCGCGGTGAAGGCGGGGCCGATCACCTCGGCGGCCGACATGATCGAGATCAGCTTGTCGTCGCCCGGTGGGCACACCTCGCGGCCACACCTGACCGGCGATCTGGTCTACGGGCTGGGCACCCTCATCACCGGCGTGCCCGGCATTCTGTCGCGCCGCATCGACCCACGCAACAGCACGGTGATGGTGTGGGGCGCGGTCAATGCGGGCGTGGCCGCCAACGCCATTCCGCAGAGCGGCACGCTGGCAGGCACCATCCGCACCGCCAGCCGCGAAACCTGGCTGGGCCTGGAGGACATCGTTCGCGAGGCGGTAACTGCCTTGCTGTCGCCGCTGGGCATCGAGCACACCGTGCAGTACAACCGCGGCGTCCCGCCGGTGGTCAACGAAGAGGTCTCGACGCGCATCATCACTCACGCCATCGAGGCGCTCGGCCCGGACGCGCTGACCGATACCAAGCAATCCGGTGGCGGCGAGGACTTCTCCTGGTATCTGGAGGAAGTACCGGGGGCGATGGCCCGACTCGGGGTGTGGCCGGGCCACGGTCCGCAGTTGGACTTGCATCAGCCGAACTTCGACCTCGACGAGCGTGCCTTGGCGATCGGTCTGCGGCTGATGGTCAACATCGTCGAGCAGTCCGCCGCGTTGGGCTGAGCCCGCTGGTGCGCTACTCGCCGCCGTGTCCGGGGCCGATGTTGCGGGCCGGGCGGGTGCGCAGCTTGTGCACGTATGTGCTTGGCGCGCCGGCGATTTCGGCGGCGTCGGCCATCACGCCGATGTAGCGCGCCGACGGCAGGCCGCCTTCCCAGGCATCGACGACATACAGCCACGCCAGCACCGGATCGGTGGTGGTGTCCGACGACAACCGCTGGACCCGGCAGCGGATCTTCTTGTGCACGCCGAGCTCGGAACCCTCCCAACGATCGAGATTGTTCTCATCCGCGGATGTCATGTCGTAGAGCACGACGAACACCTTCGAGGTCGGATCCTCGACGACCGTGGCCAGCGCGCCTTCCCAGCCGATGTCCTCGCCGCCGAAGGTCAGCCGCCAGCCGTGCAACCAGCCGGTTCCGGCCATCGGTGAATGCGGTGCACGCTGCTGCATCTGCTCGGGATGCATGTTCGACCCGTAGGCGGCGTAGAGCGGCACGGGGAAATCTTAGACGGCTGCTGCTGACGCGGCGCGTATCCGCAACGTTCGTTAAGTTATGGCTGTGGCGACCCGCATCGTGATCATCGGCGGAGGGCCTGCCGGTTACGAGGCGGCGCTCACCGCAGCAGCCCGCGACGCCGACGTCACCGTCATCGATTCCGATGGCATCGGTGGCGCGGCGGTGCTGTTCGACTGTGTGCCGTCGAAAACCTTCATCGCCTCGACCGGCGTCCGCACCGAGCTGCGCCGCGGACCGCACCTGGGCTTCGACATCGACATCGAGGCCGCCAAGATCTCATTGCCGGACATCCATCAGCGCGTCAAAACGCTGGCCGCCGACCAGTCCGCCGACGTCAAGGCGCAGCTGCTGAGCGCGGGCGTCACGGTCGTCGCCGGCAAGGGCGCGCTGATCGACGCCGCACTCGGGCTGGCCGCACACCGCGTCCAGGCCACCGCCCCCGACGGCAGCACCAGCACCTACGACGCCGACGTGGTGCTGATCGCGACCGGCGCCAGCCCCCGCGAGCTGCCGACCGCGCGACCCGACGGCGAGCGCATCCTGACCTGGCGACAGCTCTACGACCTGCAGGCGTTGCCCGAACACCTGATCGTGGTCGGATCGGGCGTCACCGGTGCCGAATTCGTGCACGCCTACACCGAGTTGGGCGTCGACGTCACCGTGGTCGCCAGCCGCGACCAGATACTGCCCTACGAGGACGCCGATGCTGCCGCGGTGCTGGAGCGGATCTTCGCCGAACGCGGGGTCAAGCTGGTCAAGAACGCCCGCGCCGACTCGGTGACCCGCACCGACTCCGGGGTGCTGGTGGAGCTGGCCGACGGCCGCACCGTCGAGGGCAGCCACGCGCTGATGACGATCGGGTCGGTGCCCAACACCGGCGGGCTGGGCCTGGACCGGGTTGGTATCGAGCTCGGTCCGGGCAACTACCTGTCCGTCGACCGGGTATCCCGCACGTCGGTGTCCAACATTTACGCGGCGGGCGACTGCACCGGCCTGTTGCCGCTGGCCTCGGTCGCCGCGATGCAAGGCCGGATCGCGATGTGGCACGCACTCGGCGAGGCCGTCACCCCGATCCGGCTGCGCACCGTCGCCGCCGCGGTGTTCACCAGGCCTGAGCTCGCCGCGGTGGGCGTTCCGCAATCCGCCATCGACGATGGATCGGTGCAGGCCCGCACGATCATGTTGCCGTTGCGGACCAACGCGCGAGCCAAGATGTCGGGGTTGCGGCACGGCTTTGTGAAGCTCTTCTGCCGTCCGGCCACCGGTGTCGTGATCGGCGGTGTGGTGGTCGCGCCGATCGCCTCCGAGCTGATCCTGCCCATCGCGATGGCCGTGCAGACCCGGTTGACCGTGAACCATCTGGCGCAGACCCTGAGCGTCTATCCGTCGCTGTCGGGCTCGATCACCGAGGCGGCGCGTCGGCTGATGGCGCACGACGACCTGGACTGACCGCGGCAACTGGACCCCGCCGGGTAGCCTTGGAGCAGAAATCTACTGACGAGTAACTGACAGGAGACGTGTGCCGTGAGCGACCCGATTCGCGTCCCGGCCAGCGAGCAGACCCGGCCGGGTTCGTTCTTGGGACCCGAGCAACGCGCCGCGGCGTGGGAGCGCCTGGGCAGCGAGCAGTTCGACGTCGTGGTCATCGGCGGCGGCGTGGTGGGTTCGGGATCCGCCCTGGACGCCGCCACCCGAGGGCTCAAAGTCGCGCTGGTGGAGGCCCGCGACTTCGCCGCAGGCACGTCGAGCAGGTCGTCGAAGATGTTTCACGGCGGGCTGCGCTATCTCGAGCAACTGGAGTTCGGGCTGGTCCGCGAGGCGCTCTTCGAGCGCGAGTTGTCGCTGACCACGTTGGCCCCGCATCTGGTCAAGCCGCTGCCGTTCCTCTACCCGCTGACCAAGCGGTGGTGGGAACGCCCCTACACTGCTGCCGGCCTGCTGCTCTACGACCAACTCGGTGGCGCGAAATCCGTTCCAGCGCAAAAGCATTTGACTCGGGCTGGCGCATTGCGGCTGTCGCCGGGCTTGAAGCGCAGTGCGCTGATCGGCGGCATCCGGTACTACGACACCGTCGTCGACGACGCCCGACACACGCTGACGGTGGTCCGAACAGCGTCGCAGTACGGCGCGGTGGTGCGCTCGTCCACCCAGGTGGTGTCGTTGCTGCGCGAAGGCGACCGGGTGACCGGCGTGCGGGTGCGCGACTCCGAGGACGGTGCGGTCACCGAGGTACGAGGCCACGTGGTGGTCAACGCGACCGGGGTGTGGACCGACGAGATTCAAGCATTGTCCAAGCAGCGCGGGCGTTTTCAGGTTCGCGCGTCCAAGGGCGTGCACATCGTGGTGCCGCGGGACCGAATCGTCAGTGACGTCGCGATCATCCTGCGTACCGAGAAGTCGGTGATGTTCGTCATCCCGTGGGGCAACCACTGGATCATCGGAACCACCGATACCGATTGGGCATTGGACCTCGCGCACCCCGCGGCCACCAAAGCCGATATCGACTACATCCTCGGAACCGTCAACACCGTGCTCGCTACTCCGTTGAGCCACGCCGATATCGACGGCGTATATGCCGGACTGCGGCCACTGCTGGCGGGAGAGAGCGAGGATACGTCCACCTTGTCGCGTGAGCACGCGGTGGCGGTGCCCGCGCCGGGCCTGGTCGCCATCGCCGGTGGCAAGTACACCACCTACCGGGTGATGGCTGCTGACGCGATCGACGCCGCGGCGCAATATATTCCGGCCCGAGTCGCACAGTCGATCACCGAGAAGGTGCCACTGCTCGGCGCTGACGGTTACTTCGCGCTGATCAACCAGACCGAGCACGTCGGTGCGTTGGAGGGTCTGCATTCCTATCGAGTGCGTCATCTGCTGGACCGCTACGGGTCGCTGCTCAAAGAGGTGCTCGCGCAGGCGGCCGACCATCGCGACCTGCTCAACCCGATTGCCGCTGCACCGGGCTACCTCAGGGTCGAAGCGGCGTACGCCGCGGCAGCCGAGGGCGCGCTGCATCTGGAAGACGTATTGGCCCGGCGGACCCGCATCGCGATCGAGTACTCGCACCGCGGCGTCGACTGCGCACGCGAGGTCGCCGAGATCGTCGCGCCGATCCTGGGCTGGAGCGATGCCGACATCGACCGCGAGGTCCAGACATACATTGCGCGGGTGGAGGCCGAGGTGTTGTCCCAGACCCAGCCCGACGACGCGTCGGCCGATGCGTTGCGGGCCAGCGCCCCGGAGGCCCGGGCCGAGATTCTCGAGCCGGTGCCGTTGAATTGAGCGGGCGTTGAGGCCCCCGCCGCTGCCGCCACGCGACGGCTTGGGGCCGGCGCGACTCCGAGTGCGCGGCGGACCCCTCGGCGAGGAGTTGACCAGCAGGTTCGGGCCCGACGTCGCCGCCAAGGCGGTCGCTGGCGAGGTTGTCGACCAACGCGGCACCGTGCTCGATCCCGCCGCGGTGTTGCCGGCCGGCGCGATCGTCTACCTCTACCGTGAACTCCCGGACGAGGTGCCGGTGCCGTTCGACATCCCGGTGCTCCATCAGGGCGAGAACCTCGTGGTCGCGGACAAGCCGCATTTTCTGGCCACCATGCCGCGTGGCCGTCACGTCGCGCAGACGGCGCTGGTCCGGCTCCGCCGGCAACTCGAATTGCCCGAGCTCAGCCCGGCGCACCGGCTCGATCGGTTGACCGCCGGGGTGTTGCTGTTCACGACTCGCCGTGAAGTTCGCGGGGCCTACCAGACGATGTTCGCGCGCGGGGCGGTCCGCAAGAGCTATCTCGCGAGAGCTGCCGTCGACCCCGATCTCGAGTTACCGCAGGTGGTCCGGAGTCGTATCATCAAGCGCCGCGGCAACTTTCAGGCCGTCGAGGAACCCGGCGAGCCCAACGCCGAAACCTTGGTGGAGTTGGTGTCGCGCGATGGCCTCTACCGGCTGACGCCGCAGACCGGCCGGACCCACCAGCTGCGAGTGCATATGGCGTCGCTGGGTATCCCGATCTACGGAGACCCGTTGTATCCGAATGTCATCGACGTAGCCGCAGACGACTTCACCACACCCTTACAGCTTCTGGCGCACAGCATCGAGTTCGACGATCCGGTGTGCGGAATCCGCCGTGAGTTCGTCAGCCTGCGGCAGCTAGCAGCGCTCGATACCGGGGCTGAGCCGCGGTAGGTCGTGGCCGATCACGATGTGGTTCGGCTGTCCTGACCACGCGGATACGGGCTGCGGCGCGGTGCGTGTGGACACCGCCGCCGAAACGACGGTGCGGCACATGTCGCGTGCCCGCAGAGTGAAGTCGCCGGCGGTATTCAGGTCAGCGAGGCGCGCGCTGACAAAGCTATGCAGTGTTGGCACGTGTCTGTCCTTTGATAGTTGGCGGCTACACGTTGAACGTTACGGGTGCCGCGATCGGCTCAATCACTCCTGAAATGTGATGAAGCCCGTGTCGCGCAGCGGATGCGACGCAGGTCACCGTGCGTCGACGACGTCGGATTTTTCCCGGTGCCCGAGGTCGTCATCGGGCCCAGCGCCCATGCCGTCGCCGCATCGCAGACAATCTGTCAGTCCTATCTCGCTTACGCACGCTGACCTCCACAAATGTGAACAACGAGGAAACGGTTGTTGAAATCGCGAGCGCGACATAACCGGCGATAACCGGGCATGATTGCGATAGTGCGAATCTTGTTACGATGCCTCATGCCCGCAACGAAGACAGCGGTTCGGCGGGCTGAGGCTATGCCGGCGGCGAGAATCTCATCGTTAAAAGGAATTGGATTGAAGCTCAATCGATTTGGCGCCGCACTGAGCATTCTGGCCAGTTGCGCGTTGATTCTCTCTGCGTGTGGCACTCATAACAACGCCGGCGGCGGAAGCACGGCGGGATCGGCGACGTCACCGGTCAAAGTAACCTGCGGAGGCAAATCCGCTCTCAAGGCCAGTGGTTCCACCGCTCAGAAAAATGCAATGGCCCTTTTCGTCAAAGCCTACGAACATGCCTGCCCTGGGCAATCTTTGGACTACACGGCCAATGGGTCTGGCGCGGGGATAGACGACTTTGTGAACAGCCGAACGGACTTCGGCGCCTCCGACTCGACGCTGACGAACGCGGAGTACGACAAAGGGCAGCAACGCTGTGGTTCGGAAGTGCACAGCCTGCCGCTTGTGGTCGGGCCGATCGCGATCGCTTTCAACGTCAAGGGCGTGACTTCGCTGAACCTTGACGGCTTGACCGCGGCGCAGATCTTCAACGGCCAGATCAACATGTGGAACGACGCCGCTATCGGGTTGCAGAACCTCGGTGTCGACCTGCCGAACGAGCCGATCCATGTCTTCTACCGGAGCGATGAATCCGGGACCACGGACAACTTCCAGCGCTATCTCGACACCGCATCCAGGGGCACATGGGGTTTCCCGGCCGGCAAGAAGTTCAACGGTGGAATTGGCGAGGGCGCCGTCGGCAGTGACGGAGTCGCCCAAGCTGTCAAGGGCACCGAGGGGTCGATCACGTACATCGAGTGGTCGTTCGCCAAGCAGCAAAACTTGAACGTGGCCAAGATCATCTCGTCGGCGGGTCCGGATCCCGTGGAAATCAGTCCCGAGTCGGTGGGGAAGACGATTTCGGGTGCCTGGTTCATCAAACGGGGTGACGAATTGGCCCTCGACACCATCTCGTTCTACCGTCCGAACCAGCCCGGCTCGTATCCGATCGTGATGGCGACATATGAAATCGTCTGCTCGAAGTATCCCGATCCGCAAGTCGGTACAGCTGTCCGCGCGTTTCTGCAAAGCGCCGTCGGTGACGGTCAGAACGACCTGGTCGCCGACGGATATATCCCCATCCCGGCTGATTTCAAGCCGCGGTTAGTGGCCGCGGTGAATGCCATCTCGTGACTATTCACCGGCGTCGAAGCGTAAAGTTCGAGGGGTTTTTTCGCCTCAGTCAATCCAGCGTTTCTGAAGCTTTTCGGCGGTAATCAATGTTCGGTGCCATGGATTTCATGACGATGCCTCCTGAGATCACCTCTGCGCTGATCCACTCGGGGCCCGGTGCGGAATCGCTGATCGCGGCGGCCGCTGCGTGGCAGCAGCTTGGCATAGCGCTGGAAGACTCCGCCGAAAGCTATGACAACGCGCTGTCGTCGCTGGATGCCAGCTGGTACGGCCCGTCGTCCGCGGCGATGATGCAGTCCGTGGAGCCCTACGTGACCTGGCTCCGCGCTACCGCGCAACAGACGCAGCAGGTTGCCGCCTCGGCGCAGACCGCCGCCGCAGCGTTCAGCTCCGTCCAAGCGGCGGTGGTTCCGACTTCGGTCGTCGCGGCCAACAGAATGCGGCTGGCACTGCTGTACGCCACCAACGGGTTCGGCAGAAACCTTCCGGCCATCGCCGCGACCGAAGCCGCGTACCAGACCATGTGGGCGAACAACTCGGCGGCGATGAGCCGCTATCAGGCAACCTCGGCCCAGGCCTCGACGCTGCCGCAGTTCTCGTCTCCGACGTCGGCTACCAATCCGTCGGGGCTGTCCACGCAGGCCGGCGCGTCCTCCGCGGCCACAACCGGAACCTCCGCGGCCACAACGGGGACTTCCGCGGCCACAACCGGGACTTCCGCGGCCACGTCTGGGACCTCCGCAGCTACTTCTGCCGCTGGGATCAACCTCGGCATTTCTGATCCGGTGACTGGCTATGTTGGTTTGGCGAACGCCTACAGCAACCAGTTCATCTCGTCCGGGTTCCCGATCAACCTGCTGAGCTATCTGGCGCAGAACCAATC
This sequence comes from uncultured Actinomycetota bacterium, assembly GCA_963758115.1. Taxonomy (GTDB): domain Bacteria; phylum Actinomycetota; class Actinomycetes; order Mycobacteriales; family Mycobacteriaceae; genus Mycobacterium. The sequence goes on from CAVWUG010000003.1 coordinate 280,152, forward strand.
GGCGCAGGCATTGCAGGGCGTCAGCGCCCAAGTCGGCCAGGGTGTGTCTGAGGGCGAGGGGGCGCTGGGAGGCGCGGCGCAAGGTCTGGGTGGTGGTGCTGCCGGAGCGCTGGGCGCGCTGGGGCAGGCTGGGGCAAATGCCGGAGGTTTGGGCGCGATTGGCGCCGCTGGACTCGGCCAGGCATCCACCTCGGCTGCGTTCGGCGCTGCGGTACCCATGGGCACGCTGAGCGCGCCGCCCAGTGCCGCACCGCTGCTGCAGGCGCCGGTCCAACTGGCGTCGGCGGCATCCCCGTTGCCGGGGGGCCTGTCCGGGATGCCGATGCCGCCGTTGATGCCACCGCCGATCTCGCCGGGCAGTGGCTGGCGCAAACGTAAGGCGCAGAAGTACGACGACATCTCGATCGGCGCCGAACTCAAGGGCAAGGTGATGAAACCGCCGCCATCGGCCGGCTAGGGACCGATCAGATCACGAGCCGGGCTTGCGATGCAGCGAGCCGAGACCGTTCTGAATGCCTTGGTCGACCTGATCCTTGACGTCAGGGTTGCCGGGCGGGATTCCCGCTACCGGACTGCAGCTACAGCCAAGGGTGCCGAAGGGGTTGGGGTCCGCAGTCGCCGGCCCCGCGGTGGCGGCCAGCGCAGCGAGAAGAACCGCGGCGCCGGCCAACATTATCTTCATCGTGAGTAGTTTCCCATGAAAGTCATTGGCCGGCATGCCGCGGACAGAACGCCGCGACGCTGACGCCGACGAAGAAGCCGGCGTGGTACGCATCCAGACTGCTCTGCTGCATCAGGTCGTTGGCGACATCCTGGGTGGCCCTGCCTTGGTCGAGTTCGTCGCATACTTGATGGCCGGCCTGGACTGCGGCCTGCGAGGACGCGAACGTAACTTGCTTGGACTGCAACGCGTTCAAGAAATTACTGTCGACCGCGTCGGCATGCGCCGCCGCCGGGATCATGATCGTCACAAGGCCAAGCAGTGCCAGCGCCAGGAAGAAAATGGGTGAGCGCACTTGGGTGGTCGGCATACCGTGAACCTTTCCGCTCAGCAGAATTGCGAGTTTTGCTGATGGCAAGCCAAGCCGCTTGCCTTGAGATCATTGCATGCCGCGCCCAGAGTTTTGAAGCGCGTCGGGCCGTCGACGCGGGCGTGTGCGATCGTTTACCGGCCAGACATGCGTTAGGTGCTCAGCGTTGGCAAGCGGGGCACCAATACGCAACCCGTTCGCCGCTGTTGTCCTGCCTGACTGGCGTGCCGCAGCGGCGGCAAGCCTGACCGGCTCTCCCGTAGACCCAGACTTGCCGTCCGGCCCGGGTGTCGCCGGTGGTGCAGCGATTACGTCGGAAGCGGTTCGCCCACAACATCTCGCGGGCACGGGACACCAATCGCTGCGGGTCGGCGATCGCACTCACCGGTGCGGTGGGCAGATGGCCGGTGATGAAACACAACTCGTTGCAGTACACATTGCCGATCCCGGCGAGCACTCGTTGGTCGAGCAGCGCCTCGGCGATCGGCCGGTCGGGCTGCTCAGTCAGGTTGGCCGCAGCGACCTTTGGATCCCAGTCGTCACCCAACAGGTCGGGCCCGAGGTGATCGACCACGTCGACATCGTGCTCGCGATCAAGGATCTCCAGCACGCCGAGGTCGATGCCGAGTGCGCGGATGTCGTTGCTTTCCAGGATGATCCGGACCCGATAGTCAGCGCGTGCCGTCAGTGACGTGATCCGCCAGCTGCCGTCCATTTTCATGTGCGAGTGAATGCTGGCCGGCCCGATGCGGATGAACAGATGCTTGCCCCGCGTGCACACCTCGTCGACGACGTGACCGCTCAGGTCTACCGTCGCGTAGCGCGGCACCCGGACGTCGCAGCGCGTCAACGTGTGCCCGACCAGTGCCTCGCGCAGTTTCTCTGCGGTGCGAAAGACGGTGTCACCCTCAGGCATGGGCTATCGCAGCCGCAATCCGCGAGGAGTCCGGGCGAACCCGGCGTCGGTCAGGGCCGTCACCACCGCGGCGGAGACCTGCGGCGCCAACACCGGTGCACTATTAATCCGCTCGATCAGAATCCCGTTGATGCGCCCCGCCCCGACCAGGTCGGCCAGTGCGACGGCGGCAGCGTGGTTGGCGTCCGCATCGTCGTCGGAGAAGCTCAGCAGCGACCGTCCGCCGCGCTCGAGGAACCACACCAGCTCGCCGTCAACCAGGACGACGAGCGCTCCGGCCTTGCGGCCCGGCCTTGCGGCGCCGTCCCCGTCACTGCGGGACGGCCAGGACAGCGCGGCACCGTAGGGGTTGGCCGGGTCGGCTGCGGCGAGCACTACGGCGCGGTACTCCGGCCGTTCAGGATCGACACCGTCGAGGTAGCTACGCAGCCGGTCGACAGTGGAGGCGACCGCGAACTGTGCGCCGCCCAGCGACTCGACGAAGTATCCGCGCTGGCAGCGGCCGGCGTCCTCGAAGCCGGTCAACACCTTGTACAGCGTCGCGAAGCCGCCGGGCAGCCCCTCCGTCATCACCGCTCCACGCGTCAGCACCCCGTGCCGGTTCAACAGCAGCTCGGCCTGGTGATGGGCACGCAGCGTGGAATCGGGCTCGGGTGTGGGCAACGCCGACCAGCGGCCCGCCACCGTCGGGTCGGCCGAGCGCGCCTGCGGGTGGGCGACGCTGTACCGGCCGAGGCGGGGTGGGCGCTTGCCGCGGCCCTGGCGATGCGCGGGCGCTGAACGTTTACGCGCGCCGGGACCCCCCGACAGCGTCGCCCGCACGGGCGCGAACGTGTCACCGGTGACCCAGCCGGCCCAGATCAGCTCCCAGAGAGCCGCTTTGAGCTCGCTCTCGCTTGCGCCACCCTGCGTCAATTGCCGGAAGAAGAACGCGCCGCCGCCGGTCAGCATGTCCAGGATCGCCCGATGGGTCGCGGTGAAGTCGATCTCGGCCGGCGCGGCCAGCGTCAACGGCACGGAGTCGGCGGTGTGGAAAGCGATCCAGCCGTCGCTGCCTGAGATCGTTCCGCCTCCTGACCAGAGGATCTCGCCGGAGGCCAGCAGTTCATCGAGCATGGCGGGGGAGTAGTCGCGTACCCGCGGCGCAAGCACCAGCGATTCGATCCCCGATGCGGGCAGCGGGACGCCGGCCAGCTGGTCGATCACCGTTGCAAGGCCGTCGAGACCGGCGTTCGCGGGTGAACCCGTCGCCGCGCTCAGCCCGTGCCACGCCGGCAGGAAGCGTGCGTAGGCACTCCTGCTGACCGGCTCGACCTGGGCCCGCAATGCCGCCAGCGACCTGCGACGCAATATCCGCAGCACGTCGGCGTCGCACCACTGGTCACCGACCGTTTCGGTGGTGAACTCGCCACGCACCAGTCGGCCGTCGGCGGCCAATCGGCCCAGCACGTCAGCCGCGACCCGCAACCCGAGCCCGAACCGGTCCGCGACGTCGGTGGTGGTGAACGCGGCGTGGGTGCGCGCGTATCGGCCCAACAATTCGCCCAGCGGGTCGGCGACCGGGCCGGTGAAGCTGGCCGGCACGCCGACCGGCACGGCCACACCGACGCCGTCGCGCAGTCGGCCGATGTCCTCGATGGCCACCCACCAGCTGCGGCCGGCGAAGGAGACGGGCAGCGCTCGTTTGGCGGCGAACAACGCCTCCAGCCAGCCGCCGACGTCCGCGCCGGCTGCGCGAGCGGCTACCTCGTCGGTGGTCAGCGGGCCCAGCAGCCGCAGCAGGTCGGCCACCGCCTCGGCGTCGCGTGCCGCCCGTTCGGGTGAAAGATGTTGCAGTTGAAGGCCGGTGGCCGCAACGATGTCGGGGTCGAGCAACTCGCGAAGCTCGACGCGGCCGAGCAACTCAGCTAGCAGCGTGGAGTCCAGCGACAGCGCGGCGGCACGACGTTCGGCCAGCGGGCTGTCGCCCTGGTACATGAACGCCCCGACGTAGCCGAACAGCAGCGAGGCCGCGAACGGGGACGGCGTCGACGTCTCGGTTTCCAGCACGCGTATTTTCCGCGCGCTGATGTCGGTCATGAGCCTGGCCAGCGTCGGCACGTCGTAGACGTCCTGCAGGCATTCCCGGACGGCCTCCAACACGATCGGGAAGTCCGGGTATTTGCGCGCCACGTCGAGCAACTGCGCGGCGCGCTGACGTTGATGCCACAGCGGTGACCGTCGCCCGGGGTTGCGCCGCGGCAATAGCAGGGCACGTGCTGCGCACTCCCGGAATCGCGACGCGAACAACGCCGAACCGCCCACTTCTGCGGTGACGATCGGATCGATCTCGTCGGCGTCGAAGACGAAAAGTTCAGCACCGGGGGGCGAGTCGGCGCCGGACTCCGAGATGGTGTCGGGCAGCCGCACCACGATGCCATCGTCGGAGGCGGTGGGCTTTTCGTCGATGCCGTAGCGCTCGCGTAGTCGTCGGCTCACCGCCAGCGCGAGCGGACCGTGCACCCGCAAGCCGTAGGGGGAATGCAAGATCACCCGCCAGTCGCCCAACTCGTCGCGAAACCGCTCGACCAGCAGCGTGGTATCGGTGGGCACGACCGTGGTCGCGGTGCGCTGATCGTCCAGCAGCCGCCATAGGTTCTCAGTGGCGTAGTCGTTGAAACCCAGAGTTGCACAACGCTTGTCGAATTCGCTTCGGTCCAGTCCGGCCAACTCGCCGGTGAACCTGCCGACCGCTTCGCCCAGTTCGGCGGGACGCCCGGAGCCATCGCCGCGCCAGAACGGAAGCCGGGCCGGCTCACCCGGTGCCGGTATGACCAGCACCCTGTCATGGGTGATCTCGGTGATCCGCCAACTGGTGGCTCCCAATGCGATGACGTCACCCGGGCGCGATTCGTAGACCATCTCCTCGTCGAGTTCGCCGACCCGGGAGGGAGTTTCGGAGTCGGTGGCGAGGTAGACGGTGAACAGGCCGCGGTCCGGGATGGCGCCGCCGGAGGTGACCGCGAGCCGCTGCGCGCCAGGCCGTGCCGTGACGGTGCCGTTGTCGCGGTCATACACCAGACGCGGCCGCAGCTCGGCGAACTCGGTCGACGGGTATTTACCAGACAGCAGATCCAGCGTCGCCTCGAAGGCGCTGCGCGGCAACGTCGCAAACGGCGCGCTGCGACGAACGGTGTCGAACCAGCGATCGGCGTCGAGCGGTTCCAGCGCGGACGCCGCGACGGTGTGCTGGGCCAGGATGTCGAGCGGGTTGGCGGGCACCCGCATCGTCTCGATTTCGCCGGTGAGCATGCGCTGCACCGACACCGCGCAACTGATCAGGTCGGTGCGGTGTTTGGGGAACAGCACTCCGTGCGAGATCTCGCCGACCTGGTGCCCGGCCCGGCCGATGCGTTGCAGGCCGCTGGCCACCGACGGCGGCGCCTCCACCTGGATCACCAGATCGACGGCGCCCATGTCGATGCCCAGTTCCAGGCTCGAGGTCGCCACCACCGCTTTCAGCCGGCCGGTCTTGAGGTCCTCCTCGACGATGGCGCGCTGCTCTTTGCTGACCGAGCCGTGATGCGCACGGGCCAACGGGAACGTCGATTGGCGACCCGCTGCGCCCGGCTCCGCCGCGCTGGCGATCGCCACGGTTGGCGCGCCGTAGGTTTGGCCGCTGCCCAGCAGGTGTGCCGGAGCGCCGCCTGCGACCTTCGGATTCGCGGCGACCGACTCGGATTCTTCGCCCATGCGTTCGGCGTGAATCTCGTTGAGACGAGCCGTCAGTCGCTCGGCCAGCCGTCGGGAGTTGGCGAACACGATCGTCGAGTTGTGGCTTTCGACGAGATCGACCAGTCGCGCCTCGACGTCGGGCCAGATGCTGTTGTTGGCCAGGTTGGCCATATCGGGCACCGGTACCTGCACGGTCAGCTCGAAGGTCTTGGCCGCCGGGGGTGCAACGATGGTCGTCGGCGCTGCGCCCGACAAAAATCGGGCGACCTCCTCGGGTGGACGCACGGTGGCCGACAACCCGATTCGTTGTGCCGGCGTCTCCAACATCTCGTCGAGCCGCTCCAGCGACAGCGCCAGATGAGCGCCCCGTTTAGTGCCGGCAATGGCGTGCACCTCGTCGACGATCACCGTCTCGACGCCTGCCAGCGTCTCGCGGGCCGCAGACGTCAGCATCAGGAACAGCGACTCCGGGGTGGTGATCAAGACGTCGGGCGGTGAGCTGATCAGCTGGCGACGGCGTGCCGGCGTCGTGTCGCCCGACCGGAGCCCGACGCTGATCTCGGGGGCGGGCAGACCTCGTTGCGCGGCGACTCGGGCCATCCCGGCCATCGGCGTCCGCAGATTGCGCTCGACATCGACGGCCAGCGCCTTCAGCGGAGAGACGTAGAGCACCCGGGTGCCGGACGTCCGGCCCTCCCGCGGTTCCGCGGCCGGCTTGGCCAACCGGTCTATGGCCCAGAGGAACGCCGCCAGCGTCTTGCCGGAGCCGGTCGGCGCGATCACCAACGTGTTGTGACCGTCGGCGATGGCGGCCCAGGCGTCACTCTGCGCGGGGGTGGGCGCAGCGAATGTGCCGGCGAACCAGTCGCGGGTGACGATGCTGAACCGGGCGAGCGGATCAGCGGGCGGCGGGGTCACCTAGCCATCATGGCAACGGGTTATGACAAGTGTCGTTACCGCTGGTCGGACGCGACTGCCTTGGCCAGCTGTGCGGGGATGTTGTTTACCCGGATGATCGCGTCGAGCAGCGAGTGGGCGCAGGTATCGCTGAGATGGCCCGCATCGGTCTCCGGGTGGATGATGCGCTGCCTGCACACCTCGAAGGTCAGCGCCAGCCAACCGTGGATGACGATCCGAAGGTCGCGTTCGACGTCGGGCTCAAGCTGACCGCCCGATCCGTCGACCTCCATGACGCGGCTCATGATGTGTTCCATCTGACGGTCTTTGGCCTCGTCGTCGATGCCGAGTAAGACCGGGTCGGAGCGCCCGAGCCCGACATATGCCGCCCACGCCGCGTGCGGGTGCTCCTGGTGGTACTGCATGTAGGCCAGGACGCCGCCGCGGACCTCCTCGAAGAGGTTCTCGCCGGGTGTCGGCGGGATGTTGGTGGTTTCGAACAGCTGATCGGCCTGGCCTTTGACGACTGCGGCGAAGAACGCCCGCTTGTCCGGGAAGTAGTGGTACATCAACGCCCGTGACACGCCGGCGCGCTCGGCGATCTCGTCGATCCGGACCTCGTCGTAGGGCCGTTGACCGAAGACTTCCGCGCCCAACGCCAGCAATTCGGCGCGGCGGTCCTCAGGAGACAACCGGCGCCTGGGCGTTCGCATAGCCCAGATGGTACTTGCCGACTCTTTGTGGATGCCCTCAACGCCCAGGAAGTCTGCAAACTGCCCCAGACCGAGGTGCCGGTGGGCAATGGGTTGTTGGCACACCCGCGCCGCGAAGTGGCGAATATGGCACTACCTGCATTTTCGCCACACCAGCGAATTGGCGGGCGGTCGCCGGTGGATTCCCGGACCGCCACCCGGGGCAACGTGCGACGGCAACGACTCGGGCCCGCGCAACCCTGCGGCGCAATACAATCGCTGAGCCATGGAAGCCAGCACCGACGCGACCCGCCGCAGCCTGAGTCAGCGGGTCGGCGCACTCGTCGACAGTTTCGAGACCGTCGTCTATGCCATCGCGTTCCTGCTCCTCGTCGCGGCTGCGGTTCTGGTGGTCATCGGCGGCTTTGAAGCAGTCGTGCAAGCGGCGACCCACAAAGTCACCACGCTCCAAGGCGGTGTCCTCGTCCTGGACCGGGTGCTGATGGTCCTGATCATCGCGGAGATCGCCGCGACGCTGCGCGCGGTCCTGCTGTATCACGAGATCGCCGCCGAGCCTTTCCTTTTCATCGGGCTGATCGCCTGCGTGCGACGGATTCTCATCGTCACGGCGGCATCCGAACAAGTCCACTCCGACAAAGAACTCGACCGCCTGTTGTTCGAGTTGGGCGCCCTGGGCCTGCTGATCATCGGCATCGCCGCGGCTATCTTCATGATTCGGTACAGCGCCAGACGAGCGGCACCGGCGCACGGCGACGACGCCTGAGCTGACTTCTGGTTTATCCGCCCTGACCTGCTGGGTATACGTCTGTTGCGCGTGTGAACGCGTATGACAGCGATAGAGGCCAAGATGCAGACACGACACTATGACTCGACGGACGATCGTCTCGGGCAGGCAGACAAAGAGGTCCACACCGCCGTGCGGTTCGCCGTGTTGGCTGGACTGGCGGGCGTTGCGTTTCTCATCGTGGCCGCGCTGTGGGACAGCACCTGCACAGGAGCGACGTCGATCGACACTGCGGCATGCGGGGCGCCGCAGCTGACGATCTTGGCGTTCGGCGCCCCGGTGATGCTGCTTGGTGCAGGAGGCTGGGCGTTCGTTCGGACGTACCGGACCTGGCGAGACCGCGGAACGTGGTGGGCATGGCAGGGCGCGGGATGGTTCCTGATGGTGCTGATGTTCGTGACGCTGACCATGGGCGCGCCAATCGCCGGGCCCATTCTGGCCAGCTAACCGTCCCGCGTCGCCCGTGTTTAATTCTTCGCTGCGAGTGGGTATCTCCTGTACGACCTGAACAAAACGTCGTGGTTAGCTTGTCATCCGGCCATCGGAGACAAGATCACGAATGCGATGACATAAATGCCTACTGCGATCAATACGAGGACGACCAACGTGACAACGGCGATCAGCGCGAGACGCCGAATGCGGCGTGTGCGCTCAACTTCCGCCGTCTCCCTCGCATCCACGGCAGGTGTAATACCCGGCGGCGATCATGACTAACCAGCTCGAACGCAAGGGTACTGTCGGTCAAACAATGCTGGGAGGACCCATGACGGTTGCTGCGAAACCAGTGAACGAACAGCAACGCGGCGAACGTGCCATCGAATTGCGGGTGGCAGCCAAGCTGGAGAATCTGGCGGTGTTGCGGACGTTGGTCGGGGCGGTCGGCACGTTCGAGGATCTCGACTTCGACGCGGTTGCCGATCTGCGGCTTGCGGTCGATGAGGTCTGTACCCGGTTGATTCGCTCGGCCGTCCCGGGTGCGACGTTGGCGATCGTGGTCGATTCGCGCGACGACGAGCTGCGGGTCGAGGCTTCGACGACCTGCGAGCACTACGACGTCGTCACGCCGGGCAGCTTCAGCTGGCATGTACTGACGTCGCTGACCGATGACGTACAGACGTTTCAGGACGGTAGCGGGCCCGACGGCCACGGCGTCTTCGGTGTCACGCTGACCACCCGACGGGCGGACTCTCGCAGGTGACACCGCGAGGTGCCGGCAGTTCATCATCTCGTCCCAACGAATACGCCGACGTTCCCGACATGTTCCGTGAGTTGGCGTCTCTCGACGCCGACTCACCGGACTTCCAGCGTCACCGGGACAAGATCGTCGAGCGCTGCCTGCCATTGGCCGACCACATCGCCCGCCGGTTCGAGGGTCGCGGCGAACCACGCGACGACCTCGTCCAGGTGGCACGTGTCGGTCTGGTCAACGCCGTCAAGCGATTCGACGTTGAGACCGGCTCGGACTTCGTCTCCTTTGCGGTGCCCACCATCATGGGCGAGGTTCGCCGGCATTTTCGGGACAACAGCTGGTCGGTCAAGGTTCCGCGACGTCTGAAAGAGCTTCATTTGCGGCTGGGCGCGGCGACCGCCGACCTGTCGCAGCGGCTGGGCCGGGCGCCCACCGCGACTGAGCTCGCCCAGGAACTCGAGATGGACCGTGTCGAAGTCATTGAGGGCTTGGTTGCCGGCAGCTCCTACAACACCTTGTCCATCGACAGCGGTGGCGGCAGCGGCGATGAGGAAGCGCGAGCTATCGCCGACACGCTCGGTGACGTCGATGACAGCCTGGAACGGATCGAGAACCGCGAGGCGCTGCGTCCCCTTCTGGAAGGGCTGCCGGAGCGGGAACGAACCGTGCTGGTCCTTCGGTTCTTCGATTCGATGACGCAGACGCAGATCGCCGAGCGCGTCGGCATCTCACAGATGCACGTTTCGCGCCTGCTTGCTAAATCGTTGGCGCGGCTACGGGATGAGCTGGAATAGCCGGTTCGGGTCCTGACCTTCATCGTCTGCGTCCCGGAACGCGTCCACCGACGTAACGAGTGGCAGCGTGTTGTCGGGATCGCAGATCCGGAGTAACCGGGACACCGCCTCGCTCGGCACGACGGCCCAGCGTAGGTCAGCACCCGCGCACCGGACATTGATCAGGTGCAGCGCCGAAAAACCAGCAGTGCCAAAGAATTTCAGGCCGCTCAAATCCACCACGACTGCCGTCGATTGGGCGACGCACCGTTCGACGTAGTCGGCGAGGTCAGTCGCGTTCGACGCGTCGAGTTCGCCGTGGGCGGTGATCACCACTCCGGACGAATCCGATCGCGCGCGGAATCGTGCCGAATGGTTTTCCCATGGGGGAGGCGGGTGCGAGTCGTCGGTTACCGCGACCGACGACGCTGGTTTCGGGTTAAAAGGGGACATCAAGTGACTCCATCAGTCGACAAGCAATCTGTGGATTACGTCAAGCGGAAAAGATGCCGCGCGCGAGGAGAAAGCGGGAGAACGAGCCTCCCCTTGCGTCGATTAACGCTGTTCCGGGCGGCTGTAAACTCAACCTCTTTGAGACCCTACTCCTAGGGTAGGGCGCCCACAACGTGTCAGCGGTTTGCGATCCGCACCGGATCACGAATTCTGTTCTGGCGCAATAACTACGGCGGCGAAACGGCCGACCGACTCCGCTGCTGCGGTGGCCGCATCGGCATGCCCGTCCCGCGCTCGGGTGGTGATCGCCCCAGTCGTCGGGTCCAGCATTGCTTCGGCCAGCAACTCGCCGGTCGCGACGTCGCAGACCGCCCACGAGTAGCCGGTGTCCGCAGCCCAGGCGGCGGCGCTGTGCGCGACGTGGTCCGGATCGGTGACGCCGAGCTCGGCCAGCGCAGGACGGTCATCGATGCGGCTGTCGGCGCGCAATGCCCGCAGATACCACTGCCCGGCGTTGATCTCGACAGGCTCCAAGTGACCGGGGCTACTTGATCTCGGCGAGCACCGTGCCCTGGGTGACGGCGGCGCCGGTCTCGACGGCAAGTCCGGTGATCACGCCGTCCTTGTGGGCGGTGACCGGGTTCTCCATCTTCATCGCTTCCAGGACCACGACCAGGTCGCCGGTCGAGACTTCTTGTCCCTCTTCGACGGCAACCTTGACCACGGTTCCCTGCATCGGCGCGGTCACGGCGTCACCGGAGGCTGCGGCGCCGCCTCCCGCGCCTCGCTTGCGCGGCTTCGGCTTCCTGCGGATGACACCGACGGCGTCGGTCGTGGCCGCCCCGTTGCCCAAAGCCAGGTCGCCCGGCAGCGACACCTCGAGCCGCCGGCCGCCAACCTCGACGACGACCTTCTGGCGCGGCAGCGCTTCCTCGTCGTCGATGGGCTCACCGGCGGTGAAGGGTTCGACGGTGTTGTCCCACTCGGTTTCGATCCACCGGGTGTGCACGGTGAAGCCGTGGTCGTCGCCGATGAATGCCGGGTCGGACACCACGGCGCGGTGGAACGGGATGACGGTCGCCAGGCCCTCGACGTGGAACTCGTCCAATGCACGACGCGACCGGGCCAGCGCCTCCTCGCGGGTGGCGCCGTACACGATCAGCTTCGACAGCATCGAGTCGAACTGGCCACCGATCACCGAACCGGCCTCGACGCCGGAGTCCAACCGGACGCCGGGCCCGCTGGGAGTGTCATACCGCGTGACCGGACCCGGGGCGGGCAGGAAGCCGCGGCCGGCGTCCTCGCCGTTGATCCGGAACTCGATGGCGTGCCCGCGCGGCGTCGGGTCCTCGGTGATCTCCAGCTTGTCGCCGTTGGCGATCTTGAACTGCTGCAACACCAGGTCGATGCCCGCGGTTTCCTCGGTGACCGGGTGCTCCACCTGCAGACGGGTGTTGACCTCGAGGAACGAGATCAGCCCATCCTGGCCGACCAGGTATTCGACGGTGCCCGCGCCGTAGTAGCCGGCCTCCTTGCAGATCCGCTTGGCGGACTCGTGGATCTCCTTGCGCTGCGCGTCGGTCAGGAACGGCGCGGGGGCCTCCTCGACCAGCTTCTGGAAGCGGCGCTGCAGCGAGCAGTCGCGGGTACCGGCGACAATGACATTGCCGTGCTGGTCGGCGATCACCTGTGCCTCGACGTGGCGCGGCTTGTCCAGGTAGCGCTCGACGAAGCACTCGCCGCGACCGAACGCGGCGACGGCCTCACGGGTCGCCGACTCGAACAGCTCCGGGATCTCCTCAATGCTCCGGGCCACCTTCATGCCACGGCCACCGCCACCGAACGCCGCTTTGATCGCGACCGGGACGCCGTATTCCTTGGCGAAGGCGACCACCTCGTCGGCGTCCTTCACCGGGTCGGAGGTGCCGGGCACCAGCGGCGCCTGCGCCTTGGCGGCGATGTGGCGCGCGGTGACCTTGTCGCCGAGGTCGCGGATCGACTGCGGGCTGGGCCCGATCCAGATCAGGCCCGCGTCGATGACGGCCTGGGCGAAGTCGGCGTTCTCGGACAGGAAGCCGTAGCCGGGGTGGATCGCGTTGGCGCCGGACTTGCTCGCGGCCTCCAGCAGCTTGCCGAAGTCCAGGTAGGACTCCGCCGAGGTCTGGCCACCCAGTGCGAAGGCCTCGTCGGCGAGCTTCACGTGTGGGGCGTCGGCATCGGGCTCGGCGTACACCGCCACGCTGGGCAGTCCCGCGTCCTTGGCCGCGCGGATGACCCGCACCGCGATCTCACCGCGGTTGGCGACAAGAACCTTCGAGATCGTCGAGCTGGCGTGACTGGCCACTGCGCCTCCTGTAGAGCTGAGCACTTTTCGGATGTCTAAGAGAAATTCTTACAAGTCTTTTCGGGGGAAGTTTAAGCGCCGCGCCGTGAGCGATGAGACCCGGTGTCTACTTCAGGCCGACTCGCGCACTCGGCGCTTGATTCGGGCCAGCATCGCCGACATGCCACGCAGCCTGAGCGGGCTGATCAGCTCGGCCAGACCGAGATCGGTGTAGAAGTCCTCCGGCACCGCCAAGATGTCGGCGGCGGGCTGCTCGTCGAGGCCGGCGGCCAGGATCGACGCGAAACCACGCGTGGTGGGTGCCTCGACGGGCGCGCTGAAATACAGCCGTACCCGGTCCAGGTCCTGGGCGTCGACGTGCAGAAATAGCGGCGACTGGCATTCGGGCACCGGCTCCATGGCCGCTTCCTCGAGGTCGGCGGGCAACGCGGGCAGGTCGTCGGCGAACTCCAGCAGCAGCTTCAGTTTGTCCTGACCTTGAACGTCGCCGAAGTCGGCGACGACGTCGGCCAGCGGCGCGGGCATGCTCATCAGGCGGGGACGGCTCCCGGGTTCTCACCGGCGACGATCGGCACCCGCACGGCGTTGCCCCATTCGGTCCACGACCCGTCGTAGTTGCGCACGCCGGGGATGCCGAGCAGATGGGTCAATACGAACCAGGTGTGGCTGGACCGCTCGCCTATCCGGCAGTACACGATCGTCTTGTCGTCCGGCTCGATGAAGCCGTAGAGCGTCTCGAGCTCAGCGCGGCTGCGGAAGCGCCCGCTGTCGTCGGCGGCCTTGCCCCATGGAATCGACTGTGCCGACGGGATATGCCCGGCCCGCAGCGCGCCTTCCTCGGGGTAGTCGGGCATGTGGGTGCGCTTGCCGGTGTATTCGTCGGGCGAGCGCACATCGATCAGCGGGCCGGTGCCCAGGGCGGCCAGCACCTCGTCTTTGTACGCGCGGATCGGTGCGTCGTTGCGCTCCACGACGGGGTAGCCCGAAGACTTCCGGCTCGGGACGTCCAACGTGGTGTCGCGGCCGTCGTGAATCCACAGATCGCGTCCGCCATTGAGCAGCCGCACATCCGGGTGGCCGAAGAGAGTGAACACCCACAGCGCGTACGCGGCCCACCAGTTGCTCTTGTCGCCGTAGATCACCACGGTGTCGTCACGCGAAATGCCTTTGCGGTCCATCAATTCGGCGAATTGCCTGCCGTCGATGTAGTCGCGGACGCGTGGGTCGTTGAGGTCGGTGTGCCAGTCGACTTTGACCGCGCCGGGGATGTGGCCGACGTCGTAGAGCAGAACGTCTTCATCGGACTCGACGATGGCGAGTCCGGGCCGGCCGAGATTGCCGGCCAGCCAGTCGGAAGTCACCAGCCGTTCCGGATGGGCGTAGGCGCTCAGCACGGGGCTGGGATCTGCTGGTAGAGACACACCGTGAGCCTACCCGCCGGTCCGCGGGCTACCGATCACGAGACGGCAGGGTTGGCGGCCCACAACTCGGCCACCGACAGCCCGACGTGCCGCAGCATCCTCCGGGTCAGCGGCAGGCTCAGGCCGATGACGTTGGACGGGTCGCCCTCGATCCGGTCGACGAACCAGCCGCCGAGTCCGTCCAGGGTGAACGCGCCCGCGACGGCGAGCGGTTCACCGCTGTCGAGATATGCCTGCAAGTCCGCCGCGGCGGGCTCGGCGAAATGGACTGTGGTGAAGGACGATTCGGCGACCCGCTGAGTTTTCCCGTCGAGCAGCCGCAGCAGGCAGTGTCCGGTGTACAGCCGGCCGGACCTGCCGGCCATGGCCCGCCACTGGTCGCGCGCGGCGTCGGGTGATGCCGGCTTGCCCACCAGTCGGTCGTCGAGGTAGAGCATCGAATCACAGCCGATGACAACGCAATTCGCGGCGACCACCGGGTCGAGGACTGTCGCGACCTGATCGGCCTTGGCTTCGGCGAGACTGCGGACGACGTCGCCGGGGGCGGCGTCGGAACCCAACGCGGCGACGACGGCGTCTTCGTCGACGCCGGAGACAACGACCAACGGATCGATGCCGGCCTGCTGTAGGACACGCCGCCGACCCGCCGACGCGGACCCGAGTACGAGACGGGTCATCGGCGGGATTGGATGGCGCCACTCCTAGGCATCGCTGCGCTCTGCATCGTCATCGGCGCATGTGGGTCCGTTCCAGCAGGGTGGTTATCTGCCAGCTGAACTTGGCGTAGCGAAGGTTGTCGACGGGCAGGCCCCAGCGGGTCTTCTCCGGCGCTGCGGGCTCACCGCCGCCGCCGGCAGCGGCCAGCACCGCGACCAGCGCGGCCAAGTCCTCGGCGGTGGGCTCGCCCTTGAGCACGTGTATGACCGGCTCGTGCGCCGCGACTTCGGTGGCAGGCGCGGCGTCGTTGATCTCGTCGGTCGCGCTCACAGGGTTAGACCGTTCGTCTCGTTCCCGTCACTCACTCGACTCACAGGGGAATGTTCCCGTGCTTCTTGGGCGGCGTCTGCGCGATCTTGCGCTCCAGCAGTCGCAGCGCCGCGCCGATGTAGCCGCGGGTGTGCGACGGCGGGATCACCGCGTCGACGTAACCGCGCTCGGCGGCGACGTACGGGTTCACCAGCGTGTCCTCGTACTCGCGCTGTAGCTGTAAGCGCAGCGCATCAACGTCGTCGCCGTTCTTGGCCGCCTCCCCGAGCTGCTGGCGGTAGACGAAGCCGACGGCGCCGGATGCACCCATCACCGCGATCTGGGCGGTCGGCCAGGCGACGTTGACGTCGCACCCCATGTCCTTGGAGCCCATGACGCAGTAGGCGCCGCCGTAGGCCTTGCGGGTGATGACGGTGATCTTCGGGACGGTGGCCTCGCCGTAGGCGTACAGCAGCTTGGCGCCGCGCCGAATGATGCCGTTGTATTCCTGGCCGGTACCGGGCAGGAAGCCGGGCACGTCGACCAGCATCACGATCGGGATGTTGAAGCAGTCGCAGGTCCGCACGAATCGGGCGGCCTTCTCCGATGCGTTGATGTCCAGACAGCCGGCGAAGTGGGTGGGCTGGTTGGCCACGATGCCGACCGGGTGGCCGTCGATGCGGCCGAACCCGATCACGATGTTCTCCGCGTAACCGGCTTGCACCTCGAGGAATTCGTCGTCGTCGAGGATCCGGGTGATCACCTCGTGCATGTCGTAGGGCTGATTGGCCGAGTCCGGGATCAGCGTGTCGAGCTCGAGGTCCTCGTCGGTCAGGTTGTCCTCGATGGCGCCAACCGGGACGGGCACCGGTAGGCGCGGTGCGTCGGTGAAGTTGTTGGGCGGCAGGTAGCTCAGCAGATCGCGGACGTAGTCGAAGGCATCCTGCTCACCCGAGGCGACGTAGTGCGCGGTGCCGGACTTGGCCATGTGGGTGTGGGCACCGCCCAGCTCCTCCATGGTCACGTTCTCGCCGGTGACCGTCTTGATGACGTCCGGGCCGGTGATGAACATCTGGCTGGTCTGGTCGACCATCACCACGAAGTCGGTGAGCGCAGGCGAGTAGACGTGCCCACCGGCGGCGGCGCCCATGATCAGTGAGATCTGCGGGACGACGCCGGAGGCCAGGATGTTGTTGCGGAAGATTCGGCTGTACAGGCCGAGCGAGACCACACCCTCCTGGATACGGGCGCCCGCGCCGTCGTTAATGCCGATCAGCGGCCGGCCGGTCTTGACCGCCAGCTCCTGGACCTTGACGATCTTCTCGCCGTAGACCTCGCCGAGGCTGCCGCCGAACACGGTGACGTCCTGGCTGAAGATGCAGACATCACGGCCGTCGATGGTGCCGTAGCCGGTGACGACACCGTCGCCGAGCGGTCGCTTCTCGGCCAGCCCGAAGTTGGTGCTGCGGTGCCGGGCCAGCGCGTCGAGTTCGACGAACGACCCCTCGTCCAGCAGGGCGTGGACCCGCTCGCGCGCGGTCAGCTTGCCCTTCTCGTGCACCTTCTCGACGGCGGCTTCACCGACCGGGTGCAGCGTCTCCGCGCTCCGCTTCCGAAGTTCGGCGAGCTTGCCCGCAGTGGTGTGGATGTCGATGTCGTGTTCGGCTTGCGCCTCGACCGAGGTCTCGGAAGTGCTCGTCATGGCTGTCGATCTTAGCGGTCCCTTAAATTGCGATCTGCACCACGCACGGCGGATGTCGTGCGTGTCCCGCGGCATGCCCGGGTAATCTTCGTCACTTATCACCTTGTTCGTCCCGACGGGACCAGGGTCCGGAGGAACGTACATGGCGAAGTCGGACAGCTCCCGCCTACTACGACAGTGGTGGAACGAACCAGGCGACTTCTCGTGGGTTGTCGAGTTCTACCGGCGGCGCGGATTGATGACCTCGCTGCGGGCGAGCACCGGCATGGGGGGCGTCATTACCGCGCTCGCCACCTTGTGCCTGCGATTCGAAGACCTCATCGAGCCCCACTGGCTGAGCCACGCTGTGGTGATCTGGATGCTGGTGAGCTCGATCGGCTGGGCAGTGTTCTGGTGGTTTCTCCCGTGGCCGAGCGCCCGGCAAGCGGCCTGCTTGTTCGCCTGCGCCGACATCGGCATCGCTATCGCAACGGGCTTGCATGGGGACCCGCTGGCAGCGCTGAGCACCACGCCGCTGTTCGCGATGCCAGGTGCCTGCATCGTGTTCTTCTACGGTTCCCGCGCCAACGCCGCGCACATGGCCTTCTCGGCGGTCACGATCGTGACGGCAGCGACATGGCTGGCGCTCTCCGATCGTCCCGATGCGGTGGCTGTAGCGATCGCCAAGGCGCTCATCGCTTTGACGGTTACCGTCGGCATCTTCCCGTTCGTTCAATTCGGCTTCTGGTTAATCCGCAGTAACTCCATCGAATCGCTTACCGACCCACTCACGGAGTTGGCCAACCGTCGGGGGTTGGCCAACTATCTGGACAGGAAGCTCGAAACCCTGACCTCGTCGTTAAAACCGTTGTGTGTGTTCGTTATTGACCTGGATGGGTTCAAAAACATCAACGACATCTACGGCCACACGATCGGCGACGCTGTCATCACTCGTACCGCTGAGCAGATTCGGCTCGCCGTTGGTCCCTCGGCATTCGTCGCCCGCACCGGCGGTGAGGAGTTCGTCGTCCTCGACCTGTTGACGCTGCAAGCCGCGGCGCCGATTGCGGAACGTGTTCGGGCCGCGATCGAGGCGCCGGATACGCCGAAATCCACCGCCAGCGTGGGAGTGGCGGCTGGGCCGATGGCGAATGTCACCGAGTTCGACGTGATCCATGCCCGTGCGGACGAGGCGATGTATGCGGCGAAACGCAACGGCGGCAACCGGATTGCGCTGGCCGGTGCGGTCGACGTCGGGCAACCGGGCCAGCGGAAATACGAAATTCCTTTCCGGCCAGTAGAATTGGACGATGTCGATTTCGACGACGCGGAGTCGCTGGAGCTGTGAGCACCGCTGACTCGCACCGGGCACCGCTGGACCCCGCGGCCCTGCGCGACGGACTTGTCGGGCCGGG
This sequence comes from uncultured Actinomycetota bacterium, assembly GCA_963758115.1. GTDB lineage: Bacteria > Actinomycetota > Actinomycetes > Mycobacteriales > Mycobacteriaceae > Mycobacterium. The sequence goes on from CAVWUG010000003.1 coordinate 298,449, forward strand.
ACTGCCGTGGCGCAGGCTCGAGGTGGTCGCCGAAACCGGTTCCACCAACGCTGATTTGATCGCGCAGGCAGCGGACGGCGCCGACATCGAGGGATCGGTATTGCTGGCCGAGCATCAGAACGCGGGCCGCGGGCGTCACGGCAGGCAGTGGTCGGCGCCGCCGCGGGCGCAGGTCGCGCTGTCGGTCGGGGTAGGCGGCGGTTCGGTGTCCAGGTCGGGCTGGGGCTGGCTGCCGCTGGCCACCGGGGTGGCGGTGGCGGACGCGCTCACCGCGGTCAGCGGGGTCGAGGTCGGTTTGAAATGGCCGAACGACGTGTTGGCGAACGGCGGCAAGCTCGCAGGCATCCTCGCCGAGGTGGCCGCACCGGCGTCGGCGATCGTGCTCGGTCTCGGGCTCAACGTGACGCTGACCGCCGACGAAGCGCCGGACCCGTTCGCCACGTCGTTGCTGCTGCAGGGGTCGTCGACGACCGACCGGAACACGTTGGCGCGGCGGATTCTTCGTGAGCTGGCGCTGCGCATCGACGCGTGGCGCACCGCCGGCGGCGCCGATGCAGCGCTGATCACCGACTACCAGCGCTACAGCGTGACGCTGGGTTCGCGGGTGCGGGCCAGCATGCCCGGTGATCGCGAAGTGGTCGGGATCGCGCGCGCCGTCGACGAGACCGGGCGGTTGTGCGTCGACACTGGTGGCGAGACGGTGGCAATCTCTGCCGGAGACATCACGCACCTGCGTCCCAGCGTCTAAAGTGCCAGCGTGGGCTACCCCGACAACGTATTGGCCGGCGATGAGCAGGTGGTCCTGCATCGCCATCCGCACTGGAAGCGACTGTTCTGGCCGGTCACTGTTCTGATCCTGGGCAGTGCGGCCGCGTCATTCGGTTGCGCGGTGGTCAACGGCACCACCTGGGACCCAACCGCCAAGCGAGTCGTCTTCTGGGTGATCGGCGCGGTCTGGCTGGTGCTCGTCGGCTGGCTGACGGTGTGGCCGTTCTTGGATTGGCTCACGACGCATTTCGTCATCACCGACCGGCGGGTGATGTTCCGGCACGGGGTGCTGAGTCGCAGCGGCATCGACATCCCGTTGGCTCGGATCAACAGCGTGGAGTTCCGGCACCGGCTGATCGATCGGATCCTGCGGACCGGCACGTTGATCGTCGAGTCCGCGTCACAGGATCCGTTGGAGTTCTACGACATTCCGCGCGTGGAGCAGGTCCACGCGCTGCTGTATCACGAGGTTTTCGACACCCTCGGATCCGAGGAGTCGCCGAGCTGATCCGCCCGGTTGCGTCGCGCCCGCCATGCGCCCAGCAGCGTGACGGTTCCGCTCTCTTCGACGTCCTCGAAAACCTCGGCGATCCCACCCGCGGTAAGCGTCGACTCCAGCGCCCGGTCGCCACCTCGGGCGGATACGTCCGGAAACACCCAGCGCCGGAATGCCCAGAAGCGGAACGCCATCTGCAACAGGTTGCCGATGATGTAGGCCGAGACGAAGTCGGCGATGTTCTCCATCGTCAACGACACCATCGGCACCCGCAGTTGCAGCATGTAGCTGGAGACCCACAGTGGCGCCATGCTCAGCAGTACGCCGACGCCGCTGAACGCGAAGAACAGCAGCGCCTCGTGGTGCCGCTCGCGGCCGCCGCGGTCGCGGAAGCTCCACTCCCTGTTCAGGATGTACGACGCGATGACCGCGACGATCCCGGCGATGACCTTGGCGGTCACCGGCTTGGGCTCCAAGACGGTCAGCTTGAGGGTGTAGAAGATCGCCGAGTCGATGACGAATGTGGTCCCGCCGACGATCGCGAACTTGATCAGCTCGTGATGGCGCTCGGCATAGGGGCGCAGCGGCCCCGGCAGTCGGGCGATCGTGGCATCGGCGAAGGACACAATGTCGCAGTCTACGTATTGCTTGTTAAGGGTGCTCTGTGACTGCGTCAGCGCCGGTAAACCGGCCGTTCAGTCCCTTTAGGGCCATGAAACGATGATTGCCGTGCCGCGTACCCCCTCCACGTCACCCGTCGTCGCCATGGTCGGCGGTGGCCAGCTCGCCCGGATGACCCACCAGTCGGCGATCGCGTTGGGCCAGAGCCTGCGGGTGCTGGCCGCCGAAGCCGACGATCCCGCCGCCCAAGTCAGTCCGGACGTGGTGATCGGCTCGCATACCGACCTCGACGCGTTGCGACGGGTTGCGGCGGGCGCCGACGCGCTGACCTTCGACCACGAGCACGTGCCCACGGAGCTGCTGGACAAGCTGGTCGCCGAGGGAGTCAACGTGGCTCCACCGCCGCAGGCGCTGGTGCACGCCCAGGACAAACTCGTCATGCGGCGACGGCTGGAGGAACTGGGTGCCGCCGTGCCGCGCTATGCGGCCATCGAAAGCCGCGACGACGTTGATGAGTTCGCTCGACGGGTCGGCGGCGCGATCGTGGTCAAGGCCGCTCGCGGTGGCTACGACGGCCGCGGGGTGCAGATGGCTGCCGATGCCGCGCAGGCCCGCGAGATCGCAGGCCAATATTTAGATTCTGGTGTACCGGTACTGGTCGAGGAGCGCGTGGCGATGCGCCGCGAGCTCGCGGCGCTGGTGGCGCGGTCGCCGTTCGGGCAGGGCGCGGCCTGGCCGGTGGTCGAGACGGTGCAGCGCGACGGAATCTGCGTGCAGGTGATCGCCCCTGCCCCGGACCTGACCGAGGCCGACGCCGTCGCGGCCCAGCAGCTGGCGCTGAGGCTGGCCGCCGAACTCGGCGTCGTCGGCGTCCTTGCCGTGGAGTTGTTCGAGACGGCGGACGGGCAATTGCTGGTCAACGAGTTGGCGATGCGTCCGCACAACTCCGGGCACTGGAGCATGGACGGCTCGCGGACCAGCCAGTTCGAGCAGCATCTGCGCGCCGTGCTGGACTACCCGCTCGGCGACACCGATGCGATCGCGCCGGTGACCGTGATGGCCAACGTGTTGGGCGCCGCGCAGACGCCGGAGATGACGCTCGACGAACGCCTGCACCACCTGTTCGCCCGGATGCCCGACGCCCGGGTGCACCTCTACGGCAAGGAAGAGCGACCGGGTCGCAAGATCGGGCACATCAACTTTCTCGGCGATGAAGTGGCGAGTCTGCGTGAACGCGGCGAGCGGGCGGCACACTGGTTGTCACACGGCGAGTGGTCGGACGGATGGGATCCACACACTGATGAGTGAGCATGAGAAACCCCGCGTCGGGGTCATCATGGGCAGCGACAGCGACTGGTCGGTGATGGCCGATGCCGCCGAAGCGCTCGCCGAATTCGATGTGTCCTACGAGATCGGGGTGTACTCGGCACACCGCACCCCGCAGCGGATGCTCGACTATGCGCAGCAGGCTGCCGATCGCGGTGTCGAGGTGATCATCGCCGGCGCCGGTGGCGCGGCCCATCTGCCCGGCATGGTGGCCTCGGCCACGCCGCTGCCGGTCATCGGGGTTCCGGTGCCGCTGGCCAAGCTGGACGGTCTGGACTCGCTGCTGTCGATCGTGCAGATGCCCGCCGGCGTACCGGTGGCCACCGTGTCGATCGGCGGCGCACGCAATGCGGGCCTGCTCGCGGTGCGAATCCTCGCGGTCTCGGATCCGGGGCTGCGCAGCCGGATCGTCGCCTTTCAGGAGCAGTTGGCGGAGTCGGTACTCGCGAAGGATTCGGCTCTCAAACAGGGTCAAGGTAAAGTTACCGACCAGTAGCAAGCGGACTAGGAGGCTTGGGAAATGGTTCAGTGGGCCGGAGATTCGTCGTTCGATCTGTTCCAGCTGCCTGAGGAACACAATGAGTTGCGGGCAGCGATCCGCGCGCTGGCGGAGAAAGAAATCGCGCCGTACGCCGCCGATGTGGACGAGCAGCCCCGCTTTCCCGAGGAAGCGCTGAAGGCGCTCAACGCGTCCGGTTTCAACGCTGTGCACGTCCCGGAGGAGTACGGCGGACAGGGTGCGGACTCGGTGGCCGCCTGCATTGTGATCGAGGAGGTCGCGCGGGTCGATGCGTCCGCGTCGCTGATCCCGGCGGTCAACAAGCTGGGCACGATGGGCCTGATCCTGCGCGGCTCGGAGGAGCTGAAGAAGCAGGTTCTGCCCACGCTGGCCACCGACGGGCTGATGGCGTCCTACGCGCTGAGCGAACGCGAAGCCGGCAGCGACGCGGCAGCCATGAAGACCCGCGCCAAGGCCGACGGCGACGACTGGATTCTCAACGGCGCCAAAGCCTGGATCACCAACGGCGGCAAGTCATCGTGGTACACCGTGATGGCGGTGACCGACCCGGACAAGGGCGCCAACGGCATCTCGTCGTTCATCGTGCACATCGACGACGAAGGCTTCACCGTCGGCCCGAAGGAGAAGAAGCTCGGGATCAAGGGCTCGCCGACCACCGAGTTGTACTTCGAGAACTGCCGGATTCCCGGCGACCGGATGATCGGCGAACCGGGAACAGGATTCAAGACCGCGCTGGCCACTCTGGACCACACCCGGCCGACGATCGGCGCGCAGGCCGTGGGCATCGCCCAGGGCGCGGTTGATGCCGCGATCGCATACACCAAGGACCGCAAGCAGTTCGCGCAGTCGATCAGCGACTTCCAGGGTGTGCAGTTCATGCTCGCCGACATGGCGATGAAGGTCGAGGCCGCGCGGCTGATGGTCTACAGCGCCGCCGCCCGCGCCGAGCGCGGCGAGTCGAACCTCGGCTTCATCTCCGCGGCGTCGAAATGCTTCGCCTCCGACGTGGCCATGGAAGTCACCACCGACGCCGTGCAACTGTTCGGCGGCGCGGGCTACACCACCGACTTCCCAGTAGAGCGGTTCATGCGCGACGCCAAGATCACCCAAATCTATGAGGGCACCAACCAGATTCAGCGTGTGGTGATGTCGCGCGCGCTGCTGCGCTGACACATCGACAGGTCTGACAGCACATTCCCAGCGAATGTGCAGTTGATGCGCATCTGAGGGCCGGTGGCGCTACAGTCACAGTGCATCATGTCCCCCCTGGTGAATGCCTTGCTGGAACGCGAGGCGCCACTGGCGCAGTTGAATGCGCTGGCGCGCCGCGTCGCTCGCGGCGGCCCCGGGGAAGTGGTCTTGTTACGCGGTGAAGCCGGCGTCGGCAAAACCGCGGTGCTCGGCAGTTTTGTCGGTCGGGTCAATTCCGGACTGCGGGTACTGCGCGGCTGGTGCGATCCACTCGTTGCGCCCCGCCCACTCGGCCCGCTGACCGACGCGCTGGCCGGATTGGACACCGCCGCGGGTACGGCGCTGGCCGACGCCGTCGACTCCGGGGATGCCGCACGGATCTACCGACAGCTGTTGGGCGCGTTGGGCGACGGGTCCCGCTGGGTGTGGGTGATCGAGGACGCGCACTGGGCTGACGGCGCCACACTGGACCTGGTGCGGTTCCTGACGCGACGCATCGGGGCGCTGCGACTATTGCTGGTGATCACTTTTCGCGACGACGAACTGGCACCCACACATCCTCTTGCGGTGACACTGGGGGACTTGTCGAACTGTGCCGCAGTGACCCGAATCGGGTTGCAGCCGTTGAGTTTACCGGCGGTCGTCACGCTCGCAGCCGGAAGCGGCATCAACGCCGAACAACTGCACAATGTCACGGGCGGTAACTCGTTTTTCGTGACCGAGGTGCTGGCGGCAGGTCCGGACGCGTTGAATCGAGAAGGTCTGCCCCGCAGCGTATCCGAGGCGGTGCGCGGTCGACTGGCGCGGCTGTCCGCGGAGGCGCGCAGGGCCGTGCACGCTGTCGCGGTGTGCGGTCCGCGCGCCGACATCGCTCTGCTGGAGAAGATGTGTCCGCAAGCCCGGCCGGCGCTGAGTGAATGTCTCGGCGCGGGTGTCTTGATCGCCGAAGGGGACATGATCGGGTTTCGTCACGAACTGGCGCGGCGGGCGGCCATGGCGCAGATTCCCGATTTCGAACGCACCGACCTGCACCGGCGTGCGCTGACTGTTCTGGCCCAGCCACCTGTCGACGCAAACAGTCTTGCGGCGTTGGCATTTCATGCCGACCAGGCGCACGACGGGGAGGCGGCCGTGCGGCACGGAATTGCGGCGGCCGAACGATCTGCGTCGCTGGGCGCCAATCGCGAAGCCGCGAGCTTGTACGCCCTCGCGTTGCGCCACGCCGACGCCGTGTCCGACGAACAGCGCGCCGTCTGGCTCGAGCGATACGCCTTCGCCTGCTACCTGAGCGGGCAGGCTGAACCGGCAGTCGGCGCGCTACGGGATGCAATCGCGTTGCGTCGCAACCTCGGTCATCAGCTCGAGGAGGGCGACGATCTGCGTTGGCTGTCGAGGCTGTTGCAGCCGCTGGGACGAGCCGACGAGGCGATCGATGCGGCGGACGCGTCGCTGCGACTACTGCAGGACCTCGGCCCGTCGCCGCAGTTGGCCTGGTCGCTGCTCAACATGGCCCACATCGGTGCCCTCGCGCTGGATCCGGTGTGCGCCCGCTACGCGGCCAGTGCGCTGACCCTCGGCGCCGAATTAGCTGATCCCGCAGTCATGATTCGCGCGCGCGGCTACGCGGCGCTGACCGTGGTATTCAGCAGCGACACCGGCTGGGACGAGTTGGAGGCGGTGTGGCACGAGGCGTTGTCCGCACCGGGCCTCGAAGAACACGCCGCCGTACTCGGCGTGCTGATCTGCTGGTACACGGTGCTGCGCTGCGAACTGGATCGTGCCGACGCATATCTGGCGCAAGCGCTGCAGTTCTGCGATGAACGCGATCTCGGAATGTTCAGCGCACTGTTGAACGCCGCGGCCACGCTTGCCGGGCTGCACCGCTGCGAGTGGGATCGTGCCGCGATCATCGCCGACGAGATTGTGACCCGTCCCGAACTCAGTCCCCAGCACCGGATTCTGCCGCTCGTGACGCTCGCGCTGATCCGCGCGCGACGTGGCCAGCAACCTGCGGTCGCGCTGCCGAACGAGGTCGACTCCGGTGCCCGCGGCGGAAACCTGGTTCAGCTGGGGGCGGTGTCGGCGGCGCGCGCCGAGATGGCCTGGCTCAGCGGCGATGACGAGACGGCGCTGGTGGAAGCGAAGGCCGGGTTGGAGGCGTCACACGAACATACCGACCAGTGGCAGGTCGGCCAGTTGCGCCGCTGGGTTCGGTTGGCCGGCGGGACATGTGAGCCCACCGACGGCGACGCCCGCACACCGTTCGAGCACGAGGTTCGTGGGGACTGGGAGAGCGCCGCCGAAGAGTGGGAGCGCCGCGGCTGTCCCTACGATGCAGCGCTGGCCCAACTCGGCGGCGACGTGCCCGCGGTGAAGACGGCGCTGGCCACCTTCCGTCGACTCGGCGCGAAGTCGGCCGCCCGTCGCGCGCAGCAGCGTCTGGCCGTGCTGCGGGAACGGGCTCCGCGCACCCGCCGGGCCGACACGTTGTCGGATCCGCACGCGCTGACCAGCCGTCAGCGCCAGGTTTTCGATCTGCTCGCCGCCGGGCGCAGCAACCGCGAGATCGCCGCGGAGCTGAACATCAGCCCGAAAACGGTCGGCCACCACGTTGAGGCCATTCTCGTCAAGCTCGGTGCAGAGAACCGCACGCACGCAGTCGCCGCCGCGTTGCAGGCGAAGTCTTAGGCCGTTGCGGTCGAGGCGGTTTCGCCGGCACCGGCCTGTTCGACGCTCAGCAGGCTTTCGGCTTCGTGCTCCTGCCGGTACGCCGCCCCGCCGCCGTTGAGTCCGAACAACCGCTTGCTCCACAGCAGCCATATCACCGCGACGATGTTGACCAGTAGAGCGACAAGCCGCAGGGCCGTGATCTTTTCGGTCAGCTCGTAGATTTCCAGCGGAAGGAACACGCTGGTGGCGATCACCGCGAAGTACTCACCCCACCGCTTCATCAACCACAACCCGACGGCCTCGATGATTTCGATCAAGGCGTAGCCGGCCAAGCCGACGGCGATCCACTGCAGCGTCGATGAGGACAACGCGAATGCGTGCACGATATGTTGAACGAGCTTGGAGTTCTCCGGATCCCAGCCGATCTGGTTGGCCAACGGTTTGAGCAACGGGATGTCCTTGTCCAGCGCGTGCTGTAGGCGCTCGCGTGATCCGCTGACCTTGAGCACGCCGGCAGCCACCAACAGGAAAATCACGGCGCGGAATGCACGCTCGACGGCGAGCGCGCGCATCAGGGTCCGGTCGCGCAGGAATCGTCCACGCGGAATCTCCGGCGCGGTGTTCGCCGGGCCGCTGTCACGCGGCGGGCCGACAACGAAAGTCTCACAACGCAAACACCGCCATGCCTCACCGGCGGGAGTGTCGACCTTGAGGCGCTCCCGGAGGTTCGGCTCGTCGGGAGCGAATGTCGCGTGTCCGCGCAATCCGCATGAGCGAAGCGCAAAATCCACCATGAGAGCACGCTACAGTGCACGACCTGCTCGACAACGGTATCGGTGAACGGCGCCGAACTGTACCGTGACCAGCATGACTAGTGCCGCACGCGAGGCTGTGCGCAACAGGTTACTGCTCGATGCCCTGGGTGGGGCGGTCGATCTCAATGCGGTGGATCGGCATGTCAAACAGCAAAACCCATCGGCCACGCCGGCAGAGGTGCGCGACGAGACGCTGGACGCCATTCGGGAATGGGTGACCGAGGGGTTGTTCAGGCTCGGCGAACTCACTGGCAAGGACCGACGGTTTGCCGCCTGGCATCATTCGCTCGAGCATTCGATACACCACATCTCGCACGTCTATGTCAGGCACTACGACGATCCCGAGAAGTGGATGTTCTCGGCGTGGCTGGCGCTGACCGCGCACGGTGAAGAACTCGCGCAGTCGATCGAAAAGAAGGACCTCGACGGCTATCGCGGCAAAAGCTAGCTACTGCTGAGTTCTGCTGTGCAGTAGTAGTTTTCGGTCTGTCCGTCATTGCGCTGCGGCACGGTCAATCCGGCATCGGCCAGTAGCTGTGCGGACCGGTGCCGCGCGGTGTGCCACCCGCGCTCATCGAGATACGGCGCCACGTCGTGGCGTTCGCCGCCGTACCACAGGTCGTCGAGCCGGGCGTCGAGTCCATGCTCGTACCACTTCTCCGACGTCGTGTGCATGACCTCCAGCGATTCCGGCGTGCTGAGGAAGATCTCCACGACGAGTCGGCTGCCCACGGCGCTGAGGCCGGTGATGTTGTCTAGCAAGCGATCCTGGGCCTCCGGCGGCAGGAAGGCCAGCAGCCCTTCGGCGAGCCAGACGGTTGGGAGCAGCGGGTCGAAGCCGGCCTGCCGCAACGCCGCGGGCCAGTCGTCGCGCAGATCGACCGGCACCGCGCGCAGGTCGACGGTCGGCTCGGCACCGGCGGCGGCCAGCGTCACGGTCTTGAAGTCGGTGACCGGTTGCTGGTCGATCTCGAACACCACCGCATCGGCGGGCCAGGGCAGTCGGTAGCCGCGCGCGTCGAGGCCGGAGGCCAGGACCACCGCCTGCCGGATGCCGGCCGCCGTCGCGTCGGCGATGTACCGGTCGATGAGACGGGTACGCACGGTCAGCAGATCGGTCATCGGCTTCATGCCCCACGGGTGGCCGGGAATGTCGACCTCGTCAGTGCTGAGTTCGCCTGCGGCCCAGCGGGTGAAGAAATCGACGCCGACAGCCCGCACCAGTGGCTCGGCGAACGGGTCGTCGATCAGGTGCTCCCGTGTTGCGCGGGCTCTGCCCGCGGCGACCATGGTCGCGGTCGCTCCCACACTCGTTGCCAGGTCCCAGGTGTCGTTGTCGTTGCGCGCCATACCGGCCAGGGTAGCGAGCCGAATCGGTGACTCGGCTCGTCGGCAGCGCTTAACGCATCGGTCAGATTCCATTCACTTTTCAGAGGTCGCGGCGGCGTACGGTGCCGCGTTATGAGCGCACCTTCGGCTGAGTCTGCGTCGGGACTGGCGTCAGACGGCAACTGGCATCCGCAGCGTTGGGAAAACACCTTCATCCACGTGAAGAACGAGTCCCTGGAAGCCGTGATCGAGGAGGTTTCCCGGCAGACGAACGCTTATGGCGACCAGGGCTGGGAGATCGTCAACTCCTCCGTGCAGCGCGCGCAGGTTTCGCACCACTTCGCGGGGTACGACAAGGGCGGCGAGTTCTACTTCGAGTGGAGCATCGTCTGCACCTTGAAGCGGCCCTTGCCGCCTGCCTGAGCCGCACGAGTGCGTGTGGTCGGCACGCCTGGGTTGTGCGCTGGCCTAACATCGCTTGGTGACCGATTCCCGCTCGATCAGCGATCCGGCCGGACTCGTCGTCGATACCTGGGAGGACGGCCACCAACACGCCGTCGCGCAGGACTCCCGATGGCAGCGCAGTGCGCAGTGGGCGTGGCGACTGGCGTGGGTCAGCATGGCCGCCATGCTCAGCGAAGGCGTGCTGGGTCTCTGGCAAGGTCTCGAGGTCCGATCGATTGCGTTGACCGGATGGGCGCTGGGCAGCCTGCCCGAAGCACTGGCCAGCGCGATGGTCGCGTGGCGGTTCTCCGGCACGCGGATGACATCGCAAACCGCCGAGCGGCGAGCCCAGCGTGGTGTCGCGCTGTCGTTCTGGCTGACCGCGCCCTACATCGCCGCGGAGTCCGTCCATCACCTGCTGGACAAGCAGCAGGCGGAGACATCGGTGATCGGCATCGTGTTGACCGCCGCGTCGCTGGTGTTGATGCCGACCCTCGGGCACGCCAAGCACGTCCTCGCACAACGGCTGGGCTCGGCGGCGACCGAAGGCGAAGGCACCCAGAACTACCTGTGCGGTGCGCAGGCCGCGGCCGTGCTGGTCGGCCTCGCCGTCACCGCGTTCTGGCCGGGGGTGTGGTGGTTCGACCCGGCGATCGGTCTGGGCATCGCCGCCGTGGCGATCTGGCAGGGCGTCAAGTCGTGGCGCGGCGAGGACTGCTGCTGACGCTCAGCCGGCGCCGGCGATCAGCGCGTCGACCGCCGCGTCGATGTTCGGCATGACGGCGGAGCCATGGCGGGCGACGATCTGGCCGAGGGAGCGGGCCAGGTGCGGCCCCACCGCGTCGGCCAGCAGCACCTCCTCGCCGATCACGATGCCGCCGACCACGTGTGCCGCACTCAGCCGGTTGTCCGGGGTCACCTCGTAGCGCCAGTCGCCGATCTGCAGCCGTGCGGGCTGTGATCGGAACATCCCTTTCCGGGCCGCGGTATGCGTGACGCCCGGTAGCCCGGCGAAGACGGTGACCACCAGCGCGATTCCGCCGGGTCCGGCCAGCGCACCGGTGACGGTGCGGCTCACTCGCTCGGCGTCGAAATCCGCCATCAGTCGTTCATGGCGAGCACGAACGACGGTGCGATGGTTTCGGGTGTGCCGTTGTGCCGCACAGCCGTACCTGCGGCGTAGAACTCCACGGTGTGAAAGCCCCACGCATAGTTCTGGATGGCGAAATGCACACCGACGACTCCGGATGCGCCGTCGCGCTCGGCTTCGCTCTGCATGCGCGACATGGCCAGTTCGCGCGCTTCGTAGTTGCCCGTCGTCCACTGCGGCATTTCCATGTTGCGCCCCATCTGCCGCAGGGTCTGCATAAAGCCTTGCGCGGCAATATGAAACACACAGTTGCCCATGACGAACGCCACCGGCGCCCAGCCCGACCGGATCAGGGTCACCATGTCCTGTCCGGACAGATGGCTGGAGAACGCCTGTCCGTTGCTGCGTTTGAACGCACCGGGTTTCGGCGTGTAACGGACCGCGGTGCCGACCGCGATGAACTCCAGGTGCTCGGATTCGGCGCCGTGCTGACGCCATTCCAGGCGGACACCGACGACACCATCGGCGCCTAGCGAGTCGGCCTCGGCCTGCATGCGGGCCATCGCGTTCCACCGCGCCCGGTAGGTCGCCTCGGTTAGCACCGGAAGCTCGGATTGTTGCCGGATACCCGCGAATTGGTAGCCCACGTGGTAGACCGAGACGCCCATCACCAGATCGAGTGGCTCGAAACCGGCCCCGTGCAGAAGCGCGAATTCATTGATCGACAGGTCGGACGTGAAGACCTTGTCGGCATGCGACAGCCGTTCGCTGGCAACGGGGTCGAGCGGGGTTGATGACACGAGGGCCTTCCTTCCACCGATCGAGCCTTTCGCCGGTTGGGCACATCGTACGAGGCCGACGTCCTACCGGCGGACGCTTCTCAGTTCAATCGGTAGCGAATCAACCGTGAACTGTTGGCGACGACGGCGACCGACGACGCGTTGTGCAGAATCGCCGCGAGTACCGGTGACAGGGCGCCGCCTGCGCCGATGAGCAGCCCGGCGGCGTTGACCGCGATCGACATCCCGTAGTTCTCCCGGATGACCTCGACCGCGCGGGCGCCCAGATCGCCGACGTCGAGCAGGCGCCGCAAGTCGTCGTTGGCCAGTGCGACGTCGGCGGTCTCGACCGCGACATCGGTGCCGGCCAGCCCCATCGCAATGCCGATGTTGGCCGCCGCCAGGGCAGGAGCATCGTTGATGCCGTCGCCGACCATCCCGACGATGTAGCCCTCGTCTTGGAGGTTGCGGACGACTGCGAGCTTGTCCTCCGGCAGCACCTCGGCGCGCCACTCGTCGATACCCAGTTCGCTCGCAACGACTTTCGCGATGTCGGGGTGGTCGCCGGTCAGCATCACGATGCGGCGGATTCCGTTGGCGCGCAGCTTCTTCAGCACATCGGGCGCCTCGGTGCGGATTTCGTCGCGCAGGCTGATCAGCCCGACCAGCGTGCCGTCCACGGCGAGCAGCAGCGGGGTTTCGGCCTGCAGACGCAGTTTGGCTACCCAGTCGCCGGCCTCCTGCGACACCGCGACGTTCTCCGCGCGCAGCAGCGACGGGCTGCCCAGTAGCAAGGTCCGGCCGTCCGCCCAGATGCGCATGCCCAGGCCGACCAGCACTTCGCATTCCTCGTGCGGTGGGATGGTGATGCGGCGTTCCTCGGTGGACCGGATCACGGCTTCGGCCAACGGGTGACGAGAGTGCAGCTCCGAGCTCGCCGCGTAGGCGAGTACCTGCTCAGGTTGCCAATCTTTGTGTAGCGCAATGATGTTCGTGACCACCGGGCGGCCCACGGTGAGCGTCCCGGTCTTGTCGAAGACGATCGCGTCGACCCGGCTGGCTTGTTCGAGGTGCGACCCGCCCTTGATCAGGATTCCGCGGCGTGCACCGTTGCCGATCGCCGCGCTGATTGCGGTCGGCGTGGACAGGCCCACTGCACAGGGGCAGGCGATCAACAACATGGTCATGGCTCGTCGGACGTCTCCGGTGAGGGCCAGGGTGACCGCGGAGACGATGAACGAGATCGGCACGAAGCGGCGGGAGAAGTTCTCGCCGACAGTCTGGATGGGCGCCCGATCGTGTTGTGCCTCTTCGACGCGGGAGATGATGCGGCCGATGGTGGTCTCGTTGCCCACCGCGCGGGCGCGCACCACCAGGCGACCGCGCAGCACCACAGAACCGGCGTGCACGACCGACCCTGCGACGATGCTCGCGGGCAGGGTCTCGCCGGTGATCGCGGACTGGTCGACGATCGCCTCGCCGTCGACCACCTCGCCGTCGACGGGTATCGCGACGTGGTCGTGGATCACCACGTCATCGCCGATCTGCACGGTGTCGATCGGCACTTGGACCTCGTTACCGTCGTCGAGTCGTACCCATGCCGTGTCGGCGGTGCCGCGCAACAGATCGGAGATGGCCCGCCGGGTGCGACGCAGCGTCAGATCCTGAAGGTACTCACCGATATTCAGCAGCCAGAGCACGGTGAGTGCGACCACGTTCTCGCGCAGCACCAGGCTGGCGACGGTCGCCGCGGTGACCAGTGCGTCGGTGCCGGCGTGTCCTGACCGCAGCGAACGCAGCGCGCCGCGCAGGAACGGGTAGCCCATGAAGACGGTTGCGCCGGTGGCGACCAACTGGCCGCTCGGGCCGAGCAGCGGTGGCCGGTTGAATCCGTACCGGCGAATTCCGAGTAGCGCGAGCGCCCCGCCGCCGATCACCATCCGCAGCACCTCGGTGTTGCGGATGTCCGACGACCGCGGAGTACGATCCGGAATCAGTTCGGCGGCAACGTGTTCGGCGGACGTGATGGCCGCAAGCACGTCGGCGCGATCGCAACGCTTCGGCGAGTACCACACCACGACCGAACCGGTGTGGGGATAGGCGTGCACGGCGCGCACGCCGTGCTGCCGGTCCACCGCTTCTTCGACCGCGACCGCGCGCCGCGAGTTCGCGCGTACCCACGGCACCCGCACCCGCATGCGTCCGGCGGCGTCGGAAATGACCTGCATATCCGGGCTAGCCGTCACGTCCGCCGACGATGCAGAGCGCGAAGCGCGATGAGGTGGGGATACCTCGTGCTTGCGGGGGAGAGCCGGACTAGCCGTCACGGGGTCAGTGCTCGTGGTCGTGCTCGTGCTCGCCAATGGCCGGCGGCTGCGCCTCCTCGCCGATGCGCTCGCGGGCCTCGGCGACGACGTCGGCGACTTTCAGCCGCGCGGATTCCGCTGCTTCCTCGGCGCGCCGGGTTCCGCGGAGTCCCCATTCGGTCGCGGTGACGGCGGCGTCATGCAATGGGGCTTTGTTCAGGGCCTTGCGTAGCAGTTCGTAGGCGCTGACGCCGACCACGCCGGTGACCACCGTCCCGGCTGCCTTGCCTAAAAATCCCTGCACCACCATCGCGAAACATCCTCCCGTCACGGTCCAATTTACGGCTCTCGACGACGATAACATCCACATATTGCGATATCAATATGAATCAGCGGTGGTGTCGGCAGGCTCGAGTGGCTAGATGCTGCGGGTGACCTTCTCGGTCTCGATCCGGCGGGGGAGCGCACTCGAGTCGGGGTTGGCGACCTGAACCAGCGATCCGCCGAGCGCCAACACGCTCAGCAGGCTCCCGATCACCGCGTCGGGGCTATCCCAGGACGCCGTCGAGAGCACCCGGTCGCTCGCTGTCAGACCTTGTGTCGCCGCCGCGTCATGGCATGCCGCCAGCACCTCGTCGACCGATCGACCGGAGAACGCCGGCCCGGGACGAGATTCGGCGACAATCTGGTCGCCGTGTACCCGTACCGCCGTCGCGTAGTCGGTCACACCGATCGGCAGGTCGGATACCGGTCGGCCGAATGCGTCCAGGGAGAGCACCGCCACCTCGACCGCGCCGGTGGCGTCAGCGTCGTCGAGGAGTTCCGCCGTGCAGAACGCGACATCGGCCTCCGACCCGCCGATGAGGGCCTCCGCACCGATCCACCACACCCCGAACAGCACGGCGGCGGTCTGCCAATGGGCCGGCAGGAGCACCGCCACCCGGCTGTCCGGTCCCGCGCCCAACTCGTCGCGCAACAGGTTGCCGGTCTTGGCCGCCCAGTTGGCCAGCGTGACCGCGGACAGTTCGATGCGTTCACCGGTGGCGTCGTCGTAATAGGTGATGCGTGGCCCGACCGGGTCGGCGCGCAACATCGGATCGAGAATCGCGCCGCTGAGCGTCGGCACGGTCAGTTGACGCACTCGGGGTGGTCGGAGCCTGCGGTCAGGATCGGCGACGGCGGCGGAGTCCCGGAGTCGGGATGCGAGGCAGCCGCTAGCTTGGGGCTGCCGTCGCCGAGGCCCGAACCCGGCCCGGTGTAATCGTTGCTCAGCACGACCCGGACGGTACCTTGCGGGATCTTGGTGTTGGCCACGACGGGCAGCCCGCCGAGTTCCTTGGCGACCGCTTGCGCGCCCACGTCGTCGGATTTGGCGGCTTGCACCTGGCTGCTGTTCACGTGAGCGGCGTCGTTGTTGCCAACCGCGCCGGTGTTGAACCCCTTCAGGGTCAGAACCTGCGACACCGATGCGGCGAGCCCGTTGATGTCCGTGTCGTTGACGACGGTGGCGCTGGTCTTCTCCGGGCTGTAGCTCAGCTCTTCGGTCTTGCCCTTGGCCTGATCCTGCAGCAATCCGCTGACCCAGTCCTGCACCTGATGCGGATCAACCCGCACCACGCTGTGCATACCGTCGTCGCTCCAACCGGACTCGTCGAGCACCGGGATGGTGGCGAACGCGACCCGGCCACCGGCCAGCTTCTGCAACTGGTTCACGAAATCCATGATGTCCCAACCGGAGGACAGCACCACCGAGCGCTGAATGGCCTGCTGCAGACGGTTCATCGTCTTCGGGCTGGACAGCGTCTTGCCCGAGATCACCTGATGGGCCAACGACGACATCACCACCTGCTGGCGCACCACCCGGTCCAGGTCGCCGCGGGGGAGTTCGTGACGCTGCCGGACAAAGCTGAGCGCCTGCGAGCCGTTCAGCTTCTGCGGGCCGGCCGGGAAATCGGCGCCCGACATCGGTTCGAAGACAGGCTCTTTGAGGCACACGTTGACGCCGCCGAGGGCATCGGTGATCAAGGAGAAGCCCAGCAGCCCGATCTCGGCGTAGTGGTCCACGGTGACGCCGGTCAGCTCGCCGACCGTCTTGATCAGCGCCTCGCGACCGGCCTCGGTTCCCTCCGTCTCGGCCTCTGCGGCGGCAGCGCCCGACTCGACCAGGCTGACCCGCTTCTCTTCCTTGGTCTGGCCGTAGACGCCGTTGATCTTGGTCTTGCCCAGCCCGGGCGCCGAAACGTAGGTGTCACGGGGAATCGAGATCGCGGTGGCTGACTTCCCGTTGTTGGGGATACGCACCAGGATGATCGTGTCGGTGTTGCTCGCCACCTCGTCGCCGGCTCGCAGCGACGCCAGCTCCTCAGGGCTCAGCGCGTTGCCGTGTGCGTCGGTGCGGCTGTCCATTCCCACCAGCAGAATGTCGATCGCGCCGTCGTCGGCTCCGTTGCCCAGTGAGGGCGCGAAGACGTGGTAGATCCCGTCCTCGAATGAGCGGACCTTGCTCCACGCCACCCCGGTGACCAGAACGACCGCCATGGCGGCCACAGTTGCAATCACACGTGCAACACGTTGCTCAGGCATCACAACAGATTACTTTCGTCACAGCCGTATCGCGGGAAGCGCGGCGTCGGCGTGCCAGACTCGTGACTCGTGCACCCGAGGATCGTGATCACCGGCGCCGGCGGGCAGGTCGGCAGCTTCCTGACGGCCGAGGCGACTCGACAGGGCCGTGACGTGCTGGCGTGTGCGTCATCGCAGTGGGACATCGCCGACCCGCAGCTCGCAGGGCAGATCGTGCGGCCCGGCGACGTGGTGGTCAACTGCGCGGCCTACACCAATGTTGACGGCGCCGAAACTGACCAGGCCAGGGCATACGCGGTCAACACGGCAGGCCCCGAATACATCGCGCAGGCCTGCGCACGGGTAGGCGCGCGGTTGATCCACATCTCCACTGACTATGTGTTCGACGGCGACTTCGGCGCCGCCGCGCCGCATCCGTATGAGCTCGATGACGACGACCCGGCCGCTGAGTGTCTACGGCCAGACCAAGCTGTCCGGCGAACAGGCGGTCCTGGCGGCGCTGCCGGAGGCCGTCGTGGTCCGCACCGCCTGGGTCTACACCGGCGGGGACGGCAAGGACTTCGTCGCCATCATGCGCAAGCTCGCTGCCGGTGACCGGGTGATCGACATGGTCGACGACCAGGTCGGCTCGCCAACCTATACCGGCGATCTGGTCAGCGCGCTATTCGAGGTGATCGACGGGCATGTGCAGGCGCCCGCGGGCATCGTGCACGCCGCCAACGCGGGCGAGGTCACCCGATTCGGGCAGGCCCGCGCCGTATTCGAGGGCGTCGGCGCCGACCCGGAGCGGGTCCGGCCGGTGAGCAGCGACCACAACCCGCGGCCCGCGGCCCGACCACCGTATTCGGCGCTGTCCAGTCGTGGATCGGCGCAGGCCGGGTTGACCCCGCTGCGGCCGTGGCGCGACGCGCTGTTGGCAGCCTTAGGTGCTTAGCCCGCTGACGATGCAGAGCGCGGAGCGCGATGAGGAGGAGGCGGGCAATTGGGCAAGCCCGCTGACGATGCAGAGCGCGGAGCGCGATGAGGAGGAGGCGGGCAATTGGGCAAGGCCAGTACTCTCAACGCGTGAGTGACGTCCTGCAGGTGGTCACGGTGACCTATTCGCCGGGCCCGCATTTGGGCCGGTTCCTGGCTTCGCTGTCGCATGCGACCGCGCGACCCGTCAGCGTGCTCATGGCCGACAACGGCTCAACCGACGGGGCGCCGGAGGCCGCGGTGCAGCGCTACCCGGACGTGCGGCTGTTCTCCACCGGCTCCAACCTCGGCTACGGCAGCGCGGTGAATCGCGCGATCGCCCAGGTGGGGGATGCCGACGAGTGGATCATCGTGGCCAACCCGGACGTGCAGTGGGGCCCCGGCAGCATCGACGCGCTGCTGGACGCCGCGGCCCGTTGGCCGCGCGCAGGTGCCCTCGGTCCGCTGATCCACGATCCGGACGGATCGGTGTACCCGTCGGCCCGCCTGTTGCCCAGCCTGATCCGAGGCGGCATGCACGCCGTTCTCGGACAGGTCTGGAAAAGCAATCCGTGGTCGGCGGCCTACCGGCAGGAGCGGCTGGAACCCAGCGAGCGACCGGTGGGCTGGCTGTCGGGGTCGTGTCTGCTGGTGCGCCGCACGGCTTTTGAGCAGATCGGCGGTTTCGACGAGCGCTACTTCATGTACATGGAAGACGTCGACCTCGGCGACCGGCTGGGCAAGGCGGGCTGGCTCAGCGTCTATGTGCCGTCGGCGGAAGTGCTGCACCACAAGGGCCACGCCACCGCGCGGGCGTCGGCGCGCAATTTGGCGGCACATCACAAAAGCACCTACATCTACCTCGCAGACAGGCATTCTGGACCCTGGCGCGCGCCGCTGCGCTTGGCCTTCCGGGCCGGGCTGGCGACGCGGGTGCGGCTGATGACACGTCATGACAGAAAAGGGGTGAGCGGGCGCCAATGACTAAAGCGGATGCAGTCGTCCTGGTCGGCGGCAAGGGAACTCGGCTCCGGCCGCTGACACTGTCGGCGCCGAAGCCGATGCTGCCCACCGCCGGACTGCCGTTCCTCACCCATCTGCTGTCGCGGATCGCGGCCGCCGGGATTGACCACGTGATCCTCGGTACGTCGTATAAGCCAGGGGTTTTCGAGGCGGAGTTCGGTGACGGGTCGAAACTGGGTCTGCAGATCGAGTACGTGACCGAAGAGGACCCGTTGGGCACCGGCGGTGGAATCGCGAACGTCGTCGACCATTTGCGGCACGACACCGTGCTGGTGTTCAACGGCGACGTGCTCTCCGGATGCGATCTCGGCCAGCTGCTGGACTACCACCACGAGCAGCAGGCGGACCTCACCCTGCATCTGGTGCGGGTCGGCGACCCGCGGGCATTCGGTTGTGTGCCGACCGAAAATGGCCGTGTTACAGGGTTTTTGGAGAAGACCCAGGATCCGCCGACCGACCAGATCAACGCCGGTTGCTATGTGTTCTCCCGAGAGACCATCGATCGCATACCGCGGGGTCGCGAGGTCTCGGTTGAGCGTGAGGTGTTTCCGGCCCTGCTGTCTGACGGCGTCAAGGTGTGCGGTTTCGTCGACACCTCTTACTGGCGCGACATGGGCACACCGGAAGACTTCGTGCGCGGATCCGCTGATCTGGTGCGCGGCATCGCGCCCTCGCCGGCGTTGGGTGGACATCGCGGCGAGTCAGTTGGTGCACGACGGCGCGGCGGTGTCACCCGGCGCGGTGCTCATCGGCGGCACGGTCGTCGGACGCGGCGCCGAGATCGGTCCCGGCGCCCGACTGGACGGCGCAGTCATCTTCGACGGCGTGCGCATCGAGGCGGGCAGCGTGATCGAGCGGTCGATCATCGGGTTCGGTGCGCGGATCGGCCCGCGGGCACTCATCCGTGACGGCGTGATCGGCGACGGCGCCCACATCGGTGCCCGTTGTGAACTGTTGCGTGGAGCGCGCGTCTGGCCCGGCGTGTCACATTCCCGACGGCGGGATCCGCTACTCCAGCGACGTGTGAGTTGTCCGAGGGTCCCGTCGTGTGCTGCTGCACCGCTTCCCGTCGTGCTCAGATGTGGCATCACCGCACATCGCGCGCAACCGCCGTAACTAGGCGAAGAGCTCTCGGTGAGCGCGGACGAAGTCTTCGACGCTCTGCGGCGGATGCCCGGTAAGGGCTTGCACCTGGTCGGTGGACCGGTTGTAGCGGTCTTCGCGGTGTAGTCGAGCCATCGTTGTGATGTGTTCCTGCACATGGTGATCGAGTCCAGCTGTCCGCGAGCCCATTTCTCCAGTCATCGAAATCGACCCGTTGTCCGGTGATTTCTCGGCCCAGAGCGTTGCTGTATTGCGCGGCAAGGCCGTCGATGTCCAGGAGTCGTGGGCCCGGTCAGCTCGTACACGGCGCCGATGTGTTCGAGCCGGATCGCGCAGGACAGCGCTGACCGCATCGGCTACATCGCCGGCCGCGATCGGTGAGGTCCGGCCGTCGCCGAAAGGTAAAGCGAGAACTGACTGCTCGCGTATCGAGCGGGCCGCGAGGAGAGTGAACAGCGGATTCTCCAGAAAAACGGTGGGCCGGATCTGCACAGTGGGTATCGGTGACCAGTCGATGACATGTTCTGCAAGCCAATGCAATCTCTGGTGGTGAGACTCTGACGTGCTTGTCGGCGTCATCTGAGACACGGTCATCTGCGACATGTTCACCAGCACATCGAGATCAGCCATGTCGGCGGCAAGCGAGCAGACGACTGTGGTCGCTTCCAGATAGGAAGCGGACACGCTCATGCTGAAGAACATCCGGGTCACGCCGTCAAGCGCAACCGCGACGGCGACCGGGTCGGTGAGATCGCCAACAACGACTTCAGCGCCGCTCTCGCGCAACGCTTCTGCGCGGTCGTCTTCACGGTGCACCATCGCCCGGACGGTCTGGCCGGAGGCCAGCAGCTCCTCGACGACTGTGCGGCCGACTCCGCCGACGCCACCGCCCGCTCCGGTGACGAGGTATGTCGGCATCGCAGTCATTACGATCCCCCTATCGACGTCTGAGCGCGCTGCACGAGGTAGGCCAGCGCTTCGTCGGAGTCGGCGGGCAACGCGTCGATCGGCCACCACTTCAGGTCCACCGATTCGTCGCTGAGTTGAATCTGCGCCCCGGCCGGCGCCCGTGCCACGAACTGCAAGTCGAGGTGTCTGGTGGGCACGCCCAACGAACAGGTCAACGCGTGAACGTGGACCGCGGCCAGATTCGGCGAGATCTGCAGATCGTCGACGCCGGATTCCTCGGTGGCCTCCCGCAACGCCGCGGCGAGGATGTCGTGGTCGGATTCTTCGCAGTGTCCACCCAATTGCACCCAGCGCCCCAGCCGCGGATGCAGCGTAAGCAGAACCTGGCTGCCGGTGTGGTCGAGCACGATCGCCGAGGCGGTGATGTGTCCCGGTACGCACTCGCGACAGGCAGGCGTCCTCGCGCGCATGCAGGAACGCGAGTACGGAGTGGCGCAGCGAATCCTGCCACCGATCGGGTGCCTGCCATTCGGACAGCACCTCGATCGCCGTGGTCCGCACGCTCACCTGCGTACCAGCAGATCGCTCACCGGCACCGGCTCGCGAGGCTCGGTGACGGGCTGAGCGGAATAGCCAATAGCGATGGTGCCCAACGGCTCCCAGTCGTCGGGCAGATCGAGCTCGTCGCGAACCAGGTCCGCGGCGAAGATCGTCGAGCCGATCCAGCAGCTGCCGACCCCGCGTACCGCCAACGCCACCAGCAGCGCCTGCACGGCGGCGCCGACCGCGACGGTGAACATGGTGTGCTCGGCGTCGGTGCGGGCGGCATCGGAATAGCTGTGCGCACCGTCGGGAACCATGAATGGAATCACGACTTCCGGTGCGTCGTAGAGGATCTGCCCGCGAGCCACTCGCCGGTCGACGGCGTCGGTGGGCTTGCCGTCGCCGGACAGGTCGGAACGCCACTTGTCGCGCATCCGCTCGAGCAGCCGGGTTCGAGTCTCCGGTGTCTGCAGCCAGACGAAGCGCACCGGCCGGGTGTGGTGCGGTGCGGGCGCGGTGAGCGCCTCGGCGACGGCATCCTCGACGAGCCGCGCCGGCACCGGTTCGTCGCTGAACTGGCGCACCGAGCGGCGGAGCAGCTGGGCCTGCTGACGGCCCAACTCCAGGGCCTCGGCGGTGCCCAGCCAAAACAGGTCGTCGATGCCGGAGCGCACGAGTTGCCGCGCAGTGGCGTCGGTGTCGGTCACGACGCCGGCGGGCAGACCGCGAACCACCGCCACCGGTATCGAGGTCAGCTTGCCCTTGACCAGATCGGCCGCCGCGGCGACTTCGTCGGCGACGGCGACCTCGGTGACCAACAGCTCGTTGCCGTGCTGATCGACCGCCCCTGCGTAGGCGTGCAGCACCCGCAGGCCGGCCGCGCCGACGGCGGCGTCGGTCTGTCCGTTGCGCCATGCGCGGCCCATCGTGTCGGTTATGACGACGCCGACGGTGACGCCGAGGCGTTCGCGCAAGCCGGCACGTAGCGCCGCTGCGCTGCCGTCGGGGTCTACGGGCAGCAGCGCCAATTCGTCGGTGCCGATGTTGGATCCGTCGACACCGGACGCCGCCTGGACGATACCGAGCTTGTTCTCGGTGATCAGCGTGCGACCTTTGCGGGCGAGTGTGCGAACAGCTTCGGCATCGACAAGCTTGCGGCGCAACGTGTCTCGCTCGTCGGGATCTTCCGGCGCGGGAACCAGCCGCCCTTCGCATTTCGACAGCACCTTGCTGGTGACCACCAGCACATCGCCGTCGCGCAGCCAGTGAGCAGCGGTCGCGAGCGCGTCGGTCAGGTCGTCGCCAGGGCGGAACTCGGGAAGCCCAGTGACAGGCAGGATCTCGATCGGCGACGCGCTGCCGTGCTCGTCGCCGGCGGTCGGTGAGTCGCTCATGCGGCCACGCCCGCAAGCTCAAGACCGGCGACCACCATCTCGGCGGTGGCTTTCGGGTCGGTCATCAGCAGCGGCACCGATCGCACCGCGATGCCGTCGATATCGGCGTGATCGCCTTCGTGCACCAGCCAGCAATCCAGGATGCCGGTGCCTGCCCGCGCACCGTAGTACCGGCCCACCGCGTCGGCGGTCGACTCCACGCCGATCACGCTCAGGCAGGCATCGGCCATACCGCGCAACGGCTTTCCACCGATGATCGGGGAGTAGCCGACGACGGGCGCGCTGGTGGATCGCAGTGCTGCGCGGATACCCGGAACAGCCAGGATGGCGCCCACGCTCACCACGGGGTTCGACGGCGCGACCAGGACGACGTCGGCGTCAGCGATAGCGTCGGTGACGTCCGTTGTGGCATTGGCCTTTTCGGCGCCGACGAAGGCGAAGCTGTGCGTCGGTAGCTGCGCGCGGTAGCGCACCCACCATTCCTGGAAGTGGATCGCGCGCTGGCTGTCGTCGGCGGGATCGGTGATGACGACGTGGGTTTCGCACCGGTCGTCGCTGACGGGCAGCAGGCGTGCGCCGGGTTTCCAGCGGTCGCACAGCGCCGCGGTCACCTCGGACAGGGGATAGCCGGCTCGCAGCATTTGGCTGCGCACCAAGTGCGTGGCCAGGTCGCGGTCGCCCAGTTGGAACCAGTCGGGTTGCACGCCGTAGTGGGCGAGTTCCTCTTTGGCGTGCCAGGTTTCATCACGATGGCCCCACCCGCGCTCCGGGTCTACACCTCCACCTAAGGTGTACATGCAGGTGTCCAAGTCGGGGCAGATGCGCACGCCGTGCATCCAGGCGTCGTCGCCGATGTTGACGACCGCCGTCAGCTCGTGTTCGCTCGCCTGCGCTGACGCGGAAGCGAATTGGCCCAGGCCGAGCAGCTGTTGGACGCCGAGCAGGAAGCGGGCGCCGCCGACACCGCCCACCAGAACCGTGACCTTCACACCGCACGACAGTACGCGCGACGACCTCCGGCAACGTCGCCCAGCGGTCGGCTGTGACAGGTGTGACCGACACGCCACGGGGACAACGGCATCAGAGTCGCAAAGAAACGGTCACGAGATGATATGGAAATCTCCCGAATCGCTTGCAAAGCGGTGCTTACCCGTGTGTAATCACAGCAGTGTCATTTCGGAAAGCCAAACCGGATTCGGTGTCGCAGACCGAGATTCGATCATTTGTTCGAATCGGGATGGCCGCATATATCAAAACAGTGGTGACATTCACGATCAACGAACCAGAAGTGAGGAGGCGGAGCATGTCCTATGAACACCTTCGGGGCCTAATGGGAGGCACACCGCACACCACTACCGGCTCGCCATTGGCAGGGGTAAACCCAAGGCCCCATTTGAGTTTGGTCCCCGATGCGGTCGAAGATTTCGAGACTGCGGACGACCAGGCCGACCAATGGCAAGACCGCGCGTTGTGTGCACAGACCGATCCTGAGGCGTTCTTCCCTGAGAAGGGCGGCTCCACCCGCGAGGCCAAGAAGATCTGCCTTGGCTGCGAGGTGCGGAGCGAATGCCTCGACTACGCCTTGGCCCACGACGAGCGTTTCGGTATCTGGGGCGGGCTTTCCGAGCGGGAACGCCGTCGCCTCAAGCGCGGAATCATCTGATCGAGCCCGGCGACGCTGCCGGGCATTCAGGTGACGCCGGCGGGTCACCCGCCGCGGTCGCGTCGGCGATCACCTAGCTATTCGTCGTCGATCGATGGGTCGATGACCGAGGGCTCGACGTCCAAATAGGTGGCCACTTGTGCCACCAGAATCTCATGCAGTAACTCAGCCAATTCAACGGTGTCTTTGGCGCGCCGCTCGATCGGCTTGCGGAACAACACAACTCGTGCGCGCGTCGCGCTTCCGCGGACGTCGACGCCGGCGCCGATCAACCGGGCCAGTGCGATCGGCCCATCGGCGACCACCTCAGGCGGCCATTGCACGCTGTCGGGATCCTTCGCCGAAATCCGCGGAATCTCATCGACCGCCACGTCCAGTCCGGACAACCGTTCCTGCCATCGTCGCTCGATGGGCTCATACGCCTCGAGCACCGCCATGTCGAAGCGCTCGGAACGGCTGCGCCAGCCGGGCACCGTCGGCGGGAGCAACGGCCCGCGCATATCGCGACCGCGCCGCGAGACTCGTCTTCCCACTGGGCGGCCGTCGCGCGGGACGTCGCGCGAATGGCTCACCCGGCGATGGTAACGGTTGGACATCCGGAGCCGACTCCATGCGCGTGTCCGACGGCGCGGAGGCGTTTTCGCACGATAACCTCTCGATCGTGAACGTTCCGCGTCGCTGTTGCAGACCCGGGTGTCCGCATTACGGGGTGGCGACGCTGACCTTCGTGTACTCGGATTCGACCGCGGTCATCGGACCGCTTGCGATCACCCATGAGCCGCACTCCTGGGACCTGTGTGTCTCCCATGCCGGCCGCATCACTGCGCCGCGCGGCTGGGAACTCGTCCGGCACGCCGGCCCGCTGGCCACCAACCCCGACGAGGACGATCTGATCGCGCTCGCCGAGGCGGTGCGAGAGGGTCGCGACGTGGCGGCAGGCGGAGGAAGCGCGCCGGTCAACGGATTTCACGATGGGGGCGGCCAATACAGCGCCGCTCCGGCCGAGGTGCCGTCCGCCGGCGTGCTGACATCGCCGGGTCAACGCCCAGCGACCAACGGACGCCGTCGCGGCCATCTTCGGGTCCTGCCCGACCCCGCCGACTAGCAAACCGAGCCCGGACCGTGCCGGTTCGCCTCGTCACCGGGCTCGGTCTGTTGATCCCCTCCTCGGCGGACCGTGCCGGTTCGCCTCGTCACCGGGATACGCTTGACAACTACGTGTCCCCGTCGTCAGGAGCCCTCTCGATGTCTCGGCCCGCTGCGGCTGTCCACCGTGTGATCAAGGCGTATGACGTGCGAGGTCTGGTCGGTCAGGAAATCGACGAGTCGTTCGTCGCCGAGGTCGGCGCGGCGTTCGCCAGGTTGATGCGCGACGAGGGCGCGCGCCAAGTCGCGATCGGCTATGACATGCGGGACAGTTCGCCGTCGTTGGCGGCGGCCTTCGCGACCGGGGTCACCGGACAGGGTCTCGATGTGGTCCGGATCGGCCTCGCGTCGACCGATCAGCTTTACTTCGCCGCAGGGCTGCTCGACTGCCCCGGCGCGATGTTCACCGCGAGCCACAACCCGGCCGCCTACAACGGCATCAAGCTATGCCGGGCCGGTGCTAAACCCGTCGGCGCGGACACCGGGCTGACCACGATCAGTGACGACGTCATCGCCGGGATTCCCGCCTACGACGGGCCCAACGGCACCATCACCGACAAAGACGTGCTCGCCGAGTACGGCGAGTTCCTGCGGTCCCTGGTCGACACCTCCGAACTGCGACCGCTGCGGGTCGCCGTCGACGCGGGCAACGGGATGGGCGGCCACACGACGCCCGCGGTGCTCGGGGTGATCGACTCGATCACGCTGTTGCCGTTGTACTTCGAGCTCGACGGCTCGTTCCCCAACCACGAGGCCAACCCGTTGGACCCGGCCAACCTTGTCGATCTGCAGGCCTTCGTACGCGACACCGGTGCCGACATCGGGTTGGCGTTCGACGGCGACGCCGACCGGTGTTTCGTCGTCGACGAGCGTGGCCTGCCGGTCTCGCCGTCGACGGTCACCTCTCTGGTCGCCGCCCGTGAGTTGCACCGCGAGATCGGCGCGACGGTGATCCACAACCTGATCACCTCGCGCGCGGTGTCCGAGCTCGTCGTCGAGCGCGGCGGGACGCCGGTGCGCTCCCGGGTCGGGCACTCCTACATCAAGGCGCTGATGGCCGACACCGGCGCGATCTTCGGTGGCGAACACTCGGCGCACTACTACTTCCGCGACTTCTGGGGCGCCGACTCCGGGATGCTGGCAGCGCTGCACGTACTGGCCGCGCTCGGTGAGCAGGAACGTCCGCTCTCCGAGCTGACCGCCGACTACCAGCGCTACGAGGCCTCCGGCGAAATCAACTTCACCGTGGCCGACGCGGAATCGTGCGTCGAGGCGGTGCTGAAATCCTTCGGCGCCCGGATCCACTCCCTTGACCACCTGGACGGCGTGACCGTCGACCTCGGCGAGGGCAGCTGGTTCAACCTGCGCAGCTCCAACACCGAGCCGCTGCTCCGGCTGAACGTGGAGGGTCGCTGCGTCGAGGACGTGGACGCCGTCGTCGAGCACGTCGCCGATGAGATCAAGCGACAGGTCGCTCAACCCGAGGCCGTCACATGAACGCGGCTCAGGCCACGATCGACCTCGACGACACCGACGGCCTGCTCGCCGCCGATCGCGAAGGATTGTTGCGGGCGGCATCCATGGGCGGTGCGCAGGTGCGCTCGGCCGCCGCCGCACTGGACGAGGGCGCGTTGGAATCGGTGCGCGGCGAGGACCGCCCGCGCACCATCATCTGGGTTGCCGGGCGAGGCTCCGCCGAGACGGCGGGCACCCTGCTGGCCGCGACGTCGGGCGCGTCGGCGGCGGCGCCGATCGTGATCGCCTCCGAGGCCCCGCCGTGGATCGGCGCGCTGGACGTCCTGGTCGTAGCCGGCGACGACCCGGGTGATCCCGCACTGGTCGGGGCGGCCGCGAGCGGAGTGCGCCGCGGCGCGCGAGTCGTGATTGCCGCTCCCTACGAAGGCCCACTGCGCGACGCGACGGCAGGCCGGGTCGCAGTGATGGAGCCGCGGCTACCGGTCGCCGCCGAATTCGGGTTGTGCCGATACCTGGCCGTCGGGCTGGCCGCCCTGCACAGCGTTGACCCCCGGTTGAGCGTCGATCTCACCGCGCTGGCCGACGAGCTTGATGCCGAGGCGCTGCGCAACAGCGCGAGCCGCGAGGTGTTCACCAACCCGGCCAAGGCCCTGGTCGAGCGGATGACGCGACGCCGCGTCGTGCTGGCCGGCGACAACGTCGCCACCCTGACGCTGGCGCGGCACGGTTGCTCGGTCATGTTGCGGCTCGCGCAGGAGGTGGTGGCCGCCGCAGGCATGGCCGACGCGTTGACAGCGCTGCAGGCCGGAGCCGGTGGGTCGGGTTTCGTCGACCCGGCCGACGCGCTGTTTCACGATGAGGAGATCGACGGGCCGATCGCCGAGCGGCTGCGGGTGCTGGCGCTGACGTTGGGTACCGAACGAGCGGTCGTCGCGTCGCGGGTCGCCGCTTTCGACGACGTCGACCTGGTCGGCGCCGAGGACGTGCCCGATATGCCGGCGAGTCGCCCGATCCCGTCCGGAACAGGACGAGCCGAGCAGCAGCTGGCTATATTGGCTGTCCGGTTGGAGATGGCGGCGGTTTATTTGCGCCTGGTGCGGGGATAACTGGTTCTGAGGTAATTGGAAGTGCAGTTGCTACGCGGAGCGATAAGGACGTACGCGTGGGGGTCACGGACCGCCATCGCGGAGTTCACTGGTCGCCCGAGTCCGGCCGCCCACCCGGAAGCCGAGCTCTGGCTGGGCGCCAACCCCGGAGATCCGGCTTTCCTGGAGGGGCCGGACGGTGAGGTGTCGCTGCTGCAGGCACTGATCGCCGATCCCGAGGGCCAGCTCGGCCCGGCCGTCTGCACTCGGTTCGGCGATGCTTTGCCGTTCCTGGCGAAGGTCCTGGCCGCCGACGAACCGCTGTCATTGCAGGCGCACCCGAGCGCCGCACAGGCCGCCGAGGGCTACCTGCGCGAGGAGCGCCGGGGCATCCCGGTCAGCTCGCCGGTGCGCAATTACCGCGATTCCAGCCACAAGCCCGAACTGCTGGTCGCTCTGCACCAGTTCGAAGCGCTCGCGGGATTCCGTCCCGCCGCTCAGACCATCGAACTCCTTCGGGCGCTGGCGGTGTCCGACCTTGACCCCTACATCGATTTACTGGACGACCAGTCCGATGCCGACGGCCTGCGGGCGTTGTTCACCACCTGGATCACCGCGCCGCAGCCCGACATCGACGTGCTGGTGTCCGCGGTGCTGGACGGCGCGATCCACTACGTCAGCTCTGGTGCAACGCAATTCGAGGCCGAAGTCAAGACGGTGCTGGAGCTCGGTGAGCGATACCCGGGCGACGCCGGTGTGCTGGCCGCGTTGTTGCTCAACCGGATAACCCTCGGGCCCGGCGAGGGAATCTTCCTGTCGGCCGGAAACCTGCACGCCTATCTACGTGGAGTCGGGCTGGAGGTGATGGCGAACTCCGACAACGTATTACGGGGTGGCCTGACCCCCAAACACGTCGACGTCCCCGAACTGCTGCGGGTGCTGAACTTCACCCCGACCACCGAGTCCGATCTGCGGGCGCCGACGCACCCGGATGGTCTGGCGGTGGTATACGACACGCCCACCGAAGAATTCGCGGCCTCAGTACTGACGATCGACGGCGAACATCTGGGCCACGAAGTGGACGCGCCATCGCGCCATGATGGCCCGCAGATCCTGGTGTGCATCGAGGGATCGACGGCTGTGGTCGGTAAATCCGGGACGCTGACACTCACCCGGGGGGCGGCGGCATGGGTGGCCGCTGACGACGGCCCGATCCGGCTGGTCGCGCACGAACCGACGAAGATCTTCCGGGCTACCGTCGGCTTGTAGCGAGTTCGTCCTGGCTTTGCCGGCCGGCGCGGCGCGCGGCGAGCCAGGCCCGCATGTTGTGCCGAACAGTACGCCCGACCAGACCCGCCGAGGGCACCATGTACAGGCTGTCCAACAACGAGAATCGCCGCAGAAACCATTCGGCGAGAACGGGATCGGTCTCGGCCGCACCGAGGAACTGGTCGAACAGGCTGCCCACCGGCCGGTACCACCGGGGCCGCGGTCCGCTCGCATGGTGGAAGGCGTAGTCGCCGATCGCCGTCATCATCCACACCGGATAGGTGGTTTTGGCGGTGGCGCGATTGACGTCGCGGGCCAGGGTCTCATCGGCGCCGTCGGCCAAGGCGCGGCGCAGGTGGCCGGCCTGAATCGAGGTCATCGTCATGCCCTGCCCATAGGTGGGGTCGAAGCTGGCCACCGCGTCACCTAACGGCAGAATCCCGGCCGGGAACCGCTCCAGCTTGTGATAGCGCCGCCACCGGCTGACGGGGTAGCGGTGGAACGCCGCCTCGCCGACCGGCTCAGCTCGCTCCAGCGCGGTCGAGATGCGTTCAGGCAGTATCGTTTTGGCGAGCGCGAGCATCTCCGGAAAGGTATGCGGCGGTTCGACTTTGCCAACGCCGAAGGTGGTCAGCGTCCAGGTGCCGTCCTCGTAGCCCAGCAGGCCCAGCCCGAGTGGTTGCTGCCGGGACGCGCCTGCGACGATCACACGCTCCCGGAGCGCGCCTTCCGGCAGCCGCAACTGGTGTGACGCATAGCCGATTCCGACGTCGACCGTGTGCTCGGGTGGGCGCTGATATCCCCACTGCTCCAACCAGACCGGCAGCCTGGTGCCCCGGCCGGCCGCGTCGACCACCACGTCGGCCGCGACGAAGTCGGGCTGGTCGCTGTCGGTGTCGAGCAACACCCCGGTCACCCGCTGGGTCTCGAAGTCGTATCGCGGCTGGGCCACCGACCGACGTTGGATCTCGACGTTGGCGATCTTCGAAACCCGTTGCCGGATCTGCCATTCCAGCTGCGGCCGGCTGGGCACATACGCGGTGAATTCGTCGCGCAGCGAGTGTCCGGTGCCCAGAACGTGGCCCGCCGCGCCGAAGTAGATGCAATCCGGCCGGTTCTCCAGGATGGGCACACCGCCGGCCACCATGTCGTCGAGCAAGCCGGGGAACAACCCGTCGAATTCCTGCGCCCCGCGGGCCATCAGCAGGTGAACATGGCGGCCCTGCGGGACGGCGGTGCGGTTGCTCGGCGTGCTCGGGAGTTCGTCGCGCTCGAACACCGTGACCCGGTCGTAGAACTCCGACAGCACCCGCGCCGCGCACAATCCGCCGAGGCTGGCGCCGATCACCACAGCATGTCCCCGGACGCTTCCCCCACCCATCTGGCCACCGTACTCGGTACTGTCCGGGTACATGGCTGATCGCTGGCGCGTCAAATCGATCGAGCAGTCGATCGCCGACACCGATGATCCCGACACCCAACTGCGCAAAGACCTGAGCTGGTGGCATCTGTGCGTGTTCGGGGTGTCGGTGGTGATCGGAGCCGGCATCTTCACCGTCACCGCATCGACCGCGGGTGACATCACCGGACCCGCGATCTGGATCTCGTTTCTCATTGCCGCGATCACCTGTGGCCTGGCGGCGCTGTGTTACGCCGAATTCGCGTCGATGCTGCCGGTGGCGGGCAGCGCCTACACGTTTTCCTACGCCACCTTCGGCGAATTTCTGGCCTGGACGATCGGCTGGAACCTCGTTCTGGAACTGGCGATCGGTGGCGCGGTGGTCGCCAAAGGGTGGTCGAGTTACCTCGGCACGACCTTTGGACTTGCCAGTGGCACAGTCCATTTCGGATCGTTGGCGCTGGACTGGGGAGCGCTGCTGATTGTCGCGCTGGTGGCGATCCTATTGGCGATGGGCACCAAGTTGTCGTCGCAGTTCTCGATGGTGGTCACCGCGGTCAAGGTGTCGGTGGTGCTGCTGGTGATCATCGTCGGCGCGTTCTACGTCAAGGCAGCGAACTACTCACCGTTCATTCCGCCACCCCGCGCCGACCAGAGCGGCTCCGGCATCAATCAGTCGCTGCTGTCGCTGCTGACCGGTGCGCACAGCAGCCACTACGGCTGGTACGGCGTTCTCGCGGGCGCGTCGATCGTGTTCTTTGCGTTCATCGGGTTCGACATCGTCGCCACCATGGCCGAGGAGACCAAGAACCCGCAGCGTGACGTGCCGCGCGGCATCCTGGTGACGTTGGGGATCGTCACGGTCCTCTATGTGGCGGTGTCGGTGGTGCTGTCCGGGATGGTTCCTTACACCGTCCTGAAGACCACTCCAGAAGGTCACCACGCCAACCTGGCCACGGCGTTCGCCGCCAACGGCGTGCACTGGGCGTCCGGGATCATCTCCATCGGCGCGCTCGCGGGGCTGACGACTGTGGTGATGGTGCTGCTCCTCGGCGGCTGCCGGGTGTTGTTCGCGATGGCGCGCGACGGGCTGTTGCCGCGCGGGTTGGCGAAGACCGGCTCGCGTGGCACACCGGTGCGGATCACTGTGGTGGTCGCGTCACTGGTCGCGCTGACCGCCTCGGCATTCCCGACGGACAAGCTGGAAGAAATGGTGAACGTCGGCACCCTGTTCGCGTTCCTGCTGGTCTCCGCAGGCGTCATCGTCTTGCGTCGCACCCGCCCAGACCTGCCGCGCGGGTTCCGCGCGCCGCTGGTGCCGATGCTGCCGATCGCCTCGGTGTGTGCGTGTCTATGGCTGATGGTCAATCTCACCGTCGTGACCTGGATCCGGTTCGGCGTCTGGATGGTGGCTGGCATCGCCATCTACCTGGCCTATGGCCGTCGACGCTCGGTGCTGGCCAGACGCGAGGCGGGCGCCAGCGCGGTCTAGCGAGTTTACAAACATGCCCTCCGTGTCTAGACACGGGACGTGGAGCACGGTATTGTCCAATCTCAAGGTGTTATGGCTCACAAGGAGGTTGGCGATATGACCGCAGGATCGACCGAAGACACGACGATCTGGCAGGACCGCAAGCGCGGTATGTGGCTGATGGGGCTGATCGTCCCGACGCTGCTGCTGGCGATCCTGCCGATCGTCTGGGCGATGAATCAGCTTGGCTGGCAGACCGCATCTCAGGTGTGGTTCTGGATCGGCCCGATGTTGCTGTACATCGTGTTGCCGGCGCTCGACCTGCGGTTCGGCGCGGACGGGCAGAACCCGCCCGACGAAGCGATGAAGTGGCTGGAGAACGATAAGTACTACCGCTACTGCACGTACGCCTTCATCCCGTTCCAGTACCTGAGCCTGGTGCTGGGCGCCTACCTGTTCACCGCGTCAAACCTGAGCTGGCTGGGCTTCGAGGGGTCGCTCAGCTGGCCGGCCAAGATCGGTCTGGCGCTCTCGGTAGGAACCTTGGGTGGCGTCGGGATCAACACCGCGCACGAGATGGGGCACAAGAAGGAGTCGCTGGAGCGCTGGCTGTCCAAGATCACCTTGGCGCAGACCGGCTACGGCCACTTCTACATCGAGCACAACCGCGGTCACCACGTCCGGGTCGCGACTCCGGAAGACCCGGCGTCGGCTCGCTTCGGCGAGACGTTCTGGGAGTTCTTGCCGCGCAGCGTCTTCGGCAGCCTGCGTTCGGCTCTGCGGCTGGAGGCCCAACGAATCCGCCGGCAAGGCTCCAGCCCGTGGAACCCGAAGACCTACTTGTCCAACGACGTGCTCAACGCGTGGCTGATGACCGTCGTGCTGTGGGCCGCGTTGCTCGTGGCGTTCGGTCCGGCGCTGATTCCGTTCCTCATCGTCCAGGCGATCTTCGGCTTCAGCCTGCTCGAGTCGGTCAACTATCTCGAGCACTACGGCCTGCTGCGGGTCAAGAACGACAACGGCCGCTACGAACGCTGCACGCCGCAGCACAGCTGGAACTCCGACCACATCGTCACCAACCTCTTCCTGTACCACCTGCAGCGGCACAGCGATCACCACGCCAACCCGACCCGGCGCTACCAGACGCTGCGCAGCATGGACGGGGCGCCGAACCTGCCCAGCGGCTATGCCGCGCTGATCGGCGTGACCTACTTCCCGCCGCTGTGGCGCAAGCTGATGGACCACCGGGTGATCGAGCACTACGACGGCGACATCAGCCGGGTCAACGTGCAACCGCGCCTTCGGCAGAAGGTGCTGGCGCGCTACGGCGCTGCGGCGTGATGGCGAGCTACCGCTGCCCGGGCTGCGACTACGTCTACGACGAAGCTAAAGGCGCTGTGCGGGAGGGGTTTCCGACGGGAACCCGCTGGGATGAGATTCCGCAGGACTGGTGCTGCCCGGACTGTGCAGTACTGGAAAAGGCTGACTTC
This sequence comes from uncultured Actinomycetota bacterium, assembly GCA_963758115.1. Lineage (GTDB taxonomy): Bacteria > Actinomycetota > Actinomycetes > Mycobacteriales > Mycobacteriaceae > Mycobacterium. The sequence continues at coordinate 332,313 of CAVWUG010000003.1, forward strand.
GAGGAGGTCCGATGACGATGCGTGCCGAAACGGCACGAGGTGGGGGCACCTCCCGCTTGCGGGGGCGCATCGGAGAATTAAGGGAGGCAACGACATGAGTGACTACAAGATGTTCGTGTGTGTGCAGTGCGGCTTCGAGTACGACGAAGCCAAGGGCTGGCCGGAAGACGGCATCGCGCCCGGCACCCGGTGGGACGACATCCCCGATGACTGGAGCTGCCCGGACTGCGGCGCCGCGAAGTCCGATTTCGAGATGGTCGAAGTCGCACGCTCGTGAGCCTGCACCCGCCGGCGATGATGCAGAGCACTACTGTCGCGCATGTGAGAAGGGTCCCGTACGCCGAGGCGTCGCGGGCCCTTCTGCGTGACTCGGTCCTCGACGCCATGCGCGAGCTACTGGGCAGCCGGGACTGGTCGGCGATCACCCTGGCCGACGTCGCTCGCGCCGCAGGCATCAGCCGGCAGACCATCTACAACGAATTCGGTTCGCGGCAGGGCCTGGCCCAGGGCTACGCGCTGCGGCTGGCCGATCGCCTGGTGAACGCCGTCGAGGACGCGATTTACGCCAACGTCGGTGACGTGTATGCCGCTTTTCTGCAGGGGTTTCGGGCGTTCTTCACCGACTCGGCGGCCGACCCGCTGGTGATCTCGCTGCTCAGCGGGGTGGCCAAACCCGACCTGCTGCAGATCATCACCACCGACAGCGGCCCGATCATCACGCACTGCTCGGCTCGCCTCACCTCGTCGTTCATGAACAGCTGGGTGCGGGCCAGCCCGGAGGATTCCGGGATGATCGCGCGGGCCATCGTCCGGCTGGCGATGAGCTACGTGTCGATGCCGCCGGAGGCTGACCACGACGTCGCCGCTGACCTGGCACGACTCATGACACCGGCGGCGGAGCGCTACGGTGAGCTTCGGGAGGACGTGCATCCGTGGTCCAGTGATGGGACCACCGGCGAGCGCGGGGAAGCCGAAGAATAGGCTTGTCGCATCTGACTGACCTAGATCGCGACCGCGTGCGCGTCGCGGACTAATATGTAACCAAGCTAATTAGTTGACCGGAGGAATGGGTAGTAGATGACGACGACCGAACAGCAGTTGACCCCCGACGTCGTGAACGGGCTGGACTTCAAGGTGGCCGACCTGTCGCTGGCCGACTACGGCCGCCGCGACATCGAGCTCTCCGAGCAGGAGATGCCGGGTCTGATGTCGCTGCGTCGCGAATATCACGACGTCCAGCCGCTCAAGGGCGCCCGCATCTCGGGCTCGCTGCACATGACCGTACAGACCGCCGTGCTGATCGAGACGTTGGTCGATCTGGGTGCCGAGGTTCGCTGGGCGTCCTGCAACATCTTCTCCACCCAGGACCACGCCGCCGCCGCAGTGGTCGTCGGCCCGCACGGCACCCCGGAGAACCCCAAGGGTGTGCCGGTCTACGCGTGGAAGGGCGAGACCCTCGAGGAGTACTGGTGGGCCGCTGAGCAGATCCTGACGTGGCCCGGCGAGCCGGCCAACCTGATCCTCGACGACGGTGGCGACGCCACCATGCTCGTGCTGCGCGGCGCGCAGTACGAGAAGGCCGGCGTCGTGCCGCCCGACGAAGAGGACGACTCCGACGAGCACCGGGTGTTCCTGAGCCTGCTGCGCAAGCGCTTCGAGACCGACAAAGACAAGTGGACCAAGATCGCTGCGTCGATCAAGGGTGTCTCCGAGGAGACCACCACCGGCGTGCTCCGCCTCTACCAGTTCGCCGCTGCCGGCGACCTGGCCTTCCCGGCGATCAACGTCAACGACTCGGTCACCAAGTCGAAGTTCGACAACAAGTACGGCTGCCGGCACTCGCTGATCGACGGCATCAACCGCGGCACCGACGTGCTGATCGGTGGCAAGAAGGTGCTGATCTGCGGCTACGGCGACGTCGGCAAGGGCTCGGTGGACTCGCTGGCCGGCCAGGGCGCGCGGGTGACCGTCACCGAGATCGACCCGATCAACGCACTGCAGGCGCTGATGGAGGGCTACGACGTCAAGCGGGTGGAGGACGTGATCGGCGAGGCCGACATCGTCATCACCACCACCGGCAACAAGGACATCATCACCCTCGAGCACATGAAGGCGATGAAGGACAAGGCGATCCTGGGCAACATCGGCCACTTCGACAACGAGATCCAGATCTCGAAGTTGGAGAAGTCCGGTGCCACCAAGGTCAACATTCGCCCGCAGGTCGACCTGTGGACCTTCGGGGACACCGGCAAGTCGATCATCGTGCTGTCCGAGGGCCGGTTGCTGAACCTGGGTAACGCGACGGGCCACCCGTCGTTCGTGATGAGCAACAGCTTCTCCAACCAGGTCATCGCGCAGATCGAGCTGTGGACCAAGAACGACGAGTACGACAACGAGGTCTACCGGCTGCCCAAGCACCTCGACGAGAAGGTCGCCCGCATCCACGTGGAGGCCCTCGGCGGCGAGCTGACCAAGCTCACCAAGGAGCAGGCCGAGTACATCGGCGTGGACGTGGACGGCCCGTACAAGCCGGACCACTACCGCTACTGATCTACCCGCTCTGCAGGGTCCCGCTGCCCGCCTAGGTGTTTGGCGGTCAGCGGCTTGTGGGACCGCGATCCTTAAGCCTTGCTCAACGTGAACGATATCGGGTTAGTCGGACCTGGGGCCCCAAGAGGACATCCGACGTTGTCATAGCCAGTCGACTTGCCCCTGAGGTTGGTCGGGTCGAACGTAAGCGTCATGTCGCCATCGTGTCTTGATCCGTCTTTGCATCGGACCGAGTTCGGCACGTTCTGCTGCATCAGGGTCCATTCACCGTGGATGAGGTGGAAATCGCCCTGCCAACCGTCGTCGCCGGTCGCGTGGAGGCAGCCCTGTCCGCATGGTGTGAGGGTCCACTGAAAGGTGTCGTCAACGTATCCGTCCCGGTGGTCGAACACCACGTTGTATGTGCCACGCGGGTCCGTGGCGTTCGCGGTTCCCACAGCGGCGAACATGGCCGTCACAAAAACTGCCGCCGTACCCAATCTTTTCATTGGCTTCTCATTTCGTGAGTCGAATTTATCCGGGGGGCGGCGGAGGCGGTATCACGATGATGGTCGCGCCGGGGATCCCTGCCAGGGTCGCCGCGAGGTTGGCTGCGACGTCCGCCGGTATGCCCGACGTTGAGATCTCGACCGGGACCGTCGAGGGGAAAGCGGCTTTGGGCGCCACCGGCGTCGCTGCGCGCGCCGCCGCTGGGGCCGGTTTGTTCCCCGCCACCACGGTTGCTGCGGGGCCTTTGTTTGCTGCTGGCGGCGTCGCAGCTGCTCTCGCGGCGGGGGCGCCCCGGGAAGCAAGACCCGCCATGGAGGTCCCGACCACACTCGCCAACGCCATGCTGGTGTAGGGGCTGTCTGCGGTGGTCTGGCTGTTTTGCATGATTATCGGGGTGGTGCCCGGGAATGCCGCGGCGATCTGACGCACTGCCAGCGGGGTGGCCCAGGACGGCGGCACCGAGAGCCCGCCGATCGAGCTAGCCCGGCCGGTAAACGCGGACACCGCCGCCCCACTTCCAACCCTGGACACAAGCCCACCCGTCCCTGGATTGGGTTGGCCTACCGTAGCCATTTCCACCGGCGGACCGGTTTCGCCGCGATGCTGATCCGTCAGCCCCACCGCCCCTTGGCCAAGGATGGCACCCGAGACTCCCAGAGACGCAAGCGAAATAAGGTTCAGGCTGACGAGAACCCCGTCACCGATTGTGCCGATTGCTGCTGTGGGTGTGATTGCTGCCGCCGCGGCTGGCGCGGCAGCTTGGGCGACCGTGCCGGCCTGGCCCGCGAGCCCGGCCGGGTTGGTGGTCTCCGGCGGCGTAGTGAACGGCCTTAACGTCGTCGATGCCGCCGAATCGGCGGCATAGCCTTCCATTGCGGCGCTGTCCTGAGCCCACATTTCGGCGTACAGCGCTTCGTTGGCCGCGATCGCCGCGGTGTTTTGTCCCAGAATGTTGGTCGCGATGAGCATCATCGTCAGGCTGCGGTTGGCCGCGATCACCGGCGGGGGCACGGTCATCGCGAATGCTGCCTCATAGGCGCTCGCCGCGGCCATTGCCTGTGCGGCGGCCTGCTCGGCCTGGGCGGCGGTAGTGTTCATCCAAGCCGCATAGGGCGCGGCCGCGGCCGCCATCGACGCCGACGAGGGGCCCAGCCACTCCGTGCCGGTGAGCCCGGAAATCACCGACGAGTAAGAGTTCGCCGTGGAGCCCAATTCGGTGGCCAGCTCATCCCAGGCCGTCGCCGCGGCCATCAACGGCGCCGAGCCGGGACCGGAATACATTCTGGCGGAGTTGATTTCGGGTGGTAATACGCTGAAATCCATTGCGATACTCATTAGCTGGCTGCCAATACGTTGGCGGCCTCGGTGGCCGCATACGACAGCGCGCTGGACTCCAGCATGGTCACGAACTGGTCGTGAATCGCTGCGGCCTGGGCGCTGACCGCCTGATACATCTGGCCGTGCATCGCGAACTGCGTCGCCGTCACCGCCGACACCTCGTCGGCGGCGGCGGGTACCACCCCGGTGGTCGGGGCGGCCACTGCGGCGTTCTGGGCCGTAAATGCCGAGCCGATACTTGCCAAATCGCCGGCTACCGTGCTCAGCATTTCCGGCCGTGTGGTCACGAAAGACATGGACTTTCTCCTTTAGGAGTTGTCCGACCGAGAAACGTTCTCGGACTGCCGCTGAATGCTGTCCGATCGCGCCGATTATGTCTTCGCCGTGAGGCCGGAGGCATAAGTGAGGCGACGGGGGCGCCAACCGATTCAGGCAGCGAAAATGATGTCAGGGCCGGATCGGAGTGAAACGATCATCAATTTCCGCTAGCTCAGATTGTGCCTATTTACTTAAATATTTCCCCACCTCCTCACAGCTAAGGTGCAGACGGGGTATTAGCAGCAGAGTTGCACAAAAAGAGAGTGCGCGCGTGAGTTAAGGCCGAACCCATTTCCGGTCGGGTATCGCTGAGTTTTGACCGGGGGAGGAGAACCACTGTCACCCAGGATCGCCGTAGTGTTCATGATGTCGCTCGCGACGATCTGGTTGAGGGCGAGCCGGCTGCCATGATGGCTCGTTGGCCAGCCAATTTGTCGTCAATGGAACGGAGTCCGGGGCACGCTCCGGGGGAGTAGTGTTCGCGCACACCCGAGCAAGTAAGAAGGTGGGGTTGACAATGCCCGGTATGGCAGCGATCGCTATGGGTGCGGCTCCTGTCCTCGGTGGTGCACTATTCGGCGCTGCGGTGGGACAACTCAGGGGTCCCAACTTGCGACAGGGAATCAAACAAGACCTGGAGCTGCTCGAGCAGATGCCCCGAAATCGAGGCGTCGCGGCAAGAGGCGCTGCGGCGCAGCATTGATGACCGCATCGACGAATTAATCGTGGCGGAGGACACGGCACGCCGGCTGCGCGTTGCCGCCATTTCCTATCAAGGAAACTGGCGTGACATCGTCCTATTTCTCTGCACGGTGCTTTTCTCAGTTGTCTGGTGGTCTGTCGACCACAACCGGGACAGCTGGCTTCCGGTGTTCATTGCCACGATTGTGGCGTCGGTCGTGGCGGCCAGCTACACAGTCCGGGCTTTGCGTCGAAGCATGCGCAGGGCGCGTCGTCGTGCCGATCGTGGTCAGCAGTCGCAATAGTCGGCGCGCATCCGGCGATAGGCTCGCGCCGTGCTGATTGCTATCGAGGGGGTCGACGGCGCGGGCAAGCGGACGCTCACCGACGGCCTGCGGACGGCGTTCGAAGCCACGGGCAAGTCGGTGGCCACGCTGGCTTTCCCGCGTTACGGCCAGTCTGTGACCGCCGACGTGGCGGCCGAGGCGCTCCACGGCCAACATGGCGACCTCGCATCGTCGGTCTATGCGATGGCGATGCTGTTCGCCGTGGATCGCGCCGGCGGGGCCGACGAAATTCGTGAGCTGTGCCGCGTCCACGACGTGGTGATTCTGGATCGCTATGTGGCCTCCAACGCCGCCTACAGCGCTGCGCGTCTGCATCAGCGGGCCGACGGCGAGGTGGTCGACTGGGTGCACGACATGGAATTCCAGCGGCTCGGCCTTCCGGCCCCGGATTGGCAGGTGCTGCTCGGAGTTTCCGCTGAGCTCGCTGACCAGCGCGCCCGTCAGCGTGCCCGCGAGGATGCCAGCCGGCAGCGCGATGCCTACGAGCGTGACGCCGGGCTGCAGCAGCGCACCGGAGCGACGTACGCCGAGCTTGCCGCAGCGGGGTGGGGCGGACGCTGGCTGGTGGTCGACGAACGGGTCGAACCGGCCCGATTGGTGGCTCAGTTAACGGCCTAACGCCCGCCCTGCTTTGAACAGCTGTGCTAATAGGTGCAAGAAACACGCGTGTGGCAGCACTGTTTTATCCCGATCTGGTGACACCATGGACAGCATGAGGCAAAGGATTCTCGTGGTCGACGACGACGCGTCGCTGGCCGAGATGCTAACCATTGTGCTGCGGGGGGAAGGTTTCGACACCGCGGTCATTGGTGATGGCACCCAGGCGCTCACCGCAGTGCGCGAACTGCGGCCTGACCTGGTGTTGCTGGACTTGATGCTGCCGGGCATGAACGGCATCGACGTGTGCCGGGTGCTGCGTGCGGACTCCGGTGTGCCGATCGTCATGCTCACGGCCAAGACGGACACCGTCGACGTGGTGCTGGGTCTGGAGTCCGGCGCCGACGACTACATCATGAAGCCGTTCAAGCCCAAGGAGCTGGTCGCCCGGGTGCGGGCGCGGCTGCGGCGCAACGACGACGAGCCCGCCGAGATGCTCTCCATCGCCGACGTCGACATCGACGTGCCGGCGCACAAGGTCACCCGCAACGGCGAGCAGATCTCCCTGACGCCGCTGGAGTTTGACCTGCTCGTGGCGTTGGCGCGTAAACCGCGCCAGGTGTTTACTCGTGATGTGCTGCTCGAACAGGTGTGGGGATACCGTCACCCCGCGGACACCCGTTTGGTGAACGTGCACGTCCAGCGTCTGCGGGCGAAGGTGGAGAAAGACCCCGAGAACCCGACCGTTGTGCTGACCGTTCGAGGAGTGGGTTACAAGGCCGGACCTCCGTGATCCGTCTCTGCGATGACGCAGAGCACAGGATCCCAGAGCCTCGTACTGTCGAGGAGTGGCGCCATTGATATGGGGCTCAAAACCACGTTTTCGCGGCCGATCCGGCCGTACCGGCCCCGTGATGCGGGGTTTGGGCACGTTGGGCCGGGCCCTCGGTGTCGCGTGGCGCCGGTCGCTGCAACTTCGCGTGCTCACCCTGACGCTCGGAATGTCGCTCGCGGTGATCTCGGTGCTCGGCTTCGTGCTGACCAGCCAGGTCACCAACCGGGTGCTCGACGTCAAAGTCCGCTCCGCCACCGAGCAGATCGAGCGGGCGCGTAGCACCGTCAGCGGGATCGTCAGCGGGGAAGAAGCGCGCTCGCTGGACAGCAGCCTGCAGCTTGCCCGCAACACCCTGACGTCGAAAACCGATCCGACTTCCGGCGCTGGTCTGGCCGGCGCGTTCGACGCGGTGCTGGTGGTGCCGGGCTACGGCCCGCGGCCCGCGGCGTCGGCCGGGCCCGTCGACCAACTGCCGGACACGCTGCGTGATTTCGTGAAGGCCGGGCAGGTGGCCTACCAATACGCGACCGTGCACACCGACGGGTTCTCCGGCCCGGCGCTGGTGATCGGCACCCCGACGTCGTCACGGGTGACCAACCTCGAGCTGTACCTGGTCTTCCCGCTGGGCAACGAGCAGAGCACGATCGCGCTGGTCCGCGGCACGATGGCCACCGGCGGGGTGGTGTTGATGGTGCTGCTGGCCCTCATCGCGTGGATGGTCACCCGACAGGTGGTGGTGCCGGTTCGGGCCGCCGCGCGGACCGCCGAGCGGTTCGCCGACGGGCACCTGTCCGAGCGGATGCCGATCAACGGCGAAGACGACATGGCCCGGCTCGCGTTGTCCTTCAACGACATGGCCGAAAGCCTGTCGCGACAGATCGCCCAGCTCGAGGAATTCGGTAACCTGCAGCGCCGCTTCACCTCTGACGTCAGCCACGAACTGCGTACGCCGCTGACCACCGTGCGGATGGCCGCCGACCTGATCTACGACCACAGCGACGACCTCGACCCCACACTGCGGCGGTCGACTGAGTTGATGGTCAACGAGCTGGACCGGTTCGAGTCGCTGCTCAGCGACCTGCTGGAGATCTCCCGTCACGACGCCGGTGTGGCCGAGTTGTCGGTCGAGGCGGTCGATCTGCGGACCACGGTGAACAGCGCGCTGGGCAACGTGGGACACCTGGCCGAAGACGCCGAGGTCCAGATGATCGTCGACATGCCGGAAGAGGACGTGATCGCCGAAGTCGACCCCCGCCGGGTGGAACGGATTCTGCGCAACCTCATCGCGAACGCGATCGACCACGCCGAGCACAAGCCGGTGCGGATTCGGATGGCCGCCGACGAAGACACCGTCGCGGTCACCGTCCGCGACTACGGCGTCGGGCTGCGGCCGGGCGAGGAAAAGCTGGTGTTCAGCCGATTCTGGCGCTCGGACCCCTCCCGGGTGCGGCGGTCGGGCGGGACCGGACTGGGGCTGGCGATCAGCGTCGAGGACGCACGGCTGCACCAGGGTCGGCTGGAAGCCTGGGGCGAACCGGGCAACGGCGCTTGCTTCCGGCTCACGTTGCCCATGATTCGCGGGCACAAAGTCACCACCAGCCCGCTGCCGATGAAGCCGGTCACACCGGACCGCAAAGACCGTCCGGCCCGGCCCCGCGAGCACGCGGAGCGGGGCGCTTGATGCGGTTGCCTGATTGCCCAGCTCCTCATCGGGCCGTGCCGGCCCGCATCGTCGCCAGGCGGCGAATCGCTGCGCCGCTGTTCGCGTTGGCCGTGGTGCTCGCGGGCTGCGCGGGCGTGCCGAGCGCGTCGGCGCCACAAGCCATCGGCACCATCGAGCGCCCGGCGCCGGCGAACCTGCCCAAGCCGACGCCCGGTATGGATCCCGATGTCCTGCTGCGCGAATTCCTCAAAGCCACCGCCGATCCGGCCAACCGGCATCTGGCTGCCCGGCAGTTCCTCACCCAGTCGGCGTCCAATGGTTGGGACGACGCGGGTAGTGCGCTGCTGATCGACCACGTGGTGTTCGTCGAAACGCATAGCGCCGAACGGGTTTCGGTCACCATGCAAGCCGACAAGCTCGGGTCGCTGTCGGACATGGGCGTGTTCGAAACCGCCGAGGGCCGACTGCCCGATCCCGGTCCGATCGAACTGGTGAAGACGCCCGGTGGTTGGCGCATCGACCGCCTGCCCAACGGAGTGTTCCTGGACTGGCAGCAGTTCCAGGCCACCTACAAGCGCAACACGCTGTACTTCGCCGACCCCACCGGCAAGACGGTCGTTCCGGATCCGCGCTATGTCGCGGTGTCCGACCGTGATCAGCTGGCCACCGAGTTGGTGTCCAAGCTGATCGCCGGTCCGCGCCCGGAGATGGCCAAGAGCGTGCACAACATGCTCGCACCGCCGGTGCGACTGCGCGGGCCGGTGACCCGCGCCGACGGCGCCAAGAGCGGGGTCGGTCACGGCTACGGTGGGGTCCGGGTCGACCTGGAACTGCTGACCATCGCCGACCCGCACAGCAGGCAATTGCTTGCCGCACAGATCATCTGGACGCTGGCCCGAGCCGATATCAAGGGGCCGTACGTCATCAAGGCCGACGGCGCCGCGCTCGACGAACGGTTCGCCGAAGGCTGGAACACCACCGACGTCGCGGCCACCGACCCCGGCGTGGCCTGGGGCGCGGCGGCCGGTGTGCACGCGCTGATCGGCGGGCAGGTGGTAGCAGTCGACGGCCAGCACTCCGAGCCGGTGCCGGGCGCATTCGGGCGGGCGACCGACCAGAGCTCGGCGGCGTTGTCGCGCAACGGACATCAAATGGCCTCGGTGGTGACGCAACGGCCCGGTGCCCCGGACATGGCGTCGTCGCTGTGGATCGGCGATCTCGGCGGCGAAGCGGCCGAAGCCGCTGACGGACATACCTTGTCGCGGCCGACCTGGTCACTGGACGACGCGGTGTGGGTGGTGGCCGACGGCAACGTCGTGCTGCGCGCCATCCAGGAAACCGCCTCCGGACAGCCCGCCCGGCTGCCCGTCGATTCCTCGGCGGTCTCCACCCGCTACCCAGGGGTGCTCGCCGAGTTGCAGTTGTCCCGGGACAGCACCCGCGCGGCGATGGTGATCAACGGACAGGTGATCGTCGCCAGCGTCGAGCAGACCCAGGCCGGCCAGTTCGCGCTGACTTATCCGCGTCGACTCGGCTTCGGTCTGGGCTCCTCGGTGGTGTCGCTGTCGTGGCGGGTCGACGACGACATCGTGGTCAGCCGCAACGATGTTGAGCATCCGGTGTCCTACGTCAACATCGACGGGGTGAACTCCGATGCGCCCAACGCCAATCTGCAGCAGCCGGTGGGGGTGATCGCGGCGAACCCGTCCACGGTGTACGTCGCAGACCCGCGCGGGGTGATGCAGTTGCCGATCTCGGGCGCCGAAGGCCCGCAAGGCTGGTTGGATGTCCCGGCGTTCATGGCGGGTGGGGCGATGCCGGTGATGCCCGGCTGAGTCGTGCGTGATTCGGCCAGCATTCGGCGCGGGACGGCTAGCTGGTCGGGCTTGGCCTACCTAGCGTTTGTGAAGTGATCAGCCCAGTGCCCGCGACAACGCCCCCACGGTCTATCGATGTGCGACGGGCGCTGGTTGCATCGGGAATCGTCAGCAAGTCCGATCCTGCCGCACTGACTCGGTGGTGCAGGCAGCTGAAGCCGGTGCGCTTCCCAGCCGGGCACGTCATCGCCACCGGCGGCGATGACGGCGGTCGTCTGTACGTAATCATCTCCGGCAAAGTGAAGGCTTCGATCTGCAGGCAGGGCGGTTGTGAACTCCTGCTGGCCGTCCTGGGCAGGCACGAAATCTTCGGCGTGGTGTCGCTTTTCGAGCCGGTCGCACGTGAAACGCGAATAGCCGCGCTCACCGAAGTTCTGGCGGTGCCGATTGAACGCGGGCAGTTGCTCAGCTGGATGGCCGAGTGTCCAGAGTTGAGTGCTCGAACGCTGCGCCTGTTCGCGCGGAGGGGGAAAGAGATGACGGACGCCCTGACAGACTTCGTCTCCGCCGACGTTCGAGGCCGCGTCGCGAGCCGACTGTCGTTGCTGAAACGACGGTTTGGTCAACGCGAAGGTGAAGTGGTTCGGATCGTGCACGAGATGACAATGCAAGACTTTTCCCGCCTTGTCGGCGTCTCGCCAGAGTTGGTTCGTAATGCGTTGGGCGACCTCGAGAATGAGGGCTGGATCCGTTTAGACGACGACAGCGTAGTGGTCATCGACTCCCAGGCGATTTCGTCATATCGAAACCCGCTGTCGTGAAATGATTTTGGAAATATCCATACTGAAATTTGTTGTTTGGGTGTCGGTTACGGCTCAGGTCAATACAGGAAGTCAACCGCCGCGTTCGAAATAGACCTTGGTCGAAGATTCTTGCCCAGTGACCTCGAATGACTTCCACAGTTGATAAGCAGCCTGCAGTTGAGCGCTGACGCAGGCGTGCGGTTGTGGCGAACGTCACCTGAACCGCCTTGCTCATTTCGACGTGGAAACGCGTGAAAGATGTTTATCAGCGGTGGTGAGAAGGGTCACGCTGTGACAGAACGACCGATAGAACCACAGATAGCGAACCAGGCGGATGAGCGCAGCTGGGCGTCAACGAAGGCATTCGAGGACTTTGGGCGGCTTTGTGGCTGTGGCCGGCCCCATATGAGCCTCGTGACCGGCTCGGAATCGTTTGCGGTGACCGAGCGTAGGGGGCGCATGGGTTCGGTCACCCTTCGCGACATGGTGGTCGGTGCTGATACCAATCTGAGTTGCGACCTGAAGTGCGGTGAGGGGTGCGACGCGTACCGGGTGTTTCTGGTGCGATCAGGGCGCGCAAAGTGGGGGCACCCCGGGTTCTCGGTGGACGGCGCTGCCGGCACCGCAGCCGTCTACACGCCGGAGGGGGCCGGAGCGCTGCACTGGGATGCGAATACCGAAATCCTTCTTTTCAAGATCGATGCTCCCGCTCTCGAGGACGCGCTCAGCGACGCACTGGGCCGGCCGGTGACCTCAGTGCCCGATTTCGCACCGCTCATGGCGATCGACACCGCGCCGGCCCGAAGCTGGATCAACATGCTGGCGTTGTTCGCCGAGCAGTTTTTTCATGCCGACGACCTGATCCATCAACCGCTGGTCGGAATGCCATTCGTCGACAGCCTGCTGCGCGGATTCTTGTTGACCGCAGAACATTCCGACCGCAACGCCCTCATCGGACGCGAACGCTCGGTGGCGCCCCTTGCGATCCGCACCGCGGTCGATGTCATCGAAGCCGAAGCGCATCTGCCCTTGACGCTGTCGTCGATCGCCGCCCGCAGTCAGGTCAGTGTCCGTTCGCTCCAGCAAGGTTTCAAGCGTCACCTCGGCACGTCGCCGATGTCGTATCTGCGCGAGGTGCGATTGCGTCGGGCGCACCTGACTTTACTCAAGGCGGACCCATCGATAGTCACCGTGGCTTCTGTTGCCTACGACTGGGGCTTCACCAATCTCGGCAGGTTCGCTGCTGCCCACGCCGCCCGCTACAGCGAGCCGCCGGCAAAGACGTTGCGCCGCACTGCCTAGTTGATCCCAGCTGCGCAATCTGGCCAGAGGCGTGCGTGCCGCGGCTGGTAAGCGCCAGGTGCTTTTCCTAGCGTTGATCGAGTAATGAACGCCCCCAATGTATTTCACGTGCAGGAAAGATCGGAGTTCGAATGAGTAACCACCGCAATCAGCCACTCGTTAGCCGGGCCCGCCGCTGGCGCATCACCCTCGGCGTCAGTGCCGGCGCCGTCGCCGCCGCCGCGATGCTGGGCCTGTCCGAGGCCGCAGACGCACACGCCGACGACAGCGGTGACGTGTTGGGCCAAGCCGGAACAGATTTGACCCAAGCGACTTCGGTGTTGGATCGAGCCCCCGAGGGATCGCTCGACGCCCAGCAACTTGCGTTGCTCACGGGCCAAGAGATGTTCCAAACTGGCCCTGCGTCGTCGCTCCTCTCTGAGCAGGCATCAATCCTGTCCGGACTGCCCACGGCTGACCAAGCAGACCTGACCGGCGTCGACGACCAGTTGGCCCAGGCGTACCAAGGGGTGCTCGACGCTGACCAAGCGTTCGTCGCGGCTGACCAGGCTGGTGATCTGAGTGGCTCGGGGTTGCTCCCGGCTGACCTCGGGGTGATCGACGCTGATATCTCGCTACTCCCGGCGGACTTCCACCTGCTTTTTGCTGACGCCGCTGTGGAATTCGCCAATGCTTTCGACGTCTCGGCCTTGCTCCCCTGACGAGGCGGATATCTGGCGGTGGGGTTTCTGATCCCACCGCCAAGGTGATGCCCGGCTGATGTCGGTCCCCGGCGGCAGACTTGCCCTGTGCTCGATCTGGTTCTGCCGCTGGAGTGTGGTGGTTGCGGCGCGCCGTCGACGCGCTGGTGTGCGGCTTGTGCGCGCGAGTTGATCCTGACCATTGATGCGCCGCGCGTCGTCACTCCGCGGGTCGACCCGGGCGTGCCGGTGTTCGCCCTCGGTCGCTACGCCGGTGCGCGACGACGGGCGATCGTCGCGGCGAAAGATCGAGGCCGAACCGATCTGGTGGCGCCGTTGGCCCGGTCGCTGGCACTCGGCGTGCATCGCCTGCTGCTGTGGGGTCTGCTCGACGTCCCGGTGACCGTCGTGCCCGCGCCGACCCGCGGCTGGGCGGCCCGGCGCCGCGGCGGCGACCCGGTCACCCGGATCGCCACGCTCGCGACGGCTGAGAACCCGGATATCGCGGTGGTCGCGGCGTTGCGGATAAAGGCGCTGGCCCGTGACTCGGCCGGACTGAACAGCGCCGAGCGCGAGCGCAACATCGCCGGACGGGTATTGCGGACGCGCCGACGGCTGCCCGCCTGCGCCGAGGTCCTGCTCGTCGACGACGTCGTCACGACGGGCGCGACGGCCCGCGAATCGGTCCGCATCCTGCACGGCGCCGGAGCGCGAGTGTCTGCTGTGCTGGCGTTAGCAGCGGCGTGAGCATTTATGAAGAACTCGCAACAGGTCAAGCGAAACCCTGGCACTGCGACCTGTCGAAGGTCTACCGTCGATTTCAAGCACCATCACAGCGGTTGCAAACTCACAGAAAACTGAGGCGCCGCGCCACCGTTGACGGTAGGGGGTGAGTTTTCGACACCTTGCATCGGCGGGCGGCCAAACCGAGAACGACAACCCCGTCGGCGCGTACATCCCATAGCCGGGCGCGCTTCGCAGCGTGCAACGCGAGAGAAACGAGTTGTCATATATGTCAAGACAAGCCGTGGATTCCGGACAACTGTTGGCCGAACGACCGGTCGACGCCGACGAGCAGGACGACACGACGACGCGCGTTGAAGCCGAAGTCGTCGTCAAGGGCCGCAACGTCGAGATTCCCGACCACTTCCGCGTGTACGTTTCCCAAAAACTCGCCCGATTGGAGCGACTCGACCGAACCGTGTACCTGTTCGACGTCGAACTTGACCACGAACGCAACCGGCGCCAGCGCAAGTCGTGCCAGCACGTCGAGATCACCGCTCGCGGTCGCGGGCCGGTAGCGCGCGGCGAAGCCTGCGCGAACAGCTTCTACGCCGCGTTCGAGGCCGCCGTCGCCAAGCTGGAAAGCCGGCTGCGCCGCGCCAAGGATCGCCGCAAAGTCCACTACGGCGACAAGACCCCGGTCTCGCTGGCCGCGGCGACCGCCGTCCTGCCGCCCGAGCCGGCGCTGGACGCTGAGGCGCCAGACCACGACGGCGTGAACGGGCACCACGAACCCGGCAAGGTGGTCCGCACCAAAGAGCATGAGGCCAAACCGATGTCGGTGGACGACGCGCTCTACGAGATGGAGCTGGTCGGACACGACTTCTTTTTGTTCTTCGACGAGCAGACCGACCGGCCGTCGGTCGTCTACCGGCGGCACGCCTACGACTACGGCTTGATCCGGCTCGCCTGAGTCGATCAACCGGGCTTCGACTCGTCGCGGCCCGGGGCGGTAATCGAGCCGTCACCTAGGATGGACAGCGCCGAAGACGTCTGATCTACAGAAGGACCTAGGGGACAACAAGTGGTGCTGGATAAGTTGTTGCGCCTTGGTGAAGGTCGCATGGTCAAGCGCCTCAAGCGGGTGGCCGACTATGTCAACTCCCTGGCCGACGACATCGAGAAGCTGACCGACGCCGAACTGCAGGCCAAGACCGCCGAATTCAAGAAGCGGCACGCCGACGGGGAGGGCCTCGACGACCTGCTGCCCGAAGCGTTCGCGGTGGCCCGTGAAGCGGCCTGGCGGGTGCTGGACCAGCGTCACTTCGACGTACAGGTGATGGGTGGCGCGGCGCTGCACTTCGGCAACGTCGCGGAGATGAAGACCGGTGAAGGCAAGACCCTGACCTCGGTGCTGCCTGCCTACCTCAACGGCATCGGCGGCCAGGGCGTACACATCGTCACGGTCAACGACTACCTGGCCAAACGTGACAGCGAGTGGATGGGCCGGGTGCACCGCTTCCTGGGCCTGGACGTCGGCGTCATCTTGTCGCAGATGACGCCTGACGAGCGTCGCGTCGCCTACGCCGCCGACATCACCTACGGCACCAACAACGAATTCGGCTTCGACTACCTGCGCGACAACATGGCCCACTCGCTGGAAGACTGCGTCCAGCGCGGCCACAACTTCGCCATCGTCGACGAGGTCGACTCGATTCTGATCGACGAGGCCCGCACCCCGCTGATCATCTCCGGGCCCGCCGACGGGGCGTCGAACTGGTATTCCGAGTTCGCCCGGCTGGCGCCGTTGATGGAAAAGGACACCCACTACGAGGTGGATCTGCGTAAGCGGACCGTCGGTGTGCACGAGCTGGGTGTGGAGTTCGTCGAAGACCAGCTCGGCATCGACAACCTGTACGAGGCGGCCAACTCGCCGCTGGTCAGCTACCTGAACAACGCGCTCAAGGCCAAGGAGCTGTTCAACCGCGACAAGGACTACATCGTCCGCGACGGCGACGTCATCATCGTCGACGAGTTCACCGGCCGCACGCTGGTCGGCCGACGCTACAACGAGGGCATGCACCAGGCCATCGAGGCCAAGGAACGCGTGGAGATCAAGGCCGAGAACCAGACGTTAGCCACCATCACCCTGCAGAACTACTTCCGGCTCTACGACAAGCTCTCCGGCATGACCGGTACGGCGCAGACCGAGGCCGCCGAACTGCACGAGATCTACAAGCTCGGCGTGGTGCCCATCCCGACCAACAGGGAGATGGTCCGCACCGACCAGTCCGACCTGATCTACAAGACCGAGGAAGCCAAGTACATCGCGGTTGTCGATGACGTCGGCGAGCGCTACGAAAAGGGTCAGCCGGTGCTGATCGGTACGACGAGCGTGGAGCGCTCCGAGTATTTGTCGCGGCAGTTCACCAAGAAGCGCATCCCGCACAACGTGCTCAACGCGAAGTACCACGAGCAGGAGGCCGGCATCATCGCCGAGGCCGGCCGTCGCCGCGCCATCACGGTTGCCACCAACATGGCCGGCCGCGGTACCGACATCGTGCTGGGTGGCAACATCGACTTTCTCACCGACCTCAGGCTGCGGGCCCGCGGTCTGGACCCCGTCGAGACCGCCGACGAATACGAGACCGCATGGCACGAAGAGCTGCCGATCGTCAAGGACGAGGCGGCGGCCGAAGCCAAAGAGGTCATCGAGGCCGGCGGGCTCTACGTGCTGGGCACCGAGCGGCACGAGTCGCGCCGTATCGACAACCAGCTGCGCGGCCGCTCCGGCCGACAGGGTGACCCCGGTGAGTCGCGGTTCTACCTGTCGCTGGGCGACGAGTTGATGCGTCGGTTCAACGGCGCCGCGCTGGAGACGCTGCTGACCCGGCTGAACCTGCCTGACGACGTCCCGATCGAGGCCAAGATGGTGACCCGCGCGATCAAGAGCGCGCAGACCCAGGTCGAGCAGCAGAACTTCGAGGTCAGAAAGAACGTCCTCAAATACGACGAGGTGATGAACCAGCAGCGCAAGGTCATCTACGCCGAGCGCCGCCGGATCCTGGAAGGCGAGAACCTGCAGGAGCAGGCCCACGACATGCTCGTCGCCGTGATCACCGCCTACGTCGACGGCGCCACCACGGACGGCTACGCCGAGGACTGGGATCTGGAAAAGCTCTGGGAAGCGCTGAAGACGCTGTATCCGGTGGGTATCGACCACCACACGCTGATCGATTCCGACGCGGTCGGCGAGCCTGGTGAGCTGACCCGCGAGGAGCTGCTCGACGCGCTGGTCGACGACGCCGACAACGCCTACGCCAAGCGCGAAGCCGAGCTCGAAGAGCTGGCCGGCGAGGGCGCCATGCGGCAACTGGAACGCAACGTGCTGCTCAACGTCATCGACCGCAAATGGCGCGAGCACCTCTACGAGATGGACTACCTCAAAGAGGGCATCGGGCTGCGGGCGATGGCCCAGCGCGACCCACTTGTCGAATACCAGCGTGAGGGGTTCGACATGTTCACCGGCATGCTCGACGGCCTCAAAGAGGAGTCCGTCGGCTTCCTGTTCAACGTCGCGGTCGAGGCGATGCCGGCGCAGCAGGTCGGACCGGTCGACGAGCCGGAGGGCCTGGCCGAGTTCGCCGCCGCCGCCGCGGGAGGGGCGCAGCAGGGTTCCGCCGCCCCGGCCGCAACCCGCGAGTCAACTGCGTTGCGCGCCAAGGGAATTGACAACGACGCGCCAACGCTGACGTACAGTGGGCCTGCCGAGGATGGCTCGGCCCAGGTACAGAGCAACGGGTCCGACGCGTCGGCGTCCGGTGGAAGTCGGCGCGAGCGGCGCGAAGCGGCCCGACGCCAGGGCCGGCACACCAAGGCGAAGCCCACCAAGCGGCGCTGACCCAGACCTGATTGCCGGGCCTGATTGCCGGTCAGCCGATGTGCAGCGCGACCACCTGCCAGCGCCCCGGAGCCGCTTGCTCGATGCGGCAGGCGATGGCATGCACGCGGGACCCGCGGCTGTAGCTGCCGAACACCTCGGCCGCCCTGTCGTCGCGGCCCGCCGGCTGCAGCCGCACCCGGCGCAACACCGCCACACCCTCAGCGTCGCCGCCCAGTCGATTGGCCGACAGCACCGAGTTCACGAGACCGGCGGCCAACAGCCCGTTCAACTGGGCGACCGGGCGGCGACGGTCTATCACCTCCAGCACCCGTCGCAGCGCAGCGTCAGCGAACGCTGCGGCATGGCGGATGGACGGCGACATGACCGGCGGGTTGGGGGCTGAATATCGTTGCGGGGCATGTGCATTGCGCCGTCGTAGCGCGACCGGAGACGGCGGCTTACACTGCCGGACATCGTGGGCGGGCGGTTCGCAGTCGACGACGGGTGTGACCGCGAACGCGATGCGGTCCGATGAACTCGGGCTGGTCAACATTGCACTCTCCGGTGATTTACCAAGGGCGGACACGTTGGCCTGCTGGAGAGTGGCAGACGATTGTGAGGATCATCGCACAATCGCGGTCGCGGTGCTCCCGCGCTGTTGCCGGCCGTTGTGGACGGTTAGCGTGTGCGGCAGATCGGTCGGTGGGACAAACAGGGATGCAAAGGGGACAGGCGACGTGATCAGGTTGTCCACTTCGGACGCCTCGTTCTATCAGCTGGAGAACAGCGCCACCCCGTTGTACGTCGGCTCGCTGTCGATACTGCGTGCCCCGCGTGCCGGGCTGAGCTACGAGACGCTGTTGGCCACCGTCGAGCAGCGACTGCCGATGGTGCCCCGGTACCGGCAGAAGGTCCGCGAAGTCACCATGCGGTTGGCCCGGCCGGTCTGGATCGACGATCGCGATTTCGACATCACCTACCACGTTCGGCGCTCGGCACTGCCGTCGCCGGGCAGCGACGAGCAACTGCACGAGCTGATCGGCCGACTGGCCGCACGGCCGCTGGACAAGTCGCGGCCGCTGTGGGAGATGTACCTCGTCGAGGGTCTGGCGAAGAACCGACTCGCGCTGTACACCAAGTCGCACCAGGCGCTGATCAACGGGATGGGCGCCGCCGAGATCGGCCACGTGATGGCCGAGCGGAACCGCCGCCCGCCGCCGTTCGGCGAGGACATCTGGGTGCCGGCCCGCGAGCCAGGCACGACGCGTCTGCTGCTGGGCGCGATCGGCGACTGGGCGACTCGCCCGCAGGTTCAGTTCGAGGCGGTCCGCAGCGGAGTCACCGATCTGCTGACCAACTCCGGCCAGTTGGTGGACACCGGCAGGCGGCTGTTCGACGTCGCGCGCACATTGGCCCGCGGCTCCGCGCCCAACAGTCCGCTGAACACCAGGGTTTCTCGCAACCGTCGATTTACCGTCGCGCGCGGACGCCTCGACGATTACCGCACGATTCGATCGCGCTACAACTGCGACGTCAACGACGTGGTGCTGGCGGTGGTCGCCGGTGCGCTGCGCAACTGGCTGCTGTCCCGCGGCGAGGCAGCGGGCCCGACCTCGTCAGTCCGGGCGATGGCGCCGCTGCCGGTCTACGTCGACGACATGTTCGACTCGGCCAGCCGGGGTCAGGCGATCAGCCAGGTCGCGCCGTTCCTGGTCGACCTGCCGGTGGGGGAGGGCAACGCCGTCGTCCGACTGTCGCAGATCGCCCATGCCACTGAATCCAATCCGACCGCCGGCAGTCTGGTTGACGCCCGTACCATCGTGACGCTGTCCGGCTTTGCGCCGCCGACCTTGCACGCCATGGGAATTCGGGTGGCTACCAGTTTGTCGCCGCGTCTGTTCAATCTGCTGATCACCAATGCGCCTGGTGCCCAGTCGGAGATGTATGTGGCCGGCGCCAAGTTGCTGGAGAGCTACGCGGTGCCGCCGCTGCTGACCAATCAAGTGCTGGCGATCAGTGTCACTTCGTACAACGGCACCTTGTACTTCGGCATCAACGCCGACCGGGATGCGATGAGCGATGTCGACATGCTGCCGGCGTTGCTGGCCGAATCGCTCGAGGAATTGCTGGAAGCCGCGCGGTAGCGCCGTTGCTCGCCGAGAAAGATGCAGCTCAGGGCCTTACGATTCGTTAGCATGACCAACAACGGCGCCTCAGCTAAAGCGAAACAACCCAAAAAGTCGGGCGATAAAGCCAAAAACACCTCGCCGGCCAAGATTCCCAACGACCTCTACGAAGCCGAAGTATTCAGGCTCCAAACAGAATTCGTGAAGTTGCAGGAGTGGGTGAAGGCCACCGGCGCCCGGGTGGTGGTGATCTTCGAAGGCCGCGACGGGGCGGGCAAAGGCGGGACGATCAAACGGATCACCGAATACCTCAACCCCCGCGTTGTCCGGATCGCCGCGTTGCCCGCGCCGAACGATCGCGAACGCGGACAGTGGTATTACCAGCGCTACATCTCCCAGTTGCCCGCCAAGGGGGAGATTGTTCTCTTCGACCGGTCCTGGTACAACCGCGCCGGCGTCGAAAAAGTCATGGGCTTCTGTACGCCGCAAGAGCATGCGCTGTTTTTGCGGCAGACCCCGATCTTCGAGCAGATGCTGATCGAAGAAGGGATCCTGCTGCGCAAATACTGGTTTTCGGTCTCCGACGACGAGCAGCTGCGTCGCTTCAAAGGCAGGCTGAATGATCCTGTGCGGCAATGGAAATTGAGCCCGATGGATGTGGAGTCGCTCAATCGGTGGGAGGACTATTCCCGCGCCAAAGACGAAATGATGGTGCACACCGACACGCCTGGCAATCATTGGTTCGTTGTCGAGTCGGACATCAAGAAACACGCTCGGCTGAATATGATGGCGCATCTGTTGTCCACCATCGACTATCGCGAAGTCGAGCGGCCGAAGGTCAAGCTCCCGTCGCACCGAGAGCTCAGCGGGAACTATCAGCGGCCGCCGCGCGAGTTGTCGACGTACGTGACCGATCATGTGGCAACGTTGATGGCCCACCCGGAGAAAGCTGGATAACCGCTCACCGATGCGCATTTACATCCCGGCCACGCTTGCGATGCTGCAGCGATTAGTCGCCGACGGTTCGGTATGGCCGCTCAACGGCACTGCCTTCGCGGTGACACCGCGGCTGCGGGAAGCCTACGCGGAAGGCGATGACGACGAGCTCGGCGAAGTCGCGCTGCACGAGGCGGCGCTGGCCTCGCTGCGGCTACTAGCCAATGCCTTGGACGAATCACGAGAATCGGAGTCCCCAGTCGACACCTTGCCGCCGCGGCGCGCGGTCTTGGTGGCCGACGTTGGTGACGCGACCTTGCGCCCGGATCTGGATGACGCCGTCGTGCGCATCGGAGAGCCGGTGAGTACCAACGAGGTGGTCGCCGCGTTCGTCGACAACGCCGCGGCCGAAGGTCATGTCGCGGCGGCAATCGAGGTGATCGACGCGGCCGACCTGGGTGATGAGGACGCCGAGCTGACCGTCGGCGACGCGCAAGATCACGATCTGGCCTGGTACGGCACCCAGGAGCTGCCCTTTCTGCTCGAGCTGCTCTAGCCGCCCAACGATTCCTACGGTACCGTAAGTTACGGTACCGTAGGTTTAGGGGGACTAGGGCAGGAGCTCGCATGAGCAGAGAGATCGTCGGGGTCACCGCGGGAGTGAAAGACACCGAGCCCGTTACGCTGGCCGGAGTGGACACACACCCCGGGTGGCATGTTTTGCGCACCCTCGCCCAGCGCATCACCACCCCGCTCTTACCCGACGACTATCTGCACCTGGCCAACCCGCTGTGGTCGGCGCGTGAGCTGCGGGGCCGGATCCTGGATGTCAGGCGGGAAACGCAGGACTCCGCGACGCTGGTCATCAAGCCGGGCTGGGGTTTCGGCTTCGACTACGAACCGGGGCAGTATCTGGGCATCGGACTGCTGGTCGACGGGCGTTGGCGGTGGCGCTCATATTCACTGACGTCCAGCCCGCGCAGAGGTGCTCGCACGGTGACCATCACCGTCAAGGCGATGCCCGAGGGCTTCCTGTCCGGCCACCTCGTGGCCGGAGTGCAGCCCGGCACGATCGTGCGACTGGCCGCGCCGCAAGGGAATTTCGTGCTACCCGACCCGTCGCCGCCGGCCGTGTTGTTCGTCACCGCGGGGTCGGGGATCACCCCGGTGATGTCGATGCTGCGCACTCTGGTGCGCCGGGATCAGATCACCGACGTCATTCATCTGCATTCCGCGCCCACCGAAGACGACGTGATGTTCGGTGCGGAGCTTGAACAGCTGACCCGTGACCACCCGGGCTACCAGCTGCGGCTGCGCTCGACGCGAACCCAGGGCAGGCTGGAGTTGAGCCGGCTCGACGCCGAGGTGCCCGACTGGCGGACCCGTCAGACCTGGGCGTGCGGGCCGGAGTCGATGCTCAAATCCGCCGAATACGAGTGGACCGCCGCCGGCATCAAAGACCACCTGCACCTCGAACGCTTCGCGGTCTCCCGCGCCGCGCCGGTCGGTGCGGGCGGGACGGTGACCTTCGCCAAGAGCGGGAAGAGCACGATGGCCGATGCGGCGACGTCGCTGATGGAGGCCGGAGAGCAGCAGGGTGTGCAGATGCCGTTCGGCTGCCGGATGGGTATCTGTCAATCGTGCGTGGTAACCCTGACCGAGGGCCACGTGCGGGACTTGCGGACCGGCGCGGAACACGAGCCAGGGACACGCGTACAGACCTGCGTTTCCGCTGCTGCGGGCGACTGTAAGCTCGACGTTTAATAGTTACCCACTGGTAACCTACGCTTTCGTAGGTTACGATAGCGTAGGTAATGCAACTGCAGTCTGCAGGAAGGCTTTAACACGATGGCGATTACCGACCTCGATGTGTTCGCGCATCTGACGGACGCCGACATCGACAACCTGGGCGTCGAGCTGGATGCCATCCGTCAGGACATCGAAGACTCTCGTGGCGCACGGGACTCCCGCTACATCCGTCGCACCATTGCCGCGCAACGCGCGCTGGAGGTCGCCGGCCGGTTACTGCTGGCGGCCGGTTCGCGCCGGTCGGCGTGGTGGGCCGGAACCGCGACGCTCGGCGTGGCCAAGATCGTCGAGAACATGGAGATCGGCCACAACGTCATGCACGGCCAGTGGGACTGGATGAACGACCCCGAGATTCACTCCACGTCGTGGGAGTGGGACATGAGCGGGTCGTCCAAGCATTGGCGCTATACCCACAATTTCGTGCACCACAAGTACACCAACATCCTCGGCATGGACGACGATGTCGGCTACGGCTTGCTGCGCGTCACTCGCGACCATAAATGGAAGCCGTTCAACCTGTTCAACGTGTTCTACAACGCGATGCTCGCGCTCGGTTTCGAATGGGGCGTCGGCCTACAGCACGTGGAGATGGGCAAGATCGTCATGCGGCGGATGGACGACGACGATGCCCGCGATCGGGTCGACGAGTTCTTCGGCAAGGCCGGTCGCCAGATAGTCAAGGACTACATCGCGTTCCCGGCGCTGACCTCGCTGTCACCTGGCGCCACCTTCAAGTCGACGGTCAAGGCCAACGCGGTGGCCAATGTGATCCGCAATGTGTGGGCCAACGCGGTGATCTTCTGCGGCCATTTCCCTGATGGCGCAGAGAAATTCACCAAGACCGACATGGTCGGCGAGTCCAAGGGACAGTGGTACCTGCGGCAGATGCTGGGCAGTGCCAACTTCAATGCCGGTCCGGCACTGCGGTTCATGAGCGGGAACCTGTCCCACCAGATCGAGCACCACCTGTTCCCGGATCTGCCGAGCAACCGGTACGAAGAGATCGGGGTGCGGGTGCGCCAGGTGTGCGAGAAGTACGACTTGCCTTACACCACAGGCTCTTTCCTGGTGCAGTACGGCAAAACATGGCGGACCATCGCCAAGCTCTCGCTGCCGGACAAGTACCTGCGGGCCACCGCCGACAACGCACCGGAGACTCGCAGCGAGTCGATGTTCGACGCGCTGGAGCCGGGTTTCGCCGGCACCGATCCGGACACCGGTCGCCGTCGCGGCCTGAAGACCGCGATCGCCACCGTGCGCGGCTGGCGACGTGACAAGCAGGCCAAGCGGGCTCGCGCGAAATCGCAGCCGGGACGCGACGACCTGGCCGCCTAAGCTTGGCGCTGTGGACGTCATCACAGCGCATCCGATCGTCGATACCGTGCTGGATCGGCATCGCAGCACGTTGGGTGACGACATGCCGGCCTACCGCAACCACGTCTACCGCTGCATCACGTATCAGCAGTTACTGCTTGGCTTTTCGATTCCCGACGTCGCGGCCCTGGCCTGGGCGGTCCACGATCTGGGCATCTGGACCGCTGGCACATTCGACTACCTCGGGCCGTCGGCCGACCTCGGTGCGCAGTACGCCGAGGAGTTCGGCGTCACCGGCATCGACCAATTACGCGCCCTGGTCAGCGAGCACCACCGGCTGCGACGGGTTGACGACCGCCTGACCGAGACGTTCCGTCAAGCCGACCTCGTCGACGTCAGCCGCGGACTGCTACGTCGCCGCATCCCGCGGTCGGCCGTCCGGGCCACGGTCAACGATCTGCCGTACAGCGGATTTCATCCGTTCCTGGCCAAGGGTCTGACCGGCTACGCGGTCCGGCATCCACTGCATCCCATGCCGATGATGCGCTGGTAAACCCAACTGCCTCAGGCTGATTCGACGATAGCGACCAGCCGCTCCAGGATCGTCAGCTGCTGGTCGGGATCGCCGTCGAGCTTGGCCAACAGCGTCGTGATGCCGGCCGCGCGATAGCGGCTCACCCGCTCCGCAATGGCATCCGCGGTGCCGAGCAGATTCGTGAGGCGGCCGAGGTCCAAGGGCACCGCGGCGCGGGCCTCGTCGTGTTTGCCGGCTTTCCGCAACTCGGCGACGGTCGCGACCTCGGCGCCGTAGCCCAGTCGGCTGAACGCATCGTTGTAGAAGTTCTGCCCACCCGTACCCATCGCTCCGATGGTGAATGCATAGCCGTCGGCGTGGCGGCGCGCGGCGGCGTCCGCGGTGGCAGCGTCGTCGTGGAATTCGACGGCGACGGGTGCGACCAAATCAAGCTCGTCCAGGCTGCGGCCGGCGCGCTGCGCGCCGTCGCGCAGCGGCCCGAAGAACACCTCGGCGGCTTCGGGGATGAACGCGTTGCCGAGCCAGCCGTCGGCGGCTTCGCCGGTCAGCCGCAGGTTCTGCGGACCCATCGCCGCCACGTACACCGGGACGTGATTGGGCCGCACCATCGGGCGCAGCGCGGCGCCGCGGCTGTCCGGCAACGGCAGCGGATAGATCTCGCCGTCATGCTCGAGGCGCTCGCCGCGGCTGACCGTGCGGATGATCTCGATGGTTTCCCGGGTGGTCTGCACGGGTTTGCGAAACCGGACGCCGTGCCAGCCCTCCATGACCCGCGGCCCCGATGTGCCGATCCCGAGGATGAATCGCCCCGATGACAGCTCTTCCAGGCTGAGCGCCGACGTCGCGAGCATGGCCGGACTGCGCGAACCCAGCTGCACCACAAAGGTTCCCAGCTGTATCGACGACGTCTTCGCGGCCAGAAACGCCAAACCTGTCAGCGCGTCGTAACCCCAGACCTCGGGCACCCACAGCGACGCGACACCGATCCGCTCGGCGGCCAGCGCGAACTCCACGGCCCCAGGCAGTCGGGGTTCGATCATGGCGCCGACCTTCATTGCTGGCATGCTAGCCATCATGCGCTATCGCGACCAACCCACAATCGAAGTGACTCAGCGGGTTCGGTGTGACCTCCCCACGGCGTGGAACCTGGTGACCGACATCAACTTGCCGACGCACTGCTCAGCGGAACTCGAAGACGTCGACTGGCTTGACGGGGCCACCGGCGTCGAAGTCGGCGCGCGGTTTTACGGGCACAGCAAGCATGAGGCATTTGGCGACTGGTCAACGGTGTGCGAGGTCGTCGAAGTCGATGACCAGCGCCGCTGGGTGTACAACGTCGCCGGACCCGAGGGGACCAGCGCGACCTGGGCGTTCGAGGTCGAGCCGGCCAGCGACGGCGTGCTCGTCCGGCAGTGGGGCCGGATGGGTCCGGGTCCGTCGGGCCTGACCCCGGCGATCGTGGCGCAACCGGACAAGGAGGCCCGGATCATCTCCCGTCGACTGGCCGAGTGGCAGCAGAACATGCAGGCCAACCTGGAGTGGGTCCGGTCGCAGGCGGAGGACTAGAACCTGAGATCAGGTTGAGCCCTCCCGCAGCGCGGCCAGCAAACGACGTGCGGCCGCGACGCGCCGCGCCGCCGGCCCGGTGAGAGTGTCCAGCGCGCATTCGGGATCGGCTGGTGGCCCGAGATGCCCGCAACCCCGCGGACAGTCCTCGATCGCCTCGGCCAGGTCGGAGAAGGCCATCACCACATCGTCGGGCTGGATGTGCGCCAGCCCGAACGAGCGAATGCCGGGTGTGTCGATCACCCATCCGCTGTCACCGAGCGGCAGCGCCACCGACTGCGTCGAGGTGTGCCTGCCCCTGCCGATCTCGGTGACCTCACCGACTGCTCGATGTGCTTGCGGCACAATACGATTCACCAGCGTCGATTTGCCGACCCCGGAATGTCCCAATAGCGCGGTGATTTTGCCGGTCAGCAGGTGCGCCACCGCGTCCAATGGGTCGTCACGACCCGCGGCGATCACGGTGAGATCGAGGTCGGCGAACTCCTCGGCAAATGGCTCCGGGGGGGCGAGATCCGACTTCGTCAGACACAGGATCGGGGTGAGCCCGCCGACGTAGGCCGCGATCAGCGTCCGATCGACCAACCCGGTGCGCGGCGGCGGATCGGCCAGCGCCACCACGATCAGCAGTTGATCGGCGTTGGCGACAAAGACCCGCTCGGTGGGATCGGTGTCATCGGCGGTGCGCCGCAACAGTGTTCGCCGCGGGCCGCGTCGGACGATGCGGGCCAACGTGTCGGTCCGGCCGGACAGATCGCCGACCACGTCAACGTCGTCGCCGACCACGATCGGTGTGCGGCCCAGTTCGCGGGCCCTCATCGCGGTGATCCGGCGATCGGGATCGCCGCCGATAACGCACCCCCATCGGCCGCGATCGACGCTGACCACCATCGCCTGCTCGGCGTCGGCGTGCTCCGGGCGAGTTTTGGTCCGCGGGCGTGAACCCTTTCCGGACCGGACTTTGACGTCGGATTCGTCGTAGTCGCCCGGCCTCAAGCTACGAGTTCCCAAGCATGTCGGCCCACATCCGGGGGAAATTCGGCAGCG
This sequence comes from uncultured Actinomycetota bacterium, assembly GCA_963758115.1. Lineage (GTDB taxonomy): Bacteria > Actinomycetota > Actinomycetes > Mycobacteriales > Mycobacteriaceae > Mycobacterium. The sequence goes on from CAVWUG010000003.1 coordinate 359,672, forward strand.
TCTTGGCGGTGGTTTCGATGTCGTCCACCTCGACGCCGGCGACCCGCAGGCCGACGATCGCACCGGCCGTCGCCATCCGGTGATCGGCGTAGGACTGCCAGGTGCCCGCGTGCAGTGGCGTCGCGGTGATCTCCAGTCCGTCGGGGGTTTCCCGGCAATCACCGCCCAGTCGGTTGATTTCGGTGAACAGGGCGTTGAGTCGATCGGTCTCGTGGCCACGCAGGTGTGCGATGCCGGACAGTCGGGAGACCGACCCCGGCGCTGCCAGTGCCGCGAGGACCGCCACCGAGGGGGTGAGCTCGCCGACGTCACGTAGGTTGACGTCGAATCCCGGATAGGATTGCGGCCCACTTACCTCGAGGTATGAATCAGTATGCTTCACAACAGAATTCAGTTGTCGCAGAATGCTCAGGATCACATCGGCCGGCTGGATGCTGTCTTCCGGCCAGCCGGTGATGCGCACGGTGCCACCGCTGACCACGGCCGCAGCGAGGAATGGCACGGCGTTGGACAGGTCCGGCTCGATGTGCCAATGGTGCGCGGCGACGATGCCCGGCCGCACCTGCCAACGGTCGGTGCCGGCGTCGCTGATGACGTCGACCCCGGCCTGACGCAGCATCGCCACCGTCATGGCGATGTGTGGCGCGGACGGCAGCGCCGCGCCTCGGTGCTGCACGGTCAGGCCGTCGCTGAAGGACGGGCCGGCGAGCAGGAGGCCGGACACGAATTGCGATGACGCCGAGGCGTCGATCTCGACGGCGCCACCGGCGACCGACCCGGACCCATGCACTCCGAATGGCAGGCCGTCACCGTCGATGTCGACGCCCAGGCCACGCAGCGCGTTGAGTAATGGCGCGATCGGCCTGCTGCGGGCCTGCTCGTCGCCGTCGAAGGTGACCGTCTCCAGGCTGAGGGCGGCCAACGGCGGAACGAAACGCAGCACCGTGCCCGCGAGACCGCAGTCGACGCGGGCCGCAGGCGCAGGGGAGATCGTCCCGCCGACGGTGAGCTCGTCCGCCGACCCGTCGACCCGCAGGCCGAGCGCCTGCAGAGCGCCGATCATCAGGTCGGTGTCGCGGCTGCGCAGCGCACCGCTGATCGTCGAGACGCCGCCATGCGTGGCGGCCAGCGCCGAGAGCACCAGCGCCCGGTTGGTCTGAGATTTCGAGCCCGGCACGGTCACGGTCGCCGAAACCGGCGTCGTCGTAGCCGGGGCTGACCAGGTGCTCACTCGTCCATCATTGCGTGTCGGCCTGCTCTGCCACCATGGAGTCATGTGTGGACGATTTGCGGTCACGACAGATCCGGCCACGCTGGCCGAAAAGATCGAGGCGATCAACGAGGCCCGCTCCGCCGAGTCCGAGGCCGGCCCGAACTACAACGTGGCACCCACCACGACCATCACCACCGTGGTCCGGCGGCACTCGAACCCTGAAGTGCGCGACGACGAAGCAACCAGGCGGGTCCGCTTGATGCGCTGGGGATTGGTTCCCTCGTGGGCGAAAGCGGGGGCCGACGGCGCGCCCGAGTCCAAGGGTCCGCTGCTGATCAACGCCAGGGCTGAGAAGGTCACCACCTCCCCGGCGTTTCGTTCCAGCGCCAAATCCAAACGCTGCCTGGTGCCGATGGACGGCTACTACGAGTGGCGCGCCAACCCCGATAACGACGCCGGGAAGAAGACGCGCAAGACGCCGTTCTTTATGCACCGCGCCGACGGCGAGATGTTGTTCATGGCCGGGTTGTGGTCCGTATGGAAAAACCCCGGCAGCGGGTCCGATTCGCCGTTGTTGAGTTGCACGATCATCACCACCGACGCGGTCGGTGAGCTCGCCGAGATCCACGACCGGATGCCGTTGATCGTGCCCGAGGGTGAGTGGGATCGCTGGCTGGATCCCGACGAGCCGGCCGACCTTGACTTCCTGGCCGCGCCGCCGAGCGTCGACGGCATCGACGTGCGGGAGATCTCGACCCTGGTCAACAACATTCGCAACAACGGACCCGAATTGTGGGAGCCGGCGGAGCCGCAGCCCGAACAGGCCACGCTGCTGTAGTTGTCGTTCGTCGACAACGGTTCAGACAACTTTGTCCGTCGGCGACGGGTCTGGGCACGCACCGGGGACTTAGCATGCGGGGTGTGAGTGCCTTGTATAGCTACACATTCGATGACATTCGGAACCGTCCGGTCGCGGTGATCGGCGCAGGGACGTTGGGACGGCGCATCGCGCTGATGTTCGCCAGCCGCGGTGGACTCGTGCGGATCTACGCCCGCCGCGACGAACAGCTGACTTCGGCGACGCAGTACGTAGCGGAGAACCTTCCGGGGGTCATCGAGGGCCGCGGCTTCGGTGAACCGGGCGTCGCGACCGGCACGACATCTCTCGCCGAGGCGTTGGACGGCGCCTGGCTGGCGGTGGAGTCGGCCCCGGAAAAACTCGAGATCAAGATTCCGCTGTGGGGCGAGATCGACAAGGCCGCACCATTAGACACCATCTTCGCGACCAACTCGTCGTCGTATCCGTCTCGGCTGATGGCCGAAAACGTCAGCGACACAGCGCGTTTCTGCAACACCCATTTCTACATGCCGCCGGAGGTGAATGGCCTCGACCTGATGTCGGACGGCGAGACCGACCGCGGCCTGCTCGACACCCTGCTGACAGTGCTGCCCGAGTTCGGCGTCTACCCGTTCGAAGCGCGCAAGGAGTGCACCGGCTTCATCTTCAACCGGGTGTGGGCGGCGATCAAGCGTGAGTCGCTGGCTGTGGTCGCCGAGGGAGTGGCCCGCCCAGAAGACGTCGACGGGATGTACAGGCTCAACTTGGGTGCGCCGGCCGGGCCGTTCCAGTTGATGGACCTGGTCGGCCTCGACGTCGCGCTCGACGTCGAAAAGAACTACACCGAAGTGTTCCCGAACCTGCCGACACACGCGCGGGATCTGCTGCAGGCCTATGTCGATGCGGGCAAGCTCGGCATCAAGTCCGGTGAGGGCTTTTACAAGTACTGACACGCGAACGGCGTTGCCCTCGTGCCAGAATCATCTCGATGGTGATCGAGGCTCAAGACCAGGTGGACGGCGAGCGGCCGTCGGTATGGGCACCGTTGCGCAACCGTGTGTACCGCAACCTGTTCATCGCTTCGTTCGCCTCCAATATCGGGACGTACATGCAGAGCGTTGCGGCCCAATGGTTTCTGGTCGAGAAGCACAGCCCCGACGTGATCGTGGCACTGGTCCAGACGGCCAGTCTTGGGCCAACTCTGCTTTTCGGATTGTTCGCCGGCGCGCTTGCCGATCTCTTCGACCGGCGGCGGTTACTGATTTTTCTGCAGTCCTACGCAGTGCTGGTTGCGCTGGCCCTGGCGGTGGTGACGTACCTCGGTCACCTCACCCCGACGTCGCTGTTGATGTTCACCGTGGCGCTTGGTTCCGCTTCCGCGCTCGCTGGGCCGGATTGGCAGGCAATTCAGCCCGAAGTCGTGCCGCGTGAGCAGATACCGGCCGTCTCGATGTTGGGCAGCGTCTCGGGGAATGCTTCCCGAGCCATCGGACCGGCAATCGGTGGCATTGTCGTGGCATTCGCCGGCCCCGCATTTGTCTTCGCGATCAACGCGGTGTCATTTGCGGGAATCATCGTTGCTCTGCGGGTATGGAAACGACCCAAGCAACTCGCGCCGATCGAACGAGAACACTTCGGCCAGGCCATCATCAGCGGACTGCTGTACGTGACGAACGGCCCGATTTTCCGCCGGATCCTCCTTCGCACCGCGCTGTTCCTGTTTCCCGCCTCTGCGCTGTTGGCTCTGCTACCGGTGGCCGCCGCCCGCTTCTGGCATCTGGGCGCCGGTGGCTTTGGTGTGGCGCTGGGGGCCATCGGTTTTGGCGCCCTACTCGGTGCTGTCGTCGCTGACCCGTTACGCCGGCGGGAGTCGGACAACGTGCTGCTGGCCGTGTCGGCCGCGGTGTACGGTCTCGCGCCTATTGCGGTCGTCTGGCTGCCGTTCGCTGCGACGATCCCTGTCTTGATGCTGTCGGGGATGGCGTGGCTGATCACGTTGGCAACGTTGAATGCCGCGGCGCAGCTGACGTTGCCGCAATGGGTTCGGGCCCGTGCGTTGTCGGTGTATCTGCTGGTCTCCACCGGAGCTCAGGCCATCGGCGCCTATGCCTGGGGTGCCGTCGCCACCCAAGCGGGACTTCACATCGCGTTGCTGTGCTCGGCGGTGGCGCTGGGTGTCGCCGCCCTCAGCGTTGTCGTCCTTCCGCTGCTGCCCCTCACCGGGAAGCTGAACGTCGATGTCTCCACTGCCTGGCCCGAACCGATGCTCATGTTCGAGCCGTGTGCCGACGATGGACCAGTGCTGGTAGTCGTCCGCTACCGAGTCTTGGAGGACAAGCAGGACGACTTCGTCGAGGCGATGAGCCGGGTCAGGCGATCACGGCTGCGAACTGGCGGCCACAGTTGGCGGCTGTATCACAGCGTCGAACAGGCGGACTTGTTCCTCGAGCGGTTCACCGTGGCGTCCTGGAGCGAATTCGAGCGTCAACGCACCGAGCGCTGGCTGGGCTATGACTCGGAAAACTTCACGAAGGCAGTCGATTACACCGTCGACCACACCCGAACCGACGAATACTTCGTTGCCAAGCGGGTGCATCGGTGAGGTCTCGGCGCTACGGCTGCCGAGCCAAGTAGCGAAGTGCGCGTTGTGCGGCGTTGGCGCCGCACATACCATGGGCGCCCGGGCCGGGTGGTGTGGCCGCCGAGCAGATGTACGTCCCGGGAATCCCAATGCTGTACGGCGACAGCGTGGTTCGCGGCCCAAAGGTCAACTGGCGGATGTCCTTGGAGCCGGTCATGATGTCGCCGCCGACGTAGTTGGGGTTGTAGGCGGCGAATTGGCTAGTGCTACGGACGACCTGGCCGACGACCCGATCCCGAAAGCCCGGAGCGAATCGCTCGATCTGAGCAGTGATCGCCGCGGTGGCATCACCGGAAAAGCCATTGGGCACATGGGCATAGGCCCACACCGGGTGCACGTCACCCACCGATCGCTGCGGGTCGGCCAGGTACTGCTGGCCGACCAACACGAACGGCCGCTCGGGCATCCGTCCGGCATGGACATCCCGCTCGGTGGCAGCCAGTTCGCCATAGTTGCCGACGACGTGCACCGTGCCCGCGCGGCGCGCATCCGGATTTGTCCATGGCACGCCGCCCTCGACCGCGAAGTCGACTTTGAAGGCGCCCGGGCCGCGCCGGAACTTAGTGAAGGCTCGGGATACTCGGCGCGGCAGACGATCAGCGAGGATGCCCGCGACAGCCTCCGGCGCCAGGTCGAACATCGTGATGTCCGCGGGCGGCAGCTGCGACGCCGTCTGGACCTGGACACCGGTCTCGATCTTGCCGCCCAAGTCGCCCAGTAGCGCCACCATCGCGTTGGTGATGGACTGCGACCCGCCTTCGGCGACCGGCCAGCCGTGCCGGTGGCCGGCGGTGATGATGCCCATCCCGATCGCCGACGTCATCGGATAGTGCAGCGGCCGAAAAGCGTGTGCCGCAACACCACCGAAAAGTGCCCGGCCCTGTTGTGTGCGGAACAGCCGGGCGAACGTCGACGCCGGAAGCACGGTCGGCGCGCCGAACCGGGCCAGCATCAGCGGGTGGTGGGGGATCCGCAGCAGCGGCCCCATGATGTCTTCGCTCAGCGCGTCGAATCGGGATGCGGAGTAACCGAACGCGCGACGCCACCGCGCCCCGTCGCGACCGAGGCCGGCCGCGGTCTGCTCGACCGAGCGGTGCAGCACACCGGCGCTGCCATCGTCGAGCGGATGCACGCAGTCAATTTCCGGCCAGCGCCAGCTCAGCCCGTAGCGGTCCAAATTGAACCTGCTCACGAACTCCGACCCGACGGCCATCGGGTGGATCGCCGAGCAGTGGTCGTGCAGCAACCCGGGGAGGATGGCCTCGCTGCTGCGGGCGCCACCGCCGACCTCGTCGGAGGCTTCGAGGACGGTGACCGCTATGCCCTCGGCCGCGAGCGAGACGGCAGCGGCGAGCCCGTTGGGCCCGCCGCCTACTACCACTGCCGTGCTCATGCCATCGCTCCGTGCCCGTGTTCCTGGTCGTGCCGGGCGGCGGGCTTACCACCGCTCAGGGACCATTCCACGGTAGTCGGGATCGGGCCGTTGGGCAGCCACGGCTGCTCGGCGACCGCGTCGGCCACTTTCCAGGTGCCTCGCTCGATCACCCCGAGTGCGGCATCGATCAGCCGGTAGTGCTGCACACCGCTGCCGAAGGCCTCCGACTCGACCCAGGCGATCACGCACTCGCCCGGCTCGAACGCCGCCTCGCTCTGTACGGCCCGGATCAGATCGGCGTTGTGCAGGTGACCATCTCCGAAGTTGAAGCCGATCAGGGAGTTGCAGATGAACTCACCTTCGCGCACGACGCGGGTGTCGACGTCGGGCAGATGGGTCAGCAGTAGTGAGAACAGGCCGCGGCCCTGGCTGTGCATGGTGCGCCACGCGATCGTTCGCTGCGAGGTGATCTCCGCCCAGTGGGGCTCGTAACCGAACTCGATGAACTGGTCGACCTGGTTGCGCGCCGACCGGGTTACCCGGTCGAGCTTCGCCTCGGCGCCCGGTGTGAACGCCCACACCGCGGAAGCCCAGTTGCCGGCGTACTGCCGCATCGAGGGCAGGAAGGACACCTTGTCCGGCCGCAGATTGCCCAGCACCGGGAAGAACAGCAGCGCGGCGGCGATGACCAGCGCCAGCCAGGGCGGTGTCATATCCCACGGGGCGTAGCCATTCCAGTTCGGGAAGCCGAGAAATAGGAAGACCGTGCTGTAGGCAAACACCACGTTCCATTCCAGCGGCACCGCAAGGGGGAACGTCGAGACGATGAACAGGTGGAAGCCCACCATCAACAGCGCCGCGGCCAGGGTCAGCCACTTGTTGGTGGAGAAGAACAACACCAGCGGAGCTGCGATCTCGACGGTGGTCCCATTGACGTGGGCCATGAAGTCCGCCAAGCGCGACGGCCGCAGGTTGACTGGAAAGTCGCGATAGTGCGCCTTCCGCAGAAACTTTGGCGCGAATATCGTGTTGCTCACCATCGGTGGAATCACGTTGGCGAAATGCTTGCCGAACTTCGAGAAGCCGGCGCCGACCCACACCACCACGATCACCATCTTCAAAGCAGCGATCATGTTGACGAATGGCAGCGCCGCGAAAATCACCAGCACCGGCAGGTACTGCTCGCCACGGGCGGCCAGAAAGATGGTCTTGTCCCGCAGTCCGATCAGCACCAGCAGCGCGATCGGCGTGATCAGCAGAGTGGGGCTCACTAGTCCGGATGTGTTGTGCGGCAATACTTTCAATAGTGAGTCGCTATGCACACCCGGTGTGAGCAGCGGCACGACCAGGCTCATCAACAGCCCGAGGTAGATCGCGATGTCCGGCCAGGTGCGACGGTCACCGTCGGTGAACGGCACCCACTTCCAGGGCCGTAGCCGGATCGTTCCCGGCCTGGCCCAGAACAGGATTCCGCCGGTCATCGGTTTGACCTTGCCGGCCAGCGGCCCCCACGAGCCGGCCACCCCGACCGCCTCGAGGAGCACGGTCCACAGGATGACCTTTTGGTAGACGATCGGCTGATTCCACCACTGAGCCACATGCCAGAAGGCGGGTAGGCCAGACGTCGCCGTCGCAATGGTGATTCCGCCGAGGATGAAGAAGAAAACCAGCTTGACGATGTAAATGGTGTGGACCATCCGCGGCGCGCCGAAGCCATTTTCGGCCCATTCGGTGGCGAGGATCCGCATCCGCTCCATCAGCGGCTTCTGCAGGAAGGTGTCCGGGTCGACGTCGGGCAACTGGGGCTTGGTAAAACCCATTTCGCGTCGCTCCTTTCCGGGTTCGATTGGTCGGTGCAGTGCCGACAAGATTAGGGATGGCGCTGACCGCAAAAACAGTGGTCGCACGACGAAGTTGGGTGCGCGAGTTGTCTCCGGAAGACAATCGCGAGGTCTACCGTCATCAATGTGACAACAGCGCAGGCCGGCAACGACGTCGAGGTCAGCCGCCACGTCGCCGAGACCGCCGAACGACTGCACAATCGGCTGGCCGAATTGGCAGCGGGCATGCACAGTTACCTTGACGCGAAGATCCCCGAGCTGCGGGGTGATGAACGGGTGACCGAACTCCTCGCGCCCAGTCTCGAGGGAAATATCGACACGGTTCTTCGTGCGCTGCGCCATGGCATCGGCGTCGAACGCATCGAAGCTCCCACCGCGGCATTCGAGTATGCCCGGCGATTGGCGCAGTACGGGGTGCCTGCCAACGCTCTGGTCCGGGCCTATCGGCTTGGTCAGAAGTTGATGAACGAGTTGGTGTTCAGCGAGGTGCGCCTGATCGACACGTCGGAGCAGACCAGGTACGCCGTCGTCGAGGCGATGTCCGGCACCATCTTCGAGTACATCGACTGGATTTCGCAGCAGGTCGTCGTCGTCTACGAGGACGAGCGCGAACGGTGGCTGGAGAACCAGAACAGCCTGCGCGCCTTGCGGGTTCGAGAGCTGCTGACCGCCGGCATCACCGTCGACGCCGACGGCGCGTCCACCTCGATCCGCTACCCACTGCGCTGGCACCATCTGGCGCTCGTCATGTGGTACCCGGACTCCAGCGCTGACGGCGACGAGCTCGGTCGGTTGCAGCGATGTCTGCGCGATGCGGGTGAAGCCGCCAACGCCGGCGGCGCACCGCTTTTCGTCGCTGCCGACCGAAGCTGTGGGTGGGGCTGGCTGCCGTTTCGGGGTGCGGCGGACGAGGCGAGTGACGAGGTCCGCGAGTTCTTCTGTGCCCGAAAGGATTCGCCGAGCGTGGCGATCGGGACGATGTCGTGTGGTGTCGAGGGATTTCGTCAGTCACATCGCGAAGCCGAAAATGCACACCGCGTCGCGATGATCGGCAAACGTGACCGCGTAGTCCTTGCGGCGACGGACCCGGGTTTGTCCGTGGTGGCGCGCCTCGGTGATGACGTGGCCGGCATCCGCGATTGGGTGGGCACCGTGCTGGGCAAGCTCGCGACCGACGACGACAACGACGGCCGACTGCGGGAGACGCTGCGCATCTTCCTGGGTTGCGGTTCCAGCTACAAGGTCGCCGCGGAAGAACTCAATCTGCATTTCAACTCGGTCAAGTACCGGGTGGGTCGCGCGGTCGCCAGACGGGGCCGTGAGATCGGCGGCGACCGGCTCGACGTCGAGCTCGCGCTTCTCGCGTGTCACTGGTACGGCCCGGCGGTTCTGCAGCCGAAATAACCGGGGCCGCACCCTTGCAGGTGGGCCCCCGTCGGGTTGCGCTGGGGCTTCACGCCGTGAGAGGAACGGCGAGACGTCGGGATGCCGTGGGTAGCGGGTGGCGTGCCGCCCGGCCCGGACGGTAAGCCGGCCGCCCGTCGCGGACGACGTGGGCCACGTGGACGATCGCCGGGAGGAGCGCTGGGCTCAGAACAGCCAGGAGGTAGATCAGGATCGTCAGCATTGATTCAAACATGGTTTCTCCTACGTTTCTCCGCTACGCGGAATTGTCGGGATAGGTTGTAGCACTCGATAATTCGACTACGGGATCAAACCATTCGGTTCGTCGCAAAACTTACCGACGCTACCCCGCCGCGGCGATGTCGCGAGCCGACTAACTTATGACGCGTTGTTGTCTTCTGGCGACAAGGGCGTCGCGCCGGTGCTCCGTGACCGCGTAACGGACATCGCAGGTGGCAGCCTGACAATGTTCGCAATACCCGGTTGCCACGCTGAATTGTGTGGCGGTGGACATTTTCTTTGCGTCGACTTGGATTAATGATGTTGGGATGACAATTACCGACGGTAAGACCGTTTTCGAAGGTCCACTGCATCAGCTTGCTCGTAACGCGTGGCAGATGCTTCTCCTCATCGGCGTCCTGGCTGTCACTCTGGGTGTCGTCGTGCTGGCCTGGCCAGGCAAGACCTGGGTGGTGGCAGGCATCCTGTTCGGCATCTATCTGGTGGCGTCCGGCTTTGGGTACATGCTCGCCGCCTTCGCCACGCACGCCGGACCCGCAATGAAAGTGTTGGAGTTCCTCACCGGCGCCGTGTCGCTGGTGCTGGGGATCTTGTGCTTCCGCAACGTCGCCGACTCGATTTTCTTTTTGGCCGTGTGGATCGGTGTCGGTTGGCTCTTTCGTGGGGCGACTTTGTTGACGTCGGCACTGGCCTTGGACCACGTGCCCGGCCGCGGCTGGCAGGCATTCCTCGGTGTGGTCACCCTGATCGGCGGCGGCGTGCTGATGGTCTACCCGTTCAGTTCGCTCGCGGTCCTGACCCTGGTTGGCGCTTGGTGGCTGATCGCCATCGGCGTCGTGGAGGTCATCAATGCGTTGCAGGTTCGACACCGGCTGAAGGCACACACCGTTTAGGGCAGCCGCCGCTCGACTTCGAAGGCCAGACACAGTTCGGCAGTGTCGAGAGGCCTCGAGACCGAGCGGCCGGTCAGCTCCTCGATGCGGCGAAGGCGGTGCCGCACGGTGTTGGGATGACAGAAGATCGCCGCCGCAGTGTCGTTTGCGGAACCGCCCGCCTGTAACCAGGCATGGAAGGTGTCGATCAGAATTGTGCGTTCGGCCGGCGGCAGCTCGTTCAATTTCTTGAGCACCGAGGACCTGATCTTGGTCATGGCTTCCGGTGCGCTGACCGCTGCAACAGCAAGCGGGGTGTCGTCGAACACGCTGACTAGTGAGTCGGCCGAAGGCTTTCCGGTCACCGCCAGCCGAGCGAAGCGCAGCGCATCGCTGGTATCGACCAGATGCTGAAACGGTGGGCTGACACCGACCCGGACGGTGGCTGCCTGGCCGAGCACGTCGAGCAGCGTGTCGAGCGTCTCGCGAATACGCACCTGTACAAGGCCGATGTGTAAGTCGGGCAGCAGCCGCCACGCCGACCGGATGTCACGAGCGGCGAGCTTGCTTTCGATCGCGGGCAACGCCATTTTACCGATGGCAGGCAACTGGGCCGCCACCACGACATACGGTCCGGTGGTCGGCAGGCGCAGCAGATCTGCTGCCTCCCAGAGGCTTTGGTTGTCAGTGATCCGTCGAGACAGCAACGCTTCGACCAAGGCCGAGCGTTCTTCTTCCTGCTCCACGATCTGCTGGGTCAGCTGTTGGCGGTAGGCGTCGGCCATGGCCTGGGTGAAGGTGTCCTGCGCGAAAAAGACCCGCGCGGTGGCGTTCAGAATCGACTCGGTGGGTATCCGCGCGGACCGTGCGACGGCGAGGGTCTCCTCCCACATGAATCGAAACCCGATCCGGTAGGCCGTCATCAACGCCGGCAATGGCACGCCGGCGAGTGCACGGGTGGTGCCGGTGTGTTCGGCGGGTGAGACATCCACGTCGGTGTGTGCGGCAAGCGAGTCGAAGACGAACGTCAGGTTTGCCTCGCACGTTGCACGCACCTCGTCCTTGGTGACGATGCTGCCGTCGCGGTAGAAATCGACGTCGCGAAACAGTCGATCGGCAAGTGCCCGGCCCAGTTCCGGTGCGTGAGCCAGCATGAGGTTGCCGAGCTCCACGATGTGCGGGTCCGGCTCGGAGCCACGCCGGACGTCGCCGGCCCGCGATACCAGGCTCATGCGCCGCTCCTCAGCATCGCGCTGCTCTGCCTCGTCGCCGGCGGACTCACGCGCCGCTCCTCATAGTCGGAGACTTTATGCCCGCGTGCGGGCTGATGTGCGCGGTCACACCGAACCGGTCGGAAGGCTGTCGGTCGCGACATTGTCCTGTCGAGCCACGGGGATCACGCTGGATACAGCACATCAGACAGATTCCGGAGACAACTCATGACCAGCCTGAGCACCAACCTTGTTACCTCGAAGAACCGCAAACCCGACGGTGTGGCGTTGCGTTGCGACGACCTGGAATTCACCTTCGCTGAATTCGACGCGGCGGCCGCCCGGGTGGCGACGCTGCTCGAGCAAGCCGGAATCGAACCGGGCGACCGGGTCGGCGTAATGCTTCCCAATACGCCCGCATTCGCCATCGTGTTCTACGGGATCATCTACCGAGGTGCCGTCGCGGTCCCGATGAATCCCTTGCTCAAGGCTCGCGAAGTGGCGTACTACCTGTCCAACAGTGGAGCGAAAGCGTTGTTCGCCACGCCCGGCTTCGCCGACGAGGCCAGCGCAGGCGCCGACGAAACGGGTTCGCAGTGCTGGGTTGTCGATGACGCAGGCCTGATGGACCTGATCGCCGACCTGCCTGCGCAGGAGTCGCCTGTGGAACGCGGCGCCGACGACATCGCCGTCATCCTGCACACCTCCGGGACCACCGGAAAACCCAAGGGCGCCATGCTCACCCACGGCAACCTGGTCCGCAACGCCGACGTCAGCGTCCGCACCCTGGTCGAGACCGGGCCGGACGACGTCGTCATGGGCTGCCTACCGCTCTTTCACGTATTCGGGCTCACCTGTGGCCTGAACGGCGCGGTGCTGGCCGGCGCGACGCTCACGCTGATCCCTCGATTCGCGCCGCAGAAGGCGCTCGAGGTGATCGAGCGCGACGCCGTCACGGTCTTTGAAGGTGTGCCGACGATGTATTCGGCGCTGCTGAGCGTGGCCGAGGAGGCCGCACCCGAAGCGACGCGCACGTTGCGAGTCTGCGTATCCGGTGGCGCGGCGATGCCGGTGCAGGTTCTCACCGATTTCGAAAAGGCTTTCGGATGCACTGTTCTGGAGGGTTACGGGCTTTCCGAGAGTTCACCGGCTGCCGCGTTCAACCATCCGCACCGGGAGCGCAAGGTGGGCTCGATCGGAACTCCGATCGAAGACGTGCAGATGCGGATCGTCGACCTCGACGGCGCCGAGGTGTCTCAGGGCGACACCGGCGAGATACAGATCCGCGGACACAACGTGATGAAGGGGTACTGGAACCTGCCCGATGCGACCAAGGCCACGATCACGCCGGACGGCTGGCTGGCCACCGGCGACGTCGGACGTGTCGACGAGGACGGCTACTTCTACATCGTCGACCGGACCAAGGATCTGATCATCCGGGGCGGCTACAACATCTACCCCCGCGAGATCGAGGAGGTGCTCTATGAGCACCCCGCTGTGGCCGAAGCCGCGGTCATCGGCGTCCCGCACGACTCGCTGGGGGAAGAAGTCGGGGCCGCCGTGGCGTTGAAGGCCGGGGCGAAAGTGCACCCGGACGAACTTCGCGACTTCGTCAAGGACCGGGTGGCCGCCTACAAGTACCCGCGCCAAGTCTGGCTGGTCGACGCTCTGCCCAAGGGGCCGACCGGGAAAGTCCTCAAGCGCGAAATCACCGTTCCGACAAACGAAAGCACACGATAGCCATGACAACGACAAACCCGGACGAGCTGGCAGCACCGCTCGACCTGCTACTCATCAGTGCGACCCGGCCGTTCGCCCGCCGGATGACCCCGAACGCGAGTTGGGCCCGGCTCGGCTCCAACCTGGCCAAGCAGCCAGGTGCCGTGGCCGGCCGGGTCGGTGCACTCACCCGTGAGCTCGGCGGCATCGCCGCGGGCAGGTCGCATCGTGTGCCGGCACGGGCCGACAAGCGCTTCGCCGATACCGCTTGGCAACAGAACCCGTTGCTGCACAGGATCATGCAGGCTTATCTGGCCGGCTCGGAGACCGCCGAAGGATTGCTGGCCGACGCTGGGCTGGACTGGCGGGATGCCGAGAAGATGCGGTTCGTGTTCGACAATGTTGTGGAAGGCCTTGCGCCCAGCAACAACCCGTTGCTCAGCCCGCTGGGCTGGAAGGCGCTGATCGACACCGGTGGCCTGAGCGCGGTCCGAGGCGCCAGAGCCTTCGCCCGAGACATGCTGTCGCAGCCACGAGTGCCGGCGATGGTCGAGCCCGATGCGTTCGCGGTGGGCGAGACCGTCGCGATCTCCAAAGGCGCGGTCGTGCTGCAGACCTCGTCGTTCGAACTGATCCAATACGTCCCGCAGACGCCGAAGGTCAACGCGATTCCATTGCTGATCGTGCCCCCGGTGATCAACAAGTTCTACATCATGGATATCGCACCCGGACGCAGCATGATCGAGTACTTCGTGGAGCAGGGCCAACAGGTGTTCGTGATTTCATGGCGGAATCCACAAGCCCGCCATAGTGATTGGGGCTTCGATGCCTACGGCACAGCAATCATCGAGGCGCTCGACGCGGTGCAGAAGATCGCGGGAACCGACAGCGCCCACCTGATGGGCACCTGCTCGGGTGGGATTCTGGCGGCGATGACCGCTGCTCACCTGTCCGATATCGGCGAGGGGGACCGGATCGCGGGGCTCACCCTGGCCGTCACCGTGCTCGATCAGACCCGGGCGGGCTTCGCACCGGCCATTATGAGCGACCGGGCGGCGCAGGCCGCGATCCGCGTGTCGGGCCGCAAGGGCTACCTCGACGGGCGGGCGATGGCGGAGATGTTCGCCTGGCTGCGGCCAACCGATCTGGTGTGGCGGTACTGGGTGAACAACTACGTGCAGGGCCGGACGCCTGGCGCATTCGACGTGTTGTTCTGGAACGCTGACACCACCCGGATGACAGCGGCGCTACACCGCGACATGGTGCTGATGGGCTTGAACAATGCGCTGGTCAACCCTGGCGCGGTCAGCATGCTGGGCACCCCGATCGATCTGTCGCAGATCACCGCCGACGCCTATGTGATCGGCGGCCTGACCGACCACATCTGCCCATGGCAGGCCACCTACCGCAGCGCTCGCCTGCTGGGCAGCAAGGACAACCGCTACGTGCTGTCCACCAGTGGTCATATCCAGGCACTGGTCAACCCGCCCGGCAACCCCAAGGCGTCCTACCGCACCGGTTCGGTCGATGCGGAAGACGCGCAGGAGTGGCTGGATTCGGCCGACAAGTCGAGCGACTCGTGGTGGCCGGACTACACCCGATGGCTTGCCGAACGCAGCGGACCGGAGATCGATGCGCCGAAGATGCTTGGCGGGGAGGACCTTCCGCCACTGGGTCCCGCTCCGGGTAGTTACGTGATGGAAAAGTGAGCCGGCCGGTCGACGAGGATCGCTACATCGCTACCGGTGGGCAGCGGATCCGGGTCAAGGTGCGCTGGGGAGCCGGCATCCCGTTGGTGCTCTGCAACGGTATCGGAGCCAGCCTGGAGGTGCTGGACCCATTCGTCGAGCACCTCGATCCGGCCATCACCGTCGTTCGATTCGACGTGCCCGGGACTGGTGGCTCCCCGACATCGATTGCGCCCTATGGGTTTCCCTATCTGGCCTGGGTGCTGGGTCGTGTGCTCGCCAAGCTCGAGATCGGCGTGGTGGACGTGCTCGGCCTGTCGTGGGGCGGGGCGCTTGCGCAACAATTCGCCTTCCAGAACCCGCGCCGGTGCCGCCGCCTGGTTCTGGTGGCGACGGGAACCGGCGCCGTGATGGTTCCTGCGCATCCGCGTGTGTTGGCGAAAATGGTTACGCCGCGCCGGTTCTCCGACGCGGACTATGCCGGTTCGATTGCGGGGGAGTTGTACGGCGGCACCGTGCGCGCTCACGGCGACGACGTCGCGCGACTGTTCGTGCAGCAGTTGCATGCCGGATCGAAGATCGGCTACCTGCACCAGTTGCTGGCGGGTTCGGTGTGGACCAGCCTGTTCGCACTGCCTGCGGTCTGGCAGCGGACGCTGATCGTCGCGGGCACCGACGACCCGATCATCCCGATGGCCAACGCCCACATCATGAAGGCGCTATTGCCCCATGCGCGGCTGCACCAACATGACGGTGGCCACATCGACCTCGTGCAGAACGCGGCAGAACTCGCCCCCGTCATCGACACATTCCTGCGAGAACAGCGGCCTTGAGAGATAATCTCCGACCGAGAAAAGCTCTGTTAAGTTAGAGTCTTCCTCGTGCCGAGATCAGCTATAGGCGAGACCCGACGCCGAGTCATGCAGACGGCCCGCCGCCGGTTCGCCGCCGAAGGGGCGCTCGCCGCGACGCTGGACGAGATCCGGCGCGACGCCGACGTCAGTGTTGGGGCGCTCTACCACCATTTCCCGGATAAACCCGCACTGGCGGCCGCCGTCTACGCCGAGGTGATGGGCGAGTACCAGTTGGGATTCGTCGCGATGTTGCGTCGGCAGGACACCGCGGAAGGCGGGATTCGCGGCGGCGTCGCACACCACCTGCGATGGGTGGCCGCCAACCGCAGCGAGGCGGCATTGCTGCTGGGGGGCCGGCTGGACAGCGCGGAGTTGCGCGAGGCGAACGCGGCATTCTTCGCCGCCGTGCGGGATTGGTGGCGTCCGCACCACAGCTACAGAGCTTTGCGTCCGATGCAGACCGGAGTCACCGCCGCATTGTGGTGCGGCCCGGCTCAGGAATTCAGTCGGCACTGGATCGACGGCGACGAACCGAGAATGCCGCGCGGAGTAGTCAAGACGTTCGCCGACGCCGCATGGATGGCATTGCGGGACAACACTATTGAGGAGGGCGAATGATGAGCACAACAGAATCGCTGTATCGCACGCTGGTTGCCGACGGCGATGATCCCGATGCGCCACGACGGGTGAGCGTCGACCATCGCGGCGACCGGGCGATCGTGACCCTCGACGAACCCGACCGGCTCAATGTGCTGTCCGCACCGCTGGTGCGCCAATTACGTTGTGCGATAGAAGAACTCACTGCCGAGATCGACGTTCGCAGCGTCGTGCTCACTGGCCGCGACCCGGGTTTCAGCGCGGGCGGCGACCTGAAGATGATGCAGTCGGCCACGGAAAACCTGAGCCGACCGGAGGGCGTCGCCGACGTGTGGCGCTGGATCCGTCGCGAATTCGGCGGCATCGCACGGCTGATCGCCGGCTCAGACACGATCTTCGTGGCGGCGATCAACGGTCCGGCCGCCGGGGTCGGACTGGCCTGGGCGCTGAGCTGCGATCTCGCCATCGCCAGTGAGCACACGGTGATCGTGCCCGCGTTCGGCCGGCTGGGTCTGCTTCCCGAGGTCGGTACGAGCTGGGCACTGACCCGTCGCCTCGGCTACCAGGGCGCGATGGCCTACTACCTGCGCGGCGAGCACATCGACGCCCACGAAGCTCAGCGACTCGGACTCGTGCAGCAGGTCGTCGCGCACGATGAACTGCTCGCCGTCGCCGACGAGTGGTGTTCACGCGTCGCCGCGATGCCGGGTCACGCCGCCGCGATGACCAAGCCACTGCTGCGGGCCGCCGCCGACGCCGGCTGGCACGAGTCGCTGACCATGGAGGAATTCGCCGAGCCCACCTGCTTCACCACCGCCGCATTCGCCGACAGCGTGCGGACGATGCTGACCAGACCTCAGGCCTGAATAGCGGCGGTTACCGCGCCGGTGAGCCTGACCAAGTCCGCGGGCGCCACTGCGACATCCCAGCCCCGCCGGCCCGCGCTGCAGTACACCCGCTCGAAAGCCATTGCGCCGGAATCGATGACGGTCGGCAGCTGCGTGCGCTGGCCGAACGGCGACACCGCGCCGAGCACATAGCCGGTGGCGCGCTCGGCGGTGCGCTGATCGGCCATGGCCGCCTTGCCGACGCCGAGGGCCGTGGCGGCCGCCTTGAACGACAATCGCGTCAGCGCGGGCAGTATCGCGACGGCCAACCCGTCGGGAACCGCGATGATCAGCGTCTTGTAGATCTGGTCCGGGGACACCTCGCTCGAGGAGGTCAGCGCGCGCACGGCCTCGTCGCCGAACGAGCGTTCCCGCGGATCGTGTGCGAACTTCACCACCTCGTGCGGCACGCCTGCCTCGACGAGCGCAGCCAGCGCCGGAGTCGCCGCGGCAGCCACGGTCAGGTCTGAGCGTCGCGACCCGCTGCGCCCGGCTTCGCCGCGCTTGCGATCACGACGACGAGGCGGTGTACCCCGGCGGGTTGACGCCGTCCACCCAGAAGTCAACGCCCAGTTGGGAACCCGGAATGCAGTCGTACACCGACAGGTCGGAGATACCGGAATCGACCAGGACGTCCTCGCATAGCAAGGTGTTGCCGGTGTATTCCTTGGACGGCTTGTTGAGGATGACGTAGGCGGCGTCGGAGTAGATCTCCGGCTTGCGGGACTTCGCCATCGCCGCGTCACCGCCGAGCAGGTTCTGCACCGCGGCGGTGGCGACCATCGTGCGCGGCCACAGCGTGTTCGAGGCGATGCCCTCCTCGCGCAGTTCTTCGGCCATGCCCAGCGCGCACAGCGTCATACCGAACTTGGCCATCATGTAGCCGGTCGGCTTCAGCCATTCCTTGCCCAGCAGGATCGGCGGCGACAGCGTCAAAATGTGCGGGTTCTCCCGGCCTTTCATGTGCGGGATACACGCCTGCGACACCGCGTAGGTACCGCGGACCTGGATGCCGTTCATCAGGTCGAACCGCTTCATCGGCACCTCGGTGATCGAGCCCAGGTTGATCGCCGAGGCGTTGTTCACGCAGATGTCGATGGGGCCGAACTGCTCGACGGCCTTGGCCACTGCCGACTCGACCGATTCCGGGTCGCGGACGTCGCCGACGATCGGCAGCGCCTGGCCGCCGGCCTCCTCGAGCTCCTTGGCGGCGGTGTACACGGTGCCCGGCAGCTTCGGGTGCGGTTCGGCGGTCTTGGCTACCAACGCGATGTTGGCGCCGTCCTGCGCGGCACGCTTGGCGATGGCCAGGCCAATTCCCCGGCTGGCTCCCGAAATGAACATGGTTTTGCCCTTGAGTGACATGAGCGTCACAGTAACGCTGCTCACAATTGCCCCGAATCGGTGGCCCGGAAATAGCCCGGCGATCGTCGCTGTTGACTGTGCTGTCTGGTCAAGCAGACACATGTCGGTCGCAGCCTTTAGATTGTGAAAGGGGAAGTCGGGTGTCAACGGCAACGAGCCTTCGTAAAACCGGTCCGGTATTGATGGACCTGTTCAGCGGCATCGCGACAGAAGGGACTGTGTTACCCAACATGGCCGACATGGATGGCGCGACAGACTCGGGAATCGCGGCAGCCGCCGATGACACCGAGATTCGTGGACGCACCCGGTCGAATGAGACCGACGCGGCACTGACGGCGCGCTTCGAGCGCGACGCGATCCCGCTGCTGGATCAGCTCTACGGCGGCGCCTTGCGGATGACCCGCAATCCGGCCGACGCCGAAGATCTGCTGCAGGAAACGATGGTCAAGGCCTACGCGGGCTTCCGCTCCTTCAAAGAGGGCACCAACCTCAAGGCCTGGCTGTACCGCATCCTGACCAATACCTACATCAACAGTTACCGCAAGAAGCAACGTCAGCCGGCGCAGTATCCGACTGAGGAGATCAGCGATTGGCAGTTGGCGGCGACCGCCGAGCATTCGTCGACCGGGTTGCGGTCCGCCGAGGTCGAAGCACTCGAGGCGCTGCCCGACACCGAGATCAAAGAGGCGCTGCAGGCGTTGCCCGAAGAGTTCCGGATGGCGGTCTACTACGCCGACGTCGAAGGCTTTCCCTACAAGGAGATCGCCGAGATCATGGGCACTCCGATCGGGACGGTGATGTCGCGACTGCACCGCGGCAGGCGCCAACTGCGGGAGTTGCTGGCCGACGTCGCGAAGGAACGCGGGTTCATTCGTGGTGACCAGGCACCCGAGGGGGTGTCGTCATGACCGACTTCCAGCCCGGTGCCGGTGACGATGTCCCGCAGATCAAGGCAGAGTGCGCCGAGGTGATCGCCGAGGTATGGATGCTGCTTGACGGCGAATGCACCGCGGAGAAGAAAGCCAAGCTCAGACAGCATCTCGACGACTGCCCGCCCTGCTTCCAGTTCTACGGGCTAGAGGAGCGAATCAAAGGACTGATCGCGACCAAGTGCAGCGGCGAGCGGGCTCCGGACAGTCTGCGTGAACGGCTGCGATTCGAAATCAGTCGGACCACCATCATTCGCGGCCAGTCCTAGCCGCATCTCACCCTGGAAAAGACGAAAGCGCGGGCCGCCTGTCGGACGGTCCGCGCTTTCGTTGGTCGTTATGCGTTCGGCCGCTTGCCGTGGTTGGCCTTGCTGTGCTTGCGGTCGCGCTTCTTCCGGCCTCGCTTGGCCATGATGGGTCCTCCTCGCCGATCTGCTTGCCGACCAGTCTTTCATGCCGTTGGCGTTATGCAGAATCGGCTAGACCACCGGCACCGCGCTGTGCGCCAGCGTGCCACCGGAAGCACCTGCCGAAGCGGACTGTCCGGCCTGCGCGGCCGGACCCGGGCCGCCGGGCAGCTGCGGACCTTGCCCGCCGGGAACCGTGCTGCCCGGATAACCGCCCAGGCCTGGGGCCTGTCCCGGGAGCTGCTGGCCGGGTAGGCCGCCGGGGTAGCCCGGGCCCTGGCCCGGAAGCCCGCCGGGAGCCTGTCCCGGAAGCTGGCCTGGCAGCCCGCCGGGGCCTTGTCCCGGCAAGCCGCCGGGGTAACCACCCAGACCCGGGCCTTGGCCGGGGATCCCGCCTGGAATCCCGCCCGGCAGTCCACCGGGGAGCCCGCCGCCCAATCCGCCGGGGAGCCCGCCGCCCAATCCGCCGGGAAGCCCGCCGCCCAATCCGCCGGGAAGCCCGCCGCCGAGCCCCGGGATTCCTCCGCCGCCACCGAGTGCTCCGCTGGCCGGCATCAGTAAGTCGCCGGTGCCCGGAATCACGTTGTTCATCAGCCCGCTGAGCGAGCCGAAGAGCGAGTTCGCGATGTTCACAGCGTTACCTGCGCCGGGCATTCCAGGGATCGGGTCGTCGGCGGCGAAAGGTTGCTGGGGAGCCGCCGCGGCAGCGCCGGCGCCAAGCCCAATCGTGGCGACTGCAGCCAACGCGGCGCCGATGCCGGTTGCCATACGGGTCAGTGGTCCGCGAGTTGCGGAATGCGCAAACATGTTCTCGGACAACGGAATGCTCCTCAATATCGGCTTAGTCACTCTGTCTTCTTCAGGCTCTCCATTCACTTTGGACACTCTGCTTCGCAAATGTCACAGCAGCATCACGACACGATCACCGCAAGGACTCTATAGGTTGGCTTACTGTTCTTGGAGTTTGCTTATCTTTGGTCACATAGCCATCACGCTGCGGTTACGCGCCTCGAAGAGGCCCTGGTAGCCGGATTCGGGTGGATGCCGACACGCCCGGCCGTTCGGCTTTGCTCCCGTGCAACCGGGGAATTTCGATTGTGGTTCGATGGGGTCACGCAATTGCGCATAACCGGCTTGGTGACGAACGGGGTGATGATGGCCGAGGACGTCCGGGCAGAAATCGTGGCCAGCGTGCTCGAAGTCGTGGTCAACGAGGGCGACCAGGTCAGCGTCGACGACACCCTGGTGCTGCTGGAATCGATGAAGATGGAGATCCCGGTTCTGGCCGAAGTCGCGGGCACGGTGAGCAAAGTAAGTGTGTCCGTCGGAGACGTCATCCAAGCCGGCGACCTCATCGCCGTGATCAGCTAGCTCTTGACCCGTCCGCGCCTGATGGCGGGAGTCGCCGATGTCGACCCTGGGTGACCTGCTCGCCGAGCACACCGTTCTACCGGGCAGCGCCGTCGATCACTTGCATGCCGTGGTGGGCGAGTGGCAATTACTGGCTGATCTTTCCTTCGCCGACTATCTGATGTGGGTGCGCCACGACGACGGTTCGCTGGTGTGCGTGGCGCAGTGCCGGCCGAACACCGCGCCGACCGTGTTGCTGCGTGACGCCGTCGGAACCGTCGTCGACGCCGACCGGATGCCACTGATCGCCGCCGCGCTGGACTCGGGCGCGATCGGCTTGGAAAGTGATGCAGGACAACAATATTCGTGGCAACAGACCGGCGTGAACATCGAAGCGGTGCCGGTGAAACATGGCGAGCGGGTGGTGGCTGTGCTGACGCATCAGACGGCCGTCGCGGACGCCCCGAAGTCCAGCCCGTTAGAGACGGCCTATCTCGACTGCGCGGCCGACCTGGTGCACATGCTGTCCGAGGGCACCTTCCCCAACGTCGGGGATCTGGCGATGTCGCGCTCCAGCCCGCGGGTCGGGGACGGATTCATTCGGCTCAACGTCGACGGGCTGGTGTCCTACGCCAGTCCGAACGCGCTGTCGGCCTTTCACCGGATGGGCCTCACCTCGGAGCTCGAGGGTCACAACCTGATCGCGATCACCCGTCCGCTGATCTCGGACCCCTTCGAGGCTCACGAACTCGCCGAGCATGTGCTGAACTCGCTGGCCGGCGGCGCCAGCATGCGCATCGAGGTCGACGCCGGCGGCGCCACCATCTTGCTGCGGACGCTGCCGCTGGTGGTGCGCGGGTCAGCAGCAGGCGCCGCGGTGCTGGTTCGCGACGTCACTGAGGTCAAACGCCGAGACCGCGCGCTGATGTCCAAGGACGCCACCATCCGGGAGATCCACCATCGGGTGAAGAACAACCTGCAGACCGTCGCGGCATTGCTGCGCCTGCAGGCCCGTCGGACCAGCAATATCGAGGGCCGGGAAGCGCTGATCGAGTCGGTGCGCCGGGTCTCGTCGATCGCGTTGGTGCACGACGCGTTGTCGATGTCGGTCGACGAGGAGGTCAACCTCGATGAGGTGATCGACCGGATCCTGCCGATCATGAACGATGTGGCGACCGTGGACGCGCCGATCAGGATCAACCGGACCGGCATGCTCGGCGTCTTGGACTCGGACCGGGCGACCGCGCTGGTCATGGTGATCACCGAGCTCGTCCAGAACGCCATCGAGCACGCGTTCGACCCGGTGGCCTGCGAGGCAGCCGCGACGGCCGGTGATTCGGTGACCATCCGCGCAGAACGGTCGGCGCGCTGGCTGGACGTGGTGGTGCACGACAACGGCCGCGGGCTGCCCGACGGGTTCAGCGTCGAGCAGTCCGACCGGCTGGGTTTGCAGATCGTGCGAACGCTGGTCTCGGCCGAGCTGGACGGCTCGCTGGACATGCAGAACGCCCCCGACGGTGGAACCGACGTGGTGCTGCGTGTCCCGATCGGGCGTCGCGTCCGAACGATGAGCTAAGCCCACACACAGCGGTGCGGCCCCGACATTTCGCCGGGGCCGCACCGTTGAGGGTCTTGGTCAGACTCCGCTGCGGGCCTTCGTC
Organism: uncultured Actinomycetota bacterium; assembly: GCA_963758115.1. Lineage (GTDB taxonomy): Bacteria > Actinomycetota > Actinomycetes > Mycobacteriales > Mycobacteriaceae > Mycobacterium. The sequence goes on from CAVWUG010000003.1 coordinate 382,764, forward strand.
CGGGCGTTGCGGCGCTTGAGCGCCCTACGCTCGTCTTCGCTCATTCCGCCCCAGACGCCGGAGTCCTGGCCGGTGTTCAGTGCCCAAGACAAGCAGTCAGTGGTCACCGGACAGCGGTTGCAGACCAGTTTCGCGTCAGCAATCTGCGCGAGAGCCGGTCCGCTGTTCCCGACAGGGAAGAACAGCTCCGGGTCCTCGTCGCGGCAGACCGCGGTGTGGCGCCAATCCATAAGTCGTTGCTCCTCACTATGTGCGCAGCAGTGCGCACGAATGATTTTCTTCGGCTGTTAACGCAGGCACAAGAAATGTTTCCGTACCGTTGCGTGCGTTCATTTGATCGTTTCACAGGCTCAACAGATGTCAAGGGTGCTCGTTGGTCCGTGGGCTATCTCACTTTAGAGATCTGTTACCAAACCCCTTAATCGTTTGTACTACACTCGCGCCGGGCCTGACCAGTGCTTTTGGCCACTTTTCCTTACTGTCGCAGGTCAGGACGCTGTTTCGGGTGCGGAGCCACGACGTCCAAAACGTCTGGAACGGCCCGGAACGTCATCTTTTCCCGCACTCCGAGGTAGTCGCCGTCGAACTGGCAGGCTATCGGTGGATCTGCGCAGGTCACCTGCACACAGGCCGCATCGTCGTCGCGGACCACCTGTTCACCCTCGATCTTCGGTCGTTTGGAGAACATCTGCCCAACGAGTTTCAGACTCGGGACGACTTTCAGGCGGGTGACGCCGAACACTCCCAGGCCGGCGTCGAAGCTGGTGCCGGGGTTGGTGCACATGGGCCGCTCATTGGCGAACGTCCAGGGGCTGGAGTTGGACACGAAGACGAAGTACACGCCGGACACCGGGTCGCGGCCGGGCAGCTGAACGGTCAGCCGCGGCTCCTTGCGCGCATAGCCGAGGGTGGCCCGCGTCGCAGCGAGGATGTAGCGCGTCGGCGTGACCTTGCGGCCCTTCTCGCGTTGCTTTTCCACCTTGGCCACCGCCTCGGCGTCGACGCCCAGGCCGGCGTTCAGCACCGCCCAGCGCTCGCCGCAGTCGATCAGCCCGATCCGGCGCCAGTTCTTCTCCGGGCCGTATTTGTCCAGCAGCCAGATGAGCTGGTTGGTGGCGTCGACCGGTCCCGGCGGAATGCCCAGTGACCGGGCCATCACGTTCGCCGAGCCGCCGGGGACGATCGCCAGCGCCGGGACGGGTCCGGTGGGCAGCTGCCCGGGGCGGCCGAGGAGGCCGTTGACGGCGCTGCTCACCGTGCCGTCGCCACCGTGCACCACGACCAGGTCAACTCCGTCCCGCACGGCAGCCTGAGCGATCTCGCCGCCATGACCGCCGTGCCGCGTGTGCTCAACGGTCAAATCCAGGCGGCTCTGCAGCGCGTGAGTCAGCAGATCACGCCTCGCCGTCGTCGTGGAAGTCGCTGTGGGATTGATGATCAGCACGGCGCGCATGATGCCAAAGCCTACGGGAGCGGCGACGATGCGAGCCGCGGTGCGGGCTCGCTGAGGAGCGCGATATTCGGGGTTAGCCGGCGACGATGCGAGCCGCGGCGCGGCCCGAGGAGAAGCGCGACAATCGAATTGAGCTTGATGGCTACGCTGGGACGGTGACTGAGCGTTCTCCCGCCCCTGTGCGCGGCGCTGGAATGATCGCTGCCGCGCAGGGCGCGACCGGCTTGGTGGTCGCCGCGGCGCTGCTGTTCCGGGCGATCGACGGGGCGGATCAGCGGGTGGCCAACGGATTCGGCACTGCGATGTGGTTCGCCCTGGCCGGGGGAGCTGTGCTGGCCGCCGGTTGGGCGCTGCTCGTCGGCAGGCGCTGGGGTCGGGGACTGGCGGTGTTCGCCGAACTGCTGTTGCTGCCGGTGTCGTACTACCTGACCGTCGGCTCGCATCGGGCGGCGATCGGTATCCCGGTGGGCCTAGTTGCCCTCGCCGGGCTGGCGCTGCTGTTCAGTCCGGCGGCGCTGCGCTGGGTCTCCGGGGGTCAGGAACCCGGACCGGCGAGTTCGGCCAACTCTGCACCGGACACCCGGTAGGTGGTCCACCGGCTCTGCGGCCGAGCACCGACGGACTCGTAGAGCGCGATCGCATCGGTGTTCCAGTTCAGCACCGCCCAGGACAACCGGGTGTAGCCGTTGTCCACGCACTGCTTGGCCAGCGCGGACAGCAGCCTGCGGGCCAGCCCGAGACGGCGAAAACCCGGTTGCACGAACAGGTCTTCCAGGTAGATGCCGTCGACGCCGTCCCAGGTCGAGAAGTTGAGAAACCACAACGCCATCGCGGCGACTTCGCCGTCCACCTCGGCGACGTGCGCCCGCAGCGTCGCGGGCTGATCGAAAAGCGCTGCGCTGACTTGAGTCTCGACGACGCTGCATTGGTCGGGTGCCCGCTCGAACTCGGCGAGGCCGTGGATCATCGCGGTGATCGCGGCCGCATCGGCGGGAACGGCTCGGCGGATGCGCACGGTCACGGGTCAACTCCCAGTGCGGTCAAGATGGTACGGAATTTCGTTGTCGTTTCCGCGACTTCGCCATCGGGATCGGATTCGGCGACGATGCCGCCACCGGCGTGGGCCAGTGCGGACCTGCGGTCGGCGGCCAGCTGTGCGCAGCGGATGGACACCACCCAGCGCCCGTCGCCGTTCGCGTCGCACCAGCCGACCGCGCCCGCATAGAAGCCGCGATCGCCCTCCAACTCCGTGATGAGCTTTGCGGCGGTTTCGGTGGGGACTCCGCCGACGGCTGGGGTGGGATGCAGGGCGAGCGTCAAATCGATTGCGGTGGTGGATGTGTCGTGAAGCTTACCGGTGATCGGTGTGCTGAGGTGCCACAGCGCGGTGGTCCGGCTCAGCGTGGGTGTCGTTGCGATCGTCAACTCGCGGCACAGCGGGCGCAGCGCCTCGGCCATGGTGTCGATGACAAGTTGATGTTCGTGTCGGTCCTTCGCCGAGTCGGCGAGGGCGGCGCCGGCCGCGGCGTCGCGCTCAGGGTCGGCGTTCCGCGGCGCCGAACCGGCGAACGGCTGGCAGGTCACCCGGTCGCCGTCGCGTGCGACCAGCAACTCCGGGCTGGCGCCGACCAGCGCCATGCCCGCGTATCGTCCGCCCGCCGCCGACAGGTCGACCAGATAGCCGTAGGCCGCCGGGTCGTCGGCGACCAAGCGGCGCAGGATGATCCGCGCGTCCAGCGGTCTGTCGAAGGCCAACTGGAGTGCGCGGGCCAGCACCACTTTCTCCAGCGGGCTGCCCGGGGCGGTGAGCTGGTCGCAGGCGCGGCGAACCCGGTCGCGGTGCTCGTCCGGCGATGGAATGGCGCCGGCTACCCGCACTGCCGGAAGCGGCCCGGTCGGCCAGTCGGGTAACTCGGCCGGCTGCTGGACGGACTGTGGCGTCATCAGCGCCGCGGGGCTGTCGACGTCAAACGCCAACGCGCCCAGAACCATTGGCACTGCGCCGGAGCGTAGCGCCGACTGCGCGTCGGCCACGTTGTCGAAGCACGTATCCGTGCCGTCGGCGATCAGGACGCCGGCTGGCCCGCACAGTACGAACGGCGGATCAGTCTTCATTCGGATGGGGGAGGCCCAGCGCGCACAGCTGCCGGATCCCGTGTTCGAAGCCGCTGACCGCGACGGAGGCGGGGGGCATACCGAAGCGGCTGCCCTCGAGCAGCGGCATCTGCACCCATCGGGTGATGACGGCGCGGGAGAAGTGGCCGTGGCCGACGAACACCACGTCACGGGAGGCCATCAGATCCAGTGCCAGCGCGACGGCACGGTCCGCACGCTCGCTGACCTGTGCAACGGTTTCGCCGTCCGGGCAACCGTGCGTCCAAATCGACCAGTCCGGCACGGCTTTCTGGATCTCCGCGGTCGTCACGCCCTCATAGGAGCCGTAATCCCATTCGGCGAGCAGTTCGGATTTCTCGTCGACGATCAGGCCGGCGAGTTCGGCGGTCTCCACGGCGCGCCGGCGCGGGCTGCTGATCACCATCGGGTCGTCGAGGTGCAGGTCCGCGAGTGCGGGACCGGCGGCGACGGCTTGGTCGCGCCCGTTGTCGGTGAGGTCGAGATCCGTGCAGCCGGTGTGCTGGCCGGACTTCGACCACTCGGTCTCACCGTGGCGCAGCAACAACAATCGATGGCTCAGGACGCCCATGCCGACCGATTCTGCCTGACACACATAGCCATCCACGCGCGGGCACCAAGGGTTTGGTGCCAGGATGGGCATTGATCACCCGCCCGCAACACGGAGGAGCTGCGCTTCATGACGACTCGGGTGTTGGCCGTGGCCAACCAGAAGGGTGGGGTCGCCAAAACGACGACGGTAGCGTCGCTCGGTGCGGCGATGGTCGACGCCGGAAAGCGGGTCCTGCTCGTCGACCTCGATCCGCAGGGCTGCCTGACGTTTTCGCTGGGCCAGGACCCGGACAAGTTGGCGGTGTCGGTGCACGACGTGCTGCTCGGTGATGTCGAGACCTCCGCCGCCCTGACCGAGACCGCCGAAGGCATGACATTGCTGCCGGCCAACATCGACCTGGCCGGCGCCGAGGCGATGCTGCTGATGCGGGCCGGCCGGGAATACGCGCTCAAACGTGCGCTCGACAAGCTCGGCGATACCTTCGACGTCGTCATCATCGACTGCCCGCCGTCGCTGGGCGTGCTGACCCTCAACGGGCTGACCGCCGCGGGCGAGGTCATCGTGCCGTTGCAATGCGAGACGCTGGCCCATCGCGGCGTCGGCCAGTTCCTGCGGACGGTCGCCGACGTTCAGTCGATCACCAACCCGAAACTGAAGCTGCTGGGCGCATTGCCGACGCTGTACGACCCCCGCACCACCCACACCCGCGACGTGCTCCTCGACGTCGCCGACCGCTACGACCTGCCGGTGCTGGCGCCGCCCATCCCGCGCACGGTCCGGTTCGCCGAAGCCAGCGCGTCCGGCTCGTCGGTGCTGGCCGCACGCAAGAACAAGGGAGCGTTGGCCTACCAGGAACTGGCCGCTGCGCTGCTCAAGCACTGGAAGTCGGGCAAAGCGCTGCCGACGTTCACCATCGACGCCTGAGGCGGCCTCAGCCGAGCGCGACGAGCGTATTGCCGCGCTGCTCGAGCACCTGCGAACCCGCAACGGTGGGTATCACCGCCGAACTTCCCGGCGGCCGGCTCACCGGCAGGAAGCCGTCGTCCTGGCCGGTCATCGGGTCGCAGACGGCGATGCCGTCGGTCACCGGGACGAGCAGCTTGCCGGCCATCATGGTCGCCGGGCCCACCGGAACCGACCGGCCCGCGGGCGAAATGGAGTAGCGATAGGTCAGATTCGAGGCATCGAAGACCAGCACCGAGTCGCCGGTCCACCAGGTGATCAGGTTCCCGGGCCTCGACACCACGTTGGACGCCAACGGCGGCTTGGGCAGCAGCGTGCTGCCGACGGTCGTGCCGGTCTCATCGACGATGTCGACGCGAGGCTGCGGCACCGGCAGGTATAGCGCGGTGCGGGTCTCTGCCACCGCCAGAACCCGGGCGCCGGAGCCTTCGCTGATGCCCGGCTCGGGCACCTCGTGCTGATCCGGCTCGTCCTCTTCCTTGCTCGGACGCAACAGCGCAAGCCGCAAATCCGCTTGCCTGCCGCATGCCTCGAGGACAGATACCGCCGAAGAGCTGGCAGCCGCCGACGTCAACCGGCATCCGGTGTGCAGCCCCTTCGACGAAGGCTTGATCCGGGCGTCGATCTCACCGTAGGAGAGCATCCGGACCATGTCGGAGCGCCACAGTTCCAGCCGGGTGTCGCCGGCCGACAAGACCGTCGTGCCGTCGGAGGACAGGCTGACCCGTTGGTCGGCGTAGCTGCTGCGGGCCGGACCGCGGCGTCCGGAGGGTCCCTCGATCGTGCTCACCTGACCGCAACCGCGGTCGTCGCGATAGACCGCGACCGCGAAGCGGTAGACCCCGGCGACCCCGCACAGATCGCTGTTGCGCGAGTAGGTCCACCGCACCTGGCCGGAGACCGGGTCGCGCCCTTGGACGGCGCGGCCGTCGGCGGTCACGACGGTCCCGGCGACAACGACCGGCTGGTCGGTGGGCGCGTTGGGGGCGGTCCAGAGCTGCTTGATCGAGGTCGGCACCTCGCGGGCCAGTCTCGGGCTGGGCGCCTGCCCCGACGCGGGCCTGCTGATGGTGGCCCGGGCATCGCTGGTCCACCAGATCAATGCCCCGGCCGTGGCGACCACGACGACAATCGCGGCCGCAGCCAGTACGTCAGCCTTGGTTCGGCGTTCCGGTTTGACCATCCGGCTGGATGTCGGTCAGTTGGCGGTGGCGGTTGCGCCCGCTGACTTGCGGGGGCGACGACGGCGACGGCGTGCGGGGCGTGCCCCGTCACCGGACGGTGCGTCGGTGGCGGGCGCCTCGCCTTCGGCTTGGCCGTTAATGCCGTTAACGCCGTTGGCGGCATGGCCGGTCGCGGAGCCGCCGCGGGTGCGGCGGCGTTGCCGGTCGTTGTTGCGCTGCGGGGCGGGCTGGTCGCCGCCTTTGCCGGTGCCAGAGCTCGCCCGCTTGGCCGGTGACTTGCGCGCGGCGCCGATCGAGCCTCCCGTTTCGGTGGGGATGTCCATCTCGACGTAGAGGTGCGGCGAGTTCGAGTACGTCTCTTGCGGGTCCGGGCAGCCCAGGCCCAGTGCCTTGTCGATCATCGTCCAGCGGGCCAACTCGTCCCAGTCGACGAGGGTGACCGCGATACCGGTTTTGCCGGCCCGTCCGGTGCGCCCGATCCGGTGCACGTAGGCCTGCTCGTCCTCGGGGATCTGGTAGTTGATGACGTGGGTGATGTCGTCGATGTCGATGCCGCGGGCCGCGACGTCGGTGGCGACCAGCACGTCGATGGCACCAGTGCGGAATTGCTTCAGTGCCTTCTCACGGGCGATCTGACCCAGGTCGCCGTGCACAGCTCCGACCGCGAAACCGCGTTCGGCCAGCTCGTCGGCGACTTTCTGGGCGGTGCGCTTGGTGCGGGTGAAGATCATGGTGGCGCCGCGTCCGTTCGCCTGCAGGATCCGGCTGACCATTTCGACCTTGTCCAGGGCGTGTGCCCGGTAGACGTACTGCTTGGTGGTGTCGTGGACTGCGGAAGAGTGCGGTGCCTCGGCCCGGATGTGGGTCGGCTGGTTCATGAACGTGCGGGCCAGCGTGATGATCGGGTCCGGCATCGTCGCGGAGAACAGCATCGCCTGCCGCACGTCGGGAATCTGACGCAGAATCCGCTCGATGTCGGGCAGGAAGCCCAGGTCGAGCATCTCGTCGGCCTCGTCGAGGACCAACACCGACAGCCCGCCAAGCTGCAGGTGGCCCTGCTGGGCCAGGTCGAGCAGCCGACCCGGTGTGCCCACGACGACGTCAGCGCCGGCGCGAAGTGCCTCGATCTGCGGCTCGTAGGGGCGGCCGCCGTAGATGGAGACCACGGACAGCGGACGGTCTTCGTCGGCGCTGAGGTACTTGGCGGCGGTGGACAGGTCGCCGTGCACCTGCAGACACAGCTCGCGGGTCGGCACGACGATCAGCGCCCTGGGGACGCCGTCGAGCGGGCGATCTGGACCTGACGTGGTGATCCGCTGCAGTAGCGGCACGCCGAACGCGAAGGTCTTGCCCATGCCGGTGCGGGCTTGGCCGATCAGGTCGTCGCCGGTGAGGGCGAGCGGCAGCGTCAGCTCCTGGATGGCGAAGGGATGCTCGATGCCTTTTTCGCTGAGTGCCCGGACGATTTCGGGGCGGATGCCGAGGTCGGCAAAGGTTGTTTCGGCTGCGGCTCGTGATGGTGTGATGAGTGGGGTCATGCGTGAAGCACGTACGCCTTTCGGGGTTGTATTCGATTGGTCAATCGTTGCGGTCACGCGCGCACCAGTTGACTGTCGAATACGTTGCCGATTCGCGAGGCCCTGCACTTAAGGAGGCGGGCCAACTGCGTGCACGCACATTGCTTCGGTAGCAGCGATAGGGACCTACCGCCAGTACCGGTCCTCATCATAGCTGGTAAAGGCTCAGGACCCGAGTTGGCGGCGTCGCCGCGCGCCCCGCGACACACCTCGGGGCGATCGCCAGCGCGGGGTTGGTGTGCGCAGCGGGTCGCCCCGCAACACACCTCGGGGCGATCGCCAGCGCGGGGTTGGCGTGCGCAGCGGGTCGCCCCGCAACACACCTCGGGGCGATCGCCAGCGCGGGGTTGGCGTGCGCAGCGGGTCGCCCCGCAACACACCTAGAGTGGTCGGCATGACTCCGCTTGAGCCGCTGGCCGATCCATCCCAGCCACGGCTTGCGGCGGACCATCCCGGTGTCAACGAGTTGTTCGCGTTGTTGGCCTACGGCGAGGTCGTGGCGTTCTACCGGCTCACCGAAGAGGCGAAGATGGCGCCGGATCTGCGCGGGCGGATCTCGATGGCAAGCATGGCCGCAGCTGAGATGGCGCACTACGAACTGCTGCACGACGCTTTGGAGAGCCGCGGTGTCGACGTGGTGCCGACGATCTCGAAATACGCCGCCGCGCTCGACGGCTACCACCGGCTGACCACGCCGAGCACCTGGCTCGAAGCGCTGGTCAAGACCTACATCGGTGACGCGCTGGCGGCTGACTTCTACTTGGAGATCGCCGATGTCCTGCCCGACGAGGTCGCCGACGTGGTACGCGCGGTCATGTCGCAGACCGGGCATTCCCAGTTCGTCGTTGCCGAGGTGCGCGCCGCGGTCGCCAAGAGTTCGAAGCAGCGCAGTCGACTTGCGCTCTGGTCGCGCCGACTGCTCGGCGAGGCGATTACCCAGGCTCAGTACGTGCTCGCCGAACACGATGAATTGGTCGATCTCGTGATGTCGGGGACCGAAGGCTTGACGCATCTGGCGGGGTTCTTCGACCGCCTGCAGCGCACACACGACGAGCGGGTCCGCGAACTCGGCTTGGCGTAACTGCCTAGCGGGCGCAGGTGGCGATCATCGCGCTGCTGGTCGATATCGCGATCGGCTGACCGACTCCGTCGGCGATCGAACAGTTCAGATGACCGGTCAGACTCGTCGCGACGACAGAGCGAATTTCGGTTCCCGGGTTCATCACCAGGGTCCGCGACCACGGCAGTGACACGTTGAAGTCGGTCTGCGGCGCGCCCTGCGAATCGGTGTAGACGATGGTCACGATGTCCAGCAGACCCTTGGTGCCGGTCACCCGGTAGGTGAAGGTGCGCTGCATGACGTCCGGCGGCGGGACGGCGGCCGGCGGCGGGGCGTCCGGCGTGGTGCTGGTGGCGGTCGGGCTCGACTTCGGCGGCCGCGGTGCGACGGTAGTGGGGGTCTCGGGCGGCAGCGTCGGATGCGGCGTTGCGGTCATGCTCCGACTGGGCGGTACGACGACGGTGGCCGAGGTCGATGCGCTGTCGCCGCCGTTCACGATCACCACGCTGGCGATGACGGCGAGGATGAAGACGATCCCGGCGATGGCCGCAATCGGGCGCCAGCGCTCATCGACCGACCAGTGATCGCCGCCGGCGTAGATGTCGTCGACGGCGTCATCGTCGTGATCCCGGAGTTCGTCGTCCAGATAGTTTGTGGTACTGATGGTGCAAATGTTATCGATGTGACACGAGGTCGGCAGCGTGCGAGCGGGCGTGTCAGGTCACGATTTGCGAACGGCGCGCGGTGCTATCACGACGTCGCGAATCGTTGGTGCCGACCGGCTTTGAGCACACGTCGACGGCGTGGTCGGATTGCCCAGCTTCTCAGCAGAGCGCCACGCGCTCTGCATCGTCGCCCGGGCGTCTACTAGCCTGCATGTCGGAGCACGATTACCGAGCCACTGGGAAGGGGCCGACGTGGAGGTCAAGATCGGTATCACGGACAGCCCGCGCGAGCTGGTCTTCAACACCGCGCAAACGCCCAGCGAGGTCGAGGAACTCGTCACCAACGCGCTGGGCAAAGGCTCCGATGTGCTGGCGCTGACCGACGACAAAGGCCGCCGCTTCGTGGTGAACTCCGCCAAGATCGCCTACGTCGAAATCGGTGTCGCGGATGCGCGTCGGGTCGGCTTCGGAATCGGCGCGGCTGCTAAGAGCGGGTAAGCGGGACGTGTGACAGCCCGCCCCAGGCGAAGAACACGGTGCCGTCGATAGCGTCTTCCTTGCTGATCGGCCGGTCGGCGTCCAGCCAGTACCTCGCGCAGTCGACGCTGAGTGCCACCAGAGACACCGCAATCATTCTGGCCCGGTGCGGGTCCAGGCCGGAGTCTGCGCTGATCAGGTCGAACACCGCGTCGATGCACGACTCGGTGGCCACTTTCACCTGCGCGGCGACCTGCGGCTCGGCGGTGTTGTCGTTTTCGAAGATCAGCCGGTAACCCTGGCTGTCATGCTCGATGAATTCGAAGAAGGCCTGCACAGCAGACCGCAACCGCTGCCGGTTGTCGGTGGTGGTGCGCAGGGCCTGGCGCACTCCGGACACCAGATTCTCCACGTGCCGATGCAGTACCGCGAGATACAACTCCAGCTTGCTTGAAAAGTGTTGGTAGAGAACCGGTTTGCTGACGCCGGCGCGCTCCGCGATTTCGTCCATGCCGGTGGCGTGGTACCCACGTTCGACGAAGATATCGCTGGCCGCGATCAGCAACTGGCCACGACGTTCGTCACGGGGCAGCCGGTTGCCGCGCCGAGCGGCGGTGCCGGGCTTGGCCCTGCCCCGTCCGCTTGCGTTGGCAAGATCGCTCATCGAATCCTCAATCTGAATATCCTGGTGCCGCTGGGCGACGCGCGGCTAATCGCAACGACATTACTACCGACTCGCCCGACCCACCGTTACCCGCGCCCCGGATGTCGGCATCGCGGCGTCACGCGATTGCCTTCTGGCGCGCCGAGAACCCCAGCTAGCGGCTGTTGTGCCATCCTGTGAAAGTGACCTTCGACCCTGACCGGCGAGGGGGCAACCGGACGCCGGTCCTCCGCGACGACTGGCGCGAGCCGTTGCGTGCCCAGCGCGATCCGCTGGCGTGGGGCGGCGCGGGCCGGGTCCGGTCGAACCGGGACAACAGTCGGTGGCGCAAACAGAGTTGGCTGGGCCGGTTCGTGTCCACCTACGGCTGGCGGGCCTACGCGCTACCGGTGTTGGTCGCCGTCACTGGCGTGGTGCTATATCAAACGGTCACCGGCACGAGCGCGTCCGCGCCCGTGTCCGGGCAGCCGGTCCAGGGTCCGCCGAAAATCGGCGCCGTGGGGACCGTGATCATCGACGCCCCGCCGCGCGGCCTGACGCAGTTCGACGCCAATCTGCCGACCGGGATGCTGCCCAACGGCGGTCCGTTCACCGAAGCGGGCAACAAGTCGTGGCAGATTGTCCCGGGAGTCACGCCGCAGGTCGGCGAGGGCACGGCGAAGACCTTCAAGTACACCGTCGAGGTCGAAAACGGCATGGACCCGACCGCGTTCGGCGGCGACGACGCGTTCGCCGCGATGGTCGACCAGACGCTGGCTAATCCGAAGAGCTGGACCCACGACGCGCAGTTCGCGTTCGTCCGGGTCGACGCGAATGGCCGGAGCAAACCCGATATCCGCATCTCGCTGAGCTCGCCGATGACCGTCCGTGATGGCTGCGGATACGAGTTTCCGCTCGAGACGTCTTGCTACAACCCGTCTTACGGGGCTGGGGTCGAGCCGCGAGTGTTCATCAACGAGGCTCGCTGGGTGCGCGGCGCGCTGTCCTTCCAGGGCGACGTGGGTTCCTATCGGCAGTACCTGATCAACCACGAGATCGGCCACGCCATCGGGTATCTGCGGCACGAACCCTGCGACAAGCAGGGTGGTCTGGCGCCGATCATGATGCAGCAGACCTTCTCCACGTCTGACGACGACAACGCCAAATTCGACCCGGAGTACGTCAAGCCGGACGGCAAGACCTGCCGGTTCAATCCCTGGCCGTACCCGATCGCCTAGCTCGGCTTAGCCTCGGTGGTGTGTTGCCACCGCTTGTCGCGCCTGCCGCGGAGCTGACGCGCGACGAGGTCGCCCGCTACAGCCGGCATCTCGTCATCCCCGACCTCGGCGGCGACGGGCAGAAGCGGCTCAAGAACGCGCGGGTGCTGGTCATCGGCGCGGGCGGACTCGGCGCACCGACACTGCTGTATCTGGCCGCGGCGGGCGTCGGCACGATCGGGATCGTCGACGACGACGTGGTCGACGAGTCGAACCTGCAACGCCAGATCATTCACGGTGTCTCCGACGTCGGCCGACCCAAGGCGCAGTCTGCGCGCGAGTCGATCGCCGAGATCAACCCGCTGGTCGACGTCCACGTGCACGAGGTGCGACTGGACCGGCACAACGCCGTCGACCTCTTCGCGCGCTACGACCTGATCATGGACGGCACCGACAACTTCGCCAGCCGCTATCTGGTCAATGACGCCGCGGTGCTCGCGCACAAGCCTTACGTGTGGGGGTCGATCTACCGCTTCGAGGGTCAGGCGTCGGTGTTCTGGGAGGACGCGCCCGGCGGCCGCGGCGTCAACTATCGCGATCTATATCCGGAGGCACCGCCGCCGGGCATGGTGCCGTCATGCGCCGAAGGTGGCGTGCTGGGCGTGCTGTGCGCGTCGATCGCGTCGGTGATGGGCACCGAGGCGATCAAGCTGATCACCGGTATCGGTGAGTCGTTGCTGGGCCGGTTGCTGATGTACGACGCGCTGCAGATGAGCTATCGCACCATCGTCATCGGCAAAGACCCGGCGACGCCGACGATCACCGAGCTGGTCGATTACGAGGAGTTCTGCGGCCTGTCGTCCGAACTAGCCGACGACGCGGGCGCGATCACACCGCGTGAGCTGCGCGAACTGCTGGACTCCGGCCAAAAGGTCGCCCTGATCGACGTGCGCGAACCGGTGGAGTGGGACATCAACCACATCGACGGCGCCCAGTTGATTCCGGCAGCGTTGATTTCCTCGGCCGAGGGTCTGGCGAAGCTGCCCCGGGACCGGACGCCGGTGCTGTACTGCAAGACGGGTGTGCGGTCGGCGGAGGCATTGGTCGCGGTCCGCAACGCCGGGTTTGCCGACGCGGTGCACCTGCAGGGCGGCATCGTGGCCTGGGCGCAGCAGATGCAGCCCGACATGGTGATGTACTGATCCGCTGCGAGAAAGCGGCTCCTCGTGTCGGGTCAAGAGAGTTCGCTGGGCCCGATTAGGCTACGCGTGTGAGTATCGAGCCGCCGCCGGAGCATGTGCTGTCGGCGTTCGGTTTGAGCGGTGTTCAGCCGGAAGCCCTGGGCGCTGCCTGGGAGGGCGGCTGGCGATGCGGCGAAGTGGTGCTCTCGATGGTCGCCGAGAACGCCCGCGCCGCCTGGTCGGCCCGAGTGCGCGAGACGCTGTTCGTCGACGGTGTCCGGTTGGCCCGCCCGGTGCGGTCGACTGACGGGCGTTACGTGGTCTCCGGTTGGCGAGCAGACACTTTCGTCGCCGGCCAACCCGAACCGCGTCACGACGAGGTGGTGTCTGCGGCCGTGCGACTGCATGAGGCGACCGGCAAGCTCGAACGGCCACGATTCCTCACCCAGGGGCCGACGGCGCCGTGGGCCGACGTCGACGTGTTCATCGCCGCCGACCGCGCCGCGTGGGAGGAACGCCCGCTGCAGTCGGTGCCTGCGGCGGCCCGCACCCCGTCGCCCACAGCCGACGGCCAGCGGTCGGTCGAGCTGATCAACCAGCTGGCCGGGCTGCGCCGGCCGACGAAGAGCCCCAACCAGCTGGTCGACGGAGACCTCTACGGCACTGTGCTTTTCGCGGGCGCCGCCGCTCCTGGAATCACCGACATCACGCCATACTGGCGGCCCGCCTCGTGGGCGGCCGGTGTGGTCGTCGTCGACGCGCTTTCGTGGGGCGACGCCGACGAAGGTCTCATCGACCGCTGGAACGCGTTACCGGAATGGCCGCAGATGTTGCTGCGCGCGTTGATGTTCCGGCTCGCCGTTCATGCGCTGCACCCGCGTTCGACGGCAGCGGCCTTCCCGGGCTTGGCCCGCACCGCCGCGCTGGTGCGGCTGATCCTCTAGTCCGGGAACTCGTAGCGGACCTCGTCGAGCGGAATCCTGCCGTCGTCCGACAGAACCCCCTCTGCCCGAAGCAGTTCCAATTGGCGGGTCACCAGATGCTTTGCGGGACGGCCCGATGCGGTGATCACCCGATGCCAGGGCAGGTCCAAAGAGTCGATGCGCATAATGTATCCGACGATCCTCGGGCTGGAAAGGCCTGCGACAGCGGCGATATCGCCGTACGTCGAAACCCGGCCGGCCGGGATCGACGCAACCAGCGCGCGCACCCGCTCCACCTGTTCTTCTGTCACCGCGGCCATGATCAGACCATCCGCTCGCGGATCAGCGCGGCAACTTCGGCCGGCTTGGTCTCTGCCACCATGTGATCGCATTCGAACGTCTTCAGCTGGAAATCGGCGCCCAGGTGCTCGCGCAGAGTCGTGATCAACCGGTCGGTCACGTACGACGGCGACGTCCACGCCGCGCGCACCAACATCACACCAGTTCCTTTGGGGGGCAATACGATATCGCGGGCCAACTCACTCCAATACGACATCATCGCGGGCATGCTGAGACGCCAACCGTACCGCCCGCCCGGCAGCGCGACGAGGTGTTCGTCGAGTTCGTCATCGACCACGGCTGGGTCCACATCCGCCCACGACCCGTTGGTTTTGGCTGCGCGGGCCTCGGCCGGATCGGTGTAGTCGGGGGAGCCCAGCATGGCGTTGGCGATCTCCCGCATCCATCCGCCGTCCAAGCCGACGGCCGGATCGAGCAGGACCATAGCCGCGACCTGGTCGGGATGTGCGGCGGCGAGATGCATGGCCAGCGCGCTGCCGAACGAGTGCGCGACGATCACAACCGGACGGTCGGCATGCTGCTCGAGCAGATCGGCGAGCGCAGCGACGTTGGCCTCGATGGTCCATGGCGCGTCCCACGATGACCTGCCGTGTCCGATCAGATCGGGTGCGGCAACGCTGATCTCGGGCAGATGTTGCGTCGCCAGCGGCTCCCAACGTTTGCCGTGCCCGGTCAGTCCGTGCAGGGCGAGTAGGCGCAGCGGGCCGGGCGGGCCATAGCGGTGCACGTGCAGGCGGGTCACGCGTTGATGGTGCCAGTTCGGCGTTGACCCGTCGCCGGCCGGGCCGACTTGTCAGACCCCCGTGGTGATATGCCGCTATGTCTTTCCACTGGGGCCCGGAGGCCGGCGTTGTGCTCGATCCCGATCTGCGCGGGGTCGTGCGGGTGCTGGGTGGACCGGGAACCGGGAAGAGTTCGTTGTTGATCGATGCCGCGGCGGCTCGGATCAAAGCCGGCGCTGACCCGGAATCGGTGCTGCTGCTGACTGGTTCGGGCCGGATCGGGGCGCAGGCGCGTGGCGCGTTGACGACGACGCTGCTGGGTTCGCAGCAGGCCGGTCCATGCCGCGCGGTGATTCGTGAACCGTTGGTGCGCAGCGTGCACAGTTACGCGTTCGCGGTGCTGCGGCTGGCCGCTCAGCGGGCCGGCGGTCCGCCGCCCAGGCTGGTCACCAGCGCTGAGCAGGATGCGATCATCGCTGATCTGCTGGCCGGCGAGATCGCCGACGGCGCCGAGATGTGGCCCGCCGAGTTGCGGTCCGCCCTGGGCACTGCCGGGTTCGCCGCCGAGTTGCGTGAACTGCTGACTCGCTGCGCCGAACGTGGTGTCGAGCCTGCGCGGCTGGAGCGGGTGGGTCGGCTGTCGGAGCGTCCGGAATGGGTGGCCGCGGGCCGGTTTGCGCGCAACTACGAGCAGGTGATGTTGCTGCGTGCGGCGGTCGGGACGGCGGCTCCGCAGGCGACGACGCCTGCCGTGGGCGCGGCCGAACTGGTCGGGGCGGCGCTGGAGGCGTTTGCCGCCGACCCCGAGTTGCTGGCCGATCAACGCGGCCGGATCAGCGTGCTACTGGTCGACGATGCGCAGCAACTAGACCCGCAGGCCGCTCTGCTGGTTCGGGTGCTGGCCGCGGGCGCCGACCTGACGCTGCTTGCCGGTGACCCGACCCAGGCGGTGTTCGGCTTCCGCGGCGCGGAGCCCGCGGCACTGTTGGGCGGCGATACCCGGTCGGTGACGCTGACGACGTCGCATCGTTGCGCCCTGGCGATTGCGCGTGCCGTATCGGGCATCGCCGGCCGGCTTGCCGACGGGTGCAAGATCGACGGCGGCGGGGACGAATGTGGTTCGGTGACGACGAAGTTGGCCGCATCCGCCGACGCTGAGGCCGCGCTGATTGCTGACTGTCTGCGACGCGCACACCTCGTCGACGGCGTGCCGTGGTCGCAGATGGCGGTCATCGTCAGGTCGGTCCCGCGGGCCGCCGCCGGGTTGCCGCATGCACTGGCGCGGGCCGGTGTCCCGGTGGCCCCGTCGGCGGTGACGGGCTCGCTGACCGCCCAGCCCGCGGCTCAGGCGTTGCTGACCGTGCTGGCCGCCACCGCCGACGGGTTGGACGGCGAGCAAGCGCTGGCGTTGCTGACCGGTCCGATCGGGCGGGTCGACCCGGTCTCGTTACGCCAGTTGCGTCGGACGCTGCGTCGTGCCGGGAAAGGCGAGACGTCAAGGGAATTCGACGACCTGCTGGTCGAAGCTTTGCACGGTGAATCGACCGCCCGGTTGACCGCGGCCCAGACCTGGCCGCTGCGACGGGTTCGAGCGGTGCTGGACGCTGCTTCTCGTTCGCACGAGGCTGGCGACGATGCGCGCGCCACCCTCTGGGCGGCGTGGCATCGCTGCGGCCTGCAGCGTCGGTGGCTGGTGGCCTGCGAGCGCGGCGGCGCGTCCGGTGCGCAGGCCGGCCGCGACCTCGACGCGGTGACGGCGTTGTTCGACGCCACCGACGAGTACGTGGCCCAGACCGCCGGCGCGTCGCTGCGCGGGCTCATCGATCACCTGGCCACCCAGCACCTGCCCGCGGCGGGCCCCGAACCCGCGGTGACTGCGGAGCAGGTTGCGGTGCTCAGCGCGCACGCGGCGCTCGGCCACGAGTGGGACCTCGTCATCATCGCCGGCCTGCAGGAAGGGCTGTGGCCCAACACGATTCCGCGTGGGGGAGTGCTCGGCACTCAGCGGCTGCTGGACGTCCTCGACGGGGTCGATGAGACCGCGTCCATGCGGGCTCCGCTGCTGGCTGAAGAGCGACGGCTGCTGGTAGCCGCCATGGGCCGGGCGCGGACGCGCTTACTGGTGACGGCGATCGACGGCGAGGCGCACGGTAACGACGAGGCCAGCATGCCGTCGTCGTTCTTCGCCGAGATCGCGCGGCATTCGACCAGCGCGATCGAACCAGCGCAGCCACCGGTGGCGGCGCCGCGGGTGCTGTCGACCGCCGCGGTGGTCGGCCGGCTGCGCGGCGTGGTGTGCGCGCCGCGGGACGCAGTCAGCGACGCGACACGTGCCTGCGCGGCAACGCAATTGGCCCGCTTGGCCGCAGCAGGGGTACCCGGCGCCGATCCGGCCGGCTGGTATGGCATGACGCCGGTCAGCACCACTGAGCCGATGTGGAGTAGGGAAGATCACCCAGAACACATGGTCACGCTCACTCCGTCGAGCCTGCAGACGCTGACCGACTGCCCGCTGCGCTGGCTGGCCGAGCGCCACGGCGGCACCGACCCTCGTGATCTGGGCTCCACCGTCGGATCGATCCTGCATGCCTTGATCGCCGAGCCGGCAGGTAACGAGTCCCAGCTGTTGGCGGCGTTGGAGCGGGCCTGGCAGCAGCTGCCGTTCGAATCCCGTTGGTACTCAGACAATGAGCTCGCTCGGCATCGCGACATGATCCAGGCGTTCCTGGAGTGGCGGTCCAACACCCGCGGCGAGTTGACCGAGGTCGGCGTCGAGGTCGATATCGACGGAACCGTCGACGAGAACGTGCGGTTGCGCGGCCGGGTCGACCGGATCGAGCACGATGCCGCGGGCCGACTGGTCATCGTCGACGTCAAGACCGGCAAGACGCCGGTCAGCAAGGACGATGCGCAGCGGCACGCCCAGTTGGCCGCTTACCAGTTGGCCGTCGCCGAGGGCCTGATGACCGACGGCGACGAGCCCGGCGGTGGACGGCTGGTGTATCTCGGCAAGACTGGATCGGCGGGAGCCACTGAGCGCGAACAGGATCCGCTGACGCCCGAGGCGCGCGCGCAGTGGCGCGAACGAATTCACGAGGCGGCCACGGCGACCGCAGGCCCGCAATTCATCGCTCGAGTCAACGACGGCTGCTCGCACTGCCCGTTGAAGGCGAACTGCCCGGCGCACACCGGGACCGACGGAAAGGGAGCGGTATGAGCGCGCGTTACAGCCCCGCCGAATTGGCAAGCGCTCTGGGTCTTTTCGAGCCCACCGACGAGCAGGCGGCGGTCATCGCCGCGCCGCCGGGACCGCTGGTCGTCATCGCGGGAGCGGGCGCCGGGAAGACCGAGACGATGGCTGCGCGGGTGGTGTGGCTGGTGGCCAACGGCTACGCCGATCCCGGTCAGGTGCTGGGCTTGACCTTCACGCGCAAGGCAGCCGGCCAGCTGTTACGGCGGGTCCGGTCGCGGCTGGCCCGGCTCGCGGGCACCGAAATGGCGATCACCAACCCATCTGCGAGCGACACCGCGGGCACACCGGTGGTCAGCACCTATCACGCCTTCGCCGGCCAGCTGCTGCGCGAGTACGGCCTGCTGTCTGCCGGTGCAGCGGAGCACGCGCAGCCCATCGAGCCGGACACCCGGCTGCTCAGTGAGACCGAGCTGTGGCAGCTGGCCTTCGACGTTGTCAACGGATATCCCGGTGCGCTGCGCACCGACAAGAACCCGGCCGCGGTGACCGCGACCGTGCTGCGGCTGTCCGGCCAGCTCGCCGAGCACTTGGTCGACACCGGCGAACTCAGCGACACCCACGTCGGGCTCGAAAACCTCGTGCACGCCTTGCCGGCGGGCCGCTATCAGCGTGACCGCGGGCCCAGCCAGTGGCTGCTGCGGATGCTGGCCACCCAGGCCGAGCGTGCCGAACTGGTTCCTCTGATCGACGCCCTGCATCGGCGGATGCGGGCGGACAAGGTAATGGACTTCGGCGCGCAGATGGCGGCCGCGGCGCGGCTGGCCTCGGCGGTCCCGCAGGTCGGCGAGCAGCTGCGCGATCGCTACCGGGTGGTGTTGCTCGACGAATACCAGGACACCGGATACGCGCAGCGGGTCCTGCTGTCGGCGCTGTTCGGTGGGGGCGTCGACGCCGGGCTGGCGCTGACCGCCGTTGGCGACCCGATCCAGTCCATCTACGGCTGGCGCGGCGCGTCGGCGACCAACCTGCCCCGGTTCACCACCGACTTTCCGCTGCCCGATGGTAGCCCGGCGCCGGTGCTGGAACTGCGCACCAGTTGGCGAAACCCGCCGACGACTTTGCAAGTGGCGAACGCGATCTCGGCGGATGCCCGACATCGATCGGTGGCGGTGCGAGCGCTGCGTTCCCGGCCCGACGCCGACCCTGGCACGGTGCTCTGCGCGCTGCTGCCCGACGTACAGGTCGAACGCGACTGGGTCGCCGATCATCTGCAGCAGCGCTACCAGCAAGCCCACGCCGACAGTGTGATGCCCCCGACCGCCGCGGTTCTGGTCCGGCGCAACGCCGATGCGGCACCGATGGCCGCTGCGCTGCGAGCCCGAGGTGTGCCGGTCGAGGTCGTCGGACTGGCCGGCCTGCTCTCGGTACCCGAGGTCGCCGACGTGGTCGCGATGCTGCGCCTGGTCGCCGACCCGACAGCGGGCCCGGCCGCCATGCGAGTGCTCACCGGCCCTCGGTGGCGGATCGGCGCACGTGACGTCGCGGCGCTGTGGCGACGCGCTCTGGCGATCGAAAGCGCGGCGGGTCGCCACCATCAGCTAGTCGACCTCGACGGCGCGCAGACAGCCCGCAGCGGCGACACGGCCGAGCAAATCGCCGAGGCGGCCGGACCGCAGGCCGACGTCGTGGGTCTGGCCGATGCGCTCGCCGACCCCGGGCCGGCCACCGGCTACTCAACGGACGGGTATCGGCGCATCGTCGCGCTCGCCGATGAACTGGATGGGCTGCGCAGCCACCTCAGCCACCCGCTGCCCGACCTCGTCGCCGAAGTGCGTCGGCTGCTTGGTGTCGACGTCGAGGTCCGGGCAGCGTTGCCCGCCGCCGGTTGGGCGGGCACCGAGCAGCTGGACGCTTTCGCCGACGTGGTTAGCGGCTACGCCGAGCGGGCCACTGCGGCAACCGATTCCATCGCCTCCGTTACCGGACTGCTGGCCTATCTCGATGCGGCTGCGGTCGTCGAAAACGGCTTGGCGCCCGCGCAGGTCGTCGTCGCGCCGAATCGGGTACAGGTGCTGACCGTGCACGCTGCCAAGGGTTTGGAGTGGCAGGTGGTCGCCGTGCCACACCTGTCCGGCGGATTGTTCCCGTCGACCGCCCAGGCCCGCACCTGGCTGACCGACGTCGCCGACTTGCCGCCGCTGTTGCGCGGCGACCGGTCCGCCAAAGGCGTACACGGCGTGCCGGTGCTGGACACCTCGGATGTCACCGATCGAAAACAGCTGTCGGACAAGATCTCCGCACACCGAAGCCAACTGGATCAGCGTCGGCTCGACGAGGAACGCAGGCTGCTCTACGTGGCGATCACCCGGGCCGAAGACACTCTGCTGTTGTCCGGCCACCACTGGGGCGCCACCGGCGTCAAGCCCCGCGGGCCGTCGGCCTTCCTTGTCGAAATCAAGGAGATCATCGAGGAGTCCGCCGCGGCCGGCGAGCTCTGCAGCGCGATCGAACAGTGGTCACCCGAGCCGGCCGCCGGTGATCGAAACCCGTTGCGCGACAGCGTTCACGAAGCAGTGTGGCCCGTCGACCCGCTGGGCGACCGGCGTGCCGAGGTGCAGCGTGGCGCGGCGCTGGTCGCCGCGGCCATGTCCGCCGACCTACCTGACGACGTCGACGACGCCGACCCGGAGGGGTGGGCGGCCGATGTCGATGCGCTGCTCGACGAGCGCGCCCGCACAGCGCAGCCACCGGCGCACCCGCTGCCCAGCGGGCTGTCGGTCAGCAGCCTGGTCGACCTGGCCCGCGACCCTGAGCACGCCGCGCAGCGGATGACACGTCGGCTCCCGACCAAACCGGAACCGCATGCGCTGCTGGGCAATGCATTCCACGATTGGGTCGAGCGGTTCTACGGCACCGAGCGGCTCTTCGACCTCGCCGACCTGCCCGGCGCCGCCGACACCGACATCGCCCAGCGCGACGCCGAAGAACTCGCCGAATTGCAGCAAGCCTTCATGAGCTCCCCGTGGGCCGCCCGCACGCCGATCGCCGTCGAGGTGCCGTTCGAAATGGCCATCGGCAGCCGGGTGGTGCGCGGCCGCATCGACGCGGTGTTCGCCGAGCCCGACGGCGGCGCGACGGTCGTGGACTGGAAGACCGGCGAGCGGCCGCACGGCGCGGAAGCCGAGCGTCAGGCCGCGATCCAGCTCGGGGTCTACCGGCTCGCCTGGGCGGCGCTGAGCGGCAGCGACGAATCGTTGGTACGCACGGCTTTTCACTACGTACGCGGTGGTGCGACCGTCATCCCCGACGTGCTGCCGGAGCCCGACGACCTCGCCGCGCTGCTGGCCGGTTAGGAGTTGCGACTGACCTTCAGCGCCGCGGTGATCATCGGAATCTGCAACGGCAGCCGGGCCAGGGCGATGATCCGCATCGGCCACGGCTTGCCCCACCACAGTCGGCACATGTTCAGGTTGCCCGGAAAGACCGCGATGAACAGCGCGGCCGCCGCCAGCGCGGCGAGCCGCCGGGTGCGCTCCACCAGCAGCAGGCCACCGATTCCAACCTCGGCCACGCCGGATGCATAGGTGTAGAAGCGCGGGCTGCCCGGCAGCTCGGCGGGGATGATCTCGTCGAACGGTTTCGGCGCCACAAAGTGCAGGGCGCCGACGCCGAAGAGCAGCGCTGCGATGCGGTACGCGCCGATACGGCCGGCGTCCCGCTGAGATCTGGATGTGATGGCGGTCATGGTTACATTGTGTCGTGCGCCGGGTCGAGCCGATGAAGTGTGGTCAAAGTTAGTCGGCGGCGAAGCGATGTCGACGAGCCGCTGACCACCCAGCCTGGCTATGCACTGGTCGGTGTGCTGCGCGTTCCCGAGATTCAAGTCAGCCCGTTCCGAGCCATCTGGCGACGAGTCGCGATCGCGTTGCTCGCCTTGGTAGCAGCGGTGATCACCGTCTATCTCGGTCGCGCCGGTTACACCGACGTCCGTGGCGACCCGCTGACGTTTCTGGACTGCGTGTACTTCGCGACCGTGTCGCTGACCACCGTCGGTTACGGCGACCTCACCCCGTTCACCGAATTCGCCCGGCTGATCAGCGTCTTGGTGCTGACGCCGCTGCGCATCCTGTTCCTCGTCGTGTTGGTCGGCACGACTCTGCAGGTGCTCACCGAGCGGTCTCGGCAAGCGTGGAAGATTCAGCGTTGGAGGAGCAGAGTGCGCAACCACACCGTCGTCATCGGCTACGGCACCAAAGGCAAAACCGCGGTAGCCGCAATCCTGGAGGACGCGTCGGCCAACAGGGACGTCGTCGTCGTCGACTTCCAGCAGTCCGCACTCGACCACGCCTCCGCGGCCGGTCTGGTCACCGTCTACGGCGACGGCACCCGATCCGACGTGCTGCGGTTGGCCTCCGCGCAGCATGCCGCGTCGGTCATCGTCGCCACCGGACGCGACGACACCGCAACGCTGGTCACCCTCACCGCCCGCGAAGTCGCGCCGCACGCCAAGATCGTCGCGTCGATCCGCGAGGCCGAAAACCAGCATCTGCTCAAACAATCCGGCGCCGATTCGGTCGTGGTCTCCTCCGAAACCGCTGGGCGCCTGCTGGGCGTGGCCATCACCACGCCCAGCGTCGTGGAGATGATCGACGACCTGCTGACACCGGCGCACGGATTCGCGATCGCCGAGCGTGAAGTCGAGCAGACCGAGCTCGGCGGTTCGCCGCGGCACCTGTCCGACATCGTGCTCGGCGTGGTGCGCGACGGCCACTTGCTGCGGGTCGACGCGCCTGAAGTCGACGCCATTGAGGCGGGCGACCGACTGCTCTATGTCCGTACGACGGGAAAGTAAGCGTGGCGATCGCAAGCGCGGCTGAGCCGGGCGCGGCGGGTCGCCACCAGAAGGGTTAGCACGTGGATTTCCAGTTACACAGCGTTCCGTTGCTGTCGCGCATCGGGGCCGACCGAGCCGATCAGGTGCGCACCGACACCGATGCCGCGGTTGCCGGCTGGCCCGATGCGGCACTGCTGCGACTGGATTCGCGCAACCAGGTGATGGTCGCCGACGGCCGGGTGCTGCTCGGCAAGGCGGCATCCTTTGCCGACAAGCCGCCACACGACGCGGTGTTCCTGGGCCGCATCGCCGACGGTCGGCACGTGTGGGCGGTCCGGGGGCCGCTGGAGGCGCCCGAGGATTCCGCTGTCAACGCCGAAGTGGCGGATTTGCGCCGGGCCGGCCAGCTTTTCGATGACGTCGGAGCGCAGTTGGTGTCGGCCGCCGCGGCGCTACTGAATTGGCATGCCAGCGCGCGGTTCAGCTCGGTGGACGGCTCGCCGACCAAGTCGGTCCGGTCAGGCTGGGCGCGGGTCAACCCGACCACCGGCCATGAGGAGTTCCCTCGGATCGACCCCGCCGTGATCTGCCTGGTCCACGACGGCGGCGACCGCGCGGTGCTCGCTCGTCAGACGGTGTGGCCGGAGCGGATGTACTCGCTGCTGGCCGGCTTCGTCGAAGCCGGTGAATCGTTCGAAACCTGTGTCGCCCGCGAGATCCACGAGGAAATCGGGCTGACCGTGCGCGACATCCGCTACCTGGGCAGCCAGCCGTGGCCGTTCCCGCGCTCGTTGATGATCGGCTTCCACGCCGTCGGCGATCCCGACGAACCGTTTGCGTTCAACGATGGAGAGATCGCCCAAGCCGAATGGTTCACCCGTGACGAGGTCCGCGCTGCGCTGGCGCTCGGCGACTGGAGCAGCGACGCGGATGCCAAGCTTCTGCTGCCCGGGTCGGTGTCGATCGCCCGGGTGATCATCGAATCCTGGGCGCGAAAGAGCTGATCAGCCTCAGCCGGCTAGCTGGGCCAGCTTTGCCTTGACCTCGTTCGGGCCCGGGTTGGTCATGGTCGAGCCGTCGGCGAACTTCAGCGTCGGAACGACGTGGTTGCCGTTGTTGACCGATCCGACGAACTCTGCCGCCACGGGATCCCGTTCGATGTCGACCTCGTCGTAGGCGATCCCGGCAGACTTCAACACGGTCTTCAGCCGGTGGCAATAGCCGCACCATTGCGTGCTGTACATGGTCACTGAGGCGTTACTCATAGTCGTTCAAACGTACCCGGCGACGATGCGGGCGCGACGGCGCCCGTTGAGGAGCCGGGCAATCGACCGGACCCGGCGACGATGCGGGCGGGACGGCGCCCGTTGAGGAGCCGGGCAATCGACCGGAGCGTGTGTTCCTGATATGCCGCGCCGTGGCGCTGCCCGACGATTGTCGGCCATCACTGCCAAGATGGACGCCATGCCGGTGGTCGCTGATTCCTTGATTGCGGACCTCGACGACGAGCAGCGCGAGGCCGTGCTGGCTCCCCGCGGGCCGGTGTGCGTGCTGGCGGGCGCGGGCACCGGGAAGACCCGGACGATCACCCACCGCATCGCACAGCTCGTCGCGGCCGGCCACGTCGCTTCGGGTCAGGTGTTGGCGGTGACGTTCACCCAGCGTGCGGCCGGCGAGATGCGCTCGCGGTTGCGGGCTTTGGGCGCGGCCTCGGATACCGGTGTCGGCTCGGTGCAGGCGATGACGTTTCACGCCGCCGCGCACCGGCAGCTGCGGTACTTCTGGCCGCGCGTGGTCGGCGACACCGGATGGCAGCTGCTCGACACCAAGTTCGCCGTCGTGGCGCGCGGGGCGAACAGAGCCGGCCTGAACCTGAGCAGCGACGACGTCCGTGACCTGGCCGGTGAAATCGAATGGGCCAAGGCGTCGCTGATCTCCCCGGAGCAATATCCCGAGGCGGTCGCCGCGATCTCCCGTGACGTCCCACTGGACGCCGCGAAGGTCGCCACCGTCTACGCGGCCTACGAGTCGCTCAAGTCGCGCGATGACGGTGTGGCAATGCTGGACTTCGACGACCTGCTGCTGCACACCGCGGCGGCGATCGAGAACGACGCCGCGGTCGCCGACGAGTTCCGGGACCGCTACCGCTGCTTCGTCGTCGACGAGTACCAGGACGTGACGCCGCTGCAACAGCGGGTGCTGTCGGCGTGGCTCGGCGACCGCGACGACCTGACCGTCGTCGGCGACGCCAACCAGACGATCTACTCGTTCACCGGCGCCTCACCGCGCTACCTACTGGACTTCTCGCGGCGATTCCCGGACGCCGCCGTGGTGCGGCTCGAGCGCGACTACCGCTCGACGCCGCAGGTGGTGTCGCTGGCCAACCGGGTGATCGCCGCAGCGCGCGGACGGGTGGCCGGATCCAAACTGCACCTGATCGGCCAGCGTGACCCCGGCCCGGAGCCGACTTTCCGCGAATATCCCGACGAGGTCTCCGAAGCCGCCGCGGCGGCGAAGTCGATCAAACAGCTCGTCGAATCGGGCACACCGGCCTCAGAGATCGCGGTGCTCTACCGGATCAACGCCCAATCCGAGGTGTACGAGGAGGCGCTGACCGAGGCCGGCATTGCGTATCAGGTCCGCGGTGGCGAGGGGTTTTTCAGTCGCCAGGAGATCCGCCAGGCCCTGCTGGCATTGCAGCGCGCGGCCAACCGCGACATCGAAGGACCGTTGCCGGAGGTGGTCCGCGGGCTGCTCGAGCCGCTGGGTCTGACCGCTGAGCCGCCGACCGGTGTCCGGGCCCGGGAGCGCTGGGAAGCCTTGGTGGCGTTGGCCGAACTGGTCGACGAGGAAGTGGAGCAACGGCCGACGCTGGAGTTGTCCGAACTGCTGGCCGAGTTGCGGACCCGTGCAGACTCGCGGCACCCGCCGGTCGTCCAGGGCGTCACGCTGGCCTCGCTGCACGCCGCCAAGGGGCTGGAGTGGGACGCGGTGTTCCTGGTCGGCCTGACCGATGGCACGCTGCCGATCTCGCACGCGTTGGCGCATGGCCCCGAGAGCGAAGCCGTCGAAGAGGAGCGCCGGCTGCTCTACGTCGGAATCACCAGGGCCCGAATGCATTTGTCGCTGAGCTGGGCGCTATCGCGCAACCCCGGCGGACGGCAGAGCCGTAAGTCGTCGCGCTTCCTCAGCGGCCTCTCGCCGCAGACCCAGGCCGACGCCGCGCCCAACAAGTCGCGGCGCAACCGTGGACCGGCGTCACGCTGCCGCATCTGCAACAGCCAGCTGACCTCACCGGCGGCAATCATGTTGCGCCGCTGCGAAACCTGCGCCGCCGACATCGACGACGAGCTGCTGCTGCAGCTCAAGGACTGGCGACTGCGCACCGCCAAGGAGATGAACGTTCCGGCCTATGTCGTGTTCACCGACAACACGCTCATCGCGATCGCGGAGCTGCTGCCCACCGACGATGCCGCGCTGGTTGCCATCCCCGGCATCGGCGCTCGCAAGCTTGAACAGTTCGGCCCGGACGTGCTCGATCTGGTCCGCAGTCGCGCCTGAACGCCAAAAGGCCTGGTCAGAAAATCGCTTGCCGCGTTTCGCTGGTACGATCTACTCTCGAAGCGCACTTTCCGCATGCCTAGACGAAAGGGGGGAGCCACGATGATCAGCACCAACACCTTCGGCGTACCCCCGGCCGGCAACGCTGGCTCCCGCCGTGCTGCCCATGCTGCGGCCGCCGCATCGGCGGCTGCGCATAAGCGCATTGCCGCCGCGACCGACCCGTCCGTGGATCGGGGCATTACCTAGGTAATCAGCCCGCTATCAAGCCAATTGGCCACGGACCCGAAGTCACCAGGATCCGTGGCCAAATTTTTTGGTCGACACCAGCCACTGGTCCGGAACACCGCAACACCCCCGCCAGACCAGGAAGCAGGTGCACACGACATGTCGACGGAACCAGAACCAGACGATCAGCAGCCGGGATTGCCGTGTCATGTCAGCGATCCCGACCTGTGGTTCGCCGACAGCCCGTCCGATTTGGAACTCGCGAAAGAGCTGTGCGCCGACTGCCCGATTCGCACCGCCTGTCTGTCCGCGGCGCTGGAACGCGCTGAGCCGTGGGGAGTCTGGGGCGGTGAGATCCTCGACCGCGGCAGCGTCGTGAGCCGCAAAAGGCCGCGCGGACGTCCCCGCAAGATCGCCGCCTAGAAAAGACGCTAGACAGCTGCCGCATCGGGATCGGCAAAGCCGGGAACCAGCTCGTTGGACAGTGCCTGAGTCGGCACGTGCGCGTCCAGCTGGCACAGGATCGCCATCGACGAGGCGAGCACCCGCATCGGGATCGCCAGCTTGGCCGGCAGGTCCATTTGCCGAGCTGTCCTGATCTGGGCGACGCCCTGGTTCAGTTGACGATATGTCATGCGCTGCAACCATTTACGCGTGTAGTGGAAGACCTCGACCTCAACCGGCTCGACGTACTGGCGCAGCATCTCGTCGATGTCGCGCACCGATACCTGCTCGCCCTTCTGGATGAAGCCGATCTTCTCCATCGTCGGCAGCACCAGGTCGTAGTTCTTGTCGCGGGCGTACCGGATCGTCGCCCCGAGTTCGACCGGGAAGCCGCCGGGCATCGGCGCTACCGCGCCGAAGTCGATGACGCACATCCGTCCGTCGGGCAACAGCATGAAATTGCCCGGGTGGGCGTCGCCGTGGATCATCTCCAGCCGGCCTGGGGAGTCGAAGATGAACGCGGCCAGCCGGGTGCCCAGCAGGTCGCGCTGTTCGGCGGTGCCGTCGCGAATGATGTCCGACATCGGGATGCCGTCGACCCATTCCTGAATCACGACTTTCGGGGCGCTGGCCACCACATGCGGGACCAGGAAGTGCGGGTCGCCCTCGTAGGCCTTGGCGAACGCACGTTGGTTGTTGGCTTCCAGCCGGTAATCGAGCTCCATCTCGGTGCGCTCGATCAGCTCGTCGACGACGCCCTGGACATCGACGCCCGGCGCGAGCTGCTTGACGACGCCGATCATGCGTCGCAACGTCTTCAAGTCGGCCCGCAGCGCTTCATCGGCGCCCGGGTACTGAATCTTGACGGCCACTTCGCGACCGTCGGACCACACACCCTTGTGGACCTGGCCGATGCTGGCCGAGGCGACCGGGGTGTCGTTGAATTCGGTGAACCGTTGGCGCCACTTGGTGCCCAGCTGTGCGTCGAGCACCCGGTGCACCTTGTCGGCCGACAGCGGCGGCGCATCTTTCTGCAGCTTGGTCAGCGCCTCGCGGTACGGCTCGCCGAACTCCTCCGGGATCGCGGCTTCCATCACCGACAACGCCTGCCCGACCTTCATCGCGCCGCCTTTGAGCTCGCCGAGGACGGTGAAGAGCTGCTTGGCGGCCTTCTCCATCAGCTCGGCGTTGACCTCGTCCTGCGACTTACCGGCCAGCCGCTTGCCGAACCCGAGCGCCGTACGTCCGGCGATGCCACCCGCCAGGCCCGCAAGCTTCGCGTTGCGCGCGGCGCCTCCGCGTTTGATGTCTGCCACCTCACCATCATCCATGACCGGTGGCCACTTTCCCCTACAGATCTGGCAACAACAGGTGTCAGCAGGCACACAACGGATGTCTCGGCCACTGCCGCACCACGATCGAGCCGGCGTGGACGTCGAATTCCAGGGTCGCGCTCAACGCCTGCGGCGGCGTGGGATCCGACCCGCGCACCGCGCCGATCACCCGGTTGACCTGGCTGAGCGCCAGCGCCGCGGTGGCCAGCACGGTCGCGCGGTCCGCGACGCCGACGGTGTCGCGTAGTTGCGCGGCGACGGCAGGCCACGCCGCGTCGCGGTCCCGGCGATGCAGGTCGGCGCAGCCCAGGCAGCTGGTGATGCCGGGGACGACGAGCGGGCCGACCAGGCCGGTGCCGTCGCGCACCCGTACGGCGAGGTGCGCGACGCCGTTGCTGTGCAGATCGCGCAGCATGCGCGGGTCGGTGACCAGGTTGTCGGACAACACCACCAGGTCAGCGTCGGCGGCTGTCACCGCCGCGTGTGCTTGGCTGCTCTGTTTGACCCGGGCACCTGAGCAGCGCAGGCCGTCGAGCAGCAGCTCGGACAGTGGGCCGCGGCCGTGCACCCGGATCGACGCCGACCGAACGGGACGCTGCCGGCAGCCGCGAGTCGCGACGCCTGCGGTCACCAACTGCCCGACCAGATCGCTCAATTCGCCGTCGCTCAGCCCACCGGCCTGGCGTTGCAGCTCGCTCATCGGGACCGGCGCATGCATGGCCCGCAGCAGCGTCGCCAACCCGGCGGCAGTCAGGCCGCGCGGCGGGTGGATCAGCACGGCGCGGCGCGGACTCCAGCCCACCTGCACGGCGCCGTCGGGTCGCAGCAGCACGGGAAGCGCCGGGTCCAGCGCGTAGAGCGGCGGCCTGGGCTGCGCCATCCCGGCACTGTCCCACGGCCGTCAGTCCGAGTGGTTCAGCTGTCCACAGGACCGTCGGGGCCCTCGCGGGGGCCACGCTCGGCGTCGCGCTCGAATTCGGCGATCGCCTCGTCGATCCCGCTGGTGTCGCCGCCGATGACGCGGTCGATGAAGCCGGCCGGATCGTCGAGGTCCGCGGAGTCGGGCAGCAGATCGGGGTGTTGCCAAATGCCGTCGCGGACGTCGATACCGGCGGCCTGGGTCAGCTTGTCCCACAGCGCCGCGGCCTCGCGCAGCTTGCGTGGTCGCAGCTCCAGGCCGACCAGCGTGGCGAAGGTCTGCTCGGCCGGCCCGCCGGTGGCCCGGCGGCGGCGCAGCGTTTCGCCCAGTGCCGCAGCACCCGGGATCCGGTCGCCCAGCGCGTCATTCACCGTGGTCTGCACCCAGCCCTCGATGAGCGCCAGCAGCGTTTCCAGTCGTTCCAGCGCCTGGGTCTGCTCGGGTGTGGCCTTGGGCTCGAACACGCCTTGGGTGAGCAGTTGCTCGACGGCGGCCGGATCGTTCAGCGACGCGGGGTTGAAGTCACGCGCCAATTCCTCGATGCCGTGCATGTCGATCTTCATGCCCTTGGCGTAGGCCTCGACGGCGCCGAGCAGTTGGCTGGACAGCCACGGCACATGGCTGAACAACCGGTGGTGGGCGGCCTCGCGGGCCGCCAGGAAGGTCACGATCTCACTGCGGGATTGCTCCAGGCCGTCGGCGAACGACTCGATGGCGTCCGGCGAGAGCGCGGCAATACCCTTGGGCCCCAACGGCAATCCGATATCCGTCGACGTCAGCACCTCACGGGCCAGCCGTGCCAGCGCTTGTCCGAGTTGCGAGCCGAATGCCATGCCGCCCATCTGCGACATCATCGATAGCAATGGCCCGGCCATGTTCTTGGCCTCGTCCGGCAGCGCCGATGCCCACACCGTGGCGATCTGCTGGGCCATCGGATCGCACAGCCGCTTCCAGGTCTCCAGCGTGTTGTCGACCCAATCGGTCGGTGTCCAGGCGACGGCCTTGGTGGTGCCGGCGGGCAGCGCGGTCACCCCGTCCAGCCATGTCTCGGCAAGGTGGACGGCGTCGCTGATCGCGTCGCGCGTGGCCGCCGGGATCGGGGCCACGAACCCGATGGAGCTCGACGCCAGTTGGCGGGCCAGCTCGTAGTTGACCGGCCCCGAGGCGCTGCCGCCGGCCGGAGAGCCGGCCCCGCTGAACATCTGTCCGAGGCGGGTGAAGATCTGGCCGAGGTCGGCCATGTTGAAGTCGCCGCCGAGCCCACCAAGCCCGAATGGGTCGGCAGACCCCGAGCCGGAGGCGGGATCGTCGTCCCGGCGTTTGTCGCGGTCCGGGTCGTCTCCGGGGGAGAACCCGAAGGGCAGGTCAGCCATGCCCACAACGGTACTCACCAGCTGAGCGCGACGCGCGACCGTCCGTCACGCTCTGAGTGAACCTGCCGGGCCACGCAACCGGACTGTGTCAACCTTCCGTCTAGTGTTAGCGACGTGAACAGGCGGATTCTGACGCTGATAGTGGCGCTGGTCCCGATCTTGGTTTTCGGTGTGTTGCTCGCCGTGGTGACGGTGCCCTATGTGTCGCTGGGCCCGGGTCCGGCGTTCGACACGCTCGGAGAGATCGACGGCAAGCAGGTGGTCGACATCAAAGGCACCCAGACACATCCGACGACGGGCCACCTGGACATGACGACCGTCTCCCAGCGCGACGAACTCAGCCTCGCGGAGGCGCTGACGCTGTGGCTGTCCGGTGAGGAACAGCTCATGCCGCGCGACCTCATTTACCCGCCGGGGTCGTCGCGGGACGACATCGACAAGGCCAACAATGCCGATTTCAAGGAGTCTGAGCACAACGCGGAATTCGCGGCCCTGGGTTATCTGAAGTATCCGCAAGCGGTCACCGTGGTGGTGGTCAGCGACCCTGGGCCGTCGGTGAACAAGCTGCAGCCCGGTGACTCCGTGCAGGCAGTCAACGGCACTCCGGTGGCCACTGTGGATCAGTTCACGTCGTATCTGAAGCACACCAAACCGGGGCAGTCGGTCTCGGTTGACTTCCATCGCAAAAATGCGCCGCCCGGGGTCGCCCAGATCACGCTGGGCAAGCATCCGGACAAGGAGTACGGCTTCGTCGGCGTCTCGGTGACCGACGCGCCGTGGGCGCCGTTTTCGGTCGACTTCAACCTCGCCAATGTGGGCGGTCCGTCTGCCGGGCTGATGTTCAGCCTGGCGGTCATCGACAAACTCACCACCGGCAACTTGGCCGGTTCGACGTCCGTCGCGGGCACCGGAACCATCAAGCCGGACGGCGAAGTGGGCCGCATCGGCGGCATCGTGCACAAGATGAGCGCGGCCCGCGACGCCGGTGCGACGGTGTTCCTGGTGCCGGCCGAGAACTGCTACGAGGCGAATTCCGACAAGGTGCCCGGCCTGCAGTTGGTGAAGGTCGAGAATCTCGATGGTGCGGTGGATGCACTGCACGCCGTCTCATCTGGCGGACGGCCGCCGAGTTGCTAGGGCCATCAGACTGGGATCTGGGCAGATCACACGGGGTGCGTACAGTTGAAACGTCGAGCACAACCGAGCAGGGAGCGTAGCTAGTGGGGATGCGGCCCGCCGCCAGAATGCCGAAGCTGACTCGACGTAGCCGGACCCTCATCGCGATCGCCCTGATCGCGATCGGGCTGCTGCTGATCGGCCCGCGATTCATCGACGCCTACGTCGACTGGCTCTGGTTCGGTGAACTGGGCTACCGGTCGGTGTTCACCACCGTCCTGGTGACCCGGCTGATCGTCTTCGTGGTGATCGGATTGCTGGTCGGCGGCATCGTGTTCGGCGGGCTGGCGCTGGCCTACCGCACCCGCCCGGTGTTCGTCCCGAGCAACGGCAATGATCCGGTGGCGCGGTATCGCACCGTGGTGATGTCGAGGCTGCGGGTGATCGGCATTGGTGTCCCCGTGGCGATCGGCTTGCTCGCCGGCATTGTGGCGCAAACCTATTGGGTGCGGATACAGCTGTTCCTGCACGGCAGCGAATTCGGCGTTCGTGACCCGCAATTCGGCAAAGACCTCGGCTTCTACGCTTTCGAGTTGCCGTTCTATCGGCTCGTGCTCAGCTTCTTCTTCGTGGCGCTGTTTCTGGCCTTCGTCGCCAACATGTTGGGGCACTACATCTTCGGCGGTATTCGACTGTCCGGACGCACCGGCGCGCTGAGCCGCGCGGCGCGCATTCAGCTGATCAGCCTGGTCGGAACGCTGGTGCTGCTCAAAGCTGTTGCATATTGGCTGGACCGTTACGAGTTGCTGTCCCACACCCGCGCCGGGAAGCCGTTCACCGGGGCCGGCTATACGGACATCAACGCGGTGCTGCCCGCCAAGCTGATCCTATTGGCGATCGCGTTGATCTGCGCCGTCGCGGTGTTCTCGGCAGTCGTGTTCCGAGACCTGCGGATCCCGTCGATCGGCCTGGTGCTGTTGCTGTTGTCCTCGATGATCGTCGGCGCGCTCTGGCCGCTGGTTGTCGAGCAGATCAGCGTCAAACCCAATGCGGCGCAGAAGGAACGCGAATACATCAGCCGCAGCATCTCCGCGACCCGGCAGGCCTACGGTCTGACCGAAGACGTGGTGACCTATCGCGACTACAGCGGAGACAGCCAGGCCACCGCCGAGCAGGTCGCCTCCGACCGCGCGACGACCTCCAACATCCGACTGCTGGACCCCACCATCATCAGCCCGGCCTTCACCCAGTTTCAGCAGGCGAAGAACTTCTACTACTTCCCCGACCAACTGTCGATCGACCGGTACCGCGATCGCGAAGGCACGCTGCGCGACTACGTCGTCGCGGCCCGTGAACTCAACCCCGACCACCTGATCGACAACCAGCGGGACTGGATCAACCGCCATACCGTCTTCACGCACGGCAACGGCTTCATCGCGTCGCCGGCCAACACCGTACGCGGTATTGCCAACGACCCCAACCAAAATGGCGGATATCCGGAGTTCCTGGCCAGCGTGGTCGGAGCGAACGGCAGTGTGGTGTCTCCTGGTCCGGCGCCGCTGGATCAGCCGCGGGTCTATTACGGGCCGGTGATCTCCAGTACGCCCGCCGACTACGCGATCGTCGGGAAGAACGGCGTCGACCGGGAATACGACTACGAAACCAACGCCGAGACCAAGAACTACACCTACACCGGCACCGGGGGAGTGCGCCTCGGTGGTTGGCTGTCGCGCAGCGTCTTCGCGGCGAAGTTCGCCGAACGAAACTTTTTGTTCTCCAACGTCATCGGATCCAACAGCAAGATCCTGTTCAACCGTGACCCGGCCCAGCGAGTCGAGGCTGTGGCGCCGTGGCTCACCACCGACAGCGGTATGTATCCGGCGATCGTCAACAAACGATTGGTCTGGATCATCGACGGCTACACGACGCTGGACAACTATCCGTACTCCGAGTTGACGTCGTTGTCGTCGGCCACCGCCGACTCCACGGAGGTGGCGTTCAACCGGTTGGCGCCCGACAAACAGGTGTCCTACATCCGAAACTCGGTGAAGGCCACCGTCGATGCGTACGACGGCACGGTGACGCTGTACCAGCAGGACGAGCACGACCCGGTGCTCAAAGCGTGGATGACGGTCTTTCCCGGAACGGTCAAACCCAAGGGCGACATCACGCCCGAGTTGGCCGCACATCTGCGCTATCCCGAGGACCTGTTCAAGGTGCAGCGGATGCTGTTGGCTAAGTATCACGTCAACGACCCGGTGACGTTCTTCTCCACATCGGACTTCTGGGACGTGCCTCTCGACCCGAACCCGACAGCGAGCAGCTACCAACCGCCGTACTACATCGTCGCGAAAGACATTGCGAAAGGTGATAATTCGGCGTCGTTCCAGTTGACCAGCGCGATGAACCGGTTCAAGCGTGACTACCTGGCCGCCTATATCAGTGCGAGTTCCGATCCGGCGTCGTACGGCAAGATATCAGTGCTGACCATTCCCGGTCAGGTCAACGGGCCGAAGCTGGCCAACAACGCGATCACCACCGACACGGCGGTGTCGCAGGACCTCGGCGTGATTGGGCGGGACAACCAGAACCGGATCAAATGGGGCAACCTGCTGACGTTGCCGATGGCAAAGGGTGGCCTGCTGTACGTCGAGCCGGTGTATGCCTCACCCGGCGCCAGCGACGCCGCGTCGTCCTATCCGCGGTTGATCCGGGTGGCGATGATGTACAACGACAAGATCGGCTACGGTCCGACCGTCGGTGACGCGCTGACCGGGCTGTTTGGGCCAGGTGCCGCAGCGACTGCCGCCGGTATCGCGCCCACCGAGCAGGGCGCCCCCGCAGGCAGCCCGCCGCCGGAGGAGTCGCCGGCAACTCCACCGCCCGCGGCTGCGGCCATCCCGCCGTCGCCGAGCGGCGCGGTGACGCTCTCGCCCGCAAAGGCAGCGGCGCTCAAGGACGTCGAGTCCGCGCTGGGGACCGCGCGCGAGGCGCAGAAGAACGGCGACTTCGCCGCCTACGGCTCGGCGCTGCAGCGGCTCGACGATGCGATCACGAAGTACAACAACACGAAGTAATCTGCCTCGCTGCGGCGAGGAGGTATGACGATGGCCGATATGAATCAGGTCGGGGTGACGGTCGTACAGCCTGGAGAAGGGGAGTACGTCGCGCTCCCGGGTTTTGGGGCCGTGTTCAAGCTATCCAGCAGAACTAATGGAGGCGAGGTCTCCATCGTCGAGCATCCATTCGAGGTCGGCTTGCTCACCGCGGCGCACCGCCATACTCGCGAGGACGAGCACTCGATCGTGCTCGCAGGCGAGATTGGCTTCCGTTCTGACGACAGTGAAGTCGTCCTTGGACCCGGCGGCTACATCACCAAGCCGCGCGGGCAAATGCATGCGATGTGGAACGCCGGCAGCGAACCCGGTCGCATCATCGAAATCATTACTCCCGGCGGATTCGAGAATTACTTCCGAGAGCTCGGCGAGCTGATTGTCGAGCACGCGAATGACCCTCTCGGCCGGGTCATGCACGAGCTGCCCGAGTTCGGCGACCTGGCCACCAAATACGGTCTGACCTATGGAACTCCGGACTGGATGGACGAGATCAGCCAGCGGTACGGGCCGAAGCCTCCGTCGCACTGACAAGGCTGCTGAGCGCGCGATTTGGAGGCCCGGCGAGCGTTCGGTAACCTGATATTCACCCGTCGCGGGGTGGAGCAGCTCGGTAGCTCGCTGGGCTCATAACCCAGAGGTCGCAGGTTCGAATCCTGTCCCCGCTACTAAAAGAGAACGGCCCCCGGAGACTTCTCCGGGGGCCGTTTTCCACGCGTGACGGAATTGCTCTGCACGCGCGAACGCCAACGGTCTGATTCCAAATTTTTGACAAAGATGTCAAAAGTGGCTGCGTTCGCTGAAATGACGACCTTCGCTAAGGAGCGTGATCATGTCGACGCGGGCAACAAGATTGGCGTTTGCCACGCGCGAATGCTTCTAGCTGAACCCCGCGTCTGTGGGGTCCGATCCGTAGGCCGGCACCCCAAAGCAGTTCGCTCGGTCAGTTCGTGCGGTGCACGTCACTGACGCCAAGTGGCTCTGTGAACGGTGCTGACGTATTTGCCCATAACGGCCTTCACACGCGCTGTCGTGACGTATTCCTGAGCGAACCCGTGAGGAAGGCGTCCGCATGTCCACTCCGCTACTGCCGCCCGGTTTCGACTTCACCGATCCCGATATCTACGCCCACAGATTGCCGGTGCCCGAACTGGCCGAGGTGCGTCGCTCGGCACCGCTGTGGTGGGTTGAGCAGCAACCGGACGTCGGCGGTTTCGGCGATGGTGGTTACTGGGTGGTGAGTAAACATCGCGACGTCCGCGAAGTCTCACTGCGAAGTGACGTGTTCTCGTCCGCTCAGAAATCGGTGGTGCCTCGGTACAAAGTGACCGGCGGTGGGGGACAGATCGAAGCCGGCCGAGCATCGATGATCATGATGGACGATCCCGAACACTCTCGGTTACGCAAGATCGTCTCTCGTGGCTTCACTCCGCGGGCCATTGAGCGGCTGCGTGCTGAGCTAGGGGAGCGAGCTCAGCGCATCGCCGCCACCGCGGCCGGTATGTCTTCCGGCGACTTCGTGACGCAGGTCGCCCGTGAGCTGCCACTGCAAGCGATCGCCGGCCTGCTCGGCGTGCCCCAAGACGACCGCGAAAAGCTGTTCGACTGGAGCAATCAGATGATCGGCGACGAGGATCCGGAGTTCGCCGAATACGATTCGTTGGGGTCGGCCGCCGAATTGATCTGGTATTCCATGCAATTGGCGGCAGCACGCAAGGCAGGAGAGCGCGGTGACGACATCGTCAGCACCCTGCTCGACGCCGATGCCGACGGTCAGCTCACCGAGGCCGAGTTCGGCATGTTTGTCGTCACCCTCGCCGTCGCCGGCAACGAGACGACACGGCAATCGATCACCCAGGGCATGATTGCCTTCACCGAATTCCCCCAGCAGTGGGAATTGTTCAAGCACGAGCGTCCGTCCACTGCGGCCGACGAGATCATCCGCTGGGCCTCCCCGATCACCGCCTTTCAGCGCACCGCTCTCGTTGACACCGAACTCGGCGGGGTGCCGATCAAACAAGGTCAGCGGTTGGTGCTGTTTTACCGCTCCGCCAATTTCGATGAGGAGGTCTTCGACCGCCCCTTCGACTTCGACATCTTGCGAAGCCCCAACCCGCATCTCGGGTTCGGCGGCACTGGTGCCCACTACTGTGTCGGCGCCAACCTCGCGAGGATGACTATCGACCTGATGCTCAACGCGATCGCCGACCACCTCCCCGACCTCACCTCCCTGGCGCCACCCGAGCGCCTCCGGTCGAGCATGATCAACGGAATCAAGCACTGGCAGGTTGACTACACCGGTGGGCGGCAGGCCGGCAGCTAGATCTAGAACGGGGATCTAACGTTCTCTGATCAGGCCCTCCGCTCAGACGAGCAGTTTGGTGGGCATTACCGTCGGTTTGACGCCGTAACGCGGAGCGGCGAAGCCGAAACCAGAGCGTCTGGCTGAAGCCTTCGCAGGCATGCCGGTCGCAACGTTCGTCACAGCGCCGTCGTCGACGTCGGCGTTCCAGTGCGCGGCGGTCACGGTCTGGGCGCCGGGCTCCGGCGTGGTGGCAGACCAGCCGGGCGGCACCGACATCTTGCCGACCGTCGATGCTTGACCCATGCCGGCCAATACCGGAGTCCCACCCAGGGTTGACGAGCCGGCCGGAGCCACGGTCCCGGCAAGCGTCACGCCCAAGCCGCCGCCGAGCGCCGCGGGAGCGGCAGCTGCAGCGGCTGGCGCGGCGGCTGGCGCGGCGGCCGCACTTTGCGCGCCGGCAACACCGACTGCGCCTGTCACGCCGCTCATCCCGAAGCCGACCGCGGCGCCCGTGTAGTTGAACACGCCGATGTTGCCGCCGGAGCTGAAGAGATCGTTGAGGAATCCGTTGCCGCCGGAACTGGTCAGCAATCCGTCCCCGCTCGACGTCGTGGCGGCGCCGGGGGAGGCCAGGCTCTGCATGGCGGTCGGCAGCTTGGAGACAAGTTGACTGAGCTGGCTTTGGCTGCTTGCGGTTGAGACGGCGGCGGTTTGGGCGCCGGCGCCGGCGGGGTTCGTGGTCGCCGTCGGCGACGTCAACGGGTTCAGCGAGGCGGCGCTCGCCGAAGATCCGGCGTAGTAATACATGGCCGCAGCGTCTTGGGCCCACATTTCGGCGTACTGGACCTCGGTGGCCGCGATTGCCGGGGTGTTCTGGCCCACGATGTTGGTGGCGACGAGGGCGGCCAGTTGGACCCGGTTGGCCGTGATCAGGGGCGGGGGCACCGTCATTGCGTGTGCGGACTGATAGGCCGCCACCGAGGCAGTGGCCTGGGCGGCGGCGTGTTCTGCGGCTGCGGCGGCGTTGTTCATCCATTCCACGTAAGGAGTGGCCGCGGCAGCCATCGCTGACGAGGCCGGGCCAATCCACTCTTCGTTGAGTTCCGCAATAACCGACTCGTGGGAGGCTGCCGCGGTAGCCAATTCGGCGGCCAAGTTGTTCCAGGCCGCGACGGTGGCCATCATCGGGTCGGCCCCCGGCCCCGAGTACATCAGCGCGGAGTTAATCTCCGGGGGTCGTGCTGCGAAATCTAAAACCATTTCTTTGATCCTGTTCTGGCGAGTTACTTTTGTTATTAGACGAGGGTGGATTTGGGCATCACCGTGGACTTCATGCCGTAGCCCGGCCTGCCCAATCCGGAGGTTCTACCCGTCGAGGCCATCGAGGGCACCCCGCCGGGCACGGTGCTCACCGGGGGGCGGTGCGGAGTGGCTGGGGAAGTCCAGTCCGCCAACGTCGCCGGGGTGGGACTGGCCGCCGAGAATCCGCCGGATGCGGCCCAGCTCGGCGGGACCGACAACCCGCCGACCGCCGAGGCTTGGCCCACGCCCGCCACTACCGGCGACGCGCCGACGGCGGCCGGAGCCGCCGCACTGGCCGTCGACAATCCGCCCAGATCGGCCACTCCATCACCGGCGGCGTCAGCCGCGCCGGCACCAGCACCGGCACTGCCGCCGGACTGGCCCAGGGCCATAAAGCTTGACGCCGCGCCGATCAACGGGCTACCTGCGTACATTCCGTCCATGCTTCCGCCGCTCAGCGCACCTGGGAGGATGCCGAACTGACCGAACTGGGTCAACTGACCCAGTATCGAGAAGCCGCCCAACCCCGATGCACCGGTGGTGGCCGAGTTGGTTGCCTCAGTCGTGCCGTAGGAATCCCCGCTGAGCCCGAGCATCTGCACAAACGCCTGATTGATCGCCGTCGCCTCGGCGCTGACTTGCTGGTACAGATTCCCGTAGGCGCTGAACTGTGTCGCCTGTAGCGCCGACACCTCATCAGCGGCCGCGGGAGCCACCGCCGTGGTCGCGGCGGCTGCCGACGCGTTCTGCACCGCCAACGACGTGCCGATGCCTTCGAGCTTGCCCGCCGCGTACTCCAACGCCTCGGGCTGTGTGGTCACAAAGGACATGTTTCTACCTCATTCGGAGTAGCGTTTATAAGACCTCGACAGGTATTATTTCAGCGGAATTCGCCAGTGAGGCATAAAGGTGTTGTAAATACTCTTCGGGTGAAAAGATTCCGTAAAAAGGGCACATTTCGTGCGCCTGGGTGACGGATCAATTCGATTACCGCTGTAGGCTTCGCAGGTTTTCTAGGTGATGCGTAAAAGCTGAAGAAATCCTGAAAATTAGCTATCAGTTAACGACCGCATTTAAAGAAATCGACTCTTCATGGACTTATCCGGAACGTGGCGGCTCCATCTGTGTGGGCAGGATCGCCAGTGTTGCCGCCGTACGGGTCATGCTGAACAGTGCGCGGGTGGTCAGCGTACCGATACCGCGCCAATACAAGCCGGATCTGGCACGCTGCGGGGATCGATCGGCGATGTTGGGAGGTCGTGAGGGCCGTGAGCACTGGTCGACCTCTGTCACGTATGGCGGCGTTGCCGGTCCTGCCGGTCGCCGTCGGCGTTGGGTTGACGCTTCTGCTGATCTTCCGCTGGGGAGGCGAGGGTGCGGTACGCACGGTCGACAGCCTGACTGTGGCGGCGTTGTCAATCTATGCGACGGTCTGTGCGGTTGTGGCCGCTCGATCTGCCCATGGGGGCGGCCGCAGGGCCTGGACGATGATGGCGGTCGCGCTCGCCGCGTGGACCGTCGGAAACCTGATTTGGGTCTCTCGCGCAATTATTCTGGGGCTCAACACGTTTCCGTCGCCGCCAAACTTGTGGTACCTCGCGTTCACCATGTTCGCAGCGTTAGCGATGGCGCTGTTCCCGACCGAGTCGACACGAAGGTCGTGGCTGCGGAGCGGGCTGGATGGCGTCACGGTGGCGCTGTGCCTGTTTCTGCTGATGTGGCTGATCGCGCTACACCGTCTGTACAGCAGTTACATCGTGCACCGAGACGTACCGGTTCTGGTGCTGCTCTTTCCGATCGGCGACCTGATAGTGCTGGCTACGGCTCTGCTGATCGTCGGGCGCGTCGGACCGCGATATCAACGCGTGCTGTGGTTGCTGACCGCCGCGATCGCGTTGGTGACGGTCACCGACACTGGTTACGGCTATCTCGTCGGGAATGGCGGCTTTCATACGGGCAGTCTGCTCGATCTAGGCTGGGCGGCTGCGCTCATCGCGTTCGCCGTCGCCGCCCAGCTGAGTCGTCGCTCCCCGTCACCGCCCCGACCGGCATTTGCCTCGTCGAATTCGTCGTTGTGGCTGCCGTACTTTCCTTTGTTGCTGGCCGGCACCGTGGGACCGGCGATCATCATGTCGGGTCTTGAGTCGGTCATCGTGCCGCTCATCATGGTCACTGTTTGTTTACGGCAGTCGGTGGCCGCATGGGAGAACCGGCGACTACTGGCCGCCGCTGCCGACCAAGCGCTGCGGGACCCGTTGACCGGGCTGGCCAACGGCACGCTTTTCCACGACCGACTGACCCACGCGATGATGCTTCGCCAGCGCGACGACCGTTCGGTCGCTGTCGTATCGGTCGATCTTGACGACTTCAAACTTGTCAACGACAGCCTGGGCCACTCGGCAGCGGATTCTCTGCTGGTCAGTGTCGGCGAGCGCATCACTGCCTGCATCCGGCCAGGCGACAGCGTTGCACGGCTGGGTGGTGACGAGTTCGCCCTGTTGCTTGAAGGGCGGGCGGACCACTCCTACCAAGTGGCTGGGCGCGTCGTTGAGGCCTTCGACCAGCCGTTCGTCATCGACGGCGAAAAGATGCTGGTGCGTCCCAGTGTCGGCATAGCGGTGGCGTCATCGGACGAGCCGGAACTGGCACCAGAGACGTTGATGAAGCGCGCCGACATGGCGATGTACGCCGCCAAGCGCTCGCGCTCATCGGGCCTGCAGTCATTCAGCCCGGACATCGCGATGGCCGGTCCCGATGTGATGGAACTGGCGGGCCGCGCCACCAACCGGCCTGCCGGTGATGCGGCTGCACAGATTCGTCTGCTGGGCGAGTTGCGCCGCGCGATCGAGCACGCCGAACTGGATCTGGTGTATCAGCCGAAGTTGCATCTGCGCTCTGGCCGGATCGTCGGGCTGGAGGCGTTGTTGCGTTGGCCGCATCCGGAACTAGGTGTGTTGCGACCGGATGAGTTCATGGCGCTCGTGCGTCAACACGGACTGATGCGGCAAGTGACCGAACTGGTGGTTCGTAAGGCCCTTGACGATGCGGCGCGTTGGGTGACGTCGGGCGTCGAGACGGCGGTCGCGGTGAATGTGTTCGCCCCCGACCTGCGGGATGCGGCATTGCCTGATGCGCTGTGTGGGGCGCTGCGGAGTCGCGGTCTTCCACCGGCTTCGTTGACTGTCGAGATCACCGAGGATGTGGTTCTCAACGACGTCGACCGGGTGACGGCCGTCCTGCACCGGCTGCGCGAACAAGGCATCCGTGTGTCGATCGACGACT
The DNA here is from genome assembly GCA_963758115.1 of uncultured Actinomycetota bacterium. Taxonomy (GTDB): domain Bacteria; phylum Actinomycetota; class Actinomycetes; order Mycobacteriales; family Mycobacteriaceae; genus Mycobacterium. The sequence goes on from CAVWUG010000003.1 coordinate 424,879, forward strand.
TCGGCAGCGGATTCTCGGCGCTGTCCTACCTACGCGACTTGCCCATCGACGAGGTCAAGCTGGACCGCCAGTTCATCTCGTCGATCACCGAAGACGCCCGTGCCGCCGCGGTGGTGCGTAGCGTGATCGCCCTTACCCACGAGCTGGATGTCACCGTGGTCGCCGAAGGCATCGAAGACGCCGGCACCGCCGACTGGCTGCGCGAACACGGCTGCGACATCGGACAGGGCTACTACTTTGGCGCACCCGTCGCCGCCTCCCTGATCCCCGAGCTGATCGGCGGCCGAACTTCCCTCTAGTCGCCCCCTCACCGGCGTCCGACCGATAGCCTTCGCGCATGCCCAGCAGCGCGGCCGCGACGCCACGTCGTTCCGGGCTGGCCCAGAGCCGGTCGCGGGATACTCGCCGCAAGCTGATCCACGCCGCCCTCGAGATGTGGGACGAGCGGGGGTTCGCGGAGTCGTTCGAAGCGACGACCGTCGCTGACATAGCCCGCGCAGCAGGGGTGAGCAAGGGCACCTTCTACTTTCACTTCGCGAGCAAGCAGGAGATTCTCCTGGAGGTCGCATGGGGAACGGCCCGGAAGATGATCGAGGAAGTCGAAGCCGGCATCCGTCGCCAGACGCCGTTGTTCGAACTGGTCGACCAGCTGCTGAAGTCGATGGCACGTCGTGTCTCGCGCACCCCGAAGGCGCTCGCGTACCGAGCGGTCGGGGAGTGGTCGCGATTGAGCAAGGAAGCGGTAGCCAGACCCGCCGGAGTCGGCGTTGGATTCGAAGCGCTCATCCGCTACGGCCAGGACGCGGGTGTGTTGCCGGCTCACGTGGATGTCTTCGAGCTTGCCGCACTCCTGCACGCTGCCACGCTCGATGCGTTGGTCCGATGGTCATCATCAGGGCAGTCGACCGCCGCTCTCCGAAAGAATCTCTGCCGGCGCGCCGACATCGTCCTGCGGGGAGCTGTGGTCTCGTACGATTCGTGACGCTGAACAGGACAAATCTGGACGCCGTTGAAATGTCTGATTCTCATAAATCACCCATCTGCGATGCTTAACCTGCTCAAGTCATCGGGCGCGATTCACTAAATTTGATCACTGTTCAAATATTGGTGCTAACGTCGAAGGCATGCCGAACTCAGCCAGCATCGACAACGCCGTCGCCATGGTCGTCGCGCCGCCGAGACCGCTTGGACCAAGGCAGAACGAGCGGGACCTCCGCGATCAGGTCGCGCTCATCACCGGCGGCAGTCGCGGAATTGGCAAGCGCGCCGCACTGGCGCTCGCTCGCCGCGGCGTCAAGGTGGTCGTCGCCGCGCGCTCGACAAGCAGCGGTGGCGACTTGGCCGGAACCATCGGTGAGACCGTGCAGGAGATCGAATCGCTCGGGGGCGAAGCCCTAGCCGTCGCAACGGATCTCTCTAAAGAGGAGGACCTGGAGCGCTTGGTGCGGGCGACCGTCGATCGATTCGGGGGCATCGACATCCTCGTCAACAATGCCGCCGTGACGATCGGTCACAGCTGGGTTGCGCATGTCGGCGACATGCCGCGCGCTGACTGGCTCTATCACTTCGCGGTCAACCTGCACGCGCCGTTCACGCTGGTGCAGCTGGCCATACCCATCATGGAGAAGCGCGGTGGCGGGCGGATTCTCAACGTCACCACCGGTAGCGGGGAAGTGTTCCGTCAGCCCGAGGAACCGCCCGTTTTGGAGGCCGTCGGCGACTTCGACCTCGGGTCGCCTGCCTACTTCGCGAGCAAGCGTGCACTCGACCGGTACGCGAATGTGATTGCGCCGCATCTGGCGAGAAAGAAGATCTTCATCATCGGCATGCATCCGGGTTTTGTGGCCACCGAAGTCGCAAAACACCGGACGGCCGGACTGGTGGACGAATCGATGATGATCTCACCTGAGATACCCGCGCGAATGCTGGCCTACTTCGCCGCTTGCACCGACCCGAAAGAGTATGCGGGAAGGATCTTTTGGGCTGAACGAGAGCTCGCCGAACTCGGGATCGAACTCGATCAGTCGGCGGCTGAAGCGAGCCGACTCGAGATCTAGGCGATATCAGCCGGCGGCCAGTAGCACTCGCGCCACCCATTCGACCCGACTCAAGGACTCCTCGAGAGTCATCATGGCGCTGCGGACCGCGTTGACCGAGTTGGTCAGTGCGGCGTTCAAACCAAAAGTGATGTTCGGAATATCCTCCGGTGCAACACCTCTGAGAAGGCTGTTGAACATCTCCGCATTCGTGCGGTTCATCTGGTCGATCGTCGCCCTGGCGTGCGGATCGGTGGACGTTGTCGTCTGAAACATCAGAGCGGTCATGTGCGGGTTGCGGTGGAAAGCCCGCTGGGCACGCCGCAGGTAGTCCAGGATGCCCGGCAGCGGATCCTGATCGCTCCGGCCGCCGCGCGAGGCGAGGATGCGCCGGGTGAGTCGCTTCTGCCATTCCTGGAGTGCGGCAGCAAGCAGATACTCCTTTGAATTGAAGTACCGATAGACGGTGGCCAGTGCTACCCCCGAGCGCTTGGACACGTCGCGCATCTGCACCGCCTCGGCGCCCATATCGGCAATCAGATCGATGACCACTTCGATGATCTCCGCTCGCCGAATCAACTGACGGCTGGTCATGTCCGTCAGCGAGACGAGGGCGGATTCGGGCCGCTCGACCGGAACGTTCACGGTGTGACCTCCAGTTCGGACCTGACGGTAAAACGACAACGAGCTTCTCGCTCGTTGTCTCAGCATTAAGCAAGGGGGCAATGTTATCCCAGCTAGAGCCGTCATACAATGTTGACATAAGTAGAACCGTGTTTCAGTATTGACTCGCAATAAGGTTGCTTGCGCCTGATTCACTGCGATCGGAGGACGCCATGCCCGGACCCGTGGGTCTGCCGGTGATCGACACGATGATCGGATTTCCCCACCAGGGCTCCGCCCAGTACGACTTCATCCGCAAGCAGACCAAGGATCGAGAATCCAAAGAGGATTTCGACTTCCCGGTCGAATACATGTTCAAGGATGTGCCGCAGGGATTGCCGACCGACGACCCGGTGTCGTTGGTGCTCCAGCAGATGGATCGGTTCGGTATCGAGAAGGCGATGATCGGGGTCGCCGAGGATTCTGCACAGTTGGCGCTCAAGCTGTTTCCTGACCGCTTTGTGCCCTCCGGCGCACTCGTCGACCCCAACGACGTGATGGGGTCGGTGAACGCGATCCGTCGCGAGTACGAGCAGTTCGGGATCCGCGCAACCTCGGTGTTCCCTGCGGGAACCTACCCGCAGGTTGCGATCGACGACCCGAAGATGTATCCCATCTACGCCACTTGCGTGGAGCTCGGCATCCCGATCTTCGTCTGCGCCGGCATCCCTGGGCCGCGTATTCCCTTTGCACCGCAGGAAGTCTCGCGGATCGACATTGTGATGTTCGACTTTCCCGATCTGGTGTTCGTCACCCGCCACGGCTGCGAACCGTGGGAGGATCTGGCCGTCAAGCTGATGCTGAAGTGGCCCAACCTGTACTACTCGACATCTGCGTTCGCCCCCAAGTACTACCCGAAGGCGATCGTCGACTACGCGAACTCCCGCGGTGCCGACAAGGTCCTCTATGCCGGCTACTTTCCGATGGGGCTGTCCCTCGAGCGGATCTTCACAGATATGCCCAATGTTCCGTTCAAGGACGAGGTATGGCCGAAGTTCCTGTATGGCAACGCTGCTCGTATTCTCGGGCTGGAAGGCTGACGATCGATGACGCTGGCGATCACCGTCGAGCAAGAGCAGCTCGTCGACGCCGTGGGCCGTTTCGCTACTCGGCACGCGCCCATCGACAAGACTCGTGCTGAGTTCGATCGGATTGCGGCTGGCGAAATACCCTCCTGGTGGCAGGAATTCGTCGATAACGGCTTTCACGCCGTGCACCTACCCGGCCATCTCGGTGGCCAGGACGGCACCCTGGCCGACATGGCCTGCGTGGTCGAGACTGCAGCAGCGGCTTTGTTGGCTGGTCCACTGCTGAGCACAGCGACAGCGAGCGCAGTTGCGAGTCTGGCGGACGCGTCGGCCAAGCCGCTGCTGACCGAATTGGCCGCAGGCGCGACGGCGGTCGTGATTCTGCCGGAGCACTGCGACGTCCAAGCGGCCCGCGAAGGGGCCTCGTGGCGACTCAGCGGATCGTCCGGGTCGGTGCTGGGAATCGTTGCAGTGCAACAAATTATGCTGGCGGCCCGTACCGCGGATGGCAGCGAGCGATGGTTCGTGGCAACACCGGGCCCAGGTCTGACGATCGAGTCGCAAGAAGGCACCGACTTGAGCACCGATGTGGGTGTCTTGGAACTCACCGACCACGTTGTGCCGGACACCGCGGAGATATCCGGAATCTCGACGGAGCGCGCCCGTTGCATTGTGGTGGCGCTGGCGGCGTGCGCAGCCGCTGGAGCAGTGCGCCGCTGCGCCGACGCCGCGACCGAGTACATCCGCACTCGTGAGCAGTTCGGCAGACCAGTCGGCGCTTTCCAGGCGCTGCAGCACAAAGCGGCGACGCTGCTGGTCAACTCCGAACTGGCCGCATCCGCGGCGTGGGACGCGGTCCGTGCGGCCGAGGAGTCCATTGAGCAGCACCGCCTGGCTGCGGCATCAGCCGCCGTGATGGCGGTCGCCGCTGCGCCCGACCTGGTGCTCGACGCGATGTTGATGTTCGGCGCGATCGGCTATACGTGGGAGAACGACACGCACCTGTACTGGCGGCGCGTCACCAGCTTGGCCGCGTCACTGGGACCAATGACGGGTTGGACCCGGGAAGTTGGGGAGTTGGCGCGCACATGCAAGCGCGCCACCACCATCAACCTGGGCGACGTCGAGTCCGAGTTTCGGGCACGGGTTGCTGCCACGCTGGATCAGGCGCTGAGTCTTTCCAACGAGCACTATTCCGGCGACGTCAGAACCCCCGGCCTGGCCATCGGCCCGCAACGCGATCTGCTTGCGCGGGAAGGGCTGGTGGCACCGAACCTGTCTGCGCCGTGGGGTGTTGGCGCCTCGGCGGTGCAGCAGGTGATCATCGCCGACGAGTTCAGTAAACGTCCGGAATTGATCAGACCTTCACTGGGCATCGCGGAATGGATCTTGCCGACAATCCTTGACAGTGGATCGGATCTGCAACGCGAGCGCTTCGCCCGGCCGATCCTGCGCGGCGTGCAGCCATGGTGCCAACTGTTCAGCGAACCCGGCGCCGGATCGGACCTGGCGTCGCTGTCCACCCGAGCCGCCAAGGTCGACGGGGGATGGCTGATCAACGGGCACAAGATTTGGACGTCTTTGGCGAACGAGGCTCAGTTCGGAGCATTGCTGGCGCGCACAGATCCAGATGCGAAGAAACACCGTGGCATCGGCTACTTCCTGATCGACATGACGTCGCCCGGCGTCGAGGTCTCGCCGATCAAACAGGCCAGCGGCCGCTTCGAATTCAATGAAGTCTTTCTCACCGATGTGTTCGTGCCCGACGACATGCTGGTCGGTGAACCCAACGACGGATGGAGCCTGGCGGTCGCGACGATGGCGGTCGAACGGACGGCCATCGGCAATTACGTGACCATCGATCGGGCCAACGCACTGCGGCGAGTGGCCGAAATTACCGGCCCAGAACAGGATGCGGCGCTGCGGGCGCTCGGCGACGTGGAGGCCTACACCACAGCGATCAAGGCCCTGGTGCTCCGCGAAACCCTCCGCCTGGTGGAGGGACAGGGGCCGGGCCCGACGTCCAGCATCGCCAAGTACGCGATGGTCACGCTGTTGCGTCGCGCGTGGACTGCCACTCTCGGCGTGACCGGCCGCACTGCGATGTTGGAGAAGTCCGAACCGGCGGTTGTCCAACCGTATTTCGACGCGCCTGCCGAACTCATTGGCGGAGGAACCCCCGAAATCCAGCTGACCGTCATCGCGTCGATGGTCCTCGGGTTACCGCGCAACTGAATCGCCATGTCGACACAGAAAGGACACTCGCCGCGATGACGACACAGCTTCCGTTCACGTTTTTCGACTGCGACAACCACTATTACGAAGCCTTGGATGCATTCACCCGGCACATCGATCCGCAGTACAAAAAGCGCGCGATCCAATGGGCCCAACTCGACGGCAGACAGCGTCTGCTTGTCGGTGGCAGGGTCAACCGGTTCATCCCGAATCCGACCTTTGACCCAGTCGGCAAGCCTGGAGCACTCGACGAATACTTTCGCGGCCGAAACCCGAAAGGTGCTGACCTGAATGCGCTTTTCGGCGACTTGGAACCGATCCCTGCGGCGTATCGGGACCGCGACGCGCGCCTCGCCCTGATGGACGAACAGGGTATGGCGGGCTGTATTCTGCTGCCCACGCTCGGAGTCGGGATGGAGCAGGCACTGCTGCCTGACCTGGACGCCACGGTCGCGACATTCCAGGCGTTCAACCGGTGGATGGATGAAGACTGGGGATTCGCTTATCAGGAGCGGATATTCAGCGCCCCCTATATCACTCTCTGCAAACCTCAGAGCGCCGTTCGTGAGCTGGAATGGGCGCTCGAGCGCGATGCACGCTTCATCGTGATGATTCCCGGGCCGATCACGACCGATGTCGGTATGCGTGCGCCCGGCGATCCGATGTTCGACGAATTCTGGCAGCTGGCAAACGATTCCGGTGTCACCGTGTGCTACCACTCGGGGGAGACGTACTACTCGAAGTTCATGCCGGCGTGGGGCGAATCGGACTACATGATGTCGTTTCAGGCGCTGCTCGGTTTCCGGAGCTTGTTCTCCGGCGACGCCTTGCAGGACACCTTTGCCAACCATCTGCACAACGGCCTCTTCCTACGGTTCCCCAACCTACGGATTGCGTCCATTGAGAGCGGGTCGACCTGGGTGTTTCATCTGTTCGAAAAGCTGACCAAGTCCTACGGGCAGATCCCCCAGATCTATCGGGAAGACCCGCGGGAGACCTTCAAACGCCACGTGTGGGTATCGCCGTTCTATGAAGACGAACTGGCCAGCTTGCTGAAATTGTTGGGCGACAAGCAGATTGTCATGGGTTCGGATTTCCCCCACGTCGAAGGCCTCGCCGAACCCGCGTCCTACATCAAGGATCTGCAGAACTTCGACTACACCCCTGAGCAGTGCCGAACGGTGATGCGCAACAACGGGATCGCGCTCTCGATCCGCCGGCCGGTGTGACCGCTTTGTGAAAGTCGAAAAGTCCAACTTGGTCGCTATGCTGCTCGAGGTCGGCGAGGAGAACGCGGCGGTATTGCTCGCCCGCTCCGTGTTGCCCGAGGAGATCGACCTGCACGACGACCTCGACGCCCTGGTCGGATTCGGATTGGACCGCGACCAGGTCGACGAGGTGGCGCGGTTGACGATCGGCACTGTCGAGGCCGACGACGTGGACACTCGCCGCAGACGCGGTGCGATGGAGCAGACCATCTCGCGGCGGTGGTCCGACCTCGTCGACCGCTGGCTGGCGTAGGGGCTTGCGAAGCTCGGAATCTGCGGTCACTTCGACGTCGATGGAGACGGCGCCGGTACAGCAGCGGGACATCAGCAACTCACTGGCGTATTTTCATTGCGATGATTCGACTCGGTCGCGCGCTGTGTTGGGGGATCCCGTTGTTGCTGGGCTTTGTCCTGGCGGCGGCGTGGGTGCTTTCGGGCGGCTTCTTCGCTCCGGGCCATGACGCCTACGGCAAAGTCTCGATTCCTGGCGAGCTGACGGTGACGTTACCGGCGGGACCGGCGCGGCTGTACGTGCAGGAGCTAGGACACTTCGGTAAAGGTCGCAGCGCGAGGATCCCACGTGGTATCGCAGTCATCGTGCAACCCGCGAGTGGCGGGGAGCCACTCGCGCTCAGCTCGAACACCCACGCGTCCGCGAGCGTCGTCGACAACGAGTCGTGGAATACCTTCGCGGGCTTCGACGTACCGACGGCGGGGGCATACCGCATTACGGTGCTCGACCCCCAACGCAACGGAACTTCGCGCCATAGCGTCACCGTAGGCAAGGGCCCGTGGGCGCCGGTGCCGCCGTGGTTGTTCGGGCTCGGGATCGTGGCGGTTGCCGTGATCATCGGCTTTGTTGCCGACCGAATCCGGATTCGAGCGAATGCTCGTCGAGAGTAGCCGCCGTACCCCTGGACTATTTCTCCCGAGTGACGATCCTGAGTCGAACATGTTGCCAACCGACTCTTCCTGCCGCACATAGTAGTTGATGCGCTCCCCGGGTGGCACTGCGCCGAATTGTGGCCGATAGTCATATCAGATGTGAACCGCGGATTTCGGTGAAGGTGGTCCCCGCAGCATGGGCGAGGTCTTTCAGTTCCATCGCGAGATCATCGTCTGCGGTGACGACGCGCTGGCGAACACGATCATCGATGAGTTGCGCGGTGCCGGCGCGCGCATCATCCGGATCAACTCCGCCTCCGATCTGCTCGGCGCCGGCGTGCACCGTGCGCGCGCCGTCGTATGCGCTGGACCCCATGACGCCGTCAACCTCGAGATAGCACTGTTGGCAAGGAGATACAGCCCGAACGTCCGTGTGGTGGCTCGCATCGCCGACAGTATGCTGCGCGACGCCGTCGCCGACGTCAGCGGGCCCGGTGCCATCCTGAACGTCGCGGACCTGGCGACGCCGTCGATCGTCGAAGCGGTGCTGTCGCGTAATGCGCACCAATTCGAAACAGCCGGAATGGAATTCGTGATCTGGGGATTCGAGGCGCGTAAAGAAGGGACGTTACGAGAGATATACGGTGACCTGGCCCCGGTCGCGGTGGTCCACGGCAAGAACGCACCTGTGCCCGGCGACATTGTGCCGTGTCCGGGCCGCGACCAGAAGGTGTACGCGGGCGACTGGACATCGATGATCGGGGTGAAAGACGAACTCGAAGCGCGCGGGATCAAAGTGCCGCCCTCGACTGCGACCCGGTCGAACCAATCGCGGATTCGACGAGCCATCGATTCGGTGCGGGCCATGCGTGAGGACGCCAACCCACTGCTGTTTCCGTCGTTGATATTCACGCTGGTGCTCATGTTCGGTTCGACGGCGATGGTGCGCTTCACCTATGTCAATCCACACATGTCGTGGCTCGACGCTGTGTATTTCACCTCTGAGACCATCACCAGCGTGGGTTTCGGCGATTTCAGTTTCGCGGCGCAATCCTCGGTGCTGCGATTGTTCGCGATCGGGTTGATGTTCGGCGGCGTGATGATCACGGCCATCTTGGTGGCGATCATTTCCGACCTGTTGCTGTCGCGCCGCTTCGTCCATACTGCTGGGCGCCGGCGCGCACGCCGTATGCGTGATCACATCGTCGTCGTCGGGATGGGTTCGACTGGTATCCGGGTCGTCACTGATCTGACCGCCGCCGGGTATGACGTCGTCGTCATCGAGCAAGACGAAAACAACCGATTTTTGTCGACGTTGGCCGAACTCGACGTGCCGGTGATCTTCGGAGATTCGACGATGCGCCAAACGCTCGAATCGGCCCGAGTCGAGCGCGCCCGCGGAATGGCGGTCGTCACCCAGGACGACATGGAGAACATCCGGACCGGCATCGTCTTGCTGGAAATCCTGGGGCCCGATACCAAGCAACCGATCGTGCTGCGCGTGCAGGGCCGCGCGCTGAGCGCCGCCGTGAGTCAGCAATTCGGATTCGAAAATGTCCGCTCGGTGGTGGATTTGGCCGCGCCCTGGTTCATCGGTGCGGCAATGGGCCTCAAGGTGCTCGGCACGTTCTGGGTCGGTCACCGCTCCTTCATGGTCGGCGCGATGCTGGTGGCGGAAGGCAGCGAACTCGACGGGCTGAAGATGGTCGACATGTCGACGCAAACCCGCGTCATCGCGATCACTCGGCCGGAAGGGGCGGTGAGCCTACGGCCACGCCGCAATTCGCAATTGCGAGCCGGCGACACGGTTTATCTGATCGGGCCGTATCGCGAGCTGATCGCGACGCTCCGCAAGGGTCAGCCGCCGCCGCTGACCACGATCAACGGTGAGACCGCGTTGGCGCTCGCGGCCGCGCGCGGGACGCAGCGGCCTGAGGTTCGTCGGCCGCGGTGGGCGCCCGAGCCGGACAACGCGTAACGCTCCGACGGCTTACACGTCGTAGTACAGCGCGAACTCGTACGGGGTGGGGTGCAGGTTGTAGGGCGCAAGCTCGTAATCGCGCTTGTAGTTGATCCAGGTCGCGATCAGGTCAGGCGTGAAAACGCCTCCCTCAGTGAGGTATTGGTGGTCTTCCTCCAAGCGGTCGATCACCGCGGACAGCTGGGTGGGAGCCTGCGGGATCTCCGCGGCCTCTTCCGGCGGCAGATCGTAGAGATCCTTGTCGACCGGGGGAGGCGGCTCGATCTTGTTCTTGATGCCGTCCAGGCCGGCCATCAACATGGCCGAGAACGAAAGGTACGGGTTGCCAGAGGCGTCAGGGCAGCGGAATTCCAGCCGCTTGGCCTTGGGATTGCTGCCGGTGATCGGGATACGTACACACGCCGACCGGTTGCGCTGGCTGTAGACGAGGTTGATCGGGGCCTCGTAGCCAGGAACCAGGCGCTTGTAGGAGTTCACCGTCGGATTGGTGAAAGCCAGCAATGACGGCGCGTGGTAGAGCAAGCCTCCGATGTAGTTGCGCGCGATGTCGGACAGGCCGGCGTAACCGGTCTGGTCGTACATCAGCGGAACGCCGTCCTTCCACAACGATTGGTGGCAGTGCATCCCGGAGCCGTTGTCACCGAACAGCGGCTTGGGCATGAACGTGACGGACTTGCCTGCCTGCCATGCGGTCTGCTTGGCGATGTACTTGAACATCTGGTGGTCGTCGGCTGCGTGCAGCAGCGTGTTGAATTTGTAGTTGATTTCGGCTTGGCCGCCACTGCCGACTTCGTGGTGACCCTTCTCCAGCGAAAAGCCCGCATTGGTCAGGTGGGTGAGCATGACGTCGCGTAGATCGACGTAGTGATCGGCGGGGGCTACCGGAAAATATCCCCCTTTGGGGCGGACTTTGTGGCCCAGGTTGGGGCTGCCGTCGGCCTCGTTCGCCGCTCCGGTGTTCCACCACCCGGATATGGCGTCCACCTTGTAGAACGATTCATTGGTGCGTGAGTCGAAGCTGACCGAGTCGAAGATGTAGAACTCGGCTTCCGGGCCGAAGTAGGCGGTGTCGGCGATGCCGGAGCTGATCAGATAGTTCTCGGCTTTGCGGGCGACGTTGCGTGGGTCGCGCGAGTACAACTCGAGCGTGAACGGGTCGTGCACGGAGAAGTTCACAATGAGCGTTCTGGCAGCGCGGAAGGGGTCGATGGTCGCGGTTTCCGGATCCGGAAGCAGCAACATGTCCGACTCGTGGATCGACTGGAATCCGCGAATCGATGAGCCGTCGAAAGCCAGGCCTTCTTCGAAGACGTTCTCATCGAAGGCGTAAATCGGAATGGTGAAATGCTGCATGGTGCCCGGCAGGTCGCAGAAGCGGACGTCGACGTACTCGATGTGCTCGTCTTTGGCGAGTTTGAAGATGTCGTCGGGCGTCTTGTCGGACACGGAAAACCCCTTTGCTGGATCAACCGCACCGCTGCGGCGTGCCACCATTCACGCACGTCACGCTGTCCTTCGCATCCGGGGGAGCAGCCCGCGTCAGGACGTCAGATCTTTCCTGGGGGTGTCGGCGGTGACTCCGCCGTCGACGACGAACTCAGATCCCGTCGAATAGGAGGATTCGTCGCTGGCTAAATACAGCACGAGATTGGCCACTTCGATGGGTTCGCCGGGGCGGCCAAGTGGCGCAGCGACGATGTCGTCGGGGAAGTGCGCCGTCATCGGGGTGCGTATCAATCCGGGGTGCACCGAGTTGACCCGGATGTTGTAGCGCCCGAGTTCGATCGCGGTGGATTTGGTCAATCCGCGCACCGCCCACTTGGAGGCGACGTAGGCATGTGCGAACGGGGCGCCGCGTAACCCTTCGATCGACGAGATGTTGATGATGGAGCCCCCGCCGTCCCGGATCATCTCGTCGACCACAGCCTGGGTGCCCAGGAACGTGCCGGTCAGGTTGACGTCGAGGGTGTGGCGCCAGCGGTCCAGTTCGAATTTGCGTACCGTCTTGCGGCCGGAGACGCCGGCATTGTTGACCAGGACGTTGAGCCGGCCGAACCGCTGTCCTGCTTCGGAGACGGCCGATGCCCACTGTTCGGGTTGTGTCACGTCGAGGCGTGCATAATGCGCACTGTCGCCGAGTTCGCTTGCAACAGAGTGGCCTTCGTCATCGAGTATGTCTCCGATGACGACTTTGGCCCCTTCGCTGACCAACAGCCGCGCGTGTTCGGCGCCCATGCCGCGGGCACCGCCGGTGATCAGCGCGACTTTGCCGTCGACTCGTCCCATGGGTGGCGGACTAACCGCCGTAGGTGGGGCCTTGGACACCGTTGTTGTACGTCACGCATTTGTTGTTGGTGCAACACGTCTCCTGGAGCACCGGATCTTGCCCGAAATGCGAGCTCACCTGGCTTTGGGTGTATTGCCCGCCGGAGTTCTTGCACGAATCCTCGACGTCGGTCTGCGCATGAGCGAAAGGTGCGGCCAGGATCATCGCCATGACCGGGATGGCGAACGCTGCTACACGAATGGCAGGAATGGCTCTGAAGACCGGGCGTTTCATATTTCTCCGTAGCTCTGGGTGTCGCGCCAGTTTACCGACTCGACATGATCAGACCGCCGAATGCGTCCTGGCGACGGCCTCGATCGTCGACGAGAGGGTGTCCGCCGAGAAGTACCGACCGGCCCGGACCACGCCGGCGATGTCGTGCAGATTGGCCACGCTGTCGGTGGGATCACCCGACAACAACACGATGTCGGCGTCTTTGCCGGCTTCCACGGTGCCCATGGCGGCGGTCCTGCCAAGGAACTCGGCGGCGTTGATGGTGGTCATCTGCAGGATCCGCAGCGGCGTCAGCCCGGCTGCCGCCAGCTGGTCGAACTCCTGATGCAGCGCGAATCCGGGTATCTCCCAACCGGATCCGCTGACATCGCTGCCGGCCAGCATCTTCACGCCCTCTTCGTCGAAGATGCGCACCAGATGCAGCTGCCGAGCGTAGATGTCCCGGTAAGCGGCGCGCATCGCCTCGGGACGCGACGCGTACTTGTCGGCGGCTCTCCGCCAGGCTTTGAGCGTCCGCTTGGACACGAAGCGATTGTTCGGATCGTGGCGATAGGCCGGGTCGTCGCAGAACTGCTGGGTACGCAGCCGAATCAGGGTAGGGCACTGCCACGTCTGGTCGGCGGCGAAAACTTGTGCCAGCTCGCGGGCTTTCTCGTCGTTGAACGAATGTCCGGCATCCGCGATCAGCTCGGCGTCGGCGGGCTTGGCCATCAGCACCGGGTTGATCACGATCTTGGCCATCACCCTCGCCATCAGCATCCCCATCAGGCGGTCGGCGAACGGTAGCCGCGGCACGGTCGGAAACTTCGGCGTCGGCCGGGTGGCGACGGCGCGCTCGATGGCGTCCTGGTGGTCGCAGCAGGCGGCGACGATGCCGACACCGGGGCCGAGGTGCTCGATCGATCGCATCTTGCCGTCCGAGGCGGCGCGGATGTCGATGCCGACCGGCAGATGCCCGACGGTGGTCAGCCCCAGTCGGGCGGCCTCGGCTTGAAGTGGGAAGAACACCTTGGGCGAGACCATCGCGACCTTGATGAAATCGGCGCCGCGCTCTGCCTGCTGTCGAACGGATTGCAGCGCAACCTGTTCGGTACCCGCATTGAAGGGGAGCAGCACGTCGCCGGGCGTCGACAACAGTGCCGGACCGTCGACTGGCAGCTGAAGCCTGCCGTTGCTACGGTCGTCGAGCAGCGCCGCCGAGCCGCCCATCTGCCGAAATCCCGTGACACCGCAGGCAAGCATCAACCGCAGCGCCGGCCCGGTGTCGCTGCGAGCCGACAACGGATGGGCGTGCATGTCGCAGAAGCCCGGCACCGCATACGTTCCGCGCGCGTCGATGACCGCGACCCGGTCGGGATGGTCGTCGCCGGCCGGTGTGATCGAGGTGATCCGCCCGCCGTCGATGGTGATGTCCACGCCCGGACGGACGCCGCCGTCACGGACGTCGACGACGGTGGTGTTATGCAGAATCGTGCGTTCGCCGGCCATCTTTCGATTGTGCCGTCGACGCGCGTCGGTCAGGCCGGCGGCGTCGGGATCATCGATCCGATGTAGTAGATCTCGTGGCCGGTCGGGTAACCGCCGCCGCCGGTGGCGATGTGCACGTGGTCGTAGTGGTTGGCGGTTTCGTTGCCCATGTTGGCCGTCCAGCTCGGATTGCCGATGCCCGGGTAGATCTTCTGCCGCCAGATCACGTGGTCGATGCCCCAGCGCTTGGAATTGGCCAAGGCGTATCCGGCGATCTGATCGCCGAGTTCGATGCCTTCCGGACTGTTGTGGTTCGGGATCATGACGTCGATGGCCAAACCGTTGGGATGCCACTTCAGCGCGTCCTGACGGAATCCGCCGATCGTCGTGATCTGGGGAAACAGCAGGCTGATGGCCCGGGCCGCCCAGATGGTCTTGACCTGCAGCCCGTTTTCCGGCGCGACGCCGGCGGGCAGAGCGAATAGGAAGCTCTGGGCGGTGGCGGGCGCGTCGGCGGCCAACGCATGCACTTCATCGGGAGTGGCGATGTGCGGGGGCGCGGCGACAGGCACAACCGCGGGCGGGGGTTCCGGACTCGGGGCGGGTCGCGCGATCGGCGCGGTCGCCGCGACCTTCTTGACGCAGCACGGCTGCTCGGTGCCCTGGGCGTACAACATGGCAGCAGAAACGGCCAACGCGCCCCCGAGCGCCAACCAGCGATGGTTGGCTAACCGGCTTGTGCTCACGACCAGCACCTTAACGTCGTGTCAGGCGCTGCGTGGCGACTTTCCCCAGGTTTTAGCGGTCTGCCAGATCAGTAGATGACCGGCGAGAAAGCGGCCGAATTGCCGGTGCCCTGGCAACTCACGTCGACGGCGTAGTGTCCGCCGAGCTGCTGGAAGATGATGGTGATCGGCGCCGAAGGATTCGGCCCGGTGACCGCGGTCTGGCGGTTGAACGGAAATGCCGGCGTGCCCTGGACCCCCACTGCATGGTATTGGCAGAATTCCGTTGCGCCTTCGGGGTTTCGGAGATCGACAACGGTCGCGAAGATGGCGCCGCCGCCCTGGCCGTAGCTGACTTGCATGCTGTTGTCGCTGTTGTAGAAGTACGTCGGATCGGTGGCCTGCGCCGATCCGGCACTGGCGAGCATCGCCACGACAGCCGTCGCGCCGATCGCCGAAGCTTTCCGGATGGATGTCATGATCGTGCCCCCACTTTCGTCGCACAGTTAGCCAGCAGTTTCACCGCGCATCGCCAACGTGTACCCGCTTGCCGGGCATCTATTCGTCGTTGTCCGGCACGCGCTGTGATGCCTTGACGGGCGCCGTTCGGGGCTGCTAAACATGGCGTGCGCCCAATGTTGGGCGATCGCCCAAAATAAAGCTTTGTGCGAAAGAGGAAGCATCGATGACCGTCGCACCTGATACCGACGTCTACTACGACCCTTACGACACGGAGATCAACACCGACCCGTATCCCACATTCGCGCGGCTGCGCGAGGAGTCGCCGATCTACTACAACGAGAAGTACGACTTCTGGGCGATATCGCGGCATTCCGACGTCGAACAGGCGCTGGCGAATTGGCAGACCTTTTCCAGCCGTCGCAGCGACATCCTCGAGTTGGTGAAGTCTGACTTCGACATGCCCGGCGGCGTGATGATGTTTCAGGATCCACCCGAGCATTCGGTATTGCGCGGGCTGATGTCACGGGTGTTCACGCCGCGCCGGATGGCCGCCATCGAAGACCAGATCCGGCAGTATTGCGTGGGCTGCCTCGACCCGCATGTCGGGTCGGACGGATTCGACATCATCTCCGAGCTTGCGTCGATGATGCCGATGCGGGTGATCGGCATGCTGTTGGGAATACCGGAGTCTGAACAGATCTCGGTTCGGGATGCCAACGACGCCAACCTGCGCACCAAGCCGGGCACTCCGTTGAAGGTCGCGAATGCCGATTCGATCGCGGACGGCCGGATCTATGCCGACTACGTCGAGTGGCGGTCCAAGAACCCGTCCGACGACCTGATGACCACGCTGCTCAACGTCGAATTCGACGACGACCAGGGCGTGCACCGCAAGCTCACCCGCAAAGAGGTGCTGCACTACACCCAGGTGGTCGCGGGGGCGGGTAATGAGACGACGGGCCGGCTGATCGGCTGGCTGGCAAAGGTTCTCGCCGAGCACCCCGACCAGCGGCGGGAGGTCGAGCAGGACCGGTCGCTGCTGAACCGGACGGTCGACGAGACACTGCGGTTCGAGCCCACCGGACCGCACGTCGCCCGTTGGATGACGCAGGATTTCGAATGCTATGGCACGACCGCCCCGGCGGGCAGTGCCATGTTGCTGCTGTTCGGCGCGGCCAACCGCGACCCGCGGCGATACACCGAGCCGGACAGCTTCAACATTCACCGCGACAACATCTCGCACATCACCTTTGGCAAGGGCGTGCACTACTGCCTCGGCGCCAACCTCGCTCGACTGGAAGGCCGCGTCGCTCTCGACGAGATTCTCAACCGCTGGCCGGAGTGGGGAATCGACTACGACACAGCACAACTCGCGTCGACGTCGACCGTCCGCGGCTGGGAGCGGCTGCGGATCACCCTGCCCTAGATCGACTGGGCGCCTAGATCGACTGGGTGCCTAGCTCGACCGCGCTCCGCGACGAGCTTTGGGCTGCGGCATCTCGAATCGGTCGAGCATTCGATGCACCAGCGCGACGGCCTCGTCGTGACCGCCGGAGGTGCCCAACCCCTGTTCGAGAATCAGGGTGCGGCCGATCGCGGCGATCACGACCGCAAGTGCGGCGGGCGGGAATTCGTCGGTGTCAATCTCGTGTTCGCGAACGATGAAGTTCAACGCGGTGATCTGTTGTTCGCGCCAGCGCTCGGACCAGGCCGCGATCTCCGCCCTGATTTCCTTGCGGTGGTTGGCAAGACCCATGAATTCCAACAACAGCCGAGTGTCCTTCGGCGCGTACAGGGTCTCCCAGAACGCGTGCAGCGGGCGGTCAGAGGCCAGCGCCTTCTGTTGGTGGTCCAGGT
The DNA here is from genome assembly GCA_963758115.1 of uncultured Actinomycetota bacterium. Lineage (GTDB taxonomy): Bacteria > Actinomycetota > Actinomycetes > Mycobacteriales > Mycobacteriaceae > Mycobacterium. The sequence continues at coordinate 442,046 of CAVWUG010000003.1, forward strand.
AGATCGCGGCGCCCCGACGGAAGACCGCGAGGTACAGCTCGTCCATCGTCGGGAAGTAGTAATGCACGAGAGCCGGTTTCACGCCCGCCTTAGCGGCTACCCGACGCGACGTGGCCGCGGCGTACCCCTCCTCGACCATGATCTGACTTGTCGCGCCGACCAGCATGTCGCGAGTGGTGGAGTCGCGTGCCTTAGGTCGTGCGGATGCGGTCACACAGGGTTCCTATCACAAGGAGGGCATTACACCGCGGGCTCGGCGACCATCTCGAAGAAGGCTGCACCCGAGTCCGGGATGCGGTTCTGCTTGAACACGTTGACGGCGTAGGACACCAGAATCATCGAATACAGCAGATGCAGCAGCCGTGTCGCATCGTCTGGCAGATCGTCGATGTCGAGCCCGTTGAGGTGGGCGATCGCCTCCTCGGCCTTCGGCGCCACGGCGTCGTAGAAGGTGACCAGCTCGTGGAACGGCTTCGACAACCGCGCCTCGTAGCGTTGCGCCCGCGTCGGCAGAGCCCAGTCGGCGACGAACGGCTCGAGATCGGAAAAGCCTTGCGGCAGAGACTGAATCTGACATCACGACTCCTTCGCGGACTGGTAGGCGCCCACGGTATCGCGGACCACCGTGTGGAACTGGCGGATCAGCAATTCCTGGTCGCTGAGATGGAACGTGTTCTGCGCTCGCGTCTTGAGCGCCGAGTGGGTGGCCTCGATCGTGTTCACGTCCTGCATGGCGAACTCGATGGTGCTGTCCACCACCAATTCCTGCGCAAGGCGATCGGTTGCGTTCGCCGGCGGCACGAAGTACAAGTCGATCTCATAGATGTGCGTGTCGACCGTCTCCGGCCAATACGTGTAGGTGATGTAGTAGTTGCGGGCCCAGAGTTGGATCGAGATATTCGGGAAGACCCAGAACTGGTCATTGCCCCACGCCGCGATACCGCCGCGGTTCAGGAACTCCGCCGACTCGTCGATACCGACGTCCGGAACGTCGTCCGGGCCGAAAAGACCTGCGCGGAAGAGCTTGTAGACCCAACGCTGATCCTGGCGGGCAGGTCCGGCGGTGCCGGGCTCGCGAGCCGGCAACGGCGGCGGCCCGGGAACCGAGGTCAGCATGTGCGGCCGGAACAACTCGTAGTGATAGGAGTCGACCGGCGGCACCATCATCTCGGCCTTGGCGACATCGGGGTCGATGAACCGTCCGTGGACGTACGGCGGGTGATACCACTCGCACACCGAGTCGACGGCGAGTTTCCAGTTGCCGTTGATCCGGGTGGAAAACCCGTAGTGCTGAGTCATCTTCTCGAACGGGTAGCCCTCGATGCCGAGTAGGCCGTCGCCGAGGAACTCCCGTAGCGGTGCCGGGGCCTCTTTTTCCGACGCGAGGTTGACGAAGATGAAGCCCGCCCACACCTCGCAGTGCACCGGCGGCATCCGGAGCTTGCTCTTGTCCAGGTCGAAGAACTCGCCCTCGTTGGTGATGTGATTGACCTTGCCGTCCAGGCCATATCGCCAGCCATGGTACTTGCAGGAGAACGCCCGGCAGCTTCCCGACGACTCCTCGCCGGGGTGCTCCTGCCAGACCACCTTGTTGCCGCGGTGGGCGCAGACGTTGTGGAACGCATGGACAGTGTCGTCGAGGTCGCGGGCGATCACGATGGAGGCGAGCCGGCCGGGCAGGTCGCGGGTGAAGTACGAACCTTTGCGGGGGAGCCGCTCGATCCGCCCGACGCACAACCAGTTTCGCTTGAACAATGCCTCCCGCTCGGCGGCGAAGAACTCCGGCGAAATGGAATCCTCGTAGTTGACGGGCGCCGTGCCCAGCTCCGGGTAGTCGGTGGTGAACTTGCCCCGTCCGGTGGACAGGCGCTGCTGGATGCTGGTCACGAGTGGGCCCCTTCTTGTGCGGGCGCTCCGTTCGACCAGGGCTCTTGATCCCAAGCCCGGTCCAACGGCGCCATCTCGCCACCGAATGGGAAAAACGCGCGCTGTGCGTAGGTTTCGCGGGCCAGGCCGTGACCGAGCTCGTCGAGGAAAGCCCGCTTGAGCGGGTTGGTGAAGAGCTGACGCGAATAGCGCAGGGTCAGCGGCGGGCGCTTGACCAGTTCGCGGGCCAGTTCCCACGCTCGATCCAACAGCTTGTCTTTCGGCAGCACCTCGTTGACCACACCCCACTCCTTGGCTTCTGCCGCACCGAGTTTCATGCCGGTCAACAGGAAGTAGCGAGCCCGGGTATGGCCGGCCAGAAAGCTCCAGATGACGTGCTGGCCGTCACCGGGCACCTGTCCGCGGGGGAAGTGCGATGCGTCCTGGAAGTAGGCGTCATCGGCGGCCAGCACGATGTCACCGAGCAACGGCACCTCGGAATGCATGTTGCACGGGCCGTTGACGGCGCTGATCATCGGAACGTCGATGTCGAGCACATTGGTGATCAAGTGCCGCGCGTACCAAGCTTTTTCGTCGAGCTTGTTCAGGCCGCGGGTGCCGGGCATCAGCAGGTAGTCGGGCTTGTCGACGAGGTCGCCGTTGGGCAGCCGACCCCAGTTGGCGTTGTAGTTCTCCCCGGTACCGGTGTGGATGAGCACCTTGATCTCGCGGTCGCCGGCGATATCGGCGAACGCGTCCGACATCTGGTCGTGCGCCCGCCAATCCCAGACCAGGCTGCCACCGTTGGTGTGGCACTGCATGAGCAAGATGCCGTCATCGGACAGTTCGAGCCGATAGTTCGCGTACTGATCGTGGTACTCGCTGTGTCGGGTGCGCTTTGCCATTGAGTCGTTCCACTCCTGATGCTGATGGTGGAGCTGACACTATTTGAGCGATCGCCCAATAGTCAAGGCTTAGCAGCCGGTCAGTCGCTCCACCAGGGGGGCGAAGGTTTCGATCTGGTTCTGTTGCACCGTGACGTAGTTGACACCCAGCGATTCCCGGCGTGAATGCAGTGTTTGCGCAACAGTTTCCAGTGACCCGATCAACACGTTGGGGTGCTCGCGCAGCACCTCGGCGGCAATACCGGTCGCTTCCGCGGCCGCTGCCAATGCGGCCTCAGTGTCGTCGGTGATCGCCGTGAAGTACGGCGAACTCTCGACATCGAGGTGGCTGAACCGCTCGCCGGCGGCGGCCGCAACGATGCCGATTCGGCGCTGTGCGACCGCGTGTGGGTCCAGTCCGTCGCTGTCGCGCGCCACGAACGGCACGCTGGACATGCTGACGATGTCAGCTTCGCGACCGGCGAACGTCAACACCTTCGGGCCGCCGCCGCCGATCATGATCGGCGGATGCGGCCGTTGCACCGGGCGGGGCCGGCCGGCATAGCCGCGGACGTGCACGAACTCGCCGGAACAGTCCAATTCATCTCCGCTGCAGTGCGCTTTGATCAGTGACACCACCTCGGCGAGCTTGGCGATGCGCCGTCCCGGCCGGTCGAAGGTGAGTCCGATGGCGTTGTATTCGGTTTCACTCCAGCCCGCTCCGATGCCCATTTCCAGCCGGCCGTCCGCGAGGAGATCCAGGGTCGCCGCCTCCTTGGCCAGGACAGCAGGCACGTGATAGTCGATGCAGAACACCCGGCAGCCGATGCGCAGCGTTTCGCTCACCATGGCCGCCGCGGCCATCGCCGCAATGGGAGCGAGATCCTGTCGAGGTGTGCGCGCGACTTTCTGCGCCGGGCCCGGGCCCAGGTAGTGGTCCGCGAGGAAAAGCGTTGAGTACCCGAGGTCTTCGACTTTGCGAACGGTGTCGCGCCACTCCCGCGCACTGGCGGCGTTGGTCGCCTGGACGGCAAAGCGAAACGGGGGTCTGTCCATGGGCTTGACCATAAAGGACGCGGGGTGATAGGCATGTGTGGTTTGGGCAGTCGCTCAGGAAAGTTGCCAAGAAAAGGCGGTAGCGGGACTTGAAGACGGCGGTGGTCACCGGTGGTGCGTCGGGAATTGGCCGCGCCGTCGCAGAACGGTTGCGCAAAGACGGACTTCAGGTGGCCGTGCTCGACGTGTCGCCCACAGACGACGGGTTCGGTCACGTTGTCGACGTCAGCGACCGCGCGCAGATCGACGCCGCCTTCGCCGAGGTGCGCAAGCAGTTCGGCCCGATCCTGGTGCTGGTCAACGCGGCCGGGATAACCGGATTTCAGAAGTTCTCCAAGCTGACCTTCGCCGAGTGGTCGAAGAACATCGACGTCAACCTGCACGGCGTCTTCCACACCATCCAGGCCGCGTTGCCGGACATGGTCGAAGCCGGATGGGGCCGCATCGTCAACATCTCCTCGTCCAGCACGCACTCTGGTCAGCCGTACATGGCGCACTACGTCGCGGCGAAATCCGCGGTGAACGGGCTGACCAAATCCCTGGCGCTGGAATACGGTCCGGCGGGGATTACCGTCAACGCGGTGCCGCCGGGCTTCGTCGACACACCGATGCTGCGTGGCGCCGAGCAGCTCGGCAACCTGGGCGACATCGAAAAGAGCATCGCGGCAACGCCAGTGCGACGGATGGGCAAGCCTGAGGACATCGCGGCCGCCTGCGCGTTCTTCGCCTCCGAGGAGGCCAGCTACATCACCGGGCAGATCCTCGGCGTCAACGGCGGTCGCAACACGTGAAGGTAGACATGTACGAACGGGACCAGCTCTTCATCGACGGGAAATGGACTGCTGCCGAGTCTGATTCGGTCATCACCGTGGTGTCGCCGCACAGCGAGGCCGTGATCGGTCACGCGACCTGCGCGGGACCGGCCGACGTCGACCGCGCGGTGCAGGCGGCACGTGCGGCCTTCGACACCGGCCCGTGGCCGAGGATGCAGCCCGCGATGAGGATCGAGGCGATCACCCGGCTGGCCGACATCTATAAGGAGCGTCGAGCGGACATGGCCGCGCTCATCTCGGCCGAGATCGGCGCCCCGATCAGCTTCGCCAAGATGGCGCAGGTGCGTCTTCCGCTGACGATGATGTCGGCGTTCTGCGGCATGGCCGGACATTACCCATGGCAGCAGGACCGTCCTGGCTTGTACGGCAAGGACATTCGGATCCGTAAGCAACCGGTCGGCGTCATTGCCGCAATCGTGCCGTGGAACATGCCGCAATTCCTCACCGTCACCAAAGTCATCCCGGCGCTGCTGGCCGGCTGTTCGGTGGTGCTCAAACCCGCGCCCGAGTCGGTGCTCGACGCCCAGTTGCTCGCGGATCTGGTCGCAGAGGCCGACCTGCCGCCCGGCGTGCTGAACGTGATTCCCGGTGGTCGCGAAGTCGGCGAGCGACTGGTGAGCCACTCGGGCGTCGACAAGGTCTCGTTCACCGGATCCACGGCGGCGGGCAGGGAGGTGGCGCGGGCCTGCGCCGACGGGCTCAAGCAGGTGAGTCTCGAACTGGGCGGCAAGTCGGCGGCCATCGTGCTCGACGACGCCGACCCGTCGCATGTGGCGACCGCGATTCAGATGGCCAGCCTGGCCAACAGCGGCCAGGTGTGCAACGCGCTGAGTCGCATCCTGGTGCCCGCGGCCCGGGAGAGCGAGTTCGTCGACGCGCTCGCGGCGGGAATGGAGTCGATGCCGGTTGGCGACCCCGCCGACGCCAATACCGCGATCGGTCCGCTGGTGGCGCAGCGTCAGCAAGAGCGGGTCCGCGGCTACATCGAATCGGGCACAAGTGAGGGCGCGCGCCTGGTGGTCGGCGGCGCCGGCATGCCGGATGGGCTGGACAGCGGATGGTATGTCCGGCCGACGTTGTTCAGCGGCGCCCACAACGACATGCGCATTGCGCGTGAGGAGATCTTCGGCCCGGTGCTGACCGTCATCTCCTACCAGGACGAAGACGAGGCGATTCGGATCGCCAACGACACCGAGTACGGGCTGGCCGGTTCGGTGTTCACCGCCGACGTCGATCACGGATACGACGTGGCCGCTCAGGTGCGGTCAGGGACGTTCGGTGTCAACGAGGGCTACATCATGGATCCCGCGGCGCCGTTCGGTGGCGTCAAGAACAGCGGCTACGGCCGTGAACTCGGGACCGAGGGAATCGACAGTTACACCGTCAGCCAATCGATTTCCGTTGCGGGCTGACTGGTTCTAGTGCTTTCCGCCGACTTCGGCAGGCAGGGGTGGCGGTAGTGGTTTGGCCGGCGCCGCCGAGGTTTGTGGCGCCGCCGATGCCGCGGACGGACTTTGGGGTGCCGCCGCGGGAGTCTTGGCTGTCCCGGCCGGGGCTTGCGTCGTCTTCGGTCCGTGATACGACACCATTGATTCGCGGCGGATCTCCCCGCTGGCGTCGCTGACCACCAGCGCGTTCGATGTGACGGTATAGGTGATGCCGTCCTGCTTGGCGACGAAGCTGCCGTCAGCGGATGCCGATGCGGAGGCGATCAATTTCGCGCCGTCACTGATCCGCACACCGTGATAGCCATACTGGCCGGCCGGGCTCTTGCAGATCGCCACCCGCGAGCTCGCGGTGCTGCCGAAGGCGACCGCCGTGTTAGGCGCCGCGCATCGAGCTGTGGAGTCGACGAAACCGAGCGCGTCGGTCGACGGCTCGGCGAACGCCGGGGGCACCCCGAGGGTGAGCAGCGCCGCGGCCGCCACCGCGGCGAGGGTGACGTTGCTGGGGTGAAGCCGGTAGGCAGACATCAGGGTTCCACCAGAACACGGCCGACCGGCGGGATCGCGCACCCGCGCCGCGGTATGCCGAATCGTTAGCTTCTCGAGATCCATCCGACGGTAGATTCGACGCCGACCGCATCGCCGCAGGGCGCGCAGGAAAGGCATGACCATGGGACTGCTCTTCAATCCGAACGCGTACGACCCGTCGCATTTCGACCCCGAAACCCGACGTCAACTGCATGCGGTGATCGACTGGTTCGAAGCCCGCGGCAAGGCAAAACTGCTGCGTGACGACCTCGAAGCGGCCTGGGTGTCGGATTTCCTCGACTTCATCAAGCAGGAGAAGATCTTCGCGACCTTCCTGACCCCTTCGGAGTACGGCGGCGGCGACCCGAACAAGCGGTGGGACACCTCCCGCAATGCCGCGCTGAGCGAGATCTTCGGGTTCTACGGCCTGTCGTACTGGTACGCCGAGCAGGTCACCATCCTGGGCCTCGGGCCGATCTGGCAGAGCGACAACATCAAGGCCAAGGAGCGCGCGGCCGCGCAACTCGAGGCGGGTGGCGTGATGGCGTTCGCGCTGTCCGAGCGGGAGCACGGCGCTGACATCTACAACACCGACATGCTGCTCACGCCGGCGAAAGACGACGATGAGGGGGTCATCTTCCGCGCGTCGGGGGAGAAGTACTACATCGGCAACGGCAATGTGGCGGGCATGGTGTCGGTGTTCTCCCGTCGCACCGATGTCGACGGCGCCGACGGTTACGTCTGGTTCGTCGCCGACAGCGGTCACGACAACTACGAGTTGATCGACAACGTCGTGCACGGTCAGATGTTCGTCAGCAACTTCGCGCTCAAGGACTACCCGGTGCACGAGGAGGACATCCTGTGCACCGGACCGGAGGCGTTCTCGGCCGCGCTGAACACCGTCAACGTCGGCAAGTTCAATCTGTGTTCCGGCTCGATCGGGATGTGCGAGCACGGGTTCTACGAGGCGATCACCCACGCCAACAACCGCATCCTGTACGGCAACCCGGTCACCGACTTCCCCCACGTGCAGGCCAGCTTCGTCGAGGCCTACGCCCGCTTGATCGCGATGAAATTGTTCAGCGACCGGGCGATCGACTACTTCCGCAGCGCGAGCCTCGATGACCGCCGGTATCTGCTGTTCAACCCGGTCACGAAAGCCAAGGTCACCTCGGAGGGCGAGGCGGTCGTCACCCTGCTGTGGGATGTGTTGGCCGCCAAAGGCTTCGAGAAGAACACCTACTTCTGTGAAGTGGCCCGGCTGATCGGTGCGTTGCCGCGGCTGGAAGGCACCGTGCACGTCAATGTCGCGCAGATCCTGAAGTTCATGCCCAACTACATGTTCAATCCCGCGGAATACCCGGAGATCGGCACGCGCAACGACTCGGCCGACGACGTGTTCTTCTGGGAGCAGGGTCCGGCTCGTGGCGCGTCCAAGGTGCAATTCGCCGACTGGACCGCGGTGTACGAAAAGCACACCAGCATCCCGAATGTCGCTGTGTTCTACGAGCAGGCCGGCGCGCTGAAAGAACTACTGACCACCGCCGCGCCGGACCCGGAGCAGATGAAAGACCTCGACTTCCTGCTGGTCGTCGGTCACCTGTTCACGCTGATCGTCTATGGCCAGTTGATTCTCGAGCAGGCCGACCTGATCGGTCTGGACGTCGACCTGGTGGACCAGATCTTCGCCGTCCAGATCCGTGACTTCTCCAGCTATGCCGTCGCTCTGCACGGAAAGCCGAGTTCGACCACAGCGCAACAGGACTGGGCGATCTCAGCGGTGCGCAAACCGGTGACGGATGCGCACCGCTTCGATCGGGTGTGGGAGCAGGTCAAGGCCTACGACGGCGCCTACGAGATGCGGCCCTAATTGATGGGGCCCTAGCCGGCCGTCGGTACGAACGGCACGTCGTCCGGAGCGGCGCGTCGCGCGGCCAGCATTGCGCGGGCCGGGTCGCCGATCGGAAGCCGCAACGGCAGCTCGGGCTTCTCTGCGGCGTCAGCGATCTCGATCGCCACCTGCTCGGGGGTGATCATCGCGTCGCGCAGATCGCCGTCGCCCGCGAGCCCGGCGTAGGGATCGTCGGGCAGCGTGTAGGTGGTGATGTTGTCGAGCGCCCCGGAACTCACTGCGCCGGGCTCCAGCAACGTGGCCTGTATGCCGAACGGTGCGACCTCGATCGCCAGCGATTCCACCAGCGCCTCCAGTGCCCACTTGGTCGCCGAATAGGCCGACCCCGGCGACAGCACGATGCGCCCGACGACGCTGGACATGAAGAGGAGCTTGCCGTCGCCGCGGGCGCGCATCTGGGGGAGCGCGGCCTGCGCGACCCGGATGGCGCCGACAGTGTTCAGGTTGAACAGTCGCTGCAGTTCGTCCAGTGGGATGGCCTCGACCGCGGCATAGAAGATCTCGGCGGGGTTCACGACGACGATGTCGACGTCACCGGCGGCCTTGAATGCCGCCGCGACGCTGTCGTCGTCGGTGACGTCGAGGGTCAGCCGTTGATCGAGGTCGAGACCCTCCAGCGAGCGCGGGTCGCGGGCGGTGCCGATGACGCGGTGGCCGCGGCGGATGAATTCTTCGGTGATGGCGCGGCCGATTCCGCGACCTGCTCCGGTGACGAGGACTGTGGACATATCAGTGGCTCCGTGCGTTTGCGATGACATTCACATCAGGCGTAAACCGATCGGTGTACTTTCTTGTTCCAACCTAGCGGGGATTTCCTCGGGCGTAAACACCGGACGGCATGTGACGCCCGGCATACGATCGGCAGATGCGAGGCGCCAAGATCCTGATCACCGGTCCGACCGGACAAGTTGCCATTCCCATCGCCCAGGCCCTGGCGGCCGACAACGAGGTGTGGGGCATTGCGCGATTCACCAACGCGGCGGCCCGCGAATCCCTGGAAAAAGCGGGCGTCCGGTGCGAAACCGTCAACCTCGCCTCGGGCGAGTTCGGCGGTCTGCCAGACGATTTCGACTATGTGCTCAATCTCGCGGTGGCCAAGAGTGGCGACTGGAACAAGGATCTCGGCGCCAATGCCGAGTCGGTCGGCCTGTTGATGGCGCACTGCCGCAAGGCCAAAGCGTTTCTGCACTGCTCGTCGGCGGCGGTCTACGATCCGCCGGACGACGAACCGCGAAGCGAGCGCGCGGCCCTCGGTGACAATCACAAGCCGTTGTTCCCGACCTACTCCATCTCCAAGATCGCCGGCGAAGTCGTCGCCCGGACGATGGCCCGCGCGCTGGAGCTGCCGACCATCATCGCCCGACTCAACGTTCCCTACGGCGACAACGGCGGCTGGCCGTTCTATCACATGGAGATGATGCTGGCCGGCATGCCGATCCCGGTGCCCGCCGGAGTTGCGGCCCGCTACAACCCAATTCATGAAGACGACATCATCGCGACGATCCCGAAGCTGCTCGACGCCGCGTCAGTGCCCGCTACCACAGTCAACTGGTGTGGCGACCAAACCGTCAGCCTGCAGGACTGGTGTCGCTACCTGGGTTCGCTCGTCGGGAAAGAACCGGTCTTCGAAGAGAGCCCGCAAGCTCTGCGCGGCAACCCAACTGACGTGAGCGCGATGCGTGCACTGATCGGCAGCGGAACCACCGTCGACTGGCAGGATGGAATGCGCCGACTGGCGGCGACATTCCATCCTGAACTGGTCGGCTAGTCTTCCTTCGCGATCAGCCGCTTGAGCGCGGCGCGATCGGAATTCAGCAGTTCGTCGATGCGCTGCTGATTCACGTCGGCGACGATGATCTCGCCGACTTCCTGGTAGACGTTGCTGAAAATGCCGTGCGACTTCATCTTTTCGGTCTGGTAGATGTTGTCCTCGGTCGGCGTCACGTAGTACACGATCTCGGGCTTGAACCGGTGGATCAGCCACAGGTGGATGACATCCATCAGCCGCTTCTGCCGCAACTTCTCACTGAACGTGTTCTGGTCGCGCACGGTGAGGATGTTGCGTCCGTGCCGGTCCTTGATCGGGTCGACGACCACGTTGGCGAGTGGTTCCTCGCCGTCGCCGTAGATCCCGAGTTCGAGTACATCGGAACCGGCGCGGCGCGGACGTAGCTTCACCGAGAGCCGCTCGCCGATCTTGTAGTGGTCCCCCCACAGCGCGAGCCACTCTTCGAGCAGCTTCTTCGGCACCTCGGTCTGCACCAGGTGCTGATGCTGGGTCGAACCCTCGCCCATGGCCTTGGTGGTCGCGGTGCGGCCAGAAGAAGCGGCCAGCGCCGCGTCGCTGCGTGGTCCACCGACCAGGGTTTGCGGTGTGCGGTAAGGAGATTCGACGAGGCGCATCTTGCGCTGCAGCCGCGCCAGCGCCAGCATGCCGTCTTGGCGCAGGTTCGTGGCGAACTCCTCGGACGCGACACCGTCGATCTGGTGTCCGCCGTAGGTGATGAAGTTGAAGACGAAGCCCATCTTGCCGAGTTCCTCAGGGAAAGCCCGCATTTCATCGTCGGTCATACCGGTGGTGTCCCAGCTGAACGACGGCGAGAGGTTGTAGGCCAGCATCTGGTCGGGGAATTCCGCGTGGATCGCGTCGGCGAATTCGCGGGCATCGACGAGGTCCGCGGTTTTGGTCTCCATCCAGAGCAGGTCGGCGAACGGCGCGGCGGCCAACGACTTGGCGATTGCGTACGGGATGCCGCCGCGAACCTGGTAGTAGCCTTCCGGGGTCTTGGCCGGCTCACAGTCCCAGTCGGGGTCGGCGTTGAGCTCTTTTGCCTTCTTGCGGGCGGTGTACAGCGGCGCCCGCCGTGCGAACTTCCGCCATTCGGCGGCGGTCATCTCGCGCGAGTCGCCTTCGCCCTCGGCGAATTCGAGAAGCTCCGCGACGGCTTCGCCATAGGTCATCAGCCCGGCGTCGTTCTGCCACGCGTCGACGAATTTCGACTCGATCTCGTCGAAGACGGCGTCGATCGACACCTGCGCGTGGTCGGGCGATGCCGCGGCGTTGCTGATCAGTTCCGCGATGCCGTTGCGCTCCAGCCAGCCGTCGGCGGTGGCGTACTCGCCCTCGGGCAGCGCGTACAGCAGATGACCGTTGATCTCATGGAAGCCGGCGTTGTAGAAGCGCCGCACCATCGCCAGGAAACAGGACTTGTACGACGGGATCTTCAGGTTGGTGGTGCCGAGCACGAACGGCTGGTCACGCTCGTCGCCGCGGCTGTCGAGCAGGTTGGCCGCTTCGGCATCGGTGCGCGCGACGATGATGCCCGGCACGCGCATGATGTCGAGCTGGAACCGGGCGGTGTTGAGCCGCTTGATCTGCTCGTCGGACGGCACCAGCACCTTGCCGCCCTGGTGCCCACACTTCTTGGTGCCGGGGCGTTGGTCCTCGATGTGGTAACCGGGCACCCCGGCTTCGACAAAGCGCTTGATCAGGTTGCGCACGTGCGGATCTCCACCGTGGCCGGTGTCCGCGTCGGCGATGATGAACGGCCGGTAATCCACCGCGGGCGTGATCGCGCGCTGCTCCTCGGTCATCCGCAGGCGCAGGTACTGCTGATTGCGATCGGCCGTCAGCAGTGCACGGACCAGGCCGGCGGCTTCGTCGGGCACCTGGCTGAGCGGATAGCTGGCCAGGTCGGGTCCGGGATCTTCGCTGATGGAACCTTTGGCCGAGGTGGCCCAGCCGCCGAGGTAGATGCCCTCGATGCCCATCCGCTTCATGGTGACGGCCTGACCGGGCGAATACGGGCCGAAGGTGGTAATGCTCTTGCGCTGCTTGAACAGCTCGCGCAACCGCGGGTAGAAAGCCTGAGCAGCCTCGCGGGCGGTGATGTAGTCGGACGGAATGGTGCCGCGCTGCTCGGCGACCTGACTCGCGGAATACAGCCGGGTGATTCCGTCGAAACGCGCGGTGTCGAAGTACTGCTGAGTGGCGGCTACGTCACTCTCAAAGCCTTCCTGAGAGCCCTTCTCGAACGGTGTCTGCGTCTGTGCATCCGCCTCGATGGTCGACATGGTTGCTCCGCTCCTTCTCAGCCGGTTTCGCGGTTTCATCTGATCGTTGAGAGTCTATGGCTGCGGTGCTCGGCGAACTTTCGAATCGGAATCTCCGCTGCATACAGCCCCATCGCGCATACACCCGACGCGGCGGGGCTAAACACACGTCGCTCGGCACCCGGAAGAAAATTGTCGCCAGGGACAGTTTTTCAGCCATGCCAGGTAGTGCTGCCGGATACACTCGCCGAGCGCGGCAACGTGGCCGCGTCCGAGGAGGCGCTGATGAGTTCGCTGCGATCGACAGGCGTCCTGCCTGTGGCCCTGCCGCCCAGCCGCACTATCGAGGTTCGCTCCGCGGACGGCACCCGGCTGCACACCGAGGTATTCGGGCCCGAGGATGGCTATCCGATCGTCCTGGCTCACGGCATCACCTGCGCGATTCGAGCGTGGACCTACCAAATCGCCGACCTGGCGAGCGAATACCGGGTCATCGCGTTCGACCACCGCGGACACGGACGCAGTGGCATTCCCCGCCGCGGCGGCTACAGCCTCAGCCACCTCGCGGCCGACGTCGACGCCGTGCTCGATGCGACGCTCGCGCCCGGTGAACGCGCCGTGATCGCGGGGCACTCGATGGGCGGCATGGCGATCGCCGCCTGGTCGGACCGCTACCGGCACAAGGTCCCATCACGCGCTGACGCCGTCGCGCTGATCAACACCACCACCGGTGACCTGTTGCGTGAGGTGCGGTTGCTGGCGGTCCCCGCACCGCTCGCGGCAGCGCGGGTGCTGGGTGGGCGTGCCCTGATCGGCACCTTCGGGTCGTTCGCGGTGCCGCCGATGGTGCGGCGAATCAGCCACGAGATGATTTCGATGCTCGCGGTGGGAGCCGACGCCGATCGTGCGGTCGGGACGCTGATCAACGAATTGTTCACTGCCACTTCGCCGGCAGGTCGCGGCGGCTGCGGCAAGGCGCTCGCGGACGCGATGGGCCGCAGGCACATCAACCTGACCGGGCTGACTGTCCCGACACTGGTGATCGCCAGCGAACGCGACCGACTGACGCCGCTGATTCAGTCTCAGCGCATCGCCGCCGCGCTGCCGAACTCGGCCGGTCTTGTCGTGTTGTCCGGTGGGCACTGCTCGATGCTGGAGCGGCCCGCAGAGGTCAACGGCGAACTGCACGCTCTGGCGGCAGCGGTCAGCGCGCGGCGTATCAGTTCATAGCCGCTCTTTATAGCCGCGCGGCGACTTCAGCGGCGGCCCGCTGCCCGCTGCGCACCGCACCGTCGAGAAAACCGGTCCACTCGTCGGCGGTCTCAGTGCCGGCCCAGTGGATCGGTCCGACCGCGCGTCGCAGCATCGGCCCAAAACGTGTCCACGAGCCGGGCGGCACCGCGGCGGTCGGGCCGCCGGGCGCGAATTCTTCTGCACCCCAACGATGGTCGACGTAGTCGATAGGCTTGAGCGCCTCGTCGCCGAACAATGCCGCAAAGCAGTCAATGGCGCGTTCCCGACGCTGTTCGGGTGGGAGCGCGTCAAAGGTGCGGGAGTCGACGAACCCCAGCAGGATCCCGGGCCCGTCGGGGTCCGGGCTGACGTCGAAGGTGATGAACACCGGGCCCTGGTCGGACAGCGATTCGCCGGAGAAGCCCCGGTCGCGCCAGAACGGGGTGGGGTAGGCGACGTAGGCCTTGCTGAGCCGGCCCTGCGGCCACTGCGCGGGCAGTTGCCGATGCTCGGCAGACAGAGCGGGGCTGAACTCGATGACGTTCCAATGTTCCGGCGGGACGGCGACGATAACGAATTTCGCCTCCGCCCGGCCTTTTTCGCTGGTGACCGTCACCCCGTCGGCATGGCACTCGATCCGTTGCACGGCAGCCTGCAAGACCACGCGGTCGCCGAGTTCGGCTGCGGCGGTGTCGGCGATGTGTTGCGTGCCGGCCGAGAACCGGTCCTGCTGGGCGCCGTTTTCGACGTCGAGCATCCGGTCCAGCCCACCGGCCGCACGAGCGTAGCGGGCGGCGTGCAGCATCGACACGTCGTCGGGCTCGCAGCCCCAGGTCACCCGCGCCATGATGGCCAGCAGGTCGCGGGTGGTGGCGCCGGCGCGCACCGACCGCAGCCACTGGCCCAGCGACTGGTTGTCCAACCGGGCGGCTCGGCGCGCAGTCCAAGGCTCGGTCAGTGAGATCGTCCGGGCGATGCGCTCGAATTGCCAACGCACGCGGCCGAGATCGAGCAGACCGCCCAACGACAGGCGCGGGATGGTGCCGCTGTATGAGCGGACCGCGCCGCGCCACCGGATGAGGTTGGCGCCGTCGTGGTAGGTCGGGACGGTCGTGATGCCGAGATCCGCGGCCAGCTTGAGCACGGCGTCCTGCGTGGGACCCACAAATGTGCCGCCCATGTCCACCGGGATGCCCGCGACCCTGCCGGTATACGAGCGTCCGCCGACCCGGTCGCGGCCCTCGAGTACCAACACGTCGTGTCCGAGCCGCGTCAGCTCGCGGGCGGCGGTGAGTCCGGCGAAACCGGCTCCCACCACGACGACGTCGGCGGTCCAAGTCGAATCGGGCATGCCCCTTAGTCAACCGCATGCGCGCTGCGTGGTGTGATTCCCGGGTGAAAGTCTTCACTGCCTTGTACGGATTGGCCGACGCCGCGGACCGTGCGCGGGAGTTGCGTGATGCCGGTGCCAGTGGTGTGGCCACGTTCGAGGGTCCGCACGACGTGTTCGCGCCGTTGACGTTGGCGGCCACGGTCCCTGGCCTTGATCTGATGACCAATGTGGCGATCGCGTTCCCACGCAACCCGATTCATCTGGCTCACCAGGCCAACGACCACCAGCTGCTGAGTTCGGGTCGGTTCATTCTCGGCCTCGGGACCCAGATCCGTGCCCAGATCGAGAAGCGGTTCGGCGCGCAGTTCGACAAGCCGGTGGCCCGGATGACCGAACTCATCGCCGCGCTGCGGGCGATCTTCGCGGCGTGGAATTCCGGCGAGCGGCTGGAGTTTCGCGGTGACTTCTACCGACACACGTTGATGACGCCGACCTTCAACCCCGGGCCGAATCCGTACGGCCCGCCGCCGATCTTCGTCGGGGCATTGGGACCGCGGCTGACTCGCGCTGTCGCGGAGCACGCCGACGGTCTACTGGTGATGCCGTTCGGCTCCAAGCGATTTCTGCACGAACACACCATGCCGATGGTGCGCGAAGGCCTCAGTGCCGCGGCCCGGCACGCCGACGACTTCACGGTGCTGCCCGAGATCATCGTGTCGGCCGGTGAGACCGACGCCGAACGTGAGCAGGCCGACGCGCGGACCCGTGCGCTGCTGGCGTTCTACGGATCGACGCCCGCCTACCGCCCGGTGCTGGCCGCGCACGGTTGGCAGGATCTGCAGCACGAACTCAATGCGTTGTCCAAGCAGGGCCGCTGGGATGACATGGGCCGACTCATCGACGACGACATCCTGCACACCATCGCCGCCTGCGGCACGTCGGCCGAGGTCGCACGACACATCCGCGACCGGGTCGGCGGTATCGCCGACACCGTCTGCCTGTACCAGGCGGCGCCGCTCGGCCTCGATACTTTGGCCGCGATCGTCAGCGAATTACGTTAGGGCGCAACCGTTAACCAGTCGGCGAAGCCGGACGGGTCGTGCCGGCCCAACGCGCCGTGCTCGTAGAGACCCCAGCCCTCGACCGGACTCTTGGCGCCGTCACGGCACACCGCGCGTCCGACATGGTCGATGACCCCGAAACCGGACCGTCCGATGATCGCCGGGTCGGTCATGTCGTAAGTCAGTCGCTCGACGAACTTCTCGCCCTTCCACATGCCGTGCAGCCAGTCCGAGTCGCCGCCGTAGCCGCCGCCGACATGGATGGGTACCGGCAGCTTGGACTCGACGTCGAAGTGGACGGGAGTGCCGTCGGGAGCGGTGGCGTCGATCGTCGCGCCGGTCGGGATGCGGGTGCCGGAGCGGTAGTGGATCTTCACCCGCGGCCAGCCCAGTTGTTCGACGCGGCCGTCGCGCCAAATCCGAGTGCAGTCGTTCAGCGAGCGGAACCCGTCGGGAGCCTCCTGAATGATCAGCACGACCGCGAACTCGTCGAAAGCCATCGGGACGTAGAGCCACCACATGCCCTCGAATGGCGGGTCTGCCGGCCGGCCCGCCGGTTCGGCTTCGCCGATCGGGCGGATGCCCCAGGACCGGTCGCGGCTGCCGATCCAGGTGGCGGGGTCGACGGGAATCTCCTTGCCGTCCACAACGATCCGGCCGCTCCAGCTGCCGAGCTGTGCGAAACGTTGCGCGTTGAGCGTCACGCGGTTACCGGACCGCATCAGGTGCGGCTGCTCCTGCACGACGTCGAACAGCCCTTCCCAGGTGAGATCGGCTGCGATGCCTTCGGTTTCGTCGAGAACGATTCTCACCTTGTGCAGCGGGTCGATCACCTCGACGCGGTAGCCGTTGACGTTCTGATTCAGCCGGTCCTGGTCGATGGCGTCCGACAGGTGCACCGCGGTTTGGGTGTCGCCGCGCCTGATCAGCAGGAAGGCGTCCTTCACTCCCAGGTTGGGGTAGTAGCCGATCCCGCTGATGACGAAGATGTCCCCGGTGCGGTCGTGGGCGTTGAAGTAGGACCGGTCGTAGAAGTTGCGGTCCGAGGGCCCCGGCCACGCGATCGGTTGGGGGACTTGGTGTACCGGGAACTCGTCCAGCGGTCCGAGCATTACTGATCCTCTCCGATGAGACGTTTCATCAGTCCAGAGTGATAGAACAACGATTCGACGTCGTCCGGCTTTTCCGTTTCGCCGAAGTGCACGCGCCGCGCGCCGGTGCGCATGAACACACAGGCCCACATCACGCCGGAATAGACGTAAAACCAGCCCAGGTCGCCGACTTCGACGCCGGTGAGCCGTTGGTAGGTGGCGCGGACATCGTCCTCACGCATCACGCCGGGCAGGCCGTCCAACGTCGCCAAGCCGGCCAGCTCTTGAAAGACCATGTGCGCGTAAATCATCCACGCGACATCGAGCTCGCGCGGACCCAGCGTCACCATTTCCCAGTCCAATACGGCGACTGGATGGAAGTCGCGGTACAGCACGTTGCCCACTCGCGCGTCGCCCCAGAGCAGCACCGGCTCGGTGCCGGCGGCCTGGCTCGGCCAGTTGTCCTCCAGCCAGTCGAACGTCCGCTCCAGCAACGGTGACCGGCCGATGTCGGGCACAGCGAAGTCGTACCAGGACTTCACCCAGTTGACGTGCCTACGCAGCGCAGAGTCGCCGGATTGGCCGTCGGCTAGGAAGCCGAACGTCTTCTCCGCGTTCGGAATTGAATGCAGCGACGCCAGCACCTCGACGGTGGAGTCCTGTAGTTCGCGCTGGCGTTCGGCGGGCGCGTCGGCGAACCAGTTGCCGCCGAACGTGTAGGGCATGACGTCGGGCGGGACTTCGCCGTCGACGTAGTCCATCAAGAAGAACGGCGTGCCGAGTACCTCGCCGGTGTTCTCCAGCCAGCGCACCCGGGGGACCGGGACGTCGGTGATTTCGCCGACCTTGCGGATGACGTCGAATTGGTGGTCGAGCCGGTATGTCGGGAACACCTGCACGTCCTCGGCGGTGGGCGCGACCCGCGCCACCAACTTCTGCGTGACCGGCTTTCCGTCTTCGTCCCAGCGGGCGGTCAAGATGATGGTCTCCGACGACATGCCGGTCGAGTCGATCCCGCTTTCCACGGTGATCTCGGGCGTAGCGCCGCCGGGCAGCACCGTCGACAACCACTGCGACATCACCGCGGGCAGCGTCGTCTTGTCGCGGCTGGACCGCTGAAGTCGGTCGACTTGGTCGAGCACAGGTTCATTTGGCACGAGGGTGCCTCCTTCGTGAGGCAATTACGATACGGTGGGTAGCGTTATGAAAGCAGACCCATCCGCGGTTGACAAGGTCTCGGGCGCCGGACGGCCCCGCGACCCGCGTATTGACGCTGCCATATTGACGGCGACGGCGGATCTGCTTGTGCAAATTGGCTATTCGAACCTCACCCTGGCCGCGGTCGCCGAGCGGGCCGGAACGACGAAGACGGCGCTGTATCGGCGGTGGTCGAGCAAGGCCGAGCTGGTACACGAGGCGGTGTTTCCGGTGGCGCCGACCGCGTTGGTCGGCCCGGCTCGTGGCATGGCCGCTGACCTGCGGGCGATGATCGCGGCCGCGCGCGACGTGTTCACCACCCCGGTGGTCCGCGCCGCGCTGCCTGGGCTGGTCGCCGACATGAGCGCCGATCCTGAGCTCAACGCGCGGGTGATGTCGCGCTTCTCCGGGGTGTTCACGGCGGTGCAGGACCGGCTGAGCGAGGCGGTGGACCGCGGTGAGGTCCACCCGGACGTCGACCCGGCCCGGCTGATCGAGTTGATCGGCGGGGCGACGTTGCTGCGGTTGCTGCTGAATCCTGACGAACCGCTGGACGACGGCTGGGTGGATCAGACCACCGCCATCCTCGTGCACGGTGTCACCCGAGATGTAGGGTCGGGCCGGTGACCGGACGACTGGATGGCCGAACGGCGATCGTCACCGGTGCGAGCCGCGGGCTGGGTCGTGCGATCGCTCTGGCGCTGGCCGCCGAAGGCGCTGCTGTTGCGGTCGTCGGGCGAACCGAAAAGGTCTGGGACGAAAGGCTTCCCGGCACCATCAACGAGACCGTCGCCGACATCCAAGCGGCAGGCGGACATGCGGTCGCGATTCGGGCTGACCTGCTCGACCGCGACGACATCGCCCGGCTGGTCAACGAGGCCCGGGATGCGCTGGGCCCCATCACCATTCTGATCAACAACGCGGCCTTCACCGCGCCCGGCCGCCCGCCGAAATCCGGTGACGACGCCCGCCCCAAGTCGGCGAAGACCGGGCCGAGCGGGATCAAACCCGACTGGCCACCGCTGGTGGGCACGCCGTTAGGCGCTTTTCGGCGGCACTTCGAGATCGCGGTGTTCGCGGCCTACGAGCTGATTCAGTTGGTCTGCCCGGACATGATCGACGCACACCGCGGTTCGATCATCAACATCAGCTCTGTCGCGTCACGGCTGCCCGGCGACGGTCCCTACCCCGACCGCAACGCCGCCGTGCTGCCCGGCTACGGCGGGTCCAAGGCGGCGTTGGAGCACCTGACCTGGTGTGCCGCCTACGATCTGACCGACCACAACGTCGCGGTCAATGCACTCTCGCCGTCCAAAGCGATCATGACGCCGGGCCTTTCGTATTACGGCCGGGATTTCGCCGAGGTGTCGAGTCCGCGAGAGTTCGCGCAGGCGGCCGTCGAGTTGGCATTGGCGGATCCCACGGTTGTGACCGGACGGACGATCGGGCACCGGCAGGTACTCGACGGCAGCTTCCGGGTATTTCAGTCCGACGAGAGTCCAGCCGGGCCCTGAATGGGGTCTGGGCTCAGGAGTTCGTCGGGACCGTGTTGCCGCGTGTCATGTTGTGGCTCAACAAATGGACGAAGATGACGGCGAGTCTGGTGATCGGGTGCCCCGGTCTCGCCGTCGATGTGTCGGCCCCGCGTGTAGTCGCCTTGCCACTGCACTCGCTCTCCCGCGGCGACAGCCGCCGCTGCCCGGGCCTGTCCTTCCGCGTCACGCGGGCGAAGAAAAGACTGATGTTTGCGATCCAGTTCTTCATCAGAGTCGATGCGCCTGAGTTCGGGGGCGAACTGTTCCAGCTCGGCTCGGCGCTGCGGGACGATCATGCAGATCGGTTCGTCGACTTCGAATCGTACCGGCATCAGTTTGCGGGTGAATTTCCAGCTCATGCTGAAACTTGCGCTTGCCCAGTCAGTTTCGACTATGCCCTCTAACGGACAGACGGCGTCCTTCGGGTAGTTCGCCGGCCCGCGGACCAACAGGTTATAGCCCTCCGGGGTCCGAAACACCATCGGCACATGCCAGGTCAGGATGCCGTTCCCGAAATGGCTGACGGGCAGGAACTGATGGGTGTCGCGCTTATCGGGTGCGATCACCACGTCCGCGCCTTCCTGACCCATCCAGGTAGCGGTGAACGCGCACCGATTGCGCAGCTCCCAACCGCTCTGGTTGGCGATGAGCATCGGCAGACACCGAT
Source organism: uncultured Actinomycetota bacterium (assembly GCA_963758115.1). GTDB lineage: Bacteria > Actinomycetota > Actinomycetes > Mycobacteriales > Mycobacteriaceae > Mycobacterium. The sequence goes on from CAVWUG010000003.1 coordinate 462,740, forward strand.
TAGGCCAACCTTTACGCAGCTCTGCTATCTCTGACATCCACGCCCGGCCAACCGGTGCCGGGGCAATGTGTGGTGCGCTATCGCGGGTGATGAACCCGATCAGTGGATGGGTCGGCCTATCGGATTTGTCATGCATCGGATCCTCGTTTCAGTGGGACCGCGGTTGCCTGCAGACGTATTAAGCCGTTCGCCCACCGAAAATGTAGCGCACGGGAGCGGCACACACACGGCCGAATCCGATCCGCACATGTCCCGTCAGCCAGCTCCTCGCGGAAGAAGTCGTGGCCGCGTCGATCGCTCAAATAGCAGCGCGGATGCGTTGACTCCTGCCGTGGACGGCTCACACACTCGCACGCCCGACGGCGTGCACAGCCTCGGTGATCGCATCGGCGAGCGGCTCGATGTCGTCGGCGCTGACTCTGGAAATCGTGATCCGGATGCCCGGCGGACTCCCGATCCTGAACCGGGCGCCCGGCGCCGCAGCCCAACCGGCGCCCAACAGCCTGGTGATCGCGACCGTTTCGTCCGGCACCGGAATCCAGACGTTGAGACCCGATCGGGCGCTCGACACCACACCGCGCTCGGCCAATGCCGTCTGCAGCGCCGAGCGGTTATGCGCGTACGCGTTTTCGGCCCTGTTCACCAACTGGGCAGCGGCATCGTCGCGCCACAAGCCGACAGCAAGGTCCTGCAGCAGATGGCTGATCCAGCCGGGTCCCAACCGCAGCCGCCCGTGCACCCGCTCGACCGTGCGCAGGTCGCCGGACAGCAACGCCAATCTCAGGTCGGGTCCGTAAGCCTTGGCTGCCGACCGGACGAATGCCCAGTGCCGCGTCGTGCCGGCCAACGGGTGGAGCGGTACGCCTGCGATACCGGCGCAGTGATCGTCCTCGATGAGCAGCACATCGTCATGCTCAACGAGCAACGCGCGCAACTCCTTTGCCCGCGCGGCGGATACTGCGGCACCAGTCGGATTCTGCGCGCGAGTCGTCACCACCACCGCCCGTACACCGCGACGCAACGCGCGGGCGACGTCAGCGGTCACCGGCCCGTCGTCGTCGACGCTGATCGGCTCGGCCGAAAAGCCCATCGCGGCAAGCAGATCCAGCAGGTTCGCCCAGCCAGGGTCCTCGACGGCAACGCGGTCACCGGGCCGAAGATGGGCGGCGAGAACGCGTTCGATGCCGTCGAGGGCTCCGGCGGTCACCGCGATGTGCTCGGCTGGCACGCCGTCGTCGGCCAGCGCCGACTGCGCATACGAAGCCAGAGCGGGGGAGACGGCCGGCTCGCCGTACAGCACCGGCCTGCCCGGCCGTGGGCTGACAAGCGCGATCGGCAGCAGATCCGGGTCCGGGTTGCCGGTGGACAGATCTCGCACGTCGGGCGGAACGACCACACCCCGCAACGAACGCGGTGTGGTCGCGGGCCGATCCCGCACCCGGGTGCCGCGCCGGCCCGCGGTCTCGACGGCTCCGCGTTCGCGCAGCAGGCGATAGGCGGCGGCGACGGTATTGGCGTTGACGCCGAGTTGGGCGGCCAGCTCCCGGATCGGCGGCAACTCGGCGCCAGGCGCCAAGGCGCCGGTGGAGATGGCCTGCTCGATGTCCGAGGCGATCGCCTCCGCACCCGTCCCGCTGATCATGTATTGTTCTGGCACAGAACATAGTATGTACTAGAACAAAACAAGGAGGCAACCCTTGTCTGCAGCACCCGAGGCGTATTCGCCCACATCGCGGACCACGCCATCCAGGTATCGCGAACGCGCCAGGTATGACCGTGAGACCGTGCACGGCATCCTCGACGAGGCGCTGATCTGTCACGTCGGTTATGTCAATGCCGGCCGACAGGTGGTGTTGCCCACTTTGCATGTGCGACTGGGCGAGACCCTTTACCTGCACGGATCCACCGGCAGCGGTCCGATGATCGCTGTCGCAGGATCGCCTGAGGGTCTGCCGGTCTGCGTCACCGTCACCCTGGTCGACGGGTTGGTGCTGGCCCGCTCGGCGATGCACCATTCGCTGGAATTCCGGTCGGTTGTCGCCATGGGTAACGCGCGCCTGGTGTCCGACCGCGACGAGAAATTGCGCGCGCTGGCGGCGGTCCTCGATCACGTCGCACCGGGGCGGTCCGCCGACAGCCGACCTCCGAACGCTCGCGAACTCGCGGCAACCGCCCTGCTGGCGCTCGACCTCGTCGAGGTGTCGGCAAAGGTGCGTACCGGGGGCCCGATCGACGACGCCGAGGACATCGCGCTGCCACACTGGGCCGGGGTGGTGCCGCTGACCCTCAGCGCAGGCACCCCGGTCCCCGCCGACGACCTCGACCCCGCGGTGCCGCTGCCGTCCTATCTCGCGCCCTATCGGCGCGTGCTTGGATCGAGGCATGGCCGATGACACTGACGTTCCGCGGGTAATCAGCGCGAGCCGCGAGATCGCCGCGGGCACAGATGAGATCTTCGAGCTGATTGCCGACCCCACGCAACAGCCGCGTTGGGACGGCAACAACAATCTGGTGAATGCTGAAGCGGGACAACGTGTTCACGGGCTCGGCGAGGTCTTCACGATGACCCTCACCAATGGTGGGGTGCGGCACAACCACATCGTCGAGTTCGCCGAAGCCCGTCGCATCGCCTGGACTCCGTCGGTGGCCGGTGAACGTCCACCGGGACATCTATGGCGTTGGGAACTCGAACCGCTGGGTGATAACCGCACTCGGGTCACCCACACCTACGACTGGTCGAGGTTGACCGACCCGCACCGACTCGAGCGTGCCCGCGGTACGACGACCGACAATCTGCAGGCGTCGCTGGACCGGCTCGCTGAGGCCGCCGAGCGCCACTGAACTGCGTCGATCGCTGGCCGCCCACACCGACTCCGTGCCACGATGGGCACTTGTCGAGTGATGTGCCGATGTTCGATAAGGCGACGGGCCGCGTGGTCGCCGTAATCGTGCTGCTGATCGCCATTGCCGCAGCGCTTCGCGGCTATCTGCCCGGCGTCGACCGCGTCGATCAGCGGCCGCCGGAGAGTGGCGCATCTCTGGTGTACGTCGCGGCGCTGCTGAGTGTGTCGCTGGTGATCATGGCCGTCGCGCTGATTGCCCGGTTGCGTGACCCGCGCCGGGTGCCGTCCAGTGTTCATGGCCTGCGGGACAGGTTTTCCGACGGGCGCGGCCGACCGCGATGGCGAGTCGTGCTGATCGGGGCCGCAGTCGTGGTGGCGTGGCTGCTGCTGTTGTGGCTGATGTCGCGATTCTTTGCACCCCAAGGCATCGGCCAGCCTCAGTCGGCCCCGCCATCCACCGCGCCTGCCCCCGCGAGCAACGCACCGCGCCGCCCCGGGCCGCCGGACGGCGGCGCCGACCGTGACGTGCTGCGACTCCTGATCGTCGGCACCGTGGCGCTGTCCGCGATGATCATCGCGGGTGTCATCGTGAGCGTGCGTCGGCGTCGGGTCGCTGTGCCGCGCACCGACATCGTCGAGATCCCCGGCGTCCCGACGCCCACGGTGGCCGCCCCGGCGCTGGTGCGGGCGGCTGAAAGCGGGCTGGCCGAAATCGAAGACCCCAATCACGAACCGCGACAGGCGATCATCGCCTGCTACGCCGCCATGGAGCGCGAGCTGTCCCGCTTCCCCGGTGCCGTCCCGCAGGACTTCGACACTCCGACAGAAGTTCTGGCCCGTGCCGTCGAACACCATGCGCTGCATATCGACAGCGCCGTCGAGTTGGTGAATTTGTTCGAAGAGGCCAGGTTCAGTCCGCACGTGATGGACGAGTCGCACCGCGCGAGTGCGCTGAGGGTGTTGCGGCTGGTCCTGGCCGAGCTGCGGAGCGCGGTATGAAAAGGCTTGTCGCACTCGGTGTTTCTCTGGTGCTGATTGCGGAGCTGGCCGCGTTGTCGCTGCACGATCGCCGGTTTGTGCTGTGGGCGGCCGGTGCGGCTGCGCTGTTCGCGTTGGTCAACGTGCGTCAGGTGCTCGGCCGCGATGTCAACCCTGCGCCGCCCACCGAACCGAATGCGCTCGAGGAGTCACTGCGCAGCTGGCTCTCGCGAACGCAGACGTTGATCCACCGGTCGGAATCCACCCGGGCTGACTGGGATCGGCACCTGCGCCCGATGCTGGCGCGGCGCTTCGGGATCGCGACCGGACAGAAGCAGGCCAAAGACGCGGCAGCTTTCGACGCCACCGGCCGAACGCTGTTCGGCACGGAGTTGTGGGCATGGGTGGACCCGAACAACGTCGCGCAAACCGGGGCGCGCGAACCCGGGCCGGGCCGGGCGACCCTGCAGGAAATCCTGGAGCGGTTGGAACAGGTGTGACAGGGGGTACGGGTCGAAGATGACAGCGGAGACGGCGGCGACGACGACGGCGCGTGCATCGGCGGTGCTCGACGAGATCGAGCGAGTCGTCGTGGGGAAGCGGTCCGCGCTCACGCTGATCCTGACCACGGTGCTGGCCCGAGGGCATGTGCTGATCGAGGATCTGCCCGGCCTCGGCAAGACGTTGATCGCGCGGTCGTTTGCCGCGGCGCTCGGGCTGGGCTTCACCCGGGTGCAGTTCACGCCCGACCTGCTGCCGGCCGACCTGCTCGGGTCGACGATCTACGACATGCAGTCGGGCCGCTTCGATTTTCGCCCTGGCCCGATCTTCACCAATCTTCTGCTGGCCGACGAAATCAACCGGACGCCGCCCAAAACCCAAGCGGCACTTCTGGAAGCGATGGCCGAGGGTCAGGTCAGCATCGACGGCGCCACTCACCGGCTGCCCCCACCGTTCATCGTGTTGGCGACCGACAACCCGATCGAATACGAAGGCACCTACCCGTTGCCGGAGGCACAGCTGGACCGGTTCGCGGTTCGGCTGGAACTGCGCTACCTCTCCGAACGGGACGAGACGACGATGTTGCGGCGCAGGCTGGACCGTGGATCGACTGAGGTGACGGTCAACCAGGTCGTCGACGCGCACGACCTGATGGCTATGCGCGAGTCGGTCGAGCAGGTGAGTGTGCACGACGACGTCCTGCATTACGTGGTGTCGCTGGCCGCGGCGACGCGACACCACCCCCAGGTGGCGGTCGGTGCCAGCCCACGGGCGGAACTCGACCTGGTGCAACTTGCGCGCGCCCACGCCCTGCTGCTTGGCCGCGACTACGTGATCCCCGAAGACATCAAGGCGCTGGCCACTCCTGCCGTCGCGCACCGCATCACGCTGCGGCCGGAGATGTGGGTGCGCAAAATCCAAGGCTCGGACATCGTCGAGGAATTGCTGCGACGGCTGCCGGTTCCACGCACCCGCGGCCCGCAGTAATTCCCGTGATCGACGCCCGAGAGGCCCAACTGCATTGGCGCGCATCGTCATTGACGCGCGCGCTAGCGACCTGCGCTGCGCTCGCGCTCGCAGTCGCGTTGATCGGGTCACGCTGGCAGCTCATCGCCTTCGCCGCGCCGCTGCTCGGGGTGTTGTGTTCGGTCAGCTGGCAGCGGCCGCTACCGACGGTCATCGTCCACGCCGAACCCGGTTCGCAGCGCTGCTTCGAATCCGAGCAGACCCAGGTGACCGTCTGGGCTGACACCGAAACATTCGGTGCCGCTGTCGAACTCACGGTGTCGGTGCTTGACGGGATGACGCTGGACGTTGTTCAGCGCGCGTCACGTCAACGTCAGACGGTGTCCACCACCGCCGATCGCTGGGGGCGCTATCCGATTCGGGCCACGGTCGAGGTCATCGCGTACGGCGGCTTGCTGGTCGGGACGGGCACCGTCGACGCGACCGAGGTGACCGTCTTTCCGTTGACGCCGCCACAGGCGACGGCGCTGCCACCGACGGAGTTACTCGACCGGTTGGGCACCCACCTGACGCGGCACATCGGCAGCGGCGTCGAGTACGCCGACATCCGCGCCTACGTGCCCGGTGACCAGCTCCGTGCCGTCAACTGGCCGGTGAGCGCCCGCCGCGGCCGCCTGCACGTGACGCAGCGGCTGACCGACCGGTCCGCCGACGTCGTGGTGCTGATCGACAGCTACCCGCAGCCGGCCGGCCCGGCGACCGAAGCCACCGAGCGGATCGTCCGCGGCGCCGCGCAGGTCGTGCAGACCGCACTGCGCAACGGCGACCGGGCCGGCATCGTCGCACTCGGCGGCCGCAGGCCGCGCTGGCTGGGTGCCGACATCGGCCAGCGTCAGTTCTATCGGGTGCTTGACGCCGTCCTCGAGACCGGTGATGAATTCGAAAGCGCCACTGGAACATTGGCCCCGCGTGCGGCGTTGCCGCCGGGCGCGATCGTGGTCGGCTTCTCCACGCTGCTGGACACCGAATTCGCGCTGGCGCTCATCGAGTTACGCAGACGCGGTCACGTCGTGGTGGCCGTCGACGTGCTGCAGGGATCCCCATTTCGGGCTGCCCAAGATCCGCTGGTGGACAGGATGTGGACGTTGCAGCGCTCGGCGATGTATCGCGACATGGGCACCGTCGGCGTCGACGTGATCGCCTGGCAGGCCGACCACACCTTGGACCAGTCGATGCGGGCGGTGCCCGATCACCGGCGGTCGCCGGCGGGGCGGCGAGTATGAGCCGCGCCGCGCAGTTCACCTCGCACGTCTTGTCGTTGGCGTCCGGTTTGGCGATGGTCGCCTCGGCCGGGTTGGGAGTCCACGGGCCGGCCCGAGTCGCGGCGGCCTCGGCGCTGGTCGCCGTGGCGGTCGCAATCCTGCTTCGCCCGGTTGCCACCTTCGCTGTGCTGCTCACCGTGGCAGTGATCGCACTATCGAATCCGGACGCCGCCCTGGTCGCGACGTCCGGATTGTTCGCGGCCGTCTACCTGGTGCTACGGCATGCGGCCGGCGGCGCTGTCGGCCTGAATGCCGTCAGTGGAGCAACGCTGGTCTCCGCCGTGGGATTCACCGTTGTGGGCCTGGTCGCCACCGCGTTCCCGCTGCAACTGCCGTGGTTGCCACTGCTGGCTCCGCTGGCTGTGTTTGCCATTTACCTCCTGGCTACCCGCCCGTTTCTGCGCGACGAGGACAGTTAGAGCTGTGCCGGAGACCCGGGCGGGCCGCAATTTAGCCGCCGCGCGGCGATGGGAAAAGATTTGCGATCTTGACGAATGCCACAACAAATGGTTAACCACAACGTCTTGACCAGCATCGGGCCGGGGGCAACAATATCGGGATGCCGCAAGAGGAGCGGGCGTTGATCTATGGGGTGCAGCGTCGCCTCGCCAAAAAACATGCCGCTCTTCCTGTCGATCACATTGCCGCCGTCGTGCAGCACGCATACGCGCAATTCCGGAGCAGCCGGGTACGCGAATTTCTTCCGTTGCTGGTGGAACGTCGCGCGGAAGAGGAACTCGAAGAGCTCAGTTTCCTGAGGCCGGAACTCGCGGCAGCCGCGCTGGGTGAGCTAGGCGTCGCAGCCGTCTGAGTTCCTGATGCCGCGACCGCGGCATTTCCTTGCAAATGGCCATAATTGGTGGCCTTTGACACATCGTGAATTTCAGCCTAATTCCTTAAGTATGTCTGTACGGTGGCCCGCAAAGGGGTTATCGGCACGGGGGGAGTACGGGTGAGCAAGCTTGGGAAGCGGGCTGTCGTCTGCGGTGCGGGTATGGGTGGCCTACTCGCCGCGCGAGTACTCAGTGATTTCTATGACGCGGTGACCGTCGTCGAGCGGGACACGCTGACAGATGCAATCGACCAGCGTCGTGGAGTTCCGCAGGGCAAGCATTTCCACGTGCTGTGGAGCCGCGGCGCTCAGGAACTGACGCGACTGTTTCCCGGTATCCACGACGAACTCGTCGCCGCAGGCGCCGCGGTGTGCGACGACGGCGACCTGTCGCGCGTCTCGATCCGGGTGGCCGGCCACGAGCTGAGCAGGGAAGGCAAGTTCAGCGACCCGTCGGCGGTGACGCTGCACCTGTTGAGCCGTCCGCTGCTGGAAGCCCACGTCAGGCGGCGAGTGAGCGCCATCGACAACGTGGAAATCCTCGACGGCCACGACTTCGTTGAGCCGATCGCGCCGACGCCGCAGCGCGTCACCGGTGCCGTGATCGTCAACCGCGACACCGGCATCGAGCAGCGGCTGGACGCCGACCTGGTGGTCGACGCGATGGGTCGCGGCGGCCGCACCCTGGCCTTCCTGGAAGATCTGGGCTACGAACGACCGGCGGTCGAGCGTTCGACCACCAACGCCAACTACGCCAGCCTGTTGATGCGCATCCCCGAGGGGATCATCAAAGAGAAGATGACGTTCGTCGTACCGGAGCCGAAAAAGGCTACCGGCGGCGCTTTTTCGGTGTACGAGCACGACACCTGGATCTTCACGCTGACGCGTATCGCGGACAACGAACCACCCGAGGACCTGGCCGGAATGATCCGGATGGCAACGCAATTCGCCCCGCCCGCGCTGCTGCGGGCGCTGAAGCGAGGCGAGGCGATCAGCGAGATCTCGGTCTTCCGTTACCCGGGGGCGACCTGGCGGCGCTACGACAAGATCGACCGTTTCCCCGCGGGGTTCCTGGTGTTCGGCGACGCGATCTGCAGCACCAATCCCATTTACGGACAAGGTATGACGGTCGCCGCGCTCGAGGCGACGGCGTTGCGCGACTGTCTGGCTGAGACGCACGACGACCTGAGCCGGCGGTTCTTCGCGGCGACCGCCGAACACATCGGTCCGATGTGGGCGTCGAATCAGTTCAACGATCGCTACATGGACAACGGCGACCCGGAACATGCGCCGTCCAAAGAGATACTGGATTTCCGCGAGGCAATGCTGTCCGCCGCCGAAAGCAGCCCGGCCATGGCCGAAAAGCTCTACCGGTCAATGAATCTCGTCGACCCGCCGACTGACTACAGTCCGCTGCTGACCAGCTAGCGCTGCGGCCGGATCTGGCCCCGGTTACGCTCGGTGACCGCGGCGAACCGGTCTTTCAGGCCTGCCTGGTCCAGGGTCTGCGCACCCGCGATCGCCTGCTCGGCAGCCAACGCTGTGTCAATGGTTGCCGCCACGCCGGTCACATAAATGTCTTTGAGGCCGGCCATGATCGGGGCGGGCACCTCAGCGATCTGCCCGGCCAACTCGACCGCCCGCGGCAACAGTCGGTCGTGCGGCACTACTTCGGTGACCAGCCCGATCTGCTCGGCTCGCGCGGCGTCGACCACTTCGCCGGTCATCGACAGCCGTCGCGCCATCGCCGCGCCGACCACCTGCGGCAGCCGCGCCGTCATTCCGCCGCCGGGCAGAATTCCGACGCGGGCATGGGTGTCGGCGAAAACCGCACGCTCGGAAGCGATGAGGAAGTCGCAACCCAACGCCATCTCCAACCCGCCGGTGAAGACCGCGCCGTTGACGGCGCCGATGATCGGCTTGTGCATCAACGCAGTCCGGCGAATACAGCTCTGCTTCTGAAACTGCTCGAAGTACACCGACCCGAGTCGCTGCGCCGCTTTCAGGTCGACACCGGCGCAGAACGCCGGGTCGGTCCCGGTCAGCACCACCGCCCGCACCGACAGGTCGTCGTCAGCCTCGCATAACGCGGTGAATAGCGTCCCGATCAGGTCTGGGCTCAACGCATTTCGTGCTTCGGGTCGGTTCATGGTCAGTACCCGAACCGGTCCGATATCGTCGCTGAGAACCAGCGCCGCTGTCATGGCAGGAACTGCGAGGCCTGCCGGACGAGATCGAGCAGCGGCTGGGGGAAGATGCCTAGGCCGATGGTGACTGCCGCGCACGCCGCGATGGCCGTCTTGCTCCAGAAGCTCGGCATCACAACGTGTACCGGTTCAGCGTGCGGCTCGGTGAAGAACATCAGCACGATCACCCGGACGTAGAAGTACGCGGCCACTCCGCTGGCGATCACACCGATGATGACCAGCGGCACCGCGCCGCCCTTGGCCGCGGCCTGGAACACCGCGAACTTACTGATGAACCCACTGGTCAGCGGGATACCGGCGAACGCCAACAGGAACATCGAGAAGAGCAGGCCGACAACGGGATAACGCTGCCCCAACCCTGCCCAGTGCGCCATGGTGGCGTCCTCTTCGCCGTGAGCGTCGCGGATCAGGCTGACGACCGCGAACGCTCCCACCGTGCTGAAGCTGTACGCGACAAGGTAGAACATCGTCGCGGCCAGGCCGACCGAGCTGTCGGCGATCACACCGGTGAGGATGAAGCCGACGTGCGCGATCGAGGAGTACGCCAGCATCCGCTTGACGTCGGTTTGCGTCACCGCGGTGACGGTGCCGACCGCCATGGTCAGGATCGCGATGGCCCACAGCACCGGTCGCCACTGGTCGTGCAGCGGAGTCAGCGCTACATAGAACACCCGCAGCAAGGCACCGAACGCCGCGACTTTGGTGGCGGCGGCCATGAACCCGGTGATCGGGGTCGGAGCGCCTTGATAGACGTCGGGAATCCACGAATGGAAGGGGACAGCGCCGACCTTGAACAGCAGTCCGACGGACAGCAGCGCGACGCCGAGCAGCGCCGTCGAGTGATTTGACTGACCGGCCAACGCGTTGGCGATGTCGGGCAGTGACAGCGAGTCGGTGGCGCCGTAGAGCAGCGCAACGCCGTACAGGAAGAACGCCGACGAGAACGCCCCGAGCAGAAAGTATTTCACCGCTGCTTCCTGGGAGAGCAGTCGGCGATGACGGGCCAGTCCGCACAGCAGGTACAGCGGCAGCGACAGCACTTCCAGCGCCACGAACATCGTCAGCAGGTCATTGGCGGCCGGGAACACCAGCATGCCGCCGACAGCCAGCATCGTCAGCGGAAAGAGTTCGGTCTGTGCCGCGCCGGCCCGTTCCGCCTCATGTTCGACGGCGCTGCCGGGCACCGCCGAGGCCTGCGGCGTGAAAGCATCCAAGCCGGCGAAGACGTGCGCGGTGGCCGTCGCGGTGCCCGGGCCCGCAGCCGGGTTGTCGCCACGGTGACGTTCTGCGAAGAAAATCACTGCCAGCACCGCCACCAACAGGATGGCGCCCTGCAGCACCAGGGTGGGACCGTCGACCGCCAGCGCCTTGAGGACGGCGCTGCGGCCCGGAGGATCGAGCTGCCTGCCGACGATCACGACCGCGACGAACGCGGCGATCAGACCGCCGACCGCCAGCAGCACCTGCGCGCCGTAGCGGGTGCGGCGAGGCAGGAACGCCTCCACCAGGACACCGGCGATGGCAACACCGAACACGATGAAAATCGGCGACAGCAGGCCATATTCGACGCTGGGAGTGGGCATAGAGGTCATGGCGATCGAGGTCATCGGCGCGGTCCTTCTGCTATCCCGGGCACGTGCGCGGTGCCTGGCCGCACGATCGGCGCGGGGTCATGCTGACCGATGGTCGTCATGGTGTTGCCCACCGCGGGATTGATGATGTCCAACACCGGCTTCGGGTAGATGCCGAGCACCAGCAGCAGGGCGATCAGCGGTGCGACGACCAGCATTTCGCGTGGCACCAGGTCGCGGATGCGTTCGTTGCCGTCGGTGACGGGGCCGGTCATCACTCGTTGATACAGCCAGAGAATGTAGATCGAGGACAGCACCAGAGCGGGCACCGCGAATGCCACTGCCAACCAGTAACGGTTGTAAGCGCCGACCAGGACCAGGAACTCGCTGACGAAGGGCGCCAGGCCCGGCAGCGACACCGTTGCCAGACCGGCGACCAGGAATGTCCCGGCCAAGATGGGGGCCACCTTTTGGATGCCGCCGTATGCGGCGATCGATCGGGTACCCCGCCGGGATATCAGGAAGCCGGCGATCAAGAACACCGCCGCGGTCGAGATGCCGTGGTTGAGCATGTACAACGTCGACCCACTCTGGCCCTGGGTGGTCATCGCGAAGATGCCCAGGATGATGAAGCCGAAGTGCGAGATCGACGTGTAGGCGATCAGTCGCATGATGTCGGTCTGGCCGATCGCCACGATCGCGCCGTAGATGACCCCGACCACCGCCAAGACGACGATGGCGGGGCGGAAATACGTTGACGCGTCAGGGAACAACTGCAGGCAGTACCGCAGCATGCCGAACGTGCCGACCTTGTCCATGACCGCCGTGATCAGCACCGCGGTTGCCGGGGTCGACTCCACGGCCGCGTCGGGCAGCCAGCGGTGGAACGGCCACAGTGGCGCCTTGATCGCGAACGCGAACATGAAGCCCAGGAACAGGGCCCGCTGGACCGCCGACGACGTGCCGAGCGAACCGGTCGTGACGGCGGCGACGATCTGACGGAAGTCGAACGTCCCGGTGCCATGCTGAGCGGTCACCACGTACAGGCCGATCACCGCGGCCAGCATGATCAGACCGCCGAAGAGGTTGTACAGCAAGAACTTCACCGCGGCACGAGACCGCTGGACGCCGCTGCCGAAGCCGCCGATGAGGAAGTACATCGGGATGAGCATCGCCTCGAAGAACACGTAGAACAGCAGCACGTCGAGCGAGACCACCGAGATCAACACCATCGACTCGATGGTCAACGTCAGCGCGACGTAGGCCTGCGCGCCGCGCGGCTTGTCGCCACCGTCATTCCAGCCGGCCAACAGCAGAAACGGCACCAGCAGCGTGGTCAGCAGCACCAGCACCAATGCGATGCCGTCGATACCGACGGTGTACCCGGCGCCGAATGTCGGTATCCAGCGGTGGGTTTCGACGAACTGATACGTCGGCCCGCCGGCCTTGAAGCCCAGCCCGATCCCGATCGACAGCGCCAGCACGGCCACCGAGACGATCAGCCCGAGCGATCGGGCGAACTTCCCGGCTCCGGCCGGCAACAGGATGATCGCGATGGCACCCACCAAAGGCAGCAGCCAGAGCACCGTCAACCACGGCACGGTATTCATGAGCGCCACTCCTCAGCACCATCGCGGCCGGCGGTGCCATGGCGCCGCTCCTCCTCATCGCTGCGCTCTGCATCGTCGCCGGCGCGCGTCATCACGTCCACAGTTGCACCGCCAAGATCGCCACGGCCACCAGCGCCGCTCCCGCCAACATCGACAACGCGTAGTTGCGGGCAAATCCGGTCTGGAATCCGCGCAGCCACTCAGAGGTGCGGCTCACCAGATTGGCCAGCGCATTGACTGATCCATCCACGCCCTTGTCGTCGAACTCCACCAGCGTGTGCGTGAGTTGCGCACCCGGTCGCATGAACACGTCCTCGTTGAAGGCGTCGCCGTAGAGATCCCTGCGGGCGGCGACGGTCAGCACCGACACGTCGGCGGGCGCCGTCTCGGGCACCGGGCGGCCGAGGTAGCGCCACAGCGCGACCAGGAATCCGACCGCGACGACGCCGACAGCCACCGCGCTGAGCACCCAGGTCGGCGCGACCTTCGAGCTCTCCTCGAAGGTGGTCACCGGCTCCAGCCAGTGCTGCAGCCTGCCGCCGACGCCGAGCAATCCGCCAGCGAACACCGATCCAAACGCGAGGATGATCATCGGCCAGACCATCGTCGCGGGCGCCTCATGCGGATGTGCGTCCTTGGCCCAACGCTTTTCGCCGAAGAACGTCAGCAGCATCACCCGCGTCATGTAGAACGCGGTGATGCCGGCGCCGACCAGGGCGGCACCGCCGAGCACCCAGCCGGTGACGCCACCTGCTCCCAGCGCCGCTTCGATGATCGCGTCCTTAGAGAAGTAGCCGGAGAACGGCGGCACACCGATGATCGCGAGGTAGCCCAGTCCGAACGTCACGAAGGTGATCGGCAGCGCGCTGCGCAGCCCGCCGTAGTGGCGCATGTCCTGCTCGTCGTGCATCGCGTGAATGATCGAGCCGGAGCCGAGGAAGAGGCCGGCTTTGAAGAAGCCGTGGGTGAGCAGATGCAGGATCGCGAACGCGTAACCGGCCGGTCCGAGGCCCGCGGCCAGCACCATATAGCCGATCTGGCTCATCGTCGACGCCGCCAACGCGCGCTTGATGTCGTCCTTGGCGCAACCGATGATCGCCCCGAACAGCAGCGTGACCGTGCCGACGATGATGACGCCGAGTCGGGCATCCGCGGACAGGCTGTACAGCGGGTTGGATCGGACGATCAGGTAGACACCGGCGGTCACCATGGTGGCCGCGTGGATAAGCGCCGACACCGGGGTCGGGCCCTCCATCGCGTCACCTAGCCAGGCCTGCAGCGGAACCTGCGCGGATTTCGCGCACGCACCCGACAGCAGCAGCAAGCCGATCGCGGTGAGCGCGGCATGGTTGGCGCCCGCGGCCTGGCCGAACACCCCGGAGTAGGACAGCGTGCCGAAGTTGGCGAAGATCGCGAAGATGGCCAGCGCCAGGCCGGCGTCGCCGACCCGGTTCATCACGAACGCCTTCTTCGCGGCGGTGGCCGCGGTCGGCTTGTGGTACCAGAACCCGATCAGCAGGTAGGACGCCAGGCCCACGCCTTCCCAGCCGGCGTAGAGGACCAGGTAGTTGTCGGCCACCACCAACAGCAGCATCGCCGCGAGGAACAAGTTGAGGTAGGCGAAAAAGCGTCTGCGGTCCGGGTCTTCGGCCATGTAGCCGACCGAGTAGATGTGGATCAGCGATCCGACCCCGGTGATCAGCAGCACGAAGCAGATCGACAACTGATCCACCTGCAGACCGAAGTCGACCTGGAAGCCACCGACCGGCACCCAGGAGAACAGCGTCTCGTTGATGGACCGGGCGTCGCCGTGCCGGCCGAGCATGTCGTTGAGCAGCGCCACACCGACGCCGAACGACGCCAGCGCCGTCAGACAGCCCAGCAGGTGTCCCCAGGGATCGGTGCGCCTGCCGCCGAGCAGCAGGATCGCGGCGCCTGCCGCGGGCAGCGCGACGAGCAGCCAAGTCAAATGTGTCATCCCCTCAGCCCTTGAGCAGATTGGCATCGTCGACCGAAGCCGACTTGCGGGCACGGAAAATCGTCATGATGATGGCCAGCCCGATTACGACTTCGCAGGCGGCGACGACCATCGTGAAGAAGGCCACCATTTGGCCGTCGAGATGACCGTGTAGCCGGGCGAAGGTGACGAACGCCAGGTTGACGGCGTTCAGCATCAGCTCTACGCACATGAACATCACGATCGCGTTGCGCCGCAACAGCACACCCGCGGCGCCGATGGTGAACAGCAACGCGGAGAGGTACAGGTAGTTCTGCGGATTCATGACGCACCGTTCTGAGAACCGTTGGACCCCTTGATGGCCGGCACGTCCGGTTCGTCGAACGTCCGTATCTCCAGGACCGCGGGCACCGACAACCGGGAGTACGACCCGTCGGGAAGCCGCGCTGCCGAGTCGACCGCGTTGTGCCGTGCGTAGACGCCGGGACCGGGCAGCATCGTCGGGTGGCCTCCGACCTGGAACCGTTCGATGGACAACTCGCGCTGTGTCTTTCGGCGCTCGAAGCGCTCCCGGTGCGCGAGGATCATCGCCCCGATGGCCGCGGTGATCAGCAGTGCGCTGGTCAGTTCGAAGGCCCACAGGTATTTGGAGAAGATCAGCGCCGCCAGGCCTTGGACGTTGCCGCCGGCGTTGGCCTGGGTGAGGCCGGTGATGTCGTGGGTGGTCGCGTTGCCGAGGCCGCCGATCAGCACGATGCCGAAGCCGAGCCCGGCCGCAACGGCGGCAACCCGTTGTCCGCGAAGCGTTTCCACCAGCGATTCGGCATTGTCCACGCCGATCAGCATCAGCACGAACAGGAAGAGCATCATCACCGCGCCGGTGTAGACCACGATCTGCACGACGCCGAGAAAGACGGCGTCCTCGATCATGTAGAACACCGCCAGGGCCAGCATCGTCAGCGCGAGAGACATCGCGCAGTAGACCGCGTTGGCAGACATCACCACGCCCAACGCTCCGAGTAATGCCAGCGTGCCGAGCACCCAGAAGGTCACCGCTTCACCGGTGGACGTGCGGGTGATCACGTCGGCGGCCAACAGAGCGGTCACTTCGATATGTCCGAAATCGGCAGTTGGCGCAGGCCATTCGAGGTGATGTTGCCACGGTAGTAGTCGGCGTCAGTGGAACCTTCGGCCCGCGGATGCGGTGCCGGGGTCATGCCCTCCAGCATCGGAGCCAGCAGGTTGACCTTCTCGAGGATCAGGTCGGCGCGGTTGTCGTCGGCCATCTCGTAGTGGTTGGTCATCGTCAGCGCGCGGGTGGGGCAGGCTTCGACGCACAGTCCGCAGCCGATGCAGCGTAGGTAGTTGATCTGGTAGACGCGGCCGTAGCGTTCACCCGGCGAATACCGTGCCTCGTCGGTGTTGTCGGCACCCTCGACGTAGATTGCGTCCGCCGGGCATGACCACGCGCACAGCTCGCAGCCGATGCACTTCTCCAGTCCGTCGGGGTACCGGTTCAGCTGATGGCGGCCGTGGTAGCGCGGTGCCACCGGGCCGGGGTTCTCCGGATACATCTCGGTGATGGGGCGCTTGAACATCGCGCCAAACGTGACACCGAATCCGGCGAGAGAACTGAGGAACTTAGCCATGGGCAGCCTCCTTGGTCACTGGAGCCGGCGACTTGCCGGGCAGCGACGGCGTGGGAAACGCCGGTTCGAACGACGGTGTTTCGAGCGCCTCCGTGCGGCGACGCTTCTTGCGGATCTGACGTTCGCTGAACGGCCTTTGCAGCAGATACAGCAGCACGATGGTGACGGCGATGCCGGCAACGACCAGCAGCGTCGTCCAGTGCGGGTATCCCTCGTTGCGCAGCGTGCGGATCGCGGCGGCAATCAACGCCCAGACCAGCGACACCGGGATGAGGATCTTCCACCCAAGCGCCATGAACTGGTCGTAGCGCAGTCGCGGCAGGACGCCCCGCAACCAGATGTAGAGGAACAAGAACACCCACACCTTGGCGGTGAACCACAACACCGGCCACCAGCCACTGTTCGCGCCGGCCCACATGTCCAGTGGCCACGGCGCGTGCCAGCCGCCCATGAACAGCGTGGCGGCCAGCGCCGAGACCGTGGTCATGTTGATGTATTCGGCGAGGAAGAACATCGCGAAGGCCAGCGAGGAGTACTCGGTGTGGAAGCCGGCGACCAGTTCACCTTCGGCCTCGGGCAGGTCGAACGGCGCCCGGTTGGTTTCGCCGACCATCGATATCAGGTACGTGCAGAACGACGGCAGCAACAGGAAGACGTACCAGACCCGGTTCTGCGCCGTCACGATCTGCGACGTGGACATCGTTCCGGCGTAAAGGAATACCGTCGCGAACGACAGCCCCATCGCGACCTCGTAGGAGATCACCTGCGCGGTCGAGCGCACGCCGCCCAGCAGGGGATAGGTCGAACCCGACGACCACCCTGCCAGCACGATGCCGTAGACCCCGATCGACGACAGCGCGAGGATGAACAGCACCGCCACCGGCAGGTCGGTCACCTGCAGCGGCGTCCAGTGGCCGAACACCGAGACCTGCGGCCCGAATGGGATGAACGCGAAGGCGGTGATCGCCGGAATCGTCGAGATCGCCGGTGCGAGAAGGAAAATCGGCTTCTCGACGCCGAACGGGGTGATCGGCTCCTTGAGCGCCAGCTTGATGCCGTCGGCCAGGCTCTGCAGGTAGCCGCGCGGGCCGACCCGGTTGGGTCCCCAGCGCAACTGCATGCGGCCCAGGATCTTGCGCTCGGCGAGGATCGCGATCAGCACCGTCAGCACCAGGAACACAAAGACGAGCAGCGACTTGGCCAGGATCAGCCACCAGGTGTCGACTCCGAAGCCGGGAATCATGCGTGTACCCCAATTTTCACGACGGCGCCAGGCGTGACGCCAAGCTGCCGGTGCACCGCCGAACCCGGTGAGTTCAGTGGCAGCCAGACGACGTTGTCGGGCATCTGGGTGATCTCCAGCGGCAAGCTGATCTCGCCGCGGGCAGTACTGACCGTGACTTTGTCGCCCTCGGCGGCGCCGGTCGCCTGCGCGGTCGCGGCCGACAGTCGGACCACGGGGGTGCGGGCGGTGCCGGCCAGGTGCGGCTCGCCGTTCTGCAGCAGTCCGTCGTCGAGCAGCATCCGCCAACTTGCGAGCACGGCCTCACCGGTGCCAGGTGCAGGCGATGCGGCCGCGGCGAACGTCGGCGTGGCGGCGGGTGTGCCGTCCCAGGTGCCCAGCCCGACCAACTCAGCGTGCGCGGCCTCGACCGTGGGGAATCCCAGGTCGATACCCACCTCGTCGGCCAGGGTGTCGAGCACCCGAAGGTCCGGGGTGGCGGCGGGAGGCAGCGCGGCAGCGAAGGTGCGGTGTCGTCCCTCCCAGTTCACGTAAGTCCCCGACTTCTCTGCCGCCGGCGCGATCGGGAAGACCACATCAGCGCGTTCGGTGACGGCGCTGTGCCGCAGCTCCAGGCTGACGATGAATCCCGCGGCGTCCAACGCGGCGAGAACCGCGGCGGGGTCGGCGAAGTCGTCCGGCTCGATGCCGCCGACCAGCAGCGCTCCCAGCGAGCCGTCGGTGGCCGCGGCAAGGATCGCGTCCGCGTCACGCCCTGGCGTGGAAGGCAATTCGGCGACGTGCCAGCCCTGCAACATCTGCGCGCGGGCGGTCTCGTCGCTCAACGGTCGACCGCCGGGCAGTAGCCCCGGCAGCGCGCCGGCCTCGACCGCACCACGTTCGCCGGCGCGCCGCGGCACCCAAGCGAGTTTGGCGCCGGTCGCGTCCGCGAGCTTGGTAGCGGCGGACAGTCCACCGGGCGCACTGCCCAGTCGTTCGCCGACGATGATGATCGCTCCGGGCTTCGAGAGCAGTTCACCGAGCTCACCACCGGCCAGCCCGTCCAACGCGGCGGCCTCGGCCCCGGGTGGCGTCTCGATCAGCGTGCCGTGCATTTTCTGTAAGCCGTTGGTCGCGAACGGCGCCACCGCGTGTACCGCCAGCCCGTGCTTGCGGGCGGCCTTACGCAGCCGCAGATAGACGATCGGGGACTCTTCCTCGGGTTCGAATCCGGCGAGCAGTACCGCCGGCGCCGACTCCAGATCGGCGTAGCTGATCGTGATCGTCTTGCCCGCGACCCGGGCGGCCAGGAACTCGGTCTCTTCGCTGGAGTGCGGGCGGGCACGGAAGTCGATGTCATTGGTGCCCAGCACAATTCGAGCGAACTTGGAATAGGCGTAGGCATCTTCGACGGTCAGCCGCCCGCCGGGCAGCACACCGGTGCCGCCGGCAGCGGAGCTGAGCCCGTTGATCGCAACGGCGACCGCGTGCGGCCACGACGCCGGCGCGAGTACGCCGTCGTCGTCGCGTACCAGGGGAGTGGTGATCCGGTCGCCCTGGGTGGCATAGGTGAACGCCCAGCGGCCCTTGTCGCAGTTCCACTCTTCGTTGACTTCGGGCTCGTCGCCTGCCAGTCGGCGCAGCACTTTGCCGCGGCGGTGGTCGGTGCGCTGCGAGCATCCCGACGCGCAGTGCTCGCACACGCTCGGGCTGGAGACCAGGTCGAACGGCCGGGCCCGGAAGCGGTAGGCGGTGCCGGTCAGCGCGCCGACCGGGCAGATCTGCACGGCGTTGCCGGAGAAGTACGACTCGAACGGCTCGTTGGCGTAGATGCCGACCTGCTGCAGCGCGCCACGTTCGAGCATCTCGATGAACGGGTCACCGGCGATCTGCTCGGAGAACCGGGTGCAGCGCGCACACAGGATGCAGCGCTCGCGGTCCAGCAGGACCTGCGAGGAGATGTTGATCGGTTTGGTGAACGTGCGTTTGACGTCCTCGAACCGGGAATCGGGGCGGCCGTTGGACATTGCCTGGTTCTGCAGCGGGCACTCGCCGCCCTTATCGCACATCGGGCAGTCCAGCGGGTGGTTGATCAGCAGCAGTTCCATCACGCCGTGCTGCGCCTTGTCGGCTACCTCGGAGCTGTATTGGGTGTGGACCACCATGTCGTCGGTGACCGGGATGGTGCACGACGCCATCGGCTTGCGCTGCCCCTCGATCTCGACGAGGCACTGGCGGCACGCGCCGACCGGGTCCAGCAGTGGGTGGTCGCAGAACCGGGGGATCTGCACACCGATCAACTCGGCCGCGCGGATCACCAAAGTGCCTTTGGGAACGCTGATCTCGGTGCCGTCGATGGTCAACGTCACCAGCTCAGGCTCGGCAACCTTCTTTTCGGTGTCCGCGGTTTGCGTCATGAGGCTCCATTCGGGGCGAGCATGGACAGCTTGGGGTCGAACGGACAGCCGCCGCCCTCGATGTGCGCGACGTATTCGTCGCGGAAGAACTTGAGCGACGACGCAACCGGGCTGGCCGCTCCATCACCCAACGCGCAGAACGACTTTCCGAGAATCGCATCGGCGATGTCTTCGAGCTTGTCGAGGTCCTCGAGCGTACCGTGGCCGGTTTCCAGGCGGTGGTAGATCTGGCTCAGCCAGAACGTGCCTTCGCGGCATGGCGTGCACTTGCCGCACGACTCGTGCTTGTAGAAGTCGATCCACCGGCCGACGGCGCGCACCACGCAGGTGGTCTCGTCAAAAATCTCCAGCGCCTTGGTGCCCAGCATCGAGCCGGCTTCGCCGACGCCCTCGTAATCGAGCCGCACGTCGAGGTGCTCGTCGGTCAGCAACGGTGTCGATGACCCACCCGGCGTCCAGAACTTGAGCTTGTGTCCGGCGCGCACGCCGCCGGCGTAGTCGAGCAGTTCGCGCAGGGTGATACCCAGCGGGCCTTCGTACTGGCCTGGGCGGGTGACGTGTCCCGACAGCGAATACAGCGTGAAGCCAGGCGATTTCTCGCTACCCATCGAGCGGAACCAGTCCACGCCGTTGAGGATGATCGGCGGGACGCTGGCGATGGTCTCGACGTTGTTGATCACCGTCGGGCAGCCGTACAGACCGGCGACGGCGGGGAACGGCGGACGCAGTCGCGGCTGGCCGCGGCGGCCCTCCAGCGAGTCGAGCAGCGCCGTCTCCTCGCCGCAGATGTAGGCGCCTGCGCCGGCGTGCACCACAAGCTCGAGGTCGTAACCCGAGCCGGCGATGTCGCGGCCGAGGTAGCCGGCGGCGTAGGCCTCTGCGACCGCGTTCTGCAGGCGCCGCAGCACCGGCAGCACTTCACCGCGGACATAGATGAACGCGTGGCTGGCACGGATCGCGTACGACGCGATGATCACGCCTTCGACCAGGAAGTGCGGGGTTGCCAGCATCAGCGGAATGTCTTTGCACGTACCAGGTTCCGACTCGTCGGCGTTGACCACCAGATAGTGCGGCTTGGCGGCCGCGCCGCTGTCGCCCTGCGGGATGAACGACCACTTGGTCCCGGTCGAGAAGCCCGCGCCGCCGCGACCGCGCAGCCCGGAGTCCTTGACGGCGCCGATCACCGCGTCGGGATCCATCTTCAAGGCCTTCTCCAGCGCCTTGTACCCGTCGTTGCGGCGGTAGGTTTCCAGAGTCCACGACTCGGGGTCGTCCCAGAAGCGGCTCAGCACCGGAGCCAACTGCGTTTGCGACCCCATTACTTGCCTTCTCCTGAACTGTCGGGCGACGGCGCTGCCAAATTGTGCTCTTTGGCCACCTCCAGGCCGGCCAGCGTGGCCGCACCGGCGCCGCCCTGGCCGTCGTCCGGCCGCGCGTCGGGGAAGCCGGCCAGGATCCGCTCGGTCTCCTTGAAGGTGCACAACGGAGCGAGACCACGGGTCGGTGCGGGCGGATTACCGGACCGCAGACCGTCGACGAGCTCGCGGGCGGACTCGGAAGTCTGGTTGTCGTAGAACTCCCAGTTGACCATCACCACAGGCGCGAAGTCGCACGCCGCGTTGCACTCGATGTGCTGCAGGGTGACCGATCCGTCTTCGGTCGTCTCGTCGTTGCCGATGCCGAGATGCTCTTTGAGCGAGTCGAAGATGGCGTCGCCGCCCATCACCGCGCAGAGTGTGTTGGTGCAGACTCCGACAAAGTAGTCACCGGTCGGGCCGCGCCGGTACATGGTGTAAAAGCTTGCGACAGCGGCGACTTCGGCGCCGGTGAGCCCGAGCTGTGCGCTGCAGAACTCCACACCGGCCGGCGTGATGTAGCCGTCCTCGGACTGCACGAGGTGCAGCAGGGGCAGCAGCGCCGAGCGCGGACTGGGGTATTTGCCGATGATCTCTTTGGCGTCGACCTCGAGCCGGGCCTGGACATCGGCCGAGTACTCCTGCGGGGCACCGTCGGTGACGAACTGGCCGGGCTCCTCAGGTGGTGGGCCGAGCCGGATGAACACCCGCTCGCCGTTGTTGCCTGCGCCGGGTACCTCTGCGGTCATCGGTCCACCCCACCCATCACAGGGTCGATGCTGGCGACCGCGGTGATGACGTCGGCGACCATCCCGCCTTCGCACATCGCGGCGACAGCCTGCAGATTCGTGAACGACGGATCCCGGTAGTGCACTCGGTACGGTCGGGTGCCGCCGTCGCTGACCATGTGCACACCCAGTTCACCGCGCGGCGATTCGACCGCGGTGTAGACCTGTCCGGCGGGCACCCGAATGCCCTCGGTGACCAGTTTGAAGTGGTGGATCAGCGCTTCCATCGAGCCGCTCATGATCTTGGCGATGTGCTCCGGTGAGTTACCCAGACCGTCCGGGCCGACTTTGAGATCGGCCGGCCAGGCGATCTTGCGATCCTCCACCATGGTCGGTCCGGGCTTCAGCTTGTCCAGACACTGTTCGACGATCTTCACCGACTCCGACATCTCCTTGACGCGAATGATGTAGCGGCCGTAGGAATCACAACCGTCGTCCGTGATCACGTCGAACTCGTAGTCTTCGTATCCGCAGTAGGGCTCGGCGCGGCGCAGGTCGTAGGCCAACCCGGCGGACCGCAGACACGGCCCGGTCACTCCCAGGGCCACGCAGCCGGTCACGTCCAGGTAGCCGACGTCCTTGGTGCGCGCTTTCCAGATGGCGCTCTCGTTGAGCAGGTCGCCCATCTCGCGCAGCGCGACCTTCAACTTCTTCAGGGCCTCGGCAATCTCGGTCTGCGCGTTGGGCGGCAGGTCCGCCGAGACCCCGCCGGGCCGGATGTAGGCACTGTTCATCCGCAGCCCGGTGATCGACTCGAACAGGCTCAGGATGATCTCGCGGCCTCTGAAGCCGACGAACATCGGCGTCATCGCACCCAGCTCCATGCCACCGGTCGCCAAGGCGACCAGGTGGGAGGAGATCCGGTTGAGCTCCATCATCATCACCCGGATGACGTTGACGCGCTCCGGGATTTCGTCGGTGATGCCGAGCAGCTTCTCCACGCCAAGGCAGTAGGCGGTTTCGTTGAAAAACGGTGACAGGTAATCCATCCGGGTCACGAAGGTGACGCCCTGCGTCCAGTACCGGTATTCGAGGTTCTTCTCGATTCCGGTGTGCAGGTAGCCGATTCCGCACCGGGCGTCGGTGACGGTCTCGCCTTCGATCTCCAGAATCAGCCGGAGCACGCCGTGGGTGGACGGGTGCTGGGGGCCCATGTTGACGACGATCCGTTCGCCGGGCTCGCCCTTGCGGGCCGCCTCGACGATCTGGTCCCAATCCTGGCCTGTGACAGCCACAATGGTGTCCGACGTATCGCCGTTGGATTTGATGTCAGTCATCAGTTGTACGACCTCCGCTGGTCGGGCGGGGGAATCTTCGCGCCCTTGTATTCCACCGGGACGCCGCCGAGTGGGTAGTCCTTGCGCTGCGGATGCCCTTCCCAGTCGTCGGGCATCTCGATGCGGGTCAACGAGGGGTGGCCGTCGAAGATGATCCCGAAGAAGTCGTAGGTCTCGCGCTCGTGCCAGTCGTTGGTCGGGTAGATCGTGAACAACGACGGGATGTGCGGATCACTATCTGGCGCAGCAACTTCCAGTCGTACCCGGCGATTGAGGGTGATCGACGACAACGGGTACACCGCGTGCAGCTCGCGTCCGCTCTCGTCGGGGTAGTGCACGCCGTTGACGCCCAGACACAACTCGAAGCGCAGCTGTGGGTCGTCGCGCAGCCTGCGGGCGACCTGCGGCAGGAATTCGCGGCGGACGTGCAGCGTGAGCTCGTTGCGATAGACGACGACTTTTTCGACGGCGTCGGCGATTTCGACGTGCTCGTCGGCTTTGAGCGCTTCGGCCAGTCGGTCGACGACGTCGTCGAAGTAGAAGCCGTACGGGCGGGGGCTGCCATCGTCGATGGTGACCTGGCGGACCAGCCGTCCGTAGCCTGATGTGTCACCGCTGCCGCGGACACCGAACATGCCCGTGCGGACACCGATCACGTCAGGGCCGGCGTCGCTGTCGACCGGCGCTCCGCCGACCTCACTGGCCGCCCGCTTCGGGTCGTGTTCGGGAGAGCTCATCGCAGCAGCCCGAGGTGCTCGATGGTCGGCCGGACGGCAAGTGCCGCCTGCTCGGCCTCGGCGATGGCCATCTCGCGGTTGACGCCCAACGGCATTTCCTGAATCTTGTCGTGCAGCTTGAGGATTGCGTACAGCAGCATCTCCGGGCGCGGCGGGCAGCCGGGCAGGTAGATGTCGACCGGCACGACGTGGTCCACGCCCTGGACGATCGCGTAGTTGTTGAACATGCCGCCCGACGATGCGCACACGCCCATGGCTAGAACCCATTTGGGCTCGGCCATCTGGTCGTAGATCTGACGCAGCACCGGCGCCATCTTCTGGCTGACCCGGCCGGCGACGATCATCAGATCGGCCTGCCGTGGTGTCGCCGAGAACCGCTCCATGCCGAATCGTGCGATGTCGAAACGTGGCCCCGCAGTGGCCATCATCTCGATCGCGCAGCAGGCCAATCCGAATGTGGCCGGCCACAATGAGTTCTTGCGAAAGTAACCCGCCAGTTGCTCGACGGTCGTCAGCAAGAAACCGCTTGGCAGTTTCTCCTCAATGCCCACGTCTTACCTCAATCCCAAGTCAAGCCGCCGCGGCGCCACACGTATGCGTAGGCCACGAAAACGGTCAGCATGAACACGACCATTTCGATCAGCGCGAACAATCCGAGTTGGTCGTAGCTGACCGCCCACGGGTACAGGAACACGATCTCGATGTCGAAGACGATGAACAACATCGCCGTTAGGTAGTACTTGACCGGGAACCGCTGGCCGCTGCCCGCGTGCGGCGCGTTGGCCGGCTGGTCGCTGGGTTCGATCCCGCACTCGTACGCCTCCAGCTTCGCCCGGTTGAAGCGCTTGAGGGCCGGTGAGTCTGGGCGAGCGCGACCGAGCCGAGGGCGAAGGCGGCGGCGATTCCCCCGAGCACAAAGATCGGTAGGTAAAGATTCATCCCGCGAAGACGCTTCCTCACTGTGGTCTATGGGCTGGACTGTGAGCGCAACCACAGCCTAGCGACCGTGTGTGGTCCCGCGCTCAGCAGTCTAGATGTGACCTCAAGCACAGCGGGTTGGGTGGTCGGACCGTTGATGGATATGGCACTGCGGTGGCCACGCAGGATGTACGAATTATCAACGCTGCACGGCTTTTTCGCATGTCGAACGCTGGAGCCGGCAGGCCTTGGCCGGTATTGCCCGACGGACGGGCGTTGTGATGTCCGGGCACCCCGGACGCGGGTTACTGAACCGGAGTGCGCAGCAACTCGAGCACGGTCCGGCTGAGCCGGATCGGGTCGAGCGGCTGGGGGACCGCGGCCTCGGCCCGCGACCATTTGGCCAGCCAGACGTCGTCGCGCCGTCCGGTCAGCACCACGATCGGCGGTCCGTCGTCGATTTCGTCTTTGAGCTGCTTGGCGATGCCCATGCCACCTTCGGGGGTTGCTTCCCCGTCGAGGATGGCCAGATCGATGCCCCCGGCGTCGATGTGCTGGATGACGACCGGTCCGGTCGCGACCTCGACGTAGCTCAGCTCGGGCAGATCCGGGTGCACCCGCTTGCCCAGTGCCAGCATGACGTCCTGCCGGGTTTGGACGTTGTCGCTGTAGACGAGGATCCGCAAGGGGCTGCTGTCAGGCACGAGCCAGATGTTACTGCCAGGCGGTTTTCAGCGCGCCGTTCGCACGAAGTACGCGTCGGCCGATACCGTCGCCGTCTTCCCGACCATGCCGAGCCGGTTCCAACCGATGTCGAACGCGGCCCGGTCGAGCTCGGTTTTTGCCGCTACCCGCACCGAGCCATCGTCGAGTGCGCTGATCTGGACCGGCAGCGGCACCTCGGCCGTGACTCCTTTGATCGTGAATGTCGCGCGCAGGTCCGCCGCGTTCGCCGCGCCGGGTTCCACCGCGGTCACCACGACGCTGATCTCCGGATAGCGGTCGGCGTCGAAGAAGTCGGCCGACCGCAGATGTTCGTCACGTTTGCCGATTCCGGTGTGCAGCGACGCCACCGGAATGTCGAGGCGGCCGAAGATGGCGCCCTTGCCGGTGACCTGGCCGTCGCCGTCGACGCCGGTAAACCGGCCTTTGACGTTGATCAGGCCCCAGAAGTTCCTGATCTTGAAGCCGACCGTCGATCGGTCGGCATCCAAGGTCCAGACCCCCGCGGTGTCGGGGTCGTTCAGCAGGGTTTCCACGGTTGTCATGTGCGCCTCCGTCGCTAGGTCAGCTCATCAGCGGAGCCATGCCGGCAGGGTCGAAGTATTCGTCAATACGGCTGATCAGGGCGTCGGTATTCAGCTTAATCACGATGCACACGCGCAGGGCGATCGATTGCGCCGTTCTGGCCAGTGGCGTGCAGGATGTGCTGCTGGACGAATCCGTCGGAGAACAGCTGGCGATCCAGGATCTCGTAGCTTCGCTGTTCGGTGACGTCGATGAACCAGTGCACCACCCGCAGCGCCCGGGCTTTCTCGTCGTCGCGGTGCGATCCGACCCGCCAGACTGCGATGCCGTCGTCGAACATCTGCTGCAGCGTTGCTTTGTCGCCTCGCTCGATCGCGGCGAACAGCTGATCGGCCGCGTTCACGACGGTGTCAGGAGCGGGCATCGGGCGTCGTCCTATTCGTCCTGGTATCCGGGGTGGGCGACGGCCAGGCGGCGGCCGACCAGCGCACGCAACGCCGATTGCACCTGCCGGCTGCTGCCCGTCGAGGTCACCGGCGCGGATGGCGGCGGCCAGTTGGGCTTCGTCACCGTGGCCGACGCCGGCCAGCGCTGCAGCAACGCCGTCGTTCGAGTCGGCGAGCAGCTCGCGTTCGACCATCCGCAGCGCGTTGACCGCGACCCGAGAATGGAAGTTGACCTGGCCGGTCGTCGACTCCCGGACATCGGTCTCGAGGAACTCGGCGACCGCGGCGACCAGCTCGGCCGTGGTCGGTCGCCCGTGCCCCGCTGCCATCAGATCGCGGGTGCTTCGGGTCCGCGGTCGACGCCGGAGCGCAGCTTCACCGAGGCGGAGTAGGCGAGCGTGCGGAATCGTAGGACGGGATCCTCGGAGGGCTCGATGCCGTCGGTGACGCGCATCGGGTCGAAGACCACGATGTCGCCGCCGTGCTCCCGTTCAGTGTCGATACCGGTGATCTCGAGGGTGCCGACGGTGACGGTGTGGGTGCTCTGCCATGGCTTGGACGGATCGACAGTCGAGTCACCGTGCGCGGCGATCTGCACCTGGTAGTCGAATCGAACCGGTTGTGTCGCAAGGCGTTGGTCGAGTTCGGCGATCAAGAAGTTTGCGTCCTTGGTCTTCGCGACGTCCGGCGGCACGATGTGTTCGCCGGCCGCGGGCAGCAGGTGGTAGCGGACGAATCGGGCGCTGCCGTCGGCGGCGACCCAGCGGAATGCGTGCAGGCCGTGATACGCGACGGTGCCGTAGCTCTCCGGCACAGTGTTCGCCGCGCGCACCACCGGCAGCGCCTTCAGGAAGCTGGGGTGGGTGGCGATGTATCCGATCAGCCGCAGCGGAGCGGTGGCGCCCGGGCGCATCGCATGCAGCAGCGAGATGAAGCCGTCCGGTGTGCTGGCTGGAAACAGCGTGGCGGTCTGGGTGGAGACGTCGGTCGTGGACCCGTCCGGAAGGGTGAATTTCACCGCCATCCCGCGCACACCCGGCGCGTTGTCCGGTTGCTTGGGATTGCCTGAGCCGCTGGAGAATCGGATCAGCGCGGGCACCGTTGAGCCGTTCAGGTGAGCGGCGCGGGAGAGTTGTGCGGCGTCCGGTGTCGCAGTGAAAGTGCCTCGGTAGAGCTTGCCCTTGGCATGCAGCGCCCGGTTGCCGGGTTGCGCTCCGCCGGTTTCGCGGATGGCCTCGATTGCCTGATCAGGTGTAACCACAGCGAAATCCTAGGCGCTCAACCGGCGTGTGCGACTGCGTTATCGAGCAAGTTCAGCAAGTCCCATTCCGTCTCGCACACGCGGCGTCCGATGGTCGCCAATTCGACCGATCGACTCTGTCCGCTCAGATGGCGTTCTGCCTGGTAGCGGCAGATGACACCCCATCGCAGGGTGGCCAGCACCAGCCACCAGTGAAACGCCGACCGGTCGACGGTCGCCCCGCCGGCTTTTTCATAACTGTGAAGAAAATCCTCGATGCCGCCCAGTCCGCCGGCGTCGTGGTCGGCCGAGGCGCCGAACCGCCAGGCCCGGATGCAGAACCAGGCGAGGTCTTCGTAGAACTCACCGATGTGCACCAGTTCCCAGTCCAGGACGGCGGCCAGGTGGGATCCGTCGACGATGAGGTTGCCCATCCGGTAGTCACCGTGCACCAGACATGGCGGTGACGGCGCGGGCCGGTTGGCGGCGAGCCACCGGAAAGCCCATTCGAACGTGGCGGTGGTGTCACCCATGTCGTCCAACCGGCCCCGCCACTCGGCCAGTTGGTCCTCCCGGTCGATGCCGGACATGTTCGGGTCGGCCCGGTGGATGGCTGCCAGCGCGTCTGCGCATTGGACGAGCAGCCGTGCCCGACCGGCGTCGTCCAGTTGGCGCTGGATCCGACGGACGATGGTCTCGCCTTTGATCTCGTCACAGATCAGAAACGGATTGCCCAGTGTGTCAACGGAATCGTCGGCGATCAGGATGTGGGGGACCGGTGCGCCCGCAGCGGTGGCGGCGGACTGAGCGCGAGCCTCGAGTTCCATGCCGGCATGCACGTCGTCCGGCGGACCGGTGCGCAGGATGAGCGATCGCCGCGCCCCGCCGGCGACAGCCTCGAACGCCCAGGTGGTTCTGCTGGCGCCGCCTGTCAGTGCGTGCAGATTCTCGACGACGGTCCCTGCGCCGAGGATCGGCGTCAGCACCCCGGCCAGCTTCGGCGCCAACGTCTCGTTCACCTGCGACCGAACTTGAACAGTCGCTGGGCCACCCGCCGAATCTGGATCTCCTCGGCGCCCTCGGTGATTCGATAGCGGCGGTGGTGGCGGTAGATGTGCTCGAACGGCTCGTGACGGCTGTACCCGAGACCGCCGAAGATCTGCATCGCGCGATCGGCGGCGTCGCAGACCAGCCGGTTGGCGCGATAGTTGGCCATCGACACCTTGTCCGACACTTCCATGTGATGGTCGCGATCCAGGTGCCAGGCCGCGTACTGCACCAGCAGTCGCACCATCTGGGCCTCGGTCTGCAGTTCGGCCAGCGGCCATTGCACGGCCTGGTTGGTCGACAGGGGCTTGCCGAAAACGTTTCTGGTGCTGGCATATTCGGCGGCGCGGTCGATGCAGTATTGCGCCGCGCCCAGGCTGCTGGCCGCCTGCCGGATCCGGTTCTCGTGCAGGAACGTCTGCGCGACCTCCAGACCGCGATCCACCTCGCCGAGCACCGCGTCGCCGGGCACCCGGACGTCGGTCAATTCGACCTCGCCATGGTCGGTGGGCATGTTGAACGTCCACCAGTAGTAGGGGACCGCGAAGCCGGGCGAATCGGTGGGCACCAGGAATGCGGTGATGCCCTGGGCCTGGCCCGGTTCGCCGGACGTGCGGGCAAAGATCAAGTCATGGGTGGCGCGGTGTACGCCGGTGTTGAACCGCTTGGAGCCGTTGATGATCCAGTCGTCACCATCGGACTTGGCGTGGGTTTCCAGCCAGGTCGCATCCGAGCCGTGCAGCGGCTCGGTCAGCCCGAAGGCCATCGAGCGTTCCCCGGTGATCAGCGCCTCGGACCACGCGGCGCGCTGCTCGTCGGTGCCGAACCGCTCCATCATGATCACCTGCGGGAAGTTCCCGACGATCGACGACTCGTTCTGCAGGTCGTTGTGCAGGCCAAGGCCTTTGTGCGCCAGATGCTCCCGGATGACCGCCATGTCGAGGTTGGAGCCGTCCCGGCCACCGA
This sequence comes from uncultured Actinomycetota bacterium, assembly GCA_963758115.1. Taxonomy (GTDB): domain Bacteria; phylum Actinomycetota; class Actinomycetes; order Mycobacteriales; family Mycobacteriaceae; genus Mycobacterium. The sequence goes on from CAVWUG010000003.1 coordinate 492,837, forward strand.
GCGACGCAGGCAACCCGTAGCGCAGCCAGCCGGCCTTGTCGGCACGTCGGCGCATCTCGGAGAGCAGGTCTTCCCACTCCCGGGTCGGGATGCCGTCGTTGTCCCAGTCGGTGCGGGCATGTTCGCGGCGCTGGTCGAAGTACTGCATGTTCTCGGCCTGCAGTGGGGCGATCTCGCGCTCGATGAACGCGTCCATGTCGGCGAGCAACCCGGGTAGGTGTTCGGGCAGCGTGAAATCCACTACTGATTTCTCCTCATAGTTGCCGTACAGGGTTTTCTTCCACACCGTCGCGAGAGTCGCGATGGCGTCGTCGTCGCTGATTTCCATGCCGAGACCGGAGCGCCCGACAAACACGGTGGTGAAGTTCTCGAACAGCAGGGCGATGGCCGCTGCGATGTGTTCGGGATTGAGTTCGGTTGCGTAGCCGTGCTCTTGAGCATGCCGCACCGACGCGGCGACGATATCCATGCCGAAACGCCGAAACTCGTTCTGGACGTCAGCAAATCGCTGCTGTGTCGTCGCGAGCTGAGCGACCGCGATCATGATGCCGATGTTCTGCTTGAACATGTTCCAGTAGCCGGTGACCACCGAAGTGAAGAACTGTCGTCGTCGGTGGGGGCACCACCCGCTTGCGGGGGAGAGTCGGGCAGATGCAGGCTCAGACCGGACGGCGTCACGACGTCGTGCAGGAACGATTCCGCGAGCGCGGCGAGCAGGTCTTCTTTGTCGGCGAAATACCGGTAGAACACCGCGGCCGACTTGCCTGCGGCGGATGTGATGTCGGCCAGCGTCGTGCCGTGGAAACCCCGCTCGGCGAACAGTTTACGGGCGGCCTGCTCGATGGCCGCCCGGGTTTGGCGGCCTTTCGCGGTCAGGGCTTCAGTCGGCATCAGTGCTGTATCCGGTCACCGGCCCGCAGTAGGGCGCTGGGCAAGTCATGGCCGACAACCGATTTCGCCACCTCCGCCGCGGCGATCGCGGCTTGCAGGTCGACGTCGACATCGATGCCGCTGTCGCGCAGCAGGTACACCAGGTCCTCGGTGGCGATGTTGCCCGTCGCGCCGGGCGCGAAGGGGCAGCCGCCCAGGCCGCCGACCGAGGCATCCAGTCGGGTGACGCCGCGCTTGGACCGCCGCGTACGCGCTGGCCAGTCCGGCGCCACGGGTGTTGTGGAAATGCCCGCCCAGCGGCAGCTCGCCGATGACTGGACGTAGTTGTGCGATCAGCGAACTCACCCGCGCAGGCGTGGTCGTGCCGATGGTGTCGGCGATGGAGAACCGGTCGACGCCGTGATTGCGGGCCGATGCGGCGATCTCGAGCACCCGCTGGGCCGGCGTGGGCCCTTCGAATGGGCAGTCCCACGCGGTCGCGACGATGACTTCGACGGTGACGTCGCTGTCGTGGGCGATGGCGACGATGTCGCTGATCTGGTCGGTGGCCTTGGCGCTGCCGCGCCCGACGTTGGCGTTGCTGAACGCGTCGCTGGCCGCGACCACGTATTCGATCGAGCGCAGACCCGCGGCGACCGCGCGCTTGGCGCCGTTGGGACTGGCGACCAGCGCGGAGAACTCGATGTCGGGGTAGTCGCGCAGATGCGCGGCGAGCTCGGCGGCGTCGGCCATCGACGGCACCTTCGACGGCGACACGAACGCGGTGGCCTCGACTTCGCGCACTCCGGTGACGGCGACAGCGGCCAGCAGTTCGAGCTTGGCCGACAACGGAATCGGCTTCTCGATTTGCAACCCGTCGCGCAACGCCACCTCGCGAATGTCGACGTGCGTCATCAGATCACCTTCTCGGCGTGCAACTCGTCGAGCTCGTCGGCGCTCTTGCCGAGCAGGCCGATGTAGACATCGTCGTTGTGCTGACCCGGCCGCGCCGAGCCGGCGTTGCGGACACTGCCGGGCGTTTCCGAGAGCACCGGTGTGACGCCCGGGCCCAGCACCGGGCGGGCGAGTCGCTCGTCGTAGTGTTCGACCAGCATCCCGCGGGCCCGCAACTGCGGATCGTTGACCACCTCGGCGACGGTGTTGATCGGACCGGCGATCACGCCTGCGGCGCTGAGGGTTTCGATGATCTCGTCGGGCTGTCGTTCGGCAGCCCAGGTGCCGATGATCTTGTCGAGTTCGTCCTGATTGCGGCCGCGGGCGCCGTGATTGGCGAAGTGGTCGTCGGTGGCCAGTTCCGGTCGTCCCATCGCCTTGCACAGCCGGGCGAAGACGGTGTCCTGATTGGCGGCGATCACCACCCAGGAGCCGTCGGCGCTGCGATAGATGTTCGACGGCGCGATGCCCTCGAGACGGGTGCCCGACGGGCCGCGCACCACCCCGCCGACGTCATAGTCGGGAATGGTGGATTCCTGCACCGCCAAGCATGATTCGGTGAGCGCCACGTCGACGACCTGTCCGTGCCCGGTGACGCTGCGGCGATACAGCGCAGCCAGCGCGCCCTGCGCGCCGAACATCCCGGCCAGGCTGTCGCCGAGCGACAGCGCCAGCCGGGGTGGTGGTCCGCCCGGAAAGCCGTTGAGGTGCCGCAGGCCACTGGCCGCTTCGGCGACCGAGGCGTATCCGGCCTTGTGCGCGTCGGGGCCGGTCTGGCCGTAGCCGGACACTCGTACCAGGATGATGCCCGAATGGCGTTGGCTGAGAACGTCGTAACCCAGTTCCCACTTCTCCAGTGTGCCCGGGCGGAAATTCTCGACGATGATGTCGGACTTCTCGACGAGATCGAGGAACAACTCGCGGCCGCGGGGTTGCCGAAGATCCAGCGTGATGGCCCGCTTGTTGCGGGCGTGCACGGTCCAGAACACGTGGTGCCCGTCGACTTCGGCCTGCCCCCAGGTGCGCAACGGGTCAGGTGCTCCGGGCGGTTCGACCTTGATCACGTCGGCGCCCATGTCGCCGAGCAGCCGGCCGGCGAACGGTCCAGCGATCAGGGTGCCCAACTCCAGGACCCGGATGCCGTCCAGCGGACCGGTTGTGGGAATCACACCGTGCCCACGAACTTGTGGCGCACCAGCCAGTCGGTGACCACGGTGACGGCCTCGCGCAGCTTGTCGCGCTGATCGGGCCCGGCGTAATAGTGTGTTGCGCCGTGGATTTCGTGCATCTCCTTGTCGGGATGGCCGATTGCCTCGAAGAGACGCCGGGTATGGCTGGGTGTGCACGCGTCGTCGGCGAGGTTGCCGATCACCAGCGAGGGCACCGCAATGTCGCGTCCGCAGTCGACGCCATCGCCGTGCGCGTCGTCGTAGCTCCACTGCGACAGCCAACTGCGCAGCGTGGAGAACCGGGCCAGGCCGACCGGGCTCATGTTCACCACTTGAGGATCGCCCAGATAACAGGTTCCCGGGACCCGTTCGTTGGGATCGACCGTCGGGTCCAGCCACCGCGGGTCGGCCATGGTGCCGTGCACGACGAATCCGAACTCGTCATCGGGGCGCCCGTCAGCCTTCAACTCCGCCAGCTTTTCCTTGACCCAGCCGGTGATGCGCCGGTTCCGGTCGATCTGCGCTTGCCGGTAGCGGGTCAGGAACTCCTCGCTGTAGGGCGGCTGATTGGGGTTGTCCGGGTTGTACAGGTCGAGTTCCGGATCGCGCTTGGTCGGATCGGATTCGTCGAGAATCGACCCGTCCAGCCATTCGGTCAGCGTGCCGTGCCGGCTGATATGCGCGGCCAGCAGCATGATGCCGTCGGCAGCGGGCAGGTCGAGCTTGGTCAGATCGGGCCCGTCGCCCGACGGGCTGGAGGTGATGGTCGCGTGCTGGGCCTGCTGCTGGTAGAACACCGACAGCGAGCCGCCGCCGCTCCAGCCGGCCAGCACCACTTTCTGATAGCCGAGGCGGTCTTTGGCGTCTTTGATGGCGGCGCCGAGATCCTCGATGACCTTCTCCATCAGCAGCGCCGAATCGGTGCCACGGAATCGGCTGTTGCAGTAGATGACGTGATGGCCTGCCCGGGCCAGCGCGTTGATCATCGGCAGGTATGCGCCGCCGCCGATCGGGTGCATGAACATCAGCACCGTATCCGACGGGTTGTCTTTCGGCTTGAGCAGATAGCTCTCCAGGACCACGATTTCCGCCAGGCCGCCGTAGACGTCGCGGACACCGGAATTGTTCTGGAAGGCAACTAGATACGGGATCCGGTCATACTCGTGCTTCACCGCTGTCGAGGCTGTTGCCATCAGTGTTGTCCTAGGTCATGGGCCAGTACTTCTGCCGACGGCGTGAGCCGTTTGCGGGTGTCGATGGCGATGACTTGCCAGTCGACGCGGGAGTAATCGTCGAATTTGCGGCGCGCACGCTCGCGCGCCTTTTCCGGCGCGCCGTGGTGAACACCTTGCGGCGCATGGGAAATCAGGCCCGGGCGGCATCGGGATACCGTAGAGCGAGCCGCCGTGGAAGAACGCGATCTCGTCGTAGTCGACGTTGCGGTGATACCACGGGGTGCGTTCGGTACCCGACACGCCTTCGGCCGGTTTGGGCAGAAAGTTCATCACGTAGACGCCAGCGGCTTGCATGAACAGGTGCACAGTCGGGGGCAGGTGGACGCTGTCGGAGGTGATCACGTTGTAGTCGGCGATGTTGAAGGTGAACGCGAAGTTGTCGCCGCGCCAGCCTTCGACATCGAGCGGATTGTGTTGGTAGTACAGCGTTGTCGGGCCGCCGTCGTGGACGAGCCGGACCTCGTATTCGTCGCGGTCAACATCGTCGTCGATGGGTTCGGGTTCGGGGATGACGACCTGCGAGGGGTCGAACGGGAAATGCCTGCCCAGCGATCCCGGTGGGGGCACGCGGAACTCGTCGCTGGCCTCGATCATCAGCATCGTGGTCTCGGCGTCGGGGACCTGGCGCCAGGTGCAGGCCTTCGGGAGATACACCCAGTCGCCGTCGCGGTATCGCAACGGCCCGAACTCGGTCTCGAGCAGGCCGGCCCCTTGGTGCACGAAGCACAGCAGATCGCCGTCGACATGGCGGGCGAAGAACGGCATCGGCTGCTGGCGGCGGGACAGCGATATCCGGCAGTCCTGGTTGGTGAACATCAACAGCGGGCCGCCGTGTGCGTCGGTCGCGTCGCTGGGCTTGAGTTCGCTGGACAGCACGTCGACGGGGCGCAGCGGACCCTCCGACCGGTAGGCGGTGGGGTCGTGGCGGCGGTACAAGTTCGCGGTGCGGCCGGTGAAACCGCCGCGGCCGAGTTCGTCGTCTTTCAGCCCGTCAAGATCGGCATGCAGGCGGCGCGGTGTCTTGCCTTTGCGCAGGTGGATGAAGGATTCCATGGGAGCTCCAGAGTTATGGCCGACACAAACTAAAAGTGACATTACTTTCTCTTCTCGCAGTACACAAGGCCGGCCTTGATGATTCTTCTGTCTCGGCGGAGTCTGTATTGGCATGACGAACGACACGATTACCGCCACGACCAGGATCCCGGTTCCGGCCGAATCAGTGTTCGAGATACTTGCTGACCCGACGACTCACGCCGCGATCGACGGGACCGGTTGGGTGAGGGATTCCCTCGACTGCGCGTACCTGACAGGCGCCGGCCAGATTTTCCGGATCGCGATGTACCACGACAACCATCCCACCAAGAACTATGAGATGGCGAATAAGGTGGTCGTCTTCGACCGCCCTCATGCCATTGGCTGGCAACCAGGCCAGGACGCCGCAGGAGACGGGGAGTTGTCATTCGGCGGTTGGATTTGGCGCTACGACCTGCGCAGCGTGGGATCTGCTGAAACGGACGTCACGCTCACTTACGACTGGTCGGCAGTGCCGCCGGAACTCCGTGAGCACATTCCGTTCCCGCCGTTCGATCCCGCGCACCTGCAGAATTCGCTCCAGCATCTGTCCGATCTCGCCGCGGCCCGAATTATCGACTCAGGCTGATCAGTCCCGGATCCGGATGACGACTTTGCCTCTGGCGGTGCGGTTTTCCAGCGACGCGATCGCCGCGCCGGCCTGGTCAACGGGTAGACGACCGGCTCGGGTGGAGGCAACTGGCCCGAGGCGAGCAGACGCTCGAGTTCGGCCCACTGCTCGGTCAGCGCGCCCGGGTGTGTTCCCGCCCAGGCACCCCAGCCGACGCCTACCACGTCAATGTTGTTCAGCAGCAGCCGGTTTACCTTGACCGTCGGGATCTCGCCGCCGGTGAAGCCGATCACCAGCAGCCGGCCCGCCGGAGCGAGTGAGCGTAGCGAGTCGGTGAACCGATCACCACCTACCGGGTCGACCACCACGTCGACGCCGCGGCCGTTCGTCAACTCCTTGACCGCGTCCTTGAACCCGTCGGCCAGCACGACGTCCGTCGCGCCCGCGGCCTTCGCGATCTCGGCCTTGTCCTGTGTGCTCACCACGGCGATGACCCGCGACGCACCGAGCACCGGAGCCAGGCGTAGCGCCGACGTCCCGATCCCGCCGGCCGCCCCGTGTACCAGGACGGTCTCGCCAGACTGAAGCCGTCCGCGGACGGTCAGCGCGAAGTACACCGTCAGGTCGTTGAACAGCAGGCCCGCGCCCGCGGTGAAGCTCACGTTGTCCGGCAGCTTGAACACCCGGTCGGGCTGGAGCACCGCGACTTCGGCCATGCCACCGGTGAGCATGGTGAGACCGACGACTCGGTCGCCTGGTTTGACGTGTGCATCCGACGGCGCCGACCGGACCACACCGGCGATCTCGGCGCCCAACACGAACGGCGGGTCCGGTCGGTACTGGTAGAGGCCCCGCGTCAACAGCGCGTCGGGGAAGGCCGCTCCCGCCGCGTGAACGTCGACAACCACACCGTCTCCGCTGGGTTCATCGATCTCGCCGATCTCTACCGCATCTGGACCGTCGAGTCGAGTCAACTGTGCCGCGCGCATGCCACCTCCGTTGTCAGCCTGAACGTCGCTCGGGCTTGACGTTAGCCCCGTGCTAGTGGCGGCGGTGAAGCGCCTGAGTCAGTCCGTCGATGATCAGGTCGAGTCCGAAGGCGAACTCGTCGTCGAACGGCACCGGAAGGTTGTCCGCGACGGCGACGGTGGCGGGGAAATGACCCGGGTCGAGGTTGTGAAACAGCTGAGCCAGCGGCGCCTCGCCGAGGTCTCCATGGCTGTTGTTGAGTTGCATGGCGAAACCCAGGATGTAGCGCGACAACGTTGCATACGACCGCGCAGCGAGTGCGGGCGGGAAACCGTTGTCGAGCAGAAATGCGAGCACCTGCTCCCTGGATGCGAGAGCGTTCGGGCCGACCGGCACATCGTCGGCCAGCAGCGCGGCGACATTGCGGTGGTGCCGCAAGACGTCAAACATGCTGTGGGCGGCTGCTTTACACGCTTCCTGCCAAGGCACTTCTTTCAGCGCCGCGACATCCACCTCGATAGCGCCGAACATCTTGTCCACGATGGCGGCGATCAGGTCCGCCCGGCTGGTGAAATGCCGATACAACGTTGCGGTTCCCGAATTCAGCCGCTGCGCAAGCGTTCGCATCGACAGGGCGTCGGCCCCTTCGTCGTCGACGATCTGCAGAGCCGCCGTGACGATGCGATCCAGCGGTAGGGGCGGGCGACCGCGGGTACGCGGGTGGCTGGTGGTCACCGCGCAAGTATGGCGACTCTTGACAGCGATGGCAATAACGGCAACACTGTATCCATTAATCAACTACGAGTCAGTCGAGGACCGTTCCCATGCTTCTTCCCCTTTCGAACGAGCCCTTCACGGCTCCCACCGACCGCGACATGCTGCCTTCGGAGCGGCGAGCTTTCGTGCGCTCGCACCGCACCTGCGTATTCGGCTACCGCCGACGGCAAGACGGGCCGGGAATGTCGATCGTGTACTACATACCCACCGACAGCGACGAGCTGCTGGTGTCGACGATGGCTGGGCGCGGAAAAGCCAAGGTCATCGCACGCGACGGCAAGATCAGCATCTGTGTCATCGACGAGCGCTGGCCTTTCGCCTACCTGCAGGTGTATGCCGACGCGGTGATCGAGCGCGATCGCGACCTGGTCGTCGACGTCATGATGGCCGTCGCCGGACGGATGTCGGGCCAGCCGCTCGGTGAGGAAGCTCGCCCGTTCATCGAAGCGATGGCGGAAGAAGAGAATCGAGTCGTCGTGCGCTGCAAGCCGTACGAGAGCTTCGCTCAGCCGCCGCGGCATCTGCACCGCAACGATCAAGAGGAGGTCGTTACGCACTGGGTATCGGGAATGGTCCCGTGGGATGCAATGGATCCGGCGTGACAGCCGCTAGCTGGTGCTCGTCAGCCGGCTGACGCCGCGCATGATGGATCGGCTGACGCTGTGCCGGACTTTTTGAACGGGTGACTGCGGAATAGGTTGCGGCGCTGCGCCGAGACGGGGGAACAGCGCCAACGCGTTGTTGCGCTCGATGGCTTCCCGGGTAGCCGTGTCGATGCCTGGGTAGGTCTCCAGGCCCGCCGCGAACAGCTGTCCGGCGGCAGTCGGGGCGAACGGAAAATCGGATCCGAAGGTGATGTGGCCCGGTTTGGCGAAAGCCAGCAGAGTGGGCAACGCCGCTGCGCTGGAGGACAGCGCGGTGTCGAAGTAGAAGCCGGCGAAGTCGTCGAGGATATCGGCCCAGCTGCGGCCGGTGTCGGCGGTGATGGCCGCGGCCATCCGGTGACTGGCATAGGGCACGAACCCGCCGGCGTGACTCAGGATGAACCGGATGTGGGGGTAGCGGGTTCGAATGCCGTTGCGTACCAACAGATAAGCGGCACGGGTGGTGTCGAGCAAGAAGTCGGCCGCGAACGGCGGTACCCCGGGCACCGAGGGACCCGGCAATTCGGCCGGATGGATGAACACCACGGCCGACCGTTCATTGAGGGCGGCGAACAGCGATTCCTGGCCGTCTTCACCCAGATAGGTGCCTGCGTTGTTCGCCAGCAGGACAACGCCATCGGCGTGCAACTCATCGAGCGAACGCACGATCTCGGTGACCGACTCATCGATATGCGGCATGGGCGCGATGGCGAAAAAACCGAACCGGGCGGGATGTGCCGCGGACAGTGCGGCGGTGTAGTCATTGAGGTCTCGTGCGAGCGCGGTCGCGTCCGCTGGATTCGGCACGAATGCTGTGCCCGGCGTGGAGACCGACAGGATGGCGGTGCCGACGCCGAGTTCAGCCATCTGCTGCAGCGACGCCTCCGGGCTCCACTCCGGAAGCTCTCGTCCACCGGCGGCGCTGAGCCCGGCCTCCTGCAAGACTTTTCGGTAGTCCGGCGGGATCAGGTGATGATGAGTGTCGATTCGTAGCACGGTGGCCTCCTGCTAGTGGTCCGGGATCGCTGCATGAGCCAGCGCGGGCACGGTGTCTTCGCGGTGTAGCAGCGACTGGGCCGCGGTTTTGAACTGCGCCATTTTCTCGACGACAGTGTGCCCCTGCCGGGTGTGGCCCCAGATGCTGATGCCCCGATACGTGGTTGGTTCCCAGGTCTTCTCGTCGATGACGATGGGGTTCCACCCGACTTCCCATTCGAAGCCCGACGGTGTGACGGCGTAATAGGACAGTTCGCGGTCGTTGGTGTGCTGCCCGACGTCCAGTGCCATCGCGAAGCCCAGGTCTTTCACCCGCTGATACGACGCAGTCATGTCGTCGAGGTCGGCGACCTGGATGTTGACGTGCTGGACTCGGGTGCGGATCGGGTTGATCGGCAGCCGGTTGACCGCGGCGATCGCGATGGAGTGGTGGCGTTGATTGACCCGCAGGAAGCGGATCTTGAACTTGAGGCCGCTGATCGTCTCGTCGATGTAGTCGGTCAGCCGTGCATCGAACACGGTGTCGTAGTAGCCGCGCATCCGCTGCGGCTTGGCGGATGTGACGGCGACGTGGCCGATGCCTGCGTCGCCGGTGACGAAGCCACCGCGCACCGCCATGTCCAGCCGGGCACCGTCGGTACGCGGCCGGGTGAACAACTCTTGCGCCAAGTCGTTGGGGCCGGGGAAACGGATCAGACGTTCGACGCCGCGCAGCTCGGTCTCCTCCGCGGTGCCCTCTGTGACCGGCACACCATGGCGGGTAACCCGGGCAAGGATCTCGTCGAACGTGTGATGGTCGTCGACCTGCCAGCCGAGGGCGGTGACATCCTCAGCCGACCCGCGCTGCAATAGAAACCGGCACTGGTTGTCGTCGAGGCGGAAGCGCATCGCGTCGGGCAACGTGTCGTCGAGATGCATGCCGATGGCGTCGCGTCCGAAGCGCCGCCAGTCGGCAAATCTCTCGGTCTCGACGACGACATAACCGAGGTGGACGCTTCCGAAGACATTCATCGGTCGAAAACCGAAGGAGTGCTGAGGAAGTCGACAGCGATCTGGTTGAAGAGCTCGGACTGTTCCCACTGCATCCAGTGGCCGGTGCGTGACGTCATGACCAAGTCGGCGTGGGGCATCAGGTTGGCCAGCATCGGTCCGCCGGTCGGCCGGTTGACCTTGTCGTCGCGGCCCCACAACACCAATGTCGGTGTCTGCAGAGACGTGAGGCGCTTGTCGCGGGTGAGGTCCATCCGCCAGAGCGTGCGCAGCGCGGTCGGGCCGGACGGGCGGCGTAGCGGCGGGTCGGCCACCACCTCGGGGTCCAAGGATGCGGCGTACCTCGTGTCGATCAGGCTGTCCGGCACCGAAGCGCCTTCGTAGACAAGGTAATTGCGGATGAAGGATTCCAGCTTGTCGCGGCTGGGTCCGTCGCCGCTGTAGTACGACAACAAACTCTTGAGTCCGGCGGTCGGAACGCCGCGAGTGGTTCCGATCCCACCGGGACCCATCAGGACGAGCTTGCTGACCTGTCCTGGCGTATCCAGTGCCAGCCGAAGCGCGGCCGCGCCGCCGTAGGAGTTGCCGATCAGATGTGCTGTGTCGATGCCGAGTTCGTCGAGCAGTCGGCGGATCATGTCGGCGAGGTAGCCGAATGGATCGGACTGGTCGACACCCTTCGCTGAGCGGCCGTAACCAGGCATATCGGGAACGATCACCCGGAAATGCCCTGCGAGCGCGTCGATGTTGCGGGAGTAGTTGGAGACGCCGGACGCTCCCGGCCCGCCTCCATGCAGCATGACGACGGGTGGCCCGTCGCCGGCCTCGGCGACGAAGATCGGTTTCCCGGCGACGCTGATGGTGTGTTCGCGCAAGGCGGTGGTGGTCACGCGCCGGCCTCTGTTCTGGTCAGTACGGAAAACGTATGACCGGCCGGTGGTCGCGGTAATGGCTGGCCGGATCCTGCTGCGGCATAGATGAATCCGTCGGGGCGTAGCACTGCGGCTGCCGCCTTTCTGCGTCGTAGCCAGCGGACGAGTGTGGGTTCGGCGATCGGGATCATCGGGACGCCAAGCTGCGCCCAGGCATGGCTGCCGTGCGGCGCGGCCCCGATGTGCACGATGGCCCACTGCCCGCCGAGGAGGTCGTCGAAGCGAACCTTCGCGCCGTCAGCGTCGGTCACCCACGGCTGCGGAATCTGCCATCCATCCGCAGGATGCCTGACGGCGCTCAGGAAGCCGCGCCGGTATCGCGCGTCGGGTAACCATGTGTGCTTCTCCAGCGCGGCGCTCAGTGCGGGCACCCGTAAGATTGCGCGCAGCAGATGGTTCCGCGCGACAGCGATGGCACGATTGTGTTCGGTGATGATCCGTCCGGTGCGACAGGCGCGCCGCGTCATCTCAGTGACGTGTGGTTTGCGTTCGGCCTGGTAGCTGTCGAGCAGGAACTCGGGAGCGCGTCCTTGCAGGACGGCGGCGAGCTTCCAGCACAGGTTGGCGGCGTCGCGAACACCGGCCGACATGCCTTGGCCGATCCACGGCGGCATCGCGTGCGCGGCATCGCCGGCCAGGAAAATCCGGCCCATTCGCCACCGGTCGGCGACTCGCACGTGGTGGCTGTAGATCACGGCTCTCAGGATCTTGACGTTCTCGCCGGTGATGCCCTGATCGTTGAGGACCTTCCAGATCGCCTCGTGGTGCAGCAGGTCCTGTTCGAGTTCGCCTGTCCGCGCGGGGTATTCCCAACGGTGGTGGCCCAGGGGAGTCGGACAGTCGACGGTGGGCCGGTCCGGGTTGCAGTGAAATCGCAACCGGTCGTGGCCCTCCCACTCCCGCAACACCTTGGTGTCGATGACCACCCAGCGCTCGCTGTAGGTCCGGCCGCTGTAGCCAACTCCGAGCTGACCGCGTGTCGGCGACGAACCACCGTCCGCTGCGATGACGTAGCGGGCGTGCACCCGCTTCACGGTGTCGGTCTTCAGGGCGGCGAGCATCAACTCGACCCGGTCGTCCTTCGGATGTACGCGCAGGCACTCGTGTTCCAGCAACACATCGACGTTGTGAAATCGGTCGACGCCGTCGCGCAAAACCTGGTCGACCGCGGGCTGATACAAGAATTGCTGCGGCGGATGCCCTGCACCGCGTGGGGTGACCTTCAAGTCGATGAACGGCACACCGTGAACGTCGACGAAGGTCAGCGGCCGGTCGGGCAGCATGTCCTGCTGCAACCGGTCGGCCAAGCCGACGGACTGCCAGATCCGCATGACTTCCTCGTCGGTGGAGATCGCCCTGGCCCGGCCGTAGACATCCGGATCACGCTCGACGACGACCACTTTCAGTCCCAACCGGCCCAGCAGGTTGGCGGCGGTGGCACCGGTCGGTCCGTAGCCGATCACGGCTACGTCGTAGAAGTCTGCACTGGTCACGGTTATCTCTCTCGCCGTCGAGGAGCTTGTTCTGTAGTGATCGCTACGGTAATGTAGTGACCATTACAGAGTCAAGACTTTCGGCAAAGGGGGCGAAGTTGACCGAAAAGCCACAGCGACGCAGGCGCGCCGACGGCGAACTGTCGCGTGAACGCATCCTGGACGCGGCCACCGAGATCGCCGCCGAACGTGGCTACGAGGGCACCAGCATCGCTCTGGTCAGCGCCAAGTGCGGGCTACCGGCCAGCTCGATCTATTGGCATTTCACGAACAAGGACGACTTGATCGCGGCGGTGATCCAGCGCAGTTTCGCCGCCTGGGTGTCGGCCTGGCAGGTCCCCGATGAGGGCGCCCCGCGCGACCGTCTGGTGAGCATGACGATGCAGATCGCCAAAGCCCTGCTGGATTCGCCCGACTTCATCCGGCTCGGCCTGATGCTGGCACTGGAACGCCGGCCCGTCGAGCCGCGAGCGCGCGCGATGTTCATTCAGGTCCGTGCACAGACCCACGTCCAACTCGTCGACACCGTGGGTGAGCTGGCGCCAGGCCTGACCGAGGCTCAGATCCATCAGCTCGTCACCTACGCCATCGCCGGCGCCGACGGATTGTTCATTGCCAAGGAGATCGGCGGTGACGCAGTGGATTTGATCGAGCTCTTCGAGATACATGCCCACGCGTTGTACGACACGGCGCAGCGTTTGTTGTCCTCTGGCTAAGCCTCGGCTGAGCGGTCCTGATCGAGGTCGGGGAGTGGCCGTTGGCAGATGTCGTGCGCCTCATCGGCGTCCATGCCAAACAACCGCAACACATCTTCGGTGACACGATCGGCCGCCTGAGCGTCATCGCGCTCGGGTTCGTCGGCCAACAATTGACCCAAGCCCATCAGGGCGCCGCCGGCCACGGCCAGCGCCAGGGCGGGATCGTCGACGCGAAACCTGCCCGCGCGGACAGCCGCGACGATGTCACGCAGCGCCCTGGGGGCGAGTCCGCGATCGGACTTCATCAGCAATATGCCGCTGGCAAGCAGGACTCGGCTCTCCTGCGGACGCCGCCGGAACAGTCGACCGGTGAGACGGAAGCTGCACGCGAAGGTCTCCGCGGGATCTTCGAGTGCTCCGGTGATCTGGTCGAGCAGGGCGCCGTGCACATCGAGGACCTCGTTGAGGGCGGCAGCGAACAGCTCTTCTTTGCTGTCGAAGTGGTTGTAGAACGAGCCCATCCCGACGTCGGCAGCCTGGGTGATCTCCAGGACCGGCACGTTCAGCTTGCCGGCGCCGATGAAGACCTGCGCGGCCTGGATCAGCGCGGCGCGGGTCCGCTGCTTGCGTCGCTCGAGTCGATTGGGGAGTTCCGTCGGCCGAATTGCCGGTTCTGCTGCCACGTCTGACTCCTTTCCGTGCGGTCATCTTATCGGATTCAATCACTTCTGAGTATTTCGTCAGAATACCTTGACTGAGTGTGGCGTCGTATGTGACGATTTCGTCAGTCAATGGAGGAGTTTCGGATGGGCAGCACGATCGACGCTCACAAAGACCTGCACAGCGAGCAGGGTCGCCGAGGCGGAGAACACCTGGGACGGTCACGCAACCCGGTGATCAAGGTGCGTGACCTCGGCTGGTTGGAATTCCAGAAACCGGATCTGGCACGCACCGAGGCATTCGCGCAGGTGTTCGGCTTCTCGACGGTGTTGCGCACCAACGACGAGCTGCAGTTGCGTGGCACCGACGCCGGCGCGCCGTGCGTGCTCATCCGACGCGGCCCGTCGTCGCGGTTCGTCGGATTGGCATTGCAGGCCGCCGACGAGTCCGACTTACGCCGTCTTGCCGATGCCACCGGTGCCCGCGTCCGGGCTCTGCCTGAAACGATCGGCGGCACCACGATCGACCTCACCGATCCCAGTGGGCTGCCGGTACGTGTAGTCACGGGCACCCACGAACACGAGGCCGCGTCGTCGCAGCGGGCGCACCCCTACAACTTCGGACGCGAACTGCGGCGCACCAATGCCACCCAACGCCCGGCTCGGGAGCCTGCGGGGGTGCAACGGCTCGGGCATGTGGTGTTGCAGACCACGAAATACCTCGCGGCACTGAACTGGTACCTCGATCACTTCGGCATGATCGTCAGCGACTTCCTGTTCTTCCCCGGTCAGCGTGGGCGCGGCCCGACGATGAGTTTCATCCGCTGCGACAACGGCTCGACTCCCGTCGACCATCACACCCTCGCACTGGCGCTCGGGCCGACCAACCGTTACGTGCACTCGGCGTACCAGGTCTGTGATCTCGATGCGCTGGCCGCCGGCGGGGAGTATCTGAAAGACCATGGCTACCAGCGCTCGTGGGGTATCGGCCGACATATCCAGGGCAGCCAGATCTTCGACTACTGGCGCGACCCCGACGGGCTCATGGTCGAACATTTCACCGATGGCGACATGTTCGACTCCACTCTGGAGCCGGGGTGGGCGCCGTTCGCGGCATCCGGACTGTCGCAATGGGGACCGCCCGCGACCAAAGACTTCCTCGGGATCAACCCCAAATCCCTCCCGCACGAAGCACGCTCGATGATCGGCGCCCTTCGCGAACACAATGAATTCGATCTCCGCCGCCTCGTCGGCATGATGAAAGTAGCCAACTCATGACGATCTCGATCCTGCGTACCGACGACGCCTGGTGGGTGGCAGGCGAATCCGGCGCGTCCAAGATCAACAGCGCCGCCGCGACCACTCGGGAACTGCTCGCCGACCGAGCGGCCATCGAGACGGCTGCCGCATCCGGATCCGGCAGCGTGCCAGTCGACAGCCTCACGTTGACCTCGCCGGTCACGGCGCCGTGCCGAGTGGTGGCGCAGATGACCAACTTTGCGTCGCATGTCAAAGACGCGGGAATGGATCCCGCGTCGATTCCGCTGACATTCTTCCGCAAAGCGTCGGGTTCGATCACCGGCCCGTTTGATGACATCGTCAAGCCCGCCCACGTCCGTTTTCTCGACTACGAGGTCGAGATCGGGTTGGTCATCGGCCGCGATATGCCAGTGGGCACCGCGGTCACCCAGGCGAACCTCGCGGACTACATCGCCGGTCTGGTGGTCACCAACGACGTCTCTGCGCGTGACATCCAGCTACCGAAAACCCAGTTCTACGAGGGCAAGTCCTATCCGACGTTCACCCCGGTTGGTCCGATGCTGGTGCTACTGGATGCCGACGAACTCAGGCGTTTCGGTGACCTGCGGCTCCGGCTCAGCGTCAACGGTGAAGTGCGCCAAGACATGATCGTCGACAGAGACATGATCTACCCACCCGTGGAAGCATTCCAGGCGCTGACCCGGTTCCAACGACTCGACGCGGGTGATCTGGTGTTGACCGGCACTCCGGTCGGCACTGCGCTCAGCGCTCCACCTAAACCGATCGAGATCATCGGATCGCTGCTACCGCCTGCGGTGAAGTGGAAGGCATTTTTCAACCGCCAAGCCAAGAACCCGAAATACTTGCATGAGAGCGATGTCGTCGAGACCACTGTCGCGACCGATGACGGAGCTATCGACCTCGGCAAGCAACGCAACTCCGTGAAGTACATCTGACCGGCGCTGTGGAACCCACATGACTGTCAGCACTCCGGAGTCGGTCCCGGTACTCGTCGTCGGTGCCGGTCCGACAGGGATCACGGTGGCGACCTTGTTGGCTCAGTACGGGATTCGGTGCCTCGTGCTGGACAGGTATGTGAGTGCCTATCCGCAGCCTCGGGCCGTGCACCTGGACGACGAAGTCCACCGCATCATTTCGCGCTTGGGAGTCAGCGCGGAATTCGGCGCGATCTCCCGACCGGCCATGGGGCTGCGGTTGGTCGACCACGATCTGCGCCTGTTGGCCCAGTTTCAGCGCGATACCGCTGAGAGCATCCACGGGTACCCGCAGGCGAACATGTTCGACCAGCCCGAACTCGAGGCCCTGCTGCGGGAGAACCTGAAGAAGTATCCACATGCGGAACTGCGCGGCGATGTCGACGTCACGAATATCGTTCAGCACGAGCAGGATCGGGTCCAGGTGAGATTCACCGACCGGGCGAGTGGCGAGCAGCACCTGGTCCAAGCCGGCTACGTCTTGGGTTGCGATGGCGCCAACAGCATCACCCGCACATCGATCGGCGCCGCTATGGAGGACCTCGGATTCGAGCAACGCTGGCTGGTCGTCGACGTTGCGACCGAGGCCGAGTTGAACCAATGGGATGGTGTGCACCAGGTCTGCAACCCGGTGCGCGCCGCCACCTATATGCGGATCGGGCCGACCCGCTACCGGTGGGAGTTCCGACTGCTGCCAGGCGAATGCGCCGAGGACTATCGGACACTGACGGCGCTCCGTCGGCTGATCGCGCCGTGGGTCGACGGTGTTCAGGACGAGCGCCTGGAGGTCGTACGCGTCGCCGAGTACACGTTCCGTGCCCTGTTGGCCGACCGGTGGCGCGACCGCAACGTGCTGCTTCTCGGCGACGCGGTGCACCTGACCCCGCCGTTCATCGGCCAGGGCATGGGTAGCGGCCTGCGCGACGCGATGAACCTGGCGTGGAAGCTGGCCGCGGTGATCGACAACGTCCTGCCGGCCGGCAGCCTGGACACGTACGAAGTGGAACGAAAGCCCCACGCGCGCATCTTGATCCGCATGGCTTTGAGTATGGGCTGGGCGATGACCGCCGGTGGACGTCTCGGCAACCTGATCCGTCGTTCGCTGGTGCCTCGGCTGCACCTGGTTCCCGGCGTGCGCGCACGACTGGTGAACAGCAGCACACCGCCGCTGCGCCGCTCCGCTCTGATCGTCAAGTCACGGCGACCACGGGAACTTTCCGGCAACTTGTGCCCGAATCCCATCATGAGCGACGGGGTGCGGCTGGACACCCTATTGGGCAACGGATTTGGGCTCATCACCGCCGAGCCGGTGGACCCCTCGCGAGTCGAGGAGCTCCGCCTGCGGGGAACGACCGTCGTCACCGCGCCATCCGGAACCGAATTGGCGCGGTGGCTCCGTGACGGCCGGGTGCTGGCAGCCATCGTCCGGCCCGACCGAACCGTGATGCAGACCGGCCGACGTGTGCGGCCTCTGTGCGACGCAATACCGCGATTCCCGACGGCAGTCGGGGCGGGTCGATCGGCAGCGTTCGGCGCGGCCGAGAATAGCTGAGAGCAAGGATGCGAAGCGTGTTGAAGTCAAAGCCGACCATCGGAATTCCGGTATACCAGCACGACATCTACAGCACCGACGCCATCGTCGATCCGTATCCGCATTACGCGCGTCTGCGTGAGATCGGGCCGGTGGTGTGGCTGCCGAAGCAACGGGTCTACGCGCTGTCGTGCTTCGCCGAATGCAAATCCGTACTGCGCGATGACGCGACGTTCGTCTCCGAAGGCGGAGTCGCGCTCAACCCGATCGCCAATCGGCTGTCCCGCGGCACGACGTTGGGCAGCGACGGCGCGGAACATGATCAGCGTCGCAAGCTTGTCGCGCACCGTATGCTGCCCAGGGCATTGCGCGCGATCAGCGACAGCGTGGATGAGCAGGCGGCCCAGGTTGTGGAAACCGCCCTGAACCGGCGCGAGATCGACGGCGTCGCAGATCTCGCATGCGCGTTGCCGCTCGCCGTGGTGCCGGACTTGGTGGGGTGGCCGCGCGACCAGCGAGACGATCTACTCACCTGGGGCGGCGCGACATTCGACATCCTCGGCCCGCTCAACAGGCACTGGGTGACCTCGTTGCCGTCCAGCTTGCAGATGATGCGCTTCGCGCGTCGCGTCGTGCGTCGTCGCAGCGTGATCGAGGGCAGCTTGGGCCACGACGTCCTGATCGCGGCCGACAACGGAAAGTTGTCCCACCGTGACTGTTCGCCGCTGATGGTCGACTACGTGGCTCCCTCCCTGGACACCACGATCAGTGCGATATCCAATGCTCTGCACTTGTTTGCCGCGCATCCCGAGCAGTGGGAGATCGTCAAACACAACCACGAGCTGATTCCCAACGCGGTCAACGAGATCGTCCGTTACGAGTCGCCGGTGCGTGCGTTCGCGCGAAAAGCGTTTCGGGAGGCGACCATTGGCGACACCAGAATTCCGGTTGGGTCGCGTGTGCTGGTGATCTATGCGTCGGCCAACCGCGACGAACGGGAATGGGACCAACCCGACGTGTTCGATGTTCGCCGGGACGCCAACCGGCAACTCGGTTTCGGCCACGGCGCTCACGCCTGCGCCGGTCAAGGGCTGGCGCGCATGGAGACGCAGGCGATGCTGCGTGCACTGGTCGAACGCGTCGACCGCATCGAGTTGACCGGGTCACCGACGTGGGCGATCAACAACATCATCCGGCGACACGAACGCTTGCCGCTCAAGCTCATCGCCGCCTAATGGCCCGCGCTTACTTCAGTTCGGACGAAGACAGGCCCAATAGCCGACGTGCGACCACCAGCTGCTGAATCTGCTGGGTGCCCTCGAAGATGTCCATGATCTTCGAATCGCGCGCCCACTTCTCCAGCAGGGTCTCCTCCGAATAGCCAATGGTGCCAACCAGTTCCACGGCCTTCAGAGTGATGTCGCTGCCCACGCGGCCGGCCTTGGCCTTGGACATCGACGCCTCTTTCGAGTTGGGGATGTTGTTGTCGGCCTGCCACGCCGCACGCAGGGTCAGCTGGTAGGCGGACTCCCATTCGGCCTCCATTCGGAGGAACTCGGCGGCTGCGGCGCTCTGCACCTGTGCAGGCTTGTCGTAGGAGATCTCGACGCCGGCGTCGGTCAGGATCGTGCGCAGCTCCTCCAAGGTGGCGCGGGCAATCCCGACCGCCATCGCGGCCACCACGGGCCGGGTGTTGTCGAAGGTCTCCATGACGCCGGAAAAGCCTTTGCCCGGCTCGATTTCCGGGTTGCCGAGCAGGTTGTCCCTCGGAATGCGGGCGTTCTCGAATCGGATGACAGCGGTGTCGGAGCCCTTGATGCCGAGCTTGTTCTCCAGCCGCTCGACGGTGACGCCGGGGTGTTCGCGCGGCACGATGAACGACTTGATCGCCGAGCGGCCCTTCGACTTGTCCAGGGTTGCCCACACCACGATGTGGGTAGCGCGCGAGCCGGCGGTGACGAAGATCTTCTCGCCGTTGATCACGTATTCGTCGCCGTCGAGCTTCGCAGTGGTGGACACCGCTGCCGAGTCGGACCCGAATCCGGGTTCGGTGATCGCCATTGCCGCCCAGACCCGGCCCAGCCGCTCCAACTGCTCATCGGTAGCCACCGCCGACACCGCCGCATTGCCGAGACCCTGGAAGGGAATCGACAACAGCATTGCCGCGTCGCCCCAACTGGCCTCCAGCGCCTGTAGCGCTGCTGCCATGTTGGCGGCGTTGCGGTTCTCGCCGTTGCTCTCGCTGCTGCGAAGACCATTGGCGCCGGCCATATCCAGCGTGTTCGATTCGGAGGCGCCGGCGAAAAGCTCGGCCAGCGTGTCGAGTTCGACCGGGTAGGCGTGCTCTTTGAGGTCGTACTTGCGGGCGATCGGCCGCATCATCTCCGCCGCGCCCTGGTGGGCGGTCTCGATCACCGCGCGCATTTTGCCGGGCAGTTCCAAATTGATTGCCATGATTGGTCTTTCGTTGCCGGTGAAGTGCGGACTTAGATGACTACTAGATAACTACAACGCCCTCGGCCACGCCGAGGACTCTCAGGTCGCGGTACCAACGCTCGACGGGGTGCTCCTTGGTGAAGCCGTGTCCACCCAGCAACTGCACGCCGTCCAAGCCGATCTGCATGCCCTTGTCGGCGCCGAGCCGCTTGGCCAACGCGGCCTCGCGGGCGAACGACAGACCCTGTTCGGCCCGCGCCGCACCGCGCCAGGTGACCAACCGCAACCCATCGAGTTCGATGGCGATGTTGGCGCACATGAAAGCGACGGACTGCCGGTGGGCAATGGGCTCGCCGAAGGCTTCACGTTCCTTCACATAGGGAATGACGTAGTCGAGCACGGCGTGCGATGTGCCGACCGCGAGCGCGGCCCAGCCCAGCCGGGACAGCGCGATGGCCTCGGAGTAGTCGGCATCGGTGGCGTCGTCCTCGCCCAGGCGCGCGGTCAGCGGCACCGAGACATTGTCGAGCTCGACGCGACCCAGCGCGGCGGCGCGGATACCCATGCTCGGGTCGGCCTTGACGGTCAGGCCTTCACTCGACGACTCGACGATGAACAGCGCCGGCTTGCCGTTGAGCTGGGCCGCGACGATGAACAACTCGGCGTCGGCTGCCGCCGGGACCAACGACTTGATGCCGTCGAGCCGGTAGCCGCTCGGAGTGCGGACCGCGGTCGTCTTCAGCGCGGTCGGGTCGAAGAGCGGATGCGGCTCGGCGATGGCCACGCAGGCTTGCGGGACGTTCTCGCCGGCGAATTCCTCGAGGTAGGTCGCCTGCTGGCCGGCGCTACCCCAGTGGGTGAGGGCAGCGGCGACGCCCGCCGGCGCCAGGATCGGCAGCGCCAGGCCCATGTCGCCGTACCCGAGCGCTTCGGCGACCAGCACGTTGGTCACGCTGGAACGCTCCGCGGCGATGCCGTCGAAGTCCTCGGGAATGTTGATCGCGGTGATGCCCAGCTCCGCGGCCTTTTTCACCAGGTCGGTGGGATAGGTGATTGCCGCGTCCGCGTCGTGAGCGGCCGGACGCAGGATCTCTGCAGCGAACTCCTCGACGGTTTCAACGATCATCTTCTGGTCGTCGTCGGGGGTCAGGTCGTAGTAGTCCTTGCCGCTGGTCTTCAGCCGGGTCGGTCCGCTGCGCAGGGTCTGGACGCGCTTGAACTGTCGGCTGGTCGCGCCGGCGGTGGAGAAGATGGTCTTGGCGCTGTAGCGCAGCGTCCGGTTGAGCGGGTCGCGCAGGCCGTACTTGTCCAGGAACTCCTGGCCGACGAGGGGCGTGAGCAGGCCCAACGCCACGTCGATGCCAGTGCGCTTGTGCTTGTGCTCGCCGATGGCGGACTTGCGGCCGGCGCGCTTGGGGCGCGGCTTCGCGCCCTTGGGAGAGCCATTCGTGGGGGTGACAGTGTTTGTCATGGACAGCAGCCTCGGTCGTTGGGGCAGTGCGGTGACTGTATCTTACTCCTGAGTAAGGTAGATGATACGTGTTAGCTAGTTCACACGTTCGATTTATGCGCAGTGAGCCTCGCGAGCACCGGATCGTGCAGTAGGCCGTTGGTGGCCACGGCGCTGCCGCCGTGTGGGCCTGCGTTGCCATCGAGGCTGGTGAACGTCCCACCCGCTTCACGGACCAGGATGTCCAGCGGTGCGAGATCCCACACCGACACCTCCGGTTCGGCGGCGATGTCGACCGCCCCCTCGGCCACCAGGCAGTAGGACAGGAAGTCGCCGAAGGCCCGCACCCGCCACACCGCGTCGGTCAGGTCGAGGAAGTCGTCTCGTAGCCTGCGCTGGGCCCATCCGGACAGGCTGGAGAACGACAGGCTGGCCGAATCAAGCTGTGCGACTGAGGAAACCGAGATGCGGCGGGCAGGCGCGTCGCCGAACGTCGCGAACGCACCCGCTCCGCCTGCGGCCCACCAACGCCGTTGCAGCGCAGGTGCACTGATGACCCCGACCTGCGGTACGCCGTCGTCCAGCAACGCGATGAGGCTGGCCCACACCGGCACTCCGCGGACGAAGTTCTTGGTGCCGTCGATCGGATCGATGATCCACTGCCGCCCCGTGAAAGTGGTTGACCCGCCGAACTCTTCACCGAGAATGCTATCGGCGGGCCGAACCCGGCTCAGAGTCTCCCGCAACGTCGTCTCGACCGCCCGGTCCGCGTCGCTCACCGGTGTCAGATCGGGTTTGGTGTCGACCTGCAGGTCGACCGCGCCGAAGCGGGCCAGTGTCACCGCGTCGGCCTGGTCGGCGAGATTCAGTGCCACCGCGAGATCGTCGTCAGCCATGTGGCTAGTCGTACACGATCACGAAACGCCCGACGACATCGCCGCGCGCCAGCGCTGCAAGGTTGTCGTTGATGTCTTCGAGCTTGACCGGGACGACGGTGTGCTTGATCAACCCCTTGCCGGCCAGTGACAGGACCTCGGTCAGGTCGTTGTAGTTGCCCCAGAACGACCCGAAATACGACTTCTCGCCGCTGACAAACGGGAACAGCGGAAGCTCGACGCGCTGACCGATCAGGCCCACGGAGGTCAGCGCGCCCTCAGCCGCCAGGATCGAGACGCCAAGTGCCAGGGACTCTTCGGCGCCGGCGCAGTCCAACACGGCATCGACATCGCGCCGTCCGGTCCGTTCCTCGAGTTGGTCCCGCACCTGTTCGGACGTGCGGTCGCGGGTGTTGACCGTGTGGTGCGCACCGTTCTCTCTTGCCAGAGTCAGCTTTTCGTCAGTGCGGGCGAACGCGACGACGGTCGCTCCACCGCCGAGCAGCCTGGCGTATTGCACCGCGTAACTACCGAGGCCACCGATGCCGTTGACCACCACGGTTCGGCCGGCCCCGAGTTTTCCGGCGTCGCGCAGCTTCTTCATCCCGCGGTAGGGGGTGAGCCCGGCGTCGGTCAACGGCGCCAGCGTCTCGGGTCTGAGGTCGGGGCCATCGGGCACTGCGATGACGTGACGATGCGGCGCGGCCAGGTATTCGGCGAAACCCCCCGGCGGCCCGAAACCGACGAGCCGTCCGGCCTGGCAGAGTTGCTCGTTGCCCTCGTGGCATTGGCGGCAGACCCCGTCGCCCCAGTTCGGATCGAGCACGACCAAGCCGCCCTCGGACAGACCAGCCGATCGAGGCACATCGGCACCCATCGCGGCGATCGTGCCTGCCACCTCATGGCCGGGGGTGATGGGGAACGTCATCGGAATGCCATCGCGAAAGTAGCCGTCGACGAGCTGAAAATCGCTGCGGCACATGCCTGCCGCGGCAACCTTGATCAACACGTCGTCGGGCCCGACGTCGGGGACCGGTACCTCTTCGATCCGTAGTGGTTCGTTGTAACCGTGCATGCGTGCCGCCCGCATCTTCATCCGCCGCTCCTCAGTAGCGTCATCGGGTATCGCATCCCCGCACTGATTGTGCCTATTTCATCGTCTGTTCGACAGCGGGATGCACGATTTCCATCGGTAAGCTCAACGGTGTCCTTACCATCGACCCACGGCTGGGTCGAGAGTTCCAGAAGGGGCTGATGGTGGCTGACGAAAAGCACGGGCAGGCAGCACTTTTCGATGCTCTGACGACTAAAGGCACGGCCTTCTCGCCAGCCGAGCGACGCAGGCGGGGTCTGCTGGGGTTATTGCCGACGGCAGTGAAGACGCTCGATGAGCAAGCCCGGCATGTCTGGCACGAGTTCTGCACTCGCCACGACGATCTCGACAAGCACATTTATCTGCGTTCGTTGCAGGACCGCAACGAGACGCTGTTCTATCGCGTGCTGAGTGAGCACATCGCCGAAACCCTGCCGATCGTTTACACGCCGACTGTGGGGGAGGCCTGCCAGCGTTTCGGTGAGATCTACCGCCGCCCGCGCGGGTTGTTCGTGTCCTATGCCGACCGCGACTGTCTCGACGAGGTGCTGGACAACCGGCCTCAGCGCGACGTCGACGTGATCGTGGTGACCGACGGCCAGCGCATCCTCGGCCTGGGCGACCAGGGCATCGGCGGAATGGGCATTCCGATCGGCAAGCTGTCGCTCTACACCCTGATCGGCGGCATCGACCCCGCGCGCACCCTGCCGATCGTGCTCGACGTCGGCACCGACAACGTCGAACTTCTCGACGACCCGCTGTACCTCGGCTGGCGGCACCGGCGGATCCATGACGACGAGTACTACGCGTTCATCGACCAGTTCGTCGCCGCGGTCCAGCACCACCTGCCGAATGTGTTGCTGCAGTGGGAAGACTTCGCCACCGTGCACGCGCAGCCGATCCTCTCCCGCTACCGCGACTCGTTGCTGACGTTCAACGACGACATCCAGGGCACCGCCGCCGTCACCCTCGGAGCACTGCGCGGCGCGGCGAATGTCGCCGGCCGCCCGTTGTCGCAGCAGCAGGTTGTCATGCTCGGCGCCGGATCGGCCGGGATCGGCGTCCTGAACATGATCCGCCGCGAGATGGTCAACGAGGGACTGTCTGAACAGGCTGCAGCAGAACGGATCTGGGTCGTCGACGTGGTGGGACTGCTCACCGATGACCGCAACGACCTGTCCGCCGAGCAGCGTGATTTCGCCCAAGCTGCCGGCCGGGCAGCCGGTTGGGGGTTGTCGGGACCGGCCCAGCTCGCCGATGTCGTACATCACGTCGACATCGGCGTTCTGCTCGGATTATCGACCGCTGCCGGTGCTTTCACCGAGCCGATCGTCCGCGAGCTCGCAGCCAAAACCGATCGGCCGATCATCTTCCCGCTGTCCAACCCGACCAGCCGCGCTGAGGCGCATCCCGCGGAATTGGACCATTGGACCGACGGCCGCGCGCTGATCGCCACCGGCTCTCCGTTCGCACCGCTGGTGCGCAACGGTGTGGAACATGTTGTCTCCCAGTGCAACAACGTCTACATCTTCCCAGCGATGGGGCTTGCCGTGACTGCGGCCCAGGCGACCCGGGTGACTGACGAGATGATGCGTGTCGCCGCGACAACCCTTGGTGACGCATCGCCCGCCTTGAGCGACCCCGGTCAGCCGTTGCTGCCGTCGTGGTCGGATGTGCCCGAAGTGGCCGTGCGCATCGCGCAGGCGGTCGCGGCGCAGGCCGTCGCGGACGGGGTCGCGCCCAAACGCAGCGCCGCCGAACTCGCCGAACGTATCGCGCAGGTGCGCTGGACACCCGCGTACCCGGCAACGCCGACCTGACCCGTGGCGGCGGTCCTACGATGGCGGCGTGTGGGAAATGCTGTGGGTGGGGTTCCTCGTCGCGCTCGCGGTGGGACTGCTGGCGCCGCGGTTCTTTCGTGGGGGCCCGCGCGCGGACGCGTTGAGTGGCACGCTGCTGATCACCGGCGTGAGCCCACGGCCGGACGCCGAAGGGGAGCAGTTCGTCACGATCACCGGTGTCATCGACGGGCCGACCCTGAACGAGTACACCGTCTATCAGCGCATGACCGCCGACGTCGAGAAGTGGCCGAAGGTAGGCGACCTCAAACCGGTGGTGTACTCGCAGCGCAACCCCGACAAATGGGCTTTCGCGCCGCCCGACTAGGTTCGATTGTCCGGCTCCTCCGCATCGCGCTGGCGCTCTGAATCGTCGCCCGACTGGGTTCGATTGTCCGGCTCCTCCGCATCGCGCTGGCGCTCTGAATCGTCGCCCGACTGGCGGGATCAGCCGTGGCTGATGTGCAGCAGCTTGGCCAGATTCGGCAGTTTCACCCGCGGCCGTCCGTGCGGCTCACCGGCTGATCGCTCGTGCTCGTCGATCAGCTTCCAGTGCGCATCGGTCACGAGCTTGGGCTGCCGCGATGCCAGCCATTCGGCGACTTCGTCAGCGTGGTCGGCACCGAAGGTCGCTGCGTCGGCCAGGGCGGTGAGGTCGGCGATCAGGCCGTCGATGGTGTCCTGCGAGTCCTTCTTATTGGTGCCGATCACCCCGCTCGGCCCACGCTTGATCCAACCGACGACGTACTCGTTGCGGCTGCCGTCCACTCGGCCATCGGTGTTCGGGATGATGCCGCTCTTCTCGTCGAATGGCAGCCCAGGCGTGGGGACGCCGCGGTAGCCGACGGAACGGACCACCAACTGGACCGGCACCTCCTCGCGGGCGCCGGTGTCCTTGGCCACGACCCGGCCGTTGTCGTCGCTCACCAGCTCGTTGGTCCCGAGCATGATCTTTTCGACGCGTTCCGTGCCGGCGATCTCGATGGGGGAGGTCTGGAAGCGGAACACGATCCGGCGGTGACCAGGCCGGAGCTCGCGGCCGACATAGCCCTTGAGAACCTTGATGTTCTGCTTGCAGACCTTGCCCACCGCGGCCGCGTCATCCTCGGTGATGTTCTCGAAGTCCGCCGGGTCGACGACGACGTCGACGTTCTCCAGATCCGCGAGTTCGCGCAGCTCCAGGGTGGTGAACGCGGCCTGTAGCGGGCCACGGCGACCGAGGACGATCACCTCCTCCACCCCACGGGGCCGCAGTGACTCCAGCGCGTGGTCGGCGATGTCGGTCTGCGCGAGCGCGTCGGGCTCGGTGACCAGGATGCGTGCGACGTCGAGGGCGACGTTGCCGTTGCCGACGACGACTGCGCGGGCACCGGACAGGTCGGGCGATATCCCCTCGAAGTGCGGGTGCGCGTTGTACCAGCCCACGAAGTCGACCGCGGCGACGCTGCCGGGCAACTCTTCGCCCGGGATGTTCAGCGGCCGGTCCGCCTGCGTGCCGATCGCGTAGACCACCGCGTCGTATTGCTCGGCCAATTCGGTCGCGCTGACATGCTCACCGATCGCGACGTTGCCGAAGAAACGGAGCCGCGGGTCTTCAGCCGTCTTCTCGAATTGCTTGCTGATCGACTTGATCTTCGGATGGTCAGGCGCGACGCCGGAGCGGACCAGCCCCCACGGTGTGGGCAGCATTTCGAGCATGTCGATGGTGATGTCGAGGTTGTCATCCGCATCGGCGGCTTTGAACAGCGACGCCGCGGCGAAGAATCCAGAGGGGCCCGAGCCGACGATCGCGACATGGAAGGGACGCATAATCGTCGATGCTAAACGTCTGCCCAGCCTGCCCGTGGCTCAAAGTGCTAGCCCGATCCTCCTCGCCCCGCTGCGCGGGCCGCATCGTCTCCGGGCGTCGCGCGGCCCGTGTCGATTGCACGGCCGGTAACGTGATGACCTGTGCATCCCGATCGACAGGCTGATATCGCAGCTCTCGACTCCACCCTGACCACGGTGGAGCGGGTGCTCGACGTCGACGGTCTGCGCAGTCGCATCGACAAACTCGAGCACGAGGCTTCAGACCCCAAGCTGTGGGACGACCAGGCTCGGGCGCAACGTGTCACCAGCGAGCTTTCGCACACCCAGAACGAATTGCGGCGTGTCGAAGGGTTGCGTCAGCGACTCGACGATCTGCCCGTGATGTACGAGCTTGCCGAGGAAGAAAACGCCGAGGACGCCAAGGCCGAGGCCGACGCGGAACTGAAGGCTCTGCACACCGACGTCGAGGCGATGGAAGTGCGGACACTGCTCTCTGGCGAGTACGACGAGCGCGAGGCGCTGCTCAACATCCGCTCGGGCGCCGGTGGCGTGGACGCCGCGGACTGGGCCGAGATGCTGATGCGGATGTATATCCGCTGGGCTGAGCAGCACAAGTACCCGGTCGAGGTTTTCGATACGTCGTACGCCGAAGAAGCGGGGATCAAGAGCGCAACTTTCGTCGTGCATGCGCCGTACGGGTACGGAACGCTGTCCGTCGAGCAGGGCACCCATCGCTTGGTGCGGATCAGTCCGTTCGACAACCAGAACCGACGGCAGACGTCCTTCGCAGAGGTCGAGGTGCTGCCGGTGGTGGAGACCACCGATCACATCGATATTCCTGAAGGCGATCTCCGCGTTGACGTGTACCGATCCAGCGGTCCTGGCGGTCAGTCGGTCAACACCACCGACTCGGCAGTTCGACTCACGCACATCCCGACAGGTATCGTCGTCACCTGTCAGAACGAGAAGTCGCAGCTGCAGAACAAAGTTGCGGCGATGCGGGTTCTTCAGGCAAAGTTGTTGGAACGCAAGCGTTTAGAAGAACGTGCCGAGCTCGACGCACTGAAGGGTGACGGCGGCAGCTCCTGGGGCAACCAGATGCGGTCCTACGTGCTGCACCCGTATCAGATGGTCAAGGATCTGCGTACCGAGTTCGAGGTTGGTAACCCGGCGGCCGTTCTCGACGGAGACATCGACGGATTCCTGGAAGCGGGAATCAGATGGCGTAACAGAAAAGATGACGACTAAAACGACGCTGTTGGCGACGAGCACAGAGCAACGCTGGCACGACTTCTGGCACGGCGAAATCGGCCAGTGGATCATCACCCGCGGTCTGCGGGTGGTCATGGTGGTGATCTTCGCCATCCTGGCAGTCCGCTTTGTCAGCTGGGTCACCGCGCAGATCACCCGCCAGCTCGACGAACGTTTCGTCGAAGGCGACGCGTTGGTCCGGTCGGAGTCTTCCAAGCATCGACAGGCCGTCGCGTCGGTCGTTCAGTGGGTGTCGATTGTCCTGATCGCGATCTGGGGCATCGTGCGGGTCGCCGGCGCTCTCAACTTCTCCGTCTCCGGCTTGGTTGCGCCGGCGACCGTGATCGGTGCCGCCCTCGGCTTCGGCGCCCAGCAGGTGGTCAGAGACATCCTGGCGGGATTCTTCCTCATCGTCGAGAAGCAATACGGCTTCGGCGATTTGGTGACGCTGACCGTGGTGTCGACGACCGAGTGCAGCGGCACAGTCGAGAACGTGACGCTACGGGTGACCAGGCTGCGCTCGCCGAACGGCGAGGTGTTGACCATTCCGAACGGCCAGATCGTCAAGGCGGTCAACGAGTCCAAGGACTGGGCGCGTGCGGTGGTGGACATTCCCGTCTCGACCACCGTGGACCTCAACCGGGTCGCTGAGGTACTACGCCAAGAGTGCGAGCGCGCCCTGGAGAACCCCATCCTCGGCGATTTGTTGCTGGACGCGCCTACTTTGATGGGTGTCGAGAGCATCCAGGTCGACACCGTGACCCTGCGCATGGTTGCCCGCACCCTGCCCGGTAAGCAGTTCGAAGCCGGCCGCCAGCTTCGTGTGCTGGTCATCCGGGCGCTGGCAAGAGCGGGCATCGTCACCGCGGCGGACGCGAAAGTCGGCGTCGTCGACGGACCCGGTGTCGAGGCGGCGGAGGCCGAGCAGCAAGAGTACGAAAAGACCCACGAACCGGTTCAGCGCTGATGAAGTTAACCCTCAACGTCCTCGAAAAGAACACCCGTGACGCGGATCAGCACTGGCCGAACTACATGTTCGGTGGGCGGGTCCGGACGTCCACGCTGGTGTTGATCATTGCGTTCTTCGCCACCTGGTGGGCCTACGACACCTACCGACCCGCTCCGACGCCGTCCGCCATCCCGCAGGTCGTGCCCCCGGGCTTCGTTCCCGACCCCGCCTATACCTGGGTTCCGCGCACCAAGGTTCAAGCGCCGCCCACGTACGACACGCCCACGCCGACCACAACACCGCCGCCGCCCACGACCACCGTGCCCCCGACGACAACGCCGCCTCCGCTGTTCCAGCTGCCGGTCCTGCCGCCGCCGTTCGGTCCGGGTACGACGACGCCTGCCCCCGCTCCACCCCCCGGGGTCCCGCCCCCGCCGCCGCCCCCACCGCTTTTCCCAGGGTTGCCCGGATGATCCGCTATTGCTCGTCAGCGCGTCGCGTCGTCGGTACCACTCTGACGCACGGTTACACTGGCGACCCGTGATGATCACCCTCGACCGCGTCACCAAGCACTACAAAACGTCGGCGCGCCCAGCACTGGACAACGTCAACGTCAAGATCGACAAGGGTGAGTTCGTCTTCCTGATCGGCCCGTCCGGCTCTGGCAAGTCGACGTTCATGCGACTGCTGCTGGGAGCCGAGACACCGAGCAACGGCGATGTGCGGGTGTCGAAGTTTCACGTCAACACGCTGCCCGGACGGCACATCCCCAAGCTTCGTCAGGTCATCGGTTGCGTGTTCCAGGACTTCCGGCTGCTGCAGCAGAAGACCGTGTTCGAAAACGTCGCGTTCGCGCTCGAAGTGATCGGCAAGCGCCCCGACGTGATCAACCGGGTGACGCCCGACGTGCTGGAGATGGTCGGTCTGTCGGGCAAGGCCGGCCGGCTGCCGCACGAGCTGTCTGGTGGCGAGCAGCAGCGGGTGGCCATCGCGCGCGCATTCGTCAACCGGCCGCTGGTCTTGCTCGCTGACGAGCCCACCGGAAACCTCGACCCGGAGACCAGCAACGACATCATGGATCTGCTCGAGCGCATCAACCGCACCGGGACCACCGTCTTGATGGCCACCCACGACCACCACATCGTCGACTCGATGCGGCAACGGGTGGTGGAGTTGTCGCTGGGCAGGCTGGTCCGCGACGAACAGCGCGGCGTCTACGGGATGGACCGCTAAGTGCGTTTCAGCTTCCTATTCAACGAGGTCCTGACCGGCCTTCGTCGCAACATCACCATGACGGTTGCGATGATCCTGACCACCGCCATCTCGATCGGACTGTTCGGCGGCGGCTTGCTGGTGGTCCGGTTGGCCGACCACTCCCGCAACATCTACCTCGATCGCGTTGAGACGCAGGTCTTTCTCGCCAACGACATCTCGTCCAACGATGCGACCTGTGAGAGCCCGGAATGTAAAGCGTTGCGGGAGAAGATAGAAAAGCGCACCGACGTGAAGTCAGTGCGGTTCCTCAATCGTCAGGACGCCTACAACGACGCGATCCGCAAGATCCCGCAGTTCAAGGATTTGGCGAGCAAGGATGCGTTCCCGGCGTCATTCATCGTCAAGCTGGATCATCCCGAACAGCACGCGGAGTTCGACGCGGCGATGCAGGGCCAGCCCGGGGTCGACCATGTGCTCAACCAGAAGGAACTGATCGACCGGCTGTTCGCCGTGCTGGACGGCTTGAGCAACGCCGCGTTCGCCGTTGCCTTGGTGCAGGCGGTCGGTGCGATCTTGTTGATTGCCAACATGGTTCAGGTCGCCGCGCACACCCGCCGGACCGAGGTGAGCATCATGCGGCTGGTCGGCGCCACCCGCTGGTACACCCAGCTGCCCTTCCTGGTCGAGGCCATGGTGGCGGCGACCCTCGGTGTCATCATCGCGATCATCGGTCTGATCGTGGTGCGGGCTCTGTTCCTGGACAGCGCGCTCAAGCAGTTCTATCAAGCGCATCTTATCGCGCCGATCGACTACGCCGACATCCTTTACATCGCACCGCTATTGCTCTTGGTGGGTGTCGCGATAGCCGGCGTCACGTCGTACGTGACGTTGCGGCTCTACGTACGGCGGTAGCGGTGGCCAAGAAGCCGTCCGGCAAATCTCCGCCAGGAAGGCAGATCCTGGCAACCAATCGCAAGGCCCGACACAACTATTCGATTCTGGATGTGTTCGAGGCCGGGGTGGTTTTGCTCGGCACTGAAGTTAAAAGCCTGCGGGACGGAAAAGCGTCGCTGGCCGATGCCTACGCCACCGTCGACGACGGCGAGGTTTGGCTGCGTAACCTGCACATTCCGGAATATCACCATGGTTCCTGGACCAACCACGAGCCGCGTCGTCACCGGAAGCTACTTCTGCACAGGGGCCAAATCGACGCACTCATCGGCAAAATCAAGGATGGTAACCTCGCGCTCGTCCCGTTGTCGCTGTACTTTTTCGAAGGAAAAGTCAAGGTGGAGCTTGCATTAGCGCGTGGTAAGCAAGCCCACGACAAGCGGCAGGACATGGCCAAGCGCGACGCCCAACGCGAAGTGATTCGCGAGCTGGGTAGGCGATCCAAGGGCATGAGCTGATCGGGGCGGCCTACGCCCAGCTTTCTGCAGTCAGCTACGGCGTCAGTGATTTTGTTGGGGGTGTAGCTTCCCGGCGGGCGGCTGCGCTGCGCATCATGTTGGTGACGTACCCGCTCGCGACGTTGTTGCTGGCGGTGCTCGCGGTAACCGCCGGTGGACCAATCCATGCGGGTGCGGTGGTGTGGGGTTCGCTGTACGGGATCAGCCAGGCGATCGGGGTCTACTGGTTCTACTTGGCCGTCAGCGCCGGCCCCATCTCGGTGGTCTCACCGTTGGCCGCGGTGCTCAACGCTGCCGTGCCCGTCGCAGTCGGCGTTGCCATCGGCGAGCGGCCGGGCGAGACGGCGTCGGTAGGCGTGGTGCTGGCCATCGTTGCGGTGATCCTGGTCAGCCGCGAGTCGCCGGACGACGACGATGTCCGAACCCACCGATTCACCAGCAAAGTCGCCTGGCTGACGGTCGGCTCGGGGGTGGCGTTCGGGCTGGATTTCGTTCTGCTGCACCAGGCTCCGGTGGAGTGCCGACTGTGGCCGCTGTTCTTCGCGCGGGCCGCGGCCACCGTGCTGGTGTTCGCCGTGGCGGCGGCGACCAAGAACTTCGCGCTTCCCTCGCGCACGCCGCTGAGGCTGGCGATCGCCGCGGCAGTGCTCGATACCTGCGCCAACATCACCATGCTGCTGGCGATCCAGAAGTGGATGTTGTCGTTGGCGAGCATCCTGATCTCGCTGTACCCGGCGACCACAGTGGTCCTCGCGATCATCGTGCTGCGCGAGCGGCTGACGCGCTGGCAGGCAATCGGCATGGTGTTGGCCGCGGTATCGGTAAGCATGATCGCCGCTGCCTGACGGCGGTCTAGCATCAGGCGGCATGGGCAATGTCACCATTCTCGACAAGTCCGAGGTGTTATCGGGTCTGTTTGGCACCTGGGACAGCCTCGATCAATTGCTGAGCGGACTGTCTGAGCAGCAATGGCAGACGCCGACGCCGCTGCCTGGCTGGTGCGTGCACAACGTGGTCGCCCACATCGTCGGCACCGAATCGATGCTGCAGGGAATCGAGACGCCCGACGCCGATATCGATCTGACGACATTGGACCACGTGCGCAACGGCGTGGGCGCGGCCAACGAAGCCTGGGTCCGCCACCTCGGCTCAGAGTCGGAAGCCGCTCTGCTGCAACACTTCCGCTCGGTCACCACGGATCGGCGCAAGCGTGTGTCCGCCATGTCCGTCGACGATTGGAACGCACCGACGCCGACGCCGGTTGGCATGGAGAGTTTCGGGCGGTTCATGCGGGTGCGGCTTTTCGACTGCTGGATGCACGAGCAAGATATTCGCGACGCCGTCGGCTTGCCGTCGTCCGAGACGGAGCTGAGCGGCCCGGCGGCGCGGTTGTCGCTGGACGAGATCGCCGCGACGATGGGGTTCGTCGTTGGGAAACTCGGCAAAGCGCCCGAAGGTTCGCGGGTCGCCATCGAGCTGACCGGCCCGCTGGCCCGGACCATCCGCGTCGCTGTCGACGGTCGCGCCCAGGTGGTCGACGATTTCGGCGGGCTCGACCCGACTGCCTCGATCTGCCTCGATGGCCTGCTGTTTGCGCGATTGGCCGGCGGCCGTACCGACGACACGGCCGGTGTCGAACTCGGCGGCGACACCGAGGTCGGCGCGCGCATCGTCGAGCATGTCAATTTCGTGATCTAAACCGGGACGATTGGTCGCTGACCTGCTGTTGAAAAGCGCGTACTATGAACTGTCTTGCCGAAAATCGGCAGGGGTGCGAGGGGCTGAACGGTTTCGACTTCGCGCATCGAATCAAGGGAAGCGTGCCGGTGCAGGCAAGAGACCACCGTAAGCGTCGCTGCAACCATATAAGCGCCGATTCACATCAGCGCGACTACGCACTCGCTGCCTAAGCGACTGCGTGTCTGTCAGACCGGGAGCGCCCTCGGCCCGGACCCTGGCATCAGCTAGAGGGACAAACCTACGGGTTCGGTCGCGGGACCCGTAGGGACATCAAACAGCGACTGGGATCGTCATCTCGGCTTGTTTGCGTGACCGAGAGATCCGAGTAGAGGCATAGCGAACTGCGCACGGAGAAGTCTTGAGGGAATGCCGTAGGACCCGGGTTCGATTCCCGGCAGCTCCACCGAAAGGGCCGCAGAAATGCGGCCCTTTTTCCGGTCGCGGTGAGGTCATGGGTAGGCGATTGGGGCGCTGCCGCGTTGCTCGAGGAGATGCGCCATCAGGAAAATTTCCTGGGCTTGTTCGTCGGTCATGGCGACCGCGGTCTGGTGGACGGCTTTGGTCGTGGTGTGCTGCACGGCGTAGGCGGCCATGTCGATTCCGCCTTGGTGGTGACGTGTCATGAACTGCAGGAACAGTATTTCGTTCGCTCGACCGGTGGCGCGTTGCAAGTGGGTGAGGTCTGCCGGTGAAGCCATCCCCGGCATGGCTATCTCGGCGCCGGCCATGTGGCGATCCGCGTCGGTCATCCACGCCATGGGGTCCGGCGAGACGACGGGTGCGTCGGCGATCTGGAGCCAACCGGTCATCTGCCCGATCTCGCGGAGTTGGCTGAATTTGATTTGATCGGCCAGTGCGCGGACCTCTGGGGCAGCATCCCCGGCGACCATGTCGGACATGACGACGGCCTGATGGTGGTGCGCCGACATGTCTTGTGCGAAGCCGACATCGGTGGCGGTCACGGGCGGTGCAACGGAGCGCGGGCCTGGCATCAGGCAGAAGACCGTCACCGCGCCGACGAGTGCGGCGGCGACTAGTGCGCCGATACGCGACCAGGTTCGCGTCATCGTGGCGGATAGACACGTGGATCGAGGACCAGTTCCATGAATCCGTTGTCTGAGCAGGTTACGTAGAGCAGGTTGCCGCGGAACTCCGGCGGTGACATGCACCAGTCGGCGGAGAGGTCGTTGCCGACGTGCTGGCCGTTTCGAGCCGCGGTGATGGACCCGTCAGGTCGTGTGTCGCCTTGCAAGATGGCGCGCGCCACCGCGAGCGTGCCGCTGAGTGGGGCGGCCGCCAGCTTGCCGAAGACGGCGTGCACCGAGTTGGTCAGCTCGGCCTGCTTGCCCGTCTGTGCCGGTGGGTTGTAGTAGGCGATCTCACGGATGTGCTCCGGGTCGCGGACGTCGAACACCCGGACGCCGGATTGTTGCCAACCACACGCCAGGGCGAAGGGATTGTCCTGGCGGTCGACGCTGCAGTAGTGCGGGTCGTAGCCGAAGAAGCCATCGTTGATGGCGCTGGACCACCATCGGTCCTGATGCTCGGGCAGGTTGATCGATAGTTTGATGTCATTGCGCAACAACAGGTTCGCGGGGTCAGCGGCGTCGAACAGCTTCACGCCGCCGGAACCGGACTCATCGACGGTGAAGATGTGGGGGACGCCGCTGTAGGTGACGTAGACGCTGTGCTGGGTGAACTCCCCGTCGGCCCAATGCTTGTCCCCGCGCAGCGGAAGTAGTTGGTGCATCGTGAAACCTGGCTGCGCGCGGTCCTGGATCGCCGAGGTGTCCAGGATGTTCACCCCGGCCAACGTGGACATGTACATGGTGTCGCCGTCTGGGGTGAAGCCCATCCCATGGGTGCCCAGCCCCGCGGGCGCGCTCCACACCGTGTGCGGGTCGCTCGGGTCGCTGACGTCGAGCGCGCTGACCCACATCGAGCCGGATGACCAGTAGGTGTTGCCGTCGGGCGAAAAGGCGCCCTCGTGAGTGAGCATTCCGATCCGCATTCCTGGCACCGAGCCACGCCCGAGGTTCAACAGCCGAGGGTGGGCGCAATCCTGGGAGATGTCGTAGATCGAGAAGTATCCGAACCCCGTGTAGAACGGGACGCCGGTGGCGGCCAGCAACCCCCGGGTTTGGTTGACCTTCAAGGATTCCCAGGTGCCGCCGACCATCGCGGGTTCGGTGAGATTGTCGGTCATTTGCGGATGGCTGGGGTCGGACGCATCGATGACGTGCACCCCGTCGGAGTGGGGAAACGTAGACCCGACGTAGGTGCAGGTCTTGTACGACGCGCTGATGAAGTTCGCGCCCTGGCCTTGGTACTGGCCGACGAGGTCGATGTTGCACGCGTAGCCCTGGGTGCTTCGTCCGGATGCGCGATCTTCCAACGTCACTTCACCCTGCAGGCCGGTTTCCAGCCGGTCGCCCGCCCGGCAGGATGCCGCCGTCACCGCGGTGGGCCACACGCCGGTTTTCTCATTGAAGCCCGGGGGTGGCGCGCCGGCGGAGATTCCACTGTTGAAAGCAACCAGTACGACAACAGTCCATAACGCCGCGGCCCGCATCCAGTGGGCTGCGCGACGGCTGTCCCCGAGCGCGATCGCTGCGACACGGACGTGCGACATCGTCCTCCTAGGGCGTGTGATCGAGGTCACGCCCTAGTTAAGTAAAATGTTTGACTTAGCACAAGTGGCGATGTTGACTTTGGTGGGTGACCAGCCAAACCCGCAATGTCCGATCGCAGCGGGCCGACGACACTCGAGAGACGATCCTGTCGGCAGCCGAACGGCTGTTCGCCGAGCACGGAATCGCGAGCGTGTCGCACCGGCAGATCATCGAAGCCGCCGGCCAGGGCAACAATGCGGCGGTGGCCTACCACTTCGGCACGAAAGCAGACGTTGCGCGTGCCATCGAAGATAAGCACGGCGGCCACATTGAATCGCTACGCGCGCGCATGATCACCGACCTCGGCGACTCACTTGACCTGCGGGATTGGGTGGCCTGTCTGGTGCAGCCGCTGACCGACCACTTGGCTGCCATCGGCACACCCAGCTGGTACGCGCGCTTTGCCGCCCAGGCGCTCACCGATCCCGCCTACCAACGCATCATCGTCAAGCCCGGTTTCGAATCACCGACTCTGCATCACATCGTCGAACAGCTGGGACGCGCTTTGCCCACGTTGCCAGCTGAGGTACGCGCCCAACGCAGCATCATGATGCGCACGATGCTGATATACACCTGCGCCGAATTCGAGCGCGAGCTCGCCCAAGGCCGACCTTTTCCCTGGCCGGACTGGCCGTCGGCCGCCCACGGTTTGATCGACGGCATCGTCGCTCTGATGCAAGGGGCGGTCAACAGACTCAGCGGGCTTTAACCGCCGCCCCTAGCCCGCAGATCACCGCGCGCTTACCCCACCGTCCCCGGCCGCAGCTAAGGAAACGTGGGTGTGAAGCGCGCGCAGAGGCTACTTCCATACCTCGACCGGCTCAAGATAGCCGGACCGCTTGAGCCTCATCCGACGGTGTTGCTGGACGGCTGGGAAAAGGTCGAGCCTTCGCTTGGCTGATGCTTTCGTAGAAGCGCGTCAGCCTCGGCACGTCGGCGGTAAGCAGTCGCGTTTGGCTTGAGAGTCATGGTGAGTACCCCTGAAAGTCGTCCGCTGTGATCTAGCTACGCTACGCTATCGTAGCTATTTGCGGGAATCAATCTTTGCCCTCGCACCGTCCCGCAACGCGGGCCGCCAGCCAAAGGACCGGAGCCGCTACAGCGTTCCAGGGAAACCGACAGGCTTGACAGAGGATCGCTGACGTTACTGCGCACGATCTGAGGGAGTCATCAGGCCCGAGTTCGAAGCCCATCCTTCCCGCAGGCATGACGGTTCACAGACGACATCCATGGACCTACAGGCAAGAAAAAGGCCGGAGTCCCGAGTGCAACGTTCGCATCAAGGGGTGCGAAGCGCCCGCTCGACGACCCCGCGGACGAAGGCATCGTCGATCTCTTCGCGTGCAAACCACCGGCGGTAGAAGATGGGGCCGGCAATGTTGGCAGTGAGCTCGGAGACGTCGAACGACGCGTCGAGTTCGCCGCGTTCCTGCGCCCGCGCCGCAATCGTGTTGAAGCCCGAGATCATTCCCGCGTGAGTGCGCGATTGAAGATCAGCGACCTCCTGGTCGCGTTCGGCGGCGTCGATGATCGAGGGCAGCGCGGAGGACCACCGGCCTGTCTGCAAGCGTTGAGCCAAAGCGAGCGCCAATGCGGTCAGGTCGGCCTGAAGGTTGCCGGTGGCGGGCGTCGGAAGCCGAGGGGCGAATTGCATGACGGCATCGAACAATAGGGCCGAGCGTGTCGGCCAGTATCGGTAGATCGTGGTCTTGGCGACGCCGGAACGGCGTGAGACTTCATCAAAACTGACGCCGCTGAAGCCGGCCTCGGTCAGCAGCTCATAGGCGGCGGCCAGGCTCGCAGACTTCACGGCTTCTTTGGAACGTCGCTGCGTATCAGCGCCTCGCGCGGGGCCGGCTGGGGTCGGGGGTTCTGACGGCACCGGTTGACTCCTCCAAGCAGTTTGAGCTACGGTAGCGTAGCTTCGGTTGTGAAGCTAACTATGGCTACGAAATCGTGGATCTCGCGCAGCGCCACGGCGGCTGATCCACACAGTATCGGAGGAAATCATGAGTGTTTTGGTCACCGGCGCGACCGGCAACGTCGGCTCGGTCGTGGTCGAACAGCTGGTCGCAACAGGATTGGACGTTCGAGCGTTCACGCGGTCCCCGGAAAAGGCAACGTTCGGGCCGGGTGTCACTCCGGTCAAGGGTGAACTGCTCGACGTGGATGCGCTACGGGCTGCGATGGACGGCGTCGACGCGGTATTCCTTCTCAGTCCGGTCGTGCCCGATGAGTTGAACGCCACGATCTCCGCGCTCAATTTGTGTCGCGAGGCGAACATCAAAGCCATCGTTTACTTGTCGGTGTTTCAGGTCGAGCAGACCGCGGACGTTCCGCACTTCGCCTCGAAATTCGCCGCCGAGCGCATGATCGAGAGATTCCACATGCCGGTGACCATCTTGCGCCCGAACGCCTACATGCAGAGCCCGGTCGTCAAGGATTCTCTCGTCGGCCAGGGCGTGTTCCCGTTCCCGATCGGGCAAAAAGGTGTGTCCTTCACCGACATTCGCGACATCGCCGAGGTCGCCGTACTGGAATTTCAACGCCGCCTGGCGGCCGAGGAAGCACTCGGTCCAGAAGTCTACGAGGTGACCGCCGAGGACGTTCTGACCGGCGAAGCTTGCGTCAAACTGTGGAGCGAAGCGCTTGGCCGCCCAATCGAATACATCGGGGACGACCTCGACCAATACGTCCAGAGCTTGCAGGCCTTCGCCCCCAGCTGGATGGTCTACGACTTCAAGTACATGATGAAGCACTTCCAAGAGAACGGCCCCGCATCGACCGACGCCGAACTCGAGCGTCTGCGCCGACGCCTGGGCCGCAGCCCACGCTCCTATTACGACTTCGTCATGGAGAGCGCGAAGCTGTGGGGCGCGGCGTCCGACTGACCCCGACGGCTCATGGGCGGTAGACACGTCCACCGCGCGGATGCACGAAAGCGCCTATCCGCCAAGGGAATCGTGAACTTTCGACGGTTCACGATCCCTTGTCGGGAAGACGCGATGTCAGCACCACAGGTTCGTTCCAAGGAGGCTCGAGTGAATGTGTTCTGGAAGTTCTCACCCTGGATGAGCAAGTCCGTCTTGCTACCGCCGGCAGCGATCTTGACCATGGTCGGTGTCCGCAACCTGGCCCATCCAGAAGAACAAGCAGCAGAACGGGGCATTGCCTTCACCAATCCCCTGGGCGCGACGATCTATCGCGTGGGCTTCGCCGGTTTCCCGCTAGGCTGCGCCGCGTTCCTCGCGTACTGCCTGCGCACGAATCAACGGACGCTCACCGGTCTGATCTTCTCGGCCCTGTTCAACGGTGTCGTTCTCGCGGTTCGCATCTTCGGGATGAACGTCGATTCCACCGTCGAGCAGAGTCTGCACCTCGTCAGAGCAGAGATCGTCGTGGTCGCCTTCAGTCTCGCGGGTATCACCCTCGAAATGGGGCGGGCTCAGCGACCGCTGACCGTCAAGCAAAAAACGAAAGTAGAAGGAGAGAGTTGATGAGCTTTGATACCCCCCACGGCACCCGTGGTGCCCGCCTGCCCAGCAAGAGGCTGATGAACTGGATCAACGCCTTTAACATGAGACGGATCCGCGGCAAGGCCCCGAAGGTGATGGGCTTCCCGTCGCTGGTGTTGACCACCGTCGGCGCCAAGAGCGGCGCACCACGCCACACCCCGGTCGCCTACTTCCCCGACGGCCCCGACAGCTGGCTGATCGTCGCGTCCGCGGCCGGGGCCGCCAAAAACCCCGACTGGTACTACAACCTGCGCGCGCACCCCGACGACGTGCAGATCCAGCTCGCCGGGCGGACCTACGCGGTGTGCGCCGAGCAGCTCAAAGGCGCTGCCCGCGAGCACGCGTGGCGCCAGATAACCAGCACCGCAAAACGTTTCGCGGGCTACGAGCAGAAAACCGACCGCGAACTGCCGGTCATCCGGCTGCGCACCCGCCTTGACCCCAAGCAGTAGGTTCCAGGACGCCAACACCACAGCCCAATGCGATTGTTGGCAACCTGCGGCAGCGACTTAGGCGCCCGAGCGCGGCCGACGCGGCCCAGGCCGTTTAGTAACTTTGTACTCGGCTCAAGGGCATCGATTGAGCGGATGCTGTCAATTATCGAATCGAGATCGGCTGCAGGGGAGAGGAAACGATGCGTGTACGCATAGAGCGTGACGCTTGCCAGGGCCACAGTCGATGTGCAATGACGTACCCCGAGATCTTCGACGTTGATGACGACGCCAAGGCATTCGTCCATGTCGACCACATCCCTCCGGAATGGGAAGACAAAGCGCAGATGGCGGTCGCGAACTGCCCTGAGCGTGCCATCAGCATCGACGAATGACCGCGCCCACCGGTTGGGCCGCAGTTAGACGGCAACTCATGGATCAGTCCCGCATTGACGACCCGGATTCGGTTCTCGGTGATCGGCGGCGTGTAAGTGGTCTGTTATCGACGTCGCCCTTGCGTGACGTTGAGGTTCGGGCAGCAGCGGTTTCATTAGTGACCCTGCCGCCGTCGGGACGTCGATCACTACGGGCCAGCGATCGGCGTTGATGCCATCAACACCTTTCGTGTATCCGCAGGTCGCGTGGCGTCGTTTCACGTTGTTTCGCGTAGTCAAATCCGGCGTTTTCCCAGTTCACACCGCTTTATGCGCCTGGTTCGATTCCCGGCAGCTCCACAAAGAAGAAACTGGTCAGGGCCATAAGCCCTGGCCAGTTTTCTTATTCCGTCAGGCCAGATCGCACCCAGTCCAACCTCGTCAAAGGGAGCGTCCCGCGCCTTCGGGTTTCTATTCGGTGCCCAATTGGGAGATCTCGCGGAGAAGCGGTTCTGCTGCAGACCGGATTTCGCTCATCGCCATGGCGCGCAGGGGATGTATTGCGATTATGAGGGCAATGCGATCGTCGGCATCAAGCACCGGTGCCGCAATCGTCGCGATCGGTTGTGCGTCGCGGGTTCTGTCGTCCAGCATTGAGTTGGCCGAGGCGAATTCCACGCGCAACTGATCGATGATGGATCGCAGGTTATGGGGGATTCCATCACTGGAGAGCGTCCCAATTGCGTGGGCTGCCTGGCTGAGTGCGGGCGTCATCCAGTCGATGTCGTAGCCGCGCTCGCGTGTGCGGGTCAATAGGGTGCGCAGGCGCTGACGCAGATCTGCGTCGCCAGCGGCGCCGCGGGTTATCCACGCCTCCTGCTCGTCAGCGGTATCCCAGGCGGCGAAGGCGATTCCGAACGGTGGCGCATATGGGATCCGCTCATTGGGAAGCGTTGTAACGGAAGCGGTCTGGGGGTTCTCGAAAGCTGTGATGACGAGTTCGTCCCCGCTGCGCTCTAACACCGAGGCCGGCACGCCGGCGATGTGAGCGAGCCGCCGAACGGCATCGCGCGCCTGCGCAGTCAACGGACGAGCGGTGTCGAGGTGGGCGGCCAAGCGCGTCACAGCCGGCCCGAGGGTGAACTGTTTGGTCACCGGATCACGCCGCAGCCAGCCACGGTCCGACAGCGTCTTGAGGATGGAGTGAGCGGTTGACTGGGACAAATCGAGCTCGCGCACAACGTCGGAGAACCGCGTCCCGTGAACGGCTGGCCTGCCGAGCAGTTCAAGGACATCGAGGACTCGTTCGGTCGGCGCTGAACTCGCTCCGCGCACCCTTGACTCCCTTCGGGCAACATCCTACGGTCATGTCAGTAATTGGAGAACTATATCTCTAATAATAGAGAAGTTCCACAAGGGTGTGAAACTGGTGCGTGCAGTCGTATTGCAGGGCGGGAAGCTGACCGTCAGGGACACCGCTGATCCGGTACCAGGGCAAGGTGATCTGCTTCTCAAAACTTTGAGCACAGCGATCTGTGCGTCCGATGTCCACTTCATGGACCATCCAGAACTCGCAATCGACGACCCGACCGGACGGTCGCTGTACGACGCCGACCGCGACATCGTCATGGGCCACGAGTTCGTCGGCGAGGTAGTCGGCCACGGTCCGGGCTGTAGCGACGCCTTCTCGATCGGCGCGCGGGTGACGTCGATGCCGATTCGGTTGGTAGACGGTGGTGCCGGTGGTTTGCGAATCATCGGGCAGCATCCCGAGGCGCAAGGGAGTTTCGGGGAACTGCTGGTTGTCCCCGAAGCCACGGCAAGGGTCGTGGACGGAACCGTATCCAGTGACGCCATCGCCGTCGTGGACTGCTTCGCCGTCGGCGAGTTCTACGTGCGCTCTGCAAACCTCCAACCGGGTGAGATACCCATCGTCATCGGGGCAGGGGCTGTCGGACTCTCGGCGGTCGCCGCGCTGTCCAGTCGCGGCATAGAGCCGATCATCGTGTCCGACTTCCAGGCCGATCGTCGCGAACTCGCTCGAACGGCATTCGGCGCACACGTAATGGTCGATCCCGCGGAGCAATCGGTCTTTGAGGTGTTCCGGCAAGTCCGCGCCGAACACAAACTCGGCGGATCGGCCGTGGTCTTCGAGTGCGTCGGCGCGCCAGGGCTCATCGACCGGATCGTGGGCGAGGCGGAGTTCTCGTCTCGGATCTACTGCGCTGGCGGCTGGTACACCGGGGACACGCTGAGCGTCACCAAGGCAACCCGCAATGGGTTGACTCTCCAGTTCGGTGGCGGTCCGATGCCGCAGGACTGGTACGGCGTCCTCGATGCCGTC
Source organism: uncultured Actinomycetota bacterium (assembly GCA_963758115.1). Taxonomy (GTDB): domain Bacteria; phylum Actinomycetota; class Actinomycetes; order Mycobacteriales; family Mycobacteriaceae; genus Mycobacterium. The sequence goes on from CAVWUG010000003.1 coordinate 536,052, forward strand.
GTCGAGGGCCGGCTCGACCCAATGCCGAGCGTCGGCCGCATCATTGGGCTCGACGAGGTGCCCGATGCGATCGATGAGGCCCGCCGATCCGAGGGCCCGCCGCGTATCGTCGTCCACCCGAATGGAGACGTCGTATGAGCGACCGCGATGAGATCGTCGAATTGACAATCCGCTATGCGACGGCCATCGACACCCTCCAATACTCGCTGCTGACAAAGGTCTTCACCGACGACGCTCAGGTGGACTACGGCGAAATCGGCCAGTGGACCGGCGGCGCGGAAGTAGCGACGTTCATGGAGGCTGTCCACGCGGCGGCGAAGCACACCATGCACCGGATGACCAACCAAGCCGTGGATATCAGCGGAGATGCTGCGAACGTTCGGACCTATGTCGACGCCCTGATCCTGTTCGAAGGTGGCGGGGCCAACCCCATCGGTTACTACGACGATCACGTCGTACGCACCGGTGACGGCTGGCGAATCGCTCGCCGCACCTACACCTCGGTTCGACTGGTCGCGGTAGCAGATCAATGACTGCAGACTTCGCGACCAAGTACGGGCCGTGGGCGCTCGTCGTCGGCGCGTCCGACGGCGTCGGGTCGCTGTTCGCCGAGCGACTCGCCCATGAAGGGGCGAACGTCGTGCTTGTCGCCCGCCGCCAACACGTGCTCGACGAGGTGGCCGCCCGCATTCGAGAACGCACCGATGCCGAGACGCGGACGCTTGCCGTCGACCTGACCGACGCCGACGCATCGCAGAACATCATCGATGCCACCGCGGATCTCGAGGTCGGCATGCTGGTGTACTGCGCAGGCGGTGACCCGAATTACCAACCCTTCCTTGCCAACCCGGTATCGGCAGCGGAAGCCCTGCTGCAACGTAACTGCCTGGTACTGATGAGGCTGTGTCATCACTTCGCCGGGCCTATGGTCGAGCGAGGTAGGGGCGGCATCGTGAACTTCACGTCGGGAGCCGCGCTGGCCGGTGGCCGAAACATGGTCACCTACGGAGGAACCAAAGCTTTCGACATGGTGTTCACCGAAGGCTTGTGGGTGGAGTTGCACGACAAGGGCGTGGACGTGCTCGGCCTGGTACTCGGAATGACCGACACACCGGCGTTGCGCCAGTTGGAGTTCGAGCGCGGACGTCTCGCATCGCTCGACGAGATCCCCGCGGGCGCGGTCACCGCCGCGAGCGTGGTGGACGAAGCGTTCGCCAACCTCAGCAACGGACCGACGATCGCCACCGGCGATGACGTCCGCATGGGTCTGGAACTCTTCAAATCAATGTCCCGCAACGAGGTGGTTCAGCTGATCATGCAGGCAAGCATCGACGTCATGGGTACCGACGCCCGTCAAGGGAGTTAGACGGCCCGATGTTCACTCTTCGATTCGACATGCGAGCGCCGTCGATCGGCGCACCGCCGACCGAGCTATATGCCGCGGCAAGCGAGATGTCGGCGTGGGCCGAGACCCGCGGCTGTGTCGCCGTAGTCCTGTGTGAACATCACTGCGCCGACGACGGTTATCTCCCTTCGCCGCTACTGCTGGGCGCGGCGATTGCCGCGCGCACCGAACAGCTGATGCTGAACCTGACGATTCTCCTGCCGTTCTATGACGTGGCCCGGTTGGCGGAGGACATTTCCGTGCTGGATCACATCAGTGCGGGCAGGGCGGCCTACGTCTTCGGGATCGGCTATCGCGCTGAGGAATACGACCACTTCGGACTGTCCATGTCCGATCGCGGCCGCATTGCCGATGAAAAGCTGAGCCTGTTGCGCCGGCTGTTGGCCGGAGAAGAGGTCGAAAACCGAGGCAGGCGAATGCGGGCGACTCCGCGTCCACGAACGCCCGAGGGTCCCATGCTGAATTGGGGTGGCGCGAGCCTGGCCGCGGCGCGGCGTGCGGGACGCAACGGCTTGGGCCTGCTCGCCAACGGCGGGGTGCCGGGTATGCAGGAGGCCTACGAGAAGGCCTGCCGCGACAATGGTTTCGAGCCTGGCTTCGTGCTCATACCCGAACGGGATGTCGTGACGAACCTCTTCGTGGCAGAGGATGTCGACGCCGCCTGGGACGAGATCGGTCAGTACCTGCTGCACGATGCGATGGCCTATTCGGAATGGAACCCTGACAACCAGGTATCGGCCAACATGAGCACCGCCAAGACCGTCGACGAACTCCGCCGTACGTCGTCGTCCCACGCGATCTTGTCAGTCGAGGAAGCGAGTCGGCGCCTCGCCGGCGGCGAGATGTTCAATCTCTCACCGTTGTGCGGCGGGATTCCGCCTGAGATCGCGTGGTCGTACCTGAAGAGATTCGCCGAGCTGGGCTAGTGGAAAGGAACACGACATGAGCAGCGATCGTGTGGCCGTTAACGAGCAGATCGCCTTCGAGAAGTGGGAGGGCTACGCGAAACCGATTGACCGAGGCCGCCATGTCAACTTCGGCAGCAAGTTCATCTTGGCACCCGACTACGTCATGATGAGTCCCCATTTCAACGATGGTGTCCCACAGACGGCGGCCGAAATGTTCTCGGACGAGGTGGCCGCGGCGATGGCCGAGTACGCGCCGGACGGCGACATGCTCACCGCGGAGTGGCGCATGTGGTGGAAGCACATGCCGGACTACCGCCTCGTTAGTCCGTTCGAATGCGTCTCTGGCGATTGGGGTTTCACGTCCTGTGACACCTACGCGGGGACGCTCGCCGACGGGACGGTGTTGGAACTGCGGGAGTGGGACTACATCTGGACCAACGAGGACGGACACATCACGCGGTGGGACTGGTTCGTCGACCCTGATAAGTGGGACCAATTGATGGGACTCATCGGGCTCGATCCGAACGGATTGACGGGGCAGGAGTACACCGTCAACTTCTTGCGGCTGGGCGGTGCCAGGAGCTGACGCTTCAGCCGGTGAGATCGTGTGACTCGTCGGAAAGCCGCGATGAAAAGTAATATTCTCGTCAGCGATAACGGCTGTTCTCAGACGTTCTGTACGCGGTGGTCACCGCAGCGGGCGGCCCCACACCGAACTTGTCACAGGTAGCGAGGGAAATGAACGATCAATCCGGTAATTCACCGGAATCCGTGCACTTCGACCCGTTCTCGGACGAATTCTTTAACGACCCATTCGAGACCTACCGGGAGCTGCGTGACTACGCACCGGTGTACCACAGCACGCAGCACGACTGGGCACTTTCGCGCTACGAGGACGTGGCGAGCGCAATGCGTGATCACGAGACGTATTCCTCGGCGAAGGGCGTCACCCTCGAAGACTTCGTCGACCCGGAGGAGTTGACCCCCGAGGGAGTGATCATCATCATGGATCCCCCGCAGCACACCCGGATGCGGGCGCTGGTGAACAAGGTGTTCACCCCACGTGCGATGCGAAGCTCGAACCCATGATTCGGAGCGTGATCGAAAGGGCGGCGCAACAACTCGATGTGATGTCGTTCGACATGGTCGAGGACTTCTCGGCGCTGTTTCCGGTGGAGATCATCACCACGATGCTTGGGGTGCCGCCGGAAGGGCGCCAGCAGATACGCCATTGGCTCGACGCGCTTCTGGAACGCGAGCCGGGGAAACATCAGCACCTCGCCTGCCGGCCGCGAGGCGGCAGTGGCCATGTGGAAGTACTACTACGACCTCGTCGGCGACAAACGTGCCAACCCGCAAGACGACATGATGACGCGACTGACCGAAGTCGAAGCGGAACGCGAGAACGGCACCAGCACGCGTCTTGACGACGTAGAAATAGCCGCCTTCGCGTCGTTGCTCGGCGGCGCAGGTGCCGAGACCGTAACTAAGCTGATCGGAAGCGCGGCAGTCGTATTCGCACGCCACCAGGATCAGTGGCAAGCACTCAGGAAGGACAGAAGCCTGATCCCGGCCGCGTTCGAAGAGCTACTGCGCTACGAGGGGCCGTCGCAATACGACATCCGCTGGAGCAACGTCGACGTCGAATTGCATGGCCAGGTGATTCCCAAGCACAGGCCGGTCATGCTGATCAACTGGTTCGGCCACGAGGGACGAGCGAGCCTTCCCCGATCCGGATCGCTTCGACATCACTCTGGGGCACTCCGGCCACAACCTCGGCTTCGGATACGGGGATCATAGCTGTCTCGGAGCCGCACTGGCGCGGATGGAGGGTCGGATCGCCATCGACGTTCTGTTGGATCTCATCCCGAGAGTTCGAGGTGGATGTCACGGGCCTTTCACGGGTGAAGATGCCGAACGTCTTCGGCTGGGGCCGCGTCCCGGTCCACGCCGCGCAGCGGTGAGCAGTCATGGCGGTAGCACCGAGGTGACGTCGGCTGCTCGCACCGTCGTGATCACCGGTGCATCCCGTGGACTGGGGCTTGCCTCGGCTTGTGAGCTCTACCGGCGTGGTTGGCGAGTGGTGGGTGCCATGCGAAACGTCGACGCGGGACTGGCCACGATCCGCGAGGTGACAGGCGCATCGGCAGACGACCCGCGCCTGCACGGCATACGACTGGATCTCACTGATCCACAGTCCGTGGATGCTGCGGGCGAAACGATCCTGAGGCTCGTCGGCGCGGCGGATGCCCTCGTACACAATGCAGGCATCGCCGTGGCCGGGTTCACGGAAGAAACGCCGGCGGCCGAGTGGCAGCGCGTCTTCGCAACGAACCTGTTCGGTCCTGCCGCGCTGACGAATGCGCTGTTGGCGTCGATGCGGGAGGCGGGGCGAGGACGCATCGTGATGGTGTCGAGCACCAGCGCGGTCCGAGGGATGCCTTTGGCGTCGATCTACTCGGCATCGAAGGCGGCCGTTGAGCGGTGGGCGGAGGCGTTGGTGTCCGAGATCGCACCCTACGGATTAGGGGTCACGATAACTTCCGCCGGCACCTACAGCACTGAACTGACCGGGGATGGCGCGGCGGTGTACCGCGATGACTCAGGTCCGTATGGGCCCCAGCATCCGCGGATGGAGAAGCGCGGCCGGGCGGCGGTGCGATTGGCGAACCCGCCGGAACGGTTCGCGCGGTCATTGGCGAGGGCGCTGGGTAGCACGATCGCCAACCGATCGTGCACCGCGGTGTGGGCATCGATGCGAAGGTCTATCGCACCGTCGCGCGAATGCTGCCCACGATCGCCATGCACCACATGATCAGCTTTGGTTTGGGGTAGCCGAGATTCGGCACACCCGGTGCTCGTGAAAGAGGAGAAGACGAAGAACGTCGAATGACAAGTTGTCTCGAACGTATCGCGTCGTTCATGTGGACCGCGGAATGACCGGTAAGGAGGCGCTCCGGGCAGTCATCGACGACCCTGCATTGGAGCTTGTCGGGCTCAAAGTGTCAACCCCCGACAAGGCAGGGCTGGATGCGGGTCAGCTGGTCCGGTGGATCCAACGTCGG
>CAVWUG010000004.1:0-967225 GCA_963758115.1 uncultured Actinomycetota bacterium
GACGCGGTCGGCGACGAACTGGCCGGGCACGAAGCCATCCGGCTGTTCGCGGCGCGCGCGGCGGGCGCCCGGCCCGGCTTCACGCTGACCGAAGACAACGCCGCCGCGGTGGCCCGGCTGTGCCGGACGCTGGACGGCATCCCGCTGGGCATCGAACTGTCCGCGGCCCGGGTGCGGGCGCTGTCGGTCGAGCAGATCGCCGACCGGCTCCGGGACCGGTTCCAGTTGCTCGACTCGGGCGACCGGACGGCGCCGCCCCGGCAGCAGACGCTGCGGGCCACCGTGGACTGGAGCTACGAGCTGCTGGACGAGGCCGAGCAGATGCTGCTGCGCCGGCTGGCCGTATTCTCCGGCTGGAACCTGGACATGGCCGAGCAGGTCTGCTCCGACGAGGCCATCCCGGCCGACGCCGTGCTCGACCTGCTCATCTCGCTCATCGACAAGTCACTGGTCGTGCTGGACGGCGAGGCGGCCGGCGACGCCCGGTACCGCCTGCTCGACACGATCAGGGAATACGCCGTCGAGCGGCTGGTCGCCGCGGGCGAGGAGTCCCGCCTGTTCCTGCGGCATCGCGACTGCATCCTGGCCCTGGTCGAGGACACCGCCGTCCGGATGTTCCGCCGCGGCGACCCGCCCTGGCCGGTGCGCCGGGCGATCTTCCGCCGCGGCATCGCCGAATTCGGCAACTTCCGGATCGCGCTGGCCACATCGCTGAGCCACGGGCACACCGCCGAGGGCCTGCGGCTGTGCACCGGGCTGCTGAACATGTGGGTCCCGCACGGCGATCAGCGGGAGGCGGCCACCTGGTTCGACCGGTTCCTGGTCCAGGAGGGCGGTGAGGTCTCGCCGCAGGTCCGCGGGCGGGCCCTGGCCGGCCGCGCCGAGATCGCCTTCGACCTGCAGGACTACGACACGCTGCTGCGCAGCGCCCAGCAGGGCCTGGAGATCAGCCGCGCGTGCGGCGATGCCTTCACCGTGCCGAGCGCGCTGCGGACGCTGGGCCAGGCCGCCCTGCGGGCGGGCCGGTTCGCCGACGCCACCGCCCTGATCGACGAGGCCATCGAGGCAGCCGACGCGGCGGGCAACGACTGGGAGGCGGGGCTCACGCTCGCGGCCAAGGCCGCCATCGCGGTCCGCCAGAACACGCTGAAGTCGGCACAGCGGTCGTACGAGGCCGCGCTGGAGGTGCTGAGCGACAACAACCGCTGGGGGGTCGCCCAGATCCAGTACGGGCTGGGCACCCTGGCCCGGGCCCGGGGCGATGCCGACATGGCGCTGCGGCACTTCGAAGACGCCGCGGAGATCTTCCGTGAGGTGGACGCCTGGATCGAGATCGCCCGCTGCCTGGCCGGAGTCGGCTGGGTCGCGCTGGCCGGCGGCGACCTGGACCTGGCCCGGGCCCGGCTGGCCGAAAGCCTGCGGATCAACCAGGCCTGCGGCCAGCGGCTGGGCATGGCCCGCGGGCTGGAGGCGTTCGCGGCCCTGGCCGCGGCCCGGCAGCAGCCCGAGCAGGCCGCCCGGCTGGCCGGAGCCGCCACCCAGCTGCGGGAGTCGCTGGGTCAGCCGACCGGCATCGGCTCCCGGGTCGAGGCGCTGCTCGAGCTGGCCCGCGACCGGCTCGGCGTGGCGGCGGCCGCCGCGCTGTTCGCCGAGGGCCGCGAGATGACGGCCGACGACGCGGTCGGCTACGCGCTCGGCTCGCACATCGAGACGGCCGCCGGGCTCCCCGCCAGCCCGGGGCATGCGGGAGCCAAGGACCCGGGCAGGCCCGGCGAGGCGGCCTGGGCCGACCCGGCCCGGCTGGCCTCGGCCAGGTCGGCCAGCCCGCTCACCGCGCGCGAGCACGAGATCGTGGTCCTCATCGCCCGGGGCCTGTCCAACCGCCAGATCGCCGACGAGCTGGTGATCAGCCCGGCTACCGCGGCGCGTCACGTGGCCAATATCTTGGCCAAGCTCGGCTTCACGTCGCGTACACAGGTTGCCTCATGGGCCGCGCGGCACGAGCCGCCCAGCTAACCGCCATGTGTATATGTGCACGTGGTCCGGGCTCGATCCCGGACCAAGATGCACATGGGGATGCATAGTTCGGTGCATGTGCACGCGGGTCGGCCTGGCATAGCGTTTCAATCGTCGCTAAAGCACGGCAGCCGCTGGTTCCCAAGGGGGGGTGGGAACCAGCAAAGCCCCGCCACGGCGGCCGGGCGGGTCCCGGCTCCAGGCCAGGACCCGCCTGTTGTTGCACCTAGCGGGAGGTTCTGGTGGAACTCGAGATCAGTGCCGGAGCAGGCATCGAGGCGGATCTGCGGACGCTGCACGCGGACGCGCCGCAGCGGGCGGTGACCGAGCACATCCTGGCGCTGGCCGACCAGGCCGGATACGGAGCCGCGCTCATCGACGCGGTGGCCCAGGGCCACGCCGAGGTCGCCGTGATCACCTGGCCGCAGTTCGCGCACATGGTCCGCGCGGCGGCACGCGGCCTGTCCCGGCGCGGCCTGCGGGAGGCCGACACGGCGGGGATCTTCGTCGACGACGCGGTCAGCCACGCGGTGGCGGTGCACGCCGTCCGGGCGGCCGGGGCCATCGCCGCGCCGGTTCGCCCGGCGCAGTCCGCGGCGGACATCGCCGCCCAGCTCAAGGAACGCCGGGCCCGGCTGCTGATCACCTCGGCCGGGCTGGCCGAGCTGGCCATCCAGGCCGCCGAGCGCTGCTGGGTACGGCAGGTGTACGCGTTCGGCGAGGCCGAGGGCACCACGCCGTTCGGCTCTCTGCTGCAGACCCCGCGACACGGCCAGCTCCAGGCCAACGGCACCACCAGTCACAACGGACAGCAACGGCCACACGGCAGCAACGGCCAGGCCCGCGGACCGGCACCGTCGGCCATGCCTGCGGACCGGCACCGGCGCTCGGGCCGGACGGGCTTGGCCGGACGGGCTCGGGCCGGACGGGCTCGGGCCGGATCGGGCGGCCCCACAGCTGATCCGTCGACCGGTACCCCGGCTGACCTGCCGGGACGTGGTCGTGGCGGCCCCGCCCTGCGGCGATCCGGACGCCTACACCTCGCTGCTGGACCTGGCCCTGGCGGCCGGCGCCACCGTCGTGGCGGCCCCGCTGGCCCAGGTCACGGCCGCGGTCGGCGTCTACAAGGGCACCGCCGCGATCGTGCCTCGCGGGACGGACGTCCCCGGGCTGCCCGCGGGGCGGGTCCTGGCCGTGGGCTAAAAGCTCGGGCGAACGGCCGCGGGTCATGGCGGCGGAGCGCCAGCGGTCAGCCCACTGGTCGCCGTGATCTCACTCGCCCCTCGCCTCACGCGAGCGGGGGGAGCCCAACCGATGGTTGTGACATCCTGACGGCCTTCCGGGTAGGTTCCTGCTTTCTTACACTGAGATGGCGCATCCCGGTCTGGGGCGTGTGGGCCCCTGGCCCCGTCTCGGGGATCGAGGTGCCATATGATCCGGCCCGGGACGTGTCAGAGCAGGACCAGGAAGCCGCAGCCTCAGTCCTCGCGCGGCCCATTGTCGACTTCGACCTTCGACCGCGGCGATGAAGCCGTCGGGGTCGACGAGGCTGATCGTCAGCGAACTGACCTTGCTCCTGAGGAATAGTGTGCTGGGTTGCCGAGAGGTGTAGCTGGGCGGCTCGATGGCGAGCTCGACGAAGCCGTTATACGAGCCGTTCACGAGCCAGCGCCCGCGGCCGCCGTGTACCCTGATCGTTCCCCGGACCGAGCGCGCAGAGCGCGCGGCCGATCGCACCGAGCTGCGAGGGATGTCCAGATGGAAATCAGCCATCCGCACCCGCACCACGGTGGAGTCGACCTCCACGCCGCCGCGTCCCGGTCCCCCGCCATGCCGTGTCTCCGTCCACAGGGAGATCTGGCCCATATCGCTGTAGTCGATAGGGAACCATCTCGTGTCGGCGGATGCGGCGGCTCCTGGTCCGGGTCCGGCTTCCTGGTGATTCTTGATGACCTCGCGCCGGGCGGTGGCATACGGCTCGCCTGTTTCCGCCATGCGCTTGCGGGCTGCTGCCCTGATCTTGTCGTGCGACATCGTGCCTCTGCTCCGGTGGCGCGTCCAGGCGCCTGGCCACCGCACATAGGAGATCACGATGGAAGGGGAAGACTCCACGCGAGGGCTGTGCCGCTCTTGTCCTCAGGCGCTACCACCAGCGCCGGGCCGGCGTAGCTAGGATCAGGCAGACGTGGCTACCATCTCCCAGGATACGCCAGCCAGACGGGCACTCCCACAGACCGGCCCGAGCGGCGATCACAAGTTCACCGCGGCTTCGATGGTCAACGACGATCAGGCCGGGGAGTTCCAGAGTTGCCGTGGTCCCCTCTTGCGGGGCCGGGGGCCACGTGCGGTGTTGCTGTGCGGCCAGTGTGCGGGGGCGTGTCGCCGGATTGTGCGGGACGCGCGGAGAACCCGCTGCGCTGAAGCAGGTTTCGCGCACCGTTGGCCAAAGCCATCGCGCTGCCGAATCTGGCCATAAGTCCGCCGTGCTTACCCATGATCGTGCCCCCGAGAACATGAGGCAGGACGATCTGCGCTGCGCGGGACGCGTCCAGCTCGAGGTTCTCCGGCCGGTTGTCGTCGCGAACAGCGGCAGCTACCCGATGACGCGGTAGTCGACAAGCAGATAGCCACTGGGTGAGGTGGAGCTTCGGATCGATTCGAGCTGAATCGACGGCAACCCGGACAGTAGCCTTCGTCCGCTGCCAGCGATCCTCGGTGCGATCACGAGCCTGACCTCGTCGACAACGTCTGCGGCAAGCAGCGCCTGGGCCACCGAGATACTGGCGTGGACTCCGATGTCGCCTCCGGGCCGGGCTTTCAGGTCACGGACGAAGTCGACCAGCCCGCCGTCGACCACACTCGCATTGGCCCACTCCGGCTGGAGCGGCGCGGATGTCGCGACAAACTTCGCGACCCCGTTGATGAACGTCGCAAATGGCTGGATCGTGCTGCCCGGCCAGAACTCAGCCCACTCGCCGTAGCTGCGATGGCCGAGGATGACCGCGTCCTGCGCTGCGATGACAGAAGCGAGGTTGGCCTGCATCACGTCGTCCCAGTCGGTGAAGAAGGAGTCGGGATCCTCGGCGACGCCGTCGAGAGACAACAGTTCGTACACCACGACCTTGCGCACGCTCAACACCTCCGGTTGGCTGACACGATGCTGCGTAGACCGGCTCGCGCAGCCAAGACTCATCGGTCTGCAGGCCCCGAGGAGCCAGCGTGGGAGCCACCCGGATGACCGACTTGCCGGGCCAGGCGAACGAGTACGGACAACCGGATAGCGATCATGCCAGCTCACGAACCGAGCCGGACAACGCTGAACGTCTGACAGGTAGGGGATAAGAGCGGTCGCCGGGCAGGGCTGCCGGTCAGCCGGACGCGATCGCGGGCTCTTCCTCGAGGACTTCGGCGTGCTGCGGCACGAGCTTCCTGGTGCGGATGAGGGCCACGATCACCAGCAGGCTGGCCACGTTGAAGATCGCCGCGAGGCCGAAGGCGGCCGCCATGCCGTGCGCCAGCACGTGCTGTGCCTGGGCCGCCGCGGTCAAGCCCGGCAGCGGGTGCCCGGCCGCGTTCCGGCTCGCGGTACCGAACACGGCGACCAGGACGGCTAGGCCGAGCGCACCGCCGACCTGCTGCATCACGTTCACCATGCTCGAGGCGGCCCCGGAGTCCGCGGGCGCGACCCCGGCCAGCGACGCCGTGGTCAGCGGCACGAACACCAGGCCCATCCCGATGCCCAGCAGCATCATCGGGCCGAACACCCCGGACCAGTAGTCAGTCGCGGGCGAGACGCGCGACAACCAGGCCAGCGAGACGATGGCCGGCAGCATCCCGGTGATCATGAGCGGCTTGGCGCCGAGCCGCGGCATCAGCCGGGGCGCCGTGCGCGACATCACGAACAGCGCCGCGGTCAGCGGCAGGAAGGCCACGCCCGCCCGCAGCGGGCTGAAGCCCATGACCCGCTGCAAGAACTGGGTGAGGAAGAAGAACACTCCGAACATCCCGGCGATCAGCAGCAGCCGGGCGATGAAGGAGCCCGACCGGCTGGCGTCGGCGAACAGCCGCAGCGGGGTGATCGGCTGGCGGGCCCTGGACTCGATGGCCAGGAAGCCGGCCAGCAGCACCGCGGCGGCGCCGAACGCGGCCAGCGTCAGCTGATCCCCCCAGCCGCTGGCCGCGGCCCGGACGAATCCGTACACGAGCAAGGCCACGCCGGCGGTGGACGTCACGGCGCCGGCCAGGTCGAACCGGCCCGCCTGGCGCGGGGTCTCGGCCACGAACAGCGGCGCGATCGCTACCACGGCGATCCCGATCGGCACGTTGATGAACAGCACCCAGCGCCAGGACAGCCACTCGGTGATCACGCCGCCGAGCACCAGGCCCAGGGAGGAGCCTCCGGTGATCACGCCCATGTAGATGCCGAGCGCGCGGGTCCGCTCCCGGCCCTCGGGAAAGCCGCTCACGATCAGGGCCAGCACGGCCGGGGCGGCCAGCGCGCCGCCCGCGCCCTGCACGGCCCGGGCGGCCAGCAGCATGCCCGGCCGAGGTGGAGAGCCCGCCCGCCAGTGAGGCGAGGGTGAACAGGCCGATGCCGGCCAGGAACACGCGCCGTCGGCCCAGGATGTCACCCGCCCGGCCGCCGAGCAGCAGCAGTCCGCCGAACGTCAGCGTGTAGACGTTCATGACCCAGGACAAGCTGGTCGGGGAGAAACGCAGGCTGGTCTGGATGTGCGGCAGCGCGATGTTTACCACGGTCGCATCGAGGATGATCATGAGCTGGGCGCTGAGCATGATGGCCAGGGCTACGCCAGCCCGGCTTGAAGGGCTGACCGTATCGATACCCGCATCACGGGTACGCAAAGAAGACAACATGCCTCCATGGCGATCTGGATCCCGGGCGCTCGGCGGCGCGGGGACCCCTGAGGAACCGTCGGAAGACCTCTGGCGGCTGACATACCGCTGGCCGGGCGGTACGATCAGGAATGAAGCGGAGGTCTACTCCGGTTACTATACGGAGGCAGCCTCCGTTTTGCAACCTTATTATGAGCGACCGGGACCATGACCAGAGCACCTGACCAGCCGAACAGGCAGCCGGCCAGCGCGCAGCGCCGGCCGAGCAGTTGCGCGCCGACGCGCGGCAGAACCATGCCCGGCTGATCACCGCGGCTACCGCGGCCTTCACAGAAAAGGGCGCCGACGCGCCACTGGAGGACATCGCCCGGCGGGCCGGCGTCGGCATCGGCACGCTCTACCGCCACTTCCCCAGTCGGCTGGACCTGCAGGCGGCCGTGTTCCGCACCCAGGTCCGCGTCATCTGCGAGCAGGGCGATGCGCTGTCTGCGACCGACGCGCCCGGGGAGGCCTTCGCGGCCTGGCTTCGCGCGCTGGCCGGCTACCTGGTCATCAAGCGCGGCCTGTCGCGCGCGCTGATCGACGCGGTCGGCGCCGAGTCCGAGCTGATCACATCATGCTGGATGGCCATGCGCGAGACCACCGAGCGGCTGCTGGTGAACGCGCAGGGGGCCGGGGCCATCCGGGAGGATGTCACCGCCCTGGACGTGATGCGGTTGGTCCACGGGGTCGCGGTGAGCTCGGAGAAGGAGCCGGGCCGGGCCGATCTGCTGCTGACCGTCACCCTCGACGGCCTGGCGGCCAAACCCACCTAACCGCCACGACTGCCACGCTGCCACGAGCGCCACGGAAAGACTTAGAAGTCCGGCGGACGGTTCTCGTAGGGAGTGCTGAGGACGACGGTGGTCCGGGTGGAGACCCCGCCCAGGGTGCGGATCTGGTACAGCAGGTCCTCCAGCGCGGTCGGCGAGGCGACCCGCACCTTGAGGATGTAGTTCTCGTCTCCCGCGACGCTGTGGCAGGCCTCGATGGCCGTCAGGTGCTCCAGCCGCTGCGGCAGGTCATCCGGGGCTGCGGCGTCGAACGGCTTGACCGACACGAAGGCGGTCAGCGGCAGCCCGACGTCCTCCGGGTTGAACATCGCGGCATAGCCCTTGATCACGCCGTCCTGCTCGAGCCTGCGCACCCGCTGGTGTACCGCCGAGACCGAGAGCCGGCTTGGCGGGCCAGTTCAGTGAAGCTCATCCGGCCGTTGCGGGCCAGCAATGACACGATCTTGCGGTCGATCTCCTCCACGTGGTCACGTTAGCGCCATGGCTTCACCCCGGAGCCATAACGATGTAACGGAATGGTCTCGACGTTTACGAGAATGTAACATCGCCGTTCGCGTACTTAGCCGGGCCGCCGGCCGAAGCTACGCCGCGGCCAGGGCGCAGATCATCATGGACCACGTAGAAAAGACCTACGCCGGTGGCGTCAAAGGCCACCGCGATCTGAGCCTCGACGTCAAAGACGGCCATGGTGGTCCTTCGCCCGTCCGGCTCAGCGGCAGGTTCCCCAGCGGGCCCGCCGTCGGCGCGGTCGGCACCAGCGGGCTGCCCGTGCGAGACTGTAGGGATGCAGCGGAACCCCGAAGAACTCTACGAACTCGGTCCCGCCGCGCCTGATATCGCGGATGCGCCGATGCTGCACTACCTCGAGGGCTTCATCGACGCGGGCAACGCCGGCCGACTGCTCGCCGAGCACCTGCTGAGCACTCTCCCCCACGAGACGGTGGCGCGGTTCGATGCGGACCGGCTCATCGACTACCGGTCCCGGCGCCCGCTGATGATCTACGACAACAGCCACTGGGAGAGCTACGAGGCGCCCGAGCTCGCCCTGCACCTGCTTCGCGACCAGCACGAGCGGCCCTTTCTGCTGCTGACCGGGCCCGAGCCCGACCACGAGTGGAAGCTGTTCACCGACGCCATCCTCGACTTGACCGGCCGGCTCGGCGTCGGCCTGGCGGTCAGTTTCCTGGGCATCCCGGCCGGGATGCCGCACACGCGGCCGCTGGGCGTGATCGCGCACGGGACCCGCGACGACCTGATCAGCGCGCACCAGCGGCTGCCGAGCCGGATCCAGCTGCCTGGCAGCGCCGCCGCCCTGCTCGAGCTGCGGCTCGGCGAGACGGGCCGGGACGCGCTCGGCTTCGCCGTGCAGGTGCCGCACTACCTGGCCCAGGCCGTCTATCCCCCGGCCGCACTGGCCCTGCTGGGCTCGGTGGTCACGGCCACCGGGCTCGGGCTTCCCGACGCCGAGCTCCATGAGGCCTCGAGCCGGACCAACGAGGCGATCGAACGGCAGGTTGCCGAGTCGGCCGAGGTGGCCGAGCTGGTCCGCGCGCTGGAGCAGCAGTACGACACGGCGGCGGAAACCGACGGCGCCCGAGGCGATGACCACCAGGGTGCTGGCCTGCTGGGTGAGGGCGAGTCCATGCCCACCGCCGACGAGCTCGCGGCCCAGTTCGAGCGGTTCCTGGCCGAGAATCAGGGCCGCATGGATCCTCCGGGACCGCGGACCACGGAGGGCCCGGAGAACTAAAAGGGTGTGAGGTCGAGCCGGTGCAGTACGGCTCATCGTGGGTCTTTAGCCGACGACGAGCAGCTCTCGCGGAGTGTTATTGAGCCGCTCGTAGCCGTCGGCGGTGCAGACCACAATGTCCTCGATCCGCGCGCCGTGCGGGCCGGGGTAGATCCCTGGCTCCACCGAGAACGCCATGCCCGGCTCGAGCACCTCGCCGTTGCCCGCCACGATGTACGGGTCCTCGTGCGATTCCAGGCCGATCCCGTGCCCGGTCCGGTGGAAGAACGCCTCGCCGTACCCGGCCGCGGTGATCGGCTCGCGCGCGGCGGCGTCGACCGACTCCGCCGTCACCCCCGGGCGCACCGCGGCGCAGGCAGCCTCCTGGGCGTCGTAGAGCACCTTGTAGTAGGCGGTGAACTCGGCGGGCGGCTCGCCGATCGCGTAGGTCCGGGTGCTGTCCGAGCAGTACCCGGACGGCATCGCGCCGCCGATGTCCACCACCACCGCGTCGCCGGGTTCCAGGACCCGGTCGGAGACCTCGTGGTGCGGGCTGGCGGCGTTGGGCCCGGAGGCCACGATCACGAAGTCAACCGTGGCGTGCCCCTCGGCCAGGATGGCCTCGGCGATGTCCGCGCCGACCTCGCGCTCGGTCCGCCCGGCCCGCAGCCAGCCCGGGACCCGGGCGTGCACCCGGTCGATGGCCTCGCCCGCCTCGCGCAGCGCCGCGACCTCGGCCGGAGTCTTCCTGATCCGCAGCGGGCGCAGCGCGGCGCTGGCCAGCGCCAGGCGGGCCGACGGCAGCACGTCGCGGAACCTCAGCACGAACAGCGCCCACATCCGGTCGGACAGGCCCACCGCCGAGACGTTGCCGAGCAGGCCGGCCACCATCGCGAACGGGTCGGCGGTCTCCTCCCAGGGGAGGATCTCCAGGCCCAGCGAGCCGGCCGGCGAGGCCTGCGCGGCGGGCAGCTCGAGCCGCGGCACGAACAGCGCCGGGTCGCCCTGCGCCGGGACGACCAGGCAGGTCAGACGCTCCAGCTGCTTGGCGTCGTAGCCGGTGACGTAGCGCAGGTCCGGGCCGGGCGTCAGCAGCACGGCGTCCAGGCCGACGGCGCGCACGGAGTCGCGGACGAGTTCGAGGCGGCTGGCGGGATACAGTTCCACGCACTCCACCCTAAGACCGGGACACGGCGCTGAGGAACCGGCTCAGGGACGAGCCCAGTCCCCACCGCTCGCCGAACTCCTTCAGCTTGTCGGCATCCCGCGGCACGGCGGGCAGCCGCCCGTCCACCGGGGGCAGCGGCGCGTCGTCCGCCACCTTGACGACCGACATGGCGATGTCCAGGTAGCCGCGGGCCTTCTCGAGCTTCTCCCGGCTGCCGCGGGGAAACCCGCCGTGCCCGGCGTCCAGCGCGGTGGTGATGCCCTCCACGCTTCCGAACGCCCGGATCAGCGCGGCCGCGGTCTTCTCCCCCACGCCCGGCACGCCTGGCAGCCCGTCGCTCGGGTCGCCGCGCAGCGCGGCGAAGTCGGCGTACGCACGGCCCGGGATGTCGTACTTGGCGCTCACCGCCGCCTCGTCGATCACGTCGAGGTTGACCAGGCCGCGGACGGTGTAGATGACCCGGATCCCGCGGGCGTCGTCGACCACCTGGAACAGGTCCCGGTCGCCGGTCACCACGTCGACCGGGTCGGGTGAGCGGGCGGCCAGGGTGCCGATCACGTCATCGGCCTCGAACCCCGGCTGCCCGGCGATGACCAGGCCGGAGGCCAGCAGCACCTCCTCGATCAGCGGGACCTGCGCGGCCAGTGCTGGCGGGACCTCCTCGCCGCCGTCGGCGGCCAGGCGGTGCGCCTTGTAGGAGGGCACGGCCGCGACCCGGAAGGCCGGCCGCCAGTCCGCATCCCAGCACGCGACCAGCCGGGCCGGCTGCCGGGCCCGGACCAGCCGGGAAATCATGTCGAGCAGTCCGCGCACCGCGTTGACCGGCGTGCCGTCCGGTGCCCGGACCGTATCCGGGACCCCGAAGAACGCCCGGAAGTACAGCGAAGCCGAGTCCAGCAACATCAGCGAGCCCACGGTGCCATCCTGCCACGCTGGGCAGACGGCTGTGCCTTTCCCCCTGACCCACCCTAGGACAACAGCACGACCTTGCCGTCCACGATCCTGATCTGCTTGCGGGGCAGCGGGCTGGGCGCCGGGCCGGCCACTACCGCGCCGTTGGTGATCTTGAACCGGCTGCCGTGGCAGGGGCAGTCGATGGTGCCGCCGGTCACCTGGTTGACCACGCAGCCCACGTGCGTGCACACCGCGCTGAACGCCCGGTACTGCCCGCGTGCGGGCTGAGTCACGACCACCCGCGCCGCGGTGAAGATCGTGCCGCCGCCCACCGGGATTGCCCCCGCCGCGCCGAGCACCACCTCTTTGCCCGCAGGTGCCTTCTTCGGCGCGGCGCTGCTCGGCATGGGGCCCGTCGATGCCGGGCTGGCCGAGGGACCCATGGCCATGGCCGACGGCGCCGCGGC
Source organism: uncultured Actinomycetota bacterium (assembly GCA_963758115.1). GTDB lineage: Bacteria > Actinomycetota > Actinomycetes > Mycobacteriales > Mycobacteriaceae > Mycobacterium. The sequence goes on from CAVWUG010000004.1 coordinate 11,962, forward strand.
GCCCTGCGGCGGCACCCCGGCCTCGTCAGCGTCGTAGGGCACGGCCGCGGTGCTGCAGCCGGCCAGCGTTCCGCCCAAGCCCGCCAGACCCACCGCGCCGAGCAGCACTCCGCGCCGGGTCGGCTGGGACTCCCCCTGCCGAGAGGTGGCAGTACCTATCTCCGGCATCGATCATCCTTTCGCTCGTCCGAATGGAACACCCCGCGGATCCACTCTGACGGACTGCGGCGTGACCACGCCCGGTGACGGCCGGTCTCGTAAGGGCCCCGTAAGCCTCCGTTAAGGCTGGGTGGTCGTGGGCGGTTCGGTGCTCTCGGGCCAGCGAGCGGCCAGCGCGCGCACCCGGTCCGCGGCCTCCGGCAGGGTCAGGCCACGGCCGACCGCCACCCCCAGCAGGTAGGCGGTCAGCGGGGCGGCGACCCGGTCCACGGCGTGGGCCACGTCCCGCGTCATGTCCAGCACGGCCTTGATCTCCGCGGTGCTCAGCGGGCCCGGATCGAGCCCGAGCCCGGCGCCGGCCGCGGCCGTCCATTCCTCCAGGGTGTTCATGGCTGCCAGCCTAGGGCTCAGGGCAGCAGGCCGCCGTCGGCCCGCAGGACCTGGCCGGTCATCCAGCCGGAGTCCGGTCCGGCCAGGAACGCCACCACGCGGGCGATGTCGTCCGGCTGGCCGAGCCGGCGCAGTGCGGTCTCCGCCACCACGTCCTCGAACGTCTCGCCCGGGTTGGCGCTGCGCAGCAGGTCGGTATCGGTCGCTCCGGGAGCGACCGCATTCGCCGTGATCCCGCGCCCGCCGAACTCCAGCGCGGCCACCACGGTGAAGTGCTCGAGCGCGCCCTTGGCGCCGGTATAGAGCGCGATGCCAGGCGCGTGCATGCGTGTGTTGTCTGTGGAGATGCAGATAATCCGGCCGCCGTCGCGCAGCGTCCGGCCCGCGTTCTGGATGAGGAAGAACGGCCCCCGCACGTTGACCGCCATATACCGGTCGTAGAGATCTTCGGTTACGTCGTCGATCGGAGTCGGCTCGACCGAGCCCGCGTTGCAGACGACGATGTCCAGGCCGTCCAGCCGCTCCTCTGCCACGGCGCACAGGCGCCGCAGGTCATCCAGGCTCCCCTGATCGGCCCGGACGGCGAAGGCCCGGCCGCCGGAGTCGGTGACCTCGCTGACCACGCGGTCCGCGGCGGCCTGGTCCTGCACGAAGCTGAAGACGACCGCGGCGCCGTCACCGGCCAGCCGCTTCACGATCGCCCGGCCTATCCCTCGTGACCCTGCGGTCACGAGCGCCCCTTTCCCGTCCAGTGCGCCCATCGTGCCTCCCGTGCTGTGTTCCTTGGCCGCCTGTGGCGGCGGGGCTTGCTTAGCCGCCTGCGGCGGCGGGTCACTGCCTTTTTCCAGATCCTCGATCGCTGAAGATATCGTCGAATCGTGAGGGAAACCGATCGGCACGAGCACGGCCCGGCGCCCGGCGCGGACGCGCGCTGGCTGTCCGGCGCGCTCGCGCTGATCCTGGCCTTCATGGCCGGCGAGGTGGTGGCGGGCCTGGCCGCGCACTCGCTGGCGCTGATCTCCGATGCCGCGCACATGCTGACCGACGCCGCCTCGATCGCGCTGGTGGTGGTCACGGCGCGGCTGGCCGCGCGGCCGCCGACGGGCAGGTACACCTACGGGCTCAAGCGCGCCGAGATCCTGTCCGCCCAGGCCAACGGGATCACGCTGGTCCTGCTCGCGATCTGGCTCGGCTACACGGCGATCCGCCGGCTGGTGACCCCGCCCGCGGTGAGCGGCGGGACGGTGCTCGGCGTGGCGCTGGCGGGCGTAGCGGTCAACGTCGCCGTGGCCATGCTCATCGCGCGGGCCGGGGGCCGCGGCCAGCCGCGGAGCCTGAACCTGGCGGGTGCGTTCCAGCACGTCGTCACCGACCTGTACGCGTTCATCGCCACCGCGGTGGCCGGGTTGGTCATCCTGGCCACCGGGTTCGACCGGGCCGACGCGATCGCCACCCTGGTCGTGGTGGTACTGATGCTGTACGCGGGGTACGGCCTGCTCAAGGACTCGGGGCGGATCTTCCTGGAGGCCGCGCCGGCCGGGCTGTCGCCCGCCGCCGTGGGCGCGGCGATGGCGGACCGGCCGCTGGTCTGCGAGGTCCACGACCTGCATATCTGGGAGATCACCTCGGGCCTGCCCGCGGCCTCGGCGCACGTGCTGGTCGCGCCGGGCGCGGACTGCCACGCGGTGCGGGCCGACCTCGAGGCGTTCCTGTCCCGCGAGTACGGGATCACCCACGCGACGCTCCAGGTCGACCACGCGGCCTCGGCGTCCGGCCCGGCCACGGCGGTGCCGGGTATCCCCGAAGCCGAACGCCACTGCGACGACGCGCACGGACCCGCGTACCGTCCCGGCGACGCGTAGCGGTGGGCGCCGGGAAGAACTCCCGCCTACGGCGGCCAGAACAATGATGCCGAACGGACCGTGGCTCACGCCGGTCGTCCGTGCTCAGCCGCCGATGGCGGACATGGGACGGTCGGGCTGCAGGAAGGACGGGTCGTTGATGCCGTGGCCCGGGAGCTTCACCGCGACCGCCCGCCGCCACCGGTCCGCGAGCTCGGCGTCGCTCGCGCCCGCGCGCAGCGGGCCGCGCAGGTCGCTCTCGGTCCGGGCGAACAGGCAGTTGCGCACCTGGCCGTCGGCGGTCAGCCGGACCCGGTCGCAGTTGCCGCAGAACGGCCGGGTCACCGACGCGATCACCCCGACCCGGGCCGGGCCGCCGTCCACCAGGAACGCCTCGGCGGGTGCCGAGCCGCGCTTATGCGGGTCGTCGGGGGTGAGGCTGAATTCGCGGCCGAGCGCGGCCAGGATCTCATCCGCGGTCACCATCTCGGCGCGCTTCCAGCCGTGCTGCGCGTCCAGCGGCATCTGCTCGATGAAGCGCAGCTCGTAGCCGTGATCGAGGCAGAACCGCAGCAGCGGCACGGCCTCGTCGTCGTTGAGGTCGCGCATCAGCACCGCGTTGACCTTGACCGGGGTCAGGCCCGCCTCGGCCGCGGCGGCCAGACCGTCCAGCACGTCGGGCAGCCGGTCCCGGCGGGCCAGCTTGCGGAACGTCTCCGGGCGCAGCGTGTCCAGCGACACGTTGATCCGGTCCAGCCCGGCCGCGTGCAGCGCCCCGGCGGTGCGGGCGAGCCCGATCGCGTTGGTGGTGAGCGAGATCTCCGGGCGCGGGTCCAGCTCCGCGGTCCGCGCCACGATCCCGGTCAGGCCCCGGCGCAGCAACGGCTCGCCGCCGGTGAACCTGACCTCCCGGACGCCGAGCAGTTCGACCGCGACCCGGATCAGCCGCACCACCTCGTCGTCGGTGAGCAGCTCGGGCGAGGGCAGCCAGTCGAGTCCTTCGGGCGGCATGCAGTACGCACACCGCAGGTTGCACCGATCGGTGAGCGATACGCGCAGATCGGTTGCGACCCGTCCGTAGGAGTCAGCCAGCATCGCCCTAGCCTACGCGCACCATCGGTCGCGGCTGATGCTCACCGGCGGACCATGCCGTAGGCGCGTTCGGCGTGGATGCTGACCACCAGGCGCCGGTCGCGGACCATGGCCGCCCGGTAGTCGTCCCAGTCCGGGTGCTCGCCCTGCACCGCGCGGTACAGGTCGATCAGCTCCTCGACGGCCGCGTCGTGCGGATCGCGGGCCACCGCGGACAGTTCGGCGTGCCCGTCGACCACCACGTAGGACCAGAAGTCACCGCTGGTGACGTAGAAGCTGGCCCGCGGATCGCGGCGCAGGTTGGCCGTCTTGGCCCGGTCGTCGGTGGTGGAGATCCGGATGGTCTGGGTCCCCGCGTCCCAGGCGTAGTTCACGTTGGACAGCTGCGGCCACCCGTCTTTCCTGAGGGTGACCAGCACGCCCTGGCGCTGCGCGCCGATCAGCTCGGCAAACCCGTCCTCAATCATGCCCCGTGAACACCATCCGTCTCGTCGATGTTCCGGCTGATCCTCATGCGGCGTAGCCGGTGACCTTCTCGACCACCATCCGGACGACGACCCGGACCGCGCCGGGCCGGTCTTCGCCGGGATCGCGGCCGTCGTACTTCCAGGACAGCCGGGTGTCCAGCGCCCGGCCGACGTCCGGCGTCATCGACACCCGGCCGCGCAACTCGACGTAGTTCTCCGGGTCCGCGGAGTCGAGCACCGTGACGCTGACGCGCGGGTCGCGCTCCATGTTGCGGTGTTTCACGCGCCCGGCCACGGTGGAGAACAGCAGGTCGTTGCCGTCGCGGCCGACCCACAGGACGGAGGTCTGCGGGCTGCCGTCGGGATTGATCGTGGCCAGGATCGCGTAGTTCTTCCCGTCGACCAGGGCGACGGTGGCATCGCTGAGCGAGATACTCATTCCGGCACGCTACAGCGGAATACTGGGGGGTGGACCCGCAGGTGGTGCGCTTACAGCGAGCGGATGATGGCGGCCTGGAAAGGGAGAGTGCAGGTGACCTCGACTGATATCCCGTCGCTGCTGCTTGTACCAGACCCCGAGCAGGCCCATCAGAACAGGCAGGTTGCGCTCGAATGGCGCAGAGCGGAAATGCTCGTCCATCTCATGGAAGCCGCCGAGCATGGCGCGGAAATTGTCCGGGCCGACAGCCACCATGGTCGAGAGGCCGATGGCCGAATCCATCGAATAGCGGCCGCCGACCCAATCCCAGAAGCCAAACATATTGGCTGTATCGATGCCGAACTGCGTTACCTCTTGGGCATTGGTGGAGACGGCGACAAAATGTTTCGCGACAGCGGTTTCGTCCTTCAGGCCCGCCAACATCCACTCGCGCGCGGTGCGCGCGTTCGTCATCGTTTCGAGCGTGGTGAAGGTTTTGGAAGAGACGATAAACAATGTCTCGGCGGGATCGAGATCGCGCACCGCTTCTGCAAAATCGGTGCCGTCGACATTGGACACGAAGCGAAAAATCATGGCGCGCTCGCTATAGTGCTTGAGCGCTTCGTAGGCCATGACTGGCCCGAGATCCGATCCCCCGATGCCGATATTGATCACATTGCTGATGCGCTTACCGGTATGGCCTTTCCAGGCACCGCTGCGCAGCCGATTGGCAAAATCAGCCATCCTGTCCAGAACGGCGTGGACCTCGGGGACGACGTTGCGACCGTCGTGCATGATAGTACTCCCGCGCGGCGCACGCAGCGCGACGTGAAGCACAGCGCGGTTCTCCGAGACATTGATCTTGTCGCCTCGGAACATGGCGTCGATTCGCTCCCGCAGCTCAAATTCGCGAGCAAGCTGCAACAGCAGTCGTAGCGTTTCATCCGTGATCCGGTTCTTGGAATAGTCGAGATAGAGCCCGGCGGCTTCGATCGCCAGACTCTCCCCCCGTTCACGATCGTCGGCAAAGAGTTGTCGCAGATGCACTGCTTTTAGCTTCTGATAGTGCTTCTCCAGCAATGCCCAGGCGGGGCGTCTCCGCAAGGGCGGCATGCTCGTTGATTGCTCGCTCTTGGTCGCTGATGGGCGCTTGCGCGGACGGGACGCCACTGCCATGCTCAGCTCACTTTCCGCATTGCCGCGCTTTTGGATTCGACACAAGCCATCAGGTCATTCCACGATTTGACAAACGACGCAGCGCCTTCGTTCTGCAGCTGCGTAGCCAATGCATCGACTCCGATGCCCGCTTGAGCGAAGCTGGCCAGAACTCTCTCGCAGTCGCCTCCATCCGGTGCGAGCAGCTCGCCAACTTCGCCGTGGTCGGCGAAGGCCTTGAGCGTGTTCTCAGGCATGGTGTTAATAGTAAAGGGCGCCGCTAGAGCTTTTACATAAAGCGTGTCGGAGACCTTTGGATCCTTGGTGCCGGTACTCGCCCAAAGCAGGCGTTGCGCTCGGGCGCCGGCGTTTGCGGCACGCTGGAAGCGCTGCGAGGCGAGTAGCTCCAGATACGCCTTGTAGGTACGCTGGGCGACCGCAATACCAAGTCGATTGCTCAGCTCGCCCGGGACCTTTCCACTGATTGCGACATCCCAGCGGCTAATAAAGAGCGAGGCGACCGAGGCCACTGCCGGGTTAAGCCCGGCCTCGATGCGCCGCTCGACGCCGCGCAGATAGGCTTCAGCGGCCGCAATATATTGCTCGCGAGAAAACAGAAGCGTGACGTTGACTGGCACGCCAGCGAAGATCGCTGCCTCGATGGCGGGCAATCCTTCCGCTGTGCCTGGAATCTTGATGAAGAGGTTCGGTTTGCCCCCGCGCTGGTGGAGATCGCGCGCGGCCGCTAACGTGCGATTGGTGTCATGGGCGAGTAAGGGTGAGACCTCGAGCGATACCCAGCCGTCTACCCCATCGGTCCGGGCGAAGATCGGCTGAAACAGATCGGCGGCCCGCGTCAGATCCGCCAAGGCCAGGTCGAAGAACAAATCCTCGGGCGGCTTCGTACGGGACGCGCTTTGGGAAATGTCACTGTCGTAATCGGTGCTATTCTTGATCGCATGATCGAAGATTGTCGGATTCGAGGTCAGCCCGGTCACCGAAAATTCGTCGATGTAGCGGTGCAATGTGCCGCTGTTCACAAGGCTGCGGGTGATATTGTCGAGCCAGAGGCTCTGACCGAGGTCGTGGAGTGTCTTGGTTGGTTTCATCGCGTCAACTCCAGGCTCGCTGCAGGCATTGGCGCCGTCAATCGCGGTTGCGGCAGGTCGCCTCGAGCAAGTCGGCGATATGCTCGATCGTCACATCAGCCGGCGGGAAGGCGGCAACCACAACGTCGATAGGAAAATGATCGGCTGAAAGTGCGTCATTCAGAACTCCCGCTACGCTCGAGGCGCTGGGCGATCCGGTGACCTATTCGCAGAGAGTTCCACGCCAATAGTGAAGTCGCTTCGATTGGAGCTTCACACGCTCGTAGCTGGCGCCTTCCGGAGAAAAATGTCTATTGAAAAAAGCGTGAACTTTCTGCGGCCCCGGCGGAACTATTCTCCTGCGGACGGTAGCGGGGATCAGGGCAGCCAGAGATTCGTTGCATTCCGCTGGCCATTCCCGGGGATATCGGTCAGTCAAGAACTTCGGCCTACTGAAGCGGTGTGTGCTCCGACAAGGGCTAAGAGGGAGTGTCCGTCGCTACTGCGCTCGTCGCACGTTGCTCCGTTGGCCCAATTTCTCGACTCAAATTAAGTGCACAGTTGATCAGACCCACGTGACTGTAAGCTTGCGGAAAATTCCCCAACATGCGCCCATTTAGCGGATCGAATTCCTCGGCCAACAAGCCAACGTCATTGCAGTGCGAGAGCAAACGATTGAACAGCCGCTGCGCGTCCTCATAACGACCTTGCAATATGTAATTGTCCACGAGCCAAAAACTGCCGACCAAAAATGCTCCTTCGCCGGGTGGTAATCCGTCAACGCCATCTTCAGTTTGGTACCGCAGAACGAACTCATCGTTGACGAGAAGCCTTTGCTCAATGGCCTGAAGCGTTCCACGGATGCGGGGGTCGGTGGCTGGAAGGAACCCAACAAGCGGTAGCAGCAGCAAGCTCGCGTCGACCCACTTAGAACCGTAAGCCTGCACAAAACTGCCGAGCTCGCGATCGAAACCACGTTCGCAAACGTCAGCGTGGATTTCGTCGGCGATTTCGCGCCACTTGCGGCTTAGCTCGGGTCCACCTTGAGCTTCCACGTAAGCTGCGGCCCGATCGAAAGCGACCCAGGCCATTACTTTCGAATGGACGAAGTGCCGTGGATCTCCCCGTATTTCCCAGATACCTTCATCCGGTTGCCGCCAAACAGTCGTCAGATATTCGATAATCACTGGCTGCAGGGCTTCGCCGCGTTTGGATGGCTGTATGCCTAGCTTGAAGCCCTGAAAAATGGCGTCGGCGATCTCGCCGAATATATCGATCTGCAGCTGCTCCGAAGCCGCATTCCCGACACGCACAGGGCTGGAATTCTCGTAGCCGGATAGCCAAGGAATGGTCAATTCCGGCAGCCGTCGTTCCCCACCTATTCCATAAACAATTTGTACTTGCCGCGGGCTACCAGCTACCGCGCGATGGAGCCACTCACCCCATGCCCTTGCTTCTTCGTAATAACCCAGATGCAGGAAAGCCAAGAGCGTGAATGTGGCGTCGCGCAGCCAACAATATCGGTAGTCCCAGTTCCTTGTGCCCCCCGGGCGCTCAGGAAGGGACGTCGTGGCTGCGGCAACTATCGCACCGGTCGGAGCATAAGTCAGCGCCTTCAGGGTGATGAGCGAACGCTTGACAGCCTCTGTCCAAGGCCCAACGCCCGGACATCGATCACTCCATTCGCGCCAAAATGCCTCCGTGCGTTCGAGCGCCTCCACCGGATCGATCGGTCCCGGCGGACTTTCGAAAGAACGCCCATAGGACAGCACAAAGGGCACTGATTGTCCCGCATCAACCACGAACTCGCCGACGGTTTTGAGATCTTCCCCGTACAGTTCAGCCGAGGTCCTCAAAACTATTTGCTCCGGGCCGGCTATCGCTTCAATCGTGCTGTCCTCGATCCGTGTGACCCATGGTACCGTCGCGCCGTAATCGAACCGCACCGCCAGCTCGGTCTGAAAGCTCACCTGGCCCGCCAACCCACACACGATGCGCACGAGGTCAGCCACACCATCCGCGGGCGGCATGAAATCAATGACTACCGCAGTGCCGGTCTTGGTACGAAATTCGGTCTCTAGGATAAGGGTGCCAGGGCGATAGCGCCGTGTCACTTCCAACGGCTGAGACTTTGGTGCAAGGAGCCAACGGCCATTGTCTGATGTTCCAAGCAGTGCGGCGAAACACGCGGCCGAGTCAAAGCGAGGCCAGCACAACCAATCGATCGAACCGTCGCGGCCGACCAAAGCTGCCGTTTCGCAGTCTCCGATCATGGCATAGTCTTCGATCCGAAGGGCCATTTCTTTAATCCTAGCAGTTTTCGTCGGCTCGATAAAATGACACTCGCTAGATTTGGCTCTGATGGAGTGGCTCGGCTAACTCGATCGATGCCGCGAAGTTTGATTGAAACTCGCGGCGCTCAACAATGCTTGGGTCGCCGCTAATGACTTCGAAGTGCGTCTCTCCAGCTTTCAGCCAAAAACGTAGCGTAAGCTTGTGACGACCAATGCGGACATCTTGAATTGTCAAGTCGGGCAGCCACTCTGGAAGCCAAGGGTCGACATAAAGCTTGTTGTGCGGCGCGTCGGGCATGAATCCCAACATAGCCTGTGTGAGCATGAACGCGGACCCGGCCGCCCACGCCTGTGGCACGTTTGCCCCAATATATTGCACTGGAAACGTCGTCTCATCGCGCCGGAACGCGGTGTAAAGTTCCGGTAGCTGATTTAATTGAAAGTAGCTCGCTGCCTTACTGATATCATGTGCGATCTGGGCCGCCTCCGCGTCGAACCCATAACGCTTGAACCCGAGGGCTATGATCGCATTGTCGTGCGGCCAGACTGAACCGGTCTGATAGTTATATGGATTAAACGCCGGGTTGCTCGCAGAGAGCGTCCGAATTCCCCAGCCCGTCCACATGTCAGATGCCATCAGACGTTCCTTCACTTTTTTGGCGCGTTCTGGTGGCACAATTCCAGACAAAAGGCAGTGCCCAGCATTGGAGGCGACGGTGAGAACCTTCTTCTTATCGCCGTCCAACGCCAAAGCGTAAAAGCCGAGTTCGTCGTCCCAAAAAGCGGAGTTGAAACGTTCAAACAACGTTGCAGCCTTTGCACGCAATTTCCGCGCTCGATCTGATTTGCCGAGAGCATCGAATACTTCTGCAGTTCGAACCCAGGCATCATAAACGTAGCCTTGAAGCTCGCAGAGTGCCTTCGGTCCCTTCACCAGAGAACCGTCGGGATAGACGATGCAGTCACCTGAATCTTTCCAAGACATGTTCTCATAACCGACGGGTGACCGCGTTTGGTATTCTTGAAAGCCATCACCGTCGCGATCGCCGTATTTGTCGATCCACCCTAGGCAATTCTCGGCGGAGTCAATATGCCGCTCAAGTAGCGCTTTGTCGCCCGTCGCGCGCCAGGCTGCGTGCAACGTGATGAGGTATAACGGTGTAGCGTCAGCAGTGCCGTAGTAAGGCGTATGCGGCACCAGTTTGAAGTGCGCCAGTTCACCGCATCGCAGCTCGTGGAGAATCTTGCCTGGCTCAGCATCGCGGTAAGGATCATCGTCCGTCGCCTGAAGAGAGCCAAGGAACTCCAGCGCTGCGCGTGCGAAATGCGGATAAATCAAAATGTTTTGCAGCGAGACAAGCAAGCTGTCTCGTCCAAACGGCGCGACAAACCAAGGAAGTCCGGCGGCAGGCATGAAGGCCCTACGATCGGCAACTTCTATCGGGAAGCGAAGCGCAGCCATGTCCTCCAAGGCACGCCGAAACATACGATAAAACTCCTCGTTGCTGGTCTGAATCTTCGCAACAGTCTTTAGCCACTCTGCCATCATCTCACCGTGCTGCGACTCTCCACTCTGGTCTATGCAGCCACGCGGCGGACTAAAGCGTGCCGCGCCGTCCTCTAACGTGTACAACAGGCAAGTTTGCCATCGTCCGCCCGGTTGGAGATCGACTTCAAAGCTGAGACGGCCATTCGCGTATGCCGCTTTCGTGGACGATCGTGCAGTTGAAAGCGCGATCGCGCGGTGGAAATCGCCATTGCGATAGGTCGTACGAAGGCGTTGTCGCGGATTGGGACCATTCGGTAGCAATCCTGCCGCGGCGCACGATGCGGTTCGATTTCACCTCAAACAAATCGGCGAAGTCGCTGCGAACCGATATCTCAAGCTGAAAGCTTACCCGCCTCATACTGTTGTTGGTGATTTCAATATCCTCGTGCACACCGCCAGCGATCCATCGGCCGATCGTGAGGCCGAGTGTGCGTTCTGGTACAGTGCCGCTTTCTGTCGCGAATACGCAATTCGTCAGAAATATCCGAGCAGCGTAATATGTGATTGCGCCGCCATTGAGCAGCGTCCATGGTTCACCATTAGCGTAGATAGACCAATTGCTGATAACGCGTGTATCCCGGAAGAATAGACCCTTATCGCTGGGCCAATTAATCTGCCCATCCAATTCGCTAATCAGTATCGTCTGACCCTGATGTATTGAGATCTGCGGTGGACCGACTTGAATCTTGAACGCCATGTTGCGCTCCATTACGGAACTGGTTTCTTTCGACGTATGCATGACCGACTGATTGACCATCCGTCTCGGTACGTTCAGTCGGTGGTTTTGTCTCCGGCATCAGAAACCAGATCATGAGTGTTCCGAGCGCCGCGGTGGCGGCGATACACAAAAACGCCGCGCTCGGGCCAAGCCTCTCGGCAACCAGTCCTGATAGCGTTGTGCTGATTGAGGCGCCAATGCCGGATGCTGTCCCAACAATGCCCTGCGCCAAGTTGAAACGTCCGGTACCGCCCGTCAGGTCGGCAATGATCAGGGCTGTCAGAACCCCTAGTACGGTTGCACTGATGCCGTCCAAGGCTTGAACGGCGAGGAGAAGCAACGGATCGCTGATGAGCGCAAAACCCAGCGCGCGGATCGGCAAAGCCGCAAACCCGATAAGCAGAAGCGGACGGCGGCCCCAGTCTTGTGCCCGTCGCCCGACCCAGGGAGCCATCAGTGCGACAATGATCTGCGGCACAATGATCAGTGCCGATATGACGAGTGAGGAGTGTGTCTGTGACTTGCGTACCAGAATTTCGCCGGCGAGGGGGAGGACGGAAGCATTAGCAAGTTGAAACAGGAATAGGCCCGCGGCAAAGATGACCAACCTGAAATCCTTCAACAAAATCCACCGCCCGGATCTTGCTGGCTGACTCTCATCATGATGAGCGGGCGCTCCGCAAGATCGGCCGAAGTGGACATCGGCCGCGCGGATCCGCGCTAGGGCAAGGAACAGAGGAAGTCCGAGCAGGACGACGATCAGGAATATCGACTGATAAGATAGTAGGTACCCGGCGATGCCCATGAGTGCGGCGCCCACCAGGGCGCCGGTAGAGGCAAAACGTTGATTACGCCCGAGTCGTTCAGCGAGCGCCGAGTGCCCAACCAAGCCAAGACTGATTGCAGCGATCGCCGGCCCAAGAAAGCCGCCGGTCATACCCTGCAGCACAAGTCCGATGAAGACAAACGGCAGGCGCGGCCAAAACGCCAGTATCAGGGCACTGACGATCACAATGCCGGTCCCGATTGCTATTACCGCTCGTTTAGAGCGAACTTTGTCCAACAGTTCGCCGCCGGGAAGCTGACTAAGCAGTGCGGCCACGCTACCTGCGGAGAGCACGAGGCCTATCTCGGCCTGCGACCAGTTCTCATTAGCGAGATAAGCGGCGACGTAGGGGCCGAAACCTGCCAACATGGCAGCGAGGAAAAAATTGACGCGGTCGAGTCCCTGAAGGCTCGGATTGGAAGCCGGGATATCTGCAGTACCAATTGATCCTGTCGTGACCGACATCTCTTCCGCATTCCCTTTTAAATGGATTACTGCTCGAAGAAGCTGGCTTCGTATCGGCCGATAATTCGCTGATTCCGAACGGGTTGTCCCTGGGAAATGAGTTTAGAATTCGCAGGGTTTGGGACCCTACCGGCCCAATGCGGTTGCTTATCACAAGTACGTCATCTAGCTCCTGCGAGCTTGGCGCAACGCGAGATGCAACAAAGATCAATCCTGCGGAGGCTAGTAGAGAGCCTCTTGAACGTGCGCCAATAGGGGTGCGCTTTGCCAAGAGGTAGTATTTCTGCAGCTGGAACCTTTAGACCTCTCAATGGATTGGTGCGTGAGCGCTACTCCCCTGGGCGCATCAATCTCGAACAAGCAATTCAATGAGCACATTAGCTATCACCGGAGGTGATGCCGGCACTTCATCGCGGAGTGGGAATATCGAACTCGCTTATCTTTGCATAAACACTATTCGCACTCTCGCAATGGACGCCGTGCAGCAGGCCAAATCGGGCCACCCGGGGACCCCAATGGCTTTGGCGCCATTGGCTTACATGATTTGGCAAAATTTTCTGCGGTTTAATCCGGAAGATCCGATTTGGCCCAATCGCGATCGTTTCGTGCTGTCCAATGGGCACGCTTCAATGTTGCTTTATTCGATACTTCATCTCAGCGGCGTGAAGGCGGTGAATGCCAAATACGAGCGACTCGGCGAGCCCGCCGTTTCGCTCGACGACATCAAGCGATTTCGGCAGCTCGACAGCAAGTGTCCCGGTCATCCGGAATATCACCTCACCTCTGGGGTCGAGACGACAACGGGTCCTTTAGGTCAAGGTTGCGGTAACAGCGTTGGCATGGCGCTCGCCGGACGCTGGTTGGCGAAGCGCTTCAATCGGCCGGACTCCACAATATTCGACTATGACGTCTACGTGATATGCGGCGACGGCGACATGATGGAGGGCGTGTCAAATGAAGCCGCTTCGCTCGCCGGTCATCAGATGCTTGGGAATCTTTGCTGGTTTTACGACAGCAACCGCGTGACAATCGAAGGGCATACGGATCTCGCCTTCAGTGACGACGTGGCGGCGCGTTTTCTTGCCTATGGCTGGAACGTATTGCGCGTGGGAGATGTCAACGATTTGGAGCGGCTCGGAGAAGCAATCGAGATTTTCCGCCGAACCAAGGATGCACCGACGCTCATTATTGTCGAAAGCCATATTGGCTACGGCGCACCGCACAAACATGACACCAGCGCCGCGCACGGCGAGCCGCTTGGCGAGGAAGAGGTGCGCCTAGCCAAGCGGAGCTACGGTTGGCCCGAGGATGCCAAGTTTCTTGTGCCGGATGGCGTGCGCGAGCATTTCCACAATGGCGTAGGCCGGCGCGGCCGGAGCCTTCAAGAGGAGTGGCTGGCGCAATTTCAGCGCTATAAACGAAGCTTTCCTGATCTTGCCGACGAGATTGAGCGCATGCAGCGGCGCGACCTGCCGGCCGACTGGGATGCCAAGCTTCCGGTTTTCGCCGCCGACGCGAAAGGTCTGGCGACGCGCGACTCATCGGGCAAGGTGCTCAACGCCATCGCATCACATCACCCATGGCTGATTGGCGGGGCTGCCGATCTTTCTCCGTCGACGAAGACTAGACTCCTGTTCGAGGGCGCCGGCGACCTCGAAGCCGACACGCCTGGCGGCCGCAATATGCATTTCGGGATCCGCGAGCACGCCATGGGCGCCGTGCTGAACGGGCTTGCGTTGTCCAAGGTCCGCGCCTTCGGCTCGGGCTTCCTCATCTTCTCGGACTATATGAAACCGCCTATCCGGTTGAGCGCCCTAATGGAGCTGCCGGTCATCTATGTGTTCACGCACGATTCGATTGGCGTGGGCGAAGACGGACCCACACATCAACCGGTCGAGCAACTCGCAGCGCTCCGCAGTATTCCCGGCCTGATTACGCTGCGGCCGGCCGACGCCAATGAAGCCGTCGAAGCATGGCGCGTTGTTATCGGTCTCAAGCATCAGCCGGCCTGTCTGGTCTTGAGCCGCCAGCCGCTGCCGACGCTCGACCGAACACGCTTCGCGCCTGCGAATGGTGTCGCGCGTGGCGCGTATATCCTTGCCGATGCAGATGGTCGCTACCCCTCGGTGATCCTGATCGGCACCGGCAGTGAAGTCACCCTGTGTGTCGAGGCCTACAAGTCGCTGACGCGCGAGGGCATTGCGGCGCGCGTCATCAGCATGCCGTCCTGGGAATTGTTCGAACAACAGGATCAGGCCTACCGCGACAGTGTGCTCCCGCCGGAAGTGACAGCCCGGGTGTCGGTCGAGCAAGGCTCCGTCATCGGCTGGGATCATTACGTCGGAATGAATGGTGCCAAGATCGGCATGCACACCTTCGGTTCGTCAGCTCCCATCAAGGATCTACAGACGAAATTCGGCTTCACGCCTGACAAGGTGGTGAGCACCGCCAAAGAGCAGATCGCGCAATCGAGAAAGCAAAACTCATGAATCGGCTCAAGCAACTCGAAACCTGCGGTCAGTCGCCTTGGCTCGATTATTTAAGGCGCAGCCTGATCGAGAAGGGCGAGTTGCGTCACCTGATCGAACGTAACGGATTGAAGGAAGTGACTTCCGTCCCGGCCGATTTGATCACCGCGGCGCTGTTCACCCGCTTCCGCACGCGACGGGAGCACACCTTCGGCGAAAAAATGCCGTCCACAATGCGTTTCGGCTTCGGTAGTCACGTTGAAGGTCAGGAACCCGTCGACCCCGCGCTGAAAACTAAGGATGCGTTACCCCGCGCGGCGATCGAAACGGCCGCAAGCGCCGCTGGACAGCGCCATCATGCTTGACAAGGTACCAATCCGGACGCCGTCGGCGGCACGCCTGATTGAATGCCCACCGCGGCGCGAAGCCAAGCCCGCCGATCCCTGCGCGCTGGTCGATCTTTGGCGCCACCGGCGATCTGACCAAGCGACTGGTGGTGCCGGCACTTTACAATCTTTCGCGCAGCAAAGTGCTGCCTGAGCAATTTGCCTTGATTGGCGTCGCCCGGTCGGACGGGACCGCCGAAAGCTGGCGTGAGCACCTTTATGACATGCTGAAAAGCTTTGTCGGCCACGCTGGAGCGGAGTTCAATACCGACCACATCGACGAAGACGCGTGGGCGCGGCTTGCCGACAAGATGGCGTACATCTCGGGCGACCTGACGAAGCCAGATCTGTACGAAAAACTGCGCAGCGCCCTCGACGAGGCTGAAAAAGCCCACGGCACCCACGGCAACGTCATCTTTTATCTCGCTATCGCCGATCGCCTCTTCGGTACCGTCGTGGAGCAACTTGGCAAAGCCAAGCTCACCGATCAGGGCGAGGACCTGAATGGCGGCCGCAGATTTTGGCGCCGCGTGGTGATCGAAAAGCCGTTCGGACACAGCCTCGATTCAGCGCGCGCGTTGAATTCCCAAATCTTGCGCACGCTGCACGAGGACCAAATTTTTAGGATTGATCACTTTCTCGGCAAGGACACGGTCCAGAACATCATGGCATTTCGTTTCGCCAATGGCCTTTTCGAGCCGATCTGGAATCGCGACCGCATTGACCATGTGCAGATTACGGCTGCCGAAACGGTCGGAGTGGAGGGGCGCGGGTCCTTTTACGAGGCGACCGGCGCCTTGCGCGACATGGTGCCAAATCACCTTTTCACGCTGCTTTCGATGGTGGCGATGGAACCACCCGTCGGCTTTGATGCCGCCGCCATTCGTTCAAAGAAGGCTGAATTGTTGGCCGCTATTCCGGAGGTCAAACCGGCGGCGGCGGTACGGGGCCAGTACGGCACCGGCACGGTACTGGGCAAGAAGACAAAAGCCTATCGCCAGGAAGCCAACGTTGCGCCAAGCTCCAATGTCGAGACGTATGTCGCGCTGAAGGTCGAGATCAACAACTGGCGTTGGGCCGGCGTGCCATTCTATCTGCGCACGGGCAAACATCTGTCGCAGCGGAACACTGAAATTGCCATCTGCTTCAAGCAAGCACCCTACGCTGCATTCCAAGACACGCCCGTCCACAAGTTGCGTCCAAATTGGCTTGTGCTGGGCATCGCCCCGGATGAGGGGATCTCGCTGCAGTTTGAGGTCAAACGCCGTGGCCCGGTGATGGATCTCGCCGCGGTTAAGATGGACTTTCAATATGATGACTGGTTCACCAAAGAACCAAATGTCGGATACGAAACGCTGCTGTATGACGTGATGATCGGCGATCCGACATTATTCATGCGCGCGGACATGGAGGAGCAGACTTGGCGCATCGTACAATCGGTGCTTGATGCTTGGGCCAGGGAGAACGCGGCGGATTTGTCGATCTATCCGGCGGGAAGCGCCGGGCCGAGTGAGGCCGATGCGCTGTTGGCGAAAGATGGCCGGAAGTGGCGGGGCGTCGATGGCGGTGACAGTAAATCGTCATGACGCGGGCCCGCTGCCGACCAGTCAAATGTTCGGCGGTGATTTCGGACGTCGATGGCACGTTGGTGACCAATGAGAAAGTTCTGACTGAGCGGACGAGGGCCGCCGCGGCGGCGCTCCGAGCAAACGGAATACTTTTTTCACTTATCAGCAGCCGGCCGCCGCGCGGCTTGCGAATGTTGATCGCACCCCTCGGCATCACCGCGCCGATTGTTTGCTTCAACGGCGGGATGCAAAGGCGGTCCTACAGACGGGTTCATCTCTATCGCCTTCCGGGAACCGCCCAAGAGCTAAGGAGTGAATGAACCGAAGAACTTTGTTGCGTAAGGGCCTCGAGCCGCCGCACTAGGTCCAAAATGGTCCAAAGCGGATGAGGATGGAACAGTAAAACGGTTACACGTTCTCGCGCACTATCTCTTGCCACTCGGCTCGCGCGGCAAGAGCGTCGAGGAGACTATTGGAAAGCGACCTCGGCGAAACTTCGGAGCTTGCGCGAATGCAGGCGTTCCCAATCCTGGGCCTTGAGCTTTTCCAACGCCCTCAACCCGATCTCGAGGTGCTGGCCGACGCGCTGGCGATAGAATTCGCCGGCCATGCCGGCGAGCTTTATTTCACCATGGAGGGGCTTATCCGAGACGCAGAGTAGGGTGCCGTATGGTACGCGGAAGCGAAAGCCATTGGCGGCGATTGCTGCCGAACTCCATGTCGAGCGCGATAGCGCGCGACTGCGACAGACGTCGGATGATAGCGGGGTCACCGATCTCCCAGTTGCGGTTGTCGACGCTCGCGACCGTTCCGGTTCGCATAACGCGCTTTTGCTCGAAGCCCGCAAGCCCTGTGACTTCACCGACCGCTAACTCAAGCGCGATCTGCATCTCGGCCAATGCCGGGATCGGCGCCCACGGCGGCAGTTCATTGTCGAGGACGTGATCCTCCCGCATATAGCCGTGAGCGAGAACGTAGTCACCGAGGTTCTGCGAGTTGCTGAGGCCCGCGCAATGTCCCAACATCAACCAGGCATGCGGCCGCAGCACGGCAACGTGGTCGGTTATGGTGCGGGCGTTGGACGGACCGGTGCCGATGTTAATCATAGTGATGCCTCGATAATTGGGTTCGACGAGATGAAAAGCCGGCATCTGCGGCATGCGCTCAGGGACAACGCCTGACGTTCCTCCGCCTAGGCGAGCATTGCGCGTGATCACATTGCCGGGCTCGACGAAGGCTTCGGCGCCGGAGCGGCCCGAGGCCATGTGCTCGTGGCCCAAGTGCCGGAAAGCATCGACATAGAACTGGTAGTTCGTGAAGATCACAAAGTTCTGGAAGTGCTCCGGGTCGGTGCCGGTGTAGTGTAAAAGCCGGTGCAAAGAATAGTCGACGCGCGCTGCACGAAACAAAGCAAGCGGCTCGGGTGTGCCGGGATGCCCCTGTAGCGTGCCGTTAGCGATCGCGTCGTCCATGGCGGCGAGATCAGGCGTGTCGAACACGTCGCGCACCGGTCGTTGGATTCGTAACTTTTCGGGCTCTGTGAGCAGCGCTTCAATGTTGATGTCACGGCGATATGCGAAATGGATTGGGATCGGCTCGTTCGACTCGCCGATTTCAACCGGCACGGCGTGGTTCTCGATCAAGAGCTTGATTTGCTCTGTGAGGTAGGCACGGAAAAGGTCGGGCCGCGTTACGGTCGTCTCGTACACGCCCGGCCCTGCGACGAAGCCGTAGGAAAGTCGAGAGTCGAGCCGCGCATGGGTCATCGTTGTGATGCGCACAAACGGATAGGTGGCGCGCACGCGCGTGCTAATCGTCTCACCATTGGCATGCGCCCCAAAACAATCGCGCAAGAATGCGGTATTGCGCTCATAGATCTCGTCGAGGCGAGCGACCGCCGCAGTGGCATTGGTAAAGGCTTCCGTCGCGATGCATTGCGGGGTCAGGACGCTCAGTGCAGGGTGCATGTGCTCACGAGATTTCTCGGATGGGCACCAATAGACGCGGATAGTAGCGACTTCTTGAACATATAACCGGTGGATCTCAAGATCGAGGCCCGCCGCATCGACCAGTTGATCCGGTAACTCGCCTAACGGCCGGACGTATGGGCGAAAGTGTCGTCGCGCTTGGCCACTACGAGCGCAAGGTTTTTCACTCGGAGCGAGTTCCTTACGAGCGAATTTCAGCCAGTGACCTCGTTTTGGGGACCGCCGCCAAGGAAAATGGGGGATTGATTTTTGGGACTCGTCAGCTTGTTAGGTCGATAATCCGGCTTTTGCTAGACCCTCGGCAATCCGCTGAACGTCCTCTTCCCTCTTGAAAGGTTGCCGGCCGAAATGTTCGTTGAAGGAGTATTTTGGATTGATCTCTTTAAGTTCTTTCCAGATGCGATGAGCCTCATCAACCTCACCAAGATGACCAAGAGCGGAAGCCAATAAGACGCGGCTAAAATCCGTCCCGGGGACCAGGAGGATGCGCTCCCTTAGCAAAGCCGCCGCTGTTTCGTACTTGCCAGCAAGCAGGTATGACATGCCGAGGAAGTGTAGGTGCCCCGGCCTAAAGGCGGGATCGAGACGAGTGGCGCGCTCAAGCGCCTCAATCGCCTCCAGCGGCCGTCCTGAATAGGTGTGAATACTGCCAAGACTGGCGTAGGCTCCAGAGAAATTCGGGTTAAGGGACAACGCAATGTCGGCCTCGGACTTCGCCCGATCGAGGTCCTTCTCGAACATCGCGCTCCAGGACGCGACAAGTCGGGCAAACGGTTCGTTCGGGTCCTTTTCGATCGCTTGTTCCGCATTGTGTTTGGCAAGCTGCAACGAGTTATCGGGATCGTCACTCCAGCGGTTTTGGTAGTCTAAATTGTACGCCATGCTTAGAGCCGCGTAGGCTTGCGAATAGCTCGGATCGAGCTCCAAGGCCCTCATGAACAAGCTTTGTCGACTGTTCGAACCTCTCACGGTTCTTGGGATTCACAGCCAGGAGCTCGCGGCCGCGAAGATAACAGTCGTAAGCATCGATGTTGGGCGTCCCGCTGTCGGCGAGCCGCGCCTTTTCGGCTGGGCTTAAAGTCACTTTCAGCGCGTGGACGATTCGGCGGGTGACGTCGTCCTGGACCGCAAAGATATCGGTCAAATCGCGGTCGTAGCGGTCAGCCCAAAGGTGAGCGCCATTGGTCGCGTCGATAAGCTGCGCGGTGATTCTGACACGATTGCCGGCGCGGCGGATAGAGCCTTCAAGCACTGAGCGCACGCCAAGATCCCGGCCGATGTCGCGGATGTCGATCGAGCGTCCCTTGTAGGTAAAGCTAGAGTTGCGCGAGATGACCATCAGACCGGCGATCTTCGACAAATCGGTAATAACGTCTTCGCTGATGCCGTCGGAGAAGTACTCCTGTTCGGGGTCGCCCGACATGTTCGTGAACGGCAAAACGGCGATCGACGGCGTCTCGACTTTGGGCGCCGGATTGGCGGCATCGGATTGCTTAGCGGTGACATCCGTCCTACCGGGATGCCACTTCCAGACTCGGATCGGACGATCGATGTTCTTGACACTTACGTCACCGCCATCCTGGAAACGAACGTCGATTCGATTGCCAACGCTTTCGTGGACGATCGAGGAGACGCAGACCCCGCCGGGCTCAGCGAGAGGCTCCAGTCGCGCGGCAATGTTGACACCATCGCCATAGATGTCGTTGTTTTCGATGATGACATCGCCGAGGTTAATGCCGATTCGGAGCACGATGGTCGGCTCGCGCGCGCTTGCATCCGGCAACGAGGCGCTGGAGCGCTGCACTGCAAGCGCGCAATTAACAGCATCGACTACGCTGCCGAACTCGACGATCGTGCCATCACCGATCAGCTTCACGATGCGGCCGTTGTGAGCGACGACGGCTGGGTCGAAGATGGTCTCTCGGTGCCGTTTCAGAGCGCCCAGCGTGCCCGCTTCGTCGGCTTCCATCAGGCGTGAATAGCCGACTACATCAGCTGCGAGGATTGCCGCTAGTTTACGGTTGATGCGTATATCGGCCATGAAGAGTGCGTACCGGGAACGTCGGGAATCGTAGGGCGCGGGGCCATATTGACCATATGCGGCGCCGAAACTGTCGAACGCGATGGCGATTTTGGTCTTGGCCTGGGCCACCAAATGCGAAATGGTCTCAAAACGGGTCCGCCGCAAGGGGCGGAATGGTAAAACGGTTACACTTTCTCGGCGTCGTGCCGGGACCTCCAACACGAAACTGCCTTGTCGCAGCACTCCGAAATCGCGCGGTCACACGACAAAGTCCGCCTTTAAAATCCGTTGCGGAAAGTTGTGACCCAAACGATGCTGTCGAGACACTTCGCTGTTCGCCATTCAATCGGACTTGGGACGAATGCTCATTCTCTATTATGCTACCAATACTTGCTCGCTCGCAGCTCATATTGCACTCGAGGACGCCGGAGCCGATTACGAGCTGCGGCGTATAGATTTTACCAGGACAGAACAGCAATCGCCCGAGTACCTCAAAGTGAACTCAAAGGCGCGTGTTCCAGCGATGGTAACGCCTCGCGGAATTCTGACAGAGACGCCAGCGATGTTGGCCTTTATTGCCCAGAGTTTTCCGGATGCGGCGCTCGCGCCGTTAAATGATGTTTTTGCGTTTGCTGAACTTCAGTCGTTCAACAGCTATTTGTGCTCTACCCTTCACGTCGCTCACGCGCATCGAATGCGCGGGTACCGCTGGGCATACGAGGCCTCCTCCTTTGCCGACATGCAACGTAAAGTGCCAGAGTCGGTCAGCGCTTGTTACGATCTGATTGAGACCAGAATGCTAAAAGGCCCATGGGTTATGGGTGACAACTATACGATCGCCGACCCGTATCTCTTCACGCTCGCTCAATGGTTGGAGGACGATGGTGTTAAGCCGGAGCGAATTCCGCGGGTCATCGAGCACCGCTACCGCGTGGCGGAGCGACCTAGCGTTAAACGAGCCATCGCGGCGGAATCGGCAGTCTGATCATAATTTCGTTCGCCGACGCACTTTGTCGATCAGTTCGCCGAGGCAAATCCTTTAGCCTTTATGCTTTTCTCGACCGCACGGCGATTTCCTGCACGCAATCGCTCTTTGCCAGCAAACGGGAGGTGTCAATGAGGTTTGGCCGTATCATTTGCATGTCTGCAATTGCGACGTGCATTGCATTCTCGTCGCTCGCACAAGGGCTCCCCAAAGCGAACAAACCGGAAGACGTTGGCTTTTCTTCAGAGCGATTGAAGCGCGTCACCGACGCTTTCCAATCAGAAGTGGATAAGGGCGCAATCCCAGGGGCCGTGGTTTTGATCGCCCGCAATGGGAAAATTGCATACTTAGAAGCGTTTGGATTTCAAAATCGAGAGAACAAAGAGCCGATGAAGACCGATGCAATTTTCCGGATTGCATCGATGAGCAAACCGATCACTTCCGTAGCGGTAATGATGTTAGTTGAAGAGGGCAAAATCCAACTGCTAGATCCAGTGTCTCACTACCTGCCTGAATTCAAGGGAGTGCAGGTGGGGGTAGAAAAGCTCAATACCACCACCGGCAATTCGGAGTTGATTGGTGAACCGCCTCGACAGGAAATGACGATCCAAGACCTACTACGACATACTTCGGGTCTCACCTATGGCATCTTCGGTAAGTCGCTGGTCAAACAAGCCTACAACGAAGCAAATCTCTTTGATCGCAATCAGACGCTTGCGGAATTTGTTTCAAAGATTGCGAAGCTCCCGCTCGCCTACCATCCAGGAACGACCTGGGAATACAGTCATTCTACCGATGTGCTCGGCCGTATTGTTGAGGTCGTTTCGGGAGTAACCCTTGATCAATTCGTTGCTGACCGAATCGCCAAACCGCTCGGCCTCTCTGACACCGGTTTTTACGTCCCCGCCGAGAAGCTAGACCGGCTCGCTGAAACCCAGATTGATCCTACAACCGGCAAGAGGTGGCCAACGTTCGATGTTACCAACCGGCCGAATTGGCTAGCCGGGGGATCAGGGATGGTCTCAACGGCTGGGGACTACGTGCGATTTGCTCAGATGTTACTGAACGGTGGCGAGCTTGATCAGGTGCGCCTGTTGTCGCCGAGAACTGTTTCGTTCATGACATCCGATCATCTCTGGCCCGGCGTCGCATTTAGTCCGGTTACACTAAACCTTTTTGAGCCTCTTGGCATCGCGCCGACGCCGAAGGTAGGCCAAGGTTTTGGACTTGGGTTTGTCGTCCGTACGCAAGAAGGGCGCAACCCGATGCCAGGATCTCCGGGAGAATACTTCTGGGCTGGCATATGGGGCACCGCGTTTTGGGTTGATCCCAAAGAAAAGTTGATAACCGTATTGATGATGCAAGCAGCGCCGCTGCAAGCCCGCTACTATCGTTCCTTAATCCGCAATCTCACGTCGCAGGCGCTCATCGAATGATGGTGTTCGCACCGTGTTGGCCGCTATTTCCGAACCGGCCCCCGCATCTTGCGAGCTCCTCAGCGATATGTCTTCGTTTCGAGAGGCAAATCGGAGGTATCGCGTGACTGACTAAGCCGCACGTTACTAACTGAAGTCCAGGCCAACCGCTCAAGTTAGAACGACGGTGGCGACTGCGGTTTAGCGGCCTCACACGCCGAATTAAATTGTGCTATCTTGGCTGGAGCGGGAGAGCACCCAGGTGCAATTTGCGGTTGGCTTTAAAATTCATGGGAAAACGGGACACGTTGTCGTTGACGCGGAAGACGCGCTGATCGCCGCCCTCAAGGTCAAGATGCAGCGTCCGGAGGCACTGATCGCCTATGTCCGCCAGCAAAACAAACGAGGTGACACCCGTCACCCCATGCGCCGGCTGAGTAGCGAGAATCCTTAGCTCGGCCTCACAGCCCCCCGCGCGCTGTGTGAGGGCCGCATAGGCCGCCACGAAGACCTCTTCCGTTCAGGAGGGACGTTCTATGACCTATATAGTCAATGAGAGCTGCATCAAATGTAAGTTGATGGATTGTGTGGAAGTCTGCCCCGTGGATTGCTTCTACGAGGGCGAGAACATGCTGGTCATTCATCCGGACGAATGTATCGATTGCGGGGTTTGCGAGCCGGAATGCCCGGTCGAGGCGATCAAGCCGGACACCGAGCCGGGTGCCGAGAAGTGGCTGAGCATCAACGCCCAATACGCTAAACTGTGGCCCAATATCACCCTCAAGAAAGAACCCCCGGCCGACGCCAAAGAGTGGGAGGGGGTGCCAGACAAGGCACAATATTTCTCACCAAATCCTGGGGACGGCACTTAATCCAAAGTCTATACGAACGAGTGTTCGCTCGCGGCCGTTCCAGTTTGGGTCATGGCCGTGGGGGAGGGTCGATAGCCGTCGGTCTGAGCCGATGCCCTACCTGGCAAATGGCGAGGAGCGGCAAAACCGTTACAAGGTCTCGCTCGCCGCGAGACTACGAGTGCGCATGTAGGGCGGCCACTTCGCCAGCGAGAAAATCTTCGCGAGGCGGTGCAAAGATATCAATGACCTCGGTATCCTCTGGAAAGATTCCTTCGTGCTCAACGTTACCGGGTATCACCGCAACATCGCCCGGGCTCATTGATTTCCCGCAATGGCGGTCGTCTTAAGAAGACGACCATCGTAGCGCTGGCGCGCAAGCTGCTGATAGCGCTCTGGAAATATGTGACCGCTGGTGTCGTCATCGAGGGAGCCGTGATGAAAGCCGCCTGATGATAGACGCTGACCGAACCCTGAAATCTTCCAGGACCTAATCAGCTCCAGGTGGACGAACCGCCGTGAACCATGGCCTAAAAAGCCGCTTTTCAGAATGGTCTCGTCCTCCTGAGCCCCGCCGCCGCAAGCGGGATATTGGTGCAGTCGCTTTACGCGGCGACCGAATGTGAGGTTGATCTGGCGAGGGCCTTACCCGTTCTTCGAACCACAGAGCCAGAGCCGACTGCGGCTGATGGCGCAGCCATAGCCAGGCGAGCTGGATGAGCGTTGTTCGCAATCGCGGATTGCCTGTTTTAGACACGCCCTGTTCGCGATCGACCGATCCGCTCTGCCAAGGTGTCGGCGCCGGGCCAGCGTAAGAAGCAATCTGGCGACGATTGTCAAAATGTCGGAACAGTCCTTCCACGAATAAACGGGGAAGGAATAGCGCTGGGCACCCGATCAAAATAGGGAGGAAAAACACCAATGGGAAAGTGGGATTTCATAATTGAAACATTGCTTCGAGATCTAGAGTCGGAGATCGCCGACGGACCAGGTCCGATCAGATCCAACATCGACGACAAAATTCGCGAAGCCGAACAGATCGTTTCCGAGACTGGACCGCGAGATATCAACGAGAGACCGGAAGACCGCGTTGCCGCATTTCTGCGCGAGCTACGCCGGACTTTACGACAGCGTTTAGAACAAGAACCACAAAACAAAATATGGCACGAAGCCGTGCTACTGCTCGACATCCCGCGGATCCGCATTAAGCGATAAAAAGGGCGGCCGAAGCCGCCCCGTCGACCTGTTTGTGTCAGAACGGCTGATGTCGGCAAGCTACGCGCGTCATGCGCCCGTCGGCAGACGTGACACCCCGCCGCTTCCCGCCGCCGTGGATCGTCGACGAGACGGACGCCGTACTTCATCGTCCGCGACGCCATCGGGACTGCGGCTTGCTTGCACCGCGACTCACCGACAAGATCGATCCGATACGTTACACACCAAAAACGATTGGGGACTTCGCATCTCGCCGAGCGCACCAACAAAATCAATCACTTAAGCCGACGGGAGGCGCGGCGGCAAATCAACCGAAGGTAAACGTCGAGGTAAACATCGCGCGGAGCTGCCGCGCAAGCAGAATTCACGGGGGAGAAGAACGCCATGCTTGGTCGAAGGAGTAAGAACAGCGCGGCTGCGATCCGCGCGACGACGACGCACGCGCGCCTCGAAGCTCTTGAGTTGACCCTGCTCGCGGTGCTCCCGCTGTTGCCCCCGGCGAGCCGCGCGATTGTCAGAAGCAATATCGCTGGGTTCATGGATGAAGACATCACCACTCCGCCAGCATCGCTTGTGCCAACGCGGCACGCCCAATTATTTCGTGACACGCTGAGGGGTCAGATGCAGGCGATGATCGAAGCAATCGACCGAGCCGGCTGACCGTGGGGCCGGGCCGCAACTGCAGGAACGACCGGCCCCGCACCCGCCGCGCCGAGGAGATTGCAAGCCGCCGCGAGCTGTCCGTGTTGTTGCTGGTCACGCACGACTTGACCAACCGTCACGAACGAACAAAGCATGCCGAATGCTTCATGGTCCACGGCGCCAAAAACCAACGCTGCAATAATTTATCAGAGTGAGCAATTCTGCACAGTAGTGGTCGCGTGCCCAGTTCATGCTTAGAACGTCGGGCGCTTCCGCATCCCCCCGCCCCTCGCCCCCCGCGGAGTGCCCGCGTGTTCTATGCGTATGCGTAAAAAGAGCCCCGCATTACGGGGCTCTTTTCCGTCTGCCTGTCCGAAATCAAACGCCGCAAATAATTTATCTGAGTGAGCAGGCTGCGGTGACGATTTAATCATTTGAGCCAGAGCATGATACTGGCGAGTTTAACGAAGCCAAGGAAGCTTGCGGCGAGTTTGTCATAGCGCGTGGCGATGCGCCGCCACTGCTTGAGCTTGGCGAAGAAGCCTTCGATTCCCAGCGGTTCTTGTAGGCGATTTTGTCGTAGGCGTGCTGGTATCTGCGATGACGGCGGGGTGGAATGACCGGCTCGCCGCCCTGGTCGAGGATAATATCGAGAAGCTGGTGCGCATCGTAGGCGCGATCGGCGATGACGTGACCGGCGGACACCCTTCGATCAGCCCACAGGCCGGCGCCATATCGTTTTGCTGTCCGGGTCCGATGGCAAAGCGCACCGGTAGGCCAAGAGCATCTACGACGGCATGAAGCTTGGTGCCGAACCCGCCGCGCGAGCGACCGAGAGCCTGGGCTTGCTGTCCCCCCTTTTACGCCGCGCCCCGGCGCTTGGGCCTGTGCGCGGATGACCGTGGCGTCGATCATCAGCCATTCAAGATCGGGCTGACGGCTATCGCTTCGAACAGGCGATCGAACACGCCCATCTCGATCCAGCGATAATAGCGCCGCTTCGCCGTCTGATAGGGTCCAAAGCGTTCCGGCAGATCGCGCCAACGTGCGCCTGAGCGGGCTATCCACAACAGCGCATTTAAGAAACGCCGGCCATCGCTGCGCGGACCGCGCTCGCCTTTGCGACCGCCCGGAACGAACGGCTTGATCCGCTCCCACTGATCATCCCGAAGAACTTCGCCTTCCAAAGCTGACCTCCAAAAGCCAGCCTTGAATTTGATTTGCGGCCCCTTGGGAATCCCCAAACGATTAAATGTCAACACTAGTTTATACAGACGTGGTCACCGGGTCGTTCCAGCTTGCCGGTAGCGCGCTTCCCCCTCGAAGCGCTGAGAGACGCCGGTGATGCGAGCTAAGACAGCTGCGGACCGTCTCTTGGGTCTTGATGCCGGGGACTGGTCAATACTTGTCCTCGGCGCCGCGCTGACGGGCTTGCTGGTAGTGCTCTTCTGATAGGTAATTGCTTCCCGCAAGTCCTCTCGGGCGACTTCTATTTTGACGGCGCGCGCCAAACCGGCACAGGTGAGATCGAGAGGGTTATGCGGGCCGTACCGAAAGTCACGGCTATGAGACAGACAAAAGAACGGCGAAAAACCTACCTCAGCGCTCGCGCCGTCGAAATGGCCGGATCGGGGAAATATCGGGATTGGGAGCAGATCGAATTCGCTCTCTGCTTTGATGAGGGGTACCTCGAAGCGCGCGGATGGCTGGACAGTCGCCCCAGGCGAGAATGGCTTAACCAGCTCTGCCGAGAAGCGCAGGACATACATTTATTTTGAAGAATGAGCCGGGCCGACGATCGGCAACCAATCGGCTCACGGGAGGCGAAGCCCGCCGCATAGCGGCGAACTTCGCCAAGCTGCCGGACTTGCTGCGCAGGCTGCGGCCTTCGTAGTGAGTGTCACGGCGCCGCAGCACCAACGTAACGCGTCATCGCGAATTGCGCCTGCGGAGGCTAGCTATTAGATGAGCTAAAAGGTCGGCCGGGCGGCGACACATCTCCCCGACACCCCCGTCGCCCAGCCAGAAGCCTAAGAACTGAGGCAACAACTCACTTAAGAAAGCCCCAAGCGTGTAGACTGCTTGGGGTTCTTTTTTGCGGCCGCAACGCCTTAGTTTCGATCGGATCGAGTTTGTTGCAGGTTGTGGCGTCTCCGGCCACAAGTGGCCTTGTCAATGAATGAATGAATAGATGATCAAGATTACAATAATGGCGCCCAGAACGACCATCCAATTGGGAACTTGGACGCCCGCTATCGATGTCTTCCGGCTAAACCATTCCATGACTTGCCTCCTAGATTTAAACGCCGGCTCACCGAAGACGAGGCGCACCGCATGGCGGTCAACTTCGCGCGGATTTTGCCGCGACGGCCTCGGCCTAAGGCACTGGTCGCAGCCCGCGCACGTCCGCTATGGGACCGCAAGCGCTCATCATTCGCCTGTCACTCCAAGGTCGCAGGATGGAACTGGCGTTGGGCCCAAAGTCAGCCTATTCTGACCGTGGGGCGCTGCGAAGCGAAATCGGTCATGGCAAAGAAGGTGAAAGAAGTCCCCTTTGACCCGATGGTATTTCTCGCCACCGTGGATGGGGGCCGAACCATCTCCAAATATCGAAAGAACGAGACGATCTTCCGGCAGGGCGATCCTGCGGACGCGGTGTTCTACATCCAAAAAGGAAAGGTCAAGATCACCGTCATTTCCGAGCATGGGAAGGAAGCCGTTGTTGCGCTCCTCGGACCGGACGAATTTTGCGGCGAGGGATGCCTGACCGGCCAGCCGCTGCGTATATCGACAGCTACGGCAATGACGGATTGCGAGATCATGCGGTTGGAGAAGGCGGCTATCATCCGCGTTCTCCATGAGGAGCCAACCTTTTCCGAGATGTTTCTCTCGCACCTCCTGACGCGCACCATGCGGGTTGAAGAGGACCTGGTCGACCAACTGTTCAATTCGAGCGAGAAGCGCTTAGCTCGGGCACTACTTCTATTGGCGAACTTCGGCAAGGAAAGTCGCCCCGAGCCGGTCATCGCGAAGGTCAGCCAAGAGACGCTTGCGGAGTTGATCGGTACAACGCGCTCCCGCGTAAGTTTTTTTATGAACAGGTTCCGAAAATTGGGCTTGATTGACTACAACGGCCATATGGAAGTCCACAGCTCATTGCTGAACATCGTTTTGCACGACGATCCGCACATCAACCGCTGAGCAATTATGGCGGACAATATTTTCGCCTAAAAACCCACAGCCGCCCTTTTGTGGCGACCATGGCTTTAAATTCCTTCGCACCGAGATTGTTGACGAAGCGCGACGCATGGCGGTCAACTTCGCCAAGGTGCCGGACCCTGCTGCGCGACAACCCGTCCGTGTGTGAACGTGCCAGCGTTCCCCAGGCGTAAGTGAGCAATTTTATACAGTCGGGGCGAGAGAGAGAGAGAGAGAGAGAGAGAAAACGGCACACGTGCTGGCGCTCGCATTTGGCATGCTCATCGTCACGCTCGTCATTTGGGCAAGGGTTTCCAGCGCGTCGCCTTCGCGCACTTCCACCAAGTCGGATAGACCGCCGGCCGCAAGGTTTTTGCGCGCTCGCGCTACCTTCGATCGCTCGAACTCGGATGAGGCGCCCGCCGCCGTTGTCCCTGAGAGCAGCCGCGAGATGAAGTGTCGAAATCCCGCACGACGTTCCGAACTCGACGATGTTGCGTGCTCGGGCGAAGCGCGCCGAATTCGGAAAGCTGGAAGAGCAATGCGCTGGAACGTATCGTCGGTCATGGTTGGTGGCTACCCCATTCTCCGCTGTGCCCGCGGATGAGGGACTTATTTCCGTGCAATCAGTGCTTATATACGCTGCTGTCCGATCCAAACGAAACACCGACAAGCAAAAGGCGGAGTGCTTTTGTGGTATAATTGCTGCACAGGAGACATTCACCGTAAATTCAGATCAGGCTCGGCAACGGGCAGAAAAAAGCTTCAAAAAGGAAGAGCGCGCGCAAGACGCTCGAAAGGCGATGACGGAATATGAATGTCAAGCCTTCGCTACTCGCGAAAAGACTGCGCGTTTCAAAGAGCTTCGATTAGCTAAGCAAGCCCGGGCGCGATCGGTAATAGCTCTTTGAAACTCGCCGCTCTGCATCCGCGCTCCGAGCATGAGGGTACCATGGCAGAGACAACGGATCAGCGAATTCAAAAGCTTCTGCGGAACAAGGCTAAACAGAAGGAAGCCGACGAACTAGAAAAAAAAGCTGGCGGAAGAACAGAACAATGAGCGGCAGGCGACCGCAGAGCATGTCAGCCAGAAATGGGTGACAGACACTCACATCATCGCCGAAATCTTAAAAGACTTCGAACAGAAAATGTCCGCTCTTGGGTTGCAGTTGACATTCCAAGATGCGGGCCAAAAGGGCGACGCGCTTGCGGTAGGACGCATCACCGGTCGCGTTTCCGGAAGTGATCTGCAAGTTACGCTCAACGTCCATCGCACCGGCGAAATACAAGCCTTCAGGGTCCGAAAGCAGGGCATATTCAGGTCCAATTTACCAGCCCGTCTAAGCTCTCGGTGTTGGTCGCCGACAGAGCTCAATATGAAGCGCTTATTCTCGAATTTATCGAGAAGGCTGCCGGACCAAAAATAGGTCCGCGCCGACTAAACTGGGAAACTATGCAGTCCCAGCGAGACCGCTCCGGGTCATGTCTGGACGGCGCCTGATTAGCAAGAGCTTTTTGACGTTGCCGCAGCATGGGTCGAGGCGGCACCAGGGGTTTGAAAAGACCGCCGCACATATAATATTATCTAATATAGTCATATAATACAGAGGTTTGGATGGTCTTCAGATGCCTTGAAGGGGTCGAGAAGGACAAGAGGTTGGCGCGGGAAATCGACAAGTCGTTCTCACGAATAGGATGCGTACTGGGATCACCCGCGAGACATATAATCGGATGATCGGAACGCGATAATTGGAGACAACCAAACGCATTTCCACCTGCCACGGAATACGTAAATGTTCTTACAACCTACTCGGCCTACGAGTACGTATAATTGCTAATTGATCGTCACCGCAACGGCTTCGGTGGCCACCGATACCGAGGTCGGCCGAGTCGTCCCGATCTCGGTGACAGTTGCCGCCGCCGACCGCACGGTGCTGGCCACCATGGAAGAGCGTTTCGCGATTCGTGGCCGCGCCGGTGCCGGCGAACTCACCGACCCGGTGCGTGCCGGTGGCGCGGTCTCCGAGAACGCCACCGACACCCAGCATCGTCGTCGCCGCGACGTCACGCTGACCGCGCCGGTCGACATGCGGCCGTTCGCGGTGGTGTCCGGGGACCACAACCCGATCCACACCGACCGCTCTGCGGCACTGCTGGCCGGCCTGGAATCGCCGATCGTGCACGGCATGTGGCTGCCGGCGGCTGCGCAGCACGTGGTCACCGCCACCGACGGCCAGGCCCGCCCGCCGGCCCGGCTGATCGGCTGGACGGCCCGATTCCTGGGCATGGTGCAACCCGGCGACGAGGTGGACTTCCGGGTCGACCGCGTCGGAATCGACTGTGGTGCAGAGGTTTTGGAGGTCTCTGCCCGCATCGGTTCAGGATCTGGTGATGTCGGCGACCGCGCGGCTGGCCGCTCCCAAGACGGTCTATGCGTTCCCGGGCCAGGGCATTCAGCACAAGGGCATGGGCATGGACGTCCGGGCCCGCTCCAAGGCCGCCCGCAAAGTGTGGGACGACGCCGACAAGTACACCCGCGAGACCCTCGGCTTCTCGATCCTGCCGCGTGGTACAGGACAACCCGACCCAGCCTCATCGCCAGCGGCGTGCGCTACCAACACCCCGAAGGCGTGCTGTACCTGACCCAGTTCACCCAGGTCGCCATGGCGACGGTGGCCTCGGCGCAGGTTGCCGAGATGCGCGAGCAGGGCGCATTCGTCGAGGACGCGATCACCTGCGGTCACTCCGTCGGCGAGTACACCGCGCTGGCCTGCGTCAGCGACGTCTACGGCCTGGAAGCGTTGCTGGAGACGGTATTTCAGCGTGGCTCGAACATGCACGACATTGTTCCGCGTGATGAGCTGGGCCGGTCCAACTACCGGCTGGCCGCGATTCGCCCGTCGCAGATCGACCTCGATGACGCCGATGTGCCCGAGTTCGTCGACGAGATATCGCGGCGCACCGGCGAGTTCCTGCAGATCGTCAACTTCAACCTGCGTGGCGCACAGTATGCGATCGCGGGCACGGTCCGTGGTCTGGAGGAGCTGGAGGCCGAGGTCGAGCGGCGTCGCGAAATCTCTGGCGGCAAGCGGTCATTCATCCTGGTGCCGGGCATCGACGTGCCCTTCCACTCCGAGGTGCTACGGGTCGGCGTCGCCGATTTCCGTCGCTCGCTGGAGCGGGCGATGCCGTGGGGCAAAAGCCCCGATATGTTGATCGGGCGCTACATCCCGAACCTGGTGCCGCGGCCGTTCAGCCTGGACCGCGACTTCATTCAGGAGATCCGGGATCTCGGTGCCGGCCGAGCCGCTGGACGACATTCTGGAGAATTACGACAGCTGGCTGCAATGAGCGCCCGTCCGACTTGGCGCGCACGTTGATCATCGAACTGCTGGCCTGGCAGTTCGCTGGGCCGGTGCGTTCGGATCGAAACGCCAGGACCTGCTGTTCGCCGAGGAGGCCGCGGGCGGCCTGGGTGTGGAGCGGTTCGTCGAGATCGGCGTGAAGTCGGCACCTATCTCGCCGGGCTTGCCACCAACACCCTCAAACTGGCCGAATATGCCCACAGCACAGTGGAAGATGCTCAACGCCGAGCGTGACGCCGCCGTGCTGTTCGCCACCGACACCGACCCCGAGCCCGAGTTCGACGAGGCTCCGGATTCCGACGCTGCCGCGTCGGAAGGCGCACCTCCGTCTGATGTCGCACCCGCCGTCGCGCCGGCTCCCGCCGTCGCTCCGTCGGGCGCTCCGCGACCCGACAACATCACCTTCGACGCGGCCGACGCCACCCTGGCACTGATCGCGTTGTCGGCCAAGATGCGCATCGACCAGATCGAGGCACTGGATTCCATCGAGTCCATCACCGACGGTGCCTCGTCGCGTCGCGACGAGTTGTTGGTCGACCTCGGTTCGGAGTTGAACCTGGGCGCCATCGACGGCGCCGCCGAGGCCGACCTGACCGGCCTGCGGGCTCAGGTCACCAAGCTTGCCCGCACCTACAGCCTTACGGCCCAGTGCTTTCCGATGCGATCAACGACCAGTTGCGCACGGTGCTCGGCCCGTCCGGCAAGCGACCCGCGGCGATCGCCGAAAGGGTCACGAAGACCTGGGAGCTCGGCGACGGTTGGGTCAAGCACGTCACGGTTGAGGTCGCGCTCGGCACCCGCGAGGGCACCAGCGTCCGTGGCGGTGCGATGGGCAACCTGAACGAGGGCGCCCTGGCTGACTCCGCCGCCGTCGACGCGCGTCATCGACGCCGCGGTCGCGGCGGTGGCTGCCCGCCGCGGAGTCTCGGTGGCGCTGCCGTCCACCGGTGGCGGTGGCGGAGCGACCGTCGATGCGGCCGCGCTGGGTGAGTTCACCGAGCAGATCACCGGCCGCGACGGCGTGCTCGCGTCGGCGGCCCGCTTGGTGCTGAATCAGCTCGGATTGGACAACCCGGTCAGCGCGCCGGCAGCTTCCACGGATGCCGACCTGGTCGACCTCGTCAGCACCGAACTCGGCGCGGACTGGCCGCGGCTGGTCGCGCCGGTGTTCGACGGCAAGAAGGCCGTGGTGTTCGACGACCGTTGGGCCAGTGCTCGTGAAGATCTGGTCAAGCTATGGCTGGTCGACGAGGACGAGGCGAACGCCGACTGGGCGCGGCTCTCGGAGCGGTTCGAGGGCGCAGGCCACGTGGTGGCGACTCAGGCGACCTGGTGGCAGGGCAGGTCGCTGGCCGCAGGCAAGCAGATCCACGCTTCGCTGTACGGCCGGATCGCTGCCGGCGCGGAAAACCCGGACACCGGCCACTACAGCCACGAGGTCGCAGTGGTGACCGGCGCGTCGAAGGGCTCGATCGCCGCATCGGTCGCCGGGCAGTTGCTCGACGGTGGTGCCACCGTCATCGCGACAACGTCGAAGCTCGACGACGAGCGATTGGCTTTCTACCGCAAGCTGTATCGCGACCATGCCGGCTTCGGGCATGTCTCTGGGTAGTGGCGGCCAACATGGCGTCGTACTCCGACATCGATGCGCTTGTCGACTGGGTCGGCAGTGAGCAGAACGAAAGCCTTGGGCCGCAGTCGATTCACATCAAGGACGCGCAGACCCCGACCCTGCTGTTCCCGTTCGCGGCGCCACGCGTGGTCGGCGACCTCTCCGAGGCCGGTTCGCGCTCGGAGATGGAAATGAAGGTGTTGCTGTGGGCGGTGCAGCGTCTGATCGGCGGTTTGTCCAAGATCGGCGCCGAACGCGACATCGCGTCACGCCTGCACGTGGTGCTGCCCGGCTCGCCCCAACCGCGGAATGTTCGGCGGCGACGGCGCTTACGGTGAGGCCAAGTCGGCGCTGGATGCGGTGGTCACCCGCTGGAGCGCCGAGTCGTCGTGGGCGCAGCGAGTCGACCTCGCCCACGCGCTGATCGGTTGGACGCGCGGCACCGGGCTGATGGGGCACAACGACGCGATTGTCGACGCGGTCGAAGAGGCCGGTGTGACAACGTATTCCACCGACGAGATGGCGCACATGCTGCTCCGGGCTCTGCGGTATCGACTCGAAGGCGTCCGCGGCTGTCGCGCCGATCAAGGTCGACTTCACCGGGGGACTCGGCGATGTCGAGCTGGATATGGCCGAGTTGGCTGCCAAGGCCCGTGAGGAGATGACCACGGAGTCCGCGCTCGATGACGACGCGGGCCGCAGAGGGCACGATCGCCGCGTTGCCGTCGCCGCCGCGTGGCTCCACTCCGGCCCCGCCGCCGGTGTGGGGCCACCTCGATCTTCGATCCATCGGAACTGGTAGTCATCGTCGGCGGCGCCGAACTCGGCCCGTACGGCTCGTCCCGGACCCGCTTCGAAATGGAGGTCGACAACGAACTGTCGGCCGCCGGCGTACTCGAATTGGCTTGGACCACTGGGTTGATCAAGTGGGAAGAGGATCCGACACCGGGCTGGTACGACACCGAATCCGGTGACCTGATCGACGAGGCCGAATTGGTCGAGCGCTACCACGACGTCGTTGTCGAGCGCGTCGGCATCCGCGAGTTCGTCGACGACGGCGCGATCGACCCCGATCACGCGTCGCCGCTGATGGTCAGCGTCTTCCTGGACAAGGACTTCACGTTCGTCGTCTCCTCGGAGGCCGACGCTCCGCGGGTTCGCCCAGTTCGACGCCGAGCACACGGTGGTCCAGCCGGTTCCGGGCTCCAGCGACTGGCAGGTTACCCGCAAGGCGGGCACCGAGATTCGTGTGCCGCGCAAGACCAAGCTGTCGCGGACCGTCGGTGCGCAGATCCCGACCGGGTTCGACCCGACGGTGTTCGGCATCAGTCAGGACATGGCCAGCTCGATCGACCGGGTCGCGTTGTGGAACATCGTGGCGACCGTCGACGCGTTCCTGTCGTCGGGCTTCACGCCGACCGAGTTGATGCGCTGGGTGCACCCGGGTCTGGTGGCCAGCACCCAGGGCACCGGCATGGGCGGTATGACGTCGATGCAGACGATGTATCACGGCAACCTGCTCGGCCGGAACAAGCCGAATGACATCTTGCAGGAAGTCCTGCCGAACGTCGTTGCCGCACACGTCATTCAGAGCTACGTCGGTAGCTACGGGGCAATGATTCATCCGGTCGGCGCCTGCGCCACCGCGGCGGTCTCGGTCGAGGAAGGCATGGACAAGATCCGCCTGGGCAAAGCTCAGTTGGTGGTGACGGGTGGTTTCGACGACCTGACACTGGAAGCCATCATCGGCTTCGGCGACATGGCCGCTACCGCCGAAACCGGCATGATGCGCGGTAGGGGCATCAGCGATTCCAAGTTCTCCCGGCCCAACGACCGGCGCAGGCTCGGCTTCCTGGAGGCCCAGGGCGGTGGCACCATCTTGTTGGCCCGCGGTGATCTCGCGGTCAAGATGGGCCTGCCGGTGCTGGCGGTGGTGGGTTACGCGCAGTCGTTCGCCGACGGTGTTCACGCCTCGATCCCGGCCCCAGGCCTCGGTGCGTTGGGGACCGAGCGGGGCGGCAAAAACTCGCCGCTGGCCCGAGCGCTGGCCAAGCTGGGCGTCGGCGCCGACGACGTCGCGGTGATCTCCAAGCACGACACCTCGACGTTGGCCAACGATCCCAACGAGACCGAAATGCATCAGCGGCTGGCAGATTCGATCGGCCGCTCGGAGGGCGCGCCGTTGTTCATCGTCTCGCAGAAGAGCCTCACCGGTCACGCCAAGGGTGGCGCGGCGGTCTTCCAGATGATGGGGCTATGCCAAATCCTGCGCGACGGCGTGATCCCGCCGAACCGCAGCCTGGACTGCGTAACGACGAACTGGCCAGCTCGTCGCACTTCGTGTGGGTCCGTGACACGTTGCGGCTCGGCGATAAGTTCCCACTGAAGGCCGGGCTGGTGACCAGCCTCGGGTTCGGCCACGTGTCCGGACTGGTTGCGCTGGTGCACCCGCAGGCCTTCCTGGCCACGCTCGACGACGAGCAACGTGCCGACTACCTGCATCGGGCAGACACCCGCCTGCTGGCGGGACAGCGCCGACTGGCCTCGGCGATCGCCGGCGGTCGCCCGATGTACGAGCGGCCTGTGGATCGTCGTTTCGAGCACGAGGTGCCCGAGAAGCGGCAGGAATCGGCGATGTTGCTCGACGCGGACGCACGGTTGGGCGACGACGACGTTTACCACCGGTGAGCATCCGATAGGTTCTAGTCGAGGATCGCCATCGTCGGAGTGGGGATAGACCTTGTCTCGATCGCTGAGTTCGCCGAGCAGGTCGACCAGCCTGGAACGGTTTTCGCCGAAACTTTCACTCCCGGTGAGCGGCGTGACGCGTCGGACAAGAGTTCCTCGGCGGCGCGCCATTTGGCGGCGCGGTGGGCGGCCAAGGAGGCGGTGATCAAGAGCCTCCAGTCCCAGGGTCGCGGTTCTCCCAGCGGCCGGTGTTGCGCGAGGACATCCATCGCGACATCGAGGTGATCACCGACATGTGGGGGCGGCCGAAGGTGCGGCTGACCGGCGATATCGCCCAACATCTCCAAGGACGTGACGATCCACGTGTCGTTGACGCACGAGGCCGGCACCGCGGCCGCAGTGGCGATCCTGGAACTGCCGTAGCTAGCCTCGAGGCCATGAGCGATCTGGTCGAACGCGTGCGCCAGCTTTTGCCTTCGGTGCGCGACGATCTGGAGAACCTGGTGCGCATCGAGTCGGTGTGGGCCGACCCGGCCCGCCGCGACCAGGTGCACCGCAGCGCCCAAGCTACCGCGGACCTGTTGTCGCAGGCCGGTTTCGACGATGTGCAGATCGTCAGCGAAGGCGGTGCACCCGCAGTCATCGCGCGCCATCCCGCCCCGTCGGGCGCGCCGACCGTGCTGCTGTATGCCCACCACGACGTGCAGCCGGAGGGCGATCCCGCTCAGTGGGTGTCGGCGCCTTTCGAGCCGGCCGAGCGCGACGGTCGGCTCTACGGTCGTGGCAGCGCCGACGACAAAGCCGGTATCGCAACACATTTGGCTGCGTTCCGGGCGCACGGCGGCCGGCCTCCGGTCGGCGTGACGGACTTTGTGGAAGGCGAAGAGGAGTCCGGTTCGCCCTCGCTCGGCCGGCTATTGGCCGCACATCGTGACGCCTTGGCCGCTGACGTCATCGTGATTGCCGACTCGGACAACTGGAGCACCGACGTGCCGGCGCTGACCGTGTCGCTGCGCGGGCTGGCCGACTGCGTGGTCGAGGTGGCGACCCTGGACCATGGGCTGCATTCCGGGCTGTGGGGCGGCGTAGTCCCCGATGCGCTGTCCGCGCTGGTGCGTTTGCTGGCCAGCCTGCACGACGACGACGGCAATGTGGCGGTGGCCGGTCTACACGAAAGCGTCGCTGCGACAGTCGATTATCCCGCTGACCGGGTGCGGGCCGAGTCCGGATTGCTCGACGGCGTGGCCGAGATCGGCTCCGGCTCGGTGCCGCAGCGGATGTGGGCCAAGCCTGCGATCACGGTGATCGGCATCGACACCACATCGGTTGCCGCGTCGTCGAACACGCTGATCCCGCGCGCCCGCGCCAAGGTCAGCATGCGGGTTGCGCCCGGCGGTGACGCCGCCGCTCACTTGCAGGCGCTGCGCGCGCATCTGGAACAGCACGCACCCTGGGGTGCGCATGTGACGGTGACTCCCGGTGACGTCGGTCAGCCGTACGCGATCAACGTCACCGGCCCGGTCTATGACGCTGCGCGAGCGGCGTTTCGGCAGGCGTGGGGGGTCGAACCCGTCGAGATGGGCATGGGCGGCTCGATTCCGTTCATCGCCGAATTCGCCGCGGCATTCCCCGACGCGGCAATCCTGGTCACTGGCGTGGAAGACCCTGCGACGCAAGCGCACAGCGTCAACGAGAGCCTGCACCTTGGAGTGCTGGAACGGGCCGCGACCGCCGAGGCGCTACTGCTGGCCAATCTCGCCTGACGGGGAGATGGAAATCTGCGCCGGATCCCGGCCCGCTTTCCGGGCGGTATCGTTGTCTCCTAAGCCATTTCATACAGCTTCGGCCAGGACCTCCATGCACGCGTGGTACCGTTCGCTGACGGCGTAATGGCGTGGTTTGAATCCGGTTTCCTCCAGCAGTGCATATATCTTTTCACGAGTGAAGTTGTGGTAGTGCTCAATTTCGCACCAGTACGGATTCTGATTAATCATGTCCCAGTGGTGCCATAGCGGGGCGCTTGCGTTCGGCATGGAAATAAGCAGCGTGCCCGGGCAGTCTATAAGCTCCCTAGCGCTGCGCAGAACATCTCTCGGAAATGGTTCATGTTCGACGACATCTGCCATACTGATTACCGTCGGTTTAGGTATGAATTCGATATCCTCCATCGCGTCACGCAGCGTCCCGTGATATGCCGAAATTCCCAGCTTCGCGATATCTTCGACATTCTTTTTCCGCAGGTCGAGGCCAAGTACCTCAAAACCGAACTCTTTGGCCGTCATCAGCAACGACCCATTGCCAAATCCAACATCAAGCCACAACCTGTTGTTCGGCAACCCATGTGCTGCGACCACTCGCTCGACCATCTTCGCTGAGACGAACCTGTGATACTCCATGTTCTCACCAACAGTCTGTGAATGCTGTGTGCTGCTGAATAATATTTCTAGCGCTTTATCGGTGAAATACCCTTCAGTGAATACATGTTCACAATGTCCGCAATTCACCCAGGATATGGATGGCTCTAAAGGTGCCCGCCACGCTTGGTGGCCTCTACAGTCAACGGTTGATAGCGGACGAATATCCGCTGAGTGACACAAGGGGCATGCATCATATTTGATTCTTTCATTTTCCATTTTCGTCTTTCTATGTCTGCTCTGGAGTCGTTTCGGTGCGTTATGGCTTCACGTCCCATGTCTCCCCCTCGGGGGCGACGGTCTCTGAGGGCTCTAGCGTCGAGCCGGGCGGCAAACACTCGCCGGCGATGTACGACTGCCGAGCGTCAGGTGGCGGCGTGATCGGTTCTGCGACAGCTGGATTCGTCATCCTTGGAGGGGCTGTGGAACTGTAGCTCTCTGGCAGTGCTGAAGAATCAGCTGCGGTCGGCTGGGTGTTGCCGCACGCTACAACTGGCGCGAACAGCGTCACACAGGTCGGGGCGTGGAGCGCCTTGCTGGGCATCTGGCCAGGCTATGCCCGCCCATCCGATCCGGCGTTCAGATGGCCGCTGAGCTTCGGCAATCGCGCTCAACCAATGACCCCGGTTGTGGCCCGAACGTCGCTCGGCGGGGCCTCTCAGCCCTGAGCGGCAATGAGCTTTTGAATTTTTGTTGACGTGTGTGCAGCCTTGACGTTGTACTGGGCCTCGGCGATCTTGCCCTTCTCGTCGACCACGAACGTCGACCGGATCACGCCCTTAACCGTCTTGCCGTACATCTTCTTCTCGCCGAACGCGCCGTAGGCCGTCAACACCGTGCGGTCCGGATCGGACAGCAACGGAAACGTCAGTTTCTCCGCGTCGCGGAACTTTGCCAACTTCTCCGGCTTGTCGGGGGAGATGCCGACGACATCGAGGCCGGCTCCGTTGAGTTCCCCAAGACTGTCCCGGAAGTCGCAGGCCTGCTTGGTGCAGCCCGGCGTCGATGCCGCCGGGTAGAAGTAGACGACCACGCGACGGCCCTTGTAGTCGGCTAGCGAGACTTTCTTTCCGTCAGCATCCGGCAAGGTGAAGCCGGGCGCTGCGTCGCCAGGCGCTAGGCGTGCGGTGTCGGTCACGAGGGTGCCTTTCTGTTCACCGGCACGTGGGATCCAGGCCGGCTGATCTAGGGTAGGGCGGCAGGCACCAACCTAGACCGAGCCTGGTCTTGGTGCGCCGACGACAGGGAGGATGAGCGTGGCGGAGCGGGATCCCGACACCATCAAGCGGGAGATCGACCAGGCCCGCAACCAACTCGCGTCGACCGTCGACTCACTCGCTGTGCGGGCCAATCCGCGCCGACTTGCCGACGACGCCAAGGCCCGGGCGATCGAATTCGTCAAGAAGCCCGCGGTGGTGATCTCGTTGGCCGGAATCGCGGCCATCGCAGCCGCTCTGGCGGTGCGCCGGATTCGTCATAGGTGAGTTGACAAGCCTCCGCGACTGAACACGGATCGCTGCGTTCCGTTCGCCGGCACTACTTCGCATACCTGATTGCGGACTCGACTGCAGAAACGGCCTAGTCACGCGTCTGATCCGCCCTATTCTTGGGCAAACTCCATCGGCTGGCGCTGATCTTGAACCAAAACGGCGCTGCAATCGTGCTACCAGTGAAAGGCTGGTAATGGATACGCCGGAAGCCAACCGGACAGTGGTCGCCGACGCGTTCGAGCGGCTGTCTGCTCAGGATCGCGCCTGCGTTCGGCGCGCGTATTACTACGGCTGGACAACCGCACAAATTGGCGAGGAGCTGGGAATCGCCGAAGGCGCCGTGAAATCGCGGCTGCATCACGCGCTACGAGCCTTGCAGCAGACGCTGCAGGAGATGGGAGTGGCACTATGACCGCCTTTCCCGGACAGGGAGCGCCGGTCCCCGGACTGCGCGGACACGAGTACGCGACGTGGGACGCGGCCTACGTGCTGGGGTCATTGTCGGAGACGGACCGGCGCGAATTCGATGCACACCTGGCGGAGTGCCAGGAATGTCGGGATGCGGTAGCCGAGCTATCGGACATGCCCGCCCTACTCTCGCTGCTCGATCTCGACCAGGTTCTTGACCAAGATGACCGGGTATCAGTTCGGCCGCCATGGCCGCAGCCTGATCTGGTCGGCCGGCAGTGGGAAATGTCTGCCGTTGCCGGCTTGCTGGACCGTGCACTTGATGGGTACGGCTCGGTGGTCGGCGTGGTCGGCTCGCCGGGTATCGGCAAAAGCCGTCTCGTACGTGAAGTTTCGGCGATGGCCGAGGCCCATTGTGTTGACGTGTTCACTGCCTCCTGCGAATCCCACACCAGCCAGGTCCCCTTCCATGCCGTGGCGCGGCTGCTGCGCGCAGCCAATGGCGTCGAGGGTCTTGACCCACCCGCTGCCCGGGCCCATATCCGTGCTCAGGCCGGCGACGTTTTGCCAGAGGACTTGTTGCTCTTTGACGACCTGCTGGGCATCGCCGATCCCGATGTAGAGCTGCCGAAGATCGATCCGGATGCGCGTCGGCGGCGGTTGACGATGCTGGTCAATGCGGCCTCGCTGGCCCGCCGGGCCCCGGCGGTCTTTGTCGTCGAGGACGCCCATTGGATCGACGAGGTCAGCGAGTCGCTGTTGGCCGATTTCTTCACGTTCATGTCGCAGACGGCTTCGCTGGTGCTGGTCACTTACCGCCCCGAATATCGGGGTGCGTTGACCCGAGTGGCAGGTGCTCGAACTGTCGCCCTTGCACCGCTGAGTGATTCAGAAACCGCGGGACTGGTCTCGGAACTGGTCGGGCCGGATCCGTCGAACGGCGCGCTGCGCCAGAGGATCGCCGAGAGGGCCGCAGGCAATCC
Organism: uncultured Actinomycetota bacterium; assembly: GCA_963758115.1. Taxonomy (GTDB): domain Bacteria; phylum Actinomycetota; class Actinomycetes; order Mycobacteriales; family Mycobacteriaceae; genus Mycobacterium. The sequence continues at coordinate 54,123 of CAVWUG010000004.1, forward strand.
GTTCTTCGCCGAGGAGATCGTGCGCGAACTGGCCGGGCGCGGCGTGCTGCGCGGCGAACCGGGTGCATACCTCTCGCCGGCAGGGGTTGGCGAGGTGACCGTGCCGGTCACGCTGCAGGCAACTATCGCCGCTCGCATCGAGCGACTCGACGCAACGGCAAAGCGCACGCTGAGCGCAGCGGCAGTGCTCGGCGCACGATTCGACCTGGACCTGCTGGCCGCGATGGGGGTTGAGACGGTCGTTGACGATCTGCTGGCCGCCCAGCTCATCGATCAAGTCCGCTTCACCAGGCAACCGGAGTACGTGTTTCATCATCCGTCGATCCGCACGGTGGCCTACGAATTGCAGCCCGAATCGGATCGTGCCGAGTTGCATCGGCGCGTCGCGGCCGCCATCGAGTCGCGCAACCCGGTAGCGGGAGCTGAAAATGCCACGTTGATTGCCGAGCATCTGGAGTTGGCCGGCGATGGTCACGCCGCTTACCGCTGGCAAATGCGAGCCGCAACCTGGGCGACCAACCGCGATATCGCCGCGGCATGGCGGAGTTGGGAGCGTGCCCGGACGATCGCGGACGTCCTACCCGCCGATGACCCCGACCGCGCATCCATGCGCATTGCTCCTCGCACCATGTTGTGCGGAATCGCCTGGCGAGTCCACGAACACGCGACAGGCGCCCGCTTTGAAGAATTGCGGGAGTTGTGCGCCGCGTCCGGGGACAAGGCGTCACTGGCCGTCGCGATGTCGGGGCTGGTGATGGATCACTTGCACCAGGCCCGGCTGCGCGATGCCTCGCAGCTCGCGTCGGAAGCGATGGCCCTGATCGAGTCGCTCGGCGATCCGAACTTGACGGTGGGCCTGGCCCTCGCGTCGATCTACGCCAGAACTGAGAACGCCGAGTGGCCGGACGCGCTGCGGTGGTCACAGATGGTGATCGACCTGGCCGACGGTGATCCCTCGAGGGGCAACTTCATCATCGGGTCTCCGTTAGCGCTTGCCCACGCGACGCGGGCTACCGCCCGTTTTTGCCTGGGACGTCCCGGATGGCGCGAGGACCTGCGGCACGGTCTCGCGATGGCCCGCAGCACCGACCCAATGTCCTACGCCACCGTTGTCACCTACTCGTACTCCGCAGCAATACCGCCGGGCATGCTGAGGGCCGACGATCGAGCGATGCGCGAGATTCAGGATGCCCTGCGGATCGCCGAAGAATCCGGCGACGATGTCGCGTTGGCCATCTCCCGAATGACGCTGGGCCTTGCGTTGGTGCACCGCCCAACGAACGCGGAACGCGAGCGAGGACAACAGATCCTGGCGGAGGTCGGTGAAGTGTTCGAGCGCCGGGGGTTCTTCCTGGCCGATCTGCCTATCGTCGAAGTCTGCTTGGCTCGTGAGAAGGCCCGGCGCGGAGATCGCGACGGCGCAATACCGCTCATGCGGGCGGCCGCCGACGGGCAATTCCGCGAGGGAAGGCTAATGGGGTGGAGCATTCCGTCGACGGGTGTTCTGGTCGAGACGCTGCTGGACCGGGGGACTGAGCGTGACGTGGCCGAAGCCGAGGGCGCGATCGAGCGGTTGGCTGGGGCCACGATCGAGCGGTTAGCGGTGGCGACCGATGACAGTTTCGCGGTGCGCGAGATCTGGCTGTTGCGGCTGCGGGCTCTGCTGGCGCGGGCGCACGGCGATGCCACGTCCTACGCAGACTTCCGGGACCGCTACCGCGACATGGCGGAAACGCTCGATTTCGAGGGGCATATGGAATGGGCCGAGGCAATGCCATGACCGTCGCTCGACACTTTTGATGGTCAGCCTAGAAGTCCAGAGCCGTGAAGTGCTCCAATGCTCGGCGACGGGCGCCTTCGCGATACCAGTCACCAAGAGCGTTATTTGCGCGCTGGTACTCCGTCGATGCGTCGGCGGCCAACCGCCAGGCGGCGCGGTCATCTTCCGACAACTCACTAGGGGGCTCGTCGGCGGACTCGATTCGCGCGACCAGCAGATTTAGCGCGGCCTCGCCAGCCTCGTCGAACGTGTCGACAGCCTTATGGCCGTCGCCGGCCGCGATGTATTCGTGCGCCGCTGCGACAAGACTTCGAACGTTCGCCTCCTGTGCCGCCTTATCCTGCGATTGATCTGACATGTTCCCATTACTACCCAATTCGCAGCAGACCGAAAGCTCCCAGCGCACCAGGTCTAACGCCGCCACCGTCGCCGGATTGTCTGGGTCCGCGCAGATTTATCAGCACTCCCAAGACGAGGCGCCGGCGGCAGTAAAAACGAGGTTTTGTAATGGTGCGCCGTCAGGGTTTCGAACCCCGGACCCGCTGATTAAGAGTCAGCTGCTCTACCAACTGAGCTAACGGCGCGTGCGTCCTGCCGGACTGCGTTAGCGACAATAACAGTCAATCCATCGGGGTACGAAATCTTCGAATCGTGAGATCGGTCGCTGGTCGCTGTTAACAGTCGTCTAAGCCTTAGACTACTCCTCAGTAACGCGGCGTTAAGGGTCGTCAGGGGGAGCAAAGCAGGTGGTAGGGCGCGTGGTGAGTGGTCGACGGTTGGGCCGGGTGTGGCTGGCCACGCTGATGGTTCCACTGGCAGTTTTCGGCCTCGGAGCATGCAGCGACGGCGGGGAGAACGCGGCGCCGAAGGCCATCATGGACAAAGCGTCGCCCTTCAACGACCTGCTCGTCCCGAAGCTCACCGCTTCAGTAACTGACAACGCGGTCGGCGTCGCTGTGGACAGCCCGGTGACCGTGACCGCTGATGACGGGGTGCTGGCCTCCGTCGAGATGGTCAACGAAAACGGCGGCAGCGTCGACGGCCAACTCAGCCGCGACGGCGTGCACTGGGCGACCAGCGAGAAGCTCGGCTACAACAGGCTCTACACACTGACCGCCAAAGCTCGTGGGCTGGGTGGAGTGGCCACCCGCCAGCTGACCTTTCAGACCCATTCGCCGCACAACCTGACGATGCCCTACGCGGCGCCGCGCGACGGCGAGGTGGTCGGAGTCGGCGAGCCGGTCGCGATCCAGTTCGACGAGAACATCGCCAACCGGGAAGCGGCCGAAAAAGCCATCGTGATCACCACCGACCCGCCTGTCGAGGGCGCGTTCTACTGGTTGAACAACCGCGAAGTGCGTTGGCGTCCAGAGCGTTTCTGGAAGCCGGGTACCACTGTGAACGTCGCGGTCAACACCTACGGTGTCGACTTGGGTGATGGAGTCTTCGGTGAGGACAACGCGCGCTCACACTTCACCATCGGCGACGAGGTCATCGCGACCGCCGATGACACCACCAAGATGGTGACGGTGCGGGTCAACGGCGACGTCGTCAAGACCATGCCGACATCAATGGGCAAGGACAGCACCCCGACCGCCAGTGGCACCTACATCCTCGGCGTTCGATTCGCGCACATGATCATGGACTCGTCCACCTACGGCGTTCCGGTCAACTCGCCCAACGGATATCGCACTGAGGTGGACTTCGCCACCCAGATGTCCTACAGCGGCGTGTTCGTGCATTCGGCGCCATGGTCGGTTGGTGCCCAGGGCCACACCAACACCAGCCACGGTTGTCTCAATGTGAGCCCGAGCAACGCTCAATGGTTCTTCGAGCACACCAAGCGCGGCGACGTCGTCCAGGTGCTCAACACCATCGGCCCGCCGCTGTCGGGCACCGAAGGTCTTGGCGACTGGAACATCCCGTGGGATCAATGGCACGCCGGCAACGCCAAGGCGTAACCTGCTGATCAGCTCGATGATACCCGTTGTTCTGCAACGTAATTCGACACGCCGAGCGCTCGATCAGACAAGTATTGCTGTCAGCTTTTAGCCTTGACGTGTGAGCGAAACACTCAGTCGCACTGTCCGCGACCTGCTGTGGCGAGTGGTCGGGGTGGCCGTCGGCGCCATCGGCTACGCCGCGGAGGCGGGTTTCGAGCTGGAGATGCGCAGGGTCGCCGCGCGAACGGCGGTCAAAGGGCGCTGAATGACGAAGCGCCGTGCGCTGGTGCCCCACGGCAACAACGTCACGGCGCGACGCCTGTTGGGGTGACTGACGGGACTCGAACCCGCGACATTCAGGATCACAACCTGACGCTCTACCAACTGAACTACAGCCACCATGGCCGCCCCACGATAAGCGGCGTCGTCGATCTTAGCGGCTCGGGTCCCCGGCAGCCGAATCGATTTACTCTGCTTCGGTTGTCGGAACCCCGAGCTCGTCGGCCACCGCGGCAATTTCGCTGGTCGTGGGCCCTGGCGGTGCGACGAATGCGGTCCGTCGGTAGTACTGCAATTCGCGGATCGACTCGTGAATGTCGGCCAGCGCGCGATGCGCCAGGCCCTTGGCCGGCTGGCCGTAGTAGATGCGCGGATACCAGCGACGGCACAACTCCTTGATGGAGCTCACATCGATCATCCGGTAGTGCAGGAACGCATCCAGAGTGGGCATGTCGCGTGCGATGAAGCCGCGGTCGGTGGCGATCGAGTTGCCTGCCAGCGGGGCCGTTTTGGCTTGTGTGACGTGCTGACGGATGTAGTCGAGCACCGCCTTTTCCGCGGTCGCCAGGTCCACCGTCGACACCCGTACTTCCTCGATGAGGCCGGAGCCGGTGTGCATGTCGGTCACCACGTCGCCCATCGACGACAACGCCGCGTCGTCGGTGTGAATCACCACGTCGAGGCCGTCGCCGAGAATGTTCAGGTCGGCGTCGGTCACCAGCACGGCAATTTCGATCAACTTGTCCGAGCTCAAATCGAGCCCGGTCATCTCGCAGTCGATCCACACCAGTTGGTCGCGCACAGCGTTCACAGTAGGCAAAGTTAGCTGGCGGCCCGCAGCCACCCCGGCTGAGCGCGCATTCAGCAAGTAAGGTCGAGCGTGATCCGGACCACGACTTCCAGGGGAGAGGCAGCGGCCTAGTGAGCAGTGAATCGACAGAGACCCCAGCGCAGCAGATTGCCAAGGGTTACGCCGTTCAAGGCGAGGCCCTGGAGTTGGGCACGGTGGTCGTCGACGAGAAAGCTGACCCGACCGCGCAAATCCGTATTCCGCTGGCCACCGTCAACCGGCACGGCTTGGTGGCCGGTGCGACCGGCACCGGTAAGACCAAGACGCTGCAGGTGATCGCCGAGCAACTCTCCGCGGCGGGTGTGCCGGTGCTGATGGCCGACGTCAAGGGCGACCTGTCCGGTTTGTCGAAGCCCGGCGAGAGCAGCGACAGGATCACCGCACGCGCCAAGGACACCGGCGACGACTGGTCCGCGAGTGGCTTCCCGGTGGAGTTTATGTCGCTGGGCACCACAGGTATTGGCGTTCCGGTCCGGGCCACGATCGCCAGCTTCGGTCCGATCTTGCTGTCAAAAGTGTTGGGCCTGAACAGCACTCAAGAGTCGACCCTGGGCTTGATCTTTCACTGGGCCGAATCGAAGCAGTACGAGCTGTTCAATTTGGCTGACCTGCGTGCGGTGATCAGCCACCTCACCAGCGACGAGGGCAAGGCCGATCTCAAGGATCTGGGCGGGGTTTCCGCTCAGACGGCCGGGGTCATCTTGCGTGCCCTGGTCAACCTGGAAGGCGAAGGCGGCGATACCTTTTTCGGCGAGCCGGAACTCGATCCCAACGATCTTCTGCACGTCGACGGCAACGGCCATGGTCGGATTTCGCTTGTCGAGCTCGGCGACCAAGCCACTCGTCCGGTGCTGTTCTCCACTTTTCTGATGTGGGTGCTGTCGACGCTGTTCAAGTCGCTGCCCGAGATCGGCGACGTCGACAAGCCCAAGCTGGTGTTCTTCTTCGACGAGGCGCACCTGCTGTTCGCCGATGCGTCGAAAGCATTCCTGGACCAGGTCGAACAGACCGTGAAGCTGATCCGCTCCCGCGGTGTCGGCGTGTTCTTCTGCACCCAGTTGCCCACCGACATACCCAATGACGTGCTGTCGCAACTCGGGGCCCGCATCCAGCACGCGCTGCGCGCATTTACCCCCGATGATCAAAAGGCATTGACCAGGACGGTCCGCACCTACCCGAAGACCGATGTCTACGACCTCGCCTCGGCGCTGACGTCGCTGGGCATCGGCGAGGCGGTTGTGACGGTGCTCTCGGAGCGGGGTGCTCCGACACCGGTCGCATGGACCAGGCTGCGCTCACCGCGTTCACTGATGGCCTCTATCGGCAATGACGCGATCAAGGCCGCGGCGACGGCCAGCCCGCTGCAACAGAAATACGGGAAGACCGTCGACTCGCCATCTGCCTACGAGAAGCTCCAGGCCAAAAAGCCTGAGGAGCAAGCCAATCCGCCGGCTCAGGCGGGCTCGAAGTCGGCGCCCGCAGCCGCGAAGAAGCCGGGTTGGTTCAGTCGGTTCGTGAACAGCCGCGGCTTCCAGACTTTCCTCAAAGCGCTTGGCACCGAGATCATCCGCAACATGTTCGGCGGCAGCAAACGCCGCCGCTAGCTCAGCCGCCCATCTTCTTGTAGAAGGTACCGACGATCGGCGCGACGATGGCGCGCGGCGCGTACTGGCTGGCCGCCGACATCGCCTTGGACGTCAAGCCGGGGACCACACGCATCTTGTTGCGCGCCAAAGCATCCAGTGACTTCTTTGCGGTGTACTCAGTGGAGATCCAGAGGAAGTCCGGCACCAGCTTCTCCACGATGGAGGACTCGGCCTCGGCCGGCAGATCGGTGCGCACCGGACCCGGAGCCAACACCGTCACGTGCACACCGGTCTTGCGCAGTTCGCCTCGCAGCGACTCGCTGAAGGTGTTCGCGAACGCTTTGGTCGCGGCGTAGGTCGCGTTGTAGGGAATCGGCGAATTGCCCGCTGCCGAACCGGAAATCAGGATGCCACCGGCTTTACGCTTGATCATGCCCGGCAACACCGCCAGCACCAGGTCGTGCACCGCGACCGCGTTCAGCTGCACCTGAGCCCGCTCCGTCGCCGCGTCGAGCGTGGACACCGAGCCGAACGTCGCCGTGCCGGCGTTTGCGCACAAGATCGAGATGTTGCGGCCGGCCAACTCGTCGACCAGCTTCGTCCGCTCAGCGGTATCGGCCAGATCGGCCGGGCGTACCTCGACCGCGACACTGTACTTCTCGGTCAGTCTGCCCGCGAGATCGTTGAGCAGGTCCTCACGGCGTGCCGTGATGATCAGGCTGTGGCCGCGGGCGGCCAATTCGGTGGCCAGCGCTTCGCCAATGTTCTGTGAAGCTCCGGTAACAACGGCGCGAGCGTCGGGACTTGGGGCGGGTACCGGCATGGGCTAATGGTAGACAGACCAACGATGTCTGAAATCACCCACGACGTGTCGCGCGGAGTCAAGCGGTCCCAAGTGCTGGCATGGGCGGTGTGGGACACCGGTTCCGCCGGCGTCAGCGCGGTCGTGGTGACGTTCGTGTTCTCGGTGTATCTGACCGGCACCGTCGGCAAAGGTATGCCCGGCGGCGCGACGCCCGCGAGCTGGCTGGGTCGCGCGCTGGCGATCGCCGGGGTGACCATCGCCGTGCTGGCGCCGGTCATCGGTGTGTGGGTCGAGGATCCACGGCGCAGGCGCGTCACCCTCACCGTGCTGACCGGCCTGGTGGTGGGACTGGTCTGCTCCATGAGCTTGATCCGCGATCGCCCCGAATACCTGTGGCCGGGCCTGGCGTTGCTCGCAATCGGAGCGGCCTGCGGCGATCTGGCCAGCGTCCCGTACAACGCCATGCTGCGCCAACTCACGACACCGCAGAACTCCGGGCGGATCTCCGGCTTCGGCTTGGCCGCGGCGTTCACCGGCAGCGTCGGCCTGCTGTTACTCGTCTACTTCGGCTGCATCGACGGCAAAGGCCCCACCCGCGGATTCCTGCAGCTGCCGGTCGGCGACGGCATGAACGTCCGTATCGCGATGTTGCTCGCCGCGGGCTGGTTCGCTGTGCTGGCGACGCCGCTGCTGTTGACCGCGCACAAGCTGCCCGCACCGGCGGACGCCATCAGTTCCGCCCGCGGCGTGCTGGGCGGCTACCGCAGGCTCCGGCAGGATCTCGTCAGCGAATGGCACCGCGACCGCAACCTGGTCTACTACCTGCTGTCTGCGGCGGTCTTTCGGGACGGCCTGGCGGGCGTGTTCACCTTCGGTGGTGTACTCGGCGTCAGTGCATACGGGATCTCGCCGGCCGACGTGTTGATCTTCGGCGTGGCTGCCAGCGTCGTGGCCGCGCTGGGCGCGGTATTCGGCGGATTCCTGGATGACCGGATCGGTTCCAAGCCGGTGATCATCGGGTCACTGGTCAGCATCATCGCGGCCGGGCTGGCCATGATGGCGTTGTCGGGTCCACGTGCGTTCTGGCTCACCGGGCTGCTGCTGTGCCTGTTCATCGGGCCTGCGCAGGCGTCGGCGCGGACGTTGCTGCTGCGGATGTCCAGCGACGGCAAGGAAGGCGTGGCCTTCGGCCTCTACACGATGACTGGGCGAGCGGTGTCGTTCGTCGCGCCGTGGCTGTTTTCGGTCTTCGTCGACCTGTTCGGGGCGGTGCGCGCCGGCATGGGCGGACTGTGTCTGGTCATGGTCGGCGGGCTGCTGGGCTTGCTGATGGTGCATGCGCCGCACCGCATCCCCGCAGCAGACGCCGGCTGAGCCGTCTAACCCGACCCGCTGCAGACCGTCAGGCCAACGCCGGTTCGCTCATTGATCTGCACCCCGTCGACGGTGACCGAGCAGGTGACGTCGTGGCCGATGTTCACGATGGTCACATTGAATGACGTGCTATCGGTCGTCGCCATGCTGATCTGCTTGCTCCACGGCAACGGGACGTTGAATTCGGTCTGCATCATCCCGTCGTTGTCGGTGTAGGTGATGCTGATGGCGCGTCCCTCCCCGGTCACGTTGTAGAACACGGCCTGCATCGCCCCGCCGCCGGCGGGCGGGCTGGACTCGGTAGGGCTCGGCTCGGAGGCGCTGGCCGACGGAGGGTGTGACGCCGAGGTCGACGGCACCGGGTTCTGCGAACTCGGCATCGACGGCAGGGCCGGCACCGCCGTTTGCTTCCTGGCCGCGCCGTTGGCGATCACCAGCGCAATGATCAGAGCGGCGACCAGCACCACAGCGAGGGCGGCGGCGACCCACAGCCAGCGCGGTGTTTTGGACCGGTCGCGCTTGGAATCCTCGGTGGGCTGATCCGGTGGCGGCTGACCTTGAAGCCAGTACTGGGGGAGCTTGTCGGTCGGATTGGACGCGTTCGGGTCAGGAGCGCCGGGGTAACGCGGCGGCGGGAAATAGGACTGGCCGCCGTATGCCGGGTCGGTGGATTGCGGATACGGCTGACGTATGCGTTGCGTTTCGTCAGTCCACTGTTGGGACGAACGGGTGTGCTCGGGATGACGTCGATCGCTCATACCCACCTCATGGCTGCAGGGTACCTGCAGCGTTGCCGTCGCCGCCGATACTCCGGATGACCAGTGTGAATTCGAACGGACGGTTAACGGGCCGTGGTCAACGCGGCGACGGTCATCGCCCGCATCACCGCTCGCGATCGCGCGGCCTTGCCGTCGGCGGGTTTCATGCTGTGCGGAGTGGAGTTGAGCAGACCGAACACGGCGTGTGCCATCAGTCGGGCGTCGGTCTCGGCAAGCACCGGATCGAGTTCGCGCAGCACTGCCACCCACACTTCGACATATTGGCGTTGGGCCCGTCGTACCTGCCGTTCGGCGGCCTCCGGCAGGTAGGCGAGGTCGCGGTCCTGAATGCGGATGAGATCCGGCTCGCTCAGCACGAAGTCGAGATGGAAGTCGATCAAGCCGTCGAGTGCCGCGGCGGCGACGGTTTCCCGCGACCGGACGTCCCGCGCCCCGGCGAGCAGGCGGGTACTGATGCCCACCAGCAACTCGACCAGCAACGACTCTTTGTTGGGGAAGTGGCGGTAGATCGCCGGACCGCTGACACCCGCTGCCGCGCCGATGTCTTCGAGTCGGACCGCCAAGAATCCGCGTTCGGCGAACAGCCGCTCCGCCGCGGCCAGCAGCTGCAAGCGCCGGTCTGATTTGCGCCGACTGCGGGGATTCGGTGTCTGGTCGGCCGGAACAGACGCTGTCATACGGCCTCCCTAGACACTTCGGTTAATCGCCACTAACATAACACGAGTTAGTGACCATTAACCGAAATTGGCGTGCAACCGATGACCTCTCCAGCGGAAAACCGCGACGCGCACACTGCGCTCGTGGCGCAACTGCGCGACAAACTGGCCACCGCCGCGCTGGGTGGCTCGGAACGTGCCCGCAGCCGCCACGTCGACCGCGGCAAACTCCTGCCGCGTGACCGTGTCGACGGTCTGCTCGATCCGGGCAGCCCACTACTCGAGATCGCCGCACTGGCCGCCGACGGCATGTACGACGACGAATGTCCCGGTGCAGGCATCATCACTGGGATCGGCCGGGTGTCCGGCCGCGAGTGCGTGATCGTGGCCAACGACGCAACCGTCAAAGGTGGTACCTACTACCCGATTACGGTCAAGAAGCACCTGCGTGCTCAAGAGATCGCGGAACAGAATCATCTGCCCTGCATCTATCTGGTCGACTCCGGCGGGGCCTTTCTGCCTCGGCAGGACGAGGTGTTTCCCGACCGCGACCACTTCGGCCGGATCTTCTACAACCAGGCGCGGCTCAGCTCCAAAGGCATTGCGCAGATCGCGGCAGTACTGGGATCGTGCACTGCCGGTGGGGCATACGTCCCGGCGATGAGCGACGAGGCAGTGATCGTTCGCAACCAGGGCACGATCTTTCTCGGCGGCCCGCCACTGGTGAAGGCCGCCACCGGGGAAGTCGTGTCCGCGGAGGACCTCGGCGGCGGAGACCTGCACTCCAAGATCTCCGGTGTCACAGACCATCTCGCGCACGACGATCGCGACGCGCTGCGCATCGTCAGGCGCATCGTCTCAACGTTGGGTCCACGCGAACCGCGCATCTGGGATGTCGTGCCCACGGTCGATCCGATCGCCGATCAAGCCGAGCTGTACGACGTGGTTCCCGTCGACCCGCGGATCCCCTACGACGTGCACAACGTCATCGGCCGGCTCGTCGACGGCGGCGAATTCGCCGAGTTCAAAGCCGAATACGGCAACACGCTGATCACCGGCTTCGCCCGAATCCACGGCCACCCGGTCGGCATCGTCGCGAACAACGGCGTGTTGTTCTCCGAATCCGCGCTCAAGGGGGCGCATTTCATCGAACTGTGCGATAAGCGGATGGTGCCGCTGCTGTTCCTGCAGAACATCTCCGGGTTCATGGTCGGCCGCGACTACGAGGCCGGCGGTATCGCCAAGAACGGCGCGAAGATGGTGACTGCGGTCGCGTGTGCACGGGTGCCCAAGCTCACTGTCGTCATCGGCGGCTCTTACGGCGCGGGCAACTACTCGATGTGTGGTCGGGCGTATTCGCCACGCTTCCTGTGGATGTGGCCGAACGCGCGGATATCGGTCATGGGTGGTGAGCAGGCCGCGTCGGTGTTGGCCACGGTGCGCGGTGAGATGACCGCCGAGGAGGAAGAAGCGCTGAAGGCCCCGATCCGTGCCCAGTACGAGCATCAGGGCAATCCCTACTACTCGACCGCCCGACTCTGGGACGACGGAGTTATCGATCCGGCTGACACCAGAACGGTTGTCGGTCTTGCCCTTTCGGCAGTGTCTCATGCACCGGTCGAGCCGGTCTCCTACGGCGTCTTCCGGATGTGAGGGTAATGACTTTCAACACGGTTCTGGTCGCCAACCGGGGTGAGATCGCGGTCCGGGTGATCTGCACACTCAAGGCGATGGGCATCCGGTCGGTCGCGGTCTACAGCGACGCGGACGTCAACGCGCGCCATGTCGCCGCGGCCGACGTCGCCGTCGCGATCGGCCCGGCGCCCGCGCGAGACAGCTATCTCAACATTGCGGCGATCGTCGACGCGGCTGCGCGCACCGGCGCGCAAGCCGTTCACCCCGGTTACGGATTCCTCTCGGAGAACGCCGATTTCGCGGCTGCATTGGCGTCGGCGGGAGTGACGTTCATCGGTCCACCGGTGGGTGCCATCCAGACCATGGGCGACAAGATCGCCGCGAAGGGCACGGTGTCGGCGTTCGGTGTGCCCGTCGTTCCGGGCATCGCCCGGCCCGGACTCACCGACGACGAGTTGATCGCGGCCGCCGACGACATCGGCTACCCGGTGCTGGTCAAGCCGTCGGCCGGTGGCGGCGGCAAGGGCATGCGGATGGTCGAGCAGCCCGTCGACCTGCCTGCCGCCCTCATCAGTGCCCGACGCGAGTCGGCCGCGGCGTTCGGCGACGACACGCTGTTCCTCGAGCGATTTGTGCTGCGGCCCAGACACATCGAGGTCCAGGTCATGGCCGACGCGCATGGCAACGTGGTGCATTTCGGCGAACGGGAGTGCAGCCTGCAGCGCCGACACCAGAAGGTCATCGAAGAGGCGCCGTCACCGCTGCTGGACCCCGAGACGCGGGCCCGGATCGGTGCCGCCGCATGCGACACCGCCAAAAGCGTGGACTACACCGGCGCCGGCACGGTGGAGTTCATCGTCTCGGCCGACCGTCCCGACGAGTTCTTCTTCATGGAGATGAACACCCGGCTTCAGGTCGAGCATCCGGTCACCGAATTGGTCACCGGCTTCGATCTGGTCGAGTGGCAGGTTCGGGTCGCGGCGGGGGAGAAGCTGACCATCGATCAGCCCGATATCGCGTTGCAGGGGCATGCGATTGAAGCGCGGGTCTACGCCGAGGATCCGGCGAACGGCTTCCTGCCGACCGGCGGCGACGTGCTGGCCCTGGTCGAACCCGACGCCGATGGTGTAAGAGTCGATTCTGGTCTGTCGGCGGGAATGGTCGTCGGCAGTGATTACGACCCGATGCTGGCCAAAGTCATCGCGCACGGCGCGGATCGCGCCGCCGCGCTGCGGACCCTCGATCGGGCACTGGCCGACACGGCGGTGCTCGGGGTCGTGACCAACATCGACTTCGCCCGCTTCCTGCTCGCCGATCCCGACGTCATTGCCGGCCGACTCGACACCGGGCTGTTGGACCGCCGCGCAGGCGATTTCGTGGCGACGTCGCCCCATGACGAGCACTTCGTCGCAGCCGCGGCCTACCTGTGGTTGGGGCGCTTTCCGGCGCGCGGCGCCGATCTGTGGGAAGTGCCGACCGGGTGGCGAGTTGGTCGGCACGCGCCGGTCAGCACTCGGTTGCGGGCCGGCGAGCGCACCGATCACGTGCACATCACCGGCACCCGCGACGCTGCCGAGGTTCGCGTCGAGGACGGCGAACCCCGTTCCCTGCATGCGGCTTTGGCCGGCGACAGGCTGACCGTGACGCTGGACGGATTGCGTCGTGAATACATCGTCGCGTCAGCAGGCAGCGCCATCTGGATCGCCGGTGACGGGGCGACCGCGGTGCTCGAGGAGGTGCGCGAAGCTTCGGTGCGCGCGGACGAAGAGCTCAGCGGTGACGCCGAACTGATCAGCCCGATGCCCGGGGCGATCGTCGCGGTGAGCGTCGACAACGGCGCAGACGTGCAGGCCGGGACGGTCGTCGTCACGGTCGAAGCGATGAAGATGGAACACGCGCTGACCGCGCCCGTCGACGGTGTGGTCGAACTCCTTGTCGCCGTTGGCGATCAGGTCAAAGTGGGCCAGGTACTGGCCCGAATCCAGGCAGAGGACAACGCCAATGACTGACTTCCTGTCGACCGGAACGCTTCCGGATGAGTACCAGCAACTGGCCAAGACCGTGCGCGACTTCGCTCAGAACGTTGTCGCGCCGGTGGCCGCAAAGCACGACAAAGAGCACTCCTTTCCGTATGAGGTGGTCGCGGGCATGGCCGAGATGGGCCTGTTCGGTCTGCCGTTCCCCGAAGAGTGGGGCGGCATGGGCGGCGACTACTTCGCGCTGTGCCTGGCATTGGAAGAGCTGGGCAAGGTCGACCAGAGCGTGGCGATCACCCTGGAGGCAGGCGTTTCCCTGGGCGCCATGCCCGTCTACCGGTTCGGCACCGACGCGCAGAAGCAGGAATGGCTGCCGGAGTTGGCCAGTGGCCGCTCATTGGGTGCCTTCGGCTTGACCGAACCCGGGGGCGGGACAGACGCCGGAGCGACGAAGACCACCGCGCAGCTCGACGACGGGCAATGGGTGATCAACGGCTCCAAGCAGTTCATCACCAACTCCGGCACCGACATCACCAAGCTGGTCACGGTGACCACGGTGACGGGCGAACGGGACGGCAAGAAAGAGATCTCATCGATCCTGGTGCCGGTGCCCACATCCGGGTTCACCGCGGAGCCGGCCTACGACAAGGTCGGCTGGAACGCGTCGGACACCCATCCGCTGAGCTTCGACGATGTGCGGGTGCCCGCGGAGAACCTGCTCGGCGAACGCGGCCGCGGCTACGCCAACTTCCTGCGGATTCTCGACGAGGGCCGCATCGCTATCGCCGCGCTGTCCACCGGGGCGGCGCAGGGCTGCGTCGACGAGAGCGTCAAGTATGCCCGTGAGCGCGAGGCGTTCGGCCAGGCCATCGGCCGATACCAGTCGATCGCGTTCACCATCGCACGGATGGAAGCCCGCGCCCACACTGCGCGTACCGCCTACTACGACGCCGCGGCGCTGATGCTGGCCGGAAAGCCGTTCAAGAAACAGGCGGCGATCGCCAAGCTGGTCGCCAGCGAGGCGGCCATGGACAACGCCCGGGACGCCACCCAGGTTCACGGCGGCTATGGCTTTATGAATGAATTCACCGTGGCCCGGCATTACCGGGACAGCAAGATTCTCGAGATCGGTGAAGGGACGACCGAAGTGCAGCTGATGTTGATCGCCCGCGAGGTGGGTCTGTGAGCGGAGAGAACGGTGAACAGCCGGCCAAGACCGTCGTCCAGCGTGGGTTGTGGTTCGAAGAGTTCGAGATCGGCGTGCGGTATCTGCATCGCCCTGGCCGGACCATCACCGAGGCCGACAACGTGTTCTTCACGACGTTGACGATGAACACCCAAGCGCTGCATCTTGATGCCGCCTTCTCCGATGCGCTGCCGCCTTTCAATCAGCGGCTGGTGAATTCGATGTTCACCCTGTCGACCCTGGTCGGCTTGTCCGTTGCGCAGCTGACTCAGGGAACGATCGTCGGAAATCTCGGCTTCTCCGAGATCGCCTTCCCGAAGCCGCTTTTCCATGGCGACACGCTGTACGCCGAAACCGTCATCCTGGAGAAGCGGGAATCCAAAAGCCGTCCGGGGGAGGGCATCGTGACGTTCGCGCACACCGGCCGAAACCAACATGACGACGTGGTCGCCACAGCGAACCGTAAGACCCTGGTACGCATGCAGCCGGACGGGGCCGAGGGCGGGCGGGCCTGATGGGTTTGCAGAATCCCGGGCCTGCGTGGTTGTTCTGCCCGGCCGACCGTCCCGAGCGTTACCAAAAAGCCGCGGGCGCAGCCGATGTCGTGATCCTCGACCTCGAGGACGGATGCGCGGCCGCCGACCGGCCTGCCGCGCGACAAGCCCTCGTCGACGTGCAGCTCGACCCCACTCGCACCGTGGTGCGCGTCAACCAGTTCGGTACCCACGATCAGGAACTCGATCTCGAGGTGCTGAAGAGCACCCCGTACGACACCGTGATGCTGCCGAAATGCGAAGCGGGCGAAGAGATCAGCGCACTGGCGCCGCTGGACGTGATCGTGCTGGTCGAATCGCCGAAGGGCGCCCTGATCGTGACGGACACCGTTCAGGTGGACAACGCCGTCGCGGTGATGTGGGGCGCAGAGGATCTGTTCGCGGTGCTCGGCGGCACCTCGAACCGCTATCCGGATGGGACGTATCGCGAGGTTGCCCGCCACGTTCGTTCACAGTCGCTGTTGGCGGCCAAGGCCTACGGTCGCCTCGCGCTGGACTCGGTCTACCTCGACATCAAAGATCTGGATGGGCTGCGCGCCGAGGTCGACGATGCCGCCGCGGTGGGTTTCGACGCGAAGGTCGCCATTCACCCGAGCCAGGTGCCGGTGATTCGCGCCGGATATGAGCCGTCTGCCGAGCAGGTTGAGTGGGCGCGACACGTTCTCGCCGCAGCGGTTGATGAACGGGGTGTCTTCGCATTCGAGGGCATAATGGTGGATGCGCCTGTATTACGCCGAGCAGAGCGTATCGTGCATTTGGTAGGAAAAGCTGGCGTTTAGTATACGCTGGGTATGCTGGGTCATGTTCAATCGGAAGGACGACATCCACTGACGTTGTAGCCGCTCAATCAAAGGAGGCGGTATGGCTGAGGCATCTCACATGCCGATGACTGTCGACCTTGAGCCGGTACAACTTGTCGCCCCGGATGGCGCGCCGACGGCCGAATCCCGCTACAGCCGTGCACTTCCCGCAGAGACGCTGTGCTGGCTCTACGAGATGATGGTGGTCACGCGCGACGTCGACACCGAATTCGTCAATCTGCAACGGCAGGGCGAGTTGGCGTTGTTCGCGTCGTGCTGCGGTCAAGAGGCGGCGCAGGTGGGCGCGGCGGCATGTCTGCGCAAGACCGACTGGTTGTTTCCGCAATACCGGGAGTTGGGTGTCTACCTGGTTCGCGGCATCACGCCCGGCCAGGTCGGCGCCGCCTGGCGCGGAACCTGGCATGGCGGAATGGATTTCATCCAGAAGTCTTGCGCCCCGATGTCGATTCCGATCGGCACCCAGACTTTGCACGCGGTCGGCGCCGCGATGGCCGCCCAACGACTCGGCGAGGATTCGGTGACGGTCGCGTTCCTGGGCGACGGCGCCACCAGTGCGGGCGACGTCCACGAGGCACTGAACTTCGCGGCGGTGTTCGCGGCGCCGTGTGTGTTCTACGTGCAGAACAACCAGTGGGCGATATCGGTCCCGCTGCACAGCCAGACGGTCGGCCCGTCGATCGCGCACAAAGCGATCGGGTACGGGATGCCCGGGATCCGGGTCGACGGCAACGACGTGCTGGCCTGCTACGCGGTGATGGCCGAAGCCGCCGCACGGGCCCGGGCCGGCCGCGGACCGACGCTGATCGAGGCGGTCACCTATCGGCTGGCCCCGCACACCACCTCCGATGATCCGACGCGTTACCGCAGTCAGGATGAGCTCGACCGGTGGCAGTCGCTGGACCCGATTCCGCGCTACCGGATTTACCTGCAAGGCCAGGGATTGTGGTCGCAGCGACTGGAAGACCGGGTCGCGGCGCGGTCCACGAGACTGCGCGCCGAACTGCGCGATGCGGTGTTCGCGGCGCCGGACATCGACATCGACGAAGTCTTCACCTCGGTGTACGCGGAGATGACTCCCGGCCTCGAGGCGCAACGTCAACAGTTGCGCACTGAAATCCTTAGGGAGGCATGATGACTCAGATTGCCGAACCGCCCACCTTCCGAGCCGACGACCTGCCGGAGCCGACGCCGACAATCACCGCGTCGCCGTTGACCATGGTTCAGGCGCTCAACCGTGCATTGCACGACGCGATGGCCAATGACGATCGGGTGCTGGTCTTCGGCGAGGACGTCGCGACGTTGGGTGGAGTCTTCCGCGTCACCGAGGGCCTCACCGCGACGTTCGGCTCGCAGCGCTGCTTCGACACCCCGTTGGCCGAATCCGCCGTGATCGGCATCGCGGTGGGCTTGGCGCTGCGGGGATTCATTCCGGTGCCCGAGATCCAGTTCGACGGATTCGCCTACCCCGCATTCGATCAGGTGGTCAGCCACCTGGCGAAGTACCGCACCCGCACCCGCGGACAGGTGAACATGTCGGTGACGATCCGGATCCCGTCGTTCGGCGGCATCGGCGCGGTCGAGCACCACTCGGAGTCCACCGAATCCTATTGGGCGCACACCGCGGGTCTGAAAGTGGTTGTCCCGTCGACACCCTCGGACGCCTACTGGCTGCTGCGTCACTCGATCGCCTGTCCGGACCCGGTGATGTTCTTGGAACCCAAGCGACGCTACTGGGGTCGCGAGGTCGTCGACACGACGGTGCCCGGGCTCCCGATCGGGCAGGCGGCGATACGCCGGAGCGGGACCGACGTCACCGTGCTGACCTACGGCGGTCTGGTCGGCACGGCACTGTCGGCCGCGGAAATGGCCGCACAGCAACATGGTTGGAGTCTCGAGGTCGTCGACCTGCGGTCACTGGTCCCGCTGGATTTCGACACGGTGGCCGCGTCGATCCGGCGCACCGGCCGGTGCGTGGTGCTGCACGAGGGACCGCGAAGTCTGGGCTACGGGGCAGGGCTGGCCGCTCGCATCCAAGAGGAACTGTTCTACGAACTCGAAGCACCGGTGTTGCGGGCCTGCGGATTCGACACCCCGTACCCGCCGGCACGACTGGAGAAGTTGTGGTTGCCCGGCCCGGATCGGCTGCTGGACTGCGTCGAACGTTCGCTGGCGCAGCCATGAGTGACGATCGGGTCAAAGCCTTCGTGGTCCCGGATCTCGGCGAGGGACTCGAAGAGGTGACGCTGAACTGCTGGCACGTCGTCGCCGGCGATGACGTCGTACTGAACCAGCCGCTGTGTTCGGTGGAGACCGCGAAGGCTGAAGTGGAAATCCCCAGCCCGTATGCGGGTCGCATCGTCGAGATACGCGGCGGCGAAGGGGATGTGCTCGCGGTCGGATCGCTGATGGCGCGCATCGACACCGTGCCCGGAGCGCCGGCAACCAACGGTGCGCGCAAGCCGGTATTGGTCGGGTATGGCGCCGACGACGCGCTGGATACCAGCCGCAGACGTCCCAAAGCCAAGCCCAGCGTGCGGAAATTGGCGGCCGATCTGCTGGTGGACCTCGGCCACGTGCCGGCCGGCGCCGACGGTCTGATCAGCCGGGACGCGGTTCTGGCTGCTGCAGGGGTCGGCGCAGAACGGCCGGGTGTCTCCTACGACGTCCTCCCGGTCCGTGGTGTGCATTCGCACATGGCCGAGCGAATGACGCAGTCGCGCAAGACCATTCCCGATGCGCACGCAAGCGTGCAGGTCGACTGTGCAGCGCTGACACGGCTCCGCGACGATGTCTTTTCGCCGTTCGTGCTCACCCTGCGCCTACTCGTCATCGCGCTGGTGCACAACAAGATTCTGAACTCCACCTGGGTCGATGGCCCGGATGGGCCGCAGGTGCACTCGCATCACGCGATCAATCTGGGCTTCGCCGTCGCGGCACACCGCGGTCTGCTGGTCCCGGTAGTCGTCAATGCGCACGAGAAGACCACCCGGGAGCTTGCCGACTGCGTAGCGCGATTGGTTCGCGAAGCCCGCGCCGGCACCCTCAAACCTGCTGAGCTCACCGGTTCGACGTTCACCGTGTCGAATTTCGGCGCGCTGGGTCTCGATGACGGCGTACCGGTGATCAACTACCCGGAGGCCGCGATCCTCGGCATGGGGTCGCTGAAGCCCCGGCCGGTGGTGCTCGACGATGCGATCGTCATCCGTCCTCAGATGACTCTGACTTGTGCCTTCGACCACCGAATCGCCGACGGCGCCAATGTGGCCCAATTCCTCTGCGAGCTGCGGACACTGATCGAATCGCCGGAGACCGCTCTGCTGGATCTGTAGCTACCTCCGTTTGGCCGCCGCCAGCCGGGCGGCGAACTCCGGCGACTGGATCGACGTCGCCTGCGGCCCGAGTTCAATGTCCTTGGCGAGTTCATGCAGTTCGACGTCGAGCGATCCCGGGCTGGCGGTGGCGCGCATGGTCGCTTTGGTAGCCAGCACCACGTCGCGCGGCGCCGCCGCCGGTCCCGCCGCCAATTCCAATGCCGCAGCCACCGGGTCGTCGGCCGTGCCGAGTGCCAAGCCGTGTCGCACAGCGGATTCGGCGTCGAAGCGCATGCCGAACAGCAGAGCGGCGCGCGCCACCTGCGGTCCGACCCCACGCTGCAGCATCCAGGTAGCCCCGCCGCCAGGGTGGATGCCCAACTTCTGAAAACGGGCGTCGAACGACGCATTTGGTCCCGCGATGCGAACGTCGGCGGCCAGCGCCAAGTTCAGCCCGGCGCCCACGGCGGGGCCGTTGACGGCAGCAATCGTGGGCAGCGCGCATTTACCGACAGCCATGAAGCCGTCGTACAGCTGCTGCAGGCCCTGTTCGGCCGCGCTGCCCAATGCCGACAGGTCGGCGCCGGCGCAGAACGCTTTGCCCGCCCCAGTGACGACGACGGCGTGCACATCGCTGTCGGCTTCGGCCCGTTCCACGGCGGCGCGCAACTGAGCCGACATCGCGCTGGTCACCGCATTGCGCCGTTCGGGGTCGTTGACCGTGATCAGCGCTACGTGATCGTCGACGCTGAACAGGACCAGGTCGGATTCGGGCATCAGTGACCTCCGCAACATCGTTGTTGACCGCACATCAGGCACCATCAGGGAACGCGTGCCACAGCAAGCGCATCGGTCACAGTGGCATCCGAGCGTCTGCACCCCCGGCAGTGTCTGATTCCAGGACATAGTTGGCAGCTGTCTCGCGACATAGTTGACACCTTCACCGGCGCGGAGGTCAACCATGTCAAAGGCGCAGCTCGTCATCACTGCCGTGGTGTTGGAAGGACGCAGCAAAAGCGAAGTCGCCCGCGACTACGACGTCTCCCGGCAATGGGTCCAACAGCTGTGCAAACGCTACGCAACCGAGGGCGACGCGGCCTACCTTCCCCGCTCACGACGCCCGCACCACAGCCCGCAGGCCACCACCATCGAGGTCGAAGACCGCATCATCATGTTGCGCAAGACCTTGACCAGACGAGGCCTCGACGCCGGCGCCGACACCATCGCCGCCCACCTTGCCACCGACCCCACCATCCCCAATGTTCCTGCCATCTCGACAATCTGGCGGATCCTCAAGCGACGAGGCTTCGTCACGCCCCAACCCCACAAACGCCCCCGATCGTCCTGGAAACGCTTTGAAGCCGAGCTGCCCAATCAACGCTGGCAAGCCGATGCCACCCACTGGCACCTCGCTCACGGCGGCGGCGCGGAAATCCTCAACATCATCGACGACCACTCCCGGCTGGCCATCGCCAGCCTGGCCCGACGCACCATCACCGGCCCCGACGTGACCACAACCTTCACCACCGCCTTTTGCACCTGGGGCCCACCGGCCTCGGTGCTCACCGACAACGGCGCCATCTTCACCGGACAACTTCGCCGCGGTGGTCGCACCGCCCTGGAAATCACCCTGGGCACATTGGGCATCAGATACCTCAACTCCCGGCCCTACCATCCGCAGACCTGCGGCAAAATCGAGCGCTTCCACCAAACCCAAAAGCAATGGCTCACAGCGCATCCCGCCGCCACCTTGGCCCAGCTCCAAATATTGCTCGACGAGTTCACCGACTACTACAACACGGTGCGCCCACATCGGGCCATCGACAGAACGGCACCGATCCAGGCCTTCAACGCCCGGCCCAAGGCCACCCCCACCGGCTACGTGATCCCCGCCCACTGCCGCGTACGCACCGACGCAATCGACGCCGCCGGCGTCATCACCATCAGATACAACAGCCGCCTGCATCACATCGGCCTAGGAAAACGCCGCACCGGCACCAAAGTCACCGTCCTCATCGATGACCGCGACATCCGCGTCCTCGACCGCGACACCGGCCAACTCATCCGCAAACTGGTCCTCGACCCCACCCGCGACTACCAACCACGCGGCGTCAAATGCGGAAACTCACCCGAAAACAGGCTGAAGGTGTAAACCATGTCTCGGGACACCTGTCAACGATGTCCCGAGACATGACACTGTACCCCGGCAGGATTCGAACCTGCGACCACAAGATTAGAAGTCATGTGCTCTATCCAGCTGAGCTACGGGGGCCGAGGACCTTTAGCCCAGGTCAGTGTAGCCAACCGGGAAAACGGGTACCTACCCTCGCGCAACGCCGCGCGAAATGTCGTGCGGGATTAGTGATTCGGCTAGTGTGAGGCCCGCCACACACATACCCTGGCCGACGGCCAGGCGTGTGCTCGACGGCGAGGAGTTGGCAAGGCATGACCGTAATCACCGACGTCAGGGCGCGATACTCACAGGCGTGCGCCGATATGGTGCGCCAGGGATTGCAGCTCGCGACAACGCCGGCCGGCGCATACCGCACTGGTTCGCTGCTGTTGCGCGGGTCGCCATCGGTCGCCGGCTTCCTGGCCGGTTGGCTTTCCGCTGAATTTCCGCCGCACGTCATCACCGGGCACGCACTGTCCGGAGTGACGCCGCTGTCGATCGGCCGGGTTGCGACGAGTTGGGCGGCCCAACGCGCCGACCGCAGTCTGACTGCCGCGCTGCAGAACTCCTTCGGTGCGCAGTACCGCGACTCGGTTCTTCATCCGATCAGCGACCGGCCCGAGCGCCGCGGCGGGATGCTGCACTCGGCCGGCGGCCACCGTCGTTACGCGGCGCAGACGTCAGACATCGGGTACGGCCCGGACCCCCGCGACAACCTGCTGGACATCTGGCGTCATCGGGACGTCAAGGCCGGTGACCGCGCGCCCGTGCTCGTGCAGATCCCGGGCGGCGCGTGGACCGTCAACGGCAGGCGGCCGCAGGGGTATCCGCTGATGGGCCGGATGACCGAACTCGGCTGGGTCTGCGTCTCGGTCGACTACAGCAAGAGCCCTCGCAACGCGTGGCCGGCACACATCGTCGACGTCAAGCGAGCGCTGGCCTGGGTTCGCGAGAATATTGCCGACTACGGCGGCGATCCCGACTTCATCGCGGTCACGGGCGGGTCGGCGGGTGGCCATCTGGCCTCGTTGGTCGCGCTCACCGCCAACGACCCACGACTGCAGCCCGGTTTCGAGGACGCGGACACCACTGTTCAGGCCGCAGCGCCCTATTACGGTGTCTACGACCTCACCGACCCCGCGAAAATGCACGAGATGATGATGCCGTTCCTCGAGCTTTTCGTGATGAAAGAGCGGTACGCCGACAACCCCGAACGCTATGAACTGGCGTCGCCGATCAGGCATGTGCACCGCAATGCACCGCCGTTTTTCGTACTGCACGGTGAGACCGATTCGGTGATCCCGACGGTGCAGGCACGGGAGTTCTGCGACGCACTTCGCGTCGCGGGCGCCCAGACTGTCGGCTACGCCGAGCTGCCTAATGCTCATCACGCTTTCGACTTGTTCGCCACCGTTCGATCCCGCTTGGCCGCCGACGCGGTCGCCGACTTCATGGGCGTCGTCTACGGCCAGCATGTGCGGTCGCAGTCGGGAGCAATGCACGCCAGCCCGACCGGCTGAACAGGCCTGCCGCGCAACCCGTTGCTCGTCTCCAATCCGGCAGCACGCCAGAGCGTTTCGCGGGCCGTCCGGAGCGTGTTTGATCTCGCGTTATGATCCGGACAATCGGCTTCCGCGACCGCGCTTACCGGACTACGTTGGAGTTGCCCGCGGCGTCCTGGCAAACGGTCGCGGGGTCCGATCGAAACGGGAGGCTTGAGTGGCGATGGCGGCGTTAGCCGGACGGGGGAGCGTTGGTGGTTGAGCAGGTCGATGCGGCAGGGATGCCGACGGCGCTGGGGCCGGTCGACTATCTCTTGCATCGGGGAGAAGCCAATCCGCGCACCCGCTCGGGAATCATGGCCCTGGAGATTCTGGACACCACGCCGGACTGGGGCCGGTTCCGAACCCGATTCGAGAATGCGTCGCGAAAGGCGTTACGACTGCGGCAGAAAGTGGTCGTGCCGACCTTGCCGACCGCGTCGCCGCGATGGGTCGTGGATCCCGACTTCAACCTTGATTTCCACGTCCGCAGGATTCGGGTCCCGGAACCCGGCTCGCTGCGGCAGGTATTCGACGTCGCGGAGTTGATGCTGCAATCGCCGCTGGACATCGCCCGGCCGCTGTGGACCGCCACCCTGATCGAGGGTCTTCCGGACGGCAAGGCCGCGACGCTGCTGCACCTGTCGCACGCCGTCACCGACGGAGTCGGCAGCGTGGAGATGTTCGCCCACATCTACGACCTGGAGCGCGATCCGCCATCGCAGCCGACCCCTGACCAGCCCATTCCGCAGGATCTGACGGCCAACGACCTGATGCGTGAGGGATTCAATCGGTTGCCGGTCAACGTCGCCAACGGGGCGCGCGGCGCGCTGTGGGGCGCGGCGACAATGCTCGGGCGAGCAGTGGTCAAACCCGGTGCGGCGGCATCCGGCGTGCTCAACTACGCCCGGTCGGGCGCCCGAGTGGTCAGCCGGGCCGCCGAGCCGTCTCCGTTGCTGCGTCGCCGCAGCCTGGCGACCCGCAGCGAAGCGATCGACATCCCGCTGTCCGACTTGCACCGCGCGGCCAAAGCCGGCGGCGGTTCGATCAACGACGCCTACCTGGCCGGTTTGAGCGGGGCACTGGGGCGCTACCACGCGGCACTCGGGGTGCCGATTTCCTCGCTGCCGATGGCGGTGCCGGTCAGTCTGCGGGCCGAGTCCGATGCGGCGGGCGGCAACCGGTTCACCGGCGTCAACCTGGCGGCTCCGATCGGCACTGCCGATCCGGTCGCCCGCATGCAGAAGATCCGTCTGCAGATGACCCAACGCCGCGACGAGCCCGCGATGGACATCATCGGCTCGATCGCACCGCTGCTGAGTGTCTTGCCGGGCCCGCTGCTGGAGTCGATGACCGGTTCGGTGGTCGGCTCCGACGTGCAGGCCAGCAATGTGCCGGTCTACCCCGGTGACACCTTTATCGCCGGCGCTAAGGTGTTGCGGCAATACGGTATCGGGCCGCTGCCCGGCGTGGCGATGATGGTCGTGCTGATCTCCCGCGGCGGCTACTGCACGATCACCACGCGCTACGACCGTGCGGCGATCCGTGACGAGGCGTTGTGGGCCCGGTGTCTGCTGGAGGGTTTCAACGAAATCCTTGCGCTGGCAGGTGATCCCGCCCCGCAAGCGGTGCCCTCGTCATTCGACATCGAGCAGTCCAGCAAGGTGCAGTCCAGCACGGTGCAGTCCAACGGGGCGGCGGGCTCATGAGCACCGAGATCGAGCGGCCGCCGCGTGACCTCCGGCTACCTGGTTCGGTCGCCGAGATCATGGCCAGCCCGCCGGGGCCCAAGATCGGCGCGTTCTTCGACCTGGACGGAACCCTGGTGGCCGGCTTCACCGCCGTCATCCTGACCCAGGAACGTCTGCGGCGCCGCGACATGGGCGTCGGCGAATTGATCAGCATGGTCACCGCCGGACTCAACCACCAACTCGGACGCATCGAATTCGAAGAGTTGATCAGCAAGGCCTCCGGGGCGCTGCGCGGGCGCATGTTGAGCGACCTGGACGAGATCGGCGAGCGATTGTTCGTCCAGCGCATCGAATCCCGCATCTATCCCGAGATGCGCGAGTTGGTCCGCGCGCACCTGGCCCGCGGCCACACCGTGGTGCTCAGTTCGTCGGCGCTGACCATCCAGGTCGCTCCGGTGGCGCGCTTCCTCGGCATCCTCAACACGCTCACCAACAAGTTCGAGACCAACGACGACGGCATTCTCACCGGCGGTGTGGTCGCGCCAATTCTCTGGGGACCGGGCAAGGCTGCCGCGGTGCAGAAGTTCGCCGGCGAGAACAAGATTGACCTCAAGGACAGCTACTTCTACGCCGACGGCGACGAAGACGTCGCGTTGATGTATCTGGTCGGCAACCCGCGGCCGACCAACCCGGAAGGCAAGATGGCCGCGGTCGCCAAGCGTCGCGGCTGGCCGATTTTGCGGTTCTCCAGTCGCAGCGGCGGAGGCATCACCGCGCAACTGCGGACGCTGGCAGGGGTCGGTTCGGTTGTTCCCGTCGCCGCAGGCGCGCTGGGGATCGGTCTGTTGACCCGCAGCAGGCGCCGCGGCGTCAACTTCTTCACCGCGACCTGGTCGCAGATGTTGTTGACCGCCAGCGGTGTTCAGCTCAACATCCTCGGCGAGGAGAATCTGACCGCCGAGCGGCCCGCGGTGTTCATCTTCAACCACCGCAACCAGGCCGACCCGGTCATCGTCGGCGCGCTGATCCGCGACAACTGGGTTGCGGTGGGCAAGAAGGAACTCGAGGGCGACCCGATCATGGGCACGCTCGGCAAGGTGCTCGACTCTGTCTTCATCGACCGGGACAACCCGACCGCGGCGGTGGAGTCGTTGCATCAGGTCGAAGAGCGTGCCAGACAAGGGCTTTCGATCATGATCGCGCCCGAGGGCACTAGGCTGGACACCACCAGCGTCGGGCCGTTCAAGAAGGGGCCGTTCCGGATGGCGATGGCCGTGGGGATACCGATCGTGCCGATCGTGATCCGCAACGCCGAGATCATCGCCTCGCGCAACTCCACCACGATGAATCCAGGGACCGTGGATGTCGCTGTGTTCCCGCCGATCTCGGTGAGCGACTGGACCGTGGAGACGCTGTCCGATCGCATCGCCGAAGTGCGTCAACTCTATGTCGACACGCTGGCCGATTGGCCGGTCGACGAGTTGCCGGACCATGACGTCTACCGCAAGAAGCCCGCTCCGCGAAAGGCGGTCCCGCGCAAGGCCGCTGCGAAGAAGGCGACGCCGGCGAAAAAGACGACGGCCAAAGCCGCGGCTAAGAAGACGCCCGCGAAAGCCCCGGCCAAGAAGAGCACGCCGCGGCCCAGAGGGCGATCATGAGCAGCACGCAGGCTGCCGACAGCAGCGCGTTCACCAGCACCGACGACACTTTGGTGTTGGCGTTGGCGTCGTCGCCGGTCGAGTCGGAGTTGCTGGCGGCGTGGGTAGACCAGGAGCGCGCCCGGCACCCGGAGACCAAGCTCGAAGTGCTGCCCTTGCCGGCACGTGAGGCGTCGCCCGGAGCGCTGGCGCAGCTCGTCGAACAACTCGAACTCGACGAAGACCGATCAATCGTCCCGGTGCGGGTGTTCTGGATGCCGCGTGCCGACGCGTCTGCGTTGAATCGGTTGGCCGCGTTGATCCCTGGCCGAAATCCGTATGAGCCCACTGAGCGTCAGCAGCGCCAGATCCTGCGGTCCGACCGTGCACGCGCCCAGGTGGTGGCCGGCGAGTCCGCCACGGTGTCCGAGATGCGCCAGCAGTGGCAGGACAACACGGTTGGCGACAACCCACGTGACTTCGCGCATTTCGTCACACGCCGTGCGCTGCTGGCCTTGGAACGCGCTGAATACCGAATCCTCGGACCGCAGTACAAGTCTCCGCGGTTGATACCTCCGGAGATCATGGCGTCCTCGCGATTTCGTGCGGGGCTGGAAAAGATTCCGGGCGCCACTCCCGAAGAAGCCGAGAAAATGCTCGACGAGCTTGCCACCGGCTGGAGCCGCGTGTCGGTCGATCTGGTGTCCGTTTTGGGCCGGATGCTGAGCCGAGGCTTCGATCGCGACATCGACTACGACGAGTACGAGGTCGCCGCCATGCGCACCGCGCTGGAAACGCATCCGGCGGTGCTGCTGTTCTCACATCGGTCCTACATCGATGGTGCGGTGATGCCGGTCGCGATGGAGGAGAACCGACTACCACCGGTGCACGTGTTCGCAGGCATCAACCTGGCGTTCGGCGTGATGGGTCCATTGATGCGCCGCGCCGGTGTGATCTTCATCCGGCGCAATATCGGCGACAATGCGCTCTACAAATATGTGCTGCGCGAGTACGTCGGTTACGTGGTGCAGAAGCGCTTCAACCTGAGCTGGTCCATCGAGGGCACCCGTTCCCGCACCGGGAAGATGCTGCCACCGAAGCTCGGGCTGATGAGCTACGTGGCGGACGCGTACCTGGATGGTCGCAGCGACGACATTCTGCTGCAAGGGGTTTCGATCAGCTTCGACCAGCTGCACGAAACGGCCGAATATGCCGCCTATGCTCGCGGCGGCGAGAAACGGGCGGAGGGTTTCGGCTGGCTGGTCAACTTCATCAGGGCCCAGGGCGAACGCAACTACGGCAAGATCTACGTCCGTTTTCCCGAAGCGGTCTCGATGCGGGAGTACCTGGGCCCGTCGCATGGCCCGGCAGCATCTGATCAAGACGCCAAACGCCTTGCCCTGCAGAAGATGTCGTTCGAAGTCGCATGGCGCATTCTGCGAGCGACCCCGGTGAACGCCACCGGTCTGGTGTCGGCGCTGCTGTTGACCACGCACGGGATAGCACTGACGCTCACGCAGTTACACCACACCCTGCAGGACTCGCTCGACTACCTCGAACGCAAACAGACCCCGATGTCGACCAGCGCGCTGCGGCTGCGAACACTTGACGGTGTTCGTGCCGCCGTCGACTCGTTGTCCAGCGGTCATCCGGTGACCCGTGTCGACAGTGGTCGAGAACCCGTGTGGCGCATCGCCCCCGAGGACGAGCACGCCGCAGCGTTCTACCGCAACTCGGTGATCCACGCGTTCTTGGAGACCGTGATCGTCGAGCTCGCGCTGGCGCATGCCCGTCGCGTCGACGGCGATCGGGTGGAGGCGTTCTGGAAGCAGGCCTTGCGATTGCGCGATCTGCTGAAATTCGACTTCTACTTTGCCGATTCGGCCGCATTCCGGCAGAACATCGCCGAAGAGATGGCGTGGCACGAGGATTGGGAAGCGCACGTCGCCGCCGGCGCCGATGAGATCGACGCGATCCTGTACGCCAAGCGGCCGCTGATGTCCGACGCCATGCTGAGGGTCTTCTTCGAGGCCTACGAGATCGTGGCCGACGTGCTGCGCGACGCACCCGCCGATATCGGCGAGAAAGAACTCACCCAGTTGGCGCTCGGTGTCGGCAAGCAGTACGTCGCGCAAGGTCGGGTTCGCAGCAGCGAACCGGTCTCGACACTGCTGTTCGCCACAGCGCGTCAGGTGGTTGCCGACCAGGACCTGCTCGAGCCCGGACCTGACCTGGCCGAACGCCGGATCGCGTTTCGCCGCGAGTTGCAGGCGATCCTGCAGGATTTCGACCACGTCGGGTACATCGCACGCATGCAGTTCGTCGCGCGCGAAGCCGAGGCCCGGGGTGCGGGACGGCACAGCAAGTAGCAGCTGACCGGCGTGCTCATACTCTGTATTCATGAACCCGGTCGCTAGCCGCCGCGCAACGGCATGGCCGCTGCTCGTCGGAGTGGCGACACTGGCCGGGTGCACGGCCGCGGGGATCGGGGCGCTGTCGCTGGCCGCCGCGCTGACGGCTACCGGATTACCCAACCCGGGTCCGGTGACCACCCTGGGCCTGCCCTTCGTCCGGGCCGCGGGCGAGGTCTTTGCGGTGGTGGCCGTCGGCGCGTTTCTGCTGGCAGCGTTCCTGGTTCCGCCGCAGAGCAACGGCGTTCTGGACGCTGACGGGTATCGCGCGCTGCGGGTCGGAACGGTCGCCTCGGGAGCCTTTGCGGTGTGCGCCGCGCTGTTGGTGCCGCTGACCATTTCCGACGTGTCCGGTCAGCCGATCACCGCGCACCTCAACCCAGCCAGCCTGTGGTCGCTGGCCGGCCTGATCAACATCTCGACGTCATGGCGATGGACCGCGCTGCTGGCGGCGGCGGTGACGCTGGCCAGCCTGCCGGTGCTGCGCTGGTCCTGGACCCCGCTGCTGCTGGTCGGGTCGCTGGCCGCGCTGATACCTCTGGGGCTGACCGGCCACTCGTCGGCCGGCGGCTCGCACGATCTGGCCACCAACAGCTTCCTGATCCACTTGGTCGCAGCGAGCTTGTGGGCCGGTGGACTGCTGGCGTTGCTGGCCCATATGGTGCGCGGCGGGCAGCACGCCGGATTGGCCGCCCGGCGGTTCTCGGCGATCGCATTGTGGTGCTTTGTCGCGATGGCGGTCAGCGGCGTCGTCAACGCGCTGGTGCGGATACTGCCGTCGGATCTGCTTACCACCGACTATGGCCGGTTGGTGGTCGGCAAGTTCGTCGCGTTGTGCCTGCTCGGCGTTGCCGGGTGGAGGCAGCGACGCTCCGGAGTCGTTGCGCTGCAAGCAGATCCAGGCTCGCGAACCGCTTTCGTCCGGCTGGCGTTGATCGAGGCGCTGTTATTCGGCCTCACGTTCGGTATTGCCGTCGGCCTCGGGCGTACTCCTCCGCCGCCGTTGCAGATCGGCGCGCCGTCCATTGCGGACGTGAAGATCGGCTACGACTTCGATGGGCCGCCGACCATTGCTCGCGTGCTGCTCCATTGGCGCTTCGACTTGATCTTCGGGACGGCCGCCATCGTCTTCGCGGGGTTGTATGTGGCGGCGGTGCTTCGGCTGCGGCGCCGCGGCGATGCGTGGCCACGCGGCCGGACGGTCTCCTGGCTGCTCGGCTGCCTGGCGTTGCTGTTCGTCACCTCATCGGGCGTGGGCCGCTACATGCCGGCGATGTTCAGCATGCACATGGCCGCGCACATGATGCTGTCGATGCTGGTGCCGATCCTGCTGGTGTTGGGGGGGCCGGTCGGCCTCGCGTTGCGGGCGTTGCCTGCAGCCGGGCGCGAAGATCCGCCGGGAATGCGGGAATGGCTGCTGGCCGCCCTGCACAGCCGGCTGTCGCAAGTGTTGACCAACCCGGTGGTCGCCACGGCGCTGTTCGTGGCGGGGTTCTACGGGCTTTACCTGGGCGGTCTGTTCGACGCTGCGGTGGGCAGCCATGTCGGGCACCTCGTGATGAACGTGCACTTTCTACTCAGCGGCTACCTGTTCTATTGGGTGGTCATCGGTGTCGACCCCACACCGCGGCCGATCCCGCCGCTGGCCAAGGTCGCGGTGGTGTTCGCCTCGCTGCCGCTGCATGCATTTTTCGCGATCGTCCTGATGAGCATGCAGAAGGTGCTGGGCGAGAGCTTCTACCATTCGCTGCACCTGAGCTGGCACACCGACCTGATCGGCGATCAACGGCTCGGCGGTGGAATGGCCTGGGCCGCAGGGGAAATACCGCTCGCCGTGGTCATGATCGCGTTGCTGGTCCAGTGGTCACGCAGCGACCAGCGAACCGCCCGTCGACTGGACCGCGCGGCTGACCGCGACGACGACGCCGAGTTGGCGGCCTACAACGCGATGCTGTCCGAACTGGCCCGCCGCGACCGCTAGGGCGACGCCGGCAGTCGGGTATCGAATTGCCCGCCTCTGAGCGACACACGGCGCTTGTGCACAGTTCCGCCTTCATCCCCAGAACCGGTCCGGCAGTCGCGCCGCGTGCTCTCGTTGTCCGCGGCGCCGCGGTGAATAGCGGTCAGCACGCGCGGCGACCGCCGTCGCATCGAAGAAAGGGATGAGCAATGTTCGAAACGCCGCTGACCGTGGTCGGCAACATCGTCAACGACCCGATCCGTCGCACGGTCGGCGACCAGGAGGTGCTGAAATTCCGGGTCGCGAGCAACTCCCGACGCCGTGTCGCCGACGGCACCTGGGAGCCGGGCAATTCGCTGTTCGTCACCGTCAACTGTTGGGGCCGGCTGGTGTCCGGTGTGGGTGCGTCCCTGGGGAAGGGCTCGCCGGTGATCGTGGTGGGCCACGTGCACACCAGCGAGTACGAGGACCGTGACGGCGTTCGGCGGTCGAATCTGGAGATGCGTGCCAGTTCGGTCGGCCCTGATCTCTCTCGCTGCATCGCCCGCGTCGAGAAAACGGTCACCTCGGTGCCGGACGCCGCGGAAACGGCCGATGACGGCGACGCGAAAGACGCTGACGACGACGAGGCGCTGACGAAGTTGCCCTTGTCGGCTTAGAAGCGCGGCCGGCGCGGTGCCGTCCGACGACGATGCGCGCCGCACAGCGGCGTGAGGAGGAGGTGGACAAGTTGCCGTCCGACGACGATGCGCGCCACACAGCGGCGTGAGGAGGAGGTGGACAAGTTGCCGTCCGACGACGATGCGCGCCGCACAGCGGCGTGAGGAGGAGGTGGACAAGTTGCCTAGTATGGGGCGCGAGCAATCACGCACACCAGAAAGGCAACACCGCCACATGGCTGAGTTCATCTACACGATGAAGAAGGTCCGCAAGGCGCACGGCGACAAAGTCATCCTCGACGACGTCACCCTGAGCTTCTATCCGGGCGCCAAGATCGGTGTCGTCGGCCCCAACGGGGCAGGTAAGTCGAGCGTCTTGCGGATCATGGCCGGGCTGGACAAGGCCAACAACGGCGAAGCCTTCCTGGCTACCGACGCCACTGTCGGCATCCTGCTGCAGGAGCCGCCGCTGAACGAGGAAAAGACCGTTCGCGGCAACGTCGAAGAGGGGCTCGGCGACATCAAGGTGAAGCTCGACCGCTTCAACGAGGTCGCCGAGCTGATGGCCACCGACTACTCCGATGAGCTGATGGACGAGATGGGCCGGCTGCAGGAGGAGCTCGACCACGCCGACGCCTGGGACCTCGACTCGCAGCTCGAGCAGGCGATGGACGCGCTGCGCTGCCCGCCGCCCGACGAGCCGGTGACCCACCTCTCCGGCGGTGAGCGCCGCCGCGTGGCGCTGTGCAAGCTGCTGCTGTCCAAGCCTGACCTGCTGCTGCTCGACGAGCCGACCAACCACCTGGACGCCGAGAGCGTGCAGTGGCTCGAACAGCACCTGGCCGCCTACGAGGGTGCGGTGCTCGCCGTCACCCACGACCGGTACTTCCTCGACAACGTCGCCCAGTGGATCCTCGAGATCGACCGTGGCCGCGCCTACCCCTACGAGGGCAACTACTCCACCTACCTGGAGAAGAAGGCCGAGCGGATCTCGGTGCAGGGCCGCAAGGACGTCAAGCTGCAGAAGCGGTTGACCGAGGAGCTGGCCTGGGTTCGCTCCGGCGCGAAGGCCCGCCAGGCCAAGAGCAAGGCCCGGCTGCAGCGCTACGAGGAGATGGCGGCCGAGGCCGAGAAGACCCGCAAGCTCGACTTCGAGGAGATCCAGATCCCCACCGGGCCGCGGCTGGGGAATCTGGTTGTCGAGGTCGACCACCTCGACAAGGGCTTCGAAGGTCGCACGCTGATCAAGGATCTGTCGTTCACGCTGCCCCGCAACGGGATCGTCGGCGTCATCGGTCCCAACGGTGTGGGAAAGACCACGCTGTTCAAGACCATCGTCGGGCTCGAACAGCCGGACAGCGGCATCGTGAAGGTCGGCGAGACCGTCAAACTCAGCTACGTCGACCAGTCGCGCGGCGGCATCGACCCGAAGAAGACGGTGTGGCAAACGGTTTCCGACGGGCTGGATTACATCCAGGTCGGACAGAACGAGATTCCGTCGCGGGCCTACGTCTCGGCGTTCGGGTTCAAGGGCCCCGATCAGCAGAAGCCGGCCGGAGTGCTGTCCGGTGGTGAACGCAACCGGCTCAACCTGGCGTTGACGCTCAAAGAGGGCGGGAACCTGATCCTGCTCGACGAGCCGACCAACGACCTCGACGTCGAAACGCTGGGCTCACTGGAGAACGCGCTGGAGAAGTTCCCGGGCTGTGCTGTGGTGATTTCCCACGACCGCTGGTTCCTCGACCGGACCTGTACCCACATCCTGGCGTGGGAGGGCGACGACGACAACGAGGCCAATTGGTTCTGGTTCGAGGGCAACTTCGGCGCCTACGAAGAGAACAAAATCGGACGTCTGGGTGCGGACGCGGCGCGTCCACACCGGGTTACTCACCGGAGACTCACGCGCGACTAGTGTCGGGCATGCCAGCGTCGGTATGCGTCCTGAGGAGCGGTCGGCATGACGGTTGATCCCGGGTCCACGTCGGCTGCGAGGGTGGATTGGGCGAAGTTCGCCGCTATCCACGACATCCCCGACTGGATCGTCAAGGCGTACGCCGACACCTACCAAGGCCCGCACTACGACGAGGCCGACGCGGAGTGTGCGCCCGCGTCAAGCCCTGCGCCCGCGGTGACGCCGGCGCTGCTGAGCGCGCACTACCGGCTCTCACAGCATCGTCCGGCGGGGGAGAGTCGGGTCGCCGTCTATCCACCGGACGATCCAGGCGGATTCGGCCCTGCGCTGCAAGTCGTCACCGACGACGGCGCGATGCTGATGGATTCGATCACTGTCCTGCTGCACCGGCTCGGCGTGGCCTACACCGCGATCATGAACCCGGTGTTCCACGTGCGCCGCGACGACGCCGGCGAACTGATCGGCGTCGACCCGCACACGTCCGCCGGCGACGGAATCGACGAAACCTGGATCCAGGTTCAGCTGTCGCCGTCGGTGAACCGCAACGCATTACATGAAGCGGAACGGTTGCTGCCGGGTGTGCTCGCCGACCTGCGTCGGGTCGCGGCGGACAGCACGTCGATGATCGCCGTTCTCAACGGCCTGGCCGACGACGTCGAATCCAACGCTAACGGGCACTACCCCGGCACCAACAACAGCGATGTCGCCACGTTGTTGCGCTGGCTGGCCGACGGCCATTTCACCTTGCTGGGCTATCAGCGCTGCCCGGTGCGCGACGGCCGGGTGTCCGGCGAGACGGCGACCACCAGTCTCGGTGTGCTGCGCCGGCGCAAGGGTTCTCGCCCTCGCCTGACCGAGGACACCGAACTGATGGCGTTGGCGCAGACCGACGTCGCCAGCTATCTGCGCTTCGGCGCCTACCCGTACGTCTTCGCCATCCGCGAAAGCGTCGGCGGCGATGCCTTCGAACACCGCCTCATCGGGCTCTTCACGGTCGCGGCGATGAACGCTGATGTCCTTGAAATCCCCATCATTTCGCGTAGGGCTCACGAAGTGCTCACGCTGGCCGATTTGGATCCCGCCCACCCTGGGCAGTTGCTGCTCGACGTCATTCAGACCGTTCCACGCTCGGAGCTTTTCGCGCGCAGCGCTGATCAGTTGCTGGAGATGGCCAAAGCCGTGGTCGATCTCGGATCGGGACGGCGAGCGCTGCTGTTCTTACGTGCTGATCGACTCGAGTACTTCGTCTCCTGCTTGGTCTACCTGCCCCGCGACCGCTACACCACGGCGGTTCGCTTGCAGATCGAAGACATCCTGGTCGGTGAATTCGGCGGCACCAGCCTCGAATTCACCGCTCGCGTCACCGAATCACCCTGGGCGCTGCTGCACTTCATGGTCCGGTTGCGCGACGACCATGCCACTCAGGTCGACACCTCCGAAACCAACCGGGTGCGTATCCAGGCGCTGGTGACCGAAGCCGCGCGGACCTGGTCCGACCGGATGATCGGTGAGGCCGCCGCCGCGTCGGTTGAACCCATCGAAGCCGAGCACTACGCCGCAGCGTTCTCCGAGGCGTACAAGCAGGCCGTCACGCCGTCGGAGGCGATCGACGACATCGCCGTCGTCGAAGGGTTGACCGACGATTCGGTCAAGCTCGTGCTGTCCGACCACGACTACGACGAAACCGTCAGGCTGACATGGTATTTGGGTGGCCGGACAGCGTCGTTGAGCCAGTTGCTGCCGATGCTGCAGTCGATGGGTGTGGTGGTGCTCGAAGAGCGCCCGTTTACCGTCACCCGTCCCGACGGGCTACCGGTGTGGATCTACCAGTTCAAGATCACCCCGCAACCGACCATCCCGTTGGCGCAACCGGGTCCGGAGCGGGAGGCGACCGCACAGCGCTTCGCCGACGCGGTGACCGCCATCTGGGAAGGCCGCATGGAGGTCGACCGGTTCAACGAACTGGTCATGCGCGCCGACCTGACCTGGCAGCAAGTTGTGCTGCTGCGCAGCTACGCGAAATACCTTCGGCAGGCTGGGTTTCCGTACAGCCAGTCCCACATCGAATCGGTGATCAACGAAAACCCAGCCACGGCAAGATCATTGGTGGCCCTGTTCGAGGCATTGTTCGACCCCGACCCGTCGGGCTCGCCGAAAAGCCGCGATGCGCAGGCTGCTGCTGCCGCCGTCGCCTCGGACATCGACGCGCTGGTCAGCATGGACACCGACCGGGTGCTGCGCGCGTTCGCCTCGCTGATCCAGGCAACGCTGCGCACCAATTACTTTGTGACGCGCGAAGAATCGGCCCGCAGCCAGAACGTGCTGTCGTTGAAGTTGGACGCGCAACTGATCGAAGAACTGCCGCTGCCGCGCCCGAAGTTCGAGATCTTCGTCTACTCGCCCCGCGTCGAAGGGGTGCACCTGCGATTCGGCTACGTCGCGCGCGGCGGGCTGCGGTGGTCGGACCGCCGGGAAGACTTCCGCACCGAGGTTCTGGGCCTGGTCAAGGCGCAGGCCGTGAAGAATGCCGTCATCGTGCCGGTCGGCGCCAAGGGCGGGTTCGTCGTCAAACAGCCGCCGCTGCCCACCGACCACGACGCCGCTGACCGCGACGCCACCCGCGCCGAAGGCGTCGCCTGCTACAAGCTGTTCATCTCTGGACTGCTCGACATCACCGACAATGTCGACCACACCAGCGGCGAGGTCAGCGCGCCACCACAGGTGGTTCGCCGCGACGGCGACGACGCCTATCTGGTGGTGGCCGCCGACAAAGGCACCGCGACGTTCTCCGACATCGCCAACGACGTCGCGAAGTCCTACGGCTTCTGGCTGGGCGACGCCTTCGCGTCCGGCGGATCGGTCGGCTACGACCACAAAGCGATGGGCATCACCGCCAAGGGCACCTGGGAAGCGGTCAAGCGGCACTTCCTCGAGATGGGCGTCGACACCCAGACCGAGGACTTCACCGTGGTCGGCGTCGGCGACATGAGCGGAGATGTGTTCGGCAATGGGATGTTGCTGTCCAAGCACATTCGGCTGCTCGCCGCCTTCGACCACCGCCACATCTTCTTGGACCCCGATCCCGATGCGGCCCGCTCGTGGGACGAACGACAGCGGATGTTCGACCTGCCCCGCTCCAGCTGGGACGACTACGACACGTCGCTGATCAGCGAGGGCGGCGGGGTGTACAGCCGTGAGCACAAATCGATTCCGGTCAGCGACCAGGTTCGCGCGGCGCTGGGTATCGACGACGACGCGAGCGAGATGGCGCCGCCGACGCTGATCCGTGCGATCCTGCGCGCTCCGGTGGATCTGTTGTTCAACGGCGGGATCGGCACCTACATCAAGGCGGAAGCGGAATCCGATGCCGACGTCGGCGATCGGGCCAACGACGCGGTCCGCGTCAATGCAAACCAGTTGCGCGCGAAAGTCGTTGGCGAGGGTGGCAATTTGGGTGTCACCGCATTGGGCCGGATCGAGTTCGACCTGTGTGGCGGCCGGATCAACACCGACGCGATGGACAACTCGGCCGGCGTGGACTGCTCCGACCACGAGGTCAACATCAAGATCCTGATCGACGCGCTGGTGATCGCGGGCCAGATCGATCCGGGTGAGCGCACAGAGCTACTCGAGTCGATGACCGACGAGGTTGCCGCACTGGTACTCGCCGACAACGCCGACCAAAACGATCTGATCGGCACCAGCCGCGCCAATGCGCCGAGCCTGTTGCCCGTGCACGCCGACCAGATCAAATACCTGGTGGCCGAGCGAGGGCTCAACCGCGAACTCGAAGCGCTGCCGTCGGACAAGGAGATTGCCCGCCGGCTCGAGGCGGGCCTGGGGCTCACGTCGCCCGAACTCGCGACGCTGATGGCACACGTGAAGCTCACGCTCAAAGACGAGTTGCTCGAAACCGACCTGCCCGATCTGCCGGTGTTTACCAGGAGGTTGCCCCGGTATTTCCCGACACCGTTGCGCACACGATTCGCCTCCGCGATCAGGTCTCACCAGCTGAAGCGCGAGATCGTGACCACCATGCTGGTCAACGACCTCGTCGACACCGCAGGCATCAGCTACGACTTCCGTATCGTCGAGGACGTCGGGGTGAGCCCGGTTGATGCGGTGCGCACGTACGCGGCCACCGACGCCATCTTCGGTCTCGATCAACTGTGGCATGACATTCGAACTGCTGCGTTGCCGATCGAAGTGTCCGATCACATGACGCTCGACACCCGTCGGCTGATCGACCGCGCCGGGCGTTGGTTGCTGAACTACCGTCCGCAGCCGCTGGCGGTGGGCGCCGAAATCAACCGTTTCGGAAAGACAGTGGCCGAGCTGACGCCGCGCATGTCGGAGTGGCTGCGCGGCGACGACAAGGCGATCGTGGAGAAGGAAGCCGCGGACTTCGTCGCGCAGGGCGCATCCGAGGAATTGGCCTACATGGTGGCCGTCGGCTTGTACCGCTACAGCCTGCTCGACATCATCGACGTCGCCGACATCGAGGAGCACGAACCCGCCGAGGTCGCTGACACGTACTTCGCGTTGATGGACCGGCTGGGCACCGACGGGCTGTTGACCGCGGTGTCGGAGCTGCCGCGTGCGGACCGGTGGCATTCGTTGGCGCGCTTGGCGATTCGTGACGACATCTACTCGTCGCTGCGGTCGCTGTGTTTCGATGTGCTGGCCGTGGGCGAGCCGGACGAAAGCGGCGAGGAGAAGATCGCTGAATGGGAGCACCTCAGTGCCTCACGCGTGGAGCGGGCACGGCGAACGCTGCTGGAAATTCACGACAGCGGTCAGCGCGATCTCGCCACGCTGTCGGTGGCGGCTCGCCAGATCCGCTCGATGACGCGCACGAGTGGGCGAGGGGCAGCCGGATGAGCACGCCCAGCGGCTTCGTCGCACCGGTTCCGGTGCGGTGGTCGGACATCGACATGTATCAGCACGTCAACCACGCGACCATGGTCACTCTTCTCGAAGAGGCCCGCATTCCGTTTCTCGCGCCTGCGTTCGCGCCGGATATTCTCACCACCGGCTTGCTGATCGCCGACGTGCGGGTCACCTACAAAGGTCAACTTCGGCTCGCGGACTCGCCGCTTCAGGTCACGATCTGGGTAAAACGTTTGCGGGCAGTCGATTTCACGCTCGGCTACGAAGTGCGATCGGTGAGCGCCGATCCGGAGTCCAGGCCGGCGGTCATCGGTGAGTCGCAGCTGGCCGCCTTCAACATCGACGAGCAGCGGCTGGTGCGCCTGGCACCGCACCACCGGGAATATCTGCAGCGGTGGATCAGGTAGCCGAGCGGGGCGTGTGGCTGGGTCCGGATTCCGTCGCCGCTCAGCGTGCCAACCTCGCCGCCTTCGTTGACCGTGCCGCGCGGCTGGATGCTTCCGCGGTCATCCGGCTGCGCGCCCGTCCGAATGGGGAGTTGACCGCCTGGACGGCCACCGGACTCGACGTGCTGGCCAGCCGGGTGGTGGCCGGCGTCATTCGTCCCGACGACTTGTCAGTCGGTGCAGACGAATTGGGGCGAGGTCTGGCCGCGGTGGACAGTACCGGTTACGTCAACCCGGGCTTTCCGATGGACTCGGCGTGGCGCGGAGCGTTGCCGCCCGACTCGGGATTCGTCCACCTCGACGATGTACCGGTCCGCCTGATGCTGGACTTGGCTCAGCGTGGCTCGGAATTGGCGAAAGAGCACGGCAGCGCGCAGGGCCCGCCGGTGTCGCTGCTGGATCAGGAGGTGATCCGGGTCAGCTCGGGCGATGTCAGCGTCGGCGTACCCATGCGATGCGTATTCGCGCTGACCGCAATGGGTTTCCTGCCGCAATCGGCTGCAGCCGTCGACGCCGGCGAGATCGTCCGGGTGCGCATGTTCAAGGCCTGGCTGCGCATCGACGCGCGGTTCGGTTCGGTCTATCGCCGTCGCGGCGACCCGGCGCTGGTGCTGCGCTGATGCGGCCCGCGCTGGTTACGGCGAATAGTCCAACCACAACGGCAGGACGGCGTTGATGTGGTCGACGAATTTCTTGAGCCCCACCCGATATTGGCCGTAGCCGTACGGATCCTCGCCGTAGCTGGGAAACGCAATGCCCAGCCCGAACAGACCGGGAGCGATGATGCCGTTGGTCGCGTTGTACTCCAGTTGGCCCCACGGTCTGACCTCGGGCAGCGTTCGCCGCTCGAAACCGACGGTGTAGAGGGCGTGGTCGCATTCGGCGAGCTTGT
Source organism: uncultured Actinomycetota bacterium (assembly GCA_963758115.1). Taxonomy (GTDB): domain Bacteria; phylum Actinomycetota; class Actinomycetes; order Mycobacteriales; family Mycobacteriaceae; genus Mycobacterium. The sequence continues at coordinate 93,870 of CAVWUG010000004.1, forward strand.
CGGCGAAGTTGTCGCTACCGGTCCAGCAGCGTTCGAGTTTGTCCGGAAGCACGCCGTCGATGTTCTGCCGCGCCCAGTCGGCCGCGTGTCCTTTGAGCCCGGTGTCGTCAAATAGAATCCAATCATCTTGATAGACAGCATATTTGAGTGGGCTGCGATAGAAATTGACGATCCGCGCGACGGGCTGACGCAGCAGGTGCGGCAAGGTGATCATCGTCGAATGCGACGAGCCGAAGACGGCGACCGTGGCGTTGTCCAACGGCTGTTGCGCCAACTTGTCCGGGTCGACGGCGATCTCGATAGGGATCTCGGTGAGGTGGGGGTACGACAGCTTCTTGGGAATTGCCCCGACGGCCAAGATCACGTTCGTGGAGGTGAGTTCGCCCTGTTCTGTGGCGATGCTCCACTGGTTGTGTTGCAGCGAGAGCGCGGTCGCGGTCGTCTGGAAGACCTCGACTCGCTTGCGCAGATGCTCGATGATCCAGACCAACGGATCGGCAACCAAACCCAGGTCGCACGTCTGGTGAGGGTCGAGGTCGCCCAGCGGCGTCGGGGGTGCGGCCGCGAAGCGGAACGCGGCCGAGTCGTTCAAGTAACTGAGGAACGTGCCGACCACCGTGTTGCTCGACACGGTCCGCCATTTCCCGCCGAGGTCACCGCCGGCGAAGGCCGGATCGATCCACGCGATGCGCGCCGGTTCGATTCCCCGGTCGAGGAGCTTTCCCACTGCGGCAGTCCCAGCGGGTCCGGCTCCGACGACCGTCCATTCATAGGACGTCATTCGCACCATCTAAGAGAAGCGGCGCTGTGAACGCTACTTCGATCCGCGACTCGGGCGTCAGATCAGCCACGCGGCGGCGTTCGGCGGCAACTCTCCGCCCAGCAGGGGCGCGCTGGCCAGCACGACTTTCCCGTCCGACAGCAGCAGGGGCGTCGTACCGGCATTGAGCACGCAGCGCAGCCCACCGTCACCGCGGGTGAACGCGAGCGCATCGGGCCCGACGTCCAGCCACTCGAACCGGTCGCCGGTGAATTCGGGCCGACCGTGGCGGATTTCGATCGCACGCTGAAAAAAGGTCAGCGTCGAGTCGGCCTCGCCCAATTGCTTCTCGACGGTCAGGGCCGCCCACTCCGGCGGCATCGGCAGCCAGGTGTCCGTCGATGTCGAGAACCCGAACGGGGGAGTGTCGCCGCTCCACGGGACTGGGATGCGGCATCCATCGCGGCCGCGCACGGTGTGCCCGGACCGTTCCCAGGTTGGATCTCGCAGGGCCTCATCGGGCAATTCGATGTTGGCCAGACCCAATTCCTGGCCGTTGTAGATGAACGCCGCGCCGGGCAGTGCGAGCGAGACCAACGCCATCGCGCGGGCCTGATCGAGCCCGCCGTAGCGGCTGGGCCCGCGGACGACATCGTGATTCTCCAACGTCCATGTGGGCGTGGCATTTTCGATCGCAGCAGCGGCGAGGGTGTTGTCGATCGCGCCGCGGATATCGGCGATGTTGTATTCGGCACGCACCATCCGGAAATTGAAGCCGAGGTGCAACTCGTCGGGACGCACATATTCGGCCCAGCTGGCGTTGTCGAAAACCCACACCTCGCCGATGGTCACCGCATCGGGAAAATCGTTCATCACCCGGCGGATGTTGCGGTGAATCTTGTGCACGTCGGGATGGTTGAACCGTGGGTCCCCGTCGCTGAGCATCCGGGGACGCATCTCGACGTCGGTGTCCGGCAGGCCAGGCGGCTTGGCCATCCCGTGCGCGACGTCGATCCGGAAGCCGTCGACGCCGCGCTCCAGCCAGAACCGCAGTGTCTTCTCCAGGTCGTCGAACACCTCCGGGTTGTCCCAGTTGAGGTCTGGCTGCTCACGGTCGAAGAGATGCAGATACCACTGGCCCGGCTCACCGTCCGGTTCGGTGACCCGGGTCCACGACAGTCCACCGAACACCGACTGCCAGTTGTTCGGCGGCTCGGATCCGCCGGGTCCGCGGCCGTCGCGGAAGATGTAGCGGTCACGCGCGGCGCTGCCCGGTGCGGCGGCCAGTGCTTCCTGGAACCAGGGATGCTGCGAGCTGGTGTGGTTCGGCACCAAGTCCGTGGTGACCTTCATGCCGCGTTCGTGGGCCTCAGCGATCAGTCGCTCGAAAGCGGCTAGGCCGCCGAACAGCGGATCGACGTCGCGCGGATCAGCCACGTCGTAACCGTGATCGGCCATCGGCGACACCATGATCGGGCTGAGCCACACCGCGTCGATGCCGAGGCTGTTCAGATAGTCCAGCCGTGACGTCACACCGTTGAGGTCGCCGACGCCGTCGCCGTCGCTGTCGGCGAACGACCGCGGATACACCTGATAGAAGACCGCGCGCGCCCACCACGGCTCGTGTTGTGCGGTGCCCATCAGAACGCCGAATTCACGAGGGAGTTCGCGGCCATCTCGACGTAGTCAAGCAGCTGCTTGCGATGCGCGTCGTCGAGAGTCGTCGAGTCGATGGACGCGACCGCGGTGTGCATGCACCGCAGCCAGGCGTCACGTTCGAACGGGCCGATCTGAAACGGCGCGTGGCGCATCCGCAGCCGCGGGTGGCCGCGCTGATCGGAGTAAGTCCGCGGGCCACCCCAGTACTGCTCGAGGAACATTCGCAGCCGCACCTCGGCGCCGTCCAGGTCGTCCTCGGGGTACAGCCTCCGCAAGATTTCGTCTTCAGCGACCAGTTCATAGAAGCGCGACACGATCGCATGAAAGGTGTCTGCGCCTCCGACGGCGTCGTAGAAGCTCTGCTCTGCTTGTTCCATCGCCTCCATTGTGGGCCATGCCCGAAGCCGGCCGCAGAGCGACATATGAACCTTGGTCGCGGATGTCGCTACCGGGTGTTTACCGGATTGACCAGCGGACACCAGGCTATTTGGGGTGCGCTGGATGACGAATCGTGGTGGACTGTCGACGGAGGACGTATGCCGCAGCGCAAAAAACGCCGCAGTCACCACACTTCAGGGGCCGCGGCAGGCCTCACCGGGCCCGCGATTAGCTCAAGCCTGCACAGCGTCCAAACCGTCGACACCCACCCGCCCCTTGCGCAGGACAACGGATCGATCTGGAATCGCCGACGGGTGCTGCTGCTCAATTCCACCTACGAGCCGTTGACCGCGCTGCCCGTCAGGCGGGCGGTCGTCATGTTGCTCTGCGGCAAAGCCGACGTGGTGCACGACGATCCGTCCGGTCCCGTCATCCACTCGGCGGCCAGATCGATCGCGGTCCCGTCGGTGATCCGTCTGCGCACCTTCGTTCGGGTGCCTTACCGGGCCCGCGTGCCGATGACCCGTGCGGCCCTGATGCACCGCGACCGGTTCGTCTGCGCGTACTGCGGTGCCAAGGCCGACACCGTCGACCACGTGGTGCCGCGCAGTCGCGGCGGCGAACACTCGTGGGAGAACTGCGTGGCGTGCTGCTCGACGTGCAACCACCGAAAAGGCGACAAGTCGCTGGCCGAGCTGGGCTGGTCGCTGCGCATGGCGCCGGCGTCGCCCAAGGGTCAGCATTGGCGGCTGCTGTCGACGGTCAAAGAACTCGATCCGGCGTGGGCGCGTTACCTCGGCGAGGGCGCGGCATAGCCCGGTGACGATGCGCGCCGCGCAGCGGCACGTTGAGGAGGCGGGCAATCAGGCTCAGCCGTGCTTGTGTAGCTCCCGTGTCGCCGGTGGGATACGGTTTGCGTCGTGAGCACCATGGAAATTCACATGTTCTTACTGGGTGTCCCGTTGCTGCTGACAGCCCTGCTGGCGGCGGCGATCTGGTCACACAAGGGCCCACACCCGGCGACCTACAAGCTGTCCGAGTCCTGGACCCATCCGCCCATCCTGTGGGCCGCCACCGATGAGGTCGTCGGTCACGGGCACGGACACGGTCACGACGAGTTCAGCGTGGGAGGTGGCGCAAGTGGCAAGTGGTGAAGTCGCAACCATTGCGAGCTCCGCGCCCGCCGAACTGCGGCACGGCTCGGCGATCACGACCAGCGGACGCATCTCCGAAGTCACCGAGCCCGGCGAGCTCTCCGTACATTACCCCTTCCCGATCAACGACCTGGTCGCCGTCGACGACGCGCTGACCTATGGGTCGCGGGCCGCAGGCGCACGGTTCGCCGCCTATATCGGCGACCTGGGCACCGACACCGGGGCGAAAGCACGCGAAATCCTCGCGAAGGTGCCCACTCCGAACGACGCCGTGTTGATCGCCATCTCACCCGATCAGCACGCGATCGAGATCGTCTACGGCTCGCAGGTCCGCGGCCGAGGAGCCGAATCGGCTGCGCCGCTTGGCGTTGCAGCCGCGGCGTCGGCGTTGAAGGACGGCGATCTGATCGACGGCCTGGTCAGCGCGATCCGGGTGACCAGCGCCGGAATCTCACCGGCATAGCGGGCGGGCGGCCGGTCAGGGCGCGCCGTCGCTGTCGAACTGACGCGCCCGCAGCGAGCGCTCGACTCCGGCGCGACCCTCGAGCACCAGTCGGCGAAGCGCAGGCGGCAGGGCTGGATCGCCGAGGAACGCATCCGCCGCGGCGATGCCTTTGTCGCTGATGTCCCACGACGGGTACATGCCCACCACCACGGTCTGTGCCACCTCGCTGGACCGGCGCTCCCACAAGCCGGCAATTGCCGCAAAGTACTTGGCGCCGAACGGTTCCAGCAGCTCGCCCTGTCCGGGCTGAGCGAATCCGGCGATGATCGACCGGCCGACGATGTTGGCCAGCGTGTCGTCCTCGGTGACCTGCGTCCACGCCGATTCCTTCACAGCCGACTGGGGCCGCGCGGCGGCGGCTTGTGCGCCAAGTCGTTTGCCCGCAGAGGTCGGGTCGCGCTGCACCTCGGCGTCGATGAACGGCGTCGCCGGACCATCGGCGTCGACCTCGCCCGCGGCGGCCAGCGCGGTGACGATGCGCCAGCGCAGGTCGGTGTCGACCGACAGACCGGTCAGGCCCAACTCGGCGGGATCGTGCTCGAGCAGATCGGCCAGCACCGTCACATGCCGTGCCGACAGCATCGACGTGCAGAGCGCGTTGACGTAGGCGAGCTGATGATCCGAACCGTCTGCCGCGCCGCGGGCCAACTCCAGTAGCCGGTCGGCGAATGCCGGCCAGCCCTCCGACAGCGCCCAGTCCGGGTCCGCGTAGGAACCCAGCGCCGTCTGTGCCTGCAACAGCAGCCGCTGGGCAACGCCGACTTCGGTTTCGGCGTGAATGCCACCGGAGACCAACGACACGAAATCGCGGGCACGCAACTCCGCATCGCGCGTCATCTCCCACGCCGCCGACCACACCAGGGTGCGCGGCAGCGGCTCGGCGATGTCGCCGATCCGGTCCAGCGCGGTCTGCAGCGACCCGCTGTCTAGTCGCAGCGAGCAGTACGTGAGGTCGTCGTCGTTGACCAGGATCAGCTTGCCGTGCGGAACACCAACCAGCGCAGCCACTTCGGTGCTGTCGCCGCTGACGTCGAGCTCTTCGCGATGCACCCTGGCCAAGCGACCGTCACCGTCGTCGTCGTAGACACCGACCGCCAGCCGGTGCGTCCGGGTCTCACCTGCGCCGGGTGCGGCGCCACTCTGCGTCACCGCGAACCGGCTGAACTTGCCGTCGGCGTCGACATCGAAGTCCGCCCGAAGTGTGTTGAGGCCGGTGGTCTTCAGCCACTGCCGACCCCAGTCGGAAAGGTCACGGCCCGAAGCCTTTTCCAGCGCGGTCAACAGGTCGCTGAACGTTGCGTTGCCGAATGCGTGCGCGCGGAAATAGTCCCGCAGTCCGGACAGGAAGTGATCCAGCCCGACGTAGGCCACCAGTTGCTTGAGCACGCTGGCGCCCTTGGCATAGGTGATGCCATCGAAGTTGACCTCAACCGCGTGCAGGTCCGGGATGTCGGCGGCCACCGGATGCGTCGAGGGCAGCTGGTCCTGGCGGTAGGCCCACGACTTCTCCACGTTCGCGAAAGTCGTCCACGCCGTGGTGAATTCGGTCGCCTCAGCTTGGCACAGTACGGAGGCGAAGGTGGCGAATGATTCGTTGAGCCACAAGTCGTCCCACCACTGCATGGTGACCAGATCGCCGAACCACATGTGCGCCATCTCGTGCAGGACCGTCTCGGCGCGGCGTTCGTAGGACGCCCGCGTGACCTTACTGCGAAAGACGTAGTCCTCCAGGAACGTCACCGCGCCCGCGTTCTCCATCGCGCCGGCGTTGAACTCAGGCACGAACAACTGGTCGTACTTGCCGAACGCGTAGGGGACGCCAAAGTTGTTGTGGTAGAAGCCGAAACCCTGTTTGGTCTGGGTGAACAGCCGCTCGGCGTCCATGAACTCCGCAAGCGTCGCCCGGCAGAAGATGCCCAGGGCGATCTCGCCGTGTTCGTCGCTGTAGACGTCGTCCCAACGTGCATACGGGCCGGCGATCAACGCCACCAGGTAGGTGCTCATTTTCGGGGTGGTGACAAACGTGTGAAGCCCGTCTTCGGCGGTCGCCGTTGCGCCATTGGACACCACCTGCCAGTGCTGCGGTGCCCGCACCGACACGTCGAAGGTGGCTTTGAGGTCGGGTTGGTCGAAGCATGCGAACATCCGCTTGGCGTCAGCGGTTTCGAACTGCGAGTACAGGTAGACCTCGTTGTCGACCGGGTCGACGAACCGGTGCAACCCCTCGCCGGTGTTCGAGTAGCGGCAGTCGGCCTCGATCACGACGACGTTGTGCTCTGCCAACCCGGCCAGGGGGACACCGGTCGACTCGTCGTAGCCCGACACGTCGATATCGCGGCCGTTGAGGGTCGCGCTGCGCACGGTGTCTGCGGCGATGTCGATGACGGTGTCCGCGCCGGCAAGTGCATCGAACTCCACTGTCGTGGTGGATCGGAACGTGCGATCGCCTGGGTTGCCGCTGCCGTCGGTCAGGTCCAGGTCGATTCGGTAGCTGTCGACAGTGATCAACGCTGCGCGCTCGACGGCCTGGTCGCGGGTGAGGTTAGGAAGTGCCACGTGTCCAACTTAGGCGGCGACGATGCAGGCTGCGTGGCGGCCTGAGGTGGGGGTACCCCCAGCCGCCTGGCGGCGAGGGGGCGAGCCGGCTCATCCAAGCTAGCGTTTGCTTACCAGCGGCGGGAACAGGACGGCCGCGTCTAGGGTTGTGCTGGACGGTGTGCCGCCCGTTGACGAGAGGATTTCGCATGTCTGAAAAGTCCGTTGCCGATTTTTGGTTCGACCCGCTGTGCCCGTGGGCCTGGATCACCTCACGCTGGATTCTCGAAGTGGAAAAGGTCCGCGACATCGAGGTGAATTTTCAGGTGATGAGTTTGGCGGTGCTGAACGAGAACCGTGAGAACCTGCCTGCCGAATACAAAGAAAAGCTGGCGAAGGCGTTCGGCCCGGTACGGGTAGCGATCGCCGCCGAGCAAGCGCACGGATCCGAGATCTTGGCGCCGCTGTACAAGGCGATGGGTACGCGCATTCACAACGAGGGCAACAAGGACCTCGACGAGGTGATCAAGCAGTCGCTCAAGGAATTGGACTTGCCGGCTGAGCTGGCAGATGCCGCTACCAGTGATGCCTACGACGAAGCGCTGCGCAAGAGCCACCATGCCGGAATGGACGCGGTCGGCGACGACGTCGGCACGCCCACCATTCACATCAACGGCACCGCCTTCTTCGGCCCGGTGCTGTCGAAGATCCCGCGCGGCGAAGAGGCAGGCAAGCTCTGGGACGCGTCGGTGACGTTCGCTTCCTACCCGCACTTCTGGGAGCTCAAGCGGAGCCGTACCGAGGCCCCCGAATTCGACTAGCGGCGACCGGCGGGGAAGGATCACCGTCATGCGTGTCTACCTCGGCTCCGACCACGCCGGCTACGAACTCAAACAGCAGATCATCGAGCACCTGAACAAGACCGGCCATGAGCCGATCGATTGCGGCGCGTTCACCTACGACGCCGAGGACGACTACCCAGCGTTCTGTATCGCGGCCGCGACGAAAACGGTCGCCGACCCGGAGAGCCTGGGCATCGTGATCGGCGGTTCGGGCAACGGCGAGCAGATCGCGGCGAACAAGGTTCCCGGAGCGCGCTGTGCGCTGGCGTGGAGCGTGGAGACTGCGTCGCTGGCCCGCCAGCACAACAACGCGCAGTTGATCGGCATCGGTGGCCGCATGCACACCGTGCCCGAGGCGTTGACGTTCGTTGACGCCTTCTTGTCCACGCCGTGGTCGAAAGCCGAACGCCACCAACGGCGTATCGACATCCTCGACGAGTACGAGCGCACCCACCATGCGCCGCCGGTGCCCGGCGCCGACAAAGGGTAGCCGGCGTGCCCGAAGGGCATACCCTGCATCGCCTGGCTCGGCTGCACCAACGGCGGTATGCCGGTGCGCCGGTGGCGGTGTCCAGCCCGCAAGGCCGGTTCGCCGACGCGGCGTCGGCGGTCGACGGGCAGGTGCTCAAGCAGGCGACCGCGTGGGGCAAGCATCTGTTCCATCACTATGTCGGTGGCGCGACGGTACATGTGCATCTCGGCCTCTACGGCAAGTTCACCGAGTGGACGCCCTCGCCCGACGACGGAGTGCCCGAGCCGGTCGGGGCGGTCCGGATGCGCATGGTCGGCGCCGAATACGGCACCGACTTACGGGGACCCACGGTCTGTGAAGTCATCGACGAAGCTCAGGTCGCCGACGTCGTCGCCCGACTCGGGCCGGACCCGCTCCGTCGTGATGCCGAACCAACCTGGCCATGGGAGCGAATCAGTAAGTCGCGCAGGTCAATCGGTGCACTGCTGATGGATCAGACCATCATCGCCGGCGTCGGCAACGTCTACCGCAACGAGCTGCTGTTCCGGCACAACATCGATCCGTATCGGACCGGCCGCGCGGTCGGTGAGGCAGAGTTCGCCGAGGCATGGACCGACCTGGTGGACTTGATGAAAGTCGGTGTGCGCCGCGGCAAAATCATTACAGTGCGGCCCGAACATGATCACGGCGCGCCGTCATACGGCCCGCGCCGGCCGCGTACCTACGTCTATCGCCGTGCCGGCGACCCGTGCCGGGTGTGCGGAACTGCCGTTCGCACAGCCGAATTGGAAGGCCGTAACCTTTTCTGGTGCCCGACCTGCCAGGCGTAGGGGATTAGTTGCTTCCTGCTTCTCATCTGGGCGATAGGGTCCGCTGGGCTAGTGCATAGCGTCGCGGCGTACAGCTAAGCCCATGAACAAGTTCGTGAGCTGTGCAATCGCGTCGGCAGCGATGGCAGCAACACTGGGATTGGCGGGTCTGGGCGGTGTGCCCGAGGCTCACGCGCTACCGGGGCCGAACTGGTGCCCAGGCGACTTCTGGGACCCGTCTTGGGGAACCAACTGGGATTGGAACGCTTGCCACGGCAACGTGCTCCCTCCGAACATCTATAACAACGGACCCACCATCGTGCACCCGCCGCCGAGGATCGTTAACCCCGGCGGCCCGGGTCCTGGTGGCCCCGGCGGGCCTGGCGGTCCCGGTGGTCCAGGTCCTGGTGGGCCCGGTGGTCCTGGCCCGGGCGGCCCGGGCGATCCCGGCGATGGTCACGGCGGTCACGGCCCAGGGGGCCACGAACCTGGCGGCCCCGGAGGTCACGGCGGTCACGGGCCCGGCGGCCCAGGCGAACCTGGCGGCCCCGGAGGACCGGGCGGCCCCGGTGGACATGATCCAGGCGGACCGGGTGGCCCCGGTGAGCCCGGTGGTCCAGGACCTGGCGGGCCAGGCGAACCCGGCGGTCCCGGCGGGCATGATCCGGGCGGACCTGGCGGGCACGACCCAGGTGGTCCGGGTTCCGAAGGCCCAGGTTCGGCGGGTGGCCCAGGCCCTGAAGCTGGGCCGGGTCCTTCCGGGCCTGATGCCAACGGGCCGGGTCCCGACGCAGGAGGACCCGGACCTGATGCCGGCGGAACCGGGCCGGACGTGTCCAGCGGACCGGGTGCAGACGCCGGTGGACCGTCGACGGGATCCGACAGCTCGGGCGGCGGCGATATGTCCGGCGGCGGTGACATGTCCGGCGGAGGGGACTCCTCGGGCGGGGGCGACTCCGGCGGAGGCGGCGACTCTGGCGGCGGCGGGGGCGACTCCGGCGGTAGTAGCTGATCCGCGACCATGGTCGACGCAGGTGAGGGTCCGGCTAACCCGCGATCGTTACCAGTTCGTATCGTGCGCAGTATGCAGATCGAGGTAACGAATCGAAAACGGTTGCAATGCTGGCTGTTTCGTTATCGATAGTCTGGGTAGCCTGGCCGGATGAATAAAAAGGTACGCATTGCCGCAGGAACAGCGGCCATCGCCGCCGGTCTTGGATTTGGCGGTGTGGCCGCCGCGACCGACGCTCAGGCGCAGCCCGGTCCGTTCCCGAACTGGTGCCCCGGCGAATTCTGGGATCCAGGCTGGGGCAACAACTGGGACTGGGGCGGTTGCCACGACAACTTCCGAGGAATGGGCGGACCCGGTTGGGACCACGGCGGACCCGGTTGGGACCACGGCGGACCCGGTTGGGATCACGGACCCGGTGGACCCGGTTGGGATCACGGCGGCCCCGGTGGACCAGGTTGGGACCACGGCCCCGGCGGACCAGGCGGACCCGGTTGGGACCATCGGTAACAGCCGTTTCCAGACGCCCACCTGACGCGAGTGCGGAAAAGCCGCACCTGCCAACGCCTTTCGCCGGCGGGCAGGTGCGGTTTTTGCGTCGGCGCTACTTGACCCCGAGGACCGCGTAGATCTCGTCGCTCATTGCCACGCTGCGCGGATCGGCGTTGGCCTTGGTCGGATCGAAGTGGTTCATCACGTAGGCGTATCCGATCCGGTTCTCCAGGTCGACGAAGCCGAATGAGCCGCCGAGGCCACCGTGGCCGAAGATCTTCGGATTGGGTCCGTTGACGCAGCGTTGGTTGAGCATGTAACCCAGCCCCCACCCGTGGTCGGCGACGCGCGGACCGAGCACCAGGTCGGTCGCGAGACCGCCCTGCGAGACGCGGAGCAGATCCATCTGCCGTCGGCTGAGCAGTTTCTCCTCGGCCAACGCGTTGTAGAAGGTCGCCAAGCCCAGCGCCGACACCTGTCCGTTGGTTCCGGGGAATTCCAGCTCGCGCCACAAATCAAGGTCGTTCGAGCTGACTTCGTCGTCCGGCGCGAATCCCATCGACACCGCCAGACCCGCCTTGGGGTGTTCGGCCAGCGAGGTCGGATATTCGGGGGCGTGGACGTCAGCCAGCATGTCGCGGATATGCGGCTTGGCGACCCGGTCGGCGCAGCGATGTTGTTCGGTGCGAGGCGTGCCGATGTGGACGTCGGCGCCCAGCGGTTCAGCGATCTCAGTGCGTAGGTACTGACCCACGGTGCCGCCGGTGACGCGGCGGAATATCTCGCCGAGGATGAAGCCGAACGTCGTCATGTGATAGCCCTGCGCGGTGCCCGGCTCCCACCACGGCTCGGCGGCGGCCAGTCGCTCGCACACCAGATCCCAATCGGTGACCTGGGTCCAGTCCATCCGCTGGCGCGGCCCGATCACCCCGGAGCGATGGCTCATCACCATGCCGACGGTGATGTCCTGCTTGCCCGCCTGCGCGAACTCGGGCCAGTAGCGGGCCACCGGCGCGTCCAAGTCGATCTCGCCACGCTCGACCAGTTGGTGGACGCAGGTGCTGGTCAGGCCCTTCGTGCCGGACAGGACCGTCGACAGCGTGTCCACCTGCCACGGCCGGGCGCCCTCGGCGTCAGCCGACCCGGCCCACAGGTTGACGACTAATTCTCCGTCGACCCACGCCGCGACGGCTGCGCCAATTTCCTTGCCCTGCACGAAGTTTTCAGCGAAAGCGGCACGCACCGCGTCGAAGCGGGTTGCACATGTGCCGTGGATGTCGACATCGGCGGCGGCACCTGGATGCTGAATCGGTCAGCCTCCTCAGCCTCGCGGGATGGCCTGGCCAGCCGCTGGGCCGACGCAGGCGCATGGAGCGTCCTCAGACTAGTCCGCCACGGCCTCCGACGCCTGTATTGAGCGGGCGACGGGAATCGAACCCGCGTAGCTAGTTTGGAAGACTAGGGCTCTACCATTGAGCTACGCCCGCGTGTTTCAGTCGAGCGCGACTGTACGTCGCGGCAGACATCCTATCCAAATGATGCCGTCCCGTGGCCCGGTCGTGAGGCCGCTACGGGGACGGTAGGCATTGCCCGTAGGATTTCGAGGTCACCGCGGGGTGTAGCGCAGCTTGGTAGCGCATCCGCTTTGGGAGCGGAAGGCCGCAGGTTCAAATCCTGTCACCCCGACTGGCACGTTTACACCCAACATGCTTGAGCACTACAGACCGTCAGCACAACCAAGGAGTACCCGCGTGAAGAGCACCGTCGAGCAGCTGAGCCCGACCCGCGTTCGCCTCAACGTCGAGGTGCCTTTCCAGGAGTTGAAGCCGGACTTCGACCGCGCCTACAAGGAGCTGGCCAAGCAGGTGCGGCTGCCGGGCTTTCGGCCCGGCAAGGCACCGGCCAAGCTGCTGGAGGCGCGCGTCGGCCGCGAGGCGCTGCTCGACCAGGTCATCAACGAGGCGCTGCCGAGCCGTTACGGCCAGGCCGTAACCGAATCCGAGGTGAAGCCGCTCGGCCAGCCCGAGATCGAGGTCACCAAGAGGGAGTACGGCGAAGAGCTGGTGTTCACCGCCGAGGTCGACGTGCGACCGGAGTTCACCCTGCCCGACCTGAGCGCGCTGAAGATCAGCGTCGACCCGATCGAGATCAGCGACGAGGATGTGGACACCGAACTGCAGTCGCTGCGTGCCCGGTTCGGCACTTTGACCGGCGTCGAGCGTCCGGCTGCGTCCCGCGACTTCGTCTCCATCGACTTGTCGGCCACCATCGGCGGCGAAGACGTTCCCGAGGCGGCGACGAAGGGTCTCTCGCACGAGGTCGGCTCCGGTCAGCTCATTGATGGTCTGGACGACGCGATCATCGGTCTGTCGGCCGGCGAATCGAAGGCCTTCACCACCCAGCTTGCCGCCGGTCCGCACGCAGGCGAAGAGGCCGAGGTCACTGTCACGATCGTCTCGGTCAAGGAGCGCGAGCTGCCTGAGCCTGACGACGAATTCGCCCAACTGGCAAGCGAATTCGACACGATCGACGAACTGCGGGAGAACCTGGCCGACCAGGTTCGGCAGGTCAAGCGGGTGCAGCAGGCCGAGCAGGTCCGCATCAACGCGCTGGAGGCTCTGATCGGGCAGGTCGAGATACCGTTGCCGGAAGCGATCGTGCAGGCCCAGGTGGACAACACGCTGCACAACGCCCTGCACGGGCTCGACCACGACGAGGCGAAGTTGGCCGAGGCGTTGGAAAAGCAGGGCACGACGCGCGAGAAGTTCGACGCCGACGCCCGCTCGGAGGCCGAGAAGGCGATCAAGACCCAGCTGCTGCTGGACGCGCTGGGCGATGACCTCGACATCCAGGTGAGTCAGGAAGACCTGACCGAGCGGCTGGTGGTGACCTCGCGGCAGTACGGCATCGAGCCGCAGCAGCTGCTGGGCTACCTGCAGCAGCAGAACCAGCTGCCGGCGATGTTCGCCGACGTGCGCCGCGGGCTGACGATCGCTGCGGCAGTCGAGGCCGCCACGGTGACCGACACTGACGGCACCGTCGTCGACACCACCGAGTTCTTCGGCGGGCGCGACCATGCCGACGAGCAAGCCACTGATGACGTCGCCGACGACGACTCGTCTGAGGAGCCTTCGGACGACACGAAGTGACGCTGTAAGCGAACGCACGGGCTTCGGGGAGTCTTCGACGGACCCGGTTGGTTAGTGTCGGTGAATACGGAACTCGAGAAAGCAGGTAACCCACTGTGAGCCGTGGGACTGAAATGCGCGCCAGCGCGATGGGTCTGAACCTCACCGACTCGGTGTACGAGCGATTGCTCTCCGAGCGCATCATCTTCCTGGGGTCGCAGGTCGATGACGACATCGCCAACCGGCTGTGCGCGCAGATTCTGCTGCTCGCCGCTGAGGACTCGACCAAGGACATCCACCTCTACATCAACTCACCCGGTGGATCCATCAGCGCAGGCATGGCGATCTACGACACCATGGTGTTGGCGCCGTGCGACATCGCCACCTACGCCATGGGCATGGCCGCATCAATGGGTGAGTTCCTGTTGGCCGCGGGCACCAAGGGCAAGCGCTACGCGCTGCCGCATGCCCGCATCCTGATGCACCAGCCGCTCGGCGGGGTGACCGGCAGCGCAGCCGACATCGCCATTCAGGCCGAGCAGTTCACCGTCATCAAGAAAGAAATGTTCCGGCTCAACGCCGAATTCACCGGCCAGTCGATCGAGCGCATCGAGGCCGATTCCGATCGCGACCGATGGTTCACCGCCCCTGAGGCCCTGGAATACGGGTTCGTCGACCACATCATCACCCGCGCAGCTCACATCACCGGAGAAGCCGAATGAACCCCGACCTCGCACCCCAGGCGCGTTACATCCTGCCGTCGTTCGTCGAGCACTCCAGCTGGGGTGTCAAAGAGTCGAACCCGTACAACAAGCTGTTCGAGGAGCGCATCATCTTCCTCGGGGTCCAGGTCGACGACGCGTCGGCCAACGACGTGATGGCCCAGTTGCTGGTGCTGGAGTCGCTGGACCCGGACCGCGACATCACCATGTACATCAACTCGCCCGGCGGTAGCTTCACGTCGCTGATGGCGATCTACGACACCATGCAGTACGTGCGGGCCGACATCCAGACGGTATGCCTGGGTCAGGCCGCCTCCGCTGCGGCAGTGCTGCTGGCCGCGGGTTCGCCGGGTAAGCGGATGGCGCTGCCAAACGCGCGGATACTGATCCACCAGCCGTCGCTGTCCGGCGTGATCCAGGGCCAGTTCTCCGACCTGGAGATCCAGGCCGCCGAGATCGAGCGGATGCGCACGCTGATGGAGACAACGCTGGCGCACCACACCAACAAGGACGCTGCGGTGGTTCGTAAGGACACCGACCGGGACAAGATCCTGACAGCCGCAGAGGCCAAGGATTACGGGATCATCGACACCGTGCTGGAGTACCGAAAGCTTTCCGCGTCGAACGCGTAGTCGCTCAGATCAGTGCGGCGAGCACCCGCCGACTTCCCCCGCGTGCCCCCGCGCCTCGAGATTCGTCGACACACCGCCGTCAGCGATCAGCACGGTACCCTCGGGCAGGGAGAAACCCTCAGGCTCAATGTAGGGCGGCCGAGTACGTCTGCCTCTCAGTCGCATAACGTCCGCGACACGCCAGAGACACGGTGGCGTGTACAGGCGAGCATGGGGCCGTCTCAAGCGATATGTTCAGGCGCACAACATGAATATCACCGACGCGATTCGCCTCTAACGGTCGCATCGCCGTAGAGCAAGCGGGTAGCGTCGGGAAATACACGCGACATAGCACGACTCAAACGGTGAACAGGAAGTAGGCCCCCAGCACCATGGCGCGCATCGGAGACGGCGGCGACCTGCTGAAGTGCTCGTTCTGCGGGAAGAGCCAGAAGCAGGTTAAGAAGCTCATCGCGGGGCCAGGCGTGTACATCTGCGATGAGTGCATAGATCTGTGCAACGAGATCATCGAAGAGGAACTCGCCGACGCCGACGACGTAAAACTCGACGAGCTGCCCAAGCCCGCCGAAATCCGGGAATTCCTGGAGGGTTACGTCATCGGGCAGGACACTGCCAAGCGGACGCTCGCGGTCGCGGTTTACAACCACTACAAGCGAATTCAGGCCGGCGAAAAGGGTCGCGATTCCCGTTCGGGCGAATCGGTCGAGCTGACCAAGTCCAACATTCTGATGCTCGGTCCGACCGGCTGCGGAAAGACCTACCTGGCGCAGACCCTGGCCAAGATGCTGAATGTTCCGTTCGCGATCGCAGACGCCACCGCTCTTACTGAGGCCGGTTATGTCGGTGAGGACGTTGAGAACATTCTGCTCAAGCTGATCCAGGCCGCCGACTACGACGTCAAGCGTGCCGAGACCGGCATCATCTACATCGACGAGGTCGACAAGATCGCCCGCAAGAGCGAGAACCCGTCCATCACCCGCGACGTGTCGGGGGAGGGCGTCCAGCAGGCGCTGCTGAAGATCCTGGAAGGCACTCAGGCGTCGGTGCCGCCGCAGGGCGGTCGCAAGCACCCGCACCAGGAGTTCATCCAGATCGATACGACCAACGTGCTGTTCATCGTGGCGGGCGCGTTCGCCGGGCTGGAGAAAATCGTCTCCGACCGGGTCGGCAAGCGTGGACTGGGCTTCGGTGCCGAGGTCCGCTCCAAGGCTGAGATCGACACCACCGACCACTTCGCCGAGGTCATGCCCGAGGACTTGATCAAATACGGGCTGATCCCCGAGTTCATCGGCCGGCTTCCGGTCGTGGCGTCGGTGACCAACCTGGACATGGAGTCGCTGGTCACGATCCTGTCGGAGCCGAAGAACGCGCTGGTCAAGCAGTACACCCGGCTGTTCGAGATGGACAACGTCGAGCTCGAGTTCAGCCAGGATGCGCTGGAAGCCATCGCCGAGCAGGCGATTCACCGGGGCACCGGTGCTCGTGGTCTACGCGCGATCATGGAAGAAGTCCTGCTGCCGGTGATGTATGACATCCCCAGCCGCGACGACGTCGCCAAGGTCGTGGTGACCAAGGAGACCGTCGAGGACAACGTGTTGCCGACGATCGTGCCGCGCAAGCCCTCGCGCACCGAGCGTCGCGACAAGAGCGCCTAGCAACCGTCGGAGCGGGCAGCACGCGCGGTCTTTGACCGTTGAGTTCCGGTGGCGCTCTTCCTGCCCGCATCTCGCGGGCACTGGATGCTCAGAACGTTTGTTCTGGCTGACGTGCGCGAAGGCCTCGGCCCGGACCACTCGGTCTATTTGCTGGTGAAGCACCGGCCAACACCATCGCCGGCGGAATCGTTGTGGCGGCTGGCTACGACGCAGCGTGCTTGGCGCTCGACGTCATTGCCGCGATCGGCATGACGCTCTACTGGATCGCGATGCCCGAAACCGGCCGTGACGTGCCTACCCCGGGCCTCCCCCGAACGGGGGAGATGAACCGCTAGCAAATGTTACTCACGCGTAGCTTTCGATTCTTAGAGTTCAACCCGGACAAAAGTGACGAACGCCACACTTGTGCCTCGCCCCAGTTCGCGGCGTGTGTCTGACCTCGCGCTTTGGCCGCATCGCGGTAACGTGGTGCAGTGCACCTGCGTCACTGCTTCCTTAAGAGAAGTGCAATAATCGGTACTGCCAGTGACATAAAAATCGACCGAGGGTGCACTCGGGGCGAAACGTACCGGTATCGACCACGTGCCCGTGCGGTAAACAGCGACGGAAGGCGGCGACGTGGGTCCGAGTGAAAACGGAGCCAGGTCAGAATCTGACTCGGATTCGCATCGACCCGATTCGGCGTTGCCTGCGCGAGAAAAACTGGAGAAGGTCGTCATCCGTTTCGCCGGTGACTCCGGCGACGGTATGCAGCTCACCGGTGACCGATTCACTTCTGAGGCAGCACTTTTCGGCAATGACTTGGCCACGCAGCCGAGCTACCCCGCGGAGATCCGTGCGCCGCAGGGCACGTTGCCCGGCGTCTCGTCGTTCCAGATTCAGATCGCCGATTACGACATCCTCACCGCCGGTGACCGTCCTGATGTGTTGGTGGCGATGAACCCGGCGGCGCTGAAGGCCAACATCATCGACCTGCCGATCGGCGGTCTGGTGATCGCCAACTCCGACGAGTTCACCAAGCGCAACCTGGCCAAGGTCGGCTACGAGGCCAACCCGCTGGAAACCGGGGAGCTGTCCGACTACAAGGTCGAGGCGGTCGCGATGACCACGCTGACGCTCGGCGCCGTCGAGGCGATCGGTGCGTCGAAGAAGGACGGTCAGCGCGCCAAGAACATGTTCGCGCTCGGCCTGTTGTCCTGGATGTACGGACGACCGATCGAGACCAGCGAGCGATTCATCAGGGAGAAGTTCGGCCGCAAGCCCGACATCGCCGAGGCCAACGTGTTGGCTCTGAAGGCGGGGTGGAACTACGGCGAGACCACCGAGGCCTTCGCCGTCACCTACGAGATCTCACCGGCGAAACTGCCTGCCGGCGACTACCGCCAGATCTCCGGCAACACCGCGCTGTCCTACGGCCTCGTCGCGGCCGGTCAGTTGGGCGATCTTCAGGTCGTGCTGGGCAGCTACCCGATCACGCCGGCCTCGGACATCCTGCACGAGCTGTCCAAGCACAAGAACTTCAACGTGCTGACCTTCCAGGCCGAAGACGAAATCAGCGGCATCTGCGCCGCTTTGGGCGCTTCGTACGGCGGCGCGCTCGGAGTCACCAGCACGTCGGGTCCCGGTCTGTCGCTGAAGTCCGAGGCGCTCGGCCTCGCGGTGATGACCGAGCTCCCGCTGATCGTCATCGACGTGCAGCGTGGCGGGCCGTCCACCGGTCTGCCGACCAAGACCGAGCAGGCCGACCTGCTGCAGGCGCTCTACGGCCGCAACGGCGAGTCGCCGGTGGCCGTGATCGCACCGCGATCGCCATCGGACTGCTTTGACGCCGCCTTGGAGGCGGTGCGCATCGCGGTGTCGTACCACACCCCGGTGATCATCTTGTCCGACGGCGCGATCGCCAACGGCTCAGAGCCGTGGCGCATTCCGAATGTCGATGAGCTGCAACCGATTAAACACACCTTCGCCGACCCCGACGAGCCCTTCCAGCCCTATGCCCGCGATCCGGAGACGCTGGCCCGGCTGTTCGCCGTCCCGGGTACCCCCGGTCTCGAACACCGCATCGGTGGGCTGGAATCCGCGAACGGCACCGGAGACATCTCCTACGACCCGGCCAACCACGACCTCATGGTGCGGTTGCGGCAAGCCAAGATCGACGGGATCTCCGTTCCCGATCTGGAGGTCGACGACCCGACCGGCGATGCTGAGCTGCTGCTGATCGGCTGGGGCAGTTCGTATGGTCCGATCGGCGAGGCCTGCCGGCGGGCGCGGCACAACGGCGTCAAGGTGGCCCACGCCCATCTCCGCCATCTGCGGCCTTTCCCGGCGAACCTGGGTGAGGTGCTGCGGCGTTACCCGCAGGTGGTGTGCCCGGAGATGAACCTCGGCCAGCTGGCGCTGTTGCTGCGGGGCAAGTACCTGGTCGACGTGCAGTCGGTCACCAAGGTCCAGGGTGTTGCGTTCCTCGCCGACGAGGTGGGTCGCCTGATCCGCGCCGCGCTGGGCGGGACGCTGGCTGAAATCGAGGACGACAAGACGATGGTCGCGAGATTGGCGGCGGCCACTGTTGGAGCGGGAGCTAGTTGATGACTGACCTGATTGGCGCGGACCTGGGCCTGAGCGATGTGCTGTCCAAGCACAGCCGCGTGCCCACCACCGACCAACCGCAGAAGGCCAAGGACTTCACCACTGACCAGGAAGTCCGCTGGTGCCCGGGTTGCGGTGACTACGTCATCCTCAACACGATGCGAAACTTCTTGCCGGAGTTGGGATTGCGTCGGGAGAACATCGTCTTCGTCAGCGGCATCGGCTGCTCGAGCCGATTCCCGTACTACTTGGAAACCTACGGGCTGCACTCGATCCACGGCCGCGCGCCGGCAATCGCGACGGGTCTGGCGCTGGCGCGCGAGGACCTGTCGGTGTGGGTCGTCACCGGTGACGGGGACGCGTTGTCGATCGGTGGTAACCACCTGATCCACGCGCTGCGCCGCAACATCAACCTGACCATCCTGCTGTTCAACAACCGGATTTACGGCCTGACCAAGGGTCAGTACTCGCCGACGTCCGAGGTCGGCAAGGTGACAAAGTCGACGCCGATGGGCTCGCTGGATCAGCCGTTCAATCCGGTGTCGCTGGCGCTCGGCGCCGAGGCGAGTTTTGTCGGTCGGGCACTGGACTCCGACCGCAAGGGCTTGTCCGAGGTGCTGCGTGCCGCCGCCGAGCATCGTGGGTCCGCACTGGTCGAGATCCTGCAGGACTGCCCGATCTTCAACGACGGCTCGTTCGACGCGCTGCGCAAGGAGGGCGCCGAGGAGCGGGTGATCAACGTCCACGACGGCGAGCCGATCGTCTTCGGTGCCAACGACGACTACTGCGTCGTGCGTTCTGGCTTCGGGCTCGAAGTCGCCAAGACCGCCGACGTCAGCGCCGACGAGATCGTGGTGCACGACGCGCACGCCACCGATTCCGGTTACGCATATGCACTCTCGCGGCTCTCTCAACAGAACCTGGAGCACACCGTGATGGGGATCTTCCGTCAGGTCAGTCGGCCCACCTATGACGATGCGGCGCGCACCCAGATCCGCGCTGCACGCGAATCCAGCCCGTCGGATCGCGCCGCCTTGCAGTCGCTGCTGCACGGCCGCGACACCTGGACTGTGATCTGACGTGGCCGCTGTGACTGGGCCGGCCTCGTTAGCCGGTGTGGTGTTGGCTGGAGGCGCGTCGCTTCGCGCGGGGCGGGACAAGGCCGTCAAGCCGTCTGCAGGCTCTGGAACGCAGGTCGAGAACGTTGTCAGCATCATCGGACAGCGTTGTCAGCCGGTGTTCGTGGTCGCCGCGCCAGGACAAGCGCTTCCGGATCTGTCAGCGGAGGTCGTGCGCGACGACGTTCGCGGGCTGGGCCCGCTGCTGGCGACGGCACGTGGACTGCACGCCGCGGCCGCGGCAGGCGCGAAGCATGCTTTCCTGTGCGTCGTCGACGTGCCGTTCCTGACCGCCGACTTGATCGACGTGCTGCTGGCCCGGGCGACCGAAGTCGATGCGGACGTCGTATTGCCTTGGGACGGAAGCAATCGCTATCTCGTCGGCGTGTACCGAACAGCGTTGGCCGCCAAGGTCGATGAGCTCATCGCTGCCGGCGAGCGGAACATGCCGGCGTTGGTCGACTACGTCGACACGCAGCGGGTGGTGATCTCCGAATCGCAGCCGTCATCCAACGGCAAGCCGGTCGGTGGTCTGCGCCGACTGCTGGCCGCCGCGCGCTGAACCCGTTCGATTCTCGTTATGTGAATTGCGGTTCTTGTTGTCAATTTACTGAGAGTTATCCGTGCGAATTATTGGTACGAATTTCTTCGCTTAATAGACGTATGGCGAGTTAGCTGGCGCCGGTCGTAACCGTGCTGCGTGTGCACGAATCGGGTCCGCATTTGATTGGCGTGATCGAGCGTATTGCGTTGCAGCACCACATCTTTGAGTTCTCTCAGTGCGGCGCCTCGCCGGACGAATCCGGCTGCGTCCCGACTGAACCTTGCGAATGTTGCGTCTATCGCAGTCGCTACTGGGTGACGTTAGTTCGATCAACGATCGGGAGTGAAAAATGCTGCGATGCAGCAACCTTGAACGACAGTCTGTCGCATCGGGAGTCTCTCTGCCGTGCGAGCGCCGATACGAGTGTGGAGCGAAATATACTGGGCCACAGGTTGTTTCGTCGCTCTGGTTGTCTTAGTAGAACATGTATCGAAAACATGCTGAGTGAAATACTTTGCGACACGCGCGATCTAAGATGTGATCTTGATAACTCCCGATGTGGGGCCGCGCGCGCATGGGTGCCCCGCGTGAGCCCGTCCTACACGGCTCAAGCACGTGTCCAGGCTCACAAAAAGTACGTGATATGGCTCACTGGCGGTGGTCCGGACCAAATATCTGACGCCTGCGACAAAGGCCTGTTTGACCTGCGAAGTCAATTAGCTGACAGGCCGTGATCGGGCGTTTACTCCGATGAAACGGCGGCGTGTCGCGAAATGACGAATTCAACGCGGTCTCGTACGGTCCATTTCGGCCCTAAAAGCCGCAAAAGATTCGAATCCACGGACCCGCGTGTGAGCGGGGGCTACGGACGGCGATGACGCCCCCGTGCGGCTGCCGGGCTCAGGCCCTGATCGGCAGCTCATGCCCCTGCTGTTGTGCCTGAACGAGACGGCACGACTCGAAGTATCACAACAGCCGGACAACCGGCATCAGCCCATATCGCTGGGCTTGCTTCGGCGCGCGCACCCGCGAAAGGAACGATGTTGAAGAACGTCCGCCAGACGCTTCGCATGGCCGCGATCACCGGTGTGCTTGTCACGACCCCGCTGACGCTGTCCAACGCGATCGCCTCCGCCGATTACGAGCGGGTCACCCCGTCGACGCCGCTTGAGCTGGCCGGCTTTGTTGCCGTGCCTGCAGGCGAGGCGCCGGCGAGCCCGGACGCGCCGCCCGCTCCGGATGCTCCGGTCGCTGCGCCTGTCGCAGACGTGCCGCCGCCGCCGGCCGACCTTCCCCCGGCCCCGGATGCGCCGCCCGCCCCGGCTCCCGATGCACCGGCGCCTGCGCCGGAAGCACCGCCTGCCCCGGAGGCCCCCGCGCCGCCGGCCGATGAGGCACCGGCACCGGAGCACACGCACAAGGCGTACAGCGTCAACTGGGACGCGATCGCCGGTTGCGAGTCGGGTGGTAACTGGGCCATCAGCACCGGCAACGGCTACTCCGGTGGTCTGCAGTTCACCCCGAGCACCTGGCATGCCAACGGTGGCTCGGGTTCCGCGAACGGCGCGAGCCGTGAGGAGCAGATCCGGGTGGCCGAGAACGTGCTGCACTCGCAGGGCATCGGCGCATGGCCGGTCTGCGGCCATCGCGGCTAGAAGAACGCTCGACAATTAACGGCGGTGGCCGGGCTTACGCCCGCCACCGCCGTTAGCGTCTACAGGGTCAGCTGAAGCGGACGTTGAGCGTCGCCAGGCCGAAGATCTTCTTGCCGTCGGACTTCGCGGCGACCAGGACGACCCCGGTACGGGTGTCGGGGTCCAGCGACTTGATCCGGCCGCTGAATTCGATGTCAGCGCCATCGGCAGCCGACACAATCGCCGGCGCGGACAGCCGCACCGCGTAGCGGGTCACCGCGCCGGGGTCACCCGACCAGGCGGAGGCGAACGCGGCACCTAAGCCCATGGTCAGCATGCCGTGGGCGATCACATCGGGCAGGCCTGCCAGCTTGGCGATGCTCTCGTCCCAGTGAATCGGGTTGGCGTCGCCGGCCACGCCGGCGTAGTTCACCAGGTCGCCCCGCGACACACGGGTCTTGTGCACCCCCAACTCGTCGCCGACCTTCACGTCATCGAAGGACGGCGTACCCGGCTTGCGGGTGGTGTCGTCGGCGATGCGTGTCTCGCCCTCCGGCCGGAACGTCTTCAGGTACTCCGATTCGCCGATGCCGAAGAGGTCGACGTCGTGCATCATCATCGTCTGGACGGCCGTCTTGATCGCCGGATCGACGTCCTCTGCGGTGAGACCGACGACGGTCGTGTGCAGGGTGTGCACCCGCTCGCCGGCCGTGTCGGTAAAGGTGTTCGTCACGGTGATCAGGTCCCGGCCCGCGAAGCGGCGTACCGACGTCAATTCGACATCGACGAGCAGCTCGTCGCCAGCAACAATCGGGCGGTGCTGCTCGAAGACCTCTTCGGTTTGCATATAGGTGTCGTAGCCGACGACCACTTGTTCGAACATGAGGCGGTTGCAGGTCATGCCCGGGGTCGAGGTGAAGGTCAGCGGCGCCACCAGGTCGGGGTAGCCCAGCTCGACGGCGGCGGCGACGTCCCAGTGCGCGGGGTGATAGTCCTGCACCGCACGGGCGTACTCGCGGAGCTTTTCCCGGCCGACCAGGTAGGTGCCGTCCATCTGATAGTGGTGGCCGACCCGCGATTCCAGCGCCGTCGTTTCTGCAGCGGTCATCAATTCGTCAACTTTTCTACCGGCCTGTTGGCTGAGGCCGACCACAGCACAGTAACGTGCGTTCACCGCGGCAACAGACGCCGAGGTGACCGTCTGCTCCCTCTTCGTCGCGCTGTGTTACCAACGACGCATGACCGCAACGGCGTTCGACAACCTCGACGACTACCTCGCGCTGCCACGGGTATCGGGCCTCGCCGTGTCGGCCGACGGGTCGCGGGTGGTGGCCACGGTGGCCGAACTCAACGACACACGCACCGAGCATGTCGCCGCGATCTGGGAACTCGACCCGGCCGGCCAACGGCCCGCCCGGCGGCTGACCCGTGGCGCCACCGGCGACTCGTCGCCGACGTTCAACGCGGACGGCGACCTGCTGTTCGTCTCGTCGCGGCCAAGCGGCGAGCACACCGGTGACAGCACACCACCCGCCTCGCTGTGGCGGTTGCCCGCGGATGGCGGCGAGGCCGTCGAGGTGTTGAACATGCCCGGTGGCATCAGCGTGGTGCGCGCCGCCCGGGGCGCCGACGCGACGGTGGTCGGCGCTCCGTTGCTGCCGTCGGCGCGGGATGTCGATGACGACCGGCGACTGCGGGATCTGCGCAATGACGCTCACGTGACGGCAATCCTGCACGCCGGGTATCCGGTGCGCTTCTGGGACAAGGACATCGGCCCAGGCGAGCCCCACCTGCTTGAGGTGACGGGCCCGCGCGATCTGACCCCGCAGCCCGGTGGCGCGCTGCTCGGAGCCGGCTTCGGCGACACCGTTTTCGACATCAGCGCCGACGGCCGGTTCCTGGTGACGACCTGGCAGCTCAGCGGGCCCGGACCTGCCATTCGCTCAGTACTGATGAAGGTCGACCTGGCCTCCGGTGAACGGCAGGTGATCGCAGACGACCCGGACGCCGACCTGCAGAGTCCCGCGATCGCACCCGACGGGACAGCGGTCGCGTTCACCCGGGAAACGATCACGACTCCTGACCGTGCCCCACGAATGACCGTGCAATGCCTGCGATTCGGTGACCAACCCCGATCGGTCGCCGACGGATGGGATCGCCGCCCGACCTCGGTCACCTGGTCCAGCGATGGCACCTCGCTGGTTGTCACGGCCGACCAGAATGGCAGGGCACCGATATTCGTCATCGAGTTGTCGTCGTCGACGGTCACCCAGCTCACCGACGACGATTTCTGCTACAGCGATCTCGTGGCCGCGCCGGGGGGCGTGGTGTACGCGTTGCGTAGCTCATATGCGGCACCGCCTCATCCCGTGCGCATCGATCCCGGCGGCGTAATCACGGTGCTGCCGTGTATCGACTTGCCAACGCTGCCAGGAACATTGATCGATGTGACCGCGACAGCTGCGGACGGGACGACGGTGCGGTCATGGTTGGTACTACCCGAAGACGAGAGGCCGGCGCCGCTGCTGTTGTGGATCCATGGCGGTCCGCTGGGTAGCTGGAACAGCTGGGCATGGCGGTGGAACCCGTGGTTGATGGCCGCCAAAGGCTACGCGGTGCTGCTGCCCGACCCGGCGCTGTCCACCGGCTACGGCCAGGACTTCCTTCAGCGCGGCTGGGGTGCCTGGGGCGGACCGCCGTTCGACGACCTGATGGCCGCCACCGACGCAGCGTGCACGCATCCGCGCATCGACGCGACCCGCACCGCAGCGATGGGCGGCTCCTTTGGTGGATACATGGCTAACTGGATTGCCGGGCACACCGACCGCTTCGCCGCGATCGTGACCCACGCCAGCCTGTGGGCGCTGGACCAATTCAGTCAGACAACCGATCACGCTTTTTACTGGGAGCGCGAGATGACCCCGCAGATGACCGCGGACAACTCGCCGCACCATTTCGTCGCCAATATCAACACCCCGATGTTGGTAATCCACGGCGATAAGGACTACCGCGTGCCGATCGGCGAAGGCCTGCGACTCTGGTACGAACTGCTCGCCTCGTCAGCGCTGCCGGCCGGCGAGGACGGCAGCAGCCCGCACCGCTTCCTCTATTTCCCGTCCGAGGACCACTGGGTCATCGCACCTCAACACGCCAAGATCTGGTACCAGGTGGTGCTCGCGTTCCTGGCCGAGCACGTGCTGGGGGAGAGTGCCGAATTGCCGGAGATGCTCGGAGTACCGTCGCGCCCGTGACTGCAACGCGCGAATACGACATCGTCCTCTACGGGGCAACCGGCTTCGTGGGCAAGCTGACTGCCGAATACCTGGCCCGCGCCGGCGGCAACGCCCGGATCGCGCTGGCCGGCCGCTCGCCGGAACGCCTGAAGGCGATCCGCGACGCGTTGGGGGAGTCGGCGCAGTCCTGGCAGGTTCTGCAAGCGGATGCGTCCGCGCCGTCGACACTGGACGCGATGGCCGCCCAGACACAGGTCGTCGTCACCACCGTCGGGCCCTACACGCGTTACGGTCTGCCGCTGGTTGCCGCCTGTGCCGCCGCAGGCACCGATTATGCGGACCTGACCGGTGAGCCGCCGTTCGTCCGCGACAGCATCGACCTCTATCACAAGCAGGCCCTCGACACTGGTGCACGCATCGTGCATGCGTGCGGATTCGACTCGATCCCTTCGGATCTCACCGTGTACGCGCTGCACCGCAGGGCACTGGAAGACGGCGCCGGCGAACTCATCGGCACCGACTTCGTGGTCCGCTCGTTCGCCGGTGGATTCTCCGGTGGCACGCTGGCCTCGATGCTGGAGGTACTGGACGCGACATCGAACGACGCCGACGTTCGCCGGCAATTCGCCGACCCCTACACGCTCAGTCCGGACCGCGGTGCGGAACCCGAACTCGGCGCGCAACCGGACTTACGCCGGCGCCGCGGCCGACAGATCGCGCCGGAGCTGACCGGCCTCTGGACCGCGGGATTCCTGATGGCCCCGGCCAACACCCGAATTGTCAGACGCAGCAACGCATTACAGGATTACGCGTACGGCAGGCGATTCCAGTACAGCGAACACATGAGCGTGGGATCGTCGGCCGTCGCGCCGGTGGCCTCAGCCGTTGTCAACGGGATCGGCAACGCGGTGTCGGCGGTGGGCAGCCGTTATTTCCGGCTGTTGCCGCGCAAGCTGGTCGACCGGGCCATGCCCAAACCCGGCACCGGTCCCAGCGAAGCCGTCCGCGAGCGGGGCTTCTACAAAGCAGAGACGTACACGACGACCACGTCCGGTGCCCGCTACGTCGCCACCATCGCGCAGAAAGGCGACCCGGGTTATAAAGCCACCGCGGTTCTGTTGGGCGAGAGCGGTTTGGCGCTGGCGCTGGACCGCGCTTCGCTGTCGGATCTGCACGGCGTGCTGACGCCGGCCGCGGCGATGGGTGACGCGCTGCTGGCGCGTTTCCCGGCGGCGGAAGTCGCGCTGGAAACCGCGCGGTTAATGCCTCGCTAACGCTGGTCTCACGCGTTTGATCTGCTCTGCAAAGAACTGCTGTCGGACAAGATCAGCTGGGCTAGTGTCATCTCAGAACCACACCATCCCAGCAACGTTAGGTGGACGGGTCCATGTCTGGCCTTGATGATCTTTTCGCTCAGATTCCCACGACTGACATCGCCAAGAAGATCGGCGTCGACGAAGCCGACGTCAACAAGGCGGTTCAGCTACTGGTGCCGGTCCTGGTGGGTGGCCTGCACGACAACGCGCAGGACCCCGAACACGCGAGCAAGATCGAGTCGGCCGCTGACAGCCATGCCAGCTTGCTCGACGGCGGCGTGAGCGTGGACCAGCTCGATCAGAACGAAGGTCAGCAGGCGATCGCGAGAATCTTCGGTGGCAACGACGCCGGCCAGGTGGCCAGTGCGCTCGCCGGTGGCGGCGGAGGCAACAGCGACCTGCTCAAGCAACTGCTGCCGATCTTGGCTCCGATCGTCCTGGCCTACATCGGAAAGCAGATGGGCCAGAAGAGCGCACCGGCCACGCAGGAGGCGTCCTCCGGGGGCGGGCTCAACGACGTGCTGGGCAGCATCCTCGGCGGGATGGCCGGTGGCAACAAGTCATTGGGCACCGTATTGGGCAATGCGCTGGGCTCCAAGGCCGGTGACATCCTCGGCGGGTTGTTCGGCAAGAAGTAGTCAAACCCGCCCGTCGTGGGCGGTGTTCGTCGCGCACGTCGGTGGTTCCTAGACTTGACGCGTGACCGCAACCCCAGAACGCGCCGCTGACACGCGGGCGGAAGACCTGCCCAAGGCCTGGGATCCGGGCGCGGTCGAAGGCGTGATCTATCAGCGTTGGGTGGACGCCGGCTACTTCACGGCCGATCCCACCAGCGCCAAACCCGGGTATGCGATCGTGCTCCCGCCGCCGAATGTGACGGGCAGCCTGCACATGGGCCACGCGCTCGAGCACACCATGATGGACGCGCTGACCCGTCGCAAGCGCATGCAGGGTTACGAGGTGCTGTGGCAGCCCGGCATGGACCACGCCGGCATCGCCACCCAGAGCGTCGTCGAAAAGCAGCTAGCCGTCGACGGCAAGACCAAAGAAGACTTCGGCCGCACACTGTTCATCGACAAGGTGTGGGACTGGAAGCACGAATCGGGCGGTGCGATCGGCGGTCAGATGCGCCGACTCGGCGACGGCGTGGACTGGGACCGCGAACGCTTCACCATGGACGATGGCCTGTCCCGCGCAGTGCGCACGATCTTCAAGCGGCTCTACGACGCGGGTCTGATCTACCAAGCCGAGCGGCTGGTCAACTGGTCGCCGGTGCTGGAAACGGCGATATCAGATCTCGAGGTCCGCTACGAGGACGTGGACGGTGAACTGGTGTCGTTCCGGTACGGCTCGCTCGACGACTCCGAGCCGCACATCGTGGTGGCCACTACCCGGGTGGAGACGATGTTGGGTGACACCGCGATCGCGGTGCATCCCGATGACGACCGCTACCGGGCACTGGTCGGCTCGACACTGCCGCACCCGTTCCTGGACCGCCAGATCGTCATCGTCGCCGACAATCACGTGGACCCCGAATTCGGCACCGGTGCAGTCAAAGTCACACCTGCCCACGATCCGAACGACTTCGAGATCGGGCTGCGCCATCAGCTCGCCATGCCGACCATCATGGACACCAAAGGTCGGATCGTGGACACCGGAACACGATTCGACGGCATGGACCGGTTCGACGCCCGCGTCGCGGTGCGCGAGGCGCTGGCGGCCGAGGGTCGGATCGCCGCCGAGAAGCGTCCATATCTGCACAGCGTCGGGCACTCCGAACGCAGTGGCGAGCCGATCGAGCCGCGGCTGTCGTTGCAGTGGTGGGTCCGGGTGGAGTTGCTGGCCAAGGCCGCCGGCGACGCGGTCCGTAACGGCGACACCGTGATTCACCCCGCGAGCCTGGAGCCGCGCTGGTTCGCCTGGGTCGACGAGATGCACGACTGGTGCATCTCGCGCCAGCTGTGGTGGGGCCACCGCATTCCGATCTGGTACGGCCCGGACGGTCAGCAGATGTGCGTCGGTCCCGACGAGACACCGCCCGAGGGTTGGGAGCAGGATCCCGACGTCCTGGACACCTGGTTCTCCTCGGCGTTGTGGCCGTTCTCCACGCTGGGTTGGCCGGAGAAGACGCCGGATCTCGAAAAGTTCTATCCGACAAGCGTTCTGGTCACCGGATACGACATCATATTTTTCTGGGTGGCCCGGATGATGATGTTCGGCACCTTCGTCGGCGGCGATGACGCCATCACATTGGATGGCCGCCGGGGCCCGCAGGTGCCGTTCAAAGATGTCTTCCTGCACGGGCTGATACGCGATGAGTCCGGCCGAAAGATGAGCAAGTCCAAGGGCAACGTCGTCGATCCGCTGGATTGGTTGGACCTCTACGGCGCCGACGCGCTGCGGTTCACCCTGGCTCGCGGTTCGAGCCCCGGCAGCGACCTCAGCGTCGGCGAAGACCATGTTCGGGCATCGCGCAACTTCGTCACCAAGCTGTTCAACGCCACCCGATTCGCGTTGATGAACGGCGCCGCGCCCGCCCCGTTGCCTGCCCACAGCGAACTGACCGATGCCGACCGCTGGATCCTGGGCCGGCTGGAAGAGGTTCGCGCCGAGGTTGATTCGGCCTTCGACTCGTACGAGTTCAGTCGCGCGTGTGAAGCTCTCTACCACTTCACCTGGGACGAATTCTGCGACTGGTACCTCGAATTGGCCAAGACGCAGGTTGCCGACGGCCTGTCGCACACCACCGCTGTGCTGGCCGCTGCGCTGGACACCCTGCTGCGACTGCTGCACCCGGTGATCCCGTTCGTCAGCGAGTCGCTCTGGCAGGCCTTGACCTCGCGGGAGTCCCTGGTGATCGCAGACTGGCCGCAGGGCTCGGGAGTCGACGTGGATAGCGTTGCGACGCAACGGATCGTCGATATGCAGAAGCTGGTCACCGAGATCCGCCGGTTCCGCAGCGACCAGGGGCTGGCCGATCGGCAGAAGGTGCCCGCCCGGCTGTCAGGCATTGCCGCGCCGGGCGACGATGCGGACAGCGCAGCGGCCCGAGGAGGAGCCGGGCTATTGGGGAATGTCGACCTGAACACCCAGGTGGGTGCCATTACCTCGCTGGCCTGGTTGACCGAAGCCGAGCCGGAGTTCACGGCGTCAGCGTCGCTGGAGGTCGGGCTCAAAGGCGGCATCGTGGTCGTGGAGTTAGACACCTCGGGCACCATCGACGTGGCCGCCGAACGCCGTCGCCTGGAGAAGGATCTGGCCGCCGCGCAGAAAGAATTGGCCTCGACCACAGCGAAATTGGGCAACGCGGACTTCATGGCCAAGGCGCCGGAGGCGGTCGTCGACAAGCAGCGCGAGCGCCAGCGGGTCGCGCGTGAAGAAGCCGACCGGATCACGGCCAGGTTGGCCGGCCTGAAGTGACTCTGGACCCGGACGACGAAGGACCCATCGTCGACCTTCCGACGCCCGACGAGATCGCGGCCCTGTTGCAGGTCGAGCATCTGCTTGATCAGCGCTGGCCGGAAACCAAGATCGAACCCAGCCTGACGCGCATTTCGGCGTTGATGGATCTGCTCGGCTCGCCGCAACGCGGTTACCCGTCGATCCATATCGCCGGCACCAATGGCAAGACCTCGGTGTCGCGGATGGTCGACGCGCTGCTGACTGCTTTCAACCGGCGCACCGGGCGCACCACCAGTCCGCATCTGCAGTCAGCCGTCGAGCGCATCGCGATCGACGGAAAGCCGATCAGCCCAGCCACATACGTCGCTACCTACGCCGAACTCGAGCCGTTCGTGCAGATGGTGGACCAGCAGTCGCAGGAGGCGGGTGGCCCGGCGATGAGCAAGTTCGAGGTGCTCACCGCCATGGCATTCGCCGCGTTCGCCGATGCGCCGGTCGAGGTGGCGGTGATCGAGGTCGGCCTCGGCGGCCGTTGGGACGCCACCAACGTGGTCGACGCATCCGTCGCGGTGATCACCCCGATCAGCGTCGACCACGTCGAATACCTCGGCGAGGACATCGCCGGCATCGCCGAGGAGAAAGCCGGCATCATCCACACAGCCGACGAGGGTGCGCCCGACACGGTCGCCGTCATCGGCCGGCAGGCGCAGGAGGCGATGGAGGTGGTGCTGGCGCAGACCGTGCGCGCCGACGCCGCGGTCGCCCGCGAGGACTCCGAATTCGCGGTACTGGGCCGTCAAGTCGCCGTCGGCGGTCAATTGCTGCAACTGCAGGGCCTCGGCGGGGTCTACTCCGACGTGTTCCTGCCACTGCACGGCGAGCATCAGGCTCACAACGCGGCCATCGCGTTGGCTGCCGTCGAGGCGTTCTTCGGTGCGGGCGCGCAACGGCAACTGGACATCGATAGCGTTCGCGCCGGCTTCGCCGCGGTGACCAGCCCCGGCCGGTTAGAGCGGATGCGCAGTGCTCCAACGGTATTCGTCGATGCCGCACACAATCCATCGGGCGCGGCCGCGCTGGCCGAGGCCCTCACCGAGGAATTCGACTTCCGGTTCCTGGTCGGGGTCGTCGCCGTCATGTCCGACAAGGACGCCGGCGGCATCCTGACCGCACTCGAGCCGGTATTCGATCGAATCGTGGTCACCCAGAACGGATCGCCGCGAGCGCTGGACGTCGAGTCGCTGGCGTTGACCGCGCAGCAGTGGTTCGGGCCCGACCGGGTGATCACCGCCGAGAATCTGCGCGACGCCATCGACACCGCGACCGCCCTGGTCGACGAGGCCGACGCCGAGGACGACTCGTTCGCCGGCACCGGCATCGTCATCACCGGTTCGGTGGTGACCGCGGGCGTGGCACGCACGCTGTTCGGTCGTGATCCCGAGTGACGTCGCACGAACCGGTGCCCGAGGTGCCAAAACCCGACCCGTGGAAGAGTTTTCGCGGCGTCACCGCAGGCACCCTGATCCTGGAGGCGATCGTCGTGCTGCTGGCGCTACCGGTGGTCAGCGCAGTCGGCGGCGGGCTGAATGCGGGCACGCTGGGCTATCTGTTGGGGTTGACGGCAATCCTGATCGCGCTGGCCGGAATGCAGGGCAAGTCGTGGGCCATCTGGGCAGACCTGGCAGTCCAGCTGATTCCGATCGCGGGCTTTTTGGTTTACCCCGGGGTGGGCGTCATCGGCTTGGTGTTCGCCGCGGTCTGGGCGCTGATCGTCTACGTCCGTTCTGAGGTTCGCCGCCGGGAGAAGTACGGGATGCTCCCCGGTCAGGACGGCCCACCTCACTGATCCGCCGGCGCGAAGGTGCCGGAATCGTTGGGTACGCTGTGCGCCGTGACAACTGAGCGGACCCTGCTGTTGATCAAGCCCGACGGCGTCGAACGACACCTGGTGGGCGAGATCATCGGCCGCATCGAACGTAAAGGCCTCACCGTCTCGGCGCTGGAGATGCGGATCGTGAGCGACGAGCTCGCCCGTCAGCACTATGCGGAACACGACGGCAAGCCGTTCTTCGGCTCCCTGCTGGAGTTCATCACGTCGGGACCACTGGTCGCGGCCGTCATCGAAGGTCCCCGGGCCGTCACCGCCCTGCGGCAAATCGTCGGTGGGACCGACCCCGTGGACAAGGCCACACCCGGCACCATCCGTGGCGACTTCGGCCTGGAAACGCAGTTCAACCTGGTGCACGGCTCTGATTCGGCCGAGTCGGCAGAGCGCGAGATTGGACTCTGGTTCAGCAAGGCTTAGTAACAGGTCGGTGCACTTGGTCCGACCCCGCACATCGATATGGGATACTGATAACCGGGTGAACGTCGCCGGACCGGCTTAGGAACGTCGACAGTCGCCCGAATGAAGACTTCGACAAGGGCGACCACCGCGACCCGCGATGCGGCGCCGACCGTCCAGCCATCATTCAGACCGGCACCGAGTGCGTTCGACTCGAACCGCTCGGGGCAAGACCATCACAAGTCCGGGAGAAAGCGCCCGGGCACATAGCGAAGCCCTCGCGTGGCCGCGTCGAATGGACGCGCCCGGGGGCTTGAGGAGAATACGTGACTGACGGTAGCCCATCCTCAGAGGTTTCAGAGCACTCGTCGCAGCACGAGGACCTGCCGGACCGATTGAGAGTGCATTCCCTGGCCAGAGCCCTGGGAACGACCAGCAGGCAGGTGCTTGACGCGCTGACCGAGCTCGACGGGCGGATCCGCAGCGCTCATTCGACCGTCGAGCGCGTTGACGCGGTCCGCGTCCGCGACCTGCTGGCCAGCAAACCGGCCGCCACGGTGGCCGTACCGGCCGGTGCAGCCCATGCGGACGCTTCCGTCGAGGTGGACGAACCCGAGTCACGCCTGCTGCTGGAGACCCCGGTCGAGCGGCCTGCCTACATGCCGCTGTTCGTCGCGCCGCAGCCGGTCGAGCGGGCCGAGCGGCCCGAGCCGGTCGAGCGAATCGAAGTCGCCGACGAGACCGATGACGCCGATGACGCCGATGACGACTCCGACGACGGCGACGACGACGACGACCAGGACGACCGCCCGGCCAACCGGCGGCGACGTCGTGGGCGGCGCGGCCGGGGTCGTGGTCGCGGCGAGCAGACCGGCGCCGAGAAGGGCGAGGGCGACGACAAGCAGGACGACGCGTCGGCCGACAACGCCGGTGACGACGACTCTGACGATGACGACTCCGATGACTCGGACACCGGCGACGACGACAACGGCTCCGGCGACGGGGCTAACAAGCGGCGTCGCCGCCGTCGGCGCCGCAAGTCCCCCGGGGCCGACGACAACGACGACAACGCGTCGCCGGACGACCCGCCGAACACCGTGGTGCACGAGCGGGCACCCCGCGCCAACAAGAAACCCGACTCCAGCAACTCCGAGATCCAGGGCATCGACGGCTCCACCCGCTTGGAAGCCAAGCGGCAACGTCGCCGCGACGGCCGCGACGCCGGACGGCGCCGGCCGCCGGTCCTGACCGAAGCCGAGTTCCTGGCCCGTCGTGAAGCCGTCGAACGGGTGATGGTGGTGCGCGACACGGTCCGCACCGAGCCGCCGCATCCGGGCAGCCGATACACCCAGATTGCGGTCTTGGAAGACGGCATCGTCGTCGAGCACTTTGTCACCAGCGCGGCCTCGGCCTCGCTGGTGGGTAACATCTATCTGGGCATCGTGCAGAACGTGCTGCCCTCGATGGAGGCGGCCTTCGTCGACATCGGTCGCGGCCGCAACGGTGTGCTCTACGCCGGCGAGGTGAACTGGGAAGCGGCCGGTCTCGGCGGGTCCAACCGCAAGATCGAGCAGGCCCTCAAGCCTGGCGATTACGTCGTCGTGCAGGTCAGCAAGGACCCGGTCGGGCACAAGGGCGCCCGGCTGACCACGCAGGTGTCGCTGGCCGGCCGCTACCTCGTGTACGTGCCGGGTGCGTCGTCGACCGGCATCAGCCGCAAGCTGCCCGACACCGAACGTCAGCGCCTCAAGGAGATCCTGCGCGAAGTCGTCCCGTCGGACGCCGGAGTGATCATCCGGACCGCCTCGGAAGGCGTGAAGGAAGACGACATCCGCGCCGACGTCAACCGGCTGCAGGAGCGGTGGACGGAGATCGCCGAGCGAGCGAAGGAGACCAAGGAGAAGGCGGCCGGAGCCGCGATCGCGCTCTACGAAGAGCCCGACGTCCTGGTCAAGGTGATCCGCGACCTGTTCAACGAAGACTTCGGCAAGCTGATCGTGTCTGGTGACGACGCCTGGACCACCATCAACGACTACGTGAGTTCGGTTGCCCCCGAGCTGGTTTCGAAGCTGAACAAATACGAGCCCGCGGGGTCTGCTGAGGGAGTCGCGGCGCCCGACGTGTTCGCGGTGCACCGCATCGACGAGCAGCTGGCCAAGGCGATGGACCGCAAGGTCTGGCTGCCGTCCGGTGGCACGCTGGTGATCGACCGCACCGAGGCGATGACGATCGTCGACGTCAACACCGGCAAGTTCACCGGTTCTGGCGGCAACCTCGAGCAGACGGTTACCAAGAACAACTTGGAGGCGGCCGAGGAAACCGTGCGCCAGCTCCGGCTGCGCGACATCGGCGGCATGATCATCATCGACTTCATCGACATGGTCCTGGAGTCCAACCGCGACCTGGTGTTGCGTCGGCTGACCGAGGCGCTTGCCCGTGACCGGACCCGCCACCAGGTGTCCGAGGTGACCTCGCTGGGGCTGGTGCAGCTGACCCGCAAGAAGTTGGGGACCGGGCTGATCGAAGCGTTCTCCACGACATGTCCGCACTGCAGCGGCCGCGGCATCATGCTGCACGCCGACCCCGTCGACTCGTCGCCGACCATCGGTCGCAAATCCGAGTCCGGTGGCAGCGGGGGCAGCAGGCGTGGCCGGCGCTCGAAGAAGGGCAAGGCAGAAGAGCAGCAGCCGGTCGTCAAGGTGCCCGCACATGTGCACGGCGATCATCCGATGTTCAAGGCGATGGCCGCCGCAAATGGTCACGATGACGATGTCGATGCCGAGGGGGCCGACGAGTCCGAGCACGTCGAGGACGTCGACGAGACCACTGGCTTGCAGGACGCCGCCGAGTCCGACGCCCAGAGCAAGAAGCAGGCCGCGCGTGAGGCTGCCGAGGAAGACCTCGACGACGACGACTTCGACGACGACAGCGATGACGACGAGGACGAGGACGACGACACCGACGAGGTCGACCTCGACGATGAAGACCTCGACGATCTGGACGACAACGACGACGCTGACGACAGCGATGACGACGATGACGACAGCGACGACGAAGACGATGACGAGGACGACGATGAAGACGACCTCGACGACGACTCGGACGACGAGCAACAGGTCGCCACGGAGCGCCCGCGACGGCGCCGGGCGGCGGCCCGACCAGCCGGTCCGCCGGTACACGACGACTGACAGGCCGGTTTGACCCTGTACCCGCTGGTCACGTACCCTTGACCAGTTGTCGACAAGCCCGTGCACCGGGTTTTGGCCGACACCCCCCAAACCAGCCGCGCAGCTATGGCTGCGCGACGCCCGCAACAAACAGCAGAACCAGAAAATGAGGTAGACGAGACCATGGCGACCTACGCAATCGTCAAAACCGGCGGTAAGCAGTACAAAGTCGCCGTCGGGGACGTCGTCAAGGTCGAGAAGCTCGACACGGAGCCGGGCGCGAAGGTGTCGCTGCCGGTCGCGCTCGTCGTCGACGGCGCCACCGTCACCGCCGATGCCGCCGCGCTGGCCAAGGTCGCCGTGACCGGCGAGGTGCTCGAGCACACCAAAGGCCCCAAGATCCGTATCCACAAGTTCAAGAACAAGACCGGCTACCACAAGCGTCAGGGTCACCGTCAGCAGCTGACGGTCCTGAAGGTCACCGGTATCAAGTAGCGGGAGGCGACACGACATGGCACACAAGAAGGGCGCTTCCAGCTCACGCAACGGCCGGGATTCAAACTCTCAGCGGCTGGGCGTGAAGCGATTCGGCGGTCAGGTCGTCAAGGCCGGCGAGATCATCGTCCGCCAGCGTGGCACGCACTTCCACCCGGGCGTCGACGTGGGCCGCGGTGGCGATGACACGTTGTTCGCCAAGGCTGCCGGCGCCGTCCAGTTCGGCGTCAAGCGCGGGCGCAAGACGGTCAACATCGTCTCGGCCGCGCCTTCGACCGACTGAGCGCGTCAGGCGTGATTCTCACGCCTGACGAGTAAGAGGAACCCCGATGCCTCCTCGGTTTGTCGATCGTGTCGTCATCCACACGCGGGCAGGCTCCGGCGGCCACGGCTGCGCGTCGGTCCACCGCGAGAAATTCAAGCCGCTCGGCGGACCCGATGGCGGTAATGGTGGCCGCGGCGGCAGCATTGTGCTGGTCGTCGACCCGCAAGTGCATACCTTGCTCGACTTTCACTTCCGCCCCCATGTCGATGCCCCGTCGGGCAAGCAGGGGATGGGCAGCAACCGGGAGGGCGCTGCGGGCGCCGACCTGGAAATCAAGGTGCCCGACGGCACCGTCGTGCTCGATGAGGACGGCCGGATGCTCGCCGACCTGGTCGGCATCGGCACCCGCTTCGAGGCCGCTGCCGGAGGTCGCGGCGGGCTGGGCAACGCCGCACTCGCGTCGCGCGCCCGCAAGGCGCCCGGGTTCGCGCTGCTTGGCGAGAAGGGCGAAACCCGCGACCTCACGCTGGAGCTCAAAACCGTCGCCGACATCGGCCTGATCGGATTCCCCTCAGCCGGCAAATCCTCACTGGTGTCAACCATTTCGGCGGCCAAGCCGAAGATCGCCGACTACCCGTTCACCACGCTGGCCCCCAACCTCGGGGTGGTGTCGGCGGGCGAGCGGACATTCACCGTCGCCGACGTGCCCGGCCTGATCCCTGGAGCGTCGCAGGGCCGCGGTCTCGGCCTGGACTTCCTGCGCCACATCGAGCGATGCGCGGTGCTGGTCCACGTCGTCGATTGCGCGACCCTCGAGCCGGGCCGCGACCCGATCTCCGACATCGATGCTCTGGAGGCCGAGCTGGCCGCCTACACGCCGACACTGCAAGGCGATTCGACCTTGGGTGACTTGGTCGAGCGCCCACGGGCGGTGGTGCTCAACAAGATCGACGTGCCCGAAGCCCGCGAATTGGCCGAGTTCGTCCACGACGAGATCGCAGGGCGCGGCTGGCCGGTGTACCTGGTGTCGACGGTCGCCCGAGAAGGGCTGCAGCCGTTGATCTTCGGACTCGCCGACATGGTCGCGGACTACAAGGCGGCCCAACCGGCGATCGTGCCGCGACGGCCGGTGATCCGACCGGTGGCTGTCGACGACTCCGGCTTCACCGTGCAGTCCGACGGTGAGGGCGGTTTCGTGGTCCGCGGTCGGCGACCCGAACGCTGGATCGCCCAGACCGCGTTCGACAACGACGAAGCCGTCGGCTACCTCGGAGACCGGTTGGCACGGCTGGGGGTCGAGGACGAACTGGTGCGACAGGGGGCGCGGCCGGGATGCGCGGTCACAATCGGCGACGTCACCTTCGACTGGGAGCCGCAGACGCCGACCGGCATCGACGCAGTCGATGACGCGACGAGGCACCGACGCGCGCCTGGAGAACACCGACCGGGTCGGCGCCGACGAGCGGAAGGCCGCACGGAAGCAACGCCGCCGGGCCGGCGACGATGCAGAGCGCAGCGATGCGGAGGAGCGGCGCATATGAGCCGCGCCGGCGATTCTGATGAATAGTTCTGCGCGCGAAGCCATTCGCACCGCTCGCAGCGTCGTTGTCAAGGTGGGCACCACCGCGTTGACGACCCCGACCGGGATGTTCGACGCCAGCCGACTCGCCGGCCTCGTCAACGCAATCGAGGCGCGGATGAAGGCGGGCTCCGACGTCGTCATCGTGTCCTCCGGCGCCATCGCGGCCGGTATGGAGCCGCTGGGTCTGAACAAGCGGCCCACGGATCTGGCCAGCAAACAGGCAGCGGCAAGTGTGGGTCAGGTCGCGTTGGTCAACGCGTGGAGCACCGCGTTCGCCCGGTACCAGCGCAACGTGGGGCAGGTGCTTCTCACCGCGCACGACATCTCGATGCGGGTGCAGCACAATAACGCTCAGCGCACGCTGGACCGGTTGCGTGCCCTGCATGCGGTGGCGATCGTCAACGAGAACGACACGGTTGCCACCAACGAAATCCGGTTCGGTGACAACGACCGACTCTCCGCGTTGGTGGCTCACCTGGTCGGCGCCGACGCACTGGTGCTGCTGAGCGACATCGATGGCCTCTACGACGCCGACCCGCGCAAAGTCGCCGAAACACGTTTCATTCCAGAGGTTTCCGGGCCCGACGACCTCGACGGCGTCACCGCGGGACAGAGCAGTCATCTGGGTACCGGCGGGATGGCGTCGAAGATGTCGTCGGCGTTGCTGGCCGCCGACGCCGGGGTACCGGTGCTGCTGGCTGCCGCGTCCAACGCCGCGACCGCGCTGGCGGATGCGTCGGTGGGCACCGTGTTCGCCCCGCGGTCCAATCGCATGTCGGCGCGCCGGTTTTGGGTGCGCTACGCCGCGGAGTCCGCTGGTTCGCTCACTTTGGATGGCGGCGCGGTGAGCGCCGTTCTGAAACAACGCCGTTCGCTGCTGCCCGCGGGAATCACCGCGCTGTCCGGCCGTTTCCACGGTGGTGACGTAGTCGACCTCACCGGTCCGGACGCGGCCCTGGTTGCCCGCGGTGTCGTTGCCTACGACGCCGCGGAATTGGCGACGATGATCGGCCAGTCGACCTCAGACCTGCCCGCCGAACTACGCAGGCCTGCCGTGCACGCTGATGACCTGGTCGCCGTCTAGCCCTTCGGTATCGGTGCCAGATACAGCGCACCCCAAGCAATTTCGGTCAGGCTCGTGATGAGCTCAACGTCGTATTCGGGTGGGCTGTTCGGGAGGTTCTGCTGACACGCCCGCTCGACCATCCAGCTGAGCGCGCTGGCCGTAGTCGCCGCGGGTAACTCGCGGCGGATCGAGCCGTCGGCCTGGCCGTCCTCGATGACCTGTGTGAGCCGTCCAGAGATTCCGGTGAGCAGCTCGCGATAGGTCGCCGCCACCAGCGGGTCGTAGCCGGCCATCTCGTTGAGCGCGACCAGCACCGGCTGATGCCGTCGATAGCTGGCGACGATGCCGGCCATCGCGGCGCGGACGTCGTTGGGATCGTGACGTCCAGCCACACCCCACCAGAGTTCGGCGCTGTCGGCGAGCTCGCCGAACACCTGGCTGGCCAGCCGCCGCAGCAGGTCGCCCTTGTCTTCGAAATAGATGTAGAAATTGGCTCGCGACATCCCGGCTTCGGTGGACAGCCGGTCAACGCTCAGCTCGGTGAAGCTCGCACCGTCGCGCATCAATCGTTCGGTGGCGTCGAGCAGTCGGTGCTCGATCTGTTCGCGTCGCTCTTGCCGCTTGGCCTGCGGCTTGCGGGTGACGGACGGCATAGTCGACAGTATGACACCTTGACTAGACACTGTGTCTAGTCTTATCGTCGTCAGTGTTGGAGACTGTGACCGGCGTCATATCCGATGGAGGATTTCCCATGACAGCGACGGCTGCCACCCCCCGCGCTTACGACCGCGTCGACCTGTCGTCCCGTGCGTTCTGGTCGACCAGCGCGCACGAGCGCGACACGTCGTTCGCGGAGTTGCGGGCCGCCCGCCCGGTGAGTTGGCATCCGCCGGTAGAAGACGCGATGCTGCCTTCGCCCGATGACCCTGGCTATTGGGCGGTCACCCGCCGCGACGACATCGTCGCGATCAGCCGCGACAACGAGTCATTCCTGTCCGGCCAGGGCGTCATGTTCGAGAACTTCCCGGTGGAGCTACTCGAAGCGTCGCAGTCCTTCCTGGCGATGGACCCGCCGCGGCACACGTTCCTGCGCAAACTGGTCAGCGCCGCATTCACCCCGCGGCAGGTCCGGCGCATCGAGGATTCGATCCAGGCAAACGCGAAAATTATTGTGGGTGAACTCAAAGCCGCAGGCAGCGGTGCCGACTTTGTCGACTTCTGCGCCAAGGAGCTACCTATTCGCACGCTGTCGGACATGGTGGGCATCCCTGAGGCGGAGCGGCAAAAGCTAGCGCAC
The DNA here is from genome assembly GCA_963758115.1 of uncultured Actinomycetota bacterium. Taxonomy (GTDB): domain Bacteria; phylum Actinomycetota; class Actinomycetes; order Mycobacteriales; family Mycobacteriaceae; genus Mycobacterium. The sequence continues at coordinate 134,611 of CAVWUG010000004.1, forward strand.
GCCGCCGATGCCATGGTCTCGTCCGGCGACCCGGAGTACCTCAACGGTCGCCACCCGATGGAGGTGCTGTTCGAGGCGCAGACTTACGTGCACCAGGTGGCCGGGACTCTCGCCGCGGAGCGCCGCGAGCACCCGGGTGACGACCTGCTGAGCGGCCTGGTCAACGCCGAGGTGGACGGCGATCGGTTGGCCGACGCCGACGTCGCCGCCTTCTTCGTGTTGCTCACGGTCGCCGGCAACGACACCACCCGCCAGACCACCAGCCACGCGTTGAAAGCCTTGACCGATTATCCCGACCAGCGGGCCTGGCTGCTGGAGGATTTCGACAACCGTATTGGGGGAGCCGTCGAGGAGTTCATCCGCTTTGCCACGCCCGTGATGACGTTCCGCCGCACGGCCGCAAAGGATGTCGAGATCGCCGGCCAGGCCATCAACGCCGGCGAGAAGGTCGTGATGTTCTATTCATCTGGCAACTTCGACACCGACGTGTTCGAGCACCCCGAGCGCCTCGACCTGAGCCGCAACCCCAACCCGCATGTCGGTTTCGGCGGTGGCGGTGTGCACTTCTGCCTGGGCGCGAACCTGGCCAGGGCGCAGCTGCGGGCGATCTTCGATGAGTTGCTGCATCAGCTGCCGGATATCGAGGCCGGCGACCCGGTGTATCTGGCCGGCAACTTCATTCACGGCATCCGCAGCATGCCGTGCACTTTTTAGCGGGCCGAGACGGGGGATAGCTCCTCGACGAGCAGCGTCAGCAGCTCCGAGCAGCCGCCCTCGACCTTGATGGTGGCCAAGTCGTCACCGCGAGTAGGTCCGCGATTGACGATGGCGACCGGCATGCCTCGTGCCGTGGCATGCCGCACGAACCGGTAGCCGGAAAACACGGTCAGCGACGAACCGGCGACCAGCAGCGCGTCACTTTCTTCGACGAGCGAGAAAGCTTGCTGGACAATCTCTTTAGGGACGCTCTCACCGAAATACACGATGTCGGGCTTGAGCATGCCGCCGCAGACCGAGCAGTCGACGTAGCGAAACGACGCGGTGTCATCGATCATCGCATCGGCGTCCGGAGCCACCGCCAACCCGCCGACGGCCTCGACCCGCTCAGTGAAACCCGGGTTGAGGGCGTCGAGTTGCTCGGCCAGTTGGGCGCGACTCGTGGACGCGCCGCAGTTGAGGCAGACCACTCGCGCGTAGGTGCCGTGCAAGTTGATGACGTTGTCGCTGCCGGCCTTGGTGTGCAGCAGATCGACGTTCTGGGTGATGACGCCGCTGGCCACGCCGGCGTGCTCGAGGGCAGCGATCGCCCGGTGTCCGGCGTTGGGCCGGGTGTCGTCCATGTGCCGCCAACCGACGTGGTTGCGCGCCCAATAGCGTTGCCGGAACAGCGGATCCGATGTGAACTGGCGGATCGTCATCGGATTGCTCGGCGGTGAGTCGGGTCCGCGGTAGTCAGGGATGCCGGAATCGGTGGACATTCCGGCACCGGTCAGCACCACGATGCGACTGCCGGTCAGCAGAGCAACCAGCTCGGGAGATTCCGCACGCACCGCCGTCACCTCTTCGAGGGTACGTACCGGCGGTCGCCCGGGCGCCGATCAAGGATGCGTCAGGGCACCAGGACGAGTTTGATGTTGTTCGTCTCCTGATGGCCCACGGGCTCGCCGCAGACCGACACGACATCGGTAGTCACGACGTTGCCGGCGAGCGTGTTGGGATCCCAGGTGAAGTGGGCGGTGGTGGCGTCAGGAACGCTGCTGCCGTCGCTGCACTCGAGATTGTCGGTGCCGTCCAGGACCCACTGCCCGTTGACGATGTGCGCGTCCCTCGTCGGTCCACCAGGTGTGAGGGCGACCGACACGCATCCGTCACCGCAGGGGTGGGTGTACCAATCACCGGTGACGGCCTGGCCGGCCGCATCCGTTTCGGTGTACTTGTAATGGCCGTTCATGTCGCTCCAAGCGGGTGCCGCCAGTGCTGTCGCGAGACCGGTGAACAGCGCGGTGGTGGCCAAAGTGCGTCCGATATCCATGCTTTTGTTCCTTTCAGGGCTAATGAATGGGTGTCCAATATTGGCGGTTTAGCACAGCAAATGTCCAGAAGGTGCTGATTCGAACAACTTGAGCTGCGCTAACGGGCACGCATCGGCGCGCCGTTTCGCGGTCGCGCCGATGAAAAGCCTCTACATGAATCGCGTATGTTGCGCTCAATGATGTCGCCTGGAGGTCTACTGTCGTCAACGTGCAGTTTGCCTACTGTTTAGATCGTCGAGAAGTTTAACGATCCGGTGCGTCGGGTTCGCCTATGCCGCGGTGTACGGCGGGGATGCGGTGATCCTGTGAATGCCTGTGAACAGCGCCCCCTGGTTTCCCGACAGTCCGTCGGCCGGTCTGGCCGCCTCGCGACAGTCCACGCAAGCCCTGTTTGGTCAGCAGAAACGCGCCGGACCGACGGTCCGCTGTGGTCGACAGAAAGGAATGACGCTAGTGCCAGATTTTGGTGCACTGCCGCCTGAGGTCAACTCGAGCAGGATGTACGCGGGTCCAGGGTCTGGCCCGATCATGGCCGCTGCTTCGGCCTGGCAGGCGATGGCCGGGCAACTGGAATCGGTTTCCCGCGGCTACTCGGCGGTGATCTCGGGCCTGCAAGGCGAATCGTGGTCGGGCAATGCCTCGACCGCGATGGGTGATGCGGCCGCACCGTACGTCGAGTGGATCGCGACAGCCGCGGCGCAAGCCGAGGAAACAGCCGGTCAAGCGCGGGCGGCGGCCGCTGCCTTTGAGGCTGCATTCGCGTCGACGGTGCCGCCGGCCCTCGTCACGGGGAACCGCGCGCAGTACGCGGCGCTGGTCGCCGCCAATGTCTTCGGGCAATACACCGCCCGAATCGCTGCGGCCGAGGCCGTCTACGCGGACATGTGGGCCCAGGACGCGCAGGCGATGTACAGCTACGCCGCGTCGTCGTCCACGGCGACGGCATTGACGCAATTCAGCGAGCCGCCGCAGACGACCACGGCCACCGGGCAATCCGCCCAGGCTGCCGCGGTCACCCAAGCCACCGCCGCTTCCAGTTCCTCGACGTCGCAGTCGGTGTTGTCGCAGCTGATGGCGACCGTGCCGAAAGAGCTACAAGGGCTCTCGGCGACTGGTTCGTCGGCCGCGACCACGTCGTCATCGTCATCGATCCTCTCCGCTTTCAGTGACTTCAACACCCTTGCGGGTCCGGAGAATCTCGCCGCGGCTTTCAGTCGCACGTTCACCAGCGGGGGAAGCTTCATCACCGGGGCTTACCGGAGTGGTCTCCAGGCGAAAGATCTGCCGAAGATCGCTGAGGAAGACGCCGGGGCGGCGAAAGCCGCGACACGGTCGTGGGTGTCGGAAAGCATCGAGAGGCCAGTGCTTGCCGGTATAGGTCGTTCCGAACCGATCGGTGCGTTGTCGGTACCGCAGACCTGGGCATCGGCAACTCCGATAGCTAGTGCCGTCGAAGATCCGCACTGGTTGTCCGAGATGGACCTCAACGCGGTTCCAGCGTCGGAGACGACGATGACAGGCGTGCCGGGCGCCGGACCGATGGTGGGGATGGCTCCGCAGTCGGGTGCCTGGTCGCGTCCCACGGTCAACAACGTCCTGCGGGTGCCGGCGGACCGTTTCAAGATGCCGCGGCCTCTGCTCGGTGGCTAGTCAGTTCTTTTGACCCCTTCCGTCTCCGGAGGGTCGTCATTGGTTGTCGGCCAAGATGTTTCACAGTTGCGGGAGGAAAGCTGATGTTTGATTTCGGGGCGATCCCGCCCGAGATCAACTCGGCCAGGATGTTTGCCGGCCCGGGTTCGGGTCCGATGTTGGCAGCGGCCTCGGCATGGGACGGGCTGGCCGGGCAGCTCGAAATGTTCGCCGCCCGCTATTCCGCGGTGGTCTCGGAGTTGCAAGGCAGCAGTTGGTCCGGTGCGTCGTCAACTGCCATGGCCGACGCGAGCGCACCGTACGTGGCGTGGCTGTCGACCACGGCGCAGCAGGCCGGGCAGGCCGCGAGCCAGTCCCGGGCGGCGGCGTTCGCCTACGAGGCGGCGTTTGCCGCAACCGTGCCACCAGTGGTCGTTGCTGCCAACCGCGCGTTGTTGGCCACGCTGGTGGCGACCAATTTCTTCGGACAGAACACCCCGGCGATCGCCGCCACCGAGACGGCCTACGCCGAAATGTGGGCTCAAGACGCCGCCTCGATGTACAACTACGCCGCGTCGGCCTCGTCAGCGACCACCCTCACGCAGTTCGACCAGCCTCCGGAGACGACGAGTTCGACAGGGCAATCCGGGCATTCTCAGGCCGCGCTGTCGCAGCTGATGTCCGCGCTGCCGCAACAGCTGCAGAGCCTCGCGTCCGGCGGGTCCGGCAACACTTCAGCAGCGGCGACGTCGACAACTCCGATCATCACGGCCGTCGGCGACTTCAATATTCTTACCGGGCCGTTGATTCCCGCGTACCAGTTCCCCTACTCGGTCTTTCAGGCGGGAGTGTTCGTCACCGGGCTCATGCAGTCCGGTATCCAAACGAAGGATCTGCCTGCGATGGCGGTGCCGCTGGGAGGCGTCGCGGCAACTAAAGCGTCTGTGCTGCAAGGCATTCCCGAGCCGGTGCTTGCCTCCGCCGGTGGATCGGGGACGATCGGCGGCTTGTCCACTCCGCCGAACTGGGCGTCGGCAACATCGCCGGCCGGCCCAGACGTGGCGCCGGTGACGGCGACCGAGGCGGGCTTTCGGGCACTGCCGCCGTGGGTGGGAAAACCAGAGACAACCACTCAGGGGGGTATGCCCGCCGTTGCGCAGATGACCAATGCCGGCAGGCCTCGCGACGGCAACGCCGTATTCCGGATGAGAGACCGCCGCTACCGAATGCCGCGGCCCGCGTTGGGCGGTTGACAGGGCTAGTCGACGCCCGATCTACCAGGATTTACCCGAATTAGGCGACAATGGAAGGGCAATGGACTTCTACAACGCCTACAGCCAGGGCTTTGCCCGAGTCGCCGCGTGCACGCACCATGCCACGATCGGTGACCCGGCGGCCAATGCTGAGTCGGTGCTGCGGCTTGCTCGGCAGTGCCACGACGACGGCGTGGCGATGGCTGTCTTCCCCGAGTTGACGTTGTCCGGCTACTCGATCGAGGACATCCTGCTGCAGGGCGTCTTGCTGGACGCCGTCGAGGACGCACTGCTCGACGTGGTCACCGCGTCCGCCGAGCTGCTGCCGGTGTTGGTGGTCGGCGCACCACTGCGCTACCGGCACCGCATCTACAACGCCGCCGTCGTGATCCACCGCGGCACGGTGCTCGGCGTGGTGCCGAAGTCTTATCTGCCCACCTACCGCGAGTTCTACGAGCGTCGTCAGATGGCATCCGGCGACGACGAACGAGGCGCCATCCGGGTCGCCGGGACCGAGGTGCCATTCGGCGCGGACCTGTTGTTCGCGGCGACCGACCTGCCCGGCTTCGTCCTGCACGTCGAAATCTGCGAAGACATGTTCGTGCCGATCCCGCCCAGCGCCGAAGCGGCGCTGGCCGGCGCGACCGTGTTGGCCAACATGTCGGGCAGCCCGATCACCATCGGCCGCGCCGACGACCGGTCGCTGCTGGCCCGCTCGGCCTCACTGCGCTGCCTGGCCGCTTATGTGTATGCCGCCGCGGGGGAAGGTGAGTCGACGACCGATCTGGCGTGGGACGGCCAGACGATGATCTGGGAGAACGGAGTGCTGCTCGCCGAATCCGAACGCTTCCCGAAAGGCGAGCGACGCAGTGTCGCCGACGTCGATGTCGAGCTGCTGCGGGCAGAGCGGCTACGGATGGGCACATTCGACGACAACCGCCGCCACCACCGGGCTGTGGCGGACTCATTCCGGCGCATCGATTTTCGGGTGGACCCACCGGCCGGCGATATCGGCCTGCGCCGCGAGGTCGAGCGGTTCCCGTTTGTACCGGCCGACCCGAATCGGTTGCAGCAGGACTGTTATGAGGCCTACAGTATTCAGGTCGCCGGGCTCGAGCAGCGGCTGCGCGCGTTGCACTTTCCGAAAGTCGTGATCGGGGTTTCCGGCGGGCTCGACTCGACGCACGCCCTGATCGTCGCTGCGCGTGCGATGGACCGAGAAGACCGGCCGCGCAGCGACATTCTGGCGTTCACCTTGCCCGGCTTCGCCACCGGCGAGCGCACCAAACGCAATGCCGCCGAGCTCTGCCGGGCGCTCGGTGTCACCTTTGCCGAAATCGACATCACCGAAACCGCGAAGCTGATGCTGAACGAGATGGACCATCCGTTCTCGCGCGGTGAGAAGGTCTACGACGTCACGTTCGAGAACGTCCAGGCCGGGCTGCGCACCGATTACCTGTTCCGCCTGGCCAATCAGCGCGGCGGAATCGTTCTCGGCACCGGTGATCTTTCCGAGTTGGGATTGGGCTGGTCCACTTACGGCGTCGGCGATCAGATGTCGCATTACAACGTCAACGCCGGTGTGCCCAAGACGCTCATTCAGCACTTGATCCGCTGGGTCATCTCCTCGAACCAGTTCCCGTCGGATGTGGACGCGGTTTTGCAGTCGGTGCTGGACACCGAGATCACTCCAGAACTCGTGCCCACCGGCGAGGAAGAAGAGCTGCAGAGCAGCGAAGCAAAGGTCGGCCCCTTCGCCCTGCAGGATTTCTCACTCTTTCAGGTCCTCCGCTACGGCTTCCGGCCCTCGAAGATCGCCTTCTTGGCGTGGCATGCATGGAGCGATGCCGATCATGGCGACTGGCCACCGGGTTACCCGGAAAGCAAGCGACCGGCCTACTCGCTCAAGGAGATCCGGCACTGGCTGCAAGTCTTCGTGCAGCGGTTCTATTCGTTCAGTCAGTTCAAGCGGTCGGCGCTGCCGAACGGGCCCAAGGTGTCTCACGGTGGGGCCCTGTCGCCGCGCGGGGACTGGCGCGCCCCGTCGGACATGTCGGCGCGCGTCTGGATCGACGCGATCGAACGCGAGATCCCCGAGGATTAGGTCCGCGCCATGATGAGCACGCCGCTGGGCGTTCCCTCGGTGCCGGCCCAAACGGGCGACACCGCCATGCCGGCCCCGGCCACTGGCCCCCTGATCGACACCTACGGACGTGTCGCGACGGATCTGCGGGTGTCGTTGACCGACCGCTGCAATCTTCGGTGCACCTACTGCATGCCGGCCGAGGGCGTGCCATGGTTGCCCGCCACGCAGTTGCTCCACACCGACGAGCTCATCCGGCTGATTCGAATCGGCATCACCCGCCTCGGCATCACCAAAGTGCGACTCACCGGCGGAGAACCGTTGCTGGTCAAGCACCTTGACGAGATCGTCGCTGCCGCTGCGGACCTACGGCCGCGGCCGGAAATCGCGCTCACCACGAACGGCGCTCGGCTCGCCGAGCGTGCCGAGTCGTTGGCGCGAGCCGGTTTGGACCGCGTGAGTGTGTCGCTGGACAGCATCGATCGCGCGCATTTCGCGGCGATCACCCGTCGCGACCGGCTCGATGACGTGCTGGCCGGTTTGGCCGCGGCGCATGCAGCCGGCCTGCGACCGGTGAAGGTGAACGCCGTGCTCGACGCTCGGACTGGGCTCGACGACGTGATAGCACTGACGCGCTTCTGTCTCGACCACGATTACCAGCTACGGATCATCGAGCAGATGCCGCTGGACGCCGGCCATCAGTGGAGCCGTGACGCGACGATCACCACCCTCCAGGCGCTGGCAGAACTGCGGCGCCACCACTTTGTCGTGGAACCCGATCCGCAGCACCGGGGTTCGGCGCCGGCAGAGTTGTGGCGGATCACCGATCCGACGACCCGCCGCACCGGAATGATCGGGGTCATCGCCTCGGTGTCGAACCCCTTCTGCTCAAGCTGCGACCGCACCCGGTTGACCGCCGACGGTCAGCTCCGCAGTTGTCTGTTCAGCGTCGAGGAGACCGATCTGCGCGGCTTGCTGCGCGGGGGGGCTGACGACAGCGCGATCGAAGCGGTCTGGCGGGCAGCGATGTGGGGCAAACCAGCGGGTCACGGCATCAACGACCCCCACTTCGTGCAGCCGGCGCGCCCGATGAGCGCCATTGGCGGCTGAGGTGGCAGATGACACGACCGATTCGGTCCACGTCACCGTCCGGTACTTCGGTGCCGCGCTGGCCGCCGCGGGGGCCGATACCGAGCAGTTGGCCATCCGCTCCGGCGCCAGTGTTGACGAGCTGGCCGACGGTCTTGCGCGCCGCAGCCCGAAATTGGCGCGGGTGCTGCTCCGTTGCTCGTTTCTCTGCGATGGTGTGGCGGTCCGAGACCGGGCTCAATTGCTGCGGGCAGGAGACACGGTCGACGTATTGCCGCCGTTTGCCGGCGGATGAATGCAGCGGGCTATGTCGAGCCGACCCACTCGTCGCTTCCGTCGGCGAAAAACTGCCGCTTCCACACCGGTAACCGCGCCTTGATGGCGTCCACCAGCTGCGCGCAGGTCTCGAATGCTGCACGGCGGTGATCGGCGGCGACCGCGACGACCAAGGCCGGTTCGCCGATCTGCAAGGCGCCGATCCGATGGCTGGCCGCGACAGCCCGCACCCCGTGTGACTGTGCGGCGACTTCGGTCACGATCTGTGCGATGACATCCGCGGCCGACGGGTGCGCCGAATATTCGAGCCTGGTTACCCGACGGCCGCCGTCGTGGTTGCGAATCACGCCCGCAAATCCGACGACGGCTCCCGCTGCCTGATGGCTCACCAGTTCTTCGAGGTCGGCCAGCAGAATCGGTTGATCGGTAATCGCGGCCCGCGCTACCGAGACCGACCTCAGGTTCATGAACTCCAAACCTAGACCCCGACGTTGCGGTTTCGTTGACCTGCACAGGGACTGGGCTTCCGGGGGCGCAGCCGTGAACCACGCATCGATGATGGACGATTGAGAGCATGCGATCGGTTGAGGAGCATCAGCGCATCGTCGCCGGATTGATCGCCGCCCGGCCCGCTGCTGCCGCCGCGGTGGCTGCTGCAGGCGGTCTGGTGCTGGCCGACGATGTGATCGCAACGGTGTCGCTGCCGATCTTCGACAACTCCGCGATGGACGGCTACGCGGTACGCGCCGAAGAGGTGGTATCAGCGACGGCGTCGAACCCAGTGAAACTGGTTGTGGCCGAAGATATTCCAGCTGGTCGAATCGACATCCCCGTGCTCGAGCCGGGCACGGCGCACCGCATCATGACCGGCGCGCCGATCCCCGCCGGGGCGACGGCGGTGGTGCCCGTCGAGGCCACCGACGGGCACGTCGACGTCGTCACGATCAACGAACCCAGCGCAGCAGGACGTTACATCCGCTGCGCCGGGGATGACGTCTGCGCGGGCACCACTGTGTTGCGCGCCGGGCAGGTGGTCACTCCGGCGGTCGTCGGACTGGCCGCGGCGCTGGGGTTGCACGAGCTGACAGTGTTGCCGCGGCAGCGGGTGCTGGTGATCTCCACCGGTTCAGAGCTCGCGTCTCCAGGTCGGCCGCTGCAGGCCGGGCAAATCTACGAGTCCAACTCGATGATGCTTGCCGCCGCCATCCGCGAGGCGGGAGCCGAGGTGGTCGCCACGGTGATCACTAATGATGATGTCGCACAGTTCGTCTCGGTGCTGAATCAGTACGCGGCCGAGTCGGATCTGATCATCACCAGCGGCGGCGTCAGCGCCGGAGCGTACGAGGTGGTCAAGGATGCCTTCGGCCGGGCAGGCGACAAGGGAGTGGAGTTCGTCAAGGTAGCCATGCAGCCGGGGATGCCGCAGGGCGCGGGCCGGGTAGCCGGCACGCCGATCGTCACCGTGCCCGGTAACCCGGTCAGCGCGCTGGTGTCTTTCGAGGTGTTCATCCGGCCGGCGCTGCGTTCGGCTATGGGGCTGCCGGCTCGCTATCGGCAGCGACGATCCGCCGTGCTCACCGAAACGTTGACGTCGCCGCTCGGCAAGCGTCAGTTTCGCCGCGGAATCTTCGACGCCGCTGCCGGCACCGTCGCGAGCTCCGGCCCGCCCGGGTCACACCATGTGCGTTGGCTGGCATCGTCGAATTGCTTGCTGGACATCCCTGCCGATGCCGCGGAGATCTCTGCCGGGTCCCAGCTGCAGATCTGGGACCTCAGCTAACGCTCCGTAGGATGACCGGGTGGCACCACGCTCCCGCCCCTCTGACGATGCGACGTCAGGCCCGCTTTCGCACCTGGACGAACGAGGCGCGGCACACATGGTCGATGTCACCGCGAAGCCGGCCACAGACCGCAGTGCCGTGGCGGCGGGTTCGCTCCGCACCTCTGCGGAGGTGGTCCGGTTGATCTCGGCGGACGGGCTGGCCAAAGGAGACGCGTTGGCCACCGCGCGGGTGGCGGCCATTCTGGCGGCCAAGCGCACCAGCGACCTGATCCCGCTCTGCCATCAGCTGGCCCTCACCGGCGTCGACATCGAATTCGCCATGGGCGACACCGATGTCGACATCACGGCGACCGTGCGCAGCACCGACCGCACCGGAGTGGAGATGGAGGCGTTGACCGCAGTGGCGGTGGCCGCCCTGACGCTCTACGACATGGTCAAAGCGGTCGACCCCGCTGCGCGAATCGACGACATCCGGGTACTTCGCAAGGACGGCGGCCGCCGTGGAACGTGGGTGAGGTGAAGGCCGGCCGATCGGCGCGAGTCATCATTGCCTCCAGTCGCGCGTCAGCCGGACTGTACGAGGACCGTTGTGGACCACTGATCGTGGAATGGCTCGCGCAGCATGGGTTCTCGACGGGACCCCCGGCACTGGTGGCTGACGGTGACCCGGTGGCCGGGGCGTTACGCGAAGCGCTCGCCGACGACGTCAACCTGATCATCACGTCCGGCGGCACTGGCATCTCGCCCACCGACGACACCCCCGCCCAAACTCAGGCGGTGCTCGACTTCGAGGTTCCGGGGCTGGCCGACGCGATCCGGCGGTCCGGCCTACCGAAAGTCCCGACTTCAGTGCTTTCGCGGGGCGTGTGCGGGGTAGCCGGGCGAACTCTGGTGGTCAACCTGCCGGGATCCCCGGGTGGGGTCAGCGACGGTCTCGGGGTGATCGCCGAAGTGCTCGACCACGCGCTGGACCAAATCGCAGGCAAAGACCACTCGCGCTGACGGTCCGACGCTCATTTCGGCTGAGCGGGTTCCGAATCGGTCGGCGGCCGGGGAGTGGCGTCAACACTGTTGCGGCGCGCCTTCCTGGACTGAACCCAGCGGGCCGCCCACCAGATGACGAGAGCCCCGAGCAGGGCGACCGCGAGATTACTGAGCAGACCGGTCACCCCGACCGCGAGGGCCAGCGCCCACTGCGCCGGGCCCCGGAGATCTTTGAGCAGCGCAATGTGCATGATGCCGGCGACCGTGAGCAGACCCGCCAGGATCGGCACCGGAAACCCGGACAGCGCAGTGGCCAGACTCGCGCCCACCGCGAGCGCAAGGAGGATCAGGACGCCGCCCAGCATGATCGGCGCGCCACCGCTGCGGGCGCCGAAGCTGCGGTGCGCCGTCATCCCGCCGGCGCCGTGACAAACCGGCATCCCGCTGATCCCACCGGCGACGAGGTTGGCCAGACCGAAGGTGATGGCCAGGCGTCCCGGACGCACCCGTCGGGCGGCATCGCCGAAGTAGGTGTGGGCCGCGTCCGCGGTAGCCAGACACGAGTTGGCGAACGACAGCGGCAATTGCGGCAGCACCAGCGCGACCGCCGCGGCACTGAATGCGGCCCAGCTCAGGTGCGGGTGGTGCACCGTCGACGGGCCGAAGCTGACCGAGCCTCGATAGGCCAGTGCCATCGCCACCCCGGCCAACACAACGAGCAGCAGAGTGATCTGGCGGCGCCGCAACAGCAGCGCCGCAGCGATGACGACCGCCGTGGCACCGCCCAGCCACCAAATCGAGTGCCGGTGATCGGTGAACGCTTTCGGTGTTGCGGACACCAGCTTCCACGCCAACTGACAAAACAGCAGTCCCACCGACAGCTGGACGCCCCGGATGATCGGATGAGGGAACACCTTGGCGACCCGATCCAGCAGGCCCGACGCCCCGAGCGCCACAAAGATGACGCCCATCAGGATGGCGCCCGCGGCGATGTCGTCGGAGCCGAAACCGTGCGCGATCGCGATCGCGCCAAAGGCCTTCAGCGGCTGCACCGGTACTGGAAGCCGGTACACCAAGCCGGCCACCACATACAGCAGCCCGGCCGGCAGCAGCACCGCCGTCGGGGTCAGGCCGTTTTTGACGATCAGTGCCACCGCGATCGGCACCAGCACGCCCAGATCGCCGACCGCCCCGGCTAATTCAGCCCGATCGAACCGAAACGCACCGTCATCCGACTGCAGGGGAGGTGTCGCGGTGCTGACCATGCGAGCACTCTAACGCCGTGGCTACCAGTTGGTGAGAATGAAATGATTGACGGCCAGGGCGCCAATGACATTGGCCGCCAACCACCAACGGTGGGTCGACGGGGGCAGCAGGGCCGGCGCCGCAGTCAGCCACACCATAAACGGCAGCCAGATGCGTTCGGTCTCGGCTTTGCTCAGCATGCTCGCATCGGCGCACAGGATCGCCGTCACTGCGGCTAGCACCAGCAGATGCAGCCCGGAGCGCCGGCGGATCGCGGCGAGATCGAAGACTCGAGCCAAACCAGCCACGCTGCCCACGCCAATTGCGCACACGACTGATGCCAGATTCGCCCAGCCCCAATACTGGAACGGCCGGTTCATGGCGATGCCCTGCCAATAGCGTTGCTGAACAAGGATATAACCATCGAACCAGCAGAACCCTGCCGCCGCGAATGCCGCAACGACTGCCACCGCGGCCGTCGCCGCGGCTGCGAACGCGGCAAGCGCCGAGCGGCGGTTGCGCACGGCAATGAGCACCGCCAGCGCGGGGAGTCCCATCAGCATCAGCCCGTAATTCAAGAAGATCGCCCAGCCGAGCAGCAGTCCGGCGGCGGTCGCAACGAGAATCGGCCGACGCACGGTCCGACTCGCCGCGAGAGCGAGCAGCGCGATACCCCAGGCGGCGACGCCGGCGAAGTAGGCATCCGCAGAGACGGCGATCCAGATTGCGGTCGGCGCGACTGCGACGAACGGGGCGGCCATCCGTGCGGTCGGCTCGTCAGACACCGCGCGCACCGTCACGACGATGGCGGTCGCCGCACTCGACCCGACCAGCAGGCACAACGCTCCCGCCCACGCCCCGCCGCTCAGGCCGATGCGGTCGAGCCACACGAACGTCAGCAACGCGCCCGGCGGGTGCCCGGACACGTGCGTCATCCACGAATGGGGCTGGAAATCGACGATTCGGCTGGAGAAGGTGCGAAGCATCTGCGGGATATCGGTGATCGTCGGCACCTGACGCAGGTACTCGTGGCGGGCCGTCAGTCGCCCGGCGAACCCGAGCTGCCAGCCGTCGATCATCGCTAGCGCAAAGGCCCACGCGCACGAGGTGGCCGAGGTGACGAGTGTGAGAGCCCGCCATGACAGACGTTGCGCCAGGCCGGGGCCCCACCGCACGGCTGCGATACCGATGGCGGCAGCCGCGATGCTGCCCCAACCGACGTGGGGTTTCCACCAGCCGAAAATCGGTGCGGTGCCGGCGTAATCGTGGATCTGCTGAGCCGTGCTGTGAATCAACGGAGTGACGATGCCCAAGTGCAGATGCGGCACCACGAAAGCCGCCACCACCAATGCGACGGCCAGCGCCACCGCGACGGCTTCGCGACGTTCGACCTTCAACAAACCTGCGCCCGTCTTCAGTTCCGGGACGCGCGACGTCGAGCACGCCGCTCGGTGGCGGCAAGCCGGGCGGCGTAGACGAGCGCACTGAGGCCGTACAGAGCGGCGACCAGCAGCAGCCAGCGGCCGTAGAAGGGTTGCTGGTTCTGCCCGGTGGCCGCGAGATAACTGGACTGCCCCTGCTGGATGATTCCGGGGAAAAACAGCAGCAGCGACAATCCCGTCGCCAATGTGGGGACGCGCAGGTAATTCAGGGGCGACACCCGCGACACCCCCGATTGGTGTCCCGCGCACCGACCCCGCAGTGCCGCAAGCGCACCCGTCAGGGAGCGGTCGGCGAGTGCGTAGAGCGGAAACAGGATCAGGTCGTGGGCGATGACCGCGGCGACAAACCAGACCCCGATCGACTGCCACCAGACCGTGTGGTTCCACAACGCCTGCGGTCCGAGCACCGACACCACGTATCCCGCCAGTGCCAACGCAGCGATCGTGCCCATCAGATGTAGCGGATGACTTCCGTAGAAGGCAGTGAACCGGGCAAGCGCTGCGCGCATACCTAGTGCGCTCCGAATTCGATGGACCGCACCCATTTTGTATTGTGCACACCGGGCAACGCGGGCACGATGATGCGGGCCGGATAGCCGTGATCGGCAGACAGGTCGACGCCGTTGACCCGAAGGGCCAGCAGCGAGTCCGGATTACCCACTTGATTGGCTTGCAGCACAGCGTGATTGAAGCCGCCGAACCGCTCCAGTGAGCGCACGGTGGCTCGGCCGGGGTTGGGCATCCCGGCCAGGGCGGCCAGATCGCGCAGACGCACTCCGCTCCAGGTCTGGGTCGTCGACCACCCTTCGACGCAGGCGATCGGCAGTTCGGCGGTGTGCTGCGGCATCGCTTCAAGGGTGGCACGGTCCAGCAGTCGCTGACCCGAAGGGCTCCGCAGGGTGAGTCGCCAGTTGTCGCCGACGTCGGCAGCCGTGATCGCAGCGGCCGCAGCGGTCCGATTCACCTGAAAATCGTTGGGGCCGTCGCCGCGATTCCGCCCGCGCGGCAGCAGCAACGCCGCTCGGCGGCTGAACCCGCCGAGGGTTTGTCCGGCGCTGAGCACCGCGACGAACAGTGCGCCGCCGCCGACCAGTGCCAGCGCCCCGCGGCGGCTCACCGTCGGCGGTGCGGGATCGGTGGCGACCAGCCCGTCGACGTCTGGTGGCTCGGGACGGGTGTCGGCGCGCGAGGTGCGCAGAACAGCGCGGAACGGCAGCGACCGCAGACCGCTGACCATCTTCGGCAATTTGATCAGGACGTGGATGACGAATCCGGCGATGAATACCCACGCCCCGAAGTAATGCGCGGTGTAGAAACTGAATCCGAAGATGTAGTCGTACTGGATGTTGAGCACTCCGGTCGCGAGCTCGAAGAGAATCCCGCCCACCAGCATCAGCAACGAGAGCCGCTCCGCAAGCTGCGCGATCGATCGCAGTGGTGGCCACGCGAACAGCCGGGGAATGACCGACCAGAGTTTGGCCAGCACCACCGGGACGATGACGAGACCCAACCCCACGTGCACACCCTGCGTGAGGCGGTAGAGCCACGAGGGTCGGCTCGGCCAATCGAACGTCGGCAGTTTGAGCCATCCGACGTTGTTGGGGATGGCCTGACCGAATTGCGGACCATATGCGATGTAGGACAGCAGCCCGGTCAGGATCACCACCGGCAGCCCGACGAGCAGGACCGAGCCGAACATCGACGTCAGCCAGGGCCCGCGCAGCGGGCTGCGCCACCGCTGCAGCAGGCCCATCCCGGGCGGGCTGTGGCGCTCCAGCGCCCGCCACAACGGTGCAGGAAACCCGTAGACCGCCTCGGTCGCGTCGTGGGCCTCACCAAGGCTCTGCGAATTCTCGCGACGTTGCGCTTCAGCAGATTCCCGCGACGACTTCGGCGGTTCGCTCGGGGATGTCATCGACACATGACCTTAGTTCGCTGCGTGTGCATAGGCGCGTCTTAGTCGGCTACCGATCCACGCCGCCACGATTTGCAGCGGTCAGCACCGCGATCACCCGGTTGTGAATGTCGACGACATGAGTCACGAAGAATCCGGCAGCGTGTGCGATGTCGCCGAGCGAGGCGGCTCCCACCCGCGACCACGGAAACCAATGCCCCAGATGGTGTTCGGTTTCCCAGCGCAGCAGCTCGTAACAGAGCCCCGTTGCCGGGGAATCGATCTCGAGGATGACGACGCCGCCGTGCGCGAGGAGGTCTGCGGCCCGCCTCAATGTCCGGACCGGGTTGCCGCCGATGCCGATATTCCCGTCGGTGAGCAGGATTTGTTCCCAACTGCCCTCAGCGGGCAACGGTGCGAACAGATCGCGGCGGATCGCGGTTCCGCCGCGTCGACGTGTCATCTCCACCGCGGCGGTAGACCCGTCGACCCCAAGTGCGGGCAATCCGCGCTGCTGCAGGGAAGCAGTGAATCGCCCAGGACCGCATCCCAAGTCCAGAGTCGGGCGCGACGAGCAATGCCCGAGTACGTGCTCATCGGCGAGCCGATCTTGTGGTGTGGTCTCCGGCCCCCCCAGCCAGCGGGCCATCGGCAATTCACGGCGGTGCCCGTGATGATTGCGGGCCCAGCATGAGCCACCCGCCGCCGCCGACCGATAGATCAGGTCCGCCGATTTCACTGCAGGCGCCTCGCAGGCATCAGCCGTCATTCGCCGCTCCCGACCCTCAAGGCGCGCAGGCCGCTGAGGTGTCACCGGCGAGCGGTTCGGACAGGAATTCATCGCCGGCGGTGCTATGCCATATCGAGCCGTCACCGATTCGCACACTGTTGCCGAGGTCCATCTCTAACTACCCGTTCGCATCATTGGTGTATTTAACTCGTATTCGGTGCTGACTGCAGTGGGGATTGCCAGCGGCACCTCCAAAACCCGAGGTCTTTGGGCCGGACGCTGAGTGGGCCGTCACCATTTGGTCATGGTTACCGCAATTGTGACGGGCCTCAATTGCTCCCGGGCATTGGCACAATGATCAGTCGGTGTGTAATGTCCCGCCGCCTGTAGTGGGGCATCGTCGCCGTCGGGCACAGTGGGAGAGGTGAACTCGCGGTGCGTGCTGGCGATCGGCCTGGCGATCGGCCTGCTGATCGCCGGCTGCAGGAGCAATACGGGCTCGCCCGGACCTACCACGACCCCGGTCCCCGCACGCGCCGCCGCACCCGCGGCTGAGCCCGCGACCGCCGGAGCACCGGCCGTGCCACCGGTTGGCAAAGTGGTCCCAATCGGCAACGCCCCCGAAGGCATCGTCATCGGAACGTCGGGAATCGGGGCCGTCGCCGTGCGGAACCCCGACGGCGTCGAGCTGATCGACGCCGCCACCGGTGCGGTACGTCAGACAGTTCCGACGGACGGAGCGGCCCGGCACCTGAGCCTGGCCGGACCTGACGGGCCCGTGTTGGTGCCGCTGGAGGGTTCCAGTGAACTGTGCGAGCTGAACCTCGCCGACGGCCGGGTAACCTCCACCGTGGCGGGTGTGGGTCGCCAACCGCACGACGCAGCCCAGACGGCCGGGGGCACGATCGTGGTCACCAATGAGCTCGGCGGCGGCGTGATGTTCGTGCGGGCCGGCACGGTGGTCGCGTCACTTCCCGCCGGCCCCGTGCAGCCGGGCGGCGTTGCGGCGGTAGGCGACTACGCCGCGGTGGCCGACGTGCAGGGAAACGGGGTGTGGGTGTACGACGGGTCGACTCACCGCCAAATGGCGCAGGCCCCGGTCGGGACGAAACTGACCCATGCGGTGTCAATGTCCGGCGATTTGGTTGCCTTCGCGGACACCGACGGCGGTGCGGTCTTCGTGGAGCGCATCGATCCGCAGCTCGTCCGGATCGCCAAAATCGACGCTCCGGGCAAACCCTACGGGCTGGCCTACGACGCGACGCGCCGTCGCCTGTATGTCACGCTGACCGCGTCCAACCTGATCCGGCTGATCGACGTCTCGGATGCCACGAAGCCGCGGATACTCGGCGACGTTCCTACTGTGCGGCAGCCTAATTCGGTCGCTGTCGATCCACGTTCAGGCAACGTGTTGGTGACCGGCAGCGACCCCGGTCGCGACAGCGGTGTGCAGCTCATCGCCGCGGATCTGCTACCGGCGGCCTGAGGACTCGAAAGGGAGCTGTGAAGGTATTGCTGACCGGCGCAGCCGGTTTCATCGGTTCGCGGGTGGGCGCTGCGCTGCGCGCCGCCGGTCACGACGTGGTCGGTGTCGATCTTTTGCTGCCCGCCGCGCACGGATCCGATCCGCAGTTGCCGCCGGGATGCCACCATGTCGACGTCCGAGACGGCCAGGCGCTGGCGCCGCTGCTGGCCGGTGTCGACCTGGTATGTCATCAGGCCGCGATGGTGGGAGCCGGGGTGGACGCCGCCGACGCGCCGGCCTACGGAGGCCACAACGACCTGGCCACCGCGGTGCTGCTGGCACAGATGTTCGCCGCCGGGATCCGGCGTCTGGTGCTGGCCTCGTCGATGGTGGTGTA
Source organism: uncultured Actinomycetota bacterium (assembly GCA_963758115.1). Classification (GTDB taxonomy): domain Bacteria; phylum Actinomycetota; class Actinomycetes; order Mycobacteriales; family Mycobacteriaceae; genus Mycobacterium. The sequence goes on from CAVWUG010000004.1 coordinate 152,914, forward strand.
CGGGCAGGGCCGCTACGCGTGCCCCGATCACGGACCGGTCGAGCCGCTACCGCGGCGGCGCGCCGACATGGACGCCGGGATCTTCGAGCACCGCTGTCCGCTCGGCGGCGAGGAGCTGCAGTGGCGGCTCGTCGACGAGGACGCCGCCCTGCGCCCGCGCAGCCTGTACGCGGCCAGCAAGACCGCGCAGGAGCACTACGCACTGGCGTGGTCGGAGTCGACGGGCGGCTCGGTGGTGGCATTGCGCTACCACAACGTCTACGGCCCCGGAATGCCGCGCGACACCCCGTATTCCGGGGTTGCGGCGATCTTCCGCTCCACAATCGAAAAAGGCGAACCGCCAAAGGTGTTCGAAGACGGAGGTCAGATGCGCGACTTCGTCCACGTCGACGACGTGGCCGCCGCGAACGTCGCGGCCACCTCGTCAGTGGCCGAGCGCGAGGGCTTCACCGCGGTCAACGTCTGCTCGGGGCGGCCCATCTCGATTCTCGAGGTGGCCGCCGCACTGTGCGACGCGCGCGATGCCGCACTGTCCCCGGTCATCACCGGGCAGTACCGCAGCGGCGACGTGCGCCACATCGTCGCCGACCCTGCGCGGGCCGCCGAGGTGCTGGGTTTTAACGCCGCCGTCGATCCGCGGGAGGGGCTGCGTCAGTTCGCGTTCGCGCCGCTGCGCTAGAAGATGCCTTAGGGTCCGATAGCATGCCCGGCCCCGACAACCTGGTCACCGTGGTGCTGCCCTGCCTCAACGAGGAGGAGTCATTGCCGGCGGTGCTGGCGGCTGTTCCCGCCGGCTATCGGGCATTGGTGGTCGACAACAACAGCACCGACGACACCGCCGGGGTGGCCCGCCGTCACGGCGCTGAGGTGGTCGTCGAAACGCGGCCGGGATACGGCTCAGCGGTGCACGCCGGGGTGGTCGGCGCGACGACTGAGATTGTGGCGGTCATCGACGCCGACGGCTCGATGGATGCCGGCGAACTGCCCCGGTTGGTTGCCGCACTCGAGCAGGGCGCCGATCTGGTGATTGGCCGACGACGGCCGGTGCCGGGGTTGCACTGGCCGTGGGTCGCCCGGGTGGGCACCGTGGTCATGAGCTGGCGGCTGCGCACTCGCCATGGCCTACCGGTACACGACATCGCCCCGATGCGGGTGACCCGGCGCGAGGCACTGCTGAATCTGGGTGTCGTCGATCGGCGGTCGGGCTATCCGCTGGAACTGCTGGTTCGCGCCGCCGCCGCCGGCTGGCACGTGGTCGAGCTCGACGTCAGCTACGGCGCCCGCACCGGCGGTAAATCCAAGGTCAGCGGTTCTCTGCGCGGCAGCGTTACCGCGGTCCTGGACTTCTGGAAGGTGATTTCATGAGCGCCCTCTCGGTCACTCTGCTGGTGGTCGCCAAAGCGCCGGAGCCCGGCCGCGCCAAGACACGGCTCGCGGCGACCGTCGGCGACCGAGTTGCGGCCGAGATCGCCGCCGCGGCATTGCTGGACACGTTGGACGCGGTGGCCGCCGCGCCGGTGGCGGCGCGCGTGGTGGCCCTCACCGGAAACCTGGATGCCGCTGCGGGCGCCGCCGAGATCCGTCGTCGACTCGAGTCCTTCACCGTGATTCCGCAGCGCGGCAACGACTTCGCCGATCGGCTCGCCAACTCGCACGCGGACGCAGCGTCCGGGGGCAATCCCGTGTTGCAGATCGGGATGGACACCCCCCAGGTGACAGCTGAGCTCCTGGCCCGCTGCGCGCGCCGGCTGCTGCAGGCGCAGGCCGTGCTCGGACTGGCCTGCGACGGCGGTTGGTGGGTGCTCGGACTACGGGCGCCGGGGATGGCCGAATGCCTGCGGAGCGTCCCGATGTCTCAGCCCGACACCGGGGAGCTCACGTTGACGGCATTGCGCGACAACGGTATCGACGTGACATCGGTGGATGTTCTGACTGACGTCGACGTCGTCGACGATGTCGCCGGTGTGCGCAATGCCTGTGATCCGGCCAGTCGTTTCGCTCGCGTCACCCAGGCTGCCGGACTATGAGGGCAGGCCAGGATTAGGGGCGTTCGTACGTCCCGGTCAACAATCCATGGGCCAGCACATGTCCGGCCATCTGCTTGAGCAGCGTCTTGGCTGTGGTCACGCTCTGCGCGACGGGCTCGTCGAGGGCGAATATCAGAAACCGGTATCGGTGCGGACCGTGGCCGGGAATCGGGCGTGGGCCCGCATAGCCGCGGTGCCCCAAACTGCCGGGGACGAACCGAAATCCGGCTGCACCTGGCTTGAGCTCTCCGGCGTCGACAGTGCGCACGCCGGGCTCGATCACCGCGACGGTGTGCAGCAGTGGCCGCGGCAGCGGAACGTCGACGTCGTCGATGATCAGCACTATCTGCCGAGTCTGTGGCGGTACGCCACTCCAGCTGAGCTGCGGTGATCTGTCGTCGCCGACCCCCTTGCCGGCACTCGTCGTCGGCATGGGACCGCCATTTTCGAATTCCACACTGTCAACGGTGATCTCATCGGGAGCGGCGAAACCCGAACCGGACAAAGGACTTCGATGCTCGCCGGCCCGGACATTACGCAGCAGTTTGCCGATCATGCGCCGCTCCCCGCGCCGCGGATGGCCACCGCGCTGGATCGCAACACCTCGCCCAACTCGGCGGGCAGATAACCCTGCGCTGCCAGCCTCGGCAATACGCCTCCGCTGGAGATGATGTCGAGAATCAGGTCGGGCAGCTTGGGCACGGACCCAGATGCATCGGTCGTGTCGTTGCGCCATTCGCCGGAACTCAGGTCGAACGTGCCGGTGTCGCCCTCGCTGAAGATCGACGTCGCCTCGGGAAGTGTCATGGCCGGCAGGCCCGCGTTGACGGCGTTGCGGAAGAACAGCGAATTGAACTCCTCGGCGATCAGTCCGGCGACACCCAGTTCGGAGAACAGTGCGGCGACCGGACGCGACGAGCCCACCCCGAAATTTCTTCCCGCGACCACGATGTCGCCCGGTGACACCTCGTCGGTCCAGCCCGGGCGCACCTCGTAGAAGACGTGCTTGGCCGCCTCGGGTGGATCCATCTTCATGGCGAATGCCGGATACATGGCGTCGGTGTTCAGGTCGTCGCCGAACACCCACACCTTGCCGGTGATGGCCAGCGTCATGCGGTCACGCTCCTCGCGTCGGTGATGTAGCCGGTGAGCGCCGATGCGGCGACGGTCGCCGGTGAGGCCATGAAGATCTGGGCTTCGGTGCTGCCCATCCGGCCGGTGAAGTTCCTGGTGCTCGACGTCAGACACACTTCCCCGGGTCCGACGACGCCCATGTGGTAGCCGAAGCAGGCGCCACAGGTCGAGTTGGTGATAACCGCACCGGCGTCGGCAATGTCCTGCAGATAGCCGCGCCGCATCGCCTCGCGGTAGACCGCTTGGGACGCAGGCGTGACCAGCAGCCGGACCCCGGGCGCAACGGTGTTGCCGCGCAATATCTCTGCTGCGATCGCGAGGTCTTCCAGTTGGCCGTTCGCGCATGATCCGATGAACGCCTGGTCGATCTTCTGTCTTTCGATCCGCGACACCGGAAGGCCGTTGCGGCTCACCGTGCCCGGCCGGGCGACGTAGGGTTCCAGCGCGGCCAGGTCCACCCGTCGCACCTCCTGGTACGTCGCATCGGAATCGGCTGCCACAGGCTGGTATCCGGTGATGCCGCGGTCGTCCAGATACGAGGTCAGCACGTCATCGGACTCGAACGTGCTGAAGTCGGCCGACACCTCGGCGCCCTGGGTGGCGATCGTCCGGCGGTCGTGCATCGGGATGCTCGCCAGTCCGGGACCACCGAATTCGAGGTTGAGGTTCGCCGCGTCGCCGTACTCGTTGGCGATGTGCAGGAAGATGTCCTTACCGCTGACGTTGGCCGGTTTGACGCCCTCGAGTTGGTAGCGAATGGTCGGCGCGACCTGGAACCAGGTGCTGCCCGTACACATGATCGAGTACACCTCAGACGGGCCAAGGCCGCGGGCCGCGTTGTTGAAAGCACCTCCCGCACAGGTGTGAGAGTCGGTGCAGGCCAGGATTTCTCCTGGACGGGCCAACCCGTTCTCGGCGATCACCTGATGGCAGATGCCGTGCCTGCCGACATCGTAAAACCGCTCGATACCGAACTTGGCGGCGAACTTGCGGGCGTGCGGTCCGCCCGCGGCGTCCTTGATCGTCGGCGCGGGTACGGCGTGATCCATCACGATCGCCAGCTTGTCGGCGTCGTGGATGCGCAACGGCTCCATCCACATCGTGGCGAACTGTAGATCGATCAGCACAGTCATGTCGACGTCGACGACGACGGTCTCACCGGCCGACACCCGATCCAGGCCCGCCTTGCGGGCGAAGATCTTCTCGATGATGGTCATACCCATGAGTTGTCCTCCAGCCGTGCATATTTCGCGTCCAAGTCGAGCCATTCCGCCATCCCGACCAGGTTGAAGAACTCGGCGGGCCGAGTAGGTAGATGGTCGGCGACGTTGCCGCCGTTGAGTTCACACAAGCCTTCGAGCATCCCGAGAACCGCGCGGGCAAGCGGATTGCTCGGGTGAATGGCGATGGCGTAGCCCAGTTCCTGCAGCCGCGTCGCCGACTCCAGCGGCGTCATGCCGCCCAGGACCAGATTGATCAGCAGCGGAGCCTGCACCTCGCCCGCGATCCGTTCGATCTCCTCGATCGACTGCGGCGCCTCGACGAAGATCACGTCCGCACCCGCCCGGGCGTACCGATTGGCCCGCTCGATCGCGGCGTCCAATCCCAGCGGAGCCCGCGCGTCGGTCCGCGCGACGACGAGCAAATTGTCGTCGACGCGGGCATCCAGCGCGGCGGCCAATGTCTGCTCGAACTGCGCGGTGTCGACGACGTGTTTGTCGGACAGGTGGCCGCAGCGTTTCGGGAAGACCTGATCTTCCAATTGGATTGCCGCGACGCCGGCCTGCTCGTAGAGCTGCACGGTGCGCACCACGTTCATCGTCATTCCGTAGCCGGTGTCCGCGTCGGCGATCAGCGGGATGTCGCCCAGTACGCCTACGAGCATGCGGGCGCGTTCGGCCATCTCGGTCGCGGTGACCAGCCCGATGTCCGGTAGGCCGAAGCCGGACGCTGCCACGCCCGCACCGGTCATGTACGCGGCCGGCTGGCCCGTGCGCTTGACCAGGTGCGCGGTGATCCCGTCGAAAACGCCTGGTGCGACGACGAGTTCGCCGCGATCGAGCAACTCCCGCAAGTTTTGTCGGGCAGTCGTGGTGGGCATGTGTGGTCCTTTCAGTCCAGTGCGCCGGTGACCGGCGCGGCGAGCAGATCAATCAAGGTGCCGACGTCGTCGAGGTCCCGGAGGCCGACGACCGCGCGCTCGATGGCGGTGGCGCGGTCGCGATCGGTGACACGGTCGGTCAGCGCGTGGAACTTCGTGATGAGTTCCTCGTTGGTCACCGGATCCCACGGCGCCCCGTGTGGTGCCACCACGCGAACCTGATGGACGGCGCCGTCGCGGGTGGTCACGGCGAGGTCGGTGCGGAACCGCTCGGTCAGCGGGGCGTCGGCGAGCGACTCGTCCAGGTGCACTTCGGTGACGCCGATCAACGACCAGATGTCGTCGGCGTCCAGGCGCGCTGGTGTGAATTGTTCAGGCAGGGCATTGCCGTCGAGCAGCGCGGCCGCGGTGGCGTAGCCGATGTTCATCTGGGCGCCGATTGCGGTCAACGGTCGCTCGGGTTTCCACCAGCCGTGCTTGTAGACCGTCTCGCCCACGGTGATGTCGATCTTCGAGATATCTTCGGCGGCAACCGAATCCCGTAGCTGTCGGGCGGCGTCAACGGCTCCATGCAGGCCGCCCATCACCGCGTAGGACTTGACCATGATGATGGAGGTCTCCCAGCGCTCACCGAGTTCATCGGTCAACAGCGATGCGTCGGGGTGATGGCCTTCGCCGAAAACGCTGAGGAATCCGCCGTATTCACGTTCGAACACCCGCTTGATGCCGGTGTAGTTGGCTGCGGCCAGCCCAGCGGCGTAGTAGCCGTTGCGAGCGGCGAACCCGTGATGCATGCGCTTGCTCATCGCCTCGTACTGCGCGGCCATCAGCCCTGCCGACTGGGTGCCGGCCAGGCCCAGCGCGTCTTCCAGCTGGGCGGGCGAGAGGCCGCGTAATTTTCCGGATGCCATGGCCGCCGAGTGCGTGCCGAAGACCGGTCCGGAGTGCCAGCCGCGGTCGAGCATCTGTGACCCGTGCAGGGTGTAACCCACCCGTGGTCCCACCTCGAGTCCGATGATCGCCGCGAGCAGGAAGTCGGCACCGGTGGTGGTGCCCGACTGCGCGCTCACCGTCGACAGCAGCGCAGGCAGTACCAGCGAGCAGCTGTGCACCGGCGCGATCGGATGGAAGTCGTCGAGTTCGAAGCCCTGGATGAAGGTGCCGTTCAGCACCGCCGCCGCGGGTCCGCTGGTGGCTTTGCCGGTGCCGATGACCACGGCGTCACCCCGGTTTTCCAGTGCAAGGACGGCGTCGGTGGCGATGCGCGACCAGGGCAGTTGCGCTCCGATCAGGCCGCACCCCAGCCCGTCGAGCAGGAGATGGGTGGCCCGCTCGACGACTGTCTCCGGAATGTCGTCGAGGGTGAGCCCGGCGACCCAGGTGGCCAACCGTCCGGTCGGACCCGCTGGATCGGTCGCGTCCTGCTGCAGGACCGGGATCGCGGTCATCGAAGCGCCTCCGTCGGTAAAGGTTGCCATGTTGTCTGGTTGTTATATACTCATAACAAATTCTGGGCAATCAGGCAAGTGGGGTGTGAAAACATTGATGCTCATGCAGGAGACCGGTAGCGCAGTCGGACCGGTGGCCAGCGGCGCAGGAGTACCGCTGCATCGGCAACTGTTCCTGGTGCTGCACGACGAGATCGCCCGTGGCGCGATGGCTCCCGGCGACGCGCTGCCCACCGAGCAGGCGCTCTGCGACCAGTTCGGGGTGTCTCGCATCACCGTGCGGCGTGCCCTGGCCGACCTCGCCGAGCAGGGCTATATCGAACGACGCCAAGGTGTGGGGTCATTCGTTCGGCAATCTGTCCCATCGGAGGAGGCGCCACCGGTCGGTTCGTACATGGACGGTCTACGGCAGACGCAGTTCCAGACCTCGATCGAGGTGGTAGAGCACGACATGAGAACGCCGCCGACCTCCATCGGTGACGCACTCGGTGCCACCGGCGAGATGCTGCACATTCTGCGGGTTCGCCGTGAACGTCGAACGCAGGAGCCGTTGATGGTCACCGAAGCCTGGTTGCCGGCCGATCTCGCCGACACGTTGAGCGATACCGCACTGCGGCGTAACCCGTTGTACGAGTTGCTCTCCGGCGCCGGTGTGGTGGTCGACCGGATGCAGCACGAGATCACCGCCGAAATCGCGGGCCCGCGAAATGCGCGCCTGCTCAACACCGCGATCGGCGCGGCGTTACTTCGGGTCAACCGCCTCGCGTTCGTGGCGGAGTCGCCGCATCACCATGTCTCGATACTGATCTCGCCCAACCGAAGTCGCGTGCTGATCGACCAGACCGCCTACGAACTCGACAGCGGTGACGGCCTGGCGATCGCCCATGACGTGCGTCGCGAGCCCACCGACCGTCGCACCCGGTGACGTCTCTCGCCGATGTCGAGCGGCGGCTGCGAGGGTCGGATGTCAGCGCCGCGCAGATATGTCACGCGGGACAGACCGTCGTCGAGGTCGGCGATGTGTCCCGTCCGATCGATGTCCATTCGATGCGCAAGTCGATCATGAGTGCGCTTGTCGGACAGGCCCACGATCGGGGTGCCATCGATCTCGATACGACATTGGGGGAGTTGGGAATCGATGACGAGCCCGCCCTGACCGACGAGGAGAAGTCGGCGACGATCGAAGACCTGCTCGCCGCCCGGTCTGGTGTGTATCTGCCCGTCGACGACGGGGACGGGCTCGGGCGCCCGTCGAGGGGATCGCACCCGCCCGGCACGTTCTGGTGTTACAACAACTGGGATTTCAACGTCCTGGGGCATGTGTACGAACGCATCACCGGCCGCAGCGTGTTCGTGGCGTTCGAGCACGACCTGGCCACCCCGCTGGGGATGACCGACTGGGACGGCTACCGGCACGGCTCGTACCGGTACCGGGCCGACATCCTCGGCGGCACAATCCGATACCCCAACTACAAGTTTCACCTCTCAACGCGGGATATCGGCAGACTCGGTCGGCTCTATCTCGACAACGGCGTCCGGAATGGACGACCGCTGCTCTCGCCAGAGTGGATTGCGCGCAGCACCAGCGCGATATCGCGCACCGACCACCCCGCCGGACTCATGGGGATGTACGGCTATTGCTGGTGGGTGGCGGGGCCGTCAGACGAAGTGAGCCGTCCCGGACTTGTGGACACCGCCTATTCCGCGATCGGGTTCGGCGGGAACTTCTTGACGGTGCTGCCCGCTGTCGACGCGGTGGTGACCGTCGTGACCGATTCGGGCGCAACGCCGCTGAGCAACGAGGACTACCACGCTCTTGTCGCCGACGTGGCAACGGTGTTGGCTTAGCGGATCATCCCGACGCCTGGGATGAACCGGCCGACCCGGCCAGTGTAGTTCCGGTAGGTCGCGCCGTGCTTGGCCAGCAGGTAGGGCTCCTCGACCCGGCGCACCTGCAGTTCGAGGGCGGCGACCGCGAGAACCAGACCGACGATCGTCACCACGTTCGGTGTCAGCAAGGCAATTCCGAATTCGAAGACGAGCATCGCGGAGTAGATGGGGTTGCGCACCCAACCGAACACCCGGCCCTGCACCAGATCGGTCGTCTCGTCGGCGTCCACACCGACGCGCCAGGAGTCGCCCATGTCGAGTTGCGCCCACACCGTCAATGCAATACCCAGTGCCGCCAACGTAATTCCCACGAGGTGAATCCACTGGGCATGCGGAACGCCCAGCGGTGTCACGGCTGACGCCAGCTGCAGCGCCGGCCCGAGGACCGTGACCGCGAGCGCGGCGGCAAACCCGGCGCCGGCAACCCGTTCCACCGATCCGAGACGGCCGCGGGTCCCGCGGATACCCGTCGAGCCGGTCCGTCGATGCTGTAGCCAAGCCCGCCAGCCGAATCCGAGCAGACCGAATACGGTCAGCAGCGCCAGCCCGGCGATCGACGGCGACACCGTCATCAGCCTGGCAGCATCGCGTCGGCGATGGCGTCGGCATACGGCGCGCAGTCACCGGCGCCAGGTGTCAGCGTCGCCAACGCCCCCGCTGCGCAGGCCCGCCGCATGGCGCGGTGACGGTCGGCTTCCCAGCCCGCAGCCAGGACGCCGGCGAACACGTCGCCGGCGCCGGACGTGTCGAGGGCGTTCACCGCCGGCGAGCCCACGGTGAATTCTGCGCCGTCGCCGGTGTAGCTGGCCCCGCGGGCGCCGAGGGTGGTGACCCGGTGCGGGACCGGCCAAACCCAGTGTGCGGCTTCGGTTTCGTTGACGACCAACACGTCGGTCAGTTCGGCCAGCTGAGCCAGCTCTTTCTCGTCTCCGCTTGCCGGTGAGGCGTTGAGGATCACGGTGACACCGGCCGAATGGGCTTCGCGGGCAGCCGCCGTCGCTGTGGCGACCGGAATCTCCAACTGCAGCAACAGCACATCGCAATCCTCCATGAGCGACCGCGACGCCGCAGCATCCGGCGTCAACTGACCGTTGGCGCCCGGTGCGACCACGATGATGTTCTCGCCGAAGGAGTCGACGATCACGGCGGCGTTGCCGCTGGGCCCAGGCACGGTGCGCAATGCGTCGGTGCCCACACCGTTGGCGGTTAGATGCTCCCGCAGTTGCGCGGCCGCCGGGTCATCGCCGACGGCGCCGACGAACTGCACCCGGGCACCGGCCCGGGCGGCTGCCACCGCCTGATTCGCGCCCTTTCCGCCGGGCGTCGAGCGCGCCGACGTTGCCAACGCTGTCTCACCCGGACGGGGCAGCGTGTCGACATCGAAACCGATATCCAAATTCACACTTCCCACCACGCAGACCCGAGTCATTGCGCCGACGTTATGGAGTCCTGCGCAGATTCACAAACGACGTGTTGATAACGGTTTTCGGCAAATCGGATTTCACTACTTCATTCGCGTTACGCTGCTGCGTGATCTGGGCTTTTGTGGCCCGTCAGCGAAAGGGAAGGCGATTGACGGCGCAGAGTTCGATTGATGCTGAACCGGTTCAAACGGCGCCGGCCGTAAGAGCCAGGCTCCGACGTCCGCGCCGACTGTCCAAGTTGAGCCTGCAATCCAAAATCATGTTGATGCTGTTGGTGTCCAGCCTTGCATCGCTCTTGGTTATCGGCGTCGTCGAGTACTTCGATGGGCGCAGCAAGCTACTGCCGGTCGCGGCCGAACGCATGACGCAGCTGCGTGAGGGGCAGCGGCGGGCGATCGAAATGTTCTTCAGCGACATGGCGAACTCACTGGCGGTTTACAGTCGCGGAACGACAGCGGACGAAGCTGTGCAGGCATTCAGTGCAGGATTCGACCAATTAGCCGACGCACCAATTGATCCCGGCCAGCAACAGGCCTTGGAGACCTATTACACCGACAAGCTGATCAAGCCGATCCAGCAGACGACGGGCATGAGGCTCGACCTTGCAGCGCTGATGCCCAGCAACAACGCGCAGAAATATCTTCAGGCCCACTACACGCTTGAATCGCGCAATCCGAACGCACCCGAGGACCCGGGCGACGGCAGCGCATGGTCGGCCGCAAATGCGCGGTTCAACAAGTACTTTCGAGAGATCGCGACGCGCTTCGAGTACCGGGATGCGATGCTGATCGATACCCGGGGCAACGTCGTCTACAGCGTGAACAAAGGCCCCGCGTTGGGCACCAACATCCTGACCGGTCCGTATCGCGAGTCCAACCTGCGCGGTGCTTACGAAAAGGCGATCAACGCCGACTCGATCGACTTTGTCTGGATCACCGATTTCGAGCCGTTCCAGGCGGCCGGCGGGGTGCCCATCGCGTGGCTGGTATCGCCGATCAACGGGGGCGGCAAGACGACCGGGGTGATGGCGCTGCCGTTGCCCATCTCGAAAATCAACCGAATCATGACTGCCGACAAGAACTGGAAAGCCGCGGGAATGGGGGCGACCGCGGAGACTTACCTGGCCGGGCCGGACGGGCTGATGCGTTCTGACTCGCGACTGTTCCTACAAGACCCGAAGAAATACGAACACGACGCCGTCGCGGCTGGCACGCCACCCGACATTGTCGCCAAGGCGATGCGGTGGCACGGCACGACGCTGGTTCAGCCGGTCGAGACCGAAGCCTTTCGCGCTGCGCAGAAAGGGCAGACCGGAACCATCAGCGACACCGGTTATCTGGGAGACCGCGAACTCGCGGCCTACGCCCCGGTGTCCATTCCCAATTCGGACTTGCGCTGGTCGATCCTGGCCACCAGGGACAGCGCCGAAGCCAATTCCCGCATCGAGGCATTCACCCGGACGCTGATCGTGACGATCGTCGTGGAGGTGTTCGTGCTCTGTGTCCTCGCGATGCTGATCGCCCAGGTCTTCGTCGGGCCCATTCGGCGGTTGCGGGCCGGCGCCGAAGAGATCGGCGCCGGCAACTACGACGTCATCATCCCGGTCTCGACCCGAGACGAGATCGGAGAACTCACCAGCGCTTTCAACGAGATGAGTCGAAATCTCAAGATCAAAGAGGGCCTGCTCACCGACCAGCGCAACGAAAACGATCGTCTGCTGTTGTCCCTCATGCCGGAACCGATCGTGCAGCGTTACCGCGACGGCGAGCAGACCATCGCGCAGGAACACCAAGACGTCACGGTGATTTTCGCCGACATCCTCGGCCTCGACGAGATCTCGACCAATGTGTCCGGTGAAGAGTTGGTCGGAATCATCGACGAGTTGGTGCGCGAACTCGACTCGGCGGCGGAAACCTGTGGCGTCGAGCCGATTCGGACCGTGCACAACGGCTACCTCGCCAGCTGCGGATTGAACGTTCCCCGGCTGGACAGCGTGCCGCGCACCATCGACTTCGCCGTCGAAATGCAGCGCATCGTCGAGCGCTTCAATTCCGGTACCGGACACCACCTGGCGATCAGGGCCGGCGTCAACACCGGCAACGTGACCAGCGGCCTGGTCGGCAAATCTAGCGTCATCTATGACATGTGGGGCACCGCGGTGAATCTCGCGCATCAGATGCGCAGCGGCACAACGGAGTCCGGCGTCTTTGTCACCTCGGACGTGTATGAGCTGTTGCGCGACATGCGGCAGTTCACCCCGGCAGGCAGCGTCACCGTCGACGGCGTAGATCAGCCCATCTGGCGACTGTCCGATCGCAAATGAACGCAACGGACCCGTTGTGGTTGTACTGGGTGGCCGGACTGGCGTTCGGGCTGCCCTTCGTCCTGATCAGCCTGACCGAATGGCAAAACTACCTCGCCCGCAGGCACAGTTCGTTGACCAGGCCGGTCACCCTGCTGCGCAACTATCTGGTGCCGTTGGGGGCGCTGTTGCTGCTGCTGGTCAAGGTGGCGCAAGTGCCGTCCGAGATCACCTCGGTCCAGGTATTGGCCACGGTGTTCGGGTTCGTGGCGCTGATTCTGGTGCTCTCTGGGCTCAACGCCACGGTATTCGACGGGGCGCCCGAAGGTTCGTGGCGCCAGCGTGTGCCGACGATATTCCGCGATGTGACAAGGTTTTTGCTGATCGCAGTCGGTCTCGCGCTGATCTTGTCCTACGTCTGGGGTGTGCGTGTCGCTGGCCTGTTCACCGCGCTGGGTGTGACATCGGTGGTCATCGGCCTGATGCTGCAGAACTCTGTCGGCCAGATCGTGTCCGGGCTGTTCATGTTGTTCGAGCAGCCATTCCGGATCGGGGACTGGCTGGACACCCCGGCCGCGCACGGACGCATCGTCGAAGCGAACTGGCGTGCCGTTCACATCCAGACCGGTCACGGCCTGCAGATCACGCCGAACTCGGTGCTGGCGGCCACCTCGTTCACCAATCTCAGTCGTCCGCCCCATGCGCACAAACTGTCCATCAGCACAACCTTTTCGCTGGACGATGCACCCGACCGGGTGCGCCGGCTACTGGTGCGGGTCGCCACTGGGCTGCCGCAACGCAAACCCGACGTCGCGCCCTCGGCGGCGGCGGCCGGTTCCGGTGAATATCGGGTCAGTGTCGCGTTGAAGACGCCTGCCGATGACGGCGCCGCGCAAGCGACGTTTCTGCGCTGGGTCTGGTATGCGGCGCGGCGGGAGGGTCTGCACCTCGATGGCGCCGAGGACGATTTCTCCACTCCGGCGCGCGTGCAGAAGGCGATGCGAGACGTCGTGGCACCGGCATTGCGACTGAGCAACACCGACCAACAGCTACTTGTCCCGCACGCGAGGGTGATTCGCTACGGTGCCGACGAGATTGTGCAGTACGCCGGCGACGTGCCTACCGGGATGACGTTTTTGGTGGAGGGCAGCATCCGGTTGACCACCACCACCGAGGACGGTTCGGTGGTCCCGCTCAGCGCGCTTGAAGAGGGCTCGTTCATGGGCTTGAGCAGTCTCACCCGTCAGCCAAGCCTCTCTGGCGCATACGCATTGGAAGAGGTGACCGCGGTGGAGATCGATCGCGAGCACATCGAAGATCTCGTGCTGCGGACGCCGTTGCTGCTGCAGGATTTGGGCCGCATCATCGAAGACCGGCGCAAGGACGTCCGAACCGTCGGGTCGTAAGTGCTTGGGGCTGCGCCGATCTGGAGTCAGAACAGGCTGGCTACCTCAGACATCAGGCTGGCGAGGGGGTCGAAGAACGAGCCGCCGGCGGCGTTCGCTGCTAGATCGAAGGTCGGGTCCAGTGGGAAGTCACCGAACGGAGTTAGCAAGGTCTCCGTGATCACGTTCGGGCCCGTCGTCGAGACGAGGTCGGAATAGACAGACTGGAAACCAAATCCGAGGTCGTTGACGTCGAAAACCGAACCCACCGTTGGGAGTTCGCCTGCTGCGGTGCCCGCAGTGCCCGAGTCAGCGGTGACCAGAATCGCCTCGCTGTAACCGCCGAAGATGTTGTCGGGACCGCCGAAGATATCGTTGGTAGTAGTGACGTCGGCGTCGAAGGTCCCGATCTGGTTGCCTGCCGCGTCGTTGAGCGCGAACTCCTGGTATCCCTCGTAGCTCGAGTCCAGCGGTGGAACGCCGTTGACGCCGGAGATCTGTTCGGCACCCACCGGAACGATGCTCTCCCCGGTGGTGGGAACTGTGAACGGCTCAAGGGCGAGCGCAGTTGCGTCGTAAAACGAGATCGGAATGTTGATGTCGCCGTAGGGCGTCACGAAGGTGTCGGAGACGATGTTGCCGTCGGCGGACGGCGTCACCTCGTAGATGTTGTAGAAAGCGTGGCTGCCGAAGAGGTAGAAGGCGTTGTACAGGGAGCCGACCGGAGGTGTGTCCCCTGGCGCGGTGCCGACGGTGCCGGACACGTCCTGGGTGACGAGGATTTCCTCGGTGGTGTTGAACGCGAGATCGGACGTATTGGTCACTTCGCCCTCGAAAGCGCCGGTCGCTTCACCGGTGGCGACGTCGTAGACGTCGAACAGCTGATTTCCCTCAAAGGCGACGTCAGTGGGCACCAGCCCGCCCACCGAGGTGATGGTTTCCGCAGCTCCTGTGGCAGGAGCCAATTCGTAACCGTCGGTGAGTACCACTGGCTGGGTGTCCAACGTGCCATTGCCAAGACCGGCGGCCACGTCGTAGTGGAACGGCGTGGTATGCGTACCGAACGGCGTGATCAACGTCTTCGTGAGTACGTCGTCGCCGTCGGACTGAGCGAGGGCGGAGTAGATGGTTTCGAAGCCGTTGCCGTAATTGGCAATGTCGATTACCGAGCCGACCGGCGGTATGTCCCCAGTGGCGGTGCCGGCGGTCCCCGACAGGTCGTTGGTCACGAGGAGTAGCTCGTGGGCGGCGCTGTACAACGACGGCTGGGTGCTTTCGTCGGCATCAAAGGTGCCGACTGCCTGACCGGTTGTCTTGTCGAAAAGCTCGAATACCTGCTGTCCCTGAACGCTTCCGGCGACCGCGGGCGGTGTCGCGGGCTCGCCGAAAAATCCGGTGATCAGTTCCGTAGAACTCGGATCCGGAATGATCTCGTAGCTGTCGGCGGTGGCGACGGCCATGGGTAGCAACGCGGCGGCCAGCAGCCCACCGATGGCCGCGCCCAACGAGTGGGCAATAAGACGGCTGAACAATGGGGTCTCGATTCGGTTGATGCTGTACCGCTGGCGCTTCGTGCAAGTGAGGGTATCCTAACGGCGGTCGGATGCAATCCGCTGTCGCGGCGTGGCATCTCACGTCGGCGGGTTGGCTGCAGTCTCGAGCAGAGCCCTGTCAACGGGGCCGTACCAACTCCATTACCCTGGATTGATGAGTGTGCATGCCTTCTCTGCACCCGACGTGCGCCAGCAAGTGCACGACGCGGCGCGCCGGGCCCGGGTTGCCGCCCGCGTGCTGGCCTCGCTGCCCACCGTCGCGAAGGACCAGGCGCTTGTCGTTGCGGCAGACGCAATCGTGGCCAACACCGAACGGATCCTGGCGGCCAACGCTGAAGATCTGAAGGCCGCCCGCGCCGCCGACACACCGACGGCCATGCTCGATCGGCTCGCGCTGGACGCCAAGCGCGTCGAAGGTATCGCCGCCGGTCTGCGTCAGGTCGCCGGGCTGCCCGACCCGGTCGGGGAGGTGCTGCGCGGCTACACCCTGCCCAACGGGCTCGCACTGCGCCAGCAGCGTGTCCCACTCGGCGTGGTGGGGATCGTCTATGAAGGCCGGCCCAACGTCACCGTCGACGCCTTCGGTCTCGCGCTGAAGTCCGGCAACGCCGCGCTACTGCGGGGCAGCTCGTCGGCGGCGAAATCCAACGACGCGCTCGTCGCGGTACTGCGTGACGCGCTGGCGAGCGAAGACCTGCCTGCGGACGCCGTGCAACTGCTCTCGGCCGCCGACCGATCCTCGGTCACCCATTTGATCCAGGCCCGTGGTCTGGTCGACGTGGTGATCCCGCGCGGGGGAGCAGGCCTGATCGACGCCGTTGTCCGCGACTCCCATGTGCCGACCATCGAGACTGGCGTCGGCAATTGTCACGTCTACGTGCACGGCGCTGCCGACCTCGACATGGCCGAACGAATCCTGTTGAACTCCAAGACCCGTCGCCCAAGCGTGTGTAATGCAGCCGAGACTCTGCTGATCGACGCGGCGATCGCCGACGAGGCGCTGCCTCGGCTGACCAATGCGCTGCAGGACGCCGGCGTGACCGTCCACCTCGATCCCGACGACGCCCACCTGCGACGCGAATACCTGTCGATGGACATCGCGGTCGCGGTCGTCGACGGCGTCGACAAGGCGATCGCGCACATCAACGAATACGGCACCGGTCACACCGAAGCCATCGTGACCACCAACATGGCTGCAGCCCAACGGTTTACCGAAGGGGTGGATGCAGCCGCGGTGATGGTCAACGCGTCGACCTCGTTCACCGACGGTGAGCAGTTCGGCTTCGGCGCCGAGATCGGCATCTCCACCCAGAAATTGCACGCCCGCGGACCGATGGGTCTGTCCGAATTGACCTCAACCAAGTGGATCGGTTGGGGAGACGGCCAGACCCGGCCGGCCTGACATTGCTGAGGAGAACGCACAAGTGAGTGTGCCTGCGCGGCCTGCCCCGCTGTTCGCCGACATCGACGATGTCGAACGGCGGCTGTCCGAAACCGGATATCTGCCCGATACCGCTACTGCCACAGCGGTTTTCCTTGCTGACCGGCTCGGTAAACCGCTACTAGTGGAAGGGCCCGCTGGCGTCGGCAAGACCGAGCTGGCCCGTGCCGTCGCTCAGTCGACCGGGTCCGAGCTGGTCCGTCTGCAGTGCTACGAGGGCGTCGACGAGGCCCGCGCGCTCTACGAGTGGAACCATGCCAAGCAGATACTTCGTATTCAGGCCGGCTCGGGCGATTGGGATCAGACCAAGCTCGACGTGTTCAGCGAGGAATTCCTGCTCTCCCGGCCGCTGCTGACCGCCATCCGCCGCACCGACCCGACCGTGCTGCTGATCGACGAAACCGACAAGGCCGACATCGAAATCGAAGGCCTGCTGCTCGAGGTGCTGTCCGACTTCGCGGTCACCGTCCCGGAACTCGGCACCATCACCGCGGAGCGGACACCATTCGTCGTTCTGACGTCCAACGCCACCCGCGAGCTGTCCGAAGCGCTCAAGCGTCGTTGTCTGTTCTTGCACATCGACTTTCCGAGCCCCGAGCTGGAACGCCGGATCCTGCTGTCCCGGGTTCCGGAACTCCCCGCCCACATCGCCGAGGAGTTGGTGCGCATCATCGGCGTGCTGCGCGGGATGCAGCTCAAGAAGGTGCCGTCGGTTGCCGAGACCATCGACTGGGGTCGCACCGTGCTGGCCCTCGGCATGGACACCATCGACGACGCGACGATCGCGGCCACCATGGGCGTGGTGCTCAAACACCAATCCGATCAGCAGCGCGCCACCGGCGAGCTCAGGCTGAACTGAGGTGTGACCGATGGCCGTCCGCCGCACTCGCCCCAGCCAGCCGTTGGCCCCGCACGGCCTGCCCGGCCACTTGGTCGGCTTCGTGGAAGCGCTTCGTGCGCAAGGCATCTCGGTCGGCCCATCCGAGACGGTGGACGCCGGTCGGGTGATGGGTGTGCTCGGTCTGGGTGACCGCAACGTGCTGCGCGAAGGTCTGGCGTGCGCGGTGGTGCGCCGACCCGAGCATCGTGAAACCTACGACGCGATGTTCGACCTGTGGTGGCCGGCCGCGCTGGGTGCACGCGCGGTGGTGACCGAAGAGGACGCGGTAGACCCGGATGTCCAATTGCCGCCTGACGACGTCGAGGCGATGCGGCAGATGCTGCTGGACCTACTCACCGACCACCCCGAACTCGCCGACATGGACGAACGCCTGGTGGCGATGATCGCCCAAATCGTCGACGCCTATGGCAAATACAACTCCAGCCGTGGCCCGTCCTACTCGTCGTATCAGGCGCTCAAGTCGATGGCGCTCGACGAGTTGGAGGGCAAGCTGCTGGCCGGCCTGCTCGCACCGTATGGCGAAGAGCCGACGCCCACCCAAGAGCAGATCGCCAAAGCCCTTGCTGCGCAGCGGATCACCCAGTTGCGGAAAATGGTCGACGCCGAAACCAAACGGCGTACCGCCGAGCAACTCGGCCGCGAGCACGTCCAGATGTACGGCATCCCGCAGCTTTCCGAGAATGTCGAGTTCCTGCGTGCCTCGGGTGAGCAGCTGCGCTCGATGCGCAAGGTCGTGCAGCCGTTGGCCCGCACGCTGGCCACCAGGCTGGCCGCCCGTCGGCGCCGTGCCCGCGCCGGAGCGATCGACCTGCGCAAGACGCTGCGCAAATCGATGTCGACCGGCGGCGTGCCGATCGATCTGGTGCTGCGTAAGCCTCGCCCGGCCCGCCCCGAACTGGTGGTGCTGTGCGACGTGTCGGGCTCGGTCGCCGGGTTCAGTCACTTCACCCTGCTGTTGGTGCATGCGCTGCGCCAGCAGTTCTCCCGCGTCCGGGTCTTCGCGTTCATCGACACCACGGACGAGGTCACCCACATGTTCGGGCCCGACGCCGACCTGGCCGTGGCGATCCAGCGGATCACCCGGGAGGCCGGCGTCTACACCCGGGACGGCCACAGCGACTACGGCAACGCGTTCGTGTCGTTCACCGAGCAGTTCCACAACGTGCTCTCGCCGCGCAGCTCATTGCTGGTACTCGGTGACGGGCGTACCAACTACCGCGATCCGGCCACCAAAGTCTTGGCCCACATGGTGGAAGCCAGCCGGCACGCACACTGGCTGAACCCCGAGCCCAAGCATCTGTGGAACAGCGGTGACTCGGCGGTGGTGCGCTACCAAGAGGTCATCACCATGCACGAGTGCCGGTCGGCAAAGCAGCTCGCGGCGGTCATCGACCAGCTGCTACCGGTCTAGCCCGTGAGGCGGGCGTGACGATCCGCACGCCCACGAGCTGCGCCGGAGCGCTCCAGTAAGCTGGCACACCATGCGAAAGCGGCGGCTCGGGGTGATGGGTGGGACGTTCGATCCCATCCACAACGGTCACCTGGTCGCCGCCAGCGAAGTGGCCGACCGGTTCGACCTCGACGAGGTCGTCTTCGTGCCGAGCGGCACGCCGTGGCAGAAGAAGCGCGCGGTCACTGCCGGTGAAGATCGGTACCTGATGACGGTGATCGCCACGGCCGCCAATCCCCGCTTCTCGGTGAGCCGAGTCGACATCGATCGTGGCGGTCACACCTACACCAAGGACACGTTGCGCGACCTCCAGGCGCTCAACCCGGACTCGGAGCTGTACTTCATCACCGGCGCCGACGCGTTGGCGTCCATCCTGTCCTGGCAAGACCTGGATGAACTGTTCGCGCTGGCAAAATTCGTCGGGGTGAGTCGGCCCGGCTACGAGCTCGGCCGCGAGCACTTGGCCGACGCGCTCGACGGGTTGCCCGAAGACACGCTGAGCCTCGTCGAGATTCCGGCACTGGCTATCTCGTCGACCGACTGCCGTCTGCGCGCAGAGGAGAGCCGCCCATTGTGGTACCTGGTGCCCGACGGGGTCGTCCAGTACGTCTCCAAGCGCGAGCTCTACCGCAAACCGCGGTGCGAGGTATGACGGCCGCGCCAGAAGCGATCGAGATGGCCACTGTCGCCGCGCGCGCGGCCGCATCCAAGCTCGCCGACGACGTCGTCGTCATCGACGTCTCCGAGCAGCTGGTCATCACCGACTGCTTCGTGATCGCCTCGGCCTCCAACGAGCGGCAAGTCAACGCGATCGTCGACGAGGTCGAGGAGAAGATGCGCGAAGCAGGCCACAAGCCCGCTCGCCGCGAGGGCACCCGCGAAGGCCGTTGGACGCTGCTCGATTACGTCGACATCGTGGTGCACATCCAGCACCAAGACGAACGCGATTTCTATGCGCTCGACCGGCTGTGGCGTGACTGCCCGGTCGTGACCGTGGACGTGTCGTGACCATCCGCAAGCTGGTGATGCTGCGGCACGGCCAGACCGAATACAACCTCAACAGCCGGATGCAGGGACAGCTGGACACCGAGCTGACCGAGCTTGGCCGCGCCCAGGCGGTCGCCGCAGCGGCGGCGCTGGCCAAAGACCAACCGCTGCTCATCGTGTCCTCCGATCTGCGCCGGGCCTATGACAGCGCGGTGGCGATCGAGGAGCGCACCGGCTTGCCGGTGCACGTCGATGAGCGCTTGCGCGAGACCCACCTCGGCGACTGGCAAGGCATGACGCACAGCGAGATCGACGCGATCGCGCCTGGTGCCCGGCTGACGTGGCGGGAAGACGCCACTTGGGCGCCACACGGTGGCGAGAGCAGGATCGATGTCGCCGCGCGCAGCCTGCCACTGATTGCCGAACTCGTTGCCCAGCAACCCGAATGGGGTGCTGTCGACGAGCCGGCGCGGCCGGTGGTGCTGGTGACCCACGGTGGGCTGATCGCTGCGTTGACCGCGGCGTTGCTCAGCCTTCCTGTTGGCAACTGGCCCGCGCTGGGTGGCATGGGCAACGCCAGTTGGACGCAGCTGTCCGGGCACGTGGGCGACTCAGGTATCGATGTCATCCGCTGGCGGCTCGACGTGTGGAACGCTTCGGCGCAGGTCGCTGGCGATGTCCTCTGAGCGCCGGCCGACGCTGTTGGTCTTCGCCGACTCGCTGGCCTACTACGGGCCTACCGGCGGCCTGCCGGCTGACGATCCACGTATCTGGCCTAATATCGTTGCTGCCCAGTTGAATTGGGAGCTGGAGCTGATCGGTCGAATCGGCTGGACGTGTCGGGACATTTGGTGGGCGGCCACCCAAGACCCGCGCGCATGGGCGGCGTTACCGCGGGCCGGTGCGGTGGTGTTCGCGACCTCCGGCATGGATTCACTGCCCTCGCCGCTGCCGACGGCGTTGCGAGAGCTCATCCGCTACGTGCGCCCGCCGTGGCTGCGGCGATGGGTGCGCGAGGGCTACGGGTGGGTGCAGCCGCGACTGTCTCCGGTCGCCAGAGCTGCGCTGCCGCCGCACCTTTCCGCCGAGTACCTCGAACTGACGCGCGGTGCAATCGATTTCAACCGGCCTGGTATTCCGATCGTGGCCTCCTTGCCGTCGGTGCACATCGCCGAGACCTACGGCAAGGCCCACCATGGCCGGGCCGGCACCGTTGCCGCCATCACCGACTGGGCAGACCAATACGACGTGCCGCTGGTCGACCTGAAAGCCGCTGTCGGCGAACAAGTCATGAGCGGCCGTGGCAACCCCGACGGAATCCACTGGAACTTCGAAGCCCATCAGGCCGTGGCGGAGTTGATGCTCAAAGCGCTGGCGCAGGCCGGCGTGGCGCGAGGCTAGCGTCATGCCTGTCGTCGTGGTCACCGACTCGGCAGCGCGCCTGCCCGATGAACTGCGCAGGCAGTGGGGGATACGTCAGGTCCCGCTTCACGTTCTGCTCGACGACACCGACCTGCGCGACGGGGTGGACGCGATTCCCGAGAACATCCACGATTACGGCAACGCGACGACCGCCGCCGCGACACCGGCGGAGTTGGCCGAGGTGTATCAACGGGCGCTCGAGGACAGCGCCGGCGCCGGAGTTGTCGCGGTGCATCTATCGGGCGCGTTGTCCGGAACCTTGGGCGCGGCCAAGACAATGGCGGCCGAGATGGGTTCATCGATAAGGGTTCTCGACTCGAAGTCGGCTGCGATGAACACAGGTTTCGTGGCACTGGCTGCCGCGCGGGCCGCCGCCGATGGCGCCGACCTGGATGCTGTTGCCGGCGCGGCTGCCGCGGCGGTGAGCCGCAACTACGGATTCATCGTGGTACACCAGCTGGACAATCTGCGCCGTAGCGGACGCATTGGTGGGGCCGGCGCCTGGCTGGGAACTAAGCTGTCGCTCAAGCCGCTGCTCCGCATCGATGATGGCAAACTTGTTCTGGCGCAACGGGTACGGACCGCGAGCAAGGCGACTGCGACGATGATCGACCGGGTGTGTGAAGTCGTCGACGGCCGGTCGGCGTCAATCGCGGTGCATCACGTCGCCGATCCTGACGGCGCGCACAGCGTGGTTGCCGCGCTCGCCGAGCGGTTGCCGGGCTGTGAGCGGGCGATCGTGACCGACCTGGGCCCAGTTCTCGCTCTGCATGTCGGCGGAGGCGCGCTCGGGGTCTGTTTGGAAGTAGCCGGGGACGCTGATCCGTCGATCCGCTGATCGGTCAAGGGTGTGCGCGAGTGTGCGCTCTGCGCGACATACACAGGACAGTTGCCTAAACTCGTGCCGAGACTCGGCAGGGGAAGAGGAGGTGGTCAGTGCCGATGCAACCAACCCGGGAAGGTCTGTCAATTGCGGATCTCGTTCTGTTGAAGCTGGGCTGGATTACGACCACCAGCGGAAAGCTTCGACGCTCGGCGTCCGTTGAGCGCGACCTCCACCCTGAACTCACCCGCTCGGGCGTGTCGGCATGACGCCGGAAACCCACCGGTTGGCCGGGCTGGGACACTGGTCTGGTCGGGACGCGACCGAGCGCTTTCTGCCTGACGACGAAATCCGGAAGCTCGATCGTGACCTGCGGATACTGATAGCGAGTAACGGCACGCTCACCCGGATTCTCGGCATCGTCGCCGATGATGAGATCGTCGTACATATTGTCGAGCAGCACGTTCACAGCACGGCGCCGAAATTGCCCGGTTTCGAGCAATTACCGAGTGGCCGGATTCTGCAGCGTCGAATACTGCTCCAAGGTCGCAGTTCAGGCCGCTCATTGGTCGCCGCTGAGTCGCTGGTTGCCGTTGATCAGCTGCCTCCCGCGATTACGACAACCTTGCTGGAGACGCAGCGTCCTATCGGTGAAATCATGGCCGCCAGTTGTCTCGAGAGCTTCAAAGAAGCGGCGGACGTCTGGGTGGCCCGACCACCTGACTGGCTCACGCCGGCGGGATATCAGACTTCGGAACCGGAAATTGTCGCCCGCCGGTACCGCGTGATCGCCAATGGGCAACCAGCGATCATCATCACTGAGTATTTCCTCCGAGACGATTTCCACAACGGCTCGGCGGTTCAGTAGTGGTACATGGAAATCTGGCAAAGCTGTTGGCTGAACGGGCATCGGAATCCGGATGGCTCGAGAAGCCCGCCTACTATGCGCCGCATGTCGTGACGCATGGCGAAATCCATGACAGCGCCGGACGTCTCGCCGAAGTACTGAGAAACCGCGGTATCTCGACCGGTGACCGCGTTCTGTTGTGCCTTCCGGATTCGCCGGAACTGGTGGAGCTCTTGCTGGCTTGCCTCGCTCGCGGGGTTCTGGCGGTGCTCTCGAATCCGGACTCTCATCCTGACGACCACGCTTTTCAAGAACGCGACATCGAGCCCGCACTGGTCGTCACGCCTGGCGCGCTGCGCGATCGGTTTCAGCAGTCGAACGTCGTGGAAGCCGAGGAGCTCGTGTCCGAGGCGAGCCGGGTCGAGCCGGGCGACTACGAGCCGGTGAGTGGCGACGCTCCTGCGTACGCGACCTATACATCGGGAACCACGGGTGCACCGAAAGCTGCAGTGCATCGGCATGGCGATGCACTGGTGTACGTCGAAGCGATGTGTGGCACAGCCTTGCAGCTCACCGCCGAAGACGTCGGGCTGAGCATCGCCCGGATGTATTTCGCGTACGGCCTGGGTAATTCGGTCTGGTTTCCGCTGGCCACAGGTAGTTCGTCGATCATCAGTCCGACGCCCGTCAGCCCGGACCTGGCCGCCGAGCTGTGTGCGAAGTTCGCGCCGTCCGTTCTGTACGGTGTGCCGAGTTTCCTGGCCAGAGTTGCCGACACCTCCGCTCCTGATGCGTTTCGCTCGCTCCGATGTGCGGTGTCCGCGGGAGAGGCCCTGGGGACCAGGCTCGCCGAGCGGCTCGCGGAGTTCTTGGGCGGTATTCCCATCCTCGACGGGATTGGGTCTACCGAAGTCGGGCAGACATTCGTGTCGAACACCGTCGACGAATGGCGTCCAGGGACCCTCGGAAAGGTTCTTCCGCCGTACGAGATTCGCGTCGTGTCTGCTGACGGCGCGCCTTCCGGACCAGGGGCCGAGGGCGACCTGTGGGTCCGGGGCCCGTCGATCGCGGCGGGCTACTGGAACCGGTCCACAAGTGTGCTGACCGACGGCAAGTGGCTCAACACCGGGGATCGGGTCTGCGTCGACGACGACGGATGGGTTACCTACCGCTGCCGCGCGGATGACATCGAAATCGTCGGGGGCCTCAACGTAGATCCGAACGAAGTCGAGCGGCTGATCATCGAGGACCCAAATGTCGCTGAGGCCGCAGTCGTTGCGGTACGGGAATCGACCGGCGCGTGGGCTTTGCAGGCGTTCATCGTCCCCGCCGGCGGGCAGTTCGACGAACAGTCGGTTACTCGCGCCATCCATAGCCGGCTGGCTTCTCAATTGTCCGCATTCAAGGTGCCGCACCGGTTTGTCGTCGCCGAACAGCTTCCCCGAACCTCGACCGGAAAGCTGATGCGCAGTGTGCTCCGCGCGGAAACCGCAGCACAACCGATTTGGGACCTCCAGTCCGATGCTCCTCGGTCGGACCCGGCCACACCGACCGACGGCGCACCGGCGCCGATCATGCCAAGCGCTGCAAACCCGAATGACGCGACGCTCAACGAGCGGCTGGCCGCCTTGCAGCACGAACGTCAACGGCTGGTGATGGAGGCGGTGAGTGCCGAGGCAGCGAACATCTTGGGCGAGCGTGGTCCTCGGTCGCTGAATCCGGATCTCACCTTCGCCGAGCTGGGTTTCGATTCGCAGATGACGGTGGAACTCCGCAATCGACTGGCCGCGGTCACCGGTCTGCAGCTGCGCGACACAGTCGGCTGGGACTACGGCTCGGTGACTGGACTGGCTCGGTATCTCGAGTCCGAAATCTCTGGCTCTGCCAGGCCGGAGGAACTTCGTTCCTCGGCGCACTCCGATGAGCCGGTTGTTCTCGTGGGGATGGGCTGCCGATTCCCTGGTGGAGTGACGTCCCCACGCGGGTTGTGGGAGGTCGTCGCCGACGGCCGAGATGTGGTGTCGGAATTTCCCAACGATCGAGGTTGGGATGTCGAGGGGCTGTTCGACGCCGATCCGGACACGATGGGCAAGACCTACGCGCAGCAGGGCGGGTTTGTCGCTGACGTGGCCGGATTCGACGCCGGCTTCTTCGGAATCGGCTCCGGCGAGGCATTGGCGATGGATCCCGAGCAGCGGCTGTTGATGGAGTGCTCCTGGGAGGCACTGGAGCACGCGGGGATTGACCCGACATCGTTGCGAGGTTCGGCGACCGGCGTGTTCACCGGCATCTTCGGCCAGAGCTATTCCAGTGAAGCGACCGACTTGGAGGGCTACCGGCTGACCGGCTCGGCGTCCAGCGTGGCCTCCGGTCGGGTGTCGTACTTCTTGGGACTCGAGGGTCCGGCGGTGTCAGTGGATACCGCATGTTCGTCGTCACTGGTCGCCATGCACTGGGCGGTGCAGTCGTTGCGGTCGGGCGAGTGCGATCTGGCGTTGGCCGGTGGGGCGACGGTGATCTCATCTCCGGCCGTGTTCGTGGGGTTCAGCCGGCAGCGGGGCTTGTCCTCTGACGGCCGCTGCAAGTCATTTGCCGGCGCTGCCGACGGGACAGCGTGGGGTGAGGGCGCTGGGGTCGTGGTGCTCGAGCGGCTGTCCGACGCGCGGCGGCTGGGTCACCCGGTGCTGGCCGTCGTGCGCGGTAGCGCGATCAACCAGGATGGCGCCTCCAACGGCTTGACCGCGCCTAATGGTCCCTCTCAACAGCGGGTGATTCGGGCAGCGTTGGCCAGCGCGGCGCTGACCGCCGCCGATGTCGATGTCGTGGAGGCTCACGGCACCGGCACCAAATTGGGTGATCCCATCGAGGCGCAGGCCCTGTTGGCCACCTACGGAAAAGATCGTCCACAGGGACGCCCGCTCTGGTTGGGCTCGATCAAATCGAATATGGCGCACACGCAGGCCGCGGCTGGGGTGGCCGGAGTCATCAAGATGGTCCAGGCGATGCGCCACGGGGTCATCCCGGCGACGCTGCACGTCGACGTCCCTTCCCCGTACGTGGATTGGTCGGCCGGAAGCGTGTCGGTGCTGACGGAGGCCCGCAGCTGGCCGGCCGAAGGGCGTCCGCGCCGGGCAGGCGTGTCCTCATTCGGGATCAGCGGCACCAACGCTCACGTGATTCTGGAGCAGGCCCCGGACGAGGTAGCCGAAAGTATCAGCGGCGCAACGACTTCAGACGGACCCGGACGAACAGGGTTGTCGGCCTTGCCGTGGGTGGTCTCGGCACGATCGGCCGAGGCGTTGACCGCGCAGGCGGATCGACTGTTGACCCACGTGCAGTCCGACGAACAGCTGAACCCCGTCGATGTGGGGTGGTCGTTGGCACAGCGGTCGGTGTTCGAGCACCGAGCAGTGGTGGTGGGCGCTGACCGCCAGGAGTTGGTGGCGGGGTTGGCCGCCGTCGCCCACGGTGAGCAGGATGCGGGCGCGGTGATAGGCCGATCGGGGCATGTCGGCAAGACCGTCATCGTGTTCCCCGGCCAGGGCTCGCAGCGAATCGGGATGGGCCGCGAGCTCTACGGCGAGCTGCCGTTGTTCGCCCAGGCTTTCGACGCGGTGGCAGACGAGCTGGACCGGCACCTGCGACTGCCGCTGCGTGACGTTATTTGGGGTGACGATCAGAGTCTGCTCGACAGCACCGAGTTCGCTCAGCCGGCGTTGTTCGCGGTGGAGACGTCGTTGTTCGCGGTTCTGCGGTCATGGGGATTGACCCCGGATTTCGTGATGGGTCACTCGGTGGGGGAGTTGTCGGCCGCGTACGCGGCCGGAGTGCTGAGCCTGGCGGATACGGCCATGTTGGTCGCTGCCCGGGGCCAGTTGATGCAAGGGCTCGCGGCGGGTGGCGCCATGGTTTCCGTGGCCGCCAGCGAACAGGATGTGTCGCCGCTGCTGCGCGACGGAGTGGCGATCGCGGCGATCAACGGCCCGGAATCGGTGGTGATCTCCGGAGCACAGCCCGCGGTGAACGCGATCGCCGAGCAGTTGGCTGAGCAGGGCAGGCGGATCCGCCCGTTGTCGGTCTCGCACGCGTTCCATTCGCCGTTGATGGAGCCGATGCTCGAGGAGTTCGGGCGTCTGGCCGCCCGAGTTGTGGTGCGAAAGCCCCAGATCGGGATCGTCTCGAACGTGACGGCCGAGTTGGCCGGGTCCAACTCCGACTTCGGGTCGGCGCGGTACTGGGTGCAGCACATCCGCCGGCCCGTGCGGTTCGCCGACAGCGCGCGCCATCTCCAGACCCGCGGTGCCACCCACTTCATCGAGGCGGGTCCAGCGAGTGGTCTGACGGCGTCTATCGAGCAGTCGCTGGCGCCCACCGAAGCCGTGGTGATCCCGCTGCTGGCGAAAAGCCGTCCTGAGGTGCCCGCACTGATGAGGGCTGTCGGCGAGGCGTTTATCACCGGGGCGCGAGTGAATTGGCCGGCGGTGTTCGCCGACTCGGGTGGATGCCGGACCGAGTTGCCCACCTACGCATTTCAGGGCCGACGGTTTTGGGCGCAGGGCTCGACGGAGGTCGCCAATGCGATCGGCTTGGGCGTCGAGGGAACCGGGCACCCGCTACTGGGTGCGGTCGTGCAGCGACCCGATTCTGGCGGCATCGCGCTGACCGGCCGGGTGTCCCTGGCGGCTCAACCGTGGTTGGCCGACCACGTGGTGGGCGGAGTAGCACTCTTTCCCGGCACCGGCTTCGTGGAGATGGTGATCCGCGCCGCTGATGAGGTCGGCTGCGGCGTCATCGACGAGTTGGTGTTGGCGACGCCGTTGGTGGTGCCGCCGGGCGCCGGGCTGCAGGTGCAGGTCGTGGTCGGAGCCGCCGATGAGGCGGGCGGCCGCGCGGTGTCTGTGCATTCCCGGCGCGACCAGCCCGATGCGGAGTGGTTGCTGCACGCCGAGGGCACGCTCGGGGTGGCCGCCGCCGAGCCGTCGGTGGACCTGTCGGTGTGGCCGCCGGCGGGCGCGGAAAGCGTGGACATCTCGGATGGCTATGCGCGTCTTGCCGAGCGCGGCTACGAGTACGGCCCGGCGTTTCATGGCCTGGTGGCGCTATGGCGGCGCGGGCCGGAGCTCTTCGCAGAGGCCGCGACCCCTTCCGACGCCGGTGTTCGGGCCGACGGAATGGGCATTCATCCGGCGCTGCTGGACGCGATCCTGCACGCCTCGGGGCTGACCGCCGACACCGCCGAGACCATGCTGCCGTTCTGCTGGCGGGGGGTGTCGCTCCATGCGGGCGGCGCTGGTCGGGTGCGGGCACGCTTCTCCGCGCAGGATGCGGGTGCGATGTCGATCGAGGTGGCCGACGCCGCGGGGTTGCCGGTGTTGACGGTGCGCTCGCTGATGACCCGCCCGACGACCGGCGAGCAATTACACGCCGCGGTGAGCACGGCCGCCGCCCGGCCCGATCGCGAACCGCTTGAAGTGGTGTGGTCCCCGATGCTGCGGACACCCCGACTGGACGACGAGTCCGGGCAGCTCCCGGTGGTGTCCTGGAGTGATTATTGCGCCGCCGACGGTGATGGTGTGACGGCTGCCGCTGAGCGTGTGGTGGTCTGGCGCTGCGAGTCTGCCGGTGACGATCTGGTTGGCGCGGTGCACACCGCCACCCACGCGGCCTTGGACGTGCTGCAGCGATGGCTGGGCGGCAGTCATCCGGGCACGTTGGTGGTGCTGACCCACGGCGCGATGGCACTGCCCGGCGAGAGCGTCAGCGATCTGGGCGCCGCGGCGGTGTGGGGTTTGGCGCGTTCAGCGCAAGCCGAACACCCGGGTCGCATCGTGCTGGTCGACGCGGACGCGGCGGTCGACCTTGCCGATCTCGCCGTCACTGGCGAGCCCCAACTGCTGGTACGCGCCGGGGGCGTGCACGCCGCCCGGTTGGCGCCGGCTCCTTCGCTGCTGGAACTCCCCACGGATGACCCCGCATGGCGGTTGTCGGCCGGTGCGGGCGGGACATTGGAGAGTCTGACGATCCGGCCCTGCCCGCAGGCGCACGGACCTCTCCAGGACGGTCAGGTGCGGGTGGCGGTCTCGGCATCCGGGGTCAATTTCCGCGATGTGATGGCGGCGTTGGGGATGTATCCCGGCCAGGCTCCGGTGCTGGGCGCGGAAGGCGCCGGGGTGGTGGTCGAGGTCGGCCCGGAGGTCGCTGACGTCGCCGTCGGCGACGCGGTGATGGGGCTGATCGATGGGACAGGTCCGTTGGCGGTAGTTGACCAGCACATGCTGGTCACAATGCCGAAGGAGTGGTCGTTCGCTCAGGCCGCCGGGGTGCCGGTGGCGTTTCTGACGGCCTTGTACGGGCTGGCGGATTTGGCCGCCACCCGAGCCGGCGAGTCGGTGCTGATACATGCGGGCACGGGCGGGGTGGGTATGGCCGCGGTGCAGCTGGCTCGGCACTGGGGAGCGGAAGTCTTCGTCACCGCCAGCCGCGGTAAGTGGGACACGCTGCGCGCCATGGGTTTCGACGAGGACCACATCGGCGATTCCCGCTCGCTGGGGTTCGAAGAGAAGTTCTTGTCGGTCACCGAGGGCCGTGGCATCGATGTGGTGCTCAACTCGTTGGCCGGCGAATTCGTGGACGCCTCGCTGCGGTTACTGGTTCGCGGCGGGCGTTTCATCGAGATGGGCAAGACCGACATCCGCGACGCGCAGGTGGTCGCCGACCACTATCCGGCCGTGCGCTATCGGGCATTCGACTTGATCGAGGCCGGCCCCCAGCGCATGAAGGCGATGCTGAACGAGTTGACGGAGCTGTTCGACTCGGACGCGTTGCAGCGGTCACCGGTGACCACCTGGGATGTGCGCTGCGCTGCGGACGCCTACCGCTTCATCAGCCAGGCCCGCCACATCGGCAAAGTCGTGCTGACGATGCCTTCAGTGCTGGCCGATGACCTTGCCCAAGGCACGGTATTGATCACCGGTGGCACCGGAATGGCCGGCGGCGAGCTGGCCCGCCACCTGGTCAGCGCCTACGGAGTGCGTCACATCGTGTTGGCCAGCCGGCGGGGGAGTCGCTCCACATCGACCGCCGAGCTGACCCTCGATCTGGCCCGGGCCGGTGCTCAGGTGCAAGTGCTGGCCTGCGACGTGGCGAATAGACGCTCGGTGGCGGAGATGTTGGCCCAGCTGGATCGACGGTGCCCGCCGCTGCGCGGCGTGATTCATGCCGCCGGGGTGCTCGACGACGCGGTGATCACCTCACTGACGCCGGACCGGGTGGACACGGTGCTGCAGGCCAAGGTGGACGCAGCGTGGAATCTGCACGAGTTGACCCGCGACCTGGACCTGTCGATGTTCGTGTTGTGTTCCTCGATCGCCGGCACGGTCGGTGCAGCGGGGCAGGGCAATTACGCCGCGGCAAACGCTTTCCTGGATGGTTTGGCCGCTCATCGGCAGGCCGCAGGGCTGCCGGGGGTTTCCGTGGCGTGGGGAATGTGGGCGCGCTCCAGCGGCATGACCGCGCATTTGAGCGGCCGCGATCTAGCCCGGCTCAAGCATGACGGAGTGGCGGCGATGAGCACCGGACAAGCGCTCGAGTTGTTCGACGCCGCGCTGGCCGTGGATCACCCCGCTGTCGTCGCCGCCCGTCTGGATCGCGCCGCACTGGACGCCCGGGCCGTCAACGGCGATCTGCCGGCATTGTTCAGTGGCCTCGCGCGCCGACCGCGGCGGCGCTCGGTCGAAGGCGTCGTCGACGCCACCCAGTCGAGGTCGACGCTGGTCGGACGTCTCGACGCGCTGGCTCCCGACGATCAACACAACCTCCTGGTGGAGATGGTGTGCTCGCAGGCGGCGGCGGTGTTGGGGCACCCCGCCCCGGAGGAAATCGACCCGGAGACGACGTTCAAGGCTCTGGGGTTCGACTCGCTGACCGGCGTCGAGCTGCGCAACCATTTCAAGACCGCCACGGGGCTGACGTTGTCGCCCACCCTGATCTTCGACCATCCCACGCCATCGGCGGTCGCCGACTATATCGGCAGGCAGATCGCGCGAAGCCGCGATGTCGAACCCGAAGCCTGCTAGTAGCTGACCGACTGGCGCTGCGCCGTCACGACTTCTGCACGGCGAGCGGCGCCGTGTTGGCGTCCTCGCCGGATGCCTTCCGCGGCTTCGGCTTGGCGTGATCACCGCGGGGATGAACCACCAGCGGCCACCAGAACCAG
Source organism: uncultured Actinomycetota bacterium (assembly GCA_963758115.1). Classification (GTDB taxonomy): domain Bacteria; phylum Actinomycetota; class Actinomycetes; order Mycobacteriales; family Mycobacteriaceae; genus Mycobacterium. The sequence continues at coordinate 184,264 of CAVWUG010000004.1, forward strand.
CGGCCCAGCAGCGTTGCCAGCGACGGCATGAACAGCGTTCGGACTACCAGAGTGTCGAGCAGCAGACCGATGCAGACCGTCGAGCCGAACTGGCCGAGCACGGTCAGGTCGCTGCCGAGCATCGCGGCCATCGTGAAGGCGAAAACCAGGCCGGCCGACGTCACCACCGAGCCGGTACCGGCCATCGACCGGATATATCCGGTCTTGAGCCCGTTGTGGATCTCCTCTTTGAAGCGAGACACCAGCAGCAGGTTGTAGTCCGACCCGACGGCCAACAGGATGATGACCGACAACGCCATCACGATCCAGTGGATGTTCTTGCCGAACAGGTCTTGCCAGATCAACACCGACAACCCGAACGACGCGGCGATCGAACTGCTCGCGGTACCCACGATCACCATCGCGGCCACCACACTGCGGGTCAGCAGCAGCATGATCATGAAGATCAGCGTCAGGGCCGACACCACGGCGATCATCAGGTCGTACTTCTCGCCATCGGCCATGTCCCGGAACGTCGCCGCGGTGCCGCCGAGGTAGATCTTGGCATCGGACAACGACGACTGCTTGATGCCTTCTTGCGCGGCTTGGCGCTCTGCGGACACGCGGGCGATGCCCTCGGGAGTCATCGGATCGCCCTGATGAGTGATGAAGAACCGCACCGACTTTCCGTCGGGAGAGAAGAACATCTTCACGCCTCGAATGAACTCCGGGTTGGAGAACGCCTCGGGCGGCAGGTAGAAGAAGTCGTCGTTCTGCGACTTGTCGAAGCTCTGCCCCATCACGATGGAGGTGTTGCTCATCGCCTCCATCTGGTCGATCATCGCCTTGAACGTCTGATACATCGTCAGCGTCAGACCATGCGTCGTCTTCAACGTTCCGAGCATGATCGGAATCAGCTGCTCCAACTCGTGCGACGCTGCCGCGGTGCGGCTGATGTCACCGGAGAGTTCGTGAAACTTCTCGGCCAGCTGGTCGAAGCCGTCGATCGAATCGAACAACGACCGGAACGAGATACAGACCGGGATGTCGTAGCAGTGCTTCTCCCAGTAGAAGTAGCTGCGGATCGGTCGGTAGAAGTCCTCGAAGTCGGCGATGTGGTCGCGCAAGGTGTCGGTGATCTCTGAGGTTTCCTGGGTGGTCTTGGCGCTGTCGAGGGCGGCGGTGGCCAGGTCGTGGGTGACCTGCGCCTGGCGCGTCGTCACGTCGATCATGATCTGCATCTCGTCGGCCATTTTCAGAATGTCGGCCATTCTGTCCTTCAGAAACTTCATGTTCTGCATGGTGGTCTGGCTCTGGATGCTGTTCTGGAACGGAATTGAGCTGTGCTGGATGGGAATTCCCAGCGGTCGGGTGATGTCCTGGATCATCGCGATGCCGACGGTGCGGATCACGTTCTTGGCGACCTTGTCCAACACCAACATGTCCGACGTGTTGCGCATGTCGTGTTCGGCTTCGATCAACAGCAGATCGGGGTTCATCCGGGCTTCGGAGAAATGTCGGTCGGCGGCGGCATACCCGACGTTGGACGGCGCCGTCTCGGGCAGGTAGTGCCGGTCGTTGTAGCTCGGTTTGAAGCCGGGCAAGGCGACCATGCCGACCAAGACAGCTGCCAAGCTGACCGCGAAAATCGGTGCGGGCCAACGCACCACGGCGGTGCCGACCCGCCGCCAGAGCTTGCCTTGGGATTTGCCCTTCTTCTCAAACAGCCCGAAGCGGCTGCCGATGAATACCAGCGCCGGGCCCAGCGTCAGGCCGGCCACCACGACGACGATCATGCCGATCGCCACCGGCGCACCCATGGTGGCGAACCACGGGAGTCGGCAGAAGCTCAGGCAGTAGGTCGCGCCCGCGATGGTCAGGCCGGAGCCCAGGACGACGGGTGCCACGCCCTTGAATGTCGTGTAGTACGCCTCTTCCCGGTCTTCGCCGGCCAGGCGGGCTTCTTGATAGCGACCGATGAGGAAGATGCCGTAGTCGGTACCAGCAGCGATCGCCAGCATCGTGAGGATGTTCGCGGCGAAGGTGGTGAGGCCGAATGCGTCGTTGTACGCCAGAACAGCGACGACTCCGCGCGCACACGCGAGCGCGACGAACGTCATGAACAGCTGGATCAGTGTGGTGACGATTGAGCGGTAGACCAGCAGCAGCATGATCGCGATCGCGCCCAAGGTGAACAGCGTGATCGTGGCCAAGCTGTCGTTGCCGATCACGTGCATGTCATCAGACAGGGCGGCGGAACCGGTGACGTAGGCCTTGACGCCCGGCGGTGCCGGTTCGTTGCCGACGACCTCGCGGACGGCTTCGACTGAGTTGTTGGCCGTGGTGGTGCCCTGGTTGCCGGCGATGTTGACCTGGACGTAGGCGCCCTTGGCATCGGCGCTCTGCGCGCCGGCGGCGGTGAACCGGTCGCCCCAGAAGTCCTGGATGTGCTGAACGTGTTTGGTGTCCTTGCGGAGCTTGCGGACGATGTCGTCGTAGTACTTGTGAGCCGAATCGCCAAGTGGCTGTTGGCTTTCCACGACGACCATGATTGTGCTGTTGGAGTTGAATTCGTGGAAGTTGTGCCCCATGAGCATCATCGCCTTCATCGACGGTGCGTCCAGTGGAGCCATCGGCGCGGAGTGTGCCTCGCCGACCACTTCGAGCGTCGGGACCACCATGTTCACAAGGACGGTCACGACGACCCAACCGATGATGATCGGGATCGAGAAGATGCGGATGAAGTGCGGCAGGAACGGGCGGTGCGGCTTGGATTCGGTGTGCTCGGTTTGGACGTCGACTTCGTGATTGCTCATGCGGACTTCACCAAGCAGAAGGCCTGAGCGTTATGCCCGTCGGAACTCTGGTGTTCGCGCAACTCGCCGTCAACGGTAATGCGGCAGCCGATGTAGCCGCCGTCGGTCTGGGCCATGATGTTGGCGCTCACGGTGGGCAGCGTGGTCGACACTGTGAACGACCACGGCAGTGGCGCGTCGTTGACCTGGTGGGTATTGGCGTCGGCGTCCCAGTAGTTGATGTTGGCGGTGGTTCCGGGGTTGCCGAAGATTTCGTACTTCACAACTTTGGGATTGAACTGCACGATCTTGATGCCGGCTCCTGAATTCGCATTGAGGTCCTCCGAGGCAAACACCTTGTGCAGCCGTGTCACGGCGAGCGCGGACACTGAAAGCACCACGATGAGCAGCAACGGTATCCACGCGCGTTTGAGCAGGCCGCCTATCGAGATCGCCCTCACCCGGTATCCTCCCGCCACCGCACCGTTGACCGCGGACGTGTCGACCTACGGGTCTTCCCGCTTGCGGAGCAAGCAGACGCATCCGGGGCAGCTTTGCCGAAAGAGCTTGCCTCGGACGGCCATCGTCATCGACTCCGCCCAGGCAATTCGCTCGGCTAACTATGCTAAACGATAGGGCACGCGTGCGTTCAGTGCGCCCCTTCGGTGCTCTCCGGCCTCACACCGCTACTGCGCGGCGCGACCGGTGATCGGCGGTAGGTCGGCCAGTGTGACGATTCCGGGTTCGGCCGCGACGACCGCGGGCACCGCGTTGGTCACCGGCAGCGCGGTGTAGATCATGCCCAGGCCCATGAAGCCGGGCTCGGTCCAGCCCTTCGGTGGCAGGCAGTGCACGACGGTGCGCATGTTGGGAATGCCGAAGACCTGGATGACGTGCCCATGCTCCAGCGGCTTGGGCGGCTGAACGTGATTGCCCATGGTCCAGTTGAAGCCGACACTGACGATGTTGTGATCGCCCACCCAGCCGCGGTGGTAGCCGTACACGCCGCCGACGGTTCCGGCCGGGATCTTCATGAAGCCCAGGTCGGAGTCTCCGGTGGCCGCTGTGAACGTGACGTCGAAGGTCAGCTTGTCCAGCTTGGCGCCGATCGCGTCGGCCATCATCGCCGCCGACTCGGCGAAGACCTCGCTTTCCCGTCGCACATTCTCGGCCAGGCCTGGAGTGTCGGGATCCTGGGAAAAGCCCATCGCGGTCTGGGTTTCCGCCGACTCATAGGTGGAGCAGTCCACCGATTCGGTGATGCGGATCTCGTCGACGCGTTCGCAGGATCCGGTGAGCACCATGCCGACCAGATTGGTCATCCCCGGGTGCGCGCCGCTGCCGAAGATCGTCGACCCGCCCCGCTTGCAGGCGTCCTCGATGCGCTGCCGGTCTTCCGGCGTCTGCTTGCCGCCGGTGATCCAGGCGGCGCTCGAACACACATTGACGCCCGACTCGAGGAGGCGGACCAACTCGTCGACATTCGGCCACAGCGGGTTGTAGCAGCACGCGTCGGGGTGCAGCGCCAGCAATGCATCGACGTCGTTGGTGGCCTTGACGCCGGTCGGCTCCGGCCAGCCGGACAGTTCGGCAGCGTCGACACCGACTTTGTCTTTCCCGTGGGCGTACACGCCGACCAATTCCATATCGGGCCTACCGATGATGGCGTGCAGCGATCGACGTCCTATGTTTCCGGTTGTCCACTGGATCACGCGTAGCGGACGATCTGTGGCTGTCGTGCTCATCGGGGCTCCTCTGCCGGTTTGACTGAACTCATTATGTTCACCGGCTGATCGGCACCTGTGCCGGACGCCCGACTATGGTCGGCCGAACCAGGGACAAATGTTTGGTCCACAATTTGTCTCGGACGGCGATAGTCCACGCCGGCGCGAAACACGCTGTGCCGCAAACGATGCAAGGCCGGCGGGTTCGCTCCCAACCGACGAGTTGGTAGGCGGCGGCGCTCTGCTTCCAGTTGACAAACTGTCAGCATGCACCTTACTCTCGAGTAACCTACGCATACGTAAGGTATGCAGGGTGAGGTTATCGATACGCTGGGTGTGGTTATCGACGTGACTCCATCGTCGTGGTCATGTGATTCTCACTGACGGACTCGGCCTCCGTTTCGCCAGCGCTCGTGGCATTCAAGTACTCGTCGTGAAACAAGGGCAGGAAGATAGCTCAGGTTCAGCAGACCGATGACTCTATTAAATGAGAGTGACGCGAACGTACCGCGAAGCGGTCAGGTGTTTTTGACGCACGCATTCGATAAGGCAGGGCCGTCGTCGGATTGCACGGTGCGGGACTGGGTCCGCCGCGGCGACGCGTCGCCAGTTGAAAACGTCCCGCTGGCATCGATTCGCAGCTCATTCACCCCGAGAAAGACCAAGGTCAACGAGCACCACGCCGGTGTACTGGCGCAATCACCGCTACCGCTGCCGCCGATCGTGATCCATCGAGCCTCGATGCGGGTGATCGACGGGGTGCATCGGCTTCGCGCGACCCAACTGCGCGACCAGACTGCAATCGCCGCCAGATTTTTCGACGGAGACGACGCTGAAGCTTTTGCGCTCGCCGTGCACCTGAACGTCACTCACGGTCTCCCGCTTACCCTTTCGGAACGCAAGGCAGCTGCGCAAAGAATCGTCGCATCCTACCCACACTGGTCGGATCGGTCTATTGGACTGATCGCCGGCGTCTCGAACAAAACGGTCGGCAAATTGCGCGTGTGTGCAACTGAGGAAGTTCCTCAGTTGAGTCCGCGTCTTGGCCGCGATGGCAAGACCCGGCCGGTGAGTCCGGCCGCCGGGCGCCGGCGCGCGGCCGAGTTCTTGTCGATGAATCCGCGCGCATCGCTGCGAGAGATCGCGAGGGAAGCGGGCGTATCGGTCACCACCGCGCGCGATGTGCGCCGGCGCGTGGACAGCGGCGAGAGCCCGCTACCGAAGAACCTCGCCAACCCGTCGGGTCGGCGTTCCCGGCGACCGAGCGCCGCCGCCAACTCCGCGGCCACTGATCCCGGGGTGTCGCCGCCGGCCAGGGGCGCCGATCTCCTCCAGCGGCTCAGAAACGATCCGTCGGTCCGGTCGTCGGAGCGGGGTCGAACTCTGCTGCGACTGCTGTCCACCGTTGTGGTCGCGATCAGCGCCTGTAACGAGTTCTCTGAAGCTGTCCCGATCCACTGCTCGGGCACGATCGCCGAAATCGCGCGAAAGAATGCTCGGGCATGGCAGGACATCGCGGACAAGTTCGATATTCCGTAAACCCAATGAGCGCTTGAGAAGTCCGCGTCAGCGCAGCATCTCGATCGCGCCGATTGTCAGGAACACGCCGCCGACCGCGGCAAGTAGGATGGCAACCTGGGGCCTGCGACGCGATCGAATCCAGTCATTCAAAACCGCCATCGATGTGGCTGTTTTCTTGGGTGCTAACACGTAAGCCAGCAGCGGGATTTCAACGAGCGCAAAGGCTACGACGTTGAACATCAGCAGCGCCGCGACTTGGGTCAGCGCCGCTGCGCCGGACGCCAGGATGACGGCCAATGCGGCCAGATAGTCGACCGACGGCAGAGCGATGCTGAGACCGGCAATTCCTGCGACCGACAACGAATCTCCGCGTATCAACCGCTGTGCCGGCGTCGCGAATGCGGCCGGCCGCACGCCCAGTCTGCGCGGTAGCTCAGCGGCCACCACGACAGCGAGGGCAACAAACAGCAGCCCGATCAAAACCTGCACTCTGGGCAGCGTGAAGTAGGTCGACCCCAGCAATATGCGTCGAAAGACAAACAGCACAACAAGACCCACGCTCGTCCCCATAGCGAAGCCGCCCACCAGAAATGCGAGCAGCTGCAGCGCGGGTTTCGGCCGGTTCAGCATGAGCACCGTCATACCGATGCGGAACGGTTCGAAACTCACGGCGAAAGCCATTAGCAGGACCGTGAGAATCATCAGAAGGTACGCGGCGGGCGCGGGCCCGCTTAGGCGTCCAATCTGGCGAACTGGTCCTGCCGGTACAAGTCGATGCAGGCAGCGCGCCGGATCTTGCCGCTCGTCGTGGTGGGAATCGATCCGGGCGCAACCAGAACGAGGTCGCCGACATTCACCCCGTGGGCATTCGAGACCGCCGATGTGACATCGCTTTTCACTTCGCCGAGCAGATCCTTCGCGCCATCGTCGGAGTCGCCACTCTTCTTGATCTCGATGATGGTGACGAGGTGCTCGGTGCCGTCCTGTGGCACCGAGATCGCGGCGACCCGGCCACGGGTGATCTCCTGGACCGTTGCCTCGATGTCCTCGGGGTAATGGTTACGCCCGCGGATGATCACCAGGTCCTTGATGCGGCCGACGATAAAAAGATCTCCCTCGAAGATGAAACCCTGGTCACCGGTCCTGAGCCACGGCCCGTCGGGCGTGCCCGGCGACGCGTCGACCAGTTCCGCGCCGAAGCAGCGCTGCTCGTCCGGTGGCCGGTGCCAGTAGCCCTCGGCGACATTGGGGCCATGGACCCAGATCTCGCCGACCGAGCCCTCAGGGAGCTCGCGGTTGGTGTCGAAGTCGACGATCCGGACGTCAGGCGACGGTGGCACGCGGTATTTGACGAGGGTCGTGCCCGTACCCTCATCGCACTGCTCTGCACGTCCGGCGCCGAGCTCGCCGGGATCGAAAGTCGCCTCCCCCGAAGGGTCGGCCCAGGTGCCTGTCGCCACGAACACGGTCGCTTCGGCCATGCCGTACGCCGGTCGCATCATGTGGTCGTGAAAGTCGAAGTGGGCGAATCGATCAACGAAGCGTCGCATGGTGGCCGGTTCGACACGTTCGGCACCGCTGAGGATGCCCAGCACCCCGCTGAGGTCGAGCTCGTCCAGGTCGCTGTCGGTTGTTTTGCGAGCGGCCAGGTCGAAAGCGAAATTGGGCGCCGCGGAGAACGTGAAACGATTCCTGGCCAGAGATTGAATCCACCGCGCCGGCCTTTCCAGGAACGCGACTGGGCTGGACAGCTCGCCCCGATGGCCGCTCAGGATGGGCGCGCAGACCCCCAGCACCAAACCCATGTCGTGGTAGAAGGGCAACCACGACACGATGACCACCTCGGGTGGCACCGAGGTGTGAGGTCCGCTGGCGAAAATGGCACGCATCAGCTGCTCGAAGTTCACCTGCAGGTTGCGGTGCGAGATCATCACCCCGGTCGGCAGTCGGGTCGAACCCGAGCTGTACTGCAGATACGCGACGCTCGGCAGATTGTCTGTCCGAAGGCTTGTTCCGCCGTCGACGTCGAGATCTAACGAGTCGATGTCGATGATCTTCGGCGCGTTCTCCAGCTGAGCTTCGTCGACGAATTCGGCGACGTCTTCCGCGAACGCGGACGTCGTCAGCACAACCGCGGGCGACGTGTCGGCAAGGACCGCGTCCACCCGCTCGTGACTCGAACCGCGATGCGGCAGCGGGAGCGGAACGGCGATCAGCCCCGCCTGCATCGACCCTAGGAACGCCACGATGTAATCAAGGCTCTGCGGCGCCAGGATGACCGCTCGGTCACCGACAGACGCGTAGAGGCTGAGTTCGCGTGCCGCATTGAGCGTTCTGCGGGACAGTTGCGACCAGGTGACTTCTTCGCGCACACCCGCCCAGTCGTGTTCGTAATCGGTGAAGGTGTACGCGACCTCATTCGGCCGCAGGCTGGCACGTCCGTGCAGCATCGAAAGGATCGTTGGCTGAGACATCTGGTTTCGTCCGTACTGATCAGGTGAGTGTGTGGGCCGGGGAATCAGGAGCCGGCTTCGCTTGCGCCGTGTGACAACACGGATGTAGCCCCGGCGATGATCTGCGAGATCGGGTCAGCGCCACCGCCGAAGGTGGCCTGGTTGGCCGGCGCGGTGACCTCCGCCGGGTCGAACCCGTGTACCGGGTCAACTTGAATCGGTGCGGTCGCCGGATCGTCGTTTCGCGAATAGCCCGCGTTCACCCTCGGGATCAGGATCGCGTCGAGCTTGTTCAGCGTGTCTTCCGGGATGCCGATGTATTTCAGCGGCATCACCAGCGGAAGGTGCTTTTCCGGGACCATGATCGTGATGTCTTTCGCGCCCCTGGAGTTGATCGTGGTCCTGATGTTCTGCGGCGGCACCATGCTCGCGTTCGTGAAGGCCACCGCGGTGTGACCGGTGGCGAGGCCCAGCAGCGTATTTGCGAACGCGAACATGTTGTCCGGACGGTCGGGGAAGTCCGCGATCGAGTCGTAAGCGGAGACGAACCTGTCAGTCTCGTATTGGCTCTCGTACCGCGGCGGCATGGTGTAGTCGAGGGCAGGTACGACGCTGCCGACCGGGAACACGGCGGTCAGGAAGCTCTGGCCGAAGGCGTGATGTCCGATCGGATCGCCGAACGTGGCGAAGTTCAACGCGTTCGGCGGGGGAGCGTTCGGGTCGGTCGCCAGTCGGGCCTGCTCGCCGTCGACCACGAACCCGCCCTCCGACAAGCCGATCGCCGTGCCGGGGCGACCGGTGTTGTGGATCGCCGCGTCGAGGTTGTCGATGCCGACATCGACCGAATAGCCCACGCTGGGACCGTCCAGGCCGATTCCGGAATAGTCGTGGTCGAATTTGTCGATCTCCGGCTTCAGGCCTGGGAAGAGATTGGCGAGCACATGCCCTTGCACCTGTCCCGCCGGGTAGCGAACGATCTGGCGTTGCTGGCCGGGGAACCAGTCCGCGCCCTCCATCCGGATGTACTGGTCGTAGGGCACACCCAGGACGTGCGCGCCGCCGAGGGCGTAGGCGGTCTGGTCGCCCGGCGCTCCGGGGGACGGCGGACCGCTGATGGGCGTGTCGTCGGCCGCCGCGGTGCCGATGCCGAAACATCCTGTGGCGCTGATACTTACCAGCGCACTCACTCCCGCGAGTAGTTTCTTCACCGCTACTCCTGACCGCTCGTCTTCGTTTCGTAGTTTCACATAGATCATGCAGGTGCGCGAACCCTTCCGGCCCGTGACGGCCACCAGTTCGCCCGCCCTATCAGCGCCGCTAATGCCGGCACCGTCACGGTGCGAACCAGGAAAGTGTCGAGCAGAATTCCGATGCCGATGACGAAGCCACCCTGGACGACGGTGCCGATGCTGGAGAACAACAAACCGGCCATCGACGCCGCGAAAATGACGCCGGCCGCGGTGATCACACCGCCGGTGGAACTCAGCGTGCGGACGATGCCGTATCGCATACTCCGCGGAGACTCGTCACGCATTCGCGAGACCAACAGCATGTTGTAGTCGGCCCCCACGGCCACCAGCACCACGAACGCCAACGGCGGCACGCTCCAATGCAGATGCTGGCCGAGGATGAATTGGAAGAACACCACGCCGATACCGACCGCGGACAAATACGAGATCACCACAGAGGCAACCAGGTACAGCGGCGCGACGATCGCACGCAACAGGGCCATCAAGGTCAGCAGCACGACCAGCAGGGTGATCGCGATGATGAACCGGATGTCGTGCTCGTAGTAGTCGCGGGTGTCCTTGAGGCCGACGGTGAATCCCGCCATCGAGATCTTGGCGTCCACCAAGGCGGTATTCGGCTGCGCTCCCTTGGCGGTCGCGATGATCGTGTTGACCTGATCCATCGCTTCGGTACTGAACGGATTGAGCCTGGTCTGCACCAGGTATCGCACCGAATGGCCGTCCGGCGACATGAAGATGTTGGCGGCCTTCTTGAACTCATCCAAGTGCAGCAACTGCGCCGGGATGTTGAACCCGGCCATCGCGGGCTGAGACGCGTCCTTCTTCAGCGACAACAGGAACGTCGCCGATTCACTCAGTCCGGCTCCCAGCTGCTTGACCTGGTCGACAAGCTGGGCGACCGCGTCAGCCACCTGCCTGCTGCCACCGGCGAATTGGTCCGCGTCGCTCTGCAGAGTGCCCAGATTCCCCTGCAGTCCGCCCGGCTGGTCCATTCCGAGGGACTGCAGCACCGCGGCGAGCTTGGCGAATGCTGCTTTCAGGCGATCCGTCGACGCCTTCAGCTGCTTCTTGTCTGGGTAATCCTGCATCTGGTGGGCCAGGTCGTTGATCGCGTCGAGTTCCGCTTGATCGCGTCCACCCAGCAGCTGCTCGAACGCGCCGCGGGTATCGCTGCAGGACTCGTCGGCGTCGCACACCGGGTTGCCGCGCAGAGACATCAACACCGGGCCCATCCAGGAGAACAGGTTCTTGCCGCCGGTGAAGTTCAAGCCCGTGTCGTTGCTGATCACGTTGAGGTGGTCGATGAGCTGGGCGCCGAGATCGACCTCCTTCACCAGCGTCTCGCCGCTGTACTGATCCTTCGTCGAGGTGAATGCGTTCTGCAGCTCGTCCACGCTGGCCGCAAGTTGGCTCACCTGACCCCGGACGGCGCTGAGGTTCTCGGCAAGTGAGTCGGTGCCTTCGGACAGCCGGGTGAGGTCACTGTTGTGGTCGGTGATCAGCTCCGACCCGCCCTGCAGGAAGGAGCCGATGGCACCCGCCTGATAGGTGGCTCTGAACTGTTCGGGCACATTGCCCGTCGGGCGGGTGATGCCGCTGATCGCGGCGATGTTCGGCAGCTGGCTGATCCGGTCCGCCATCTGCTCCAGATCGGCCAGGGCCTGCGGATTGCGCAGGTCGCGCGGCGACTGGATGAGGATGTACTCCGGGATGGACTGGTTGACCGGGAAATGCCGATCCAGCGCGGTGTACCCGACCGAGCTCGGGGCAGAGGCGGCCAGCGCCTTACGGTCGTCGTAGTTGTAGCGCACAAAGGCCGAGCAGGACGCCAGGATGGCCAGCACGAGCAGGCTGGCGACCAGGTGGGTCTTCGGTCGGCGCACGATGCGGATGCCCGAACGCCGCCACATCCGGGCGGTCAATTCGCGCCGCGGCTTGACCCAACCGCGAGGGCCCGCAATGGCCAGGATCGCCGGCAGCAGGGTCACTGCGGCCAGGAAGGCCACGCCGATTCCGATGGCGGATGCGATGCCGACCGTCTGGAACACGCCCATCCGGGCGAAGCTGATCAGCAGGAAGGTGATGCCGACGGTGGTGGCGGACGCGGCAACGACCTTTCCGATCGAGATCAACGCTCGTCTGAGAGCCAGATCGGACTCGTCGCCGGATCGCAGATAGTCGTGATATCGGCTGATGAGAAAGACCGCGTAGTCAGTTCCCGCACCGGCCATGATCGCGCTGAGGAAGACGTTCGACTGGTTCGAGACGCCGGTGCCGGTCACCTCGGAGAAGGCGGCCACCAGCGACTGGGCGATCACCAGAGACAAGCCGATCGTGATCAACGGCAGCAGCATGGTGATGACGCTGCGGTACACCACCAAGAGGACCAGCAGCACCAGCCCGCCGATCGCCAGCTCGATCGGGAGCCGGTCCTTTTCGCCGGCGACGGTGAGGTCCGCGACCGTCGCCGCAGGCCCGGTGATGTTCGCCCGCAGCGACGTGCCGGCGACGGCATGGCTGACGACGTCACTGATCTGTTTGAAGCCTTCGTAGGACCGTGGCGTGCCCAACTCGCCCGCCACACCCACCGGCAGGACCCAGGCTTTGTCGTCCTTGCTGGTCACGATCGAGCGCAGCGGCGGGGTGGCGATGAAGTCCTGCAGCATCACGACGTTTTTGGTGTCTTTGCGCAGCGTGTCGACCAATTTGCCGTACACGGCCTCGTCGTCGCGTCCAAGACCTTTGTCGTCGGTCAGCACCACCAGCAGCAGGTCTTCTGAACCCGACTCGTGAAAGGCCTCGGTCATCTTCCGAGCGGTGACGTTCGACGGGGCATCGCTGGGCAGGATGGCGAGCGGATGTTTCTCGGCCATCTCGTTCAGTGACGGGAGGGTCAGTGGCAGAGCGACCGCGATCGCCACCCAGATCGCAATCACAAGCCAAGGCCACCGCAATATGGAAGCGGCTAGCCGTCGCATATCGTCCCTACCCCCCGGTCGACGCCGCAGTGTGCGCCCGCCGGCGAATTTCGCCGGCGTTCAATCAGAAAAGCTCTACCCATCACAGCTATGCGACGCGTCCCCAATGCCCGCTGTCGGCGACCCGAACGCATACCGACTTCATAGATTCCATATAGCGCGTCACGGATTTCAGCGCGATCGGGTTGTCGGGGTACATGATCGCCATGACCGTGCCCTCGGCGTACCGGAAGACGTAGATGGTGAGCTGGTAGGAGAACCGGCCATCCGGATAGATTCCGATGTTGTCCGCCAGACCGAGATCACCCGCGGCGAGAATGGCGTTGAGCGGCGCCGCGCCGCCGTGCAGGAAGTTCGACACCGGAAAGTTCGGCTCCGGCCATTTCAGCCACGGCGCCAACTCCAGCACGCGGTAGTACGGCACTCGCGCCATGTCGAGGCCGGAGTCGAATGACGTCTGCGCCGCCCCGGCCGCTTCGGCGAACGATGCGGCCGCGACGGGCACGGTGATCGGGATCAGACCGGTGAACCAGCCCTGCGTCATGAAGTTGTCCGCGGCCGTACGCGAGTCCCGGGGAGTCAGCCCGTAGTAGGTCATCGCACCGGTGAATTCATGCTCTACCAGGCCAAGGCACGCGAACAGGCCGCCGACGAAGCGTGCGCCTGCCCCTTGGCAGGCCGCTTCGAAGCGCTCCGTCTGCGCCGGATCCATCAGGAGTTCGGAGGCCATATAACTCTTGTCCGACTCCAGCGGGTCGCCCAGGGGGAGCGGGAACTCGGGAAAACCGTTGCTGTTGTTTTCGGCGAAATCGATCCACGCCTGTACCCCCGGCGAATCCACAGTCAATGTGGAGGTGAATTCGCGTTCGCGGGTGCAGAAGTCGTCGAAGCTGCCCGCATCGGGTAGCTGGAGGGCATCGCCGCCACCACTCAACGCCGCATACATACCGTTCGCCTCGAGCATCGTGGTGCCGATCAGCGTGGCGTCGCCGTGGACATGGTCCATGGCGGCAAAGAAAGAGAAGTGGTTCTCGCCTTGGACCACGCCGAACGTGAAGCAGCCCCACTCCAACGGGTTCGGTATGGCCACGACGTGCTCGTGGATCTGTTCGAGGGTCATGTGACCGTGTTCGACCGGCTCGAACTCGATTTCGGCGGGATCGGCGATGGTATGCCGGATGAACTGGCCGTCACCGGTGTCCTCGAACCAGCTGCGGAAGGTGTCGTGCCGGCGCAGGTAAACGTTGAGCGCCTCGTCCATGGCGGAGATGTCACAGTGGCCCGCGACGTCGCAGCTGGCGATGATCTGCCGGGAGAAGTTCTGCCCCGCCGCTGACCGCTCGGTGTAGTTACGGAGGTGTTGTCCCTGCATGTAGCTGACCGGCACGGAACTGACCGGCGCGTGGCGGGCCTTCTCCGCGGCTGTGGCGGTCGGGTGCCATGAGATGACCGAGCCGGGGGCCAGGATCCATTCATCGAGCGAGCCCACCGTGATTTTCCCGATGCGCAAAAGTTTGTCCTCCTCGTCTGACAGGCTCCGGGCCAGCCACGCTGATAGCCCGATCAAGATAACGCGCCCAGCTATGAGTGTCGCCATCTGGCGTACGCGCCGACCGCGTGATACGCGCCCCGCGGGTCTTGACACCGGACGTGTACGCGTGGTCGTGACACACTTGCATAAGTAGCCTGCGACAGAGATTCTAGTGCCCAACCGGGCCGCTCGTCGGCGACCGAATCTTCCCCGTCCCCAAGCCGAGAGGACACCGCTATGGGATCCGTCGAAGGTCAGAAGAACGACACCCCACGCTTTGCGATCGTCGGCTACGCCGCGCGCTTCCCAGGCGCCGCCAATGCAGAGGAGTTCTGGAACGTCCTGCGCGATGGCCGCGACGCCATCTCGGAGGTGCCCGCGGACCGGTGGGATGTCGATGAGTTCTTCGACCCGGAGCCCGGTGCGCCCGGCAAGATTGTGACCCGTCGCGCCGGTTTCGTCGATGACGTGACCGGGTTCGATGCGCCGTTCTTCGGCATGTCGACGCGCGAGGTCAGGTTGATGGACCCGCAACATCGGCTGCTGCTCGAGACGGCGTGGCGTGCGGTGGAGCATTACGGCGTTGCGCCCACGGCGCTGGCGAACACCAACACCGGCGTGTTCGTCGGTCTGGCCACCCACGACTACCTAGGGATGGCATCCGGCGAGCTCACGTACCCCGAGATCGAGGCCTATATGGCGATCGGGACGTCGAATGCCGCGGCTGCCGGCCGGATCAGTTATCGATTGGGCCTGCAGGGTCCGTCGGTCGCCGTCGACACCGCATGCAGTTCGTCGCTGGTGGCAATCCACCAGGCCTGCCAGGCGTTGCAGCTGGGCGAAACCGACCTGGCGTTGGCCGGTGGTGCGAACGTGCTGCTCACCCCGGCGACCATGATCACGTTCTCCAGTGCGCAGATGCTCGCGCCGGACGGCAAGTGCAAGACGTTCGACGCGGCCGCGGACGGCTATGTGCGCGGCGAGGGCTGCGGCGTCATCATCATCAAGCGGCTCGAGGACGCGATCCGCGACGGCGACCGGATCCGGGCCGTCATCCGGGGCAGCGCGATCAACCAGGATGGCGCATCGGGCGGTTTGACGGTGCCGAATGGCGTTGCGCAGCAACGGGTTATCGCCGACGCGCTCAAGCGTGCCGGCCTCGAGCCCAAGGACATCAATTACCTGGAAGCCCATGGCACCGGGACATCGCTCGGCGACCCGATCGAGGCTCAGGCCGCCGGCGCCGTGCTCGGCGCCGGACGCGAGGCAAACGACCCGCTGTTGATCGGATCGGCAAAGACGAACATCGGCCATCTGGAAGCAGCAGCAGGCATCGCCGGCGTTATCAAGGTGATCCTGTCGCTGGAGAACGAGCAGCTCCCGAAGCATCTGCACTTCCAGAACCCGTCGCCGCACATCCCCTGGGACCGCCTCGCGGTAGAGGTGGTGCGTGAGACCACTCCGTGGGAGCGCAACGGTCGGCCCCGCATCGCCGGCATCAGTTCGTTCGGCTTCGCCGGCACCAACGCGCACGTCATCCTCGAAGAAGCGCCTCTGCAAGCGGTTCACGCCGGCGTGGTCATCGATCCGGCCGACCAGCCCGTAAACGGACGGTTCAGCATTCTTCCGCTGTCGGCGCACACTCCGTCCGCGCTGATCCAGATCGCCGACGACTACCGCGCCTGGCTGAGCGCGCACTCCGAAGCGACGTTGGCTGACCTCTGCCTGACCGCAGGGGTGGGACGGGCGCACCAGCAGCACCGCGCCGCGTTGGTGGTCAACACGAAAGAAGCCGCCGCGGAGTTGCTCGGCGCACTCGCCGACGACCGCCCGGCACCCGGTCTGGTTCGCGGCGAAACGCGCGACAGGCCCAAGACAGCGTGGCTGTTCACCGGTCAGGGCAGTCAATACGTTGGCATGGCCCGCGAATTGTTCGACACCGAGCCGGTTTTCGCCGAAACGCTGACCCGGTGCGCCTCAGCTGCCGCCGACGTCCTCGAAAAGCCGCTCCTGGACGTCATTTTCGGCTCAGACAGCCCGGAAAGCGAAGAGACGCTGCGGCAGACGTCCTACGCCCAGCCTGCTTTGTTCGCGATCGAAATGGGTCTGGCCCGACTCTGGCAGTCGTGGGGCTTCGAGCCCGATGTGGTGTTGGGTCACAGTGTCGGCCAGTACTCGGCGGCCTGCATCGCGGGCGTGTTCAGCCTCGAAGACGGCATGCGTTTGATGGCCGAGCGCGGCCGGTTGTTCGGCAGCCTGCCCGCCGGCGGTCGGATGGTCGCGGCGTTCGCCGCCGCCGAGCGCGTCGAGAAGATGACGGACGAATTCCCGACTCTGTCGGTGGCGGCGTACAACGGCGCGAACACCGTACTGTCAGGTCCCGCAGCCGATTTGGAGCAAGCGGTGGCCCGGCTGACGGCCGACAGCGTCCGGTGCGACTGGTTGGACACCAGCCACGCGTTCCACTCCGCGCTGCTGGACCCGATCCTCGACGAGTTTGAAACGTTCGCGGACCAGTTCAAATATGCTTCGCCACAACGGATGTTGATCGACAACCGCACGGGCGCCGCGATCGGTAGGAGCCTGAAACTCGACGGCAACTACTGGCGTCGACACGCGCGCCAGCCGGTGGAATTCGCCAAGAGTGTGAAGACCCTGTCAGATCTCGGCTGCAAAGTGCTCGTGGAGATCGGGCCGCAGCCTGTGCTCACCGCCGCGGCTCTGCGGGCATGGCCGGACCCGGCCACCGCGCCACGGGCGATCGCATCGCTGCGCAAGAACACCGCCGACCACCGGCAGATCACCGAAGCCCTCGCTGACGCATACGTTTTGGGCCATCTGCCCAACTTCGGCGCTGTTCAGCAGGGCCCGGCGAGCAAGCTCGACCTGCCCGCGTATCCGTTCGAGCATCGCCAGTACTGGTTCAAAGACAACCGGGAGAGCCCGCACCAGAAACAGCAGGGCGCGGGCAGTGGCGGACCGCGCACCCAAGCCGTCCGCCTCCTGGAGGACGGCCGGATCGAGGAACTCGCGGCACTTCTTGACGGTGAGAACGGCGACCACCCGACCGAGACCCTGAGCGTGCTGACAAAGCTTGCCGCACAGCACAACCAGCAGAAAACGACGCAGTCCATCGCGAACGACCGCTACGAGATCCGATGGGAGAAGTCCACTGCAGCAGGCGCTGGGGCGGAAGCCGGCGAGGCGTCGACCTGGTTCCTCGTCGGAGACAACGCCGAAGCAGTTCAGCCTCTGGTCGAGGCGCTCACTGCGCGCGGGCAGCGGCACGAAATCATTGGACTGCCGGCCAGCGACGCAGATCAGGAACAGTTCGAGACCGTGCTGCGCGCCGCGGCAGCCGAGGACCCGACGCTGCGGATCGTGCACTTCGCGGCCCTTGACTCCGACACCCAACCGTCGATGCGGTCGTTGCTGCGGATGCAGCACCGTGTCCTGAGCGGAACCAAGCGACTCTTCCGCGCCGTAGCCGCCGCGGAAATACGTCGACCGATCTGGTTGGTGACCCGCGGCGCGCAACGCGTCGTAGACGCCGACACCGTGTCACCGGACCACACCGCGCTGTGGGGATTCGGTCGTGCCGCCGCGCTGGAACTTCCACAGCTGTGGGGCGGACTGGTCGACCTCTCTGCGGGCACTGCCGACGAATGGTCGCGGTTCGTCGACCATGTCGTGGCCGCGCGACCCGGCGAAGACCAAGTCGCGCTTCGTGATCAAGACGTCTTCGTTCCCCGACTGATCCGACGGGTGGCGGCGCCGAGCGGAACTTCGTTGCAACTTCGCGATGACGCAACATATTTGGTGACCGGTGGTCTGGGCTCGATAGGGCTGGAGATCGCCGGATATCTCGCCGCGCACGGCGCCAAGCATCTGGTGCTGACCAGCCGGCGCTCACCCAGTGAGGCCGTGCGGCAGCGCATCGATGCGCTCAGCGCACAGCACGGCAGCGAATTCCGAGTCGTAGAGGCCGATGTCGCCGACGCCCACAGCGTCGCGCGTCTGCTGGCGACCGTGCAGGCCGAAATGCCGCCGCTGGCCGGCATCGTCCACGCCGCAGGTGAGATCGGGACCACCCCGCTGGGGGCGCTGGAAGATGATGAGGTGGATCGCGTCTTCGCCGGAAAGGTTTGGGGTGCTTGGCATCTGAGCGAAGCTGCCGCTGACCTTAAGCTGGACTTCTTCCTCAGCACCTCGTCGATCGCCTCGGTCTGGGGCGGGTTCGGTCAGACCGCCTACGGCGCAGCGAACGCCTTCCTGGACGGGCTGTCCTGGCGGCTGCGCGACCAGGGCGTCTCGGGCGTCAGCGTCAACTTCGGGCCCTGGGCCTCGGGCATGGCCGACGAAGAATCCCGCGCGAAGTTGCAGAAGCGCGGAGTCCGGACGTTGTCACCCGCGGACGCACTGGCCGGCCTGGCCGACCTGATCGCTGTTTCTTCCGAGCAGGGAGCGGCGCAAGGCGTCGTCGCCCGGATCGACTGGGCCCGCTTCCTGCCGCTCTACCAGCAGGCGGGCCGGCGTTCCTTCATGGCGGAATTGGAGCGCGAGGTGCCCGCCGCGGCGCCGCGGCCAACGACGGCCTCCGGGAAGACCGAGCTCGTCGAGCGGCTCACGAATGCTCCTGTGCAGCAGCGCAGAAAGCTCATGGCGGACTGGTTGCGCGACGGCGTTGCCGAGGTGACGCGCGTCGACCCGTCTGAGATTCGTGAGGACGCAGGGTTCTTCGACCTCGGCATGGATTCGCTGATGGCCGTCGAATTGCGACGCCGGATCGAGCAGGGAGTCGGCAAGGAGATACCGGCCACCCTGGCGATGGATCACCCGCGACTGTCCGATGTGGTCGACTACCTGCTGAGCGACGTACTCGAGCTCAGCGAGCAGTCCTCGGCCAAGGCCGGGCCGCAGCTGGCATCGCTGGCCACGGCGCGCACGGACGATCCGATCGCGATCGTGTCGGTGGCGTGCCGTTTCCCGGGCGCGTCCGACCCGGAAGCCTTCTGGGACTTGCTGTCCGGCGGTCTCAACGCGATCCGGGAGGTCCCGGAAGACCGATTCGACATCGACGAGTTCTATGATCCGGACCCGGACGCCCCAGGCAAGATGTACACCCGATTCGGCGGATTCCTCGAGGGGATCGACGGATTCGATCCGGAATTCTTCGGTATCTCTCCGCGCGAAGCAGTGTGGATCGAGCCCCAGCAGCGACTGATGCTGGAAATGGCGTGGGAGGGTCTGGAACGCGCCGGCTATTCCCCGGCGTCCCTGCGCGGCAGCCGGACCGGCATCTTCGTCGGAGTCGCCGCCAACGAGTACGCGCATCTATTGTCCGGCGAGTCGGTCGACAAGATCATGCCGCACTTCATCACCGGCAACGCGCTCAACGCCATCTCCGGTCGGGTCGCGTTCTCGCTCGGCCTCGAGGGTCCGGCGGTGGCGGTCGACACCGCCTGCAGCTCGTCGCTGGTGGCGGTGCATCAGGCCGTCCAGGCGTTGCACTCGGGTGACTGCGACATGGCCTTGGCCGGTGGGGTGAACGTCCTGCTGAGCCCGATCACCATCATCGCCGCCTCACGCGCCCGGATGCTGTCGCCCGTCGGGCAGTGCAAGACCTTCGACGCCTCCGCCGACGGCTACGTGCGCAGCGAAGGCGCAGGCATCCTGGTGCTCAAGAGGCTCAGCGACGCCCAGCGCGACGGCGACCGAGTGTGCGCCGTGATCCCGGGTACCGCCGTCAACCAGGACGGTGCGTCCAGCGGTCTGACAGTGCCGAACGGTGGAGCGCAACAACGGCTTATCGCCACAGCTCTAGCCCGCGCCGGTCTGGTCGGCGGCGACGTCGACTACCTCGAGGCGCACGGCACAGGCACCCCGTTGGGTGACCCGATCGAGGCGCAGGCGGCCGGAGCCGTTTACGGCGTCTCGCGCGCCGCGGACCGGCCGCTGCTGATGGGATCGGTGAAGACCAACATCGGCCACCTCGAGTCGGCATCGGGTGCAGCCGGTCTGATCAAGGTCGTGTTGTCGCTGCAGCACAACGTGCTGCCGCAGAGCCTGCACTTCGATACCCCGTCGCCGCACATCCCGTGGGATTCCCTGCCGGTACAGGTCGTCGACCACGCACGGCCATGGGAGCCCAACGGCAGGCCGCGGCGTGCGGGTGTGAGTTCCTTCGGATTCACCGGCACGAACGCCCACGTGCTCATCGAAGAGGCGCCGGCGCTACCGGTGGTCGTGGATGCAGAGCCGCCGGCCGATGGCGAGATCGCGTCGGAGTCGAAGCCGACCGAAGAGTCGGTCAACGTGCTCGCGCTGTCGGCGCGGTCACCGGAGGCCCTGGTCGCGTTGGCGCAGCGGTACGGCACGTGGTTGTCGGCGAACCCTGAGGCTGACATCGCCGGGGTGTGCCTCACAGCCGGCGTCGGGCGTTCGCACTTCGAGCACCGGGCCGCTCTGGTCGTGGACACGGCACAGAGCGCCGGCGACGGCCTGGCCGAGTTGGCCGAGAACCGGTTGCGCCCCGGCGTGGTACGCGGTGAGTGCACTGACCGGCCGACGACGGCGTGGTTGTTCACCGGGCAGGGCAGCCAGTACCCGGGGATGGCGCGCGAATTGTTCGACGCCGAGCCGGTTTTCGCCGAGACGGTGAAGAAGTGTGCTGACGCAGTGGACGGCATGTTGGAGCGTCCGTTGCTCGAGGTGATCTTCGCGACCGATCGTGAGGCCGGTGGCGAGGCCAGTGAAACGTTGAAGCACACCTCATTCGCGCAGCCGGCGCTGTTCGCCGTCGAGATGGGCCTGGCCCGGCTGTGGCAGTCCTGGGGTATCGAGCCGGACGTGGTGCTCGGGCACAGCGTGGGCCAGTACGCGGCGGCGTGCATGGCCGGGGTCTTCAGCCTCGAGGACGGTGCACGCCTGATGGCCGAGCGCGGCCGACTGTTCGGCAGCCTGCCCGCAGGTGGGCGGATGGTGGCGGTTTTCGCCGACCCCAAGCAGGTCGAGCAGGTCGCCAACGAATTCTCCCGGGTGTCCGTGGGCGCCTACAACGGCACGAACACCGTGCTGTCGGGTCCCGGTGAGGACGTGGAACAGGTGGTCGCCAAATTCAGCGAGGAGGGCATCCGCTGCACCTGGCTGGAAACCAGCCACGCGTTCCACTCGGAACTGCTTGACCCGGTGCTGGGCGAATTCGAGTCCTACGCAGCACAGATGCAGTTCGCCGTGCCGACGCTGCCGCTGGTGTGCAACCGCACCGGCGCCATCCTCACCTCGGAAACCCCACTGGACGCTCAGTATTGGCGGCGGCACTCCCGCCAGCCGGTGCAGTTCGCCGAGAGCGTGCGTACCGTGGCGGCGCTGGGATGCACGGTGCTGATGGAGATCGGTCCGCAACCGGTTCTGACCGGGGCCGCGGTGCAGGTGTGGCCGGAACACCTGGCTGCACCGCGTGCGCTCGTCTCGCTGCGTAAGGGCGTGGGGGACCGTCGTCAGATCGCGGAGGCGCTGGCCACTGCCTATGTCAGTGGTCACCGACCCAACTTCGCTGCGCTGCAACATCAGGCGCGGAACAAGGTCGAACTGCCCACCTACCCGTTCCAGCGTCGTCGGTTCTGGCCGAAGACGTCGGGCATCGCGGTCGACGGGCCGGCCGTGTCCGGAATTCTGGGTGGTGCAAAGGATCTCGCCTCCGGCGATACCGTCTACACCAGCAGAATCTCCGTCAGATCGCAGCCGTGGCTGTCCGATCACGTCATCTACGGCACCGTCGTGGTCCCGGGTGCGACGTATGCGGCCATGGCGTTGGCGGCCGTCGGGTCGCCGGCACGGGTCAAAGAGGTCTTCTTCTACGAGCCGATCATCCTGCCCGAGAAGAGTTCTCGTGAGGTGCAGCTGACATTGCATCCGATCGAGGAAGGCGGCGACTTCACCTTCCAGGTGCACAGCCGCCCGTACGGGGTTCGTGACGCCGAGTGGTCGTTGAACGCCGACGGCACCGTCGTCACCGGTCCCGTGGACGAACCGGCCCCCGATGAGTCGGATCCGGTCGACGCGGCGATCGAGCGGCTGGAGCGGATGCGTCCGCAGGAGCTGTTCGAGACCTTCGCCGACATGGAGCTGGCGTGGGGGCCGAACTGGTCTGGTTCGCTGAAGTCGCTGTGGCTCGGTGACGGCGAGGCGATCGGTGACATCACCGTCGGCGAAGAACTCTCCGAACAGCTCGGAACCGAACCGATGCACCCGGTCCTGATGGACCTGTGCACCGGTGTCGCCTTCCCGGCGTTCCCGGCGCTGCTTGCGGCCGAACAGGGCGTCAGCGACCTGTTCCTGCCGTTGCGCTATGGCTCGGTCTTCCTGAAAGAGAAGATGCCGCGACGGTTCTACTGCCGCGCACGGTGGCACAGCAACGCGCTCGACGGCGAAACCCAGGTCTTCGACCTCGATTTCGTCGACCGGGATGGCCGTCTGCTGGGCGGGATTCGCGAGTTCACGGTCAAGCGTGCCCCTCGGGAAGCATTGTTGCGCGGGCTCGGTGGCGATGCCACCCGCCTGCTGTACACCGTCGGTTGGCAAGAGGTGCCGCCGTCGGGTGAGGATGCTGAAAATGCCAGCGGCACATGGCTGATTGCCGGATTCGGTGAGCTTGCTGCTCAAGTTCCGGGCTGCATCTCCTTCGACCGGATCACCGATCCTGAGCTCCTGGGGCAGATGTTGTCGCAGGCTCACGAGAAGGGGATGCCGATCTCGGGCATAGTCTGGCGGAGCGCCGGACCGAGTGCGGACGAGTCGAGCGCTGACGCTGCCGCACGGTTGGAGGCTGAGATCACCGGTCTGCTCGGCGCCGTGCACACCCTGCAGGGCGGCGACGTGAAACTGCCCGGTGGACTGTGGATCGTCACCGAGAAGGCGGTCGCCACCGAGTCCAGCGAACCGGTCGACCCGGTGCAGGCAGCACTGTGGGGACTCGGACGCACCATCATCAACGAGGAGCCGGGCCTGCGGCTGAGGCTGATCGACTTCGACGAGCCAGAGGAGGCTGCGCGCTTGCTGGCCGGCCAGCTGGGCTCGCCGGTCGTCGAACCCGAACTCGCACTGCGACAAGGGAAGTTCCTGGCATCGCGGTTGCTGCCGTGGGCGCGCAGCGGTCACCTGGTGGTGCCGCGGGCGAACGACTTCGTGCTGGCTCCCACCGAGCGTGGTGCCATCGACAACCTGCGGCTGACCGAGAAAGAGGTGCCGGCGCCGGACGAAGGCTACGTGCAGGTGCGGGTTGAGGCTGCCGGCCTGAACTTCCGCGACGTGCTCAACGTGTTGGGCCTCTACCCGGGTGATCCCGGCCCGATCGGTGGTGACTTCGCCGGCACCGTCACGCAATTGGGCGACGGCGTCACCGGACTCGAGGTCGGACAGCGGGTCTACGGCTCCATGCAGGGCGCCTTCGCCAGCCGCTTCAACGTGCCGGCCCAGTTCCTGGCGCCCATTCCCGACGGGGTCAGCGCGGTCGAGGCGGCGACGATTCCCGCGGCCGCGCTCACGACCAGGCTTGCGTTCGACTGGGCGCAGCTCAAGCCCGGCGACAGGGTGCTGATCCACGCGGCCAGTGGTGGTGTGGGTCTGGCGGCGATCCAGATGGCGCAGCAGCACGGTGCGGTCGTCTACGCAACCGCCAGCAAGTACAAGCGCGCCACGTTGCGCAAGCTGGGTGTGGAGTACGTCTACGACTCGCGCACAACGGATTACGCAGACCAGATCCTGGCCGATACCGATGGTGCCGGTGTCGACGTGGTGCTGAACAGCTTGACCAGTGAAGGGTTCATCGAGGCGACCTTGCGGGCCACCGCCCAGAACGGCCGTTTCGCCGAGATCGCCAAGCGCGACATCTGGACTCCGGAGCAGATGGCCGAGGAACGACCCGACATCGCCTACGACATCGTCGCGTTGGACACGGTGATGTTCACCGAACCCGATCGCATTCGCGACTTGCTCACCGGGGTGTCGGAAGGGCTGGCCAACGGGGAGTGGACGCCGCTGCCCGCCGAGGTCTACCCACTGACCGAAGCCAGGGCTGCGTTCCGCCGTATGCAGACAGCTCGGCACATCGGCAAGATCGTTTGCCAGGTACCGAACCCGTTGCAGCCGCGCGGCGATCGGAGCTATCTGATCACCGGTGGTCTGGGTGCGATTGGTCTGCATACCGCTGCCTATCTGGCACAACTCGGCGCCGGCGACATCGTGTTGACCAGTCGGCGTGCGCCGGACGAGGACGCCCAGAAAGCGATCGACGACATCATCGAGCGCTACCGCTGCCGCATTCACGTTCTGGCGGCGGACGTCGGCCAGGAGGCCGACGTGGTGAAGTTGCTGGAGCAGATCCGTGCGGAGTTGCCACCGCTCGCGGGTGTGGCGCATCTGGCGGGTGTGCTCGATGACGCGCTGCTCGGTCAGCAGACTCTGGAGCGTTTCCAGACGACATTGGCGCCCAAGGCGTTTGGTGCCTTGCACCTGGACCGGTTGACCAAGGACGACGACCTGGACTTCTTCATCCTGTCCTCGTCGGTGTCCAGCTTGTTCGGTTCACCTGGCCAGGCCAACTACTCGACGGCCAATGCGCTGCTGGACGGATTGGTCGGGCAGCGAAAGGCCCAGGGTCTGCCGGTAACCGGCGTCAACTTCGGTCCCTGGGCTCAAGGTGGCATGGCCTCGTCGGAAGCCGCGGCGGCCAATATCAGTGCGCAAGGGCTGGTTCCGTTGGAGCCGTCGCTCGCGCTCAGCGCTCTCGCCGAGGTCGTCGCCAACGGCACCGGTCAGGCGACCGTCTTGAAGGCCAACTGGGCGCGTGCCGCCAAGGTGCTGGGCAGTTCGCGTCCACCGATCCTCGACGTCGTGCTGCCGAGCGCAGCCGGTGAGGCAATCGGTGACAGCGAGTTGCTCAAGCAACTGCAGGAGATCCCGGTTGCGCAGCGTGCAGGTTTCATCACCGAGTTCCTGCAGCGTGAGGTGCAGAACTTCCTGCGACTCGCGCAGCCGCCCGCCGCGACCAGCCGGTTCCTCGACCTGGGTACGGACTCACTGATGGCGGTCGAACTCCGGAACCGGTTGCACAGCCAGTTCGGTGGCAAGTTCACCATCAACGCGACCGCGGTCTTCGACTACCCGACGATCGGTGGGCTGGGCGAATACCTGGCGGCTCAGCTGCCCGACGCGGATGGCGAAGCGCCGGCAGTCGAGGCGACCGAGGCATCCGCAAACGGTGAGGCCTCGGTCAACGGTGAGGCGTCGGGTGACGCGGAACCTGTTGCGGCGCCGGTCGGGTCACCGGCGGGCGACGCAGAGTCGGGAGCGTCGGAGACGAGCTGACGCGAAAGCGGGTTCAGCCGGTTGTGGCTGAACCCGCTTCGTAGGCTTCGACTTACAGCGTCACGACGTCGTAATCGCCGACCTGGTCGATCAGGACGTGCAGTTGGTCCTGGGCCGATCCGAAGGTGTGGTCGATTCCGGTCAACCGCGCCGCGTAGTGGCCGACGGGGTATTCCGCGGTCATGCCGATGCCGCCGTGCAACTGGATCGCCTCTTGGCTGATGTGCCGGCCGGACCGGCCGATCTGCAGCTTGGCGCGGGCACCGATCACCGGATCGAAATTGCCATTCGCGATCGACATCGCCGCGTAGAGGTTCATGCTGCGCGCCAACTCCAGCGAGACGTACATGTCGGCGGAGCGTTGGGTCAGCGTCTGGAAGGTGTTCAGGGTGACGCCGAACTGCTTGCGCTGCTTGAGGTAATCGGTCGTCAGCCGCAGCGCCTCTTCCATCGCACCCACCGCCTCCGCGCACAGCGCGGACTGAATCCGGACCAGGCCGTTGCGGATCGCCGCTGAGGCGTCCACGGCGTCGCCGAGTGGCTCGCCCGAGGCCTTGTCGAGGTCGATCTGCGCACCGCGTTGGCCGTCGAATGTGCGATACGGGTGGCGGGTGACGTCCTCGCCGTCGACGAGGAACAACCCGATCCCGCCGTCCGGCAACTTCGCGCTGACCACCAACGTGTCGGCCGAGTCACCGGCGAGCACCGGATTCTTCCGGCCGTTGAGCACCCACGAATCGCCCTGCTGCTCAGCCGTTGTCGAGATCTCCTCAGAACGACCGGTGCGTGCGCCGGGCTCGAGGTGTGCGAACGCCAGCAACCGCTGACCGCCTGCCACCTCGTCGAGCAGTTCCTTCTGGGCGTCGTTGCCGGCCTCGGCGATGATCGCGCCCGGTCCCAGCGCGGCATGCACGACGGGCTCGGGCGCCAGCCGACGGCCGACTTCGGTGAGTACGACCATCACTTCAAGCTGGCCGGCCTCCTCGGGGTCGAATCCCAGTCCGAGGATGCCGGTTTCGGCCAGCTGGGTCCACACCTCTTTGCTCCAGCCCAACTCGGAGCCGATGACCTTGTTGCGGCTCTCCGTGTCGTAGCTGCGGGACAGCAGCTCGCGGGTGGTGTCGCGCAGCAGCACTTGTTCGTCGCTCAACTGAAAGTCCATGGCTTTACCTCACGTTCCTGTCTTACAAGCCGAGAATGGTCGACGCGATGATGGTGCGCTGTACTTCGTTGCTGCCGCCGTAGATCGATGTCTTGCGGTAGTTCAGGTAGTGCGGTGCGCTGCCCTGCGCCCACGTCGGCGAGGCGATGTCGCTGCCGGCTTCGTACGGCAGCGCATCCGGACCCGCGACCTCGACGAGCAATTCCGTGACGATCTGCTGCAGTTGGCTCCCGCGCAGTTTGAGCACCGACGATGCCGGGTTGGGCTTGCCGCCCTTGGATCCGGAAGCGACTCGCATCTGGGTGAGTTCCAATGCCAGCAAATCGTTTTCGGCCTCGGCGACCCGCGCGGCGAACAGCGGGTCGTCGAGCAGGCCGTTTTCGGCAGCGCGCTTTTTCACGTCGGCGATCTTGACCTTGGAGCGGGCTACCTGCGCGATACCGGTCCGCTCGTTGCCCAGCAGGAACTTCGCGTAGCTCCAACCCTGATTCTCTTCTCCGACAAGCTGATCCACGGGCACCCGGACGTCTTCGAAGAACACTTCGTTGACCTCGACGCTGCCGTCGATGAGCTTGATCGGGCGCATCGTGATGCCGGGGGTGTCCAGATCGATGAGCAGGAAGGAGATGCCGGCTTGCTTCTTCGGCGCCTGCGGGTCGGTGCGCACCAGGCAGAAAATCCAGTCGGCGTACTGGCCGAGCGTCGTCCACGTCTTCTGCCCGTTGACGACGTAGCTGTCGCCGTCGCGTATTGCGGTGGTGCGTAGCGATGCGAGGTCCGAGCCGGCTTCGGGCTCGGAGAACCCTTGGCACCACCAGATGTCCAGGCTGGCTGTCGGCGGCAGGAATCGTTGCTTGATCTCTTGCGAGCCGAACTCGGCGATCACCGGGCCGACCATCTTGGCGTTGAAGTTCAGCGGCTCCGGCACGCACGCCAGCTGCATCTCATCCAGCCAGATCTGATACTGCGCCGGCGTCCAGTCCTTGCCACCCCATTCGACGGGCCAGCTCGGTACTGCCAGCCCGTGCTCGTTGAGGATCTTGTGGCTGTTCGCGAGGTCGTCGCGGTTGAGACCTTCGCCTGCGCGGGTCCGCTCGCGGATGTCGGCGGGGATCTTCGTCGTGTAGAACTCGCGTAGCTCGTCGCGGAAGGCGGCTTCGTCCTTCGTGAGCGCCAGTTGCATGGCAGTCTCTCCTCTGCTGGATCTGACGGTCCTGCATTGCACGTTATCGGCAATCCCAACCAACCAGTCAGGCGGCTCCGCCACAGGGCGTTGTGCACAGCCGCCAGTCGGTCCACAGCGGGGGAGGGTAAGCCCGCGCGACGGCGTCGCGACGAGGGTGAATGCACCTACCGTCGCCGCATGCGCACAGAACTGCCCGCCGAACGTTTGTACCGACGCCTCGGTGCTCAACCAGACGCCGTCGCCCAACCGGATCGCGACGCCGACGACGGCGATGACGAGAACGACCCGAATTCGCTTCTGCCGCGCTGGCTTCCGGACGGCTCGACAGAGCACGACGGGTGGCTGGCCAAGGTCCGCGCCGACCCGGGGCGCGCGGGCGCCGTCGCCTTGGCCGCAATCGCGGCCGTCGCGGTGCTGGTGACGATCTTTACGTTGATGCGCGAACAGCCCGCACCGGTGATGTCGGCCAAGCTGCCTGCGGTCGACATGGCGGCGACGGCCGGCCGCAGCCCAGGCCCGAGTCCATCGGCTCGGCCGAACCAACCGGTTGTGGTCAGCGTCGTTGGTCTGGTGCACACTCCTGGCCTGGTGACCTTGACGCCGGGCGCACGGATCGCCGACGCTTTGAAGGCGGCGGGCGGCACGGTGGACGGCGCCGACACCGCCGGACTCAACATGGCTCGCGAGCTCGACGACGGCGAGCAGATCGTGGTGGGCATCGCGCCGGTCAAAGGACAGCCGGGCGTGCTGGGCAGCTCGGTGAGCTCAGGCACGGCCACCGCCGGCCCGTCGAGCACCGCGGCACGCCCCGGCAGTCCCGGCCGGGCCGGCAAGACTGAGGTCGTCAACCTCAACACCGCGACTGAGCAGCAGCTCGACGCGCTGCCCGGCGTCGGTCCGGTGACCGCCGCCGCGATCGTGTCCTGGCGTGGCGCCCATGGCAGATTCACCAGCGTCGACCAGCTGGGTGACGTCGACGGCATCGGTCCCGGGCGCTTGGAGAAGCTGCGCCCGTTGGTCCGTGTCTGAGGCTGATGCACAAGCAGGCATCGACGCTCGCCTGGTCCCTGCCGCCCTGACCAGTTGGGTGGTGACCGCGACGGGCATTCTGTGGCCGATCGGCAACATTGTCGCGTCGCTGTGCGCCGCTGCTGCCATGTGCGGCGCACTCCTGTGGCGCACCGGATCCCGCCGGAGGCGGACGCGAATGCGGGCCATTGGTATCGGGCTGGCCGCCGCGGGCCTGGTCGGCGCGGGCTTCGGCGTTGCGATCATGTTGCGCGCCAACGCCGTTGACCATCATCCCGTCACCGCGGCTTTCGGCACCGGCTCGGAGGTATCGGTGACGCCGACCCAGAGCGCGACGCCGGTGGGCCGCGGCCAGCTAATGTTCCGCGCCGCCCTGCGACGGCTGGGGCACGACGAGACCTCCGGTCGCGTGGTGGTTTTCGCGCCGGTGCGCAGCTTCGGTGTCGTGATGGTGGGCCAGCCGCTGGCCTTCCAGGCCAGGATCACCCGGCCCACCCGTCGTGACCTGACGGTGGCTGTCGTGAACGCGACCGGAGCGCCGACGACTGGTCGTGCGGGGCCGGTGAATCGCGCGGCGTATGCGGTCCGTGCGGGCTTCGCCGCCGCTGCTCGGCACGTGCTACCCGCCGATCAGGCGGCGATGCTGCCTGCCCTGGTCCTGGGCGACATGTCGATGGTCAGCCCGATCACCACGCAGGAATTTCGCACAGTAGGACTGACGCATCTGACCGCGGTGTCGGGGGCGAACGTGACGATCGTGTGCGGAGCGGTGCTGTTTTCGTCGCGCCTTATCGGACCGCGCGCCGCCGTCGGGCTGGCCGGTCTGGCTCTGCTGCTCTTCGTCATCGTCGTCCAGCCCTCGGCCAGTGTGCTGCGCGCCGCGGTGATGGGCGCGGTCGCGTTGATGGGTGTGCTGTCGGCGCGGCGCAGGCAAGCGATTCCGGCTCTGTCGGCCACGGTGTTGGTGCTGATGGTGGTCGCTCCTCAGTTGGCCGTCGATGTGGGCTTGGCTCTGTCAGTGGTGGCGACGGCCGCGCTGGTGGTCATCGCTCCGGTGTGGTCGCGGCGTCTGGTGGCGGCGGGTTGGCCGAAATGGCTGGCCGATGCCGTCTGCGTGGCGTGCGCTGCGCAGTTGGTGACGGCGCCACTGATCGCGGGCATTTCGGGCCGATTCAGTCTGGTGGCCGCCGTGGCGAACCTCGCGGTCGCGGCGCTGGTCGCACCGATCACTGTGCTGGGCACTGCGGCGGCTGCCGCCTGCCTGCTCTGGCCGGCCGGGGCGCAGTTGCTGATCAGGTTCACCGGCCCCGAAGTGTGGTGGTTGTTGCGGATCGCGCACTGGGCGGCGAGCGTTCCCGCCGCCAGCGTGCCGGTGCCGTCCGGGTTCGCCGGTGGAGTGGCGGTCGGCGCCACGGCGCTGCTGGCCGTGCTGCTGTGGCGACGGCGGTGGTTTCGGGCCGGGATGGCGGTGGCGACCGGTGTGCTGCTTGCGTGGTCGTTGTCCGGTCTGCTGGCGGGGGGCGGTGGTTCTGTCGGCGCGACGTGACACGATCATCCGGTGAGCCAGCAGGATTCGGCATTACATCTGGTGTTGGGCGACGAGTCTCTGCTCGTCGAGCGCGCCGTCGGCGAAGTGCTTCGGGCGGCCCGCAAGCGCGCAGGCACCGACGACGTCCCGGTGAACCAGGTCCGGGCCGGCGACGTCGGGGTCTACGAGCTCGCCGAACTGCTGAGCCCGTCGCTGTTCGCCGACGAGCGCATCGTCGTGCTGGAAGCCGCGGCGGAAGCCGGCAAAGAGGCCGCGGAGTTGATCGCCAACGCCGCCGCGGACATCCCGATGGGCACCGAGCTGGTGGTCGTGCATTCTGGCGGCGGCCGCGCCAAGGCGCTGGCCAATCAGCTACAGAAGCTCGGCGCGCAGGTACATCCGTGTGCCCGGATCGCCAAGCCCGGCGAGCGAGCAGATTTCGTGCGCAAGGAGTTTCGCGCCCTGAAAGTCAAGGCCGGCGACGACACTGTCAACGCACTGCTCGACGCGGTCGGCTCCGACATACGTGAACTCGCTTCGGCCTGTTCACAATTGGTCGCCGACACCGGCGGAAGTGTCGACGTCGCCGCGGTTCGGCGCTACCACCACGGCAGGGCCGAGGTGAAAGGGTTCGACATCGCCGACAAGGCCGTCGTGGGTGACGTCGAAGGTGCCATCGAGGCGTTGCGGTGGGCGATGCTGCGCGGCGAGCCGCATGTGGTGTTGGCCGACGCGCTGGCCGAGGCCGTGCACAGCATCGGGCGGGTCGGAGCGCTCTCCGGTGACCCCTATCGGCTGGCCGGCGAACTGGGAATGCCGCCCTGGCGCGTGCAGAAGGCACAGAAGCAGGCCCGCCGCTGGTCACGCGACGCGGTGGCTACTGCGATGAGATTGGTGGCGGCGCTGAACGCCGACGTAAAGGGCGCAGCCGCGGATGCGGACTACGCCCTGGAGTCTGCGGTACGAAAAGTCGCCGAATTAGTGGCGGACTGACTCAGCCGAGCTTGTGGAGCGCGTGGGCGAGCGCCGACTTCTTGTTGGCGGCCTGGTTCTTGTGGATAACGCCCTTGCTGGCTGCTTTGTCCAGCTGACGGCTGGTCGAGACCAGCAACTCGGCGGCCTTGTCCTTCTCGCCCGCCTCAGCGGCTTCACGGAAGTGGCGGACCGCCGTGCGAAGCGACGACTTCACCGACTTGTTGCGCAGACGAGCGCGCTCGTTGGTGCGGTTGCGCTTTTGCTGCGACTTGATGTTGGCCACGCGTAATTCCTTCGTAAATCTGAATGGCTTGGTGTGTCACGGTTTGCTGTAGCGATCTCACGCTTAAGCGACGACTGCCTAGGGTATCAGTCCCCGATGCCTTCGACCAAAGCGAAGACCCCGGACCTGCAGAGTAAGACGATTTGATGCAGCATGGCACAGTGGCCCTTCGAACCCTGCCTGCAGAAACCAAACGGCAACAGCGCAGTAAGCCGCAGACGCCGCAGCCCTACGAACCGATCTTCGACGGCTACAACACTGCCCTCCCCTGCTACGGGGAAGCATTTGATGAGATGTTCGACGCACAGGGAAACGTCCGCGGACCCTACAAGGGCATCTATCGAGAGCTGGCGCCGTCCAGCGCCGATGACCTCGACGACCGCGCCGAGGCGCTGGCCCGGGCATTCGTCGACCAGGGCATCACGTTCTCGCTGTCCGGTCAGGAGCGGCCGTTTCCACTGGACCAGGTCCCGCGCGTCATCTCGGCCGCCGAGTGGACGCGGCTGGAACGCGGCATCACCCAGCGCGTCAAAGCCCTCGAGGCCTACCTCGACGACATCTACGGCGACCAGGAGATCCTGCGCGACGGCGTCATCCCGCGCCGGCTGATCACCTCCTGCGAGCACTTCCACCGCCAGGCCGTCGGCATCATGCCGCCCAACGGCGTGCGCATCCACGTCGCGGGCATCGACATGATCAAGGACGAGAAAGGCACCTGGCGGGTCCTCGAGGACAACCTGCGATCGCCGTCCGGGGTCTCCTACGTCATGGAGAACCGTCGCACCATGGCGCGGGTCTTCCCGAACCTGTTCGCCAGCAACCGGGTGCGGGCCGTCGACGACTACGCATCGCACCTGTTGCGGGCGCTGCGCAATTCCGCGGCGACCAACGAGGCCGACCCGACGGTCGTCGTCCTGACTCCGGGTGTCTACAACTCGGCGTACTTCGAGCACTCGCTGCTGGCCCGCCAGATGGGCGTCGAGCTGGTCGAAGGCCGCGACCTGTTCTGCCGGGACAACCAGGTCTACATGCGCACCACCGAAGGCGAAGTCCAGGTCGACGTCATCTACCGGCGCATCGACGACATCTACCTGGACCCGATGCAGTTCCGTCCCGACTCGGTGCTGGGCGTGGCCGGCCTGCTCAATGCCGCTCGTGCGGGCAACGTGGTGATCTCCAGCGCCATCGGCAACGGGGTGGGCGACGACAAACTCGTCTACACCTACATGCCGACAATCATCGAGTACTACCTGGGTGAGAAGCCGCTGCTGGCCAACGTCGACACCTATCGGTGCTGGCTGGACGACGAGCGCGAAGAGGTGCTCGACCGGGTGGACGAACTGGTGATCAAACCCGTTGAGGGCTCGGGCGGCTACGGCATCGTCTTCGGTCCGGAAGCGTCCACCAAAGAGCTGAACGCGATCAGCAAGAGCATCCGCGACGACCCGCGAGGCTGGATCGCCCAGCCGATGATGCAGCTGTCGACCGTTCCCACCCAGATCGGCGACACGCTCACACCCCGCTACGTCGACCTGCGGCCGTTCGCGGTCAACGACGGCGACGACGTGTGGGTGCTACCCGGTGGTCTGACCCGGGTCGCGCTGGTCGACGGGTCGCGGGTGGTCAACTCCAGCCAGGGCGGCGGGTCCAAGGACACCTGGGTGCTGGCGTCACGTACGTCGGCGGCCGACCGCGAGCTCGGCGCCGCCGAGGTGGTGAAGAAGCTGCCCAAGACGGTCACCACCAACGGCGACTCGGATAGCGAAAAAATCCAGTCGCAGAAGCAATTCCAGCAGCAGCGCCAGCCGAAGTCGCAATCGCAATCTCAGTCAGCTCAGCCTCAGCAGCCGGGTCAGCAGCAACAACAAAAGGCGGTGATTCGCTGATGCTCGCACGCAACGCCGAAGCGCTGTACTGGATCGGCCGGTACGTCGAGCGCGCCGACGACACGGCGCGGATCTTGGACGTCACCGTGCACCAGTTGCTGGAGGACTCCAGCGTCGACCCCGACCACACGTCACGAGTGTTGTTGCAGGTCTTGGGTATCGATGCCCCCGACACCGAACTCGACGTCTGGTCGCTGACCGACCTGGTGGCATTTCAACACGAGACCACCGGCGGTGGCACCTCCATTGTCGACGCCATCACCGCCGCGCGGGAGAACGCGCGATCGGCCCGCGAGGTGACGTCCACTGAGACGTGGGAGTGCCTCAACACCACATTCAATGCACTGGGTGAACGTGAGCGCGCCGCGAAACGGCTTGGGCCGCACGAATTTCTATCCTTCATCGAAGGTCGGGCTGCGATGTTCGCCGGCCTCGCCGACTCGACGCTGTCCCGCGATGACGGCTACCGCTTCATGGTGCTGGGCCGCGCGATCGAGCGAGTCGACATGACCGTGCGCATGTTGCTCTCGCGAGTGGGCGACAGCGCGGTGTCCCCGGCGTGGGTCACCGTGCTTCGCTCCGCTGGCGCACACGACACCTACCTGCGTACCTATCGCGGTGTGCTGGATGCCAATCGGGTCGTCGAGTTCATCCTGCTGGACCGCCTCTTCCCGCGGTCGATCTTCTACTCGTTGAAGTTGGCCGAGCACAGCCTCGACGAACTGCTGCACAGCCGGGGTAGCCGCGTCGGCGCCACGTCTGAGGCTCAGCGTCTGTTGGGACGGGCGCGCAGCGAGCTTGAATTCGTCCGGCCAGGGGTGCTGCTCGAATCGCTGGAGATGCGACTGGCCGGTTTGCAGAAGTCGTGCTCCGACGTCGGAGAAGCGTTGTCGGCGCAGTACTTCCACGCCGTGCCATGGGTTGCCTGGACTGACGCCGGCTATCGCGACCCGCTACCGACCGGGCAGGGGAAGAACTGATGTGGCGCAACCGTGTTCTGCACGCGACCGGCTATGCCTACCCGTCGCCGGCCACGGCCTCCTACAACGAAGCCCGGCTCACTCCGCGGTCCGACTCTCGGCAGAACGTCGTCCTCAACCGGGTCGAAACCCTTCCTGCCACAAGGTCGTATCGCTACGTCGACTACTGGGGCACCGCGGTGACGGCGTTCGACTTGCACGCGCCGCACACTGAGTTGACCGTGACGTCCGCCTCGGTGGTCGAGACCGACCGGCCCGATCCGGTCACCGAGAAGGTGTCGTGGTCCGATCTGAAGCAAGAGCCCGTGATCGATCGTTACGACGAGTTGTTGGGTCCCACCGACTACACGCCGACGAGCAAACGCATTGCGGCCGTGGGCAGGCGGATCGCCAAGGAGCACGAACCCGCCGATGCCGTGCTCGCGGCGGCCGCCTTCGTGCGCAGTGAACTGGATTACGTCAAAGGCAGCACCGGGGTGCACACGTCCGGTTCGGACGCCTTGCGTGAAGGCAAAGGCGTCTGCCAGGACTTCGTTCATCTGTCGCTGATGGTGTTGCGCAGCATGGGAATTCCCGCACGATACGTCTCTGGCTACCATCATCCGGACGAAGATGCGGTGATCGGGGAGACCGTCGACGGCCAGAGCCACGCCTGGATTCAGGCCTGGACCGGTAGCTGGTGGGACCACGACCCGACCAATGACGCCGAGATCAACGAGCAGTACATCACCGTCGGCGTCGGGCGCGACTACGCCGACGTGTCTCCGCTGCGGGGCATCTACTCCGGCGAAGGTGCCACCGATCTCGACGTGGTCGTCGAAATCACCCGATTGGCATAGCTTCCCGCTCTATCGTGTCGACATGGCCGCGGTGCGGCGATACCGCGAAGCGTCGCTGACTGTTATAGCTGCGACGTGCGTCGCCGTGCTCTTCGGCGGTCTGACGATCGGCGTCGCGATCGGCGGAATGCTGCCACTGCCATACGGATCCGGCTCGGCCGTCCAGCATTACGTGCAGACCCAGCCGTCGGCGCTGCGCGTCATCGCTTTGGCGGCGTTCGCATCGTCGGTGCTGTTGGTGGTCTACTCCGCGATGGTCAGTGCCCGGCTGCGCACGTCCAGCGCTGCGCCGACACTCGCATTAGCGGGCGGAATCCTGGCGGCCGGCGGCCTGGGCCTGACGGGATTGCTGGGCTGGACGTTGTCGCGGCCGGAGATTGCCGGCGACGCCCCGCTGGTCCGGGCGCTGTATCTGCTGGCGTTCCTGATCGGCGGCCCCGGGCACATCGTGGCGCTCGGCGTGCTGGTCACCGGCATCGCCGCCGGCGGACGGCTGCCGCGGGCGCTAACGCGGGTTGGGGTGGCGATCGCCGCGCTGTGCGAAATGGCGACGCTCGTGCTGGCCTGGCCGATGCTTGGGCCGATTTTGCCGGTGGCCCGGGTTGCCGCGCTGGCGTGGCTGATCGTCGCGAGCGCACGACTCGGCCGCGCCCGCCTCTGACCTGCGTATTCGTCCGATTTCGCTCAGCTACTGACATCACGGCCAATATCGCCGTAGCCTGGATGTGAACCTGATCACACTCGGCGGGAGGCCCCATGCGGATTGCAGATGTGTTGCGCGGCAAAGGCGGCGCGGTGGTGACGATCGGCCCCGACGCGACAGTGGCGGAGCTGCTCGCCGGGCTCGCCAGTCACAACATCGGCGCGATGGTCGTGGCCGGTCCTGACGGGGTGATGGGCATCGTCTCCGAGCGTGATGTCGTGCGTCAGCTGCACGCCCACGGAGCGTCGGTGCTCTCCCAGCCGGTCGAGAAAATCATGACCACGGTGGTCTCGACCTGTAGCAAGTCGGACACCGTCGACAGCCTCACGCTGCTGATGACCGAGCACCGGGTGCGGCACGTGCCGGTGCTGGAAGACGGAGAACTGATCGGCATCGTCAGCATCGGCGACGTCGTGAAGACGCGGATGCAGGAACTGGAAAGCGAGCACGAGCAGCTGCAGTCCTACATCACCCAGGGCTGATCACTCAGCTCCAGGAGTAGGCGCGTCTCAGGCGATCACGCGTCTGATCGCCACGGCTGGAAGGATCGACCACGGTGTCGACCCGCCGGCAGAGGAGCGACTCGGTGCGCATCATTACCGTCGAAGAGCATTTCGAGCACCCCGAGGTCAGCAAGCGGGTACTTCAACTGGGCGGTCCGCCTAGCGGTGTACCGCTCGAAGAGCTCGCCGCATTCGGTTCGGTGTTCAACGACGACCGCGACGCGGCAACTCGGCTGGGTGGACATCGGCTGGCGCACATGGATGCGGTGGGTATCGATGTACAGGTCGTCTCGCATGGCAACGGCAGCCCCAGTACATTGGCCGCACCAGAGGCGGTGGACTTATGTCGTCGGGTCAACAACGATCTGGCGCAACAGATTTCGGAACACCCTGAGCGATTCCGGGGCTTCGCCACCCTTCCGCTCTACGATCCCACGTCGGCAGCCGAGGAATTGCGGCGCTGCGTCGGTGACCTCGGATTCGTGGGCGCACTGATCGCTGGAACATTCGACGGGCTGTTCCTCGACGACGCCCGGTTCGATCCGATCCTCGCGGCCGCCGCGGAAGTCGACTTGCCGATCTACGTGCACCCGGGGCTACCGCACCCGCAGGTGTCTCGGCCCTACTATTTCGGCGACTGGTCCGCCGCGGTAGGCGTGATGTTCAGCGGACCGGCATTCGGTTGGCACGCCGAGGCGGGTGTTCACGTCATCCGGCTGATTCTCTCCGGCGCCCTGGACCGGCACCCGGGCTTGAAATTGTTGAGCGGGCACTGGGGTGAGGTGATGGCGTTCTGGCTCGACCGCCTCGACGAGACGTTCGCCTTGGTCCGCGACGGCCACGAGCGCAACGTCAGCGACTATTACCGCGAGCAGATCTGGGTGACTCCGTCTGGGATGTTCAGTAAGAATCAGCTCGACCATGTCGTCGCCGAACTGGGTGCCGGGCGGATCATCTACTCCGAGGACTTTCCATACGTGAAGCGCGCTAACGTGACCGAATTCCTCACCGGCTCAAGTCTTTCCGATCACGACATGCACGCGATTGCGCACACCAACGTCGAAGCGCTGCTGCGCGTTTGAGATTGCTGACTAGTCAGCTCCAGGAGTAGTCGCTTCGCAAGCGGGCGGCCACGACGTCGAAGATGTGGCGGTCCAAGATCGCCCCTTCACGCCGGATGCTCTCTTCGGGGACGTCGAGCACCCGGTCCAGTCGCACCCAGCTCGATCGGCCCTCATAATCCCAGCTGCCGCTGCCGATACCCACCCAGGATCTGTCGGCGTCGTGCCTCTCCTGACTCGACATCATCAAGCCGAGCAGCGTGGCGTGGTCGCGGCCCACGACCAGCACAGGCCGGTCCTTGCCGCGAGTCGGGTCGCTGTCGTAGGTCACCCACGTCCATACGACCTCGCCCGGATCCGCACGGCCGTCCAAGTTGGGCGCGTAGACCAGGCGGCGAGCTCGATGCGCGGTCGGCACGCTGCTCCTGGTGACCGGACGGCCTGTGGTGATCTCGGCCGGCGGCTCGGCGGCGGTCCCGGCGAGCACGTCCAGACCGATCTGGATGCTCCGCTGGACAGCGGGCGAATGCTGCAGCTGGCGGATCAACTTCGGTGCCTCGTTGAACACCAGATGCTCAGCTAGCCGCTGGAACGTCCTCCACTGCGACGGCATGTTCGCAGCATAGGCGAGGTGCTCGCGCACGTGCGTTCGCTGCGTGTGCCCTGCGCATCGGCGTGACGGGGTGAACACGGAAGAAACAGCTAGCACCAACGGGTGAACCTTAAAGTTCGCTAAGCGAAAATTGGCTATCTAGCTGAGAAATCGTTATGTTCTTCTCAGGTTTTCACCAGGGGGATCTGGGGGACCTCCGGCGGTACGCCCGAACCGTCGGCGGACATCATCTTTTCGAAAGGCTTTACATGAACTTGCGCAAAATCGCTGCGGCCGCCGGCATCGCGACCGGAGCGGCAATGGCGTTCGCACCGCTCGCGGCTGCGGACACACCCATCACCACCACCGTCGACAGTGAGATTACGTCGCTCAACTCGATGTTCACGTCGGACGCCACACTCTTTGGCGTCGGCAAGGACCTGATCGGACCGACCGCCGGGCAGCCATTCGAAACCATCTCGCTCGCGGGCGCACCAGACGCCGGCACCGCCAACTCGTTCGACTACTTCCTGTACGGGTTGAACCCGATCGACAATGCCTCCGGCGATCCGGGCGCCTACGACTTGTTCAACGGATCGCTCGCGAAGTTCGACGACGCGATCAACTTTGGGTTGTACGCGCTGGAGAACGGCGGTGCCGCGCTGCCGTCGGCCGACTTCGCAACCGATCTGTTCGGAGCTGGCGTAGGCAGTGACCTCGCTACTCAGCTGACGGGTGAAACCGCTACCCAGGCCATCAGCACTCTTTTCTCTGATGGCATGACCGACCTCGCTGGGTACTTCGACTTCAGCGCGCTGGGCTCGCTGTTCTGATAGCTCTTTGCTCCAGAAACGACACCCCCGGAGGAAAACTCCGGGGGTGTCGTTTTGGCCGAGCAGACCACGATTGTGCTGCCAGGCCCGTCCCTGGATACCCTGGTAGCGCCTAATCCCGGCTTCAGCAGGAGAGTCCCATCAGCAGTTTCGCCGACCAGACCTTCACCGCGCCGGCGCAGATTCGGAACTTCTGCATCATCGCCCACATCGACCACGGCAAGTCCACGCTGGCCGACCGGATGTTGCAGCTCACCGGCGTCGTCGACGAGCGGTCGATGCGCGCTCAGTACCTCGACCGGATGGACATCGAACGCGAGCGCGGTATCACCATCAAGGCGCAGAACGTGCGGCTGCCGTGGAATGTCGACGGCACCGACTATGTGCTGCACCTGATCGACACCCCCGGCCACGTCGACTTCACCTACGAGGTGTCCCGCGCGCTGGAGGCCTGTGAAGGAGCGGTCCTGCTGGTCGACGCGGCCCAGGGCATCGAGGCGCAGACGCTGGCCAACCTGTACCTGGCGCTCGACCGCGACCTGCACATCATTCCGGTGCTCAACAAGATCGACCTGCCTGCCGCCGACCCGGACCGCTACGCCGGCGAGATCGCCCACATCATCGGATGCGAGCCGACCGACGTCCTGCGGGTATCGGGCAAGACGGGTGAGGGTGTCACCGAGTTGCTCGATCACGTTGTGCGCGAAGTGCCTTCGCCGACCGGCGACGCCAACGCGCCCGCGCGGGCAATGATCTTCGACTCCGTGTACGACATCTATCGCGGCGTGGTCACCTACGTGCGCGTGGTGGACGGCAAGATCACCCCGCGCGAACGCATCGCGATGATGTCCACCGGTACAGTCCACGAACTGCTCGAGGTCGGCATCGTCTCGCCCGAGCCGAAGCCGTCGGTCGGCCTCGGCGTCGGCGAGGTGGGCTACCTCATCACCGGCGTGAAGGACGTGCGCCAGTCGAAGGTCGGCGACACCATCACCTCCGCGAAGCGCGGTGCGACCGAGGCGCTGACCGGATACCGCGAACCCCGGCCGATGGTCTACTCGGGGCTCTATCCGGTCGACGGCTCCGACTACCCGGATCTGCGCGACGCGCTGGAGAGGCTGCAACTCAACGACGCCGCGCTGACCTACGAGCCGGAGACGTCGGTCGCGCTCGGCTTCGGCTTCCGGTGCGGGTTCCTCGGGCTGCTGCACATGGAGATCACCCGTGAGCGACTGGAGCGGGAGTTCGACCTCGATCTGATATCGACCTCGCCCAACGTCGTGTATCGCCTTGTCAAGGAAGACAACTCAGAGCTCATCGTCACCAACCCGTCGGTTTGGCCGGAAGGCAAGGTCCGCGCCGTCTACGAGCCGATCGTCAAGACCACCATCATCACGCCCAGCGAATTCATCGGCTCGATCATGGAGCTCTGCCAGTCGCGGCGCGGCGAACTCGGCGGCATGGATTACCTGTCGCCCGAACGTGTCGAGCTTCGCTACACGATGCCGTTGGGGGAGATCATCTTCGACTTCTTCGACTCGTTGAAGTCGCGCACCCGCGGCTACGCCAGCCTCGACTACGAAGAGTCCGGAGAGCAGGAGGCCGCGCTGGTCAAGGTCGACATCCTGCTGCAGGGCGAGGCCGTCGACGCGTTCAGCGCCATCGTGCACAAGGACGGGGCCGCGGCCTACGGCAACAAGATGACCACTCGGCTCAAAGAGCTGATTCCGCGTCAGCAGTTCGAGGTGCCGATACAGGCCGCGATCGGCTCGAAGATCATTGCGCGAGAGAATATTCGCGCGATCCGCAAAGACGTGCTGTCCAAGTGCTACGGCGGTGACATCACCCGTAAGCGCAAACTGCTGGAGAAGCAGAAGGAAGGCAAAAAGCGGATGAAGACCATCGGCCGGGTCGAAGTGCCGCAGGAAGCCTTCGTCGCCGCCCTGTCTACAGATGCCGCGGGGGACAAGGGTAAGAAGTAGGCAATGGGAACCCACACGCGCAACCGGGCAGACATGTGTCCCGGCGTGTGGCGGCCATGGCAGGCCGACGACGGACTGCTCGTACGCATCCGCCTCATCGGCGGTCGACTACCCACGCAGGCACTGACGCGCCTGACTGAGGTCAGTCGAGAGCACGCCGACGGAAACATCCACCTGACCCACCGGGCGAACCTGCAACTGCGTGGAATGTCCAGCGACGGCAAACAATTGAGCAAGGCCGCCCTCGCGGCGATCGAGTCGACCGGTCTGCTCCCGTCCCGCACCCACGAACTGATCCGGAATGTGCTGGTATCGCCGCAAACCGGCCTGGCAGGCGGACGCGCAGACCTCCGGCCGATAGCGGTCGAGCTCGATACCCGACTACGCGCCGACGCCGACCTCGGCCGACTCCCCGGACGTTTCCTGTTCACCCTCGACGACGGGCGCGGCGACGTGCTCGACCGCCTTACCGGAACCGGGAAGCGCGGAACCGATCTGGGCTTCGTTGCGCTCGACGACCACGTGGTTCAGCTGCGCGTCGGCGATCACTGGGCGGACGTCACGCCGTCGAACGATGTGGCCGCGCGGCTGGTCGATCTGGCGCATCAGTTTGTCGACGCCCGCGGGACGGGTGCGAATGCGGCGTGGCATATCCGCGAGCTGACCCGGCCGTTGCAACCGCCGGCGCCTGCCGACCCGCGAATGCCCGAGCCGCTGCCGCCGCTTGCCTACGGCACGGTGCCCGGCGGTTGCCACGTGTCCGCCGATGATGGCGTGCTGACGCAGAGTCGCGTCGAGTCGCTGATCGAACAAGCGTCGGGCGTTGAGCATCTCGTCGTCACACCCTGGCGCGGCATCTTGATTCCCGACGCCCCGGAGGTGTCCCGATGACGGACGATGCCCGGCAGCCGACACGGCGGTACGACTACATCGCCGACGGCCCCGCCATCTATGCCGACTCGTTCGCGACCATTCGCCGTGAAGCTGACCTCTCGCATATCCCCGCTGAGGCCGAAAAGCTGGCCGTACGAATGGTTCACGGCACCGGTCAGCCCGACGTCGTCAGCGATCTGGTGATTCACCCCGAACTGGTGAACGCCGCGCGTTCGGCGTTAGACGCCGGCGCACCGATCCTCTGCGACGCGTACATGGTCGCCACCGGCATCACCGCAGGGCGGCTTCCCGCCGCCAACGACGTGCACTGCTTCCTGCGTGAGCCGGGGGTCCCAGCGCTCGCACGGCAGTGGAGCACTACCCGCACCGCGGCCGCCGTCTCGTTGTGGGCACCCTTGATGGACGGGGCGGTCGTCGCCATCGGCAACGCCCCGACTGCCTTGTTCCACCTGCTGGAGATGATCCTCGACGGTGCGCCCCGGCCGGCCGCGATTGTCGGCTGCCCAGTGGGATTCATCGGCGCAGCAGAGTCGAAGGACGCACTCATCGCCTTCTCACGCGATTACGGCATCGACATACCGTTCGTCACTGTGCGCGGTCGCCGCGGGGGATCGGCGATGACGTCGTCGGCGATCAACGCGCTGGCCTCGGAGGCCGAATGACCACCGGCAGGTTCTACGGAATCGGCCTCGGCCCAGGCGATCCCGAGCTGATCACCCGAAAGGCCGCACGGATCATCGGCGAGGCCGATGTCATCGCCTACCACGCGGGCGTCAACAAGCAGTCCTACGCGCGGACCATTGCCGCCGACCTGATACCGCCAGGTGTCATCGAAGAGGAACTGCGCTATCCCATCACCACCGGAACGACGGATCATCCCGGCGGGTATGCCGGAGCGCTCGCCGACTTTTACGAGCAGTCCGCCGCCAGACTGACCGCGCACCTGCGCGCCGGTCGCACCGTTGCCCTGCTGGCAGAAGGGGATCCGTTGTTCTACGGCTCCTTCATGTACATGCACGACCGTCTCAGCCCGCACTTCGACTGCGAGGTCGTCCCTGGCGTGCCGGCGTTCGTCGCGGCGACGGCGACCACCGCGCTGCCGTTGGTCCGCCAGACCGACGTGTTGACAGTGTTGCCGGGTACCTTGCCTGAACCCGAACTTGCTCGGCGCCTTGCGGATACCGACGGTGCCATCATCATGAAACTCGGCCGCACCTTCGGGGCGGTGCGCCGCGCGCTGGTCGCTGCCGGTCGGCTCGAGCACGCGATGTACATCGAGCGGGCCAGCCACCCACAGGAGCGCTGGATGCCGGTCGCCGACGTGGACGAATCGACCGTTCCGTATCTCTCGCTGATCGTCGTCAACGGCGATTCGGTCAACGGGCCGCGGTCCCGCATCGCAGCCGAAACCCCTAATCTGGCAACCATTGCGACGGAGACGGACACGGCTGAGCTTCTGATCGTCGGGTTGGGGCCCGGACCGGACGACTGGATGACGCCGGAGGCGACAGCTGCGCTCGGCCGGGTGCAGCACGTCGTCGGCTACGGCCCCTACGTCGCGCGGGTGCCGCAGCGAGAAGGGCTGCAGCGGCATGCGTCCGGTAACACGGTCGAAGTCGAGCGGGCGCGATTCGCCCTCGAGTTAGCGCTCAGCGGACAGCAGGTCGCCGTCGTCTCCGGTGGCGACGCGGGAGTGTTCGGCATGGCCTCCGCGGTGTTCGAGGCCGCCGAGGACGAACGCTTCGCCGGCGTCCCGGTGCGGGTGCTGCCCGGCGTCTCGGCCGTCCACGCGGTCGCCGCGCGGGCCGGCGCGCCGCTTGGAGCGGACTTCGCCGTGGTCAGCCTGTCCGACCGGCTCAAGCCGTGGTCAGTCATCGAGAGCAGACTGCGCGCCATCGCCGAGGCCGATCTCGTGCTCGCGATCTACAACCCGGCCTCGCGTGCCCGCTCGGACCAGATCACCATGGCGCGCAAAATCCTGCTCGAACACCGTTCCGCCGACACGGTTGTCGTCGTCGGCCGCGACATCGGACGAACAGAAGAATCGCTGATCGTGACAACACTGGGCGATCTCGACATCGACGTCATCGACATGAAATGCCTGCTGCTGGTGGGCGCGTCCGCGACGCGGGCCACAGCCAGCGGCCGGGTGTGGACGCCGCGGTGGGTGCGATGATCGCCGCGGTGCAGTTCGTCGGCGCCGGACCCGGAGCCGCGGACCTGCTGACCGTGCGAGCGACGCGACTGCTGGCCGCGGCCGACGTCGTCTTGTATCCCGGCAGCTATCTGGATTCCGAGGTGTTGGAGAGCTGTTCTCCGACAGCAGATCTGATCGACACCCAGCATCTGGACCTCGATGCCATCGTCGCTGAAATCGTCGACGCCTACGGCTCGGGTCGACGGGTGGTCCGCCTGGTGTCGGGCGATCCGAGTCTGTACAGCGCCGTCTCGGAGCAGACCAGGCGACTCGACGCCGCCGGAGTCCCGTGGGAGATCACGCCTGGAGTGCCGGCCTATGCCGCCGCGGCGGCGCGCGTCGGTCGGGAACTCACCGTCCCGCTGGTCGCGCAATCCGTCGTGTTGACCCGGACGCAAGCGCGGTCCACGGCGATGCCGGAGACCGAGTCACTCGCCGCGTTCGCTGCGACGCGCGCAACGTTAGTGCTGCACTTGGCAATCACCCGTACCCGTGACCTGATGACCGAGCTCGCTCCGTCATACGGCGAGGACTGCCCGGTCGTGGTGGTGTATCGAGCCACTCAGCCCGACGAACGCCTACTTCACGGCACCGTCGCAGACATCGCCGAGAAGGTCGAGACGGCCGGGCTGCGCCAAGCTGCCGTCATTCTTGTCGGCGCTGCACTCGCCGAACACCTGGATCCGTGTGCGGGCGAAAGCCATCTCTACGACCCGCAACGAGATCGATCGGCCAACGGCTCATGCTGAGATCAG
Source organism: uncultured Actinomycetota bacterium (assembly GCA_963758115.1). Lineage (GTDB taxonomy): Bacteria > Actinomycetota > Actinomycetes > Mycobacteriales > Mycobacteriaceae > Mycobacterium. The sequence goes on from CAVWUG010000004.1 coordinate 229,250, forward strand.
TTGTCAGGCTTGGTGAATGCCCACTGCGTGACCGCGCGCGCCGGCGTCCAACCGGTGAAGGATCCGACCGGCGCCGCATGCTCGACATGAATGCGGGTGAGTTCGCCGCCATGTTCGCCGTAGGCCGCGGCGAGAATCGCCTCGGTCTGCACGGTCACCCCGTGAACCACGATCCGGCCGCCGCCGCGCAGCGCCTCGAGGCATCGTTGGAGCACGCCGTCTCGGGTCGCGCCGCCGCCGATGAACACCGCGTCGGGGGCGCTCAAGTCGTCCAGCGCATTCGGCGCCGAGCCCTGAACCACGTGCAGCGCAGGCACTCCCAGCGACTTGGCATTGCGGGCAATACGTTCGGCGCGACCGGCGTCGGCCTCCACCGCGACAGCTCGGCAGGCCGGGTGACTGCGCATCCATTCGATGCCGACCGAACCGGCGCCCGCGCCGACGTCCCACAGCAATTGACCCGGTGCAGGCAGCAGCCGCGCCAACGCGGCCGCGCGCAGATCCCGCTTGGTGAGTTGACCGTCATGCTCGAATGCGTCATCAGGCAGCCCGGCGACCCAGCCGGACAGCAGTGGTCCCTTCAGTTGCAGCGCAACGATGTTCAGGCGTGGCGCGTCACCGGTGAAGTGTTCGGCCGTGCTCTCCACGACGGTCTCCTGGTCGCCGCCGAGATCGCCCAGGACCACGAGGCGGCTCTGCCCGTACCCGCGCGCGACAAGCAAGCCGGCAATGGCCGCGGGTGTGTCCTGGTCCGACGACAGCACCAGCACCCGCCGGCCGGGCGCCAGTTCGCGGAGCACTGCGTGGACGTCGCGGCCGACGACACTGACGACCGCGGTGGATTCCGCCGACCAGCCGAGCCGAGACCGCGCCAGGGTCACCGACGACACATGCGGGATGACGTTGACCCGCTCAGCCCCCAATATCCCGACCAGCGTGGTGCCGATGCCGCTCAGCATCGGGTCGCCGGAGGCCAGCGCGACGACTCGTCGACCCTCCAACTGGTGCAACAACCCGGGCAGCGCGGGGCTCAGCGGAGACGGCCATCGTTGTCGGTTCTGACCCTCCACGGCGGGCAGCATCGCCAGCTGCCGTGGGCCGCCCAGGACGACCTCCGCGGACAGAATCACGGCTTGGGTTGCCGTCGTCAGACCGTCCCAGCCATCGGCACCGACACCGACGACAAGCATTTGCAGGTCAGGGGTCGGCACGGCGGCGATGCTAGCGTAAAAAACGGAGCCCCACTGTGACCTCGACTGATCGGCTGTATCCGTTCCCCGCCGTGCTGGGCGGTGACCCCGACGCCCCCGGTGGGCTCGACGACATGGCATTGGCACTGATTCTCAGCGTCGTGCATCCCGGTATCGGCGGCGTGCTGGTACGTGGCGAGAAGGGCACCGCGAAGTCCACGCTGGTGCGCGCACTCACCGAGATCCTGCCGCCCATCGACGTCGTCGCCGGTGATCGCTTTTCTTCCGATCCCGCCGACGCAGACTCGCCGGATGGCCCGTTCGGACCCGACGCCGCCGTGGAGACCCGGCCGGTGCGACTGGTGGAACTTCCGGTCGGCGCCACCGAGGACCGGGTGGCCGGATCGATCGATCTCCGGCAGGCGCTCGGCGAGGGCGCGGTGAACTTCGAGCCGGGTCTGCTGGCGAGGGCGCATCGCGGCATCTTGTATGTCGACGAAGTCAATCTCCTGCACGACCATCTGGTCGACCTCCTGCTCGATGCGGCCGCCATGGGCACCGTCACGGTGGAACGCGACGGCATATCGGTCACCCACTCGGCGAAATTCGTGCTCGTCGGGACGATGAATCCCGAAGAAGGCGAACTGCGGCCTCAGCTACTCGACCGCTTCGGCCTCACCGTCGAGGTGGCCGCGCCGCGCGATCCGGCTCAGCGGGCCGAGGTAGTGCGCCGACGGCTGTTGTTCGACGCCGACCCGCACGCGTTCCGAGCCCAGTACGCGGAAGCTGAACAGCGGCTTCGCATTCGGATTCAGCAGGCCCAGTCGATGCTGCCCCGCGTCCAACTCACCGCTGCGGCGTTGCTGCGCATCGCCGAGGTGTGCTCGGCGGTCGGGGTGGACGGGATGCGGGCCGACATCGTCATGGCGCGGGCCGCCGCCGCGCACGCCGCATGGCACGGCCGTGCGGAGCCGAACGTCGATGATCTGCGCGCCGCAGCGCGGCTCGCGCTGCCACATCGGCGCCGGCGCAACCCATTCGACAGTCCGGGCCTCGATCAGAACGAACTCGACGAGCTGCTGCCCCCGGACGAGGGCGACGGACCCGATCCCGACACCGATCCCGACGGTCCCGATGGCGGGCACGACGACGGCGACCCCGGGGACCCGCCGCCGTCCGGGAACGGCGGCCAGCCGAACCACACGTCCGCGCCGGCGGATAGCGAAACAGTCGGCGCCGGTGAGCCATACAAGACGCGCCTTTTCACCGTTCCCGGGGTGGGGGACGGGCAAGCCGGTCGCCGCAGCCGCGCCCGGACGACGACCGGTCACCGCACCGGCTCAAGCCCTCTGTCGAGTAGCGGTTCCGGCATTCATTTCGTCGAGACCGTGCGAACTGCCGCACCGCATCAGGTCGCCCGCGGCCGCCGCGGTGGCCGTCTGCGTCTGCTTCCCTCTGACCTGCGTCGGGCGATCCGCGAAGGGCGCGAAGCCAACCTGGTGCTCTTCGTCGTCGACACATCGGGATCCATGGCCGCCCGCGAGCGGATGCGTGAGGTCAAAACGGCCATCTTGTCGCTGATGCTGGACGCCTACCGGCGGCGTGACCGGGTAGGCGTGATCACCTTCCGGGACCGCGCGGCCGAGATCGCCCTTCCGCCAACCAGTTCGGTCGACATCGCCGCCCGGCGACTCGACGACCTACCCACCGGCGGCCGAACCCCGCTGGCCGAAGGCCTGCTGAAAGCGGCCGAGGTGATGCGGCGCGAACGGCTGCGTGACCCGGGCCGGCGACCTCTGCTCGTCATCGTCACCGACGGCCGCGCCACGGCGGGACCGGACGCTGTCGAACGCTCGCTTCAGGCGGCGACATACCTGGCCGATGACGGCGTCGGCTGCATCGTCGTCGACTGCGAAAGCGGCCGGATGCGCATAGGTTTGGCCGCGACGCTGGCCCGGCACCTCGGCGCCGACCACGTTCCACTCGGTGACGTCAACGCTCAGGCGTTGGCCGACATCGTCCGTGGCGCAGCACCAGGAGCAGCCTGATGCCGCAGGGTCAGGTCTCGGTGGTGCCCGACGACAAGCTCACGACGCGTCAGCGCCGCAACCGCCCGCTGCTGATGGTGCACACCGGTGACGGCAAGGGAAAGTCCACGGCTGCATTCGGTTTGGCGTTGCGCGGGTGGAACCAGGGATTCCGCATCGGGGTGTTCCAATTCGTCAAGTCGGCCAAATGGCGTATCGGTGAGCAGACCGTGCTGGAACGGCTCGGCGCCCTGCACACCGAGACGGGCGAGGGCGGCCCGGTCGAGTGGCACAAGATGGGCTCGGGCTGGTCGTGGAGCCGCAAGGCGGGCAGCGACGTCGACCACGCCGAGGAAGCGGCGGCGGGCTGGGCCGAGATCAAGCGGCGACTTGCCGCCGAAACCCACGACCTGTATGTGCTCGACGAGTTCACCTACCCGATCAAGTGGGGCTGGGTCGACATCGGCGACGTCGTCGAGACTCTCGCCGCCCGGCCCGGCCACCAGCACGTCATCGTGACAGGTCGAAACGCCGATCCGCGACTGCTCGAGATCGCCGACCTGGTCACCGAGATGGCGAATGTGAAGCACCCGATGGACGCGGGCCAGAAGGGCCAGCGAGGAATCGAGTGGTAGTCACGCATCTTCCCCGCCTGGTCATCGGCGCCCCGGCGTCCGGGCACGGAAAAACCACTGTCGCAACCGGATTGATGGCGGCCATGGTTGCACGCGGCATGGCGGTATCCGGTCACAAGGTCGGGCCCGACTTCATCGATCCCGGCTACCACGCCCTGGCCACCGGCCGCCCCGGCCGCAACCTCGACCCGTTCCTCGTCGGCGAGCACCGCGTCGTCCCGTTGCTGCTGCACGGCGCGAGATCGGCGGACATCGCGGTGATCGAAGGCGTGATGGGCCTGTTCGACGGTCGACTCGGTACGGGCGGGGAAGCATCCACCGCGCACGTCGCCGCCCTCACCGGGTCCCCGGTGTTGCTGGTCGTCGACATCTCCCATGCGTCGCGCACGCATGCGGCGGTCGTCGCCGGTCTGGCGGCGTTCGACCCGTCGGTGCGCATCGCGGGCGTGATTCTCAACAAGGCGCGCACCCCGCGGCACGCCGACGAGGTCCGCGATGCGCTTGCCCCGACGGGCATTCCGGTTCTCGGCGTTCTGCCTCGCGACGACGGCGTCGAGACCCCGTCGCGTCACCTGGGCCTGGTGCCGGCCGCCGAACGCGTCGAGTCGGCCGCCACCCTTGTGCGGATGGCGGAGTTCGTCGCCGCACATGTCGACATCGACGCGGTGCTGCGTCTCGCGGGCACCGCCCCGCCGCTGCATGAAACAGCTTGGGATGCAGCGCAGCAGATCGAAGCCCCGACTCGAACCCGGCCGGTTGTCGCGATGGCGGGCGGTCGCGCGTTCACGTTCCGGTACGCCGAAACCGAGGAACTGCTGCGGGCCGCCGGATGCGACGTCGTCGAATTCGACCCGCTCACCGACGCATCACTTCCCGCGGACACCGCGGGCATCTACCTGGGCGGCGGCTTCCCCGAAGTGCATGCCGCCGAACTCGCCCACAACCGGTCCCTGATCGACGGATTGCGCGACGCCATCACCGCGGGTGTGCCGACGGTCGCGGAGTGCGCGGGGATGCTCTACCTCTGCCGCACCCTCGACGGCACGCCCATGGTCGGGGCGGTACCCGCGGACGCAGCGATGACCACCCGTCTGACCCTCGGCTATCGAACCGCCACCAGCCCTGCCGATTCCGTGCTCGCCAGCGCAGGCCACGAGGTCACCGGCCACGAATTTCACCGCACGACAGTCAGCCCGTCTGAGGGCCGAGCGGCATGGAATCTGCCCGCGGGCCCCGAGGGTTTCGCCACGTCCACCTTGCACGCCGCCTACCTGCACACGCATTGGGCCGGCCACCCGGCACTCGCTCAGCGGTTCGCTGACGCGGTCCACGTGGGTGCAGTTCCTCAAACAGGTCGTCCAATTCAGATGACGCCTTAAATGGCGTCTCAGCAAATTCCAAGCCTTGCGGCACAAACCTCACAGCGGTCCGGCCCGAATACTCCGTAGGTGACGGTGAAACTGGCGCCGTGCTCGAGCCGAATACGAGAAGTAAGTGAGTCACTGTGCGGGGCTATACGGTCTTTATCGCCTTGATGACATTGGGCGCCGTGCTTCTGGTCAGCGATGCAGTCGACGCCGACCGGCACCGGACCTTCAATGTCGTGATTGTGGCGATCATGTTCTGCGGAGCCGCGCTGGATCTCACGCTGTGGATGCGGCGCCAGCGTTTTCGCGGGCGAGCCGACCTCTTTCGCAATCCTTGATCTAAGGAAGTGCGCGTAGCCAATCGACGACATCGTCGACGTCTGAGGCCACTGTCACTCCGGGAGTGACGGGCGGACGGCGCACGATCACCACCGGAACCCCCAACGTCTCGGCAGCCTGCATCTTCGGCCAGGTGTACTCGCCACCAGAGTCTTTGGTGACCAGCACGTCCGCCCGGTGTTCACGCAGCAACTCGAGTTCGCCGGGCAGGGCATACGGTCCGCGGTCGTTGATCAGCCGCCACGCCGGCGGCAGCACGAACTCCGGCTCGTCGACCACCCGTGCTGTCACCGGCAATTCACCGAGCGCGCTGACGAACTCGGCCAACTGCTGGCGGCCCACTGTGAGCAGCGGTCGGGTACCCAGCGCCCGCGCCTGCTCAGCCGCGTCGCGGTGCGAGTCCACCCAACGCCAAGACGGCAGAGCACGATCCGCCCAGCCGGGTCGCTGTAGCCGCACCAGCGGCCGCGCTTCCTGAGCACACGCCGACGCGGCGTTGCCCGAGATCGTCGCCGAGAACGGGTGGGTGGCGTCGACCACGGCATCGAACTCGGCCAATGCCGTTCGCAGCCCGTCGATTCCGCCGAATCCGCCGACCCGCACCCGCCCAGCGGGCATCCGTGGCCTGGCGACCCGGCCGGCCAGTGAGCTCGTCACGTCGACTCCGTCGTCCACCAGCGTCGCGGCCAGTGCGCGGGCTTCCGACGTTCCGCCCAACAGCAGCACCCGCAGCGCCATCAGCGCCGCCGCAGCAGGAAGACGTCCATCACCCAGCCGGCGTCGCGGCGCGCTTCGATGCGTGCATCGGCGATCTGCCCAACGACGTCACCGAGTCGACCCGCGACCAGTTGCTCACCGGCGGCGCCGAGATTGGCGCCCCACCACACCGCCCAGTCGTCCAAGCCGGTCAGGTCCAGCCGATCCAACGGCGGGTTGAGCATGGTGACGATGTTGTCCTGCCCGGCGGCGACCGCCTCCTGCAGTCGACGGCCAGTGGTGACATGCACCGCGCGGCCGACCTCGTGCAACACGATGCGGTGCCGGGCGGCGAGCAACTGCGGGGCGCTGATACCCGGCAGCACGTCGAATGTGACTGGTAGACCGAGCTTCTCGATCTTCTCCACCACACGGATCGTCGAGTCGTAAAGCGACGGGTCACCCCAGACCAGGAACGCCGCGCTGCCACCGCGCTCGCGCAGCACCTCTGCATAGGCGGCGGCCCGGGCGTCGTGCCAGTCGGCGACCGCGCCCTCGTAATCCCCGGTGGTCAGGGCCGCCGAACGGTCGCGCGGCGGGTCGGCGATCTGCACGATCTCTACCGCGACGTCCGTATGCGTGTCGACGACCGCACGCCGCAACGCCAGCAATCCGTCGTCGTCACCCTTGTCGGCGGCGAGCACATAGTCGACCGAACGCAGTGCCTCGGCGACTTCAGGCGTCACGTGCGCCGGTCCCATGCCGATGCCCAGGATGCGCACCCGGACCGGATCAGTCACCGCGCCCCTCGATGTCGCCCTCAACCTCCAGATAAGCCTGTCGCAGTGCAGCCAACGTCTCCGGTGACGGGTCGGCCCACAGTCCGCGGTCGGCGGCCTCCTGCAGGCGCTCGACCATGCCGTGCAGCGCCCACGGGTTGGACTGGTCCAGGAACTCTCGCGTCGTCGGGTCGAGAACGTAACTCTGCGCGAGCTTTTCGTACATCCAGTCGTGCACGACGCCCGCGGTGGCGTCGAAGCCGAAGAGATAGTCGACGGTGGCGGCGAGTTCGAACGCGCCCTTGTACCCGTGCCGTCGCATCGCCGAGATCCACCGCGGGTTGACCACCCGAGCGCGGAAAACCCGCGCGGTCTCCTCGGACAGGGTGCGGGTGCGCACCGCGTCGGGTGTGGTCGAGTCGCCGACGTAGGCCTTGGGATCCTTCCCGGTCAAAGCGCGCACCGTCGCGATCATGCCGCCGTGGTACTGGAAGTAGTCGTCGCTGTCCGCGATGTCGTGTTCGCGGGTGTCGATGTTCTTGGCCGCCACCTTGATTCGCGCATAGTTGGTGCGCATGTCATCTGCTGCCGGCGTGCCGCCCAATCCACGCCCGTAGGCGAAGCCGCCCCACGCGGTGTAGACCTCGGCGAGGTCTTTGTCGTCGCGCCAGGTGCCCGCTTCGACGACCTGCAGGATGCCTGCCCCGTAGGACCCCGGCTTGGATCCGAAAACCCTTGTCGTTGCTCGCCGTTCGTCACCATGGTCGGCGAGGTCGGCGCGGGCGTGTGCGGCCACGTAGTTCTGGTCGTCGGGCTCGTCGAGCAGCGCAACCATTCGCACCGCGTCGTCGAGCATGGTTACCACGTGTGGGAAGGCGTCACGGAAGAACCCGGAGATGCGAATGGTCACGTCGATGCGTGGCCGGCCGAGCTCGTCGAGGGGAATGACCTCCAGCCGGCTCACGCGACGCGACGCCTCGTCCCACTCCGGGCGCACGCCGAGCAGAGCCAGCACCTCAGCCACGTCATCGCCGGAGGTGCGCATCGCGCTGGTGCCCCACACCGACAACCCGACCGACTCGGGATAGGTGTCGGTGTCCTCGAGATAACGCTGCAGCAGCGACTCGGCCATTGCCTGCCCGGTCTGCCAGGCCAGCCGCGACGGCACCGCACGTGGATCCACGGTGTAGAAGTTGCGGCCGGTGGGCAGTACGTTGACCAGCCCCCGCAGCGGCGAACCGGACGGTCCGGGCCGCACGAAACCGCCTGCCAGCGCGTGGATTACGGCGTCGAGCTCACCCGCGGTGCCCGCCAGACGCGGCACCACCTCCGTTGCCGCAAACCGTAGAGACGTCCGCACATCGGGCGCTTCGTGCAGGGCATCGACGGCGCCGGCGTCCCATCCCGCGGCCTCCATCGCCTCGACCAATCCGCGGGCGAGACCTTCGATCTCGTCGACCGCGGCGACCTCGGCACCCTCCTTGAGCCCGAGAGCGGTGCGCAAACCGGGGACGGCGTGGTCCTGACCGCCCCACACCTGGGCGGCGCGCAGGATCGCGAGAACCAGGTTGACCCGCGCCGTGCCCTGCGGCGCCTCACCCAGAACATGCAGCCCGTCGCGGATCTGGGCGTCCTTGATCTCACACAGCCAGCCGTCGACATGCAGCAGGAAGTCGTCGAATTCCTCGTCGTCGGGCCGGTCGTCGAGTCCGAGGTCGCGGTGCATCTCCGCGGCCCGCATCAGGTTCCAGATCTCGCCGCGGATGGCCGGCAGCTTGGCCGGGTCCATCGCCGCGATGTTCCCGTACTCGTCGAGTAGCTGTTCGAGCCGCGCGATGTCGCCGTAGCTCTCGGCGCGCGCCATCGGCGGGATCAAGTGGTCGACGATGGTGGCGTGCGCCCGTCGTTTCGCCTGCGCACCCTCGCCGGGATCGTTGACCAGGAACGGATAGATCAGCGGAAGGTTCCCGAGCACGGCATCGGTGGCGCATGCCGCGGACAGCGCCGCGTTCTTGCCGGGCAGCCACTCCATCGAGCCATGCTTGCCGAGGTGCACCACCGCGTGAGCGCCGAAGCCGTGTTCCAGCCATCGATACGCCGCGAGGTAGTGATGGCTCGGCGGCAGGTCGGGGTCGTGATAGATCGCGACCGGGTTCTCGCCGAATCCGCGCGGCGGCTGGATCATCAGGACGACGTTGCCCGCCCGCAGCGCAGCGAGTACGAGGTCGCCGTCGTCGTTGACGAACAGTCGTCCCGGTGCCGGGCCCCATTTGTCGGCCATTGCGTCGCGTAGTTGCGCGGGAAGGTCGCCCGTCCAGGTCGCGTAGTCGGTTGCGCTCACCGTGACTTGCGCATCCGCGACCTGGTCGGTGGTCAGCCACTGTTCATCCTGGCCGCCGGCGTCGATCAGCGTGTGCATCAGTTGGTCGCCGGCCCGGGTCTCGTCCTCGATCTCGAGAACGCCGAAGCCGTCGCCGATGTCATAGCCGTCGTCGGCGAGGCGCCGCAGCAGCCGTACCGCCGACGCCGGGGTGTCGAGTCCGACGGCGTTGCCGACCCGGGAGTGCTTGGTCGGATAGGCCGACAGCACCAGCGCGAGCTTCTTGTCTTTGTTGGGTATCCGGCGCAACCGCGCATGGTTGACCGCGATGGCGGCGACCCGCGCGCAGCGCTCCGGGTCAGCCACATAGTGCGGAAGACCGTCGGAGTCGATCTCCTTGAACGAGTACGGCGCGGTGATGATGCGTCCGTCGAACTCGGGGATCGCGATCTGTGTCGCCGAATCCAGTGGGGTGACGCCGTCACCGTTTGATTCCCATTCGGCTCGCGAAGACGTGAGGCAAAGTCCTTGTAGCACTGGGACGTCCATCGCAGCGATACGTTCGATGTCCCACGAGGTGTCGTCCTCGCCCGCGCTGGCGGCTGCCGATTTGGAGCCGCCTGCGGCCAGCATGCTGACGACGACGGCATCCAGCGTGGCGAGCGCGTCGAACAACTCGTCCGGTGCGCTGCGCAGTGACGACGCGAAGATCGGGACGCCGACCGCGGTGCCGGTCGCATCGATGGCATCGGCGAGCGCATGAGCGAACCCGGAATTGCCGCTGACCTCGTGGGCCCGGTAATAGAGCACCCCGACCCGAGACTCCGCGGGCGGTCAGCGGCGCGCTCGGCGTAACCCCATTCGGGTATCACCACCGGTTCGTCGAATCCCTCGCCGGTGAGCAACACGGTGTCGCACAGAAAAGCATGCAACTGGGCGAGGTTCGCCGGACCGCCCTCGGCGAGGTACGAGTGTGCTTGCGCTGCAAGCCCGATCGGCACCGTCGACTGTTCCATCAGCTCGGCGCTGGGCGCACGCTCGCCGCCGAGGACGACCAAGGGCAACCCGGTGGCGCGCAGCACGCCGAGTTCGTCGGCGACTTCGGCTGAGGAACCGAGTACCCGAAGAACGACCACGTCGGCCCCGTCGAGCACCGGTTCGATGGGTTGACGCGCCGGATTTCCCAGGTTGTAGGCGCGCGAGCGAGGCGCGCGCCGACAGCAGGTCGGTGTCGGACGTGGACAGCAAAGCGATGCGATGGACGCGCCGCGGTGCATCAGCGGTGTTCACTGTGGTTCCTCCCCGGGGTTCTCGCCCCGTTCGGCGGAGTGCCTCGTGGCCAGTGTCTGGCTCAGGCCCGCGGGCTGGACACCGAGGCCCTCACAGTGGCGGAACCGCCCCGGACTTGCACCGGGTTCCTGTCGCCACGAGACGTGCGCGGTCAGTTTAGTGGAATGCCGTCGGGCTGGGGCCACCGCAGCAGCAAGCTGTTCGAGACGCAGAAGAAAGCCAAGAACCAAGGTATGAAGTAGCCATGCGAAGAGTGGGACCGGTGACGGCGTGCGCGGTAGTCGCTGCGTTCGCGGTGGCCTGCACTCCGGTCGTCGCCGGCACAGCAAAGCCGGCGCCGAACCTGAAGCCGCGACCGCTGACCGGCTCGGTCCTGCTGCGGGTGCCGCTGGACAACAAGGCGCTGTCGCGGCTGCTCGAGCAGCCATTCGTGAAGCGTCAGCAGCCTGTCTTCGGTGGTCCCGACAAACTCGGCGATGCCGATGCCGACGCCTCCGACTCGGCGACCGAATGCCTGGGCGTGACGTCGATGCTGCAGAAGAGCGTCTACGAGCCCTCCGAGGTCAAGGACGTCATGTGGGAGACGTGGTGGAACGACGGTGACCCGGCTCAGGTGATCAGCGTGATCGAAGGGCGTGGCCACGTTCCCGTCGGCGGCGCAGGCCCAGGAGCAGTTCGCGAAATTCCCGCAGCAGTGGCAGCAATGCAAGGATGCGACAACGATCGAACAGACCGGTCCGATCAAGACGACGACTGTCGTCAACGACGTCCGGGTCACCGATTCCGTTGTCGCGGCGACGAATACCGCGACTGCCGAGCTGCCGAACATGGAGCCCTTGCAGGCCACGCCGCAGGCCCGCGCGGTCGGTGTGCGAATGAACTGCATCGTCGAGGTCGAGGTGGTCTTCTTCGGCGACCGGAACCCGTCGGATCCGGGATCGGCCAACCCGGACACCAGCGCCGTCGACATCGCGCACGCGATGATGAAAAGTGATTGACCAGCTGAGCTAGCGGCGGGCGTACTTCGGCGCGTGCTCGGGCAGCGGGCCCATTGCCACCAGATATCCGCCCAGCCGTCGCAACAGCGGCAGCCTGCTGACCACCTTCAAGGCTGCCGGCGGCTTGTGTTCTTTGGTGCCTTCACCGACCGCGATCGAAATCAGGTTGGCGTGGATAGTCCGTTGCATCGCTTGCAGAATCGCGGTCGGAATCCAGCGCCGCACCTGGACCCGCGCCAGATGCCGGGTGGAAACGCGGCCGCTCCGCAAGGGCCGGGCCAGAATCCGCGCGGCGGCGACCGCATCGGCCACCGCGAGATTGATCCCCACACCGCCGACGGGCGACATGGCATGGGCGGCGTCGCCGATGCACAACAGCCCGTCGTCGTACCAGCGGCGTAACCGATTGAGTTGCACGTCAAGCAGTTTCACGTCGTCAAACGAGGTGAGCGCGTCCACCCGGTCGGCGAGCGACGGCACCATGCTGACCAGGTTGGTGCGCAGCGCTCCGATGCCTGCTGCCCTGAGTTGGCTATCGGATCCCTTGGGGATGATGTAGGCGATTTGGTAATAGTCGCCCCGGTCGATGGTGATCGCGGCCCGACCGGCATCCAGTACGCCGGCGAGTCCGGGCGGGTCGTCGGCATGGCGGGGCAACCGGAACCACCACACGTCCATCGGTGCGCCGAACGCGCGGGGCGCCAGACCGGCAGCGTCGCGCAAGGTTGACGAGCGGCCGTCGCAGGCGACGGTCAACGTGGCGTGCATGTCACGGGTCTGACCGTCCGCGTCGCGGTAGGTCACCCCGGTCACCCGGCCGCCGTCGCGGATGACTCCGACGACTTCGGTGTTGCGCAGCAGTCGGAAGCTGGGCTCGGCGTCGGCGGCAACGGCCAGCATCTCGAGGAGATCCCACTGCGGCACCAGCGCGATGTTCTTGTGCGCCCCCGGGAGGTGGCGGAAGTTGACGTCGACCTCGACGCCTTCGACCTGGAATCGAACCGAGTCGATGAGCCGATGCGGAAGGTCGGCGAACTGCCCGCCCAGCCCGATCTCGTCGAGCACCCGCAGCGTGCTGGCGTGCACCGTGTCGCCGCGGAAATCGCGCAGGAAGTCGGCGTGTTTCTCCATCACCGTGACGTCGATGCCGGCGCGGGCCAGCAGCAGACCCAGCATCATCCCGGCGGGCCCGCCGCCGGCGATGACGCAGGTGGATTCGCAGGCGGAACTCATATACCGATCCTGGCATGTTGGCTTCGTCCCGAATAGGGTGAGCGCGATGAACGGGATCCTCAGCTGGTGGGACGGCGTCGAGCTGTGGCTGTCCGGGCTGGGGTTCGTTCTGCAAACCGTGGTCGTGATGCCGGTCGTGCTGGCGTTGGCCTACGTCATCGCGGTGGCGCTGGACGTCGCATTAGGTCGCGGTATCCACGTGATGCGCCGCATTCTGCACAGCGACGAAGAAACCGGATGAGCCAGAAGTCTGGTATGCCGCAATCGCGGGTGACATTGGTGTTGGTCGCCCTGGTGGTGCTGGTGATCGTCGCCTGGCTGCTGACGCGCTGACCTGCGCCAGCTCGGCTGCGGGTTCGGCGGATTCTGTTAGGCTTCGCCAATGCACGCAGCGTCCGGCAATACCGAGTGCCATGTCTTGGCACTCATTGCCGTGGGCAATTGCGCCGTAGCCGACGTGCATTGTTGTCGCTGACCATCTCCCTGCGCCGAGATTCACTCTCTGTCGCGACGGGATCCGTCAGCCGATAAGCCCACTGTCGAAAGGTCGACCATTGTTCGACGACATCAGAAATGTCGCCGGATTACGGCATGCCGTCGCATTGACTGTCGCCGCCAGCATGCTCGCGGCCTGCCACGGCGGGCCCAGCGACGTGGTCGGCGGCGGCGGTCAGTCCAATGCGAACACCAACATCACTCTGGTGGCTTACTCGGTGCCCGAGCCCGGCTGGAGCAAGGTCATTCCTGCTTTCAACGCCTCGCAGGAGGGCAAAGGCATCGAGGTGATCTCGTCCTACGGCGCCTCGGGAGACCAGTCGCGCGGCGTCGCGGACGGTAAGCCCGCCGATGTCGTGAACTTCTCCGTCGAGCCCGACATCACCCGCTTGGTCAAGGCGGGCAAGGTATCCAAAGACTGGGACAAGGACGCCACCAAGGGCATCCCGTTCGGCTCGGTCGTGACGTTGGTGGTGCGGCCCGGGAACCCGAAGAACATCAAGGACTGGGACGACCTGTTGCGTCCTGGGGTCGAAGTCATCACGCCCAGCCCGCTGAGTTCGGGCTCGGCCAAGTGGAATCTGCTGGCGCCCTACGTCGTCAAGAGCGCCGGCGGCCACGATTCCCAGGCGGGTCTCGACTTCATCCACAAGCTGGTCAACGAGCATGTCAAGCTTCGCCCCGGATCGGGTCGCGAGGCCACCGACGTCTTCGTGCAGGGCAGCGGTGACGTTCTGATCAGCTATGAGAACGAGGCGATCGCCACCGAGCGGCTGGGTAAGCCCGTTGCCCACGTCAACCCGTCGCAGACCATCAAGATCGAGAACCCGGTGGCGGTGGTGACCAGCAGCACCCACCTCAACGCCGCCGTCGCCTTCAAGAACTTTCAGTACACCGCGCCCGCCCAGAGAGTATGGGCGGCTGCAGGATTCCGGCCGGTCGATCCCGCGGTGGCCGCCGAGGTCCGCGATCAGTTTCCGGTGCCGGCCAAACTCTGGACGATCGCCGATCTCGGCGGCTGGCCCACCGTGGACAAGCAGCTGTTCGACAAGAGTTCGGGCAGCGTCACCCAGATCTACATGAAGGCCACCGGATGACGACGGCTATCACACGCGAGGTGACCGGTCACGGTAATACCGCGACTGGCAACGGATTACGCAGCGACGGCACGACACTACGCGTCGGTGTCTCGATCTTGTGGCTGTCCGTGATCGTGTTGCTGCCGCTGGCGGCGATCGCGTGGCAATCAGTCGGCGGCGGTTGGCGGGCGTTTGAGCTCGCGGTCACTTCGAATGCGGCTCTCGAGTCGTTCCGGGTGACGCTGACCATCTCGGCCGGTGTGACCGTCCTCAACATGTTCTTCGGCTTGCTGATCGCGTGGGTCCTGGTGCGCGACGACTTTCCGGGAAAGCGAGTGGTCGACGCGATCATCGATCTGCCCTTCGCGTTGCCCACGATCGTGGCGAGCCTGGTGTTGCTGGCGCTTTACGGAAAGAACAGCCCCGTCGGTCTCCACCTGCAGCACACCGGGTGGGGCGTGGGTGTCGCGCTGGCCTTCGTCACGCTGCCGTTCGTGGTGCGCGCCGTTCAACCGGTGTTGCTCGAAATCGACCGTGAGACTGAGGAAGCGGCGGCGTCGCTAGGAGCGAACAACGCGACGATCTTCACCACCGTCGTGTTGCCGTCGCTGACGCCGGTGTTGTTGACCGGAGCCGGGCTGACGTTCTCCCGCGCGATCGGCGAATTCGGATCGGTAGTCCTGATCGGCGGGGCGGTGCCCGGTAAGACCGAGGTGTCGTCGCAGTGGATCCGGACGCTGATCGAGAACGACGACCGGGTCGGTGCGGCTGCGATCTCGATTGTGCTGCTGGTTATTTCATTCGTGGTGTTGTTCGTCCTGCGGACTGTGGGGTCGCGTGCGGCCAAGCGTGAGGAGTTGTCGGCATGACACCGCCGGCGACGATGCAGAGCGAAGCGATGAGGAGGAGCGGCGCATGATGGTGTCGGTGCGGGTCCGCTACCTGCTTCGCTTCCTCGCGCTGGGCTACGTCTTCGTGCTGCTCATCGTCCCGGTGGGGTTGATCCTGTGGCGGACGTTCGCGCCGGGAGTCGGCCAATTCGTCGACTGGATCAGTACGCCGGCGGCGACCTCCGCGCTGAACCTGTCGGTGTTGGTGGTGGCGATCGTGGTGCCGCTCAATGTGGTCTTCGGTATCCCGACCGCGTTGATGCTGGCGCGCAATCGGTTTCGTGGCAAGGGCGTGCTGCAGGCGATCATCGACCTGCCGTTCGCGGTCTCGCCGGTCGTGGTGGGTGTGGCGCTGATCGTGTTGTGGGGATCAGCCGGTCTGCTGGGCTTCGTCGAGAAAGACTTCGGGTTCAAGATCATCTTCGGGTTGCCCGGCATCGTGCTCGCCAGCGTGTTCGCCACGCTGCCGTTCATCGTGCGTGAGGTCGAGCCGGTGCTGCACGAGATCGGTACCGACCAGGAGCAGGCCGCCTCAACGCTGGGTTCTGGCTGGTGGCCGACCTTTTGGCGGATCACGCTGCCGTCCATCCGGTGGGGCCTCACCTACGGGATCGTGTTGACGGTCGCTCGAACGCTCGGCGAGTACGGCGCGGTCCTCATCGTCTCGTCGAACCTGCCGGGAGAGTCGCAGACCTTGACGCTGCTGGTGGCCGACCGCTACAACCGCGGCGCCGAGTACGGGGCCTACGCGTTGTCGACGCTGCTGATGGCGGTATCCGTTGTTGTCCTGATCGTTCAGGTAATTCTCGATGCGCGCCGTAAACGCGCCACCAAGCAGGTTTGAGAGGGAGGCTCTCATGACATCCGCCGGTGACGATGCAGAGCAAAAGAGCGATGTGGGGGTACCTCCCGCTTGCGGGGGAGAGGAGAGGCGCAATGACTAACGCGATTGTCGTACGGGGCGCCAACAAACGTTATGGCGACTTCGCCGCACTGGACAACGTCGACTTCGAGGTGCCCGCCGGTTCGCTCACTGCGTTGCTGGGGCCCAGCGGTTCGGGCAAGTCAACTCTGTTGCGCGCCATCGCCGGACTCGATCATCCCGACAGTGGAACCATCACGATCAACGACCGCGACGTCACCGGCATCCCGCCGCAGCGGCGCGACATCGGGTTTGTGTTCCAGCACTATGCGGCGTTCAAGCACCTGACCGTTCGCGACAACGTGGCCTTCGGGCTGAAGATTCGCAAACGCCCCAAGGCCGAGGTCGCTGAGAAAGTCGATCACCTACTCGAGGTGGTGGGGCTCAGCGGTTTTCACACCCGCTACCCCAGTCAACTTTCCGGTGGTCAGCGTCAGCGCATGGCACTGGCTCGCGCGTTGGCCGTCGACCCCAAGGTGCTGCTGCTCGACGAACCCTTCGGCGCGCTGGACGCCAAGGTGCGTGAAGATCTGCGGGCTTGGCTACGCCGTCTGCACGACGACGTGCACGTCACCACCGTGCTGGTCACCCACGACCAGGCCGAGGCGCTCGACGTGGCAGACCGTATTGCGGTCCTCAAAGATGGCCGCATCGAACAAGTGGGATCGCCGCGGGACGTCTACGACACCCCGGCGAACGAGTTCGTGATGTCGTTCCTCGGTGCGGTCTCCTCGCTCAACGGCGTATTGGTTCGACCGCACGACATTCGGGTTGGTCGCAGCCCCGACATGAAGATCGCCACTGACGACCCGGCCGCTGAAGCCACCGGCGTGATCAGGGCCACCATCAACCGCGTAGTCATGCTGGGCTTCGAGGTGCGAGTGGAGTTGACCAACGCCGCGACCGGCAAGCCGTTCATCGCGCAGATCACCCGCGGTGACGCCGAAGCGCTGGGTTTGAAAGCGGGGGACACCGTGTACGTGCGCGCCACGCGGGTGCCGATGCTGCCCGGACAGGTGCTGGCGCACGAAGACGAAAGTAGCGACGCGCTCACGTCGACGTAGTAAGCGTCAAGCGGCGATACGTTCGGCGACCGCCGCATCGAAGCGATCGAGCACTGTCTCGGCCACCAAGGGGTGCGAGCCCAGCGGAGCCGCCATCGGAATACCTTCCGCGGCCGCATATTCCAGCACTCGGTCGGTCAGCTGCCCGGGCGCCAGGAACCAGGGCGCTATCACCACGCGACGGGCACCGCCGCGGCGCAACCGGTCAACGGCGTCGGCCGGCGAAGGTCCGGATCCCGTGGCGAACGCGGTTGTCGCACCGGCCCACCGCGTGCCTGCGATCAGCTTGCCCGCGACCTGGATAGTGCGCGCATTGGCCGCGGCGTGAGTCGAGCCGATGGCCACGACTACGACGCCCAGGTCGGGATCGAGCGTACTGACGCCTAATTCAGCCAACCGCTCATGCGTGACGGCAACCAAACGATCGTCCTCGCCGAGCACGTCGGCTTGCCGCACGCTGATGTTGCAGTCCGCGATCTGCCTGGGGATGTCGATGCGGGCGTGGTAGGCGCTAGCAAGCAGGAACGGGGTCACCACCGCGGCCGGTGTCAGCACATCGACCAGGCGTGGGGTGTTGAGGTCGCAGAACGCGACGCGCACCTCGAGCCCCGGTCGCACATAGCGAATCCGGTTGGCGACGGCACGCGCATTGGCCGCCGATCGTGGATCCCGGCTGCCGTGGGCCGCCAGCACCAAGCGCGTCACGACGCGTGCAGCCCGCATTCGGTCTTCGACAACCCCTGCCAGCGTCCGCTGCGGGGGTCGGCGCCCTCGACGGGCTTGGCCGTGCACGGCGCGCAACCGATCGACGGATAGCCTTCGTAGACAAGCGGATTGACCAGTACATCGTTGTCGTCGATGTAGTTCTGCATCTCGTCGTCAGACCAGGTGGCCAGCGGATTGATCTTCACCAGGCCGAAGGCTTCGTCGAAGCTGATCACCGGAGCGTTGGCGCGCGTCGGCGCTTCGACCCGCCGCAGGCCGGTCACCCAGGCGGAGTAGCCGCGCAGCGCCTTACCCAACGGGGCGACCTTCCGGAGCCGGCAGCATTCGGAGGGCTTGCGGGCGAACAAATCTTTACCCAGCAGCTCATCCTGTTCGGCGACGGTCTGTTCGGGCGTGACATTGAGCACTCGGATGTCATAGACGGCCTCGACCGCATCGCGAGTGCCGATTGTCTCGACGAAGTGATATCCGGTGTCCAAGAACAACACTGGGACGCCGGGGCGCACCTTGGCGGCCAGGTCGACCAGCACAGCGTCCTGCATGTTGGAAGCGACAATGTAGTTGCACGTGGCGGTGGACCGAGGTCCTCCGACGCCACCGAAGTTCTCATCGGTCCAGCGCAGCAGGTCGGTGGCGCTGGCGCCCTCCATCTCTGCCGAGCCCTTGTCAGCCAGTTCGCGTAAGTCGACTTCTGTGAAAAGATTCGCTTCCGTCGTCATCGCAGATCTGCCTCCTCGGCGCGCAGCGCCCATTTCGCAAAACGTTCGCCGGTGTCGCGCTGCTTGATGAAGTTGCGTACCACCCGGTCGATGTAGTCGCCGAGCTCGTCGCTGGTGACCTTGTGCTGCCGTAGCTTTCGCCCAAAACCGCTGTCGAGGCCCAGGCTGCCTCCTAGGTGAACCTGGAAACCCTCAACCGAATTCCCGTCCCCGTCGTCGACCATCTGTCCCTTGAAGCCGATGTCGGCAATCTGGATGCGGGCACATGAATTGGGGCAGCCGTTGATGTTGACCGTGACCGGCACATCCAACTGACTGTTGATGTCGTCGAGCCGCCGTTCCAGCTCGGGTACCAGCGACTGAGAACGCACCCGCGTTTCGGCGAAGGACAGCTTGCAGTACTCGATACCGCTGCAGGCCATCAGGTTTCGGCGCCAGTGCGACGGTCGCGACGGCAGCCCGAGCGCATCCAACCCGGCGACCAACTCGTCCAGCTTGTCATCGGCCACGTCGAGGATGATCAGCTTCTGGTACGGGGTGAAGCTGACTCGCTTCGACCCGGCCCGCTCGGCCAGGTCGGCCACCGCGGACAGGATGGTGCCCGACACGCGCCCGGCGATCGGCGCCACCCCGACAGCGTTGAGTCCGCTCTTCAGGCGCTGCACGCCAACGTGGTCGATGGGCCGCGTCAGCTGCTCCGGCGCCGGGCCGTCGATGAGTTTGCGCTTCAGGTATTCGGTTTCGAGTACCTCACGGAACTTCTCGATACCCCAGTCTTTGATGAGGAACTTCAGCCGGGCCTTGGCCCGCAGTCGTCGGTAGCCGTAGTCGCGGAACAGCGAGGTGACTGCTTCCCAGACATCGGGCACCTCGTCCAGCGGCACCCACGCGCCGACGCGTTGGGCCAGCATCGGATTGGTGGACAAGCCGCCGCCGACCCACAAATCCAGCCCGGGACCGTGCTCGGGATGGTTGACGCCGATGAACGCGATGTCGTTGATCTCGTGCGCGACGTCCTGCAGACCCGAGATCGCGGTCTTGTATTTACGCGGCAGGTTGGAGAACTCGGGGTTGCCGATGTAGCGGCGGACGATCTCGTCGATCGCAGGCGTCGGGTCGAGGACCTCGTCGACCGATTCGCCTGCCAGCGGAGAGCCAAGCACCACGCGGGGGCAGTCGCCGCACGCCTCGGTCGTCTGCAGCCCCACCTTGTCCAGGCGATCCCAGATCGCCGGCACATCTTCGATCCGTATCCAGTGGTACTGCACGTTTTCCCGGTCGGAGATGTCGGCGGTGTCCCGCGCGTACTCGATGGAGATCTCTCCGAGCGTGCGCAGCGCCGCGGTCGATATTGCGCCGCCGTCGCAGCGCACCCGCATCATGAAAAACTTGGCTTCGAGCAGATCGATGTTCTCGTCGCCGGTGTAGCTGCCGTCGTAGCCCTGCTCGCGCTGCGTGTAAAGCCCTGCCCAGCGCATCCGGCCGCGCAGATCGTTCTTCTCGATGCTGTCGAAGCCGGCCTTGGAGTAGTGGTTGATGATTCTTTCGCGCACGTTGAGCGCATCGTCATCGCGCTTGAACTGCTCGTTGGGATTTAGCGGCTCGAGCTCACCCAGCGCCCACTGGCCTTGGCTTTTGGCGGAGCGGGGGGACGTCATGTGGCGGTCTCCTTTGTGGAGCAGCCGGTTCGGACCGCGCACACCACCGGGAGCTGTACCGGCGGCGCAGATCCGGAGGCCAGCTGAAAGTGCAGGTGGACGGGTCTACGACGTCAAGCCGGACAGCAACAGCTGCAAACACGCTTGAGGTCGACATGACGACGCGTCACCAACGCAATACGAAACTGGCTGCGGTGGGCGACGGTCACCCGACCATTGTGCCACGAATACCGCGAACCACAGCTACCAGGGCGTTATTTGCCTCACAGTGAGCGAAAAGGCGCGAACCGACGGGAATGAGCCGCGCAGCGCTGGAGGTTAGGCCGCCACTGCGGAATATTGAGACGACGTGACGGCACCCACTGCGGCGGTTGACCTGCCCGACGTCCGGCTGAGCCCGGGCGGACCTTTCGGCATCTACGTGCACGTGCCGTTCTGCTTCACCCGCTGCGGCTATTGCGACTTCAACACCTACACGCCGGCCGAGCTGGGTGGCGTCAACCCGGACGGCTGGCTGGAGGTCATGCGGTCAGAGCTCGAGCTGGCGGCCTCCCGGCTAGGCGGGCCAGCGGTGCAAACGGTGTTCGTCGGAGGCGGCACCCCGTCGCTGCTGGGCGGTGCGCGCCTAGCCTCGGTGATGGATGCGGTGCGCGACAACTTCGAGCTGGCGTCTGACGCCGAGGTCACTACGGAAGCCAATCCGGAGTCGGCATGGCCGGACTTCTTCGCAGCCGCCCGCGCGGCCGGCTTCACCAGGGTGTCGCTGGGCATGCAGTCGGTCGCGCCGCGGGTGCTGGGCGTCCTCGACCGTATACACACGCCCAACCGTTCGGCCGCGGCGGCCCGCGAGGCGCTTGCCGAAGGATTCGAACACGTCAGCCTCGACCTGATCTACGGCACGCCCGGGGAGTCCGACGACGACCTGCTGTGGTCGCTCGAGACGGCGATCGAAACCGGCGTCGACCACGTCTCCGCCTACGCGCTGGTCATCGAGGACGGCACCGCGCTGGCCCGCCGTGTTCGCCGCGGTGAGCTGGAGGCTCCTGATGACGATGTGCTGGCCCATCGCTACGAACTGGTCGACGTGCAGCTGTCGGCGGCCGGGCTCGACTGGTACGAGGTGTCGAACTGGAGTCGCCCGGGCGGACAGTGTCGACACAATCTCGGCTACTGGGACGGCGGTCAGTGGTGGGGCGCCGGCCCCGGAGCACACAGCTTTGTCGGCGCGACGCGCTGGTGGAATGTCAAGCATCCCAACGCTTATGCCCAGATTCTGACTGACGCGACGTTGCCGGTGGCCGGTTTCGAAGAGTTGAGCCCCGAAAGCCGTCACACCGAGGACGTCTTACTGCGAATCCGGTTACGTCAAGGCCTGCCGGTCGAACTGCTGGACGACGCCGAGCGTCAACGCGCCGAGACCGCGGTCGCCGACGGATTGCTGATACGCGACGGCGAACGCCTGGTGCTCACAAACCGCGGACGACTGCTGGCCGACGGCGTCGTTCGTAGCCTGCTGGACTAGCCCCGGCAATAAGCGCGGATCGTGTCCCCACGCGGTGGTTTGGTGTCAGTCTGACCGCATGACAGAAGCCGAGGGATTTGTCGATCAGGCGGTGGCGGGTCTGGCAGAGCCGCAACCGATGTACAAGGCATTGCGCGAATCGACTCCGGTATTCCGGTCGCCGCAGGTGGTCGTGCTGAGTCGGCTCGCCGATATCGAGATGGCGCTCAAGCACACCGAGCTGTTCTCCTCCAACATGGATGCGGTCGATCTGGGCAACATTCGGCCGCTGATTCCTCTGCAGATCGACCCGCCTGAGCATGCGAAGTACCGCCGCATCCTCGATCCGTTGTTCACCCCTCGCGAGATGGCCCGCCGGGAGCCGGCCGTCGCGGAGTTGGTGAACGAGATGATCGACCGCTTCGCAGATCGCGGCGAGTGCGACTTCCATGAGGAGTTCGCCGTACCATTCCCCTGCACGGTGTTTCTCCAGCTACTGGGCCTGCCGCTGGAAGACCTCGACCAGTTTCTCGAGTGGAAGGACGGGGTGATCCGCCCCGAGGGAGCCTCCGGATATGACGGGCGCCACGACGCCTCAGCCGGCGTGGCGCAGCGGATCTACGACTACTTCGAGCGCGCCATCGACGACCACATCGCCAGCCCGCGCGATGACGTGCTGTCGGCGATGATCGCGGCGAATTTCAAAGGGGAGGACGGCCAACCGTTGTCCCGTGAGGAACTGCTCGACATCTGCTTCCTCTTCCTCATCGCCGGGCTGGACACGGTGACGGACTCGCTCGATTGCTTCTTCGTGTATCTGGCCCGCCACCCCGACCATCGTCGTCAGCTCGTCGAGCAACCCGACATCCTGCCGAGCGCGATCGAGGAACTGTTGCGTTGGGAGACACCGGTGCCCGGGGTCGCCCGCGTCGCCATGGAAGACGTCGAGGTAAGCGGATGCCCGATCAGCAAGGGGGAGCGGGTCAGCCCGTTACTGGGCGCGGCCAACACCGACCCGGCGGAGTTTCCCGATCCGGAGGTGGTCGATTTCAACCGCAACCCGAACCGGCATCGGGCCTTCGGTGGAGGGCCGCACCGCTGCTTGGGATCCCATCTGGCACGCATGGAGCTGCGCGTTGCGTTGCGCGAATTCCACCGCCGCATACCTGATTACGAGATCAAGCCCGGCACACAGCTGACCTTCACGGCCGCCCTGCGGTCGGTGGAGTCGCTGCCGTTGACCTTCCCGGTGCCGTGACACGCGACGGCGACCATGCATCGCGCAGCGGTGAGGAGGAGCGGCGCTCATGAGCCGCGTCGAAGTCGACGTCGAGCGCTGCGTCGGTCATGGCCGCTGCTACACCTTGGCGCCGGACGTCTTTGATGCCGACGAGGTCGGGCATTCGATCGTGCTGGCCGCAGAAGTCTCCGGTGTGCGCGAGGAGCAGGCGGCTGACGCCGAGCGGAACTGTCCCGAGGGCGCCATTACGTTGTCGCCGTGATCGGCGTTTACTTCTAGCCGCCGACAACCGGGCGCTTGAACGCGGCTTCCTTGACCCGGTGCGTCACCGACGCCCACGCCGACGGCGAGAAGTGCGTGGTGACTTCTTCGAACCCGTCGACCCGTTGCACGCTGATCACTCCAGTGTTTTCGTTGACGATCAGTTTGTCGTTGTCAGACCCGCGGATCTCTTCGCCGTTTGCCAAATGGATAACGAACACGACGCCGTCCTCTCGTCGGAGCGCGGCCTCGCCCGATCCCTACGGTCGGCGGGCGCTGGATTGGACCCATTCTGGGGCGACCCCGTGAACGGTGCGAAAACGCTGCGTGAACGACCAATCGCAGACTCGGGTCACGGCAACTGCCAGGCGCGGACGGCTCAGCGATCAACGTCACAGCCCCGGAAAAGCACCGTTGACCAGCCCAGCAGAGGCCCGAAACGACCATTTCCAGACGGACTCTCCCGCCGGTTCTGAGGTTAGGCTAAATTTACCAAGCGTGACCGAAGTAGGTGTCGAAACCAGCCCGGCGGGCGCCGCTTCACGGTCGTTCCCGTTGCCGGCCGACATCGCTCCCGCAGACTTCGCCTCGGAATTGGTCTCGGCACTACCTGAGCGTGACGGCGAGGAATACCTGCTGTACGAGTACGACGGTCAATGGGTGCTGGCGATTGGCGCGTTGGCCGTCGTCGAGCTGGATCGCGACGAGCTTCGCATCACCCGCGATGGTGTGACGCAACGCGAAACCTGGTCTGGCCGGCCCGGTCCGGTGCTCGGCGAGGCCGTTGACCGGTTGCTGCTGGAGACCGACCAGGCCTTCGGCTGGATCACCTTCGAATTCGGCGCGTACCGCTTCGGCCTGCAGGAGCGTCTCGCGCCGCACACCCCACTGGCCCGGGTGTTCTGGCCGCGCACCCGCATCGTCATCACCGACGACGACGTCTGCGTGGCCGACGCCGACGAGCGGTACCGCGACGTCGTGAGCCAGTTGCTCAGCGATGGCCCGCCGCCCACGCCGACCCCGTCCGCGGTCGACGTCGCCGCCGACACCTCGGACTACCGCGCCCGGGTCGGCGCGGCGATCGAAGAAATCGCGGCAGGCAGCTACCACAAGGTGATTCTGTCCCGTTGCGTGAATGTGCCGTTCCCGCTGGACTTTCCGTCCACGTACCGCCTGGGACGTCAGCACAACACTCCGGCCCGATCATTCCTGCTGCGGCTCGGCGGATTTCGGGCGCTGGGCTACAGCCCCGAACTGGTGGCTGCTGTGCACGACGGCGTCGTGGTGACCGAACCGCTGGCCGGTACCCGGGCGTTGGGTCGCGGCGCAGTACGCGACCGCGAGGCCCGCGACGAGCTGGAGTCCGACAGCAAGGAAATCGTCGAGCACGCCATGTCGGTGCGCAGTTCCTTTGAAGAGATCACCGAGGTCGCCGAACCCGGCACCGCGGCGGTCGTCGACTTCATGACAGTTCGAGAGCGCGGCAGCGTGCAGCATCTAGGTTCGACGGTCATTGGTCGCCTGGACGCGTCCAAGGACCGAATGGACGCGCTGGAGACATTGTTCCCGGCCGTCACCGCCTCAGGCATCCCCAAAGCGGCCGGCGTGGATGCCATCCTGCGACTCGACGAGGCTCCCCGCGAGCTGTATTCCGGTGCGGTGGTGATGTTTTCAGCTGATGGCAGGCTCGACGCCGCGCTGACACTGCGCACCGTCTACGAACGGGACGGCCGGACCTGGCTGCGCGCCGGCGCCGGCATCATCGGCGCCTCAGACCCCGACCGCGAATTCGAAGAGACCTGCGAGAAGCTGACGACGTTGGCGCCGCACCTGGTTGCGCTGCGCCAGATGCGTTAGCCGACTTCGGCGTCGGGGGAACGCTCCAGGTAGTCGGCCAGGATGCTGCTGACCAACGACTCGATGGTCGATTCGATCGACGACGCGAGAGTGGCAGTCACCGACGAGACGGCCTGGGTGCGCAACCGGACCAACATCGTGATCAGCTGGGCGATCTCGGTGTCGGCGGGCAGGGCTTCGCGCGGTTTGATCCGGTCTGCGACGTGTTCTGCGCCCGCCCGCACCAGCATCTCGCTGATCTGATCGATCAGCGGGACGATCTGCTCGTGCAGATCGACGAGCTTGTCCATGCTCACGCCATAGCCACGGATCTCGTTGAACGCCTCGATGAGTTTCGGCCGGGTGACGGTGGCCTGGTCGCCGTCGACACGGATCACCTGCATCTGCTCCAAGCGGTCAAAAGCCTTGATGTCGTTGATCAGTCGGTGCGCCTCGATGAGCGGCATGGTCTCGGACTTCTCGGTGGTCCAGGTGCCGACGATCGCGGTTTCCAGGCCGAGCACATCGCCGAGGTTCTTGCCCTCTTCCCAGGCGCTGAGCATCTCCCGGACGTGAGCGATGTTGTAGCCGCGGTCGAGCATCGAGGTGATGAGCCGCAACCGGGTGAGGTGAGTGTCGTTGAACAGCGCGATGCGCCCGACCCGCAGCGGCGGCGGCAACAGCCCGCGGTCGCGGTAGACCCGGATGTTGCGGGTGGTGGTACCGGCCAGCCGGGCCAAGTCGTCGATGCGGTACTCCCCGGAGCCGAGCGCGCCGTGGGGTTGGCGGACGGCGGCGTCGAACAACTGCGTCACCGCGTTCTCGATGACCTCTCGCGACTGGCGCCGAACGCGTTTGGGCGCGCGTCGTAGGTTGGCCAAGATGCCGGCAATGGTGCCGGTTTCGGCGCGCGGCGGTCGGTCGGGAGCCATCGCTCAGGCGGATGTACTGACGCGGGCGGCGGTTCGTTCGACCGCGTCGTAGTCGGCGAACTGGAAATCACGCATCTGTCGAAGATACTGGGTGGCGAACCCGGGATACATCGACGCGTTGAATCCGTCCTTGGTCAGATACCAACTGCTGCAACCCGACATCCATGTCGTTTTGGTGAGCCGCTGCTGGATCCGTTTGTTGTAGCGACACTGAACGTCGTGACGGACATCGAGGTAGCGCAGGTCGCTGTCGAGGATGGTTGTCACGCCGCGCACGGCGTAGTCGATCTGGCCCTCGATGAAGACCAGCAGCGAATTGTGTCCGGGCCCGGAATTCGGGCCTGTCATGAAGAACAAGTTCGGATAGCCGTGGGCGCTGGCGCTCTTGTAAGCCTGTGCGCCGTTGGCCCATTCGTCGCCGAGTTCCCGGCCACCGAGCCCGGTGACCGGGAACGGCGGGCCGTCCAGATGGACGTCGTACCCGGTGGCGAACACGATGCAGTCCAGATGGTGTTCCACGCCGTCGCTGGTGCGGATACCGACGGGGCTCAATGTCGCGATCGGCCAGTCGATCAGCTTGCAGTTGTCGCGCTGCAGGGCGGGGTAGTAGTCACTGGAGACCAGCATCCGTTTGCAGCCGGGGGTGAAATCGGGTGTGAGCTGACGGCGCATCCACGGGTCTTTGACCTGCCGGTGCAGGTGCATACGGCTCAGCCTGCTCACCACTGAGGTTAGCGGACTGTTCCAGACCAGAGCGGTGGCGGTGGCCTCGTGGCCCCAATACAGCGCTTGGCGCGCAAGTTGTTGCACAGCAGGCGCTTTGGCGAACATCTTCTGCACGGCGGGCGGAGTTGCGACGTCCCAGCGCGGCAGCACCCAGCCCGGGGTGCGCTGATAGACCTTGACGAACTCGGCCTTCTTGACCAGCTCGGGAATGATCTGGATGGCGCTGGCGCCGGTGCCGATGACCGCGACCCGCTTTCCGGTGAAGTCGTAGTCGTGGTCCCACCGGGCGCTGTGGATCTTGTGCCCGCGGTAGGTATCGATGCCACGCATCTCGGGGAAGCTGGAATCCGGCAGAGGGCCCGAAGCCAAGATGACGGTACGTGCCCGAAAGCGCTTGCGGCCCCGAGTCGTTGCGGTCCACACGCCGGCATCCTCGTCGAAGGACAGCCCGGTGACTTCCTGACCGAACTGAATCCGACGGCGGAGGTCGAACCGGTCGGCCATGTCGTCGATGTGTTCGCAGATTTCCCCGGCGGGCGAGTACGTCCTGGACCAGGTCGGGTTCTTGACGAACGAGTACGAGTACAGCAGCGATGGAATGTCGCAGCTGGCACCCGGATAGCTGGTGTCGCGCCACGTTCCGCCGACCCGGTCACTGCGCTCCAGGATGACGATGTCGTCGACGTTGGCTTGCGTCAATTTGATTGCTGCGCCGAGCCCGCTGAAGCCGGCTCCGACGATGAGGGTGTCGTGGGTATGTGTGGTCACCATGGTCACGCCGCCGGCTCGTGGGTCAGTTCTTTGAACCAGCTGGGCACCGGCCGAAGCAGTGGCCTCGGGTAGCGATCCGACAGCCACACCATCGAATTGGCGAGCAGGTGGTAGGGGTGGCGCGGGTTGACGACGACCGCAGCGTGCCGCTTGAGCAGTTGGTAGGTGGGCACCCGCCAGGTCTGTTCGCCGCGTTCACCGAGATGCTTGAACCGCTTGACTGCGTTGTACAGCCGCTCGGGCTCCATACCCATGTCGACGATGTTGTTGCGGATGCGGTTGAGCAGTGGCGCGTACATCACCGCGCCCATGATGACGCCCGGCGACGCGAGGTTGCCGACGAATTCAATCGCCAGCCGGCGCGCCTTGGCGTGGCCGATGATGTCCAAGACTTCGAAATCGACGGCGATGTGCCGTGATTCGTCATTATTGATCTTTTCGAAAACCTGATGGCAGACCGGGTCTTCGACGGTGTCGAGCAGAAACTTCAGGAGCGCCCCGTCGAGGGCGACCTCCAGCATCGGGATGACCGTGCCCAGCAGAGAGAGCGGCATGTCATCGGAGTACCGGTCCAGCCATTCGATGGCCAGCCTGATGTTGACGTTGGGCTCGGGCATTTCGCCGTCGTCGAGCATTCCCCAGCGCTTCATCAACGCGAGCTCAGCGTTGGCGTGCCGCTGCTCCTCGGCGTGGAAGTACCGGTAGATCTCGGCCAGTGTGGGATTCGGCGCTTTCTTGGCCAGCGCCGCGAACCCTCGGGCGCCGATGTTCTCGATCCAGCACAGGTCGGCCATGAAAGCCTTGAGCTTGGGCCGGAACTCCGGCGTGATGGTCTCGGCACCGGGTGCGTCCCAGTCGATATCGGCGAGTGCCCACTGGCGATCCTTGATCTTGGCCAGCATCACTTCCATGTCGATAGCCACCGTGTCCTCCTTGGGATGGGGTCTTCTGAATGGAGAGGTCTTTAGAGCGGGGAGATCCTGGTCACCAGGCCGATAGCGCGGGTGTAGGTACCGGGGACCAAACGTTTGACGCCCCAGCCGACTTTGGCTTCGAGTTGCGGCATGCAATACAGCGAGCCGCGGTCGTGGGCGTCCAGGCAGGTGATCGCCACCTTCTCTGCGGAGACTCCGGTCCAGCGCATGATTTTGTGCGCAAACTGATTCGTCTCGGCGGAGATACGGCCGGAGTCGAGGATGTTGGTCTTGACGAAGGTGGGGCACAGCGCGGTGACTTTCACTCCGCTGCCGGACATTTCGGCGGCCAGGGTCTCCGAGAGTGAAAGCGTCCCGGCTTTGCTGACGTTGTAGGCCGCCATGCTGGGTGCCGCGCCGAATGCCGCGGCCGAGGCGACGTTGATGATGCCCCGCGGAACGTTCGAGGGTTCGGCGGACCGCAGGATCGGCGCGAAGACGTGGCAACCGTGAATGGGTCCCCACAGGTTGATGTTCAGCACCCACTGCCAGTCCTCGATGGGGAGCTCGCCGATCGGGGCGCCCCCGGAGCCGACGCCGGCGTTGTTGATGACCAGAGTCGGCGCGCCGCCGAACCAGGACTGCGACTGGGCTGCCAGTTCGTGGACGTCGCTGAGTTGGGTGACGTCGCAGGCGATGGCGACAGCCTCGCCACCGTGGTCGATGACTGAGCTCACAGTCCTCTTGGCGGCGACGTCGTCGATGTCGCTGACGACGATCCGCCCGCCACGCTTGGCGAGTTCGATGGCGAACGCCGCACCGATTCCGCTGCCCGCACCCGTCACCACCGCACGCGCGTTGTGGCTCACTTTGG
Source organism: uncultured Actinomycetota bacterium (assembly GCA_963758115.1). GTDB lineage: Bacteria > Actinomycetota > Actinomycetes > Mycobacteriales > Mycobacteriaceae > Mycobacterium. Next base: position 258,732 of record CAVWUG010000004.1, read on the forward strand.
GCGATTTGCCGAACGGTCCGATCATTGTCAGCCTGCCTTTCCAGCCACGGCGTCAAAGCCGCTGGCTAGTAACGATTTTCTGATGAAGCGTGAGGCGTGTGCCATGGCCTTTGCGGCTTCTGGCGATAACCGCGGCAGCGCCTGGAAGACGTGCACCTGGTCTGGCCAGACCTGAAGTTCGCAACGGCCGCCGCCGGCACGGATATCGGCGGCGAGTCGCCGCGCGTCGCCGACCAGCATCTCGGCGCCACCGGCCTGGATCAGGGTCGGCGGTAACGCAGGTCCGCCGGCCACGTCCAGAGTCAAGCGCTGATGTATGGGATCGACTCCCCGGGTGTACAGCGCGACCAGACGGGTGGCGTCGGCGACCCGGATCGCGGGGTCGCGACGCAGCGCCTCGCGTGCACGAGCCAAGCCGAACGTCAGGTCGATGAGCGGCGAGAACAACACCAGCGCAGCGGGTTTGGGGGCCGCTGCGACGTCTGATTGCAGCAGCAGATCCACTGTCAAATGGCCGCCCGCCGAATCACCGGCGATGACAACACGTTCCGGTGGCACCCGACTGGTCAGCCAGTCCCATCCCGCGCGGACGTCCTGGGCGGCGGTGGGGAAGCGGTGCCGCGGTGCGAGGCGGTAGTCGACGACGAACACCGGTTGCCCGGTCAGTCGCGACAGCCAGGATGTCAGCCGCCGGTGCGTTCGCGGCGAGCACAGCGCGTAGCCGCTGCCGTGAACGAAGTAGATCGCGCTGTCGGCAGTCTGCACGCCGGGCGCACGGACCCACTCGCCGACCACGCGGCGTCCGTCGTCGAGCACCGCGTCGATCTTCTCGACGCTGCTACCGGCCAGTGAGGGCCCGAATGCGTCCATGACGCCGGCCAGGATCCGGCGCGAGAGCCACAGTCCCCAGGGCTGCTCGGGCGGCAAGACCGCGCTGATCTGGCGTAATGTCACCGTGCTCACGAGGGCTGCACCACGTGATCGCAATGATCCGCGGCCCGACGCTGGGTCCGTCATGCGAGTGAGTCAACACAAAATGGTGACATTAGTCAATGGCAACGTTGGCGAGTCGCCGGTTGGAATGGCTCAAGGGCATGACGCGTTGCCCGCCACATGACCACCGGAATGATCGTCATGGCGAGCCCGGAGGCATCGAATCTGGTCGACGATGTGATCGCGCAAGCCCGCCGAGCTCATGAGCTCGGCGTGAAGCAGGTGTGGCTACCTCAACAGCAGAATTACGACGCCATCTCGCTGGCCGCACTGGTCGGCGCCGCGGTGCCCGGGCTGGGAGTCGGCACCTCGGTGGTGCCCATCAATCCGCGACATCCGCTCATCGTCGCCTCGTTGGCGCAGACCGCTCAGGCTGCCGCGCACGGCAACTTCAGCCTCGGGCTTGGGCTCGGTGCGCGCGCGATCGAAAGTCAGGCCTTCGGCAGCGACTGGACCAACGTGATCACCCGGCTACGCGAGCATCTGACGATCCTCCGATCGGTCTTCGACACCGCGGCGGTCGACTTCCGGGGCAGCGAGATCAGTGCAGGCGCGACCTGGCCGGTGCAGGTGGCGGGCGGCACCCCGATCCCGATCTATGTGGCAGCGATGGGCCCAAAGGCGTTGCGAGTCACCGGTGAACTTGCCGACGGAACCCTTCCCTATCTGGCCGGCCCGCGGACCATCGGCGAGTTCATCGTGCCGACCATCACTATGGCCGCTACCGAATTGGCCGCGATCGGTTCGGAGAAAACCGTTGCACGCCAACTCCGTTCGTATCTGGATGCCGGTGCCACCGACATCGTGATCAGCCCGCTGGACCGCTCCGGCTCGGTCGACCGCGACGCGCTGTGGAGGCTGGCTGCCCAGCTGTAACAGCGACCCGTGCCCCTGTTCGCACATGCCGGACTTCCGGACGTCGCCAATCTCGCGGTGTTCCTCGCATCGGACGACGCGCGATACATCACCGGTCAGCAGATCCGCGTCGACGCCGGTGCGCTGCCGAAATGGCCGGGGGTTCGCCGTCTCAGGTTGTAGGAGAACCTATTCGGCGAATGTCCGATTGAGGAACCCGGACGGTCATACACTGACCGCACTCAGCAAAGCGGCTGAGGTGAAGCCGGCGCCCACCTAGGAGGCGCAGATGAGCCGGAAATATCAAATCCAGGCGGGCGACACGCTGTTCGCAATCGCGAAGCGATTCTATGGCGAACCAACATATTTCGGTCTCATTGCCGCCGCCAACGGTCTCACCGATGCGAACAAGATCGCCCCGGGCCAGACGATCTCCATTCCTGACTTGCCGGATCACTGGGATGTCGTCCAAGTGAATGGAACGGGCTCGATGAGCAAGACCGGCGTGTTGTCGATCGACGTCGCTTGCCCTATCCCGGCGGGACTGCGACTGGTCATTGAAAGCGTGTCAGGTCGGTGTGTGCAGTCGAGGGGCGTTCTATCTCCCATCGGGATGTGTGCAACTGACGTTCTGGCTCGACCGGTGAATCCTGTTGCGTTTTTCCCGTGGGTCCAGAGCTTCTACAGCGGCGATATCCAGAATCCGATAGACCAGCGGTGGTTTGCCTTCCACTCGGCGACTCGGCTGTATGTGAGCGGGCCTGTCGGGAGCCTCACGTTCAGCGCCGGATTCGCCGGCCTGAACCCGGATCAATCGGGGTTCGCCGATGTCTACATCTGTGTGAACGGCTACTTAGAGGCCAACCCATCCGGTTGACACGGGGTCACAGCCGCCCGATCGCTGGTATTCGAGAACCGCATCATCGCAATAGATTTCGTGGTCGGCGTCGAAATCGTCGCAGTCTGAGGCCGAACATAGCTGACCCGTCGTTTACTGTTGAGCGCAATGAAAGCGATGGCCGGCATCGGCATGCCGTCACACCTGCCGACTGTCGTCACGGCCGACGACGGAATCACCCGCTGCCGCTGGGCTACCGAGACGGGCCGCGATCTGACCGGCTATCACGATGTCGAATGGGGAACGCCGACACATGACGAGACCGCTCTTTTCGAAGCGCTCACGCTGACCTACTTCGAAAACGGTCTGTCCTGGGCGATGGTCTTTGACAAGCGCGACAACTTCCGCACAGCCTTTCACGGATTTCAGCCGCAAACCGTTGCCGCGATGACACCCAACGACGTCGACCGTCTGATGGCTGACCGCTCCATCGTCCGCAACCGCCAAAAAATCGAGGCAACGGTCCACAACGCTCGGATGATGTCGACATGCTCGTTGGCGCAACTCGTCTGGGAGCGCCAGCCTCGCCGCCATCATCGACTGCGCAGTTGGGCCGATGGCCGGATGGACAGCCCCGAATCTCGGCAGCTGTCGGTAGCGCTGCGGGATAACGGCTTTCGGCTCGTCGGCCCCGTCGTCGCTCACTCGTTCATGCAGACCGTCGGCATCGAGAACGGTCATTTCGAAGGCTGCTTCCGGGCGGCGGCTTAGTCGACGAGCGACTGTGTGCCGAGGACCACGGCGAGCGCCAGGCGTTCGGCGTCGTCGCTGTCGGGTTCCGCGGTGTAGATCATGATGCGCAGGTCGTCGGCGGCAACGACGAGGATGTCGCACTCCAGTGCGATGTGTCCGACATCGGGATGGTCGATCACCTTGTGGCGGCCATAGTCTTGACGGGCCTCCGGAGCGCCTGACGCCCAGAGCTTTTCGAAGCGGGGGCTCTGCTCGGCGAGTTCACGGATGAGTTGTTTGAGCCGCTGGTCGTTGGGATACCGGGCGGCGGTCATTCGAAGGTCAACGACGAGTCCGGCTTCGAGTTCGGCTTGCTGCTCGGGAGTGGTGAGCGCGCGACTGCCCGGGCCGACGAGATGTCGCCAGACGCTGTTTCGTTCGATGCCCCGCCACGTCGTTGTCGGGCCCATCAGCGCGTCATACGGCGCGTTGGCGACGACGAGCGTCCACGTTGCATCGAAGACGGCCACCGGTGTGTTCGCCAGCCGGTCAAGCAGGCGCTGCACGCTCGGCGTGATGCGCGACGACACCAGATCGAGTCCCGGCGCGGCGTGACCGGCCAGCCGGAACAGCAGGTCGCGCTCCGCATCCGAGACGCGCAATGCGCGGGCAAGCGCTTCCACAACCTGGACCGACGGCGAAGTCGCCCGGCCCTGTTCGAGTCTGGTCAAGTAATCGACCGAGATGCCGGCCAGCCCGGCCAGTTCTTCACGGCGCAATCCCGCCGCGCGACGGCGACCGCCGACTGGAACGCCGACCGACGTCGGCCGGACGCGATCACGCCAGCTCCGAACGGTGCGGCCGAACTCCCATGAGTCCATCCCTCTACCGTGCCCGGCAACGCCGGTGTTGTCCTGGCACTGGCAGTCCTAGGAAGACCTGACGACTCCCTGGCTGTCCGAATGGGGTTGAGACTCGACAGCATGAACTCCATTGCGTCCGGCACCGCATTGATCACCGGCCCCACCGGGGGCCTCGGCAAGGCGACCACCCTTGCGATCGCCAATCGACTCGCGGGTCAGCGGCCCGACCTGTTGCTGATCGGACGCCCCGGCGCGGGGCTGAGCGAGGTAGCCGAGGCGGCCCGCGCGGCCGGCGCGACAGTGCAGGAGATCGGTTGCGATCTGGCCCGGTTGTCCGACGTCCGCGACGCGGCGCACAAGGCCAAGGATCTGCTCGACGCCGGCGCGGTTCGTCCGCTGCGCGGGATCGTGGCCAACGCGGGGGTGTCGGTCGTCGACACCCACGCAGTGTCCGCGGACGGCTACGAGCTGACCTTCGCGGTGAATTATCTCGCGCACGCGCAGCTGATCGGCGATCTGCTGGACTCGCTCGTCGCACCAGCCCGTGTTGTGCTGTTGGGTTCAAATACCTACCACCAGAACATCTTTCGACGCATCTTCAAGGTCCCGCCCGCGGTGTGGCGTGATCCGCCCGAGCTGGCTCAACCTACTGCCGCAGACCAGCCGGCAACGGTCGAACTCGGCGGGATCGCGTATTCGAATTCCAAACTCGCAGTGATGTACTACGCGCACGAACTACAGCGACGGGCCGCAGCAGGGATCAACGTCACGGTGTTCGAGCCGGGATTCATGCCCGGCACCAACCTGTTCAGGGGACAGGGGGCCGGTATTCAGCGGGTGGGGCGGATTATCGAGCGGATTCCGGGTGTCTCGTCGCCCGCCAGGTCTGGCCCACTGCTCGCGTCAATCGTTCTCGATGACCGATGGTCGAGCCTGCGTGACGGTGCGTTCGTCGTCAAAGATGTCGAGCGTGAAATCAAGCCGTTCGCGATGAATCGGGGCCGCGAGTTACAGCTGTGGGACGCTACTGCCCGACTGCTGGACTCCGCCGGGTAGGTGAGCATTATGGGGCACCGTCGAAAGAGGTGAGGCCATTGCTGCGCCCGAGCCCAGGACGGCCGCGCCGCCGGCGAGTACCGAAAAGAGGCCTGCCAAGATCGAATGCCGCAGCGTTCCGCGGTCGCTCACCGCAGTCGAAGTGCTGTTAGAACGTGATTTCAACCTTCTCGCCTCCTCGGACGTCTGTCACTGAGGTTAATGGCGAAAGGTAAGGCGTCTCTGTCTGAACTCGATGAATCCGTCTGAATCTTAAGGCGGATGTTTAAGACTGCAATTGCCGGGCGATGGCCTTCTTGTCGATCTTGCCGACCGGGGTGGTGGGCAGCGCCGTCATCGCGGTCAGCACATCAGGCCGTGCATGCTTGGCGACTCCGCGCTGGTCGAGGTAGTGGTTCAAGTCTGTCAGCGACACTGGATTTCCGGTGAAAACGACTGCTGCGCAGATCTTCTCGCCGAGATACGGATCCTTGAGCGCGACTGCCGCCGCGGACAAGATCGCCGGATGTGCGTGCAGGTGCTCTTCGATATCGGCGGCCGCGATGGTTTCTCCGCCGCGGTGAATGACGTCTTTCACCCGGCCGGTGACTTCCACGTAGCCATCGGCGTGCCTGCGGACCAGGTCGCCGCTGCGGTAGAAGCCGTTCGGGTCGAAGGAGCGCGCGTTGTCGGCGTCGGCGTTGAAGTACCCGTTGATCGTGTAGGGGCCGCGGACCAGCAGTTCTCCGTCGGCGCCGGTCGGCACGGGTTGGCCGGCATCATCGACGACACGCAGCTCGTCGTCGGCGGACAGCGGCCGGCCCTGCGTGCGGTCGACCAACTCCGGTGGATCGCCTGGCCGGGTGTAACACAGCAGGCCCTCGGCCATCCCGAACACCTGCTGCAGGCCGGGGGTCAGGGTCTCACGGACCCGTCGGGCGTCGCTGGCCTCCAACTTCGCGCCACCTACTTGGAGCAGCCTCAACGACGTCGGCGCCTCGGGCTCCCACTCGGTGGCTTGGGCCCACAGATTGGCCAATGCCGGCACCAGCGCGGTGGCGGTGACGCCGTGGCGCGCGATGGCAGCGAACGCTGATTCCGGGCTGGGGTTGGTGAGAAACACGGTGGTGGCGCCGACCGAGATGGCGCCGAGCAGACCGGGACAGGCCAACGGAAAGTTGTGTGCGGACGGCAGCGCCGCCAGGTAGACGTCATCAGAGGTCAGCTCACATAGCTCGGCGCTGGCGGTGGCGTTGTAGACGTAGTCGTTGTGGGTGCGGGGGATGAGCTTCGGCAGACCGGTCGTCCCACCCGAAACCAACAGCAGGGCAGGCGAACTCGGGTCCGGAGCGCTGGTCGCGAGCCGCTCGTCGTGATGTGCGCTCACCTGTGACCAGGACACGAACGATCCGGGCTCGCCGTCGACGATGATGTGCTTCAGCCCGGGGTGCTCCCGCGTGAGTTGCTGCGCCATCGGGCGATGGTCGAATCCCACTGCGGTGTCGGGGATTATCAGCGCCGTGGCCGCGCTGACGTTGGCGAAATGCCCCAACTCGGCCGCGCGGTGGCCGGTCAGGCACATCACCGGGATCGCGCCGGCACGCAGCAGCCCGAACAGTGTCACGGCGAATTCGCAGCCATTCGGCAGTTGCAGCAGCACCCGATCGCCGGGCGCGATGCCGAGTGCGCTCAGCCCTGCCGCGGCGCGGTCCGCGCGCTCGTCGAGTTCCGCGAACGTCAGTCGCTTTGGACCGTCGGCATCGACCACTCCGACGTGGGAGGGCCAGCGCTGTGCCGCATTTCGCAACATCGAGTCGACGGTCTGGTCGGCCCAATAGCTCTCCGCCCGATAGTGCGCTGCGCGGTCGGGCGGAAACGGCGCAAAGCCTTCCAGTGCGGAAGACGACATCATTGGCCTCCAGATTGGCTTGTCCGACAAGCGAAAGGGCGGGACGGACGATACACGTCCATCCCGCCCAATCGTGTACTTCGCTTAGTGGGAGATCACAGCCCGCCGAGCAGCGCGCTGGCGAGGTCGGGCGCCGCTGTCGACACGGCCTCCGTCGTCGCGGCCGCCGTCGACTCGGTCAGCACCCCGGCCAGCTGCTCAGGCCAGGTCACCAGCAGGTCCTGCAGCAGGCTGCCGTCGTTGAGCAGGCCGGGGAACAGCTCCGCAGCCCCGTTGTAGGGGTTGGTGCCGAAGTCATAGCCGTTGACGAACGCACCGAATACATCGGAAGGCAAGTTCTTCAGGTCGGAAAGCCCCATAGCGGTGTCTCCGGCCGCGAAGTCGGCGTGGATGCCGTCCAGGTCCTGTGTGAAGGCGAACGCGGCACTGATTTCGGGCGACAACACCGACTCGGCGGCCGATTTCAGTTCGTTGTAATTGCCGAACGACTCGAGCAGATTGGTCTGCAGCTGCGACAACTCAACAGGGATCGAGAATGTCGTTGCGCCCTTGGTGGTCTCATCGAGTAGCGGGCTGAGCAGCGGCTTCAAGGTGTGGTCCAGTGTCTCCAACGACCACGCGTTGAAGTCGCTGAACGCCTGCTCGCTGTTGCCCGCTTGGAAATCGGCGGAGAGCGAACCGAGCAGGCTGCCGGTCTCGGTACCGTCAGGTCCCGTTACGGATCCGCCGAACAACCCGAACACGTAGCCGTCGTCGCTGCCGTACCAGCCGCCGTCCAGCGCGTTGTGAACGCCCATCTCGAAGCCGCTGAACGCGGTGGTGAATTGGCCGCCGAACTCCGACGACAGTCCGGTGAACGCCGTCGACAGCTCGTGGCCAGCAGTGCCGGCGTCGGTTTGCAGGGCCGACAGGTTGGCTTCCGCGTCGGAGAGGACCGTCGCCCAGTCAAGCTCGGTGGCCACCAGCTTGACCGCCCGGTGTTGGACGTTCGGCTGCATGTCGGGGCTCGGGGTCATCGGGTTCGCGACGATGAGGCTGGCGCCTACCGCGGCGATGCCGGCGACCATCAATCGGTTTCTGTGAACCTGCGACAGGGGGACAAACTGCACGGCATCTCCTTAAGTGACCGTCAACAAAACGTGGTGCCTCAACTAGGCGCGACGGACGCTACCTGAGATTTAGGTAAGATACAATAGGTAACCCTAACCTTAGTGAGGGTAGGGTTATCTTACCTTTAAGATATACCTGATAGCTGCTGCTCAACGCATATTCTCGGGGTAGGCCGAACGGAGTACATTCGATTCTGCTTCTCAGGAAAGTCGCGGAGTGAGACCGGAATCCTCAAAGCCACCTGAGGGCGGTAGCGTCCCAGGTACCCAGCCACTAATGTTGCCAGCAATTTAGGCTAGCCTCCACTAAGTAGTAGGAGGGATGGTGTGTTGACTGGCGGGGCCGGGGCTTCCGTGGCAGGTAGCCCGAGTGCAGTGCGCGCTGAAGTTGCCGAATTGCTCGGCGTCAGCGCGGATACCGTCGACCCCGACGGCAACCTGATCAGCCAGGGCCTGGACTCCATTCGGATGATGTCGCTCGCTGGTCGCTGGCGTCGCCTCGGGATCGACGTCGACTTCGCCGCGCTGGCTGCCGAACCGACGATCGAAGCCTGGTCGCAGCTCGTCGCCACGGGCTCGGATCAGACTGCGGAGCCAGCCGATGTGGCCGCGGCCTCTACGGGCGCATCCGACGACGCATTTCCACTCGCCCCAATGCAGCACGCCATGTGGGTCGGGCGCCACGACAGTCAGCCGCTGGGCGGCGTGGCCGCGCACTTATATGTCGAATTCGACTGCGGTGCAATCGATCCCGACCGGCTGCGCGACGCCGCCACCTCGCTGGCGGCCCGCCACCCGATGCTGCGAGTCCAGTTCCTGTCCGACGGCACTCAGCGGATCGACGCCAGCTCGGCGGATGCGACTTTTCCCATCACCGTCCACGACCTCCGCGGCCTCGCCGATGACGGCGCCGACGAACGCCTGCTCGGCATTCGGGACGCCAAGTCGCATCAGCAGCTCGACGGACAGGTGTTCGAGCTCAGCCTCTCGTTGTTGCCCGGCGAAAGATCGCGCCTGCACGTCGATTTGGACATGCAAGCCGCCGATGCGATGAGCTATCGCACCCTGATGACCGACTTGGCGAAGCTCTATCAGGGACAGCAATTACCGGAATTGGGTTACAGCTACCGGGAGTACCGCCGCGAGGTGACGCGGCGCGAAGCCGAGCCGCAGCCCGCCCACGACAGCGATCGGGACTGGTGGGCGCAACGTATACCTGAGCTGCCCGATCCGCCCGCACTGCCGTCCGCAACCCGAAAAGAGATTTCGCGCAACAGCACTCGGCGCTGGCAGTGGTTGGACCCGGAAACTCGGGACGCCCTGTTCGCGCACGCGCGCTCCCGCGGCGTCACCCCCGCGATGATGTTCGCGGCTGCTTTTGCGCACACCGTGGCGTGCTGGTCCAGCTCCTCGCGATTCCTGCTGAATGTGCCGCTGTTCGGTCGCCAACGCCTGCACCCCGACGTGGACGGCCTGGTCGGTGACTTCACCTCATCGCTGCTGATGGACATCGACCTGACCACCGCGGCCGACGCGGAATCGCGGACACACGCCGTGCAAGACGCCATGCAGACCGCGGCCACGCACTCCAGTTATCCGGGCCTGTCGGTGCTGCGAGACCTGAGCCGCCACCGCCGAACTCCGGTGTTGGCCCCAGTCGTCTTCACCAGCGCACTCGGGCTCGGCGAACTGTTCGGCGGCGAGGTCGCTGAGGCTTTCGGCTTGCCGAGCTGGATCATCTCGCAGGGCCCGCAGGTCTCGCTCGACGCCCAGGTGACCGAATTCGACGGCGGCGTGATGGTGAACTGGGACGTTCGCGAAGACGTATTCCCGGCCGGCGTCATCGACGCGATGTTCACCCATCATCTCGATGAGCTGCGACGGCTGGCCGCTTCGGCCGACGCCTGGTCGCAGCCAGACCCCTCGGTGCTACCGGCGGATCAGCGCGCAGTGCGCGACGCGGTCAACGGCCGCAGCGCGACCGCCAGCGGAGAGATGTTGCACGACAGTTTCTTTCGTCGTGCGCAGCAGCAACCGGAGGCGCCCGCCGTATTCTCCAGCTCCGGCGATCTGACCTATGGTCAGCTGCGCCATCAGGCGCTGTCGATCGCTGCGGCATTGCGCGACAACGGGATCGGCGAGGGTGACACGGTTGCGGTGATGGGTCCCAAGACCGCTGAACAGGTGCCGGCGCTGCTGGGCATTCTGGCGTCGGGTGGTGCCTATCTGCCGATCAGCGTTGACCAGCCCGTCGACCGTGCGGAACGCATTCTTCAGGCCGGCCAGGCCAAGCTGGCCCTGGTGTGTGGCGGTCAACCGCTCTCCTTGCCGGTGCCGGCGTTGACCATTGCCGATGTGCTGAACGGCGCGCCCGCCGATCCGCAGGTCCAGACCCTGGCCACCGACCCCGCCAAGCTTGCCTATGTGCTGTTCACGTCGGGCTCGACCGGCGAGCCCAAAGGCGTGGAAGTCACCCACGACGCATCGATGAACACCGTGGAATTCATCGGGCAGCATTTCGAGATCGACAGCACGGATCGTTGCCTGGCCTTGTCGACGCTCGAAGGCGACATCTCGGTGATGGATATCTTCGTCACCTTGCGGACCGGTGGATCGATCGTGGTTGTCGACGAAGCGCAGCGGCGCGATCCCGATGCCTGGGCGGGGCTCATCGATGCGCACCACGTCACGGTGTTGCACTTCATGCCGGGTTGGCTGGAGATGTTGATCGAGGTCGGCGCCGGACGGCTGTCGTCGGTGCGGGTGGTGCCGACTGGCGGTGACTGGGTGCGGCCCGAGGTTGCCCGTCGCCTGCGCGCCGACGCGCCCCAGCTGAGGTTCGCCGGTTTGGGTGGCGCGACTGAAACCGCCACACACAACACGATTTTCGAGGTCGGCGATACAGACCTGCTCTCACCGGAACTGACCGCGTTGCCGTTCGGCACGCCACTCTCCAACAACGCCTGCCGCGTGGTGAACGACCGGGGTGACGACTGCCCTGACTGGGTCGCCGGTGAGCTGTGGGTGTCGGGACGCGGCATCGCACGGGGATATCGCGGGCGCCCGGATCTGACCGCCGAGCGCTTCGTCGAGCACGACGGCCAGACCTGGTACCGCACTGGCGATCTGGCCAGATACTGGCCGGACGGCGTCCTGGAGTTCGTCGGACGTGCCGACCATCGCGTCAAAATCAGCGGCTATCGCGTCGAAATCGGCGAGGTCGAAGTGGCGCTGCGCCAGATACCAGGCGTGGCGATCGCGGTCGTAGCTTTGGTGACGACGACGGGCGGCGCCGAGGTGTTGGCCGCGGTCATCCACGCTGACGACCCGCGGCTGACGTTCGACACGGTGCGCGCCGCGATGGCTGAACGTGTTCCGGCGCACATGATCCCGCAACATCTGTCGTTCGTGGATCACGTGCCGTACACGCTCGCCGGCAAGATCGATCGACGCCTCGTCACCGGTCAACTGGCCGCTGCCGTGGCCGATTCGGCGGCACCCGATCGCCGCGCCCCGTCGACACCGGTGGAATCGGCGCTCGCGACGATCGTCGGCGATGTGCTCGGCGTCGACGAGGTCGGCGTCGACGACGACTTCTTCGCCCTCGGTGGGGACTCCGTGCTGGCGACGCAGACAGTCGCTCGCATCCGGTCCTGGCTGGACACCCCTGACGCGATCGTCGCCGACATCTTCGCGACCCGAACCGTTGCTGCGCTCGCCGATGTGCTCAGCCGCCGCGAAAGCGAAGCCGGCCGGCTCGATCAGGTCGCCGAGCTCTACCTCGAAGTTGTCCACATGGAGGGCGGCAACGTCGTCGCAGCGATCGCTGAAACCGAAGCGGCGCAATGATCTTCAATAATCTGACGACGGTGGCCAAGCAGGAATTCCCATCCTGGATCAAGGTGGTACCCGGTCGTGGCGGAGGAGAGCAGGCCGGCGCCACCGTGGTATTTCCGCATGCGGGTGGGGCCGCTGTGGGCTATCGCAAGTTCGCCGCCGCCCTGGCCGCCGGCGGCGACACGTACATCGTGCAGTACCCGCAGCGCGCCGACCGGCTCACTGACCCGGCCCCGAACACCGTCCACGATCTGGCCCGTGGGTTGTTCGTGGCGGCTCCGTGGCGTCGAGTTGCTCCGCTGCGGCTCTTCGGTCACAGCATGGGCGCTGTCGTCGCCTTCGAGTTCGCCAAGATCGCGGAATCACGCGGTGCCGCAGTGACGCGGCTCTGGGCGTCCGCGGCTCCGGCGCCGTCGGCAGTTGCCGACATGCCCGAACTGCCCACCAGCCACGACGAACTCATTCTCGATGTCGCCGACCTCGGTGGCACCGACGCCGACCTGCTCGCCGATCCCGAGTTCGCCGAATTGCTGGTGACCGCGATCCGGTCCGACTATCAGGCGATCAACCGGTACGCCTGCGACTCGGATGTTCAAATCCGTGCCGACATATCCGCTCTCGGCGCCCGCGGCGACCACCGTGTCAGCGCCGCAAACCTGGAGAGCTGGGGGAACCACACCGCAGGCGCGTTCGACCTGTCCTGGTTTGACGGCGGGCACTTCTACCTCGACGACTACATCGACGAGGTCGCGGCACGGGTGAATGCCGATGGCTGAGAATGGATTCGACGCTGCAGATTCGGTCGTGATCGTCGGTATGGCGATCGAGGCGCCCGGCGGCATCGACACTGCCGAGGACTACTGGGATTTGTTGGCGCACGGCCGCGAGGCGTTGAGCCCGTTCCCGACCGACCGCGGCTGGGCGGTTCGCGAATTGTTCGCCGGGTCTCGGCGCAACGGCTTCAAGGAGATCCACGACCGCGGCGGCTTCCTCACCGGCGCGACGACCTTCGACCCGGAGTTCTTCGGGATTTCGCCGCGCGAAGCCATCGCCATGGATCCTCAACAGCGCGTTGCGCTTCGGGTGTCCTGGCGGGCACTGGAGAACAGTGGCATCAACCCTGACGAGATGGCCGGCCACGACATGGGTTGCTATCTCGGCGCGTCCGCGACCGGATATGGCCCGCAGATGGCGGAGTTTTCCGAGTACAGCGGACACCTGCTCGCCGGAACCGCGCTGAGCGTGATCTCCGGCCGGATCGCCTACACGCTGGGATCGATGGGTCCGGCGGTGACCATCGACTCGTCCTGCGCCTCGGCCCTGGTCGCTTTTCACGCGGCCGTGCGCGCCGTGCAGGACGGTGACTGCGACCTGGCATTGGCCGGGGGAGTCAACGTGCTCGGATCGCCCGGATTCTTCGTGGAGTTCTCCAAACAGCATGCCCTCTCCGACGACGGGCACTGCCGTGCCTTCAGCGCGCAGGCCAGCGGCACCGTCTGGGCAGAGGGAGCGGCAGTCTTCGTGTTGCAACGGAAGTCGGCGGCGCTGCGTGACGGCCGGCATATTCTCGCCGAAGTTCTCGGTGCCGCCGTCAACCACGACGGCCGTAGCGCGGGTCTGAGCGCACCGAGTGGCACTGCCCAGGTGAATTTGTTCCGTCGCGCCATGAGCCAGGCTGGAATACGGCCCGAAGACGTCGGCATGGTCGAAGGGCACGGGACTGGTACCAGACTGGGAGATCGCACTGAACTGCAGTCGTTGGCGCAGACCTACGGCGATACCGAACCCGGCGGCGGCGCGCTGCTGGGATCGGTCAAATCCAACTTGGGACATGCGTTGGCGGCAAGCGGTGCGCTCGGCCTCGCGAAAATTCTGGTCGCCGCCGAACACGGCGCGATACCGGCGACCCTGCACGCCACCGATGCCAGCCCTGAAATCGACTGGGAGAAGCAAGGCTTGCGCCTTGCCACCACCCTGACCCCATGGCCTGCGACCGACGGCCAGCGAGTCGCCGCAACGTCGGCATTCGGCATTGCCGGCACCAACGCGCACATCATCGTCTCGCTTCCCGAGGTCGCGTGATGCTGGCGCAACCACTTCCCGACGGTCGGGTGCCGGTGTTGCTGTCGGCGCACGACGCAGGCCTGATCGATCAGGATGCGCAGGCGATCCTGCGTTTTCTGGGTCGGCTCGACGCTGACCACAATCCGACCGTCGACGTCGCGTCCACGCTGCTGCGACTGCGGCGGTTACGGCGGCACCGCGCGGTGGTGCGCGCCGCGGATCGCGCCGAACTGGTCGCCGGCCTGTCCGCATTGCAGAGCGGCGACGACCATCCGCTGGTCACCCGGTCTTCGAAAAGTGCTGCGCCGACGGTCGCTTTCGTGTTCCCGGGTCAAGGCAATCAGTGGCAGTCCATGGGGACAGAGGCCTACCAGCGACTGGCCGGGTATCGCGCGGAAGCCGACCGCTGCGCGGAGGCGTTCATCGCGGCCGGGCTGCCATCACCGCTGCCATACCTGTGCGGCGACAGTGACCAGGAATGGTCACGAACACAGATTCAGGCAGCCCAGTTCGTCCATGCGGTCAGCCTGGCTCAGCAGTGGCGACTGTGCGGCGTGCGACCTGACATCACCGTCGGGCACAGTCTCGGCGAGATCGCCGCAGCCTATGTCGCCGAGAAGATTTCGTTATCCGACGCCGTCGCACTGGTGGGTGCGCGCGTCGCGGTCGTCGACCGCCTGACGGGCCGATACGCGATGGCGGTTCTCGGCATCGGACTCGATGAAGCCGGAGCGCTGATTGACGAGGCGCCGGGCTGGCTGGAGGTCTCCGCGGTCAACGGACCGTCATCGACGGTGGTGTCGGGCGACCATGGCGCGGTGGCTGTGTTAACCGATCTGGCGCAGCAACGCGGCATGTTCACCCACCGCCTTACCGTCGACTATCCAGGACACACCAGTGCACTGCGGCCGCTGGCCGCCGAATTGGCGGAATTGGTGCCCACGTCGTCATTCCAGGATGGACCGGTGGCGTTTGTCGGCTCCGCGACCGGCGCCGAGGTGACGCGCGATGCCGACTTTTCGCAATACTGGTACGAAAGCCTCTGCAGCACAGTTCGGTTCGACCGGGCTGTCGTTGCCGCGCAGAAATGCGGCGCGGACACCTTCATCGAGATGTCGGCGCACCCCGCACTGCTGTATCCGCTGGTCGAGTCGGTGGACGACGAGTCGGCGGTAATCGTCGGTTCGGGTCATCGCGATCAATCCATTGTCGAAGCGTTCTCGGCCAACGTCGCAGTGGTGGTGACTGCCGACCCGGGCTATCACTGGGGCGACGCTCTCCCTACGGACCTCCGACCTCCGCTGCGCGGCTTCCCGAATGCGCCGATGCGGGCCGTGCACCTGTGGGTCGCTCCGCAGCCGTCGACCACATCGGTCCCCGAACCCGCCACCCCGCTGACCGTCGCCGTCGAAGACTGGCAGCCCGCAGTGCTGCCAGTATCGACGAACGGGATGCATTGTGGCATTGCGATTGTCGGCAACACCGAAGGAGCGCTGGCTCAGTCGATCACCGACGCAGTGCGCGACCATGCCGGCTGCCGACAGGTGCCGCCGAGCGAGGCAGACATCGTCGCGGTGATCGCCCCTGCTCTCGATCAACTCGACGTCGTTGCCGCCGTCGACGAGCTGGCCGCCCGAGCGGACGCGGGGCTGCCCGATTACGCCGCGGTCATTGGTCCACGATGCCGAACGGTGTGGCTGCTGACCGCTGACGGGGATCGGATGCATCCCGACGACGCGGCTGTCAGACCCGCACAGGCAGCGTTGGCCGCAATGCACCGCAGCGTCGGCTTCGAATTCGGTGATCAGGCATTCGGAAGCCTCGACGTCCCCTCGGGCGATGTCGACGGGCAGACCGCGACCGCCGTCGTCGACGTGCTGCTCGGTGAGCCCGGCGTGATGGCCGTGCGCACCAACGACGTTGACGCGTCGCCGCGACGCTACCTCCACACACTCCGCGAGGTTGTCGACTCGTCGGCCACCCGCACGCTGGACGCGGCGATGCTGGACAACGTGGTGATCACCGGCGGCAGCGGAGCGATCGGCCTGCGGTACGCGCAGTACTGCGTCGAGCGCGGTGCGCGCAGGATCATCCTGCTGAGCCGTCACGGTGTCGACGACGAGTCGCTGAAAAAGCTTGCCGGGCAGCACCACGTCGACGTGCTCGCCCCGCGATGCGACATCACCGACCGGGCGGTCGTGGCGGCCGTCGCCGCCGACGTCGCCGGCGATGGCGCATCGCTGCTGATCCACACGGCGGGCATCGCGACGGTGCGCCTGCATGCGGAGCTCACCGGGGCGGACGTGGCGGCCGTATCCGCCGCCAAGGTCGCGGGCCTGGCAGTGATGGCAGATATCTGGCCGCTGCAACCCGAATGCCGAATCCTGGCCTGCTCGTCGGTGTTCGGCGTCTGGGGCGGTCACGGTCACGCCGCATACGCGGCGTCGAACCGGCTACTCGATGTGCTGGCCGCCCAACTGCGCTCCCAAGGACTGGACTGCACAGCAATCCGGTGGGGCTTGTGGCAGGACGCCGGCGTCGTCGACACAGCGGAGATCGCCCGCACCGAGCGCTCTGGGCTGATCGCGATGCGACCGGAACTCGCGGTGGATGTCAGCCTGGGTCGCTATGGCGGCGACCCGCTGATCTTCGAGGCTGACCTCAACCGACTCTGGGTGTTCTTCGACAGCCAGGGGGTTGCGATGCCGCTGAGTGGTCCGGCAGCGACTAACGACGGCCCGCAGCACAACCACGTCGACGGGCGTCCGCTCGCCGAGGTGGTGTGCACCGAACTCGCCGCCACGCTGCACTTGGACGGCTCAGTGTCGATGGACCCGACCGCGTCGCTCATCGACCTCGGACTGGACTCGCTGTTGGCGCTCGATCTGCGAAAGCGGTTACGCCGGGCTGTCGGGCACTCCGCTTCGGTGGCGCAGATGCTCGGCGGCATCACCGTCAACGAATTGGTCGACATCTTGGGCGTCGGCACGACCAACGGCCAAGACATCGGGAAGGTTGGAATTGACGCGTGACTGAGACCACCGGCATAGGCACGCTTGACGCGCAGCGCCTGGAGTTGTTGCGCCGCAAGATCGCCGAGCGCGGCCTGTCGCGGCCCGTCGCTGAGGCGGCTGTACCACAGGTGCCGGCGATGTCCGATGGTCAGCGGCGGATGTGGTTCGTGCAGTCGATCGACCCACAAGGCGCGCTGCTCAACATCTGCGTCTCTTACCGCGTCACCGGCATTGTCGACATCGCACGACTGCATCAGGCGGTGGACGCCGTCGCGTCGCGGCACCCGGTATTGCGCACCATCTATCAAACCGAGGATGACGGTGCCCCATATCCGGTCATCGCCGACGACGTGCGACCTGATTGGGCCGAGCACGATCTGTCGGGGCTCGCGGAGCAGGCCCGCAGGCTGCGGTTGGAAGTGTTGGCGCAGAGGCAGTTTCAGCAGCCTTTCGATCTGGCTAAGGATTCGCCGTTGCGGGTCGCGGCCGTACGGGTCAGTGATGACGAGCTGATTCTGCTGCTGACCGCGCACCACATAGCGTGGGATGACGGCTCGTGGGCGCCGTTCTTCACCGATCTGACCCGCGCCTACACCGACGCCGACAGCGTCGCCGCGCGGCCGGCACCCGTCGCCGTGCCGGCGGCGGCACACAACGCCGACCAAGACCTGGCCTATTGGCGGTCGTTGATGGCCGATCTGCCTGAACCACTGGAGCTTCCCGGCCCGAACGGTTCCATCGTGCCGAGCACCTGGCGTGCGCAGCGCGCCACGGCGCAGTTGTCGGCGCAGACAATGGACCGGGTCGCGCTGCTCGCCAGAGAAACCGGAGCCACCCCGTACATGGTGCTGATGGCTGCGTTCGGCGCGCTGGTCCATCGCTACACCCACGCATCCGACTTCCTGGTTGCCACCCCGGTGCTGAATCGCGGCGCGGGCACCGAGGACACGATCGGCTACTACGGCAACACCCTGATCATGCGGATGCGCCCGCAGCCACAACTGACCTTCCGCGAACTCCTGACGCGGACCCGCGACAATGCTGTCGGCGCGATGGCGCACTCGCGTGTCGACCTGGAATGGCTGGTGCGCGAGTCCAATCCTGACCGGAGGCACGGTGCTGAGCGGATGACCCGGGTCAGCTTCGGCCTACGCGAGCCCGACGGCGGTGGCTTCAGCCCGCCGGGAGTCCACTGTGCGCGCGCTGAGTTGCGCGGCCACCTCAACCAGCTGCCGCTGGGCCTGATGATCGAACTGCCCAGCACCGCAGCAGATTCCGACGGTTGTGCACTTGTCGAGGCCGAATACCTGGTCGAGGTACTGGACCGGCCGCTCGTCGATCAACTGCTGCGCCACTTCGGCGTCCTGCTTGACAACGCGCTGGGCGACCCGGATACCACGCTGTCGGCCTGCGGATTGATGAGCGAGGCGGACGCTGACTGGCTGCAGCGGGTGTCCGCGGGGAACGACTTCACCACGCCGGTCAGCACACTGCCCGGATTGGTGACGCGGCGCGCCGCCTCGACACCGGATGCGGTCGCGGTCGTCTACGAGGGCCGCCAGTACAGCTACCGCGAGATCAACGCCGAGGCAAACCGGCTGGCGCACTGGCTGATCGAGCGAGGAATCGGCACCGAAGACCGGGTGGCGGTGTTGATCGACAAATCGCCGGAGCTGGTCATCACGGCGCTGGGGATTCTCAAAGCCGGAGCGGTCTACCTGCCGGTCGATCCGACGTACCCCGAAGATCGGTTGACCTTCATCCTCAGCGATGCGGACGCGAAACTGGTTCTGCGTGAATCGGTCACCGATCTGGCCGGCTACTCATCCAGCGACCCGACAAGCGACGATCTGGCGCGTCCGCTGACCCCCGAGAACACGGCCTACCTGATCTACACCTCCGGTTCGACCGGGCTGCCGAAAGGTGTCCCGGTGCCACACGCGCCGATCGCCGAATACTTCGTCTGGTTCGGTGACGAATACCGCGTCGACGAAACCGACCGGCTGCTCCAGGTGGCCTCGCCAAGCTTCGACATATCCATCGGCGAGATCTTCGGGACGCTGATCTGCGGTGCCCGACTGGTGATTCCGCGGCCCGACGGCCTGCGCGACATCGGCTACCTGACCGAACTGTTGCGGCGTGAAGGTATCACCTCGATGCACTTCGTCCCGTCGCTGCTCGGGCTGTTCCTGTCGCTGCCCGGCGTCAACCAGTGGCGCACGCTGCGCCGGGTGCCCATCGGTGGCGAGCCGCTGCCCGGCGAGATCGCCGACAAATTCCACGCCACTTTCGACGCTCTGCTGTACAACTTCTACGGGCCCACCGAGACCATCGTCAACGCCACCAGCTATCCGGTGGAAGGCGCTCAAGGCACCCGGGTGGTGCCGATCGGCAAGCCCAAGATCAACACCCAACTGCACCTGCTCGACGATGCGCTGCAACCGGTCCCGGTCGGCGTGATCGGCGAAATCTACATCGGTGGAACACATGTCGCGCGCGGCTACCACCGCAGACCCGGTCTGACCGCCGAACGGTTTGTGGCCGACCCGTTCACCGCGGGTGGCAGGTTGTACCGGTCCGGTGACCTGGCGCGCCGCAACTCCGACGGTGACATCGAATTCGTCGGCCGCGCCGACGAGCAGGTGAAGATCCGCGGTTTCCGCATCGAACTCGGTGAGGTCGCGGCGGCGATCTCGGTGGACCCCAGCGTCGGACAGGCCGTCGTGGTCGCGTCCGATTTGCCGCAACTCGGTAAGAGCCTGGTGGGCTACATAACTCCGGTCGACGGTGCCGGACACGAGACCGTCGATCTCGAGCGGATCCGCGCCAGAGTGGCTGCCGCGCTGCCGGATTACATGACACCGGCGGCATACGTCGTGCTCGATGAAATCCCGATCACCGCGCACGGCAAGATCGATCGCACGTCGCTGCCGGAACCCGAGATCGCGGCGCAGGCGGACTACCGCGAGCCCGCGACGGTGACCGAACGCCGCATCGCAACACTGTTTTCCGGGCTGCTCGGCCACGACCGGGTCGGTGTCGACGACTCGTTCTTCGATCTGGGCGGCCATTCACTGGTGGCCACCAAGCTCGTCACCGCCATCCGATCGGAATGCGGCGTTGAGTTGGGCATCCGCGACATCTTCGAGCTGGGAACCGTTGGGCTGCTGGCAGGTCGTGTCGATGAGTTGCGTTCCGGTGGGCGGGCGCAGTCGCGGCCCAAGCTCATCGCGACCACTCACGACGAGCCACTGCCGCTGTCGGCCTCTCAGTTGCGCAGCTGGTTCGCCTACCGTGTCGACGGGCCGAGCCCCGTCAACAACATCCCGTTCGCGGCCCGGCTGACCGGACCGTGGGACATCGACGCGTTGATCGCCGCCGTCGGTGACGTCGTCGCGCGTCACGAAATCCTGCGCACCATCTACATCGACGCCGACGGCGTGCCGTACCAAGTGGTCAGCCCCGCCGCCGATCTCACCGTGCGTCGTGCCGACGGTGATGGTGACGCGTGGCTGCAGCAGCAACTGGGCGCCGAACGGCGACACTGCTTCGAACTTGACCGGGAGTGGCCGATCCGGGTCGCCGTCGTGCGCGCCGGCGGAGAACACGTGCTGTCATTGGTCGTTCACCACATTGCGTCCGACCACTGGTCGGCAGGCGTGCTGTTCGCCGACGTGATCACGGCATACCGGGCACGCCGTGACGGCGAGGTCCCGTCGTGGGCGCCACTTCGCGTGCAATACGCCGATTACGCTGCCTGGCAACGCACTTTCCTGGGGGAGCCGGGCGGCCAGGAAACCGCGATAGCCGCCGAGCAGCGGGACTACTGGACAAGGCAGCTGACCGGCCTGCCGGAGGACAGCGGGCTGCGACCCGACTTTCCGCGCCCGCCGCTGCCCAGCGGTGACGGCGAATCCGTCACGTTCCGCATCGACGCCACCACGCGGGCCAGGCTCGCCGATCGCTGTCGCGAACTGGGTGTCACCGAGTTCATGGCGCTGCAGGCCGCCGTCGCGGTGGTGCTGCACAAAGCGGGCGGCGGGGCCGACATCCCGCTGGGCACACCGGTGGCCGGGCGCAGTGAAGCCGAATTGGACCAGCTGATCGGCTTTTTCGTGAACATCCTGGTGCTGCGCAACGACCTGGGCGGCAACCCGACTCTGCGTGAAGTACTGACCCGGGCGCGCGAGACGGCGCTGGCCGCCTACGCCCACCAGGACCTGCCGTTCGATCGGGTGGTCGACGGCGTCAGCCCGGTGCGCTCGCTGTCTCGCAATCCGCTGTTCCAGGTCATCGTGCACGTGCGAGATCACCTGCCCGCCACTCGCATCATCGAGTCGTCGTCGGACGGTGGGCAAGACACGGTGTGCACGTCGCTGGACCCGGTGTTCGACATGGCGCATGCCGATGTGAGCGTGAACTTCTTCGGCACCGACGGCTCGGACGGGACCGGCTACAACGGCAATCTCATCTTCCGCACCGAGTTGTACGAGCGGACCACGATCGAACGAGTCGCCGACTGGCTGACCCGAGTTGTCACGGCATTCGCCGACGACATCGATCAGAGCCTGCGCGACGTGGTGTTGACGGATGGCGATGAACAGCACCGCATCCTGACCGACTGGAGCCGAGGCGATCAGCCGCCATCCGATCGGCCCCGCACGGTTCCCGAACTGCTCGAGCCCAGCCGGCAACTTCCGGCCGGACGAATTGCGGTCCGGTGCGCCGGAGACGAACTCGACTACGTTGAACTGCACCGCCGTTCGGACAACCTGGCGGCGCTGCTCATCGATCTGGGCGTGCGGCCGGGCTCCTTCGTCGGGCTCTCGATGCGCCGGGGCATCGACATGGTCGTGGCGCTGGTGGCGATCGTGAAGGCCGGTGGTGCGTACTTCCCGATCGATCCCAACTATCCGTTTGCGCGTAAGCAGTTCATGCTCGACGACGTGCAGCCCCCGGTCGTGGTGGCCACGGCCGAAGCGGTCGATACCATGCCAGAAGAGTATGCGGGCGCGGTTCTTTCGCTCGACGACGACACCGTGCGCGCGACGGTGGACGGAGACGTTCCGGCGCCCGAGCTGAGGTTGCCGCATCCCGACCACCCGATGTACCTGGTGTTCACCTCGGGATCGACCGGAAAGCCCAAGGGCGCCGTCGGTACTCAACGCGCGATGGCGGCCCGGTTGGACTGGCAGCTGCGGCACTACCCGCCGCGGACGCCCGACGACATCCGGTTGTCGCAGGCCTCGATGACGTTCCTCGAGGGCGGTATGGAACTACTCGCCGGTCTCGCGGCGGGCGCCACCATGGTCTTGGCCGACGACGCAGAACACCGCGACGCCGAAGCCCTTGCGGCGCTGATGAAGCGCGAATCGGTGGTGCAGATCACCGCGGTGCCGAGTCTGGTGTCGGCGCTCGTGGACAGTGCGCCCGATGCGGTGCGCTCGCTCGCCCGGCTGGTGTGCGGCGGCGAGCCGGTGAGCAGCTCGTTGCTGCAACGGTTGACGGCCGCGTGCGCGGACTCGGCCGCCGACGGACCGCAATTGCTGAACAACATCGGCTCGACGGAAACGTCTGGCGCCGTGTCTCGCGGACCGCTGGGCCCGCCGAACCCGCTTGTCGGTTCGCCAGTGGCCGGGGCGTCCGCCTATCTGCTCGACGACGGCCTGCGGCCGGTACCCGTCGGCGTGGTGGGCGAGTTGTACTACGCCGGTGACCAGTTGGCGCGGGGCTATTGGAAGCGGCCCGGGCTGACCGCCAACCGCTTCGTGGCCAATCCCTTTGGTGCTGAGCCGGGTAGCCGGTTGTATCGCAGCGGCGACCTGGCCCGCTGGACCGAGGACGGTCAACTGGAGTTCACCGGTCGCGCCGACCATCAGGTACAGGTGCGCGGGTTCCGGGTGGAGCTCGCCGAAGTCGAGGCCGCGCTGGCCGCCGCCGACGGGGTCGCGGCCGCGGCCGCCCGCTCCTGGGACGTGCATGACGGCACCAGCCTGGCCGGATACGTTGTGCCCCAGCAGCCCATCGACGACGATGCCGCGAAGGCGACGTTCGCGGCATCGGTGCGCGCCGAGGTCACCACAGCGCTGCCGGCATACATGGTGCCGTCGACTCTCACGGTCCTTGACGCGCTACCGAAGACCGAGTCGGGCAAGCTCAACCGGCCGGGACTGCCGCGGCCGGCGGTGAGCACCAGTGGCCAGACCGAACCGGCACGCACCGACACCGAACGCGCGCTCGCCGCGGTGTTCGCGGATCTGCTGTCGACCTCCGACGTCGGACGGTTCGACGACTTCTTCGCACTCGGTGGAGACAGCATCCTGTCGGTCCAGTTGGCCTCTCGGGCGCGGGCGGTCGGCCTGAACGTCAACCCGCGCATGGTGTTCGAAAACCCCACGGTCGAACAACTCGCCGCCGCCGTCGATACCCTCGGCGACTCCGCCGCCGACGAGAGCCAGCCGAGCGAGACCCGGTTCGAGCCGATGACCACCTCGGGATTGTCAACGGCCGATTTGGCTGCGGTGACACAGTTGTGGTCGAAGTCGCGCGACGGAACGCCATGACAGCAGCCGAAACCCGGACCGAAGAAGCCGACGTCACGTCCGACATCGAGGACGTGATGGCGCTGAGCCCGCTACAAGAGGGCCTGTATTCACTCACTATCCTTTCCGAGCTGGGTGATTCTCGCGATGGTCAGCCCGCTGACGACCCGTACGTCATCGGAATGGCCGCCGACATCTTCGGCTCGCTCGATGTCTCGCTGCTGCGCGACTGCGCGTCGAAGATGCTGATCCGGCATCCCAATCTGCGAGCCAGCTTCTTCAGTCGGGGGATACCGCGGCCGGTGCAGATCGTTCCGTCACGAGTCGAGCTGCCGTGGCGAGACGCCACCGCTGTCGTCGAGGACATCGAGGCGCTGGAAACCGAGGAGCGACGACGACCGTTCGACCTCGAGCGGCGACCGGCGATCCGCTTCCTGCTCATCGAACTGCCCGATGCGCGATGGCGTTTGGTGATCACCGCACACCACATCGTGATCGACGGCTGGTCGCTACCGGTGTTCGTGGCTGAGATGATGATCCTCTACCGCGCCAGCGGAGATCCCGCCGCGCTGCCGGTGGCGCCCCGGCCGTACCGGGATTACATCGGCTGGCTCGCGGGCCGCGATCAGCAGGCCAGCGAACGAGTGTGGCATGAGCATCTCGCCGGCATGCCGGGCCCGACAATGCTGGCGGCCGCGTTCGGCGGAGACGACGCCGCGCGCACCGCGACCGGTCTGCCGCGAAGCACCGAGTTGCAGTTGGGCGCCGAGCAGACCGAGCGCCTGGTCAGTGGCGCCCGCTCACGCGGGGTCACGCTGAACACCCTGCTGCAGATGGCCTGGGCGGTGATCGTGTCACGCCTGACCGACCGCAACGACGTGGTATTCGGGGTCACCGTGTCAGGCAGGCCGGCCGAACTGGCCGGCGTGGAAACCATGGTCGGCCTGTTCATCAACACCGTCCCGCTGCGTGTGCGACTCGACTCCGGGGCGACCGTCGGCGAGCAATGCCGTGCAGTGCAACGTGACTCGGCACTGCTGCGTGAGCACAGCTATCTCGGGCACGCGCAATTGCGGACTCTGGGCGGCGTCGGCGAAATGTACGACACGCTGCTGGTCTACGAGAACTTCCCGACCGGCGGGATGGGAGCAGGCGACCAATTGGTCGGCACCGGTGTGACATTCCGGCCCGCCGCGGTGGAGAGCCTCACCCATTTCCCGATTGTGCTGGCCGCTCACATGGCCGACGGCGGGCTCGTGCTGATGGTCGAAGTCATCGACGGCGCACTGGGCAACACCACTGCCAGCATGCTCGGCGACCGGTTGCTGGCCACCGCCGGCCAACTGCTGGACCGGTGGGACCGTCCGCTGCGCGACGTCAGCATCCTGACTGCCGACGAGGCAGCGCCACTGGTCGGTGCAACTTCGGCGAAACCTTCAGCAGCGCAGGGCATTCACACGCGATTCGCGGCGACCGCCGCCGCGGCGCCGGACAACACGGCGGTCACCTGGGCGGGCGGCGCTCTGAGCTACCGCGAGCTGGACACTGCGGCCAACCGGCTTGCGGGGGCGCTGGCCGCCCGCGGAGCGGGTGCCGAGACCCCGATCGCCATCAAGCTGTCCCGCGGGCCGCAATACATCGTCGCGATCCTCGCGGTGCTCAAAGCCGGCGCGACATACGTCCCGTTGGAGCCGGGAATGCCCGCAGAACGGGTGAACTCGATCCTGCGCCAAAGCGGTGCCGCCATCGTCATCGACGACGACTTCACCCGCGACGTCGACCGTCCCGGTGATTTCCGGCCCGTCGACGTCAGCCCCGACCACGCCGCCTACGTGGTGTTCACCTCGGGCACGACGGGAGAACCCAAGGGCGTCATCGGAACTCACGCCGCTGTCGGCGCCTACGCCGATGACCACCTGGACCATGTGCTGCGGCCCGCCGCGGCTCGGCTGGGCCGCCCGTTGTGCATCGCGCACGCCTGGTCTTTCGCCTTCGATGCGGCCTGGCAGCCGTTGGTGGCACTGCTCGACGGTCACGTCGTACACGTCGTCGACGAGCGCACCCAGACCGACGCAGAGGCATTGGTCGCCGCCATCGCCGAGCACAGAGTCGACATGATCGACACCACCCCGTCGATGTTCGCTCAACTCAGGTCGGCCGGCTTGCTGACGCGCGTCCCGCTGGCGGTGCTAGCGCTCGGCGGTGAGGCACTCGGCGGCGCATCCTGGTCGTTCATTCGCACGGAGTGCCGGCGCAGCGGGATGACAGCCTTCAACTGTTACGGGCCAACCGAAACCACGGTGGAAGCGGTGGTGGCGGCCATCGACCGATACGACGAACCGGCCATCGGGCGGCCGACCGCGCACACCCGCGGCTACGTGCTGGACTCCGCGCTTCGCCCAGTGGCCTACGGGGTGGCGGGGGAGTTGTACCTCGGCGGGGTGCAGTTGGCCCGCGGCTACCTTGGCCGCGCGCCGGAGACCGTCCAGCGATTCGTCGCCGACCCGTTCGTCGCGGGCGAACGGATGTACCGGACCGGCGATCTGGTGCGGCGCCAACTCGACGGGTCGCTGCAATACGTGGGTCGTGCCGACGCGCAGGTGAAGATCCGCGGCCACCGGGTCGAGCCGGGCGAGATCGCCATCGTCCTCGAAACACACCCGGCAGTGCGGCACGCGAGCGTGGTGGTGCACGAGCGCGACGGCGTTCCGCGGTTGACCGCCTATGTGGCGGTGAGTGATTCGCCGTCGGTGTTAGAGCTCCGTCGCATGCTGGCCGCCCGGCTGCCTCGCTACATGGTTCCGCAACGCATCGTCATCGTCGACGACATACCGTTGACGTCAAACGGCAAACTGGACGAAGCCGCCTTGGCGGCAATCGATTCGGCGACCGCTGCAGAGTCGGGCGGAGCTGAGCCGGAGACCGCCACCGAGTCCGCGCTCATCGAGGTGCTGTCAGAGATCCTGCACATCAGTGAGATCGACCCGAACGCCGATTTCCTGGAACTGGGTCTGGACAGCATCGTGGCGCTCACGGTCGTGCAGTCCGCGCGCCGCCGCGGCGTCGCGCTGCGCGCGCGACTTGTACTCGAATGCGGCAGCATTCGCGAGCTCGCCGCCGCCATCGACGCCGAGGCCGCCGAAGGCCCCGACCTCGCCCGCCAGGACGACGATGCAACGGGCCCGATTCCGCTGCTGGCCAACGCGCACTGGCTCTACGAATTCGGTGAGCCCCGCAGGTTGGCTCAGGCCGAAGCCATCCGGCTGCCCGACGGCGGGACCGGTGAACACTTGCGCGCGGCGCTGGCGATCATCCTCGACGGACACGAAGCGCTGCGCAGTCGGTTGGATCGGGCGAGTATGACCCTGCACGCCGGCCACAGCGGTGCCGAACTCACCGAGGTTTCGGTTGCCGGTGATCTGCAGGCAGCCGTCGGCGAGCACACCACACGCGCCATCGACAACCTCGACCCCGAACGCGGAAAGCTCCTCGCGGCGACGTGGTTGCGGCCACCAACTGGGCAGAGCGTGCTGGTGTTGGCCGCCCACGTGCTGGCGATGGACCCGGTGTCCTGGCAGGTGGTGCTCAGCGAATTCGACGCCACCCTGCACGCGTTGATCGCCGGGGCGGCGCCCGCACCCGTGCGCGAGCACACCAGCTACCGACGTTGGGTTCAGGTGATGGCCGAACGCGCCGAAGCCCTTGACAGCGAACCGTATTGGGTTGCACAACTTGTCGGCGACGACCCGGACATCGGTCGGCGGCGGCTCCGGCCCGACACCGACCGCGCCCGTGATCTGCTGGTCGCAACGGCCATGCTCGACGTCGACACCACCGGCCGGTTGATGCGGTCGGGAATGCCGGTCTTCGAGGTCCTGATCGCAGCGGCGTCACGGATGATCACCCGGTGGCGGGAAAGCCGCGCCCAGCCCACACCCGCGCCGTTGCTGGCGCTGGAGACCCACGGCCGTGCAGATGCCCTGTTCGACGGCAGCGTCGATACCAGCGAGACCGTGGGGTTGCTGAGCGCGATCTATCCGCTGCGGGTGGACACCGAAGACCCGCGACAGGTACGCGAACTCCTGACGGCAATTCCCGGCGACGGTGTCGATTACGGGCTGCTGCGCTACCTGCGCAGCGATACCGGCTACCGGCTCGCCGATTTCGATGCACCGCAGTTGCTGCTCAACTATCTGGGCCACGCCGACGTCGGCGGCAGCACTGGACTGTGGCTGGACCGCAGCCTGCTGAACGGGGTGTCGCCGTTGCCGGAGCCGGACCTGGCGGTGCGCTTCGAGCTGAGCCTGGTCGCGACCGTGCTGGGTAGTGGCGAGCATCAGGTGTTGGTGACACAGTGGCGTTCGCTTCCCGACATTCTCGGTGAGTCGGATATCGCGGAATTGCAGGCATTGTGGACACAGGCGCTCGAGGAGATGGTGGCATGAGCACACTCGGGGTGCTCGGCGGTGGAGTGAAGGCGGTCGCCGTCGCTGCCAAGGCGCATGTCCTGGCCGAGATGGGTGTCGACGTGCCGAAGGTGGTCGCCGTCGAGCGGACCGGGGTCGGCGCCAACTGGCAGGCCAGCGGTGGCTGGACGGACGGCGCGCAGCGGCTGGGGACGAGCCCGGAAAAGGACGTCGGTTTCCCGTACCGCGCGTCGCTGGTGCCGCGTCGCAACGCCGAAGTCGACGAGCGGATGATGCGCTACAGCTGGCAGTCGTATCTGATCGCCACCAGCGAGTTCGCCCAGTGGGTGGATCGCGGCCGGCCGGCGCCCACCCACCGGCGGTGGAGTCAGTACCTGCGCTGGGTCGCCGACCAGATTGGCATGACCGTGATCTACGGCGAAGTCGACAAGCTCGCGGTGGACGGTGAGCAGTGGGCGCTGCACACCGACGAAACCACCGTGCACGCAGACGGTTTGATGATCACCGGGCCCGGGCAGGCCGAGCGGTCGCTACTGCCGGGCAATCCGCGAGTGCTGTCGATCGCGCAGTTCTGGCATCGCGCCGGCCAACAGGAACGAATCAGCGCCGAGCGGGTCGCGGTGATCGGCGGCGGTGAGACCGCGGCGGCGATGCTCAACGAGCTTTTCCGGCACCGGGTTTCGACCATCACGGTGATCTCGCCGCAGGTGACACTGTTCACCCGCGGCGAGAGCTTCTTCGAAAACGCACTGTTCTCCGACCCCAGCGACTGGACGGCGTTGACGGTCGACGAACGGCGCGACGCGATCGCCCGGACAGACCGCGGCGTGTTCTCGTCCAACGTGCAGGATGCCTTGCTCGCCGATGACCGCATCCGTCATCTGCGCGGACGCGTCGCCCACGCTGTCGGCCGCGATGAGCAGATCCGGCTGACACTGTCGACCAATCGGGGCAGCGAAAACCTGGAAACCGTGCACGGTTTCGACTTGGTCATCGACGGGTCCGGCGCCGACCCGCTGTGGTTCACCACGCTGTTCAGCCAGGATGCCCTCGATCTACTCGAACTCGGACTGGGTGGTCCGTTGACCGGTGATCGCGTCCAGGAGGCGATCGGACACGACCTCGCGATCATCGACGTCGTACCGAAGTTGTTCTTACCCAACCTCGCTGGGCTCAACCAGGGCCCGGGCTTCCCCAACCTCAGCTGTCTCGGGCTGCTGTCCGACCGGGTGCTGGGTGCCGATATAGGCAGCAGCGCCCCCTTCCCGACCAAGAGAGCCCCGATCAGGAGAGATGATGAGCACCAACCCCTTCGATGACGAGACCGGCACGTTCGTCGTGCTGGTCAACGACGAAGACCAGCACAGCTTGTGGCCGACCTTCGCCGATGTGCCCGCCGGATGGCGCAAGATCTTCGGTGCGGCCGGACGCGCCGAGTGCCTGGCCTACGTCGAGCAGCATTGGACCGATATGCGGCCGAAGAGCCTCCGCGAGGCAATGGATCACTGATGGCGCGCGGGTTCCAGGGTGCGATGTTGCGGGGCTTCGGCGCCCGCGACCACACCGCGACGGTCCTCGAAACCGTCCTCATCGCGCCACATTTCGTGCGGATACGGATGGAGTCACCGACCCTGTTCGAGGAGGCGCAGGCCGAGCCCGCCGCCTGGCTGCGATTCTGGTTCCCGGACCCCGAAGGGTCGAGCACCGAATTTCAGCGCGCCTACACGATTTCCGAAGCTGACGTGCCCGCCGGCCGCTTCGCGGTCGATGTCGTACTGCACGACCCGGCAGGTCCGGCATCGCTGTGGGCCCGCACCGTCGAGCCCGGGGCCACGATCGCGGTGATGTCGTTGATGGGGTCGTCGCGTTTCGACACACCCCTGGAACAGCCCGCGGGCTATCTGTTGATCGGTGACTCGGCGTCGATTCCGGGGATCAACGGGATCATCGGTGTGGTCCCCGACGACGTTCCGATCGAGGCGTATCTCGAGCAGCACGACGACCACGACATCCTGATCCCGGTTGCCGAGCATCCGCGGCTGCGGGTGCATTGGGTGAACCGTCGCGACGAGAAATCGTTGGCCGCGTCCATCGAGAACCGCGACTGGTCGGACTGGTACGCCTGGGCGACACCGGAAGCGACGACGCTCAAACACGTCCGGACCCGGTTGCGCGACGACTTCGGGTTCCCCAAATCCGAGATCCACGCTCAGGCCTATTGGAGCGCCGGACGCGCCATGGGTACCCGTCGCGGCGACGAGCCGACGCCTGTCGAGAGTGTCGCGCCGGCTGACGCCGTGGCCGTCATTCGGCCCGAAACCACAGTGGCGCAACAGGAAGCGGCGGTGTCGGTGCCGCGTGGCAGCTGGCGCGCGCAGGCCGCCGGCCGGTTGCTCGGGCCGCTGCGCTCGGCATTGATCGCCTCCGGCGTGCTACAGGCGGTGATCACGCTGGTGCAGCTGGCGCCATTCGTTTTGCTGGTCGAGCTGGCCAGGCTGCTGGTATCCGGCGCCGACGCCTCGCGTCTGCGGGAAGTCGGTTTCGCGGCGGTGGCGTTGCTGGGCATCGGCACCGTGCTCGGTGCGGCGCTGACACTGTGGCTGCACGTTGTCGACGCGCGGTTCGCCAGCGACCTGCGGTCGCGGCTGCTGCGAAAATTGTCGCGATTGCCGTTGGGCTGGTTCACCGCCCGCGGGTCCGGGTCGATCAAGCAGCTCGTCGCCGACGACACGTTGTCCCTGCACTATCTGGTCACGCACGCCATCCCCGATGCGGTCGCGGCGATCATCGCGCCCCTTGCCGTGCTGGTCTACCTGTTCGTCGTCGACTGGCGAGTGGCGCTGGTGCTGTTCATTCCGGTCCTCTTCTATTTGGTGCTGACGTCGTCGATGACGATCCAGTCCGGCCCGAAAATCCCCCAATCGCAACGGTGGGCCGAGCGGATGGGCGGCGAGGCAGGCGCTTACCTGGAGGGCCAGCCGGTGATCCGCGTCTTCGGCGGAGCCGCCGCGTCGAGCTTCCGCCGTCGCCTGGACGAGTACGTGGGATTCCTCATCGACTGGCAGCGTCCGCTGGCCGGCAAGAAGACACTGATGGATTTGGCTACGCGGCCAACGACTTTCCTCTGGCTGATCGCCGCGACCGGCACGCTGCTGGTGGTCGCCGGCACGATGAGCCCGGTCAACCTGTTGCCGTTCCTGCTGTTGGGCACCACCTTCGGCGCGCGACTGCTGAACATCGCCTACGGGCTCGGCGGGATCCGCGCCGGTCTGCTCGCCGCCCGTCGCCTGCAGATCGCACTCGACGAGTCGGACCTCGCCGTGCGAGACGGTCAAACGGCGCCGTCGAAGGACGCCACCGTGGTGTTCGACCGGATCAGCTTCGGCTACCGCCCCGACGTTCCGGTGATCCAAGACGTATCGCTGACGCTGCGACCGGGCACGGTGACCGCGCTGGTCGGGCCGTCCGGATCCGGCAAGTCGACGCTGGCCGCCCTGCTGGCCCGCTTCTACGACGTGCAGCACGGCGCGATAACCGTTGCCAACCAGGACATCCGAACGATGACCGCGGATGAGCTCTACACCCGGGTCGGATTCGTGCTGCAGGAAACGCAACTCGTGCACGGGACGGTCAGCGAGAACATCGCACTCGCCGTGCCCGATGCCACAGCTGAGCAGGTCGAGGCCGCGGCCCGCGAGGCACAGATCCACGACCGGATCATCCGACTGCCGCAGGGCTACGACACCGTGCTGGGCGCGGCCAGTGGCCTGTCCGGCGGCGAACGCCAGCGGCTGACCATCGCCCGCGCCATCCTCGCCGACACCGGCGTCCTCATCCTCGACGAGGCCACCGCGTTCGCCGACCCTGAGTCGGAATACCTTGTCCAGCAAGCACTGAACCGGTTGACCCGGGAGCGCACGGTGCTGGTGATCGCGCACCGACTGCACACCATCGCCGGTGCCGACCAAATCGTCGTGCTCGACCACGGCCGGATCGCGGAACACGGCACCCACGACGAACTGCTGGCCGCCGAGGGACGGTATCGGCGACTGTGGGACAGCGGTCGTCGTGATCCGGCGACCGCGACGACCGCGGGGGAGGCGGCCCGATGATCCGCACCTGGATATCCCTGGTGCCCGCGGATCGGCGCGGCAAAGTCTTCGTCTACGCGGCGCTCGCGATGGTCTCGGTGGTGGTGCGCGCGGTCGGTACCGTGCTGCTGGTTCCGTTGGTTGGAGCGTTGTTTAGCGGCACGCCACACCATGCATTGGGATGGTTGGGCTGGCTCACCGCCGCGACGGCGGCCGGATGGGTGATCGACACCGTCACGGCGCGAATAGGTTTCGACCTTGGGTTCGCGGTGCTCGACCACACCCAGCACGACGTCGCCGACCGCCTGCCCGAGGTGCGGCTGGACTGGTTCAGCTCGGAGAACACCGCGACGGCGCGCCAGGCCATCGCCGCGACCGGACCCGAACTGGTCGGCCTCGCGGTCAACCTGTTGACGCCGCTGCTCACCGCGGTGCTGCTGCCGGCCGCCATCGGGATGGCTCTGCTGCCGGTGTCGTGGCAACTCGGGCTGGCCGCTCTAGGTGGCGTGCCGGTGATGCTGGGGGCGCTGTGGGCGTCGGCCCGACTTGCTCGTCGCGCCGATCGGGCTGCCGCCCAAGCCAATACGGTGCTCACCGAGCGGATCATCGAATTCGCCCGGACCCAACAGGCGTTGCGGGCCGCGCGGCGCGTCGAGCCGGCCAGAAGCCTGGTGGGCGACGCGCTGGCCGCGCAACACGGCGCGACGATGCGGTTGCTGGGCATGCAGGTTCCAGGGCAGCTGCTGTTCAGCCTGGCGAGCCAGCTGGCGCTGATCCTGTTCGCCGGCGCGACCACCGCGCTGACGCTGTCCGGCACGCTGACTGTCCCGGAGTCGATCGCTCTGATCGTCGTCATCGCCCGCTACCTGGAGCCGTTCACGTCGATCAGCGAACTGGCACCCGCGTTGGAAAGCACCCGCGCCACCCTCGACGGGATCCGTTCGGTACTCAGTGCTCCGATCATGGCTGCCGGTACCGAAGCACGGCGCGGGCATTACGACGCGCCCCGCATCGAATTCGACGACGTCGGGTTCAGCTACAACGGCGCGAGTGCGCCAGTGCTCGACGGCGTGAGCTTCACGCTGGAACCCGGAAGCACCACGGCGATCGTCGGGCCGTCCGGCTCGGGCAAGAGCACGATCTTGGCGCTGACCGCTGGCTTGTACCAGCCCACCCGGGGCCGCGTCCTGGTCGACGGCGTCGACGTCGCGTCGCTGGATGCCGAAGCCCGCCGCGCCGCGAGCAGCGTGGTGTTTCAGCATCCTTATCTGTTCCACGGGACGATCCGGGAGAACGTGTCCGCCGGAGACCCAGCTGCCGGTGACGACCAATTCAGCCGCGCGCTCACGTTGGCTCGGGTGGATGAATTGACCGGCAGGCTGCCCGCCGGCGCCGAGACGGTCGTCGGCGAAGCCGGTTCGGCGCTGTCCGGCGGTGAACGTCAGCGGGTCAGCATCGCGCGGGCACTGCTCAAACCAGCGCCGGTGCTGCTGGTCGACGAGGCGACCAGCGCGCTGGACACCGAGAACGAGGCCGCCGTGGTCGACGCCCTCACCGCGGACCCGCGACCGCGAACCAGGGTGATCGTCGCGCACCGGCTGGCCAGCATCCGGCACGCGGACCGAGTGCTGTTCCTTGACACCGGCACCATCGTCGAGGACGGCACGGTTGACCAGTTGCTCACCGCGGGTGGACGTTTCGACGAATTCTGGCGCCAGCAACAGGATGCGGCCGAGTGGCGAATCCACGTCGGCTAGAAGCGTTACTCGCCAGCGCCGCCCGGATGTGGTTTTGACGTAAGACAACGGGCGATACGACACGCCAGTAGTACCCGGGTCGCCACAGATCAGGCGGTGACCCGCAGAATGACACCGATGTCTAGGTCCAAATCGAAGGGACAACGATGACCGTGAAATTGCTCGCCACAGGGGTGGCGGCCGTGGCCACCATTGGAGCCGCCGCCGCCGGCGTGACGTCGCTGGCCAGCGGCGATGCATCCGCATTGCAGGTGCGGCCCGTCGTGCTCAGCGCACCGCTCGACCCGCCGCCACCCGCGCCGGGCCAAGCCCCGCTGCCGAGCCCTGAGACGCTGGCTGACCTGTGCAACCGAGTCACCGACCCCGGTGTGTCGTATGAGACGAAGTTCGGTCTGGTCGAGAACGGCATCAGTGGCGATGAGGGCCACGTGGCCGATCACGACCTGCGCAAGGCGTACCGGAACGGGAACTTCCCGGAGCAGTTCAATGTCACGAACATCCAGCCGGTCGCCCCGAACGCGGTCAGCGCTGAGGTCGCCATCTCGGGTCCCAAGTTCGCCGGGCCGGTCAACAAGCAGCTCGCGTTCGTCGATCAGGGTGGCACGTGGGTGATGCAGCACGACGCCGCGATTGCGCTGGTGCAGGCCGCGAGCGCGGTCAACTGACTGCTGCCCGGCCAGCCGGGCAACAACTCACACGTCGATCCGCGCTAGGACTGCTGGGTCACCGCGTCCAGATCGAGCAACCGCGCGTGCAGCACGGTGCGATTTCGCAGTGCCGCGCGCACGGCGCGGTGCAGGCCGTCTTCGAGGTAGACGACGCCCTTCCACTTGACTGCGTGGGGGAACAGGTCGCCGTAGAAGGTGGAGTCCTCGGACAGCAGGCGGTCCAGCGCCAGCACTGTCGTGGTGGTCACGATCTCGTCGAGCCGGAGCTGACACGGCGGAATCCGTGACCAGTCCCGGTAGGACAGGCCGTGCTCCGGGTAGGGCTTGCCCTCGCGTACACCTTTGAAGATCATCGGCGGCTGGTCCCCCCGAACGTGGCCATTGGGAAAGGCTAGCCCTGTGACAATGCGGTGACGAGACCGTAGTTGCTGGTGATCCCCGTAAACTGGACCGGGTTAGGAGGGTGGATTCCGATGGGGAGTGCCGACGACCGCCGCTTTCAGGTGCTGCGCGCGATCGTCGCCGACTTCGTCTCCACCAAGGAACCGATCGGCTCGAAGGCGCTGGTGGAGCGACATAACCTCG
The DNA here is from genome assembly GCA_963758115.1 of uncultured Actinomycetota bacterium. Taxonomy (GTDB): domain Bacteria; phylum Actinomycetota; class Actinomycetes; order Mycobacteriales; family Mycobacteriaceae; genus Mycobacterium. Next base: position 294,051 of record CAVWUG010000004.1, read on the forward strand.
GCGTCTCGTCGGCTACCGTGCGCAACGACATGGCGGTGCTGGAGGCCGAGGGCTACATCGCCCAACCGCACACCAGCTCTGGCCGTGTTCCGACGGAAAAGGGCTACCGCGAGTTCGTCGACCGACTCGACGACATCAAGCCGATGTCGTCGGCCGAGCGGCGCGCCATCCAGAGTTTCCTGGAGTCCGGCGTCGACCTCGACGACGTACTGCGTCGCGCGGTGCGTCTGCTGGCCCAGCTGACCCGCCAAGTGGCCGTTGTGCAATACCCCACACTGTCGACGTCGACCGTGCGGCATCTGGAGGTGATCGCGCTGACGCCGGCGCGACTGCTGATGATCGTGATCACCGACACCGGCCGGGTGGACCAGCGCGTCGTCGAACTCGGCGACGTGATCGACGACCACCAGCTGTCACAGCTGCGCGAGATGCTCGGCCAGGCGCTGGACGGCAAGAAGCTCACTGCGGCGTCGATCGCCGTCGCTGATCTTGCCGCTCAACTCGGCGAACGAGGCGGACAGTCGAAGAGCCTGAGCGATGCGGTCGGTCGCTCGGCGACCGTGCTGCTCGAATCGCTGGTCGAGCACACCGAGGAGCGGTTGCTGCTGGGTGGCACAGCAAACCTGACCCGCAACACCGCCGACTTCGGTGGTTCGTTGCGGTCGATCCTGGAAGCACTCGAAGAACAGGTTGTCGTGCTGCGTCTGCTGGCCGCCCAGCAGGAGGCAGGCAAGATCACGGTCCGCATCGGACACGAGACCGAGGCCGAGCAGATGGCGGGCACATCGGTGGTGTCCACCACGTACGGCACCCTGGACACGGTCTACGGCGGCATGGGTGTGCTCGGCCCCACCCGAATGGACTATCCGGGAACTATCGCTAGTGTCGCTGCGGTTGCCTTATACATCGGCGAAGTGCTGGGTACGCGATGAACCCGCATTGCATGCACAATCTATTGATGGCCGCCGTCGAGCGGCCGAACAAGGCCTAAGAGCCTAAGGAAGGTCATAGCGTGGCACGCGACTACTACGGTCTGCTCGGCGTGGGCAAGAACGCGACCGATGCGGAGCTCAAGCGCGCCTATCGCAAGCTGGCGCGCGAGCTGCACCCCGACGTCAACCCCGACGAGGGCGCGCAGACGAAGTTCAAAGAGATCAGCGCCGCCTACGAGGTCTTGTCGGACCCGGAGAAGCGACGCATCGTCGACCTGGGCGGAGACCCGCTGGAAAGCGCGGCCTCAGCAGGAGGTGGCGGGTTCGGCGGCTTCGGCGGTCTGGGCGATGTCTTCGAAGCGTTCTTCGGTGGCGGCGCGACCTCGCGCGGCCCGATCGGCCGGGTCAGGCCCGGTTCGGATTCGTTGCTGCGGATGCGGCTGGACCTCACCGAGTGCGCCGTCGGCGTCAGCAAGCAGGTCACCGTCGACACCGCGGTGCTCTGTGACCGATGCCAGGGCCGCGGTACCAACGGCAAGTCGTCGCCGGTGACCTGTGACACCTGTGGCGGTCACGGCGAGGTGCAAACCGTTCAGCGGTCGTTGCTCGGCCAGGTGATGACGGCGCGACCGTGCCCGACCTGCCGCGGCGTCGGCGAAGTGATTCCCGACCCGTGCCACCAGTGCGGCGGCGACGGCAGGGTGCAGGCGCGTCGCGACATCGCCGTCAAGATCCCCGCCGGTGTCGGCGACGGTATGCGGGTGCGGCTGGCAGCCCAGGGTGAGGTCGGACCCGGGGGAGGGCCGGCGGGCGACCTGTACGTCGAAATCCACGAACAGCCCCACGACATCTTCGTCCGCGACGGCGACGACCTGCACTGCACGATCTCGGTGCCGATGATCGACGCGGCATTGGGCACCTCGGTGACGCTCGACGCGATCATCGACGGCCTGACCGAGATCACCATTCCCGCTGGGACACAGCCGGGCTCGGTGACGACCCGGCGCGGCCATGGGATGCCGCATCTGCGTTCCGGTGCGCGCGGCGACCTACTCGTCCACGTCGATGTGGTCGTGCCGGAACGGCTCGACCACCAGGAGGCCGACCTGTTGCGCGAGTTCAAGAGTCGCCGCGGCCGCGACGTCGCCGAGGTCCGGTCGACACACAGCAACGGCTCCGCTGCCGGAGGCTTGTTCAGCCGGCTGCGTGAAACCTTCACGGGGCGCTAGCCGTTCCACATGCCTGGCCTGTTTTACATCGACGCGCTCCCCGAGACCGGTGAGCTGGCCGTTGTCGACGGTGACGCCGGATTCCACGCCGCCACGGTCCGACGTATCCGCCCCGGCGAGACCATGATTCTCGGCGACGGCATGGGTGGTCTGGCCCGTTGCGAGGTCGAGGAGGGCAGCCGCGACAGGCTGCAGGCTCGCGTGGTCGACCGCTGGCAGAGCCCGCCGGTTCAGCCGACGGTGACGGTGGTGCAGGCGCTGCCCAAGACCGAGCGCTCTGAATTGGCGATCGAGCTGGCCACCGAGGCAGGTGCGGATTCTTTCGTGGCGTGGCGGGCCTCGCGCTGTGTGGCTCGTTGGGAAGGCGCTCGCGCCGAGAAGGGCCTGCGCCGTTGGCGTGCGGTCGCGCGCGCCGCCGCACAGCAATCCAGCCGGGCGCATATTCCGTCGGTTGAGGGCGTGTTGTCGACCGAGGCATTGACCCAGCGGATCACCGACGCGGTCGCGGCGGGGGCGACGGTGCTGGTGCTGCACGAGTCCGCCCGTGCACAGCTGAGCGATCTGGCGCTGTGGCAAGCAAAGTCAGTGCTGCTGGTAGTCGGACCCGAGGGTGGCATCACTCGTGACGAGCTGACCGCGCTGGCTGACGCCGGTGCCCTCGCCGTGCGGTTGGGTCCCACCGTGCTGCGCACGTCAACGGCAGCCGCCGTCGCACTGGGCGCCGTGGGAGTCCTGACGCCGCGGTGGGAATCACCCGATAACGCCTAGCCAGTCTCGGTCGGCCAGCGGCCAAGCATTGGGTTTGCTCACATCACGGCGGTAGACTGAGCCGTCCGAGAACATCGCGCCATACCGCAGAGAGCAGGCATTAGTACCCACGTGACGCCCCGCGAGACCAACGCTGCTGGTTCGTCGACATCACAGGTCCGCAGCAGCATCGACGTTCCGCCCGACCTCGTCATGGGCCTGCTCGGCTCCGCTGACGAAAACCTGCGCGCACTCGAGCGCATCCTGCCCGCCGACCTCCACGTGCGCGGTAATGCGGTGACGATGACCGGTGAACCCGCCGACGTCGCGCTCGCCGAGCGGGTGCTCTCCGAACTGATCGCGATCGTCGCAGGCGGCCAACCGCTGACCCCCGAGGTGGTACGCCACAGCGTCGCGATGTTGACCGGCACCGGCAACGAGTCACCGGCCGAGGTGCTCAGCCTCGACATCCTGGCCCGCCGCGGTAAGACGATTCGGCCGAAAACGCTCAACCAGAAGCGCTACGTCGACGCGATCGACACGCACACCATCGTGTTCGGTATCGGCCCGGCGGGGACCGGTAAGACCTACCTGGCGATGGCCAAGGCCGTCAAAGCGCTGCAGAGCAAACAGGTCACTCGCATCATCCTCACCCGGCCCGCGGTGGAAGCCGGTGAGCGGCTTGGCTTTCTGCCCGGCACGCTGAGCGAGAAGATCGACCCGTACCTGCGGCCGCTGTACGACGCGTTGCACGACATGATGGATCCCGAACTGATTCCGAAGCTGATGTCGTCCGGCGTCATCGAGGTGGCGCCGCTGGCGTACATGCGCGGGCGAACGTTGAATGACGCGTTCATCATCCTCGACGAAGCCCAGAACACCACTGCCGAGCAGATGAAGATGTTCCTCACCCGGCTCGGTTTCGGCTCCAAAGTCGTTGTCACCGGCGATATCACGCAGATCGACCTGCCCGGTGTCGGCAAGTCCGGACTGCGCGCGGCGGTCGACGTTCTCGACGGCATCGACGACATTCACGTCTCGGAGTTGACCAGTGCGGACGTGGTCCGGCACCGGCTGGTATCGGAGATCGTGGACGCCTACGCCCGATATGAGCAGCAGCCGGGCCTGACGATGAACCGGGCGGCGCGGCGGGCCCCTGGCGCTCGCAGTCACCGGTGACGCCGTGACTATCGAGGTCGCCAACGAATCGGGGATCGATGTCTCCGAATCCGAATTGGTCAGCGTCGCGAGGTTCGTCATCGCCCAGATGGACGTTAATCCGGCCGCCGAGTTGTCGATGGTGCTGCTGGACACCGCGGCGATGGCCGACCTGCATATGCGCTGGATGGACCTGCCCGGGCCAACCGACGTCATGAGCTTTCCGATGGATGAGCTCGAGCCGGGTGGCCGGCCCGACGCACCGGAGCCGGGACCGGCGATGCTCGGCGACATCGTGCTCTGCCCGGAATTCGCCGCCGAGCAGGCCGCGACCGCAGGTCACACCCTCGGCCACGAGTTGGCTCTGCTGACCATCCACGGTGTCCTGCATCTACTCGGCTACGACCACGCCGAGCCGGATGAGGAAAAAGAGATGTTCACCTTGCAGGGGCGTCTGCTCGAGGAGTGGGTCGCCGAACAGGTCGAGACCTACCGCAACGAACGCCAGACCGAGCGAGACCAGCGATTGCTGGACAAATCAAGGTACTTCGACAATTGAACAGCTCTGCTCCGCTACTCGGCGCGATCGTGCTGATCTGTCTGGGCAGTCTGTTCGCGGCGATCGATGCCGCGCTGAACACGGTGTCGATGGCGCGGGTGCAAGAGTTGGTCCGCGACGAGCGCACAGGCGCGGTGCGGCTGGCCAAGGTGATGACCGACCGGCCGCGCTACATCAATCTCGTTGTCCTGCTCCGCATCATCTGCGAGGTCAGCGCGACCGTGCTGCTGGCGGCGTACTTCTACCGCAATGTGAGCCGCGACTGGGCGCTGTTCGCCACCGCGAGCATCATGGTGGTGACCAGCTTCGTCGTCATCGGTGTCGGTCCGCGAACGCTCGGGCGTCAGAATGCCTACACGATCTCGCTGGTGTCAGCTCTACCGCTGCAAGCGATCTCGGTGCTGCTGGCTCCCATCAGTCGGATTCTGGTGGTGTTGGGAAACATGCTGACTCCGGGTCGTGGCCTTCGCAACGGACCGTTCGCGTCTGAAATCGAGCTGCGCGAGGTCGTCGATTTGGCGCAGCAGCGCGGCGTGGTCGCCGCCGACGAGCGCCGAATGATCCAGTCCGTCTTCGAACTGGGCGATACGCCGGCCCGCGAGGTGATGGTGCCGCGCACCGAGATGATCTGGATCGAGTGCGACAAATCCGCGGACGAGGCGACGTCGGTCGCGGTGCGCAGCGGGCATTCTCGTATCCCGGTCATCGGCGAGAATGTCGATGACATCGTCGGCGTGGTGTATCTGAAAGACTGTGTGCAACAGACGTATTACTCGCTGGGCGGTGGGCGCGACACCCCCGTGATCGACGTGATGCGCCCGGCAGTGTTCGTACCCGACTCCAAGCCCCTGGACGCCCTGCTGCGGGAAATGCAACGCGACCGCAACCACATGGCCCTGCTGGTCGACGAATACGGGGCGATCGCCGGGCTGGTGACGATCGAGGATGTGTTGGAGGAAATCGTCGGCGAGATCGCCGATGAGTACGACGCTGCCGAGGTCGCCCCAGTGGAAGACCTGGGCGACAACCGGTTCCGGGTATCGGCACGACTGCCGATCGAAGACGTCTGCGAACTGTTCGACGACGTGGAGTTCGAGGAGCACATGGACGTCGAGACAGTCGGTGGCCTGCTGGCACTGGAGCTGGGCCGGGTCCCGCTGCCCGGCTCCGAGGTGGAGTCGCACGGGCTGCTGCTGCACGCCGAAGGCGGGCCCGATCACCGTGGACGAGTCCGGATCGGCACCGTGCTGTTGAGCCGGGTGGAAGTGAATGGTGCAGAACGTGAGTGAATTCCATTCCGGCTTCGTCTGTTTCGTCGGGCGACCCAACACCGGGAAGTCGACGCTGACCAACGCACTGGTCGGCTCGAAAGTGGCGATCACGTCCAGCCGCCCGCAAACCACCCGACACACGATCCGAGGCATCGTGCACCGGGACGACCTCCAGATCATCCTGGTCGACACTCCGGGATTGCATCGGCCGCGCACTTTGCTGGGCAAGCGTCTCAACGACCTGGTCCGCGACACCTACAGCGAAGTCGACGCCATCGGCTTGTGCATACCCGCCGACGAGGCGATCGGCCCGGGGGACAGGTGGATCGTCGAGCAGATCCGATCCGTCGCACCCCGAACCACATTGATCGCCGTCGTGACCAAGATCGACAAGATATCCAAGGAGAAACTGGCGGCCCAACTCGTCGCGGTCAGCGAACTCGTCGGTGACGCCGAGATCGTGCCGGTGTCGGCCGTGTCCGGTGAGCAGGTCGATCTGCTCACCGACCTGCTGGCTGCCGCTCTGCCGATCGGCCCGCCGTACTACCCCGACGGCGAGCTGACCGATGAACCCGAAGAGGTTCTGATGGCTGAGTTCATCCGTGAGGCTGCCCTGGAGGGTGTGCGCGACGAGTTACCGCATTCGCTCGCGGTGGTGATCGACGAAGTCATTCCCCGTGAGGGGCGCGACGATCTGATCGACGTGCACGCCATCCTCTTCGTCGAGCGTGACAGCCAGAAGGGCATCGTGATCGGCAAGGGCGGGGCACGGCTGCGCGAGGTGGGCACCGCCGCGCGCGGTCAGATCGAGAAGCTGCTGGGCACCAAGGTCTACCTGGATCTGCGTGTCAAGATTGCCAAGAACTGGCAGCGCGACCCTAAACAGCTTGGCCGACTGGGCTTTTGAAACAGTTCGGCTGTTAGCGAAGCGCCGGTCCGCTCGAGACAGGCGGAGTGTCGTAGCCGGTGTTCCACCAGGCCGTCGGCTGTTTGGCCGCCCAGCCGCCGATCGCTTCCAATTCGGCAGCCAGCGATATCAGCAACGGCTCGCTGTTGGCCGGCCCCATCAGCTGCACGCCGATCGGCAAGCCCTCGGTGGTAAAGCCCGCCGGGACGTTGATCGACGGCCATCCCAGGACGTTCCACGGCCAGGTCACCGGGCAGGCGGCGATCATGGTCCGGTCGGTGCCCAGGCCGCTCAGCCGATCGAAGGCGTGCGTCCGCGGCGCGGGCTGGGCGGTGGTCGGTGCCAGCACGACATCGACGATGCGGAAGATCGAGCCCACTCGGCGCTGGTCGGCGGCTTCGTGTGCGCGCGCCTTGCGCAGTATCGACTGCGATAGCACCCGGCCCATCCGCATGTTCGACAGCGTCCGGGGATCCCATTCCACGCCGTCGCCCAGCCGGTCGGCCCAGTCGAGCAGTCCAGAGGTGGAGCGGGACAAGAAGTTCCACGACAACCGCAGCCCGTAGTCGGGATTGCCAGACACCATGTTGTGGCCCAGCAGCCGAAGTTGGTCGCCGACTGATTCCAGCGCCGCCTTGATCTCGGGATGCAGGCGAGCGCCGAACACGGTGAACGGGAACCGTGTCGACAGCGCGATCCGCAGCGGGCCGGGTGCGATGCCGACGTGTTCGGACATGGTCACCGGCGGCGGTTTGTGCAGATCGCCGTCGACGTTGCCGGAGGCCGCGTCCAGCACCAGCGCCGCGTCGGCGACGGTGCGGGCGAGTACGCCGTTGACCGTGATGCCGTTGAACGCCTCCCGCAGCGGCCACGTGGAGATGCGTCCGCGTTGCGGCTTGATGCCGACCAGATGGGTCCAGGCTGCGGGGATGCGGACGCTGCCCGCTCCGTCGGAGCCGATCGCGGCCGTCACCAGTCCGGCCGCCACCGCGGCAGCGCTGCCGCCCGACGATCCGCCCGGAGTGTGTCGGCGTGACCACGGGTTACGGGTATGGCCGAATGCGGGTCCGCTGGTGAACGGCCACTGGCCCAGCTCGCAGCTGTTTGTTTTGCCGACGATCACCGCACCGGCCGCCTTCAGCCGGCGAACTACTTCGGCGTCCTCGGTGGCCGGCCGGACGTGGCCGGAGGTGCCGAACGCGGTCGGCGACCCGGCGACGTCGACGTCATCTTTGACCGCGATCGGGATACCGAGCAGCGGCGCCAGATCTCCGGCGGCGCGTCGCCGGTCGGCCGCGGCGGCGTCGGCCAGCGCCGACTCGGTGAGCACGATGCGAAAGGCGTTCAGCGTCGATTGGCTGAGGCCGATGGCGTGCAACGAGCGGCGGACCAGCTCATCGGAGGTCACTTCACCGCTGGCCAGCTGGTACAGCTGGTCGGTCAGCGTTGGGAAGCGGGAGGCCTGCGAGTTACTCATCAGTACAGACATTATCGGCGCGGGTACAAGGCGCCGTCGCAGTCCGGTGACAAACTGATATCCATGCGGCTGTACCGAGATCGTGCGGTCGTGCTGCGCCAGCACAAGCTCGGCGAAGCCGACCGGATCGTCACCCTGCTGACCCGCGACCATGGGCTGGTCCGCGCGGTGGCCAAGGGTGTCCGCCGCACCCGCAGCAAGTTCGGTGCTCGACTGGAGCCGTTCGCGCATATCGACGTGCAACTGCACCCCGGCCGCAACCTCGACATCGTCACGCAGGTCGTCTCGCTTGACGCGTTCGCCACCGACATCGTCAGCGACTACGGCCGGTACACCTCGGCGTGCGCGATGCTGGAAACCGCCGAGCGACTCGCCGGCGAGGAGCGGGCGCCTGCCCCGGAATTGCACCGGCTCACGGTGGGTGCACTGCGGGCGGTGGCCGACGGCAGCCGGCCCCGCGAGCTGTTGCTGGACGCCTATCTGCTGCGCGCCATGAGCATTGCCGGGTGGGCCCCGGCGCTGACCGAATGCGCCCGCTGCGCCACCCCGGGCCCGCACCGGGCCTTTCACGTCGCCGCAGGCGGCAGCGTCTGCGGATTCTGCCGCCCCGCAGGCGCGACGACACCGCCGCTGGGTGTGCTGGATCTGATGTCGGCGCTGCGCGACGGCGACTGGGAGGGCGCCGAAACCGCGTCGCAATCGGCCCGCAGCCATGCCAGCGGATTGGTGGCCGCTCACCTGCAATGGCATTTGGAACGGCAGCTGCGAACGCTGCCACTGGTCGAGCGGATACGACGCGTCGATCCGATAGATCAGAGCGTCCTCGACCGTCGCATCGCGTTGGTCAGGCAGGATATGGGCCATGGGGCCCATGGAGATGAGCCGGGTGAACCGCTCCGAGCGGAGGGCTGAGCGCAAGCGGAAGGCCGACTTCCCGCAGCTCGCCCCGGCACCTGACCACTACCCGGTCTTCCCCGACACGTCGACGTGGCCGGTGGTCTTTCCGGAGTTGCCGCCGTCGCCGGATGGCGGGCCTCGCCGTCCACCGCAGCACATCTCCAAGGCGGTCGCACCGCAGATCCCGGCCGACCAGTTGCCCAATCACGTCGCCATCGTGATGGACGGCAACGGCCGCTGGGCCACCCAGCGCGGCCTGCCCCGCGTCGAAGGCCACAAGATGGGTGAGGCCGTCGTCATCGACATCGTCTGCGGTGCAATCGAAATGGGCATCAAATGGCTCAGCCTCTATGCGTTTTCCACGGAGAACTGGAAGCGTTCCGCCGACGAGGTCCGCTTTCTGATGGGATTCAACCGCGATGTGGTCCGACGTCGCCGGGTGAACCTCAACGAGATGGGCGTCAAGATCCGCTGGGTGGGCTCACGGCCACGGCTGTGGCGCAGTGTCATCAGCGAGTTGGCCATCGCCGAGGAGTTGACGCTGAAGAATGACGTGATCACCGTCAACTACTGCGTCAACTACGGTGGCCGCACCGAGATTGCCGAAGCGGCAAGGGATATCGCGCGCGAAGCAGCTGCGGGCAGACTCAACCCCGAGCGGGTCAATGAGGCGACTATCGCCCGGCATCTGCACCGCCCGGACATTCCGGACGTCGATCTGCTGCTGCGAACTTCGGGGGAGCAGCGGACCAGTAACTTCATGCTCTGGCAGGCGGCCTACGCCGAATTCATTTTCCAGGACACCCTGTGGCCCGACTACGACCGGCGGCACTTGTGGGCGGCGTGCGAAGAGTACGCATCGCGCAACCGACGGTTCGGGACGGCGTGATGACGACGATCAGCGGCGAAGGGATGGTCATTATGCCCGCCTCCGAGCGACTTTCGGGTCCGCGCTGATGCCGCCACTGCAGGAGCAGTTGCTCACGGTGCTGTCCGAGGTGCTACCCGTCGACGAGGAATCCGACGGCGCGCTGACGGTGCGCCATGACGGCACTATCGCGTCGCTGCGGGTGGTGGCGATCACCGAGGGTCTCGACCTGGTGTCGTTGACGCAGATTGTGGTGTGGGATCTGTTGCTGACCAAGAAGATTCGCGACAGCGTCACCGAGCAGTCGCACAGTATCCTGCTGGGATCGATCTCGCTGGTGGAAAAGCCTGGTGATCCGACGACCAAGCGCAATTCCAGTAAGTCCGGAGATGTGTTGTTGCGCTACAACTTTCCAGGCGGCGGCCTCAGCGACGACGCGCTGCAAACGCTGATCCTGATGGTGCTCGACAAAGGCGCCGAGATCCGCCGGGCGCTGACCGGCTGACCGCTGTCAGCCTCGGCAGTTGGAGCAGGTGCCGGATATCTCGATGGTGTGGCTGACGTCGGAGTAGCCGTGCTTGGCCGCCACTTCGGCCGCCCAGGTCTCCACTTCGTGGTCGCCGACCTCGACCGTCGACCCGCACAGCCGGCACACCAGGTGGTGGTGATGGTGGTCAGAGCAACGCCGATACACGGATTCGCCGGTGTCATTGCGCAACGTGTCGAGCATGCCCGCCGACGCCATCGACTGCAGCGTCCGGTAGACGGTGGTCAGGCCGATGTTTTCGCCACGCTGACGGAGCTCGTCGTGCAGTTCCTGGGCGGAGCGAAATTCGTCCAGGGTGTCCAGCAGGCCGGCAATCGCCGCTCGCTGCCGTGTGGCCCGCACACCGGCCTGCGAGTTCACGGCTTGTCCTCGCCCGCGTGCGCCACGGCGTCGACGACGATGTGCGCCAGGTGGTGATCGGCCAGTCGGTACAGCACTTCGCGCCCCGACCGCTCACCGGTGACCACGCCGGCGGCCTTGAGGATCTTCAGGTGCTGGCTGACCAGCGGCTGCGGCACACCGAGGGCGTCGACCAGCTCGTGGACGCAGCGCTGCGACTCGTGCAACTGCAGCACGATCGCAATCCGCACCGGTGCGGCCAGCGCACGCAGCAATTCGCCGGCGGCTTCGAGAATCTCCCGCGGCGGCGGCGCAGGCAGCTCGGCGACAGCGCTGTGCTGATGCTCGCCGACCATGTCGTCGTTGTCAGCTGCGGTCGGAATTGAAGGCGACATACTGCGTCCACTGTCACATGCATAACCACGCATGTCAAAGAGCACGCCGCCGATCGCTACGATGACGGATCGTCCGCGTTTCACAACATCAGGAGTCAGCACCTCGTGGCGTCCGTCATCGACACCGTCGTCAACCTCGCCAAACGGCGCGGCCTGGTTTATCCCGCCGGCGAAATCTACGGCGGCACCAAATCGGCGTGGGATTACGGGCCGCTGGGCGTTGAGCTCAAAGAGAACATCAAGCGGCAGTGGTGGCGCTCGGTGGTCACCGGCCGCGACGACGTCGTCGGCCTGGACTCCTCGATCATCCTGCCGCGCGAGGTGTGGGTCGCCTCTGGGCACGTCGAGGTGTTCAACGACCCGCTCGTCGAATGCCTGAACTGCCACAAGCGCCACCGGCAGGACCACATGCAGGAGGCCTACGCCCTCAAGAAGGGTGGGGACCCAGATTCAGTCCCGATGAGCGAGATCGTCTGCCCGGACTGCGGCACCAAAGGTCAGTGGACCGAGCCGCGCGAATTCAACATGATGCTCAAGACCTACCTCGGCCCGATCGAGTCCGAGGAAGGCATGCACTATCTGCGGCCCGAGACCGCGCAGGGCATCTTCGTCAACTTCGCCAACGTGGTGACGACGGCACGCCGCAAGCCGCCGTTCGGTATCGGCCAGATCGGCAAGAGCTTCCGCAACGAAATCACCCCGGGCAACTTCATTTTCCGGACCCGGGAATTCGAGCAGATGGAGATGGAGTTCTTCGTCGAGCCGTCGACCGCGCCGGAATGGCATCAGTACTGGATCGACACCCGGCTGGCCTGGTACACCGAACTCGGCATCAGCGGGGAGAACCTGCGGCTCTACGAGCACGCACAGGAGAAGCTGTCGCACTACTCCGACCGCACCGTCGACATCGAGTACAAGTTCGGGTTCTCGGGTAACCCGTGGGGTGAGCTCGAGGGAGTGGCCAACCGCACCGACTTCGACTTGTCCACGCATTCAAAGCATTCCGGTGTCGACCTGTCGTTCTATGACCAGGTCAACGACACCCGTTATGTGCCCTACGTGATCGAACCGGCCGCGGGTCTGACGCGCTCGTTCATGGCGTTCCTGATCGACGCCTACTACGAGGACGAAGCGCCCAACGCCAAAGGCGGCGTTGACAAACGGACCGTGCTGCGACTCGACCCGCGGCTGGCACCGGTCAAAGCCGCGGTGCTGCCGCTGTCCCGGCATGCCGACCTCAGTCCCAAGGCTCGCGATCTGGCCACCGAGTTACGCAAGTACTGGAACGTCGACTTCGACGACGCCGGCGCCATCGGCCGGCGCTACCGGCGTCAGGACGAGATCGGCACGCCGTATTGCGTGACGGTGGATTTCGACACGCTCGAAGACCACGCCGTCACGATCCGGGAGCGGGACGCGATGACGCAGGAGCGGGTGGGCATCGACGCGGTGACCGACTATCTGGGTTCGCGGCTGCGGGGCTGCTAGCGCGCGACCCAAGTCGTCAAAGAAATTTCGCTATCTTCTTCACTATTGGTCGCATGGTGAATACTATGAGAGAACACGGTTAACTTATCCAGACTTGGCGCGGCAGCACACTAGGGCGTGGTGAGCTGCCGCGCCGTCCTATCTCCGGGTGTTGATGGCGGCTAGCCGATTGCTCGGGCGATGCCTCGAATCGCTCGGAGGCGCCCGTCGGCCAGCGCCTGAGTGAGGTTCTTCGCCTTCGCGGCGAACTCTGGGACGAATGCTTGCAGCCCAAGCGAGTTGGGCGGCAGCGCAAGAATTGCCTGCATCGTGGCCGCCGCTCGATCGGTGAGGTCGTCCCAGTGCTCGATCGCAAATCCCGCGGCTTCGACGACGGCGCCCAGCTGATCGGGAGTTGCCAGGTGACTGCGTTGCGGGTTGTCGGCCCACGGAAGCGGATAGTCGAGTTGGCCGTATTGACCGTCGGTGATGTCCCAGATGGCGAGTCGGCCTCCATTGACGAGGACCCGGCGTGCTTGGCGATACAACCGGTCCTTGTCGGCCACGTTCATCTGGACGTGTTGGCTGAAGACGACCTGGAAAGTGGCGTCGGCAAAGGGGAGTTGGGTCACGTCTGCTTGGCTTACCGAAATTCGATCGTCCAACCCGACAAGTCGATTGAGCCATCGGGCGGTGTCGCAGTAGTCGTCGGTCAGGTCGACAGCAGTGACCTTGCAGCCGCAATGTTCCGCGACGAAGCGGGCAGTTCCGCCGACTCCGCTTCCCGCGTCGAGCACGTGGTCTTTCGGGCTGATGGCCAGCAGTTCCACCAGTTCGCTGGTGGCAATGCGACCCATCGTGTGGAAGTCCTCGAGCATCGCGAGGTCCGCGGGCCGTAAGTGGTCGATGTTCATGCCGGCGTCGATGAGGGCCCGTTCGATGTTCTGCCGGGATAACCCGCTCGAGTACTGCGCCTGGATCTGAGCGTTTGTCATGTCTGCTCTTTCCGATTCGAAGCTAGTAACGGTCAGTCTCGAGCTCTGGCGGCACGGGCAATCGCATAAGTCGTAGCAGCGCTGCGAGTTTGGCGTCCAACGACGCCCCAACCTCGGCAATGCGCGGGTCGCCGAAACTGGCGAACTTGGTCGACGGCTGATCGATGCTGACATGCACGCGACCGTCGGGTTCTTCGTAGATGGCTGTGCGCAGTGGCGCGTACAGCATCACACCGGGATCGTGTCGAAACATCGTCTCGACGATGACGTTGTTTCCGACCATGTAGGTGATCGCCCGACTGTGGTGCCCTACTAGTCGCATCATCGGCGTCGGATCGAACGTCCAGAAGTTGACGAACGAATTCGGCGCGTGTTCGGCGGTGTAGCGCTGCACGCGAGACAGGTCGCCGGCCTCGATCAGCTCGGTGAGCTCGGCGAAATCAATTGTCGGAACCAGGGACTCGAACCGCTGTCGCACGTCGTCAAACGTCTCGTCGGTGTCGATGACAAACCGGTTGACGAGGTGGGGGATGGTCTTTGTCATCGCGCACTCCCGACCAGTGCGCCGGCCGTTGTCGCTGCTGCGGCCCGCCTGAGCTTCTGCAACGACAGCAGGTGCAGCGCGGTTGCCAGCGGCACGATGGCGGTGAGGATGAGCGCAAGCGGGAGCAGTGAGATCGCCTCGGTCGACGGCGAGACAACCAGCAACCGAGCGAGCCCGGGTGCTGCGGTGACACCGATAGCGCCCGCGACGACGAGATCAACGAGGCCCAGAACGTTGAACCACACGACGCGGCGGTCAACGACGCCGCGCCCAAGTCTGCGCGCGACGAACACGGCTTCCACTCCGACAGCGAGATCACCCAACCCGGCAGGCAGGGCGAAAACAGCGGGCAGTTGGCCCAGCGCCATAGCGACCAAGAAGCTCACGCCGACCGGCCGGAAGATCTGAGGCACCGCCAACCGCCACAACGCGTCGGGCGGGGCCAAAATGCGAGACACGACAGGGGCACGCGACAACAACAGCGCGGCCATCAGAGGGCCGATGATCGCGACACCGATCCAGGGCACCGCCTTCGTCTCGTGAAACCGGTAAACATTAGTGTCGGCCAGCCATCCGCTAGCCAACGTCCAAGTGCCCCAGACGATCCCGAAACCAGCAGCAACTTGAGTGGCTGTCCTCCGACCGAGGCCAGCAGTCAGCGCGCCGCGCCACAACATCACGCATAGGGCCGCTATGGTGCCGATCAATCCGGTCAGCACGATCGCCCACACATATATCGGCAAATTGCTCATAACCCGCTCCGTCCGTTTTGAAATTCCTAAACATCCCGTATGTTTCGGGATAGCGTGTTCAATACAAGCGGCGGCGTGGAAATTCCGTCAACAACCAAAGGCGGTGAGATGTCCGATACCGAACACAACAGCCAAATTGTGCTGAAAACAACAAGTTCCGCCACAAAGGCCCCGGATCGACGAGTCAGGCGCACGCGGAAGCTACTGCACGATGCATTCATCTCACTGGTCATCGAAAAGGGTTATGAGAAGACCACGATCCAGGACATCCTTGATCGCGCCGACGTGGGACGGTCCACGTTCTATGTCCATTACCGGGACAAAGAGGCATTGCTGACCGCAAGTTTCGACGGGGTTCGTGATCACCTGGAGCAAGGGCTCGCAAGCATCGAGGTCACGGGCAGCGTCGACGTCGCCCTGCCTGCTGAACTGCTCTACGAGCATGCGTATCGCAATCAGCAGGTGTACCGCGCACTCTGCGGACGGCAGGGCGGGGCGTTGGTCCAGCGTTATCTGCGGCGCCTGATCGGCGACCTACTCCGAACACGACTGCGGCCGCCGCTAATTCAGGGGGACACCGAACTGCCCGTGGACGTCGCGGCCGAGTTCTATACGTCTGCTGCGTTGGGTCTGCTCGTGTGGTGGATCGACCAGGATTTCCGCGGCGACCACACCTGGCTGACCGGGCTTTACCGGAAACTCGCGGCGCCAGACAGATTCGAGAATAATTGACACGCGGCGCAAGCGGCCTCAGAACCGGCCGCCACCACCCATGAAGCCGCCGTCGGAGGATCCGGACGATCCGCCGAACGACGTCGGTCCCCAGCCGCCGTCGAAACCACCGCCGAATCCGCCACGCATGCCTCCGCTGAGCATGTCGCCAATGATGATTCCACCCATCATCGCGCCTGTGTTGTTGCCGCCGCCGTAGCGCCCGGCGTATGCGCGCTGAGCGGACTGCACATCGTCGTCGGCCAGGGACTGGGCCTGTGCGGCCAGCTTGTCGGCGTTGTTGGCGTGGGTGATCGCTTCGCTCACCGCATCGGATCGCTTGTCCTGCGCGGCGTCCAGTTGTCGAGTCGCCTCGGCCAACCGGGTACGGGCCTCGGGTCCGATGCTGCCGCGGCGGTTGTCGATGTACTCCGACACCGCATGCACCCTTGACTGCGCGGTGAACAACGCCTGCTCCAAGGTCCGGTTGAGGCGTTCGGCGGTCGCCTGCTCCTCGGCGACCGTCGCGAGAAGCCCGTTCAATGCGGCGTTGGCCTTGGTCAGTGCGGTGAACGAGCCGAGCGGATCGGCCGAACCGCTGCTGCGGGCGGTGTCGAGAGCCCTGCCCGCCGCATCGCGGGCGCTGGCCAGGTCCCGCAGGTGCGGTGCTTTCGTCTTCTGCGCGCCCTGCAACGTGGCGTCGGCATGACCGATGCCGGCGTGGATGTCGGCGATCAGCGACGGCAAAGTGGCGACCGCGTGCCGAATGTCGTTGGCGGCGCTGTCGACCGCGTCGAGTAGCGAGCGGGCCTGCCCCAGCGCCGATTCTGCGGCATGGACGGCGTCGACCAGACCACTCTGTTCACCGCTGACCGGCTTGGCCGCCAGATCGCGGGCCCGACTGAGGTTCTGGTCGGCGAAAGCCAGCCGATCTTGGGCGGTCGTGACGTTAGTGGCGACCGGCGCCAGCGCGGTTGAGTCGAACTCGTTGTGCAGCTCGGTCATTCGCTGTCCGGCCGGCTCGATCCGGGCAGTCAGGTCGACGATCTGCTGCGTCAGCGCGTCGAGGCGCGACGGTGCATTGACCACCAGGTCACGCATTTCTTCGAAAGCCTCCCGCTGCGACTCCAGTTCGCGGTCGGCCCGCGCCGCGGCGAGGATCACCTCGGTGAGCAGCTCGCGCCGCTGTTCCCGGGTTTCCGGTATCGCGTCGTCGAGTTGCTGGCGCACGGTGAATGCTTGGGCCAATGCGGCTTTGGCGCTTTGGACGGCACTGCTGAACGGTTGGGTTCGTTGCTCGCCGAACTCCTCGACCGTCAGCGCCAGCTCGTTGGCGCTGGTGCGCACGGCGTTGTCGACGTCGACGACTTTCCACCGGGACAGGTCGTCGAGAGCGCCCAGCGACAGCGCCGCCAACGCATCCGGGTCGGTGGCGTCGACACGTTTGGCCGCCGCCAGCTCGGCCGCGCGACGCCGACGATGCCGGTAACGCATCACCACATACAAGGCCACGACCGCCGCCAGGATCACGCCCAACCCGATCAGCAGCGGCGCCGAGCTCGCCGACTCCTGACCCCGGTCGAGCCCATTCGCCGCCGCGACCGCCGCGCCGCTCCAGTCGCCACGGCGCAGTGCGGGTTCGATCTGGTTGCGCCGCAGATCGTCGACCTGGGCGGCGCTGATCGTCCGAACCCGGTTCGGCACCCGGAGTGCGTAGGAGTGGTCGACGGTCGCCACCGCGAGCACGGCGTCGAAGTCGCCCAGGTCGCTGGCGGCGCGGGTGCTGTCCGCCCAGCTGACGGCCGGTTGCCCGGAGAAGTTGTCGACGAAGACCACCCACAGCTGGATGCGGCGGTCGGAGTAGAGCTTGCCGGTGGCCGATTCGATTGCGGCACGGGCGGAGCCGTGCAGCGCCCCGACATTGTCGGTGATGTAGGTGGACAGCCGGAACGGCGGCTGTGCTGCCGCCGACGGGGCCACCAGTAACGCGGTAATCAACATCGCCAAGAACACGGCGACCGAGCGGACAGTGCGCATGCTCGACAATCTAGCCCCGAGACGAAGCGGGTCCCAGAGCAATCGGCTGGCTGGCAGACTGTGCAGCGATGACTCAGCGCGACCCCTACGACGATTTCGACCGCCAGCGGGTGGTGGCCGAACCGCCGAAGACTGCGGGTCTGCCGGGTACCGAAGGCCAGCACCGCAGCGATTTCACCCGGGATCGAGCCCGGGTGCTGCACAGCGCCGCGCTGCGTCGCCTCGCCGACAAGACGCAGGTCGTCGGGCCGCGCGAAGGTGACACCCCGCGTACCCGGCTGACCCATTCGCTGGAGGTCGCTCAGATCGGGCGGGGCATGGCGATCGGGTTGGGCTGCGACCCGGATCTGGTCGACATGGCCGGTCTGGCCCACGATATCGGGCACCCGCCGTATGGGCACAACGGCGAACAGGCACTCGACGAGTTTGCAGCCGGCCACGGCGGCTTCGAGGGCAACGCGCAGAACTTCCGGATCCTGACCAGCCTGGAGCCCAAAGTTCTTGACGGCCAAGGGCATAGCGTCGGCCTGAACCTGACGCGGGCGGCGCTGGACGCGGTGACCAAATATCCGTGGACGCGGGATCGGCATCGGCGCAAGTTCGGCTTCTACGACGCGGACAGCGATGCGGCCGGCTGGGTGCGCGACCGCGCACCGGTGGATCGGCCGTGCCTGGAAGCGCAGGTGATGGACTGGGCCGACGACGTCGCCTACTCCGTGCACGACGTCGAGGACGGCGTCGTGTCCGGGCGGATCGACCTGCGCGTGCTCGCCGATGACGACGACGCCGCCGCGCTGGCCACGCTCGGTGAGCGCGACTTCGCCGGGATGCGTGCTGACGACCTGGCCGCCGCCGCCCATCGACTGTCGGGACTCCCGGCGGTGGTCGCGGTCGGCAAGTACGACGCGACGCTCGCGGCCGCGGTAGCGCTCAAGCGGCTGACCAGCGAGTTGGTCGGCCGATTCGCATCGGCGGCGATCGCTGCCACCCAGGCGGTCGCCGGTCCGGGGCCGCTGGCTCGCTACCAGGCCGAGTTGTCCGTGCCGGATGTGGTGCGGGCCGAGGTTGCGGTGCTCAAGACGCTGGCGCTGCAGTTCATCATGTCCGATCCGCGACACCAGGACATCCAGGCCCGCCAGCGCGAACGCATCCATCGAGTCGCGAACGCTCTATTGGCCGCGGCGCCCAATAGCCTCGATCCGCTGTTCGTGCCGGCGTTCAATGCCGCCGCCGACGACGGTGCGCGGCTGCGAGTGATCGTCGACCAGATTGCGTCCTGCACCGAGGGGCGACTGGAGCGCATCGAGGCAACTCAGGCCTGACGGTAGTCATCGGCACCGGTTAGCCAAGTCACCGGAACGGCGACAGGAGAGCTCTACACTGTGCCGATGGCCGGCCGTATCTCCGATCGCGATATCGCCGCCATCCGCGAACGGGTCAGCATCGAGGACGTTGTCGGCGACTACGTCCAGTTGCGGCGTGCCGGGGCGGATTCGATGAAGGGCCTCTGCCCATTTCACGACGAGAAGTCGCCGTCATTTCACGTGCGACCCAACCACGGCCACTTCCACTGCTTCGGGTGCGGCGAAGGCGGCGACGTGTACGCCTTCGTGCAGAAGATCGAGCATGTCAGTTTCGTCGAGGCGGTGGAACTGCTGGCCGACCGGGTCGGGCACACGATCACCTACTCCGGGCCGGCCACCAGCGTGCAGCGCGATCGGGGCAGTCGTAGCCGGCTGCTCGCGGCCAATGCCGAGGCGCAGGCGTTCTATGCGGCCGCGCTGGAGTCCCCGGAGGCGCAGCTTGCCCGCAAGTATCTGACCGAGCGGAATTTCGACGGCGACGCGGCCCATCGATTCGGTTGCGGTTTCGCGCCATCGGGCTGGGACATGCTGACAAAACATCTGCTGCGCAAAGGCTTTGAGTTCAAGGAGCTCGAAGCCGCGGGCTTGTCGCGCGAGGGTCGCCGCGGCCCGATGGACCGCTTCCACCGCAGGTTGCTCTGGCCGATCCGCTCGTCGGCCGGTGAAGTGATCGGATTCGGGGCGCGACGATTGTTCGACGACGACCCGATGGAAGCCAAGTACGTCAACACTCCAGAGACCCTGCTGTACAAGAAGTCCGCGGTGTTGTTCGGTATCGACTTGGCCAAACGCGACATCGCCAAAGGTCATCAGGCGGTCGTCGTCGAGGGCTACACCGACGTGATGGCGATGCATTTGTCCGGCGTCGGTACCGCAGTGGCATCCTGCGGCACCGCGTTCGGTGACGAGCACATGGCGATGTTGCGCCGACTCATGATGGACGACAACTTCTTTCGCGGCGAGCTGATCTACGTGTTCGACGGCGACGAAGCGGGCAAGGCCGCGGCGCTCAAGGCGTTCGGTGGCGAACAGCAACTGGCCGGCCAGTCGTTCGTCGCGGTCGCGGCCGACGGCATGGACCCGTGCGATCTGCGGCTGGCGTCCGGCGACGGCGCGTTGCGCGACCTGGTGGCGCGACGAACTCCGTTGTTCGAGTTCGCGATTCGTGCCACGCTGAGCGACGTCGACTTGGACAGCGCCGAAGGCCGGGTGTCCGCGTTGCGCCGTTGCGTGCCGATCGTGGCCCAGATCAAGGACCCGACGCTGCGTGACGAGTACGCCCGGCAACTGGCGGGCTGGGTCGGCTGGCCGGATGTCGCGCAGGTGATCGGCCGGGTGCGCGAAGAGGCGAAAAACCCGACGGCGCAAGGTCGCCCCAAACCGCGTCGCGGCGGCGCGACCGACGCGGAC
This sequence comes from uncultured Actinomycetota bacterium, assembly GCA_963758115.1. Taxonomy (GTDB): domain Bacteria; phylum Actinomycetota; class Actinomycetes; order Mycobacteriales; family Mycobacteriaceae; genus Mycobacterium. Next base: position 314,657 of record CAVWUG010000004.1, read on the forward strand.
CCGCAGCGCGTCGCCGCGCCGCGTCCAGATCCCAACGATCCGACGCTGTGGCCGCAGCGCGAAGCGCTCAAGTCCGCGCTGCAGTATCCGGCGATCGCCGGGCCGGTGTTCGACGCCCTGACCGCCGAGAGCTTCACCCATCCCGGCTACTCCGCGGTGCGCACGGCCATCGACGCAGCCGGCGGCACCGGCACAGGTATCGGCGGAGGCGAATGGCTTGACGCGGTGCGCCAGAAGGCGTTGTCGCCCGCAGCCGCTGGGCTGGTCAACGAGCTCGGCGTCGAGGCCATCAAGGTCGAGGACGACGAGAAGTTGCCGCGTTATATCGCCGGCGTTTTGGCCCGTCTGCAAGAGGTCTGGGTCGGCAGGCAGATCGCTGAGGTCAAATCCAAGCTGCAGCGGATGTCACCGGTCGAACAGGGCGACGAGTATCACGCGCTGTTCGGCGATCTGGTGGCGATGGAGGCTTACCGGCGGAGCCTGCTGCAGCAGGCCAGCGGCGACGATCTGACGGCTTAACGACCCGCTGCGCCCGGCTTCGCCGCGCTTGCGATCGTCAGGGATGGCACTGACGACCCGCTGCGCCCGGCTTCGCCGCGCTTGCGATCGTCAGGGATGGCACTGACGACCCGCTGCGCCCGGCTTCGCCGCGCTTGCGATCGTCAGGTGGGTTGCTGCGGCTCGACCACGCTGGTCGCGTCGTCGATCTCGGTCAGCGTCACCATCCGCGCGTCGGGCGAGACCCGGTTCGCCACTTTGCGCCGGCCGGCTTCGATCATCGATTTGGTCGCGGGGCTGCTGGTCATGGCGCGGTAGGTGCCGACGATCTGCTCGTAGCGACGACGTCCGGCCTTCGCGCCCAACACGTAGCCCAGTCCGAGCATGACGACGTATCGGATCAAAGCGGTCCCTTCCGAGGTGTGTGCTGTGCAACCATTATCCTGCCCCATACCGGCGAGCGGCTGCTGCGCGGCGGGTGATCAGTCTGATTGGGCCTGGGCACACCGGTACGCTAAAGTCATCCAGCGATCGGCAGTCCCCTGTAGCTCAATTGGCAGAGCATTCGGCTGTTAACCGGAGGGTTGGTGGTTCGAGTCCACCCGGGGGAGCAAGTTATCTACTGGCGCGGTCCGCCGAGGCCGGGGAACGGCGACGCAGAGCTGGTCTTCGTGCTCGACTTGTTCAGGTAATCGGGGCAGTAGACGCTTGACGCCAGGGCCGCGAATTTCATGGCGCCGCCGGAGTTCAATCCCGGGTTGAGCATGCTCAATTTGTTGACGACGTCCGTTTCCGCTGTTCCCTCGTTCATCATTTGGCAGGCCATCCGGCCCGCCGCGATGGCGCTTGGGCCGCTGTTGTACTTCATGCCCGCGCTGTTGAGCGAGTCGAGGAAGCGCGAGTCGGCCGCAGGGTCGGGAGGCACGCTCGGATCGGGTGGTGGATCGGCCAGCGCCGGCACGGCCAGACCGAGGATCACGGCCAGGCTGGCCAGCCCGAGAAGAAGTCGCATCGAATGATTGTGTGCCAGATCGACGCGATTGTCTCGTCGAGCCCGTCTGAGCAGCGGAGACGGCCTGGTCAGCTAAGGCTCTGTGCACGCGATCGCAGCCGTGCTTCGATGGAAGTTGTGACATCAGCCGGGTCGCGGTCAGAACCGCTCATCGAGAGCTCGATGGCCTGGGACGACGGCGCCCTGCTGGCCATCGACCAGCGGGCGCTGCCGCACGATCTGCGCTGGCTGCGGATCACAACCGTCGACGACGTCATCGATGCGATCACGACCCTGGCCATCCGAGGTGCGCCCGCACTGGGCGTCGCCGGTGGGTTCGGCGTGGCGCTGGCGGCATACGCGCATGTCGGTGATGCCGAGAAGGCGACCCTGGAGGCGGAGCGCATCGCGTCGGCCCGGCCGACCGCGGTGAATCTGGCCTGGGGGGTGCGCCGCGCGCTGGCGACGCTGCCCGCGGGGCCCGACGCGGTGCTCGCCGAGGCCCAGCAGATGTTGGCCGAGGACGCCGCGGTCAACCGGGTGTGCGCCACTCATGCAGCCGACGTGGTGCAAAGGCTGTGTCCCGATCGACCGCTGCGCATCCTGACGCACTGCAACGCCGGCCGACTGGCCACCACCGCGTTCGGCACTGCGCTCGGCGCGCTGCGGGTGCTGCACGCCCGCGGCAAGGTCGCCGACGTCTTGGTCGACGAGACGCGCCCGCTGCTGCAAGGCGCCCGGCTGACCGCATGGGAGTTGGCCGAGGCCGGCATCCCGCATCGGCTGACGATCGACTCTGCCGCGGCGTGGGCGATGGCTACCGGGCAGGTCGATTGCGTCATGGTCGGCGCGGACCGCATCGCCGCCGACGGCTCGGTAGCCAACAAGATCGGCACCTATGCGCTGGCCGTCGCCGCACACCGGCACGGCATCCCGTTCATCGTCGTCGCGCCCGAATCGACCCGCGACGCCGCGACGACGACCGGACGCGAGATCGTCGTCGAACAGCGAGCAGCGGCAGAAATCACGCACGTCGGCGGCGTCGCGACCGCGCCCGAGCACACCGACGTGTTCAATCCAGCCTTCGACGTGACGCCGCCGGAGCTGGTGACGGCGATCGTCACCGAGAATGGCGCAATCGAGCCGAAAACTGCTGTTGGACAACAGATCGCCGACATCGCCCGCAGCCTGTACGCGCGTGGCTGGATGCCGGGCACCGCCGGCAACATCTCGGTGCGCACCGGACTGGCCGCGGCGATCACCGGCAGCGGATTGTCCAAGGGCGAACTCACCGCCGACGACATGGTGACGGTGGACGTCGCTGATTCGCAACGGTTGTCGGGCCGTCGCCGCCCGTCCGCAGAGACTGCGATTCACACGGCCATCTATCGCGCCACTGACGCCGATGCTGTCGTCCACGTGCACGCGCCGCATGCGACCGCCCAATCGATCAGCGCAACAAAGGCTTTGACGTTCACTGGCTACGAGTTGATCAAGGGACTGGGCGCAACGCACACCATCAACATCCCGGTCTTCGTCAACCATGCTGACGTCGCCCGCATCGGTGCGGATATCGAGCAGCACCTGACCGAACACCCGGATGCGCCGCCGGTGCTGTTCATCGCCGGTCACGGGATCACCGCTTGGGGCGCCGACCTCGCGCAGGCCCGCGACCGAGTGGAGTGCCTGGAAGCGATGTGCGAGTTGGCGACGCTGGCCGGGCGCCGCGAGATCGGAACCCAATGACCCTGTTGCAGATCATGGGCGACGACGATGCCACCTCGGTGCGGCTGCACACCGGTTCTTCGAGCGCGAGGACGGCTGGGTCGGCGACTTCACCGGCGATGCGATCGGAGAACGCTTCCCGACACTCGATCAGCTCGTAGGCACGTGATCGCCGCGATCGTCATCGACATCGAGGGCACGACCAGTCCCACGAGCGCGGTGCGGGTAGGGCTGTACGACTACACGCGTCAGCATCTGGCCAGTGGCTGGCCGACAACGTCGGCGGCGCAGCAGATCCGATCGTCGTCGAAACGCGCGCCGTTGCCGCCCAGTCGGACGCGGGTCTGGACGACGTGGCGCAGATCCTCTGCGGCTGGCTGAATTCCGACGTCAAGGCTGAGCCGTTGAAAGCTGCACAAGGTTTGATCTGCGCCGAAGGCTTCCGCAGTGGGGCGCTGCACGGCGAATTCTTCGACGACGTAGCGCCCGCTGCACATCTTCTCGTCGGGTTCAGTTCGCAATCAACAGGATTGGTTCACCTACGCTCGCGGCGGAGAGCTGGCGTCGTTGATCAGCAGCTGGTTCGATCTGACCACCGCCGGTGACAAGCGGGAAAGCTCCTCGTACCGAGCGATTTCCGAAGCAATTGGCACCTCGGCTGACCAGATTCTTTTTCTGTCCGACCATCCCGACGAGCTGGACGCCGCGGCCGCTGTCGGCTGGTCGGTGCTCGGCGTGCACCGGCCCGGTGAACCGAATTCGCCGCGACCGCCGCATCGGTGGATTCAATCCTTCGCCGAGGTCGACGCGACGACATCGTGATCGCCGGGCGATTCTCAAACTCAGGGTGATTTCAACTGGCTGGCGACGGCTGGGGACGGGAAACTCTTGCTGAGGCCGAAAAATCGTCGATGCTGATCGCTGCGTCGAGGTGACGGGGCCCGCGACGGTCGCTCCGGAAGCCGCGCAAGAGTGTAGGAACAGGGTCTTAGGACCTGGGGAGGCTACGCAGATGATTTTCACGCAGCACTATCTCGACTGCTTGTCGCAAGGCTCGTATCTGATCGGAGACGAGAGCTCCGGACGTGCCGTCGTGGTCGACCCCCGCCGCGACGTAGAGGCATATCTGACCGAGGCCAGGGAGCACGGACTGCACATCGAGCGCGTCATCGAAACACATATCCACGCCGACTTCCTGACCGGTCACCTGGAATTGGCGGCCGCCACCGGAGCGCAGATCTCCTACAGCGAAGACGCCGACGTCGAATTCCCCTTCGTCCCCTTGCGCGACGGCCAGCGAATCTCGCTGGGCGAAGTCACGTTGGAGATTCTCGCGACGCCCGGGCACACGCCTGAGTCGATCTCCATCGTGGTGTACGAACATCCCGGCGACGAGGTGCCCTACGGCGTCCTCACCGGCGACACACTGTTCGTCGGTGACGTGGGCCGTCCAGACCTGCTCGCGGGCACCGGCCTGTCATCGGAGACGCTGGCCCGCACACTGTACGAATCGCTGCACGAGAAGCTGTTGACGCTGCCCGACGCCACCCGCGTCTTCCCTGCGCACGGCGCCGGGTCGGCGTGTGGCAAGCAGATGTCGAGCGAGACCAGCTCGACGATCGGGGAGCAGCGCCGGGACAACTACGCGCTGCAATTCACCGACGTCGACGAGTTCGTCACCGCGATCACCGAAGGCCAGTCGCCTCGCCCGCATTACTTCGAATTCGACTCGCTGCGTAACCGGGAGTTGCGTCCGCTGCTGGACGAGAGCCCGCCGCCCGTGTTGAGTGTCTTCGAGGTCTATCAGCACGCCGAATCCGGTGCGATCCTGCTCGATACCCGCCAGGCTGACGCGTACGCGTCCGGTCATCTTCGCGGCGCCGTCAACATCGGCCTGCAAGGACGCTTCGCCGAAGGCGCGGGCCAAGTCATTCCGCCCGATCGCGACATCGTTCTGGTCGGTGGCGAGGAGCTCGCCGAGGAATCCAAGACCCGCCTCTCTCGCGTCGGCTTCGACCGGGTCATCGGCCAACTACGAGATCTGCCAAGTGTTCTCACGGAACGTCCAGATGTCATCGTGACCGCATCGCGTTATTCCGCCGACCAGCTCGCCGAATTGCTCAGGGCGCGACCTGGTCTGCAATTGGTCGACGTACGGAACCCGGGGGAGACCGAAGGCGGGATAATCCCTGGCGCGCAGGAGATTCCGTTGCCGTCTCTCACCGATTCTCTGGGCAGTCTCGACACGACCGCGCCTGTCGTCACGTACTGCGCCAGCGGCTACCGTTCGCTGGTCGCCGCAAGCCTGCTCAGGGCAGCGGGCTTTGAGAACGTGTCAGACCTGCTGGGCGGGTTCGGTGCCTGGCAGACCGCCGCGGTGGTCACATAGAGCGCGCAGCACTCAGATAGAGAAGTCCTCGCCGTGCCACACACCGGCCTCCGGTGGCCGGATGACGCGGCCGGTCTGCGACTCGCCGTTGGTCTGACCTTCCAGCTTCGCGACCCTGGTGAGCAATGACTGCAAGCTCACCCCGACCAGGTCGGGCATCATCGAGTCGTCGCCGACTCCCGACTTGGCCCGGCTGATGATCTGTCCGGGCACGCCCACGACGACCGCGCTGCACGGGACTTCCTTGACCACAACAGCGTTGGCGCCGATCCGGCTGTCATCGCCGATCTTGATCGCGCCCAGAACCTTGGCTCCGGCGCCGATGGTCACCCGGTCGCCGATGGTCGGGTGACGTTTTCCGGTGTCGTTGCCGCTGCCGCCGAGGGTGACGCCGTGGTAGATCGTGACGTCGTCGCCGACTTCGGCGGTTTCGCCGATCACCACGCCGGTGGCGTGGTCGATGAAAAGGCCTTTGCCGAGGGTGGCCCCCGGATGAATGTCGACTCCGGTCAGCACGCGGGTGGCCTCACCGAGGGTGCGCGCCGCCACCTTCGCGCCGCGCCCCCACAGCCAGTGGCTGAGCCGGTGACCCCAGATCGCATGCACACCCGGATAGGCGAAGACGATCTGCAGCGAGCTCGGAAGGGCGGGATCCCGGTCCCTCGCCGCCCGAATGTCGTCGCGGAAGGCCTCGAACATCGCTAGTCGGCGTCCGCGAAGAGTGGCGTACTCAGATAACGCTCGCCGAAGGACGGGAACACGACGACCACCAGTTTGCCGGCGTTTTCGGGACGCCGAGCGACCTGCAGGGCCGCCACCGTCGCCGCCCCGGAGGAGATACCGACCAGCAGCCCTTCTTCACGCGCGAGCCGCCGGGAGTAGGTGACCGCGTCGTCATTGCCGACGGTGACCACTTCGTCGACGAGATCCATGTCGAGCACCGGGGGAACAAAGCCGGCGCCGATGCCCTGGATTGGGTGCGGTCCCTTCTTGCCGCCCGACAACACCGGCGAAGCGGCCGGCTCGACCGCGACGATCTGCACCGATGGCCTGCGTTCCTTCAGCACTTGCGCGACACCGGTGATGGTTCCGCCGGTGCCGACGCCGGCGACGAAGATGTCGACCTTGCCGTCGGTGTCATCCCACACTTCTTCGGCGGTGGTCTGCCGGTGGATTGCCGGGTTGGCCGGGTTCTCGAATTGCTGTGGGACGAAGTAGCGCTGGTCTGTCTTGGCCAGTTCCTCGGCCTTGGCGATCGCGCCGGGCATGCCTTCGGGGCCCGGAGTCAGGATGAGTTCGGCGCCATAGGCAAGGAGCAGCTTCCGCCGCTCCACACTCATGGTTTCCGGCATGGTCAGTGTCAGCTTGTAGCCGCGCGCCGCCGCCACCATCGCCAGCGCGATGCCGGTGTTGCCACTCGTCGGCTCGAGGATGATCGTGTCGGGCTTGAGCAGGCCGGCCTCTTCGGCCGCGTCGATCAGGGCCACGCCCAGGCGATCCTTGACGCTGGCTGCCGGGTTGAAGGACTCCAACTTGGCGACAACCTGCGCGCCTGCGCCGTCGGTAACCCGGTTCAACCGGACCAGAGGCGTATGCCCGATCAGTTGGGTGATGTTGTCAGCGATAGTCACGACTGCAATCCCAGTCGATATCGAAGTGAATTGCAACGTCACTCGGCATCGCAAGGGCGACCGGGGTGAATCGCTGTGGCGTATCTTCGGCGGCTATTCCGGTCAACACCCGGCTGGCCATTGCCCGCGCTGTCGTTGCGATCACGGTCGTTGTCGATGAGCCCGGCAGTGGTCGGATGTAGAAGCCCTGTCCCGGCTGGACCGGCCCTTCGATCGCGACGCCGTCCGCATCGACCAACGCATGCCCGTCGGTGACGTTGAGCGTCAAGGGAGTTCGGACGTAGAACGGCCCGACGAGGCCATCGTCGGCCACCGCATGTTTGGTGATCAGTTGTGGCTCAACGTTTTCACGCCGGGCTGCATGAGCCCCGGCCAGCAGGTAGTTATAGAGGTGTACGACCCGATCTGCGTTGCGGTAATGCCGCGTTCCGGTGAGCCAGAAGCTCACGTGACCGACGCTGGGTGCGGCGGCGGGCGGCGTCGTGACCAGTCGGTAGTAACGGAAGCCGCGACCGCGGCGGCCATGGCTGCTCGACGAGACGGTGCTACCGACGCCCAGTCCGCGTTGGTAACGGCCTTTCGTTGCATTAGTGATCAGTTGTGAACCCGAAACATCGTGCCAATCAACGCCATTGGCCGACTTCTGCAGTCGCAGAGTTACAGGTGTGTCAGAGGTGGTCCACACCGAGTAGCCGCCGACCTGGGGTTCACCGTCGAATTCGTACGTGATGACCGGCCCCGGGCCACGCCGAACTGCCACCGGAACGTTGAGCGGCTGGGTGTCCAGCGCCAGGCCGTTGGTGAAGTACCAGATCGCGGCTTGAGTCGCGGCGATGGCTTCATGGTCGGCGATGTTGGCCGCTCCCAACGGATATCCGGCGGCGCGCAGCTGCCTGCTCAATTCAGCGGTCGAGACGATCGGGAAGGAGTTGCGCAGAATCCAGCCGATCTGTGCCTCGCGGCCGTGGGCGCGCAGATGAGGCAGCGCTGACCATGTTCCTAGTTCATAACGCGACGGAAGATGCGGCGCGATGCCGCTGAAGTCCAGCGAGTACGCGTCCAGATTGGGATTGAGCCTGATCAGGTCGGTGCGCGCGGTACTACCGTCGGCGAACACGATCCTGTCCACCGTGTGCGAGTACGTCCCGCCCCGGTAGCGCGTCATCCGGGGCAGATCGCGGGCCGGCCGGACGACAACCCGTTGACGGGTGGTCACCTGCGTCGGCGCGGGTATGGATAACAGGGTCATGAGTTGGCTGATCTTCCTGAAGGAATCGGCCGCGTATTTCGGTCACCGCGAGGTCGGGCGGGCGCCTGATGCGGGATAAATGCGCGACGATTTGAACGTCAGATGGGCGTCAGGAAATCAACAACAACAACAGCAACGCACGTCAAGGCAGCGCGAGGGAGTGAAGCGCAGCTGTGCAGCCTGTTGCATGTCGACCACTATAAGGCATTATTTCGAGCGGGTTCGTTTCGGCCGCGATCGCTGCCACGCGTGGAAAAAATCTCGGTGAGTTTTACACTTGCCTGGCTCGACGCGGCGCTTTCGGTCGGCCGTCACTGGCCCGACACGCTCACTCATTCGACCAAGACGGAAGGACCACGATGACCTCGGCCCAAAACGAGTCTCAGACGCTTGGTGATCTCGGTGCCCGGCAGCTCGCCAATGCGACGAAGACGGTTCCGCAGCTCTCCACGATCACGCCACGGTGGTTGTTACACCTGCTCAGCTGGGTACCAGTGGAAGCCGGCCTCTATCGAGTGAACCGCGTGGTCAACCCGGAGCAGGTGGCCATCCACGCCGACGAAGGCGCAGGCACTGAAGAGCCGCTACCCGAGACTTATGTCGACTACGAGACGAGCCCGCGCGAATACACGCTGCGCTCGATCTCCACGTTGCTCGACGTTCACACCCGGGTGTCCGACCTCTACTCCAGCCCGCACGACCAGATCGCTCAGCAGTTGCGACTGACCATCGAGACGATCAAAGAGCGCCAGGAATTCGAGCTGATCAACAGCCCCGAGTATGGCCTGCTGGCGCAGGCGACTCCCGAGCAGACCATCACGACGCGGGGCGGCAGACCCACTCCGGACGACCTGGACTCGCTGATCACCAAGGTGTGGAAGACGCCGAGCTTCATCCTGACCCACCCGCTGGGCGTCGCGGCGTTCGGACGTGAAGCCACCCGCCGGGGCGTTCCGCCAGTCGTGGTGAGTTTGTTCGGGGCGCAGTTCATTACCTGGCGCGGCATCCCGTTGATTCCGTCGGACAAGGTGCCTGTCGAGGACGGCAAGACCAAGTTCATCCTGGTGCGCACCGGTGAGGAGCGTCAGGGCGTCGTGGGCCTGTTCCAGCCGGGTCTGGTCGGCGAGCAAGCGCCGGGCTTGTCGGTGCGGTTCACCGGCATCAACGCTTCGGCGATCGCCCGCTACCTGGTGACGCTGTACACGTCACTAGCCGTGCTCACCGACGACGCGCTCGCCGTTCTCGATGGTGCTGCCGTGGACCAGTTCCATGAGTACAAGTGAGCATCGCGCAGTAGACGCCGAAAGCGACTTGCCAATCAGCGCAACGGAACTCGCGGCGCTGGCCAGCCAGTTGTACGCGGCCAGCATCCGGCCGGGTTTCGACAGTCCGCCGCAGTCGGCGCCGATTGCCCCACGGGGCAGCGTGCCGGACACGACGGCGGCGACCTCGGCAGGTCAGACTTCGACGGGCTCTGCGACTCAGTACCCGACACCGATTCCGTTGCTCGGAGTCTCGGACATCTATGTCCCGGCTCCGACTTCTCCGGAGCCGGAGTTGCCGCCACAATCGGTGCCCGTCGCACCGCGGGGCAGTGCCCCGGACACGACGGCAGCGCCGTCAGTTGCGTCGACGACCGGGGGGATCGCGAATCCCTACCTGCCGCCGACCGACCTGAGCGCGTTCGCGGTGCCCAGCGTGGGCATTGTGCCGACGGTGCCCGGAGTGCTCGCCGGCTCGGCTCCCACCGTTCCGGTGGCGCCGCGCGGTTCGGCACCCCCGTGGCTGCCGGAAGCGCCGTCGGTTCCGGATCTGGGGTGGACGGGACGAGTTCCCGCCGGCCCGGACGCGCCGGTCGGAGATGAAGGCAACTACCACTTTCTGAGCGCTGCCGAGCCGGTCCCGCAGTTGCCGGACGACCACGAGGTCTTCGACGTCAACGCGGTGCGGGCAGATTTCCCGATCCTCAAAGAGGTCGTCAACGGAAAGCCGCTGATCTGGTTCGACAATGCGGCGACCACCCAGAAGCCACAGGTGGTGATCGACCGGCTGTCGCACTTCTACGCGCACGAGAACTCCAACATCCACCGTGCCGCACACGAATTGGCGGCCCGCGCTACCGACGCCTACGAGGAAGCGCGGGACACCGTCGCCGACTTCATCGGCGCGCCGTCAGCAGACAACATCGTGTTCGTGCGCGGTACCACGGAGGCCATCAACCTGGTGGCGCACGCGTGGGGCGGCAAGCATCTGCAGCCTGGTGACGAGATCGTCATCACACATTTGGAGCACCACGCGAATATCGTTCCCTGGCAGCTGATTTCGCAGAAGACCGGCGCGATCCTCAAGGTGGCGCCGATCGATGACGCGGGCAACCTGCTGCTCAACGAGTTCGAGCAGTTGCTGGGTCCGCGAACGAAACTGGTTGCGGCCAGCCAGGTCTCGAATGCATTGGGCACCGTCGTCCCGGTCGACAAGATCGTCGAGTTGGGTCACCGCTACGGCGCCCGGGTGCTGATCGACGGCGCCCAGTCGATTCAGCACATACCGACCAACGTGGCCGAACTCGGTGCGGACTTCTACGTGTTCTCCGGACACAAGATCTACGGGCCCACCGGGATCGGTGCGCTCTACGGGACCGAAGAAGCGCTGACCGAGACGCCGCCGTGGCAGGGCGGCGGCCACATGATCGCTGACGTCACGCTGGAACGGTCGCTGTACCAGGGCCCGCCGACCAAGTTCGAGGCGGGCACAGGCAACATCGCCGATGCGGTGGGGCTCGCCGAAGCGCTGCGCTACGTCCAGCGATTGGGCATCGAGCGCATCGCGGCCTACGAGCAGACGTTGCTCGATTACGCGACGCCACGGTTGGCAGCCATCCCCGGCGTCCGCCTGGTGGGTACCGCCGACGAGAAGGCCAGCGTGCTGTCGTTCGTGCTGGCGGGCCACGAGCCACTCGAAGTGGGCAAGGCACTTAACGCCGAAGGCATCGCGGTGCGGGCCGGCCATCACTGCGCGCAGCCGGCGCTGCGGCGATTGGGGCTGGAAGCGACGGTGCGTCCGTCGTTCTCGTTCTACAACACCCACGAAGAGATCGACGTCTTCCTCAACGCGGTCCGCCGGATCGCCGAAGGCGGCACGAACGTTGGCTGATGGTCGCCAAACGCCGCAGCGCTGATCCTTGCGCTGCGGCGTTTGCGCAGTTCTTCGCGATCCGTGCGGTGCCAGGCCCAATTATCTCTGGTTGATTCCAAACCTCCCGGGTCGCGGACCGGGTCCGTAGGTTACGGACGTGGTCTGTGTGCGCAGTCGATCAGCGGCCTCGTCGCCGCGTAGCTGCGCGCGTGCATGCCCACAGTTCTAGGTTGAATCCCAAGCCTTCCCCTTAGACAGAGGAGCGCGATGACTCGCATCGACGGCGGCTGCCGCGAGCAAACACAGTGGCCTGCCTCGAACATCGCACATCTGTCTAATAACTGCAGCGGATTCCTGCAGTTCAATAATGCATTTCCAGCTGGTCGGACAAGTCATCCGGTGATCGGTCAGGAGCCTCTGCAGCAAACTCATGTGGCACTAAAGCCGTGCTCTCGGTCACACGGCTACGGCCCTCGACGGAGTGGATGGTCTGTTGCCGCCGCATAGAAATCCGGGACCGACCGTCGCGGGGCTCGACTGGTCGAAACCCGCATCCGGCGTTGGTGACTTCGTAGTGCTGGCCGGCGAGACGTTCTCCGCCGCCTTCCGTCGCCCCTTCGCGCTGCGCGAACTGATCGATCAGATCTGGTTCGTCGCGAGAGTGTCGATCGTGCCGACGCTGGTGCTGTCGATTCCCTACACCGTTCTCATCGTCTTCACGTTGAACATCGTGCTGATCGAAGTCGGCGCCGGCGACTTGTCCGGTGCCGGAGCGGCACTGGCCTCGGTCACCCAGGTCGGCCCCGTGGTGACGGCAATCGTGGTCTCGGGTGCGGGCGCCACCGCGATGTGTGCCGATCTGGGTGCCAGAACAATTCGCGAGGAGATCGACGCGATGAAGGTCATTGGCGTCAACCCCATCCAGGCCTTGGTGGTGCCTCGGGTGATCGCCGCGACTTTTGTTGCGCTGCTGCTGTATTCGGCGGTCGCGGTGGTCGGCCTCACCGGCAGCTACTTCTTCGTGGTCTACGTCCAGCACGTCACCCCAGGCGCTTTCATTTTCGGGATGACCCTGCTGACCGGCCTTCCGCAGGTGATCATCTCACTGGTCAAGGCGCTGCTCTTTGGGCTTTCGGCGGGTCTGATCGCGTGCTACAAGGGTTTATCCGTCGGCGGCGGACCGATCGCGGTCGGCAACGCGGTCAACGAGACCGTGGTGTTCTCCTTCATGGCACTGTTTTTGATCAACATTCTGGCCACCGCCTTCGGCGTCAAGGTGTCGCCTTGAGTACCGCAGAAGAAGACGAGCGCTACATACCCGGCGCCCAGATCGCTTCTCGGGTGCTCGAGTCGATCCGCAGCCTGGGTGAGCAGACGGTCTTCTACGGCACCGCGCTCACGTCAACCGTCGACGCCGTCCGGCGCTACCCCAGCGAGGTGCTGCGGTTGGTCGCCGTGCTGGGCATGGGCACCGGAGCATTGGCGGTCATCGGCGGCACGGTGGTGATCATCGGATTCCTGACCCTGACCACCGGTGCGCTGATCGCCGTGCAGGGCTACAACACACTGTCCAACGTCGGAATCGAAGCTCTCACAGGATTTTTGGGAGCATTCCTCAATGTCCGGTTCATCGCGCCTGCGACGGCGGGCGTCGCGCTGGCCGCCACCATCGGGGCCGCGGCCACCGCGCAACTCGGCGCTATGCGCATCAACGAAGAGATCGACGCGCTGGAGTCGATGGCGATCCGGCCGATCACGTATCTGGCGTCCACGCGCATCGTCGCGGGAGTGTTGGCGGTCATCCCGATCTATACCGTCGCAGTGTTGATGTCTTTTCTCGCAACGCGATTCGGAACGACGATCATCTACGGCCAGTCACGCGGCGTATACGACCACTACTTTTCGTCGTTTCTGCACCCGACTGACCTGCTGTGGTCGTTCATCGAGGCACTGGCGATGGCCGCCGCGGTAATGGCGGTGCACACCTACTACGGCTACACGGCAACCGGGGGCCCGGCCGGTGTCGGTGAAGCGGTGGGTCGCGCGGTGCGCTCCTCGATCACCGCCGGGGTCTTCATTCTGCTGACCATCACGCTGTCGGTGTACGGGCAGTCCGGCAACTTCCACTTGTCGGGGTGACGGCATGAGCCAGGAAACCCGGCGGCGCCGGGGAGTTGATCCCATTTGGTGGGCACCGGTACTCGTTCTGCTGGTCATCGCGGTCAGCACGCTGACCGCGATGGCGTTCGAAGGAACGCTGAAGTCAACCGTGCCGCTCACCGTCATTTCTGATCGGGCCGGTTTGGTCATGGAAGACGATGCGAAAGTGAAGTTGCGCGGCGTCCAGATCGGCGAAGTGGCCAGAGTCGAGTCCTACGCCGATTCGGCCGGCACGAATCTGTCGAAGCTGAAGCTGAAAATCTATCCGAACGAATTCCGCTACTTGCCGAGCAACGTCGAGGCGGAGATCAAGTCCAGCACCGCATTCGGCGCTAAGTACGTCGACCTCATCGTTCCTGCAGACGGTGCCAGTCACCGTGGATTAGCTAAAGGTGCTGTGCTGCATAGTCGTAACGTGACAGTCGAAGTCAACACCGTCTTCGAGAACCTGCAGTCGATCGTTCGCGCGATCGACCCGGCGAAGCTGAACGGTGTGCTCTCGGCATTGGCGGACGGCTTCCGCGGCAAAGGTGAGCGCATCGGTGAGGCGATCAGCGGAGGTAACGAATTTCTGGTTGCCGTGAACCCGAAACAAGCAACCATCCGGAAGGACTGGCAGCTGTTCGGCAAGACCGCCGCAGCCTATTCGGTTGCGGCGCAAGACCTGTTGTCAACGTTTGATGCGTTCTCGACGACGAGCGTCACGATCACCAAAAACAAGAAAGCGCTCAACGGCCTGCTGCTGGATGCCATCGGCTTCTCGAACGCAGGTATCAACACGATCGGCCGAAACCAGCAGAATCTGGTCAGCGCAATCAACTTGGTGGCGCCCACCTTCGAACTGCTCAACAAGTATTCGCCGACCTACAAGTGCACGTTCGAGGGCGCGGTCTGGTACCTGGAGAACGGCGGGAGGGCTGCCATGGGGGGCAACGGCAAGTCCCTCAACATCGACGGTGGGCTGCTGTTCGGCGACGACCCGTACCGCTTCCCCGACAACTTGCCGCGCGTACAGGCCAAGGGCGGTCCCGGCGGCAGGCCGAGCTGTGGCTCGCTGCCCGACGCGAGCGCGAACTTCCCGGTCAAGTATCTGGTCACCGACACCGGATTCGGCACCGGGCTGGATATCCGGCCCAACACCGGCATCGGCTTCCCCGGCTACGTCAACTACTTCCCGGTCACCAAGGGAACGCCCCAGCCGCCGCTGATCCGCTACCCGGGCGGTCCGGCACCGGGTCAGGCACCGGCCTATCCCGGGCAACCCCCTTACGGTGCACCGGATTACGCCGGGGCGGCGACGCCGCCGCTGCCACCTGCACCGCCAGCGCCGTAAGTCACCTCGACCCTCCGAATAAGTAAGGACCAGCAATGAGAACTGACACCGGCGCCATCGTGCGTGTGGTGGCGTTTACCGTTGTCTCCCTTGCTTTCGTCTTCATTCTGGTGACGGTTTTCGGGCAGTTCAGGTTCGACACCCGCACGTCCTACAGCGCGGTCTTCTCGAATGTCTCAGGGCTCAAGGGCGGGAACTTCGTCCGCATTGCCGGTGTCGAAGTCGGCAAGGTCAGTGACCTCAAGCTGGAGAAGGACGGCACCGTCCACGTCGACTTCGCCGTCGACAAAGGTCTGCGGCTGACCGAAGGCACCAAAGCGTCGGTGCGTTACGAAAACCTGATCGGCGACCGTTATCTCGCTCTCGAGGACGGGCCCGGCCCGCCGAGGAGATTGCCGGAGAAAGCCACGATCCCGTTGGCCCGTACCTCGCCCGCCCTCGACGTCGACGCGCTCATCGGTGGTTTCCGGCCGCTGTTCCGAGCGTTGGATCCCGACCAGGTCAACGCGTTGTCCGGCCAACTGCTCAGAGTGTTCCAGGGTGAGGGCGCCACCATCTCGTCGGTGCTCGGCGAGACCTCTGCGCTCACCACGACGCTGGCCAACCGCGACAAGCTGATCGGCGATGTGATCACCAACCTGAATGTCGTGCTGCACACCTTCGGCACCCGCGACAAGCAGTTCTCAGACGGCCTGGACAAGCTCTCCCTACTGGTCGGGGCACTGTCCGAGCGCAAGACCGACATCACCAAGGACGTGGCCTACATCAACGCCGCGACCGGATCGGTCGCGGATTTGCTGACGCAAGCGCGACAACCGATCAAAGACACTGTGGTGCAAACGGATCGCGTCTCGGGGCAGATCGAGTCCGATCACAACTACTTCGACGACCTTGTCAGGACTCTCCCCGACGTGTATCAAACGCTTTCCCGTCAGGGTCTGTACGGCGACTACTTCGGCTTCTACATCTGCGATGCGATCCTCAAGCTCAACGGCCGGAACGGGCAACCCACGTTCGTCAAGCTGGTGAGCCAGGTAACGGGGCGGTGCTTGCCGAAAAAATGACCTCGATCAACAAGCCGTTTCAGCGCTCTGAAAGACAAGATCAAGCGACGCGACATCAAGCCGCTTGCTGACCGCAACCGGACCACCGTCGGTCTGGTCGGCATCGGCATCGTCGTCGCTCTGGTCGCTGCCGTCTTCTCCTACGAGAAGATCCCGTTTCTCACCGGAAAGTCCAGCTACTCCGCGTATTTCACTGAGGCGGCTGGAATCAAGCCGGACAGTGACGTCCGAGTATCGGGACTGTCGGTCGGCAGAGTGTCCAGCGTCAAACTGGACGGGACGAAGGTTCTGGTCAGTTTCACCGTCGACGACGACGTCGCACTGGGCAACCGCACCGAAGCGTCGATCAAGACTGAAACTGTGCTCGGCACCAAGATGCTCGAGATAACCCCGCGCGGAGACGGCAAGCTCGAAGGCACCATCCCGGTCGAGCGCACGCGTGCGCCGTATGACCTACCGGACGCCCTGGGCGATTTGACCAGCACCATCAGCGCTTTGGACACCGCAAAGCTGTCTTCGGCGCTGACAACGTTGGCCAACACATTCAAGGAGACACCACCTGATTTGAAGGCCGCACTGGAGGGAGTTGCGCAGTTCTCCAGCACGCTGGACAACCGCGACGAGAAACTGCGCAGCCTGCTGACCAATGCGAACAAGGTCGTGGGGGTGCTGGGCAAGCGCAGCGACCAGATCGCCAACCTGGTCATCAACGCGAATGCCTTGCTGGCCGAGCTTCTGACGCAACGCAATGCAGTTGACGCGCTGATGACCAACGTCGGCGCCGCGACGCGGCAGATCTCTGCGGTCATCGGCGACAACCGGACGCAGCTCAAGCCCGCACTGGACAAGCTGAACAATGTGCTTGCGGTTTTGGACGACCGCAAAAAGGAACTGCAGCGCACCCTGTACCTCATCCCGAAGTACGCCATGTCCTTCGGTGAAGTGCTGGGGTCGGGACCATTCTTCAAAGCCTCGCTACCGAACCTGACATTGGGACAATTCGTGCAGCCGTTCACCGACGCGGCGTTCTCCGATCTCGGGCTTGATCCCAATGTGCTGCTGCCGTCGCAACTTGTCGATCCGGGTACCGGCCAGCCCGGCCTACCGCTGCTGCCGTTGCCGTACCCGCGAACCGGACAAGGCGGCGAGCCACGTCGATCGATTCCGGACGCCATCACCGGCAACCCGGACCTGCACTCGTGCGGTCCGGCAGGCACTCCGCTGCCCGGCCCCGGTTGCTACCCCTACCGGCCGCCGCCACCGGCACCGCCGCCGGGTGGGCCACCGCCCGGCCCGCCGGCGGACCTCCAGCCGCCGCCTAAGCAAACGCCGGTATACCAGCCGGCGCCTAACGAAGTGCCCGCGAACGGAGGTCGCTGATGGCGTTCGCGAATGCCGGGCCGACGGTTCGCGACCGGCTCCGCAGTAGCCGTGTCTGGATTGAGAACCATCGACGCGTCACCCAGGTCGGGACAGCCATCAGCTTGGTGCTGGTTCTGCTGGTCGGTAACAGCATGATGGTCTCGCCGTGGTGGAAACAGGTGACCCGCAACACCTACATCGCCTATTTCCCGAACACCAACGGCGTCTACACCGGCGACGAAATCCGCATTCTGGGCGTCGCGGTCGGAACGATCGAGAAGATCGAACCGCAGCCCAACGCGGCCAAGGTCACGTTCACCGTCGACTCGGAGTACTCGGTGCCCGCGGACGTCAAGGCGGCGATCCTGTCTCCGTCGCTGGTCAGCGCGCGGGCTATCCAACTCGTCCCGGTCTACTCCGGCGGCCCGAAACTGGCTGACGGCGCGACCATTCCGGAGGAAAGGACCGCGGTCCCCGTCGAGTGGGACGACCTGCGCAAGCAGTTGGAGAAGCTGACCGACTCACTGCAGCCGACGGCCGCAGGCGGGACAAGCCCGCTGGGGCAATTCGTCAACAGCTCCGCCGCGAACCTGCGCGGCGAGGGGGACACCGCGCGCGACACCATCATCAAGCTCTCCCAGGCAGTTTCAGCGCTCGGCGACCACAGCACGGACATTTTCAGCACGCTGCGCAACCTGGAGACGTTCGTCTCCGCGCTGACTTCGAGCAGCGAGCTGCTTGCGTCGTTCAACAAGAACCTGGCCACCATCACCGCCGTGATGACCAATACCCCCAACGAGTGGGGTCAGGCCATTGCGGGATTGGACGGCGCCGTCAACGATCTGCGTCCCTTCGTCGCCGAGAACCGCGAGGCCATCGGTACGGCCTTCGACCACCTCAACGAAATCACCACGGCGTTGAACGACAGCCGCCGTGACATCAAGCAAACCCTGCACGTCGCGCCGAACGTGTTCCAGAACTTCCTGAACATCTACCAGCCGGCGCAGAGCGCGGTCACTGGGATTCTGGCCCTGTCGAACTTTGCCGACACTGTCCAATCCATCTGCGGTTCAATCGAATCCGACGGCCTCGTCGGGAGGAAACAGTCGGCGCGGTTGTGCGAGCAGTATCTGTCTCCGATCATAAAAAACCGCCAGTACAACTTCCTGCCGATCGGCCTCAACCCGTTCGTGGGAGCATCGGCGCGTCCCAACGAGATCACCTACAGCGAGGACAAGCTCAACCCGCACATACCGCCGCCGGGAGTTCCGGGCGCCCCGCCCGCTGACGCGCCGCCAGTCTCGCCGCAAGCGCTACCGGGTGGCGCCCTACCGCCGGCGCCGCTCGCCGTTCATTCGACCGACCCCAGTGCGGGACTGCCTGGCCTGATGGTGCCGCCGAGGGGCACACCATGAGGCGCGCAATGGTTGCAGGGCTTGCCCTGACATTCCTCTGCGCGTTGTCGGGCTGCGGCTGGAAAGGCCTCAACACGCTTGCGCTTCCAGGAACTGAAGGCAACACCAAGGGCGCGTACACCATTGCGGCTCAACTGCCCGATGTCGTCGTCATCCAGCCGAACACCCGGGTGCGCGTCGCCGACGTCAACATCGGCAACGTCACCAAGATCGAGGTTCAGGACTGGCATGCCCTGGTGACGATGCGGATCAACGGCGATATTCATCTGCCGGCCAACAGCACCGCCAAAGTCGGCCAGACCAGCCTGTTGGGCTCCATGCACATCGAGTTGGCGCCGCCGACCGACGAGGCACCGCAAGGACAACTCAAAAACGGCTCGGTGATTCCGTTGTCCAGAGCCGGGACATATCCGACCACCGAGCAGACTCTCGCGTCGGTAGCGATTCTGCTCAACGGCGGCGGCCTTGGTCACCTTCAGGAGATCACTAGGACTTTCGCGACGGCGCTGAACGGGCGCGAAAAAGAGATGCGCAGCCTGCTAACCCAACTGGACGTTTTCGTGGCCGCGACGAAAGCCCAGACTGATGACATCATCACTGCCATTGACAGTCTCAACTCGTTGGTCGGCCAGGTCGCGGAGAAAGATCCAGTAGTCGACAAGGCGCTCACCACGATCCCGCAGGCGCTCAGCGTGCTGTCGGACACCCGAAAGACGTTGGTCGATGCGATCGACAAAGTGGGCCAGTTCAGCGCCGTGGCCGCCTCGACGATCAATCAGACCAAGAAATCGCTCGTCGACAACTTCCGCAACCTCGCGCCTGCGCTGCGCGAACTGGCTAACGCCGGACCCGCACTTACCCGAGGCCTGGACTTCTTGTCCACGCTGCCGTGGGTGAAAAGCACTGTTCCCAACTGGTTTCGGGGTGATTTCGCCAACATCTCGCTGGTCGTCGACCTGACCTTGAGCCGCCTGGACAGCGGTTTCTTCACCGGGTCGAAGTGGGAAGGAAACCTGACCGAACTCGAGATGCAGTGGGGCCGAACCATCGGCCAGATGCCCAGCCCGTACACCGCGGTCAATCCATTGATCGCGCCCTACCATTGGGGGGGTTACTAGCATGGCTCGATCGAGTTCGCTGCGCCTGACCCGGCGGGTGTGGACACAGTTGACGATCCTTGCGTCGGTCACCGTCCTCTCCATCGCGGTGATGGCGTTCGGTTTCATCAAAGTTCCTGCGCTGCTCGGTATTGGCAGATATACCGTCACGGTCGACCTGCCTGCCTCCGGCGGGTTATATCAGACGTCGGTGGTGAACTATCGCGGCAGCGAGGTCGGCAGCGTCAAGTCGGTCGATGTCACCCAAAACGGAGTTCGGGCCGTTCTTTCGCTGAAGTCTGACATCGCGATTCCCGCCGACGTGACCGCCGCGGTGCACAGTCGCTCGGCCGTTGGCGAGCAATTCCTTGAGTTGACACCGCATTCCGGCACCGGCCCGAAACTGCGCGACGGCGACGTGATCGCGGTCGGCAAAACCCAAATCCCGGTCGACATCGGATCCCTGCTCGACACCACCAACAAAGCGCTCAAGGCGATCCCGCAGGACAACTTGCACACCGTCGTCGACGAAGCCTCCAAAGCCGTCGCGGGTCTGGGTCCGGAATTGTCGCGGCTCGTCGACGGTGGCACCGCGTTGGCGATCGACGCCGGCAAGACCAGCGACACGTTCTCCAGGCTGATCGACGAGTTCCCGCCGGTGGCCAGCTCACAGGTGCGAACGTCGGAATCAATCGCCACCTGGGCGAATCGGATGAATGCGATCACCAGTCAGGTTAAAGCGCAAGATAATTCGTTCGCAGACCTGCTGAACAACGCCGGTCCGGCGCTCGACGAAGGCGCAGCGCTGTTCGACCGGCTGGCGCCGACGTTGCCGGTGCTGCTGGCGAACTTGGTCAGTCTGGGCACCATCACGGTGAACTACCGCAACGACCTCGAGCAGCTGTTGGTCATGTTTCCGCAGGGGACCGCGGTGATGTCGTCAATCATCGTGCCGGACAGGGTTGCCAAGATGGACTACAAAGGCATCTATCTCGACTTCAACTTGAACCTCAACTCGCCGCCACCGTGCAACGCCGGCTTCCTGCCGGTGCAGCAGCAGCGCATACCGGTGCGGGAGGACTATCCCGACCGCACCAACGGCGAGTTGTACTGCCGCATCCCGCAGAACTCGGATATGAATGTCCGCGGCGTTCGTAACGTTCCCTGCGAAACCAAGCCGGGCAAGCGCGCACCGACTGTCGAGATGTGCGAAAGCGACGAGCAGTACGTCCCGCTGAACGACGGCCTGTTCTGGAAGGGCGATCCGAACGCGACGTTGAGCGGCCAGAGTGTGCCGCAGTACCCGAAAGGGGGGCCACCGTATTCGCCGGGCGAGCACTGGCACCCTCCCGTTGAACCGGCGAAGCCGCCGATCGCAGTTCCTTACGATCCCCTGACCGGGAACTACGTCGGGCCAGACGGCCGTCACTTCAGCGACTCCGACCTCGCCGCCGGAATGAAAGGCAAGACATGGCAGAGCATGATGGTGCCGCCGACAAAGCCGAATCCGTAGACGCCGAATCCGCGGACGCCACCGAGCACGTCGGCAACGCCGAGGACATCGCTACCGACGAGACCGAGACGGCGCCGTCGGAGACCAAACGGCTTGTGCCGAAATGGGTTTCGAGCATCGCCAAACCGGCGACCGTCGGTGTCGCGATCATCGTCGTGCTGGCGGGCTTAGGCGGCTGGCTGGGATACCGCGTGCACCAAGACCGCCAGGTGCAGGCGCAGCGCAACCTTTATCTGCAAGTCGCGCGGCAGACCGCGATCAACCTCACCACGATCAACTACGCCGAGGTCGACGCCGACATCAAGCGGGTTCTGGACTCGGCGACCGGCGGCTTCCACGACGAATTCCAAAACCGGTCAAAACCTTTCGTCGAGGTCGTCAAGAAGGTGCAGTCGAAATCCGAAGGCACCATCGCCGAGGCGGGGTTGCTCTCCTCCACGAAAGATCAAGCTCAAGTGCTCGTCGCGGTATCGGTCAAAACGTCCATGGCCACGGCGCAGGGAGACCAAGAGCCGCGCAGATGGCGGATGCGCCTTACTGTCGACAAGACCAGAGACGGTGCCAAGGTGTCGAATGTCGAGTTCGTACCGTGAGCAGTCGAACCGCCCTCAGTGTGGAGGAGGACACCGCTATGTCTGGTGACAACGACCCCGTCGCTGACGAGCCGTCTGCCGACGAGATTGCCGACGTTGATGTGGAAGACGTCGACGACACGGATGAGGCGGACGCCACGGCCGAAGCGCCGGCCGAGCACGGTGCCGGGTCCTCCTGGCGCCGTCTGCTTGTCGTCGCACTTCCCGCGTTGGCGTTGATCCTGGCTCTCGGAGTCGGTTACCTGAAATGGCTCGACGGGACGGCACGGGAATCCCGCACGGCGGCAGACCAGTCGATCCGAACGGCCAGCGAGGGCACCGTCGCGATCTTGTCGTATAAAGCGGAAACCGTCGACCAGGAGTTGAAAGCCGCCTCGGATCGGCTCGCAGAGCCCTTTCGTACGCAATACCTGCAGCTCGTCAATGACGTCGTCGCTCCCGGAGCCAAGCAGCAACACATCTCTGCGGTGGCCACCGTGCCCGCGGCGGCGTCAGTGTCGGCGACCGGAAAACAGGCAGTCGTACTGGTTTTCGTCGACCAGACCACCACCATCGGTAACGATGCGCCCACGCAGAGCACATCGAGTGTGCGCGTCACCCTCACCAAGGTCGAGGGTCGATGGCTCATTTCGCAGTTCGACCCGGTATAGCGAAGGACAAGTGAGGCGGAGATGAGAAGGGTGTCGATGAGCCCGCGGTGGCTTTCAGCCATCGCGCTGGCGGCGGGATTGCTTGCGGCGTCGCTGATTCCAGGTTCGACAGGTACGACGAAAGCGGCCGGCTCCGAGAGCCTGATGGTGCCGTCGCCGTCGATGGGCCGCGACATTCCGGTGGCCTTCCTCGCCGGCGGTCCACACGCGGCATATCTGTTGGACGGGTTCAACGCCGGGCCCGATGTCAGCAACTGGGTGACTGCGGGCAATGGTTTCAATACCCTTGCCGGTAAAGGGATTTCAGTAGTGGCACCGGCTGGCGGTGCCTACAGCATGTACACCAATTGGGAAAAGGACGGCAGCAAGCAGTGGGAGACGTTCCTGTCCACGGAGTTGCCGGATTGGCTGGCTGCCAACAAGGGCCTGGCGCCTGGCGGGCACGGGGTCGTCGGTGTTTCGCAGGGTGGCTATGCGGCCGCGGCACTGGTCACCTTCCATCCTGACCGATTCCACTACGCCGGATCGCTGTCGGGATTCCTGACCCCCGAGCGCACCGGCGTGGACGGGACGATCACCGCCGCCCTCAGGCAAGGCGGCGCCGACAGCGATCAGATGTGGGGCCTGCCCCAACTTGGACGCTGGAAATGGCATTCACCCAATCAGAACATCCAGCAGCTCGTCGACAACGACGCCCGGCTCTGGATTTACAGCCCCGGCAGCGGTGCGCCGACCGACCAGGGCGCGATGGCCGGGTACGGCGACATCTCGCAGGGGACCAATGCGACGTTCTACTCGCACTTTCGCGACGTCGGCGGCACCAACGGCCACTTCGACCTGGGCCGTGGCGGCGGTAACGACTGGCCCACCTGGAGCCGGCAACTCGGCGCAATGTCGGCCGATCTCGCCGCGAATATCCGCTAGAAGCTTGTGGAGATGAGATGCCATGACTGACAAGCGCATTCGCGAATTTGCACAGATCATCTCGATACCGTTGGTGGCCGGGCTCGTCGCCCCGTCCGTTGCGTCGGCCGCTCCCGGGGTCCCCGGAAACAACGACCGACTCAACAACGGCATTGTGTCCAACGTCGGCACCATCCAGCTACAGGCCGGTTGCCACAACAAGCTGAAGATCAACCCGCAACTGGTGTCCGCCGCGCAGCATCAGACGGTCGATGTGCTCAACAACCGGAACCTCGACGGCGATATCGGGTCGGACGGATCGTCGGTGCAGGACCGGGCCCGCGGCGCGGGCTACCGGGGCATCGTGGCCGAAACCGTGGCGATCAACAATTCGCTGGCCATCAATGATCTTGACGTCATGGGCAATTGGTATTACCGCCCCGACTACATGGCGATCATGTCCAACTGCGCCAACACGCAGATTGGGGTGTGGTCGGAGAACAGCGTCGACCGCAGCGTGCTGGTCGCCGTATACGGACAACCGGCATGACGCGCGGAATACTGCTGGCAGGCCTGATCGGCACGGCGATAATCTGCGGCGGGGCAACACCTTTGGCGCCGAGTGCGCACGCCGTTCCGGCACCCGACATCGAGTTCATCTATGACACCACCGTGCGTAAGCAATACAGTTTCGCGAACACGGCGGATGCGATCAGTTACGCCCATGGCATCTGCGACAAGATCACCGGCGGCGCCAGCTACGCCACAGTCATCGGCGAAGTGAAAAACGATGTGCAGCCCAACGACGAGTACTCGGCCAACTACCTGATCTCGAACGCGGTGAACATCTATTGCCCTGCCCAGCTATGGCAGTTGCGAAACTCAGCGGGCGGCTACGTGCCGCCCCCGCAATAACTATTCGCCGTCGTTGCCGAGGTCCGGTGCGTACGACGGGGGCGGGTAGACGCCTCGGAGGAGCCATGCGTAGGACGCGATGCCGTACTGCAGCTCGTCGCTGGCGTCGTAGTCCGGGTTCGGATTCATCTGGCTAGTCCTCCGCGTCATCACACTCGTGCGGTTCAGCCTATCGCGCGGCAGTGTCGATTACCTGTCGAACCTGCTGGCAATGGAGGTCCGGGCAAGACTTGCGGTGATTTTAACGATGAGCGATTGTGTGCTCTCACTAGGCTTGCGGCGTGCGTCGATTGATCGCAGCGTTGATGCTGTCCAGTGTGGTGGCGACGTCATGCAGTTGGAATCCGCCGTGGCTGACGTCGCAACGACCGGACAGCTGCACCGAGACCGACGGACCCACAGCCGACACCGTGCGGTTGTCGATCGCCACCCTGCCGATCGCGACACCCGGCTCAGGCTGGACCGAGGCCGCGCGCGGCCACACCAGCAACTGTCGGCTGTACTGGGTCCAGGTCAAACCCACCAAAGCGACCGCCGTCAGCGCCGAGCAGTTGCTGTTTTTCGATCACAACAGTCCGCTGGGAACGCCCACGCCGAATCCCAAGCCGCACACCACCGTGTTGTCGTCAACCGACGATGTGGTCAGCGTTCAGTACCGGTGGCAGGTGGCGGGCGACTCGACGTGCTGTCCCACCGGGGTCGGCACCGTGCAGTATCAGATCGGCGCAGGCGGGAAGCTCGTCACCCGTGGAGCAGTGCCGAATCAGTAGATCCGTCGTCGTCCGCACCAGCGTGCGGCAGCTTCTCCGGATGCAGCATGTCGGCGTAGCGCAGCGCCTCGGGAATCCCGAACCCGTCCACCATCGTTTCGGTGTGCGGCCGCAGCAACCGGCACCGGTCGTTGATACCGCGGGTGACGGCCTTGGCGCGCTCGGTGGACAAGAAGCGATGCTCGACGAACCACGCCTTGTCGTCTTCGATGACGGTCAGGGCGTAGAGATCGCAGACCAGCCCGAGGATCTCGCGGGCCTCGTCGTCCTCGCAGGAGTCGATCCCGGCGACGAACGCCTCCAACACCACCCGGTCGATGTGTGCCCGCGCCGCGTGCAAGACATGGTCCTGCACGGAGTTGAACGCGTCGAACGCCGACATCTCTTTCGAATTCGCCTGCAGCCGGCGCGCCACTGAGGCGATGATGTATTGCTCGCGGTCCTCGAACATCTGAACCTGGGTGCCGCGGTTGAACAGGCTGCCCTCTTCTTCGTTGTCCTGCCTGGCGTCGATGATGGTCTGGATAATCGTCTCGGCCGCAGTGCGTTTCAGCACCCGCTCGCCGGCAAAGTTCGCCGCGAAGCGCACCCACTCCACCGGGCTCATGCCCTTGATGTCGTCGGCGTAGGCGGTCAGCAGTTCCTTGGCGACCAGCTGGGTCAGCACGTGGTTGTCACCCTCGAACGTGGTGAACACGTCGGTGTCGGCGCGCAGCGCGATCAGCCGGTTGTCCGCCATGTAACCGGCGCCGCCACATGCCTCGCGGGCCTCCTGGATGGCGGTGGACGCGTGCCAGGTGTTGAGGGCTTTCAGGCCGGCCGCACGGGATTCCAGCTCGCGTTGCTCCTCGGCGTCGGGCGAGTCGGACGTCTGCAGATCGTGACATTTGGCCACCAGCTCGTTCTGCGCGAACTGCAGCGCGTACGACTTGGCGATCAGCGGGTACAGCCGGCGCTGATGCACCAGGTAGTCCATGATCAACACTTCGCCGTCGTCATCGGGGGCGCTGAACTGCTTGCGCTGCAACGCATATCGGGTCGCGATATCCAGGGCCACCCGCGCCGCGTTGCCCGCGCTACCGCCCACGGTGATCCGTCCGCGGATCAGGGTGCCGATCATCGTGAAGAACCGGCGGTTGGCGTTCTCGATCGGTGAGGTGTACGTGCCGTCGGCTTCCACGTCGCCGTATTTGTTCAGCAGGTTCACCCGCGGAACGCGGACGTGGTCGAACACGATGCGACCGTTGTCGACACCGGGCAGACCACCCTTGTACTGACAGTCCGATGTCGTCACACCGGGCAGGTCGTTGCCCTCGTCGTCGCGGATCGGCACCAGGATGCAGTGCACACCGTGGTTGACCTGCTCGCCGTCCTCGGTGGTGATGAGTTGGGCGAATACTGCTGCGACAGTGGCGGTTTCGGCGGCGCCGCCGATGTAGTCCTTACGGGCGTTCGGCGTCTCCGAGTGGATGACGAATTCCTCGGTGGCCGCGTCGTAGGTCGCCGTCGTCTCGAGTGCCTGCACGTCACTGCCGTGTCCGGTCTCGGTCATCGCAAAACAGCCGCGCAGTTCGAGGTTGATGATCTTTGGCACGTACGCCTCGTGGTGGCGCTCGGTGCCGAGGTTCTCGACGGCCCCGCCGAACAGGCCCCACTGCACACCGGCCTTCACCATCAGCGACAGGTCCGACATTGCGAGCATCTCGATCATGGTGACCGCGGCACCGACGTTGCCATTGCCGCCGTGCTCTTTGCGGAAGCCGTCATCGGCCGCCCCAGCGGCGGCCATGATGCTCATCTGCTCGCCCACCTTGGCGCGGGCGATGACGGTGTTCGGGGTGTAGTGCGGGCGGAAGATCTCGCCGGTCAGCCGCTCGCGCATCTCGTTCTTCACGTCGCGCCAGCGTCCGTCGAGCGAGTTGCGTATGTGGTCCGCAGTTGTGGTCATACCCGACGGTAACCGATCACGATCGGTGGCCAGAGTTAGATCGGGCAGGTCAGCAGACACTTTGACGACGCGGCACCAAGGTGAACTTTCCGTTAACCCAAGGTGTCTATAGTCTGTCGCGCGGTCGCAGCCAATGCGGCCAACGGAAGGTAGTGACATGGGAAGGACTGCCCGTGCCTTTAGTAGCGAGGGCGCGGTTGACGTCGCGGTGGTCGCGGCGGCGCTAGAACCTAAGTTCAGCCTGGCGTCGGAACCGGAGACCGCGGCGACGCACACCTGGCTCGACACCTTCGATTGGCGGCTGCACTCCGCCGGGATCTCGCTGGGGTTCGTCGACGACGGCCCGCTGATCGTGCAGTTTCCGGATGGGACGCGACTGCAGGCCCCGCGGACCGGGGTGAAGTGGCCCGCGCAGGCGCACGCGCTGCCGGATGGACGACTGCGCGATGCGTTGACTCCGATCGTCGCGCCGCGGGCGTTGCTGCCCGTCGCGACGGTGCGTTGCGTGACCCGGGAGAGCCGGGTGCTGAACTCCGACGAGAAAACCGTCGCCCGCCTGCTGACTGAGAGCGTCGACGACAGCGTCGGCCATCTACAGGTCCAACCGCTGCGTGGCTACGACGACGCTGCTGATCGCATCGCGCGATTGTTGGCCTCGATCGACGGAGTGACCGCGGTGACGACGACGCCCTACGATCTGGCGCTGACCAATGCGGCCCGTAGGCCGGGCGGACAAGCGGAGTCATTGCGGCCGGAAACACCTGCGGCAGTCGCGATAGCCGAGATGCTGCAGCAGTTCGCGGCGGCCATCGACGACAACGTGCCGGGCACGATCGCCGCGACCGACATCGAATTCCTGCACGACTTACGGGTTGCGGTGCGACGCACCCGCTCAATTCTCAAGCTCGCCGGGGACGTGCTGCCCGGCGATCTGGCTGAGCGGTTCAGCCCGGAGTTCAAGTGGCTGGGCGATCTGACCACGCCGGTCCGCGACCTGGACGTGTACCTGCTCGACATCGACACCATGGCCGGCCGGCTGACGTCGGCGGACCCGAGTGAGCTCGATCCGTTCCGGTCGTTCCTGGTGCGGCATCGGGCCGCCGAACGTCGACGTCTGGTGCGCGGGCTGCGATCGCGGCGCTTCGAGGCGCTGATGAGCGAATGGCGCGGGGCGCTGGCGCAGGTGGCCGCCGACACCAGCGGCGGTCCGACGGTGGCTGGACTTGCCCGACAACGGATCGGCCGGGCCTATCACAACGCAGTGCGACGTGGAAAACGCATCAACGCCGAGTCGCCGAGCGAGTACGTGCACTCGCTGCGCAAACGGTGCAAAGAGCTGCGCTATCTGCTCGAGGTGTTCCGGCCGGTGTGCGCCCGCGCCCCGCATCGTCGCCTGCTCAAAGAGCTCAAAGCGCTGCAGGACACCCTCGGTGACTTTCAGGATGGCGAAGTGCAGCGAGAAGCCATTCGCGAATTCGCCGCGGCGATGATGGAGCAGGGCGCGGCGCCGCCCGCGACCGTCTTGGCGATGGGGGAGTTGGCCGCCCAACTCGACGCGCACCAGCAGACCGCGCGGGCGGCGCTCGCCGGTCGACTCGAACCATTCCTGGCCGATGCCAACCGGTCTCTCGTGAAAGCGCTGGTGCGCTGATGAAGGTGTATGCGACGTTCAACATCAAAGGCGGCGTCGGTAAGACGTCGGCGGCGGTCAACCTGGCGCACCTGGCGGCGAGCAGCGGCTACAACGTTTTGCTGTGGGACCTTGACCCGCAGGGCGCGGCCACCTACTTCTTCCGGGTGCGGCCCAAGGTCAAGGGCGGCGGCCGGGCGCTGGTGGACGGCACGCGGTCGCTGGACGATGCGATCAAGGCCACCGATTTCGCCGGGCTCGATCTGGTGCCTGCGGACTTCCGATACCGCAACCTGGATGTCCAGCTCGACGACATGAAGCGGCCCACTCGCCGGATCCGCCAGTTGCTACAACCGCTGGAGGGACAGTACGACGTGGTCTTCCTCGATTGCCCGCCGAGCATCTCCCTGCTGTCGGAGAACGTCCTGCACGCCGTCGATACGCTGCTGGTCCCAATGATCCCGGCGACGCTTTCGGTTCGCACGTTCGACCAATTGACCGCTTTCGTCAACGATTTCGACGGCCGCCGCCCTCAGGTACGCGCGTTCTTCTCGATGGTCGACGGACGCAAGCGGCTGCACCGCGAACTGGTCCAGCAACTGACCGCCGAACGTGCGGGAGTCCTGACCACCGCGATTCCGTCGCTGTCGATCATCGAGCAGATGGCCGAACACCGCGCACCGGTAACGGCTTTCGCACCACACAATGCCGCGGCGTTGTGTTACAAAGCGCTGTGGTCGGAGATCACGGCGTCTGGCTGAGCTCGGTGGCCGCCGGCCGGCGCACCGGCCGTCGCAACCACCACCGCAGTGCGCCGGTGGCGACTACGCCCAGTCCGATCAGCATGCCCATGTCGCGCAACCACTGGCCGGACGTGTGCTTCCACGAATCATCAGCCGCGGCAAGCAGATTCACAGCATGCAGGTCGACAGTGGAGGCCAGCGCGGCGAAGCTCCACCGGGCGGGCACGAACCATGCGATCTGCTCCAGGCCGAAACGCCCCGCGACCGGGAACAGCGCTCCGGCGAACACCAGCGACGCGAAGACGATCAGCACGGCCGTCAGCAGGACCTGCTCGGTGTAGGAGGCCATCGCCGAGAGGGCCAGCGCGACCATCGCCGAGACGATCGCGGTGACGGCCAGGATCACGAACAGTTCGAACGTCGCGTCGCCGAGCAGGACAGCGCCGTGAGTGGGCGCGCCCTTGCCGACCGCGGCCGTCACGGTGATGATGCCGGTCTGCATCAGGGCGACGAGGCTGTTGACGACGACCTTGGCGGTCAGGAACGCCGAGGCTGACAGACCGTGGGCCTGCTCGCGCCGGAAGATGCGGCGTTCGCCGAAGAGGTCGCGGACGCCGAGCGCCGTGCCCATCACGACGGCACCGATGTTGAGGACGGCGAGAATCGCGACAGCCTCATCGGGACTGTTTCCGTACGGGCTGGCCGGACCCAGGCCCGCGTGTCCGGGCACGAGCAGCGCGATTGCGCCGAAGAGCAGCGGAAGGATCGTCAGGAAGATGAGGTAGCGCTGATCGGCGGCCAATAGCCAGGCCTGTCGGCGGGTGGAGATGAGGATCTGCCGCCACACATTCGGGTACGTCGGCGGGTTCGGATTCTCGACGTTCTCTGCGGGAGCCTCGACTGCGGGTTCGACAACCGTGTGCTGACGGGCGAGGTATTCGTCGTGTGCGCCATACGGATCCGTGCTGACGCGCGCGACGATCTCGGGCCAGTCGCTGCTGCCCAGCTCCGTGGCGATGTCTGTCGGCGCACCGGCGAATACCGGAATGCCCGTCGGTGTCAGTATGAGCACCTGATCGCACCCGTCGAGGTCGCTCGGTGAGGTGGTCGCGACCACAACGACGCGTCCGTCGTCGGCGAGTCGGCGCAGCGTCGCCCGCAGTTGTTGTTGTGCAAGCGGTTCGAGTCCAGCGGTCGGTTCGTCTAGAACAAGCAGCGCCGGACCGGTCAGCAGTTCCACCGCCAGTGATGCCTGCTTGCGCTGCTCGGCCGTGAGATTTTTCAGCTGACCGGTGCGAAGCGCGCTCAGCTCCATGTCGTCGAGCACCGAGCGCACGACTTCGTCGCGGCGATCAGTGGACGTGCTTGGTGTGAAACGCAATTCGGCGGCGAAGCGCAATGCTTGTTCGACCGTCAGTTGTGGATGCAGCAGGTCGTGGCGCGGCACCACCGCGACACGTGGACGCACGAAATCGGCGGTGACGTCGTGGCCGCTGAATTCGACTGTGCCGACGCTTGGTTGGACCGCCCCACCCAACACATCGGCCAGGGCAGAGGTGCTCGCCTCCGAGAGTCCGATGACCGCGGTGAGAGTGCCCGGCGCCGCGGTAAAGGACACGTCCGCCAGCGCTTGGTGGCCGTCGACGCTGAATCGCACCCGACGCACGTCCAGCGGACCGTCGATGGTTGCAGGTTCTGGTTCTGGCGACGCGGTGGGGGAGCCTTCGCTCGGCTGCTCGTTGGCTCTCTGCGGCAACAGCTTTCGTGCCGTGCTCGCGAGCCGTTGGAGGACGGCATCGCGCTTGCTTGCAGCGATCGGCGCTGGAGTTTCGGCTTCCTGGCCATCCGACTGCGGAAGCGCCGTGGTGGCTGCGACTTCATCCGGGAGGGCTTCGGCCTTCCGTGGCAACAGTTTTCGTGTTGCGCCGGCAATCCGCTGGATGGCCGCAGCCCGCGTGGGTGGATCCGCGGGCGAGGCCGGCGCGAATTCGGGTGGTGCCTGCGCAGGCGGTGGTTGCGGAGGTGGTGGTGGCGGCCAGGGCGACGCAGGGCCTGGGAATGGCCCGACGGGCGGCGCGAGACGCGGTGGCGGGGGTGGCCGTGGTGGTGCCGACCAGGGCGGTGGGCCCGGAGGGGGTGGAATCGGCGGCCGGGGATGTTGGACCGGCCGCGGCGGGGGAGGCGGTGGAAGGGGAACGGGCGGCCGTGGGTGTTGAACCGGCGGCGGGGCGAACGAGGCCGGACGTGGCGGCGGCGGTAGAGGTCGAGAAGGCGGGGGAGGCGGCGGTGTGACGAATTGGAAGATCAACTGCGGCCCGTGTTGGGGATCACCCAAGTTGATTCTGCGGCCGTCGTGGATGAACACCGTCGACATCCGCACCCCGTCGACGTAGATCCCGCCGTCGCCACGATCGACGGCGATCCACTGGTCGCCGCTGTGATGCAGCACGACCTGAGTGGGCCCGGTCGCGCCGTCAATGCGGATGTCGGCGCCGTTGTCGTGGCTGACGAGCACGTCGCGGCCCGGAGGGAAGGCGTACCTACGGGGACCGAACCAGACGATCAAGGGGGAACTGAACGACCCGTCGGTCGGCATTGCCACCCCCTTTCGCGCCCATCATCTTGGAGTCGAGCGACGCTTGTCCACTCGCCATGATGCGCGGAGCGCCGATCGGGGGGCGTCGGCGCAGGCAGTTCGCCGCTGGGTTGGCAGCTACCGAGACGCGCCCGGGCGCGGGGCCGGCGCCGAATCGTCCAGCACGCGGCGCAGCACGGTCACCGCGTCCACCAGCGTCTGACGGTCGGAAGCGTTCAGGTGAGTGAGTTGCGGTTCGATCGCGCTGGCGCGGTCGGCACGGACCCGGTTGAGGGTTTGTAAACCCTGTGCGGTGATCTGGATGCGGACCGCGCGGGCGTCGCCGGGATCGACCGTCCGGGTGACCAGGCCGGCATCCTCGAGCCGTCGGACCTGAGTGGTCATGGTGGGTTGCGAGCAATGATCCACTGCGGCGAGATCGCAGATTCGCGCTTCGCCGTGGGCATCGATGGTCGACAGTAGGCGGGCCTGGGCGGCCGGAAGCTGCATCTGGATACGTTGCGTAGCAAAGCGGTTCAGCCGAGCGACGACGGCGAGCAGATCCGCGCCCAGACCGGCGACGGCCTCCTCGGCCGCGGCACGATCGGTGGTTGCGGATGATGTCATGCGTATATAGTTGCATAGCTAGGCTATCTAGACCACTTACCGAGCAATTTCTCTGCCGCCAAAACCCATAACCCGCCACATTTCGCTCGCGGAAGCACTCCGCGACGGCTGGCAGAATTGATGAAATGACCGTGACTCGCCCCGCGTCCGGAACGCGCAGTTCCGGACCGCTGCGCCCTGGCGAGCTCGCGCAGGCATCGGTGATGGCCGCACTGTGCGCCGCGACCGCGATCATCTCCATCATCGTTCCGTTCGCCGGCGCGCTGGCGTTGCTGGGCACCGTCCCGATGGGGCTGCTGGCTTACCGGTACCGCTTCCGCGCGCTCGTCGCCTCGACGGTCGCCGCCGGGCTGATCGCCTTTTTGATCGCCGGACTCGGCGGCCTTATCACGGTGGCCAACAACGCTTACATCGGTGGGCTGACCGGTGTCGTCAAACGCCGGGGCCGCGGCACCCCAACTGTTCTCGTCGTCTCACTCATCGCCGGTGCCGTGTTCAACGTGTTCGCGGTGGGTGCATTGGCCCTGCTCTCGCGGTTGCGACACCTGATCTTCGACACGATTACGGCTAACGTCGACGGGATCGCGGCCGTCTTGAACTCGATGGGACGTTTCGCGGTCGCACATCCATTCCCGCTGAGCACACGCATCGGGCCCGAACTCGAGTCCGTCGCCCACGGACTCCAATGGTTCGTCGGCCGGGCGCTGCACTACTGGCCGCTGCTGCTCTTCGCCAACGGCGTCGTCTCGCTGATGGTCGTATCCCTGATCGGCTGGTGGGCGCTGTCGCGGGTGCTGGACCGGATGCGCGGAGTTCCTGACGTGCACAAACTCGACGCGCCGCTGGACGCCGGGCCGGTTGGGCCGGTGCCCGTGCGGTTGAACCACGTCAGCTTCCGCTACCCCAACGCCGACCGTGACGCGCTGCGCCCGGTCAACCTGAACGTTGCCGCTGGCGAACATCTCGCTATCACCGGCGCCAACGGCTCAGGCAAAACCACGCTGATGCTGGTGTTGGCCGGCCGGGAGCCGACGTCGGGCACCATCGAGCGGCCGGGTTCGGTGGGGTTGGGCCGACTCGGCGGCACCGCGGTGGTGATGCAGCATCCGGAAAGTCAGGTGCTGGGCACCCGGGTGGCCGACGACGTGGTGTGGGGTCTGCCCCCCGGGACGGCTGTCGACGTGCAGCAGCTGCTCGACGAAGTCGGCCTCGACGCGCACGCCGACCGTGACACCGGCAGTCTGTCGGGCGGTGAATTGCAGCGGCTGGCGGTTGCCGCGGCACTGGCTCGCGACCCCGCGTTGATCATCGCCGACGAAGTCACCAGCATGGTCGACCAGCAGGGCCGGGATGCGCTGCTCGCCGTGCTGTCCGGCCTGAAGAAACGGCACCGGACAGCGCTCATCCACATCACGCATTACAACAACGAGGCCGAATCCGCCGACAGCACTATCAATCTCAGCGAGTCCGGCGACAACACCGGCATGGCCGACACGGTGCCGGTTCCGGCGATGACCCCGATGATGGGTCACGAGTCGGGCCGGGCGGTCCTCGAAGTCGCCGGGGTTGGGCACGAATACGACAGCGGCACACCATGGGCCAAGACCGCGCTGCGCGACGTCGGCTTCACGGTGGAGCAGGGCGACGGCTTGCTGATCCACGGCGGTAACGGCTCGGGCAAGTCGACGTTGGCATGGATCATGGCCGGGTTGACGGTGCCGACCACGGGGACCTGCCTGCTTGACAGCCGCCCGACGCACGAGCAGGTCGGCGCGGTCGCGTTGTCGTTCCAGGCGGCCCGACTGCAGCTGATGCGTAGCCGGGTCGACTTGGAAGTTGCCTCGGCGGCTGGCTTTTCGCCGAAGGACCACGACCGTGTCACGTCCGCGCTGGCGGTCGTGGGGTTGGACAGCACATTGGCGAAACGGCGCATCGATCAGCTCAGCGGCGGCCAGATGCGCCGGGTCGTGCTGGCCGGCTTGCTGGCGCGCGCACCACGGGCGCTGATCCTCGACGAGCCGCTGGCGGGCCTGGACGCGGTCACGCAGAGCGGCTTGCTGCGACTGCTCGAGGAGCTTCGGCGCGAGCAGGGTCTGACCGTCGTGGTGATGTCCCATGATGACACCGGTCTCGGCGAGCTGTGCCCGAACACCCTAGACCTCAGCGGCGGAGTGCTGCACACGGTCTCGACGACGTCCGGGGGACTGTCGTGACCGCCGCCCCGGCAGCAGAGAACTCGGCCCGCAAGCCGGGCCGGCCGGTGGTGTTGCTGCGCCCGGTGCCTGGCACCTCGGCGATACACGAGCTGTGGGCCGGCACCAAACTGCTTGCCGTCGTTGCTATCTCCATTTTGCTGACGTTCAGTCCCGGCTGGATCACCATCGGACTGGTGGCAGCGCTGGTGCTGACAGCCGCGCGCATCGCCCGTATCCCGCGTGGCGTGCTGCCCAACGTTCCGCACTGGCTGTGGTTGATGTTGGTGTTGGGCGGCCTGTCGGCGGCGTTGGCCGGCGGCAGCCCGGTGATCCACCTGGCCGGAACACCGCTCGGCCTCGGTGGGTTGTTGAATTTCCTGCGGATCACGGCGTTGTCGTTCGTTCTGCTGGGTTTGGGGGCGATGGTGTCCTGGACCACCAACGTCGCCGAAATCGCGCCTTCGGTCGCTGCTTTGGGCCGCCCGCTGCGGCTGATCCGTATCCCGATCGATGAGTGGGCCGTCGCGCTGGCGCTGGCCTTGCGCGCTTTCCCGATGCTGATCGAGGAATTCCGGGTGCTCTACGCCGCGCGGCGGTTGCGGCCCAAGCGCGTTGCGGATACCCGCAGGGCACGCCGCCGGCGCCTGGCGAGGGAACTCGTCGACCTGCTGACCGCGGCCCTGACGGTGACTTTGCGACGGGCCGACGAGATGGGTGACGCCATCACGGCGCGCGGCGGCATCGGCCAGATCTCCGCGACGCCGTCACGGCCGAAACCGGCGGACTGGCTGGCGCTCACGATCACGCTGGCCGTCTGTGTCGCCGCGTTCGTATTCGACATCCCGCCCGCCAGGCCGCACTAGCGACGCGCAGCGGTGTTGGCGGCGTTCTGAGCGTCCCGCAGCGTTGTCGCGACATCGCCGCGGCCCAGGAACATCTCGTCGAAATACGGCTTGATTTCGGGAAACCCGGCGGCAAAGCCTGCGCCGCCGGGCGCGGAGATGCGGGGGCCGTTGAGCACAGCGAAAAACGGTGCCACGTCGACGCTTTTGCTCTTCCAGTAGTCGAAGTACACCCGCTGGGCCGATGTGACCGCGGGGATGGCGCCGCCGTGGCGACCGACATACTCGTTGCCCTCGGTGCTGCCCATCCAGGCGAGTACCTGGCGCACCGCGTCGGGGTGCGGGGATGCCGAATTACCGGCTGCGGCAATACCGTTGGTGACGCTGATCCGGCCCTTCGGTCCCGCCGGGAGTAAGGCCACGCCCCACCGGAAATTGGCCTGGGCGGCTATCGATGCGAGGTTGTATGTGCCGGACTGCAAGAGTGCCATTCTGCCGGCCAAAAATTGGTTGCGGGAGAAGTCGCCGTTCTCGTTGGTGTCAGATGCAGGTGGCGCGACGTGGTCGTCGTGGATCAGCTTGACCAGATAGGTGAACGCTTCAATAGCCCCGGGATTGTCGAACGCGAACTGGTCACCGTTCTGGAACACCCCGCCTGCGGAACCGATGTAGTTGAGGTAGATGCCCTGGGGGTCGTTGGCCGCGTTGTACGCCCACTGCCGGATGCGCTCGTGGTCGAAACCCGGTGTGGCCGCAGAGCGCCCGGCGGCGTCAACGGTGAGTCGGGCCAGCATCGGCCGCAGCGTGTCGCCGCCATCCGGACTCCACCGCAGCTCGGCCAACGCCCCGGCGTCGATACCGGCAGCATCGAGCAGATCAGCGTTGTAGTACAGCGCGATACCGCCATCGGTGAGTTGCGGGACGGCCCACAGCTTCCCATTGCGGGTGAACTGCTCGACCACCGACGGCTCCCACGCTGAGGAAGCTTGCGGCCCATAGGTTTTACCGATGTCGATCAGCCGGTCGCTGTCGGCGTACCCGGCGAGGTAGGCATTGGACACCCAGAAGATGTCGTCGGCGCTACCGCCCGCGACATCGGTGCGCAACGTGTTGAAGTAGGTGGAGTACGAGACCACGTCGGTCTGCACCTGAATGTCGGGGTGTAGCTTGGTGAACGCCGCAAACGACTCCCGATACGCCTTGGCAACCTGCTGATCCCAGAGTCGGACGGTCACCACCGTCTTGCCGCTCGGCGGCAGGGCCGTGATATCGAGCAGCACCGCCGCGGCGACCAGCAACGCCGCCAACAGCACCCAGCCGATCGCGACCAGGGTGGAGAACCGGGGCCGGCTCACTTCAGCCCCGTGACCACGATCGAGCGAACGATGTGCCGCTGGAAAACCAGGAACAACGCGAGCAGTGGCACGACTGCCACGCCGACCGCGGCCATCACCAGCGTCCACTGCGCGTTGTAGCGCGACTGCAGGGCGGCCGTGGCCACGGTCAGCACCTGCCATTTGGTGCCGCTGGTGATGATCAGCGGCCACATGAAGTGGTGCCACTCCGATACGACGGTGATCAGCATCAGCGTGACGATCACGGGCCGGCTGGAGGGCACCACCACGTGCAGGATCACATCCAGGGTGTTGGCGCCGTCCAGGTAGGCCGCGTTGATCAGGTCATCCGGGATCGCACGGAAGTGCTGACGCAGCAAGAAGATTGCGTAGGGGGAGCCGAATACGAACGGCAACACCAACGCCCAGAACGTGTTACGCAGCCCTAGCTGAGCCATCATCAGATACAGCGGCACCACTGTCACACTGCCCGGCACCATCAAGGTTGCGAGGTACACCCAGAAAAATGCGTCCCGGCCCGGAAAACGCAGACGAGCGAACGCGTATGCGGCAAGGATCGACGAGCTCAGTTGGCCCAGCAGGCTGACCGCCGTCATCAATGCCGTCACTGCCAGTGCGCGACTGAAGCCCGCGCCCGCCAGGCCGGTGTAGTTGGCCAGCGTCGGTGGCCTCGGCCAGGTCAACGGAGTGCCCGTCGCGAACTGGTGCGCAGAGGTGAACGACGTCAGCAGACCAAAACCGAACGGGGTCAGCGTGATTACCGCGCCCAACGCCAGTCCGAGGTACACCAGTCCTGCCGACGGCTTTCTAAGTGAGGTCATAGCTGACCCGCCGCCTGAAATAAAGATGCTGGAAGACGGTGATGGCGACCAGGATGACGAACAGCACCACCGCCATCACCGAGGCGCGGCCGATCGCAGCCGCCCCGAATGCCTCGGCGTAGATGCGGTGTGCGACCAGATCGGTGCGGTTCTGCGGTCCGCCTCCGGTCAACGCGTAGACGGTGTCGAAAACCTGTGCGGCACTGATGACTCCGGTGACCAATACGAAAAACATGGTGGGCCGCAGCATCGGCAGCGTGATGCGCCGGAACCGCTGCCAGGATGTGGCGCCGTCGGTGCGCGCTGCGGAGTGGATCTCGGCGGGGATGGCCAGGATGCCGGCCAGGAAGAACAGCGACACGTAACCGACGTTGCTCCAGATGACCACCGCCGACACCACCGGCAGCGCCAGGCCGGGATCGGTGAGCCATTCGATGCGATGCCCGAGCAGTGTGCTGACAGCGCCATCGGTAGGAGCCAGGATCCAGCGCCACAGCACCGCGACCGCCAGCGGGACGGAGATCCACGGCAGCACGTAAATCGTGCGAAACAGCCCACTTCCGGGCAGGTCGCGCGCCAGCAACGACGCAACCGCCAGCCCGAGCACGGTCTGGATCGGGACGACGATCGCCACAAACGTCAGCGTCACCAGCAGCGAGTTACCGAAGCTGGAATCGCTGAGGACCGACCGCCAGTTCTGCGCGCCGACGTACTCGATCGGCCCCAACAGGTTCCACCGGTGCAGGCTCAACCACAGCACCACCAGGATCGGCAGTAGGAGAAACGCGACGACCCCGAACAGGCTGGGCGCGATGAGCGCATACCCCAGCACGCTCGATCGTCGCGGCGCAGCCAGACCGGTGCCCATGAAGGTATTAAAGCCAATCATTACGGTGGACGTTGTGACACCGAACCGGGGGATCGATGCCGACTTTCTCAGCCTGCCGCGCCATGAACTGGCCGACGCAGCGCTGTCCGCAGCGACCGCGTCTGGAGCGACCCACGCCGACCTGCGCATTCACCGGCTCGTCACCGAGATCATCCAGCTGCGCGACGGCGAACTCGAGACCGCGGTGATCAATCGCGACATCGGCCTGGCGGTCCGTGTCGTCGTCGACGGCACCTGGGGATTCGCGTCGCACGCCGAACTCTCGCCCGACGTCGCGGCAGCCACGGCCCGTCGCGCGGTGTCGGTGGCCCGCACGCTGGCCGCGCTGAACACCGACCCCGTCGAATTGGCGGCCGAGCCGGTGTACACCGATGCCACCTGGGTATCGCGCTACGAGATCGACCCGTTCACGGTGCCGACCGCCGACAAGATCGCCGTGCTCGACGAATACTCCGGCAGGCTGCTGGCCGCCGACGGCGTCGACCACGTGTCGGCGGGCCTGAACATCGTCAAAGAGCAGACGTTCTACGCCGACACCTTTGGCTCGTCGGTCACCCAGCAGCGGGTGCGGCTGATGCCGGTGCTCGAGGCGATCACCGTGGACGCGGGGTGCGGATTCGACTCGATGCGCACGCTGGTGCCGCCGATGGGCCGCGGCTGGGAGGTGGTCGCCGGCGACGACGTGTGGAACTGGACCGACGAGCTGGCGCAGCTGCCGTCGCAGCTGGCCGAGAAAATCAAAGCGCCCGGCGTGACACCCGGCCCGACCGATCTGGTGATCGACCCGACCAACCTGTGGCTGACGATCCACGAATCCATCGGCCACGCAACCGAATACGACCGGGCCATCGGTTACGAGTCAGCCTATGCTGGCACGTCGTTCGCCACACCCGACAAGCTCGGGACCTTGCAGTACGGGTCGCCGGTGATGAACGTGACCGCCGACCGTACCGTCGAACACGGCTTGGCCAGTATCGGTTTCGACGACGAGGGGGTGGCCGCGCAGAGTTGGGATCTGGTGCGCGACGGCGTCTTCGTCGGCTATCAACTGGATCGGGTGTTCGCCCCTCGGCTGGGTCACGCCCGGTCCAACGGCTGCTCCTACGCCGATTCGCCACACCATGTGCCGATCCAGCGGATGGCCAACGTGTCGCTGCAGCCCGGACCCGAGGACGTCAGCACGAACGACTTGATCGCCCGCGTCGACAATGGCATCTACATCGTCGGTGACCGGTCGTGGTCAATCGACATGCAGCGGTACAACTTTCAGTTCACCGGGCAGCGGTTCTACCGCATTCGGGACGGAAAGCTGGACGGTCAGCTGCGCGACATCGCGTATCAAGCCACCACGACCGACTTCTGGAATTCGATGGAAGCCGTTGGCGGCCCGTCCACGTGGCGCCTCGGTGGGGCATACAACTGCGGCAAGGCGCAGCCGGGTCAGGTGGCTGCCGTCAGCCACGGTTGCCCGTCGGCGCTCTTCCGCGGGGTCAACGTGCTCAACACCCGGATCGAGGCCGGCCTGTGATCGGCGCTCAGCAGGTGGTCGACCTCGCGCTGGACACCGCGGCGCGGCTCGGCGGCGCCGACGAGACGATCGTATTGGTCAGCGACCGCATCGCCACATCGTTGCGATGGGCCAACAATTCGATGACCACCAACGGCGTATCGACCGCTCGGCTCATCACCGTCATTTCGATTGTGCGACGGGGTGATACAGCACGAGTCGGTTCGCTGACATCGGCTGAGGTAGACCCGTCGGTGATCGAGGGATTGGTTGCGGCGTCCCAGGCGGCCGCCGCGGCCGCACCGGAGGCGCGTGACGCCGCACCGCTGCTCAACGGCAACACGGTGCCTGTTGACTGGGATACGCCGATCCCGGTGACCGGACCGGAAGTGTTCTCGACCATCGCCGGCCCATTGGCGCGTGGATTCCGCGGCGCCGACCAATTGTTCGGCTTCGCGCGGCATGCCCTGGAGACGACATTCCTGGCGACCTCGAGCGGGCTGCGCCGTCGCTACACCCAGCCGACGGGATCGGTGGAGATCAACGGCAAACGTGACGGCGCCAGCGCGTGGGTCGCTGTCGGCACACCCGACTTCGCTGATGTGCCAACTGATTCGCTGCTCGACGAGCTGTCCTTGCGACTTGGTTGGGCGGAGCGCACGGTCGAGTTGCCCGCCGGGCGCTACGAGACGCTGCTGCCGCCGTCGGCGGTGGCCGACATGATGGTCTACCTCGGGTGGTCCATGACCGGTCGCGGCGCGCAAGAGGGCCGCACCGCGCTGTCGACGCTGGACGGCGGGACCCGGATGGGGGAGAAGCTGACCGACCTGCCGCTGACGTTGTACTCCGATCCGTCGGCAGCTGGGCTGCGCTGCACACCGTTTGTCGCTGCGCCGAGTTCGTCGGAGACGTTGTCGGTCTTCGACAACGGGATGGACATCGCCCGGGTGGACTGGATCCGCGACGGTGCGATCAACGCGTTGGCCTATCCGCGCGCCGCGGCAGCCGAATTCGGCGCCCCCGTCGCCGTGGCCGCCGACAACGTCTTGATGACCGGCGGCGACACCGAACTGGCCGACATGATCGCGCAAACCGGGCGCGGCTTGCTGCTCACCACGCTGTGGTACATCCGCGAGGTCGACCCGACGACGCTGCTGCTGACCGGGCTGACCCGCGATGGTGTCTACCTGGTCGAAGACGGCGAAGTGACGGCCGCCGTCAACAACTTCCGGTTCAACGAAAGCCCGTTGGATCTGCTGCGACGGGCCAGCCAGGCCGGTGTCAGCGAGCCGACCTTGCCGCGGGAATGGGGCGACTGGGTCACCCGCACGGCGATGCCGTCGCTACGGATTCCGGACTTTCACATGTCGTCGGTCAGTCAGGCGACATAATCCAGGTGTGGTGTTGCACGACGATCTGACGCGTCTGGTTGCGTTGTCGCCCGGCGACGGTCAGACGACGGCGCTGGTGCGCCGGATGTGCGCGCGGACGCTCGGTTTGCCGGCGCTGCCCGCCGAGGGCTCGGGGATGGATGGCTACGCCGTCGTTGCTGAGTTCGCCGAACAGTTCAGTACCGACGTCACTCGTATCAGCGTCGAGCAGCGCTCCAGGCTGTGGAAGGTACTGGGTGACAGCGCCTTTGGCGTTGTCGTACAGATGTACATTGCGGACTTCGTCCCCCGGGTGCGGGCAGGGTTGGAGGCGCTCGGCGTCGGCGATGACTACCTCGGTTGGGTCACCGGGCCGGTGTCGTGGGATCACACCACCGACCCGTCCGACATCGTGTTCAACGACTTCTTGCCGACTGTGGCCCGGCTGCGTGAGCTCGATGCGCTGACCGCGGAGGTGGTCCGACTGCGCGGCGCGACCCAACACAACTGTCGGCTGTGCAAGTCGCTGCGCGAGACGACCGCCCTGGATGCCGGCGGGTCAGAGACGCTGTACAGCGACATCGAGCAGTTCGAGGCGTCGTCGCAGTTGACCGACGGGCAGAAGGCGGCGCTGCGCTACGTGGATGCGCTGATCTGGTCGCCCAGTCAGATCGATGACGGCATCGCTGCCGGGGTGCGGGCTCACTTCTCCGACGGTCAGGCCGTCGAGCTGACGTTCGACGTGATGCGCAACGCCAGCAACAAGGTGGCGGTGGCGTTGGGGGGCGACGCCCCCCGCGTCGAGCACGGCACCGAACGGTATCTGCTCGACGCTGACGGTCAGACGGTCTACACCTGACCGCGCCCCGCTTTGCCGCGACCTGTCGGCCGATATAGTCACCCGGTGTCGAAACCACTGCCCGTGGGCCTGCTCGACCTGTTGCGACGTCCCAGCCCCTGCTTCATCGCCACTCTGATGGCCGACGGTTCCCCGCAGCTCACCGAGACATGGGTGACGACCGATGGCCAGAACATCGTGATCAACATCGTCGACGGCATGCAGAAGTCGCGAAACATCGCTCGCGATGGGCGCGTCGCCGTCAACGTGGTCGACCCGGACGATGTCTTTCGGTACTACGCCGTGCGGGGCCGCGTGACCGGCACGACGACCGAGGGCGGGCGGGCGAGCATCGACGAGATCTCCCAGAAGTACCTCGGCACGCCGTATCCGAACTTCAGCGGCAATCCCGACGAGGTTCGGGTGCTGATCACCATCGAGGCCGACTCGATCACCCCGCCCCCGGGCGAGGAGTGATCGGCGGCAGCGAGCGAATTAGGATGCCAGTCACCAGGGGCGGTAGCTCAGTCGGTTAGAGCCGCGGACTCATAATCCGTCTTCTTGAGCGTTTGATGCCGCTGGCCGCCGTTGTTTGTCAGTAATATTCTGCGTCTAACTGCGGTGATGACGCTTATCGCGTTGGCTGGGCCTGGTGTGATCTGGCAGTGCTGCGGTATGCGCTGCGGTATCTAATGCGATGTTCCGAGCGGTACCGCGCTGTCCGTTGTCAACGGGCAACCGAAAACTGATCAGTTGTCGGCAACCGAAAATTGACCAGCTTGATTTGCATACCGCGAGCTACTCTGAAGCTTTACTATCATTCTAAACGTCTGTATGGTAGGCATTATGGGGACGGTCGGTATGCACGTCTCTCCACCATTTTGATCGCCGCGCCCGGAAACCACCGCAGCGGCGGCGGCCCCGTTCCGCGTCTGTTCGGTCGTGTTAGGAGAAGCACGTGTCGTTCGTGACCACGCTGCCCGCAGTTCCCGACGAAGGCAGAGAGAAGCTCATGGCCATCATCGAATTCAAGAACCGAAGCGACTCTCACGACGAGGCGATGGACAAGCTCGCCGCCGTCAAGCGTGAAGTCATCGGGGATGCCGAACTCGCACGGTCTCGGCGCCGCGGATCTCGTTCTGGTGCGGCCTGGTTCGATTCCCATCACTACGAGCGGCAAGGTCAGGCGATCGGCTTGCGGGGAGCAGTATCGGCACGTCAGCTCGCCCGCTTGGAC
This sequence comes from uncultured Actinomycetota bacterium, assembly GCA_963758115.1. Classification (GTDB taxonomy): domain Bacteria; phylum Actinomycetota; class Actinomycetes; order Mycobacteriales; family Mycobacteriaceae; genus Mycobacterium. The sequence goes on from CAVWUG010000004.1 coordinate 358,627, forward strand.
GCGTAGGGATCAAGGGCGAATGTCTTCTCAGATCGCGCGAAAAGACGGATTGAGGCAAGGAGCGCTAAACGCTCGCCAGCCGGACGGCGGGCGTCGGCTGCATACGACACTTGGGCAGGTATTCGATCCGCGAAAGAACGCACTGAACTCGTGGCGGTTGGCGCTGGCGATGTTGGTGATCGTGTTCCACTCCTTTCCGCTCACGGGCCGCGATGTGCCGTTCGCGCCTGCTCGGCAGCTTCTTCGCGAGATAGGGGTCGACGGGTTTTTTGCGATCTCAGGGTTCCTCATCATCGCCAGTTGGCTCGGCAACCCGCGGCTTCGCAACTATTTCGTCGCTCGAGCTTTCCGCATCCTCCCCGGGTTCTACACCTGTCTGATCGTCACCGCGTTTGTCATCGCTCCGATCGGCGTGGCGCTTCAAGGCGGTCCGGCCAGGGACCTGCTTCTGTCCACCGCGCCGATCGAATACATCCTAAAAAACAGCGCAGTGTGGATGTTTCAGTTCGATGTCGGCGGAACACCACACGGGATCCCATGGACCGCCGCGTGGAACTTTTCCCTGTGGACCCTTAAATGGGAGCTGCTGTGCTACATCGCTGTTGCTGTTCTCGGCGTAGTCGGACTCCTCCGTCGCCGGTGGCTTCTCCCTGCGGCGATGGTACTGGCACTATCCTGGGCGGCGCTGGTTTCGTACACCACCTCTTATTCCGGTTTGGGACGCGGTTTGGGACCTCCTGAAGTACAAGCTGGGCGCTTCGCTGTCATGTTTCTAGCTGGAGCGCTCGTGTATCAGTTCCGAAACGTGATTCCCGCCCGATGGTCACTCGTCGGGGTGAGCGTGGTCATAGTCCTAGCGGCCGGCCTGCTGCCTAATTACCGGCTGATCGCCGCCGTTCCGCTTGCTTACGCCATCATCGTGTCAGGTGCCCTCATCCACGACAAGCGGTTCAGACTACGGACGGATCTGTCGTACGGCGTATACATCTACTCGTTCCCGATCCAGCAGTTACTGGTCATCGGTGGGCTTGGCAGCCTGAATCCGATTGCGTTCATGACCATCTCGGCCCTAGCCACTCTGCCGATCGCCGCACTGAGCTGGATCGTGGTCGAGAAGCCCGCGATGACTCTAAAATCTCGTCTCAAGCGGAGCAGGTCTGCCCCGGCCGGGGAGCATCAGCTCGCGCAAACGGTTTCAGGCTAGACCTCCGGGAACTGACTTAATGCCGTCCCGATGTCGCTGCGCGGCCATCTGTTGTCATCGAGTAAGCCGTGCGCGCTTGCGTCACCCGTAACTCACAGCTTCGAGCACATCTGCAAGTGGTTCGGGTCTGCTGGACGATGACTTAGTCGGAGTCGCTGAGGCTTTAGCCAAGGCAATCGATAGTGTTGCGTAATCACTGCGGTACCCAGAACCGGAGTCAGAGAGGCCGGAGCCTGTATCTGCAGCAGTTGATCCAGGGGCGGTAGCTCAGTCGGTTAGAGCCGCGGACTCATAATCCGTAGGTCGCGGGTTCGAGCCCCGCCCGCCCCACGTCAGAGCCTATTTTTCGGGATTCCCGGTATCGAGTCACCGTTTATTCATCGTTTATAGGGCCGAGATTCCGGCTGCCGCGCTGGTCATCTGGGATTTTGGCGGCGGCGTGCCAAGCCGCCCGCACGATATCGAGAGCCGTACGCGCCGAAACCGTGATTCGGGTCTGTCCGGCGAGTTGCGCCTGCCACTCGGTGTCTGAAGGCGCCGCGTCGAACAGCCAGGACGCGGGCGGCCGATTCGTAGGTCCGTAGCGTTGGTACAGGCCGAAGGCATCGCTGTTGATTGCGCCGAGGTGGCTGAGCGCCCACAGGTCCCAGAGGTCGCGAGCGCCGCGCCGATCGGCCCAGGTCGAGGTCTTTGACGCGGCGAAGGCGGGCAATGTCGGAACGAGCAACTCGGCTGCGGGTGCGTCGGTGTAGCGCTGCAACATGACGCGCCGCCCGGATGGCCACGCCACTCGGTCGTGCGCGGAGAGCAGTTGAATTCGCACGGACAGACTGCCCGGCGATCGAAGGGTGGCCGGTTGGGTGCTCGCCACGCTCGGGTCGGAGTGTTCACCGGCGGTCACCCCGCCTGGCAACATCAGCGTGTGGATCACGATGGCGTTCCCCGTCTGGGTGCCGATGGTCAGCGCCTTGCTGTTGGCCCGCTGCAGGGTAAGGCGAAGACCGTTGCGTCGGTGGTCGAATGGCCGCCGACGAAATGGTCCAAGAGGCGTGACCGGGGCGTAGTGTTCGCACGGATAACACAGACGGAAGTCCGAGGATGCCGATGAGCGTTCATGATTGGAGCAAGCCGGCGGCGATCGCCATTCCCGAAGAGGGGTACTTCGAGCTCGAGCGCGGTAGGTACGGTCCCGTCTATCCGAGAACTCCTGCCTGTTATGGCTTTTCGATCATCGCGAAGGTCAAAGAGGGGCGCGAAGAGGCCGTCCGCGCGTACGGCAAGCAGATCGAGGAAGCGATTGCCGGGAGTCCCGACGTGCTCGCGCCGTTGCGGCTGCACTATTTGCGGTGGGTATTGTTCGATGTCGGTTCGGGGCTGCATTTCCAGTACCAGGGCATCTTCGACACCGACTTCGACAAGTACACCGAGGATGCGGTGGCGCTGTTCAGCGCGACCGGGATCACCACGGTGTTCACGAATCTGGACGGATTCCCGGAGGATTGGAAAGAGAATCCTGACGCCTTCGTGCGATTCGTGCGTGAGCACCAGTGCCCCAGTTTCCTGGAGTACGGAGAGTACCCCTACGTCACCGCCGACGAGATCAAAAAGGCGCTGCGGCTCAAAGCCGCGTTCTCCGACATGCTCGACCAGATGCAGTGATCCGCACCGAAAGGTGCACCGATGCTTGAGCTGGACGATATTCAGCACATCCTGCTGACCCGCACGCCAGCGATGACCGGGCGCTATGAGTTTCTGACATTCGGCAACCCGGCGGGGGGTCGGGCGTGGCTGTCCGAGCTGATCCCCGTGGTCGAATCGGCCGCCGCGGCGCAAGCCTCGATGGACAGCACGAAGCGGTGGGTCACGCTGGCGTTCACGTGGAATGGATTGCGGGCGCTCGGGGTTCCCGAGGAATCCTTAGCAACTTTCCCGGAGGCGTTTCGCCAGGGCATGGCGGCTCGGGCGGACATCTTGGGTGATACCGGGGCCGCCCACCCCGACAACTGGGTGGGCGGACTGGCAGGCGCCGATTTACACGCGATCGCGATCCTGTTCGCGCGTGATGACGCCTGAACATGCGCGGGCCACCGGGGTGCACGACGAGCTGGTGGCCCGGTGTGACGGTGTGCGCAGTCTGTCGGTGTTGGATTTGAACGCGACGCCGCCGTTCAATTACGCACACGATCACTTCGGCTTCCGTGACCGATTGTCTCAGCCGGTGATCGAGGGCGCCGGCGAAGAGCCCACGCCGGGTTCGGGCGCGGCGCTCAAGCCCGGCGAGTTTATCCTCGGCTATCCCGACGAGCACGGGTCGCCCGATCTGCCGCAGCCAGAAGTCTTGGCCCGCAATGGAAGCTACATGGCCTACCGGAGGTTGCAGGAACACGTTGGACTGTTCCGTGACTACCTGCGGGAGCACGCCGAGACGCCAGAGGATGAGGAGCTGCTTGCGGCGAAGTTCATGGGACGTTGGCGCAGCGGTGCCCCACTGGTGCTGGCACCGGACAAGGATGACCCTGAGCTGGGCGCGGATCCCATGCGCAACAACGACTTCAACTACAAGGAGATGGATCCACTCGGGTATGCCTGCCCGCTCGGATCGCACGCACGACGCCTCAACCCACGCGACACCGCGCACAACATGAACCGGCACAGGATCATTCGCCGCGGTGCTACCTACGGGCCGGCATTGCCCCAGGGGGCGCCCGACGACGGGGTGGATCGCGGCATCGCCGCGTTCATCATCTGCGCCAGCCTGGTTCGCCAGTTCGAGTTCGCGCAGAACGTGTGGATCAACGACCCCACGTTTCACGAACTCGGTAACGAGCATGATCCCATCTGCGGAACCCAGGACGGCACACTGGAATTCACCATCCCCAACAGGCCGATCCGCAAAGTCCTCAAAGGGTTACCTGCGTTCACCACTTTGACGGGCGGGGCCTACTTCTTCTTGCCGGGGCTGAAGGCCCTCCGATACCTCGCGGCGCTCGAGAATTAAGAGACACGATCATGAGCACGCTGCCCCCTGCGCGCACCTACAACCAAACGCATGTCCCGCGCAAACACACCCCAGGTCGACGGCGCATCAGCATCTACTGGACCTGGAGCTACCCGTGGGAAGCCCAACGCGACCCCGCCGCGATGTACAACCGCTTCTCCACCATGACCGAAGTCCGCAACGCCTTGTGGCCGAGCTACGAAACACCGGAATACGTTGCGGCGCACTTCCTGCAGGGCATCGCCGGCACTCTGGAGCTTTTCCACCGCTCGGCGCTGGCATTCCAGGACTTGGCTGGCGAAGCAACCGGCCACCCGGTCGCCGTCTTCCAGCGCATCGACCAGGCGGGCTACAAACTTCCAATTGACGAACGAATCCTTGCCTACACCGACACCCTGATGGTCTTCGGGCTGGACCATCTCTTGTCTGAACAAGAAGCTGCACCGGAAGAGATCAGCGCCATCCAGGAATGGCTGCAGCGCGAGGGAACATGCTTGTTACTGGCGCCGCATCACGACGTGGGCTTCACCGACGATTTCGCCCAGCGTCAAGTTGAATACCAGCACCACGGCGACCCGCTGGTGCCGCGCCAACAACGGTTCGGGCAGTACACTCGCTCCCTGATGGCGGCCCTCGAGGTCCCGGTGCACAACACCTGGGGGCTGCGTCCCGCCGTCGTCGAGGGCACCACGCAGATCGCGCCCCTGACCGCAGTCCACGACCTGGACGCCGCGGGCCTGCTCGACAACGTCACCACGTTCAACTTCCACCCCCACCTGCCGCACTACGAACTCACCGCACCGGAGAGCGACTCAGTGCGGGTGCTGGGTCGTCAACGGATCGATCCCAGCAGGCCCCATCCCTTCACCACCGCGGGCAACACCGAATTCAACGCGTTGATCTGGATGCCGCCGTCGAGCTGGCGTGCCGGCGACATCGTCCTCGTCGACTCCACGAACTTCACCACGCTTTTCGGCGGCACCGACAGCCTCAAGAACTTCTGGCACAACCTTGCCACCATGAAATGATGTTGTTCCCGGCGGGAAAATAGAGGTCGCAATGCCCGGTATGGCCGCAATGGCGATGGGCGCAGCTCCCGTCCTCGGTGGTGCACTGCTCGGCGCCGCGGTGGGACAACTGAGGGGCCCCGGCTTGCGCGACGGGATCAAACAAGACCTAGAGCTGCTCGAGCAACTACCTGAAGTCGAAGTGACCCGGCGGGAGGCACTGCGGCGCAGCATCAATGAGCGCATCGACGAATTGGTCGCGGCGAACGACAAGGCACGCCGGCTGCGTGCCGCCGCCAGTTCCTATGAAGGAAGTTGGCGTGACATCGTCCTATTTGCCTGCACGGTGCTCTTCTCGATCGTCTGGTGGTCTGTCGATCACCACCGGGACAGCTGGCTGCCCGTGTTCGTTACCACGATTGCGGCGTCGGTGGTGGCGGCCGGCTACGCATTCCGGGGCATGCGCCGAAGCGCGCGCAGGGTGCGTCGTCGCGCCGGTCGTCGTCAGCAGCCGTAAGCGGCGTCCGCCCGGTCGCACGCGCGTGGCAACACAGGTTGCGAGCGTCGTCGGTGGCATCGCGCCACGCGGCTCGGATGGCCCGTCGGGAAACCGGGGTCCTGCCGCGACGCGCGCGGGCGCTTAACCGGACGGCCGAAAGCCGACGCGTGAGTGAGCACCGAGCCCGTACCCGTCCGCACGAGTTTCACCGCCGATGAGATCGACACGATCTACAGCGACCCTGGGCGGCGGGTTAGGTCCTGCATTGCACGGACATTGAGGCTGCACGATATCTGCGCCGGGCTGGTTAGAACCCAACGAGGCCGACGCGCGTCCGCGCCGGCGGGCCCCTACGAAGGGCCACGCTTTCACAATCCCTATACGCCGAGTTGAGCATTCGCTCATTCAGCAAGCTGGATCAAACGAATCATATTAGGCTCGGACGGGCAGAATCCGAATGCGTAGGGCCGAACGTGGAGTGCAGGAATCGGATGAAAAGAATAAAGAAAATCTTCACTTCCGCTTCAATGGTCTCTTTCGGCTTCTGTGCGTCAATATTTGTCCCGGCTGGATCGGCTCACGCCGACCTCTGCCCGTATCCCGGCGTTGGGTCCGGCGGCGGCGCTTTGTTCGGGCAAGGCGGCTTCTGCGACTACCCGACCGAGATCAACGGCTCGCATATGCATTGCGAAGCAGGCGGTTTCGGCGTGAACGGCATTCTCGGGGCCGCTAACGGCGGCGGTAGCTTCGCATTCGGTGGCGCAGGTATCGGCGCTCTTAGTTGTACGTGGCGCTGTCCAGACGGTGTTACCTCACCGGCACCCAACCCGCCAGGATTGTGGAGGGAATACCTCGTAGTGATGAACTCTACTAACTTCTGCAAGGATCACATGAATCCCAACGGATTCACCAGCGATCCCGTTCTAGCCACCGAGGGACTACCGCCAGATGAGCGACCACCGGAAGCACCGGAAATACCGGGACGACCGATCCCCAAACCAGGGCCACCAGCACCCGCGATGCAAGTAACACCAGGGATACCGGGAGCGTTAACACCAGGAATACCGAATCCATAATGGACCGGCAAGCTGCGTGGACTGTTGTGTGAAACTGCGTGCCGGTTTATTTTCGCGCCGATCCTCGCCACCCCGTGCCCCGAGTGCGTGCGCGACTATCAGGCAGCCCCTGCCGCGTCGCCAATCCCGCCCGATACCACCCAGCGCGGACCCAGTCTAGTTCGCATCTAGTAGGTCAGCGTTAAGCATTCGGCTGCTTATGCGGATGAGGTAAGCGGAGCCGCACAGTGATACACGGGCATTAACAGGGACTGTCGGGATCGGAGGATCGCTAATCCGTAGGTCGCGGGTTCGAGCTCCGCCCGCCCCACGTCACAGCGTATTTTTCGGGATTCCCGGTATCGAGTCACCGTTTATTCGCAGCTTCTAGCGGCCGTTCGGTCAAGAAGATCCGCCACCACCTTGTGGCTGTCTAACCTTGTTCAGTCGGGCATTCTCACCAAACTAACGATGTCCGCGATCTCGTGCGGAGGCTAAGTGGACATCACCAAAATTGCTGACAAGTACTTACGGCCTTTCGTTGCGTCGGCTGCGGCGATATTTCTGATCCCCTGGGTTCTATACCTAGAACTGGTGCTGCCCACCCACTACGAGGCGTATCACTGGCGCGGAGCATGGGTCGGGTTCGACATAGGACTCGTGGTATTCCTCTCCGCCACAGCCATTCTGGGGTTTCTACGTTCCCACCTGCTCAGCATCGCCGCGTTCTCCACCGGCGTCTTGCTGCTGGTCGACGTGTGGTTCGACATCATGACCGCTTCCCCGCACGACCGGCCGACCTCGATCATCACCGGCGTGTGCGGAAACATCCCGCTAGCGTTGATTTTGATGGGCATCGGGATTCAAATCGGCCGCCGCATTTACCAGCTCGCCGAAAAAGCAGCAGACGATATCGAGCACGACCTATAGACGTCGCGGGCCGAACTTGCCGCGGGGCCATGACTCCGCCGTCATCGCCGACGCAGCTCAACGAAGATCCTCCAGCCTAGAGGCCTGAAACGAGCCTGCCGCCTACCCTGGATCAGGTGTCCTCAGACCACGAACAAATCCCGCCGCAGGTTTTCGTTCTCTTCGGCGCGACCGGAGACCTCGCCAAACGCAAATTGTTCCCCGGCCTCTACCATCTGGCCGCCGCGGGCCGGCTACCCGATGACTACGCCGTCATCGGTTCGGGCCGGCATTCACCAGGAACCGATGCTGAATTCCGCGAGCGGATCCGGGCCGAACTCTGCGAGTTCGTCAAGGATCCTCTTGACGAAACGGTCGTCGATAAACTGTTGAGCCGGTTGTCGTTTCAGACGTCGACCGATGACGACGGCGCCGAGCTGGCGGCCGCCGTACGCGCCGCCCACGACCAACTCGGCCCCGATGCCCGCACGCTGGTGTACCTTTCGGTGCCCCCGGCCGCGACGAAGGCGATGTTCGCGATGCTCGGTAAGGAAGCCATCGCCGACGGCGCGCGGATCGTCCATGAGAAGCCGTTCGGCACCGATCTGGAGAGCTCACGCGAACTCGAGGCCGCGATCAAGGCCGTGGTCAGCGAGGAACAGGTGTACCGGATTGACCACTTCCTGGGCAAGGAGGCGGTGCAGAACATCCTGGCCCTGCGCTTCGCTAATGGGCTGATCGAGCCGGCGTGGAACCGCAGCAACGTCGTTTCGGTGCAGATCGACGTCCCAGAAGACCTGACCGTCGAGGGTCGGGGCGCCTTCTACGAAGAGACTGGATGCTTCCGGGACATGGTCTCGACCCACCTGGTCCAGGTGCTCGGGTTCGTGGCCATGGAACCGCCGGTGCACCTCAACGCGCTCGCGCTACGCAACGAGAAGGCCAAGGTCTTCGCGGCGATGCGGCCGCTCGACCCGTCGCGGGTGGTATTCGGGCAGTACGACGGCTACCTCGACGTCGACGGTGTCGCGACTGGCTCAAAGGTGGAAACCCTGGTGGCGCTGGAAGCATGGGTCGACACTGACCGGTGGCAGGGCGTGCCGTTCTATCTGCGGACCGGTAAGGCGATGGGCGATAACCGCAAGACCGTGACATTGACGTTCCGCACCCCGCCGACCGGCCGGTTCGGCGACAACGCGTACGGGCCTGACGGGTTGACTCTCGAGCTCAACGATTCTCCCAGTGCGGCAATACATCTCAACGTCAAACGGCCAGGACCGGATATGGCGTTGACGTGCGCAACGTTCGCGCTCGACCTCGCGGAGGAAGATCCCGACGACATCCCGTTGGAGGCCTACGAGCGGCTGCTGCTCGACGTCATGCGCGGCGATCAGACGCTGTTCATCCGGTCCGACGAGGTGGACCGGGTATGGCAGGTCTGCCAACCCGTACTCGACAACCCGCCCGTCGCGCAGCCCTATGAACCGGGCTCGTGGGGACCCGAAGCTGCCTTGACCCTTCCCGGATCTGGCGGGTGGCATCTGCCCGATGCCTGACCGGCCGCTACGCCTCGCTCGCCGCTCGGTCCTAAGAGAACAGGTCCGCAAGGTTAACGAATGTGCCTAACGCTGCAAACAGAGGGACTTCCAGACCAGCTACGAGGTCGTATGGGACCAGTGCCGTACTGGAGGAGATTGGATCAAGGAGCGCGGCCAGGAAGTTTCCGGCATCGAGCTGATCCATGGCAATGTTCGCCTCATATGCGGGGAGACTGGTGAGCGAGTCCTTGATGGCGTCTGCGAGCGGGGCCAACGAGGAATAGTCGTACGAGAGCGTGCTGCCGATGTCGTTGATGATGTCTGTTGGTGACGAGCTGAGCGTCACGTCGGAAACCGGGAAGCCCACCACCTTGAGCAAACCATCTATGACGTCGGTGAACGACGGGTCCTCGGGGGCATAGCCCATGATGTGCAACGAGTCTGCGAACGGCTCCAACGGCGCGACCTGGTCTGAGTAACCGGCGGGGTGCTGCAGGTCGTTGAGGGCGTCGGTGACTCCCTGGTGCCAGCCGTTGCTCAGCGCGTCGAGGAGTTGCGCGTGGTTGATGTCGGGGAACACCCCAAAGGTGGTGGGCTCATTCGCCGGCCCCTGATTCCAGCCCTCGGTGATGCTGCCGTAGCCCAGGTTCACCAGAATCTGGGTATCGGGTTCCAGCAGGTCATGGAGCGGCTGCCCGATGCCCGGGATCAGCAGCAGTGGCTCCAATATCGGCAGGTTGTCATTCGGAATCATGTAGTAGTCGGTCAGGCCTTCCCCGGTGAGCGCCTCAGATCCCGGCAAGAGAATCGCGTTGCTGATCTGGTCGGGGGCGAGATCCAAATAGGTGAAGTGCTCTAAAAATAATCCCAGCGTGGCGTTGAGGTCCGACAGCAGGTTGGTCGTGTAGTGCGGGAAGTCGGCGAAACCGTCGTATTCGAGGGTGTAGATATCGGTCGGGTACAGGTCGGATGGTGTCGCGGGTTCGAAGGGGACGTCCAGCGCGGTGAAGGCCGAGGTGTTACCGGCTGGAAAATCGAAGGTGTTCATGAAGCCGCCGTTAGGATTATCGAGATCGCCGACCAGCACGAAGTGCACATCGTCACTGGGCACACCTGCGGCTTGGAGCTGCGGCATGATCAGCGAGGCGGCCTCGGAGCTCTGCGAGTAGCCGAAAACCACGACGGGGTTCTCCGGGCTCACTCCTCCGGCCGCTATTTGGCTTTCGATATCGGAGACCATGATCGGCTGGTCCTGACCCAGCGACGCGCCGTACCCGAGCGTGGAGGGGTTCAACGCCGACGATCCATCGGGTATGAACGAGGATTGGCCGGTGCCGGTGAAGCCGAGTTGCTGTAGATACAGCGTGTCGGCCGCAGTTACATATTGCGAGGGCGGAGTCGGGACGAGGGTGGGGCCGAAGACCAACGCCGTACCGTCACCGAGTAGCGAATCCGCGGTGTCGGCCCTTGCAGCGGCCGAGTTCAGCATCGACGTCAACCCACACAGACCGACCGTGACCAGCAGGCCAAGACTTACCCGACGAAACTCTCGACTCGACATCACAACCCCTCGAAGCGCCGATGATGAACCAGCTGAAACCGGGCGCGCACATCGCAATGGGAATAATCACCCGCGTTGAGGTGGGACGAGCTCAGTAACACGCCACTGCAGTTTCGCCGGGGCCCCGGGCAGTACTACTTAGCGGAGTAATCGGTTTGTCGCGTCCTGGGTCGGGGCAGCAAGGCCGCGAGTTCGTCGCGGCTGGTGGTTCCGGTCTTCAACATCGCCCGATAGAGGTGGCTTTCGACGGTCCGTACGGACAGCGTCAGTCGCTCTGCAATGTCGCGGCTGGACAATCCCTCACCGATCAGGAGCACGATCTCGCGTTCCCGATCGGTCAGTGGCAACGGCTCGCGGGCCTGACGCAGCGCCGGAGTACTGGCACCGCAGTGTTCGGCCAGCGCGGCGGCGCGTGCCGCGCACCCCAGCGCCGATCCCCGAAGGTCTTGCCGTCGATACGTCAGCGCAGCCTGAGCGGCGGCGTCGACGGCGGCAACAAGGTCACCCAGATGCTCGAATTCATCTGACACCGAAGCCAATTGGGCGGCGTCGACATCACGCTGGGCCTCAGCGAACCGCGCGGCTATGCCGACGCGAGGCCCCTCGACGATCCCCTCGAGCTCACGCAACCGAGGTGCGCTCGAACGGTCCCCGAACTGGGTGGCGGTCTGCAGACACATTACTTCTGCTGCGAATTGCCCTGTCGAGGCGGCCCTTTGAGCCGCTGAAGACAAGACGGCGATCGCCTCGCTCACCGCGCCCTCGCCCGCGGCCACCCACGCCCGCGCCAGGCTCAACTCGTAGTCCAGCGACCGAAAAGGACGTCGCATCTTGTCGAGCGCGGCAAGTGCGGCGGCGGCCTCGTCGGTCAACCCGCGAACGGCGAGCGCGGTCACACGGGGGATGTCATAGCGATACCCCCAGCCCAAAGGGTGGGTGCCGGACATCCCTATCACCGCCTGTTCCAGCGATGCACACGCGGAATCAAGTTCTCCCGCAGCGAGAGCGGCCCGACCGGCGACGGCAGCGCCGAGTAATTGGGCCGCTCCCGGAAGGTCAGCTGCCTGCTGCTGCACGTGTTCGACCACGATAGAGGCGTCGCCGATCCGCCCTGACAGCACGAGCGCGCTGACGTGAGAATCTGCGATGTTGAACCTCATGTGCGGAGCGTCGAAAGAGCGGTTCGCAGCGGCGTATCCAGCTTCTGCAGTGCCCACAGCCGCGGTGGTGCGTCCGGCGTCTGCGGCGATAGTAGAGAGAGCCCAGGCTATCTCCGCCCCGACGACGGCGGGCAGGTCGTCCAGGGCGAGTTTCTTCGACGCTTCCAACGCCTTCGAGGGCTGGTCCGTTGCAAACCAGTACACCGTGAGGAAGGCGTCGATATAGCTGTGGACTTGCGGTGGGGTGGTGCGCGACGCATCGTCGATGGTTTTCTTCGCGCGTGCAGGGTCACCGAGGGCCCAGAGTAGGTTGCTCGCGCGAAAGAACGCGAATCTCGCGCGGTCGCCGTCAGTCAACTGGCCGGCATCAATCTCGGCGAGCACCGCGTCTGCCTCTTCGCCACGGCCAAGCCACGAAAGTGCATGTGCGCGAACAAATTTCGGCTCGACGCTCCCTCCTGCGTGGATAGCCGCTTCCGCGAGTCGATCGGCCAGGGGCAGATCTGCCAGCCAGACGGCGCCGTGGGCTGCGCCGACGAGCAGGTCTGCGTCGGGTGCAAGGTCGGAGTCGAGACTCAGCGTCGCCCGCCGCACGACTACCTGGATGTCGTCACGCTGATCGGACCCGGCCAGTTCGGCGGCGACCAACCCACGCAGCCGCCGCAACTTCGTGGGTGGCGCGCCCGTGCGGCGCACCTCACCGTAAAGCGGATGCGCCACCCGCACCTGCACACCGGCAACGCCGGGCTCGAGCGTGATCAGACCGCGGGTGTCGGCCTCCTCGACCGCGGCCGGATCAGTGATCCGTCGCAGCGCCGCCAGTTCGATCGGCTCCCCGACAGCCAGCGCGTCGATCACATCATTAACCGCGGCGGGTAGGTCCCCGATGCGAGATCCAATCAGCTCGACCAAGCTGGGCGGCACGATCGGATCGCCGATCCAGCGCCAACACCCCTGCTGTTTCACGACGCGGCCGTCAGCCACCTCCTGCTCGACGATGTTCCGCAGATACAAGACGTTGCCGCGAGTAAGGTTCCAGAGTCGCTGTCCGGCATCGAAATCCACCGATCCGCCTAATGTCGCCGACAGTAGCGCGGTGGTTTCGTCGAGCGACAACGGCTCCAGATCAAGACGATCGAAGCGACCATCCTTCCAGATCTCTTGCACCACAGCGGGAATGGGCTCACCATAGCGAACGGTAAGCAGCAGTTTCGCCGCGCCGCGCTGCATAATCTGTTGCACAACGAATATCGACAGATCGTCGAGCAGAAGCACGTCATCGACGCACACCACCACCGTGGCATCAGGAGATGCAGCCGACAGCGACTCGATCACTCCTCGCAGCAACTGACCGGTCTCGGTGACACCCGAAGGCGCCCAAGCGGTGAAAGCACCTAGTGGAATCGCCCGAGCCGAGGATGTGCCGACCGTCCATCGGCATTCGCACCCTTGCGCTTCAGCAGCAGCCAAGGCTTCACGCGCGATCCGGCTCTTGCCCACGCCCGCCGCCCCGTAGACAACGATGCCGGAAACATCCGAAGCCATGATGGCGGCCTGGATAGCTGCCATCTCGTCCGAGCGGCCAGTTAAGGGCCACGGCACGCGCACCTCAAAAAGCCTACGTGCGAACGGTGCAGACACTGGGCTTATCGCACCCTCTAATCAGCCGATTGTTCGGCAACCGCGGCCGCCATATCGCTTATGCCGGCCGGCCGGCGGTGACACCATGGTGCTGTGAATGACGGCGGGCTGGCCGCGTGAGATGACGGCCGCAGCCTTGGTGTGCAGGTCGTGCGGTACCGGGCTGCCGCCGAACTCGAAGTTCTGCAACGAGTGCGGCGCACCGGTCACGGCGCACGATACCCATGCTGAGTACAAGCAGGTCACGGTGCTGTTCGCCGATGTGGTGCATTCGATGGACATCGCCGCGGCGGTGGGTGCGGAGCGGTGGCGCGAGATCATGGCCGACCTCGCCGACCGCTGTGCGGCGGTGGTGCAGCGCTACGGCAGCAAGGTCGCGCAGTGGACGGGCGACGGGATCATGGCGGTGTTCGGCGCGCCGGCGGCGTTGGAAGACCACGCCATTCGTGCCTGTCTGGCGGCCTTGGACCTTCAACAGGAGGCCAAGCGGCTTGCTGCCGATGTCGGCAAGCGCGACGGTCTCGAGCTGTGGTTGCGGGTCGGGCTGAACTCCGGTGAGGTGATCGCCGGTGGGATTGGTTCGGGCCAGTTTGGCTACGCCGCCGTGGGTAGGCAGGTCGGAATGGCGCAGCGGATGGAGGCGGTGGCGCCGCCGGGTGGGGTGATGCTGAGCTCGTCGACGGCGCGGCTGGTTGAGGGCGCGGCGAGCCTGGGTGAGTGTGAGTTGGTTCGGATCAAGGGCGCTCAGGAACCGGTGCCCGCCCATCGGCTGCTGGGTCTGGGCGATGGGCATCACGCCACCGGGCGTGTGGAGTCGAATCTAGTTGGCAGACAAGGGGAGATGACCGCCGCCGAGGGCTTGTTGGGCCGTGCGATCGACGGGCACGGCGCGGTGGTCGGCGTTGTGGGATCACCGGGCATCGGCAAAAGCCGGTTGGTGCGCGAGGTCACCGCCATGGCAGCCGCACGGGGCGTCGAGGTGTTCACCGCGTTCTGCGAATCACACGCCAGTGACATTCCGTTTCACGTCGTGGCGCAGCTGCTCCGCACTGCTACCGGCATACGCGGCCTTGACAATGCGGTCGCTCGTGCGGGCGTGCGGGCTCAATTCCCTGATGCCGACCCCGAAGACGTGTTGCTGTTGGAGGACTTGCTCGGCATCGCCGACCATGAGGTTGCGGTGGCCAAGATCGATCCGGATGCCCGCCGGCGGCGGTTGACTGCACTGGTCAACGCCGCGTCGCTGGCCCGAAAAGCCCCAGCGGTCTATGTCGTCGAGGACCTGCACTGGATTGACGAAGTCAGCGGATCCCTATTAGCCGACTTTGTGGCAGCGGTCCCGCAGACGCACTCGCTGGTATTGATCACCTACCGCCCTGAATATCGGGGCGCATTGAGCCATACGCCCGATGGGCAGAGCATCGCCCTTGCGCCGCTGAGCGATTCGGAGACCGCAACGTTGCTCTTGCAGCTACTCGGGTCAGACCGCTCGGTTGGCGGGGTGGCCACCACGGTCACCGAGAGGGCCTCCGGGAACCCGTTTTTCGTCGAGGAGATGGTGCGGGATCTGGCCGAGCGAGGTGTGCTGACCGGCGCCCGCGGTAACTATGTTTGCCATGCCGACCATGCTGATGCCGCCGTGCCGGCGACCCTTCAGGCCGCCATCGCCGCCCGTGTCGACCGGCTCGTGCTCGCCGCCAAGCGGACTCTGCATGCCGCTGCGGTGATCGGGTTGCGCTTTGGTGCGGAGGAATTGGCGTTGCTCCATGGCGAGGCTGAGATGGGGGAGTTGATCGCTGCCGAACTCGTCGACCAGGTGCGGTTTACCCCGCGCGCCGAGTACGCCTTTCGCCACCCGCTGATCAGGACCGTGGCCTACGAAACACAGCTGAAGTCCGACCGCGTCGAACTGCATGGGCGTCTGGCGACCGCGATCCAACAACGCCATCCGGACGCGCTGGATGAGAACGCGGCCTTGATCGCCGAGCATCTGGAGGCGGCCGATGACTTGAGCGCCGCGTTCGGATGGCACATGCGCGCCGGGGGATGGGCGCAATCCCGCGACATCAGGGCAGCCCGCATCAGCTGGGAACGGGCCCGAACGGTCGCCGACCGGTTGCCCACTGATGACCCGGCCCGGGCGCCGATGCGCATCGCCCCGCGGACTCTGCTGTGCATGAACACCGTTCGGGTCGCGGGCGCCATCGCAGACACCGGTTTCGACGAACTGAGCGACCTCTGCAGCGCCGCCGGCGACACGGTATCGCTGGCGATCGGCATGGCCGGCCAGATGACGGCGCTGGTATTCCATAACCGCTACGGGGAAGCGGCGCGGCTTGCGTCGGACTGCAGCCTGCTGCTCGAGTCGTTCCCCGACCCAGCGTTGACGCTGACGATCTTGACGTTCGCGAGCAGTGCTATGTGGCAAGCAGGCCAGGCAGCCGAAGGTCTGCGCTTGGCGGAGCGCGTCATCGACCTGGCAGAGGGAGATCCGACCAGGGGCAGTCTGGGCCCCGTCGGGTCACCGTTGGCGATGGCGATCCTCATGCGTGGCTGCTGTCGATATGCCCTTGGACTTCCTGACTGGAGGGAAGACCTCGATCAGGCGATCGCGATGGCGCGCGGCGTCGACCTGATGTCTTTCATCGTCCCGGTGGTGTACAAATACCGCTTCGCCGTCCATGCCGGGGCGTTGCTCCCTGACGCGGCGGCTGACCGGGACACCGCCGACGCGATGGAGATGGCTGAGCATTCTGGCGATGACTTCGCGGTGGATGGCGCCCGGGTGAGTCGCGGCCTTTTCCTCATCAATCAGAGCGGTTCGCAACGCGCGGCCGGTTTCGCGTTGCTCGCCCAGTATCGTGACGCTCACCTGAAGCATGGGTACGCGAAAGCCGTTGCGCGGACTGTCGACACCGAGATCGCGAAGGAGAAAGCCAGAACCGGCGATATCGACGGCGCCATCCAATTGGCACACGCGGTCGTCGACTACACCTTCGAAACTGGCGACATGATCTCCCTCGGAGAGGCCACCAGAGTCTTGGCGGAATCACTGCTGCAGCGCGGCACCAGCGACGACCTCAACGAGGCGCAGGAGGCGATCGACAGGCTGGCAGCGGAACCTACCGACCCGGGATTCGTACTGTTCGAGGTTCCGCTACTGCGGCTGCGGGCTCTTCTGGCGCAGGCGCACGGCGACGCCGCGACCTATGCGCAGTTCCGGGATCGTTACCGCGACACGGCGAAAACGCTTGGCTTCGAAAGGGATATCGCCTTGGCCGAGGCGATGCCTTGACGGCGCGGTTTAGCTCGCTGGGTCAGCTTCGAGGACATGATTTCTCGCCATCCAATCGTCGATGCAGGTCATAGTGACCGGTAGAGCCGCCCCTGAAAACACCATGTGGTCGGAACGGGAAATCTCGCGGAAGGTGCCGTGCTGATACCGGGCTGCGGTTTTGCGCGCAACTATGGACGGCACGATGCGGTCGCACTCGGCCCCGATCGCCAGCACCGGGGCAGTGACCGCCGCGAAATCGACAACGGTGGCCTTCGAAAGCCTTGGCACCGCAAGGAGTAGTTCCCAGACATAGCGCCCGGATTCGCAGACCAAACCGTCATGTATTTCCCGGGCGATCTCTTCGGTCTGTGTATTGGCGATCCAGCGTCGGAATTGCTCGAACGTCGGGGTGCGCCACGGCTTGGTCCAGGGACGCGGCCGTAACAAGTGCGGCACCGTCACGCGCAAACTCGTCGGGGACGCACTCAAGATGCCGGCCGCCGGCGCCGGGCAAGCGGCCACCAAGCCAGCTGGGCGGGTGCGGGCGGCGACCAACTGCGCTAGCAGACCGCCCATCGAATGACCTAGCAGAAGTGGCGGCGAATCCAGCGAATTCACGAACGTCACCAAGTCGTCGGTGTAGTCGCGAAGGCTCAGCGAAGCGACTTTCGTCGCGCCCTCGTGCGAGGCAAGTTCGTGATGGCGCAGCGTTGGGGTGTGCGCCATGTAGCCGCGCTCTTCGAATGCGGCGCGGGCCCAATCCAACTGCTCCCCGCGGCCCCAGGAGCCGTGAATCAAGACGACGTGTTTGGCTTCGGGCACGAAATCAGGATGACAGCCAAGGCGCCTGGCAGTGCCCCAAATCGCCGGCTGGACTTGGGCTGGGTCGCGTTGACCGTCAGCTGATTGCGGTGCCGAAGAGTTGGCCCACGCCATAAGTGAATGCCAGCCCAAGTGCGCCGCCGACGACGACCCGCGCAACCGCACGCCCGACGTTGGCGCCGCCGATACGGGCGCTGAGAGCACCCGTAACCCCCAACGCAGCGAGCACGGCGACGAACGTCACGGGAACCCGCCATGCAATGGGGGGCAACAGGATCGCGAACAGCGGCAGCAGCGCGCCGAGAGTGAACGAGGCCGCCGACGCCAGTGCCGCCTGCCACGGGTTGGCGAGGTTCTCGGGGTCGATCTTGAGTTCGGCATTGGCGTGAGCCGCCAGCGGATCGTGTGCGGTCAACTCGCGAGCTACTTGTGCCGCAGTCTGCGCCGAAAGCCCTCTGCTTTGGTAGATGGCGGTCAGTTCGGCAAGCTCGGCGTCGGGCATCTGACGCAGCTCACGCTTCTCGGTCTTGAGCTGAGCACTCTCGCTGTCGCGTTGGCTGGACACCGACACGAACTCGCCCAAGGCCATCGATACGGCTCCGGCCACGAGGGCCGCCAGCCCTGCCGTGAAAATCGCGCCGCGGTGCGAGCTGGCTCCGGCAACACCGACCACGATTCCAGCTACCGAGACGATGCCGTCGTTGGCGCCCAGGACCGCGGCACGTAACCAGTTGAGGCGTCCGATCGAATGGTCCGCGTGCGGCTCGGCGGGATGTGTCGCCTTCCCGCGAGCCGCCGCCGTGACGCGCTGGCGGTTCGGCCGCACAACCCCTGGTTCATGCTGCTGACCCTCGACCACGAGGTCTAGCCAAGCTCATATTCGTCTCCCGCGCCAGCATGCGAAGCCTCATCAAACGTGCGGGCGCACGGGGTCGTTCAGCACTGTCACGCCGGCCACACCCGGCGTTATGATCGCGACGAACCCCAAGGACGGGACCACGACTGCCATGGCCTTCGAGCCAGCCGACCTGCCTGCGACGGTGGATCGATCACGTCCCACTCTGCTGACGGTATTGCGGGAGTGGGGCCGCATCGGATGCGTCGGCTTCGGCGGCCCACCAACGCATATAGCGCTGCTGCGCAAACTCTGCGTCGATCGTCATGGTTGGCTGACCGCACGCGATTTCGAGGACGCTATCGCTGCCTGCAATCTGCTTCCAGGGCCTGCGTCGACTCAGCTGGCGATGTACTGCGCTTGGCGGGTACGGGGTCGGCTGGGCGCACTGGTCGGTGGCTTCGCATTCATCGTGCCCGGTCTGATCGTGATCCTGGCTCTAGCAACTCTATTCCTGCGTGGAACACCCCCACGGTGGGTGCTCGGCGGCGCCGCAGGTGCCGGGGCGGCCGTCGCGGCCGTCGCCGTCCACGCCGGTGCCACGCTAATGCCCGCCAGTTGGCGAGGTGCCAAGAACGACAGCCGGATTCGCTGGTTTTCCTATGTTGTCGCGGGGGGCTTCGCAGCGGCAACCGTCGGGCCATGGCTGGTAGTCGTGCTGCTCGGGTGCGGCCTTATCGAACTTCTCATCAACCAAGCGGGCCGCGGCCATACCGCGTTCGGCGCAGCCCCGCTTCCTGCCCTCGTAGTCGGTGTAATCGGCGGCGGCACATTGCTTTCCGTAGCCTGGACGGCGTTGAAAGTCGGTGCCTTGTCCTACGGGGGCGGCTTCGTGATCATCCCGCTCATGCAGGCCGATGCCGTCAACCGCTACCACTGGATGACCGGCGGCCAATTCCTCAACGCCGTCGCTCTGGGGCAGATCACCCCCGGACCTGTCGTGCAGACGGTCGCTGTCGTCGGCTACGCCGCAGCGGGATTTGCCGGCGGCATACTGTCGTCGATGGTGGCGTTCGCCCCGTCGTTCGCGTTCATCCTGTTGGGCGGAAAGCACTTTGATCGGCTACGCGACAACAACGGCGTCCGGGCCTTTCTTGCCGGCGCCGGACCCGCCGCCATCGGCGCGATCCTCGGTTCCGCCGTCCCCTTGGCGCGTGCGATCAGTGAGCCTTGGCAATACGCCGTCCTTGCGGGAGCTGCCGTCCTACTGCTGATGCCGCGCCGCAATGTCGTGCTAACTCTGCTCGCGGCCGCCTCAGCTGGGATAGCCATCTCGCTGGCCGGGGGACCGCTGCCCACCTAACGGAGACCACGGGTTTTCCGGGCGCGGCCCTAGCGACAGCAGTTCGGGTCGAGCACGGTGCACAGTGCGACGAGCGCGTCGCGTCGCGGTCGGTGATACACGTTCATTCCGCGACGTTCTGACTCGACCAAACCTGCGCGGCGCAACTGGGACAGGTGATGGCTCACCGTGGACTCGCCCAGCTGGACCGCCGAGGCCAGATCGCAACTACACACCTCGCCAGCGGCTGAGTTGAACAGCAGCGACACCAGCTTCACTCGGACCGGGTCCGCCAACGCTTTGAGCCGCAACGCAATTGCCAAGGCGGCAGCGTCATCGATCGGTCCAGCTGCGACCGGCGCGCAGCGCACTGGTGCGGACATATCCACCACCGGCAACGTCTTAGGCATGCGGCCATCCTGCCACATAGATTGACATATATCGAAGAGGTGGCATCATGGGTCGAATCAGCCTAGTTCGACATAAGTCGCAGAGGTTAAGGGGGTCAGCCGTGTCCCGTGTTCAACTCGCCCTCAACGTTGACGATCTCGACGAGGCGATCACGTTCTACTCCAAGCTGTTGAACGTCGCCCCAGCCAAGGTGAAACAGGGCTATGCGAACTTTGCGGTCACCGAGCCGCCGTTGAAGCTTGTCCTCATCGAAAATCCCGGCCAGGGCGGGAGTCTCAATCACCTCGGCGTCGAAGTGGAGTCCAGCGATGCCGTCCACGCCGAGATTGCCCGCCTGACCGATGAGGGACTGTTCACCCGGGAGGAACTCGGGACAACGTGTTGCTTCGCCACCCAGGAAAAGGTGTGGGTGACCGGACCCGCCGGTGAGAAGTGGGAGGTCTATACGGTCATCGCGGACGCGGAGTCATTCGGTGCAGACTCCCGGATCCCCAATGGCATTTGACGCGCCGCCAGTTGTCATGGAGAAGTTATCGCGGCTCGACCAACTGCTGCCGGTGTGGATCGGCTTCGCCATGGCCACGGGTTTGTTACTCGGGCGACTCGTTCCCGGACTCAACAACTCTCTGAATCACGTTCAGATTGACGGCATCTCGCTGCCCATCGCGCTCGGCCTGCTGGTGATGATGTACCCCGTCCTGGCCAAGGTTCGCTACGACCGGCTTGGCTCCGTGACCGGCGACCGCAAGCTGCTGGCAAGCTCACTCATCCTGAACTGGGTCGTCGGACCAGCGTTGATGTTCGCGCTGGCGTGGCTACTGCTGCCCGACCTGCCCAACTATCGCACCGGCCTGATCATCGTCGGCTTGGCCCGCTGCATCGCGATGGTGATCATCTGGAACGACCTTGCCTGCGGTGACCGCGAAGCCGCGGCGGTGCTGGTGGCACTCAACTCGATCTTTCAGGTCATCATGTTCGCCGCGCTCGGCTGGTTCTACCTCTCGGTGCTACCCGGTTGGCTCGGCCTGCAACAGAGCAGCATCAGCGCGTCGCCGTGGCAGATCGCCAAATCGGTCCTCGTCTTCCTCGGTATTCCGCTGCTCGCCGGATACCTGACCCGGCGCTGCGGGGAGAACGCCAAGGGGCGCACCTGGTACGAGTCCACGTTCCTGCCCCGAATCGGGCCGTGGGCGCTCTACGGTCTGCTGTTCACCATCGTCATTCTCTTTGCGCTGCAAGGACACCAGATCACCAGCCGTCCCCTCGACGTACTCCGCATGGCTATACCACTGCTGGTCTACTTCGCCATCATGTGGGGCGGCGGCTACCTTCTCGGCGCGGCTCTCGGCTTGGGTTATCAGCGCACGACGACACTGGCCTTCACCGCCGCCGGGAACAATTTCGAGTTGGCCATCGCCGTTGCCATCGCCACCTACGGGGCCACTTCAGGGCAGGCACTCGCCGGTGTCGTCGGACCCCTTATCGAAGTCCCCGTCCTCGTCGCCCTGGTCTACGTATCGCTGGGGCTGCGAGGACGATTCGCCCCTCCCGCCGTCGAACGCGTTGCATGATGCCGAACACCAAGCCAGCCGTGCTGTTCCTCTGCACCCACAACGCGGGTCGATCGCAGATGGCGATGGGATTCTTCAAACACCTCGCAGGCGATCGCGCCAGCGTCTTCTCGGGCGGTACCGAACCCGCTGCCGAAGTCAACCCTGCCGCCATCGCAGCCATGGCCGAAAAGGGCATCGATATCGCGACCGAACAGCCGAAACAGTGGAGCATGGACATGCTCGAAGCCGTGGACGTGGTCATCGCAATGGGATGCGGCGATGCCTGCCCAGTGCTGCCCGGACGCTTCTACGGAGAATGGGTCTTGCCCGACCCTGCCGGCCAACCGCTCGATGCCATACGACCAATCCGCGACCAGATCGAACAACGCGTACGCGTACTTCTCACTTGGCTAGGAGTGCTCGGAGGGGCTGGGGGCTGACCCATAAACCGCAGGTCACGGGCTCGAGCCTAGCCTGCCCCACGTCGTGGTATCACATCGCTCTCGATGCCGGAAGGCCTGCTGCTCCGCTGAAGGGGTACTATCAACGAGTCGAAATTCTAAGTGTTCGTGTTTTACACACGCTCGCGCAGAAACTTGGTGCGGGCGTCTTTTTCTCCTTGCAGGGCAAGCCAGAAACAGCCGTCTGAACATTCGGCGCCGATCCGCATGGTGCGGATCGGAATCCCCTGACATCAAAGGAGAAACAACATGACACAGGGAACAGTGAAGTGGTTCAACGCCGAAAAGGGCTTCGGTTTCATCGCGCGCGCGGAGGGTCCGGACGTCTTCGTGCACTACTCCGAGATCAGCGGCGGCGGTTTCCGTAGCCTCGAGGAGAATCAGCAGGTGGAATTCGAGGTCACCCAGGGCGCCAAAGGCCCGCAGGCCAGTAACGTTCGGGCAGTCTGACCGACCACGAGCCAAAGGAAGCCGCACCCGCTCTGTAATTGAGCGGGTGCGGCTTTTCTCGTGCTGCTCCGAAGCGTTTTTACGATCCGCGGCCTTTCGCGACTACGCGAATTGTTGACCGCCGTCGATGTCGAAGGTCGCGCCAGTCAATGCCGTGTTGCTCATGATGTGCACTGCGAGCGCTGCGACATCGGTGGCCTCGACAACCCGTCCGATTGGCAGCGTCGCGCGCAGCTCGTCGCGGCGCTCTTGGAGCCGATCTCCGAGCAGTGATGCGGACAAGGGCGTGTCGACGAAGCCGGCGGCGATGAGGTTGACGCGGACCGGAGCGAGTTCGAGTGCGAGGGTCGCTGTGAACGGGGGCAGTGCGAACGTTGCGGCGGAGGCGATTCCGAGGCCGCGCTGGATCCGTCGCGCGCCGGTGCCACCCATGAATACCAACGTGCCGCCCGGGCGCATCTTGCTCGCCGCGTTGCGCGCCACGTCGAGGTAAGTCGCTACGTGCCCACCGATCGCTTGGCGCACGTCGGTCAGGTCCATGGCGAGCAACGGTCCGTAATTCGGAGCGCCCGCGGTGACCATCACGTGATCGATGGGAGCCGTCAGATCGACGAAAAATTTCTCCATGGCTGCTGGGTCGTTGGCGTCAAAGGCCGCAGTGCCCACGGCACCAACGTCATTGGCCGCCTGTTGGAGTCGCTCGGGATTTCGTGCAGTCAAAATCACCTCGGCGCCTTCGCTTCTGGCACGCCGGGCCGTTTCAAGTCCGATGCCGGCACTGCCGCCGACCACAACGACGGTTTGTCCGAGCAACTCCGGTTGACGTCCAACAGCGGTGGATTCGTTCGACATGATTCCTCCACGGGTGCGGTCATAGGACTGACGCCACGCGAGAATGCTATGGCATCGGAAGCTCAAGCGCTGCCACTTTCTTTGGCTAATGACATATTAACTCGCACAACATAAGTCGAGCTCTAATTCATCCCGGGCTTCCCTGGCTTTGGGTTACCACCTACCGAAAGCAATGCGGCGTCACCTCTTCCTCCAATAGACTCAGCAATTCTGATGTCCAGCCAACCACCAGCAGCACCGAGTTACACCGTCGACCAATGGATCAGCGCGCCAACTCGTCTCGCCGAGCCGGCCGATATCCCCGAACCGTTGGTCCACCTTATGACCGCACTCAGCGCCGCCCGACCCGAACAGCTCAGCGTCAACGATCCCCCCGCGACAGAAGTCGCTGCCCGTCAGGCAGCGGTCCTGGTCCTCCTTCAGGAGTCACCGCGCGGCCCCGAAGCAGTTCTCCTTCAGCGAAGCAACAATCTTCGGGATCATCCTGGTGAAGTCGCTTTCCCTGGCGGTTCCCGCGAGCCCACCGACCGCGACCCCGCGGCCACCGCCCTACGGGAGGCAGCGGAAGAGATCGGTATCGATCCGCGCGACGTCGTTCCTCTGATCACCTTGCCGAGACTGCTGATCCGCGCGTCAAGCTTCGACGTCACCGCGGTGGTCGCTCATTGGCAGCGCCCCAGCCCGATTCGTCCCGTTGATCCCGCAGAAACCCATCGGGCATTCACGATGGCGTTGTCTGAACTCGCCGATCCGGCGCGCTGGCACGAGTACCGATTCGGCTATTGGGTTGGCCCGGCCACCTTTCTTGACGGCACCACGAGATTGTGGGGGTATACCGCGGAACTCCTGGCTTACATGGCTCGCAACGTCTGAGGGCGGCTTGCCGCAGTGTAGCTATCGGTGGTTCGCGGCGAAGAATTGCCAGACGGTGTCGGTGGCGTTGAGCGCCGTGGACGGTGCCGGCATAGCGCCGACCCATTGCGCGAGCGGGCTGGGGTCACCGCCGGGCCATTGATGGCCCGCCCCCGCAACCGAGATCAATTCCACGGTATGCCCGTCGGCGCAGTCGGCCGTCTGGGTCGTGACGTCGCCCGCGGTGGTCGAGTTCGGTTGTCCACAGCCATCAATCCCGCGCCATGTCGCGTTGACCGCTTCGACCGAAGGACCGTCGACGCGTGCCGTGCCGTCGGCCGAGAACGCTTTACCGGGCCCGCCGTTGTAGGGAACTCGGTCGTCGGCGGTGCCGTGTATCTGCAGCACCGATGTCGGCCGTGCTCCCGAGCAGTCGGTCAGTAGCGTGCCCGCCACGGGGGCAATCGCTGCGAAAGTATCTGTCTGACAACCCAACCGAAGCGCCATCATGGCCCCGTTCGACACACCCGTTGCGTAGACGCGTGCACGATCGATCGGGATTTCCTGCTCGACGGCGCCGACCATGGCGTTGATGAAACCGACGTCGTCGGTGTTGGCGTGCAGCGGCTCACCGCAGCAGGACCCGGCGTTCCAGGCGCGCATGAGTCCGTCAGGGTAAGCAACCAGGAAATGCCCGGCGTCGGCCTCGCTGTCCCAGTGGTAGTCGCGTTCGGCCTGCGCGCCGGTGCCGAACCCACCGTGCAACATCACCACCAGTGGCGCGCCGCCGCTCAGGCCTTGCGGCCGGTAGACGTGGAAGGTTCGGCTGACCCCGCCGACCTCAATGGTCTGCGTGGACTGCCCGACCGGGATCGACTGCGCACCAGGCGTTCCGAGTGCTCGGCCGCCGCCCATGCACCCGCCGAGGACTACGGCCAGGGCTCCGAGGAGGCACACGACGAGTGGCCGAAGGTATCGAGACGGCATGTCGCCATCGTGGCAGCCCGATCAATATTTGACAAGTACCTTGTCAAATGTCAGGCGAATGGCACACTAAGAGGCGATGCCAACGCAGCGAGATGCCATGTGGGAGCCCACGGTGCCGGCACTGGTGAATCTGGTGGCGGCGTCGGGAGCGCCCCGTTTGAGGGCGGCTTTTGCCGCCGAGGGGCTCGACGGGATCCGGCCGGGGCAAGCCGTTGCACTGGTGCCGCTGGTGGGCGGCGGTTTGCACGCATCGGATTTGGCCGACCGACTCGGGGTGAGCCGGCAAGCGGTGGCCCAGGCGGTGGCCGCACTGGAACGGCATGACTACGTCGTGCGAGGACCGCACCCCGCCGACGCCCGGGCTCGGATCATCGAGCTCACGGCCCGGGGACGGCACGCGCTGCGCGTCATGCGCGCCACCGCGCTCGATACCGAGAAACGCTGGCGGGAAGTTCTGGGAGAACGCCGATTTGGAGAGCTGCGCGAAACGTTGTTGGCATTGCGCGCAGCGGAAACCGGCGAATCCGCGTAGGACAGGTATGACGGCAGCGATCAGGCCTTACCGATCAATAACCGCGCCTCTGCGGGGCCGACTACCAGATCGTGAAGGTCGCCGCCCACCTCGAGTCGACCCGATTGCTCGATCCCGCCGACCTTCGCCGGCTCGAAGCCGGCCGTCCGGATCAGGCGCTCGACTTCCTCGCCGGCATGGTCATCGTCAGCGGCGTAGAAAAGGACCGCCCGCTCGGGTGAACGGTTGCTGGCGGACCCGAAGAGAGCGCCCGACAGGGTTCCCAACGCCATGGCCAAGCGCGTCCCCGCCAGCAACCATCCGGCCACAACCTCGCCAGAGGATTGGTCCTTCGCCAACAGATGTACGACGTTGCCTTGTGCGTCGACGGCAAGCGGGTTGCTCGGAACGACCACAATCTTCTCGGCCAGCGGCTCGGCGATCTCGTCGATGACACCCTCCAACGCCGCAAAGCGCAGCGCGAGGATGACGGCATCGGCGCCCTGCAACGCGTCGCGGTTGTCGACGGCGATGACGGCTGCTTGACCGATCTCTGCGGCCAGCCTTCGTGCCGACTCTTGGTTAGCGCTCGAGAGCCGCAGAGTCTCGCCGCCGGAGGAGAGCTGGCGGGCGATGACTGATCCGAGCCCTCCAGTGCCGATGATCGCGGTGGGCATGGCCGTTTCTTCAGTGGCCTGGCCGGAAAGGGCTGACGGGGATTTCAGCGTCCGGGGGACTGGCCATTATCGATCGCGGCATTCACTCGGTCTCGTCGGCGAGCGTGCCTGACGGCCAGTGAGCGGGCGACCAGTCGCCCTCTGGGTCAGTGGTTTGCCCAACTTCGATGAGATGACCGTCGGGATCGCGCATGTAACAACGGATCTCGTTCTGATGTTGTTTCGGCGGCGTCACGAAATGGGCACCCCGGGCGCTCCATTCGGCGTACACGGCCGCGATATCTCTAACCCGGATATTGAGGAAGCTGCTGACGCGGTCGTGATCGCGTGGGGCCTCCAGGGTGACCGTCGGCTTGTCGTCGGTCGGGCCTCCGCCGCCATTGATGATGATGAAGGTGTTGGCTAGTCCGACATAAGTCACCTCGTCACCATCTCTGCCGGAGAAGACCACCCTGCCGCCGAGTATTTCGGTGTAAAAATGCCGAGAACGCTCAACGTTGTCCGAAACGATGAAGTGGGCCAACACAATTCCCTCTGGCCGCGATGGGAGTTCGGCCATTTGGTGTCTCCGCTGGTTGGGACTCACACCCTGCTTACGGTGGGGTCTGTAGGTGATGCTAGCAACATCAACCTCGCCCGGAAAGGCCCGCGAAAGTCACCGCGCGACGTGGGCTCACAGCTAACGGAGCGGTGCCCGAGGCGGGTCTTGTATGGACAGTTCCTCAAAGCGGGCGAGCGCGACATCGAGGTCTGCCTCGTCGAAGATTTCGAACCGGGAGACCATGTCGCCTTCAAATGCGAAAAGGGCGATTTCGCGCCACTCGGCGTCGAAGCCCTCCTGTGATGTCCCAGTGAGTATCGCTGTGAGGACTACCCCAAGGTTGTTCAGCTGGTGCACCGCTTCGATGTGACCCTTGACGTTCGGCGCGACATCGTAGGTAGCACGCAAGTAGGGGACCGTGTCGCCGGGCGCGAACGCTCTACCCCGCCGATGATCGATGTTCACCCAGTCTGCCGTCGCCCGGGGGGCTTCGTGCCGGTTGTACGCGGCTTGGACCTGCATCACCAACGACCACGTGTGCGCGTGAGCCGCTGCTTCTCCTGCGCGGAAACGGGCATCCAGTTCCTCGAAGGCGGCGCCGATGTCGTCGACGTCGAAAGCGACGCCCGCCGCGACCCGGCCATCCGCATTAATTTCGCCGACGACCAGTGTCTCGGCGACAAACGTCTCTTGCCCTTGTTCGCGACCTGAGTATCGGAATCGACTGAGGGCGAGGTGCTCGCCGCGGGTCGCGATGACCCTCGTCGTTATATCCTCGACGCCGACGTCGGCGCTCGCTCGGCCGTTCGCGATCTCGCCATCTCGACCGTGGACCCCGCCGCCCACCACGGGACGACGATCGTCCGCCTGGAAGTCGTCGGCCAGCATCTCCGCCATCGCGTCCCAGTCGCGGGATATCTGTTTCTCTACATAGCGATCGGACACACGGGTTGCCGCGTTTTCGAGTTGCCGTGCCTGTGGTTGTAGCTCATCGAATCGGGCGAGCGCGGCGTCGAAGTCTTCTTCGTCGAACACTTCGCAGCGGCTATTCCGATCGCCCGCGGACTCGAACAAGGCGATCTCACGCCACTCGGCGTCGAAGCCGTCGCGCGTAGTCCCGTGTACCACATGGGTGACGAGCGCGATGGCGTTGCTCAGGCGGTGCACAGCATCGATGTAAAGATAATTTTGCGGCATGAGCTTCCACGAGGCGTGGAGATATGCGCCCAGGTCGCCAGGCGTGAACCCTCGCCCTCGCCGGTGGTCAATACTGACCGCATCTGGCGTCATAAGAGGTAGCTCATTGCGGTTGAGGGCGACATAACCGTGCATGATGGTCGACCAGATGCCCGAATATGGGGCCGCTTCGCCGGCGAGGTACCGGGCGTCGAGCTCTGCGATGGCGGCATCGAGGTCTTCGAGGTCGAACACGATGACCGCCACCATCCGCTCGTCGGCATCGATCTCGACGACCGCGACCATCTCGACGCGGAACGCGTCGGACAGTTGGTCGGGTCCCGAAAATCGGTAATGAGTTAAGGCGAGGCGCCGCGCGCGTGTCGCCATGACCGTTGTTTTCACATTCTCGGTTCCGGCGGCGGCGTATGTGTGCACGATGAGTTCGGCATCGCGACCATGCGAGCTACCCATGTTCACGACTCGACGCCGATCTTCAACGGAAAAGGCGTCGGACAGCAACTCGGCCAGCGCGTCCCAGTCTTGGGCGGCGAAGCACGCCTGAAAGCGCTTATCCACTCGGCTTGCGGCGTTTTCCAGCTGTGGCGGCTCTGGGTGCAGTTCTTCGAACCGAGCGAGTGCGGCTTCGATGTCTGCCTCGTCGAATACCTCGCAGCGGCTGAACAATTCACCATCAGCTGTGAGGAGCATGACCTCTCGCCACTCGGCATCGAAGCCCTGGCGTGAGGTCCCACACCCCTTGTGAGTGACGACTGCTCCAAGATCACTCAGTCGATGCACAGCTTCGATGTGGAAAGAGATGTCTTGTTCGAGATCCCACCCCGCACTGAGGTACTCGATCATGTCACCAGTCGCAAAGGCTGCTCCCCGTCGATGATCTTCATCCTCGAAATCCGATGTTGTGGCGGGAAGTTCGCGCCGGTTAATCGCGCCGTACGCCCCTACGATGGCAGACCACGTGTGCGCGTGAGGCGCCGCTTCGCCGGCGAGGTACCGGGCGTCGAGTTCATCGAAGGCTGCCGCGGAGTCCTCGGGGTCAAGCGTGACGATCGCCGCGAACTTGTCGTCGGCGTTGGTCTCCACGATCATCAGCACCTCGGTAAGGAACGCTTCGACTCCTTCGTCGCGACGCGAGAACGTAATACGTGCGAGGACAAGGTTCCTCCCGCGGGTCGCGATGACGGTCCGCTTTACGTTTGTGGACCACAGCTCGGCGATCGCGCGCGTGTTAGCTATCTGGGCGTCTCGACCATGTCGGACCCCCGCGTTCACCAACCGACGCCGATCGTCGCCCGAAAAGTCGTCGGCCAAGATCTCCGCCATGGCGTCCCAATCGCCCGCCGCGAAACGCGCCACGAAGCTCGCCGCAACTTGATTTGCCACGTTGTCGAGTTTCGGTGCCGCTCGGTTGAGTTGTTCGAAAGTCACGATCGCCGCGTCCAGGTCCGCCTCGTCGAATATTTCAGTGCGGCTGACCATGTCGCCGTCAACCGTGAAAACCGCGACGCCGCGCCACTCCGCGTCCAAACCCTCCTGCGACGTCTCATATGCCGCGTAAGTGACTACTGCTCCGGGGTCGGTCAGCCTGTGCACGGCCTCGACATAAGCCTTGTTGTCTTGATCCCGGTCCGGCCCGGCGCCGATATATGCGATCAGGTCGCCGACACCCATCGCGGTCTCGCGTCGGCGGTCGATGTTGACACAGTCCGGCGTGGTCGACGGCAGCTCGTGCCGGTTGATCGCCGCGTAGCTGCCACAGATGGTCGACCACGTGCGCGCGTGAGCGGCCGCTTCGCCGGCGAGGTACCGGGCGTCGAGTTCATCGAAGGCCGCCGCGGAGTCCTCGAGGTCGAGCATGATGGCCGCCACGAGACGGCCGTCGAGTTCGGTCTCGACGAGGAGGAGCGCATAAGCGAGGAACCCTTGCTGCTGCTGGTCAACGGAGGCGCGGGTTCGAGTGAGAATAAGGCGTTCACCGCGAGTCGCGATGACCTCAACCGTGACGGTCCCCCCGAGATCTGCGATCACCCGCACGTTCTCGATCTCGGCATCCCTACCGCGGCGCGTTCCGGTGCCGGTTAACCGCCGCCGATCTTCGCTGTAATAGTCGTCGGCCAGAATCGAAGCCATCGTGTCCCAGTCGCGCGCATTGAAGCACGCAACGTAGCGCGCATTTGCCCGGCTTGCCGTGTTTTCCAGCTGCGGCGCCAGCTGGCTGAGCTGATCGAATCGGGCGAGCGCGGTGTCGAGGTCTACCTCGTCGAAGAGTTCGCAGCGGCTGACCAGATTGCCGTCGAACGTGAAAATCGAGTGTTCCCGCCATTCGGCCTCGAAGCCATGATGTGAGGTGGCATGCGCCGCTTGGGTGATTACGGCCCCAAGGGCGCTCAGGCGATGCACGACCTCGATATAGATATTGATGTCCGGTGAGTCCTCCCATAAGTCGTGCATATAGGCGGTCATGTCGCCGGTCGCGAAGGATGCTCCGGGTCGGTGGTCGATGTTGACCCAGTCAGGCTTCAGCTTGGGTAGTTCGTGTCTGTTGAACATGGCAAAAGCGATCGCGAGGCTCGACCATGTGTCACCGTGAGGCGCCCCCTCGCCGGCGAGGTACCGGGCGTCGAGCTCCGCGATGGCCGCGTCGAAGTCGCCCACGTCGAAAACGACGCGTGCCGAGCATTTTCCGTCGGCGTCGAGCTCAAGGATGTCGAGGGCGACTGCGTGGAACACCTCATGCGAAATTCGGATACAGCTGAGAACGAGTTGCGCGCCGCGGGTCGCGATGACGTCTGACGTCACAGTCTCGATTCCGACCTCGGCCAGCGCCGAGAGTTCGGCGATCAGGGCATCTCGGCCATGCCTCAGGCCGGAGTTGACTACCCGTCGATGGTCCTCGCTCAAGATGTTGTCGGCCACCATCTCGGTTATCGAGCTCCAGTCGCGCTCCGCGAAGCACGTCTTGAATCGCTCGTACAACTGGCTAGCCGCGTTTCGCAGCCGTGGTGCCGGCGGACGCGCGTCCTCGAATCGCGCGTGCAAGGCGTCGAGTTCGGCGACTGCGGCATCGAGGTCCTCGATGTCGAACACAACGAACAGCGCGATACGACCGTCGTTGTCGAGGCCGAAAAGATGTAGCAGCTCGTCCTGAGGTGCGCCCGGACTCGTGTCAGCAGTACCGATCTCGAATCGGGTAAGAGCCAGGCGGTCCCCCCGTCTGGCGACCACTGCGCGACTGTGCCGCACGGCGCCGGTGGTGGCACGAAGATGCCTTATTCGGCGCGCCCAATCGCTAGGCGTAAGGACTCTGGGGGAGAAGCCGACGATCTTCCGGCGGTGTTCGGCGGCGATCTCTGGCGCGAATTGTGCCTCGACCTCGTCCCAGGCCTCGCGGTCGTAAGCATCCCAGAGGCGGCCGATCGCTCGTACGCACGCGTTATCTAGTTGTGGCAGTTGCGGATGCTCTGCTTCGAAGCGGGCGTGCAGGGCGTCGAGTTCGGCCATCGCAGCATCCATGTCTTCCAGGTCGAACCAGATCTGCAACGCGATCCGACCCTGCTCATCAACGTCGTATAGCAGGAGAAATTCGTCCTGCGGTGCCCCAGGGCTCACGTCGAGAGTGCCCAACGTCATTCGAGCGACTGCCAGGCGCTCGCCTCGCACGGCCATAACGACAAGGTTTATCTGCATGATCCCGGTTTCGAGATCGCGCCTTGTCTGACGTATTACCTCGTCCGAAGCGAATTCGGTCGGCTTAAAGCCGACGATCTTCCGCCGACTCTCGACAGAGCCCGCGGGTGCGAACACCTGCTCGAATTCGTCCCATGCCTCCCGAGCAATCGCGGCCATGGCGCGTTCGCTCGCTTGGACGGCCGCGGTGTGAGTCTCGACAACGGGCATTTCGGGTGGAGTCGGGTCAATTGTCTCGACACGTTCGTGAAGCATGCCGCGCGCCTTATCGGCCAGCGCCGCAGCACCTTTCCGCTCATACAGATCCGCCGCGCGCTCGGCGGCGGCTCGCGCCCCAGCGGTGTCGCCCGCCGCGCCCAACACCGTTGCCAGTGCCAGACAGGCGTCGCCGTGATCGACCAATCCGTCGGTGCGCTCGGCCAGCGCCACGGCAGCTTCGGCTACGCGCCGAGCCTCCTTGTGATCGCCACTGCGCGAGAGTAATTGAGCCCGAACCGTGCGCCAAGCGATCGATGCCTTCAGCGCGTGGCCTGCGAGACGCTCGCTCTCCGTGCATAACTCGTCGGCCTCGGCATCTCGGTCGAGCGCCAGACAAGCGCGGCCGAGCAACGCAGCGGTCTCGGCGGTATCGGCATCCAGACCCATCCGGCGAAAACCGTTGCAAGCCAGCCGAAGATGCGGCTCGGCCGCGGCCGGATCGCCCAAGACGAGCTCCACGATGCCGGCGAACTGCTCGACCTCCAGAAGGGCATGGCGCAGGCCGAGTTCGGTGACCGTGCGCCGGGCTGAGTCGATCATCCGGCGGGCGGCCGCATCGCGGCCGCGAAAGGCCTCCAACACGGCCTGGCACCGCGTCGACGTCGCTTCGACCGCCGGCGAATCGGTAGTGATCCGCAGCAACCGCACCACGTCAAGGCACCGCCCGCCCGCTCGCGGAACCGGATTCGGGCCCCACAGCGCCGCAAGCGGCGCCCCGGCCAACACCGCGTTCACCCGCCGGTGATCACGCGCGCGCCGTGCCGCCGTCAGGGCGTCGTCCAAGGCGACTTCGCAGTCGCCGACTCGCCCGAGCCGGGCGAGGCAGGTGGCACGGACGGTATGTGCCTTGGCTTCCCCTGCGGCATCATCGATTTCGGCCAGTTTCTGCGCGGCAGCGCCTAACGCCGCCTCCACCTCGTCCAATCGCTCGGGGTGGACCAATACCGATAGCTGGCCGTCGAAGCTGGTCGCCCATGCCGATAACCGCGCGGAATCGACTGTCGCCTGCTGCAATTGGGAGACCGCACCTGCTGCCGAAGCCACGTCACCCGCGGCAAGAAGACCCTCGCAGCGTGCGAGGAGTAGGTCGGCGCTCTGGTCGTCGCGGTCGGGCAGCCTGTCATCGATCTCGTCCAGCGCGTGCAGGGCGTGGTCGTAAAGGTCGGCCGCCCCTTCGTAGGCGAGCCGGGTCATCGCCTGGTCTGCCGCACGCCGGCAGTATTCAACGGCTTTGGCCGCGTTTCCCGCCCACGCACATTCGAAATAGTGGTGAGCAAGTTCAGCGAGCAGCTCGTCGTCGGCGCCCGGCTCGTCCTCCAGTGTCGTGGCTATGCGCTGGTGCAGCCGCATACGTCGCATCGACGGCAGTTCGGCAAGGAGTGACTGCCTGACGATCGCGTGGTTGAACCGGTAACGACCACCGGGCTCTTCAATAACGATGCCGGCTTTGGATGCCTCGTCGAACGCGTCGACCAGGTCGTCGCCAACCACCCGCTCGACCAGGTCCAGGGCAAACCGGCTGCCGACGACTGCTGCTGCCGCCAGAGCCTTATTGGTTTCGAGCGGAAGCCGAGAAAGTCTGCGGCTCACGGCTTCTCGCACGCCTTGTGGGAGCGTGCTCGGGTCCCACACGCCGCCGCTCTCGTCGACGTGGCGCAGAGCCTCGATGAGAAAGAACGGGTTGCCGCCCGTCACGGATGCCAATGCGGGTCCGAGCTCTTCGTCGTCGTAGCCGGCTTCGGCCACGTATGCGCTGACGTCGTCCTCATCGAGGCCGCTGAGACTGATCCGGCTGGCGGTGCCGTCACGGTGCAGGTCGGCCAGCATCGCCGCGAGGGGATGGGAGCGGTCGAGATCAGTACTCCGGTAGGTGCCGACGATCTCCAGGCGCGCGCGGTCGCCGAAACGCAGCACATGTCGCAACAGGAGGAGCGTTGGCTTGGCCGCCCAGTGCAGGTCGTCGAGTACCAGGACAACTGGCGCTTCCTTGGAAGCCATTTCCAACAGTGCAACCACGGCGTCGAAAAGTGCGTAGCGCTCGGTGTCGGGGTCGGCGCGCGTCGGTGCGGCCAGATCGGGCACGACATCGGTCAGCCCGGGGACAAGCGGAAGCAAGGCTTCGACGCCACGCAGTCCGCGCAATCGACTGGTGCCGACGCACGGCACCAGCGAGCGAAGGGCTTCCGCGAAGGGCTGATAGGGCGCACCGAGGTCCTCGTCGCAACGGCCATACAGCACGACCGCGCCTTGCTCATAGGCCCGCCGGGACCATTCGCCGGCCAGGCGCGTCTTGCCGACACCCGGCTCACCGGCGATCAGGGCGGCGCACGCACCGCCGCCAAGCGAGGTCTGCCAGGCAGACAGAAGCCGCTCGAGTTCGCTCCCGCGCCCGACGAACGGCCCGGTACCGATCAGAACCGAGGGGAGTCCGGGCCGCTCCATCGGCGGCTCGTTTGCCGGTTGTTCGGCGTATTCCTCAGCGGTCTCCAGTCGGAGCTCGAAGACATGCTCCGGACGCGCCAGGTTGCGGAGCTCGCGCATCCCTCGGTCGGCGAGCACGACGTCGTCGGGCAGGGAGTCAATGACGAGCTCAGCGGTCGCACCCGAGCACAGGATCTGGCCACCCGCTGCTAGCGAGCGCAGACGGGCGGCGCGATTGACTGCCCGGCCGAAGTAGTCACCGTCGCGCAGCTCGACTTCACCGGTATGGAGTGCGATCCGAATACGCATCGGCTCCAACAGGTTCCACTGCTCGTGGCTGATCGCGTACTGCAACTCGATCGCGGCTGCGGCCGCCGCCGACGGTCGCTCGAAGACCGAGAACGTGGCATCGCCCTCGCCGCGTGTCTTGATCAGCCGCCCTCCGCGTGACGTGACGACCTGTTCGACGAGTTCGTCGTGCCGCGCGAGCGCGACGGCCATGGCCTCGGCGTCTGTCTCCCACGCGGCGGTCGACCCTTCGATGTCGGTGAGCAGAAAGGTCACGGCGCGCATCACCGACGGAAGATGTTGTGCTACAACAACATCTAGCGAAGCATCCTGTGCGACGATCGCGGTCTCGAGTCGCCGAAGCTCCGGCCCAGGATCGATTCCCAACTCGGCGGCTAGCCGCGACCGTGCCCGTTTGAATGTGCCAAGAGCTTCGCCTTGCCTACCTGCCCGGTAGAGGGCGAGCATCAGCTGGCCCCAACGCCTTTCGCGCAACGGCGCCTCAGCTACTGCCGCTTCGAGATCGCCGATGATTTCCGCGGCGCGCCCCGTCGCGAGCAACGCGTCGGCCCGATCCTCGACTAGTGCGGCGTGGCTTTCGATCCATTGCGTCTTTTCCGATGTCGCGCGCTGGCCATCGGGCAGTTCGGGGACTCCCCGCCAGAGGATGAGCGCCTCCTCGAAGCGGGCTACCGCTTGGCTCATGTCGCCGGTAGCAACGGCATCGCGTCCGAGTCGGGCCGCCGATCTGTAAAGCTGCGCATCAACCTCGCTCGCAGCGAGGGTCCAACCTGCGCCCTCTGTCAGAACAAAGCCGTCACCCAAGGTGCGGCGCAGCGAAGAGATATGGGTTTGCAGGGCCTTTGCGGCAGTGCGGGGCGGATCCTCGCCCCAGAGCAACTCGAAGAGGGTGTGGGCCGGCACCACGGAACCACTGTGCAGTCCGAGCATGCTGAGGATGGCGCGCGATTTGGCGCCCGGGATCGTCACCGGCTCGCCGCCTTGTCGGACCTGCAGAGGCCCCAAGACCCCCAGTTCCACGAGTGAAAGCGTACTCATGTCGACCATCGTCGGTGGCGCTATTCAACGCACGGTCAAGATCGGGTAAAGGCCGCCGGCGATGTGGTCAACAGTGAGTCGAGCCACAAGTTACCCGTAAGTAACCTACGATAGCGTAACTTAGATGCATGACCGAGTTGACCTATCTCGACCTGCACGGGGACCGGATCGCCTACCGGGATGAGGGCAAAGGTCCTGCCTTGTTGCTGATACACGGGATGGCCGGCAGTTCTGACACCTGGCAGGCGATGATCCCGCGGCTGTCCAAGAAGTACCGGGTCATCGCGCCTGACTTGCTTGGCCATGGCAAGTCCGCGAAACCGCGTGGCGATTACTCGCTGGGCGCGTTCGCGGTGTGGCTGCGCGATCTGCTCGACGAGCTCGGAGTGCATCGGGCAACGGTGATCGGCCAGTCCCTCGGCGGTGGCATCGCGATGCAGTTCGCCTACCAGCACCGCGAGTACTGCGATCGCCTGGTCCTTATCGGCAGCGGCGGTCTGGGCCCCGATTTGAGCCCACTGCTGCGGATCCTTTCGGCACCGGGTGCTGAGCTCGTGCTTCCCGTGGTCGCCCCGCAACCCGTGTTGAATCTCGGCAACAAGCTGGGTTCATGGCTGTCCTCGGCCGGGATTCAGGCGCCGCGCGCAAGCCAGATGTGGCGGGCTTACTCCTCTCTGTCAGAGGCAGAAGCGCGTCAAGCGTTCCTGCGGACCCTGCGCTCGGTAGTGGACCACCGCGGTCAGGCCGTCAGTGCGCTAAACAAGCTTCACCTCACGGCCGATCTCCCCACCCTGCTGATCTGGGGTGATCACGACAACATCATCCCTGTCTCACACGCCTACGCCGCGCATGAGGCCTTGCCAGGCAGTCGCCTCGAAGTGCTCAACGGTGTCGGGCACTTCCCACATGCCGAGGCGCCGACGGCGGTCGCCGAGATTCTGGAGAACTTCATCGCCTCCACGCCGCACCAGGCGAACCTGGCGCTCCGCTGCTGACCACTCCTGCCTAGTGGCCCAACGTGTCCGGGCACAACTCGTGCTGTGCGGCATCGATCACTCCGCGTAAGTCGAAGTACACGATCGGGTTCGAATCGATGATCTGCTGCGGCGTCATGCCGTTGTGCAGAGAAGTGCAAGCCTGGGATCCGCGACTGATCCTGACGGCGTCGTTGATCCCCGGCACGAACGTGCCGTGGTCATTGAGGTAGCGGATATAGCTGTCGCCGTCGGCGTGGGCGGGCGCCGCTGCCGCCAGCGCGGCGGGAATCAGCAACACCGTCGACAGCCATCGCACGATCGTCATGGACCCGACCGTATCGAAATGGCTCGGCTACTTTCCGTCGTTTGTGGGTACCTCTACCCAACAGTGCGCCGCCAGCCCATTCGGCGCAGCTGTATAACGAGGAGGCAGTCACATGACTGAGCGTTACACCACCACTGACGGCGGCGCCCCTGCGCCCAGCGACAAGCAGTCGTTGACAGTTGGCCCCGACGGCCCGATCCTGCTGCAAGATCACTACCTGATCGAGCAGATGGCGCAGTTCAACCGTGAGCGCATCCCGGAACGGCAGCCACATGCCAAGGGCGGCGGCGCTTTCGGCCACTTCGATGTGACCAACGACGTCAGCAGGTACACCAAGGCGGCGGTGTTCCAGCCGGGCACCAAGACCGATACGCTGATCCGCTTTTCCACAGTCGCCGGCGAGCGCGGCAGCCCAGACACCTGGCGCGACCCGCGCGGATTCTCGCTGAAGTTCTACACGTCGGACGGCAACTGGGACATGGTCGGCAACAACACGCCGGTCTTCTTCATCCGCGATCCGATGAAGTTCCAGCATTTCATCCGCTCGCAGAAGCGCATGCAGGCAACGAACTTGCGCGACAACAACATGCAGTGGGACTTCTGGACCCTGACGCCAGAGTCGGCCCATCAGGTGACCTGGTTGATGGGGGACCGCGGGATCCCCAAGAGCTGGCGGCAGATGAACGGCTACAGCAGCCACACCTACAGCTGGATCAACTCCGGCGACGAGATCTTTTGGGTCAAGTACCACTTCATCAGCGATCAGGGCATCGACTTCCTGACTCAAGAGGAAGGCGACCAGCTCGCCGGCGAGGACGGCGACTACCACCAGCGCGACCTCTACGACGCGATCGAGAGCGGCAACTTCCCGAGTTGGACGCTGAAGATGCAGATCATGCCGTTCGAAGAAGCCAAGGCCTACCGCTTCAACCCGTTCGACCTGACCAAGGTGTGGCCGCACAGCGACTATCCGCTGATCGACGTTGGAAAGCTGACGCTGGACCGCAACGTCACCGACTATCACACCGAGATCGAGCAGGCGGCGTTCGAGCCGAACAACATCGTGCCCGGCACCGGCCTCAGCCCGGACAAGATGCTGTTGGCCCGGGGCTTCTCCTATGCCGACGCGCACCGCGCCCGGCTGGGCACCAATTACAAGCAGATCCCGGTCAATTCGCCGCACGTGGAGGTGAACAGCTACTCCAAGGACGGGGCGATGCGGATCAAGAACGTCTCCGATCCGGTGTACGCACCGAACTCGTATGGCGGCCCGCACGCCGACCCGACGCGTGCTGCCGAGATTCGCTGGCAGGCGGACGGCGAGCTGGTCCGCGCCGCTTACACCTTGCGCGCAGAAGACGACGACTGGGGACAGGCTGGCACTCTGGTGCGCGAGGTTCTCGACGACGACGCGCGAGACCGCCTGGTGCACAACATCGTTGGGCACCTGTCCAAGGGCGTCAAAGAACCCGTCCTGTCGCGTGCCTTCGAGTACTGGCGCAATGTCGACGCGGATCTCGGCAAGAAGGTCGAAGAAGAGTTCCGGTCAAGCGCCGGTTGAGGCCCTGCCCCGCCGCACGCTCGTGAGCGCCTACGCTGGAGGAAATGCCACGAGCGTGAGGAGGGGTACGCGATGCTCGCAGCGTTCGGATTCGAATCCCTGGGCGTCGTCGTCGGCGACATGTTCTTCGTCGACCCGACGCCGAACGAAGATCAGGAGACCCCGGAACGAGGCGTCCGGCTGGAACTGCGGGTCGTCGACCGGAACGCGCCCCAGGGCTCGATTTACGCCGGCGTCCCGATCACCTTCGGTCGCCCGGTCTGGCGGGTGGACCTGTTCGGATCGACCGAGAGTCCTGCCGGGACGTTGGACCGGGCCCATCACCATCCCCGTTTCAACGGTTGGGAACCGAGCAGCCGGAACTTCGTCCCCGAACTGTCGGCCGACCCGGTGTCGTGGCTGACCGCCGAACTGGCAGACCCGGATGCTGTGCTGGCTCGCTCCGGCGTCGATCCCGACGAGGTCACCGACGCCGACAGGGCCGGGCTCGCCGCTGCAGCCCCGGACATCGTCGCGGCAGTAAAGCGGATGCTCGATGGTGTGCGCGACGGCGACTTGGCTCCTGCCCCTCCCGAGCCGGTGGCCGCCGCCCGCACCGGCTGGCTCTGAAACGGCGCCGGACCACCGCGTCTCGCCGCTAGGCTGCCCTGCTGAGTGGCACTGACGTGCTGCCGATGCGGCAGGAGGAAGCGATGACGGGACGGTTGGCCGGCAAGGTCGCGGTGGTCAGCGGCGGCGCACGGGGAATGGGTGCTGCACACGTCCGGGCGCTCACGCGCGAGGGGGCCAAGGTGGTCTTCGGCGACATCCTGGATACCGAAGGCGAAGCGGTGGCCAAAGAAGTCGGCGACGCAACCCGTTATGTGCACCTGGATGTCACCCAAGCCGACGACTGGGGGCGCGTCGTCGACTCCGCCGTCGGCGAGTTCGGCGGCGTCGACATCCTGGTCAACAACGCGGGCATCATCAACGTCGGCATGATCGAGGACTACGAGATCTCGGAGTGGCACCGCATCCTGGACATCAATCTGACCGGCGTCTTCCTCGGTATCCGCGCCGTTGTCGGACCGATGAAATTGGCCGGCCGCGGGTCGATCATCAACATCTCGTCCATCGAGGGCATCGCCGGCACCATCGCCTGCCACGGCTACACCGCGACCAAGTTCGCCGTTCGCGGACTGACGAAGTCGACCGCAATGGAATTGGGGCCCAGCGGAATTCGGGTCAACTCGATCCACCCGGGGTTGATCAAGACACCGATGACCGAGTGGGTTCCCGATGACCTCTTCCAGACCGCGCTCGGTCGTGCGGCCGAGCCCAACGAGGTGTCCAACCTCGTGGTCTATCTGGCCAGCGATGAGTCCAGCTATTCGACGGGTTCGGAGTTCGTCGTTGACGGCGGCTGCACCGCGGGATTGGCGCACAAGGACTTCTCCGCGGTCGAAACCGCGCAGCAGCCCGAGTGGGTCACCTAGGTCGCGATTGCTCGAGATAGGTTGCCAGAGCGTTGGTCAACCCTCGGCGGGCCTCGTCGAGGTCGGCGTAGGAGCCGAGTTGGCGTTCGGAGACCAGGCCGCGCATCGCGCCGGGGATCAGAGCGGCCACCTCGCGGACTCGCTGCGGGTCAACGCCGAGGCCGGCGAAGGCGCTCTGGCACGTGTCCTGCCAGCTCCTGCCCCAGGAGAACAGCTCAGCGGCGGTGCGCGGAAACAGTCGCTCCAGCTCGACGGGCTCCCGGGGGAGTGCGGCGCGCAGATTTTCGATCGCACGCGAATCTTGGGACGCCAGACCATGATACAGCGTGTCGATGATCGCACCGAGCCGCTTTCGTAGGGGCGCGTCCGAGTCGGCGCTGGTGAAGGACGACATCGTCGCGTCGCGGCGCTCAGCGGTGCGGTGCAACACCGCCGCCCAGAATCCGTCGACGTCGCCGAACTGATACTGCACCGCGCCCCACGT
The DNA here is from genome assembly GCA_963758115.1 of uncultured Actinomycetota bacterium. Taxonomy (GTDB): domain Bacteria; phylum Actinomycetota; class Actinomycetes; order Mycobacteriales; family Mycobacteriaceae; genus Mycobacterium. The sequence goes on from CAVWUG010000004.1 coordinate 399,502, forward strand.
CGCGCCGCTCTCCTTGGCGATCCGGCTGGCCGATACCGCGCCCGGGTCCCCGGACGCCAGCGAGCGCACCGCGGCGTCCAGCATCGCCTCGCGGGTGGCCAGACCGCGCTTGTTGCTGCGTCGCTGCTGCACCTGCGCCGATGGCATGACCTGGATGTTAGTCGCTTTTCGATATTTTCATAGTGCCCACTATGAAATTGCCGCGAAGCTCGTTAGTATCCGTGTCATGGCCAAACCGCCGCTGTCGATGAAGCCGACTGGCTGGTTCCAGGTCGCCTGGTCTGACGAGATCGGTGTGGGCGATGTGCACTCGATGACGTACTTCGGCCAGGAGATGGTCGCCTGGCGGGCCGAGTCCGGCGAACTCACCGTGATGAACGCCTACTGCGAACACCTCGGCGCCCACCTCGGATTCGGCGGCACGGTCGTCGGCGAGGTGTTGCAGTGCCCGTTCCATGGCTGGCAGTGGAGCCGACAGGGCCGCAACGTCTGTATCCCGTACCAGGACCGGTCGAACCGGGGCAGGCGTATTCGGACGTATCCGGTGGTGGAGCGCAACGAGTCGGTCTACATCTGGCATGACGCCGCGGGCGGTGAACCGTACTTCGACGTTCCGGACATCTTCGCCGGATTCAACGACGGCAGCAGCCCCGACGACTATTACCCACAGCAGCGGCTGCAACGGGAGCGCCTCGAGATGCACCCGCAGTACGTCCTCGAAAACGGTGTGGACTTCGCGCATTTCAAGTACGTGCACAAAACGCCCATCGTGCCGATCTTCACCCGTCACGACTTCGCCGAGCCGGTCTCCTTCGTCGACTTCACCATCACTTTCGAAGGCGACGACAACCAGAAGATCGAAGACATCGACAGCCGGGTCGAGGCCATCAACGGTGGTCTCGGCATCGCGGTGACGAAAAGCTACGGGATGATCGACAACCGCACCATCTCGGCCATCACACCGGTGGACGAGTCGACCTCCGACGTGCGATTCATGGTCTACATCGGCCGGACTGCGGGCAAGGATCCGGTGCGGGCAGAAATCAAAGCGCGCGAATTCGGCCAGGAAGTGATCCGCCAGTTCGAGCAGGACGTCGAGATCTGGCGGCATCAGCGCTACTCCGACCCGCCCGCGCTGGCCACTGCCGAATACGAAGGGTTCACCGCAATTCGCCAGTGGGCCAAGCAGTTCTATCCCGACGGCATCGGTGGCAGCGCCGCCGAGGTGTATGCCGCATCCCAGAGAGGCTGAACCGCATGACTGCACCGATTCGTGTCTTCCAGGTCGCCACCGGCAACGTCGGTTCGGAGATGATCAAACGGATCGCCGAACGGCCTGATCTCGAACTCATTGGTGTGCACTGCTATTCGCCGGACAAGGTCGGCAAGGACACCGGTGAGTTGGCCGGCATCGCGCCCAACGGGATCACGGCGACGGGCAGCGTCGAGGAGATCATCGCGGCCAAGCCGGACGTGTTGACGTTCCACGGGGTGTTCCCCGACGAGGACCTCTACGTGAAGGTGCTGGAGGCCGGGATCAACATCGTCACCACCGCGGACTGGATCACAGGTTGGCACCGCGACACCAACCACCCGCATCCGTCCGGCAAGCCGGTGAGCGACGTGCTGCGGGCAGCCTGCCAGAAGGGCGGGGCGAGTTTTTACGGCACCGGCATGAACCCGGGGCTGAATCAGATCCTCGGCGTGGTGTGTTCGGCTGACGTCGCCGAGATCGAGAACATCACCACGATCGAGTCGGTGGACGTGTCGTGTCATCACTCCAAGGACACCTGGATCGAGGTCGGCTACGGTCTGCCGGTCGACGATCCGTCGATCCCGGCGAAGCTGGAGAAGTACACCCGCGTCTTCGCCGACAGCGTGCTGATGATGGCCGACTGCTTCGACCTCACGCTGGACGAGGTCAAGTTCAGCTACGAGTTGGGCGCCTGCACCAAGGACGTCGACCTAGGCTGGTACACCCTGCCCAAGGGTTCACTGGGTGGCAACTACATCAAGTACCAGGGCATCGTCGACGGAATCCCGCGCGTCGAGACGCATTTGGAGTGGCAGATGACCCCGCACACCGACCCACACTGGAATATCAAGGGCTGCTACATCACCCACATCACCGGCGACCCGTGCGTCTACAACAAGCACATGATCTTCCCGCGGCCCGAGGTGGACCTGTCCGACCCGGCGAATTTCGCCTCCATCGGCATGACGGTCACCGGGATGCCGGCGCTGTCCGCGATCGCGAGCGTCGTTGCCGCGCCCCAGGGACTGCTGACCAGCGCCGACCTACCGCTGCGTGGTTTCGCCGGCCGCTTCAAGTAGGTGCCGCGAAACGTAACGTTGACCGGGGCGAATGTCGCCGCCATCCAGGTTTGACAGCTGTGTAACATTCCCGCCATCGATCGTCCTTAATGTCAGCCGAGCAACAACGGTAAATCTGATGCAATGCATCGCGGCGATAGGGACTCAATTGAGCGGGAACGCAGTACGCCTGGCGGCAATCACCAACGTAGAGGCGTACGTGCCTCCTGCAATCAGCTTCGATCCGGGCGAGACGCCGGGCCAGGTATTCGGCTCCAACGTTTTCACCAAGGCCGAGATGCAGGCGCGGCTACCCAAGTCGGTGTACAAGTCCATCGTCGCGACCATCGACAAGGGCACCAAGCTCGACCCCGCGGTCGCTGACGCTGTCGCAGTAGCACTGAAGGACTGGGCCCTGGAGAAGGGCGCCACCCACTACGCCCACGTGTTCTACCCGATGACCGGCCTGACCGCCGAGAAGCACGACAGCTTCCTCGATCCGGTAGGCGACGGGACCACGCTGGCTGAGTTCGCCGGCAAGACCCTCATCCAAGGTGAGCCCGATGCCTCCAGCTTCCCGTCGGGTGGTCTGCGGAGCACCTTCGAGGCACGCGGTTACACCGGCTGGGACGCCACCAGCCCGGCCTACATCCTGGAGAACCCGAACGGCAACACGCTGTGCATCCCGACGGTCTTCGTCTCGATGACCGGTGAGGCGCTGGACTACAAGACGCCGCTACTGCGCAGCCAGCAAGCCATGGGTGTGCACGCCGAGCGCGTCCTGAAGCTGTTCGGCCATAAGGATCTGAACCACGTCGTGTCATTCTGCGGCCCCGAGCAGGAGTACTTCCTGATCGACCGGCACTTCTTCCTTTCCCGTCCGGATCTGATCAACGCGGGCCGGACCCTGTTCGGCCACAAGCCGCCGAAGGGCCAGGAGTTCGACGACCACTACTTCGGTGCAGTGCCCGAGCGTGTCCTCGGCTTCATGATGGACACCGAACGCGAGCTGTTCAAACTCGGTATTCCCGCCAAGACCCGGCACAACGAGGTGGCCCCGGGCCAGTTCGAGCTCGCGCCGATGTTCGAGCGGGCCAACATCGCCTCCGACCACCAGCAGCTGACCATGACGATCTTCAAAACGCTGGCCAAAAAGCACGGCATGGAATGTCTGTTCCACGAGAAGCCATTCGCCGGCGTCAACGGTTCCGGCAAGCACGTGAACTTCTCCCTTGGTAACTCCGAGCTGGGTTCGCTGCTGGTCCCCGGCGACACCCCGCACGAGAACGCGCAGTTCCTGGTGTTCTGCGCCGCGGTGATCCGCGCAGTGCACAAGTTCGCTGGGCTGCTTCGGGTTTCGGTCGCCTCGGCCACCAACGACCACCGCCTGGGTGCCAACGAGGCACCGCCGGCGATCATCTCGATCTTCCTCGGCGAACAGCTCGCCGACGTGTTCGAGCAGATCGCCAAGGGCGCAGCCACGTCGTCAAAGGGTAAGGGCACCATGATCATCGGTGTCGACACGCTGCCCGCGCTGCCGACCGACCCGGGTGACCGCAACCGCACCAGCCCGTTCGCGTTCACCGGCAACCGGTTCGAGTTCCGGGCGCCTGGCTCCGGACAGACGGTTGCCGTACCGCTGATCATCATCAACACGATCATGGCGGACTCGCTGGACTACATGGCCACCAAGCTGGAGAAGGCCGTCGAGGACGGCGGAGACTTCGACGGCGCAGTGCAGACGTTGCTCACGGAGATCATCACCGAGCACGGTGACGTGGTGTACAACGGCGACGGCTACTCAGAGAAGTGGCAGATCGAGGCGGCCGAGCGAGGCTTGCCGAACCTGAAAACGACGCTGGACGCCGTCGGCGAGCTGATCACGCCAGAAGCGGTCGAACTCTTCGAGAAGTACTCGGTGTTCAACGAACGCGAGCTGCACAGCCGCTACGAGGTCCAGTTGGAGCAGTACGTGCTGACCGTTGCGGTCGAGGCGAAGCTATCGCTGGAGCTCGGGACGACGGTCATCCTGCCGGCCGCGGTCCGCTACCAGACCGAGCTCGCTCACAACGTCGCGGCTCTGAAGGCCGCCGGCGTGGAGGCAAGCACGGCTGCGCTGGAGGCGGTTTCGGGTCCGATCGTCGACCTGACCGCAGGGCTGGCGACGCTGAAGACGGCGCTGGCTCATGACTCGGCAGAGACGGCGCTCGACGAGGCCAAGCATGCGCAGCACGAGCTGCTGCCGGCGATGGAAGCGGTGCGCGCCGCCGCCGACGCGCTCGAAGCTGTTGTCGCCGACGACCTGTGGCCGCTGCCGACGTACCAGGAAATGCTGTACGTCCTCTGAGTTAAGAATCGGGCCGGTCTGTACTCTGGACGCGAAGTCTGTGCCCTGGTTGAGTCCGCAGCCGATGGCGTACGACGAAAGTCTCGTTGGACATCGGTCGATGGCGTTGCCATGTCTCGGCGCGCTATGTGCGAACTAAAGAAGGGTCGGTACCCCTATGCCGTCATGGCGGCACCACAAAGAGCGCGGACACGACGTCGCCACCACGATCGCCAACCGTGAGGTTGGTGCCCAGATCGAAGTCGACGTCACAGCTGCCACGACATTGGAGTTCCAGGTCGCCGTCGCTCGCCTGCCCGGCCTCGATATTCGGGAGTCCTTGTCGATCACGTTGAACGGCAACGCGATTGAGCCAATCGAGATCATCGGTCCGCACGACACGCGGATCCATTCGGTGCAGGTGGAGCACGGCACGGTGAACCTGTCGTACTCGGCGACGGTTGCTGGCGAGGCAGAGCCCGTGCCGGTCAGCGACATCGACGTGATCACCTATCTGCGTCCAAGCCGCTACGCGGAAGCCGATAAGTTCTTCGGATTCGCGGCGACCGAGTTCGGGCAGTACACCGACTCTGCGTCTCTGCTCGAGAACGTCGCCGCTTGGGTGGGTTCGCGGCTGGATTACGTGCCGGGGTCGAGTGATCCGATCGACGGTGCCGCCGACACGCTGCTGGCCGGTGCGGGGGTATGTCGCGACTACGCGCATCTGGTGATCGCGCTGTTGCGGGCATTGAACGTGCCGGCCCGACTGGTCGCGGTCTATCCGCCAGGGTGCGATCCGATGGATTTCCATGCGGTAGCCGAGGCTTTCGTTGACGGCGAATGGCGTGTCGTCGACGCGACGTGTCTGGCTCCTCGCCAGTCGATGGTGCGGATCGCCACCGGCCGCGATGCCGCCGACACCGCGTTCCTGGACAACCACAAGGGTTCGATCATGTTGACCAACATGATGGTCACCGCCTACGTCGACGGTGAACTTCCGATCGACTCGATCGACCACCTGGTGAGCTTGAGCTGACGCTCAGCGGCGGACGAGCTTCTCCTTGAGTGCGTCCGTCAGAGAACGGCGCATCGACACCGGGTGGAATCGGCGAGCCTCGTCGGTCAGCGCCTGCCGGGACTCTGCGTTCAGCTCGATATCGCCTGCGGCAACGTTGAATTCGAGCTGCTCGACGCTGGACGCACCGGGGATCGCGACGACGTTGGGCAGGCTGATCAGCCAGGCCAGCGCCACCTGCGCAGGCTTGGCGCCGACGTCAGCGGCGACATCGCGCAGCGTCTGCAGCAGCGGCTCGATCCGGCGCAGATTCTCTGTGCCGAACAGCCGGTTGATCGCCCGCACGCCGCCGGGTCGGTTGTCCACGCCGTACTTGCCGCCCAGAAGTCCTTGTGCCAGTGGGCTATACGCGATCACCACTCGGTTTTCCTGCTCGGCGAACGGCACCAGGTTGTCCAGCGCTCGTGGGTGAGCCAGCGAGAAGTGAACCTGGTTGCTGATGACCGGTCGTCCGAGCGCGGTGTCGGCCTGCTTCCACCGGGACAGCGAATAGTTCGAGACACCGGCCGCTCCGATGGCTCCGCTGTCCAGCAGTTCGCGCATGCCCGGCATGATCACCGAGTCGGGAACCACCGGGTTGGGCTGGTGAATCTGGTAGAGCGGAATGTGTTCCAGCCGCAGTCGCTCGGCGCTGGCGCGCTCGCGCTGTTTGACCACCGCGGGAAACGGCGCAACCGGGAAAATCTTGGTGGCGACCGCGACCTGATCCCGCTCGTCGCCGAGCGCGTCGCTGAGGATTCGTTCGCTCTTACCGAGCCCGTACACCTCGGCGGTGTCGAAGAACGTGACCCCCAACGCCCGCGCCCGGTGAACGATGTCGTGTGCGGGACCCGAGGCGTAGCTGTCGCCGTAACCCCACTCGCGGGATCCGAACTGCCAGGTGCCCAGGCCGATGCGACTGACTCTGCCGACTCCGTCGACGTCTAGATACTTCATCGTCCCCACGCTAGTGATCTCTGGCGGCGAACGGTCGGTGGAGATCTAAGTGATAGCGCCGTGCCGTGCCAGTACGTCCAGAACCTGCCGGCTCCGCACGACCTCGCCCTGCGCGCACATGCGGCGCAGCTCAGCGACAGCAGATTGCAGCTCGTCGAGCCGTTCTGTCGCTTGGGTGAGCGTGTGCAACCAGTTGTCGTACTCACGCTCATCGGTGGTGGCGATCTCAGCCACCGCAAAAGACGTCATGCTCATCGCGATCCCTATTTCTGCTTGGGGTACCCCTCGCGTACCGAATCGATCCTTGAGCTGCGGTTAACCCGATTGCCGCTGTGTCTAAACTCACACATTGTCGTCTGGCTGAGTATCCGGATCGCGCGTCCGGCAATCCGGACGTGGCGCCGCGCTGACGGCTCGCGCTGATGGGGGTCGGCCGCGGTTGAGCGACCCGGGCGGGCGGCCGATACGCTGTGCCTGCAGCGGGGCACGTTACAAGAAAGGGCAAATATGTCACGGACAGTGGTGGTCGGCGCATCGAGCGGGCTCGGGCGTTGCATTGGTATCGGTCTGGCTCAGCGCGGCGGACAGGTCGCCCTACTCGCGCGGCGTCGCCCGCGTATCGAGTCCGCCGCCGAGGAGGCCGGCGACGGCGCGGTCGCCATCGAATGCGACGTCACCGACGAGAGCTCGTGTCGCGCCGCACTCGATCAGGCTGCTGCGTCGATGGGTGGCATCGACAACCTCATCTACACGCCTGCGATCAGCCCACTGGTCCGCATGGTCGACACCGGCGCCGACACCTGGCGGCGCATCTTCGACACCAATGTGATCGGCGCATCGCTGGCAACGGCTGCGGCGATCCCACATCTCACCGCGTCCGCGGGCAAGGCGGTCTATCTCTCTTCGGACGCAGGCACATTCGGACCGCCGTGGCCCGGCCTCGGTGCCTATGGCGTGAGCAAGGCCGCCCTGGAGCGGCTCGTGGAAGCCTGGCGGGCCGAGCATCCGGACGTCGGTTTCACGTCGCTCATCGTCGGGGAGTGCGCGGGCGGCGAGGGTGAAGCGGCGACCGGGATGAACGCCGGCTGGGACATGGATCTGGCGATGAAGGCCTATCCGCTATGGGTGTCCGGCGGCTGCATGCCCGGCAAACTGATGCCCGTCGAGGATCTGATCGACGTGGTGCAGACGATTCTCCAGACCAACGCGTCGACATCGATGCCGGTGGTGGTCGCCCGGGGTGCGCCGGCGGCTCAGGTGGCCTTCCCCGACACGAATTAGCCAGAGCCGCGTCGGATTTCCGGCCGTCACACCCCGCCGCGTCCTCTACAGTTGCGCCTGACAATCACGAGTTAAGGAGACGCGGATGGCGTGGTTCATGGCCCTCCAGAGCCCAGCCCACTCACCCCATCAGTCGATGGTCTACGAGCTGCAAGACGGGGTGGACGTGGACAAGATCGCCCAAGAGCTGGTCAGTTCCGCGACGCTTGATCGGGTCGTGCCCGTTCCCGCAGTGCTGTCGCAGAACAAGCGTCGGCATCAGAAGGTGACGATCTATGTCCGGCCCGCCGCGTGGGGTCTGTGGTCGTTCTACGAACTGTCCGACGAGGACCGCAAAGAGATGCTGAAGAACAACCCGGTGGTCAACGCGCTCGCCCAAGCCGCGCAGCAGCGCGCGCAAGGTCAGGGAAAGCAGCAGCCCACCGGAGGACCGATGACCGTGCAGGTCAACCCGCTCACCGGCCAGGTCGGACCTGCCGGCCCGGCCCGCGGCTAGGCGGTGTGTTGGGAGTCGCCACGGTCGTCTGGCTGCGCGGCGGCTCCGAGCGTTGTCAGCATGCCGACGGCGGCCCGCTGCCAGGTGAACATCTCCGCACGCCGCCTCGCACATTCCCGCCGATGAGCTTCGGGGCGGCTGGCGATGGTCCGGACGGCTTCGGCGATGGCAACCGGATTGTTGTCCGCCAGGGCCCCGCTGTCCGGCGTGATGATCTCGCCGAGCGCCGAGGTGCGGGAGACCACGGCAGGTGTCCCGCAAGCCAGTGCCTCCAGCGCGGCCAGCCCGAACGTCTCGTGCGGGCCGGGTGCGAGCGCGATGTCGGCGGAGGCCAGTAGTTCGGCAACGGTGTGCCGGTCGGTGATGAACCCGGTGAAATCGATCGGCAGTCGAGCCGCCTGCCGTTGCAGGCGCGCCCGCAACGGGCCGTCGCCCACGACGACTAGCCGCACCTCGACACCGGCCTCGCACAGTGCGGCGACCGCGTCGATGCTGCGGTCGGCACGCTTTTCCACCGACAACCGGCCGCAGTGCACCAGCAGGATCTGGTTCGGGGTAGCCCAACGCCGGCGCATCGCGCTCGAGCGCCGCGATGGGTGGAACATCTCCAGGTCGACACCGAGGGGGACGGTGACCGTGTTCGTCGCGCCGATCCGATCGAACTCTTCGCGGGCGAACCCCGTCGTGCACACCACGGTGTCGTAGTCGGCCGCGGTGCGCCGATTGGCGAAATCAGCGAACCGCCGGGCCGCACGGCGTGGAAGTACTTGACCCGCAAGGCGATCCAGACGCTCGTGAGAGATCATCACCGTCGTCGCGCCGTGTTCGCCGCCCCAGCGGCCCAGTGACCGCAACGTGAGCCGGTCGGAGACCTCCAACGTGTCCGGCCCAAGGGTTTTCAGCAACTCGCGCACCGGACCCGGCAGCACGGCGCGGTATCCGCCGGTGAATGGAATCAGCTTGGCGGGCACAGTGATTCGCACAACTCCGGTTGACAGCCGAGTGCGTTCCGGGTGTCGACCAGGGACGATGAGATATACCTCGTGACCCAGAGCGCAGTACTCCGCGCCCAATCTGTCGACGGCGGTGCGAAGGCCGCCGGAACGAGGTCCATAGAAATTGGCGACCTGAACGACACGCATCCAGCAAGCACAACCGGTGCTCGTGTGCGGTCAACGATCTGACACCGACGAGTAGCTGAACAAGCTGTGAACACCGAAAAACGGGGCGCGATCAGCGCCGTCAGGTTGCGTGGGGACGAAGTCGAAAAACCCTGATCTCTCGGGGAGCGCAGCTGACGCGGTAGCGCTCGTAACCGGCGTAGAAGTCGGTGGCCGTCTCCCACCCCGACGCGCGGTCCGCGCCGGTGAGCAGGTCGACTCGGTATTGCGCAGGCGCGGATTTGAACTCGACTGTGCATTCGGGGTGCGCCACCAGGTTGGTGCTCCAGGACGGGTGTGATGGGCGGCCGTAGTTGGACCCGATCGCGAGGAGTCCGTCAGCGTCGTCGATGAGTATCAGCGGTTGGGTGCGTGGCAGACCGGATTTCGCGCCGGTCGTCGTGACCAGTCCGACCCTGTCGATTCCGACCGAACTCAGACGCCCGTTGGTCCGGGGAATCAGGGCTTTGTCGATCCGCGGTGCGAGGCGGAGGACGTATTGGTAACCCAGAGGGCTCATCACGGCGCGCTCCATCAGGGCTTCATGGAGCCGCATCCGGCGCCCGCGATAGGGGCTTTCGCGTCGAAGTGTCATTGGTCGACGGTACTCAGTTCGCGGCGGGCCCATCAGCCTTTCGCGATCGGTCGCTCATGCGGGTATTCCGCAAACCCTGCGGCACTATTTGGAATCACTGAGCGAAGCCTAAATTTCGTCTATTGCCCTGGTATTACTGGCCGGAACTCACGGTATTGTGAAAACGCTGATTCGGACCGGCAACGCCGTGGGGTATCGCAACCGCGTTCAATCGGGTGGGGGCTACGAAGGGGACGGAGAAGAGGAGATGCGCCACTTCGCCGCCACATATGTCGCGGCCGGCGTCGGGATTCTCGTCGCGGGATGCGGCGGCAGCAGTCAAGACGGTACGAAAACGACGACGACGGTGACGTCGCTGATTCCGCGGCCGGTCGTCGAGCGTGAACTCGACACGTTGTTGCTCACTCCGGCGCAGATCAATCCCTTGATGGGCGCAACCGACCTGACGGTGGTCAGGAAACACGATTCAATGACCGACGACAGTTCCACGATGAAGCCGCCGGAATGTTTGGCCATCGACGGGTCGGCGCAGGCCCGGGTGTACGCCAACAGCGGGTTCACCGGTATGCGCGATCAGGCGCTCAACGACGGCAACGGCTTCACCCACTACGCCGAGCAGGCAGTGGTGCTGTTTCCCACCGCCAAGCAGGCCAAGGTCTTCTTCCTCGAATCGGGCCTGCGGTGGCCGGCTTGCCATGAGTACACCCACACTCAGTCCGGAACGCACTGGACGGTCGGCCCGGTGTCGGACGACAACGGCGCCCTGAGCACGATCTCGACCCAGCAGCAAGCCAAAACCGGCGGGTGGGCGTGCGGCCGCGCGCTGGCCGTCAAGAACAACATCATCGTCGACGTCAACACCTGCAGTGCCAACCCGGCGAACTCCGCGGTCGACATCGCCAACCAGATCGTCGCGAAAGTGGCGTCGCGCTAAGCGATCCCGTCAGTCGGGTCCCGACGGCCCCAGCAGTCGCGCTTCTTCGAGGTCCATCGCGGCCTGAAGTTCGAGCATCACGATGTCGTCGATGCGACGGGTGTCGCGCAGTTCGGTGATGGCGCGGCGCTTGTGTTCGAGCACGCCGAGTCGCACCTGACGAAGCTGATCGCTGCGTTCCTCGGCATCGCTGGGGCTCGAGCCGTCATCGCTGAGCCTGGCCAGAGCGGCGTGCTGGCGGTATTCCGACTGCAGACGATCCTGCAGGTCGTCGCTGACACCGAGTTCGGCGGCGACCAGTGGCAGTGCGTCGAGCGCCGCCTGCGCGCCATGGCAACGGGCGAGGCGTAATTCGTCGGCGTGCGCGACGTCCACCGGGATCCGGGCCCAGCGCACGACGGCCGGCAATGTGCTGCCTTGCACGATGACGGTCGTCAGGATCACGAAGGTCACCACGAAGATGATCAGGCTGCGATCCGGAAACGGCGCGCCGCTGCGCGTTGTCAGTGGCACCGCGAGGGCTGCCGCCAGCGACACCGCGCCACGGAATCCGGCCCAGCCGGACACCGCGCGCTGGCGCCAGTCCACCCGACGGGCCCGCTGCGCCTCGCGCCGATCGACAGCGCGAACAAGTGCCGTGGTGCATTCTCCCCAGACCAGCCGGGTCGCGACGACGACGCCGGTGACGGCGAGCGCCATCAGCACGGCGTGGTGGATCCCACCGTCGACCCGCGAGATTCCCCGCACCGCGCTCGGGATCTGAACTCCGACGAACACCCACAGCGAGCCGTTGATCAGGAAAGTGGCGATGTCCCAGAACGCGAACGTCACCAGCCGGGACCGCGCCCGGATCACCCGCGGCGAGACGTAGGCAAGCACCAGAGCCGACACCAGGACGGCGACGACACCGCTGCAGTCGAACGCGTTGGCCAGCAGAAAAGCGGCGAACGGCGTCAGCAGGCTGAGCGCGGCTTCCTCCTGCGGCGCGTCGAGCCTCTGCCGAATCAGCGTCACCACGCCACCGATCAGCAGGCCCGCGGTGATGCCGCCGAGGTAGGACAAGATGAACCGGACGGTCAGATCCACCGGGCCGACCGGCGCTCCGCCCATCGCCACCGACACGCTGACGCCGAACAGGACCAGCGCGGTCCCGTCGTTGATCAGGCTCTCGCCTCTCAACACGGTCAGGGTTCGGCGCGGCAACTGCTTCGCGAGACCGGCGACAGCAGCCGCGTCGGTGGGGGAGAGCACGGCGCCGAGGACTGACGCCGCATGTGACTCCATGCCGAACGCCCGTGCAGTCCAGGCCACAGCGATCGCATTTGCCACCACCAAACCGACGCTGAGCAGCACGATGACGCGCAGGTTCGCGCGGATCTCACGAAAGCTGGTGTTCAGGCTCTCCCAATAGAGGATCGCCGGCAAGAACAACAGCAGCACGATCTCGCCGTCGAGGCGGACGTGGCCGAACCGGGGGATCAAACCCAGCAGCGCGCCGAGGCCGATGAGGAGGACCGGCGGGCCGACGCGGTAGCGGCGACCCAGCACTGTGCCCACGATGACGATCGCGAACAGCACAACGATGACGACGAGCCCGAACACCTGCACATCATGCGGCACAAACCGGTCAACTTTCACCTTGTCCGCCCGAGGGCCGCCCGCAGCCGGCCGGGCCGGCCCGCACCGCGCACGCGAATAGCATTACCGCGCGGCTCTATTCGCCGTGTTGTGTACCAAGACGATTACGGGGACGTACCGAAATCGACGGTGCCCTGGTGTGAACGGGAGCGGGCGCAAATCATGGCACAGGGATCCGTTGCGGATCAGGCTCGCGAATCATCCACATCGGCACGGGGTTTCTCGTCATGCGTGGAGCGCGGACGTCAGCACGCTCTACAGGAGGTCAGCACGGTATGACGACAGAAGTGCACGGTGGTCGCATCCTCGACACCGCGAAGGGCATTCTCATCGGACTTCGCCGGTGCACGTCCGAGGCCGCTTTTCAGGAGTTGATCGGTGCGGCGCAACGACACCGGATGCCGGTGTTCGCGATGGCCTGGGCGCTGGTGCACCTGGCCGACGGTGGCGAAAAATCCGTCCACACGTCCGCCGATGCCGAATCGGCAGCGCGCTACGAGTGGGGCGAGTTGTTCGCCGTCCCGGCGCTGGCAGTCAGTTAATCTTGCGAGACAACGAGATTCGTTACCCGCTAGATACGTGGAGTGAGCTGGAATCAGCCGGGCGGCGTCCAGGCGATCGGCAGCGTCTTGATGCCGTGGATGAACGGCGACAGCAGCCGCGCGGGCTCGTCGCTCGCGACAACGTCGGGTATCTCACGGTGTAGTTCCTCGAACATGACTCGGATCTCGCGACGAGCCAGATTGGCGCCCAGGCAGAAGTGCGCGCCGCCGCCGCCGAAACCGACATGCGGGTTCGGGTCCCGGGTGACGTCGAACATCCACGGGTTGGCGAATTTTCGTTCGTCACGGTTGGCCGAGCAGTACCACAGCGTGGCCTTGTCGCCGGCCGCCATCGTGGTGCCGCTTAGCTCGATATCGCGGGTGAGTGTGCGCCGCATATAGACGACCGGTGAGGCCCATCGCACGACCTCCTCGACGGCTGAAGGCGATATGGCGTCGAAGTCGGCCCACCACGTCTGGCGCTGCTCGGGATAGCGGGTCAACGCGAGCAGTCCATGGCTGATCGCGTTGCGGGTCGTCTCGTTACCGGCAACGGCGAGCAGGATGAAGAACGACGCGACCTCGGCCGACGTCAGCCCTTCACCGTCGACGTCGGCGTTGACGAGATTGGTGGTCAGATCGTCGCAGGGGTGGCTGCGACGCGCCTCGGCCATCGCGTTGGCGTAGCCGCCGATTTCCATGGACACCTGCATGAATTCGTCGAAATCGGTCGACAAGTCGGGGTCGCCGAAGCCGAGGATCACGTTGGTCCAGTGGAAGACCCGCTGGTGGTCCTCGTCGGGGATGCCCATCATGTCGCAGATGACCTGCAACGGCAGCGGCCCGGCCAGCTCGCTGACCGCCTCAGCTGTGCCGTCGGGGTGATCGGCGATCATCGAGGCGACCAAGCGTTGAGCCCGGTCGCGCACCGATGTCTCGATCCGGGCCACCACCTTCGGGGTGAACGCCCTGCTGACGATCGAACGCAGTCGCTGATGCCGTGGGTCGTCGAGCACGATCATCGAGCCGAAGAATTCGGCTATCTCCGGTGTCTGGTCGTTGATGGTGATGTTGGGGCTCGAGCTGAAAATTTCGGGATGTCGGCTGGCGTAGTGCACGTCGTCGAGGTTGGTCAGCGCCCAATGACCGTTGCCGGCGTTGAATCCCGCCAACTCCATGGCCGGCCAGAACGCGATCGGCGCCTCACGTCGCAGCGTGGTGAATGCTCCGTCGCGCAGATCGTCGTCGAGTTTCCAGAAATCCCATGCGCCAAGGTCGATGTCGCCGAGCGCAACCTCGGGCGGGGCCGTGCCGTTGACTCGAGTCGCGATGCCCATGTGGACGATCGTCAGTGCGAGCAGACGGTCCGGGCCGGCGCCCCGTTGGCGGTCGCCTGGGTGACCACCTTGCCGTCGAGCAGGATCGTGCAGGTGATCGAGCCGGGGCCCTGGGCGCTGATCACCAGCACCGGACTGCCGACGAAGGTGAACTGCGTCTTCCACGGCAGCGGCACGTGCGCCTGCTGCACCTGGCCCGATACACCGCTGTCCGTCTGATACGAGATGTAGTCGGCCACCGGTGCGCTGCCACTCAATTGGTAGGTCACCTGGGTCTCCGGGCCGGTTGCATTGGCCGGCCCGCTCAGTCCTACTGTCGCTGCGACAGCGGTCATTGCGGCGAAGACAATCGACGATCTGCTGGGCATGGTCACCTCCGGCGTCATGGTTTCATTCCGGCCCGGTGCGCGGGCCGCTTTTCGGGTGTTTTCCCTCAAGCCATCTCGCGGCGCGCCGCAATCGAACCGATGCTCGACAATTGTCGTGAAGCTAGGGAAGGGAGTTGATCGATGGCGGGAACACCCAGGCGTCGCGACCTGCTCCGCGGCGCTGCCGCAGTGGGGGCCTTTCTGGCGGTGGACGCGGCCGCGGTGCTGACGGCGATCAACTGGATCGGTCCGTCGCGGTTGACGCCACGGGCCTTCCTCGACGCCTTCAACAATGCGTTCGGCCGCCATCCGGGATTTCGCACCAACCACGCCAAGGGGGTGTCCGTCGCCGGCTGGTTCGACAGCACCGGCAACGGCAGGGAGTTGTCGAAAGCCGCGGTGTTCGCGCCCGGCCGCACTCCGGTGGTCGGCCGATTCTCCGGAGCAGGCGGCAACCCGCACACCGCCGACTCGCCCGCGGCGGGGCGCGGACTCGGCCTGGCATTCGGATTTCCGGGCGGCCAGCAGTGGCGCACCGCGATGTTGAATCTGCCTGTTTTTCCTGATGATTCACCGCACAGCCTCTACGACCGGCTACTCGCCACTGCCGTGGTCCCGGGCACCGGCAAGCCAGATGCGGCTGCGATGACGAGGTTCTACAGCGCCCACCCGCCGGCGGCGCGCGCCATGACGATCATCAAGCAGCACCCGCCGACGCCCGGTTTTGCCGACAGCGTTTTCAGCGGGTTGAACGCTTTCTACTTCGTCAGCGAATCCGGCGTGCGAACGCCGGTGCGGTGGTCGCTGACTCCGCTCCAGCACGCGCTTCCACCGGCGTCGGGGTCCGACGCGCTGTTCGGTCCACTGGTGCAGCAACTGCGGGCCGGACCACTGCGCTGGCGGTTGATGCTGACGGTCGGCGTACCAGAGGACCCGACGCACGACGCGACGCTGCCGTGGCCCGCCGATCGCCGCACTATCGACGCGGGTCTGCTCACCCTCAACTCGGTCGGCACCGAGGCCAAAGGCAATGCCCGCGATATCAACTTCGATCCGCTGGTGCTGCCGGCCGGCATCGAACCGTCCGACGATCCGATATTGAGCGCACGGTCGGCCGTCTACGCCGCGTCCTACCGGCGCCGCGCGGGGGAGAACACACTGTGACCGAGCTGCTCGAGGTCAACAAGTTCAGCGGGCTGAGCAGGATCCTGCATTGGCTGACTGCTGTCCTGGTGTTGGCTGCCCTGTTCGTCGGCCTGGTCATGGTCAACTCGGTCAGCCATCACGGCGGGCTCGTCATGGTGCACAAGTCGCTCGGCGCACTCGTCCTGCTGGTGATGGCGGTGCGCGTCATCAACCGGCTGACCCACCACCCGCCCGCATGGCCGCCGACGATCGGTGCCCTGGAGGGCAAACTTGTGGTGTTGTCCGAAAAGTTGTTGTACACGCTGCTGCTGTTGCAGCCGTTGATCGGTTGGGCGATGGTCTCGGCAGCCGGGGGACCGGTCGTGGTGTTCGGCTCGATTCGGTTGCCACGCATCGCGCCGTTCGACGAGCAGGTGTTTTGGATTCTGCGCCAAGCGCATTCGGTGATCGCGTACACGCTGCTGGCCGTCATCCCCGCGCACATCTCCGCGGTCCTGCTGCACACCGTGGCGTTACGCGACCGACTGATCGAGCGGATGACGTTCACAGTGGGTCGCAAGCACTGATTTGTCCCGATCGCCGGTCCGGCGCGCCTAGGGTGAACCGGGGATCGTCGATCGGGAAGGTGGCGCATGGCTAAACGGATTGTGATTTGGGGTACCGGCTTCGTCGGCAAGATGGTGATCGCCGAGATCGTCAAACATCCCGAGTTCGAATTGGTCGGTGTCGGTGTCAGCAACCCGGAGAAGGTGGGTCGCGACGTCGGCGAGATCTGCGGGCTGCCTGAGCCGGTCGGTGTCACTGCCACAGACGACGTCGACGCGCTGATCGCGCTGCAACCCGACGCCCTGGTGCACTACGGGCCGACCGCCGCGCACGCCGACGAGAACATCGCCTTGATGACGCGGTTCCTGCGTGCGGGCATCGACGTGTGTTCGACGGCGATGACGCCCTGGGTGTGGCCGACCATGCATCTCAACCCGCCGCAGTGGATTCAGCCGATCACCGAGGCCTGCGAGTTGGGTGAGTCGTCCTGCTTCACCACCGGCATCGACCCCGGCTTCGCCAACGATCTGTTCCCGATGACTCTGATGGGCCTCTGCTCGGAGGTGCGCACGGTCCGGGCATCGGAGTTGCTGGACTACACCAACTACGAAGGCGACTACGAAGTCGAGATGGGCATCGGCCGCGAGCCGGAGTTCCGCCCGATGCTGGAAAACCGCGACGTGCTGATCTTCGCGTGGGGCGGGACCGTCCCGATGATCGCCCACGCCGCAGGCATCATGCTCGACGAGATCACCACCACGTGGGATAAGTGGATCACCCCCGACGAGCGCAAAACGGCGAAGGGCATCATCCCGGCCGGGCATGTCGCGGCTGTCCGGTTCACCATCAATGGCGTCTACCAGGGCCAGACCCGCATCCAACTCGAGCACGTCAACCGCATCGGTCTGGATGCGGCGCCGGACTGGCCTGCCGGCACCACCGACGACGTCTACCGCGTCGATATCGAAGGGACGCCGTCCATTTCGCAGGAGACCGCGTTCCGGTTCACCGATGGATCGGGCCGGGACGCGGCCGCCGCCGGTTGCCTGGCCACCGGAATGCGGGCGCTCAACGCGGTGCCGGCCGTCAACGAACTGCCGCCGGGCTGGGTCACTCCGCTCGACCTGCCGCTGATCGCGGGCGTCGGCACGATTCGCTAGACCACGGTGGCCGGAGGGCCGGACCGGGACAGCCGATAAATTGGTGGTCGATGCGCACGATGAGACGACATGGCTGACGGCGAACGGTCGGCGTTAGGCCTCTCGGTGGGGGCCACCAACTTGGCTGCGGTGACGGCGGATCGGGCCGTGACCCGCAAGCCGGTGCTGACGCTGTATCGGCAGCGCCCACCCGAGGTCGGTGTGCCGGCGGAGAATCCGAAGCTCAGCGAGCCCGGCCTGGTGTTCAACGACTTTGTGGACCGGGTGGGCAGTTCGGCCGGCATCGCCGCCGCGGACGGTACGACGCACCGCAGCGATTCGCTGCTCGCGGACGCGTTGCGGGCGCTGGCTTACACCGCGACCGACGGAAGCCCGCTGCCCGATGCGGTCGCGGTAACCCATCCCGCGCACTGGAGCGCGGCTGCGGTCGAGGCGGTGCGGGTCGCGCTGAACCGGGTCTCGGAATGGTCGGGTGGACGGTTGGTGCTGCTGCCGGACTCTGCCGCCGCGCTGTTCGCCCTGCAGGCGAACCCGGGTGTGCCCAACCACGGAACTGTCGCGGTGTGCGACTTCGGTGGCTCAGGAACCACGGTGACCCTAGTCGACGCCGCGAGCGGCTACGAGGCCATCGCCGCCGCGGAGCGGCACGCCGCGTTCTCCGGCGACCGGATCGACCAGGCGCTGCTGACGCACGTCGTCGCCGACCTCTCGTCGGCGGGCTCGTTCGACACCGCGGCGACGTCGGCGATCGGCTCCTTGACCCCGTTACGCATTGCGTGCAGGTCCGCCAAAGAGCGGCTTTCGTCGACCACCGCGACAGAGTTGACCGCCGAGGTGCCGGGCTATCGGGGTGAAATCCGGCTCACCAGAGACGAACTCGACGACGCGATCCGTCAGCCCTTGGATGGCTTCACCAGCTTCTTCCATGAAATGTTGCAGCGCAACGGGATTCGTCCTACAGACCTGGTGGCAATCGCGTCGGTTGGTGGCGGCGCAAGCATCCCGTTGATCACCACGACGCTGTCGCAGCAGTTCGGCGCACTCGTCGTCACCGCGCCGCGGCCGCACCTGACCGCCGCGCTCGGCGCGGCGCTGCGGGCCGCACGAGGCCCGTCCGACGGCCAGACGGCGTTGGCGCCAGCCGCAGCCGGATCGATCGCCGATATGACGACCCGCTATGAGATGGCCGCCGAACCCGGCCCAGCGCCGGCGCTGGCCTGGTCTGAAGCCGATGACGACTCGGGCATCATGCCGATCCGCGCGGGCGAGTATTCGGATGACGCGATGAGCGCTCCGCTGGCGGCTGCACGCCGGCCGTCGCCGTTCGATCCGGATTCACCGCCGACCCCACTGGCCGACGTCTGGTACCGCCGCCCCATTGTCGTGGCGGTGGGCACCGCGCTCGCTGTGTTGGCCATCGGCAGCGGCGTGATGATCGCGGTGTGGCACACGTCGGGCAGCGCGCCGAGCAGCCCGACCTCGAGTACGGCACCGGCGAACCCCGGCACCACGGACACGCAGACTCCGGCCAGCACCGCGCCGCAGTCGACGCAGTCCGATACGGCGACGCCCACGACGGCCAGCGAGGCACCGGCGACGACTACGACCACTGAGGCCCCGTCGACGACGACCACCACGGTGCCGACGACGACAACCACAACGACGCAGGGCCCGCAGCGGCCGGATCGGCCTTGGTTCCGTAATCCCGATCGTCCGCGGCTCTTCCAACCGCCGGGTTACCGCTAGTCGGCGGTTTGCTGCTGCTTTTCTTTCTGCTCGTCTTTGCCGAACTTGGGGTTGCCGTCGTCGTCTAGCCACTCGTTGACGGCGACGCCGGTGATTGTCCCGCCGGTGCCGGGCAGAACGGCGGTCTGCCGGTCGTCGTCATAGGCCGCCTGCATTTGACGGACCTTCTCCTGGCCTTCTTCGCTCAGTTCAGGCTTGTCCTTGCCGCCAGCCTGATCTTTGTCGTCGTCGCTCATAACCCACCCGTTCCGTTTCGTGACCTTGTTAATGGCACGTTTCGATGACTACCCGAAGTCGTGACGGGTCAAAACCGCGTACGCGTCAGCCTGGGAAGCTGACCCCGGTGAGCTGTTCGGACAGTTCCCACAGCCGTCGGCTGTCGGCCTCATTGCGGGCGGGGGCGGGGACCTTGGCGGGTGTGACGCCTCCGCCGGCGGCCTCGTAGATGCCCTGCGGACCGTAATAGCCGCCGGCTTCGGCCTGCGGCGACGCCGCCGCGAACAGGGCCGGCAGGATCCCTTCGTCGATCTCCTGCCACAGGAACGGGGCCAGCCGCCACGACACGGTGTAGAGCCGTTCCATCGCCGACGGCTTGGCACGGCCATGCGACGGACCGCTGATCTGCAGGTTGGTCTTGGTCAACCCGGGGTGCGCGGCTGCGGAGGTGATGCCCCAGCCGGCCTCCTGACTGCGGCGATCCAACTCGCGGGCGAACATCAACACCGCCAGCTTGGATTGCCGGTAGGCGTGCATCGGTGCATAGGACTTCGCGAACTGCGGGTCGTCGAAGTGGATGTGGGCGTTCTGGCGGGCCGCGATGCTGCTCAGTGAGACGACGCGGGCGCCGTCGTTGGCGCGCAACAGCGGCAACAGATGAGCGGTCAACGCGAAGTGTCCGAGATGGTTACTGCCGAACTGCAATTCGAATCCGTCGGCGGTGGTGTCGCGTTTCGGTGGAGTCATCACGCCGGCGTTGTTGATCAGAATGTCGATCGGGCGGCCGTCGGCGTTGAGTTGCTCGCCCAGCGCCGCGACGCTGGCCAGCGACGACAGATCAAGGGGTTTGATGGTCAGCTTCGCGTCGGGAGTCGTCGCGCGAATCTCGTCGATCGCTGCCTCGCCCTTGGCGCGGTTGCGGATTGCCATGACGACGTCGGCGCCTGCCGCGGACAGCCGGCGGGCCAGTCCGAAGCCCAGACCGCTGTTGGATCCGGTGACGACGGCGAGCTTTCCGGACAGGTCCGGAACGGTCGCGACGAGATTGGTGGCCATCGAGCATCACTCCCTCGTGAGTCGGCACTTGATTTTAGTGTGCGCTTCTAGCACGGCGGTGACACACTTCGCAGATGAGCGGCGGAACGCCCGCGAAATTCTCGCGAACTATTGCCATCGCAATGATGGTTGTGGCGGTGCCCGGCTTCATCATCGTCTTGGTGCTCAACGCGTTCTTCCTCGACGACTACGACGCGTACGGGGAGGTGTCGGTCCCCGGTTCGGCCAGTCTGCATCTTCCTCGTGGCGAGGTGAGCATCAGCCTGCACACCGAGGTGGTCGGTAGTCCGAACGGGGGCCTGCCCATTCCGCCGATGGACCTGACGATCGTCCCACCCAACGGCGTCGCCGATCCGGTGGTGACGGAGAACATCGGCAGCACAACGACAGTCAACAATGACGCGCACGTACGGGTCTGGGTGGCCCAGGTCGCCGTTGACGGCACGTACAACATCACCACCGACGGCAAAGTCAACGGTTTCATCGATCCGCGACTCGCCTTCGGCCACGGCAGCCCGCTGGGTCATCTGGTGTGGGTGTTCGTCGGCATGTTCGTCGCGGGCCTGCTGGGGTTGATAGTGGCCTCGAAGTGGCTCGGCAGCGTCCGTCGCAAGGAGGCGGGCGTCAACACCACGGCCGCGCCCGACTACGAGTTTCCAGTGATGCCGGTCATCAAGCCGACGGTGACCAGCACTCCGCACGAGCCCGGCGACGAGGGTGTCAGGCTCGAGCGACTCAAAACGATTGCGGCGTTACATGATTCCGGCGCGTTGACCGACGCGGAATTCGAAACCGAGAAGCGCCGGATACTCGACGGCAGGTAGCCGTCAGTGACCCCTGGCCACCCATTCGTCGTAGTGCACGATCTCGTCGCCGATGTTGGTGGTGTCGCCGTGGCCGGTGTAGACGACGGTGTCGGCGGGTAGAGGGCCGAGCCGGCCGGAGATCGATTTCAGGATCGTCGGGAAGTCGGAGAACGATCGCCCGGTAGCGCCCGGTCCGCCCGAGAAGAGGGTGTCGCCGCTGAAGACCGCGCCCAGTTCGGGGGCGTACCAGCACACCGAGCCAGGGGAGTGTCCGGGTGTGTGCAGCGCGTGCAGTTCGGTGCCGGCCACGCTGAGCGTCTGATCGTCGGACACCAGACGAAAGTCTTTGTCCGGGTGAGTCATCCGCCACAAGATGTCGTCGGCGGGATGCAGCAAGACTGGTGCGTCGAGCGCTTCGCCGAGTTCGGGTGCGACGGTCACGTGGTCGTTGTGGCCGTGCGTGCAGATCACCGCCACCACGTTGCGCCCGCCGACCGCCTCGATGATCGGTGCCGCGGTGTGTGCGGCGTCGAAGACCACCACGTCGGAGTCGTCGCCAACCAGCCAGATGTTGTTGTCGACTTCCCAACTGCCGCCGTCGAGTTCAAACGTGCCGTGGGTGACGAGGCGTTCGATGTTGCCCATCAGAGCATCACCACCGAACGCAGCACTGTGCCGTCGTGCATCTTGTGGAATGCCTCTTCGACGTCGTCGAGTCCGATGCGTTCGGAGACGAACTTCTCCAGCGGCAGCCGACCCTGCAGGTAGAGGTCGATCAGGGTGGGGAAGTCGCGTTCGGGCAGGCAGTCGCCGTACCAGGACGATTTCAGCGATCCGCCGTGGCTGAAGAAGTCGATCAGTGGCATCTCGAGAGTCATGTCGGGCGTCGGAACACCGACCAGCACAACGGTTCCGGCGAGGTCGCGGGCATAGAAAGCCTGCTTCCAGGTTTCCGGCCGGCCGACGGCGTCGATGACGACGTTGGCGCCGAAGCCGTCGGTCAGATCCTGGATGGTCTCGACGACGTCGAATTCGCGGGCGTTTACGGTGTGCGTGGCGCCGAACTTACGGGCCCAGTCGAGTTTGGTGTTGTCGGTGTCGACGGCGATGATCCGCCGGGCGCCGACCAGTGCCGCTCCGGCGATCGCCGCGTCGCCGACGCCGCCGCAACCGATCACGGCCACGGTGTCGTCGCGGGTGATCGCGCCGGTGTTGATCGCCGCACCGAGGCCGGCCATCACACCGCAGCCCAGCAGGCCGGCCACCGCGGGGTCGGCTTCGGGGTTGACCTTGGTGCACTGTCCCGCGGCCACCAGTGTCTTGTCGGCGAACGCCCCGATGCCCAGCGCCGGCGTGAGTTCGGTGCCGTCGGTGAGGGTCATCTTCTGCTCGGCGTTGAAGGTGTCGAAGCACAGGTGCGGTCGGCCGCGCTTGCAGGCTCGGCACTGGCCGCAGACGGCGCGCCAGTTCAGTACGACGAAATCGCCTGGCTCGACGGCGGTTACGCCGTCACCGACCGCTTCAACGGTGCCCGCGGCCTCATGGCCGAGCAGGAACGGGAACTCGTCGTTGATGCCGCCGTCGCGGTAGGTCAGATCGGTGTGGCAGACCCCGCACGCGGTGATGTCGACGACCACCTCACCCGGACCGGGATCAGGGATCACGATGTCGACCACCTCGACGGGTTCGCCCTTTTTCCGTGAGATCACTCCACGCACTGTCTGGCTCATGCCCACCAACCTAATGCTTGGTGGGTGATCCGATGGAGCGGCTCCTGCTCTCGTGCGTTGTCTGGCCCGGTGTCACACCCTCACAGTGGTGGCTCGTTCGCCTCGCCGGCCTGATCACGAGTAGGACACCTTGTGGTCGGACTCAGCAGTGAGGCCGAGTTCGGGCCACACCCCGCCAATCAGACTCTCCATGATTCCGTAGCCGACGGCGTCGCCGTCCTTGACCCGAATAGGGGTGTCGCGGAACTGGCCGAGCCGTGCCAGATTCTCCTCGCTCCAGCAGTCGCCGATGTATTCCCCGTCGAGATGTAGCGCACCCCTGAAGGATCCGTGTTTGTGGCCCTCCCACGGGCCGTAGCCACCGGTCTTGAGGAAGAAGCCGGAGTGTCCGAGTGCTTCCACCTCGATGACGCGATCCTCGCCGGAATCCATCGTCAACACCAGTTCGCCGCCCTTCACGAACCGGGTCCGTGGGTCGTAGTCGATGTGTGGGCGGACCTTGCGGACCGTGCTCTGGATGCCGTCGGCGTCATTGAGATACGCCGAGCTGTATTCCCACGGCCCTTCCACGACGAAGATGGCGGTCTCGTAGTAGCTGCCGTCGGGTCGCCGGAAGAAGGCGGGCGACCACTTCATCCCACCGCGCATTCCCTTGGGCGCAGCCGGTGTTGGGATGAGGTCCACGGGCGGTTCGCCGATCGCCTGCCGGACGCCCCAGGAGTGGTCGCGAAAGCCGAACCACTCGTCCGGGTTCACCTCGCGGGTCTCTCCGTCAACGGTGACGGTGCCCGACGCCCAGCCGCCTTGGTGATAGCGGACGACGTCCACGTCAACGCGGCCCGTCTGGCGGTTTCGCACCAGGTTGCGTTCCTCGAAGAACGGCGGAGTCACGCCCGTCAAGACGATGTCGAATGAGATCGGTTGCACGTCATTGGGTTCGAGCCGAAACCGCATCTGGTTCAGCGGTTCGACGATCTCCAGATGGATGGGTCCGACCGCCATGTCCTCCGGGGCGGAATGCAGAACCCGGCTTCCGCGGACCGTCCACTGTTCCCGTCCGCGAGAGACGCCGCCGAAGCCGTCGATGATGCCGCGGTTTTGATATTTGCCGAGCCCGAAATCGACCTGAAGTGAACCGTCGGTGCGGGCCAGCGATGCCCAAATCTTCTCTGTCCAGGCGAGTTCGGACTGCGACAACGTCGCAAACGTATCGACGATCTGATGGTTGAGACCCTCGTCGGCGCTCAGCAAGCGTCCAATGTCCTTGATTCCCATACGTTCCTACTTTCGTCGCTTTGCGCCGTACCATCTGCCGAATGAACGGTATGAGTCGTCGGTGGGGTGACGACCGCGCGCTGCTTGACGATGACGAGGCCCGTCGCCTGCTTCTGGATGCCACGAGCCGGTGCATCGTGCGCCGCGGCAACACGCAGATCCGGATGGCTGAGGTGGCGCAGGAGGCCGGTGTCGTGCGGTCCACGGTGTACCGCTACTTCCCGGGCCGCGAAGACCTGGTGCTCGGTCTGGTGCTGATGCGGATCGACGCCGCGCTCGTGGCACTCGTGGCATCGCTTCGCAGCCCCGGTGATGCGACGAAATGCCTACCGAAGATGGTCTTGGGGCCCGCTGACTCGGTGGTTGGAAATCCACTGAATGAAGCGTTGTTCGCCACCGAGAGCATCGCGTTGTCGACGGTCTTGGAGGTGGGCTCGGAGCAGATTGTCGACGCGATCGTGCAGCATTACGGTCCGCTTTTCGAGCGCTGGCAGGCTGACGGCGGGATGTATCCCGACCTGGATCACCGGGAGGTGGCGCGATGGATCCATACCACCGCGTTGCTGCTGTTGTCACGGCCGTGGCGTGATCGGTCGCCTGCCGCGAAGCGGCGCTTCGTCGAGCAGTTCGTCGTCCGGACACTCGTCCCACAGATCGGACATTAGAGCAATATTGTCCGATCCTCGGTCGAAGCGGGTAATTTCTCAGCAGTGACGATTCCGTCGGACGTGCAGGACCTGCAACCGAGCTGGTTCAGCGAGGTGCTTGGCTTGCCGGTGAGCGCCGTGGACGTGCTCGACGCCCACTCGGGTACCACCGGCCGCGCCCGGATCGGACTGAGCGGGTCATCCGAACTCCCCGACAGCGTGTTCGTCAAGCTGCAGCCGTTCAATCCCGAGCAACGCAGCTTCTTGCGCAAGGTCGGACTCGGCATTGCAGAAGCGCGACTGTACGAAGCGGTGGGAGACGACCTACCGGTACGCATTCCTCGCGTCTGGCATGTGCAATGCGACGCCGCGGACGGCTCTTTCGTGATGGTGTTGGAAGACCTGTCCGCGTCCGGATGCCGGTTTCCCACTCCGGGAGACGACGACGTTCTGGATATCGCGACGTCGCTGATGGACGAACTGGCGCTGCTGCACGCGGGCTACCGCGCCCGTGACCTGCCGTGGCTCACCTCGCCAGACGGCATGCGGCGCAAGCCATCCGACGGTGAACTCGCCGCCCGCCGGACACATTTCATCCAGCTCGGCCTCGATCAGTTCGGTGATGAGATGGGACCGGCGTTCCGTGCGCTCGCCGAGACATACATCGCCCGCTCGGGTGACGTGATCGCGCTGTTCAGCGAGGGCGAACACACGCTGATTCACGGTGACGACCACATCGGCAACTTGTTCGTCGACGGAGGTCGAACCGGGTTCTACGACTGGGCCGTCGCGTCGCGGGCGCCCGGCGTCCGCGACGTCGCCTACTTCCTGTGCAACTCGCTACCGGTGGAAACGCGCCGCGCCGAACAGGATTCGCTGCTGGCCCGCTATCTGACAACGCTGGCAGCCAACGGCTGGCCACTCGGCGAGGGCACGGCCCACGAACAGTACCGGCTGTTCTCGATCTATTCCTGGATCGCCGCAGTGTCCACTGCCGCGATGGGCTCGCAATGGCAGCCCGTCGAGGTCACCCGCCCCGCGCTCATCAGCACCACCACCGCCATCGACGACCTCGACGTCATCGGACTGCTCAGCGAGCGGCTTTAGCGCAGTCGATTGACTTCGTCCCGATCGAAGGTATTTCTGCAGTAAATTGCTGAGACGGTCATCTCGAATGGGGGGCGAAAGGATGCGATCGGCGGTTCTTAGGTGGGGCGTGGCTGGTCTCGTCGCGCTCATTGTTTGTACATACGGCGGCCTGGTCGCGCTCTATGCCGAAACCGTTGTGGGCACGGCAGCGAACAATCTCAGCGACAACCCGGGAATGGCCGATCAGACTACGGCGACATTCACTGTTGAACAAATGGAGCCGAATAACACTGGAGTTGTTGCGAATCTGGCTGTTTCACCCGGATCTGCATTGTTGGATCCGGTATCCCACCGCCTCAAGGAAGATCTCGTTCTCGTCGTCCGATCCGCGGTTACGCCAGTTCGCCGCGGTTACACGAAAGGCATGCTTCCCGGCGTGTTCCCGGTTGCGCTGACCCTCGCTGGGCACATCGAGCGTTGGCCGTTCGATGTCTATCATTCGGGCCCGGTCGAGGTTCAACTCATCCGCGGCGCTGAAGGTCAGAATCCACCCGAACTCGTGCCTTCGACATTCATCGACCATCTCCCAGGTCTCATAGTCACCGCCAGAAAAGCTGGTGAGCACGAGTCATACCGATTGAATGTGCAGCGGTCGCTGAGCACCGCGCTGTTCGCCGTCGTTGTCGTCGTTGTCCTGATCACGATTGCCGCATTGGGCGCCGTCGTCGCGGTTCAGACGCTGCGCAACCGACGACAATTCCAGCCACCAATGACGACGTGGTACGCGGCGATGCTCTTTGCCGTCGTACCGCTGCGGAACGCACTTCCCGGCGCGCCCCCGTTTGGGGCGTGGGTCGATGTCACAGTTGTCCTCTGGGTGATCGTCGCGCTAGGGGCCGCAATGCTGATTTATATCAATTGCTGGTGGCGACATCTCAGACCCGTGGCCGACAGACCGACCTGACGCGACTGCCCGACTCCTGCTGTACCGGCTAGGGTCCTGCACGATGCCTGCACTCCCAGTACTGCGAGCCCTCGACGATTGGCCGGTCCCGAATGCGGCCGCCGCAGTGGTCGGGCGAGACGGCGTGCTGGCCAGTCACGGCGACACCCATCGGCGGTTCGCGCTGGCATCGGTGACCAAACTGCTGGTGGCGCGGGCCGCGCAGGTGGCGATCGAAGAAGGCGCTGTCGAACTGGACACCGCGGCCGGGCCGCCGGGATCGACCGTCCGGCATCTGCTGGCCCACGCCTCAGGATTGGCGATGCTCAACGGACAGACATTGGCCCGGCCGGGCACCCGCCGGATCTACTCCAACCACGGCTTCGCAGTGCTTGCCGAGACCGTGCAACAGGCGACCGACATCGAGTTCGGGCGCTACCTCACCGAAGCGGTCTTCGAACCGCTGCGGATGGCCGCCTCTTGTCTGGACGGCGGCGCGCAGACCGCTGGCTACGGCGCGACGTCCACCGTCGCCGACCTGGCCTCGTTCGCGAGCGACCTGCTGAGCCCGACAACCGTGTCGGCCGAGATGCACGCCGACGCGATCACTGTGCAATTTCCGGGTCTCGACGGTGTTCTGCCTGGCTATGGCGTGCAACGGCCTAACGATTGGGGTCTGGGTTTCGAGATCCGGGACTCGAAAACGCCGCACTGGACCGGCACGGACAACTCACCGGCCAGCTACGGCCATTTCGGCCAGTCAGGCACGCTGATCTGGGCTGATCCGCGCGCGGAGTTGGCTCTGGTGGTGCTGACCGACCGCGATTTCGGTGATTGGGCGCGGCCGGTGTGGCCGGCGCTCGCGGACGCCGTGCTGGCCGGTTATAACTCGCACTAGCGCAACATGGGCCTCACAAGGCACAATAGACACGCAAGGCACAACAATCGTTATATCTGCTCGTCGGAATCACCAGGTCGTTGGGGAAGACGTCCCTCGTGGAGCCGAAGGAGCAACAGATGCGTTCGTCGAACCAGTTCGCTGACGTGACGACAGGCGTGGTCTATGTCCACGCCTCGCCCGCCGCGGTATGTCCGCATGTCGAGTGGGCGTTGTCGTCGACGCTGGCTGCCAAAGCGAACCTGAAATGGACCGCGCAACCGGCGATGCCCGGGCAGCTGCGCGCGGTGACCAACTGGGTCGGGCCTGTCGGCACCGGCGCCCGGTTAGCCAGTGCGCTGCGCTCCTGGACGGTGCTGCGCTTCGAAGTCACCGAGGACCCCAGCGCCGGCGTCGACGGACACCGGTTCTGCCACACACCGCAACTGGGTCTGTGGAACGGCGCCATGAGCGCCAACGGCGACGTGATGATCGGGGAGATGCGGCTGCGGACGATGATGGCCGCCGGCGCCGACGCGCTGGCCGCCGAACTGGACTCGGCACTCGGCACCGCGTGGGACGAGGCACTTGATGCCTATCGTGACGGTGGTGAAGGCGCCGAAGTGTCCTGGCTCAGCCGCGGAGTCGGCTAACCCGTGGTGATCGCAAGCGCGGCGTAGCCGGGCGCAGCGCGTCACCACCAAACCAGCACTACATCAGCGGTGGCCCAGGGTTGAGCCATCGCGCCGAATCGTCGGTGTGCCCGGCGTATTCCGGGCAATACGCTGAGATGGCAACGCCGACGAAGTAGCTGGATTGCTTCAGCGATAGACCGCTATGCCTCATCAGCTTGATCGCCAGAACGCTTGACTTCTGGTGTTGATCGAAGCCGTCGCACACGGATTGGCCCATCGACGTTGCGGCGTCGCGGTCGCTGACAGTGATTCCGTTTTTCGTCAGAGCATTGATGAACGCGTCGTCGGTGGAATCGGCAGAAGCGGGCGCCGCGAACAAGAACGCGACGGCAGGCAGCAGTATCGCGCAGACTGTCGACCAGTTCCTGGTCATGTGCTCCCTTGTGCGGACCGCCCGGCCCGAATGAGAGAACGCTACCGGATCACGGACGCGGCTGCAGAACGAGCAATGCGCCTGGCACCGCAGAGATCTGGGCGGGCAGCGCGCATGCGTAGTCGCCGTCGGCGTAGACGTTGATGCCCGGTGATTCCACATCGATCGTCCTGGCTCGCGCGGTGACCACCTCGTCGAGTTTGACGTGGGTGCCCTTGTAGACGGTGGGGAAGAGGCGGATCAGCCGGGTCCGCGACGCCGAGTGCACCATGGTGATGTCGAGTTGGCCGTCGGTGTGATCGGCGTTGGGGCAGATCAGCATTCCGCCGCCGTAGCTGCGGGTGTTGCCGAACGCGGCGAGGGTCAGGTCGGTGACGATTTCGTCGCGTCCGTCGAGTACCAGCCGGAACGGTAGCAGGCGCAGCTGTGACAACTCGGCGAGCATGGCGAGGTTGTAGCGCATCCGACCTCGCGGCCAACGCATGCGGTTCGCTCGGTCGGTCACCAGCGAATCGAATCCAGCTGCCGCGACGGTGCCGAACCATTTGGTTCCGCCGTTGCTGTCGCGAATGCGGCCGAGATCGACGTTCTCCGTCCAACCGTCTGCGACGATGTCGGCTGCGGCGACGGGATCCTTTGTCGGTAAACCGAATTCACGGGCATGGTCGTTGCCGGTGCCTGCCGGAATGATTCCCAGTGGGATTTCGCTGCCCGCCAAGGCCTGCAGCGCGTCGGTGATCACGCCGTCGCCGCCGACGACGACGAGTGCGTCGGTGCCCTGGTCCACTGCGGTGTGCAGGAGTCGGCGCGCGTGCTCGGCGTCACTGCCGACGATGGCCACCACGTCGACGCCGCGTTTCTGCAACCTTGCGATCGCCTTCTCGGCGGCGTGCGGTGCGTTCCCGTGTCCTGATGCCGGATTGGTCAGCACCGTGACGCGGCCAATCTGGCGGGTGGTCACGGGATCAGCTTGCCGGGGTTGAGAATTCCCGCGGGGTCCAGCGTCGCCTTGACCGCTCGTAGCACCTGCACGCCGAGCTCGCCGATCTCGTCGCGCATCCACGGCCGGTGATCGGCGCCAACCGCATGGTGGTGGGTGATCGTCCCGCCTGCGGACACAATCGCTTTGCTCGCAGCGTTTTTCGCGGCCTGCCACTGTTCGATCGGGTTGCCACGCTGCCCGGCCACGACAGTGAAGTACAGCGAGGCGCCGGCGGGATACACATGCGAAATGTGGCACAGCACGAGCGCGGGCGTGCCGGATTCGGCGAGCGCGGTCGTGACGGCCTCGGTGACGGCGGCCTTCAGTGTTGGGATGTTCGACCAGTCGGTGGCCGTCTCGAGGGTCTCGCACAGCGCGCCCTCGGCCAGCAGCGCGTCGCGGAGATACGGCGCGCCGAATCGGCCACGCTCCCAGGCCTGCGCAGGCGCGGCGCCCAGCGAGGTACCGCCCTCGGCCTGCATCACGGCGCGGGTCTCGGCATGCCTGCTCTCGGTATGAGCGACCGTGCCCTCGAAGACGGTGATCGCCAGGCAGCCGCCGGTAATCTGATTTTCGCCGATCGACTCGGTGGTGGCCAGGTTGACGCCGGTCTCCGCTTCGTCGGACAGCCGGATCACCGTCGATCCGGTGCCGGTCTGGGTGATGGCGCGCAAAGCTGCTGTGCCAGTGGCGAAGTCGGGGAATGACCAGGCTTCGTACCGGGTGGCCTGCGGCGCGGGATGCACCCGCACCCTAACGCGGGTGATGACACCGAAGACGCCTTCGGAGCCGACGATCAGCTCACGCAGGTCCGGGCCGGCGGCCGACTGGGGCGCGCGGCCGAGATCCAGTACACCGGCGGGCGTGATCGTGCGCAGTCCGCGGATCATGTCGTCGAACCGGCCGTAGCCCGCTGAATTCTGGCCTGACGACCGGGTCGCCGCGTAGCCGCCGAGGCTGGCGAATTCGAAGCTCTGCGGAAGATGTCCGAGTGAAAACCCGTGCTCGGCGAGCAGTTTTTCGGCCTGCGGGCCGGTGACTCCGGCGCCGAACTCGGCTTCGCCGGAGACCTCGTCGAACGCCAGCAGTTGGTCGAAGCGCCTCAGGTCCAGCGACACCACCGCGTCGAAGTCGCCGCGAAGGGGGTCGAGTCCACCCACCACACTGGTGCCGCCGCCGAACGGGACGACGGCGATGCCGTGCTGCGAGCAATACCGCAGGATCTCGGCGACCTCGTCGTCGCTGCCCGGCAGCAACACCGCGTCGTGCGCATCCTGCACGCCGGAGTCTTTGCGCCGCAACAGGTCCAGCGTCGACTTGCCGCCGGCATGCAGCAGCCGGTCGTAGTCGGTGACGCGGCAGTGGTCTGGGCCGACGATGGCCGTCAGCGCGTCGCGGTGACTCTCGGTCAACTGCGACGGACGCAGCCGCACCTGTCCTGGTTCGAGTTCGGTCTCGGGTGTGCCCGTGACGCCCAGCGCCTGGGCCAAGAGCGATCGGATGCCATCGGAGAGCGGCTTGGCGTGATCGGGATCGCCCCAGGCGTTCCACTTCATCGGGGGTAGCAAGTCGGCAGACATGCGTTACAGTATTACACATGCTGTCAATCAGTAACGAAGCGGTGCAGGATCGGATCCTCGCCGCCGCGGCGAGCTGCGTGGTCGATTTCGGTGTCGAGCGCGTGACGCTGGCAGAGATCGCGCGGCGGGCGGGCGTAAGCCGTCCGACCGTCTACCGCCGCTGGCCGGACACCCGGTCGGTGCTGGCCGCCCTGCTGACCGGGCATATCACCGCCGCATTGAGCGACGTGCCCGCTCGCGGGAAAACGCGTGAGGCCTTGGTTCAGCGGGTCGTCGCGGTCGCCGACCGGCTGCGAGACGACGACCTGGTGATGGCGGTGCTGCGCTCGGAGCTGGCGCTGGTCTACATCGCCCAGCGGCTGGGCAGCAGTCAGCAGATGCTGATCGACGCGCTCGCCGCGGACTTGAAGGCGGCCCAGCTTGGCGGTGGCGTGCGACCCGGCGATCCGCGGCAACTCGCCGCCATGGTCCTGCTGATCACCCAGTCGACCATTCAGTCCGCCCAGATCGTTCGCCCGATCCTGGATGGCGGTGCGCTGGACGCCGAACTCGCCTACTCGCTGAACGGATACCTGTCGTGACGTCGACCGCCCTGAACGCTGCCCGCCGCACCGCAGATCTCGCCGCGCTGGCCGACGGCGCCCCGACCGATGTCGTCGTGATCGGCGGCGGCATTACCGGCGTCGGCATCGCGCTCGACGCGGTCTCGCGGGGCCTACGCGTGACGCTGGTGGAAAAGCACGACCTGGCATTCGGCACCAGCCGTTGGAGCTCCAAACTGGTCCACGGCGGGCTGCGTTATCTGGCGACCGGCAACGTCGGCATCGCCCGACGCAGCGCCGTCGAACGCGGAATCCTGATGACACGCAACGCGCCTCACCTGGTGCGGGCCATGCCGCAGTTGGTTCCGCTGCTGCCGTCGATGCGCCGGAGGGAGCGGGCTCTGGTGCGAGCGGGTTTCCTCGCCGGTGACGTGTTGCGGAAGACGGCGGGCACACCGGGGTCTGTTCTGCCTGGCTCGCAACGTATTTCGGCTCGGCGGGCCATCGACATCGCGCCGGCTGTTCGACGCGAAGGTCTGGATGGCGGCCTGCTGGCCTACGACGGGCAACTGATCGACGACGCCCGGTTGGTTGCCGCGGTGGCACGTACCGCGGCACAGCGCGGCGCGCGGATCTTGACGTACACGGCAGCATCCGAGGCCACCGGGACGTCGGTGCGGCTGACCGATCAGCGCAGCGGCGAATCCTTCGACATCGCCGCGCGGGCCGTCATCAATGCCACCGGGGTATGGGCGGGGGAGATCGATCCATCGCTGAAGCTGCGGCCCAGCCGCGGCACCCACCTGGTCTTCGACGCCAAGATTTTCGGCAACCCCGTTGCGGCGCTGACTGTTCCGATCCCCGGCGAGCTCAACCGCTTCGTGTTCGCGATGCCCGAGCAGCTGGGGCGGGTCTACCTGGGGCTGACCGACGAGGAGGCGCCCGGGCCGATACCCGATGTGCCGCAACCGACGTCGGGGGAGACCCAGTTCCTGCTCGACGTAGTGAACACCGCGCTGGACGTCTCGCTGGACAGCGACGATGTGATCGGGTCGTACGCGGGGCTGCGACCTTTGATCGACACCGGGGCCGGCCGCACCGCCGACGTATCTCGCGACCACGCCGTCGTCGAGTCCGAGTCGGGGGTGATCAGCGTGATCGGCGGCAAGCTGACCGAATACCGGCACATGGCCGAGGACGTGCTGAACCGCGCGATCGAGTTACGCGGACTGGCGGCGGGCGAGTGTCAAACCCGGAATCTGCCGTTGGTCGGCGCGGCCGCGAACCCGGGTTCTACGGTGGCGCCGATGGCCGGGTTGCCGGAGTCGCTGATCCTGCGATTCGGGGCGGAGGCGGCCAACGTGATCGCCGCCGCAACGTGTGAGCGTCCCGCCGACCGGGTGGCCGACGGGATCGACGTAACGCGTGCGGAATTCGAGTACGCGATCACCCACGAGGGTGCGCTGACGGTCGATGACATCGTGGACCGTCGCACCCGAATCGGCTTGGTGGCCAGCGATCGCGAAAGAGTCACCGGCGCAGCCGAGGAGCTTCTGTCGCAGTTCGGCTGAAGCGAGCGCTATACCATGAAGCGGAACTAATCCGTATCGGTCAGGATGAATCATGGAGCAGGCGGCTAGCACCCCGCGTCCGGCACGAAGCCCGGGACGCCTCGATCGGTCGCTGGATGCGGCCATCCTCGATGCCGCGCTGGCCGGTGTGGCCGAACAGGGTTACGACCGGTTGAGCATGGATGACATCGCGTCCCGCGCGGGTGTCGGAAAGGCTGCGATATATCGGCGTTGGCCGTCGAAGGCCGTGGTGGTGGCCGATGCGATCGCCCACTGGAGACGGCGACTCGGACCCGTCGAGCCGCCGAACACCGGCAGCCTTCGCGGCGATATCGATGCGCTGATCGCAGCCGTTCCCGATCTGAATGATGCTGATGTCAGCACAATTCAGGTGATTGTCGGGGTGGCGACGGCGGCGATGCACAATCCCGTCTTGGCAGCTGCCTTGGACGACCTAGTGCTGTCTACTCCGCGGCAGGTGGTCCGCGCGGTACTGGACCATGCGGTGGCTCGCGGGGAGATAACAGCCGGCCGTGATCTGAGTCTGATCCCCGACGTCGCCCTGGGTCTCAACGTACTGCGGGTGATGACGGGACGGCCGATCGACCGGGTCTACGTCCGGCGGGTGCTCGAAGACGTGATCTTGCCGCTTGCCGGCGCGTCGGCGCCCTAACAGTTGCGCGTCCCACCCAAAGGTGCCACATTGGCTTAGGCGGAACTAACTAGTTCCGTCTGGAAGGGGAAGGCAATGGGCGTCCTACGTGTCCCGGTCCTGATCGTCGGCGCCGGCGCCGGCGGTTTATCCACCTCGGCGCTGCTGGCAAAACACGGCGTGGGCTCCCTACTGGTGGAAAAGCGGCGCGAGATCTTCATCTACCCGAAGGCCCGCAATCTGAGCTTCCGCAGCTTGGAGATCCTCCGGGCCCTGGGTCTGGAGGCCGAGGTTCACGCTGTGGCGGACCGGGTTTCCGACATGGTCGTCAAACCTACGCTGAACAGCGCGGAAGAGAAATTGGCAATAGACATCGACGCGCTCTTTGCAGGCCTGGATCAGCTGAGCCCCGAACCCGCCGTGCAGTACTGCCCGCAGAGCTGCCTCGAGCCGATGCTGCTCGCCGAAACCCGGCGGCGTGGCAGCGAAGTCCGCTACGGGATGGAGTTGCGTTCGTTCGAACAGGACGACACCGGCGTCAGAGCGGTGCTGCGTGATCTGGATTCCGGCGAGGACCAGACGGTCCGGGCAGACTTTCTGATCGCCGCCGACGGTGTGCACAGCAGGATCAGGGAATCACTGGACATCACAACGTCGGGATACGGGGCGTTGCCGATCTTCGTCGTTTTCATCTATTTCCGTGCCCCTTGGCGGAGGTTCGTCCCGCATCTGAGCGAAGGCGATGGCATTCAGGTCAAGAATCCCGACGTGGACGGCATATTCCTGGTGGCCAAGGACGACCTCGGCATGTTCATCACCACCTACTTTCCTGGCAAAGGGGAGACCGCCGCGCAGTTCACCCCGCAGTACTGCAGCGAAGTGCTCACCAAAGCCGTCGGCGAACAGATCGATCTCGAGATCATCGAGGCTGCGGCATGGCAACCATACGAACAGGTAGCCGACCAATTCCAATGCGGACGAGTCTTTCTCGTCGGCGACAGCGGGCACACCATGCCGCCGTTCAAGGCCGGGGGAGCCAACACCGCCATCCAGAGCGCACACAACCTGGCCTGGAAGCTGGCCGCAGTTCTGGATGGAACAGCCGATGCGGCGTTGCTGGCCACCTACCACGCGGAGCGGCATCCGGTCGGCCGGTTCGCCGCTCGCCAGTCGCTAACCGGGCCGACGGTGGCTTTGATCGATCTGGACGACCAGGGTCCGGGGTTGCCGCCGGAGGAGGAGGCGTCGATGTTCTCCTTGCTGGTCGGCTATCAGTACCGCTCGGCTGCAGTCGTTTTCGATCAGCCCGGTCCCGATGATTCAGACGCCGTGTCGTTGGTCGACGAATTGGGTGGCCAGCCTGGTAGCCGGGTGCCGCATGTCTGGGTACGGCACGGCGGAGAGCGGGTATCGACGCTCGACCTGGTTGGCCACGACTTCACGCTGCTCACCGGCGATGACGGCGTGCCGTGGACCGAGGCCGCCGCATCGGTGTCCGCCGCCCTGGGCATCCCGATCACCGTCCACCGGATCGGGCCCGCGGGCGATGCGCGAGATCGCGACCGCGCATGGCTGCGGGCCGCTGGACTCGCGTCCGGCGGAGCACTGCTGGTCCGCCCCGACGATTTCGTCGGTTGGCGCGCGGACCGGCTTCCGGAGTCGCCGGAAGACGACCTCCGCCGGGCGCTATGTCAGATTCTCGGCCGGGCGCCATGACCGACCCGCACCGGCAGGAACTGCGGCCCGAAACGGTGGTCTGCCTGGGTTCCAGCACCACAGCGTCGAAGGGAACCTACAAATGGATCGACGAGCTGGCGAAGCGGCCGCAAAACAAACGATTTCGATTCGTCAATCTGGGTGTCGGCGGGGATCTTTCGTTCAATACAGTCGGGTTGCTCGATCGCGTGGTCGCCTTGCAGCCGGACCGGGTGATCGTTCTGATCGGGACCAACGACATCATGGCGAGCGTATTTCCGAATTTCAGGCGATTCGTCCGGGTGTGGAAGCGGCTCTCAGTAGAGCCGTCGTCGGTTTCGCATTCGGATCCTTTTACCGCGATTATGTGTTTCGGGAAATGATTCTGCGACAGAGCTTCGATGAGATCTCGCGAACGAACGGTTGGGAGTTCCATATTGATGGCATTCACCTCAACAGCATCGGCGGTCGAATACTAGTGGAGGCAGTTCAGCAATTCCTGGACTCCTGAGGGCCCGTCGCTGCCGACATCGTCGATCCGTTTGAACCGTGCCCGGCGGCTCAGGCCGTCATCCGTGACTATTGACCAAAATCGTATTCTAGTCATACACTGACGGCCGTGGTGGTGGAACGTCCCCGCGGCGACCGGCAAGAAAGGGCGGATCGGATCCTCGATACCGCTCGAGAGTTGTTGCTGGCCTGGGGCTATCGGCGAGTGACGATCGATGAGCTGGCTCGTCGTGCGGGTGTTGGCAAGGGCACCATCTACCTGCATTGGCGCTCTCGCGAGGAAGTGTTCCACGCGGTCGGCGCCCGCGAAGCGGCGGCGATGGCGGACGCGATTGTGCAGGCGATCCGTGATGATCCGGCCGAGGTTGCGCTGCACCGTTATCTGCGGCGGCTGTTCGTCGAGGCGATGAACCGTCCGGTATTGCGCGCGCTCTACACCCGCGACGCGGACACTCTCGACACGTTCCTCGCCTCGACACATCATCATCACCTCGAGGAAAGCAAGCTCGGGGTCAACGGCGACTATCTGGGTGTGCTCGCGGCGGAGGGCATGCTGCGACCGGGCTTGCGGATGGACGATCTCGACTACACCTTGCCCACCATCGTGTTTGGTTTCTTTGCGGCGGAGCCGTTTCTGCCGCCGTCTCTCGGGCTGACCCTCGAGCAGAAGGCAGATCAACTCGCCGACACGGTGCGCCGGGCGTTCGAGCCGCCCGATGTACCGAGCCGTGCCGCCGTGAAACGCGCTGCAGTGACGGCTATTCCGATTTTAGGGCGAATTGCCCTTGACCACCGCACGGCTACCTATGGAGGCGATCTTAATGGCTGAGTTGGCAACCGAGCTGACCCGCCCGCGCGGTCGGTACGGAGTGGACGGCGATTACCGGGTGATCCCAGCGCCGGTCATTTTCGGCGGCTATCTGTTGTTATGCCTTGCCGCAGCGGTTTTCGCGGTCAAGTTGCTGGTGGGCGGACGAAGTCTGTTAGGTGTCGGCGTCGCCGTCGTTGCTGTCCTGCTGGTTGGCGTGGGCGTCAGCGTCCGGCGGTACAGCCGGCGAGGGAAGTTCGAAGTCTGGGCACGCCTACTCAT
This sequence comes from uncultured Actinomycetota bacterium, assembly GCA_963758115.1. Classification (GTDB taxonomy): domain Bacteria; phylum Actinomycetota; class Actinomycetes; order Mycobacteriales; family Mycobacteriaceae; genus Mycobacterium. The sequence continues at coordinate 437,430 of CAVWUG010000004.1, forward strand.
CCGGATAGGCCTGCGCGGCGACGAACGTGTGCTTGATCTCGGTTGCGGACGTGGCGCGGTCTTACTGACAGCGGCCAAGCTGGTGCCGCACGGACGTGCTGTGGGGGTGGATATCTGGCGGGCTGACCAGACCGGTAACTGCCCGGAGGCCACTCTGGCGAACGCTAATGCCGAGGGTGTCGCGGACCGGGTCGAATTGCGTACCGCCGACATGACCGATCTTGCGTTCCCTGACGAGTCCTTCGATCTTGTCGTGAGCAACCTCGCGATCCACAATCTGCCGGACAACCACGCGCGGCGGTCCGCCATCGACGAGGCCGTGCGGGTGCTGCGGCCCGGCGGTCATGTCGCGATCGCCGACCTTGGTTTGACCCGTCAGTATGCCGCTTGGCTTCGGCAATGCGGCATGGTGGACGTCGAGCGTCGAAGCCTTGGCTGGCGCGCCTGGTGGGGAGTGCCGTTCATCCGGACCCACGCCGTCACCGCAACGAAGCCAATGTCGCTGCAGTGAATGCAGTTTCGGCCATCCGAACAGTCGCGCTGGAAGAAGCATTCCTGCACCCGCGGGTGTGGGACCTGTTTCCCGCGGCCCTGCAGCAGAAGTATCAGCCGGTGCGCGCCCGGCTCAGCGATGTCGGACCCGAGCGTATTCGCCAGATGGACGCGGCCGGGATCGATGTGCAGGTGCTCTCACACGTTCAACCGGGAGTGCAGGCGCTTGCCGACGACCAAGCCGAGTTGTCGATCTCTGTCTGCCGCGAAGTCAACGACTGGCTGGCCGAAGTCGTTGCCGCCCAACCATCCCGGTTCGCGGGCTTTGCCATGCTGCCTACCCAGTCGCCTGCGCACGCCGCAGCCGAGCTGGAGCGGGCGATTCACCAGCTCGGCTTCAAAGGCGCACTCATCAACGGACACACCAACGGGCGCTACCTCGACGACCCGTCGTGCGATGTGCTGTTGGCACAAGCCGAATCACTCGACGTCCCGATCTACATCCACCCCACCGACCCGCCTCAGCCGGTCTCCGCCAGCTATTACGCGCCATTCGACGCGGCACTGATACCGACGTGGGGCTGGCCGGTCGAAACAGGCACGCACGTGCTCCGGTTGATCTGCGCCGGGGTGTTCGACCGCCATCCGAACCTGAAGATCATCGTCGGGCACATGGGCGAACTGCTGCCGTACTGCTTCACGCGGCTCAATGTCGGGCTGACGATGCCAGGTTGGCTGTCGGTAACCGAGTCCGAGCTACCTACGATGAGCAACAACGTCGGTTATTACCTGCGTGAGAACGTATTCATCACCAGCAGTGGCGTTTTCGACGTGCCCGTATTCGATTGCGCGCGGGCCATGTTGCGGCTCGACAACCTGATGTTCTCGGTTGACTATCCGTTCCAGGACAACTTCGCCGCAATGGAATTCCTAGAACGCTGTGGCCTGTCCACTGAGGAGAAGGAACGGTTTGCGCACCGCACCGCCGAGACGCTGCTGAAGCTCGAGGGTGGGCAGGGCAGGGCTCGCAGCCGACCGGCCGGCGGTGATATGTGGTACCGGTTGACCAGCCGCGCTAAATCAAGAGTCGGCAGGGCGCTGATTTCCGCCCTGGTGAAATAGCGCGCCGATTACAGCGGAATGTTCTTGTGGCGCCCGCGCCGAGCCGGCGCCTGGGCCAGCGCCTCGGTGAGCTTGCTGCGGGTGTGGGCCGGGTCGATCTTCTCGTCGACCACGCCGATCTCGATGGCGTTGTCCACCCCGCCGGCGAGCCGCTCGTGCTCGGCGGCCAGCTCATCGTGCAGCGCCTCCCGCTCATGGTCGGGCGCCGCGGCCAGCTTCTTCTTGTGCAGAATGCCGACGGCTGCCTTGGCGCCCATCACGGCGACCTCGGCGTCCGGCCACGCGAAGACCTTGGTGGCGCCCAGCGAACGCGAGTTCATCGCGATGTAGGCCCCGCCGTAGATCTTTCGGGTCACCAGGGTGACGCGCGGAACGGTGGCCTCCCCGAATGCGTGCAGCAGCTTGGCGCCGCGGCGGACGACACCGCCCCACTCCTGGTCCACGCCGGGCAGGTAGCCGGGCACGTCGACGATCACGATCAGCGGGATTCCGAACGCGTCGCACAGCCGCACGAAACGTGCTGCCTTCTCGGCACTTTCGGAGTTGAGGCAGCCGCCGAGCCGCAGCGGGTTGTTCGCCAGCACGCCGACCGAGCGTCCCGACAACCGGCCCAGGCCGACCACCATCGACGGTGCCCACTTGGCCTGAAACTCCTCGAACGGTGCGTCGTCATCGAGCAGTGCGGTCACGAGCGGACGCACCTCGTAGGCCCGCCGCGGCGAATCCGGCAGCAGCGCGTGCAGGTCGGTGTCGTGCGCCTCGGCCTTGCTGCGGTCGAAATGTCCTTGCTGGCAGAACAATCCGACAAGCCGGCGACCGCGCTCGTAGGCGTCGGCCTCGTCATCGGCGACGATGTGGCACACCCCGGACTTCTTGTGGTGGGTGTCGGGGCCACCCAGCGATGCCATGTCCACGTCTTCACCGGTGACGCTGCGCACCACGTCGGGACCCGTGACGAACACCCGGCCCTCCGGCGCCATGATGACGACGTCGGTCAGCGCCGGGCCGTAGGCCGCGCCGCCGGCGGCGAAGCCGACCACCACGGAGATCTGCGGGATGTAGCCCGATGCGCGGATCATCGCCTCGAACACCAGCCCGACCGCGTGCAGCGCCTTCACACCCTCGGCCAGCCGTGCGCCGCCGGAGTGCCAGATGCCCACGATCGGGCTCTGCTCCTCGATGGCGGTGTCGTAGGCGTTGACGATGTGAGTGCAGCCCTCCAGGCCCATCGCGCCGCCCATGACGGTCCCATCAGTGGCGAACGCAATAGTGCGCAGGCCGTTGACGGTGCCGCTGGCCGCCAGCACGCCGGAACGGTCGCGCTCGTGCAGCAGCACGAGGCTGCCTGCGTCGAAGAATCGGCTCAGTCGTAGCAGTGGGTCGCGCGGGTCGAGTGATTCGTCAACCTCCGCTGGGGCCAGGGTGGTCATCGCGCATCTCCTCTGAGTGGGGTCCTCTGTGTGGTTGATCAGTAGCGACCGAAGGTGAGGGCCGCGTTGTGCCCGCCAAATCCGAACGAGTTGTTGATCGCGTACTGGTAGTTGCCTGCTCGGGGCTTGCCTGCCACCACGTCCAGGTCGATCTCCGGGTCCAGATTCACCAGGTTCAGCGTCGGCGGAACAATCTGCTCGCGCAACGCCATGATGGTCAAGATCGACTCCACGGCGCCGACCGCACCGACGGAGTGGCCGAGCGCGCCCTTGGGTGCGTAGACCGCCGCGTTTCCACCGTGTGCGCCGAGGGCCCTGTTGATGGCCTTGCCTTCGGCCACGTCGCCGACTGACGTGCCGGTGGCGTGGGCGTTCACGTGGTCGATGTCGGCAGGGGTGAGGCCAGCGAGCTGGATGGCGCGCGTCATCGCGTGCCCGGCGCGCTCACCGTTGGGATCCGGCGCCACCATGTGGAAGCCGTCCGAGGTGACACTGGCCCCCATGAGCCGGGCCAGGATGTTGGCGCCGCGCGCTTTCGCGTGCTCCTCGGTCTCGATCACCAGCAACGCGCCGCCTTCACCAAAGACGAACCCGGTGCGGTCCTTGTCGAACGGCCGGCAAGCACCGGCGGGGTTGTCGTTGTTCTTCGACAACACGATGCGCATCGCGGCGAATGACGCGATCGGCACCGCCTCGATCTTGGTCTCGACGCCACCGCAGATCGCGATGTCGGCCTCACCGAGCACGATCTGCTGCCAGGCACGGGCGATGCCTTCCGACCCTGACGCACAGGCCGAGACCGGGGTCATCACCCCGGCCTTGGCATGCCGCTGAAGCCCGATTGCCGCGGATGCGCCGTTGGGCATGTACATCTGCACGCCCAGCGGGTTGACCCCCCTCATGCCGCGCTCACGCATCTTGTCGTACCCGAGAACCAGCTCCTCGCTCGAGCCCATCCCGGTGCCGACGGAGACCATCAACCGGTCGGTGTCCACCTCGGGCGAACCAGCGTCTTCCCACACCCGCCGGTTGAGCACGGTGGCCATCCTCTGCAGATAGCCCATCCGGCGCCCTTCGACCCGTGTCAGTTGACTGTCGAATTCCTCGACGAGGTGCCCGCCGATGCGGACTGGCAGTTCGAATGCCTCCACGAATGGATCGTCGAGGGTCCGGATCCCGCTCTGCCCGTCCAGCAGCAGTTTCCAGGTGGTCTCCGCGTCAGACGCGAGCGCTGTCGTCATGGCAACGCCAGTGACGACCACGTTGGGGAAACCGTTCCCCGTAGCCAACTTTGACAATCCGGTCATGGGCCTTGTGAACGCGTCCTTTCTTGCTTGGGTTTAGTACCGTCCGAAGGCCAGCGCGACGTTGTGGCCGCCGAAGCCGAACGAGTTGTTGATGGCGTACTGGTAGTCGCCGTAACGTGGCTCGCCCGCAACAACATCGAGGTTGATCTCGGGGTCGGGTGTTTCGTAGTTAAGTGTCGGCGGAATCACGCCGTCGCGCAGCGTGAGCACCGTCAGGATCGACTCGAGCGCCCCGACGGCGCCGATGGAGTGACCCAACGCCCCCTTGGGCGCGTAGACCGCGGCCTCCGGACATCCGGCGACCCGGATGGCGTTGGCCTCGGCGGTGTCGCCGATCGGAGTTGCGGTCGCGTGCGCGTTGATGTGGTCGACGTCCTTGGGGGACAATCCCGCCAACTCCAGCGAGCGCGCCATTGCACGTCCGGCACGGATGCCGTCGGGTGCCGGGGCAACCATGTGGAAGGCGTCCGATGTGATGCCGGCACCCAGCAACCGGGCCAGCGGCTTGGCGCCACGGGCCTTGGCGTGCTCTTCGGTTTCGATGATCATCATCGCGCCGGCCTCGCCGAACACGAAGCCGTCACGGTTCTTGTCGAACGGACGGGACGCGCCTTCGGGGTTGTCGTTGTTGGTCGACATCGCGCGCATCATCGAGAACGCCGCGATCGGCAGTGCCTCAATATTGCCCTCGACGCCACCGCAGACTGCGAAGTCCGCGTCGCCCATGACGATTTGCCGCCATGCGTGCGCGATCGCCTCCGAGCCCGACGAACAGGCCGACACCGGCGTCACCACTCCGGCGCGGGCACCGAGTTGCAAACCGACGACGGCTGCAGCGCCGTTGGGCATGATCATCTGCACGGCGAGCGGGGACACCTTGCGGGGACCGCCCTCGTTCATCAGGTCATAGGTCTCGACGATCTTCTCGGCGCCACCCAGTCCGGTGCCGACCACGACCGCGAAGCGGTCCGGGTCTACCTCGGGGCTGCCGGCGGACTCCCAAAGCCGCCCGCTGAGGTGCTTGGCCAGCCGCTGGACGTAGGACATCCGTCGCAGGTCCAGCCGGCCCATGTGATCGTCGACGGCCTCCTTGAGGTGTCCGCCGATTTTCACCGGCAGGTCCCACTTCGTGACGAACTCGTCCTCGAGCACGCGGATGCCGGATTCGCCGGCCAACAGACCCTTCCACGTGCCTTCGATGTCAGGCGCGATTGAAGTCGTCGCCTCGACGGCGGTTACCACAACACTGGGGTAACCGCCGTTAGCAGTGGAAGGCTTGGTCACTGGGAGGGGCTTTCCGTCTCGAACTTCGCGCGCAGCGCCTGAGCGGCCTCGGGGTTCTCTTCCTCGAGCTTCTGGATGTAGTTGACGACGTCACCGACGGTGCGCAGGCCGGCCAAGTCCTCGTCCGGGATCTTCACGCCGTACTTGTCTTCGGTCTGCACCGCGATCTCGACCATCGACAGCGAGTCGATGTCCAGGTCGTCGACGAAGGACTTCTCCGGGGTGATCTCCGAAGGCTCGATACCGGTGACCTCTTCGATGATCTCAGCGATCCCGGCGATGATTTCTTGCTGGCTGACGGACACGTTGTGTTTCCCTTCGTAATGTGTTGTGTACTGCTGATTTACGTGCGTATGCGGTTGTAGTGATAGACAGCGATATGGCTTGGTAGTCAACGGTTTTACAGCTCTGTAAGACCGTCCAGGTCTGCGGGTGTCTTGACGGCGCGCGCCGGAACCCCGCGAAGTTCACGTTTGGCGATGCCGGAAAGCGCTCCGGCGGGCGGGAACTCGACGATCGCCGTGACATTGCGCTGGCGAAGCGTCTCGGAGCACAGGTCCCAGCGGACCGGGCGGGCCAGCTGCGCGACGAGCTTTTCCATCGCGTCGCTCGCCGAACTCACCGGCTGGCCGTCGCGGTTGGACAGCAGGACGGCGGTGGGCTCAGCGGTCGTCACGCCCTGCACAGCGGCGGCGTAGCCGTCGAGAGCTGACGCCATGAACTCAGTGTGGAAGGCGCCGGCGACGCCGAGTGCACGCACCCGCGCCTTGGCCGGCGGGTCTTCGGCGAGTTTGTCCAGCGCGCTGAGCCGGCCGGCGGCGACGATCTGACCCGCGGCGTTGCGGTTGGCCGCGACCAGGTCGAGTTGTTCGAGTCGGGTGAGCACCTCGGCCTCGTCACCCCCGAGCACCGCGGACATACCGGTCGGCTCGTTGGCGCAGGCCTTGGCCATCTCAGCGCCGCGGGTGGCGGCCAGCGCGACGGCGTCATCGGCGGAGATCACCCCGGCGATCGCATAGGCGGCGATTTCACCGACTGAGTGGCCGGCGACGACAGCGTCCCGATCGGCCAGCAGGCCCTGCCGCATCAGCTCTTCGTGAGCGAGCAGCGTGGCGGCGACAATCAGCGGCTGGGCGATCGCGGTGTTGGTGATCTCCTCGGTCGAGGCAGTGGTGCCCAGTCGGGCGAGGTCCAGGCCGCTGGCCGTCGACCATGACGACAACCGGTCCGCGGCGCCGGGCAGTTCCAGCCACGGCGACAGCATCCCTTCGGTCTGCGATCCCTGTCCGGGCGCGAGCAACGCAATCACATTCTTAAGGGAACACTGGCAAGACCGTTTTGCGCCGTGTAACAGATTATGAACCTTGTCTTAGGTTTTTGTGGAAACTCCACAAAAACGCACGCGATGCGACGTATTCGATATCGCGCTGCGATCTATTGACCGTTTGCGACCGTCTTAGACGGCACCACGAGGTCCTTATCCACGGTCCGCGTGATGGGCGTCACGATGTCGCTGGGGAGGCTGGCATGCTGCGCCTGGTACGCGAGATGGCCCACGGTGGCGGCCACCCGGAGGACGTAGGCGTCCCGCGGCAGGGTGGGATCACGCCCGGTGAAGTCGGCGATCCGGCGCAGTCGGTAGCGCACGGTGTTTGGATGAACGAACAACTTGCGGGCGCAGGCTTCGATGGCGCCGCCGCAGTCGAGGTAGGCGTCGAGGGTTTCGGTGAGGGTCGGTCCCGCGTCGGCGAGCGGTCGCATCACGTCGGTGTGCAGCGCCGCGATGGCTGACGCATCGCCCATCAAGGCCCGCTCAGGCAGCAGCTCGCGCGCCAGCACGGGCCGCGGCGCTCCATGCCAACCGGCCACCGCGTTCATCCCGGAGATCGCCTCGCTGGCGCTGTGATACGCCGCCGTCAGCATCGGGGCGGTGGGTCCGATCACCACCGGGCCGTCCGAGAACGCGTCCAGCAGGGCGCCGAACACCTTCTCGGTCGGGGTCAGCTGCCCGGACACGATCGCGACCAGCCAGGTGCCGTGCACGTCGGTCAGCGCGGCCCGGCCGTGGTGGATGGCGATGTCCCGGACGTCCTGGCTGGCATGGTCTTCCCGGCCCGGAGCAGGAATTCCCACCACCACTGTCGCCGGAGCGGTGGTGTCCCAGTTCAGCGCGGCCGCGCGGGACAGCAGCTCGGGGCCGGTGTCGCCGCGCACGACCGCGTCGACGACGGTGGCCTCCATCCGGCTGTCCCAGGTTCCGCGCGCCTCGGCCGCATCGGCGTAGGCCATGGCCGCGCTGAAGGCCAGGTCGCGGCTGTACTTGAGAATCCCCACCGTCAGTGCGGTCAACTGTTCGTCGTTGCGGGCCAGCAGCGGGACCACTTCTTCGAAGAACTCCATGGTGACCCGCATGATCTCCACCCAGTGGCGCAGTGCGATCCGCCGGGTCAGGTCCTGCGGTACCAGTTCGAAGGCCCGCGCGGTGTAGTTCACGTTGCTGTGCGGGTCGGTCATCCACTCGCCGAAGTTGACGACAGCGGTCTGCACGACCAGCGCCACGCTGGCCCGCTGAGAGGCTTCCAGCTCGGCGAAGAACGGCAACCGGTCCTGCATGGCCGAGACCGCCTGGGTCGACAGCCGACCGGAATGCTCTTTCATCCGTCGCAGCAGCGACTCCGGAACGTTGTCCAGCAACTCCAGCGTGGAGCGCGGTACGGCGAACTTCTTGTCGACCACCCCTAAAAGCTACGCCTGTTATCTGGATGGTTCCGCCAAACTCGCGCCGTGTCAGGCCCCCGGTCCTGGGTCGGAGGTCTGCGCGGGTGCGGCCTGGACGTCGTCGATGCGGTATTGCCGCGCGGCCGCGATCGGGACCGACGGGTCGATCGCCCCGTCGCGGGCCAGCGCCTCCAACACCGCGACGACCTGAGATTCGGCGTCGGTGTTGAAGAACCGGCGCGCGGCGGGCCGGGTGTCGGAGAAGCCGAACCCGTCGGTGCCCAGCGTGACGTAGCGGCCCGGCACCCAGGGCCGGATCTGCTCGGGCACCGCGCGCATCCAGTCCGAGACGGCGACGAACGGGCCCGTCGCCACGGAGAGCGCCGTGGTCACGTAGGGCTCGGCGGCCGGCTGGTCTGGGTGGCGCAGTTGCTGCTTCTGGATGGCAACGCCGTCGCGGTTGAGTTCGCTCCAACTGGTCACCGACCACACGTCGGCGGCGACATCCCAGTCGGCGGCCAGCATGTCGGCGGCTCGCAACGCCGCGGGCATCGCAACCCCGGACGCCAGGATGTTGGCGGTGTTGGTGCGGCTCTCGGCGGCGCGTCGGTATCGGTAGATGCCCCGCAACAGGCCTTCGGGGTCGAAGTGCTCCGGCTCCGGCGGCTGCACGTAGGGCTCGTTGTAGATGGTCAGATAGAAGTAGATGTTCTCCGGGCTTGCGCCATACATGCGGGCCAGCCCGCTTTCGATGATGTAGGCGATTTCGAAGGCGAAGGCCGGGTCGTAGGACACCACCGCGGGATTGGTGGCCGCCAGCAGCAGCGAGTGGCCGTCGGCGTGTTGCAGGCCTTCACCGGTCAGGGTGGTGCGCCCGGCGGTCGCCCCGAGTGTGAAGCCGCGCGCCATCTGGTCGGCGGCGGCCCACAGTCCGTCGCCGGTGCGCTGGAACCCGAACATCGAATAGAAGATGTAGAGCGGGATCATCGGCTCGTTGTGCGTCGAATACGACGTGCCTGCCGCGGTGAACGACGCGACCGATCCGGCTTCGTTGATGCCCTCGTGCAGGATCTGGCCGATTTCACTTTCCTTGTAGGCCAGCATGAGTTCGGCGTCGACGGCGGTGTAGAGCTGTCCGTTGCGGTTGTAGATCTTCAACGACGGGAACCAGGAGTCCATCCCGAACGTGCGCGCCTCGTCCGGGATGATCGGAACGATGCGCGGCCCAATCTCCTTGTCGCGCAAAAGTTCTTTGAAGGTTCGCACCACCGCCATGGTGGTGGCCACCTCCTGGTGCCCGGATCCCTTCTTCAGCGGTGAATAGATGTCGCGGCCCGGCAGTGTCAGTGCCCGCGACTTGGTGCGCCGCTCGGGCAGGAAGCCGCCCAGTGCGTGGCGCCGCTCGAGCAGATAGCGGATCTCCGGAGCCTCCGGTCCGGGGTGGTAGTACGGCGGCAGGTAGGGATCCTGATCCAGTTGAGCATCGCTGATCGGGATGCGGATGGCGTCGCGGAAGTCTTTGAGATCTTGCAGCGCAAGCTTTTTCATCTGGTGCGTGGCATTGCGGCCCTGGAAGTGCGCGCCGAGTGAGTAGCCCTTGATGGTCTTGGCCAGGATCACCGTCGGCTGACCATGGTGGTCGACGGCGGCGCGGTAGGCGGCGTAGACCTTGCGGTAGTCGTGACCGCCGCGCTTGAGGTTCCAGATCTCGGCGTCGCTCATCGGCTCGACGAGGGCCTTGGTGCGGGCGTCGCGGCCGAAGAAGTGGTCACGTACGTAGGCGCCGTCGTTGGCCTTGTAGGTCTGGTAATCACCGTCCGGCGTGGTGTTCATCAGGTTCACCAGTGCGCCGTCGCGGTCGGCGTGCAGCAGCGCGTCCCACTCGCGGCCCCAGACCACCTTGATGACGTTCCAGCCCGCGCCGCGGAAGAACGACTCCAGTTCCTGGATGATCTTGCCGTTGCCGCGCACCGGGCCATCCAGGCGCTGCAGGTTGCAGTTGACCACGAAGGTCAGGTTGTCCAGGCCCTCGTTGGCCGCCACTTGGATCAGGCCCCGACTCTCCGGCTCGTCCATCTCGCCGTCGCCCAAAAACGCCCACACGTGCTGATCCGAGGTGTCCTTGATGCCGCGGTCATGCAGGTAGTGATTGAACCGGGCCTGATAGATGGCGTTCATCGGGCCCAGGCCCATCGAAACCGTCGGGAACTCCCAGAAGTCGGGCATCAGCCGCGGGTGCGGGTAGGACGGCAGCCCGCCGCCGGGATGGCTGTGCTCCTGGCGGAAGCCGTCGAGTTGGTCGGCGCTGAGCCGGCCCTCCAGGAACGCGCGGGCGTAGATGCCGGGGGAGGCGTGGCCCTGGATGAACACCTGGTCGCCGCCGCCAGGATGCGACCGGCCGCGGAAGAAGTGGTTGAAGCCGACCTCATACAGCGCCGCAGATGATGCGTACGTCGAAATATGGCCGCCCACACCGACTCCCGGCCGCTGCGCGCGATGCACCATGATCGCGGCGTTCCATCTGATCCACGCCCGGTAGCGGCGCTCGACGTCCTCGTCGCCGGGGAACCACGGCTCCAACTCGGTCGGGATGGTGTTGACGTAGTCGGTTGAGGTCAGCGACGGCAGCGCCACCCGCTGCTCACCGGCCCGCTCCAGTAGCCGCAGCATCAGGTAGCGCGCCCGCGCCGGGCCCGAGCGCTCCAGCAGTTCGTCGAAGGACTCCAGCCACTCGGCGGTTTCCTCCGGATCGATGTCGGGCAAATACGACGCCACGCCCTCACGGATAACCCGCACGCGGTCGGGTTCGCTTGCGCTGGTTGCATTCTTCGCCAGATCGTGGCGGGCGAACTCGGTAGTCAAGGCGCTACTCCTTGCTAGACGGCGTCGTCTGCCGGTGGCTGATCGAGCCGTCGCGGATGGTCTCCAAGCTCCTATCGTGCCGCACCACGCCGCGCGCCGCGTAGCGCCCGGCCAACCCGGGCCGACGACACTCGTAATCGCTACCCGGTAACGTCTCAACCTGTGTCGATCGGAAGACTCGGATGGCGGACTGCCGCGCGGGTAGTCGGCTGCGTCGCGACCGTCGCGCTGGGCGTCGTGGGCTGCACCACCGTCACGGACGGCACGCCGGGCGCCGACAACGCGATGGCCCCGGCGTACCGGATGTCGGTGTCCGCATCGGTGTCGGCCTCCGTGGCGACATCGAGTGTGCGCGAGTCGCAGCGCCAGCAGTCGTTGACCACCAAAGCCGTGGTCCGGGTGTGCGAATCGTTCGTCGTCAGCAGCAAAGAGGCCGTCGACCGGGTCAACGACTTCGTCGCGGCCTACAACAACGGCGGCAACACCTCGGGCGCGGAGGGGCCGGCCGTCGACGCCCTGAACCACAGCGCAGACACGGTCGAGGGCGATTCCAACGGACCGCTGTCCCAGGAGTTGCGCGAGGCGCTCAACACCTACGATGACGCTGCGCGCGACGTGGCGAAGGCCATCCGGGCGCACGCGGCGACCGACGAGTTCAACAAACGGGTCAATCAGCTCAACGACGCCAAGACCGAAGCTGTCAAACGCTGCCGGGCGTCCCTATGAGTCGACGGGTGTGCAACGCTACGTGCTATGCGACGATGAATGCCATCGCACTGCGCGTTGACGCTCGAGTGGCTCGGAACTGACAAGGAGGTCGCACGGTGGTCGCGGCGGATGACGCCCCGGGTTATGCCCGCAAATTGGATATCCAACGAGGGCAGGTTGTCCAAGAGTGGGGTTGGGACGAGGACACCAACGACGATATCCGCGCCGACGTGGAGGATGCGTGCGCCGGTGAGTTACTCGACGAAGACACCGATGAGGTCATCGACGTCGTGCTGCTGTGGTGGCGCGACGGTGACGGTGACCTGGTGGACACGCTGATGGATGCGATCGCGCCGTTGGCCGATGACGGCGTGATCTGGGTGCTCACTCCCAAGACCGGCCGGCCCGGTCACGTGCTGCCCGCCGAGATCGCGGAGTCGGCGCCGACCGCGGGGTTGATGCCGACCTCGTCGGTCAACCTGGGCGACTGGAGCGCAAGCCGGTTGGTGCAACCGAAGTCGCGCGCCGCCCGCCGCTGATGCTGACGGTCGGCTCCACCGCTCCGGATTTCACGCTGCACGACCAGAATCGGCAGCCGGTCACCCTGAGCGACTTCCGCGCTGCCAAAGACGTTCTGCTGGTGTTCTTCCCGCTGGCGTTCACCGGTATCTGCCAGGGTGAGCTCGACCAGATCCGCGACCATCTGCCCGATTTCGAGAACGACGACCGGGCGGTGCTGGCGATCTCGGTGGGACCGGCACCTACGCACAAGGTGTGGGCCGCCGACAGCGGCTTCCTGTTTCCGGTGCTCTCGGACTTCTGGCCGCACGGCGCGGTCAGCCAGGACTACGGGGTCTTCAACGACGCCGCCGGTATCGCCAACCGGGGCACGTTCGTCGTCGACCGCTCGGGCACGATCCGATTCGCCGAGATGAAACAGCCCGGTGAGGCTCGCGACCAGCGGCTCTGGACCGACGCACTGGCAGCGCTGGAGGACTGAACCGGCCCGGCTGTTTTGGGGCAGAGGCCATGTGGGCGGTATCTTTGGCGCCGCACGGGCGCGTAGCTCAGTGGTAGAGCTCTGGTTTTACACACCAGCGGTCGGCGGTTCGATACCGTCCGCGCCCACCAACGTCAGCTTTAGAGCTGCCAGTCGTTGGAGCCGTCGTGCCTGGAGTAGGTGCCGCCGCTGGAGTTGGTCACCACGATGGCATCTCCGGCGTTGAAGTTGTCGAAGAACCATTTCGCGTTCGTCGGGCTGATGTTGATGCAGCCGTGACTGACGTCGCGCTTGCCCTGGTCATCCACTGACCACGGAGCGCTGTGTACGAAGTCGCCGCTGTCATCGAAGCGGACGGCCAACTCGACTGTGGTCTTGTATCCATACGTCGAGCTGACCGGAACGCCGTAGGTCGAGGAATCCATCACGACCGAGGGCATCTTCTCTTGGACGTAGTAGGTGCCGTTCGGGGTTTGATGGCCGCCGGATGTCATCCCCATCGACATGGGAATGGTCTTCTCCACGGCTCCGTTGCGACTGACGGTCAGTTGGTGTGTGGCGTCGTCGGCGGTGGCCACCAGGCTGTCTCCCGTTTGGAAGCTGGACACGGTGCCACCGGCATCGACGGTCACCGCGGTGTGCGCAGGCCAGAAGCTCAGCGGGCGCCAGCGCAGCTGTGTCGGCTTCATCCAGTAGAACTTGCCCGGAACCGGAGGGTTCGAAGAGATGTGAACGGCGTTCTCGGCCGCACCGGAGTCATCGACGAGCCCCGGGAAGTTGATGATGATGGGCTGGGCCACACCCACCGTCGCTCCGTTGGCAGGGGCGAGCCTTGGTGGCCCGAATGGCGCCGCCCCGGTGAACGGTGTCGGGTCCTGGCCCGCCCCTGGATCGCCGGGGGGCGGATCCGCCAGCGCGGGACCTGTGCCTAGCACCAGCGCCAAGCTCGTTACCGCGGCGGCGAACAGGCTTGCTCTCGGCCAACCCGACATATGTCGTCCTCCAGTTGCTTTCTGGTTAATGGCCTGCGCGAGCCAGGTCGACCGGGCCTCCGCTGCGGGCCAGATCGATGACGTACTGATTCACGAAGGTCCCGGCCGGCGGATCGCCCTTGTCGCACGACCCGTCGGATTCACCGGGACGCTTGATCCACAGGTACGCGTCAGCGTGCCCGCCCCCGGTCGCCGCGGTAGGCGGCGTGCCCAGTGCCCGGCCCGCGGGGTTGCACCAGTCGAGTCTGGACGCGGGCGCTGGTCCGGCGCCGTTGCGCGACGTGTCGATCACGTAGTGCGAACCGTTGGTGAGCCCCGAAATCGCTTCGCCATAACCGATTTCGTCCTCGGTGGTGAAAAAGTTCGCGACATTCAAGCTGAAACCCCGCGCGTGACCGACACCGGCCTTGTTGAGCCTGTCGGCCATGTCCGCCGGAGTGTGCCACCGGATGTGACCACCGTCGACGTACACGGCCGCGGCCGGGTTACGCGTCAGCGTGTCGACGGCGTAGCGAATCAAGTCGTAGCGTTCTTGACGCTGGTCACCCGAGAGGCAGTCGGCCATCGCGAGGGCGTCGGGTTCGACGATGATCGCTGCCCGCGACGCACCCACTTGGGATGCGACGTTGTCGATCCACCCGCGGTAGGCGTCGCCTGACCCCATGCCACCCGCGGCGAAGCTGCCGCAGTCGCGGTGCGGGATTCCATACAGCGTCAAAACCGGGATGGCGCCCGCGGCCGCCGCGTCGCCGGTGTATTTCGCGACCGTCGATGCCGAAGAGCCCGGGACGATCCAGTACGCCTGCGGTGTGTTGGCGACGGCGGTCAACTGGGGACTCGGCGGATCGGCATGCTGAGCCGCGCGCATGGCCGCTGAGGTGGGGTTGACGTAGAAGGGTGCGCCGGCCAGCGGGTTGGCTGCATCGGCCAAGCGCACCACGGGCGCGCGGTGGGCCGCCGCCGGATCGGCAACCAAGCCCACGCCGGCGACGGCGGCCAAGGTCAGAAAGGGGGAGATCCATCGCGCGGCTGCACCAGCAGCGGAAAACATCACCTCTGGGAAATTAGTGCCCTTGGAGATCGAGCGCCAATCGCGGTCGGCAAGCGGCGCCGTCGCTCGCGGAGGTTGTGGCTTCAGCGGGCCGGGCGGCGCCGGATGGCGGACACCGTCTTTTGCCACCCTGACGCGATGTGCCAGACATCTCCGACACGCGCGACCGCGGCAGCCTCGCAGTGTCCACACTCGCAGTCCGGCGGGTGAGTGAGCAGGTCGTCGACCACGCGCCTCACCAGCTCCCACGTCACCGGCTCGCCGGTCACCTGGGCGGCGTTGAACACGTCAACGGCCACCAGATCGTCGGCGTCGGCCATGCGCATGGTCGTCAGTGTGCCAGCGGAACCGCGGCGGGCGGACCTGCCACACCTACCAACACGCTGTCAACTATCTTGCGGCCGGACCTAAAGGGCCTGCGAAGGACGGCGCGTGAGAACAACTTCAGCCTGCTGCGCAGTCAGGGTGGAAGATATCGCAGTGCCCGCTACCGCGCCGACGCCCTTCTTCGCGTCCGACCACAACACCTTCGTGCCCAACGACATCGCCCATGGCGGATGGGGGCCCACCCTGGGTGGTCAGGTGGTGGGAGGTCTGCTGGCGAGAAGCGTCGAGACCAAGCGGGCCGATCCAGACCTGATACCGGCACGGTTCACCGTCGACATCCTGCGCCGCGTCGCCGCCGAACCTGTCGAGGTTCAGGCGAACGTGCTCCGAACCGGCCGGCGAATGCAGGCGATCGACGCCACCATGACGCAGCGCGGAGAAGTGGTAGCACGCGCCTCAACGCTTTTTCTTCGCCGCAGCGCGCAGCCCGAAGTGCTGCCCTGGACCACGGACATCGTCATGCCGCCGCTACCCGAAGAACCGGCGCAGTTCGACGATTCTGTGCCACTTCTGGTCCTGCCTTTCGGCCGCGACGCCAACGACGGTGATAACCCCTGGCAGTACTCGGGCCCGCGCTCTGCCTGGGTGCGGCATATTCGCGCATTGGTCGACGACGAGGCGCCGACACCATTTGTGTGCGCAGCCATGGCGGTCGACGTCACCGCATCGATGACCGGATTCTCCGCAGCGGGACTCGGATTCATCAATGCTGACTACACGCTGACGCTGTGCCGGCTGCCGGAGGGCCCGTACATCGGCCTGTCGGCATTGACGCACTACAGCGATGCCGGAATCGCGACGGGCAGCGCCAGCGTCTTCGACGTCCATGGACCGATCGGCACCGGCGTGACCACGGCAGCGGCCAACCCGCATTTTGTCGGGGCAAGCGGCTGACGTCTGCTCTCCAGGCAACGTCGAATCGATCGCCGCAATCGCGCGCGAGACTCGCCGTAAGCTGATTTACTGTTGACGCAACAGTAAATCAAACCAGAATTCCAGGGCTCATCGTGAGCGACTCCGGATGGGCTTGATCATCGACACCAAAATTGTTGCACTGCAATCGAAGTCAGCGGTCCCGACAGGAGGCAAGTCAATGAAGACCAAGGGAGCTCTGGTCTGGGACTTCAATCAGCCGTGGTCGGTCGAGGAGATCGATATCGGCGAGCCGCGGCGAGGCGAGGTGAAGGTCCGAATGGAAGCCGCGGGCCTGTGCCATTCGGATCACCACGTCGTGAGCGGCGACATCCCGATGGCAGCGTTCCCCATGCTTGGCGGTCATGAAGGTGCCGGCGTCGTCGTCGAGGTGGGCGACGACGTCGACGGACTCGCTGTCGGGGACCACGTCGCAGCGTCGTTCATTCCGTCGTGCGGCAAGTGCCCGTCGTGTCGGGCGGGGGAGACCAATCTGTGCGACCTCGGGATGGGTCTGATG
This sequence comes from uncultured Actinomycetota bacterium, assembly GCA_963758115.1. Classification (GTDB taxonomy): domain Bacteria; phylum Actinomycetota; class Actinomycetes; order Mycobacteriales; family Mycobacteriaceae; genus Mycobacterium. The sequence continues at coordinate 454,215 of CAVWUG010000004.1, forward strand.
GCCGGAACGGCTGTCTCCGACGGGACTTTTCGAGTCCAGACGAAGGGCCGGAACGTCTACCCCTATGCGTTGCTCGGGACCTTTGCGCCGTACATCGTGGTCCACCAGACATCACTGGTGAAGATCGACCCGGCAATACCTTTCGACATCGCGGCACTCGTCAGCTGCGGCGTGACAACGGGATTCGGGTCTGCGACGCGGGCGGCCGACGTCCGGCCCGGTGACGACGTGGTCGTGGTCGGGCTGGGAGGGGTCGGCACGGCTGCCTTGCTCGGTGCGGTGCATTGTGGTGCGCACCGGATCTTCGTCGTCGACCCGGTCGAATGGAAACGCGATCAGGCACTCAAATTCGGTGCCACGCACACCTATGCCGACATCGACACCGCGCTCATGGCGATCGCCGGAATCACGGTGGGCCGGATGGCTCGCAAGGTGATTGTCACGGTCGGCCGGGTCGACGGCGCGGACCTCGATAAGTATGTGTCCGTGACAGCCAAGGGCGGAACGTGCGTCATCACGGCGATGGGCAGCGTCGTGGAAACCGATGTGACGTTGAACCTGTCTCTGCTTGCGCTGCTGCAGAAAAGGTTGCAAGGCACAATCTTCGGCGGAGGTAACCCCCAACACGACATCCCGCTGATCTTGTCGATGTATCAGTCCGGCAGGCTGAACCTCGACGACATGGTGACCCGCCGTTACAGCCTCGAACAGATCAACGAGGGCTATTCGGACATGTTGGAGGGCCGCAACATTCGGGGCGTGGTCACCTTTTCCGACGCGGACAGATGAACGGGAAGGTAATCCGGCGGCTACTTCACCGGCAAAGACGAGCTGATCGGCTCGGCGGCCGAGGAATCGCTGGCGACGACCCGCCGCGTGCTCGAAGAGTTGCTGGGCCGGCCACCGCGGCGCGCCTGACCGACGGGATCGTCGCTTTCGCGGGGTCAGGGAACTAGCACGACTTTGCCGACATTCTCGCGCGCAGCGAGGATTCGGTGTGCTTCCGGCGCGTCGGCGAACGGCACCGCCGCATGCACGATCGGCGCTGCCGTGCCATCCGACAACGCCGTCGACAGCGGTCCGATCCACGGCTCGAGGGTGCCGCGGTCATCCCACAGTCGCAGCATGTTCAGGCCGATGACGGTTTTGGAGTCTTCCATTTGCTTGATCAGGCTGAACCCGCGCAGCATCGCCAGAACCTGCGGCGCCGCGCGGCGCAGCGACCGCTTTTCGCCCTGCTGCATCGCCGAGAAGCCGTAGGCGACAAGCCGTCCGCCCGGACGCAAGAGGTCCATCGACCGCCGCAGCGACGTGCCGCCGAGGGCGTCGAGCACGAGGTCGTAGGGGCTGAGGCTTTTCCACCAGCCGTCTCGGCGGTAGTCGATGGTCTGCTCGACGCCCAGCGCGGCGAGCTGAGCGTGTTTGCCCGGCGACGCGGTGCCGTGCACGACCGCGCCCGCGGCCGTGGCCAGCTGCACCGCCGCGATGCCGACGCCGCCTGCGGCAGCGTGCACGAGAACCCGCTCGCCCGCCTGGAGCGAACCGTAACCGTGCAGCGCCGCCCACGCCGTCGCGTAGTTGACCGGGATCGCGGCGCCCTGCTCGAAGCTCATCGAGTCCGGAAGCGCGACAGTGTCATTCGCGCCCGCGTTGACGATCTCGGCGTAACCGCCGAACCGGGTGCCTGCCAGTACCCGCTGGCCCACTCGTCCCGGATCGACACCGTCACCGACGGCCTCGACTAACCCGGCCACCTCGTAACCGACCACGCTGGGCACCTTGGGGGCGTCCGGGTAGAGCCCGACGCGGGCGAGATGGTCGGCGAAGTTGACGCCGGCCGCTCGCACCGAAATGCGGATCTGGCCGGCGGCAGGCGGTGGCGGATCGGGGCGGTCCTGAACCTTGAGGACCGACGGCGGACCGTGCTTGGTGATGACGACTGCGCGCATGAATGCAGGCTAGAGGTGACCGGCGACGAATGTCGCAGCCTGACCCGGCATTGCAGAGTGCGGGTAGGGCGGCTCGTTGGTGGGCCGGGCGAACGTCACCTCGACGTCAGGGCACGAGGCAGCGAATGCGGGGGTGATATTGACCGGCGCGCACAAGGTGGTCAGCGCCACGGCGACGAGGACGCGGGCGATGTGACGAGCGCTCACGTCGTAATGCTGACACAAGGCCGCGGGCGTTGGAGTCGCTTCCTGGACCCGCTGAGCCGTCAGCCTGGCGGAGCGAAGAACTCGAGGGCGATGCCGTCCGGGTCGCGAAAGCTCAGGCCAGAGCCGTAGGGCGCGTCGACGATCCCGCCGTGCTGCACGCCGAGCTCGTGGAGCCGGGTCATCCATGTCTCCAAGTCCGCGCGACCGGGGCAGCCGAAGCCGACATGGTCCAGGCCGACCCGGAACTCGCTGAAGCGTTCGTTGGGCGCCGGAAGCTCGTGCTGGTGGATTCCGAACACGGTGCCGCCATCGAGAATCCAGACCAGGTGGCGAAACCCGGCGGCGGTGTGCTCGTCGACCACCGGATCCGCGGCGAACAGCCTGCGGTACCACGGGCCGCTGACCGCCATGTCCCGCACGGTGATCGCGACGTGGTTGAGTCCCGGGAAAGCCATGAAGCGCTCCCTTCTAATGGGTGAGGTTCCAGCTGAGCTTGCCCCCAAAGTGTGATCTGGATCATAACGGGGGAGCTAGGGTGGCGAGCGCCACATTTACTTCGTCAGCCTAATTAGTCAGACTTGCTACATGACTTCGCAACTGACGCCCGAGCGCACCACTTCACCGGCGCACAAGCTCGAAGAGAGCAACGAGCGCATCTACCTGCAACCGTGGTTCTGGATGGCCGTGCTGAGCATGATCGCCATCGTCCTGGTCACCGTTGCCGGCTAGCCGCTAGACAATCCGCCAGCCCCGGCTGGCGCGGAACCGCATGTCCCAGAGGTAGAGCCGATAGCCGAAGATCCACGCCTGACGTGGAATCACGCGGTCGGCAAGCCGCAGTGCGGCCAGCAACCGCTCGAACCGGCGTTGCTGGGATTCTGACCACCCCAAGCGCATCATCGCGCGAAACTCCGGGGGCAGAAATCCCGTCGTCGCGAACAGGTTGAACGGACCGGCCAGCGCGTGCAGCGGACGGGGCAGGAACGCCATCGTCGCGACGCCGTGCAGGTGCTCGCGGACGGCAGGATCTATGTCCAGGTCCTCCAAGGACCGCTTCCAGTACTCGTCGAACGCGATCCGGTCGGTCGGCCACATCGCCTCGCGCACCTGAAGCGTGGTGCCCAGCCGTTTGGCGTCGTGGTACACCGCATCGGCGCTCGTCTCATCGAGCGGGCCGTACAGAAACTCGTGCTGGTCGACGAAGTAGCGGTACAGGCAGGCGGCCACCCACAGCTGCAACGCCGGATCGAACGCGTTGTAGGACACCGGACTCGACGACGTCGACCGCACTTGACGGTGCGCGGTGTCGACGGCCGCGCGGATGAGTCCACGGTCGGAGTCGGTGCCGATCGTCGCAACGGCCAGATACGTGCCGGTGGTCCGCGCCCGCTTGAACGGATGTTTGAAGACGTTGCCGCTGTCGACCGGGCTTTCCAGCACGCCGTAGCCAACACCCGGCAAAGACAGCTGCATGATCACATTCGCGGCGGGCAACAGCGCGGCGGCGGGATTCAGCAGGTCAGCGACCCGCGTGATGCGCCGCCTCATCGCGGGTGGTGCTCCATCAGCCGAGTAGACCACGTGTGAGACGCTGCCGGAGTGTTTGGCACCGCGCGGGTGATCGGAGTGCTGGCCGGTTACCTGGCCGACCTCGTGCTGGCTGACCCGCGGGCGGGTCATCCGGTGGCCGGATTCGGCACTGCCGCAACGACGGTGGAGCGGCTGAGCTATCGGGATACCCGGGTCAGCGGCGCGGTGCACGTCGCTGTGCTGGTCGGCGCCGTGAGCCTGCTGGGCGCCGTGCTGCAACGGTTCGCCCGCCGGCGCGGACCGGCCTGGTCGATCGCTGCGACTGCGGCCGCCACCTGGGTCTCGCTGGGCGGAACCTCGCTGGCGCGCACCGGCTCGGCGATGGGCGGGCATCTGCTCAACGACGATCTCGACGGCGCCCGGCGGTTGTTGTCGTCGCTGTGTGGGCGTGACCCGGAACATCTCGACGCCGCGGGACTGACCCGCGCGACTGTGGAATCGGTCGCCGAGAACACCTCCGATGCACAGGTTGCGCCGCTGCTGTGGGCATGTCTAGGCGGCGTGCCCGGCGTACTCGGCTACCGTGCGATCAACACGCTCGACGCCATGGTCGGGCACCGCTCGCCGAGGTATGCGCGATTCGGTTGGGCCGCAGCCCGGTTGGATGACCTGGCCAATTATGTCGCCGCGCGGGTGACTGCGTTGCTGACGGTGCTTTGCGCGCCGATCGTCGGCGGATCGCCGTTGGCTGCCATGGCCGCCTGGCGCCGCGACGCTCGTCGTCATCCCAGCCCGAACGCCGGCGTCGTCGAAGCCGCCTTCGCGGGGGCGCTGGGCGTGCGGTTGGGCGGACCTACCCAGTACCGCTACGAGCTGCAGATCCGGCCGGCACTCGGCGACGGCGCACCGCCGACGGTCACGGATGTGGGCCGGGCGGTGCAACTTTCGCGGGCTGTGCAGGCCGCGGCGGTGTTGCTGTTCGCCGGTCTGAGTATCAGCGCCGGCGTCCGTAGCGGTCGGTGAGCTTGTCCTCGACGGTCAAAGGCTTATCGGTGGTTGTCGGCGACGTCTGCGCCTGCTCAGCGCGGCGCGCGCGGACTTCGGAATACACGAAGTAGCCAAGCAGGATCGGTGCGACGACGCCGAACGTGATCCACTGAATGCCGTACGACAGGAACGGCCCGGCGTCCAGGTGGGGCAGGGCGATCACGCCCAGCCCGCCGGGCTGATCGTCGACCAGCTGGAGATACGATCCGGCCAGCGGCACATTGGTCAGCGTGGCGATCTGTTGCACATCGATCGAATACACCTGTCGCACACCGTCGCTGATGAATGACTGTTTCTCCTGGACTGGCGCCTCGGAGTCGCGCAGACGTGCGGTGAGGGTTACTGACCCGCGCGGCACCGCGGCCATCGGCGGCACTCGCGAGCCGGGCAGCGGCCGCACATAACCGCGGTCGACCAGGACGGTCGGGCCGCCATCGACGGCGAACGGGACGAGCACCTCCATCGCGGGATCCCCCTCGGCGACCCGCAGCCGGGCCACCAGTTGCTTGTCCGCCAGATAGTGCCCGGTCGCCGTGACCTTGCGCCACTGCGCGTCGGGAGCCGACGAATCCTGCTGCGGTAGAAGCGTTGTCAATGGTACCGGCGCGGTCGTGAGGGAATTCTGGATCTGATTGTTCTCCCGCGTCGTCTTGGTGTTCTTGCCCAGCTGCCACGGCGCGAGCACGCTGAAGCACAGGTAGGTGAAGGCGATCACCACGATGGCGAGTGCGACCCAGCCCGGCCGGACCAGGAAGGCCAGGCGGCGCATCAGCCGGATCCGTCCCGGGCCAGGCGGTCGTCGACCCACGTGTGCAGCCCGGGCAACGACGCCTCGATCGCGGTCAGCACCGCCTCGAAGTCATCGTGGTCGCCGTAGTATGGGTCGTCGACGTCGAGAACGTAAGCGCCAGAACGGGGATCGAAGGACCGCAGCATCCGGATCCGGTCGGCGTCGACACCCAGCTGCTCGAGCAGAGAGACATGGTTGCGGGCCAGCGCGACCACCAGGTCGGCGTTGATGTGGTCGATCTCGACCTGCGCCGCGCTGTGGTCGGTGGCGTAGCCGTGCGCGCGCAGCACCCGGTTGGCGCGCTCGTCGGCACTCTTTCCGATGTGCCAACCTGCGGTGCCCGCACTGGTCACCCGCACCGCGTCGCGCAGACCGCGCTGGGTGATCTGGTGGGCGAAGATCTTCTCCGCCATCGGGGACCGGCAGATGTTGCCGGTGCACACGAAGGTGATGTGCAGTCGTCTGTCAGACACCCAACGCCCTCCGCAGCTCGGCGACCGTCGCGACGTGCGACGTGGTGCCGGTCGTCGTTGTGTCGGCGAAGTCGTCTCGGCCGTATCCCCAGCCGACCACCACCGCGTCGATGCCGTGCGCGGCCGCGCCCTCGACGTCGTGGTTGCGGTCTCCGACCATCAACACCCGCTCGGGCAGCGGCTGCAGTTGCGCCAACGCGTGGGCCAGCACGTCGGTCTTGCTGGCGCGGGTGCCGTCGACACTGGCGCCGGCGATCACCTCGAAGTGCTCGTCGAGACCGAAGTGAGCCAGGATGCGCCGGGCGGTCGGTTCGGCCTTGGAGGTGGCCACCGCGAGGCGCACACCGGCGGCCCGCAGATCCGCGAGCAGCGGCTGTATGCCGTCGAACAGCGTGTTGATCGCCCAGCCACGCGTGGTGTAGTCCGCGCGATAGGCGGCGATGGCGGCGTCGGTGTGCTCGCCCAGGCCCATCGCCGACAGCGTGTGGTGCATCGGCGGACCGACGATCCGGCTGGTCAGATCCCCGTCCGGGACGTTGGCGCCGATCTGGTCGAGGGCGTGCCGAAAGCTGGACACGATGCCTTCCGCGGAGTCGGTGAGGGTGCCGTCGAGGTCGAAGATCACCAACTGGGGGTGTTGTGCCTGAGCGGCCGATACCGTGCCTGTCACGTCGCCATTGTCCAAGATGGCGCGATTGCGTCCGGATACCGGGGCTGATCGCACGGCCGTTACTGTCTCAGATGTGGCGAGTTTGCATTCGAGCGTGTCGATTCCGCTCGCGGCGGCGCGCTATCACGGCGATCAGGCCGCCGAACCCGGCATGCTCGACTTCGCCGTCAACGTGCGCCATTCGCAGCCGCCGGCCTGGCTGACCGAACGGCTCGCGGCGCGCCTGACCGACCTGGCGCGCTACCCCAGCCGCGACGACGAGCACACTGCCATCCAGGCCGTCGCCGCCCGACACGGCCGCGGTCGTGACGAGGTCGCGCTGCTGGCCGGCGCCGCCGAAGGATTCGCGTTGCTGCCCAATCTGCGGCCGACGCTGGCGGCGGTGATCGCGCCGTCGTTCACCGAACCCGACGTCGCCCTGACGACGGCCGGCGTGCCCGTGCAGCACGTCGTGCTCGACCCGCCGTTCGGCCTGGCCGGCGCACGGGTCCCCGAGGCCGCCGACCTCGTCGTGGTCGGCAACCCGACCAACCCGACGTCGGTGCTGCACACCCGCGAGCAGATCCTGGCGCTGCGCCGGCCCGGCCGCATCGTCGTCGTCGACGAGGCGTTCGCCGATTCCGTTTCGGGCGAACCGGAATCGCTGGCCGGTGAGTCGCTGCCTGACGTGTTGGTGCTGCGCAGCCTGACCAAGACGTGGTCGCTGGCCGGACTGCGGGTGGGCTACGCGCTGGGCGCCCCAGAGGTCTTGGCGCGGCTGACCGCATCGCGCCCGCACTGGCCGCTGGGAACACTGCAACTCACCGCTGTGGCGGAGTGTTGTGCGCCGGCAGCGATCGCTGAAGCCGCGGCGGATGCCGGCCGGTTGGCCGCGATCCGCACCGAGATGGTGAGTGGTCTGAAAGCGGTGGGCGCCGAGCCGGTCGATGGCCGGGCGCCGTTCGTCCTGTTCACCGTCGGTGATGCGGACCTGACGCGAAAGTACTTGCACGACAAAGGCATTGCTGTGCGACGGTGCGACACGTTCGTCGGTCTGGATGGGGAGTATCTGCGGGCCGCGGTGCGGTCGGAGTGGCCGGTCCTGGTCGAGGCAATCGGTGGGGTGCTGCGATGACGGTTCGGTTGGGCACCGTGATAGAGGCGCTCGACGAGGCCTACCCGCCCGGGCTGGCGCAGTCGTGGGATTCCGTCGGCCTGGTCTGCGGTGACCCCGATGACGTGCTGAGCTCGGTCACTATCGCGGTCGATGCCACCGCGGCGGTGGTTGCCGAGGTCCCCGACGGCGGGCTGCTGTTGGCGCACCATCCGCTGCTGTTGCGCGGGGTGGACACGGTGGCCGCCAGTACTGCCAAGGGTGCGCTGGTGCACCGCCTGATCCGTTCTGGCCGTTCGCTGTTCACCGCGCACACCAACGCCGACTCGGCGTCGCCCGGGGTGTCGGACGCATTGGCGCACGCGCTGGGTCTGACCGTCGACACGGTGCTGGAGCCGGCGGCGGTCGGCCCCGATCTGGACAAATGGGTGATCTTCGCGCCGCCGGAGAACGCGGACGCGGTTCGGGCGGCAGTCTTTGCGGCCGGGGCCGGTCAGATCGGCGACTATTCGCAATGCAGTTGGGGCATCACCGGAACCGGTCAGTTCCTGCCGGAAGACGGGGCCACACCGGCGATCGGCAGCGTCGGCGCCGTGGAACGCGTGGTCGAGGACCGCGTCGAGGTGATCGCACCCGCTCGGGCGCGACGACAGGTGCTGTCCGCGATGCGCGGCGCACACCCCTATGAGGAGCCGGCGTTCGACGTCATCGCGCTGGCGCCGCTGCCCGGCGAGGTCGGGCTGGGCCGCATCGGCACACTGCCACAACCGGAGTCGTTGAGCGCGTTCGTGTCCCGGGTTGAATCCGGGCTGCCGACGACGTCGTGGGGGGTGCGCGCCGCGGGCAACCCGGAGATGGCGGTGTCGCGGGTGGCGGTGTGCGGCGGCGCCGGCGACTCGTTGCTGCGCACCGTCGCCGCTGCCGGTGTCGACGCCTACGTGACCGCAGATTTACGCCACCACCCCGCCGATGAGCATCTGCGCGCCTCCGAGGTGGCATTGGTTGACGTCGCGCACTGGGCCAGCGAATACCCGTGGTGCGAGCAGGCTGCCGATGTGCTGCGGTCGGCGTTCGGTACGTCGCTGGCGGTTCGGGTGTGTCCCATCCGGACCGACCCGTGGAATGTGAACAACGGTCACGGGAGGAGTACATGAAAGCCGAAGTAACACAACAGCACTCACTGCTCGAAGTGAGCGAGCTGGATGCCGAGTTGTCCAAGATCGCACACCGCGCAGGCAACCTGCCCGAGCGTCACGACGTCGACCGGATACAAGCCGATCAGGTCACGGCGAACGACCGGTCGAGCGCTCTGCAGATGGCGTTGGAAGACGTCAACACCGAGGTATCGCGCTTCGAGTCCGAGGTCGACGCGGTGCGTCAGCGCGAAGATCGGGACCGTTCGCTGTTGCAGTCGGTGGCCGACTCCAAACAGCTGTCGGAATTGCAGCATGAGCTGGAGACCCTGGAACGTCGCCAGTCCAGCCTGGAGGATTCGCTGCTGGAGGTGATGGAGCACCGCGAACAACTGCAAGGTCAGCAGACCGCCGAGCAGTCCGTCATCGAGACGTTGCAGACCGAATTGGCCGCGGCGCAACAGACTCTGAACCTTGTGCTGGCCGACATCGACCACGCGCGCAGGGTGCACGCCTCGCGGCGTGACGAACTGATCGCGGCGTTGGATCCCGCACTCGTCTCGCTGTACGAACGCCAGCGTGCCGGCGGCGGTCCTGGGGCGGGCCCGCTGCTGGGCCGTCGCTGCGGGGCGTGCCGGATCGAGATCGACCGCGGCGAGCTGGCCCGGATCTCGGCGGCTGCGGAAGACGACGTGCTGCGGTGTCCCGAGTGCGGCGCAATCTTGTTGCGGGTCAAGGGCGCACACTAGTGAAAGTGGTCGTCGAGGCCGACGGTGGTTCGCGAGGCAACCCCGGGCCCGCGGGCTACGGGTCGGTGGTGTGGACCTCAGACCGGTCGAGGGTGCTGGCCGAAAGCAAGCAGGCGATCGGCATCGCAACCAACAATGTGGCCGAATATCGCGGCCTGATCGCGGGTTTGGCCGAGGCGGCCAAGCTGCACGCCACCGAGGTCGCGGTGTCGATGGACTCCAAGCTGGTGATCGAGCAGATGTCGGGACGCTGGCGGGTCAAGCATCCCGACCTCAAAGAGCTCAACGCCGAAGCCCGTACGCTGGCCTCGCAATTCGACCGGATCGGTTATCAGTGGATTCCGCGCGCCGAGAACTCGCACGCCGATCGGTTGGCCAATGAAGCGATGGACGCCGCGGCCGATAAGAAGCCCGCGGCGCTCGTACCCGAGACGACCGGGGCGCCGGGGTGGACTGGCGCCCGCGGCACCGCGACGCGGCTGCTGTTGCTTCGTCACGGGCAGACCGAATTGTCAGTGCAGCGGCGCTATTCGGGGCGCGGCAATCCGGCGCTGACCGAGCTGGGTCGGTCACAGGCCGACGCGGCTGCCCGCTACCTGGGGACCCGCGGCGGGGTCGCGGCGGTGATCAGCTCACCGTTGCAGCGTGCCTATGACACCGCGACGGCGGCCGCCACGGCGTTGGGCCTGGACGTGGCCGTCGACGACGACCTGATCGAGACAGATTTCGGCGACTGGGAAGGTCTGACGTTCAGCGAGGCCTCTGAACGCGACCCCGACCTGCATCGACAATGGTTGCGCGACACCAGCACCGAGCCGCCGGGCGGGGAAAGCTTCGACCGCGTCGACGCGCGGGTTCGCCAGGCGCGGGACCGGATCATCGCCGATCATGGCGGCACCACGGTGTTAGTCGTGTCACACGTGACCCCTATCAAAATGCTGCTGCGAGAGGCGCTCGACGCCGGACCAGCCGTCCTGTACCGCCTGCACCTCGACCTCGCCTCGTTGAGCATCGCCGAGTTCTACCCCGACGGCGCGTCGTCGGTCCGATTGGTCAATCAGACGTCGTATCTGGGTTAGAGATCGGGAGCATTCGGGTAGTGGGCCAGTCGTGGAGTGGTTAGCCTCGCATGCTTTCGCCATCGGTTCGGCGTTGCTCGCCGCGCTGTTCGCGGCCGTAGGCATCGTCGTCCGGCAACGCGCGATTCAACAAGAGGCAGCGGCCTCAATCGACTCCGGCGCGATCGTGACGTCGTGGATTCAACAGCCGGCCTGGTGGGCGGGCACGTTGGGCGCGATCGGCGGTTACGTGTTCCAGGCGCTCGCGCTGGCGCACGGGTCGCTGCTGCTCGTCCAACCTCTGCTGGTGTCGTCGCTGCTGTTCGTGCTGCCGCTTGGAGCGAGGTTCTCCAATCAGCATGTGCGAGGCCGCGATTGGGTCTGGGCTCTGCTGCTGACCGCGGCGCTCACGGTTTTCGTCCTGGTGGGGCAGCCGCGCGAAGGGCATTACCGCCCGCCGGTGCCCGCGTGGACGGTGGCGCTGGCCGCATCGGTCCCGGTGGTGATCGGCTGCGTGCTGGCAGCCCGCCGGACGACCGGCCGGCCGCGCGCCATGCTGCTGGCCAGCGCCGTCGCCGTACTGCTCGGCCTGATCGCCGTGCTGACGAAAGTCAGCACCCACCGACTGGCCGTGCACGGTTGGCACGGACTGCTGACGGTGCCCGCGCCCTACCTGCTCCTCGCACTGGCCGTCACGGTCACCGTGTTGCAGCAGTCGGCTTTTCACGCGGGCGCGTTGCAGGCGTCGGTGCCGATCATGCTGGTCGGCGAGCCCGTCGTCGCAGTCCTGCTGGGTGTGGTCATCCTCGGCGAGCACCTGCTGGTCCGCGGCGCCGGGGGAGCGATCCTCGCGCTGGCCGTGGGTGCGATGACGGCGTCGACCATCGCGCTGGGTCGCGATTCGGCACCTCCGGCAACGCCGGTCCGATCAGGCGGCGTCGTGAAAGATCAACCCGAGCGCGAACCGCTCACCTGAGCGCACGACCGACAGGCCGTGCCGTACCGGCGCCGCTGACCACCCGCGAGCCGATCGCACCGGGCGGTCGCGGGTGGTGAACACGTAGCCGAGGCCCTGCGGCAATTGCGTTGCGGTGCCGCGTGACTGGGCGCGGGCTCGTTGCTCGACGAGCATGAACTCGCCTCCGGTGAATTCGGTGTCCGGATCGCTGAGGTTGATCACTACTTGCAGCGGAAACACCAAGTCGCCGTAGAGGTCTCGGTGCAATGCATTCCAGTCGTCGGTGCCGTACCTGAGCACCAGCGCCGTCGACTTGGTTTGGCCGGCCGCATGGCAGATGTCCAGCCACTCGTCCAGAGTGTCCGGCCAGGGCGCGTCCCGTCCCAACCTGGCCCACCAATCCCGGGCGATCGGCAACAGCCGCGGGTACAGCGCCTGCTTGAGATGCTCGATCGGCTCCGGATATGGCGCACGGAAATAGCGGTACTGCCCCGAACCGTAACGTCGCGGACCCATGTCGACGGTCGAGCGAAACAGCTCGTCATCGGTGAACAGCGCGCGCAGCCGCCGTGCCTCGGCGGGCGTGAGGAGCCGGGGCAGCTCGGCGCCACCGACGTCGTTGACAGCGACGGCGATCGCGTTCCAGTCGCCGGCGTCGACACGTTTTTCCCATGGTGTCGGTGGCATCAGTTGCACAACTCCCTTCGCTGCTCTGTAGACGATAGGGATGCTGCAAATGTGAGGTTCTCGTTCATGTCGGATGCCCGCCTTAATATCGAATGTATGTTCGAATTACTGGCGCAGATCGATCTGGATTGCGATGAATCGGCGCTGGTCGAGCGCATCGCCGAGTTGGAGCGATTCAAGTGCGCAGCAGCGGCGGGTCAGGCCCGAGCGGCGGCCGCGTTGGATACTGCGCGACGCGCTGCCGAGGCAGCGGCCGGAATGCCGGCCGCACGGCGCGGGCGCGGAATCGCCAGCGAGGTCGCACTTGCCCGACGGGATTCACCGGCACGTGGCAACCGGCATCTGGGCTTCGCCAAAGCATTAGTGCACGAGATGCCACACACTCTGGCCGCTTTGGAGGCTGGTGCATTGACTGAGTGGCGAGCCACTTTGATCGTGCGCGAGAGCGCCTGTCTCGAGGTCCAGGATCGGCGCGCGCTGGACGCTGAATTGTGTTCAGACGCGGGCGGGCTACATGGGATGGGTGATGCCCGGGTGGCGGCAGCGGCAAAGACCATCGCCTATCGGCTCGACCCCCACGCGGTGGTCGATCGAGCGGCCAAAGCCGAGACCGAGCGCACCGTGAGTATCCGACCCGCGCCCGACACCATGACCTACGTGACCGCATTGTTGCCGGTCGCTCAGGGTGTGTCGGTGTATGCGGCGCTGCGACGAGAGGCCAACACTTGTGCGGACGGACGCTCGCGAGGTCAGGTGATGGCAGATGCGCTGGTCGAGCGGGTCACCGGGCGGAGCGCGGCAGTGGCGACGCCGATCACGGTCAACCTGGTGCTCTCTGATGAGACCCTGTTCGGTGGCGCGAACGCGCCTGCCGACATCTGCGGCTATGGTCCAATCCCGGCGGCGGTCGCGCGCCAATTGATTTCAGACGCCGTCGATGACGAACGGTCACGGGCCACTGTGCGCCGGCTCTATGCGCGGCCGAAGTCCGGCGCGTTGGTCGCAATGGAATCGAGGACCCGCCTATTCCCTCGTGGACTGGCGGCCTTCATCAGGTTCCGGGATCAGCGCTGCCGGACGCCGTACTGCGACGCGCCGATCCGACACCTCGATCATGCTCGGCCGTGGGTGGCCGGCGGTTCGACCGACGCGGACAACGGGCTCGGTCTATGCGAACGTTGCAACTACGTCAAACAAGTCGCGGGCTGGAGCGTCAAACCGGAGGACAATGAAACAGCTACGCACACAGCGGAATTCACGACGCCGACAGGCATGACGTATCGGTCTGGCGCGCCTCCGCTGTCGGGATCTTCCGCGCGGATGGAAATCAGCGAGATGGAAGTCGCCGTCGAGATAGCGTCCTCCGGCTTACATGCCGCATAGATGGCAGCTGGCCTGCGGATTCTCCAACTAGTACGGTGTTAGCGCGGACGAGTTGGCTGGGCGGCCGCGGCTCGGGTCCATGTGGCGACGAGTCGAGGAAAGTCCGGACTTCACAGAGCAGGGTGATTGCTAACGGCAATCCGAGGTGACTCGCGGGAAAGTGCCACAGAGAACAAACCGCCACCTTCGCGGTGGTAAGGGTGAAACGGTGCGGTAAGAGCGCACCAGCATTCCGGGTGACCGGAGTGGCTAGGCAAACCCCACCCGAAGCAAGGCCAAGAAGACTGCACTTCGGTGCGGTCGCGCAGGTGTTCGAGGGCGGCTCGCCCGAGCCTGCGGGTAGGCCGCTTGAGGCACCCGGCGACGGTGTGCCCAGATGGATGGTCGCCGCCGCGCTACCTGGTAGCGCGGAACAGAATCCGGCTTACACGCCAACTCGCCCGCCCCGACGGATCAGCTCGACAGCTTGCGGACCGCTTTGTCGAGCTTGCGCAGCGCCGGCTTGATGCGCTTGCGGCACTGCTTGGCCAGGTCGGCTTCGAGCTGAAAGAGCAACCCGTAGGTGAAGGTGTCTTCACCGGCGGCCCGCGCGGCTTCGGCTTGCTGCGTCAGATGCTCGCGACTGACCACGCTGTCCTGGTGCTCGCCGAGCAGCGACTGGACTTCTTTGGCCCGCTTGGACACCTTCTTTGAGCCGGTCGCGGCCGCCGTATAGCGAAGTCGCTTGGCACGCTTACGGATTCGGTGTATCGCCTCATCCCGGTCTGTCGCGTGTCGGGCCTTCTTCGCGGCCTGACGGACTTTCCTGCCCGCGGCGGCGACGGTGACCGGCGCGGGTTGCTCCTCAGTCGACGGCGCCGCGGCGAGCACTGCCTCCAAGGCGTCGAGCAGACGGAAGTACCGCGGTAACCGCAAGGCGGCCAACGAATGTCGCAGCCCGGCCCGATAGCGATCCTCGGCACCGTCGACAAGACGTGCCCGGACTGGCCCGCGAACCAGCTCCGGCGGCAGATCGTCGAGCGCGTTGCGGTAGCGCTCGGCCAGCACCTCGGCGTCGCGGGCTTCGCCCAGCACGTTGCCCAGCTCGCGCAGTTCGTCGACGATCGACGAGTCTCCGGCGATCCCGAAGGAATCCGGCGACGCCTGCAGCAGGCTGCGGATCTTGCGGGCGGTCACCCGCATCTGGTGCACCGCGTCGTCGGCGTCGGCGCGTACAGCACGATCCCACGCCAGCAGGTCGTCGAGTTGTTCGGCCAGCGCTTGGTGCAGTGTGTCGCCGGGCTGGTCAGCGGGCGCGGCGTCGAGGACCCGGGCCAGCTTGGAGCCGTGGCCTGCCGGTCGTGCCCCGGTGTCGAGCAGCTTTGCGCAGAGTGCGTCCAGGAGATCGGCGTCCGCTGCGGCACCGACGAGTTCGAGCTCCCACTCCCGCCACCGCTGCGCGGCGATGCTGCCGTCGGCGCCCTGCCCCGCGGAAACGTGGTCGTCGCAGAACTCGGCCAGCGCCGCTCCGTCAGCGCCGTGTAGTAGCTGAATCTCGCGGGTGGTGCTGATCCGTGCGACCGGGCTCACCGGTCGGTCTCGGACGATGGCCAGCACCACGTCGAGCAGGCCAGCGGGCGGATCGTGCTCGGCATCCAACGGTGCGCGCACTTCAGTGCGGGCGTCGGGGCCTGCGGGCAATTTGAGATGCCATCCTGCGTCGCCACCACCGGTGCGG
The DNA here is from genome assembly GCA_963758115.1 of uncultured Actinomycetota bacterium. Lineage (GTDB taxonomy): Bacteria > Actinomycetota > Actinomycetes > Mycobacteriales > Mycobacteriaceae > Mycobacterium. The sequence goes on from CAVWUG010000004.1 coordinate 469,659, forward strand.
CGGCGCAACGTGATTCGATGCGACGCCAGATCCCTAGTTGGGGTGTCGTAGTACACCGCGTCCAGCGATTCCGTCGCGGCCTGCTCCACCCGGAGGACCTCGTCGATGCCGGTAAATGACGGTGACGGTGTCGATTCCTCGACGTCGAACTTGCGCTCCACTTCGAGATAGCGCGATGTATTGCCCGGCATGGGTCTCAGCGTGCCACGCGGGCCTGACGGCTAAACCGCAGCGTCAGAAACAGTGCTCGTCGGCCGGGAAGGCACTCGCGGCGACGTCATGGGCGTACTGCGTTGCCGCGCGGCGCAATTCGCCTCCGACATCACCGAAGCGCTTGACGAACTTGGCGGTCTTGCCGCTGGTGAACCCGGCCATGTCCTGCCAGACCAACACCTGCGCGTCGCAGTTGGGGCCTGCGCCGATGCCGACGGTGGGGATGGTCAGCTTGCCGGTGATCTGGGTAGCCAACTCGGCCGGCACCATCTCCATGACCACGGAGAACGCGCCCGCCTCGGCAACGGCGATGGCGTCGTGGATGGTCTGCTCCGCGGCGTCACCGCGGCCCTGGACCCGGAAGCCACCGAGAGTGTTGACGCTCTGCGGGGTGAAGCCGATGTGCGCCATCACCGGGATGCCTGCTGCGGTCAGCGTGGCGATCTGGTCGGCGACCCGCTCGCCGCCCTCCAGTTTGACCGCGTGGGCGCCGGCTTCCTTCATGAACCGGATGGCGGCGGCGAGCGCTGCGGCGGGCCCGGCCTCGTAGCTGCCGAACGGCAGGTCGGCGACCACCAGAGCGTGCGGTGCGCCGCGCACGACGCCACGCACCAGCGGGATCAACTCGTCGATCGAGACGGGAACGGTGGTGTCGTAGCCGTAGACCACGTTGGCGGCCGAGTCACCGACCAGCAGAACCGGGATGCCGGCGTCGTCGAAGATCCGGGCGGTGGAGTAGTCGTAGGCCGTGAGCATGGCCCACTTGTGGCCTTCGGCCTTCATCTTCTGAAGGTGGTGAACGCGGGTCTTGGTCCGCGGCGCAGCGTTGTCCGGCTGCGAAGAATGGGCACCATAAACAGTCTGTTCAGACATCATTGTCCCTATGTTGTGGTCGGGTCGATCCTCGTGGCCCTGCAGGGTCCCCGGGTTCGTCTGACCCGACCATTGTGCCACTTGTCGGCGTGCAGGTGGATAGCTGTGTCAATGGGGTTCCTCACACCGTTGCCCATCGGGCGATTCCGGCGCCACCCCGCGACAGCGGACATACCATCGGCGCATGCAGCGCCTCAGCGGACTCGACGCCAGCTTTCTCTATCTCGAAACCCCTTCGCAGTCGTTGCATGTCTGCTCGATTCTGGAGCTCGACACCTCGACCATGCCCGGCGGATACACCTTTGACCGGCTGCGGGACGAACTGGCGTTGCGGATCAAGGCGATGCCGGAGTTCCGCGAGAAACTGGCCGACAGCCCGCTGAATCTGGATCATCCAGTCTGGGTGGAAGACAACAACTTCGACGTCAACCGGCATCTGCACCGCATCGGGCTGCCGCCCCCGGGAGGCCGCGCGGAGCTGGCCGAGATCTGCGGCCACATCGCCGGGTTGCCGCTGGACCGCAGCAGGCCGCTGTGGGAGATGTGGGTGATCGAAGGCGTCGCGGGTACCGACGCCCAGCAGGGTGGCCGGCTGGCGGTGATGACCAAGGTGCATCACGCCTGCGTCGACGGCGTGACCGGGGCCAACCTGATGTCGCAGCTGTGCACCACCGAGGCGGACGCACCCCCGCCCGACCCGGTCGACGGTGTCGGCGGGGCGAACCAGGTCGAGATCGCGTTGACCGGTGCCGTCAAGTTCGCGATGCGGCCGCTGCGCCTGGCCAACGCGTTAAGCGGCACCGCGTCGTCAGTGGTCAAGACGGTGATGCGGGCTCGCAGCGGCCAGACGATGGCGCCGCCTTTTGCGGCCCCGCGGACCGCGTTCAACGCCACGATCACCGCGAACCGCAACGTCGCCTTCACCCAGCTGGATCTCGACGACATCAAGAAGGTCAAGACCTATTTCGACGTCAAGGTCAACGACGTGGTGATGGCATTGGTGTCCGGCGTGCTGCGCCAGTTCCTGCTCGACCGCGGCGAGCTGCCGGAGTCGTCGTTGGTGGCGATGGTGCCGGTGTCGGTGCACGGGAAATCGGATCGACCTGGGCGCAACCAGGTTTCGGGGATGTTCTCCAGCCTGCATACGCATATTGCCGATCCGGCGGAGCGAATCAGAGCCATCGCGGACGCGAATTCCATTGCCAAACAGCATAGTTCGGCGATCAGCGCCACACTGTTGCAGGACTGGTCGCAGTTCGCCGCGCCCGCGGTCTTCGGCATGGCGATGAGGGCCTATGCCCGGACCAGCCTCACCAAGAGCATGCCGGTACACAATCTGGTGATCTCCAACGTGCCGGGTCCGCAGGTCCCGCTGTATTTCCTGGGCAGCGAGGTCAACGCGATGTATCCGCTGGGGCCGGTGTTCCATGGCTCCGGCCTGAACATCACCGTGATGTCGCTCACCGGCAAACTCGACGTGGGCATCATCGCCTGCCCTGAGCTGGTGCCAGACCTGTGGGATCTCGCCGACGACTTCGCGGTCGGGATGGAAGAACTGCTGCTCGCGACACGTTAGCCGCCCAGCAGCCGGGACCTGACGCTGACCCATGGCAGCATGTGTGGTCATGGGGACCCCTCGTCGCGGCAAGATCGCGCGCTTGATGCTGATCTGGACCGCGATGGCTGTTGTCGCGGCGACGGTGGCCAGTTGTACTCATGTCGTCAAGGGTCGGGCGGTGCTTTCCGGACCGAAGGTCGGCCAGCCGGTGGAGTGGGGACCGTGCCGCGTCGCCAGTGGCGGCGCCGTTAAGCTGCCGGGCGGCGCACAGTGCGGCAAGCTCGCGGTGCCGGTGGACTACCGGCATCCCGGTGGCGACGCCACCACGCTGGGGCTCATTCGCTTCCCGGCGACCCGCGACAAGATCGGGTCGCTGGTGATCAACCCCGGCGGTCCGGGTGAGTCCGGTGTCGAGGCGGCGCTGGGCGTCGTGCAGTCTTTGTCGCCGCAGATCCGGGAACGGTTCGACCTTGTCGGCTTCGACCCGCGCGGAGTGGCGTCGTCGCGGCCGGCCATCTGGTGTAACTCCGACGCCGACAACGATCGACTGCGCACCGAGCCGCAAGCCGACTACAGCCCGACGGGTGTGGCGCAGATCGAGCAGGAGACCAAGGAATACGTCGCCCGCTGCGTCGCCAAGATGGGCAAGAAGTTCCTGGCCAACGTCGGCACCGACAACGTCGCCCGCGACTTGGACACCATTCGGGAAGCATTGGGCGACAGCAAGCTGACATTCCTGGGCTACTCCTACGGCACCCGGATCGGCTCCGCATACGCCGAGGCGTTCCCAAAGAACATCCGGGCAATGATCCTCGACGGTGCGATCGACCCGAACGCTGATCCCGTCGAGTCAGATCTGCGGCAAGCCAAGGGTTTTCAGGAGGCGTTCAACGACTTCGCGAAAGACTGCGCCAAGACGCCAACCTGCCCGCTGGGTACCGACCCCGCCAAAGCCGTTGACGTGTACCACGATCTGGTCTATCCGCTCGTCGACAAGAACAACCCGTTGCGCGGCAAGCCGGCACGTACCAAGGACCCACGCGGCCTGAGCTACAGCGATGCCATCATCGGCACGATCATGGCGCTGTACGCGCCGACTTTCTGGCACCACCTGAGCACCGGGCTGACGGAGTTGGCGCATCACCGCGGCGACACGATGCTCGAGTTGGCCGACCTGTACATGCGTCGCGACAAGCACGGCCACTACTCCAACTCCACCGACGCCCGGGTGGCGATCAACTGCGTGGACCAGCCGCCGGTCAAGGACCGGGCCAAGGTGATCGACGAGGACCGCCGCTCGCGCGAGGTTGCGCCATTCATGAACTACGGCAAGTTCACCGGCGACGCCCCGCTGGGCACCTGTGCGTTCTGGCCGGTGCCGCCAACCAGCAAGCCGCACAACATTTCTATCCCCGGGCTGGCGCCGACGCTGGTGGTGTCCACCACCCACGACCCGGCGACGCCGTACCAAGCCGGTGTCGACCTGGCCAACGAACTGCACGGTGGGTTGCTGACCTTCGACGGCACTCAGCACACCGTCGTCTTTCAGGGCAACAGCTGCATCGACGATTACGCGACGTCGTATCTCTTGAGTGGGACTGTGCCGTCCAAAGGGGCTAAGTGCTAGGTCGGCGACGATGCAGCCCGTGCAGCGGGCTGCCGAGGAACCGGCCCATGTGCTAGGTCCGGCTCGAATCGTCAATGCAGACAGTAAATAACGAGACCAAGGCGTGACCAATGAGATCACGGCCTGTGGCCGACGCATGCAACGATTGACCCCCATGTGGCGCATGAGGGGGGTGTTCTCTGCGCTGCTGTCTTTGTCACTGTCGGCGACAGCAGTCGCCTGGACACCGGTGACGACTGCGGCTCCGGGATACGACACCGGGCCGACGCCGGGCGCCTCGGCGCAACTGAACTGGGGGAGCTGTAAGCAACTGCTGCACAGCCCCGCCGACGTTCCCACCGCGCAGTGCGGAAGCGTGCCTGTCCCCGTCGACTACAACAACCCGGGCGGCACACAGGTTCAGCTCGCGGTGATTCGCATCCCGGCGACGGGCCCGCGAATCGGGTCGCTGTTGGTCAATCCGGGTGGGCCCGGCGCTTCGGCGGTAGACATGGTCGCATCGATGGGACCGGCCCTGGCCGGCTCGGAGGTCAGCAAGCGGTTCGACCTGGTCGGCTTCGACCCCCGCGGTGTCGGTCACTCGACGCCGGAGGTGCGTTGCCAGAGCGACGCCGATTTCGACGCCTACCGGCGTGAGCCCATGGTCGACTACAGCCCAGCCGGTGTGGCCCACATCGAACAGATCTTCCGGGGCGTGGCCCAACGTTGCCTGGCCCGCAACGGTCAGGCGTTCCTGGAGAACATCGGAACGGCGACTGTCGCGCGCGACATGGACGCGGTGCGCGAGGCACTCGGCGACGACCAGATCAACTACCTGGGGTTCAGCTACGGCACCGAATTGGGGACGGCATACGTCGAGAAGTTCGGCGACCATGTCCGTGCGATGGTGCTGGACGGCGCCATCGATCCGAGCGTCGGCCCGATCGACCAGAACGTCAACCAGGAAGCCGGGTTTCAGACCGCGTTCAACGACTACGCGGCCGACTGCGCCCGCTCGGCGGACTGCCCGCTGGGCACCGACCCGACGCAATTCGTCAACCGTTATCACCAACTGATCGATCCGCTGGTGAGCAAACCCGCGGCCACCTCAGATCCGCGCGGGCTGGGCTACTCGGATGCGATCACGGGCACCTTCAACTCGCTGTACACCCCGCAGTTCTGGAAGTTCCTGACCAGTGGCCTGCTCGGCCTGCGTCGCGGCACCGATCCCGGTGACCTGCTGACGCTCGCCGACGAGTACTACGGCCGCGACGCGCACGGGCACTACAACAACTCTCAGGACGCCTTCAATGCGGTCCGCTGCGTCGACGCGCCCGACCCGACCGATCCCGCGGCGTGGGCCGACGCTGATCAGCGCATCCGTCAGGTCGCACCGTTCACGTCCTACGGACAGTTCACCGGGCATGCGCCGCGCGACCTGTGCGCGCTCTGGCCGGTGCCGGCGACCTCGTCGCCGCACCCGGCCGCCCCGGTTGCGCCCGGAAAAGTTGTCGTCGTGTCCACCACCCACGACCCGGCCACGCCTTACCAGGCCGGTGTCGACCTGGCCCGTCAACTCGGTGCGAACCTGATCACCTTCGAGGGCACCCAGCACACCGTGGTGTTCAACGGAGACGACTGCGTCGATAACGCTGTGATCAGCTATCTAATCGACGGCGTCGCGCCCGGAAACTTACGGTGTTAGGCCGCGCCGGTAACACAAATTTAATTGTCAATGCATACTGTTCCAGGTATGGATCGACAGAAGGAATTCGTGCTCCGCACGCTGGAGGAACGGGACATCCGTTTCGTCCGGCTGTGGTTCACCGACGTGCTCGGCTACCTCAAGTCGGTTGCGATCGCACCGGCGGAGCTTGAGGGTGCCTTCGAAGAGGGCATCGGCTTCGACGGGTCGTCCATCGAGGGTTTCGCCCGGGTCTCGGAGTCCGATACCGTCGCGCACCCCGACCCGTCGACCTTTCAGGTGCTGCCCTGGGCGACCGAGGGCGGCCATCACCACTCGGCGCGGATGTTCTGCGACATCACCATGCCCGACGGCTCGCCGTCCTGGGCCGATCCGCGGCACGTGCTGCGGCGTCAGCTAGGCAAAGCCAACGACCTCGGATTCTCCTGCTACGTGCATCCCGAGATCGAGTTCTTCTTGCTGGAGCGCGGGCCCGAAGACGGATCGGTACCCATCCCGGCCGACAACGCCGGCTATTTCGACCAGGCCGTGCACAGCGCGTCCAACTTCCGCCGCACCGCCATCGAGGCCCTGGAATCCATGGGCATCTCGGTGGAGTTCAGCCATCACGAAGGCGCACCCGGCCAGCAGGAGATTGATCTTCGCTTCGCCGACGCGCTGTCGATGGCCGACAACGTGATGACGTTCCGCTACATCATCAAAGAGGTCGCGCTGGAAGAGGGCGCGCGAGCGACGTTCATGCCCAAGCCGTTCGGCGAGCACCCCGGCTCGGCCATGCACACCCACATCAGCCTGTTCGAGGGCGAGGTCAATGCCTTCCACAGCCCGGACGATCCGCTGCAGCTCTCCGATGTCGCCAAGTCGTTCATCGCCGGAATTCTCGAGCACGCCAGCGAGATCAGCGCGGTGACCAATCAATGGGTGAACTCCTACAAGCGGCTGGTCCTGGGCGGTGAGGCACCCACCGCCGCGTCCTGGGGAGCGGCCAACCGCTCGGCATTGGTCCGTATCCCGATGTACAGCCCGCACAAGACGTCATCGCGACGCATCGAGGTGCGCAGCCCCGACTCCGCGTGCAACCCATACCTGGCGTTCGCAGTGCTGCTGGCCGCCGGACTGCGCGGTGTGGAGAAGGGCTACGTGCTCGGGCCGCAGGCCGAGGACAACGTCTGGGACCTAACTCCCGTGGAGCGACGCGCCATGGGTTACCGCGAATTGCCGTCCAGCCTCGACGAGGCGCTTCGTGCGATGGAGAGCTCCGAACTCGTCGCAGAAGCGCTGGGAGAGCATGTCTTCGACTTCTTCCTGCGCAACAAGCGCGCTGAGTGGGCGAACTACCGTCGGCACGTCACGCCCTACGAGCTGAAGACGTATCTATCGCTCTAACCGCGCCGGACGATGGGTGTTGAGGGCTGGGCCAGATCTCCGGGAATCTGCGCTACCGTCGTGGACGTGAACCAACCCGTAACGAAGCGGTCGAAGGTGCCAAGCCTCGGCCGGCTCGGGTTGGTCGATGACCGGGCGAACGCCAACCTGGCGCGATTGGGCTGGAACACCGAGTCGCATGTCGACGTGCTGTGGTCGCTGTCGCGGGCGCCGGACGCCGACGCCGCGCTATGTGCGATGGTCCGGTTGGTCGAGGCGCTCGACGACGGCTGGGACGAGCTCAATGCAGCACTGGCCGCCGACCGCGGACTGCGCGGTCGGCTGTTCGGGGTGCTCGGATCGTCGCTGACGTTGGGCGATCACCTGGTCGCCAACCCGCAGTCGTGGCGGCTGTTGCAGGGCAATGTGAAGCTACCGTCGGTCGAGCAGCTGGAATCGGCCTTCGCCGAGTGTGTCGCCGAACCACCAAGGGCCGCAGGGTCGGTGGTGTGGCGGCTACGCACGCTGTACCGCGACCGGGTGCTGGTGCTGGCTGCGCTGGATCTGGCGCCGACGGTCGAGAACGAGCCGGTGCTGCCCTTCAGCGCCGTCGGGACTCATCTGGCTGACATCGCCGATGCTGCGTTGGCGGCTGCGCTGTCGGTCGCCGAAGTCACCGTCTGCGGCGATGCCACACCGCCCCGGCTGGCGGTGATCGCGATGGGCAAATGCGGTGCACGCGAACTGAATTACGTCAGCGATGTCGACGTGATCTTTGTTACGGAGTCCGCCGATCCGGTATCGGCCCGGTTGGCCGGCGAGATGATGCGGTTGGCGTCCGAAGCCTTCTTCCAGGTGGACGCCGGGCTGCGGCCGGAAGGCCGGCACGGCGAGCTGGTCCGCACCCTGGACTCGCACATCACCTATTACCAACAGTGGGCCAAGACCTGGGAATTCCAGGCGCTGCTGAAAGCCCGACCCGCGGCCGGTGACGCGGAACTGGGCAAGCAGTACATTGCCGCGCTGATGCCGATGGTCTGGACCGCTTGCGAGCGTGACGATTTCGTCCGTGAGGTCCAGGCGATGCGGCGGCGCGTCGAACAGCTGGTGCCCGCCGACGTCCGCAATCGCGAGCTCAAACTCGGCAGCGGCGGGCTGCGCGACGTCGAATTCGCGGTGCAGCTCCTGCAACTCGTGCATGGTCGCACCGACGAGTCGCTGCACGTCGCGTCGACAGTGGACGCGCTGGCCGCCCTCGGCGCCGGCGGCTACGTCGGCCGGGACGACTCCGCGAACATGACGGCGTCGTACGAGTTCCTCCGCCTGCTCGAGCACCGGCTGCAGTTGCAGCGGCTCAAACGCACCCACATGTTGCCGGCGTTCGATGACGACGAGGCACTGCGCTGGCTGGCGCGGGCGGCGCACATCCGTCCCGACGGAAGCCACGATGCGTTGGGCGTCCTGCGGGAAGAGCTCAAGCATCACGCCCGGCGAGTATCCCGCCTGCACGCCAAGCTGTTCTATCAACCGCTGCTGGAATCGATTGCGCCAGAAGGCCTGGAGTTCTCCCAGGGCATGACGCCCGCGGCCGCCGAACGTCAGCTGGCCGCGCTCGGCTACGAGGCCCCGCAGAGCGCGCTGACCCATCTGTCCGCGTTGATCAATCAGAGTGGCCGTCGCGGCCGGGTGCAGTCGGTGCTGTTGCCGCGACTTCTGGACTGGCTGTCCGACACCCCGGATCCGGATGCCGGGCTGCTGGCCTACCGCCGGATCAGCGAGGTGATGGTCTCGCAACGCTGGTACCTGTCCACGCTGCGGGACAAACCGGCGGTGGCCAAGCGGCTGATGCACGTGCTCGGCACGTCGGCCTACGTGCCTGAATTGCTCATGCGCGCACCGGAAGTCATTCAGAACTACAGCGACGGGCCCGCGGGACCCAAGCTGCTCGATTCCGACCCCGACATGGTGGCCGGTGCCTTGGTCGCGTCGGCGGGCCGACAGATCGACCCGGTCCGTTCTATCGCCATCGCGCGCTCGCTACGGCGGCGCGAGCTGGCGCGTATAGCGTCGGCCGACCTGCTCGACATGCTGGACGTCACCGAAGTGTGCGCCGCGCTGACCGCGGTCTGGGCCGCGGTGCTGCAGGCCGCCCTGAACGCGGTGATCCGGGCCAACCTTCCCGCAGAGGGCAATGCTCCGGCTGCCATCGCAGTGATCGGTATGGGCCGGCTCGGTGGCCGCGAACTGGGCTACGGGTCCGACGCCGACGTGCTGTTCGTCTGCGAACCTGCCGACGGCGTACAGGATTCCGACGCGGTGCGATGGGCGATCGTGGTGGCCGAACAGGTCCGTGCGCTGTTGGGAACCGCCAGTGCCGACCCGCCGTTGGAGGTCGACGCCAATCTGCGGCCCGAGGGGCGCAGCGGTCCGTTGGTCCGGACGCTGGCCTCCTATACGGCGTATTACGAGCAATGGGCGCAGGCTTGGGAGATCCAGGCGTTGCTGCGGGCTGATGCGGTCGCCGGTGACCCGGATCTGGGCCGGCGGTTCCTGCTGATGGCGGACAAGACGCGCTATCCCGCCGGGGGGGTGTCGCCCGAGACGGTCCTCGAGATCCGGCGGATCAAGGCGCGCGTCGACTCCGAACGGTTGCCGCGCGGTGCCGACCCCAAGACGCACACCAAGCTCGGTCGTGGCGGCCTGGCAGACATCGAGTGGACCGTGCAGTTGCTGCAATTGCGATACGCCAGCGACATCGAGGCCCTGCACAACACCTCCACCCTGGCAAGCCTTGACGCCGCAGCTGAGGCTGCGCTGATCACCACCGAGGATGCCGACCTGTTGCGACAGGCGTGGCTGACGGCGACGAGGGCCCGCAACGCGCTGGTCCTGGTCCGCGGCAAGCCCACCGATCAACTGCCCGGGCCAGGGCGCCAGCTCAACACCGTCGCCGTCGCCGCCGGCTGGGAGAAGAACGGCGACGGTGGCGAATTCCTGGACAACTACCTGCGGGTGACCCGGCGCGCAAAAGCCGTCGTGCACAAGATCTTCGACGAATAGCCAGGCATTGAATTTCACATACGAGGTCATGAGCGACGACGAGCACGAACGTCTGATGGCGCTGTACGGCCCGCTGACCGACGACATGCGCCAACTCATCGAAATAGCGCTGCGCAGCGAAGCAGAGCCCGGCGCTATCGCCACCGCGCGCACGGCGATCCAGGCCGCGACCGATGCGCTGCGCAGTCGGCAGCGCGACGACGCGCAGGTGGTGCGCTATTCGGTCGGCGGGCGGCCGCTGGTGTGGAACAACGCGGTCATCGGTCTACGCAACCCGATCGCGCCGCCGCTGACCATTCAGCACGGCGACGACGGCACCAGCTGCTGGAGCGAGTTCACCCTCAACGCCGCCTATGAGGGCCCACCCGGCCTGGTACACGGGGGAGTGTGCGCGCTGGTGCTCGACCACGTGCTCGGCGAGGCCGCCAGTGAAGGCCTGACCAAGCCGCTGTTCACCGGGACCATCACCATCCGTTACGTGCGCGGCACCCCGTTGGGACGGCTTCGCGCCGAAGCCGCGGTGGAACGTACCGAAGGCGTCAAATCCTTTGTCTCCGGTCATCTTTCCGATGGCGAAGGGGTCACGGCCGAGGCGGAGGGGATCTTCATCCGTCCGGCGTGGGCGCGAGACGCCGAATGAAGTTCTACGTCAGCAGTGCGTTTCTCGATACCCGGGAGATCATCGAACTCGCCAAGACTGCTGACGATCTCGGCTACGACGGCATCGCGATTCCCGACCACATCGTCAACCTGGAGTCGCTGGAGACTCCTTACCCCTACACCAAAGACGGCCAGCGGCGGTGGCAGCCGTTCACCGAGTGGCCCGACCCGTGGGTTCTGGTCGGCGCGCTCGCCCAGGTCACCACGAGGCTGCGGTTCGTCACCACGGTCTACATCCCGGCCATGCGCAATCCGTACTCGGCGGCCAAAGCCATTGGCACCGCTGCGTATCTGGCCGAGGGCCGGGTGGAACTCGGTATCGGCGTCGGCTGGTGTGCCGAGGAATTCGCCCTGATGGAACAGCGCTTTGCGGCCCGGGGTAAACGCACCGACGAAATGCTCGAATTGATGCGGGCGTTGTGGTCGCCGGACTGGACCGAGTTCGACGGCGAGTTCTATCAGACGCCGAGGCTGGAGATGCAGCCGACGCCACCGCGGATACCGATCTACGTCGGCGGGCTCAGTGATATTGCCCTGCGCCGCGCGGCCCGCAACGACGGCTGGATCGGTGACCTGATCAACACCGACCAGGCGATCGCGGCCGCCACCCGGATACGTGAACTACGCGCCGAAAATGGCTTGGGCATGGATGATTTCACCATCCTGACGCCGCTGACCGACGCCTTCACGACCGCCGACTACCAGCGCGCCGAGGATGCCGGCATCTCCGGGGTCCTCACCATGCCGTGGATGTTCTACACCGGGCCGAATGCGACGTTCGCCGAGAAGGTCGACGGCATGAAAAAGTTCCGCAAGGATCTCGACCTCGACGGCTGAGCACGTGCCTGCATGATGAGAGCCATGTCGGAAATCAGGCCGTACCGCATCGACGTTCCCCATGCCGTTCTCGACGATCTGAAAGAACGGCTCGCGCGGACGCGATGGCCGGAAGCCGAAACCGTCGACGACTGGAGCCAGGGCATCCCGCTGGCCTACACCCGCGAGCTGGCCGACTACTGGGCGAACGGCTACGACTGGCGCTCCCGGGAAGCCGCGCTGAACCGGTTCGATCATTTCGTCACCGAAATCGAGGGGCTGGACATCCATTTCATCCACCAGCGGTCGCCGCACGAGGATGCGCTGCCGTTGTTGATCACCCACGGCTGGCCCGGCTCGGTGGTGGAGTTCCACAAAGTGATCGAGCCGTTGGTCAACCCACCGTCAGGGCGCGCGGAGGACGCCTTTCACGTCATCTGCCCCTCGCTGCCCGGGTACGGGTTCTCCGGCAAGCCGACCGGCACTGGCTGGGGCGTCGAGAAGATCGCCGAGGCATGGGAGACGCTGGTCGCCCGACTCGGCTACGACCGTTACGGCGCCCAGGGCGGTGACTGGGGTGCGGCGGTGACGACACAGATCGGTCGCAACGGCGGCCATTGTGTGGGCATCCACCTGAATATGCCTATTGCGAAGCCCGCCAAGGGTGAGGCCGGGTCTGGCGAGTTCAGCGAGGATGATCAGCAGGCGTTGGCCGCGTTTGTGGAACATCGCAAGTGGGGCACTGGCTATTCCAAGCAGCAGTCCACCCGGCCGCAGACGCTTGGCTATGGACTGGTCGATTCACCGGTGGGGCAGTTGGCGTGGATCGTGGAGAAGTTCTGGGCATGGTCACATTGCGACGGGCACCCCGAGAATGTGCTCAGCCGTGACGAATTGCTCGATAACGTGATGGTGTACTGGGCGACCGGAAGTGGCGCATCGTCAGCCCGCCTGTACTGGGAGAGCTTCAACAGGTTTGTCACCGATGGCCGTGTAGAGCTGCCCACTGGCGTCGCCGCGTTTCCGAAGGAAATCCTGCGCACGCCGCGAAGCTGGTGCGATGCGGCCTACAACGTCACGCACTGGACGACGATGCCGCGCGGCGGACATTTTGCCGCCTTCGAGCAACCGGAGTTGTTCGTAGACGACGTTCGCGCGTTCTTCGCGACGGTCCGCTAGCGCCGCCGAAGCAGACGCCGTTTTCGCGGCCACCTGCCGCGTTGGTCGTCAAGCGCATATTCGCCGCCGCCGGAAAAGAACAGCAGCAAGAACGCGAAGCAGTACATCACCGAGGCCTCGCCGTGGTTGTTGATCGGAAAGAACCCGTGCGGCATATGGACGGTGAAGTATGCGAACGCCATCTCGCCGCTCGCCACGAACGCCGCGACTCGGGTGAACAGTCCAGCCGTGATCAGCAGACCGGAGACGAGTTCGATGAGCCCCGCGTAGTAGCCCGGCCATTCGCCTACCGGCGCAGTGTGATTGGCCGGCCAGCCGAACACCGTGGACAGTCCGTGGCACAGGAAGAGCAAGCCGAACACGACGCGGAACACCGCAAGGGCGATCGGCCAATTCACGATCAGCCGAGATTCCAGACTGCGCGCCACAGGTTGAGCCTAGTGGTTACAGCTGGGCCCAGACCGACTTCGTCTTCATGTACATCTCGATGCCCTCTTTGCCGAACTCGTGTCCCCAACCGGACTGCTTGTGGCCGCCGAAGGGCACGTCGTGGTCAAAGACCAACTGGCAGTTGACTTGCACGCTGCCCGCTTTCAACCGCTTCACGATCCGGTGAGCCCGGCCCAGGTTCTCGGTGTACGCGGTCGCAGCCAGCCCGTAGGTGGTGTCGTTGGCCAGCGCCACGGCCTCGTCCTCGTCGTCGAACGGCAGGATGCTGACGACCGGCCCGAAGATCTCCTGCTGGAAGAGTCGCATGCCCGGGTCGACATTGGTGAGCACCGTCGGGTGCACGAAGTAGCCCTTGCGGTCGAGGCGGTAGCCGCCGGTGACCACGTCGACGCCGTCGTTCTTACCCTCGTCGATGAAGCCCATCACCCGGGTCAGCTGCTTCTGGCTGATCAACGGTCCGCTGACGCAGCCTTCCTCGCTGGGGGCGCCGTATTTGAACGTGTTGGCCATCATCGAGATGCCCTCGACGACCCGGTCGAAAACGCCGCGCTGCACGAAGATTCGCGAGCCGCACACACAGCCCTGACCGGAGTGCACGAAGATGCCCAGCGACGCCATCAGGATGGCCTTGTCCAGATCGGCGTCGTCGAAGATGAGCACCGGTGACTTGCCGCCGAGTTCGAGCGTGACCTTCTTCAGGTTGTCCGCCGACGCACGAACGATCTCCTTGCCGACCTCGGTCGATCCGGTGAATGCGACCTTCTCGACGTCGGGGTGCGCGGTGATCGCCGCGCCTGCGGTATGGCCGTAGCCGGTCAGCAGGTTGGCCACGCCCTCGGGCACACCGGCCTCGTGGATCAGCCGGTCGAGCAGCAGGGCCGAAAGGGGAGTCTCCTCAGCGGGTTTGACGATCATGCTGCAGCCGGCGGCCAGCGCCGGTGCGAGTTTGGCGCTGGCGTTGAAGATCGGGCCGTTCCACGGGAAGATCAGGCCCACCACGCCGTAGGGCTCTTTCAGCGTGTAGGCGTGCATGTTGACGTAGGCGTCGGTCGCGATGCCGTCGGTCCGCACGTCGTAGGCGACGCCGTTGATCTTGGAGCACCAGCCGGCGTAGTAGCGGAAGAACTCCGAACAGGTGGACATCTGCAGCGTCGCCTGCATCAGTGGCATGCCGGTGTTCAGCGAGTCTAGTTGGGCGAACTCCTCGGCGTGCTCGTCGATCAGATCCGCGATCCGCCACATGACTTTGGCCCGCTCGCGGCCCGGCAGCTGTGACCAGATGCCGGACTCGAAGGACGCCTTCGCCGCCGCGACGGCCTCGTCGACGGCGTCTGCTCCGCAGTCGGTGAACTCGGTGATGATCTCTTCGGTCGCGGGATCGATGACCGGAATGACATCACCCGAGCCGGGTCGCTTGCGGATGTCGTCCAAAAGTTCCTGCAGCGCCATCTGATCCCTTCCACACCGTCGAATGCTGAGCACCTGCTTAGCACCGCTGACGCCGTGGGGTCAAGGTGCGCGCCGACTAGCCGAGCGCTTTCGTCAGCAGCGCGGTAAGCCGCTGCTGTTCGCCGGGGTTCAACCGCGTGGTCAACGGCGTGATCCGGTCGGCGATGGCCGTCAAGATCTCCGGGACCAGTCCGCGGGCCGACTCGGTCAGGGTCACCCGCACCGAGCGGCCGTCGCGCGGGTCGGCCGCCTTGGTGACCAGGCCGCGCTGTGCAGCCCGGTCGATCAGCCCGCTGATCGTGGAGCGCTCCAGGCCGGTGAAGGTCGCCAGATCGGCCATCGTCGGCTCGCGGTCGCGCAGGATACCCAGCACGCGTAGCTGGGTCAGCGACAGATCGTGTTCGGCGGCGACTTCGGTGAGGATGGCCATCAGCGTAAAAGACGTCTGTGCCAACGCATCTCGTAGCTCACCGAGATGGTCGTCGGCGCGATCGATGGAGGTCATCGTCGACGACGATATCAAATAGATGGTATTGCGAACTAGATAACTGCAACCGCGGGAACGCTGACACTCATCGAGTGCCGGCGCCCCCGCGGAGCGGAAGCCGACTTAAACGTCGTAGTACAGCGCGAACTCGTACGGGTGCGGCCGGATCTGCACCGGCAGGATCTCGTTCTCACGCTTGAAGTTGATCCACGTCTCGATCAAGTCGGACGTGAAAACGCCTCCCTCGGTGAGGTATTCGTGGTCTTCTTCGAGCCGGTCGATCACTGCGGACAGCTGGGTCGGAGCCTGCGGGATGTTGGCGGCCTCTTCCGGCGGAAGCTCGTAGAGGTCCTTGTCGACCGGCGTCTGCGGCTCGATCTTGTTCTTGATGCCGTCCAGGCCGGCCATCAGCATCGCCGCGAACGCCAGGTACGGGTTGCCCGACGAGTCGGGGCAGCGGAACTCCAGCCGCTTGGCCTTCGGGTTACTGCCGGTGATCGGGATACGCACACAGGCCGACCGGTTGCGCTGGCTGTAGACCAGGTTGATCGGAGCCTCGAAGCCCGGCACCAGACGCTTGTAGGAGTTGGTCGTCGGGTTGGTGAAGGCCAGCAGCGACGGCGCGTGGTGCAACAGTCCACCGATGTAGTGCCGCGCGGTGTCCGAGAGGCCGGCGTAACCGGTCTCGTCGTACATCAACGGGTTGCCGTCTCTCCACAGCGACTGGTGGGTGTGCATACCGGAGCCGTTGTCACCGAACAGCGGCTTGGGCATGAATGTGACGGACTTGCCCTCCTGCCAGGCGGTCTGCTTGACGATGTACTTGTAGAGCTGCATGTCGTCGGCCGCGTGCAACAGCGTGTTGAACTTGTAGTTGATCTCGGCTTGGCCGCCGGTGCCCACCTCGTGGTGGCCCTTCTCCAGCGAGAAGCCGGCCGTGATGAGGTTCTGCAGCATCTTGGCGCGCAGATCGACGTAGTGGTCGACCGGGGCAACCGGGAAGTACCCACCCTTGGGCCGCACCTTGTAGCCGCGGTTGGGGCTGCCGTCGCGCTCGGTCGGCTCGCCGGTGTTCCACCATCCGGAGATCGCGTCCACCTCGTAGAACGACCCGTTGGTGCGCGAGTCGAAGCTGACCGAGTCGAAGATGTAGAACTCGGCCTCGGCGCCGAAGTACGCGGTGTCGGCGATGCCCGTGCTCTTCAAGTAGTTCTCCGCCTTGCGGGCGACATTGCGCGGGTCGCGCGAGTACGGCTCGAGGGTGAACGGGTCGTGGACGAAGAAGTTCAGGTTCAGCGTCTTGGCTTGAGTGAACAAGTCGATATGCGCCGTGCCAGTATCGGGGAGGAGCAGCATGTCGGACTCGTGGATGGACTGGAAGCCCCGAATCGATGAGCCATCGAAGGCCAGTCCCTCTTCGAACACGCTCTCGTCGAAGAATGAGATCGGGATCGTGAAGTGCTGCATGATGCCGGGCAGGTCGCAGAACCGGACGTCGACGAATTCGACGTGCTCGTCCTTGGCAAGTTTGATGATGTCATCGGCCGTTTTTTCGGACACCGAAGCGCTCTCCTTTGTTGCGTTGCAAGCTTCGAAAGAAATGTGGTTGCTGAAGAGCTTTCCGTTACGTGGCTGTAACGGACCGCCCCACCAGACGCTATGGACGCGGTGCCGGTTGAGTCAAACCCCGTGTTACAGCGATGTTACGTGGCAGCGAGTCGCGTCTCTGAGGCAGGCCAGAACTGGCCCTATTGTGGGGTGATGACCCCCAGCAACCACCACCCGCCACCCGGCCGAGAGCCCGCCGGATCGAGTCTGTCGCAGGGGTATCCAGGCGAGACGTTCGGCCTGCCCGAGCGGGGTCCCGGTTCACTCGTCGGGATGGGCCGGCGGTTGGCGGCGCTGATGGTCGACTGGCTGCTCGGCTACGGTCTGGCCGCCCTCGGGATGTCGTTCGGGCTGATCTCGCCGCGAGTGATGTCAACGGCGATCCTGCTGATCTGGCTGGTGCTGGGCCTGCTCGCGGTCCGGCTGTTCTCGTTCACCCCGGGCCAGTTCGCACTCGGGCTGCGGGTGGCCTCCATCGACGACAGGCTGCACGTCGGGTTGGGCCGCGCCGCGGCGCGAGGGGTATTGATCGCGTTCGTCATACCCGCGCTATTCGTCGATGTCGACGGGCGCGGAATTCAGGATCGGGTGACCGGCACCGCTGTCGTGCGGCGCTAGCGGCGGCGCACGGTCCGCTGCACGCCGCGCATCTTGGCGTTGCCGGGCATCGGGCCCTTGGGCATCGCGGCGGTGCCTGCCCGCGAACCCAACGCGGCCAGTCGCGACTCCAGCGAGTCCATCTGCTTCACGGTGATGTTGGCCGGCAGCTTGGTGAGGTGGCGCTCCAGCTTGGCCAACGGCACCTCGCCGTCACCGTTGCCGACGACGATGTCGTAGATCGGGACGTCGCCGACCAACCGTGCGGTGCGCTTCTTCTCCTGGGCGAGCAACGGTTTGACCCGGGCCGCAGATCCCTCGCCGACCAGGATGACCCCGGGCCGTCCCAGGACCCGGTGCACGGCATCGAAATGTCCGGTGGCCGCGACTCCCGGGGTGACCCGCCACTTGCCACGCAGGTTGTCCAGCGCCCAGGCGGCGGCGCCGGTCTGGCCGTCGGCTTTGCGATAGACCGATCGTTGTGCGCGACGGCCGAAGATGATGAATGCCGCCAGCGCGCCCAATATCACGCCGAGCACGGGCAGCGAGAACGTCGAGATACCGCCGAACAGCAGCCCGCCGGCCACTGCAATGGCGACGATGACCAGGAACGCGCCGATCATGTAGGGCAGCAGCCGCTTGTCTTCTTGACGCTGGACGTTGAACGCCTGCCAGAGCTGACTGCGGCGTTCTTTGGCGGCGGCTTTGCGCGCCGCTTTCGCTTCAGCTCTGGCGGCCTTGGATGCTTTGGCATCGCGGAGTTTGGCCATAATCGCCAAGAATACTGAAAGCCGACCTCAGTGCGGCTGGGCGGTGCTCGTCTCGTGCCGTTGCTGACTGGCCTGCTGATAAAGCCGTCCGGCCCGGTACGACGAACGCACCAACGGACCGGCCAGCACCCCGGCGAACCCGAGCTGCTCGGCGTACTCGGAGTGCTCGACGAACTCCTCCGGAGTGACCCAGCGCTCGACCGGGTGGTGGCGCGTCGACGGTCGCAGGTACTGGGTGATGGTGATGATGTCGCAGCCGGCCCCGTGCAGATCGACCAGCGCGGCACGGACCTCGTCGGGCGTCTCGCCCATGCCGAGGATGAGATTGCTCTTGGTGACCAGCCCGAAATCCCTTGCCGCCGTGAGCACCCCGAGGCTGCGCTGATAGGTGAACGCCGGGCGGATGCGTTTGAAGATGCGCGGCACCGTCTCGACATTGTGGGCCAGCACTTCGGGCCGGGATTCGAAGACCTGCCGCAGCTGGTCCGGGTCGGCGTTGAAGTCGGGAATCAACAGCTCGACGCCGGTGGACGGGTTGAGTTCCTTGATGGCACGCACCGTTTCGGCGTACAGCCATGCGCCGCCGTCGGGCAGGTCGTCGCGCGCCACTCCGGTGACCGTCGAATACCGCAGGCTCATGGCCTGCACGCTTTCGGCCACCCGCCGTGGTTCGTCGCGGTCCAGCGCGGCGGGCTTACCGGTGTCGATCTGGCAGAAGTCGCAGCGCCGACTACACACCTCGCCGCCGATCAGGAAGGTGGCCTCGCGGTCTTCCCAACATTCGTAGATGTTGGGACAGCCGGCTTCCTCGCACACGGTGTGCAGACCCTCGCGGCGGACCAGTCGTTTCAGCTCGCTGTACTCGGGCCCCATACGCAGCCGGGTCTTGATCCACGGCGGCTTTCGCTCGATCGGGGTCTGTGCGTTGCGGACTTCCAAACGCAACAGTTTCCGACCATCGGGGGCAACGGTCACGACGTCGATGCTACGCGGAGGCCAGGCTAGAGAGCCGGCACCGAGGTGAGCGTCACCGCAAGCCGACCGTCCAACGCGTCGCACACCGCGTCGGCGACCGCCGAGCGCACGTCGTCGACCGACACCCGGTGGCCGAGTTCGGCCGATATCGAGGTGACGCCCGCGTCGCTGATGCCGCAGGGAACGATCGTGCCGAACGAGTCGAGGTCGCAGTCGCAGTTGAGCGCGAAGCCGTGCAGCGTCGTCGCGCGCGCCACCCGCACGCCGATCGCGGCGACTTTGCGTGCCGGCCGACCGTCGCCGGCAGCTACCCACACTCCGGAGCGGCCGTCGACGCGACCGACCTGCAGACCCACGTCCGTGCAGACCTTGATCAACGACTCTTCGATGCGCCGAACGTAATTGACCACGTCGAGTGGTTCGGCCAGCCCGATGATCGGGTAGCCGACGAGCTGTCCCGGACCGTGCCAGGTGATCTTGCCGCCCCGGTCGGTGTCGATGACCGGTGTGCCGTCGGCGGGCCGTTCATGCGCGAGTGTGCGACGTCCCGCGGTGTACACCGACGGGTGCTCGAGCAACAGCAGCTTGTCGACGCCGTCGACCGCCCGGGCTTCGGCAAGCTCTTGTTGCAACTGCCGGGCGACGCGGTATTCCACGGTGTCGAGTTGCCGGATATCGATGGGAGCGGTGGTCGAACGGATCGAACTCACGCAGCTGACGCTACAACCTCAACCTGGCGGCATGCTGGCAGATGTCAGGCGACATCGCGCGTCGCGGTGGCGTACCGCAGCGCCTCGCCGACCGTGTTGTGATGAAACTCGAAACCGGCCTTTTCCAGAATGGCCGGTATCGCGCGTTGCCCGGTCAACAGCGTCTCGTCGGCGAATTCGCCGAGCGCGGCGCGTATCGCGAATCGCGGTGCCATCAGCGGGGTGCCCCGGTTCACGGCGCGGCCCAGCGCCGCGGTGAATTCAGCATTGGTGACCGGCGCCGGGCCGGTCAGGTTCACCGGCCCGACGATCCGCTTGTCGAAGATTGCGTACTGCAGCGCCCGGACCGTGTCTTCCAGGCTGATCCAGGACATGTATTGCCGACCGTTGCCCAGCCGGGCGCCCAGGCCCGCCGAGAACACCGGGCGCAACCGGCGCATCGCCCCACCCGATGAGGCCAGCACGACGCCGGTGCGGGCCAGGACCACCCGTGCACCCGAGTCCCACGCGGACACCGTGGCCTGCTCCCAGTCTCTACACAGTTGGGCGAGGAAACCTGTTCCCGCCGAGGCGGTTTCGTCGACCACACGCTCCCTGGTGTCGCCGTAGTAGCCGACGGCGCTGGCATTGATGAGCAACCCCACGCCGGCGTCGGCGACCGCCGCGGACAGCACTTCGGTCGGCGCGATCCGGCTGTCCCGCAAGGTCTGCTTGAACGCACCCGACCAGCGTCGTTGCCCGATGTTGATGCCGCACAGGTTCACTACGGCGTCGACGCCGTGCAGCGCACCGGCATCCAGCTCGCCGCTGTCGGGATCCCAATGCAGCTCGCTGGCATTCGCCGGTGTCCGCCGCACGATGCGCACGACGGTGTTGTCTGCGGCGCGCAGCGCAGTGACCAAAGCCGAGCCGATCAACCCGGACGAGCCCGCGATCGCGACAGTTGCGGTCACGACTGAAGCCCCCTAGCTAGAGCCCGAGATCGGCCTCGAACGCGCCTTCTTCGAGCCGATGTCTGATGGTGGTCAAGAACCGTCCGGCATCCGCGCCGTCGATAAGCCGGTGGTCGTAGGTCAACGGCAGGTAGCAGATCGACCGCACGCCGATCGACTCGCTGCCGGTGTCGTCGACCACGACGCGGGGCCGTTTCACGATCGCTCCGGTGCCGAGCATCGCTGCCTGCGGCGGCACCAGGATCGGAGTGTCGAACAGCGCGCCCTGGCTGCCGATGTTGGTGATGGTGAACGTCCCGCCGGACAGCTCGTCGGGCTTGAGGTCACCGGACCGCGCGCGGCCGGCGATGTCGGAGATTGCCCGCGCCAACCCGGCCAGCGACAGGTCGCCTGCATTGTGGATGACGGGGGAGAGCAGACCCTGCTCGGTGTCCACGGCGAAGCCGAGGTGTTCGGCGTCGTAGTAGGTGATCTCCTTGGTGCCCTCGTTGTAGCTGGCGTTGATGTTCGGGTGGATCTTCAGCGCATCGATCGCGGCGCGGGCGATGAACGGCAGGAAGGTCAGGTTCACGCCCTCGCGTTCGGCGAACGCGGTCTTGGCCTTGTTCCGCAACGACACGATCCGAGTCATGTCGACCTCGTGGGTCTGCGTGAGCTGGGCGGTGGCCTGCAGTGACTCCCGGGTCTTGTTCGCGGTGATCTGGCGGATCCGGCTGGCCTTCTGGGTGGTTCCGCGCAGATGCGCCAAGGCGGGCGCCGGTGTGGGCGCGCTCGCCTTCGGGGCCGGCGGGGCCTGGGCGGCGGGCGCCGGAGCCGCGGCGGGCTGGGCCTTCTGCTCGGCGGCCGCCAACACGTCCTGCTTGCGGATGCGTCCGCCGACGCCGGTGCCGCTCAACGAGTTGAGGTCGATGTTGTTCTCAGCGGCCAGCTTTCGCACCAGCGGCGTGACGTAGGGAGAACCGCTTGCCGGTGACGCCTCGGCCGGTGCCTGCTGTGTGGGTTCGGGCGCGGCCTGCGGGGCGGGTGCCGGTTCGGCCTTTGCCGCGGGCTGGGGTACCGGTTCCGGCGCAGGTGGGGCGGGTGCCGGCGGGGCTGGCGGCGCGGGCGCAGGTGCAGGGGCCGATGCCGGCGCGGCGGTGGTGGCGCCGGTGCCGATCCTGGCCAGCTCGCCGCCGACGGAGACGGTGACATCCTCCTCGGCGGTGATGCTGATCAGCGTGCCTGCGACGGGCGAGGGAATTTCGGTGTCGACCTTGTCGGTGGAGACCTCGACCAGCGGCTCGTCGACGCCCACCGCGTCGCCGACCTTCTTCAGCCAGCGGGTCACGGTGCCCTCGGTCACGGACTCGCCGAGCTCGGGCATCAAGACGGGCTTCGAGTCGCCGCTCGAGGTCGCGGCAGGAGCGGCAGGCGCCTGCGGCTCGGCCACCGGTTGCGGCGTTGGCGTGGGTTCCGGCTCGGGTGCGGCTTGCGGCTCCGGCTCGGGTGCTGCCTGCGGGGCGGGCTGCCCGGTGCCGCCCTGACTGCCCTCTGCCGCATCACCGATGACGGCCAGCTCACCGCCGATCTCCACGGTGTCGTCCTCGTGCGCGACGATCTTGGTCAGCACTCCCGCTGCGGGCGAAGGGATCTCGGTGTCGACCTTGTCGGTGGACACTTCCAGCAGCGGCTCGTCGAGCTCGACGGTGTCGCCTTCTTGCTTGAGCCAGCGCGTTACGGTCCCCTCGGTCACGCTCTCACCGAGTGCCGGCATCTGCACGGAGAAGGCCATCTCAGTCGACTCCTCGATCGGTCGGTCAGTGGGCGCGGGTCGACCTACGGCTTACCACAGCGCGGTGTATCGAAGCTGCACCCAGGATTACCGCAACCATCCTGTCACTGCGGCGCGACCCGCACACACCCAGGGCAAGGCGATCGCAGCGGCGTTCTGCCGTCCGTAGCGGGGTGAAATGTGCGCTCGACGCCGACGCGAGGAAGCATCTATTAGTCGGCGCGGCGGGCTGGTCAAGATCAAATGTCCAATTTATTGGACTTAATTCCCGGGAATGCGGATGTGAGGCGTTTCATAACGCTTCGCAATAGGCATTTAACGTGATTCGGATTTCAAAAAGCCGAAAAACTGGATATCTTGTTCAACGTGTATCCCGATGACAGCGGCAAGGAACTTGCCACCGTGCTCTCTTACCTGGCCGGTCGTTCTCTGAGCAGGGAAGAGATCTGGACCGCGATGGAACTCCCACGATCCACTTATTACGACCAATTGGACAAGGGAACCCTGATCACCGCGGACAACCTGCGCGTGGCGGCCGCGAACCTCGGTATCAACCGGGCCGAGCTGCTGACCCGCTACCGGTTCATCGACCCGGACGAGGTCACCGCGCTGGCGGAGGAAATCCGCGGCGCGACCCCGCTGCACGCCGCCGCGGCCGGCGGCAACGTGAAGACGTTGCAGCAACCCACGAAGATCGCCGAATGGCGGCCGCGCCAAGACGCACCCCCGCTGTAAACCCTCACCTCTCGCGAGAATTGCTGTGGCACTTAGCGCTCTGATCTTTATCACCCTCGCCTGCATTGGCTGGAGCCTCTGGATCCGACGGGTCACCTGGCACTGCCGCTGGGAAGTGGCGGCGACGCTGAACCTGGCCCTGCAGGGGTCAGCGGTCCTGCTGATGTCGCCGCTGGCCGCCAACACGGTCGGCATTGCCCTGCACAACGTCACCGGCGTGTGGAATCTGCAGAACTACCTCGGGCACGACTGCTACATCGTCGCCGCGTCGGCCATCGTCTACAACGCTCTGGGCCGCATCGCCGACGACCACGCACTGCAGACGGCGTTCAAGCAGTACATCGAACGCCCGGCCACGCTGTGCATCCCGCTGTTGCTGGCGACGTTCTCACTGAGCCGCGGCAGCAAGACCTATGCGCGTGACTTCTTCGCACTGCACACCGATTTCTGGTTGAGCGTCTACTGGCTACTGCTCTGCGGAACCCTGATCTATCTGCTCGGGTTCGGCTTCCGCGCGCTGCTGGTGCTCCGGCACGACCCGCGGTCCACACGGGTGGCGAACCTCTATCTGTTCGCCTGCGGCAGCGGTATCGCGGCCTGTACGACGCGGATCATCACGGCGTTGGTGCCTGCGGTCCAAGGCCGCACGGACGCTGCTCTCGTCTGGTTCTTCGCCTGCACCTGCGGCGCAGGTTTCGCCTTGACCTCGGCGCACTCGTGGCGGCAGAAAGTCAAGTGGTTCCAGAAGCCGGCCGTCCGCAACTAGCCGTTCGCGGCGATGTCCTCCAGCACCGCGAACATGGTGCGAGTCGGCACACCGGTACCTCCCTTAGGCGTGTAACCCCACGGCCCGCCGGTGTTGTACGCCGGCGCTGCCACGTCGATGTGTGCCCAGTTGACCCCGTCGGCGACGAACTCGCGGAGGAACACCCCGGCCACCAACATGCCGGCGAAGCGCTGCCCGCTGATATTGGCCAGGTCGGCGACCGTCGACTTCAAGTCGTCCTTCAACTCGTCGGGTAGTGGCATGGCCCAACCGTTTTCGCCGACCGCTTGCGAGATCGCGGCCACCCGGTCGCGGAACTCGTCGCTGCCCATCACCCCCGGTGTGCGCGCGCCGAGTGCCACGGTCTGCGCACCGGTCAGTGTCGACGTCTCGATGAGGTAGTCGGGGTTGTCTTCGCAGGCCCGCACGATAGCGTCGGCGAGGATCAGCCGGCCCTCGGCGTCGGTGTTGAGCACCTCGACGGTCGTGCCGCCGTACTGGGTGAGCACATCGCCCGGTCGCTGCGCGGTCGACGATGGCATGTTCTCGGCCATCGGCACGGTCGCCGTCACATCGATCGGTAGTTCCAGTTGGGCGGCCAGTGCCACGGTCGCGATGACCGCCGCGGCGCCACCCATATCCGACGTCATGTAGTGCATCGACGCGGCCGGCTTGATCGAAATGCCGCCGGTGTCGAAGGTGATGCCCTTGCCGACCAATGCGACCTTCTTGGCCAGCTTCGGCTTCTTGGCCAGCCGGGAGCCTCGATGGGTCAACCGCACCAGTCGCGGCAGCCTTGCTGAGCCCTTGCCGACACCGACCACGCCGCCGTAGCCCTGCTTGTCCAGCGCCTTATCGTCGAGTATCTCAACATCAAGTCCGACCGATTCACCCAATGCCTTTGCGCGACTGGCAAATTCGGCGGGAAACAGGTGGCTGGGCGGGGTGTTGACGAAGTCTCGGGCGGTGCCGACGGCCGTTGCGACCGCGGCGGCGTGCGCGGCCTGCGCCTTGGCCGTCTTGACGGTAGACAGAACGGTGACGGCGCGCAGACCCGGATCCTTCGGCGCGGTCTTGTCGCTGCGGAACGCGGTGAATCGGTAGCTGCCCAGGACGAGTCCTTCAACCGTCGCTTCCAGGACGCCGTCGCCGGAAAGTTCGGCTAGCGTCGTGATGACGGCTTCGGCGCTGCCGAGCGCGCGCGCCGCCGAACCGGCCGCGCGCCGGATCAGATCGGCCGGCCATTCGTCGCGCGGTTTGCCCAAGCCGACTGTGAGCACGCTGGCCACTGGGAGCGACTTCACCACCAGTCGGTGCACCTGCTCGCTGCCGCCGGTGGCGCTGAGCGCGCGCAAACCGTCTTCGATCTCGCCGATCGCGTCCTTGGAGAGAAACGCGTCGGCGGCGGCGACGACCGCGTGCGATTCCTCTTTCTTGCCATCCGAACCCGACGACACCACCGGGATGATCAACACTGCCGATCCGGTGCCGCGACGCGGCAGCGAGGAGGCGACGGCGACAGTGGGGGCCAGGTAACCGGGTTGAGTGCTCACGGGGATCAACCCTAACGATCGACAGCAACTATGGCGTCGGTGCGACTAATATTTCGCCGATGCCGACAACACAACTCGCGGATTCGTGCGCGCTGTGGACCGGATTCGACATTTCGATCGTGGCGCGCAACTACGCGCAGTTGGCCGGTGTCCTGGCCGGTTTCGCGTTCGTCGTCATCAATCTGGTGCTCGACCGTTCCTACCGCCGTCGCGGGGAGGGCAAGCCGCGATCAGCGTACGAGGTCGAGCATGAAACCTTGACCGGTGTCGCGCTCATGAACGCTTTTCTGGGCCTGTTTTTGTCGGCCATTCAATACAGCTTGCTGGCCGGTGAGAATGGCTGCTCGTTGACCGGCGGACGTGCCGCGTCGGCGGAATTGCTCGGCGGCATCTCTTTTGTCGCGTCGGTGTACATGCTGCTGTACGCGGTCGTGCAGTTCGTGTCGGGTTCCGCGGGCACCCTCGCCACGCACTGCGTCTTCATCGTCGCGGTGCTGGTGCCGCCGATCGGGGTGTTCTTCATCGAGGCGACGCTCTCGGATCTGGCTCTGGCACTGGCTGATCCGAAAACCAGGCAGCCTCTCGAGCCGCTGTGGGAGATGGCCAACAACTTGTCGATCCCGATAGCGCTGACGGTCCTGATCGTCTGCGCGTCGGTGTGGCACATCGGCAGAAAGCGGCGCCGCGTGGAGTCATCGCCCGACGAGCGCACCCGTCGGCAGCGGACCGTGCTGCCTTACATCACCGTCGTGGTGGTGATCTCCGCGGTCGTCCGCGCTGTCAGCGCGCTCCCGGTGCGGAATCCGGGCGCGCATCTCGCACCGGCCGAAGGGTGGTTCTGGGTCGCCGTCTTCGCCGTCCTGCTCGTCGTCCAGAGCGCGGCATTGTCGCTGCAACAGGGGGTCGAGACGGCCTACTCCGAAGTCGATCGGGTGAGCGCGTAGGCGATCACCGGCGCCTCGAATCCCTTGAGCTGTAACGGTTCCTGAGCTACTGCGGGCCAATCCGCCAAGTGCTGGTACAGCTCGTCGTCGACAAGGATCTGTCCCGGCTCCGCGGCACGCGACCAGCCGGGCGGCGAGGTTGACGGCGTTGCCGAAGTAGTCGCCACTCAAGGCCAGGATCTCGCCGTACGCGAGGCCGGCGCGGACCTGCAGGCCGGCTTCGCGCGCTCGTGGGTGGTGGACGAGATCGAGTGCTGCCTTCGCGAGCCGGCCGGGATCGCCGTTGACCCACATCACCGCGTCGCCGATGAACTTCACGATGCGCCCGCCCTCGGCGTGGACCACGTCGGCGGTAGTCGCGCCGAACTCGTTGAGCAGGGCCGACAACTCGGCCGGCGTCAGCGCCTGGGTCAAAGCCGTGAAGCCGGACAGATCGGCGAAACCAACGCCGCACAGCAGGCCTGCCGACGGCCCTCGGGTGGTGCCCTCGATGAACGTTCGCGTGCTGACCAGATGGTGGCGGTGGATCGAGTCGATCATCGCCCCCACCCGCGGGACGAACTCGGCGACGCCCCGGTAGGCCTGCGCGGTGGCAAGCTCGTCGCCGGTGTGGCCGAGCCACAGCCGGGGCGTGCTCGTCCGGATCATCGACGAGACCGCCTCGGCGAGCCGGGCGACGGATGCAGCCGAGCACCCGCATATAGCCGTCCGCAGCGTCGGAACCCATGTGCGCTCGCATCGCCACCCACGTCGCCAGGCTGTCGACGTCGGCTTGACTCAAGATCGGCGTGTCCGCGTCGTGGACGGTCAGGCCGAGCATCGACCAGGCGTACTCGACATCCTGGACTGTCACACCGATCGACTCCGCGGCCGTCCGCAAGCTGAAGCTCTCGGAGCCGGACCGCAGCAGGACGTCGCCGGCGAGACCGAACAGTCGGCCGCGGCGCTCGGCGTCGGCCATCTCCTCTGCGGTGAAACCGAGACCGGCCAGGTATTCGATGAGGCCGGACCGTGCCCGCGCATCGGCGATTCCCGCTGCCTCCAACCCGTCGAAGTCCAGCGAATCGACCACCTGGCCAAGTGTGCCAGTTCGGGCCTTCATTAGGGTGAAATGCCGATGAGCTGCGCCGGCGACGATGCAGAGCGCAGCGATGGGGAGGAGCAGCGCAGATGAGCGACGTCCTGCAAGGACCATTGGCAGACCGGCACCGCGAGTTGGGAGCGACGTTCGCGGAGTTCGGCGGCTGGCTCATGCCGGTGTCGTACGCCGGCACCGTCGCCGAGCACACCGCGACCCGCAACAGCGTCGGTCTGTTCGACGTCAGCCACCTGGGCAAAGCATTGGTCAAGGGTCCGGGTGCCGCGGCGTTCGTCAACTCGACGCTGACCAACGACCTCGACCGCATCCAGCCAGGCAAAGCTCAGTACACGTTGTGCTGCAACGACTCTGGCGGCGTGATCGACGACTTGATCGCCTATTACGTTGCGCCGGACGAGATCTTCCTGGTGCCCAACGCCGCCAACACGCCGGCAGTGGTCGCCGCCCTGCAGAGTGCCGCCCCCGCGGAGTTGACGATCACCGACCAGCACCGGTCGTATGCGGTGCTCGCCGTGCAGGGACCACGGTCAACCGATGTCGTCAGCGGGCTGGGACTGCCGACCGACATGGACTACATGGGTTACGCCGACGCCACCCTCGAGGGCGTTCCGGTTCGGGTGTGCCGCAGTGGATACACCGGGGAGCACGGCTACGAACTGCTACCGCCCTGGGGCTCCGCAGGCGTGGTGTTCGACGCGTTGCTGGACGCGGTCACGCGAGCGGACGGACAGCCGGCCGGTCTCGGTGCCCGGGATACTTTGCGCACCGAGATGGGCTATCCGCTACACGGCCATGAACTCTCCCTCGAGATATCGCCTCTGCAGGCCCGGTGTGGCTGGGCGATCGGATGGAAGAAGGACGCCTTTTTCGGCCACGACGCGCTGCTCGCGGAAAAGGAGGCCGGCCCGCACCGACTGCTGCGCGGTCTGCGGGCGGTGGGACGCGGCGTGCTGCGGTCGGACCTGGACGTGCTGGACGGAGACACCAAGGTCGGGGTCACCACGTCGGGCACGTTCTCGCCGACGCTGAAGGTCGGTATCGCCTTGGCGTTGATCGATGTCGACGCAGGTATCGAGGACGGCCAGCACGTCACCGTCGATGTGCGCGGGCGTGGCGTGGAGTGCGAAGTCGTGCGCACACCGTTCGTCGATCCAAAAACCCGCTAGCGCCCAGTTATACAATCACCTGATGACCAGCGACGTTCTCGAGTTCACGGTGTCGACCGCCGCTAACCCGACAAGTGACGACGCACGTCAGGCCATCCTCGCCGACCCGGGCTTCGGCAAGTACCACACCGACCACATGGTGTCGATCGACTACACCGACGGCCGAGGTTGGCACGACGCACGGGTCACCGGTTACGGGCCGATCGAATTGGACCCCTCGGCGATCGTGCTGCACTACGCGCAGGAGATCTTCGAAGGGCTCAAGGCATACCGGTGGGCGGACGGGTCGATCGTCTCGTTTCGCGCCGAGGCCAACGCCGCACGAATGCAGGCATCGGCGCGGCGGATCGCGATTCCCGAACTGCCCGAGGAACTCTTCCTCGAGTCACTGCGTCAACTGATCGCGGTCGACAAGACGTGGGTGCCGCCCGCCGGCGGTGAAGAGTCGCTGTATCTGCGCCCGTTCATCTTCGCCACCGAGCCGGGCCTGGGGGTACGCCCCTCGAAGCAGTATCGCTACATGGTGATCGGGTCGCCGTCGGGCGCATACTTCAAGAACGGCATCAGGCCGGTAACCGTCTGGGTCTCAACGGATTACGTGCGCGCCAGCCCTGGAGGCACCGGCGCGGCGAAGTTCGGCGGCAACTACGCCGCATCGCTAGTGGCGCAGGCCGAAGCGGCCGAGCACGACTGCGAACAAGTGGTCTGGCTGGATGCCGTCGAACGTCGCTACATCGAAGAGATGGGCGGAATGAACCTGTTCTTCGTCTTCGGCAGCGGTGGTTCGGCCCGCCTGGTGACCCCGGAGCTGTCCGGCTCGTTGCTGCCGGGAATCACCCGAGACGCGTTGCTGCAGTTGGCAACTGACGCGGGTTTCGCCGTCGAGGAACGCAAGATCGACATCGACGAGTGGCAGAAGAAGGCCGCCGCCGGTGAGATCACCGAGGTGTTCGCCTGTGGCACCGCCGCAGTGATCACGCCGGTCTCGCAGGTGAAGTACGGCGACAGTGAATTCACGGTCGGTGACGGCGAATCCGGTGAGGTGACGATGGCGCTGCGCGACACCCTCACCGGCATCCAACGCGGGATGTTCGCCGATACTCACGGCTGGATGTCACAGCTCGGCTGAACGTCGACGTCCCGCATCAGGCTCGTAAAACGGCCCAACTAGTGCGAGGGTGGGGTAATGACGTTCCCGCCGAGATCTCCGGCCGAATCTCAACGGCCCCTGTTCGGCTAAGTGTGGCAATCCATGAGCAACTCCTGGCCGCCGTGGACGGCCGGCGCGGGGTAGACGCAGCTGACCGGCTGTGCGAGGCCTGCGTGGTGCTGTTCGAGATTGACGCCGCGGCGATTTCGCTCGTCTTCGACGGAGCGAGCGGCGGAACGCTGGGATCCAGCGGTGTGCCGGCGCGGATGTACGACGAACTGCAGTTCACTCTCGGGGAGGGACCGTGCCTGGATTCGGTCAGCCATCGAACCCCGATTCTGGCCGCCGACCTCGCCGGTTCCGATGAGGGTCGCTGGCCGATCTACGGCCCGGCCATGTTGGCTCACCGCGTCCGGGGCGTCCACGCGATACCCGTCGTTGTCGCAGGCGAATTCGTCGGCGCCGTGGACTTTTTCGTGGAGCGGCCGGGCCCACTGTCGGGCGGGGACCTCAACGGTGCGGTTGCGGCCGCCGAGCTCGCTGCCATCCCATTGTTGGACCTGCTGGACGCCGATCTGCAGGCCGCGGTCACCGACCCTGCGAGCAATGCCTGGGCCGAACTCAACGCGCTGAGCCGCACGGAAGTCAGCCAAGCCATCGGCATGCTCGTCGCTCAACTGGAGGTGGAGCCGGCCGATGCCCTGGTCCGGCTGCGCGCCCACGCCTATGCCACCAACCGCAGCGCGACCGACGTCGCGCACGACATCCTCGAGCGCCGACTGAAGCTCGAGAGCAATTGATCCGCATTCGGCGGACTCGAATCCGGAAAGGATGCCAAGGTGCCCGAGAGTTCTCGCGAAACCCGCGTGCTGGACGCAGTCGTCTCACTGGTCGACAGCCTGCTGCACGACTTCGATGTCGTTGACCTGCTGACCAGCCTCACGGAGCGCTGCGCCGACCTACTCGACGTCGAGGCCGCCGGATTTCTGCTCGCCGATCCGCTGCAGCAGCTCCGTCTGCTGGCCGCCACGTCGAAGGAAGCCCGCGAGCTGGAGCTTTTCCAGCTGCAAGCCGACGAGGGCCCGTGCATGGATTGCTATGCCACCGGTGAACCGGTCTCGGTCGCCGATGTTCACCTGAAGTCAGGCCGGTGGCCGCGGTTTGTCCCGGCCGCCGTCGGCGCCGGCTTTTCCTCGGTGCACGCCGTCCCGATGCGGGCCGCGGGCACCGTCCTGGGTGCACTCGGGTTGTTCGGCATCCGGCCCGGCAAGCTCGACGAAGCTGACCTGCTCGTCGCCCAGACGCTGGCACACATCGCGTGCGTTGCGATCCTGCAGGAGGTGCCGCCCACCCCTGCCTCTGTCATGCCGCAGCTGCGGTCCGCGCTGACCAGCCGCGTCATCGTCGAACAGGCCAAAGGCTTCCTGCGCGAATCGCTGGATGTTTCGGTGGAGGAGGCGTTCATCCTGTTACGCGTTTACGCGCGGGATCGTGGCGAGCATTTGACCGACCTCGCTCACCAATTGATGACCGATCCGAAGTCCCGCCCGGCACTCGTCGGCCAGCTGGCCGAACTGTTGACCTCGCCGCCGTACTGATGGGTTCAGCGATGTCGTGCCCGCGCCCGCTTCACGGCCTCCTCGACCAGACGCTCCGCAACGGCATGGAGCTTGATGTTCTCATTCTGGCTGATCTGAGCCAGCCGATCGAAGGCTTCATCCGCGCTGCCCCCCGACCGGCTGCGAACGATGCCGATCGCCTGATCGATCACCGATCGGCTGTCCAACGCACGTTGCAACCGGGCGGTCCGTTCTTGGGCGCTCGCCAATAACTGCGCGTTATAGACGGATATCGCTGCGGGCCTGGCGAATTGCGACGCCAACTGCACAGCGTGGTCGGCGAAGGCATCGCGTTTCTTGGCATACGCGTTGATTGAACCGATCACCTGCTCACCGACGATGAGTGGCAGCGACAGCGCGGAGTGCACATGCATCCGGGCTGCCCGGCCACCGAAGTGCGGCCAACGGCTGTCACTGCCCAGCGATCCGCTCACTGTCGGCCGTCGCGTCTCCATACACGTGATGCACGGACCCTCGTTGAGTTCTTCGTACTGAGCCGTATCGATCTCTTGGACGAGGATCGCGGTTGCCGCCCAAGTCTGGACGCTGGGCTTGTGGTTACGCGGGTCGACCAATGAGACGCTCACGTCGTCGGCACCGGGAATCGCCTGGACGGCGAGCTCCGCGACATCCGCGAGAAGGTCGATCACTCCCTGGGCGCCGGCCACGATTCCGGCCACTTTGCGGAGTCCCGCATACAGTTCGGCCTCATCTGCTTCCAGTTGGGTCGCCGAGAGTCCGGGTGCCCACGGCGGGTTGCGCCCGGGCTGACGATCGAAGTCGGCCAATGTCCCTCCTTCGCGCTGGATAGATGACAAATTTACTCGCCGCCACGCCGCCCGAAAAGCTACGTGACGAGCGCCAAGCTGTGGGCCCGCCGTAGCTTGCCCGACGGCGTCTTGGGGATCATCCCCGGCTTGAGCACGACGACATTGCGGGGGCGGACGTCGACTTCGGCGACCACTTCATGCGCCACGCGCTGCTCGATCCGGCGAACCTCTGTGACGTCCTGCCAGTCGTTCGACTCAACAGCCACGGCGAACGTCTCCCGGGGATGTCCGGCGTTCAGGCGCACGGCCACGGCGCATCCGGCGCGGACGCCGGAGACGCGGGCGGCCGCGCGTTCGATGTCGGTCGGGTAGATGTTGCGGCCCGCCATGATGATGACGTCCTTGACGCGGCCGCACACCACGATGCGGCCGGACTCGGTGATGTAACCCAGGTCGCCTGTGTCATACCAACCCTGATCGTCTTGAGCCGCAACAAAACCGGCCATTGTGGTGTAGCCGAGTGTCACCGAGTCGCCGCGCATCTCGATGACGCCGACGCACCGGGCGGGCAGGACGTTGTCATCTTCGTCGACAATGCGTGCCTCCAGCCCGTTCAGCAGGCGGCCGAGCGTGGCCAGCCGCCGGGTCTTGCCCTTGGTTGCCGGGACGGCTCGGCGCAATGCGGCGAGCATGTCGGCATCGACCTCATCGACCACCATGCCCGCGCCGCATTCGGTGAACGATGCGGCGACGGTCGTCTCGGCCATTCCGTACGCCGGCAGGATCGCTTCGGGACGCAACCCGAAAGGCCTGCCCGCTTCACACAGGTCTTCGACGTCGGCAGGTTCGACCTGTTCGGCGCCTGACAGCGCCCATCGCACCGTGGACAGGTCGAACTGACCCGGCTGGGCAAGCTTGCGAAGGCGTTTCCCGAACAATGTCCAGGCGAAGTTCGGTGCCGCGGTCATCGTTGCCTGGTATTTGTCGATCAACTTGGCCCAGAGCAGGGTGTCGCGGAGGAAGTCCATCGGCGTGATCTTGACCAATTCGACGCCGAAAAACATCGGGACGGTCAGGTAGCCGGTCATGCCCATGTCGTGGAACAGCGGTAACCAGCTCACGATCACGTCGGTGTCGAGGTCGACGCTTGCGCCGACGAACATCGCCTCAGCGTTGGACACCACGTTGCGATGGGTGATCTGGACCGCCTTGGGAGATCCAGTCGACCCGCTTGTCAATTGCAACAGCGCGATGTCGTCGTCGGCCGTCTCGAGCGGATCTATCGGGCTGCTGTCGAGCAGCGTCTCGATGATCAGCACTTCGACACCGAGCTGGGACAGCAGAGGGGCGGCGGCCATGAACGGGTCGGAGATGACCACCGTCTTCGCGCCGATCATCCTGATGACGGCGGTGGTCTCCTCAGCCCAGCGCGCGAGATCGGTACGGGGAGTGGGCTGATGGAGCATGGTGAGGCTGGCGCCGCGCATCCAGACGCCTTGCCCGGTCGGCGCGATTTCGGCTGGGGCACCGGCCAATAGCGCGATGGCGTCCCCGTGACCGACGCCGGCTGAGGCCAAGCCGCCCGCAATCCGGCGGGCACGCTCGTGCACCTCGCCCCAGGTGTGCCGCACCGGGCAGTCTGGCTCGCCGGTGACCAAACCCTTCGAACTGAATTGGGCAGTGGCATACATCGTTTCGGTGAACCTGCTCACGAGCACCCCTCCGCCCGCGACGACGGCGCCGACTGAACCTCGGGGCGACGTTGAGCCGCAACGTTTTTGGCGGGAATGTGAGTGCGATCTGCAGCTATCAAAGCTCTGGGCGCCTGACTCTGTCGCGGGGCAGTCCGGAAGCGCAACCCTTTGACCGTCGGATTCACCGATTGTGCAGAGACGCTTCGGCGGGGACCCGTACAGGTCGCCACCGCACGTGTCCGGGCGGCTGCTTAATCAACCGCTACAAACCATACCGCAGCGGGTCACTCATAAGCGGCAACGGAATTGACAACGCCGTCAACGGCGCATGCGCCCTTCTGGTTCTTCCGCGCTCGTGATCAGGAGATCGTTGACCGTCACAGCGTTGTTCGGGCCCGCTGCGGTCATCATCGCGACGTGTGCCTGGTCCGGGTCGGCGTGCGGAGCGACGACGAGCAGGACGACGCTCTGCCGGTTGAGCCCGAGTATTTCGACAGTGTGGGGCGGCTGGATGCCGTATCCATCGAGACGAATCGTCCGTCCGGCGGTGAAGAGTTTCCTGGGGGTCGCAGGCCATTCGTCAGATCTGTAGACCACGCGGCCGATCGGCCCGAGTCGAACGGAGAGCACCGCTATCAGATCTGGCAGTTCGGCGGCGAGGTCAGCAGAGTGCGGCCACCACGCCCCATCGACATAGCCGCTGTGCGGCGCTTTGGGCTTCAACCTCAAGCGCGGGGTGCGCTCCGGTCCGGAATGCTGGCGACCGGCGTCCGTATGGTCTTTTTTCAGCGTCATCACGACGCTCCCGTCTTGACCGCGAGATCGGTCAAATAACTCGAATCAGCGACGACGCGGCTGCGACTAGTCGCGCGCAAGGTATCGCGGATAACCTGACCCTACTCGCTGCGTCCGCGAACGCACCCGGTCGAATCAGCGGACGGAGACCATGTGATCGATTGAGTCAACAGGCAAATCGCCGTCCACGACGGCGGTCACTGACAGCCAGGTGAGTGCTATCGCCCCCTTGTGGTTGTCGAGAAACGCAGTGTCAGCTGCGTCGCGACCGGTGGCTATTCGGACCAGGGTTTGGCGCGGCGCCAGCAGCGTCGCATCGACTACCCGCCATTGGCCCTCGACAAAAGCCTCGGCCACCGCGTGAAAGTCCATCGGTGACAGGCCAGGGGCATATACCGACACCAACCGGGCCGGCACGTTGACAGCACGCAGCAGCGCCACCACCAAGTGCGCAAAGTCGCGGCAGACACCCTGGCCGCTGAGCAACGTATCGACTGCCCCGTCGATCGGATCGCTCGATCCTGCAACGTAGTTCAGCCTGGTGCCAACCCATGAGCTGACATTTTCCAATAGCGTCGCCGAATCGCCGTAGGTGCCGAATTCGGTCGCGGCGAAACCATAGAACTTGTCGGCCTCGGCGTAGCGGCTCGGCCGCAGATACACCGACATGTCGTGATCGGTCACCGGCGCCGGCTCGGTCTGACCCACGATCGTCGCCGCGTAGTCGACTCTGAGAAAGCCCTCCGACGCCTCGAATTTGTGGATTCGGTTGCCGTGCACACCGCTGATCTCCAGCGGCTGGACCGGCTCTCCGTTCAAGACGAAACGCAGAGACTCGAAGACCTCAGTGCCCGGATGCGGTGCGACGGCTATTTGAAACTCCAGCGTTGTGGGCGCAGCGATTTCGACTTCGAGCTCGGCGCCCACTTCTCGTCTCATAGCGCGATACTGCGCCGCTTCGGCTGGAATCGCCAACCGCCGGCGGCGCGGAGTCGCGACGGCGCAGCTCTTTTTTCCCGGCCGCCGATGGCATACGCTGGGCAACAGCGACGGATGAGAGCTGGTTGCGTTTGTGATCTGTCGCCAGACGGCCGTTGGCGCAACTGTGGTGTTAAACAGCCAGCGCCAGGCCGGCCGCCGTCGAAACATCGCTGTGTGTGCAAACGCGGCGCGGCTCCAGTGCGGGGCCGGGTTTTTTTCGGACGCCTTTCCTGGCGTGACTCCGGACGGCGTGTTCATCGGTAACGACTTTGACGCAAAGGTTTTCGCGAAGCGCGGCGAAGGTGATGATGCGATGACGATTGCGCGACTGTCGGGGGCCGACGCGCTGCCTCTGCACACACAAAGCCGGAAAGTTCCCGCGCACACCGTTGCTCTGGTCGTCATGGAGGCTTCCGAGCAGCTCAGCCACCAGCGGCTGCAGCAGGTCGTGGCGGCATCATTGCCGCAACTGGCGCGCTTCCGCAGTCGATTGGTCGCCAAGCCGCTGGGGGTGGGGCAGCCGGTGTGGGCCGAGATCGACGACTATGACCCCTCGCCGCACATTCATTCTGCAACGGTGCGCGCCCCGGGAGGGCCGCGCGAATTCGCCGATCTCGTAGCGCATCTCAGCGCCGCGTCCCGGCGGCGCCGTCAACCGCTCTGGGAAGCATGGAGCATCAACGGTCTGGCAGCGGGCCGGTGGGCATTGGCGGTGACGATGTCGCCCGCGCTGAACGACGGAGCCGCCGGCGCGGCATCGATGTGGCCGCGGTTTTTGACCGCGGGGCCGAACCAGGATCCGGCCAACAATCTGCCGATCGAGCCGAGCATCGGCTCGACGCCGTCGGTCGTTGACATGGTGACCGATGTCGTGACCGAGATAGTCGAGAATCAGCTCACCGGCATGTGGCTCGTCGGCGAAACCGTGTTCAGCGCGCTGCAGACCGCGAACAGGCGGCTGCTGAGTCCGAGTGTGACGGCTCCGGCGTCGCCGACGATGAGTGGACAAATTCCGCGCACAGTGTTCAACCAGCCGTTGACACAACGGCGCTCCGTGGCATTCAGCGCGATCTCACTGGCAGACGTGAAGACTGTCAGCAGCGCGTTCGGCGGCAGCATCACCAACGTCGTTCTGACAGCGTGCGCAATGTCATTGCGCGCCTGGCTGAAACGACACGCCACGCTGCCCGACCATCCGTTGCTGATGCGGATGCCGTTCGAGTTGCCTGCCACCGATCCCACCAGGATCGGACAGGCGTTGACCGTCGGCCGGCTTCGAGTCCCAGTGCATCTCGACGACCCTGTCCAGATTCTCGCCAACCTGCACACCGCCACCGAGAGACTGAACGTCATCCGCGACCGCGACGCCGAAAAAGAATCTTCGACAATCGATTTCGCAGCGATCGGATCGCTGGTCCCGCCAGCGATTGCGCGCGCGGGCATGGAACTTTACCGGCGGTCCGGGATGCAAAATCGGCTCACCCCGACCTGCCACGGCGCGGTCTCCTACACGGCTGTTGAGCCAGTACCGGCGTTCTGCGCCGGCGCCAAGGTCGTCGGCATCCACACCGTGGCGCCACTGACCGACGGCTGCGGGTTGAGCATCGCGCTGACGGCTCGCGACGACGTGCTGGGAGTGAGCGTGTGTGTCTGCCCGGACAATGTGCCTGCGGTCGACGAGATCGCGGCCGGGATCGCGCTCTCGGTCGACATTCTGGTCACGGCCGCAGCGAAATCCCCGCGAGGACAAGGCCGTTCCGTGGTGACCGAGATGGTGTCGCATCCCGCCAATCATCCACGCGGTCGGTGACAGGAGCGAACGCGCTCAGAACCGTGTGAACGCCGCCAGCAGGACTGCGGTCACCGTCGTGGTCAATTCGATCGCCGCGCCGAGCGCGTCGCCGCTCACGCCGCCGAAGCGGCGGACGCAATGCCGGACCAGCAGCACGGCACAGATCAGCGCTGCCGACACCGCCGCCGGGCCCTGCCACGGGTGCCGTCCCGCCAGCGACGAGGCCGCGAGCAGCACGACGGCCCATCCCGCCACCACGAGCGTGGGCTGGGTGCCCGCGACGTGGGCGCCCAACGTGCTCCCCGGCGCGGCCGGCAGCGAGCGACGGCAGGTCAACACCGCCGCCACCCGGCCCGCCGCCACCGCGATCACGATCCCGGCTGTGCAGAGCATCGACAACGCCAGCCCCTGCAGGACGATCACCAGCACGACGGCCGCCACCCCGAACGGTCCGGTCGACCCGTCGCGCATCACCTGCCGCGCGCGCTCCGGCGGCCCGTAGCAGCCCAACCCATCGGCGGTGTCGGCGACGCCGTCGATGTGTAACCCGCGGGTGATGAGCACTAACGCGGCGACCGCGAGCATTCCGGTGAGCGGCTGGCCGGGGCCGAACGCGAGACCGGCGGCCCATGTCACGCCCGCGGTCAGCGCACCGAGCGCTGCGCCGACCACCGGCAGTGCGGTCATCGCGCCGCGGCCGAACGGCCGGTCCGATCTGGCGGGAACCGGGATGACGGTTTCGAACGCGAAAGCCGTTGTCAGTGGACCGATCACGACGGAGGAGTGCGGTCGGTGACGTCGGCTTCGGCGAACGTCGCCATGGACGAGAGCGCGGCCGCCGCAGCCCGCAACACCGGTAACGCCACCGCCGCTCCGCTGCCCTCGCCGAGTCGCATGCCCAGGTCAACGATCGGAACCAGGCCGAGTTGAGCCAGCGCGAGCGCATGCGCGGGTTCGGTCGACAGATGCCCTGCCTGCCACCACAGCCGGGCGCCCGGCGCCAGTTGCTCGGCGACCAGAGCCGCGGCTGTCACCGCGATGCCGTCCAACAGCACCGGGGTGCGCCGCACCGCGGCCTGCGCGAGGAAGCCGGCCAGCCCCGCCAGATCGGCACCGCCGCAACGCTGCAGGGTGGCGACCGGTTCGCCGAGCACCGGACGGAGGCGGAACATGGCGTCGCGCACCGCCGAGGTTTTGCGGGCCCACCCCGCGTCATCGATGCCGGTTCCGTACCCGACCGCGGCGACCGGCTCGACATTCGTCAGCGCCGCAACGAGAACTGTTGCCGCAGTAGTGTTCCCGATGCCCATATCGCCGGCGATCAGCAGATCGGCACCGGCGTCGACCTCCTGGTCGGCGATCTGCCTGCCGGCGTCGATCGACTGCAGTGTCTGCTGCTCGGTGAGCGCATCTTCCACCGCGATATTGCCACTCCCGCGCCGCACCTTGTGAGCGCCGATCTGATCGGAGACCGGATCGCCGTCCACGGCCAGGTCGACCACGCGCACTGTCGCGCCGGCGATGTCTGCGAGCGCGTTGATCGCCGCGCCGCCCGAGGCGATGTTCGCGACCATCTGGCCGGTGACCTCAGGGGGATAGGCCGACACGCCCGCAGAGGCGACGCCGTGGTCGCCGGCGAAGACCACGATCCTGGCTCGCTCGAATTGCCTTGGTGGGCAATGCCCTTGACATGACGACAGCCAGACCGACAGGTCCTCCAACCGGCCCAGTGCTCCGCGGGGTTTGGTGAGTGTGTCCTGGCGGGCGCGGGCTGCCGCCGCGGCGTCCGTATCGGGGGGCGCGACCGGTGCAAACATCATCAGGTCCTGGGCAACTTGATCGTCAGGGGATGCCCGGCCACCACCAGAACCACCCGGTCGCAGAGCAGGGCCAGTCGCTGATTGAGTGCGCCCAACTCGTCGGCGAACCGCCGGGCCGACTCGGTCGCAGGCACCACGGACAGCCCGACTTCGGGGCTGACCATCGCCAGTGACGAGCCGAATTCCGCGACGGCGGCGACCAGTTCGTCGATGTCCTGCGACACCGACCCGCCATCCCACGCATTACGCCGATCCATGATGGCGGTCAGCCAACCGCCGATGTCGTCGATGAGGGTTGCGGTACTCGGCGATCGCCGCAATTGCGTTGCGACTTCGTCGGTTTCCAGGGTCGACCAATGCGGCGGTCGGCGGTCGCGATGCTCGGCAATGCGTTGCCACCAGGACGGATCATCGCTGCTCACCTGTCCGGTCGCCAGGTAGTGCACCCCTTGGTCGGCTTCCACCGACTCGGCGATGGCGGCTTCCGCCCACCGAGACTTGCCAGATCTGATTCCACCGAGCACCAGGGTTCGCACGGGGATCAGTCAGCTTTCGGACGCTGTTCAGTCGACACTGCTGCCGTGCTTGACTAGAGCTCGCGGCGTACGCATCCGGCGCATCTGCGACGCCCGGCTGGCCGCGTAAAGGCCGATCTTCCAACGGCTTTCGGTATCCTCCGGGAACTTCTCGTCCACCCGGCGGGCCACCTTGCGGCCCAGGACGACCCCGTCGATGATCATCACGGCCATCAGCAAGAGCATCGCCGGCGAGATGAAGAGCTGAAGCTGCGGGACGGCGAACATGACGAACAGCAGCGTCAGAGCCGCGGGCATGAACAGCCCGAGCACGTTGCGGCGGGAGTCCACGATGTCGCGGACGTACCGCCGCACCGGGCCCTGGTCCCGGGTCAGCAGGTAGCGCTCGTCGCCGGCCATCATGCGCTCGCGTCGCTCGGCCATCTGGGAACGCCGCTCCGAACTCTGCGCGCGGCGCTCCTCTCGGTTGAGTTTGGGTCCGGCCAGCGACTTGCGCCGGGCCCGGGCCTCGGCGCCGGTCATCGGGGCCGGCGCGATCGGTCCCTTGCGCCCCCCGTCGCGCCGCGGCGTGGGACGGCCCTTGGGTGCGGTCGCCTGCGGTACGGGCGACAGCGCGGCGTTCGCGGCATCTGCGGCCTCGGCCCGGTCGACGGTGACGTCCTCGTCCTTCTTACGGCCCAGCAATCTCACGTCCGCCAGGTTACTTCGCGGCCGATCGGTCCGGTACACCGTCCGGCCGGTCTTACTGTGGCTTGAATGACTGGCGCGCCCGCGGCCGACCCAGTGCCGACCATGCGGATGCTGATCGCCCCCGACAGCTACGGCGACAGCCTGACCGCGGTCGAGGCCGCCGCGGCTATCGCGACCGGCTGGAACCGGGTGCGCCCCGCCGACCGCGTCGTCATCGCGCCGCAATCCGACGGCGGGCCGGGGTTCGTCGATGTGCTGGCCCGCCGGCTCGGCGAACGCCGTCACCTGCAGGTATCTGGACCGCTGGCTGACCATGTGCCAGCCGAGTGGGTGTTCGACGCGTCGTCGGCGACCGCGTATCTGGAATGCGCGCAGGCGTGTGGACTATCCCGGCTGGGCGGCCAGCCGACACCGCAGACGGCGCTCGCAGCGCACAGCAGGGGAGTCGGCCAACTCATCGCCGCGGCGACGCAGGCGGGCGTCACCCGGATCGTCG
The DNA here is from genome assembly GCA_963758115.1 of uncultured Actinomycetota bacterium. GTDB lineage: Bacteria > Actinomycetota > Actinomycetes > Mycobacteriales > Mycobacteriaceae > Mycobacterium. Next base: position 511,070 of record CAVWUG010000004.1, read on the forward strand.
TCGGCCTGGGCGGCAGTGCCAGCACCGACGGCGGACGCGGGTTGATCGATGAACTCGGCGGCGTGGATGCGGCCCGGCTACGGTTGGCCGACGTCGAGCTGATCGCGGCCTGTGACGTCGAGTATCCGCTGCTGGGCCTCGCGGGTGCCGCGCGGATTTTCGGACCGCAGAAGGGCGCGGATCCGGCCGCCGTGGCCACGCTCGAGCAGCGGCTGGTGGACTGGGCCGCCGAGTTGGATTCGGCCGCCGGCCGCCCGGTCAGCGCGGAATCGGGTGCCGGCGCCGCAGGCGGCATCGGGGCGGCATTGCTCGCCCTGGGCGGCCGGTGTGAATCGGGCGCATCGATCATCGCCGCGCACACCGGGCTGGCTGACGACATTGCCGCCGCCGATCTGGTGATCACCGGCGAGGGAAAGTTCGACGCACAATCCCTGCGCGGCAAGGTGGTCGGCGCGCTGGCCGCCGCGGCGCGATCCTCGCAGGTCCCGGTGATCGTATTGGCCGGTCAGGTCGATCTCGATGAGGCCGCATTTCACTCAGCGGGGGTTGTGGATGCCTTCGCGGTCGCCGATTATGCCGGTTCGGTGCGGTTGGCGCTGGTCGACGCCGCTAATCAGCTGACGGGTTTGGCGTCACAGATCGCGGCAGGACTCGGGAATAGCGGCGCGACAAGGTACCTTTGAAGGGATGGGATGACTCAGCGGCGCCGATGCCCAAGTGGACCCATCCGAATACGAGTACCTACAGGGAGAAGCAATGACTGTTCAGGACGAGTCAACCGCCACGACGACGCACGGCGCGATCTTGACCGATGCCGCGGCAGCCAAGGCCAAGTCACTGCTTGACCAGGAGGGTCGCGACGACCTGGCGCTGCGTATCGCCGTCCAGCCGGGTGGCTGCGCCGGCCTGCGCTACAACCTGTTCTTCGACGACCGCGCCCTCGACGGTGACCTCACCACCGACTTCGGCGGCGTGAAGCTGACCGTCGACCGGATGAGCGCGCCGTATATCCAGGGCGCCTCGATCGACTTCGTCGACACCATCGAGAAGCAGGGCTTCACCATCGACAACCCGAACGCCACCGGCTCCTGCGCCTGCGGCGATTCGTTCAACTGACGCCGCAGCGGCTAATACATTCCTGCTGTTCGCAGCACGTAGGAGCACACCAGGACCTGGTTGCGCTGGCTAAGTAGCTGGGCGACGCCCTGCACTTCGCTGGTCGCGCCGCCTGCGCCGTGTTGCACCCGCATGCTGAACAACACCTGCCCCTGGTAGTCCGACCAGTACACGATCTTGTCGATCTTCGTCACCTGCGCGTCGGAGAACTGCTTGCGGAATGCCTCGCTGCTGAGTTTGGCCAGCGCCTGATCGGTTCGCCGGTCCCGCACGGCGTCGTACAGGCCGCACAGCGAGTTGCGGGCAATGGCCTCGGTGTCGCGGCGCTGGAGAGCGTCCAGGTAACCCTGGATCGCGGTTTTCGCCGTGGCGTCGGAAAACGGGCCGGACGTGGCCGTGGAGCTGCCGTGCGGACCGCGCAGAACCACGGCCGTCACCGCCGCGATCAACAGCAGGGCCAGCAACGCGCCGATGATGAAGCGCCGACGGCGGGGTTTCGGGTAGGGCAGTGGCGGCGGACCCGGGTGTGCCGCATTCGGTGGCAATGGCGGGCTCGGTTGCCCGTAGGGCGGCGGCGCGGGGAGCGGCTCGCTGGGGTGGGTGTCGGTGAACGGTGGTCCGTTCGCGCCCAAACGGCGGTCCGACGAGTACGGACCGGGCATAAAAGGATCTCCTCGGGTAGCAAGGCCAGAGGTACTGCCTACGGAGGCTAGCGGCCCTCGGGCCACGGTGCATGGGCGCCCACCGCCACGGGTACGCTTAGTGAGCCGAACTTAAAGATTGTGGAGGGTGGATTTTCGTGACGATTGCGGTAACCGGTTCTATTGCCACTGACAATTTGATGCGGTTTCCCGGTCGATTTTCCGAGCATCTGCTGGCTGAGCATCTGCAAAAGGTGTCGCTGAGCTTCCTGGTCGACGACCTGGTGATTCACCGCGGCGGGGTGGCCGGCAACATCGCATTCGCCATCGGTGTGCTCGGCGGCGACGTCGCATTGGTTGGCGCCGCGGGCGCCGACTTCAGCGGCGACTACGGCCAGTGGCTGCAGTCCCATGGCGTCAACACCGACCACGTGCTGATCTCGCAATCCGCTCACACTGCGCGTTTCGTCTGCACCACCGATGAAGACATGGCCCAGATCGCGTCGTTCTACCCGGGCGCGATGTCGGAGGCCAGCAACATCAAGCTCGCCGACCTGGTGTCGTCGATCGGCAAGCCGGATCTGGTCATCATCGGGGCCAACGACCCCGCAGCGATGGTGGTGCACACCGAGGAGTGCCGCAAGCTCGGCTTGCCGTTCGCCGCCGACCCGTCGCAGCAGCTGCCCCGGTTGTCCGGCGAAGAGATCGACAAACTCGTCGACGGCGCGGAATACCTGTTCACCAACGACTACGAGTGGGAGTTGTTGCAGTCGAAGACCGGCTGGTCGGAAGCCGACGTGCAGGGCAAGGTCGGTCTACGGGTGACCACGCTGGGCGCCAAGGGCGTCGACATCATCGACCGCGACGGGACCACCGTCCACGTCGACGTGGTGCCGGAGACCAGCCTCACCGACCCCACCGGTGTCGGCGACGCCTTCCGCGCCGGATTCCTGACCGGCCGCAGCGCCGGACTCAGCCTGGAGCGTTCGGCGCAGCTGGGCTCACTGGTCGCGGTGCTGGTGCTGGAGTCGACCGGGACTCAGGAATGGACCTGGAACCGCGAGATCGCCGAGTCCCGGCTGGCCGGGGCTTACGGCGACGAGGCGGCCGCCGAGATCGCGGCCATCCTGCACTAGCGGCGGGTCGTCCCCCGGAGATTAGAGCTCGACGGGGTACTGCGGCTCGCTGATCTGCGGCACGACGCTCTGCTCGACGAAGATCGCGTGCCACAGCATGAAAATCAGCACCGTCCACAGCCTGCGGCTGTGATCCGCTGTGCCGCAACGGTGTTCTTCGAGCATCCGTCGAACGGCCGATGCGTCGACGAGGTGATCCGTCGCTGACGCATTCACCATCTCGTGCGCCCACTCGAGTAGCGGGCCTGCGCGTAGCCAGTGCCGGATCGGTACCGGGAAGCCCAGTTTCGGCCGGTTGAGAACGTGCGCGGGCACGATCGGCTCCAGCGCACGGCGCAATGCGTATTTGGTGGTGGTGCGAGTGATCTTGGCGCTCACCGGCAGTCGGGAAGCGACGGCGAACACCTCGGGGTCCAGGAAGGGCACCCGCAGTTCCAGTGAGTTGGCCATCGTCATCTTGTCCGCTTTGACCAGGATGTCGCCGCGCAACCAGGTGAACAGGTCGATGTGCTGCATCCGAGCGACCGGGTCCCAGTCGGTCGACTCGGCGTAAATCGGTGCGGTGACGTCGATATGAGTCCATTCCGGACGGAATCCGGTCAACACGTCGCGCAACTGGGCGTCGGAGAAGCTGCGGGCGTTGCCGTAGTAGCGCTGCTCGAGAGTCAGCGATCCGCGGTGCAGCAGGCTCTTGCCGCGCATACCGTCGGGCAGCGGTTTGGACAACGTCCCCATGGAGCGCCGCAGGGGCCTGGGCAGGTAGTCGAAAGGCCTGAGCGACAACGGTTCCCGGTAGATGGTGTAGCCGCCGAACAGCTCGTCGGCGCCCTCGCCGGAGAGCACCACCTTGACGTGCTTGCGCGCCTCACGGGCAACGAAGAACAGCGGCACCAGCGCCGGGTCGGCCACGGGTTCGTCGAGGTACCAGACGATCTCGGGTAGCGCGTCGACGAACTCGTCGGGGGAGACGACCTTCGCGATGTGCCGCGCTCCGATCGCCTCGGCGGATGCGACCGCGACGTCGATCTCCGAAAATCCCTCACGCTCGAACCCGGTGGTGAAGGTGATCAGCCGGGGGTTGTGCCGGATGGCCAGCGCCGCGATCGCCGTCGAGTCGATGCCGCCGGACAGGAACGATCCGACCGTGACGTCGGCCCGCATGTGCTTGGCCACCGAGTCCTCCAGGACTGCGGTGATCTCGTCGTAGCGGGCCTGCTCGGTGTCCCGGGAGAACGGGACGGCCCGGAAGCGCGGCACGAAGTAGCGGGTGACCTCCGGCTGCTGCCCCGGGCGGATGTGGGCGTAGCAGCCCGACTCCAGCCGGCGCACGCCACGATGCAGCGTCTCGGGTTCCGGCACATACTGCAGCACCGTGTAGTGCTGTACCGCGCGATCGTCGATAGCGGTGTCGAATCCCACCAGATCGGCCAGGTCCAGCAGGCATTTCTTCTCGCTGGCCACCGCCGTGCCGCCGGTACCGGTCGCCATGAACAGCGGCTTGATGCCGAAAGGGTCGCGGGCGCAGAACAATTGGCCGGACACGCTGTCCCACAGCGCGAACGCGAACATGCCGCGCAACCGCGTCACGGCCTCGGCGCCCCAGTAGTGGTACGCCGCAACGATCGCCTCGCCGTCGCCGTCGGTGGCGAAGACTGCGCCGTGGCGCCCGGCGAGCTCGGCGCGCAATTCGAGGTAGTTGTAGATCTCGCCGTTGAACACCAATTCGTAGCGGTCGGGGCTGTCCGGTGGGCCCCAGCGCAGCGGCTGGTGGGAGTGCGCGATGTCGATGATCGACAGCCGGTTGAACCCGAACACGACCGCTCCCGCGGGATCGGCCCACGTGCCGGGCTCGTCGGGGCCGCGGTGCCGCATCAGGTGCGAGGCATCAGAGATGACTTGCGCACTGCCGGAGGGATCACCGCCGGCAGCGGCGGCCACGAAGGCCAGCAGTCCACACATCGCCGATCAGTATGCCGCAATCCGGGGACGGTCATGGATGCCGGAAAGCAGTGACGCAAAAGCGGCGGGCCTGCACACGGCTCCGCTGCGTGCGTGGTCTACGCTGCGTAGTATTCGACGTGCGAGTCAGCCGACGGTCCCCGCCACCTGGGGATGTGCGCAAGTCGGCCCAGCTTGTGATCCAGGGAGGCGCGACCGTGACATTTCGCGGGCCAGGCTGTTCGCAGGGCTTGTTGAAGAGCCGATCGTCAGGTTTCCGTCGCCTTCGGCGACCCGCAGTGGCCGGGATGCTCGGATTGCTGACTGTGTCCATGAGTGGCTGCAGTTGGTCGCATGCGCTGGCTCTGGGCTGGCCGACAGGCATCACTGAGGAAGGCGCCTGGAACCGGCAGCTGTGGATTGGATCCGTGATCGCCGCTTTGGTGGTCGGCGGAATCGTTTTCGCGCTGATGTTCTGGGCGGCCGCCTTTCACCGCAAGAAGGCCACCGACACCGAACTGCCCCGCCAATTCGGCTACAACATGCCGCTGGAACTGGTGCTGACTGTGACGCCGTTCCTGATCATCTCGGTGTTGTTCTACTTCACCGTGGTGGTTCAGGAGAAGATGCTGCATCTGGCCTCCGACCCGGAAGTGGTCATCGACGTCACCTCGTTCCAGTGGAACTGGAAGTTCGGCTACCAGAAGGTCGATTTCAAGGACGGCACCCTCAAGTACGACGGGGCCGACCCGGCGCGTAAAGCGGCCATGGCGTCTCGGCCCGAGGGCATCGACAAGCACGGCGAAGAGCTGGTCGGCCCGATCCGCGGGCTCAACACCGAAGACCGCACTTACCTCAACTTCGACAATGTCGAGACGGTCGGAACCAGCACCGAGATTCCGGTCCTGGTGCTGCCGGTGGGCAAGCGGATCGAGTTCGAGCTGGCCTCGGCCGACGTGATTCACGGGTTCTGGGTGCCGGAGTTCCTCTTCAAGCGCGATGTGATGCCGGATCCGGCCGCCAACCACTCCGTCAACCGCTTCCAGATCGCCAAGATCGACCGGACCGGAGCGTTCGTCGGACGATGCACCGAGATGTGCGGCACCTATCACTCGATGATGAACTTCGAGGTCCGCGTCGTGCAACCGAATGACTTCAAGGCCTACCTGCAGCAGCGGATCGCCGGAAAGACGAACGCGCAGGCGTTGCAGGCGATCGCGCAGCCTCCGGTCGCCGTCACCACCCACCCGTTCGACACCCGTCGCGGCGAGATGGCGCCGCAGGCGAGCAAGTAGGGGACTTCATGCACATCGAAGCCAGGTTGTTCGAATTCATTGCGGCGTTCTTCGTCTTCTGCACGGTGCTCTACGGCATCCTGACCACCTTGTTCGCCACCGGTGGCATCGAGTGGGCCGGTACCACCGCGCTGGCGCTGACCAGCGGTATGGCGCTGATCGTGGCGACGTTCTTCCGCTTCGTGGCCCGTCGCCTCGACACCCGGCCCGAAGACTACGAAGGCGCCGAGATCAGCGACGGCGCAGGAGAATTGGGATTCTTCAGCCCGCACAGCTGGTGGCCGATCCTGATTGCGCTGTCGGGCTCGGTGACAGCAGTCGGCATCGCGTTCTGGCTGCCGTGGTTGATCGCCTCCGGCGTTGTGTTCATTCTGAGTTCGGCGGCGGGCTTGGTCTTCGAGTACTACGTCGGTCCCGAGAAGCACTGATCTGCGCTGGCCAGGCCCGGCTTCAAGGTCACAATCAGGGCATCAGTTGGCTCGTGACCGGGTCGCCGAGAATGTCATGCGAGCTTCGGGTTCGGTAGGGTTTCCGAGGCACCATGAGGAACATCGGAGCGTGCACCCAACAGGGCACCCGCGGTGCTGCGCGCGCCGGTGAAGTAGTCGAACAGGACAGACAGACATGAGCGGGCCGAATCCACCTGGACCGGAGTCCGAAGAGCTGGAACCCGGCGTCGAGCCCAGCCAAGGCGACAGCGAATTCGCCGAAACATCCGCGGGGGAGCCCGACGACCTCGACGGGCCAGACCGACGTCTATTCGCGGGCCTACTCCGCTCCGGAGTCCGAACACATCAGCAGCGGACCGTACGTGCCCGCCAACATCGACCTCTACGATTACGACAACTACGGCGACACCGCCCACGAGGACCAGGAGTCGAGTGCGCCGCGCTGGCCGTGGATCGTCGGCGTCGCGGCGATTGTCGCGGCGATCGCGCTGGTGGTCTCGGTGTCGCTGCTGTTCGCCCGCACCGACACCAACAAGTTGGCCACGCCCAGCACCGCACCGACCTCGACGCCGCCGATTCAGGACGAGATCACCAAGACCACGCCGCCGGCCGCGCCGAGCAGCGAGCCGCCCCCACCGCCGTCGAGCAGTGAGCCGCCGCCTCCGCCGCCGCCCCCTCCGCCGCCGCCCAGCGAGGCGCCACCGCCCCCTCCCGCGCCTGCTCCAGCCCCGGCGCCTGCGCCCCCTCCGGCACCTGCGCCCGCGCCGGCACCCGAGCCCGCCCCGGCCGGCCCCAAGCAGGTCACGTACTCGGTGACCGGCACCAAAGCACCGTTCGACCAGATCACCATCTCCTACACCGACGGGTCGGGGATGCGACGGATCATGTCGAACGTCTACATCCCGTGGACGATCACGCTCACGCCGATCTCGCAGTCCGACGTCGGCTCAATCGAGGCGACGAGCCTGCTGCGGCTGAGCAAGCTCAATTGCAAGATCACCACCAGCGACGGGAAAGTGTTGGCGGACAACGAGAACAACCAGCCGCAAGCGACCTGCGGATGATCGACAAGTACACCCAGGCATGGGGCGCACGCAGCAAGCTCACGCCGGTCACCGCTGATCGCATCGCGCTCGGATCGTGTGCCACGATCTGGCTGGCCCTGGTCGGGATGAGCGTGGCGGCGCTGGTCGCGCTGATGGACCTGGGCCGGGGCTTTCGTGAGGCCAAAGGTAATCCGCACACGTCGTCGGTGCTCTACGCGATCATCATCATCTCGGCGCTGATCATCCTGGCGGCGATCCCGATGCTGCTGCGCGCACGTCGCATCACCCGCGATGGACCCGTCGCACGACCGGCCGGATCGCCGGCCCGCTCGCAGTCGATCAAGTCGTCCGGGCAGCTGAACGTCCAGTCCGCGCAGAGTGCCACGGAGCGAATGAGCGCCGCACGCCCGGCATTGTCCGGCGCTGAGCTGGACCGTTTTTGGCTGCGTGGTACCGCCGCGCTGATGGGCACCATGGGCGGCGCGTTACTTGCGGTGTCCGCCGCGACCTACGCGATGGCGATCGGCCACGACGGCTTCTCCTGGATTGCTTACGGCGTTGCCGGGGCGATAACGCTGGCCATGCCGCTCATTCCGTGGCGGCAAGTGCGGCAGCTGCGCGGCATGCTTGCCGCGTAGCGCAATCCGCGACTGAGCGCGCTAGTGGTGCCCGTTCGACGAGCCGTTGCCGCTCGCTGAGCCATTGCCGTTGCTGCCGCCCTGGCGATCCCGCAGTGCGGTCAGCGCACGCTGCTCAGACGCGTGGTGAGCTTCGCTGAGCGCGTCGGCCTCGGAGGCTGGGTCGGCGAAGAGGAAGCTGCCGGAGCCCGGTGAGCCAGCGGAGCCGAGCTTGTTCATCTTCACCGGCACCGGAGCGCCCTGGTACTCCAGCGGAATCGGGTGGCCGTGTTCGTCGACGGGTCCGAGTGGCTGGTGTAATTCGATGTAGGCGCCGTGCGGCAGTCGCTTGATGATGCCGGTTTCGACGCCGTGCTCGAGGACTGCCCGGTCGCTGCGCTGCAGTGCGACACACCACCGGTAGGTGATGAAGTAAATCAGCGGCGGGAGCGCGATCATGCCGATGCGTCCCATCCAGGTCGTCGCATTCAGCGAGATGTGGAACTTGAACGCGATGATGTCGTTGATCGACGACAGCGTCAGCACCATGTAGAACGCGATGGCCATGGCGCCGATCGAGGTCCGTACCGGCACGTCGCGTGGACGCTGCAGCAGGTTGTGGTGGGCGTGGTCGCCACTGAACCGCTTCTCCAGGAACGGATACACAATCAACAGGGCAAAGACCCCGAGCATGAGCGTCCCGACCGCAACCGTCGCGGGAATGGTGTGGTGGAAGAAATAGAACTCCCATGCCGGCCAGAGCCGGGCCAGGCCGTCCGGCCACATCATGTAGAAGTCCGGCTGCGAGCCCGCCGAAACCTGAGAAGGCTTGTACGGCCCCAGATTCCAGATCGGGTTGATCTGCAGCAGGCCGCCCATCAGGCCGAGCACGCCGGTGGTCAGTGCGAAGAACGCGCCGGATTTGACGGCGAACACCGGCATCACGCGCACGCCGACGACGTTGTGTTCGGTCCGACCCGGGCCGGGGAACTGGGTGTGCTTCTGGAACCACACGAACGCGAGGTGCGCACCGATCAGCGCCAGGATGATCCCCGGCAGCAGCAGGATGTGCAGGCCATACATCCGCGGGACGATGTAACCCGCCGCGGTGCAGTCGTTTCCTGCACCGCCGCAAGGGAAGTCGCCGCCGAACAGGGCCCAGTGCAGCCAGGTGCCCACCACTGGCATCCCCATCGTGATGGACGAGAGTGCGGCGCGCAGGCCGATGCCGGACAGCAGGTCGTCGGGCAGTGAGTAGCCGAAGTAGCCCTCGAACATGGCCAGGATCAGCAGCAGCGAACCGATGACCCAGTTGGCTTCTCGCGGCCGGCGGAACGCGCCGGTGAAGAAAATGCGGGCCAGGTGCACCATGATCGACGCCGCGAACATCAGCGCGGCCCAGTGGTGGACCTGGCGCACGAACAGGCCGCCGCGCACCTCGAAGCTGATGTCGAGAGTCGACGCGAACGCCTTCGACATCTCCACACCGCGCAGCGGCTGGTACACGCCGTTATAGGTGACGTCCTGCATCGATGGGTCGAAGAACAACGTCAGGTACACACCGGTGAGCAGCAGCACGATGAAGCTGTACATCGCGATCTCACCGAGCAGGAACGACCAGTGCGTCGGGAACACCTTGTTCAACTGGCGGCGCGTCGCTGCGGACAGGTGATAACGCGAGTCGACAGCGTTACCCTGCGCAGCCATGACGTCGCCGACGCTTGGGGGACTCAGTTTAGGACTCATGTTGTGCGCTCCCAAAAGGCCGGTCCGACAGGCTCGATGAAGTCGCCGTTGGCGACTAGGTACCCGTCGCTGTCAATGGTGATGGGCAGCTGTGCCAGCGCGCGAGCGGCCGGGCCGAAAATCGGCGTCGCGTAGCGCATTGCGTCGAACTGCGACTGATGACACGGGCACAGGATTCGGTAGGACTGACTTTCGTACAGCGATGAGGGACAACCCAGATGCGAGCAGACCTTGGTGTAGGCGAACAACTCGCCGAAGTTGAAGCTCTCCTGACCCTTCCGTTTTACCACCCGTTGCATGTCGACCGCCTTGATGCGAATCAGCATCACCGGGTTGCGGACGGCGCTCAGGATCATGGTCAGCTTTTCGTGGGATTCCACCGTGGTGCCGTCACCGTCAGACTCGCGCCAGGGGAACACGGTCTCCATGCCGCCGGCTTCGATGTCCTCGGGGCGCATCTTGGTGAACGGCGCCGCATTACCTTCGCCCGTGGCTCGGGCGAGATAGATCGTCTCGCCGTGGAAGCGCGGCGTCCACCCGGAGGTCCACAGCACGGCTTTTTTGCCGTCGGCGGTCTCAATGACGGGTTTCCACGGGTTCTTGATCAAGCCACCGGCAAACGCGACCAGGGTGCCGAGACCGAAGGCGCCGAGGCTCGCGCCCAGTGACAGGCCGATCAGCTTGCGGCGCCGCAACGTCGAACTTTCTAAAGCGTCGGTCAAGTTCGCGGCGACCGTTTTACGGTCGATCTCATCTGACCCGTCCGCGGTGTAATGGCGGTCCTGGATCGAAATCTCTTCGGGGATGAACTTCTTCTGGAACAGCACCGCGCCGACCGCGATGCACAGCACCGACCCGCCGAACGTCAGGCCGTACAGCGGGGTGGCCAGCGAATAGACGAAGCTGCCCGACGATCCGTTCGGCTGGTACTCCCACGGCCAGAACAAGAACACCAGCAGCAAGGCGAACCCGAGCAAGCCACCGAGCAAAAGCCAGGCTGCTACCGAACGCTCGGCGCGCTTCTCGGCTTTGGTGCCCTCGACCGGCCAGCGCGGCTCTTTGAAGACGGTCTCGACGCCGTCAAGCCGACCGCCGAGCGCGACCAGCTCTTCACGCGACATGGCGTTCAGCTCAGTCTCACTGGGCTGTGTTCCGTGGCCTTCTTCGTTACTCACGATCGTGCCCCGATCCACAGCGCCGCACCGATGACGGCGACCATCCCGACGATCCACGCCACCATGCCCTCGGGGGCGGGCCCGAAGCCGCCGAGGCCGGTGCCGCCTGGGCTGCGAGCCTCGGTCACATTCTTGACGTAGGCGATGATGTCCTTCTTCGCGTCGAAAGAGAGCTGACGGTCGGAGAACTTCGGCATGTTCTGCGGACCGGTGCGCATCGCGGCGAGGATCTGCTGCTCGTTGGCGGGCTCCAACTCAGGAGCGAACTTGCCCGATGACAGCGCGCCGCCCTTGCCGGTGAAGTTGTGGCACGAGGAGCAGTTGAGCCGGAACAGGTCTCCGCCGCGGCCCAGGTCGTCGCCGCGCAGTGACGTCATCGCGATGCTGCCGTCGGGGTTGCGGTCGATGGTCGGGCCGCCGCCGTTGGCCTGCACATAGGAACCGAGCGCGTCGATCTGCGACTCGTCGAAGATCGGGTCTTTACGCTGCGCCTGGGCTTCGCCGCGCATGGCGGGCATCCGGCCGCTGGACACCTGGAAGTAGACCGCGGCTTCACCCACGCCGATCAGGCTGGGCCCGCGGTCGGGCACACCCTGCAGGTTGGCGCCGTGACAGGTGATGCACGACGTCTCGAAAAGCGTTTTGCCCGTTCGCAATAGCGCCGACGACGACTCGTCGGCGACAGCCACCTGCGGGGTGGGGGTGAGGACGGCGGCCAGCCCGCCGGCCGTGGCAAGAGCCACCACCAGCAGCAGTCCGGCAGAGAACCGGCGATGCAGGCGACGCCGCGCCCGGTCACTCAGCGATCGGTTCAGCCTCAGTTTCTTCAACCGAGCACTCCTGTTCTTGCGCACGCTGGTCATCGAATGAAGTAGATCGTCGCGAACAGCGCGATCCAGACGATGTCGACGAAGTGCCAGTAGTAGGACACGACGATCGACGCGGTCGCCTGCGCCGGGGTGAACTTGCTCATCGTGGTGCGGGCCAGCAGGAAGATGAAGGCGATCAGGCCGCCGATGACGTGTAGACCGTGGAACCCGGTGGCCAGGTAGAACACGCTGCCGTAGGCGCTGCTCGGGATCGTCGTGCCGTGGCTCATCAGGTGGTGGTATTCGTAGGCCTGTCCGAGGACGAAGAACAACCCCATCGCGAACGTCACCGCATACCAGCGGCGCAGCCCGAACACGTCGCCGCGTTCCGCTGCGAACACACCCATCTGGCAGGTGAACGACGACGCGATCAGCACCAGGGTGACTGGCACCGCCTGATAGAGGTTCAACTCGGTCGGTGGCGGCGGCCAGTTGCCTGCCGCCTGCGCCCGCGCTGTGAAGTAGAACGCGAACAGCCCAGCAAAGAACATCAGCTCACTGGAAAGCCAGACTATGGTGCCAACACTCACCATGTTGGGGCGGTTGAGCGAATGTACTCGCGCCGTGATTGCAGTACCCGAGGTCCCTACCGCAGTCGTCACATCAGAAAGTATGACGCTTTGTAGTTGTCGACCTCCACTCGGGGCTGAAATTGGTGTGCCTTTTTCACCTTTGGGATGACCGTGCGACCATCTGCGGTGTGACGGCGCCATCGTCTGGGCCATCTCAGCGGCCCCCCGAGGCGGCGCTGACGTGGCCGCGGGTCCTGACAGAGTTGACCGCGGGCCGGGATCTGTTACGCGGTCAGGCTGGCTGGGCGATGGAACAAGTCATGACCGGATCCGCGACGCCGGCGCAGACCGCGGCTTTCGCCGTCGCGCTCACCATGAAGAGTCCGACCGCAGCCGAAGTGTCCGAACTGGCCGACGTGATGCTCCAGCATGCCCGTCGGCTGCCCACCGAGCAGATCGGCACTGACGCCGTCGATGTGGTCGGTACCGGCGGTGACGGGGTCAGCACGGTGAACCTGTCCACGATGGCGGCGATCGTGGTTGCGGCCAGTGGTGTTCCGGTGGTCAAACACGGCAACCGGGCGTCGTCGTCGCTGGCCGGCGGAGCCGACACGCTCGAAGCGCTCGGCGTGCGGATCGACCTGAGCCCCGACGACGTCGCGCGCAGCGTTACCGAGGTTGGGATCGGGTTCTGCTTCGCGCCCCAGTTTCATCCGTCGTATCGGCATGCGACGTCGATACGACGCGAGATCGGCGTGCCGACTGTCTTCAATTTGCTTGGGCCACTGACCAATCCGGGCCAGCCGCGAGCCGGGCTGATCGGCTGCGCATTCGCCGATCTGGCCGAGGTGATGGCGGGAGTGTTCGCCGCGCGAGGGTCCAGCGTGCTGGTGGTGCACGGCGACGACGGCCTTGACGAACTGACCACGACCACGACCAGCACCATCTGGCGGGTGCAAGCCGGCACCGTGGACACACTGAAATTCGATCCCGCCGGATTCGGTTTCGCGCGAGCCGATCTCGACGAGTTGCGCGGCGGCGATGCGGCGGCCAACGCGGCGGAAGCACGGTCGGTGCTGGCCGGCACCGAGGGCCCGGTGCGCGACGCCGTCGTGCTCAACGCTGCGGGGGCGATCGTCGCCCACGCCGGGTTATCCAGCCGCGCCGAGTGGCTGCCGGCGTGGGAAGACGGGCTCCGCCGCGCCGCCGAGGCGATCGACAGCGGTGCGGCCGAACAGTTGCTCGCGCGATGGGTGCGGTTCGGTCAGCAGCTCTGAGTCGCGGCTGGTGACGGCCTGTTCGGCGGCCACCCGCGCGGAGCGCGCCGACGCCGCCCACTCGGCCCACGGCCCCGCTGACCGCAGCGGCGTGCACCAGCCCGCGGCCTCGTCCGTGCCGGTCACGCTCACGATGCGGACACCGGGGGCCGTCAACCACCGGGCAATCAGCGCGGTCTCCTCGACCAGCGAACCGCCGAGCGGGGCGGGCTCCGGCAGGATCACCTGAGCCCCGGCCAGCACGGCGTCGACAACCGGCATCGGCGGCACACCTCGGCGCGCCACGCCCGCCGCGGCGAGCTGACCGTGCCGGACGACGGCCAGCTGCCAGCCATCGTCGCCGTCGGGGGCGGCGGCGACCAGCTCCGGCAGCGCGGCCAGCGCGCGCAGGCGCTGGCCGCGCCACAGCACCTCGACCGCGGCCACCGTGTGGTCGCGGAGCCGGCCGGCGCTTTCGTAGCGCTGACGCGCGGCGAGGCCGGCGATCCGCTGCACGGCGTCGGTCAGCGCGCCGTTGTCCATCCCGTCGATCAGCGCCGCGGCCCGACCGGCCGCCGGGGCGTACTGAGCCGCCGTTGCATCGCGGACACCGGGGCACGGCGAGACCTCCTGCAGGGGACAGGCCGGACCGTGCAGAGCCATCCGGGCCAGCCGCTTGGAGCAGGTGCGCACGCCGGTGAGTCGCGCCAGGAGGTCGGCGGTCTCGACGGCGTCGGCGCGGGCCCGGAACGGGCCGACGGCGCGGTCGTGGCGCGGGGTGCGCACCACGGAAAATCGCGGAAAAGCCTCGTCACTCAACACCACCCACCACCATCGGTGCGGGAATTTCGATCGGCGGTTGTACGGCGGAGCGTGCGCGCGCAGCATCCGCAGTTCGCGCACGCCGGCTTCGAGCGCGTGCGCGCATTCGACATGCTGGACCCTGCTGGCCAGCGTGACCATCTCTTTCATCCGGGTTCGTTGATCGGAGCCGTTGAAATACTGATTCACCCTGCGCCGCAAGTTGATTGCGGTGCCGACATAGAGCACTTCGTCCGCCGGTCCGTGGAACAGGTACACGCCGGGCCTGCGTGGCAATCCGTCGGCGAGCACGCGTTTGCGGCGTTGCGCCGGCGACACGTCGGGCAGATACGCGCGCAGGTCGGCGTAGCTGTGCACACCCTGGTTGCCGACCCGTTCGATGAGCGCGTGCAGCACCTCGACGGTGGCCCGCGCATCGTCGAGCGCCCGGTGGGTGGGCTCGTTGGCGACGGCGAACAGTCGCGCCAGCGCCGCCAGCCGCACGCTCGGCGCCTCTTCGCGGCTGAGTACCCGCCGGGCCAGTTGCACGGTGCACAACGCCTGCGGCCGCATCCATCTGATGCCGCACTCGTCCGCGGCGGCTCGCAGGAATCCCATGTCAAACCGGGCATTGTGGGCGACCAGCACCGCGCCGCGGGCGAATTCGAGAAACATCGGCAGCACTGCGGCGATGGTCGGCGCATCGCACACCATCGCCGTGGTGATGCCGGTCAGCTGGATGATCTGAGGCGGAATGCTGCGTTGCGGGTCGACCAGCGTCGCGAACTCGCCCAGCACCTCGCCGCCGCGAACTTTGACGGCACCGATTTCGGTGATCGCGTCGGCGGCATGTCCGTCGCGAGCCGTCATCCGGCCGCCGGTGGTCTCCAGATCGACGATGACGAAAGTGGTCTCGCGCAGCGAGCTTTCGGTCGCCCCGTCGATGTCGGGGAGGCTCAACTGCTCGGCACCGGGCGGACCCATGGCGGCGACGTTAAGCAGTCCCACCGACATGGCCGGGATGCCGCTCGGCGCGTCGGCCATCAGCCGCACGGCAAAACTTGTCGGTGGCCCCGGTTAGCGTCGCGTCAACACCGATGAGAAAACGGAGAGGACGGGCCACATGGCGCACAACCGCGAGCCTGAGTGGGCGGAAGTTTCCAAGGCAGTCCCGCCCGATTCGACAGATCCCGTGGTCATCGACTGCGACGACTGCGCAGTACGCGGTCCCGGGTGCCGCGATTGCGTCGTCAGCGTGATACTCGGGGTACCGGAAACTTTGCTGGAGGACGAGAGGGTCGCGCTCGAGGTTCTGGCCGACGCGGGATTGGCACCGAGATTGCGGTTGGTGCCGATACACGGACAGCGGCCCGGAGTCGCCTAACGGCGTTAGCCTGAAATCTTGCTGTTTTCTTAACGACTCAGAGTTGGACAACCGCGAAGTCGTTTCGTAACCTATCTGAGACCTACGGCAGTCAACGGCTGTCAAGCCGGCGGGTTCGAAGGAAACAAAGTCTTGCATTTGCGGCTAAGCGGTGAACGCGTGTTTGTGCGCGTCGCGAAGCAGTTTGCTGGCGCATCGCTAGCCGGACTCATCGCGCTGTCCGGATTCGCTGCCAGCAACGCTCTGGCTGACCCGGCCAACGACGCCATGGCAAAGCTCAACGAGCTGTCCCGGCAGGCCGAGCAGACCACCGAGGCCATGCACAGCGCCCAGCTCGACCTCAACAACAAGCTGGCGGCGCAGCGGACGGCAGAGAAGAAGCACACCGACGACCAGGCCGCAGCCGACGACGCGAAGGCGCGGCTGGCAACCTTCCAAGGCGGCGTCGACCAGTACGCCGCAGCTATGTATATGGGTGGCCGTACGGACGGCATGAACGCGATCATGACCGCCGAATCCCCGCAGCAGCTGATCGGCAAGCTGGCCGTGCAGCGGGTCATCTCCACGGCGATGATCTCGCAGATGGCGACCTATCGCGCCACTCGCGAGCAGGCCGCCCAAGCAGAGAAGGAATCCGCGAAATCGGCTGGCGAGGCCAAGACGGCCGCCGAGCAGGCAGCCGCGGTCCGGGCGAAGCTGCAGTCCAAGCAGAGCCAGTTGCAGCTGCAGATCGCCATTGTGAAGTCGCAATACCTCGCTTTGAGCCCGCACGAGCGCACCGAACTGGCCGCGCCCGGCCCCCCTCCGCCATCGGCAGCGCTGGCCGCCGCGGCGGCTCCTGCCCCTGAAGCGCTCCCGCCGGGTATGGGACCGGGCGGTCCCGGTGGAGGCCCCGGCAGTGGTCAGGGCGCGATTGCTGTTCAGGCCGCATTGACGCAGATCGGTACGCCATATGCCTGGGGCGGTGCCGCGCCAGGCGGGTTCGACTGTTCGGGGTTGGTGATGTGGGCCTTCCAGCAGGCCGGCATCGCGCTGCCGCACTCCAGCCAAGCCATGGCGCACGGAGGACAGCCGGTGTCGCTGTCCGACCTGCAGCCCGGTGACGTGCTGACCTTCTACTCGGACGCATCTCATGCCGGCCTCTACATCGGCGACGGCCTGATGGTCCATTCGTCCACTTACGGCGTGCCGGTTCGGGTTGTGCCGATGAATTCGTCCGGCCCGATCTACGACGCCCGCCGCTACTGATCCCAGGCGCCTGCGCCGACTTCTGGCCTGCGTCCTGGCGGTTCAATTGACTGTCGGCGTCCTTGTTGTCGCCCGCGGCACCGATACGCACTCCTCAACGGTGCCGTCCGCAAGCGTGCTTGCGGCGATCCGGATCGGCGACCGCACCCTGAGGATGACCAACCTCGGCGGACCGCGGTCGCAATTGGTGTTAGACCGCGTCGCGGCCGACATCGGTCAGTCCGTCGACGCCGTCGAGGCGTTCTGGGGTGCCGACTGGCCGCGCGATATCGACGTGGTGGCCACCGGCACCCAGCAGCAGTTCGAGGCGCAAGCCGGCGGCGGTCCCGCCGCGCAGTGGGCCGACATCGCCGCGATCGCGGTGACAGATCGCGTCGACCCCGCCCGCCGAACCGCGACCGGGCAGCGAATCGTCTTCGCACCGGGTGCGGCGGGCATGAGCGAGCATGCGCTGCGAATCGTGTTGAGCCATGAGCTTTTTCATTACGCCGCACGCGCGGCGACCGCGGTGGATGCGCCCCGGTGGCTGACCGAGGGGGTCGCTGACTACGTCGCCCGCCCGCACACTCCGTTGCCCGCGGTGGCGACGACACCCCCGACCTCGCTACCGTCCGACGCCGACCTCGCCGACCCCGGGCCGCAGCGTTCGCAGGCCTATGACCGGGCGTGGTGGTTCGCGCTGTTCGTCGCCGACACCCGCGGAGCGCCGACGCTGCGTGCGCTCTATCAGCAGGCTTGCGGCGACGGGCACACCGATGTTCCGACCGCCATCCACGACGTGCTCGGCACCGACGTAGCAGGGATCCTCGCCGATTGGCAGCGCTGGCTGACTCGCAGACCCGCGCCGTGAAACTGCTGCGCTAGCCTTCCTACGTGTCTCGGGTCCTGCTGGTAACCAACGATTTTCCGCCTCGGCGCGGTGGCATCCAGTCGTACCTGGTCGAGTTGGTGACGCGACTGGCCGACACCGGCGAGCACTCGTTGACGGTGTACGCGCCGCAATGGAAAGACGCTGACACGTTCGATGCCGACGCCGCGGGGTATCAGGTGGTACGCCACCCCGGCACCCTGATGTTGCCGGTCCCGACCGTCGACAACCGGATGCGCAGGCTGATCACCGAGCGCGGCATCGACACCGTTTGGTTCGGCGCGGCCGCGCCGCTGGGTCTGCTGGCGCAGCGCGCCCGCCATGCCGGTGCGACCCGGGTGTTGGCGAGCACCCACGGCCATGAGGTGGGCTGGTCAATGCTGCCGGTGGCGCGATCGGTGCTGCGCCGCATCGGCGACGAGAGCGACACCGTCACGTTCGTCAGCCGCTACACGCGGGGTCGTTTTGCCTCGGCGTTCGGCTCGCACGCCGCGTTGGAACACCTACCGTCCGGCGTCGACACCGACCGGTTCCGTCCCGATTCGGCCAGCCGCGCCGAGTTGCGGGCCCGCTACGCTCTCGGCGATCGGCCGACCGTGCTGTGTCTGTCCCGGTTGGTGCCGCGCAAGGGCCAAGACATGCTGATCCGGGCACTGCCCTCGATCAGACAGCGGGTTGATGGCGCTGCGCTGGTCATCGCAGGCGGGGGACCATATTTCGCGACACTGCGCGAACTGGCCGAGCGTCTCGGCGTCAGCGAGCACGTCACATTCACCGGCGGCATCCCGGCTGCTGACCTTCCCGCGTATCACGCGATGGCGGACGTGTTCGCGATGCCGTGCCGCACGCGCGGAGCCGGACTCGACGTCGAAGGGCTGGGCATCGTGTTCCTCGAAGCATCTGCCACCGGGGTGCCGGTGGTTGCCGGGTCATCGGGTGGTGCGCCGGAAACTGTGCAGCACAACAAGACTGGGATCGTGGTCGACGGCCGGTCGGTGAACCAGATCGCCGACGCCGTCAGCGACCTGTTGGCCGATCCGGATCGCGCCGCCGCAATGGGCGCCGCCGGCCGCGACTGGGCGACCGCGCACTGGCGATGGGACGACCTGGCCGGCCGATTGGCCGACTTGATCCGCGGCTATTCCTTGGCGTAGATCGCTTCGATATCGTCGGCGAACTTCTCCGTGACGACCTTGCGCTTGACCTTCATCGTCGGCGTCAGCTCGCCGGTGTCCTCGGTGAAGTCCACCGGCAGGATGCGGAATTTGCGGATCGACTCCGCATGCGACACAGACAGATTGGCCTGCTTGACCGCTGAGTCCACCTCAGCGAGCAGATCGGGGTCGTTCACCAGATCTGCGACTGAGGAGCCGGCGGGCTTGCTGTTGCGCTGCTTCCAGCCGTCGAACGCCTCTGGGTCGATGGTGATCAACGCCCCGATGAACGGCTTCGCGTCGCCGACCACCAACGCCTGACTGATCAGCGCGTGGGCCCGCAACTGGTCTTCCAGGACCGCGGGCGCGACGTTCTTTCCGCCTGCGGTGACGATGATTTCCTTCTTGCGACCCGTGATGGTCAAAAATCCTTGCTCGTCGACCGCGCCCAGGTCGCCGGTCTTGAACCAGCCGTCCTCGATCGCGTCGCTGGTGGCCTGGTCGTTGTGCCAGTAGCCGCCGAACACCACGCCGCCGCGCAGTAGCAGCTCGCCATCGTCGGCGATACGTATACTGTTGCCCGGCAACAGCTTTCCGACTGTGCCGACCTTCAGTGCGTCGATCTGGTTGACGGTGATCGCCGCACTCGTCTCGGTCAGGCCGTAGCCCTCGTAGATGGTCAGGCCGACGCCGCGGTAGAAGTGGCCCAAGCGCGCACCCAGCGGTCCGCCGCCGGACACGGATGCGTGGCAGTCACCGCCGAGCGCCGCACGCAGCTTGTGGTAGACCAGCCGATCGAACAGTGCGTGCTTGGCCCGCAGCAGCAGGCCCGGGCCGCCGTTGTCGGACGCCTCGCTCCACTCGACCGCGGTTTGAGCGGCAATCTCGAAGATGCGGCCCTTGCCGTCGTTGGCGGCGTTCTGCGCGGCGGTGTTGTAGACCTTCTCGAACACCCGTGGGACCGACACCACGACCGTCGGCTTGAACACCGCGAACATCGGCACCAAATTCTTGATGTCACTGGTGAATCCGACGACGACCTTGTTCTGGAAGGCGCACAACGTCAGTCCGCGGGCCAGCACATGCGCCAGCGGCAGGAACACCAGCAGCCGCTCGCCCTCGCGGAGCAGGGTGGGGAGCACCGCCTTGGCGCCACGGGTCTCGTAGACCAGGTTCGAGTGCGTCAGCTGGCAGCCCTTGGGGCGTCCAGTGGTGCCGGAGGTGTAGATCAGCGTCGCGGGGTTGTCGGCGTGCAACGCGTCCAGGCGCGCGGTCAGCTCGGCCGGGTCGACCGACGCGCCCTGCCCTTCGAGTTGCTCGATCGCCTTGGGGCCCGAACCGTCGATGTCCAGCACCCGTCGCAGCTCGGGCAGCTCACCGGCCAACTCGGTGATCATCGATGCGTGCTGGTCGGTCTCGGCGAACGCCACCACCGCCGCCGAGTCGGTCAGTACCCAGCGCACCTGCTCCGCTGACGACGTCTCGTAGATCGGCACGGTCACGGCGCCGACGGACAGGATCGCGAAGTCGATGATCGCCCACTCGTAGCGGGTCGCCGAGAAGATCGCCACCCGGTCGCCGGCCTGCACGCCTTCGGCGATCAAACCCAAGGCGGTGGCACGGATTTGGGCTGCCGCAGCGGCACACGTGACGTCGGTCCAGGCGCCGTCGACCAGGCGTTGGAAGATCACCGTGTCGGGGTTGTTGCGCTCGTGTTCGAACACCGCGGCAACGATGTTGTCGTGCTCGCCCACCGTGAACGGAGCGGGAGCATTAATTTCGCGCACTCTTGTGACCTCGCTTTGGCAATTCATCGGACCAGGCCGCATCGAGCCTAGTCGGGCGACGATGCGGGCAGTAATACCCGCTGAGGAGGCGGACCTATTCGCCTGAGTGCGTGACGATATGGGCAGTAACGCCCGCTGGGCTGCCATATGTGAAGCTAGGACCCGTGCACAGCGTTCAGATTGCCGACGAGATGTTCATCGCCGCTGATCCTGCGCGCGTCGGCGCCGCGGTGGGCGATCCGTCCAACTGGCGGCGTTGGTGGCCCGATCTGCGGTTGCAGGTCGTCGAAGAACGCGGGCCGCTCGGCGTTCGATGGACAGTCGCCGGACCGCTCACCGGAACCATGGAGATCTGGCTCGAGCCTTGTCTGGACGGAGTGCTGCTGCACTACTTCGTCCACGCCGAGCCGTCCGGGGTGGCGCCTGCGCAGTTGGCCAAACTCAATCTCGCGAAGGTGACCCATCGACGTCGGGTCGCGGGCAAGAAAATGGCGTTCGAGGTGAAGACGACATTGGAGAGCTCACGCCCTGTCGGGTTACCTCCAGTGCTCGACCAGGTCTGAGTTCTGTCGGAGAGTACCGTTTCTGCGGTGGGCCGACGCGTACAGCCGACATGCCCCCAGATAGACCCAGACGGCGGAGAAGGAAGCGACCAGGTGGCGGAGAAGACGGCCCAGACGATCCACATCGACGCGGACCCCAGCACGGTCATGGACGTGATCGCTGACATCGGCTCCTATCCCGATTGGGTCTCGGAGTACAAGGAGACCGAAGTCCTGGAGACCGACGCCAACGGCAACCCGAAGACGGCGCGGCTGGTGTTGGATACCAGCGTCCTCAAAGACACCCTGGTGCTGTCCTATAAATGGCCGAAAGACCGGAAATCGGTGCAGTGGTCGCTGGTGTCCAGCTCGCTGCTGCGCTCCATGGACGGCGTATATCGGTTGGCGTCCAAGGGGTCTGGCACCGACGTCACATACGAGCTGACCGTCGACATCGCCATCCCGATGATCGGGTTGCTGAAACGCAAAGCCGAGCGCAGGCTGATTGACACCGCGTTGAAGGATCTGAAGAAACGAGTCGAGGCTGAGTGAGTCCGCATCACCCGCCCTGGCCAGGATCAGTCTTTTCGTCGGTAAGGGTGGGGTAGGAAAATCCACACTGGCCGCCGCGACGGCCGTACATGAGGCGCGCGCCGGTCAACGGGTCCTGTTGGTCTCCACCGACCAGGCCCACTCACTGGGCGACGTGCTCGGCGTCGTGGTCGCGCCGACCGGTGAGCGGGACTGTGTGCGGGTCATGGCCGACCTCGACACCGGCCTTCTCGATGCGTTGGCCGTGGACACCCTGGCCCTGCTCGAGGCGCGCTGGCGTCACGTGGTTGACACGCTCGGTCGGCGATTCCCGGAATCGGAGCTGGGAGAGATTGCGCCTGAAGAACTTTCGGCGCTGCCCGGTGTGCAGGAAGTGCTCGGCCTGCACGAGGTGGGGGAGTTGGCCAGGTCGGGGCGGTGGGATCACATCGTGGTCGACTGCGCTTCCACGGCCGATGCTTTGCGAATGCTCACTTTGCCCGCCACCTTCGCGCTCTACGTCGAGCGTGCGTGGCCACGGCATCGCCGACTGTCCACCGGCGCCGACGATGCGCGGTCCGTCGCTGTGGTGGAACTGCTGGAGCGCATCAGCGGCAGCGTCGAAAAGCTCAGCGAACTGCTGACCGACGGGACGCAAGTCGGGGCGCATCTGGTGCTCACCGCCGAGCGGGTGGTGGCGGCCGAGGCGATCCGGATGCTCGGTTCACTGGTGTTGATGGGTGTGCGCATCGAAGAACTCATCGTCAACCAGATTCTGATGCAAGACGATTCGTACGAATATCGCAACCTGCCCGCGCATCCGGCCTTCGACTGGTACTCCGAGCGGATCAGCGAACAGCGGAGTGTGCTGGACGAACTGGATACCGCGATCGGCGACGTGGCGCTGGTCCTCACGCCGCATCTGGCCGGAGAGCCGATCGGTGCCAAAGCCCTGGCCGAGTTACTGGACAGTGCCCGCCGCCGCGACGGGTCGGCACCGCCTGGTCCGTTGCGTCCCGTCGTCGACTTGGAGTCGGGCTCCGGACTGCAGTCCGTGTACCGAATGCGGCTAGAGTTGCCGCAAATCGATTCCGGCGCGCTTAGCCTGGGCCGGGTCGGCGACGATCTGATCGTCGGTGCCGGCGGGATGCGGCGCAGAGTTCGACTGGCGTCCGTCCTGCGGCGATGCACAGTGCTGGACGCGCATCTTCGCGGGAGCGAATTGACGGTGCGTTTTCGACCTGACCCGGAGGTGTGGCCTAAATGACCGCCCACCCCGACATCGGCCCCGAGTTAGGCAAGCTCGCGCAGAAGATTCTCGACCAGATCGACCCCGCGGTCCGACTGGCGGCGGCACGTTTGGTCGGCGCCGGCGCCGGCGCCGGCACCGGCAAGTGCCAACAGGTGTGGTGTCCGGTGTGCGCGCTGGCCGCAGTCGTCAGCGGGGACGAACATCCGCTGCTGACCGTCATCGCTGAGCACAGCGTGGCGCTGCTTGCGGTGATCCGGGCACTCGTCGATCAGGTCGACCACCCGACCACCTCGCCGGACACTCCACCCGACGGTGGCACCGAGCCCGCGCCGCCCGAAGAAGCCAACCGGACGAGCCGCTATCAGCCCATCGCGGTCACCGTCGAGGACTAGCCGAGCGGCGCAGGGTTAACAACAGCCGGCTCACCGCCGAAGAGTCAGCAGGTCGCACGCGCCGATGTGGTCGCACACACACTCGATCGGTACTCTTGGCCCTGAACACTTTCAGCAACGAGTGAGTGGGAGGGCTCCATGTGGTACTGGCTTTTCAAGTACATCTTCATGGGTCCGCTGCTCGCTCTGCTCGGTCGGCCGAAAATCGAAGGCCTGGAACACGTCCCGCAATCCGGTCCGGCAATCCTGGCCAGCAACCATCTGGCGGTCGCCGACAGCTTCTATCTGCCGCTGGTGGTGCGGCGCCGGATCACCTTCTTGGCCAAGTCCGAATATTTCACCGGCACCGGCCTCAAGGGCTGGTTCAAACGCTGGTTCTTCACCGTCGCCGGGCAGGTGCCGATCGACCGGAGTAACGCCGACTCAGCGCAGGCCGCGTTGGACACCGCCGAGCGGGTCCTGGGGCAGGGCAAGCTGCTCGGCATGTACCCCGAGGGCACCAGGTCGCCTGATGGCCGGTTGTACAAGGGCAAGACGGGATTGGCGCGTCTCGCGCTGGAGACCGGTGTCCCGGTGATCCCGGTCGCGATGATCGGCACGAACGTGGTCAACCCGCCCGGCAGCACGATGTGGCGGTTCGGCAAGGTCACCGTCCGGTTCGGTAAGCCGATGGACTTCTCCCGCTTCGAAGGGCTGGCAGGCAACCGCTTCATCGAACGCGCGGTCATCGACGAGGTGATCTACGAGCTGATGGGGCTCTCCGATCAGGAGTATGTCGACATCTACGCCGCGTCGCTGAAGAACGGGGACGGGTCCGCACCAGCGGAAAAGCCCGAGTCACCGGGAAAAGCGGGGCCGTCTCGGATTCCTGAGACGGCGGCCGGCTAAACGGTCAACTCGCGGCCGACACCGGCGCAGGTGCGGTCGATGGCCGCGGCGAACTGGGTCTGGTCGCGGCGACGGCGATCGTTGCCCCGGCCACGGCGATAGTCGCCAACGCCCACCACAGATACGACACCCCGACGAGTTGACGCCACCACGCCGCGGTCACCTCGTGGTGCTTGGGCATCAGGTCGATCGGCGTCCACACCATCAACGCCACACCCGCGGCGCTGAGCAGGGCCAAAGCAACGTTGTGCCGCCGCCAGGCCAATACGGAAGTCACCACGACCGTCGGCAGCATCCACACCCAGTGGTGTGACCACGACACCGGCGACACCGCCAAGCCAAACAGCGCAATGCAGATCACCGCCATGACGGGCTCGCCGGCCCTCAGCACCCGTCGCGCTGCCCACACCGTCAGCGCCAAGACCAGGAAGCATGCGGCCACCCACGGCAGGAACCGCTGGTGGTCGCTCAAGCCCAGCCGCGCGAGCGTGCCGGCCACGTTCTGGTTGGTGTTCAAACTCGCCGAGCCGATCCGGTCGGTGTTGCGGACGGTATGCGTCCAGTACTGCCAGGAGTCGTGCCAGGCCAGCGCGAACCCGGCCAGGACCGCCGCGACCGTCGACGCCAGCGAGGTAACGACCGCGCGGCGGTCGCGGCTGAGCCAGAAATAGAGCAGAAAGACCGCCGGAGTCAGCTTGAGCGCGATGCCCAACCCGACCAGCAGGCCGCGCGGCCATGGCGTCCGGCGCGGCACGCAGTCGGCGATCACCAACGTCATCAGCACGACGTTGATCTGTCCGAAGTCGAAGTTCGCCTTGATCGGCTCCAAGTAGATGGTCGCCCCGGCCACGATGAGCGCGGTCAGCAGCCACCGGCGCGACCAAGCTGGGCCCGGCACCACCCGTGTGGTGTCCCACACACCGAGCCGGGTCAGCAGGATCATCGTCGAGACCAGCAGCAACGCCATCGTGATCAGCGTGATCGTGACGCTCGCCGCCGGCATCCCCAGCCAGGCGAACGGGGAGAAAATGACCGCAGCCAGCGGGGGATAGGTGAACGGCAGGTTCAGACCGATCGGCGTGTGGAACTTGGCGTCGTGGTCATACAGCGGATGTCCGTCGAGCCACGCCTGGCCGCCCATCCGGTAAACGTCGATGTCGATGCGGTACGGGGTGTGGCCGATCTGCTGCCACAGCGCGTAACCCAGCGCCGCCAGCGCCAGCAATTGAAGCAGCCACCAGCCAGCGTTTCGCCAGGTCATCGGCTGCGTCGTGGCTACCCGCCCGCGCGAACTGCCCGTATCGGGCGAGCGCCATCTACTCATCTCGGTCAACAGCCTATCGGTGCGAAAGCCGCAACCGGTGTCGTGGACGGCCATCGAGGCCAAGTGCGCGTAGCTTTTTGAGGGTGCTGCACTGGTTCGAACACGACATCGTCGGCCGTGGGCGGCTGCCGTTGCTGTGTTGCCTGATCGCCTTCATCCTCACGTTTTTCGTGACCCGGACGTTCGTTCGGCTGATCCGCCACCGCGCCGCCATCGGCAGGACGCCGAATTGGTGGGAGCCTCGCAATATCCACATCGGCTCCAAGCACATTCATCATGTCGTGGTCGGAGTGCTGTTGGTGATGGTCTCCGGCATCACGCTGGTGACCTTGTCGACGAGCGGCACCGAGCTTGAATTCACCGGAGCGGCAATCATTTTCGGCATCGGGGCCGCGCTGGTTCTCGACGAGTACGCACTGATCCTGCATCTCTCGGACGTCTACTGGGAGGAAGACGGCCGAACGTCCGTCGACGCGGTCTTCGCCGCGGTGGCGGTAGGCGGGTTGCTGGTCCTCGGCCTGCATCCGCTGATGTTCTTCCTCAGCCTCTGGCAGGACACCACGCACTCGTTGGTGTTACGGGCCGGAGTGGTTTTCGCGATGGTGCTGACGTTGCCGCTGGCGGTGCTGGTGGTGCTCAAGGGCAAGGTGTGGACCGGTCTGATCGGCATGTTCTTCGTCCCGCTGCTGTTCATCGGCGCAGTTCGGCTCTCACGTCCGCAAGCGCCGTGGGCCCGTTACCTGTACATGCGCCGGCTGGACAAAATGAGCCGCGCGTTGCAACGGGAACGGAAGCTGCGCCGCCCGGTGGTGCGGGCCAAGCTGTGGCTGCAGTACACCATCGCCGGCACTCCGCGGCTCCCCTCGCATCGCATGGTCAGCGCCCAGCTCGACCGCGAAGTGCATTCTGCACCGCCGCCGGAGCCGGACGTGCTCGCCAGTGGTGTCGGCGTCCGGTGACCGGAGACTGACCCAGTGCGCTATTTCTACGACACCGAGTTCATTGACGACGGATATAACATCGAGCTGATCTCGATCGGCGTGGTCGCCGAGGATGGCCGTGAATACTACGCTGTATCAACCGAATTCAATCCCGAGCGGGCCGGGAGTTGGGTGCGCGCCAACGTGCTACCTAAGCTGCCGCCGCCGGCGTCGCAGCTGTGGCGTTCGCGCGCGCGGATTCGCGATGACCTGGAGACGTTCTTCGACGTCGACGGCGACGAGCCGATCGAATTGTGGGCCTGGGTCGGCGCCTACGACCACGTGGCGCTGTGTCAGTTGTGGGGGCCGATGACCCATCTCCCGCCGCCGATCCCGCGCTTCACCCACGAGCTGCGCCAGCTGTGGGAGGAACGCGGAAGCCCGCGGCTGCCGCGCCGGTCGGCCAATGTGCACGACGCGCTGGTCGACGCTCGCGACCAGCTGACGCGCTATCGGGTGATGACGAACGGCGGCTGAGCCTATTGCTGCTGCTTGCGGCGTGATTAGCCGAGTGAATTGCCCGGTTACCATAGACGGGTGAACTGGACCGTCGACGTACCGATCGAGCAGCTGCCGTCGCTGCCCCCATTGCCGGGGGATTTGCGCGCCCGGCTGGACGCAGCGCTGGCCAAGCCGGCCGCCCAGCAGCCGAGCTGGACACGCGAGCAGGTCGAGCCGATGCGTAAGGTGCTGGAAAGCGTTCCGCCGGTCACGGTGCCGTCCGAGATCGTGCGGCTGCAGGACATGCTGGCGCAGGTCGCCCGCGGGGAAGCGTTCATGCTGCAGGGCGGCGACTGCGCCGAGACCTTCGTCGACAACACCGAGCCGCACATCAAAGGCAATATCCGGACATTGCTGCAGATGGCGGTGGTGCTGACTTACGGCGCCAGCGTGCCGGTGCTCAAGGTGGCCCGCATCGCCGGGCAGTACGCCAAACCGCGCTCGGCTGAACTCGACGCATTGGGGCTGCGCTCCTACCGCGGCGACATGGTGAACGGATTCGAGCCGGACGCCGCGGCACGCGAGCACGACCCGTCGCGGCTGGTCCGGGCCTACGCCAACGCCGGCGCGGCGATGAACCTGGTGCGCGCGCTGACGACGTCGGGGCTGGCGTCGCTGCATCAGGTGCACGACTGGAACCGGGAATTCGTCCGGACCTCGCCGGCCGGCGCGCGATACGAGGCGCTGGCCTCCGAGATCGACCGCGGCCTGAAATTCATGAGCGCTTGCGGCGTGGCAGACCCTAGCCTGCAAACCGCTGAAATCTACGCCAGCCATGAGGCTTTGGTGCTCGACTACGAGCGCGCCATGCTGCGGCTGTCCTCGGAAGAAGACGGCGAGCCGCAACTGTACGACCTGTCGGCGCACTACTTGTGGATCGGGGATCGGACCCGGCAA
Source organism: uncultured Actinomycetota bacterium (assembly GCA_963758115.1). GTDB lineage: Bacteria > Actinomycetota > Actinomycetes > Mycobacteriales > Mycobacteriaceae > Mycobacterium. The sequence continues at coordinate 539,415 of CAVWUG010000004.1, forward strand.
CTCGACGGTGCACACATCGCGTTCGCCGAGGTGATCGCCAACCCGATCGGCGTCAAGATCGGGCCGACGACGACGCCCGACCAGGTCGTCGAATACGTCGAGCGGCTGGATCCGCAGAACAAGCCGGGCCGGCTGACGCTGGTGAGCCGGATGGGCAACAACAAGGTGCGTGACTTGCTGCCGCCGATCATCGAAAAGGTGCAGGCGACCGGGCATCTGGTGATCTGGCAGTGCGATCCGATGCACGGCAACACCCACGAGGCGTCCAACGGTTACAAGACGCGGCACTTCGACCGCATCGTCGACGAGGTGCAGGGATTCTTCGAGGTGCACCGCGCCCTGGGCACCTACCCGGGTGGTATCCACGTCGAGATCACCGGGGAGAACGTCACCGAGTGTCTCGGTGGGGCTCAAGACATTTCGGACACCGACCTGACCGGACGCTACGAGACAGCTTGCGACCCGCGACTGAACACTCAGCAATCGCTGGAGTTGGCCTTCCTGGTCGCGGAGATGCTGCGCGACTGAAATCAGCCCGCTGAGATTGCTGCCGATGGTCCAGGCCGCGCCGACGGCCATTCCGGTGATCGACAGCACGACCGCGATCCAGATCAGCACCATGCGCCGGGCATGCTGGCGTTCGAGGGCGAACTCGATCATGTCGATTCCCGCGAATTGACCTGGTATCTCGTGGTTTTCGTGCCTGATTCCGGCGTTGCGGTCAGCAGGATCGCGAGTCAGCTGGCGGGTCGGATGGTGCTTGGGCGGCTGATGCCGATCAGTGGTGCGGTGCGGTACGGCTGAGCGGTGCTGAGCCGAGTTGCGCGGCGCAGGCACCCGGAAGTCCGGCAGCGCCAACTCCGCGACGATCGCCGCCAGTTCGGCGCCCATGTCGTGGCCGTCCGCGTAGCGCTCCGCGGGATCGCGTGCGGTCGCACGCTCGACCAGCTCGTCGAAGGGCGCCGGAACACCGCCGATCACCGTGCTGGGCCGCGGCACATCGGTATCCAGGCGTTGGTAGGCGATCGACAGTGCGGTGTCGCCGGAAAACGGGACCTGGCCGGTGAGCAACTCATAAGCCACGATGCCGGTCGCGTAGACGTCGCTACGCGGGCTGGCGTTCCCGTCTCGCACCTGCTCCGGAGACAAGTAGGCGGCGGTGCCGAGAATGACGCTGGTGGAGGTGATTCCGGCCTCCGCGAAGGCGCGCACCAAACCGAAGTCGACGATCTTGACGTCGCCCTCGTCGGAGATCAACACGTTCTCCGGTTTCACATCGCGGTGCACCAGGCCGGCGCGGTGCGCGGCCGCCAGCCCGCCGAGCACCGGCCGAAGCACCGCGGCGACGGCATGGGGTGGCATCGGGCCGCGCTCGGCCAGCAACTCGCGAAGCGTGCCACCTTCGACCAGCTCCATGACCAGGAACGGATGTCGACCGTCGATGCCCTGGTCGTAGACCGCGACGAGCCCGGGATCCTTGAGCCGGGCAACAGCGCGGGCCTCCATCTGGAATCGGGTCAGGAATTGCTGGTCACCGGAGTAGCGGGCGTCCATCACCTTCAGCGCTACCGGCCGGTCCAGCCGCGTGTCGAGTCCGCGGTACACCGTCGACGTGCCGCCGGTCGCGATCTTGGTCGCAACGCGGTAGCGCCCGTCCAGCACTGCGCCCTCGGGCAGGTCGTCAGCCACGCGCCCATCGTAGGCGGCGCCGCGTCGGCCGCCCGGAATCTGAGCGTGCGAGCCACAACAAGTGGCGCGCGCGGCCTTTAGACTGATGCGGTGAGCAGCATTCCGGCCGGCGACGACGTTCTGGACCCCGACGAACCGATCTACGATGTCCCTCACGTCGCCGATCTGCTCGGTGTACCGATCACCAAAGTGCATCAACATCTGCGGGAACGTCACCTTCTCGCGGTGCGGCGCGCCGGTGTGGTGGTGATACCGCAGGTCTTTTTCACGAGGTCCGGCGAAGTGGTGAAGAACCTGTCAGGGCTGTTGATGGTGCTGCACGACGGTGGTTACCGCGACACCGAGATCGTGCGCTGGCTGTTCACTCCTGATCCGTCGCTGACCGTCACTCGGGACGGGACGCGCGATGCGATCAGCAATGCCCGCCCGGTTGACGCGCTCCTCGGCCACCAGGCCCGCGAAGTGCTGCGCCGCGCGCAGGCGATGGCCTACTAGACGGTTTCTTCCTGCGGCACAGGCCGGTTCAGCGTGCGCCAAGCGATAAACGCGCACGCTGACGCCAGCAAAACATGAGGCCATGAGTACATCCCGTGCGCGCCATCGGGTTTGAAGATCACCATGATCCAGGTGGAGAACGCGGCCACCGCCGCCGCTTCGCGGCGCGACTGGACAAGCGGGGCCACCACTGCCAGCGGCCACGAGTAGTACCACGGCAGGGCGGCAGGCGCGAACAACACGACGACCAGCATGACCCAGGCGATACCGGTGAGGGCCTGGCGGTCGTCGTGGCGGAACCGCCACCACAGCAGCGGTAGCGCGATCGCGATGATCACGATGCCGACCGCGCGGGTGACCTGCAGCACTCCATAGAAATTCACCGAGAAGAACAATCCACCGATGGCGTGCACCAGGTTCGCCGTCGCCGTCGGAATGCTGAGCCAGTTGATGATCTTCACCGAGCCGGCCAGCGCGGTCAGCCAGCCCAACCCCACGCCGGCCACCCCGGACAGCACGGCGAATACCGCGACAACGGTCGACACCGACGCGGCTGCGGCCACCGAAAACGCTCGCAGCGGCCGGTATTCGTGTCGGTCGCGCAGGTGTCGCATCCATACCCAGACCAAGAACGGCAGCGCGAGTCCGGCGGTGGCTTTGACCGCCATCCCGACGGCGACCACGGCGATGCCAGCGATATGGCGCTTCTCGAAAGTCAGCGCGATGCCTGCGGTCATCAACCCGACCATCAGCATCTCGTTGTGCACGCCGCCCATCAGGTGGATGATCACCAGCGGGTTGAGCGCGCAGACCCACAGCGCGGTCGGCACATTCGCGCCGAGATGACGCGCGATCCGCGGCGTCGCCCAGATCAGCAGCGCCAGCCCGGGCAGCATGCACAGTCGCAGCAGCATCGTCCCGGCGATCACGTGGTTGCCGACCGCCATCGTCACCAGCCGGGCGATCATGATGAACGCCGGACCGTAGGGCGCGGTCGTGATGGTCCAGATCGGACTGACGTTGTCCAGCAGCGGATTCGGGTTGTCGATCGGCCCGACCGCGTACGGGTCCAGCCCGTCCCGCAGCAGTCCTCCCTGCGCCAGATAGGAGTAGGTGTCGCGGCTGAACAACGGCACCGACAGCAACAGCGGTGCCAGCCAGAAACAGGTGGTGGCGACCATGGTGTATTCGACTGCCTTATCGGCCAGAACGCGTCGGCCGAGCCACAGCCATGCGCTCAGCATCAACGTGACGCCGATCCACAGCAGTACCGACGAGAGCACCAGCCCGTGGCCGTAGCGCAACCAGGACAGGTGCAGCGAGTCGAGCAGAGGGTCATGCTGCTTGGTGCTGCCCGCGCCGAGTCCACCCACGGTGATCAGCGCCGCACCCGCGCAGCCCAGCATCGCCGGGCGGCCTTCTGCGCCGGTCGCGAATTGCCGCAAACGTGAAAAGGGTTGCGCTGCAGGGCTATTCAAGGTTGGAGTCGGAGTGGCCACAGGCGTCAGGCCGATCGGTTAGCGGCGAGTTGTGCAAGCTCGGACAAGCCCGTCTTGGCCGCGGTATGGATGGGTGCGTCGGCCAACGCGTCGAGCGCTCGGCCGGTCAGCTCCGCGATCTGCTCCTCGACCGCGCCCAGCGCGCCGACACGTTCGATCGCGTCGCACAGGTCCCGCACCTGAGTGTCGCTGAGGTCAGTGCCGACCGAGGTTCGTAACAGCTTGGCGGCCGGGGCATCTGACTCGTCGGCCAATTGCAGCGCGGTGGCCAGCAGGACCGTGCGCTTGCCCGATCGCAGGTCGTCTCCGGAGGGCTTACCGGTGACTGCCGGATCTCCGAACACACCCAGGACGTCGTCGCGCAACTGAAATGCGATGCCCAGGTTGTTGCCGAACTCGTGGAACGTCGCTTGCACGTCGGGCCGGTCGGCGGCGGCGGCGGCGCCCAACTGCAACGGACGCGACACCGTATAGGAGGCCGTCTTGTAGGTGTTGACGGCCATCGCCGCGGCGATCGACTCGGCGGCGCAGGCCTCGCCGACGATGTCGAGGTATTGGCCGCCGAGCACTTCGGTGCGGATGTCGGCCCACACCCGTCGCACCCGGTTGCAGGCATCGTCGGGTAATTCGACACCCGCGACGATGTCGTCCGCCCACGACAGCGCCAGATCGCCGACCAGAATCGCCGCCGAGATGCCGAACTGGTCTGCGGACCCACGCCAACGCCGCTGCCGGTGCAGGTCGGCGAATTTGATGTGCGTCGTGGGCCTGCCCCGCCGCGTCGCCGAGCTGTCGATCACGTCGTCGTGCACCAGCGCCGAGGCGTGCAGCAGCTCGAGCGCCGAGAACAGCATCAGCACCCGCGTGTCAGCCTCGTGGTCGGCCACCGCGCGCCAACCCCAGTAGGCGAAGGCCGGGCGCAGCCGCTTGCCGCCGGTGAGAACGAACTCTTCCAGGCTGGCGATCAGGTCGGCGTAGTCGCTGCCGATGTAGGCCGCCGCGTCGCGGCGCTCGCGCAGGTATCGGCGCAGCTGTTCGGTGACGGCGTCGGCGAGCTCAACAGTTGCCGCTGCTTCTACGCTCAGCGCGACACCCCTTTCTGCGTCCGGCGTGGTGATGGCCCGCCAAGTCTATTCGGCGCTTGGCTGTCCAGCGGGTTTTGCCGGGGTCGGGTCTACGCCGACGGCTCGGCGACAGTTGCTTCGAGGGTCGGAGTTTCTGCCGCCTATGCTGTCGTGGGGCTTGGCGCAGGCAGGTTGGCCAGCGGCGGGGGACTAGTCGTTTGATGAGGAGCAGCTCGTTGACCTTCAACACCATCGCGCTCGAGTTGGTGCCGCCAAATCTCGACCGCGGCGCCGAAAAGGCTGTCGACGAGGCCCACAAAGTCGTTCAGCACGCGGCGAAATCCGGCATCGACGGGCGTATCGGCCACGTGATGATGCCCGGTCTGATCGAGGAAGACGACGACCGGCCGGTCGAGATGAAGCCGAAGATGGATGTGCTGGACTTCTGGTCGGCGATCAAACCGGAACTTCCGGGCGTGCGCGGACTATGCAGCCAGGTCACCGCTTTCCTGGACGAACCGTCGCTGCGTCAGCGGCTCGGCGATCTGGTCGGTTCCGGCATCGATGGCGTCGTATTCGTCGGTGTGCCAAGGACTATGGCCGACGGTGAGGGTTCCGGCGTCGCTCCGACGGACGCCCTGTCGATCTATCAGCCGCTGGTGGCCAACCGCGGGGTGATCCTGATTCCCACCCGCGAGGGCGAGCAGGGCCGGCTGAACTTCAAGTGCGACAAGGGTGCAACGTTCGCGCAGACGCAGTTGCTGTATTCCGATGCGATCGTGGGCTTTCTGACCGACTTCGCCAAGAAGACCGACCACCGACCGGAGATTCTGCTGTCGTTCGGCTTCATCCCGACCATCGAGGAGAAGGTCGGTTTCATCAACTGGCTCATCCAGGATCCCGGCAACGCCGCCGTCGCCGACGAGCAGGCATTCGTCACGACGCTGGCGAACACCGAACCGGCGCAACGACGCACGCAGTTCCTCGACCTGTACAAACGGGTGATCGACGGAGTGGTCGATCTGGGCTATCCGCTGAGCGTCCATCTCGAGGCGACGTACGGCAATTCCGCGCCGGCGTTCGACACGTTCGCCGAGATGCTCGATTACTGGTCGCCGACGAACTGACCTCCGTCGCTCAGCTGGGCGGCGGGTCGCTGGGCTCGGCCACCCGCGGTGAGCGATCCCGGCTGTACCAAGCGATTAGGCCCACCGCAGCGGCTACCGCGAGCGCCGATAGGCCCAGCCACATCGCCGCGCCGGTGAATGAGCGGGTGCTCGGGTCGGTATAGCGGGCCTGCGCCGTCAGCGTGCTGACCACGCCGGGCTTGAGCTTCCATTGCACCGTGTCCGAGTCGACGCGGTCGCCGTTGGTCGAGGTCACGGCTCCGGGGAAGGCGACGGTCAGCTCCACGTCGGCGTCCGGATCGCTCAGCGACGTCAGGTCGGCGCGACCTTCCAGGATCACCAGATCGCCGGCCCGGCGGAGCGACAGGTTGACGCCCTGCGCGTCGGAGTTCATCCGTGCCAGCTCGGGCAGCTCGGCGAACGTCAGGTCGGAAAACGTCGCCTGGGAACCGACATAGCCGTCGCGGTCGTACTTCGACACCGCGACCTTCTGGCTGAACGCCAGGTTCGGATCGAGCTGTGGGCCATTGTCTTTGTCGTTGCGCGGCTTGGCCGCAGCGACGATGTCGCCGGACACCAGGTCGTCGGGGGAGATGGTGATGGACGCCTTGACGCGGACGCAGCCGGCCAGGACCGGTATCGCGATCAGCAGCATGGTCATCGCGATCAGGCGGCGGCCTCCCGGCCGCACTGTGAAATTCCGGGACGAGACCTTTATACCGCTGGCGCGCACCAGGTCATCGTGCCAGACCGCAACGGTCGCGGGGCAATTACAGCGGCAGCTGGCGGCCCAGAATCGCGAATGCCCGTGGGTCTCCGGTGAAGTGGTAGCCGCGGATGACGTCGGTGAAGCCCAGCCGTCGGTAGAGCCGCCACGCTCGGTTGGCCTCGCCGTTGGTCTCCGGCGTCGACAGCAGGACGTTGTCCTCGCTGCGGTCGGCGAGCAGTCGGCGGGCCAGTGCCTCGCCGAGGCCCCGGCCCTGCGCTCGCGGGTGGATGTGCAACTCGGTCAGCTCGAAATAGCTTCCCATCAGCTTCGCGATCTCCGGGCCGGCGAAGCCGACTCGCTGCAGACCGGCCACCACCTGCTGCTGCCACCACTGATCGGGAGCTCCGCAGTAGCCGTAGGCCACGCCTTGCAGCGGCGCGTCGCTGAGCTCCGCCGACGACGGGGTGTTCCCGGCCGGCGCGTCGACCTCGACCGCCGCCACGGCCTGCCACCCGCGCCGTCGGGTGTGCTCCAGCCACATCGCGGCGCGCTGGTTCTCCGTGCCGCGCGGATAGCGCATGGCGTCGACGTAAACACCCAAGGCATCTGCCAGCCGTCGCTGCATATCCTGCGCGGGCAGATTGATGAGGAATGTCGCCAACGTGCGGTCTCCTCGTCGGTTGTCCGGTCTGGGGTGCCATGCCATTATCCGGCGCGGCGACACGGCGTTCACCGCGGACCGGTCGCTATTACAATCAGCAGGCGAAGCGGTGGTAACGCGCGGATTGACCTCGTATCATTCTTATTAGTTGCCCCGTGGTGGGTGCCAACGTGCTATCCGTATTTACGTGACAGGTTTTCGGCAAGGAGGGACGAATGCCACTCTCCGATCATGAGCAGCGCATGCTCGACCAGATCGAGAGCGCTCTCTATGCCGAAGACCCCAAATTCGCCTCGAGCGTGCGCGGCGGAGGGTTGCGTGCGCCGACGGCGCGGCGACGGTTGCAGGGCGCAGGCTTGTTCTTGCTCGGACTCGCAATGCTGGTTTCGGGGGTGGCTTTTAAGGCCACCATGATCGGAACCTTCCCGGTGCTGTCCGTGATCGGTTTTGTGGTGATGTTCGCAGGAGTGGTGTTCGCCATCACCGGCCCGCGGCTCGCCGGTCGGGGCGAACGTCCCGGACCCTCGACGGCTACGCGTCAGCGCCGCGGTAAGGGCGCTGGTGGATCGTTCACCAGCCGGATGGAAGACCGGTTCCGCCGCCGCTTCGAGGATTAGTCCTCACGACCAAAAAAGGGCAGCCACTGGCTGCCCTTTTTTGTGCCTGCTGAGCCCGGTGCGACGCGCCGCAGACACCCTCACTCGACCGCGCGGATCACGCACTCGTTGGTAATGACCCACTACGCCCCACTTCGCATCTAAGTCCCAGCTCAGAGTCCAATTCCAGGATTGAGTCAGGGATACACGACGTTGACACATCCCTCCGTAGTGGCCGAGATCCTGCTGAAACGACATCAATCGGTGACATTCATGTCGTTAAATGGAGCGCAGTGGGGGGTTGTGGGGTATGGTGGGCGAAGTCGAAAGGCGTGGAGGTGGCCAGATGTTTCTCGGCACCTACACACCCAAACTCGATGACAAAGGGCGGCTGACATTGCCCGCCAAGTTCCGCGACGCACTGGCAGGAGGGCTGATGGTTACCAAGAGTCAAGACCACAGCCTGGCTGTCTACCCGCGCTCGGAATTCGAGCAGCTCGCCCGCCGGGCCAGCAAGGCCTCGCGCAGCAATCCGGATGCGCGAGCGTTCCTGCGTAACCTGGCCGCCGGCACCGACGAACAGCATCCCGACGCCCAGGGCCGCATCACCCTGTCGGCCGACCACCGCCGCTACGCGCACCTGACGAAGGACTGCGTGGTGATCGGATCGGTTGACTACCTGGAGATCTGGGATGCGCAGGCCTGGCAGGAATACCAGGAGACACACGAAGAGAACTTCTCCGCGGCCAGCGATGAAGCACTCGGCGACATTATCTGAGGCGCGTGCCCGTGCATGGTGGCCTCTGTCCGAACCGACCCTGACGTACTTCCCCAACGCCAGGTTCGTGCTCTCGGACAGGGACCTCGATGCAAGGGCCGCCGGCCTGGACCGTCGCTTGGACTGCCGCCTGAACTATTCAGTCGCCCAACAATTCTCACGTCCGGAGGGTGTTGTCGTGCCTGAGGTCACCGGCGGCTTCGGCCATGTTCCCGTACTGCTCGACCGCTGCGTCGCCTTGTTGCGGCCCGCGCTGACTCGCAGGAGTCCCGACGGATCCGGGGCGGTGCTCATCGATGCGACCGTCGGTGCCGGCGGGCACGCCGAACGATTCCTCACCGAGCTGCCCGGGTTGCGTCTCATCGGTGTCGACCGCGACCCGACCGCGCTGGACATCGTTCGCGCACGCCTCGCACGCTTCGCGGACCGGCTGACCTTGGTGCAGACCCGCTACGACGGAATCGATGCCGCACTGGCCGAATCAGGCTATGGAACAACCGAATCCGTGGACGGCATACTCTTCGATCTCGGTGTCTCGTCGATGCAGCTCGACCGTGCCGAGCGGGGCTTCTCCTATGCGCAGGACGCTCCGCTCGACATGCGGATGGACCCGACCTCTGAACTGACCGCAGCCGAGATCCTCAACAGCTACGACGAAGCCGCGCTGGCCGACATCCTGCGCCGCTTCGGCGAGGAGAAATTGGCGCGGCGCATCGCGAAACATATCGTCCGCCGTCGCGGCGGCGCGCCGTTCACATCCACCGCTGAATTGGTTGAGGTCATCTACCAAGCGGTTCCGGCGCCGGCCCGACGTACCGGCGGACATCCAGCGAAGCGGACGTTTCAGGCGTTGCGGATCGCGGTGAACAGCGAACTGGACGCGTTGAGCGACGCGCTGCCCGCGGCGCTGGACGCACTAACCGTCGGCGGACGAATCGCGGTGATGGCCTACCAGTCGCTCGAAGATCGCATCGTCAAGCGAATGTTCGCTGAGATCACGACGTCTGCTTCACCGTCGGGTCTACCGGTCGAATTACCTGGTTATGCACCGAAATTCACATTGTTGACCCGCGGCGCCGAACGTGCCGACGAGGACGAGATGCAGCAGAACCCGCGCAGCGCCGCGGTGCGATTACGCGCCGTCGAACGCGTGCAAACCACATCGGCGGCAGCGAGGAAGGGAGGCTCATGAAAGCCAAGCGCGGAGCGCAACCGCCACGCGGCGGCGATCGGCGTCGCGAGCAGGACAAGGCCCCCCGAAAGACCGGCCGGCAGGCCGTCGATCCGTCGCCTGCCCGCCGCACCCGGCCGCGCTCCGGGAAGGGCACCGCGCCCGCCCGCGAGCCACGGGTGTCACGATCCGCGCCGCAGACCTCGCCGGTAGCCCGGCCAGTCGATCGTCCGGTCCGCCCGAAGAGCGCGGGCCAGGCCAAGGCTCGAGCCAAGGCACGGAAAGCGAAGAAGCCCAAGGTTGTTCGGACCCCACTGCGGGAACGGCTGCTCAACCGACTGGCTTCGATCGACCTGCGGCCGCGCACCCTGGCAGCCAAGGTCCCATTCGTCGTGCTGGTGATCGGTTCACTCGGCGCCGGCCTCGCCCTCACATTGTGGCTGTCGACTGACGCGGCCGAGCGCTCCTATCAGCTTGGCAGCGCCCGCGAGCGGACCGAACTGTTGCAGCAGCAAAAAGAAGCGCTCGAACGGGACGTGCAGGAAGCGCAGTCCGCGCCGACTCTGGCCGAAGCCGCCCGCGGGCTGGGCATGATCCCGACCCGAGACACCGCGCATCTGATCAAGGACCCCGCGGGCAACTGGGTGGTGGTCGGGATCCCGAAGCCGGCCCAAGGTGTCCCGCCGCCTCCGCTGAACACCAAACTGCCCGACGAGAAGCCGGTGCCGCCTGCGGCAGCGCCGGGCCACCCGGTCGAGGTCCCGTCGCTGGTGATGCCGGGCAACGGTGCTCCGCCTGTTCCGCTGGCACCCGGGCCCGATGTCATGGTCCGCACGCCGGACGGCGCGACGACGGTGGGCCCACAGCACCTTCCGGCGCCCGACGCTCCACTCCCGATGCCCGCAGCAGGACCGGTACCCGTGCCTGGACTGCCGATCGCGCCCGGTGTCGTCCCCGTCGCTCCCGCTGCTCCGCTGCCGGCGCCGGCCGTTGTCCCGGTGGTGCCTGCGCCAGTCGCACCTGCGCCACTGGCAGGCCCGGTGCCGCCGCCGGTGGTCGGCGTGCCGCACCTGCTCGCTCCCGTTGCCCCGCTCAACGGTGAACAGTTCGGCCCCCTGACCGTCACCACGCCCGGCGTCGCGCGGTGAGCCGCCTGGCGAACCGGCCGTCTCAGCGCCCAGGTCCGTCTCGCAAGCAGGCCAAAGCGAAACTGTCGGCTCACTCTGCGCGCGACCGTCGCACCCGCCAGGCCATGGAGATCGGTGGCCGCGGAGCGTCGTTCGTCTTCCGGCATCGAGTCGGCAACGGTGTCATCTTCCTGGCGTTGGTGGTGGCCGCCGCTCAACTGTTCTATCTGCAGGTGCCGAAGGCGTCCGGACTGCGCGCGGAGGCCGCCGGACAGCTGAAGGTCACCGATGTCTCAAAAGCGGTGCGCGGCAGCATCATCGACCGCAACAGTAGTCAGCTTGCATTCACCATCGAGGCCCGGGCGCTGACCTTCCAGCCCAAGCGCATTCACAAGCAGCTCGCCGACGCCAAGCAGAAGAATGCGAAAGCCCCTGACCCGGAGCAGCGATTGAAAGACATCGCCAAGGACATCGCGCAGCGGCTGAACAACAAGCCGGACAAGGCGACCCTGCTCAAGAAGCTGCGCAGCGATGAGACATTCGTCTACCTGGCCCGCGCCGTCGACCCCGCCGTCGCCACCGCGATCACCACGAAGTTCCCGGAGATCGGGGCCGAGCGTCAAGACCTGCGCCAGTATCCCGGCGGCTCGCTGGCGGCCAACATCGTCGGCGGAATCGACTGGGACGGCCACGGCCTGCTAGGCCTGGAGGATTCGATGGATGCCGAGCTGTCCGGCACTGACGGGTCGGTCACCTACGACCGCGGTTCCGACGGTGTGGTCATCCCCGGCAGCTACCGCAATCAGCACCGCGCGGCCAATGGTTCGACGGTCCAGCTGACCATCGACGACGACATTCAGTTCTACGTGCAGCAGCAGGTCCAGCAGGCGAAAAACCTGTCCGGGGCCCGCAATGTCTCGGCGGTCGTGCTCGACGCGAAGACCGGCGAAGTGCTGGCCATGTCCAACGACAACACCTTCGATCCGGCCCAGGACATCGGGCGACAGGGGAACAAGCAGCTCGGCGACCTGCCGGTGTCGTCGCCGTTCGAGCCGGGATCGGTGAACAAGATCGTCACCGCCGCATCGGTGATCGAGTACGGGCTGACCAATCCTGATGAGGTGCTGCAGGTTCCGGGCATGATCAACATGGGTGGCGTCACCGTGCACGACGCATGGGTTCACGGCATGGCGCCCTATACGACTACCGGGGTGTTCGGAAAGTCCTCCAACGTGGGCACTTTGATGCTCGCGCAGCGGGTGGGGCCACAGCGCTGGTATGACATGGCGCGCAAACTGGGGCTCGGCCAGCGCACCGGGGTGGGCCTGCCCGGTGAAAGCGCCGGGCTGGTGCCGCCGATCGACCAGTGGTCAGGCAGCACGTTCTCCAACTTGCCGATCGGACAGGGTCTTTCGATGACCTTGCTGCAGATGACCGGGATGTACCAGGCGATCGCCAATGACGGGGTGCGCTTACCGCCGCGGATCATCAAGTCCACGGTCGGGCCGGACGGTGCGCGCACCGAAGAGCCGCATCCGGACGGTGTCCGGGTGGTGTCGCCGGAGACCGCGAGGACGGTGCGCAACATGCTGCGCGCTGTCGTGCAACGCGATCCGATGGGCACCCAGCAGGGCACTGGGCCGGCAGCGGCGGTCGAGGGCTACCAGATCGCCGGTAAGACCGGCACCGCGCAGCAGATCAACCCATCGTGCGGCTGCTACTACGACAACGTCTACTGGATCACCTTCGCCGGCATGGCCACCACCGACGATCCGCGCTACGTCATCGGCGTGATGATGGACAATCCGGCGACCAACGCGGACGGGACACCGGGCCACTCGGCAGCGCCGTTGTTCCACAACATCGCGGGCTGGCTCCTGCAGCGCGGCAACGTTCCGTTGTCACCGGATCCGGGTCCGCGGCTGTTGTTGCAGGCTTCCTGATTTCAGCTGGTGCTGTATGCCCAGTAGTCGTACGAGCCGGGCACCGGGCATAGGTCGTTGTATGCGGCCAGCACGAAATGTCCTGCTTCGTCGCTGGACACTCCTGGGTGGTCCTGCACCAGGCCGGCGGCCACCTGAGTACCCGGGGCGCGGCCGTTCCACAGTTGCCAGCACACGTTGTAGCCGTCGCCGAGCATCGCCGGATCCGATCCGGTGACGCCCGCCGCTCGCGCAGCGGCCAAGAAGCCGGGGACGGAGGGTTGCGGTGCCGGCACGGCGCCGACGGTCGTTGCCGGGTCGGCACCGGCCGGCGCGGCTAGGCCGAGGGAAATGGCGACTCCAGCGGCACCGACGAGGGCTTTTCCGATCACAAGAGATACCTCTGTTCACCTTTAGTTCATCTTAAATATGTTTCTGATTCATACCATAGACACCTGAACTTCACGGTGCCTGTGTGGTTGGTGGGGTCTTCCTGGGCGTTGTGCGTGCCGATGTGTATGGCTAAACGCCTGTTCAGAGCCCAACCGGCAGCGAAGATGGGATTTCGGTCGTAGCACTGTCGGCGCGTCAGCCGGTTCACCGTCTGTTCACCTTTGCGTCGACAGTGCTGCAAGCGGCGCGCTGCCGCCGAGTCCGTTGTCGAGGTTTCGAGCGAGGTTGCCGATGACAGGACTGACAGGGTGTATGACGGCGCCGTCGTTACAACATCGTCGGCTAGCTACTAAAGCGCGGCGACGTGCCGTTGTGACCCTGCAAAACCCCAGGGGTGTCAAATCGCCCGGTAACGGCTACATCCCCTGAGTGACAGCACAGGCCGGCGTGGTCGTCGTCGTTCCCGCCCACAACGAATTCCCCGCGATATCCCGAAGCGTGGGCGCGATCCAGACGGCCGCAATTGCGGGCGCGGTGCCCACATCCATCGTTGTGGTGCTCGACGCATGTGACGACGAGAGCGGCCTGCTCGCCGGGCAATTGGGTCCCAACGTTCACTTCATCGCGGTCGATGAGCGCAACGTCGGCGCTGCGCGTGCCGCTGGCTTCCGCTACGCGAAGTCGAGGCTCCACGGCGCGGGCGCGCGGACCTGGTATGCCACCACCGACGCCGATACCGAAGTGGGCAGCGATTGGCTGGTGCGCCAACTCGGCAGCTCGGCAGACATGGTCCTGGGCCTCGTGCGGGTGGGGCAGTGGCGCTACCACTCGAAGGAAGCCGCCGAACTCTACGAAGCTCGCTACCGTGCCGAGACACCATTCAACCAGCACATTCACGGCGCCAACATGGGATTTCGGTCCGAGGCGTACTGGCACATCGGCGGGTTCAATCCGCTGGCCAGCGGAGAAGACGTCGAGCTGGTCGAACGTTTTCGGGCCGGCGGGTTCCACGTTCACTCGGACGAGCAACTATGGGTCACCACCTCAGACCGTCGGCAGGGCCGGGCCCCCGGCGGCTTTGCCGATCACCTCGCGACAGTCTCGCAAGAGGTCGCGGGCCTCGACGAAAAAGTGGACGAGGTTTCATGACCGCGCCTCTGGTGCTGGAATGGCTGCGGGCCGGTCGACTTCAGCTGCCGCTGCCGGGTTCTGGCCAAACCGCTCAACGCTGGCGCCGGCTTGCTCAGCTGACTGAAATCGACGTCGTCGCAGGGCGGTTGGCAGAAGCGCACGTCGACGCGACCGCCATTTTGGTCGAGCTCGGCAGCTCGCCTCCAAAAGCCGGCGAGCTGTGGGGCGTATGGGCTGCTGAAGCCCCCGACGCAGTCGTGACCGCCCGGGGCGCAAGTGGCGCGGTGGTTCTCGACGGTGTCAAGGCATGGTGCTCGGGCGCCGGACTGTGCAGGCATGCCCTGGTCACCGCACGACTCGGCGACAAGAGACGTGGGCTGTTCGCCGTCGATCTGGACAGCGCCGCCGTGCGGCCTCTCGAACGCACTTGGCATAACACCGGCATGGCCGAAAGTGACACGAGGTCAGTGGAATTCAACGGCGCGCCGGCGGTTGCGGTTGGCGGTCCGGGCGATTATCTGAATCGAGCGGGTTTCTGGTTCGGCGCCATCGGGGTGGCGGCATGCTGGTTGGGCGGTACCAGAGCGGTCGCCGCGCCGCTGTATGAGCGCGCGGCCGGACGCTCGGTCGACGAGCACCTGTTGGCCCACCTGGGTGCGGTCGACGCCGCGATCACCGCGGCCGACGCCGCACTGGCCGTGGCCGCAGAGCGCGTCGACGCTGACCCGTGCAATCGGTCAGATCTGGCGGAACTGCGGGCGAGACGCGTACGCGCCATCGTCGAGAAGGCGGCCGACGAAGCGCTCACCCGCACCGATCGTGCTCTGGGACCGGGGCCGCTGTGCCTCGACGCGCGACACGCTCGCGCGGTCGCGGATCTGACCGTGTACGTCAGACAGAGCCACGCCGAACGCGACCTCGCCGCCCTGGGTTCTCTTGCTGCCGCGGGCCACGCCGATGGCTGAGACCAGTTCGGGGACAGCGAAGTTCGGTGCGAGCCCCGTCGTCGACGGTGGCACCCCGGTCGGGACTTGGACCGCGTCGAACCGCAACTTCGCTCCGTTGGACCTCGCCGATTGTCCAGGCCTGACGGTGATCGCGCCGCACCCCGATGACGAGACGTTGGGACTGGGGGCGACGATCGCCACGCTCTGTGCCGCAGGCGTGGACGTGCAGGTGGTGTCGGCTTCCGACGGCGGAGCCTCCCATCCAGGGCTCAGCAGCGCGGCCCGCGCCGAACTCGAAGGTGTGCGCCGGACGGAACTTCGTCGGTCGCTCAGTCAGTTGGGTGCCGGCGAACCGATTACGTTGGGCGTGCCCGATGGTGAGCTGGCACAGCACGAACAGTGGTTGACGATGCGAATTACCGCTCTATTGACCGCATTTCCGGCTGGCAGGTGGTGTGCGGCAACGTGGCGCGGCGACGGCCACCCCGACCATGAGGCCGTCGGACGCGCCGCGGCGGCCGCCGCGGCCAAGACCGCGGCGGTGCTCCTCGAATATCCGGTGTGGATGTGGCACTGGGCGACGCCCGGTGATCCGACGGTGCCGTGGGATCGTGCCCGTCGAATCGCGTTGACCGATCACGCGCTCAACGCCAAAGCAATTGCTGCTGAATCGTTTTCAAGCCAGCTTCGCCCGAGTCGACATGGCGACGCGGTGCTGACGCCGGCTGTGCTGCAGCGGTTGCTGGCGGTCGGGGAGGTGGTCTTTGTTGAGTAGGCTGCCAGACGATTATTTCGATCAACTGTATTCGCGCGCTAATGATCCGTGGAATCTCGGCACCCGCTGGTACGAGCAACGTAAGTACGCGATCACGCTTGCCCTGTTGCCGCGACGGCATTACCGGCACGCGTTCGAACCGGGATGCTCGATCGGCGTGCTCACCGCACTGTTGACCGAGCGCTGCGCAAGCGTGACCGCCACGGACGTTGTCCCAGCGGCCCTGCAGAGTGCACAGCAGCGACTCGATGGAATAGGCCGCCCCGATCAAGTGGCCTTCCTCCGACAGTCGCTGGACGAACCGTGGCCGACGGGTCCGTTCGATCTGTTAGTGCTGTCCGAAGTCGGCTACTACCTGGCACCCGACGCGCTACGCAGCACGCTGGACCGGGAATGCCCACGGTTGGCTCCCGAGGCAACTGTGATCGCAGCGCACTGGCGCCACCGCGTGGACGACTATCTGATGACGGGTGATCGCGTCAACGAAGTAGTTGCCGAGACCGCCGGGCTTCATTCGATCGGCGCCTACCGCGACGCCGATGTCACCATCGACGTATTCGACACCATCGACGGCGCGTCGGTGGCCGCGCGCACCGGCGTTCCGATCTCGTGAATCTTGTTAGTCAGAGTGGAATTGGACTCTTGCGCTGAATCAGTTTTTCGCCCCGGTCGTAGTCCTCGTCGGCGTTCAAGGTGAGCACGCCGACGGTGGCGTGGTCGCGCTCGTACCACACGGTAAAACCGTCGTCGTGGTCAACGAGTCGGGCGCGATCAAACCCGTCGCCCCATGCGTGGTACTTCAATGTCGCTTCGCCGATGGTCGTCCAGAACCCCGGCACGGCGTCCCATTCGCGGGTCTGCCCGGCGGCGCCCGCGCCGGCGATCTCGCCTTGGTCGACCGCGTCCTGCCAGTGTTCAACGGCCACCGGTCTGCCGGCGAGGCTGTTATATGCCAGCGCGACATCACCTGCGGCATAGACGTTGTCAGCCGATGTTCGCATCCGAGCATCGACGACGATCCGACCGTCGCTGGTTGTGATGCCGGCAGCGGACGCCAACGCTGACTGGGGCTCGACTCCGGTGGCAGCGACGACGAGATCGCATTCGATCGTCCTTCCGTCCTCGAGCCGAACCGTTCCTTCGTCGAGGCTGTCGACCGAAACCGATCCGGCATAACGCACGCCCGTGTCGCGCAGCAGCCGTGTGATGCGCTCGCCTGCGTCGTCGCCCAAACGCTTGGCTTGAGGTACCGGGTCGGGCGCGACCAACGTAGTTGTCACGCCCCGCATCGCCAGAGATGCCGCGGCTTCGCAGCCGATGAAACCTGCTCCGATCACCACGGCTGAAGCAGCGTTCACCGCGGCCTCATGCAACGACTGCGCGTCGGCGAGCGAGCGCAGCAGCAGCGCCATCTCCCCGCCGGGCACCGGAAAAGGTGACGGCTTCGCCCCGCAGGCCAGTACCAGCGACCGGTAGGGGTGATGCTTCCCGTCGACGCTCAGACGTCGACCCGCAACGTCGATCGCGTCGACGCTGACCGACTGAACCAACTCGATTGATCGTTCGTCGAACCATGACGCGGGATGCAGTTCGATGTCCGCCGGCTCGGCGTCGCCACGCAGAAACTCTTTGCTCAGCGGCGGCCGCGCGTAGGGCAGAGCCGGGTCGTCAGTCACGATCCGAATCGGGTCGTGCCGATTGTGTTCGCGAAATCCCTCGGCCGCGCTTAGTCCAGCCGGGCCGCTGCCGACGACGACAAGTCCCGCTATCTCCACGACGGGCCGTCTACCCGGCTCCCGGCCCGTTTACGCGGAATCCTCGCGGTTCCTCCGTGGGTTGCACGACGTCGGCTGGGTAGTGTCATGGCCGATCGAAAAGTCCGTTTAGCCAGGATGGAGGTGATGACGTGCCCGCTGCGCTGCGTCCCACTTCCTGCGCGGGCGTGCCGTTGTCGACGCTGGCCGCTCAGGTCGGCGCGGTTCCGGCCAACAGGCCGGACGTCCGTATCACCGGCGTCACGCTGCGCGCCCAGGACGTCCAGTCAGGCGATCTGTTCGCCGCACTGCCCGGCGCGACGACCCACGGCGCCCGCTTCTACCGCGACGCGCTGGACGGCGGGGCCGTCGCAGTGCTCACCGATGCGGCCGGCCTGGTTGAACTGGGCGATGACGCCGGCACGGTGCCGGTGCTCGTACATGCCGAACCCCGCAGCGTGCTGGGCGAACTCGCCGCGACCGTCTACGGGCGTCCGTCGGAACACCTGACTGTCGTCGGTGTAACCGGCACGTCGGGCAAGACCACGACGACGTATCTGATCGAAGCCGGTCTGCGCTCAGCCGGTCGCACCGTGGGGCTGATCGGCACCGTCGGTCTGCGGATCAACGGCGGCGACATCCCGAGCACGCTGACCACGCCGGAGGCGCCCGCGCTGCAGGCCCTGCTCGCGGTGATGGCCGAGCGCGGCGTCGACACCGTGGTCATGGAGGTGTCCAGCCACGCGCTGACGCTGGGCCGGGTCGACGGAATCCGGTTCGCGGTCGGCGCGTTCACCAACCTGTCCCGCGACCACCTCGACTTCCACCTGACCATGGAGGACTACTTCGACGCCAAAGCCCGGCTGTTCGATCCGACATCGCCACTGCATGCTCATCGCGCGGTGGTCTGTGTCGACGACGACGCGGGACGTGCGATGGCCCGTCGCGCCGACTCCGCGACCACGGTCAGCACGCAGGACCGGCCGGCGGATTGGCGCGCCGAGCACGTCACGGCCGAGGCGGGTGCCCAGGAGTTCACCGCGGTCGACCCGGTCGGCGTCCACCACCGGATGGGGATAGCGCTGCCGGGTGCCTACAACGTCGCCAATTGCCTTGTCGCACTGGCAGTTCTCGATGCCGTCGGGGTGTCGCCAGAGCAGGCGGCACACGGGTTGCGGGACACTCAAGTTCCCGGCCGGCTCGAGCGGATCGACCGCGGCCAGGACTTCCTTGCGCTGGTCGACTATGCGCACAAGCCGGGCGCGCTGCAGGAGGTGCTCCGATCGGTGCGCCGCCCAGGCGGTCGGCTCGCGGTGGTGTTCGGAGCCGGCGGCGATCGCGACGCGGGCAAGCGTGCACCGATGGGACGGGTCGCTGCCGAACTGGCCGACTTGGTGGTCGTGACCGACGACAACCCACGTAGCGAGGATCCCGCGGCGATCCGTCGCGAAATCCTCTCCGGCGCAGCCGAAGCCGGCTCGGCCGCGGACGTCGTCGAGATCGGCGACCGTCGCAAGGCCATTGACCATGCCGTCGCTTGGGCGGCCTCCGGCGATGTGGTGCTGATCGCCGGCAAGGGCCATGAAACCGGCCAGACCCGCAACGGGCAGACTCAGCCGTTCGACGACCGCGTGGAACTCGCCGCAGCACTTGGGGCAATCAGATGATCGACCTGACCGTGGCGCAGATCGCCACCATCGTCGGCGGCGAACTCGCCGACATCTCCGCCGACGATGCCGCGGCCCTGCACGTCACCGGAACCGTCGAATTCGACTCTCGCAAAGTCGTTTCCGGTGGGCTGTTCCTCGCGCTGCCCGGAGCCCGGGTCGACGGACACGACCACGCCGCCTCGGCGGTGGCGGCCGGAGCCGTCGCGGTGCTGGCGGCCCGGCCGGTCGGCGTCCCGGCGATCGTGGTGACTCCCGACGCCACAGCAGAAAGCGGCGCCGGGGTCCTCGAATACGACACCGACGGGTCTGGAGCGGCAGTGCTGACGGCGCTGGCCAAGCTGGCGGCCGCGGTGGCCGCGGAGCTGGTGGCCGGCGGGCTGACCATCGTCGGGGTTACCGGATCGTCGGGCAAGACGTCGACGAAAGACCTTCTGGCCGCGGTGCTCGCGCCGCTCGGCGAGGTGATCGCGCCGCCTGGGTCGTTCAACAACGAGCTGGGTCATCCGTGGACCGTGCTGCGCGCCGCCGCCAGCACCGACTATCTGATCCTCGAGCTGTCCGCACGTCATCTCGGCAACATCGCCGCGCTGGCCGCGATCGCGCCGCCTGCCATCGGCGTGGTGCTCAATGTCGGCACCGCGCATCTGGGCGAATTCGGCTCACGGGACGCCATCGCCAAGACGAAATCCGAACTACCGCAAGCTGTTCCGCAATCTGGCGTGGTCGTGCTCAATGCCGACGACCCGGCGGTCGCCGCGATGGCCGAGGTGACCGCGGCCCGGGTGGTGCGGGTCAGCAGACAACACCACACCGACCTCTGGGCCGGGCCGGTGACGCTGGACGAGCTGGCCAGGCCGCAGTTCGCCCTGCATACGGCGGACGCCGTCGTCGACGTCACGCTGGCGGTGCACGGCGACCACCAGGTCAGCAACGCGCTCTGCGCTGCCGCCGTCGCCCTGGAATGCGGCGCCACCCTCGAGCAGGTCGCCGCGGCGCTGGCCGACGCCGGCCCGGTGTCGGGGCACCGGATGCGGGTGAGCACCCGCGCCGACGGGGTGACTCTCATCGACGACGCCTACAACGCCAACCCTGACTCGATGCGGGCCGGACTGCAGGCACTCGCCTGGATTTCGGCTGTACCCGGGGCCGATCGTCGTCGCAGCTGGGCGGTGCTGGGCGAGATGGCCGAGCTCGGCGACGACGCGATATCCGAACATGACCGCATCGGTCGGCTGGCGGTGCGATTAGATGTGTCTCGACTCATTGTTGTCGGAACGGGGAGGTCTATGAGCGCGATGCACCACGGCGCGGTCATGGAGGGCTCGTGGGGCGGAGAAGCTGCGATCGCCGCCGACGCCGACGCCGCCCTGGCCTTGCTGCGCGCTGAGCTGCAGCCCGGGGACGTGGTGCTCGTCAAAGCCTCCAATGCCGCAGGGCTGGGGGCATTGGCCGACTCGCTCGCCGCCGAGGGGCGGGGCGGCACCCGATGATCGACATCCTCATCGCCGTCGGCATCTCGCTGGCGGTGTCCATCCTGCTGACCCCGATGCTGATTCGGCTGTTCAACCGGCAGGGGTTCGGCCACGAGATCCGCGAAGACGGGCCGCCGAGTCACAAGACCAAACGCGGCACCCCGTCGATGGGTGGGGTGGCGATCCTGGCCGGCATCTGGGCGGGCTACCTCGGCACCCACCTGGCCGGCCTGGCCTTCAACGGCGAGGGCCCGTCGGCGTCCGGCCTGCTCGTGCTGTTTTTGGCCACCACGCTGGGCGGCGTCGGATTCGTCGACGACCTGATCAAGATCCGCCGGGCACGCAATCTGGGGCTCAACAAAACCGCCAAGACCCTCGGCCAGATCACCGCCGCCGTCCTGGTGGGCATCCTCGTCCTGCAGTTCCGCAACGACGTCGGGCTGACGCCCGGCAGCTCCGACCTGTCCTACGTCCGCGAAATCGCCACCGTCACACTGGCTCCCGCGCTGTTCGTGCTGTTCTGCGTGGTCGTCGTCAGCGCCTGGTCCAACGCGGTCAACTTCACCGACGGACTGGACGGCCTGGCCGCCGGCTCGATGGCGATGGTCACCGCCGCCTACGTGCTGATCACGTTCTGGCAGTACCGCAACGCCTGCGCGACCGCGCCCGGCCTGGGTTGCTACAACGTGCGCGACCCGCTGGACCTGGCGATCATCGCGGCGGCGACGGCGGGCGCGTGCATCGGGTTCCTGTGGTGGAACGCCGCGCCGGCCAAGATCTTCATGGGCGACACCGGGTCGCTGGCATTGGGCGGCATCATCGCCGGCATCTCGGTGACCAGCCGCACCGAGATCCTCGCGGTGGTGCTCGGCTCGCTGTTCGTCGCCGAGATCGTGTCGGTGGTGATCCAGATCCTGGCGTTCCGCACCACCGGCCGCCGGGTGTTCCGGATGGCGCCGTTCCACCATCACTTCGAGTTGGTCGGCTGGGCCGAAACCACGGTGATCATCCGGTTCTGGCTGCTCACCGCAATCAGCTGCGGCCTGGGTGTGGCGCTGTTCTACAGCGAGTGGCTCGCGGCCACCGGCGGCGGTTGATATGAGTCCCGCGCTCGCGCCGTTGACGGCTGGAGCGCCGGTCCTGGTCGCAGGTGGCGGAGTGACCGGCCGCGCGGTGCTGACCGCGCTCGCGGAGTTCGGCGCGACGGCGACGCTCTGCGATGACGACGCGGTCACCCGGCGACAGTTCGCCGACGCGGGCACGACGACCGTGGACTCGGCGACCGCAGTCGACCACGTCGCTGACTACGCGCTGGTGGTCGTCAGCCCCGGATTCCCGCCGACCGCACCGGTGCCCGCCGCCGCCGCGGCAGCCGGCGTCCCGGTCTGGGGCGACGTCGAATTGGCATGGCGGCTCGACCAGGCCGGCCACTACGGCCCACCGCGGCGCTGGCTGACCGTCACCGGCACAAACGGCAAGACCACCACCACGTCGATGCTGCACGCCATGCTCGTCGCCGCAGGTCTCCACAGCCGGTTGTGCGGCAACATCGGCAGCCCGGTGCTGGACGAACTGCACGAGCCCGCCGAACTGCTGGCCGTCGAACTGTCCAGCTTCCAGCTGCATTGGGCGCCATCGCTGCGGCCCGAGGCCGGGGTCGTGCTCAACATCGCCGAAGACCATCTGGACTGGCACGGCACCTTCGCCGACTACGCCGCCGCAAAAGCGGGCGTGCTGCGCGGCCGGGTGGCGGTGGCCGGGCTGGACGACCCGCACGCGGCCGCGCTGCTATCGGACGCGACGGCGCCGACACGAGTCGGGTTCCGGCTCGGCGAGCCCGCTGCCGGGGAGTTCGGCGTCCACGACGGCATGCTGGTGGACCGGGCATTTGCCGCCGACCTGCCGCTGGCGGCGGTCTCGACTATCCCGGTGCCGGGCCCGGTGGGCGTGCTCGACGCGCTGGCGGCCGCCGCGCTGGCGCGCAGTGTCGACGTGCCAGCCGACGCGATCGCCGCAGCGCTGGCGTCGTTCCGGGTCGGCAGGCATCGCGCCGAGCGGGTGGCTGTTGTCGATCAGATCAACTACGTGGACGACTCCAAGGCCACCAACCCGCACGCCGCCGAGGCGTCACTGCTGGCGTACCCGCGGGTGGTGTGGATCGCCGGGGGTCTGCTCAAGGGCGCGTCGGTGGACGAGACCGTCGTCAGGGTCGCATCGCGGCTGGTCGGGGCCGTGCTGATCGGTCGTGACCGGGCGATGGTTGCCGAGGCGTTATCACGACACGCGCCGGATGTGCCGGTCGTACAGGTCGTGACAGGCGAGGATGTTGATATGCATGCGACTGCTGAGTCTCCTGTTGCGTATGTGACAACCGCGCCTCCCTCGTCGGACGAGACTGTCGGTACTCGCGTGATGCACGCCGCCGTCGCCGCCGCGCGAGACCTGGCCAGTCCCGGCGACACGGTGCTACTGGCGCCGGCCGGGGCGTCATTCGACCAGTTCACCGGGTACGCGGACCGCGGCGACGCGTTCGCGGCCGCCGTGCACGCCGCGCGTCGGTAGCGGCGGGTGAAGCTCACGCTGCCCCGGCTCTTACGCCGGGGGACCAAGGACGACCAGTCGACGGACGGCACGCCCGATGCGGCTGACGACGCGGCGGCGACCGCGAAGACGAAGACCGCCGCGACGACAGAACCGCGCACCCGGTTCGGGGCCTGGCTGAACCGGCCGATGACGTCGTTCCACCTGATCATCGCGATCGCGGCGCTGTTGACCACGCTGGGTCTGATCATGGTGCTCTCGGCGTCGGGGGTCCGGTCCTACGACGACGACGGTTCGGCGTGGACCATTTTCGGCCGCCAGGTGCTCTGGACGATCGTCGGACTCTTCGCTTGCTACCTGGCACTGCGACTGCCGGTCCGGTTCATGCGTCGGATGGCGTTCACCGGCTTCGCGTCGACGATCGTGATGCTGGTGCTGGTGCTGATCCCGGGTATCGGCAAGGAAGCCAACGGATCTCGCGGGTGGTTCGTCATCGCCGGTTTCTCGATGCAGCCCTCGGAGCTGACCAAGATCGCTTTCGCTATCTGGGGCGCACACCTGCTGGCCGCGCGACGCATGGAACGCGCCACGCTGCGCGAGATGCTGGTACCGCTGGTGCCCGCGGCCGTCATCGCGCTGGCGCTGATCCTTGCGCAGCCTGACCTCGGCCAGACGGTGTCGATGAGCATCATCCTGCTGGGCCTGCTGTGGTACGCCGGTCTGCCGCTGCGGGTCTTCCTGAGTTCGCTGGGCGCCGCGATCGTCGCCGCGGCCGTCCTTGCGGTGTCCGCGGGGTACCGCTCCGACCGGGTGCGGTCGTGGCTGGACCCGAGTCAGGACCCCCAGGACTCCGGCTATCAGGCCCGGCAGGCGAAGTACGCGCTGGCCAACGGCGGTATTTTCGGCGACGGTCTGGGTCAGGGCACCGCGAAGTGGAACTACCTGCCCAACGCGCACAACGACTTCATCTTCGCGATCATCGGCGAAGAGCTCGGCTTCGTTGGTGCGGTTGGCTTGCTTGCGCTGTTCGGGCTGTTCGCCTACACCGGGATGCGCATCGCCCGCCGGTCGGCCGACCCGTTCCTGCGGCTGCTGACCGCGACCACCACGCTGTGGGTGCTCGGCCAGTCGTTCATCAACGTCGGCTACGTGATCGGCCTGCTGCCGGTGACTGGTATCCAGCTGCCGCTCATCTCTGCAGGCGGAACATCAACGGCCACAACGCTTTTGATGATCGGCATGATGGCCAATGCGGCCCGGCACGAACCCGAGGCCGTCGCAGCGCTGCGCGCCGGGCGCGACGACCGGATGAACCGCATACTGCGGCTGCCGTTGCCGGCGCCCTATACGCCGACCAAGGTCGAGGCGCTGCGCGACCGGTTGCGCGGCCAGCGCCAGCCGACCAAGCCGCAGCGGCCCGCCGACCGCAAGGCGTCCGGGCGGCCGGCGGCGAATCAGCGCAGCTCACGATCTGCGAGCAAAGGGCAGGCCGGGGGAAGGCATCATGGAGGCGCACAGCGGTACGCCGGCCAGCAGGGCCGGGGCAAAGGTCGCGTCCTGGAAGGTCAACGCTACGGGTGAACGACTCGGTCAACGAGCCAATCGGGGACTCCTCGGGGTCTGAACCTCGCTCGGTTCCGCCCGCGCTTCGCGCGCGCTCACCTCGCTCGTTGTCGGTGGTGCTCGCGGGAGGCGGCACAGCCGGCCACGTTGAGCCCGCTATGGCCGTCGCCGACGCCCTTGTCGCGCTGGATCCAGACGTTCGCATCACCGCGCTGGGCACCGCACGTGGCTTGGAGACCAGGCTGGTGCCCGAACGTGGCTACTCACTCGAGCTGATCACCCCGGTGCCGTTGCCGCGCAAGCCCACCGGCGACCTGGCCCGGCTGCCTGCGCGGGTGCTGCGCGCAGTCCGGCAGACCCGTGCCGTGCTCGACAAAGTCGACGCCGACGTCGTGATCGGCTTCGGCGGATACGTTGCCCTGCCGGCGTATCTGGCTGCCCGCGGCATGACTCGGCGCAGGCGGCGGGTGCCGGTGGTGATCCACGAGGCCAACGCCAGTGCGGGACTTGCCAACCGGGTCGGTGCGCGCAGCGCGCAGCGTGTGCTCTCGGCGGTGCCCGATCCGGGTCTGCGGCGCGCTGAAGTGGTCGGTGTGCCGGTGCGGGCGGCCATCACGTCACTGGACCGCAGCGCTCTGCGATCCGAGGCGCGTGCGCACTTCGGCTTCGCCGATGACGCCCGGGTGCTGCTGGTGTTCGGCGGCTCGCAGGGTGCCGCGTCCATCAATCGCGCGGTTGCCGCGGCCGCAGGCGATCTGGCCGCGGCCGGGGTCGCGGTGCTGCACGCGCACGGCGCGAAGAACACCATCGACCTTCGTGACCCCGAGCCTGGAGATCCGCCCTACGTGGCGGTGCCGTATCTGAGCCGGATGGACCTGGCCTACGCCGCCGCCGACGTGGCGATCTGCCGTTCCGGCGCGATGACCGTCGCCGAGGTCACGGCCGTCGGCCTGCCGGCGATCTACGTGCCGCTGCCGATCGGCAACGGCGAGCAGCGGCTCAACGCGCTGCCGGTGGTCAACGCGGGCGGCGGGATGGTGGTCGCCGACGCCGACCTGACGCCGGGCTTCGTGGCCGAAAACGTTGCCGCCCTGCTGAATGACGCGCCGCGACTGGCGGCGATGACCACGGCGGCGGCGCTGGTCGGACACCCGGAAGCGGCACGACAAGTCGCCCAGGTCGTACTGGACGTCGCGCGCGCAGCGCGGGCCAACGGCGGGGGCCGACGGTGACGGGCGCGCCGTTGCCTCCCGAACTCCAGCGGGTGCACATGGTCGGCATCGGGGGAGCGGGCATGTCGGGAATCGCCCGCATCCTGCTGGACCGTGGCGGCGAGGTGTCGGGATCGGACGCCAAGGAGTCGCGCGGGGTGCGCGCCCTGCGCGCCCGGGGTGCGCAGATCCAGATCGGCCACGACGCGTCGTCGCTGGACCTGTTGCCAGGTGGCGTGACCGCCGTCATCACCACCCACGCCGCGATCCCGAAAACCAATCCCGAACTCGTCGAAGCCCGCCGCCGGGGGATCCCGGTGGTGCTGCGGCCGGCGGTGCTGGCCAGGCTGATGGACGGCCGGACCACGTTGATGGTGACCGGCACGCACGGCAAGACGACGACGACGTCGATGCTGATCGTGGCGCTGCAGCACTGCGGCCTGGATCCGTCGTTCGCTGTGGGAGGTGAGCTGGGCGAGGCCGGCACCAACGCCCATCACGGCAGTGGCGACTGCTTCGTCGCGGAGGCCGACGAGAGCGACGGCTCGCTGCTGGAGTACACCCCGAATGTCGCGGTCGTCACCAACATCGAAGCCGACCACCTGGACTTCTTCGGCAGCGCCGAGGCCTACACCGCGGTCTTCGACTCCTTTGCCGAACGTATCGCCCCGGGTGGCGCGCTGGTCGTCTGCACCGACGACCCGGGCGCGGCCGCGCTTGCCGAACGCACTGCGGCGCTGGGGATCCGGGTGTTGCGGTACGGCTCGTCGGATGACGGCCCGACCGCGAAGTTGAGCGCGACGCTGTTGTCCTGGGAGCAGCAGGGGACCGGGGCGGTCGCGCACGTCAAGCTGGACGGCGAAATCCATCCGTGGGTGATGCGGCTGTCGGTGCCGGGCCGGCACATGGCGCTGAATGCGTTGGGCGCGTTGCTCGCCGCGGTCGAAGCCGGAGCACCTGCCGAAGGCGTGCTCGACGGGCTGGCCGGATTCGACGGCGTCCGTCGGCGTTTCGAATTGATCGGCGCGGTGGGATCGGTGCGGGTCTTCGACGACTACGCCCATCACCCGACGGAGATCAGCGCGACGCTGGAGGCGGTGCGGACGCTGCTGGAGCAGACCGGCGCGGGCCGGTCGGTGGTGGTGTTCCAGCCCCATCTGTATTCGCGGACACAGGCTTTCGCCGCGGAGTTCGGTCAGGCGCTCGACGCGGCCGACCAGGTTTTCGTGCTCGACGTGTACGGTGCTCGCGAACAGCCCATCGCGGGGGTGAGCGGAGCCAGCGTCGCTGAGCACGTGAGTGTCCCGGTGCAGTACCTGCCCGACTTCTCCTCGGTTGCCTCGGCCGTCGCCGAGGCGGTCGGGCCGGGCGATGTGGTCGTCACCATGGGTGCGGGTGACGTCACCATGCTGGCCCCCGAGATCGTCACCGCGCTGCAGCTGCGGGCCAATCGCAGCGCTCCGGGCCGGCCGGGGGTGTTGTGATGACCGAGCAGGACGGTGTCACGCCGGACGCGGTAGCGGCGGAGCCGGGCGCGGAAACCGCTGCGACCGAACCGATTGCCGTCGTCGAGGGCGAGCAGGAGCAGCCCGACGAGGTAGAAGGCCCGCGACGGCGGGAGCGTCGCGAACGCGCCGAACGTCGCGAAGCGCAGGCCCGCGCGGTCGCGATCGAGCAGGCCCGCCGCGAGGCCAAGCGCATAGCCAAAGGCAAGCCGACGCCGGAGTCCAAACCCGTTCCGCGCGGGGCGGTCCGCGGTCTGAAGCTTTTCCTGGTCTCGCTGCTGCTGACGGTGATCACCACCGGCATCGGTTTGATCCTGTACTTCACGCCGGTGATGTCGGCGCGCAGCATCATCGTCACCGGCAACGGAGCGGTGACCCGCGAAGAGATCCTCGACGCGGCCCGGGTCCTGCCGGGTACGCCGCTGCTGCAGATCAACACCGACGGCATCGCGGACCGAGTGGCCGCGATCCGCCGGGTAGCCAGCGTGCGGGTGCAACGTGAATACCCGTCGGCCCTGCGCATCACGGTGGTCGAACGAGTTCCTGTGGTGGTCAAAGACTTTCCCGACGGCCCGCACCTGTTCGACCGCGACGGCGTCGACTTCGCGACCGCGCCGCCACCGCCGGCCTTGCCCTACCTCGACGTCGAGAACCCGGGCCCCGATGATCCGACGACCAAGGCCGCGCTCGCTGTGCTGATCGCGCTGCGTCCGGAGATCGCCGCGCAGGTGGGTCGAGTCGCAGCGCCGTCGGTGGCGTCGATCACGCTGAAACTCGCCGACGGACGCACGGTGATCTGGGGGACCAACGATCGCACCGAGGAGAAAGCCGAGAAGCTGGCGGCGCTGCTCACTCAACCGGGGCGCACCTACGACGTGTCCAGCCCGGATCTGCCCACCGTCAAGTAGCCGGGTCGACGCGGAACCGCCGGGAAAATCGGCTGAAATTCGCCCGCGGGTTTTCGGCGCGCCTGCATCGATCGTGCGCACGGCCGCAATACCGTTCTGTTTGCGCGGAACAACTTGACATAACTCTAACTCTCTACTTGAGGTTGAGGTTTGCCAGATTGGTTCGCTTCAAGCCAGTTCCACCAGGGAGGAACACAGAATGATGACCCCGCCGCACAACTATTTGGCTGTCATCAAAGTCGTGGGGATCGGTGGCGGCGGCGTCAACGCCGTCAACCGGATGATCGAGCAGGGGCTCAAGGGCGTCGAGTTCATCGCGATCAACACCGACGCGCAAGCGCTGTTGATGAGCGACGCCGACGTCAAGCTCGACGTCGGCCGCGAGTCGACCCGGGGGCTGGGCGCGGGGGCCGACCCCGAGGTCGGCAAGAAGGCCGCCGAAGACGCCAAGGACGAGATCGAGGAGCTGCTCCGCGGCGCCGACATGGTGTTCGTCACCGCGGGAGAGGGCGGCGGTACCGGCACCGGTGGAGCGCCCGTCGTCGCGACCATCGCGCGCAAGCTGGGCGCGCTGACGGTCGGCGTCGTCACCCGGCCGTTCTCCTTCGAAGGAAAGCGGCGCAGCGGTCAAGCCGAAAACGGCATTTCCTTGCTGCGGGAGAGCTGCGACACCCTGATCGTGATCCCGAACGACCGACTGCTGCAGATGGGCGACGCCGCGGTCTCCTTGATGGACGCGTTCCGCAGCGCCGACGAGGTGCTGCTGAACGGCGTGCAGGGCATCACCGACCTGATCACCACCCCTGGGCTGATCAACGTCGACTTTGCCGACGTCAAGGGCATCATGTCGGGCGCGGGCACGGCGCTGATGGGCATCGGCTCGGCCCGCGGCGACGGCCGGGCGCTCAAGGCCGCCGAGATCGCGATCAACTCCCCGCTGCTCGAGGCGTCCATGGAAGGCGCGCAGGGCGTGCTGATGTCCATCGCCGGCGGCAGCGACCTGGGCCTGTTCGAGATCAACGAGGCGGCCTCGCTGGTGCAGGACGCCGCCCACCAGGACGCCAACATCATCTTCGGAACCGTGATCGACGACTCGCTGGGCGATGAGGTGCGGGTCACGGTGATCGCGGCCGGCTTCGACGCCAGCGGACCGGGCCGAAAGCCGGTCGTCAGCACCACGACCGCCGCCGCGAGCACCGGGATCACGCCGGGCAAGGCGGGCAAGATCAGCTCGAGTCTGTTCGAGCCGGTCGACGCGGTCAGTGTGCCGGTGCCGACCAACGGCGCGACCTTCGACATCGGCGGCGGCGAGGACGAGGACGTCGACGTGCCGCCGTTCATGCGCCGCTAGCCGCACGACGACACAGTCCGCGAAGCGGAGTGGAGCGGAGTGCGGCCATTCTGGCCGAGCGGCAGACTGGACGGATGAGCGTTCGCATCCGGCGCGTGACGACGACTCGAACCGGCGGTGCCTCGGTGGCTCCGTTCGACACCTTCAACCTCGGCGATCATGTCGGCGACGATCCCGCCGCGGTGGCGACGAACCGGGCGCGGCTGGCCAAAGCCATTGGGCTGGGCCCGGACCGGTTGGTCTGGATGAACCAGGTGCACGGCGATCACGTCGAGGTGGTCGACGGTCCGCGTGACAAGCCGCTCGACGACACCGACGCGTTGGTCACCCGCACTCCGCGGCTGGCCCTGGCGGTGGTGACCGCCGATTGCGTGCCGGTGCTGCTGTCCGACGCGCGGGCCGGCGTCATCGCCGCCGTGCACGCCGGCCGTGTCGGCGCCCGCGACGGCGTCGTGACTCGGGCCGTCGAAGCGATGCTGGCCGAGGGAGCGCACGAGCCCGACATCTCGGTGCTGCTGGGTCCCGCGGTCAGCGGACGCAACTACGAAGTGCCCGCCGCGATGGCCGACGAGGTGGAGGCCGCGCTGCCCGGCAGCCGCACCACCACGTCGACCGGCACGCCCGGATTGGATCTGCGCGCTGGAATCGCTTGTCAGCTCAAGGCTTTGGGTGTCAAGGCCGTCGATGTCGATCCGCGTTGCACGGTCGACGACGCGAACCTGTTCAGCCATCGCCGTGGCGCCCCGACCGGGCGGCTGGCATCGGTGGTGTGGATGGAATGAGCGCTGTGGCGGCAAACGATTCACACCGACCGGATCGGGAATTGCAATTGGCCGACGCTTTGACGGCGTTACGCAGTCGCCTCGGCGCTGCCGCCGAAGCGGCCGGCCGCAAACTCGACGAAATTCAACTTCTGCCTATTAGCAAATTCTTCCCGGCAAGTGATGTGGCGATTTTGTCGAGATTGGGATGCTCCGCTTTCGGTGAATCGCGCGACCAGGAAGCGGCGGCCAAGGTCGATGAAGTCGCGCGGTTGCTGGACGAAGCGCCCGAAGGCCGGCAGTGGCACATGGTCGGCAAGATTCAGCGGAACAAGGCGCGCTCGATGGCCCACTGGGCTCACACTGCCCACTCGGTCAGCAGCACCCGCGTCGTCGACGCGCTCGACCGGGCCGTCGCCGGCGCACTGAGCGACGGCCGGCGGAAGAACCCGCTGCGTGTCTACGTGCAGATCAGCCTCAACGGCGACGTGTCCCGTGGCGGCGTCGACGTGTCCGACACCGCGGCCGTCGACGAGGTATGTGCGCAGGTCGACGTCACCGAGTCACTGGAACTGGTTGGGCTGATGGGCATTCCGCCGCTGGATTGGGACCCCGACCGGGCGTTCGAACTGCTGCAATCCGAACACCACCGGGTGCGCCGCGCACATCCCGGCGCGGTGGGTTTGTCGGCGGGCATGTCGAACGACCTGGAGAGCGCCGTCAAACATGGTTCGACGTGTGTGCGTGTCGGTACCGCGTTATTGGGTCAGCGGCCGCTACCGTCACCGTCAGTAGTCACTCCAGTCACATCTTCATCACAGACACCGGAATAGCCAGAGCCGTGAAAGGTCAAGCGATGAGCACACTGCATAAGGTCAAGGCCTACTTCGGCATGGCTCCCATGGAGGACTACGACGACGAGTACTACGACGACCACGGCCCGGCCCGAAGCGGCAGCTTCCCGCGGCAGCGGTTCGCCGAGGACGGCTACGCCGGCCGTTATGAGGGGCGTGAGTACGACGATCCGCGCGGTGAGTCCGCCGAGTATGGCCCGGGCAGCTATCGCGGCGGTTATCACGACGAGCCGCGCCTGCGTGGACACGACTACGAGCACGCCGACATGGGTCGCCCCCGCTTCGGGTCGCTGCGGGGCTCCACCCGCGGCGCGCTGGCGATGGACCCGCGCCGGATGGCGATGATGTTCGACGAGAGCAGCCCGCTGTCGAAGATCACCACGCTGCGTCCGAAGGACTACAGCGAGGCCCGCACCATCGGCGAGCGGTTCCGCGACGGCACGCCGGTGATCATGGACCTGGTCTCGATGGACAACGCCGACGCCAAGCGGCTGGTGGACTTCGCAGCCGGGCTGGCATTCGCGCTGCGTGGTTCGTTCGACAAAGTGGCCACCAAGGTGTTCTTGCTATCACCGGCCGACGTCGACGTCTCGCCCGAAGAGCGTCGCCGCATCGCCGAGACCGGCTTCTACGCCTACCAGTAGCCGCAGGGCGGGTCAGCGACCCAGCCGGTAGGCTCTGGATATTGCCTCGGCTGCAGCTTGGGCTGTCGCCAAGGTCACATCTTCATCACCAAAGGTCGGGCTCTCGTTGATGCTTTTCATGCAAATCGTCGGCTTTGCGCTGTTTGTTTTCTGGCTGCTGCTGATCGCACGCATCGTTATCGAGTTCGTCCGATCCTTCAGCCGGGATTGGCACCCCAGCGGCATCTTCGTGGTGGCTCTCGAGATCGTGCTGTCCATCACCGATCCGCCGGTGAAGCTGATGCGTCGGTTGATACCGCAGCTCACTGTCGGTGCGGTGCGCTTCGATTTGTCGATCATGGTGTTACTGCTGGTGGCATTCGTCGGGATGAACATGGCGTTCGGCTACCACCACTAAACTCGCCCGGCCGGCCGCCGCGCCTCTAGCGGTGCTGTTTGCCGGTGCCGACATTTGGCAGTTCTTAAGGCGCGAGTTTCCCTGCTCTTAATCTGTGAAATTCGGTCTTATTTATGGACCGATTCGGCTACCGGCGAGTCTGGTGTGACAGGATGGGCCGCAGTTGCAGTATGGCTACGACAACGTTGATCCCGACCTACACTTTCTTGGTTGGAATGACCGTTCACACTCGAGGGGGCTAAGAATGCCGCTGACACCAGCCGACGTCCACAATGTGGCGTTCAGCAAGCCGCCGATCGGCAAGCGTGGTTACAACGAAGACGAGGTCGACGCCTTCCTCGATCTGGTCGAGAACGAGCTGACCCGGCTCATCGAAGAGAACTCCGATCTTCGGCAGCGGGTCAACGAGCTCGACCAGGAGCTGGCCGGCGCGCGCTCTGGCGCCGGCTCCAGTGTGCAAGCCACCCAAACGATTCCGGTGTACGAGCCCGAGCCCGAGCCGGTCAAGCCGACGCCTGCGCCCGCTCCGGTCGTTGCCGCGGCACCCCCGCAGGGGCTCTCCGAAGAGCACGCCATCAAGGCGGCCCGGGTGCTCAGCCTGGCTCAGGACACCGCGGACCGGTTGACCGGCACCGCGCAGGCCGAGTCGGACAAGTTGATGTCCGATGCCCGCGCCAATGCCGACCAGATCCTCGGCGACGCCCGCCGCGAAGCCGAGACAACGGTGTCCGAAGCCCGTCAGCGCGCCGACGCGCTGCTGGCCGACGCGCAGACGCGGTCCGAAACTCAGCTGCGTCAGGCTCAGGAGAAGGCCGACGCGCTGCAGGCCGACGCCGAGCGCAAGCACTCCGAGATCATGGGCACGATCAACCAGCAACGCACGGTGCTGGAAGGTCGACTCGAGCAGCTGCGGACCTTCGAGCGCGAATACCGCACCCGTCTCAAGACCTACCTGGAGTCTCAGCTCGAGGAACTCGGCCAGCGCGGATCTGCGGCGCCTGTCGACTCCAGCGCGACCAACGACGCAGGTGGTTTCAACCAGTTCAATCGGGGCACCAACTAAGCCGAGTGCGGGTACCGGCATGGACGGCCGGTACTCTGCACATTTGGCAGTGTCGCCCTGTTGGCTGGAGGTTTAACCGATGCTGATTATCTCGCTGGGTCTGGCGGTGATCGGCCTTGCAGCGTTGGTATTCGCCGTGATCACGAGCAACGAGCTGGTGGCCTGGGTATGCATCGGCGCCAGCGTCCTCGGCGTGGTGTTGCTGATCATCGACGCCCTGCAGGAACGGCAGCGGCGTGAGACCGGCGGGGGAGCCCCCGCACATATCCCTGCGGACGACGCGGAGTCGAACGACGACCATGACGACGACGCGGCCATCGATCATCCGGCGGAGACGGCCGAGGAGAGCGACGACTCATCGCACCAGGACGCCGCCGACAGCGTCAACGGCGACGACCACTAGGTCGGCGTCGCCAACAGCTCACACACCTCGTCGTCACTGACCTGGTGGAAGTCGGCGAAAACCTGTCCCACAGCTTCGAAGTCTTTCGGCATCGTCGCGCACATCACCTCATCGGCCTCCTGCGCCAAGAGTTCGCAGAC
Source organism: uncultured Actinomycetota bacterium (assembly GCA_963758115.1). GTDB lineage: Bacteria > Actinomycetota > Actinomycetes > Mycobacteriales > Mycobacteriaceae > Mycobacterium. The sequence continues at coordinate 573,736 of CAVWUG010000004.1, forward strand.
TGACGCGGCTCCGACCGGTACGGCGACCACGATCGAGTGCGGCCCGCGGGCATCCAGCGCCCGTACGGCGGCGAGCATGCTTGCGCCGGTTGCGATCCCGTCGTCGACCACGATCACCGTCTTGTCGCGCGGATCGGCGAGCGGGCGGTCGCCGCGGTACGCGCGTTCGCGGCGGGTGAGTTCGGCGGCTTCCCGATCGACGATGGCGTGCATCTGCTCGTCACTGATGTTCAGGCTGGCGAGCACGCTGTCATTGATCACGACGCCGCCGCCGCTGGCCAGCGCGCCCATCGCCAACTCGGGCCATTGCGGCACGCCCAGCTTTCGGACCAGAAAGACGTCCAGCGGTGCCCCCAGGGATGCGGCGACCTCCCAGGCGACCGGCACGCCGCCGCGAGCCAGTCCGAGGATCAGCACGTCGTCTCTGCCGCGGTAGGCCGCAAGCTCATCCGCCAGCACGCGGCCGGCATGACGGCGGTCGCGGAAGGTTCGTCGCGGTGTCCGCCGTGGAAAGCCGTCGGATGGGTCCATAGGTCGCGCTGCTCGCAGTTGGTGGTCGGTGCTACGCCGCAGCCTACGACCGGCCAGGCTCCATCGTGGTTGCTTGAACGGAAGCCTGCCCGTCCAGGTGTGCCCGCAAGCGTGCGACGAGTCGACAGACCGCGAACCACGCGCGGTGCCTTGATAATTCGAAACAGGGTGTCCGAGGGGGGACTTGAACCCCCACGCCCATTAGTAGGGCACTAGCACCTCAAGCTAGCGCGTCTGCCATTCCGCCACTCGGACCAGACCAATCAATTGGCAGCTAAGGCTATCGGATTGGCCTGCTCGCACCCAAACCTGCCTCGGCGAGCGGGATTGCCTCGACGGAATGTGGGGAAGCCGACCGTGAGCGCCGCGCAGCCGCGTCGGCGGCAATGGTAGGAAAGGTGACTGTGACGACGCCCGCGGAGACCCCCATCGACGATGTCGCCGACGTTGTCAGCAGGTTGATCCGATTCGACACCACCAACACCGGAGAACTCGAAACCACCAAAGGCGAGGCGGAATGCGCCCAGTGGGTTGCTGCCCAGCTCGAGGATGTCGGTTACCAGGTCGAATACCTGGAGTCCGGCGCGCCTGGCCGGGGCAATGTGTTCGCCCGCCTGAAGGGCGCCGACAGTTCGCGCGGCGCGCTGCTGATCCACGGGCATCTGGACGTGGTGCCCGCGGAGCCGGCCGAATGGAGCGTGCATCCGTTCTCCGGGGCCATCGAGGACGGCTACGTCTGGGGCCGCGGCGCGGTCGACATGAAGGACATGGTCGGCATGATGATCGTGATAGCCCGGCAGTTCAAACGCTCCGGCATCGTCCCGACGCGCGATCTGGTGTTCGGGTTCATCGCCGACGAGGAGAGCGGCGGCAAATATGGGGCGCATTGGCTGGTCGACAACCGGCCCGACCTGTTCGACGGCATCACCGAGGCGGTCGGCGAGGTGGGCGGGTTCTCGCTGACCGTGCCGCGCCGCGACGGCGGCGAACGCCGGCTGTATCTGATCGAGACCGCGGAAAAGGGACTGCACTGGATGCGGTTGACCGCCCGCGGGCGACCGGGGCACGGCTCGATGACCCACGACCACAACGCGGTCACCGCGGTCGCGCAGGCCGTTGCCCGGCTCGGCCAGCACCGCTTCCCGCTGGTGTTGACCGACAGCGTCGTGCAGTTCCTGACGGCCGTCGGCGACGAGACCGGATACACCTTCGACACCGACTCGCCGGATATCGAGGGAGCCGTGGAGAAACTCGGGCCGATCGCCCGCATCGTGAAGGCCACGCTGCGCGACACGGCCAATCCCACCATGCTCAAAGCGGGCTACAAGGCCAACGTCGTGCCGGCGACGGCCGAAGCGGTGATCGACTGCCGGGTGCTTCCCGGGCGGCTGGCTGCGTTCGAGGCCGAGGTCGACGAGCTGATCGGGCCCGATGTCACCCGCGAATGGATCACCGACCTGCCGTCGTACGAGACCACGTTCGACGGCGACCTGGTCGACGCGATGAACACTGCGTTGCTGGCCGTCGACCCGGACGCGCGGACAGTGCCGTATATGCTGTCCGGCGGGACTGACGCAAAAGCATTCGCACGCTTGGGTATTCGCTGCTTCGGCTTCGCCCCGCTGCGGCTGCCACCGGATCTGGATTTCTCCGCGCTGTTCCACGGGATCGATGAGCGGGTACCCGTCGACGCGTTGACATTCGGCACGGAGGTGCTGGCACACTTCCTGACGCACTGCTAGACGCACACAACGCCGACCACACGAGAAGGGGACCGACCATGACCACAGCGCCCGATCCTTACGCCGCGCTACCCACGCTGCCGTCGTTTCATCTGGACTCGGCGTCCATTACCGACGGTCAACCGTTGGCGATGCCTCAAGTCAGCGGGATCCTGGGCGCGGGTGGCGAGGACGTCAGCCCGCAACTGTCCTGGTCGGGATTTCCCGACGAGACAAGTAGTTTCGCCGTGACCGTCTACGACCCGGACGCCCCGACGGCGTCGGGTTTCTGGCACTGGGCGGTGGCCAACCTGCCCGCCGCGGTCACCGAGTTGCCCGCCGGCGCCGGCGACGGCAGCAACCTGCCGGGAGGTGCCGTGACGCTCGTCAACGACGCCGGTGCCCGTCGCTACATCGGAGCAGGACCGCCGCCAGGGCACGGGCCGCACCGTTACTACATCGCGGTGCACGCGGTCGACGTCGACAAGCTCGATCTGGCCGAAGATGCCAGCCCGGCGTTCTTGGGCTTCAACCTGTTTCAGCACGCGATCGCGCGAGCCGTGATTCACGGGGTCTACGAGCAGAAGTAAATCAGCTCAACCGGATCCGACGGCCTCGCTCAACGAGGCGAACCCGCGATCGCGCAGGCGGGCGCCGAGGCCGTCGTGAATGTGCTTGGCCCACAAGCCTCCGCCGTAGATGAAGCCGGTATAGCCCTGCAGCAACGACGCGCCTGCGGTGATGCGGTCCCAGGCGTCGTCGACGGTCTCGATGCCGCCGACGCTGATCAGCGTGAGCCGGTCGCCGACTCGGCCGTAGAGCTGTCGCAGCACCTCACCGGCCCTCCGGGCCACCGGCGGACCGGAGATGCCGCCGTTGCCAAGCAGGTCGACCCCCGGCGTGCTCAGCCCGTCCCGCGACACCGTGGTGTTGGTCGCGACGATGCCGGCCAAGCCGAGTTCGACTGCCAGATCAGCGATGTCGTCGATGTCGGTGTCGGCGAGATCAGGCGCGATCTTCACCAGGATCGGCGTCGAGGTCTCCTGCAGGACGGCGGACAGGATGGGGCGCAGCGACTCCACCGTCTGCAGATCGCGAAGCCCGGGCGTATTCGGCGAGCTCACGTTCACCACCAGATACGCCGCGTGCCGCCCGACGAGCCGTGCGCTGGCCCGGTAGTCGTCGGCGGCATCCTCGGGCGTGGTGACTTTGGTCTTGCCGATGTTGACCCCGATCGGCACGTCGGGCCGGTGTCGCGCCAACCGCTCTGCCAGTTCGGCGGCGCCACGGTTGTTGAAGCCCATCCGGTTGAGCAGCGCGCGGTCGTCGGGCAATCGAAACAACCGCGGTGTCGGGTTGCCCGGCTGGGCGCGCGCGGTGACTGTGCCGACTTCGGCGTAGCCGAAACCCAATGCGCCCCAGGTGTTGAGGCCGGTGCCGTCTTTGTCGAAACCGGCGGCCAAACCCAGCGGACCGGGGAAGCGCACACCGAAGACCGTGCTGGCCAACACCGGGTCGCTCGGCGCCAGTCGATGGCTCAATTGCCGTCGCAGCGGGGGGGCCGCGGTGGCGCCACGCAATCCGGCGAACACCGTGCGATGGATGCGTTCGGCGGGCACCAGGAAAAGCAATCGGCGCAGTGCCGCATACGTTGCCGAGGTGTCGGAAGCCACCGTCACAGATCCGGCTGGTCGGGCCGGGCGCCGTCGAGCCTTTCGGCGCGAGATTTCTTGCGCCGCAACAGAACTCGCCTACTGCCATCGGTGTAGAGCCGCACTCTGGTCAGTTCCCAGCCGCGGTATTCGGCTTCGATCGACAGTCGGGTCGAGGCGCTGACTCGGGTTACCTCCGGCGGCAGGCGCAGTGGCACCCACTCGTACTCGTCGGACAGTTCGGTGTCCCAGCCCACTGGCATGCGGCCGTGGCGCGCCGCCGTCAACGTCGGCCCGTCGCAGCGTGTTCGATGACCTGGACGCCGTCGCCGCTGCCGGAGATGACGTACAGCGTGCCCGCGGCATCGTCGAAGGCCAGCGTGTCGGGTTGCCGCACGGTTGCGTACCGTACCTTTTCCAGTGGTATTCCGGTTGACAGATCGTAACCGACAACACTATTCGCCGAAGTCTGCGAAACCCAAGCCAACCCGCGAGATCCGGCCACTCCGTACGGCGACTGCGACACCGGGTAGGCCTGCCGCAGGATCAGCGGATCGATGCCGAACACGAGAAGTTGACCGCCCCGGGTGTCGGCCACCAGCAATCGGCCGGCCGGGTCGGCCACCATGGTGGTGGCGCCCTGGCCGGCGCGTAACGACTGCCCGATTCTGCCGTCGGCGCCGATCGTCGTCACCGACGTCTGCCCGCGATCCAGCACCGCGACGGTATCTTCCTGTGCGGCAAGAGAATCGACGTGTGCGTGGACTTTCGCACGGCGACCATCGGTCGCACCGGGCGCGAGCATGTACAGCGTGCCGTCGTCGGTGCCCAGCACGATCGTGCCGTCGGCGCGGCGGGTGATCGCAGTGAAGTCGACGTTGTCGGCGTCGTGGACGCCGACCCGCACGGCCCGGCCTGCGGCCAGATCGACGACCACATAGCCGCCGTGCGTGGACAGATACGCGGTGCCGTTGTTGTCGCCGATCAGCCCGGTCGCCGGGCCGGGCACGTCGATCACCCGTTGCGATGTTTGCTGAGAGCCCAGCGTGATGATTTTCGCCGGCGCTGCGGGGGTGGGCCCGGGGATCACCGTCGCCAGTTGGACGGTCCGGTCGTCGAAGATGGCGTACTGCGGCCGGCCGCTCAGCGGGTGGACGTCACCCGCCGGGGGCTGCGAGATCGGCGGTGACTCGGCCGGCTGGGCCGGCGCGATGCGGGGCGGTGAGTCATCCAGCGCTTTGCCTGAACACCCGGCGACCAGCAGCAGAGAAAACAGCAGGCCAATAACCTGCACGCGATGCACGTGTGCACCGTGTTTGCGGTGTGCTGCCACGGGGTAACTTCCGGTTTATCTGGGGGCGTACCGGTGTAGAAGGGCGGGCCCGTTTGTCTTCCGATCCTAAGGACTGTTGTCCCCGGCGGCTTTGGCCCGTCGCCGCACCCATTAATTTACGGCGATGTAAGGTCGCCGTATGAGCGTTGCCGAAAACGGTCAACTCTCTGGCGGAGAGTTTGCTATCGAGGATATGTGGCTGGGTGTTTTCTCGGCCAAAGTCCTGGCCAGCGGGTTCGGACAGGTCGGCGACGGCCGTAGCTTCGCGTTCTGCATCGAGGGCAAATCGCTGTTGGTCGAGCTGTACCGGCCACGGCTGAGAGGCCCCGTTCCGCAGCCCGAAGACGTCGTCGCGACGTTTCGGCGCAACGTCGTCGACGTCGACATCACCGACGAGCGCAGCCTGCGCGCCGCTGTGCGCGACGCGGTCGCGCTGGCCGAGGCCGCTCACTAGCTCCGGGCAGGGCTGTTCTCCTTCGGCCAGGGCGGCACCCGGTACGGTCGTCGTCGTGACTGCGACCCCGGTGATGTCTTGGTGGCAGGTCGTCGTATTGGCCGTCGTACAGGGTCTGACCGAGTTCCTGCCGGTGAGTTCGTCGGGCCACCTGGCGATCGTCTCGCGGGTTTTCTTCGCCGGTGACGCGGGCGCATCGTTCACAGCGGTGACGCAACTGGGCACCGAGGCCGCCGTTCTGGTGTATTTCGCCCGCGACATCGTGCGGATCGTCACGGCGTGGTTCCGCGGACTGCTGGCCGCCGACCATCGCAACGCCGACTACCGGCTGGGCTGGTACGTCATCATCGGCACGATCCCGATCTGTGTCCTCGGACTCGTCTTCAAGGACGAGATCCGCTCGGGCGTGCGCAATTTGTGGGTGATCGCGACGGCGCTGGTGTTGTTCTCGATCGTGATCGCCCTGGCCGAGCGGATCGGACGACAGACTCGCGACGTCGAGCAGTTGACCTGGCGCGACGCCATCGTGGTCGGCATCGCCCAGACGTTGGCGCTCGTGCCCGGGGTGTCCCGGTCGGGGTCGACCATCAGCGCCGGCCTGTTTCTCGGTCTCGAACGCGAGTTGGCCGCGCGATTCGGTTTTCTGCTGGCGATTCCCGCGGTCTTCGCCTCTGGGCTGTTCTCGTTGCCGGACGCGTTCCATCCGGTGTTGGAGGGCATGAGCGCAACCGGCCCGCAACTGTTGGTGGCGACGGCCATCGCATTCGTGGTCGGACTCGCGGCGGTGGCGTGGTTCCTACGATTCCTGGTGCGCCACAGCATGTATTGGTTTGTCGGCTACCGGGTCGCGGCCGGTGCGGCCGTGCTGATCCTGTTGGTAACCGGGGTGGTGAGCGCTACATGACCGCCGACGACGATCAACAGGGCAGTGCGATCTGCGACAGCCAGGAGGAGTGGCGCACATGACCGTTCTTTTGTTGCGGCACGGCCGGTCCACGTCGAACACGGCGCACGTGCTGGCCGGTCGTTCTGAGGGAGTCGAACTCGACGACAAAGGTCGGCAGCAGGCCGCGGAGTTGGTCGATCGGATCGGTGAGCTGCCGATCCGGGCTGTGGTGCGCTCGCCGCAGCTGCGCTGCCGGCAGACCGTCGAACCGCTCGTCGAGGTGCTCGGCGTCGAGCCGATCGTCGACGACCGATTCGCCGAGGTCGATTACGGCGAATGGACCGGCCGCAAACTCGGCGAGCTGTTCAAGGAGCCGTTGTGGTCGGTGGTTCAGGCGCATCCCAGTGCTGCGGTGTTCCCGGGCGGTGAGGGCCTGGCCGAGGTGCAGACCCGCGCCGTCGCTGCGGTTCGTGAGTACGACGCCCGGCTGGCCGAGGAGCACGGCGCCGACGTGCTGTGGCTGGCTTGCACGCACGGCGATGTGATCAAGTCGGTCGTCGCTGACGCGCTCGGCCTGCACCTGGACGGATTTCAGCGAATTTCGGTCGACCCGGCATCGATCAGCGTGATTCGTTACACCAAGCTCCGGCCGTTCGCTCTGCACGTCAACCACACCGGCGCGCGGCTGACGTCCGCGTTGACGCCTGCGCCCCCATCCGACGGCGACACTCCCGCCGACGAGGCGGTCGTCGGCGGTTCGACGGACTGAAATTTACGACTCAGCTATATCTGCCGGTATTTTGGGAATTGCCATGTCTCGTGCGATCCACGTCTTCCGCTCACCCGACCGATTCGTCGCCGGGACCGTTGGGCAGCCCGGAAATCGCACCTTCTACCTGCAAGCCGTGCAGGAAGCCCGGGTGGTGTCGGTGGTCCTGGAAAAGCAGCAGGTCATCGTCCTCGCCGAGCGCATCGACGCCCTGCTCGTCGAGGTCAACCGCCGATTCGGCACCCCGGTACCGCCGGAGACCTCCGAGGTCGAAGATCTCAAGCCGCTGGTCACTCCGGTCGACGCGGAATTCCGGGTCGGAACCATGGGGCTGGGCTGGGATTCCGAGGCTCAGACCGTGGTCGTCGAATTGTTGGCCGTCAGCGACACCGAGTTCGACGCCTCGGTAGTGCTAGACGACACCGACGAGGGTCCCGACGCCGTGCGGGTGTTCCTGACACCAGAGTCCGCGCGCGAGTTCGCCACCCGGTCCAACCGCGTCATCTCCGCTGGCCGCCCGCCGTGCCCGTTGTGCGACGAGCCGCTGGATTCCGATGGGCACATATGCGCACGGACCAACGGCTATCGGCGCAGCCTGTTGCTCGGGCCCGACGATGACGCAGAGGCCTGACAATCGAGAGGTCCTGCAGCGCGGTGAGCTGACGGTCCTGGGACGCATCCGCTCAGCGAGCAACGCCACCTTTCTGTGCGAAGCGACGCTGGACGAGCAGACGGCGCACTGCGTGTACAAGCCGATATCGGGGGAGCAGCCGCTCTGGGACTTTCCGGACGGGACACTGGCCGGCCGGGAGGTCGGCGCATATCTGGTCTCGTCCCAACTGGGCTGGAACATTGTGCCCTACACCATCATTCGGCACGGTCCGGCCGGCCCGGGCATGCTTCAGCTCTGGGTCGACCAACCTGGCGATGCTCCCGATTCCGAACCGGAGCCCGGGCTCGATCTCGTCGACCTGGTGCCGGCGGACACCCTGCCGCCCGGCTACATCCCGGTGTACCGCGCGTACGACTATGCCGGCGATCCGGTGTCGCTGGTGCACGCCGATGACATCCGGTTGCGCCGCATGGCGGTGTTCGACGTCTTGATCAACAACGCGGATCGCAAGGGCGGCCACGTGCTGCGCGGTGTCGACGGCGATGTCTACGGCGTCGACCACGGGGTCTGCCTGCACGTCGAGGACAAGTTGCGCACGGTGTTGTGGGGGTGGGCCGGTAAATCCCTCGACCAGAAGACATTGGAGAAGGTGAGTTGTCTGGTCGACGCGGTGGCCGGGCCGCTCGGTGAAGCGCTCAGTGAGCACATCACCAGCGCCGAGGTCGCCGCACTGCATCTGCGTGCCCGCGCTTTGCTGCAGAACCCGGTGATGCCCGGACCGGACCGGCACCGACCGATTCCCTGGCCGGCGTTCTAGCGATGGCGCGAAAGTTCGACCTGTCGGTCGATGCCCCGGTGGGTGTGGGCGACATCCTGTCCGCCTTCGCCGACGATGACTACTGGCGGGCGCGGCTGCCCGCTTTCGAGAACGGCACCGCGACGCTCAACAACCTGACCGTCGAGCCGGACGGGGCGGTGACCGTCGAGCTGGCCGTCAGCCTCTTCGCCGACCGGCTACCGACCGCGGTCACCAAGCTGGCCGGTGGCGACCTCGGGATGATCCGAACCGAGCGGTGGAATTGGATCGACGACGAGCGAGCTTGCGGCGCAATCGAAGTCGCTGTTCCACGGGCGCCGGTGACAGCGCACGGCGAGGTGTTGTTGATCCCAATGGCGACCGGGTCGCAGCTGCGCTTCAGCACGACCGTCGCCGTCAAAGTTCCACTGGTCGGCGGCTTCATCGAAAGCTTCATCATCGGCCGCCTCGGCGACGACATCGGCGCAGTTCAGCGCTTCACCAACGAGTGGATCGCGGCGAACCGGTAGTCCTCGGCGATACTGGACCGGATGAACGCCCACGTGACAGACGCCGCACTGGCCGCTGACCTGGCCGAAGAGGCGGGCAAGCTGCTGCTGACGGTGCGCGACCGCGTCGGCTTCAGTCATCCTTGGCTGCTCGGCGACGAAGGCGACATCCAAGCCAATGCGCTGCTGCTCAGGCGGTTGCGCGCCGAGCGTCCCGACGATGCGGTGCTCAGCGAAGAGGCCTACGACGACCAGTCCCGGGTGGAGGCCGACCGGGTGTGGATCGTCGACCCGCTGGACGGCACACGCGAATTCTCCTGGCAGGGACGCGACGACTGGGCGGTACACGTCGCGTTGTGGCAGCGGCACGGCGGCCCGAGCGGAGCGATCACCGACGCGGCGGTTGCGCTGCCAGCGATGGGAGAGCTGTACCGCAGCGACACCGTCAGCGGGCCCACGGCGCCGCATTCCGGGCCGATCCGTATCACCGCCAGCTCCAACCGGCCACCCGCCGTGCTGTACCACCTGGCCCGGCAGCTGGACGTCGAGTTCGTTCAAATCGGTTCTGCCGGAGCAAAAGCGATGTCGGTGATCCGCGGCGACGCCGATGCCTACATCCATGCCGGCGGGCAGTGGGAGTGGGATTCGGCCGCTCCGGCAGGTGTGATCCTGGCCGCGGGCATGCACGCGTCGCGGCTGGACGGTTCGGAGATGATCTACAACCGTGCCGACCCATATCTGCCCGACTTCTTGATGTGCCGGATGGAGTTGGCGGACCTGCTGCTGGGTGCCATCCGATTGGCAAGCTGAATCACGCTTTAGAGTCGACGGTATGCAGTCGTGGGCCTCGGCACCCGTACCGGCGCTGCCTGGACGCGGCCCGGAACTGCGGCTGTACGACACCTCCGACCGTCAGGTGCGCCCGGTGGCGGCCGGTCCGACGGCCACCATGTACGTCTGCGGGATCACCCCGTATGACGCCACCCATCTAGGTCACGCTGCGACCTATCTCACCTTCGACCTGATCCATCGGCTGTGGCTGGACCTCGGACACCAGGTGCACTACGTCCAGAACGTCACCGACGTCGACGATCCGCTGTTCGAGCGGGCCGATCGCGACGGTGTCGACTGGCGCGACCTCGCTGCCCGTGAGGTCGCGCTGTACCGCGAGGATATGGCCGCGCTACGGGTCTTGCCGCCGCGCGAATACGTGGCTGCGACAGAGGCCATCGCCGAGGTGATCGAGCTCGTCGAGAAGATGATCGCGTCCGGGGCGGCCTATGTCGTCGACGACAGCGACTTCCCCGACGTGTACTTCCGCGCCGACGCGACGAGTGAGTTCGGCTATGAATCCGGCTACGACCGCGACACCATGCTCGCGCTGTTCGCCGAACGCGGCGGCGACCCGGACCGGGCGGGCAAGACCGACCAACTCGACGCGCTGCTGTGGCGTGCCGAGCGGCCCGGTGAACCGAGCTGGCCGTCGCCGTTCGGCCCCGGCCGACCGGGATGGCACGTCGAGTGTGCGGCGATCGCGCTCAACTGCATCGGCAGCACCCTCGACATCCAGGGCGGCGGCAGCGACCTGATCTTTCCGCACCACGAATTCACCGCCGCCCACGCCGAATCCGTCAGCAACGAAAGACGATTCGCCAGGCACTACGTGCACGCCGGCATGATCGGCTGGGACGGCCACAAGATGTCCAAAAGCCTCGGCAACCTGGTGCTGGTGTCGGGTCTGCGCGCGCAGGGCGTCGAGCCGGCGGCCATTCGGCTTGGCCTGTTGGCCGGGCATTACCGGGCCGACCGGGACTGGAGTCCGCTGGTGCTGCAGGATGCCGGCACCCGGCTGGAGCGGTGGCGAACCGCGACCGCGCTGACCGCAGGCCCGGACGCCGCCGACGTCATCGCCCGGGTGCGCCGTTATCTGGCTGACGACCTGGATACACCGAAAGCGCTTGCCGCTCTTGATGGTTGGACGACCGATGCGCTGGAGTACGGCGGCCACGACAATGAGGCGCCGCGCGCGGTGGCCACCGCCGTGGATGCGCTACTGGGTGTGGATTTGTCATCAACGCACGGCTAGAAGGTAGGTTGCCGCCATGACGTCAGTTAACTCGCAAGTCGTATTCATCACCGGCGCCGGCCAGGGAATCGGGGCCGAAGTGGCCCGCCGGTTGCGCGCGAAGGGCGCCAAACTGGTGCTCACCGACCTCGACTCGGCGGCGCTGGCGGAGCGGTCCGTCGAACTGGGCGGCGACGAGCATGTGCTGACCGTGGTGGCCGACGTCCGTGATCTGGCCGCCATGCAGGCCGCCGCCGCGCAGGCCGTCGAGAAGTTCGGCGGCATCGACACCGTCGTCGCCAATGCCGGTATCGCCAGTTACGGTTCGGTGCTGAACGTCGACCCCGACGCGGTGAAGCGGGTGCTGGACGTCAACCTGCTCGGCGTCTTCCACACCGTGCGGGCCGCCTTGCCGTCGATCATCGAACGGCGCGGCTACGTCCTGGTCGTCTCGTCGCTGGCCGCGTTCACGGCGGCGCCGGGAATGGCGCCCTACGACATGTCCAAGGCCGGCAACGAACACCTCGCGAACGCGCTGCGCCTCGAGGTCGCCCACCTCGGCGTGGCCGTCGGTTCGGCGCACATGTCCTGGATCGATACCGCGCTGGTCCGCGACACCCAGAAAGACCTGCCGGTGTTCCGCGAGCAGTTGGCGAAGTTCCCGTGGCCGCTGAACAAGACCACCTCGGTGGACAAGTGCGCCGCGGCGTTCGTCGACGGTATCGAGCACCGCCGCAAGCGGGTGTACTGCCCCGGTTGGGTGGGTGTGTTCCGCTGGATGAAGCCGTTCCTGTCGACCCGGTTCGGCGAGGGCCCGATCCTCAAGACCGCCGGTGAGCAGGTGGTTCAGATGGACGCCGAGGTCGCGGCGCTCGGGCGGTCCGTCAGTGCCCACACCCAGCAGCTGGAGAAGTCCTAGCGGGCTAGCGCCCGAATCCCGGACGGCGGCGGCGCAGGTAGCGCTCGAACTCGGCGGCCAGCGCGTCGCCGTCGATCTTGCCCAGCGCCTCGGTCATGTCGACCTCGGCGTCACCGCGCTGCTCCAATGACTGCACGTACTCGGCGATCTCGTCGTCGTCGGAAGTCATCTCGGTGACCGCCTGCTCCCACTCCTCGGCCTGTGCCGGCAGATCGGCAAGCGGCACCTCGATGTCGAGCACGTCTTCGACACGGCGGAGCAGAGCGACGGTCGCCTTGGGATTGGGTGGCTGCGAGACGTAGTGCGGGACCGCCGCCCAGAAGGTGACGGCCGGTATCCCCGCCGCCACGCAGGCGTCCTGGAACACACCGGCGATGCCGGTCGGACCTTCGTACCGGGTTTCCTGCAGCCCGAACCGCTCCGCCGACTCGGGGGAGTAGGCCGCCCCGGACACCGGCACGGGCCGGGTGTGCGGCGTGTCGGCCAGCAGTGCTCCGAGGATCACCACGGTGTCGACGTTGAGCTTGTCGGCGACGGCCAGCAGTTCGGCACAGAACGTCCGCCACCGCATGTTGGGCTCCACCCCGTGCATCAACACGATGTCGCGATCGGCGCCAGGCGGCCGGCAGTGCGAAATCCGCATCGACGGCCAGACCAACTCCCGGGTGACGCCGTCGACTTGCCGGATCACCGGGCGGTTCACTTGATAGTCGTAGTAGGCCTCGTCATCGATCTCAACGATCGGATCTGCCTCCCAGATCGCGTCCAGGTGTTCCAGCGCGTCGCTGGCCGCGTCGCCGGCGTCGTTCCATCCCTCGAACGCAGCCACGACGATCGTGTTGTGCAGTTCGGGAAGGGATGAGCTGACGTCCGGCGAGGTCACGACAACCAGCGTAAAGCCTGCCTGTGGGTGCGGCGCGCAGAGCAGCGGCTATTTTCCATGGACCCGCTGCGGCTGTCGCGATGAATGCCCCCGAGGACCACGCCTATGACACCGACATGCTCGAGACGAAATACGTTCGGCTGCAATCTCGTTGCGCTTGGGAACTACGACAATGCCGACAAGATCTGCGAGCTGGGGCTCGAGGACACCGCGATGGCCATGCGGGTCGGTTCGCGTTAGGCGTCCAGACGTTGGGTGACCACGTAGACTTTTCTGGTCGAGAGGCGTTGCAACGGGTCCGGGTCGCTGCCGGTATCCGCCACGCTCGGCAGAGCTAAGGACGCCTTCCGCTAAACGGAAGGATTGCATGTGAACGCCCCCAAGCCGAATGTCTTGGAGCCGAACATCCGCCCTGACTGCACCGACGAACTGACGGCCGCGCTCGGCCGGCGAATCATGGTGATCGACGGCGCGATGGGCACGGCGATCCAGCGCGACCGGCCGGACGAGGACGGTTACCGCGGCGAGCGGTTCACCGAGTGGCCGACTGCCCTTCAAGGCAACAACGACCTGCTCACGCTGACACAGCCGCAGATCATCGAGGGGATCCACCGCGAGTACCTCGAGGCGGGCGCCGACATCCTGGAGACCAACACCTTCAACGCGAACGCGGTCTCGCTCGCCGACTACGACATGGCGGACCTCAGCTACGAACTGAACTACGCCGGCGCTGCCCTGGCCCGCAAGGCCGCCGACGAGTTCAGCACCGCGGAGAAGCCCCGCTACGTCGCCGGCGCCCTCGGGCCGACGACCCGGACCGCGTCGATCTCGCCGGACGTCAACGACCCCGGAGCCCGCAACGTCTCCTACGACCAGCTGGTCGCCGCCTACCTTGAAGCTGCAAACGGACTGGTCGACGGTGGTTCCGACATCATCATCATCGAGACGATCTTCGATTCGCTGAACTCCAAGGCGGCGGTGTTCGCCGTCGAGACGCTGTTCGAGGAACGCGGACGCCGCTGGCCGGTGATCATCTCGGGCACCATCACCGATGCTTCCGGGCGGACGTTGTCCGGTCAGGTCACCGAAGCGTTCTGGAACGCGATCAGGCACGCGAAGCCGATCGCGGTCGGCCTCAACTGCGCCCTGGGCGCACCGGAGATGCGGCCCTACATCGCCGAGATGGCGCGTATCGCGGACACCTTCATCTCTTGCTATCCGAACGCCGGCCTGCCCAACGCCTTCGGCGAGTACGACGAGTCTCCGGAGCGTCAGGCCAGCTACATCGAAGAGTTCGCCGAGGCCGGCCTGGTCAACCTGGTCGGTGGGTGCTGCGGAACGGCGCCGCCGCACATCGCCGAGATCGCCAAGGTCGTCGACGGCGTGAGACCGAGGGAAGTGCCGCACATTTCCGAGGCCACCCGGCTCTCCGGTCTGGAGCCGCTCAACATCACCGACGACTCCCTGTTCGTGAACATCGGTGAGCGCACCAACATCACCGGCTCCGCCCGGTTCCGCAACCTGATCAAGGCCGAGGACTACGACACCGCGCTGTCGGTCGCCCTGCAGCAGGTCGAGGTCGGTGCGCAGGTCATCGACATCAACATGGACGAGGGCATGATCGACGGCGTCGCCGCGATGGACCGGTTCACCAAGCTGATCGCGGCCGAGCCGGACATCAGCCGGGTCCCGGTGATGATCGACTCCTCGAAGTGGGACGTCATCGAGGCGGGCCTGAAGAACGTGCAGGGCAAGCCGATCGTCAACTCGATCTCCATGAAGGAGGGCGAGGAGAAGTTCGTCCGCGAGGCCCGGCTGTGCCGCAAGTACGGCGCCGCCGTCGTCGTGATGGCCTTCGACGAGCAGGGACAGGCCGACAACCTGGAGCGCCGCAAGGAGATCTGCGGACGCGCCTACCGGATCTTGACCGAAGAGGTCGGTTTCCCCGCCGAGGACATCATCTTCGACCCGAACTGCTTCGCGCTGGCGACCGGTATCGAGGAGCACGCGACGTACGGGATCGACTTCATCGAGGCCTGCGCCTGGATCAAGGAGAACCTTCCCGGAGTGCACATCTCCGGCGGTATCTCGAACGTGTCGTTCTCGTTCCGCGGCAACAACCCCGTCCGCGAGGCGATCCACGCGGTGTTCCTGTTCCATGCCATCAAGGCCGGTCTGGACATGGGCATCGTCAACGCCGGTGCGCTGGTGCCCTATGACTCGATCGACCCCGAGCTGCGGGACCGGATCGAGGACGTCGTCCTGAACCGTCGCGAGGACGCGGCCGAAAGGCTCCTGGAGATCGCGGAACGGTTCAACAGCTCCGAAAAGGCCGAGGATCCGGTGGCAGCCGAGTGGCGCAACCTTCCGGTCCGCGAGCGGATAACGCACGCCCTGGTCAAGGGCATCGACGCCCACGTCGAGCCCGACACCGAGGAATTGCGGGCCGAGATCGCCGCCGCAGGTGGTCGACCGATCGAGGTGATCGAGGGCCCGCTGATGGACGGCATGAACGTCGTCGGTGACCTCTTCGGTGCAGGCAAGATGTTTCTCCCCCAGGTCGTGAAGTCGGCCCGGGTGATGAAGAAGGCGGTCGCGTACCTGCTGCCGTTCATTGAGGAGGAAAAGGAAGCCTCCGGTGCCGGGGCGAGCAAGGACACCAACGGCACGATCATCATGGCGACCGTGAAGGGCGACGTCCACGACATCGGCAAGAACATCGTCGGGGTCGTCCTGCAGTGCAACAACTACGAAGTGATCGACCTCGGTGTGATGGTGCCCGCCCAGAAGATCCTGGACGCGGCGAAGGAGCACAACGCCGACATCATCGGGCTGTCCGGCTTGATCACTCCGTCCCTGGACGAGATGGTCAACTTCGCCGTCGAGATGGAACGCCAAGGGCTGGAGATCCCGCTGCTGATCGGTGGCGCGACCACCTCGCGCGCCCACACCGCCGTGAAGGTGTCGCCACGTCGTAGCGGACCGGTGGTCTGGGTCAAGGACGCTTCCCGCTCGGTACCGGTCGCGGCTGCGCTCCTGGACGACAAGCAGCGTCCAGCCTTGCTGGAGGCCACCGAGACCGACTACGCGGCGCTGCGCGAACGGCACGCCCAGAAGAACGAGCGGCCGATGCTGACGCTGGAGAAGGCCCGTGCGAACCGGACGCCGATCGAATGGGACGGCTACACGCCGCCGGTACCCGCGCAGGGCATCGGCGTGCGGGAGTTCGAGGGCTACGACCTCGCCGAGCTGCGCGAGTACATCGACTGGCAGCCGTTCTTCAATGCGTGGGAGATGAAGGGTCGGTTCCCCGATATCCTCAACAACCCGGTCGCGGGCGAGACGGCGCGCAAGCTCTACGACGACGCCCAGGAGATGCTCGACACCCTGATCAAGGAGAAGTGGCTGACCGCCAACGGGGTGATCGGGTTCTTCCCGGCGAACGCCGTCGGCGACGACATCGAGGTCTACACCGACGAGAGCCGTACCGAGGTGCTCGCCAAGTTGTTCAACCTGCGCCAGCAGGGCGAGCACCGGGACGGTATCCCGAACCGGTCGCTCGGCGATTACATCGCGCCCAAGGACACCGGTCTGGCCGACTACGTCGGCGCCTTCGCCGTCACCGCGGGGCTCGGCAGCCAGGACAAGATCACCGAGTTCAAGGCCGCCAACGACGACTACAGTGCGATCCTGCTGGAGTCGCTCGCCGACCGGCTGGCAGAGGCCTTCGCCGAACGGATGCATCAGCGAGTTCGCAAGGAGTTCTGGGGATTCCAGCCTGACGAGCAGTTGGACAACGAGGCACTCATCGGTGAGAAGTACGCGGGAATCCGCCCTGCCCCCGGCTACCCGGCCTGCCCGGAGCACACCGAGAAGGCAACGCTCTGGACGATGATGGACGTCCAGGAGCGGACCGGCATCGAGTTGACCGAGTCGATGGCGATGTGGCCCGGTGCTGCCGTCAGCGGCTGGTATTTCTCGCACCCGCAGTCGCAGTACTTCGTGGTCGGCCGGATGGCCCAGGATCAGGTCGCCGACTACGCGAAGCGCAAGGGCTGGACCCTGCAGGAAGCCGAGCGCTGGCTCGGCCCCAACCTCGGCTACAACCCGGAGGACTGAGTCCTAGGTGGCCGCTGACGATGGCGGCGGCGAGCTGCCGTCGGCCTCCCACGAAGACCTGCCGGTCGACAGCCGCGCCGCTCGCGCCGCCTTTCGGACCGCCACCCGCTTCGCGTCGGTGGCCGCGATCGGCGGGCTGCTGTTCGGCTATGACATCTCGGTCACCAACCGCGCAGTCAAGGCGCTACAGGCCAGTTTTCATATCGGCAACGCTCTGCTGGGTTTCGCCGCGGCATCGGCGGTGCTGGGTGCGGCGATCGGCGCGGTATGGGCCGGCCGGATCGGCGACCGGTTGGGCCGTGTGTCGATGATGAAGCTCTCTGCGGCGTCGTTTTTGGTGTGCGGGCTCGGCGCCGGGTTGGCAAGCAGTATTTGGATGTTCATCTTTTTCCACCTCATCGGCGGTATCGGTATCGGCTTCTCGTCGGTGGCCGCTCCGGCGTACATCGCTGAGGTCTCACCCCCCCGTTTCCGCGGCCGACTCGGCTCGCTGCAGCAACTTGCGATCGTGTGCGGCTTGTTCGGATCCTTGGCTTTGACCTGGGTGCCATTTCACCTCGCCGGCGGTTCGGTAAAGCCGCTCTGGCTGGGTCTTGCCGCCTGGCGCTGGACTTTTCTCGGCGAGGTGATTCTGGCGTTGCTGTACTTCGCGCTGCTGTTCACGATCTCCGAGTCGCCGCGCCATCTGGTTGCCAAGCAACAGATTTCGCAGGCCCGCCACGTGCTGGGGCAACTGCTCGGCCCACGCGACGTGGAGGTGACGGTCACTCGGATCGCGGGCTCCTTGGAGCGGGAAAATCGGCAGTCATGGCGCGACCTACGCAAGCCGGGCGGCGGGCTCTACAGCATTGTCTGGGTTGGTCTGGGACTAGCTGTCTTTCAGCAGTTCGTCGGTATCAACGTGATCTTCAACTACTCCGATTTGCTTTGGGAGGCAGTGGGATTCGGCGAGAAGTCGTCGTTCACCATTGCGCTGATCACCAACGGGGTGAATGTTCTGATCACCTTGGTGGCGATCGCGCTGATCGACCGGCTCGGCCGCAGACCGCTGCTGCTGGCCGGATCGGCGGGCATGTCGCTGATGCTGATCGCAATGACGGTTGTCTTCGCCGGCGCGTCCTTCCGTAACGGTCAGCCGCAACTCGACGGGGCATCCGGGATTGTCGCGCTGGTCGCCGCCGACCTATTCGTCGTCGCGTTCGCGGTGTCCTGGGGACCGGTGCTGTGGGTGCTGCTGGGCGAGATGTTCCCCAACCGCATCCGGTCGGCAGCGTTGGGCCTGGCATCCGGCGTGCAGTGGATGGCCAACTGGACCATTGCGGTGACCTTTCCGGCGCTGCGGCATGCATTGGGCGGGGCCTACTGCTTCTACGCGGTGTGCGCGGTGCTGTCGCTTGTTTTCGTCTGGCGATGGGTCCGGGAAACCAACGGGGTGTCGCTGGAAGACATGCCCGACGAGGCCGCCCCGGCAACCGGGTCACCCGTCGCGACCTGAAACCGCCGTGACTTTGCTCAGCTGCCCATGAAACAATCGCTGGCCGTGAAGACCTTCGAGGATCTGTTTGCCGAGCTGGGCGAACGTGCCCGCACCCGCCCAGCGGGCAGCGGCACCGTCGCAGCGCTGGACGCAGGCGTGCACACGCTGGGCAAGAAGATCCTCGAGGAGGCCGGCGAGGTGTGGCTGGCCGCCGAGCACGAGTCCGACGAAGCACTCGCCGAGGAGATCAGCCAATTGCTGTACTGGGCCCAGGTGCTGATGATCGCCCGGGGGCTAACGCTCGACGACGTGTATCGGAAGCTGTGATGGCACCGCACCGCAATGGTTCTGCGCGACTGCGCGTCGCGGTCCCCAACAAGGGAGCGCTGAGCGAGTCGGCGGTCGAGATCCTGTCCGAGGCCGGCTACCGGCGTCGGACCGATCCCAAGGATCTGACCGTCATCGACCCGCACAACCAGGTCGAGTTCTTTTTCCTGCGACCCAAAGACATTGCCATCTATGTCGGTTCGGGTGAGCTTGACTTCGGCATCACCGGGCGCGATCTGGCGCGTGAGTCCCGCGCGCCGGTGCACGAACGACTCGCGCTGGGCTTCGGGTCATCCACCTTCCGATACGCCGCGCCGGCCGGACGCACCTGGACCATCGACGATCTGGCCGGCCGACGGATCGCGACCGCATATCCGAACATCGTCCGAGAAGACTTGGCGGCCCGCGGTATTGAGGCGACGGTGATCCGCCTGGACGGCGCGGTGGAGATCTCCGTGCAACTCGGCGTCGCTGACGCCATCGCCGACGTGGTCGGCTCCGGCCGCACGCTGAACTTGCACAACCTGGTGGCCTTCGGCGAGACACTGTGCGATTCGGAGGCGGTGCTCATCGAACAGATCGATCCGCACGCCGCCGAGCGGCCAGACGCCGCCGCCCGCGATCAACTGGTCGCGCGGGTGCAGGGGGTGGTGTTCGGCCAGCAGTACCTGATGCTGGACTACGACTGTCCGCGTTCGGTTCTCGACAAAGCCACCGCGATCACACCGGGGTTGGAATCACCCACGATCTCTCCGCTCGCCGACCCCGATTGGGCGGCGGTGCGCGCGTTGGTGCCGCGTCGCGGCGTCAACGCGATGATGGACCAACTGGCGGCCATTGGGGCCAAAGCGATCCTCGCTTCCAACGTCCGGTTCTTCCGTTTCTGATCTTGTATGAGCCCCATCGGGCGGCCGTGCTGTGTTAGCGTCCGGCTGAAGCCGCGTTTATTTGCCGAGCCCTGAGGAGGGGTCGCCATGTCGCACATGACGCATTTCTACGTGCTGCTACTAGCTTTGGGAATCGGCGTGATCGCCGGATTGCGCTCGTTCACCGCTCCGGCCGTCGTCTCCTGGGCCGCCGCGCTGCACTGGATCAACCTGAGCGGGACGTGGGCGTCCTGGATGGGCAGCTGGGTGACCGTCGCCATCTTCAGTCTCCTTGCGGTCGGCGAACTGTTCCTCGACCAACAACCCAAGACACCGCCCCGCACGGCGCCGCCGTCGTTCATCGCCCGGATCTTGTCCGGCGCCTTCGCCGGCGCGGTCCTCGGGACCGCTTGGGCATACCGGTGGAGCTCGCTCGGCGCGGGCGCCGTCGGCGCGGTGCTCGGCACGCTGGCCGGTTACCAAGCGCGCTCCCGGCTGGCCGGCTCGTTCGGTCGTGACCTACCGGCCGCGCTGCTCGAGGACGCTGTCGCAATAGGCGGTGGATTCGCGCTCGCTGCAGTCGCAGCTGCTCTGTGACAAAGCGTTTCGACGCGATCATCGTGGGTGCCGGCCAGGCCGGACCTCCACTCGCGGGACGATTGACGGCGGCCGGTCAGACCGTGGCGATCGTCGAACGGAAGTTGATCGGCGGCACCTGTGTCAACAACGGTTGCATCCCGACCAAGACCTTGGTGGCCAGCGCACACGCCGCGCACACCGCTCGCCGCGGTCCGGATTACGGCGTCGCCACCGGAGCGGTCAGCGTCGATATGGCGAAAGTCAAGGCGCGCAAAGACGCGATCATGTTGGACGACCGCAAGGGCGTCGAAGACTGGCTTGACGGTATGGACGGCTGCACCGTGTTTCGCGACCATGCCCGGTTCGAGGATCCGCACACGCTCCGGGTCGGCGACGACGTGCTGCGTGCCGACCGCATCTTCCTCAATGTCGGCGGCCGCGCGGTGGTGCCGGACATGCCCGGCCTGGCCGACATCGACTACCTCACCAACGTGTCGATCCTCGAACTCGACACTGTGCCCGAACATCTCGTCGTCGTGGGCGGCAGCTACATCGCGCTCGAATTCGCCCAGATGTACCGGCGCTTCGGGGCGCGGGTCACCGTGGTCGAAAGAGGTGCGCGACTGGCCTCCCGCGAAGACGGCGACGTGTCGGACGCCATCCGGTCGATCCTGGAGAGCGAAGGCATCGACATCGTCGTCGGCGCCGATGATATTCAAATTACGAAGCGAGACAACGGCTTCGATTTAACCCCGCGAGCTGGTGTCGAGCCGATACCGGGCAGTCACCTGCTGCTGGCGGTCGGCCGTCGGCCCAACACCGACGACCTCGACCTCGATCGCGCCGGCGTGCACACCGACGAACGCGGATACGTCACCGTCGACGATTCACTGAAAACCAGCGTCGACCACATCTGGGCGATGGGCGACTGCAACGGCAAGGGTGCATTCACCCATACGTCCTACAACGACTTCGAGATCGTTGCGGGCAATCTGCTTGACGACGATCCACGGCGCGTGAGCGACCGGATCACCGCGTATGCGCTCTACATCGATCCACCGCTGGGGCGCGCCGGAATGACGGTCGAGCAGGTGCGAAAGTCAGGCCGTCCCGCACTGGTCGGTCAGCGGCCGATGACCAGAGTGGGCCGCGCGGTGGAAAAAGGTGAGACGCAAGGCTTTATGAAAGTCGTGGTCGACGCAGAAACACACCAAATCCTGGGCGCGGCCATCCTGGGCGTCGGCGGCGACGAGGCCATCCACGGCATTCTCGACATCATGTCGGCCAAAGCCCCGTACACCACGCTGGCCCGCACCATGCACATCCACCCGACCGTCAGCGAGCTGATACCCACGATGCTTCAGGAGATGTCGCCGCTGCAATAGCCGGCGTTCAGGCTGCCGGCTCAGCCCCGTGCTGCAACACGGTGTCCGCGCCGCCTTCGTCGGGGTGGTGAGGCCACCCTGGATACGGCGGCGGTGTGCCGCCGAAGACGGGGCAGTGCTCGTGATGTGCGCACCAGTCGCACAGTCGCGACGGCCGCGGCCGGAAATCGCCTGTCGCACCGGCAGATTGGATGGCGTGCCAGATCGCCATCAACGTCTTCTCGAAGCGCAGCAGCTCATCTTCGTCGGGGGAGTAGTCCAGCAGCGTGCCGTCGGACAGATAGATCAGCCGCAGCCTGGTCGGCAGCACGCCCCGCGAGCGCAGCAGCGCGACCGCATAGAACTTCATCTGGAACATCGCCTTGAACTCGGCGAGGGCCCGGGCTTCCGGCGGGGCCTTGCCGGTTTTGTAGTCCACCACCCGCAACTCGCCGGTGGGCGCGACGTCGATTCGGTCGATGATTCCGCGTAGCAGTGTGCCGTCGGCGAGTTCGACTTCAATGCGCTGCTCGCAACTCTGCGGGTCGAAGCGGGTCGGGTCTTCCAGCCGGTAGTAACCGGACAGCAGTTTGCGCGCCTCGCCGAGGAGTTGCGTCTGCGCTTCGGGGTCCACCTGCTCGGCCAGGTCCGGATCCTCGGCGATCACCTGTTCCCACGCCGGCTCGACCAGCGAGTCGGCGGTCTGCGGGCCACGCTCAGCAGCGGGCAGACCGTAGAGCTGCTCCAGCGCGGCATGCACGACCGAGCCGCGGAGTTGTGCGGTCGACGACGGCTCGGGCAGCCGGTCGATAGCCCGGAAGCGGTAGAGCAGCGGGCACTGTTTGAAGTCGGCCGCCCGTGACGGTGACAGGGCCGGCCTCGACACCGGGCGCGGCCTCCCCGGTTCGTCAGTCTTGGGTGCCATATCCGCAGAGTAGAGCCGAGGTCGGACAACCCCGCGCACCGAACTCGGCGCGTCTGCTGGCAGGCTTGTCAGCTGTGCCCGCAACCGGTCCGTTCGTCGTCGGCGATCGCGTTCAGCTGACCGACGCCAAGGGCCGGCACTACACGATGCTGCTCAGCCCCGGCAGCGACTTCCACACGCACCGCGGCGCCATCGCCCACGACGCCGTGATCGGGCAACCGGAAGGCAGCGTGGTCAAGTCGGCCAACGGCGATCAGTTTCTGGTGTTGCGTCCGCTGCTGGTGGATTACGTGATGTCGATGCCGCGCGGCGCGCAGGTGGTCTACCCGAAGGACGCCGCCCAGATCGTGCACGAGGGCGACATCTTCCCGGGCGCCAGGGTTCTGGAGGCGGGCGCGGGATCCGGCGCGCTGACCTGTTCGCTGTTGCGTGCGGTCGGCCCAGGCGGGCAGGTGATCTCCTACGACGTGCGAGACGACCATGCCGAGCACGCCCGTCGCAACGTCGAGACGTTTTTCGGTTGTGCTCCCGACAACTGGAGTCTGGTGATCAGCGACGTCAATGACGCCGATCTGGTCGACGGCTCCATCGACCGGGCGGTGTTGGACATGCTCGCGCCGTGGGATGTGCTCGACAGCGTGTCGCGGTACGTCGTCGCAGGCGGAGTGCTGATCATCTACGTGGCCACCGTGACTCAGCTGTCCAAAGTCGTCGAGGCGTTGCGTGAACAGCAGTGCTGGACCGAGCCGCGTGCCTGGGAGACGATGCAGCGCGGCTGGCATGCCGTCGGTTTGGCGGTGCGTCCGCAACACACCATGCGCGGCCACACGGCGTTCCTGGTGTCCGTCCGTCGGCTGGCCCCGGGCGCCGTCACCCCGACGCCACGGCGCCGCAAGCCTTGAGCGCAGATCGATTGCTCGGCTCCTCCTCATCGCACTGCGCGTCCCCCTCGCCGCTAGCGCGGCTGGAGGCACCCCCACTGCATCGTCGCCGAGCGTTAGTCGTCGCTGCGCTGCAAACCCCGTCGCACCGAGAGCAATTCGAGCTCAGGGCGAGCGGCCACCAGTCGTTCGGCCGAATCGAGGACGTCGACAGCATGCTGGCGGTCGGCCGAGGCCATCGCGACGCCGATGCCCGCTCGTCTATGCAGATCGTGGGATCCCGTCTCGGCGGCTGAGACGCCGAATTTGCGTTGCAGCTCGGCGATGATCGGCCGCACCACGGATCGTTTCTGCTTGAGCGAGCGGACATCTCCGAACAGCAGATCGAACTCGAGCCAGCCGATCCACATCGCCGGTCAGCGGCCGGGCGTGGGCGGCACGGGGGTAGCGGAGTCATTCCGGAAATTCAGCAGGACGTCGGCGGTGCGCGCGGACAGCTGCCATCCGCCTTGGTTCGGCTTGAACTCCATCGGGAAGCCGAATCTTGGGCCGTGCGGCGCCTTTGAGCCGACGTCGACGTTGGCGACGACGTCGGACGGATCCCGGTCTGACCACACAACATCACGAACGTCGAACTTCACCGGCGCATACCCGCCATTGACCAGTGCGACGGCGAAATCATCGAAGGCAGCACCGCTTTCGGGCGTGGCGCCCTCGACCAGGTTCAGCTTCTGCAGGCCGGGCACCGCGGAATCGGCCAGCCGGTACAACACTGCGGCCAGGGCGTCCGGAGCCGGCAGCGGAGCGGCTTGCGGGGATGCCGTCGGGGTCAGCGAGGCGGACGACGACGGCGGCGGTGGCGTCGTCTGCGGCGATGCGTCCTGCTCGTCACTCGAGCAACCCGGAAGCCCAAGCGCAGCCGCGACAGCGACGGAACTCACGACCCTGGTGAAGTATCGCCTCATTCAGCCGCGTCAGTGCGAACGCACCGACTGGATCAGCGTCATCGCCGAGTCATGCGACAGCTTCCAGCCGCCCTGGTTGACGAACGTGAGGTTCTCGTATGTCGGGGCGAGGTGCGGGCCGGTCGCGGTAAGGGTCGTGGCTGCGGTACCCGGACCGGCCGGCGTAATGCTGGTGAAGTTGAACGTCAGCGGCAGGCTGCCCTTGCTGGCTGCCTTTTGCAGTTCGTGGTCGGCGAGGGACGCCGGAACCGGAACGCCGCCCTCGATGAGATAACCCTTACTGGCGAACGAGACGCTCGGATCCTGCAATGTGTTCAGAATGGTGGACAACTGGACCGGAGTGGGCAGGTCCGCGCCCGCGACCATGGGGTCGAGCGGCAGCGGCGCGCCGAAAGCCACCGGCTGAACTCGAGGCGACGCACCGGTAACCGATGCAATACAGGTCACACCTGCGGCCGCCGCGCCGATCGCGGCTATCGCCGCAATGCCTGTGGCTAGGGATTTCACGGTCACAGAGGTCCTCTCGGTAAAGCCAACTCAACATGATGTTAACGCTGTTGCCAGTGTGCCCCATTGCGAGTTCCCGCATGAAACGGAAATCGCCGGTAGCGTTGACGGATCAGCCGCACCACCATCCCGGAGCGGGAAAGGAGCGCACTATGGGTGAGTTTGAGCGTGACGCGTTCGGAAGCCCTCGCGAACCAGACCTCTCCGACGAGGATGCCGCAGAGCTGGAAGAGCTCCGACGCGAAGCCGCGATCCTGCGTGAACAACTAGAGAACGCCGTCGGCTCGTCGAGTGCCCCGCGCAGCCCGCGCGACGTGCACCAGCTCGAGGCACGAATCGACTCGCTGGCGTCGCGCAACTCCAAGTTGATGGAGACGCTCAAGGAAGCCCGGCAACAACTGCTGGCACTGCGCGAAGAGGTCGACCGGCTCGGCCAGCCGCCCAGCGGCTACGGCGTTCTTCTGGCCACTCACGAGGACGACACCATCGATGTCTTCACCTCGGGTCGCAAGATGCGGCTCACGTGCTCGCCGAACATCGAAGTCCAGTCGATGCGCAAGGGGCAGACGGTTCGGCTCAACGAGGCTCTAACTGTCGTCGAGGCCGGCACCTACGAATCAGTCGGCGAGATTTCAACTCTCCGCGAGCTTCTCGTCGACGGACATCGGGCGTTGGTCGTCGGTCACGCGGACGAGGAGCGCATCGTCTGGCTGGCCGACCCGCTGGTTGCCGAGGATCTGCCTGAAGGTCACCCTGATGCCCTCAACGACGACACCCGGCCGCGCAGGCTGCGTCCAGGTGACTCGCTGCTGGTCGACACCAAGGCCGGTTACGCCTTCGAGCGCATCCCCAAGGCGGAGGTCGAGGACCTCGTGCTCGAAGAGGTCCCCGACGTCACCTACAACGACATCGGTGGGTTGGGCCGCCAGATCGAGCAGATCCGCGACGCTGTCGAGCTGCCGTTCCTGCACAAGGACCTATACCGCGAATACGCGCTGCGTCCGCCCAAAGGTGTGTTGCTCTACGGCCCGCCCGGTTGCGGTAAGACGCTGATCGCCAAGGCCGTTGCCAACTCGCTGGCCAAGAAGATGGCCGAGGTTCGCGGCGAGGATGCCCGCGAAGCCAAGTCCTACTTCCTCAACATCAAGGGCCCCGAACTGCTGAACAAGTTCGTCGGCGAGACGGAACGCCACATTCGGCTGATCTTCCAGCGGGCACGCGAGAAGGCCTCCGAAGGCACGCCGGTGATTGTGTTTTTCGACGAGATGGACTCGATCTTCCGCACCCGCGGCACCGGGGTTTCCTCCGACGTGGAGACGACGGTCGTCCCGCAGCTGCTCAGCGAGATCGACGGCGTCGAGGGGCTGGAGAACGTCATCGTGATCGGCGCCTCCAACCGCGAAGACATGATTGACCCGGCGATCCTGCGGCCCGGCCGCCTCGACGTGAAGATCAAGATCGAGCGCCCAGACGCCGAGTCGGCGCAGGACATCTTCTCCAAGTACCTCGTCACGACGTTGCCGGTGCACAGCGACGACCTCGCCGAGTTCGGTGGCGACCGGGGAGCCTGCATCGAAGCGATGATCGAGAAGGTCGTCGAGCGGATGTACGCCGAGATCGACGACAACCGGTTCCTGGAAGTGACCTACGCCAACGGCGACAAAGAGGTCATGTACTTCAAGGACTTCAACTCCGGTGCGATGATTCAGAACGTCGTCGACCGCGCGAAGAAGAACGCCATCAAGTCGGTGCTCGAGACCGGCCAGCCCGGTTTGCGAATTCAGCACCTACTCGACTCGATCGTTGACGAGTTCGCCGAGAACGAGGACCTGCCCAACACCACCAACCCCGATGACTGGGCGCGGATTTCGGGCAAGAAGGGCGAGCGGATCGTCTACATCCGCACGTTGGTCACCGGCAAGAGCTCGAGCGCCTCGCGGGCGATCGACACCGAGTCGAACCTCGGCCAGTACCTGTAGCGGCGGTCGCAAGCGCGGCGAAGCCGGGCGCCGCGGGCTGGCGCCATCAGGTAGGACTCAGCCGGTGAACAGCGAGTAGCTGTTCCTCAGGTCATCCTGCATGACCTGAGCCGCGTGCGTCGTGGTGTCGATACTCAACGGGCTGGTCAGTTTTCGCGGCTGGTACGTCCAGCCCTCCGGCAACTCGAGCCGGCCGGCGAGGCCAGCCAGGTCGGCCCGCGAGAGATTGGGATCGACGATCTGGCTCCAGGTTTGCATGATCCAACATCGCAGCGCGGGGTCGTGGAGTTCGTAGATCTCTTCGCCGGCGTCGTAGGTGAACACGGTGTGCCGATGGACCTGGTTGGCGGTGTAGGGGGCTGGATCCATCGCGGACAGCAGGACGGTCGCTTGCAGCAGCATGTCGATGCCGCCGAAATTCTTGATCATCCGCGGGGCTTGCGACACCTTCTCGATCGAGTTCATCAGCCAGTACCGTGGGCCGTTGAGTAGCGCTGTGGCAGCGCCGTTTTCGGCCGCGATCTCTTTAGCGTCGAGTGCCGACCACAGTTCGTCGGGGAGGTCGTTGAGCGGATAGCTGTTGTAGACGGTGGCTTGCGGCCCCGCCTCTCCTGGGGTCACCAGAAGCACTTCGCCGTAGCGCTTTCCGGACAAGTTCTCGGTGGACTCGGGCGCAGCGTGGGCAGGCATCAGGGTGAAGGTAATCACTTCAGTCACCAGCGTCAATGGCAGCTCGGCCCTGTTCATCTGTCTGCAATGCGCCCAGGCGGCGCCGCGACTCGCCCCGCTGTGCGGGACGCATCGTCGTCACGCCTAAGCTCGGGGAATGCAACGGATCATCGGTACGGAGGTCGAATACGGCATTTCGTCGCCATCAGACCCGACCGCCAACCCGATCCTCACATCGACGCAAGCGGTGTTGGCCTACGCCGCCGCCGCAGGTATCCAGCGCGCCAAGCGGACCCGCTGGGACTACGAGGTCGAATCGCCGCTGCGGGACGCCCGCGGTTTCGACCTGAGCCGCTCGGCCGGGCCGCCGCCGGTGGTCGACGCCGACGAGGTCGGCGCCGCCAACATGATCCTGACCAACGGCGCGCGGCTCTACGTCGACCACGCTCACCCCGAGTACTCCGCGCCGGAATGCACCGACCCGCTGGACGCGGTCGTCTGGGACAAGGCCGGCGAGCGGGTGATGGAAGCCGCCGCGCGGCATGTCGCCAGCGTGCCCGGCGCCGCCAAGCTGCAGCTGTACAAGAACAACGTCGACGGCAAGGGCGCGTCTTACGGGTCGCACGAGAACTATCTGATGAGCCGGCAGACGCCGTTCTCCTCCGTTATCGCCGGGCTGACGCCGTTCCTGGTGTCCCGCCAGGTGGTCACCGGCTCCGGCCGCGTCGGTATCGGGCCATCCGGGGACGAGCCGGGCTTCCAGCTCTCCCAGCGATCGGACTACATCGAGGTCGAGGTCGGGCTGGAGACCACGCTGAAGCGCGGCATCATCAACACCCGCGACGAGCCGCACGCCGACGCCGACCGCTACCGGCGGCTGCACGTCATCATCGGCGACGCCAACCTGTCCGAGACGTCGACGTATCTCAAGCTCGGCACCACGGCGCTCGCGCTCGACCTGATCGAAGAAGGCCCGGCGCACGGCATCGACCTCAGCGACCTGGCACTGGCGCGTCCGGTGCACGCCGTGCATGCGGTCAGCCGCGATCCGTCGCTGCGCGCCACCGTCGCGCTGGCCGATGGCCGTGAAATGACGGCCCTTGCGCTGCAACGGATTTACCTGGACCGGGTGGCGAAGCTGGTTGACAGCAAAGACCATGACCCGAGCGCCCTCAAGGTCGTGGAGACGTGGGCGCATGTCCTCGATCTGCTCGAGCGCGATCCGATGGAGTGCGCCGAGCTGCTGGACTGGCCGGCCAAGCTGCGTCTGCTGGAAGGTTTCCGACACCGGGAGAACCTGAGCTGGTCGGCGCCGCGGTTGCACCTGGTCGACCTGCAGTACTCCGATGTCCGTCTCGACAAGGGGCTGTACAACCGGCTGGTCGCCCGCGGCTCGATGAAGCGTCTCGTCACCGAACAGCAGGTGATCGACGCGGTGGAGAACCCGCCGACCGACACTCGCGCCTACTTTCGCGGGGAGTGCCTGCGCCGGTTCGGCGCCGACATCGCCGCGGCCAGTTGGGACTCGGTGATTTTCGATCTGGGTGGTGACTCGCTGGTGCGCATCCCGACGCTGGAGCCGCTGCGGGGCAGTAAAGCGCACGTCGGAGCGCTGCTGGACTCAGTGAACAGCGCGGTAGAGCTGGTGGAGCAGCTGACCACCTGAGCGGCCGGACACAGCGCTTTCGCCCGAGCATTACGGCCATTGACCGGTAGGGTGGAGAAACGACGGGCGTGTTTCACGGCCGATGATGACGCAGGAGGCAGCGATGGCCCAGGAGCAGACCAAGCGCGGTGGTGGCGGCGGCGATGATGACGACCCCACTGCCAGCACGGCCGCGGGCCAGGAGCGTCGCGAGAAGCTGACCGAGGACACCGACGACCTGCTCGACGAGATCGACGATGTTTTGGAAGAGAACGCCGAAGACTTCGTTCGCGCATACGTCCAAAAGGGCGGACAGTGACCTGGCCTAACCGCGATCGCCTGGCCACCAACTCAGCACTACCCGGGACCGTCTCTGGCGGTCTTTCGTCATTCACCGACCACCTGCGCCGCGAGGCGCCGGAGCTGCTGCCCGCGGGTATTGGTAGCACCGCCGCGATCACGCCCAGTTCCCAGCTGCCGCACGGCACCACGATCGTCGCGCTGAAGTATCCGGGCGGGGTGCTGCTGGCGGGCGACCGGCGTTCGACGCAGGGCAACATGATCGCCGGGCGGGATGTGCAGAAGGTCTACATCACCGACGACTACACCGCGACCGGGATTGCCGGCACCGCGGCCATCGCGGTCGAATTCGCCCGCCTGTACGCCGTCGAGCTCGAGCACTACGAGAAGCTCGAAGGCGTCCCCTTGACCTTCGCGGGCAAGGTGAATCGGCTCGCGATCATGGTCCGCGGCAACCTCGCCGCTGCGATGCAGGGTCTGGTAGCGCTGCCGCTGCTGGCCGGATTCGACATCGGCGACCCCGATTCGGACAAGGCGGGTCGCATCGTCTCCTTCGACGCGGCCGGCGGCTGGAACCTGGAAGAAGAGGGCTACCAGTCGGTGGGCTCGGGCTCGATCTTCGCCAAGTCGTCGGTCAAGAAGCTGTATTCGCAAGTGACAGATGCTGATTCGGCGCTTCGTGTCGCTGTCGAGGCGCTCTACGACGCGGCTGACGACGACTCGGCGACCGGTGGACCCGACCTGGTCCGCGGGATCTACCCGACCGCAGTCACCATCGGGGTCGACGGCGCCATCAACGTCGGCGAGCAGCGCATCGCCGAGCTGGCCCGCGAGGTCATCCGAACCCGTTCGCGGGCGGACACTTTCGGGCCGGATGCGGATCGCGCGGGAAGTGATTCATGAGTTTTCCGTACTTCATCTCGCCAGAGCAGGCGATGCGCGAGCGCAGCGAGCTCGCACGCAAGGGCATCGCCCGGGGCCGCAGTGTGGTGGCGTTGGTCTACTCCGGTGGTGTGCTGTTCGTCGCCGAAAACCCTTCGCGCTCACTGCAGAAGATCAGCGAGCTCTACGACCGCGTCGGTTTTGCCGCCGCCGGGAAGTTCAATGAGTTCGACAATCTTCGCCGTGGCGGAATTCAATTCGCCGACACCCGTGGCTACGCCTACGACCGTCGTGACGTGACCGGCCGTCAGCTGGCCAACGTCTACGCCCAGACGCTGGGCACCATCTTCACCGAGCAGGCCAAGCCATACGAGGTCGAGCTGTGCGTCGCCGAGGTCGCCCACTACGGCGAGACCAAAGCGCCTGAGCTCTACCGGATTACCTACGACGGGTCGATCGCCGACGAGCCGCACTTCGTCGTGATGGGCGGGACGACCGAGCCGATCACCACCGCGCTCAAGGACTCGTATGCCGAGAACGCGGATCTGGCCGATGCTGTGCACATCGCCGTCAACGCCTTGAAGGCGGGCAGCGTCAGCGGCGACGACGCGTTGGGTGTCGCGACGCTGGAAGTCGCCATCCTCGACATCAGCCGGCCGCGCCGGGCGTTCCGCCGAATCACCGGTGCTGCGCTCGAACGGCTGCTGCCCGAACGCAATGGCGCCGAGTCGTCGGACGACTCGGCGGAGGAATCCTCGAAATAGGCGCTGCCCCATGCTGATCGGCTTGCTGCTCGCCCTGGGATGCTCGGTGTGTTACGGCACCGCAACCGTTCTGCAGGCCGCCGCGACCCGCTCGGTGAACACTGGCAGCGACTCTGGCGTCGACCCGGCCCTGCTGCTGCGGGCATTGCGGCAGTGGCGCTACCTGGTGGGTATCGGCCTGGACGGTCTCGGCTTCCTGCTGCAGATCGCGGCGCTGCGAATGGTGCCGATCTACGTCGTCGCCGCGGCGATAGCCGCCTCGCTGGCCGTCACCGCGATCGTGGCCGCATGGGTGCTCTCGGCTCGGTTGTCCGCGACGGAGTGGGCTGCGGTCGCCGTGGTGTGCGGCAGCCTCGCGATGCTCGGGCTGGCCGCCGGACCGGAAGGCTCCGGGCACGGGCCGCCGGGACTGGCCTGGGGCCTGCTGGTGGTGGTCGCCATCGTCTTCGGCGCCGGCGCGGTGTCGGGACGACTCGGCGATCGCTCGCGTGCGCTCGTGCTGGGCCTGAGTGCCGGGGCCGGTTTCGGTGTCGTCGAGATTGCAGTCCGGTTGATCGACACCGTCGATCCGACCAAAGCCGCATTCTGGGCCAACCCTGCGATCTACGCGTTGGCCACCGGCGGGGCGGCCGGATTCCTGCTGCTGACCTCGGCGTTGAGCCGTGGTTCGGTCACCACTGCCGTCGCAGGCATGGTCATCGGCGAGACGGTTGGTCCCGCCCTGGTCGGGGTGGCGTGGCTGGGCGACAAAACCCGCGACGGCCTGAGCTGGATGGTGGTGGTCGGGTTCGCGATCGCCGTCGCCGCGGCGCTGGCACTGAGCCGATTCGGCGAGGCGCCCACCCCGGCTGAAGCGTAAAACGTCTCAGCGGCAAGCGTTGTCGAAAGATCTACCGTTGGTGTGTTGCGACGGTGTCGGCACGCCGGCGCACCACGCTGCCGCCGTCTGGGCGGGGCTTCCACACCAGTTACCGGTTCAGCAAGTACGCTCGAATTGTGCAGCGACGAATCATGGGTATCGAGACCGAATTCGGTGTCACCTGCACGTTTCACGGTCATCGCCGCCTGTCACCAGATGAAGTAGCCCGCTACCTGTTCCGCCGGGTGGTGTCGTGGGGCCGCAGCTCCAATGTTTTCCTGCGCAACGGTGCACGGCTGTACCTCGACGTGGGCAGCCATCCGGAATACGCCACCGCCGAGTGCGACAGCCTGATTCAGCTGGTCACTCATGACCGCGCGGGCGAGCGAGTCCTGGAGGACCTGCTGGTCGACGCCGAGCAGCGGCTGGCCGACGAAGGCATCGGCGGCGACATCTATCTGTTCAAGAACAACACCGACTCGGCGGGCAACTCGTACGGCTGCCACGAGAACTACCTGATCGTGCGGGCGGGGGAGTTCTCCCGGATCTCCGATGTCCTGCTGCCGTTCCTGGTCACCCGCCAGCTCATCTGCGGCGCGGGCAAGGTGCTGCAAACCCCGAAGGCCGCCACGTTCTGCCTCTCGCAGCGCGCCGAGCACATCTGGGAGGGCGTCTCCAGCGCGACGACCCGGTCACGCCCGATCATCAACACCCGCGACGAGCCGCACGCCGACGCCGAGAAATATCGGCGCCTGCATGTCATCGTCGGCGACTCCAACATGTGCGAAACGACCACCATGCTCAAGGTCGGCACCGCGGCGCTGGTGCTGGAAATGATCGAAGCGGGCGTGGCATTTCGGGACTTCTCGCTGGACAACCCGATCCGGGCCATCCGCGAGGTCAGCCACGACTCCACCGGCAGGCGCCCGGTACGGCTGGCGGGCGGGCGTCAGGCCAGCGCACTGGACATCCAGCGCGAGTACTACGCGCGCGCGGTCGAGCATTTGCAGACCCGCGAGCCCAACGCCCAAATCGAGCAGGTCGTCGATCTGTGGGGCCGCCAACTCGACGCGGTGGAAAGTCAGGACTTCGCCAAGGTCGACACCGAGATCGACTGGGTGATCAAGCGCAAGCTGTTCCAGCGCTACCAGGACCGCTACGACATGGAGCTGTCCGACCCGAAGATCGCTCAGCTGGACCTGGCATATCACGACATCAAGCGCGGCCGCGGTGTCTTCGATCTGCTGCAGCGCAAGGGTCTGGCGACGCGCATCACCACCGACGAGGAGATCGACGCCGCGGTCGACCAGCCGCCGCAGACCACCCGGGCGCGGTTGCGCGGCGAGTTCATCAGCGCCGCCCAGGCCGCAGGACGCGACTTCACCGTCGACTGGGTGCACCTCAAGCTCAATGACCAGGCCCAGCGCACCGTGTTGTGCAAGGACCCGTTCCGGTCCGTGGACGAGCGTGTCAAGAGGCTGATCGCGAGCATGTGACCCGGCAACTAGGGTGGTGCGGGTGCCGACTTCCAAAGTCGAAAGATTGATGAACCTCGTCATCGCGCTGTTGTCCACTCGTGGCTACATCACCGCAGAGAAAATCCGCTCCAGCGTGGCGGGGTATGCGGACAGCGCCAGCGATGAAGCGTTCTCGCGAATGTTCGAGCGTGACAAGAACGAGTTGCGCGACCTGGGCATCCCGTTGGAGACGGGCCGGGTGTCGTCGTTCGACCCGGTCGAGGGCTACCGGATCAACCGCGATGCCTACGCCCTGCCCGCCGTCGAACTGACCGGTGATGAGGCGGCCGCCGTCGCTGTCGCCACCCAGCTGTGGGAGTCGCCTGACCTCATCAATGCCACCCAGGGCGCGTTGCTCAAGCTGCGCGCGGCGGGCGTCGACGTCGACCCCGACGCGCCCATCGCGATCGCGTCGCCGGCCGGCAGCATGGGCTTGCGCGGGTCGGAAGACGTTCTAAACGCGTTGTTGTCGGCGATCAACACCGGGCGGGCCGTCGAGTTTCCGCACCGGCCGTCCCGCACCGAGCCCTACACCGTGCGCACCGTCGAGCCGTGGGGTGTCATCACCGAGAAGGGCCGCTGGTATCTGGTCGGACACGATCGCGATCGCGACGCCACCCGCACATTCCGGTTGTCCCGCATCGGCGACGACGTGAAACCCGTCGGCCCGACCGGTGCGGTCTCGCGGCCGGGGGGAGTCGATCTGCGCGAGATCGTCGCCGCTGCGGTCGCCGACACCCCATCGGGCGTGCGGGCTCAGGTGTGGGTGGCCGACGGGCGGGCCACCGCGTTGCGGCGCGCTGGGACCTCGTTGGGTGCCCGGCAGCTGGGTGGCCGCGACGGCGAGGTCATCGAGCTCGACGTCGGTACCACCGGCCGATTAGCGGGCGACATCGCCGGATACGGCGCTGACGCGGTGGTGCTGGAGCCGTCGTCGCTGCGTGACGAGGTGCTGGAGAAGCTGCGTGCGCATGTCACCGACGATGCGGAGCGGAGCGATGAGGAGGAGCGGCATTGACGACTCACGCGGGTATCGAGGAGGGCCGATGACACCCGTTTCGACCCGACTGGTGCGACTGCTGAACATGGTGCCGTACTTCCAGTCCAACCCGCGGGTCACCCGCGCTCAGGCCGCCGCCGCGCTCGGCGTCTCGGTCAAGCAGCTCGGCGACGACCTGGAGCAGCTGTGGCTGTGCGGTCTTCCCGGCTACGGCCCTGGCGATCTGATCGACTTCGAATTCACCGGCGACACCGTCGAGGTGACGTTCTCCGCGGGGATGGACACCCCGCTGCAGCTCACCTCACCGGAGGCCACCGGTCTGCTGGTGGCGCTGCGGGCCCTGGCCGACATCCCGGGGGTGGTCGACCCGGAGGCGGCGCGCAGCGCGATCGCCAAAATCGAAGCGGCCGCAGGCGCCGCGGGACACGGAAACGACGTGGCCGCGGTGGACGAGCCGGCTCCGCTCGAGAGCCGGGCCGCCGCCGCGGTTCGCGGCGCCGTCCGCGACAACCGGGCGCTGAGCATCGACTACTACGCCGCCTCGCACGACACGCTGTCCACCCGGATCGTCGACCCGATCAGGATCGTGCTGGTCGGTGATCAGAGCTACCTGGAGGCATGGTCGCGCGAAGCAGAAGGTGTGCGGCTGTTCCGGTTCGACCGCATCGTCGAAGCCGCTGTGCTCGACGAGCCGTCCGCGCCACCGAAACCCGCGACCCAGGCGCCGCCGGACACCTCGCTGTTCGACGCCGATCCGTCGCTGCCGTCGGCCACTCTTGTTCTGACGCCCGCCGCGTCGTGGATGTTCGAGTACTACCCGATGCGGGTGCTACGCGAGTTGCCCGACGGCCATTGCGAGGCCGCGATCACTTACGCGTCCGAAGAGTGGATGACCCGCCAGGTGCTGGGCATGGGCTCTGCGGTGCGGGTGCTGGCTCCGGAGTCGCTGGCCAACCGGGTGCGCGACGCTGCGACGGCGGCATTGGAGTCGTACCAGGCTGCGGTGCGCTCCGGCTCCTGAGCCGGCGGCTGCGGTAGCATCGTGGAGACATCTGGAGGTACATACTCGTGAACGCTCTTACTCCGGGTCACCTGGCGATCATCGCGGTCCTGGTGATCGTTTTGTTCGGCGCCAAGCGGCTTCCCGAAGCGGCCCGCTCTATGGGCAAGTCGTTGCGGATCTTCAAGTCCGAGGTCCGCGAACTGCAAAACGACAACAAGCCCGAAACGTCAGCACCCCAGACCGCGCCCGCCCAGCCGGTGCATTCCGAGCGGGTAGAGCCGCCGGCTGCTGACGGTCGGTCGGCCTAGCTTCCCGCCGCCGTCGCGGCGCACGAGCGCCTATTTCACTGTGCGCAACAACGGTCTCTTCAAGCGGCTAGATCCGCGTCAGCGTCGCAGCCGCGCCAATCCCGATGCGACCATGTCGCTGGTCGCCCATCTCACCGAGTTGCGTACCCGGCTGCTGGTCTCGCTGGCCGGGATCATCCTCACCACGATTGTCGGTTTCGTCTGGTACTCGCACCCGCTGTTCGGGATGGAGAGCCTGGGCGAGTGGCTGCGGCATCCCTACTGCGCGTTGCCGCCGTCGGCGCGAGCCGATATCGCCAACGGTCACTGCCGGCTGCTGGCCACCGCGCCGTTCGACCAGTTCATGTTGCGGTTGAAGGTCGCGTTGACGGCCGGTGTGGTGATGGCCTGCCCGTTGTGGCTCTACCAACTGTGGGCGTTCATCACCCCGGGCCTGTACAAGAAGGAGCGCCGTTTCGCCGTCGCGTTCGTGATCCCGGCGGCACTGCTGTTCGTCACCGGCGCGGTGCTGGCGTACCTGGTGCTGGCCAAGGCGCTTCAGTTCCTGCTGACCGTCGGCAGCGACGTGCAGGTGACTGCGCTGTCCGGCGACCGGTATTTCGGATTTCTGATCAATCTGTTGCTGGTCTTCGGCGCGAGCTTCGAATTCCCGCTGCTGATCGTGATGCTCAACTTCGTTGGCATGTTGACCTACGAGCGGCTCAAGTCCTGGCGGCGCGGCCTGATCTTCGGAATGTTCGTGTTCGCAGCGATTTTCACGCCGGGGTCCGACCCGTTTTCGATGACGGCCCTGGGCCTTGCGTTGACGCTGCTGCTTGAACTCGCCATTCAGATCGCCCGCATCCACGACCGAAGGAAAGCCAAACGCGAGGCGCTCACCACCCTCGCCGACGACCAAGCCTCGGTCATCGACCCGCCGTCCGCGGTGGGCGTGCCGTCCAGCATCGCCGGACCCCATGACGACATCACCTGATCAACCCATCGGGCCCGAGCTGGCCCGGTTCGCCGCGGACTTGTCCTTCCAACTCGACGGCTTCCAGCGACGTGGCTGTGCGGCGCTGGAGAGCGGCCACGGTGTCCTGGTGTGCGCGCCGACCGGGGCGGGCAAGACCGTTGTCGGCGAATTCGCCGTGCACTTGGCGCTGGCATCCGGCACCAAGTGCTTCTACACCACGCCGATCAAGGCACTGAGCAACCAGAAGCACAACGATTTCGTCGCGCGCTACGGCAAGGACCAGATCGGGCTGCTGACCGGCGACCAGTCGGTCAACTCGCACGCGCCCGTCGTGGTGATGACCACCGAAGTGCTGCGCAACATGCTGTATGCGGATTCTCCTACACTGCAAGGACTTTCGTATGTAGTGATGGACGAGGTGCATTTCCTCGCAGACCGGATGCGCGGTGCGGTGTGGGAGGAAGTCATCCTGCATCTGCCCGACGACGTCCGACTGGTCAGCCTGTCGGCGACGGTGAGCAACGCCGAGGAGTTCGGCGGCTGGATCCAGACCGTGCGCGGCGACACCACGGTCGTCGTCGACGAGCACCGGCCCGTCCCGCTGTGGCAACACATGCTCGTCGGCAAACGCATCTTCGACCTGTTCGACTACGCCGCACACGGCCCCGACGAGCGCAAACACGCGATCGTCGACCCGAATCTGTTGCGCCACATAGCGAATCGTCGCGAGGCAGACCGGCTCTCGGACTGGCGTGGACCCCGCCGCACGGCGGGGAAGGGCAGCCCCGGCCGACCCGGCCGGTCCAGTTTCTACCGGCCGCCACCGCGGCCCGAGGTGATCCGATTGCTGGACGCCGACGGCCTGCTGCCGGCCATCACGTTCGTGTTCTCCCGGGTGGGCTGCGAAGCCGCGGTCGCCCAGTGCCTGCGCTCACCGCTGCGGCTGACCACCGAGGAGGACCGGGTCAAGATCGCCGAGGTGATCGAGCAGCGCTGCGGCGATCTCGAGGAATCCGACCTGGAAGTGCTCGGCTACTACGACTGGCGCGAAGCTCTGCTGCGCGGGATCGCCGCCCACCATGCGGGCATGTTGCCGGTGTTCCGGCACACCGTGGAGGAGCTGTTCACCGCGGGGCTGATCAAGGCGGTGTTCGCCACCGAGACACTGGCTTTGGGCATCAACATGCCCGCTCGCACCGTGGTGCTGGAACGGCTGGTGAAGTACAACGGCGAGCAGCATCTGCCGTTGACGCCGGGGGAGTACACCCAGCTCACCGGCCGGGCCGGCAGGCGTGGCATCGATATCGAGGGTCACGCCGTGGTGCTGTGGAACCCGGGCGACGACACGAGCGAGCCGGCCGAAGTCGCGGGTCTGGCCTCGACCCGAACGTTCCCGCTGCGCAGCTCGTTCGCCCCGTCGTACAACATGACGATCAACCTGGTGAACCGCGTCGGCCCCGAACAGGCGCACCGACTGCTCGAGCAGTCGTTCGCCCAGTTTCAGGCCGACCGTTCGGTGGTGAGCCTGGTCCGCGGCGTGGAACGCGGACAAAAGATGCTCGACGAGGTCGCCGCCGAGCTCGGCGGCAACGAGGCGTCGATCCTCGAGTACGCCCGCCTGCGTGAGCAGATCAGCCAGCAGGAACGCGCCCAGGCCCGGGCGTCGCGGCTGCAGCGCAGAGAGGCGATCAACGATGCGCTGACCGCGCTGCGCCGTGGCGACATCATCACGATCACGCACGGCCGGCGGGGCGGCTTGGCCGTTGTGCTGGAGGCCGCCCGCGACGGCGCCGATCCGCGACCGCTGGTTTTGACCGAGAATCGTTGGGCCGGAAGGATTTCGTCGGCAGATTACTCCGGTGCGACGCCGCCGGTGGGATCCATGACACTGCCCAAGCGCATCGAGCACCGCCAGCCGCGGGTGCGCCGCGATCTGGCCTCGGCGCTGCGTTCGGCGGCTGCGGGATTGTCGATCGAGGGCGATCGTCGCGGTAAGCGCAACGAGGGCGCCGACATCGATCCCGAGCTGATCGCGTTGCGGGAGAAGATGCGCCGTCATCCCGCGCACCGCGAATCCGATCGCGAAGCCCAGGTGCGGATCGCCGAGCGTTATCTGCGCATCGAGCGCGAGAACGCCGCGCTGGAGAAAAAAGTGGCCGCCGCGACCAACTCGCTGGCACGGACCTTCGACCGCATCGTCGGGCTGCTCACCGAGCGCGGCTTCATTCAGGAGACACACGGCGATCCCACGGTCACCGACGACGGCCTGCTGCTGGCCCGGATCTACAGCGAGAGCGACCTTCTGGTTGCCGAATGTCTGCGCACCGAGGCGTGGACGGGTCTGCGGGAAGCCGAGTTGGCGGCGGTGCTGTCGTCGGTGCTCTACGAGACGCGGGGCAGCGACGGCCCCGGAGCGCCGAGCGCGGAGATACCCACCGCAAAGCTCCGCCAGGCGCTGCACACGACGCGGCGGCTGTCGGCGGCGTTGCGGGCCGACGAGCATCGGCACCGCATCACGCTGAGCCGCGAACCCGACGACGGATTCGTCGCGGCCATCTACCGCTGGGCCAGCAGTGGCGACCTGGTGACGTCGCTGGCCGCCGCCGATACCGAAGGCGCGGGTTCGCCACTGTCGCCGGGGGATTTCGTGCGCTGGTGCCGGCAGGTGCTTGACCTGCTGGACCAGGTCCGCAATGCTGCCCCGCAGCCGGAGTTGCGGGCCACGGCCAAGCGCGCGATCGACGCGATTCGGCGCGGCGTCGTCGCAGTTGACGCCGGGTAGGCTGAGCCGAAGCTACGGTGGCTTACGGCGACCGATCGAGGACTGCAAGCAGCACTGAGAGGACTGACACACGATGAGCGGACCGCAGGGAACCGACCCGACGCAGCCGTGGCAGCCGCCTCAGGGTGAGGGTCAGCAATCCGGCGAGGAGCAGGCCCACGCGTCACCCTGGCAGCAAGGAACCGGCGAGCAGGGCTGGCAGCCGTCCAGCGAGCAGCAGACCTGGCAGGCGCCCGCCTACACGCCCACCGAATACCCGCAGTACCAGCAGCCGGCCACGCAGTACTACCCGCCGTCGCAGCAGTACCCGCAGGGCTACCCGCAGGAGGGGCAGTACGCCGGCCAGACGCCGCAGTACGGCCAGCCCGGTCAGTACGGACAGCCCGGTCAGTACGGACAGCCTGGCCAGTACGGTCAGCCCGGCCAGTACGGTCAGCCGGGCCAATACGGCCAGTATCCCGGTCAGTACGGCCAGCCGCAGGCCGGTCCGAAGAAGTCGCGGACGCTGGTCGGAACGATCGTCGGCGTGTTCGCCGCCGTGGTTGTCGCCGTCGTGTTGGTGCTCGGCTTCTGGGCGCCCGGGTTCTTCGTGACCACCAAGCTGGACGTCGGCAAGGCCGAGGTGGGTGTGCAGCAGATCCTCGCGGACAACACCAACGGCTACGGCGCCAAGAACGTCAAGGACGTCAAGTGCAACAGCGGTCAGAATCCGACCGTCAAAAAGGGCCAGACCTTCGACTGCGACGTCAGCATCGATGGCACAAAGCGGTCGGTGACCGTGACGTTCCAGGACAACAAGGGCACCTACGAGGTCGGTCGGCCCAAGTAGTTCACGACGCAGGCAGCGCGTCCAGAGCCTTCTGCAACCGCGCGATCGATGACCCGACGCCGAGTCGCGTGGCGAGGTCCGCGGTACGTGTCGGGTCGGCCGCCACCAGCGGGACGGCATCGGTGTCCGTCGACAGCGTGACTGGCGCATCGGTGGCCACCCGCACCACCGGGCCAGCGACCTCGATGTAGTCGGCGGCGTTGCGCAGCTTGGCCCGAACCCCTTTCGCCAGAGACGATGCGGGGTCGCCGACGGCGTCCAGGATCGCGGCCAGTGAGCCGTGCTGCCCCAGCAGCGTGGCGGCGGTCTTCTCGCCGATGCCAGGCACCCCGGGTAGCCCGTCGGAGGGGTCGCCGCGGAGCAACGCCAACTCGGCGTAGCCGACGCCGGCCCGGTCGACGGGTACGCCGTATTTGTCGGCGACCTCGATGGGACCCATCAGCGTGGCGTTGCTCAGGCCACGGCCGAGGTAGAGCACCCGCACCGCGACCGGGTCGTCGCGGACGACCTGCAGCAGGTCGCGATCGCCGCTGACGACGATGACCGGGTCGCGTCGCTCCTGATCGGCCAGCGTGCCGATCACGTCGTCGGCCTCGAAACCCTCGGCGCCGCCGCTGCAGAAGCCGAACGCCTCGAGTATCTCCGCGATCATCTCGACCTGCGGCGACAAATCGTCCGGAACTTCCTCGACATCGGCTTGCCCGCTGGGGTTTTCCTCCTCGACTCGATGCGCTTTGTACGACGGGATGCGATCGACCCGGAACTGCGGCCGCCAGTCCAGATCCAGGCAGACCACCAACCGGCCAGGGCGGTGCTTGGTGATCAGCGTTGCCACCGAATCCAGGAAGCCGCGAACGGCGTTGACCGGCCGACCGTCGGGCGCGGTGATCGACGACGGGACACCGAAGAACGAGCGGAACCACATGCTGGCGCCGTCGAGCAGCAGCAGCGGCGCGGACATGCCCGCCATCCTGCCAGGTCTGATTGCCGGGAGAGGTCTGATTGCCGGGCTTCTCCTCATCGCGCTTCGCGCTCTGCATCGTCGCCCGGCTAGCCTTGAATCCCATGGGTGCAGAGCGCTTCGATGCCGAGGTCTACGGCCGCCGGATTGCCGCGGCGAGGGCCGCCACCGCGAAGGCCGGACTTGCCGGCCTGGTCATCACTCCGGGGTATGACCTGCGCTATCTGCTCGGCTCGCGGGCGCAGACCTTCGAGCGGCTGACGGCGTTGGTGCTGCCGGTCTCCGGTGATCCGACGGTGGTGGTGCCGCGGCTGGAGTTGGCGTCGCTGCGGCAGTCCGCTGTCACCGATCTTGGCCTGGTCGTGCGTGATTGGGTCGACGGCGACAACCCCTACCAACTGGTCGCCGCGGCGATGGGTGGGGCTCCCTCGGCGACGGCGGTCACCGACGCGATGCCGGCGCTGCACCTGTTGCCGTTGGCCGATGTGCTCGGCGTGGTACCGGTGCTGGCCACCGACGTGCTGCGCGAACTGCGGATGGTCAAAGACGCCGCCGAAGTCGACGCGCTGCGCAAAGCGGGCGCGGCAATCGATCGGGTGCACGCCCGGGTGCCGGAGTTCCTGGTGCCCGGCCGCACCGAGGCCGACGTCGCTGCCGACATCGCCGAAGCCATTGTTGCCGAAGGGCATTCGGAGGTGGCGTTCGTCATCGTCGGCTCCGGCCCGCACGGTGCGGATCCGCACCACGAATACTCGGATCGGGAGATCCGGGTCGGCGACATCGTCGTCGTCGACATCGGTGGAGCCTACGAGCCCGGATACAACTCCGACTCGACTCGCACGTACAGCATCGGTGAGCCCAGCCCGGAAGTGGCGCAACAGTATTCAGTATTGCAACGGGCCCAGCAGGCGGCGGTCGATGTGGTGCGTCCCGGGGTCACCGCCGAGCAGGTCGATGCCGCTGCTCGCGGGGTGCTGGCCGACGCCGGCCTCGCCGAGTATTTCGTGCACCGCACCGGGCACGGCATCGGGTTGTCGGTGCACGAGGAGCCCTACATCGTCGCGGGCAACGACCTGCCGTTGCAGGCAGGTATGGCGTTTTCCGTCGAGCCCGGGATCTACTTCCCCGGGCAGTGGGGAGCGCGCATTGAAGACATCGTCGTGGTATCCGAAGACGGCGCCCAGTCGGTCAACAACCGTCCGCACGGACTGATCGTGGTCGCGGTTTAGGTATTAAGCTCAAGCGATGACCGATCACGACCGCGCCGCCGCCCGCCGAGAAATCACCAACGCTTTTATGACCGCGCTGGAACGCCGACACGAAGTGCTGGACCTGATTGTTGAAGCTGACGACCGACCATCGGCGGTCGACGGCATCGTCGAACTGCTCGGCACGTCACGGCTCGGAGCTGAAGCGGTGATCGGCATGTCGTTCGATCAGCTGACCAAGGACTCGCGCAAGATCATCGCCACCGAACTCGAAGATCTGAACAACATCTTGAGCTTCACGTTCAAGGACAGGCCGGCCAGCTCGGGCGACTCGATGGCGCTTCGCGCCTTCTCCGGGAAGTCCGACCATGACATCTTCGCCGCGCGCACCGAGGAAGTCGGCGCCAAGGGTGACGGATCGGGTGCACCCGCCGCGGACCTCGAGGACGAAATCCGTTCGGCACAGCAGCGATTCGACGCCGAAGAAGCCGCCTGGTTCGTCGCTGTGGACGGCGACGAGAAGGTCGGCATGGTGTTCGGCGAGCTCGACGACCACGAGGTGCACGTGCGGATCTGGATTCACCCGGACTATCGGCACCGCGGCTACGGCACTGCAGCGCTGGCCAAGTCGCGGCCGGAGCTGGCGGCCTATTTCCCCGCCGTGCCGCTGGTGATCCGGGCGCCGGGCGCCACGCTGGTCTAGCGGCTAGTCACCTTTGCGGGTCAACAGGTCCGAGGACCCGAGCACTCGCTCGATCTGAACCTCGATGACGACCCGTCGCGGGTTCTCCCGCGGCGTGCGGTACCGCTGGGCGTAACGCAGCTCCGCATCGCGCACGGCGTCGACCTCACCGTTGACGCCGGCGCTACCCTCCAGCGACAGCCAGCGGGCCCCGTCGACCTGACTGAGAACGGCCACGCCGCCGCGCTCGGCGTTGACCGCCTTCTGCGAGCCGCCGGTGGTGATCACCCGCGCGATATGCGTCTTGGGATCGAAGGTGAACCCCACCGCGACGACGTGCGGCGAATTGTCAGCGCGCAAGGTGGTCAGCATGGCGAGGTGGCGC
Organism: uncultured Actinomycetota bacterium; assembly: GCA_963758115.1. Lineage (GTDB taxonomy): Bacteria > Actinomycetota > Actinomycetes > Mycobacteriales > Mycobacteriaceae > Mycobacterium. Next base: position 617,605 of record CAVWUG010000004.1, read on the forward strand.
TCTGTGAGAAACGCCAACGCGTCGTTGGTAAGCCGGGCAGTGGAGTTCGCCATCACCGCTCACGTTAGCGCAGGTCATAATCGCAGCCGTGGATGACACGAGCGCACCGACGGTGCTGATTCTGGGTGGCCGTAGCGAAATCGGCCTCGAGCTTGCTGTGCGGCTGGCACCTGGCGCCTCAGTGGTGCTGGCCGCGCGCGGCGCGGACCTCCTCGGCGAGCAGACGTCGGCGATCCAGGCTGCCGGTGCGGCAGCGGTGTTCACTCGTGAGTTCGACGCCGACAACCTGGACTCGCACGGCCCGTTGATCGCATCGATCGTCGCCGAGCACGGCGCGATCGACACCGCGGTGCTGGCCTTCGGAGTGCTCGGCGAACAGGGGCGGGCTGAGGTCGACGCGGCTCATGCGGTGGCTGTCGTGCACACCGACTACGTCGCGCAAGTGAGCCTGCTGACGCACCTGGCGGCCGCGATGCGGGAAGCGGGCCGGGGAGCGTTGGTGGTGTTCTCCTCGATTGCCGGGGCCCGGGTGCGACGGGCGAACTACGTCTACGGGTCGGCGAAAGCCGGTCTGGACGGCTTCGCCAGCGGGCTGGCTGACGCGCTGCACGGAACCGGCGTGCGACTGCTGATCGTGCGCCCCGGATTCGTGATCGGCCGGATGACCGAAGGGATGACGCCGGCACCGCTGTCCAGCACGCCGTCGCAGGTCGCGGCGCGGACCGCGCTGGCTCTCGCCAAACGCCGTCGTACCGTGTGGATCCCGTGGGCACTGGGGCCGGCTGCCGGCGTGATGCGACTGCTGCCGCAGTTCGTCTGGCGCCGGATGCCGCGATGAGCGCTGACTAGCGCCGCGTCACAAGCCGTCGTCGTTGGGATCGTCGGGAACGGCTGCCCAGGGCGAGTTCTCGTCGAAGACCAGTCCCATCGGCGCGAGCACCCGCAGCGCCGTGTCGGCCACGGCCTCGTCGAGGTCGCAGATGAGGATCGAGCGCCACGGCGTGACGACCAGTGGCGCCTCGATCGCCGCCAGATACTCCGCGACGCGCGCCGGCAGCACGCCCATCGGCACCGCGGCGGCCAACGCCACCCGGCCGTCGTCCTGCCCGATCCAGCCCACCGGCGTGCGGGTGGCGGGTCGAAAGCCGTCACCGTGTTCGGCACCGGGCCACAGTGTCGAGGGATCCGCCAATTCGCTGACCCGCGCGGCGTCTCCGCGTATCTCGATGAACCGCACCGCAACGGCGATCACGATGTCGACCACGTCGCGGGCGGTCAGCCGGACGCCGCTGTCGCACCCGGCCAGCACCAGGGCGACGTGATCGTCGACGACGTGGACGCCGACGTCGCCACCCAGGCCGGACATATCCTCGCGCCCGTCGTCCACGCTGAACAGGAAGCGATCCGGCAGCTGTGCCAGCATCGGCTCGGCGCGAATTGCGGCGTCCAGTTCGGTGACCCACGCCCGTACGTCAGCGACACCACCCACCCTGCCGGAAAGCGGCGAGGCGACGATATCGCTGGGCGAGGACGGCAGCAGACCTACCTCTCCCAAGGCTGCAGCCACCGCCCCGGCATCGGTGATCCCGCGGATCTGCAGATTCCCGCGGGCGGTCAGATCCAGCGCCGACGAGCCGAACGCCGCTGACGTCTCGGCCAGAGCTCTCAACTCGGCGGCAGTCAGCCTGCCGCCCGGCAACCTGATTCGCGCCAGCGGGCCGTCGGCGGCGTGGTTCAGGACGTTCCCGCCCGCCGCGCATAGGCCTTGCGCTTGTCGATCTGGACGTCGCTGGTGAAAACGCGGCCGGTGCCCAATACGCGCGCTAGCGCTTCGGCCATCCGCAGTGGCATCAAGCGCTGACCCGTGACGGTCGCGCCGATCGAACGGGGAACGAGTACGCGTGGCCGTGGTTTGGCGATCACCCCGGCGATTGCCCGCGCGACGTCGTCCGGTTCTGCATTCTTGAATCCCTTTGCGTGCCCGATGCCGGCAATCATGTCGGTATTGGTCAAAGTCGGCAGAATCGCCGAGAATTGCACTCCGCTCCCGCGGTTTTCCATGCGGACCGTATCGGTATAGCCCAGCACGGCATGCTTTGTCGCGCAATAGGTTGCGATGCCCTCGGTCGGCAGCAGGCTGCCCAGTGAAGCGATGTTGATGACGTGACCGTGACCGCGCGGCAGCATCCGTTGCGCCGCCAGCTTGGTGCCCAGGATCACGCCGAAGATGTTGACATCGAGCAGTCGCTGCGTGGCGGTGTCCGCCTCGTCAACCGCGGGGCCGACCGCAATGACCCCGGCGTTGTTCACCACGACGTCCACGATTCCGAGCCGCTCTTCAACGGTGTCGAGAAACTCGGTGAAGGACCGTCGATCCGTCACGTCCAGTCGACGGGCGAACTGCAGACCCAGTTGACTACTCGCCTCCTTGACGGCAGATCTGTCGATGTCGCCGATCGCGACTTTGGCGCCCAACGCCTGCAGAACCGTTGCCGTGGCCAAGCCGATCCCGCGCGCACCACCGGTGACGGCAACAACCTTGTCGGCAATCGAGGAACGTTTCATCGCGTGAGGCTCCTTACGGTCGGGCTCAAGCCTAGGCCGCTGACTAGACTGGCCCGGTGACCCCGAGTTTCGCAGACGTCGCCAAGGCGCAGTACGTCCTCCTGACCACCTTCACCAAGGACGGTCGGCCCAAGCCCACCGCGATCTGGGCCGCCAACGAGGGCGACCGCGTGCTGATGATCACTCAGGGAAAGTCGTGGAAGGTCAAGCGGATTCGCAACACGCCCCGCGTCACGCTGGCGATCTGCGACATGCAGGGAAACCCGAAAAGCGAGGCCATCGAGGCGACCGCGAGCGTCCTGGACGTGTCGCAGACCAGTCTCGTCTACGACGCGATCGGGCGCGAGTACGGCATCGTCGGCAAGGTGTTCAACGTGTTCAGCAAGCTGCGCGGCGGGATGAAGAACAACGTCGGCCTCGAGGTACGGCCCGCCTGAATCAGCTTGCCAGGTGCTCGCCGAAGAACGAGAAGACTCTCGTCCAAGCGTCTTCGGTGGCGGCCTCGCTGTAGCCGAATCCGGCGATGCGCAGCAGCGGCTGTGCGGGCAGCTCGTTGGCGAAGCTGTGCCCGACCTTCGGGTAGGACTTGATGTCGTTGGCGATGCCTTTGTTGTCGAGGACCTGCTGCAGCTTCTTGGGTGCCCCGATGCCGATCGGGTCCCGCTTGCCGAAGCTGCCGACGATCGGGCAGGCCCCGTCCAGCGTCTCGCTGAGCTCGCGGGGGAGCGGCGTACCGTAGAACGGCGCTGAAGCATCAAAACCCTTGGGCGACATGACCAATGCGAACTGGCCACCCATGCAGAACCCGGCGATGCCGATGCGGCCGGTGCATTCCGGCAGCGCTTTCAGGTGATCGCGGGCCGCGAGCACGTCGTCCAGAGCGCGTCCCTTTTGAGCGAGTACGTCGCGGATGACCTTGGTCATGCAGCGCGCCCAGCCGCCCCGGGCGAACATGTTCGGCGTCAGGGCGACGTAGCCGGCGGCGGCGATACGACTGTTGATGGACTCCTTGTCCGGTCCGTAGCCGATAGCGTCGTGCACCACCACCACGCCTGGCCAGGGACCGGGGCCGTCAGGAACGTGCAGCAGGGCGTCGATCGGGCCGGCCGGGGTGTCGATCTCGATTGTCGTCACGTCAGATATCTAACCGCGCGATGGCTGTCCGCGGAACTCCAGTGGGCGTCTGCGACGTTCACATCTCATGGTGTCGCGACTCTTTCTGGTCTATGTCGTGGTCGAGCTGCTCGTTGTGGTGGGTCTGGCGTCGACGATCGGGCTCGGCTGGACGCTGCTGGCTGTGCTGATCGCGTTCGCTGCCGGCCTGGCCGTGGCGGGCTCGCAGCTGAAGCTACAGCTGACCCGGCTGCGTTCCGGGTTCAACGCGGACCAGTCGAGGCTGGCCGCCGACAGTGCGCTGGTCGGGTTGGGATCGCTGCTGGTCATGGTGCCCGGTCTGGTGACCACCGCCGCGGGCCTGCTGTTGCTGCTGCCGCCGAGCCGCGCCGTCGCCCGCCCGATGCTGACGGCGTTGGCCGCCCGCGGCGTCGGCCGGCGCTTCCCGCTGATCACGGTCGCCACCGTCGGCGCCGACGGACGGGTCCGCCGATCGCAGCCGGACTACATCGACGGCGAGGTGATCGACGTCAGCGAGGTCGAACCGCCGGCGATACCCTTGCGGCCTGAATAGCCTCCGCGTGTCCGCACTCCGCACAACCCTGCTGCTCAACGGCCGGGTACACAGTCCAACCCATCCCGACGCCACTGCGATGGCGGTACGCGACGGCGTCGTGGTGTGGCTGGGCAGCGATGACGTCGGCCGCAACCAGTTCGCCGGCGCCGACCTCGTCGACCTCGACGGCGGCTTCGCCGCGCCGGGTTTCGTCGACAGCCACATCCACCTCACCGCAACCGGTCTGACCCTGATCGGTCTGGATCTGCGGCCTGCGACGTCGCGCCGGCACTGCCTGCAGCTGATCGCCGATTACGCGGCGGCCCACCCCGGTCGGCCGATCTGGGGCCACGGCTGGGACGACTCATCGTGGCCGGAGAGCACGCCGCCGAGCACCGCAGACCTGGACGCGGTACTGGGCGATCGACCCGCTTACCTGGCCCGGGTCGACGTCCACTCGGCGCTCGCATCGACCGGTCTGCGCAGGCGAGCCGCCACGCTGCCCGCGGCAACCGGGTATGACGACCAGAGGCCGCTGGTCGGCGACGTCCACCATCTGGTCCGCGCCGCCGCGCGCGACCTGCTGACCGACGGGCAGCGGGCCGAGGCCCGGCTGGCCGCGCTGGACGCCCTGGCCGCCAACGGGATCGTCGCGGTGCACGAATGCGCCGGTCCGGAGATCGGCGGGCTCGGCGACTGGCAGGAATTGCGTGCCGCCACCTCACGAACCCATGGCGTCGACGTGACCGGATACTGGGGCCAGTCAGTGACCACCCCGGCGCAGGCGCGTGCTCTGCTCGACGAAACCGGGGCCGCTGGGCTGGCCGGTGACCTGTTCGTCGACGGCTCCCTGGGATCGCGCACGGCCTGGTTGCACGAGCCGTACCAGGACGCTGCGCACCACACCGGGACCTGCTACCTGGAACCCGACGACGTCACCGCGCATCTGCGCGCCTGCACCGCTGCCGGGGTGACGGCCGGTTTCCATGTCATCGGCGACGCCGCAGTCTCCAGCGTCGTCGCATCACTGGAGCGGGTGGTCGACGAGCTGGGTGTCCCCGCCGTGGCGCGTTGCGGGCACCGCCTCGAGCACCTGGAGATGGTGACCGTCGAGCAGGCGGCCAAGCTCGGCGCCTGGGGTGTGCTGGCCAGCATGCAGCCCAATTTCGATGCGCTCTGGGGCGGCGACAACGGCATGTACGCCCACCGTTTGGGTATCGATCGAGCGCGGCATCTCAACCCGTTTGCGCTGCTAGCATCCCAAGGCGTGGCACTCGCGTTCGGATCCGACGCTCCGGTGACTGGACTCGACCCGTGGGCGACGATCCGCGCAGCCGTCCACCACCACACGCCGCACAGCTCGATCTCCGCGCGCGCCGCGTTCGCGGCTGCAACGCGTGGCGGCTGGCGGGCCGGCGGCGCCGGTGACGAGCTGATCGGCAGCCTGGTGCCCGGCGCGCCCGCGTCCTACGCCGTCTGGGACGTGAGCGATTTCGAAGCCAGCGCGCCGAACGACGCCGTGCGCCGGTGGTCCACCGACCCGCGGTCGCGGGTGCCGGCCTTGCCGCGGCTCGATCCGGACGACCCGTTGCCCCGCTGCCGGCAGACCGTGCATAGGGGTGTCGTCATCCATGGCTAGAGGCATCGGGCGGTTCGACCCCCGGAAACGGCCCGTCGAGAACACCGACATCATTCCCGCGATCAAAGACGACCCAGTGACCGGCGAAATCCGGGTCATTGACGACTTGGATGTCGAACACGACGACGATGCCGACCTCGCCGACGATCTCGAGCCGGAAGACGACTACGCCGAGCCGCGAGACGACCGGTGGGAGAGGCTCCGCAGCCAGGCCGGTCACGTCGCGACTGTGGTGTGGCAGCGCCTCGTCCAGGTGTCGGTTCTGCTGGCGACCTGGCTGGCCGGTCAACTGCGGATACGGATACCGCAACTGGGCCGGTGGCTGCGGCCGCGGTGGACCCGGCTGGGCGCCTCGATCGTCGCCGGCCTGCTGTTGTGCTCGAGCTATCCGCAGTTCAACTGGTGGTGGGCGGCGATCATCGCGTTCGCGGTGCTGGCCTGGGTGCTGACTCGCACGGCCACCACGCCGGCCGGCGGATTCGGCTACGGCGTGCTGTTCGGTCTGGCGTTCTATCTGCCGCTGATCCGCTGGATCAGCATCCTCGTCGGCGCCGTGCCCTTGGCGGCGCTGGTCTTGCTGTGCTCGCTGTTCCCCGGGCTCTTCGGTCTGACTGCTGTCGTGGTGCGGCGGCTACCCGGGTGGCCGATCTGGTTCGCGGTGTTGTGGGCGGCTCAGGAGTGGTTGAAATCGACCATTCCATTCGGCGGATTCCCGTGGGGCGTGGTGGCCGCCGGTCAGACCTCGGGCCCGTTCCTGCCGCTGGTCCGGCTGGGCAGCGTTCCGCTGCTCTCGCTGGCGATCGTGCTGACCGGATGCAGCATCGCCGCGCTGGTGCTGGAGACCGTGTCGTGGTGGCAGACGTCGCGTCACCGGACTACCGACGCCGAGGTGGACGACGCCCCGCCCGCGGTCGTGCTGCCTGCCCTGTGCATCTGCCTGGTGTTCTTCGTCGCCGCCGCCGTCTGGCCGCAGGTCCGCCACTCCGGCACCGGCGCCGGCAACGAACCCACCCTGACCGTGGCGGTCGTCCAGGGCAACGTGCCGCGGCTCGGTCTGGAATTCAACGCCCAGCGGCTGGCAGTGCTGGGCAACGACGTCCGCGAGACCCGCCAATTGGCCGACGATGTGCGCGCCGGACGGGTGCTTCAACCCGACTTGATCGTCTGGCCCGAGGACGCGTCGGAGATCGACCCGCTGCTCAACCCTGATGCGGCGCAAGAGATCTCGGTGGCCGTCGAGGCGATCAAGGCGCCGATCCTGGTCGGCACGGTGCTCGACGTGCCCGGACGCTCGCGGGACAATCCCGCCCAGACCAACACCGTGATCGTCTGGAACCCGAAGTCCGGACCCGGCGACCGGCACGACAAACGCATCGTGCAGCCGTTCGGCGAATACCTGCCCTGGCGGGGGTTCTTCAAGCATCTGTCGGGGCTCGCCGACTGGGCCGGCTACATCATCCCGGTCAAAGGCACCGGGGTCGTGCACGCCGCAGGCACCCCGATCGGCGTCGCGACCTGCTGGGAAGTGATCTTCGACCGTGAGCTGCGCGACTCCGTTCTCAATGGAGCCCAACTGCTCGCGGTGCCGGCCAACAACGCCAACTTCAACCAGACCATGAGCGAGCAACAGCTGGCGTTCTCCAAGCTTCGCGCGGTGGAGCTGGACCGCTACGCCGTGGTCGCCAGCAACGTCGGGATCTCCGCCCTCGTCACCCCAGACGGTCGTGAGCTGGTACGAAGCAACTTCTTCACCCCGGCCTACCTGGACAACCAGGTCCGACTGAAGACGACACTGACCCCGGCCGCCAAGTGGGGGCCGATCGTGCAGGGCGCCCTGGTGTTGGCCGCTGTCGCGATCCTGTTCGCGGCGATGCTGCACAATGGATGGTTCAACGATCTCCACCGGCGGCTCTCGGAGCTCGCAAACAAAGGTGCCCCAGCGCCAGCGAGATCCGACGACGACCCGCCCGCCGACGACGTTGTGGCCGACAGCCCGCCTGTTCACGATGTTGCAGACAACGCCGAACCCGACGAGGACGTTCAGCGGCCAGAAAAAGGAGACATATGACCACCGGCGATCCGGTGCCTCGGGTTGCGGGCGATCGGCCCACCCTGCACACCCTGGTGATCATCCCTACGTTCAACGAGCAGGAGAATCTGCCGCTGATCATGCAGCGTCTCCACCGCGCGCGCCCTGACGTTCACGTCCTTGTCGTCGACGACAGCAGCCCCGACGGCACGGGACAGCTGGCTGACGATTTCGCCGCGGCCGATCCCGACCGGATCCACGTCATGCACCGCACCGTGAAAGACGGTCTCGGTGCGGCCTACCTCGCCGGGTTCGCCTGGGGATTGGACCGCGGTTACACCACGCTCGTCGAGATGGACGCCGACGGCAGTCACGCACCCGAGCAACTGCACCTGCTGCTGGAAGCGGTCGATGCCGGCTCCGACCTGGCCATCGGCTCGCGCTATGTCGAGGGCGGCAACGTGCAGAACTGGCCGTGGCGGCGCTGGGCGCTGTCCTGGACGGCCAACACCTACGCGCGGCTGGCCCTGGGCATCGGCATTCACGACATCACCGCCGGCTACCGCGCTTACCGTCGCGAGGTCCTGCAGAAGATCGACCTCGACCACGTCGACTCGAAGGGCTACTGCTTCCAGATCGATCTGACCTGGCGCACCATCACCAACGGGTTCGTCGTAACTGAGGTTCCGATCACGTTCACCGAGCGCGAACTCGGCGTGTCAAAGATGAGCGGCTCCAACATCCGCGAGGCCCTGGTGAAGGTCGCGCAGTGGGGAATCGACGGACGACTGCACCACAAGCGTCCGACTCCGGTCACCCGGTGAACTGAGACTGTCAGCTACCGCGACGCCGCGTCTTGATCAGCTCGAGCCGCTCCTTGAGCAGTTCGTCGAGCTCTTCGACCGAGCGACGCTCGAGCAACATGTCCCAGTGCGTACGGGGCGGCTTGACCTTCTTCGGCTCGGGCAGGTCACCCTCGAGCAGGGTGCCTTCCATGCCGTTGCGGCACAGCCAGGTGCCGGGGATCTCGGCATCGTCGGCGAACGGAACGTCGAATTCCTCGCCGTTGTCGGTGCGGTAACGCGCAACCTGGCGCGGAGCCAAGTCATGGTTGCGGTCGGTCTCGTAACTCACGGCTCCAAGGCGACTGCCTCGTAGGACACGATCAGCCATTGGTACCCACTCCTCTTAACGTCTTCTTATTCAGCATGCGTTGTGGTCAACGACCGAGCGAACAACTTAGTTCCGGGGCACATCCGACCCAGCGGTCAATGATACCGGGCTTCGGCCGATACCCCGACTAAAGTCGGCCCCGTGACTCGACGCGTCCGCCCGCAGCCGTGCAGATGGTGTGGCCGAGATGTCGCTGACAGCGGCATGGGGCGACGCAAACAATACTGTCGGCAGTCGTGTCGGCAACGCGCCTACGAGCAGCGGGCCTCGATCAACGGCCCGAAAGGCACATCGGTGCCCGCCGACGCGGTGGTGCTGTCGGCCGACGAGGCAGCCGACCTGTCTGACCGCGTCTACCAGGTGCGATGCGCGGCCGAGGACGTCGCCACCGCGCTCGACGAGGGGGCTGACACCCTCGAATTGCGCGATCTGTGTGCTGCCCTGATGCGCGCCGCGCAGGCCGCCGACGGGTGGCGCCGACCAGCCTGAGCGCCGCCGTCCCAGCGATCGTTGACGGGCGAAGACGCGTTTGGCCTTAGCTGACTTGTGACCGGTAGAGTCTCGCCATGGATCGCTGGACAACGCCGGAATTGGCTGTGGGGCCAGGCCATGAATCAGGCGGGCAAGTCGGCGCACGACGCTACTTCTCCGCGATGGAAATCAGGAGTGGCGAGCGTATTGAGAACCCCGCCGAAGTTGGTGGTGTCGGCCAACGATGTTCTCACGCCGACGAGCAGTCACGCCGTCACGGCGAATGACTCTGCTCCCGAGGCCGCATTCCGGATCCAGCTACGAGCGACGTTAGGCGAGGGGTAACGACATGGCCGACCAACTGCAGCACGCAACTGAGGCGTTGCGCAAAGCCCTGGTCCAGGTCGAGCGCCTGAAGAGCAAGAACCGTGCGCTGCTGGAACGATCCGGCGAACCGATCGCGATCGTCGGCATGTCGTGCCGGTTCCCCGGTGGGGTCGAATCGCCGGACGGCCTATGGGACATGGTCGCCCAGCAGCGCGACGTCATGTCGGAGTTCCCGACCGACCGCGGCTGGGATCTGGACAGTCTGTTCGACGACGATCCCGACGCGCCGCACAAGTGCTACGCCCGCTCGGGCGGGTTCGTCGACGGCGTGGCGGATTTCGACGCCGGGTTCTTCGGCGTGGCACCCAGCGAGGCGCTGGCCACCGACCCGCAGCACCGGATGCTGCTGGAGTTGTCGTGGGAGGCGTTGGAGCGAGCCGGAATCGACCCGACCTCGCTGCGCGGCAGCGCCACCGGGGTCTACGCAGGAATCATCGTGCAGGGCTACGGCATGCTCGCCGAGGAGATCGAGGGCTACCGGTTGACCGGTATGACGTCCAGCGTCGCCACCGGCCGGGTGGCGTACGTACTAGGGCTGGAAGGCCCTGCGGTGTCGGTCGACACCGCGTGCTCGTCGTCGTTGGTCGCCCTGCACATGGCGGTGCAGTCGCTGCGGTCGGGCGAGTGCGATCTGGCGCTGGCCGGCGGCGCGACCGTCAACGCCACTCCGACGGTGTTCGTCGAATTCAGCCGGCACCGCGGCCTGTCGCCGGACGGCCGCTGTAAGCCGTTCTCCGGAGCAGCCGACGGCGTCGGCTGGTCCGAGGGCGGCGGAATGCTTGTGGTGGAACGGCTTTCGGACGCCCAGCGGTTGGGGCACCGGGTGCTCGCGGTGGTGCGCGGCACGGCGGTCAATCAGGACGGCGCCTCCAACGGCCTGACCGCCCCCAACGGCCCGTCCCAGCAGCGGGTGGTGCGTTCGGCGCTGGCCAACGCCGGGTTGAGCACGGCCGACGTGGACGTGGTGGAGGGCCACGGCACCGGGACCATGCTGGGCGATCCGATCGAAGCGCAGGCGTTGCTGGCCACCTACGGTCAGGACCGCCAGCAGCCACTCTGGCTGGGATCGATCAAATCGAACATGGGTCACACGCAGGCCGCCGCAGGCGTGGCCGGTGTGATCAAGATGGTGCAGGCCATGCACCACGAGGTCCTGCCCGCATCGCTGCACGTGGATGTGCCCAGCCCACACGTGGATTGGTCGGCTGGGGCGGTCTCGTTGTTGACCGAGGCGCAGGAGTGGCCGGCTAACGGCCGGGCGCGCCGGGCAGCGGTGTCGTCCTTCGGCATCAGTGGCACCAACGCACACGTGATCATCGAAGAGTCCCCATCGGTCGAGCAGCCCGAGAGCGTGATCCCGGCGCCGTCCGTGGTGCCATGGGTGTTGTCAGCCAAGAGTGCGGCAGCGCTGCAGGGCCAGGCATTGCGGCTGGCGGAATTCCTCGGTGCCGGAGAGCAATTGGATGCTGCCGACGTCGGTTGGTCGCTGGCGGGTCGGTCGACCTTCGAGCATCGCGCCGTGCTGCTCGGCAACGATCGCGGCCAGTTGCTCACCGGACTGGGTGAGCTGGTCGACGAGACGCCGGGCGCCTCGGTGATCACCGGCCACGCCACCCCGGTCGGCAAGACCGTCTTCGTCTTCCCGGGTCAGGGCTCGCAGTGGCTGGGCATGGGCGTTGAACTACTCGACACCGCACCGGTTTTCGCTGACACGATGAACGCCTGCGCGGAGGCGTTCGCCGAGATCGTGGACTGGTCGCTGATCGATGTCGTGCGTGGAGTGCCCGGCGCGCCTGGCCTCGACCGTGTCGACGTGGTCCAGCCCGCGCTGTTCGCGGTGATGGTGTCGCTGGCCGAACTGTGGCGGTCGATCGGTGTTCGCGCCGACGCCGTGATCGGGCATTCGCAAGGCGAAATCGCCGCGGCCTACGTCGCAGGCGCCCTGTCGTTGCGCGACGCCGCACGCGTGGTGACGCTGCGCAGCAAGATGCTGCTGGCGCTGTCTGGCCGTGGCGGCATGGCCTCCGTGGCGTGCGGACCCGAGCAGGCGCGAGAGCTGTTGGCGCCGTACGGCGATCGGGTCAGCATCGCCGCGATCAACGGACCTTCCGCCGTGGTGATCTCCGGCGAAGTGACCGCGCTCGACGAGATCGTCGCGCACTGCACCGAGCGCGAGATGCGTGCCCGTCGCATCGACGTCGACTACGCCTCGCACTCCGTTGCCGTCGAGGCGATCCGCGATCAACTCGCTGAAGCGCTGTCCGGCATCGAACCGAGTTCAACACGCACTGTCTTCTTCTCCACGGTCACCGGCGGGATCGTCGACACTGCAGCCCTGGATGCCGACTACTGGTTCCGGAACATCCGCCAGACCGTCGAATTCGCTTCTGCCGTGCGTACCGCAACTCAGAGCGGCTATCGGACCTTCATCGAATCCAGCCCACACCCTGCGCTGATCGCGGGAATCGAGCACACCGCCACCGACAGCGGGACGGACGCGGTTGTGGTGCCCACGCTCGGCCGCGAAGACGGCCGACTCCAGCGGTTCTTCGCCTCGGCCGCCCAGGCTTTCGTGTCCGGCGTCAAGGTGGACTGGCGTGCGGCGCTGCCCGGCGCCGGCTTCGTCGAGCTGCCGACGTATGCCTTTGAGCGGCGGCGGTTTTGGCTGTCCGGCGATGGTGCCGCGGTGGACGCCACCGGTCTGGGGCTGGGAGCCAGCGAGCACGCGTTGTTGGGTGCGGTGGTGGAGCGGCCGGACTCCGGCGGTGTGGTGCTGACCGGTCGACTGTCGCCGGCCACCCAAGGCTGGCTGACCGATCACGCCGTCGACGGGCTGGTGGTCTTCCCGGGCGCGGGCTTCGTCGAGTTGGCGATTCGGGCCGGCGACGAGGTCGGCTGCTCGATGGTCGAGGAATTGACGTTGCAGGCCCCGCTGATGCTGCCGCAGTCCGGCTCGGTCGCGATGCAGTTGATCGTGGGGGCCGCCGACGACTCCGACCAGCGCAGCCTGACTGTATTCTCCCGGGAGGCCGCAGATTCCGCGTGGACTTGCCACGCAACCGGATCGTTGTCGTCCGCGACAGCCGAGCCGGCCGCGGACCTGTCCAATTGGCCCCCCGAGGGCGCGAGCGCCGTCGACGTGACCGACGGATATCAGCGATTGGCCGAGCGCGGCTACCAATACGGCCCGGCGTTCCAGGGCTTGACCGCGCTATGGCGTCGCGGCGACGAGTTCTTCGCAGAGGTCACGCTGCCGCAAGCGGCCGGCGGGGTCACCGGATTCGGAGTGCACCCGGTACTGCTGGATGCGGCTCTGCACGCGGCGGCGGTCACGCACGCAGGCGCCGACGACGCAGAAATAGCACTGCCGTTCTCCTGGCAAGGCGTCTCGCTGCACGCGGCGGGTGCATCGTCGGTGCGAGCGCGGATTGCGCCGTCCGGACCCTCAGCGGTGTCCGTGGAACTGGCCGACGGGCTGGGGTTGCCGGTGTTGTCGGTGACGTCGATGATCGCCCGCCCGATCTCCCAGCAGCAGTTGATGGCGGTGGTGTCCGGTGCCGGCGGCGATCGGCTGTTCGAGCTGGCCTGGTCGGCCACCTCGGCGGCATCCCGCGTCGAGACGCCGGCCTATGAGGTGTTCGATTCCGCTGCGGCCGATCAAGATCCGATCACGGCAAGCTACGAGCGCGTGCACGCCGCGTTGACGGCCTTGCAGTCCTGGTTGAACGACTACGAGTCTGGTGTCTTGGTGGTGTCGACCCGTGGAGCCGTCGGGCTGCCGGGGGAGGACGTCACCGATCTCGCCGGCGCTGCCGTCTGGGGCCTGGTGCGCTCCGCGCAGACCGAACATCCCGGCCGAATCGTGCTGGTGGATTCGGAAGCGCCACTGAGCGATTCGGCGATCGCCGAGGCGTTGTCGGTCGGTGAGCCGCAGGTACTTGTGCGCGGTGACGCGATCTACACCGCGCGAGTGCGCGCCAGCCGGGCAGTCGACGGATTGCTGGTGCCGCCGGCCGACGGGCCGTGGCGGCTGGGTCTATCCACCGCGGGCACTTTCGAGAATCTGCAACTCGAACCGGTGCCGAACGCCGACGCGCCGCTGGAACCCGGCCAGGTACGGGTGGACATGCGGGCGATCTCCACCAACTTCCGCGACATCATGATCAGCCTGGGCATGTTCACCCACGACGCGCTGATCGGTGGCGAAGGTGCCGGCGTCGTCGTCGAGGTCGGGCCCGGTGTCACCGAATTCGCCGTCGGCGACGACGTCTACGGATTCTTCCCGGACGGCAGCGGCACCCTGGTCGCCGGCGACACTCGGCTGCTGCTGCCGATGACGTCGGACTGGTCCTACGCCGAAGGCGCCGCGATCTCGGCCGTCTTCACCACCGCGTACTACGCGTTCGTGCACCTGGCCGACGTCCAGCCGGGCCAGCGGTTGCTGCTGCATGCCGGAACCGGTGGCGTCGGTATGGCCGCGGTGCAGTTGGCGCGGCACTTCGGGCTGGAAGTCTTCGCCACCGCCAGCCGCCCTAAGTGGGACACGTTGCGGGCGATGGGTTTTGACGACGACCACATCGGTGATTCCCGCACGCTGGAATTCGAAGACAAGTTCCGTTCCATCGTCGGCGACCGTGGCTTCGACGTCGTGCTGGACTCGTTGGCCGGTGAATTCGTCGACGCATCACTGCGTCTGGTGAAGCCCGGTGGGGTGTTCCTCGAGATGGGCAAGACCGACATTCGCGACCCGGGGAAGATCGCCGAGCAATACCCGGGTGTGCGGTACCGCGCCTTCGACCTGTTCGAGCCCGGCCGAAACCGGATGCACCAGTACCTGCTGGAGCTCGCCGAACTCTTCGACGCCGGTGTGTTGCGCCCGTTGCCGGTCACCACGTTCGACGTCCGACGGGCGCCGACAGCGCTGCGGTATCTGAGCCAGGCGCGTCATACCGGCAAGGTCGTGCTGACCATGCCGGATGTCTGGACTTCGGGAACGGTGCTGATCACCGGTGGCACGGGCATGGCGGGTTCGGCGCTGGCCCGCCACGTGGTGACCCAGCACGGCGCGCGAAACCTGTTGCTGCTCAGTCGACGTGGCCCGGATGCACCCGGCGCTGCAGATCTGGTCGCCGAACTGTCCGACGCCGGTGCACAGGTGCAGATCGTCGGCTGCGACGCGGCCGACCGGCCGGCGCTGGCCAAGGTGATCGCTGACATTTCCGTGCAGCATCCGCTGAGCGCGGTCATCCACGCCGCCGGTGTCCTAGACGACGCTGTCGTCACGTCGTTGACGCCGGAGCGGGTGGACGCGGTGCTGCGCGCCAAGGTCGACGCCGCGTGGAATCTGCATGAGCTGACTCGCGATACACAGCTCTCGGCGTTCGTGATGTTCTCGTCGATGGCCGGTCTGGTGGGCTCGTCGGGTCAGGCGAACTACGCCGCGGCCAACACCTTCTTGGACGGGCTGGCCATGCACCGGCGGGCACACCAGCTGCCGGCGATCTCGCTGGGCTGGGGTCTGTGGGATCAGGCCAGCGACATGACCGGCGGACTCGACGCCGCGGGCCGGGCCCGACTGGCGCGCACCGGCGTTAAGGCGTTGTCGTCGGCCGATGCGCTGCAGCTGTTCGACACCGCGATAGTGGTCGACGAGCCGTTCCTGCTGCCCGCTCACATCGACGTCGCCGCGCTGCGCGCCAACGCCGCCGTGGTCCCGCCGATGTTCATCGACCTGATCACCGCGCCCACCCGCCGCAGGGTGGACGACTCGCTGGCCGCCAGTAAGTCGAAATCTGCTCTGGCGCAACGCATTCATGGGTTGCCCGAAGCCGAACAACACGCCGTGCTGCTGGATCTGGTGCGCTCGCACATCGCCACCGTGCTCGGCAACACCACGCCGGAAGCCATCGACCCGGAGAAGGCGTTCCAGGAGTTGGGCTTCGACTCGCTGACCGCCGTCGAGATGCGTAACCGCCTCAAGGCCGCCACCGGGCTGGCGCTGTCGCCCACGCTGATCTTCGACTACCCGACGCCGAGTCGGCTGGCGTCCTACTTCCGCATCGAACTCGCCGGTCTCCCACAGGAAATCAAGAGTGTGCCCGCGGTGCGGGTCAGCGCCGACGATCCGATCGCGATCGTCGGCATGTCGTGCCGGTACCCGGGCGGGGTGAACTCGCCGGAGGACCTGTGGGAGATGGTGATCCAAGGCCGCGATGTCGTCACAGACTTCCCCGGCGACCGTGGCTGGGATCTGGCCAACCTGTACAACCCGGACCCCGACGTGGCTGGTTCCTGCTATACCCGCACCGGCGGCTTCGTCGAGGACGTCGGCGACTTCGACCCGGCATTCTTCGGGATCGGCCCGTCCGAAGCGCTGGCGATGGATCCCCAGCAGCGGATGTTCCTCGAGTTGACCTGGGAAGCGTTGGAGCGGGCCGGGATTGACCCGACCACTCTGGGCGGCAGCGCCACCGGGGTCTTCGCCGGCCTGATGACACAGGGCTACGGCATGTTCTCCGCAAAGCCGGTGGAGGGCTTCCGACTGACCGGCCAGTTGTCCAGCGTCGCGTCCGGCCGTATCTCCTACGTGCTCGGGCTGGAAGGCCCGGC
The DNA here is from genome assembly GCA_963758115.1 of uncultured Actinomycetota bacterium. GTDB lineage: Bacteria > Actinomycetota > Actinomycetes > Mycobacteriales > Mycobacteriaceae > Mycobacterium. The sequence goes on from CAVWUG010000004.1 coordinate 634,147, forward strand.
TATGTCGGTGGATACCGCGTGCTCGACATCGCTGGTGACCCTGCACATGGCTGCGCAGTCGCTGCGGTCGGGGGAGTCCGACCTCGCCCTGGCGGGCGGTGTCACCATCAACGCGACACCGGACATCTTCGTGGAGTTCAGCCGCTGGCGTGGCCTCTCCACCGACGGTCGTTGCAGGTCGTTCGCCGGTGCTGCTGACGGCACCGGGTTCTCCGAGGGCGGCGGAATGCTGGTGCTGGAGCGGCTTTCCGACGCTCAACGTCTCGGCCACCCGGTGCTGGCCGTGGTGAGTGGCTCCGCGATCAACCAGGACGGCGCGTCGAACGGACTCACCGCACCCAACGGCCCTTCGCAGCAGCGGGCGGTCCGATCGGCACTGGCCAGCGCCGGACTCACGGCAGCCGACGTCGACGTCGTCGAAGGCCACGGCACCGGCACCACGCTCGGCGATCCGATTGAAGCCCAAGCGATCTTGGCGACCTACGGTCAGGACCGGCAGGCTCCACTGTGGCTCGGATCGATCAAGTCGAACATGGGCCATACCCAGGCCGCCGCGGGCGTCGCCGGTGTGATGAAGATGATCCTGGCGATGCGCCACCAGATGCTGCCGCCGACGTTGCACGTCGATCAACCGAGCCCGCACGTGGATTGGTCGATGGGGTCCGTGCAACTGCTCACGGAACCGCAGCCATGGAAGGCCAACGGCCGGGTCCGCCGGGCAGGCGTGTCGTCATTCGGGATCAGCGGCACCAACGCGCATGTCATCATCGCTGAACCCCCGGCTTCAGAGAACGCTGAACAGACCGTGCACTCTCCGGTTCCTCCGCCGCCCGTTATGCCGTGGGTGTTGTCGGCGAAATCCGGAACCGCGCTGGCTTCTCAGGCAGCCCGGCTGGCCGACTTCATCGGCGCAAGAGACGAATTGACCGCCGAGGATGTCGGCTGGTCGCTGGCGGGGCGGTCCACCTTCGAGCACCGCGCGGTACTGCTCGGCGCCGACCGTGACGACTTGCTCGCCGATCTGGGTGACCTCGCCGGCGGCGAGTTGAGCGCGCCGTTGATCGCCGGGCAGGCCACCGCTGGTAAGACCGTCATCGTCTTCCCCGGCCAGGGATCGCAGTGGCTCGGCATGGGCATGGGCCTGCACGCCGCCTACCCGGTCTTCGCCGAAGCCTTCAACACCGCGGTCGGCGAGTTGGATCGCCATTTACTGCGCCCGTTGCGCGAAGTGATGTGGGGTCACGACGAAAACCTATTGAACACAACCGAATTTGCCCAGCCTGCGCTGTTCGCCGTCGAGGTCGCGCTGTACCGCCTGCTGGAATCCTGGGGAGTGCGGCCTGACTTCTTGATGGGCCACTCGGTCGGGGAGTTGACTGCGGCGCACGTCGCCGGTGCCCTGTCTTTGGAGAACGCCGCGGTGCTGGTGGTCGCCCGCGGCCGCTTCATGCAGGCATTGCCGTCCGGCGGCGCCATGGTCGCCGTGCAGGCCACCGAGGACGAAGTCCGTCCGCTGCTGACCGACAACGTCGGAATCGCGGCGGTGAACGGACCGTCGTCGGTCGTCGTCTCAGGTGACGAATCAGCGGTGACCGCCATCGCGGAGCAACTGCGCGAACAAGGCCGTCGGGTGCACAAGCTTGCGGTCTCGCACGCGTTCCACTCGCCGCTGATGGAGCCGATGATCGGCGAATTCAAAGCCGCGGCACGGGAACTCGCGGTCAATCCGGTCAGCATCCCGGTGATCTCCAACGTGACCGGGGAATTGGCGGGCGACGACTTCGCGACGGCCGACTACTGGATACAGCACATCCGGGCGGCCGTCCGGTTCGCGGACAGCGTCCGCCACGCGAATGCTGCCGGCGCCAGCCGGTTCCTCGAAGTGGGGCCCGGCGGCGGCCTGACCTCATCCATCGAGGAATCACTCGCCAACGTCGAGATCGTGTCGGTGCCGATGCTGCGCAAGGATCGTCCCGAACCGAATAGCCTGGCCGCCGGCGTGGCGCAGGCGTTCGTGTCCGGCGTCGGTGTCGACTGGCGTGCGACGCTGCCCGGAGCCGGGTTCGTCGAGCTGCCGACGTATGCCTTTGAGCGACGACGTTTCTGGCTGTCCAACGACGAGGCCGCAGTGGACGCCGCCGGTCTGGGGTTGGAGGCCAGCGAGCACGCGCTGCTGGGTGCGGTGGTGGAACTGCCGACGTCGGGCGGTGTGGTGCTGACCGGCCGTCTGTCGTCGGGGACGCAGAGCTGGCTGAACGACCACGCCGTCGGCGGTGTGGTGGTCTTCCCGGGCGCGGGCTTCGTCGAGCTGGCGATCCGCGCCGGCGACGAGGTCGGCTGCTCGGTTGTCGACGAGCTGATGCTGGCCGCGCCGTTGGTGATTCCTGCGACCGGCTCGGTGTCGGTGCAAGTGAATGTCGGCGGCGCAGATGAATCGGGCGGTCGGGCGGTGTCGGTGTTCTCCCGCCGCGACGTCCACTCGGGCTGGGCTCTGCACGCGGAAGGCGTCGTCCGGCCGGGCACCGCCGAGCCGGGTACCGACATGTCGGCGTGGCCGCCGGTGGGCGCGACGCCGGTCGACATCGACGGGCTGTACGACAGGTTGGCCTCCCGCGGCTACGGCTACGGCCCGGCCTTCCAAGGATTGACCGCGATGTGGCGTCGCGGCGACGAGGTATTCGCCGACGTCTCCCTGCCGGGCGACGCCGGCGTATCGCCCGCCGGATTCGGTGTGCACCCAGCGGTGCTCGACGCAGCCCTGCACGCGGTGATCGTCGCGACCGAGGCCGACCACGACGCCGGAAGCGGTGTGCTGGTGCCGTTCTCCTGGCAGGGCGTGTCGCTTCACGCCGCAGGAGCATCGTCGGTGCGGGCACGGATCGCGCCGTCGGGCCCCTCGTCGGTATCGGTGGAACTCGCCGACGCACTGGGACTGCCGGTGTTGTCGGTGGCGTCGATGGTGGCGCGCCCAGTGACACATCAGCAGTTGATGGCAGCGGTATCAGGCTCGGGACCCGACCGGATCTTCGAGGTGGTCTGGTCTCCGGCAGCCGAAGCCGCGCACGGCGAGACGCCGGCGTACGACGTGTTCGAATCTCAATCCACCGACGACGACCCGTTGGCCGCGACGTACCGGCGCACGCATGACGCGCTGGCGTCGCTGCAGTCCTGGCTCGCCGAGCACGACTCCGGGATGTTGGTGGTGTCGACCCGCGGGGCGGTCGCATTACCGGGGGAGGACGTCACCGACCTGGCCGGCGCCGCGGTGTGGGGTCTGATCCGTTCCGCGCAAACTGAACATCCCGGCCGGATTGTGCTGGTGGATTCCGATGCGCCGCTGAGCGATTCGACGGTGGCCGCAGTTCTGGCCGCCGGCGAGCCGCAGGTTCTGGTGCGCGGGGACACCGTGTACATCGGTCGGGTGCACGGCAATCGCGCCGTGGACGCCTTGCTGGCGCCGCCGAACGATCAGCCGTGGCGGCTGGGGATGTCCGCCAAGGGCACGTTCGAGAACCTGATCGTCGAGCCGATTCCGGACGCCGGCGCACCGCTGGAGCACGGACAGGTCCGCATCGCGGTGCGCACCATGGCGGCCAACTTCCGTGACGTGATGATCGCGCTCGGCCTGTATCCGGACGAAGATGCCGCGATGGGTGTGGAGGCGTCCGGCATCGTGATCGAAACCGCCTCAAGCGGAGGCCGTTTCGCGGTCGGCGACCGGGTCACCGGGTTGTTCCCGGAAGGCACCGGCTCACTGGCCGTCACCGACGCGCGCCTGTTGATGGAGATCCCGACCGGTTGGTCGTATCAGGAGGCCGCGACGGCGCCGGTCGTGTTCGCGACGGCGTACTACGCGCTGACGACGTTGGCCGAGATCAAGCCGGGCCAGCGGGTGCTGGTGCATGCCGGCGCAGGCGGCGTGGGGATGGCGGCGGTCCAGCTGGCGCGGCACTTCGGCGCCGAGGTGTTCGCCACTGCCAGCCGCGGTAAGTGGGACACGTTGCGGTCCATGGGCTTTGACGACGATCACATCGGCGACTCCCGCACCTTGGAGTTCGAGGACAAGTTCCGCGCCGCGACGGGCGGTCGCGGCGTCGACGTGGTGCTGGACTCGCTGGCGGGCGACTTCGTCGACGCCTCACTGCGTCTGGTGACCCCGGGCGGGTTGTTCCTGGAGATGGGCAAGACCGACATCCGGGAACCCGACACGATCACCACGGAATACCCGGGCGTGCGCTACCGCGCCTTCGACCTCTTCGAGGCGGGCGCCGACCACATCGAGGGGATGCTCACCGACCTGGCCCGGCTGTTCGACGACACCACGCTGCATGCGCTGCCTGTCACGCCGTTCGACGTGCGCAGGGCCGGCGCGGCACTGCGCTATCTGAGCCAGGCGCGTCACACCGGCAAGGTGGTGCTGACCATGCCGGACACCTGGGCTACCGGCACCGTGGTCATCACCGGTGGCACTGGAATGGCCGGCTCGGCGTTGGCCCGCCACGTGGTGGCCAACCACGGCGTCCGCAACCTGCTGTTGATCGGCCGGCGTGGCCCAGATGCACCGGGCGCCACGGAACTCGCCGCCGAGTTGCAGGCCGGCGGAGCGACCGTGTCGGTGGTGGCCTGTGACGCCGCTGACCGCCCGGCTCTGGCCAAAGTGCTGGCCAACATCCCCGCGCAGCATCCGCTGTCGGCGGTGATTCACACCGCGGGTGTGCTCGACGACGCGGTGGTGACGTCCTTGACGCCCGAGCGGGTGGACGCGGTATTGCGGGCCAAGGTCGACGCGGCGTGGAACCTGCATGAGCTGACTCGCGACACGTCGATCTCGGCGTTCGTGATGTTCTCGTCGATGGCCGGCTTGGTGGGTTCGTCGGGTCAGGCGAACTACGCTGCGGCCAACAGCTTCCTGGACGGGCTGGCGGTGCATCGCCGGACGCGGGGCCTGCCCGCGATCTCGCTGGGCTGGGGCCTGTGGGACCAGACCAGCAACATGACCGGTGCGCTCGAGGCGGTCGACTTCGCCCGCTTCGCCCGCGACGGCATCGTGGCGATGTCCTCGACCGAGGCACTGCAATTGCTGGACACCGCGATGGTGATCGACCAGCCGTTCCTGTTACCGGCCCGGATCGACACCACGGCTTTGCGTGCCAAGTTCGACGGCGGCACCCTGCCGCCCATGTTCGTCGACCTGATCAACGCGCCCGCACGGCGTCAGGTCGACGACTCGCTGGCCGCCGCGCAGTCGAAGTCCGCACTGCTGCAACGCCTCGACGGGCTGGCCGAGGATGAGCAGCAGACGGTGCTGCTGGATCTGGTCCGGTCGCACATCGCGACCGTGCTTGGCAACAGCACCCCGGAGTCCATCGACCCGGACAAGGCGTTCCAGGAACTGGGCTTCGACTCGCTGACCGCCGTCGAGATGCGCAACCGACTGAAAGCCGCCACCGGGCTGCCGCTGTCGCCGACCCTGATCTTCGACTACCCGAACTCCACCGCGCTGGCCGGCTACTTCCGTCAGGAGCTTGTCGGCGCGTCGACCGAGGTGGCGCCGAAAGCTGCTCCGGGCGAAGCGGAAATCCAACGAGTCGTCGCGTCGATCCCCGTCAAGCGTCTTCGACAGGCCGGCGTGCTGGACCTGCTGCTCGGCCTGGCGAACGAGGCCGCAGGCGCGGACGGCGAAGAGGGCAGGGAAAAAGACCTCGCCACAATGGATCTCGACGATCTGGTCAGCGCCGCGTTCTTGGACGACGACGACTAGCCGGATGGAGTTCGAGGTTCGCCTGTGAGGATCGCCGTCACCGGCGCCAGCGGAGTGGTCGGCCGCGGCGTGGTTCTGCGCCTGCTCAGCCAGGGCCACGACGTGGTCGGGCTGGCGCGTCACCGCCCCGAAAGCTGGCCCAGCGCGGCGAGCTTCGTGCACAGCGATATTCGCGACACCGCGAAGGTCCGTCAAGCCATCTCCGGCGCCCACGTCGTGGTGCACTGCGCCTGGGCGGTCAACCCGGCTGTTGACCATCCGGACCATCGCGAGATCAACGTCGGCGGAACAGCCAACGTGCTCGACGCGATGACGCGAACCGGTACTCGCCGCATCGTCTTGGCGTCCTCGGCTCACATCTACGGGATCGATCGCGGCGGACAACAACCGGAAGATGCTCAACTGCGGCCGGTTTCGGCCTACGGACTCGACAAGGCCCGCGTCGAAGAGATGGTTGCGGCGTGCGGCGCGCAATGGGTGACGATCCGTTCCGCCGCGATACTCGGTCGCGGCGTGGACAACTGGGTCCGCAGAGCGTTGGCGTCACCACTGTTGCCGGCCGGGCCCACCGATCGCGCCGTGCAAGTCGTGCACAGCGACGACGCGCACCGGGTCTTTGCCCGCGCAGCCGTCGACCCGGGCATCGACAGCGGACCGGTGAACCTCGCAGCGCCAGGGGAGATCACGCTCGGCGACATCGCCGCCGCGGTGGGGCGACCGATAGCCAGGTCGGGCATGCTGGCCAGGCTGGCGCGGTGGCTGAGCTCGCCGGCCGAACTGGACCTGCTGCTGAGCGCGCCATCGATGAATACCGCTGTGCTGCAGGATAAATGGAACGTCACACCGGCCTGGACCGCGCAGGAATGTGTTCACGACGCCGCGCTGGCCGTGCGCGGCTGGATCAGCATCGGCACCCGGTCGATGTCGTTGCCGTGGCGGCTCACCCACGTCCAGGACATCCCGGCGGTCGACACGGCCGCCGCCGACGGTGTCGCGCCGGTGCTGGCCGGACCAGACGACGGCAACGGCGAATTCGACACCCCCATCGACCCGCGCTTCCCGACGTTCCTCGCCACGAATTTGTCGGAGGCGCTACCGGGTCCGTTTTCGCCGTCATCGGCGTCGGTCACCGTCAAAGGACTTCGGGCCTCGGGTGCGATCATTGCGCAGCGGCTGCGACCGGGCGGATTGATCCAGCGCGAGATCGCCATGCGCACCGTCGGAGTATTCGCACATCGGTTGTACGGAGCGATCACCACCGCGCACTACATGGCCGAGGTCGTGCCATTCGTCAAGCCCGAGACGGTGGTTCGGCAGAGCCAATTCTTCGGGGAGACTGTCCTCGCCACGCCGATTCACGGCGAGCAGAAATTACCGCGCGGATCCGGCGGACCGTTGCGCACGGTCCGCGACCTCGGGGTCTTCGCCATCAACCTGGTGGGTTTGACCACCGGCGCCGCCAACGACACCCGCGACTTCATCCATGACATCGAGCGCCTGGAAGCGTTTGCAGCCGAAGATCTTTCGTTGCTCACCGACGAGCGATTGCAGAGTCTAATCCTGCTCGCGCGTGACCACGTGATCGACGGCTGGGTGCTGTCCGCGGCGTCATTCATGTCCTTCGCCGCGCTCAGCGTGGTCCTGCGCGGGCTGAACGGCCGCGACATGATCCTGCCGGTCGGGCAGGCATTGGCCAGCGCGCAACCGTTGAGTGCCGTCTACCGACTGGCCGAAGCCGCGCAACGCGACGCAGCCGTCTCCCGCATCCTGGCGGGTCCTGGCGACCACCTCGACGAGCTTGCCGCTGACGCCGCGGAATTCCACGCCGCCGTCCTCGCCGAACTACAACTGATCGGCCACCGGGGTCCCGCGGAGCTGGAGATGCGCGCTTCCAGCTACGCCGACGACCCGGAGTTACTGCTGCGCATGGTGTCGAAATCGCTTGACGCGCAGGTGCGCTCGGAGATATCGCCGCCTTCGATCCCGCTGCGGGCCCGGCCGGTGGCACTGCTTGCCGCCCATCAGCTTCGCGACCGCGAAGTCCGTCGCGACCGCCTGGTGCGTGCGAACTGGTTGCTGCGCAACCTACTTCGTGAACTCGGTCGCAGGCTCGTGCAATCCGGTGCGCTCGAGGATGCCGACGACGTGTTCTATCTGCTGGTCGACGAGCTCGACGCGCTGCCCGCCGACCCGGTCGCGCTGGTTGCCCGCCGGCGCGCCGAACAGATCCGGCTGGCCGACATCGCGCCGCCGCCGGTGTTCAGCGGCGATTGGCGGGCCGCCTCGGTCGTGACGACCGTGCTGAACCCCGGGCAGTCCCTCACCGGGGTCGGCGTATCCGCTGGCCGAGTCCGCGGGCGCGTCCGGATTATCCGGCCGGACACCATCGACGACTTGCAGGCGGGCGAGATTCTCGTCGCCGAGGTCACCGACGTCGGATACACCGCTGCGTTCTCCTACGCCGCCGCGGTGGTGACAGAACTGGGCGGGCCGATGTCGCATGCTGCGGTGGTGGCCCGCGAATTCGGCATCCCCTGCGTGGTGGATGCGCAGGACGCCACCCGCAGTCTGCCGCCGGGTGCATTGGTCGACGTGGACGGGACCAGTGGAATGATCCGGGTCCTCGACCTCGATCTGCCGGGCGACACTGCCTGACGTTCGATACCGTCGGGTGATGCACGAACACACGGTCCGCGTGACCACGGCCTCCGGCACCGTCGAAGGCTTCACCCGCGACGGCGTACACCGTTGGCGGTCGATCCCGTACGCGCAGGCACCGGTGGGTGCGCTGCGGTTCCGGGCGCCGCGACCGGCTCAGCCCTGGCCCGGGGTGCGCTATTGCCACGGCTACACCAAATGCGCACCCCAGGAGCCCCGCTACACGATCATGGGCATCGGCAAATACCAGTCGATGGGAGAGGACTGCCTCACTCTCAACGTCGTGGCACCGGAAGAGCCGACGACCGAACCGCTGCCCGTCATGGTCTTCGTGCACGGCGGCGGCTACATCCTGGGCAGCTCGGCCACACCGATCTACGAGGGAGTAGGCCTGGCCCGCCGCGGCTGTATCTATGTGTCGATGAATTACCGGCTGGGCGCACTGGGCTGCCTGGACCTCTCGTCGCTGTCAACGAAAGACGTCACCATCGACAGCAATCTGTTTCTGCGTGATGTGGTGCTGGCTCTGCGCTGGGTCAAGGACAACATCGCCGCGTTCGGCGGAGACCGGGACAAGGTGACAGTGTTCGGCGAAAGCGCAGGTGCGCACATCGTCGCGGCACTGCTGGCCACGCCGGACGCTGAAGGTCTCTTCGCCCAAGCGATTTCGGAGAGCCCGGCCAGCGGTATGACGCGGTCGAGCGAGGTCGCCGCGCAGTTCGCAGCGCGATATGCCACCCTGCTGGGGGCCCGTGCGAACGATGCCGCTCACGCGTTGCTCACAGCGTCGCCCGCGGAACTGGTGGCCGCACAGAACCGGCTGATCGAGGACGGCGTGCGAGACATGCTGGGCGCGTTCCCGATCGGCCCTGTCTACGGCGACGACTACCTGCCGCTGGATCCTGTCGTGGCGATGCGGGAGGGCAAATCACACCGGGTCCCGCTGATCGTCGGGACCAACGCCGACGAGGGCCGGCTGTTCACTCGCTTCCTGCAGTTGCTTCCCACTACCGAGCCGATGATCGAGGCGTTGCTCGCCGAGGTGGATCCTGCTGCCCGAGAACGCATTACCGGCGCTTACCCGGATTACCCGGGCCGATCGGCGTGCATCAGGCTCGGCGGAGATTTTGCATTCAGTTCCGCGGCGTGGGAGATCGCCGAAGCCCACGGCCGTCACGCGCCTACGTATCTCTACCGGTACGACTACGCCCCCCGCGTGCTGCGGTGGTCGGGCTTGGGGGCCACGCATGCCACCGAACTGCTCGCGGTGTTCGGCATCTACCGCACGAAGTTCGGCGCACTGCTGACCGCGCCCATCGACCGCCGATCCGCGCTTCGGGTCACCAGCGAAGTGCAAAGGTGCTGGGGATCATTCAGCCGCACGGGTGACCCCGGCGACGACTGGCCGGCCTACACCGGCGCCGATCGCGCGGTCATGGTCTTCGACCGCAGATCGCATCTCGAGTTCGATCCGCATCCTGAGCGGCGGATGGCGTGGGAGGGCTTCTCCCTGGCGCGATGACGGTCGATGTGGTTTCGTGAACGAGCTATGACAACGCACATCGACAATGTCGTCGAACGCCCGACCGATCTCACCGCCGGTTGGTTGACCGAAGCCGTCGGTGCCGGAACAATCACCGATTTCGCCGTCCAGCGCATCGGCACGGGCCAAATGAGCGAGTGCTATCGGGTCGCGCTGACGTACGCGGACACCGCTCCCGGCGGCGACCCACCGGATTCGGTGGTGCTCAAGGTCGCCGCCACCGACCCGATGAGTCGCCAGACCGGCATGACGCTCGGGCTCTATGAGCGTGAGGTGCGGTTCTACCGCGAGATCGCCCCAGGGCTGCAGGGTCCGGTCGCGCCCAGCTACCACGCCGCGTTCGACGCATCGTCGGGGATTTTCGACGTGTTGCTCGGCGACGCGACTCCGGCCATCGTCGGCGACGAAATCCGCGGCGCCACAACGGCTCAAGCTCAGATCGCCGTCACCGAGTTGGCCCGGCTGCAGGGCCCCCTGCTCGGCGACAGCACGCTCGCCGAGGCGCCGTGGCTGAACCGGGACGCTCCGATCACCCAGGCGCTGATTACGGCGCTGTACGCAGGCTTCGTCGACCGCTACGGCGACCAGATCACGCCGCAGCACCGCGTGGTGTGCGAACGACTGGTCGGAGCATTCGACGACTACCTGGCCGGGGAGTCCGCCGACGGCCGGGTTTTCGGTTTGGTGCACGGCGACTACCGGTTGGACAACATGCTGTTCGGCGCCGACGGGGCCGATCGTCCGTTGACCGTTGTCGACTGGCAGACCGTCACCTGGGGCCCGGCAATGACCGACCTCGCCTACTTCCTCGGTTGCGCACTGCCGCTTGCCGCCCGGCGCGCGAATTACGATGCGCTGCTCGACGATTACCACCGCGGACTGGGACCCGGCGCGCCGATCTCCCTCACCGATGTCCGCGAGGGAGTGCGCAGGCAGAGTTTCTTCGGCGTGATGATGGCCATCGTGTCGTCGATGCTGGTGGAACGCACCGACCGTGGCGACGCGATGTTCATGACCATGCTGCAACGACACTGCGAGCACGTCCTCGACACCGACGCGTTGGAGATCCTGCCCGCGCCGGCGGCTGTCGAGCCCTTGCGTCCGTCGCCGGACGACGAGGCGGCCCACACCGCCACCGACGAGCCGCTCTGGAGCGAGAGCTGGTATGCCGACTTCGCCGATGCCGCACAGGGATTGGGCGGATGGGTGCGCCTCGGTCTGGTCCCCAATCAGCAGACGGCGTGGTTGCATGCCTTGCTGTGTGGGCCGGACCTTCCTACGGTGGCGGTTGTCGACTTCGAGGTTCCGCTGCCCGAGGACCCGTGGGCGGTGCGCACCGCAGCAATCGATTTCGCGCACAATGCGGTCGACCCGCTGCGCACCTACCGGATCAGCCTGCGCGGCAGCGGTCAGTCCCACGCTGACCCGGCCACGCTGCTGCGTGCCGAACAGGGCACGCCGGCTGAGGTGAGCTTCGAGCTCGAATGGACCACCGACGGCACGCCCTACCAGTACCGGGTGGCAACCCGCTACGAGATCCCTTGCACCGTATCGGGATCGGTGACAATCGACGGCCGGTGCTACATCATCGACTCAGCACCCGGTCAGCGGGATCACTCGTGGGGAGTGCGCGACTGGTGGAGCATGGACTGGCTGTGGAGCGCGCTGCACCTCGACGATGGCACGCATCTGCATGCGGTGGACCTCCGGATACCGGGCGTACCGCCGATGGGAGTCGGCTACATTCAGGACACCGCGGGGACCGTCACCGAATTGCAGACCATCACTCGGCAACAGACATTCGACGACGACGGCTTGCCGCAGACCGCAACGCTGGCGGTCGATCCCGGCGATGTCACCGCGATGGTTGATGTGCGCGGCCACGCCCCACTGCGATTGGTGTCCCATGACGGGCGAATCAGCCAGTTCCCGCGGGTGTGGGCCACCGTCAGCACCGCGGACGGCCGATCGGGCGTCGGCTGGCTGGAGTGGAACCGCAACCAACCGAGCGAATAATGCCAAGCGCACCGGTCGTGGTGATGGGTGTCTCCGGGTCGGGCAAGTCAACGGTCGGTGCGGCATTGGCACGTCGTCTCGAAGTTGAGTTCGCCGACGCCGACAGCTTTCACCCGCACGCGAATATCGCGAAGATGGCGGCAGGTACGCCGCTCACCGACGACGATCGCCACCCGTGGCTCAACGCGGTGGGGCAGTGGCTGGCAGCGCACCGTGCTGGCGGCGTGATGAGCTGCTCGGCGCTCGCACGCCGGTACCGCGACCAGCTGCGATCGCACTGTCCGGCAATCGAATTCCTGCATCTGACCGGGTCACCGGACTTGATCGCGGGCAGGCAGGTCGACAGGCCGGGCCACTTCATGCCGTCGGCGTTGATGGCATCGCAGTTCGATGCGCTGGAACCGCTGCAGTCCGACGAGCACGGTATGACCCTCGACGTCGATCAGAGCGTCGAGACCATTGTCGAGGTGTTCGCCCGTTCGCTCAGCGCTTGATCACCTGGGTGCCGCCGGCCAAGTCGTCGTGCCTGCCCTGTTTGCAGGGGCTGGCGTTGATCGTCACGGCGATCAGGATGTAGGCGATGAAAGCCAATAGGGGGCCGAGGTAGGGCACCACCGCGAGCAACGTGAACGAGTTACGGATGGCCGATTGGGAGACATCAGGCTTCGGCCTCCCGCCCGGGCCCAGGACGCTCAAGCCGAGCAGTCGCTTGCCCAAGCTCGCGCCCTGCGTCACTTCGAGGAGTACGAAGTAGCCGAACATCAGGACGCCGGAGAAGATGCCGGTGACCATGAACCAGTAATCGGGGAAGAACAACGTCGTCAGCACGAACACCACGATGTTCACCACGACGCCGTCGATGAGCCGGGCGAAAAATCGCGGTGCCAAGCCACCGGGGTGGACGTAGGGCCGCTGCGGCGAACCCGCGGGCGGACCGTCGTATCGGGTCGAGTTCGGATCGAAGTCAGCGGATGTCATGACATGGACTCCTAGCGGCGGGTGCGTGTCAATCTACCGCGCTGGATGTCCGCTGTGGCGACCTTGAAAGCCGAACTATGCCGACGTTGACGCTCAGTGCCAATGTCGGGCTTTGACCCGTCCGCGATGAGCCAGTTCACCGCCGCGTTCGCGAGCGGTGTCCGCCAGTTCGCTGCCGCGTTCGTAGGCTCGTTCGCCGAGTTCCGTGCCGCGTTCGCGGGCGATGTCAGCCCATTCACTTCCGCGTTCGAGGGCTTTCTCGCCGAACTCGCTGCCGCGTTCACGTGCGGTTTCGGCGAATTCAGCCCCGCGCTCGCGCACCGTGTCGGCCAGTTGGGCGCCACGTTTACGCGCCCGCTTGCGAGCCTTCTTGACGACGGGCGCGCTGCGCTCGGCCGCGGTGCTGGCCAACTCTTCGCCGCGCTTGCGTGCTGCCTCGACCACCGGCGCGCTGCGCTCAGCGGCTGCGCTGGCCAGCTCGCGACTGCGCTCGGCGCCCGCGTGCAAGCCGTGCGCGATGCGTTCGGCCAACTCGGAGTCGAACACCGAATCGTCGTGTCCCGCCAGCGGTAGAGCCGACGTCACCGCCTCGGAGATGCGGCCGGCCGCCCGCCTGCCGCGCCAGCCCAGTGACGGCTTACCCGCGGTATCGGCTGCGGCGATGATCAGCCCGCCGAGCAGACTGAGATCGGTCAGCAGATCACGACGCTTCTGCGCTTTGCGTTCTGGGTCGCTCTCGGTCCAAAACAGATGTCCGCCAAGGCTGCCCGGTATCACGGTGAATGCCAGCGCTGCCGAGGCGACCCGCGGTAGCTTGCCGGTCGCGAGCAAGAGACCACCGCTGACCTGTACCGCGGCGTTGATCCGCGCTGCCGTTTCCGGGTTCGACGGAACTTTGTCTCCGTAGGGCTCCGGCAGGTTCCGCAACGCCGCGACGGTGGGCTCCGTCGCTTCCAGGGTGATCGAGGGGTTGCGGAGTGTTTCGATGCCTTGGCCGATGAACACTGCGGACAGCAAGGGACGCGCGATTCTGCGGATCAACATGGCGGGGGTGTTCCCAGCTTGTGTCGGGCGCAAACCGGGGCGGTAAACCGCCTAGGGAGATGGCGGGGGAGCGCTACGGCGCACCCACAGCGGCAGCACCACCCAGAAACCAAGCTGAGCGACGACAGCGCAGGCCCCGGCGATGGCGCCGGCCGGGGGCACCGGCCACCGCGCCGAAAATGATCACCGTGACACCGGTCAGCGCCATACCCATCAGCAGCAGCCCGGAGTAGGCGAACCGGTGCGCCGCCGACACGATGAACTGGGTTCGATGCCGACGAAACAACAGGCGATGCATCCCGACCGGCGCCTCCAGCAACACCGTGGCGGCAACCGAGCAGCCGACCGTTGCCAGATAGACCACCCGCATCGTGGTGCTCAACGTGTCGAAGCGCGGTTGGAACGGCAACGTCAACAAGAAACCGGTGAGCAGCTGAACGCCGGTCTGTACGACCCGCAACTCCTGCAGCAGACTGAGCCAATTGCGGTCCAGTCGTTGGGTTTCGGTCTCCGATCGTTCCTCGGAATCCCAGGGCTGGTCGCGTTCGGGGTGATCGACGACGTCCATGGCCACTGATCATGCCAGCCCCGCCGGCGTCGTTACTGCGGGTTCGGCCTGCCGGCCAGCAACAGTCGCGCCGATTTCTCCAGCCGGTCGGCGATCTCGGTATATGAGGCGTAACCCATACCGGCGCGCACCAGCGCCCCCGCGTAGAGCAACTCGAGCGACTCCACCAGATCATCGGTGTGATCGGAACCCAGAGCCGTGACCAGGCGATCGTGAATCTCGCGGCCGACGCGCAGCCGCAGATGCTCGACCTCAGGATCCTTGCTCAGCAGCGAATTGGTCACGGCGCCCGCCAACTCGGGTTCGTCGGCGACCAGCAGCGCGATCTGACGCAGAACCGCGATGACGCGGACGATTGCATCGGGTGAGTCGGTCGGTGGCACCGGGTTGGCCGCCAAGCGTCGCCAGAAGACTTCTGCGACAAGGTGTTCCTTGGAGGAGAAGTAGGTGTACGCCGTCGCTGCGCCGACGCCGGCTTCGGCCGCGACCATGCGAATCGTCAACCCGGAGAAGCCTTCTCGGCCAAGTACGCCGATCGCGGCGAGGCCCAGTCGATCGACGGTCTCGGCTTGCTTGGCGGTCAGTCGTCGTCTGGTCGATTCCCGAACTACCGGGTTGGACACGTGTCCGGACACTACTACACCAGCACAGGTGCGGCAACAGATTGCAGGTGTACGTGCGTTACCGTTTCGATGATGACGTCCTCTACTGATCACGCCGCGGGCGACGAGCTCACCAGCCGGTTATTCGAGTTGGCTGAGCGGGTCACCGGGTTCATGCCGTCCGACGAAGGCCGTGCTCTGCATGACGCGGCGCTGCAGTATCTCGACCGCGGCGTTGCTGTCGAGATCGGAACGTATTGCGGCAAGTCGACGGTGCTGCTGGGCGCGGCGGCGCATGCCCGCGGCAGTGTGCTCTACACGGTCGATCACCACCACGGTTCCGAAGAGCATCAGCCCGGGTGGGAGTATCACGACACGTCGATGGTCGATGAGGTCACCGGACTTTTCGACACCCTGCCGACGCTGCGGCACACACTCGATGCGGCCGGTTTGGACGACACCGTTGTGGCGGTGGTGGGCAAGTCGACGGTGGTGGCTCGCGGCTGGCGTACGCCGTTGCAGCTGCTGTTCATCGACGGCGGTCACAGCGAAGAGGCTGCACATCGTGACTTCGACGGCTGGGCGAAATGGGTGAGCGCCGGCGGCGCGCTCGTCATTCACGACGTCTTTCCCGATCCACACGACGGTGGTCAGGCGCCCTACCAAATCTATTGCCGCGCTGTGGAAAGCGGCACGTTCGTCGAGCGGTCCGCTCTCGGCTCGATGCGGGTACTCGAGCGGGTAGCCGGCGATGCCGGCGTCGCGATCTAACGATCGGACGGGCTCGCCACGCACTCGCAGTCGTAGTCGTCCTGAAGCCCGACCGGCAGGTCGGTGCCGCGGAAGATGCCACTGCCCGCGGTGGTGTTCGACAGCGCGTCCGCGGCGAGAATCATCGCAGCGCCGGTCCAGGTGGTTCGCTCGACGGGCCAACGCTTTCCGTCGCTGAACACCAGGCCGGTCCAGTAGGAACCGTCTTTTTCGCGTAGATGCTGCATGGCCGCGAACTGCTGCATCGCCGCGGTGTGGTCGCCCATCGCATCGAGGGCGAGCACGAGTTCGCATGTCTCAGCGCCGGTCACCCAGGGCCGGTCGTCGACACACCTGATGCCCAGACCGTCGACCACGAAATCGCCCCACCGGTCTGCGATTCGGGCCGCCGCGGCGGGGCCGCGCAGCGCGCCACCAAGTATCGGGTAGTACCAGTCCATCGAGTGATGCGGCTTCTCGGTGAACGCAGATGGATGCGTGGTGATCGCATGGCCCAGTCGGCCGAGCGCGAGTTCCCACTCAGGCTGTGGCTCATCGACCAGATTCGCCAACGCCAACGCGCAGCGGATGCTGTGGAAGATGCTGGCGCAGCCGGTGAGCAGCGCTTCTTCCAGTGGACCGGAAGGGCTGCGCGCCCAGCAGATTTCACCACCCGCGAGCTGGAGGTCGAGGACGAAGTCGATAGCGGCGCGCACTGTCGGCCACATCGCGGTCGCGAATCCGCGATCGCCGGTGACCGATACGTGATGCCAGACTCCGACCGCGACGTAGGCGCAGAAGTTGCTGTCGCTGTTGGAATCTTCGACGACACCAGACCGAAGCTGAATCGGCCACGAGCCGTCCGCGCGTTGCTGGTGGCGACACCAGTCGTAGGCGCGTCGCGCCTGCTCCATCAGGCCGGCCGCGGTCAGGGCCATCGCGCATTCCACGTGATCCCACGGGTCGGTGTGCCCGCCCTGCGACCAGGGGATCTCGCCTGACGGCTCTTGCAGCGCAGCAATCGATTCGGCCGTCTGGCGGCATTGTTCGGGCGAGAGGACGCCGGGAACGCTCGGCGGCTTAGACCAGTTCAACGGCGGGCACCGGTTTCTCGAAATACAACGCGACGCTCTTGCCGATCAACGGGTTGAGAGTTGATTCGGCAACCCTGGTCAGCAGCGGTCGCCGCATCATGTCCCATACCAGCATCTTGTGGTAGGCGGCCACTGCGGGGTGGTCGGACTTCTCCACACCGACAAAGCATTTCAGCCACCAGAAGGGCGCGTGCAATGCATGTGAGTGATGGGTGTGGGTGAAGGTCACGCCGCGTCCGGCGATCTTGCCACGAAGCTGATCGGCCTTGTAGATGCGGATGTGGCCGCCCTCGTTGCTGTGGTAGTCATCGGACAGCAACCAGCACAACTGCTCGGGCAACCATCGGGGCACCGTGACCGCCAGCCGGCCGCCGACCTTGAGCACGCGGATCAATTCGGCGATCACGGCGTCGTCCGCGGGAACGTGTTCGAGGATCTCCGATGCGATGACGCAATCGAACGTCTGGTCGGGGTACGGCAGTGCGCGTGCGTCGCCGACGACGGTTTCGGCGTGGGCCGAGGCCGGTGCCTCGCCGGCGCCGGCCATGGCCCGCAACAGCGTGTCGACGTCGCTGAGTTCGGCGGCGTTCTGGTCGAATGCCACAACGTCGGCGCCGCGCCGGTACGCCTCGAAGCTGTGCCGACCCGCACCGCACCCGACGTCAATGACCTTGGCGCCGTTGCCGATACCGAGACGGTCGAAATCCACCGTCAGCACGGGTCGCCCACAACCTGACTCGAATCGTCGACCGGGGTGGTGCGGGCGATGGCGCGTTCATAGACCCGCACGGTCTGGGCGGCCACCGATTCCCAGCTGAACACATTGACAGCCCGACGGCGACCGGCCGCGCCAAGCCTATGTAGTTGGTCGGGGGAGTCGAGCAGCTCGCCCAACACCCGGATCAATTCACCGGCGTCGCCGGGGCGCACCAACCGGGCGCACTCGCCGTCGGGTCCTAGCACCTCGGGTAGGGCTCCGGCCCGGCTGGCCACGATCGGCGTGCCGCTGGCCATCGCCTCCACTGCCGGGAGCGAGAAACCTTCGTACAGCGAAGGGACGCAGGCGATTTCAGCGGACGCGAACAGTCGCGCGAGCTCGGCGTCGGAGAGTCCGTTGGACATGTGGACGATGTCGGAGATGCCCAGTTCGGCGATCAGCTTTTCGGTCGGGCCGTTCGGCTCCAACTTGGCGACCAGCTGCAATTCCAGATCGTGATCCGTCCGCAGCTTGGCCACCGCGTGCAGCAAGTGTCCGACGCCCTTGAGCGGCCGATCGGCGCTCGCGATCGCGATGATCCGACCGGGAACTCGCGGCTCGGTGGACGGCTTGAAGAGGTCGGTGTCGACACCCAGGGGAACGACGTGCAGTTGATCGGGGCGCACGCCGAAGTCGGTGGTGATGTCGGCGGCAGATGACGAGGACACCGTGAGCAACTCCGGAATGCTGCGCGCGACCCGTTCTTGCATGGCGAGGAAGCCATACCAACGCCGAACCGACGGTTTACGCCACCACGGGGCGGCGGCGAGATCCAAAACGCGGTCCCGGGTGATCGGGTGGTGCACGGTCGCGACCACCGGCAGACCGGTCTCCGCGATGGTCAGCAGGCCGGCGCCCAGGCTCTGGTTGTCGTGCACGACGTCGAAGTCATCCAGCCGATCGGCCAGCAGGCGGGCGGCACGCAGACTGAAGGTGCGCGGCTCGGGGAAGCCCGCCGTCCACACCGTGGCGAGCTCGAGAAGGTCGATACGGTCCCGAATCTCCCGGGGATGGGGGATGCGGAAGGGGTCCGGTTCGCGGTACATGTCCAGGCTGGGCACCTCGGTCAGCACCACCCGTGGGTCGAGTTCTTCGGGGTAGGGCTGACCGGAGAAGACCTCGACCTGATGGCCCAGTTCGACCAGTCCACGGCTCAGGTGGCGAACGTAAACGCCCTGGCCACCGCAGTGCGTCTTGCTGCGATACGACAGCAAAGCAATCCGCATAGTCACGCCCGATCCGGTGCAGAAGTGAAGTCAGACATCACGGCGAAAGGTTCGGGCGGGGCGTCAGCGAACTTTCTGGACACGTGTCTGGACTATAGTTTGACTAGCTACATGATGCAACGCACAGGTAGCGGCGTTGACTTTGCCGATCCTACCCACGCGGGCGGCGCGCTGCCGCTGGACTGCGGGCGCGGCGACGATACCGTGGTGTCATGCGCGCGCTGATCGTCGTGGACGTTCAGAAGGACTTTTGCGAGGGCGGCTCGCTGGCAGTGGCCGGCGGAGCGGACCTGGCGGGCGCCATCAGTCGCTACCTGGCCGACGGCCCGGACTACGGCCATGTGGTGGCCACCCAGGATTTCCACATCGATCCGGGTGCGCACTTCTCCGACCACCCGGATTACCTCTCGTCGTGGCCGCCGCACTGCCGTGCCGGCAGCACCGGCGCGGAATTTCATCCCGACCTCGACGCCCATCGGTTCGAGGCGGTCTTCCGCAAGGGCGCATACGACGCGGGCTACAGCGGATTCAGCGGGTCGGACGCCGACGGAACTCCGCTGGCCGACTGGCTGCGAGAACGCGAAGTCGACGAGGTCGACATCGTGGGCATCGCCACCGACCACTGCGTACGCCGGACCGCCGAGAACGCCGCGAAGGAAGGCCTGGCCACCCGGGTGTTGCTGGACCTGACGGCAGGTGTGGGGGAGAAGTCCACGCGCCGCGGCGATCGAAGCCTTACGCGCGGTGGGCGTCACGATTGCGACGAGAACATGACGAGTCCACACGAGCGGGCCTTGCTGGGGGTGGTGGAGCGGTCGCCACAGGCCGCCGCGGCACATGACCGCGCAGGGTGGGTGGGCTTGTTCGCGACCGACGGGCGCGTCGAGGATCCGGTGGGTTCACGGCCCCACTCGGGCCCGACGCAGATTGGACGTTTCTACGACACATTCATCGGCCCGCGCGAGATTTCCTTTCACCGTGATCTCGACATCGTGCGCGGTTCGTCGGTGATCCGCGACCTCGCGCTGGAGGTGGTGATGGGCTCCGCGGTCACCATGACCATTCCGGCATTCCTGCGTTACGACCTGCGCGAGGCGGACGGTGAATGGAAGATCGCGGCGCTCAAGGCCTATTGGGAGTTGCCGGCCATGATGCTGCAGTTCCTGAGCAACGGCATCGCCGCCGTCCCGGCCACGCTCCAACTGTCGCAGGGACTTATCCGCAACCAGCGGCTACGCGGCACCGCCGGTTTCGCCGCTGGATTCCGCCGAGTCGGTTCCCGTCAGAAGACTCTGGTCGAGACGCTCGTCAGCGCCATCGGGAGAGGGGACAGATTCGCCGCGCAGCAGACGTTGTCCTCAGGCGCCACAATCAGTTTCGGTGATGGCGACCCCTCCGACATCGCCGACCTGTTCGAACTGTGTGCCGGTGCGAACACGACGAAGCTGATCGCCGCGGGTTCCACCGTCGCGGCTTCGGTCATGGCGGGACCGCGGCGCGGCGTCGTGTTCGCAGATGTGACGCGGCGCGGCAGGGGCATCCACCGAATCCGGTATTTCCCGCAATGATCGCCGCGCGAGCAGCTGCCGACTTCCAGGAACACCACAGCCGCGTCGACTACGAACGAACAACGGAACACTCACTGCAAGCCGGAGACGCAGACCACGAACACCAGCCCTGGTTTCGATAAGCACTTCGACCGGCGCACGCTGCTACGCGGCGCCGGTGTACTGGGCGCCGCGTCGATGGCGTTGTCGCCCACCGCGTGCAGTTCTGCCGACGACGATGCACTGACCTTCTTCTACGCGGCGAATCCGGACGAGGCGGATGCCCGATTGCGGGTTGTCGACGCGTTTCAGCGCCAGCATCCCGACATCAAGGTTCGGACTATCTTGTCCGGAGGAGACGCGCTGCAGCACGTGTCGATCTACTGCGCGGGCGGCAAATGCCCGGACGTCATGATGGCGTGGGATTTCACCTATTCCGGACTGGCCGAGCGCGGAGTGCTGCTGGACCTCAACACCATGCTCGCTCAAGACCCGTCGTTCGCAACCAAGCTCCGATCGGACAGCATCGCATCACTCTACGAAACGTTCTCGTTCGACGGTGGGCAGTACGCGTTTCCCGAGCAGTGGTCCGGTGTCTTTCTGTTCTACAACAAGAAACTGTTCGCCGAGGCCGGCGTGCGCCCACCGCCAGGGCGCTGGAACGAACCGTGGAGTTTCGCCGAATTCCTGGACACCGCCACAGCGCTCACCAAACGCGACAGTTCAGGTCGCGTCACCCAATGGGGATTCGTGGACAGCTGGGCACCGTACTACTCGTCGATGTTGTTCGGCATGAACAACGGTGTCCCATGGTCGAATCCGCGAATGAATCCGACACACCTCAACTTCGACAAGGACGCTTTCATCGAGGGTATTCAGTTCTACGCCGACCTGGCCGGCAAGCACGAGGTGGCCCCCAATGCCTCGGAGTCGCAGTCGATGTCCACCATGGGCCTATTCTCATCGGGCCGCGCGGCCATGGTGCTCGGCGGGCACTGGCGATACCAGACAGTCGTTCGGACGAAGGATTTGGATTTCGATATCGCAGTGCTACCGACGGGCCCGAAAGGACATGTCGCACAATCGAATATCGGTACTACCGGTCTGTCCATCGCAGCGAGTAGCCGTCGCAAGCAACAGGCATGGGAGTTCGTGAAGTTTGCCACCGGCCCGGTAGGGCAGACCGTGATCGGAGAATCGGGACTATTTGTTCCGGTGTTGCGGTCCGCGCTCGAGTCGACCGGCTTCGCCGAGGCTCACAGCCGGATCAGCAATCTCGCTGTCCTGACCGCCGGGCCCGAACACGCCGAGGGCCTGCCCATCACCCCGCAGTGGCCGAAGATCGCTGCGCTGCTGGACCGTAACCTCGGGCCGGTGCTGCGCGGCGCACGGCCCGCGACGTCGTTGTCGGATGGGTTGTCACAGGCGATCGAGCAGGTGCTTCGGGCCGCATGACCGCGATCGACAGCGCTCCAGCCGCGCCGGTGGCCCGTCGGCCCCGGTCGTCGAAGCGACGCGCCCGCGCCGGGCGGTTGTTCGTCGCCCCGAACCTGATCGCGGTCGCGATATTCATGCTGTTTCCGCTCGCGTTCTCGCTGTACATGAGTTTTCAGAACTGGGATGTGTTCAGCCCCGCCAAGTTCATCGGGTTGTCGAACTATGCCAGCCTTTTCACCGGCGACCCGCTGTTCAGCATCGCATTGCGTAACACCGTGGTCTACACCGTCGGGACCGTCGTCCCCACGGTGCTGATCAGCTTGGTCGTTGCCGGAGTCCTCAATCGAAAACTGAAGGGGATCGGCGTTTTCCGGACCATCATCTTTTTACCGCTGGCGGTGTCATCGGCGGTGATGGCCGTCGTATGGCAGTTCGTCTTCAACACTCACAACGGTCTGCTCAACATCATGCTCGGCTGGGTCGGCATCGGTCCTATCCCGTGGCTGGTCGACCCGAAGTGGGCCATGACGTCACTGTGCATCGCCAGCGTGTGGCGCAGCGTGCCGTTCGCGACCGTGATCTTGTTGGCCGCCATGCAAGGCGTGCCTGAAAACCTCTACGAAGCGGCGAAACTTGACGGCGCCGGCGAGGTGCGTCAGTTCATCTCCATCACTGTGCCGTTGATTCGCAGCGCGTTGTCCTTCGTAGTTGTCATCTCCGTGATTCACGCATTTCAGGCGTTCGACCTCGTCTACGTCCTCACCGGACGCAATGGGGGCCCGGAGACGTCGACGTACGTCCTGGGCATCATGCTCTTCCAGCATGCTTTTGCCTTTCTGGAATTCGGCTACGCGTCTGCGCTGGCATGGGTGATGTTCGCGATCCTCTTGATGCTGACGGTGATTCAGTTGCGGCTCGGTCGCCGACGGGCCGACCAGGAGGAGCGATCGTGGGCCTAGCCGAACGGGTGATCAAACCCAGCGTCATCCGCGCGGCCGGGTGGTACGCGGCGCTGACGGCAATCGCGTGGTGCGCGCTGTTCCCGATATTGTGGGCGGTGTCCGGTTCGCTGAAAAGCGAGGGCGAGGTGACGCTCCCGATTCTGTTTCCTGCGCATCCGCGCTGGTCCAACTACAGCGAAGTCTTTGCCTTGATGCCGTTTTGGCGGATGTTCTTGAACTCGGTGTTCTACGCCGGCTGTATCTGTGCCGGCCAGGTGTTCTTCTGTTCGTTGGCAGGATATGCGTTCGCGCGGCTGCGGTTTCGCGGTCGCGAGACCTTGTTCGTGTTGTATCTGGGCACATTGATGGTGCCGCTGACCGTCACTGTGATCCCGCAGTTCATTCTGATGCGGATCGCCGGGCTCACCGATACGCCGTGGGCGATGATCGTGCCCGGGCTGTTCGGCAGCGCGTTCGGCACCTATCTCATGCGCCAGTTCTTCCGCACCATGCCGGCCGAACTCGAAGAAGCGGCGATTCTCGACGGATGCTCACCGTGGCAGATCTACTGGCGGGTGCTGCTTCCGCATGCGAAGCCGGCGGTGATGGTCTTGGCGGTGCTCACCTGGGTGAACGTATGGAACGACTTCTTGTGGCCGCTGTTGATGATTCAGCGCAACAGCATCGCTACCCTGACGCTCGGATTGGTGCGGATGCAAGGCGAATACGTGTCCAGATGGCCGGTGTTGATGGCAGCGTCCATCCTCATCCTGCTGCCGCTGCTGCTGCTCTACGTCGTGGCGCAACGGGCGTTCATCCGTGGCATCGCCGTCACCGGACTCGGTGGGTAGCGCATGGCATCGGTGACTTTCGAGCAAGCGACGCGGTGTTACTCGGGCGCGGATCGGCCTGCGGTCGACCACCTCGACCTCGGCATCGCCGATGGTGAGTTCGTCGTGCTCGTCGGGCCGTCGGGCTGCGGCAAAACGACGTCGCTGCGCATGATCGCCGGGCTGGAATCGGTTGACTCCGGCTGTATCCGGATCGGCGCTCGAGACGTCACCGACGACGATCCGAAAGATCGTGATGTGGCGATGGTCTTTCAGAACTATGCGCTGTATCCGCATATGACGGTCGCGCAGAACATGGGCTTCGCGCTGAAGATCGCCAAGATATCGAAAGCGGAGATCCAAGAACGGATATTGGCGGCCGCGCGGTTGCTGGACTTGGAGCCCTATCTGGACCGCAAACCGAAGGATCTGTCCGGCGGCCAGCGCCAGCGGGTGGCGATGGGACGCGCGATTGTGCGGCGACCGCAGGTGTTCCTGATGGACGAACCATTGTCCAACCTGGACGCCAAGCTGCGGGTGCAGACTCGCAACCAGATCGCCGGACTACAGCGACGGCTGGGCACCACCACCGTGTACGTCACACACGATCAAGTCGAGGCGATGACGATGGGTGATCGAGTCGCGGTGCTGCGCGACGGCGTCCTGCAGCAGTGCGCCCCACCGCGCGAGTTGTATCGGGACCCCGCCAACGTGTTCGTCGCCGAATTCATCGGATCGCCGGCAATGAACCTGTTCACGCTTCCCGTCGTCGACAACACCGTCCGGTTGGGCAACTGGCTGGTCCCGGTTCCGCGCGAGATCGCCTGCTCGGCAAGCGAACTCGTCGTCGGCGTTCGGCCCGAGCATCTGGAGATCGGTGCGGGCGATGTCGAGATGCAGATCGATGTCGTCGAAGAACTCGGAGCGGACGCGTACCTGTACGGGCGGATAGCGCTACCCGACAACGTCTTCGGGCAGACCGTGGTCGCGCGCGCCGATGGACAGGACCCGCCGTCGCGCGGAAGCCGGGTGCGACTGCGGCCCCAGCCGGAGCATCTGCATTTCTTCGGCGCCGCCGGTCAACGATTGACGTGAGCGCGAGCTGCGAGGCTGCGGCCGCGGAGCGCGCTGGACGTCGTGCGAAGATACCCGAATGACCACCGAAGCCGCGCATTTCACCTTCACGGACGATGGTGAATTCGAGCCGACTCGATTCGCGCAGAGCCATTGGGGCGATGACCATCTCAATGGTCCAGCTGTGGTGGGACTGGCCGCGCGAACGCTCGAAAAGCACTGCGGATCGCCTGATTTCATGCCGACCCGGCTGACCGTGGATCTGTTTCGGGCGGCCCGCGGGATTGCGACGTCAGTCGTGGTGCGTATGGTCCGGGACGGTAGGCGAATCCGCAGCGCGGAATGCGACCTGACGCAGGACGGCCGGCCCGTCGCACGAGCCACGCTGGTCCAGTACCGTCGGTCGGAGGCGCCGCCGGGCAGGTTATGGGCTGCGCCGACCACGATTCCCTTCCCGCCCGCCGTCGACGATGGCGCGCTCACCGCCATACACAGTGACGCTGCCGACTGGAGTCGTTCGCCAGGTGAGCATCAAAACGAGTCCCGAAAGCGGTTCTACAACAATGCCATCGACGTTGTCGCGGGAGACCCCAACTCACAGTTTGTTCGGGCGGTGATGGTCGCGGAGGCAACCAGCCTGGTCACCAACCTCGGCACACATGGAGTCGGCTACATCAACGGCGACCTGACGGTGGGATTGGCCCGGCTGCCGATCGGGGAGTGGATCGGTGTGCAGGCCGATTCACACTGGGCGGCGGACGGAGTCGCGGTGGGCACCTCGACCCTGTTCGACCAGTCCGGCGCCTTCGGATCAGGCATGACCACCGCGGTCAGTAATCCGGCAGCACAAATCGATTTTGCCAACGACCCGTTCCCATTGAGAATCCCGTAGGCAGGACGGTCATGACACGTCAGCGCGTCGCGTTCAATCATGTGGGACTGTGCGTGGCCGACACTGCGCGGTCCCGCCGCTTCTACGAAGGACTGCTCGGCTTCACGTTCTGGTGGGAGCTCTCGCCGCCCGACGAGGGAACCGGCCAGTTGCTCGAGTTGAACCGGCCGATCGGATTGCACGCGACCTATCTGATTCGCGACGGACTTGTGCTCGAACTGTTGGCCTACTCGCATCGGATGCTGCGCGCGGGGTCGGACCGGGTGATGGATCAGGTCGGGCTCACCCACCTGTCGCTGTCGGTGGGCGATCTCGCCGCCGTGCTCACAGCGGTGGACGAGTTCGGGGGATCGGTCGTCGAGGGCACCGTCTCTGAGCAATCGGCGATGATCCGCGACCCGGACGGGCAACTCATCGAACTGCTTCCAGATTCGTGGCTCGCAGTCGTGCCGCCTCGCCCGCTTGCAACATGATGTTTGGCAACGGTTAACCAGAAGCCCGGAGACTTGCTCGGTATCGAACATCGCCGGACCGCTGGTCACCCCGTCAAGTAGCACGTAGCGGCCGGCGTCGGGAGTTCGGCTAGGCGGTGTTCAATGCGACTGCGGCCAGGATGAGTGCTTTGAAGGCTTTTTCGTTGATCGCGTCGCCCTGATGGAAGTCGATCGCACGCCGGGTGTTTCCTTCGAGGCTCGCGTTGAAGAGTGCTGACGGGTCGTCCAACGACGCACCCTTGGCGAAGGTCACCTTGACTGCGTTCTTGTAGCTCTCGCCGGTGCAGATCATGCCGGCGTGATACCAGACCGGAACGCCTCGCCATTTCCATTCCTCGACGACGTCGGGAATGGCTTCCTTGATCAGCTTTCGAATGTGAGCGAGTGTCTCGCCCCGCCAGTCGCCCAATTCCTTGATCCTGGCGTCGATCAGTTGTGGGGGAGAATCGCCGCCGTCGCTGTCCTGTGCTGCTTTCGCCTTCGCCATGTGTGGGTGTCCGCGTTTCTCTCGTCGAGGTCGACCGTCGTTCACATCGAGTATCCCGACCGGCGACCGCTGATCTGAATCCGGCCCAACGACCGCAGCAGCGGCCTCTGTCCGGGAACGATTCAATGTTCGTTGCGGCACGCTGATCTGAAGGACTTCTTCGAAGGCGCGAATTCCGTAATAAGTTGAGCAAGTTCGCTTCTGGAGGCTGTACCCACCCGCGCGCACGCCCGGTAGATGTGGCCTTCAATGGTGCGTACCGACAGGGTGAGGGCTTGTGCGATTTCGCTATTGGACAGGCCTTGGGAGATCAGAATGGCAATCTCGCGTTCGCGGTCGGTCAGCGGCAGCGGCATGGCCGCGGCCTGGGTGGCCGGGGTGGTGGCCCCACAGTCGGTGATCAGCCGGTCGGCACGGCCGCTGGCGGTCAGGGCCGGCCCGCGCCGATTCTGTTGGTTGAACACCCGCGAGGCGTGAGCGGCGGCGTCGGCTGCGGCGATGCGATCACCCATTGCCTCGAGGTGATGCGAGACGGCGAGCAGCGCGTCGCCGTCGTGGTCGGACAGCGCGGCCGCCCAGCGGGCCACCAACCCGGCCCGAGGGCCGCCCACCACCTCAGCCAGTTCGCTGAGCCGGGCGCCGGCGTCCTGGTCGCCGAACTGAATCGCGGCCTGCAGACACACCACTTCGGGGGCGTGCTGCCCACGCACGCGTGCGAAATCAGCTGCGGCTCTGGCTAGGTCGCGTGCCTGCGAGGTGCGTCCGCGTGCGGCCGCCACCCACGCGGCCGCCAGCCGACTCTCGGATTCGAGATAGGCATGGGCCGGGTGTCGATTTCGCTGCGTTTGGGTGAGCGCTTCCTCTGCGGCCTCGATGCTGCCTGTTCGGGCCAGCGCCTCGACGTAGTAGATGCCAATGTGGTGCGAGCCGCCATCTGTTCGCCCGGCGAATTCGTTCACTGCGTGCCGAAGACGCTCGGTAGCGATGTGCAGGTCTCCATTGCTCAGTGCTGCCATGCCGCTGATGGCGGCGGCACACGCCCGGGTGATGCCGGGCACGTCGGAGCACTGTCGGTAAGTACGATCTGCGACGGCCAAAGCTTCTGGGATGCATCCACCAAGAATCAGCGCCCGAGTGTCGAAAACGATCAGGATTACTGCTTGAGAGTAGGCAGTCTGCGGTGAGGCCGCGGCCAACGGGGCAGCTTCCTCTGCTACCGCTGCGGCTTGCAGCGGATTGCCAAGGTCACCCAGCGCAATCGTGTGGGCCCAGGCCAGAATCATTGCCGGCAATGGTGCTAGCTCGCCGCGGCCGATTGATTCGCACACGCTGAGGGCTTCGGCGGGTTGTCCCTCGACGGCCGCCTGCACCGCACGGAAGGCGGAAAGCTGGCGTGAGGTAGGCCCGGATGCGCTGGCAAGCGCGTCATCTATGACCTTCCGAGATCGCTCGGGCTGACCAAGTGACCAGAGCAGGTTGACGGCGCGCAGATCCACCGCGGTCGACCAGGCCGGCTCGGGTAGGGGGCGGGCGGTCAAAGACTTGAGCAGCGCTTCAGCTTCGGCGCCGCGGCTCAGCACTGTCAGCGTGTTTGCGCACAACAGCTCAGCGTCTAGGCCGGCACCTGCATCCACGGCCGCTTCGGAGATTCGCTGGGCCAGAGCAAAATCCAGCCGCCTGAAAGCGGCCTGCGCGGCCCGGGTGAAGACGTCGTGATCCGGTGCCAGATCGGACTGCAGCCAGAGCATAGCGAGCCGAACTGGGTCAGGTGCGCCAGTCTTGTTGGAGACGAGCATCTTCCGGGCGATACGTCCTCGCAAACGCTCCAGGCGCAGACGCCCGGCCTGCGCGAGTCGCACTTCGCCGTAAAGGGGATGACCCAGGCGTGCAAGATTTCTCGGCGCCGTGCCGGATACCGTGATCAGACCGCGGCGCTCGGCATCCTCGATAGCCGTCGCATCAGCCAATGCTGTCAGGTGCGCCAACTCCAAGGGCTCAGCAACCGCTACCAGGTCGATTACCTCCAGTATCGGCTCGGGCGTCGCGCCAATACGCTGGTCGACCAGGTCGACCAGCGACTGTGACACCTCCATGGTGCCAACCCATTGCCACAGCCCATCCCGGCTGACCAGGCGTCCAGCATGGGTTTCCTGGGTGACCAATTGGCGCAAGAACATGACGTTGCCACGGGTTAGCCGCCACATTCGCTCGACGCAGGCGGTACTCACCGGTCCGCGCAGGGCTGACTGCAGCAAGTTGTCGGATTCCGCCCGCGAGAGCGGCTGCAGATCGAGCCGCTCCAAGTGCCCGTCTTTCCACAGCGCAGTCACCGCATCCGGTGCAGGCGCGCCTGTGCGGATGGTCGCGATCACGGTCGCCGCACGTCGCTGTACCAGTTGGTGCAGGGCGAATGCCGACAAATTGTCGAGCAGACGCGCATCGTCGACGACCACCAACACTGGAGCGCCGTTCGGCGACGCGGTGATCTTGGCGATCACGCGGCTGACCAGCTGCAGCGGATCACCTCCAAGCCGATCGGCCCATTGCGCGCACGAGCCCAGCGGCACCGACTGAGCCGCTAGGGTGCCCGCCACCCACCGCACTGTCCAGCCGCGCTCAACTGCGAGCGCCATCGCTTCACGAGCCAGCCGCGTCTTACCCACGCCTGCGGAGCCAGCAATCACGACGCCTGCGTATCGTCCGTCCGGGCGGAGCGCATCGGCGATGACTCTGAGTTCCTCAGCGCGACCCGTCAGTGGCCAGGCCTGCATGTGGCAAATGCTAAATCAAGATCGTTGTACGCGCGTCAATTAAAATACTTAACGATAATTATCGCCTAACATAATGCTCACTTGTGTAGCTCCGCCTCGAGTTTGTCCCGGGCCACCCGCAACAAGATGTCCAGTCCTTCAGGCTCGATTCGGAGGTAGCTACACACGACCTCGTCGACAACCCCGGCATTCTTCAAGCGCAGCGCCAGCGAATGTGCGTCCGGCAACCGCCGCAACGCTGCTTCGTAGGCTTCGATGCCCTCGTCCGCCACGAAGTCATTGTCGATCGGGAGCGACCCGCCGGGTGGGGTAGTCGATTACTCGCATCGGTGGTTCTCCCGTTCGAATTCGGGTAGTGAACTACTCGCGTCGTCCGGATATCCGGAATTTATGGTTGCTGCTGAATCAATCGCTGTCGTCGGGAGAGGGCCATCATGTCCGTGTATTTATCGGATACCGAAGCCTTACCGAGGCAATTGACAGTAGTGATACCACCGGATGGAGCGGGCGGCCGAAGAGTGCTCGACGGCGCTTTCGCCATCTTGGACGCTCTTGCTCACGCCGACGGGGGTCTCGGACTGACCGCACTGGCCAGTGCAAGCGGGCTGGCTAAAACGTCAGCGCATCGACTCGCGGAACAACTCGTGACGCTCGGCGCGGTGGAGTGCTTCAACCACCGCTATCACGTGGGCCCGCGGATGATGCGGATCGGACAGCGTTGGCAACCAGAGCCACTGTTGCGGCAATGCGCGCAAGGGCCCGTCCATCGGCTTGCCGTGCAGTCGCGGGCTATGGCGTCGCTGCGGATCCTGCATGAGAATCGACTCCGCTACATCTGTGCCGCTGTGCCGCACGGTCACGCCTACATGCCCGACCACATCGACGCCGAATCGATCGCCCGCACCGCGACCGGGCGGGTGCTCTACGCAGCCCAGCCGCCCAGTGAGGTCGCGCTGCCTGACTGTTGGACCAGACGTGAATGGCGTGAGTTGCGCGATTCCCTGGCCGATCCACAGGTCACGATAATTGACCATGAGGACGCGGTTCCCGGCATGTGCTGCGCATCCGCTCCCGTGTGGTGGCCGAACGGGACCTGCGCGGGTGCTGTCACGGTCTCCGTGCATGCGAACGACTTACCCGTCGGTCTCCGAACGATTCTGTCGCGCGCCGCTTTTCGCATCGGTGCCGCCCTTCGGCAATCAGAGCCGACGAGCTGAACGCACCGCTGTTGCGCCTTCCCGGGCCGCTGCCCACGCCGCCGTACGCAACTTGATGTAGGCGTGGTAGTCCTGTTCGGTTGTCAGGGTGCGCATCGCGGCGTGGGTTTGGCCGTGGGTGCCGTCGACCGGCAGCGCGGATACCAGTTGGGCGTACACCTCTTGAATGTGGGAGGGGGTGCCCGCGGCGGGATTCACGCCGGTCGACGTGGGAACAGAGACGCCGGCGAGCGGGTCGTCGATCCGCGGCTGCGCCAACGACAGGACGTCGCCGACATCCGGTGCCGCCGCATCGCGTGCGGTCAGCGGCGTTAAGCCCCAACGGGTCTCGACGGTCTTGAGGATTGACGTGTGGTCCAGGGGTACAGTCCCACCCGGGCGGAACACCGTGCCGGCAGCGATCAGCGGTGAGACGAGTACGGCCGGCACCCTAAGACCGAACCGGGTGAAGTCGAACCCGAACTCGCCAGCAGAACTGTCCGGTGCCACCGCGGTTGTCGGCGGCGCGACATGGTCATAGCAACCGCCGTGCTCGTCGTAGGTGACGATGAGCAGCGTTTGGTTCCATCCAGGCCCGTTGCGCAGGGCGTAGTACACGTCATGGATGAGTTGCTCGCCCAGAGCGACGTCGTAGTTGGGGTGCTGGCTGTTGCCCGACGATCCCCAACTGGGCTCCAAGAACGTATAGGCCCCAAGGGTTCCCGCCGCAGCGGCGGCTTGAAAGTTGTGGAAAACCCCGAAGTGCGATTCAGCGGCATCGGTGGTGTCCGGGAAATTGAAGCGGGTTAGTGGGGGATTGCTGTAACCGTAGATCGACCAGGACAGGTTGTGCGCGCTCAATAGCCCAAAGATGCTCCGCGAGGTGAATTTTGACTCGGAGTCATCCATGTGGCCCTGGCTGGTCGCCGTGCACAGGAAAGCCCGATTGGGAAACGTCTCGGTCGGTACCGAGCTGAACCAGTAATCGCAGACCGCGAAGCCACGGGCCAGACCCGATAGGATCGGCAAGAGGTCGGGGGTAAACATTTCCATGATGTCGGAAGCCGTTGTGCCCGAGATGATCGGCCGGTGCGCGTCGATGCCCTTCAGCGTTTCCGCGAAGTCCGTGACGAAGCCGCCGTTGTGTGCCGAAATCCCGGCAGGCGGCGTGGCTTCGCCGAAGAGTTGCACATTGGTGGCCGCGAAACCTTCACCTGGATTTGCTCCTGGCGTGAAGTAGACGTTTGCCGTTCCTGGCGTAACAGCCTTGACCGGAACAGATACACCGGTCGCATCTGAATTTGACTCGTGACCCGTCAGACCCTCGAATGGCTGCTGCGTGGCGGGCGAGACGTTGCCCGAATCGGAGTAAAGAAATCCGAGCATGTGGTCGAACGACCGGTTTTCCAGCACCAGCACGACGATGTGCTCGACCGAACCGAGTTGGTTGGCGGCGGCCGTCACAGCGCACCTTTGGTAGGTGCCGAGGTGACGGCGCCGTTGGCGGGCGCATCGGGGCTGGAGTCCGCGGCTGCGGGCTGACACCCGACTTCGAGCGGAATGACCGGGCCGCCCGAACCGAGCGACAACAGGTACAAGTAAGTCTGGATCGCATGCTCGCAGCTAGGAGTGAAATTGACGAGAACCTGTGGGGGCAGGGGAAGTAACCGAACCGGGGTTAACTCGTCAGGTGTGAGCACATGCTCGTACATCGGAGACGGCGGCAATTTAGGGACGATATCCAAGCGATTTTCGATCCGATACGACTGCGTGACAACCTGGTTGAAAGTGCTGGCGAACTGGGGATCCCCAGTTCGCGGACTGCCATACGTGTAGATACTCGGCTGGCGGAAAGAGGTATTCGCGGCCAAGTCGAGGGCGAGCAGCGTCGCGAGGGATCCGCCCAAGCTGTGCCCGCACACCGTCACAGACGTCACCGGGTGTGGGAACTGAAGGCTGCCGATCGCCATGACCACGGTCGGCGAACCCGGCGCGCTGCCGGTCCGCAGAGAGTTGTACATCTGGGTGAAGCCGTCTTCCGTGTGGCCGGCGCCGGCAAGGAAGGGGCAAGGGACCGTGAGGAACTCGGCGTCGTGGATCCACTCCAAAGTCCCTTCGGTTCCCCGGATGGTAATCACAGCATCGCCTGTTGCAGCCTGGCAGATCAACCCGATGGATACCGTGTCGTCGGCGCGGATCGGGTTCATGTCGGTCGCAAGATCGTTGGCATAGATCGTCGTTACCACCGTGTAGTTTGTACCGCCGGCAGTCAGCGTCTTGCCGGCCGAGTTCGTTAAGTCGTCGGGCAATACGTCGTAAGTTTGATCGACGAGTTGGCCGAGTTGTATTGCCGCCATTACGTCCATAGCGTCCTCCTGACCGAGCGTCACACCACTGGAACATTCTCGAAAAAATCGACTCGTTATGCTGGCAAATTCGGGAAGCGCTCTCGTGGCACTACTTCTGGAGCTGCTGGCTCCAGGGCGTTGGTCATGATTCCTTCTGAGGTCGGTGCCGCATGCAAGCCTCGGGCCGGACGCTTGCGTGCCTAACGTAGGTCCGCGCCGCGGGAATGGCATGAGTAGTCGACTACCTGATCTGCAAAGCCGCTTTCAGGCCGCACGCGTACTCGATCGTTGGATGCTGTCGAGTCACGTGGTGCGGTCAGCCCTGGGGGCTCGGCACGCCAATTACGTCACAGTGACAAATCCGATGCAGGGGATCGGACAGCGAAACATCAAGCGGCAGGGGAGGTTACGGAGCTTTTTGCATAGTTGTGGAAAGGACGTTGCGCCGACCTGAGCGCTGCCAACTGGGAAGGCGGCCCCAACGATCGCAGCGGATGCACGTCTCAACATCGTTGCGGGAGAGCCAATTTCGTCACAGTGACGTATTGATAGTGGCATCGCCGCCAAGAGGGGACGCGGTGCCGGTGCTCGATCAAGACCCATCTGGTCCGGGCGAAGCGTCGACGGCGGTCGACGCTTGATTCAGCCGAATGCCTGTCGGCTCAGCGCGACACGAAGTGTGAGTTGACCGCCGGTGAGAACTCGCGTCGGGCAGTGGTTTCGACGGGACCCTGTCGGCGAGGTGCGCGAGTCGCACCTTTCGGGAACCGCCCAGCTCAGCATTTTGCCGATAAGCAACATTATGTCAAGTTTCGGACGCCGTTTCGTGTTGTGCCCCAATAACTTTAGGATTGCAGCGGTCCACGACGGTTCCCGATTGCCGTTTACTCGGCCAGCCTGGGCTTTTGTGGGACGACCGACTAGAAGACGGCGTTGAATCGCACGCTAGACGGCCCCTCGGAGTGCTCGCAGGCCTTCCAAAGTCCTTCTTGTCAGTTCACGACGTTCGTCGATTGTCATCGAGTCATCCAGGGTGGCGTGCGCCCGCAAATAACCCTGCTTCACCAGGTCGCCAACCAGGACCCGCGTCACACCGAGCGGTAAGGACAGCCGAGCGGCGATCTCTGCGACCGAGAGGCTGTCCACGCACAACGTCAGGATCTGTCCCCGCGGATCACTTCTCGGCCAGCGCGGCTGCTTCTCGCTGTTGACCGTTTCGACCGGAGTCTCGAGTGCGAGCTCGACACCAGAGTAGGTACGGCCCGCCGTCAGCGTGTATGGCCGGACCAGGCTCAGTACGTCCGCGGTTTCGGGTTCCGGGGGCCAATCGGCGACGGTTTCACCGTTGCCCCCCCACTGCTGGTGCGTGTCAGTGTGCTTGTCCAGGGCATGTGGCGAATTATGCGAGACCTTGTGGTTCCGCAAGAACCACAAGGTCTGGTCGGCGTGCACCGACGCACGTACTTGATTGGAGACGACCTTGAGGACGGTGCGGTCGGTGTCGATGACGAATGTGGTCCGTCTGACCGATAGCAGCTGGGCCAGTAGTCCACGGCGGCGAGTGTGCCGGCCACGCCGGGCCGCCTCACCCGCCACGATGGATCTACGCAGCTTGGCGAGCCTGCCTCGGCGCACTCCGAACAGCTCGGACACCACGCCGTCCTCGTCGGAAAGCAGCGGATAATCGAATGAGCGCTGGTCGGCGAAGTGGGCCTGCTTACCGACAGGATCGGTGCTGATGCCGACCCGCTGGGCGCCGACCTTGGCGAATTCGCTATTCAGGTCCCGAAAATGACAAGCCTGGGCTGTGCAGATCGGTGAAGACGCCATCGGGAAGAAGAACAGCA
Organism: uncultured Actinomycetota bacterium; assembly: GCA_963758115.1. Lineage (GTDB taxonomy): Bacteria > Actinomycetota > Actinomycetes > Mycobacteriales > Mycobacteriaceae > Mycobacterium. The sequence continues at coordinate 669,008 of CAVWUG010000004.1, forward strand.
CAACCGGACCTTCGCAAAGCAGCGCTGACAGCCTCCTAGGCCACCCGGTGTGGTCATACAGAGTGAAGTCAGGCGCGATCTCGCCCGCGATCATCGGCAAAGACTAACGCGCGAAGCCCTGGGAGGCGCACGACTCGGATAAAATTGTCGCAGCGGTAATTCTGGCGCTGATCGCAAAACTCTATCGGCGGCCCCAGTCGCCCGCTGTAGGCGGTCTTTCAGCCCATTAAGCAATTTGTGCCGATAGTCGCCGGGCTGACCCTCACGTACCTTGACCGTCAGGATCACCGCTGGGCCTGCTCCACGACCGATGAATCCATCCTCGGGTGCGAAGCTCTCGAACAGGATTTTTGCGTAGGCCTCAGCTAAACCGGACATGCTGCTGTGGAATTGCGAAATCTCCGCAGCGAGATTCGCTTTGGCGTCAGATGACAGCAATCCGCGGGGTGTGACGATTTTGTAGAGCGGCATTGAATTCCCGCACTTTCATAATGAGAGGCTCACTGAGGCCAATGCTGCCGCTGTCAAGCGCAAATACGTCGCTCAGGTGCTACGGCTGCAGCGCCGACCGGGTGGGTATTGCGTCCGATGGTTCAGTGGCCACTCCGTTGTTGACAGAACTAAGGCTTCCCCGGCGTCGCGTGCCTGGAGATCGCACTCACCGACAGTCGGCTGCCGCCTGACCGTAGAGAGAGGGTTCTGATGGAGAGCCCACCGAGCTAGCGCCACCCGCGGCTGCCGCCTTATATCGACGCCGTGCGAGAGCGGCGACTCCGACAGCGGCGGCGATACAGCCGAACGTGACAGCGGGCCACAAGGCCGCTTGGGCTAACCAGATCCGCCGCTGGACCTTGACGACCCGGCTTCGGGTCTGTCGCAGTCGAGCCAAGTTGTCCATCCCCGTCCTCCCGCGCGCTCCGCCGCTGATACCCAGACAGGATGTACCCGGGCGCCGGTTTGGGAAACGTGGTCGGTCAGCGTGGCGGTCCGAGGATGACCTGCCCGTACTGTTCCGATGCTTCCGTGAGAATCTCCGGCGGGATATCGAAGCCCTCTGGGCGCGGCTCTGACTTGTCGCGTCCTGCATGGCGGAACATGCCTTCGATTCCGGCAGGCGTATTGATCATCAGCAGATCGGCCGTCTTGGATGTGATGCGATACGCATGTGGAATGTCTTTGGGCAAGTAGACGATTCCGCCTTCTGACAGTTCCATCTCCTGGTCGTCGCACCAGACCAGAGCGGTGCCTTTGATCAGCATGAAGACTTCGTCCTCGCGCGTGTGCTTGTGGTACGGCGGCGCTTCGCCCTCACTGACGTCGAAGCGGCCGATCATCAACTGGCCGTTGGTCGCCTTACCGTCGAGCAGAATCGCCAGCGTGCTGCCATCGAGCCATTCCAATTGTTGTTGCTGCTCCGGTTGCGCGAGATAGGCCATGCTCATGTGGTGCTCTTTTCGTCTCCGCGGTCGTCGTGCTTCGAGTCTGCCGCGTTCAGGACGATGACGCGCGGCAGCGAGCCAGTTCTGCTCCCCCGCGCTCAGGAACGCCGTGACTGAATACCATTGCCGAGATGCCCCGCGCTCTGCTCTTCGCCGCGGTCCTGGTTGCCAGTCTTCTTCCGGGATGCTCGGCCACGGTCACCGGTAAGGCCGTCAGGCCGCCGGCCAGCGCCGTCGAGCGGGCGCTGGGCAATTCCTCAGAGCTGAGTCGGGTCCTGGGTCTGGCCGTGGAGAGCGACGCCCTACCCCAGGTTGGTGGAATCGCTGCGCTCCGGGATGACAAGGAGGGATCGTCCCCACCGGCATGCGCCGGAGTAGCGCACGCCGGTTGGCACGGCACTTACGTCGGCGCTCCCCTGCGCGCCGTCGCCCGTGGGTTCTGGGCCACGCCGCAAGGCAGCGACGACCGCGTGAATGTCGTCATATCTGTCGCCGAGCTGGATTCTCCAAGCAGCGCACAAGCGTGGTACGTCAGGACCGCCGCGCAGTGGGGTCATTGCCAAGGTGTCACCGTGACAGAAAGCACCAGCGCCGTTTCTTTCATCCAGTACATCAGCCGCATAAGCGATTCCGATAAAGCGCTGGCAGCAGAGCTGACGGTGTCGACGGATAACGGGATCATGACACCGGTCCTGAACCGGCGGGCATTCATCGCAACCTCCCAATATCTCATCGACGCAGAGGTTTTCGGAACGACGCGTGATCCCGATGCCTCCCACCTCGACGCAAGCGCGGTCGCACACCTCATCGCCGGCAAGCTCGGCTAGTCCCCTGGCGCTACCCGAAATATGCTCGTCGAGAGTGGTTTTCGTGTCGAGTCGCGGGAGGACATGATCGACGGCAGAACCGCGGCGACGCAGCCCGCTCCCCCGACGGCATCCGCGGAAGGGCTGTCTCTGGACTTGGGAATGCCTTCCTCGAGCGAGTCTGACGTGAATATCGCAGGCTAACGGTAGGAAGCCTGCAATGCGGATGTAGCGTGGCGGCGTGAACTCCATGCGTATGTCTTCGCGGGTCGTGCTCGCACTGTGTGCCGCATCGGCCGTCGTGACGCTCACCGCCTGCCACGCCGACACTAAGCCTCCCTCGGCAAGCACGTCCTCCGCCTGGGTGAGCGCGCCCCCTGCGACCGAAGAGTCGACCGCGGGTCCGGCGCAGCCCGCCACCGCTGACAGCGCCTGCCCCACTGCGGCGCCGGACGGTAACGCAGCGCCCGAGTGGACGCTGAGTGGGACGACGGGCAGCGTGGCGGTCACCGGCTCCACGGACACCGTCGCACCGCGAGTGACGGTGACTCCGCCGTTCAGCGTGACCGAGACCCAGGTGCACACGTTGCATGCCGGCGACGGTCCAGTCGTAGCGCCGACGGCGACGGTGTCGGTCTGCTACATGGGTGTCAACGGACGTGACGGTCGGGTCTTCGACAGCGCCTACGAGCGCGGCAGCCCAGTCCAATTCCCGCTCAACGGAGTCGTGCCCGGCTTTCAGAAGGCGATCGCCGGCCAGAAGGTCGGGTCGACCGTCGCGGTCGCAGCGACGTCTGCGGACGGCTACCCCGACGGCGAACCCCGCGCGGGTATTGAGAAGGGCGACACGCTCATCTTCGCTATCAAGATCCTGAGCGCCTCGAGCTGACTGGCATGGATCAATTCCAGCGCGACGGCCTGGTTTTCGATGTTCGCGATGCGGGGCCGTCCGATGGGCCCGTCGTGGTTCTGCTGCACGGTTTCCCGCAGCACAACGACAGCTGGGATGCCGTCATCGAGCGGCTCGTCGCCCAGGGCTACCGCTGCCTGGCGCCTAATCAGCGGGGCTATTCAGCAGGCGCACGGCCGACCCGTCGTCGCGACTACCGCACGTCTGAACTCGTCGCAGATGTGGGCGCGCTGATCGACGCCAGCGGGGCACAGCGTGTGCATCTGGTCGGACACGACTGGGGCGCTTTGGTCGCGTGGGCCGTCGCGGCGGACATGCCCGAGCGACTGGCAACGCTGTCGCCGATCTCAGTGCCGCACCCCGCCGCGTTCGTCAAATCTTTCGTCACCAGCCGCCAAGGACTGGCGTCCTGGTACATGTACTTCTTCCAGTTGCCCGGGATACCGGAGTGGCTGATGAAGCGCCGCAAGGGCGCGGTTGTCTCCCAAGTCCTGCAATGGGGCGGTCTGACAGCTGCCGCGGCAGAGCGGGATGCGCAGGCCATGAAGGAACCTGGAGCGATGAAGGCCGCCATCCACTGGTACCGGGCGATCCCCTTCTCCAAGCCGCCGTCAAGCGTCCAAAAGATCTCTGTACCAACGATGTACGTGTGGAGCGACCGGGACATCGCGTTGCTGCCCAAGGCTGCGCACGACACCGCCAGATACGTCACCGGGGAATACCGCTTCGAGGTTATGCCCGATGTGTCGCACTGGATTCCCGACGTCGAGCCCGACACACTGGCCGACTTGCTGCTCGACTGGTTCGCCAACCATCCGTTGAGCTAGTTCTAGCTGCTCGGTTTCAGAACGGGCCGAAGGTCATCCAACCGATCGAACAGATGCCAGATGTAGCTCGATGAACCGTTTTCGCGATGAGAATGCAAATCGGCCAATTCGGGGTCGTTGCAGTATGAGTCGAAGGCCTCGCGAGAATCCCATTCGACGAGGATCAGCACCCGTCGCGGAGCGACGTCACCGAGGATGGCGTCTTGGAAATCGCCGAGCGCAACAACGCGTCCGCCGTGCGCGGCCACCTGCGCCGGCGAGCTTCGGGCGTATTCCAAATATTCTGCGCGGTCGGCGACGTCGAACAAGTTCAATGCATACACGGACACGCTCAGCACACTACATCGACGCACAGCACTCAGGCCGTCGCGATGTAACCGGGACTCCGCCAGGCAGATTCACTGCGGGTGGGTCGCGACGTAGTCCGCGGCCGGGATCGGTGATGCGGCGGAGTAGCCGATGGGCAGCAGCACGTCTCCCGCGGTCGTGCGGCAGTACACGTCCCACCGGTAGTAGCCGCCGAATGCGGCCGGATCGTTGGCGACAAGCGCTGCGTACTGGTCGACCGCGTGCACATATTGGCTCGCATGGTTGTACCGGTAGATGGCGTGATCGCGATCGGTGGCGAAACCATTCGCGGCGAGGTAGCGGCCGGCGGCCATGATGCTGTCGTGTGGTGAATGGATATCGCCGCCTTGGCCGTAGGCGGCGAACGTCGCGGGCAGGAACTGCATGGGACCTTGCGCGTCGGCGGTGCTCACGCCGTCGATGCTGCCCAGCCTGGTCTCGATGAGATTGATGGCGGCCAGGTAGTTCCAGCCGACCCCGGTCTGCGACTCGGCCTCGTGATAGAAGCCGAGCAGCTGATCGGCCGGAACCGGAGGCACGATGCGCCATGCGGGCAGGCTGGTCCTCGCGGGTGTTATCGCGTCAAGCTGTCGCCGGGCGTCGACGTTGCGATCGTACGTGTCGAGCAGATCCGCCGGGATGCGTGATCGCGTCGTCGCGTCCCATTCCGGGTGGTGCCCGATCGCGCGGAACGCAGCCTGCTGGCGATGCGCCGCCGCCGTCAGCGCGGGCTCCCCGGTCGATGGATCACGCAGAGCATGCTCGTCGGCGACGAGGTCGTCAGCCAGCTGTGCGGGGTCCGATGCCAACTGCGGCTGCGCACCATCGGGTGTCTTGGGCGAAGCCGCGACCGTCATGGTGGTCGATGGAGGCGCGGCAGCCGCCGGTGGAGCTAGCTGCCGGGTTGGCTGCGAGCAGCCGGCGAGAACGAGCATGAACATGCCGAGGGCGACCGGCGCGAGGCGCCGCACCGAACCAGTGACAAACGCTGGCATTGGCTTAGAACGCGGCCGGTAGCGGCGGCAATGGGAAGTCGATTATCGGGGACCACGGCTGTGGTGGCTGCGTTGGAACGATTCCCCACGTGTGCTGCGGACAAAAGACGTTCTCCGAGATTTGGGTGAACTTCTTTGCGCCGTCGTCCGTGAAGCCGGCATTCTCCTTCGTCATGCTCTTGACGACATCAGCTTGCGAATTACCTTGGTCCATCAACTCGCATGCCCGCCGGCCGCTGGCGATGGCGGCGGGACCGTCGTTATAGGTGATGCCGGCTTTGTTGAGCGCGCCGAGAAAGTTGGCATCAGGGTTGGGGTCGGCGTGCGCGGGGGTAGCCAGGCCGATCAACGCGGCCAAGGTCAGGAGGACGACGTGAGATCGCATGACCCCATCTTCGTACAAATCGGGGTCGATGGTTAGGGGTCAGTCGCTCGACCCCGGTCCCGGGCACCCCGGTGGTCTCCCCCGCTTGGCCCGCTTCGCCAGCGGATCCAGGCTCGCCGCTGAACGGCCGCCGATGCGGCAATTGCTGCTGTAAGCAGCTCGATTAATTCTTGACCAATTCCAGATTAGGTCTTGACTGCTTCCAGACAAGAGCGGCATATTGAGCTTCGTGTCGTCGACGTCGACGGATTACTCGGCTCAGCTGCGCTCAGCCGATCTGCGCGTGACCCGACCAAGGGTCGCCGTGCTGGAAGCGGTCCACGCCCACCCGCACGCCGACACCGAGACGATTCTGGCGGCGGTCCGGATCGGGCTACCCGATGTGTCGCGCCAAGCCGTCTACGACGTCCTCAACGCATTCACCGCCGTCGGATTGGTTCGGCGGATCCAGCCACTGGGAATGGTCGCCCGCTACGAGTCCCGGGTCGGCGACAACCACCACCACGTCGTGTGCCGATCCTGCGGAATCATCGCCGACGTCGACTGCGCCGTCGGTGACGCGCCATGCCTCATCCCGTCCGACGACGACAACATCCTGGATGGCTTCATTCTCGATGAGGCCGAAGTCATCTATTGGGGCCTGTGTCCCAACTGTTCAACTGCAGCCCCCCGATCACATTCGTGATCACAGCCCAGCACACCCACCCCCCGAAAGGAACACTGTGTCATCCGACGTAACCCATAAGGGCAGCGAAAGCGAGAACCCGGCACTCTCCGCTCCCGAGCCCAAATCGCATGCGCCGCTGAAGAACCAGGACTGGTGGCCCGAGCAGGTCGACGTCTCCAGGCTGCATCCGCGTGTCGCGCAGGCAAACCCTCTCGGTGAGGACTTCGACTACGCCGACGCATTCGCCGGACTCGACGTCGACGCGCTCAAAGCCGACCTGGTCTCGATCATGACGACGTCGCAAGACTGGTGGCCCGCCGACTACGGCCACTACGGCGGCTTCTTCATCCGGATGAGCTGGCACGCCGCGGGCACCTACCGCATCTACGACGGTCGCGGCGGCGGCGGGCAGGGCCTGCAACGATTCGCCCCGCTGAACAGCTGGCCGGATAACGGCAACCTGGACAAAGCACGCCGGCTGCTGTGGCCGGTCAAAAAGAAGTACGGCAACAAGATCTCGTGGGCCGACCTACTGGTGCTCGCCGGCAACGTGGCCCTGGAGTCGATGGGCTTCCAGACGTTTGGATTCGCCTTCGGCCGTGACGACGTCTGGGAGCCAGAAGAGATCCTCTTCGGCGAAGAGGGTGAATGGCTGGGCACCAACAAACGCTACTCCGGCAAGCGGGACCTCGCGGAGCCGTACGGTGCGACCACTATGGGCCTGATCTACGTCAATCCCGAAGGGCCCGAAGGCAAGCCGGACCCGGTGGCGGCCGCGGTCGACATCCGCGAGACATTCGGCCGGATGGCGATGAACGATGAGGAGACCGCAGCCCTCATCGTCGGTGGCCACACGTTCGGCAAGACCCACGGTGCCGGCGACGCTGACCTGGTCGGACCTGAGCCCGAAGCGGCACCGATCGAACAGCAGGGACTCGGCTGGAAGAGCGCCTACGCCAGCGGGAAGGCCGAGGATGCCATCACCAGCGGCCTTGAGGTGGTCTGGACGCCGACCCCAACCAAGTGGGACAACTCGTTCCTGGAGACGCTGTACGGCTATGAATGGGAGCTGACCAAGAGCCCCGCCGGCGCATGGCAGTTCACCGCGAAGGACGGCGCGGGTGCGGGCACCATCCCGGATCCGTTCGGCGGGCCGGGTCGCGCTCCGACGATGTTGGTCACCGACGTCTCGATGCGGGAGGACCCGATCTACCGGGAGATCACCAAGCGCTGGCTGGATCACCCCGACGAGCTGTCCGAAGCCTTCGCGAAGGCTTGGTACAAGCTGCTGCACCGCGACATGGGACCGGTGTCGCGCTACTTGGGACCGTGGATCCCCGAGCCGCAGTTGTGGCAGGACCCGGTGCCGGTCGTCGACCACAAGCTGGTCGACGACAAGGATGTTGCGGCCCTGAAGAAGAAGGTGCTCGAATCCGGCTTGTCGGTGCCGCAATTGGTGAAGGCGGCGTGGTCGTCCGCGGCTAGCTTCCGCAACACCGACAAGCGCGGTGGCGCCAACGGCGGACGGGTTCGGCTCGAGCCGCAGAAGAACTGGGAACCCAACGAGCCCTCCGAGTTGCACAAGTCGTTGGCCGCGCTGGAGAAGATCCAGCACGACTTCAACGACTCCGCTTCCGGCGGAAAGAAGATCTCGTCGGCCGACCTGATCGTGTTGGCCGGTTCCGCGGCGGTCGAGAAGGCGGCGCACGACGCGGGCTACGAGATCGAGGTGCATTTCGCCCCGGGTCGTACCGACGCCTCGCAGGAGGACACCGATGTGGAGTCGTTCGCGGTGCTCGAACCGCGGGCGGACGGATTCCGCAACTACGCACGCGCCGGTGAGAAGGCGCCGTTGGAGCAACTGCTCGTCGAGCGGGCCTACCTCCTCGGTGTGACCGCTCCGGAGTTGACCGTGCTGGTTGGTGGTCTGCGTGCACTCGGCGCCAACCACGGCGGCAGCAAGCACGGTGTGTTCACCGACAAGACGGGCGTGTTGACCAACGACTTCTTCGTCAACCTGCTCGACATGAACACTGCATGGAAGGCGTCGGAGACCGCGGAGAACGTCTACGAGGGCCACGACCGGGCCTCGGGTGCGCTGAAGTGGACCGCGACGGCCAATGACCTTGTCTTCGGGTCGAACTCGGTGCTGCGTGCGCTGGCCGAGGTCTACGCGCAGGACGACAACAAGGGCAAGTTCGTGGAGGACTTCGTCGCAGCCTGGGTCAAGGTGATGAACAGCGATCGGTTCGACCTGAAGTAATACCGTTCGACACCACACTGCACCCCGCGAGCAACTTTGCTCGCGGGGTGCAGTGCATCAACGGGCCTAGTCTGGGGCGCATGGCAATTGAATCGACCATGCTCGCGTTGGGAACGTCCGCACCCCACTTCGCGCTACCCGAGCCGGCGACCGGCGCCACGGTCAGCCTCGATGATCTTGCGGGTCCGGCGCTCGTCGTCACCTTCATCTGCAACCACTGCCCGTATGTCAAACACGTCGCCGCCGGACTGGCTTCCCTTGGCAGCGACCTCGCCGACCGAGGCGTCGCGATGGCCGCCATCTCCAGCAATGACATGGTCAGCTATCCGCAGGACGGACCAGACCAAATGGCCGACGAAGTCCGCGGCCACGGCTGGACGTTCCCGTACCTCTACGACGAGACCCAGGATGTGGCACGTGCCTTCTCCGCGGCCTGCACACCGGACACCTTCGTCTTCGACAGCGACCGTCGACTTGTCTACCGCGGTCAACTCGACAATTCGCGGCCGGGCAACGATCTGCCGGTGACGGCTGCCGATGTCCGGGCCGCGGTCGAAGCCGTGCTCGCCGGTCGGCCCGTGGACGCCGATCAACGACCGTCGATCGGATGCGGCATCAAGTGGCGTTGAGCGGGTCGACGAGATCGCGGAACTTCGCCGCGGGGTAGACCGTCGCGCCCGCATCCCGGATCCGCTCGGCCAACGTGACGTCCGAGGTCACGACGGTGATCTCGTCGGCGTGCTCGTCGACGCTGACACACCCGAATCCACGATAAGGCGAGGCTAAGGCGCAATCACCGACACCGTGTTGGAGCCGAAGTCGGCGACGTAGATGTCGCCGGCCTCGGGACCGGTGGGACTCACCGCCACCCCATCCGGACTAGTGCCGACTTCGTCGGTGGCGACGACGCTGTTGGTGGAGGGATCGATCACGGACACGGTGTTGCCCGTCGCGGTGCTGACGTAGATGTCACCGGCCGCAGGGCCGATGGGACTCACCGCCACACCCTCCGGGTCTTCGCCAACGTCGATGTTGTCGACGACGGTGTTGGTGGAGGGATCGATCACCGACACTTCGTTGGTCTCGAGGTAGTCGCTGGTGACGTAGATGTCGCCGGCCTCGGGACCGCTGGGGCTCACCGCCACCGCCATCGGGTAGCTGCCGACGGTGATGGTGTCGACGACGGTGTTGGTGGAGGGATCGATCACCGAAACGCTGCTGGAGTCTAAGTTGGCGGCGTAGATGTCGCCGGCCTCGGGACCGGTGGGGCTCACCGCCACCCCGTCCGGGAAGCTGCCGACGTCGATGGTGTCGGTGACGGTGTTGGTGGAGGGATCGATCACCCACACCGTGGTGCTGTCCCCGTTGGTGACGTAGATGTCGCCGGCCTCGGGACCGGTGGGACTCACCGCCACCCCCACCGGCGCAGCGCCGACGTTGATGGTGTCGGTGACGGTGTTGGTGGCGGGATCGATCACCGACACGCTGTTGGTGCCGATGTCGGCGACGTAGATGTCGCCGGCCTCGGGACCGGTGGGACTCACCGCCACCCCCCACGGGTCACTGCCAGGGATGCCAACGTCGATGGTGGCGACGACGGTGTTGGTGGAGGGATCGATCACCGACACGTCGCTGGAGCTGGAGCCGGAGTTGGTGACGTAGATGTCGCCGGCCTCGGGGCCGGTGGGGCTCACCGCCACGCCTACCGGTTCACTGCCGACGGTGAAGGTCTCGACACCACCAGGCCCGGTCGCCCCGGACGGGCCTTTTGCACCCTTTTGACCGGCAAGGCCGAAGAGCCCGCCTCTACCGCCTGCACCGCCGGACCCACCGACCCCGCCGGCCCCGCCGACGCCGCTATTGCCGCCTTGGCCGCCCTGGCCGCCTTGGCCGCCCCTGCCGCCGTTCCCGCCGTCGGTGGTCGTGCCGTCGCCCTTGCCGCCGGCCCCGCCGGCACTGCCCGCCCCGCCGGTGTTGTCCGTGCCGCCGACCCCGCCGGTCCCGCCGGCCCCGCCGTTGCCGCCGCCGCCATGACGGCCGCCCTCACCACCGAGGCCGCCGGCGCCGCCTTCGCCACCGGTGCCGCCCTGGGAGTCGTTATCCGGGTTATAGCCGGGCCCACCGGTGCCGCCCTGACCGCCTTGGCCGCCGTCACTATCAGGCCCGCCGCGACCGCCCGCACCGCCGTGCCCGCCGGCCCCGCCGGCGACGTGGGTCGCCGTCCCCGCGCCGCCCTCACCACCGGGGCCGCCGGCGCCGCCGACACCGCCCAGGCTGCCGCCGGAGCCGCCGGCACCGCCGTTGCCGCCATGCCCGCCATAAAAACCCTCACCGCCGTTAGAGCCGTTACCGCCATCACCCATGATCCGGCCGGCGTTGCCGCCGTCGGCGCCGTTGGCGCCGTTGATCGGGGGCTCAGCCGCCGCCGTCGAGCCGGAGGAGTCGCCTGAGGTCGCCGCGGTGGGGTCTGCCGAGGTCGTCGAGGTGCTGGGGTCGGCGGTGAGGGCGCCGGCCCCGCCGTCGGTGGCGCTACCGGCGTTGCCGCCGTTGCCCATGATCCAGCCGGCGTTGCCACCATCCCCGGTGGGCCCATCCCCGGCGCCGCCATCACCGAACCACGACCCGGCGTTGCCGCCATCGGGATCAGCTGCGGTGCCATTCGCGCCGTTGCCGATCACATCATGCCCCGAGACGTTATTAATGAAGTCATCGACTCGGGTGCCGAATTGGCTGTTAATCCAGTTCTCCATATCGGTGTGCAACGGCAGATACACATCCTGGTTAAACCACTGATCGAAGGCAGTCGCCCCCGTCGCATCCGTGGACCCCGTCGCCGCCGATGTCGCAGCGGCCAGCGGATCCACCGAGGGATCCGCCGCCGACGCCGCAATGGCGGCCACCGGATCGGTAGCACTGGCCGCCACAACGCCCGCACCGCTGCCCACCAGATCAGCAGCACCCGCGCCAACACTGCCCGGGTCCACCAGAGTGCCCAAATCCAGCGCCGCTAGACCGGCGGTGGGATCCACCGCCGCCAGGGAGTCCAGCACCACGCTGGGATCGATACCCGCCAGAGCATCGCTGACTCCGGTCAGGGCTTGCTGCAGTGGCTGGATGATCGGATCAATGACCACATCGAAGATGTCGGCACGCGCCGGCGGCGCGAAGCCCCACGGGCCCATCCCGAACGCCAACACCGCCCCAGCGCCACTACCCAGACCGACCAGGCGACGACGGCGGGCCGTCGTGCTACGTGAGGCACGGTTTTGCGTCTTCGTGGTGCCGTGACGAGCCATGGCACTACCTCTCTGTGCCTCTGAGCCCCCTGTGCATATTTTCTTAGTGACCGCAGCCAGCCATACGAGTAGTCCGGTACTGCACTTCCACCTGTGGTAGCAGTGCGCACAATCTCGTCGTCAGCGGAATTGGCCGCCGCTTTGGGCGCGTGGTGGATCCGGATCGCTGTCGAGTGAATCGACGCCGGATGCTCGAACACCACCGTCACTCGGTGGTCGCCCGTCGCGGCCCAACGCTCAAGGTGCTCGACGAGTCGGACTCTGGCGCCCTGACGGTCCTTCCACCAGCCATCCGGCCGGCTGCCGATGACGTTCATGGTGTCGACGATCCACCGCACGATATCGACGGTACCGACGTGCACGGATGGCAGTATGGGAGCGTGAATCTGCGGGCGCGAAACAACGTGCGGATCACCGGAGCCGAGGACGGTCCGACGATCATGCTGGCCCACGGTTTCGGGTGTGATCAGAACCTGTGGCGCCTCGTTGAGGCCCGACTGGCGCCGAAGTTCCGGTTGGTCTTATTCGATCACGTCGGCTGTGGCGCGTCGGATCCGTCGGCCTGGGACCCCCGACGGTATGAGTCGTTGCAGGGTTACGCCGACGATATTCTCGGCATCGTTCGCGAGCTTGATCTGCACGACGTGGTGCTCGTCGGCCACTCGGTCGCCGCAATGATGGGCGTGCTCGCGGTCGCGACCGATCCGAGCCGCTTCGCCAAGTTGGTCCTCCTCACTCCGTCACCCTGCTACATCGACCACAACGAATATCGCGGTGGCTTCTCCCGCGACGACATCGACGAGCTTCTGAACTCACTGGAGAACAATTACCTCGGGTGGTCGCGATCGATGGCGCCGGTGATCATGGGAGCGCCGGATCAACCCGAACTGTCCGTCGAGCTCACTGAGAGCTTCTGCCGCACCGACCCGGCGTGCGCCCGAGTCTTCGCGCGCACCACTTTTCTTTCCGACAATCGAGCTGATCTTGCACGAGTATCGATACCTAGTCTGGTGATTGAGTGCGCGCACGATACGTTGGCGCCTCGCGAGGTTGGTGCATACGTGCAGCATCACATCGGCGGCAGCGAACTGGTCACGCTCGACGCACACGGTCACTGCCCACAGCTCAGCGCTCCAGACAGCACAGCAGAGGCGATCACTGCCTTCGCCGGGGCGACGTGACACCAGAGCCGGAGCGGCCGTTGTCGGTCGAGGCCATCGGCTCGCCACCATCCGCAGGCCGCGACGAAAGCGTCGAGGACCTGCTCGAGAATGCGCCGTGTGGCTACATCGTGGCCCGTCCGGACCGGCACATCATCAGGGTGAATGCGACGCTCGTGAACTGGCTCGGCTACCAGCGAAACGCGTTGGCCGACAAACCTTTCACGGACCTGCTGGCGGCAGGGAGTCTCATCCACTTCGAGACGCATTTCGCGCCGCTGCTGCAACTGCAAGGCCACATTGCGGGCATAACAGTGGATATGGTCACCGCGGAGGGCGCCCGACTGCCTGTGTTTCTCACTGCCAACATCAAATCTGACACGGATGGCCGACCGATCCTGCTGCGCATCACCATTCAAGACGCTCGGGACCGGCGAGCGTATGAGCGAGAACTCCTCGACGAGCGGAAGCGGGTTGAGCAAGAACGCGCGCGGGTGCATGTCTTCGCGCGGACCCTCCAACGTTCTTTGTTGCCGCCCTTGCTATCACCGCCCGAAGGCTTGGATGCGTCTGCCTACTACCACACCGCCTCTGAAGACGATGTCGGCGGAGACTTCTACGATTTGTTTCCGCTCAGCTATGACAAGTGGGCTTTTTTCATCGGTGACGTCAGCGGCAAGGGGGCAGGCGCTGCCGCGGTGACCTCATTGACGCGTTACACGCTGCGCGCGGCGGCTGTGTTCGACGCAGACCCCGTTGCGGTGCTACAGAATGTGCACGCCGTTCTGAGTCAGGAGTTTCGCGAGACCGTTCATCAATTCGCGACGGTCATTTTCGGAGTGCTCACTCCGCACGACGGTGAATTCGAGGTTAACCTCGCCAGCGGTGGGCATCTTCCCCCGCTCGTACTCGGCGCCGACGGTACGGCGCGTTACGTGGACATCGTCGGTGGCAACCCCGCCGGAATCCCGATGGATCCGAAGTTCATTGCTGCCAGATTTCGACTAGGGCCGGGCGATACGTTGGTGCTCTATACGGATGGGCTTACTGAGGCGCGAATAGGTAGCGGCACAGAGCGTTACGACTACTCCGGAGCCTTGCTCGAGTTCGCTGCCGCGCATGCGCCGACTACGGCATCAGCGATCGTCAGAGAGATCCAGTCGCTCCTCGATGGCTTCGGTCCGGGTGTGGAGGATGATGCCGCCGTGTTGGCGCTGGGCGTCCCCTCCGTAAGATCCTGCCGATGAAATGTGTCGTGGTCAGCTACGGCAGTCGTGGTGACACCGAACCCTGCGCTGTGGTCGCGCGCGAGCTGCTGCGTCGCGGCCACGACGTCCGCATGGCGGTCCCGCCGAACCTGCTTGACCTCGCGGAGTCGCAAGGAATCGCGGCGGTCGGCTACGGGCCGGACTCGCACAAGCAGTTCGATGCGCTTCCGCAATTCATGGCACAGATGCGAGATCCGTACCGGGCGCTGCCCGACATCGTGGAACACGTATCCCAGGTGTGGGCGGAAAAGAGTGCGGTCTTAGCGTCGTTGACGGACGGGGCCAACGTGCTCCTGACGGGAATGAGCGAACAACGGCTAGCCGCGAACGTCGCTGAATACCAAGGCATTCCGTTGGTTGCATTGCACTTCTTCCCGGCGAGCCTTCAACCGTCGGGACCGATGCTTGCACAGGCCAGAAAGATGGCTGAAGACCCGCAACGCCGCGCGCTCGGCCTGCCGGAGTCAGCCGAACCCAGGCCGCCGGCACTGGAGATTCAGGCCTACGACGAACGCTGTCTGCCCGCACCGTTGACACAATGGGTGGAGCCGGGCGCCGATCGACCTTTCGTCGGCACGCTGACGCTGGAGTTGGCGGCGGAGTCTGACGATGAGGTCATGGCGTGGATTGCCGACGGGACCCCGCCGATATATTTCAGCCTTGGCAGCACTCCGGTCTCGTCTCCGGAACAAACGATCGGGATGGTCGTTGCGGCCTGCGATCTGCTGGGTGAACGGTTGTTGGTGTGCTCTGGGCCGAATGACTTCTCGCACCTCGAGCACTTCGATCATGTGAAGGTCGTCCGCGCGGTGAACCACGCGAAGATTTTTCCGGCATGCCGTGCGGTCGTTCATCATGGTGGCGCAGGCACCACCGCCGCAGCCCTGCGAGCCGGCGTTCCGATGTTGATTCTGTGGTTGTGGCTCGATCAACCGGTGTGGGCCGCTGCCATCGAACAGTTGAATGTTGGTCGAGCGCGCCGCTTTTCAGAAACGAACCAAGTGACGCTCGTCGCAGATATTCAGGCCTTATTGGCGCCGCACTATCTCGAACGAGCCCGCGCTATCGCGGCCGATACGATTCCGCCGCATGAAAGCGCTACTCTCGCAGCTGATTTCGTCGAGCAGGCCGCTCAGGTGGCCGCGGAACGCTGAAATTCAGCGAGCGAGGTCCCATTGCCCGAAATCGGCGGCCAGCACGTCGTCGACGTCGATGTGGATGCCGCCGAGCAGCGGACCCGGCTCGGACGGGCTGTTGACCACTGCTTGGTACAGCACCGCTGCCGGTTCCCGCTGACCGTGCGACCAGGCCTTGGTCTGCCACGCCCAGCGGTGGCCGGCAGTGCTGGACTGTCCGATCACACCGTCGGCAATCGACCATCCGCACACCTGAGCGTCCCCGTAGATACCGGTCCGCCCTACGCCCAGCACCGAGTTGATGCCGCGAAACCAGTTGACAGCCAGGCTGTTCCAGGTGTCGGCATTGATGTCATCGTCGACGCTGAAAAAGATCGGTGCCGAACTGCTACCTCCAGCGGCGCTATGAATTCCCAGTGCGGTGCGCGCGTCAGTCACACCACCGTCAAAGCCGCGGGTGAAATCCGACGGCGCAGAACCGTTCGGTTTGCCGTACTGGAAATTGCTGACGATGTGCAGGCCGGCGGCGCGCAATGAGTCGGCGTAGTCGCGGGTCAGGGGCTTGGCTTCGAAGTGGGCGCCGGGCCGGGCTTCGGACACATAGTTCACCACGCCGGCGTAGCCCGCGGCCTTGATCTCCTCCGGTGCGATCCTCTTCTCGGCGAAGTCGATCAACCTGATGTTGTCGGCCGCCGCTGTGGGCGCGTCAAGCATGCCGATCGCCGGCCCGAGGCTCAGCGCGACGGTTGCCGAGGTGATGAAATCGCGACGGGAAATCATTGGCAGCCCGAGCGAGTGAGCAGGGCGGCCGCACTCCACGGTCTCCTGCCCAGCTGCCGTGGATCGGGTTGCGGCCCAAATGCGGCGGGCCGCATGTAGAACGGCAAGCGACGGAATCGTTTGGCCGCCAACAGCAGTGACTCGGCGTAACGGACCTGCCAACCCAGATCTTCGAAGTAGGCCAACCCGTTGTCGGGTGCGAAAACGAACGGCGCGTTCTGCTGCATGCCGGACATTTTCTTGTTCATCACCCGCTTCAAGCCTGGACCGCTGAAGTCGAGCATCCACCACGCCACCTCGGGTCGCGTGATCGCTGCTGACAGCGCCGCGACGTCACGCTCCTGCAGATACATCAGCAGGCCCTCGGTCAACACCAGTGCCCTGGTGGCGCCGTCGAGCGCTCCGTCGAAGAACGCGTCACGCGCCGCGGCATCGGCCAGGTCAACGGCTGTCCGGGTCAACCGGCACCGGGGTGTCTGGTCGGCGAGAAGTCGAGTCTTCTCCGCGAGCAACGGCGCAAGATCGGCCTCGATCCAGGGAAAATCGGGCGGGAGTTCTAACCGATACGGCCGGGTGTCCAGGCCGGCGGCCAGATTCAGTACACGATCGCAGCCGTCGGCGATCGCCGCCGCGATGGCGTCGTCGATGATCTTGGTACGCGCGATGAGCCACCAGCCGCTACGGCTGGACAGCGGAGCGCTCGCGACGATCGCGCGGCCCTGCTCACCGGCGAGACGTTCGGCGAGTGGATCGCTGAACAGCGCGTCAGAACGCGCGGATTCGGTAGCCCGATACAGCGCCGTCCATCGGGCTGTGTCGGAAACGTGGGTGATCACGGGCCCGGCATCTGACATACGTTGCGTTATAGCACCCTGACGCTGGTGTAACCGGGGTTGGGTCGTGTACAAGAGTCTCATGCAGGCTCCGGCCACCAGGTCTTTCGATCCGTCCAAGCTCGGCGACGCGATGGCCCGCCGGTTGTATCGCCGATCGGTGGTGACAGCGCAGATCACCGTGCCGGCCGTGCCGGGCATGATCGACGAGTACGTCACGATGTGCGCCAACATGTTTGCCGTCGCAGGCGTCCAGTACACGGCCGAACAGTCCGCTCAATTGAAGACGGTGCTGGCCGCTGAGTTGGCCAAGGCCTATACGGCTTCTCAGCGTTCGAACATCGTGATCTCGTTCCACGCGCCGTTCGGCATCGGGATGAATTACCGCGTCGCAACCGAATCCGTGACAATCGGGGCCGCCTACGACGGCTGGCTGGCCACTCGCGAGGGACCATTGTTCGGTACCGAGCCGGACGCCCGGGTGTGGACGCTGGCCGGTGAGGCCGCCGATCCCGGCACTCACCCGGTGCTCGACGTCGGCGCCGGAACCGGGCGTAATGCACTGGCTCTCGCTCGACGTGGCCACCCGGTCGATGCCGTGGAGATGAGCCCGAAATTCGCCGATATCATTCGTGCGGAGGCCCAACGCGAATCTCTGCCGGTGCGCGTGCTGGACGGCGATGTCTTCGAGACTATGGACGGTGTTCGCCATGACTATCAGATGATCGTCCTGGCCGAGGTCGTCCCCGACTTCCGAACGGCGGGTGAGTTGCGCGGGATTTTCGAGCTCGCCACCGACTGTCTCGGGCCGGGTGGCCGTCTGGTGTTCAACACGTTCGTGGCACGCCCGGGCTACATCCCCGACAGCGCCGCGCTCGAGCTCGGGCAGCAGTGCAACACGATGATCTTCACGAGGGACGAATTGACTTCGGCCGCAGGCGGTTTACCCCTTGAGCTGGTCAGTGACGAATCGGCATGCGATTACGAGAAGGCTCATCTGCCGGAGGGCGTGTGGCCGCCCACCGACTGGTTCGAGGGATGGGCAAGCGGCCTCGATGTCTTCGATCTCGACCGCGAGGACTCCCCGATCGAATTGCACTGGCTGGTGTACCAGAAGGGCGAGCCATGACCCATGTCGTCGAGGCAAACGGGCTGAATTTCGCCTACTTGGAAGACGGTTCAGGCCCACTCGTGTTGCTGCTGCATGGATTCCCGGACACCGCGCACACCTGGGACGACCTTCGCCGCCGCATCGCCGCGAAGGGATATCGCGCGGTCAGCCCATTCATGCGCGGGTACCACCCCACCGAGATCCCGAACCGTGACGCCGACCAGGAGACGCTGGCGAACGATGCGCTCGCCTTGATCGGCGCCCTTGGGGCCCGTGAGGCCGTCGTCATCGGGCACGATTTCGGCGCCGGGGCCGCCTACGGCGCTGCCGCACTCGGCCCTGATCGGGTGACAAAGCTGTTCGCCCTGGCCATCCCCCACCCGGCCACGCTCAAGCCATCCCTGAAGAAGCTCTGGGGCGTGCGCCATTTCGCCACATACAAGCTGCCCGGTGCGCCGAACCGATTTGCGCGCGACGACTTTGCCGCACTGCCCGCCATCTATCGGCGATGGTCGCCGACGTGGACCCCCGACCCGCGAGAATTCGATGCGGTGCGGGCGAGCTTCGCGGACCCAGCGAGCTTGAATGCGGCGTTCGGTTACTACCGGAAGCTGTCGCCGATACCCAGCGCCTCGTTGAAGGCGAAGATCACCGTGCCGACTGTCGTCTTCGCAGGGCTCGACGACCCGGTCGCCGGGCCTGCGGACTATCGCCGTGCAGCGCGGATGTTCACTGGCGACTATGTCGTCGAAGAGGTGCCAGGCGGACATTTCATGCACCGTGAGCACCCCGACGTCTTCGCGGAGCGACTCCTGACTCATCTGTGATGGTCGCCGCTGCTAGGGTGCATTGCTTATGCCGCAGATGGATCGTCGCACCTTGATGTTGATGACCGGCGTCGGCGTCATGGCAGCCGCGATGCCACTCCCGGAGGCCGGGGCGCATCCGAACCCGCCGGCCGCGCCCGCCGGTGGCTACATCTTCCAGGACGAATTCGACGGCCCATCCGGCTCGGCTCCTGATCCTGGGAAATGGGCGGTGTCCAAGGCGCGCGAGCAAATCAAAGACCCGACCTACTGGGAGCTTCCCGAACACATCGGGCAATATCGCGACGATCGCCGCAACGTCTTCGTCGACGGCAAGTCCAACCTGGTCCTGCGCGCCGCCAAAGAAGGCCCGACCTTCTACAGCGGGAAGGTCCAAAGCCATTGGCGGGGCGGCGTGGGGCACATCTGGGAAGCCCGGATCAAACTGGATTGCCTCACCCCCGGCAGCTGGCCCGCGTACTGGCTGGGTAACGACGACCAGGGCGAGATCGACATCGTCGAGTGGTACGGCAACGGCAGCTGGCCCTCGGCCACCACCGTCCACGCCAAAGCCAACGGCGGTGAATGGAAAACCCACAACATCGCCTTGGACAGCGCGTGGCATACCTGGCGCTGCCAGTGGGACGCGGCGGGCATCCGCTTCTGGAAGGACTATGCCGACGGCGCGCAGCCGTATTTCGACGTCCCGGCGGATTCGCTGCCGGACTGGCCGTTCAACGGCGCCGGCTATACCGTCTACCCGGTATTCAACCTGGCCGTCGCCGGTTCAGGTGGCGGCGATCCCGGAGCGGGAAGCTATCCCTCACAGATGCTGGTCGACTGGATCCGGGTCTGGTAGCGGCACACACCCTGGAAAGACGAAGGTGAGCCTGCGTAGCGCAGGCTCACCTTGTCACCGCGGGAAGCGGTCAGTAGTTGTTGCAGGTGCCGACGACCTGGCCGATCAGCCCGAAGTACTGCGACGCGCCAGGAAATCCCTGCGCCTGCTGCGCCATCTGCTGGCGCTGCGGCGGCGGCGAAGCGAGGAACTGCTGCAGCCAGCCCTGCGCCATGTGCGAGCCGTTGAACTTCGCGGCAGCGGACGGTGACGTCGCATTCAGCGCCGCCATAACCTGCGGATAACTGCAGGTGGTGTTGATGGCCGGGCCCATGTCGGGGTCCGCGGACGCGATCCCCGCGCCAGCGAGCACCGACAACGCCAGTCCCCCGGCTACGGCAGCCAGTTTGCTCAATGAACGCGTGGTCATATGTGGAACACCTTCCAAGGAAAGAACCGCCGGACCTCGGCGTCGATATTTCGAGTTTACCGGAAGGAAGCACCCGACGAATTTGCCGGAGAATTCACTAATCTGACCCATAACGTCTCACAGCGCACACTCAGACATCGGTTACGCAGGTACTTTCGAGCTATGGCCGAGGGTCCGGTCCGCAATCACGCGGTCGACTTCTACCGCGTGTCGGGGGTGATCCTCATCGTGCTGGGTCACTGGTTGGCCGGATCGGTGACCTACGGCGACGGAGCGTTCGGTCGGCAGAATCCGCTCGTCGACCAGCCGTGGACGCAGTGGCTGACGTGGATCTTCCAGGCCGTACCGACCTTCTTCGTGGTGGCTGGCTACGCCGCTGCCGTCTCGTGGACGGATCGACGCACCGACCGCGGGCTGTCGCGCCAGGCCTGGCTGCGGCGTCGACTCGCCCGGGTGCTTGGACCGACGGCGGCGTACGTGGCCCTGGTATCCGCGGTCGTCGTGGTGTTGGACATCTCCCATGTGGCGTTTTCGACACTGGAGTACGCGGGTTGGGCAGTGGCAATGCACCTGTGGTTCCTCGCCGTTTATCTCGTCGTGGTCTCACTGACGCCGATTGCGGTTGCCGCGCAACGTCGTTGGGGGCTACGCGTGCCCGCGGCGCTGGCAGCGGGCGCGGCCGCCGTCGACGTGGCCGGCTTTGCCGGCATCCCCTACCTGGGCTTGCTGAACTACGTGTTCTGCTGGGCGGCGCTCTATCAACTCGGAATCGCTTGGCAGAAAGGACTGTTGGCGGGAGCCAGGCCAGTGCTGCTTGCCGCCGGATCGGCGGGTGCACTGGCGCTGCTGTTGTGGCTCGGGCCCTATCCGGTCAGCATGATCGGCGTGCCCGGCCAAGCCGTGCAGAACACCGATCCGCCGTCACTGGCGATGCTGGCGTTCGGGTGTGCACAGGCTGGGCTGGTGATCAGTGTCGCGCCGGCGCTCAATCGCGCGCTGCGCGGCCACGCCGTCCAACGAGTGCTGGCACGCGCCAACAGCAATGTGATGGCGCTGTATTTGTGGCACATGATTCCGGTCGTGATCGTGGCGATCATCGCGTATCCGGCCGGGCTGCTGCCGCAACCTGCCGAAGGCACCGCAGGGTGGTGGCCGGCGCGATGGGAATGGGTGCTCGTCCTCAGCCTCGTCACAGCGGTCGAGCTGATGCTGTTGTGGTGGGGCCGAAGCATTTTCGCGGCACCGCTGCCCTCGCTGGATGCGCTGCCGGGTCGCTGGGCAGAGTTGATCATGCTCGCGGGCGCCGCGCTGGCGTCGGGTGGCCTGGCCTATGTCGCTGCGGCAGGCTTCGCCCCATACGGAACGTTCGCCTGGCCGGCCGCAGCGACATTCGGCATCGGGGCGCTACTGGTCGCGCTGGCCCCGGTGCGGGTGAGTTCTATGCGTTGAGCGCGGACAGCGCCGCGTCGTAATTCGGCTCCTGGGCGATCTCCGGCACCAGTTCCGTGTACGCGACGTTGCCGTCGGCGCCGATCACCACGACCGCCCTGGCGAGCAGTCCGGCGAACGGACCGTCGGCGATGGTGACGCCGTACTCCTCGCCGAAGTTGTCACGGAACGCCGACGCAGTCTGCACGTTCTCGATGCCCTCGGCGCCACAGAATCGCGCCTGCGCGAACGGCAGGTCCTTCGACACGTTGACGACCGAGAGACCGCCGGCCGCGGCCCGCTCGTTGAAGGTGCGCACGCTGGTGGCGCAGACCGGGGTGTCCACCGACGGAAAGATGTTCAGCAACACGGGCTTACCGCTGAACTGGTCGCTGCTGACCGCGCTCAGGTCGGATCCGGTCAAGTGAAAGTCAGGGGCCGACGCTCCGACAGTGGGCAGCTCACCCACGGTGTTGATCGGGTTTCCACGCATAGTTATCTGTGCCATGGGCACAGTCTGCCAAGTTCGACAGGTGGGCTTCGGGGCGGGGCTGTTGACCTGCCCACTGGCCGGACGCGCCCCGGGCTGTCATGCGAACACGACGGCCCCCTATATATGGTCTACATGTGCCAGAGATAAATCGACGGAACATCATGATGACGGCGGGGCTGGGTGCGCTGACAGCGGCGATGCGCCTCCCCGAGGCGTGGGCTCAGCCGGCTCTACCGGTTCCCCCGACCGCGCCGGCCGGCTCGCCCGGGTCTTACATCTTCCACGACGAATTCGAGGGACCCGCCGGTCAAGGCCCCGACCTCGCGAAATGGACGCCCCAGACCTGGCAGGACGACGTCTTCCCGCCGGTAGACGGCATCTACAGCGCTGGGAACATTTTTCTCGACGGAAATTCCAATCTGGTCCTCCAGGCCACCCGCCAAGGCGACCAATACTTCACCGGGAAACTGCGTGGAAACTGGCGGGGCTCTATCGGCACCACCTGGGAAGCGCGGATCAAGCTCGACTGTCTGTACCCCGGGCTCTGGCCCTCGTTCTGGACCGTCAACGAGGATCCGCAGCCGGACGGCGAGGTCGACCTCTTCGAGTGGTACGGCAACGGCCAATGGGCTCCGGGTACCACGGTCCACGCGGCATCCAACGGGAAAACCTGGGAAGGGAAATCGATTCCCGGGATGGTCGACGATGCGTGGCACACCTGGCGGATGCACTGGGATGAGGAAGGGTTCAAATTCTGGCGGGACTATGTCGACGGCGCGAAACCGTACTTCAGCGTTCCGCCGAAGCCGATCCATGTGTTCGGCGCCCCGCCTGAAGACAAAAGGTGGCCGTTCGGCAACCCCGGCTACTGGCTGTCGCCCATGTTCACCCTCGCGGTCGGCGGCGTCGGAGCAGGCGATCCCGCCGCGGGTACCTTCCCGTGTCAAATGCTCGTCGACTACATCCGCGTCTGGTAGCTGTCACCGCACCGCTTTGATGACCTGAGCCAGGTTGAACTGCCAGCGCTGGACCAGTCGGAAGCCCAGGTCGTGCGGGACGGCGAAGGCCGGTGTCGCTCCATAAAGCGGGCCGGGCGGGAGCGCCGAACCCTGCTCCCGGGCAGGCATTGACCCGTCGGCCTGAGTGATGATCCACACCACGCCACAGTGGCTCAGCGGCTTGGCGACGACTTCGGGGATGAGGTTGGTGTCGAACACGTCGTTGCGGTCTGTTGCGCGTTGCCACAGGGTGAGATCGACCAGTTTTCGATATGCATCCGGGCGCGCCGCCATCAAAGGGCGCATAGGAGCAGGCATGAACGTGACCGTGTCGTTGACGAGCAAGCAGTCACCGGGCGTTGCTTCCGCAGTGATGAGATCGGCGACTTGGCTGTAGTCCATCCCGTATTTTGCGTACTGATTGCGTTGAGCCAAAACATAATTCGGCGCTGCCACAACGGCGAAAAGGCCGACCAGAGCGCCGACTGCCCACGGTCGAGAGGCTATTGTGGCAATGCAAATTCCCAGGATCATCGCCAACGCCGGTGCAGTGAAGGCCAAGTAACGCGGCGTGTAGATGGGATGAATAAACGCCGAGCAAGCGACGACCAGCGCGGTCGGAAACAGCAGCCAGGCGATCGCCAAGAGCAACAGCCGGCGGCCCGAATCCGTCAACTGCGCAGATGTGCGGAGCCATACAGCAATAGCCGCCGCCGCCACCAGAGCTGACAACAGCGCAAATGCCGGGTTTCTTTCGAAATATTGTTGAATCGTCACGTCTTCGATCGTCCGGTGCCCGATCGGCGCGATCCAACTGATCTGATGCGCCTGGCCGATGGCCGTGACTATGAACGGCGTCATAACGCAACACGCCACAGCCGAGGTCACGGCGAATCGTCTGCGCGCCGATCGGCTGCGCTTCACGAACCAGAAGAACGCGACGTGCACACAGAACAACAGCACCAGATACACGTTCACCAGAACCGAGAGTGTCAGGACGCACCCGTATGACAGCCAGACCCACGGGGTGTCACGACGTGCGGCGTACACGAGCAGCACTGTCAGCCACACTGCGGCCATCATCGAAAGGGCGTACGGGCGAGCTTCGATGCCCGCCCACGTCGTCCGCGGCAAGATCGCGCAGACGACTCCCGAGGCCACCGCGGCGTTGCGTGAGACGAACTGTTTGCACAGCACCACGACGCCCGCGGCGGCGCCGCCGACGGCAAGAGCACTTGGCGCGCGGGACCAGAACTCTGTCGGTGGAAAAACGTCAAACCAGCCGTGCATGAGCAGGTAATACACGCCCTCGACGACGTCGACGTTGCCCAACATCTGCCACAACTGATGCAGGGAACGACTGTACGAGGCCGAAATGGTCGCGGCCTCGTCGTACCAGAAAGACGGACGGCCGGCGCCGGCCAGGCTGACGACGACGGCCAGCACACCGACGATCACAGGGTCGAGCAAAGTCTTCGGCTGAGACCGATGGCCGCTGCCTTCGATCCCGTCGGGCGCGCTGGGTTGTGGGCTGCGATCAGTCATCTGGACTCGTCGCCATGTTGCCAGAGGCGCACCGCGGTGTTTCGATCGGCTGAGTTCTGACGCGCTAGCGCCGCGCCTGGCGCACTTTGTACGTCGACGGCCAGGAATGGCGGCTGTCGTCGCCCACCAGCGCGGTGCCCTTGCTGCCGACTTTGATGGCGTACGCCTCCTGGCCGGCGCCGACTTCGCGGTTGGCGTGTTCGGTGGCCAGGTAGTACAGCTCGTCGATGGTGGCCTCGTGGTAGGCGACGAATGTGGTCTTCCGTTCGATGTCGCCCGCCGCGGCGGTCATCAGTTCAGGCAGGACTTTCGTCGCAAGCGCGCCCGCCGCCAGCGACGAGAACGGCACGACCCAGTAGCAGATGTAGGCCACCGGGCTGCGCGTGTCCACGACCGCCGGAATGGATGACGAGAGCGTCATTACCCCGAACACAGCGATCCAGATCCAGGTCAGCCGTGCGGTGATCTGTCCGAACACATCGCTGTCGACCACACCCTGGGGCTGACTCGCAGCGGCGAACTCGTGCACGAAGGAGCTGCCGGTCAGCGCACCGATCACGGCGGTGAGCAGGATTCCGGCGATGCTCAACGGCAGCGCCCAGCGCTGCACCATCGACTGGCTCGCCAGCACGGTCACTGCCATGACGATTAAGAACGTTGCCGCAGAACCGAGTTCGAGTGTGCGCCCGAGCGTCCGGGTGATACGGCCGACGGCTATCCCTGCAACCGCGGTCGCGAGTGCGACCGATCCGGCAACCACGAGCGGTACGTTGCCGACCAGCGTCCAATAGACGATCCACGGTGCGAAGCCAAACAGAATGCCCACGATTGGTCAGTGTATGAGCGCGGTCACAATGACGGGTGCCTC
Source organism: uncultured Actinomycetota bacterium (assembly GCA_963758115.1). GTDB lineage: Bacteria > Actinomycetota > Actinomycetes > Mycobacteriales > Mycobacteriaceae > Mycobacterium. Next base: position 694,638 of record CAVWUG010000004.1, read on the forward strand.
GGGTAGCCCAGCGCCGAAAATCATCGCTGCAGACTGCGCAGGGTGCTCTTCACGAATTTCTTGAGCACCTGGTCGCGGCCCGTTCCCGGCTCTCTGGCACCGATGAGTTGTGCGTGCACGCCGATCAGGAAGAACGCGGCGCTGTCGTAGGCGTCGACGTCGTCGTATAGTTCGCCGCGGTTGCGTGCACGTTCGATCTCGGCGGCAAGCAGCACGAACGTCGGATGCTTGGTCCAATTCTCATCTTTGGGCGCTGCGGGTGAAAAATAGAGACTGATGACGTCCCTGAATAAAGCAGCACCCCAACGGTTTTCGAGCTCCGTGACGAGCCTGACGATTTCATTCAGAACGGCGGGCAGATCGCGGCGGGTGTCGAGAAATCGGCTGAGTTCGGCCGCGAGGTAGTCCTCGTCGCGGCGGATCAACTCGAGTAAGACGTGTTCCTTGGTGGGAAAGTGAAAGTAAAAGGTGCTGCGGGCAACCCCCGCGGCCTCGACGATCGCGTTGATATCCGCCGAATGTGCGCCCGCCCGCTGAAACTCCACGATGGCGGCATCGAGCACCCGCGCGCGCGTTCTGCGGCGCTGCGCTTCTCGACCCGTCGCGGTGTCAGGCACGCCTCCATACTGCCGTATTCGACTCACTTTGCTGACAGATGTCACTTGAATTGGTTCACGCAACCGTACGAGGGCGGTGCACGCCAGGTGCTTTGGTTTGTCTGGCGTGAATTTCGTTGTCATTTGTCAGTGAACGTGCTAGATCTAGGAACGCAGGTTCCACGATGAGGCGACCGAGTGGAGCGTCGACGTCTCGCCCGAGCAGGTGGATCCGCATCAGGTGAGGCAGGGACGGCAGCGATGAATACCAGAGGTCAGCGCATCCTGTTGTGGACCGCGCCGCCCGCAGTCGCCTTGTTTGTGCTTGCCTACCTTCTGTTCCCGGTGTTTTCACCGCCGCTGTCCCCAACGCTGACACCCGACCAAGTGGCGGCGTTCTTCCGCGGCAACGTCACCGGCATCCTGGGCGTGGCGATCCTGTGCAACCTGATTGCGTGCTCTCTGGTCCCACTGTTCGCGGTGACAGCAGTGCAAATCTCGCGAGCGGCCACGTCCAGTCCGGTCTTGACGTACGCGTATCTCATCTGCGTCGGCGTCGGGACCACCGCATTCATTCTTGCCGACTACTGCTGGGGCATGGCCGCTTTCAGGCCCGACCGCGACCCGCAGCTGACGAGTCTGCTGAACGACATGGCGTGGTTCTTCTTCATCGCACCAGTCGGCACCATCATGGTGCAGAACCTGTGCTTCGCGTTGAGCGTCTACCTCGACGAGCGCTCCGATCCGATCTTTCCGCGCTGGGTGGCGCACTTCAATGTCGCGACGGTCGCACTGCTGGCCCCGAGTGCGTTCTCGATCCTCTACAAGTCGGGCCCACTCGCCTGGAACGGTCCCCTGTCATTCACCTTGCGGTTGACGACATTTGCGATCTACATCGCCGTGATGTTCTGGGCTCTTCTGCGTGCCGTGCGACATCAGGGCGACGCTCGCGTGGCTCTCGCGTGAGCAGCGGTGTGGCGACAACGCGTCAGCCTGCGGCCGGCCAGGCAACGTCATGGCGCGCGAATCGCAAACTCGATCAGTGGATTGCCTTTTGGAGCGTGCCGTTCTTCTTCAACGTGTTCGGGCTGGTGTTCGTGCCGCTGAGTTGGATGATGCCGCCGCGGTCACCGAGCAGTGCCACGCCACACATCGTCGACTTCATGCACTCCCACAATCTGCTGATCGCGTGTCTGATCCTGACGCTGTCCTACGGCCTCGCGCCGGTGTCGAACGCCTGCTACCTGATGCAGGTCAAGCGGATGTCGGTTAGTCCTGCATTCCGCTATTCGATGATGATCGGCGCCATCACCGGCGCGATCGTGGGCATGCTCTTCCCGATGTTCTGCTTCGGCCTGGGTGCATTTCGTCCTGGGTACAGCCCGGCTGTCTTGACGATGCTGTACGACTTCGGCTACTTGGCCTTCATCGGTTCACTGGGTTGCTTCTGCGTCATGTGGATGGCCTTCGGCCTGGCCATCATTCTCGATGAGAACAATATTCTGCCAAAGTGGTTGGGCTACTACACCATCTGGCAATACGTGACCGAGCTGATGGCCGCCCCGGTCTGGATCACCAAAACAGGACCCTTCGCCTGGAACGGCCTGATGACCTTCTGGTTCGCGATGACGCTCTATGTGTCCTGGCAGATCATCGTCTATGTGTGCATCTTCAAGGCAATCAAGAATCAGCCCGAGTCCGAACTCGACAACGCCTCGGTTGAGACGTCGGGAAAGAGCGCATGACCGACGTTGCTGAAAGCTCTCTCGACCAGTCCCCTCAGGCTGATGACACCCATGTCCCCGGCGAATCGAGCATGTGGTTTTTCGTCATCGGCGACCTGCTGATCTTTGGCGTCTATTTCGTTGGGTACATGTACTTCCGGGGCCAGAATCACGACCTGTTCCTCGCCGGCCAGGCGCGGCTCAATGTGGACATCGGCGCCGTCAATACCGTCGTGCTGCTGACGAGTTCACTCTTTGTGGCGCTCGGCACCGCGGCAGCTCGCGCAGGCAACACGGCCGCCGGCCTGCGCGGGTTCTGGATCGCACTGGCCTTCGGGGCTGCGTTCCCGATTCTCAAGATGTTCGAGTGGATCCCGGAGATCAGTGCCGGTCTGACGCCGGGGAAAAACCTGTTCTTCATGTATTACTACGTGATGACCGGCATGCACCTGTGCCACGTCGCACTGGGTCTGGTCATCATGTGCTTTGTCATCCGCAACCTGAAAACGTCTACCAAGCCCAAGATTTCGTTCATCGAGACAGGCGCCACCTACTGGCACATGGTCGACGTCTTGTGGCTGGTCCTGTTCGCCCTGCTCTACTTGATGAGGTAAACGATGACGTCACTGCTCCGCAATCCACTGACAATCGTGTGGGCGCTGCTGACGGCGGTCACCATCGCTGCCTCGTTGATCGCGCTCGACGGCGGAGCCTCCCACCAGATCAACACCACGGTCACGACCATCGTTCTGCTGATCGCGGCCTTGAAGGCGCACTTGGTGATCCGGCATTTCATGGAAGTTCGGCACGCACCCGTCTGGCTCAAGGCAACGACCAGCGGATGGGTGGTCGGATTGTTCGCGTTACTGCTGGGCTTCTACTTCGCCGGTCTGTAACGGATCGACACGCCCTCAGGCGGTTATCTTTTGGGCCAACTCCCACGCAGTCTCGGCCATACCGCGGTAGCGCTCGCGATATTCATCGGTACCGGCGCGCGCATCGGCGGCGTTGCCGTCGACGCCTCGTCGCCACACGCCGGCGGTGATCGAGGCCAGCCGGAACATCGAAAACACCACGAAGACGTCGAGGGAGTCCGGCAGCTCCCCGCCGACATGCGCGCGGTAGCTGTCGAGAAAGGTCTGCTCATCGGGAAGCCCGGTGCCCGTGAGGTTTTCACCGGCAACGCCACTTCTGCCGCCGGGTCCACCCGGTACGTGATACGTCACGCAGAAATAGCCGAGGTCGGCCAACGGGTTGCCGATCGTCGCGAGCTCCCAGTCCAGCACCGCCACCACCCGTGGCTCAGTCGGATGCAGCAGGACGTTGCCCAGCCGATAGTCGCCGTGGGCGATGCACGATGGCGGATCACTGGACGGCAGGTGCTCGGGCAGCCAGGTCGCCAGCAGATCCATCGCAGGCATGTCCTCCATCCGCGCGGCCTCCCACTGACGAGTCCACAGTGCGACTTGACGTTGCATGTAGCCCTCGGGCCGGCCGAAGCCCTCGAGGCCCACCGCGCGCCAATCCACCCGATGCAGTGCGGCCAGCACGCGGGCGAGGTCCTCGTACACCGCTGCGCGGTGCGCGGGCGTCTCCTCGCGCATCACCCGGTCCGGAAAGACCCGCCCCGCAACATGATCCATCACGAAAAACGGTGTCCCGAGCACGGTTTCGTCATCGCAGAGCAGCCGCATGCGCGGTACCGGGACGTCGGTGTCAGCCAGCGCGGCCATCACCCGGTGCTCGCGCTCCACCTCGTGCGCCCGCGGCAACAACTTGCCCGGCGGCTTCTTGCGCAGCACGAACTCGCCGCCGGCGGTCTGCAGGTGGAACGTGGGGTTGCTCTGCCCGCCCTGGAATTGCCGGATCTGCAGTTGTCCGTCAAAGCCGTGCAGCCGCCCCCGCAGATACTTCGCCAGCGCAGCCTCGTCGAGGCGATGCGCGGGCAGCACCGGCACCAGCTCTGCCATCCCCGCCATCCGCGGCCCCTTGTCGATGCGTCATTGAACGTCCGGGCAAACCCTACCGAGGAGTGAAACAGCAATGCCGATGATCGACGTGACCTATCTGCGCGGCTCATTGGAGCAGCAGGCGCTGGGCCGGCTGACCGACGAACTCGTCACCGCGCTACTGCGGGCCGAACGCGCCCCGGACACCCCATTTCTGCGGGAGAACACTCTGGTCTACCTGCATGAGCTGGATCCGGCCGCGCAGTCGGTGGGCGGCCGCGGTCCGGGCGCTCCCCGGTTCCGGATCGAGATGACCGTGTTCGACGGTGCGCTGTCCCGAGAGCGCAAAGAGCAGCTCGCGGCCGACGTGCACATCGCTGTCTGCGCCGCGGCGGGCATCGAGGCCGAGGGCGACCGGGCGTTTCACGTCTGGACCCTGATTCATGAGGTCCCCGAAGGCAATTGGGCCGGCGGCGGCAAGATCGTCTACTACCAACGGATCAAAGGTCTGGTCGCCGATGACCGATAGGGTCAGCGTCGCTGAGTAGGGTCCGATGGATGGACATCTCTTGTGCGTTCGCCACCTCATCGGACACCCCCGTGCACGTTGAATTGGCCGAGACCCTGGGCTACCGGCGGGCATGGCTCTACGACTCCCCCGCGTTGTATCCCGACGTCTGGATGATCCTGACCCGATGCGCGGAACGCACATCTCGCATCGGGCTGGGGCCTGGTGTGCTGGTGCCCAGCCTGCGTCATCCGATGGTCAACGCAGCTGCCATCGCCGAGCTTGTCGACCAAGCGCCCGGCCGGGTCGCGGTCGCCGTCGGATCGGGTTTCACCGGACGGTTCTCACTGGGCAAGCGGCCGATGCCGTGGCGGCAGGTCGCCGACTACGTCCGCTGCCTGAAGGCTCTGCTCGCTGGAGAGATCGCCGAATGGGATGGCGCGAAGATCAGCATGATGCATCTGAGCGGCTTCGGGGCCAAGCGGCCCATCACCGTCCCGATCCTGATCGGCGCGGACGGCCCGAAGGGTCTGGCGGTGGCGTCCGAGCTCGGTGACGGGGTGTTCTCGGCGGCCGTTCCTCAGCCCGACGCCGTCCGCGCGGCAGACTGGCGGGCGCTGCTGTCTTTCGGCACGGTGTTCGACGAGGGTGAGGAGCCGACGTCTGATCGCGTTGCCGATGCGGCGGGACCGGGAGCGGTAGTGATGTATCACGCCATCTACGAGCGAGCCGGCGGCGCCGCAGTCGACGCACTGCCTGGCGGACGCGGGTGGCGCGAGGCGATCGAGGCGCACCCCGAGGCCGAACGTCATCTGGCCATCCACGAAGGTCACCTGGTGAAAGCCAATGCGCGCGACGAGCCCTACGTCGCAGACTTGCTTCCGCTGGCCAGCGCCGCCTCACTGACCGGCACCGCGGAACAGGTATCGGCGCGTATCGGCGAATTCGGCGCGGCCGGAGTCACCGAAGTCGTCTATCAGCCGGCGGGTTCCGACATCGAGCGCGAACTGCGCGCTTTCGCATCCGCCACCGGTCTGACCAGCTGAGGTTTACCGTGTAGCAATGATCGCCACAGTGGTCGTGACTGGGTTGCTGGCCGCGATGTTCGCCTTCGCCGGTTTGATCAAGGTTGTCGGGGTGCGCCAGTCGCTGGCCATCCGCCACCACCTCGGCGTCGACCCGCTGCAATGGCGGCTGATCGGTGCACTCGAACTGGCTGGCGTCGCTGGTGTTCTGGTGGGCCTGAAGTGGCCGCCCATCGGTGTCGCGGCGGCGATCGGACTCGCGCTACTTGTGTTGGGCGCCATCGTCTTTCACGTGCGGGCATCCGACAGCGCGGCCGACACCGCCCCCGCGGTGATCAGCCTGGGTCTGGCGGTCGCCACCGCGATACTGCAATCGGGGTAGCAGGCGCTTCGTTGCTGGCGCGTCTGCCGCGCCACTAGTAAGCTGGGCTAAATGAATGACGTCGTCGTCGCCGGCGCGGGTCCGAACGGGCTGATACTGGCCTACGAGTTGGCGCTGTCCGGAATTCGGCCGATAGTGCTCGATCCGCTACCGGGGCCCAACCCGGAGCCGCGCGCCAACGGGGTTACTGGCCAAGGGGTTCGGATTCTCGACCACCGCGGGTTCTACAGCGAGCTGGCAGGTACCGCCGAACCCCCTCGGCCGAACCCGTGGTCCATGTTCGCCGCCTTCATGCTGGACCTCTCCAGCGTCGACGACTCGCAGGTCTTCATGGTCCCCGTCCAGCAGCCGCGATTGGTACAAGCCATTGCCGAGCGGGCGGGCGACTCCGGCGTTGAGATCCGGTGGGGCCATCTACTGACCGATTTCGACCAGGACGATGACGTGGTGACCGTGCACGTGGACGGACCCGACGGCTCCTATCAGCTGTCGGCGCGGTACCTCGTCGGGGCTGACGGTGGCACCAGCCCGACGCGGAAACTCGCAGGCATCGAATTTCCCGGAATGACGTCGCACGACGCGGTTGCCCGGATGGCATTCGGTTTGGCGCCGCCCGACGATTGGGTCGATCCGGTCAGCGGGGCGCTCGACATCCCCGGCTGGGGCCGCGTCCCGCCGACGCCGTTCTACCGCGCCGAGCACGGCATCTTCGCCTGCCGTCGACTCGGCGACCGGGCAATGCTGATCACGCTCGAACTGGACCGGTCGGCCCAGGAGGACGCTTTCGAGGACCACGATGACGAGCCGCCGGTGAGCGTGCCCGAGATCGAGGCGAGCGTGAAGCGTGTCCTCGGAGCCGACGTGCCACTGCGGCCGTTGTCGCCGGCCGCCCCGCTGGATCTGCGCCGTTTCTACGGCATCAATTCGCGCATCGCATCGCAGTACCGGTCGGGGCGGGTGTTCCTCATCGGCGACGCCGCGCATGTCCACTCCCCGCTGGGCGGGCCGGGATTGAATCTCGGTCTGCAGGACGCGGTGAACCTCGGCTGGAAGCTGGCGGCCGTCATTGCCGGTGGCGCCGAGCCTGCGCTGCTCGATACGTATGAAGCAGAGCGTCGGGCTGCCGCCAAGCGGGTCATCATGCACAGCCGAGCCCAACTCGCACTCTCTCGGCCAGGCACCGAAGTCACCGCGCTGCGCGAACTCTTCGCCGAACTGCTGACGGAGCCTGCCGTCGCGCGGCGGCTCAGCGCGCTGGTGTCGGGCGCCGAGAATCGGTACGCGACGGGTCCCGACGCCCATCCGCTGGTTGGACGGTGGGTGCCCGATGTCGCCGTCGAGAATGCCGACGGGATGCGACGGGTGGCCGAGCTCGCCCGCACCGGTCGGCCGGTGCTGATCGACCTGACCGATGGTGCGGTTGTCGCAGCCGCGAGTTCTCATGTCGCAGAACGGATTACCATCGCCGCGGGACGCGCTGTCGGCGACATCTCAGCTACCGCCCTGCTGGTGCGCCCCGACGGCTACGTGGCGTGGGCTTCGTCGGCCTCCGAGCCCGACGCCGATGAGCTTCGCGATGTTCTCCGACACTGGGGCATCTGAGGCGCGAAAGCCGGCTATTTCGAGCTGATTTCGTCCTGATATTTCTTGGTCATGTGCTCGACGGCCTGATTCTGGGACTGCGCCAACCCTTCTCGTGCCTCGCTGGCGCGTGCTGCGGCATCGAGTGTCGGCTGCGCCTGGCCCTGGAAATGCGGAATCACTTCGGCGGCAATCAATTCCGCAGAGCGCTTGGTCGCCGCGGGGTTGGCCCACTCATGGCCCATCTGCAGCATGCAGCCGAACCCGCCGGATTGGTCCCACATCCGCTGCACCTGTTCCCGCGCCCGCTCTGGCGAGCCGATAACGCCCGCACCATTCTCGTTGATCACGTCGATCATCTCGTCGATCTGCTCGCCCGGCATGGTCATCTGGGGGAACGCGGCGACTTTCTGGAAGTAGTTGAACCACGGCGCCAGGCCGAACTTGACGTCCTCGCGGGCTTGCTTGTCGGTCTCGGCGACATGGAACGGACTGACCAGGCTCCAGTTTCGCCGATCGACCTGGGTGCCGTACACGGCCGCGCGTTCTTCGACGATGTCCCAGTGGTACTGCAGAGCGTTGAAGCCTTCGATGGTCAGCGTCGCCCCGATCGACAGCAGGCCGATGCCGTGCCTGCCGGCCAGCCGCGCCCCGGTCGGCGACGCCACTGCGGCGACGGCAAGCGGAATGCCGCCTTCGGAATACGGAGCGAGTTGCAACTTGGCGTCGTGCAACTCGTGCGTGGGGGTCTTCGCCGACACGGTCTCCCCCGCCAGCAACCGGACCACGATGTCGAGGTTGGTTTCGAGCAACTCGCGGGTGTCGGTGGGGTTGAGTCCGATCATGGCCGAGTCGGTGGGCAGCGAGCCCGGTCCGAATCCGCCGATCAGCCGGCCATGCGTCAGATGATCCAGCAGCATCAACCGGTCGGCGACCCAGAGCGGGTTGTGATACGAGAGCGAGATGACCCCGGTCCCGAACCGGATTCGCTTGGCGCGCTCGGCAGCCGCGGCGATGAAGATCTCCGGAGAGCTGATGATCTCGCTGCCCGCGGAATGATGCTCGCCCAGCCAGACCTCGTCGTAGCCCACCGCGTCGAGGTGTTCGATGAATTCGAGATCCCGCTGCAACGCCAGCGTCGGGTTGGTCCCTGCGCGGTGAAACGGTGCGATGAAGTACCCGAACCTGAGCTTGGTCATTGCGGTCCCCTAGCAATCGAGTTGCGGAGAACCTTAATCGCCTCAGGCGCTATGGGTTAACGGTTTGCGCCCAGCGGGCGATCAGCTGCGTCGGGACAACTGCGCATGAATCAGCGGTGCGATCTTCTCCGCCATGTACGCATGCCCGGCGTCGTTGGGGTGCACGCCGTCGGGGCCGATCAGGTCGGGCCTGTCGACGAACCACCCCTCACTGATCGGGTCGATGAACGTCGCCCCCGCCTCGTTCGCCTGCCCGCTGAGAATGTCGCGGACGTACAGCACGTCCATCGGCGGCTCGGCGTTCGTCCACGGCGGGCCGATCACCAGCAACTTGGCTGAGGGCGCGATGCGGTGGGCCAGATCGAACGTGTCGTGCGCCATGCCTGACATCTGTGCGGGGTCGACGCCGTGATCGTTGCGGGAGCCGAAGAACACCACCAGGGCGTCGTCGGGATGGACGGCCCGGTTGGTCAGGTCCTCGAACACGCTGCCGTGGTCACCGCGAACCACATAACCGGCCCTGCCCTCCGACGCGACGTCGGGCATGACCTGCATGCCCTGGCGTGATAGCGCAAGCCAGGCGCGGTTGGTCCAGGTGTTGGATCCCCAGCCGCCTTCGTCGGTGCCGGTGGTGTACGAGTCGCCGACCACCGCGACGTGATCGATCGGCGTACCTCGCGCCACGACCTGATAGGGCCGCGGCGTGGTGGGACGGTGGCCGACCAGTCCGACCACAACAGCAACAGAGACGACAAGTGTGGCCATATGCCCCACCGCTACCTTCACTGCCCACCACCTCGTACTCATATAAGCGGCATCGTCAAAGCACAACGACGAATTTCGCTGTCGGCTCGCGCCGGTGAAGCCCCCACGGTGTCAACGCTGAACAAGACGCCGGAGGTCTCGCGCCATCCGGCATCGTACTTGATCAGTGTGTGGCGCAGCATCGTTCGCGTTACCGCGCTGTGTCAGCCTGCCCGCGCTGACCGCGGTGCCGGTCGCGCCTCGTGAGCCCCGTCGATCGACTGCAGTTTGCCGCCCGCCGCGTGCGCCGCCGGATCGGGCTCGGCTTTGGCGCCTTTGACGTCGACCATCTTGCGCATCCATCGACGCGCGGGTTCCTCGACCAGGTGGTACAGCAGACTCGACGCGAGGAAGGTGATGATCAACAGGCCGGCCAGGATCAGTTTTCCGTCGCCGCCCAACAGGTTGAGCTGGAACTGCTCGGTGGTCCAGATCCACGACGTGTGCACGAGCTCGTGGATCATGTACAGGCAGAACGATATTTGCCCGCCGTAGACCATGACCCGAGTGGACAGCAGCGCCGGAAGGCTGCCCGTGCCGATCGCCAGCGTCATCACCAGCGGCACAAACAGAACGTCGACCAGTCCGCCGGTGTCGGTCACGTTGCTCAACGGATGCGCGTCGAATAGATACAGCAGGCCCACGACGCCGGCAATCAGCAGCAGGGAGATGTAGCCCGCGACGCGGCGGCCGCGATCCGACGGCCGCAACCGGGTGACGGCGGCGGCGACCAGAGCCCCGGCGGTGAACTGCATGACGATGCGTGGCAGCCAACTCCACGGCGTGTAGAACTGGCCGCTCACCAACAGCAACACCATCGGCGGCAGCGTCGCGACGACCGCCAGCCAGATCAGGGTGCGTGCCCGCGTGGCGTAAGCCAACCGGAAGATCACCAAGACGAGTAGGCCGAACAGCAGGTAGGCCAACCACTCGGCGCTGATCGACCACGCCGGTCCGTCCCAGCTCGAGTCGTCGAAGAACGGCTGGAACCAGAGTTGAACAAGTAAGACCTGACGCACGTAGCTGATCGCGTTGAACCGTGCCAGGTCCTGCCAGGGGACGTGGCCGACGTGCAGGGTGAAGATGACCCACAGCGCAGCCAAGTGCAGGGTGACCAGATACACCGGCCACACCCGGGCCATCCGCAGCCAGAGGAAGTGCACAGTGGCGCGCGTCGACCAGGATCCGCCCATCCGGTCGAGGTAATTCCAGGTCAGCACGAACCCACTGAGGATGAAGAACAGGTCCACGCCCTGGGCGCCGCAATTCAGTACCGGCGCGAGTGCGTCGCGGAATCCGGGTACTGCTTCACGCAGCATCGGGCGGAAGTGAAAGAGCACGACCCAGATGGCGGCGACGATGCGAAGTCCCGTGAGGGCCTTGATGTCTCCGGTGCGCACAACAGTCTTTCGGTAAAGCCGCTGGTGAGTTATTCACCACGACTGCATCATCACGGGCGTTTGGCACGCTATCAGTGCGGTGGATTGATAGCGAGTTGCCGACCCGGTGTGGCTCGGCCGCAATACGGGCGCATCGCCGCAGGCAGACATGACATAAAAGGCCGTCGTGAACAACGCGCGAATGCGATGAAGCGGTCATTCCCTGCCGCTCGTCGCGCGGCTAGCGTCAATGCCATGCCGCTGTTGTACGTCGACCTCATCGAGGGTCGCAATCCCGCTGAAATTCGGACGCTGCTGGACGCCATTCATGATGCCGTCGTCGAGGCGTTCGGCGTGCCACCGCGCGACCGCTATCAAGTGGTGAACACCCACCCGGCGCACGAGATGGTGGCCTGGGACACCGGCCTGCGAATCGACCGGTCGCCGGGCCTCGTGGTGTTGCACGTGGTGAGCAGACACCGCTCCACCGAGATGAAGCAGCGGTTCTACATGCTGCTGGCCGACAACCTCGCCGCTCGAAGCGGCCTCGATCCGGCAGACCTGATCGTCTCGATCACCGACAACGGTGACGATGACTGGTCGTTCGGCTACGGCCGGGCTCAGTTCTTGACGGGAGAGCTCACGTGAAAACCCGACTCACCGAGTTCTTCGGTATCGAACACCCCATCGTCGGCGCGCCGATGGCGCTCATCTCGGGAGGCAGGCTCGCGGCTGCCGTTACGTCGAGCGGAGGGCTGGGTCTCATCGGCGGCGGCTACGGCGACTCGGATTGGCTCGAGCGCGAATTCGCGCTGGCCGACGGGGCCAGGGTCGGGTGCGGCTTCATCACCTGGAGTCTGGCCAGCACCCCGGAGTTGATCGACGAGACGTTGCAACGGCGACCGGCGACGGTCATGTTGTCGTTTGGTGCGCTGCAACCATTCGCCGAGCGCATTCGGGCGGCAGGCATTCCGCTCACCGCTCAGGTTCAGACTCTCGAGCATGCTCGTCAGGCGCTGGACGCCGGCGCGGAGATCCTGGTTGCTCAGGGCGGTGAGGCGGGCGGTCACGGTATGACGGTCCGCTCGACGTTCACCTTGGTGCCCGACGTCGTGGACCTCGCCGCGCAACGCGCGCCCGACACCCTGGTGCTGGCCGCAGGCGGCATCGCCGACGGACGAGGACTCGCTGCGGCGCTGGTACTGGGCGCCGACGGTGCGGTGGTGGGCACCCGGCTGTGGGCGTCACCGGAGGCGCTGGTGTCTCCGCGAGCGCACGAGCGCGGCATCCGGGCCAGCGGCGACGACACCTACCGGACGCGGGTGTACGACGCGGTGCGACGCCTGGACTGGCCGCCCGAATACAACGAGCGCGCGTTGAGTAATCCGTTCGTCGACGGCTGGCACGGCAACGAGGCCGCGCTGATGGCGTCGTTGCCCGAAGCGATCAAGACCTTCGAAGCCGCAGTCGCCGCAGAGGATTTCGAGGCCGCCGCAATACTCGTCGGCGAATCGATCGGTCGCGTTGACGCGGTTCGCCCGGCCGCCGACATCGTCGCCGACATGGCGGCAGAAGCCGACCGGATCCTCGACCAGCACCACGTTTCCACGAAAGGGCTGTGACGGCAGTGGATCTCGCATCGGTTGACGAATTACTCAGCACCACTCGGTCAGTTCGCAAGCGGCTCGACCTGACTCGGCCGGTCGGTCGCGACGTCATCTTGGAATGCATCCAGTTGGCGATGCAGGCGCCCACGGCGAGCAACGCGCAGGACTGGCGATGGCTCGTCATCACCGACCCCGACAAGCGCGCTGCGATCGCCGACATCTACCGCGCCATCGGCGCCGAGTACCTCGCCTACGCCGCCGAGGATGCGACCGATCCGCAAACCCAACGCGTGTATGCGAGCGCCTTCAGCCTGACCGACACATTGGCACAAGTGCCCGTGCACGTCATCCCCTGCCTGGACAGCCGCATCGACAACTCCTCCATGCTCACCGCCGCGTCGGCATGGGCGTCGATCATCCCGGCCGGCTGGAGCTTTCTGCTCGCTCTGCGGTCCCGCGGCCTCGGTTCGGTCTGGACGACAATGCATTTGGCCAAGGAGCGCGAGGTCGCCGAACTGCTCGGCATCCCGGAGACGGTCACCCAGGCGGCACTCTTTCCGGTGGCTTACACGATCGGCACCGACTTCCGGCCCGCCGCGAGGCCACCGGCAGAAACGGTGACGTACTGGGACGGCTGGCAACGGAACTGACCGCGTCCGGGCCTCTCTACTGAGGTAAACCGATGTCCTCGAAACCGGCCCGAAACATTCGTGAAAAATCGTTTCTTACCGAAGTATTAAACGCTGCACCCAGTGACCTTAGAGTAGGCAATTAGCGTCTCAAAGTGTTGAGGTCATCGCTTCAACGCATATTGCCGAAAGCTTCAGCGAACGGGGGACGCTCACATGAACGAATCGGTGAACAACGGAGCCACCTACCTCGCGCCCCGCCACGCCCACCTTCCGTTCGACTGCAGCGGTGCCGCAGTGCGGGCGCAGTGTCGCCACCTGGCGACCGTGGTGACGGTCAGCGGCGCAGTCGACACCAACAACGTCGATCGGGTCAGCGAATACGCCAAGCGCTTCATGCTGCCGGACAAGCCGTTTGTGCTGGACCTGTCGGGCGTCGACTCCTTCTCTCCGCACGCGGTACGCCTGCTTTACAGCATCGACGCCGCGTGCAGCGCGGCCGGAATGGAATGGGCGGTCATTTCGAGCCAGGCGGTCAGCCTGACGCTGCTGGTGACCCACGAGGACGCCACGTTCCCGACCGCCGAGACGGTGCACGAGGCGCTGCACTACTTCGCCGACGCCACCACTGCGCGTCGTCGGCTATTGCTGCCGCTGCTCAACAAAACGGCCTAGCCGCGAAATTCGGCTCGGTGGCGCTTTTCGCAGAGCCCGTATGCTGCTATTTGTGATGTCACGATCAATTTCTGCCGTCGCTGCGGCGATCGTTGTGCTGGGCTGCGGCGCTTCCGCCGGCCTGGCCAGCGCCGATCCGCCCGCGCCGCCACCTCCCCCGGCTCCGGCTCCGCCGCCCGGGAACGCTCCGGCCGCCGTGGGCCCGAAAACGACGATCGATCACGACGGCATCTTCAACGTGGGAACCGACATCGCGCCCGGCGTGTACACCTCTGCCGGCCCGGTCGGCACCGGCGTCTGCTACTGGAAGCGGCTCGGTGACGACGCCAAACAGCCGCTCGACAACGCCATGAGCAAGAAGTCACAGATCGTGCGGATCGAGCCGACAGACAAGACGTTCAAGACGGACGGATGCCAGGCCTGGCAGAAGAACGACGCAGCGGTCCCCGACCCCGGAAAGTCACCGGAACAAGCGAGTCTCGGCCTGGGCATCCTCAACTCGCTGATCGGCGGTGGCGGGGGCACCCCGCCGCCTGCCAGCGCACCGCCACCGGCTGGTGCTCCCCCGGCGCCTGCGCCGGCGCCAAAGTCCTGATCTAGTCGCCGGGACATCCGCAGAGGCATGCAGACGGTCGAATACGCCGCCGGTCGAGTGGCGGACATTGTCGGCCAACCCTCGCAACCCACGGTCCTGCTGTGGCACGGGCAGCAGGCCGATGCCCGCTCATCGGTCCGGCTGCTGGTCGAGCGATTGTCCGCCCACGGCGTGGGCGTGATCGCGCCGGACTGGAACTCCAACGCGGACGACGGTGGACGCTCCGACCTGCTGAGCTCGGTGCAGTTCGCCCGTGAGCGAGTCGACGATCCCGACGGCCTGGTGCTCGTCGGCTGGTCGATGGGTGGCGTGGCGGCGGCGGGCTTGACGATCCAGGCGCCGCGGCTCGGCGTGGCTTTCGCGCACACCGTCTGCCTCGCCGGCGCATTCATGGTGGCCGACCCGATCTCTGGCAACGTCCCGGCGACGCAGCTGGGCAGCGCTACAGCGCGCTCCCCGTTCTCGCTTCTACACGGCGTCGCAGATCGCGTCATCCCGGTCAGGGTGGCCCACGACTTCGCCTCTGCTCTACGGCACAATGACTGGCCGGTCGAGGTGGTCGAGCTGGCTGCCGACCATGGCTCGATCGCCGGCGCGGTGTACGACGCGGCCGCCGGTCGCTACTGCGCCGCCGGCGATGCGCAGACGCTAGCCGTCGCCGACGACGTCGCAGCTCGTATCGCCGACGCCGGCCGACGGTGACAGGGCAAACCACTCGCGCAGCTTCGCGTAGACCGACGGGTGGTTCAGCAGGTCGAAATGGTTCAGACCGCTCAGCGTCAGTCCTTGCTCGGTCTCGAACGGGACCGTCCGCGACTTACCAAGGCCAGCAGCACTTTTCGGGCGCACCAGATGATCGCCCGCGATCATCCCGAGCAGCGGCGGCGCGACGGAGGACGCCACGAAGTGGTGCGTGGCGTGCGGCAAAAAGGGTGCCTCGTGACAGCGGTCGTACAGAAGCTCGTCGGGATCGGCGTCCCGCCAGTCTTCGTCAAGGCACGCGCCATAGCGCAGATCCTTCACGCCGTCGCTGCGTGCATTCAAAAACGCTGCGATAGCGCGGGTTTCGGGCAGCTTGGCCAGCGCCCACGACGCGACGTTCACGCCCTTTTCGATATCGGCACCCAGATGTGGCGAGCCCAGGCAGACGACACGATCCACGGCGTCGGTCCACCCGAGTTGCTGCTGGCTGCCGTAGTGGCATGCGCTGCGCACCACCAGTCCGCCCATCGAGTGACCGACCAACGTCAGCTCGGTGATCGGTACCGGCCACTGGTCGTGCAGGAGGTCGAGGATCTCCGCCAGCGTCTGGCCGTTGACCGAGATGTGCAGTCCGGTGTTGTACCGCAACATGATTGGCGTGAATCCGAAGTCGGCGTGTAGCCGTTCGCCATAACTGCGGACGTCGTCTCCCTCCCGCGGCGGCCGCGACCACGACCGATCGGTCAGGCACCACCCGTGCACGAAGACGGCGACGCGGCCGGTGGCGGCCGGGAACGCCGCCCCCAGCGAGTCGGCCGTCAGCGCGACCGATTCGCCGTCGCGCCGAATCACCATGGCACCGGCAAGCGGGTTTTCCCGGTCGGTCAACTCGTCGCCGTAGATGCCGTTGACCACGGCGATCGCTGCCGCGACGGAGTCGTCGCGTGAATCCAATGCGTCGTCGGTTTCGTCGCTCCATATCTCGGCGGCGACGATGCCCGCCGCGTGGGTTGCGCCGCGAAGGCCGCGGTCCACGCCGGTGTAGATCGCGCGCGTCAGCCCGTCGTGGATCACCCTGGTCGGTGTCGCCGTCGGCCCGATGGATCCGAAGACCCGACCGGCGATGCCGGCGTGCATTCCGCGCACCAAGGTGGTCAGCACCGACGAGGCTTCGCCCGCCACATCGCCGAGCGCCCGAATATCGCTGCGTTGCATATAGCCCCCTTTGGGTGAACGCGTGTCAAAATTGCTCGACAACCCGTCTAGCTGCCTGAACCCGCTCGGCAAAGCCGGGTCTGAGCTGTCGGTTTGTTCACTCAGTATACAAACGTTTACTGTAGGTGTCAGTTTCCGGAACAACCGAGCACTAGGAGCCTTGATGGACGCCGCCTTCTCGTTGGAGTTGTCCGATGAAGTGGTGCAGGTTCGCGACTGGGTGCACGAGTTCGCCGACACGGTGATCCGCCCGGCGGCAGCCGAATGGGATGAGCGCGAAGAGACCCCGTGGCCAATCATCCAAGAGGCCGCCAAGGTCGGGCTCTACACGCCGGACCTGTTCGCCCAGATGGCGAGCGAAGAAACCGGACTCGGCATGCCCACGGTGTTCGAGGAGATGTTCTGGGGTGACGCCGGTATTGCGTTGTCCATCATGGCCACCGGATTGGCGGCCGCGGCCCTGGCCGCTAACGGCACCCCGCAGCAGATCGGCGAATGGCTGCCGCAGATGTTCGGCAGCCCCGGCGACCCGAAACTAGCCGCGTTCTGTTCGTCGGAACCCGGTGCCGGCTCAGACGTCGGAGCGGTCCGCGCCAGAGCCAAGTACGACGAAGCCGCCGACGAGTGGGTCCTCAACGGGACCAAGACATGGGCGACCAACGGCGGGATCGCCAACGTGCATGTCGTAGTCGCGTCGGTCGAGCCCGAGTTGGGCACCCGCGGGCAGGCGACGTTCATCATCCCGCCCGATACCAAGGGCCTCTACCAGGGGCAGAAATTCAAGAAGCACGGGATCCGGGCGTCGCACACCGCCGAGGTGGTGCTCGAGGACGTCCATATCCCCGGGGAGCTGATCCTCGGTGGCCGGGAGAAGTTCGAGCGCCGGATCGCCAAGATCCGTGAAGGGCATCGCACCTCGAGCCAGGCCGCGATGATGACGTTCGAGCGCACCCGTCCCACGGTCGGTGCGATGGCACTCGGAATCGCCCGCGCCGCTTACGAATACGCGCTGGACTACTCGCTGCAGCGCGAACAGTTCGGCCGCAAGATCGCCGAATTCCAGGCCATCGCCTTCAAGCTGGCCGACATGAAGAGCCGCATCGACGCGTCCCGGATGCTGGTCTGGCGGGCCAGCTGGATGCAGCGCAACAACAAAGCGTTCAACTCAGCTGAGGGCTCGATGGCAAAGCTGTACGCCAGCGAGACCGCGGTCTACGTCACCGACGAAGCGATTCAGATCCTCGGCGGCAACGGCTACACCCGCGACTACCCGGTTGAGCGGATGCACCGAGACGCCAAGATCTTCACGATCTTCGAAGGCACCAGCGAGATTCAGCGACTCGTCATCGGCCGGGCGCTGACCGGCCTGAGTATTCGGTGACTCTGCGGAGCTAGTGAGACGCGTGGGCCTCGTCGCCCGCGCCGTTCATCGCCAGCGCCTCGTCCCAGCCGTTGACGTGCTCCTCGACCGACTCGACCGACTCAGCCTCGGACTCGGCCTCGTCGAGGCCGGCGACCACCCGGATCGCGGCGATCAACTGCTGCACCAGCTTCGTCTCGGCGTCGGTGGGAGTCGCACCATCTTCGAGCTCGTCGGGCAGCCCGGGGCGCAGGCCCACGCCGTTGGCGGCTTCCTGCGCTGACAGCTTGGCGTGGATGCGGGCGTTGTAAAGCTGTTGGCCCAGAGTCGATCCGGGTGCATTCGCGGCGCGCTCCATCAGATCGTCGTAGCGTCGCCGGACGTCGCTGAGCGCCATCATGACCGTCGGGGTGGACCTGCCGTGGCTGGCCGCCTCCGTCAACGCGGTGCGGAGTTTCCGCATACCGGCGAGGACGATCTCGGCACGCTTCTGAAACTTCTTGTCCTCGGGGAACGGCAGTGAATCGATAGCCGCCCGGTACATGTGCATCGCCGCGTCGGCGAGATTCACTATGGTTTGCGCTTCACCGTCGTGCTTGTCGAATTCGGCCATGTCTGCTCAATTCTGTGGTGGTGTCCAGCTCAGGTCCTGACGTCACAGGCGTCGACTCGGTCAACAATAGTGCGCTGACTCACGTCTGGCAGTCCTACCTCCGGGACTGCCAAAGCAGCGCTATTGCCATATCCCGATTTACGGCTGAGCGGTCCGTGTAACACTGCGTTCATGGCTTACGCAATTGCCCGTCCCAAGCTGGAAGGCAACATCGCGGTCGGTGACGATCGCCAGCTCGGGTTCGCTGAGTTCGGTGACCCGCAGGGGCGCGCGATCTTCTGGCTGCACGGCACCCCCGGTGCGCGACGGCAGATCCCCGCCGAAGCCCGGGTCTACGCCGAGGAGAATCACATCCGACTGATCGGCATCGACCGGCCGGGCATCGGGGCGTCCACTCCTTATCAATACGAGAATGTGCTGGCTTTCGCCGACGACTTGCGCACCGTCGCCGACACCCTCGGCATCGACAAGATGGCCGTCATCGGGCTGTCCGGCGGCGGCCCCTACACGTTGGGGTGTGCGGCGGCGATGCCCGATCGGATCGTCGCGATCGGAGTGCTGGGTGGCGTAGCGCCGACCGTCGGCGCGGAGGCGATCAGCGGCGGGCTGATGTCAGTCGGCACGCAGTTGGCGCCATTACTGAAAGTGGCCGGACTTCCGATCCGGTTGGCGGCCGCCGGCTTCATCCGCCTGCTGAAGCCGGTCGCTGAGCCTGCGCTCTACCTCTACGCCCGGGTCTCCCCCGAAGGCGATCGGCGGCTGCTGGTGCGGCCGGAGTTCAAAGCGATGTTCCTCGACGACCTGCTCAACGGTGCCCGCAAACAAATGGCAGCCCCGTTCGCCGATGTCATCGTCTTCGCCAAGGACTGGGGATTCCGGCTGGACGAGGTGAAGATCCCGGTCCGCTGGTGGCACGGCGACCGCGACCACATCGTCCCGTTCGCCCACGGGCAGCACGTCGTCAGCCGACTGCCCGACGCGGTCCTCATCACGTTGCCCGGTGAAAGCCATCTGGCCGGGCTCGGCTTTGCCGAGGAGATTCTGCGCACCATGACCGAGCTCTGGGACGACATCGAAAAGACCTGATTCGATTCGCCCGCATCAGTGTTAGATGGTGCGGGTGCCGCGAAATCAGCCGCTCACCGGTGACCAGCGCAACTCGTTCATCGCCGCGCTGTTGGGCTGGACGATGGACGCCTTCGACTACTTCCTCGTTGTGCTCGTCTACGCCGATATCGCGAAGACGTTTCACCACACCAAAGCCGAAGTCGCATTCCTGACCACGGCCACCCTGCTGATGCGTCCCGTCGGCGCGCTGCTGTTCGGGCTGTGGGCCGACCGGGTCGGCCGGCGGCTGCCGTTGATGGTCGACGTGATCTTCTACTCGGTGGTCGGCTTTCTGTGTGCCTTCGCGCCGAACTTCACCGTGTTGGTGATCCTGCGACTGCTGTACGGCATCGGCATGGGCGGTGAATGGGGACTGGGTGCCGCGCTCGCGATGGAGAAAGTGCCTCCCGAGCGCCGCGGCTTCTTCTCCGGTCTGCTGCAAGAGGGTTACGCATTCGGGTATCTACTGGCGACAGTGGCGTCGCTGCTGGTGATGGACTGGCTGGGCTTGTCGTGGCGCTGGCTGTTCGGGCTCAGCGTCATACCGGCGCTGGTGAGTTTGATCATTCGATACCGGGTGAAAGAGTCCGAAGTCTGGGAAGCCGAACAGAATCGAATGCGACTGACGCAGACCAGAATTCGTGACGTGATGCGAGACCCCGCGATCGTCCGTCGATTCATTTATCTGGTGTTGCTGATGGCGGCGTTCAACTGGATGAGCCACGGCACGCAGGACGTGTATCCGACGTTTTTGTCGGCCACCCACAACGCCGGCGCGGCGCTCTCGCACACGACCGCCAAATCGATTGCGGTGATGTACAACATCGGCGCCATCATCGGCGGACTGCTGTTCGGCTCGCTGTCCCAGCGGTACGGCCGCCGCCACACCGTGGTGTTCTGCGCGGTGATGGGGCTGCCGATTGTGCCGCTGTTCGCCTATTCGCACACCGCGGCAATGCTCTGCCTCGGCTCGTTCCTGATGCAGTTCGCGGTACAGGGAGCGTGGGGCGTCATACCGGCGCACCTCACCGAGATGTCACCGGACGCGATCCGTGGATTCTATCCGGGTGTCACGTATCAGCTGGGCAATCTGTTGGCGGCGTTCAACCTGCCCATTCAGGAACGGCTGGCCGAGACCCACGGCTATCCCTTCGCCCTGGCCGCGACGATCGTCCCCGTTCTGATCGCGGTGGCCGTCCTCACGGCGATCGGCAAGGACGCCACCGGAATTCAGTTCGGCACCAGGGGCAGCAGCGCGGTCGGCGATCAGGCGGGCGGTGCGGCCTCGCCGAGCGCTTGACGCAACATGTGCATCGCGACCGTCGTCGAGCGCTCCCGGACGTCGGAACGGTTGCCCGGTAGCCGCAGCGTCCGGGTCGAGGTCTCACCGTCGGTCAGCGCCACGGTGAAGCAGACCGTGCCGACCGGCTTGTCTTCCGTTCCCCCGTCGGGGCCGGCGATGCCGGTGATCGCCACCGCAGTGTCGGCGCCGAAGCGGCGCAGCGCACCGTTGGCCATCGCCTCGGCGACGGGTTCTGACACCGCGCCGTGCTCGTCGATCAACTCCGGATCGACGCCGAGCAGGTCTGCTTTGGCTTCATTCGCGTAGGCCACCAAACCGCCTGCTAGGTACGCCGATGAACCGGGCCGCTCGGTGAGGCGCGCCGAGAGCAGTCCGCCGGTACACGACTCGGCGGTCGCGATGCGGCGGCCGGCCAGCAGCTGAGCAATCTGGTCGTCGATCTGGGCGCCGTCTTCGGAGAAGATCTGCTGCCAGTGCCGGTCCCGCAGGTAGTCGCCGAGCTGGCGGTAGGTATCGGCGGCGTCAGGTTCGTAGCGGGTGACTATTTCGATCTCGCCGCGTCGCAGACACGTGGTGATCTCGAGGGCGGCGAAGTCGGGCACGTCCTGTTCCGCCTCGCGGAGGGTCTCGGCCAGGCCGGATTCCGGCAGCCCGAACATCCGGATGGTGTCCTGGCGGTAGATCGTTCGGCCGGCGATGGCCTCCTGGAAAGCAGGCAGCTGCGCCGCGGTTCGCCACATCGGCTGCAATTCGCGGGGCGGACCCGGCAGCACCAGCACCGCCGGCTTGCCGGGAACGATCACGCCCGGCGCGGTGCCCACCGGGTCCATCACCACCGCCCCGACCGGGACCATGGCCTGCTTGCGGTTGGCGGCGCGCACCGCCTCGAAATCGCCGGTCCCGACGCCGACACGGGACATCAGTTTCTTCAGGATCGCCGCGATCTTGCCTTCCAGCTCGGCGTCCAGCGCCAGTTCGCGGTCGCAGAACTGCGCGACGACGGCGACCGTCATGTCGTCGGCGGTCGGTCCGAGCCCGCCGCTGGTGACAATCAGGTCGACGCCCTCGTTCGCCATGAAGCGCAGTGCCGCTTCGATATCGGCTGCGCGATCACCGCAGATGGTGGTGTGGGCGAGTTCGACCCCTAGTTCCAGAAGCCGGTCGGCGATCCACGGTCCGTTGCGGTCGGCGACCCGACCGGTCAGGACTTCGGTTCCGGTGATGACAATGCCCGCGCGTGCGCTCACCGTTACGACACTAGGCCGGACTGTCCGACGGTCCTGCAAGGTGGCGTTCGACCGACTCGGACTTGCTGTTCATCGCGTCGGTCACCCCTGAGCGCCAGTCCGCTTTGATCACCACGCTGACCCGCGCTGCCCGGGCCGCCACGGCTTCGACGGCTCGTTCGACGACGGCCATCACCTCGCCCCAGCTGTCGCCTTCGATCACGGTGAACATCGCGTCGGTCTTGTTGGGTAATCCGGATTCCCGGACCACCCTGACCGCGTCGGCGACGAGTTCGCCGACACCTTCGCCGACCCCGAGCGGCGTCACCGAAAAGGCGACCAACACAGACACATCACGACCCTACTCGCGGCGCGTGGCAGCATCGGGCCATGCGGGTTCTGGTGCAACGAGTCTCATCGGCAACCGTCTTAGTGGACCAGCAGGTTGTCGGCTCGATCCGACCGGAAAGCCAAGGCTTGCTGGCGTTCGTCGGGGTGACTCACGATGACGACGTCGCCAAGAGCCGGCGGCTCGCCGAAAAGCTCTGGCAGCTGAGGATTCTCGACGGTCAGCGGTCCGCATCCGACGTCAACGCGCCGATCGTGGTGGTCAGCCAATTCACCCTCTACGCCGACACCGCAAAGGGTCGACGGCCGTCGTGGAACGCTGCCGCGCCGGGCGCGGTCGCCGAGCCGCTGGTCGACGCTTTTGTGCAGGCGCTGCGGGAGTTGGGCGCCGACGTGGCGACCGGGATCTTCGGCGCCGACATGCAGGTCGAATTGGTCAACGACGGCCCGGTGACCGTGCTGCTGGAGCTGTGAGAGGTTGGTGGGATGAGCACATCGCAGGACAAGTGGGGCATAGACCGCACCGACGACGACACCTGGGACATCGTCAGCAGCGTCGGATACACCGCACTGCTGGTCGCGGGATGGCGCGCCTTACATGCGACAAGCGAACATCCGCTGGTGCGTGACGACTACGCGAAGCATTTCATCGCGGCGTCCGCGGACCCGTTTCTCAACGGCGCCCTCGCTGACCCGGGCACGTCCGAGGGAGCGATCACGTTCCCGCGGCTGTACGGCGTGCAGACCCGGTTCTTCGACGAATTCTTCGCCTCCGCTGCCGGGCGGGGCATCCGCCAGGCCGTCATCGTGGCGGCCGGCCTGGATTCGCGCGCGTACCGACTGGCCTGGCCCGCCGGCACAACGGTATTCGAGATCGACCAGCCGAAAGTTCTCGAGTTCAAAGTTAACGTGCTGGCCGACCACGCAGTAGGACTTGCGGTTGACCGGCGCGACGTTGCGGCCGACTTGCGCGACGACTGGTCAATACCGTTGCGGGACGCCGGCTTCGACACCGAAGTGCCGACATCATGGTCAGTGGAAGGAATTCTGCCCTACTTGACCGGCGACGCCCAGGACACCCTGTTCCAGCGGATCACCGAATTGTCGGCGCCGGGCAGCCGCCTCGGGATCGGCGCCTTGGGCTCCTGCCTCGACCAGGACCGGCTCGCCGCGCTGGAAGGCAGCTATCCGGGCCTGAATCTGTCCGGCGACGTGAACTTCTCTACGCTGACCTACGACGACTCGACGAAAACCAAACCCGCACAATGGCTTGCCGATCACGGCTGGACCGTCGACCCGGTGCGCACCAACCCGGAACTGCAACGTGACTACGGCCGGACCCCGCCCCGGGTCGACCTGGATCTCGACGAGATCATGCACTCCGAATACATCACGGCGACCCGTTGACGTCGGCATGCCCCCGGCGGTTTTGAGAGATGCTTGACCCTCCCGCGGGGGGAGACCGCACAGTCGTCGTTGACAGTCACCTGACGCCAACACGACTAGGAGAACCCAATGACCGCTCAGCTTTCGCTGGATCCTGCAATCGCCGCGCATATCGTGGCGATCAACAGCTTCGATGTCGACGCCATCATGGTCACCTTCGCCGATGATGCCCTCGTCAACGACGCCGCTCGGGAATTCTGGGGACAGGAGCGTATCCGTGCGTTTGTGGCCAAGGAGTTGGCCGGCGACCACGTCACAATGGAACCCATTGAGGCCGTTGACAACGCCGGTATGTGGTGTGTGCGTTGCCGCTACGACGGCGACTACGACAAAACAGGACTACCTGACCCGCTGATCATGACCAATTACCTTCGCGTCCGCAACGGCAAGATCGTCACCTTGTTCATCGTCAACAACACCCCGCCCCAGTACTAGCCGGACTCGCCGGCGTCGCCCACCGGAGCTCAATATGACCAACATCGTCAGCGTGGGTCGCTTCGCGACCATGACTCACCTGAGTGTCAAAACCTTACGGCACTATCACCAGGTCGGACTGCTAGAACCAGCCGAGATCGACGCCAGGACCGGATACCGTTACTACACATTGGAACAACTCCCGACAGCACAGCTGATCCGGCGGCTACGTGACCTACGCATGCCGGTCGCCGATGTCCGAGCTGTATTGGTCGCCGACAGCCCAAGCGTGCGCGACAGCCTGATCTCCGCCCACATGGATCATCTGGAAATCGAACTGGTTAAGACGCAAGCCGCAGTGAACTCGCTGCGCGCCCTGCTCGACAGCCCGGCCGGATCACGACCGGTGCATCGGCGGGCCGAATCCGGTTTCTCAGCGCTGGCCATCACCGAAGACAGCTTGGGCCCGGCGGATGTCGAAGACTGGTGGCGTGAGGCTCTGGCCGAATTGCGCCGCGCTACTGCCGATCACGTCCTGCAGGTCACCGGACCCGCCGGCGGTTTATACGACGAGTGCCTTTTTCAGCACGAGCCCGGCGCAGCGACCGTTTTCATCCCGGTCACGACGCCGCGCGAGGTGGGCCGGATCAAACCGCTGATTATTCCCGCCGCCGAGGTCACGGTAACCACATATCAAGGGTCTCACGCCGATATCGACCTGGCCTACGCCCACTTAGGTTCCTTTGTTGCCGAGCACGAACTATCCGTCGGTTGGGAACTACGCGAGTACTACCACCGCGACCACAGCCATACCGGCGATCACACGCAATGGCGCACCGAAATCGCTTGGCCGATCATCGACTCCCCCGCTGAGTAGCGCACGCTCGGACAGCCGCAAACGCGACTCGTTAGCGGGCCACGACGTATGTAGTGCCCCGGTCGGCTCGTTCCCACAGGATGCCGCCCGCGGCGGTCACCCCCGCCTGGATCAGATCGCGTTTGAGGATCTTGGTGGTCGCCGTCTGCGGAAGCTCGTTGTTGATCCGGACGAACCGCGGCCAGCCCTTCGGCGACAGGTCGGATTGGGTTGCGAGGAATTTCTCGAGCTCGTCCGGAGTCAGTGACTGGCCGTCGTTGAGAACGATCGCAGCCATCACCTGATCGCCGACCTCGTCGTCCGGAACCCCATACACCGCAACCTGACTGACCGGTGACAGCCGTTGCAGGATTCGCTCGATGGGTGCCGCGGCCAGGTTCTCGCCGTCCACTCGCAGCCAGTCGGAGGTCCGGCCGGCCAGGTAGATCCAGCCGTCGGCGTCGCGATAGGCCAGATCGCCGGACCAGTACATCCCGTGGCGCATCCGCTCGCCGGTGGACACCGGGTCGTTGTAATAGCCGGCGAACGGACCGGCGCCCTCGGTGTTCACCAGTTCGCCGACCGCATCGTCGAAGTTGGCCAGTGCACCGTGTTCATCGAAAACCGCAGTCG
The DNA here is from genome assembly GCA_963758115.1 of uncultured Actinomycetota bacterium. Lineage (GTDB taxonomy): Bacteria > Actinomycetota > Actinomycetes > Mycobacteriales > Mycobacteriaceae > Mycobacterium. The sequence continues at coordinate 720,514 of CAVWUG010000004.1, forward strand.
CACATTCGGTTACGGTCTGCGAATGGTAGACGGCGACGCCGGGGTATCCCTTACCGATTGAGCCGGTCGGGGTGCCGTCTTCGCGAGTGATGATCACCGCGAACTCGCTGGACCCGAAGCTGTCCACGACCCGACAGCCGAATCGCCGGGCGAACTCGTCGATGTCGCGATCGGAGGCCTCATTGCCGAATGCGATCCGCAGGGTGTTGTCCGCATCGTCGTGTTGTTCCGGGGTGGCCAACAGCAAGGCCAGCGGTTTGCCGACATAGTTGAGATACGTGACGCCGTGGCGACGGACATCGGCCAGGAATCTCGAGGTCGAGAATCGTGCCGGAACCATCGTCGCGCCACTTCCGATGGCCACCGCCCAGCCGGCTGCCACGCCGTTGGAATGGAACAGCGGCATCGCCAGATAGCAGACGTCGTCGGCGGTGACGTCGTACTGCCCGATCAGGCTGGCGCCGCACATGATCGCCATCACGTGCGAGAACCGCACCGCCTTGGGGTCGCCGCTGGTTCCCGACGTGAAGATCATCATCAGGGTGTCGTCGAACCCGACCTCACGGAACGGGACGAGCGGTGGCGCGTCCGCGACCGCGTCGCGATAGCGCTGCTCCCCCACCTCGAGCACGGTGACGCCGCGCAGGTCGAGTCCGTCAAGCAGAGCCCGATGATCGGAATCGACAAGCAGCAGTTGGCAATCCGAACGACGGATGTCTGACGCCAACCCGGTGCCGCGCCGTGTGGTGTTGATCCCGCACAGCACGTAGCCGCCCAACGCGGCCGCCGCCATCGCGCGAAGCATGGCAGGCGAATTGGCCAGTAACGCACCGACATGCAGTGGGCGGGCGGGGTCGGCCAGCCTGATCAACATCGATGCCTCGGCCGCGGCTTCGGTCAGGTGCTCGTGCCAGGTCCAGGTCTGATCGCCGTAGGCCATCGCGGGACTGTCGTCATGCATGCGGGAGCGCAGCAACTGCTGGACGGTCTCAAACATCGTCAGCCTCCGGTCGATACCGCAGCAGCGTGACGCCGGTATCGGGGATGTCGCAGAAGACCGGGCTCACCCGCAACCCTATCCGGACGTCACTGGGATCTACGTCAACCAACTCGGTGCTGAAGCGTGGTCCGGCGTCCCATTGGACCACCGCGAGAATTTGCGGCACCTCATCCACCCACGGCGGGCCGGTGGGCCGGCGTGCCACGGTGAAGGTGTACACGCTTCCGGCGCCGTCGATTTCACGCCACTGCAAGTCGTCGGCGAGGGTGCCCGGCGCCAGCGTCCGGGGGTAGAAGACGTACCGGCCCAGCGACGGCGAATACTGCACGAGGATGCGGTGTTCGGTGAGGGCCTGCCAAAACGGCGCGGACACCGGTGTGGCTTCGGGAAGTGGTGCTGCTTCGGTCATCTCAGTCACCGCCCAGGACCAGTGCGACCTGTTCGCTCATGATGCCCCCGGTGCCGCTGACGAACGCGCGCTGGCAGTCGTCGACCTGCGCCTGCTCCGCTCGACCCATCACCTGCCGCGTGGCGTCGACGACGTGATGCATGCCGCCGGCCATTCCCGCCTGCCCGAACGACAGCTGTCCTCCCGCAGTGTTGAGCGGAAAGTCGCCGCGAAAAGTCAGGTCTCGCTGATTGACCCAGGTCATGCCGTTGCCTTTGTCGCAGAACCCGGCGTCCTCGAGGGTCATCAGGACGGTGATCGTGTAGCAGTCGTACAGCGAGGCCATATCGATGTCGGTGGGCCCGAGCCCGGCCATCGCGAACGCTCGCTCGGCCGCGCGGGATACCGGCGTCGTCATGAGGTCGTCGGCATACGTCGCCGTCTTGAACGCGATGTGCTCGCCGAAGCCTTTGACCCACACCGGGCGATGACGCGCGCGGCGGGCCAACCCGGCGTTGGCGATCAGGACTCCGGTGCCGCCCTGCACCCGCATCACTGTCTCCAGCATGTGGATCGGGTCGGCGATCATCGGACTGGACAGGACGTCGTCGACGGTGAGCGGCTTACCGTGGAACACCGCACCCGGATGCGCGCACGCATTCGTTCGCTGATCCACGGCGATCTTCGCGAGAGCCGTTGGATCGTAACCGAATTGCGCCCCATATCGTTGAGCGATCTGCGCGTACGGCCCGTTCTGCCCGACGTTGCCGTAGGGAATCTCGAACTCGGCCTGCGGCGAACCGTACTTGTTGCTCGACGCGCCGTGCCATCCCGGCGGCGACGGCGGTCGCCGGCTGGACGTCGGCAACACCGTCGATCCGGGCACGACCGCGAGCACGGCATCGCACAACCCGAGTTCGACGGCGACCGCGGCCCGCCACACCATCCCGGCAGACGTCGCACCGCCGAGGTCGACGCGCTCGCCGAAATTGACCGGCAGGCCGAGGTATTCGGACAACGTGGCGGGCGCGAACATGTCCGACTCCGCCAGACCGTGACACACCAGGCCGTTCACCACCCCGGCGTCCACCCCGGCATCGTCGATGACCATCTTCGCCAGCAGCGCGTACTGGTCCAGCGTGAACGACGGCGGGCGGGTCTGTTTGCGCTCCGCGGGCAGTTCGGCGATACCGATGATCGCGGCCTCGCCCCGCAGACCTGTCATGACCCGTCTCCGCGCAGCGGCAGCGCCACGGTGGCGCTACCCGGCATCAACACCGTGTCGTCGCGTCGCCCGGCGATCTCTACGTCGACGAGCCCGATATTGCCGCCGGCCAAACGCTTTGCGGTCACCGATCCACCGAAGCTCAGTAGCTCCCCGGGATGGGCGATCGCCCGGTTCTGCACGGCGTATTCCACCAGACGGCCACGCCCGCCGATCCAGTCGGTGACGGCCCGAGCCAGCAGCGCAGCCTGCAGCGGGCCGTGCACGAGGACGTTGTCATAGCCCTCCTTCGTTCGCGCCCAGTCTTTGTCGTAGTGGATGCGGTGACCGTTGTAGGTCGCGGCGCTGAAGAAGAACAACTGCCGTTCGTCGACGGTCACGGTGAGCGTCGGCAACGCGTCGCCTGGCTGGACGTCCTCATAGAAGAGCTGTTCTCGGGTCATCACGCTCCTCAGGGCCGGGCGATCATGGATGTCGTTGCCTCGGCGATCATCTCGTCGTGCTGATTGCGGTATACGGTTCGCCAGGTCACCAGCACGAATTTTCCGGAGCGGCCCTGCTTCTCCACGACCGACTCGATGGTGCGGACCATCTCGATCTCGTCGCGGTGATACGCCGGGCCGAGGAAGGACGTGCTCTCGCCGCCGGCCATCCGCCGGGGCGCGCGGGGAAATGCGAGGCTGCCTGACATCGCCCCGGACGAACCGTCTGGCCGCACGCCGTCCAGCGCGGTGACTCCCAGGACGGCGTACTGCAGGTAGAGCGGCGGGCAGATGATGTCGCGATAGCCCTGGGCGCGAGCGTATTCGGGGTCGAACCAGAGTGGGTTGTGATCGCCGACCGCCGCAGCCCACCGTTGCCAGTCCCGTCGGTTCACTTCTCCGGTGGCGATGGCGGCGACGGTGCCCACCCGCGACGCCGACTCGTCGTCGATCAGACTCTGCTCGCTCACGCCCCGTCCTCCAGCCATGTCGCGGCGACGTCCGCGCCGCCACCCCACGTCGACACCACCCGCGCCCGTTCGGAGAACAGATGCAGATCGGTCTCGACCACGTAACCCATGCCGCCGTGTAACTGATGCGCGTCGAGGGTGATGGCCTTCGCTGCGGTCGCCGCATGCATCCGGGCGATCGCAGTCTCCCGGGTCGCGGTGCGACCCCGACCGATCCAGAACACCGCCGACTGCGCGGCTAGCCGGGCGGCGGACAGCGCGATGTGCATGTTCGCCACCAGATGCTGTGCCGCCTGAAACGACGCGATGGGACGGCCGAACTGCTTGCGCGCCAACGTGTATTCGACGGTGCGCTCGAGCACGGCTTCGCCGACACCGGCCAGGTCCAGCGAGAGCAGTGCCGTCGCGGTGTTGGCCACCCTGCGCAGATCCTCGGTGGCCAGTCCCCCGCCGTCGTGACCGTCCAGCACCGCGTGTCGATCCGTCACCTCGACATCGTCGAAGCGGATCCGAAACGCGCGGTGGCCACCCATCAACGGTCGGGCGTCCATCACCAGGCCTGGTGTCGTCAGCGGCACCACGAACCCCACGGTCCGGTCGGCGTCGGCGCCGGTCACCACGATGTGGTCGGCCAGGTCAGCGTCGGCGACGAAATCGACGGCGCCATTCAGCCGCCAGTTCCCGTCGGCCACGTGGGCACGCAGCGTCGGCGCCGTTACGGCGGCGTCGCGGCTACTCCACAATGCTGTTGTGGCACTGAGTTTCCCGGCGGACAGCGACGGCAGCCAGGCGGCGTGGTGGTCCGGCCCGCCGAGCAGCTGAATGGCGAGGGCCGCTTGGACGGTGCTGTGCACGATTGTCGGACACAGCGCGCGGCCGGCCTCGACGCAGAACACCCCCAGATCCGAGAGTGTGCCGCCCGAGCCGCCATACTCGGTCGGAGTCGACAGGCCGAATACACCGGTACCCGCCAGCGACTTCCACAATGCGTTCGGCATCGGCCGCGGATCGGCCTGGCGAAGCTCACGGACCAGACTCGTCGGGCACTCGGCGGCAAAAAGCCTGCGCAGCATCGACGCGAGATCTCGTTCGTCCTGACTCGGCAGCAGCTTCATACGATCAGCGCCCGTAGGACGGCATGCCGTGGCCGCGCTGCGCGATCACATCGCGAAGCACCTCGTTGGTGCCGCCGCCGAACCGCATCAGCGGCGACACCCGGTAGAGCCGCTCGAACTTGCCGTCCAGCGGCGCACCCGGGCTCCGGTACGCCAATAAGCCGTCCGGGCCGAGCAGGTCGAGCGCCAAATCGGCGATCCGTTGGCGCAATTCGCTGGTGAAGATCTTTTCGACGCTGACTTCCACAGTCGGGATCACCCCGCTCTCCAGTTGTGACGCGGCCTGGTAGCCCATCAGTTCCGCCACTTCGACGTCCGCTTCCGCTTGCGCGAGTCGACGGCGAAAGCCAGGCGTCTGCGCGTCGGGAGCCAGTTCGGTCAACTCATCGAGTGCGCGACGCATATCCCCCGCATTGGTCAACGCGCCACGCTCGAGATCCAGCGCGCCGGTGATGTAGGTCCAGCCCCGGTTGAGTTCCCCGATCAAGTTGCCGACGGGCACCCGTACCGAGTCAAAGAACACCTCGTTGGTGCGATACCCCGACCACGCGTAGAGCGGACGAATTTCTATGCCGGGCAGATTGGTCGGAACCATGACCACCGAGATGCCGCGGTGTCGGACCGCGCTGGGATCGGTTCGCACACAGAGCCATTCATGCGTTGCGCGGTTTGCCACGCTGTTCCAGATCTTGGATCCGGTGATCACCCACTCGTCGCCGTCCTGCACCGCCCGGGTGCGCAGACTGGCCAGGTCGGTGCCGGCCTCGGGTTCGGAGTAGCCGACCGCGCAGATCAGCTCGCCGCGAGCGATCGGCGGAAGGAACTCGAGCTTGTTCTGTTCGGTGCCGTGCCGCATGATCATCGGCGCGACTGAAGTCACCGTGAGGTCCGGACCCGGAACGCCCCAATACTCGAATTCGCGCATCAGCAGGTGCTGGTAGACGGCGCCCAGTCCCAGACCGCCGTACTCCGACGGCCAGTTCAGCCCGAACCAGCCCCGCTGGCCGATCCTGCGGCGGAATGCCGCGACTTCCCGGTCGGGTATTTCTTGGCCATGTTCGGCGATCTCGGATCGCAGTGCCGGCGTGACGTTCGCCCGCAAAAAGTCGCGCACGTCAGCAAGCCAGGCGGCCTGCGCGGCGTCCAGTTCGAAATCCACTATCCATTTACTAGCGCGTCCTACCTGACTGCGCGCGGTATTGGAGAAAAGGAACCTAAGGTACAGCGACTGCCCGAAGACAACCCGAACACCGAACGGGGAAGACACCTGATGCAATTCTGGTCTGGCACACCGTTTATGGAGACGACCGAAGCGCTGGCGATTGCCCGGATGCTCGACGAGGCCGGATACGACGGTGTGATCTGCGCCGATCATCTGATTTATCCGCGCAACCTGTCCTCGCGGTACCCGTCACCGGCCGGAACGCCACCGTGGCCACCGGAGACGGCCTGGCCGGATTCCTGGATCATGATCGGCGCTATGTCGTCGATCACCCGACAGTTGCGGTTCTCCAACGCGATCTACGTCGCCCCGTCCCGCCCGCTGGTGGAAGTCGCGAAACAGGTGGCAACCGCGTCGGTCATCTCCGGCGGTCGGGTCTCGCTGGCGGTCGGCGCCGGCTGGATGCGCGAGGAATTCGACTTACTGGGGCAGGATTTCAGCACTCGCGGACAGCGACTCGACGAGATGATTCCGGCGTTGCGTGCCCTGTGGAAGGGCGGGTGGGTGTCCTGGAGCGGCCGCCACTATCAGGTGCCCGAGTTGATGCTGGAGCCTCACCCGCCCGCGCCGGTGCCGATTCTGTGCGGCGGCGAATCCGACGTGGCGTTGCGCCGCGCCGCGCGATTGTGCGACGGCTGGGTCGGCACCGCCTACGCCTGGGACGACGCGGTCCGTTACGTGCAGAAGCTGACGGCGTTGCGGCGCGAATACGGCCGGGACGGCGAGCCGTTCGAGATCATGCTGGCACTGCTCGAGATCCCATCGGCTGATCTGTACCGACGGGCCGGAGAACTCGGCATCACCGCAGTGATGTGCGCGCCGTGGCTCAGCGAAGGCGTCGAGCCCGGCGATCAGGAGCGCTGCCGCGGGGCCATCGAACGGTTCGCCGAGACCGTGATCGCACGGTGTCGATAGCGGCTAGAACTTGTGCGGGACGTCGTTGACGAGCCCGCCGTCCATCACGAACTCGGCGCCGGTCGCGTACGACGACTCGTCGCTGGCCAGGAACAGCACGAAGGTGGCGACCTCCTCGGAGACGCCGGGCCGGCCGAGCGGAACGGTCACCATGTCATCGGGGAAGTGCTTGGTCATCGGGGTGCGGATGAAGCCCGGGTGGATGGAGTTGACCCGGATGTTCTGCGAGGCGAGTTCGAGCGCCGCGGATTTGGTCAGGCCGCGCACCGCCCACTTGGTGGCGACGTAAGGGTGCACCATGACTGCGCCGCGCAGACCCTCGATCGACGACACGTTGATGATGGAGCCGCCGCCTGCGGCCTTCATCGGCTCGACGACGGCTTGGATGCCGTGGAAGGTGCCGTTGAGGTTGACGTCGATGACCTTGTTCCACTTGTCTACGTTGAACTGTCCGAGCTGACCGAGCGCGACGATGCCGGCGTTGTTGACCAGCACGTTGAGCTTGCCGAAGTCGTTGACCGCGGTGGACACCGCAGCCTCCCACTCGTCGGGCTGGGTGACGTCGAGGTGGACGTAGCGCGCGGCGTCGCCGATGTCATCGGCAAGTTTCTTGCCCTCGTCGTCGAGAATGTCGCCGACGACGACCTTGGCGCCTTCGGCGACCAGGGCCCGGGCGTGCGCAGCCCCCATCCCCCGAGCGCCACCGCTGATCAGTGCAACTTTTCCGTCCACGCGTCCCATGACGCGTCAGGCTACCGCAGCCGGGCGGCTAATTAGAACTTGTTCCACCGGCGGCCACGAGCGGCTGGAGAACGCCTCCCGCGCCTCGCGTTGGCAGATAATCGCACGATGAGCGTCGCGACCTCGTTACTCCCCGCGTGCAGCGGGTTTCTGCTTGCCGTCTTGTGGATGGATCTCATTTTCGACGCGCAGGTCTTCCGGCGCCGAAGCGCCGATGGCGATCTGCCCGAAGCGGTGCTGGCTTCCATTGCCGGCTACTACCGCCGTGCGGTCATCGAATCGCGACCCATGAACCGGCTCATCGCTCTCGTCATGCTGGTGCTGCTAGCAGCGTTGGCATTCCGGGTCGCGCGAGGTCATGACCCTGGTTGGCTCGTTGTGCTGGCGGCCGTGCTCGCGGGGATGCCGATTCTGTTGGCATTGACGCGAACAGTTCCCCATGCGGCTCGACTCGGCAGTCGTTCGGGTAGCCGTACCGATCAAAGCGCGCTGGCACGGTCGATCTGTCGTGATCACCTCGTCTGCTTGGGCTGCGTGCTGGCCTTCCTGATCTTGTGGGTGACGCGCATCGGAGCGGGATGATCCGCCCGGGTGGTCACAACGGAGACAATCCGTACTAAACTAGAACACGTTTCAGTTCGCCTACAGCGCCAGTACGCAAACGAGTGAGGAACCAGCATGCACACTCCCATCTGCGACGAACTCGGCATCGAGTTTCCGATTTTCGCGTTCACGCACTGCCGCGATGTCGTCGTCGCGGTGAGCAAGGCCGGCGGCTTCGGTGTGCTCGGGGCGGTGGGCTTCACCCCGGAGCAACTCGAGGTCGAACTGAAGTGGATCGACGAGAACATCGGCGATCACCCCTACGGCGTCGACATCGTGATCCCGAACAAGTACGAGGGCATGGACTCCCAGCAGTCCGCCGAGGATCTGGCCGAGACGCTGCGCAAGATGGTGCCTCAGGACCACCTGGACTTCGGCAAGAAAATCCTCGCCGATCACGGCGTGCCGATCGACGACAGCGACGGCGACACCCTGCAGTTGCTGGGCTGGACCGAAGCGACGGCAACCCCACAGGTCGAGGTCGCGCTCAAGCACCCCAAGGTGAAGATGATCGCGAACGCGCTCGGCACCCCGCCGCCGGACATGATCAAGCACATCCACGATGCCGGTCTCATAGTGGCCGCGCTGTGTGGATCACCCTCGCAGGCCCGCAAGCACGCGGACGCGGGCGTCGACATCATCATCGCCCAGGGCGGCGAGGCAGGCGGGCACTGCGGCGAGGTGGGCTCAATTGTGTTGTGGCCGCAGGTCGTCAAGGAAGTCGCTCCGGTCCCGGTGCTCGGCGCAGGCGGTATCGGCAGCGGTCAGCAGATCGCCGCGGCGCTGGCTCTCGGCTGCCAAGGCGCGTGGACCGGCTCGCAATGGCTGATGGTCGAGGAGTCCTCGAACACCCCGGTTCAGCAGGCCGCCTACGTCAAGGCCGGCAGCCGCGACACCGTGCGCAGCCGGTCGTTCACCGGCAAGCCGGCTCGGATGCTGCGCAACGACTGGACGGAAGCCTGGGAGAACCCGGACAACCCCAAGCCGCTCGGAATGCCGTTGCAGTACATGGTTTCCGGGATGGCGGTGCGGGCGACGAACAGGTACCCCAACGAATCCGTCGACGTGGCGTTCAACCCGGTCGGTCAGGTCGTCGGGCAGTTCGCCAAGGTGGAGAAGACGTCGACCGTCATAGAGCGCTGGGTGCAGGAGTACCTGGACGCCACCAACCGGCTCGACGAACTCAACGCTGCCGCCGCGGTTTGATCGAGGCGACGAAGTAATCGGTTGTGGCCCAATGAGTTCGGGTGGACTTGCATGGCATCCACCCACCGCAGTCGTCGCTGGGCCTGCTCCGGGATGAAGTAGCACTGGTTCGTCTGATCCCCTCGCCGACACGGCGTTGCGACTTTGCCTATAGGCGCACCCCCTGAGCGCTATCGTCACCACCGTGACCGCGAGTACCCGCAGGTGGTGGCCCAAGCTGGGGCTGTTTGCTCTGGTCGCAGCGGCCTATGCGGTGGGCGCTGAGGTGTCGTGGCTGTCCTGGGGAGCTGCCTCAGTCAACTTCGCTGACGGCGCCGCGTTTCCCTGGCAGCGATTCGACACCACGGTAGGCTTCGCGTTCTTCCCGCCCGCGGGCGTGACGGTGGCTGCCATGCTGCTGACCAAGAGGTCGCAATGGCCGGTGATTGTTGCCGCGATCATTGCCGCCGAATTCATGCTCGATGTCGTCCATGGGATGGGCACGCTGACTGCGGCGGGGTTTGCCGCGGCAAATGCGCTGGAGCCAGTGGTGGGGGCGTCGGCGGTGCGGGCGTTCTGCGGCGGTCGGCCGGATCTGCGCCGACGGCGGGATCTGGCCCGGTTTGTCGCTGGGGCGGTCGTGCTCGGTCCGCTGGCAGGTGGGCTGTTCGGTGCCGCGGTCGGCGCAGCGCATGGGGGTATCTGGTGGCCGGCGGGCGTGCTGCGCTGGTTGGCGGGCGACGGGCTCGGTGCCCTCGTTGTCGGCCTCCCGATCGTGTTGTGGCCGCGGCAGCGTCAGATCGTCCGGAATCAGCCGGCGGAAACGGCCCTGATGCTCGTGGTCGTCGCCGCGCTTTCGGTAGCTGCGTTCTGGGTCCGTACTCCGCCGGCGGTGCTGTTGTTGCCGGCGCTGGCGTGGGCGGCATTCCGGCTGGAGGTGATCGGCGCGGCGCTGGCCGCGGTCGTGTTGGCATTGGCGGCCAACTGCTTGACCGCCGCCGGCCATGGTGCGGTCGCCGTGCTGCCGTTGCCGGCGCCGGCCCGGCTGGCGTTGATGCAGGTCTACATCGCGGTCCTGGTCTTGGTCGCCGTGTTGGTCGGCCAGGAAGTCGCCGGCCGCGTCGCCGCGGTACAGAAGCACAGGGTCGAACAACGTGAACGGACCCGGCTGCAAACCCTGGCGCGACTGGCCGAGCTGTTGGCGACGGCGTTGACCCCCGACGATATCGGTGAAGTCGTTGCCGCTCAGGTGCTGCACGACGCCGGCGCGCAGGCGTTGGCATTGGGCCTGCTCAGTGCTGACGGCCGCAGTCTGAACTGGGTGCACGTAGCCGGATATCCGGCTACGGTCGCCTCGGCTTTCGATCACGAGCTGCAGGTAGCCGAACCCACGCCGGCCACCGATGCAGTGCGCACCGGCACCCCAATACTGGTCCGTACCCGAGCAGATTGTCAGCAGCTCTACCGCCACACCGCGACGTGGATGTCGGCGGCTGGCGCTGAGTCACTGGGTGACTGGCCCCTGACTGCCGGAGCTCGTCCAACCGGAGTGCTGGAACTGATGTGGAGCCGTCCCCAGCCGCTCGACGCCTCGCAGCAGGCGTATGCCTCGGCGGTGGCCAGCATGATCGCTCAAGCGCTGCCGCGTGCCCGCCGCTACGCCGACGAGCATGCTCGCGCGGCGGCACTGCAAGCGGCCGTGCTGCCGAACCACCTTCCCGATGTCGCCGGCTTGGAAGTCGCCGTCTGTTACGAGCCTGCCGATGCGGCCCACGGTTTGGGCGGGGACTGGTACGACGTCATGGCGCTGCCCGAACATCAAAGCTATCTAGCGGTCGGTGATGTGGTGGGCCACGGGCTGCCCGCGGTAGAGGACATGGCCCAGCTGCGGGCCAGTGGCCGCGCCCTGGCCGTGCAGGGGTTGTCGCCCGCTCACCTGCTCGCTGACCTCAACACGGTCACCCGCCATGCCAGCCAGGGAAAGTACGCCACGATGGCGGTGGCCGTTTTCGACCCCGCAGCCGGTTTGCTGCTTCACGGATCGGCCGGGCACCCGCCGCCTCTGTTGCGCCGGTGTGGTAGCGACACGGTCACGCAGCTCGACGGTGGCCGCGGTCTGGTGCTGGGTGTGGTGCGCGAGGCCACCTACGCCCAAAATCAGGTAGCCATCGCGTCCGGCGACATCGTAGTGATGTACACCGACGGTCTCGTCGAACGCCGCGGCGAAGACATCGAAACGGGAATGCTTCGCGCGCAAGAGCATATCGCCCGCTGGAAGCCTGATGCTTCGCTGCACGACGCGTGTAGCGAACTCATCGCCAGCCTGGCACCGCCACCACGCCGTGACGACGTTTGCGTGCTTGCCGTGCGATTCAGATGAACTTCGTCGAGCGCGCCGATCAGTCCTCGTCGCCGCTGAAAACTTCCTTGGTGCGCTCAACGGCGTAGGTGGCGATGTCGATCGAGTTATGGACGATGTCGCCGGTACCTCCGGCGATGTCACCTTTGATGATGTGACCGGCGTTCTCGACGATGTCCGATGACCGCTCGACGGCGTTCTGCACGATGTCTCGGGCGGCGTCGATCGCGTCCTTGGGCTTGAAAGCCATAGCTGTCTCCTAGTTCGTCAGTGGGTCACGCTGGTGTCCGACGGGAAACCTCCGCCGGCACCGTTCGGGGCCCCACCACCGGTCAGTTGTCCGATCTGCCAACCGTGTTCGGTGCACAGCATCGGCTGCCCGTCGGGTGACTGGGCCGAGGATCCCTTCGGGTTGGCGCACTTGGCGCCGACTTGCTGCACGCCGTTCAGCGGGTAGGTGATCACCCAATACCCCGTCGTCGCTGCCGGGAACTGGTTGATGATGAAGTGGCACGCCTCGGCCTGACCACCCGGACCGCGTCCGAAGATGAATCGCTCGTAGTTGTCGCACGGAGCGCCGAGCGACGCGTCGTAGTTGATCCCCGGCACGTCGCCGTCCCATGGGCCCGGATCGGCAAGGACGGCAGGGGCGAGACCGACCGCGGTACCTGTGAGCGCAGCGGCGACGAGCATTTCGCGAATCATGACCCACCTTCAGTGTCGCGCCACCAGGCCATCCAGCGAGCCGGCGACATGGAGGCAAGCATAGTCAGTACCGCTGGTGTGAGAAGGCCGTTTACCGAACAGCTCTTCAGCGATCGAAAGGCCGGTACGTGCAGATCACCCGCGTGTAAGAACACGTTTCAATTGGTCGTCGGGCAATCCCGCGAGACACGTTCCATCTCCGGTGCAGCGATGATTTACTGGGCCAGAACGCGTCATCCCCAAGTCGTATTCATAGGAGTGCCACTGATGCCGACTCCAAACATCCCGTCCGGATTCGATTTCACCGATCCCGACATTCACGCCGAACGGCTACCCGTCGAAGAACTCGCAGAACTGCGGCGGACGGCGCCGATCTGGTGGAACGAGCAGCCGACGGGCGCGGGCGGATTCGACGACGGCGGCTTCTGGGTGGTGTCCAAGCACAAGGACGTCAAGGAGATTTCGCGGCGCAGCGACATCTTCTCCAGCCTGCAGAAGACCGCGCTGCCCCGCTACAAGGACGGCACGGTCGGCGAGCAGATCGAACGGGGCAAGTTCGTCCTGCTCAACATGGACGCACCACAGCACACCCATCTACGCAAGATCGTCTCTCGCGGCTTCACGCCCCGCGCCGTCGAACGGCTTCGCGACGATCTGCGCGAGCGCGCCCGACAGATCGTGGAAACCGCGGCGGCGCACGGATCCGGCGACTTCGTCGAACAGGTGTCGTGTGAGCTTCCGCTGCAGGCCATCGCGGGTCTGCTGGGTGTGCCGCAGGAAGACCGGATGAAGCTGTTCCACTGGTCCAATCAGATGGTCGGCGACCAAGACCCGGAGTTCGAAAACAACGACGCGATGGATGCCTCGATCCAACTGATCATGTACGCCATGCAAATGGCGGCCGACCGGGCCGCGAACCCCGGCCCCGACATCGTCACCAAGCTGATCGAGGCCGACGTCGACGGCCACAAACTCTCCGACGACGAATTCGGCTTCTTCGTCATCCTGCTTTCGGTCGCCGGCAACGAGACGACCCGTAACTCGATCACCCAGGGCATGATGGCGTTCACCGACTTCCCCGATCAATGGGAGCTCTACAAGAAGGAGCGTCCCGCGACCGCGGCCGACGAGATCGTCCGATGGGCCACCCCGGTCACATCGTTCCAGCGGACCGCGTTGGAGGATTACGAGCTGTCCGGCGTGCAGATCAAAAAGGGCCAACGCGTTCTAATGGTCTACCGCTCAGCCAATTTCGACGAAGAGGTGTTCGACGACCCGTTCACGTTCAACATCCTTCGCGACCCCAACCCGCACGTCGGATTCGGTGGCACCGGCGCGCACTACTGCATCGGGGCCAACCTGGCGCGGATGACGATCGACCTGATGTTCAACGCCATCGCCGACGCCATGCCCGATCTGGAATCGGTCGGCACGCCCGAACGTCTGCGCTCGGGTTGGCTCAACGGCATCAAGCACTGGAAGGTCGACTACCACAGCGATGCCGCGGCGAAATCTCCTGTCGCGCATTAGGCTACGGCTATGTCGTCACATAAAGCAGTCCAGGTAAAGTCCGCGGGCGCTGCGCTGGAGCTCGCGGAAGTCGACACTTCGCCGCCGGCCCGCGGCGAAGTACGCATCAAGGTCGGCGCCTGCGGGATATGCGGTACCGATGCCCACTTTGTCGCCGGTGACTTCCCCGGCCTGTCCTGGCCGTTGACCCTGGGGCACGAGATCGCCGGAACCATCGCCGAAATCGGCGATGGTGTCGAAGAATTCGCCATCGGGGATCGCGTTGCCGTCGGCTGGTTCGGTGGCAACTGCAACCATTGCGCACAGTGCCGCAAGGGCCAGTTCATCACGTGTCTGAACGGAAAGGTGCCGAGCTGGCACTACCCCGGCGGCTACGCGGAATCGGCGACGGTGCCGGCCACCGCGTTGGCGCGCATCCCCGCGGAACTCTCCGACGCCGAAGCCGCCCCGATGGGCTGTGCGGGTGTCACGACCTACAACGCGCTGCGGCATACCAAGGCACTGCCCGGCGACCGGGTGGCGATTCTCGGTGTCGGCGGCCTCGGCCACCTCGGGATCCAGTTCTCCCGGGCAATGGGTTTCGAGACCGTCGCGATCAACCGCGGCACCGCCAAGAAAGAGGACGCGCTCAAGCTCGGTGCGCACCACTACATCGACGCCACCGACGGCGACGTCTCCGAGTCGCTGAACGACCTCGGCGGGGTCGCTGTCGTGCTGGGCACCGCAGGCGCGTCGAAAGCCATGGCCGCGACCGTCGGTGGCCTGCTGCCACAGGGTGAGCTGATCACCATCGGCGTCACGCCCGAACCGCTGCCGATCAGCCCGCTGCAGCTGATCACGCCCGGGCTCAGCATCATCGGCCATCCATCCGGGACCGCCAGCGAGATCGAGGACACCATGCAGTTCGCCGTCCAGTCGGGTGTGCGGGCATGGATCGAAGAGCTGCCCTTGGCGCAGGCCGCGGAAGGCTATGCGGCGCTGGAGCAAGGGCGGGCGCACTACCGCACCGTTCTGACCATGTGACTCGCGACGACCCTGGGGTGTGGAGCCTCGACGGCTCCGACGGTGACCTGTTGATCCAGACCGGCGTTGCCGGTCCGGCCGCAGCCGTGGGGCATCGGCTGACCATCGCGATGCACGATTGGCGGGCGACGGCGCGCTGGGATTCGGGCGAGCCGGTTGACGCCGACCTGACCGTGGATGTCGGGTCGCTGCGCGTCGTCCGCGGCGAGGGTGGCGTCACCCCGCTGTCCGGTCCGGAAAAGGTCGTGGTGCGGCGCAACGCGTTGGGCTCACTAAATGCCCGAAAATATACTCGAATCATGTTCTCCGCCAACATTATCGACAAGACGCCTGACGGCTACCGGTTGACCGGTGAGCTGACGATCCACGGCACGACTCGGTCGCAGGTCGTCGATGTGCGCACCGACGACCAGGGCGACGGCTGGCGGTTGTCCAGCGAGACGGTCGTCAGGCAATCCGATTTCGGCATCAAGCCGTATTCGCAACTGCTGGGCGCGGTCAAGGTCGCCGACGACGCGACGGTGTCGTTCACCGCTCGCGCGTCGAAGGCACTCGACGAAAGGACATGACGATGCGGATCGGAGTGGTGTTCCCGCAGACCGAGATTGGCGTGTTCGGCGTGGGGGCGGTTCGCGACTACGCCGAACACGTCGAGGGCCTGGGGTACGCGCACCTGCTCGCCTACGACCATGTCGTCGGCGCCGACCCGACGATCCATGCGGGCTGGAACGGTCCCTACGACTTGCACAACACCTTCCACGAGCCGTTGGTGATGTTCGGCTACCTCGCCGCAGTCACCAGTGCGCTGGAGTTGGTCACCGGCGTCGTGATTCTGCCGCAGCGACAGACCGTGCTGGTTGCCAAGCAGGCGGCCGAAGTCGACGTGCTCAGCGGCGGCCGGCTGCGCCTGGGCGTCGGCCTGGGCTAGAATACCGTCGAGTATGAGGCTCTGGGAGAAGACTTTTCGACTCGCGGCAAGCGCTGCGGCGAGCAAGTGGAGCTGATGCGGAGGCTGTGGACCGAGGACAGTGTCAGCTATCGCGGCAACTACCACCAGGTGACCGGAGCTGGGATCGCACCGCTGCCGATCCAACGGCCGATCCCGGTGTGGTTCGGCGCCTCCTCACCACGCGCATTCCGCCGGGCCGGCCGACTCGGAGACGGATGGTTTCCGATGGTCGGTCCCGGCCGGAAACTCGACGCCGCACGCCAGCAGGTGGAGCAGGCCGCGACCGACGCCGGACGAGACCCCGCCCGACTCGGCATGCAGGGTCAGGTTTCGTGGAACGGCAACACCAATGATCTGGCTGAGGGCATCAGGTCCTGGGCGCAGGCAGGCGCCTCGCACGTATCGGTCAACACGATGAACGCCGGGCTGACTACCGTCCAGCAGCATCTCGACGCACTGACCACCGCCGCTGAAATAGCCAGGGCTGCAGCGGATTAACGCGTTCGGTTAAGGCTGCCCGGGTGGTGGTGGCGGCTGCTGGTCGGGGTCCTGCCCGTGCAGGCGTTGCAGCAGCTTGGTCAGTAGCGGGTGCTGATTGGGTTCGGGCTCCGGCGCCGCCGCCGGTGGCGGCGGTGCGGGTGGCGCAGCCGGCACGACGGCAGGCACCTGGGCCACCGGCTCCGAGGTGGCGACATGCTGCTGAACAACCGGGACCTGCGCCGGCTCGTCCTTCACCACGGGGTGCGGTGCCGGCCGTGCCGCCCGCGTGGGGGCTGCTGCCGGCGGCGGAGCCGGAATGACGGCGACGCGTGCCGGCGCAGCCCGGTGAACGACGGGTTGGACCGACCGGTGCGGCACTACATGCGGTCCGACGGCCAGCGCCAACGACGCCACGAACGTCACCGCGCCGGCTGCCAGCATCGTCAACGCCCCGGCGTAGGAGTTCTGTCGCGCGACCTTCGGGTCACGTCGCCAGCTGTCGACGGTCTCGGCGATCGTCTCGTCGGTGAATTCTGTGCTCTGCGCAGATGCCAGCGCCGCTCCCCGCGCCAGCGCCAATTCCGCGCCGCGTTGGGCGATGATCGGGACCGGCACAGTCTTCTTGAGTCGCATCGACAATGCCTCGAGCTCGTCATCGGCGCCCACGATCACGATGCCGCCGGGCTGCCAGGAGCTGCGATCGAACAGGGCAGTCAACCAGTGCTCCAGCGCGCCCGGCCCGCCCGACATTTGCTTGATCGCCGTCTGCGCCTCGTCGTCGCAGGAATCCACCATCACGACGATCGTCGATTCGCCGTCCAGCACGCAGACGGCGGTCTTGTCGTAGCCGATCATCGGAGCGATCGCGCGGGCCAACATGTCGCACGCATCGTGCAACCTGACCGGGACGATGTTGTCGAAACCGGCGTCATTCAGTGTTTCCAGCAGCAATGCCGACTCCGCGGCCGCCTCGTCGCTCCACGTCACGCCGACGACGTGCATGCGCTGGTCGTGGCCCGCTGCGGCGGCCTGTGCATCCAGCACGGCCGCGCTCGCCTGTTCGGACGTGTACACCGCCTGCAGTCCGGTCGCGGGGCGCACTTCGAAATCGTCGTGGTCGAGGATTGTGCCGTCTGCGTCGCGGCCCTCTACCAGGACCCAGCCGACTGACATCGACGTCAGCGACAGTCCAAGTACCGTGTCCAATTCTGCACCTCAATCGCGGCCCCATGCCCATGCGCCGCAGGCAGCAACCAGACCGTCGATGCGGTGGTTCGTGAGCGGCGGAAGGACCGGGACGGCGTGGTCTCATCGGTCTATCTCGGGTCACCCTACGCGTTCACAGCAATGAAAAGCGACCTGGGATCGACAATATTGTGCGTTTGCGCAATGACCTGCGGCATCTTCCTTCGTGGCCTGCGATAAAGCCGAGTTCACGCCACAAATTGGGCCATCCGAAGTTGCCACACGTGACCGGTTGGCTCGCATAAAACCGGCTCCGCGCAGGTAGCGACACCCGAACTCGCGTCGCGACACCTTTGCGTTTACGTCGACATCTGTCCAACCGCACGGTAGGTTTTGCGGTATCGCATGACGCCATTCGACAAGGGGCCGGGTAATGCCAAAGGTAAGCGACAAAGTGCGTAGTTGGACTCGACGACTGACAGTCGCCGCAGTATCGGCTGCCGCACTCCCCGGCCTGATCGGCCTCGTCGGTGGCAGTGCCACTGCGGGGGCGTTCTCCCGACCGGGCCTGCCCGTCGAGTACCTGCAGGTGCCGTCGGCGTCGATGGGTCGCAGCATCAAGGTCCAGTTCCAGAGCGGCGGAAATGGTTCCCCCGCGGTGTATCTGCTGGACGGCCTGCGGGCCCAGGACGACTACAACGGCTGGGACATCAACACTCCCGCCTTCGAGTGGTACTACCAGTCCGGGCTGTCGATCGTCATGCCGGTCGGTGGACAGTCCAGCTTCTACACCAACTGGTACAAGCCGGCCTGCGGCAAGTCCGGCTGCTCTACCTACAACTGGGAAACCTTCCTGACCAGCGAGCTGCCGGGCTACCTGTCGTCGCAGAAGAGCGTCAAGGCGAACGGCAGTGCGTCGGTGGGTATCTCGATGGCAGGCTCCTCGGCGATGAACCTGGCGATCTACCACCCTGAGCAGTTCATTTACGCCGGCTCGCTGTCCGGCTACCTCAGCCCGTCCACCGGGCAGGGCGCGATCGGCCTGGCGATGGGCGATGCCGGCGGCTACAAGAAGGAAGACATGTGGGGCCCAGACAGCGACCCGGCATGGCAACGCAACGACCCCACGGTTAACGTCGGCCAACTCGTCGCCCACAACACCCGGCTTTGGGTCTACTGCGGCAACGGGACAGCGAACCAACTGGGCGGCAACAACCTTCCGGCCACCTTCCTGGAGAGCAACTTCATGATCGGCGGCAACAGGAAGTTCCAAGACGCGTACAACGCTGCGGGCGGCCACAACGCCGTGTTCAACTTCCCGGACTACGGCACCCACAGCTGGGAGTACTGGGGAGCACAGCTGAACGCGATGAAGGGCGATCTGCAGGGCGCGCTGGGCGCGCACGCCGGCTGACGCACACCAGCGAAGCTGCGCTCGACGGTCAACCGTCGAGCGCAGCTTCATGTAAGGCAAGCTCAACGCAGCCGGTCGGTGATGTCGACCCAGGCCGCCGAGTCGCTGCGGTGGTCGGTGGTGTTCCGGCACGGGCCGTGGATCCGTGCGACGCCGCGCGTCGTGGAGTCGGCTTCGGGATACAGCAGGGCGCTGACGCCATTCTTCGACAGGTTGCGGCCGAACAGATGCTGATTCGGTACCGGGCCCTCTTTCCAGCCGCGGGCGACCAGACTCGCCGCGGCAGCGCGGAAATACTGGTCGGCGGTGACGTCGCCGGGCAGTGCGAAGTTCAGATACACCGCGCCCTGATAGGGCGGATCGTCGCGGTTTTGGCATGACACCAGTAGGTAGTTTGCCGTCGGCCGGGCGAGCCCGGTGATCGCGACGATGTCCTTGGCCTGTTCGACAACCTCGGCCTCGGTTTGCTCGTCGGTGGCGGCGGGGCCGGGGTGCTCGACGACACCGGCAGTCGACGAATGCAACCAGTGGATCGTCAGGAAAGTTGCACCGAATATCAGGGCGGTCATGACGGTGACAGAGAGCAACAGCCGCGCAGCCGGCGAGCGACTGCGCGCTGAGCCACCGGCGTCACTCATCGGCGATCACGCAACGGGCCTAGCGCCGAGGTGGGGTGTCAGCCCCCAAGAGCCGCGAGCAGCTCCTTGATCCGGGCCGCTTCGTCGTCGGTCGGAGTTTCCTCGGCCTCGATGGCGTCGAGCAGATCGGCCGTGAGCCCCGCGCCGTTCGCGGTTTCCAGCGCCGAGAGCTTCGCACGCCGCCGCACGACATAGAGCTGCTGACCCAGGGTCGCGCCCGGCGCCTCAGCTGCCAAGGCCATCAGGTCGTCGTAGCGTGTCCGAACTCCGCTGAGCGACACAATGACTGACGGTGTCGCCCGCCCACGAGACGCTGCCTTGGTGAGCGCCGACTGCAACTTGCGCAGGCCGGACAGGATCACGTTGGCGCGACCGGAAAACTCGGGATCGCTGGTGTCGGGCAACGCGTCGATCGAGGCGGAGAACATCTGCATCGCCGCTTCGACCAAGCCGACGATGACGGGCGCTTCGCCGTCATCCGGCCCGCCGTCGTTTTTGGACCGCTTTGTGCTGTGGTAATCGTCGATTTTGACCACTCTGCCTTGATTGTGATTTGAAGACGTCGAAACGCTAGCGCGGATCGATCGTCGAGACAAGGGTCGGCCACCTGGGTTGATTCGCACGTCGAATCCGGTGCAGCCCCATTCCGTCATTCGGTTTGCCGCCATTCTTTAGCGGGCGGTAAACCGCTGAGGAATTGCCCGCGGCGGCACGATAACGGCCACCGGCGGGGCGCGAGCATGCTTGGATCGGCCCATGCAGGGATCTGCGACAGTTCATATGGCGGCGCCGGCGGACAAGGTGTGGGACTTGATCACCGACGTCGGCCAGATCGGCCGGTACTCCCCGGAAACCTTCGAAGCCGAATGGCTTGACGGTGCAACCGGTCCCGCGCTCGGCGCTCGGTTCCGCGGGCACGTGAAGCGGAACGAGATCGGCCCGGTGTACTGGACCGTCTGTCGCATCACCGCTTGCGAGCCGGGCCGGGAATTCGGCTTCGAGGTACTTCTCGGCGACAGGGCGGTCAACAACTGGCTCTACCGTTTGGCGCCGTCTGGCGGTGGCACCGACGTCACCGAGTCGTTCCGGATGAACTCCTCGCCGTTCACACCGGTCTACTACTGGCTGTTCTTCGGCTTCCTCCGCCAACGGCGCAACATTCGGGACATGACCAAGACGCTGCATCGCATCAAGGATGTGGCAGAAGCGTGAGTGAGGTTGTCATGGGACAGTGGTCGCGCGACGAGATCGAATCGGCCTTCGAACACCACAAGCAGGTCGTCGTCGAGATCGGTTCGAGCTGGGACTGGTCGCGTTTTGCCGACCAATTCACCGAGGACGCGACCTACGTCGAGCACATGTACGGAACCATGCAGGGCCGCGAGAAGATCCGCGACTGGATCGTCTCGACCATGAACGTCTTTCCCGGCAGCGAGATGCCGCTCTATCCGACGTCCTGGCACTCCATCGACACCGACCGCGGCTGGGTGTTCTGCGAATTCCAGAACCGGATGCGCGATCCCGGAGACGGCAGCATCCATCAGGCGGCGAATCTGTCGGTGATGAAATATGCCGGCGACGGCTTGTGGAGTTACGAGGAAGACGCCTACAACCCGATGAATTTCCTACCGATGGTGCGCGACTACATCCAGCGGTCGCATGCGGCGGGCACCATCAGCGACGACGCGCTCGCGTTCGCCAAAAACATGAAGTGGGAATTGAGCTGACGGCAGCCCGCCGCTGCGCGTCGTAGGCTTGGGTCAGCACTGCCCGGCGACGTGGAGGCCTCACCCGTGGAAATCGCACTGAAGCAGAGGTTGCACTGGCTGGCGCTGCACGGTTTCGTCCGCGGCGTCTCATCGATCGGCGCCCGGCGGGGTGACTTGCAGGCTCGGCTGATTGCTGATCCGACCGTCAAGGCCAATCCGGTTCCGTTCTACGAGCAGGTGCGGGCTCGTGGTCCCCTGGTGCAGTCCAAGATCGGCTACATCACCGCCGACCATGCGGTCGGTCACGAATTGCTGCGCTCCGATGACTTCCGGGTGGTCTCGATCGGGTCGAACCTGCCCGCGCCGCTGCGGTGGCTGGAGAGCCGCGTCCGGGACGACCTGTTGCACCCGCTGCGTCCGCCGTCACTGCTCGCCGTAGAGCCGCCAGACCACACCCGCTACCGCAAGACGGTGTCGTCGGTGTTCACCCACCGGGCGGTCGGCGCACTGCGTGACGGGGTCGAGCAGACCGCGGAGTCGCTGCTGGATCAGCTGTCGCGTGAGCCGGGCGTCGTCGATGTCGTCGACCGCTACTGCGCTCAACTTCCGGTGGCGATCATCAGCGACATCCTGGGGGTGCCGGACGGCGACCGCCAGCGAATCCTCGAATTCGGCGAACTCGCCGCGCCTAGTTTGGATTTCGGGCTGCCCTGGCCGCAATATCGCCGCGTCGAGCGCGGGCTCGCCGGGTTCAACTTCTGGCTGGACGAGCACCTGGGACAGCTGCGCCGCTCCCCCGGCGACGATCTGATGAGCCAGTTGATTCTCAAGGCCGAAAGTGGTTCGCCGGAGACGTATCTCAACGAAGACGAGCTGCGGGCAGTGGCCGGTCTGGTGCTGGCGGCAGGTTTCGAGACGACGGTCAACCTGCTGGGCAACGGGATTCGGATGTTGCTGGACAACCCCGGGCATCTACACACGCTCAGGGAGCGCCCGGAGCTGTGGCCCACCGCCGTAGAAGAGATCCTGCGGCTGGAGTCACCGGTTCAGCTCACCGCGCGGATTGCGTTGAAAGACACCGAGGTCGCGGGTAAGACAGTCAGCCAGGGCGAGCTGGTGGTGGTGTACGTCGCCGCGGCGAATCGCGATCCGGCCGTCTTCCCCGACCCCAACCGATTCGACATCGAGCGCGAGAACGCCGGTCGGCATCTGGCGTTCTCCGGCGGCAGGCACTTCTGCCTCGGGGCGGCGCTGGCCCGCGCCGAAGGTGAAGTGGGCCTTCGGGCTTTCTTCGACCGATTCCCCGACGTGCGTTCCGCGGGTACCGGCAGTCGGCGTGACACCCGGGTTCTGCACGGCTGGTTGACGTTACCTGTCGCGCTGGGCCCGGCACGGTCGATGGCCGCTCGCTAGCTACTCGACTTGCCGCCGAAGTAGCACTCCAGCGTCATGGTGCACACCAGTTCACCGGCGCGGTTGAACATGGTGCCCTGCGCCAATCCCCGACCACCGATGCCGCTGGGTGAACGCTGTTCGTAGAGAAGCCAATCCGAGAGATCCGGCGGGTGGTGAAACCACATTGCCAAGTCCATCAGGGCCGAGAAACCCGGCCCCAGCGGCGTCGTGCGGCGGGCGATCATCGCCGACTCGAGCAGCGTGCGGCCCGCGACAAAGGCAGCCAGGCAGTCGGCGATCACCGGGTCGGCCGGCGCAGCGCCATTGGGGCGCCACCACATTCGGATGCCCGCGGGTGGCGGCTCGGCGATCTCGACTGCGAGCCTGGCCGACGGATCCACGTATCGGTAGTCGATGGGCTGCTCGCGCACCCACCAGCCACCGAGTTCGTCCGCGTAGTCGCTGTGCTGCTCGGCGAAGCTCGGCACGGAATCGGGCTCCGGTAGATCCGGTGGCAGTTGTTGGTAGACAACGTTCTCGACGGTCTTGCTGAACGACACGACGCCTTCCAGCAACACCGAGCCGAACTGGCGGGCAGTCACACGGCGGGCCGAGAACGTGCCGCCGTCGTGCAGCGCGGTGACTTCGAAGTCCACCGGCTGCCGGGCGTCGCCGGCCCGAAGGAAATACATGTGCGTGCTGTGCGGCAGGCGGTCGCTGACAGTTCGACTGGCCGCCATCAACGCTTGCGCCGCGATGTGGCCACCGGAGATGTGATGCGCGATTTCGTCGATCTGCTGTCCGACGAAGAATTCCGCGTTGACCTGTTCGAGGTCGAGCGAGTCGAGGACCTGGCTCAGCGTGATGGCGGGTGGAAAGGTCACGCACGCATCATGCCGCTAAGCCAGGTAGCGGCCAAACCACTCCAGCACCCGCCGCCAGGCATCCTCGGCGGCGGCAGCGTTGTACCGCGGCCCGGTGTCGTTGAAAAATGCGTGGTCCGCGTCGGGTTCGACGACGATGTCGTGGATCAGCCCGGCGCGGTCGAGGGCCGCTTCGGCCGCGGGCTGCGAGTCCGTGACCCGTTTGTCGAGCGCCCCGTAGAACGCCAGCACCGCCGTGCGTTTGGAACCTGCGAAGTCCGGATTGTCGGGCAACGGCCCGTAGAACGGAACCGCCGCCGACAGCCGCGGTGTGCCGGAAGCCAGCAGCTGCCACACCAGCCCGCCGCCGAAGCAGAAGCCGACGACGGCGATCTTGCTGCCCGGAACCCGGGCCTGCAGCTCGTCGACCCCGGAGTTCAGGTCCGCCATGAACCGGTCCCGCGATACGGCGGCCAGTGCGGCCGTCGCTTGTGCCGGATCCTTGAAGTGCCCGGTGCCGCCTTCTTCAGACAGCAGGTCGATGGCCAGCGCCGAGTAGCCGGCGCCCGCGAAACGTCCGGCTACCGACTGCGCCCAGTCGTTGAGCCCCTTGTTCTCGTGGATGACCAGTACCCCGCGCCTGGCATTGTGCGCCTGCGACCAGACTCCCTGCAGTTCGCCGCGTGGCCCTTTCCAGGTGATCGGCTCGATGGGCTGCGCTTGACTCATTCCGGGCACCGTCACCACACCCTCGCCCGATCCGGAGCGCTGGGGTTTCCTGTCGTCGCAGGCCGCGATCAATGCGGCCGCAGCGCCGGTGCCCAGGCCGAGCAACGCGAGCCGGCGGATGGCTTCGCGTCTGGTCAGCAGCCCGTCGACGTGGTCGGTGGCGATCTCCTCGGCGATGTAACGCTGTAACGAAGTCATCCAGGCGAGTATGCGGCATTACCGGGCATGTCGCGCGGAAGACGTTGCGGCTCCGGCTCAGTCGATGCTGTCCGGATCGGCCACTGGGATCAGCAAGTATGACGGCGTCGGTCCGCCCTGGTGCAGTTGATAGCTGCCGCCGGCCAGTGCGCGTCGCGCGGGCTCGGGCGGGACCAGGTGCGGGAAGTCAAAGGTGGTCACCGTCAGGCGCAGTCGGTGACCCGATTCGAGCATCGCTGCGGTTGGGAAGATCTCGACGTCGTAGCGGGTCAGTTCGCCGGGGATGACGGGTTTGGCTGCCGCCTTGGTGCTGATGTGGTGCGGCTTGAGCACGGTGCCGTCGGGGAGGTACCAGGTGCGCTCCGGGTCCAGGGCGCGGTGCGAACCCAGTAGCGCGCCCTGGGTCAGCGGTCGGCAGGAACCGTCGGGTGCGACGTCGTCGATATGGGCGACCCAGAGTGACTCTCTGGTGTCGGCGGTCGCATGCAGCGTCAGGGTGATCGGCCCGGCGATCAGCGTCGGGTTGGCGAATACCTCGGTTGTGTAGGTGAGCGCGCCGCGCTGCACTCGCCGGTTGTCCTGGTCGTAGCGGGTGTTTCCGCCGCGCTGGGCGCGGATGAAGCTGGTCATCCCGAGCGTCCACTGCTCGACGCTGCGGCCGGCCACCGGGCCGCGGCCCACGTATTTAACTGTGGCCGTTGAGGTTTCAGCTGCGCTGTCGGCGGTCAGCTTGCCGGCATCGGAGAGATAGAACCGGGTCGGTGTCGCCGCGGGAAGCGGGTATTCGCGGGCTTGGAACCACCGCGGGCTACCGATTGCCTGGAAGGTCAACGGTGACCCGGTGATCTTCGCCTCCGTGTCGTCGTTCAGCCAGTAGTCGAACCAGCGCAACTGCAGCGCATGGATGTGCAACCCGCTGTAGTCGGTGACGTGGTACCAGGGGCCCATCATCAGCCGCAGCTGCTCGGACACCGGCTGGCCGGGTTGCATCGGCTGCTCGTCGGGCCGACCCGCGTACGCGTTCTGCAGCGCCGCGTAGTTCAACGGGGCGCCGCGCTGGAAGGCGTCATGCCAGCCGCCGACGAGGAAGACCGCCACGTTGTTGGCGACGATGTCCGGGAGCACTGTGGCAGGCCGCAGCGCATCCCAGAATTGTTCGTCGAAGGCAGTGTCGCCGCCGGCGACGGCGTCGGCGATCAACGGCCGGAAGTAGCTGCGCTGATCCCGTCCCCGCTTACGCACCCCGGCGATCCCGCCGGCCCGCGGCCGCGGATGCTTCCCGCGATTGATCACTTCGATCACCGGGTTGATGACGTTGAGCAGGTTGTAGACCCCGCCGTAGGCCCGCACTGTCCGCAGATGCGGCGCACCACCCATCGCCGCCGCGTCGCGGTAGAAGTCGCGCGCGGCCATCACCGGGAAGATCGCCTTGAGTGGTGAATTCGGTCCGACGGCGGCAGCGGTGAACAACTGGTTGATCGCCAGGTAGGACACCCCGAACATGCCGACCCGCCCGTTGGCGTTGGGCAGCTTGGACGCCCAGTCGACCAGTTCGATGCCGTCCTGTGTCTGGCGGTCCCCGAACATCGCGAAGGAACCCCCGGATACGCCGCACCCCCGGACGTCGACCATCACCTCGATATAGCCCCGCTTGATCAGATACGGGGTGGCCCCGCCTCCGATCTGGGCGGCCGGCGGCGGGGCCTTCTTGCCATACGGCGTCATCGACATCAGCACGGGGAACGGGCCGGTGGCAGGCTCCCCGGTGTCACGATCGGTGGGGTAATGGATGTCGACGCGCAACTCCACGCCGTCGCTCATCGGCACCGCGACGTTGTGCTGGATGGCGACCCCGTATTGCGCGGCTCTGGGTGTCCAGGGCGGTGAGAACGGTGACGGGCTGGTCTTGCGGGCACGTCTGCGCGGCGATCGCAGCGTCGGCATCCTTACCTCCTGCGCATCGTTGACATGTGTTCAGCTGCCGGGTTTCATGACATCCCATGGCGGCTGACGACACCGTACTCGGGCTGTGGAAGGCGCTGTCGCGACGGGACTGGGACGCGGTGACCACGTACCTGTCCCCCGATTGCGTGTACGTCGACATGCCGGTCGGGCCGACGCTGGCCGCCCGTGGACCCGATGACATCGTCAAACGGCTCAAGGTCGGGCTCGAACCGTTGGCCGGCTACGTGAACCACGACGGCGTGCTGGTGTCCAACGGCGCCGACGTCATGTACGAGCACTCCGAGACTTGGAACTGGACAAGCGGGGAAACCGCTGTACTGCAGTTTGTTTCGGTGCACCGTGTCGAGGAGGGCAAGGTGTCGCTGTGGAAGGACTACTGGGACATGGGCGGCATGACCGCCCAGGCGCCGCCGACGTGGATGGAAGATCTGGCGACAGCGGATACGTCTTGGATTTTCGACGCGACTGGACTCGTCTGACTTTCAGCCCGAAGTCGTATCAGCTGGGGTGTTCGAGTTTTCTTCGGGCCTGGTCGATTTGGTCGTATGCGTAGGTCGCCATGGCGGCGGTGGTCATCGCCTGACCGTTGCGGGCGAGCGATTCGTAGGTCGCCTCGCCGAGGACGTCGCGGAGGTGCGTGATCGCGGTGGTAATTTCGGGGACCGACGACGCAGACATAGGACTGAGGGCGAAGCCGGCGAGGGTGGCCGCCGGCTCGTAGCGTCCGAGCCGGTCGAAAAGAGCGGCGAGGACGGCCAGCGGGACGCGGATCACGGTGGTGTTGCCCGCATTGTGGTATATGCGGATTGCCAGAATGAGGTGATCGAACGCGGACACGGTGGCGCCGTGTTCGGCTTCGATTAGGGCCAGACTGTTCGCCAGGACTGACGCGCAGGCGCGGTTGCCACTGTCTTGCGCGATTACCAGGCCCCGGCCGAGGGCGTGAAGCGTCCCGACGGGATCCGCGTCACGGAAAGTCAAACCGTAGGCCCAGAGCGCCATCGAGAGGAACATCGGGTTGCCTGTTGCTTCCGAAGCCTCGATGAGGCCATCCGCGCAATCCATCGCCTCCCCGTCCGAACCGGCCAATGAAAGGGCGAGAACCAGATATGCCCGGATGTGGACGTGGGTGTCGCGGCGGCGTGCGAGCTGGTCCCGGCACCACTCGGCCAACCGCTCGGGCTGCCCAACGGCTAGATATACAAGTCCAAGCACGACTTCGGCGCCGCCCGGCGGCGCCTCGTGGCTGGTGCCGAGAACGATCTGCCCGGCATCGCTGTAGCCGACAGCCGCCTCGATCCGTCCGCTCGCGAAGCACTGCGACGCAATCACGTACAGGAACGCCAGCCGCGGGTGGTCGACGGTGCGGGCGGCCTCGATCAGCTCTTCAGCCCAGGCGATCGGCTCAAAGGTTTGGACCGCAGCGCCAAGCAACCCCACATAGCTGGCGATGGTGGCGGCGACATCCAGATCGCCCTGGTCGGCGGCCCAGCGAAACGCGGTGCGCAGATTGGCCAGCTCGAGAGTGAACCAGTCGTAGGCCGCCCGTTGGCGGGGACTATCCCACAGGGCCATGATGTCGGATTCCCGTGCGGCGAAGTAGCGCGAGTGGGCGGCCCGAATCTCGGAAGCTCCACCGCGGGCGACGAGTTGTTCCTCGGCGAACTGGCGGATCGTCTCCAGCATCGAAAACCGGGTCCGCCCCGATGACCGGTCGGCGACCAACAGCGACTTGCGCACCAGCGCATCGAGCAGGTCCAGGGTGGCGAAGTCATCATCGGAACCCATTACCGCACAAGCGCTTTGGAGGTTGAATCCACCGGTGAACACCGAACACCGCTCCAGGAGCGCCTTTTCCGGCTCGTCGAGCAGGTCATAGGACCACGCCACCGCGTGGCGCAGCGTGTGGTGGCGTTCGAGGCCGCGCCTCGAGCCCACCAGCAGCCGGAACCGCTGATCCAGACGATCACGCACCTCGCTGGCGGTCATCGACGCCATCCGCGAGGCCGCCAACTCGATGGCTAACGGGATGCCGTCGAGGCGACGACAGATCTCCACGACAGCGGCTGCCGCGCCATCGGCGCCGACCCTGAAGCGCGGCGAAACGTGCTGCGCCCGTTCGACGAACAAGGCCACCGCGGCCGAGTCGGCGCCCGCGCCGACGTCTAGCGAGGGCACCGGCCACAGCCGTTCGTCGGCGATGCCGAGTCCTTCGCGGCTGGTGACCAGAATCTTGACGGTCGCCGAGTGCGCCAGGATCGCCTCGATCAGATCGGCGGCGGCGTTGAGGACGTGTTCGCAGTTGTCGAACACCAAGAGCCGTACCCTGCCCTCCAGGGCGGCGGCCACCGACTCGCTCACGCTCTTGCCGGGTTGTTGGATGATGCCCAGCACCGCGGCCACCGCGTCGGGCACCGCCGCCGGATCGGCGACCGCGGCCAGCTCGAAAAACCAGACCCCGTCGGGAAACTCATCGGCCAGCCGCCCCGCCACTTCCAGCGCCAGCCGGGTCTTGCCGACCCCACCCACCCCGGTCAGCGTGACCAGCCGATGCGCTTTTACCGCTGCGTGTACCTCGCCGGCCTCGGACTCGCGCCCAATGAAACTCGTTGCCGCGGCCCGCAGGTTGCCTGGGCTTGTGTCCAGTGCTCGCAACGGCGGAAAGTCTGTGCGTAGGCCTACTGCTTGGACCTGGAACACCTGAACCGGAGTTGGGAGATCGCGTAACCGCCGCGGCCCCAAATCCAGCAGATCAACTCCACTGAGCAGAGCCGCCGTCGAATCGGCCAACAGAATCTGACCGCCGTGCCCAGCTGCCATCACCCGCGCAGCGCGGTTGAGCACCACACCGAAGTAATCCTCACCCCGCAGCTGGGCTTCGCCGGTCGCCAGCCCCATCCGCACCGGCAACTCCAACCCCCGCTGCGCAGCCACCGCCGCATCCACCGCAGACTTCGGCGAGGCGAACGCGGCGCACACCCCGTCACCGGTGTGCTTGAACAACCAGCCGCCGTGTTCCTCGATCGCCCCTCGCAGCACCTCGTCGTGGGTGGCGAGGGCGATCCTCATCTCGTCCGCGTCGGCTTCCCACCGACGGGTCGAACCCTCAACGTCGGTGAACAGAAACGTCACAACACCCGAAGGGGCGGGCACCTCTGCAGAATGTCACAACTGAGCGTCGAGTCGCTTCAGATGGCGATTGTGGATCGACGTGGGTTGGGTGCCCGCGGCCTTTGGAAACATGTTTGCTGAAGTCCAAATAGTTACACCTACAGCGCTTTTGCATTGCTGCATTTCGGCAGGTCATAGCACTGCGCTAGAGGATCTCGCGACCGCGGATACGTCATGGATCTTCGATGCGACGAGATTGATCTGACTGCCTCGGCTTTCAGCCCGAAGTCGTATCAGCTGGGGTGTTCGAGTTCTCTTCGGGCCTGGTCGATTTGGTCGTATGCGTAGGTCGCCATGGCGGCGGTGGTCGTCGTTTCACCCTTGCGGGCGAGCGATTCGTAGGTCGCCTCACCGAGAACATCGCGGAGGTGGTTGATCGCGGTGGTGATCTCGGGGAACGCCAACGCGGTGAGGGGACTGCGTGCGAAGCCGGCGATAGTGGCCGCCGGTTCGCAGCGTCCGAGCCGGTCGAAAAGAACGGCAAGGACGGCCAGCGGGCCGCGGATCGTGGTGGGGTCGCCCGCATTCTGGTAGTTGCGGATCGCCAAAGTGAGGCGATCGAACGCGGCCACCGGGTCGCCGTGTTCGGCCTCGAATCGTGCCAGAAGCGGCGCCAGGGCTGACGCGATGGCGCGGTTGCCGCTGTCTTGGGCTATCACCACACCCCGGCCCAGCGCGTTAAGCGCCCAGACGGGATTCGCGTCACGCAAGGCCACACCGTAGGCACCGAGCGCCCACGCGAGCACTTGCGGGTTGCCTGTTGCCTCCGCGGCCTTGATGAGGCCATCCGCGGAATCCATCGCCTCCCCACCGGATCCGGCCACTGCAAGGGCGATAACCAGCCATGCCCGGATGTAGACGTGGGTGTCGCGGCGGCGTGCGAGCTGGGCGCGGCACAACTCGGCCAACCGCTCGGGCTGCCCGATCGCTAGATAGACAAATCCAAGCACGGCTTGGGAGCCGTACGGCAGCGCCTCGCGGGTCCTGTCGAGAACGATCTGCCCGGCCTCGCTGTAGCCGACAGCCGCCTCGATCCGTCCGGTCGTGTAGCACAGCGACGCAATCACGTACAGGAATGCCAGCCGGGGGTGATCGGCGACGCGGGCGGGCGCGATCAGCTCTTCAGCCCAGGGTATCGGCTCAAAGGTTTGGACCCAACCGGCGAGCCACCCCGCATAGGTGGCGATGGTGGCCGCGACATCCAGATCGTCGTGGTCGGTGGCCCACCGAAACGCGGTGCGCAGATTGGCCAGCTCGACAGTGAACCAGTCATAGGCCTCACGCTGGCGGGGGCTGTCCCACAGGGCCAGGACGTCGGCTTCGCGTCCGGCGAAGTAGCGCGAGTGGGCGGCCCGGATCTCGTAAGCCCACCGCGGGCGACGAGTTGTTCCTCGGCGAACTGGCGGATCGTCTCCAGCATCGAAAACCGAGTCCGTCCCGAAGACCGGTCGGCGACCAACAGCGACTTGCGCACCAGCGCGTCGAGTACCTCGAGGATGGCGTACTCGTCGAGATCATCTGATCCGGTTACCGCGCAGGCGCTTTGTAGGTCGAATCCCCCGGCGAATACCGAACACCGGTCCAGCAGCGCCTTTTCGGCATCCTCGAGGAGGTCATAGGACCACGCCACCGTGTGGCGCAGGGTGTGGTGGCGTTCGAGGCCGCGCCGCGAGCCGACCAGCAGCCGGAACCGCTGATCGAGACGATCACGCACCTCGCTGGCGGTCATCGACGCCATCCGCGAGGCCGCCAACTCGATGGCTAACGGGATGCCGTCGAGTCTGCGGCAGATTTCCACGACAGCGTCGGCCTCGCCGGGCTGGGCCAGCGAGAAGTCCGACACGACGCTGTGGGCACGGTCGATGAAAAGGTTCACCGCGGCGGATTCGGTTCCGGCGTTGACGTCGAGCGACGGGACACGCCATAACTGTTCGTCGCTGACTCCCAATCCTTCGCGGCTGGTCGCCAGAATCGTTACGGTCGCCGAGGCGGCCAGGATCGCCTCGACCAGATCCGCGGCACTGTCGACAACGTGCTCGCAGTTGTCGAACACCAACAACCGCAGCCTGCCCTCCAACGCAGCGGCCACCGACTCGCTGACGGTTTTGCCTGGTTGCTGGGTGATGCCCAGCACCGCCGCAACGGCGTCGGATACCGCCGCCGGATCGGTTACCGCGGCCAGCTCGAAAAACCACACCCCGTCCGGAAACTCATCAGCCAATCGCGCCGCGACCTCCAACGCCAGGCGCGTCTTGCCGACTCCGCCCACCCCCGTCAACGTGACCAACCGATGAGCCTTCACCGCGCCCTGCAGCTCGGCGACCTCGGACTCGCGCCCAATGAAGCTCGTGGTCGCAGCCCGCAGGTTCCCCGGACTCGCATCCAGCGCCCGCAGGGCCGGAAACTCCGTGTTTAACCCTGCTGCTCGTACCTGGAACACCCCGATTGGTGCCGCCAGATCCCGCAACCGCCGCGGCCCCAGATCCACCAGATCAACCCCGCTGAGTAGACCTGCCGTCGAGTCGGCCAACAGGATCTGCCCGCCGTGCCCGGCGGCCATCACCCGCGCCGCACGGTTCAAAACTGCTCCGAAGTAATCATCCGCACGCAACTCTGCTTCGCCGGTTGCCAGCCCCATCCGCACCGGCAACTCGAGTGCCCGCTGTGCGGCCACCGCTGCATCAACGGCGGATCTGGGTGACGCGAATGCGGCGCACACACCATCGCCGGTGTGTTTGAACATGAAACCGCCATGCGCCTCACACGCCTTACGCAACACGTCGTCGTGGGTTGCAAGCGCCGCCCGCATTCCCTCGGCGTCGGCTTCCCACCGACGGGTTGAACCCTCCACATCGGTGAACAAAAACGTCACGACACCCGAAGGAGCGAGCACCTCTGCAGAATGTCACAACAAACCCTGTTCCATCTTGAACATCACAGGACGACCCAGACAAGAGATCATGGGGTCCACCAAGCTGGTCCGCCGTAGGTTCGCAGCCGTTCCGACGACTGTTTGCCCAAGTCCAAATAGTTGGGCGCACAGCGCTCGCGTTTGACCTGGTTTTCCCCGGTCACAGCACTGCGCTAACCCTGATCTAAGAAAGGACTACTCGGACATGGGTGGCCTGACCGCGCAGGCGCCGCCGACGTGGCTGGAGGATCTGGCGACGGTCGACACGTCATGGATCTTGGACGCGACGGGCTTGATCTGACTTCGGAAAATATGCGTATGGCGTGCGTTGCTCTACTAGTTGCCCGTCCCAAGCCCGAGCTTGGACGACGATGGACCGCGCCGGGGTTGATCTGATCGACTCGTCGTTGAGTCTCGCCAAGGTCGCTCCAGCGCCACCTGCGGCTACCTAGTCTTTAGATATCCATAATGATCAAAAGTTCATAGTCGCTGGGGTTGTTGGGAACCCCCGAAGGATAAAAATGAAGTCCTCTTCTTGCAACTCATGACACGCCACCACCAAGGCGGTGTCGATATGGCCGCCTGTCCTATCCATGACCTCAACGGCTCAGTGTCGGACATTGCGAGAGCTGTTCTACAGCAGCGGGTTAGCGACCAGGCTGCATCATGTGGTCGTCGTGCTTCATGTCGGCACAGCAATCCTTCGATTCGTGGGCCATCGCCGCGTGATTCATACCCATATGCGTGTGCTCGCTCCAGTTCAGGAAGAAGCCGGAGAGGAAAATCCCGGCGACGATGAACAGCCCGCCGGCGACGATGCCCACCCACGCCAGCGCCTGGTTCAGCCGGTTGGGTCGGTGTTGAGGACTAGTTGGGTGGTCGGTGCCTGAACTGTCGGTCGTATCGGTCATAGCCGCACAGTACCCCACCCGGGGTGGGGTGGGTATCAGTTAGCATGTAAAGAGTTCGTTCCGGCATAGGTGGCGAAGGGGGACGGTGATGTCAGACGAGTTGACGCTCAAGAAGAGTGCTGCTCTGAACCGGCTCAAGACGGTACGAGGCCACCTCGACGGGATTATCCGCATGCTGGAATCCGATGCGTATTGCGTGGACGTAATGAAGCAGATTTCAGCGGTGCAGTCGGCATTGGAACGCACAAACAGGGTGATGTTGCACAACCATCTCGAGACGTGCTTTTCACAGGCCGTCGTGGACGGGCAGGGCGAACGAGCGATAGAAGAGCTGGTGGATGCGCTGAAGTTCAGTCGTGCTCTGACGGGACCCGACACCGTGCTGAACGCGACCACTGCCGACGAGCCGGCCGGCTCTCGGTCGTAGTCATTACTGCTGCCGTGTCGGGCGCGGCGAAATTGCCGTGCCCGAGATCATCGCAGCGGTGAGGAGCAACGAACTCCGGTCAGCCGTGATAGGGAGCGAATTCGCGGCAAAACGCCCCGGCCTTCGGCCCGATCGGCTGGCAGACGAGCGTCCCGTGAGATTGCTGCGGGGAAATGTCCACCTGCTGGCAGGACGCCGACGCGCCGATGCAGGTGCCAGGGTCCGCGGAGGCCTGACCGAGCAAGCCCGCAACACCAAGCCCTCCAGCGATCGCCACTTGAGCAGCGCCCATAATCAGCACCCGCTGCGTGAATTTCATCATCACCATCTCCTCCTCGTTGAGGATGCTCCGAGCCTTCTGTCGGAGAACGCTAGAAATTCGTGAACCGTGGCTTTTGCAGGCGTTTCGGTGAGTATGTGCCCGATTCAGGCCAAGATCAATGTTTCTACGATGTTTCCAGCATATTTCTTGGCGCTTAATCGATTAACTCGGCAATCCCGAGATTTTGCTCATCTGAGCCCGCGTTGGCCGGGCCTCAGTGCGGGCAGTCCCGGCCTGATTTAGTCAGCTGTGGGATTCGGCGAGCACCTTGAGTCGCTTGAGGGTGTCGGCCGCGATCCGGCCCACCTGGCCCACGGCGACCCGGTCGGCGATGTAGCCCCAAATCCCGCCGGGGGCTTGATACGACAGCCGGAATATCACCTTCGTCTGGCCGTCTCCCGCATCGCGCAGCCGAATCCGGCCACGCATGCTGATGCCGGTGATGCCCACCCACGCCAGGTCGCGCAGGTCGTCGAACTCGACCACTTCGGTCAGGCCGCCAACGGGCACGGAGCCGACCTTCCAGTGCACCTGATAGCGCGCACCGACGCCGGGCGGCTGGTCATTGGCGGTTTCCCAGCGCTCCAGGTTGGTCATGAATGACGGGTAGCTGTCGGGATCGCTGACAATCTTCCACACCGCGTCGCGGTCGGCATCGATGACAGTGCGGCGTTCGACCCGCATCAGCCGATTACCGGGAAGCGTCGTTTGGCGGCGAGTCGGTCGACGCCGGCTTGCAGGCTGGCCATCACCTTGTCGTGCACGGCCTGGTCGTCACCGTCGACGTCGATGGGATGCTGCACCTCGATGACGATCTTGGTGGGCAGCGGAATGTGGCCGGCCAGATCGCTGATGTTCAGGCCCCACGGCAATGCCAGCGAGATTGGAATGCTCTTGAGCCGCAACGTCTTGTCGACTCTGAGCAGCTTGGCGAGCCATTGCCCGCGGTCGAGGAACAGCGCGCTTTCCTGCCCGCCCACGCTGGCGATTGGCACGATCGGCACGCCGGCTTCGCGTGCGAGCTCGACGTAGCCCATCCGGCCGCCGAAGTCGACTTTGTGGCGCTCCCAGGATGGCCGATAGACCTCGTAATCCCCGCCCGGGTAGACCAGCAGTGCCGCGCCGGATTCCAAGGCCAGCCGGGCATTGTCATGGTTGGCGGCGACGGTGCCGAACTTGCGCAGCCAGCCGAGCGGTGGCGCGGAGACGACGAGGTTGTGGGCCAGTTGATAGAACGGCCGCTCAACGCCGAAGTAGGAGCAGAACGCGAGGGTGAACACGAACGTGTCGGGCGGAACGTTGCCTCCGCTGTGATTACCGACCAGCAGTACCGGCCCTTCGGCGGGAATCCGGTCCAGGTGCTGGACGTCGGCCCGGAAGTACAGCGACGCCAGCAGCCAAGTTCTCGGTAACTGGTCGCGGATGTAGTCGGGATCCCGTTGGTCGAGGTCAGCCTTGGGTACCCGCGAGCTGACTTGTCCGCGGGCCCACTCCAGCGCCTCTGCTAGGCCGGCCATGGACGATCTATACCCTGGCGTCCTCGTCTTTAATCGCGGTCATCGAGGCGGTAGATACGGGCGGCGTTGTCGCGGGCGATGAGATCGACCACCCTTATCGCGTCGGTCGGACTCCAGTCGCCGTTCTCGACGAATCCGCTCAGCACCCGATGAATACCGTTGCGCCACAACGCCGTACTGAGGTAATGCAGTTCGGCGGGGCCGAATCCATCCGAGGAGTAGACGATCTTGCGGAACGGCGCCAGTTCCAGCAACCGGGCGATGAACGCCGCTGCCCGTGCGCCCAGGTGATTGATGCTCAGCCCGCCGTCCAGGTAGACGTTATTGAAAGCTTGGGCCAGATAGCCGGCTTCCCGCTCGTAGGGATAGCTGTGCAACAGCACGATCGGCGTATCGCCGGACTGGCGCAGAAAGTCCAGCAGATACAGCGGATTGGCCTTGTGCAGGTCGCAGTCCCGGTCGCCGAAACCCACATGGAACTGCAGCGGCTTGCCGACCCGCAAGGCCTGATGCAGTCCGAAGCGCAACAGCACCCGATCGGTCAGTCGTTGTCCGCCGCTGTCGCGCCATCGAGCGGCCGCCGCGGCCACCTCATCTGCCGCGGGCTCGCTCAGGTCGCCGTCGAACCCGTCGCGGTAGGCCAGCACAGACTTGGTGCCGACGGCCGTTGAGGCACGCTGTCTCAGGATGCGTTCGAATGCTGATGCATAGTCACCTGGGACAAGTGCAGCTTGTTCGGCCACCTGTTCGATGCGAACGACCTCATGCGTGGGGCTTCGTGACAACTCCGCGAAGTGCTCGACGTCTGTGACGCCGTCGGCGTAGCCGGTGTCGATCAGCCAGTCACTGACGCCAGCTGCCTGCAAGAAGATCCGCGCCAGCTCGGGCTCGGGAAATTGACCGCGTCGTTCCCAATAGTCTTGGGGTTCTGCGTGTCCGGGCAGGCCGAGTAGCGGCGCGCAATGGGCACGGATCGCGAAGCCCAGCTGGGTGTCGAACCCGGAGTCGAAGCCGGCGAGCGGGTCGGTGTTGGCCTCGTTCAGAGCGTTCTCGAATCGCCGCCGGTCCCCCGCCGTCAGCCAGCAGCCGTGCGCGTGCTGATCGATCAGCGGGACACCGGCGATATGGTCTGCCAGAGCCGTCACCGTCACACGCTCCAGGCCATCCGGAATTTATCGGCTAGGTGCTCGCGGTTGAGGTGGGCGTAGTGCTCCTGTTCGAAGCGCCGGACGGCGACGATGGCGTCGACGGCCGCGTCGCCGAGGATGGATCGCAATCGTTGCGAATTATCCAGTGCGGCAGTGGTGTCAGCCTGCGAATTTGACAGTCGCACGATGCCCGCACGACGGCGTTCAGCGTCGGTCAGCGCAGCTGGGTCGACCTTGGTCTCGGCCGACAGCACCGCGTTGCCGATGATCCCGTCGAGCGCCAAGCCGAGAATCGTGGCCGTCGCGAAGTACGGGTTAGCCGACGGGTCAACGCTTTTGACCTCGACGTTGCCGCCGTAGGGGTTACCGGGCCCGCCGACGACGAAACGCACTGCCGCTTCTCGGTTCTCGGCGCCCCAGCAGGCGTATGCGCCGGACCAGTTGCCGGGCTGTAGCCGCAGTCCGGACACGATCGAACCGCACAGCACACCCTGGGCCTCGAGCAGACCGCCGAGCAGCCCGGCCACCGCGCTCTCCCCTCTGCTCGTCATGCCGTGGCTGCCCGCTCCGTCGGAGAACAGCGGGCCGACGGAGTTGGTCAGCGAAAAGTGTTGATGAGCACCACATCCGATCTCGCCGACGAACGGCACCGGCGACAGGCTGACCCGAACGCCGTAGCGCCGCGCCACCCGACTGACGATGAGCTTGGTCAGCACCAGCTGGTCGGCCGCGGCGACCGGCGATTGCGGTGCCAACGAAATCTCGAACTGATTCGCCCCGTACTCGGGGTGTAGTTGCTCGATCGCGATACCGGATACCGACGCCGCGGCAATGATGTCGCGGACGAATGCCTCGTGCTCGAGGACGCCGGCCAGCCCGTACTGCGCCCACAGCGTCGACGGCAATCGGTGACCGTTCGGGTCGACGAGCAGGAACTCGATTTCGTGGCCGACCAACGCAGTGATTCCGGCTTCGGCGAGGGCCGTCTCGACGCGGCCCAGTGTTCCGCGACTGCAGGCTGGAACCGGCGTGCCGTCCTGCTCGAAGAACGATCCGGGCGCCCATGCCAGTCCGTCGCCGACGAGATGCAGTGCCTCCAGGTCGATGCGGACGCGTTGATCGCCGACCACGTTGTTGTATTGGGTGAACGCAATACCGGTCTGGTCGATGGCGAAGCCATGCCACGTCCGGCTCGCGCCCAGCCCCGGCACCGCGAACGCGTTGGTCCGCCGTATCGGCACGGTCTTGGCCTGAATGAGCCCGGCTGGATTGACCACGGTGCCGATCACCGCGTCCACCCCTTCAGCCTCGAGTTTGGCGATGGCCACGGCGGCGAGCGGTGTGGTCGTCATTCGGGCTACCAGGCCCGGCGGTTCATACCCGGCTTGGCAGGGTCAGCACGCAGGACTGACCGATGTCGAGAGTCCGCAGAACCCGCCCCATGCCCACCCAGAGCGCGCATGACAAGGCCAGATCGGCGAGCAGCTCCTCGGAAAAGCGTTCGTTGCAACGGTTCCAGAAGTCCTCGTCATCGCGGAGCACCGTGTGCTCAGTGGCGAACCGGTACGCGAACTCGGCGGCGAGGCGCTCCTGGTCGCTGTATCCGGGCCAGGTGCGCCACTCGAGGGCGTGGTCGTAGAGCTCTTCGTCGACCCCGGCGGCGGGGCCGTCGGCGTCGCGGGTGTTGACGCACACTTCGCATTCGTTGCTGTGCGCGATCACCGTTCGGGCCAGTTCCCGCGTTCGCATCGGCAACCGGTTTTTGCTGTAGACCGCGTTCGCGAACGCGCCGATCGCGCTGCCCAGGTCAGGGGACTTCAGAACCCAGCCGGCGAGGTCGTCAGCAGGGAATGTTCCGATTCGGCTCATGGCGAGATGGTACGCCCGGGAGGGCTCAGAATCTGCCTCCGCCTGCGCTCTCGTCATAAGCAGCGCGTGTACCCGCTCAGTGGTTGGCTATGCCCGTCGTCGGCGGACGCGAGACGCACTGCGCCGAGTACAGCTCTTCGCCGAGCTTCTCCATCAGCTGCAGCTGCGTCTCCAGGTAGTCGACGTGGTTTTCCTCGTCGGCGATGATGCCTTCCAGCAGGGAGGCGCTGGTCGAGTCCTGCTTCTCGCGGCACATGATGACGCCCGGCCTGAGCCGGTTCAGCACGTCGTATTCGATCGCCAGATCAGCTTCGAACTGCTCACGCAAAGTCTGACCGATGCGTAATGAGAAGAGCCGCTGGTAGTTTGGCAGCCCGTCGAGGAGCAGGATCCGATCGGTGATCGCCTCGGCATGCCGCATTTCGTCGAACGACTCGGCACGGGTGTGGCTGGCCAGCTCGGTGAATCCCCAGTTCTCCTGCATCTTGGAATGCAGGAAGTACTGATTGATCGCAGTCAGCTCACTGGTCAGCTGTTCGTTGAGAAGGCGCAAAACATCAGGATCACCTTGCATGATCGCTCCTTTATGTCCCCTGAAACGGTGTCGAGTCGCGGCGATCAACGGTGAAGTTGGGCTGGAACGCCACCGCACGCCGAAGACGAATCTAGTCCAGTTCGGCGCTGTCGGCGTGCTGATTCGGGCGGTGTGGGCGAACCAATTTCGCTAAAAGTGCTGGTCAGAGGCTAACCTAAGTAAGGCTAGCCTTCACAAAGTAACTTAGGTTAGACTTCCCTACATGCGGGCTGCTCGGTCATCGAAGACCCAGATTGTTGGGACTTGCTGATGTACGTCTGCCTGTGCGAAGGCGTCACCAGCCACACCGTTTCCGAGGCCGTCGCCGACGGGGCCTCGACATCGAAAGAGGTCGCCGCGAGATGCGGGGCCGGTCTGGATTGTGGCCGTTGTCGGCGCACGGTGAGGGCGATCATCGAGGCCGCCGCGCAGTTGCAGCCCACCGGCTCGTAACGCTCAACTCCCCCGTTTAGCGGCGAAGTCCGCCAGCGCCGCAGCGTTCGCCTGCCCACCCAAAAGCTCTGCGAAGTGCGCGTTTTCCCGCTCGGTGGCCGCCGCGATCTCGGGACGAATGGGCTCGACGATGGATTGTTTGACTGCCATCAGGCTCGGAATCGGCCGAGAGGCAAGCGTTTCGGCGTAGCTGCGGGCCTGTGTGATCAACGCGTCGGGCTCGCAGATCTTCCAGATCAGCCCCATCGACAGCGCCTCGTCGGCATCCACCCACTCCGAGGACAGCAACAGCCAGGCGGCGTTCTGCCTACCGATCAGTTGCGGCAGCAGATAGGACGACGCCGCCTCCGGAGCGACGCCCAGGCTGGTGAACGGGCACTTGAGCTTAGCCGTCGACGACATGAAGACCAGATCCGCGTAACCCAGGATGGTGGTTCCGATGCCGACGCCGACACCGTTCACGGCGCAGATCAACGGCTTGGGAAACCGGGTCAGCGCGTCGATCATCGCGGTGAAATGTGAACCCTGGTTGGCCATTTCGGGGTCGGTGATGCGCGCCTGCATCTCCTTGAGGTCATTGCCTGCGCTGAACGCGCGTCCCGCTCCGGTCAACAGCACGACGGCGACGTCCGGGTCGTCTGCGGCTGACGTCAGGGCGTCGGCGGTGGCTTCATACAGCGCTTCGTTGAACGCGTTGAGCGTGTCGGGCCGGTTCAGGGTGAGCGTACGTACCCGGTTCTCGTCGTCGACCTGGAGTATCACCGGTGTCTCCTCAATTGTTGAAGGGGGTTTTCAGCACGTAGCGACTGGTCGGCACGGTGTCGATGTTTTCGTTGGCTCCGAAAGCCGTTGTGCTGGCCACCATTCGGGAC
The DNA here is from genome assembly GCA_963758115.1 of uncultured Actinomycetota bacterium. Classification (GTDB taxonomy): domain Bacteria; phylum Actinomycetota; class Actinomycetes; order Mycobacteriales; family Mycobacteriaceae; genus Mycobacterium. Next base: position 761,177 of record CAVWUG010000004.1, read on the forward strand.
AGTCGCTGGTGCAGGTCGGCGTCGTCGGCCGCGCCGAAGAAGGCCTTCAGGTCGGTGATCGCCTCGGTCGGGAACAACTCTTCGACGATGCCTGACAGCTCTGGCGCGTCAGAGGTGAGCGCCCGCACCACGGCGTTCTGGGTGTAACCGAAGGTGGACTGGGTCTCGATCGCGACCGGCGTATGGTCATGCTGCCAGCGCCGCAGCCAGGTCGCCTGATCCAACCCAGCGGGTCGGCGCAGCAGCGCGATGTTCGCCAAACCTGTTGTGCGATTGCCTACTTCAAGTGGAGCGAGCAGCGGGTTGGATTCGGTCACCAGGTATGCGGCGAGTCGGTCACACTCGCCCGCCAGCAACTCGAGTGCTGCGGCGATCTGGTCGCCGTAGCACTGTTGGGTCCACATGCTCACGATCGCGGCGCCCGGAGGATCGAGAGTCGTCAGCGTCATGAGTGATTGACTCACGGCCGCGTCGCTGACATTCACCGTCAGGCCGAGGACGCCGAGCTCGAGTATCGCATCGGCGACCGGCCCGCGCAGGCGTTGGCACCAGTCTTCGTCGCGGTCGGCGGCCATCAGTACCGCGACTACTTTCTCCATCGCCCAAACCTCTCAGTCGGCTACTCGGCGCCGTCGCGGGCCCAGCGTGGCTGGATGAACACACCTTCGGCCTCGACGGTGATGCCCTGATCGTCGGCGAGGTGGCCCGAGGCGAATGTCTTCACGCCGTCGACCCGGGTGGTGGTGGCTTCGGCGTGCAGATCCCCCAGTCGGGTGGCCCGCAGATAACGGAAGGTGATTGTCCCGGTCAGCCGTGGAGTGATGCCGTCGCTGGCGGCCTCGCCCAGCAGGTGATCGAGAATCAGCGCGGCGACGCCGCCGTGCACATGGCCGGGAGGACCCTCGTAGGCGGCGCCGAGGTGAAAATCGCACCAGGACGTGCCCGCACTGTCGTGCTGGATATCCACCGGCGGGGCGATCGGGTTGCGGATGCCGATGACGGCATTGCCCCAAGCCATCCGCTCCCCGCTGACGAGGTAGCGCACCCCGAACGAGCCGTCGATTTGCTGACGGCGTAATCGCGCGGTGGCCGAGTCGATCTCGGCTTTGGCCGCCGCGACGTCCGCGGTGTCCACTTGGGTCCGGACCGTCGCGTCGATCAGCTCGCGCACCGACTGGGCCAACGGCTCGTAGAGCGCTCGCAGCCGTTCGACTTCGTCGGCGCTGATGTTTTCCAGCGTGAAGTCCAGCATCAGCCGAAACTAGAACACGTTCACTTTGCCTGCGCTACCGGGCCGGGCGAACCAGGTCTTCGCCCGCGAGCAGCTCGCCGATCAGACCGGCAAGCTGGCGATATGGCGCCTCGCGGCCGCTGGACGACCGAAAGACCAAGCCGATGCGACGGCCGGGACGAGGTGTCGCGAAATACGCCAGCTCCAGGTGACTGCGTGCGGTCTCGGCACGCACCGCGCTCTGCGGGATCAGCGTGACGCCCAGTCCGCCGGTCACACATTGCACCGCTGTCGCCAGAGACGCCGCCCGGGTGTTCGCCAACTCCACGTGCACGCCGGCCTTTCGGCAGACGTCGAGGGCCTGATCGCGCAGGCAGTGCCCCTCGTCGAGCAGCAGCAACGGCAGGTCCGCGAGTGCGGTCGGCGGCACCCGGCGCTTGCCTGCCAGCGGATGTCCGGGCGGCAGCGCGAGGACGAAATCCTCGTCGTAGATCGGTATCTCGGTGATTCCGCTGGATTCGGCCGGTAGCGCGATCAGCGCCGCGTCGACGGATCCCTCGCGCAGCCCGGTGATCAGCCGCTTGGTCTGGTCCTCGATCAAACGCAGGGTCAGGGCGGGCAACCGGTCGGCCAGGCCGGCCAGCAGCGTTGGCAGCACATACGGCGCCACCGTCGGGATCAGACCCAGCCGAATGCTGCCCTGCAACGGGTCCGAGGCGCCCGCGGCCGCCGCCGTGAATGCCGTCGCCGCCTCAATCACCGCCTGCGCCTGCGGCAGCAGTTGCGTGCCTTCCGTCGTCAGGAAGACCCGGCGAGTGGAGCGCTCGACCAGCTGTACTCCGAGACCCGTTTCCAGTGCAGAGAGCGCCTGCGAGAGTGTGGACTGGCTGACGCCGAGAGCTGTTGCGGCAGTTCCGAAATGCTGCTTCTCCGCGACAGCGACGAACGCCCGCAGGCCGGCGATCGTCGGCTGATAAGTCTTATCGGTCATACCTATCAATATAGTGTGAAAGATCACCTTTTGTTCAAAGTGTTGATCCGGCAAGATGGTGTCAGCATCAAATCTTGACTTAATCCAATTTGACTGAGGAGCGACACATGGCATTGCTGACGATCGGCGACCAGTTCCCCGCCTACCGACTGACTGCGTTGATCGGTGGCGACCTCTCCAAGGTCGATGCGCAGAATCCCGAGGACTACTTCACCACGATCTCCAGCGGCGACTACGAGGGCAAGTGGCGAGTGGTGTTCTTCTGGCCGAAGGACTTCACCTTCGTGTGCCCGACCGAGATCGCTGCCTTCGGCAAGCTGAACGACGAATTCGAGGACCGCGACACCCAGGTGCTCGGTGTCTCCGTCGACAACGAGTTCGTGCACTTCCAGTGGCGGGCGCAGCACGATGACCTGAAGAAGCTGCCCTTCCCGATGCTGTCGGACCTCAAGCGCGATCTGTCCGAGGCCACCGGGGCGCTCAACGCCGACGGCGTCGCCGACCGGGTCACCTACATCGTCGACCCGAACAATGAAATCCAGTTCGTGTCGGTGACCGCCGGATCGGTGGGTCGCAACGTCGATGAGGTGTTGCGGGTGCTGGACGCCCTGCAGTCCGACGAACTGTGCGCCTGCAACTGGCGCAAGGGCGACCCGACCATCGATGCCGGCGAAGAGTTGAGGAAGTCCGCCTGATGAGCATCGAGAACCTGAAAGAGGCACTGCCCGAATACGCGAAGGACGTCAAGCTCAACCTCGGTTCGATCAGCCGCAGCACGGTGCTGAACCCCGAGCAGCTCTGGGGCACGTTGCTGGCCAGTGCGGCGGCGACGCGTAATACCCAGGTGCTGGCCGAGATTGGTGCCGACGCTTCCGGCAACCTGTCGCCGGAGGCATACCAGGCTGCGCTGGGCGCCGCGTCGATCATGGGCATGAACAACGTGTTCTATCGCGGCCGGGGCTTTCTCGACGGCAAGTACGACGATCTGCGCCCCGGCCTGCGGATGAACATCATCGGTAACCCCGGCGTGGACAAGGCCAATTTCGAACTGTGGTCGTTCGCCGTGTCGTCGATCAACGGGTGCTCACATTGCATGGTGGCCCACGAGCATGCCTTGCGCGAGGCCGGCGTCGACCGGGAAGCGATCCTGGAGTCGCTGAAGGTAGCCGCCATCGTCGCCGGGGTCGCCCAGGCGATCACCACCGCGCAAACGCTGACCGCCGCAGGGTAAGCCGCCCGTAGACTTCCGCTGTGGGGGTCAGCCAAGTCGATCTGGAACGACTGCGTCGTTGCGTCGAGTTGGCCCGTAACGCACTGGACAAGGGACATGGGCCCTTCGGTGCTGTACTGGTCGGCGCGGACGGCCAGACTCTCTACGAGGACCACAACCGCGCCACCGACGACGACATGACACTGCACGCGGAGTTGGGTGTCGTCCGGTGGGCGGTGGCGAATCTCGCTCCGGTACAGCGCATTCGGGCGACCGTATACACGTCGTGTGAGCAGTGCCCGATGTGCGCGGCCGCCCACGCCTGGGCGGGCCTCGGCCGGATTGTCTACGCCACCTCGTGCGCGCAGCTGACCGATTGGTTGGCCGAGTGGCAGGCGCCGACACCGCCGGTGGCGATGCTGGCGGTCAACACCGTGGCGCCCCGGGCCGTCGTCGACGGTCCGGCACCCGAACTCGAGGAGGACATGAAAGCCCTCTACGCCGCGAGGTATCGACCGTGAGCGGGCCTGCCTGGGTCGAGCATGTGATCTGGTGGCATGTCTATCCGCTGGGATTCGTCGGTGCCTACCCGGCGGATTCCGCGCCGCAACCTGGTGAGCGCCGGCTGCGGCGGATAGCCGAGTGGTTCGACCACGCCATCGAGCTCGGCGCTTCGGGAATCGCGTTGGGACCCATCTTCGCTTCGCGCACACACGGTTACGACACCACCGACCACTATCGCATCGACCCGCGGCTCGGCGACGAGGACGATTTCGACTACCTGATCGACGAGGCGCGACGGCGGGGGCTGCGGGTGTTGCTCGACGGGGTGTTCAATCACGTCGGCGTCGACTTTGCGCATTACCGCGAGTCCGCAAACGACGACGCGGCAGCGCACTGGTTTCGGGGTCGGCCAGGCAGATTTCACACCTTCGAAGGCCATGACGGCCTGATCACGTTGAACCACAAGAACTCCGACGTCGTCGACTATGTCGCTGACGTGATGGCGCACTGGCTGCAACGCGGAGCCGACGGATGGCGGCTCGATGCTGCGTATGCTGTGCCGCAGCACTTCTGGGCCACGGTCCTGCCAAGAGTCCGTCAGCGCCACCCGGAGGCATGGTTCGTCGGAGAGTTGATCCACGGCGATTACGCCGCGGTGGTGCAGGAGGCTGATTTCGACTCGGCCACCCAATACGAGCTGTGGAAGGCCATCTGGAGCGGGCTGAACGACTGCAACTTCTTCGAGTTGGACTGGGCGCTGCAGCGGCACACCGACTTCGTGGAGCGCTTCGCGCCACTGACCTTCATCGGCAACCACGACGTCACCCGTATCGCCAGCCTGCTCGAGCGTCCCGAGCACCTCGCCCACGCGTTGGTGGTCCTGATGACGGTGGGTGGCGTCCCCAGCATCTACGCCGGTGACGAGCTCGGCTACCAGGGAGTCAAAGAAGAGCGATTCGGCGGCGACGACGCGGTACGCCCCGAATTCGGCAGTCCCCCAGCCCAACTCGATTCCCGTGGCGTCGAAGTATGGTCACTGCATCAATACCTGATCGGTTTGCGTCGCCGCCATCCGTGGCTGCACGCCGCGTCGACGTCGGCGCTGCAGTTGGAAAACCGGCAGTACGTGTACCAGACGAGCAACGGTGACCAGGCACTGATCGTCGCGCTCAACATCGACGACGCGCCATTGCGCGTGCGGCTGAAATCCGGCCCGGCGGAGGTGATCGCCGGAAGCGGAGCGCCACCGCAGGAGGTCGTCACGTCGGTGGCCGTCGAGCCGCACGGCTGGCGAATCCTGCAGCCGGTTCAGGGCAGCCGCTGAAGCGTCAGTCGATCCTCGGCGCCGTCGTAGTAGCGCGCGAGCACGTCGACGAAATCGCCGTTGTCGTCGGTGGCGTGGGCGAATAACGTCATCGACGACCGCACTTTCATGTCGTCGGGCGACCCGAAGATCTGTCCAATCGAGCGGCCCTGGATCGCGTTGACCAGTCGGGTGCACTCCCGCAGCCGCGGTCCGAGCACGTCGTGGGTGAGATAAGCGCGCGCCTCGTCGAGCGAAGAGATCGCGTAATGCGCCGCGGTGGAACTGCTGCCGAGGCCGGCGATCTGCGGGAAGACGAACCATATCCAGTGGCTGCGCTTCTGCCCCGTGCGCAACTCGTCGACGACGCCCGGGTACACCCGCTGCTGCGCGTCGACGAAACGCTGCAGGTCGAAGGGGTCGCTTGCGGATTGCATATGACCTACGGTGGCACAGTGGTCAAACGGCGGATGCCGAAGGTGCACGATCTTGCGCCGCTGATCCGATTCCGCAAGCCCCGACTCGACCGGGTACAGCGTCGACTGGATGACGCACTGACCATTCACGATCTACGGCGCATCGCGCAGCGACGGACACCGCGCGCGGCCTTCGACTACACCGACGGTGCGGCCGAAGACGAGATCACGCTCGGCCGCGCACGACAAGCCTTTCGCGACATCGAGTTTCACCCGGCGATCCTGCGTGACGTCAGCAATGTCGTGACCGGTTGGCAAGTTCTGGGCGGCGAGGTGGCGCTGCCGTTCGCGATCGCGCCGACCGGATTCACCCGGCTGATGCACACCGAGGGCGAACTGGCCGGTGCCCGGGCCGCAGCGGCAGCCGGTATCCCGTTTTCGCTGTCGACGCTGGCCACCACGTCCATCGAAAACGTGGTGGCCGCTGCGCCCCAGGGACGCAAGTGGTTTCAGCTGTACATGTGGCGTGACCGGGACCGGTCGATGGCGTTGGTGCGACGAGCCGCCGAAGCCGGCTTCGACACGTTGCTGGCCACCGTCGACGTGCCGGTCGCCGGCGCCCGGCTTCGCGACGTCCGTAACGGGATGTCGATCCCACCGGCGTTGACGCTGCGCACCGCGCTCGATGCCGCGGTGCGGCCACGCTGGTGGTTCGACCTGCTCACCACCGAGCCGCTGTCCTTCGCGTCGCTGGACCGTTGGTCGGGAACCGTCGGCGAATATCTGGACCAGATGTTCGACCCCAGCCTGACCTTCGACGATCTGGCGTGGATCAGGTCACAATGGCCGGGCAAACTCGTCGTCAAAGGCATCCAAACCCTCGATGACGCGCGCGCCGTGGTCGATCGCGGCGTCGACGGCATCGTGCTGTCCAATCACGGTGGCCGCCAACTTGATCGAGCGCCGGTGCCGTTCCACCTGTTGCCGACCGTGGCGCGCGAACTCGGCGCGCACACCGAGATCCTGATGGACACCGGCATCATGTCCGGCGCGGACATCGTTGCCGCCGTCGCGCTGGGCGCACGCAGCACTTTGATCGGCCGGGCCTACCTCTACGGGCTGATGGCCGGGGGTGAGGCCGGCGTTCGTCGCACCATCGAGATCCTGTCCGGCCAACTGACCCGCACCATGCGATTGCTCGGCGTCACGCGCCTCGAAGAGCTCACGCCAGCGCACGTCACGCAACTGCGACGGATGGTGCCGGTGACACCGCCGACCTGAGCTCAGGCGATGCGGAAGATCGGGTAGTGCCCGACGATGCTTTCAAACTCGCTAAGCGGCGCCTGGCGGTCGACCGGGAAGAACGGTCGCGCTCCAGGCGCCAGTTCGAGGTATCGGCGCAGGATCGCGGCGCGATCAGCCGTCGCGTCCTCCACTAGCGACACGTCCTCGGGCTCCCCGCGCGTCAACACCGCCCTGCCGTCTCCGCCGCGCAGATTGCGCACCCAGTTGGTGTTCTGGCCGAGCATCGCCACCAGGTAGCGCTCGCCCTGGTAGTCGGCCACGACGACCGGGAACGAAATGATGCGTCCCGATTTGTGGCCGCGAACGTCCAGGGTGGCCGCGCCTGCGGGCCCGACGCCGCGGGAGAACGCTTTGGCGCCCAATCGGTTTGCGATGCGCGCCGACCAGCGTGGACGACCCCCACGGTATTGCCATCGTTGCAGTGCGCTGATGACGCCGAGTCGCATGCCCTGACACTACTTCTTGGATTCGGCGCTGCGCAGCACGATGTCGCCTGAAGTCGTGTCAGATTACGAATCAGTCCTTCGCGAGGTACGCCTCTAGCTTCCGCACTGCCTGGTCGATGGTGAAGCTTGCCGGCTCATGGCGCGGTGGGAAATCCTTGAAGGTGTCGAGGAACGCTGTCGACATCGCGATGGCTTAGGCGATGAAATAGTCGTGATCGAGCAACCAGTCGTAGTAGGTGTTTGAGGTGATATCCGCCCGCTCGTAGGGATCGGTCCGAAGGTTGAAGATCTTCGGCAGCCTCAGGTGTGTGAACGGTTCCGCCCAGATGCGCAGTGTGCCCTCGCAGCGCTGCTCGAGGAAGACGATCTTCCAATTCTCGAAGCGCAGAGCGACGAGATCGCCGTCATCGGAGAGGTAAAAGAAGCCGCTGCGCGGACTGCTGTCCTCGTCGCCGGTGAGGTAGGGCAAGAGATTGAAGCCGTCGATGTGGACCTTGTATTCGGTTTCTCCGTCCGCCCCGGCTTTATGTCCCTTCTTCAGCTTGTCGACGATGTCGGGTTCGCCGGCGGCGGCAAGCAGCGTGGGCAGCCAGTCGTGGTGCTGGATGATCTCGTTCGAGATCACCCTGGCGGGAATCTTGCGTGGCCATCGAATGAGCTCTGGAACGCGAAATGCGCCCTCCCAGTTCGTATTTTTCTCACTGCGGAACGGCGTCGTTGCGGCGTCGGGCCAGGAGTTGACGTGCGGGCCGTTGTCGGTGGAGTAGATAACGATGGTGTCGTCGGCGATGCCGAGCTCTTCGAGAGAGTTGAGCAGCTGGCCGACATTGTTGTCGTGGTCGATCATGGTGTCGTGGTAACCCGATTGCCACAGTCCGGCTTGCCCGAGGCTTTCAGGTTTGGTGTGGGTGCGCAGGTGCATGTGGGTCATGTTCATCCACACGAAAAACGGAGTGCCGGCGCTGTGTTGGCGTTCGATGTATTCGATGCACGCTGCGGTGGTTTCGTCGTCGAAGGTCTCCATCCGCTTTTTGGTCAGCGGCCCAGTGTCCTCGATTCGCTGCTTGCCGACCGGACCCACTTCGGGTCGTCGGGTTCGTCGGAGACCTGGTCGGTGGCCCATGACCTTATGACACCGCGAGGTCGGGCGAGTTCGGCGAGCTTGGGCCACCGCTCCTTCTTCGGGTAGTCGGGGCGAGTTCGGGTTCTTCCTCCGCGTTGAGGTGATACAGGTTGCCGAAGAATTGATCGAAACCGTGCACGGTCGGCAGATATTTGTTCAGATCGCCGAAGTGATTCTTGCCGAACTGCGCGGTAGCGTAGCCAAGCGGTTTGAGTAGTTCGGCGATGGTGGGATCTTCAGCCGCCCAACCGATGTCGTAGCTCGGCGCGCCGACTTTGCTCATCCCCGTCCGGTAAACGCTCTGCCCGCTGATGAACGCTGCCCGTCCGGCGGTGCAAGTCTGCTCGCCGTAGGAATCGGTGAAAAGTATGCCTTCTGCGGCGAGCCGATCGATGTTGGGAGTGCGATAGCCCATCAGACCCATGCTGTAGCAACTCAGGTTGCTGATACCGATGTCGTCGCCCCAGATCACCAGGATGTTCGTTTTGGAATCAGGCATCGCTCGCTCCTTCGACCGGAAAGCGCTTCTCGATCCAGCGTATGAGTTTGTTGGGCCCGTCAGGGGCCTATGGCGCGATGCGTTGCGCGAGGGAATTTCAGTTCATCGACGGTTGATTCAGACTTGACGAGTCGGCAACCATCAGACAGGGCACGGGTACCTGCGGTGACGAAGGACTAGCGCTTCGGCGACTTTGTGGAGCGTCCGCTGCGCAGCACGATGTCGACGGCCGCGGCGATCACGTCGTCCTCCGGCAGCGTGCCGAACATGATGGCCGGACATGCGACCACGCCGGTGAGCATCGACACGGCTGCTTCCAGTTCGACGCCGTTCAGTACTTCTTCGAGCATGGCCCGGAGCGGACCCTGGCCGGAGCCGTTGATCGTGTCGCGGATCTCTCGCATCTCGTCGATCGACGCCCATTGCGCCATGCCGGTCAGGATGCGGTCCAGCCGCATGTTGGTAATCCCCCCGCGGAACGCGGTCAGCTCGCCGATGAGATCGGCGCGCAGATCTCCGCTTCGTTCGTGGTGGGGCAACTCGCCGAGCGCGTCCAGCGCCAGCGCAATCAGTTCGACCCTCGACGGCCAGTGGGTGTAGAGCGTTGTCTTGGAGTAGTTGGCCAGCTCAGCCACCCGCGCGTGGGTGACGGCGTCGGAACCTTCGACCGTCAGCACCTCCAGGGCAGCGCGCGCGACATCCGCACGGGTGCGAGCCACCCGCGCGTCTTCACCTGTGCCTGGCGTTTTATCGCCCGGGCCGGGTGCCATCTATGCCCTCCACCTTGCGCTGGCCGTTCCTGAGTTGAACCCCCAGAGAAGTTAGCTGATGAAGACCTGATTCTGTAATGGAAAGTCATATCACTAATGGACGTTTAGACCAGTAGTGTACTGGGAAGTGGTTACCGTACGAGTTGGTCAGCTCGCCGATTCGTCCGGATTGTCCGCTTCACGAGAAGGAATTCCATGTCTGCCATCCTTTTTGGTTCGATCAGCACCCTCGTCGACACGTCTGAGTTGCAGCGCCGCGCGTTCAACGAATCCTTCGAGGCCCACGGCCTGGACTGGCAGTGGTCGCAGCCTGATTACGTGGCGATGCTCGACTCGAACGGCGGCGCGCAGCGAATCGCCGATTACGCCGACGCGCGTGGCGACGACGTCGACGCCGATGCCGTGCACGCGACGAAATCGGAGATATTCCAGGAACTGCTCGCTACGGCAGGACTCAAGGCGCGTCCCGGGGTCGCCGCGACGATCGACGAGGCCAAGCGCCGCAACATCAAACTCGGGTTCGTCACGACCACCTCGCCGGAGAACATCTACGCACTGCTGGAGGCGTTAAGCCCGGACATCGGCGCCGAGTCATTCGACGTGATCGTCGATCGCGAGTCGGTGGCAAGTCCGAAGCCGGACGCCGCGGCGTACCTGTTCGCGCTGGAGCAACTCGGCGAGAGCGCCGACTCGGCGGTGGCCATCGAAGACAACATCGGGGGCGTCGCTGCCGCATCGTCCGCCGGCGTCAAATGCATTGCGTTTCCCAACGAAAACACTTCCGACGGCGACTTTGCCGCCGCTGCCGAGACTGTCGACTCTCTTGACGCAGAGCAGCTCGTCGGCATCGTCGCCTGATTCCCGCCCGCTCCTCATCAGCAAGGACAACGCCATGAGTGATATGCAAGCCCGAGTCACCAACAGTCCCAGAGCCTTTCGCGTAGAGGGATACGAGAAGATCGAATACGACCTGGTGTACGTCGACGGCGTCTTCGGGACCGACAGCCTCGAACTGGCCGACACGTACCGGCGATACGGTCGAACCCTGATGGTCGTGGACGAGACCGTCTACGACCTGTACGGCGACCAGATTCACTCCTATTTCGATCGGCATGGCATCGACCTCACCGTGATGCCGGTACGGATCAGGGAGACCGCGAAGTCGCTCGAGACCTTCGAGAAAATCGTTGCGCAATTCAACGAGTTCGGACTGGTTCGCACCGAACCGGTTCTCGTTGTCGGTGGCGGATTGATCACCGACGTCGCGGGATTCGCCTGCGCGAGCTATCGACGCAACACGCCCTACATCCGAATCCCGACGACGCTGATCGGCCTCATCGACGCCAGCGTGTCGATCAAGGTCGCCGTCAACCACGGCAAGCACAAGAACCGATTGGGCGCCTACCACGCGTCGCAGAAGGTTCTGCTCGACTTCTCCTTCCTCAAGACACTGCCGGAAGACCAGGTCCGCAACGGGATGGCGGAGCTGATCAAGATCTCGGTGGTCGGGAACACCGAGATCTTCGAGTTGCTGGAAAAGCACGGCGTCGACCTGCTGCGCACCAGATTCGGCCATCTGGACGGGACGCCCGAGTTACGTTCTGCCGGTGAGCGTCTCACCCATCAAGCCATCGCCACCATGCTCGAACTCGAGGCGCCCAATCTGCACGAGATCGATCTAGACCGGGTGATCGCGTTCGGGCACACGTGGAGTCCGACGCTGGAGCTCACTCCGCCCGACCCGTTCTTCCACGGACACGCCATCAACATCGACATGGCATTGTCTACGACTCTGGCCGAGCAGCGCGGACATATCTCGGTCGACGAGCGTGACCGGGTGCTCGCCGTGATGAGCGATCTGGGTCTGGCACTGGACAGCGAGCACCTGACGCCCGAATTACTCAGCTCCGCCACGGCCGCGATCTTGAAGACGCGGGACGGCGTTCTTCGCGCAGCAGTTCCGGCACCGATCGGTCGCTGGCTTTTCCTGAACGACGTGACCGTGGAAGAGCTCGCCGAAACCCTGGTGCTGCACCGCAAGCTGTGTCTCGGCTACCCGCGCGGGGGTGAGGGAATCGACATGTTCACCTCGACGACGTACGGCGGCTGTCATGCATGACCTTGTGCCGCTGTGGAATCCGTTCAGTAGTCCGCCGTCACGCTCCCGCGCCGACAACGGCGCTCCCCCGTCCGGCATGGACTTCGTCAATGTGATCCGCACGCTGGCAACACTCGCCGCATTGCTGCTCACGTTCCCGATCGACGCGCTCGTCGTCTTAGTAGCGTTGGCGCGGCGCGCGCGGCCGCCCGCGGCGACTCAGCCGAGTGCGTTCCCCCGCACCGTTCTGATAACCGGCGGCAAGATGACCAAAGCCCTTCAACTTGCCCGCGCCTTCCACCGCGCCGGGCATCGGGTCATCCTGGCAGAGACCGCCAAATATCGATTGACCGGTCACCGATTCTCCCGAGCGGTCGATGCCTTTTACTGCGTCCCCGAGCCGACTGATCCCGAATACGACGACGCGCTCTACGAACTCGTGCGCTATGAGGCCGTGGACAGCGTCATTCCGGTGTCCAGCCCCACCGCCAGCGTCCACGACGCACGGGCACGCTACGTGCTCGACGGCATCTGCGAGGTCGTGCACGCCACCGAAGACGTCGTTCGCATGCTCGACGATAAGGCGGAATTCTCCAAAGTCGCCGTTGCACTGGGGCTTCGGGTTCCCGATTGGCTGCGGGTCACCGATCCGCAGCAGATCGTGAATTTCAACTTTCCTGCCGGGCGTAGCTACATCTTGAAGCAGATCGCCTACAACCCCATCGGCCGACTGGATCGACCGCGACTGTCAAGGCGAACGCCGCAACGCAACGCCGCGTTGGCCCGCTGGCTGCCGATCTCGGAAGAGAACCCTTGGATACTTCAGGAATTCATCGCCGGTCGTGAGTACTGCACGCACGGCACGGCGATCAACGGACGACTTCAGGTGCACGTCTGCTGCGAGTCCTCCGCATCGCAACTCAACTACGCTATGGTCGACAACCCGAAGATCCGCGCATGGGTCGAGCAGTTCGTCAGCGCACTCGGCGCCACCGGACAATTCTCCTTCGATTTCATCCAGGCGGCGAATGGGACCGTCTATGCCATCGAATGCAATCCCCGCACCCACTCGGCGATCACGACATTTCACAATCACCGGGAGTTGGCGTCGGCGTATCTCGAGGACGGCCATCCGGTCGTCACGCCGGTCATGGGTGCCCGCCCGACGTACTGGATCTACCACGAGATGTGGCGGCTGCTCACCCAACCCAACAGGCGCACCCGACTGCACAGCATTCTGCGTGGCCAAGACGCGATCTTCGCGTGGTGGGATCCCCTGCCGTACTTGATGGTTCACCACCTTCAGATCCCTGCGTTGCTGATCGACAACCTGCTGCGCCGCCGTGGTTGGGTCAAGATCGACTTCAACATCGGCAAGTTGGTCGAACCGGGTGGCGACTGAATGTCGTCGGATGCCATCCCGCTACGGCTGCTGCATCTGGTCGGCTCCGCCGTCGACGACTTTCATGCCGACCTGTCCCGGCTTTACGCCGGGGCCTGCCTCGATGCTCTTGCTGGGTCAGCGGATTACGCCGCACAGATCGCCTATGTCTCGCCGGACGGATCATGGTGTTTCCCTACCGAACTCAGTGTGCACGCCATTCACGAAGCGCCGACGCTGACGTTGACGGAAGCTGTCAGCCAGATTCAGGCGCTGGCAGTCGATGTGATGATCCCGCAGATGTTCTGCACGCCGGGCATGACGACTTACCGGGCGTTGTTCGACGACCTCGGAATCCCCTACCTCGGCAACCCAGCCGACGTGATGGCCGTGGGCGTCGACAAAGTCTGGACACGTTCCACAGTCGCCGCCGCCGGCGTCGCCGTGCCTACCGCAGAGGTGCTGGGTCCCCGTGAACGACCCACGCTGGCGTATCCCGTGGTGGTCAAGCCCGTCGATGCGGACAACTCCGTTGCGGTATCACTCGTTCGTGACGCCGACGAGTATCAGGCGGCAGCCACGCTCGCGTTAGCGCACAGTAGCGCCGTATTGGTCGAGAGGTACATCGAGCTCGGTCGAGAAGTGCGCTGCGGCATCATCGTTCGCGACAGCGAACTGGTCTGTCTGCCGCTCGAAGAGTATGCGGTGCACCCTTCTCGCAAGCCCATTCGCACGCGGGATGACAAACTTGCCCGAACTCACAGTGGCGACCTGTATCTCGTCGCGAAGGACGAGTCCAAAGCATGGATCGTCGACGATGACGACCTGCTCACCCAGCGGGTGTGGGACGCGGCGCGACGCTGCCACCTCGCTCTGGGATGCCGGCACTACAGCCTGTTCGACTTTCGGATTGACCAACGCGGCCGACCCTGGTTCTTGGAAGCCGGACTCTATTGCTCGTATTCGCCCGGCAGTGTGATCGCCGTGATGGCGTCCGCCATCGGCATCAGCGTGCCGCAACTGTTCGAGACGGGGCTGTCCGAATTGAAACGCGAAGGGGCGCCGTGCTTGACGTCACCGCGATGACCCCGATCGGCGCCCGGGTGACCGGGCTCGGGGTCGACGCGCTCGACGTCGACACCGCCAGGGATCTGCGGCATCTGCTCGCCGAGCACGGCGCCGTTGTCCTGCCCGGCCAGCGCACCGACGACGCGGGATTTGTGCGCTTCCTGCGCAGTTTCGGGCCAACCATGTTCACCGTCGGTGAAACCCCTGTGCCCGGGCAACCCGAACTCAACATCGTCAGCAACGTAGGCAGAGCCAGGCCGCCGCGGTCGACGTTTCACACCGACACGAGTTACGTGCGTCAACCCCCGGCCTTCACCGCTCTGCGCGCGGTCACGGTGCCGGACCGTGGAGGCCAGACGTTGTTCACCAATCAATATGTCGCATACGACACGTTGCCCGTCGAGATCCGCGAGGAGCTGAACGGGCGCGCGATCACTCATGTGGTGAGCGGTTTACAACTCGGGCCGGATGCGGAGACATCGGCCGCTCATCTGATCTTCGACGTTCACCCGGTGTCCGGGCGCACCTATCTCTACGTGTCGACTCCCGAGCGTTGTGCGCAGATCAGCGGCATGTCGGGAGAACGCGCCGCGAATACCGTCGACTTCCTGTTCAAGCACTCCACCCGGGCCGACAACGTGTACCGGCACACCTGGTCGCCCGGAGATGTCGTGATATGGGATAACCGCTGTGTCCTGCACTGCGCCGATCACGCCGGCGTCCTCGGCGACCGAGTGATGCACCGCGGCATGGTCGCCGACGGCAGCCGGGAACAAATCGGAATCTGTCCAGGTTGAGCGCAACAGGCTTAACTTTGGAGGATTGATGACTGAAACCAAGTCAGTGCCGGTGTTGTTTGTCAGTGACCCGATCGTGCTGCCCGGAATGGTGGTGCCCATCGCGCTGGACGACGCCGCTCGCACGGCCGTCGATGCTGCCCAGGCCACCGAGTCGGGCACACTGCTGATCGCGCCACGGCTGGACGACCGCTACCCGTCATACGGCGTGCTCGCGACGATCGTGCAGGTCGGCCGGATCCCCGGCGGCGGCACCGCCGCAGTGGTTCGCGGTGAGCGACGGGCCCACATCGGCACCGGGACAAGCGGGCCGGGAGCCGCGCTGTGGGTTGAGGTGACCGAGGTCACCGACCCCGAACCCGACGACGAAACCCGCAAGCTCGCTGGCGAATACAAGAAGCTGCTACTGGCGATGCTGCAGCGCCGTGAGGCCTGGGAGCTTGTCGACGTCGTCAACAAGCTGATCGACCCGTCGGCGTTGGCGGACATGGCCGGTTACGCCTCGTACCTGACCGGCGTGCAGAAGCGTCAGCTGCTCGAGACGGAGAACGTCGCCGAGCGGTTGCAGACGCTGATCGACTGGACCGGCGACCATCTGGCCGAAGTCGAGGTCAACGACAAGATCGCCGAAGACGTCCGCGACGGCATGGAAAAGCAGCAGAAGGAATTCCTGCTGCGCCAGCAGTTGGCCGCGATCCGCAAGGAACTCGGCGAAGGTGAGCCGGAAGGCTCTGACGACTATCGCGCTCGCATCGAGGCAGCCGAACTGCCGGACAAGGTCCGCGAGGCGGCGCTGCGTGAGGTCGGCAAGCTGGAACGCTCTAGCGACCAGAGCCCGGAGGGCGGCTGGATCCGCACCTGGCTGGACACCGTGCTCGACCTGCCGTGGGACACCAGGACCGAGGACTCGACCGACCTGAAGGCCGCACGCGAGATCCTCGACGCCGACCACCACGGTCTGGACGACGTCAAGGACCGCATCGTCGAGTATCTGGCGGTGCGTGCCCGGCGGGCCCAGCGTGGTCTGCAGGTCGTTGGGGGCCGTGGCTCTGGCGCCGTGATGGTGCTGGCCGGTCCCCCCGGGGTCGGCAAGACGTCGCTGGGTGAGAGCGTTGCCCGCGCGCTGGGCCGCAAGTTCGTCCGCGTCGCCCTCGGCGGTGTCCGCGACGAGGCCGAGATCCGTGGCCACCGGCGTACGTACGTCGGCGCATTGCCCGGCCGACTAGTCCGTGCCATCGGCGAAGCCGGCTCGATGAATCCCGTTGTCCTGCTTGACGAGATCGACAAGGTCGGCTCGGACTTCCGCGGCGACCCGAGCGCGGCGCTGTTGGAGGTGCTGGACCCCGCGCAGAACCACACCTTCCGGGACCACTACCTGGATCTGGATCTGGACCTGTCCGACGTGGTGTTCCTCGCGACGGCGAACGTCATCGAGAACATCCCCTCGGCGCTGCTGGACCGGATGGAGCTGGTGCAGATCGACGGCTACACCGAGGACGACAAGGTCGCCATCGCCCGCGACTTCCTGTTGCCGAGGCAGCGCGATCGCGCCGGGCTGACCGATGACGAAGTCAGCATCACCGAGGCCGCGCTGCGCAAGATCGCTGCCGACTACACCCGCGAGCCGGGCATGCGGCAGTTCGAACGGCTGCTGGCGAAGGCGCTGCGCAAGGTCACCACGAAGATTGCCGACGAGCCGATGCAGATCGACGAGCCGGACCTCGTGGACTACCTGGGCCGACCGCGTTTCACGCCAGAGTCGGCGGAACGCACAGCGGTGCCGGGTGTGGCGACCGGACTGGCCGTGACCGGCTTGGGCGGCGACGTGCTCTATATCGAGGCTGGCGCGAACGACGGCGAGCCCGGTCTGCAGTTGACCGGTCAGCTCGGTGACGTGATGAAGGAGTCCGCGCAGATCGCGTTGTCCTATGTCCGTTCGCACGCAACCGAATTGGGTGTCGACCCGGAGGCGCTGAACCGGCGGATCCACGTCCACGTCCCGGCCGGCGCCGTCCCGAAGGACGGCCCGTCAGCCGGCGTCACGATGGTGACCGCGCTGGTGTCGATGGCCACCGGACGCCAGGTCCGCGCCGACGTCGGGATGACCGGCGAGGTGACGCTGAACGGTCGGGTGTTGCCGATCGGCGGAGTCAAGCAGAAACTGCTGGCCGCGCAGCGAGCCGGGCTGTCGACGGTGTTCATCCCGCAGCGCAACGAACCGGACTTGGACGATGTGCCTGCCGAGGTGTTGGAGGCGTTGGACGTCAAGCCGATGACGGACGTCGCCGACATCGTCGCGCTGGCTCTGGAACCGCTTCAAGAGACGGTCACCGCCGCGGCCTGACTTCCGATAGCCTGCGGTGATGCCAGATCTGCAGCGGCTCAAACGACGCGTGGTGCACACCGCGCAGCGCCTGGTGGTCAATCCGGTCGGTCGTCGGTCACCGATGACCATGCTGGAGACCACCGGGCGCAAGTCGGGTGAACCACGCCGCACCGCAATCGGCGGCCGGGTGATCGGCCACGAGTTCTGGATGGTCTCCGAGCATGGCGAGCATTCGCATTACGTGCTGAACATCAAGGCCAACCCGGCGGTGCGGCTACGCCTGCACGGTCAGTGGCGCACCGGAACCGCGCACCTGCTGCCCGACGATGACGTCGGCGAGCGGTTGCGCGGTCTGCCCGGCGTCAACAGCGCGCTGGTCCGACTGATGGGCAGCGACTTGCTGACCATCCGGGTCGACCTGCACTGAGCGGCAGATCGGTGGCCTACGACGCTGACCTGGCCGACCGCATTCGCGAACTGCTGGGTCCGCTGCGCGGCGTCGACGAGAAGCGGATGTTCGGCGGGCTGGCGTTCCTGATCAACGGCAACATGTCGGTGGCGGTCAGCGGGCAGGGCGGCCTGATGGTGCGGGTACCACCGGACGACACCGAAAAGCTGCTGGGACGGGCCCACGTCAGCCCGATGGTGATGAGTGGACGCGAGGTCCGTGGCTGGATCCGGGTCAACGCCGACGGCGTGAAAACCACACGACAGTTGACCGGCTGGGTGACCCGCGGCGCCGACTATGCCCGCAGTCTCCCGCGCAAGTAGCCGCGACGTTTGCGACGCCCCGCTGCGGGTAAGCCGTGTGGGGTACGCAATAGGACGGAGCAGTGATCATGGCCGATTCGAAAACTTTTGTCATCGTCGGTGGCGGTCTCGCGGGAGCTAAGGCTGCTGAAGCGTTGCGCGAGAAAGGGTTTGACGGAAAGGTCGTGCTGCTGGCCGACGAGCAGTACCTGCCCTACGAACGTCCCCCGCTGTCGAAGGAGTTCCTCGCCGGGAAGAAGTCGCTCGACGACTTCACTGTGCACGACTCAGAGTGGTACCGGGACAACAAAATCGATCTGCGGGTAGACACCGAGGTGAAGTCCGTCGACCCCAAGGCTCACTCCGTCACCTTGTCGGACGACGCCACCGTCAAGTACGACAAGTTGCTGCTCGCCACCGGCTCGCGTACCCGATGGTTGTCGATCCCGGGCGCCGAGTCCACCGGGGTCCACTACCTGCGTAAGTACGGCGACGCGTCGAATCTGAACACCGCGTTGCTGGACGGGTCGTCGTTGGCGGTAGTCGGGGCCGGTTGGATCGGGCTGGAGGTCGCGGCCAGCGCCCGCGCGCGCAACATCGACGTCACGGTCGTCGAGACCGCCAAGGCGCCGCTGATCGGCGCGGTCGGCGAAGAGGTCGGCAACGTGTTCGCCAGGCTGCACCGCGACCACGGCGTGGATCTGCGCTTGGAGACCGACGTCAAGGAGATCACCACCGAGGACGGCAAAGCCACCGGGTTGCTGCTGGGTGACGGGTCGACGATCACCGCCGACCGGGTGCTGGTGGCTGTCGGCGCGCAGCCCAACATCGAAATCGCCGAGGAGGCCGGCCTGTCGACGGGCGATGGCGGCGTGCTGGTCGATGCGTCGCTGCGCACCAGCAACCCCGACATCTATGCGGTTGGCGACATAGCCGCTGCCGAGCATCCGCTGTTCGAGCAGCGCATCCGCACCGAGCATTGGGCCAACGCGCTGAACCAGCCTGCCGTCGCGGTTGCCGGCATGCTCGGCGAAGAAGCGAAGTACCAAGAGCTGCCGTACTTCTTCACCGACCAGTACGACCTCGGTATGGAGTACGCCGGTTATGCGCCGGACTCTGATCGGGTGGTGTTCCGCGGTGACGTCGACGGCCGTGAATTCGTCGCGTTCTGGCTGGACGCCGACAATCGGGTGCTGGCAGGAATGAACGTCAACGTCTGGGATGTGCTCGACGACATCAAGAACCTCATCAGGTCGAAGAACAAGGTGAATCTCAACGCGTTGGTGGATCCGGAGACGCCGTTGAGCGAGGCGGTCAGCTGACCCGGATGACGTCGGGGGGACGCAGACTCTGAAACCGATCGCGCTCGTCGCGTCGGCGCTTGATGCGCAGTCGGACGTCCGAAGGCACCGTGACCGCCTCGTCGCAGGTGAGGTAGAACACTTCGCCCGCCACGTCGATCAGCTCGGCGTCGACCAATCGAGACCCCAACTCGCGCAGCGTCATTCGAAGTTCGTGGGTGAACCGGATGGTCGTGTCGTAGGCCAGCTCGCGAGATGCGCGGGCGCTGGCCGCCATCCGCTCGGACAGCTTCGCCTCTGATCCGACCTGTTTCACCGGTGGCGACACATCGGTGGCGGCGTGCCCGGCGGCGGCCAGCAGCATGGCCGGATCGTCGCCGAACATCAGGTTCGCCAGTTCGACTTCGCCGGGCCCGCGGTGCCCGACCCGGCTGACCGCGGACATGAACGCGGCGCCGATGGTGCGCGACAGTACGGTGACGCCGCCGAGGTCGCGGTCGAGAGCTAGCGCGCAGAGTTCCGCGTCGTTGTGGATCAACCCGGCCAACGCTGCGGTCTTGGCGTCGATCGCGTCGCTGTCCAGCAACGCGCCCACCCCGGAGACCGCGACGCGCAGGCCGGTGCGCTCCACCGTCGCCGCGGTGACGCCGCTGTCGATCAGCCAGAGCCCGGTCAAACGCCAGCCCTGGTGAATCCTGTCCCGCAGCAGCCGAAGCCGCACTTGGAGTTCGGCTTCCGACTTCGTCATCAAGTGCGTCGCACCGAGGTGCTCGGCTGTCGCCGCCGCGACATAAGCCTGGGTATCGGCCTTGAGATGCCGCAGCATCGCCAAAGCCCGCTTGACCACAACCGCTTTCGCGGCCGAACCGAACAGCCGGCCCGCCGATGGCGGGCGACCCAGCGGAAACAGTGTGTCGGCGGGCGAGCCGCCCAGCGAGGCGTGCCTGACCTCGTCGGGGCGCCACCCGGGCAATTGCTCAGCGGCGAGCACGTTCACCGAAACGCCAACGTAGGGCCGGTGACTGAACACCGCGAAAGCCCGGCTGGCCCATTCGTCGGCGACCACGTCGCCGGCCGCCATTACGCGGCTCATCGTCGCGGTGGCGGCACGCAGACCAGAGAGTTGAACGTCGAGCGTCATCGGTGTCAGCGGGCCAGGCAGCGTCTGGGCCACCGTTGCCGCGCTGAACACCGGAAAGCGCGGATCGATCCGGTCGTCGAACTCGCCTTCCTGGCCGTCCTGCGGGGCAGCCGACACCAGCCTGCCGTCTGGCGGTGCGGCCCGCGGTGCAACTTCGACGGGCAGCGGCAGGTGGCCGGCCAGATCGACCGCGCCCAGCGCGTCGAGGCGCCGGCCGGCGAGGCCCCGCACCGTGTCGGTGACGGCATCGCTTGCCCGCCAACCAAATTCGAACTGCCACGACGCCGCGGTCCCGGCGTCGTCGAGGTCAGGTGTCAGCAGAGGCCAGGACGGCGGGCGGGCCAACCGCGGGCGCTGGCCTACCGCGCGCAGCAGCCGCCGCGCAGCAGCCAGGTCGATGGTGTCCGGGGCGGCCAGGTCGACCACGCCCGTGCGATTGGTGGCCACCGCAAGTACCAGAAAGCGCAGCAGGTCATCGAAATGCAGCAGTCGCACCGGCTGGGCCGAATCCTTGCCGGCCAGCAGACTGCTGACGGTGCGGCAGATCATCCAATCGAGCTGGCGGCCCACCGGCGGTGCCATCCGGACCACCAAGCTGGGCGCCCAACCGGAGTTCACCAGCATTTCGGCCTGTCGGTAGAGCTTGGGTTGACCGGCTGACTGAGACACGTAGATCAATCGGGAGCCGGCACGGGCCGCGGTATGTGTGACGTGCACCAGACCGTTGATACCCGCGCTGCCCGGTACCGCGGCCTCGACCGGGGCGAGGTGCAGCACGACATCCGAGGCGTCGGCCAATTGCTGGAGTATCGGGCCGCCGAGCGACCCGAGAACGAAGTCGACGTCGGGATGCAGGTAGTCGTGTGGCTCATCGGCGATGCCGGTGACGGTGTGGCCCGCCGCGACCAGCTGTCGGGCCACAGCACGCCCGAGCAGTCCGGTGACGCCGGTCAGCAAGATCCGCACGCCCGAGCACCTCCACGGCGTCTAGTTGACTAGTCACGATAGTCGCGCAGAGCGGTTCCCAGGAAGCTTTCAGTTAACCCTGTTACCTCACAGCAACGTGGCGGTGCCGTCCGCGTGCACGGTCACCTTGGCGCCGGCGATGTCGTCGCGCACCGTGTCGGCCGCCGCCGCGGGGTCGGTGATCAACGCCAACGTGCGGCCATCGTCCGGCGTGCGGACCGCCAGGAATGTCTTCTCCGGCTGGCCATCCCGATCGAACGGCGTGGTCCAGGCTTCGACGGTACCGACGCCCTCCCACTCCACCACGGCCGCGCGGGTCGGCTCGCTGTCAACCGCGGATTGGGTGTCCTCCCAACGGAACTCCGACGACGGCGGTTCGGTGCCGTACACGCCGAAGCTGTGCTTGGTCAGATAGCCGCCGTTGGCGGTGATCAGGCCGCGGTGACCGGGGTTGGCTGTCAGTAGTTCGGCCATCGTCGCGATCGAGTGGGCGACATAGTTGCTCCACGGTCCCCCGGCGAACGTCAGGCCGCCGGTGACGGTCAGCGGCCGGGCTAGATCGTTGACCGGTAGAGCGAGTTCGGTCGCCGCGACCTGGACCGCCGACGGAAAGCACGAGTAGAGGTCGACGTAGTCCACATCGTTGATGGACAGGCCGGCCAACTGCAATGCGCGGGTTCCGCCGATCCGGATGGCCGGCGAGCGGTGCAGTTCGGCGCGCTCACTGATCGCGTAGGTGTCGTGCGCGTCGGTGCCGGCATACGGGAACACCCAACGATCGGTGGGTATTTTCAGTCGGGTAGCGGTTTCTGCCGACGTCAGGATCAACGCGGCGGCCTGGTCGACCATGTTGTTGGAGTTCATCAGCTTGGTGTAGGGCCAACTGACCATCCGGTTCGCCGGGCCCTCTTGCCAGATATCCTCGGCGGCAACCGGTTTGCGGATCCACGCGTGCGGGTTTCCTACTGCCACTTCGTTGAACCGCGCCCACAATGCACCGATTCGCTTGCGGTGGTCGTCGCTCGACTCCCCCGCGCTCACCCGCAATGCCTGCTCGAACATCGGGTAGATGAACGATGGGCGGTCCAGGCCGACGCGGTCTTCGGCCGCTCCCGCCATCGGCACGTTCTCGTCGCTACCTTCGGGCAGCGGCACCGACTCGTCCTGCTCGGTGTAGTTCAGGCGTTGGCCGT
Source organism: uncultured Actinomycetota bacterium (assembly GCA_963758115.1). Taxonomy (GTDB): domain Bacteria; phylum Actinomycetota; class Actinomycetes; order Mycobacteriales; family Mycobacteriaceae; genus Mycobacterium. The sequence continues at coordinate 783,996 of CAVWUG010000004.1, forward strand.
TGGCGCGCAATTGTGTTCTGGTTCGCCACATCTCGGCGCCGGCAACCAGGACGATCTCGGCGCGCCCTTGCTGGATGTCTACGCAGGCCCGGTTGACCAATGTCTGCGGCACATTGCCGCCGATACCGCTGTACCGAGTGGCGAAGTCTGCGGCGCCGATACGCTGCCCGAGCAGCAGACCGGGATCGCGGTAGCGCGCCGACAAGATGTTGACCACCCGGACCGAGTCGACGGCCTCGAGGACGCGCGCATCGGCAGCTTCCCGCGCTGCGGCGGCCATCAGGTCGACCGGCTCCGCGGTGTTCTCCAGTCCGGTCGCCTCCTGACGGTGGTTGATCTGGCCGTAGCCGACCAGCACCGGCGTTCTCGGATTGACGGGCATAGAAAACCTTCCGCGGTTGGGTGCCAGGCGAATGCTAGGCGGTGTCGGTGGAGGCGAAGAGCACGCCGTCGCTGATCAATTGCTCGGTCTCGTCGCTGCTCATGCCGAGGACCTTGTGGCAGATTTCGCGGGTGTCCTGGCCGGGCAGTGGCGCTGGACGCTGTGGCGCCGGCGGGATATGGCGAAACGGCGCAGGGCCGGTTTCGGCGGGCAGCGGATTGTCGAACAACGGATGACGCATGTCGGCGTACAGCTTTCGCTCGCGGACCTGCGGGTCTTCCAGGACATCGGGCGGCCGATTCATCTGGCCCGCGGGCACACCGACCGACTGCAGGGCTCCGGCCACCTGCACCGGTGTGCGCGCTTGGGTCCACGTCGTCACCTGTGTCACCAAGCCGGCCCGGTTCGCCAGTCGCGCTTCGCCGGTCGCGAATCGTGCATCGTCGGCTAGTTCGGCGAATCCGAATACCGTTGTGGCCAAGCGCCACTCGTCATCGGTGCGGATCGAGATCGCGCACCATTCGTCGTCGCCGGCGCACGGGAATACCCCGTGCAGGCTGGTGTCGTCCTGCACATCGGCGTGCCCATCGGCGCGAACGGCGTAAACGGCGTATCGGGCGTCGAGTTGATTGACGACGGCCTCGGCCTGCGAAACGTGCACGCGGGCACCGTTGCCGGTGCGGTCTCGGTGGATCAACGCGGCCAGAGCGCCGATCGCGGTGATCCTGCCGACCACGTGATCGGGAAACACAGTGGTCGCGTCGTAGAACCCGTGTCGAGAACCGGCGCCCGGTTGGTCGGGTTGAGGCTGCTCGTCTGTCCAGAGCTTGCTCACGCCCGCGGTCGCTCGCACCAGTGGCCCGTAGCCCAACCGGTTGCTCCAAGGGCCACTGTCGCCGAAAGCGCTACTCTCCGCGAGGACGATCCGCGGATTGAGCGCGTTCAGCGTGTCATACGGAAAACCCAGGGCGGCAAGCGTTCCCGGCTTGAAGTTGGCGAATACCGCGTCGGCGTCGGACACCAGCCAACTGAATACCTGCTTGCCCGCGTCGCTGCGGAGATCGACGCCGAACGCCAGGTTGTTTCGGTGTGTCCAGGCGAACGATTCGCTCATCGCGTCGCCGGCTCTCGCTTGCCGCAATCCGTCGGGATAGGCCGCACTTTCGACCTTGATGACCTCGGCGCCCAAGTCGCCGAACAGGCGACTGAGTTCGCCCCCAGCGACGATGACGCCGAGGTCGACGATGCGCAGCCCGTCGAACGGACGCTGGCCGGACTTCCCGGAGGCCTCGAGGGCCGCCGGCTCGGCACACCAGCGCGCGTCGTGGTGGCCGGCGGGCGGTGCGGCAGTGCGCAAACCGACGTGGTGCCCGTTGACAGCGAAGTATCCCGCCGGAACGCGGCTGCGGATGCCGGGCACCAGCTCGGCGTCGGCGATCGCACCTACTATCTGAAAATGCTCGGATGCCAATATCTGCGCGGGATCCAACACAGCTGAAATCGGCACGCCGTTCGCCTGGCCCGCCGAAACCAGCGCCTTCATGGTCTGGTCTGCGAAGAGCTGCGCGATCAGCACACCAATTTTGGGCCAGGCCGCGAATCGTGCGGCGATAACGTCGTACTTGGGGTCCTGGAACTCTGCGGGCTCCCCCAGCCACCGTCGCAGCCCGTGCCACTGTCGCGGCGACATCACGCAGAGGCGGACATAGCCGTCCTGGCAGGGGTAGATCGGGTAGGCGTCCTGGTTCCTCGGACGTCCGCGCCACCGATCGGGGTGACGCATGCCCGCGGCGGCCTGGCCGTGCGCCCCGAACGCGGGGTCGAGCGCCATGACCACCGCGTCGAGCCGGGAGAAGTCGATGTAATCGCCTGTTCCGCAACGTAACCGGTGGTAGTAGGCGACCAGAGCTGCCCACGCCGCCTGAACGGCGGCAGTCGCTGAGGCAATGCCGTTCGGCGGCGAGACCGGCGTGCCGGTGGTCGGCCCTGACCGCGACAACGCGCCTGAAAGCGCGTACAGCACGGGATCGGTTGCCTGCCATGACGACCGCGGCCCGGTTCGGCCGAAGTCGGTGACCGACAGCGCGACCAGGTGCGGGAACTGGTCGGCGAGGCTTTCGCAGGACGTGCCGTACGCCGCGGCCTGACCGGGAATGCCGCTGTCGATGACGATGTCGGCCTCTGCGACAAGCTCGATCAACCGCTCGCGATCGGCCGGCTCGTCGGGGTCGAGGACGGTGCTGCGCTTGTTCGCGTTGTGCAGCGCGAAGCGCAGGCTGGCGCCGCGCACCGTCGGCGCGTTCGTGCGCGACGGGCTGCCGCCCGGCGGCTCCACTTTCAGCACGTCGGCGCCCAAGTCGGCAAGCAGCCGGCTCACCGAATCGCCGTCGTCGCCGGCCAGGTCGAGGACCCGCAGCGACGCGAGCAGCCCGTCACTGTTGACCACGTCAGCGTCGTCAGGCATCAGGTCAGCGTAGTTGGCAGGTGTCAACTCGGGTCGCCTGCCTCGGTGCCGTCGGTAGCCTGGAGAGATGTCTGGTTACGAGAGCGCCGCGGCGGAACCTCATCCGCTGCTCGCGCAGCTCTCGGCGCTGCACCAATTCCGGGTTCGCGTTGACGTCGCGGTGGTCATCGTGGTGTTGGCTGTGACGAACCTCGTCGCGCACTTCACCACGTCGTGGGCCGGCGTCGTCACGGTTCCGGCCGCGGCGATCGGCCTGGTCGCGTGGTTGCGATTCAACGGTCTGGGCTGGGCCGAGCTCGGTCTGGGCCGCGAAGACTGGAAGTCCGGCGCGGCCTACGCACTTGGCGCGGTGGGCCTGGTGGTGGCGGTGATCGCGGCCGGCGTGCTGCTGCCGCTGACCCGGCCGATGTTCCTGAACAACCACTACGCGACGATCTCCGGCGCACTCATCGCGTCGATGATCGTCATCCCGCTGCAGACGGTGATTCCCGAGGAACTCGCGTTCCGCGGTGTGCTGCACGGCACGTTGAACCGGGCCTGGGGATTTCGCGGCGTCGCGGTCGCCGGTTCACTGCTGTTCGGCCTGTGGCACATCGCGACCTCGCTGGGATTGACGAACAACAACGTCGGCTTCACCCGGCTGTTCGGCGGCGGCGTATTCGGCATGCTGGCCGGAGTCGTCCTCGCCGTTGTCGCAACCGGGGCGGCCGGGTTCGTGTTCAGTTGGCTGCGACGACGCAGCGGCAGTCTGCTCGCGCCGATCGCGCTGCACTGGTCCCTCAACGGGGTGGGCGCCCTGGCGGCGGCGCTCGTCTGGCATCTGTCCTAGGGCAGCAGGACGGCCGCGCCGGAGATGCGCCCGGCGCTGAGATCCGACAGCGCCCGATCGGCGTGACTCAACGGGTATTCCGGCGTGGTCACCGAGATGTGGTGCTTGGCAACGAAGTCGAGAAAAGCCCGGGCGTCGGCGCGGGTGTTCGACGTCACCGAGCGAACCTGACGCTCTTGAAACAGATGCCGCTGATAGTTCAGAACGGGAATGTCGCTCAAGTGGATTCCGGCGATCGCCAGCGTTCCGCCGCGGTCCAACGCCTCCAGAGCGGGTAGCACCAGATCACCGACGGGCGCGAACAGGATTGCGGCGTCCAGACGTACCGGCGGCGGGTCGGACGCTCCTTGCGCTGACGCAGCACCCAACCCGAGCGCCAACTCCTGGGCTGCCGCGCCGCGGGTCATCACATGCAGCTCGGCGCCCTGAGCCAGCGCGACCTGCGCGGTGATGTGCGCGCTGCCACCGAACCCGTACAGCCCCAGCCGACCGCCGGGAGGCAGCTCCGCGCGTATAAGCGAGCGGTAACCGATGATGCCGGCGCACAGCAACGGCGCCAATTCGGTATCGCTGTAGCCGCTCGGCAGATGATGAGCGAAAGCCGCGGGTACAGTGGCGAATTCGGCGTAGCCGCCGTCGGCGTCCCATCCGGTGTAGCGCGAGTTCGGGCAGAGGTTCTCGTCGCCGCGCCGACAATAGGCGCACTCGCCGCAGGTGTGCCGCAACCATGCGATGCCGACGCGGTCGCCGACGCGGAACTCGTCACCGGCGTCGGCGCCAACCTCGACAACGTCGCCGACGACTTCGTGGCCAGGCGTGACGTGATCACGGTGTACCGGAAGGTCGCCCTCGGTGACGTGTAGGTCGGTGCGGCACACGCCACATGCGCGCACCGCCACCAGGAGTTCCGACGGCTCGGGTCGCGGCACCGGCGCGCTGACACGCTCCAGCGGCTCGGTGCTCATCGGCCCGGGCCTGCGGACTCGCCACGCGCTCATCGTCGCGGACGAGTCCGGGCTCACGTCGACGGCGGGACGCTAGGTCAGCAGGTTGGCTCGATCGCTACCTTCGCGCCATACCGACGAGCCACAACAGGATCACCGAGCCGAGCAGTGCGGTGAAGAACGTGAAGATCAGCCCGCCGCCGGCCGTGTTGACGAAGAAGCTCAGGATGAAGCCACCGATCAGCGCGCCGACGACGCCGATCACGATGTCCATCAGAATGCCGGATCCGCCGCCCTTGACGATCTTGCTGCCGATCCAGCCGGCCAGACCGCCGATGATGATGTACCCGATGACACCGATACCGGTCAGTGTCGTTGAACGCGCGAGGATCTCAGTTGCTGCCAGGACATTCATCCGAAACTCCTTTTTAGCTGGTCAAGCCCGCTGCGGACTGTCATTTCGGTATACCCACTCTTGCGCAATTATTCATACGCCTAATTGGGCGGGTTTGCCCCAGGCCAGCGCAGGCCTAGGTCGAGACCGTCCCGGGAGCCGCGGCCGGACCGTTGCCGCCCGCCGGTTGTCCGGGTGTGGGTGGCGCCGGCGGCGGTGCTGCCGGGGCACCCGGGGCAGGAGCAGGTGCGCCTGGTGCAGGAGCCGGGGCGCCAGGCGCAGGAGCCGGAGCCGGTGCTCCTGGTGCCGGAGCGGGCGGCGGGGCCCCGGGAGCAGGTGCCGGCGCTCCAGGCGGGAGCAGCGGAAGGACGGACTCGGCCAGCGTCTTCGCCCCGCCCTTGTCGACCGCGTCGTTGCCTGTGCCCAGCCACACCACGAACCAGCGCTGGTTCGCCGCGGCAGGCGGCACGTTGGGTCCAGACGGTCCGATCACGCCAGCCCAGATCTGGCCGTTCGGTTTACTCGCGTCGCTGAACTTCACTTCGTAGTACGACGCGCCCCCGGACATGCCGTTGGCGGCCAGAGCCGTCGTCTCCTGGTTGACCCGAGTGCCCGGGTAGGGCATGAAGAACTCGCCCATATCCGATGCCAAACGCGTTGCGGCCTTGGTGTTGTCGGCTTCAGCGCTGGCGTACAGCTTCTGGTCCAGCTTGCCGAGCACGACGCGGGTGTCGTTGGCCACCGGCGGCGGCTGGCCCGGGCTGGGCGCCCCGGCGATCTTGCTGAGCAGCGCTGAACCGTAGTCCAGGTGGGTGGCGTCTGATTCGACCCAGCCTGCGGGGACGACGTAGCTGAACGCGCCCACCGGGTTGTCCACCCGACCGGGTTGAGGCGCAGCCGGCTCAGTCGGCGGCGGCGCCGGCGCGTTGGGATCGGCTCCGGGTGGCGCTGCGACCGGGTTGGCGCCCGGCGGTGCCGCGGGCGGACCGGCCGGGCCGGGCGCCGCGTCAGGAGTTGCCGGGGCTACCGGCGCGGGTGCGACCGGACCGCCGGGCGCCGGTGGCGGCGGCGGCACCGGGTCGGCGCCGGCCGTGGCGGGCAGGGCAAGGGCGATCGCGCCGGCACAGCCGATCGCTGCGACGGCTCCGGTCCAGCGGTTTCTGGGCCGTGTTGAATTTCGTTCGACCTGGTCCATGAGCAAAAAACCTACCGTGTTACAGCCGTGACGCAAGGGTGGTTTGCTGACAAAGTGATTGATTTTCCGCCGATGTCAATAAGCCGGTCACCGGCATCGGCGCAGTTCATCGGGTCGGTGGTGGCGGTCGGGTCGCCGCGACGGCGGCGCCGCATCGCGCGCGCGGTCGGGCGCGTCCCTCAAGGACCCGCGAATCCGGCCTGGTTCAGCACCTTCGCGCCGGTCGGGCTGGTGACCAGGTCGACGAACTTCTGCGCCAGCGCAGGCTGCGACGCGTGCTTGAGGATCGCGATCGGATAGACGGTCACCGCACCTGCCGACTCCGGAAAATTGACGGTATTGACGACGTCGCCGGCCTTGCGCGCGTCGGTGAGATAGACCAGCCCCGCATCGGCCTCACCGCTGGTCACCTTGGCCAGAACAGCGGACACCGTCGTCTCCTCGGTTGCCGGGGTGAGCTGGACCCCGGTGCTGTCTTCGATGCGCTGGGTCGCCACGCCGCACGGCACCGGCGACTGGCACACCGCGATTCGCATCTCAGGTTTGGCGAGATCGGCGAAGGCATGGATCTCCTTCGGATTGCCGGGCGCCGTGACGATGACGAGGGTGTTGGTGGCGAAATTCACCGGGTCGCTCCCACTGAGTCCCGCCTTGACCACGGTGTCCATTTGCGCGCTGTCCGCCGAGGCGAAGACGTCCGCGGCCACGCCCTGCGCCAGCTTATTCGCCAATTGCGACGACGTCGCGAAGTCGAAATCCACAGTGGCGCCGGGGTTGTCCGTTTGGAGCTTGCCGGCCAAGCAGAGTGAACGCCGGCTTGAGCGGCAACGCGGCGAACACCGTGATCAACGCGGTCGCCGAGCGGCTGGGGTTCGGTGACGGCGCTGTCGCGTGGCTGCACCCGACCACGCTGGTGACCAGCGTGAGCGACGTCAAACCCGCCGCTCCCCACCTGCGCGCTGACCTCAACCGGGACGTCACAGAGCCCAGCGTTGTCCAAACGGTGATCGCGCCGTGCCGGATTTGGAGTTTCATCTCTAGCTACTGTCCAGTAACATGGCAAAAGGTTAAGGCCATACACGCCCTGAAATCCCAGGGTCTGGTAGTGCGGTATGCCACCATCGAAGCATCGGATAACTGTTGCTCATGGCGGAAGCCGCGGTGCTAGTTACCGGCCGGCACCTGGATTCAACGTTGAATACGAGGAGGTCATGGCGGTGGAGGTACTGATCACCGGAGGCGACACCGAACTGGGTCGCGCCGTTGCTGAGGGTTTTCACAACGACGGTCACACGATCACCCTGGTTGGCGCTCGCCGGGACGATCTCGAAGTAGCGGCTAAGGAAATAGACGCGGACGCGATCGTCTGTGACATCACCGATCCAGGTGGGTTGGCAGAGGTTCGTCACCTGTTCCCCCACCACCTCGACACCGTCGTCAACATTCCGGCTCCCCGCTGGGACTCGGGCGACCCGCGTGCGTACTCGCTGTCGGATCTGGCCGCTGCGTACCGTAACGCGCTGGACGACACCCTGCTGTCGGCGGTGCTGGCCGTCGAGACGGTCGGTGACCACCTGCGCTCGGGCGGATCGATCATTAGCGTCGTGCCGGAGAACCCGCGCCCGGGAAGTGCTGAGGCCGCGGTCAAGGCCGCGCTCTCGAGCTGGGTCGCCGGACAGGCCAAGGGATACGGCACTCGTGGCATCACCATCAACGCGATCGCGGCCGGACGCAGTACGCAGCCCGGGTACGAGGGTCTGTCCAACACGCCGCCGTCGGTTGCCGACGAGGTCGCGCGGATGGCTCTGTTCCTGACCAGCTCTGCTGCCCGCCACATCACCGGCCAACTGCTGCATGTCAGCCAGGGCGCGCTGACGCAATTCGCCTGACCGGCGATTCGCTGAGCGCGTAACTCGCTTCAGCGGGGTTCCTGGATGACCCTGCGTCACTAGGGTTGATTTCGTGACTATTCGGCTTGGCTTCCAGATCCCCAACTTCTCCTACGGCACCGGCGTGGAGCAGCTCTTCCCGACCGTCGTCGCGCAGGCCCGCGAGGCCGAATCGGCAGGATTCGACTCGGTTTTCGTCATGGATCACTTCTACCAACTGCCGCAGCTCGGCTCCCCCGACCAGCCGATGCTCGAGGCCTACACCGCGCTCGGCGCGCTGGCAATGGCGACCGAACGAGTTCAGCTGGGCACCTTGGTGACTGGCAACACCTACCGCAACCCAACCTTGCTTGCCAAAGCCATCACCACCCTCGACGTTGTCAGCGCTGGCCGGGCGATTCTGGGTATCGGCACGGGGTGGTTCGAGCTCGAGCACGACGAGCTGGGCTTCGAATTCGGCACCTTCACCGATCGGTTCAACCGACTCGACGAGGCGCTGGAGATCATTCTGCCGATGCTCAAGGGCGAGCGACCGACCTTCTCCGGCAAGTGGTATCGCGCCGAAAATGCGCTGGCCAACCCGCGCTATCGCGACCATATCCCGTTGATGATCGGTGGCAGCGGCGAGAAGAAGACCATCCCGCTGGCGGCTCGGCTGTTCGACCACCTCAACGTGATCGCGAGCTTCGACCAGCTGGCTCGCAAGATCAAAGTCGTGCAGGACAGCTGTGAGGCAATCGGCCGCGACCCCGCCACCCTGGAGACCAGCATGCTGGTGACAGTCGTCCCGGACGACGACGCCAAGCCCGATGAAAGTGGACGCACGTTGTCGGGCAGTGTCGAGTACATCGCCGAGCAGGTTCAGGCCAAGGTGCTCGACGCCGGCATCGACGGCGTGATCATCTATGTGCCGGCGTATGAGCCCGGTGTGATCGCCGCAGTCGGCGACGCGCTGCGCCCGCTGTTCGGTCTCTGATCGCGCAGCGAGACACATCACGTCAGGTCCGCCGGGTGTGGGCGATCACACGCCGTTAACGTCGATAATTGCAGGTCCGGGCGGCTACGGTAGTAGGGAACCCAGTCGCCGCTGAGGAGCCACAACATCATGAACGCCCATCCCGAAGTCACTGCGCCCAATCACCGACATCGGGTCGTGGTCATTGGATCGGGATTCGGCGGACTGAATGCCGTCAAGAAGCTCAAAAGAGCGAATGTCGACATCAAGCTGATCGCCCGTACCACCCATCATCTGTTTCAGCCGATGCTGTACCAGGTGGCGACCGGCATCGTCGCCGAAGGTGCGATCGCTCCCCCGACTCGGATGATCCTGCGCGGTCAGCACAATGCCCAGGTCCTGCTCGGCGACGTCACGCACATCGACCTGGCCGGCAAGTTCGTCGTCTCGGAGTTGCTCGGCCACAGTTACGAGACCCCGTTCGACAGCCTGATCATCGCTGCCGGGGCCGGCCAGTCCTACTTCGGCAACGACCAATTCGCCGAATTCGCACCCGGTATGAAGTCGATCGACGACGCGCTGGAGTTGCGCGGCCGGATCATGAGCGCATTCGAGGCCGCGGAGCGGTCCAACGACCCGGAACGACGCAGGAAGCTGCTCACCTTTACCGTCGTCGGCGCGGGCCCGACCGGCGTCGAGATGGCCGGACAGATCGCCGAACTCGCGGACTTCACGCTCAAAGGCGCTTACCGCCACATCGATTCGACCAAAGCACGGGTCATCCTGCTGGACGCCGCACCCGCAGTACTGCCGCCGATGGGCGAGAAACTCGGCAAGAAAGCCGCCGCGCGGCTGGAGAAGATGGGCGTCGAAATCCAACTCGGCGCCATGGTCACCGACGTCGACCGCGACGGAATCACGGTCAAAGACTCCGACGGCACCATTCGTCGCATCGAGTCGGCCTGCAAAGTGTGGTCTGCGGGTGTGTCCGCCAGTCCCCTGGGCCGCGATCTGGCCCGTCAGTCCGGCGTCGAACTCGACCGTGCCGGCCGCGTCAAGGTGTTGCCCGATCTGGCGATACCCGGTAACCCCAACGTGTTCGTCGTCGGGGACATGGCCGCTTTCGACGGCGTGCCTGGGGTTGCCCAGGGCGCCATCCAGGGTGGCAAGTACGCCGCGAGCACGATCAAGGCCGAGTTGGGCGGTGCCGACCCCAGCCAGCGCGAGCCGTTCCAGTACTTCGACAAAGGATCGATGGCCGCGGTGTCGCGGTACTACGCGGTGGTGAAAATCGGCCCGCTCGAGTTCGGCGGCCTCATCGGCTGGTTCGCCTGGCTGCTGCTGCACTTGGTCTACCTGATCGGGTTCAAGAACAAGGTCACCACCGTGCTGTCCTGGATCGTGACGTTCCTGAGCGGCCGTCGCGGCCAGCTGACGATCACCGAGCAGCAAGCCTTCGCCCGCACGCGACTCGAGCAGCTCGCAGTGATGGCGGCCGAAGCCCATGAAGGCGAGACGGCGAAGGCCGCCAGCTGACGCCGGGAGCCTAGCCGGACTCGGCTTCGATGTTTTGCAGCCGCACCTGACCGCGGGCCACCAACCGATCGTCGGAGTCGACGATGTCGACTATCCACAGCTGCTGACGCCGTCCGCGATGCACCGGGGTGGCAGTGCCGTAGACGGTCCCGTTGTTGATCGCACGCAGGAAGTCGGTGTTGTTGTTGACGCCGACGACTGAGCCTCCGTGGTTGGCGGCTAGCCAGGTGTAGGCCGCCACGCTGGCCAAACTCTCCACCATCGAGCAGTAGACGCCGCCATGCACGATGCCCATCGGCTGGTAGAGCTTGGGCACAACCTCCAGTTGAGCGCGCGTGCAATCGGGGCTGATTTCGGTGAATGCCAGCCCTAGTTCCTTGTCAAACGGCGCTCCTGGCAGTGACTGCATAGTATCTAAATCCCAATCCACTGTGAGTATAGAATGTTTTGTACGCCTCAGTGTGCTTTGCGGTATTCTTTGTGCGGAAGTCAATGATTTTAGAATGTAAATTCCGGCTAGCCGAACTTGGAGGTGCAAGATGGTCACGGCGACCACCGACCCGGTGCGGCTGCCGCCGGGCCCGCGGATTCCGAAGCTAATTCAAACCGCCACTTTCCTGGTATCGAACCACGCGATGTTTGCCGCCGTCTCCCGTCGGTATGGCAGCGACGTGGTGAGAGTAAATCTGCCTAAGAACAACCATGCGGTAGTTATCAATGACCCGATCCTGGCTAAGGAGCTGTTCAACACCGGCACCGAGCTGATCGAACGGGCCGCGTCGGGGGCCGGGTCGATCGGCGAAGCGTTCGGTCCGGGCTCGACATTCAGCCTTGTCGGCAACGAGCACCGTGAGCGCCGCAAACTGCTGGCGCCGGCTTTTCACGGTAAGCGGATGCGCAGCTACGACCGCATCATCGAAGAAGAGGTGGCGCGCGAGACCGCGACCTGGACCGAAGGCCAGGAGTTCGAAACGCTGGAGCCGATGCTGCGGATCACCGTCGGGGTGATCCTGCGCGCCGTGTTCGGCGCCGAAGGCGCTGCGCTGGAAGAACTTCGGGAAACGGTGCCGGCCATAGTCGCGATGGGCTCCCTGCTCGTGGTGTGTCCGCCGATCATGCGGCGCGACCTGGGTCCCTGGAGTCCGTGGGGGCGGTACATGAAGAAGCGGCGCCGGTTCGGCGCCGTCATCGCCTCGCTGATCGCCGAAGCGCGGGCCGATCCGGCCATCGAAGAGCGCAAGGACGTGCTCGCGATGCTGCTGCAAGCCCGCTACGAAAACGGCGAGCCGATTTCCGACGAGCACATCGCCGACGAGTTGCTCACGCTGTTGGGTTCCGGCCATGAGACAACCGCTTCGTCGCTGGCCTGGGTGTTGGAACGGTTGAGCAGGCATCCGGAACTGTGTCAGCGGCTGGCCGAGGAAGTCGACGCGGGCGGATCCGAGTTGCGGCAGGCCACGATATGGGAAGTGCAGCGCACCCGGCCGGTGCTCGACGGCACGACGCGGCGCACCAAGACGCGAATCCGGTTGGGAGAGTGGGTTCTACCAGAGGACACCAATATCATCATCAGCATCAATCTGGCTCACAACTCGGACAAGCATTTCCCGGACGCGGCGTCGTTCAACCCGGACCGCTACCTGGGCCCGGGTGGCAAGCCCACCGCCTGGATGCCCTTCGGTGGCGGCGTCAACCGTTGCGTCGGTGCGGCATTCGCCAGCATGGAGTCCGACGTCGTCCTGCGCATGCTCCTGCGCGAATTCCGTTTCGTCCCAACCGATGCGCCGGGCGAAAAGGCTCGATGGCGTGGTGTGGCAACCGTGCCGGCGAAGGGTGCGCGAGTGATATTGCGCCGGCGAACCGACGAGCCATCGCTCGATTCCGAGTTGCTAGCCGTGGCGGACCACTGTCTTGTCTAGCGCACTGGCATACTCGCCGCTGTGACAAGCGTCCTCAGGCGATACGTGAAGCCCCTTGGCAGTTATGCATGGTTTAAGAAAGCCATGAACAAGTACTGGTATCCCTTCGTCACCCGCAGATGGGATCAAGACGACGTCGTCTTCCTCAACTGGGGCTATGAAGAGGATCCCCCGATGGGTCTGCCGTTGGCTCCTGAGGATGAGCCCAACCGGTACTGCATTCAGCTTTATCACCGCACGGCGAACCAGACCGACCTCAGCGGTAAGAAGGTGCTGGAGCCCAGCTGCGGTCACGGCGGCGGCGGCGCTTACCTGATGAAGACCCTGCACCCGGCGTCGTACACCGGGTTGGACTTCAACCCCGACGGCGTCGCATTCGCCAAACGGCGCTACGACCTGCCGGGTCTGGATTTCGTGCACGGTGACGCCGAGAGCCTGCCGTTCCCCGATGAGTCCTTCGACGCGGTGCTCAACGTCGAGGCCTCGCACGGTTACCCGCACTTCGACCGCTTCCTCGCCGAGATGGTCCGAGTGCTGCGGCCGGGCGGGCATTTCCTCTACGTCGACTTCCGCGGATTCCTCGAGTACGACGCGTGGGACGCGGCACTGGCCGGCTTGCCCTTGCGGATGGAGTCCAAGCGCGATATCAGCCCCGACGTGCTGCGCGGGCTGGACAACAACTCTGGTCGGTACCTCGAATTGGTCGGTAGCCGGTTGCCCGTGTTCTTGCGCCCCTTCGGCAAGTTGTTCGCCGGGGCGCCCGACACGCTGATGTACAAGGAATTGCAGCGCGGGCGGGTGTCATACCGGATGTACCACTTCATCAAGGACTGACGCCCAACGGCTTCGGTCGAAGCGTCTCCCAGATACCGGCGAGCCCCGTGCGTAGTGCACGGGGCTCGCCGTATCGAGAGACCGGGGGTCACTGCGGCCCTCAGGACACCGGCTCGGTCATGTATCGCTCGATGCCATTAGCATAGGCAAGGCTGTCCTAATTCCGCAAGAGCTTCCCCGTGGGCGTGGACGAGCGACCGATTGGCCGCGCACCGGCAGGCCGAACCCGACCATCGCGTCCAGCACTGCCTGGCCGCGTCGCATCGCCGCCAGTTCGTCGGCGCCGGCCAGTTGCGGCACCTGCGTGGCGGTCGCGACCACCATCGACCCGACGGTCTGCCACATCGCGGCGATCGACATCGCACCGCCGCTGACCGCATACAGCTTGTCGAACAGCGATTCCAGGGTCCGGTGACAGCGGTGCGCCACCCAGGTCGTCAGCGCAGCCTCACTCGGCAGTCGCACCGATCCTTCGCCCGCGTAGTCGTCGGGCAGCACCCGCACGGTGGGGTCGACGACCCCGGCCCAGTCGATGACACCGTCTGAGTCGACATGGACCCAGAGGTTCTCCAGTCCGGTGTCCCACGCCCGCGCCTCCAGCACCACCAGCGCGACCACCCGGCCGATCACGGTGTGCACCAGCGTCGCCGCCAATTGCCTTGCGGCGCTGCGTCGGCCCATGTCGACCACCGCCGCATCGAACATCGCCTCCAGCCGATCGGCCCTGACGGCCGACTCCAGCGGCGACCATCGGCGAATCGAGACGTCGCCCAGCACCGCGACGCCGTAAACCCGCGGGCATTGCGGATACAGCTCGCGCAGCCGTCGGCTCGACTCGTGCAGCGGTAGCACGCGCTCGATGGACATCGCCGCGATCAGCGGATCGTCAATTACAGTCGTCACTGGCACCCTCCATTTGTGAGGTTAGCCTAACCATATCGAAAGGTCATATCCTGTGAGGGCCCTCACAGGATCGGACGAGGTGGTACGACGGCCGGTAGTAAGCGCGAGTACGCTGGCGGCATTGCACAGGAGATGATCAAGCATGGCTAAGCTGACGCGCCTCGGGGACCTCGAGCGTGCGGTCATGGACCACCTGTGGTCCACTCCCCAACCTCAAACTGTCCGCCAGGTACACGAGGCGCTGTCTGAGCACCGCGACCTGGCCTATACGACAGTGATGACCGTGCTGCAACGACTCGCCAAGAAGAATCTTGTCTCGCAACTGCGCGACGACCGTGCGCACCGCTATGCGCCGGTACACGGGCGCGACGAACTGGTCGCCGGGCTGATGGTCGACGCGCTCGACCAGGTCGCTGACTTCGGCAGCAGGCAGGCGGCGCTCGTGCACTTCGTCGAGCGAGTCGGCGCCGACGAGGCCGAAGCGCTTCGGCGCGCGCTCGACGAGTTGGAATGTAGTTCTCGGAACGCGCCATCCGGTGGCGCACGGCCCGAGGGCTGAGAGAGACTGGAACCATGTCCGGGCTGGCCTTCACCCTTCTCGCGGTGATGCTGGTCGGCCCGGTACCGGGCTTGCTTGCGCGGGCGTCCTGGCCGTTGCGCGCTCCCCGCGCCGCGATGGTGTTGTGGCAGGCGATTGCCGTGGCCGCGGTCCTGTCGGCATTCAGCGCCGGCATCGCGATCGCCAGCCGGTTGTTCGTCCCGGGTGCGGATGGGCGACCGACCGCCAGCCCCGCCGCGGAGATCGGCCGGCTCGGCTGGCCACTGTGGCTTCTGTTTGTCGGGGTATTAGCCGTGACGTTGGTGATCGGTGTGCGTCTGGCGGTCGCGGTGGTGCGGGTGGCAGTCACCACCCGTCGACGGCGCGCTCACCATCGGATGCTCGTCGACCTGCTCGGACTTTCGCCGGACGCGGTGCCGGTGCGAGCTCGCGCCCGCGGCCGCGACCTTCGCGTGCTGGAAGTGGCGCAGCCGCTGGCCTACTGTCTGCCCGGCGTCCGCAGCCGCGTGGTGCTCAGCGAGGGCACGCTGGAATCGCTGACCGAGGCCGAGGTCTCGGCGATCCTGAGTCACGAGCGCGCCCACCTGCGGGCCCGCCACGATCTGGTTCTCGAGGCGTTCACCGCGGCGCACGCCGCATTTCCCCGATTCGTCCGCAGTGCAAGCGCTTTGGATGCCGTGCAGTTGCTGGCCGAGCTGTTGGCCGACGACGCCGCGGTACGGGTCGCCGGCCGCGCTCCCCTGGCTCGTGCGCTGGTGACCTGCGCGTCGAGCCGCACACCGATCGGCGCAATGGCCGCAGGCGGGACCCACACCCTGCTGCGGGTACGGCGGTTATCAGGCAGCGGCAACAGCCTGATGGTGTCGACGGTGGCCTACCTCGCGGCGGCGGCGGTGCTGGTGGTGCCCACGCTCGCGCTGGCGATTCCCTGGCTCACCGAACTGCACCGGCTGTTCACCGCTGCCTAACCCGGCGACCGGGCAAGCGCACCGCATTGGCGATACTTTGCAGATACCCCAATCCCGCTGTGCCACAGTGTTCGGTGCAGGCCACGGATAACCAGTGACGAACGCGAGAGGCGATCACATGAGCTCGTCGGATTCTACGACCGGTACCGCGCAGATCGGCGTCACCGGTTTGGCGGTGATGGGCTCGAACCTGGCCCGCAACTTCGCCCACCACGGTTACACGGTGGCGCTGCACAACCGGTCGATCGCCAAGACCGACCTGTTGCTCAAAGAGCATGGCAGCGAAGGCAATTTCGTCCGGTCGGAGAGCATCGCAGAATTCCTGGACGCGCTGGAGAAGCCGCGTCGGGTGATCATCATGGTCAAGGCCGGCGACCCGACCGACGCCGTCATCAACGAGCTCGCCGACGCCATGGAAGACGGCGACATCATCATCGACGGTGGCAACGCGCTCTACACCGACACCATCCGCCGTGAAAAGGCCATGCGTGAGCGTGGATTGCACTTCGTCGGGGCCGGCATCTCCGGCGGTGAAGAAGGCGCGCTGAACGGACCGTCGATCATGCCCGGCGGACCGGCCGAGTCGTACAAGTCGCTGGGCCCGCTGCTGGAAGAGATCTCCGCGCACGTCGACGATGTGCCGTGCTGCACGCACATCGGTCCCGACGGGGCCGGGCATTTCGTCAAGATGGTGCACAACGGCATCGAGTACTCCGACATGCAGCTCATCGGCGAGGCCTACCAGCTGCTGCGTGACGGGCTCGGCAAGACCGCGCCGGAGATAGCCGACGTGTTCGCCGAGTGGAACAAGGGCGACCTGGACAGCTTCCTCATCGAGATCACCGCGCAGGTGCTGCGCCAGACCGACGCCAAGACCGGCAAGCCGCTCGTCGACGTGATCGTCGACGAGGCCGAGCAGAAGGGCACCGGCCGCTGGACGGTGAAGTCGGCCCTGGACCTCGGAATTCCGGTCACCGGGATCGCTGAAGCCGTGTTCGCTCGTGCGCTGTCCGGTTCGGTGGCCCAACGCAAGGCCACCACCGGTTTGGCGTCCGGCGATCTGGGCGAAAAGCCAAGCGATGCAGCGCAGTTCATCGACGATGTCAGCAAGGCGCTGTACGCTTCGAAGATCATCGCCTACGCGCAGGGCTTCAACCAGATCCAGGCAGGCAGCGCCGAATACGACTGGGGCATCACCCTGGGCGACATGGCCACCATCTGGCGCGGCGGCTGCATCATCCGGGCCAAGTTCCTCAACCGGATCAAAGAGGCGTTCGACGAGGATCCGGACCTTCCGACGCTGATCGTCGCGCCGTATTTCCGTGATGCCATCGAGTCGGCGATCGACAGTTGGCGCCGCGTGGTGGTGACCGCCACCCATTTGGGTATCCCCATTCCGGGCTTCGCCTCGGCGTTGTCGTACTACGACGCGCTACGCACCGAGCGACTGCCCGCCGCGCTCACCCAGGGGTTGCGGGACTTCTTCGGTGCACACACCTATGGACGGATCGATGAAGACTCGAGCAAGAAGTTCCACACCCTCTGGAGCGGCGACCGGTCCGAGGTGCCCGCATAGCCGCAACCGCGCCGGAGGCGTGACGCGATGAGGTTTCTGGACGGACACCGTCCCGCCTACGACCTGACGTACAACGACGTCTTCATCGTGCCGAACCGCTCCGATGTGGCGTCACGCTTCGACGTCGACCTGTCCAGCGACGACGGCTCGGGCACCACCATCCCCGTGGTGGTGGCCAACATGAACGCGGTCGCAGGACGGCGAATGGCCGAGACGGTGGCCCGTCGCGGTGGGATCGTCGTTCTGCCACAAGACCTTCCGATCACCGCGGTGCAGCAGACGGTGGACTTCGTCAAGAGCCGCGACCTGGTCGTCGACACCCCGGTGGTGCTGGCGCCCGAGGACTCGGTATCCGACGCGCTGGCGCTGATCTCCAAGCGTGCTCACGGTGCCGCGGTGGTGACCTTCGAGGGCCGGCCGATCGGCCTGGTCACCGAGTCGTGTTGCGAGGGCGTGGACCGGTTTGCCCGCGTGCGCGACATCGCGATCACCGACTTCGTCAACGCCCCGGTCGGCACCGAACCGCGCAAAGTCTTCGATCTGCTGGAGCACTCTGCCGTCGACCTCGCGGTCCTCACCGGCGCCGACGGCGCGCTGGCCGGCGTGCTGACCCGCACCGGGGCCATCCGCGCAGGCATCTACACACCGGCCGTCGACGCGAAGGGCCGGCTGCGGGTCGCCGCGGCGGTCGGCATCAACGGCGACGTCGTGGCCAAAGCGCAGGCACTGGTCGAGGTGGGTGTCGACCTCGTGGTGGTGGATACCGCGCACGGACACCAGGTCAAAGCGATGGACGCGATCAAAGCGATCTCGGCGCTGGACCTCGGCGTGCCACTGGTAGCGGGCAACGTGGTGTCGGCCGACGGCACCCGCGACCTGATCGGCGCCGGAGCGTCGATCGTCAAGGTCGGTGTCGGCCCGGGAGCGATGTGCACCACCCGGATGATGACCGGAGTCGGCCGGCCGCAGTTCTCGGCTGTCCTCGAATGTGCTTCGGCCGCACAGCAACTCGGTGCCCACGTGTGGGCCGACGGCGGTGTGCGCCACCCGCGCGACGTCGCGCTGGCGCTGGCGGCCGGCGCGTCCAACGTGATGATCGGATCGTGGTTCGCCGGCACCTACGAATCCCCCGGCGACCTGATGCGTGATCGCGACAACCAGCCGTACAAGGAGAGTTACGGCATGGCGTCCAAGCGTGCGGTGGTGGCCCGGACCGCGGCCGACGGCGCCTTTGAGCGCGCTCGCAAAGCGTTGTTCGAAGAAGGTATCTCGACGTCGCAGATGGGCCTGGACCCCGCTCGCGGCGGCGTCGAGGACCTGCTAGACCACATCACGTCCGGTGTGCGCAGCACCTGCACCTACGTCGGCGCGTCGACGTTGGCCGACCTGCACGAGCGGATGGTCGTCGGCGTGCAGTCCGCCGCGGGCTTCGCCGAAGGCCATCCGCTGCCCTTCGGGTGGTAGCCGGGCGTGTCGCAGCAGCCACGGGCGCTCTCCTGCGTTGTGGCTTCGCTAACATAAAAGGTCACGTCAACAGCTGATACGTCGAAGGAAGGGTTTTCGTGCCTCAGGCACCCGCGCCATCCGGCGTGTGTGACGCCGACTCCGAGGAGCCTCCTTCTCGTAGGTGGCCTCGATGAATCTCCTCGTCACCCTGCTCAGCCTGCTCGCCATCGTGCTCCTGATCCTGGGCAACGCACTGTTCACCGCCGCGGAATTCTCGCTCACCACTCTCGAACGCAGCACCGTCGAAGCCAACGCGCGCAATGGACGTCGTCGCGACCGCTTCGTGCGCCGCGCCCACCACAACCTGTCGTTCCAGCTCTCCGGTGCGCAGCTCGGCATCTCGATCACCGCGCTGATCACCGGGTACCTCACCGAGCCGCTGGTCGCCGAATTGCCGCACCCGGCCCTGGATGCGATCGGCATACCCGACTCGGTCGCCGATGCGGTGATCGCGTTCCTGACGCTGCTGGTGGTGACCTCGGTCTCGATGATCTTCGGTGAGTTGGTCCCGAAGAACCTTGCCGTAGCCCGGCCTTTGCAGACCGCGCGCGCCGTCGCCGGCGTGCAGCTGCTGTTCTCGTGGCTGATGACGTATCCGATCCGGTTGACCAACTGCGCGGCCAACTGGATCCTGCGCAAGCTCGGCGTCGAGCCCACTGAGGAACTGCGGTCGGCCCGCTCAGCCCAAGAGCTGGTGTCGCTGGTGCGTAACTCCGCTCGCAGCGGCTCGCTGGACCAGGCCACCGCCGCACTGCTGAACCGCTCGCTGCAATTCGGTGACCTGACCGCGGAAGAGCTGATGACACCGCGAGCGAAAATTGTTGCGCTGCAAGTGGATAACACCGTCGCAGACCTGGTCGAGGCGGCAGCGGAAAGCGGTTTCTCGCGATTCCCGGTGATCGACGGCGACCTCGACGAGACAATCGGCATCGTCCACGTCAAGCAGGTCTTTGCAGTGCCGGCCGCCGAGCGCGAACTGACGCTGGTGACCGCCATCGCTCAGCCGGTCGCGAAGGTGCCCTCGACACTCGACGGCGACGCACTGATGGGACAGATCCGCGCCAACGACCTGCAGACCGCCATGGTGGTCGACGAGTACGGCGGGACCGCGGGCATGGTGACCGTCGAGGATCTGATCGAAGAGATCGTCGGCGACGTCCGCGATGAACACGACGACGCCCGCCAGGACGTGATCGCAGTCGGCAACGGCTGGCGGGTGTCTGGGCTGCTGCGCATCGACGAGATCGCCGACGCGACCGGCTATCACGCGCCGGAAGGTGAATACGAAACCATCGGCGGGCTGGTCCTGCAGCAGCTCGGCCGGATTCCGGTCGGCGGTGACGAGGTGCAGCTGGCGGGATACGAGTCCGACGGTGTACCGCACGCCTCGGCTTGGCGGGCCAAGGTGATCCGGATGGACGGACGCCGCATCGACCTGCTGGAGCTGACTCAGCTGGCGGCGGTCGAGTCGACCGCAGCGCGAGGTCGCTGATGGGCGACCTGTTCGGGATACTGGCGACGCTGCTGCTGGTGGGCGCCAACGCGCTGTTTGTGGCCGCGGAGTTCTCGCTCATCTCCGCTCGGCGGGACCGGCTCGAAGCGATGGCCGAGCAAGGCAGGTCGGGCGCCGTGACCGTCATCCGGGCCGGCGAGCAGTTGCCGCTGATGTTCGCCGGAGCCCAGTTGGGCGTCACGGTGTCGTCGATTCTGCTCGGCCGAATCGGCGAGCCCGCCGTCGCCGATCTGCTGCGACGCCCGGCCCACCTGATCGGCCTGTCCCCTGCGCTGTTGCACACCACATCGTTGGTCGTAGCGCTGGCGATCGTGGTGGCTCTGCATCTGCTGCTCGGCGAAATCGTCCCGAAGAACATCGCCATGGCCGGCCCGGAGAGGGCGGCGATGCTGTTGATCCCCGCCTATCTGGTGTACGTGCGCGCCGTCCGGCCGGTGATCAAGTTCTATAACCGGTGCAGCAACGGCACGCTGCGATTGTTGCGGGTCCGGCCCCGCGACGAGCTCGACGTCACGGTCTCCACCGTCGAGCTCAGCGAGATGATCGCCGAGTCGGTGTCGGAAGGTCTGCTGGATCCCGAAGAACACACCAGGCTCACCCGGGCGCTGCAGATCCGTAACCGGACGGTCGCCGACGTCGCGGTGCCCGCTGGGCAGATCCGTGCCGTCCCGGTCGCTGCGGCCGGCTCCGGTCCGACGGTCGACGCGGTCGAAAAGGCTTTGGCAGCAACCGGTTACTCACGCTTCCCGATCGTCAGCAACCTCGAAGGCGACGACAAGTTCCTCGGATATCTGCACATCAAGGACATGCTGGCCTTGAGTGACGACCCGAACGCCGTCGTCGACGTGGCCAGAGTCCGGCCACTGCCGCGCGTCGCCCAATCGGTGAGCGTGCCCGAGGCGCTGTCGCGGATGCGACGCAGCAACAGCCACCTCGCCCTGGTCACCGGGCAGGACGGCGCCGTGGTCGCGATGGTCGCGCTGGAGGACCTGGTGCGGGACCTGGTCGGAACGGTGCGCGACGGAACGCAGCGTGCGTGAGCTGGACGCCGACGAGTGGATGTCCCGCGCCGACGACCACGCCGCGCGGGTCGAGAAGTTCGTCACTCGGCACGTCGAGCGGGCCCGGGTCGGCGAGCCACACCCGATGTGGGATTTCCTGTTCAGCTACTACAGCCTGCGGCCAAGACAACTGCGCTGCTGGTAACGCGATGCCTACCGGTTCTTCACCGCTGACGCTATGCCACGCAACACCGGATCGCCTAGCCGTGCGACCCAACAGGATTGGGAGCAGCCCGGGTGCCTGCACGCGAATATGAACCTGTACAAATGGTCCTACAAGTTGAGCTCGCTGGTCGACTCTGAGTTGCTGCTGGACTGCTTGGAACTGGCTGCGGCTGCGCGTGAAATCGATATGCGAGCAAGCCCGTACGACCTGACGGATTACGGGTACACACCGATCGCGGTCGAGGATGCTGCGGGCCGCGCCGAATATGCGCGGTGCCAGAAGGCCGTCGCGGCACGCGCTGCGCCATTGCGGGCGGCGCTGCTGGCCAGGTGTGACCTGCTGTTGCCGGTTGCCGGTTGCCGGTAGTCGAGCTGCTGGCCGGTAGGCTGGGAACGATTTATCGAGGCTAATGCGGAGGGAAATAATGACTGATCGCGTGTCGGTGGGGAACCTGCGCGTCGCCAAAGTGCTGCACGACTTCGTCAACACCGAGGCTTTGCCCGGAACCGACATCGACCCCGACAGCTTCTGGGCGGGCGTCGACAAGGTCGTCACCGACCTGCAGCCGAAGAATCAAGAACTGCTGGAACGCCGCGATCACCTGCAGGCGCAGATCGACAAGTGGCATCGGCAGCACATCATCGAACCGATCGACCCGGACACGTACCGCGAGTTCCTCACCGAAATCGGTTACCTGCAGCCCGAACCCGCTGACTTCACCATCACCACCGCGGGAGTCGACGACGAGATCACCACGACGGCCGGCCCACAGCTGGTGGTCCCGGTGCTCAACGCGCGGTTCGCGCTGAACGCCGCCAACGCCAGGTGGGGTTCGCTATACGACGCGCTGTACGGCACCGACGTGATCCCGGAAGACGGCGGTGCCGACAAGGGCACCGGTTACAACAAGATCCGCGGCGACAAGGTCATCGCGTACGCGCGCACGTTCCTCGACGAGGCGGTTCCGCTGTCTTCCGGCTCATGGGCCGACACGACCGGGCTCAGCGTCGAAGACGATCAGCTGCAAATCGCGACCGCTGATGGCTCGGTCGGCCTCGCCGACCCGGAGAAGTTCATCGGCTACACCGGCGAGCTCGGCTCCCCCGCTTGGTCGGTGCTGCTGGTCAACCACGGCCTGCACATCGAGATCCTGGTCGACCCTGAGTCGCCGATCGGCAAGACCGACAAGGCCGGCATCAAGGACGTCGTTCTGGAATCGGCGATCACCACGATCATGGATTTCGAAGACTCCGTGGCGGCCGTCGACGCCGACGACAAGGTGCTGGGCTACCGCAACTGGCTCGGACTGAACCGCGGTGACCTGTCCGAAGAGGTCGACAAGGGCGGCAAGACCATCCACCGGGTGCTCAACGAGGACCGCACCTACAAGACGCCCGACGGCGGCGAGCTGACCTTGCCCGGTCGCAGCCTGCTGTTCGTGCGCAACGTCGGCCATCTGATGACCAACGACGCGATCGTCGACGCTGAGGGGCATGAGGTCTTCGAGGGCGTTCAGGACGCGCTGTTCACCGGGCTGACCGCGATTCACGGCCTGAAGACCGGCGACGGCAACGGGCCGCTGACGAACAGCCGCACCGGATCGGTCTACATCGTCAAACCCAAGATGCACGGGCCCGACGAGGTGGCGTTCACCTGTGAGCTGTTCAGCCGCGTCGAGGACGTTCTCGGCCTGCCACAGGGCACCCTGAAGGTCGGCATCATGGACGAAGAACGCCGCACCACGCTCAACCTCAAGGCGTGCATCAAAGCCGCCGCTGACCGGGTGGTCTTCATCAACACCGGCTTCTTGGACCGCACCGGCGACGAGATTCACACGTCGATGGAAGCGGGCCCGATGATCCGCAAGGGCGCGATGAAGAGCACCACGTGGATCAAGGCTTACGAGGACAACAACGTCGACACCGGCCTCGCGGCCGGGTTCAAGGGCAAGGCGCAGATCGGCAAGGGCATGTGGGCCATGACCGAGCTGATGGCCGACATGATGGAACAGAAGATCGGTCAGCCGAAGGCCGGCGCCACCACCGCCTGGGTTCCGTCGCCAACCGCCGCGACGCTGCACGCGATGCACTACCACTACGTCGATGTGGGCGTCGTTCAGGACGAACTCGAGGGCAAGAAGCGCGCCACCATCGAGGAGTTGCTGACCGTCCCGCTGGCCAAGGAACTGGCTTGGGCGCCCGAAGAGATCCGCGAAGAGGTCGACAACAACTGTCAGTCGATCCTGGGTTATGTGGTGCGCTGGATCGACCACGGCGTCGGCTGCTCCAAGGTTCCCGACATCCACGATGTGGCGCTGATGGAAGACCGCGCCACCTTGCGGATTTCCAGCCAATTATTGGCCAACTGGCTACGGCACGGCGTCATCACGGAAGAGGATGTGCGGGCTAGCCTGGAGCGGATGGCTCCGCTGGTGGACGAGCAGAACGCTGGGGACTCCGCTTATCTGCCGATGGCTCCCAACTTCGACGACAGCATCGCCTTCTTGGCTGCCCAGGAGCTGATCTTGAAGGGGACCGAACAGCCCAGCGGCTACACCGAGCCGATCCTGCATCGACGTCGGCGGGAGTTCAAGGCCCGCGCCCGTGGCTGATGGAGTGTCGGGGAGCAACGACCGTCCCCATGATTAGAGGCTGTAGGTACCTCCGGCGCGCGGGAGAGGACCGCCATGGGTAGGCACAGAGCTCCCGATGACGAGCCGTCGGACGAGTATCCCGAGTCTCAACCGGAGGACTTCGGCGACGACGCCGGGGAGTCCGAGGATTTCCCGGCTGAACCACCGCCCTACACCGGTGCCGCCCCCGAGCCGCGTTACCCGGCACGCCCGCCCGACGATTTCCCTGACGACTTTCCCGACACGCCAGGGTTTTTCGATTTCGACGAGCCGTCCGATGACCGCACCAGCGAGTTCGCCCGGCCGGAGCCGCCCAGGCAGGATCTGCCGCACGACGAGCCCGACCCACCTGACGACTTCCCGGACTTTCCGCGACGGGACCCGGAGCCGATGGCGGCAAGCGGGCCGCCGACCGGCGGCCACCGAACCGTCCGCGAGCGACTCGGCGGTCACCGCAACGACGACGGCGGGCGACGTGGGGTCAGCATTGGCGTGATCGCCGCGCTCGTTGCGGTCGTCGTCGTGGTCGGCGTGGTCATCTTGTGGCGTTTCTTCGGCGACGCGCTGTCCGACCGGTCGAACAGCGCAGCCCGGTGCGTGGGCGAGAAACAGCCGGTGGCCGTGGTCGCCGACCCCTCGATAGCCGATCACGTGCAGCATTTCGCGGAGCGATTCAACGCCATCGCCGCACCGGTCGGCGACCACTGCGTCGCCGTCAGTGTGAAACCCGCAGGTTCCGACGCCGTCGTCGACGGCTTCATCGGGAAATGGCCTGCTGAGCTGGGTCAGCGGCCCGCGTTGTGGATCCCCGGCAGCTCGGTTTCA
The DNA here is from genome assembly GCA_963758115.1 of uncultured Actinomycetota bacterium. Classification (GTDB taxonomy): domain Bacteria; phylum Actinomycetota; class Actinomycetes; order Mycobacteriales; family Mycobacteriaceae; genus Mycobacterium. The sequence goes on from CAVWUG010000004.1 coordinate 809,046, forward strand.
GCCGCCCGGCTCACCGCCGCGGCGGGCAAGGAGATCGTCACCGACAGCCGGTCGCTGGTCACCTCGCCGGTGGTGCTCGCGGTCCGACCCGAACTCGAGCGTGCGCTCGGCGATCAGAAGTGGGCGACGCTGCCCGACCTGCAGACCAAGCCCGATTCGTTGGCCGGCCTGAAACTGCCTTCGTGGGGTTCGCTGAAGCTGGCGCTGCCACTCGGCGGCAACAGCGACGCCGCCTTCCTCGCCGGCGAAGCGGTGGCCGCGGCCTCGGTGCCGCCCGGTGCGCCCCCGACCGACGGCAGCGGCGCGGTGCGCTCGCTGCTCGGCGGCCAGCCCAAGCTCGCGGACAACACCCTCTCCGACGCGATGGACACGCTGCTCAAGCCGGGCGATCTGGCGGCAGCTCCGGTGCACGCGGTGGTCACCACCGAGCAGCAGGTGTTCGCTCGCGGCCAGTCGCTGCCCGATGCAGGCAGCACGCTGAGTTCCTGGCTGCCACCGGGACCGGCCGCGGTCGCCGACTATCCGACCGTGCTGCTCAGCGGCTCCTGGCTGTCACAAGAGCAGGTGACCGGGGCCAGCGAATTCGCCCGGTTCATGCACAAGTCTGACCAGCTGTCCGAGCTGGCCAAGGCCGGCTTCCGGGCCGAGGGCACGAAGTCGCCCAGCAGCGACGTCACCAAGTTCGCGGCGCTGCCGTCGAAGCTGTCGGTGGGCGACGACGCGATGCGCGCCACCCTGGCCAACAATGTCTCCGCGCCGTCGGGCGCCCCGGTAGCGATCATCATGCTGGAGCAGTCGATGGTGACCGACGAGGGCGGCAAGACCCGGCTGGGCAACGTGGTCGGCGCGCTGGACAGCCGCATCAAGGCATTGCCGCCCAACTCGGTGATCGGTCTGTGGACCTTCGACGGCAAAGAAGGTCGTAGCGAGGTGTCGGCGGGCCCGCTCGGCGACCCTGTCGACGGCCAGCCTCGGTCGGAAGCATTGACCGCGGCACTGGACAAGCAGCACGCCTCGTCGGGCGGCGCGGTGTCGTTCACCACGCTGCGGTTGATCTACCAGAACGCGCAGGCCAATTTCCATGCCGGGCAGACGAATTCGGTGCTGGTGATCACGGCAGGCCCGCACAGCGATCAGAGCCTCGGCGGCGAAGGCCTGCAAGACTTCATCAAGCAGGCCGCCGACCCGGCCAAGCCCGTCGCGGTCAACGTCATCGACTTCGGGTCGGACTCCGACCGCGCGACCTGGGAAGCCGTCGCGAAGCTGTCGGGTGGCAGCTACCAGAACCTCGGTTCTTCGGCAGGCCCCGAACTGGGCACCGCGGTCACCAATTTCCTGAGCTGAAGTTCTCTCCGCGGGGCGCCCGTCAGGCGTAGGACTCCACTGGCGGGCACGAGCACACCAGGTTGCGGTCGCCGTAGGCGCCGTCGATGCGGCGTACCGGCGGCCACACCTTGGGCCGGAAGCCCTTACCGAGCGGATACGCGGCCACCTCACGGGTGTACGGGTGCTCCCACTTGTCCACCAACAGGCACTCGGCGGTGTGCGGCGCGCCGCGCAGCGGGTTGTCCTCCACCGACCACTCGCCGGCGCCGACCTTGTCGATCTCGCCGCGGATGGCGATCATCGCGTCGCAGAACGCGTCGACCTCGGCGAGGCTCTCGCTCTCGGTGGGCTCGACCATCAGCGTGCCCGCGACCGGGAAGCTCATGGTCGGTGCGTGGAAGCCGTAGTCCGCCAAGCGTTTTGCCACATCGTCGACGGTCACGCCGGTCGACTTGGTGATCGGCCGTAGGTCCAGGATGCACTCGTGAGCGACCATGCCGTTCTCACCGGTGTAGAGCACCGGGTAGTACTCATCAAGCCGACGGGCGATGTAGTTCGCCGAGGCGATCGCGGTCAACGACGCCAGCCGCAGACCGGGAGCGCCCATCATCCTGATGTAGGCCCAGCTGATCGGCAGGATCGACGCCGACCCGTAGGGCGCCGACGACACCGGCGGCCCGGACGGTAATTCGGGCGCGTACGGGTGGCCGGGCAGGAACGGCGCCAGGTGCGAGCGCGCCGCCACCGGGCCGACGCCGGGACCGCCGCCGCCGTGCGGGATGCAAAACGTCTTGTGCAGGTTCAGGTGGCTGACATCGCCGCCGAACTTCCCCGGCCGGGCCAGCCCGACCAGCGCGTTGAGGTTGGCGCCGTCGATGTAGACCTGGCCGCCTGCGTCGTGCACGGCCGCGCACACCTCGGCGACGTCCTGCTCGTAGACGCCGTGGGTCGACGGGTAGGTGATCATCAGCGTCGAGAGCCGGTCGGCGTGCTCGCTGACCTTGGCCCGCAGGTCGTCGAGGTCGACGTCGCCGTTGGATCGACAGGCCACCACGACCACCCGCATACCGGCCAGCGCCGCGGACGCCGCGTTGGTGCCGTGTGCGCTGGACGGGATCAGGCAGATGTTGCGCTCCGACTCGCCGCGGCTGGCGTGGTACGCGTGGATCGCCAGCAGCCCCGCGTACTCCCCCTGCGACCCGGCATTGGGTTGCAGCGACACCGCGTCATAACCCGTCATCTGGATCAGCCAGGTCTCCAGGTCGGCGATCAGCCGCCGCAGGCCCTGGCTGTCGGACACCGGCGCGAAAGGATGCTGGCGGGCGAACTCCGGCCAGGTGATCGACTCCATCTCGGCCGCCGCGTTGAGCTTCATCGTGCACGAGCCGAGCGGAATCATGGTGCGGTCCAACGCAAGATCCTTGTCGGCCAATGAGCGCAGGTATCGCATCATGGACGTCTCGGTGCGGTACTTGATGAACGCCGGGTGGGTCAGGAACTCTGAGGTCCGATTCACGATTCCGGCGCACACCGATTCGCCTGACTCGACTCCGAAAGCGTCCAACACCGCCGCGACGTGAGCGTCGGTCGTCACCTCGTCGCAGGCGACCGACACGTGGTCGTCGTCCACCCGCCACAGATTGATGTTGTGGGCCTTGGCCGCGGCGATCACCTCGTCGGCTCGGCCGGGCACCCGGGCCAGGACGGTGTCAAAGTACTTGTCGTGCACCAACGCATCGCCGAGAGCGGTGGCGATGGTCTCGGCGTGGCCGTGCACGCGCCGCGCGATACCGGTCAGTCCGTCGGCGCCGTGGTAGCTCGCGTACATGGCGGCCATCACCGACAACAGCACCTGGGCGGTGCAGATGTTGCTGGTCGCCTTGTCGCGGCGGATGTGCTGCTCGCGGGTTTGCAGTGCCAAGCGGTAGGCGGGTGATCCGTCGGCGTCCAGCGAAACGCCGACCAGCCGGCCCGGCAGTTGGCGGGCGTGCTGCGCGTGCACCACCAGGTATCCGGCGTGCGGGCCACCGAATCCCATTGGCACACCGAAGCGTTGAGTGTTGCCGAATGCCACGTCGACGCCGATCTCCCCCGGCGGCGTGAGCAATGTCAGCGCCAACAGGTCGGCGCCGATGGCCACCAGGGCGCCGCGGTCATGCGCCTCCGACACCACGGCCGACCAGTCCGTGACCCGGCCGCTGGCGCCGGGCAGTTGAGCGATGACGCCGAAGAAGTCGCCGTCGGGCAACCCGTCGCGCAGGTCGGCGGCGACAATCTCGATGCCGAGCGGCTCGGCGCGGGTGGCCAGCACCGCGGCGGTCTGCGCGAACACATCGACGTCGACCGCCAACTTGTTGGCATTTCCTTTCACCGCGCGGTGCATCAGTGTCATCGCCTCGGCGGCCGCGGTGCCCTCGTCGAGCATCGACGCGTTGGCCACCTCGAGACCGGTCAGGTCGGCCACCATGGTCTGGAAGTTCAGCAGCGCCTCCAGCCGGCCCTGGCTGATTTCCGGCTGGTAGGGCGTGTACGCCGTGTACCAGGCGGGGTTCTCCAAGATGTTGCGGAGCAGCACCGGCGGTGTGTAGGTGTCGGAGTAACCCTGCCCGATCATCGACACCGCGACGGTGTTGGCGTCGGCCAGCGTGCGCAACTCTGCCAGCGCCTCGGCCTCAGATGCGGCCGGTGGCAGGTGATCCAGGCCGGGCGCGGCGCCGGACTCGGTCAGTGCGTCGAGGATCTTCGCCGGCAGCGCGCGGCGCGCCAACTCTTCCAGGGAGTCGACCCCGATGACCTCGAGCATCGTCGCGACGGCGTCGCTGTCCGGGCCGATGTGCCGGTCGGCGAAAAGCGGGTTGGTGTAGTCGGACATCGGCGAACTCCTGACACAGGAAAAGGATCACAGGTCCTCCCCCTCTGTCGTCTACCCGAACCGGGCGCCTGAGAGATTCGACATCAGATGTCTTTCCCCATGGGCGGGCGACCCGAGTCGGGCCACCGCTTTCCAGAGGCATCGGGGTCCGGCGCGGTCCGGGTGCCTGAGAGGTTGACGGAGAGGTATTGCTCCTTCGGCGTCCGTGGCTGGCCGCCACGAAACTCTCCCGCGCGAGAACGATGCGGTGTCGAGTTTACCTACTGGCCGTGGCCAGAGCAGCCACTGGCGCGAATGTTGTCCGGTCAGCCGATTTTGCGGTCGCGGTGCTTGCGCCGCGATGCCAACTCGTCTTCCGGCGCGGAGATCGACTCGCCGCCGTCGGCGCGCTCGCCGGGGAAATCGGCGATAGCCCCGGTCAGCTCGCGCATTGCCCCGGACACCGCGATGCCGAACACGCCCTGCCCGCCTTGGAGCAGGTCGACGACCTCTTCGGCAGAGGTGCACTCGTAGACCGTGGTCCCGTCGGAGAACAAGGTGATGTTGGCCAGGTCCTGCACACCGCGCTGACGCAGGTGATCGACGGCAACCCGGATGTTGTGCAACGAGATTCCGGTGTCCAGCAGCCGCTTGACGATCTTGAGAACCAGGATGTCCTTGAACGAGTAGAGCCGCTGGCTGCCCGAGCCGGCCGCGCTGCGGATCGATGGCACGACGAGCGACGTGCGTGCCCAGTAGTCCAGCTGGCGGTAGGTGATGCCGGCGATCTGGCATGCGCTCGGGCCGCGGTAGCCCACCAACTCGTCAGGAACGGAGTCATCCGGGAACAGGCCACCTTGCACGGGTTCGCTTGCAGCGTGGATTTCCTGGTCGGCGGGGATTGCTGGAGTGTCCTCGGGGGTGGTGATGGACTCGAGATCCAGTTGATCCTGACGTGGTTGATCTCCCACGGTGCTTCCTCTCGCCGATCGCGCTCGTGACGGGCTGCCGGTTTCCGCGTTTGCTCAATCGAGTGCTTGTGAGCATACGCTTTTCGACACGTTGTGGTGTTTGTAGAACTAATCAGTCGAATCAAAGTATGGCGGTCGAGGCGGTGACTCCACGCTATCCAATGGGCGTGTCGACGTCGAACTAGCAGATGAGACGGATCCGTGATATTGCCGAGCCAACGCACTTCTAGTGCACCGAAGCCTTGAACCGCGTTGTCCGCGGCCGGGCCTCGGCACAGGGCACATCGGCGTCAGGTCGCCTTGAAATCGTCGGGTGAGACGCTGTCCAGGAACTCTTTGAACTTCTCGACCTCGTCCTCGCGGACAGCGGTTGACGGCTCTTCGTCGCCCTCGTCGGGGATCAGCAATCCCGCCTCGGCGAGCACCGCTTCCTCGACATAGATCGGCACACCGACCCGTAGAGCGATGGCCACCGAGTCCGATGGCCGCGCAGAGACGGTGATGTTGCGGTCGAAAATCAGGTCGGCGTAGAAAGTGCCTTCCTGCAGGTCGACGATGCGCACCTCTTTGAGTGAATGACCAAGTGCGGCAATCAGATCCCGAATCAAGTCATGGGTCAACGGGCGCGGCGGCTCTACGCCCTGTTGTTCGAGGGCGATTGCCGCGGCCTCGGACTGGCCAATCCAGATCGGCAGATAGCGGTCACCGTTGGCCTCGCGCAGCAACAGCACCGGCTGGTTCTGAGGCTGCTCGACGCGAATGCCGACGACGCGAACTTCACCCATCTGTGTCTGCCCTCCGCACCTGCTGCCTCGTCACAATCAGACCCGCTCCGACGGCGCAGCGCAAAGGTCAAGCCGCCGAACGCAAGCTGTGTTCCGAAGTCTAGTCCTTCAGCGGTGTAGAACGTCGCGCACTGCTGACTTGATCAACGAGGTGTGCAGCGTGATGGCGAGTGCGGCGACTTCGCGTGCGAGATCGTCGGCGCGGTCACGGGCGCCGGTCTTTCCCGCCTTGCCGGCGTTGACGAGCGGCGCGGCGATTTGCGCGATCAGGTCGGATTGCCGGTCGGCGGCCGAGCGGAATGCCCGCAGGTGCCGCGGTTCGACTCCGTACTCGGCGAGCGCCCGCGCGCACTGCAGAATCAGTACTGCGTGCTCGTCGAAAAAGCCGCCCGGCCCGGTGGTGATCACTCCGGCCTTGACCAGCGCCGTCAGTAACTCGCCGTCGCCTCCCGAGCGCTCCAGCAGGTCTTCTCGACTGAGTCGGACGCGGGCCGTCGAGACCGCAGCGGAGTCCGCCGTGGGCGCCCACGTTTCCTCGTTGCCGACGGACACCAATCGCGGTACCCCGTAAGGGGATCCGGCCAGTGGCAGCTCGCCGTCAGGCTGGGCGTCCAGCTGCGATTTGATTACCTTGAGCGGCAGGTACTGATCTCGCTGGGCGGTGAGGATGAAGCGAAGGCGCGCGCAGTCGTATGCGGTGAATCGGCGATAGCCCGACGCCGCACGCTGCGGCGTGACGAGACCCTCGGCCTCCAAGAAGCGAATCTTGGAGATCGTCACATCCGGGAAGTCCGGCCGTAGCAGGTCGAGGACCGCTCCGATAGACATCCCGCTCAGTGCGGGGGTCTCGGGCGCGGTCACTAGCTTCCGGGCCCTCCGTTGTCGTCACCGACCTTGGGGCCAGTCAGGAAGACCAGGCGGAATTTGCCGATCTGCACCTCGTCGCCGTTTGCCAGCACAGCGGAATCCACCGGCTCGCGGTTGACGTACGTGCCGTTGAGGCTGCCGACGTCGACGACGTGGAACTCGTCGGTGTCCAAGCGGAATTCGGCGTGCCGGCGGCTGACGGTGACGTCGTCGAGGAAGATGTCGCTGTCGGGGTGGCGACCGGCTGACGTGGTCGGCTGGTCGAGCAGGAAGCGAGAACCTGCGTTCGGCCCCCGCTTGACGACCAGTAACGCCGAACCGACCGGCAGCCCTTCGACTCCGGACACCGAGGTCTCGGCGCCCGTCTGGGCGGGAGCGTCCAGCTCATTGAGGAAGTCGGCGCGGAAGACTGATGTCGTTTCCACGGTGACTTCATCAGAGGTCTGGTCGTTGTCCTTGTCCGTCACCCGCTGCTCCTCACTGGCCGCTGCTGCGTTGTCTGGTTGGGTCTGCTCGACCGGCTTCGCACCCGCTGTGACCGCAGATGTGACGACCGTACCGTGCACAGGAGCCGAATGTGCCGTCCCCCGCCGGATCGGCGGGGACATCTGATCGTTCCTCGGTCCGGCAGGTGTTGTCGCCGAGCGAAGGAACCATAACAAGGGTCATTCAGCCAGCGTGCCGCGGTAGGTGTCGGCGTCCAGCAGCTCGTCGAAAGCCTTCTGCAGAGCGTCACCGTCGACCTGAAGCTCGATCAGCCAGCCGCCGCCGTAAGGCTCGGAGTTGACCAGCTCGGGGGTGGAATCCAGATCACCGTTCACAGCAACGACTTTCGCTGACACCGGCGCGTACAAATCTGACACCGACTTCGTCGACTCCACCTCGCCGAAGGCCTCGCCCGCACTCAGGTCAGTACTCACATCCGGCAGCCGGACAAATACGACGTCGCCGAGTGCCGCCTGGGCAAAGTCCGTGATCCCGACCCGGACGGTGTCGTCTCCGGTGCGCCGAATCCACTCGTGCTCGGCGGTGTAGTGCAAATCGGGTGGGATTTCGCTCACGGTTTTCCTATTCTGGTGGGTGGTTATTTGACGGGCTGAGCGTATTGGCGTGGTTTTGGTTGCCGCAAGGCGGTGACGTACACCTTGTCGTTCTGTTGCACCGTCATCGTGCCGCCGACGCGTTTGACGCTGTCGACTGCGCCGCCGGGAATGTTCATCGCCGCCGCAAGCGTCGGTGGATCGCCAATTGCGACAATCGAATACGGCGGTGTGAGGATTTTGCTGTCGACGGTCAACGAGCCGGGCACGCCGACGATCCAGGTGTCGACCCCGGCGCGTACCGCCTGGTGCACGTCGCTGAACTGGATCGCCTCGGCGCCGGCGGCCCGCAATTCGTCGAGCACGTCGAGCATCGCCTGCGGGGCCACGCCCGGCCCGGGGTCCGCGATCTGGACCGTGACACCGGGCCCACTGGCGCCGACCGTTCCGATCAGAATCGACAGTGCGGCCAGGCGTGCCTGGGCGTTCTGAATAGCGGCCTGGTCGCTGCTGCCGGATGCCTGCAAGGCGTTCAACGAGCGCTGCAGTTCGGCGACTTCGGTGTTCAGCGTCGCCTCACGTTGGCGCAGTGAATCCAGCAGGACCAGTAGGTCCGCGGGACGGGCGGTATCCAGTGAATCGCCGGTCGTGGTCTGGCGCACCTGGGTTGCGATGGCCACACCGAGGAGCAGGCACAAGATCACCGCGAGCGCGCCGAAGACGGTGCGGCCGCGGCGCGGGATGCCGAGAAACCCGCGGGGCTGCAACTCGCCGATCGCGGCCTGAGGCTGATGCGGCGCCAGTTCGTGACGGCCGTGATGGGCAGCCTCGTCGGTGTCGTCGGGCTGCGCGGCGGTGTCGTCGTCGCTCATGTCGGCCTCATGCGCGTCACGCCCCGAACAGCCGGCGCCGTAGCGCAGCCGCGTTACCGAAGATCCGGATTCCGAGGACGACAATGATCGCGGTCGACAACTGGGTGCCGACGCCCAACTGGTCACCGACGTAGACCACCAGCGCGGCGACCAGGACGTTGAAGACGAACGACACCACGAAGACCTTCGGGTCGAAAATCCGCTCCAGGTATGCCCGTAACCCGCCGAACACCGCGTCGAGCGCGGCGACCACCGCGATAGGCAGATACGGCTGAACGACTTCCGGCACGCTGGGGTGAAAAACCAGGCCCAGCACGATACCGACGACCAGCGCTGCGATACCGATCATCGGTGCTCTGCTCCCATCATGTCTGGACTACGATCCAATCTGCTTGGCGAACTTGACATCTCGAACTGCACCGGCAGGAATCGTCAGCTTGTCCCCGGCGCTGACCTTGACTCCGACGCCGTATGAGGTCTCCAGGAGACGCAGACGGCGCAAGCCAGGACTGTTGTCGAACAACTCCTGCATGGAATGCGGCGGGCCGACGGCAAGAACCGCATACGGGCTGCTGATCGGGTTGTTGTCGACCAGTATCGCGCCGCCCGCCTGCCGGATCGTCACGTTCGGCCCGATCCGCACCCCGCCGACCGAGATCGCCTCAGCGCCGCTGGCCCACAACGAATTCGCCATCAGCTGCAGGTCCCGGTCGAGAATGATCTGCTGGCTGCCCGCGACCCGTTGCTTGGACACGTCGGACAGGTTCGGTCCGACGCCGGGGTCGGTCACCGTGACGCTCAGACCTGGACCGATCACCGGGGTGCTCGCGGCGGCCAGGCTGAGCCGGTCGAGTTGGCCGAGCAGTCGCCGGCCGGCGGAGTCTTCGGTCAATGCCCGCCGCTGAATGTCGTCACGCTGCGTCGTCAACGCGTTGCGACGCGCGGTCAGCTGACCCGTCGTCGACTCTTCCGAGCGCACGCCTGCGGCCAGGACTCGTTGGGCTGCACTGACTCCCGGCGCGACGAGACGGGCCTGCGCGACTGCCGCGGCGAATACCGTGGCCACCAGGAACGCGGCTAGGGCCTGCCAGACCCACCCCGCGGCGCGGGCCCGACCGGTCTGCGAATCGTCGGCGGCGTCCCGTTTGGCCGCCGCGGCCGCGTACCCGGGATCCAGGTGTTCGGAGAGCAACGCGCGCAGCAGCGAGGGCACCGGAATCCGCTGGGGTTGGCCTGCATCGTGTGCGCTCAGCCCCGCATAGGGGTCGTAGCCGCCGAGTGCCTGGTCAGCCATCGGCGTCCACCTTTGCCGGCGATGGCTTCTTGCGTGGTTTTGCCGGCGGCATGCGGCGCAGGACCAGCACCACCTGCACGGCGTACACCATGAAGGACCACACGTACATGTACAGGCCCCAGATCAAAAATGCCCAGCCGCAAGCTAATACGACATGACTCCACAGCGCGTCAAACTGACCCAACAGGATCAGCGGAAACGCGGACATCAGAGAGAACGTCGCCGCCTTGCCGACGTAGATCACCGGCAAGGCGGTGATGCCACGGGTGCGCAGCAACGGCATTTCTGCTGCGAGTAGTACGTCGCGCACCAACAGGACCGCGATGATCGCCCAGGGCACGATGCCGCGCAGACCGAACGCGATCGGCGTCGTCACCATGTACAGCCGGTCGACGGCGGGATCGAGGTACTCCCCCAGCTTCGACGACTGGTTCATCAGCCGGGCGATCTTGCCGTCCGCCCAATCCGATGCGCCGCTGAACATCAAGATGGCCACTGCCCAGCCATCGGCATGTCTGACCAGCAGCAGGTAGAGGAAGACCGGGATCAGCGCCAAGCGGATCGCGCTCAGCACGTTGGGCACGGTGAGGAGCCGGTCGTGTGCGTGCGGCCGGTTCATGGGCGGTGACCTTATCTGAAGATGCCGGGCAGGCTCAGCGCGGAAAGCGAGTCGTCCGAGAGCGGGTTGTCGTGGACCATGTAAGTCCACGTCGATGTCGGACGGGCCAACTTGGACAGATCGACACCAGGCTCCTCCTCGATCGCCGGCGAGGTCTCGAAGGTCTGCTGGGCGGCCTCGATCGCGTCGGCGGCCAGTGACGCGAATGCGTCCACGGCCATCCGGTGGAATTCGTCCAGCGGATTCTGTCGTCCCAGGGCGCGCAGGTGGATGCTCTCCCGGATATCGGCCAGGTAGGCCAGGTGATCGGCCCAGCCCCGGTCGAGGTGATACAGCATGATCAATCGGCAGATCGTCTCCAGGCGGTCCTCGGCGATGTCCACTGGACCTCCAGCCAGCTCTGCATACCTGTCGGGTGCCAGTTCGGCGAGCTCTTCACGGGCCGCCGCCGTGCTCAGCAGGGTGTTGCGACGGTCGACCAGGATGGCGCGCTGCTGCGCGGTCAACTGGTTGTAGCGCCAGGTGTTCGCGTGCACGTCCAGCAACCGGCCCTCGGCGACTCGCTGGGCATGCTCGAGCAGCCCAGCGACCTTCGGGCTGACGACGCGGCCGTCATCGTCGGTCTGGGTCGGCAACTTGTTGGGTTCGAGATTCGACGCGGCGACGTCGTCCTCCCAGCTGGAGAAGAACACCGATGAACCCGGGTCGCCCTGGCGACCCGCGCGGCCGCGCAACTGGTTGTCCAGACGTTCGGTGTGGTGCCTGCCGGTGCCGACCACGTGCAGCCCGCCCAGCTCGACCACCTTCTCGTGATCGGCTTCGTCGGAGCCACCGAGCCGGATGTCCGTGCCGCGGCCCGCCATCTGCGTCGACACCGTGACGGCGTCGAGCTTGCCCGCCTCAGCGATCACCCGGGCTTCCTCGGCGTCGTTCTTGGCGTTGAGCACCACGGCCGGGACGCCTCGGCGTTGCAGACGCTCATGCAGCTCTTCGGATTCGGCGACGTCGTGGGTGCCGACCAGGACCGGCTGTCCGGTCGCGTGCACATCGCTGATGTGCGCAAGGATCGCGTCGATCTTCGACGCCGCGGTGATGTAGACCCGGTCGGTCTCGTCCTCGCGGATATTCGGGGTGTTCGGCGGGATCGGCGACACGCCGAGCTTGTAGAACTGCCGAAGCTGTTCGCCTGCCGCCAGCGCGGTTCCGGTCATCCCGCACACCGTCGGATACCGGTTGACCAGCGCCTGCACGGTGATGGTGTCGAGCACCTCACCGGTTTCGGTTGTCTCGATGCCCTCTTTGGCCTCGACCGCCGCCTGCAAGCCGTCGGGCCAGCGTTGCAACTGGGCGATGCGGCCGCGGGAGGAGTTGATCAGGTGCACGGCGTCGTCGCGGACGATGTAGTGCACGTCGCGGTGTAGCAGGACGTGCGCGTGCAGCGCGACGTTGACCTCGGTGAGCGTGGTGCCGACATGCTCTTCGGCGTAGAGATCGATTCCGCCGAGCTGCTTTTCGAGCTTGCGCGCGCCGGCGTCGGTCAGATGGACGTTTCGGCTGTCGGAGTCGGTGTCGTAGTCCTGGCCGGCCTGCAAGTCGCCGACCAGTTGAATGACCTCCAGCCGTGGCTGCTCGCGGTGGCTGGTCCCGGCCAGCACCAGCGGCACCAACGCCTCGTCGACGAGCACCGAGTCGGCCTCGTCGATCAAGGCCACGTCCGGATTCGGCGACACCAGGTCGTCGACGTCGGTGACCAGCTGATCGCGCAGCACGTCGAAGCCGATCTCGTTGATCGACGCGTAGGTGACGTTGCGGGTGTATGCCGTGCGACGCTCGTCGGCGGTTGATTCACCGGTTACCCAGCCGACGGTGAGACCGAGAGCTTTCAGCAGCGGGCTCATCCATTCGGCGTCACGGCGGGCCAGGTAGTCGTTGATGGTCACGACGTGTACGTGGCGGCCTGCCAGCGCATAGCCGGCGGCAGCGATCGCACCGGCCAGGGTTTTGCCCTCACCCGTTGCCATTTCGATCACGTCACCGGCCAGCATTCGCAGGGCGCCGAGTAGCTGCACGTCGAACGGCCTCAGCTCAGTGGTTCGTTCGGCGGCTTCCCGGGCGATCGCGAGGAACTGTGGAACGTCGTCGGATTCGGCAAGGTCGTCGAGGTTCAGCAGACCGGCTGCTTTGCGCAACTGCTCGTCGTCGAGGCCGGCGGCCTTCTCGTCATACTCCGCCGCGGCTTTCACCTGGGCCAGTGAACGGCTTTGATTCTTATCCGTGCTGGCGCCGAGCAGCCGCCAGAAGCGGTTGCTCACACGGTTTGACTGCGAGCTGGTGGTCTTCGGCACAGGTCAACGGTACCGGCCGACGACGATGCTGGGCGGGACGCCCTGAGAAGGAGTCGGCCAGTCAAGCAGAAGCCTTGTCACGCCAGATTGGATCGGCGTGGATAGACCACGGCGGGGTCGGTCAGCACGTTGACGACGGAGGGTTCGCCGGAGCCCAGCGCGCGCGTCAGCGCGGGCCGGAGCTCACCGGGCGTCGACACCAGTTCACCCTGGGCCCCGAGCGCGCGCGCCACCTCGTCGTAGCGGGTGCCGGGGCGCAGCTCGGCCACCACCGAGTAGCCGTACAAGGCTTCCATCGGATGCTTCTCGAGCGCCCAGATCCCGTTGTTGCCGATCACCGACACGACCGGGACGTTGTGGCGGGCCAGGGTGTCCCATTCCATGCCGCTGAAGCCGAAGGCGCCGTCGCCCTGCAGCAGCACGACCTGCCGGTCCGGCCGGGCCAGTTTGGCGGCCAGCGCGTAGCCGGGGCCGGAGCCCAGGCAGCCGAACGGGCCACTGTCCAGCCACGCGCCCGGGACGTAGCTGTCGATCACCCGGCCCGCGTAGGAGCCGAAGTCGCCGGCGTCGACAACGACGATCGCATCGCGGTCCAGCAATGGCGCCAATTCGGCGTAGACCCGCATCGGGTGCAGCGGGCTGCGGTCATCGGCGAGTTCGTCGTGCTCACGTTCGCGGGCGGCGGTCTCCGTGGCCCGCAGATCAGCGATCCAGTCTTCGTCCCCGACCGGCTCCGTCCGCGGTGTGTCGCGCAGCACCGTCAGGGTGGCCGTGAGGTCGCCGTAGAGCCCGGCTGCGACCGGGCGCGGATGTTGCCGGTCGGGTTGGGTGCGGTCGGCCACGATCAGCTGGGTGTCTTGCCCGAAGACCGCGCCGAACCCGAGCCGGAAGTCCATCGGCACCCCGACGACGAGCGCAACATCGGCTTCGCCCAACGCTTTTGAGCGTGCTCGGGAGAACGCCAGCGGATGATCGGCAGGCACGGTGCCTCGCGCCATGCCGTTCATCAGCACCGGGATGCGCCGCTCCTCGGCCAGTCGGAGCAACGCCACCTCGGCGTGACCCCACCAGACGTTGGTGCCCGCCATGATCACCGGACGTTGCGCCGCGGCCAGCAGCATCACCGCGCGATCCAGGGCGTCGCCGTCGGCCATCACCGGCGGGGGCGGTGTTGTCAGCGCGCCGGGTTGTCCGTCGTCGGCGGCAAGCGAAAAGACGTGATCCATCGGGAAGTCGATGAACGCCACGCCCGAGGGTGCACCGACCGTGGCGCGCAGCGCGTCGTCGATCAGCCCGCAGACCGCCTCGGCCGATGACGCGGTGGCGGCGAATCTGGTCAGCGGCGCGACGAACGGAACGTGGTCGATCTCCTGCAGTGACCCCATTCCCCATCGCCCCGCAGGCGCCCGACCACCCAGAATCAACAGCGGCGACGAATTCTGTTGAGCGGCAGCCATTGCGCTCATCCCATTCGTGACGCCGGGGCCCGCTGTCAGCGCGGCCACACCCGGCTGGCGCGTCACTTTCGACCAGCCTTCGGCCGCGAACGCCGCGGTCTGCTCGTGGCGGGTGTCGATCAGTCGGATGCCTTCGCTGCGGCAGCCGTCGTAAATCGAGAACAAATGACCGCCGGACAACGTGAAGACGGTGTCGATTCCGCTGGCCTTGAGCCGACGGGCGACCAGTCGGCCGGCGTGGAAGATGTGGTCGGCGTCGTTGCCCATGGGCGCAGCCTATCGGCCGGCCTGCGGTACTTTCGCGGGGAAGCATCCACTGTGACGTTGCTTGACGGCTTCGTCAGCAAGGAGACGCGACCTTGGAACATAAGACGTTCAAGCCGTCCATCGACTGGTCTGCGGTGGCCATGCACACTGTGTGGTGGCTGGCCAAAGGCTGGTTGATCGCTGCGGTCTGCGTCCTCCTGGTGTTGGTCGTGTTGCGATTCGCTACCGGGTGGGGACGCCAGTACTGGCGGATCACCGGCGGCTACTTCACCGGGCGGCACGCGGTGCGGGTGTGGCTGATGCTGGCTGTCCTGCTGGCGTTGGTGTTGTTGTCGGTGCGCATCACCGTCTTGCTGAGCTTCCAGAGCAACGACATGTTCAGCGCGCTGCAGTCCGCGTTCGAAGGCACCGCAACGGGCAACGACAAGGTCAAAGATGCTGGCATAGACGGTTTTTGGATGTCGTTGGTGCACTTCGGCATTCTCGCGTCGCTGTTCATCGCCCGGCTGTTGCTCGACATCTACCTGACCCAGCGGTTCATCATCGCCTGGCGCATGTGGCTGACCGGTCACCTGACCGATGACTGGCTGGACGGTCGGGCGTACTACCGGGACCTGTTCATCGACCACACCATCGACAACCCCGACCAGCGCATCCAGCAGGACATCGACATCTTCACCACCGGCGCGGGTGGTACTCCGAACATCCCGTCGAACGAGACCGCCAATACGCTGCTGTTCGGCGCCGTGAAGGCGGTGGTGTCGGTGGTGTCATTCGCCGCGATCCTGTGGAACCTGTCGGGAGAGTTCGACGTCTTCGGTGTCGAGATCCCGCGCGCGATGTTCTGGATCGTTGTGGTCTATGTGTCGATCGCGACCGGGGTCGCATTCTGGCTGGGTCGTCCACTGATCGGACTGAGCTTCAACAACGAGAAACTGAACGCCGCGTTCCGTTATGCGCTGGTCCGGTTGCGCGACGCGGCCGAGGCGGTCGGCTTCTACCGGGGCGAGCAGGTCGAGCGGACCACGTTGTGGCAACGCTTCACCCCGATCATCGACAACTACCGGCGGTTCGTCCGCCGGACGATCCTGTTCAACGGCTGGAACTGGTCGGTGACGCAGGCAATTGTCCCGCTGCCGTGGATCATTCAGGCGCCCCGACTATTCGCCGGTCAGATCGCCTTCGGTGACGTCACACAGACGGCGAGTGCCTTCGGCGAGATCAACGAGTCACTGTCGTTCTTCCGCAACAACTACGACTACTTCGCCTCCTTGCGTGCGGCCATCATCCGGTTGCACGGATTGGTCGACGCCAACGAGAAAGGCCGCGACCTGCCCGCCGTGCTCACCTGGCCCAGCGAGGACGGATCGGTGGAATTCCAGGGTGTGGAAGTTCGCACGCCCGACGGCGACATGCTGGTCGACCCGCTCGACGTGCGCCTGGAATCCGGTCAGTCGCTGGTGATCACCGGGCAGTCGGGTGCCGGCAAGACCACGCTGCTGCGCAGCCTCGCCGAGTTGTGGCCGTACGCGTCGGGGACTCTGCGGTGCCCGGACGGCGACAACGCGACGATGTTCTTGTCTCAGTTGCCGTATGTGCCATTGGGGACGCTGAGAACCGTAGTGGCGTATCCGAACTCGGCGGACGAATTGCCCGACGAGGCGTTGCGCGACACCTTGACCAAGGTTGCGCTCGCACCGCTGAGCGACCGGCTCGACGAGGTCCGCGACTGGGCCAAGGTACTGTCGCCGGGCGAGCAACAGCGGGTCGCCTTTGCCCGCATCCTGCTGACCAAACCCCAGGCGGTCTTCCTCGACGAGAGCACGTCAGCGCTGGACGAGGGACTGGAGCACGCGCTATATCAGCTGCTGCACAACGAATTACCGGAGTGCGTCGTGGTGAGCGTCAGCCACCGGCCAGCGGTCGAGCAGTTCCACGGCCAACAGCTGGAACTGCTCGGCGGCGGCCCATGGCGGCTGGGTCCGGCGAACACCGAACCAGCGCCGGTCTAGCCGGCCGCGTGCGCTCCGGCGCGGCGGCCGAAGAACGACCCCTCACCGAGTTGAGTGCCGCTGGCGTAGCCCTTGCCATCCTGAGCGATGTTGGACGCGCAGGCACCCACCGCGTACAAGCCGGGAACGACGCTGTCGTCGTCGCGTTGCACTTCGCCGTCGACGGTGACCGCGAGACCGCCCATGGTGAACCCGGAGTACATCGCCCGCCCGAGTGACAGATCGAATACCGCCCACGGTCCATTGTCTTGCGGCGCAACATAGTCCGGCTGCTTGTGGAAATCCGGGTCTTCGCCCTTGGCGGCGAACTCGTTGTAGCGCTGCAGTGTTGCGGCGACGCTGCCCGCGGGGATCTCCAGCGCCGTCTCAAGCTCGGCGATCGTCTCGTAGCCGTCGAGGAACTTGATCAGCGGCATCGCGGGCATCTCGGTGTGTGCTTCGTCAACGATCAGATAGGCGGTCTGCTCAGGTTGCTCGAGCACGAACGCGGACGTGCGTGAGTGGTAGGAATCCTCGGCGACGAACCGCTTGCCGTCCTTGTTGACGATCACACCGGTCAGCAGTTTTTCCGGCGGGTAGGCCGCCGCGGTGATGAATTTCTCGTTCATGTTCTCGGCAACGCCGCCTGCCGACATGCCCAATCGCAGGCCGAGGCCGTCGTCGTTGGGGTTGCCCAGGATGTAGGGCGCGACAAGTCCGTGGTGCTTGGTGCGACGCGGCTGGCCCAACTCCGGCGTGTGCTCGGCAACCATCTCCGGATTCATCGCGAAGCCGCCGGCCGCGATGATGACCGACTTGGCTTTGACCGCACCGGTTTCGGTGAAGTGTCTCCATGCCACCCCGACCACGGCACCGTGATCGTCGAGGATCAAGTTCGTGGCCCCGGTCTCGTATCGGAATTGCACACCCAGGTCATCGGCGCGCTTGACCAACAGTTCGATCACCATGGATGCACCACCCAGTTCGCCGGGCACCGGCACGGAGTGGCCGCGGGGCGAGGGGATTGCGTTCTCGCAGAACGGCCAGACCTTTTCGTTGCCCGTGTAGCTCAAGCCCTCGGTGCCGGGCGGGACGACCACCTTGCCCGGGTAGAAGCTGCGCTCGAACTGAAAACCCAAGTCCTCCAGCCAATTGAAGTGCCCGACGCTGCCGTCGCTGTAGGCGCGAATCTTCTCGTGGTCGGGTTCGCGCGACACCGCGACGAGATACTTGTACATCTCCTCGGCCGAATCGCTGTGTCCCGTCGCTTCCTGGACCGCGGTGCCGCCGCCGAGGTAAAAGTGCCCGCCGGCCATTGACGTTGTGCCGCCGGCGGCCGCTGCGCGCTCCAACACCAGCACCCGGGCGCCGGCTGCGGCCGCGGTGACCGCTGCGCATCCGCCGCCGATGCCGAATCCGATCACGACGACGTCCACCTCGTCCGACCACGACGACACGTCGTCAACGCTGAAAGTTGCTGGTATCTCGGTACTCATTGGCGCCGCTGCTCCTGCTTGATGTAGTCGAAGAACTGTCGCATCTCTGCCGAGAAATGCGCGATCTCCAGAAACGGAACTCCGGATTCCCGGGCGGAGATGTAGGCAAAGCGCAAGCCTCCCGGCATGACGCCCTGCTGAGGTACCGTCGCGCCCTGTTCGACGGCTGCGGTCAGAATGGCGTCGAAATCCTCCAGGGTGTCGGCCTCGACGCAGACGTGGTGCAGACCCGGCCCGCTGTCCTGCAAAAAGTCACTATAGATATTAGGCCCGCGGACCGGTTCGATGAGCTCGAGTTGCGTGTCGCCGAGATAGCTCAGCGAGATGCTGGCGACGAAATCGGCGGGTGCGCCGAGGTAGCTGCAGGTGTCCGGCGCGAAGTGAACGTCAGGCAGTCGCACCCACTTCTTGACACCTAACAGGCCGGTCAGAGCTGTTTCTGTGGCATCAAGGTCGCGAGTCACCCAGGCGACCTGGACCGGCGACCCGAAGGAATGGCTCATCGCATCGCAGAATAACCCAGCACCTGTCTACGCAGAAACTGTTGCCGTTTCCGACTGTTCGCGCCGCCGGAATATCGGGCTGAACATGTTCTAATTCGTCATCCGGAACAGCTGCGGATCGGTGTGAGTCAGCACGCTGACGAGCAACCGGACCTGAACGTCGAACACCGCCCGCGGGTCGCTCACGGTGTCGGCGCCGTATTGCCCGAACACCTCCAAACTGATCGCCCCGACGACGCCGGCCCAGATGGCGAAGCATTTGGCGATGACGGGATCGTCGCCGGGAAAACCGAACTCCTGGCGCAGTCGGTCAAAGTCGGCCGATAGCGGTTGCGGCGCAGCATGATTGGTCAACATGATGTCGCCGGTCGCAATGCCTGCCGCGATGGCATCGAACAATGCGCCGACCACACGTGTCCCCGGGCCGACTGTTTGCTCGGCCGGTGCGTGGTAGCCGGGCACCGGGCTGCCGTACAACAGCGCCCAGCTGGCCGGCTGGTCGATGGCCCAGTCGCGCACCGCATGCGCGATCGTGATGACGTCGTCGCTCCAGTCGTCGGGCATTGCGTCGCGCGCGCGATTGACCGAGTCGGCGAGCTCGGAGTACGCGTCGACCAACAGCAATGTCAGCAGTTCGTCGCGGCTGGATACATACCGATACACCGCAGACGACACCATGCCCAGGTCGCGGGCGATGGCGCGTAGCGACAAGCCTGCCGCGCCATGCTCGACCAAATGCCGCCGCCCGAGCTCGACGATCTGCGCCTCGATGCGCTCCCGCGAGTCTCGCCGCTTGGCCACCAGCCCATCCTGGCACACAAGAGATCAGTGCTCTTGCTTTTCGGTCGGCGATATGACACGGTCGAAACTGGTGAGAGCACTGCTCTCGATTGAGCCTCGGAAGGAATGGACCATGGCAGAGCGATACGACGAGCCCCCGCGAGTGGCCATTGCCGCCAACGCGGTAATCCGCTGGCTGGCTGAGTTGGGTATCAGCATCGCTGGCACCCGGGCGCTGCACGTGCGTGGTCGCACGACGGGCAAACGGCGATCCGTGGTGATCAACCTGCTCACCGTGGACGGCGTCGACTATCTCGTCTCACCCCGCGGGAACACGCAGTGGGCCCGCAATGTCCGCGCGGCCGGAGACGTCGACATGGGGCCGCGCTGGCGCCGTCGCCGGCGTCACGCCGCTGAGCTCGCCGACTCGGCGAAACCAGAGCTACTGCGGCGATATCTGGATCGGTGGTACTGGGAGGTCAAGGGCCACATCGCCGGTCTGACAACCGATTCCGACGATGATCAGTTGCGTGCCGCGGCGCCGTCGATCCCGGTGTTCGTGCTCACTGCTGCGGGCTGACGACTAGATTTGCGGGCCGCCGACGCCGACGTCCTCGCGGATCTGCTGAGTGGTGGACTGCCACGACACTGCGGCCGGGAAATTGCCCCACACACTGTTGAAGATCCCGACGATGCGGGCGGGCCCGGCGGGGTTGGTGATGTACACCGGCCCACCCGAATCACCCTGCTGGCTGACGGCGCCGTGGCCCATGGTGAACCAGCCGTTGTTGACGCTTTCGACGGTCCCGCAACTCTCGCCGCTCACCACCCCGAAATGGCAGACCGGCTCCCCCGGCTTCACCACCAGGCCAGGGTCCGACTGCAGCACCCGGCCGCCGGGCAGGATGTTGTTCGCCGCGACGTCGGGAGCCAACACGATCGACTCATAGTCGGCGATCTGCTGGTCGGTGTTGACGAACGCGCCGTTGGGGGTGTTGTCCCGGAACGTCGCGACACTGCCGATGACCTTGTTGTCCCGGTCCAGCACCGGGCCGTCGGCATGACAGTGCCCTGCGGCGAACCCCACCCGTAAGGCCGGGTCGACGTAACCCAGGGTGCAGAGATGTGGGCCCTGGTGGATTTCCATCCCCGGGAAAACCAGAATCGGGTCGGCGTTAGCGCTGACGGGTAGATACCCGGCCACAACTGTGGCCGTCACGGTCGCGCCCAACGCGCATATTGCAGTACAGCGCACCCATCGACTCCCCCCAGCCGGGGCCGGCGTGACGCCGACCGCCTTTCAGCGTAGCGACCCGACTGGACGGGCAAAGGTGAATCGATTGGGGGCGCGGCGATCCGGTTACCGGATCGCCGCGCCAACCCGCTCGATCAAGGAATAGTCAGCACCTGTCCCGGCTGGATGAGATCCGGGTTGGAGATGCCGCTGGCATCCGCGATGACCTGGTATTTGCTGCCGTCGCCGTAGAACCGCTCAGAGATGGCCCACAACGTGTCACCGGATTCGACGGTGTACGTCCGCGCAGCTGGTTCCGGCTCAGGCTCGTGCTCGGCCGCGGTCTCGGCGTGGGTTTCTTCGGCTGCCGGTGCGGCTGCCTCGGGCTCGGGTGGCGGCGGCGCGTCGGTCTCGGTCTTGGTCGACCAGGCTGCCCCGTCAGCCGAGTACAGCACGAGATTGCGGTCGTCCTGCAGAACGAGTCGCACGTTCTTCTTGCCCTTGGTGTCGGTGTGCCACACCGGCTTGTCGCCGGCGTACAGGACGAAGTTGCCGTCGCTCTGGACCTCGGCGCGAACGACGTCTTGTCCGTTGGTCCCCGACGACCAGATCGCGTGCCCGCGCGACGCCAGCACCAGGTTCCCGTCGTCTTGCAACGTCAGGGTGTAGGCCCCGTTGCTTGAGGTGAGCGAATCACCCTTGACAAGCTTGTGTCCTTCGGTGAGCGTGTCTCCCACTGCATTGCCTCCTCGTGATGGCGGCCGGGGCGGATATCCGGCCTCGTCATCGAACTTACTGATCTTGTCCCGGCCATGGGGGCGTTCGGCTCGCCGAAATAAAAACGGTTGGTGAACATGGCCTCACCAGCGGGCCGGTGATTACCGAGACGGCGTCAGAGGGGTGACTGCCTCGGCCCGATCGGCCGGCGCGGGCTGCCAGCCCGGCGGTCCGAAGACGTAGCCCAGCCGGTCCCGCATACGAGTGGCTGACCGGAAATCGCTTGCGATAGCGAGGTATTCGTGTGTCTGCAGCTTCCAAACATTGAAAGTGTTGACCTGCTTGGTAAGTCCGTAATGCGGACGGAAGGTCTCCTTCCGGAAGCTGCCGAACAGTCGATCCCAGAGGATGAAGATCCCGCCGTAGTTCTTGTCGAGGTATTCGGCGTCCATACCGTGGTGCACGCGATGATGCGAAGGCGTGTTGAACACGAATTCGAAAGGCGCCCACATGGTGCCGATTCGCTCGGTGTGCACCCAGAACTGATAGATCAGATTGACCGAGAAACTGACGAACACCAGCCACGGCGGAATTCCCAAGAACGGCAAGGGAATCCACATCAGAATCTCGCCGCTGTTGTTCCATTTCTGGCGCAGTGCGGTGGCGAAGTTGAAGTATTGACTGGAGTGGTGTGCCTGATGAGTGGCCCAGATCAGCCGAATCCGGTGCGCGAAGCGGTGATACCAGTAGTACAGCACGTCGACACCGACGATCGCGATCACCCAGGTGTACCACCGCGTCGCGGGCAGATGCCAAGGAGCCAGGTAGGCATAGATCGCCGCGTAGCCCAGCAGCGCGATGAATTTCCATGTAGCGGTGGTGGCTACCGAGACCAGCCCCATCGAGATGCTCGCCCAGGAGTCGGCGCTCAGGTAGGCGCCGGAGCCCGGTCGATCCGGCTGCGCGCTCGCTTCCCGTTCGATGCGTTCGAGTTTGCGGGCGGCTGTCCACTCCAGAATCAACAGCAGAAGGAAAAACGGGATCGCGAACAGCACCGGGTCCCGCATCTGCTCCGGCAGAACGGAGAGGAACCCCGCGATCGCGCTCACGTCCCATACCCTACGACGTCGATCACATGCGCTACGAAACCGACGGCACTAGTCCGCGTGGGGTGCCCGGGGCATGGGCTCGTCCTGCTCGCCGGCATACCAATGCACGGCCTGAACGCCCTCCTGCAGCGACAATTCGGCGACGAGCTGTTCGAGCCGAGTCGGGGCGTGACCGTCGCTGAGTAGGTAAGCGGTCAACGCGACGCTGTCGTCGCCGGACCGGCCTGTGTGGATGCCGCGTAGCACTAGGCGGTCTCCCCCGCCGCCGGTGCGCTGGACGATCTGCGCACGCGCGTATTTCGCCGACTTGGGCCGGCAGATCAACTGCAGTTGATAAGGCTGGTCGTCCTCGTCCTCCTCCACCACGTTGTCATGATCGATGAGGTGACCCAGCGGTCGCCCGAGCAGATGAATCGCCACGACGGTTCCGGTGGCGATCAATGCGAACAGCGGATGTCCGCCGGCGGCGAGCACACCGACCGCGGCCGAGCACCACAAGGTGGCCGCGGTGTTGAGCCCGCGCACGTTGAACCCCTCGCGCAGGATCACGCCACCGCCGAGGAAGCCGACACCGGACACCACGTACGACGCAACCCTGGTGGGGCTGCTGTCGTTGGTCACGACCGCGTAGAGCACGAACAGCGTTGCCCCGGTGGCGACCAGCGCGTTGGTGCGCAGCCCGGCCCGTCGTGCCTGCCACTGCCGCTCGATGCCGATCAATGCGCCGCAACCGACGCCGACCGCCAGTCGTAGCGTGAATTCAGCGAGACTCAGTGTTTGCATGACACGGCCCTCCTTTCCTCTGAGGCGAGTTGTCTACCAGTGTGGACGAATCGGGGCAAGAGTTGCCCGGATCCGCTCCGGTTCATAGAGTTTGCATCCGAGCCGAAATCGTCATTGAAGTTCAACGTGCACAACATGTTTCATCCGACCATCGGCGAGTGCATGACGACGGTCGGTCGGAATCCGTATTTCGGTGCGGCCGCCGCGGCGTTGCTGTTCGTTCCTCCTGCGGGTATGGGCATGCCTGGCATGCCCGGCAGCGCGGACGTCGGCGCGCTGAGCGGTGTGGCGCCCAGTGCCGATGCCAGCGGGCTGCTGGGTGTGGCGATGCTCGTCCACGTCGGGGGTACCGACAGCGAACCGAGTGTCGTGGCCTTGCCGACGCCGGCGGAGATGGCGTTGCCCGCACCACCCAGACCGGACAGACCCGAGATGCCCGGCACGACCGCAGCGGTCGGCGCCATGCCGACGGTCACACCCGAGGGGACCGCGCTCTCCAGGCCGTTCATCCCAGCGCCTAGGAACGATGAACCGGTCACCGCCTGCACGACCTCGGCCGGGTTGAACGCGCCCGTCGAGGTGATCGTGTTCCAGAAGTTGTTGTTCAACCCCAACCCGCTCGAGCTGAACAGGCCGGACGTCGTCGAGGTAGCCGAGCCTCCGGATGCCAGGCCGGAAAGCGCGTTCGGCACGCTGGTGGTCAGCTGCGACAACGTGGACTGCGCGCTGGCGCCTGCGGAATTGCCTGCCGCAGCTGTCACCGCCGCCGATTGGGCAGCCGCCCCGCCGGCGTTGGTGGTCTGGGCCGGCGCCGTGAACGGAGTCAGCTGGGTAGCCGCAGCTGACTGGCCGGCGTAGCCGTACATCGCCCCCGCGTCCTGCGCCCACATGCCGGCGTAGTCGGCTTCGGTGGTCGCGATCGCCGGCGTGTTCTGCCCCAAGATGTTCGTCGCGAC
This sequence comes from uncultured Actinomycetota bacterium, assembly GCA_963758115.1. Taxonomy (GTDB): domain Bacteria; phylum Actinomycetota; class Actinomycetes; order Mycobacteriales; family Mycobacteriaceae; genus Mycobacterium. The sequence goes on from CAVWUG010000004.1 coordinate 833,309, forward strand.
GAGGGCTGCCAACTGCATCCGGTTGGCCGTGACCACCGGCGGTGGCACCGTCATCGAAAACGCCGACTCGTATGCGGATGCGGCCGCTTTGGCCTGGGCCGCAGTCTGTTCCGCCTGGGCGGCCGCACTGTTCATCCACGCCGCGTAGGGCGCCGCAGCGGCTGCCATCGACGTGGATGCCGGTCCACGCCAAACATCCGTCGTCAGACTCGAGACAACCGACGTGTAATTACTTGCCTGCGAACGCAAATCGCCGGCAAGTCCATCCCAGCCGGCTGCGGCGGCGAGCATCGAGCCGACGCCGGGGCCGGCGTACATCCGGGCCGAGTTGATTTCTGGTGGGAACATCCCGTAATCCAGCATGGCGTCACTCCCGTCAGCCCGCAGTGATCGTGTTGGCGGCCTCGGTACCGGCGTACGACGCGCCGCTGGCTCGCAAGACCTGGACGACGAAGTCGTGAATGGCCGCCGCCTGCGCGCCGACTTCCTGGTACAGCGCAGCGTGAGCCGCGAATTGCGTTGCCGTCAGGGCGGATACCTCATCGGCTGCCGCCGGGACGACTCCGAGCGTCGGTGTCGCCGCCGCTGCGTTCTCCGCGGTGATGACACTGCCGATCGCTTGCAGCTGGTTCGCCGCGGCGGTGAGCAGTTCTGGTTGGGTGGTCACGAAAGTCATCGGACTCTCCTTACGCAAAAGCAGGACATGTCGAAAGCACGACAAGGTGACGCGCGCACAGCAGGTGGGCACACGTGTGTTAATCGAAGCGGCGCAAGCCGATTCAGATGATGGAGATGGCGCCGGGGCCGGATCCGAACGAAATGGTCACCGGTCTCGGATACGGACTATCACTGGGACTCACTTCGCCTCACCTCCTCACGGCCAGGGCACACGGGGGTGCCAGTGCGGTGCACGCAGGAGGAAGCGGATCCGGCAGACAAGCCGACCGCTGCACCCCTCTCGTCAGAGCTTTGGCACTGCACGGCGTATCCGGTCAGACCGGAAGCCACTTGGGCTCAACCCTTAAGCCGGGAGGAGCTGTCCTGACCCTGGGCGTCTTTCGACGTTCGAGGTCAGTGGCCTATATCCGTGCAGACGCCTCACCTAGCGAGGTGCTTGCATCCGCAATAGTTCCACCCAGATCCGGGCGAGTCAACTCGATTCACCGTGTGAAGATGCTTTGACCGTGTTGACGGAGCCAAATATCTTGCATATCAACGACTTTCGCCGCAACCTAGTCGGGCTTCTTCTCCGCCACCGCTGCGCTCAACCCGTCGGCGAGGTCGTCGCGGGTCAGCTCTTTGAACCGGCGCAACTGGTCTTCGCTGAATTCGTCGAACTCACTGGACAACACCGCGTCCAGATCGTCGTCGTCGAGTCGGAAGCTGCGGTGATCGCGGGCCTTCTCCACCACGTTGCGCACGAACCCGGCGTTACCCAGCGTATCGATCCCGCGGATCAGATCGCCTTCCTGCGAGAGCGTCTCGTCGTCGTAGAACCTGGTGTAGGCCGGCAGCAGGACGTCGACGGCGTCATCGGTGATCACGTCTTCGTTCTCCCGACCCATCAACTGGGTCAGCGCGATCAATTCTTTCGGGTTGTAGCTGAAAAACTCGATGACAGTGGAGAACCGGCGTCGCAGACCCTGGTTCACCTCCAGCATTTTGTCCATCGCCTTGGCGTAGCCCGCCCCGAAGACCACCAACTCGTCGCGGTGATTCTCCATGTAGAGCAGCAACGTGTTGATGATCGCGTTGCCGTACGCGTCGCCGGTGGAGTAGCCACTTTCGTGCAGGTTGTGCATCTCGTCGAAGAACACGGCCCCGCCGCGCGCTTCCTCGAGCATCTCCTCGGTGTTCTTTTCCGCGTCGGCCATGTAGCGGCCCAGCAATTTTGCGCGGCTGGTCTCCACCACCAACGGCTTACGCAGCACGGTCAGGCCACAGAGTTGCTTGCTGAAGGCGCGGGCCACCGACGTCTTACCGGTACCGGGAGGCCCCAGCAGCAGGGTGTGCCGCGAGGTCACCGGCACCGGCAGGCCCATTTTCGCGCGGGCCAGATTGACCTTCGTCGTCGACTTGATCAGCTTGATCTCGCGCTTGGCCTGGTCCATGCCGAGCATCGCGTTGAGTTCGGCATCGCCTTCGTCCAGGTACTTCTTGGCCATCTCGGAGTGACGGGCGGCCTCGGCCTCTTCACGGGTGGGCGCGCTGTCCGCATCCCACGGATCCGTCCGTGCCTCAATGGTTTCCGGGTCGGTCAGCACCAGCCGGTAGTTTGGGTTGTCCAACGCCTCGCGTGCCGGGGTGAACCTGGCATCGCGCGAGTAGACCCGGCGCAGGGCCTCGACGGCTTCCTCTTCGCGGCCCATGTGCCGAAAGCACATTCCCTGGGTGTACATCGCGACGTTGGCGGCGCTGGGCACCCGGTCGCCCTCGATCGCCTCTTGCGCGCGTCGAGTCGCCTCCTCGAACACGCCGAGGGAGGCCAGCGCGGTGGTGGCCATCGCCGCACCGGCGGCCTTCAACTCTGGATGACGCCATCCCGCTCCGGGCGGGAACTGGATGAGCACGTCCGGCCAGCGGCCGGTGCGGAAATTCAGCAGCCCGCGTACGTACTTGATCAACTCCTCGTCGGAGGCGTGCCGCGGCGTGATCGAATCCAGTAATTCGGCCGCTTCCGCAAACCGCTTGGCTTCGCTGAGCGTCGCCACGTATCCGGCGGCCAAAGACTCCACGCTGGTGACTGCGAGCTTCAGGAACACCCCGTCGGAGACCTCGGGACGGAACTCCAACTCGCTCAGGCCGGAGCGGCGGAGTTCCCAGCCGAACGTCTTGACGGATCGCCAAGCGCCGCTGAGAACCTCGATGCCCTGATCGCCGGCCAGCACCCGCGCCAGCCATGCGTCGCACATGTCCGGATCGAGCCTGGTGGCCGTGGTGAACATCTGCAGAGCGACCTGCGGATTGTGGCTGGGCTGCAGCCCGTTGACCGAGATACCGGATGCGAGAAGTCCGGCGACCATTGCGTTGCGGGCATCCGACGCGGCGGTCTGCGGACGGGTCATCTCATCATGGTAGAGCTTCGGCGGTGCCTGCCTGTTGCCCTGTCAGTGCGCCAACCGGAACCAGGATGTCCTCGGCGGTGGTCAACGTGCGGCTCGGCATGGGCAGCGGGCGGCGCGACGTCGGCGCCGGGAGGCTGGCGGCGACCGCGCCCAACTGGCGGCCGGTCAGCCGGTTCAGCCCAGTGAACGACTCTTTCCGCAGCCGCTTGTCGCTGTGGTAACGCACCCAGACCGACACGTCGGCCTGATGGCCCTCGGCGATGATCCGGATCGTCATCACGGTGACGTCGGAGTCGGTCAGCCACAGCTCCTCGAGCGTCTCGCTGGTGATGTCGCCGGGCGAGACCCAGAAGCTGGTGACGAAGCCGTCGGGAGTCTTGAGGTAGCGCCAGAACGGCCGAACGTGAGCCGGCTGCAGTCCGGCCAGCACAGCGTCGTCCACGTCAACGATCTCGTCGGCGGTCAACGGCCTGGCGGCGCAGCTTCGGCCATCCAGATCGTGCGCGAGGCGCTCAGCGGCCGCGGCCAGGGTGCAGGCCACCGAGTCACGGGCAGCGACGGCACTGACGTTGTGCTGCGGGTCCATCCGGAGGACGAGCCAGGTGTGGCGCTCCTCGATCGGCCGCCGGCCGCCGCCGAAGTCCTCCTGAACGGCCGATTGCACGCCTTTGCCGGCGCTGCGTGTTCCCACCGAGATGATGTCCACACTGTCCAGTCGGACGTCGAACTGGCGCAGCGACGTGACCACCGCCTCCAGCGGGATCGACGCCACCGTGTCCCGGTGGCGGTGCCGACCGGCCTCGCCCGCGCCGTCGACTGCGATCACGGCGATCAGCTGACCGTCGTGTTCCCGGATTCCGACTGTGTCGCGGCTGAATTGGCGACGATGATCGATCGCCGGTGTGCAGCCGACGGTCAACGCCTCCGGGTCGGCGTACCAGTTGCGGACCCGGGCGATCGGCGCCGACGAAACCGGCACTCCCCCGTTGGTCAGCAAGGCGACAACGGTCACGATGACCGCCAGGCCGACGCCAATCCAAAACGTGAGGTTGCGATCGGCCTGCCACGAGTCGGGTAGATGACTCGCGATCACCAGTAACGCAACGTCAATGAGAAATACGGTGGTGACGCGCGCCCATGAGATGCTCAGCCCGTATTCGCGTTGTGCCTTCATTCCTGTCTCCCTGTCTTACGCATGAGGACAGCTCCACCGAAGACCAGTCCGGCAAGCAATAGCGCACCGCCGAGACCTGCGGCCGCGACCCATACCGGCGTCATGTTGCGCGCAGCGGGCATCGGTGGAAGCTTCAGCGGCGACGCCGAATCTTTCGGCAGGACAGACCCTTCGGGCACGTCCCAGGTCAGCGCGGCGACCGGATCGATGATCCCGTAGCCCACCTGGTTGTCGACTCCTCGAGCAGGTGCCCTGGCGGTACGGGTCAACCGGTTGATGACCTGGTGCGCCGACAGTTGCGGGTACTTCGCCCGCACCAGTGCCGCCACGCCCGAGACGATCGCGGTGGAGAAGCTGGTACCCGACGGCACCAGCAACGTGTTGTCCGGACCGTCAATCGCGTTGACCAGGTTGTCATCTCGCGGCGACAGCCCGACGACGTCGGTACCGGGAGCCGCGATGCCCACCCACGGTCCGGCCACGCTCAACTTGTCCATCGGTGCGCCCGAAGCGTCCACCGCGCCGACCGTCAGAACGTAGTCGCTGAACCACGACGGAGTCACCACGGTGGTCACGCCGTTCCAGTCGCGAGCATCGTTGGGGTGCAACGGATCAACCAACGGGTTGGCTTTGCAATCCTTCTGGCCGGTGTCTCCGGCGGCGGCGACGATGACGGCGTTTTTGTCGACCGCGGCATAGCGAACTGCCGCACCCAGATCGGGCTGGTCGACGATGCTGCGCGCACTCATGCACATCACCAGCGAGATATTGATCACCTGCGCACCCATGTCGGCCGCATGCACGATCGCGCGCGCCATGCTCCGAATGTTGTCCGACTTCTGCCGAGTCTGCGGGTCCTGGTCGCCGGTGTAGGCATCCTTGAGACCAAATGCCCCACTGGACTGGCGAATCGAGATCAATTCGACGTCCGGAGCGATGCCGGTGTAGGCATCAGACGGCGCCGCTGGAGGCGGCGGATCAAGCGGCAGCGGCGGCGTGGCCGGCCGCGGGTAGTCCACGGACAGCACGTGCCCGTGGTGGTTACCGATCCGACCGTGGTTGGCAGCCCCAGGCGTCTTCGGCTCAGCCGCCGGCGCTTGCTGCGGCCCCGGCGGACCGCCGAACGCCGGAGCCGGCGCCTCCTCCGACGGAGGTGGCGCGGGGACCATCGTGATGGTCTGCGGTGGCGGCGGTGCCACGCTGATCGTCTGCGGTGGCGGTGCCGGCGGGGGTGGTTCCTTGGTCGGGACCGGCGGTGGGCGCCGTGGCCCGACTCCTCCGTTGAGTTCACCGGTGCCCGGTGACGCGGCGATCATCGACGCAACGAGCGTGCCGTGCGCATCGCAGTCGGTCAGCCCGTCGCCGCCGCCCATCACGTAGTCGCCGCCGGGAATCAGGTGCGGCAACCGCGGATGCGGGGTGATCCCGGTGTCGATGACGGCTACCCGCACGCCTGCGCCGCGCCCGAAGCGCCACGCCTCTTGCAGGTTGAGCATGTCCATGTACTTCGGCTGGACCCGAAAGTCGGTGCCCGGCAACACGCCAACCTCAGTGCAGTACGAATTCTGCTTCATCGGCTGGCTAGGTCCGGGCGGACTGTCGGGCGGCACTGCGGCGGGGTCGATCCCCGGCGGATCAATCGCGTAGGCGGGTGATCCGGACAGCGCCACCGTGGCAACGATCAGTGTGGTGCCAGCGACTGCGGCCGCACGAAGCGGCCGCAGTCGACGACTACCGGTAACGGATCGCGGCATAGACATTCATCAGCCACAAAGCCAACGGGAAGATGGGCATCAGGCAGAGGTACTCGACCCACTCCACGAGCTTGCGGAACAACGGGCTGTAGATGGTGTTGGGCACCGTCGCCGCGGCCACCAGGCCAGCCGCCGGGATCAGCACCGCGAGGCCGGCGGTCACCGACACCGCCGCTACCGACGACAGCACCACGGAGTAGCGCACCAAGACAGTCCCGACGATGAGCACCGACGTCACTGCCAGGATGATCGCCTGCCAGCGGTCGACATACGAGCGGCCGCGCAGCATCAGGAAGCCGGCGGTCGTCGCGACCAGCAGCAGCGGCAGCCAGCGGTTTTGCGTGTGCGGGTCGGAGACGCCGGCCAGCGACACGATGGTCAGCACGCCCAGTCCGATCAGCAGACCGGTCAGGAACGACCGGGCCCGCTCGGCACGCAGCACGACATCCTGGATCGAGGCCGGGCCTTCCAGCGTCGGGCGGCCGCCGTCGACGCCGTGCACCACTGTGGTCGGCAGGTCAGGACGGGCCTCGAACACCCAGCGGCTGGTGGCCGACGGGAAGACCGGCAGACGGATACCGGACAGCCAGCGAGACAGCGCCGGAGCGGCGTGGTAACCGAACACACAGACCAGCAGGATCGACGTCAGCAGCGTTACCGCTGCGGTGTCGAACGCCATCCGGGACAGGCTCGCGATGGTGGCCGCCACGGCGATCGTGACGATCGCCGTGCCCGCGGCCAGCCTGCGGCCGGTGAACCGCATGATCAGCATCGCGGCGACACCGGCGACGGCAAAGCCCATCACCGCGTGCGGCGAGCCGACCGGACCCGGGGGCGCCGACGCAGCGCTGATCGCCAGCGGCGCGATAGCGGCCCACAGCAACATGTCACCCGCGCGGCGGTTCTGCACCGACTCGGCGCGGCCCAGGATCAGCAGCGCCACCGTCGCCGTCAGCACCGCGATGACCGCGGCGAACGGCGCCGGGACCAAGGACGCGTGCTGGTAGCGGAACCAGCCCAGCAGGCCTGACGCCAGCAGCACGCCGGAGCCGACCATCGCGGCGCCGACCTGGATAGCGACCGTCGGGTTGACCGAGGAGAACCGCTTGCTGAGGTTCACCGACACGGCCGTCGAGATGTGCTCGATGACCTGAGAGCGGTGTTCGGTGTCCTCGACGAACCGCAGCCAGAGCCGGTCGCCGTCGTAGACGTCCTGCTCGGTCAGCGACTGGGTGGCCCGCAGCGGAGTGCCGTCAACCAGGCACAGGGCCCAGCGGCCACGCTGCTTGGCTTCCAGTGCGGTGAGGCCGAGCTCCCGCAGTCGGACGTTGATGACCTTCAGCAGTGGGTCGATCATGACCGAAACCGGGGCGTTGGCGTCCAGCAAAACGCCGATCTGCACGCCCTCGCCGGCGATGATGCCGATCACGGCCGATTGTGGGGACGCGATTGCCTCTGTGCCTGGCTGTTGCGCCTCAGCTACTGCGGTCATCCCTGCGCCCCTTCCTCGACGGTCTGTGGGTCCATGTGTGTCTTGCCTCGCTATTTGGAATTGTGACGTCGCGTCCCAATTGTTGAGCAGATTCTAGTGCATTTGGTGGCATCCGCACCTTTGCTAAATGCTGCACGGAAAATCCTTGGCGTGCGCCGGAGTTCCGTAACAATTGGTTAAACTCTGCTGTGCGTTTTCCACTCCCCGTAGGGCAGTGTTTCCAGAACCGTCTTCACACCAACTTGGACTAGTTGCGGAGTGGCAGGGCAGATAGCCAACCATGCTTCGTTCGAGCCGGCGGTCCGCGCTTGCTGATACATCGCGATCCGGCCGCCCGACCCATCCTTCAACGACAGCACCGAGGCGCTGGGCGCCTTGTCGTCATCCCGGTATTGCCGGGCGTACACCGCCGCCTCTGCGCCCGGGTCCGAGAGCGCTTGGCCGAGCGCAGCTACGGTCGCCGCGCTGATGCCCAGCCGTCGCAGGTCGCCGCCGGAGAAGACGTTGAATCCTGAACTCTGCCAAGCTTTTGTGATTTCGAGCATTTCGTCGAGCGGCACGTTGACCGCGTTGATCGCGGCAGGTTCGGCGTGGTGGATGGATTCAAGCGCATCGAACAGCAGGGCCGCGATCGACGTGGTGTCCGCGATCGCGACGTCGTCGACGGTGATCTCGTCGCCGACTCGCACGGCCGACACCCAGTGCTGGCCGCGGCGGGCCAACAGGACGCGAAACTCGTTGTCCGGGATGTCACGGGAGCCCACCTGCTCCTCGGTGCCGCCCTCGTCTTTTTCCTTGACGCCGTAGAGCAGTTTGCCGCGAGACAACAAGGCGACGACTTCAAGGTCGGGCGCCGCCAGAACGCGCATTCGCGCCGCGACTGCGTCGTTGACCGTCTCGCCGTCGACGATGCCCTGTTCGCGCATGACTGCCATGCCTGGATGCTCGTTCAGCCAGTCCATGGAATCGGTCGAGACGAATGGCCGGCAGCGCAATTCCGGCGCGACGTGACGAATATCGAGCAACGCTTGCAACATCCAGAAACCCTCGACGTTGACGGTGATGTCGGTGCGTGTGCTCTGGTCCATTAGCTTCTTCCGTTGTCTCGATTGTTGACGGCTATCGCACGACGCGGCAGCACACCTGAATCGGTGTGCTGCCGCGCCCTGTGCTGATTGTCAGGCCCAGCTGGAGCCCACAGCGGAGTCGGTGCTCGACATGTTGTTGCCTGCCGTCTGCACGTTCTGGCCGTGGGAGTTGGCCTGCTCGTAGATCACCTGGAAGTTGCGACCCAGCTGGGTGATGAACTCCTGGCAAGCTACAGAACCCGAGCCACCCCAGAAGTCACCGGCAGCCAACACATCGCGAACGATGGACTGGTGCTCGGCTTCCAAGGAAGCGGCCTGGGAACGGATCATCGCGCCGTGGGCGTCGACATCACCGAACTGGTAACTAATCGACATCTATCTGTCCTCCTGAGTTTGAAAGTTTACGCTGCCAGCGGGCTAGCTGGACAGGATGTGCTGCGAGCCCTGCTCTTGGGCCTCGTAGTTGTTCGCGTCCCGGATCAACCCGTCCCGGACACCGTGCAGCATGTTGACGATGTTGCGGAAGGCGGTGTTCATCTGGCCCATGGTGTCGTAAGAGGTGGCCTGAGCGGTACCGCTCCAGCCGGCTCCGGCGATGTTCTGGCTCGACGCCCACATCTTGCGGGCCTCGTCCTCCACCGTCTGCGCGTGCACATCGAAACGGCCCGCCATCGACCGCATCTCGTGCGGGTCAGTCATAAAACGTGTAGGCACTTACTTAACTCCTTTTGTGATTGGTGATCGATTGCAGTGAACGTGGCAGTCGGACCGGTTACCGGAGGTAACCGCCGACCTGGAACACACGGCTGAACCCCCCTTTCCCGCTAACTGGCAGCCACTGGGAGTGGCACCACAGTGGGACGGTCTTCATCGACAACACTCAGCCGGCAGCGGCCGCGTTGGCGGCCTCGGTGGCGGCGTAGGAACGAGCGCTGGTACCCAACGTGTTGACGAACATCTCATGGATTGCGGCGGCTTGCTGGCTGACGGCCTGGTACAGCTGCCCGTGAGCGACGAACTGAGCGGCCGTGAGCGCCGAAACCTCGTCGGCGGCAGCGGGAACCACTCCTGTGGTGGGGGCTGCTGCAGCGGCGTTCTGGGCATTCAGTCCCGCGCCGATCCCCTGCAAGCTGGTGGCCGCTGCCGATAATGCTTCCGGCTGTGTGGTCACGAACGACATTTGGCTTCCTCCCTAGGTCAGATCCGGCCATCTGTTCGTGCATGAGAATAGACGCGCGCACCGCTGTGTGCTGCGGCTCAGGCCTGGTGTTCGCAACTATTCACCCGGCAGCAACAACTGTTCATCTGCTGTAACAGATGAGTAACAGGCGCAGCTCCGAAGGCGCCCATCAGCAGCTCGAAAAGTGCTCTGACGTGCTTAAATGCGTTAGTCTCGGTCGGGCAACAGCCTCTGCGTTTCCATCGGCTCTATCGCACGGCGGGGTGCCGTAGGCGACCTCGCACTCCGGTGCGGCGAAAAAATCTAACCGCGGTTAACACCCGCACCCGCTCCACTCATGCCGCTGCCCCTGGCCCTGCGCCAAAAACCGCGCCTCATGCGCGGCCACCGGGCACTGCTCGACGACGCCGACCATCCGATGCTGCCGGCCAAGCAGAACGCCACCCGAGCGATTTGGCCGCAGCATGCGCACCTGCGCTATACGGCACCATCGCCGTGACGGTTGAGGCGTTCATGGCGGCTGATTGCGGCCGCGCGCGGTAGCTCAACCTAGGCGCAGCGGCAAGTTCTTGAGCGCGAAAGTCTTACTGGGGAATTTGATTTCGGGCTGGTAGTCAGGCTCCAGTTCGAATTCAGGGATCCTCTTAAGCCATTCGTCGACGATCACGGTGAGCTCCATGCGCGCAAGATGGGAGCCCAGGCAGCGGTGCGGTCCGCCACCAAATCCCCAGTGCCGGTGCACCTTGCCGTCCATGGTGATGTCGTCGGTGGAGATCGCATCGCTGCCGTCCCGGTTGATCAGGGCCATGCACAAGAACACCGATGAGCCCGCGGGCAATGTCATGCCACCGACGACGACGTTCTGGGTGAGTACCCGGGGCGCCACCGGCGCGGACGGCTCCAGGCGAACGATCTCTTCAATGAAGACCCTGATCTGCCTTGGATTGTCGCGGAGCTGTGCGCGCAACTGCGGTCTGCGCGCCAACTCCAGCAGGCAAAAGCCGATCGCCGCGGTCACGGTATCCAGCCCCGCCAGGATCAGCAGGTGGCTCATGCCCAGCAGTTCGAGATCCGTGAAGTTCCCGTCACTGTGCATCACGGTAGACAACATGTCCGAGCCCGGATTTTCGCGGCGGCGTTGGATCGCATCCATCAGGTAGTGGTACATCGCCTGCGCCGCCGAGGCGATGTCCGCCTGGGTGCCGTACGGGTTGTCGGCGAGCACGGCTTCTTTCCAGCCGATCACTCGGTCGCGGTCCTCCAACGGCAGACCGTAAAGGTCCAGAAATACTTGGTAAGGGTACGTCTTCGCCAGGTCTTCCATCACCTCGCATTCGCCGCGGCTGGCGATGGCGTCGATCATGTCGGCGGCGTGACGAACCAGCACCGGTCGCGACGCATGCAACCCGTGTGGGCTGAAAAACGGCTGCAGGATCTTGCGGTACCGAGTGTGCTCGGGTGGGTCGAATCCCAACGGGATCACCGGAATTGGGCTTCCGGGTGGTTGAAGAGCCAGTCGAGCAGAAAAAACGTTGGGACTTCGCAACGCTGCCAGGACGTCCTCACGGCGGGTGAGGTAGTAGTAGCCGTTCATGAACACCACCGGTCCGGCGTCGCGCAGAACCTTCCACCCGGCACCACGATCAGCGGCCATCGGCAGGGCGTAGTAATCCAGCCGCGGAAGGTGAAAGCCGGTGCCGTACAGGCTTTCATCAGTGGTGCTCATGTACGTGATCTTTCGTTGTCGGTGCGTTCGTTTTCGCCGGCGCCGTGGCGGGCGGGCGACTGTAGACATGGTATGTGGCCCGCCGCGGTCCGGTGGCGTCGCCGCCGTGCTTGCGGGTGCCGAATCGAGCGACGATGTTCGACATGTCTTTTAGACTCGGCATTGTGAAGGTTCGTGTCGAGCAGTCGAAGTGCGTTGGTCATGCCCAGTGCTATGCGGTTGACCCCGAGATTTTCCCGATCGACGATTCCGGTTACTCCACCCTCGAGGAGCACGAGGTTGCGCCTACAGACGCGCAGGTAACTCGTGACGGGGTCGCTTCCTGTCCGGAAATGGCGCTGATCCTGGACGAGGATTGACTGGAGGCCGGGCTATTTCACGCTAAAGGTCGCGGTCTGGCACGGAGCGCGGAAACCGACCTTGCAGTGCCCGCAGCAGACCATCGACTTCGTCGATGCGAGTTCGGATCTGCGTCAGATCTCCGATAGCCCGGGAATCGTCATGCTCGGGCTGCTGATACTTATCTCCGGCCATGCGATGCGCAAGCTCCCGTAGTTCGGTGCACTCGGCCTGGAGAAGCCGCTCAAACACCCGCGCCTGGGCTATCTCGGCAGGCTGAGCGGGGCGGCGCGGCGAAACGCTTGCCGCACTGACGATCATGGTCCTCGGGAGCGTGCGGGCAGCGTCTCGGGGTCTCCGGGACAACGCCAGCGAACCGGATGCCTTAGCGTGTTCCACCACGTAAACCTCCAGCACTAGTTCACGGTTGTTCACCTACCGGAAACCTACGCCAGTGCTCTCGCACGCTTCCAAATACGCCCCAACTGTTCATATTTGAGTCACGATGGCGACATCCGTGATTTACCTCGCCTTCGAGGGTGGCGGGCGCGGCTTGGGCTTTGGCGGGCACAACACTCCTGGGGTGTCACGCCGTGACGTGACACCCCAGGATGTGTGAAGCTAAACGGCTTCAGCCGGCTGACGGTGGGCGGGGCATCACCGTGGGTTTGAACCCGTAGCGTGGGCCCAAGCCGTTGCCGAAGCCGGCTCGTGTACCGGCCATCGGCATACCGCCAATCATGTTCCCGCTGCCGGCGGCGGCCTCCGGGGCAGCGCTGACGCTGCTGACCAGCTGCACGCCATGTGGGGCCGCGGCCGATGCAGCTCCTCCGCCGATCCACGACGCCGGCACCGCTAGCTTGCCGACCGAACCGGCGCCGCCCGAAATGGCGGACACTGAATGCGCCGCGCCACCAGCAGCACCGCCAAGCCCGGCTCCGAGGCCACCCAAGCCGCCGAGGTTTGGAGCGGCAGCAGCGGCTGGAGCAGCCCCGCCCAGCATTCCCGCGCTCTTCGCAATCTGAACGCCGAAGTTGCCCATACCAACGCTGAAGTACGGAAGACCCTCGGTGTTGTAGAACAAGCTCGCGTACGGCGAGTAGTTGGTGACAAGCCCCGAAAGACTCGTAGGGAGAACGGACGTCCCGAATATAAAGCCATACAGCTTTTGAAACGGTGTCTCGGCTGCCGTGGCCGCCGGCGACGCCATGCTTTGCAGCGATTTCGGCATCGTCGAGGTCAGCTGTGACAGAGCGTTCTGGGTATTGGTGGCCGCCGACGTGGCGGTCGCCTGGCCGACGGCGGCGGACTGACTCGCCGTGCCGGCCGGATTGGTAGTCGCCGTCGGGGTGGCAAACGGTGTCACCTTGGCGGCGGCCGCCGACTGGCCCGCATAGCCGTACATGGCTGCGGCGTCCTGTGCCCACATCTGCCCGTACTGAGCCTCGAGCTGCGCGATCAGCGGCGTGTACTGGCCGAACACGTTGGCCTGCGTCGCGGCGGCAGTCTCCGCGCGGTTGGCCGCGACGATCGGCGGAGGCACCGTCGCCGTGAACGCCTGCTCGTATGCCGCGGCCGCCGTGCGGGCCTGTGTCGCGGACTGCTCGGCCTGGGCTGCAGTCTGCTGCATCCAGCTCACGTAAGGCTGAGCGGCGCTGACCATCGCCGCCGACGCCGGTCCCGTCCAGCCGTCGCTGGAGAGTTGCGTGATCACCGTCTCGTAGCCCTGTGCGGCCGATTGGAGCTCGGCGGCAAGCCCGTTCCAGGCCGACGCAGCAGCCTGCAACGACGACGATCCCGGACCCATGTACATGCGGGCCGAGTTGACCTCAGGCGGTAACGCCCCGAAATCCACCATGGAAAAAAGCCCCCTAGCCGGCCGCAGCCGCGTTGGCGGCCTCGGTGGCGGCGTAGGAACGAGCGCTGGTACCCAACGTGTTGACGAACATCTCGTGGATGGCCGCGGCTTGCTGGCTGACGGCCTGGTACAGCTGCCCGTGAGCGACGAACTGAGCGGCCGTGAGCGCCGAAACCTCGTCGGCGGCAGCGGGAATCACTCCCGTTGTCGGGGCCGCTGCGGAAGCGTTCTGGGCATTCAGTGCCGAGCCGATCCCCTGCAGGCTGGTGGCCGCTGCCGATAATGCTTCCGGCTGTGTGGTCACGAACGACATCCGGTCTCCTCCTTAATGACTAAGCGCGTTTACGACCTTGGGCAAGGTCGTTCGTCTGAAAGATTAGATGGTCACGCTCGAATAACGCCGCTGCCGACCAAACTGTTCACGCCTGGACAGCGAGTATTCACCCCCCGATATCGGCTGTTCATCCCGAGTTCGACAAACCTTCCACCTGCGGTAATGCTTCGATTCGACGGGTCCAGGAACGCAGCGTGGGCGCGGCCGCTCGATTGCCGTTTCGGCTGCCGCGTTACTGCACCTGGTCGGCTGGAGATCATCGGAACGGGCTTTCGGCACAAGGACTTTCGGTACGCCGCGCGGCAGGCTGCCATTCGGTCCGGCGGGAGAACGTCAGGCGAATCAAAGACATCGAGCGTGAAAACGCTTCGCTCAAACGGTTTTTGGCTGATGCGCAAACATCGAGGCCCGGATCACCGACGTGCAGCAGTTCGTCCGTGCAGCGTGTTGCCCCGACGCCAAGGACTATCCACGACGGGGGTTTCGGCCTGCGTATCGCAACGCTCGCGCAGAATGCTGGGCGGTCAATCACGATTAATGACAATGCCTTTGGCGCAAAGAAGAGCCATCGCGCGCCGCGCGGGTCCGTACTCGCTTACCCGCCTACGGGCGGCTTGGGCATCACGGAGTGCTTGACCCCGTATTTCACGGTGTAGGCGGAGCCGGCGTTGCGGCCTCCGCCAAGACCGGCGCCGCTCGACATCGGAACACCGTTGAGCATTCCATTCGACTGCGGCGCGATGGGGCGCGAGGCGCTGACCAGTCGGGCCTCTTGCATCTCCGTGGACGTCGCCCCTTGCCAACCCGCGGGCACTGACAACCGCCCGAGAGTGCTGGCCTCCCCCATCTGGGCCGACACACTACTGGTCGTAAACGGTGCGCCGCTGACGCCTGCGGTGCCGCCAATGGGGTGAGGGGGAAGTGCTGCGCTCGGAATCGTGAACCCAAGCCCTTTTTCTAGCGCCGTTGCCTGAGCGGGGGTAATCAGCTGCTGGCCCATGCCGTAACCGAAGTTTCCGAGACCGACCGCGAAGTAGGCCTGGAGGACCTGCCGCATCGTGTTCAGGTTGCCTGATGACCCGCCCGTCAGACCCACGCCCCAACCGCCGGTTGGGTATTGGGCGATGGTGTTCTTAACAAGCTGCTGCAGCCAACCGATGAGCGTATTCGGCGGGGCCGCCGCGGGCAGCGCGCTCGCGGCCGTCTGAGTGGTTGCGGCGGGCGCCGCCGCGTTCTGCGCCACCGTCGCGGCTTGGCCGGCCGGCGTAGCGGCAGCCTTGGCCACCGCGTCAGCCTGGCTGCTCGTCCCGCCATCGCTGGTCGTCTGTGGGGGTTCCACGAACGGCGTCACCTGCACGGCAGCCAGCGAGGCGCCGGTATAGCTGTACATGGCAGCGGCGTCCTGCGCCCACATTTCGACGTACAGGGCTTCGGTCATCATGATCGCGGGGGTGTTCTGACCGAAGAAGTTGGTCGCGACCAGAGCTGCCAGCAGCGCGCGATTGGCCGCGATCACCGGTGGCGGCACCGTCATTGTGAACGCCGCCTCGTAGGCCGCGACAGCCGCGCGGGCGTGGTTCGCGGTCTCCTCGGCCTGCGCCGCGGTCGCGCTCATCCAGTCGATGTACGGCGTGGCGGCGGACATCATCGCCACCGACGTGGGGCCTACCCACGAGTTGCTCGTCACCTCCGCTAACGCGGATCCGTAACCGGTGGCCGCGAAACCCAGCTCCGCGGCCAGGCTGTCCCACGCCTCAGAGGCCGCCAACAGCGGCCCAGGACCGGGACCCGAATACATCCGGCCGGAGTTGATCTCCGGCGGCAACAGACCGAAATCCAGCACAGAACCCTCCGTCAATAAGCCTGAATCGCAGTGACTGCTCCGACCGCCTCGGCGTTCCAGCGGCGTGCAGCTTTCGTCGTCGTCGCGACCCGGTCAGCAGTCGGCCCGCTCACGTTGTTGGCCGAGTGCTTGATGTCGATGTGCAGAACGCGGTTTTCGGTCACAGACGATGTACGCTTTCTTTCCTCGGTAACCTTCGGCGTCAACAACATTGAGCATCGATGTTCATCGCTGAACAGTCGCTGGGTGAGACAGTAGATTGCCGCGTGGGCCGTCCGCGACGTCGACGCCGACTATTCATTACTCAGCAAAAAGTGTTCATCCGCGATCGACTGTTGTTCATTGAATGTTCGGCTGTGCGCCAGCCGGTGGCCGCTATCCGGCGGCGGGTGTGAAGGGAATCACCCTCGAACGAAGCTCGAATCGGGTCGGCGCCTCAGTGCCCTGGCGCCCGCCCATGTTGGCGACTGGCATCATCGGCGGCATCCCCGGGTGCGCGCCCGCCGCGGCCGGGACGGCAGTGGTGCCACCGAAGGGCATCGCTGTTCCGGTGGTCGCCATCGACGGCGCTGCGCCGGTCCAAGCGGACGGCACCGACAACGGACCGACCGACGTGGCCCGGCCCATACTGGCGGAGAGGGCCGAGGTGCCGCTGCCGATGCCACCGGCGCCGGTCGATCCCAGTGTCCCGGTGCTCGACGCGAGTCCGACCGCGTGGGCCGCGCCCAACTCGTCAGCAGCAGTAGTCGCTGCCTTGGCCGCTGTTGCCGTGCTGCCCGCGGTGAACAGCTTGGACAGCATGCTCATCGGCATCGACGCCAGCTTCAGCGGCGTGCTGAGTTCGTTCAGCATCGACATCGCCGATGTCGATGACGACGACGTCGTCGAGCCGGTCGCCGTCGACGCAACACTGTCCAGACCCTGCGGCGATGCGAGGCTCTGTAGCGCCTGAGGCATTCCCGAAATCATTTGCGGGCCTGAGGACATGAGCGTGTCGAGGTCGGTCCCGCCAGCGGTTCCTGCGGACTGCGTCGCCGCGGCGGACTGGCTCATCAGGCCGCTGGAGTTGGTGGTCTGCGGCGGGGTGGTGAACGGGGTGACTTGCGACGCCGAAGCTGATGCGCCGGCGTAGCCGTACATGGCACCGGCGTCCTGGGCCCACATTTCGGCGTACAGTGCCTCCGTCGCAGCGATCGCCGGGGTGTTCTGCCCGAGGACGTTCGTGGCGACGAGCGCTGTCAGCAGGTTCCGGTTGGCTTCGATGATCGGGGGCGGAACCGTTGCAGCAAAAGCACTTTCATAGGCGCTGGCGGCCGCGGTGGCTTGCATCGCGGTCTGCTGGGCCTGATCGCCGGTAGCGCTCAGCCAGGTCACGTACGGCTCGGCGGCCGCGGCCATCGCCGTCGAACTGGGGCCGGCCCACGGACCACCGGCCAGGGTCGAAACGATTGAGCCGTAACCGGATGCCGTGGAGGTGAGCTCTTCGGCCAGTGACTGCCAGGCTGCCGCTGCGGCCAGGATCGAGCCCGGTCCGGGGCCGGCGTACATGCGCGCGGAGTTGATCTCAGGTGGTAACGCTCCGAAATCCAGCACGGCGCAACGCCTTAACCGGCCGCAGCCGCGTTGGCGGCCTCGGTGCCTGCATAGGTACGGGCGCTGGTGCCCAGCGTGTTGACGAACATCTCGTGGATCTCGGCCGCCTGCGCGCTGATCGCCTGATACATCTCGGCATGAGTGGCGAACTGGGCGGCCGTCAATGCGGAAACCTCGTCCGCCGCCGCGGGCAGCACACTTGTGATCGGCGCCGCCGCGGCGACATTGTGTGCTGCCAGGCTCGAACCGATGCCCTGCAGATTCTCGGCGGCTGCGGTCAGTTCGGCTGGCTGCGCACTCACAAATGACATCCGGCACTCTCTTCCCATCAGTCCACACCGGTCACTAGTTAGAGACGTTAACTAGCGAAGATGGGCCGCTGACATGGCGAAGCTATGCGCCGGCTATGAACGTCCGGAGGGAGCGTGAGGCGGGCTAGCAAGCTCCCCCACACATAACGAAGGTCCCCCCGCCCGAAACGGGCGAGGGGACCTTCGTGTCAGTCGCGGTTACCGAACCAAGTCTGTCGCCGCGACTTGGACGAACACTCCAGTGTCTTCCGCCATCAGCAGACCGCGACCACGCGGCAGCGGTCCACCCTTCATCTTTCCGCGGATGAAGCCCTCGTCGGGGTCAGCGTCCATCACCAGCAGCGGCGCGTTGGCCTGCGCCAGCGCCCGCAGCATCGGGTCGCTGCCCGCCGACGACCATCCACCGAAGGTACGGGTGACGATCACGTGCAAGCCGACGTCGGCTGCCCGGGTCACCCACGGCGCGGCCTTCTGCAGCGGCGAATCGAAGCCCGGCGGCAGCTGCTGGACGTCATCGATGACCAGGAAGATCTCTGGCCCAGTCCACCATGCGCGGGACAGCAGCTCCTGCGCCGACAAGCCCGGTGGCGGCTGGCGACGGGCCAGCACACCACCCAACTCGTCCATCATCGCCGAGACGCCGTCGAGGTTATAGGCGAACTTCTCGACGTAGTCGGTGCCCAGCGTGGTCAGCAATTGACGACGCGGGTCGACCAGCCACACCTGGGCCGACGGACGTGACGTCGGTTGGGCGATGCTGGCACCCGGCTCGTAGATCCGGCCGATTTCGGACATGATCGTCGCCAGCGTGGTCGTACGGCCACATTCGCGTCGACCCGTCACCATCAGGTGCGCGTTCTCGGCGAAGTTGAGGTACACCGGCTGCAGGTCCAGTTCGTTGATGGCCCAAGCGATTCCACCGGCACCGACGTTCTGGCGCCGATCGCCTTCGGCCAGCGATCGCACCTGGTCCAGCCCGAACTTCGCGGGAAGCCTGCGCACCGGCGGTGCTTGTCCGACCGCTACCTGGCTGACTGCCGCGGCGACGCTTTCGGACGCGAACACATTGTCCGGCGTGTCGGTAAGCGCCGGTCGGGCGACCAGGGTGTGCAGACCGGACTGCGGATCGCTGTCCAGTCGCACGTAGTTCACTGCGACCATGCCGCGGCCCGGCTTGACCGGAACATCCTTGGCGAACCGCGAACGCACCAGCTTGGCGTCCTCGACCGCCGCCAGTCGCAGCTCGATCCTGGACCCGAACCCGCTGCGCACCGGCGGCCGCAACTCGGACTCGCGGTCGGCTGTGGCGATCACATGGACACCGAACGACGGGCCCTGGTTGATGATCACGTTGACCTGCTCGATCAACACCTCGTTCTCTTCGGCGAGCGCGCGGTAGTTGTCGATCACCAGAAAGACGTCACCGAAACCGTCGTTCGGAATGCGGCCCGCCTCGCCGGCGAACTTGCGGCGGCGGAACACGTCCATCGACGGAACGTCGAACTCCAGGAAGGTCCGTCTGCGCGTGTGCAGCAATGCCAGCAACTCGGCCACTGTCCGGCGAACGCCATACGGATCGGTCGGGCCGACGACCTCACCGACGTGCGGCAGCCTGCCCACCGTTGCCAGCGCCGTGCTGCTGTATGCCAGGACGTAGAACTGCACCTGCTCAGGTGTGTGAGTCAGCGCGGCCGAGGTGATCAGCGTTTGCAGCGTGGTGGTCTTACCCGACCCACCGGCGCCGAGGATCAGCACGTTGGAGCCGGGCCCCGAGGTGTCGACGGTCCACGGCGGCTGGTCGTGCTTGAAGGGCCGGTCGATGATGCCGACCGGGAACACCAGGTTCTGGGCCGTGCCGTACTCCTCGTGCCACGGGCGCTCGAGGAAGCGGTCGACCAGTGACTCGATCGACACCGGCCGGTCCAGCGGCGGCTGCCACAACCGGTAGGGCTGGAAGTCGATACGGCGAAGCTGTTCGATGATCTCGGTACCGACCTTCGGCGTCCGTATCGCTTGTTCCTCTTCTTCCTCTTCGGGTGCACCGGCTCCGTTGCTGCCGAACGCTTCGCCGTTACCGCTGTGGCCGTCGCCGTTGGTGAGGGCGTCGAAGTCGTCCGGTCCGGTGACGGCGACCTCGACGGGCGTGAACCCAGTGGTGAAGAGTTGTGGCCGAATGTAATCCACAGTATGTGTCAGCATCGCCGGACCGCCGTCGTCGTACGAGATGCCGCGGCGGTAATCGCGCCAGAGGAACTCGGCCTGGAATCGGACGATCTCGTCGAGGCTCTTACGGAAGTATCCGAGACCGGCTTGCGCAGGCAGGTTGACGGCGTTGGGAACACCGGCAGCCTGGGCCGCACCGGCGGTACGCGCTTTCAGCACCAGCCGGTAACCCATGTTCTCCATGAGCTTCTCGGCCCGGCTCTCGATTGTCTGCGAGGCCATCATCAGGTGGATCCAGTAGGCACGACCCTGCCGGCCGATGGAGTCCAGAACGTCCACGGCGTGCGGCATGATGCGGAACCACTCGTAGAACTCGTCGATGACGACCACGAGCATCGGCAGCGGAGGAATTTCCTGGCCGCGTGCCCGCATCCGAGATCGCATCTCGTTGTATTCCTTGGCGTCGTCGACACCGGCGCTGTCGCAGACCGCCTTTCGCCGGGCGATCTCACCCCACAGCGCGTCCAGGAAGCGCTCCATCAGCGCCTGGTCTTCCTCGAGGTCGGTGATGATGCGAGAGACGTGTGGCACACCGGAGAACGGCTTGACCGCCGAACCACCCTTGAGGTCGGCCAGCACGAACTGCAACTCGTCCGGCGGGTGCGACAGCATCAGCGACTCGAGAACGGTACGCACCAGCGTGGATTTACCCGAACCGGTGGTGCCCGACATGACGCCGTGCGGCCCGTCGCCGCCCTCATCGAGCGACTTCATGTCCAGGAACAGCAATTCGCCGTTGTCCGACCGGTTTCCGAACGGCACCCGCAGCCGCGAGCGGCTGGTCAGTGCGTCACGCCGGCTGGCCCACAGCGAATCGAAGTCGATTTCGGCCGGGTCCTCGATCCCGTAGTAGGACAAGATGTCCCGGGCGCCGATCTGCGCGACCCGCTGCCCGATCTCCTCGTAGGCCTCGGCCAGTCGCCAGCGGGCAACCCGCTGCGCGAACTGCTCGGCCTCGGGCTCGGTCACGTAGTCGGCAAGGGCGAAGAACCACTTGTTGTCGTCGATCACCATCCAGGTGTCGCGGTCACGGGGCAGCGCCTCGATCACGCCAATGTCGTTGGTGAACTTGAGCACTCGTTCTGGATTGCCGGTCCACAGCTCCGACCCGGTCAGGTCGAAGAAGGTCACGCCGTCGACACCGTCGACGCTGATCACGTACTCCCACTGCGGGTCGTCGACGTCGGCGATGATCACGTGGTGCGGTGTCGGGGTCTCGGCCGACGAGCTTGCGTGGCGCGGCGTGAAAGACCCACGCCCGGCGAACAATTCGGCCTGGTCGGCGGCAAACTCGCGCACCGAGCCGTACACCATGCGGGCGTTGCCTGCCGCATCGCGGCGACGCGGATCACCGAAGTGCGGCAGCCACTTGACCCAATCCCATTTGCTCATGTCGGACGTGACCACGATCATTTGCAGGTGGTCAGGCCCGTGTGAGAAGGCCAGCTGGAGGATGAGCGCCCGCATCACGCCGAGCGTCTGGTCGCGATTGCCTTCCAGCACGTACCACGGCTCGACGAGCAGTGAAACCATCTTCGGCAGGTTGTAGACGACGCTCTGGTAGCGGCCGAACTCCTGCAGGGCCTTACCGGTCACCGGCTCCAGCTCGATGTCGGTCGGCATGTTCTGCGGCTCGCCCCAGGTCACCTCGGGCCGGGTCATGCCCACGCCGATTCGGGCGACACCGAAGTTGAGGTCCTTACCGTCCGGCTTGCGCTCCCACATCCGGGACGTTCCGACCGCGGCCGCCAACGTCGTCGGCTGCGGGTGGAAATAGCGGTAGTTGGCGTCCATGCTGTCGGCGGACTCGTTGGCCGTCTCGCGCAGCATGTCGAGCATCAGCATGAACTGGGCGCGCATCGCGTCCAGTTTCGGCCGGCTCATCTGCTGCTGGCCGCCGCCGCGGCCGAACATCATCATCGCGACGCCGCCGATCATGAAGATCGGGAAGATCGAGCCGGCGCCGAGGAACATCCGCGAGCCGTTGGCGACGGTCATGCCGACCATGCCCACTAGCAGGCCGACGACCAGCACGCCGACCACGATCAGCCACCACGGCTTGCCTTCGGGCGGTGGAACACTCAGTGGTGTCGGTAGGACGATGTTCTCCGGCCTGACCGCGGGAGCCCGCTCAGGGGTCGGGCGTGCAAAACCTTGCTTCACTTCGGTACCGCCAATTCTGCCGGGCTCATATCGGTCGGAAGAGTGTCGTGACGCACTAACGCATCGGCGCGCGAAAGAGCGGGTCCAGGTGCCAACAGCCGCAGGGCAACCCATGGCGCCGGACTGGGCTGCAACGTCAACCCCAGCGCCGCGCGAGCATCCCGGGTGTTGTCGACGCCGAAGCGCACGCCGGAACTCGAGAGCCACCACAGCGATTCGGCTGTGGTCGAACCCGGGTCGTTCCCGGTGACGACGACCCAGTTGCCGTAGTCAGGGCCGAAATAGACGCGGTCGGCTTCGCGGCCGGACGAGTCTGCCTTGACCAACGAGACAACCTGTTCGGTGGAGCCGCTGCTCACCGGGATGGTCGGGCCGGAGATCACCTGGACGCGCGCACGCTCTTCGCCGGTGGTTTTCTGCCACCACCAGCACGTGGCCGGGTTGTCCTTGAGATCTACCGGGGTGAGCGGGCTGTCTGGGTAGGCCGACAGGTCCAATCCGTTGACGACAGGCATTTTCGCCAATGACGCAGGCGCGACCACCACCGGTGAGTTGCCCGCCGGTGTGCCTGCGTTCTGCAGGATCTGGGCGACCACCGGGTTCACCGTCTGCACACCCTCGCTGAGCACCAGCGAATACTGTTGCGGGCCACTGATTTGCGGCGTCACGATCACGGTGCCCACCGGTCCGGGCGCGCCTGCGAATGCCGCGGGCAGACCGGCGCCCGGCACCTTCGGCACCGACAGTTCGGGACCGACCGGCAGCGCGTCGTACAGTGCGCGGCTCATTGGCCGCGCCTGGGTGACGTTTTCCGGAGTCAAGCCCAACGGCAGCAACACCGCGCGGTTCATCGATTCGATGCGCGACCGCCGACCCTGCCGGATCACCCAGGTGTCTTTGTCGTAGCGCAGCACCACGGCGTCCGAGCCGTTCACGACACGGCGGCGACCCGACAGGTCGGGCGTCCCGTCGATCACGGTGACGGTCACCGGCGATGGCGCTCCCACTCCGGTCTTCTGCGCCACGGAGTCGCACACCAGCCACGACGACGTCGCAGGGGTGGTCGGGGTGAACTCCGACGGGGCGCCGGGTATTCCCACCAGCGGACCGTGTGGCTGCTGGGCGATCTGGCTTCCACGCACCTTGTGCGGGTTGTCCGCGCGACCGGCGATGAGCCGGGCCGACGCGAGGTTCAAAGCTGGGTACAACTTGTCGCCAACCCGGACGTACAGCGCTCCCGAGTCGCGGTCCGCAATGATCGGCGTCTCGTTCAGCGCCCCGGACGGACTGATGAAGGAATACAGCAGGGCGCCCAGGCAGATGACCAAGGCGGCCGATATCGACGCCACCACGGCCAGTGTCTGGCGACGGCCGGGCTCGATCTCCATCCGAACGCGCCAACGCGTCAACGCCATGGCGGTCCGTCGAGCCAGGAACTGGTATCCGGTTACCTGGGTCCGGGTGGACAGTCCGAGGCCATAACCCGATCCTCGCTGGTCACCTGCCATTTTTGCTCACGCTCCCAGCCGACCGAGCACCTGCATGCTGTCTAGTCCCACGATTCACAGGGATAACGGTAGGGCACCCTTGGCGACCTCGCCAGGCGAATGTTTGGACGCGGCCGCTAATTGCGTACGCGCCAGTAGTGGTTTGCGCCACAGTGCCGTCACCTGCCATTGATTAGGTGGGAAGGAATCGAACAAATCTTCGCTGCGCATCGTACGGCCCCGAGCAAACCCGGCTCACCGTAAAGACGACGCCGAGGTGAACACTCGGATCGCGTCCGGGACATCGCGGCAAGCAAGATGGAGCGCATGACCCACGCCTGCGACGATGATGCCGGCGAGGCCGAGATCGAGGAGTGGCGTAGATGACCAAGCTGCCGCCGTCGTTGGCCGACATCGCGGGTCGCTTCGGCGTCGCGACCGACTACCTGGACTGGAGTGGCCGACGGATTGCCGTTCCGGAAAGCACCGTGGTGGCTGTGCTTGCGGCGTGCGGTGTGCCCGCCGAGACCGAGCCGGAGCGGGCCGCTGCACTGATCTCCCACGACCGTGCATATTGGGCGCGCGCACTGCCACCGACCGTCCTGGGGCAAGCCGGCACGCAGACGACGTTCTGGGTGCACGTGAACGACGGCCAGCCGGCTGAGGTGTGGGTGCAACTCGAGGACGGGACCGTCCGCACCGGGATACGCCAGATCGACAACTTCACCGCGCCCTTCGACCTGGACGGACGGTCGATCGGTGAAGCCAGCTTCGTGCTGCCCGACGATCTTCCGGCGGGTTATCACCGGGTGTTTCTGCGTTCCGGGGCCGACGAGAGCAGCGCTGCGGTGATCGTGACGCCGGGGTGGCTGGGCCTGCCGGAGCGGTTGGGTGCTCGGCGCGCCTGGGGGCTGGCGATCCAGTTATATAGTGTCCGGTCCAGACAGTCCTGGGGCGTCGGCGACCTGACCGATCTCACCGACCTGGCGGTGTGGTCGGCATCGGTGCACGGCGCCGGCTACGTGCTGGTCAATCCCCTGCACGCGGCCGCCCCGACCAAGCCGATGGAGCCGTCACCGTATCTGCCCACGTCGCGGCGCTTCGTCAACCCGCTCTACCTGCGGGTCGAGACCATTCAGGAATACGGCGAACTGCGCAAACGCGATCGGGTTCGGCGGCTACGCAAAGAGGTGCAGCGCCGCGCCGCCGGCCTGGACTCCATCGACCGCGACGCCGCATGGAAGGCGAAACGCGCCGCGCTGAAGCTGGTGTACCGGGTGCCACGCACGGCCGGGCGCGAACTGGCGTACTCGGCATACCGTGACCGCGAGGGCGCTGCGCTCGACGACTTCGCCACCTGGTGCGCGCTGGCTGAGAAATACGGCAGCGACTGGCACCGGTGGCCCGAATCGGTGGGCCATCCCGGCGCTGACGGCGTCGCCGAATTCGTCGCCAAGCATCAGGCAGCGGTGGACTTCCACCGCTGGATGCAATGGCAACTCGACGAGCAACTCGCCGCCGCGCAATCGCAGGCGGTGTCGGCCGGGATGCCGCTGGGGATCGTGCATGACCTGGCCGTCGGCGTGCACCCCGACGGCGCCGACTCGTGGGCACTGCAGGACGCGTTGGCGCTCGGAGTTTCGGCCGGCGCACCACCCGATGAGTTCAACCAGTTAGGCCAGGACTGGTCGCAGCCGCCGTGGCGCCCGGATCGGCTGGAAGAGCTTGAATACCAGCCCTTCCGGGCGCTGATCCGCAGTGTGCTCCGGCACGCCGGCGGTGTCCGTATCGACCACATCATCGGTTTGTTCCGGCTCTGGTGGATTCCGCAGGGCGAGGCGCCTACCCAGGGCACCTATGTGCGCTACGACCACGAGGCGATGATCGGCATCGTGGCGCTGGAGGCACATCGCGCCGCGGCACTGGTGGTCGGCGAAGACCTCGGCACGGTCGAGCCGTGGGTTCGCGACTATCTGCGGGCACGTGGAGTGCTGGGCACATCGATCCTGTGGTTCGAGCTCGACCGCGACGGTGACGGCGGTCCCCTGCCGGCCGAGCGGTGGCGCGAATACTGCCTGTCGTCGGTGACGACACACGACCTGCCGCCCACGGCGGGCTATCTGGCGGGTGACCATGTGCGCCTTCGGGATTCGCTAGGATTGTTGACTCGGCCGGTCGAAGAAGAATTCGCCGCGGCCGAGGCTGAGCGGGCGGCCTGGATCGCCGAGCTGCGGCGGGTCGGGCTGCTGTCCAAGCACGCCGACGTCGAGGAGACGGTGTTCGCCCTACACCGATACCTCGGCCGGACACCGTCACGCCTGCTGGGATTGGCCCTGACTGACGCCGTCGGCGACCGGCGGACGCAGAATCAGCCCGGCACCACCGACGAGTATCCGAACTGGCGGGTGCCGCTGAGCGGTTCTGACGGCCAGCCGGTGTTGCTCGAGGATGTATTCAATGATCCTCGCGCGAGCGCTTTGGCGGCGGCCATGCGCGCGCCGACGGCGGTCCGCCCGACCGAGACCTGTTAGCGTCGGATTGCCATGAAGTCGTTGAAGTTCGGCGTGGTTGCCCCGGTCGCCGCAGGCATCACCGCGGACCCGAGGTGGATGGCGGCCTTCGCGCGGCACCTCGAGGCGTGTGGCTTCGAATCGATTGTCATCGTTGAACACACCGTCCTGGCCACCCGCTACGACAGCGTCTATCCGTATGACCCTTCCGGGCGGGTGGAATTGGCGGCCGACTGCCCTGTCCCCGATCCGCTGGATCTGTTGTCGTTCTTGGCCGCTCACACCGACCGGCTCGGGTTGGCGACCGGGGTGCTGGTGCTGCCCAACCATCATCCGGTCGTACTGGCCAAACGCGCGGCGACCGTGGATGCCCTGTCGAATGGCCGACTCCGGCTGTGCGTCGGCGTCGGCTGGCTACGCGAAGAGATCGAGGCCTGCGGCACTGTCTTCGAAAGCCGTGGGCGCCGCGCCGACGAGCAATTGGAAGTGCTGCGGGCGCTGTGGGACAGCAGCACTGACAGCGCCAGTCACCACGGTGAGTTCTTTCAATTCGAGAATATCGTCTGCAGCCCGAAACCTGTTGCCGGTCAGGATCTTCCGCTACTCATCGGCGGACATAGTCGAGCGGCAGCCCGCCGGGCCGGCCGTTTCGGCGACGGTTTCCAGCCGTTGGGGGTGGCGGGTTCGCAGCTGGAGTCTTTGTTGACGTTGATGCGCGACGAGGCGACCGCAGTCGGACGGGATCCGGCGAACATCGAGGTATCACTGGGCCATTCGGTCACCAAAATCGATCGCGAACGTGCGGAGCGACTGGCGGCCGCGGGCGCGGACCGGCTGGTGCTGGCCATGCCGCCGATCATCGATCTTGAACAGGCGAAGGACGAATTATCGGCCTGCGCCCAACGGCTGTCGCTGCCCACATGACGCTGAACGCCGCCGACCGGACAGCGCTCACCGACCTGGTCCACCGCTACGCTGCCCGTGTCGATGATCGACAATTCGCCTCGGCTGCAGACCTTTTCGCTGACGATGCCGAACTGAACCTGCCCGATCCCCCAGGCACGTTGGAGCCGATCCGTCAGCATCACGGACGGGGCGCCATCGCTGAGGCATTGGCAACCGTCGCTGCCACCATCCGCACGCAGCACGCCGTCGTGGGTGAGGTCTATGACGACGGACCGCGAAGCGGCACTGCCCGAGGGCGCATCGCGTGCATCGCCCACCACTGGGTACCCCACGACGACCAGATCCGTGACGTGGCGTGGCATCTGCGCTACGACGACGAGTATCAACGCTATGCCGCTGGCTGGCAGATCTCCCGAAGAACCTTGACGATCGACGCCATCGAAATGCGGCTGGCGCGCCAGGTGCGGCGCGACAGCTAAAGCGTTCGGCGGGGGGCTTGTTCCAGCAGATCGACGGTACGAGCAAGGCTTTCGGCAGGTGTGGACATCTCACCCGCGACCTCACGAGCGCGAGCGGCGAACTGCGGAGCGAGGATCAGTCGCAGGTCGGCGGTCAACGAGTCCAGCGTCGCTTCCGAAAAGCGCCGTCCGAAACCAACTCCCAGGTGGCTGATAGCGTCCGCCCACATGGGTTGATCGAGCCCATTCCAGAGGATCAATGCCGGAGCGCCGGCCCGCAGGCCCGCGGACGTGGTGCCGGCGCCGCCGTGGTGAACGAGCGCTCGGCACGCGGGAAACGTTGTGGCGTGATTGATCTCGCGCACGATCTTGACATGGTCCGGGAGTGTGATGCCGCTCAAGTCGTTCGGACCCAGGCAAATCAACGCTCGCGCGCCGACACGAGCGCATGCCGCACCGATAACGGCGACCATGTCCGCCGACGCCGCAACGGGTGTGCTGCCGAAGCCGAAGTAAACAGGGGGTGCGTCACCGGCGATCCACGAGAGCACGTCGCCGTCGGCATCGGTCGGCAATTCCAACGTCAGCGCCCCGACGAAGGGCCGCCGCTCATCCCCCGCCCACTCGTCGGCAAGTCGCGGCGCGCAGAGCTTGTCGTATGCCTGGATTTCGAGCGGCAACGCTGCCTTACCGTCGGCATCCTCTGCTAGCCCCAGTGCTCGGCGTTGGGCGCGGTTAGCCTGCGCCGGCACGCTCCCCTGCGTGGATCCTGCCTGCAGTATCAGCGATGGGAAGAAGTGCAGAGCTGCCAACGGAATCTGTTGGCGTTCGGCAATATTGGATGCTGCCTCCTGCTCGGTCATGCCTGCCACGATCAGGTCCGCATCTTCTGTCAACGACATCAGCGTCGAGGTCTTCTCGGTCAAGAACTGGTCGACGTATTCGACCGCCTGCGAGATGGCGCTGATCGGATTCTCCAGCATGCCGGTGAAGTCGTTGTCGCTCAGCAGATCCTGCATACCGCGGCCATAGGGAACGGTGACGAGACCCGCGGAGGCGACGTAGGCACGCAGGTCTTGCGGAACCGTCAGAGCCAAGTGCACATCGTGACCTCGGCGCTGCAACTCGGCGGCGACGGCGATGCAAGGTTCCGCATCGCCGCGGCTGCCATAGCCGGCCACCACATACTTCATCGGCGAAACCATATCGCCCGATGAGTACGTTCGCGCCGGCCGCCGTGAATCAGCCGGTTTTCGGCAGTGGAATGCCTTCGCTGGAGGAGAATTCGGCGTCGCTCTGCGTCGAGAGTCCGAGCGACACCACCGAGCGGGCGAACAAGGTGTCGGTCAGATACGCCAGCGTGACGGCCCAGCGGTTGACCCCGCGCGGGATGGCATACAGGTGGTAGGCACGGGTCACGACTTTGGCCGGGAACCCGGACAGCGGAATCTTCAACGGATTCGCCACGGCCTTGTGTGGGCCCAGGTCGACGACCAATCCCATGTCGTGGTGTTTGTATTCGCGCCTCTTGCCGTGGCCGAGGCTGGCTGCGACGTTCTTGGCGAGCGTCTTGCCTTGGCGAGTCGCGTGCTGCGCGGTGGGCGGGGTGATCTTGCCCGGCTGGGTCACGTCGGGCACCGCGGCGGCGTCACCGGCGGCGAACACGTCCGGGTGTCCGGGCACCGTCAGATCGGTCTGCACCTTCAGGCGTCCCTTTTCGGTAGGTAGATCGAGCGTCTTGATCAGCGGCGCGGCGGTCACCCCGGTCACCCACGCGACGGTGTGGGCCCGCACGCGTGAGTCGTCGCTGAGGATGACGTGATCCGGGTGAACCTCGTTGAGCGTCAAGCCCAATCGGACGTCGACTCCGCGTTGTCGCAAAACCTTCTGAGCGCGCGCTCCCAACTTTGCACCGACCTCGGGCATCACCTGTTCTGCCAGATCAAGCAAGACAAACTTCACCGAGGCACGGTCGAAATTCATCTGCTTGGCAGCGGCGTGAGCCAGCGCGCGAAGTTGCAACACGAGTTCCGTGCCGGAATATGAGGCGCCCACCACGACGACTGTCCGTCGCGCCTGCGCCAGCTCGGCGTCCTCTTCCAGGCAGGACAACTCCAGCTGCTCGAGAACGTGATCACGAAGATAAAGCGCCTCGGCAGTCGATTTCAAACCCCTTGCGTACTGCGCCAATCCGGGGATGTCGAAGAGCCGCGTCACCGAACCGGGTGTCAACACCAATCGGTCCCACGACAGTTCGCGGGTGCGCTGTTCGAGATCGGTGAAGCGCAGTTGGTGCTGCTCCAGGTCGACGCTGTCCACTCGGCCGCGAATCGCGCGCACGCCCTTGAGCGTCCCGGCCAGCGGTATGGCGACAAACCGCGCATCCACTACTCCGCCGGCCACGTCGGGAAGCAGCGGCGTGTAGAGCATGTAGTCGACCGGCGAGATGATCGTCACGTCTACGTCGGTTTTGCGCAGCGCGCGAGCCAGTCGCCGAGCGCACTCGAAACCGGTGAAACCACTGCCCACAACTACTACCGACGTCACCATGTCCCTGTAACCACCAACCCGCTGCCGCAAACCGCTCGCTGTGACACCGTTTCCCCTGCAGGCGGTTGGGGTAGGCGTGACGCATGGGAAATACCGCTGACGGCCCCGACGAGACAATGACGACCACCGCGAAGACGCAGGGGTTGCTTCTGGTTGGGCTGGTTGTCCTCTCGTTCGCGGTCTGCCTGACCTGCTTCGCGATCGGACAGATCGGCGTCGGGGTGAGCGCCGCCAGCATCACCCTGCTGGCGGTGGGCGCAGCGCTGTCGTGGCTGACGACGGAGGCGCGACGGGTGCGCGACGTTCAGCGCCGATGGGACAGCACACATCACCTCATCGCGCACTGACCTGCTGCAACATCATTGCAACGCAGCAAGATTGCACACCGACTTGCGCACGTCCGATTTGATGATTTTGGCGACCAGTTTTCCCAGCGGTCCGTTGAGGAGGCCGCCGCTCAAATCGGCGGTCAGGTCGAACGTCGAGCCAGGCTGATTGTCGGTGACAGCCATGGCCACCGTGATCTGAACTCCGCCTCGACCGCTGCCAGTCAATTCGATCGCATCCGGTTCGTCGTACCTGGTGACTTCCCAGTGGATGACGTTCCGAAATCCTTTGACCTTGATGAGTGACGAGGCACGTGTGCCTTTTTCGATCGTCGAGGGAACCTTGCCGCGCCAGCCGCCGAAGATCGTCAACCAGTCGCCGAAGCGGTTCAGGTCCGACGCCAACTTCCACGCCGCCTCCGGCGAAAGGTCAGACGTCGTCGAGACATTGATTCGTGCCACGTCGTCTCACTCTCTGCTGTCGTGGAACAGTTGGCCGTGATTACCCTGATCGGGCCGAGCGATAAACCGCGCGGCCACCGACGATCAGATACCGGTCCAGGTCTGATCGAGTTGCTCGGCTACGTCGATGATCTGCGCCGCCTGCGATTGCGGGGCATCAATTTCCTCGTTGACGTATTGGGCGATGAATCGACGGATCTCTCCATCGACGCCTGCGACGATTCGCAACAGTTCGCCCCGGATACTTTTCGACGTCACATGCACAGTGATGTCCGCGGGGCGCGGTTTGGCGACATCGACGATCAGCAGCAGCGGCTCGGCGGCGCGGGCGGTGGCGCTCAATGCGATATCGCCGTCAACCTGGAAACGCTGCTTGTCGATTCGTAAATCGATCAGCAGGTCGATCAGCAGTGGGATGTGAATGTCAAAGGTGATGCTATCGCCGACGTTACGAGTGACCTTTGGCTCTTTGATAGTCACGTTGGCGCTGACTTTGGCGATTTTGCCCGGACCCTGAGTCATTGGCGGCATGTCGAACTGACTGCCGGCGATCGCGGCGAATGCTGCGGCGACGCGTTCTTCGGTCACAGCCACTTCGAAGAAGCGGCGCCCGAAAGACTCGTAACTGATGTACTCGTGGTCCTGCATGAGTAAATACGGTCTCACGCCGCCTCGCGAGACGGCGACTGATCGCGTCGTGTCGGCCGACTCGATGGGCAACCGGTTAGGCAAACGCCGCCGCCGGGTACACCGGTGCCGATGTTTACGCAGCTATCTACCGTCGCGCCGGGCTTGACGACATGAGGCTGCGCAAGAGCGCGGTCGGCGGTCCCGGGCTGGGTCGGGTTCGCCGAGGCCACGGCTTCTCCTACGTCGACGGCGAACGTGGTCGCGTCGAGGATCCGGAGGTGTTGGCGCGAATCGAGGCGCTGGTCATTCCGCCGGCATGGAAAAAGGTCTGGATCAGCCCTCACCCGAACGGCCATATTCAGGCCGTCGGAACCGACGCCGCAGGTCGCCGCCAGTACGTCTATCACGAGCGTTGGCAAGTCGAGAGGTCCGAGGAGAAGTACGACCGGGCAGTGAGCCTGGCCAAGCAGCTACCGGATTGGCGGTTGCACCTACTGACCGATCTGCGGAGGCGCGGCGTCGGGCGTGATCGCGTGCTGGCGCTCGGACAGCACCTGATCGACCAAGGCTATTTCCGTGCCGGCGGTGAGGAATACGTCGACGAGAACGGCAGCTACGGACTGTCAACGCTGTTGCGCGACCACGTTCAATTGCGCCGAGACAGTGTCGATTTCGACTACCCCGCCAAGAGCGGCGTGCGTCGGACGGTATCGCTGGAAGATCCGTTGGTGCTGAGCGCCGTCCGATCATTGTTACGTGCCGATACAACGACCGACCGGCTGCTGGCGTACCGGACCTCGGACGGCTGGTCCGAAGTCCATGCAGACGACCTCAACCTGCGTTTCCGAGAACTGGTCGGTGAGGAATTCAGCGTCAAGGACCTCCGCACTTGGCACGGCACGGTGCTGGCCGCCGAGGCGTTCGCCATTGCCCGCGAGCCGAGTTCGAAGACAGCTCGACGCCGCGAAGAAGCGGCCGTGATGCGCGCCGTCTCTGAGCAATTGGGCAACACGCCGGCTGTCGCGCGGCGCTCCTATGTGGATCCGCGCGTCGTGTCGGCCTACGAGCAGGGGCTCACGATCGCATCTGCATTGCGTCGAGCGAAGCGCAAGCGAACGCCGGAGGCACGTCGCGAAACGATCGAGACTGCGACTGCTCGAATGATCAGGCGCGTCGCGCACAACTGAGGTCGACGACGGAAGCGGGGTCGTGATGGCCCGGTGTGCGAGAATTCAGCTATCGCATCGGCGCGATCCGGGCTGGCGATTCTTCGGGTAATTCGTCCCGCCACTCAGCCAGCCAGTGAGTCGATATCCCCCGCTGTGTCCTGACATGGCAATACCTGGAGGTGGCTGATCCAATGTGCGCCTACCACGTCACCGCACCGCACACTTCCGACGCTTCAGCTGCGACCTGGCTGACCTGGGTCGGCGGCGGTGAGCGCCGCGAACTGCACGAGCGGCACGAGCGTTCTGCGCACGCCGTCGCCGGCGTGGTTGTGCTCGTCAATGTCGCCTTGACGTGGATGGTGACGACCCTGGCGGTCGTGCAATCAACGCGCATCTCGGCGTTGGCCGTCGCGCCGTTCACGTTGATATTCGCGCTGCTGGTAGGCGCGATCAGCAGGATGGCCGCCACCAGCCCGACTCGCGGAGCCGCGAGACGCGGAGCGGTGGCCATCGGCCTGGTCATGGGTGCGGTGGCTGGCGAATTCGCCTCACTTGCACTACTTTCCGGCTCAATCGACCACCACCTCCAACAACAGGCGGCGCGTAACGCCAGTTCGGCTCCGGCTGTCGTACAAGCAACAAGCAGCCTGCAGCGGATGCGTGACGCCCGTGTCGCACTCGACCACACCGTTGACGTCGCGCGCACACATCGCGACGAGGCTCTGGTCATCGCACGCTGCGAATACCACCCCACTCCGGCATGCCCGCAGACCCGCATCACGGGCGTGCCCGGGTCGGGGCCCGAAACCCGAACGGCCAACGAGATTCTCGCGGACTCTCAGCGAGAGCTGGACGACGCTGTCGCCGCTCGCGACAGCCGAACCCCCGACCTTGATGCCCATATCGTCGATGACGAGCGGGTGCTCACCGACAGCCGACACGGTGCGATCGCGGATGTGGATCACAGTCTCGGCGATCGGTGGGTCTCGATGCAGCAGTTGACCTCGACCAGCACGAGCACCTTGATACTGCGCCTGCTCACCGTCGGTTTCTTCGCATTTCTGGCCTTGTTGCCAACGATCCTGCGGCGGTGGCGCGGCCAGACGACCCACGATCGTCATGCGCAAGCCCGTGCAGAACGCGAACGCGCCGAGTTGACAGCCGACACCGCGATCGCCATCAAACAGGCTGAGGTGCGCGCGGCCACCGAAACCATGTGGGCCGAAGCCCAACTCGCGCAGGCCCGCCTCGCTCTCGAAGCACAGGCTGAAATCGAGCGAGCGCAACTCCGCCGTCAGGTGAATGCCGCGATCGAGGGCACGAAACCGGACCCTGAGCCGGCAGTCGAAGACATTTACCTGCCGATCGCCATGGAGGCGGAGGCCGCGAGT
The DNA here is from genome assembly GCA_963758115.1 of uncultured Actinomycetota bacterium. Lineage (GTDB taxonomy): Bacteria > Actinomycetota > Actinomycetes > Mycobacteriales > Mycobacteriaceae > Mycobacterium. The sequence goes on from CAVWUG010000004.1 coordinate 867,341, forward strand.
TACGCAGCTATGCAGTCAATTGATGCGCCTGCTTTGGCTGAGGCCGACAACCTGCCTGCGGTTGTCGAGCGATCGAATATGCCTGCAACGCCAACGATTCCGACCATCCCCGATGTCACCAGAGCTGCTGCCCGCTGGATCCGCCCATTGGTCCCCGGCTTCGTAGCGCGCGCAATCGATACGTCAACCCATCCGTTGCGCACCGCACGCCAGGTGATCGAGGAAGTTGAGGAGATCACGTTCTCGCTTAAGCGCACTCACAAGATCACCGTGCACTCTGTAGAAAGTTCCGGTGTCGCGTCCGCGGCCGAATCGAGCGCGATCACGTCGCCTGTCGACCATGATCGCGACTCCGGCGCTTCTGCGGCCCAATCACTCTCGCCACGTCGCATATCGTTGGAGGGTGTGGATGTCCCAGAGTTGGTATCGAATTCGGGTCCGCCGTCGCGCGAACTGACCGAGCGCGACGGACCATCCGAGTTGCGTGCTAGTGATGGCCCGCGGCAGCTGCCGCCCGCCGAATAGTCAACGCACAGAACGCTGCCGGACTGTCCACGTAAGCGCGCAAAACAAGGCGTGAGAGGGACGAATTGATCACAGCGATAAGTAACACTTTGCTAAAGGCCGCTTTTGCCCTAAAGTTGCAGCATCTGACCTTAAAGCTGGGACATTTGAGGCGTTAATCAGCGAAAAGTCAAGAACTGGTTACTCTTCCACGCATGTAAAATTGGTGTTTCGTAAACCGTTAGCTACCAGGACTTTTTGCTCGTAAATGAGATGTACGTCATCTTCAATACGCAAAAGTGATGGCCTGCACAAAGTTTGGTTGCCTATTGATCTTGTTAGTACCGTCCGGGCTCATGTTTGTTTTAGCAACACTCATGGGCCTGCTCCAGGAGATGTCAGGCACTCCGTATGTGACCGGCGGACACTCCCCCGCGGGAGTCGATTGCTCGGGTCTGGCTTCCTTGGTCTCCAACGTGGCGACCGACCGGCCGGCTTTCGGAGACAGGTTCAACACCGGAAACGAAGAGTCGGCGCTGCTGGCCCGTGGCTTCAAGTACGGAACCGCGCCCGGCGCTCTCGTGATCGGTTGGAACGGTGGCCACACGGCAGTCACGCTGCCTGACGGCACTCCAGTGTCCAGCGGCGAAGGCGGCGGTGTGCGCATCGGTGGCGGCGGCGCCTTCCAGTCGCAGTTCAACCACCACATGTACCTACCCGTCGATCCCGACGCTCCCCAGGACGCTCCTCCGCCGCCGCAACTGTTCTTGGTGAACGCGGTCACCCCGGATGCTCCCCCGCCTCCGGCACCGGATGCTCCCCCGCCACCGGCACCGGATGCGCCTCCGGCCGATGGCCCGCAGGACGCACCGCCTCCGCCTGGGCAACCCGCCTGACCGGCGTCAGGCCAGAAACCGCTCGCAGTAGCGGCTGAACCGGACGGGCAGATCGCGCTCGTCGAGTCCGAACATTGCGGCCGACGTCGCGATGCTGCCCAGCCGCCCACGCTGGTGGTTGTCGAGGTAATCGGTCATCGCCGTACGCGCCGCGTCAGTCAGCGGTTCGCCGGCGAGTGCGTAGATTCGTTCGACGACTCCGAGTTCGTCGGCCATGAACTCGTCGAAGCGGACGTCGACCGTCCGCTCCGCCGGGATCAGGTCCCGGTCCCGGACCAGTGCATCCAGCATCAGCTGCAACCGGTCTGACCACGACGCCGCGATCTCGTGGACCGGCACCGGGGATCGGTGCATCCGTGCGGTGTAGGTGAGCATCGTGAGCATCGAGAGCACCACCGGCACCGGGTCGCGATGTGTGCACACGACGACAACGCCGGGGAAGACGGCGTCCAGGACTGCCAGCTGCTCCAGATGCTGAGGTGATTTGAGCAGCCAGCGGCGCCCTCCCCGAAGGAACTGCAGGGCCTTCAGCTGCAGGCTCAGGTGCTCGTATGACGACGTCTGATCGTGCGCCAGGTAGTAGTCACGCCAGCGCGGGACGTGGGCAAGCGTCTCGAACAGCATGGTGGACACGTCGTTGGCCAGTAGCTGGATCTCTTCGTGGACGTGTTCGGTGGTCATCTCGTGCATGAGCGGGAAGTGCGGCATCGCCGCATTCATGAACTCGACGGCGGCGTCCATCCGGGCTTTCCGTGGATCAGGCTCGACGCCGACCTCGGCCGGCAACGGGAAGGGCTCGACGCTTTCCCAATACGGGATAGATCGAAAGGTCGGACCGGCCGCGAGCAGGTTGTGCAAGTGGGTGGTACCGGTCCGCGGCAGCCCTGCGATGACCACCGGTGGCAGTAGTTCGATCTCGCGGATTTCGGGATGGCGTGCGAGCAGATCGTTGAGCAGCAGCCGGTTCTTCAGGATCTGCAGCAGCTGCAGGTGAAAGTTGACGATTCCCGCCGCGTTCAACCCGTCGATCTCGCGCAGGGCGGCGAGGTAGACGTCCAGGCGCTCCCGGTAGTCGTCGGGCCCGAAATCGGTGAGTCCGGTGTCAGCGGCCGCTTTCGCGTGCAATTCAGCGGCATCCAGCGGGCAATCTGGGGCCATCTGCCCCATGAGGTCGCGGATTTGGTCGATCTGCGGGCTGAATCGCGGCACTGCCAGGTCATCGAGCTGCACAGGGGCGGGAGCGGCCTCGGTCATGACGAGTTATGTTACTCTGAGTTCCGTAATGACGACAGAGCTCGGCCGCCCGCGCGATCGGCGCATCGACAGCGCTGTGCTGCACGCGACCGCTGAGCTGCTCGGCGAAACCGGCTACGCCGACCTGTCGGTCGATGTGATTGCGCGACGGGCCGGCACGAGTAAGCCGGCGATCTACCGGCGCTGGCCGAGCAAGGCGCACCTCGTCCACGAGGCGGTGTTCCCGATCAGCGAGGCGACCGCGCTCCCCGACACCGGGTCGCTCGCCGGTGACGTGCGTGAGATGGTCAGCCGCACCGCCGCCGTGCTGACCACACCGGCCGCACGGGCCGCGCTACCCGGCCTGGTCGGCGAGATGGCCGCCGACCTGACGTTGCACGCAGCCCTGCTGGAACGCTTCGGCGACATCCTGTCGCGCGGACTGGCCGACCGGCTTGCCGACGCCGTCGAACGCGGTGAAGTGCGGGCCGACGTCGCTGCCGCCGAGATCGTCGAGGTCGTCGCCGGCACTACATTTCTGGCGCTACTCACCCGCGGGGATGCGCTCGACGACGTCTGGGTGGATCGCACCGCCGCCCTGATCACGAGAGGAATCAGCGCTGATGCCTGTGCCGGCGACGATGCAGAGCGAAGCGATGAGGAGGAGCGGCACTAGTGACTGTGCCGGCGACGATGCAGAGCGAAGCGATGAGGAGGAGCGGCACTAGTGACCGTGCCGGCGACGATGAGAGCGAAGCGATGAGGAGGAGCGGCACTAGATGACTGAGCACGAGTCCACCGTTGCGTGGCGCGAGCTACTCGAGACATTGGGCGGGCTGGACCGCTCCTTCCTAGACGGCCAGCGAGCCGTCACCGACGACCGGCACATCGCCGACGGCTACCGGATGATCGCGACGACACTGGGCGTGGCGTTCGACAGCTACCTGTTCGGCGAACCGAGCCGTCCGATATTCGTGGAGGTCAATACCCCTTTTCGCCGTGACCGGCGGTGGGGCGGCGACAATACCGACGCCTACTACTGCATATGCCCGGTCGATCCCGCGCGCCGCTACCGGATCAGCGGCAACCGCGGCGACAGCGTCTACTTCTCGCTGACCGTCTACAACGAGCCGTCACCGGGAGCCTGGTCAGACCGCATCGTCGCGATCGTGCGCGATGACGACCTCGACATCGATGCGAACGGCGACTTCTCGTTCGAGCTAGGACCGACGCCCGATGCGGCGGCGCTGATGACTCGCGACTACCAGGCCGATCCGCTGACCGGACACCCGGTCAGCTGGCGGATCGAGGCGCTCGACGAGCCCGACCCGATTCGCCATGGCGACGCCGAGACGGCTGCCCGCCTTCGGGCGAGCGCGGCCTGGATGCGCACGATGTTCGCGATCGTCCCGTTGGCCGTCGGTGCGCGAGTCGACGACACGCACGCATTGGGCCACGAGATCGCCCACGCGGCAAATCAATTCGCCGACCCGTACCAGGTGCCGGACGCGAATTTCGGCTGGTCGGCCCGCGACGCGTGCTACTCGTACGGCAGCTTCGTGCTCGACGAGGACGAGGCACTTGTCATCACCCACCGGCCGCCGCAATGCAGGTTCTGGAACTTGGTGGTGTGGAACCAGTTCATGGCGACTCATGGCGCCGCCGACGCGCGCTGCTCGATCAACGGTCACAGCGCGGTCCTCAATGCGGACGGCTCTGTGACGATTGTCATCTCCCGAGGAGTGACGGCGCACCCAAATTCGCTGACCACCCTGGACTATCCCCGCGGCAACCTCGCATTTCGGTGGTTTCTCGCCGACGGAGTTCCCGAACGCCCTGACGTGCAGCTGGTCAAGCTGTTCGATGCGCCGAGCACCGTGGACGCATCCGCCTGAATCACTCTGCCGCAGTGGTCAACTGACGGCGTGGACCTCGCCGCGTCCGGCCGGTTCGCGCGGACTCAGGTACTGTGCAGAAAGTTCTTAGTTTGGACAACCATCTCTAGGGGAATCATCGCGTCATGAATGCGCATCATGTCTCTCGTCTATTCGGTGCGTTGGCGGTAACGACATGGGGGCTTGGGGCCTCGGTCGTCACTGCCGACGCTGTTCCGTCAGCATCCGCCCAGCCCTGTCCCGACACCCAGGTCGTCTTCGCGCGTGGTACCGGTGAAGAGCCGGGTGTCGGCCCGACCGGACAGGCATTTGTCGATGCCTTACGCGGGCGGCTGGGTGGCAGGTCTCTGGACGTCTACCCGGTGAACTACCCGGCCAGCGATCAGTGGTCGACCGGTCTGGACGGCATCAGGGACGCCGGGGCGCATGTCGTCAGCGAGGCCGCTGCCTGCCCTAACACCAAGATGGTGCTTGGTGGTTTTTCGCAGGGCGCCGCCGTCGCGGGCTTCGTTACGTCTCCGGCCGTCCCGGACTCGGTGCCGACTGACGTCGACCCGGCGACCATTCCCAAGCCGCTGGACCCTGCGGTGGCCAGCCATGTCGCCGCCTTGGTGCTGTTCGGAACGCCCAATGTGCGGGCAATGAACTTCCTCGGGCAGCCCCAACTCGTCATCGGTCCGCTGTATCAGTCCAAGACCATCGAGGTGTGCGCTACTGAAGACCCGGTCTGCTCGGACGGAATGAACTTCTCCGCGCACAACAGCTACGTCGACGACGGAAGTTTCATTGCTCAGGGTGCGGACTTCGCGGCGGCCCGGCTGCAGGGTCCTGGCGGCCCGGCTCCGGCGCCCGCATCGCATCAGGGTTTCGGTAACTGAACCGCCTAGGCGGGCTTGACCGCCAGTTCGAGGCGCTCGAGGCGTCGCACTAGCAGGCTGGGCAGCCACTGACCCAGGTCTGCGACCTCGATGTTCGAGGTGCGGTCGAGCAGCATGCGTAACACGATCTGGGCTTCCAGGCGTGCCAAAGCAGCGCCGACGCAGAAGTGAGCACCTTTGCCGAAGGTGACGTGACCCTTGCCACCTTCTCGATCGAGCCCGAAATCGTCGGGTGAGTCGTAGTGCGCGGGGTCGCGATTAGCGGCGCCCCACAACAGCAGCAGGTGCGTTCCCGCCGCGAGTTTCGTGCCGCACAGCGCGGTATCGGTGGCGACATGCCGGTAGTGGCCGCGGAACGGCGGCTCGTAGCGCAGCGTCTCTTCGATGAAAGCGGCGAGCAGCCGGGGGTTTTCGCGCAGCTGGTGCTGAATGTTGGGTTGTGTCGCCAAAATCCACGCGGCGCTGCCGAGCAGCGATGCGGTCGATTCCCCGCCGGCGGCGAACAGCGTGATCATCATCCCCATGGCCACTGCGTCGTCAATCTCGCCCGCGGCGCAGGCCATCGCAAGATCGCCCAGCAGGTTGTCCTGCGGGTTGGCCGCTGCCCGCCGGAAATGCTCGGCGATATAGCCGCCGAGCTCCATCACCGCCCCCGCCGCGGACGTCAACTGGTCAGCCGATATCAGACCTTCGAGAAATTGCGTGCCGGCGTATCCCCACTCGACGAGCTTGTCTACGTCGGCATCCGGCACGCCGATCAGGCGAGCGACGACCATCATCGGCAGCCGGTTGGCCATATCCCGCATCCATTCGATGCGCCCGTTGCGCAGGCCGGCGGCCCAGAGATCCTCGGCGGTGTCGGTGACGAAGACCTCCAGCGTGCGGATTTTTTTCGCGGCCAGATGTGGCAGCAACAGCTTGCGGTGCGCAGCGTGCGGCGGGTCGTCGGCGACAGCAAGCGCGTGAGACGGATCGCCGAAGGGCGCCATCGTGAAAGGGGTGATGGTGCCGTCCGGCTGGTACACCATCGTCGCGGTCAGATTCGACGAGAAGTCGTCGACGCGGGTGATCGCTTCGACGACCGCGTCCCAACCAGACACCGCATAGAACTCCGAAGTGCCGATCTGCCGCACCGGCCCTGCAGAACGCATCCGCGCATAGAGCGGATAGGGATCTTGCAGGTGTTCGGTTCCGAACAGCTCGATCGGATCGTCAGCGATCGCCATTCGTTTAGATTGTGCGGCCGCCCCGGCGCGGTCAAGGATGCGGCCGGAAGCTGACACCGCCCCGACTCGGCCACGCCCGTCCGTCGTCTCAGCCGGTAGGTGGGACCTGGGCAGACATGAGAAATAATGCCGCTATCGTCTCAAGGTTGAGAATTGTCAAATTATCTTTCTCTGGCCGAAGGACACCGAGACGATGCCTCGTGACGACTGGCTGATCGACGGCGAGCGCCGCACGATGGCGGCCGAACGGATCTACGACGCCGCTCTGGACCTCATCAGCCGACACGGACTCGACGCCTTCGACATCGAGACACTCGCGGCCCGTGTGCACTGCTCCCGCGCCACCGTCTATCGCTATGCCGGCGGCAAGGCCGAGATCCGGGACGCCGTCGTCGCCCGCGGGGCCGCCCGCATCGTCGAATCGGTCCGTGACAGCGTCAAGAAACTTGATGGACCAGAGCGTGTTGTCAGCGCGATCACCGTGGCACTCACGCTCATCCGGTCAGATCCGCTGGGCCAGTTAATGTTCAGTTCGGCCCGGGCCAACGACCTGGCGTGGCTCACCGGATCGCCCTTGTTGGCAGGCTTCGCCACTGAACTGACCGGGCTCACCGACCGCGATCCGCAAGCCGCGCTATGGGTGGTTCGAGTTGTGCTGTCGCTGCTGTACTGGCCGGTCGGTGATGACGCCGCCGAGCGTGAGGTCGTGCGACGATTCGTCGCGCCCGCATTCACGGTGGGCTAGCGTCGAGGGCGGTCTGTCGCTCGAACCCCTGAGACGGAGGTCAGCTATGGCGATCCGGGTCGCCCATGTCGGCACGGGAAACGTCGGTCGGTTGGCGTTGATCGAACTGATCACCAACCCGCAATTCGAACTGACCGGGGTGTGCGTCTCGTCGCCGGAGAAGGTCGGCAAAGATGCCGGCGCACTCGCCGGATTACACACCGACACCGGCATCGCGGCGGTCAGCGACCTTGACGCCGTGGTCGCGAGCAGGCCGGACTGCATCGTGTACTGCGCGATGGGCGACACCCGTCTCCCTGACGCGATGAAAGACGTCATGCGCATTCTTGCCGCCGGCATCAACGTCGTCGGCTCGTCACCCGGATTGCTGCAGTACCCGTGGGGCGTCTTGCCGGACAAGTACATCGAGCGTGTGGAAGATGCCGCCCGACAAGGAAATACGAGCATCTTCATCAGCGGAGTCGATCCGGGTTTCGCAAATGACCTGGTTCCGTTCGCCCTTGCCAGCACGTGTCAGCGCATCGAACAGGTGCGCTGCATGGAGATCCACGACTACGCGTCATACGACGGCGCCGAGGTCATGCACTACATGGGATTCGCCCGTTCGCTGGACGAGACGCCGATGCTGCTGCAGCCGGGCGTGCTCAGCATTGCCTGGGGCACGGCAATCCGTCAGCTGGCGGCAGGCCTGGGCATCGAGGTCGACGAGATCACCGAGTCTTACCAGCGCGAGCCGGCGCCGGAAGACTTCGACATCGCGGTGGGCCACGTGGCCAAGGGAACGCTGGCCGCACTGCAGTTCGAGATTCGCGGCATGGTCGCGGGCCATCCCGCAATCGTCATCGAACACATCACCCGGTTGCGGCCCGACCTGCGACCCGACTGGCAGCAGCCCGCCGCGGGCGGCGGGTCGTACCGGATCGAGATCACCGGTGAGCCGTCCTACGCGGTGGACATCGTTCCGAGCAGCCGCTACGGCGACCACAATCAAGCCGCGATCTCCGGCGCCGCCGGGCGGATCGTCAACGCCATTCCGGCGGTGGTCGCGGCGCCGCCCGGCATCCGGACGACCCTCGACCTGCCATTCATCACCGGAAGCGGGCTGTACGCGCGAGAACACGTCGCAACGGGCTAGGCAATCTCTCGTCACCGAAACTCCACCGCCGCACCGTTTCAGTGGTTACACCCATGCCTGGGATACCGTGTTGCGTTACCAAATAAGAAATGGAGCGCGACGCGATGAGGACTTCCCTGACTGCGATGGCCACGGTGGCCATCGTGACGACGCTGGCCGGCGCGTCGGCTACCGGATGCACTAGCCATCCCAATTCATCGACGCCGTCATCGGGGGCTCCCAGCAAGACAAGCGCTCAGATCGATGACTACACCAAGCTGTTGATCAAGGCCAGCGACATCAAAGCTCCTGAAGCTTTCACCGCCGGCCCGGCGACCAAGGATCCGAACGGCCAAACAGGTGCGACGGTCACGTTCACCGACCAAGACCACAGCCACACGATCATCGACACCATTCAGGTCACGCTCAACCCGCAAGCTGCGGCCAGTGCGCTGGACTCAGCGAAGGGGCTTCACCGTGAAGAGCTGCGCACAAAGTCGCTGAACGCCGAAGTCGGGGTCGGCGGCGTGACGGTCGAGGGACTGTCGGCGGATCGCTCCAAGGGCATCACGGTCTTGCTGTTCACTGAAGGCAAGGCGTTCGTCACCATGGAGTTCGACGGCCCTCCGGAAATGCTGGCGCCGATCGAATTCGTGACCGATGTGGGGCAAAAGCAGGACGATGCGCTCAAAAAGGGTCTCGGCGGCTGACCGCGGATTGCTTCTCAACGGATTTCATCCGCTCGAGCCAACAGGGCCCGCGCGCTATGGACTGCCGGCAGTAGCCGGTCGTAGGCGCTGACGCCGGCCTCGGCGCGTGATCGCATCGGGATCTCCAAACCGACGACGCGATCGTCCGGCAGGGCTGCGAGCATGTCCGCCAGCGGCAATTCGCCGTCGCCGGGCGCCATCCGCTCGAACATCGCCTCCTCGGCGTAGTGGGACAACCGCGGCTGCATCGTGGTGTCGCTCAACTGGATGTAACCGATCCGCTCTGCGGGCAGCGATCGCAGTTCGTCTGCGTCCGCGCCGAACCGGGCCACGTGCATGGTGTCGATCAGCAGGCTCACGTCGTCTCGACCGACATACTCGACGGCATCGAGGGCGGTCGGCAGGTCTGCAATGCTCAGTCCGACAACGGGTTCGACACATGTCGCGATTCCGCGATCGGCCGCCAGGGCGGTCAGCGCAGCAAGCTGGTCGAACGTGCGCGTACGGTCTGGCTCCAAGCTGACGGTGTTGATCCGCGGAATCCGCAATTCGGCCATGACGTCGAGATCGGCTGCGTAGGAGGACACATCGACTCCCGCTGCGATGAGCAGACCTTCGCCCAGCGATATCGAAACACCGCGGTCAGCCATGGCTGCCAGGAGTTCGCGGCGCAACGCGGAGTCGTCACGAAGCGAAAACGGCGGGTATCCCAGGGACTTCAGGGGTGCAAAGCCGAGCAATCCGGCTGTGACGTAACGGCATCCCAGATCGGCGACGAGGTGGACGTATTCGATTGGTGGCATGCCGAATACGCTGAGCATCTCAATACCGAGGCGGTTCACCGATGCCGACCGTCAGCCGCCGACCATGGCAAGGCCACCGTCGACGGGAATCAACTGCCCGGTGATGAACCCGGCACCACTGCTCGCCAGGAACACCAAGACCGGTCCCAGGTCGCCTGCCGGATCACCGAGCTTTCCGCCCAGCGGTATCGACAGCTTCATCTGCTGGTCGATGAACCCCGCGGCGTCGGGTCCCAGAAATGCCCGCAACCGATCGGCGCCGGGCGTCTGAACCGCGGGCGCGAGAGCGTTGACGGTGACGCGGTCGGCGCCCCACGCCTTGGCTGCGGACCGCGTCCATGCCTGCACGGCGCCTTTGGTGGCGGCGTAGACCGCGGCGATGGGACTGCCCATGACCGCCTCAGCCGACCCGAAATTGATGATTTGGCCTCCGCGTCCACGCATCACGGCGTAGGCAGCCTGGTTCGTGAGAATCGTTGCCTTGACGTTGGTTTCCAGCAGAAAGTCGATGTCCTCGCCACTGATCTGTCCGGGCACTCCCGGCTGCCACAGGCCGGCGGCGTTGACCAGAACGTCGAGGCCGCCGAGTTCGCGCACCACGGCGTGAAACGTCGTGTCGACAGCCGCGGCATCACGCACATCGCACTGCAGCCATGTCACCGTCGCCGGGCCGTCGGCCGGCGCCGTTCGGTGATACGTCGCGGCCACATTCGCGCCTGCGGCACACAGGACTTCCACTGCGGCCGCGCCGATCCCGGTGGCACCGCCGGTCACCAGAATGCGGCGACCATCCAGCGGCGTGTGGCGTACCGTCATGGCCGCGGAGTCTATCTGCCCCTAGACAACGGAGTCAGGTAACTGGCCATGTATTCCATGCGATTCGATATGCGCGCTCCCGATTTCGGCGCGCCCCCGGCCGAGCTGTACATGGCCGCCATCGACATGTGCGAATGGGCGGAGACCCGGGGTTGCGCAGCCGCGGTGATCTGCGAGCACCACAGTTCACCGGACGGCTATCTGCCCACCCCGCTGATCCTCGGTAGCGCCATCGCAGCGCGCACCAAGCAGTTGATGATGACGCTGATCGTGATCCTGCCGTTCTACGACCCGGTTCGGCTCGCCGAGGAGATCGCTGTGCTCGATCTCATCAGCAACGGCCGCGCCGGCTACGTTTTCGGGCTCGGTTACCGGCCCGAGGAATACCAGCATTTCGGGCTCGACCTGAAGTCCCGCGGACGGATTGCCGACGAGAAACTCGGCTTGCTTCGTCGTCTCCTGGCCGGCGAGGAGGTGCACCACGAGGGCAGGCGGATCAAGGTGACGCCCGCGCCGCTGTCGCCGCAGGGTCCGCTCATGCTCTGGGGCGGTGGAAGTTTGGCCGCCGCGCGGCGCGCCGGGCGGTACGGTCTCGGCTATCTGGCCCAAGGCGATGCACCCGGTTCGCAGGAAGCCTACGAAGAGGCATGCCGTGCCCACGGCCACGAGCCGGGTATGACGTTGCTGCCCAACCGCGATACGCCGAGCGTGTGTTTCGTCGCGCCGGATGTCGACCTGGCCTGGCACGAACTCGGCGAGCACTTGCTGCACGACGCGCGCACCTACGCCGAGTGGAACCCAGGCGAACAGACGTCCGCCGGCATCGCCGATGCTGCCGACGTCGACGAGCTACGAGCGATGTCGCGCACCCACCGCATTTTCACCGCCGACGAGGCGATCGCGCATGTCCGCGGCGGCGGCATGCTCACGCTGGCACCCTTGTGCGGCGGCGTCCCGCCCGGCATCGCCTGGAAGTACCTGCGTTACGTCGACGAGGCGGTCATGCCGGCCTTGCACGACAGCGACGGTGTCTAGCCGCCGTCAGAACGCCTCGGGATCCCGCTGGATCTCGACCGGCACCGGATGACGGTACAAGCGTGATGCGTTCTCCCAGGTGAACTTTCGGATCAGATCTGGCGGCAGGTCGCCGATCTGCTCGTGGACCGTCTCCTGGGTGTGCGGCCACGTCGAATCGCAGTGCGGGTAGTCGGCTTCCAGCATGATGTTGTCCGCACCGATGCGGTCGTGTTGCACGAACGACGACTTGTCCTCCACGGCACAGAACCAGAAGTTGCGGGTGAATACCTCCGCAGGGGTCAGGCTCTCCCCCAGCGCCGCCCAGGTGCCGTACATCGCGTGATAGCTGAGCATGTGGTCGAGGCGATCCAACAGTCCAGCGACCCAACCGATTCCACCCTCGGACAAACAGATCTTCAGATCGGGGAACCTGCTGGGCAATCCGGAGTACAGCCAGTCGACCGCAGCGGAGATGGCGTAGGCGAAGAACAGCACACCCTGTACATCCGGCGGTGCGTCCTCGGTGGTCGACGGCGAGGACCCCGACGAACCGATGTGCAGATTGACGACGGTGCCCGTTTCGGCGCACGCGGCCATCATCGGATCCCAATGGCCGGAGTGGATACTCGGCAACCCGAGCATTGCGGGGTTCTCACTGAACGTGACGGCGTGAAAACCTCGTTCGGCATTTTCCCGGATCATCGTCGCGCCGAGTTCGGGGTCGAGCAGCCAGGGCAATTGGCACGGGATGATCCGACCGGGATGTGAGCCTGCCCAAACGTCATGGTGCCAGTCGTTCCATGCCCGCACAGATGCCAGTGCGAGGTCGAGGTCATTGGTCACCTGCTGCAACCGCTGGCCTGCGAAACCCGGCAGGAAAGACGGGAAGTTGAGCGACGCGTAGATGCCGTTCAGATCCATGTCCTTGACGCGTTCATCGATATCCCAAGCGCCTTTGCGCATTTCGTCGAAACGCACCGGCTCGAAGCCGTACTCGGACACCGGCCGTCCCACTACCGCGTTGAATCCGACGTTGGGAAGTTCCCGGTCGTCGTAGACCCAGGTCTGTCCGCCGTCGGGGGCGTCGACGACTTTCGGAGCGCGGTCGGCCAACTTGCGCGGCAGACGGCCGGTGAACGTGTCGGGCGGCTCGACGATGTGGTCGTCGGCCGAGATCAAGGTGTAGCGGCGTCGTGCCCTGGGCGGGTCGGGAAGCAAAGTGACCGAACGGCTTTCGCCGATCTTGGCGGTGGTGAAGCTCAGGTTGGCGGCCAGCTCGTCGATCGATTTCATGTCACCACACTCAGTTCAGGACGGTCGGGTCGGCTTTGATCGTCATGCGCGCCGCCCCGGCCCAGTACACGTCGGCCGCGCGCTCGATCAGCGATCGCTGCATACCCGCCATGGCCGGCCAATTCATCTGTACGGGCTCCTTGCCCGTGAGCATCACGTCGTAGGCCAGCTTGCAGACCCGCTCGATCGAGGCCGCGCGGTAGACCGCCTCGGCCAGAGTTCGACCGGTCGCGATGACGCCGTGATTGGCGAGGATGGTCAGGTTGGCGCCGCCGATGCGAGCCGCGAGATCGGCTGCGCGCGCTGCACTGTCGATCTCGCCGTCGTAGGAGTCGACCAGGCAGAGGTCGTCCAGGAACAGTGAGCCGGTCTGGTGCACCAACTCGGGCAGCCTGCCCAGCGCGGCGAGCACGCAGACGTAGTACGGGTGATTGTGAATGACCACCCGGGCGTCCTCGCGGACGCGATGCAGTTCAGTGTGGATGTGGATAGCCGGGGTGACATCCCACCGGCCGTGGACCACCCGCGCCTCGGCATCGACGAAACAGATGTCGGACGCCGCGATCTCCTGCCACCACAGGCCCCACGGGTTGACGAGCATGTCGGTCTGTTCGTTTGGCTGCCAGGTGATGTGCCCGGCCATGTTCTCCGCGAACCCGATGTCGGCAAGGTGGCGGAAGGCCACCGCGAGCGCCTGCTCGCGGGAGAGGTCAACGCCGATCGGTGGAACCACTGACGGCGCCCACACCTCCAAGCCGCCGCGCCGAGCGTCACGAGCGTTCATGAACGCCCTCCATTCTGACTCGAATATCCTGTCGAAGTTCGCCTTTGGCGATCTTCCCGCCCGACGATCGTGGCAGTTCGTCGACCACGATGAGCCGTTCGGGCAATAGCTCCTTGGAGACCCCGGCCGCCAGCAGATGCTGGACGAGGTCGGGTAAGTCGAGTGACTGGCCGGCGATGAGTTCGGTGTAGAGGCAGACTTTTTCGCCGAATATCGGGTCGGGCATCGCGACCGCCGCCGCGACCGCGATCGCCGGATGTGTGGTGGCGGCATCCTCGACCTGGGCGGCGCTGATGTTTTTGCCACCGCGCAGGATGAAGTCCGACGTTCGACCGGTGACGCTCAGGTAGCCGTCACTGTCGATCTCGCAGATATCGCCCATCCGCATCCACCCGTCGCGGGTGAACAGTTGATCGTGATCCGTGCCGCCGAGGTAACCGAGGCTGGTCGCCGGGCCCCGGCAGGCGGGCTGGCCCTTGCCCGTGTCGGTGACGTCGGTGTCGCCGTCGAAGAGGCGGACCGACATCTCCGGGACGATGCGGCCGGCCGTCCGAAGCCGGTGTTGCTGGGAGTCGTTCAGCGTGGTGGCGCTGAGGATGCCGGTCTCGTTCGAGCCGTAGAACTGCAGAATCGTTGCACCGCTGAGTGCTTCGAACTCTGCTGCGGGGCGATACGGCAAGGCTTCGCCACCGGTGAAGACCACCCGCAACGAACTCAGGTCGTACTCGCGAGAGGCGCGGTCGGCCATCAGCATGGTCAATTGCGTACTCACACAACACAACACGGTGGCCTTGTGTTCAGCGATGGCCTCGCACATCGCGCGCGGACTGAATCGTTCCAAGATCACCGCGGTCGAACCCAGGTAAATCGGCGTGGTGTGGCTCGTCCAGATGCCAAAGCCGAAGGGCATGGGGATAACGGGCAGGACGACGTCGTCGGCGGTCAGGTCCCCGTTCTCGACGGCCTTCTGGTGAAAGTAATGCCAACGGTTCTGGGTGTGCACGACGCACTTGGGCAGCCCCGTCGTTCCGGAGGTCGAATTGATCAAGAACACGTCGTCAGGGCCGAGTTGACGTCCGGATCCCAACGTCGCGGCAACGGCCTCGACGTTCAGTCGCGGCGATCCGCCGTCGTGCGTCAAATCGAGCGTCGGCACCGCGACCGCAGCGTCGCTGCGCTGTGCATCGGTGATCAGCAAGCTGGCCTGCGAGGTGTGCAAGATCGCCGCGACCTCACGACTGCCTGCACGCGCGCCGATGCCGACGACCACGGCGCCGCATCGTTCGAGCGCCACGAACAGCACGTGAATGGCGGCGGAGTCACCGTGCCACACCGCTACCCGATCGCCACGGGCCACACCGACGCCCGCCAGCTGCTCAGCCAGAGCCGTTGCCACACGATCGAATTCACGCCAACTGAGCGAACCACCGGGATGATCGATGAAGGCGGCACGGTCCGCGCAGTGCTCGGCGTTGCGGCGCACCGCGTCCGACAACGTCGCGTCCGACCACCAGCCGGCCGCGCGGTAGCGGGCCGACTCCTCGTCAGCGAATGCGAGCGAGCCCACGGTATCCAGACCACCGGCGCCCATCACCCGATGATATGGCCAGATCGACGGCCGGTGACGCCGTTTCCGGCCTCGTCAGCAGGGTTCGCGCAGCGGCAGCCCGGCCGCCCGGTAGATCGAGTCGATGACCGTCATGTTCTCGACGGCACCCTCTGGCGTGGTCTTCACCGGTTCGCCACGCAGGACCGCGCCGGCGAAAGCATCCAGCTGATAGGCGTAGGACGCGCGACGGGGAAAGCGCTCGACACGCCTGCCGTCAGATGAGCGGACCGACATGCGGTGCACCAGGTGCGGCGTCACCGGGTTGAACAGCTTCAACTCGCCCCGGTCGCCGACGATGCGGGTGCTGATCTCCAACAAATGCGCCGACCACATCGAACAGCGGACCCGCCCGGTGTGTCCCGCGGCGAACCGCAACTCGGCCGTCATCGCCCTGTCGATACGGGGATCATGCAGTTTGGCTTGCGCCGAAACGACTTCCGGAGTCGAACCGCCGAAGGTCCGGACCATGTGGACGGCGTAGCAGCCGGCATCCATCAGAGCACCACCGGCCAGCGAGTAGTCGTAACGGATGTCGGAGAACATCGGCAGCGGAAAACACAGAGCAGCTTCCACCCGGGTGAGCTTCCCCAGTTCACCGGAGGCGATGATCTCCTCGGCGCGTAACGCCAACGGGTGGTAGCGGTAGTGGAATGCCTCCATCACCACCTGGCCAGACTTCGCGGACAGTTCGGCGATCTCTCGGGCTTCGGCGGCGTTCGCGGTGAAGGGCTTCTCGCACAACACGTGTTTTCCGCCGGCCAATGCGGCCCGGGTCCATTTCCCGTGCAGTCCGTTCGGCAACGGGTTGTACACCGCGTCGATGTCCGGATCGTCGATCAGCGCCTCGTAGCTGTCGTGCACCCGTGCAATGCCATGTTTGGTAGCAAACGCCTGAGCCCGGGCGCCGTCACGCGCCGCAACTGCGAACACGACGACATCATCGTTGTCCTGCGCCGGTTTGATGAGTGCCGACGGTGCGATACGAGCCGCACCAAGTACACCGATCCGCAGCGGCTTTCCGAGTTCAGGCACGGTCCGAAGTTAACACCTCGATCTGCGGCCGGCGTTCGAAAACTGCTAAGGCTCAGCAAATATGACCACAAGTCATCGCTGGATTTTTCTCAGCGAGTCCACTCGATTTCTTAATGCCGCACGCAGGGATGGCACTTACCGTCCGACTATGTCTGCGGTTGGCGAACTGGTTCGGTTCCCATCGGCGCGGGGGGCGGCACCGCCGCCGCTGCGTTGTCCGCGCGGTCACCTGATGCGGCGCGAGCGAGTCGTCGTCTACAGCGCGGCGTGCGTGCGCGGCCACCAGTCCTGGCGATGTCATTGCGGTGCCATGTTGGCCTGTGAGTGCGAGACACCTTCGGCGACGCAGGCTTGACCGGCGGCATGTCAAGGTCGCGTAAAAACGTTCCGGCCCGGGTCGCCGATCGGCCGTTGGACTGCAAGCATTTTTCACATTGGATTGTCGGGCTCACTGTCCGTCCTGCCCGAGGGAGAAAGTCATGATCCCTGTTGAGTCGCGGCTCGTCGAGGAATTGCGCAGCTGCTCCGTTGAATTACGCCAACTTGCGTACACCCTGCAGAACGGGGTGGGCGAGCACGATCTGCTCAGACTGTCCGAGCGGATGCGCGCAACAGCCGACGGGGTGGTTCCCGACCGCGTGTAATTCCGCGCTGCTGCTTACGATTTGGGAGGCCCGCCGCCCTCGTTACCCAAATGTTTCGGGCAGTACTCGAGGGCCGAGATCAGCATGAAGTTCGCCGCGGCGTTTCCGGAGAAGGAATTGCGTTGCTCCAGGTTTGTCTTGATGTCGGCGGCGGAAGTTCCTTTGTCGGACAAGTCGCAGATGTCTTTGGCCGCCGCGACCGCTTGAGCTGGGTCCTTGTAGGTGAGACCTGCGTCGTTCAGTTGTTTGAGGAAGTCTGCGTCATTGTTGGGAGTGGGGTCAGCGTATGCGGGCGCGGCCAACGCGATCATTGCGGCGGCGCTTACGGGCAGCAGCAACAGACGTTTCATGACTCCCGAGTCTTGCAAAGTTGCCTCCTGAACGCAGCCTGCACGCGGGCATCTGTGCCGCCCGCGGCCTCAAATTCAGCCGGCGTTCACGACGACGTGGCTCCCCCGACGCTTTGGCCGCGCTGCTCAGGATTCTTCATCCTGCTCGGCGTCGGCGACCGTCAACGGCAAAGCCAATTCTTCGAGCGGACGTTGTTCTGCGGCAATGCCAAGCCATAGTTCGACCAGGCCCGCCGCGGCCATCACGATCGCTCCGATGAGGAATGACCACATCACGTGGCTGCGCTCGCCGGACTCGATCAA
Source organism: uncultured Actinomycetota bacterium (assembly GCA_963758115.1). Classification (GTDB taxonomy): domain Bacteria; phylum Actinomycetota; class Actinomycetes; order Mycobacteriales; family Mycobacteriaceae; genus Mycobacterium. The sequence continues at coordinate 885,193 of CAVWUG010000004.1, forward strand.
CTGACCGAAAAGCAGCGGTCCGCTGATACCGCCGATCGCGGTGCCCAGCGCGTAGAAGAACGCGATCGCCAACGCACGGGTTTCCATCGGAAAGATCTCGCTGACGGTCAGGTAGGCGGCGCTCGCCCCCGCTGACGCCAAGAAGAACGTGGCGGAAAGTACACCGATGAATGCCCAGACGCCGCCTGCTTGGGTCAGGAACAGAAACGCGAGCAGAACCGCGACGGCAGCCGAGCCGATATAGGACAACGCAATCATCGGTTTGCGGCCGATGGTGTCGAAGAATCGTCCGAGCACAAGCGGACCGAGAAAATTGCTCAGGGCCCACAGCACATAGAACATCGGGACCGTTGCGGCGCCGACGTCGTAGAACCCACTCAACAACGTGCCGAGGTTGAACGTCACGCCGTTGTAGAGAAACGCCTGACCGACGAACAACGCCAGTCCCAGGACCGCGCGACGCGGATAGAGCGTGAACGCCACCCTGGCGATTTCGAGAAACGAAATCGTTTGACGCTGGCGAACTCTCAGTGCAGGCCCCTGCGGTTCGGGCAGTGGCTGGCCGGTCTCCCGTTCCACGTCGGTTTCGATCTCGCCGACAATCCGCTCGGCTTCGTCGTCACGCCCGTGGATGAACAGCCAGCGCGGGCTCTCGGGGACGTTTCGTCGCACCAGAAGGACGAAAATGCCGAAGATGGCACCGATCCCGAACGCGAGCCGCCACCCGATGTCGGCGGCGAAGTTCGACGTATCGAGCAGGACCAGCGCAGCCCCGGCCCCCGCAGCGGATCCCAGCCAATAGGTCCCGTTGATCACCAGATCCACCCGACCGCGAACACGGGCGGGAATCAGCTCGTCGATCGCCGAATTGATGGCCGCATATTCGCCGCCGATGCCGGAGCCGGTCAGGAAGCGCGTGATGAAGAAATACCATGGCGCGAACGCGAATGCCGTTGCGACGGTGGCGGTCAGATACACCGCAAGCGTCAGGATGAACAGGTTGCGTCGTCCGAAGCGGTCCGTCAGGTGACCGAAGAACAACGCGCCCAGGCATGCTCCGGCGATGTAGAACGCGGCTGCCAGGCCGATGTCCGCGGGAGTGAGCAGGATCCCGCTGCCTTTCTCGGTAAGACGGGATGAGACGTTGCCGACCATGGTGACTTCGAGCCCGTCGAGAACCCACACACCGCCGAGGCCGACAACGACGCGCCAGTGAAACCGCGACCACGGCAACCGATCCAGACGTGCCGGAACACGGGTCGTGATGACTCCGGTTTGCGCGCCTGCGCTCATGGTTCTCCGCTCCGGCTAGACCCGGGTTGTGCTCGCTGCCGAGCGTCAGTCTTCCAGTTGCGCTGGACGGCCGGATCCCGAGCGTGATGTTAGGTTCGAGCGGCGGAGCAAAGGAGTGGGATGTGAGTACGTATTTCTGGGGTCTGCTCGCGTTGATCGCCTTGGCGGTGACATTCGTGCTGTTGTCGATCGGAACTATCTACGCGCGGCGGTTGGAGGCGGAACCCAAGCTGCCGTTCAGCGAGGAAATCGGGGCTGCGCCGCGCGTCATCAAGAAATTGCGCAAACGCGAAACCATGACATCAGAAGAGTTCGAGTACGCGCAGCGCATTGTCGCCATTCGCGGCAATCCCATGGCCTTCTGCATCCCCTTGACCTTGTTCGCGCTGTCGATCTACTACGTCTTCGGGTGTCTGGAATACCTGCAGGGAGCTACCCCGTCCGAGCGATCGTTCATTGGCGTGATCCCGATGTTCACCTCGTCAAACCTCGCCATCCAACTTCTGCGTGCCAAGCGGCTCAAGGGTCGTTTGCGAACGGCGGAAGTGGTGGGCTGAGGCTCGATAGTCCGCGCTGCCGACTGCGTTGGCAGGTGATACCGTTTCGCACATTGTGATCGTGTCCGTTCAGTACTGCTAGCGTTCTAACGTCCCTATGTCAATCTGATTGATATAGGGACGGAGGTCGGGGTCGGATCGAAGCACGAGGTCCGGGGAACGCGTTCCGAAAGGTGATCGAGTGAGCCCTCGTTCAACGGGGAGGACTGTTCTAGCGCGCATCTGGATGCCGCTCGTTGCCGTTATCGCAGTCGGCGTCGGCTTGGTCTGCATGTACAAGGTGCACCAGTTCTCCGAGCCGGAGCCGGTCATCACCGTGAACGGGCCGCAGGCGCCGGAGCAGTTCAACGTCAAGCGGCTCACCTATCAGGTGTTCGGCCCGGTCGGAAAGACCGCGAAGATCGTGTATGTCGACATCGCCGGGCACCCGCATCCGGTCGATGTCACATTCACGAATGAGCCCTGGACCCACGACGAGACCACCACACTGACGGTGGCATCCGGCGCCATTTCAGTGCACGTGCACGGCGGTCCGTTGCGCTGCCGCATGCTGGTGAATGGCATGCCGGCAGCCCCGGAGTCCGGCGTCCCCGAGGCTTCGGACAATCATCCGGACGCAGATGTCCAGTGCAGGGTGAAATCCGCATGAGCGAACACCGGCTGGATGAACCCCGGCTAGATGAACCCCGGGTCAAACGCCCGTTCCTTCCCAGGATGGTGCGTAGATTCGCGATACCACTCATCTTCTTCTGGGGCTTTTCCGCGGTCACGATGACTGCGTTCACGCCCAAGTTGGAGGACGTCGCAGAAGAACTCGCCGGCCCGATGGTCCCGCACTACGCGCCGTCGCAGCGGGCGCTGCTGCACATCGGCGAAAAGTTCCACGAGTCCAATTCGACGAACTTGACCATGGTGGTGTTCGAGGCGCAAAACCGACGACTGGGCGACCAGGATCACGCGTACTACGACGATTTGGTGAAGCGCTTCCAGCGCGACACCAAGCATGTGCAGTACGTGATGGACCTCTGGGGCCAACCGTTCACGGCGGCCGGGGCGCAAAGTGTGGACGGCAAGTGCACCTACACGCTGCTGCGTCTGGCCGGCGACATCGGCCAGATGGAGGCGAACGACTCGGTCAACACCGTCCGCAACATCATCGCCAAAGACCCGCCACCGCCGGGACTCAAGGCTTTCGTCAGCGGTGCGGCGCCACTGGCCTCGGATACGTTGAGCATCGCCAACTCGAGCTTGAACAACGTCACGATCATCACGATCCTTCTCATCCTGGTGATGTTGATGTTCGTCTATCGCTCACCTCCCACGCTGCTGCCCGTTTTGCTCGGCGTCCTCATCGAAATGCTGTTCGCCAAGGGGCTCATCGGATTCCTCGGACATCACGGATGGCTCGAGTTGTCCTCGTTCGCAGTCAACATCGTCATCGCACTGACCTTGGGAGCCGGGACGGACTACGGCATTTTCCTGATGGGGCGCTATCACGAAGCTCGGCAAGCCGGAGAGAGCCGAGAAGACAGCTTCTACATCGCCTACAAGGGCGTCACGCCGATCATCGTCGGGTCCGGGCTGACGATCGCCGGCGCGTGTTTCTGCCTGACGTTCGCACGCTTGAACTACTTCCACACCATGGGCCCCGCGGTCGCGATCGCCATGGTGTTCACGATCATGGCGGCGCTGACCCTCGGTCCCGCGATTTTGACGGTGGGCAGCCTGTTCGGGATGTTCGATCCGCGACAGGCCGCCAAGGCGCACGTGTATCGGCGAATCGGCGCGAGCGTGGTGCGCTGGCCGGTGCCGATCCTGATCGCCAGTTCGGCCATCGTCATGTTGGGTGCGATCTTCGTGCCGAGCTATCGACAGAACTACGACGATCGGCAGTACCAGCCGCACAGTTCGAAGTCGAATCTGGGCTTCCAAGCCGCCGACCGACACTTCCCCAAGAGCAAATTGTTCTCCGAAATGCTCATGGTGGAAACCGACCACGATATGCGCAACTCCGCCGACTTCATCTCGCTGGACCGGGTCGCTCGAGCTCTGATTCGCCTGCACGGTGTGGCGATGGTGCAAGGCATGACCAGACCCCTGGGCCGACCGCTCGAGCACGCCAGCATTCCCTACTTGTTCACCACTCAGGGCAGCGGCAACGGTCAACAGCTGCCGTTCAACAGGGAGCAGAACTCCAACACCGACCAGCAAGCAGAGATCCAAGCGGACTCGGTTGCGGTGTTGCGCAAAGAGATCACCTTCTTTCAACGGGTCTCCGATGAACTGCACAACACAGTTCTGACCATCGAAGATCTCGAGCATGTCAGCAACGAGATCAACGACGACGTCTCGAACCTCGACGATTTCTTCCGCCCGATCAAAAGCTATTTCTATTGGGAGAAGCACTGTTTCGATATTCCGATCTGCTGGACCTTCAGATCGGTGTTCAACACGGTTGATCAGATCGACCATCTTGCCGAAGACATTAAGTACGCCAGGATTTCTCTCGCGGTGGTAGACGAAACCTTTCCGAAGATCATCGCCGAGCTGAAGGCCACGGCCGACGACACCGAGGCGCTGAAGGCGAAACTGGTCAACAGTTACGGATCCGCGGACCTGCAGTCCCTTGCGACCGAGCAGACGTTCGACGACTCGATCAACGTCGGGAACGACTGGGACAAATCCCGTAGCGACGACTTCTTCTATATCCCGCACGAGGGTTTCGACAATGAAGACGTCAAAACCGGTGAGAAACTGATGATGTCGCCGGACGGCAAGGCGGCCCGGTTCATCGTCACCCACGAGGGTGACGCGATGGGCCCCGAAGGGGTCGAGCATGTCGAAATGTTCCCCGAGGCAATAAAAACCATTCTGAAAGAGACGTCGCTGGCGGGCGCTCGCGTCTACATCGGTGGCTCGGGCGCCACGGACAAGGACATCAAGGGATACGCCGCATCGGATCTGCTCATCGCGGCCATCGCCGCCTTCGTGCTGATCTTCTTGATCATGATGTTCATCACGCGAAGTCTGGTGGCGGCCTTGGTGATTCCCGCCACGGTGGCGTTCTCCTATGCCGGTGCGTTCGGGTTGTCGATCCTGCTCTGGCAGCACCTGATCGGGCTGCCGTTGCACTGGCTGATATTGCCGCTGACGTTCATCATCCTGGTGGCGGTGGGATCGGACTACAACCTGCTGCTGATCAACCGGGTCAAGGAAGAACTTCACGGAGGAATACATACCGGTCTGATTCGCGCACTCGGCAGCACCGGGGGCGTGGTGACATCGGCCGGTCTGGTGTTCGCGTTCACCATGCTGGCCATGCTCACAAGTGGTCTCCGAACTATCGGTCAGATGGGTTCAACCGTCTGCATAGGCCTGCTACTCGACACGCTGATCGTGCGTTCGTTCGTCGTGCCGTCCATCCTCGCCATCCTGGGACCGTGGTTCTGGTGGCCGACAGTCGTGCGCCGTCGCCCGCTTCCAGGGCGGGAGCCGGTGACCGAGCCGGTGCCGGTGCAGCGCTAGCCCTTGGCGCGTCAGGGCAAGATGTCAGGGTGAGTTGGTCGAGGTATGAGGGACGGGCACCTGCTGACGCGACGCTGACCGGTGAGGCGAGGGACGCGGAGCTCGAAGGCTTTCTGCGCCTGCAGAATCCGCAGCTGACCGATATCCGTCTAGAACAGGCAACGGTGGCCGGTGGCGAAGGCACGGGCACCCAGACCCGCCTGCAGTGGTACAGCGTGACGTACCTGGCTGACAATGGCGAAGGGCATACGAGCACGGCCTGAAGATAAATCAAAGTGACGAGCGCGGCCGTTACCTATCGGTTGGTACTTCGGCAAAACCAGGCTCTCCCCCGTCCGCGACGGAATTGAAACGGATTCGAGTCTCGAGGTTCTCGGTGATCTCGCGGATCGCGCTCTCGGGAAGAGCCGAGACATCAAAGTTTTCTCTGATGCGTGACACGGTGACCGATGCGGTCAGCACCGCGGAGCCGCGCTGAATGCCCCATGCCAAGAGCACTTGCGCGGGCGTCTTCCCGAAACGCTCGGCGAGCGAGACGATCAGCGGGTCATCGAGCAGTCGAGGTTCCAGCGAGTGCCCCAGCGACGCGAACGCCAGCAGGACGATCCCATGCGTCATGCACAACTCATGCAGTTCCCATTGCGGGTGATATGGGTGCGACTCCACCTCGATGACTGCGGGCTTGATCCGGGCAGAGTCGACGATCTCTCTCGCACTCTCGGCGCTGATGTCGGACAGGCCGATCGCGCCTGAAAGCCCTTCGTCGACAAGGGCTTCCATCGCGGCCCAGGTTTCCTCGAGCGTGACGCCGTCGTCGTAGACCACTGCTCCGCCCGGATGGCGAGGATCTTGATCATCTCCTGGTCGAAATGCGAACGGCGTGTGCACCAGATACAGATCCACCGAGTCGAGCCCAAGCCGGTCCAGGCTGGCCTGCAACGCGGGCTTGACCCGTTCGGGACGGTGGTTGTTGTTCCACAGCTTCGTGGTCACGAAAAGATCCTCGCGACGCACCGCGCCGGCCGCGAACAACTCGGTCAGCGCGGCGCCGACGTCCGCTTCATTGCGGTACCGCTCGGCGGCGTCGAGGTGACGAAAGCCGACCTCGACGGCTGTCCTGACGGCATCCCGGGTCTTCCTGTTGTCGGACAGCGAGGTCCCGAACCCGAGAGCCGGAATCTCACCGCGGCCGTTGTTCAAGGGAAATCTCAGCTGCGTCAGATCGCTATTCGGTGCCATGGTTCGGTCCCCTCTTTCGCGGTGGCGTGCGGCTCACGCGCATGGTGCATAGATGGTGTTGGCGGCCACCGAGGTGACACCCAGTTCAGCGGCAACCGCGTCGATCGATTGCTGCGCCGAGGTCAGGTCCACCGTCCGGCCGGGGATAAAGTACGGCTCGACGTAATGCTCGTAATATTGCTGTGCCTCATCGCGGGTGAGTCGGTCAAGAAACCAGTTGACGTAATCGACTGCGTTACTCTGGTTTTCAGCGAGAAAATGCAACGCACGCTGGTTGGCCCGCACCAGGCCCTGCACCGCGGGGCTGTCCACGGGAATGCGGCTGGGGTCGACGACGACGCCGACCGTGGGAATCTGGAAGTGATCGCCGACCCAGGCCAGCAGATGGAATCCCTCTTCTTCAGCGACCTGCTCGGGTGAGAGCGTGCTGCCCACGTAAGCGCCGTCGATCGAGCCGTCGCGAAGGCGTCGCAGGTCCATCTGATAGTCACCGGGATGCCGCTCGATGCATTCGACGTCACGGTCGGGATCCAGGCCGTGCTTGCGCATCACGATTCGGGCGAAGGCACCGGGAGGGCTGTGGGCGGCGTGGACGGCAAGACGCCGCCCGCGAAGATCCGCCATGGACTTCACCTCGGCGTTGCCGAGAAACCAGAACAGTGGATGGTCGGTGCTCACGCTGAGCGCCGTCCAGCCGATCCCATCGGTCAGCCTCGACAACAGTGTCCGGCCCAGGCCGATGACCGCGCCGCGGCGCAGTCGCTCTGCCGACCAGCTGACCCCATCGCGGATCGCGACGTGAACCTTCTCGTCCTCGAAGTAGCCTTCCTGGTCGGCGACGTGGGCGACCAACTCCTCGTGGAGGCCGCGTCCGACATAGGCAAGATCGATCGTGTCCATCAGCAGCACCCCTCTGACTCTGTTGCGAAAGCCATGTCAATCCATCGCCAAGCCGCCGTTGACCTCGAGACAATGGCCGGTGGTGAAACCGGACTCCTCGCTGGCCAGGAAAGCCACCGTCTTGGCAACCTCATCGGGACGGACGAGGCGTCCCATGGGATTGGTCGCGCCCAGTTGGTGAACCTCGCCGGCGTCCAGCAACGCATCGGGCGTCGTCGTTGCCACCGTCGCGGGCGACACGAGGTTCGCCGTGATCCCGTGCGGCGCTACTTCCAGAGCGACGTAGCGAACGAACTGGTCCATCGCCGCCTTGGCGGTGCCCAGGTTGATCATGCCGCCTCGCGGTCGGCGGGACAGTATCGTCGTGAGAAACACCAGCCGACCGTAGCTGCGGGAAATCATGCCCGGCACAACGGCTTTGGTCACCAGGAAGGCGGCGTGCAGCTCTCGCTCGAGTTTGCCGCCGAGTTGCTCCCAGCTCAGGTCGGCAAACGACGTGACATCGTAAGGAATCAACGCGTTGTGTACGAGCACATCGACTCTGCCCCAACGCTTATCGGTGTCTGCGAACATGGCGGCGACGTCGTCGGGTTCGGTGACGTCGGCCCGAATCGCCACAGCCTCGCCACCGGCCACTGCCGCTGCCCGGACTACCTCGTCTGCCTCTTTCGCGCTGGACCGGTAGTTGACGACCACCCGAAACCCCTCCTGCGCGAGGACCAGCGCGGTCGCGGCACCGATCCCGCGACTGGCTCCGGTGACCACCGCAACGCGATCGCTCATGCTTCCTCCTGTGGATGTGAATGCTGCGGGGCCGGCGATCAGATACCGAACCGATCCGGACATCGGCTACAAAGAATTCGCAGCACGTCCGGCCGGATTCCAGCCAGGCTTGGTCGGCATGCCACTGTCAGGCCGTCCGGGCCGGCCCCTGCGATTACGGCGTCAATCACGGGCTCACCTGACTTCTTCAGGAGGCGTGCTGCAACGTGGAAGATGCTACGGCGCGACGTGTCGCTGGTACAGATGCCGATCGGACCTCGCGCGCTATTTGGCTATGGCGTGCACGCGACGCTGCTGACATGATTGCCAGCGTGGAATCCTTGCCGATGTATGGCTGGATGAGCGCTGACGCCACCCCACCCGCGGGCCGTCCTAATGCTGAACCGACGATCGGCGTTGCACAGCAAGATATTTCATTCTCGCAGTGCGTCCGCATTGCGCTCCGATCTCCACCCGATGGAGTCCGAACATGAAGACAACCGATGAATTCCGCCAGTCACGGATCCCACTTGCGCACGGGCGGGGCGCCATCCCCGCTGTCGGCTTCGGCACGCTGATTCCCGATCTCACCGAAACCAAGCAGGCAACCACGACCGCACTGGAAGTCGGTTTTCGGCATCTGGATTGCGCGGAACGGTACCGCAACGAAGCAGCGGTCGGCGATGCGCTGCAGGCGATGTTCGACGCCGGATCGCTTGCGCGGGAAGATGTGTTCGTCACCACCAAGTTGTGGAACTCGAATCATCGTCCGGAGCGCGTCGAGCCGGCCTTCGACGCCAGCCTGCGTCGACTCCACATCGAGTATCTCGATTGCTATCTGATCCATACACCCTTCGCATTCCGCCCCGGCGATGACCAGGACCCGCGAGACGAGAACGGTGACGTCAGCTACGACGAGGGGGTCACGTTGGCGGAGACGTGGGCCGCGATGGAGGCCCTCGTCGACGGCGGCCGATGCGGAGCGATCGGCCTGTCGGACATCACGCTGGACAAGCTGCGAGAGATCGTCGCGGTCGCGCGCATCAAGCCGGCCGTCGTGCAAGTCGAATCGCACCCCTATCTTCCTGAATGGGAATTGCTCTCGTTCTGTCAGGAGCACGGGATCGTCTTGCTGGCCTTCGCGGCGCTAGGACATTCCTCAACACCAAACCTGTTGGAAGATCCGGTGATCACCGCCATCGCAGCGCGCCAGCACATGAACTCGGCTCAGGTTGCGCTGTCATGGGCCGTTCAGCGCGGCACCGCTTTCCTGACCACGTCAACCAAGCCGCAGCGCATCCAGGACAACTTTCAGATTGCGCCTCTGCCTGAGGACGCGATGTCGGACATTCGACACCACATCGACACGAACATCAGATTCAACACCGTGATTCACACCGGTGTGCCTGGGTTCATTCCGCCGAAACCGTGACCCCCAACCGTTAACGAAGGAGACGTGCGGATGACTTCACCATCGGAGCCGTCAAACGGCCAGACGCGACTCGCGTACGTTCTCGGCGTACCACTGGCCCCCCACTGCCAACGCCAATGGCCGCAGATGGGAGAGGTCGTGCATGGCAGCGACCTCATCGGTCAGGTCGAGAGCACCTTCCCCGATCTGACTTTGGGCGTCGGCCGACGGCTGCAGCTCGATGATGTGATCGTCGTCGAATGGAGCTGCAACTATGGCGACGGACGCCTGTACCGCAACGTCAGCATCGCGGAATTGCGGGACGGCTACGCCACCACTGTCACCGACTATTGGGGCGAGCCGGCCAGCACGCCAGAATCGCGCCGATCGGTGACGGACCGCTTAGACATGCCGTCCGACGGGATCTGGAAAGACGCGGAGCATCTCGAGCAACACTGAACTTGTCAGCTCGGCTGCGATCCGTTGCCGTCGTGCGTCGGCGGCGCCGGTTGGACCGTCGCGATGTCGCTGAGACCGGTGATCTTCATGATCCGCAGCAAAAAGGGATGCACGATGAGGTGCAGCTGATCGATTTCATCGGCATGCTTGAAAAGCACATTGATGCCCGCGCTATCGAGATATTTGACCGCGCTCATGTCGACGGTGATCGGTTTGCGGCTGCCGTCGCTCGCGACGGTCAGAGCTTCGGTGAATACGTGGATGTTGCTGATGTCGATCTCGCCCGCCGCAATCACCCGGGGCGTCCCATCGACGCCCTGGTCGGTGTTAAGGCTGAGCGGGGTCATCATTACGAGATCCTTGCGTACATCTGAACGGTAGTACCCGCTTCGCTGGAATGAATGCTCAAGTCCTGCACCAGACATCGCATGAGGGATATGCCGCGACCGCGATACTCGCTGGGAATCTGACGCGGAGTCTTCCAGACTCCGTTGTCGATCACGCTGACCTGCAGCCCGTCGGCCACGGCATTTGCGCGCAGCGAGATCAGTCCCTCGGGCCGATCGCGATGGCCGTGCTCGATCGCATTGGCGACGGCTTCGCCCGCGGCGACAAGCATGTCTTGGATCTGATCGTTCTCGACACCGGCCTGGGTCAACCACGTGCGCAGCGCCGCACGGCTAGGACCCATGTGGCGGGCGTCGGCGGTGAAGTCCATCTCCAGCGGGGCGGGCTGCCGATACAACAGCATGGCCACGTCGTCGGGGTAACCTCCCACCGGCTCCAATCTGGACATGACGCGGTCGGCCACGTCGTCGAGCTCTTCCGAACGACCGTCCTCGAGGAGTCGGGCAGCGCGGGCCATGCCGTCCTCGATTGAGCTACCGCGACGTTCGACCAGGCCGTCGGTGTAGAGCAGCAGCGTCGCGCGTGGCGGCATCGTGACGTGCCCTTCGGGCCGGGCCTGCGCGGGCCGAATCGCCAGGGGCAGGCCCTGCCCACCTTCCAACATCGCGGTGCTGCCGTCGGCCTGGCTGATGATGGCCGGTGGATGGCCGGCACTGGAATAGACCAGCTCGCCGCTGGCAAGGGTCAGGACGGCGCAGAACGCGGTCGTGCAGTGCGCGCCGGGCAGTCGCTCGGCGAAGCGGTCCAGTCCAGCGAGTACAGCGCCCGGGCTGGATTTCTCCAGCAACAGCGCCCGGCAGGCGCTGCGGAGCTGACCCATGACGGTGGCGGCGGCCAGGCCGTGACCGACGCAGTCTCCGACGATCAACGCGACGCGCCCGTGCCCGATATCGACGACGTCGTACCAATCGCCGCCGACTTGCAGCGGCTCGCTGGCCGGCCGGTAACGCACGGCGAAGCCGCCGGGCAGCGTCGTCGGGCCGAGCATCGCGTGCTGCAGGGCCACGGCCGTCTCGCGTTGCTCGTCCACCTCGTACACCCGCTGCAGGCCTTGACCAAGTCGTCCGGCCAGCACGGTGAGCAACGTGTGGTCCTCGCCGGTGAAGACGCGTTTCTCAGCCAGTTCTATCCAGAGGATCGACACGCCGCGCGGATGACGCAGCGCGATACCCGCCGAACCCGCTCCGTCGGTCACGGTGGTCAGCTGGTCGGCCTCGCGTAGCGACTCGATGAACCGCCGCTCGCGCGGCACGAGCTCAGCCCAGCCGAGCGGCTCCCCCGCACACATCACGTCCGGGCCGACGAGGTCGTCATCGCCGGCATACGTGACGGCCAGAACGCGTCGCGCCTGCCACACCCTGCGCAACTCCTCAGCCGCCCCGAGCATGGCATTGTCGACCGTGTCGGCTTGAGCCAGTTGTTGATTGAGCGCGGCCAGCGCGGTCTGGCGTTGCACGACGTAATGCTCGGCCGTGACGTCGCGCATCGTGCCAACCATGATCTGCTCCCCCGAGTCGGGGTCCTCGGCATGGTTGAAGTTGGCAGCAACCCATACTCGGTGCCCGTCGCGGTGGTTCACCGGAACGGTGAAACTGCCTTGAGTGCTCCCCAGCATGTCCGCGAACGCCGCTTCGACCAGCCCGTGAGCTTCCGCGTCGTTCTCGGCGTTGGGCCACCACGGATGGGTGGCCGGATACGGTAGATGTTCCGGGCCATAGCCCAAGATTTCAGTGAACGCACTGTTGATCTCGACGACGGCGCCGTGCTCGTCGCAGACGAAGAACGCCTCCTGCAGCGAGTCGACCATCGCGGTGCGCCACCGGGCCTGATGGTTGCGTAGCCGCGCCATCTCGATGTTCGCGCGCACCCGCGCGAGCAGTTCCGCGGCCGCGAATGGCTTGACGAGATAGTCGTCGGCACCGGCCTGCAGGCCCTCGATAGACGCTTCCTGACCGGCGCGCGCCGACAGCAGCAAGACCGGCACGGCGGCGGTGCGCGGCTCCGCCCGCAGCGCCGCAACCAGTTGCAAGCCATCCATGCCCGGCATCATGACGTCGCTGATGACGAGGTCGGGCATGTCGACACGGACGGACTCCAGCGCTTGCTGGCCGTCGTCGACTTCACTGACCTCGTAGCGGGAGTTCCGCAACAGGTTGGTCAAATATTCGCGCATATCGCTGTTGTCGTCGACGATCAGTACCCGTGCCGGCGCGCCCTCGCCCTCAGCGGGAATGACACCGGTGGTGGTGACCCTCGCAGCGGTTTTGGTTGCGCCCTCGGACGGCAGCCAACGCAGAGCCTCCTGCACATACGGGTCGGCGATCAGGCCGGAGATCGGGCGCAAGACCGGAGCCGGAACAAGGTCGTCGGCCATCAGGTGCGTCACGCCGAACGGAAGCCGCACCGTGAACGTCGTGCCCGCGCCCTCGCGGCTGTCGGCGGCGATCGAGCCGCCGTGCATGGCGACCAGTTCTTTGACCAGAGCCAGCCCGATTCCACTTCCTTCCGTGGACCTGGCGCGCGCTGTCTCTATGCGATGGAAGCGTTCGAAGAGTCGGGGCATCTCGTCGGCCGGTATTCCGATTCCGGTATCGGTGACGGCGATGACGGCGCCCGTGTCGTCGCGACCTACCGAGACGGTGATCGAGCCGTCGAAGGTGAATTTCAATGCGTTGGAGAGCAGGTTGAGCATCACCTTCTCCCACATCTCGCGGTCGACGTACACCGGTTGATCGAGCGGCGGGCAGTCGACGGTGAACGTCAGGCCGGCCCGGTCGATCGCGGAGCGGAACACGCTGGCCAGTTCCGCAGTCAAGGCAGGCAGATCCGCCGGCTCGAAGTGCGCCTGCATCCGTCCGGCGTGGATGCGCGAGAAATCCAGCAGAGTGTTGACCAGCTTGGCCAGCCGCAGCCCGTTGCGCTGAACGAGTTCGAGTTCTTGCCGTGCCTGTTCGTCGACGCCGCTCGCCCGGCCCAGCAGTTCACTGACGGGCCCCAAAATCAGGGTGAGCGGCGTGCGGAACTCATGGCTGACGCTGGAAAAGAACGTGGTCTTGGCCAGATCGAGTTCGGCCAGCGCCTCGGCGCGCTGCTCCTGGGCCTGGTAGCTGCGTGCGCTACCCACCCCTGCGGCGATGTGATTGGCCACCAATTCGAGAAAGCCGCGGTAGCCGTCGTCCAGCCGGCGATGCCGATTCAGCCCGGTCACCATGAGCCCGAGCGGCACCCCGGCCTGCTGCAGAATCGGCACCACAAGCGCATGTGCGGGCGGCTCGCGCCAGGCGCCGACCGGCAGATCCAGTGCGGCGCCGTCGAGTTCGATCAGCTCGGAGTCACCCTCGGCGGCTTTCTCGACGGGCCACGTCGAGGGGTCGCCTGCGGACAGCGTGTGGGGTGCCGCCGGATGACCAGGCGCGATTCCGCTCGTTCCGGCCAGCGTCGCCTCGCCGACCTCGTCGAACAAGTAGGTCAGTGTAAACGGCAGGTCGTAGGGGTTTCGGGCAAGCTGATGAGCCGCGAAGTCCAGCATCTGTCGTTCAGTGCGCGCCACGCTCGGGTCCGAGCCCAATTCCCGCAACGTCGCCATCCGCCGTTCGGCGATGACGCGCTCAGTGTCCTCGCTGACGACGCAGAGCATGCCGACCACGGCCGACGCGTCGTCACGCAACGGGCTGTAAGAGAAGGTGTGGTAGGACTCCTCGAGGTAACCGGATCGCTCCAACAGCAGCATCAGGGCTTCGTCCCACGTCGCCTCCCCGGTCGACAAGACGTAATCGATTCTGGAGCTGACGTCGTCCCATATCTCGGACCACACTTCGTGGGCGGGGCGGCCGAGCGCCCAGGGGTATTTCAAGCCGAGGGTGTCGCGGCGATAGGCGGCATTGCAGAAGAACGTCAGCTCCGGGCCCCACGCCATCCACATCGCGAAGCGGGACGAGAGCAAGATGTCGACGGCAGTGCGGAGGCTTTGCGGCCATCCCCGGACTGGACCAAGTGGGGTTGACTCCCAGTCGACAGCGGTGAGGTCGTGTCCGATCTCCTGGTCCGCGCGGAAGACCACTGCCGTCCCTTCCTCAGATCATGCGACCCGCCGGGTCGCATCGGCCCTGGTTGGCGTCATTCTGCCAAGAAAAACTCGATCGACGCTCCTGGTGCCTGGTTTTGCTGCGAGGACTAATACCCCGGGTAAGGCATCTCTGAACGTCCGCGTGGCGTTGCGACGGTTTTGCGGCATCTCGACCGATGATGATCTATGCGGCCATTCGAACCCGTTCTGCGTACGCGGAGCCTCGAAATGGCCGTTGCACTCTGTCTGGCCATGGCTGCATCCTTGGTCGCTTCGGCCAGCGCGGTCTGCGCCGCCCCGAGCCGTTCCTTCCACCATGAGCTCTCGATTTACGGGGACCCCGTCGCCGCAGCACCGTACTGGCGCCAGCAACACTCCTCCGATTGCGGGGAGATGGCAGTGGCTGACGTCGTCGGCCAGATCACCGGAGATGAGCCTGCCGAAGAGCGGATCACCGCACTGGCCCGGAGCACGCCGAGTGCAGCACGTTCCGGACCGATTTGGAACGCCGCCACGGGCACTGACATTCGAGACCTGCCGGTCTTACTCGAGCACTACCGAATCCAGGCCGACAATATTCAGACCAGCGTCAGCGACCTGCAGCACAATCTGGCCGACCGACGGCGGGTCATCGTCATCCTCAATGCCGAAACCATCTGGAACCGGCCCGGCAACCGAAACGCCGCGAACCACTTCGTCGTCGTGACCGGCATAGACCCCGGACAAGGCGTGGTCCACCTCAACGACAGCGGTATCCGCAACGGGCAGGACGAGCAGGTTCCTATCGCCACGTTCAAGCGGGCCTGGGCGCCGAATCACAACTCCGCCGTCGTCACGAGATGACGGCCCCGTTGAGCGGCACGCTGATCGGGTTTTAACGAGTAGCTTCGCGGCAATGCGTGCACCCAACAGCTTCGAGCGCTGGTCGCCGGGCTGATGACGAAGGGCGCAGACGATGGCCGGTGACGGCGTTGACATAGTAGTGATCGGTGCCGGGTTAGCGGGCTTGCGATGTGCGAATGTCCTTGCCGTCGCAGGCCGCGACGTTCGGGTGTGGGAGCGGGATGATGGCGTCGGCGGCCGCGTTCGCACCGACGCGATCGACGGCTTTCTGTGTGACCGCGGCTTTCAGGTACTGAATCCGGCTTACCCGGAATTGCAGCGGGCTGTCGACACAACTGCGCTCGACTTGCAACCGTTCGCTGCCGGAGTCGCGGTACGGCGTGAAGCAGGCGCAGCAGTATTGGTGCATCCGCTACGTGAACCCGGGCGGGTGCCAAAGATGTTGGCCTCCGGTGCTGTTCGGCCCGCAGAGTTGCTGGCGATTGCGCGCTGGGCTTTACCAGCTCTGCGTCCCGGTGTGCTGAAAAAGTCTGGGAGAAGCGACATCACGCTTAAGGCGGCCCTGGATCGCTCGGGTGTGCGGGGTGAGTTGCGCCGCGTGATCGACCGATTCCTTGCCGGTGTGCTGCTCGATGACACCGGCAGCAGTTCCAACGCGTTCGCCTTATTGCTGTCCCGGGTGTTTCTGCTCGGCTTGCCCTCGCTGCCGGCTGCCGGCATGCAGGCGCTCCCAGAGCTACTCGCTGCGCCGCTGGGTGATCGGATCACACTGAATCACCAGGTGAGTCGCGTCGAGCGAAACGGAACCGGTTGGCACGTCTCAGGTCCCGACGGCACGCTGCACGCCCGCGACGTCGTTGTGGCGACTGATCCCACAACCGCAGCTGAGCTGACCGGTTCGACGACACCGCCCACCCACGGCGTCGTCACCGATTGGTGGTCGAGCGAAGACGTGCCGACGGCACCACCGATTTTGTGGGTCGACGGCCGCCGCGACGCATCCGGTCCAGTCCTCAACACCGCGGTGATCAGCGCCGCCGCGCCTGGCTACGCCCCACCGGGCCGGCACTTGATCGCCGCGTCCGCGCTGCTGAATCCGGACGGCTCGCCGCCGCCTGAAGTCGCGATTCGGCGGCACGCCGCCGACATCATGGGCACCGACGGCGGACGATGGAAACTGCTGACGCGCAGTGTGATTCATCACGCGCTGCCTGCACAGCCGGCGCCGCTGCGGGTCCGCCGCCCGGTCGCGGTGGGTGAGGGCCTCTGGTGGTGCGGCGATCACCGGGACACCGCATCGATCCAGGGTGCGCTGGTCAGCGGACGGCGAACGGCGGAGCAGATTCTGCGGGGCCGCTGGTAATCAGCTCTTGTCCGACCATCGGAAGACGGTGAGGCAGGCGGCCAGGCCGCCGACCGTCCATGCGGTCAGCACAAAGAAGATGTGCCAGTGCTCCCAGTTGCCTGCGGGCTCGAACGCGGCCATTTTCGCGGGCAGTAACACCGACCGGAAGCCTTGCGCCATCCATTTGACCGGAAAGACAGAACCCAGGCTCAACATCCACGCCGGTAGCACGGTCAGCGGCACATAGGTTCCCGACACGAATTGCAATGCGACCGCCGGACCGTTGGTGACGACGGCAGCCGCGACCGCGTTACTGGCCAGATTGCTGATGAAGATGCCCAAGAGTGAGCAACTGACGATCCCCAGCAGGAACACCCACGACAGCGTGAACCATCCGAAAAACGTTGTTGGTAAACGAAGTTCGAAGAACAGCAGTCCTACCGAGATGAGCACGACGGCCTCAGCGAGACTGGCGATCGCGACCAGGGCAATCTTCCCGATGAAATACGACAACGCGGTTGTCGGCGTCCCGCGAAGGCGCCTCAAGGCGCCGGTGTCGCGGTCGGCGGCGATGCTGATACCCAGATTGATGAACGACGTCGACAGAATCCCGTAGGCGAGCATGCTCGCTGCGATCACGGCGCCGGTGCTGGTCTCCACCTGAGGCAGCTTTGTGGAGAAGATCGAGCCCAACAGAATGCAGATCACCGCGGGGAGCGAGAACGTCAGAACCATCTGCTCGGGCCGACGGTAGAACATCTTGAGCTCAGGGACGATTCGCGACAACCCGATACGCAACGGCGATGGCAAGGGCGACTGCGACACGGTCATCCGTGGCCGATCAACTGCAGGTACGCGTCTTCAAGTGTCGGTCGAGACACGGTCAGCTCGGTCAACTCTGCCCCGTCCAGCGACCACTCTCTGATCAGTTCGGTCGGGCGATCGGTTTGCACCTCATGGAATTCATCCCCGAGCCGCCACCGAACCGTCGCGGCCGAACTCACATATTGGATCAAGTTCTGCGGCGAGTCGACCGCCACGACCCTGCCGCCGGAGATGACGGCGACACGGTCGGCCAACGCCGCAGCCTCCTCGAGGTAGTGCGTGGTCAGGAGGATGGTGGTGCCGTCACTGGCCAGCAATCGGATCAGGTCCCAGAAGTGTCGCCGGGCTTCTGGATCGAACCCGGTCGTCGGTTCGTCCAGGAAGACCATGCTCGGCAGGTTGATGATCCCGAGCGCAACATCGAGTCGACGGCGCTGGCCCCCTGACAGCGTCCGCACTTTCGATGCGGACACCGACCGAAGTCCGACGAGGTCGAGCACCTCCTCTGGGCCACGCGCTCTGCCATAGCTTTTCGCGAACATCTGCACGGTCTCCGACACCGTGAGCATTCCGGCGTCGCTGACTTCCTGCAGCACTATGCCGATCTTGGCCCGCCAGTTCCTGCCCGCCGTGCCCGGGTCTTCACCCAGCACGCTCACCTGGCCGGAGTCCCGTTTCCGGTGTCCCTCGAGGATTTCTATGGTCGTCGACTTGCCCGCGCCATTCGGCCCGAGGATGGCGAATATTTCGCCAGATTCGACGTCGAGGTCCAAGTCCCGCACGGCCTGCAGCTGCCCGTACGACTTCGACAAGCCGCGGACGTGCACCGCGGGATTCACGGATGCATCTCCCCTGTCTCCTGCTGGGCCGGCTGACTTTCCAGTTCCGCCAGCAGTTCTCGCAACTCGGCGTCGGATAGTTGTCCGACCAATTGGTCGACGTCGTGGGCGGCTACGGTGCGCTCTGATCGCTGCTCGGCGGAGGCAGTCGTGTCGCCGCCGGCCAGTTCCAGGTCGGCCAGGATTCGAACGGCCAGCGAATTGACGCTGACGCCTCGCAGTAGCTCCAGCAGCGGTAGGTCGATGGCGAACAGCGCATTGACCCGGAGTCTAAAATCCATCGCCATCATGGAATCCAGCCCGATGTCGTCGAGGCCATCGTCGGGTCCGATGTCGGCGGCAGCGATTTCGAACACCGCCGCAGCAATGTCTCGAACATGGCCGGCGACCACGTCGAGCCGGTCAGCTTCGGGGGACTCCGACAGGAAGTCGAGTATCGATGATTCTGCGTCGTCGGGGTTGGTCGAGCTCTCGGCTGTGCCGAGTTCGGAGAACATCGGCGGCAACTGTCCGCCGAGACCCGCGCGGCGGGCGCGCATCCAGTCGACGCCGATCGCGACGACGTTGGCGGTCTTCTGGTTGACGAGCCGGTCGAGGATGCGCGTGCCCGTCGCGGGCGTGATGAGCTCGATTCCCCTCTGCGCGTAAATCTTCTCCAGCTTGAGTTCTTCGACCATGCCCACCGACCATGGGCCCCAACCGATCGTGAGCGCCGGCAGACCCTGGCTTTGCCGGTAGTGCGCGAAGGCGTCGAGGAACGCGTTCGCCGCGGCGTAGTTGCCTTGACCGGGTGAGGCGATGACCGATCCCGCAGACCCGAACATGATGAAGAATTCCAGATCGTGTTCGTGAAGCGCATCGTGCAGCACCCGAGCGCCGGTGATCTTCGGAGCCATCACCGCGGCGAAGTCGGACTCGGTCATGTTCACCAGAAGGCGGTCGTCGACAGATCCTGCGGCATGCACGATTCCGCGCACCGGACGATTACCGGTACGCTCATGGCCACTCAGCCAGATCTGCACCTGGTCGGCGTCGGTGATATCGACACTGGCAGTGCTGACTTGGGCGCCGAGGTTCTCGATCTTTCGGATCGTGTCGACGGTCGCATGGTGCCGGTGGTCGCGAGGAAGCCACGGCCATTGGTCTCTCGGCGGGATCTCGCTTCGGCCGAGCAGCACAATATGACGTGCCCCGCGTTCGGCGAGGTACAAGGCGACGACGCGGCCGAGCGCTCCCGCTCCGCCGGTCACCACGTATGTCGCGTTCGGCGTGAGCTTCGTTGGGAACGCGGGTGTCAGGCTTGCGCTCGAGCGAAGGCGCGGTACCAACGTCGTGCTTCCGCGGATGGCGATCTGATCCTCGGCCTTGTCCGTGAGCAGGTGGTCGCAGATACGCGCGGCGGTCGCTGTGAGGTCGTCGGTGTCGTCGATGTCGATCAACCCGCCCCATCGGTCGACGAATTCCTGGTGGCCGATGACTCGGCCGAGTCCCCAGATGGCGGCTTGATCGACAGCGAGTGCTTCGGTTCCCATCGCCGATTGAGCGTTGGCGGTGATCAGGTACAGGCGGGGCTGCACGGCGTCGCAGGCCGCGATCGCCTTGACGAGATGCAGGATTGTGAAAACACCCATGCGGTCATTCATTTCGGCGGTGTCTGCATCAGCGCCGATGTCGAGCGGCCAGCAGTTGATGATGCCGGTGAGGTCGCGTTGCTCGGCGAGCAGTTGGTGCAGTTGCTCGGGTTGCCGCGCGTTGAGCGCGTACCCGCCGTCGAGATGGGTCAGCGAACTGACGGGTTGATGTGTGACCGCCCGCACGTGCTGGCCGCGGCGACGTAGCCGATCGGCGAGCGTCGCCCCGACGCCGACGGAGTCAAGGAAGACAAGCCAGGACTCTGGTGCACTTGCGGCGTCACCCAGTTCACGCGCGATCTCGGAATGGTCGACCCACTCGATTTCGTACAGACCCTTATCCACCCGTTCGGCGGTCATTCGCGACGAAGTATTCAACGATTGCAAGGTGAAGCCGGTGAACACGGCCAGCGTTTGGCCGTCGTCGCCGGTGATCGTGATGTCGCTTTCGATCTCGTCTCGGGTTACCGACATGACGTCGACGTGAGCCGTCATGTTCTTTTCGGGCGCACGATAGATGGCGCTTCGCCGGACCTTGGTCGGAAGATAGGGGCCGTCATCGGCTTCTTGTCCGAGAAGGGTTGTGCCTATCAGTGATTGGAAGGCTCCGTCGATCAGCGTCGGGTGGAACCGGTAGTCATCGAGTTCGTCGTTGATCTGCGCCGAGGTGGCAAGATTCGCCATCGCCCAGCCGTCTCCTGACGTGATATCGGTGATGGTCTGAAATGCGTCACCGTAGGCGAATCCGACGGTGTGCGCGCGGGAGTAGAACTCGTCGCCGTCGATCGTGGTGGCGGGCTCTACGCCGGCCCGGGTGGCGGTGCGGTCCGGCGAACTGACAAGGGTGTTGAGCTCTGCGGTCGCCGTGATCGTCCACTTGACGTCTCCCGCCGCCGTCGCAGTGAACGCGGCGAACTCCACAGTGCCGGTGTCTTGGTTGAGGGTGGTTCTGAGTACCGGGTCGCAGGTGTCGTCGAGGATGAGTGCACGGTGGAACGTCAGATTGTCGACGCTGTAATCAACAGACCCGTACGTGGCATTCGCTGCGGCCAAAGCCATTTCGATGTACGCCGCGCCGGGTAGGAGGATGCTGCCCTGCACCTGATGATCCGCCAGGAAAGGTAAGCCGGTGGTGCTCAACTCGACTTCCCAGGTCGGATGTACGCCGCTCACCGACTGTCCTAACAGCGGATGCACGGGGTGGTAGTGCAGGTCCTCGGCCGCTTCCTGGGTTTCGTTCCAGAAGCGCTTGGATTGCCAGGGATACGACGGAAGCTTCAGCAGCCGCGCCCCTTCCCGAGCGTGCAGCGCGTGCCATGCGATCCGGTGGCCGTGACAGTGCAGCGCGCCGAGGCAGTTCATCAACGTACGGCTGTCGTCGTCATCGCGCCGCTGGGTCGCCGCGACGAGAACGTCGGTTTTGTGGGCTCCGGCTATCTCGAGCAGCGATGCGGCGAGGACAGGGTGCGGGCCGAGCTCGACGAACCGCGTGTAGCCGTCGTCGATCATCCGCTGGGCAGCGGACTCGAAAAGGACTGTGGCGCGAGTGTTTTGCCACCAATAGGCGGCACCGTCGCGGTAGCCGTCCAGTCGTTCGCCGGTAACCGTGGAGTACAGCGGAATCGTTGCTGCGGCGGGAGTCAGCCCTTCGAAGGCGGCGTAGAGGTCGTCTTTCACGGCGTCCATGAAATGGGTGTGGTAAGGCACCTTTCCGGTCAGAAAACGATTGAAGATCTCGCGCTCATCGAGTTGGCGGGCGATGTCGTTCAACGCGTCACTATCCCCGGCGACGGTGACAGCTGACGGGCCATTGATCGCGGCGATCGACACTCGCTGACCGATGTCGTCGAGTGTTGCGGCGTCGATGGTCTGCATGAACACCTCGGCGCTGAGGCCGACCGCGAGCATGCGGCCCTGACCGCTCGTGCGTTGTTGTAGGCGGCTTCGGTGGTAGATGACGTGAATCGCTTGCTCGAACGTCAGGACACCGGCGAGATAATGGGCGGCCACTTCGCCTGCGCTGTGGCCGATGACGGCATCGGGCTTGACACCGAACTGCTTAAGCTGCTCGGCAAGTGCAATCTGAATGGCGAAGTTGGCGGGTTGTGCGACCTCCGTTTCACCCATCCGAGAACAACTCTCATCAGCGCGGAGTTCATCGACCAACGACCAGTCCGTGTACTGGGACAGCTCGCGATCACTGCGCAGGATGCTCTCGCTGAACGCGGGATAGGCGTCAAGGAGGCCGCGGCACATTTTCCACCACTGCGGGCCCATCCCGGTACAGACGAATGCCAGCTTGGGTTCGATCGGGTCCGCGCGGCCCGCGAAGATCTGCCCGCCGTCGGCGATGGCCTGAAGTTGTTCTTGCGCGTCGGTAATGCTGCTCGCGACGAGGGTCGAGCGATAGTTGAGATGTGAGCGGCGCTGACTCAGGGTGTAGCCGAGGTCGCGCAGCGTCACGTCGGGATGAGTGTTCAGGTGCTCGGCGAGGCGGTGGGCGGTCGCGACGAGCGCGTCCTCGGCGCGTGCCGAGATCGGCAGGAGGGCCAACGGCAGTGGCTCGACTTGGCTTGGGGCTGTGGCGCCGAGCGGGGCGGGGGCCTCCGCCAGGACGACGTGCGCGTTGGTGCCGCCGAAGCCGAAAGAGTTGACTCCCGCGACGCGTCGCTGGCTGTCGGGAAACGGGCGACCCGTTTGCGGAATGTCAATGTTCAAGTCTGCCAGCGGGATCTGTCCGCTGGGTTTCTTGAGATGCAGATTCGCGGGGATGTAGCCGTGTTTGAGCACCAACGCTGCTTTGATCAATCCGGCCACGCCCGCACCGGCCTCGAGGTGGCCGATGTTGGTTTTGACCGATCCGATCAGCAGGGGGTGTGTCGCCGGCCGTTGGGAGGCGAGGGCGTTGGCGAGGGCGCGGACTTCGACTGGGTCGCCGACCGGTGTTCCGGTGCCGTGCGCCTCGACGTACCCGACGTCGTTGGGGTGCAGGCCGGCTCGGCGGAGTGCGGTTGTGATCGCTGCTTCTTGCGCCTTGGCGCTCGGTACGGTGATGCCGTCGGTGTGGCCGTCCTGGGACACGGCTGTGCCGAGGATCTGCGCGTAGATCTGGTCGCCGTCGCGCAGTGCCTGCTCGAGGGGTTTGATGACGACGACTGCGCCGCCTTCTCCGCGTGCGTAACCGTCGGCGGACTCGTCGAACGCCTTGCAACGCCCATCCGGACTGAGGAATCCGCTCTTCGACTCCGCGATCGCCGTATTCGGCCCGATGATGATATTCACACCGCCGGCGAGTGCGATGTCGCTTTCGCCGTTCCAAATGCTCAGCGCAGCAAGGTGTACCGCGACAAGCGAGCTCGAGCACGCGGTGTCGACCGTCATGCTGGGCCCGCGGAAGTCGAACGCATACGAAATCCGGTTCGCCAGCATCGTCATCATCATTCCGGTGGCGGAATGGGTCTTGAATCGGTAGCGGCTGGTGCGACCCTGGTTTTGCAGGAGTTGGTAGTCGAGGGTGAAACCGCCGACGAATACGCCGACCTCAGTGCCGGCCAGACTCTCCGCGGACAATCCGCCGTCCTCCAACGCCTCCCACGTGGCCCGTAGTAGTAGGCGCTGCTGCGGATCGAGCAAGTTCGCCTCGCGCGGCGAGATGCCGAAAAACTGTGGGTCGAATTGATCGATCTCGCTGAGGAATCCGCCCCGGCGAGTAACCATCTTGCCGACCTTGGCCGGGTTCGGGTCGTGATATTTCTCGGCGTTCCAGCGTGTTTCGGGAACCGTGCGGGTGGCATCCGTCTCGCTGCACAACAGGTTCCAGTAGCTTTCCGGGGTGTCGGCGCCGCCGGGGAACTGACATCCGATGCCGACGATCGCGAGGGGCGTGTGAGCGCCGTGCTCGGCAAGCATGTTCAAGCGTCGATCTTTCGTTCGATCAACTGAATTCGAGTGCGGGAGTGGTCCCGACAATCCAGTCCTGGCTGAGCGGGCTGATGTTTTGCTCGTTGCGGTAGGTGGACCGAAGTTCGCGCAAGAACGAGTCTCGTTGCCACGCCTGCACCTGGCGCATGACGTCGTCTGCGGAGAAGGTACGACACTTCTCCGTAAGCACGGTCTCGATCAGTTGGCCCGCCAACTGATGTAGCATCCGGACATTCGAGTCGAACTGCG
This sequence comes from uncultured Actinomycetota bacterium, assembly GCA_963758115.1. Lineage (GTDB taxonomy): Bacteria > Actinomycetota > Actinomycetes > Mycobacteriales > Mycobacteriaceae > Mycobacterium. Next base: position 909,466 of record CAVWUG010000004.1, read on the forward strand.
CGGTGAAATCAGGTGACTTCCCCATCATTGCGGTGTGCAGCGTCACCATGAAGTTCAGCGGCGCATACAGATCAACGAATTGGGCCGAAAGGCGGGCGGTTCCGACGGCCGCCCATTCCCGGAAGAATCGCTGCATGCGGTTGCTGAGCTCGATGAGACCTTCCAGGTGCGGCACCACTCCTGGGTCGTCGGCGACAGTGACGAATCGGCCATTGCTGTACAGGAAGCCCAGAAAGCCCCAGTAGAACGCGATGTCCCAGATGACTTTCGCCGACATGACCGCAGGCGAACCCATCAACGTGTATTGGTTGCAGTACACGTTGAGCCACATGTCGGTGAGCGAGCGAAACAGCGAGTCGTTGATTCCGGACCGTGCGACGACATTCTCGCCGTCGAGTTCGCGGGTGATCATGTCGGTGATGAGACCGTTGCCGATCGCGATGAGATCCAGCCCGGATGAGTACAGCGGATCGAGGAAAACGCCTGAATCACCGGTGAGACACCAACGGCTCTGTGCGTCATAGACTTTCGTTGAGCCGTGACTGTAGTGCTTCATCACCCTGAAATCTTTGATCAGGTGTTGATGTTCGGCCAGCACGGCGGCGCACTGCGGCTCGTGCGCAGCGAGCCACGATTGGGCTTTGGCGAGAGTATTGACATCGTCGAAGGCATGGAAGGCGGGATCGGCGACGATGCCGACGCTGGTGGATCCTGACGCCAGCCGGATCAGCCAAACCCAGTAGCCCTGCCCCATCAGATGATTGGTGGACATCGCCCGGTCACCTTCGACGAGGCGGGCCTGCCAATCCGGGTCGTCGCTCCACCGCCCGAGGTCGATCTCGGTCGCGACACGCAACCAGACGGCATTGCAGTGGTGCTCGGTAGCGCACTTCAGGTCGAGCTGCCGGGGCAGCGCGCGGTTACGTCCTGATGCATCGACCACCCAACGAGCGGTCGTCTGAGTACTGATGTCATCACGCTGAACGGTGAGTGTGTGTGGACGATCCCCGGAGACCGAGTTCGACGAATCGAACTCGGCCACAAGTGATGTCGATGCCTTCCGACTGACAGCGTCGGTGGAGTTCGTTCTCCAGCCTGCCGCGGTCGATTTGGTAGGTCACCTGGGGTGTAAATGAGGAGCTGCCCAGTTCCATCCGTTGCGCGATGTCGGTGTTGCCGTCGTGCGAGAAAAACATCCGGAGACCCATTTTGCGAAGCTGCGCGGAGTTCAAATGGTCGGCCAATCCAAGGCGATCCCGCAGGTACTCCGCGGCGATCTCGACGGTCGACTCGCCCACGGTATGGGTGATCTCGGGTGCCGGGTGAGGGTGCGGTTCGATGATGAGAATCCGAGTGCGTGGACGTGCGCGCCGCATCTCGAGCGCCAGGGTCAGGGCAGCGACTCCCCCTCCGGCGATCGCTACGTCGTGATCCGACGGTGCACTCGGGCCGTCCGACAGGTGCGCCTTGATTTTCTGCGCCAACGCCGCGCGCGCATCTGGGCTCAGCTGCGACAGCTGTGCTTGCACGTCCACATGTCCACCTCCCGCTCATCGAGATAGAACAGTTACTTAATAGTTAAGTAGGTTACTCTTATCGAGGCCTCTGGCAAGCGCAGATCCGCAGAGCCAGGGCTGCCCGAGGTCTCCCCCGCAAGAAGGGTCGACGAGAGACGTGTCTAGCCATCGGTTCCGCAGTCGAAACCCCAGGATCTGATCCGTGCCTGCGGCGACTGCTGTGCACTTCTTTCTGGAACTGGCTGCCATTCTGCTGACGTGCAGGCTGGTCGGGTTGTTGTCACAACGCCTCGGACAGCCGCAAGTCGTCGGCGAGATGGTCGCCGGCGTCCTTCTAGGGCCCTCGCTGCTTGGCCGCCTGGCACCCGACCTTCAGCACCACCTGTTTCCCCCCGGTCCGGCCAACATCGTCTTGTACACGGCAGCGCAGATCGGCCTGGTGCTCTACATGTTTCTCATCGGCCTCAACTTCGACATCAACTTGATTAAGCATCGTGTCGGGACTGCGGCCGCGGTGTCGGCGGCGGGCATTTTCACACCGCTCGCACTGGGAGCGCTGCTCGCCGCACCCCTCTTGGCGAGCGGACACTATTTCGACAAGAGCGTCACGCTTGTCATGGCGATGATGTTCCTCGGTGCGTCGATCGCGACGACCGCATTTCCGATGCTGGCGCGGATCATTTACGAACGGCGACTGTCCGGAACACCGCTGGGCACCCTCGCATTGGCATGCGGGGCAACCGATGACGCGCTGTCCTGGTGCATTCTGGCGACAGTGCTCGCCATCCACCGCGGAAATATTGCCGTAGCCGCCACCGCCATCATCGGCGGAATCGTTTACACGCTGGTGCTTCTCACCGTCGGGCGCAGAGCACTGCGCGTTCTCGGAACGGTGTCCGAACGTCGGAACACCATCACGGCACCCGTGCTGAGCACAGTACTGATCCTGCTGATGGCATGCGCCTGGTTGACAGACACGGTCGGTATCTATGCCATATTCGGCGCATTCATCCTTGGTGTCGCGATGCCGTCCGGCTTCTTCGCGAAGCACCTCACCGACAGCCTCGAGCCGCTCGTCACCACGTTTTTGCTGCCGCTGTTCTTCGTCTACTCAGGGCTGAACACCCAGATCGGTCTTCTGAACAGCCCCAAGCTGTGGGCGGTGACACTCGGAATTCTCATCGTCTCGATCACGGGCAAAGGCATCGCGTGCACGCTCGCTGCACGGCTCAGAAAAGTTCCGTTCCGCGAATCAGTGGCGTTGGGCGCGTTGATGAATGCCCGTGGCCTGATCGAGCTGATTCTTCTCAATATCGGTCTGCAGGCCGGCATCATCACGCCGACACTCTTCAGCATTCTCGTCTTGGTTGCGATCGTCACCACACTGATGGCGACGCCGATTTTCGAGTTCGTCTACGGACGGCACCGAACGAGCGACCGAATGGGATCAGAGCACGCGGAGGCTGTCACTCCCGCGCCCGCCTGACTTAGCCGTCTACTTACGCGGCCGTGCGAGGCCGAGGTGGTCGCGCAGCGTCTCGCCGGTGTATTCGGTGCGGAATCTGCCGCGACGCTGGAGGATCGGCACGACATGATCGACAAACGCTGTAAGTTCATGCGGCAGTGTCGATCCCATGAAGGTGAATCCATCGACCGCACCGGCGTCTTGCCAAGCGATCACACGATCGGCCAGCTGTTCGGGTGTGCCGATGAAGTGCGCTCCGCCCGCGCCTCCTGCGGTCGGACGAGTGATCTCCCGCAGGGACGCATCCGGCCGAGCTCGCGCGGCCGCGTAAAGCTGCTCAGCACGGCTTGACGGTACCGATCCGACCAGAAGCTTGGCCGGCAGCGGAGCGTCAGGGTCGAAACCGTCAGGATCGAGTCCGGCTGTGTACAAGGCGTTTTGCCAGCGGAACTCGGGGCTCTCGAGCTCTTCGAGTCGACGCGCTCGCGCCTGCGCCTCGGCTTCGGTGCCGCCCAGCGTGGCCATCAGCGCAGGCAGCACCAATACCTGGTCAGGGTCACGGCCGGCGGCCGCCGCCTGCGCATGCAGATCGGCCCGGAAGGCAACCGCCGCCTCCAGAGAGGGCGGACCAGAGAACACCGCCTCGGCATACTGCGCCGCCAGTGCGACGCCGGCGGCGGACTGTCCCGCCTGAACGAGCACCGGATGACCCTGTGGCGATCGCGGAAACGGCAGTACCCCCTCGACGTCGTAGTACTGGCCATGAAATTTCGGCGGGTGCAGTTTGGAACGATCAGCCCATACGCCACGCTCGCGGTCACCGACGACCGCGTCGTCCTCCCAGCTGTCCCACGAACGTGTTACCGCTTCAACGAATTCGTGCGCGCGCGTATACCGGTCGTCGCGTTCCGGATGGAAACGTTCACCGAAATTCGCCGCGGCCAGAGGTGTGACGGTGGTGACGATATTCCATCCGGCTCGACCGCCACTGAGGTGATCAAGCGTTGCGAACCGACGGGCGAGCTCCCAGGGCTTGCTGTATGTCGTTGAGCCCGTACCGATTAACCCGATCCGATTAGTGACCGCTGCTAAAGCCGATAGCACCGAAATCGGGTCGAATTGCGTCTGGGGCAGATAGGTCGCGCGGTAGTCCGCAATGGCGATGTTGTCGGCAAGGAAGATCGAGTCCATCAAGCCGCGTTCAGCGATCTGCGCGATGTCGGCGTAATAGGACAACCCGAGCACACCACGAACGTCATCATCGACGACGCGCCACGCGGCCTCGTGATAGCCGTTGGGCCAGATGAAAGCGTTGAAGTGCAGCGACGGCGCGCTCATCGGATCGGCTTTCTACCCATGCCGACCACTAACACGGCCTGCGCCAAAATTAGTCCCTCGTCTTTGCAAGGCTAGCGAAGATCGAGCTAACGAACGCTCCGAGATTTTGCTGTTGTTCATATTCGCGCCGCTTTGGGCTGGGATAATTACGCCCCCTTGCTACGTCTAAGAAGAACGGACGGGAATTACATGCCCTCACTTCGTTTGTTGGCCCGGTTTGCCTTCCCTCTCATAGCCGCTGCCGGCTTGCTCGGCGGCGCTGCGACTGCGGCGGCGACTCCCGCTGATGACGCCTACCTCGCAAAACTGAGGGCCGTCGGCCTCACCTGGCCACCCAATACCGAAGAGGCACTCATCGGAGAGGCGCACCTCATCTGCTACGACCTCACATGGGGATGGCAGCCGCAAACAATTGCGGACGACATTCACGACCACCTGAACAAGAGGGGCGTCACACTGCTCGATGTCGGAACGATGGTCGACGCCGCGCACAAGACCTATTGCCCCGGCAATGTGTGCGACGCCCCGACCTTGTGCACATAACAGCATCTCCTGCGGTGGGCCCCGAAAGTATGCTTCCCGCAATCTGATCGGAACCAAAAAGGATGGTCGTCTTGCCGATTCGCTCGGCAAGACGACCATCTTGGTATTACGGGCTCGTCAGGCTCAGACGCACAGGCCGAACAAGCACGGCGGAGGCGGGCCGCCCCAGCCCGGCCGGCCCCAGCCGGGACCACCGAAGCCACGGCCGAAGCCAGGACCACCGAAGCCTGGACCACCGAACCCACGGTTGAACCCCGGGCCACCGAAGCCATGGTTGAACCCTGGGCCGCCGCCGTGGAAACCACCGCTTCCACCATGGAAACCACCGCCTCCACCATGGAAGCCGCCACCTCCGCCGCGGCCGACCACTTGCGCGTGGTGAACGACGCCCGAACCGGTCTCCGGAGTAGCAGCGGCGTTCGCAACTCCGGCGAGGCCTAGGGCCGAAAAGCTAAGCGCACCAGCGATTGCGCCCGCGCCAACGATCTTCTTCAGGATCATCAAGATCCCCTCTCTGATGTGAAATTCGTGGCCGGAAAACGTTCCGGGTTGGTACACCTTCGAAGTTAGAGAGCCTGTCTATGAGCGGCCTGTGCTCGAGGCCTGCATCGCGTATGCGGCGCACCGCGGCCAACTCCACAATGCATCACCCGCTGCTTATCATCAGTCTCACAGACTAGAACGATATGGTGGTTTTGTTCTAGTGGGTCATCAGATCGGTGCCCTGCGATCAAGCAGCTGAGTAGGTGGATATGTTCGCGTTGGCTTCGTCAAAAGGTTTGGTCGTTGCGGGTGTCGTCGCGGTGGGCGCGGTGATGGGTATCGGCGTCGCGTCGGCAGGGCCCGATCTGAGTCCGATCATTAATACGACCTGCAACTATGCGCAGGTCACCGCGGCTCTCAACGCGCAGGCGCCCGATCTGGCCGCGAAACTTGCGCAGAACCCCAGGGCCAGCTCCCGGTTGCAGTCATTCCTGGCTGCACCGGTCAACGAACGCCAGCAGATGGCCCAACAAGCGATGGCGATGGCGCCGCAGTTCCAAGGCGCAATGGGTGGCGGCATAAACCCGCAGCAAATCCTTGGCGAGCTCACGCAAGTCGCGACCATCTGCAACAACTACTGACCGCTGGCCGCCGCTGATGGCGGGTTGATGAGCCGGCCTGCCGTTCGCGGTGTCCCAATTCACCTAGGGATCAATGTGTTTCATTCATCCTTCGATTTTCGCGAGTTGCCCCCACAGCGCTGATAACGTCGGTCATCGTGATCTCGTTGTTCGACATCTATTCCTCGGGCTGCTGCCTCGATGGGACACGGCGCCGTGACTGAACCCGCTGCCGCGCAGCGGTCACCCAAGTACCACGACATCGTCGCCGCGGCGCAACTACTGTTCGGCGAGGTCGGCTACGACAAGACCGGAGTCCGCGAGATCGCTGAGCGCGCACACATCGCTCTGGGGACGCTCTACAGTCAATTTCCCGACGGCAAGATCGGGGTACTCAGCGCCGCGATGACCGAACGCGTCGAGCGACTCGCCGACCACATCTCACGAAGTGAACGCACCGAACCGGTCGAGGCATTTCTGGACAGGGTCCGACGCCTCAGTAGCGAGATTGTGCGAGACCCGTTCCTGAGCAGACTATTTCTCGAGCAGGGCCACGTCACCGAGCCGCGGATACGCGAACACGGGCGCGAACTCATTGACTCCTTCGGTGTGTTGGCTGTCGCTGAACTGACCCGGCTCACCGAAATCGGAGAAGCCACGTGCACCGATCCGGAAGCCGTCGCGGTACTGATTCGCACCGCGACCGCCGGCTGGATCGCTGAGCACGCGTCGGGCACCGCCATCGTGGACCACGAACGCCTCCTCGACGTCCTCATCGACGCTGTGCGGGCACTGATTCAACCGGTCGAGACTCGGGGCGAAGCCCTTCACGTCTCCGGTGGGGCCGCCAGCAAACGGCAGCGCCAGCGCGCCCGGCGTTAGTTGGCGATCTTTATGCGGGTAAAGAGCGCAAAGCGCACAGCCCGAAGGGATTACGCCAATGCGTCCTTTTCTTGGCATTCGGTATGAATCCGCGGCGCTGTGCTGGGCCACGGCCTAGATTCGGGGGGCGGCGAATGGTCTGACTGATCGGAGACCTGACCTAGCGACTCCCCAGATGGGGTGAGCCTCTCGCGGCCGAATTATCGGCGGGGGATGCGACACAGGGAGTCGGCAATGTCAGAGCAAGAGCACAACATCAAGCTGGTTAAGGAAGGCTATGAAGCCTTCGCCGCCGGCGACGTCGAAGCGGTGATGAACCTTTTTGACGACAACATCGAGTGGATCCAGCCAGGCGAGAGCGCGATCAGCGGCACATATCACGGCAAAGCTGAACTCGGCCTGTTCATCAGCAAGTTGGCCGAGAAGTCGACGACGGCCAGGCCCCACCGCTTCCTTGCAGACGGTGACACGGTCGTCATGCTTGGCGAGACAACCGCAGGCAACCAAACAAGCGATGCCGCACAGGTTTTCACTCTCCGCAACGGCAAGACGGTACGGGTACAGGGCTATGCAGACACGGCGATGATGGAGCGCATCTTCGGCAAGAAGAAGGTCGCCACGCGGTAGTCGGTCAGAGTCGGTCCGTCATCCCCTCGTGGGTGGCGGGCCGGCTGACGCTCGCGAGTACGGAGCGAGCGAGTTACCCTGCGTCGCTGACGGTTTCGAGGCGATCGTGCACTCGAGCCAGCGCCTCGTCGAAGACCTCAACTTTTTCGTTGCGCTTTTCGTTGGCGGGCTGGGCGGCGCCGCGTGCACCCTCGGATTCCACTCGCGCGGCCCCCTGGCGCCTCAACAGGCTGAAGTTCTTCTCGCGCGCAGTCCGGAGCCGGCTCTGTAGATCTTTGAGCTGCTTTGCGTCCATGCGCTCCAACGCATCGGCATGGCTCTCGCCGATCAACGAGTTTTCCTGCTGGGTCAGGTTCACATGCTGGTTGCTCACCATTGATTCATAACCCGCGCCGACGCACCGCTGCGGCGAATCGCCGGGCGGCACGCCGAACCGTCACGCCGGGGCCACTTCACGTTCACGGAAGCCGGGCCCGGGTTCGGGCGTGACGTTGTGTGCGGTGATCTCCTGCTGGCAGTGCGCACAAACCAGCATCGCCTCGGCGGTCTGGTCGCACGGTTGGTGATACAGCACGATCGGCGGGCCTTCGGGATGCGGGAGATGGCGGTCGCCCCACTGCATCAGAACCACGATGGCGGCGAACAGATCCCGGCCGGAGTCGGTCAGCCGATACTCGTGACGGTCGGGATCGTTTGCGTAGAGCGCCTTCTCCAGCAGGCCCTTGTCAACGAGTGTCCGCAGCCTCGCAGACAACGTCGGCCGAGGAATCTGCAGATTGCGGGCCAACTGGGCAAAACGGCGCACTCCGAAGAACGCCTCGCGCAGGATCAGCAGCGTCCATCGCTCACCCACGATCTCCAGGGCACGCGCGACAGACTCGCCCTCGAAGCGGTGGGATAAATCCGGATAGTCCATGGTTCAAGCAATGTACCGGTTCAAAAACTAAACCGGTAGTGGTAGCGTCACGAACCACCAACACCGTCTGCTCAAAGCGAGGACGTATGGACACCGACGTCATAAGTGCGCCTGTTCTGAACCGCGCCCACGAGATCGCCGATCTTGCCCGCGGCATGGCCGATCGCATCGACGCTGAACGTAAATTGCCCGCGGAACTGGTTGCTGCCCTGCGTGATTCAGGCCTGCTGCGGGCAGGAGCGCCGCGAGAGGTCGACGCGTTGGAGCTGCCGGCGGCTACCGCTTTGCGGTGCGCAGAGGCGGTGGCGCGCGGTGACGCATCCGCCGGCTGGTGCGTGTCGATCGGGATCACCAGCACCCTGCTGGTCGGGTACCTGCCGCCGGCCAGCCGTGACGAGCTGTTCGGCGACGGCGGCCTGGCTGCGGGTGTGTGGGCTCCGCAGGGCAAAGCCCGACGGGTTGCCGGCGGTGTTGTGGTGTCGGGGCGGTGGGCGTTCTGCAGCGGGATCAACCACGCCGACGTGCTGTTTGCGGGCTGCGTGCTGGAAGACCGCCCGGCGGTGGTTGCGCTGCCGACCGAGCAGCTGCAGATCCTGGACACCTGGCACACCCTCGGACTGCGTGGCACGGGCAGCCACGACACCGTCGCCGAGGAGGTCTTCGTTCCCGACGAACGCGTGCTCTCGATATTCGACGGGCCGGTCATCGATCGTCCGTTGTACCGATTCCCCCCGTTCGGTTTCTTTGCGGCATGCATTGCGGCGGCGGCGATGGGCAATGCGCGCGCTGCGATCGACAACTTCATCGAACTCGCCAGCACCAAAAAGGGCGTGGCCGCCAGTCGCACGCTTGCCGAACGATCCACCATCCAAGTCGCGGTCGCCACGGCCGAGGCGGCACTCGAGGCCGCGCGCGCCGGCTACTACCAAGCCATCGACGAGGCATGGCAGGCGAGTCAAGACGGGTCGTCCGTGCCCTTGGCGGCACGAACGAGGCTGCGACTCGCCGCCACTCATGGGTCGCGCATCTCGGCCGACGTGGTCCGCACGATGTACGACCTCGCCGGGGGCAGCGCGATTTACGACGGCGCACCATTGCAGCGACGGCTGCGGGATGCGTTCACTGCCACCGCGCACTTTCAGGTGAACGAGGCATCCCGCGAACTGCCGGGTCGTATCTTGTTGGGTCAGGCCAGCGAGGCGGCGATGCTGTGAGATCGCCGATCGAAGCCGTCCTGCCCTTCTGGCTGGACCGGCCCGATCTCGAGGCAATGGAGGTTGCCGAGGCGGTTAGCTCCGCTGGGCTCGGTGGGCTGTGGATCGGCGAAATGGCCACTTTCGACGCGTTCTCGTTGGCCAGCGCGATCGGCACTCGCGCGCCGGGGCTGGGGTTGCGGCTCGGCCCGCTGCCGGTCAGCGTGCGGACTCCAGTCTCAATTGCGTTGGGCGCGAGCTCAGTTGCCGCATTGACCGGCGCTGAGGTCGACATCGCGCTGGGCGCCTCCAGCCCCTTCATTGTGTCTGGCTGGCATGACCGGGACTGGTCGCACAGCGCCGCGCGCATGCGCGAAACGATCGAGTGTCTGCGGCCGATCTTGCGCGGCGAGCGCGGCGAGTATGACGGGCAGTTTGTCCGTAGTCACGGATTTCGGCTGCGTAACCCGTTGCCGCACAGCCGCATCGGCGTCGGCGCCTTCGGCCCCGCGATGATGCGGCTCACGGCCGAGATTGCCGACGAGATGGTGCTGAATCTGGCATCTCCGCAGCGGGTTTCGCAGGTTTGCCAATACATCGAGCAACAGGCCACTGCTGCGGGCCGGATGCGACCGCACGTCACGGTATGGGTCCCTGTCGCGGTGCAGCCCGGTGAGGCCGCGCTGCGTCAACTCGCGGGTCAACTCGCGGTCTACCTCGCTCCGCCCGGCTACGGCGAGATGTTCTGCGAACTCGGCTTCGCCGACCTCGTGGCGCAAGCCCGCGGCGGTGCGCGACGCGCGGACCTGGCGGCGGCGATGCCACTCGAATTGGCCCAGCAGTTGGCCGCATTGGGCACTCCCGATCAGGTCGCCGACCGGATCAACGCCTATCTGGATGCGGGCGCGGACACTGTCGCGGTGATACCCGTGACCGCCGAAGACCCTGCGGGCCGGATCGCCTTAGGCTGCGCCGCAGACATCTCTCGCAACATCTCTCAGGAGGCCGTCTCATGAACGCCGTCAACACCCAATGCCGGCTCGCCGCCCGCCCGGCCGACACGATCAAGTCGACCGATTGGTCGATTGTCGAAGAGCCCAAACCCGTTGCCGGCGATGGCCAATTCGTCGTCCGGGTCGACTACCTGTCGATCGATCCAGCGATGCGCACCTGGATGAACGCCGGCCGCAGCTACGTGCCACCAGTGGAGATCGGCGAGGTGATGCGTGCGCTCGGCGTCGGTGAGGTCGTCGAGTCGCAGCATCCCGGATTCGCGGCCGGAGACGCGGTTTCCGGCATCTTCGGCGTTCAGAACTACGCGGTGTCCGACGGTGCTGAGGTCAACAAGATCGATATCGGTCTGGCGCCTGCGCCGGTGTATCTCAGTGCCCTCGGCATCAGCGGCCTGACGGCATACTTCGGCCTCCTCGACGTCGGCCGGCCTGAGCCGGGCCAGACCGTGCTGGTCTCCGGAGCGGCAGGATCGGTCGGCAGCATCGTCGGACAGATCGCACGGATCAAGGGCTGTCGTGCTGTCGGCATCGCTGGCGGCGAGGAGAAACGCCGCTGGCTCGTCGAGGAGGCCGGGTTCGACGCCGCGATCGACTACAAGTCCGCCGACCTGCGTAAAGAGCTGAAGGCGCACGCCCCCGACGGTGTCGACGTCTACTTCGACAATGTCGGTGGGGCGACGCTGGAGGCCGCGCTGAACCGGCTCGCGCATGGGGCCCGCATCGTGCTGTGCGGCGCAGTGTCGCAGTACAACGACACTCCGCGAGGGCCGGCCAACTACATGCAGCTACTCGTAGCGCGGGCATCGATGACCGGGTTCGTCATCTTCGACTACGCGAAGCGCTACCCGGAAGGCGTTGCGGAACTGGCGAAGTGGCTCAGCAGCGGTGAACTGTATTCACATGAGCAGATCGAACATGGCGGTGTCGGCGACTTCCCCGACACCCTGCTCAAGCTGTTCCGCGGGGAAAACACCGGCAAGCTGATCCTCGGGTTGGACCACGACCAGGTGTAGCGATTGTCGACGATGGAGGGTTCGCCCGAGCGTAGGGTTTTGACATGAATAGGACTTTCGTAGTCACCTTCGTATTCGGGGTGATACTCGCGCTCTTCGGGCTCATCTGGGCGCTCCAGGGATTCGGAGTGATCGGTGGCAGTCCGATGAGCAACACCACGACGTGGTCCATCAGCGGTCCGGTGACGGTGCTGATCGGCGTCGTGATTGCGGCATTCAGTTGGCGAAAACTCTCGTCGAAGCAGTGAGCCTTCGGCGTTATGAGTGCCTGATAGTTGCATCTTCACCGTGCGCGTCATGTCGTCGGCGAGGACTTCCGGTAAACCGGCGGGCAGGCCGTCCAACGCGAGTTTGGCGACCACCGAGGGATCGGTCTTCTGGTCCGCTGGCGCGAATGCGGCCATGTCAGTGTCCATGTAGCCGACGTGTACGGCGGTGACTTGAATGCCACGAGGAGCGAGTTCCTCCCGAAGGGCATCAGTCATTGCCCACGCTGCTTCCAGGCTGCGGCGTAGGCGCCGGAGCCTGGAAGGTGCAGCCAGGACAACACCGAAAGCATGTTGAGGATTGCGCCTCCGCCATTTCCCTCAATTATCGGAACGAAGGCGCGGATAGCATTGAGGGTGCCGAAGTAGTGCGTGTCCATCTCTAGCCGCACGTCCTCTAATGACCCAGATAGCAATCCGGCGCACGTCGAGCTGCTGGCGTTGTTGATGAGCACGGTAACGTCGGCGGCCCGGTCGGCCGCCCGCCCAACCGAGGTTGGGTCGGTGATATCGAGCTGGACGGGTTCGACGCCGGGTATGTCTATTGTTTCGGGGCGGCGGGCGGCAGCGTAGACCTTCGCTCCGCGGGCGACAAGTTGGGCCGAGAACCGCTTGCCCAACCCACGGTTGGCGCCAGTGACAAGCGCGACGATCTGGTCGTTGTTCATCGTGGACTCCCTCACTTGTTCAGGACTAAGCGTGACCGTCTGAACGCTCTCGTCTATCGACAGCGAGCCCACGTCGAAAGTCAATCCCGAAACAAGCTAACCGTGTGTGGTTTTTCGTCGGACCCGTTACAAAAATCGGGAATCCCGATGAATCGAGACCGCCGCCAGCGCACACTCACGGAGCAGGGGGCCAGGAGAAAAGGAACTGGCGACATGAAACGAACACTCTTAGCTGGGGTAGCAACCGCTGCCCTCGTGTCTGCCGGTTTGGGTGCGCTGCTTTAGACCTGGCCGCAGGCACTGCCCATGCCGGTGCTAATCGCTGGTGTCCGGCGAACCCCCCGCCGCAGGTCTCTGCGAAGGCCCCGAATGGCAACACGATATCTGTTCCAGTCCACCCAGCTTGGGACACGAATGTTTGCCACGACTGGGTAGCCACTACCGGACATGTGATGGAGGGGATTCCTTGTATCCTCCCCAGTTTTCAGCAATTCATGTGTCCGGCCCGGCACAATCCCTAACCAGCAAATGACGCCCGTCCCGAATGTTGGTGAAGGTTGATCGGCTGTGCCAGGGTCTCGCGGAGATCGCCTTCGACTCGTATCCCAGACTGGCAGCGATGATCTCGCCTTTCGGGCCTTTAGATGAAACCGAACTTGCCAGCTTTGTCCTTGCTGATTGGGAAGACTACGTCTGACCTGCGGTGTTTTGTGTCGGGCTGACAGGATTTGAACCTGCGACCACTTGACCCCCAGTCGGACATGAGCCGAATTGTATTGTCTTGCAACGTGTCTCAGGGCGACCTGACCAGCCGAGAAAGGCTCGAGCCGTCCCTTGGCGACTCCGCTTATTCGCCCTAGTTGATGCTCCTATTGCTGTTAAAGGTCAAGCAGCGGTGAGCCAAGCGGCGGTAGTTGGTGGCCAGGTCGTCGTTGCGTTGCTGTCCGCGTTCGATCCGCGAGACGGTGATTATCGGGACATCGAAGTGGTGGGCGACGACGGCGAGAGTGATGTTCTTGGCCTGCCGAGCAGGCCGTAGGTCGGTGTAGTCGTCGACCGGACAGGCCTGGTTGAGGAGTCGAAAGATCTCGCGCGCGATGGCGCGTTTGAGCAGTCGCAGGATCTCTTTGGTGCGACCCTTGATTACTTGGCGCTCGACGTAACCGCGGGTGCGTGGATGACTTGACATGCGCACCAACGCGATTCGGTGAAGTACGCTGTTGGCTTGTGGCGGCAGTAGCGTTCGCGCACATCACCGGGCGCGGTGACGAGCAGGGCGTGGAGCTGGTTGATCGCGGCGGTACGGGCCTTGACCGCGCTGGCGTGCAGTCAGCAGCGCTCGCAACACGGTGGTGCGGCCGTCCTTGGGCACTGCCAGGCCGTCGCCAGCAAGGGCGGTGCCAGTTGCGGCGTAGGCGTCCAGCGGGTCGGATTTGCCTTTGCAACGGCGTGCGGCCCGGTCGGGGCGATTGACCTCGGCCACCTCGATCTGTGCAGCCTGCAGCACCCGGGTCAGACCCGAGCCATAACTCGAGGTGCCTTCCACCCCGGCGATCTCGATGATGCCAAAGCTTCGAGCCCACATGAGTGCGGCGTCGTAACCGGCCGGGCACGTGGGGAATTCGGCGTCTGCCAACGGACCGCAGCGATGTGGAGCGGGGTTGTCTGCCTGATTTGCTGGCTCATCCGACCCATCACGTGATTTCGTTGTTTTGCAACCGTTCTCCGCCGCTGCCGCAGCTGAAAGCGATCGGACCCAGGCATAGTCGGTGACGTCGAGCACGCCCACCACGGGGCGATGATTCACCGCTGCATTGGTGCCCGAGGCCGGGGATAGGGCAGCCAGTACGGAACCCTCCGGACGTAGTCGTCGAACGCCGGGCCATACATCCGCCGGTACCGAGCCTCCTTCAACAGCGGCGCGAACAGACAGTATGAGGTGAAAACAACGGCGATGACCAGCTGGTCCGGGGTCCAGGTGGGCACCGTCCAAAGCGTCAGGGCGAACGAGACGTAGATAGGCTGGCGGCTCAATCTGAACAGTCCGGTCTGCGGCAACGCCGGGTAGACCGGTCGCCGCCGACGTAACATGGCGATCCAGCCGAGGCTGCCGGTCTGCAGCGCCAATCCAGCGTCCCCCATAGACTTGCCGAGCAGCGCCCAAGACGTCACGTACAGCACGACCAGCACCGCCAGCGCCGCCCCGTGCGCCCGCCACCAGATCGTCCCGCTGGGCGACCACAGCGCGAAGAGCGCCAAGACTTGTATCGCGGCGATGGTGGCATATGTAGTGGTGGCCAACGTGGCACCGGTGCCACGCGGGGCCAGCCGTGTCAGCAGCCTTCGGCCCCGGGACGTCAGCAGTGCCGAATGCACGAGGGGAAGCTGGGCGACCAAGGCGCCGTTAGCGAACCAACTCCAGGGGGCATGCAGGGTGCCCAATGACCGGCTCATGCCGAAGAACATCGCGACCGTCATGGCGCCGACTCCGAGGGCGAAGCAGGCATGGCAAGTGAAGCCATAGCACAGTGCGATCACGTTACGGCGGGCCTTCTCATTGAACAGCTCGAATTTGCCCGCCATCTCTTCTCCTTTCATCGAGCGGTGCCTAACGGGCCACACGGTAGTCCAGCCTGTCAAGGACCATTGCATTCTTGTCAATTGCGGTGATCAAGTACTTGGCCGCTTTACTCTCCAATCCCAGAGGCCAGGGTCATCCGACAAAGGGATTTGGCACATGTTTCACCGTGCTCACCTAACTGGCAAGAACGTCCGCCTGCCCCGATTCGGGCACCTGACGAATGTCGATGTGCGATCCGTCGATAGCCACGCCCGCCGGCGGCGCGTGAACCCGATCGGCCGCCCAGAATTGCGATGGGTCCCGTAATCCCACGGTTGGCCAGGAGTGCCACCGACCCGGAACGAGTACGGCACCGTGCACCAATCCGCCAAATTGTCATCAGGCAACCCGACCACAATCGGAACGCCTTCCGTAGTCTGTCCGCGACACGCAGCATCAACGACGGATCGGCCGCCGGATAATTCGCCTACCACCGGTCGCCGGTACGCTCTAATGAAGAACGTTGCCGGAAGCTCGCCGATACAGCGCGATTGGCCTGACCCCGGATGCTTGGTCCACGTTGAGTGAGAGTCTTGCCGCCCACGGTTGTGGGCAGGAAGGACGATCACGATGGCAACGAGGAAACGACACACGCCCCAGCAGGTGGTGCGCAAGCTAACCCAGGCGGATCGCATGCTGGCTGAGGGCAAGGAGATCGCCGATGTGTGCCGCGAGCTGCAGGTCTCCGAGCAGACCTACTATCGCTGGCGCAATCAATTCGGCGGCCTCAAGGCCGACGACGTCAAGCGGCTCAAGGAGCTGGAGCGGGAGAACGCCACGCTCAAGCGGCTGTTGGCGGAGGCGGAGCTGGAGAAGGCCGCGCTCAAGGAGATCGCCCGGGGAAACTTCTAAGCCCGGAGCGCCGGCAAGCCGCCGTGCACCACCTGATGCGGGTGATGCAGGTCAGTGAGCGGTTCGCCTGCCGGGTCACCGGGCAACACCGCACCACCCAGCGTCACCGCAAGGCCAGCCAGACGCCGGGTGACCCGGACGCCGCGTTGAGGGCGTGGCTGCGCCAGTGGGCCAAAGAGCATCCCCGTTGGGGGTTTCGCCGTGCCTACCATGGCGCTCGCGCCGACGGCTGGTATGTCAACCACAAACGCCTGCAACGATTGTGGCGCGAGGAGGGCCTGCGGGTTCCACAGCGCCGGCGGCGCAAACGCCTCGGCGCCAGCACTGGGGCTGAGACGGTGGTTGCCGATGCGCCGAATCGGGTGTGGGCCGTGGACTTTCAATTCGACGCCACCACCGACGGGCGCCCGGTCAAGATCGTGTCCATCGTTGATGAGCACACCCGCGAATGCTTGGGCGGGCTGGTCGAACGCTCCATCACCGCCGATTACCTGATCGACGAGCTGGACCGGCTGGCCGCCCACCGCGGTTACCCCGCTGTGCTGCGGTGCGACAACGGGCCCGAGCTGGCCTGCGCGGCGATGGCCGACTGGGCCGGTGATCGCGTGGGACTGGCGTTCATCCCGCCAGGTGAGCCGTGGCGCAACGGCTATGTCGAATCATTTAACAGCAGGGTCCGCGACGAATGCTTGAACATCAATATCTTCTGGTCACTGGCGCACGCCCGCGTCGTCATCGCAGATTGGAAGTATCAATACAATCACCACCGGCCCCACTCGGCCCTGGGCTATCAGCCGCCAGCCCGCTACGCCGCCAACTGCACCCACCCCCCAAAGCAGTGAGAACACCGGCCCACCCCTGCGATTCGGGAACACCGTGGCTTGCGTCGCTTTATAAGCGAAGTCGATGCAGCACCGTGAGTTGTTGGGCCCGATCATCCGCGCCCCTGGAAAGGCCCGGGCACCCGGGGGTTAGGTGTGGCGTGCGGCTTCTTGGACGAGTTGCACGCGGGAGGTCAGGCCGAGTTTGGTGTAGACGTGGGTGAGGTGGGTTTGCACGGTGCGCGGTGAGACGAAAAGCCTTGTCGCGATGTCGCTGTTGGCCAGCCCTTCGCTGACCAGTCGCACGACATCTAGCTCGGTTGGCGTGAGTGAGGCCCAGCCACTGGTGGGCCGTTTGCGTTGACCTCGGCCTCGCTGCGCGTAGGCGATCGCTTCCTCGATCGACAAGCCCGCGCCCTCGGCCCACGCGGCGTCGAAGTCGGTGCCGCCCAAGGCGTCGCGGACCTTCGCCACCGAGGCTTCGTAGTCGGCGTCCCAGACCTTGAAGCGGACCGCGCCCATGTGCCGCCGGATGGCCTCTGCCGCGCCGAAGAGGCGGGCCGCTTCGCGGTGACTGCCGGTTTCCACGGCCAGAACGGCGAGGCATTCGAGGGTGTCTGGAATGAACAGGTGCACCGCGCCGTCGGCGGCACGCGCGAGCGCGTCACGGGCGTCACGATCGGCCTCCCCTGGCTCACCTTGCGCGATCGCGATGCGGGCGCGCGTCGTGAGCACCCGCGACGAGAAAAAGCCGGTCGCCATGGTGACGGCTTCGTCGGCCCAGCGGCGGGCCGTGAGCAGATCCCCGCGCGCCAACGCGGCCTCCGCACTGTACAGATACTGCAGCCCCGTCGTCTGGGGTCGGGCACCCAGGTGCGGCCAGGCCTCGATCGCGCCCAGCGCCGTCGCAGCATCCCCGGCGGCCAAGGCTGCGGCAGCCAACGCCGCGTAGCCCATGGCTACGAAGAGCCCGCCAGCCTCGGCGGCAGCCTCGGTGGCCGCGTCGGCAGCGGCCCTCGTCGCACCGGTGTCACCCTGGTAGGCCAGCACGACGGCCCGCATCGCGAGACTTTGCGCCTCGCGAAGCCCGTCGTGAGCCGCCTTGGCCTCGGCCGCCAGCTCAGCGAATTGTGCGGCGGCTCCGGCCAGATCTCCCTCATATATCTGCGTCCATCCGAGGTAGTAACGGCACTGGTATGAGTCGTGCCGGTCGCCGATCGCGTCGGCAAGGTCGCGTCCTTCTTCGGCGGGCGCGCGCGCCGCGATCGGGTCACCGGCCATGATCGTTGCGCCGGCCTGCGCGGAGAGGATCTGGCTGAGCCGCCATCGGTCGTCCAAGGCCCGGGCCAGGTCGAGCGCCTCGGCGAAGTACGGCTGGGCTGGCTCGGCACTGACTACGCTGGCGATATAGCCGCAGGCGGTCAGTGCCCGCGCCAGCAGGGCCGGGTCCTCGATGCCGCGGGCAATCGCCAGGGCTTGCTGAGCCTGATCTAGGCTGTCGGCGGCGCCCACCCAGATGGCGAGGATGGCCCGGTCGGCGAGCGCCCGCGCCCGCACCGCGGGCGCCACCGCGAGGTGGTCCGCGTCGAGGTCGGCCAGGGCGGTGTCGAACCACACCAACCCTTCGCTGAGGCGTCCCCGCGCTTGCCATAGCGGTTGCAGTGAGGACGCCAGCGTCAACGCCAGTTCGATGTCGCAGTTTTCCCGGCTCCACCCGAACGCGGCGCGCAGGTTGTCGATCTCGGTCTTGGCCTGCTCAAGTCGCTGCTCATAATCACTGCACGCCGGCGCGTCGAGCAGCGCCGCGATCGACGTGTAGTAGTCGCGGTGACGCGATCTGACGGCATCGGCCTCGCCGGATTGGCCGAGCTTTTCCAGTGCATATTGGCGCACCGTCTCCAGCAGCCGGTAGCGGGTTCGCCCTCCGCTGTCGTCGGCGACCACCAGCGACTTGTCGACCAGCAAGGTGAGCAAATCCATCACCTGGAAGCGCTCCACGTCGTCATGGCCAGCTATCGCTCGTGCCGCGGCCAAGTCGAAGCCGCCAAGAAAACCGGCCAGCCGGCGAAACAAGACGCGTTCCGGTTCGGTCAACAGGGCATGGGACCAGTCCACCGAGGCACGCAACGTCTGCTGGCGGCGGACCGCGGTGCGCGCACCACCGGTCAACAGCCGGAACCGGTCATGCAGGCTCTCAACGATCTCGGCCAGCGACAATGCGCGCACCCGCGCCGCTGCAAGCTCGATCGCCAGCGGCAAGCCATCCAGGCGCGTGCAAATCTCGCCCACCGTCGCGGCATTGTCATCAGTGAGGGTGAAATCGGGACGGGCGTGGCGGGCCCGATCGGCGAACAGTTCGATCGCCTCGTCGGCTAGCGGAAGTGACGGCACCCGCCAACCCAGCTCACCGGCCACCCCGATCGCCTCACGACTGGTCGCCAACACGGTCAGCCCCGGCGCGGCACCCAGGAGAGCGACAACAAGCTCGGCGCTGGCATCCAGCAGATGCTCGCAGTTGTCCAGCACCACCAGCATCCGCCGGTCGCGCACAAACCGCAGCAGGGTGTCCAACGTGGAGCGCCCCGGTTGATCCGGAAGCCCGAGTGCACGCGCCACCGTCACCGCCACCAAGTCGGGGTCGGTGATCGGCGCCAAATCCACATACCAAACCCCGTCGCCGAATTCGCCGGTCAGCTGTGATGCGACCTCGATTGCCAGCCGGGTTTTACCCGCACCGCCGGCACCCGTCAGTGTCAGCAGCCGGTTCTCGCTTACCAGCTCCCGCACCAGGGTCAGCTGCTCCTGTCGGCCCACAAAACTAGTGAGCTGCACCGGAAGACGCTGGGAAGCAGCGGCTTTGGAGACGCGCAGCGGCGGGAAGTCGTTGACCAAATCGGGATGGCAGAGCTGCACCACCCGCTCGGGGCGCGGCAGATCCCGCAACGCATGGCTGCCCAGATCGGTCAACCACACACTGGCGGGGAGCCCGTCGAGCACCAGCGCCTCGGTGGTGCCAGACAGCACCGTCTGGCCCCCGTGCCCCAGATCGCGCAGCCGTGCGGTGCGGTTGATGGTCGGGCCGGCGTAGTTGCCTTCGTCGCGCAACTGGATCTCGCCGGTATGCACCCCGATTCGTAACCGGATCGGCGCCAGCGGAGCCCGCTGCATCTCCAACGCAGCGGCCACCGCGTCCGACGCACGGGCGAACGCCGCCACGAAGCTGTCGCCCTCACCCTGTTCCACTGGCCGCACTCCGTCGTGTGCGGCGATGATCTCCGACACCTTCTGATTCAGTCGCGCGATGGCGGCGGTCATTTCGTCGGGCTGGGTTTCCCACAGCCGCGTGGAACCCTCGACGTCGGCCAGCAGCAACGTCACGGTGCCTGTCGGCAATAGCCCGCTCACGCCCAGCTCGCTCCAGTCCACCAGCGGCGCATCCGCGCGCGGATCGATCTCGCTCATGCTAGCCAGCATGCGCGGACCGCGTACGCCAAAACATCAGCGCAACCGCGTACATCGCGGCCGACCGACACGACCCGGCGCGATCAGCGGCCGCCGCGGCACGGTCGCGCGGGCACTTGCTCACGCGTGCGGAATTACGACCCCCGGCGCGCGGATCTGCGCGTTTCGACGGATGGTTTCGGCCTGCTGTCGGCAGATAGTCGAGTCGAACCGGCTCCCACTCACAGAAAGATCGAGGCCCAAAATGAATAGAAATCAGCGCCGTATCACGCTCACCCTTGGCGCGGCGGCCGGTGGGCTACTGGCCGCCGCGTTGCTGCCGATGGCTGTCGCCTTCGCCGACGACTTCGATTTCACACCCGATCCCACAACCTTTGATCCCACCCAGGCAGAGGGGTACCCACCTCTCGTCAATGAAGTAATCGGGACCGAAGACTGGAATATCGGCCCTATAACAGGCGCAGGGACCGTTGAGGATTACCTACAGGGCGTAGACACTCAAACTACGCTGGGGTCCTTCATCAACAACGATTTCCTCACCAACGTCGAACACGACTTCAACAACATTCTGTTGCCAGCCGATACGCAGATCGACTTTGCCAACTTCGGTAGCGGGTTCGAAAACGAATGGATCGACGTCCCGGGCACCGGAACCGGCGCAGGGGTATCGGATCTGCTCATCACGCCGTTTGGGGACCTTCCCCTTCTCGGATCGATCTTTGCAGACCTAGGACTTTAATTAGCGTTCCTGAGCCGGAGCGGCAACTTCACGACGCTTCTGTTCTTGGACCGCCACAGAGATGCACTAGCCCGCGCACACAGAGCCGCCCAGCCGGCGGCGACTTCAATACGACCCCTCGTCGCATTCGGGCTCCGGAGGTGCGCAGGGCTGCCAGCCAGCATGGTCCTTGCCGCGAACGCCGCCAACGGTCGGCCAGCCCGCCAGATCGCTGGACCTGAAGGAACTCGCGGGCCACTTCACACGGTCGACCAAGCTTGGACGACAGATCCACTCGCAACTACCCCGATCGTGTTACGAATACCCGGGGGCTCCCTGAGAATCAATTCGGACCAGTCATCTGAGACTCTGCGGTCAGCGATGTGCTTGGTCAGCGCGGTGGTGACGGCCAGCCCACCCTTGTAGCCTTTGGGGTTGGCTTCCAAGACGGCACAACATGATTCGTCGCCCGCATTACGTACGCCCCTCGGGGTCAGCCGTGACGGGCCGCTTCCTGGGCGAGCTGGACGCGCGAGGTGAGGCCGAGTTTGGTGTAGACGTGGGTGAGGTGGGTTTGCACGGTGCGTGGTGAGACGAAAAGCCGCGTGGCGATGTCGTTGTTGGCCAGCCCTTCGCTGACGAGGCGGACGACGTCGCGCTCGGTGGGGGTTAGCGATGCCCAGCCGCTGGTGGGTCGTTTGCGTTGACCCCGGCCGCGCTGGGCGTAGGCGATCGCCTCCTCGATGGACAGGCCGGCGCCCTCAGCCCACGCGGAGTCAAAGGCCTTCTCGCCCAAGGCATCACGAACCGCGGCCACCGACGCTTCGTAGCCGGCGTCCCAGACCTTGAAGCGGACCGCGCCCATACGTTGCCGGATGGCGTGTGTCGCGCCGAACAGCCGGGCCGCTTCGCGGTGACTGGCGCTATCGCCGGCCAAAGCAGCGAGGCACTCCAGGTTGTCGGGAATGAACACGTACGCCTGGATGTCGGCGGCGCGCGCGAGCGCGTCGTGGGCGTCGCGTTCAGTCTGCTCCGGCTCACCCTGCGCGATCGCCACCCGGGCGCGCGCGGTCAGCGCGTACATCAGCCACCAACCGGTCGTTGTCGCGACCGCGTCGTCGGCCCACCGGCGGGCCGCGAGCAGATCCCCGCCCGCCAGCGCGGCCTGCGCACTGTTGGCGCGCCCCACCGCCGCCATCGCGGGCAGGACACTCACCTGCGGCCAGGCCTTCTCGCTCGCGTCTTGCGCCGTCACATCATCGCCGGCGGCCAGCGCCGCGATAGCCAACGCCGAGTAGGCCACGCCCGCGGCAAGCCCGCCCAGCTCGGCGGCGGCTTCGGCGGCCACATCGGCCGCGGCCCGGGCCGCACCCGTCTCACCCTGGTATGCGAGTGCGATGCCCTGCAACGCGAGGCAACCCGCCCTCCAGATCTCATCGTGAGCTGCCTCGGCCTCAGCGGCGACCTCGCCGAATTGCGCGGCGGCTCCAGCCAGATCACCCTGGAACAGCTGTGCCCACCCGAGGCAATACCGGCACTGGCGCGAGTTGAACCCGTCGCCGATCGCCTCGGCGAGGTCGCGTCCCTCCTCGCCAGTTGCGCGTATCCCGAGCGGGTCACCCGCCAGCTGTGCCGCGCGCGCCTGCCAGACGAGGATCTGGCACAGCCTCCACCGGTCGCCCAACGCCCGGGCCAGGCCGATCGCCTCGGCCAAGTACGCCCGGGCCGCCTCTGCGTCGAAGTAGCCGGCGATGCAGCCGCAGGCGGTGAGCGCCCGCGTCAGCAGGGCCAGGTCCTCGACCTCGCGGGCGATCGCCAGGGCCTGCTGAGCCCGCTCCGGGCTGTCGGCGGCGCCCGCCCATAGGCCGAGCGTGGCGCTGTCGGCGAGCGCCCGCGCCCGCACCGCGGGCACCACCCCGAGGTGGTGAGCGTCGAGGTCGGCCAGGGCGGTGTCGAACCACACCAGCCCTTCAAGGAGGCGTCCCCGCGCTTGCCACAGCGGTTGCAGCGAGGACGCCAGCGCCAGTGCCAGCTCGTTATCGGAGTTTTCCCGGCTCCACGAAAATGCGGCGCGCAGGTTGTCGATTTCGCGGTCGGCCTGCTCGATACGCTCCTCATAGTCGGTGCGCGCCGGGGCGTCGAGGACCGCGGCCAGCGCCGTGTAGTAATCACGGTGACGCGCCCGCACGGCGTCGGACTCGCCGGACTCGCCCAGCTTTTCCAGCGCGTATTGGCGCACCGTCTCCAACAGCCGATAGCGGGTTCGGCCCCCGCCGTCGTCGGCGACCACCAACGACTTGTCCACCAGCAGGGTGAGCAGGTCCAGCACCTGGAAACGCTCCACCTCACCGCTACCGGCGACGGCTTGGGCGGCGTCGAAGTCGAACCCTCCCAAAAACACCGCCAGCCGGCGAAACAGCACCCGCTCCGGCTCGGTCAACAGCGCGTGCGACCAGTCCACCGAGGCGCGCAACGTCTGCTGGCGGCGCACCGCGGTGCGCGCCCCACCCGTCAGCAGCCGGAACCGGTCATGCAGGCTGTCGAGGATCTCGACCAGCGACAACGCGCGCACCCGCGCCGCCGCCAGCTCGATCGCCAGCGGCACACCATCCAGGCGCGCGCAAATCTCGCCCACCGTCGCGGCATTGCCATCAGTGAGGCTGAAATCGGGCCGGGCATGCCGTGCCCGGTCGGTGAACAACTCGATGGCTTCATCGACCAGCGACAGCGACGGCACCCGCCAGCTCACCTCACCCGCGACGCCGATCGCCTCACGGCTGGTTGCCAGCACGGTCAGCCTCGCCGCCCCACTCAGCAGGGCGACAACCAGATCGGCGCTGGCATCCAGCAGATGCTCACAGTTGTCCAGCACCACCAGCATCTGACGGTCGGCGACAAACCGCAGCAGGCTGTCCATGGTGGAGCGGCCCGGTTGGTCGGGCAGCCCCAGTGCACGCACCACCGTCACGGCCACCAGCTCGGCGTCGGTGATCGGCGCCAGATCCACATACCACACCCCGTCGCCGAACTCGGGCGCCATTGCGGCCGCGACCTGGACCGCCAGCCGGGTTTTGCCCACCCCGCCCGCACCGGTCAACGTCACCACCCGGTTCTGCGCCAGCAGCTCGCGCAGCTGGGTCAGCTGCGCGTCGCGGCCCACGAAACTGGTCAGCTGCACCGGAAGATTAGTGTCCGCAACGGCTTTCGGCGTGCGAAGCGGCGGGAACTCGTTGACCAGATCTGGATGGCACAGCTGCACCACCCGCTCCGGGCGGGGCAGATCCCGCAACGCATGGGTGCCCAAATCGGTCAACCACACACCGGGAGGCAGCGCGTCAAGCACCAATCCCTCCGTGACACTCGACATCAGCGTCTGGCCGCCGTGGCCGAGATCGCGCAGCCGTGCGGTGCGGTTGATCGTGGGGCCGGCGTAGTTGCCCTCATCGCGCAGCTGGATTTCGCCGGTGTGGACCCCGATCCGCAGCCGGATCGGGGCCAGCGGGGCGTGCTGCAGTTCCAGCGCAGCCGCCACCGCATTCGAGGCGCGGGCGAAGGCGGCGACGAAGCTGTCGCCTTCGCCTTGCTCGACCGGGCGCACCCCGTTATTGGTGGCGATGATCTCCGAGACCGTCTGATTCAGTCGCGCGATGGCGGCGGTCATTTCGTCGGGCTGGGTCTCCCACAGTCGCGTGGAACCCTCGACGTCAGCCAGCAGCAACGTCACGGTGCCTGTCGGCAATAACCCGCTCACGCCCAGCTCGCTCCAGTCCACCAGCGGCGCATCCGCACGCGGATCGATCTCGCTCATGCTAGCCAGCATGCGCGAAGCGCATACCGTAAAACATCAGCGCAAACGCGCAGATTGCCGCCGGTCGCATGCGTATCTACGACCCCTGATCGCGCATTTCTACGCGTTCTGACCGATGGTCTTAGCCTCGCGACCTCGGATAGTCGACTTGGTCGAATCCGAGGAGGCCACCATGACCGTCGACGCCATCGGCACCCACAGCCCCACCGTCTTTGAGGCCGGGCTGCCGCCCATCGCTTATGAGCACGCACACAATCCCGAAGAAGCGCATCAGCTCATTCGTCAAGCCCGTCTGCAGGGGCCGATCGCGCTCGGGCCGCACGGGCCCGAAGTGTTGAGCTACGAGCTGGTCCGGACAGTGTTGCGCGATCCCCGGTTTCGCATACCGAAGGGACTTGCGCTTGAGACACAAGGCATTACGTCCGGCCGGCTGTGGGAAAAGGTCACCAAGGGCCTGTTAAGCCGGGACGGCGCCGATCACAACCGGCTGCGCCGACTCGTCTCCAAGGCATTCACACCACGGTCGACGGCACGACTGAAGAACACGATCGTCGGGGTCATCACCGAGCTGGTCGACCCGCTAACCAGCACGGGGCGCTGCGACATGGTCGCCGACATCGCACACCGGTATCCGATTCCGATCATCTGCGGGTTGCTCGGCGCACCGCGCCAAGACTGGCAACTGTTCTCCGACTGGGCCGACGACATCTTCAAGCTCCTCACCTGGAACGTCGCCAACGACGCTCCGGCAATCATGGCTGCCTATGACGGACTCGACGCCTACATCGACGACATGATCGCCCAGCGGCGCCACCACCTCACCGACGACCTGATCTCTGAGCTGATCCGCGCCGAAGACAACAGCGACCGACTCACCGCTGACGAGCTGATCATGCTCGCGGAAGTCCTGCTGATGGCAGGCACCGACACCACCCGCAATCAGCTGGCTGCCGCTGTGCAGGATTTGTGCGACCACCCCAAGCAGTGGGCTCTGCTGGCTGAGCATCCCGAGCTTGCGCCGCAGGCTGTCGAGGAGCTGATGCGCCGCAGCCCGGTCATTTTCGGCACCATGCGCAAGGCTGTCGAGGATGTCGACCTCGACGGAGTGAGGGTGCCCGCCGGCACGCTCGTGATTGTCAACACCGCCGCCGCCAACCGCGACCCCGCCGTCTACGACGATCCCGACCGGCTCGACATCACCCGCGAGGGGCCGGCGACCATGCTCACGTTCGGCGGCGGCATTCACTACTGCCTAGGAGCGCACCTCGCCAGAGCCGAACTCACCGAAGCCCTGACCGTCATCACGCGCCGCATGCCCAACCCACACCGCAGCGGCGGCCCCGCCCCCTGGAAGCCACTACTCGGGATCACCGGACCAACAACCCTGCCCATCGAATTCGACGCCGGACACTAACCCGCCGACCAGCCACGAGCTGGGTAGGCTGCCAACGCACTCACCAATAATCGACTCTCACAAGAACGTGGACCAATTCTTGGGGTCCTGCCACGATCGCCCACAACAGCAGCTTCAATATGCAGAGCACGAACGGGCACTAGACGATCCCCTCGAACTTCCTGGACGACGAACAACTCGTCGCCTTCGCTGCTCGGATCCGTAACTCAACAACCGGGGGCAACGTCGATTGCTCGCGCCTCGGCATGCACGGCACGCTGGTACTCGATAACGTTCATCAGTTCGCCGCCCTTGAGTGCTTCCACGGCCTTGTCCACCCACGTCGCATGGGCTTGCGGGCAGATCGCCCGGGCGTGGGTTGTGCCGTTGCGCTTAGATGTGCAAACACCGTTTGCCGTTGTCGGCATAGGCCGGTGCCGCCAAACCAATCGAGGCGGCTGCGATGGTGGTAGCTATCGTTTTGAGGATCATGGCACCCATGGCACCCATGGCACCCATGGCAGCAGGCCGCTAGAGCGAAGTAGCAGAAAAGAACGAATCTTGGAGGAAGACCGCATTTCTTGACGAATTCCTGAAGTAACCGAGCAGATAGCCTGGGGGCCAAACTTATTCAGGCCCCCCAGCTTCTTGGCCTGCTCATGCCCCGACGCTGCCTTGAAACGCAGCCTCGATGTCTGGGATCGCTACGGCCGCAGTCAACGCCGCGATCAACTCTTGGCCCTCTGCTGCCGTGATCGGCTCGGCGGGAACGTCAACGACGATGCGCCGCTGGATCCGCCCGTCGTAGTATTGCGTGCCGATGACCGCGACGGTGATGGGGTAAGACCGGCCATCGTGGGTTCTGTGGTCGACTGTCCAGCTCTGCCCGTCAAAGAGTCGCCGGCCCTCTTTCCACGGGCCGATCCATGTCGCGCCTTCGGGTTTTGCGGTCATGGGCGGTTCCTCCCGTCGATAAATTCGACCATACTCCCCCATCTACCTGCCGAGGTCCGTTGTAGATCGGTTCACCGCTTGTCAATTTCGACTTCCCCCAAGCAAACGTCTATCACTTTTCACCCGCGTTCGCTAACAGTAAAGAATCGGTCGGCTTCATCATGTGCAGCTACCAGCCACTCTTGAATGAGATCGCCAGCCGAGGACGGAGCCCCTTCTCGGGCTTCAGCACGAGGAAGTTCCTGTACTTCGACTACATCTCCGACGATCCAGTCGCCCCCTAGGTCGCGGGAGTGAGTGGCGGTGCAGCGTGCGGCGGCTCAGTCTTGGTCCCGGAATGTCAGTCAGGTTTCGTCGTCGCCCACGATTTCGGCCACGCCCATCGTAATGACCATTCGATCCTCACCGCCGCGGCGTAAGGACCAGTGACGCGCCAATGGATCGGCGACCGGTCGTCTTGCGATGCAGTTGATAGTTGCTGACTCTGCCGCGAGCTGTTCCCGGGCGACCTCGGCGTCGTAGTGGGCCTGCATGTTGATGAAGAACATGTCGCCTAGCCCCAAGGCGCGAGAGCCGCAGTGCGGTGTCGGCGCTGATTCCCCCCTTTGCCGTGGACGATCTCGTTGATGCGTCGCGCCGGCACGTCGATCGCCTTCGCGATCCGGTACGCAAGATACCCATCGGCTCGAGAAACTCGCTGAGGAGGATCTCGCCCTGGTAGCAGGCTTCCTTGATTGGTTGCGGTCGCGTCACAAGATCGACCCACGACAGCCGCTGGTTATGAGTACGTCGTGCAGCCCGTTCGTCGCGATTTGGGCGACGTGGCCGTTCAGGATTTGACCCGCCGGCACATCGACGTTGATCGTGAAGTTGCGTGCCGGCAGTCTGGAGCGATCCGACGGTCGTGCGCGCGAGGCCTGGAGCGCGCGCTCGTGCAACTACATGCTCGGTGCGCTCGCAGGTTCTCGCGCAGCTGGTCGCCGACGGGCGATTGGCCAGAAATGTTGCCGGACTGGTCGATCGGGTGCCGGGTAAGGTCCAAAAATTCGAGACATTCACTCCATCAAGTACGCACGGTTCTGGGCGGCATCGCGAAGGACCGCAACCTACATGCGTGGCACCTCGCCCATGCCGGCCTACGGCGCGGTGAGATCGCCGGCTTGCGTTGGGACGACTTCGATCTCGGCAGGCGGACGGTGCGGATCGGCAAGACCCGTGTCGACGTCGGGGGCCGCGCACTCGACCAGACGATCCGAAGACGGCGTCAGTTAGCAGAGTGCTACCTCTACCCGACGCGCTGCTGGGCCAGCTCACCGCGCAAAAGCGCGGCTCAAGCGGCGGAAAAGCTTTCTCTGGGAGAAGCCTACGCGGGCCTGGACTATGTCGTCTGTAACGAGGCTGGCGAGCCCTACCACCCTTCGACGCTATCGACCATGTGGCAAGGGGCCATTAAGAATCTCGCAGTGCGGCCGGTGCGGTTGCACGACGCCCGGCATACTTGCGCGACGCTAATGCATTTACAGGGCGTGCCCATCGGTTTGTTTCGGCCTGGCTTGGCCATGCTGACGTGTCTTTCACTCTCCGCACCTACGTACATGCTCAGCCTGAGGCCCTCGAACTGGCGGCGCGCAGCTTTGCTCCGCCGACATCCAGCGCTAGCGACTACTGATGCTTTCGCACAGGCCTACTCTAATACCGATAAGTACCTTTAACATCTGTGATAATTACCGGTGCCGTCGAACGTGTGTGCAATCGCGGCAGGTCGAAAAAGCCAGCTCAGCAGTCCTTTTCATGGTCGGGCTGACAGGATTTGAACCTGCGACCACTTGACCCCCAGTCAAGTGCGCTACCAAACTGCGCCACAGCCCGGTGCCGGTGGCATCACCGGCAGCAGGGCAAGAGCCTACCGCAGACGGTAACGCCCACCGAAACCCAACGCCTCAGGTGCTTGCGGGTTCGCTGAGCTTGACCAGCATCTTGCCGATGTTGGCACCGGTGAACAGCCCGTTGAGGGCATCGACGCAGGACTCGATGCCGTCAAAGATGGTCTCTCGGTGGCTGATTAGGCCGTCGTGTTCCCACTGGCGAAGCGCGGCCGAGGCCTCGTCAAAACGACCCCACTGATCGAGTGCGTTGAAACCCTGCATGGTCGCGGTCTTAGCCAAGATGTTCACGTAATTCGTCGGCCCGGGGTGATCGCCGCTGAGGTAGCTGGAGATCACCCCACACAGCACGACTCGCGCATTCATGGCCAACCGGCCCAGTACGGCGTCGAGGATGGGACCGCCGACGTTGTCGAAGTAGACGTTCACCCGATTCGGGCAGTGCTGTTTGAGCGCGGCGGGCAGGTCGTCGTTCTTGTAGTCGATGCATGCGTCGAAGCCGAAGTCCTCGACGACCGCCCGGCATTTCGCCGGCCCGCCTGCAACGCCGACCACCCGGGCGCCGGCGATCTTGGCGATCTGACCGGCAATCGAGCCTGTGGCGCCCGCGGCGGCGGACACGACTACCGTGTCGCCAGCCTGCGGTTTCCCGACGTCGGTCATCCCGATGTAGGCCGTGGCCCCGGTGGGGCCGTAGACCGACATGATCGCCAGTTGATCGCTCTCCCCCGGTATGGGCGTGCTGAACACGTCGTCGCGGATGATCACGTATTCCTGAAAGCCGGTCAGCGTGGTGATCACGTCGCCGACTTGGTAGGCGTCGCACCGTGACGACACCACCTCGCCGATACCGGCCGCTCGGATGGCCTCGCCCAACTGCACCGGCGGAAGGTAGCCCTGCTGGTCGTTCAGCCAGGTCCGGACCGCGGCGTCGAGGCCGACGTACGTGGTTCGGACCAGCGCCTCACCGTCGGCGGGCTCGGGTGCCGGTGTGGTGACGAGTTCGGTGTCACCAGGCTGGACGAGTCCGCTCGGGCGACGACGCAGCAGGATCTGGCGGTTGGCTAAGTCGGACACGATGCAGAAACTACCGAATGCGAATGACCTATTCGGGCCGATCTTGTTATGGGAGCATCTGTGGATGAAGTCCGAGGACGACCCAGAAGCCCGAATTCGGGAGCTGGAGCAACCACTGGCCGATGCGGCACGCGCATCCGAGACTGGCGAAAGCCAGACGCCCAGCAAATGGACAGCTCCGTCCGGTCCCCCGAGTCAACCGCCCCCGAGTCAACCGCCCACGTATCAACCGCCTACGTATCAACCTCCACCGCTGCCCTACAGCGGTTCGGTCCTCGGGACCTCGCTGCAGACAAACTCCCGCGCACGGATGTGGTGGATCGTGGCCGCCGTCTTCGTCATTGGCATGATTGCTCTGCCCATGGCGATCTTGTTCTTTACCGCCCATCAGGTGTCGCACAGCGGGCTGACCACCCTCCTGCCGATTCCGAGTGCTTCCCCGCAACTGCCGGTCCCGCCCAGCGGTATCACGCAAGCACCTGCGGCCGGACCGTCGACGTCAATCGCGATTACTCCCACGGCGCCGATAACCGAGAACATCATCGTCTCCGGCATCAACGAGAGCCGCACTGTCGTCTGCAACCAGAACACCGTCAGCATCAGCGGAGTGTCGAACACGGTCGTCATCACCGGGCACTGCACACGACTCTCGGTCTCCGGCGTGCAGAACAAAGTCACAGTCGATTCGGCCGACAGCATCGAGGCCTCCGGGTTCAGCAACCAGATCACCTACCGCACCGGTTCGCCGCAGGTCGAGCAGTCCGGGCAAGGCAATGTCGTGCACCAGGGCTGATCCCTACACGGCAAGCACGCGGCAGAGCCCGATAAGCCCGACGACAACGATGATGGCGCGCAAGGTATTCGGCGACAAGCGACGACCGTAGCGCACACCCAACCAACCTCCGACCAGTGAACCAGCCGCAATGAGGCCCGCCACCGACCAGCTGATGCGGTGAAACGCCACCACGCTAAATGCCAGTGCTGCAACCACATTCACCAGCAAGATCAACAGATTCTTCGCCGCGTTCATCCGTTGGATCGATTCCGGCAACAGCGCACCCATCACGCCGACCATCAAAATGCCCTGCGCCGCGGTGAAATAGCCGCCGTACACCCCGATCGCAAAGGTACTCGCCACCAACACCGCCATCCGCTGTGCCGAGATATCGTTGGCGGAGCGGCCTGCGTTTTCAGCTCGGTCTTGTGCCCACGCCTGGATCCGCGGCCCGACGACCACCAGGATCAGCGCCAGGATCAGCAGCACCGGCACCACGGCGGTGAAGACTCTCTCCGGCAGATGCAGCAGCAGCCAGGCGCCGAGAACCGCGCCCAGAATGGACGCGGGTATCTGCCAACGCAGCCGGTCCCACTGTCCGTTCAGTTCGCGGCGGTAGCCCCAGGTGCTCGAGACGTTGCCCGCCACCAGGCCCACCGCGTTCGACATGGTCGCCGTCACAGGTGGAAATCCCATCGCCACCAATGTGGGGAATGTAATGAGGGTGCCCGACCCGACGATGCCGTTGATCGCGCCTGCACCCAAGCCGGCGAAAGCGATCAAGATCGCTTCTGAAACCCGCACCGAAAGACCTTATCCGGCGTGGGTTCGGCGCCCAGGCGTCAGCGGGACTTCGAGCCCCGCTTTTCGCGCACGCGCACATTGATGCGGATCGGGCTCCCCTCGAAACCGAACGTCTCGCGCAGCCGTCGCTCCAGAAAACGGCGATAGCCGGCCTCCAGGAAGCCGGAGGTGAACAAGACGAACGTCGGTGGACGTGCGGCCGCCTGAGTGGCGAACAAGATTCGTGGCTGCTTGCCGCCGCGCACCGGTGGCGGCGTCGCGGCCACCACTTCCTTGATCCAGGTGTTCAGCCGCCCGGTGCCGATGCGGGCATCCCACGACTCCAGCGCGCCCTCGAGCGCCGGCACCAACTTCTGCACCGCCCGACCGGTTTTCGCCGAAATGTTGACGCGCTGCGCCCACCGCAGCTGTACCAGTTCGCGGTCGATCTCGTTGTCCAGCTGATAGCGCCGCTCGTCGTCAACGAGATCCCACTTGTTGAACGCCAGCACCAGGGCACGCCCTGACTCGATGACCATCGACAGCACCCGCTGATCTTGCTCGGTCAACGGCACTGACCCGTCGATCAGCACGATCACCACCTCGGCGGCGTCGATCGCACCATGGGTGCGCACCGAGGCGTAGAACTCGTGGCCGCTGGCTTGCCCGACCTTGCGGCGCAGTCCGGCCGTATCGATGAAACGCCAGATCTTGCCGTCCATCTCGATCAGAGAGTCCACCGGGTCGACCGTGGTGCCTGCGACGTCATGCACCACTGACCGTTCGTCACCCGCCAACCGGTTCAGCAGCGAGCTCTTGCCGACGTTCGGCTTGCCCACCAGCGCCACCCGCCGCGGACCGCCCTGGGTGGATGTCGATTCCGCGACTTCGGGCAGCGTGCCGATGACTGCGTCGAGCAGATCGGCCACGCCGCGACCATGAATCGCGCTGATGGCATACGGCTCACCGATGCCCAGCGACCACAGCGCCGCGGCGTCGGATTCACCTCGTTCGCTGTCAACTTTGTTGGCGGCCAGGAACACTGGCTTGCCGGAGCGCCGCAGGATGCGTGCAGCGGCCTCGTCACCGGCGGTTGCGCCGACGACGGCATCGACGACGAGGATCACCGCATCGGCGGTACGCATGGCCACTGACGCCTGCTCGGCCACCAACTGCTGCAAGCCCTCGGCGTCAGGCTCCCATCCCCCGGTGTCCTGCACGACGAACCGGCGACCGGTCCACAGCGCGTCATAGGACACCCGGTCACGGGTCACACCCGGAATATCTTGAACCACGGCTTCGCGCCGGCCCAGGATCCGATTCACCAGCGAGGACTTACCGACGTTCGGCCGGCCTACGATCGCGACCACCGGCGGAGGGCCAGCGGCGATGTCATCGATCGCTTCGGTGAATTCTGATGATTCCCAATCATTCTCGTCGACCCAGGTACCGTCGTCACTCACCGGACCGCCTCGCTCTTCTGCTGTACCAAGTCCAGGAGGTGCGCGATGACCTCGGATTCGGTCATGTCGCTGGTGTCAACCAACACGGCATCGGGAGCCGCCCGCAACGGCGACACAGCTCGCGTCGAATCCAGGTGGTCGCGGCGGCGCACGTCGGCCAGCACACCGTCGTAGTCATCGGGCAGGCCGCTGGCGACATTCTGGTCATTGCGTCTTGCCGCTCGAGTCTCGGCCGATGCGGTCAGGAAAACCTTGACGTCGGCGTCGGGTAGCACCACGGTTCCGATGTCGCGGCCCTCCACGACGACGCCGTCGGGTCCATGCGCCATCGTGCGTTGCAGTTCGACCAGGCGGGTGCGTACCGCGGGAACCGACGACACGGCCGACACTGCTTTGGTGACCTCATCGCCGCGGATCTCCGACGAAACATCTTCGCCGTCAAGGTAACTGCGATCTTCGTCTGGGTCATATCCCACCGACAGCCGCACGTCTGCCACGGCTCTTGCGACTTCTGATTGGTCGGCCGGGTCGATTCCGGCGCGCAACACCGCCAACGTGACAATGCGGTACATGGCACCGGTATCCAGGTAGCGGGCCTGCAGAGAGCGCGCCAATCCTCGTGACACCGAGGATTTTCCGGTACCCGCCGGGCCGTCCACGGCCACGACAACCCCGCTCACAACCCCACCGCTTTGTAGAGGTCCCCGATCTCGTTGCGTCGCAACGCCCGGATGCTTCCTGGACGCTGCTCCCCCAACGAGACCGCGCCGATGTCGGTGCGGACGAGTTCCTGCACCGGGAAACCGACCTCCTTCAACATCCGCCGGACAATGCGCTTGCGTCCTTCGTGCAGCGTGACGCGCAGCAGTGTCTTGCCGGGGATCGCATCCACCACGGCGAAATCGTCGACCGCGACCGGCCCGTCGTCGAGGGTGATTCCGGCCCGCAGCGTCTTGCCGAGCCCGCGCGGCACCGACCCGTTCACCGTCGCCAGGTAGGTCTTGGGAATTTCGTACGACGGGTGCATCAGGCGATGCGCCAGTTCGCCGTCGTTGGTCAGCAAGATCAATCCTTCAGTGTCGGCGTCGAGGCGACCAACGTGAAAGAGCTTCTTGTTGCCTCGCACTCGATGCTCCACCAAGTCACCGATGCACGGTCGGCCGTGATCGTCCGACATCGTCGAGTGCATACCTCGCGGCTTGTTCAGTGCCAAGTACACCAGCGAGTCGTCGAGGACGACCCGCGCACCGTCGACGCGGATCACCGATACGTCCGGGTCGACTCTGGTGCCCAGCTCGGTCACCACCTGGCCGTCGATCTCGACGCGGCCGTCCCTGATCATCTTCTCGGCATTGCGCCGCGAGGCAATTCCGGCCTGCGACAACACTTTCTGCAAGCGGATCCCACTCGGCTCGCCGGCGTCGGCCATCATTCCTGATCCACGTCGAACGACAGCGGCTGATCGTTGGACATCGGCCCGCCGGCAAGTTTGACGAAACGTGGCTCCGCATCGAGGGATTCGCTGAGATCCTCGATCATATCGACGTCGGGCAGCAGCGGCGCGATGTCGGGCAGGTCGGTCAACGACGACAGCCCGAGCCGTTCCAGGAAGAGTTCGGTGGTCGCGAAGGTCACCGCGGCGGTATCGGGGTCTGCGCCGGCTTCGGTGATCAACCCGCGCGCCAGCAGGGTACGCATGACCGCGTCGACGTTGACTCCGCGGACCGCGCTCACCCGTGCCCGCGTCACCGGCTGGCGATACGCCACCACCGCCAGCGTCTCGAGTGCCGCCCGGGTCAGCTTGGAGCGCGAGCCGTCGAGCAGCAACCGCTCGACATAAGGCGCGAATCGCGACCGGGTGTACATCCGCCATCCGCCGCCGGCTTCACGCAAATCGATGCCGCTGTCGCGTTCGGTGAACTCGTCGGCGATCAGCCTCAGCTTGGCGGCCACCCGATACGCCGGCTGCTCGGTGGCCGCGGCCAAGGCGTCGACGGTCACCGGGGTGTCGACGACCAACAGCAGCGCTTCGAGCACCGAGCCGAGCTCGGTGTCTTCGAGTTCTGGCGCGGTCGCGACATCGATGCCCAGGTTGGTGTCCGCCGTGGGATCGATCTCCACATCGGCGTCGCCAAACTCGGCGTCGGGTCCATGGCGCCGCTCCTCAGCATCGCTGCGCTCTGCATCGTCGCCGGCGTGCGTGAAGCCCACGCTGGGATCGGTCATGACAGGTCTCGCACTTCTTGGTCGGGTGGCGAATCCGCTTCCCGCAATTCTTCGTTGGTCGGCCGTTCTCCGGTCCACGAAACCTGGAGCGCACCAAGCGGTTCTACTTGGTCAAATGCTACCGCCCGCGATCGATACAGTTCGAGCAGCGCCAGGAAGCGGCCGACGATCTCAATGGGCTGGCACTCGGCGATCAGATCGGAAAACGACGCCCACTGCCCGATCCCACGCTGCTCCAGGAACCACAGCAGCCGCTTCGCCTGGTCCGGAACGGACACATGCTCCTCGTGCAGGTGCTCGGTACCCACGGTCGGCACCGGTCGCGGTGTGAAGGCGACCGCGGCGATCTGCGAGAACCGCTCGGCGTCGACGCCGAGCATCACCTCGGGCAGCAGATCGGCGAACCGGTCCTCCAACGACACCGCTCGGGGGTAGCTGCGCAGCGCCGCGGCCTCTAGCTCGGCGAACATCACGGCAACGTGCTTGAACGCCCGGTACTGCAGCAGCCGGGCGAACAGCAGGTCGCGAACCTCCAGCAGGGCCAGGTCTCCCTCGTCGGTGACCTGACCCGACGGCAGCAGCCGGGCTGCTTTCAGGTCGAGCAGCGTGGCGGCGACGACGAGAAATGCCGTTGTCTCTTCGAGTTCAAGCTCGCGGCCGATCGCGCGGGTGTAGGCGATGAAATCGTCGGTGACCTGATGCAACGCCACCTCGGTGACGTCCATGCGATGCGCGAAGATCAGCTGAAGCAGCAGATCGAACGGCCCCTCGAAATTGGTCAGCCTGACCTGGAAGCCGTTCTGGGGTGTTGCCTCCTTGCAGCCGATTCCGCCGGTCACGCGCCGAACCGGTCGATCACCTCGCGGGCTAGCGCGCGGTAGGCGGCAGCGCCGCCCGATCGCGGGGCCCAACTGGTGATCGGTTCGCCGGCGACGCTGGTCTCCGGGAATCGGACAGTGCGGGTGATGACGGTGTCGAACACCAGATCGCCGAAGCGCTCTACCACGCGTGCCATGACTTCGCGGGAGTTCACGGTTCGCGTGTCGTAGCGGGTGATCAGGATTCCGCTTATGTCCAGCTTCGGATTGAGCCGGTCGCGCACCTTCTCGACGGTGTCGGTCAGCAGGGCGAGACCACGCAGCGAGAAATACTCGCACTCGGTCGGGATGATCACCCCGTCCGAGCAGGCCAGGCCATTGACGGTCAGCAGACCCAGCGACGGTTGGCAGTCGATCAGGACATAGTCGTAGCGATCCAGCACCGGGTGCAGGGCACGGGCCAGCGTCTGTTCCCGGCCCACCTCGTTCACCAACTGGATCTCCGCGGCGGACAGGTCGATATTGCTGGGCACCAAGTCCAAGTTCTTGACGCGGGTGTTCATCAGCACGTTGTCGAGGGACACCCGGGGCTCGACCAGCAGGTTGTGAATGGTGTGATCCAGCTCGTAGTGCGGCACACCCAGGCCCGCTGACAGCGCTCCCTGCGGGTCCAGGTCCACCAGCAGGACGCGGCGACCGCATTCGGCCAGTGCGGCGCCCAGATTGATGGTCGACGTGGTCTTTCCCACGCCGCCCTTCTGGTTGCACATCGCCACGACCTTGGCCGGTCCGTGTGATGTGCGCGGCTTGGGTTCGGGGATCGGCCGCGGTGGACGCCCGGTCAGGCCGATCTCGTTGCCGCTGTTGGCGTCGTCAGTCATGAGCGCCGCATGTGGGGCGATCTGGCAACGGCGGACATGGCACGAAAGTGTAACTGTTATCAGCGCCCGCGCCGGTAGACCCGCAACAACGTCACCAGCGAATTTAGGTACGGGCCAGCGCGGGTCGCCGCCGGGCTACTGTGGCGGGCATGAGTCTGAAGCAGCGCATCCCTTTGCTGCGGTGGTCGTTTTGGCGGATGGCGACCGGCGTTCGCAATATCACCACGACGGGACAGATCGGCGACGGACGCGAAGCCGCCGCGGTCGCTTACGTCCTGAAGCATGCTCGGGCCGGCGACATCGACGACGTGCTCGCGACCATCGACCGGTTCGGCTACGAGGAGTCGATGCTGATCAACGTCGGTGACGAGAAGGGTGCGCTGCTTGACGCCGCGGTCCGTCGCGCCGACCCGAAGCTGGCCTTGGAGCTCGGTACCTACTGCGGGTACGGCGCGCTGCGCATGGCCCGATCCGCGCCGGGCGCCAAGGTGTATTCCGTCGAACTCGCAGAAGCCAACGCCGCCAACGCCCGTCAGATCTGGGCGCACGCCGGCGTGGCCGACCGCGTCACCTGCGTGGTCGGCACCATCTCCGACGGCGGGCACACCCTGGACGCGTTGGCCGCCGAGCACGGCTTTACCGCTGGCGCACTGGACTTTGTGTTCCTCGATCACGACAAGGACGCCTACCTCCGTGATCTGCTGAGCATCCTCGACCGAGGCTGGCTGCACGCCGGCGCGATTGCGGTGGCCGACAACGTCAAGGTGCCCGGCGCCCCGAAGTACCGCGAATACATGCGTCAGCAGCAGGGCACGTTGTGGCAGACCGTCGAGCACAAGGCGCACCTGGAGTACCAGAGCCTGATCACCGACCTGGTGCTGGAATCCGAATACCTGGGCTGAGCCGCACACGAAAGATCCGGCGCCGAGCCGCCGAACAGCGCCACACTTTCATCGGACTGCTGCGGTTGCCGAGGCCACCTGATCGCCTTGCCGGCCCCGCAGGTTCACGGCCGCGACGCGGGAGAGGAAGGCGGGGTTCATCAGGCGAACCGGCGGATCGATGAGGTTGTTGACCCGGAAGAACTTCTCGGTGATGACGGCGTCGGACTCACACGCGGTCAGCACCCAGTCTGCGAAACGGTTGCTCACCCGCATCGACAGCGGTCGCCGTCCTTCCACCTCCGGAAAAGCCAAGTCGCTGCCGGCGCCCATCCGCCAGGCCACACCAATCGATTTCGCGGCGGCGCGGAAGTATCGCCGAGCGAGCTGATGATGGCCGCGGTGCAGGCAATCTCGCAGCGCCACAGCGTCCAGCGCCGACACCGTCATCCCTTGCCCGTAGATGGGGTCGAAGCTGCAGATGGCATCCCCGGAGACCAACAGGCCGTCGGGAAAGCGCGGCATCTTGTCGTAGCGCCGCCATTGGCTGGACGGCATCCGATGCCGAGTCACATCCCCGACCGGTTCGGCGGCGCGCACTGCCGCCAGCGCGTGGGCGGGGGCGTAGTCCTGGGCGAATGAGAGCATGCCAGACAGGTCGCCGGGCGGCTCGTGGCCCACCATCCCGAAGACGGTGAAGATCCAGGTGTCATTCTCATAGCCGACTAGAAACATTCCGGTCGGCCGGCCCGGCGCGGCGCCGATAAGGACCATCTGCTCCACAGCGCCGGGCGGAATCCGCAACTCCTGGCTGACATAGCACGTCCGCATGACTACGCGGTCCTCGATCGGACGCCCGTAGCCGAGGCTTTCCAGAAAGGCCGGGGTATGGGCGCTGCGGCCCATCGCGTCGACAACCAGGTCCGCCGCCAACTCCTGTTCGTCGCCGCCGTGCCGGTCGACCACCCGCACGCCGGTGATGCGGTTCCGATCCCCCGACGACGTCATCTCGGCCGCATCCAGGCCGCCGAGGACTGTCACGTTCGGGATGGATTTCAGTCGCCGCCGGACATGGCACTCCAGAAACGGCCGGCTCGGAAAATACAGCGCCACCGCTTGCTGATCCCGTGCCTTGCCGACCCGGACCAGTTGATGTCCGCCAACTGACACCCAGATCTTGGAGAGATCCCCGTCATCGAGAACAGGGGCGCCGGCAGCGACCAACTCATCGAGAAACCCGGGGAAGAGTTCATCGATGATTTGTGCGCCACGCCTGAGCAGGGCGTGAGGGTGCCGACCCTGCGGTACTCCCCGCCGATTCGCGGGGTCGTTAGGCAGTACGTCGCGTTCCACCACGGTGACGTTTTGGTAGAAATCGGCCAGCACCCTCGCGGCGAGCATCCCGCCCATGCTGGCGCCGAGAACAACCGCGCGTTCACCAAGCTCTGCCATCGCCACTCCTGCCCGCTGCTTCGAACACGGTCAGTATGGAGAGCACCGTTCGAGTCGGCGTGAGTAGTCGCCTACCCGTCTTTGCGGATGGATTATGGGCGGCTAGTGCGCGCGAGGGTGAGCTTCGGCCCAGACCTCGCGCAGCGCGTGCACGGTGACCATCGTGTAGATCTGCGTGGTGGTCACCGAGGCATGCCCGAGTAACTCCTGAACCACGCGGACATCGGCACCGCCCTCCAGCAAGTGCGTCGCAAACGAGTGCCGCAGTGTGTGCGGCGATACGCCCGAGGTGATCCCGGCCCGCTCGGCGGCATCCTGCAGCACCTGCCAGGCGCTCTGCCGTGACAGCCGGCCACCGCGGGCATTGAGGAAGATAGCCGGGGTGCCCCGACCGCGGCGAGCCAACTCCGACCGTCCCCGCACCAGGTAGGCGTCCAGCGCCTGCACCGCCGGGCGTCCGATCGGAACGAGGCGCTGCTTGCCGCCTTTTCCGCGTAGGAGCACGGAACGCGCATGCGTGTCGATGTCGTCGACGTCAAGTCCGACGGCTTCGGAAATCCTTGCGCCAGTGGAGTACAACAGCTCGAGCAGCGCGCGGTTGCGCAGCGTCAACGGGCCGTCGGACGGGCTGTCGCCGCCGGCGCCGGCGAGCAAGGCAAGAACCTGATCCAGGCTGAGGCTCTTGGGCAGCCGTCGCCCCGGAGTCGGCGGCTTGACCGCCTGCGCGACGTCGAATTCGGCAAGACCTTCGGCTGCGGCAAACCGGTGCAGCCCACGCACGGCGATCAGCGTCCGCGCTGCCGACACCGCCGACAAAGGTGCGACGCCGGTGTCGGGATCTCCGCGGCGCAGTGCCATCAGGAATTCGGTGACGTCTTCCTCGCTGACCTTGGCCAGGTCGTCCACGCCGCGCAGGGTGAGGTGATCGGAGTAGCGGCGAAGGTCACGGCGGTACGAGCTCAACGTGTTGGCCGCCACGCCACGCTCGATCGTCAGGTGATCGAGGTATCCCTGAAGTTGGCCTTCCAGCGGCGGCGCAAGGGTTGTCACCCTGCCGCCTGCCGCGCACTGAACGCCGTCGATTTGTCGATCCACGGCGCATCCACTGAACGCGGTTCGGCGATACCCTCGCCGACCGCATGCGCCGCTAAAATCCCGCCCACCGCAAGGGAATTGACGACATCGCCGCTGAAAACCCGTGCCACGGCCTCGGCGAGTGGATACCACTGCAGGCGCATGTCTGCTTCTTCGTCGTGCGCTTCTGGTCGGCCGACGTCGGTCAATCCGGTGGCCAGAAAGATGCGCACCGATTCGTCGCTGAAACCGGGTGCGGAATCGAGGTCGAGCAGTACCTGCCACGTCTTCGCTTCCAGCCCGGCCTCCTCGCGGAGTTCACGGCCCGCGGCCAGGTGTGGCGCTTCGCTGTGCACGTCGAGCAGTCCCGCGGGCAACTCCCACAGGCGCCGGCCGAAAGGGTGGCGGTACTGATACACCATCGGGATCCGGCCGTCGTCGTCCATCGCGACGATCGCCACCGCGCCGAAGTTCTCGATGACTTCGCGGGTTGCAACGTTTCCGCCGGGCATCCGAACCTGGTCTTTGCGCAGCGCGAAAATCTTTCCGCTGTACAAGGTCTCGGACGACGTCGTCTCGAAGACGTGCTCACCCACGGGCAGGCTCGGACAGCGACGACGGGGCACTGTCGTGTTGGTCGCTGCCGTTGTCCCGCCGTTCTGGGATCTCCACCGGCAACCGCTCGGCTGCCTTGTAGTCGAGGGCCGCGCCGACGAAGCCGACGAAGAGCGGATGCGGACGGGTCGGCCGGCTCTTCAACTCGGGGTGCGCCTGGGTGCCGACGACGAAGGAGTGGATCTCCGGCGGGTATTCGACGAACTCGACGAGATGTCCGTCGGGCGACGTCCCGGAGAATCTCAGGCCGCTTTCGGCGATGCGGTCCCGGTAGGCGTTGTTCACCTCGTAGCGATGCCGGTGCCGCTCGGACACCTCGGTCGACTGATATGCCTGCGCCACAATCGAACCCGGCTCGAGCACTGCCGGGTAGGCGCCGAGTCGCATGGTGCCACCGAGATCTGCTTCGCCGGCGACGATCTCCTCCTGGTCGGCCATCGTGGAGATGACCGGATCGGGCGTGGTGGGCTCGAATTCGGCCGAGTTGGCGTCGGTCAGGCCGACCGAGCGCGCGGCCTCGATCACGATGCACTGCAAGCCGAGACACAGCCCGAGCACCGGCAGCCCGCGAGAGCGTGCGTGCCTGATGGCGCCGATCTTGCCCTCGATTCCGCGGATGCCGAAGCCGCCGGGGATCAGCACACCGTGGATGTCGTCGAGCACTGTCGCAGCGCCGCTGGCCGTCTCGCAGTCGTCGGAACCGACCCAGCGGATTTCCACCTTGGCCCGATGTTTGAACCCAGCGGCCCGCAATGCCTCGCTGACCGACAGGTAGGCGTCGGAGAGGTCGACGTACTTGCCCACCAAAGCGATTCGGACGGTCTCCTGCGGGTCGTGCACGCGACGCAACAGGTCGTCCCACTCCGTCCAGTCGACGTCGCGGAACGGCAGATTGAGGCGGCGCACCACGTAGGCGTCCAGTTCTTCGCGGTGCAGCACCTTGGGGATGTCGTAGATCGACGGCGCGTCCGGCGTGGAGATGACGCCGTCGATGTCGACGTCACACATCAGCGCGATCTTGTTCTTCAGCGGCTCGGGAACATCGCGGTCGCAGCGCAGGATCAACGCGTCCGGGGAGATACCGATGCTGCGCAGCGCGTTCACCGAGTGCTGGGTGGGCTTGGTCTTCAATTCGCCGGACGGCGCCAGGTACGGGATCAGCGACACGTGCAGGAAGAACACGTTCTCGCGGCCGAGATCGTGCCGCACCTGCCGGGCCGCCTCGAGGAAGGGCTGTGACTCGATATCGCCGACGGTGCCGCCGATTTCGGTGATGACGACGTCCGGTCGGTTGCCGTCGGCATCGGGCTGGGCCATCGCCAGGATGCGGCTTTTGATCTCGTCGGTGATGTGCGGGATGACCTGGACGGTGTCGCCGAGGTACTCGCCGCGGCGCTCCTTGGCGATGACGGTCGAATACACCTGTCCGGTTGTGACATTCGCCGAGCCGGACAGATCGCGGTCCAGGAAGCGTTCATAGTGGCCGACGTCGAGGTCGGTCTCGGCGCCGTCCTCGGTGACGAAGACCTCGCCGTGCTGGAACGGGTTCATGGTGCCGGGGTCGACGTTGAGATACGGGTCGAGCTTCTGCATCGTCACCTGCAGGCCGCGTGCAGTCAGCAGCTGTCCGAGGCTGCTCGCGGTGAGACCCTTGCCGAGCGACGAGACGACGCCACCGCTGACG
This sequence comes from uncultured Actinomycetota bacterium, assembly GCA_963758115.1. Classification (GTDB taxonomy): domain Bacteria; phylum Actinomycetota; class Actinomycetes; order Mycobacteriales; family Mycobacteriaceae; genus Mycobacterium. The sequence continues at coordinate 952,250 of CAVWUG010000004.1, forward strand.
AAGAGATGCTTGGTGGCGGTCTGCGGATGCTTACGCAATGTGGCGACCTCCGTGAAGACGGCGCAGGGCTAGACCTCTGTGTGAGGGCTGTTCTCCAGCTTTGGGCCTGCCGACCCACGGAAACTTACCCTAACAAAGACTCTGCCAGCTCGTCGCTAACACGCCCGTCGAAGGAGCGCGCGCCTGCAGGCGCTAGACGATTGCCCGTCTTCTCCTCATCGCGCTACGCGCTCTGCATCGTCGACGGGCTACGAGGCGACGGTCAACCCGGTGTTGCGGTGTCCGGTGCCATATTGGCCGGTACGACCGCCGTTGATCAGGTCGGCGATGCCCAGGACGGTCGTGATACGGCCGGATTCGGCCTCCACGTCGTCGACGGTGCTGATCGCCGGGGTCACGGTGGCATCACCGCGAGCCACTGCGACCGCAGCGGGTCCGCTCGATGAGCCGTCACGGCCGGCCAGCAGTACACCGGAACCGTGCGGCGATAGCGCGGCGGCGAACCTGGCCACGCTGACGCCCTGGTTGCCTGCGTCGTTGCCGAGCGTACCGCCGGTCACGATCGCTGCGGCGTTGGCGGCACCCACGTGCTGATCGCCGTATCCGATGAAGCCGGTGTCACGCAGGGCCGCCAACACGGTGTCGCGCTGCGCGTCGTCGACGGACGGGACGGCCGGATCCCGATTGATCAGTAGTGCAATGCCCAGCAGATCGCCGGCCTGCGATCCTTGGTCGACCAGCTTGCTGCTCAACTGGGCGCCTGCGGGCAGGATCGACGAGTTGACCACCGTGTGCAGCTTCTCGGCGGAGTTGGCGTCGACGAACTCTTGCGTCAATCCCACTGTGCCGGTGACCGCGCCGCCGGCCTGGGTGATGAGCTTTGACACCGCGTCGACGTCGTCGTCTTTGGCGTCGGGTGCGCGGAAGACGACGACCGACTTGCCGTTCAGCGCATCGTGCACCATCCGGCCCGCCATCTGGGTGTCGAAAGTGTCTGCGGAGCTGAGCTTTCCGTTGAGGACGTTCTTCTCGTCGTTCAGGCCGTTGATCTGGCTGTGCAGATTTTTTGTCTCTTCACGCAGCCCGGACAGCATCGTGTTCGAGAGCAAGCCCGAGCCGAGGACAACCCCGATTGCCAGTGCCAGAAAGACAGCGGCTAGCGAAATCGCATGCTGGCGTAGAGTTATCACGTCTGTACCGCCTTAATGAATCCAGTGCTGCAGCCCAGGCCAGGAAGTGGTTCCAGTACACGACGGCCCAGTGCAGAACCACGGTGTCTGTCCGCGAAACCCATAACGCGGCGATGATCGCGATCAGCATCGTGAGGATCAGCAGCGCGATCGCACCGCTGGAGATCCGGCTGTGGTACAGCGTCGCAACGGCTTTGGCGTCAACGACCTTCTCTCCGACGCGCAACCTGGTGAGGAATGTCGACGGGTTGCTCTGCTGACGTGTCCGGTCGAAGAACGTCTCGATGTTGGCCTTGTGTCCCGCGGTCACCAGCAACGCGGCGCCGTGGTGGTCGGCCAACAGCAGCGCCAGGTCGGCGGGCGAACCCGCAGCGGGAAAGGTCATGGCACCGACGCCGAGATCCTGGATGCGTTCCAGCCCGGGCGCGTGTCCGTCCGCGTCGGCAGGCAGCACCACCTGAGCTCCGCACTTGAGCACCTCGGCGCTCAGGTCACTGGGATCGCCGACGATGAGCTGCGGGCGATATCCGGCGTTGCGCAACACATCTGCGCCGGCGCCCACGCCGATCAGCACAGGCTGATACTCCTTGATGAACGGCTTGAGTCGCTTGAGGTCCTCGGCGGCGTCCTCCTCGTCGGCGACCACGACGACGTGACGGCGACGCAGCTCGATGTCGACGTCGGGGATGCCGATCCCGTCGATCAGCAGCGGGCTCTCGCTACGGATGAACTCAATGGTGTTGCCTGCGAACGCTTCCAGGTGCGAGACCAAGCCGGTCTTGGCTTCCTGCATCAGGTCGGCGATCTCTTCGTCGGTGCGCTCGGTACCGCGGATCAGCCGGCGGTCGCCGATGTACACTCCGCCGTTGTGCAGTCGGACCTTCGCGCCGTCCTTGATTTTCTTGAAGACTTCGGGACCGGCGTCGTCGATCAGTGTGACACCGTTGTTCACCAGCACTTCGGGGCCCAGATTCGGGTAGCGACCGGAGACCGACGTGGAGGCGTTGACGACCGCCGCGATCTGCGCGTCAACCAGCGCGTCGGCTGTGATGCGGTCCAGGTCCAGCACATCGAGGACGACGATGTCGCCCGGGCAGACCCGACGCAGCAACCGGTCGATGTCGCGGTCGACCCGAGCCGTGCCAACGAGACCCGGCCGGTCGGTGTTGCGGGACAGAAGACCTGACAGTGTGGTGGTGACGCTCATGCAGGCGATTCTGTCGGTGAACCCAAGATCACGCGGGGAGGCGCGCCGTAACAACAGCCTCAGAAGTTACATCTTGTCACATCTGCAACAGGCGTAATACGCGTATCAGGTCGCAATCCGGTCACAGTCGGCAGCCTCGAGAAGTTCGCGGGCGTGCGCGCGCGCCGTATCCGAATCACCCAGGCCGGCCAGCATTCTGGCGAGTTCGGCCACCCGGTCGTCGCCGTCGAGACGCCGCACGCCGCTGGCGCCGTTCTTCCCGTTCGTGTCGACCATCAGGTGGCTATCGGCATAGGCAGCGACCTGCGGCAGATGCGTCACGACGATGACCTGGCGGTTGCGGGCCAACCGCGCCAGACGCCGGCCGATCTGCACCGCGGCCCGACCACCGACGCCGGCGTCCACCTCGTCGAACACCATCGTGGTGCCCGTCGTCGAGGCCGCCAGGACGACCTCCAGGGCCAGCATGACCCGAGACAGCTCGCCGCCCGAGGCGCTCTTCGCCAGTGGCAACAGGGTCATGCCCCGATGCGCCGCGAAGCCGAACTCAACCAGGTCAATGCCGTCGCCGCCGGCATGCGCCCGGGTGCCCGAGGCGAGCGTCAACGCGGCGGGATCGTCGTCAGCGGCCGGCATCGTCGACACAGCGATGGTGAACTCGGCATCAGCCATCGCCAGCCCGGACAGTTCGCCGGTGACGTCCTTGGCCAGCCGTTTGGCGGCCTGGCTACGTGTCTTGCTGAGATCGGCTGCTGCATCGGCCAATTGGCGTGCCAACTCGTCGAGCCGCTGTTGCAGACCGGCCAGTGCTTCTTCGGAGACGTCCAAGTGCGCCAGCCGGTCTCGCGCTTCCCGTGACCACTGCAGCACTCCGTCGATGTCGGCCGCGTATTTGCGGGTGAGCGTGCGCAACTCGGCTTGGCGGGCGAGCTTGGTGTCCAGCGTGCTGGCATCAGCCGGCAGCTCGCCGAGGTATCCGCCGAGCTCGCGAGCGACATCGCCGACCACCGTCAACGCTTCACCGAGCTGACCGGCCAGTCCCCGCAGCATCGCGTCGTCGGTGGACTCCAACGCTGCTCTGGCTCGCGCCACACTGTCGGCGGCGGACGCGGCCTGGCCCGCCGGATCGGCTGTGGCGTCATCGCCTGCCCCGGACAACGCGGTGCGCGCCCCGGACGCGGCCTCGCGCAACGCATCCAACTCCGAGAGCCGTCGGATATCGGCGACCAACGCATCGTCTTCGCTGGGCGCCGGGTCGAGGGTGTCGATCTCGTGCAGCGCGAACTTCAGCTGATCGGCCTCCTGCGCCAATTCACGAGCCCGCTTGGTGCGGTCGACGAGGTCGCGCCGCGCCGATTGCCACGCGTCGCGCAGTTTCCGGTATTTCTCCAGCCGAGTGCCGACGGCCGCGAACCGGTCGAGTGCGCCGCGTTGCTCGTCGGGTCGCATCAGCCGGAGCTGATCGTTCTGTCCATGCAGAGTGAGCAGCTCGGTGGTGAATCCGCTCAGCGATTTCGCGGGAACGCTGCGCCCACCCAGGTAGGCCCGCGACGGTCCGTCGCGGCTGACCGAACGCAGCGCGATGATGCTGCCGTCCTCGTCGCGCTCGGCGCCGGAGGCGTCCAGCATCTCATCGACCTGCGCCGTCGCCTTCTCATCGATATCGGCGGTGCTGAAACGCCCCTCGACGACGGCCCGTTCGGCTCCCGAGCGCACCCGGTTGGCGTCGGCGCGTGCACCGCCGAGCAGATGCAGCCCGGTGACCACCATCGTCTTGCCGGTGCCGGTCTCCCCCGTCAAAACCGTGAGGCCGCTACCGAATTCGGCCGTTGCGACGCTGATGGCGCCTAACGACTCGATCCGGATTTCATTGAGCACCGCTATCGTCCGCGCCAGCCGGTGACAGGCAGCCGGAACTTTCGCACCAGCCGGTCGGTGAACGGTGCGCTGTCCAACCGGGCCCACTTCACCGATGCGTCGCAACGCCGCACTTCCAGCCGTGCGCCGGCCGGCACGAGCATCTCCCGGCGACCGTCGCAGAACACCAGGGCGTCGCGCCCGTCTGCCTCGATTTCGATGGCAATCTGCGCGTCGGGGCTGGTGACCATCGGCCGGGCGAACAGCGCGTGCGCGTTGTTGGGCACCACCAGCAGCGCTTCGAGATCAGGCCACAGAATGGGCCCGCCCGCGGAGAACGCGTAGGCGGTGGAGCCGGTGGGCGTCGACACCAGCACACCGTCGCAGCCGAATGTCGACACCGGCCGCCCGTCGACCTCGAGAACCACCCCGAGCACCCCGAGTCGTGGTCCCTTTTCCAGGCTGGCTTCGTTGAGCGCCCAGCCGCGGGACAGCACCTTGCCCTTCACCAGGACCGTGATGTCGAGGGTGAGCCGTTCCTCGATGCCGTAGGTGCGCCCGACCACGGCGTCGAGCACGCTGTCGATCGCCTCGGTTTCGGCTTCGGCCAGGAATCCGATCCGGCCCAGATTCATGCCCAGCACCGGGATGTTGGCGTTGCGGGCGAGTTCGGCGGCGCGCAGGAATGTCCCGTCGCCGCCGAGGCCGATCACCAGTTCGCATCCCTCACCGGCGTTCGGGTCGGCGTCGACTACCTCGATGTCGACGCCCAGTTCGCGGGTATCGTCGGGGCCCAGCGGGATTGGGCCCCTGTCGACCGCTTCGGCCGATAGCACCCGTAGGCCAATATCGTTCTCGTGCAACACTTTTTCAACCCGACGCGCGGTCTCGGTCGCTTCTTCGCGGCCGGTGTGCACGACAAGCAGAACGGTGCGCTCACGACTCATTGCGGACCTTCCTCGACGGCTCGGTGCACAGCGCAGTGCAGGTCATCAGCAAGCAAGCCCCGATCGGTCTCGGCGCGCAGCCACAGGAAGTATTCAACGTTTCCCGACGGCCCGGGCAGCGGGCTCGGGGTTACCCCGACCGTGTGCCAGCCAAGCTCATGGGCTCGGCGGGCGACGGCGAGCACCGCGCCCGCCCGCAACTCGGCACTGTGCACCACGCCGCCGGCCCCCACCTGTCCTTTACCGACTTCGAACTGCGGCTTCACCATAGGAACGATATCCGCGTCCGATGAGGCGCATCCAGTCAGCGCGGGCAACACTGTGGTCAGCGAGATGAACGACAGGTCAGCGACGACGGTCTCGACCCGGCCGCCGATCGCGTCCGGCGTCAGCTCGCGCACGTTGGTCCGCTCGACGACCACCACCCGGGGATCTGAGCGCAGCGGCCAGGCCAGCTGGCCATAGCCGACATCGACGGCGACCACCTCGCGGGCACCGCGATCCAGCAGGACTTCGGTGAACCCACCGGTCGAGGCACCCGCGTCCAGGCAGCGTCGACCCTCGACGTCGATACCAAAGGCGTCGAGCGCGCCGATGAGTTTGTGCGCGCCGCGCGACACCCAGCTGCGCTCGCTGTCGCCGGCCACGGTGAGGGCTGCGGACGGCGCAATGGCGGTGCTCGGCTTAACGGCCGGCATGCCGTCGATACGGACCTTGCCTGCGCCGATCAACTCCGCGGCCTGTTGGCGAGACCGGGCCAGACCGCGCCGGACCAACTCGGCGTCGACACGGCTGTGCCGCGGCATGAGGGACTCAGCCCTTCTCCGCCGACTCCAGCGCCTGCACCAGCATGTCGTGCGCCTCGGACAGCCGGCGCGCGATTTCTTCGAGATCGGCTTCCGACGGCATGTTCTCCGGGTTGGCAGGATCGGGTAGCTCGGCGAGTACGGCGTCGATTTGTGCGCGGATCTGATCTGGGTCGTTACTCATCGCGTTCCAACGCTATCGGATTCAGGCCAGCGACCACCGTTGTAGGGCGTCGCGGGCGGTGTCGTCGCCCGCCTCGATGGTGATCGTGTGGTCGCTGAGCTGGCCAGACCAGATCACTTCGGCGAGCGCACGGACAACCGACAGGCCGTCACCGTCGTGGTCGTCGCCCGCGGCGTGGACGGTCAGCGACCCGTCCGCGGTCTCGATGCGCCACGCCGGTTGTGCGGCCACCGCGAGCGTCTCGGCGTCCTGGTGCAACGCGCGCAGGTCGTGGCCGATGTACGTCGCGCGTTGCTCGGGCACGGCGTATACCGCGTCGCGCGCGGAGTTGACACCGGTGAGCACGAACAGGCTGGGCAGCTCGGCGGCGTTGGCGCCGGCGATATCGGTGTCCAACCGATCACCGACAACCAACGGTGTACGGAAGTCGCCGCGGGCCAATGCATCTCGCATCAACGTCGGTGCCGGTTTGCCCGCGACCTGAGGCTCGGCGTCCGTCGCCGCCTTGAGCGCGGCGACCATCGAGCCGTTGCCCGGTAGCAGCCCGCGTTCGGTGGGCAGCGTGCGGTCGACATTGGCCGCAACCCACAGCGCGCCGGCCCGGATGGCCAGCGCTGCCTCGGCGAGATTGCTCCACCCGGTTTCCGGGGAGTGGCCCTGGACCACGGCCTGCGGTTCGTCGTCGAACAGGCGGACGGGCCGCAACCCGACGGCGGAGACCTCGGCGGCCAGCGAATCGGTGCCGACGATCAGCACCCGCGATTCGGGCGCCAGTTGGTCGGCCAGTACATGAGCGGCACTTTGCGCGCTGGTGACGACGTCGTCGGCGGTCGCGTCGAGCCCGATGTCATTGAGATGGCTGGCGACTTCATCGGCACTGCGCGACGCGTTATTGGTGACGAACAGCTTTCGGCCGGACGCGTCGTCGAGCGACTCCGCGGCTCCGTCGGTCAGTTCGTGGCCGCGAAATACCGTTCCGTCCAGGTCGAGCAGTAAGCAATCATGTTCCTGTGCAAGCGTTCCCACGTCAGCCGAGCTCGCTCACGCGGTCTTCGGCATCGGTGACGCCCTCGACGTCCGCGGCGACTGCATGCAGAAACCATTGCAACGCTTCGTCGGCGCGGCCGAGCGCCAGCAGGGTGTCTGCGTAGGCGTAGAACAGCCGGGCCGCGATCGTGCCGGTACGCGTCGGGTCCAGTTGCGGGGTCGACAAGACGGTTAGGGCCTGCTCGAGTTGGCCGAGGTCGGCCCGAGCACCCGCGGTCACGATGCGCAGTTCGTCGGCTTCGTCACCGGTGAGTTTGGCAGCCTCAGGTCCGCGCGCCAGCTCCAACGCGCGTTCCGGTCGGCCGAGGCCGCGTTCGCAGTCGGCGATCAGCGGGAGCAGCGGAGACTTGCTGCCCATCCTGCGGGCCGCGCGGAGCTCCGCGAGGGCCTGCGACCAATCGCCACACTGGTAGGCAGCGATACCGACGGCTTCCCGGACAGCGGCGATACGGCCCGAGCGGGCCCGTGCGGCGCGCGCATGGTCGAGCGCAGCCTGGGGGTCCTCGTCGATCAGCTCGCCTGCGGCCACCAGGTGGCGGGCCACGGCGTCGGCGGTGTGGCGGTCCAACGTGCTGAGCTCACGCCGAACGTCGGGCGCCAGCTGCTTCGCCTCGATCTCCGGCGGTATCGGCGGCGAATTGCGGTCCTCGTCGGTGGACTCGCGCCTGGGCTGCGCCCTGCGGGGGCGATCCGGGCCCGAATTGGGTGCTTGAGAACGCGGTGCTCGCTTTGGTCGCTGCGGCCCCTCGCCGTGGGTGTCCTCGACCACTCGTACCCTTCGCCTCGAAATACCTCAGTACCTGCCGACAAAGGATACGGGCTGACCTGAGTTGGCCTGCGCGGCGATGACCGACTGGGCTCTGATCGCCTTGGACTGGCGTTCATCCCGCCCGGCCAGCAGTGGCGCAACGGCATATCAATCGTTTAACAGCAGGGTCCGCGACGAATGCCTCAAGATCAAGGGTTAGGTGTTGCGGGCCGCTTCTTGGACGAGCTGCACGCGGGACGTCAGCCCGAGTTTGGTGTAGACGTGCGCCAGGTGGGCGTGCACGGTCCGCGGTGAAACGAAGAGTCGCGCGGCGATGTCCTTGTTAGGCAGTCCATCGCACACCAGCCGCACGACCTCGTGTTCCGCGGGCGTCAGCGAAGCCCAGCCATTGTCCGGGCGTTTGCGTTCGCCGCGACCGCGCTGCGCGTAGGCGATCGCTTCCTCGATGGACAACGCTGCGCCCTCAGCCCAGATGGCGTCAAATTCTCTCTCGCCCATAGACTCTCGCAGCGTTGCCACCGAAACCTGGTAGTCGGCATCGTAGATCTTGAACCGCGCCATACCCGTGCGTTGCCGGATGGCGTCTGCAGCACCGAAGAGCCGCGCTGCTCGTTGATTGTCGGTGTCCCCGGCCAGATCGGCGACGCATTCGAGGGTGTCCGAAACACCCAGGTAAGCCTGAACTTCGACGGCACGTGCCAGCGCGTTATGCGCATCGCGCTCCGCCTGCTCGCGGTCCCCCTGCGCCGTCGCCACCCGGGCGCGCGCGGTGAACGCCACCATCTGGTGCCAGCCCGCGGCCGTTGAGACGGCGTCGTCGGCCCAACGACGGGCGGCGTCCAGGTCCCCCACGGCCAATGCGGCCTGCGCGTTGTAGGCGCGCTGCACCACCGCGTTTCCCGGCGTTTCACTCAGGTGCCGCCAGGCCGCGTCACAGGCCTCTTGCGCGATCTGGCCATCGCCGGCCGCCAGGGCCGCGACCCCCAACGCCGAGTGGCCAAGGCCTGCAATGAACCCGACCAGCTCCGACGCAACCACGAGGGACGCGTCGGCCGCGGACCGAGCCGCGTCGACATCGCCATGCCACGCCAGCGCGAAACCCTGGCCCGCCAGGCCGTATGCCCGATAGATGAGATCGTGTGCAGCCTCGGCCTCGCCGTTGATCACGCGGAATTGTGCAGCGGCTCCGGTCGGATCACCCTGGTTCAGCTGCGCCATTGCGAGCCAGTAGCGACACTGGCGCGAGTCAAGTCGATCACCGATCGTGTCGGCGAGATCGCGTCCTTCCTCGGCGGCCACGCGCGTTGCGACCGGGTCACCAGTGGCGAACGCTGCGTACGCCTGCCAGGCCAGGATCTGGCTGAGCCGCCACGGGTCGCCTAGTGCCCTGGCGAGGCCGAGCGCCTCCGTGAAGTACGGTTCCGCTTCCTGCGCATTTTGCACAGCAACGAAGCCATAAGCATTCAGTGCGCGGGCCAGCAGGGCCGGATCATCGAGTTCGCGCGCCAGCACCATTGCCTCATCAGCCTGATCCTTGACGTCGGTAACGCCCATCCACGCGGAAAGTAGCGCTTTGTCGGCGAGTGCCCGCGCACGTGCCGGACTCGCCGCGTCTGGATCGTGCCCGCCCGGATCGCGGAGGGCGGCATCGAACCAGGCAGATCCCTCACGGATGCGTCCCCGTGCGAGCCATAGTGGCTGCAGCGATGATGCCAGTGTCAACGCCTGCTCGATGTCGGAATTGTCCAGGCTCCAACCGAATGCGCTGCGCAGGTTGTCGATTTCAAGATCGGCCTGTTGGAGGCGCTGGTCATAATTGTTCCCCGCCGGTGCGTCGAGCGGAGCCGCCATCGAGTTGTAGTACTCGCGATGCCGGGTCCGGACGGCATCGGCCTCGCCGGATTCGCCGAGTTTCTCCAGCGCGTACTGACGCACAGTTTCGAGCAGCCGGTATCGCGTTGTGCCGCCAGTGTTTTCGGCGACCACCAGTGACTTGTCGACCAGCAGGCTCAGCTGGTCCAGTACGTGGTAGCGCTGTACACCATCAGCGCCGGTGACCGCCTGGGCGGCATCGAGGTCAAAGCCACCCAAGAACACTGCCAACCGACGAAACAGAATCCGTTCGGTGTCGGTCAGCAACGCGTGCGACCAATCCACCGACGCCCGCAAGGTCTGCTGGCGGCGCACTGCCGTGCGCGAACCACCGGTCAGCAGCCGGAAGCGGTCATGCAGGCTGTCGACGATCTCGGTCAACGACAGCGCGCGAACCCGCGCGGCCGCCAGTTCGATCGCCAGCGGCATCCCGTCCAGGCGCCGGCAGATCTCGGCCACAGCGGCGGCGTTGTCGGCGGTGATGGCGAAGTCGGTCTTAGCTAGTCGGGCCCGGTCGGCAAACAGCTCGATGGCGTCGTCGGCCAACGACAACGAGGGCACCTGCCACATCGCTTCGCCTGTTACACCGAGCGGCTCACGGCTCGTCGCGAGCACCAACATTCGCGGCGCGCCGCCCAACAGGGCGACGACCAACGCTGCACTCGCGTCGAGCAGATGTTCGCAGTTGTCCAGCACCAGCAGCATCTGGCGGTCACGAAGGTGCCGCACCAGCGTGTCCACCGTCGAGCAACCCGGTTGATCGGGCAGCCCTAACGCGAGGGCGGCTGTGACGGGCACGACGTCGGGATGGGTGATCGGTGCCAAATCCACATAGCAGACCCCGTCGCTGAACTGCCCTGCCAGATCCGCGGCGACATGCACAGCCAGGCGCGTCTTGCCCGCCCCGCCGGCTCCGGTCAGGGTGACCAGCCGATTGCCCGCCAACACTTCAAACAGACTCTTGATTTCAGATTGGCGCCCAACGAAATTCGTGAGCTCGATCGGAAGATTATGGGAGACATCAGAGCTGGTTGTGCGAAGCGGCGGGAACTCGTTGCGCAGATCGGGATGAGATAACTGCACGACACGCTCGGGTCGCGGCAGATCGCGCAGCGGGTGGGTGCCCAGGTCGGTCAGCGTTACATCGGGAGGAAGCTGATCGACAACCAGCGGCTCGGTCGCACCCGACAACACGGTTTGGCCGCCATGGCCGAGGTCGCGCAGCCGTGCGGTGCGGTTGATGGTCGGCCCGATGTAATTGCCTTCATCGCGCAGCCGCACCTCGCCGGTGTTGATCCCGATGCGCAACCGGATCGGAGCCAGCGGCGCCCGCTGCAAATTCAGCGCGCAAGCCACCGCGTCGGACGCGCGAGCGAACGCGATCACGAAGCTGTCGCCCTCGCCCTGTTCGACCGGGCGGACTCCATCATTGGCGTCGACGACATCCGACAACACCTGATCCAAGCGCGCCACAGCAACGGCCATCTCATCCGGCTGGGTTTCCCACAAGCGCGTCGAGCCCTCGACGTCGGCCAGCAGCAACGTCACCGTTCCGGTCGGCAGCTCGCTCACACTCACGTCGCTCCAGTCAGTTTCGCTCATGCTAGCCAGCATGTGATCACGCGAATCGCAGAACATCAGCAAAATTGCCTATAGCGCTCAGGCGGTCATACGTAGGTAGGGATCCGACCATCCGGCAATTAGGTACTTCTGCCGATGGTCTGCCGCCGGCGCCGCTTGATAGTCGATGTCAGGGTCCGGCACCGATGCTGACCTTTGGCGGTGGTGCCCACTACTGCCTCGGCGCCCATCTCACCCGGCTCGAGCTCGCCGAAGCCTTGCGGGTCATTTCTCGGCGTATTCCACATACTCGGCGCACCGAAAGCTGGAAACCGGCGAGCCGCTCGATTCGCATTTCTGACCGAGCGGCCGCGACGACTTTATTAAACGTGGGCAAGCAAAGAGGAGCACCCTTGTGAGGTACTCCTCTTTAAGTGCCCGTGCCCCCCAAGGGTTTTGGGGGGCACGGGGCTTGTGTGTGTGTTCGGCGGTGTCCTACTTTTCCACCCGGTGTGGGTAGTATCATCGGCGCTGGCAGGCTTAGCTTCCGGGTTCGGGATGGGTCCGGGCGTTTCCCTGTCGCTGTGACCGCCGTAACTTTATTTAGGTGTTTTGGTGGTGGGGTGCGGTGGTTTGCACGTGTGTTGGATTGTGGTTGCGTGTGTGTAAGTTTTCGGCCGGTTAGTGCCAGTTCCCTGAGCCCCTTGCGGGGTGTGTAGGTCTGGTCTATCGATCCCGTGGTCTGCGGGGGGCCTTATCCCACTTGAATGGGTGAGAAGCCTGGTCTTGGAGAAGGTTTCCCGCTTAGATGCTTTCAGCGGTTATCCTGTCCGAACGTGGCTATCCAGCGGTGCCCCTGGTGGGACAACTGGTGGACCAGAGGTTCGTCCGTCCCGGTCCTCTCGTACTAGGGACAGGTTTCCTCAAGCTTCTGACGCGCGCGGCGGATAGAGACCGAACTGTCTCACGACGTTCTAAACCCAGCTCGCGTGCCGCTTTAATGGGCGAACAGCCCAACCCTTGGGACCTGCTCCAGCCCCAGGATGCGACGAGCCGACATCGAGGTGCCAAACCATCCCGTCGATATGGACTCTTGGGGAAGATCAGCCTGTTATCCCCGGGGTACCTTTTATCCGTTGAGCGACACCCCTTCCACTCGGGGGTGCCGGATCACTAGTCCCGACTTTCGTCCCTGCTTGACGTGTCAGGTCTTGCAGTCAAGCTCCCTTGTGCACTTGCACTCAACACCTGATTGCCGTCCAGGTTGAGGGAACCTTTGGGCGCCTCCGTTACATTTTGGGAGGCAACCGCCCCAGTTAAACTACCCGCCAGGCACTGTTCCTGAACCGGATATACGGTTCGAGGTTAGAGGTCCAATACGATCAGAGTGGTATTTCAACAACGACTCCGCAATTACTGGCGTAATTGTTTCACAGTCTCCCACCTATCCTACACAAACCGTACCGAACATCAATACCAAGTTGTAGTGAAGGTCCCGGGGTCTTTTCGTCCTGCCGCGCGTAACGAGCATCTTTACTCGTAGTGCAATTTCGCCGAGTCTATGGTTGAGACAGTTGAGAAGTCGTTACGCCATTCGTGCAGGTCGGAACTTACCCGACAAGGAATTTCGCTACCTTAGGATGGTTATAGTTACCACCGCCGTTTACTGGGGCTTAAATTCTCCGCTTCACCCCGAGGGGTTAACGGGTCCTCTTAACCTTCCAGCACCGGGCAGGCGTCAGTCCGTATACATCGTCTTGCGACTTCGCACGGACCTGTGTTTTTAGTAAACAGTCGCTTCTCACTGGTTTCTGCGACCCACTGCCGCTGCCGGCCGCGAGGGCCTTGACGGTGTGTGGGCCCCCCTTCTCCCGAAGTTACGGGGGTATTTTGCCGAGTTCCTTAACCATAGTTCTCTCGTACGCCTTGGTATTCTCTACCTGACCACCTGTGTTGGTTTGGGGTACGGGCCGTGTGTGTGCTCGCTAGAGGCTTTTCTCGGCAGCATAGGATCACCGAATTCACCTCATCCGGTTATGCATCACCTCTCGGACTTGTGTGACATCCGGATTTACCTAGATGTCGTCCTACGGGCTTGCCCCAGTATTACCACTGACTGGTACGGCTACCTTCCTGCGTCACCCCATCGCTTGACTACTACCCATCCGGGTCCCACGCAGCCGGTGGCTCTCCTTTCCCTCGAAAGGGATCGGATGGGCCACCTTTTGGGTGGTTAGCAGAATGGATTCATCACGGGCGCGCACACACGGGTACGGGAATATCAACCCGTTGTCCATCGACTACGCCTGTCGGCCTCGCCTTAGGTCCCGACTCACCCTGGGAGGACTGGCCTGGCCCAGGAACCCTTGGTCTTTCGGCGGGCAAGGTTCTCACTTGCCTTATCGCTACTCATGCCTGCATTCTCACTCCCACACCCTCCACAGCTCCATCACTAGGCTGCTTCACTGGATGCAGGACGCTCCCCTACCCAATCAACAACGTTGATTGCCGCGGCTTCGGCGGTGTGCTTGAGCCCCGCTACATTATCGGCGCACAATCACTTGACCAGTGAGCTATTACGCACTCTTTCAAGGGTGGCTGCTTCTAAGCCAACCTCCTGGTTGTCTATGCGACTGCACATCCTTTTCCACTTAGCACACGCTTAGGGGCCTTAGCCGGCGATCTGGGCTGTTTCCCTCTCGACGCACGGAGCTTATCCCCCGCCGTCTCACTGCCACACTTTCACTTACCGGCATTCGGAGTTTGGCTGACGTCAGTAACCTAGTAGGGCCCATCGGCCATCCAGTAGCTCTACCTCCGGCAAGAAACATGTAACGCTGCACCTAAATGCATTTCGGGGAGAACCAGCTATCACGGAGTTTGATTGGCCTTTCACCCCTACCCACAACTCATCCCCTCAGTCTTCAACCTAAGTGGGTTCGGGCCTCCACGCGGTCTTACCCGCGCTTCACCCTGGCCATGGGTAGATCACTCCGCTTCGGGTCCAGAACACACCACTACACCACCTCACGGGTGGATACGCCCTATTCAGACTCGCTTTCGCTGCGGCTACCCCTCACGGGTTAACCTCGCGACATGTCCCTGACTCGCAGGCTCATTCTTCAAAAGGCACGCCATCACCCCACCCAAAAGGGAAGGCTCTGACGGCTTGTAGGCACACGGTTTCAGGTACTCTTTCACTCCCCTCCCGGGGTACTTTTCACCATTCCCTCACGGTACTATCCGCTATCGGTCATCAGGAAGTATTCAGGCTTACCGAGTGGTCTCGGCAGATTCACAGCAGATTCCACGGGCCCGCTGCTACTCGGGTAATGACACAAAACAGGCATGCAGTTTTCACCTACCGGGCTCTCACCGTCTACGGCAGACCATCCCAGGCCACTTCGATTAACCACACACTGCTGCTCTCCGGTCAGGTAGGACCAGACACATCATCCCCACAACCCCGCACACACAACCCCTACCCGGTTACACATGCGCACGGTTTAGCCATCCTCCGCTTTCGCTCGCCACTAC
>CAVWUG010000005.1:0-758353 GCA_963758115.1 uncultured Actinomycetota bacterium
ATGCCCTCCAGTGGCCTGGTCATGCCGACCCCGCCGGGACGGCAATCGTCTTGCGCTCCAAGAATTCCTCCAGACCTGCCACGCCCATCTCGCGTCCGACGCCCGATTGCTTGAAGCCACCGAATGGAGCGTCGGCGCTGAAGTAGTTGCCGCCATTGACGGAAAAAGATCCGGCGCGGATCCGGCGCGCGACGGCCAGCGCTCGATCTTGATCGGCGCTGAACACCGCGCCGGCCAGGCCGAAGATCGAGTTGTTGGCGATGCGCACCGCATCGTCGTCATCGTCGAAGGCGATAACCGCCAGCACCGGGCCGAAGACCTCTTGCTGCGCGATCTCGCTGTCGGGGTCGACGTTGGTCAGCAACGTCGGCGCATAGAAGTAGCCCGGATCCAGCCGCTTGCCGCCGGTGACCAGGGTCGCACCGTCGGCGACCGCTCGTTGCACCATGGCGTCGACCTTGTCGCGCTGGCGCTCGTTGATCAGCGGCCCCATGTAGGTCTTCGGGTCCGCCGGGTCGCCGTGATGCACATGGGCAAAGTTCTGCGCGATCAACTCGACGATCTCGTCGTGATGCTTCCTCGGCACCAGCAGCCGCGAGGTCAGCGCGCAGCCCTGGCCGGCGTGGGTGACCATCGAGAAGGCCGCGAACACGCTCGCGCCGGCGAAGTCGGCGTCGTCGAGCAGGATCGCCGCCGACTTTCCACCGAGTTCGAGGAAGACCCGCTTGACGGTTTCGCTGGCCGCGGCCATGATCCGGCGCCCGACGGGCGTCGACCCGGTGAACGTGATCACGTCAACATCCGGGCTCGTCGTCAACGCTTCTCCCACAGCCGAATCCGACGAGCTGAGCACGTTGACCACGCCGGGCGGGATATCGGTGTGGTTGGCGATCAACTCGCCAAGCGCCAATGTGACCAGCGGAGTGTCCGGCGCGCCCTTGAGAATGACGGTGCATCCGGCCGCCAACGCCGGCGCCAGCTTCGCCAATGCCAGTTGGTTCGGGTAGTTGTAGGCGATGATCGCGCCCACCACCCCGGCGCCTTCCTTTTCCACCCAGCGCCGATGCCGCATGCCGCGCGATTCGATTTCGCCGAGCTCCTCGGTCATCGAGTAATCGCGCAACAGGTCGGCGTAGTAGCGGACGATCTTGATCGGCTCGTCGAGCTGGGCACCTTGGGTGAGGGCGCGCGTCGCGCCGACCTCCGCGATGGTGAGCTCGCGCAGTTCCTCGGCATGATCGAGTAGCGCCTGATGCAACTGCTCGAGGCAGCGAACCCGAAACGCGGCGTCGGTCGACCACGTCGTCGTGTCGAATGCCCGGCGCGCGGCCGCGATCGCCTGCTGCGCTTCAGCGATCCCGGCATCGGGAGCGTGACCGATGATGTCACCGGTGGCGGGGTTGATCGACGCGAAGACCCGGCTGGTAGTGACCAGTTGACCGTCGATCAAAAGTCTCCGGTCGGCTGCCGGATGCAACCCGCCATTGGTCGGTGGGCTACCACCCACAGTGACGGTGGCCGCGTCGGGCAATGGCATTCCGGTTTCCTCCAAATGGGGATAATTCCATTCTCATCCCGGGCGAATCTTACATTCCGCCTACGAGAATTCAACAAAACGGGAGAAACGAGACCGACGTCCTCGTGTCCGATATCGATGTTCGTTATTTGCACCGTCGTCGCAGCGTAAGCGCGGTTTCTGGGCCATCTTGCGAGCGCCTACAACGTGAGAGTAAGGTTCTCATATTCGGAAGGGAGATTCTTTGTGTGTGGCACGGCCCCTACCCCGGTGACCTCGTGAGAACGGCTGTTGTCACCGGCGGCGGCTCCGGAATCGGCCTGGCCATCGTGGAGCGGCTCCGCAAAGACGGACTCCAGGTGGCAAGCCTGGATCTCAAGGCTTCCGACGGTCCATCGGCGTTCACCGCCGACGTCACCGATCGCGGGCAGATCGACGCCGCGCTCTCCGGCATTCGCGAGGAACTCGGACCGATCACCGTTCTGGTCAACGCCGCCGGGCTCGATGGGTTCAAGCGTTTCGCCCATATCGAGTTCGCCGACTGGCAGCGGCTGATCGACGTCAACCTCAACGGGGTCTTCCACATGATCCAGGCCGTGCTGCCCGACATGCTGGACGCCGAATGGGGACGCATCGTCAACATCTCCTCGTCCAGCACGCACTCCGGCGCCCCGTTCATGTCGCACTACGTCGCGGCCAAATCCGCCGTCAACGGACTGACCAAATCGCTGGCCCTCGAGTACGGGCCGAACGGCATCACCGTCAACGCGGTGCCACCGGGTTTCATCGACACCCCGATGCTGCGCAGTGCTGAGCAGCGCGGCAACCTCGGCGACATCGACAAGACCATCGCGGCAACGCCGGTCCGCCGGATAGGTAAGCCCGAAGACATCGCGGCGGCCTGCGCGTTTCTGGTGTCCGAGGAAGCCAGCTATATCACCGGCCAGATCCTGGGCGTCAACGGCGGCCGAAACACTTAGCCGTCAAACACAGTTCGGTGGCAGACCAAGAGGAGAAGTTGTGGGAGACGCGCAGGGGCGGGTAGCCGGCAAAGTTGCGTTCGTGACCGGCGCGGCCCGCGGCCAGGGGCGCAGTCACGCGGTTCGACTGGCCGAAGAGGGCGCCGACATCATTGCGGTCGACGTGTGCCGGGACATCAACACCATCGGCTACCCGATGGCAACCCCGGAGGATCTCGACGAGACCGCGCGACTGATCGAGAAAACCAATCAACGAGTGGTGATCGCGCAGGCCGACGTTCGCGACGCGGCCGCTCTGCAAGCGGCTTTGGCGACCGGTCTGGCCGAGTTCGGCAAGCTCGACATCGTGGTGGCTCAAGCGGGCGTCGCCGGGATGAAGGGCGACCCGCCGCTGCGGGCCTGGACGGACGTGATCAATACCAACCTGATCGGCACGATCAACGCGATTCAGGTTGCGCTGCCGCACCTTCGGGAGGGGGCATCGATCATAGCCACCGGCTCGACCGCCGCTCTGATGGACACCTCCAAGAAAGATAACCCCGGCAAGGACCCGGGTGGCATGGCGTACGTGCACTCCAAGCGCGCCCTGTCGAACTACGTGCACGATCTGGCGACGGAGCTGTCGGCCTTCGGCATCCGGGCCAACGTCATCCACCCGACCAACACCAATACCGACATGCTGCAGAACGTGCAGATGTACCGTTCGTTCCGGCCGGATCTGGAGAACCCGACTCGCGCCGACGCCGAGCCGGTTTTCGGTGTGCAGCAGGCGATGAAGATTCCGTTCGTCGAACCGGAGGACATCACCAATGCGGTGCTGTGGCTGGCTTCCGACGAAGCCAGGTATGTGACGGGTATGCAACTGCGGGTCGACGCAGGCGGATACCTCAAGTGGTACGACTACCGCGCGTAAAGGAACAGTTGTGAAAGTTCGGGTTGATTCAGATCGTTGCCAGGGGCACACATTGTGCTCGATGATCGCGCCAGATTCCTTCGAGCTCGACGACATCGAAGGCCACGCATCGGCCACCAGCGAAAATGTCCCGCCTGAGCAGGAAGACGCCGTGCGCGAGGCCGCGCACTCCTGCCCTGAGCAAGCCATTCTCATCACGGAGGGCACATCGTGAGCATCGACGACGACATCGCCAACGACAGCGACCGCAAGAAGAATCGGTATCACTTCGACCGGCATACGCCCGAGTACCGCAGCCAATTCGAGAAGATCACCGAAGAGATCCACGACAAATGCCCGGTCGCGTGGACCGACACCTACGACGGCCACTGGGTCGCCGGCGGCAGCAACGCGGTGTTCGAGCTCGCCCGCTGCCCGGTGGTGTCCAACGATCACGACATCAACGGCGAACGCCAAGGCTATCAAGGTATTTCGATCCCGAAGGCCAAGCGCGCAAGTGGCGTCCGCGGCGGCATTCTGGAAATGGATGATCCGGAGCACCGCATCTATCGGACAGTGCTCAACCCCTACCTGTCGCCGGCGGCGGTGAAGCGCTGGGTGCCGTTTATCGACGAGGTGACCCGCGCCTGCCTCGACGAGAAGATCGAAGAAGGCCACATCGACTTCGTCGACGATCTGGCCAACATCGTGCCGGCCGTGCTGACGCTGGCGATGCTGGGCATCCCGCTGAAGAACTGGGCGATTTACAGCGAGCCGGTGCATGCCTCGGTGTACACCCCGGAGCACTCCCCCGACATCGACAAAATCGTCGCTATGCACCGGCAGATGGGCCTGGATCTACTGACCAACATGGTCGAGATCAAGGAGAACCCGCGGCCCGGAATCGTCAACGGGCTGCTGCAATTGCGTATCGATGGCGAGCCCGCGCCGGACCTCGAGATCATGGGTAATCTCGGCCTGGTCATCGGTGGCGGATTCGACACCACCACCGCGCTGACCGCCCACTCGATGGAGTGGCTATCTCAGCATCCCGACCAGCGCGAACGGCTCAGCCGCGAGCGCGCCACGCTGCTCGACCCCGCCACCGAGGAGTTCCTGCGCTACTACACGCCCGCGCCCGGTGATGGGCGCACCTTCGCCGACGACGTGGAACTCGAGGGAACTCAGTTCAAAGAGGGCGAGCGGCTGTGGATCTCGTGGGCGATGGCCAACCGCGACCCGTCGGTGTTCAATGATCCCAACAAGATCGTCCTGGATCGTAAGGGCAACCGGCACTTTAGCTTCGGCCTCGGCGTCCACCGTTGCATCGGGTCCAACGTCGCGCGCACAGTGTTCAAGTCGATGCTCACCGCCGTCCTCGATCGGATGGCGGACTACCACTGCGACCCCGAAGGCACCGTGCATTACGAGACCATCGGCGTCATTCAGGGCATGCGCAAGCTGCCGGCCACCTTCACCCCAGGCAAGCGACTAGGTGCGGGCCTGGACCAAACACTGGAGAAGCTGCAGCGGATTTGCGACGAGCAGGAATTGGCCCTGCCCATTACCGAGCGCAAGGAAGCCGCGGTCATAGACTGAACGACTCACCCCTGTGGTACTTAACTTGGCGATACCACGCAAATCCAGTACCGGACAGCATATATTCAGCCGACCCAGGTCTCGAGGAGACGAACGGAAGGGGCAGAACATGAAGTCGTTGGCGCTAAGCGTTCCGTTGGCGGCGGCGGCAGTGGCGCTCGCTCCGGTAGTCCACGCCGGCATGCTGATTGGGAACTACGAGGTACATACACCGCGCGATCCGGGCCACTCGTGGCTGTGGGCAGTCCGGCCGTGCCAGCCAGTTCAACGCGAGGATTGCGTCCACGTGCAATCCATACCCAGGCCCAACGGACAAGCGACACCGTGGGCGACAGACGCACATCTGGCGAACGGCACTTACACGATGAGCGTCGACGTACCCGACGGCGTGCGATGCACGGTCTACTTCCTACCCTCACACGACGTCTACACCTGGGATGCGGTGGCGCTTACCGGCTCGGTGACGTCCACCTACGATGCCGGCTGCGGTGGCGCGCCGGGCGGCACCGCCAGCTGGCCGTTCAGTCTCGTCCGGTTCTGAAGTCGCACCCCTCAGCGGGTGGGCAGTCCAAGCACTCGCTGGGCGACGATGTTGCGCTGGATCTCCGAGGTGCCGCCGGCGATGGTGCCGGAGAAACTGCGGGCGTAGCGCTCGAACCAACTGCCGAAGTAGTGGTCGAGGTTCATCGGTTCATACGGCCCGGTCAGCGCGGGGTGCAGCAGTCCGTCGGAACCCGCTGCGGACAGCGCATTTTCGCAGGCTTGCCGTTCGGCCTCTGAGCCGAGCAGTTTGAGCACCGACAGCGCGGGCACATCCTCTTCCCCGCGGGCAGCCCGAGCCAGTGCCACCGATCCGAGCAGCCGAAGTGCCTGGCGATCCATGATCGAGGTGGCGTAATGGTCGCGCTCGATCTCGTTCGACGGGTGGAAGTCGGTGATGACATTGTCCAGCCGGTCGGCGAAACCGAGCCACATCATGGTGCGTTCGTGACCCAGCGATCCGTTGGCCACCCGCCAACCCTGGTTGAGCGGACCAACCAGGTTCTCCGCAGGGACTTTCACATCTTCGAAGAACACCTCGTTGAAGTCCAAGTTGTCCTGGCCACAGATGTCCGGGAACGGCCGGCGCGTCACGCCGGGGGTATCGGTGGGGATCACCAGTGCGCTGATCCCCTTGTGCTTCGGCGCATCCGGGTCGGTCCGCACGAACGTCAACAACACGTCGGCATCGTGAGCTCCCGACGTCCACACCTTCTGCCCGTCGACCACGAAGTGATCGCCGTCGCGGACCGCCTTGGTCCGCAACGAGGCCAAGTCGGATCCCGCGCTAGGCTCGCTCATCCCGAGCGACGCGGTGATCTCGGCCCGCAGGATGGGCACCGCCCACTGCTGCTTCTGCTCCTCGCTGCCGAACGAAATCAGCGATGCCGCAATGATGTTCACGCCCTGCGGATTGAAGCTGTGGTAAATCCGGCGCTTGCACAGCTCTTCCAGGTACACGTACTGCTGCAGGACGGTGGCGTTGCGGCCACCGAATTCCGGCGGCTGAGTGGGTAACAGCCACCCGTTGTCGAACAGCAGCCGTTGCCATCGGCGGGCCCAATCCGGCATGTGCGACACCGACTTCGGGCGTTCCAACGCTTCTGCTGCGGCCGCGGGTACGTGTTCGTCCAGAAACGCGACGAAGTCCGCACGGAACGCTTCGACGTCCGGATCAAAGGTGAGCTGCACGGTACTCCTCGGTAACCTTCGCGCGGTGCTCGGCGGTCCCGCCGAGCATGAGCTCGCCGGCCTTGGCCCGCTTCAATGCGAACTGCAGATCGTTCTCCCAGGTGAAACCCATCGCGCCGAACAGCTGCAGGCCATGACGAAACACCAGCGCCTGGCACTCGCCTGCACCAGCTTTCGCCATCGCGGCGGCCAGCCGACGGCGCGGGTCATCTGCCGGCGATGGTCAGCGCCGAGTAGTAGGCGAGCGCCCGCGCGCGCTCGATCGCGACGTGCATGTCGGCCGCCTTGTGCTGGACCGCCTGGAATGATCCGATCGGCACCCCGAACTGGTGACGGCTGCGGACGTGGTCGAGGACCAGGTCCAAGATGCGTTGACACGCACCGACCATCGTGATCGCCATTCCCATCAGGGCCACGTGGTGCGCCCGTTCGGTGTCGACGGCGATGCGGGCGGTGTCGGGTAGGCGCAGCCCCTCGAATGTCAGATCGGCGACGTGCAGCACCGGGTCGAGCACGGAACTTCGTCGCCTGGACAGCTGCCCGGCAGCTTCGTCGGCGTTGACGATGAATACCGCAGCGTCGGTCACGACCGCGAGCCAGTCGGCGCGGTCGCCGTCGAGCACATGGCGGGCGGTGCCGTTGAGCACCCAGGCGTCGCCCTCGCGGTGAGCCGTCACCCCGCCGTAGACAGCGGTACCGGATGCCTTCGGAACGAAGCGGTCTCCCGCCAGGGGCGCGAATTGGCTCATCGTCGCCAGAAACGGCGTGGGGTCGGTGGCGCGGCCCAATTCCTCGAGAACGATCGCCAACTCGACGGCGTTTTCAGGATCGTTCATCTCGGTCCAGCCGTGCTCGACGTAGGCCTTCCAGACCGGTGCCGGGTCGACGCCGTCTTCAGCGACGCCTCTGACCAGCGACGCAGGACATTGTTTGCCGACGGCGTCGCGCACGGTTTCCTGCCAGAGCCGCTGATCTTCGTCGAATTCCAACAGCATCCGGCCAGCTCCTTCGAACAGTTAACGTGCTGCGAGAATACTATTCTCTTAATAGCACAGTGACAATCTCGCCGGGAATGGTCGGGTGCGGCGCGGGCGTGCACGGGAAGGCGGCGATCGCAGTGGAGATCGGGTTTATCGGCCTGGGCCACATGGGTTTTCCGATTGCGCGACGGTTGCTCGACGCCGGGCACGACGTCGTCGCCTTCGACACCCGCACCGAGGCTCTTGACCGACTCGTCGGGCTGGGCGCTCGGGCGGCGGCGTCACCGACCGCGGTCGGCGATGCTGCCGACACCGTGATGGCGAGCCTGCCGTCCCCGGCCGTCGCGCTCGAGGTCGCAGGGAACGTGTCCGAGGGTGATCAGGTGCGGCGTTACGTCGACCTGTCGACCGTCGGCGCTCAAACAGCGGAGCGCATCCACGGCCTGCTCGCCGCACGTGACATCGCGGCCATCGACTGCCCGGTCAGCGGCGGTGTCGCCGGTGCCGAAACCGGGATACTCGCGTTGATGGTCTCCGGACCACGGCCGCAGTTCGAGCTACTGCGGCCGGTGCTCGAAGCAATCGGCCGGCCGATGCACGTCGGGGAGCAACCCGGCGCGGCGCAGACCATGAAACTGGTCAACAACATCCTCGCGGCCACCGTCCTGGTCGCAACTTCGGAAGTCATGGTGATGGGCACCAAGGCCGGCCTCGACCCGACGGCGATGATCGATGTCCTCAACGCGGGCTCGGGTGCGACCAGTGCCAGCCGCGACAAATTCCCGCGGGCAATCTTGCCGCGGACGTTCGACTCCGGTTTCGCCACCGGGCTGATGGTCAAGGACGTCCGGCTGTACCTCGACGAAGCCAGAGCGCTCGGCGTACCCGTCGGGATCGCCGAAGCCGTCGCGCGACTCTGGGAAACCACGTTGACCGACGAGGGCGCCGACTCGGATTTCACCTCGGCGATCAAGCCGATCGAACGAGCCGCGGGTGTCACTGTCGACGCCCGACAAAAGGGAGAATGATATTATCGCCAGCGAAGAACAACGCTTACGGCGACTCCCGGCGATTTCGACGTCTACCAGGCCCGATCTTTAATCGAAATGCTTACCGGAAACCTGTTGAGTAACGCCCTAGGCGAATGTTAGTTTAGCTATCGTATTGGGTCAGAAGGCCTGACACAGCCGTCGGAGCCGCGGAGGGTGGATTAGGTGATCGAGCACCCGGACGGGACGCGCACGCCGCTGATCGACGCCAGCGTGCACATCTTCTTCTCGTCCAACAGAGAACTGCGTTCGGTTCTGCGCGAACCGTTCAAGAGTCGTGGCTTCCCCGACTACGAGATGGACTGGTACGGGGCGCCCGGTGGTGAATACGCGCCCAACACCGAGGGACCGGACCGCCAGTACCCGGGCTCCGATCCGGACATCGTGGGCAACGAACTATTCTCGAAGCGCGGCGTCGACATCGCGGTACTGCATCCGATGGCGCGCGGCATCATGCCGGACCGGCATCTCGGCACTGCGCTGCACGCTGCCCACAATGAGATGATGGTGTCGAAGTGGTTGGAGCACAGCCAGTTCGGCGACAGATTCCGCGGCACCATCCGGGTGAATCCGGACGACATCGCCGGCGCGCTGAAAGAGATCGAGAAGTGGCGCACGCACCCTCGGGTGGTTCAGATTGGCGTCCCACTGCAGTCGCGTGAGGTCTACGGCAAGCCTCAGTTCTGGCCGCTGTGGGAAGCGGCGGCCGATGCGGGGCTTCCCGTGGCCGCGCACATCGAGGTCGGCTCGGGCATTGCCAATCCGCCGACCCCGTCCGGCAACACCCTTACCTACGAGCAGTACGTCAGCTTCATGGCGCTGAATTACCTGTACCACCAGATGAACATGATCGCCGAGGGGGTATTCGAACGCTTCCCCGGCCTGAAGTTCGTGTGGGGCGACGGCGCCGCGGATTTCATCACGCCATTCATGTGGCGAATGGACACCTTCGGCCGGCCGCACCTCGAGCAGACCCCATGGGCGCCTCGGATGCCGAGCGACTACCTGCCCGGACATATCTACTTCGTCCAGGGCAGCCTCGACGGACCCGGCGACACCGAGTTCGCCGGCGAGTGGTTCGGCTTCACCGGCAAGGACGACATGGTGATGTTCGGCTCGAGCTATCCGCACTGGCAGTGCGGCGACATCCACAAGTTGCCCAAGGCGTTGTCAGGCGAGCAACGCGACAAGCTGTGCTGGCGCAATGCGGCCAACCTGTACGGGATCGACATTTCGGTCGATCTCGCGACCAGCTAGTCGCAGAATAGAAGGAACAGGGAGAGCGAGGAGATTGAGATGACGCTGACCCACACTAACGAACGGGTTCCTGCCGCCGAACGCATAGCCGTCCGGTGCGTCGACTCGGACGTCCATCCGACGCCCAAACGCGGCGAGATCATCCCGTACATCCCCGAGCCGTGGCGCAGCAAGTACTTTCTGAGTCGCAATGTGGGCGAGCAGATCTACTACGACGCCCCCGACTACGCGCACGCCTACGCGATGCGCACCGACTCGTTCCCGCCAAACGGCGAATTCCCCGGCAGCGACCCCGACATGGCATTCCGTCAGCTGATCATGGAAGCCGGTTCCGACATCGGCATTCTCGAACCCGCCGCGTATCCCGCGCGCATCCCCGAGGCGCAGCACGCGATGTCGGTTGCCCTGAACGACTGGCAGGCCAATCACTGGCTGGACAGCCACAACAACTGGCACGAGCGGTGGCGCGGTTCGATTTGCGCCGCCATCGAGGACCCGGAAGCCAGTGTGCGCGAGATCGAGAAATGGGCCGGACACCCGTTCATGGCGCAGATCCTGATCAAGGCCGAGCCGCGGCCGCCATGGGGCAATCCCAAATACGACCCGATCTGGGCCGCAGCCACCAAGCACGACATCCCGGTGAGCTGCCACCTGTCGCGCAGCCAGTTCGACGAGTTGCCGGCTCCGCCGGTCGGATACCCCAGCTACAACCACGACTTCATGGTCACCTACTCGTTGCTGGCCGCCAACCAGGTGATGAGCCTGATCTTCGACGGCACCTTCGACCGTTTCCCGACGCTGAAGATCGTCTTCGTCGAGCACGCGTTCAGCTGGATCCTGCCGCTGATGTGGCGGATGGACGCGATCTACGACGCCCGTAAGTCGTGGGTGGACATCAAGCGCAAGCCATCGGAGTACGTCAAGGAGCACATCAA
Source organism: uncultured Actinomycetota bacterium (assembly GCA_963758115.1). Classification (GTDB taxonomy): domain Bacteria; phylum Actinomycetota; class Actinomycetes; order Mycobacteriales; family Mycobacteriaceae; genus Mycobacterium. The sequence continues at coordinate 10,940 of CAVWUG010000005.1, forward strand.
GTTCACCACGCAGCCACTTGATTACCCCGAAGACAAAACCGAATTGACACGTGCGCTGGAATGGATGGAGTGCGAGAAGATCTTGCTCTTCTCGTCTGACTACCCGCACTGGACGTTCGACGACCCGCGCTGGTTGGTCAAGCACCTGCCCAAGCACGCCCGGGACGCGGTGATGTACAAGAACGGCATCGCGACCTATCACCTTCCCGAGACGGTTCCCGTCCTCGAGGGTCAAGTCCGGGTCCTCTGAGTTGTCTGCCGAAAAAACAGGGCCAGAGTCCACCCGGCCCCAGCCCCGTCTGGCCCAGGGACGCGAGCATGTTGTCGCCACCGTTGACGAGATCCCCTCGGGTAAGCACAAACTGGTCCCGATCGGACGGCACGGCGTAGGCGTCTACAACGTCAACGGGACCTTCTACGCCATCGCGAATTACTGCCCGCACCAAGGCGGTCCGTTGTGCTCGGGGCGTCCCCGCGGTCGCACCATCGTGGACGAGACCGCGCCCGGTGACGCGGTCATGGTGCGCGACAAGGAATACATCTACTGCCCTTGGCACCAATGGGGTTTCGAGCTGGCGACCGGCACCACAACGGTCAAGCCGGAATGGAGCATCCGCACCTACCCGGTGCGAGTCGTCGGCAACGACGTCCTGGTACAGGCCTGACCAACAGGAGAATCTGTGTCTTCTATCGAGGTTAACGGTGGCAACGTCGTCTACGAAATCCTCGGAGAGTCAGGCGATCTCATCGCCCTGACCCCCGGTGGCCGGTTCAGCAAGGAGATCCCGGGTCTGCGCCCGCTGGCCGAGGCGCTGGCCGCCGGAGGCTACCGGGTGTTGATGTGGGACCGTCCCAACTGCGGCGCATCGGATGTGCAATTCTACGGGCAGAGCGAATCGCACATGCGCGCCGAGACCTTGCACAAGCTGGTGACCGGGCTCGGCTTCGAGCGGTGCATTCTCGCCGGCGGATCCGGCGGGGCAAGGGATTCCATGCTCACCACGATGCTCTACCCCGAGCTCGTGGAGAAGCTGGTGGTGTGGAACATCGTCGGCGGAATCTATGGCAGTTTCGTGCTCGGCTCCTACTACATCATCCCCAGCATTCTCGCCGTGCGCGGCACCGGGATGGACGGCGTGGTCAAAGTTCCGGAATGGCGCGAGCGCATCGAAGAGAATGCGGCCAACGAGAAGCGGTTCCTCGACTTCGACTCCGAGGAGTTCCTCAAGTTGATGCTGCGCTGGCTCAACGCCTTTGTCTCCAAACCGGGACAGACGATTCCGGGTGTCGATGACGAGATGTTCGATCGAATCAAGATCCCTACCTTGATCATTCGCGGTGGCGAGAATGACATGGATCACCCGAAGCGGACGTCGCTGGAAGTCAGCTGTTTGATCAAGGGATCGAAGTTGATCGACCCGCCCTGGCCGGAGGATGCGTGGGAGCGTGCATCCGAAGCTCGCTCGCAGGGCAAGGTCAAGCACTTCAACATGTTTGACACCTGGGTGCAGGCGGCGCCGGCGATCCTGAAGTTTCTAGGATCCTGATGCCGTTACACAGTGCGGATGTGGACCTCGCAGTTCAGCGAGGCCTCCAGCGCCGTATGAATACGGCTTTCCGGGATGCGCTCGAGGTCGGCTTCACGCAACGTCACGTGGACGATGTCGAAGCCGTCGTCACCGGGTTTGCGCTGGATGTCACCGGTGAGCCCGAAGCCGGACAGCACACCGTGCGCATCATCGTCGGTTCCCCGGCTGACGAAGGTGATCACGCCGGGAACCGGGTTGGTCGCAAAGGCCTTCGCGCACAGGTCAATCGCGACGTGCCTGGCCGCGTCGACATCGTCGCAGCCGATCAACAACTCCACCTGGCGGCGCCCGGCAGGCAACGCTCCGAGGTCCTTGACGATGACGTCGCCACCCACGTCGCCGACGCTATCGAGGAGTGCTGCCATGCCCTCGGTTAACTGTTCAGGCGTCAGCGAGTTGTCCGGGTCGACATCGACGCGCACGACTGCGGTCCGCATGTGCGCAAGCCTAACTGTGAGCTCTGGAGCCGAGTGATGGAGACCAGCGCCGCGCAGGCGATCACCATCGCCGCCTCGCCCGGCTTCACGCCCAGGCTGCTGACCAACGATCAGGCTCGAGAAGATCTCGCCGCATACCGGGACCGCGGCGGCTATCAGCCGCTCGCCGACATCGATGAATTGCTCGGCGAAGTCGAGTCCAGCGGACTCCTCGGGCGTGGCGGGGCCGGTTTTCCGCTCGCGGTCAAGGTGCGGGCGGTGCGCGACCACGGACGCACCGCCGGCGGAGCTGTCGTCGTCGCGAACGGCGAAGAGGGAGAGCCGGCTTCGATCAAAGACCGGTGGTTGCTGCGGCACCGGCCCCACGTGATTCTCGACGGGCTGCGGCTCGCCGCCGCGATGGTGACCGCCGACCGCGCTTACGTCTACGTGTCCGACCCGGAATCGGCGTCCAGTGTGGAAGCCGCGTTGGCCGAGCTCGAACCGAATGCCCTCGGCGGGATCGCGATCGAGCTCTGGACCGTCGAGCCTGGGTACGTCGCCGGTGAGGAAACGGCGGCCGTCCGCGCGATCAACGGCGGTCCGGCCAAACCGACGGACAAACCGCCGCGTCCTTTCGAAGAAGGCGTCAACGGACACCCCACGCTGGTCAGCAACGTCGAAACGCTGGCCAATCTGCCCTACCTACAGCGCCACGGATCGGCTGGATTCCGTTCGCTGGGCACGTCCCGATCCCCCGGCAGTTTCCTGGTCACACTCACCGGTGCAGGCCGCGCTCCCGGCCTTTACGAAATCCCCCACGGTTTGCCATTCGTCGAACTGCTTGCATTGCATGGCGTTTCGTCCGACCACGTGCAGGGCGCGCTCATCGGCGGCTACTTCGCCGGGCTACTGGATCGCTCGGTGTTGGATGCCACGCTGGATCACGAGACGCTGCGCGACTTGGGCAGCGGTCTGGGCAATGGCGCGATCTCGGTGCTCACCGAGGACTGCCCGGTCGCCGTCGCCGCAGCCGTGCTGGCGTACTTCGACCGTGAGAACGCCGGGCAATGCGGCTCCTGTTTCAACGGGACCGCGGCGATGGCAGCCGTCGGCACGGCTCTGCGCGACGGCGTCGCCACCGACGAGGACGTGGCCCGGTTGCGCCGGTGGTCGGTGGTGCTCCGCGGACGCGGTGCGTGCGGGACGTTGGATGCGGCGACCAATATCGCCGCGAGCCTACTGAACAGATTTCCCGAGTCCGTCCAGCACCATCTCGACAATGGTTGCCGGACATGCCAGCTCGGGGCGTTCACGGCCGACCGTCCCTACGAGATCGAGGCGGTGAGCCACGCATGAGAATTCGACTCGACCGCACGGTGTGCGACGGATTCGGCCTGTGCGCCAAGCACGCGCCGAAGCACTTCTCGCTCGACGACTGGGGATACGCGTCGCTGGAAGGCGACGGCGAGGTCGCCGACGGTGATCGGGACGCGGTGATGCGGGCGCTGCTGGACTGCCCGGTGCATGCGATCACCGAGTGGGGCGAGCGCCGTGGCGCGGGGCCGCACCCGATGTCGGAGGGTGCGGAGGATCCGGCTGAACACCTCAAAACCGAAGCGAACGAAGCCGAGTGGGGGTTCACCCGTTGACCGAACGCCCGCTGCCACTGATCACCGCGGACAATGAGTTCTTCTGGACCTCGGGTGCGGACGGACAGTTGCGGCTGCAGGAATGCGCCGACTGCACGGCTCTCATTCATCCACCAGCGCCGGTCTGCCGATACTGCCGCTCGCACAACCTCACCGTGCGGGCGGTGTCCGGCCGGGCCACGCTAGCCGGATTCACCGTCAATCATCGATTCAGTCTGCCCGGCATGCCTGCACCGTATGTCGTTGCTCAGGTCGCCATCGCTGAAGATCCGCGGGTGCGACTGACCACGAATGTCGTCGAATGTGACGCTGAGCAACTGCAATTGGGCCAACAGGTCGAGGTTGTCTTCGAACAGCACGAAGATGTCTGGCTGCCGCTCTTCCGCCTCATCGAGGGTGCCGAGCCCGCCCCGCTGCCGATCGACGAGATCGCACCGGAGCGTTTCGGCGAACACGTCCGGCCGATGCTCACGGCGGAGAAATTCGAAGACAAGGTGGCACTCACCGGAATCGGCATGTCGGAGATCGGGCGACGACTGATGGTGCCACCGTTGTCGCTGACCGTCGCAGCCTGTGAGGCCGCAATCGCCGATGCCGGGCTGACTTTCGACGACATCGACGGATTGTCGACCTATCCCGGCGGTGGCAATCTGGGCGGGTTCGGCGAAGGCGGCGTCACCGCAGTGGAAGCCGCGCTGGGCATTCGGCCGACGTGGCACAACGGTGGGATCGAAACCTTCGGCCCCGGTGGCTCGGTGATCGCCGCGATGCTCGCCATCGCCGGCGGGCTGGCGCGCCACGTGCTGTGCTTCCGAACGCTGTGGGAAGCCACTTTCAACGAGCAGATGAAGCAGGGCAAGATCGTCCCGTCCGGGGGAAGACGCGCCGATTGGCTGGCGCCGTTCGGCGCCACGTCGGCGGCACATACGTTGGCGCAGAACGCCCAGCGCCACTTTCATCGATACGGCACGACAAAGGAGACGCTGGGCTGGATCGCGCTGAATCAGCGCGCCAACGCCGAGCTCAACCCGTCGGCCGTATACCGGACGCCGATGACCATGGACGACTATCTCGGCGCGCGCCCGATCACCACACCGTTCGGTCTCTATGACTGCGACGTGCCCTGCGACGGCGCGATCGCCGTGATCGTGTCAGCGGTCGATGCCGCACGCGACACCGCCAAACCACCGGTATTCGTCGATGCGGTCGGCACCCAGATCATCGAGCGAATCGATTGGGACCAAAGCACATTGACCCACGAACCACAGGTGCTGGGCCAGTCCGCACATCTGTGGTCTCGCACATCGCTCAAGCCGCAGGACGTCGACGTCGCCGAGCTGTACGACGGGTTCACCATGAACTGCCTGTCCTGGATCGAAGCGCTGGGCTTCTGCGGAATCGGTGAGGCGAAGCAATTCCTGGACGGCGGCAAGAACATCGCCCGCGATGGCCAGCTGCCACTGAACACCCACGGCGGCCAGCTGTCGCACGGTCGAACCCACGGCATGGGTCTGCTTCATGAAGCGATCACCCAGTTGCGCGGCGAGGCCGGTGAACGGCAAGTCGCCGACGCCCGCGTCGGCGTCGTCAGCAGCGGAGGCCTGACACCGAGCGGGGTACTGCTGCTGCGGGCCGACACATGATCAAGCCCAGGCTTGTCATCGTCGACAAGGTCCCCATGTCGGCTTTGGTCGCCGAGGCGCCGGACCCGCGCGCGGTGATCGTCGCCATCCACGGCGGCGGCACCACCGCACTGTATTTCGACTGCCCCGGCCATCCCGAGTCGTCGTTGCTACGGACGGGAGCGGCGCACGGATACACCGTCATCGCCATCGACCGGCCCGGCTACGGCAGCTCTGCTGCGTACCCGGAGGCAGTGGCCGAGCCCGCGCAGCGGGTTGCGCTGACGTATGGGGCGGTGGACCGCATTCTCGGTGACCGGCCGCGCGGTGCCGGCCTGTTCCTGATGGCCCACTCCGGAGGGTGCGAGCTGGCGTTGCGGATGGCTGCCGACGAGCGTCGGACCGACCTGCTCGGCGTCGAACTGGCAGGCACCGGCCGCCGCTACCATCCCGCGGCGCGCGATATTCTCAAAGCGGCAACTCTCGACCACCGCCCAGCCGGCATGCGTGAATTGCTATGGCATCCAACGGAGTTGTATCCGCCTGAAGTGCTCAGCGGCGCAACGGTACACCAAGGCGCCCCGCCCTACGAAACCCAGATGGTATCGAACTGGGCACGCCAGGACTTTCCGGCAATTGCGCCCTGCGTAGATGTTCCGGTTCAGTTCAGCGTCGCCGAGCACGAAAAAATCTGGCTGTCAGACCCGCCGGCGCTGGCCGAGATCGGGTCGCTGTTCTCCGGCGCGCCCCGATTCCAGATCAACGAACGGCCCGGTGCGGGACACAACATCAGCCTCGGCCACACCGCGGCGGAATACCACGCGACCGTCCTTTCCTTCGTCGACACCTGTGTGGGCGCTCAAACGGCCGGCAACGAAACGAATCTGGAGGCCGGCTGATGCGGGTCGGATTCATCGGCCTGGGCAGCCAGGGCGGTCCGATGGCCGAACGGATCATCGATGCCGGCTTCCCGACGACTTTGTGGGCGCGCCGATCCGCGTCACTGGAGCCATATGCCGAGACCGCCGCACAGGTCGCCGGTTCGCCGGCCGAACTCGCGGCCGCCAGTGATCTCGTCTGCATTTGCGTGGTCGGCGACGCTGACGTCGAAGAAGTCGCGGCGGGTGAGAACGGAGTGCTGGCCGGACTCCGGCCGGGCGGCGTCATCGCCATCCACAGCACCGTCCACCCCAAGACATGTCGCGCGCTGGCGGATAAAGCAGCGGGACAAGGTGTTTCGGTGATCGACGCGCCGGTCAGCGGTGGAGGCCCCGCCGCGGCGGAGCGACGCCTGCTGGTGATGGTCGGTGGTGACACCGCTGTCGTCGAACGCTGCCGCCCGGTATTCGAGAGTTATGCCGACCCGGTCGTGCATCTGGGTGAGCTGGGTTCCGGACAGACCACGAAGCTGCTGAACAACCTGCTCTTCACCGCCAGCCTGGGCACGGCGGCCAGCACCCTGGCCCTTGGTGAGGCGCTCGGTGTGTCGCCTGATCGGCTGACCGAAGTCATCTCTCGCGGGAGCGGGAACAGTTTCGGACTCAACGTACTTGGCGGTGATACCGGCGGTCTGGGTCGGCTTGCGGGGTTGGCCGGAACCCTTCTGCAAAAGGACGTCCGCCTGGTTGCCGAGCTGGCCGGATCTGCCGGCGTTTCGGGCGGGGCTGTGCTTGACGCGGCCGACGCCACGCTTTCTCTAATGAAACACCCACGGTGAGAATCGGATTCATCGGTGCCGGACGGATGGGCCGTCCGATGGTGGCGCGTCTCGTCGAGGCAGGGCACGACGTCCGCGCACTCGGCCGCACCGAGGAGAAGCGCTCCGCTATCGACCAATTGGGCGCAACTGCCGTCGCCGAGACAGCCGCGGTAAGCGCTGACGCGGAAGCAGTGCTGGTCTGTGTCTTCACCGACCAACAGGTGCGTGACATCTGCCTGACCGACGGCGTGGTCGCGGCGATGCCTGCCGGTTCCGTTCTGGTGCTACACACGACCGGCAGTCCTCGCACCGTCGAGCGCATCGCCGATGCGGCCGCACCTCGGGGCGTCGAGGTGGTCGACGCACCGGTGAGCGGAGGTCCGCACAACGCCGAGGCCGGGGCGCTGACCTTGTTCGTCGGTGGAGCCGACGACACAGTCGCCAGTCTTCGCCCGGTGTTGAGCTGTTACGGCGACCCCGTCTTACACGTCGGCCCGCTCGGCGCGGGCCAGAAGGTCAAGCTGGTCAACAACGCGCTCTTCGCTGCGCACATCGGGCTGCTCGCCGACGCCGTCGAATTGGGTGCGCGTCTCGGTGTCACCGAGTCCGCACTGCTCAGCGCACTGCCACGCGGCAGCGCATCGAGCCGGGCGCTCGAGATCGTTGCCGCGCGCGGTTCGGTGGCCTCGTTCATCGAAACTGCGGGCGAGTTCGTCGGCAAAGACATTGCCGTGGTCAGGGATATCGCCGCCGAACTGGGCAGCGACCTGGGTGTGCTGGACGACGTCATCAATGCGGGCGTGGCGGATGCGAAATGAGGTCTTTTCGGTCCGCGACGAAGCGTATACCGTTAGCGTTACAGTCAAGCATTCCGTCGTAAAGTTTCCAGCTGCTCATTCGCCGCTGAGGAGGGTGTAATGACCAAACCGCAAGTCGTCTTCCATCCGTTCTCTGAAGAGTTTTTCAGCAACCCTTTCGAGATCTACCGACGGATGCGTGAAGACGCACCGCTGTACTACGACGAAAAGGAAGACTTCTACGCGATCACGCGCCACGAAGACGTGGCGGCGGCCTTGAAAGACCACGAGACCTACTCGTCGAGCAGGGGCTGCGACTTGTCGATGGTGCGCAAGGGCATCTCGGCCGACATGAGGTCGATCATTTTCATGGATCCGCCCGACCACCGGCACATGCGCAGCCTGCTCAACAAAGCCTTCACTCCTCGAGCGGTTCAGTCGCAGACCGAGACAGTCCATGAAGTGATCGACAAATATCTGGGCGCGGTCGATCCTGACCACTTCGACGTTGTCCAGGACTTCTCGGGACCGTTCCCGGTGGAAGTCATCACCCGGATGGCCGGAGTGCCAGAGGAATACCGCCAGCAGGTGCGGCACTGGATCGACACGAGCCTGTCCCGCGAACCGGGACAGATCGACATCAGCGAGGCCGGCATGCAGGCCAACATCGACACCGCGATGTACTACTTCAGCCTGGTGCAGGAGCGGCGGCAAAATCCGCAGGACGACATGATCAGCAAGCTGATCGCCGCCGAGATCCCGGGTGAGGATGGCCAGCCCCGCAAGCTCGACGACATCGAAATATGCGGCTTCTCCACGCTTTTGGGCGGCGCCGGCGCCGAGACCGTCACCAAATTGGTCGGCAGTGCGGCGATACTCTTCGCCCGCAACCCGGAGCAATGGCAGAAGCTGCTCGACGACCGTCGCAAGCTCGGGGGCGCGGTCGAAGAACTGCTGCGCTACGAAGGACCCGTGCAGTACAACGTCCGCTGGACCCTGAAGGAGGCCCACACCAGCGGTGGCACGATTCCAGCAGGCAAGCCCGTGTTCGTGATGAACGCCGCGGCCAACCGCGACTCCGATGCCTTCACCGACGCCGACACATTCGACATCGACCGCGATCACACCGAGGCCCAGCATCTCGGTCTCGGATATGGGATTCACAGTTGCCTTGGCGCGGCACTGGCCCGGATGGAAAGCCAAATCGCGCTGGAGAAACTACTCGACTTCATGCCTCGCTACGAGGTGGATTGGGACAGCTGCAAACGAGTCACGATGCAGAACGTCGCCGGCTGGCTCAACGTCCCGGTCAAAGTGCTGCGATGAGGTGGAACCAGTGACCAAGAAGATCGAAGTCGACTGGGGTCTGTGCGAAAGCAATGGCGTCTGCATGGGCGTCGTCCCAGAAGTTTTCCGGCTCGAGGATGACGACACACTGACGGTGCTGCAGGAAGAAGTCACGCCGGAGAACGAAGAGCAGGTACTCGACGCAATTCGTCAATGCCCACGACAGGCCATTTCAATCAGTGAGTAGCCGGCAGGGGCCGGTCACCTTCAATGCGCCAAAGTTCCGTCTCCAGGGGCATGGCGGGCGTCCTCCTGCAGGCGATCGACAATCTTCATGGTCTCGACGCTGACGGTGGCGATGCCCTTGATGAGGTCGACGATGTAGGTCGGGTTGTTGTGCTCGTTGCACCAGTTGCCGGAACCATGGCTTCCCAAGTTGTCCACAGTTGGCGCTTCGTCCACAGATGCGCTTTCGGCGGACGAAAATCGAACAGGTGTTCGATAATGTGGACGGTATGAGTTTCGTCGAGTCAGGTCTTCCCGCAGACGCGGCGCGCGCGCAGATGCGGGCGGATCTTGAGCTGATCGGCGCTGCTTACGCTCGCCTACGCGGATCGTGCACCGATCTGGTGGGCAATGCTTTTCGCGTCGACGTCGCCGAGCGGCTCGAGACTTTGGACCGGGTCAATCGCGGACTGTCGTACCGTATGTTCGGCGAGATCGCCGACCCGGTAGACGGGCCAGACGATCCTGCACTGCCATCTGATGTGGCGACGCGCCATCTGCTCGGCTCGCGACTGCGGATCACCTCCGCCGAAGTCAAGCGCCGGTTTCGGGTGGCGGGGCGGATCTGCCCGCGACGGTCACTGACTGGTCCGGCCTTGCCGCCGGAGTTGCCGAAGTTGGCTGAGGCTGTCCACAAGGGTGCTCTCGGTGACGATCACATCGCCGCGGTTACCAGAGCCTTGGATGTGCTGCCCTCGGCGGTCGGTGTCGCCGATCAGGAGAAGGCCGAGCGCACGCTGGTCCGCCACGCCACCAGGCAGGACGCGAAATTCGTTGCCGCGGTGGGTGAACGGATTGCCGACTGCCTCAATCCCGACGGCAACTTCTCCGACGAGGACCGGGCGCGGCGCCGCGGTGTGGTTCTGGGTCGGCAAGGTATCGATGGCATGAGTCGGCTGAGCGGCTGGCTGGACCCGGAGGCCCGCGCCTACCTGGAAGCGGTCACCGCGGCCGTGCGTCCCGGGCGTCACCTGCCCCCGGACGCGCCCGTCGGGCAGCGTGACGGCCGTGCACCGGCGCAGCGTTGCCACGATGCGATCAAACAAGCTCTGCGCCAGGCGATCTCGTCCGGCGGGCTCGGTGTGCACCGCGGCGTGCCGGTCACCGTGATCGTGACGACCAAGCTGGCCGAACTTGAGCAAGCCGCCCGTGCCGCTCGCGACCCAAGCATCCCGATGCCGCCGCCGGCCCGCACCGGCGGCAATAGTCGACTCCCCATGCGCGACCTCATACGCATGGCCAGCGACAGCATCCACTACCTGGCGGTCTTCGATAATCACTCCGAGCGCCCGCTCTATCTGGGCCGAAGCAAGCGCATCGCGACCGTAGACCAACGCATGATCTGCCATGCCCGCGACGGGGGTTGCACCCGGCCTGAGTGCCTGGAGCCTGGCTATCACTGCGAAGTTCATCACGGCAATGATTGGGCCGACGGTGGCCAAACCGACGCCGACGAGCTCTACTTCGCCTGCGCGCCTGACCATTCCGAGGCGACGTGCGGCAACCTCACGACGACAGTCACCGACGAGGGCCGCCTCGCCTGGAGCGACAGAACAGAACCACCACAGGTCAACCGAATCCACCGCCCCGACGAGCTACTCGACGACGAGGACGACCGATGACGGCGAGGCTCAGCCGAATCCGGAAATAATCACCGCGTTGCAGTCGGCCGCGGCTTGCCGTAGCTTCGCCGCGTTCTGGTAGGCCTCGGACTCGTACCACGCGCGGGCAGCCTCGACCGACTCGAATTCGAGCACCACGGTCTGGTCGCCGTGCCAGGTTCCTTCGAGGGTTTCGGGTGTGGTGTCCACCGCGAGAATCTTCACTCCGCCCATCGCGGCCCCGGCGGCCCGGCCGTAGGCCTTCATACCTTCTGGATCTTTGATGGCCTCGGTGAGAATGACATAACCTTTTGGCATGATTCCGTGAAACTCCTTACCGGCGTGAGTATCTGATCAACGCTTGGCGATGGCCTGTTCTGGGCAGCACTCGATGGCCTCTTCAGTGGCAGCTTCGAACTCCGTCGGCACCTCGGAATCAATAGCCTCCGCGTAACCGTCGTCGGTGAGGCTGAACACGTCCGGGCAGAGTGTGAGGCACATTCCGTGGCCGCGACAGCGCTGGTCGTCTACCCACACCTTCATGCCGGCGTGAACTCCAGGTGCAGCTCGGTCAGGCCACGCAGAATGTACGTCGGAACGTATTGATAGCGACGGTCATTGGCGGGTCCGTGATGCTCCTCGCTGATCTGAATGTCGGACGTGCGGTCGAGTAGTCGCTCGAGGGCCACCCGTGTTTCGGCGCGGGCCAGCGGAGCGCCGGGACAGCTGTGGATGCCGCGTCCGAACGAGATGTGTTGGCGGGCATTCTTTCTGGCCGGGTCGAATATGGTGGGGTCCTCGAACCGCCGCGGGTCGCGGTTTGCGGCGGCCTGCACGATCATGACCGTGGTGCCAGCGGGCAGGTCGACTCCGCCGACGTTGACCGGCTTCCGGTTCATCCGGAAGTCCCCCTTGACCGGGCTCTCGTGGCGCAGCGACTCCTCGATGAAGTTCGGCAACAGGCTGCGGTCCTTGCGCAACTGCGCCTGAATGTCCGGGCGCTCACCCAAGGTCTGCAGCGATGCACCGAGCAGCCGCACGGTGGTTTCCTGGCCCGCCGAAAAGACGTTGGCCGCAACCCGAGCCACGTCTCCGACCTCGGGTGTCGAGCCGTCGGGATACGTCGCGGTCGCAAGGCCGGTCAGCACGTCGTCGCGAGGCGCGGCGCGGCGGTCTTCGACGTAGTCGGAGAAGAGTCCGTAGAGGAATTCCAGCGGGCTGTGCGCCAGCGATTCCTTGCCGGTGCCGCCTACGCCGCCACCCGAGTGCTCGCGGATGCCGTTGACGAACTTCTCGCGATCCTCCATCGGTACGCCGAGCAGATCGGCGATCACCAGCAGCGTGAACGGACTGGCGAAGCCCTTGATGAACGCGCCACGTCCGGGAGCCAGGAAGTCGTCGAGCACCTGGTCGGCGAGCTCCCACATGGCGTCCTCGTTCTCCTTGAGGCGCTTCGGCGTGATCAGCCGCATCAACAGCGAGCGGTGGTTGGTGTGGGTCGGCGGGTCGAGGGTGGGCAACTGGTCGCTGAACGGCAACTCGTCGCGGTGCTGCGTGATCAGATCAGTGATGTCGTCATCACCCTTACCTTCGAGCGACACCGGAAAGCCGGGGAAGGGCCCGGTCACCGAGTTGCACGACGACCACGTCTCGGCGTCGTTGAGGACCGCGCAGGCTTCCTCCCAGCCGGTCACCATGGTGACGTCGTGGTGGTTCTCCTTGGCTACCGGGCATTGCTGCCGCAGCGCCTCGTAATAGGGGTAAGGGTCGGCGATGAGCTCGCTGCCACGGAAAAAGTCCATTTCGGTGAAGTCGTTCACCATCTCGCACCGTTCCAATCTCGACCAGTGAGAATGAGCCTCTCAGAGATGAGTATTAGATTTCCATACCGCATGCCACGCCGTCAACGCGCGGTGAATCCAACGTCGATGCCGCCGATTAGCCTGCCGGAATCAGGTCGGCCTCGACCAGCGGACTAGCCATCACCCGGCTGCGAAATGTCTCGATCGGCTCGATCGAGGCCGGGGAGAGTGCGGCCGCGGCGAAAGCCTGGGCTTTGAATGCCTGGGCTGCGGCGCTGAGCCGATGCTGGACCAGGCCGACGCTGTCATCCAACTCGGCAGGCCAGGTCTGTCCCCACAACGTGACCTCGGTTGCGCCCTGGTCGAGTGCCTGCAGAACGGCTTCGCGGACACGCGGGTCGCAACCGAACATGTCGGCCGCCGCCGCCAGGGTCTGCGGCGGCGGCCGGTGTTCGGCCGTCGCCAACGCGTGCTCGAGGTCAACGACCTGGGCGCCGAGGATCCGCAACGGCCGTTCGTCCGGATGGTCGGCGACCAGGACCGTCACGTCCCAGCCGGCCATCGCCCGGTCGAACAGCCAACCGCCGGCGAAGCGCACGACGTCGACGACGTCGACGGCGACGATGTCGAGCCGATATCTCACGCCGGGTTCGGTGGGGCCATGTCCCTGGCCAACGATTCCGCGTACTCCTTGAAGACCTCGGTCAGTGGTATCGAAGGGTTGAGCAACCATGTCGTCTCCATTCCGGTGATGAATGCGAGGATCTGCACTGACTTGACGGTGACGTCCAGGTCCATCCGAAATTGGCCGGTCCGCTGGCCGCGTCGGATCAGTTCGCCGATGATGTCGATCGCGTCGTGGTACCGGGCGCGCAGCCGGTCGTGCAGCGGTGCGTCGGGATGCACGTTCTCCGCGAGCAGCACCGCGTAGGTGCCGATGAGTTCGGGTGACCGGTAATACCGTTCTGCGACGGCGGCGATCTCCGAGATCAGATCGCCGGCCCGGTCGGCGTGGGAGTCGTCGTCGGCATCGCGAATGTCGAGCACCGCGTTCAGCAGTTGCTCTTTGGATTCGAAGTGGTGCAGCAGGCCGGCCGGGCTCACGCCTGCCTCGCCGGCGATCTGGGCCAGAGTGGTGTTGCGCCACCCGTTGCGGGTGAGCAACCGCTGCGCGACAGCCAAAATCCGCTGTTTGCGGTCTTCGCCCTTCGCGCGCAGCGACTCGTACGGCCGTGATTCGGGCACCGGACTCCTTCGTCCAACCAACTGACTGAACACACAGTAGGTTGGTTGGACCGACTGTGACAAGGGTCTCAGCCGAGTTTTTTCAGTTCCGTTATAGACCGAGCGACTTGGCGATGATCACTTTCATCACTTCACTCGTTCCGGCGTAGATGCGCGCCACCCGGGCATCCGTGTACAGCCGCGCGATCGGATATTCCATCATGTAGCCGTAACCGCCGAACAGTTGCAGACAACGATCGACGACGCGTTGTTGCATCTCGGTGCAGAACAGCTTCACCCTCGCCGCGTCCGGGCCCGACAACTCCCCCTCCACGTGTAGCGCCACCGCACGGTCCAGCATCGCCTGGCCGGCCTCCACCTCTGTCGAGCACGCGGCCAACTCGAACTTGGTGTTCTGGAATGAGGCGACCGGAGTGCCAAATGCCTTGCGGTTCTTGGTGTAATCGATGGCCGCGGCGATCGCCGATCGGGCCTGCGCCACCGATCCGACCGCCACCGTCAGACGTTCCTGCGGCAGGTTGTGACCCAGGTAGCCGAACGCCTCACCCTGGTCGCCGAGAACGTTCTCGGCGGGCACCCCGACGTCGACGAATGACAGTTCGGCGGTGTCCTGGACCTTGCAGCCCATCTTCTCCAGTTCGCGCCCGCGGGTGAAACCTTCCATGCCGTCCTCGACGACGAGCAGCGTCAGGCCCTTACGTCTGTTGTCGGGGTCGGTGGATGTGCGAGCGACGACGATCACCAGGTCGGCCTGCATGCCACCGGTGATGAATGTCTTGGCGCCGTTGACGATCCAGTGGTCGCCGTCCCGCACCGCCGTCGTGCGCATACCCGCGAGGTCCGATCCGGTCCCCGGCTCGGTCATCGCGACAGCGGTCAGCAACGTTCCGTCGGCCAGCCCGGGGAACCAGCGCTTGCGCTGTTCGTCGTTCGCGTAGTGCAGGAAGTACGGCAGGATCACCTCGAGTTGGGTACGGACCGTCGACAGCGTCACCAGCGCCTGCGCCGCCTCCTCCTGCAACACGACGTTGTAGCGGTAGTCGGGCATGCCGGCGCCGCCGTACTCCTCTGGGATCGCCATCCCGAGCATCCCGAGCGCACCCATCTGCTTGAAGATCTCGCGCGGCATACGGCCGGCCTTCTCCCACTGTGGGTAGGCAGGCACGACTTCCTTGTCGATGAAGTCGCGGGCCAACTCGCGGAAGGCTTCGTGGTCTTCGGTGAAGAGGTTGCGACGCATGAGCTTCCTTGTCAGGCAACAAGTTCGACGAGCGTGGCGTTGGCGGTACCGCCGCCTTCGCACATGGTCTGCAGTCCGAAGCGAATCCCGTTGTCGCGCATGTGGTATGCCAAACGGGTCATCAGCACCGCACCCGATGCGCCGAGCGGGTGGCCGAGGGCGATCGCTCCGCCCAGTGGGTTGAGCCGGTCCGGGTCGGCACCGGTCTCGTCGAGCCAGGCCAGCGGCACCGGGGCGAACGCCTCGTTGACCTCGAACGCACCGATCTCGCCGATCGAGACGCCCGTCTTCTTCAGCACCTTCTCGGTGGCCGGGATGGGCCCGGTGAGCATCAGCACCGGATCTGCACCGGTCACCGCGCCGGCCCGGTACCGCACCAGCGGAGTCAGGCCCAGTTCGACCGCCATTTGCGAGGTCATCACCAGCAACGCCGCCGCGCCGTCGGAAATCTGCGACGAGTTACCCGCGTGGATCACGCCGGCCTCGTCGAACGCGGGTTTCAGGCCCGCCAATTTCTCGACGCTGGTTCCCCGCCGAATCCCTTCGTCCGCGGTGACGGCCGTGTCATCGACGAACACCGGGACGATCTGATCGGTGAAGGCGCCGTTGTCCTGTGCGGCTGCGGCCCGTTCGTGAGACAGCGCGGAGTACTCGTCGAGTCGGGTGCGGGAGAAACCCCACTTCTTGGCGATCATCTCCGCCGACAGGCCCTGATTGAACGAGAAACCGTCATAGCGTTCAAGCACTTTGGGGCCGTAGGGCTGACCACTCGCTCTGGCCGAGCCCAATGGCACGCGGCTCATCACCTCGACCCCGCCCGCCACTACGACGTCCTGCTGGCCGGCCATCACCGCTTGTACCGCGAAGTCGAGAGCCTGCTGGCTGGACCCGCAGGCCCGGTTGATCGTTGTGCCCGGGATGCTTTCGGGCCAGCCGGCGGCGAGCACCGCGTAACGACCGATGTTGCTGGACTGATCGCCGACCTGGGACACACATCCCCAGACGACGTCGTCGATGATGTGCGGGTCGATCCCGGTGCGCGCCAACAACTCGTTGAGCACCAGCGCCGACAGGTCCGCGGCGTGCATGCTGGACAGACCACCGTTGCGTTTGCCGACCGGTGTCCGTACTGCCTCGACGATGACTGTTTCACGCATTTTTCTGCTCCAATCTTTTTACTGCCCATTCACCAGTGAACGATGCGTCGCGTTTTTCGGCGAATGCGGCATACGCCTCCGCCGAATCGACTGTCGCGAAATTGCCGACCTGTGCGCGGGCTTCGTTGGCCAGCGCATCGCGCATGGTCCGGTCGGCGCCCTCGTTCAACAGCGCCTTGCTGTGCGCCAGCGCGATCGGTGGCCCGGCCGCCAGTCGCCCAGCCACATCAGCAACGAACGCGTCGATCTCGTCGGCGGCCACCACCCACGTCACCAGTTTAAGTGCATGAGCTTCGGCAGCGTCGATGGTATCGGCCAGCAACACGAGGCGCTTGGCTTGTTGCAGCCCAACGATTTTCGGGAGCAGCCACGAGCCGCCGAGGTCGACGGACAGGCCACGCTTGGCGAAGATCTGCGAGAAAGTCGATTCCGGCGTCGCCACCACCAGATCGCACCCCAGCGCCAGGTTCCAGCCCGCCCCGACCGCGACGCCGTTGACCTTGGCGATCGTCGGTACCCGCAACTCGTGCAGTGCCAGCGCCACATCGGTCAGGCGCTGCAATTTGTGCACTGGGTGGCTGTCGTCGGGCGTCGAGATATCAGCACCGGAACAAAAAGCGCCGGCCGCACCGGTCAGCACCACCGCGCGCACACCGCGGTCTTTGCCTGCGGCAATGAGCGCCTCGGCCAACGCGATCCAGAGTTCGCGGTTGATCGCGTTCTTGCGCCGCGGCCGATTCAGTGTCAACGTCCGCACACCGTCGCGTTCGTTGCACAGCAGCGGAGCCTCGTCAGACATAGGCCGGTCCGACGGCACCCAGCACCCGGAATCGGTCGATTTCTTCTGCGCCGATGCCGAGTTCGGCGAGTACCGCATCCGTGTGCTGCCCGAGGCCGGGCACCGCCCCCATCGGGGCCTGGTAGTCGGCGATGACGGGTGGAGGCAGCAGAGCCTGGATCGGGCCTGCCGGGGTGTCGACCTGCCGCCAGCGGTCCCGGGCGGTCAGCTGCGGGTGGACCAGGACCTCGCTGGGTGTGTTGTACCGCGAGTTGCCGATTCCTGCGGCGTCCGCCGTTTTCTGCACGTGGTCCAGATCGTGCGCCGCGCACCAGGCGCCGATGGCCTCGTCCAAAATATCTCGGTGGGCGCAGCGGGCGGAGTTACTGGCGAACCGGGGATCGTCAGCGAGATCGTCGCGCTGAATGATTTTTCGCGAAAGGCGTTGCCATTCAGCATCGTTCGTGGTTCCCAACACGACGGTCTGGCCGTCGGCGGTGCGATAGGCGCTGTACGGCGCGACCGCTGGTGAGCTCATCCCCAGCGGCTGCTGGTCGATGCCGGAATGCTGGGTATAGGTCAGCGGATATCCCATCAGTTCCATCATGGTGTCGAGCAGGCTGAGCCCGACCGCGTTGCCGTGCTGACTGGGTGTCGACTGCGCATCGCGGGAGTACAGCAGCGCCAAGATCGATAGCGCCGAATACAGACCGGTGCTGATATCCGCCACTGGCGGACCAGGTTTCGCCGGTGCGCCCGGGTTGCCGGTGATGGCGCAAGCGCCAGACTCCGCCTGGACCAGCAGGTCGTAGGCCCGCTTGTGTGACAACGGTCCACCGGGACCGTATCCGTCGATTTCGACGGCGATCACGTTCGGGTGGCGCTGCTCGAGATCGGCCGCACCGACGCCGAGTCGGGCGACTGCGCCCGGAGCGAGATTGGAGACCAACACGTCGGCGCGGTCCAGAAGCTGGTGCAGAATGTCGAGCCCGGCGTCGGTTTTCAGGTCGAGGGTCACCGATTCTTTACCGCGGTTGGCCCAGACGAAGTGGGCGGCAAGCCCGTTGACGACTTCGTCGTAATGGCGGGCGAAGTCGCCGCCCTTGGGGTTCTCGATCTTGATGACCCGCGCGCCGAAATCGGCGAGCACCCGCGTACACATCGGCGCCGAGACCGCCTGCTCCAAGGCCACCACGGTGATGCCCGTGAGCGGCCCTCGGTTCTGCGGCATCACATCACCATGCCGCCGTTCACCGGCAACACCTGACCGGTGATGTAGGAGGCGGCGTCCACGTCGCTGACCAGTGCCGAGCGACCGGTCAGGTCGAACAGCGATGCCATCAGTAGCTCCTCGGCATTCCCAAGACGTGCTCGCCAAGGAAATTGAGAATCATCTCCTGACTGACCGGCGCAATCTTCATCAGACGCGATTCGCGGAAATACCGCGACACGTGGTACTCCTCCGAGTAGCCCATCCCGCCGTGCAACTGCAGCGCCCGATCGGCCGCTCCAAATCCGGCGTCCGCACAGAGGTACTTCGCGGTATTCGCCTCGCGGCCAGACGGTTTCCCGTTGTCATAAAGCCAGGTGGCCTTACGCAGCACCAGCTCCGCGGCGTCCAGGCGCGCCAGTGAGTCCGCCAGCGGGAACTGCAGCCCCTGGTTCATGCCGATCGGGCGGTTGAACACAACGCGCTCGTTGCCGTACTTGACGGCCTTCTCCAGCGCGATGCGCCCGATGCCGAGCGCCTCGGCGGCGATCAGCATCCGTTCCGGATTAAGACCATCGAGGATGTACTTGAAGCCTTGTCCCTCCTCGCCGACACGATCCTCGACTGGGACGATCAGATCGTCGATGAAGACCTCGTTGGAGCTGACGGCGTTGCGGCCCATCTTCTTGATCGGCCGGATGTCGACGTGGTCGCGATCGAGGTCGGTGAGGAACAGCGTCATGCCGTCGGTCTTCTTGGTGACCTCGTCGAATGGCGTGGTCCGCGTCAGCAGCAGGATCTTCTCGGACTCCAGCGCCTTGGAGATCCAGACCTTGCGCCCGTTGATCCGGTACGTGTCGCCTTCGCGCTTTGCGAAGGTCGTGATACGCGACGTGTCAAGGCCCGCACCGGGTTCGGTGACGCCGAAGCACACGTGCAGATCGCCGTTGACGATTCGCGGGAGGGTCCTGGCCTTCATCTCGTCGGAGCCGTGCTTGACGACGGGCTGCATGCCGAAGATCGTCAGGTGAATGGCGCTGGCGCCGTTCATGGCCGCACCCGACCGCGCCACCTCCTCGAGCAGCAGCGTCGCCTCGGTGATGCCGAGTCCGTGGCCGCCGTACTCTTCGGGGATCGTCATGCCGAGCCAGCCACCGCTGGCGATCGCGTCGTAGAACTCCTGCGGAAATTCGTGCGCGAGGTCTTTTTCCATCCAGTAGTGGTCGTCGAATTTCGACGCCAGCTCGGCCACCGACTTACGGATCAGCTGTTGGTCGTCAGTCAGCTCGAAATTCATCCCACCGCCGGCCACTGCGAATCTCCTTTGATCAGTTCATGCACCGGCTTTTGGGTACGTCAGTCCTTGTTGCCGGTCAGTTCCTTGGCACTGGCGGCGAAGTCCGCGAAGCTGGCGCCAGCGTGATCGTGCTTCGACAGAGCCCGGATCGAAACATCGTGACCCTCAGCGGATTTACGCAACGCACCGACCGTAGCCTGCGCTTCGGTGATGTGGCTGAACGGGTCGAAGGAGTACCAGCGCATCGCGTTCTGATACGACATCTTCTTGATCTCGTCGTCGGGCACGTTGTTCTCCGACAGCACTTCCCAGAGTTCCTCGGGGGCGCCCGGCCACATCGAGTCGCTGTGCGGGTAGTCGGCTTCCCAGCAGATGTTGTCGATGCCGATCATGTTGCGCAGCTTGACACCGACCTTGTCGCTGATGAAGCAGGTCAGGAAGTGCTCGCGGAACACCTCGCTGGGCAGCTTGCCCTTGAAGTCCTGATGCGTCCACGTGGAGTGCATTTCGTAGGTGCGGTCGGCACGCTCGAGGAAGTACGGGATCCACCCGGTGCCACCCTCGGACAGGGCGACCTTGAGGTCCGGGTATTGCTTGATCGGCTTCGACCACAACAGGTCCGCCGCGGCCTGCACAATGTTCATCGGCTGCAGCGTGATCATCACGTCCATCGGCGCATCGGGCGCGGTGATCGCCAGCCGGCCCGAGGACCCGATGTGCACGTTCATCACGGTGTCGGTGTCGCACAACGCTTCCCACAGCGGCTTCCAGTAGTCGTCGTGGAAGCTCGGGTAGCCCATCGCCGCCGGGTTCTCGGTGAAGGTCAGCGCGTGCACGCCTTTCTTGGAGACCCGCCGCACTTCTTTGGCGCACTCTTCGGCATCCCAGATCACCGGGATCGCCATCGGGATGAAGCGGGCCGGGTAGGCGCCGCACCAGTCCTCGATGTGCCAGTCGTTGTAGGCCTGCACCAGCGCGACGGAAAAGTCGTGGTCTTCGGTGGCGAACAGTCGCCCGGCGAAGCCCGGGAACGACGGGAAGCAGATCGAGGCGAGGATGCCGCCGGCGTTCATGTCTTTGACTCGCTCGTCGACGTTGTAACAGCCGGGGCGAATCTCGTCGAGGCCCTGCGGTTCCAGGCCGTACTCCTCCTTGGGACGGCCTGCCACTGCGTTGAGCGCGACGTTAGGAATGACGGTGTCGCGGAACTGCCAGCAGTCGGAGCCGTCGGCGTTGTGCACCAGCCGCGGCGCATCGTCGGCGTACTTCTTCGGCAAGTGGTTCTTGAACATGTCCGGCGGCTCGACGGTGTGGTCGTCGACGCTGATCAGAATCATGTCTTCTTTGTTCACTGCCCGATCCTCTCCGTGGGGGCGCTCAAGGCCCGCCTGGTCTTTGGCTCGTGGTTATCTCGTGATTGTCGCCAACCCGTGGTCGGCCCGTGGACGAATCGCTATCGCCGCTGGCTTCTCCCGTGTATGGAAACTATCTTCTCGAATCGCGAGAATCAACATCTTGAGGGTACCTCTGCCACGCTCAGGCGTGCGTTGACGCTGTGTTCCCGGCCGCCCGGTTGAGGGATGTCGGCGCAGGTGAGGCACGAAAGATTGACCGATCCGAGAGTTCGTGGAAACCTATTGATCAAATATGAGAATATGATTCTCTTACCCGAGGAGCTTGCATGCGTCTGTCCCCGCTACCGGCGGACCAGTGGGACGACGCTGCCCGACACGCGGTGTCGGGCATGCTCCCTGAAGAGCGGCGCAACCCCGACGACGCAGGCACCCTGCTGTCCACCCTGGTCCGTCATCCGAAACTGACTCGCGCCTATCTCAAATTCAGCACCTACCTGCTGTACGGGTCGACACTGCCGCCGCGGATCCGCGAGCAGGTCATCCTGCGCGTCGCACACCGCCGCCACTGCGCCTACGAGTGGTCGCATCACGTGGAGATGGGCAAAGAAGTCGGCCTGACCGCCGCCGACATCGAGGCCGCGCAGTCCGGCCAGTCGAGACGATGACGTTCGACAGCGCCTTGATGCGCGCCGTCGACGAACTCGACGAGAAGACGCAACATGTCCGACCAGACCTGGGCGGCTCTCGGCGAACGACTCGACGAACAACAGCGGATGGATTTGGTCTTCACCACCGGCAACTACATCGCACTTGCAATGGCACTGAACACTTTTGGCGTCGAGGTCGAATGCGGCCACGACGGCGGAACACAAGAGAGGTAAGGACGTTGGCACACTTCCCCAAGCCCGACGCAGGTAGTTGGACAGAGAACTATCCGGAACTGGGTACCGCGCCGGTGGATTACACCGACTCGATCGATCCGGCGTTCTTCGAAGCCGAGCGTGACGCGGTGTTCAAGCGCACCTGGCTGAACGTCGGTCGGGTCGAGCGCCTTCCGCGCACCGGCAGCTACTTCACCAAAGAGCTCCCGTCGGCCGGCAAGGGCATGTCCGTGATCATCGTCAAGACCAAGGATGGCTCGGTCAAGGCGTACCACAACGTGTGCCGCCACCGCGGAAACAAGCTGGTATGGAACGACTTTCCGAATGAAGAGACCTCGGGTACCTGCCGGCAATTCACCTGCAAGTACCACGCCTGGCGCTACGACCTCGACGGCAATCTGACCTTCATCCAGCAGGAAGAAGAGTTCTTCGACGTCGACAAGAGCGACTACGGCCTGGTCGGGGTCCGCTGCGAGCTGTGGGAAGGCTTCATCTTCATCAACTTCGACCAGCATGCGAAGCCGCTGACCGACTACCTGGGATCGTTGGCCAAGGGCATCGAGGGCTACCCCTTCCACGAGATGACCGAGACCTACTCCTATCGGGCCGAGGTCGGCAGCAACTGGAAGCTGTTCATGGACGCGTTCGCCGAGTTCTACCACGCGCCGATCCTGCACCAGGGCCAGTACACCAAGGAAGAAGCCGCAAAGATCCAGAAGTACGGCTTCGAGGCGCTGTACTACGAGATGGCCAGCCCGCACGCGATGATCTCCACCTGGGGCGGCCAGTCGCCGCCCGTGGACATGAGCATGGTCAAGCCGATGGACCAGGTGCTGCGCAGTGGTTTGTTCGGCCCTTGGGACAAGCCTGAGGTGATGGCGAAACTCACTGAGTTGCCGGAGGGCGTCAACCCGAAGAAGGTTTCGCAATGGGGCATCGATGAGTGGCACTTCTACCCGAACATGATGCTGCTGATCTGGGAGCCCGGCTGGTTCCTGACCTACCACTACTGGCCAACCGCCGTCGACAAGCACATCTTCGAGTCCACACTGTATTTCGTCCCGCCGAAAAATGCGCGGGAGCGGCTGGCCCAGGAGTTGGCCGCCGTCACGTTCAAGGAGTACGCGCTGCAGGACGCCAACACCCTGGAAGCAACGCAGACCATGATCGGCACCAAGGTGGTCAACGACTTCCCGCTGTGCGACCAGGAGATCATGCTGCGCCACCTGCACAAGGTGACCAATGACTACGTGAAGGAGTTCGCCGGCAATGGCCACCACTGAGAAGCTGCCCGCCCAATTCGCTTACCTCGAGCCGTATCTGGACTGGGACCTGGCTCACGAACCCGACCGCTACGCCAAGCGGCTGGCCTCGTCGATGGCCGAGATGCAGGCGTTCTACAACGCGGCGTTTCCCAAGCTGAACGATGTCATCGAATACTGCGATAAATTCCCCATCGACGACTTGCCCGAAGACGCCCAAACACTAATGCACATCATGCAGTCTTTGGTCATGGTGTCGTTTCCGATCGAGGCGTGGAAGCAGCCACGGGTGCCCGACAGCGGGGCAGCGTGGGTGGAGCTGATCCGGGAACCGGTGATCTAGACGGTGCTCACGCTGAAGGCTGCCGGGCTGCTCGACGTCGACGCCGGCGAGATCGCCTCGCCCGGCATCGTGCGCATCGAGGGCGACCGGATTGTCGGTGTCGGCGGCGAACCCGAAGGGGACATCATCGATCTCGGCGACTCGATCCTGCTGCCGGGCTTGATGGACATGGAAGTCAACCTGCTGATGGGTGGGCGCGGGGAGAAACCCGGGCTGTCCTCGGTGCAGGACGATCCGCCCACCCGGATGTTGCGTGCGGTCGGCAACGCCCGCCGGACGCTGCGCGCCGGGTTCACCACGGTGCGAAACCTCGGATTGTTCGTCAAGACCGGTGGTTACCTTCTCGACGTCGCACTGGGCAAGGCCATCGACGCGGGCTGGATCGACGGCCCGCGGGTGGTGCCCGCCGGCCACGCGATCACCCCGACCGGGGGGCATCTGGACCCGACGATGTTCGCCGCGTTCATGCCGGGTGTGCTCGAACTGACCGTCGAGGAGGGCATCGCCAACGGAGTCGATGAGATTCGCAAGGCGGTGCGCTATCAGATCAAACACGGCGCCCAGCTGATCAAGGTCTGCTGTTCGGGCGGTGTGATGTCGTTGACGGGACCGCCCGGGGCGCAACACTATTCGGATGAGGAACTGCGGGCGATCGTCGACGAGGCGCATCGGCGTGGGATGCGGGTCGCCGCGCACACGCACGGCGCCGAGGCTGTGATCCACGCGGTCGAGGCGGGCATCGACTGCATCGAGCACGGGTTCCTGATCGATGACGAGGCGATCGCGTTGATGGTCGAGCGCGGCACGTTCCTGGTGTCGACACGGAATCTGGCGGAGGGCATGGACGTCTCGCACGCTCCCCCGGAATTGCAGGCCAAAGCGGCCGAGATGTTCCCGAAATCGCGGACCTCGATCCTGGCCGCCTACGAGGCCGGCGTCAAAATCGCGGTCGGCACCGACGCCCCCGCCATTCCGCACGGCAAGAACGCCGACGAGCTTGTCACGCTGGTGGAGTGGGGCCTGCCACCGCTCGCGGTGTTGCGCGCCGCCACCGTGGTCGCCGCCGACCTGATCAATGTCACCGACCGGGGCCGGCTGGCCGAGGGCCAGCTTGCCGACATCATCGCGGTTCCCGGAGATCCGTTGTCCGACATCGGTGTAACCCAACACGTGGGCTTCGTGATGAAAGGCGGCAAGGTCTATGTCCAACCGAATTGAGGATCTCGTCGAGATCCAGCAGCTGCTGGCTCGCTACGCGGTCACCATCACGCAGGAAGACATCGACGGCCTGGTCGACGTCTTCACGCCGGACGGCACCTACAGCGCTTTCGGCGAAACCTATTCACTGGACCGGTTTCCGGTGCTCGTCGACGCCGCCCCGAAGGGCTTGTTCATGACCGCGACGCCGGTCATCGAATTGGCCGGTGACACGGCTACCGGTACCCAGCCGCTGTGCTTCATCGACAACGCCACGCACGATATGCGGATCGGCTACTACAAGGACAATTATGTGCGGACGGACGACGGGTGGCGGTTGAAAACCCGTGCCATGACGTTCATTCGGCGCAGCGGCGTACACGACTCCGGTCGTCCGCACGCGATCGGGCGCCCGCCTGCATGAAGGTCGAGCAGTTCCGGGCGGATCTTCGAGCCTGGCTCGACCAGCACGACCTGACCCCCGGGCCGGATCACTCGCTCGAAGGGCACATGAAGCAGATGGCCCGAGTCAGCCGGGCCCTGTACGACGCCGACTGGATGCGCTACGGCTGGCCGGAAGAAGTCGGCGGGCTGGGCGGCCCGGACATCCTCCGCGCGGTTGTCGGAGAAGAGGTGGTGGGCCGCCGTCTCGCCGAACCGGGGCCCTATTCGATGCTCGAGGTGCTGACACCGACCATGATCGACTACGCCCCGCCAGGGCTCGCCGCTGAGATGGTGCCGCGGCTGCTCCGGGGCGAAGAACAATGGTGCCAAGGCTTTTCCGAGCCCGGGTCGGGCAGCGACCTGGCGTCCCTGACCACCCGCGCGGTCCAGGACGGGGACAACTGGATCGTCAACGGGCAGAAGGTCTGGACAAGTTTCGCGCAGTTCTCCACCCGGTGTGTCCTGCTCACCCGGACAGCACCCGGATACGACGGAATCACCGCGTTCTTCGTCGACTTGGACACGCCCGGCATCACTATTCGGCCACTGCAAACAATGCACGGCGTCGATGAATTCTGCGAGGTGTACTACGACGACGTGGTGGTGCCCGCGAGCCGCATGCTCGGCCAGCCGGGAGACGGTTGGCGGCTGGCGATGGACCTGCTGCCTTACGAGCGGTCCAGCTGCTTCTGGCAGCGAATCGCGTATCTCTACTCCCGCTTCGACGAGCTCATCGCCGAAGTATCCGATCCCGACGAATATGAGCTTGGCTCCGCCTATCTGGCCCTGCACACCTTGCGCTGCCGATCTCGAGACACCCAACACCGGATGCTCGACGGGGCACGACTCGGGGCCGACACCTCCATCGACAAGGTGTTGCTCGCCACCGCTGAGCAACGGCTGTATGACACCGTCCGCGACCTGCTGCCCGGCACGCTGGAACTTGATGAAACACCCTGGCGTTCGGAGTATTTGTACTCCCGTGCGTCGACCATCTACGGCGGGACCGCCGAGATCCAGCGCAACATCATCGCGCGCCGACTCCTGGATCTGGGCAAGGAGTGACCGTGGATAACGACTCGTTGCATCTGTTGGAAGACGGACTACGCAAGACGATGACGGCGGCGTCGGGCCAACAACTCGATGCCGCGCTCGCCGAGCTTGGCTGGCTCGAGATGCTCGACGAAATGCCCGCAGCCGCAGTTGCTTTGGTATTTCGTCTGCTCGGCGAAACCGGCGCCCACGCGCCTGTCCTCAACGATGTGGTGCTGCGCGCGGCCGGCCGCGAGGGTGGCGGCACCGTGCCGCTGCCGTTCGCCGGCGGCCCCTGGATCGTCTGGGAGCGCACCGATCAATCCAGTTCGACTCTCGGCGACGACCTTCCGATACATCGGGCGGCCGAAGGATATTCGGTTCCGCTGGCCGCCGGACGGCATGCGCTCGGCTGGTGGCTGGTCGGCGCAAGCCGAGCGATGCTGTCGCTGGCCCGCCGGCACGCGCTCGATCGGGTGCAGTTCGGTAAACCCGTCGCGTCGTTCCAGGCGATCCGGCATCGGCTGGCCGAGACCTTGGTCGCCGTCGAGGGAGCTGAGGCGACGCTGGGGGCCGCCGCTGGGTCCGACGAGCTGAGTTGTCTCCTCGCCAAGGCCGCGGCGGGCCAGGCGGCGTTAATCGCTGCCCGACATTGCCAGCAGGTGCTCGGTGGCATCGGCTTCACCGCCGAGCACGAGCTGCATCGTCATATCAAGCGGACCCTGGTACTGGACAGTTTGCTCGGCAGCTCGCGCGAACTCACCCGCGAAGCCGGAGCGGTGTTACGCGCCAAAGGATGCGCTCCGCGTCTGGCGCAACTCTGAGCTTGCTGAACGCCCTCAACCGCGCATCAGCGGCACGCTATTCGCGTTCCGCTTCCCAGGAGAGCAACGAGAGAATACTATTCTCGTGGCGAGAAAGTTACAATCTCAGACACGTCGTCCCGCGAGGGAGAGAGCACACAAATGACACGGCGTTCTCCGGTACAGTCCAATCATGTTCTCCCCCCGCGGCAATCATCTGAGCCGTCCGTGACCAGCCCCAGCGAAGAGCCGGCTTGGAAACAGCGCGCGGTCGAACGGTCGATCAAGACGGCGAAACTGCGCGCGGCGCAACGCGTCCAGCGCTTTCTCGACGCGGCCCAGTCCATCATCATCGAGAAGGGCAGCACGGACTTTACCGTGCAAGAGGTCGTCGACCGCTCTCGTCAATCACTGCGGAGCTTCTACCTGCAGTTTGACGGTAAGCACGAGCTGCTGCTCGCGCTGTTCGAAGACGCGTTGAGCCGGTCCGCCGAGCAGATCCGCGCCGCTACCGCCAACCACTCGAACCCCGCTGAGCGGCTGAAAGTCGCCGTTGAGTTGCTGTTCGAGGCGTCGCGGCCGGACCCAGCCGCCAAGCGACCGCTGTTCACCGACTTCGCACCACGGTTGCTGGTCTCACACCCTGAAGAGGTCAAGGTCGCGCACGCGCCGCTGGTGAGTTTGCTGACCGAGCTGATGGAGGCCGCCTTCGAGGCCGGCGAACTGCGTTCGGGCGTCAACCCGAAGCGGATGGCCGCGATGACCATGCAGACAGTGATGTTCATTGCACAGTCCAACGGCGGGTCCGACGACGCGACCGTGCATCCCATCACCGCCGAGGAAGTCTGGGACTTCTGTTCGCGCGGATTCGTCGGCGATTGATGTTCGAGAATATCGTTACCGGTCAGTGAGAATTTAACTTACACTGACCGCGTGCCCGATCTGTGGACCGACTTGCTCGGTTGCCTGGATCTACGCGTTGCGGCCGACAATTCGACGTTCGACGGCGCCAGCCAGCAATTGCAGTATCACCGGGTTTTCGGTGGCCAGCTCCTCGGCCAGTTCATCCGGGTCGCGAACCTGACGTATCCGGACAAGGCCGTCAAATCAGTGCATACGGTGTTCGCGCGCGAAGGTCGGGCGGCCGATCCGGTCCGCTACCACGCGACGCGTCAGCATGACGGCCGTTCATTCGCCAGCTTGACCATCACAGCCCAGCAGCCACACGCTGTGCTGGCCAGCAGCTCGGTCAGCATGCACGCGATCGAGGACGGTCCGGAAAGCCAGGATTGCCAACCTGTTTCAGCGGTATTGGACAAAACACATCGGGTCGCACTCGATCTGATCCCCTGGGAGACCCGTTCGGCCGATAACCTCAACGCGCCCACCACCGGCCCGCCGCGATGCGAACTCTGGATGCGGACCCCGCCCGTCGACGCGGAACTTGGGCCTGCGCTGACGGCCTACGCCACCGACCTCACGCTGATCGGCACGGCACTGCGCCCGATCGAGGGCTATGACCACAGCGGCAACGGCACGCTGTTCACCTCCGCCGTCACTTCACACACCATGTGGTTCCACCGGCAGTTCCGCACCGACCGTTGGCTGTTGCTGCGCCAGCACAGTCCGGTGCTGGCGCACGGCCGCTGCTTCGGCCGCGGCGACGTGCTCACCGAAGAGGGCGAGATGGTCGCGTCCTATGCCCAGGAAGCGTTATTGCGCTTCAAAGATGACCACGAAAAGCGTGTCCGATGAGAATGGTATTCTCATCGGGGCAGAATGATGAGTAGCGAAAACGGATTCGGCGTTGACACTCGCAGGTGCGCGATGACAGAGTTGCCGCAGATTCTGAGGGCGACTGACTACGCGGTCGCGGCGAGAGGCGAAACTCTGTGACGGTCACTGCTCCCGATGGCGTCTACTACGACCCGTACGACGTGGAGATCAATGCCGACCCCTATCGGGCGTTCCGGGCGATCCGCGAAGAGGCGCCGCTGTACTACAACGAGCAGCACGACTTCTATGCGCTGAGTCGGTTCGCCGATGTCGACGACGCGATCGTCGATCACGAGACTTTCAGTTCGGCGCGCGGCGCAATCATCGAGTTGATCAAGGCCAACATCGACATTCCGCCGGGCGTGATCATCTTCGAGGACCCGCCGCTTCACGACGTGCACCGCAAGCTGCTGGCGCGGATGTTCACGCCACGCAAGATCACCGCCCTGGAACCCAAGATCCGCGAATTCTGTGCTCACAGTTTGGATCCCATCGTCGGATCGGGCAATTTCGACTTCGTCGGCGACCTCGGCGCGCAGATGCCGATGCGGGTGATCGGCATGCTGCTCGGGGTTCCCGAGGAGTACCAGGAAGCCGCCCGCGATCTGACGAACGACCAGATGCGTACCGAGGCAGGCAAACCGATGACGTTGTCTGACGACGGCATGAACACCGGCGAGTTCTTCGCCGAGTTCATCGACTGGCGCGCCGAGCATCCCTCAGACGACATCATGACCGATCTGTTGAACGTCGAGTTCACCGATGAGAAGGGCGTGACGCGGCGGCTCACCCGCGAGGAGTTACTGACCTACATCAGCGTGGTGTCCGGCGCAGGCAACGAAACCACCACCAGGCTGATCGGTTGGGCCGGAAAGGTTTTGGCCGAGCATCCTGACCAGCGGCGCGAACTGGCCGAGAACCCGGGCCTGATCCCCGCGGCCATCGAGGAACTGCTGCGCTTCGAGCCACCGGCCCCACACGTCGCGCGCTATGTGACACGCGACGTCACCTACTACGGGCAGACGGTGCCCGAGGGCAGCGCGATGATGATGCTCATCGGCGCGGCCAATCGTGACCATCGTCAATTCCCGCCGGACGGCGACGTTTTCGACATTCACCGCGAGGCACGCCAGCACCTGTCGTTCAGCGTCGGCACGCACTACTGTCTCGGCTCGGCGCTGGCCCGGCTCGAAGGCCGGATCGCGCTCGAAGAGATCTTGAAGCGCTTCCCCGAATGGGAGGTCGACCTCGGCCGTGCCGCGCTGTCTCCGACATCCACCGTGCGTGGATGGGACACGATGCCGGCGTTCGTCGGTTGAGTAATTCACAAATGAGGAAATGAGGAAAACGATGGTGGGTCGAGTCGAAGGCAAGGTCGCATTCATCACCGGCGCGGCCCGCGGTCAGGGCCGCGCACATGCGGTGCGGTTGGCCCAGGAGGGCGCCGACATCATCGCGGTGGACATCTGCAAGAAGATCGACACCGTGGATCTGATCGCCGCCTCCACGCCGGAGGATCTGGCCGAGACCGCAGACCTGGTGAAGGGACACAACCGCCGGATCTACACCGCCGAGGTCGATGTCCGTGACTACGACGCGCTGAAGGCCGCGCTCGACACCGGCGTCGAGCAGCTCGGCAAGCTGGACATCATCGTCGCCAACGCAGGCATCGGCAACGGCGGCCAGACGCTGGATAAGACCAGCGAAGCCGACTGGACCGCCATGATCGACATCAACCTCAGCGGCGTGTGGAAGACCGTGAAAGCCGGTGTGCCGCATCTTCTCGCGAGCGGCAACGGTGGCTCGATCATCCTCACCAGCTCGGTCGGCGGCCTCAAGGCCTACCCGCACTGCGGTCACTACGTCGCCGCCAAGCACGGTGTGGTCGGCCTGATGCGCACCTTCGCCGTCGAGCTCGGCGCGCAGAACATCCGGGTCAACTCCGTGCACCCGACCAACGTCAACACCCCGCTGTTCATGAACGACGGCACGATGAGGCTGTTCCGTCCCGATCTGGAGAACCCGGGCCCCGACGACATGAAGGTTGTCGGCCAGCTGATGCACACCCTGCCGATCGGCTGGGTCGAGCCCGAGGACATCGCCAACGCGGTGCTGTTCCTGGCGTCCGACGAGGCGCGTTACGTCACCGGCGTCACGCTACCCATCGACGGCGGCAGCTGCCTGAAGTAGCCCTTCACGAGACTCGCCGGGCCCCGTCGGATACGGTCGCGCCATGAACGGATTCGAAGGTAAGAGCGCGGTCATCACCGGCGGCGCGAACGGCATTGGATTCGCCACGGCGACCGAATTCGCAAGGCGCGGAGCACGAGTGGTGCTCGCCGACGTCGACAAGCCGCGGCTCGAACAGGCAGTGGCGCACTTGCATGCGGCGGGATTCGACGCGCACGGCGTGATGTGCGACGTTCGAGATCTCGACGAGGTGGTTCACCTCGCGGATGAGTCCTTTCGCCTTCTCGGCCAGGTCGACGTCGTCTTCAGCAACGCCGGCATCGTGGTCGCGGGTCCGATCGCGCAGATGACCCACGAGGACTGGCGCTGGGTGATCGACATCGATCTGTGGGGCTCCATCCACGCCGTCGAGGCATTCCTGCCGCGGTTGCTCGCGCAAGGCACCGGAGGTCACGTCGCCTTCACTGCATCGTTTGCCGGCCTGATGCCCAACCTCGGCCTCGGTGCCTACAGCGTCGCCAAATACGGTGTCGTGGGCTTGGCGGAAAACTTGGCCCGGGAGGTCAAGGACAACGGCATAGGTGTCTCGGTGCTCTGCCCGATGGTCGTGGAGACCAAGCTGATGTCGAATTCCGAGCGGATCCGCGGTATCGATTACGGGTTTTCGGCGACGAGCGCACCGGCGATCCCCGACACGTTGAACGTCGACGACGTGGCTCGCCTCACCGCCGACGCGATTCTGGCCAACCGTTTGTACGTGCTGCCCCACTCCGCCGCGCGAGCGTCCATCCGCCGCAGATTCGACCGCATCGACCAGACATTCGACGACCAGACCACCGACGGGTGGAGTCACTAGACGGTCCGGAGGTCAGCGCGCGGCGGCCCTTCTGGCGCTGCCGGGCGCCCGGCCGATGACGCCATCGGCCTCCAACTCCGCGATCTGCTGCTCGCTCAACCCGAGTCCGGTGAGCAACTCGTCGTTGTGCTCGCCCAGCAGTGGCGCGGGATGCAGATGGAATCGGTCCGGGCCGGCCGAGAATCGCACCGGGACGGTGCTGTGTGGCACAGGGCGATTCACCGGATGGCCGACGTCCTCGAAGAAGTGCCGGAACTTCAACTGCGCAATCTCGGTCTGGCGGTGCGGCTGCATGACTTTTGCCACCGGAACGCCTGCATCCCATAATGTTTGGACGATGTCGTCGCCGCTGCGATCCCGACTCCATGCACTCAGGTGCTCATCGATCAGGTCATGTCCTGCTCGGCGACCGGCCACATTCGACAGCGTGGGATCCAGTGCCCATTGCGGATGGCCGACCGCCTCGCACAACCCTGTCCATTGCTCGTCGTTCGCGACCGCAATGGCAACCCAACTGTCGAGCCGGCCGAACTCGTCGACGTCAGCAGTCTGATACACATTCTGCGGAGCCGCCGCCGGTCCCCGGTTTCCGTCGCGTTGCAGGAGCGCTCCGTAAGCGGAGTATTCGATGACCTGCTCGGCGGCGACGTTGAGTGCCGCGTCGATCATCGCGGCTTCGATCAACACTCCCCTGCCGGTGCGCTGTCGGGATTCCAGCGCGAGCAGCAATGCATTGATCGCGTGCACTCCGGCGTTCGGGTCGCCGATCGAGTACGGCTCGTATGGGTTGCGATCCGGATAGCCGGTCAGCCAACTCACCCCGGACGCGGCCTCGATGACATAGGCGAAAGCCGGGTTGTCGCGCCACGGACCGTCCAGTCCGAAGCCGGGCATCCGCAACAGGATCGCATCAGGCCGAATCGCCTGGATGGCGTCGAAGTCCACGCCGATCTGGTCCAGCACTCGAGGAGTGAAATTCTCGACGACCACATCCACGGTGGCGATCAAGCGGCGCAATAGGTCTCGACCTGCCGCGCTTTGCAAGTCGAGCGTCAGACCCTTCTTGTTGGTGTTCAGCGCCGAGAAGATCGGTGACTTCTCCCACCACTGGTCCTCGGTGACGGGAATGCCTGCGATCAACCGGGTGCCGTCAGGTTTGCTCGTCGACTCGACGTGAATCACCTCGGCGCCGAGCATGGCCAGAAAATGCGTACAGCTCGGGCCGGCCCAGAACGTGGTCATGTCCAATACGCGTAATCCGCTGAACGGGAGCCGATCCGGGGCGCCGGCCCGCGTCGACTGTCGGACGACCGGAGGGGCGGGCTGTCGATAGAGCTCGGTGTGCTCGCCGAGCCGGGGCGCCGCTCGCGGCGGGCGAAGGCTCGGGGGCTTCATCCGGTAAGGCGGGCCGGGCTGCTGGAAGCCGTCCCGAGGGTTGGCGACGAACGAGCGACGGTGCTGAAATTGTTCCAGCTCAGTGATGTTGGCGCCGTTTGCCACTGGCGCGTTGGGAATCCGGAAGGCGGTCGCGAGGTCGCGGATGTCGTCGACGGTCTGACTGTCGAACCACGAATAGATCTCGGCGGCCTTCTCATTGGCGTGCTCGGTGATCGACAACGGCGAATCTTCGTCGATCCAGTCCTGGTGGCCGACCATCGCGCACAGGTCGAACCATTGCTGCGCGGTGCCGCATCCGACGTCCACCAAACCGTCTTTGGCGCGGGCGATTCCGGGCACGGTGATCTTGCGAGCATCCCGCCACGGCCGTCCGAGCATCTCGAAGAAGGTCACCGGGTAGTAGGTGAGTCCCAGAATCTGCGTTTCGAGCATCGACAGGTCAAGCAGCTCGCCGACCCCGCGGCGTTTCGACGCCAGGATCGCCGCGCTGGCGAACGCGCCGGCCAGGTACTCGCCCACCTGGCCACCGACGAATACCGGTGCGCGGTCGGGTGATCCGCGGCCGAGCCCGACGATTCCGCCTGACCACGCCTGAAGTGTGAACTCGGTCGCCGGCCGATCGCGCCACGGGCCGTCCAGCCCGAACGGGGTGATCGACGTGACGGTCAGGTGCGGATGATTGCGGCGGAGCGCGGCGGGAGTGAATGACTCACTCTGGGCCACCGACGATCCGCGCGACCACACCACCGCGTCTGCGGACGCCAGCAGGTCGTTGAGAAGGTCGGCGTCGACGGCCGGCTCAGCGACCACGCTGTGCTTGCCACCGGCCAGGAAGCCGAACAGGGCTCCGTCGCTGCCGGTGGGGATGTCGGCTCCGGACGCCGACCAGTCGCGCAGCGGATCGCCCTGCGGTGACTCAACTTTGACGACTTGGGCGCCGCCGTCACTCAACAGTTTGGCGCAGTACGCTCCGGCGATGCCGCTGGACAGTTCGACGACGGTGTAGCCGTGCAGCGGGCCCGCTTCTGGCGTCACCGTCTAGTCTTTCTTCGCCCGTCCGGACTTACTCAACCGGAAGTCGGGCGGGAACTTGGCGTCGTTGTCCTTGACCGTGTCCGCGAGTCCGCTGTCGATCGCGTCGCCGAGCATCAGGTCGCCGGGGTCGGGTCGGACCAGGCCGCCCATCGACTCGAACATCGCGCTCATCATGCTGCCCAGATACTCCCCCTGGTGTTGCTTCACCATTTCGAAGAAGGCTTTCTGCATGAAGATGGTGTCGGTCGGGCGATTGCGCGCACACGAGGTCGCGTACTTGTCGACCTCGGCCTCCAATTCGTCGCGCGGCACGACCTTGTTCAGGAAGTTGCACTGGAACATCTCGTCCGCGGTGAACGGCCTTCCGGTGAAGACCATTTCCTGAAACTTGCGCAGGCCCATGGCCTGGACCCACGTCCACATCCGCGGTCCCCATCCGTAGTAACGAAAGGACGGATGCCCGAACAGCGTGTCGTCGCTGGCGATCACCAGGTCTGCGTCCGCGGCCTGATAGAAGTGCCACCCGTAGCAGTACCCCTTGGCCTCGACGATGCTGATCTTTTTGAACTCCTGCAGCGAGCGATTGCCGGCCTGGGCGTTCGCGTACCACGAGCCGATGGTTGCGCCGTGCCGGAACGAGCCCTTCGGCGGATACTGGATATCGTCCTCGTCCAGTTTCAGTTCGGCGAGCCGAAAGGCGGGCGAGTCCGCGCCCTCCATCACCTCGGGAAGGTCTGCGCCGCTGCCGAAATCGTCACCGACACCACGGATGACCACAACCCTGACGTCGTCGTCGACGTTGGCGCCGTGCAACAGTTCGGCATAGCGCAGTCGCGCAGCCGCGGTCGGCGCGTTGAGAAACTCGGGCCGGTTGAAGGTAATCGTCGCGATCTTGGTCTTCGGGTCTTTGCCGTAGCGGATGATCTCCTCGGCGGAGGGCCGCGTGTCCTCAGGCACTGTCAGGCCCCGACCGCGACATTCGCGAACGGACTCGACGTCAAGATTTCGGGACCGTCGGGCGTGATCAACACCGCCTCTCGCCCGAACACGGCGCCTACGCCCGACTGCCAGACATAGCCGGTGACTGCGAGCACCATGCCCGCTTCGAGTTGCTCCTCGGCGGCGGTCGCCGGCAGGTGCTGCGACACGACAGGCGGGTCGAACCCCAGACCCAACCCGCGCGCAATGGGCATCGCAGGTAGTTCTTCTCCCGCAGCCTGGTAGGCGGTGAGCAGATCGATAGCCGGAGCGCCCGGCTGGCACGCCTCATAAAGCCTGTCCCACAGCACATCCCAGCGGCGATACAGATCGGCGCTGCCGTCGGGATCGCCGACCGGCCAGGTGCGGCCCGCCTCACCGGTGTAGCCGCCGTCGAGCACTCCGGACGAGAACGCCACCAGATCACCGGCTTGCACCAGGCCGTCCGGACTGGCCCGCCGCCATGGGTGTTCGCGGGAGGTCACCCACGCGGCGTCCTGAGTGGACGGGGTGCTCACGCCGCCGGCCGCCATCGCCTCCAACAGCACACCGGCCAGCGTCTTCTCGCTGATCCCCGGCCGCAGCTCGGCGACGGCTGCGGCCAAGCCGAGCTCGGCCACCCGGATGGCCTCCCGCAGCGCTGTCACTTCTTCAGCGGTTTTGATCCGCCGCGCGGCACGCATGGCCAGCTCACCGTCGACCAGCTCCGCGTTCGGGAACGCCGTCGGCAGCAGCTGCGCGAATCCCGGTGAAAGCGCGTCGGTGCCAACCCGTTTCGCGGTGGCAGCACCGTCGATCCGCTGCAGATTGGAGATGGTGTTCATCGGGTTCCAGGCGATCCCGTAGAGGTTCTCGTGCGGGATGTCATCTGGGACGCCCTCGTCCCAGGTGCTGAGCAGGTGGATCGCCCCGGTCTCCCGCACGACCACACACGCCGGCCCGAACGGCCTTGTGCCCGCAACCCATAACTGTGTTGCGCCGGACACGTAGCGGACATTCGCCTGCCGTCCGAGGACGAGCACGTCGAGGTCATGCTTTTCCATCTGCGCCAACGCCCGCTCGCGGCGACCGGTGCGCAGCGCGCGGTCGTCGGCCAGAACCTCAGTACCCATCAGCGTTCGCCGTACGGGAAGTAGGGGTAGTCGGTCAACCGGATATGCCCTTCTTCGGCGATGACGATGATCTCTTCGCTGCGGTAACCGCCGGTGCCTTCCTCCCACACCACCGGCTCGAGGACCATCACCATGCCCGGCTCGAGGACGAAGTTCTGGTCGAACTCGTCGCCGAGATCGGTTCCGATCATTGGTGTTTCGGCAGCATTCACGCCGATGCTGTGCCCCAGGTAGAAGTGCGGCAGCCACGGCCGGGCGCCGCCGTTGGCCTTGGTCGCCGTCCTGCCCAGGTCCGCGACAGTGGCACCGGCGCGGGTCACGCCGAGCACCGCGTCCATGATCTCCTGCCACTTGTAGTACTGCGCGTGCTGCCGAGGTGTCGGTTCGTCGCCGACTACCCAGGTGCGCCCGAAGTCCGAGCAATAACCCTGGTAGGTGATGCTGACATCGGTCCACAGCACGTCACCGGCGGCCAGCTCACGCTCAGTTGTCAACAGCGGCAACGCCAAATCCCCGTGGGTGGTCCACACCCCGTCCGCTTTGTACTTCGGCATTACCTGCCAGATCGGCTCCAGCATGCTGGCCATCGCACCCAGTTCGAACGTCCGACGGGTGAACTTCGCCGACAGGTCGATCTGCCGAATTCCGGGCGCCAGCGCGGCCTGGACGTCGACCATCGCAGCGTCGGTGATCCGCACCGCGGCTCGGATGCAGGCCACCTCGTCGGGAGTCTTGATGAGCTTGGCTGCGCCGACGATCTGAGCGGCGTCGACGGGCCGTCCGGATCGGAACAGCCGCGGCTGCGCGCGCCGCATCGCGCCGGTGAGCTCGTCGACCGCGATGACGGCCGCGGCCGGGATCAGCTCTTCGATCACGTGCGCGAAGTTCTCCACGCCTTCGTCGAATTCCAGATACACCGGGCCGTGCAGATGGTCTGCGGGCAAACCTGATTCGGACGCGGAACCTTCACGGAACGGCAGGAACAGGTGCGGATGCGGATCGTCGGCGAGCACCACCGCGACCGGTCGTTCGACATAGGACAACCCCGCATCGCCCAGCGGCCAGCTCACCCCGGTCGCGTACACCACGCTGTTGTTTCCCAGCAAGATCAACGCGTCCACACCGTGATCGGCCATCGCCGAACGCAGCCGCGCGCCAGTTTCACGACGCATCCGCTCGATATCCGGCGTTTCCGGAATATCGAGTGCGGACGTCAGTGTCGGCAAATATGTCGTCATCGAGAGGCCTACAGCCCCAAGAATGTGGTGATGTTGCCGCTGACGATCTTGACGGCATCATCGGGTCCGACCGCATCGACGACGGCGGCCAGCGACTTCTCCGAATAGCCGAAAGTGCTTTCGTTGTGTGGATAGTCGCTCGACCACATCACCTTGTCGACGCCGATCTGGTCGATCAGTTGCAGCCCCAGCGGGTCGACCATGAACGATGCGCTCATGTGGGTGTCCCAGTAGTACCGCACGTCGTGCTGCAGCGGCCGGTTGAACATGTGCTGGTAGGACGCCACCAGATGCTCGGCATCCTGCAAAGCCCAAGGCACCCAGGCGATTCCGCCCTCGAACCAGCCGATCCGCAGACTGGGGTGGTCGTCGAGGATTCCGGTGAACAGGTACTTGGCGAACTGCTCGCGGAAGCCGTCGATGTTGATCATCATGCCGACGACGACGCTGTTGAACTGACAGGGGGTTTTCGGCGGCGTCTCGCCGATGTGATGGGTGATCGGCAGCCCGGCGGCTTCGATCTCATCCCAGACCGGCTTCATGCTGTCGCTGCCGTAGTCGATCACATTGCCGTCGTCGTCCTTGCCGGGGTTCAGCGGCAGCAGGAAGGTCTTGAGTCCAAGCGATTTCAGTTCGGCCAGTGTCTTTTGGGCGCCTTTGGGGTCCCACCAGTTGATCAGACCAGCCCCGTAGAAGTGCCCATTGGACTGCTCCTGCAGTTCCGCCATGTACTCGTTGTAGATGCGGAACGCCAGCTCGCGAAGTTCCTTGTCCGGGTAGTGGAACAGCGCCAGGATGGCGTTCGGGAAGGCAAGTTCTTTGTCGACGCCGTCTTCGCGCAACTCCTGGATCCGGGCCTCGATATTGGTGCTTGCGGCGCCGGGCAGGTCGTCGTACTGCATCAGCACGGCGCTGAAGTCACCGGGCAGGAACGACTGTCCTTTGCGGCCCACTTGATAGGCGCCGTCTTCGTACCAGATCCGCGGCGCCTTGTCTTTCAGGGCGTCCGGAAAGCGTTTGTAGAAGATGTCGTCCGCAATCGAAATGTGGTTGTCCGCAGAGAAAACCGTTGTCCCCGCGGGCAAGCCGACGTTGGTGTCTTTGGCGTGGCCCTGCCGATCCTTGGGCGCGCCAAATCCTCCGGCCGGGTATAGCGAAAGTGTGCTTGTTTGAGGCGACATCATTGGCCCTCCATTCGGATCCATGTGTGTTCGAGACTAGTGATCCCGGGTCGGCTGGCGAGGGTCTTCACCAGGTCACCGGTAATTCGTAGACGCCATAGGCGAGTCGGTCGTGCTTGAGCGGAACGTCCTCGATCGGCACGGCGAGTTCCAGCGTGGGAATCCGGCGTACCAGGGTGTGGAAGACGATCTGCAGCTCTGCGCGGGCGAGCTGCTGACCGACGCACTGGTGCCTGCCGTAGCCGAAGGCGACGTGCTGGCCGGCACCCGAGCGATGCAGATACAGCCGATCAGGTTCGGCGAACGCCTCGGGATCCCAGTTCGCCGGCGCCAGGTCGATGATGATGCCGTCGCCGGCATGGATGGTGACCCCGGCGATGTCGATGTCCTCGGCGGCGACGCGACGCTGGCCGTTCTGGATGATGGACAGATAGCGCAGCAGCTCTTCGACCGCGTTGGCAACAACTTTGGGGTCGTCGGTCTCGCGGAGCACGGCCGCCTGCTCGGGATACTGCAGCAGTGCCAGCACGCCCAGGCCGATCATGTTGGCGGTAGTCTCGTGCCCGGCGATCAACAATCCGGTGCCGAGTTGCGCGGCCTCCTTGACGCTGAGCTCGCCTGCCTTGACTCGCTCGGCCAGATCCGACACCGCGTCCTCGGCGGCAGTTTCCATCTTGGCTTCGATCAGCTGAGCCAGGTACTTGTGCAGGCTCATGGCGCCCTTCATCGTGTCCTCGGCGGCGGCGTAGCGCGCGAGACCGACATTGGCGTGGTGCTGGAACATCTCGGCGTCCTCGTACGGCACGCCCAGCATCTCGCTGATGACCAGCGACGGCACCGGGAGTGCCAGCCCCGAGACGATCTCGCCGGGTTTCGGCCCGGCCAGCATGGCGTCGATGGCGTCATCGGTGATCTGCTGGATCGCCGGCCGTAGACCTTCTACCCGCTTGAACGTGAACGGTTTTGAGAGCATGCGGCGAAACCGGGTGTGCTCCTCGCCGTCCGCGGTGAAGACCGATCGAGGGCGCTTGTGCACTGTCGACAACATGCCCTCGTTCCAGTGCGGGAAGCCGGGTCGACGGTCGTCCACACTGACCCGTGAATCGGAGAACAGGGTCCGCACTTCTTCGTAGCCGGTGATCAGCCAAGGGGTGCTGCCGTCCCAGATCTTGACTCGCGAGAGCGGCCGCGCCTCGGCGAGGTCCATCACCTCAGGAGGAGGGGCGAACGGGCAACCGGCGGCCCGTCCCATCGGGTAATCCGGGGCATCAGAGATCGCCTCGGCTGCGCGGTCGGTGAGCGTGTCGGACACTTCTCACTCCTCAATATGGATGGCTAGTGCGGGGCAACCGGCCTCGGCCTTACGAACGTTGTCGGCTTGGTCAGCGGGCGGGTTCTCGTCCAGCACGATGACGACTCCGTCGTCGTCACGCTGATCGAAAATGTCAGGCGCATGCATCACGCAGTTTCCTGACGATGCGCATTTGTCGTGGTCCACAGTCACTTTCATCATCAGACTCTTCACTCGTGCGGAGTAACAGGTGCCAGCCACAATCCGACGACCGCGTCGATCAACCGGGTGCCGGCGGCCTGCCAGGAAGACCACGGCGCGGATGCGCCTGCGGCTAAGGCACGTTCGCGATCGGCACAGGTATGCATGAGCAGATTGCGGGCCATCAGGTTGCGTTCGACCCGGACGTCGAGAGGGAGTTCGGGCAGGCACCGGTTGATCCCGTCGATCACCTGCACCAACGACTCCGAGGTGAGCGCGTCTTTGACGACGATGTTGTAGTAGGCCGGGTCGGTCATCACCTGTGCGGCGAAGCGCGCGTACCAGCTGGGGTTGCCCAGGCGCGCCAGATGATCGGTCAAGGGACGCACCAAGCAGGCGACCCAGCTGCGCATATCGGCCGATTCGGACTGCAAGGCCTGCGCGACCATGTCTTCACGTAGCTGCTCGACCGGCGCCCGGTGCTTCTGCTCGATGGCGCGCACCAGATCGGTCTTGGTGCCGAAGTGATAGCCGACCGCGGCGTTGTTGCCCTGCCCGGCCGCCTCGCTGACCTGTCGATTGGACACTGCGAAGACCCCGTGTTCGGCGAACAGCCGCTCGGCGGCGGTCAGGATCGCCCCCTGAGTGGTACTGGCCCGATCGCTGCGCGCGGCCCTCGCGGTGGTCACCGGGTCAGTCAACGCTCCACCACGGATTAAGTCAAGCGATTGATTTAATCTTTCTTCTCGCGACGCCGCGTGACCTTGCCTGCGGAGGTGCCGCCGTCCACGGGCATCACCGTTCCGGTGACGTACTTGGATCGGTCGCCGGCCAGGTAGAGCGCGGCCTCGGCAACGTCGTCGGCGGTGCCCTCTCGTTTGAGCGGCCGGTCGGCGCGCATCTGCTCGCGTATCGCCTGCTCGAACCGCGCGAGTTGTTCGGGCGACTTGTCCGTGGCGGACTTCTTCACCAGTGGTGTCGGGATATTGCCGGGCGCGATGGTGTTGACCCGGACCTCGTATTGCGCCAGCTCGATCGCAGCGGACTTGGTGAACATGATGACCGCCGCCTTGGACGCGCGGTAGGTCATCACTCCCCCGCCGGCCTGGATGCCGCCGATCGACGAGACGTTGATGATCGAGCCGCCACCCGTCGTCGCCATCTGCCGGGCCGCGTCGCGGGTACCGGCCATCACACCCAGCACGTTGACCGACATGACTCGATGGAAATCGGCGAGATCGTCGTCGAGGAAGCTGCGATGCATCCTGCTGGAGACGCCGGCGTTGTTCACCATGACGTCGAGCCCGCCGAACGTTTCGACTGCACCGGCGACCAGCGCGGTGACCTGATCGGGGTCGGAGACGTCGACCGATCGGAAAACCGCATCGGAGCCCAGCCTGGCAGCGAGTTCTTCGCCCCGGTCGTGCTCGACGTCGGCGATCACCACCCTCGCGCCCTCCGCAACGAACCTCTCGGCAATGCCGGCACCGATTCCGGATGCTCCGCCGGTGACGATCGCGACCTTGCCGATCAGCTCATTGACCATGCCGAAGAGTTAATCGGCGCAGCGCTGGTTAAGTCAAGCGATTGATTTATCGCGTGCACAGCTGGCAAAAAGGCGACGATGCTACTTTCGGAAAAGTGAGATGGCTTAATTTCGAATCCATCCGGCGTTCGCCGAAACCCTCTACGGTCCCGTATCTAGGTGGGGCTGAGACCGTGAGCAAGGAAACGATTTGAGAATCAATTCATGTGGCACTGTGCTGAGCGTGCTTGCCAGCAGCGCCCTCGTGTTGGCCGGCTGTGGGAGCAACAACGAGGCGCCACAGGGCGGGGCGACGTCGAGTCCGGCGTCGAACGTGAGCTGTGGCGGAAAGCAGACGCTGAAGGCCAGTGGATCCACCGCACAGGCGAATGCGATGGCTCGGTTCGTCAACGCTTTCGAAAAGGCGTGCTCGGGCCAGACCTTGAACTACACGGCCAACGGCTCAGGCGCTGGGATCAATGAATTCGTTGGGAGCCAGACTGACTTTGGCGGATCCGACGTTGCGCTGAGCGATGATGAGCACGCCAAGGCGCAGCAGCGGTGCGGTTCGCCGGCGTGGGATCTGCCTGTCGTCTTCGGCCCGATCGCCGTGACCTACAACGTCACCGGCGTATCGACTTTGAATCTGGACGGGCCGACCACGGCGAAAATTTTCAACGGCGCGATCAAGAATTGGAACGACCCGGCGATCACGGTGCTCAATACCGGCACTGCCCTGCCCGACCTGCCGATTCACGTCGTGTTCCGTAGCGACCAGTCGGGCACGACGGACAACTTCCAGCAATATCTCGACGGGGCATCCAACGGCGCGTGGGGCAAGGGCACAGGAAAGTCCTTCAACGGCGGTGTCGGCGAGGGCGCCAAGGGTAATGACGGCACGTCGGCGGCAATCAAGAGCACTCCCGGTTCGATCACCTATAACGAATGGTCGTTCGCACAGGGGCAGAAGCTCAATATGGCCAAGATCGTCACGTCGGCAGGACCCGACCCGGTGGCGATCAGTTCCGATACGGTCGGCAAGACGATCGCCGATGCGAAGATCAAAGGTCAGGGCAATGACCTGATACTCGACACGCTGTCGTTCTACAAGCCGACGCAATCGGGCGCATATCCAATCGTCCTGGCGACGTATGAGGTTGTCTGCTCAAAGTATTCGGACAGCCAGGTGGGCACTGCGGTCAAGGCGTTCTTGCAGGCCACTATCGGCCCCGGCCAGAATGGCCTGGCGGACAACGGGTACATCCCCATCCCTGACGGGTTCAAGTCGAGGCTGTCGGCTGCGGTCAACGCCATCTCCTGACAAGGACCACCATGTCTACTGCGGTAGCTCCGGCGCTGGGGACAAGCGCCGGAGCTAAGGGACCGGTGGGCGACCGGCTGTTCAAATTGGCCGCCGCCTTGGCTGGTTCGACGGTGACTATCGCCATCGGCCTGATCGGCATATTCCTTCTGGTCAAAGCGATCCCGGCACTGCGCGCCAACCACGCGAATTTCTTCACCAGCGGCTCAATTCACGACCGGCAGTGGCAACCTGGCGTTCGGAATCCGTGACCTCTTCATGGTGACGGCGCTCAGTTCGCTCTGGGCCATGGCCTTAGCGGTGCCGATTGCGATCGGCATTGCGGTGTTCCTGACCCAATACGCTCCGGCCAGGTTGTCTCGCCCGTTCGGAGCAGTAGTCGATCTGCTCGCTGCCGTTCCGTCGATCGTCTTCGGGCTGTGGGGGATCTTCGTGCTGGCTCCGCAACTCGAGCCGATCGAGACGCTGCTCAACCGCGAGCTGGGATGGTTCTTCCTCTTCAAAGCCGGCGACGTCTCGATGGCCGGCGGCGGCAACATCTTCACTGCCGGGGTTGTGCTTGCGGTGATGGTCCTGCCCATCATCACGTCGGTGTCGCGGGAAGTGTTCCGGCAGACCCCAACAACCCACACCGAAGCCGCACAAGCACTGGGCGCGACCAAATGGGAGGTGGTGCGGATGACCGTGCTGCCGTTCGGTCGTAGCGGTGCCGTCGCCGCATCGATGCTCGGTTTGGGCCGCGCGCTGGGCGAAACCGTGGCGGTGCTGATCATCCTGCGCGCTTCCGCCGCTGCCGGACACTGGTCACTTTTCGATGGTGGCTACACATTTGCATCTAAAATCGCCTCGGCAGCAAGTGAATTCAGCGAACCGTTGTCGACGGGGGCCTACATCTCGGCGGGGTTCGTACTATTCGTCCTGACCTTCCTCGTCAATGCGGCCGCCCGTGCGATCGTCGGGAGAGCGGTCAAGGCATGAGCGCCCCGAGGTTCGACCTGCCCGTCAAAGCTTCGGCGGTGCAGCCGATCAGTGTCAGACGGCGGCTCACAAACAGCGCAGCGGCAATGTTTTTCGTTGTTTCGTTTGCGATCGCGTTGGTGCCGCTGGTGTGGTTGCTCTGGATAGTTGTTCAACGAGGCTGGTTTGCGGTCACGCAGCCCGACTGGTGGAGCCACTCGCTGCGCGGGGTGCTGCCCGAGCAATTTTCCGGCGGCGTCTACCACGCAATTTATGGAACTCTGGCCCAGGCAGCGGTGGCGGCCGTCATTGCTGTGCCGTTGGGATTCATGACCGCGGTGCTCTTGGCCGAGTATCGGTCCAGCCGGGTGGCCCGCTTCACCACCT
Source organism: uncultured Actinomycetota bacterium (assembly GCA_963758115.1). Taxonomy (GTDB): domain Bacteria; phylum Actinomycetota; class Actinomycetes; order Mycobacteriales; family Mycobacteriaceae; genus Mycobacterium. The sequence goes on from CAVWUG010000005.1 coordinate 55,380, forward strand.
TCATGGTCGACGTACTGGCCGGACTGCCCTCTATCGTTGCGGCGTTGTTCGTCTTCAGCCTGTGGATCGCCACCCTGGGATTCGAGCAGAGCGGCTTCGCGGTGTCACTCGCACTGGTTCTGCTGATGTTGCCGGTCGTGGTGCGATCCACCGAGGAGATGCTCCGGCTGGTACCCAACGATCTGCGAGAAGCCGGCTACGCGTTGGGCCTTCCCAAATGGAAGACGACGATGCGGATTGTCGTCCCGATCGCGATGCCGGGCATCATCACCGGCGTCCTGCTCGCGATCGCGCGAGTGATGGGTGAAACCGCTCCGGTGTTGGTGCTTGTCGGATACAGCAAGTCGATCAACTTCGACATGTTCAACGGCAACATGGCGTCGCTGCCGCTGCTGATCTATTCAGAACTCAACAATCCCGAGCACGCCGGCTTTCAGCGGGTGTGGGGTGCCGCGCTGACCCTGATCATCGTGGTCGCGGGGGTATACCTGGTCGCCGCTGCGGCCAACCGCATCACGGCAATCCGCCGGCGCTGACCGGCAGCCGCGCAACTACTTCGCGCATCCGTTCACCAGGAGCTTGAGCACTCTGTCGTTGCCGCGGTCGGCGACGTAGACGTTGCTGTCTTTGTCGAGCGCGAGCTGCAGCGGCGTGTTGAGGCCGTTGAGCGCCAACGGCGTCGCCGCGGTCGAACCCGCGGGCAGTTTGAGCACCTGGTTGTTGTCGTGCTCGCTGACGTATACGTTGTCCGCGCCGTCCACCACGATCCCCCAGGGCACCCCGATTCCGTTGAACGGCAACACAGTTTGTTCGCCTCCGCCTGCGGTCAGCTTCAGCACTCTGTTGTTGTCGGAGTCGGTGACGTACACGTTGCCCGCGCCGTCCACCGCCACACCGTCGGGGTTGTTGAGACCGGTGAACGGCAACACGGTCGGGGTGTTGGTGCCGACCGGCAGTTTCACCACCCGGTCATTGCCGCGGTCCGCCACATAGACGTTGCCTGCGGCGTCGACCACCACGCCCTCGGGGTAGCTGAGGCCGGTGAACGGCAGCTGCGTCTGGTTGTTCGATCCGGGCGCCAACATGACGACGCGGTGGTTGAAGTCGGTGACGTACACCGCGCCGGCGGAGTCCACCGCCACCGCCTGCGGCTGGTACAGGCCGGTGAACGGCAACACCGTCGGCGTTTCCGATCCGGGGGTCAGCTTGACCACCCGGCCATACATGCCCTGATTGGTGACGTAGACGGCACCGGCCGAATCCACCGCCACCCCACCGGGCGACAGGCGGAAGTTGAGTCCGTTGAACGGCAGCACATTCTGCCCGCAGGCCTCGGCCGCCGGCCCACCGTGCGGTCTGACCACGTAACCGAACACGGCGACGAGCAGGATCACGACAGCGCCGATCAGCATCCACAGCTTGCGCCTGTCACGGTGGGCCGTGCTGGCACTGAAGTCGGGGTGCTGGGGGCCGGACGGCGTTCCGTTGACCGCGGCGCCGGAGTGATGAGTCCAACTGCCCGCCGCGACGGGGGGTTCTGTCCAGCTACGGGCACCCACCCCGGCAGCTGCCGGGCGAATCATGGTGTGCGCGTTGGAAGCGTCCTCGGTGTGCTGCAGGATGCTCTCTGCCTGGTGCTGATCGGGCACGGTCAGCGCGTGCAGGGCGGCATTGGCAAGGTCACCGGCGCTGTGATAGCGCTCCTCGGGATGCTTGGCCATGCCGGTGGCAACAACCTCGTCCAGCGCCGCGGGGACCCGCCCGGGGCGCACCTGGCTGGGCCGCGGGGCAGGCTCCATCAGATGCGCGGCGACCAACCGTTCGATGCTTTCGGCACGGAACGGCGGTGTGCCGGTCAGACATTCGCCGAGCACGCAGGCCAGCGAGTAGATGTCGGACCGATACGTCACCTCGTTGTCGCTGAACCGCTCCGGTGCCATGTATTTGTAGGTGCCCATCGCCGCACCGGTCTGGGTCAATCCCGGGTCGGCGGCAGCGCGGGCAATCCCGAAATCCACCAGATACGCGAAGTCGTCGCCGGTGATCAAGACGTTCTCCGGCTTCACATCGCGGTGCGTCACGCCGCCGGCGTGGGCGGCGTCCAGCGCCGCAGCGATCTGACGCACGATGGCCACCGCGCGCGGCGGACTCATCGGCCCGGTCCGCTTCAGCACGGTGGCCAGGTTGGCGCCGTCGATCAGTCGCATGTCCAGATACAGCTGTCCGTTGATCTCGCCATAGTCGTGAATGGGCACCACGTGCGGCTCGGTCAGCCGGCCGGCGGCGCCGGCCTCGCGTTGCATCCGGGTACGGAACATCGGGTCGTCGGAGAACTGCGGCGAGATCAGTTTGAGCGCAACGACGCGACCCTTACGGGTGTCCTCGGCCTCGTAGACCTCACCCATCCCGCCGCGACCCAGCAGCCGCGTCAGCCGGTACGGCCCGAACCACGAACCCACCCGCGAACCCGGTTGGCTGTTGGTCATGAGATACCGTCCACGGCTGCAGCCAATTTCGACTGAAACGAGGTCGGCATCGGGACATACCCGTACTGATCCAAGCCGTCCTGCCCTGCGCCGATGGTGGCTTGCATAAACGCCTTGACCGCCGTGCCGGTTGCGGAGTCCGGATATTTCGAGCAGACGATCTCGTACGTTGCCAACACGATCGGATAGGCGCCGGCCTGCGAGGGTTTGTAAAAGGACGACGTGTCGACCACCAGATCGTTGCCCTCCCCGGCGAACTTCGCGCCTGCGATCGTCTTGCCGACCGAGTCGGCGCTGATCGTCACCGGATCAGGACCGGCCGACGTCACGATCTGCGCCATGCTCAGCTGATGGCCGACCGCGAACGACCATTCGTTGTACGTGATCGACCCGTTGGTTGATCGCAGAGCCGCCGAGGTGCCCTCGTTGCCGGTCGCGCCCTGCCCGACGCCACCGTCGAACATCTCGTCGGTGCCTTTACCCCAGGCACCACCGGACGCTGCGTCGAGATATTTCTGGAAGTTGTACGTGGTGCCCGATTTATCGCCGCGGAACACCACGTTGATGGGCGTCGCGGGCAGGCTGACATTCGCGTTGAGCGCCTTGATGGCCGGGTCGTTCCACACCGTGATGGCGCCGTTGAAGATCTTCGCGGTGGTGGGGCCGTCCAGGTTCAGCGTCGTGACACCGTCGAGGTTGTAGGTGACCGCGATCGGGCCGAACACCGCCGGCAGATCCCAGGCGGGCGAACCGCACCGCTCCCGCGCCCGGTCGGGTTCCCCCTTCGCCGGATCCAGCGGCTTGTCCGAGCCACCGAGGTCGGTCTCGTTGTCGACGAACTGCTGCACGCCGGCGCCCGAGCCATTGGCGTTGTAGTCCAGAGTGAAGCCTGGGCACGCGCGGATGTAGGCGTAGACGAATTGCTCGATCGCATTCGTCTGGGCAGTTGACCCGCTGGCCATCAGCTTCTTCTTGCCGCCACAGCTGACCGGCACCGACGGAGCGTGGGAGCCAGACGACGAGGCGCTGTCGTTCCCGCCGCCGCATGCCGACAGCAACAGAGTGCCGACGACCAGCAGACTCAGCGCCGCGGTACATCGGATGAACGTCACAAGACTCCTTCAGAGCGCGGGCCGCCCGGCAACCGGACGATGAGCTTATCGTTAACAGCAAACCGTCTGGATCTAAACAAAAGATGAATGCCAGCTATGTGCCCGCTTAGCGTGTGCGCTGTATCAGCTGGTTGGACCGGCTTCTGCCAAGAATCCGAGCAGTAGCTCGTTGACGGCCGATGCTTGCTCGATCTGCGGGCAGTGGCCGGCCGCGTCGACGACCGCCCAGCGCCCGTGCGGGATCTGGTCGGCGATCTCCTTCGCCCAACCAGGTGGCAGTAGCTTGTCGCATTCACCCTCGATCACGAGCGTCGGAACTGTGATGCGCTCGTAGGCGCGCTTGCTCGACGGGCTGGGCGGCGGCGGGGATCCCGGCCGCCGGAAGCGCGCAGCGGCCAGCGACTCCCAGGCCCCCGGCGCGACGCTGGATTCGTAGCGGCGCTCGACGTAGTCGTCGTCGGCGGGATAGGACGGATCGTGGAACAGCGCCTCGACGATCCGGCGCATGGCCGGCACCGTCGCGTCGTAGTCGTACAGCGCCTCCATGTGCTGGTTGCGCTGGATCTCACCGCCACCACAGATCGCCACCACGCTGCGCAGCGGCAACTTCGGCGACTCCGAGGTCGCGTCGACAAGCAAGTTGATCGCACCCATCGAATTGCCGACGAAATGCGCCGACTGCACGCCTGACTCCTCGCAGAATCTGGCGATATGGCGGATGCGCATGCCCCGTCCGTCGTTGAAATCGAGGACCTTGGCCGACTTTCCGAATCCCAGCATGTCCGGCGCCAGCACTCGATACTTCGAAGCGAGTGCCGGTATGGTTCGCTCCCAACCGATTTCGGCGCTGACGCCGAATTCCCCACCGTGCAGCAGGATCACCGGGTCGCCGTGGCCGGCCTCCAGGTAACTGGTGGCCAGGCCGTCGACCGTGATGGTCCTGGACTCAATCGACACTGCGGGCTCCTCAGTTCGGGTCGAGCGGACCGACGGGCTTGGTGGTCGTGGCATGCACGAGCAATTTCGCCAACTCTCTCGGCCGGGACAGGAACGGCGAATGGGATGTGTCGATGGCCAGTGGTTCGACACCGAGTCGCTGAGCGACGGTGTCCGCCAGCCAACTGGGCATCGAGCGATCCTGTTGGCATCGGATGAAGCTGCGCGGCAGATCGGCCTGCCAGAACCTGGCGACAGACACCGGGGCGACCGTGGTTTCACCGAAACGCTCGGGACAAAGCCGTTCGAACGCCCACCGCACGGTCTGCTCGTCGCAGTCGTGCCAGAAATACTCCCACGCACCTTCGAGATTCGCGAAGCTCATCGCGCCGTCGTCGCTGAAACTCAAGTAGCTCAACATCTTTCCGGCGTCGCCGTCGAACTCGCCGTCTTCGGCGTTGCGCATTGTCATGGCCTCCGGGTAGTTTTCCCGCGGCAAAGCGGCGGCGAGGTAGACGATGTGGCTGACCAGATCAGTCGCGGCGTCGGCGGCCAGCGTCGCGTCGAACCCGCCGCCGGAATGCCCTACCAGGACGTCACCGGGCCGCAGCGCCGAGACAATCGCATCTCTGCGGTTGTCCAGTGTCGACTCCTCGTCCAACCGGTCACCGTGACCGGGAAGGTCGACCGCTATCGCAGTGTGGCCGAGCCGCTCGAGTTCGGGGATTGTGCGGCTCCAGCACCATGCCGCGTGAAATCCGCCATGAACGAATGCGAACCGCATTGTGTGCACACCCTCACTTGATCGCGATCGGATTCACCGGAGAGCCCACCGCACCAACGAATCTCAACGGCGGCGCGACGAGCTGGAACTCGTACACTCCGTCGGCAGCGCAATCCGCCGCCAACGCGTTCAGGTCCCAGTACTCGCCGAGCATCAGTCCCATGTCCCGCAAGCAGAGCATGTGCATCGGCAGGAGGGTTCCTTCGACACCGGATATCGGGTCTTCGACCATGAGGTTGTCGGCGGCCACCGCGGCGATCTCATGGTCGTGCAGCCACGACGCGCACCGCCAGTCCAGTCCCGAACCGGGTTCTCCACCGTCGCCCGTCTCCAAAAACCTTGCCCACCAACCAGTTCTGACCAGGACGATGTCACCTTGGCCGACCGTCACGCCCTGGGACCGTGCCACGTCATCCAGCTCGGCCGGCGTGACGGGGTTGCCGATTTTCAGAAATGTCTCGACGCCGCGGTGCCGAACGACATCCAGCAGCACCCCGCGCGAGGTGATGCCTTTGCCGTCGACTTTGTCGATGCCGCAGTGCCGCGCGCCGAAGCTGGTCACCGAGTCGGCCGGGAAGCCGTTGTAAAGCAGATCCTCGTAGTAGACGTGCGAGAGCGCATCCCACTGGGTTGCACACTGCAGCGGCATGATGATCATGTCGTCGTTGAAGCGAAAGAGGTCGTCCTGGAAGTAATTTCCCATCTGCTGGGCACCCGGTTCGGCAGCCCAGTCCGCGCCGAATTTGGGCAGCGAGTGCGCATCGCCACCGTCGACAGTCATCACGTGGATCGGGTTGTGCCGGAACTTGAACGCCCCCTGCGGACCTGATGATCCGAAGTCCACCCCCAACGGAAACACTTTGCCGTGCTTGACCAGACCAGCCGCCTCGGCGACCTTGTCCGCGGTGATGAAGTTCAGCGTACCGAGTTCGTCGGCGTCACCCCACCTTCCCCAGTTGCGGACTTGGTCGGCGACTCGGCGAAAGTCGCTCACTTGGGCCATGATTCGCGCCCCTCTTCGAGTTCACCCGCGGTCGCGACGCCGAGATTGCCGCCGTCGACCCAGATCACCTGGCCGGTGATGTAACTGGCGGCCCGGCTGTTCAAGAACACCAGAACGGCGGCCTGTTCCTCGGGGTCGGAGACACGGCCCAGCGGCTTGGGGATGTCGTCGAGAAAAGCCTGCCCGTAAGCGGTGCGCAGCTGATCGAGGATCGGCGTCTCGGTCACACCAGGACCGGTGCAGTTGATCCGGATCCCGTTGGCACCGAGCGTCGCGGTCTTCGTCATGGTGTACAGGATGATCGCTTCTTTGGACAACCGGTAGCCCCCATCGGCCAGCGCGTCGGGATGGCGCTGACACCAGTTGATTCCGTCGGCCATCGTCGGGGTGGCCAGCAGTCCGGCGACAACCTGCTGATGCCGTCGATAATCACGCGCCGCCAGCGAGGAGACACTCACGATGGACGAGCCCGCCGGCATCTTCTTCAGTACAGCTTCGGTGAGATACCGCAGGCCGAGGAAGTTGATCGTGACGACCAGCAGCGGATCGCCGATACCGGAGGACACTCCGGCGACGTTGAACAGTGCGTCGATCTGACCGCCGATTGCCGCCACACCGCGATCGATCGACTCCGGGTCGGTTAGGTCGACCGGGTGGAACTCGGCGATTTCACCGCTCGGCGGTTGTTTGTCCAATCCGACGACGTCGGCACCGAGTTCGGTGAGCTGCTGGACGAGGTGCGCACCGATACCCGATGCGCACCCGGTGACCACGACGCGGCGTCCGTCATAACGCCACAACTCGTCGATTCGTCCCAACGACTACTGCTTCGACTCGTCTTTGAGCCGTTGTGCGGCCTGGACGCGACCCTCGTTGATCTCGGCCATGGCCTCGGGGATCTCGCTGGCGGTGAAGTTTCCGCCGCGGCCGGTGGGCAGCCCGCCGAACGAGTAGTTCTCGTCGAACTTCGGCGCGGTCGGTTCCGGCCGGCGCGATTCGATCTTCTCGATGACCGGCGCCAACCGTTTCGCCTTCTCGGCCACCGCCTTCTGATCGCGCTCGATGAATTCCGGCAACACCTCTTTGCCCATCAGCTCGATGGACTCCATCGTGCCCTCGTGGCTGCGCGGGTTGAGCAGCAAGATGATCTCGTCGACGCCGCTCTCCTCGTAGCCACGGAGGAATTCCCGAACAGTGGCCGGTGAGCCGATCGCGCCGCGGCCCGGACCGTAGGCCAGCGTCGGATCCTTCTCGCATTCTTCGAGATAACGCTTCCAGACGCCGGTACGCCCCGGTGTGTGCACGCCGGTCATGTAGTAGTGCATGATTCCGAACGAGAAGAATCCGCCGCCCATACCCAGGCGTTCGACCGCCTGCTCGTCGGTCTTGGCGACCATCATGGACAGGTCTCCGCCGATGGCCAGGATGTTCGGGTTGATAGCCGGGGTGACCGGCACACCGCTTTCCTCGAGTTCCTTGTAGTAACCGTTCACCCGCTCCGTCAGCGGACCGGGACCGGTGTAAGCGAAACTCAGTGCGCCAAGGCACTTTTGCGCGGCCATTTGCACCGAGGCCGGCCGGGTGCAGGCGACCCACACCGGCGGGTGTGGTTTCTGCAGCGGCTTGGGCACGACGTTGCGGGCGGGCATCTCGATGTGCTCACCCTTGAATCCGGTGAACGGTTCCTCGGTCATGCAGCGGATCGACACCTCGAGCGCCTCTTCCCACTGAGCGCGCTTGTCGGCGGGGTCGATGTTGAAGCCGCCTAGTTCGCCGATCGAGGACGATTCGCCGGTGCCGAATTCCACCCGCCCGTCGGAGATCAGGTCAAGGGTGGCGATTCGTTCGGCGACCCGGGCCGGGTGGTTGACCGCAGGCGGCAGGTGCATGATGCCGAATCCGAGCCGGATGTCCTTGGTCCGCTGGCTGGCTCCGGCCAGGAACATCTCCGGGGCGGTGGAATGACAGTATTCCTCGAGGAAGTGATGCTCGGTCAACCAGACCGTGGAGAAACCTGCTTTGTCGGCGGCTTCGACCTCATCCAGGCAGTCCTTCAGCAGGACATGCTCGTCGTCATCCGACCACGGGCGCGGTAGAGCGAATTCGTAGAACAGTGAGATTTTCAATGTGTGCCTCCCGGAACAATTGAGTGAGTTGAGCTTTCGCTGACAAGATGCTTGGCCGCGACGTAGCCGAAGGTCATGGCCGGACCGATGGTTGCACCGGCACCGGCATAGCTGCGCCCCATCACCGGCGCCGAGGTGTTACCCACTGCATAGAGGCCGTGGACCACCGTGTCGTCGGCGCGCAATACCCGCGCGTGTTCGTCGGTGCGCAATCCACCCGAGGTGCCCAGATCGCCGAGGACCACCCGGAATGCGTAGTAGGGCGGCTTACCCAGCGGATACAGGTTGGGGTTGGGCAGAGTTGGGTCTCCGTAGTAATTGTCGTAAACGCTGTCACCTCGGTTGAAATCGTCGTCGTGGCCTTGTGCCGCCAGCTCGTTGAAACGTGCTGCGGTGCTTGCAAGTTGCGCGGCCGGGACGTCGATCTTGGACGCAAGCTCGTCCCAGCTGGCCGCGGACTTGACCACTCCGGACTCCAGCCAGGCTTTGGGGACCTTGCGCCCGGTCGGCACCGGGGAACCGGGGATTTTCGGGATGGGCAGATGTCCCGCGACCACGTAGCGATTGAACGACGTGTGGTCGGTGATGAGCCAGCACGGGATGTGGGAGACGCCGGACTTCTGGCCTTCGATCATCGCGTGACCGAAGTCCATGTAGGGCGCAGCCTCGTTGATGAACCGCTTGCCGTCACCGTTGACGATGAACTGTGACGGCATCATGCGTTCGTTGAGCATGAATTGCATTCGCCCGTCGGGCCATTGGATGGCGGGGAACCACCAAGCCTCATCGAGCAGATCGGTGTCAGCACCCACCTGCTGGCCGGCGCGGATGCCGTCGCCGGTGGCGGCGGGGTTACCGAAGCTCCAGTCCTGGTCGACCTCGGGCAGGTGTTCTTTGCGCCACGCGAGGTCGTGGTCGAATCCACCGGTGGCCATGACGACGCCGCGCCTGGCTTGGATGCGCTGTGGTGTACCGTCTTTCACGACGACCGCACCGGTGACCGCGCCGTCGGGGCCGGTCAGTAGCTCCGTCATCGGCGAGTTCAGCCAGAGCGGAACACCGCGATCCTTCATCGCCAGACGCAGGCGCGCGGCCAGCGACTGTCCGATGGCCGCGATGCGCTCGCCGAACACCCGCGCGCGCATCATCCGCCAGACCAGCTTGACCAGGACAGCCTTGCCGGCCCACGATTGCCTGACCTGATAAAACGAGCGAAGCTCTTTGGGACCCAGCCAGATTCCCCGCGGTGCCAGCGCCAGCGGAGTCAGCAGCAGTTCTTCGTCCTCGCCGAGTTTGCGCAGATCGATCGGCGGCACATTGATCGTGCTGCCCTGCTCTGAGCCGCCGGGCAGTTCGGGATAGTAGTCGGCATAGCCCGGTTTCCAGACGAAGTCGAACCACGGGCTGAGCTCTTCCAGGAACTCCATCATCTGCGGCGCCGCGTCGACGTACTGCTGGATGCGCGCGTCACTGACCAGGCCGCCGGTGATCTGTCGAAGGTATTCGATGACGTCGTCCGGAGGCAGCGAGTAACCCGCGCGCCGTTGTGAGGGCGCGCCGGGTACCCAGATTCCGCCGCCGGACAGCGCAGTGGAACCCCCGAACTGCGGAGACTTTTCGACGACCAGGGTGTCCAGCCCGGAAGCGTCGGCGACCAGCGCCGCGGTCATTCCGCCTGCGCCCGAGCCGATCACGAGCACGTCGACGACGTTGTCGAAACTCATACAGGCACCGCCGTCCGCACCGCGAAGCCCGCGATCAATTCGGGCGCAGGCTTGTAATAGCGGACGCCCGTCTCGTACGGCCCGGCTGCGGCGAGGGCCGCAAAAGCGGCCACCCAGGTGCGGATCTCGTGTGCGGAGTTTCCACCCTGGTTGGCAATGAAGGCGTTCGACCACGTGTCCAACTCGTCGAGGCGGCCACCGTCGACGATGGCCAGGAATTTCTGGTCGAAGTCCGGGTTGAGCGGCTGAAGGTTGCTCTGTCCGCCCGCGAAGCTCTTGGCCGCATCCATCACCGCGGTCTGCCGCGCCATCCGTTGTTCGAGGGTCATCGGACGGCCGTGCACGATGCGCTCGACCACCGGCGGCGTCGCCGTCGCCAACGTCGGCACCGGCGGATCATGGGACAGCCCACCGGATCCCACGATCAGCACTCGCTTACCGAGCGTCGCCAGATAGCTGCCGACCGCCGTGCCGAGCGCGCGACAACGATGCAGCGGCCCCAGCGGCGTGGCGACGGAGTTGATAAAGATCGGGATCACCGGCCGCGCCGTCGCCGTGCCGAACAACTTCTCCAGCGGTTGCACAGTGCCGTGGTCGACGTCGATGCTTGCCGAAATGGCGACGTCGACGCCGGCGGACAGCACTGCTTTCGCGCAGCCGACCGCGGTGGCCTCAGGGACGTCGAGCGGTCCCTTGTGAGTGCCGTAGTCGCCGACGCCTTGCGCCTCGGTGCTGATACAGAAGGGCGGCATGAGCTTATAGAAGAAGCCGTTGTAGTGATCTGGCGCGAAGATGACGACGATCTCCGGGTCAAAGTCCGCAACGAAATCCCTTGCCTGGCTGAGTACACCGTCGATGTCATCCAGGAGGTCCTGCGACGGCCCGGGCAGATTCAGCAGCGGGCTGTGGGACATGCAGCACAGGGCGAGCGACACGGTTTCCTCCCGGTGTCAAGGTGAGGACGTCGAAGATCGACGCGCTGAGCTCGGGAGCGAGCTGAGCGATGGACGCACCCGCGATGCAACGATCTGGGCGCAGGACGAGCACGGATTCCTTCTGGGTGTCGAACCAGGACTTGAGCCGGCCGGTGCGGTCCCCGACGATTGTCACGTCCGGGTCGTCGTGACCGGTCCACTGCAGCTGTGACTGCGGTCGCGCCGCGACGAACGTCGCGCCCATCTGCTGCCATTGCGCAAACGCTTTGTCGCCGAGGATCGCTCGCGGATTATTGTTCCAACACAGCACCGCGAATCCGTCACCCAGGACGTCGTCCAGCAGCACGTTCTGGTGTTCCCTGGTGTCGACGGTGGGCTGGATGAACAGCGTGCCGACCGGAGAGCTCGGGTCGCGGGGCTGCGAGTGCACGACTGCGCCCTGCTCATATCGCGGCATCGGCTTGAACCGCATCTCGAGCACATACCGCTTGAGCGACGGCACAATTGAGGCCGATCGGATCAGCACATCGCGCACGCCTGCGACCCGGCGGTTGGTCGGCGAGATCACCCGGCCGACCAACGTCGACAGGTCGATCATCGCGCGGGCGTGCTTACGACGCTCGATGTCGTAGGTGTCCAGCAGCTTATCGCCGGCGGCACCGTTGACGACGGCGGCCAGCTTCCAGCCGAGGTTCGCCGCGTCACGGATGCCGCTGTTGTAGCCCTGCCCCTGCCACACCGGCATGAGATGCGCGGCGTCTCCGGCCAGCAGCATCCGCCCGCGGCGGAATGCGCCGGCGATGCGGGAGTGGTGGGTGTAGAGCCGGTGCCGGATCACGTCGACGCGGTCGGGATGCGGGACGAACGAGGCGAGCATCCGAGCCAGGAATGCGGGATCCTCTGCCTGCTCATCGGTTTCGTCGGCGTGAATCATGAACTCGAACCGGCGGATACCGTGCGCGATGGAGATCGAGGCGTACGGGCGTTCCGGATCGGCGCCGACTTCGCTGTTGGGGTGTCCGAGCGGATCGTTGGCGATGTCGACGACGAGCCACCGGGTCGGCGAGGTGGTGCCGTCGAAGGTGACTCCCATCAGCCGGCGGGTGGCGCTGCGTCCGCCGTCGCAGCCCACGACGTAGCGGGCACGCACGGTGGACGTCTCACCGTCACTGCCGGTTTCGATGGTGACCGCATCGGCGGTCTCGCTGCAGGACACCATCGGATGAGACCACCGGACCTCGACGTGGTCGAAACAGTCCAAGCCACCTAGTAATTCGGCGTCGACCAGTGGCTGCACGAATCCATTGCGCTTCGGCCATCCGAAACGCGAGTCGGGCGGCGCCATTTCGGCGAGCACCCGCCGCTTGGCGTCGACGAAGCGCAGGATCTGGTTGGGCACGGTGTGCGGCAAGACCCGCTCGACCACGCCGATCGCCTGGAAGGTCCGCAGCGACTCGTCGTCCAGCCCGACGCCGCGGGGGTAGTCGATCAGCGAATCCCGCTCTTCGAGCACTAGGGTCCGGACACCTTGCAGTCCAAGGATGTTTGCCAAGGTCAAGCCGACCGGGCCCGCTCCGACCACGACGACGTCTACGTCGTAGATATCGGCGTCGTGCTTGGCGGCCATGCTCAACGTCCCAACAGGAAGTCGATATGCAGACGGTCGAACGTCTTGGCGTCCTCGTATTGCGGCCAGTGCCCACAACCGGGCATCACCTCGAAGCGCGCACCAGGGATCATCGACGCGATTCGGCGGCCCTCGGTGACATCAGCGGTCGGGTCGTCACTGGTCCACAACACCAGGGTCGGCGCGGTGATCGCACCATAGTCGTTGGGCCCCAGCAGGTTACGAGCCCGGATCTCTGGATCCTGTAGCGCCATGATATCGCGCATCGCCGAGACGAAGCCCGGTTGACGGTAGACCCGCTGCCGACTCGCGACCAGGTCGTCGTAGTCCTTGGACTTGTCGGCCATCAACCACTTGATGCGTGCCTGCACGGTGTCCCAGTTCGGGTCTTCAGCCGCGGCCATCGACAGTGTGATGATCCGCTTCATCACCTCACGGTCGGCCTGCGAACCGCCCGCGGTGTTGAGCACCAACCGGTCGACCCTCTCGGGGTGCTCGACGGCAGCACGCGAAACCACCCAGCCGCCGAGTGATTCACCGGACAGGTGCGCACGTTCGACACCGATGGCGTCGAGGAACGCCAGCAGGTGATCGATGTAGTGGCTGATCTCGAGCGGATGACCGGGCTTGTCGGTGTAGCCATGGCCCAACATGTCGATCGACCACGTCGAGAAATGCTCGGCATGGGCTTCGAGATTGCGGACATACGCCTCGGCGTGACCGCCGGAACCGTGCAGCAGAATCAGCGCCGGCTTGGCCGGATCGCCCGCGTGCAGGTATCGGGTCCGCACACCCCCGGCATCCAGGTATCCCTGCGCGAACGAGACGCCCTGCAGATCACTCCACACGCTTTCGTGCTCGGCCACCGGTTCCTCTCTTGCCGTGCCAGCTTGCCGTTCCAGCGGAAATATTGTTCTCGTTTCGCGCTAATCCTGTGTGCTAAAATCGCACACTAATGTGCACTATGTATAGAGCATCACTCTCGATGGGTTGTCTGTCAAGCGACGTTCAGGTCGCCTTCGCCGTCCCGGCAGTGGCGCGCTGACATGGGCGATGCCCCGCCGACCACCGCACCCGGGTCGCAGACGCTGGCGCGCGGACTCAGCGCGCTACAGCTGGTGGCCGACGCCCCCGCGGGACTGACCGTGCAGCAGGTCGCGGACGGGGTCGGCGTACACCGGACCATTGCCTATCGCCTGCTGGGAACACTGACTCAATTCCGGTTCGTCGCCAAGGGCGAAGACGGCCGCTACCGGCCGGCCGCGGGCCTGGCGGTGCTCGGCGCGTCGTTCGACCGCAATGTGCGCCAGCTGAGCGTGCCGATCTTGCGCGCTCTGGCCGACGAGTTGGGCACCACGGTGTCGCTGCTGATCGCCGAGGGCGACCAGCAGGTCGCGGTCGCGGTGATCGTCCCCCACCAGGTCGCCTACCAGTTGGCGTTCCACGAGGGCAGTCGCTATCCGCTCGATCGCGGCGCGGCCGGTATCGCACTGCTGTCGAGCCTGCCTCCCCGTCCGGACGAACGCGACCTCGTTGTCAGCGCCCGCAAGCAGGGATGGGTGATCACCCACGGTGAGATCGAGCCGAACACTTATGGCTTGGCGGTTGCGGTGCATCGCAGTCCGCCGTCGCCGCCGACATGCATCAACCTGATCTCCCATCGCGAAGATGTGGTGGTCCGAGGCAAGGATGCAGTGCTCAAGGCGGCCAAGGAATTATCCGCGATCCTCAGCTGACCCGAGAAGGAAGGAAACGGTTTTATGCCGTCCTGGGACCATGACGTCGACATCGTCGTGCTCGGTAGTGGAGGCGCCGCTCTCACGGCCGCTCTGACTGCGGCTGCCAACGGCGCCACGGTGGCGGTCTACGAGAAGGCCGCGACTGTCGGTGGGACGACCGCAGTCTCGGGCGGCGTGGTCTGGATCCCCGCGCACGACCGCTCCCCCGACGGCGAATTGTCGGTGGCCGACGCGCTGAGTTACCTCAGCGCCCAATCGCTGGGGTCGATGGACGACGCGCTGGTCGACGTCTTTGTCCGAACCGGCCCGGCGATGCTCGACTTCGTCGAGGCGCACAGCAGCCTGCGTTTCGAGATCGCCACCGGTTTCCCGGATTACAAGCCGGAGCTTCCCGGCGGCCAACCGGGCGGGGGCCGCTCACTGACTGCGGCGCCGTTCGATCTCAACCAGCTCGGCGAATGGCGTGATCGAATCACCGCGTTCCCGCAGGACTGGTCCAACGTCGGATTCGACGCCGAAACCCGCGCCCGGCTGCATGCCGGGGCTGACCAGAACGCCGACCTGTGCGTGGCCGGCACGGCGCTCATCGCCGGTCTGCTCAAGGGGTTGCTCGACGCCGGGGTGACCCCGCAGACCAACGCCCGCGCCGAGGAGCTGATCGCCGAAGACGGCGAGATCGTCGGGGTCCGCATCAGCTCGGATGGTCAACAGTTGGCCGTACGCGCCCGGCACGGGGTCATTCTGGGCACCGGCGGTTTCGAATGGGATCCCTTGCTGGCCAACGCCTTTCTGCGTGGACCCATGCATGGCGCGGTCTCACCGCCGAACAACACCGGCGACGGGCTGCGGATGGCGATGGCCCACGGCGCCGACCTGGCCAACATGGGCGAGGCGTGGTGGGTGCCGATCGTGCAGATCCCCGGTGACACCATCGACGGGCAGCCGCGCAGCCGCAGTGTGCGACTGGAGCGAACCCGGCCGCGCAGCATCATCGTCAACCGGGCCGGAAAGCGATTCGTCAACGAGGCGTGCGACTACAACTCGATGGCAGGTGCGTTCCATTACCTCGACCCGCGCGGCGGCTACATCAACGACCCGGCATGGATGGTGTTCGACTCGCTGCATCTCAAGCGTTATGGATTCCTCGGTGTCGAACCCGAAGGGCCGGTGCCCGACTGGTTCTGCAAGTCGACGGATCTTCGCGAGTTGGCCGAGAAGACCGGCATCGCCATCGACGGGCTCAGCCGCACGATCGAGGCCTGGAACGACAGCGTCGAGGGCGGAACAGATCCCGACTTCGGCCGTGGCTCAAGCGCTTACGACGGCTACTGGGGTGACGACCGCGCGACCACGCTGGCCGGCAAGACACTCGGCCCGGTCGACACCGCGCCGTTCTACGCTGTCCCGATATCCGTCGGCGCGATGGGGACCAAGGGCGGTCCACGCACGGACCGCGACGGACGCGTGCTGCATGTCAGTGGTGCGCCGATACCGGGTTTGTTCGCTGCCGGCAACGCGATGGGCGGGGTGACCGGGCGCGCGTACGGCGGTGCCGGTGGAACCATCGGCCCGGCAATGGTTTTCGGCTACCGTGCCGGGCACGCCGCGGCGACCGGCACGTCGGTCGACTAGCTGAATGCCTTGGTGATCGTCGCCAAGTCGAAGTAGTCGCGCCACGCCGCTATCTGGCCGTCACGTACTTCGAAGACGCCCATCACCGGCAGCGGTACTTCTCCGCCGTCCTTGCGATGCATCACATCGGTGCGTTCGTTCATCACGACAGCGCCGGCGCTGACTTGCCGGTGCACCTTGAATTCGATGCCGTCGACCGCGGCGACAAACCCGGCGATGAACTGGCGGATCGCGTCGCGGCCCTGCACAGGCTCCATCGGGATGTTGTGGTAGACGGCGTCTTCGGTGAAATACGCGGCCAACGCTTCCGGGTCGGGCGACGACCACAGGTTGCAGAACTCGGTTACCAGCTCATCGGCGGATCGTGTCATGAGCTCATGCAACACCCGAGATCAGCGATCGGCGAGCGCTTTGGCCAGATCGATGGTGCCGGTTTGGATGGCGGCGACGACACCGCCGTCGACCAGCAGATCGGTGCCGGTGACGAAGGCCGCCGACGGCCCGAGTAGGAACTCGGTGGCGGCCGCGATGTCCTCGGGTGTGCCGAGACGACGCAGGCCGGAGTTGTCGACCATCGCACGCATCAGCGCGCCGGATTCGCTGTCCAGTTCCAGTCGCCCCATCGCCGTGGAGATGACACCGGGGCTGATCGAGTTGATCCGGGCGCCGCGCTCCCCCCAGGATCCGGCTGCGGCGGCAACCCGAATTTGGTTGGCCCGCTTGGCGAACGGATAGGCCATCTGGCTGCTGGTGATCTTCGAGCATGCGTCCAGGCCGAGTAGTTCTTCGGCGGGAACGCCAGCCAACTGCTTTTCCACTGCCGGATCGAGCGCGGGCTGCAGGTGGCCGGCCATGCTGGCGATCACCACACCGGCGCCGCCGGGTTCGATCACCCGGCCGAATTCGTCGATGGACAGCGCGACGCCCAGCAGGTCGACCGCGAGTACTGCCTCGGCTGATGCCTGCTGCGGCGACAGTCCTGCGGTGTGCACAACCGCCGTGACTCGACCTGCCGCTTGCGCCGCCTCGGCGACCGCGGCCACCGAACTGCGGGACGTGACGTCGACTTCTCGCGTCAGCACCTGATGGCCGTCGTCGATGAGCGCACTCGCCGTGGCGGCCAGGCCTGCGGCGTTGATGTCGGCCAGCACGATCGTCCGTCCGGCTCCGACGCGGCGGGCGATCGACACTCCCATTCCGCCGACGCCGACGACGACCAGAACTTCGTTGTTCATGTATCTCTCCGATTCGGCTAGCAAGGACCCAGCATCTCACGGTGGTGCGAGAATAGTATTCTCTTTGATTGAGAGTATGGATTCCAAGGCGCTGCGCTTTCCGCAGTATCGCCCGAATTGCCCGCCTCTCAGCGACAATTCGAGCGCGCCCCGCGCCTCAGTTCTTGGCGGCGTTGAATTTCGCGACGATCGTTCGGAAGTCCTCGGTCTGCATGGACTGGTTCTCCGCTGAGAGCGCGTAGTCGATGGTGGCCAGCACCGCGCGTTCGAGATGCACATTGAGAACGCGTTTAGTGCTTTCGACGGCCTGCTGCGGCAATTCCAGGATCTTCCTGGCGGCTTTGAGGGCCGCCTCGAGTGGATCTGTGACGGCGTGGTTGGCCAGACCGAGTTCGACCGCCCGCGCGGCCGAAATGCGGGCGCCGGTCAGCGCGTACTCCTTTGCCAACAGCAGGCTGATGTGCAACGGCCAGGTCAGCGGACCACCGTCGGCAGCAACGAGTCCCACCTGCACGTGCGGGTCGGCCAGGTACGCGTCTTCGGCGATGTAGACGATGTCGCTGAGTGCGACCAGGCTGCAGCCCAGTCCGACCGCGGGCCCGTTGACTGCGGCCACCACCGGCACCCGGCAGCGTGCCATGCCGAGCACGATCTCGCGCCCGTCGGCGATGGTCTTGGCCCGCAGGGCTGCATCACCGGCCAACTCCTCGAGATACGTGAAGTCACCGCCGGCCGAGAACGCCCGTCCCGCACCGGTTATCACCGCCGCACGCGCGCTGAGGTCGTCGCTCATCCGCTGCCACAGCTTTGCCAGCCCGTGGTGCAGGTCATCGTTGACCGCGTTGAGCGACTCAGGCCGGTTCAGTGTGATGATCCGCAGCGGCCCGTCGGCTTGGACGTCGATTTCGATTGGCATGTCGTACACGTCAGGCTCCTTCGATGGTCGTGACCCGCTTCACCCGGGCTTCGCCCGCGTTCGTGATCACTCCTACAATCCCAAGATTCGTGAGGCGATGATGTTCTTCTGGATCTGCGATGTCCCACCCATCACGCTTTGCGCGCGGCTGTACAGGTAGGCGTTCAGCGAGTTCGGGTCGTCGATGCCGCCGACCGCCAGTGCGGCGTGGCCGACCGATTGCTCGACCCAGGTCATCAGCAGCTTGTCCAACGATCCGTCCGACGTGTGTGTCACACCGTCGAGTTGCTCGGAGAGCCGTCGACGCACGTGATGGGTCAGCATCTCGGTTTGCACTGCCGCCCAGGCGAGTTCCTCGTTCACCGGGCCGTCAACACGCGCGGCGAGCTGGCGAACGAGTTTGCCGTAGCGGGCCGCGTAGCCCAGCGTGGAGGGTTCACGTTCGTGACCGACCACCGTCATGGCGAGCGGCCAGCCCTTCACCGGGAGCCCCCACCATGTTCTCGACGGGCACCGTCGCACCGTCGAAGAGCACCTGACCGAACTCGGTGGTGACACCGTTGATCATCTGCAGCGGACGCTGTTGCACCCCAGGCTGTTCCATCGAGATGATGAACGCCGAAATTCCGCGGTGACGCTTGGCTTCCGGGTCGGTGCGCGCCAGCAGCAGACACCAGTCCGCGACATCGGAATAGCTGGTCCAGATCTTGTGGCCGTTGATGACGTAGTTGTCGCCCTCGCGGGTGGCGGTGGTGGTCAGCGACGCGAGATCCGAACCGGCGCCGGGCTCGCTGAAGCCCTGGCACCACCGTTCGGTTCCGTTGATCATGCCCGGCAGGAACCGGCCACACAGCTCGGTGCTCGCGTGCCGGCTCAGCCCGGCGACCAGGTAGCCGAGGCTGGGTCGGGGCGGGGCGGCCGCGCGGGCCAACTCCTCGTCGAGGATGACGTCATACACCGGCGGCAATTCCTGCCCGCCGTACTCCTTCGGCCAGGACAGCCCGAAGAAACCGCCCTCGTACAGGGCTCGGTGCCACTCACCCTGACGCGCCCAGTACTCGTCACCTGAGCTCGGAAAATCCTTGGCGTGTAATGCAAGCCATGACTTCAGCCGCTCTCGGAAAGCGGCTTCGTCGGCCGAATCACGGAAGTCCAACGTCGATCTCCTCCAGCTTGACGGACCACAGTTGGGTCGAGGTCAGCGCGCGGCGCAGGTACACGTGCGCGAGGCACTCCCAGGTATTGCCGATGCCGCCGTGCACCTGAATCGCGGTCTCGCAGACGGTGCGCGCGGCACGAGCGCAGTAGACCTTCGCGAATCGGCCGGCACGGATCGCCTCGGCCGGTGACAGCTCGTCGACCGCCCACGCCGCGTGCCGCACGATGCTGATCGAACCTTCGATCAGAGCCAGGCTTTCGGCGAGCAGATGGGCGACGGCCTGATACGAGCCGATCGAGTTGCCGTACTGCTCGCGGATTTTCGCGTAGTCGCACGCCAAGGTGTGCGCGCCGCGAGCCGTGCCGACCAGGTCTGCCGACGTCGTCGCCAGTGCCAGCGCCAACCATCGCTGCGCGCTACCGGAGTCCACTTCGCCGATGGCTGAGGGGTTTCCGATGACCTCGGCGCTCGCTCTGGTCAGATCGACAGTGGGGCAGGCAGCGTCGAGCTGGACCGCCGAGACCGTCGTATCGTGCAACGTCAAGGCACGCTGAAAGCCTCGTGCGTCGATCGCGTGTCCGTCCAGCGCAACGGTCGAGCCGGTGGCGTCGTCGCCGACGTGCCGGGCCAGGTCGTCGGCCAGCACCGGACCGAGGAACGGGGCATCCACCAATCCGCGGCCGAACTCCTCAGCGACGATGGCGACCTCGACACCCGATGCTCCGTCGGACCGCAGCGATCGCCAGCCCGTCGTCTGGATCTGCCTGTCGAGCCGGGTGATTCGCGCGGTGTCGGCGAGCTCGGCCACCGAGCCCGGCCCGAGGTCGTCGGCCAGTTTCGCTGCTGCGTCACGCAGTTGTTGTTGTTCAGCTGTCAGACGTACATCCATAGCGCTCCTTGAGAACTCGGCGCAGCACTTTGCCGGAAGGCAGCCGAGGTATTTCGGGCACGAACTCGACACGACTCAGGCGTTTGTACGATGCGAGGCGCTCACCGACGAACGCGGCGAGCTCTGCGGCCTCGACCGGCTGGCGAACGGCGACGGCGGCGACCACCGACTCGCCGTCGGCACCGTCCGGAATTCCGAACACCGCGCAGTCGTCGACGGCGGGATGGCCGTGCAGCACCGCCTCGACTTCGGCGGGCGCCACCTGGAAGCCGCGGACTTTGATCATTTCTTTGGACCGGTCGGTGATCCGCAACCAACCGCCGGCATCCAGATAGCCGACGTCACCGGTGCGATACCAGCCGTCGCACAACACATCCCGTGTCGCCTCGGCCGGCAGGTAACCGGCCATCAGGGAATCCGAACGGGCCTGGATCTCTCCCACCTCACCCGGGCTGACCGGCTCACCGGTCTGCAATGACGTCACCCGAACGTCGACGCCGCCCACCGGCCGGCCGACCGAGTCGAGGCGGGCGCCGTCGATCGGGTTACAGGCGATGACCGGCAACTCGGTGGTGCCGTATGCGGGTAGCCAGCCGACGCCGGTGCGGCGGGTGACGGTTTCGGCGACGCTCGCGCTCACCGGCGTCGCACCCCACATGATGTAGCGCAGCGACGAGAGATCGTAGGACTCCAGGCGCGGATGCGAGGCGATGGCCAAAGCGATTGGTGCAACGGCCATCTCGACGGTGATCCGATCGTCTTGGATGTGCGCCAGCATGCGGTCGACGTCGAATCGGCGATGCAGACGCATCCACACACCGGCCTGCAGCGCCGTCATGATGTTGAGCAAGCCGAGAATGTGCGCCGGCGGGGTCGCGATCTGGATTCGGTCGCGGGCAGTCAACCGCAGCGCGCTGCGCCAATGCCGGACGGCGGCCTGCAGCGACTTGTGGTTGTGCCGAACGGCTTTCGGCAGTCCCGTCGTTCCGGAGCTGAACGCCAGCACGGCATCGGCATCCGGTGCCGGCGTCGGGCCCGTCGCCGGTTGCCCCGGCGTGATCGGCTCGTCGAGGTGCAGCATCGGCATCAGATCCGCGAGCACGTCATGGTCACCGATGGCGTGCGAAGGATTAGTCAAGGCCAGCGCGTGTTCGACCTCGTGGCGTTTCCAGGCCGGGCTGATCAGTACGACGACGGCGGCCAGCCGCCAGACAGCGTGCAGCGCGGCGACGAATTCCGGCCGGTTCGATGCCATCAATGCGACCCGGCCGCCGGCTGTCACGCCGCGCTCGGTCAGGCTTGCCGCCAGGCCGTCGGCAAGGGCGTTGAGCTGGGCCAAGGTGTAGTTCCGGTCTTCGAATGCAAGCACGGTCGGCTCAGCCAGCGACGACCGGTGAATCGACATTGAGAACATCCTATCGTTTTGAGAGAATACTATTCTCTCAAGTGAAGAACGCAAAGTGTGGAAGGTGCAGGGATGGCGGACCGCCACGTGTTCCATCGGGCCACGGTGACCCGGATCGTCAAGGAGACCGCCGACAGCCGCACCTACGTGCTCGCCCCGGAAGAGCAGCCGTTCTCTTACCGTGCCGGGCAGTTCTGCACATTCCGTGTGAGCGTCGACGGCGAGGAATTTTTTCGCTCGTATTCGATGTCGAGCGCGCCGGAGACCGATACCGAAGTGATGACGACGGTCAAGCGGGTCGTCGGCGGAAAAGTCTCGAACTGGATCGTCGACAACGTGGTCGAGGGCGACCAGTTGACCATGACCCGCGCCGCGGGCACCTTCGTGCTCAGCCCGTCTTCGGCGGCGCTGCTCGCCTTCGCGGGAGGTAGCGGCGTCACGCCGATCCTGTCGCTGGCCAAAAGCGCCTTGGCGAGCACCGACCGCGCGGTCCGGATCTTGACGGCCGACCGCGATCGCGCCTCGGTGATCTTCGAATCGGCCATCGACGATCTGGTCGGGCAGTACCCCGGCAGGTTATCGGTGGAACGTCGTATTGACGACGAGCACGGGCTGCTGGATTCCGCCACGGTGCAGAAGTTCGTCGGCACGGACACCGACGCCGACTGCTACGTGTGCGGCCCAGAGGGATTCATGGCGGTGGTGCGCGCCGCACTGCCCGACGCCGCGCACGTGCTCGTCGAAGACTTCGACGCGTCACCACCGGTCAAGGCACCGGCGCCTGCGGTTGCCGAGGCCGCCGGCGATGTCGATTCGGGCGGCACGGTGACCATCCGCCTGGACCGCAAGAAGGCGTCGGTGCCCCGCGTGCCCGGCGAGACCCTGCTGGAAAGCGCGCGGCGCGCCGGCCTGTCCCCGCCGTTCAGCTGCGAGGCCGGCAACTGCGGGACGTGCATGGCCAAGCTCATCGACGGCGCCGCTACCATGCGCACCAACGACGTGCTCGAGGACGACGAGATCGCGGACGGCTACATTTTGACCTGTCAGGCCGTGCCGGACACCCCGTCGATCACCGTGCTCTACGAGTAGGTCTGCGCGACAGGACTTTCTGCGCGGCGGGAATGGAAAAGGACTTTCCGGGGCTGAACAGCACAATCCGACCGGAAGGAATCGCCACCATGACCGATCTGCCAGCTTTCGGTGCGCTCGCCGCGCAAGACCAGGGGCTTGTCGTATTCACCACGCTGCGTCGCGACGGCAGCGCCCAGGCGTCGGTGGTCAATGCCGGAGTGCTCGCTCATCCACTGACGAACGAGCCGATCGTTGGGCTGGTCGCCATCGGCAGCGCCCGCAAACTTGCCCACCTGCGGGCCGATCCACGGACCACGGTCACGGCTCGCGCGGGGTGGCAGTGGGCCACCGTCGAGGGATCGGCGCAACTGATCGGGCCCGATGACCCGCACGCCGACGTCGACGCCGAACGACTCCGGTGGCTGCTGCGCGAGATCTTCACCGCAGCGGGCGGGACCCACGATGATTGGGACACCTACGACCAGGTGATGCGCGACGAGCGTCGGACCGCCGTCCTGATTTCCCCAGTCCGCGTCTACTCCAACCCGGCGCGGGGCTAGGCCAGTCCACTCAGAGCCGGGGCGAGCTGTTCGAGGTCGTCAATGCCGGCGCTGAAATCGGTCCCGAGCGCCAACAGAATCGTCACATGATCGGCGCCTGCCTTGAGATGGTCGCGTACCGTCGCGGCGATGGACGACGAATCGCCATGAGCCACAATCGCATCCACGAGTCGGTCGGACTCGTGCTCTGCATAACCGAGGCCCGCGATCTGGGCTGCATATGACGGCACCGCCAACCGCCCCGACACCTGCTCTCGTGCAGCATCTTTCGTCCCTTTGATGATCGTGGACAGCCCGACGACCAATAACTTGTCGGGCCCCAACGCCGCCCTGGCTTGCGCGGTGAACTCCGCCGGCAGCATGGCCGGCATCGCACCGTCGGCGATCTCGCCGGCGAGCGCCAGCATTTTCGGACCGTTGGCGGCGATGACCCTCGGGTACGGCGCCTCAGGCGCGGGCGGCCACGTCGGGTTGTTCATCCCCTGGATGTAGTCGCGCATCGTGACCAGGGGACGGCCGAATTCCCTTCCGACACTGGCTGCTTGCTCCGGGTAGCTGACGCCGAGGCCCGCGACGAACCTGCCCGGATACGCCTCGGCGAGCTGGGCGGCGGCGGCGTGCATGGTCTGAGCCGGCCGCGCCCAGATGTTGGCGATACACGTGCCGACCACCACCCGCTCGGTCGCCGCCAGCAGCATGCCGACTTGCACGAAGGCGTCCTTGCCAAGCACCTCGTTGGTCCAGACCGTGCGATATCCCGCCTGTTCGAGGCGGCGCACCGCGTCCCGTTGCAGATCGGCGTGCGGGGTGGTGGTCAGCGATCCCGGCAGGGACACTCCGACCGGCCCCAGGGCTTCCCGGGCGGCATCGACGACGGCCGTCATCCGTGCTGTTCTTGCTCGAAGTAGTGGCCCTCGTCCAAATCGGCGAGCAGGCCAGGCCGTTCCGGATGCCAGTCAAGGACCTTCTGCGTCAGCTCGCTGGACGTCGGGTTGTCCACTCCCGCAAAGCCGGCCAGGAATCCGAAATGGTCCGGCGCTTGTTCGGGCGAGATGCTGACGACCGGAAGTTCCAAGTGACGGCCGATCACCTCGGCGATGTCTCGGAAGGGCACGCCTTCATCGGCGACACCGTGCAAACGTGTTCCCGGAGAGACGTTTTCCAGGGCGAGCCGGTACAAGAGTGCGGCGTCGAGCGTGTGCGCGGCGGGCCAGCGATTGCTGCCGTCACCGATGTAGGCAGAGACGCCGGCTTTCCGGGCGCTGGCGATCAGATGGGAGGTGAACCCGTGATGATCCAGATCGCTGTGCACAAGGGGAGACAGCCGGATCACCGACGACCGGACACCCTTGTCGGCCAACGCAATCGTCGCGTTCTCCGAGTCGATCCGAGGACCCGCGGGCAACGTGTCATGCTCGGTTGCCAGCCGGCCTTCGACGAAGGACAGTATGAGGGTTCCCGACGTCGTGACGAATGGGCGGTCGGAGCCGACGAGTGCCTCGCCGATGGCCTCGATGGCGCGGAGGTCCTTCTCGGCGGAACCGAGGAAGTCGGCAAAGTCGTGGTTGTAGGCGAGGTGGACGACGCCATCGGACTGGGCCGCCCCTTCCCGCAGGCTGTCGAGGTCGTCGATGTCGCCCCGGTGCGCTTCGGCGCCGATGGCGGCCAACGCGGCGGCGGACTTGTCCGAACGGGCCAGACCGGTGACGCGATGCCCGGCCTGAAGCAGTTCGGGCACCAACGCGGATCCGATGTGTCCTGTGGCGCCGGTGACGAAAACTCGCACGGTGTACTCCCTGAATTAGCGTTGAGCGGTAACACCACCCTGCGGCCGCATCCGGCGACTCGTCCAAGACTTATTACGTATTGCTCAATACCGATAAGGCATCACTGCTGCTCATCACGCTATGTGCTCGTTTATCCGCCGAAACTGCGATTACCATTCCGGTATGACCGACACCCCGCCGCCCGTCGATGTCGACCTCCGACTGGTGCGGTATTTCGTCGAGGTGGCCGACCATCGGCATTTCGGCCGCGCCGCGACGGCGCTGCGAGTTGCGCAGCCCTCGCTGAGTCGGCAGATCCGCCGTCTGGAACAGCAACTGGGTGCCCGCCTGCTGGATCGCACACCACAGGGCACCCGGCTCACCGAAGCAGGCGAGGTCTTCCTGCCTGCGGCCAAAGCGCTACTTCGGTCGGCGGCCCGCGCCGCCGCCGAGACTCGCGCCGCCGCGCAGCCCAGCCGCATCACGATCGGTTACACGATGGGGGTGATCGTCACCCCGGCGGTGCTCGAAATGCGCCGCGAGCACCCGGACGCCGATGTGCAAGTGATGCACGTCGGCTGGGATCAGGCGCGAAACGCATTGCTGGAACATCGCGTTGACGCGTTGGTGACTCGGTTGCCGTTCCCGACCGATCAGTTGCATGTCACCGTTCTGTATGACGAGCCGCGGGTGTTGGTGGTGCCGCTGAACCACCGTCTGGCCGGCAAAGAGTCGATCACCATCGACGACATCGCCGACGAGCCAATGCCCCGGGTGCGCGACTCCGATCCGGTGTGGAATGCGTTCTGGCGCGTCGATCCGCGTCCGGACGGACGACGCGCCCCCGACGGGCCGTTCATCGACGCACTGGAGGACAAGTTCGAAGTGATCGCCGCCGGGCAGGCGGTGGCGATCACCGCCGGCTCGCACGGCGTTGCGCTGCGGCCCGACCTGACCACGATTCCGCTCGAAGGCGTCGAGCCGAGCCATGTCGTGGTGGCGTGCCGTGCCGACGATCGCAGCCGACTGGTCGCGGCGTTCCGCAAGCTCGCCGAGGCGCATATCACCGCGCCGGCGTGATCAGCGAAGTTGGGCGCCGAGCTCCGCAATGACCTCGCGGGTGCGTCGTTTGGACGCGACCAGCTCGTCGCGGTTCTCGCCGATCGGCAGCAACCGGACGGACAGGTCGGTCACCCCGGCGTCGGCGAACCGGCGCATCCGGGCCAGGATCGCTTCTTCGTCACCGGCCGCACAGATGTCGCCGACATCGCGCGCGTCGCCGTAGTCCAGCAGCCGCTGATAGTTCGGCGACACTTCTGCTTCACCCAGGATCTTATTTGCCCGCTCCTTGGCCGCATCGACTTCGCTTGCTGCGCAGAGGCATACGGGTATTCCGGCGACGATTCTCGGGGCGGGCCGGCCGGCGTTGTCGGCGGCCTTGGTGATCCGCGGCACGACATGTTCGGCGACCGATCGCTCGTCGGCCATCCACAGCACCGTGCCGTCGGCGTGCTCGCCGGCCAGTGCCAGCATCACCGGGCCGAGTGCTGCGACGAGCACCGGCAGCGGCGTCACCGGGGCGAGGTCGTTCGGGTTGTGCACGGTGAAGTGTTCGTTCTCGACGTCTATCTGGCCGGGCCCGGCAAACGCGGCATGCAGAACTTCCAGGTAGTCGCGGGTGTAGGCGGCGGGCCGCTCGTAGGGCAGGCCCAGCATGTCCTGGATGATCCAGTGGTGCGACGGCCCCACTCCCAACGCCAACCGACCGCCGGTGGCGGCGTGCGTCGATAACGCCTGACGTGCTAACGCAATTGGATGCTGCGCCTGTAGCGGCACGACGGCGGTACCGAGTTCGATGCGGGTGGTGCGAGTGCCCATCAGAGCGACCGCCAGGATGGCATCGAAGTCGTTGGGCACCTGGGGAATCCACGCGGTGTCCATGCCGGCCGCCTCGGCCCACTCGATATCGGCGAGCAGCTTGGTGACCTTGCGCGCTGAATCGCCACGCTCGGCACCAATCATTACTCCGAGACGCACGGCTCCTCCAAAGTGTCGTTATCTATCTTGAATAACGTACTTGCAGAAAAAGAGAATGCCAATACCGCATGTCTGACCAGCATGAATGAGTTACTTGCGGCACAGAATCTCGCCGTGCGGAATGGAAAGCCAGCCGTCGGCGGCGTCAGCCCAGCCCCGCCAGGCTGACGAGATCTCCCGGAGTTCGGCGTCGGTCGCCATGCCCGATTCGACCAGTTGCCGCGCCAGAGCCGATTCGACGATCCGGTCGGCCCACATCCCACCCCACCACTCGCGGGTCTCCGGGGTCGCGAAGCACCACAGGCTGCCGGTGGGCGTGATGTCGTCGAACCCGGCCTGCTGCGCCCACCACAGCAGTCGGCGACCGGCGTCGGGTTCACCGCCGTTGGCCCGCGCCGCGGTCGCGTACAACGTCATCCAGCGATCGAGCGCCTGCGACTGCGGGAACCAGACGAACCCGTCGTAGTCGGCATCGCGGGCCGCGACGACTCCGCCGGGTTTGCACACCCGTCGCATCTCGCGCAGCGCCTGCACCGGATCGGCGACGTGTTGCAGCACCTGATGTGCGTGTACAACGTCGAAGCTGTCGTCGGGCAGGTCCAGGGCGTGCACGTCTGCGGTGAGGAGCTCGACGTTCGATTGGTCGCGCGCCTGCACTTCGGCGCGAGCCAAATCCAGTGCGCTGTCGGTTTGTTCGACGGCTGTGAGCTGTCCGGGTGCGATGCGGGCGGCGAGGTCAACGGTGATGGTCCCGGGACCACAGCCCACATCGAGCACGGACATGCCCGGTCGCAGGTGCGGCAGCAGATATCCGGCGGAATTCTCCGCGGTGCGCACCCGATGCGCACGCAACACCGACTCGTGATGCCCGTGGGTGTAGACGGCCTGCTGCTTAGTGGCCATGGCGCGACCTCCCTTGTGATCGAATCTTGTTCGAAGCCAAGGCTACCGCCGCGTGTTCCATAATACGAAACTCCTGTCTCATATATCGAGACATTAATTGACTGGCACGTCGAGGATCGGGCGCTGCACCCCGGCGCCTGCGCCATCGAAATGCCACCACTCGCCGGAGTACACCGACAGCCCCGCAGCGCTCATGGCATCGCGCAATCGGCGCCGGTTCGCCTGCTCTCCGATGCTGACCCCGTCGGTGGCGAAAGCCGTTGCCCGCGGCGAGAAGTCATCGAAATCGGTGCCCATGTCGACCAGGCAGTGCGGACACTGTTCGGTCATATTGCCCAGGGTCACATCGACCGAGCGGCCCGACTCGTGGCTCTTCGCATAGTTGCCGGGCCTGGCCACCCAGGCCGGGTTCGGCACGACGTTGAACATCTTGCCCTGGACATCGTGCGGGCGATAGCAGTCCCAGAACACGAGAAAGTCTCCCGTCGCAGCGAGCGCTTTGGCGGCGGACGCGAGCCCGGGCGCCAGGGACTCGTGCACCAGGCAGCGAGCCCCGGCCGGATACAGCTGGGTGTGGGTGAAGTTGTTCGGTGTCGCATAGCGCAGGTCGATATAGGCATTGGGTACGACGGATCGGACGTCGACGAATCCCGCCGCCCGCGCCTCGGGACTCAGCGGGGGCACGTCCGCGTGGGCGCGCACGCCGCCGGTCGAGACAGCGAGCAGCAGCAGAGCGCACAGAAGCCGGAGCATGGCCTCAGTATGCGACCGCCGGCTCAGCTCCAGTCGATGGCCGCAGCGCGCTCCCGGACGTCCTCGACTCTCGCCGCGATGTGAGCGGCCACCGCGTGCAGCTCGTGTTCCATTGTCTTGGCCAGCGATGCGGCTTCGGTCACGATCTGCTTGAGCAGGTCCCGGTGGTCTTCGATCATCGTGATGGTCGCGTTTCTGATCGCCACCACCGCCGAGCCTCTCGCCTCTGCCGGGGAGAAGCCGCCAGACAGCAGTGGCGGCAGGATCTGGCGCTCGAATTCCGTCATGTCGCGCGACAAGTGCACGTCGAAGGTTGCTCTGTACGGATCCTGATCGTCGAATTCGACGCTGCATATTTTGAGTGGGTCCATGTGCCGTTCTTTCTGTCGGCGGGGCGGCGCGCGCCCGCGTCAACGACGAATTACATGTCTGTAGTTTACCGAGGTTTCGCGAAGGCCGGATTTATGCTGGCCGGGGGCCGCCAAAGGAGATGGTCATGACAGTCGGTACTGCTGCGCTCAAGATTGATGACGCCGATCTGCCGACGCTGAGCTACAGCCCCGACGAAACTCCCGCCGAGGTGTATCCGCGCTTCCGGGCGGCCCAGCAGCAGTCACCGATCGCGATCGGGCCAATCGGACCCGAAGTGCTCTCCTATCACCTTGTCCGGTCCGTGCTGCGGGACAACCGGTTCCAGATACCGCCCGGCATCGTCCTGCAGGCGCAGGGCGTCACCTCGGGTCCGTTGTGGGACAAGGTCAGCAGCAGCCTGCTCTGCGTCGAGGGCGAGACCCATCGCCGGTTGCGCGGGCTGTGCTCGAAGGCGTTCACCCCGCGAACGGTTGCGCGCCTGCACGACGCGATGCTCGACGTGATGCACGATCTCGTCGACCAGATCGCCGACGCGGGGCGTTGTGACGTCGTCGCCGACATCGCCCGCCCCTACCCCGTCCCGATCATCTGCGCGTTGCTCGGCGCGCCCCGCGAAGACTGGCAGCAGTTCTCGTCGTGGGCTGACGACATCTTCAAAGCCTTCAGCTTCACCGCCGACATCCGGCAACTCGAGCCCGTCGTGATGAAGGCATGGCGAGAGCTCGACGACTACGTCGACGACATGGTCGCCCATCGCAGGCACACCTTGACCGACGATCTGCTCTCCGACCTGATCCGCGCCGAGGACGACGGGGATCGCCTCGACGCCGCCGAACTGCGCATGCTCGCGGGCGGCCTGCTGCTGGCGGGAACCGACACCACCCGCAATCAGGTTGCCGCGTCGGTGCAGGTGCTCTGCGAACACCCGGATCAGTGGGAGCTGCTGCGACAGCATCCCGAACTGGCGATGCAGGCGGTGGAAGAAACCATGCGCCACTCGCCGATTGCGGGCGGAACCCTTCGCCTCGTCGTCGACGACGTCGAGCTCGGCGGCTATATCTTTCCTGCGGGAACCATGGTGCTGGTGAATACCGCTGCGGCCAATCGCGATCCGACCGTCTACGACGAACCCGATCGCGTCGACATCACCCGTGAGGACGCGCCGGCGATATTGACCTTCGGCGGTGGCGTGCACTACTGCCTGGGTGCCAACCTGGCCAGGCGGGAGATCGCCGAGGCGCTGAATGTGTTGACGGCTCGATTGAGGAATCCGCGACGCGCGGGACCGGCGCCTTGGAAACCCGTGGTGAGCTTGAGTGGGCCACTGAGTCTGCCCATCGAATTCGACTGAAGCTTGGTGGCCAGGGCCGGGATCGAACCGGCGACCTTCCGCTTTTCAGGCGGACGCTCGTACCAACTGAGCTACCTGGCCGGAAGGCACTGTTGTCCAAGCGAAGTGCCTCACCACAAAGTGGCGACCCTGACGGGACTCGAACCCGCGACCTCCGCCGTGACAGGGCGGCGCGCTAACCAACTGCGCCACAGGGCCTTGCTGTTACCACCTGCTCCGCGTTGCCGCGTCGCACGTACCCCCAACGGGATTCGAACCCGTGCTACCGCCGTGAAAGGGCGGCGTCCTAGGCCACTAGACGATGGGGGCCAGAACCGAATCACTCCGGGGTACTCGCAACGTGGTTCGTTGGAGCCACGTCAGCTTAGGTCACGGGGTACCGAATCCTCAAACGGGCACACAGTATCCTTGTCCCTCGCGCCCCTATAGCTCAGTTGGTAGAGCTACGGACTTTTAATCCGCAGGTCGTAGGTTCGAGTCCTACTGGGGGCACCACATTGTCGATCTACTGCTCGGCCGGCAGGTGCAGCCGGATGACTTCGACCAGATGACGTCCGACGTCATCGAGGGCGTCGGTCGATCCGCTGGCGAGTGAGATCAGGACAGCGCCTTCGATTGCGGCGATGGCCAACGTCGCCAGCGAGCGTGACCTGTCCGGGTCGATGCCGGAACCGACCAGTCGATCGGCCAGGATGGCGCGCCACTCGTCGACGGCCTCGGCGGCGGCCCGCGTGGCTTCAGGTGCTTCTGATCGGCCGAGGATCGCGGCAACGATCGGGCAGCCCGCTTCCATGTCAGTCGTCCGCAGATGCGTCTTCCACTGATCGATGAAGATCCGGACGGCCTGAACCGGGTCGCCGCCGTCATCGGCCGACCGGATCACCGCACTCAATGCCTGTCCGGCGACCCGGGTGGCTTCGGTGACGAGTTCGGCTTTACCGCCGGGGAAATTCAGGTAGACGGTGCGCCGTGCGACGCCGCAGTCCTCCAGTAGGGCGCTGAGGCCGGCTCCGGCGACACCTCGACGTTGCACCAGGCCGGTGATGCTGGCAATAAGGGCGTCACGTGCGGACATGGGTTGAACTATACCGATTGGTCTACTACCGTGACATCAACACGCACGCCGGCCACCGTTCAACATTGGAGACAGCAGTGACGAACACCGATGACGACAAGACGTTGCGCAAGTTCCGCAGAGAACGGGCAGTCGGACGCTTGATCAATCCCGCCGTCCACGCGTTGAGCAAACTCGGGCTGCGGACCGCGCTGGCCACCGAACTGGAAACCGTCGGCCGCAAGACGGGTCAGGCGCGCAGGGTTCCCGTCTCAGCACAATTCGACGACCATGGGGCGTGGCTCATCTCTCAGCACGGCACCCGGTCCGGTTGGGGTAGCAATATCGGCGACAACCCGAATATCCGCTTGCGACAAGGCAATCAGTGGCGTACCGGAGTCGCGAAATTCAGGCCCGACGACGACGTCGTGGCGCGCGGCCGCAAGTTCGGGCGAATGGGATCCAAGGTCGTCAAGGCACTGGAGACGACACCGGTATCGGTGCGGGTCGAGTTCACCGACTGACGTTGCCTGCTAGCCGATTCGGATGAGTTGGCTTTCGCAGTACAGCTGAGCGCACGCAGCGCGTCGAATCTTGCCGCTTGTGGTGATCGGGATCGAACCGGGCGCAACCAGCACCAGGTCCGCGACACGGATGCCGTGAGCGCTCGATATCGCATAGTTGACATCGCGTTGTACGACGTCGATCCGCATCGCGATCTCTTCTGCTGAAGCGCCGCGCGGCTTGTATTCGACCACCAGCACCAGCTGTTCGTCGATTGCGCCTGACACTGTGATTGCGGCGACCCGGCCCCCCGAGATTTCCTGGACCGTCGCCTCGAGGTCATCCGGGTAGTGGTTTCGCCCATTGATGATGATGAGATCTTTGATACGGCCCACGATGAACAGCTCACCGTCGCTCATCACGCCGAGATCGCCGGTGCATAGCCACGGTCCATCGGGCGTGCCGGCCGACGGTTCGACAAGGCATCCTGCGAAAGTCTCCGCCGTTGCGTCGGGCCGGCCCCAATAGCCTTGCGCGACGTTGTCACCATGTATCCAGATCTCGCCGACCGCGCCAGCCCGCTTCTCGGTTCTGGATTCGGGGTCGACGATGCGCACGGTCGGCGCCAGTGGAACTCCATAGCTCACCAACGCCGTACCGGTCGAGTCGCTGAGCCGTTCGGCATGTCCGGCCGACAACTTGTCGGATTCGAAGTGGACGACGTTCGGCGGCTGGCCCGGTGCGCGCGCCGCCACGTACACGGTCGCCTCTGCCAACCCGTACGACGGCCGGATCGCCTCGGGTCGCAGGTTGAATTTCGCGAACCGCTCGGTGAAGCGCGTCAGCGTCGCTGCGTGAACGCGTTCGGCACCACAGACGACATGCGTCACCCCGTGCAGATCCAGACCTGCCATGTCGTCGTCGCTGGTTTTGCGCACCGCAAGTTCGAAGCCGAAATTCGGTGCAGGCGTGAACGTCCCTGGATTGGCGGCCATCAACTGCATCCACCTCGCCGGGCGAATCAGGAATGACATCGGACTGGTCAGTACGCTGCGCATGCCGGCCAGGATCGGTGCGCAGACCCCGATGAACAGGCCCATATCGTGGTAGAACGGCAGCCACGAGACCACGGTGGTCTCCGATGGGGCGACGCCACCTGTGTCGCCGAAGTAACCCGTCATCACCTGTTCGAAGTTCGCGACAAGGTTGTGATGGGACACCATCACGCCAGCCGGCTGCCGGGTCGATCCCGAGGTGTATTGCAGTAACGCCGTTCCGTAATCCGGGCCTCGGCCGGTGAATCCCGTTGAGTCGTCGAGATTCAACGCATCGACTTCGACGAACGACCCAGTCGAACCGAGTTCCTGCTGGCTCAGGTAGTCGGCGACCCCGCCGACTACGGCGGAGGTGGTCAGCACCACAGCTGGAGCGGAGTCTGCCAGCACCCGGTTGACCCGTTCGTCGTGTGCGCCGACGTGAGGTACCGACAGAGGGACCGCGATCAATCCAGCTTCGAACGCGCCCAGCAGGCCGACGATGTAGTCGAGTCCCTGAGGCGCGACGATCGCCGCCCGGTCGCCCACTCTTCCGTGTCGGCGCAACTCTGTTGCCACGCAGCGCGTCCGCAGATAGAGCTGCGACCACGTCAGCGTTTCCGCGACTCCGGCGGGGTCTTGGTCGTAGTCGATGAACGTGAACGCAGCTTCGTTCGGTTGCAGACTCGCGCGTTCACGAACGACGGCGGGAACGGAACCGGTTGCCAGACCTGGCATCGTCATCGGACTGCCTTTCGAGATGGTGACTGGTAGAGGCCCTGGGGCACCAGGAGCGACGTCAGTGCCACGCGCATGTGCTCGCTGCTCAGAATCCCGTGGTGACCGACGCCTGGGACCTCCACCAGTTCGGCGCGGCCTCCGGCTGCGATCTGGAACGCGTCACCGACCGGAATCGAGTGGTCCTGCGGGTCGTACAGGACGTAGACCCGTACCGCGCTGCCGAGGCCCAGAGTCCTGATGTCCCAATGCGATACCGGGACACCGTCGCGACGGTGCAACTCCTGCGCGATCAACCCCGCCACACCTGCGGGCAGCCCTCGCTGTGCCGCCCACCGGTCGAGGACGCCCGGCAGCGAGCAAGCCGGTGCAAGCATGAGTATCGAACGCACCCCGCTCGACTCCGACCGGGCGATGGCGGCCACCGCGGCGATCGCCGAAAGCGAATGCGCGACCACCGTACGGATACTCGGAAAGCGCTGCAGCACAGCGTAAAAGGCCTCCACGTATTCGCCTAGAGTAGCTTGCGACCCCCGCGATGCCCCATGACCGGGCGCATCGAAGCAAATCACCGATTCACCCTGTGCCACTGCGACATCCACGACGGCGGACATCGTCGTGCTGTCGGTGCCCCAGCCATGCGCGGCAAGAACGCTGGGCTCGTGACTGCCCCACTGATAGGCGGTGGCGACTCGGTGCACACCAGTCATTTCGATGCGGCGAGCGCCCAAGGGACACATGTCGCTCGGGGCGCGGTCGAGTCTGCGGGTGTTGACGAACATCGCCGTGTGAACACGTCCGGCCAACCTCGGCAGCACGCGGTGGCCGTGTGCGGTGGCAGAAGCCAGCATCATGCATGCCCTCACGCTGCGTCGACGGCCGTTATCGAAGCCGATCCCGTCGTCGACACCGCCGAATCGGCGCTGCGCTTGGGCCACGTTGCGTACAGGCCTGAAATCGGGTCGTAGAAATGGCATTTGCGGACTATGTTCCAGAGTCGGCCAATGCTGGCTTTCTCGACGCGGACCATATCCGGGTACCGCTGCCGCAGTGCGGCCTGCGCCTTCGGCAGGTTGTAATAAGGCACCGAGGGGGCGACGTGGTGGGCCGTGTGCAACGAGATGTAATGCGTGCAGAACAACAACCACCGCGGATAGATGAAGTCGGTGGTCACCAGCAGTCTGCTGGCGTTTCGTGTCCAGTGCCGGTCCGGCAGATAGGGAATGTCCTCAGCACTGTGTTGCATCAGCGTGGTGATCGAGAACCAGATGTGGATCGCGAACCACGGCGCTGCAAAGTACAACAGCAGACCCTGCCACCCGGTGAAATACACCAGCGCGCTCAGGTACCCGCCGCCCACGACCGCGACGAACCACATCGAGCGGCGCACGTCACGCCGCATATCTCTTTTGGGGAAGTACGAAGGCCTGAAACCGGACTTGAGCCAGTAGTTGATGGTGCCGGCGCCGATCGCCCACGTGCGCGCGCTGAAGTAAACGAACCGGTACCGACGCGGCATCCGCCGGTACAAGTCCATGGAGACCGGCCGCCAGTCGGCGTCCAACTCCAAGTTATTGGTGTGTGCGTGGTGTCCATTGTGCTCGTGCCGCCAGGCGTGGAACGGGTACATCAGCGGCAACAGCGCGAAATGACCGACAGTAAAGTTCAATTGGCGGTTGCGGGAGAAGGAGCCGTGGCCGCAATCATGTCCTATGCAGTGCAGACCCCACCCGCCGAGCCCGGCGAGCAGGACCAGCGGGAGCATCAGATACCCGTTGTCGACGTAGGCGATGCCGACCACTGAGCCGACATACAAAGCCAGACTCACGGACATGCCCAGCAGCCCACGAATCACCCGCGGCTGCATGTATTCCCGTGGAATTGCCGCGGCCAGCTTCTGCCCCTCGATGGCGTTGCTCTTCTTGATGAACTCGACGAACCTCGGATCGGGGTCGGTCGGAATGTCGGGCCGGGACTGCTTCTTAGTCATGGCTGGCTCTTTCGGAGATGGTCAACCCGGAAGGCGGAGCTCGCGGGAGAGGTAGGCGGCAAGGTCATCAATCGTGCCGTGGTCGAACAGGATCGCCGGAGACAGTCGTCGTTCGACGACCTTCTCCAGCGCGCCAGATACCTGTACTGCGGTCCGGGAGTCGAGCCCGTAGGAGTCGAACGGTTTGGCGGTATCCACATCCGATTCGGCGCACTTCACCCGACGTGCCAGATCGGCGACCAGCCACGAACGCAGCGATTCATGGGTCAACGGCCCATCGATAGTGGGCGTCTTCGTTCTCCAGAACATCGTCACCTCTCTCCCAGGGTGATTGCGCGGTTACGGCGCAGTCGGTGGTCGATCGTCGAGCGGCTGGGCATATGCAGGTCCCAGACGATATGCGCTTTGGCCAGCATGGCGATCACCAAGCCGCTGAGGTCGGGCTCCCACCAACGCATCCCGTGTCGATAGGCACCCGGGAAAGCATGGTGATTGTTCTGCAAGCCCTCGCCGAAAGTGAAGAAGGCCACCGGCCAGTTGTTGGCGCTGTCGTCACGGTTGGCAAATGGTCGCGAGCCAATCATGTGGCTGACCGAGCCGACGCACCACGCCGCCTGATTAGCCACGAACACGCGCCCCAGGCCGCCAAAGATGAAGCCGGAGAACGCTGCAGCGATACTGCCACTACTCGCAGCCCAGCCGATGGCGGCGGGTATCAGCAGCCCGATCAATCCCCAGACGGGGTAACTCCGGTTGTAGCTGTACAGTCGCCGATCGCGCAGCACATCGGGGGCGAACACCGTAGTTCTGGATTCCTGATCACTGAACATCCACGGAATATGGGCGTACCAAAGCCCTTTCAGTTTGCCACCGATGCTTCCGCCGCTCAGATTCGGCGAGTGGGGATCGCCCTGCTCGTCGGCGTAGCGGTGGTGGCGGCGGTGCGTGCTGACCCAGAAGAGCAGCGGTCCTTCCAAAGCCATGGAGCCCGATATCAGCAGGACGCCTTCGAAAAACCGCGACGTCTTGAAGGATTTGTGGGCGACGTAGCGATGGAAGCCGATGGTGATCCCGAACATCTGGATCGCGTAGAACACCCCGAACAAGACATAGTCGAGTACGGTGGCCCGTCCCGCGGCGATCAGGTAGACCCCGATGCCGAACCCGAGTGCCGGGATGCCGACGGTGACCAGCGCGACCACCCGCTTGGCCCGTGCGCTGACCGGGTTCAGTTGCACGATCGCCTTGGCGAGCGATTCCCGCTCACCGGAGAGTGGTGTGCCGGACTCGGAGGTGGAAGGCACTGCGTCATTGCGCATTTCGGCGGTCATGGTGCCACTCCTGCGTGGTCGGACTGCGAATTGACGTACCGCACGTGGTGCACGAGTCCCAGCTCGTCGAGGAGCCGGATGAAGTCTCCGGCCAGATCGAGCTGCCACCAGTGCCGTCGGGTCTGAGCCAGGGCGGGCCGGGCGTGGTGGTTGTTGTGCCACGAGCCCCCCATGGTGGGCGGTGCCAGGGCGCCGATATTGCGGCTGCCGTCCCGTACCGGGAAGGAGCGGGCTCCGATCGTGTGGCCCAACGAGTTCACCGCCCAGGTGGCCTGATCCAGGGTGAAGATTCGGGCGAACCCGC
Organism: uncultured Actinomycetota bacterium; assembly: GCA_963758115.1. Classification (GTDB taxonomy): domain Bacteria; phylum Actinomycetota; class Actinomycetes; order Mycobacteriales; family Mycobacteriaceae; genus Mycobacterium. The sequence continues at coordinate 92,856 of CAVWUG010000005.1, forward strand.
CCCAGAGAATCCCTCCGACCACCCCGTGCACCGACTGTGTGACCAGACCACCGACGGCACCCGGTATCACGATGCCCAGCACCACCAAGGTGAAGTACCAGGCGTTGACCTTCATCACCCGGCGATCGGCGAGCCAGTCCCGGGTGTGTTTGCTCCATTCGATCTTCTTGACATCGAACAGCCAGCCAACATGGCTGTGCCACAACCCTCTTACGTGCCCCCGCCATCCTGGACCCTGCGGTTGAGGGGAATGCGGATCACGATCGGTGTCGGCGAAAGCGTGGTGGAGCCGATGGTTGGCGACCCAGAACACGATCGGCCCCTGCGCGGCCATCGACCCTGCGATCGCGAGGAACACCCTGACCGGTTCGGACGCCTCGAAGGACCGGTGGGTGAAGTAGCGGTGAAGTCCTGCCTCGACGCCGAGCGCGGTGATCAGGTACATGCCGGCGAATAGCGCGATGTCGCAGGCAGTCAGCCCGCAGTAGATCGCGTAGCCCACCGCCGCCACGGTGCCGATGGTCGGTAGGCCGACGGTCAGATACGCCAGTCGTGAGGCGAGCACGTCGCGGTCGTGAACCGATGAGGCAGAGATGAATTCGGCCGTCATGCCGGCGTCCATTGCCGGGTGCCCGCCAGGAAGAGTCGCTTGGCCTCTTGCCGGCGGACCTTGCCGCTGGTGGTGGTGGGGATCGTTCTCTTCGGATAGATGTGGACGTCAGGTCCGACACCGAATTCTGACGTCACGCTGGAGCGAACGGCGTCTGCGAGCTTCGTGTGGCAATCGATCGAGATCTGCGCGAACACTGCCTCGGCAACGACGACCAGACGTTCGGTTCCGTCACCGGGTACCGAGAACGCCACCGCCCGCCGTAACGACGGGTCGGCGCGCACCACGCTGGCCTCGACGTCTTGGGGATAGATATTGCGGCCGCTGACGATGATCAGGTCTTTGATGCGTCCCGTGACGAACAGTTCGTCGTCGCGCATGAAACCAAGATCACCTGTGCGAAGGTAATCATTGTCTTCACCATCCAAGCGCGCGCGAAATACTCTGCTCGTCAACGAATCTCGGTTTAAGTAGCCGGCAGCGACACTGCGTCCCCGAACCCAGATCTCGCCGATCTCCCCCGGCGGGACCAGACACTTCGAATCCGGGTCGACGATCCGCACGACGTGTTCGGAATCAACTTCGCCGCAGCTGACCACGATGCCATCAGCGCCATGAGCAGTGTTGTAGCGAAGTCCCTTTCGCTTTCCGGCGACGAACAGCGTCGCTTCAGCCATCCCATAGCAGGGAATCAGCGCGGCAACGTCGAACCCGAGTGGCGCCGCGGACTCTTCGAAGCGCGCCAGGGTATCGGCGCGGATGGGTTCGGCCCCGCAGTAGAACTCCTTGACCGTTGACAGATCCAGGCCTTCGGTATCGCCGTCGAGGGCCTCGATGGTGGCGTCGAGCGAGAAGTTGGGGCCGACGGTGATCGACACGCGGTATTCGGTGATGGCCTCCAACCAGCGGCGGGGTTGCTGCATGAAGTGCATCGGCGACATCAGCACCAGTGGCCAACCGTGATGCAGCGACAGGATGATCGTGCCCATCAACCCCATGTCGTGGTAGGGCGGCAGCCACGAGAGCCCGACTCGATTCGGGTCCGGTCCCATGTTGCGGAACAGGACTTCGCAATTGCTCATCAGGTTGTCGTGCGTGATGCAGACGCCTTTCGGCGATCCTGTCGACCCGGATGTGTACTGGATCAGCGCGAGGTCGTGGGGCAAGCACGTCGCGGATGCCACCGCACTGGCGCGGGTGCCCACTTCATCGGCGAAGCAGATCACTGGATGGATGTCGACGCACGCCAGACGGCGCAGCAGCACTTCGGCCTGAGCGTCGTACATCGCGTCGATGACGATGGCGTGCGGCGCGCAGTCCAGCACGATCGCGTGGAATCGGTCCAGTTCCTTGGGGCGCAGCGGAGGGAAGCACGGTACTGGGACGGCGTTGAGCATCATGATGCCGAACAGCGCGGCTATGTAGTCCAGGCTCGGGTTCACCGCCAGCACGACGCGTGACCCGGCATGAACACCCCGGCGCGATAGCAGCGCCGCGAAAGCCGCTGCACGCGTAGCGGTGTCGGCATAGGTCCAACGTGCTTCCGACGGCGCCGTGCCGTCGGAGAGGAAGATGTACGCGAGGTCGTCTGACGAGGACCTGGCGGACAAAACGTCGACGATGGTGCAAGGAGTCTCTGCCAACAGTCTGTCCCTCGATAGCTTCTCGAACCTACCTAGCGACCCCCGGGGCATAGTGTAGCCAGTGATTGTCAAGACTGCACAGTTTGTTGCCAGGAATCTTTACGCCCGTTAACAGGCAGGGCGGCGCGCTTGAATAGGCGGTTATCCGGCGACAAATGCTTCGCGGAATCGCGCGCCCGACGCTCTGTTTTTAGAGCCCTGCGCTCCGCACGGCGTTGAGGTAGGTGATGTCGCCGAAGGCTTGAGCCAGCTCGTCGGTGGCGTACTCGAAGCCGTTGGCCGCGTGCATCTCCGCAACCGGGCGGTGCGACACCTGCCAGCCACGTTTGGTGAGGTCTTCGATGATGTGACTGCGCTCGTAGTGGTACACCAAATCGTTGAAATCGATCTCGAAGCCGAGCTCGCTCATCCGATCGTGGTGACTGCGCCAACGCGGGTCGTTGAAAATCGTTGTGTTGGGGACGAACTCAGACGCCAGCTGGCTTTCCGGAGCGCTCAGCGCGGTGATGTTCCCGAACAACGCGTCCTGTGCCTCGGGCGGCAGGTAGACGACCAGGCCCTCGGCGCTCCACGCCGACGGCGCCTTAGGATCGAACCCGGCGGCCTGCAATGCGGCCGGCCAGTCGTCGCGCAGATCGACGGCGACCGTTCGACGCTCGGCCGTCGGCACGGCACCGAGTTCACGCAGCGTCGACGTCTTGAAGTCGATGACGTCGGGCAGATCGACTTCATAGACGACGGTGCCTTTCGGCCACGGCAGGCGGTAGGCCCGCGCATCCAGACCGGCCGCGACGATGACCGCCTGCCGAATGCCACTGCGAGTGGCGTCGACGAAGAAGTCGTCGTAGAACCGGGTCCGGACTGCCATCCCGCGGCCCATGCGAGCAGGGTCGAAATCGATCCCATCGGTGACGGGAATCTCGCCGTTCACCAGTCGGCTGTAGACGTCGATGCCGACCTTGCGCACCAGCGGTGCGGCAAACGGGTCGTCGATCAAGCCCGCGTCAGACGCGAGTGCGCGCTGGGCAGCCACCATCGTCGCCGTCGCACCGACGCTGGTCACCAGATCCCAGCTGTCGCTTTCGCTACGTATCGACATCACGGCTCCCATCACGCGTTTCAAACAATATAGATCATCTAGTTATTGGCTTTCCGGCTCGCATGCCTTAGTATCTGCGTATGCATGCAGGTAATGAAACGGTCGGCCTGCCCGACGACCAGGTCCGCTTGGTGGTCGAGGTGTTCCGGATGCTGGCCGATCCCACTCGCGTGCAGGTGCTGTGGTCGCTGGCCGATCGCGAGATGTCGGTCAACGAACTCGCCGAACATGTCAGCAAACCGGCGCCGTCGGTGTCGCAGCATCTGGCCAAGTTGCGGATGGCACGACTGGTGCAAACCCGCCGTGAGGGCACGACGATCTTCTACAGCCTGGAGAACAACCACATTCGCCAGCTCGTCGTCGACGCCGTGCACAACGCCGAGCACGCCGGCCCTGGAGTCCCGCGTCATCACCGCGGTGACGACGGGTTGCGGGTAGTCGAAAAACGCAGTTAGACAACATTTTTCGCAATCAAGGAAAGGATCGATGATGACCGAACAACACACCCACGAGCAGCCGCATGCGCACCAACACGAGCACGACGGTGTCGCGCACACTCATCCGCACGACAGCCACCATCATGAGCACGTCGAACACGAGCACACCCATACCCACCACGACGGTGCCGAGCACACCCATGCGCACGTGCATCAAGCCGGGCTCGAAGAGGTTCACGAGCACGCCCACCACTAGCGGGCCGTCGATGGACTTCGCGCAGCGGGCGATCGATCTGGCCCGTCGCAACGTCGAAGAGGGCGGCAGGCCGCTCGCCACGGTGATCGTCAAAGACGGCGAGATTCTGGCTGAGAGCGCCAATAAAGTTGCGCAGAGCCATGATCCGACGGCGCACGCCGAGATCCTGGCCATCCGCGAGGCGTGCATGAAGCTGGGCACCGAGCATCTGACCGGCGCGACGATCTACGTCCTCGCCCAGCCGTGCCCGATGTGCCTCGGCTCGCTGTACTACTGCTCGCCCGATGAGGTCGTCTTCCTCACCTTGCGCGACCAGTACGAGCAGTATTACGTCGACGACCGCAAGTACTTCGAGCTGGCCACGTTCTACGCCGAGTTCGGCAAGGACTGGCAGCAGCGACGGCTCCCGATGCGCTACGACCCTCGCGAGGCTGCGATCGACGTCTACCGGTTATGGCGGGAACGCAACGGCGGCAAGCGGCCTTAGACGTTGGGGCAGTAGTGCTTTGGATTGTCGCGCTCGTCGAGTGGCGGCAGGTTGCGGGCCGGCGTCTGCACCAACGGGGTGTCCATCGGAATGCGGCCATTGGCTCGGTCGAAGCCGGCCCGCGCACGCGGATGCTTGCGGTACCGCGACGGGACGACCGCGAAAACCAACCGGACGAGGTCGCCGAACCGGCGGTGTAACCACTCGTCGCGCCGCGTCCAGGTGTAGCCCATCAGCTCCCGCACCGGCGGGTCGTAGAGCCCGACGGTCACCCAGACGAAGAACGGCGAGACCAGTCTGCGTTGCAGAGCCCACAGCCGGTCCGGCATCCATTCCGCGAACGGCGGTTTCGGCAGCTCGGTCAGATTGAGTACCTCGCGTGCGGCGAAGTTGTTCTCCAGCACCTCGCCACACATGTGGTCCCAGTAGACCTGGAAGTCCTCCCACGTCTTGGGCACCGGGCGCATGCTCATGCCGTACATCCGGTACCAGTCGACGTGCTCGTCGAACAGTTGCCGTTTCTGCTCCTCGGTGAGGCCGCCGCAGAACCGCTCGGCCACATGGATTGTGCCCATGAAGAACGTCGAGTGCGCCCAGTAGAAGACGTCGGGATTCAGCGCGTGGTAGCGACGACCCAGATCGTCGGCGCCCTTGACCTCGACGTGGTAGTCGCGCACCTCGGCGCCGGTCGTCGGGGCGCGATCGCCGTCGAACACGACGCCACCGATCGGATACAACGAGCGCAGCAGACGAGGCCAGCGCTCGACGAAGAACGTCGAATGATCCACGACGGCCGCACCCAGCTGCGGATGCATGTTCTGCATCGAGCCGGCCCACGGGCCCTGCAGCATGCCACGCCAGTCGCCGAAGTATCGCCAGGTCAGCGATTCCGGCCCGAGCGGCTGCGGAGGGGCCTCATACCCCAACGGCGAAACCGGGCAACCGGTCCCGACCGAGCCTGCCGCAGACGTATCTTGAGTCACTGGGGTGATTTTCCTGTCGTATCGGTCAAACTGACTACATGCGTTGTCAAGAAGAGTCTAGGAGTGCTGTGCCGTCCGGTCAACGCTCGCGCCGCTGGTCGGGTGTTCCGCTCGAGGATCGCCAGGCCATGCGCCGTGCCGAACTCATCGGCGCCGGCGTGTACCTGCTCGGCGCGGAAAGCGGCCCGGCCGTCACCGTAAGAGCAGTATGTCGCGAGGCCGGCCTGACCGAACGCTACTTCTACGAAAGCTTCGCCGACCGCGACGAGTTCGTCCGCGCCGTCTACGACGACGTATGTACGCGAGCGATGTCGGCGCTGATGTCGGCCACAACGCCGCGCGAAGCCGTCGAGCGATTCGTCGCGCTGATGGTCGACGACCCGGTGCGCGGGCGGGTGCTGCTGCTGGCCCCGGCGGTCGAGCCGGTATTGGTCCGGTCGGGCGCGGAATGGATGCCGAACTTCATCGACCTGCTGCAGCGCAAGCTCACCGAGATCGGCGATCCGGTGCGACAGAAGATGATCGCCACGAGCTTGATCGGCGGGCTGACCGCCCTGTTCACCGCTTACCTGGACGGCCGGCTGGAGGCCAGCCGCGGGCAGTTCATCGACTACTGCGTAGACATGCTGCTCAGCAGGGTTGAGAAGCACTAGCGGGACGTGACCAGCGCCACAGGGCAAACTCGCCGAATTGGAACTTGAATGTCACCGGCAGGAACAGATATATTTACTGAAACCGACAGACACAGATAAATGGGAGGCACTGTGCCGGACCCGCAAGACCTGGACCTGTTGCGTGAACTCGAGCCGGTTGTCGAGAAGAACATGAACCGGCACCTGAGCATGCACAAGCCCTGGAACCCGCACGACTACATCCCATGGTCGGATGGCAAGAATTTCTACGCGCTGGGCGGCCAGGACTGGGAGCCGGGCCAGTCCCGGCTCACCGATGTCGCGCAGGTCGCCATGGTCCAGAACCTGATGACCGAGGACAACCTGCCGTCATATCACCGCGAGATCGCGATGAGCTTCGGCATGGACGGCGCGTGGGGTCAATGGGTCAACCGCTGGACCGCCGAAGAGAACCGGCATGGCATCGCCCTGCGCGACTACCTGGTGGTGACCCGCGCCATCGACCCGGTCGAGCTGGAGAAGTTGCGCTTGGAGGTGGTCAACAGGGGTTTCAGCCCCGGCCAGAACCAGCAAGGCGACCTGCTGTCCGAGAACCTGTTCGACTCGATCGTGTACGTCACCTTCCAGGAACTTGCCACCCGCGTCTCACACCGCAACACCGGAAAGGCGTGCAACGAGCCGATCGCCGATCAACTGTTGGCCAAGATCTCGCAGGACGAGAACCTGCACATGATCTTCTACCGCGATGTCAGCGAAGCCGGCCTGGAGATCGCGCCGAACAGAGCGATGCATGCCCTGCACCGGGTGCTGCGCAACTTCAGGATGCCCGGATATAGCGTGCCGGAGTTTCGCCGCAAGGCGGTGATGATCGCCGTCGGCGGCGTCTACGACCCGCGCATCCACCTCGACGAGGTCGTGATGCCGGTGTTGAAGAAGTGGCGAATCTTCGAGCGCGAGGATTTCTCCGGTCAGGCTGCGCGGGAGCGAGACGACCTTGCCGTGCTGATCAAGGAGCTCGAGGTCGCCTGCGACAAGTTCGAGATCTCCAAGCAGCGCCAGCTCGAGCGGGAAGCCCGCCGGGGCGATCTGAGGATGACCGCCAGGCAGCTGCACAACACCGAGGGCAAGCTGACCCTCAGCCGGCGGTAGCCAGAATGCGTATCGGCCCTTTTCCGCTGGCCAGCCCGGTGGTGCTGGCTCCGATGGCCGGTGTGACGAATGTCGCGTTCCGCACGCTGTGCCGAGAGCTCGAGCAGGCCCGCGTCGGCACGGTCAGCGGGCTCTACGTCTGCGAGATGGTGACGGCGCGCGCCCTCGTCGAACGGCATTCGGTCACCATGCATATGACCACGTTCGCTGCCGACGAGTCGCCACGATCGCTGCAGCTATACACCGTCGACCCGGCCACCACGTATGCGGCGGTCAGGATGATCGCCGACGAGGGGCTCGCCGACCACGTCGACATGAATTTCGGCTGCCCCGTTCCCAAGGTCACCCGACGCGGTGGCGGCGCGGCGCTGCCGTTCAAGCGGCAGCTGTTCGGCCAGATCGTCGCCGCCGCAGTGCGCGGTACCGAGGGCACCGACATCCCGGTGACCGTCAAGTTCCGCGTCGGCATTGACGACGAGCACCACACCCACCTCGACGCGGGCAAGATCGCGGAATCCGAGGGCGCGGCCGCCGTCGCCCTGCACGCCCGCACTGCCGCACAGCGTTATTCGGGCACCGCGGACTGGGAGCAGATCGCGCGGCTCAAGCAACATGTGCGGACGATCCCGGTGCTGGGCAACGGCGACATCTTCGAAGCCAGTGATGCGCTGACGATGATGGCCGTGACCGGATGCGACGGCGTCGTCATCGGGCGCGGTTGCCTGGGGCGGCCGTGGTTGTTCGCCGAACTCTCAGCGGCATTCACCGACACCCCGTCACCCACGCCGCCCAATCTGGGCGAGGTCGCCGACATCATCCGTCGACACGGCGAGCTGTTGAGCGACCACTTCGGCGAGGACAAGGGCATGCGCGACATCCGCAAGCACGTCGGCTGGTACCTGCACGGTTTCCCGGCCGGATCGGACTTGCGACAGGCGATGGCGCTGGTCAAAACGCGCGACGAACTGGACCGTCTGCTGGACAAACTCGACCAGACCGCGCCGTTCCCCGAGGCGGCCGGCGGGCCGCGTGGACGTCAGGGGTCACCGGCCAGGGTCGCGTTGCCGGAGGGCTGGCTGGCGGACCGCGACGACTGCACGGTCCCGGTCGGTGCGGACGTGATGCACTCGGGCGGCTAGGCATCGAGACCGTCCGGCGACGATGCAGGCCGGAACGGCCTGAGGAGCAGCCGGACCATCGAGACCGTCCCGAGATCGCGTTTCCGGGGCTCTCTCAGTACGATGTGGAACTTGTTGCAACACGCACTGGTGGTCGAGCCCGTTGCCACCACGCGCGGCACTGCTGCACACGGACATCGCGACCACACCGGTCGCTCGGATTCGCAGCGCTGTCTCGGTAGCGCCGCGCTGATGTGCACGCACGAGGCGTGGGCATTCTCATCGGATTCGGAGGCCGGTAGGACATGAGTGACGGCGACCCAGGCGCCGATGAACCCACTCGCGACCGCAACGGCGACGAGTCAGGGTTTACCGGAAAGACGCAAGGATCGCGAGGCGCCGCGCCGTGGGAACGGTTCGGATCGCGTCCGCGGGCGGTAGCTGTCGCCCACCGACAGTCAGCGCCAGCAGTGACGTCGCCACCCACCGAGCCCGTCGCTGACGACCATAACGGCAGCGGTGGATCCCACACCGGGGGCGGGCTCAGCGTCGCCGACCTGATCGCCAAGATGGGCGGCGAAGTCGCCGAACGGCCCCGCCACCACCACGCGGCCCCTGAAGACGAGCACGCGGACGTCGACGTCGATCAGGCCGACCACGATTACGACGCCTACGCGGAGTCAGCGCCCGCGGACTATGCCTACGACCTGCCCGAGTTCGAGGACATTCGGCCCGAGCCTGCCGACGTCGAGCAGACCACCGTGCTGCCCAGGACGACGGCCCCGCTGCGGCCGGTACGACTGTTCGATGCGCCGTCGACAGAAATAGCCGAGCCGGCCGACCTCGACGAACCCGATGAGCTGGACGACGAGCACCCCGAGCCGAAGCGCAGGCGCCACCGCGGCGCCCTGATGATCGCCGGCCGGCTGGTGGCCGCCATGATCGCGGCCGCGGCGCTCGCCATGACCGGTGGGGCGTGGCAGTGGAGCACCTCGAAGAACCACCGGATGAACACAGTCAGCGCGCTGGACCCCGGTTCGCGCGACATCGTCGACCCGAACGCGCAGTTCGGCGATGAGGACTTCCTGATCGTCGGCATGGACTCGCGTGCCGGAGCCAACAGCAGCATGGGCGCAGGTGACACCGAGGACGCCGGCGGAGCCCGGTCGGACACCATCATGCTGGTCAATGTCCCGGCGAACCGGAAACGCGTTGTGACGGTGTCGTTTCCGCGCGACCTGGCCATCACCCCGATCCAGTGCGAGGCGTGGAATCCCGACACCGGCGAATACGGCCCGTTGTACGACGCAGACACGAAGAAGTGGGGACCTCGCAACGTCTACACCGAGACGAAGCTGAACTCGACGTTCTCCTTCGGCGGGCCGAAGTGTCTGGTGAAGGAGATCCAGAAGCTGTCCGGCCTGAGCATCAACCGCTTTATCGCCGTCGACTTCTCCGGCTTCGCCAAGATGGTCGACGCGCTGGGCGGCGTCGAGGTGTGCAGCGCCACCCCGCTCAAGGACTACGAGCTGGGCACCGTGCTGGCTCACTCCGGACGTCAACTCATCGACGCGAAGACCGCGCTGAACTACGTGCGAGCCCGCAACGTCACGACGGAGAACAACGGCGACTACGGGCGTATCAAACGTCAGCAGCTGTTCTTGTCCTCATTGCTGCGCTCGCTGATCTCCAAGGACACCTTCTTCTCGCTGAACAAGCTCAACAATGTGGTGAACCTGTTCATCAGCGACAGCTACGTCGACAACGTCAAGACCAAAGACCTCGTTCAGCTCGGCCAGTCGGTCCAGGGCATGACCGCGGGCCACGTCTCGTTTGTGACGGTGCCGACCGGCATCACCGACGAGAACGGCGACGAGCCGCCGCGCACCGCGGACATGCGGGCGCTGTTCGACGCGATCATCAACGACGATCCGCTGCCGGGTGAGAACGACCTGAACGCGACAACGAGTCCGCCGACCAAGTCGATGACCAGCAAGGCGACCCAGACCAGCAAGGCACCCGACCCGAATCCCGAGCGGGTTGAGGCCGTGACTGCCGCGCCGCGCGATGTCACCGTGCAGGTGTCGAACTCCACCGCCAAGTCCGGCCTGGCCGCCACCGCCAGCAGTCAACTGAAGCGTCAGGGATTCAAGGTCAAATCGCCCGACGATTACCCGAACGCGCTCAAGACCACCACGGTGCTCTTCTCGCCGGGCAATGAGCAGGCCGCCGCCACCGTAGCGTCGGCGTTCGCAAACTCGAAGGTTCAGCGGATCACCGGAACCGGGCATGTGGTTCAGGTGGTGCTCGGCTCGGACTTCTCGTCGGTCGGCGCTCTGCGACCGGTGGGCTCGTCGGTGAGTGTTCAGCTTGACCGCAATGTCAACAGTCAGCCGACCAAGCTTCCGGACGACCTGACGGTGACCAACGCCGCGGACACCACCTGCGAATAGCACGACCGCCGACGATCGTCAGGCAAACCGACATTCACCGCGAGTTCATGCCCAACTTCATGCGGGTTCATGCCGGTCCAAAGCCAGAGAACGTAGTCTTGGCTCTATGCGCACCGCCTACCACGAACAGCTCTCCGAGCTTTCGGAGCAGCTTGGCGCGATGTGCGGGCTCGCCGGAGCCGCGATGGAGCACGCCACCCAAGCATTACTGCAAGCCGATCTGGTGCTGGCCGAACAGGTCATCACCGACCACGAACAGATCGCGGAGCTGAGCACGCAGGCCGAAGAAAGCGCCTTCGTCTTGCTCGCCTTGCAGGCACCCGTCGCCGGTGACCTTCGGTCGATCGTGAGCGCCATCCAGATGGTCGCCGACATCGACCGGATGGGAGCGCTGGCCCTGCACGTCGCCAAGATCGCCCGACGCCGCCATCCGCAGCACGTGCTGCCGGAGGAAGTGAACGGCTACTTCGCCGAAATGGGAAGAGTCGCTGTCGAATTGGGCAATAGCGCGCAGGAAGTGCTGTCGACCCGCGATCCGGAGAAGGCCGCACGCATCCGCGAAGAAGACGACGCGATGGACGACCTGCACCGCCACCTGTTCACCGTGCTGATGGACCGCGAGTGGAAGCACGGCGTCGCCGCGGCCGTCGATGTGACCCTGCTGGGCCGGTTCTACGAGCGGTTCGCCGACCACGCGGTCGAGGTGGCGCGCCGGGTCATCTTCCAGGCGACCGGCCGCTTCCCCGAGGACGAGGCCGTCGCCAACTCCGGTTAGTTGCCCAACTCCTCCTCAGGCCGTTCCGGCCTGCATCGTCGTCGGGCGGGCTAGCCGAACCGGCCGGAGATGTAATCCTCGGTGGCCTTCTGCGTCGGGTTGGAGAAGATCCTCTCGGTCTCGTCGATCTCGACCAACCGTCCCGGTTTCCCGACCGCCTCGAGGTTGAAGAACGCGGTGTGATCGCTGACCCGCGCCGCCTGCTGCATGTTGTGCGTGACGATGACGATGGTGTAGTCCTGCTTCAACTCGGCGATGAGGTCTTCGATCGCCATCGTCGAAATCGGGTCCAGCGACGAACACGGCTCATCCATCAGCAGCACATCGGGCTGCACCGCGATGGCCCGCGCGATACACAACCGCTGCTGCTGACCGCCGGACAACCCGCCACCGGGGCGGTCGAGACGATCCTTGACCTCGTCCCAGAGGTTGGCACCCCGCAACGCGTATTCGGCGGTGTCGTCGAGCAGCTTGCGGTTCCGCACCCCTTGCAGCTTGAGGCCGGCGATCACGTTGTCGCGAATTGACATGGTGGGAAACGGATTTGGTCGCTGGAAAACCATTCCGATCGCGCGGCGCACGCCCACCGGGTCGATACCGGAGCCGTAGATGTCGTCGTCGTCGAGCAGCACACTGCCCTGCATACGGGCGCCGGGGGTCACTTCGTGCATCCGGTTGAGCGTGCGGAGCACCGTGGTTTTTCCGCAGCCCGACGGTCCGATGAAGGCCGTGACGCTGCGCGGCAGAACCGACAGCGAGATGTCCGAGACCGCATGGAACGAGCCGTAAAAAATGTTGACCTCTTTGAGGTCCAACCGCTTAGCCATTACCGCTCCTGCCTAGCTTCTCGGGTGCAAAGACTCTCGAGGCCACTCTGGCCCCCACATTAATGACGGCGATCAGCGCGATCAGCGTCAGGGCGGCGCCCCACAGTCGGTCCGTGGGAATCGGATTGGCACCGGCCCCTGCCGCTGTCTGGTCGTACATCATCCCTGGCAGCGACCCCATGAAGCCGCTGGACATGTTGAAATTCATCACCTGCGAGTAGCCCACCAGCAGCAGCAGTGGCGCCGTCTCGCCCATCACTCGGGCCAACGCCAGCAGGATGCCGGTGAGGATGCCGGACAAGCCGGCTGGAAGGACGATCTTGCTGATCGTCTTCCACTTCGGCACGCCCAGTGCATAACTGGCTTCGCGCAGGTCCAACGGGACGATCCGCAACATCTCTTCGGTAGCCCGGATGATCACCGGAAGCATCAGCATCACCAGCGACAGCGATACCGCGAAGCCGGACCTCGGGAACCCCAGCGTGGCGATGCACAACGCATAGATGAACAGCGCGGCGACGATCGAGGGCACGCCAGTCAGGATGTCCACCGCGAACGTCGTCAGCTTGGCCAGCGTGCTGTCGCCGCCGTACTCGACCAGATAGATCGCGACGAACAGGCCGACGGGCACGGAGATGGCCGCACACACCACGCCTTGCAGGACCGTGCCGACGATCGCGTGGTAGGCACCGCCGCCAGCCAGGAACGCCGTCATGTCGGCTTGTGAATGCGACCACCAGACGGTGGACCTGACCGTGTTAAACCCTTTGGTCACAACCGAATACAGCACCCACATCAACGGCACCAGAGCTATCGCGACCGACAGCGTCACCAACACGGTGGCGACGGCGTTCACCGCTCGTCTGCGCCTGCTCACGCCGGTGAACCTGCGCGCCTTGAGTGGGCGGTCCAGCATCGAGGTCATCGGGTGTCCTTCCCGACTCTTCCGCCGGTGCCGGCGCGCGCCATCGCATTGACCACGAAGGTCAGCAGGAAGAGCACCAACCCGGCGGCGATATACGCACCGGCTTTGTACTGGTTGTTGAATTCTGAGGCGGTGGCCGCGATCTTGGTGGCGAAGGTATAGCCGCCGTCGAACAGCGACCAGCCGAACGCCGCCTGCGTGCCGCGCAAGATGATCAGCAACGCGATGGTCTCACCGAGCGCTCGGCCAAGCCCGAGCATGGCGCCGCTGATGTAGCCGGAACGCCCGAACGGCAACACCGTGGTCTTGACCACTTCCCAACGGGTCGCGCCGAGCGCGAGTGCAGCCTCGATCTGCTCCTGCGGGGTCTGAATGAAGACCTCGCGGGTGACCGCGGTGATGATCGGCAAAATCATCACCGCCAAGACGATCCCGGCGGTGAACACGGTGCCGCCCCCGGCCACCGAAGCGTTGCCGGTGGCAAACAGGAACACCCCGCCCAGATGCTCGTTGAACCAGGTCGCGACGGGCCGTAGCCGAGGCGCCAAGACATAGAGACCCCAGACCCCGTAGATGATCGACGGAACCGCGGCCAACAAATCGACCATGTACGCCAGCGACCCGGCGACCCGGCGCGGCGAGTACTGCGTGAGAAAGATGGCAATTCCCAACGCAACTGGCATGGCGAGGACGAGGGCGAACAGCGCCACCAACACCGTGACCTGAACCAGGTCGAAGATGCCGAAATGCATCGCCGAGGTGTCGGTGGTGACCCAGTTCCCGCCGTAGGTGAAGAAGTTCTCTTTGTCACGCGCCAGGGCTGGTATCGCTCGCCACAACAGAAAGATGCCGATCGCGCTGACCAGCACGACGATCAAGACGCCCGACCCGGCAGACACGAACCGATACAGTCGCTCGCCGCGATGGGGCGCGGTTTTCCCCCACGGCAGCGTCGGCGTCATCCTCGGCTGACGGAACGGCGCGGCGATGACTTCGCCGGAGCCTGCGCGGGACGGATCCGGCGTCGTCACTGGATTGCCCCGATCGCCGCGAGCAGGCGCTGTTTGAATTTGTCGGGCAGCGCGACATATCCGGCGCCGGACAGACCGCCCTGACCGTTGTTGGCGGAAATGGTCAAGAACGACCTGATTGCGGCGCTGGTATCGCCGTCATATCCCCGGGAACACACGATCTCGTAGGTGGCCATCACGAGCGGATACGCGCCCGGCTCCCTGGTGCTGTAGATCGACTTCAGATCCAATCTCAGGTCATCACCGGTGCCGGCGAATTTCGCGTCGTCGATGGCGTTGCGCGCGGCGTCGTCGGTCAACGCCACCCCGCCACTGCCGGTGTCGATGCGCGCATAGGGCAAACGGCTCTGGTCGGCGAACCCCTTTTCCACGTAGCCGATGGCGCCAGGCGTCGACTGCACGGCCTGGACGATCCCGGCCGACTTCTGCGCACCCTCACCCACGCCGCCCTGAAACTCGCTGCCCACCCCTCTGGTCCAACTCTGCGGCGCGGCCGCGGCCAGATACTTCTGAAAATTGTCGGTGGTCCCCGACGAGTCCGATCGATAGATCGGTGTGATCCGCGCGTTGGGCAGGGCCACACCGCGGTTGAGCGCGGTGATGGCCGGATCGCTCCAGTCGGTGATGTCGCCACTGAAGATTCTGGCCAATACGTCGCCATTCACGACAAGAGATGTGACCCCGTCGAGGTGGTAGGCGATGGCGACCGGCCCGAACACCAGCGGCAGATGCCAGGGCGGATTTCCGTCGCAGCGCTGGGTAGCCGGCTCGATCTGATCGTGGCTCAGCGGCGAATCCGACCCCGCAAAATCGACATGGCGTGCGATGAATTGCTCACGGCCGGAACCAGATCCGGTCGGGTTGTAGGCGAGGTTCTTGCCGGGACACAGCGTCGCCCACTCTTTGTTGAACAACGCGATGGCGTTCTGCTGAGCCGTCGACCCCTCGGCGGTCAGATCGCTCTTGCCGCCACAGTCCACCGGGCCGGCCGGCGGGGACATGCCGTTGAGATTGTTGTCGCTACCACAGCCGGCGAGCACCGCACCTGCGATCACGGCTATCAAGAGCGCCGCGCCCCGCCAGTCGCGCTTCACTGATCTCGCTTCCGCCGGCAATGAATTCCCCCGGCAACGTAAGCGTCTCGCGTAGACGGCATTCACCCGTCGAGTGAACCAGAGGTAAACAGCTCAGCGAACGGCGTAGGCAGTGTCGAGGCTGAACTGGCTGAATCCCAGCCGCTGATACGTCTTGAGCGCAGCGGTGTTGTCCGACTCGACGTAGAGCATCACCGTGGGTTGGGTTGCGGCGCCGAGCTGCTGCGCCAGATGGGCGACACCCACGGCCGTCAACAGACCGCCGAGGCCACTGCCCTGTGCGGCGGGATCGACGCCGACGATGTAGACCTCGCCGAGGCCGGCCTGATCGGAATGCACTTTCGTCCAGTGGAAGCCACGCAGCGCGCCGGTCTTCTCGTCGAACGCCAGGAAGAGTCCCTCGGGGTCGAACCACGACTCGGCACGCCGCTCGTCAAGGTCGGCTTCGGTCCAGCCGCCCTGCTCTGGATGCGTCGCGAACGCAGCGTTGTTGACCCGCAGCAGTTCGGCGTCGTCGGCGCGGCCGGCGTAGGTCCGGATGCGCACCCCGTCGGGCACCGGTGGCTCGGCGACGTCGCGCAGCGAGCGGCGCATCTGCACGAGTTCGCGAACCGGCTGGAGAGCCAGCGCCGACGCGGTCGCGCGCGCCGCTTCCAATGTTCCGTGCGCCCAAAAGCTGTTTCGTCCAACGGTTTTCGACAAGGTCGCTCGGATCAGATCGGAACCGATGCCGCGTCTGCGAGTATCCGGGTGCACCACCAGCTCAGCCATCCCGGCGCCGTCAGCCGTCGCAAGGTTCAGATAACCGACCACACGCTCGTCGATGACCACGAGATGCTCGGTGCGCTGATGCGCCAACTCGCGCACCACCTGCTCACCGACAGGAGCGACCTTGTCGACATCGCTTGCCGCAGTGATGAGTTCGCGGATCTGCTGTTGTTCCGCAGCAGTGAGGGTAGCCCGCCACTGGGGCGCCGTCACTGGGTGTGCAGCGGATCGACCAGCGGATCCCGGTGATTGTCGACGTCGGATTCGGCGGCTACGGCCACGTCACCCTCGCCGCTGGGCAGCCGGCGATTCGGGCGGACGGCCTTGTAGCCCACGTTGCGGACCGTGCCGATCAACGCCTCGTACTCCGGCCCGAGTTTCGCCCGCAACCGTCGGACATGCACGTCGACCGTGCGGGTACCACCGAAGAAGTCGTATCCCCAGACCTCGTGCAACAACTGCGCCCGGGTGAACACCCGACCGGCGTGCTGCGCCAGGTATTTCAGCAGCTCGAATTCCTTGTAGGTCAGATCGAGCGGACGTCCGCGCAAGCGCGCCGTGTAGGTGCTCTCATCTATCACCAGGTCGCCGAGGCTGACCTTGCCGACGCCTTCCTGGTCCTGCAGATTGCCGCGACGGCCGATCAGCAGCCGCAGCCGGGCGTCGATCTCGGCAGGCCCCGTGCTGGGCAGCAGGATCTCGTCCAGGCCCCAGTCCGCGTTGACCGCCACCAGTCCACCCTCGTTGACCACGACGACCGCGGGAATCGACCGGCCGGTCGAGCCGAGCAGGCGACACAGGCCGCGAGCTGCGGGCAGGTCGAGTCGCGCGTCGACGATGAGGATGTCCGCGCTGCCCGCTTCCAGCAGCGAAGAAACATCCGGCGCCGCCGTGCGTACGGTGTGCGCGAGCAGCGACAACGATGGCAGAACCACATCAGGATGCGGTTCTGCGGTCAGCAGCAACAGGTCCAAACAAGCCCCTCCAGCGTCGTGGGAAAGGCGTCTCCCAAATTCATGGTGAGATGTGAAGTTAACGGCAGGGTCATTAAACGATAGCGTGCAACCTGTTCTTCAGCGCGGCGACGATGCAGACCGGAACCGTCTGAGAAGAAGCCGCGCGATCGAACCAGCGGGGTGATCACGGTTGGATACGCCACAATATGCGGATGCGAAAGGTGCTGCTCGCGGCGGCAGGAGTACTGCTGACTACCGTGATTGTGCTGGTAGGAGCCGCCGGGATCGACTTCGGGACGAGCATCTACGCCGAGTACCGGCTGGCCCGTTCGGTGCGCGAGACCGCGCACTTGGGCTTTGACCCGTTTGTTGCGATCATCGCCTTTCCGCTCATTCCCCAGGCGATGCGTGACCATTACCGGCAACTGGAGATAAAGGCCACCGCGGTCGACCGTCCGGTGATCGGCAAAGCCACCCTCGAGGCCACCATGCACTCGATCGACTTGACCGACGCGTCCTGGCTGATCAGACCCAACGCCAAGCTGAAAGTCGGCAAGCTGGAGAGCCGGATCATCATCAACTCGCTATATCTCGGCCGTTACCTGGGCGTTCGCGATCTGATCGTCGAGGCTCCGCCGCAGGTCACCAACAGCTCCACGGGCGGCACTACCGAATCCGGCATCTCCGGCAGCCGCGGCCTGGTGTTCAGTGGAACGCCGCGGTCAGCCCATTTCGACAAGCGGGTCAGCGTGTCCGTCGATCTGTCGATGGCCGGCGATGACAAGACCACGCTGGTGTTCACCCCCACCGGCGTGCTCACCGGGCCGAACACCGCCAACCAGTCCGTGCCCGACGACAAGCGCGACGCGGTGCTGGCGGCCTTCACCGGCAAGCTGCCCGACCAGAGACTCCCCTTCGACGTGACCCCGACGAGCGAAGGCGCCCGCGGTTCCGACGTGATCATCGAGGGCATCACGTCGGGATTAACCATCACGCTCGACGGGTTCAACCAGGCATGATTTCAGCTCAGGGACGTGGCCGTTGACCGCCGCACTCGTGTCGGTGGTCGGGGCACTCGCGCTGGCCGCGGTTCTGGGCTGGCTGCTGACCCGCCGAGCCGGCGAAATCCGGGCGACCGCTCCCGGAACTGCCGACAACGTCGACACCAGCGACCTGGGTCTGTCCCACGACGGCCCGACCGTCGTGCACTTCAGCGCTACCTGGTGCTCGCCGTGCAAGCAGGTTCGCCGCGTCGTCGACCAGGTCTGCGACGACCTCGGCAACGTGGCCCACGTCGAGATCGACATGGACGACAACCCCGGCGCGGCTAAACGGCTGTCGGTGCTGTCGCTGCCGACCACCTTCATCTTCGACGCCGACGGCCGGCAGCGTTACCGGACCGCGGGTGTTCCCAAAGCCGATGACCTGCGGTCGGCGCTGACACCGCTATTAGCTTGATGACGTCGCCATTGGGTAAGCTGCTGAACGTGTCCGCCCGTGCTGAGCTCTCGCTCACCAGTCGCCGCGCAGTTGTGCTGCGCCGCGTCGCGGACTGTTGCTGTTGTTGTAGCTGCTGACTAGCCGCGCCGTCTCGCGCCGCGCTCGGAGCAGCCAGGAAAACCCCGTGGCGCGCCGCCACAAAACTCGTGCAGTAAGCAATCAGGAGCAACACCATGTCGAACACCAAGACCCCCGATCAGGTGGACGTTCGAGGACCTCGATTCGCCGCATGGGTGACGACTGTGGTGCTGGTGGCCGCCCTGATCGTGTCTGGCATCAGCACGCTTGCCGCCGCGATCATCCTCGCCGTGCAGGCCGTCATCTTCGCGATCGGCGCAACGGCGGGACCACGCCGCCATCCCTACGGCCTGGTGTTCGCCAAACTGGTCGCCCCGCATCTGGCTCCGCCGAACGAGCGTGAGCCGATCGCCCCGCTGAAATTCGCCCAGCTGGTTGGGCTGATCTTCGCGGTGGTGGCCGTCGCCGGGTTCGCCTCCGGCGCTTCGCTGCTCGGCGTCATCGCCACCGGCGGGGCGCTGGTGGCCGCATTCCTCAACGCAGCCTTCGGCATCTGCCTGGGCTGTCAGCTCTACCCGCTCGTGGTGCGGTTCACGCCGGCCCACGGCACTTCTTCATAGCGACCGAAAGGATCCACAACATGGCACGCTCCGACGTCCTGGTCTCCGCTGACTGGGCCCAGAGCAATCTCGGTGCCGACCACGTCGTCTTCGTCGAGGTCGACGAAGACGCCAGCGCCTACGACGACGGCCACATCGCCGGCGCAGTGAAGCTGGACTGGCGTACCGATCTGCAAGACCCGGTGCGACGTGACTTCGTCGACGCCCAGCAGTTCTCCAAGCTGCTCAGCGACCGGGGTATCGCCAACGACGACACGGTGGTCCTCTACGGCGGCAACAACAACTGGTTCGCCGCCTACGCCTACTGGTACTTCAAGCTGTACGGCCACGAGGACGTCAAGCTGCTCGACGGCGGCCGCAAGAAGTGGGAGCTCGACGCGCGGACGCTGTCCAGCGCATCGGTCAACCGACCTGCGACCAGCTACACGGCGAAGCCTGCAGACAACTCGATCCGCGCATTCCGCGACGAGGTGCTGGCCGCGATCAACGAGAAGAACCTCGTCGACGTGCGCTCCCCCGACGAGTTCTCCGGCAAGATCCTGGCGCCGGCGCACCTGCCGCAGGAGCAGAGCCAGCGGCCCGGCCACATCCCCGGGGCGATCAACGTGCCGTGGAGCAGGACCGCGAACGACGACGGCACATTCAAGTCGGACGACGAGTTGGCCAAGCTGTACGCCGATGCCGGGCTGGACGGGCAGAAGGAAACCATCGCCTACTGCCGGATCGGTGAGCGCTCGTCGCACACCTGGTTCGTCCTGCAGGAATTGCTGGGACATCACAACGTCAAGAACTACGACGGCAGTTGGACGGAATACGGCTCTCTGGTGGGAGCCCCGATCGAGTTGGGAAGCTGATATGTGCTCTGCGCCGAAGCAAGGACAGACCCTGCCTGCCAGCGTTGACCTGGAGAAGGAAACCGTCATCACCGGTCGCGTGGTGGATGGCTCAGGTCAGGCCGTCGGCGGCTCGTTCGTGCGGCTGCTGGATTCCTCGGGTGAGTTCACCGCCGAGGTGGTCGCGTCGGCAACCGGTGACTTCCGGTTCTTCGCCGCGCCTGGATCCTGGACGCTGCGGGCGCTGTCGGCCTCAGGCAATGGCGACGCCATTGTCGAGCCGAGGGGCGCGGGCATCCACGAGGTCGACGTCAAAATCGCCTGACCGGTCCGCCGAACTAGACTCGT
The DNA here is from genome assembly GCA_963758115.1 of uncultured Actinomycetota bacterium. GTDB lineage: Bacteria > Actinomycetota > Actinomycetes > Mycobacteriales > Mycobacteriaceae > Mycobacterium. The sequence goes on from CAVWUG010000005.1 coordinate 113,418, forward strand.
CACTGTGGTTCTGTTCTTCGAGATCATGCTTGTCGCGGCCGTCGTGCTGATCAGCTGGTTCGCGCTGTACACGCTGTATCGGCTCATCACTGACGAATCGTGACGTCTCCCAGCCCTGACCCCGCCTCCGACGACGCCGCCGACGACGACGCCGACGGCATCGACGCGGAGTCGGCGCGTTCGCCCGGTTCCGGGGATCGCGCCGTCGCCGCAGCGGTCGAACGCGCCAGAGTGACCGCCAACCGCAACATCCCGGTCTTCGACGATCTGCCGATCCCCGCGGACACCGCGAACCTGCGCAAAGGCGCCAACCTGAACGACGCCTTACTGGCGTTGCTTCCACTGGTCGGCGTGTGGCGCGGCGAAGGGGAAGGCCGCGGCGCCGACGGCGACTACCGCTACGGGCAGCAGATCATCGTCTCCCATGACGGCCGCGACTACCTGAACTGGGAATCGCGGTCCTGGCGGCTCGACGAGAACGGCGACTACCAGACACCGGACTTGCGCGAAACCGGCTACTGGCGGTTCGTCAACGAACCCGACGACCCGTCCGAGTCGCAGGCCATCGAGTTGCTGCTGGCGCATTCCGCCGGCTACGTCGAGTTGTTCTACGGACGCCCGCTCAACCAGTCGTCATGGGAGCTGGCCACCGACGCACTGGCCCGCAGCAGATCGGGCGTGCTGGTCGGCGGCGCCAAGCGACTGTACGGGATCGTCGAGGGTGGCGACTTGGCCTACGTCGAGGAGCGGGTCGACGCCGACGGCGGGCTGGTGCCACACCTGTCCGCGCGTCTCGCGCGCTTTGTTGGCTGACGGCGTAACCGGTTGGTGCCAAAGGCGTTTGAGCCGACCCCAGGAAATGGGCGACCCCCGAGCCGTAGTTCCAGGTTGGACGAACCGGAGGCTCGGGGGTCGGGTGACTGCGGGGAATTCGCCAGCGCGCGCAGGTGATTCCTCGCCTGGTGCAGCTAGCGTGCAGCCACCTCACATGTCCAATAAGCTATCAATTTCTCGGACCACCTCCCTTCCTGTGTACTGGCGAAGGTACCCGTCCGATGCCACGCCGACAACCGATTTCACCGATCGCTGACAATGGCGGCGTCGACCAGGCCGGCGAATTCCGCGGCCAGCGGAGCGCTCGGCAGTTCCCGCCCGTCAAGGGTGTGCACACGAGCGGCCAGCGTCATGCTCGACACCAACCAAATGCCCTGCGCCGCAAACAGATCAGCGACTCGCAGGGCCCGGTAGTCGCAGTCGTAGCCCTTCGCCCGGGCAACCGCGAAGAGGGCTTGCTGGGTGGTGCCCCGCAGGATCGGGTACCAGGGCGGCGGAGTCAGCAGGCATACCGTGCCCTCGTCGCCTTCAGTGGCGATCACCACCGTCGAGCGTGGACCTTCCAAGATGTAGCCGTCGGTGCTGACGAACACGACATCGCCGGCGCCGCGGGTGGCGGCATACCGCAGCGCCGCCATGTTGACGGCGTAGGACAACGTCTTGGCGCCCGCCAACAGCCACGGCATCTTCTCGACTCCGGCCGACGGCAACTCGCGGGGCAACGTCACCGCCGCCAGGCCGTCGCGGCGCACCGCCGTGATCCGATCGGCGACCGGGTTCACCGTCACGTATGCGGTCGGCGCGGAGCCGCTCTCCCGGCCGCGGCTGTAGACGAGTCGCATCGCGGCTTCGTCGTTCGTCTGGACGGTCCACTGCCGCGCTGCCAGATCGATGACGCGCCGCCACGCCGCCAGATCCGGCTCGGGCAGGTCGAGGAGTTTGGCCGAGTGGGCCAGCCGACCCAGATGCGCTTCGACCAGGCACGCGCCGCCGTCGCGGACCAGCAGTGTTTCGAAGACACCGTCGCCGCGCACCGCGGCGAGGTCATCGGCGAACAGCAGTGGCGTATCCGCCGGGTGCACCTCGCCGTCGAGCGTGACGATCACCCCTGTCATGGACGAAGAGCCTAGCGGCGATCGCAAGACCGGCAGAGCCGGTCGCAGCGGGTCGACGCCGAAAAGACCCGAGCCGTGGCCCGTAGAGTTGACGTGTGTCCGCAGTTCCCGCCCCGGAAAACGGCCCAGACGCCGGTGCCGTCTGGCATTACGGCAACCCGCTGGGAGAGCAGCGCGCCGCCGAAACCGGCGCTGTACTGGTGGACCGGTCGCATCGCGGCGTGCTCACGCTGACCGGCAAAGACCGGCAAACCTGGCTGCACAGCATCTCCACGCAGCACGTCGCCGAGCTCCCGGACGGTGCAAGCACCCAGAACCTCAGCCTCGACGGGCAGGGCCGCGTCGAAGATCACTGGCTGCAAACCGACCTGGGCGGCGTCAGCTATCTCGACACCGAGCCGTGGCGGTCGGTTCCGCTGCAGGACTACCTGACCAAGATGGTGTTCTGGTCGGACGTCGCTGTTGCCCCGGCCGACCTGGCGGTGCTGTCGCTGTTGGGACCGCAGCTGGGTGAGCGAGCCGTGCTGGATGCGCTCGAACTCGACGCACTGCCCGCCGTCATGACGGCGACGGCACTGGCCGGTGGCGGCTTCGTGCGTCGCATGCCCGAGGCACGCGTGGGCCAGATCGAGCTGGATGTGCTGGTCAACCACGGCGAAGCCGCCGACATTAAGCGCCGACTCGCGCAGGGCGGCGTGCGCCCGGCCGGGGTCTGGGCGTACGAAGCCCACCGGGTCGAAGCCGTCCGCGCGCGGCTCGGTGTCGACACCGATGAACGCACCATCCCGCATGAAGTGGGCTGGATCGGCGGCCCCGGCGCCGGCGCCGTCCACCTCGACAAGGGCTGCTATCGCGGTCAGGAGACCGTGGCACGGGTCCACAACCTGGGCAAACCACCACGCGTGTTGGCATTGCTGCACCTGGACGGGTCGGTGGACCGACCGGCTAGCGGTGACGCCGTGCTCGCGGCCGGACGCGCGGTCGGCCGACTCGGAACCGTCGTCGACCACGTCGATCTGGGCCCGGTGGCCCTGGCATTGCTCAAACGCGGGATACCCGCCGACACCCAGCTGAGCACCGGCGGTGACGCGGAAGTCGCGGCGATGATCGACGCCGCATCGCTACCGGAGGTCGACGGTCCCGGTGCCGGTCGGCTGGCCGTCGAACGGCTGCGGGGAACGGCCCGATAAACGCGCACATGGCGTGCGGGGCGCAACAGCGCGCAACCACCGGGCACGGTAAACTGTCATCAGGACAATAAACACAAAACGATCGGAGCCGCCTACTTGTTGGGCCGCTCCGTTATTGCGCGAGGGGGTCCCCCCATGGGCCGTGGCCGGGCTAAGGCGAAGCAGACCAAGGTTGCTCGAGACCTGAAGTACAGCTCACCGCAGACCGATTTCGATCGGCTTCAGCAGGAGTTGTCCGGGTCGGGCGATGACGATGCCGACCAGTCGGAGGGCGACGATCCCTGGCGCGACGACCGCCGCTAGCTCCGTTCTCGGTGCATATCGGCGCTGAGCCGAAATCTAGAAGCGTGGATGCTGCCCGACGAGCTTCGCCCGCGGGCTTCCTTTTCCACCTTTGTTGATGGTGCCCAGCACCCAGCAGTTCAAGTGTCGGGCGGTCAGGATCGCCAGCGCGCGGTCGGTGTCCTCCGGCGCGACGACGGCGATCATGCCGACCCCCATGTTGAAGGTCTTTTCCATCTCGGCGCGAGAAACCCGGCCGCGCTGCGCGATCATCGCGAAGACCGGTGCCGGCGTCCAGGTGCCGCGATCGGCCTCGGCTACCAGCCCGTTCGGGATGACGCGTTCCAGGTTGCCGGCCAGCCCGCCGCCGGTGACATGGCAGAACGTCCGGACCTGCGTTTCGGCGGCCAGCGCGAGACAGTCCTTGGCGTAGATGATGGTCGGCTCGAGCATCTCTTCGCCCAGCGTGCGGCCGAACTCTTCGACGTAGCCCTCCAGGTTGCCCCGGTCGATCTCGAGGAGGACCTTGCGGGCCAGCGAGTATCCGTTCGAGTGCAGACCGGACGATCCCATCGCGATGAGCACGTCTCCGGGTTTGACCCGCTCGGGCCCGAGCACGTCCTCGGCCTCCACGACGCCGACGCCGGTGGCGGAGATGTCGTAGTGGTCCGGCTCGATCAGGCCGGGATGCTCAGCGGTTTCGCCGCCGAGTAGCGCGCAACCTGCCCGCACGCATCCTTCGGCGATACCGCCGACGATCGCGTTCAACCGCTCCGGCACGATCCGGCCGAGGGCGATGTAGTCCAGCAAGAACAGCGGCTCGGCGCCGCAGACCACCAGGTCGTCGACGACCATCGCGACCAGGTCGAGGCCCACGGTGTCGTGCTTGTCCATCGCCTGGGCGACTGCCAGTTTGGTACCCACCCCATCGCTGGAGCCGGCCAGTAATGGTTCGCGGTAGTCGCGCAACGCGAACAGGCCGGCGAACCCGCCCAGCTTGCTGCGCACCTCGGGTCGGGTGGCTTTCAACGCGAGCGGCTTGAACAGTTCGACAGCGCGATCCCCGGCTTCGATGTTCACTCCGGCCGATGCATACGTAGCGCCCGGGTTTGCCGGGTCTTTTCCGCGGTCGGTCATCGCGATAAAGGCTACCGGGCGATGCCCAGCGCGGGTATCTCCCACTCGCACGACGACATCGGCAGGCTATGGATGCCGAAGCACGGAGGCCTGCTCTGCCTCCGGGGAGATCTCACGGCTCGCCATATCCGGCTGCCCGGCGCCGCGCGCGGCGTTGGCGAGCATTTGCTCGATGACGTTCTTGCCCAACGCCGTTTCGCTCGGCAGCTCGATCGGATACTTCCCGTCGAAGCAGGCTGAGCACAGCCGCGAGGTCGGTTGCTCAGTGGCGGCGGTCAGGCCCCGCAGAGAGATGTAGCCGAGGGTGTCGGCGTTGATCGCATGCCGCACCGCTTCGAGCATCTCGTCCTCGTCTTCGACGGCGTTGGCGATCAACTCGGCGGGCGACGGGAAGTCGATGCCGTAGAAGCAGGGCCATTTCACCGGCGGCGATGCGATCCGGACGTGCACTTCGACGGCGCCGGCCTCGCGCAGCATCCGGACCAGAGCACGCTGGGTGTTGCCGCGCACGATCGAGTCGTCGACAACGATCAGCCGCTTGCCGCGGATGACCTCCTTGAGCGGATTGAGCTTCAACCGGATACCGAGCTGACGGATGGTCTGCGACGGCTGAATGAATGTGCGCCCGACGTAGGCGTTCTTCATCAGGCCCTGGCCGTAGGGGATGCCAGATTCCTGCGCATAGCCGACCGCGGCCGGGATACCGGATTCTGGGACACCGATCACCAGGTCGGCGTCGATGGGGCTTTCGCGGGCCAGTCGTCGGCCGATCTCGAGCCGGGCGCCGTGCACCGATCGTCCGGCGATCGTGCTGTCCGGCCTGGCCAGATAGACGTATTCGAAGATGCAGCCCTTGGGCTCGGGGTTGGCGAAGCGGGTCGAGCGGACGCCGTCGGCGTCGATCGCCAGCAGTTCACCCGGTTCGATGTCGCGGACGAACGAGGCGCCGACGATGTCGAGGGCCGCGGTCTCAGACGCGACCACCCAGCCGCGGTCCAGCCGTCCCAGGCACAACGGCCGCACACCGAACGGGTCGCGAGCCGCGTACAGGGTGTTCTCGTCCATGAAGGTCAGGCAGAACGCACCGCGCACGGTCGGCAGCAATTCGAGGGCAGCCTGCTCCAGGCTGGAGTCGGCGGCGGCGTGGGCCAACAACGCGCCCAGCATGTCGGAGTCGGTGTTCGCCGCACCCAGGGATTTGGTGCTGATCAGTCCGGCCTCGCGGGCACGGGTGACCAGTTCGGCGCTGTTGACCAGGTTGCCGTTGTGTCCCAACGCAACTCCGGTGCCTGCCGCCGTGTTGCGGAATACCGGCTGGGCGTTCTCCCAGGTGGTCGAACCGCTGGTGGAGTACCGGCAGTGCCCGACGGCGACGTGCCCTTCCATCGCGGCCAGCGTCTGCTCGTCGAAGACCTGGCTCACCAACCCCAGGTCCTTGAACACCAGCACCTGTGATCCGTCGGCGACGGCGATGCCGGCGGCCTCCTGACCACGATGCTGCAGCGCGTAGAGGCCGTAGTAGGCGAGCTTGGCGACTTGTTCCCCGGGGGCCCAGACGCCGAACACACCACATTCTTCACCGGGCGGATTCTCGTCAGGCACTGGCAGCTGTGTGGTCACGGTGCGGCGGCTCCCTGAGGGCTGATGGCGACTTGATGAAGTCTACGGAAACAACCGCCGTGTCACCGAATCGGATCAGCGTGTTGACCTGTTTTTCCGGCCCGCGGCGAGCACTTTGACCTGCACTGACACACCAGTCACAACTGTCACTTTCGCTGACTGCGAACAGCTTTGACGCCAACATCGTCGAGCACCTGATGGCCAGCGTTGTAGCCGGGCGTGAAGGTGATGCCCGGTCCGCCGTGACAGCCGGCGCTGGCCAGGTAGAGCCCGTCGACCGGAATCGGCAGGTCGAGAAAACCTCGCGGCCCGGGCCGGTTGGGTCCCATCAAATCAGGATGCAGCAAGCCGTGACAGAAATCACCCGATGGGGCGCCGAACATAGTTTGCATGTGGTACGGCGCGAACGTGATATGCCGGATGACGATGTCGCGGAAGTTGGGTGCGAATCGGCTGATCTTGTCGATAACGCGCTGTGCCATTTCGTTTTTCAAGTGACCGTGCTGATCACGGGCTGCTTCGACGGGGAACGCGTAGGCGTAAGCACTCGCGGCATGCTTGCCCGGCGGCGCCAACCCGGGGTCGAGGCAAGACGGGATCTGCATTCCTAACGACGGGTTGTCGGGCACCAAGCCACGGGTGCACATCTCCCACTGACGTTGTTGTTCCTCGGGTGAGCCGAAGATCCCGATCGACTGCTGCATGCCGGGCTCGTTGAGCAGCTCATACGGCGGCGCGAATTGCGGGAGGCCATCGAGAGCGAAATGCATTTGGACAAACGCCGCGCGATGGTCACGGCCGCTGAGACGGTCGATCAAATCTTGAGGCAGGTGTTCGGCCCCGACGAGGTCGGTGAGAGTGAGATCGGGCGCGAGGTTGGACACCACCACGGGCGCGTTGATTGTGGACCCGTCGCGCAGCCGTACTCCGGTGACACGGTTGTTCTCCACCAGGATCTTGTCGACTTTGGCGCGGAACCGGATCTCACCGCCATGGGAGGCGAAAAGTCCTTGGAGATGTTCAGTGAGGGCGCCGATCCCGCCGGCAAGCTTGGTCATCATGGCCGTGCTGTCGTCGGGTACTGCCAGGGCAAATGCCAGGCAGGTCGCGCTGCCTGGCGTGTAAGGGCCTCGATATGTGGAATTGACAGCGAGGAATGCCAGCATTCCGCGCAGGATTGCGTGCTTGTCTTTGTCCGGCAGATAGCGATCGATGGCATCCATCGCCGAGCCGAACAGCATCTGATGGATGGCCCCCCGTTCGGCTTCGTTCGCCGCACAGGCATACATCTCGTCCAGCGTTTTGGCTGGTCTGCGCACCTCGAACCGGCCCAACGCTTTCGCCGGCCCTTGACTCCATCCGATCAACTCAGCCATGCCGGTTACCGCGTCGACACCGTGTCTCTCGGCAAGATGCGTCATCAGCTGCATCGGATCGCGGTAAAAGACCATCGGCTCCTCACCGGACTCGCCGATGTTGACCGACATCACCTCCGCATCAACGGTCGGAAGGGTGTCCAAGCCGAGCTCGTGAGTGATCTGATGAGCGGTAGGGAACTGCACCGATCCCGCTATCTCGTAACGGAATCCGTCGATGAGCTCGACCGTTGCCGCCATCCCACCGCAGTAGGTGTTGAGTTCCAGGCAGACGGTGCGCAAGCCCGCGCGCTGCAGGATAGTCGCGGCGGTCAGGCCGTTGTGGCCTGCTCCGACAACGATTGCGTCGTAATCAGTCATCGCCCGAATCCTTCCCACGGCCGCTGCGCCGGCAGCGGCGCATCAGCAGAATATGTCAGTACTGACGCATTGTGAAGGTGTCAGTACTGACATAGTTTTGCGAATCGCGATAGCATCTGGCCGATGACGGCGCCGACTAATCTTCATCAGCTGCGCCGTCAGTCGACGCATGAGGCGTTGCGTCGGGTGGCGCTGGCGCAGTTCGCGAGCAGGGGCTTTGCCAATGTGACCGTCACGCAGCTGGCAGCAGAGGCCGGTGTCACCGAGCGCACTTTCTTCCGGCACTTCCCCAGCAAGGAAGCCGTGCTGTTCCAGGATTACGACACTCATCTGGAATGGCTGGCTAAAGCGTTGGCGCAGCGTCCGACATCGGAGTCGCTCTTCGATGCAGTGCTGGCCAGTGTCGAGAGTTTCCCGCACGATCTGGAGGTGGTTCGCCAGGCCGCGATCGCCCGTTCGACGCTGATATCCGCAGAGCGCATCGCCACGCATTTGCGCGTGGTGCAGTCGTCGTTCGCCCAAGTGCTGACCGACTTCATCAGGACCCGGTACGCCAACGTGGCCGACCTCGACCTGGTCGCGGAGGTCGCGGGAGCAACGCTGGCAGCGGTTCTGGTCGCGGCCGTCCAGAGATGGGGTTACGACGGCTGCACCGGCGACTTAGGCGAAATTGTCTCTGCCAGTGTCCATTTGGTGCGTTCCGGGCTTGCGCCATTGACCTAGCCGGCCAAGTGCAGCAGCGGTAGCCATGCCTGGACCTCTCCGGCCCGCAAGCCGGACAGCCGCAGCGCCCCGCTTGCCCTGGCCTCAGCCACCTGCAGGAGTCCAGTGGCCAGCAGCAGCCAGGTGCGGGCATCGGTCTCGACGACGTTGGGCGGTGTGCCGCGAGTGTGCCGCGGTCCGGCGATGCACTGCACCGCGACAAACGGTGGGATCCGGACCTCGACGCTGGCGCCGGGTGCAGCAGCGGCCAAGGTCCGCGCCGTGAGCCGAACCGCAGCGGCCAGATCCGCGCGACCCGGCGCCGCAACGCTGCCGTCGCGCAGCCAGTCTTCGACGGCGCGGACGGCATCGCGGGTCTTCGCCGGATCGGCGTCGTGGCGGGCGGGCATGACTCAGGCACTCATCGCAGCAGTGCGGCCAGCACCCCTTCGGACGTGCTGCGCAATTCCGCCAGGGGCACGGTGAAGAGGCCCTGAACCTCCACCACGGCCGAACCTTGGTCGACGACGCCGATGCGGGTGGCCGGCAGGCCCCGCGCCGCACACATCGACTGGAAGCGACTCTCCTCCGTTCGCGGTACGGCGACCAGCACCCGCCCCGACGATTCGGAGAACAGCGCGACGAAGGGGTTGACACCCTCGGGAAGCACGATGCGACAACCCGTTTCGCCCGCCAACGCCGATTCGACGATCGCCTGCGCCAGCCCACCCTCGGACAGATCGTGAGCAGCCGACACCAGTCCGTCGCGGGAGGCGGCACTGAGCACGTCGGCCAGCAATCGCTCGCGCGCGAGGTCCACCGCGGGCGGCAGGCCGCCCAGATGGTCGGCGGTGACCTGAGCCCAGATCGAGCCGTCGAATTCGTCGCGGGTGTCGCCGAGCAGGATCAGCGTCTCGCCCGGTTCGGTGCCCATCGCGGTCGGAATGCGCCGCGTGACGTCGTCGATGACGCCCAGCACACCGACCACCGGAGTGGGCATGATCGCCGTCGTACCGGTTTGGTTGTAGAAGCTGACGTTGCCGCCGGTCACCGGAATGCCCAGTGCCGCGCAGCCATCCGCCAACCCGCGGACGGCCTCGGAGAACTGCCACATCACTCCGGGATCTTCCGGCGATCCGAAGTTGAGGCAGTTGGTCACCGCGACCGGGGTGGCGCCGGTGACGGCGACGTTGCGGTACGCCTCGGCGAGTGCGAGTTGTGCACCGGTGTAGGGGTCCAGGAAGGTGTAGCGGCCTGAGGCGTCGGTCGAGATCGCGATACCGCGGCCGGTCGCCTCATCGACACGCAGGACGCCGCCGTCGGCATGCTCGGCCAGCACGGTGTTGCCGCGCACGTAGCGGTCGTACTGCTCGGTGATGTAGGAGCGGCTGCACAGATGCGGACTGCCCAGCAGCGCAAGCACAGTCGCGCGTAGCTCGTCGCCGGTGACCGGCCGCGGCAGGCCGGTGGAGTGGTCGGCGTTGAGCGCGTCCTGCGACTCCGGGCGTGCGACGGGTCGCTGGTACACCGGGCCTTCGTGCGCGACGGTTCGCGGTGGCACGTCGACGACGGTCTCGCCGTGCCAGGTGATCCGCAACCGGTCACCGTCGGTGACCTCGCCGATCGTGGTGGCCAGCACCTCCCATTTGCGGCACACCGCCATGAACGCGTCCACGTTCTCCGGTGCCACCACCGCGCACATCCGCTCCTGAGACTCGCTGGACAACACCTCGGCGGGCGTCATGTTCGCCGCCCGCAGCGGGACGGTGTCCAGGTCGATGTGCATACCGCCGTCACCAGCTGACGCTAATTCCGAAGTAGCACAAGATATTCCGGCACCGCCGAGGTCCTGGATGCCGATCACCAAGCCGGCCGAATACAGCTCGAGGCAGCATTCGATGAGCACTTTCTCCATGAAGGGGTCGCCCACCTGAACCGACGGCAGCTTCTTGCGTCCGCCGCCCGACTCGTCGCCGCCGAAGGTTTCCGACGCCAGTACCGACACGCCGCCGATGCCGTCGAGTCCGGTCCGGGCGCCGAACAGGATGATCTTGTTGCCCGCACCGGAGGCGAACGCCAGGTGCAGATCTTCCGTCCGGAGCACGCCGACACACAACGCGTTGACCAAGGGGTTGCCGGCGTAGCAGGCGTCGAACACGGTCTCGCCGCCGATGTTCGGCAGGCCCAGCGAGTTGCCGTAGCCCCCGACGCCGCGCACGACCCCGTCGAGCACGCGGCGGGTGTCCGGGGCGTCCGCGGCGCCGAACCGCAATTGGTCCATCACCGCGACCGGCCGGGCACCCATCGCCATGATGTCGCGGACGATGCCGCCGACGCCGGTGGCCGCGCCCTGGTACGGCTCGACGTAGGACGGGTGGTTGTGCGACTCGACTTTGAAGGTCACCGCCCAACCGTCGCCGATGTCGACGACGCCGGCGTTCTCGCCGATGCCGGCCAGCATGCCGGCGCGCATCTCGTCGGTGGTGGTCTCGCCGAAATACTTCAGGTGCACCTTGGACGACTTGTAGGAGCAGTGCTCGCTCCACATCACCGAGTACATGGCCAACTCGGCGTCGGTCGGCCGGCGACCCAGGATGTCGCGGATCCGCTGATACTCGTCCTCTTTGAGGCCGAGTTCGCGGAACGGTTGCGGCTGGTCGGGGCTGGCCGCGGCGTGCTCGACGGTATCGATCACCTGGTTACGCTTCCGGAGGCAGTCACGCTGGACAGTCTAGATTCCCTGGCCAGTGCGCTCCCGGCTAGCGCCGAGCAGATCGGCGCTCGCGTCGTCGGCGGGATAGAACAACTCGACGGCGAGCTCTGCCAGCGTCACATCGAGCGGGGTGCCGAACGTCGTCAGCGTGGTGAACATCGACAGCCGTTGACCGCCGCCAACATCGAGGAGGAACGGGATCAGCAGCGAGGAGTTGTCCGGTGCCGCGCCCCGCGCCGTCAAGGCCGCGACGCCCGGATACGCCAGCACTTCCTCCTCCAGCGCGCGGACCGTCGGGTCGCCGGTGAGCACGACCGTGCGCCGCAACTGCTGCAGCAGGTAGCCACCCCACTCGGCGAAGTTGAGGGTACGACCGGCCAGGCCGTCGGGGTGCAGGGACAGCCGGTAGACGTTGGCCGGCGGGCCGAGCAGGTGGTCGGGCAATCCGGCCGTCAATGCCGACGCCGCGGCGTTGGCGCCGACGATGTTCCAACAACGATCGATGACCACGCCCGGATAGGGATCGTGCGCGTCGAGCAGGCGCGCAATGGCATCCCGGGCCGGCGACAGCGCGCTGTCCTCCAACCGACGGGCCTGATAGCGCGGTGCGAAACCGGCGGCGAGCAGCAACGTGTTGCGCTCGCGCAGCGGAACATCGAGTCCTTCGGCCAGCGCGATGACCATCTCGGGGCTGGGCCGGGAACGTCCGGTCTCGATGAAGCTCAGGTGGCGCGCCGAGACGCCCACGCTCAGCGACAGGTCCAATTGGCTGACCCGTCGCCGCGTCCGCCATTCGCGCAACAGCGCGCCGACCGCCGCCTGACTCACGACGCCACCGTATCCACGATCACCTACCCACGGCGATGACCTCAGAGGTAATTGTGCGGCTGCGCACGCCGCGTCACGCTTGCCCCGACGCGCTCGATCGAAGCGCCCAACCCTGGGAGGAACGATGACCGACGTGAAATCTGCTGCCCCGAAGTTCAGCGCCGAGTTGTTCGCGGCGTTCTGGGCCGCACCCGACATGTCGCACGGCCTGGACATCTTGGCCGACGACATCGTCGGTTACTGGCCGGGCGACCCGGAGCCGGTTCGCGGCCTGCAGGCATACGCGGCGAAGATCGCCGAAATCCTCGACGCCGCACCCGATCTGCAGCTCCAGGTCGTCGACAGCGCAACCGTCGACGGCGCGGTTCCGGGCGAGCAGTTGATTTTCCTGCACTACATCGGACGCGGCACCGGACCGGGCGGGCCGTTTCAGATCCGTGGCCTCGACCGCGTCCGCACGCGCGACGGCATGGTCGTGGAGAACGTCATCCGCTACGAACCGCTGTTCCTGACCGGGAGCTGAGTCTCAGTCGCTGCCGGCTACGCAGAACGCGTTGCCGGCGGGATCGGCCAGCGTCACCCAGCGGAAGTTGTCGCCGATGCTGTGCCGACCGACCTCGGTGGCTCCCGCGGACGTCAGCCGATCGACCTCGGCGTCGACGTCCGAGGCGCCGAAATCGAGGTGAATCCGGTTCTTGCCGGGCGTCGGGTCATCGACCTTCTGGAAGCCGAGCCGCGGGCCATCCGGGCGGACGACCGCGATGAACTCCCCCGGAATCAATTCCTGTGTCTGACCGTCGAAGTGCTGCGCCCACCAGCCAGCCAGCTGGGCGGGATCGCTGCAGTCGAAGGTGATCATCTCCACGTTGAGTGCCATACCGCGGATCGTAGGTCAGCGCGATGACAAGAATGCCCGTAATGCCGCCGCGTATGCAGGCACGTCGTTGGCGCCCATCAGTTCCCGCGCGGAGTGCATCGCCAGTTGCGGTGCGCCGACGTCGACGGTCGGAATTCCGGTCCGGGCGGCGGTCATCGGGCCGATCGTCGAGCCGCACGGCAAATCGGCACGGTGTTCGTAACGCTGCAGGAAAACGCCCGCCTGCCGGCACGCCAGCGCGAACGCCGCGGCGGTGCGGCCGTCGGTGGCGTAGCGCAGGTTCGGGTGCACTTTGAGCACCGGGCCGCCGTTGATCGCGATCAGGTGCCCGGGTTCGTGCCGCTCCGGGTAGTTGGGATGGGTGGCGTGCGCCATGTCCGCCGATGCGACCATCGAGCCCGAGATTCGCCGCAAAAAGTCCGCTCGCCCACCGCCGCCGGCCAGCACGATCCGTTCCAGCGCGGTCAGCAACAGCTCCGAGCCGGCGCCGTGGTCCGAGGTGGATCCGACCTCTTCGTGATCGAACAGCGCGAGCACCGGCAGGTACCCGGTCGGCGCGGCGTCCAGAAATGCCTCGAGGCCCGCGTAACACGAGGCTTGGTTGTCCAGCCGCGGCGCGCTGACGAATTCGTCGTCGACGCCCGTCAGCCTGGACGGCGTCAGGTCGTGCGTCATCAGGTCGGCGCCGAGCACGTCGTCACGATGGGCGCCGACCTGCTCAGCGACGTAACCGAGGAACGAGCGCGGCGCGCTACCGGCACCCCACACCGCGTTGACGTGGCGCTGCGGATCCAGCGTCAGCGACTTGCGATCCTCGGCCAGGTGGATCGCGAGCTGCGGCACCCGCAGGATCGGGTCGTCGATTCGGACCAGCCGATGGGCGATGCCCGCACCGTCGCGCACCGACAGCCGCCCGCTGACGCCGAGGTCGCGGTCCAGCCAGGAATTCAGCCACGCGCCACCGTAGGGCTCCAGCGCGATCACCTGCCAGCCGACGACCTCGCGGTCGGGATGCTGCTTTACCCTCAGGTTGGGGCTGTCGGTATGCCCGCCGATGACGCGGAAGGGCTGGCCGTCGGAATCGTTGTCGCTATCCCAGGCGACCAATGACCCGGCCCGGACGGTGAAGAACTTGCCCGCCCGCGGCCAGTCCTCGGCCTCGGCCAGTTCGGTGTAACCGGCCGCGAGCAGTCGTGACGCCACGGTGGCGCAGACGTGAAAGGGCGACGGGGACGCATCGATGAACTCGCATAGACCCTGCGCGGTGGCCGCCATGCGCCCATCTTTTCATCACGGGCTCACCTGAAACGTTAGGGTCGAATCCGTGCCCGCCCCGCAACCGCAACAGGTGCTCGCGCCGCTGACGCCGGCCGCGATCTTTCTGGTTGTCATGGTCGACAAGGGTGGCGAAGACGTCGTGCACGACGCGTTGCCGGATATCTCCGGGCTGGTGCGGGCAACCGGATTTCGCGACCCCGCCAAGAATCTGTCGGTGATCACCTCGATCGGCTCGCAGGCCTGGGACCGTTTGTTCGACGGGCCGCGACCGGCCGAGCTGCATCCGTTCGTCGCACTGGACGGCCCACATAAGGCTCCGGCGACCCCCGGCGACCTGTTGTTCCATGTTCGGGCCGAGACGCTGGACGTGTGCTTCGAGTTGGCCAATCACATTCTGCGGTCGATGGACGGCGCGGTGACGGTGGTCGACGAGGTGCACGGATTCCGGTTCTTCGACAATCGCGACCTGCTCGGGTTTGTCGACGGGACAGAGAATCCCGATGGCGCGCTGGCGGTTTCGGCGACCACCGTCGGCGACGAGGATCCGGACTTCGCCGGTTCCTGCTACGTCCATGTACAGAAGTATCTGCACGACATGGGCGCATGGGATTCGCTGTCGGTCACCGAGCAGGAGCACGTGATCGGCCGGACCAAGCTGGAAGACCTCGAGCTCGACGACGACGAGAAGCCGGCCAATGCGCACATCGCGTTGAACGTCATCACCGACGAGGACGGCACCGAGCTGAAGATCGTGCGGCACAACATGCCCTTCGGTGAGCTCGGCAAGGGCGAATTCGGCACGTACTTCATCGGTTATTCGCGCACGCCGGAGGTAACCGAGCGGCTGCTGCGCAACATGTTCCTCGGCGATCCACCGGGCAACACCGACCGCATCCTGGACTTCTCCACCGCCGTGACCGGCGGACTGTTCTTCTCCCCCACCGTCGACTTCCTCGACGATCCGCCGCCGCTGCCGAGTTCACCCGAAGCGGCGCCGGCGGCAACAAGTGTGCCCGCAAATG
The DNA here is from genome assembly GCA_963758115.1 of uncultured Actinomycetota bacterium. Lineage (GTDB taxonomy): Bacteria > Actinomycetota > Actinomycetes > Mycobacteriales > Mycobacteriaceae > Mycobacterium. The sequence goes on from CAVWUG010000005.1 coordinate 128,752, forward strand.
GCTCGTTGGCGATCGGCAGTTTGAAAGGAATCCCGCAATGAACAACCTGTACCGCGACCTTGCGCCGGTCACCGAAGAAGCCTGGGAAGAAATCGAAGTGGAGGCCACCCGGACCTTCAAGCGCCATATCGCGGGCCGGCGGGTGGTCGACGTCAGCGAGCCGGGTGGACCGAGTACCGCGGCGATCAGCACCGGACGACTGCTGGACGTGAAAGCTCCTGCCGACGGCGTGGTCACCCATCTGCGTGCCAGCAAACCGTTTGTGCGGCTTCGGGTTCCGTTCACACTGTCCCGTGCGGAGATCGACGACGTGGAGCGTGGGTCGCAGGATTCCGATTGGGATCCGGTCAAGGCGGCTGCCAAGAAGCTGGCGTTCGTCGAGGACCGCGCCATCTTCGAGGGCTACGCCGCCGCGTCGATCGAGGGCGTCCGCGCCGCCAGCTCGAACAAGCCGCTGAAGCTGCCCGACGACCCCCGCGCCATTCCGGACGTCATCACTCAGGCGTTGTCCGAACTGCGGCTGGCCGGTGTCGACGGCCCGTACTCGGTGCTGCTGTCCGCCGACGTCTACACCAAGGTGAGCGAAACCACCGAGCACGGATATCCGATTCTCGAGCACATCAACCGGCTGGTGAACGGCGACATCATTTGGGCGCCTGCCATCGACGGCGCGTTCGTGTTGACCACGCGCGGCGGCGATTTCGACCTGCAGCTCGGCACCGACGTGTCGATCGGCTACCTGTCGCACGACGCCGAGACCGTGCAGCTGTATCTGCAGGAGACCTTGACGTTCCTGTGCTACACCGCCGAAGCATCAGTGCCGCTCAGCCCGTAGGGCTAGGTCAGCGGCTCGCCGCCGTCGATCCGTAAGGTCATGCCGGTCATGAAGGTATTCGTCATTGCGAACAGCACAGCGGCCGCAATGTCGTCGGGCGTTCCGATACGACCCGTGGGGTTATGGGCAGCTATGTGTTCGAAGTAATCCCGCTTGCCGTCCTCGCCCATGGCGTCCCAGGCGCCGGTATCTGTCACGCCCGGTGAGATCGCGTTGACCCTGATGGGCGCAATCTCGACCGCGAGCCAGCGAGTCAAGAAATCGACGGCGCCGTTGGTGATACCCACGCCGAGATAACCGACATTGTGCTTGAAGGCATGAACTCCCGAGAACAGCACAAGCGAGCCGTCTGGGTTGATCTGCGGTGCAAAGTATTTCGCCAGCATCGTCGGTCCGATGACCTTGGTGTCAAATGACTCTCGCAGGTTCTGGCGCCGTAGATCAGCCAATTTTCCGCGGGCACGGGCCGAGGCGGTCGACACCACATGATCCACCGTACCGATTCGGTCGGCCAGCGCGGCGATCGACTCGTCATCGGTGACGTTAACCACCTCAGCGCTGATATCGGGATGGTCGTAGTCGGCGGCGAGCTTCGCCGAATCGCGTCCCGCCACAACGACACGGGCGCCCTCGGATTGAGCCAGCAAGGTGACCGCACGCGCGATTCCACTTCCGCGGCCGACGATCAGAATTGCCTTGTCCCGCAATGCGTCACCCATCGACACGGGCCCTTCGTTCGCATTCACCAGAATGGGTTATCTGACCCATAATAGGCCACGCCAACCGACCCGGCAAGGCCCAGAAGGCTATTGCCAACCACCCGTCGCCGTGCATAATGGGTTGAATATCCCAAAAAGCAGAAAGAAGTCGCCAGGAGGAAGCTCATGCCAGACGTCCACCATCGCTATGCCACCGTTGACGGTCATCAGCTGTTTTTCCGTGAGGCCGGCGACCCCGAAGCTCCCGCAGTGGTGCTGCTGCACGGATTTCCGACCAGCTCATATATGTTCCGCAATCTGGTTCCCGCACTTGCCGATCGGTATCACGTCATCGCGCCGGATCATCTGGGATTCGGTCTGTCCGACGCGCCGCCGGTCGAGGAGTTCGACTACACATTCGACGCTCTCACCGTGTTGACGCAAGGCTTGTTGCGTGCGTTGAATGTCGATCGGTATGCGATGTACGTGCAGGACTACGGTGCCCCGATCGGGTGGCGACTGGCGCTGCACGACCCCGCCGCCATCACCGCAATCGTCAGTCAAAGCGGCAACGCGTACGACGCAGGCTTCGTCCAGAGCTTCTGGAAAACGGTCACTGCCTATCAGAACGAGCAGACAGCCGAAACCGAAAGCGCGGTAAGGCAATTCCTCACCTTGGAGGCCACCCGCTGGCAATATGTCACTGGCGTGCCCGACGAGACCCTGGTCAATCCTGAATCCTGGTATCACGACTACGCGTTGATATCCCGCCCCGGCAATGACGAGGTGCAACTCAAGCTCTTTCGTGACTATGCAACCAACTCACCGCAATACCCGCGCGTGCATGACTACTTCCGCACCAGCAAGGTTCCACTGTTGGCAGCGTGGGGTCGCGGTGACGAAATCTTCGGTCCGGCCGGTGCGGAAGCTTTCGCTGAAGACTTACCCGACGCTGAGATCCATCTGCTCGACGGAGGTCATTTCCTGCTGGAATCGTCGCTGAACGAGGTGGCCGACCTGATCCGGTGCTTCTTAGCCAAAGTGCATCCCATCAACTGACGACAACTCCGCGTGCCGATGGGTTGAACGTCCCATAACCGGTGCTCTACGCGCGTTAGCCTGACGCTATGGCTGATACCGATCCGCAAGAAGACCGGCGTCTGACCGCCAAGGGTCGCTCCACACGCGACCGGATCGTGCAGGCTGCGGCCGAGTTGATCCTCGCCGAGGGCATTTCGGCATTCAATATGGACGCACTACGTAAGGCCGCGTCGGTCAGCGGTTCGCAACTCGCCCACTATTTCACCGACAAACGGGAGTTGATTCATGCGGTAGTCGCGCGCCAGATCAACGTGGTGCTGGACTTTCACCGGCAGCCCAAGCTTCGGACGCTGGATACGTTCGACGACTTCGAACGCTGGACCGATCTGAACCTGCGTTACCTACGACGTACCGGCTACTCCGGGACGCCCACCTATCACGCGCTGGCCGGGCAACTCGGAAAGTCCGACGCAGCCACTCGCAATGTGCTGGCCGCGGGCTACCAACAGTGGATCATGTTGTTAGAAGCGGCAATCCAGCGCATGAGGGATCGGCGCATCCTGGTTGCCGACGCCGATCCGCGGAAGCTGGCTTTACTCATCGTCAGCGCTCATCAAGGCGGGGCGAGCTTGAGCTTTACCTATCGGGCGGAGTGGCCGCATGCCGATGCTGTGCGCTTTGCAGTCAACTACCTACGGCTGTTCGCCACCGATCCTGCCGATCGTGTCTCTCGCCCTGCGCCGCGACCCCGGGGCCGGCGCAAAGCCACCCAGGCTGCCTGACCAATGCCAAACGACGCAACATCGAGGCTGACCCGCAAGGGACGTGCGACTCGCGCGCGCATCGTCGACGTCGCCGCGGATCTCATGTTCCGGCGCGGCGTTGCCGACACCAGCATCGACGAGGTGCGCAAGACGGCCGCGGTCAGCGGATCGCAGATCTCGCACTATTTTCACGACAAACGCGATTTGACTCGCAACGTCATCGCCGCGCGTCGCGACCACGTCCGGACGTTTCACACCCAGCCACCGCTCGGCGACCTCGACAGCATCGAAGCGCTGCAAGCGTGGGCCGACCTCACCATGGCCGACGTCGACGCCGTCTACCGCCAGGGTGGATGCGTTTACGGCTCATTGGCGGGAGAGTTGATCGGAGCCGATGCCGAGATCCATGAAGATCTGGCCGCGGGCTACGACCGATGGATCGAGTTGTTCAGAACCGGGCTCACCGAGATGCTCCGTCGGGGCGACCTTCGTCCGGACGCTGACCCGCGACATCTCGCCGTCTCCCTGGTCGCCGCGCATCAGGGTGGCGCGATGGTCACGTACATCACCGGGGATCCAGATCCATTGCGTACAGCGATAAATGGCGCGGTCGATTATGTGCGTTCGTTCGCACCAGCGCCGCTCCGCGGTACGCGAACCGGGCCCGCACGGCGAAATTCCAGGGGTCGGCCTCGCTCGTAGTCACCCGCTGGACAGCTATGGGTCGCATGTCCCATAATAGTGGGTGGAATAACCCATTTCTCTGAAGTAGAGGAGTCACCTGATGGCCCTGCCTACCGCGCCCGCAGTCGTACGCGAACGACCGGGTGGAGAGAGCATGCGCGCCATCGTGTTGGAGAAGTTCGGCGGTCTCGAAAGCCTGGTCTACACCGACATCCCAAAACCGCGACCCAGGGATGGCGAGGTCGTGATCAAAGTGCAGGCGTTCGGCCTCAACCATGCCGAGGCGCACATGCGTCGCGGGGAATGGGCGGAAGCCGCCGAGGTCAGCGGGGTCGAATGCGTAGGAACCGTGGACGCATGCCCTTCGGGCGAATTCGCGGTCGGCGCCAAGGTGGCCGCCCTGATGGGAGGACTGGGACGCACCATCAACGGTAGTTACGCCGAATACACCCGGGTGCGAGCGGCGAACGTCGCCCTCATCGAGTCGGATCTGCCGTGGTCCGTTCTGGCGGCGCTGCCCGAGACGTACGCGACCGCTTGGACTTGCCTGTTCCGTAATCTCAAACTCTCCGCAGGCCAGACGGTCGTAATACGGGGCGCGACTTCCTCATTCGGCCAGGCCGCCGTCAAGATGGCGGTTACCGCCGGTGCACATGTCATCGCCACCGCCCGCAGTCGCGCACGGTTCGCCATGCTCGAGGGCCTCGGCGCAGCACGCGTCGAATTGGAATCACGAACCCTGGCCGGCCAGATCACCGAAGCCAAGCAGATCGATGCCGTGCTCGATCTGGTCGGCAACAGCACCATCCTCGATTCGCTCGACATGCTTCGCCGCGACGGCACGGCATGCCTGGCGGGATGGCTAGGGGGTCTCGATCCGATCGGCGACTTCAACCCGCTGCTGCGGATGCCCAGCGGCGTGAACTGGTCGTTCTTCGGCAGCTTCGTCTTCGGCAACCCGGGCTTCCCGCTGTCCGACGTACCCCTGCAGAAGATTGCAGCCCAGGTGTCCGCCGGCCAACTCGAAGCAGCACCGTCCCGCATCTTCTCTTTCGATCAGATTCACGAAGCGCATCGGGTCATGGAAGCCGGTGACGCCGGCGGGAAAATGGTTGTCGTCCTGCAATGAGCACTAGATGATGACACGGTGACTGCCGCGCCCTCTGTGCTGGTCTTCGATGTCAACGAGACGCTGATCGACATCGACTCGATGGCGCCGCTTTTCGAGCGCATCTTCGGCGATCCGCAGGCGACGCGTGAGTGGTTCGGCCAGGTGGTCATGTACTCGATGACGGCGACGCTGTCGGGGAACTACGTCGACTTCTTCACCCTGGGCCAAGGGGCGCTGCGGATGATCGCTGCGGTCCGCGGGGTGGATGTCACCGACGACGACGTGCGGGCAGTCAAAGATGCGATGCTGACGATGCCGGCCCACCCGGACGTTGCCGACGGGTTGACAGCACTGCACGACAACGGCTTTCGCCTGGTCACGCTGACGAACTCGCCGCCCAACCCCGACGGTCCCAGCCCGTTGGAACACGCCGGGCTCGGGCACTTCTTCGAGCGGCAGTTCAGCGTCGATGCGTGCCACGCGTTCAAGCCGGCACCAACGGTCTATCGCCACGTGTGCGAGCAGCTCGGGGTGCCGCCAACGGAATGCATGATGGTCGCCGCGCATGTGTGGGACACCGTCGGCGCACAGTCCGTCGGATTCAGAGGCGCGCTGATCACCCGACCCGGCAACGCGCTACTGCCGGTCCTCCAGTTACCGCAGCCCGACGTCGTCGCCAACGATCTGCGGGAGTTGGCCGCCAACCTCACAAAACCGGCTCGCCGAACGTCTACCGGTTAGACAGCAATTCGACGAACTTCGGAGGTCCCCATGTCCACCATGACCGCGACGACTCGGCACGTCATCATCGATACGCCGATCGGTCCGCTGACCCTGGTACGCGACGACGACGGCATCACCGGCCTGTATTACCCCGGTCACTGGACGCACCCGGACGAGACGACGTTCGGGCCACACGTCGAGCCGAGCCAAGATCCTGGCTTCGACGAGGCCATCGCCCAACTGAACGAATACTTCGCCGGTGAGCGAACAGATTTCGATCTGCCGCTCAACCCGCAGGGCAGCGACCGGGCCAGGCGGGTCTGGCGACTACTCGCCGAAATCCCGTACGGCCAGACCACCACTTACGGTGCGCTGGCCCGCGAAGTCGGTGGCGGCATCAGCCCGCGCGCCATCGGTGGCTTCGTCGGGCACAACCCGCTGTCGATTTTCATCGCCTGCCATCGGGTGGTCGGATCCACCGGCAAGCTCACCGGATACGCCGGCGGCCTGAACCGCAAGCAGTACCTGCTCGAGCTGGAGAAGGCGATACCGGTTGCACCGCAAGAATTGTGGTGAAGCCGCCGTTCGAGACCGTCGTCGCGCAGCACGGGCCCACCGTGCTGCGGGTGGTCCGCGCGGTCCTCGGCCACGCGGACGCCGACGACGCCTGGTCGGATGCCTTCCTCGCGGCGATGAAGGCCTACCCCGACCTCCCGACTGACGCAAACGTCGAGGCGTGGCTGGTGACGATCGCCCATCGCAAGTCGATCGACATCATCCGCGCTACGACCCGACGCGCGACACCGGTCGCGCACACACCGGATGCGACATCGCCGGATCACGCTGACACACCGCACTCCGAATTGACCGAAGCCGTTGCGGCGCTGCCGACCAAGCAGCGCCAGGCGGTGGCCTATCACTACCTCGCCGGGCTGCCCTATGCCGAGATCGCCCTGTTGGTCGACAGCAGTCCCGCCGCCGCCCGCCGCGCTGCCGCCGACGGCATCGCCACGTTGCGGCGCACCTATGACACGGAGTCCGACCATGAACAACATTGACCTCACCGCGCTGTATCCCGTCGACGACGGCGACATCACCCGCCTGCACGCCCGCCTGGCGGCGGCCGCCGAACATGACGACGTGCTCGACGTCGCCTACCGCACCGTCGACTCTCCTGTCGGCCCCCTGCTGATCGCCGCAACACCGATCGGGCTGGTACGCGTTGCCTTCGACAGCGAAGGCAACGACGCTGTCCTGCAGAGCCTTTCCGACCGCATCAGCTCACGCGTACTGAACGCACCCGCGCGTCTCGACGCCGTCGCGCGTCAACTGGACGAGTATTTCTCCGGCCACCGCCACAGCTTCGATGTGGCGGTGGATTGGCAACTGTCCAAAGGATTTCGCCGCACAGTGCTGGAACACCTGGCTGTCGACATCGATTACGGCAGCACGGCAAGCTACGGCACCCTGGCTCGCCTTTCCGGCTCACCCAAGGCGGTTCGCGCGGTCGGCACCACCTGCGCGACCAACCCCATCCCCGTTGTCGTGCCATGCCACCGCGTCATCCGCGCCGACGGCAAGATGGGCCAGTATCGCGGTGGACCCGCCGCCAAACGCGCACTGCTGGATCTCGAAGGCGCACAATGACGCCGGCCAAGCCCGCACGTAATCGCATCACGCCGCGCGGGGAGATCATCGCAGTGCCCGGACGCGGCGAGTGGATGGGCAACCGGGGTCGACTGCACGAAGGCCATGGCGCCCGCGACATCGTCCGCAACCATCAATCGAAGGCCTGGATCACCTGTCTGCTCGAGTTCAAGGGTCGCCACGCCCCGCAGTGGATGCCCAATCACTACACCCAACTGTTCTTTCTCGACGAGGCGGTCGCGTTCGCGGCCGGCCATCGCCCGTGCGCCGAATGTCGACGTGGCGACTACAACGCCTACCGACGGGCGTGGGCCCAAAAACGCTGCGGGGCAATGCCATACGCCAAAGATATGGACAATCAGTTGCACCGCGAGCGCGCCGACGCAGCCGTACAGCGTCTGCCGTGGGATGCCCTGCCCGACGGAGTGTTCGTCGAGACCGACCAGAGCCCGGCCGTGGTCGTCGGCGATCACCTCGCGGTCTGGGACGACGCGGCCTACACGTACCGGCAGCGATTACCCAGACCGACCGCAGGTTCCACGTCGGTGCTCACGCCACTGTCGACGGTTGAGGTGTTGCGCGCTGGATACCCGGTCCAGATCGACTCGGCCGCCGGCTGAAGATACGCAGCGCGCAGGGTTGACAGGTCTAGTGCTGGCGGCGTCCCCGGCGGATGATCTTTTGGGTTATTTCACCCGCATTGACGGCAACAGGCTGTCAAGCCGCGCGCGAAGGAGAGGCCGAACGTGGTCAGAGCGGAAGAAACTTACGACGTAGTCGTGCTGGGCGCCGGGCCGGTCGGACAAAACGCCGCCGAGCGCGCACGCGCCGGGGGGCTCAGCGTCGTGGTGGTCGAACGTGAACTCGTCGGCGGCGAATGCTCTTACTGGGGATGCGTCCCCAGCAAGGCTCTGCTGCGTCCTGTCATCGCAATCGACGACGCCGACCACATTGACGGCGCGCGCGAAGCGATCACTGGCCCCATAGACACCGTCGGCGTCTTCGGTCGTCGGAACCGCTACGTGAGCGACTGGGACGACGCCGGCCAGGCCGAGTGGATAGCCGGGATCGGCGCAGCCTTGGTGCGCGGCCACGGCCGATTGGACGGGCCCCGCCGAGTGGCCGTCACGGACGCCGCCGGTGAGGTCACGGCGCTCATCGCACGCCACGGCGTCGTGGTCTGCACGGGTAGCCGGGCTGCGCTGCCGGATTTGCCGGGCATCGCCGACACCCGACCGTGGACAAACCGCAATGCCACCGAGAGCAGCTCCGTGCCCGGCCGCCTAGCCATCGTCGGTGCCGGCGGGATAGGGGTCGAAATGGCAACGGCCTGGAATGGTCTGGGCTCGGCGGTGACACTGCTGGCGCGTGGACCCCGCTTGCTGCCTCGGATGGAGGCCTTCGTCGGCGAGTTTGTCGAGCGCGGGCTTCAGGATTCTGGTGTTGTTGTCCGCGTGAATATTTCGGTGACTGGATTACACCGGCCGGATTCGCACGGACCGGTGACACTGGAATTGAGCGATGGAAGTGAGTTGGAAGCCGACGAGGTGCTGTTCACAACCGGCCGTGCGCCACTGACCGATGACATCGGCCTGGAGACAGTAGGACTCACCCCGGGCAGCTGGCTCGACGTGGACGACGCCTGTCGAGTGCGAGATGTCGACGGCGACTGGCTCTACGCGGCCGGCGACGCCAACCATCGAGCGCTTCTGACACACGAGGGCAAGTACCAGGCACGAATCGCCGGCGCGGCGATCGCGGCACGAGCAGCGGGACATCCGTTGGACACAGCGCCCTGGGGCACACATGCAGCCACCGCCGACCATTACGCGGTGCCGCAAGTCTTCTTCACCGCACCCGAAGCAGCCGCGGTTGGACTGTCGGCCGAAGAGGCGCACAAGGCCGGCCACCGGGCGCGCACGGTCGACGTTGAAATCGGCGACGTCGTGATGGGAGCGAAGCTCTTCGCAGACGGCTACACCGGCCGGGCGCGAATGGTGGTCGACCTCGACCACAACTATCTGCTCGGCGTGACATTCGTCGGCCCGGGCGTCGCCGAGCTACTGCACTCCGCCACCGTCGCGGTCGCGGGCCGGGTGCCCATCGACCGGCTGTGGCACGCAGTGCCGTGCTTCCCCACCATCAGCGAGGTTTGGCTGAGACTCCTTGAGGCATATCGCGATTCGACCGCCTCATCGACAGGCTAATCGGGGCGGGGATCTCCAAGCCGGGACCGGATGGCGCTCCACGGATCGGCGTAACGCCCCGGGGCATCGCGGTATGCGGCCTGCCGCCGGAGAAAACGCCGTGCAATCGGGGCGATGAGGAACATCAGGTGGCGCTGCCAGCCGGCGGCAGCGCGCATCTCGGCGAGCATGTCTGGCCAGGAGTGTCGCTGGAATGACAGGGCTTGCTGAGCGGGGGCGGCATCCAACCAGTCGGTGACAAACCAGTTTTCGTCACTCTCGGGATCGCCGGGCCGACCGGGGGGCAGCACATTCGACAGTCCCCGCGCCGCGGCCATCGCCATGCCGACTTCCTTCTGCCGGTGCAGATGCGACTCGTCGCCGGCGATCAGCAGCGTTTCCCCGACAACCTCGGCGGTGGTCGCGGCGGTGAATGCGGCCGCGACGTCACGCACGTCGACGGTGTGAATACGACCATCGGTCGGCAGGGCGCTTTCGAAGTACAGCGCATCGCCGGTGAACGGCATCGCGCCTGGGTCGACGCTGATGACGCCACCGAGGCGCAGAATCACCCACTCCAGAGTCGAAGCGCGAACCAGGTTTTCAGCCTCGACCTTGTGCGCGCCATAGAGGTCTGACGCCCGCAGCGGCGAGTCGGCGCGCAGCCGTTCGGCGTGGCGGTGCGGATTGCGGGACCCGTACACGGCGTTGCTGGAAGCCAGGACGAAGCGCGGCGGCCGCGGACTGGACTGGGCGGCGCGCAGCAGCGCCGCGGTCGCGTCGACGTTCACCCGCCGGCCCAACGCGGGGTTGCGATACACCGCAGGCGGGATCGCGGCGGCCAGATGGACGATCGCCGCCGGCGACACCTCGGCGAGGAGGCTGTCGACCTGACCCTGATCGGTCAGGTCCGCCCAGTGCGCTTCGGCGTTGGCCGGCAGCGTCGCGGCGGCCTTGCGCTGAGCAGGGGTGCCGAGGTCGGTGACGACCACATGGTGGCCGGCGTCGAGGAGTCGGCGCACGGTCTGCGATCCGACCAGCCCGAAACCGCCTGTGACAAGAACCTTCTCCGGCATCTCTCCCCTGTGCGGTTGGCCTGAACCGACTGAATCAATGAGTGGATATGGGATTCTCCGAAAAGGAGAGTATCATATACGCTGGTAGCGGCCGAGACGACGTCGTATCGTCCCGGGCAGGCGAACCGATCAACGATGAGCGGGGAATCATGGGCGACGGCACAGACGCGGCGCACGACGACCGTGAGACCGCCAAGTGGGATCCATCGTTCACCAGGCAGGTCGCTGACTCCGTGGGGCCGTTGATCAAGCGGTGGCATCGCGCTGAGGTCCGCAATATCGACAACATTCCGGCCGCCGGCGGAGCCCTCGTGGTGTCCAACCACTCCGGGGGCATGTTGACTCCGGATGTGTTCATCTTCTCGCCGGCGTTCTACGCCGCCTTCGGATATGACCGGCCCGTCTACACCCTGGCCCACTACGGCGTCTTCCTCGGACCGCTGGACGGGGTGCTGCGTCGCCTCGGCGTCATCGAGGCCAGTCGGGAAAACGCCGCCAGGGCATTGCACTCCGGTGCGGTGGTGCTGGTCTTCCCCGGTGGCGACTACGACTCCTACCGCCCCACGTTCAGCGAGAACACCATCGACTTCAACGGCCGCACCGGGTACGTCAGGACAGCGATCGAGGCCGGCGTGCCGATCGTGCCGACCGTCTCGATCGGCGGGCAGGAAACCCAACTGTTCTTGACGCGGGGCAACTGGTTGGCCCGCAAGCTGGGGCTGACCAAGGCGCGGATGGACATTCTGCCCATGAGCTTCGGTTTCCCGTTCGGCCTGAGCATGATTTTCCCACCGAACCTGCCGCTGCCCTCCAAGATCGTCACCGAAGTGCTGGAGCCGATCGACGTCACCGCCCGCTTCGGCGATGGCCCCGACATCGAAGAGGTCGACGCCCACGTCCGCTTGGTGATGCAGGCTGCGCTGAAACGCCTTGCCCGACAACGCCGTTTACCCGTGCTGGGCTGAGCGAAGAGGTGCGGCGTGAAGAGACTCAACGGTATGGACGCCATGCTGCTCTACAGCGAGACGCCGAATCTGCACACGCACACGCTGAAAGTCGCCATCATCGACCCGTCCGCAGGTGATGGTGAATTTGGCTTCGAGGCGTTTCGGCATCACCTCCGCCGCCGGCTGCACCTGCTGGAACCATTGCGCTACAAGCTCGTCGACATTCCGTGGCGGCTGCATCACCCGATGTGGCTGGAAGACTGCGAGGTCGACCTCGACTATCACCTGCGCCGGGTCCAGGTGCCCGCACCCGGCGGTCGTCGTGAACTCGACACCCTCATCGGCCAGGTGGCGTCCACGCCGCTGGACCGCGGCCGGCCGTTGTGGGAATTCCATTTCGCCGAAGGTCTGGCCGGCGGACGATTCGCCTTGATCGGCAAGATTCACCACGCACTGGCGGACGGCGTCGCTTCGGTGAACCTGCTGGCCCGCGCGATGGATCTGCAGGACGCACCGGCCGATGAGCGGGACAACGACGAGGCCGGTGTCACGCCGACGACGACGGGACTGCTGCGGGCCGCTGCCCGTGACCACGTCAGGCAGATCGCTGAGCTGCCCAGGCTGCTCAGCGATGCCACGAAAGGGTTCACCCGGGTGCGTCGCCGCAGCAGGGAGCGCGGCGAGCATCCCGACCTCGCCGACGCCTTCGATGCGCCGCCGACCTTCCTCAACCATGTGGTGTCGCCGCAGCGTCGGTTCGCCACGGCCGCGCTCCGATTGAGCGACGTCAAAGAGACCGCCAAAGCACTGGGGATCACGCTCAACGACCTGGTGCTGGCGACCGCGGCCGGCGGCTTGCGGCAGCTGCTACTGCGCTACGACGGCCAGGCCGACCGACCGATCATCGCGTCTGTACCGACCGCGACCGACCGATCGAATCGGGTGACCGGCAACGAGATTAGCGGGCTGTCGATCTCGCTGCCGGTTCATATCGCTGACGCGAAGGAGCGGGCGCGGCTGGTGGCGCTGTCGACGAAGATCGCGAAGGAGGATCACGAGATTCTCGGTCCGCGGCTCTACGGGCAGATCATGGGCTACCTGCCGACCGCGGTCGCCCCCGCGGCATTCCGGTGGCTGGGATTGCGCGACGCCCACAACAAGATGATGAATGTCGCGGTGTCCAGCGTTCCCGGCCCGCGTGAGCGTGGCCACTTCGGTGGCGCTCCGGTCAGCGAGATCTACTCGACGGGCGTGCTGTCCCCGGGTGCGCCGGTCAACATCACCGTGTGGAGCTACGTCGACCAGCTCGGCGTCGCGGTCCTCACCGACGACCAGACCTTCGACGATGCACACGAGGCCACCGACGCGCTCAGCGCAGCGTTCCTTGAATTACGCAGTGCTGCAGGGTTTTCAGAAGACGACAGCACGGCCGACCTGATCGCCGAACACGCGTTGCGCTGAGCTCAGACCGCGAGCACGGCGTCCAGCGCCGAGAAGAACAGACCGAGCCCGTCGTCGGACGGGCCGGTCAACGCCTCGGTGGCATGCTCAGGGTGCGGCATCAACCCGACGACCCGACCGTTGGCCGACCTGATACCGGCGATGTCGCGCAGCGAGCCGTTAGGGTTGTCGAGGTAGCGGAACACCACGCGCCCTTCGCCTTCCAACTCGTCGAGCACATCAGCGGAGGCAACGTAGCGACCTTCACCGGACTTCAGCGGGATCAGCAGGTCGGCGTCGGATTCGTAGCGTGACGTCCACGCGGTGGATGTCGACGCCACCCGCAGCCACACATCGCGGCAGATGAAATGCAGACCGGCGTTGCGGGTCAGCGCACCTGGCAGCAAGCCGGCCTCGCACAGCACCTGAAAACCGTTGCAAATGCCCAGAACCGGCAATCCGCGACCCGCTGCGGCGATGACTTCGCCCATCACCGGGGCGAACTTCGCGATAGCCCCGCACCGCAGGTAGTCGCCGTAGGAGAAGCCACCGGGCACCACCACGGCGTCGACACCCTTGAGGTCGGCGTCGGCGTGCCACAGGTTGACGGACTCTGCTCCGACTGCGCGCGCCGCGCGGGCAGCGTCGATGTCGTCCAGGGTGCCGGGAAAGGTGATGACGCCGATCCGCGCCGTCACTGCGGTTCTCGGCTTACGGTCCAGTCTTCGATCACGGTGTTGGCCAACAGCGACTCGGCGATCTCGGCGAGCGCCGAGTCATCGACGCTGTCGTCGACCTCGAGCTCAAACCGCTTGCCCTGCCGCACTTCTGAGATACCGCCATGACCAAGCCGGCCCAGCGCGCCGACGATCGCCTGACCCTGCGGGTCGAGGATCTCAGCCTTGGGCATCACATGCACAACCACCCGGGCCACCGGCACTCCTCCTACTGATCTGGCTTGCTCGGCGCCAACTCTACCGGTCGACACCTCGACCGCCCGGTTAGCACGAGCCCAGGTAGGCCGCGCACACCGGCGAACTCATCGCGTCCAGCACCTGTGTGTCCGAAATGATCGGCCAGGGCTGCTGCACCGGATCGGCAGCCCACAGCGTCAGCTCGCTGATCGTGCTGTTCTCCGGATGCGCGACGAGGTAGGTATGCATGATCACCGGCCCGGCGACCACTGCGGCCAGCTGGTTGGGCTCGTCGACAGTGATCGACGGCGATTCTGCCGCCACTCCGAGCTGGCAACCACGCAGCGCAGCTGCGGCGATCGCGAACACCGACGAGGCGTTCTGACCGCCGCGCGCGGTGTCGCCGCGCCAGTGCAGGACTTGAGCCCGCAGCTGCCACTGACCCACCGGGGTGGTCACCGTCGTCCGGCCTGCGACGGCGGAGTTGCGGGTGTCTTGTGGCGACGCGGGAGTCGCGCAGACTTCCTCGAATCGGAACCTCGGTGTCGTCGTGCCTGTCATCGGCGCGTCGGACCCGGCCAGCGACGGCCAGTGGTACGTCGAGTTGAGTGGAATCGCAGCCGGAGAGATCCACGCGGTGTCGGGGATCTGGTCGCAGGTCGGCGGGCAGGTCTCCGGCTCGGCGACAGCAATACCCGACGTCGGCACGCCCGTCACCGCCAGGCCGCCCGCGATCAGCATCGCCGCCAGGACTAGGCGCATGCGGTGCACCCCATGAGCGCACAATCGTAGACATGCAACTCACGCATTTCGGTCATTCCTGCGTTCTCGCCGACTTCGGCCACACGACCGTGCTGTTCGACCCGGGAACCTTCTCGCACGGCTTCGAGGGCATCACCGGTCTCTCCGCAATCGTGATCACCCATCAGCACCCCGATCATGTGGATGAGCAGCGACTGCCTGCGCTGCTGGACGGCAACCCGGATGCGGCGCTCTACGCCGACCCACAGACCACCGCCCAACTCGAGGGGCCCTGTCAGGCCGTGCATGTCGGCGACGAGTTGTCCATCGGCCAGCTGACCGTGCGCGCACTCGGTGGCCGGCACGCCGTCATCCATCCGGAAATCCCGGTGATCGACAACATCTCGTATCTCGTCGGCGACGGCGAGCATCCTGCGCGGTTCATGCATCCCGGCGACGCGCTGTTCGTCCCGGACGAGCCGGTGGACGTGCTGGCGACGCCTGCTTCCGCGCCGTGGATGAGGATCTCCGAGGCGGTCGACTACCTGCGGGCCGTCGCACCTTCCCGGGCGGTGCCCATCCACCAGGGCATCATCGCTCCGGATGCCCGCGGCATCTACTACGGCAGGCTCACCGAGATGACCGATACCGACTTCCAGGTACTCCCCGAGGAGAGCGCGGTCACCTTCTAGGCGATGTCGCCGGCGGCGCCGCGGCCCGCAGCCCTGCCGGAGAAGATGCATCCACCGAGGAACGTCCCCTCGAGTGCCCGGTAGCCGTGTACGCCGCCGCCGCCGAAGCCGGCCACTTCCCCGGCCGCGTACAACCCGTCGAGCGGGGTTCCGTCTGCTTTGAGCACTCGCGAGTCGAGGTCAGTTTCCAGACCGCCCAACGTCTTTCGCGTCAAGATGTGCAACTTCACCGCGATCAGCGGGCCGGCCTTGGGGTCGGCAATGCGATGCGGCGCGACCACCCGGCCCAGCTTGTCGCCGAGGAAACTGCGGGCGGCGCGGATCGCGGTGATCTGGCCGTCCTTGGTAAAACGGTTCGCGACCTCGCGGTCGCGCGCGGTGACCTCGTCGGCGACCGTCGCATAATCCAGCTGCGCCACGTCGGGAAGTTGGTTCATCGCGGTCACCAACTCACGCAACGAATTCGCGCTGACAAAGTCGATGCCCCGATCGAGGAACGCCTGCACCGGACCCGGCGCACCCGAACCCGCCCGCGACGCCAGCAATTGACGCACGCTACGACTGGTCAGGTCTGGATTCTGCTCCTGACCGGACAGCCCGAACTCTTTGCCAATGATCTTGGCGTTCAACACAAACCAGGTGTAGTCGTAGCCGGACTTCGCGATGTACTCCAGCGTGCCCAGGGTGTCGAAGCCGGGATAGAGCGGCACCGGCAGCCGTTTGCCGGTGGCGTCCAGCCACAGCGACGACGGCCCCGGGATGATCCGGATGCCGTGCATCGGCCAGACTGGGTCGTAGTTGGTGATGCCCTCGGTGTAATGCCACATCCGGTCCCGGTTGATCACCCGGGCACCGGTCTTCTCGGTGATCGCGATCATCCGGCCGTCGACATGAGCGGGCACTCCGGCGAGCATCTGCTCGGGGACCCGTCCCATTCGTTCTGGCCAGTTCGCCCGCACCAGGTCGTGATTGCCGCCGATACCTCCGCTGGTGACGATCACCGCCTGAGCCCGAAACTCGAACTCCCCGATCACTGTTCGCGATGACGTGACGCCGCGCGCCTCAGTCGAAGGCTCCAACACACTGCCCCGAACCCCGGTTACCGCGCCGCCCTCGACGATCAGCTCGTCGACCTGATGCCGGTACGCGAACCGAACGTTCGGCTTGTCACGTAGTCGCCGCGCGAAGATGTCGACGATGGCCGGGCCGGTTCCCCAGGTGATGTGGAAGCGTGGCACCGAGTTGCCGTGGCCCTGGGCGCCGTAGCCGCCGCGCTCGGCCCAGCCCACCAGCGGGAAGATCTGCAGACCCCGCGCGCGCAGCCAACTGCGTTTCTCACCGGCCGCGAAATCGACGTAGGCATGAGCCCATTGCCGCGGCCAGTAGTCCTCTTGTCGATCGAAGGCTGCGGTGCCGAGCCAATCCTGCAGCGCGAGTTCGTGGCTGTCGTGCACACCCAACCGACGCTGTTCGGGGCTGTCGACGAAGAACAAGCCGCCGAACGACCAGTACGCCTGCCCGCCGAGGTTGGCCGCGTTCTCCTGGTCGACGATCAGAACCTGCTTGCCGCGATCCACCAATTCGCAGGCAGCCGCCAGGCCGGCCAGGCCTGCCCCAACGATGATGACATCGGCGTCGGTATCGCTCATGGCGCTACACAGTAGCGACCCGAAGGGTCAGGCTGCGTCGAGAATCGCCTGATCGGCCCGCCACTGATACACCGTGGGCTCACACCCCTGCAGCCGAGCCAGATCCACCGCGTCCAGCATCGCTTGCAGCGGTCCCGGCTTGCGCAGATGACTAGCCGCCACCGCAACCCGAACGATGCCGTCGCGGCGCGCCACCCGATCGGCGGACAGCACCAGCATCCGGCACCACCACGGCTCGGACAGGAAGCCTTCTCCGATGCCCAACACCCGCGCCCGCACGGTGGTCTGCCGCATCAGGTCGGTGATCTCGTGGAGGTCGGCGAGGAGACGGAAACCATTGCGCGGCAGCGCAGTAACCGTTCCCGGCGACGCGGTCCAGCGCGGCGCCGCGAAGAGCCGGGTACGCAGGCCGAGGTGTTCGAGCACCCGGTCGGCGGCCATCAGGCGCAGATTCGCCTCGTGCGCCGGCAGCGTTGCGAATTCACCGCGGCGCTTCTTGGTGGCCGCGTCGTCATATCCGTTCAGCAGGATGGCGTCACCGCCGGCACGTCGACCGGCCAGCCACTCGACGGTCACCGGGTCGTGATCCAGCCGGTAACCACCCTTCAACCGCGGGGCGACCAACAGTGACACCGGCACCGACCGGGCGTCCATCTTGTCGCAGAACCCGGCGACGTCTGCCAATGTGCGTTCACTGATCCCGGAAACCGAGACGATCAACTTCCCAGACACACCTCGATTTTGACGATGTCAGGTGTCGGGATGGTGACGTACACGCGGACAGCAGGCGTCCGTTCAACCCTGCTACCAGCTAATTCGGCAGGACCGCCTCGACGGCGTTGATCACCTCTGGCGCGTCAGGCACCGTCTGCGGGCGAAATCGGTTGACCACCTCGCCACCGGGCGCGATCAGGAACTTCTCGAAGTTCCACTGCACGTCGCCGGCCTCGCCCGCGGCGTCGGCGGTCTTGGTGAGCTCTGCGTACAGCGGGTGCCGCTCCGGTCCGTTCACGTCCGTTTTGGCTAACAGCGGAAATGTCACACCGTAGGTCGTGGAACAAAACGTCTGGATTTCTTCCGCGGTGCCCGGTTCCTGGCCCATGAACTGATTACAAGGAACTCCGATGACGGTGAGGCCGCGGTCCGCGTAGTCCCGTGCGAGCTGCTCCAGCGCGGCATACTGCGGCGTCAACCCGCACTTAGACGCCACGTTGACCACCAGCACCGCGCGGTCGCGGTAGTCCGCCAGGGACGTCGGGTGACCATCAAGGTCGGTCAGAGCGATCTCGGTCACAGTCATAACGTCCGACGCTACATCCTCTCATTGAGCGCAAAGTATGTTGGTCAGCTAGCTAATTTCTCATTAGGGTGGAGATCATGTCTTCTCCCGCGGCGCCTTCGCCCGCGACTACCGAACCTGCCGCCGCCGATCCGCACGACTACCCCGAGGCCCTCGACGCCGGACTGCTGCGCATCGCCGGCGTCTGCATTCTCGCCTCGGTGATGGCAATCCTGGACGGCACGGTTGTCAGCGTCGCGCAACGCACGTTCATCGGGGAGTTCGCATCCACCCAGGCCGTCGTTGCCTGGACGATCACGGGTTACACGCTCGGGCAGGCCACCGTGATCCCGCTCGCCGGCTGGGCATCCGACCGATTCGGTACGAAGCGGCTGTTCATGGGCGCGGCGTTGTGGTTCACCTTGGCCTCGCTGCTGTGCTCGATGGCGTCAACCATCAACGAGCTCATCGCCTTTCGAGTAATCCAAGGACTCGGTGGCGGAATTCTGGTGCCGCTGACGCTGATCATTTTGACTCGCGAAGCAGGTCCGAGACGGCTCGGTAGGTTGATGGCGGTGCTGGGTATCCCGATGCTCCTGGCCCCGATGTGCGGCCCGGTCCTCGGTGGCTGGCTGATCAGCGCTTACGGCTGGCAGTGGATTTTCCGGATCAACCTGCCGGTCGGCATCACCCTGCTGGTGCTCGCGGCATTGATCTTTCCCAGAGATCGTCCGCGGCCGTCGGAGGCGTTCGACTTCATCGGCATGCTGTTGCTGTCACCGGGATTGGCAACACTGCTGTTCGGGATCTCCTCGGTGCCGCGCCATGACAGCTTCACCGACAACCACGTGTGGATACCGGGCCTCATCGGGATCACCTTCATCACCGCATTCGTCCTGCACGCGCTCTACCGCACCCGTCATCCACTGATTGACCTGGCGCTGTTCAAGAATCGGGCAGTGACGCTGTCCAACGCCGCGATGTTCGCCTTCTCGGTGGGGTTCTTCGGCGCCGTCCTGGTGATTCCCAGTTATCTCCAGCAGCTGCTGCACGAGACGCCCTTGCAGTCCGGGCTGCAGCTCATTCCGCAGGGACTGGGCGCGATGCTGACCATGCCGCTGGCCGGCACCTTGATGGACAAGCGCGGACCCCGCAACGTGCTGCTGGCCGGGATTGCGCTGATCGCCACCGGGTTGACGGTATTCGCCTATGGCGCATGGCAACAGGCGGACTATCTGCCGATCCTGATGATCGGACTGGTCGTCACGGGCATCGGTCTGGGCTGCACCCTGACACCGCTGTCCGGCGCCGCGGTACAGACCCTGGCGCCCAACGAGGTGGCGCGCGGCTCGACGCTACTCAGCGTCAATCAGCACGTCGCGGTTGCGGTCGGCACCGCGTTGATGTCGGTGATCTTGACCAGTCAGTTCAATCGCAGCGAAACCATCGGCACCGCAGAGAAACTCGGGATCCTGCGCGGGAAATTCGGGAAGCACGGGGCACCGGTGCCGTCGCACCACGAGGTCTCCGCTGATTTCACCGCCCGGCTGATGCATGACCTCACGCAGTCCTACACCCTCGTCCTGGTGGTGGCGATCGTCGTGGTCGCACTGACGCTCGTGCCGGTGGCGTTCCTGCCCAATAAGCCGCCTCCGCCGGGTCGACGGTTACCCGTCCACTAGCCGGCGCTGGGGAGGTCTTCCACCTGGCCGCTGCCGTAGTGGTCACGATCTGCCACAGCCAGTAGCCAGGCGTATTGGTAGGCGGCCTCTTTCCAGCGCTCGTACCGCCCACTGATACCACCGTGGCCGGCGGTCATCTGGGTCTTCAACAGCACCGGATTGTCGTCGGTCTTGGTGTGCCGCAGCGCCGCTACCCATTTGGCAGGCTCGACGTAGTAGACCCGGGTGTCGTGCAGCGACGTCATCGCAAGGATGGCCGGATACTTCTGCGCGGCGACGTTCTCGTACGGTGAATACGACTTCATGTAATGGTAAACATCGCTGTCACTCAACGGGTTGCCCCATTCGTCCCACTCGGTGACAGTCAGTGGCAACGACGGGTCCAGGATCGTCGTCAGTGGGTCGACGAACGGCACCTGCGCCAGAATTCCGGCGAACAGATCGGGTGCGATATTGGCCACCGCGCCCATCAGCAGTCCGCCGGCGCTGCCACCGAGCGCGACCAGATGTTCCGGGCGGGTAGTGCCGGTGTCCACGAGATGCTGTGCGACCGCGACGAAGTCGGTGAAGGTGTTCTTCTTCTCTAGGAGCTTGCCGTGCTCGTACCACAGCCGGCCCATCTCTCCGCCACCACGGACATGGGCTACAGCGAAGACCATTCCACGGTCCAGCAGCGACAGCCGCGCGATCGAAAAGCGTGGGTCTTCACACATCTCGTAGGCGCCATACCCGTAAACCAGAGCCGGAGCTGGGAATTCGATGTCCGCACGGTGCACGACAGAAATCGGGATCTTAGTGCCGTCGGCTGCGTGCGCCCATTCACGACGCTCGACGTAATCCTCGCGCCGGTAATCGCCGAGCACCGGCTGCTCGCGCAGCAGGCTGCGCTCGCCGGTGACGAGATCGAGGTCGTAGATTCGTACCGGCGTCACGAACGATCCGGCACCGACCCGCAGCTTCGGTGAGTCCCAGTTCGGGTTGCCACCCAATCCGGCCGACATCAGCTCGGAGTCGAAAGAGATCTCTTCGGGTCGGCCGTATTTGTCACCGTCAATGGGCCACAGCTGAATTCGTGGTAGTGCTTCGCCGCGGTAGCTGACGACGAGGTGGCCGGCGAATGCGTCGACTCCGTCGAGTCGGACATCGTCTCGGTGCGGGATCAGGGTGCGCTGTGCGCTGGGGTCGTCGACGGGTGCTTCGACCAAGGTGAAGTTGACCGCGCCGTCGTTGTGCAGGATGAGGAAACGGTTCTGCCCGCCGACGATTGCGTGCTCCACGGCGTATTCGATGCCGTCGCGGCGTGGTAGCACTGTGACGAACTCGGCCTGCGGATCCGCGGCGTTCGCATAACGGACCTCGGAGGTGATCGCGGACCCCGAAGCGATCAGAACGTATGCGTCACTGCGGGTTCGGCCGACACCGAGCCAGTACTTCTCGTCGGCTTCGTGGTACACCTTCTCGGCGGGCAGACCCGATGCGAGCCGGTGCCGCCACACGGTGTCGGGGCGCCATGCCGCGTCGACCGTGACGTAGTAGACGGTCCGGTTGTCAGTGGCCCAGGTCGCTCCCGCGCCGATGCCGACGATCTCGTCGGGATACTGCTCTCCGGTGCGCAGATTCCTGAACCGCATGGTGTAGCGCTCGTCGCCGACCACGTCGACGGAGTAGGCGAGCACATTTCCGTCCGGGCTGATACTCGCGGCGCCCAACGAGAAAAAGTCATGCCCCTCGGCTTCGACATTCTCATCGAGAAGCACCTGCTGCCCGGGGATCTCCGTGTGCTCGTCCAAGACCGGTGGATTCCAATCAGTGGGATCGGTTACCGGGCAACGGCATTGGACGCCGTACTGCTTACCCTCGAAACTACGGGCGTAATACCACCAGTCGCCGCGACGCAGCGGAACCGACAGGTCGGTT
Source organism: uncultured Actinomycetota bacterium (assembly GCA_963758115.1). Classification (GTDB taxonomy): domain Bacteria; phylum Actinomycetota; class Actinomycetes; order Mycobacteriales; family Mycobacteriaceae; genus Mycobacterium. Next base: position 150,778 of record CAVWUG010000005.1, read on the forward strand.
TCTTTCGTGCGAGCCTTGATCTCGTCAAAGATCTTCTGCCGCAACGGCTCGAGCTGGTCGGTTGACTGGTCGGCGTAGTCGTTCTCCGCCTCGAGGTAGGAGAGCACCTCGGGACTGGACTTGTCGCGAAGCCACTCGTACGGGTCGACGAACACGTCGCCGTGAAACTCGCGCTGACTGTCGACCCGTTTGGCAACCGGAGGGGTCATGCGCTCGGCCCGATCCAGTCGTCGAACCGAAGTCCGGAGATGCGTTCGTAGGCTTCGATATAACGAGCGCGGGTGGCGTCGATGATGCCATCCGGGAGCGCCGGCGGCGGCTCGGATCCAGCGCGATCCCACCCCGACTCGGAACTGGTCAGCCAGTTGCGGACGAACTGCTTGTCGAAGCTGTTCTGCACCTCGCCGACGCGGTAGTCGGCCGCAGGCCAGTACCGCGACGAATCGGGGGTGAAGACTTCGTCGGCCAGCACCAGGTTGCCTTGAGAGTCGACGCCGAACTCGAATTTGGTGTCGGCGATGATGATTCCCTTTCGAAGCGCATGGTCAGCGGCCTGGATGTAGGTCTGCAATGTACGGTCGCGCAACTGGTTCGCGCGGACGCCGCCGACCATCTCGATCACCTTGGGGAATGAGATGTTCTCATCATGTTGTCCCAGTTCGGCTTTGGTCGCCGGGGTGAACAATGGTGTGGCGAATCTGCTGGCTTCGACCAGGCCCGGCGGCAAGGTGATGCCACACACCTTGCCGGACTGTTGGTAGTCCAGCAGGCCCGAGCCGGTCAGATATCCGCGGGCGACGCACTCCACCGGCATCATCTCGAGCTGATTCACCACGAGCGCGCGGCCCAGGACCTCGTCAGGGATTCGCGGATCGTCCGGCGGTCCGGCCAGGTGATTGGGCGCCTCGACGAGATCGAAGAAGAACACGCTCATCGCGGTCAGGATGCGTCCCTTGTCGGGAATCACGCTGTCGAGCACGTAGTCGAACGCTGAGATGCGGTCGGTCGCGACGAACAGCAGATGAGCATCGTCGATGCGGTACAGCTCGCGGACTTTGCCACTGGCCAGGTGGGTGTAGTCGGACAGGGCAGGACGCATCGGGACAGCCTAACGGTCGCCGTAACGCCGCCCTAGCGACCCAGCCTGTGCTGGGATCGGAAGATGAACTCGCGGTTTGTCCCCTACGCCAACACTCCGGGCCGGCTGCTGGCTCAGCTGTTCAGCGACACCGTGGTCGTGATCTGGTCGTTCGTGTGGGCGATCGTCGGCCTGGCTGTGCACAGCGCGGTCTCGACGATCGCCGACGTCGGCCGGCAGGTCCAGGGCGGTGCTGACGGAGTCGCCGACAGCCTCAAATCGGCCGGCCACAGCGCCCACAACATCCCCCTGGTCGGCAGCGCCGTCAGCGAGCCGCTTACCGCGGCTAGCAAGGCCGCGCTCGACATCGCCGGCGCCGGCCACAACCTGGACACCACCGCGAGCTGGCTGGCCATCGTGCTGGCGCTCGCGGTTGCAGCGCCCCCGACGCTCGGGGTGCTCGTGCCGTGGCTGGTGTTACGTATCCGATTCGTCCGGCGCAAGTCGACTGTGGGCGCGCTAGCCGCCACCCCGGCCGGCGCGCAACTACTGGCGTTGCGGGCGTTGGCCAACCGGCCGCTCGGCAGGCTCACCGCCGTCACCCCAGATCCGGTCGGGGCGTGGCGTGCGGGTGATCCCCACGCGATCCATGGCCTCGCCGCCATCGAATTGCGTTCGGCGGGAATGGCCGTCAAGACGCGCTAGCGCAATTCGACGACCAGATGCCGGATGCCGGTGTGCCGGTTGCTGCGAGACCATTCGACGTCACGCACCAGTTTCACTCTGTGGAAACGAGACAGCAGCTCTTCGAACAGCACCCGAAGCTCCAGCCGCGCCAGATTCGCGCCCAGGCAGTAGTGCACACCCTGGCCGAAACCCAAGTGCGGGTTCGGCTTCCGATGGACATCGAATTCGTCGGCGCGATCGAACGTCGTGGCGTCCCGGTTCGCCGAGCCTTCCCAGATCTGCACCTTCTGGCCCGCTGCGATCGACTGCCCGCCGAGCGTGACATCGCGGGTGGCGGTGCGGCGCTTGGACGGTGACGGCGACGTCCAGCGGACCATCTCTTCGACGGCGATCGGCAACTCGTCCAGATCCTCACGCAGCGCATCCAATTGCTGCGGATGGTCGGCCAGCGCGAGCAGGCCGCCCGCAACCGCGTTGCGTGTGGTCTCCGCGCCCGCACTGAACAGCAGACTGAAGAACAGATACAACTCGAGATCCGACATGGCCGGCCCACCGAGATCGTCCAGGGCGGCATTTGCGACAACCGACAACATGTCGTCGGTCGGCTGGGCACGCTTCGACGCGATCAACTCCTGGCCATAGCTGTACATCCGCGTGCCGGCCTCTTCGGCCGACAGCTGTGACAGTGCCGCCTTGCGCGATCCACCGAAGTCGAACTGCGGCTCGATGGCTTCGAACAGCCAATGACGTTCGGACTCCGGCACTCCCAGCAGGATGCAGATCATCTGCATCGGCAGTTCGGTGGCGATGTCGACGAGAAAGTCGAATGGTTCTCCGGGCACCACCGCATCGAGCAATCGACGGGTGCGGGCCCGTAGATCGTCTTCAACGAGGGCGATCATGCGCGGCGTCAGCCCGGAGCTGACCAGGCGACGGATCTGCGAATGCCGCGGATCGTCCATCATGTTGAGCACCTGGCCCGCGATGGAGAGATCCTGCAGCAGCGTGCCACCGAAGGCGCGGTCACCACCTGTCACCGATGAATAGGTCACCGGATCCTTGAGCACCGCAAGGGTTTCCGGGTAGGTGGCAATCGACCAGAAACCCTCATCGTCGGGCGTGTGCTCGGTCGGACGATGCCAGTACACCGGCGCGTCGCGGCGATGAACGGCGAAGAGTTCATGCGGAAAGCCGTTGGCGAAGTTGTCCAGATCGGTGAAGTCGATCTGGGAAAGCGCCCCGGCCAGAGTCACAGGATGGCACCCGGCGTGTACTTGGCCGCGTCGGGATAGCGCGTCACCAGGGCGTCGACTTCGGCGGCCACCGCGTCGACCTGGTCGCCTGCCGCACCGATGAAAGCTTTGCGGTCGGCCAATGCGGCGTCGATCGCGGCCCGGTCCAGCGGCAGACGGGCATCAGCAGCCAGCCGATCCAGCAGATCGGGCTCGACGCCTTGCTCACGCATCGCCAATGCCGCGGCGACCGCGTTCTCCTTGATCACCTCGTGCGCCGTTTCACGGCCCACACCGGCGCGTACCGCGGCCATCAGCACCTTGGTGGTCGCCAGGAACGGCAGATAGCGGTCCAGCTCGCGCTCGATCACCGCGGGGTAGGCACCGAATTCGTCGAGCACGGTCAGCATCGTCTCGATCTGCCCGTCGACTGCAAAGAAGCTGTCCGGCAACGTGACTCGGCGGACAACCGAGCAGAACACATCGCCTTCGTTCCACTGCGCGCCGGCAAGCTCGGCAGCCATCGAGCCGTAACCGCGCAGCACGACCTGCAGCCCGTTGACTCGTTCGCAGCTGCGGGTGTTCATTTTGTGCGGCATCGCCGACGAGCCGACCTGTCCGGCCGCGAACCCCTCGGTCACCAGATCGTGGCCGGCCATCAGCCGGATGGTGTGCGCCAGCGACGACGGGCCCGCACCCAACTGCACCAGTGCCGACACCACGTCGTGGTCCAGTGAACGCGGATAGACCTGCCCGACGCTGGTCAAAACCGTTGCGAAGCCGAGGAAATCAGCGATGCGATGTTCGAGGTCGGCCAGCTTGGCCGCGTCGCCGCCGAGCAAGTCGAGCATGTCCTGCGCGGTTCCCATCGGACCTTTGATGCCGCGCAGCGGGTAGCGGTCGATCAACTCCCGCAGTCGGGTCAGCGCCAGCAGCGTTTCCTGTGCCGCCGACGCGAAGCGCTTACCCAGCGTGGTGGCCTGCGCGGCGACGTTGTGGCTACGCCCGGCCATCACCAGGTCGCGGTAGGCCAGTGCGCGCTCGGCCAGTCGGGCGACCACCGCGACCCCGTGGGCAAAGACCAATTCCAGCGACTGACGGACCTGCAACTGCTCGACGTTCTCGGTCAGGTCGCGGCTGGTCATTCCTTTGTGCACCTGCTCGTGGCCGGCCAGCGCGTTGAATTCCTCGATGCGGGCTTTGACGTCGTGGCGCAGCACCCGCTCGCGCGTGGCGATCGAGGCGAGGTCGACGTCGTCGAGGACCCGTTCGTAATCGCCGACGGCGGTCGCGGGAACCTCGACACCCAATTCCGCCTGCGCGCGCAGCACCGCCAGCCAGAGCCGCCGCTCGGCGACGATCTTGGCCTCCGGCGACCAGATCGCCACCATCTCGGCGCTGGCGTAACGGTTGGCCAGCACGTTGGGGATTGTCACAAACACACAGCTTAACGGCGCCGATGCCAACGCGGATCAGGCACAGTGGGGCCCATGTACTTTGTCGGGCTCGATCTTGCCTGGGGTGAGAAGAACAACACCGGTGTGGCGGTGGTCGATGCCGATGGCCGGCTGCTGCATGTCGGCGCCGCGCACGACGATGCGAGTATCGAGGCCGCGGTGGAGCAGTACGTCAGCGACGACTGCCTGGTCGCCATCGATGCGCCGCTGATTGTGTGCAACCCGTCCGGAGCCCGACCGTGCGAGACGGCACTGAACCGCGACTTTCACCGATTCGAAGCAGGGGCGCATCCGGCGAACACCGAGAACCCCGCGTTCAGAAGTCCGCGCGGCGCGCGAATCGCCACGGCCCTCACGCTCGACATGGATCCCGCTTCGAGTTCGACGCGGCGGGCGATCGAGGTGTATCCACACCCGGCGTCGGTCGTGCTGTTCGAACTGGACAAGACACTGAAGTACAAGAAGGGCTCGATCGAGAGTCGGCGCCGTGAGTTGCTGCGGCTGATGACGCTGATCGAGGGGCTCGACAAAACGTCACCGCGACTGCGGGTGAACCACAACATGTCCTGGGTGGAACTGCGCAAGCGGGTCGAAGCAGCGACTCGGCCGGTCCAACTCGACAGAGACGAGGATCCTGTCGACGCCGTCGTATGCGCCTACGTCGCGCTGTACTGGTATCACCGCCGCGAAGACGTGACCGTCTACGGCGACTTCGCGACCGGCTACATCGTCACGCCGACTCTCCCGCCCGATCTGGCACCGAAGCCGCGACATCGGGCCAAGCCGCAAACGGACCTGGACGAATTGCGTGAGCGGGTCGCCCACGTGGCCGCCCTGCTCGACGAAGCCCAGCGCGGCTTGCGGGAAATCCGTGGCGCACTGGATGGCTAGGCGGCGACACCGCGAAAAGCCCTCCGAGAGGCCACTAATCGGCCGCGAAATGCGATCAGATATGTACGGGTCGCCGGTCGAACGGCGCCACCGCGTCAATGACATCCATCACAGTCGCACGCGCGACCGTGCGTGGATCCTGGCTGTCGTCAACCAAGGCGGAGACCACCGCGCCGTCGACCGTGCAGATCAATGCCGATACGACTTCGGTGCGCACAGAGCGACCGGACCGGTCGATGACTTCGGCGACCGCGTCGACGCGCTGGCGCAAGTTATGCCGCTGGATGTCACGCAATCCGGGCAGACGGGCACAGGCGATGTGACGCTCGTACCGCGAGATCAGCTGCTCGGTCAGGCGCGGCTCGGATTCACTGCCCACCAGCAGGTCGACCAACAGGTCGGCCGTCGTATCGGCGCTGCGGCGCCGACGAGACAACGTGGCCACCTGACCGCGAAGCCGGGCAACCTCCAACATCCCGATGTGGTTGACCGCGCTGGCGATCAGATCGTCGAGGCTGGAAAAGTAATAGGTGGTCGACGCCAACGGCAAGCCCGCGCGCCGGGCAACGGCGCGGTGCCGGACCGCCTCGAAGCCGCCCTCACACAGCAGATCGGCGGCAGCGCTGACCAGTGCGTACCGCCGCCGCTCCCCCTTCGGAGTGACGGCCCCTTTGGGGGTGGCGGCAGGCTTGTGAGTGACCGGAGCAGGCGCGGCGGCGACGATGGTCGGGGCAGCCACCGCTACCTGCGGAGCCACAGCTCCTTCGGGTGCGACGGCGGCAGTCACCTCAGACATGCTGCCAGGCAGGGTGGTGCCGCATACCCCTTTCGGCCAAACCCCTCTCGCCCGCTCAGCAGGGATTGGCGACGCCACGGCACTTTATGATGGCCCGATGCCTGAGTTGAGTCGTCGTGCCGTGCTGCGTCTGGGCACCGGTGCGGCGGCTGGAGCGCTCGGCGCCTACGAGATGGACCGGGTGCTTGCCGGCCGCCCCCCGGTGACGACGCCGGTGACGATGACCGGCACCGGGATTCCGCTGACGCCACGTCCGCCGCTCGACCCGCCGCCCACTGCGGCGCCGACGATGGTGACCGGTTCGTTCGTGTCGGCCGCGCGTGGCGGTATCCCGACCAACTGGGCGATCGCCCGACCGCCGGGCCAGACCAAGCCGCTGCGGCCGGTGATCGCGCTGCACGGCAAGGGAAGTAGCGCTGCCACCGTGATGGACGGTGGCGTCGAACAAGGATTGGCTCAAGCGGTCAGCGCCGGCCTACCTCCGTTCGCGGTGGTCGCCGTCGATGGTGGCGGAAGTTATTGGCACAGACGAGCTTCCGGTGAAGATTCGGGCGCCATGGTGCTGAATGAACTCATCCCGATGCTGAGTTCTCAGGGCCTCGACACCTCCCGGGTCGGGTTTCTGGGCTGGTCGATGGGTGGTTACGGCGCGTTGCTGCTCGGCGGCCGACTGGGCCCGGCGCGCACCGCGGCGATCTGCGCGGTCAGTCCGGCGCTGTGGATGTCGTCCGGCGCGGCCGCGCCCGGCGCGTTCGACGGGTCGGACGACTTCGCGGCGAACTCGGTATTCGGGATACCAGCGCTGGCATCCATCCCGATCCGGGTGGACTGCGGTAACAGCGATCCGTTCTATTCGGCGACCAAGCAATTCGAGGCTCAGCTACCGCATCCGCCTGCGGGTGGGTTCTCCCCCGGCGGCCACGACCCGTCGTACTGGAGCTCGCAACTCCCCGCGGAATTGACCTGGATGGCACCGCTGCTGACTGCGTGACCAGGCGGCGGCCCGAACTGCGGCGCCTACCAGAAGCCTTACGATATTTGATACGATAGCTCGCCACATCGCAGGTTTTTCAGTGCACGGAGGGGACCCACATTGGCCAGGCAGGCCGTCGCGGACAAGCGACAACGGCGTGAACGCGGATCGATCAGCGTCGACGAAATCATCAACGGCGCGTTCGACGTCGCCGCGGAAGGTCTCCGTCGACGGTTTGAGCATGCCGCTGTTGGCCAAGCACCTCCACGTCGGTGTGACGAGCATCTATTGGTACTTCCGAAAAAAGGACGATCTGCTCAACGCGATGACCGACCGGGCGCTCGGTCAGTACGACTTCGCGACGCCCTTTGTCGAGGGCCAAGATTGGCGGGATTCGCTGCGCGCTCACGCCCGCAAGATGCGCCAGACGTTCCGGGACAACCCGATCCTGTGCGACCTGATTCTGATCCGCGGCACCTTCGGTCGCGAGGCAACGCTGGCCGCTTTCCAGAAATTGGAGAAGGCGATCGCGAACCTGGTGGCGGCAGGCTTGTCGGCAGAGGACGCGTTCGACACCTACTCGAGCATCTCGGTGCACACCCAAGGCGTCGCGGTTCTGGAGCGGCTGCAGGACAAATCCCGTGACGCTGAATCCCCGCGCCACAATGGGAATTCGGTCATCGATCCCGAGACGATGCCGCTGATCGCCAAGCTGACCCAAGAGGGTCATCGCATCGGAGCGGCCGACGACATCAATTTCGAGTACGGCCTGAACTGCATCCTCGATCACGCCAGTCGGCTGATCGAGGCCGGTTAAAGGATTGGGCTAGACCTCGATCACCACGGCGCCACCTTGGCCGCCGCCCGCGCACATCGCTGCCACACCGATCCCGCCGCCGCGGCGACCGAGCTCGTACACCAACGTGGTCAGCATCCGCGCGCCGCTGGCGGCGATCGGGTGGCCCAGGCTGCAGCCGCTGCCGTAGATGTTGACCAGATCTTCGTCGAGCCCGTGTTCGCGGCACGCCGCGATCGGCACCGACGCGAACGCCTCGTTGATCTCCCACAGCGTCACGTCGCCGGGCGCCAGCCCGGCGCGTTCGAGCACCTTGCCGATCACCTTCACCGCGCCCAGACCGGTGTCCTTCGGCTCGACGGCGGCCGAGGCCCACGCCCTGACCGAGCCGAGCACCTTCAGCCCGGCGGACCGGGCGAAGTCCTCGTCGGCCAGCGTCAACGCTGCGGCTGCGTCATTGGTGCCGCTGCTGTTGCCTGCGGTGATCGAGAAGCCTTCGATCTCCGGGTGCAGCACCTTCAGCGACGCGAGCTTCTCCAGGGTGCTGCCACGGCGCGGGTGCTCGTCGACACTGAACTCCACCATTGCATCGTCGACACCCTTGATCTTGAGTGGGACGATCTCGTCGACGAACGCTCCGCTGTCGATCGCGCCGACAGCACGCTGGTGCGAACGGAATGCCCACGCATCCATCTCTTCGCGGGTGATCCCCATAGCCTGCGCGGTGTTCCACCCGACTGTGATCGACATGTCGCGGCCCGGCGCTTCGGGCGTCTCGACGTGGGTCGGCGGAATCCAGCGCTCCTCGAACTCCAGAGTCGGACCGGGAATGCGCCAGTTCATCAGCGGCGTCATCGACAGTGACTGCACGCCGCCACCGACGACGACCTTCTCGGCGCCTGCACCGATCTGCGCCGCCGCATTGGCGACCGCGGTGAGGCTGCCGGCGCAGTGCCGGTTGACCGCCTGACCGGGAACGGTTGACATGCCCGACGCCGACGCCGCGTAGCGCGCCATGTCGCCGCCGCCGTAGTGGGATTCGGCGAAGATCACGTCGCCGATGTCCGACGTCTCGACCCCGGACCGCCGCACCGCTTCCTGCAGGATCGTCGTAGCCAGGAACTCGGGCGTGGTGTTTACCAAAGAGCCCTTGAATGATGTCCCGATGGCGGTCCGGACTGCGCTGACGATGACTGGCTTAGACATGTGGTCAACCTTCGATCGATCTGCTTGCAGAGTTACAAACGGCGCTAGAAACGTAAATGGTATCAGCTACCGTAGCGGTGACGGTATCGGGCGTCGATCCGCTCCTCCGTAGGCTGATCGGATGCAGCCGTTCGGATGGGAACTGCCGTACGCCTGGCCACGCAAGCCGGTGCTGGCGACCAACGTGGTGTGCACCTCGCAACCGCTCGCGGCCCAGGCAGGTCTTCGGATGCTCGCTGACGGCGGGAGCGCCGTCGACGCGGCGATCGCCACCGCGATCGCATTGACGGTTGTGGAACCGGTCTCCAACGGCATCGGCTCGGACGCCTTCGCCATCGTGTGGGATGGTCGACAACTGCACGGGCTCAACGCATCCGGACGCTCCCCCGCCGCATGGACGCCGGAATACTTCGGCGGCGGCGGCGGAGTCCCCGTGCTTGGCTGGAATTCCGTCACCGTGCCCGGCGCCGTATCGGCCTGGGTCGAATTGCATGCCAAGTTCGGGAAGCTTCCGTTCGAGCGACTCTTCGAGCCTGCAGTCAGCTACGGCCGCAACGGCTTTCTCGTCTCACCGACGATCGCCGAACAATGGGCGGCGCAAATCCCACTGTTCAAAGCCCAGCCCGGGTTCGACGAGACGTTCATGCCCGGCGGCCGGGCGCCGAAGCCCGGCGAGCTGGTCACGTTGTCCGATCACGCCGCCACACTGGAGACGATCGCGGCGAGCAACGGCGAAGCGTTCTACCGCGGCGAACTGGCCGCGAAACTCGAAGCCCACGCTTCGGCCAATGGCGGCGCCATGCGGGCCACCGACCTCGCCGCGCATCATGCCGACTGGGTCGGCACCATCTCCGGCGATTATCGCGGCTACGCCGTGCACGAGATACCGCCCAACGGCCAGGGCATAGTCGCCCTGATTGCGCTCGGCATTCTCGAACACTTCGACATGACCTCGCTCCCAGTCGATTCCGCCGACAGCGTGCATCTCCAGATCGAAGCGGTGAAACTCGCGTTCGCCGACGCGCAGGCCTACGTCTCGGACCTCGACCACATGACGGTGCGACCCGAGGACCTGCTGGACAAGTCGTATCTGCGCGAACGCGCGACAATGATCGATCGGGACAATGCACGCCCGGCGTCGGCCGGAACCCCGCGCGGCGGAACGGTATACCTCACCGCCGCCGACGAGTCCGGTGTGATGGTGTCGATGATCCAGTCCAACTACATGGGCTTCGGCTCCGGCGTTGTAGTGCCGGGCACCGGTATCGCGCTGCAGAACCGCGGCGCGGATTTCTCTGCCACACAAGGACATCCGAACCAAGTGGCGCCGAACAAGCGGCCCTACCACACCATCATTCCGGGCTTCCTGACCAAGGACGGCGAACCGGTGATGAGCTTCGGGGTGATGGGTGGCCCGATGCAGCCGCAGGGCCATGTGCAGGTCGTGGGGCGCATCGTCGACCACGGCCAGAATCCGCAAGCGGCCTGCGACGGCCCGCGTTTCCGCTGGGCGCAGGGGCTGGAGGTCTGCTGCGAGAACGGTTTTCCGGCATCGACGCTCGAGGAGTTGCGGGGGCGTGGTCATCAACTGATCACCACCGACGACTACAACCAGTTCGGCAGCTGCCAGGCGATCTGGCGGCTCGACGACGGATATCTCGCGGTCAGCGACCCGCGGCGAGACGGCCAAGCGGTCGGTCTCTAAAGACGGATCTCACCGTCAGCGGCGGCCGAACCGATGTCGGTGCGAAAGTGGCTGCCAGGCAACTTGATCGACTTCAGGATGCCGTAGGCGGCCAAGCGCGCCGCGGCCAGATCTGATCCGGTGCCCACCACCGAGAGGACGCGGCCCCCGGACGACACCACCGCGCCGTCGTCGCGGCGGGCTGTGCCCGCATGCAGGACGCCGTCGGCCTCCGATCCAGTGATGACGTCGCCGACCCGCGGCCGGCCCGGGTAGTTCTCCGCCGCCAACACCACGGTTACGGCTGCACCATCGCGCCACTGAAGGTCGCCGAAACTGGCCAGCGTGCCGGTGGCCGCCGCATGCAGCAGTTGGCCGAGCGGTGATTCGAGCAGAGCGAGCACCGATTGGGTCTCCGGGTCGCCGAATCGGCAGTTGAACTCGATGACCGCCGGCCCCTTCGACGTGATTGCCAACCCGGCGTAGAGCAGGCCCGTGAACCCGTTGTTGCGTCGGACCAGTTCGGCAGCAACGGGTTCCACGGTCTCGCTGACGATGGCGCGGTAAACGTCATCCGGTAGCCACGGCAATGGCGCGTAGGCGCCCATGCCGCCGGTGTTGGGGCCGGAGTCGCCGTCGCCGACGCGCTTGAAGTCTTGCGCAGCAAGCAGGGGCACGACGGTCTCGCCGTCCACAACGCAGAACAGCGACACTTCGGGGCCGTCAAGGAAGGATTCCAACAGCACCGGATGTCCGGACTCCAGTAACTCCGCGGCGTGGGCTCGCGCGGCCAACCGGTCCGCTGTGACGACCACGCCCTTGCCTGCGGCCAGCCGGTCGTCTTTGACCACCCAGGCGGGGTCGCCGATCGGCGGCCCGAAGCGGTCCAGCGCCGCATCCAAACACGCTGGGCTGTCGACGATCTCGCTGGAGGCGGTGCGAACTCCCGCTGCGGCCATGACGTCTTTGGCGAAGGCCTTCGAACCCTCGATCTGCGCTGCGTCCGCGCTGGGTCCGAAGCACGCGATGCCGGCGTCGCGGACGGCGTCAGCCACTCCGAGCACCAGCGGAACCTCGGGACCGATCACCACCAAGTCGGCGCCGATCTCGCGAGCCAGTGCGACGACGGCGTCACCCGAGGTGATGTCCACATCGTGTTGGTCCGCAAATGTCGCGGTGCCGGCGTTGCCGGGCGCGATGGCCAACGCCTCGACCTGCGGATCGGCGCGTAGCGCCAGCAGCAGAGCATGTTCGCGGGCACCGGAGCCGATCACCAGAACGCGCACGAAGAGTCACTTTAGTCGGGCGACAAATCAGGGCTAGTAGAGGTGTTCAGACAATTCGTTCCAGCAGGCCTTTGAAGTCCTTCTGCTGTGCTGCCGTGAGACGCCCGAGACGCTTGTCGAATTCTGTCGACAGCAACGCCAGACCGTCCGTGGCGACTTGACGCCCGGCCGAGGTCAGCAGAAGCCGATGACGACGCAGATCGGCGGGATCGATCTCACGGCGCACCAATCCCGCTGCCTCAAGCCGTTTCAAGTACAGGGTCACCGTCGCTTTGGGCATGCACATAATCGCGGCAAGTTCGGCCGGGTAGGAATGCTCGTCGATCTCGGCGAGCAAGAAAAGCTCTTTCGAGTCAAGCCCCAGCGCGCAGATACCGGGCTCCGCGGACGCAATGACGGACAGCAGGACCCGATAGTTGAGCGACCAGACTTTGGCCGCGTCGGCAGCGGACATCGACTTGCCAGATCGTTCAGTTATGAACTAGTTTAGAAATGAACAAACGCATAACCGAACAACTTACCAGAAAGCCGCAATCATGCCTCTGGATCAATACGTGACACTCGGCCGGTCCGGCCTGCGCGTCAGCCCCCTGTGCCTGGGCGCAATGACGTTCGGCGAAGACCTCGGCTGGGGCACCAGTGTCGAAGAGTCGCAACAGATCATCGATCGGTATATCGAACTCGGCGGCAACTTCATCGACACCGCCAACTTCTACACCCGGAGTCACTCAGAGAAGATCCTCGGTGACCACGTCGGCCGCCACGCCGCCCGACGCGACCGTCTGGTGCTCGCGACCAAATTCAGCGGAAACCTGTATCCGGGCGATCCCAACGGCGGCGGCTCCGGCCGCAAATCGTTGATCAGCGCCTGCGATAACTCGCTGCGGCGGCTGCAGACCGATTACATCGACCTGTACTGGCTACACGTGTGGGACTCCAACACCCCCATCGAGGAGACGATGGCCGCACTCGACGACCTCGTCACGGCCGGCAAGGTTCGCTACATCGGTGTTTCGGACACACCGGCCTGGAAGATCGCGCAAGCCAACCTGATTGCCCGTTTGCACGGCTGGTCCAGTTTCATCGGCCTGCAGGTCGAGTACTCGCTGCTCGAGCGCGCCATCGAACAAGAGCTGGTCCCGATGGCGAGCGAATTCGGCCTCGGCATCACGCCGTGGTCGCCGCTGAAGGGCGGCGTGCTCAGCGGCAAGTACACCCGCGCCAACAGCGATTCGCATAACGCCGATCGCGGAGCGATGGTCGATGCCTTCTTGAACGACAAGACCTTTGCGTTGCTCGACGAATTGGCCGCCATCGCCGAAGCGCACGCGACGAACGTCGCCAGCGTGGCGCTGGCCTGGGTTCACGCACAAGCCGGTGTCTCATCCGTCATCATCGGCGCGCGTAGGCTTTCGCAGCTCGACGACAATGTGCGCGCTGTCGATGTGAACCTCACCGCCGACGAACTGGCTCGACTCGACGCGCTCACCAAACCCCGGTTCGGATTCCCGCACAACATGCTGGACATGGCCGCGGGCATTCTTAACGGCGGGGCGACGGTCAACGGCGTCTCCGCACCGACGTCGGAATATGTGATGCCAGAAGGCGTTCAGCCCTACTGAGGTTGACGGGCTATTCGCCCGAGTGCATCTTCAATGCACCTTCGACATTGGCCTTCTTATCTTCGCCTGCGCCTTTGGCTGCAGCCTTCTTCCGCTTGTTCACCACCGCGTCGACGGCTCCGTTGAGCGCCGAGCCCAGCGGAAAGCCGAGATAGTGGGTGAGGAAGACGGCCATCTCTTTGAGTTCGGTCTCATCGAGCTCGCCGTTGAGTAGCGCAGCGTTGATCTGAATCTCGGCCAGGTCGCGATTCCCGACAGCGGTGACGGCCGTGAGCGTCATGATGCGCTTGTCGCGCATCGACAGCCCAGGACGGGTCCACACGGAGCCGAACAAGTGATCGACGGTCAAGTCGAAGTACGCGTCGCCCTCGATGTTGGGCATCTCCCAGCCGTAGACCTCGTTCATCTTTTCGAGGCCCTTGCGGCGAAGTTCGTCCATCACGACTCTTTCTCTGTGTGCGGCACTCCGAGTCCGGCCGCCAGTCGCTCGTAGGCCAACTGCGCCAGCGGAAGGTCGACCGACACCGACTCACCTAGCGCCAGCGCCAGGCTCAGATCCTTCTCCCCGAGACCACGGGTATGCGTGAACCCGTCATAGAGAAAGTGGCCCGGCTCAAGGTCTTTCGTGTCATCGCGGAACATGATTGACCCCGCGCCACCGGTCAGCTTGTCGGTATGTCGGACCACGTTACCGAGGTCTTGCAGGTTCAGTCCGGCGGCCTCGGCCAGCTTCCACGCCTCGCCTACCGCCGCGTAGGAGGTAAAGGTCAGCATGTTGCGGGCCAGCTTCATCCGGGTGCCCGCGCCGGGCGGGCCGGCGTGCACCACCAATTCGGCCCAATGCGAGAACGGCCCCTTTACGCGAGCGAAGACTTCGTCGCTGGCACCCACCATGGTCGCCAGTTGACCGAACCGCGCGGCCCGTCCGCCGCCACTTACCGGCGCATCGATGACGTGAATGGCCTGCGGTTCCAGCTCGCGCGCCAGTTCCTCAGCGGTGGTGTCGCTGATCGTGGAGTGAATCGCGATGACAGTGCCGGGCTTGGCGCTGCTCGCCAGCTCACCCACGACAGTTCGCACCTGCTCGTCGTTGAGCACGGTGACACTGACGATGTCCGCTTCGGCGACGTCGGCAATGCTGTCGGCCAGGCTGGCGCCCCGTTCGGCCAGCGGTGTCATCGCCTCGGCCCTGATGTCGTAAACCGTTAGACCGCCAGGCCATTCGATCATTTTCTTGGCCATCGGTGTACCCATATTGCCCAGCCCGATGTAGCCGAGTTTCACGTGTTCCGTCATGACCGGAAGATCTGTCCGCCGTCGACATTGAAGATCTGGCCGGTAATCCAGGAAGCCTCATCCGACAGCAGGAACAGGCACATGCCGACCAGGTCTTCCGGCTTTCCCATCCGGGATAGCGGAAGTCCCTTGACGATGTCCTGAACGATTTCTTGGGGAGTGGTGGTCCGATTGGCCTCGGTGTCGATGGGGCCCGGCGCGATGGCGTTGATCCGGATGTTCTGGCCGCCGAGCTCACGCGACAGCTGCTGCGTCAGCCCGTTGACTCCAACTTTGGCCAGCCCGTAGAAGTTTGAGTAGAGCCACGCCGCGGTCGACGACTGGTTGACGATCGCGCCACCACCACGCTTGGCCATCTTCTTGTACACCGCGCGGGTGCACCACAGCGCGCCGTCGAGGTTGACGCTCATGAACTTCTTGTAGTACTCGGGGTCGACGGTAAGCAGGAAGTCGAGTTTCATGCCACCGAATATCGCGGCGTTGTTGACCAGATAGTCGATGCCACCGAACTCGGCCAGCGTGCGGTCGGCCATCGCTTTGGCCGACGCCGGGTCGGACACGTCGACCGGGATGCTGATCGCCGTCCCGCCGTCGGCACTGATCTGCTTGGCCACGCCTTCGGCCGCCTCGGCGTTGATGTCGGCGACGACGACGGCCGCGCCTTCTACGGCCAGCGCTTCGGCGTAGGCCTGGCCGATACCGCCACCGGAGCCGGTGACGATGGCGACCTTGTTCTCGAACCTCACGGTGTTCCTCTCTGGCTCGCGGCTAGACCGCGGTCGCAATGGTTTTGGTCTCCAGGTATTCCTCGAAGCCGGCCAGACCCATCTCGCGGCCGTTCCCGGACTGCTTGTAGCCACCGAAGGGTGCGTCGGCGGAGTACCAGACGCCGCCGTTGACGTTGATCGTGCCCGCCCGGACCCGCGCGGCAATCCCCGCCGCCCGGTCCGGGTCGGCGCCGAACACTGTGCCGGACAAGCCGTATGGGGAGTCGTTGGCGATGCGCAGGGCATCGTCGTCACCGTCGTGCGCAATGACTGTCAGTACCGGGCCGAAGATTTCCTCGCGGGCGCAGCGCGCGTCGTTGCCCAGACCCGCGATGACGGTGGGCTCGATGAAGAAACCGACGTCGCGGCCGGCCGGACGGCCCCCGCCGCAGGCGAACGACCCGCCCTCCGCGATTGCCGAGTCGAGGTAGTCCTGCACGCGATCGCGCTGCCGCGCCGAAATCAGTGGCCCACAGATGGTTCCGGGGTCGGTGGGATCGCCGGCCTTGATGCCTGCCACCGTTGCGGCCGCCAGCGCGACGGCTTCGTCATACCGAGCTCGCGGCACCACCAGCCGGGTCGTGATCGCACATCCCTGCCCGGCATGCATGCACACCGAGAACCCGGCGATGCCCGCCGCACCAGCCAGGTCGGCGTCGTCGAGCACGATGAACGCCGACTTGCCGCCCAGTTCGAGGAACACCTTCTTGATGGTCGCGGCGCCGTCGGCCATCACGCTGCGGCCGGTGGCCGTTGATCCGGTGAATGAAACCATGTCCACCCGAGGATCTTTGGCCAACATCGCACCCACGCCGTGATCGCTGGACGTGACGATATTGATCACGCCGGGCGGAAAGTCGGTGTGTTCGGTGATGAGTTCCCCGAGCACCGCGGCGCACCATGGCGTGTCCGGGGCGGGCTTCAACACCACGGTGTTTCCCGCGGCCAATGCGGGCCCGATCTTGGCGAGATTGATCTGATGAGGGAAGTTCCACGGGGTGATGGCGCCGACGACGCCGACGGCCTCACGGACGACCGTGCGCCGGGTGGGAATGCCCATCGGCGACGCGTCGCCGAGATCCCGGCTGTATTCGTAGGATTCGGCAGTGTCCGCCGCAAACGCCAGATCGTTGACCGGGACTTCGAGCTGAGCGATGTTGGTGAGCATCCGCGGAGCGCCCACTTCGGCGATGGTCAGGTCGCGCAGCTCTTCGAGGTGCTGCTGCATCGCCTCCCGTAGCTGGCGCACGCAACGCACCCGCAGCTCGGTGTCGCGCGACCAGCCTGTGTCGTCGAAGGCTCGCCGGGCTGCCTCGATAGCCCGATCCATGTCGTCGGCACCGGCATCGGCGGCAGCGCCCAGGACTTCCTCGGTGGCCGGGTTGATCGTGGTGAACGTGCCTTGGCTGCCGCTCGTCAGCTTGCCGTCGATGAGCAGCGCGCTCACGCCATCGGCCAGCAATACCATCTTTGCCTCCGCGCCTCGTTGAGTGGACACATGTCCGGATTAGTCCAGTCGAAGATAGCCGTCGCCACCTGCAATGTGCAAGAGCTCGCCTCCGACGATCGAGGCGAAGTCATACAATTACCAGCTCAGCTATATTTTTTCCAGGCAGGCTTGCTACTCGCTGGTCAGATCGGATAACTTGGACATGTGTCCAGCGAACCAGTGGTCACGATCACTCCCGGCGCCGGTGGTCCGGGCCGGGACGTGCCGCGCAACCGTCGTCAAGAAGAGACCTTCCGCAAAGTGCTCGCGGCGGGTGTCGACGTGCTGCGGGAGACGTCCTACGCCGACCTGACCGTGCGCGCGGTCGCTGCGCGGGCCAAAGTGGCCCCGGCGACGGCCTACACCTACTTCTCTTCGAAAAATCACCTGATCGCCGAGGTGTATCTGGACCTGGTGCGGCAGGTCCCCTACTTCACCGACGTCAACGAGCCCATGGCGACGCGAGTCGACAAGGCATTGCGCAATCTCGCCCTGGTGGTCGCCGACGAACCCGAAGTCGCCGCGGCGTGCACGACGGCACTACTCGGGGGCGGCGCAGACCCGGCGGTGCGGACCGTGCGCGATCGGATCGGCGCCGAGATTCACCGCCGCATCACGTCAGCCATCGGCCCCGACGCCAACCCGCGCACGGTGTCGGTGCTCGAGATGGCGTTCTTCGGCGCCCTCGTCAACGCCGCCAGCGGTGCCTACACCTATCACCAGATCGCCGACCACCTCGCCTACGCGGTCGGACTCATTCTTCCAACGGGGGACAGCCGATGACGATTCAGATCGACAAGCCACTACTCGACCCGTACGACTACGACTTCCACGAAGACCCGTACCCGTATTACCAGCGACTGCGCGACGAAGCACCGCTGTACCGCAACGACGAACTCGGCTTCTGGGCGCTGTCCCGGCACGCCGACGTGCACCAGGGCTTCCGCAACAGCACCACGTTGTCCAATCGCTTCGGCGTCTCGCTGGACCCCGCGTCCCGAGGACCGCACGCCTCTAAGACCATGTCGTTTCTGGCCATGGACGACCCGGCGCACCTACGGCTGCGGACGTTGGTGTCGAAAGGCTTCACTCCCAGGCGAATTCGTGAGCTCGAGCCTCGGGTCACCGAGATCGCCACGCGGCATCTGGACGTCATGTTGGAGAAGGCGACATCGGGAACGGTCGACTACGTCGACGAGTTCGCCGGAAAGCTGCCGATGGACGTGATCTCCGAGCTGATGGGAGTGCTCGAGCCGGATCGGGCACAGGTACGCGCCTGGGCCGACGGCGTCATGCACCGCGACGAAGGTGTGACCGACGTGCCGGCCGCGGCAATCGAGGCGTCGCTCAACCTGATCGTCTACTACCAGGAGATGGTCGCGGAACGCCGCACGAAGCCGACCGACGACCTGACCACGGCGCTGCTGGAGGCCGAGATCGACGGCGACCGGCTGACCGACGACGAAGTGCTCGGATTCATGTTCCTGATGGTGATCGCCGGCAACGAGACCACCACCAAACTTCTTGCCAATGCTGCCTTTTGGGGCCACCGGAACCCGGACCAGCTGACGTCTGTCTATGCCGATCCGTCGCAGGTGCCGCTGTGGGTGGAGGAGACCCTGCGCTACGACACCTCCAGCCAGATCCTGGCCCGCACGGTGGCCGGCGAGCTGACCCTCTACGACACGACGATCCCAGACGGCGACGTCCTGCTGCTGCTCCCGGGTTCAGGGCACCGCGACGAGCGCGCATTCGACAACCCCGACGACTTCGTCGTCGGCCGCGACATCGGTTCCAAGCTGCTGAGTTTCGGCAGCGGCGCACACTTCTGCCTGGGCGCTCACCTAGCCAGGATGGAAGCCCGGGTCGCCCTCACCGAATTGTTCAAGCGAATCAAGGGTTACCAGGTCGACGAGGCCAATTCGGTTCGTGTCCATTCCAGTAACGTGCGCGGGTTCGCACACCTACCGATGACCCTGGAGGTCTCCTAGATGCCCCGCTTTGCCCCTCTGCCCGAACGCCGCCCGGCGATCGTGGCCGGCGCCTCCTCCGGCATCGGAGAAGCCACCGCCATCGAATTGGCGGCGCACGGCTTCCCGGTCGCCCTGGGCGCGCGGCGGGTCGAGAAGCTCGATGACATCGTCGGCAAGATCAACGCCGACGGCGGCGAAGCCGTCGGATTCCATCTTGATGTCACCGATCCGAACTCGGTGAAAAACTTTGTCGGACAATCGGTCGAAGCGCTCGGTGACATCGAGGTCCTCGTCGCGGGAGCGGGCGACACCTACTTCGGCAAACTCGCCGAGATCACCACCGACGAGTTCGAGTCACAGCTGCAGATCCACGTCGTCGGCGCCAACCGACTGGCCGCGGCGGTGCTGCCAGGCATGCTCGAGCGGCAGCGCGGCGACCTGATCTTCGTCGGATCAGACGTCGCGCTGCGGCAACGGCCGCACATGGGCGCCTACGGTGCAGCCAAGGCCGCGCTGCTGGCGATGGTGCACAACTTCCAGATGGAACTGGAAGGCACCGGTGTACGCGCGGCGATCGTGCACCCCGGACCGACGAAGACGTCGATGGGCTGGAGCCTGCCGGCCGAGAAGATCGGCCCCGCCCTGGAGGATTGGGCGAAATGGGGCCAAGCCCGCCACGACTACTTCCTGCGCGCCGCAGACCTGGGACGGGCCATCACGTTCGTCGCCGAGACACCGCGCGGTGGCTTCATCGCGAACATGGAGCTTCAGCCCGAAGCCCCGTTGGCCGACAACAGTGATCGCCAGAAGCTCGCGCTCGGCGAAGAGGGGATGCCAGCACAGTGACAACCGCCATCGTGCCCCGGGTTTCCGGCGGCGAAGAAGAAGAACACGGCCACCTCGAGGAATTCCGCACTGACCCAATTGGTTTGATGCAGCGCGTCCGCGAAGAATGCGGCGATGTCGGTTGGTTCCAGCTGGTCGACAAGCACGTCATCCTGCTCTCGGGCGCCGATGCCAACGAATTCTTCTTCCGCTCCGCCGATGAAGATCTTGACCAAGCCGAGGCCTATCCATTCATGACGCCGATTTTCGGCGCGGGTGTGGTGTTCGACGCCAGCCCCGAACGGCGCAAAGAGATGCTGCACAACTCGGCGCTGCGCGGTGAACAGATGAAGGGCCACGCCGCCACGATCGAAGGCGAAGTCAAGAAGATGATCGCCAACTGGGGCGACAAGGGCGAGATCGAACTGCTCGACTTCTTCTCCGAGCTGACCATCTACACCTCGACCGCCTGCCTGATCGGCCTGAAATTCCGCGAACAACTCGATCACCGGTTCGCCGAGTACTACCACGAACTGGAGAACGGCACGGACCCGCTCTGCTACGTCGATCCGTATCTCCCGATTGACAGCTTCAGGCGGCGCGACGAGGCACGGGTGAAACTGGTTGCGCTGGTTCAGGAAATCATGAACGGTCGCATCGCCAACCCGCCGAAAGGCAAGGAAGACCGCGACCTGCTCGACATCCTGGTGTCGGTCAAGGATGAGCAGGGCGACCCACGTTTCTCCGCGGACGAGGTCACCGGCATGTTCATCTCGCTGATGTTCGCCGGGCACCACACCAGCTCGGGAACGTCGGCATGGACGCTGATCGAACTGATCCGCCACACCGACGTCTACGCCGAGGTGCTCACCGAGCTCGAAGAGCTGTACGCCGACGGCCAGGAAGTGAGTTTCCATGCGCTGCGATCGATTCCGAAGCTGGACAATGTTGTCAAGGAAACCCTGCGGCTGCATCCGCCGCTGATCATCCTGATGCGGGTCGCCAAGGGTGAGTTCGAGGTCGGCGGTTTTCCAATCCATAACGGCGATTACGTAGCCGCATCCCCGGCGATCTCGAACCGGATCCCCGAAGACTTCCCCGACCCCGATGCGTTCAAGCCGGATCGCTACAACAAGCCCGAGCAGGCCGACACCGTCAACCGCTGGACGTGGATTCCCTTCGGAGCGGGCCGGCATCGTTGCGTGGGAGCGGCTTTCGCGCAGATGCAGATTAAGGCGATCTTCTCGGTTCTGCTGCGCGAATACGATTTCGAGATGGCGCAGCCCGCCGACAGCTACCACAACGACCACTCCAAGATGGTCGTGCAGCTGGCCAGTCCGGCCAAGGTCCGCTACCGCAAGCGCCAGGCATAAGGCGCCTCATGGGTTTTCGCGTCGAAGTCGACCTGGACTTGTGCCAAGGCCACGCGATGTGCGAGCTGGAGGCACCCGACTACTTTCGGGTGCCCAAACGCGGCAAAGTCGAGATCCTGGATCCCGAACCCGGTGATGAAGCCCGCGACGAAGTTGAGCGAGCCGTCGAAATGTGCCCCACCCAAGCACTACTCATCAAAGAGAAAGAAGACTGACAATGGCGTCACGTACAGAGCTCGAGCAGTGGGTCGACCGCTGGCTGCAAGCCAACAAGGACTGTGAAAAGGCCGGCGACTGGAAGCCCTTGGGTGACTTCTATGCCCCCGAGGCCACCTACGGCTGGAACATCGGTCCCAAAGAAGACGTGATGTGCGTCGGGGTCGACGAGATTCGCGACGTCGCGCTCGGCATCGAGATGGAGGGCCTGGAGAACTGGGTGTACGAGTACCAGAAGGTGCTCATCGACGAGAAGCAAGGCGAGATCGTCGGCTTCTGGAAACAGATCGTCAACAAGACCGACGGCAGCCAGGACGAGATCTACGGCATCGGTGGCAGCTGGTTCCGGCTCAACGACGACAACCTCATCGAATGGCAACGCGACTTCTTCGACTTCGGGCATGTCACGAAAATGTTCGCGAACCTGATCGAGTCGGGCGACTTGAGCACCGGCATGCAGAAGCGGATCGAACGCAGCATCGCCGGCGAGAAGCTGCCCGGCTACTACCCCATCGGCCAGGCTCCGGCGCCGATCTGGTGATTGTGTCCAGCACCCCTGGTGACCGGGATCACCCCTGACCTACACTCAACCAAGCGGTTGCTTGCGTGCAGCTCGGGCCGTTCTCAACCGACGTTCAACGACGAAAGCAGGTTCACGGTGAAGACCAAAGGCGCGCTGATCTGGGAGTTCAATCAGCCGTGGTCGATCGAGGAAATCGAGATCGGCGACCCCCAGAAGGACGAAGTCAAGATCCAGATGGAAGCGGCGGGCATGTGCCACTCCGACCACCACCTGGTCACCGGCGGCATCCCGATGGGCGGCTTCCCCGTTCTCGGTGGTCACGAGGGCGCCGGCATCGTCACCGAAGTAGGCCCCGGCGTAGAGGACCTCGCGCCTGGCGACCACGTCGTACTGTCGTTCATCCCGTCCTGTGGACAATGTCCGACTTGTCAGGCCGGTCTGCGCAACCTCTGCGATCTGGGCGCCGGACTGCTCGGCGGCGCCGCGGTGTCCGACGGGACATTCCGTATTAAAGCCAAGGGCCAAGACGTCTTCCCGATGACGCTGCTGGGCACGTTCTCCCCGTATATGGTCGTGCACCGCAGCTCGGTGGTGAAGATCGACGAGTCAATCCCGTTCGAGGTTGCCGCGCTGGTCGGCTGCGGCGTCACCACCGGCTACGGCTCAGCGGTTCGCACCGCCGACATCCGGCCCGGAGACGACGTCGCGATCGTCGGTATCGGCGGCGTCGGCATGGCCGCGCTGCAGGGTGCCGTCACCGCCGGAGCCCGCAACGTCTTCGCGATCGACCCGGTCGAGTGGAAGCGCGACCAGGCCCTCAAGTTCGGTGCGACGCATGTCTACCCCGACATCTTCGCCGCCATGGGCGGAATCATGGAAGTAACGCATGGCCTGATGGCCCACAAGGTGGTGGTCACCGTCGGCGAGCTGCTCGGGGCCGACGTGGAAAACTACATGATCTTGACAGCGAAGGGCGGCACCTGCGTGCTGACCGCCATCGGCAGCCTGCTGGACACCAACGTCACTTTGAACTTGGCGATGCTGACCCTGATGCAGAAGACCATCAAGGGCACCATCTTCGGCGGTGGCAATCCGCAGTTCGACATTCCTCAGCTGTTGACGATGTACAAGGCCGGCAAACTCAACCTCGACGACATGATCACCCGGCAGTACAAGCTGGAGCAGATCAACGACGGCTACAAGGACATGTTGGACGGCAAGAACATTCGCGGTGTCATCCGCTTCACCGACGCCGACCGGTAATCGCCGTGTCTCAAGAAACCGTTGAGCAGTCCCCCGCGTTGGCGGCGTCGCAGTCGTCATGGCGCTGCGTCCAGGCGCACGACCGTGAGGGCTGGCTGGCGCTGATGGCCGACGACGTCGTCGTCGAGGATCCGATCGGCAAGTCCATCACCAACCCCGACGGCACCGGTGTGCGGGGCAAGGACGCTGTCGCGGAGTTCTACGACACGAACATCGCCGCCAACCAGTTGCGGATCACCTGCGAGGAGACGTTTCCGTCCAGCGATCCCACCGAGATCGCTCATATCTTGGTGCTGCGCAGCAAGTTTGACAACGGCATCACCAGCAGCGTGCGTGGCGTGTTCACCTACCGGGTCAACGACGCCGGGCAGATCGCGAACATGCGCGGCTACTGGAACCTCGAAGCGATGACTTTCGGCAACGAGGAGTGAACTTACTGCTCGCCGACCGCGGCGCTGTCGTGGTCGGCGGGTCACGAGGCATCGGTGCAGCAGTCGCGCACCTGCTCGCGCAACACGGCGCCGCCGTGGTGGTCAACGGCAGAGACGCTGACGCCGCCCAATCCACTGCAGCGGACATCACCGCTGACGGCGGGCGGGCGGTTGCCCATCCCGGCTCGCCGTCCTCTCAGCAGGCCGCAGAGTCGTTGGTGGACAGATGTATTGGCGAGTTCGGCAGCATCGACATCCTGATCAACTGCGCGGGTATCGCCGAGCCGCCAGGTTCGTCCATCCTGGACATCACCCCCGCCCAGTTCGCTGAACTGCTCGACGCGCATCTGGGCACGGTGTTTGCGACCTGCCGCGCCGCAGCGCCCAAGATGGTCGCGCAGGGCAGCGGCAGCATCGTCAACTCCAGCTCGTTCGCGTTTCTCGGCGACTACGGCGGCACCGGATACCCGGCCGGCAAGGGCGCGGTCAACAGCTTGACGCTGGCGATCGCCGCCGAGCTGAAAGAGCATGGCGTGCGGGCAAATGTCGTCTGCCCCGGCGCCAAGACACGGCTGTCTACCGGGGCGGACTACGTCGCCCATATCACCAAGCTGAATCGGCGCGGCCTGCTCGACGAGGTCTCGATGCAGGGTTCGCTGGATGTCGCGGAACCCGACTATGCCGCGCCGACCTACGTCTACCTGGCCAGTGACCTCGCCGGCCACCGCACGGGTGAAATATTGGCTGCCTCAGGTGGTTTCGTCGGCAGGTTTCCGAAGGCCGCACCCGCGTTGATCGGCTACCGGGACCACCACGACTCGCCACCATGGTCGGTCGCGGAGCTTTCGGCGCTACTCGACGGCGGCGCTGCTTAGGCGTTCGCGACGCAACCTATGCTGAGGCGATGGCCACCATTTTCAGTAGAATCATCAACGGCGAACTACCCGGCCGGTTCGTATACGAGGACGAGGAGGTCGTCGCGTTCTTGACCATCGAACCGATGACCCAGGGGCACACGCTGGTGGTCCCGCGAGCGGAAATCGATCAGTGGCAGACACTCGATCCGGCGGTTTTCGGCCGGATCATGTCGGTCGCCCAGCTGGTCGGCAAGGCTGTCACCAAGGCGTTCGACGCCGACCGGGCCGGGGTGATCATCGCCGGTCTGGAGGTTCCGCACTTGCACGTCCACGTCTTCCCGGCGAAGAGCCTGAGCGACTTCGGCTTCGCCAACGTCGATCGCAATCCGTCTGCGAAATCCCTCGACGAAGCGCAGAGCAAGATCAAGGCGGCGATCGCCGAACTAACCGACTGAGTCGGCGTGCGCGGCCACGTCAGCAATACGCGGAAGGCTGACGTAGAAGCGGCAGCCCTGCCCTGGCGCCGTCGTCACGGTGACGGTGCCGCCGTGCGCGCGGACGAGTGAGTCGACAATGGACAACCCCAAACCCGAACCGCCACTGCTGCGTGCCCGCGACGAGTCCGCGCGGTAGAACCGCTCGAACACCCGCTCGGCGTCCTGCTCGCCCATGCCGGGCCCGTCGTCGATGACCTCGAGTACCGCATCGCCGTCTCTCGTGCCGACCCGCACCTCGATATCGGCGGTATCCGGGGTGTGCTGGATGGCATTGACCATCAAATTGCTCAGCACCTGGCGCAGTCGCGCCGCGTCGCCGATGACCTCCGGAATCCCCGGCCCGTCAACAACATCCAACGTGATCTTGCGCTGCGGGGCGATCGCACGGGTGTCGTGCACGGTGTCGGCGGCCAGTGCCAGCAGGTCCACCCGTTGACTTTCCAGCGGGCGCTGGGCGTCTAACCGGGCCAGCAGCAGCAAGTCTTCGACCAGCAGTCCCATCCGGCGCGCTTCACTCTCGATCCGCGACATCGTCTGCCCGATGTCACGCGCCGCCCCCTGGCGGTACAACTCGGCGAAGCCACGAATAGTGGTTAGCGGGGTTCGCAGTTCGTGGCTGGCGTCGGTGATGAACCGCCGCATCCGCTCCTCGGAACTACGCGCCATCCCTGCTGATGACTCCGACGACGCCATTGCCGCCTGGATCTGGGCCAGCATCCCGTTCAATGCGAGAGACAGCCGGCCCACCTCCGTGCGTGGATCACGTTCGGGCACACGGCGATCCAACTGTCCGCGAGCGATCGCCGCAGCGGTTTGTTCGACCTCCGCCAGTGGTCGCAGGCTGTGCGAGACCACCGCGTAGCTGGCCAAACCCAGCACGAGCAGAACCGCCGCACCGATGCCGAGTTCCAGCCAGCCCAGCGCCCGGTCGGTCTGCAGAAAATCCGAAAGGTCATAGGCCACCGTGATCAACCGGCCGCGCCCGTTGTGCACTGACACGGCGCGCCACGTCGTGCCGGAATGGTCCACCGAGCCGACGGTGACCGGCACCGAGCCCACGTCGTTGTTCGCCGGCAATTCCGGTTCTGCCCTGCGGTCGTTGACCACCGACCAGGTCCGGCCGTCCGGAAAAGTGCTGCGCAGGTAGTAGTTCGACGGCGGCCGATCAGCGGTGGGACTGTGCCGTCCCGGCAATGCCGTTCGGGCCGCGAGCGCCCAGCCATGGCTGGCGTCGAGGAGGTTGCGATCGACGCGGTGGATCTGGCTGTTGCGCAGGATCGACTCGACCGCGATGCCCGACACCGCCAGACCACAGGCCGCCAGCAGCAGGGTGGCCGCGACCAGGCTCACCCGCAACGGCACGGCGGCCCGCAGTCGTTTCAGCATCAGCTCATTATTCGTGGAACGCGCAAGCCAGTGCAGGCAACCGCGCGCTTTCTATCGCGGCTCTCGCAGCACGTAACCCACTCCGCGCAGGGTGTGCAGCAGGCGCTTCTCGCCGGTATCGATCTTGCGGCGCAGATACGACACGTAGGACTCGACGACGTTGACGTCGCCGCCGAAGTCGTAACGCCAGACGTGGTCCAGGATCTTCGGCTTGCTCAACACCGTGCCGGCGTTGATGACGAAGTAGCGCAGCAGGGTGAACTCCGTGGGAGACAAGGACACCGCCTCGCCGGACTTCCACACTTCGTGGGTCTCTTCATCGAGTTCGATGTCGGCGAATGTCAGCCGGGCGTTGCGGTTCTCGGTGACGCCTTTGCCGGTGCGCCGCAAGATAACTCGCAAACGGGCCACGACCTCTTCCAAACTGAACGGTTTGGTGACGTAGTCGTCGCCACCGAGCGTCAGCCCGGCGATCTTGTCCTGCAACGAGTCACGAGCAGTGAGGAACAGGGCAGGCGCGTCGATGCCGTCGGCGCGTAATCGGCGCAGCACCCCGAAGCCGTCCATCCCGGGCATCATCACGTCGAGGATCACTGCGTCCGGTTTGATCTGACGGGCGAGGTCCAGCGCCGATTGTCCGTTGGTGGCCGTGTGCACTTCGAAACCCTGGAATTTAAGGCTTACCGAGAGCAATTCGACGATGTTGTCCTCGTCGTCGACGACAAGGACTCGTGCTTCCGGTAGCGCTTCTTCCATTGCTGCTGACATGACGTTAATTCCCTCGCACTTAGCTAAGGGAATCCTCCATGCTGCCTGTGTTGAGGCTGAGAGTTCGTTGCGAGCCGGTTGACAATAATCACCACGGATTTCTGTAACGCCTGCATAGACTCGGGAGATGAACCTCGGCAAAAGCCTGGCGAATCTTGCCACCGCACCGGTGCGAGTCGGCCTCGCCGCTGCCGATGCGGGCCTCGGCGTTGCCACGACAGCGCTCGGCATAGCGCACCGCAGCATCGGCGAAGCTGGTAACACGGCGGGCCGGTCCAACGCCGTCGTGCACATGCTGGGCATCGATGATGCGATCACCAGGGCTAACCGGCTGGCCCGGCTGCTGGACGACGACGCGCCGCTCGGACGCGCGCTGGCTACCGACGGGCCCATCGATCGGCTGCTGCGCCCGGGCGGGGTGGTCGACATGCTGACGCAGGAAGGCGGCCTGCTCGACCGGCTGACCGTGGAGGGCGGCGGGCTGGAACGCGCTCTGAAGCCTGGCGGACTGGTCGACCAGCTGGTTGCCGACGACGGGCTGATCGACCGGCTGCTCGCCGAGGACGGCCTGGCCGATCGGTTGCTGGCCGAGGGCGGTTTGATCGACAAGCTGACTGCACGCAACGGACCGCTCGAGCAGCTGGCCGCCGTTGCCGACACCCTGAGCCGGCTGGCGCCCGGGATGGAGGCGTTGGAGCCGGCCATCGCTACGCTGCAGGACGCGGTGATGGCACTGACCATGGTCGTCAATCCGCTGAGCAACATCGCCGATCGGATTCCGCTCCCCGGCCGTCGCCCCCGCCGGACTGGGCCGTCGCGGACCGTGCGCTCCCAGCGCGTCATCGAGCACGACGAGTAATAGCGGGGCCAGATTGCGTAGCTCCTCAGCGGGCCGTTCCGGCCCGCATCGTCGCCCCGCTAGGCTTGTCACCGGTTAAAAACCGGCCTCCTTAGCTCAGTGGTAGAGCACTCGCCTTGTAAGCGAAAGGTCGTCAGTTCAATCCTGACAGGGGGCTCTGCATGAAACCGCGTCTCTCGGTGTCACAACCTTCGGACCGACGTTCCTCGGCGAGTCAGTTCGTATAGTCGACCATCGCCTCAGACCACGGGGGCTTGCCGGGCATCAGAATCGTCAGCCCGTCAGGTCGGACCTGGTATTTGGTGCCGTCCGACGGGTTGGTGACGTCGAAGCCACCCGACGCGGGCACCGCGCCGTGCAGTTCGATGCCGCCGTCGACGGGGTTGCCGATGCCCCGGTAGTAGAAGTTGTTGGGACCGGCCCGGCAGATGACCAGGTGGGACTGCGTGGTCTGGGCGATGAACGCCGCGGGGTCTCCGTCCTCGCAGCGGGCGAAGGAGAAGGGCCCAGTCAAGAACCCCTGCCAGTCCGCACCCGCAGCGGGCAGGCTGATCAGGGGTACGCCGCTTGGCGGCCGCGGCTCGGTCGAAGTGACCGGTGTGGCTGGCGCCGATGTCGTCGTCGGCGCGGCGTGGCTGCCGAAGGCGCCGATCTGGTTCAGGCCGATGATAAGAGCCGTGACCGCGCCGATGAAGCCGGTCAGCGCGGTGAGCACTCCGGGCAGCGTCAGCCACCAGGACTGCTTCTTCTCCGCGTTATCGGACATCTCGTCCCCTTGACGCTGTTCTTATGCAAAGAGTCCACGATCCGGTTTTATGGGCTCGTCGTCCCGCACCTACTCAAAAGAGATCAGGTAATCGCCGCTGCCAGCGTGATCGTGCACGCCACCAACAGCACAAGGCCCCAGCGACGCGCTACCAGCGAAGGCAAGCGCCTGACACTTATTGCACCACTTCCAGTTGTCCTGCTCGTTCCCGCCGGCCGCGAAATTGTTGGTCAGGACATAATCACCACTGAGAAGGTGGTCGTGGACGCCGCCAGCAGCGCAAGCGCCGAACGAGGAGTTGCCAGCGAAGGCGAGCGCCTGACACTTATTGCACCATCTCCAGTCGTCCTGCTCGTTCGCACCGGCCGGGACGTCTTGGATCAGGACATAATCGCCGCTGCCAGAGTGATCGTGGCTGCCACCAGCCGCGCAAGTCCCTAGCGTGGGAAAGCCAGCGTAGGCGAGCACTTGACATTTATTGCACCATCTCCAGTTGTCCTGGGCAGTCATCGTCTGGTCCTTTTGTCATTCGCCGACACCCTGGTCGTGCCGCCTAGCGAAATCCATTACGCGTCGATCGGGGTGGTTTGGGAAAGAGTGCGGTCCGCTCAGCGGACCGGCGAATGGCGCGGCGGGCGGTGATGGCGATAGCCGCGTCAGATTGGTGATTCTGCAATTTCGCCGTCCAGGCGGTCATGTGGGACGCTGGCCGAACCCGGCCGGGTGGACAGTCGAAACACCGGCGGACGGCCGCGAACGCGCGCGGTTGTGTTTCGCCTGGCCAGGCAGTTGTTTCGGTAAGCGAGCGGTCGTTAGTTCAATCCTGACAGCTGGCTCTGCATGGAGGAGTACGCATGATCTGTCGGCGTCTTGTGTTGGTGCTCGGCGCTGTTTTGGTCGCGGCCGTCGTCCAGCTTCCGGCTCATGCCGACCCATCGGTGCCACCGGGTCAACCGGTGAAGTGTGTGTCCAACACCCAGAAGGGCAAGCAGGTGTTGGTTCCCTGCGATCTGCTCAACGCCGGCGCGAGCTTCCCGCCGGGGTATCGGTGCCCGCCGCCGCTCGAGCAGTACCCGAAAGATGTGGCCGACTGGTGTGGCGAAGGGCCGGGCCTCGCGCCTCCCACGCCTACGCCTCCGGTGAGTCCGACTAGCCCGACAAGTCCTACCAGCCCTGCGCCCCCAACGATCCCGACGAGTGCTGCTAGTCCGACGAGCCCGGCAAGTCCGGCACGGTAGGCGCTCGGCTTACGTCTTCGGCGGGAACCCGCCTGTCGCGATCGGACCCCAGCGCGTAGGGGTGACCCGGATCAGACATTTCCCTTGGTCGATCATCGCCCGGCGGTACTCATCCCAGTCCGAGTGCTCGCCCGCGATCGCGCGGTAGTAGTCGACGAGCGGCTCGACGGCATCCGGCAGCGAGATCACCTCGGCATCTCCGTCGATCTGAACGTACGGGCCGTTGAACTCATCGGAAAGTACGACGACGCTGGCATGGGGGCGCCGCGCGACGTTGATAGATTTCGCCCGCTGCGGATAACTGGCGATGACGAACCTGCCCTCGGCATCCAGCCCTCCCGTCACGGGAGAACTCTGGAGAGTGCCGTCGTTGCGAAATGTCGTCAGCAGCATGTGGTGTCGTGGCCGGACGAAGTCCAGCAGTTCGGGTAATTCGACAGTCTCGGCGGTTGCGATCTTTTGCGGCATTGCGTGTCCCCTGGAATGAATCGGTCGATAGTCGGCAAACCTCGTTGGCACGGTTACCCATTCCGTGTCCGGTCGATCCGGACAATACGCCGTGGCGGTGAGCACATCATCGACTCACCGCAGCCGCGAAACCTCAAATCAGCTGCCAGCCATAAGGATTGGTGCTGGATTACCGCTTCTTGGAGCCGCGCATCGCCGACAGCCGGTCCTCTTCGGAGAAGCCGATGTCCCTTCCTGCGCGACGATCCGAAATCGCCGCAGACGACAGACTGTAAGCAGCCTGGACGGCGCAGGCGTCGGTGGAGTTCCAGGTCAACGAGGTGTCTTGCGGGACACCGATTCGGGCACCCACATCGATCGCGTCGATGTTGGCGCCGAGGAACATGAACGTCCAGTCGTATTGCTCGCGCTGCTGGGTGATGAGCGCTTTCACCGTCTCGTACGACCATTCCTTGCTGGCGTTCTCGTAACCGTCGGTCATGATCAGACAGATCACCGTGCCGGGACGGTGCGCCTCGTCGATGCCGGCCAGGTGCTCGCCGATCTCGGTGATGAAGCGGCCGATGGCGTCGAGCATCGCGGTCATGTTCCGAGGAACAAGGGTCAGCTTCGGGACGTCAGCAATGGGAACGTTGGCATAGACGTGCTCGTAGCGATCGTCGAACATCGACAGGGTCACCACCGCCTCACCGGGCAGCGAGCGCTGCTGGGCGATCAGCTCGTCGAAACCACCCTCAGTCGCTTTCTTACAGTCATCCATCGAGCCCGAGCGGTCCAGCAGGGCCGCGATCAGGGTCAGGTCGGAGTTGGTCATGGGGCGTCCTTTCGTTCAGGGCCGTCAGACTCGCACGCTTATCGAAACTGACCCCATTGTCCTGCTGGGGTCTGACAAGAAACGGTGCTCGCCCGCCCGAATTCAGCTGACCCGAGTCCGAAGGAGTTGCACGCCAGGGCCTTTCAGCTCATCGACGTAGGGCAGCCGGCCAGCCATACCCATGACCAGGGCGAGGGTCGACCCGGTGACCAGAGCACCGCTACCCGCTCTGAACGGGCCGTCGTCGGCCTGCAGACGGAGGTCGGCGATGCGCGTACGACTCGGAACGGCGAAGTTGCGCTGAGCGAAGAATTCCGCCACCGGCGTCAGCGCGTCGAGGCTCGGCGGTCGTGTCAGCCCCACCGGCTGACGGATGTCCTGGGCGTGAACGACGACCTCACCGAGGTAGGCGGGGATATGCGACGACGGCGCGGTGGTGCTCGCGA
Organism: uncultured Actinomycetota bacterium; assembly: GCA_963758115.1. Classification (GTDB taxonomy): domain Bacteria; phylum Actinomycetota; class Actinomycetes; order Mycobacteriales; family Mycobacteriaceae; genus Mycobacterium. The sequence goes on from CAVWUG010000005.1 coordinate 182,741, forward strand.
TGACGGCACGGAACCGATCCAACGTCTCGGCCGGGGTATCGCCTCGTTGTTCCATAAGCCGCCGCTTGTTGTGCACGTCGGGACGAAAGCGCGCGGCGAGCATGCTGCGCAACCATTTCCGCTGGTTCAGACTGGCCGCCGCGGTCAGGTGTGCGACGACCTCCTCGACATCCCACGCTCCGCACAAGGTGTCGTGCCGCCACTGCTCAGCGCTAAGCCGCGACAGATCCTCAGCCAGCGCGGCGCGCTCTGCGTGCGCCAGTGCCCACAGGTGGTCGTACTCCGGTATCGCCATCTCGCCTCACTCCACCACATAGCCTGTCGTCGTAAATTCTCTAACTATGCGAATGACGGTTCTCGGTAGCGGCGGGTGGATCCCCACCAGCTCCCGGCAGACCAGCTGCTACCTGATCGTCTCCGGCGCCGAGGCGTTGATTCTCGACGCCGGAACGGGTCTGGGCGCGCTGCACATCGACCCGTCCCTTCTCGACGGCGTCGAGACGGTGACCGTCGCACTCAGCCACTTCCACCTCGATCACGTGATCGGCCTCGGCTTCGTCAGCGCGCGGGCGCTGGGCGGCCGAGAGCTGACCATCGCCGGCCCCGGCTCGCTGTCCTACGGCCTTCCCACCCGGTCCATCGTGGAGTCTCAATTGCTGGCCGCGCCGCTGCAGACGACGTCGCCACTGACGTCGGCACGCTGGGCCGAACTCGGCTGGGACACGTTGACTTTCGCCGGCCACGAGGTGCAGACATGGGAGCAGACCCGCCACACCCTGCCGTCAGCCGGATTCCGCGTCAGCAGCAGATTCGCCTATTGCACCGACACCGAGTTCGACCCGGAGACCGTCCGGCACGTCGCGGGCGTGGCGACACTACTGCATGAGGCCTGGGAGCCGGTTGATGCCGAGCGCGGCCATACCTCCGGCGAGGAAGCCGGCACCATCGGCGCCGAGGCCGGCGCGTCACGCCTGATCCTCACGCACTGTCACCCGCTGCCGGGCGTGGCAGAACGTACGGCGACGGCCGCACAAACGCGGTTTTCCGACGTTACTACTGCGACAGATGGGGCAGCTTTCGACGTATAGCGGCACGATTTGGCCACAAATTGACGGTCGCGGCAACCCGGAAAATCCGTGAAGACCAGCGCATCGCCGCAGGTAGTGAAGCTTTCAGTGGCAAATCCGTGGCGCAGAAGGCCACCAAAGCCGCGCCGCGGTCCACAGTATGCTGCCGCATACTAGGCGACGAGCAGTATTTCTCGCGCGCGCATATCGCATCCCGGGTCAGAGCGCGGACCCCGACCTACGGCCGAGATTGTCATGGGAGACCTGCAGCCATCCAGTTCTAAGCACCGCCATCGCGCGACGCCGGCCAAGGCGCGGCGCCGGCGAGTGGTGCATGCCTGCTGGACGTTGGTGGCGGTCGCCGCGGTGGCCGCCACCGGGTCGGGCTACTGGATGGCCCACGGGGTTCTGCGAGGGATCACCGTCTCGCAGGCACTGGGCGCCGAGGATCCGAAATCCAGCGGCGACGGGCAAAACATTCTGCTCATCGGCTTGGACTCACGTAAGGACCAGAACGGCGACGACCTGCCGTGGTCGCTGCTCAAGCATCTGCATGCCGGCGATTCCGACGACGGGGGCTACAACACCAACACGTTGATCCTCGCCCACGTCAGCGCCGACGACAAGGTGACCGCATTTTCGATCCCCCGCGACGACTGGGTGTCTTTCAACGGTGTGCCCGGCTACAACCACATCAAGATCAAAGAGGCGTACGGGCTCACCAAGCAGTACGTCGAGCAGAAGATGATCGACAAAGGCATCAGCGACCAGAAGGAACTCGAGACCAAGGGCCGCGAAGCCGCTCGTGCCGCCACGCTGAAGGCGGTGCGCAAGCTGACCGGGGTGCCGATCGACTACTTCGCCGAAGTCAATCTCGCAGGCTTCTACGACCTGGCCCAGAGCCTGGGCGGCATCGATGTCTGCTTGAAGCACGCCGTGTACGACTCCTACTCCGGTGCGGACTTCCCCGCGGGACACCAGACGCTCGACGCCGGGCAGGCGCTGGCGTTCGTTCGGCAACGCCACGGCCTGGAAAACGGCGACCTGGACCGCACCCACCGCCAGCAGGCGTTCCTTTCCGCAGTCATGCATCAGCTCCAGGACACCGGCACCTTTACCGACATCAGCAAGCTCAAGGGCCTGATGGCGGTGGCACGCAAGGACGTCGTCCTGTCGTCGGGCTGGGACGAAGAGCAGTTCCGCAAGATGGGCGCGCTCGCCGGCGGGTCCGTCGAATACCGAACCCTGCCCGTCGTGCGCTACGACAACATCAACGGTCAAGACGTCAACATCGTCGACCCTGCGGCGATCAAGGCCGAGGTGGCCGCAGCATTCGGCGGCAGCTCGTCGTCCACGCCGTCGACGATCGCGGACTCGCCCAATCCGTCGACGGTCGTCGATGTGATCAACGCCAGCAGCACGGGCGGACTCGCGAGCAAGGTGGCACGGACGCTGAAGCACGACGGCTACACCACCGGCTCGGTCCGCGACCGGGTCAAAGGTGAACCCAGCTCCACGACAATCGAATACGCGCCCGGCGCCGACGCCGACGCCAAGGAAGTGGCTAGCCTGCTCGGCATCGATCCTCCTGAGCACTCGAATCGCACACTGCAATACGGCCATGTCCAGGTCATCGTCGACGACAACTTCTCCGCCCCGTCGCAGGACGAATCCACTACGCCGTCAACGGTTTCCGGGTTCTCCGGCAGCTGGGGCAACTGGGACTACAAGTCGGGCACGCAGACTGAGACGACCGACCCGACCCCCGATCGGGGCGCACCGATCGACGGCGGCGGCGTCCCCTGCGTCAACTGACGTCGCTGCGGTCTTTGCGGAGCAGGAACGCCAACACGGCGCTTTCGAAGGCCTCTTTCGCCTCGATCATCGCCCAGTGGCCGCAGTTGGGGAACACATGCAACTCGGCGTTTGGGATGGTCCGCATCGGAATCAGCGCCATGTCAAGCGGACTGACCCGGTCGTCGCGGCCCCAGGTGATCAGCGTCGGCGCCTGCACCCGGTGCATCACCGCCCACGGTTGCGGGCCCTTCGACGACTCCATGGCCTTCATCATCTGGGTGAAAGCTTCCTTGCCGTACATCCGCCGCGCGCCCGCCAACGTTGCGGGATCGGTGGCGTGATTCCACCGCTCCTCGATGAGCTCGTCGGTCACCGTCGCCGGGTCGTAGACCATCGAATGCAGCCAGCGGATGAGCCCCTCGCGGGTCGGGTCGTCAGTGAACTCCTGCAATAGCCGGATGCCTTCGGCGGGGCCCGGAGTCAAGATGTTGCGTCCGATACCGCCGATGGTCACCAGCCGGCGCGCCCGTTCCGGATGGGCGATCGCGTAGTTGATCCCGACGCCACCACCCATCGAATTACCCAAAATATCAACGCTTTCCAAGCCAAGCGCATCGACGAACCGCACCACCGCATCCAGCGCGGTAATCATCGGGTGGCCGCCGAAATCGTCACTCACACCGAACCCGGGGAACTCCAGGATCAGACACCGGAAGAACTCCGCGAACGTGCCCAGCACACCGCGGAAGTTGCGCCATCCCGTCACACCCGGACCAGACCCGTGCAGCAGCAACAACACCGGGCCGTCGGCCGGACCCGCTTCGTGATAACGCAGAACCTTTGCGTCGGTGGTTATTTCACGAAGCGTGCTCTCGTAGGTCAGGTTGGTCACGCGTGCGTGCCGCCGTCGATCCGAATCTCAGTGCCGGTGATGAACGCACCGTCCTCGGACACCAGCATCGCGATGACGCCGGCGACCGCCGATGGGGCAGCCATGCCGGCACCGCTGGATAGCTCCGTGGTCGGCAGGATCGGCATCAGCCTGGTGAACAGGTTCCAGTCGGCGTCCTGCGGAATGTATCCACCTGTGGCATCAGTGATTCCGGACTTGATGCTTCCCGGGCACACGCACACTGCCCGGAGTCCTTTGCTCGCATACTCCAGCGCCAAAGCGTGGGTGAAGGACTGCACACCGCCTTTGCTCGCTGCGTAGGCCGCCATGTAGGGGTGTGCGAACGACGCCGACGTTGAACTGAAGTTCACGATCGCACTGCGCGGGTTCTGCAGCAGGCTCGGCAGCGCCTCGCGAACCACCAGAAACGTCCCGGTCAGATTCACACCGATGATCTGGTTCCACAGGTCCAACGCCATCTGCTCGGTGTGCACAGCGCGCAGGATTCCGGCCGCATTCACCACCGAATCCAGACCGCCCAGCGTGTCGACCGCAGAGCGCACACCATCGACCACCGAACTCTCGTCGGAGATGTTCATCTCCAGCGTGGTCAGGCGCTCCGCGTTGCCGGCTTCCTGCGCCTTCGCACGGGTCTTCTCCAAGCCGTCCGCGGCGACGTCGGCGGCGGCGACGCTGGCGCCTTCGTCCAGCAGGCGCAGCGCGGTCGCCTGCCCGATACCCGAGGCGGCGCCGGTCACCAGGATCCGGTTGCGGTCAAGTCGATTCATCTGTGCTCCTGTCAGGTTCTATTGGCCCATAACGTATTTCATGGTCGGCCCAGCGGTCCAGCCGCCGTCCACCGCGATCTCCGCCCCAGTCACGTAGGCGGCGTCGTCCGACAACAGGTAGCCGACGGTGCCGGCGATGTCCACCGGATCCGCGATGCGGCCCATCGGAGTGTTGGGGTAATTGCCCTCGCCGGGCTGGATCCCGATGTCGACGGTCATCGGGGTGTACACCATGCCGGGGTGCACGGAGTTGACCCGGATTCGATCGGGAGCCAACTCGACCGCCGCGATCTTCGACAATCCGCGCACGCCCCACTTCGAAGCGCCGTAGCCGGCGGTGAATGCCAGCCCGAACATGCCTGCGGCAGAGGAGATGTTGACGACCGAGCCGCCGCCCGCCGAGCGCAGCGGCTTGATCACCGACTGCAGGCCGTTGAACACACCCATCAGGTTGATCTCCACCACCGTCCGGAAGTGTGCGAGCGGCTCATACTCGAGCAGTTGTCCGGTCGAGACGCCGGCATTGTTCACCAGTCCGGTGATTGCGCCGAATTCGTCGAGGGTGAACTGCACCGCGGCCGACCACTGCTCGGGATCGGTGACGTCGAGATGGGTGTAACGCGCTTGCGTGCCGAGTTCATCGGCCAATGACGCACCCTCGGCGTCGAGCAGATCAGCGAGCACGACGCTGCCGCCACGGGCCAGGATGAGCCGCGCGAACTCCGCGCCGAGCCCGCCGGCGCCACCGCTGATCAGCACGACCTTACCGGCGAGCTGACCCGAATTACTCTGCATCACAATCACTTTCTGCCGCATACCGGGCGCCGATGTATCCGAACACCATCGCAGGACCGATCGTGGCGCCGGCGCCGGCGTAGTCATTACCCATCACCGCAGCCGACGTGTTGCCGGTGGCGTAGAGCCCGTGGATCACGGTGCCGTCGGACCGCAGCACCTGGCCGTTCACGTTGTACACCAGTCCGCCTTTGGTGCCGAGGTCACCGGCCTGTATCCGCGCCGCGTAGTACGGCCCGCTGTCGATGACGTCCAGAGTGGGATGCGGCAGCGACGGATCGCCGTAGTAGTTGTCGTAAGCGCTCTCGCCCCGGGCGAAGTCGCGGTCTTTACCGTTGCGGGCGAATCCGTTGAATCTGTCGACGGTTTCGCGCAACGACGACGCGGACACGCCGATCGCCGCGGCCAGCGCGTCCAGGGTGTCGGCGCGGTGCATCAGGCCGGACGTGTACCAGTCGCCGGGGAACTTCTGTCCGGGCATCACTCCCCCGAACTGGTAGCGGTTCTTGGCTTTCCGATCGAAGACGAACCAGATCGGGTCGTGGCCGCCTGCGAGTTGTCGGTGCACGAAGGTGACGTAGGGCGCGGCCTCGTTGACGAATCTGCGGCCGGTCTGGTCCACGACGATCGAGCGCGGAATGGAGCGCTCCGAGACCAGCACGCTCATCGCGCCGTCAGGTCGTCTGAACGCCGGCATCCACCATGCGTCGTCCATCAGATCGGTTGCGCCACCGACAGCTTGGCCGGCGATGATCCCATCGCCGACGTTGTCAGGCGAGCCCGCGCTGTAGTCGTCCGTGCCGCCGTCACGCAGGAAATGCTTACGCATCTCGCTGTTGTGCTCGAAGCCGCCGGTGGCCAGCAGGACTCCCTTGCGCGCCCGGATCCGGGACACCGCGCCTGCGTGCTGAGCGACCACGCCGAGGACAGCGCCGGACTCGTCGGTGATCAGCGACTGCAGGGGCGTGTTGAGCCAGAGCGGTATACCGGCGTCCTTGGCGGCCAGCCGCAGCCGTCCGATCAGCGCCCGACCGAGGGTGTCCATGTGCCGCCGCAGCAGCAGACCCTTCACGGCCCGTCCCACGGTCTCCATGGCCGCGCGACGGCCAGACCAGGTCCGCATCACCATGTTCAGTCGGGCGAATTCCTTTGAGGTGACGAATAATCCGCCGGGGGTGGCCAGCGCGGCTGCTCGCAGCAACTTCTCGTCGTCGCCGAGTTGCCTGAGATCGAAGGGCAGCGGCTCGATGGTTCGCCCCCGGGCTCGCCCGCCGGGCGCCTCCGGGTGGTAGTCCGAATAACCGGTGCACCATTGGAATCGCAGATGCGGGCTGGCCTTTTCGAGAAACGCGAGAGCCCGTGGACCGTTGTCGATGAACGCATCGATGTTGGCCGCGGGAACCCGATCGCCGACGACGGCGCCCAGATATCTGCGAACGTCGTCGCGCGAGTCCGCCAGACCTTCCCGACGTAGCGTCGGGCTGTTGGGCACCCAGATGTTGCCGCCGGAGAGCGCGGTACTGCCGCCGTAGACGCCGGCCTTCTCGATGATCAGGGTGTCCAGCCCATGCGCGTGGGCGGTCAACGCCGCGGCGAGACCTCCGCAGCCGCTGCCGACGACGACGAAGTCGACCTGGTGATCCCAGGCTTCGCCCTGGTCTGCGGCCGGCATGCGTTCAGGCAATCACACCGGGTGTTCTCCCGGACCAGTACTTCCCGCACAGCGGGACGATCACCACCCAACCCATCGTCGACGCCGTACCGTCGCCGGTATGACGAAGGACGTCGATGTCGTTGTGGTGGGCGCGGGGTTCGCCGGGCTGTACGCACTGCACCGACTGCGCAGCGACGGCCTGACCGTCCGGGTGCTGGAGGCCGCGGACGGCGTGGGCGGGGTGTGGTACTGGAATCGCTATCCAGGGGCACGGTGCGACGTCGAAAGCGTCGACTACTCCTACTCCTTCGACGAGCAGCTTCAGCAGGAGTGGGACTGGAGTGAGAAGTACGCGACTCAACCGGAGATCCTTCGGTATCTGAATCACGTCGCCGACCGGCTCAACCTGCGGCCAGACATCACGTTCGGTGTCCGCGTCACCGACGCGGTGTTCGACGAGGGCACCCTGCGATGGGCAATCTCCACCGACACAGGCGAAGCCGTCTCCGCCCGCTTCGCAGTGCTCGCCGTCGGCCCGCTGTCGAATGCCAACGTCCCTGCGATCGACGGGCTCGGGTCGTTCGGCGGCGGTGTCTACCACACGGCGCACTGGCCGCACCGCGGCGTCGATTTCACCGGCCAGCGGGTCGGGGTCATCGGGACGGGGTCATCGGGCATTCAGGCGATCCCGTGCATCGCCCGGCAAGCCGAGCAGGTGTACGTGTTTCAGCGCAGCCCGAACTACAGCGTGCCTGCGGGCAACGTGCCTCTGGACGCCGGCACCCGTCGCACGCAGAAAGCGGGCTACCCGGAGCGCCGCAGGCTGTCGATGGCCAGCGGCGGCGGTTCGCCGCATCAGCCGCATCCGTTGCCTGCACTGGATGTGCCCGACCGCGAGCGCCGCGATGCCTACGAAAAGCGTTGGCAGCTGGGCGGTGTGCTGTTCAGCAAGACATTCCCCGATCAGATGCTCGCGATCGGCGCCAACGACACCGCCCGAATCTTCTGGGAGGACAAGATTCGCGCCGTCGTCGACGATCCTCGGATCGCGGAATGGCTTATCCCCAATGATCATCCGATCGGCACCAAGCGAATCTGCACCGACGACAACTACTATCAGACGTTCAACCGTGACAACGTCGCGCTGATCAATCTGCGCCAGACGCCGATCCTCAGCATGGATACCGCAGGCGTGACGACATCGGAGACCCACTACGACCTGGACGCGTTGGTGCTGGCAACCGGGTTCGACGCGATGACCGGATCGGTCGACAAGCTGAACATCGTTGGCCGCGATGGCGAAACGCTCAACACCGCGTGGGCGCCCGGCCCGGTGACGTACCTGGGTTTGGGCGTTCCCGGGTTTCCGAATCTCTTCAACATCAGCGGCCCGGGCAGCCCGTCGGTGTTGGCCAACATGGCCCTGCATTCCGAACTGCACGTCGACTGGATCGCGGACGCGATCGGCTACGTCCTCGCACATGGAGCGTCGGCTATCGAGGCCACCCGGTCGGCGGCCGTCGACTGGACCGCCGAATGCACCCGGCGAGCGGCAGATGGCCTTATGCTGCGGGCGAATTCGTGGTATCTGGGCGCCAACATGCCCGGTAAGCCCAGGGTTTTCATGCCGTTCGTCGGCGGCTTCGGCGTCTATGGTCAGATCATCGCGGAAGTCGCCGCGGCGGGCTACAAGGGATTCGAGTTGCTCGGTGCCGATCGACCGGTTGCACCGTCCCGCTGAGTGGTCAGCGACCGTTTCCGGCCGTCGATCGTTGCTAACCTTGGCCGGTGGGGTCCAGCGAACTTCCTAACCTTCCGCCTACCAGTTGGGCCGTGTTGGGCATGCTCGCGTTCGGCGAAGAGGTCTCCGGCTACGACATCAAGAAGTGGGCGGACTGGAGCGTCGGCTACTTCTACTGGAGCCCGTCGTTCAGCCAGGTCTACTCAGAGCTCAAGCGGCTGGAATCGCACGGTTACGCGACGTCGCGGGTACAACACGACGGGGGTCTACGCGGCCGACGGACCTACAAGATCACCGAGCCGGGTCGGGGAGCGGTCAGCAAGTGGGCCACCGAAGCTCCCATCGATCCGCCGATGCTCAAACATGGTGTGCTGCTGCGGGTTTGGCTCGGACATCTCAACGATCCCGATCGGCTCAAGGAGATCCTGCAAGAGCACATCGCCTACGTCGACAACCTGCGCCAAAGGGTGTCCATCGACTCCGAGGCCGCTGCGGAGGAGCCGGCTTGGGCCTATCCGCGTATCGCCATGCAGTGGTCGGAGCGCTACTATGCCGCGGAGCGAGAGCTTGCGTTACAACTGATCAAGGACATCGACGAGGCCGACGCCGTGTTCAAGCGGGGGAAAACCAATGCACACGGCGCGTTCCCCACGCCGCGGCCCGGCCACTGGCGCGAAGTCGAAAAACGGGTCCAGACAGAGACAGACGAATAACAAAGGCGGATAGATGATCGAGTTCACCCTCAGACAAACGTCGACGGCGCCGATCGAGACGGTATTCGACACGATCACCGACCACCGCGGGATCGCGGACTACATGTGGGCGGTCCGTCGCAGCACGCTGGATCGAGAAGGAACCCCCGCACCGAACGGGGTCGGCGCGGTCAGGCGCTTGGCGGCGGCCGGCCCCCCGATCGTCGAAGAGATCATCGACTACGAACGGCCGACTCGCTACGCCTACAAGATGCTCTCCGGCGCGCCGGTCCGCGATCACGTCGGCACCGTCGAGCTGCGCGAAGCGGGGACCGGAACCGAAGTCACCTGGCATCTACGTTCGACGCCGAAGGTCCCCGGCCTTGATCTGCTGCTGGGACCGCTGCTCAAAGTCGTTATCGGCCAACTTCTCAAGGGCGGAATCGCGTCCGCCGAGGGCCGAAGCTGACCATCAGCTGCGTGCGGGAGCCAATCGCTTGAGGGCCAGCCCGCCTTCGAACGGCCGGTAGCCGAATGCCGCCGGTGCCCGGTAACCGGTGTCTCCCAGCGGTGTGTGTACTTCCGCGACGGTCGGTCCGATCTTGACGGCGACCTGCGCGAGCGCATCAAGGTCGAACCGGTACAAGTGACCGGCATTGCCGCCCAAGATCTTTCGGCAGGCGTCCTCCGGCTGGTCGTGCAGCGCCCAGCGGATGGCCAACTTGGAGTGCGGCGTGAACCCTTCTTCATGCGGATAGTCGCTGCCCCACATGATGTGGTCGGGTCCCATGAAGTCGATCATCCCGGCGTCGAACGGCGCCAGCTCGCTGGCCAGATAGCAGTTCCGCTGGGCATATTGACTCGGGGTCAGGGTCAACTCGTCGACCGATGATCCACCGAACATCCCGTAGGTGCGGTTGCCCGCCTCGGACTTCATCGTGGGCACCATGGCGTCGAGGATGCCGAGTTGCCCGGGCACCCACAGGGTGCCCTGCTCGGTCGGCACGAAGCGTAGCGTCGGATACCGCTCGAACACCCCGGCCAGGATCAGATGTCCAAGGGTGCGATTGGCCCACAGCGCCATCTCGGTGACCAGCACCGCGTTGGACGCCGGCTGGTCCATCGGCATCTCAGGACTGCCGGCGCCGGCGTGCTGGACCACCGTCAGATCGAGTTCCTCGCAAAGTCCCCAGAGCGGCTCGTACCGGGTGTGGAAGAGCGGCGCCACATTCGGGTCACCCGGGGAAACGGGTGGAACGAGTACCCCACCGAAGCAGTCGTGCTCTGCACCCCAACGGATCTCATCCATTGCCAGATCGAGATCATTTGGGAAGATTTGAATAAGTCCTCGGCGACGAGTCGGGGCCAACGAGCAGAAGTCGATCTGCCAGCGGTTGTGCGCTTGCACTCCCGCCCAACGCTTTTCAAACTCGTCGCGGGTACGGGGCAGGCTGATGGTGATGTTCGGGGTGGTCGGGAAGAACGGCGGGACGGTGTTGGGCAGCAGCACCTCGGCCGCCACCCCGTCGGCGTCCATGTCGGCGATGCGCAGGTCGCTGTCCCAGTTCCGGTTTGCGGTCGCGATGATCAGGTCATCGAACGGGCTGACGTAGGTCTGAGCCCATGCGTCGAACTCATCGTGCAGTGCCGCTGGAAGGTATGTCTTGTAGTCGCCGATGTCGGCCCCGGCGTGGGTGTCCGTCGAAATGACGACGTATCGATCGATCGTGTCCCAGCTACTGCCCATCAGGTCCTCCGGCGTCGTTGCGTATAAATGAGCGTCCTCGTTGATTCGGGATGCGACAAGGCCTCATTCCAATGAGCGGGACAGCACAGCCGCGACATCGGCCCAGGCCTGCTTTCGCGCCATGTCGCAGATGCTGAGACCGGCCATCGTGACGAAACCGTGGATCGCGCCATCGTAGTGCCGGTGAATCGTGGTGACTCTGCTCGCGGCAAGGGCTTTCGCGTAGCTCTCGTCTTCCGAGCACAGCGGGTCGTAGCCGGCGCTGATCACCACCGCCGGCGGAAGGCCGGACAATTCGGCTCGCAGCGGCGACGCGGTGGGATGACGGCGATCCGCCGGATCCGGCACGTATTGATCCCAGTACCAGGCCATCGCGGCGGCGGTGTTGTAGTAGCCGGCCCCGCAGTCGCCGATACGACGCGGTGTCGAAGTCCGCGGCGATCACCGGGTATACCAGCAACTGGCCCGCGACGGCGGGTCCTCCGCGGTCACGGGCCAACAGCGCGGTCACGGTCGCAAGGTTGCCGCCCGCGCTGTCACCGGCAACGAGTAGGCGGGACGGATCGCCACCGAGTTCGTCGGCCTGTCTCGCCACCCAGTCCGTGACGGCGTAAACGTCGTCGACTGGCGCTGGCCATGGCGATTCCGGCGCCAGCCGGTAGTCGACGGACACCACGATCGCGCCGACGCCGTTGGCCATCGCGCGGCAGAATTCGTCGTGGGAATCCAGGTCGCAGAACACGAACCCACCGCCATGGGCGAAGACGATCAACGGCGGAGGGCCGGAAGATTCTGTTGGCCAATAGATTCGGACGCCGATGTCACCAGCCGGGCCTGGGGCCGTCCTGTTGACCACGTTGCCGATCGGCTGCGGATCTAGGGGAAGCACGATTCGCTGACGGATAACGTCACGCAGTTGCGGCGCCGTCATCGTCTCGACGCGAGGGAAACCGCGGTTGAGCGCGGGAAGAAGGTCCGCGATCTCCGGGTCGAGGCTCACGCGTATTGCAACGCGCGGACGTGCAGGGGGCGGGGTTGTTGCAGGATCGGCTGTACGCGGATCTCGCCGCCGTCGTCGTAGTTCCGCCAGATACCCAGCGCGGTCGTCCGCACCGGTCCCGCCAACCGGTGATCGAACGTCAGGCGGTCCAACGGACCGCACACTGATACCGCGGCCACCGGCTCGCCGGCATCGCCAATAGGTGCTGCGACACAACCGAATCCGGCGACCGACTCTTCACGCTCGTACGCAACCCCCCGGGAGCGGATGGCCGCCAACTCCTCGGTCAACTGGCGGCGGGTGGAGATCGAGTATTTGGTCTTGCGGGCGAACAGGTCGAAGCCGTCCAGTCGGTCGGGGTCGGAGAACGCCAGCAGTGTTTTACCGACCGCGGTGCAGTGTGCAGGCTGGCGGCCGCCGACACGGGTGGGGACGGCGGCGCCGAGTCCACCGGCGATCTTCTCCAGGTACAGCACGTCTGCTCCGTCGAGCACGGCCAGATGCACCACCAAGCCGGTGGCCCGGTGCAACTCGTGCAGAAATGGCTGTGCGGCTCGGTGTAACCGATCCTGATGCACCGCAAGGGATCCCAGCTCCACCAGTCGCATGCCCAACTCGTAGTCGCGGCCGTGACGGCGCAGCCAACGCAGTTGGACCAGTCGCTCGAGCATCCGGTGCGCCGACGAACGGGGCAGTCCGGTGCGGCGCACCACCTGCGCCAGCGACAGCCGACCCGGTCCGTCGAAGGCATCCAGGACCAGCGAAATGCGATCGATGACGGCGCTCGGAGTACGAGGATCGGCCTGGGTCATCGCGATTCCTCCTGCTAATCCGATATTCCTAATAGGTATATGCCTATTGATAGCATAGTGTGGTGCCGATCACAAGCATGCCGAAGGAGGCACGCATCAGACGTGCCTCCGTAAGAGCTATGAATCAGGCGGTGGCGGCGGCCCTGCCGGCGCGGCGGCCGTAGAAGCTGCCGTCGCCAAGCGAGACACCGCTGGCGTACCCCCACGCGGCAAGCCCGGCAGTGGCCCGCCCGGCCGCGAACAGGCCGGGAATCGGTTCGCCGCTGACGTGCAGGACCTCGGCCGACAGCGACGTGTGCAGCCCGCCCAAAGTGAAGCCGCCGGTGTTCCCGCGTAGGTCAATGGCGCCTATCGGCGAGCCAATCGGGCGCAGCCATTCCGGCTTTTTGTGCAGCAGCGGATCCTCGCCAAGCGCGGCGCCGTCGTTGTACACGGCCACCGTGCTCTGCAGTGAGCCAGTGGGCAAACCGATCTCGGCTTCCAGATCGGCGACGGTCTCGCAGACCCAGGTCGGCGGCCGCAACAGGAACGGCGTGGCCGACCGTGCGGCCATCGCTTGCTCGTGCGCGTCGGCGTCGAGCACCAGGAAGGCGGTGTCGTCCTGCTGATACAGAGTGATCTGGCCGATTCGCCCGGGATAGGTGTCCTCGGCGACGTAACGCTGCCCGCGGCCGTTGACCAGAATGCCGCGCACGATCAACTGCGGGTCGACCAGAAACGCCACCTCCGTGGCGTCGATGTGGGCCAGATCAGCACCCAGCGCCTGGGCCATCTGGATCGCAATCCCGTCATGCTCTTCGACCGACGCGGCGGGCCGGCCGGCGATCCGCGGCGCGTATCGCGCCACCATCGACTCGTTGTAGGCGAAGCTGCCGGTGGCGAGCACCACCCCGCGCCGCGCCCGCACGGCAAGCTCGCTGCCGTACTGCCGGGCGATGATGCCGACCACTCGCCCGTCGTCGTCGACGACCAGTCGCTGCACCCGGGTGTCGACGACGCTGCGGACGCCGAGCGCAGTAGCGGTGTCCACCAGCGGCTTCATCAGCATGTAGCCGCCACCCTTTTCGCCGGTGCGCTTGTCTTGCATCTGCGGCACATGGCCGCGCGGCGCCGGTACGGCAATCTGGTTGTACGGGAATGCGTTCTCGCCGCCGGTGTACATCAGCCCGTCGTCGTCAGGCGGTTCCCAGCCCGGCTCTCCCCAGAAGCTGGGCTTGAACGGCACACCGCAGTCCACCAGCCAGTCGAAATGTTCGAGACTGCCCGCGCAGTAGTCGGCGATGCGCTGTTCGTCGGCGCCGGGGCCCATCGCCGCACACAGGAACGTCCGCATGTTGTCGACGGAATCTTCGAAGCCGCAAGCTTTTTGGATGGGTGTGCCGCCGCCGAGGTAGACGAAGCCGCCGGCCAGAGATGCCGCGCCGCCCCAGCCGCCGGTGCGCTCCAGCACCAGCACCTCGGCACCGGAGCGCGCCGCCTCGATCGCCGCCGACACACCGGCGATGCCGTACCCGGCGATTACCACGTCGGCCTCGGCATCCCAGCGCGCGATGTCGCCGGCCTTGGCGGGCGCGACCGTCACATCGCAGCCAGGGGTTCTGCGCCGGACCAGTCGTGGCCCCAGTAGCTGTCGGATGTGATCTCTTCGGCGGTGTAGAACGTCTCGTCGACTTTCATGCCCTCGGTGCCGAATTCGATGTCCCACCCGCCGGGTGCGCGAACGTAGAACGAGACCATCTTGTCGTTGGTGTGTCGGCCAATCGTCGACGACAGCGAGAATCCTTCCTTGACAACACGATCCAGGGCGCGGCCGACCGCGTCCAACGAGTCGACCTCGACCATGATGTGCACCAGGCCAGGCGCCCCGCCGTGCGGCGCCGGGCAGAGCGCCATGCTGTGGTGGCGGTCGTTGACGCCGAAGAACCGGATCCGCAGCGGGCCGAACTCCGGTGGCGCGGGTAATCGCATCGCGCCGCGCGGCAGGAAGCCGAGCAGTTCGGTGTAGAACGCGAAGGCGCCGGCCGGATCCATCGTCGGCAACACCACGTGACCGAGTCCCTGTGTGCCGGTGACAAACGTTGCGCCGAAAGGGGTTACGACCGGACTGTGGTCGAGCGCGGGACCGAAGAACACCTCGGTCGTGGTGCCGGTCGGATCGGTGAACGCGAAGACATCCTCGACCCTGCGGACATCGGCCTCTTCGACGGACAGCGGTTTGACGGCGACCCCGCCATGCTCGAGCGTGTCCCGAACCCGTTGCAGCGCCATGCCGTCGCGCACTTCCCACCCGACATGCACCACCTGGTCGCTGTCCCCGGGGACGACGATGATGCGGGCCGGGCGTTCGTCCATTCGCAGGTAGAGCGCGTCGTGTTCGGGTCCGCTGCCCTGCGCGAAACCGAGCACGTCGAACGCGAAGCTACGCCAGCGGTCGATATCGGCGGTCTGAATCTTGATGTAGCCCAAACTTTTGATGTCAGCCATCACGACTCAGATCATCGCTCGCAGCGGATCGGCAGGTTCGATGCCCATCGAACTCAGCGCGGCTGCGTGGTAGACGGTGCTCGGCACGTGGATCGCGTGATTGAGCCCGACGTGCGCATCGCGCCAAAACCGTTGCAGCGGTTTGTCCATCCGCGCCGCGTTGCCACCGGATCGGGCGAAGATCTGATCGACCGCCATCACCGCCCGCCAGGCGGCCCGAATCTGGGTGCGCCGGCCGATGGCCCGCTCCTCGAATGAGACCTCACGTCCGGACTCCACGATGTCCCATATCTTGTCGACGTTGGCCAGTATCTCCTGGCGTGCCGCGTTGATATCGGCCGCGGCCTCGCTGATCGCGAACAGCACGTACGGGTCGTCCTTGATCGCGGTGCCTTGTGCGCCGACCCGCCCTCGCTGATAGTCGAGGTGAGCGGCCAGCGCCCCCTCGGCGATGCCGATCACCGCCGAGGAGATGCCGAGCGGGAACATGTTCGACCACGGCATCTTGTACAGCGATTCGGTGACGCCCGCTTCTTTCTGTGCGGTGCCGTCGATCACCTGGTCGCCGTTCATCACTCGATACGACGGCACGAAGGCGTCCTTCACGATGATGTCTTTGGAGCCAGTGCCCTTCAGCCCGACCACATTCCAGGAGTCTTCGACGATCTGGTAGTCGCTGCGCGGAAGGATCATGTGCAGCATGCTCGGTGGGTCGGCGATGCTGCCGTCCGCATTGCCCAACAATGCCCCGAGGAAGATCCAGTCGCAGTGGTCGGTGCCGGAGCTGAACTGCCAGCGGCCATTGAAGACGTAACCGCCGTCGACCGGGACGGCGAGCCCGGTGGGCGCATACGGTGACGCCATCCAGGTGTTGTCGTCGGCGCCCCAGACCTCTTCGCGCACTTTCGGGTCGGCGAATGCCAGCTGCCAGGGGTGCACGCCCACCACCCCGCAGATCCATCCGGCCGCGCCGTCCAAGCCGGCGATCGCCATCACGGTCTCGGCGAATTCCCTTGGATGGCATTCGAACCCGCCGTACTGCTTGGGCTGCAGCAGCTTGATCGGCCCGGCCGCTTTGAGCAGCTTGGCGGTGTCGTCGGGCATGCGGCCGATTCGTTCGGCTTCGGCGCCCTGGTCTCGCAGCCGGTCGGCGATGTCGGCGATGTTGTCGATTACCCGTCGGGCCATGATGTCTTCCTGTCCTCGGCTGAGACTTTCCATGGTGGACCGACTTCAGCCGCGCGGCGGGACGCCGTCCCGGTCAGTGGACAGGTTTCAACCGATCGTTATCCGACCACTCCACGCAGGCCGTCGGCGCCGAAAACCGGCTCGAGCATTGCGCTGTAGTCGGGACCGCGTCGCACCAGGAGCCCGCCGTCGACATTGATCACCTGGCCGGTGACATAGCTGGCCGCATCGCTGAGCAAGAACATCGCCATATTGGCAATGTCCTCGACCTCGCCTGGTCGCGGCATCGGGGTGCATAGCCGGTAGTCCTCGCTCAACTCCGGCGACTCCAGGACGGGCGCGACCAGCTCTGTGCGGATCAGGCCCGGGCGGATGCCATTCACCCGCACCCACGACGCACCGAGTTCGTCGGCGGCCAGCTGCATCATGTGGTCGAGCGCCGACTTGCTCACCCCATACGCGCCGAACCAGCGATGGGTGTTGCTGGCCGCGATCGACGAGATGCCGACGAACGACCCGCCACCGCCGCGCACGAGTTCACGGGCCGCATGCTTGAGCACATACATGGTGCCGTTGACGTTGAGGTCGACGGTTCGACGCCACAGCTCCGAGTCGACCTGGGTGATCGGCCCGATGGTCTCCGATCCGCCAGCGCAGTGCACCACGCCGTGCAGTCGGCCATGCCACGCCGTCGCGGCATCGACCGCCCGGGTGACCTCGTCTTCATTGGTGACGTCGGTGGGCTCGTAGCGGATCGCGCCGCCGTTCGCTGCGCCGGCCTCGAGCTCGGCCACGGCCCCGGCCAGCCGGTCGGGATTGCGGCCGATGATCATGACCGAGGCGCCCGCGGCGACCAGACCCGCTGCCACCCCCTTGCCGATGCCACTGCCGCCGCCGGTGACCAGGTAGGTCCGGTCCTTGAACGAAAGCTCCACGCCAGCTCCTTCAGGCCAAAACTGAAACAGGTTCTAGTTATAGAACCACACCTGCCACAGCGGGCTCCAGGAGGTCAGACGGACCGATGTGCCCGCCTCCGAGCGACAGGCCTGGCTACGGGGTATCGCGCTTCGCCGGCCTCGACGGCGTCGGGTTGCGCCAGTCCTCGACGTCGGGCGGCAAACCGACGGGGTAGCGGTTCTCGTTGTGCGCCGCCCAATGCGCGTGGCCCAACTCGTGGATGTGGAACGCGTGCCGCAGCGCCTCGGTGAACCCCATCGCATCCGACGCGGCGTTCACCGAGTCTTTGATCAGTAGCGCAGCCATCGTGGGCCGCTGCGCGATGCGCTTGGCGAACTCCAGAGTCTTGTCCGCCAACTCGTCAGTCGGAAAGACCTTGGACACCATGCCCAGTCGGTAGGCCTCGTCGGCGTCCAGAAAATCACCGGTCAGCAGCAGCTCTTTGGCTTTGCGCGGGCCAAATTCCCAAGGGTGAGCGTAATATTCGACGCCCGGCATGCCCATCCGCACGCCGACCACGTCGCTGAATTTGGCATTGTCTGCGGCGACGATCAGGTCGCAGGCCCAGATCAGCATCAACCCCGCGGAGATCGCGTTGCCTTGCACCTGCGCGATGGTGATCTTGCGCAGATCGCGCCAACGGCACGTGTTCTGGAAGAAGTAGTGCCACTCCTGCAGGTAGGTCTTCTCCGCGACGGCATCGCGGTTGGACCCGTTGATCCGGAAGCTCGGCAACTGGGCAGGTCCGGCTGCCCGCTCTGCCAGCGCCAACTCCGAGCCCAGGTCGTGACCGGCGGAGAAGTTCTTTCCGCGCGCCGCGAGAATAACCACCCGAACGGTGTCGTCGGCTTCGGCGCGCAGGAAGGCCTCGTCGAGCTGAACCAGCAGGCCGCGGCTCTGGGCGTTGTGCGCCTCCGGCCGATTGAGCCAGATTCGGGCGACCCGGCCCTCGTCGAGTGTCTCGTAGGCCACCAGCTCTTCGGACTTGGTTTCAACCGGGACTGCCATTGGCCCACCTCACTCGAGACTGATTGCCCAGCTTCTCCTCGGGCCGCTGCACGGCCCGCATCGTCGCCGGGCGAGTGCTTACACATTACGGCGAGCCCGTAACGCTTCAGCCGCGGGGTGACAGCGCCGTATGCGGGTGAACATTCACTTCGCATAGAGTTGTGCAATGCCCGCTAAATCTGACACCCATGAAATCGATGACGTGGAGCCCCTGGCCGACGACACGGCCAGCCAGGCAAGGCGCGTCGTAGCGGCCTATGCGCAAGACGCCGACGAGTGCCGCGTCTTCTTGTCGATGCTTGGTATCGGGCCGGCGAAGATCGAGGTGTAAGTGCCCCGCGCGGGAGGCCAGAGTTCGCAGGACGCTATCTCCGGGGAATCCGACTTCGTGGTGGTCGCCAACCGACTGCCCGTCGACCTGGAGAGATTGCCCGACGGCAGCACCACCTGGAAGCGCAGCCCAGGCGGTCTGGTCACCGCGCTAGAACCCATTCTGCGACGCAGGCACGGCGCCTGGATCGGCTGGACCGGCGCCGTAGACAACGACGTCGACGTTGAGGACGAACCGATCCTCGAGGACGGTCTTCGGCTGCACCCCGTTCGTCTGTCAGCCGACGACGTCGAGGAGTACTACGAGGGCTTCTCCAACGCCACGCTGTGGCCGCTCTATCACGACGTCATCGTCAAACCGCTCTATCACCGGGAGTGGTGGGACCGCTACGTCGCGGTCAATATTCGGTTCGCCAAAGCCGCGGCGCGCGCCGCCGCCAAAGGTGCGGTCGTCTGGGTCCAGGACTATCAGCTCCAACTGGTGCCCAAAATGCTGCGCGAATTGCGACCCGATTTGACGATCGGGTTCTTTTTGCACATTCCCTTTCCGCCGGTCGAGCTATTCATGCAACTCCCCTGGCGCACCGAGATCGTCGAAGGACTGCTTGGCGCGGACCTGGTGGGATTTCATCTGGCCGGCGGTGCGCAGAACTTCCTGTACCTCGCTCGACGCCTGATCGGCGCGAACACGTCCCGTGCGTCGGTCGGGCTGCGGTCACGACCGGGCCATGTCGAGCTCGACGACCGCACGGCTCGGGTGGGCGCGTTTCCGATTTCGATCGATTCGGCCGAGCTCGACCAGAAGGGCCGTGAGCGAAGCATCCGGCGACGGGCCAAGGAGATCCGTGCCGAGGTCGGCAACCCCAGAAAAATCATGCTCGGCGTCGACCGGTTGGACTACACCAAGGGCATCGATGTGCGACTCAAGGCGTTTGCCGAACTGCTCGCTGAGGGCCGCGTCAAAGGCGACGACACCGTGCTCGTGCAACTCGCGACGCCCAGCCGTGAGCGAGTGGACAGCTATCAGAAGCTTCGCGAGGACATCGAGCGCCAGGTCGGCCACATCAACGGCGAATACGCCGAAGTCGGCCATCCGGTGGTGCATTACCTCCATCGCCCGATTCCCCGCGACGAGCTCATCGCGTTCTTCGTGGCCAGCGACGTCATGCTGGTCACCCCGCTACGCGACGGGATGAACCTGGTGGCCAAGGAATATGTCGCATGCCGCAGCGATCTCGGCGGCGCACTGGTGCTCAGCGAATTCACTGGCGCCGCAGCCGAACTCCAGCAGGCCTACCAAGTCAATCCGCATGACACCGAGGGCGTCAAAGACGGCATCGAGGCCGCGCTCACGCAAACGGTCGAGGAGGGTCGGCGCCGGATGCGGGCGCTACGCCGCCAGGTACTGGTCCACGATGTCGATCGATGGGCACGATCCTTTCTCGATGCGCTGACCGTCGGACGCCCGTCAAACAGCTGAATCCATGGTGTCGCCGCGGGCACACTGCGATACTCGATGCACCCATCCGGAAGGGAGCGCGAAGGTGCTGATTTCCCGCGGCCTGACCGCCGCCGCCGTCGTGACGCTCGCGGCAGTGGGCACAGCAGGCCCTGCCAAAGCACTGGGTCCGCCGCCGGACGGTCTGTACAACTTCACCGAGGCGGGAGCACCCGCAAGCACCTGGAAGATCTACGCGCTCTGCGATGCACCGTCCCGGCAGCGGGCCATCCCCGATTTCACCGACCCGGTCGTTGCGGCTGATCTCTGTGCGCTGAATGTCGTGAGCACCACGGCCGGCCTCAGCAGCCGCCAGGAACGCCAGGCGAACTACGGCGGCAGGGCCCGATTGACCGGCGATCTGTGGACCTTCCAGGTCCCGAAGTCCGACGGCCTGATGTGTCCGGACGGCAGCACGGCGCCGTCGACGGAAACCTATGCATTCGACGATGTTTCGCTGGCCGGCACGCACACCAGCATCCACAGCGATGTCTGCGGTCTACAGCCCGCGATGACCAAGACACCGTTCACACTGGCATTTCAGGCACCGCTACCCAACCCGGTCGAACGTTTCCCATTAAATTGCAACGAGATTGGGCAGTGTCGCTGAGCCGCTAGCGGGCTTGGTGTGTCAGATCGGCGTGATGAAGTTGATCAGCCATTTGCCGCCGATCTGCTCGTAATCGACCCGCAACCGGCTGCCGTCGTAGACCGGCTGCTTCGACTTGTCGGTCACGGTGCGGTTCATGTACACCATCACCGACGCTGAATCACGTTTAGCGGCCATCACTCCCACGCCTACAACGTTGGCCTGCACCACGACTTCCCGCTTCTTCGCCTCTGGGATGATCTGCGCGTTGACACTTCGCTCGAACTCGCGCCGATATGACGGCGTCAGCAATGGGAATGCCTCGGAAAGACTTCGCTCGACGGTCTGGAAGTCGTAGGCGAACACCCGGGGTATCTGGTCTTTGGCCAGCGCAGGAAGCGTCGCTCGCGCCGCCTGCTCGCCGCGGGTTTCAACGCGATCCCAGTAGAACCAACCGCTGGCCGCGGCCAACCCGACGAACGTTGCGATCAGCAGGCTGACGAAGGTGGTGATCAACCACCGCATCAGTTACCCCCATCTGGATACTTCAAGTCGTAGCCAGTCATCCGGCCAGTGTCGTCCTGATGAACGATCACACGCATCCGGAAGGGCACCGATGGCTTGTTGACACCGTCCATGTCGGTGGCCGTCACCCGCACTGACACCAGCACCGACGCATTATCGGTGACGTCGTCGACGCCCTCCAACGCAGCGCCGTTGACAACGGCCTCCGAGCTCGAATTCGTGTGACGGAAAATAGCTTTGATGTTTTCGACGTTGTTGTTGGCGCCGAGCATGCCCCGCAACGGCCCGCTGGTGCCGTCCACCAGCCGAGCGACGCTCTTGTCGATGGTGTCCTGGGTGTAACTGAACATGTTGACCACGGTCTGGGTGGCGGTGTCGACGAACCGCTGTTGGCGCGCCTCGGCGGCGTCGGCGTCGCGCTGCTGAACCAGCTCGAATGCCAAACCGCCGGCCAGCCCGGCGATCCCAGTCAGCATGAATGCGAGTGCGACCCATCCCACCCGCACGCGGTGGGCGGGCCGTCGAGGTGGCGGACCGGCCGGTGTGTTCCGCCGCTTGACAGCCGATGTCGGTGTGCTGACCCGCACCGTCGTGGCCGCAACCTCACCGCCGGTGGGGCCGGCGGCCCGCGATGCCCGTCGCCGCGCGGGTCGCGTCGCCGGCTCAGAGCTCGCCAGTCGCCGACCCGCTGCGCCCGGCTCGGCCGCGCTTGCGATCGGCTCCTCTTCTGTCACAACTGCCTCGGGTCACGCATCAGATCCACCCAGGTCTCCGCGCCAGACGCTTTGCCGGGCGCGAAGATACCAGTCGTCCCGTCCGGGTCCTGGAAAGCACCGGTGGCCTGGTCGTAGGTGGTGAACGCCGCGCCGTTGGCCTGTGGCGCCGGCCCGGGCGGTGGGCCCCAAGGCTTCTCGGGTGGCGGATACGGCGCCGGCGGAGACAGACCTTCCGGCGGTGGCGGTGCGGGAACCGCTTTCGGGAACGGTATCTGGGGGTTCTGCGGCGGATAGGGCGACGGCGGTATCCACGCCTGCCGACCATCGGTGCCGCCGGTGTTGGGCGGCGGTTGGACCGGGAACGGCTGGAACGGAGCAGGACCTGGCCCGGCCACCGCCCCCGGCGGCAGCGGCCCCGCGACCGGTGTGCCGGGATCGGGGTCGGCGCCCGGCGGGATGTACGGATACTTGTTGGGCGGCAAGATGTTCAGCCCGTTCGTCACCGGGGTGTCGTACGGGATCGGCGGCCCCCGCCACGGGTTGGTGCCGATCGGGACATAACCGCGCGGGTCACGGCACAGCGCGACGGTCGGCGCCCGCTTACCCGGGAACTCCTGGCAGGGGTAATTACGCGCGCCGCGCACGGTTGATGGGTCGTTCTGTGCAGTCTTGCAGTACATATCGGTCGGGATTTCGCGCAACGTCTCGTCGGCGGGTGTCCGGATCAACGTCGGTGGGATGAAGCCGGTGTTACACGGCGGGGGGTCGATGTTGATCTTGAAGTCCAGCTTGGCGCCTTCGTCTTGGGGGGCACCGCCCGCCGCGGTGGTGATGGCGGCGAACAGTGCCGGCAGCACGACGAGAAGCTGCTCG
This sequence comes from uncultured Actinomycetota bacterium, assembly GCA_963758115.1. Classification (GTDB taxonomy): domain Bacteria; phylum Actinomycetota; class Actinomycetes; order Mycobacteriales; family Mycobacteriaceae; genus Mycobacterium. The sequence goes on from CAVWUG010000005.1 coordinate 205,894, forward strand.
ATCGAGTTGTGATAGATCACGCCGACCCGGCCCAGGTTGGCCAGGCTCGCCGCAAGGATCGGGAACGACGGGCGGATACCGGAGAACGCGGTGTTGGCCTGGTCCACGGTCCCTGGCACGACGTCCAACGTTGTCCGCAGATGCGGGTCCGCCGTGCGTACTTCAGAGGTGAACCGCGCAAGGCCGTCGGACAGCGATCGAATGTCGTTGCCGGATCGGATCTGGGCTTCCAGAAACGGGCCCACCTGATCGATCAGCTGTGACGTCTGCGGAAAATCGGCATTGGCCTCGTCTACCAGGAGGCGAGCCGATTGAATCAGCCTGGCTATCTCCGGCCCGGTTCCGTTGAATGCGGTGAACGTTGCGTGCAGCAGCTCCCGCAGCCGGGTATCGGCGACGCTGTTGACCAGGATCTCGGATTGATGCAGCAGAGTCGCGACTTCCACGCCGATCATGGTGTTATCCCGCGCAATGCGAGATCCATTGTGCAGCTTGGTATCTGCAGGATGAGCGGGTGGCACCAGATCGATGTATTGCTCTCCGATGGCGGACACGCTCTTCACCGATGCGGTGACGTTCGACGGGACGGTGGTGCCGCTGTTCAGCCGCATGGTGGCGTCGACGCCATGCGGGTTCAGGCCCACCGACTCAACCCGGCCGACTGCGACCCCGCGGTAGGTGACGTTGGCGTTCTTGTACAAACCGCCGCCGGCGACGAAGTCAGCGGTCACCCGGTAGGTGCCGATGCCGAGCGCCGCAGGCAACCGCAGGTAGAAGATCGCCATCACGACAACCGTGATCACCGTGACCACCCCGAAGATGGCCAGCTGCATTTTCGTCAGACGGTCTAGCATCAGCGTTGTCCTGCCGGCGTGCCCGATGGGATCTTGAACGGATCAGCGGCCTGCCCGGACAGGTTGGCCATCTCCCCGATGAGGAAGTCTGGCGGGTTCAGGACGTCGTTCATGTGCAACATGTTCGGGTCCAGCGGCCAAGACGTGGTGAAGAACGTCTCGCCGAGCCGGCGCACCGTTAGGTCGAACGTGGTGAAGACGTTGAGGTAGTCACCTCGCACAGCCTGCTTGATACCGAAGTTCGGGAACGGGAAGGTCGGCAATAACTGCAGTGACGTCACGAAATTTTTGCGGTTGTCGGCGAGCGCCTTTGTCGCCGAGTACAGACTCTTCAGATCTTCGGCGAAATCCACTTTGGTTTGCGAAAGGACGTGCGAGGCAACCGTTGCGACCTTCTTGAGTGCGCCGAACGCTTCGACGATCTTGTCCCGGTTCTTGTTGAGCACCAGCAGCGCACCAGGCAGTGAATCCAGTGTGCGCCCCAGGCTGTCCTTGTTGCTCGCCAGAATCGCCGAAAATCGGTCCAGGCCGTCGATGGCCGCAATGATGTCGTTGACCTGACTGTTCAGTCCGGCCGTCAACTGTGCAAGGTGCGGCACCAAATCAACGAATTGGCTTTCCCGACCCGCGACAGCTTTATATGTCTCGTCGGTAATGTCCTGCAGTGCAGCAAGATTACCCTTGTTCACCACGACGCCGAGTGCGGAGAGCACCTCTTCGGTAGTGGGGTAACGGTTCGTGCGGGACTCTCGGATGGTCGATCCGTTGACCAGCTTGCCCATCGATGGTTCGTTGCTCGGTGCAGCCAACTCGACATGCTGAGAACCCAGCAGCGAGGTCTGCGCCACCTTGGCCGTCGAATTCGCCGGCAGGACCACGTTGCGGTCGAGCGCCAGTTTGACTGCGGCAAAAAAGCTTCCGTCCGGACGTTGCATCGCGTCGATGCCGGACACGCTGCCGACAGTGACGTCGTCGACCATGACCGGTGAGTTCTGCGGCAGCGTTGCCACATCAGCCAGGTCGACGGTGATCGAGTAGGAGCCGGAGCCGTGCCCCGCCGTCCCAGGCAGCGCAACGGAATTCAGTCCGCCGAACTGACAACCCGCCAGCAGCGCGCTGCCGGCTGCCAACACGCTGCTGCGCAACAGGATCCGCTTCATCGGCCGGCCCCCCGCTCAGCGGGTAAGGGTCCGGGCGCCGCCGGAGCAGGTCCCGGCAATGGACCGAACTGAGTCGACGCCGGGGCGGGCGCGCCGGGAGCGGCGCCGCTGCCCGGGGCCGGTGGCATCAACAGCGCCTGCAGATCCGCCGGGTTGGGCGGGTGCACGCCCGGCGCCGGAATCCACTTCAAGTCTGGAATCGGCGTCTGCGCTCTGGCCTGAGTGGCCGGCGTGTCGTAGATGATCTGGCCCTTGTACGCGGTGATCGAGTTGATCGGGTGGAACATGATCGGCGGGTAATTGAACGTCAGGCGGCGCAGTGGCGGACCCAATCGTTCCCGACAGATTTCGGCGCGCTTGTAGTACTCCGGCCCGGACAATCCGGCTGGAGTGTCGAACGAACCGCCGCAGATGAACTGGACTGGGTTGGAGAATTCCGGGACCGACAACAGGCCGTTCAGAGTGCCCTGGGCGGGGTCGTAGATATTGTAGAAGTTGGCGATGCCGGGCCCGGCGACGTGCAGCACCTGTTCGATGTCTTCGCTCTGATCGCTCAGCACCTTCGTCAGATCGCTGAGCTTGTCGACAGTGCCGATGAGTGTCGAGTTGTTTTGTTGCAGAAAGCCTCTGACGTCCACGAGCGCTTGGTCGAGGGTTGCGAGCGTCTGGTCGAGGTGGTTCGAGCTGTTGGCGAGCACCTGTGACACCGACGCCACGTGGCCGGCGAACGAGACGATCTGCTCGTTGCTCTTGGACAGCGCATCGACGAGCGTTCCGAGGTTCTTCACTGTGCCGAAGACGTCAGTACGCGAATCACCGAGCCGACCGGCGACCTGAGAGAGTTCGCGCAACGCATTGTGGAACGAGTCGCCGCTGCCGTTGAAAGTCTCGGCCGCCTGATTGATGACCGTTCCCAACGGTCCCTGCAACTGGCCGGCGGCCGGGCTCAGCTGCTTGGCCAGATTCGTCAGCGCCTCTTTGACCTCATCCCACTCCACCGGCACCGCAGTGTGCGACAGATCGATGGTGGCCCCGCCCGGCATCGCCGGGCCATGGGTGTAGGCGGGCGTCAGCTGAATGAAGCGCGCCGCAACGAGATTGGGCGACATGATCACTGCTCGCGCATCTTGCGGGACCTTGACGCCATCGTCCACCGACATGGTGATTTTGACGTCGCTCGCGCGGGGTTCGATCGACTCGATCGTGCCGACCGGCACACCGACAATCCGGATCTGGTCACCGGGATACAAGCCGACCGCCGAGGTGAAGTAGCCGGTGATCTTGTTGCCGCTCTTGCCCGGCCACACCAAAAAGGCCCCCACTGCCAGGAATACGGCGAGCAGAACGACCAACGCCCGCCGCACGGTGCGGTGGCGCTCTCTCAACGCAGATAACAGGGTCATGGCGACTGAGGCCTCAACCGCCAGCGTTCCTGGACAAGTCCGCGCAGGTAGTCGGCGAAACTGGCCGGCAGCTTGCCGGGTTGGAACACCGCGTCGAACATGGTTGCGACCAGCGGTGCAGGCAGCAGACTGAAGATGTTGACGTTGAAGCCGGGACCGGAACCGACCACCTCGCCGAGGGTGGTCGCATACGTGGGCAGACGTTTCAGCGCCTCGCTGATGTAGTCACGACGCTCGTTGAGGTTGTCCAGCACCGAGTTCAGCTTGGTCAGCGACGGGCCGAATTCCTTACGGTTGTCAGCGACGAACCCCGAGAGCTGTTGCGAAACACCGTCGATGCCGGAGATCAGCTCTGCCAGCGCGGCCCGGCGCGCATCCAGTGCGGCGAAGAGCTGGTTGCCGTCAACAACGAGTTTGTTGACCTGATCGGCCCGCTCAGCCAACACGGCCGTCACCGACTTGGCATGGGCCAGTAGCTCTTCCAACGACTGGTCACGTTTGTTCAGGGTGCGCGACAGCGAGGTGACACCGTCGAGCGCGCCGCGTAGCTGCGGGGTGGCCTCATGCAGCGCGTCGGTGAGGACTTTCAGCGACTTCTCGAACTGGGCCTTGTCCAGATGCCCCGCGTTGTCGCCCAAATCCTCCAGGGCAGAGCCCAAGGCGTAGGGCGTCGTCGTTCGGTTCAGCGGAATCGTGGTCGCCGTCCCGCTGCCGGCCGGCGTCACCCCAATCGAGCGCTGCCCCAAGATCGTTTCGGTGCGAATAGCCGCCAACGACTGGTTGCCCACGTTGACATGGCGATCCACGGTGAAGTCGACTCGGGCGGAGTCGCCGGCCACGCTGAGCGACTGTACTTTGCCGACTTTGATACCCGATACGTAGACGTCGTTTCCGGGTGTGAGGCCACCTGCGTCCGAGAAATACGCGGTGTAGCCCCTGCCCTGCGGCCAGAACGGCAGCGAGGTATAGCCGAACGCGACCAACACGACGCAGACCACCAGGACCACCCCGAAAACACCGGTGCGGAGCGGGTCGCGTTCATCTGCCTTACTTGGCAAAAGCGCACCTCCCCTTGCTGGGATCGGCCTGGCCACCGAATGGGATCAGGATGTCGCTGCCTGCAGGCCCGTTGATCTTGAGCGTCACCGTGCAGAAGTAAATGTTGAAGTACGCGCCGTAGGCGCCCAGCGCAGACAGTCGGAGGTAATCCTCACCGAGTTGCTCGATGTCATTGTTCACCTCACCTTGCCGATCCTGAAGCTCCGTGGCGATCGGTCGGGTGTTCTCGATGACACCCTGCAGTGGTCGTCGCCCCTGCTTCAGGAATTGGGTCAGATCGGTGGTCGCCGAAGCCAGCGGCGGAATGGCACCGGCGATTGCGTCGCGGCCCTGAGCCAATCCGCTGATCAGTTTTTGCAACTCGTCGACGCTGGCCGAGAATTGCGCGCCCTTGGCATCGACGGTACCCAAAACGGTGTTGAGGTTGGTGATCACGTCGCCGATGACGTGGTCGCGTGCACCCAGCGTCGATCCAAAGGCGTTGGTGTCGGCCAGTAGATTCGACAGCGCCCCGCCCTGACCCTGCAGCAGCTGGATGACGTAGCTGCTGACCGTGTTGATCTTGTCGGAGTCCAGGCCCTTGAGCACCGGGCGCAGGCCGCCGAGCAGTGCATCCAGATCCAGCGCCGGCTGAGTGTGCTGCTGGTCGATGGTGGCGCCCGGCCGCAACTTGCGTAATTCCCCAGGGCCAGCGGTGATTTCGAGGAACCGGTCGCCGACCAAGTTGTCATAGCGGATGAGCGCGCGCGTCGACGTGTACAGCGTGTAGCGCTTGTCGACGCCGAAGGTCACGTCGACGCTGTTGTTGGGGTTGAGCTTGAGGTCCTTGACCGCGCCGACCGGAACCCCGGCGATGCGGACCTTCTGTCCGGACTTGAGCCGCGTCGCATCGGTGAAGTTGGCGTGGAAGGTGTTTTCCGGCCCGAACCGGAACTCACCGAAGACGATCACCAAACCGACTGCCACCAACAACATTGTCACGGTGAAGATGCCGACCTTGGTCAGGATCGAACGCTGCGATTCGTGGCCGTCCATCAGCGGTCGTCCCGTTCTGCGAACGCTCCGTGGAACAGCCACTGCAGCGTCGACGGCGCGTCCACCTGCATTTCGGTGAACGGCTCATAGGGAATGTTGGCGTTGTCGGTCACGAGGAACGGCGCCCGGAACCAGGATCCACCGCTCTGCTTGGTCGGGATATCCGGCAGGCCACGGCAATTCGGCCCACCCGAGGCGTTGACTCTCGGCAGGCTTTCCGGATACGTGTACGACGGCGCACCCAAGATGAAGCTCGACGAGGTGAAGAGCCCCGCCTTCCGCACGCCGAGCAGCGGTGCGAATTCTTCGATGCCACGCTCGATGCCCGCGAACAGACAGCCGAATTCCGGCGAGTAGTCACCAGCAACCTTGAGCGGCGCGCGCAATCGCTTCAGGGCGGCGATCAGGTCGTCCTCAGCCGGCGCAAGCGTGTCATAGGCGTTGTTGGACAACCCAATCGCTGCCAGCAGAGTCTTGTTCAGATTGCTCTGCTGGTCGACGACGGTCTTGGCGATCGTCGGCGTGTTGTTGAACACGCTGACCAGATCGGGCGCGGCATCGGAGTAGATATTCGCGACTGCAGCCGTCTTCCGGAAATCCTGCTGCAATGTCGGCAGTTTCGGATTGGTTTGTCGTGCAAGGGTGTTCAGCCCCGCCAGCAGCGTGCCGAAGTCATCGCCGTGTCCGCGAAGACCTTCGGCCAACGCACCCAGCGTGCCGTTCAGCTCGACGGGGTCGATCTTGTGCAGCAAGTCGACGAGCGACTGGAACAGCGTGTTGACTTCCAGCGAAACCGCCGACGCCGCAAGGTGTGCGCCGGCGCGCATCGAGTTTGCCAGGGGTGACTTGGGTGGAATGAACTCCACCGACTTGGCGCCGAAAATGGTGTTGCTGGCAATGTGCACCGGCGCATTGGCCGGAATGTACTTCAGTTGGCCATCGTCGATAGCCAGGGTCAGCTGCGCCTGGTCGTCGGCGTAGCTGATGTCGTCGACCGTGCCGATCTGGATACCGCGGTACTTGACCTTGCCGCCACGGTCCATGACCAGGCCGGCGCGCGGCGCGGTGACGGTGACGGTGTCGAAGGAGGAGAAGGCGGCCGTGTAGGAGAGGTAGGTCAGCACCACACACGCCAACAAAAGAGAGGCCAGCAGCGCCGCTGCCAGCCTGACGTGAGTGCGTTGCGCACCGGTGCTTGCCACTGTCCCCCTTTTCTCCTACTTGCCTGGTTCCTCTTCAGCGCGCTGCGCGCTCTGCGTCGTCGCCAGGATCATCCGGAGAGGTTGAAATTACCGGATGCGCCGTAGACAGCCAGTGAGATGAACAAAGTAATGACGACCACGACGATCAGTGATGTCCGCACTGCCTGACCGACCGCCAGGCCGACACCCACTGGACCGCCAGAAGCGTTGTAGCCGTAATACGTATGGATCAGCATCACGCCGATCGACATCACGATGGCCTGCAGAAACGACCACAGCAGGTCGGTGGGAATCAGGAACGTATTGAAGTAGTGGTCGTACAGACCGGCCGATTGCCCGTTGATGAACACCGTGGTGAAGCGCGCCGCGAAAAACGAGGCCAGCACCGCAAGCGAGTACAGCGGGACGATCGCGATCAGCCCCGCGATGAGCCGGGTGGAAACCAGGTAGGACACCGAATGCACGGCCATCGCCTCGACGGCGTCTATCTCCTCGGCGACGCGCATCGCGCCCAGTTGGGCAGTGGTGCCCGCGCCGATGGTGGCAGCCAATGCGATGCCGGCGACGACCGGAGCGACGATGCGTACGTTCAGAAACGCCGACAGGAATCCCGTTAGCGCCTCGATACCGATGTTGCCCAGCGACTCGTAACCCTGGACCGCGATCACACCGCCGGAGGCCAACGTCAAGAACGCGGCGACGCCGACCGTCCCACCGATGAGCACCAATGCGCCTGTGCCCATGGTCATTTCGGCGATCAGGCGGATGGTCTCTTTCCGGTAGCGGGTGAGCGCATTCGGGATGTACCGCATCGACTCGCCGTAGAACAGCGCCTGCTCACCGAAGGTGTCGATCGGCCCGGCGAACCGGTGAAAGAAGCGCCGAATGCGCACTGTGGCGTCATAACTCACCTCATCACCGGGCCAGCACCCGAACGCCGACGGCCGTCATGATCACGTTGATGACGAACAGGCATATGAACGCGTAGACCACGGTCTCGTTGACGGCGATGCCGACACCTTTAGGTCCACCCTTGACCGTGAGCCCCCGATAGCAGCCGACCAGGCCGGCGAAGACCCCGAACAGCAATGCCTTGATCTCGGAGAGGATCACCTCGCCGAGATGAGTCAGCACAGTCAGGCCGTTGACGAAAGCGCCCGGGTTGACGCCCTGCAACAAGACGGAGAAGACATAGCCTCCCGCGATGCCGATTGCGGAGACCAGTCCGTTGAGCAGCAGCGCGACGAACGTCGACGCCAGGACTCGGGGTACCACCAGACGCTGGATCGGGTCGATGCCCAGGACTCGCATGGCGTCGATTTCTTCGCGGATGGTGCGTGCGCCCAGGTCGGCGCAGATCGCGGTGGCCCCCGCGCCCGCCACCACGAGCACAGTGACCACCGGGCCGAGCTGGGTGATGGTGCCGAACGCGGTACCCGCACCAGACAAATCGGCGGCGCCGATCTCCCGTAACAAGATGTTGAGAGTGAAGGCCACCAGAACCGTGAACGGAATCGCCACCAACAACGTGGGAACCAGCGACACCCGGGCGATCATCCAGGTCTGGTCGAGAAACTCACGGAACTGAAAGGGGCGCTGGAACGTCTTGCGAAAAGTATCCAGAGACATCTCGACGAAACCGCCCACGGCCCGGGCCGGGACCGCGAGCTGTTCGAACAACCTGGTTCCCTTCTCGCGCGGGTGTCTGCAAGTTCGCCGGCGATGCCTCTGCGTCCCTGGTGGGCGCCGCCCTTGCTTGTTTCTGAGCCGAAGCGGTCCGCGTGAGCGGGCCCATCGTAACTAGAACAAGTTCGGAGTGTCAAAGATCGGCTGAATTAGACAAATGTCAGTAGTTTTAGCAGGTCAGGGCCCTTTGTGACCCAGATCATGCTGGAACGTGTTCTAGTTCTGCCGAAACGATCCCAGGCGGCTTGGAACCCGGTCCGTCACTCCATCACGCTGGTCGCCGCGAAGTTGCGTTCCGGGTCGCGGCCGGCGAAGTATCCCTGCAGCTCGTCGAAGAGCTGGGCGGGATCCCACGCCTGTCCGGCCGCGTCGAACCGGTGCTCCACGGTCGGCGCGGCGATCAGGGTGACCTGGGGGCCGTACACGATGAAAAGCTGACCGTTGACGTCCTTGGCCGCTGGCGATGCCAGAAAGCGCACCAGGGTCACGACGTGTTCGGGCGAGAGCGGATCGATCTCGCCCTCGGCAGCGTCCGGCGCGTCGCCGAAGACGTCGGCGGTCATCGCGGTCCTGGCGCGGGGAGCGATCGCGTTCGCGCACACCCCGTACCGGCCCAGCGCGCGCGCTGCGGTCAGGGTCAGCGAGGAGATGCCGGCTTTCGCGGCGCCGTAGTTAGCCTGCCCGACTGGGCCGACCAGCCCGGCCTCTGACGAGGTGTTGATGATGCGCCCATAGATCGTGCCGCCGGCTTCTTTGGCCTTGGACCGCCAGTAGGTGGCGGCATTGCGCGTCAGCAGGAAGTGGCCGCGTAGGTGCACCGCGATCACCGCGTCCCAATCCTCGTCGGACATGTTGAACAACATCCGGTCGCGAGTGATGCCCGCGTTGTTGACCACGATGCTCAGGCCGCCCAGCCCGTCGGCGGTGCTGACCAATTCGTCGGCGGTCTCACGCTGGCTGATGTCGCCGGCGACCGCGATGGCTTTGGAACCGGCGGTGCTGATCTCGTCGATGACGTCGGAGGCGTCCAGGGCGGCGGCGATGTCGTTGACGACGACGGTTGCGCCCGCGCGGGCTAAGCCGATCGCCTCGGCGCGGCCCAGCCCCGCGGCCGCGCCGGTCACCACTGCGACCTTGCCGGAGAGGTCCTCTGGATTCGTGCTGCTAGTCAATTTATGAATACCTCTAGTCTTCGCGTAGCAGGGCGGCCCGAGGGCATTCGGCGATCGCCTGCTCAGCCGCCGCCTCATGATCGGCCGGAATCGGGTCGGTCTTCACGACCGCGTAGTCCTCATCGTCGAGGTCGAAGATATCCGGCGCGATTCCCAGGCACACCGCGTTGCCCTCACACCGGTCGTGGTCGACTATCACCCGCACGACGCCCTCCTAGAACGTGACTTCCAATTCAGTACGCCCACCATACGACCCGTCCCGGTTACGTCCCGAGCGAACGGTCGCTGGACCCTCAGACTAGAACGTGTTACAACCAGGAAGACGAATGGGTGGCCGCCGATGCTGGCTGCCGCAAAACTCATCGACGACTGGAGGCGGCCGGAATGCGCATCAGTTACACCCCGGAGCAGGAGGAGCTGCGTCGCGAACTGCGGTCGTACTTCGAGAAGCTGATCACCCCGGAGCGGCGCGAGGCGCTGAGCTCGACGTCGGGTGAGGTCGGCGAAGGCAACGTCTACCGCGAGACCGTCGCGCAGATGGGCAAGGACGGCTGGCTCACCCTGAACTGGCCCAAGGAGTACGGCGGCCAAGACCGCTCCCCGATGGAATCGCTGATCTTCACCGACGAGGCCGCGATCGCCGGTGCGCCGGTGCCGTTCCTGACCATCAACAGCGTCGCGCCGACGATCATGTCGTTCGGTACCGAGGAGCAGAAGAAGTTCTTCCTGCCCAAGATCGCCGCCGGTGAACTGCACTTCTCGATCGGCTACTCCGAACCTGGCGCCGGCACCGACCTGGCGAACCTGCGGACCACAGCGGTGCGCGACGGCGACGACTACGTGGTCAACGGGCAGAAGATGTGGACCAGCCTGATCGCCTACGCCGACTACGTCTGGCTGGCGGTGCGCACCAACACCGAAGCCAAGAAGCACCGCGGCATCTCGATGTTGATCATGCCGACCACCGCCGAGGGATTCTCCTGGACGCCGGTGCACACCATGTCCGGCGTCGACACCAGCGCCACTTACTACCAGGACGTCCGCATTCCGGTCGCCAACCGGGTCGGCGAGGAGAACGCCGGCTGGAAGCTGGTGACCAACCAGCTCAACCACGAGCGCGTCGCGCTGGTCTCGCCGATGCCGATCATCATGGCGCTCAACCAGGTTCGAGACTGGGCACAGAACACCAAGGACGCCGGTGGCGCCAGGCTGATCGATTCGGAGTGGGTACAACTCAACTTGGCCCGAGTGCATGCCAAGGTCGAGGTCCTCAAGCTGATCAACTGGGAGCTGGCGTCGGCGGAGTCCGCGTCCCCGTCTCCCGCGGACGCCTCGGCCGCCAAGGTATTCGGCACCGAGCTGGCCACCGAGGCCTACCGGCTGCTGATGGAGGTGCTGGGCACCGCGGCGACACTGCGACAGAATTCGCCCGGCGCCTTGCTGCGCGGCCGGGTCGAGCGGATGCACCGCGCCTGTCTGATTCTGACCTTCGGCGGCGGCACCAACGAAGTGCAGCGCGACATCATCGGCATGGTGGCGCTCGGCCTGCCCCGAGCCAACCGCTAACGGATTCTGGAGAACCCATGGACTTCTCGACAACTGAAGCCGCGCAAGATCTCGGCGGCCTGGTCACCACGATCGTCGATGCGGTGTGCACGCCCGAGCATCAGCGCAAACTCGATGGGCTCGACCAGCGCTTCGACCGCGAACTCTGGGGCAAGCTCGTCGACGCCGACATCCTTTCCACTGCCGCACCAGAGTCGTTGGGCGGAGGCGGATTTGGTGTGCTCGAGGAAATCGCCGTTCTGGTCGGCCTTGGCCGACAGCTTGCCGCAGTGCCTTACCTCGAGTCGGTGGTACTGGCAGCCGGCGCGCTGGCCAGGTTCGGCTCCGCCGAACTTCAGCAGGAGTGGGGCGTCCCCGCGGTCGACGGGAAGAAGATCCTCGCGGTCGCACTCGACGGCGAGATGGGCGACGGACCGGTGCAGGCCGCGGCCTCCGGGGACGGCTTCCGGCTGACCGGGACTCGGACTCAGATCGCCTACGGGCCGGTCGCGGACGGTTTCTTGGTGCCCGCGGAAACCGATTCGGGCACAGCCGTTTTCCTGATTGCGGCCAGTGATCCCAGTGTCACCGTGACCGGGCTGGACACCACCGGGCTGGGCAGCATCGGACATCTCCAACTGGACGGTGTCGAGGTGGACGAACAGCGCAACGTCGGCGGCGCCGAGGTGGTCAGCTGGCTGACGACGCTGGGCATGTTGGGCCACACAGCGTTTCAGCTCGGCGTCTTGGACCGCGGCCTGCAACTGACCGCTGAATACGCGCGGACCCGTGAGCAGTTCGACCGTCCGATCGGCAGCTTCCAAGCGGTGGGGCAGCGGCTGGCGGACGGCTACATCGACGTCAAGGGCCTGCGGCTGACGTTGACCCAGGCGGCATGGCGCCTCAGCGAGGACCTGCCCGCCGACACCGAGGTCGCGACCGCGGCCTTCTGGGCGGCCGACGCCGGACACCGGGTAGCGCACAGCATCGTGCACATCCACGGTGGTGTCGGCATCGATACCGACCACCCGGTGCACCGATACTTCCTGGCCGCCAAGCAAACTGAGTTCGCACTGGGCGGCGCCACCGGCCAACTGCTCAAGATCGGCCGCGAGCTGGCGGACACCCCCGCCTAGCCAGTGGACACGCTTCCTACCGTCGCCGACCTGCTGGTGCCGTTGGTCGACATCGACGATCGGGGCGTCTACTTCGAGGATTCGTACGTCAGCTGGCGTGACCATCTGCGACACGGTGCCGCCATTGCCGCGACGCTGCGCGACCGCCTCGACCCGGCCCGGCCGCCGCACGTCGGGGTGCTCCTGGAGAACACCCCGTTCTTCTCGGCGGTGCTGGTCGCCGCAGGGATGTCGGGGATCATCCCCGTCGGCCTGAACCCGGTGCGAAGGGGCGCAGCCCTGCAACGCGACATCGACCATGCCGACTGCCAACTGGTGCTCGCGGACACGAATTCGGCTGCCACGCTGACGGATACCGACCACATCAACGTCGACTCCGCCGCCTGGGCGGATGAGGTGAACGCACACCGTGACGCCGACACGCTGTTCCAGTCAGCCTCGGCCGACGACCTGTTCATGTTGATCTACACCTCGGGCACCAGCGGTGATCCCAAGGCCGTTATGTGCAGTCACGGCAAGGTCGCGGTCGCCGGCGTCACGATGTCCGACCGATTCGGCCTCGGTGAAAGCGACGTCTGCTACGCCTCGATGCCGTTGTTCCACTCGAACGCGGTGCTGGTCGGGTGGGCGGTGGCGTTGGCCTGCCGCGGCTCATTGGTATTGCGGCGCAAGTTCTCTGCGTCGCAGTTCTTGCCAGATGTCCGGCGTTACGGTGCCACCTACGCCAACTATGTGGGCAAGCCGCTGTCGTATGTGCTGACCACACCCGAGTATCCGGACGACGCCGACAATCCGCTGCGCGCGGTGTACGGCAACGAGGGCGCGCCCGCTGACATCGACCGTTTCGCGTCCAGGTTCGGCTGCCGGGTCGTCGACGGGTTCGGGTCGACGGAGGGCGGTATCGCGATCGGCCGCACGCCCGATACCCCGCCCGGTGCCCTGGGCCCACTGCCCGACGGGATCGAAATCATCGACGTCGACACTGGGCAGCCCTGTCCGGTCGGCGTGGCAGGCGAGCTGGTGAACGCCGAAGGCCGCGGCCGTTTCGAGGGCTACTACAACGACCCGGAGGCCAACGATCAGCGGATGGCAGGCGGCATCTACCACAGTGGCGACCTCGCGTACCGCGACGAAGCCGGGTACGCGTATTTCGCAGGCCGCCTTGGCGACTGGTTACGGGTCGACGGCGAGAACCTCGGCACCGCGCCCATCGAGCGGGTGCTGGCGCGTCATCCGGACGTGACCGAGGTGGCGGTGTACCCGGTACCGGATCCGGCCGTCGGCGACCAGGTGATGGCAGCGGTGGTGTTGGCGACCGGCGCGGAATTCGACACCGACAAGTTCCGCGCGTTCCTTGCCGAGCAGCCGGACCTCGGACCCAAGCAGTGGCCCGCGTACGTTCGCGTCAGCACCGGTCTCCCCAAGACCGCGACCTTCAAGATACTAAAGCGACTACTGTCAGCCGAAGGCCTCGACTGCGCCGACCCGGTGCTGCCGATTCCTCGATAGCGGTCCAGGTTTACCGCCCACGACTCAAGGGAGGCTCACGCCAATGAAGGTAAAACCGTTAGTCGCATGTTGCGTGCTTGCAGTGTCACTCGGTGCGTCAGCGATCGGCGCCGGCGTCGCGGTGGCCGATCCGTCTCCGCCACCGCCGGGCCCAGGAATGAGTCCTGGAATGGGACCTATGCCCGGAATGGGCCCCGGACCCGGCATGGCCGGCCCGCCGGCAACGGGAATGCCAGGTATGCCCGGAATGACGCCCGCGCCTGGACGGTGACGAACTAGTTGCCATGACGCTTGCGGCACTGTGAACCACGGGCTCGAAAGCGGTTTCAATGCGTTCGCGCGGACCCTGCCAGGAAGCGTCGGCGTAGCGATCGCGTCCCTCCATGAGGGACCGCTGTCGTTCGGCGAATGGTCAACCGGTGTGGCGTGGTCGACAAGCAAGGTGCCGCTGGCTGTTGCAGCGGCAGCGCCGGACAATGCCGACCTGATACTCAAGGCCATCACCGACTCGGACAACGCTGCCGCCGAGCAACTGTGGTCGCATCTCGGCGACGACGCCGCAGAACTCGTGCAAAACGTCATCCGCCAGGCAGGTGACTCGACAACCGTCGTCGAATCACGAAGGCTACGTGCCGAATACACGCCGTTCGGTCAGACGCGATGGGCGCTGGCCGACCAGGCCTGTTTCGCCGCCGGCCTGTCACGCGTGCCGGAAGCACGCCTCGTCGTCGACCTCATGCACAAGCTCACCGAAGAGCATCGGTGGGGCTTGGCAGCCAAAGGCTTTGCCGCGAAAGGTGGTTGGGGTCCTGGGCTTTCGGGCGATTATCTGGTCCGCCAATTCGCGATCGTATCCGGGACGGTTGGTGTTGCCATTGCCGCCGAGGTCGACGCAGGCGGTTACGAGACCGGGGTCGACGTGGTCGACACACTGACCGACTGGGTCGTCGATCAGGCCCTAGCCCAGTATTGACGGCACGACCGCATCGATCAGGTGCGGGCCCGGTTCAGCGAATGCGGCACGCAGCGCGTCAGCGAATTCTTCGACCGTGGTGGCGCGACGCGCCGGAACACCAAGCCCTTCGCCAACCTTGACGAAATCGATTGTGGGCCGGGATAAGTCAAGGAGGTCCAACGCTTTGGGGCCGGGTGCCGCGCCGGCCCCGACCCGCTGCAGTTCGATTCGCAGAATGTCGTAGGCACCGTTGTTGTAGATGACGGTCGTGACGTTCAGCTTTTCCCGGGCCTGCGTCCACAGGCCGGAGATGGTGTACATCGCGGACCCGTCGGACTCCAGGCACAGGACCGGACGGTCCGGTGCGGCCACAGCGGCGCCGACGGCCGCCGGGATTCCGTAGCCGATCGCGCCGCCGGTCAGCGTCAGCCAGTCGTGCGCAGGCGCACCGGCAGAGGCCGCTGTCAGCGGCACGCTGGATGTATTGGACTCGTCGACCACAATCGTGCGCTCCGGCAGCAATGCACCGACGACGTCGGCGACCGACATGGCGGTCAGCGCACCACTGGGCAATTCGGGACGCGACTCCGGCGCACCGGTCGCCGTCGTACCGGGGGCGACCTGGTTGGCGAGCGCGGCCAACGCGGCTGTGGCGCCGACCGGTCCGGCGAGCACATGCACAGAGCAACCTTCGGGCACCAGGTCGCTCGGCTTGTCGGGATAGGCGAAGAATGACACCGGCGACGGCGCACCGGCCAAGATCAGGTTTTTGACACCGTCGAGTTGGGCTACCACGGCCTCGGCGAAATACGGAATGCGGTCGACCGCCGGCACCCCGGCGCCGCGTTCCAGTCGGGTTGGAAATGTCTCGCAGTACAAGCGAATACCGGTTGTCTCGGCAATGCGAGCCGCGGCCGTCAAACCGGCGCCACGGGTGGCGTCACCGCCGATCAGCAGCACCGTGGGCTCGCCGGATTGCAACACCGCCGCCGCCGATGTCACCGCATCGGTGTCGACATCGACGGGCTCCGGGTACTGCACCGATACGCCCGCAATGTCCGCGCCGTCGGTCCAGGACGTGTCTGCCGGTAGGATCAGTGTTGAAATCTGATTGTTGGCAATGGTTTTCGCGATGGCTTCGGCAGCATCGGCTGCTACGTCGGCGGTGTCATCGGTTCGGTGCACCCAGCCCGAGACGCTGCCTGCCAACGCGTCGATGTCGGATTCCAGTGGAGCGTCGTACTTCTTGTGGTACGTGGCGTGGTCGCCGACGACGACCACCATCGGAACCCGGGCACGCCGGGCGTTGTGCAGGTTGGCCAGCCCGTTGCCCAGTCCGGGACCAAGATGCAGCAGCACCGCGGCGGGCCGCTCGGCGATCCGGGCATAGCCGTCGGCGGCCCCGGTGGCGATGCCCTCGAAGAGGGTCAGCACGCCGCGCATTTGCGGGACGGTGTCCAACGCGGCGACGAAATGCATCTCCGACGTGCCGGGGTTGGCGAAGCACACGTCGACACCGCCGTCGACCAGGGTATTGATCAGAGCCTGCGCGCCATTCACATTCCCAACCTAGAGCGTCAGTGCGGAGCGGGCACAGACACCCGTCCGCTGCGCGTGGCCACCGCCGAACAACACCACATGCGCGAGCAGCGCGAAGAGTTGGTGCAGCCCGATCCGGGTGCGCCAGCCCGGTTGCAGCGAATGCACCTGCTGATAGCCATCGACGATCGCGTCGTAGTGCGGGCAGCCGAACAGCGCGAGCAGCGCCAGGTCGCTTTCGCGGTGACCGCCGTGGGCGGCCGGATCGATCAGCACCACCCCGTCGGGCGTCCACATCACGTTGCCACCCCACAGATCGCCATGTGTCCGAGCCGGCGGATCGTCGTCGTCGAAGTCGCCTGCCCGACATCGCGCCGCCACATCGCTGACCGCCGCACGCGTCGCCGCATCCAGGCGCGGTGCCGCAAGCTCGACCATCGGTGCCAGCCGCTCGTCTGCGTAGAACTCCCCCCAACGCCGACACGGCCGCAGCGACATGGGCAACGGTCTCGACAACGGCCCGAAGAATCCGGGGCCGTGCCAACCGTCAGGCGCGGCGCCGAAGCCCGCCGCTCCCCCGTCGTGGGTGACGGCCAACCGTCCACCGAACTCGGCGGCGGCCTGCGGGGTCGGATTCACCGAGTCGAGCCGTCGCAGCGTCAGGCTCGTCGCGTCGACGGATATCACCTGGACGCAGGGAACGCCGCCCTCGACCCCTGAAAGCCATTGCAGCCCAGCGGCTTCACACTCGAAGAAGCCTTCGGGTGCGTCGGGATGACGCTTGACGAATTCGGTCAAGCGGTTGCGTGGGCGGCGTGCACGTCGTCGGCAGGTCGCGCCTCGGTCTGGTCTTTGGCCCACCGGTAGTCGGGTTTGCCGGCCGGTGAACGCTTGACCTCATCGACGAGCCAAAGGCTGCGCGGCACTTTGTATCCCGCGATCTCAGCGCGCACGAACGAGTCCAGGTCAGACAGCGACGGCCGCGCCCCGGGCCGTGGTTGCACAACGGCGGCCACGTGCTGGCCGTAGCGGGGGTCGGGCACACCGACCACCAGAGCGTCGAAGACGTCGGGATGGCCTTTGAGCGCGGCCTCGACCTCTTCGGGGTAGATCTTCTCGCCGCCGCTGTTGATCGACACCGAGCCACGGCCAAGCATCGTGACGCTGCCATCCTCCTCGACCGTCGCGTAGTCACCCGGGATGGCGTAGCGGACGCCGTTGATGGTCTGGAACGTCTCGGCGGTCTTCTTCTCGTCCTTGTAATAGCCGACCGGGATGTTGCCCTTCTTGGCGATGAATCCCCGCACGCCGGAGCCGGGCACCACCGCGTTGCCGTCGTCGTCGAGAACGACGGTCCGGTGGTCGATCGTCACACGCGGTCCGCCGCTGTGCGGCGCGTCCTTCGCGACGATGCTGGTGCCGCCAAAACCGGTCTCCGACGAGCCAATTGAATCGGTGATGACCCGGTTGGGCAGCAGCTCGAGGAACTTCTCCTTGATGCTGGGTGAGAACAGCGCAGCGGTGGAGGCGAGCAGGAACAGCGACGACAGGTCGTACGCCTCTACCCCTTCCGCGCCTTCCTGCGCTGCCAGCAACGCGTCGAGGAGCGGCCGGGCCATCGCGTCGCCGGTGAAGAACAGCAGGTTCACCTTGTGGTCGTGAATCGTGCGCCATACCTCGTCGGCATTGAATTCCGGTGCGAGAACAGTGGTTTGGCCCGAGAAGATCGACATCCAAGTGGCCGACTGGGTGGCGCCGTGGATCATCGGCGGAATCGGGTGGCGGACCATCGGCGGGTTGGCCGCGGCGCCCTTGGCCAGGTCGTACTCATCTTTGATGAATTCGCCTGTGGCGAAATCGGTTCCGCCGAACAGCACCCGGTAGATGTCTTCATGGCGCCACATCACGCCCTTGGGGAACCCGGTGGTGCCACCGGTGTACAGCAGGTAGATGTCGTCGGCGCTGCGGGGGCCGAAGTCGCGCTCGGCTGAGCTGCCGGCGGTCGCGGCGTAGAACTCGACGCCGCCATAGCTCTGGTACGCGCTGTCGGGAACGTCGGAGCCGTCGTCGATCACCAGGATCGTCTTCACGTTCGGGGTGTCCGGCAGCACGTTGGCGACGCGCTCGGAGTACTGCCGTTCGTGTACCAGCGCGACCATGTCGGAGTTCTCGAACAGGTAGCGAAGTTCGCCCTCGACGTAGCGGTAGTTGATGTTGACCAGGATTGCGCCCGCCTTGATGATGCCCACCATCGCGATGACGATCTCGATGCGGTTGCGGCAGTACAGGCCGACCTTGTCGTCCTTCTTCACACCCTGCTCCTGCAGGTAGTGCGCGAGGCGGTTGGCCTTCTCCTCGAGCTGGGCGTAGGTCAGTTGCTCCTCACCGCAGATCAGGGCTACACGGTCAGGGACGGCATCGATGGCGTGCTCCGCCAGATCGGCAATATTCAGGGCCACGGAACCTAAATTAGAACGTGTTACATTTCCTGACAAGTTTCAGGTCGGCGCATAGGAGGGTGATCGTCGGTGAGCGAGTCAGAAAAGAAGGCCGACGCCCTCATTGAGCAGCGCGGACACACCTTGATCTTGACCTTGAACCGCCCCGAAGCCCGCAACGCGCTTTCCACCGAGATGCTCTCGATCATGGTCGAGGCCTGGGACCGCGTCGACGCCGATCCCGACATCCGCTGCTGCATCCTGACCGGGGCGGGCGGGTACTTCTGCGCGGGCATGGACCTCAAGGCCGCGACCGCGAAGCCACCGGGCGACTCATTCAAAGACGGCAGCTACGACCCGTCGCGCATCGACGCTCTGCTGAAGGGTCGTCGTCTCACCAAACCGTTGATCGCCGCTGTCGAGGGGCCGGCCATCGCGGGCGGCACTGAGATCCTGCAGGGCACCGACATCCGCATCGCCGGCGAGAGCGCCAAGTTCGGTATCTCGGAGGCCAAATGGAGCCTGTATCCGATGGGCGGCTCGGCGGTGCGCCTGGTGCGGCAGATTCCGTACACGATCGCCGCGGACCTGCTGTTGACCGGACGGCACATCACGGCCGCCGAGGCGCTGTCGTACGGGCTCATCGGCTACGTCGTTCCCGATGGAACCGCACTGGAGAAAGCGCTCGAGGTGGCCGACGTGATCGCCAACAACGGGCCGCTGGCCGTGCAGGCCATCCTGCGCGCGATCCGAGAAACCGAAGGCCTGCACGAGAACGATGCGTTCAAGATCGACACCCAGCTTGGCATCGGCGTATTCCTGTCCGACGACGCGAAGGAAGGCCCGTTGGCCTTCAAGGAGAAGCGCGCACCGCAGTTCAAAGGCCGCTAGCGGGACTGATCTGATTCATCGTTAACTCGCGCACGATGTCGAGGGGTTGTACCCTTACGTCCAATAATTGAAGGGGCCCTGAACTAAAAGGGGGGCGGTTGAAGGCGCTCATAACCGGTTCGGCGGGTCTCATTGGGTCGGCATGTGTAGGCGCTCTGATCTCCCGCGGTTGGGAAGTCATCGGCATCGACAACGACATGCGTCTGCAATTCTTCGGCCCCGCCGGCTCGACCGCGGCCGTAGTCGCCAGCCTGAAAGACCAATCTCGCCGCTACCAACATATTCATGCCGACATCCGTGATCGGCAGCTGATTAGGGACGTCTTCGCGGAGCATCGCCCAGATTTCATCATTCATACGGCCGCCCAGCCGTCCCACGACCTGGCCGCCAAAATTCCTTATGACGATTTTGACGTGAACGCGGTGGGTACCCTCAATATTCTCGTCGCGGCTCGCGATTTTTCTCCCGAATCTCCGTTCTGCTTCACAAGCACCAACAAGGTCTATGGCGACCGGCCGAACTCGCTCCCGATGATCGAACATGCCACGCGCTACGACTACGCCGATGGCCTGCTGGCGATCGATGAAGCTATGTCGATCGATGGGTGCCTTCATTCGCTGTTTGGCGCCTCGAAGGTCGCGGCCGACGTCCTGGCGCAGGAATTCGGACGTTATTTCAACATGCCGATCGGCATATTCCGGTGCGGTTGCCTGACCGGTCCCCAGCACGCCGCCGTCGAGCTACATGGCTATCTCGCCTACATCGTCGCCTGCGCACTCAGCGGACGCCAGTACACTATTTTCGGTTACAAAGGAAAACAGGTCAGAGACCAGATTCACTGCGACGACGTAGCTCGATTATTCCTAGAATTCTTCGCAAATCCGCGAAACGGCGAGGTGTATAACCTTGGCGGCGGCCGGGAGAACAGCTTGTCAATTCTTGAGACGATCGACATCCTAAACCAGATGGGCCACCCTCTGAAATATCAGCTGACCGGAAACCATAGAACCGGCGATCATATTTGCTACATATCGGATCTCCGGAAGATACAGTCGCATTTTCCGGGGTGGAAGATGGAATATGACCTTCAACAATGCATAAATGAAATCGTTTCACTGCAAGACGAACAGCTTCGTGACCGGCAAGACGTCGTCACGCCCGGAACACCCTATCTAGGGAGCTCGTGAAGTGATTGGCAGCCCACTGCTCATTGCCGAAAAGGCGCGCGCGCGGTTGCAGGCAATCCTCTCGGGGCAGGTGGACGCAGCGGAAAGTATCGAAGACATCGACCTGTCCAGCCTGCCCGACTCCACAGATCTCGTGATCACCGCGTGCGAGGTCAACTCGCTGCATGGCACCGGCACGCTCCTGCTGAGAATCTTTCCCGACCAGAAATCGATCATCTCGCTCCGCGCTGAGGATTTCTACGACGGCATACAGGATTTCGGCAATGTCAAGCTGCGGCTTCCGCTGGCCAAGGCGGCGAGACCGGTGATATCGGCCTGGCTTAAGTCGAGCCTGGTAGGAGTGAACGTCAGGCGCATAATTTGCGTGCCCTACACGCCGGCGGAAGCGACCTTGGCGCTGGCCGCCCAGGATGTGCTCGGCGCTCCGCTTGGCGTCTACATCATGGACGACAAAAATGTCTGCGCGGATGGCATCACCGACGACCTGATGCGCGAGCTACTGGATAGGGCGCGGCTGCGACTGGTGATCGGCCCCGAGATGCGCGACGCCTACGAAGAGAAATACGGTAAGCCTTTCTGGGTCATGCCTCCTGTCGTCGCCGACCACATCGTCAAACGCGAGGCGACACCACTCGCGCCCGGCGTTGATCCGCGCCGTGGGGTTCTGCTAGGCAACATCTGGGGGCAGCGGTGGCTGGACATGCTTCGTCAGATCTTCCGGGGCGCCGGAGTGACGATCGACTGGTACTGCAATCAGCTCAATCCGCCGGGACTGGAATACGATCGCGACGAACTCGCCGCAGACGGCATCGTGCAACGGAATCCAATCGCCGAAGACGACTTGCCGAAGGTGCTCGGCGAGTACGCATTCGCCGTCGTTCCCACCGACACGCTCGACGGCCTGAGCCCGCCGTCAGTACGCGCCATCGCTGAGCTGAGCCTCCCCAGCCGCATGGTCACCATGATGGCGACCTCCCACCTGCCGATGCTGGTGATCGGCAGCCCTGCGACCTGTGCGGCGGGCTTTGTCCAGCGCTTCGACCTCGGCACAGTCGCGCCGTATGACCGGGCGGCCGTGCTCGCGTGCGTCGAGGGCCTGATAAACCCGGACCGCCAGACCGACATTCGCTCGCGCGCTGCGCAATTGAGCGGGTATTTCACGGCGGCCGAGGCAAGCGACTGGATATGGGGCTCACTCGATGCGGGACGGCCGATCACCTCGACATATGAGGACCTCATGCCGAGGCGCGGCGCGAACACGCCGGTCGTCCTGTCATGACCGAGCCCGACGAGGTCTACACCGGACTGGCTGGCTTCACCGATAAAGACCGTGAGCTCGAGAACTACCTCCACACACTGGTGCTGAATGACAGCACCATCATCGACGCGCTGGCCCGCATACTTGGCCTGATCACCAAGCTCGATACGCGGGCTGAACAGCAGTACAAGTTTCTGGACGCGGAAATCAGTTCGCTCACTGCAACCGTCGCCGACCAGAGCTCCGCAACCCACCAAAGTGCTCCGGTGGTGGCCCCGGCCGCCGACCCGTTCTCCGCGCTCAATCCGGAAATCATTCTCCTACAGTATATTTCGTCGTTCCTCGACATTCGGACAGCGATCGACGTCGGCGCCCATGTCGGCGAGGTCGCGAGACGTCTGCTCGAGTGTGGTTGCCAGGTTTACGCGTTCGAGCCCTTTCCGGCGAGCTTCGCGACGCTTCAGGACCGTCTCGGTGGCAAAGCGAACTTCACCGCCTCGCCAGTCGCGATCGGCGAGGCCGATGGCGAGGGTCACCTCAATGTCGCGGCGGCTACGACCGACGCTGAGGACCAGGACGCTTCGCTATTCCACAGCCTGATCGATCATCCCGTGGGCACAAGCTTCCGGTTTGCCGCCACCCTTCCGGTGCAAGTTCGCAGCCTTGCCAGCCTTCGGCAGACCGGCGAGATTCCCAGACAGATCGGACTGCTCAAGGTCGACGCCGAGGGCGCCGACATCGACGTCATCAAGGGCCTCGGCGAGCCCGATATCCCGGTCGTGATGACCGAATACTGGGCTTCCGATCATGCGTTCGGAAAGGCAGCGCACGGACATTTGGCCCCCACGGTGGAGCTCATGCGTTCACTGGGATACGCATGGCATGTGGTGATTTACCACGTCGATGAACATGAGCTCATCTCCTATTACTTCAATCACTCGCATACGATCCCAGGGTCCTGGGGCAACGCGATATTCTTCAAAGAGCGCTCGCTGTTCGGTCGTGCGGCGCAATGGTGTGAAGCCGTGCTGCGACCTACGCTGCATGGATAGCAGACCGCGCGACATCCAAACCTTCGAGACGCCGTTGTGAATCGCGAGCTCCCCCGTCTTCCGGTCATTCGCAATCTGGGCGGATGTGGCGGCACCATATTGGCTCGCGTAATAGCCGCACTGCCTGACGTCGTTCTTCTGAGCGAGACCAACCCGCGTTCATCGGCTCTCTACAACGGGTATATGAATCTGATTGTTCAGGTTCGCAATTGGTCGCCTGCGTTAGCTTCAAGCATATCCGCATTTGATGAACACGAGTTAGGGTACCCACCTCGTTACGGGGAATTACTCGAATGCCTGCATTCCGAAGCGGAAAAGCTGGGCCTCAATCTCGTCATTCGTGATTTTAACTACGTAGATTTTATCGGGATACCCTTCGTCTGGCCCGTGCCGAACGACTCAAGCCTCGATTTGGCAGTGGCCGGACGTTTCTGTCTATCTCCGATTGTCGTGGTCCGTCATCCTGCCGACCAACTTGCGAGTCTGCGCTCACATCGAGCGATACATGCAAATCTAAACGCCGAGCATTACCTCAACTCCTACTTCGCGTTCTTGACCGCCATGAAGGGAGCGCCACGTTTCCGATACGAGGATATCGTCGCAAACCCGCAAGCCTATTTTCCCCAGATCTGTTCTCACCTCGGTCTTCGATGGGATTTGAATGCGCTCGAAAGTTTTGCATCCATCGATAACATCACCGGTAATCCGGAAGGCAGTAGAGAACCGGTGATCCGCGAGCCTAGAAAGACCGACGCTGCCTGGCTGGCTGATGAAGAGTTGCGTCGCTTCGGGGCCTACTCCGAGCTTCTGATCGAGATGGGCTACTTCGCTTAGCTCCTCAGCGACCGCTAGTACAACCCCAGACGATGGCGAAACCCGCATTGCGCTTCCCAATGCGTCAACTAATCTTGAAGTGCACTGATTTGCCGACCAAGGGATCGCGATGCTCGTTCTCTGCAATGGAATGCCGCGCAGCGCGTCAACGTGGTCGTACAACGTCACCATTGCCCTACTGCGCCGTACTTCGGAGGAGGTATATGGCGGCTACGACGAGAACCTGCATCGCTTCCTATCCGGTTTGCCGGCATCCTGTGTGCATGCAGTCCTCAAATGTCATTCGCTTGATGCCGCTGGACTAGGTCTTGCTCAATTGCAGGCCGCCAAGGTGATCTACACGTGGCGCGATTTGGCCGACGCGACAGCATCCTTCATGACCATGTTCGACGTCGACTTCGAGCACACTATCGCCCTCATGTCGAGTTCGCTCGAACTCTATCAGCGTCATCGAAGGAACGGCGCGCTCATTCTGAGCTATGAGGCGATCACGCAACAACCGACGGAATCGGTGGCCGCCGTCGCCTCCTATCTGAATATCGCCGTGCGCCAAGAGCAGGTCGCTGAGTTCGCTGAGGCCAATTCATTCGGCAGAATGCGCGAAAGGGTGAAAGAGATCAGCATGCTCGACTACGGCGAACGCCTGGTTCGCCACAACCGAACTTCGTATTTCGACGATGCGCACGACCGTAGCTATGTCTACGATCCCGAGACCCTCCTCCACCTTGATCATATTCGGGACGGCAGCACCGGCTACGGCGCCAGTCGATTAACGCAGGCCCAGCTGCATCGGCTTGAGGAATTGCTGGGCGAAAAAGGGTGAACTTGGCGTCGCCGCCTTGTCAATCAATGCGGGAGGGTTAACACGGGCACGTCTGAAATGATGAGTCAATGCGGACGTTTGGCTACTGCATCTTGATCAGCAACCCCCGCGATCGAGCCGACTCGAACATCCTCTGGAACAACAAAATCGCCAGTGCGACGTAAGCGATATCCAGGACGACACCCCATTGGAAGTCCGACATCGAGAATCCCCCACCCCCCAGCGCCTGCCGCATCCCTTCGAACGCATGAGTGGTGGGGAGCGCCAGGGCGAGTGGATGCAGGAAAGCCGGCAGCGTGTTCAGCGGGTAGAAAACGCAGGAAAAGGGCATCAGGACGCCGGCGAAGCTCCACGCCAGTCCCTCAAGCTTCGATCCATAACGCACGATCAGGCTCGTAATCACCACACCGATTGAAAAGCCGCAGAACATGAGGACCGCAATAAATGGCACGAATTCGATCAGTAGCGGAAAAATATTGAAGTGATAGCAGAGCAACGCAATAACGGATTCCAACGCCAATCCAATCGAGGCTTTGATCAAGTTCACGCAGATCAGGGCGCAAATATATTCTGCTACGCTCAACGGCGAGCTGAGCAGGCTGATGAGATTCCGCGTCCAGACCTCTTCAAGAAATCCCTGCCCCATGTCACGTTGGAACCCATAAAACAAGCCCCACAAAACGACACCCCCGAGCAGCGAACTGATGAGACCTGGTTGCAGACGTTGGTGGTTTGTGAGGTAGATGGTGAGAAAGCCCCACATTATGATATTCACCACGGGGAAATACACCATGTTAATTAAGTGATTCGTGTTGTGTCGCAATTCGTACATATGGCGGAGGACAACGGCCTCGATTCTATGGCGTTGCATCTCTTTGCCGCCTGGCGATGTGGATGAATACTTCTTCGAGCGCGGGTTCGTCCCGACGCTCCGATAAAACGGCCCGGGTGACCTCGATCGGGCTCCCGGTTGCAATGACCGTGCCATGGCTCAGAAACACAACTCGATTGCACATCCGCTGCACCTCGGCCATGTTGTGTGAGGTATAGAGGATACTGGTGCCGCGACTTCGTTGAAGATCCAGCAACACGTCTCTTACTTCGAGTGCGATCAGCGGGTCAAGATAAACGGTCGGTTCATCAAGCAACAACAACTCGGGATCGTTGAGGAATGCTTTGCACAAACCGACCCGCGCGGTTTCCCCGGAGGACAGTCGCGATACCGGGTTGTTCCCCACCTCCGCTATGCCGAACCGGTCAAGCAGCTCGGTGATTTTAGCCATCGGGTTACTCACGTTATAAATCCGCGCATAAACGGTCAGGTTTTCCCGCACCGTCAGCCGGGCCGGAAATGCCACATACGGGGACGTAAAATTTAGCCGTTGAAGTATCTGCTCGCGATCCGTATTCAGGCTTTTGCCGAACAACAAGAATGTCCCGGCACTTGGCGTAATCAACCCTGTCAGCATGTGCACGATGGTCGACTTGCCCGCTCCATTCGGACCGACGAGGCCAACGATTTCGCCTTCGCCCACGGAGAATGACACATCGTCCACGGCCCGCAACGGCCCAAACGTCTTCACCAGGTGCCTGACGTCGACCCGGGTGGGGTCATCGCAGGCAGTCACGGTGCCAGGCTTTCCCGGAGCGCTTTGCGTGCCATTCGATAGTGCGCGCTACCCCTTCACGTACCGAGACCTGGGGGTGCCATCCAAGCCGATCACGCGCTCTGGTGATATCGGGCCGCCGACGCGTTGGATCATCTTGCGGCAGCGGATGCAACTCAATTGGCGAAGATGAACCAGTCAGTTCGATCACCAATTTAGCGATCTCGAGAACGCTGAGTTCCGTTGGATTGCCGAGGTTGACTGGTCCCGGTTCGTCGGAATGCAACATCGCCAGGATTCCACGAACCAAGTCGTCTACGAAGCAAAGACTTCTCGTTTGGGTCCCGTCCCCGAAAACGGTGAGGGCCTTGACATTCAAGGCTTGACCAATGAATGTTGAAATAATGCGCCCGTCGTCCGGATGCATTCGAGGCCCGTAGGTGTTGAAAATACGTAAAATTCCCGTGTTTGCGCCACAAGACGTTCGGTACGCCGTTGTTACCGCTTCCGCGTATCGTTTGGCCTCGTCGTAGACGCTTCGTGGTCCGACCGGGTTGACGTTGCCCCAATATTCCTCGAGCTGCGGGTGATGAAGGGGCTCACCATAAATTTCACTGCTTGAGGCGAGGATGAAGCGGGCGGATTTGCTCAGGGCGAAATCGAGCACGTTCCGCGTTCCCTCCGACCCGGTCCGCAGAGTGAAGATGGGCCTGTCCAGGTACGCGACGGGTGATGCTGGGCTGGCAAGATGAATCACTCCATCGAATCTGCCCTCGATATCAATCGTCTCAAGGACGCTCTCCTCGATGAAAGAGAATTTGGGAGACGTCCAGAGATGCTCAATGTTGGTGCGGCGGCCAGTTGAGAGATCGTCAAGGCATACAACAGCATGGTCTCCGGCGATCAGCAGATCGCAGAGATGCGATCCAAGAAAACCGGCCCCGCCGGTAACAAGGACCCTCACGCCACCCCCTGGGGTTGCGTCCAACTTCTTTGCGGCAACATCACGGCCGCCCAAACCCGCGGTAACTCCAGCCGGCGGCACGCCAGCGCTGCGCGTCTAGACAGTTACGCGCATCGATGACGCGCTTCTTCCTCATCACTGCCTCAAGCTTTTCCGGTGGCAGTTCCCGAAATTCTTCCCACTCGGTGAGAATCAGCACCACATCGGCTCCATTACAGGCGTCGAGGGTTGACAGCGAATAATTGAGCGTCGGGAACAGATGTCGGGCGTTGTCCATGGCTTTAGGGTCGAACACGCTCACCTGGGCTCCCTGCAGCTGTAGTTGCCCAGCCACATCGAGCGCCGGTGAGTCACGAATATCATCTGAGTTCGGCTTGAAGGCAACGCCAAGAACCGCAATTCTCGCCCCAACAAAGGATCCGCAGATTTCTCGAGTGGCATCGATCACACGGCCGCGTTGTCTTATATTGATGTTGTCGACGACCTGCAAAAACGTGACGACATCATCGAGCCCCAACTCGTCGGCGCGCGCCATGAAGGCTCGTATGTCTTTCGGCAAGCAGCCGCCGCCAAAGCCCAGCCCGGCATCGAGGAACTCGCGCCCAATGCGCTTGTCAGCCCCGATTGCGCCGGCGAGCATTGTGACATCAGCGGATGCAGCTTCGCACACTTCAGAAATCGCGTTGATGAATGAGATTTTTGTTGCCAGAAAGGCGTTGGCAGCGACTTTTGCCAATTCAGCGGTCGCCAAATTTGTTACCAAGAACGGAATGTTGCCATCGGACGATAACGGCTTGTACAGCTCTGCCAGCGTCCTTTCCGCCCGCTTCTCGTAAGGCCGTTCGACACCTACAACGATGCGATCCGGATGCAGAGTGTCGCGCACGGCAAAGCCTTCGCGGAGGAACTCCGGGTTCCAGGCGAGTTCTATATCGTCACCGGCAGGCGCGATGCTTCGCATACGTCTCGCCAAGCGCTCCGCTGTGCCTACCGGCACGGTGGATTTGCCCACGATTAGAGCTGGTTTATTCAGATGCGGAGACAAAGTATCGATCGCCGCATTTAAGTACGATAGGTTCGCGCCCAGACCCATGTCGCTTTGTGGTGTGCCGACCGTAAGAAAGAACACGTTCGCGAAATCTGCTGCTTCCACGTAAGAGTCGGTAAAGCGCAGCCGACCGGATGCCAGGTTGCCTCTTACGATGTCGTCGATGCCGGGTTCGAAGAAGGGCACCTCACCTGACTGGAGCTTGGCTACCTTGCCCGGGTCGATGTCGACACCCAGCACATCATGGCCTATTTGTGCCATGCAAGCAGCGTGGGTTGCACCCAGATAACCGGTTCCAATCACTGCTATCCGCATCTGAGGCCCGCGCTCGTTCACACGATATTATTGTCGACTAAAGCGAGGAATTTTCGCGCGGTTCGACGCAGGCCGCCGGTGTGTGCGGATCGTGCTTTCGCCTTTGCCCCAGCGACCCTGCGATTCAATGCTTTGGCTCCTCGGGTGAGCTCAAGCGGGCATGGGAAGACATTTGCCAGAGCGTGCGCGAGTTCACCCGAGTGGTCGAGGTAAATAGAAAGTACTGGGGGTTGACCGGCCAACGCGGAGCCGTAGGCAAGCGCGCGCTTGCGGGGAAGCGCGTGAGATCGATACAGCAAACGGGCTCCATGGCCCATGTTCTCATGAATCGCGGTCTTGTGCGTGATTACGCAAACTCGGCCGCAGACGATTTGGCAGCAATGGGATCTGGTTCTGGTCGCGCGTCAAACCTGACTGGTCGACCATGCGACGGACGATTGGAGACCTTTGCCTCTGCGCACGACAGCCTTTGCCCGACGAATACTTTTATGTTTACCGATGGATGCAGAAGCCCCGTCTGCGGAGCTACAAGGACCCGGCAACATAGTTAGCCAGCGGTCATTCCCGGTCCGCATAACCCGCAGCCATCAGCCCAACGGCGCGCTCGGGGCGAAGGCCACCGGCATCTTCTCCAGACCGGACACGAAGTTCGCCGGTCGCAGCGGCAGGTCCGCATCCGACACCAGACGCAAGTCCGGAATACGTTGCAGTAGACGGGTTTGCATGATGGACAGCTCGAGCCTGGCGAGTTGGTTGCCCAGACAGAAGTGCGTCCCGAAGCCGAACGCGAGGTGGTTGTTCGGGTAGCGCTCGATGTTGAAAGTTTCCGGATCGTCGAAGACCGTCTCGTCGAAGTTCGCCGACTCGAACAGCAGGATCATCTTCTCGCCCTTGTGCAGCTCGGTGCCGTGGAACTCGTTGTCGGCGGTGATCGTGCGAGCCATGTTCTTCACCGGCGCCGTCCAGCGCAGCATCTCTTCGATCGCGTTCGGCAGCAGCCCAAGGTCCTCTGTCAGCCGCTTGTGCTGATCGGGGTGCCGCAGCAGTTGTCTCGTGCCGCCGGAAAGCGTGTGACGCGTGGTCTCGTCGCCGCCGATCAGCAGCAGCAGGACCTCCGTGACGATCTGGTGGTCCTCCAGGCGTGATCCCTCGACCTCTGCGTGCACCAAGATGCTGACCAGGTCGTCGGTCGGGTGCTCCTTGCGGGCGGAGATCATCCCCATCATGTACTCGCTGTAGGCGGCGAAGGCCTCCATCGTGACCTGGACATCCGCCTCGGCCGCAGTACTGCTCAGCGAGCTGACCAGATCGTCGGACCACTTGAGGAACATCTCGCGTTCCTGCGGCCGCACGCCCAGCATGTCGCCGATGACCGCCATCGGCAGGGGCGCGGCGAGGTCCCAGACGAAGTCGCACTCGCCGCGCTCGCACACCGCGTCGATCAGCGTGTCACACAGTGAAACGATCGAGCCCTCAAGGTTTTTCACGCGCTTGCGGGTGAAGCCATAGTTGACGAGCTTGCGACGCAACAGATGTTGCGGATCGTCCATCTCGATCATCATCTCGACGCCCGGTTGGTCGGGGCGGATGCCGCCGGCATTGGAGAACAGCTCGGGGTTCCGCTCGGCTTCGATGACGGCCTGATACGTCGCTGCGGCGGCCAGCCCGTTGCGGTCCCTGAAGACCGGCTCGTGCTCGCGCATCCACTTGTAGACGGACCGGGAGTCACCTGCGTAGAAAGTCCCGTCGGTCAGGTCGACATCGGGTTTGGTCATGGTCATGAGATCTCCTGAGCGTCGCCGAATGTCATTTGCACGTTGTGAGCCGAGCTGGAAGCCATCGCGCGCTTCGGAAGGCCCAGCGATGCCAAGCTCTTTCGCATAGGGATGATCGCCCAGCCGGATGCGCACTCCACCGAGTCGGTTGCGCACACCGTCGAGCGTGTAGTCGAAGGCGGTCTCGCGGGCGACCCCGTTGCGGTGCGAGTAGCTGCGCTGCGCTCTGCTGGCGAGGGGTCAGCCGGAACGGAAGGCCGCGGACGAAATTCCATGCCGATCACGAGTTGCCCGTCTACGCTGAACGTCGAAGCCAAACTGGCGGCCCTCACGAATGGTGAAGTCCGCCATGACTTTCGGGTATCCCCAGATCTTGGTGCCCGGCCTCCAAGCGTGAACGCCTGGTCGACGGGCATGTGATGCGTGAACGCGCCGGCCGACTGCAGGGCGCGCGGCCCGCTCGCGTTCGAGCCGCGGGGGTTGACCATCACGCTGGTGCCGTATTCGTAGTACTGCCCAGGTCGCCGTCGATGTAATGCATGAACATCAGGACCACGATCGCGCGCCCGGGCAGGTAGCGGCAGACCCGCAATCCGCTGTAGTCGATCAGGTGCTGGGCGGCGTCGGCGTCCACCGAGAACATGGCCATGTGCTGGTTTGCCTTGCGGATGTGGACCGGCATGGTGATCACCGTGCCCGCGATGGTGTGCTGCGAGGCTGTCATCCGGCCAATCTAGAACGTGTTCTAAACCGCCTGGCAAGGACGGGGTCAGATCAAGCGAGCCAGCTCTTGGACCTGCGCAGTACTGCGGCCGGACACCACCATCATCGTCACGCCCGAGGCTTCCCAGGCCTTGATCTGCTTACGCACGTAGTCGACATCGCCGACGATCGCGGCGTCGTCGATGACCTCGTCGGGAATGATCTCCGCGGCTTTGTCCTTCTGGTCGCTGCGGAACAGCGCGGTCACCTCGTCGACCACGTCGGCGTAGCCCATCCGGCGGTAGACGTCGGCGTGGAAGTTGGTGTCCTCCGCACCCATGCCGCCCATGTACAGCGCGATGTAGGGCTTCATGGCCGCGAACGCGGCGGCGCGGTCCTCGGTAATGACGATGTTGGCCGTCGCGCAGATCTCGAAAGTCTCGCGGGTGCGACGGGCGCCGGGCCGGGCGAAGCCCTCGTCGAGCCATTCGTTGTAGGTGTCGGCCATCCGCGGCGTGTAGAAGATCGGCAGCCAGCCGTCGCAGAT
Source organism: uncultured Actinomycetota bacterium (assembly GCA_963758115.1). Taxonomy (GTDB): domain Bacteria; phylum Actinomycetota; class Actinomycetes; order Mycobacteriales; family Mycobacteriaceae; genus Mycobacterium. The sequence goes on from CAVWUG010000005.1 coordinate 237,590, forward strand.
CTCGGCGGCCAGCGCGACGTTCTTCGGCCCTTCGGCGCCCAGCATGATCGGGATGTCGGCGCGCAGCGGATGAGTAATCGGCTTGAGCGGCTTGCCCAGACCGGTTGCGCGCTCACTCTTCAACGGCAACGGGTAGTGCGGACCGTCACTGGTCACCGGCTTATCGCGGGCCCACACCTGCCGGATGATGTCGACGTATTCGCGGGTCCGGGCCAGCGGCTTGGGAAACGCCTGGCCGTACCAGCCCTCCACCACCTGCGGACCGGAGACACCGAGGCCGAGAATGTGCCGGCCGCCGCTGAGGTGGTCGAGCGTCAACGCCGCCATCGCGCATGCGGTCGGGGTGCGCGCGGACAGTTGCACGACGGAGGTGCCCAGTCGCAGTCGCTGGGTGGACGAACCCCACCAAGCCAGCGGTGTGTACGCGTCCGATCCCCACGCTTCGGCCGTGAACACCGCATCGAAATTCGCGTCCTCGGCCGCGGCCACGAGTTCGGCATGGTTCTCTGGCGGCTGAGCGCCCCAATATCCGAGCTGGAGTCCGAGCTTCATCGCTACCGCCTTCCCTGCAGGTCTCGACCCTATCTTGAATCCATTCTTAGAACCTGTTCTACTCGACACTGTGACCACCAGCCAAAGCAGCCCGGTGCAGATCGATACCCATCAGAAGCCTCTCTCGGCGCCCCTGAAGCTGTCGTTCGACTACACCCGTTCAGTCGGAACCACCCTCAGCCAGTTCTTCACCGCTCTGCGCGGACGACGCATCGTCGGTGTCCGGGGCTCCGATGGCCGGGTCTACGTCCCGCCCGCCGAGTTCGACCCGGTGACCTACGAACGATTGACCGAAATCGTGCCGGTGGACGCCGTCGGAACCGTGTTGTCGTGGACCTGGCAGCCCGAACCGCTTGCCGGACAACCGCTGGACCGCCCGTTCGCCTGGGCGCTGATCAAGCTCGACGGCGCCGACGTCGCGCTGCTGCACGCGGTGGACGCCAAATCGTCGGATGCGATCAGTTCTGGGACGCGGGTGCACGTGCACTGGGCCGACGAGCCGGCGGGTGCGATCACCGACATCGCCTACTTCGCGCTCGGTGACGAAGCTGAGCCGGTGTCCGACGCACCCGACGACCGCGAGCCGGTGACGGTGCAGGTGGCGCCGAGCAGCATCGAAATCCAGCACACCGCTTCACTTCCCGAGACCGCGTTCCTGAAAGCGCTCGAGGAGGGCAAGCTGCTGGGCGCCCGCACCGGCACCAACGGCAAGGTGTACTTCCCGCCGAAGGAAGCCGACCCGGCGACCGGCCAGGAACTCGACAACTTCATCGAGTTGCCGGACAAGGGCACGGTCACGACCTTCGCGATCATCAACATCCCGTTCGCCGGCCAGCGCATTAAGCCGCCGTACGTCGCGGCCTACGTACTGCTCGACGGCGCGGATATCGCGTTCCTGCACCTGATTCAGGAGATCGACGCCACCGAGGTCCGGATGGGCATGCGAGTCGAGGCGGTGTGGAAACCCCGTGAGGAATGGGGCCTGGGCATCGACAACATCGAATACTTCAAGCCCACCGGCGAACCCGACGCCGACTACGACACCTACAAGCACCACCTATAAAAGGGAATAACGTGACCGATCGCGATGTAGCTGTCGTCGGATTCGCCCACGCGCCGCATGTGCGACGCACCGATGGCACCACCAACGGCGTCGAAATGCTGATGCCGTGTTTTCACACGCTCTATGAAAAGCTCGGACTTCAGCAGACCGATATCGGATTCTGGTGCTCTGGATCATCGGATTACCTTGCTGGCCGGGCATTCTCGTTCATCTCTGCGATCGACTCGATCGGCGCGGTACCGCCGATTAACGAGTCCCACGTGGAGATGGACGCCGCCTGGGCGCTGTATGAGGCCTACATAAAGCTGCTGACCGGCGAGGTCGACACCGCGCTGGTGTACGGGTTCGGCAAGTCTTCGGCCGGCACGCTCCGCCGGGTGCTCGCTATGCAGACGGACCCCTACACGGTCGCGCCGCTGTGGCCGGACTCGGTGTCGATGGCAGGGCTGCAAGCCCGCTTCGGCCTGGATGCCGGCAAGTGGACGGCCGAGCAGATGGCGCAAGTGGCGCTGGACTCGTTCGCCGTCGCCGAGCGCACCGACGCGGAAAAGCCTGCGAAGAGCATCGACGAGCTGTTATCCCGGCCGTATTTCGCCGATCCCCTTCGGCGCCATGACATTGCGCCGATCACCGACGGAGCGGCGGCGATCGTGTTGGCGGTCGGCGACAGGGCCCGGGAGCTTCAGAAGAACCCGGCGTGGATCACCGGGATCGAGCACCGCATCGAGACCCCGGTCCTCGGCGCGCGGGACCTCACCACCTCTCCGTCGACGGCGGCGTCGGCGAAGGCCGCGACGGGCGGCGATCCTGGCTCGATCGAGGTGGCCGAGATCTACGCGCCGTTCACCCATCAGCAGCTCATCCTCACCGAAGCGATCGGCCTGCCGTCGTCGACGAAGGTCAACCCTTCGGGTGGCGCGCTGGCGGCCAACCCGATGTTCTCCGCAGGGCTCGAACGCATCGGCTTTGCCGCACAACACATTTTCGACGGCTCCGCCGGCCGGGTGCTTGCGCACGCGACCAGTGGCCCGGTGTTACAACAGAATCTCGTCGCCGTGCTGGAAGGGAAATAATCATGTCGCCCCAGCTCGCTGCGGTGCTCGGCACCGGGCAGACGAAGTATGTCGCCAAGCGCCAAGACGTCTCGATGAACGGCCTGGTTCGCGAGGCCATCGACAAAGCATTGACCGACTCCGGGTTGACCATGGACGACATCGACGCCGTCGTCGTCGGTAAGGCGCCGGACTTCTTCGAGGGCGTCATGATGCCCGAACTGTTCATGGCTGACGCCGTCGGCGCGACCGGCAAGCCGCTGATCCGGGTGCACACCGCGGGTTCGGTGGGCGGGTCGACCGGTGTGGTGGCGGCCAGCCTGGTGAAGTCGGGCAAGTACCGACGCGTCCTGGCGATGGCCTGGGAGAAGCAGTCCGAGTCGAATGCCATGTGGGGGTTGAGCATTCCGGTGCCGTTCACCAAGCCGGTCGGCGCGGGCGCGGGTGGCTACTTCGCGCCGCACGTACGTGCGTACATCCGCCGGTCAGGCGCCCCGACGCACATCGGCGCCATGGTCGCGGTCAAGGACCGGCTGAACGGCGCGAAGAACCCGCTGGCGCATCTGCATCAACCCGACATCACGCTGGAGAAGGTCATGGCATCGCAGATGCTCTGGGACCCCATCCGTTTCGACGAGACCTGCCCGTCGTCGGACGGTGCGTGCGCGGTGGTCATCGGTAACGAGGAGGTCGCCGACAAGCGGGTCGCCGAAGGACATCCGGTGGCATGGATTCACGCCACCTCGTTGCGCACCGAACCGCTGGCGTACTCCGGACGCGACCAGGTCAACCCACAGGCCGGCCGGGACGCCGCCAAGGCGCTGTGGAAAGCGGCGGGTATCACCAGCCCGATCGACGAGATCGACGTCGCGGAGATCTACGTTCCGTTCTCCTGGTTCGAGCCGATGTGGTTGGAGAACTTGGGATTTGCGGCCGAGGGTGAAGGATGGAAGCTCACCGAAGCGGGCGAAACCAAGATTGGCGGCCGGATGCCGCTCAACCCCTCCGGCGGCGTGCTCTCATCGAACCCGATCGGTGCGTCCGGTTTGATCAGGTTCGCTGAAGCCGCCATCCAGGTGATGGGCAAGGCGGGCGATCATCAGGTTCCGAACGCGCGCAAGGCACTTGGCCACGCCTACGGCGGTGGCTCGCAGTACTACTCGATGTGGGTCGTAGGAGCTGACAAACCGTGAAATACACCTGCAGCATCGCGTTCGGCCAGATCGATCAGCTGACCGAGTTGGCTAAGACCGCGGAGGAAGTCGGGTTCGACTCGATCGCACTGCCGGACTCGATCTTCTATTTCGAGAAGCAGTCCGTCGACTACCCCTACACCGCCGACGGCAAGCGGATGTTCGACGAGGAGTCACCCTGGGTCGACCCGCTGATCCTGGCGGGCGCGATGGGCGCGGTCACCTCGAAGCTGCGGTTCTACACGAACGTAATGAAGCTGGGCTCCCGCAATCCGCTGCTACTGGCCCGCCAAGTCGGCTCGGTCGCCAACCTGACCAACAACCGGTTCGGCTTTGGAGTCGGCATCGGTTGGGCGCCCGAGGAATTCGAGTGGTGCGGGGTGCCCTACGCCAAGCGCGGCAAGCGGGTCGACGAGATGATCGAAGTCATCAAGCTGGTCCTGGCTGGTGGCATGGTCGAATTCCACGGTGAATTCTATGATTTCGACCGCCTGCAGATGAGCCCTGCGCCCACTGAACCGGTGCCGTTCTACGTGGGCGGACACACCGACGTGGCGCTGCGCCGAGCGGCGCGGGTCAGTGATGGTTGGACCAGCGCGATGATGACGCACGCGCAGCTCGCCGAAACCATTGGCAAGCTAGACGAGCTGCGCGCCGAAAATGGCCGCGCAGAATTGCCTTTCGAGATCCAGGCGGTCTGCATCGACAAGTTCGGCGTTGACGGCCATCGCGAGCTTGCCGAGATAGGAGTCACCGACTACATCACGATCCCGTGGATTCTGGACGGCCTCGGGACCGACGCGCCGCTGGACAAGAAGAAAGACTCGCTGAAGCGTTGGGCCGACACCTACATCCACTCGGGATGGCAGAAATGAGTGAGTCCCCGGCGCACCTGGCAGGCAAGCGTTCTCGCGACGCGGTAGGAGCCAGGGACAAGGAAGCGTGGCTGGCGGTATTCGCCGACGACGCGATCGTCGAAGATCCCATCGGCCCATCGCATTTCGATCCCGAAGGCAAGGGGCATCGCGGCCGCGACGCGATCTCGGCATTCTGGGACAAGGCGATTGCACCGACCGACAAGATCGAGTTCGTTTTCCGCGACACCTACCAGTGCGGCCACGAAGAGGCCAACGTCGGCCACATCCTGATCACCGCTGCCGGTCATCAGGTCACCGCCGAAGGGGTGTTCACCTACAAGGCGGACGACCAGGGCAAGCTGCTTGCGCTGCGCGCGTACTGGGAAGTCGACCAAGCGACCGCGAGCGCACGCAAGATCTAAATCGGTTCCAGCCCAGTCAGATAACGCTGGGCGAGATCCTGATATGCCTTCGGGTTCACTTTCACCCACATCTCGGCGCTGGTACCGGCGATCGGGCCTTTGACCGTGGCCGGCGCTCCGACCACCAGCACCTCGGCAGGGATCTTGGTGCCGCCGGTGACCAGCGCGCCCGCAGCGACCAGACTGCGCGCACCGATCACCGCGCCGTCCAGGACGGTGGCATGGTTGGCGATCAGCGCCTCGGCGCCGATGTGGGCGCCGTGGATGATGCACATGTGCGCGATGGTTGCACCCGGACCGATGTCGACCGGGATGCCGGGCGGTGAATGCAGCACCGACCCGTCCTGCACATTGGCGCCTTCGCGCACGATCACCGGCCCGTAGTCGGCACGCAGCACGGTGTTGAACCACACCGATGCTCCGGCCTCGACCACCACGTCGCCGATCAGCGTCGCGGTCGGGGCGACGAAGGCGGTCGGATCAACCCGGGGCGATCGGCCCTCGAAGGAGTACAGCGGCATCGTTCAGATATACCGCAGGCCGGGTATTCGGTCAGTTCCTGGCCGCCCGTCAGCACGAAGAGCAGTGACAATTGCGCTATCAGGGGGCAAAACTGTAACGTGTTCTAGTTGAAGCCCAAAAAATCTGGAGGCGTCATGGCTATCGAGACTGCCGCTATTCGCGAGATCGACGCCGGCACCCTGCCTGACCGGTACGCCCGCGGCTGGCACTGCCTCGGCCCGGTCAAGGATTACCTGGACGGCGAACCGCACGGGATCGAGGCATTCGGCACCCACCTCGTCGTATTCGCCGACTCCCACAGCGACCTGCACGTGCTCGACGGCTACTGCAGGCACATGGGCGGCAACCTGGCCCAGGGCACCATCAAAGGCGACGAGGTCGCCTGCCCCTTCCACGATTGGCGCTGGGGCGGTGACGGCAAATGCAAGCTGGTGCCCTACGCCAAGCGCACCCCGCGGCTGGCCCGCACCCGATCCTGGACGACCGACGTCCGCAGTGGCCTGCTGTACGTGTGGCACGACCATGAAGGCAACCCGCCGCCGCCCGAGTTGCGCATTCCCGAACTCCCCGAGTTCGCCAGCGACGAGTGGACCGACTGGCGCTGGCACTCGATGCTCATCGAGGGCTCAAACTGCCGCGAGATCATCGACAACGTCACCGACATGGCGCACTTCTTCTACATCCACTTCGGTCTGCCGACGTATTTCAAGAACGTCTTCGAGGGTCACGTCGCCTCGCAGTACCTGCACAACGTCGGTCGGCCGGACGTCAACGATCTCGGCACCTCCTACGGTGAGGCGCACCTGGACTCCGAGGCGTCCTACTTCGGCCCGTCGTTCATGATCAATTGGCTGCACAACAAGTACGGCGACTACAAGGCCGAGTCGATCCTGATCAACTGCCACTACCCGGTCACCCAGGACTCCTTCGTGCTGCAGTGGGGCGTCATCGTCGAAAAGCCCAAGGGCATGGACGAGAAGATGACCAACAAGCTGGCGAAGGTCTTCACCGAGGGCGTCAGCAAGGGCTTCCTGCAGGACGTCGAGATCTGGAAGCACAAGACCCGCATCGACAACCCGCTGCTGGTCGAGGAAGACGGCGCCGTGTATCAGATGCGGCGGTGGTATCAGCAGTTCTACGTTGACGTCGCCGATGTCTCGGCGGACATGACGGACCGCTTCGAGATCGAGGTGGACACCACCATCGCCAACGAGAAGTGGCACGTCGAGGTCGAAGAAAACCTCAAGCAGCAGTCCGAGTCTGAAGGCCAACCGACGCAGGTCTGATGATGGACCAGCCCCAAGAGTCGCCCGACGTCGATCGGCTGGCCCGGTCGATGCTGATGCTCCGCGGCGATCACGACCACGATGGCGCGACACCTACGCCCGCAAACGGCCGCAATGGTGGATCCTGGTCCAAGGCGCCGGCTTTCGCCGATGACCCGGAGCGTGCCGCTGCGGTGCGAGCGGCTACCCAGGCTGACACGACCCGATACCTGACGTCGGGGCTTCAGCCGGTGGACTGTCGGTTCTGCCACGTCACCGTGAACGTGAAGCGCCTCGGGCCGGGACATACTGCGGTGCAATGGAATGCCGAGGCGTCGCAGCGCTGCGCCTACTTCGCCGAGCTACGCGCTAACGGCACCGACAGCGCACGCAGCAAGTCCTGCCCGAAGCTGGCCGACAGCATCGACCACGCGGTCGCCGAGGGATGCCTGGAAGCGGTCTCCACTGCTCCTCCCGCGGGCGACGGCTAGCCTTGATCACAGCCGGGCGACGATGCGGTTCGCGCAGCGAACGGCTGAGGAGCCGGGCAATCGATCACAGCCGGGCGACGATGCGGTTCGCGCAGCGAACGGCTGAGGAGCCGGGCAATCGATCACAGCCCGGCGAAACGCTCTGTGACGCCCTCGGCGGTCAATCCGTAGTCGGCGAGCGAGTACTTGTGCTTCGGAGCCCTTGCGCCGGTTTGGCTTTCGGCGTGGCTGTCTTCCATCGCCTGCCTCGCCTCGTCGGTGAGCGGGATGTCGAACTTCCGGTAGATGTCGGCGACGGTAGCGAGCGGATCGGCGATCAACTCGCGGTAGTCGACGTCGTAGAACTGGGCGGGGTTGTATTTGGCGCGCGCGGTGTTGAACTGCTCCAGACCGCGCGACCAGGTTTCCATTGCGTCCGCGCCGATTTGGGCGCCGGCGAACGAAGTAGACCAGCCATCGGCGGTGTGCTGCGCCAGCGAGCACATCGACGCCATGATCGTCTCGACCGGCCGGTGCGTCTGGATGACCAGCGCGTCGGGATACGTCGCCATCAGCGCGTCCAACGCGAACAGATGACTCGGATTCTTCAGCACCCATCGCTTACCGATGTCGTTGAGGCCGATCAGTTGAAGATTCTTACGATGCCGCCCGTAGGCAGGCGTCCAGTCCTGCTGCGACAACCACTTTGAATAGCTCGGCAGGTGCGCCAGTGTCTCGTAAGACACCGAATGCAGCGACTGGCGCAACAACTGCCAGCATTCCTCCAGCTCGTATGCGGCCATGAAATGCAAGCCGGTGTAACCGGGATTGTCCGCATGGTGCTGGGTGAACTGATCGTCGAGCCGGCGGTACAGCGGGTGGGTGTCCCACGTGTCGCGTGGTGGACGGGGTTGCGGGAACTCGGCCAGCCACATGTGCAGACCTTGGGCCGCGGGGTCGGCGCCCAGCAACCGGTGCAAGGCCGTCGTCCCGGTCCGCACCAACCCGGTGACGAAGATGGGTCGCTCGACCGGCACGTCGGCGTGTTGCGGGTATTGCTTCCAGGCTGATTGGGACAGCAGCCGGGCGACCAGCGCACCACGCAAGAAGAAGCGGTTCATCTTGCTGCCCAACACCGTCAGGCCGGCTTCCTGCCGGTACGAGTCCAGCAGTACGCCCAGCGCTTCGCGGTAGTTGTCGTCGTCGACGCCGAAGTCGTCGAGCCCGGTCAGCTTGGTTGCCGACGCGTGCAACTCGTCGACCGTGGCGATGTCGGTACGTTCAGTCATCGTCGCGCCGCCATTAGTTGTGGTACTCGCCGCAGTTCACATCGAGCGTCTGCCCGGTGATGCCGCTGGACAGGTAGCTGGCCATGAACATGATCGCCGAGGCGACTTCGTCCTCGGTGGGCAGGCGCTTCAGGTCGGAGTTGGCCGCGGTGCCCTCGTAGATCTGGTCCGCGGTGGTTCCGTACTTGCCAGCCTGGTGCTCGAAATAGCCTTGCAGCGTCTCACCCCAGATATAGCCCGGCGCAACGGAATTGACGCGAATGCCCTTTTCGCCGAGCTCGGTTGCCAGCGACTGCGACATGGACAACAGGGTGGACTTGGCCATCTTGTACGCGCCGTACTTGGCCTGCGAGTGCCGGAGCACCATCGAGTTGACGTTGACGATCGCCCCCTTGGAGGCTTCCAGCGCCGGCGTGAACGCCTGGATGAGCCGCAGCGCGCCGAGCGCACTGAGCTCGATGGCGTCGCGGATGTGCTGGAAACTAGTGCCCGCCAACGGCTTCATCGACGGAACGCGGAACGCATTGTTGATCAACACGTCGACCTTGCCGAAGGCCGCGGTGGTGGATTCGACGAGGTAAGCGACCTCGTCATCGTCGGTGATATCCGCGCGCACCGCCAACGCCTTGTGCCCGGCGTCGTTGAGTTGCTTGGCAAGGTCCTCCAGGCGCTCGACCGTGCGCGCCGCGAGCACCAGTTCGGCTCCGTCGCGCGCACACCGATGCGCGAGCGTGGTACCGAGCCCTGGCCCGACACCGCTGATCACCACTACTTTGTTCGCGAGCATCCCTGTCATGACTACCCCAGCATCCTGGCCGCAATTTGTAATTGACGCAACGCAATTCGCGCCCGCCAGTCCTCGTTGGAGATCTTATTGTGCGCGAAATGCGGCAGGCTGGCCGGTACCGCGTCGAAGTCGACCAGTTCGACAGTGGGACCGTCAGCCTCGGTCAATTCGCGGGACACCCGCTGCCAACGAAACTGCAGGAATCCGCGGCGATGGCCCAGTGTCTCGACCCAGTTGGCGACCCCGGGGTTGTGGTCGGAGACGACGATGCGGATCTTGCCATCCGGGTCCGCTTGCGCCTGAGCAGAATTCAGCGAGGTCTGATGGTTGATGTAGTCCAGCGAGATATACCACATACTGCCCAACTGGAAGCCCAGGTAGGGCGCGTCGGCCACCGGTAGCGTGATGATCAGAGCCTGATCGGGACGCAGGTCGAAATGGCCGACTGAGGAGTACTGCGTCGCCAAACCGCCGGGCGTCAACCGGGGCGGCACCATGGTGTTGACCGGGATGTCCAGGTAGAACCACTGCGGGAACTGCAGCCAGGTCTTGATCCGGGTGACCAGCTGTTTTCCGGTTGTCCTGTAACGCTTTTCGATTGCCGTGCGGGTCAGCGGCGGCGGCGCCGTGCCGACAGTGTCGAGCCGCTCGATGGCCAGCGTGCCGCGTCGCTGCGACCAGTCGCCGAACACCTCACGGATCACCAGTTGGCCGGGGCTGGTCGGGCGCACCTGCCATTGGAAGTTGCCGTCGGCGGCGATCTGAAGCTCACGATCGTCGAACGCGGCCTGGCTCGCGGGCACGTTGTCATCGGTGTACTCGCCGCCGAGCAGCTGAAAACTCAGGTCCGTCGCGGTGCCGCGAACACCGGTGACGAGGTAGTCGTGATTCGGCTGCACTCGGCAACCGAAATAGAGAGTGTCCGGATTGTCCAGGCCCATCTTGGTGAACGGTCCAGTCCCGGACAACAGCATCGGGTGGTCGCGCTCGTAATCGAACACCATGTGCTGGCACGCGGCCACACAACCGGCCAGGTACTGCAGGCCCTCGAGCAGGTCGGCTTCGGTCTCGATATGCGGGGCGCCGGTGACCAGTTCTTCGGCTTCGGCGATGGCGTCGATCAGCGGCTGGGAGACGAGGGAGGCGGGCACGAGTTGACGCTAGAACGTGTTCTAGTTTTCGTCAACAAGCGAACGTCGCCCGACGACGATGCAGGCCGACGGCCTGAGGTGGGGGTACCTCCCAGCCGCGCAGCCGCGAGGGGGCAAGACGGGCAATCAGAACCGCCAGGTGTGGCCCGCGGAACTGCGGAACGACGCCCGATCGCTAAACGGCTACGGCGCGCACTGCTGGGACAGATCGATCAGGTGTTGCCGAACATCCGGGTGCCGATTCAGATAGTCGATGACGTTCGATCCGCCACCCTCGGCTTGCGACCGCGACGACAGCTGCTGCTTCACGTCGGGATGCCGCTTCAGGTACGAGTCGATGGAATTGCCCACCGTCTGGTCGCACTGCGCACTGGCCACCGGCAATGCGATCATCGTTGCCGCCGCGGCTGTCAACAGTCCCCCGGCGAGGATGCCCCTGAATGTGGTGCTCATGCGCGCGAGGTTACTCGCGGCAGCTATGCGCGACCTGTGCGTGAAAGCGGCAAACGCTACGGTGTTCCGCTCGCGGCCTGTTCCCTCTTGATCTCCAGAGCGATGTCGATCAGCTGGTCTTCCTGACCACCGATCAGTTTGCGCTGACCGGCCCGGTGCAGGAGTTGATGCGCCGGCACGCCGTAACGCTCGGACTGCCGGACGGCGTGCTTGAGGAAGCTGGAGTACACCCCGGAGTAGCCCATGATGAGGGCGTTGCGGTCGAGCAGGCATTCGGCGGGCATGGCGGGAGCGACCACCTCTTCGGCGGCGTCGGCGATGTCGAAGAAGTCGATGCCGGTCTTCACGCCGATCTTGTCGAACACCCCGATCAGCGCTTCCACGGGTGCGTTGCCCGCGCCTGCGCCGAATCGGCGGCAGGAGCCGTCGATCTGCTTGGCGCCGGCCCGGACGGCTTCCACCGAGTTCGCGACTCCCAGTCCGAGGTTTTCGTGCCCATGGAAGCCGACCTGGGCGTCGTCACCGAGTTCGGCGACCAGCGCGGCCACCCGGTCAGCCACCGCGTCGAGCACCAGCGCACCCGCCGAGTCGACGACATAGACGCACTGGCAGCCCGCATCGGCCATGATGCGGGCCTGCGCGGCGAGCTTCTCCGGCGGAATCGTGTGCGACATCATCAGGAACCCGACGGTTTCCAGACCCAGCTCGCGGGCCAGGCCGAAGTGCTGGATCGACACGTCGGCTTCGGTGCAGTGCGTCGCGATCCGGCAGATCGACCCGCCGTTGTTCTGCGCCTCTTTGATGTCTTCCTTGGTGCCCACGCCGGGCAGCATCAGGAAGGCGATTTTGGCCTCTTTGGCGGTCTCGGCGGCAAGCTTGATCAGCTCCTGCTCGGGCGTCTTGGAAAACCCGTAGTTGAAGCTCGACCCGCCGAGGCCGTCGCCGTGGGTCACCTCGATCACCGGAACGCCGGCGTTGTCCAGGGCGGCGACGATCGCACCGACCTCGTCCTTGGTGAACTGGTGACGCTTGTGGTGCGAGCCGTCGCGCAGGGAGGTGTCGGTCATCCGGACGTCCCAGATCGGATTGAAGAAGATCTCGGTAGTGCTCATGCCTGCGCTCCTTGGGCTGTAGCCGTCAAGGATTCCTTGGCGATCTCCTCGCCGACCTTGGTGGCCGCGGCGGTCATGATGTCGAGGTTGCCCGCGTACGGCGGCAGGTAATCGCCTGCGCCCTCGACCTCGACGAACGTGGTGACCAGGGCCTGGCCGCCCGAGTGCACCGACGGCTCGTCAAACTGCGGTTCGTTGAGCAATCGGTAGCCCGGTACGTAGGTCTGCACCTCGGCGACGACGTCCTTGATCGACTGGGCGATCGCGTCGTGGTCGGCGTCCTCGGGGATGGCGCAGAAGATGGTGTCGCGCATGATCATCGGCGGGTCGGCCGGGTTCAGGATGATGATCGCCTTGCCGCGCTTGGCACCGCCGATGGTCTGAACGCCCTTGCTGGTGGTCTTGGTGAACTCGTCGATGTTGGCCCGGGTGCCCGGACCGGCCGAGGACGACGACACCGAGGCGACGATCTCGGCGTACGGCACTTCCACCACGCGAGAGACGGCGTAGACGATCGGGATGGTCGCCTGTCCCCCGCAGGTGATCATGTTGACGTTGGGCGCGTTCAGGTGCTCGCGCAGGTTCGCCGGCGGGATCACCGCCGGTCCGACCGCGGCGGGCGTCAGGTCGATGGCCCGAATTCCCGCGGCCCCGTACTTCGGCGCGGCGTCTCGGTGTACGTAGGCGCTGGTCGCCTCGAACACCATGTCGGGTTTCTCGGACTGCGCCAGCAACCAGTCGACACCTTCGTGGGTGGTCTCCAAGCCCAGCTTGCGGGCCCGCGCGAGGCCTTCGCTGTCTGGGTCGATGCCGACCATCCAACGCGGCTCGAGCCAGTCCGAGCGCAGCAGTTTGTAGAGCAGGTCGGTGCTGATGTTGCCCGAACCGACAATGGCGACGCTTGCCTTGGAAGGCATGAACGCTCCTTTACTCGAAAGACAGCCGGACGGCTCCGAGGCCGTCGAATTCGGCGAGGAAGTTGCTGCCCGGAGGCGCGTCGATTGCCCGAGTGCACGAACCGGGCAACACGATGTCTCCGGCCCGAAGCCGCACCCCGAAGCTTTCCACCTTGCGGGCCAGCCACGCCACTGCGGTCACCGGGTTTCCCAGAACAGCGTCGCTGCGTCCCTTGGCCACGACTTCGCCGTTGTTGGTCAATGTCGCGTCGATCTTGGTGATGTCGATGTCGGCCGGCGCCACCCGCCCCTCACCCAAAACGAAACCAGCGGAGGAGGCGTTGTCGGCGATGGTGTCGCACAGCGCGATCTTCCAGTCGGTGATCCGGGTGTCGATCAACTCGATCGATGGCATGAACGCTTCGGTCGCGGCCAGCACGTCGTCCTCGGTGCAGTTCGCGCCGGGCAGGTCGTGGGCCAGGATGAAGCCGACCTCGACCTCCACTCGCGGATAGAGGTACTTGGCTGACTTGACCGGGGTGTCCTCGAAGACCTGCATCTCGTTGAGCAGGTGCCCGTAGTCGGGCTCGTTGACGCCCATCATCTGTTGCATCGCCAGCGACGACAGGCCCACCTTGTGCCCGACGACGCGGGCGCCCTCGGCGACTCGCTGCCGGATGTTGATCAGTTGGATTTCGTAGGCGTCGACGACGTCGATCTCGGGGTGCCCTGCCGTCAACGGAGTGATCGATATGCGGCTCCGCTCGGCCTGCGCGAGGTCGGCGGCCAGCGCATCGCGGGTGGCTGACGGAAGCATGTTGCCGAAGTCCCCTCACTCGTGTGACCGGGGCAGTAGCGCCCGGCCCCGGCAATTCTATAACGTGTTCTACATGACAGCTCACGAGTTCGACGTCGTCGTGGTTGGGAGCGGCGGCGCCGGAATGGTTGCTGCGCTCGCCGCTGCTCACCGGGGCCTTTCCACTATAATCGTAGAGAAAGCCGCCCACTTCGGCGGCTCGACCGCACGCTCCGGCGGCGGCGTCTGGATTCCCAACAACGAGGTCCTCAAGCGCGACGGCGTCAAGGACACGCCGGAAGCGGCCCGCACGTACCTGCACGGGATCGTCGGCAACGTCGTCGAGGCGCAGCGCATCGACACTTACCTCGAACGCGGGCCGGAGATGCTGTCGTTCGTGCTGAAGCACTCTCCGCTGAAGATGTGCTGGGTGCCGCAGTACGCCGACTACTACCCGGAGGCCCCGGGCGGGCGCCCCGGCGGTCGGTCTATCGAGCCGAAACCGTTCAATGCCAAGAAACTCGGCGCCGACCTGCCCGGACTCGAGCCGGCGTACGGCAAAGTCCCGCTCAATGTCGTTGTGATGCAACAGGACTATGTTCGCCTCAACCAGCTCAAGCGTCATCCACGCGGCGTGCTGCGCAGTCTCAAGGTCGGCGCGCGCACCATGTGGGCGAAGGCGACCGGACAGAACCTGGTCGGCATGGGGCGTGCGTTGATCGCGCCGCTGCGGATCGGCCTCCAGAAGGCCGGTGTCCCGGTGCAACTCAACACCGCGCTGACCGACCTCTACATCGAGGACGGCGCGGTCCGCGGTGTCTACGTTCGCGACACCGAACAGTCGGAAGCCGCAGAGCCGCAACTGATTCGGGCTCGCAAAGCAGTGATCCTCGGCAGCGGCGGGTTCGAGCACAATGAGCAGATGCGGGTCAAGTACCAGCGCGCACCGATCACCACCGAGTGGACCGTCGGCGCCAAGGCCAACACCGGTGACGGCATCATCGCCGCCGAGAAGCTCGGTGCCGCACTAGACGTCATGGAGGACGCCTGGTGGGGTCCGACCGTCCCACTGGTCGGTGCGCCCTGGTTCGCGTTGTCGGAGCGGAACTCGCCCGGCTCCATCATCGTCAACATGTCCGGTCAGCGATTCATGAACGAATCCATGCCTTACGTCGAGGCCTGCCACCACATGTACGGCGGCGAGTTCGGCCAGGGCGCTGGCCCGGGTGAGAACATCCCGGCATGGCTGGTGTTCGACCAGCAGTATCGGGACCGCTACATCTTCGCGGGATTGCAGCCTGGACAACGCATTCCGCGTAAGTGGACCGAATCCGGCGTCATCATCCAGGCGGACACCTTGGCGGAGCTGGCCACCAAGGCCGGCCTGCCGGTCGACGAGTTCACCGCAACGGTGCAGCGCTTCAACGGCTTCGCCCGCGCGGGCGTCGACGACGACTATCACCGCGGCGAAAGCGCCTACGACCGGTACTACGGCGACCCGACGAACAAGCCGAACCCGAACCTCGGCCAGATCAGCCACGGGCCGTACTACGCCGCGAAGATGGTGCCCGGCGACCTGGGCACCAAGGGCGGCATCCGCACCGACGTGCACGGCCGCGCGCTGCGTGACGACGGCAGCATCATCGACGGCCTGTACGCGGCGGGCAACGTCAGCGCGCCGGTGATGGGGCATACCTATCCCGGCCCGGGCGGAACCATCGGCCCCGCGATGACCTTCGGCTACCTGGCCGCACTGCACATCGCCGGAGGGGCTTAGAAATGCCGATCAACCCCGACGTCGCGCTGGCGGCTGAGCTCGAGCCGATTGAATTCGCTTGGAGCAGTAGCGATGTGCAGCTCTATCACCTGGGCCTAGGCGCAGGTGCCGACCCGATGGACCCGCACGAACTGCGCTACCTGGTCGACGACACCCCGCAGGTGCTGCCGACATTCGGCAATGTGGCGGCCACCTTCCACGCCACCAAGCCACCGACCGTGCAGTTTCCCGGCATCGACATCGAGCTGAGCAAGGTGCTGCATGCCAGCGAGCAGGTGAGCGCGCCCGCGCCGCTGCCACCGTCGGGTTCAGCCAAGGCGGTCACCCGGTTCACCGACATCTGGGACAAGGGCAAGGCCGCGGTGATCTGGTCCGAGACCCAAGTGACCGCGCCGGACGGGACCCTGCTGTGGACGCAGCGGCGATCGATCTTCGCCCGCGGCGAGGGTGGGTTCGGCGGCCAGCGCGGCGAGTCGACCAATACGGCCGCGCCGGACCGGGCACCCGACATCGAGCTCGATATCCCCGTGCTGCCGCAACAGGCGCTGCTCTACCGGCTCTGCGGTGATCGCAATCCGCTGCACTCCGATCCCGAATTCGCCGCTGCAGCAGGCTTTCCGCGGCCCATCCTGCACGGCCTGTGCTCTTACGGGATGACGTGCAAGGCGCTCGTCGACGCGCTACTGGGCGCCGACGTGGCCGCCGTCGGGACCTACGGCGCACGGTTCACCGGCGTCGCCTACCCGGGTGAGACCCTGAAGGCTTCGGTCTGGAAGGACGATGGCCGGCTGCTGGCCACCGTCACCGCTCCGGGCCGCGACAACGCTGCGGTGCTCACCGGGGTGGAGTTGATACCGGTATAAGGGGCGTGCGCCCTTGCTTTCGCCCCGAGCGTGACGCTGCGGTCACGCTCACGTTCGGCGATGCCTGCAATGTCACAATCGCCGAGCCCGCGCAGCCCGAACGCGCCGCACGATGTCGGCGGGCCGGTCCCCGGCAACCACCCGAACCAATATCCAGCCGCGGCGCTCGACCATTTCTGACCGACGGATGTCCCAGGCGTATTGCCGACGGTCACTGCGATGCTGTTCGCCGTCGTACTCGACAGCCACCATCACGTCGCCCCAGCCCATGTCGAGGTACGCGATGGCATCGCCGGAGTCATCGTAGACCGGAATCTGAGTCTGTGGCCGCGGCAGACCCGCGCTCACCAACACCAACCGCAGCCAGGTCTCCTTGGGTGACTGCGCGCCCGCATCAACAAGATTGAGCGATGTTCGAGCACGTTCGATACCACGCCGCCCGTGATAGCGGACAGACAACATCTCCACGTCGGCCAACTTCAACTCAGTGACACGCACGAGGTCATCAAGGGCGGCGACGGCAGTTGTCGTCGGATACCAGCAGGCGAGATCGAGGGCGGTCCGCACTGGAGTCGTCACCGCAGTACCGGCGACCGACTCGATCTCGTCACTTGCCAGCCGGTCACTCCAAATCTGCAGCCCGGCAAGCGGGTGTCGATTGTCGTGGATGATATCCACTGCCCGAGTGGCGTCAATCCACCTGCTGCCGTGAAATGCTGCCGCCGAAAAACCTGCGATGACGCCGCGCCGCCGTGACCAAAGCCACGCCGCGTGAGCTCGAAGCACTGGAGTGAGCTCCGTGCCTCGTAATACGTACACATCCCGGAAGACACGCGAATAGCGACTCCGCAGTTGACTGTGAGTCGTTATCCCGGCCGCAACCGCCTCACTGCCAATGAACGCTTCGTCCATCGCGGCAGCGTGCCATGGCATGTCGACACCGTCACTTCACTGTGACGCTGCAGGCACCGTCGACCCTCGCACTGACTGCATCGTCACGCTCGGCGGAGAAGTCAGAAGTCAGAAGCCAGTCAGCCCAGAATCAGGCCGGAAGTCGGGACGCCCGTACCCGCGGTGACCAAGACATGCTCGACGTCGGGTACCGGGTTGACCGAGGTCCCGCGCAATTGGCGGACGCCCTCGGCGATGCCGTTCATGCCGTGGATATAGGCCTCACCGAGTTGCCCGCCGTGGGTGTTGATCGGCAGTCGGCCACCGACCTCGATCGCGCCGTCGGCGATGAAGTCTTTGGCCTCACCCCAGCCGCAGAATCCCAACTCCTCCAACTGGATCAGCGTGAACGGAGTGAAGTGGTCATACAGGATCGCGGTCTGGATGTCCGTCGGCTTCAGGCCCGACTGCGACCACATCTGCTTGCCCACCAGACCCATCTCCGGCAGACCGTCGAGCTCCGGCCGGTAATAGCTGACCATCGAATACTGGTCCGGGCTCGCACCCTGCGCCGCGGCCTCGATGATCGCCGGCCGATGCTTCAGATCCTTCGCCCGCTCCGGCGACGTGATGACGAGTGCCACCGCTCCGTCGGTCTCCTGGCAGCAGTCGAGCAGCCGCAGCGGCTCGGCGATCCATCGTGAATTCTGGTGATCCTCAATGGTTATCGGCTTCTCGTAGAAATACGCCTTCGGGTTCTTCGCGGCGTGCTTGCGGTCGGCCACCGAGATCGCGCCGAAGTCCCGACTGGTCGCCCCGGACAGGTGCATGTATCGCTTGGCGATCATGGCGACCTGTGCGGCCGGGGTGGACAACCCGTGCGGATACGAGAACGAGTTGTCGACGCCGGTCGAGTCGGCGTTTTCGAACAGGCGGGTCTGCACCTGGCCGAAGCGCGTGCCCGAGCGTTCGTTGAAGGCCCGATACGCCACAACGCAATCCGCGACACCGGTCGCGACTGCGATGGCCGCCTGTTGGACGGTAGCGCAGGCCGCGCCGCCGCCGTGGTGGATCTTCGAGAAGAACTTCAAGTCCCCGATCCCGGCGGCCCGGGCGATGGCCACCTCGGTGTTGGAGTCCATCGTGAACGTGACCATGCCGTCCACGTCACCGGGTGTCAGACCGGCGTCGTCGAGCGCATCGATCAGGGCCTCAGCGGCGAGCCGAAGCTCGCTGCGACCGGAGTTCTTCGAGAAATCAGTGGCGCCGATGCCGACGATCGCGGCCTTACCGGACAGTTCACCGGGCATCGGAACCCCCGATGGTCAACGTCGCGTTCGCGATGACGTGATCGCCGAGACTGTTGCTGCCAACGATTTTCAGCGCGATCAATCCGTCCTCGATCGCGGTCACTTCGCCTTTGAACGTCACCGTGTCGTAGGCGTACCACGGCACACCCAGGCGCAGCCCGATCGACTTGATGAGCGCCGACGGCCCGGCCCAGTCGGTGATGTAACGCTGCACCAGTCCGGTGTCTGTGAGGATGTTGACGAAGATGTCCTTGGACCCCTTGGCCTGCGCCTTGTCCCGGTCGTGGTGGACGTCCTGGTAGTCGCGGGTGGCGATCGCCGTAGAGATGATGAACGTGGGATCGCCGTGCAGCGACAATTCCGGCAGCTTGGTGCCGACCTCGACCGTCGGGGCGCTCATGCGTCGGGCTCCCATGCGTAGAGCGTCCACGCCGGGCCGACATCGTTGGCCGGGAAGTCAATATATGTTGCGCGAACGGGCATTCCGATCTCCACAGTCGCGGGGTCGACGTCGCGAAGCTCGCCGAGCATCCGCACGCCCTCTTCCAGTTCCACCAGCGCGATGACGAACGGCAGAGTCCGGCCCGGCACCTTCGGCGCGTGATGCACTACAAAGCTGAACACGGTGCCTTTACCACTGGCGACGACGTAATCGGTCGGCTGCTCTTTGTCCTGCCAGATGGCCGGCACCGGGGGGTGCTGCAGGCTGCCGTCGGGCCGCTGCTGGAGCCGCAGTTCGTGCGCCTTGACGCCGTCCCAGAAGAGCTTGGTGTCTTTGGATTCCGACGGACGCATCATGGCCTGGGCGTCAAGGTCTTCGGGCACCGCACCGGCTGCATCTTGTGAATCGCGGGGCTTGAATTTGAGTATGCGCCAGTTCATCTCGGCAACATCTTCGTCGCCGACCCGCCAGACGATGTGCTGGTTGACGAACCAGCCCTCGCCCAGCCCGGTCTGCTTGGGCCCGACGACATCGCCCATCTCCGCGGCGATGCTGACCTCTTCGCCCGGTCGCAGATAGCGGTGGTAGGTCTGCTCGCAGTTCGTCGCGACGACGCCGATATAACCGTTGTCGTCGAACAGTTTCATGATCGGACCCATGGGGTCGTCGGTCGGGCGTTCGCCGCCCAATCCGAACATCGTCCAAACTTGAATCATGGCCGGCGGAGCGACAATTCCCGGGTGACCGGCGGCGCGGGCCGCCTTCTCATCGGTGTAAATGGGGTTGCCGTCGCCGAGGGCCTCGACCCAGCTGTTGACCATCGGCTGGTTGACCGGATCGCGACCGGCGCGCGGCTTCGCGCCGCCCGCCGCCTTGATCTCTGCGAGGGCTTGGTGGATGCCTGTCATCTGGGCACCCTGGGCACCTTGAGGCCCGCGGCCGCGATCATCTCCCGCATGACTTCGTTGACGCCGCCACCGAAGGTGATCACCAGATTGCGTTTGGTCTGCGAGTCCAACCAGTCCAGCAGCTCTGCGGTTTCCGGCTCAGCCGGGTTTCCGTACTTGCCGACGATCTCTTCGGCCAGTCGGCCGATGTACTGGATCTTCTCGGTCCCAAAGACTTTCGTGGATGCGGCATCGGCGACGTTGATCTCCTCGCCTGCCGCGGCGACCTGCCAGTTCAGCAGTTCGTTGATCCGCCATAGCGAATAGATTTCGCCCAGCGCACGTTTGACGTCGTCGTGGTCGATCGGGGTGACGCCGTCACCGCCCGGCTTCGACGCCCAATCGTGCAACCGGTCATAGATTCCGGCGGTGCGTCCGGCCGGACCGAGCATCACTCGCTCGTTGTTGAGTTGGGTGGTGATCAGCCGCCATCCACCGTTCTCCTCGCCGACGAGCATGTCGGCCGGCACCCGTACGTCGTTGTAGTAGGTGGCGTTGGTGTGATGGGCGCCGTCGGACAGGATGATCGGGGTCCAGGAGTAGCCGGGATCCTTGGTGTCGACGATCAGGATCGAAATACCCTTGTGCTTCACAGCTTCGGGGTCGGTGCGGCAGGCCAGCCAGATGTAGTCGGCGTCGTGTGCGCCGGTGGTGAAGATCTTCTGGCCGTTCACGATGTACTCGTCGCCGTGCCGCACAGCGGTGGTGCGCAGCGACGCCAGGTCGGTACCGGCCTCGGGCTCGGTATAACCGATCGCGAAGTGCACCTCGCCGGCCAGGATCGACGGCAGAAACTTCTTCTTCTGCAGATCGCTGCCGAACTGCTGCAGCACCGGGCCGACCGTCTGCAGCGTCACCGCCGGCAGTGGCACGTCGGCGCGGTGCGCCTCGTTGACGAAGATCGACTGCTCGACCGGTCCGAAGCCGTGGCCGCCGAACTCTTTTGGCCAGCCGACGCCCAGCTTGCCGTCCTTGCCCATCCGGCGGATCACCGCGCGGTAGGCATCGTTGTGGCGGTCCTTCTCCATCGCCTTCATCTCGTCGGACGAGATCAAGTTCGAGAAGTATTGCCGCAGTTCGGCTTGCAGCTGGCGCTGCTCCGGAGTCAGTTCGATGAACATTGCGCTCCCACCAGGTCGAGGCGATGCGATTGCCCGCCCAACAGGCGGGTCAGGTCTTTGATCGTGGAGTAGTACCGGTGCATCGGATAGGTGATGTCCATCCCCATCCCGCCGTGCAGGTGGTGGCAGATCTGCATTACCGGCGGCGCTTGCGAGGTGATCCAGTAGCCGAGCACATCCAGGTCTTCGCTGGCGTCGCGGCCTTCGGCCAGCCGCCAGACCACCGACGTCGACGCCAAATCGATGGTGCGCGAGGCGATGTAGACCTCGGCGAGCTGTGCGGCGACAGTCTGGAACGTCGACAGCGGCTTGCCGAACTGCTGCCGGTTCGCCACGTAGTCGGCGGTCAGCCGCAATGCACCGGCGACCAGGCCCGCGGTGTAGGCGCCGATCGACGCCAGCGCCAGCTGATTCACCCGCGGCGCGGTAGCACCGGTCAGCACGTCCTGGTCGGGCACCGCGACGTCGGAGAAGGTGACGACGTATTCGTCGGCGCCGCTGGAGGTCGGGGTTTTCGACGCGTGCACACCGTCGGCCTTGGGTGACACCACGACGACCGCGCTGTCGGTCGTGACGATCATCCACTCGGCGTTTTCGGCGTAACCGACACCGACTTTGGTTCCCGACAACCGACCGTGCACGAAGGTCGTCGTCGGCCGGTCCGGTAGCGCGGCGCCCGGCTCGTTCAGCGCGGCGGTGAGCAGCGAGCCCTTGGCCAGGCCAGCCAGGTAGCGATCCTGCTGGTCGTCGGAAGCCAAGTCCAGCAACGTGATTGCGCCGAAGCCGAGGGTCGCCAATGCCGGTCCGATGAGGCCGTGTCGACCGATCTCGGTCAGCGCCGTGGCGACCTCGGGTAGCCCGACACCGTCACCGCCTGCCCGTTCTGGCACCGGCAGCGCCGTCACCCCACCACTGACGAGCGCGTCCCACGAGTTGTCCCGGTCCAAAACCGAGGTGACCACATCGGCGACGGCCTGCTGTTCCGGGTCCGGCGTGAAATCCATCAGGATGCCACCGGGCTGTTGCCGGAGTAGTCGACCTGCCAGTGCTTGATGCCGTTGAGCCAACCCGACCGCAGCCGCTCGGGTTCGCCCACCGCCTTCAGGTCCGGCATGTGGTCGGCGACCGCGTTGAAGATCAGGTTGATCGTCATCCGCGCCAGGTTGGCGCCGATGCAGTAGTGCGCACCCGTGCCGCCGAATCCGACGTGCGGGTTCGGGTCGCGCAGGATGTTGAACGAATGCGGGTCTTCGAAGACCTCTTCGTCGAAGTTGGCCGACCGGTAGGACATGACCACCCGCTGACCATTTTTGATCTGCACGCCACCTAGCTCGACGTCCTCGTTGGCGGTGCGCTGGAACGCCGATACCGGTGTGGCCCAACGGATGATCTCGTCGGCGGCCGTCGCGGGACGTTCCTTCTTGTAAAGCTCCCACTGATCCGGGTTGTTCGCGAAGGCGATCATGCCGTGGGTGATCGAGTTGCGAGTGGTCTCGTTGCCCGCAACCGCCAGCATGATGACGAAGAATCCGAACTCATCGTCGGAGAGCTTCTCGCCGTCGATGTCGGCCTGGATCAAGGTCGTGACGATGTCATCGGTCGGGTTCTCGTTGCGCTCCGCAGCCATCGCCATCGCGTACATGATCAGTTCCATCGACGACTGGGCCGGATCGACGTCGGCGTAGTCGGGGTCGGTGCCACCCGTCATCTCGTTAGACCAGCGGAACAGCTTGTCGCGATCGTCCTGGGGAACACCCAGCAGGCTCGCGATGGCCTGCAACGGCAACTCGCACGACACCTGCTCGACGAAGTCGCCGCTGCCCTCGGCCGCCGCGGCCTTCGCGATGTTCTGGGCGCGCTGCCCGAGCTCCTCTTCGAGCCGTCCGACAGCCCGCGGCGTGAACCCGCGGGAGATGATCTTGCGCAGCCGGGTGTGGTGCGGGGCGTCCATGTTGAGCATGACGCTGCGCTGTAGTTCGACCTGCTCGCGCTTCATCTCCTGCGGCCACGTCGGGATGGCGCCGTTCAGCCAACTGGAGAAGACGTCGCTGCGCTTGGACACCTCCTTGACGTCGGCATGCTTGGAGACGATCCAATATCCCTTGTCCTCGAAGCCTCCCGAGCCGCCGGGAATGTCCACCCAGTGGACGGGCTCCGCGGTACGCAACTCGGCGAGCTCCGTGACGGGCAACCCGGCGAGGTTGACGTCCGGGTCGAGAAAGTCGAAGTCGGGGGAGATGTTGGGGGGTGCCATATCAATGCGCTCCTCAATTGCAACGTGTTCTAGTGCCAGTAAAACACGGCTCCTACGCAGATAAAAGGCAGGTCGGCATCCTCGCTTGTCAGGGTAATGAAACGTGTTCTAGCCTGACCTCATGGGTAACCCGGTAATTGTTGAAGCCACCCGCAGCCCTATCGGCAAGCGTGCCGGGTGGTTGTCAGGACTGCACGCCACCGAGCTGTTGGGCGCCACGCAGAAGGCGCTCGTGGAGAAGGTACGAGCCGACTCCGGCTTCGAAATCGACATGGTCGAACAGGTCGTCGGCGGCTGCGTCACGCAGTACGGCGAGCAGTCCAACAACATCACCCGGGTGGGCTGGCTGGTCGCCGGTCTGCCCGAGCATGTCGGAGCGATGACCGTCGACTGCCAGTGCGGCAGCGGCCAGCAGGCCAACGGTCTGATCGCGGGCCTGATCGCCGCGGGCGCTATCGACGTCGGCATCGCATGCGGCATCGAGGCGATGAGCCGCGTCGGGCTGGGCGCCAACGCCGGCCCCGATCGCGGGATCCTGCGTCCGGCGTCGTGGGACATCGATCTGCCCGATCAGTTCACCGCCGCCGAGCGGATCGCGAAGCGCCGCGGCATCACCCGCGAAGAGATCGACCAGTTCGGCTTCGACTCGCAGCGCAAGGCCAAGCAGGCCTGGGCGGAGGGCCGCTTCGACCGCGAGATCAGCGGCATCGAGGCGCCGGTACTCGACGAGAACAAGCAGCCGACCAGCGACCGTCACGTCGTGAGCAAGGACCAGGGTCTGCGCGACACCACGTTGGAGGGCCTGGCATCGCTCAAGCCGGTCCTCGACGGCGGGATCCACACTGCGGGCACGTCATCCCAGATCTCCGACGGCGCTGCGGCGGTGCTGTGGATGGACGAAGACAAAGCCAAGGCGTTGGGCCTGAAGCCGCGGGCACGCATCATCAGCCAGGCACTCGTCGGCGCCGAGCCGTACTACCACCTGGACGGTCCCGTGCAGTCCACCGCCAAGGTGCTCGAGAAGGCCGGCATGAAGATGGGCGACATCGACATCACCGAGATCAACGAGGCCTTCGCCTCGGTCGTGCTGTCGTGGGCGCGGGTGCACAACCCGGACATGGACAAGGTCAACGTCAACGGCGGCGCGATCGCACTGGGTCACCCGGTCGGTAGCACCGGCAGTCGGTTGATTACCACTGCGCTGCACGAGTTGGAGCGCACCGACCAGACCACTGCGCTGATCACGATGTGCGCCGGCGGCGCGCTGTCGACCGGCACCATCATCGAGCGCATTTAAGCCCCGTGACGATGCACCGCGCGAAGCGGTGAGAAGGAGGCGGGCGATCAGATGGGCACGGTGTCGGACGAGGACCGGATCGCGGCGGCGCAGTCCTACATCGACGCGCTGGCGAACCACCGTGGCGACGACGTTCCGTTCGCACCGGACTGCGTGCGGTTCGAGATGGGCATCAAGACCGGGTTCTCCGGAAACCACTTGCGGCGCAGCCTGAATCGCGGTCCACAGTTCCGAATCATCGAGACGTGCACGCCGCCGAAGTTCGAGGTCGACGGCGATCGGGTTCGCGCGCTCTTCGATGTGATCACCAAACCGAAGCTCGCCGGCCGACGGGTATGCACGCACGTCGACGAGACGTTTCTTGTCGTGGACGGCAAGATTCGCCACATCAACGCTCAGATGCGTCCGTTCATTCAGCACCTCCGATAGGAAGCACCGATGGCCAATCCGCCCCGCGCACTCAACTCACCCGGCACCGGCGTAGTCATCAAATGGATGTCGCGAGTGAACACGTGGGCCTACAAAGTGTCTGGCGGCAGGCTCGGTGGCACGTTTCTGCAAGGGGCACCGGTGGCGTTGCTGACCACCATCGGTCGTAAGAGCGGGGAGCCCCGGATCAGCCCATTGCTCTTTCTCCGCGACGGTGACCGGGTGGTGTTTGTGGCATCGCAGGGTGGGCGGACCAACAACCCGATGTGGTACCTGAACCTCAAGGCCAACCCGAAGGTGACGGTGCAGATCAAAAAAGAGGTCCTGCAGCTGACTGCCCGCGATGCGACCGAGGCCGAGCGCACACAGTATTGGACGCCCCTGGTGCAGATGTATTCCTCGTTCGAGGACTACCAGTCGTGGACCGACCGCGTCATCCCGATCGTCATCTGCGACCCGTAGCGCGGCGACGACGGTCGAAGGCGTGACAGAGCGGAACTGGTTTCGCAATTCGCGTCTTCTTGCCGTCTCTCAAATACTGTGCTCGCGCGCATATTTGGGTGTACCGGCGCACCAACAGCCGCCTCGGCGCCAGGTTGCTGTGGTTTCCGGCTGCACCGTCGAGGTCCAGATCGGCAACGAGCGGCTGCGGATGTGCGCACGCGACGCGACCGATGAGGAGCGGAGCAATTACTGGCCGCCACTGATGAAGATGTCTCCGCCGTACCGCAATTATCGGGACGCGACTGATCGCGTCATCCCGCTTGCAGTGTGTGAGCCGGCTTAAACAAAGCTGTGATTTGCCTTAAACATCCAGGTCGGATGCGATAGATTGCCCCCGTGACAGGCACTGTGCACCGGTTCGGACGTCCCTTTGTCGTCGGGCTGCTGTCGACCGGTCTGTTGTCAATGGCATCGGCACTGGCGTGGGCCGACGACGAGTCGATCGTGCTGGATCTGGTCCGGCACGGGGAGTCGACAGCAAATGCCGCAGGCATCATCGACACAGCACCGCCCGGAGCAGATCTCGACGCGACCGGGGTCACCGAGGCGAACACCGCCGCCAACTCGATTTTCCAGGAATACGGAAAAGACATCGTCGGGGTCTTCGCGTCGCAAGAAGTCCGCACCGTGGAGACCGCGGGGCCATTGGCCACGTTGCTCAACATCACTTCGCCGCTACCGGAGTTGTCCGGGCTCAACGAGATCCCCGCCGGCAGTTTCGAGGGCGATCCGGCGACCAGCCTGCAAGGAATCCTGTACCTACTCGGGCCCCTCTCCTGGTCGCTCGGCTTTCCCCTCGTGCCGGACCTGGGCGATCCGAGTCTAAACGGCGTTACCTTCGACGAAGGCTTCAGCAGCGCAGTGCAATCCATCTACGACGGCGCCGTCGGGAGTGCTGTCACGACGCCCACCGACATCGCTTACTCCAGCGAGGGAGCCATCGCGGTCTGGACGCTGATGAACGTCAACAACCCGGACTTCTCCGCGCTTCTGCATGAGATCGTGACGACGGGAGGGTTCCTGGCCAACGCCGGTCAGGTCGTGATCGACGGCAGTCCCGGGGACTGGACGCTGGTCAGCTATGACGGGACGGCGGTGCCGGCGGATCCAGGATTGGGTACAGAATTGTTCGTCGACTTCCGGAACCTGATCGAGGCGCCGCAGTTCGCCGGCTACGACATCTACGAGGCTCTGCTCACCGGAAATTCGGCGACGATCGACACCGCGATCCAGACCGGTCTCACCCAAGTCGATACGACGCTCGCCCAATTCCCCGTCGAGGTGTTCGATCAGATTGTCGCCGTCTTCGGTGGCAGCCTGTGATACGGCATCCTCGCCGCTTTGCGATCGGATTGCTCTCGGCGTCAATGCTTTCGACCGCATCGGCGACAGCCTGGGCTGATGACGGGTCGATCGTCCTGGACTTCGTGCGGCACGGCGAATCCGGCGACATGACCGCTATCAACACCCTGGTACCTGGACCCGACCTGACCGGTACCGGCGAACAACAAGCGCAGGCCCTCGTGAATGCGCTCTCCGGCAACGGTATTGACGAGATCTATGCGTCGACGATGGTCCGATCGCAGGAGACCGCGGCGCCTCTGGCCGAGGCGTTGAATCTACCGGTCACGGACCTCGCCGGACTCAACGAGATCGACGCCGGCATACTCGAGGGCGCACCGGTGAACGTCGGGGATCTGCCGGTGGGCGGCGCGCTGTACCTGCTCGCCCCGCTACTGTGGACGCTCGGATTCACCTCCGTTCCGGAACTCGGCTCGACCGACGCCAACGGAATCGTGTTCGACGATCGCGTCAGCGACGCCATCCAGATGATCTATGACGGCAGCGCAGCAGGCGACACCGACGCGGTGTTCTCCCACGAAGGGACGATCGCAATCTGGGCGTTGATGAACGTCAACAATCCCGACTACGCGCTCGTATTCAAAGACCTGTTCACCACGGGCGAATTGATCCCCTACACAGGCCAAGTCGTCGTATCCGGCGAGCCAGGCGACTGGACCCTGGTCAGCTGGGACGGGACCGCGGTGCCGCAGGATCCGGGCCTGGCAACAGACTTGTTCGTCGACTTCCGTAGCCTGATCGAAGCGCCACAGTTGGCCGGATACGACATCTACGAAGCGCTCCTGACCGGAAGTTCCACGACGATCGACAGCGCGATTCAGGCCGGCGTCAGTCAGATCGACACAGCGCTGGCGCAATTCCCCATCGCGGTCTTCGGCGACATCGTCACTGCGTTGGGTGGTTCTGTCTAAGCCAATCTTGTTGGCGACGGATGAATTCCGCGTTCACGACGCTGCCGTGACCGGGTACGTAGATCGCGTCGGGTCCACCGATGTCCAGAAGCCGGTCAAGTGTGGCCGGCCACGCCGCCACGTCGGAGTCGGCGTCGATCGCCGGGTCGCCGGACTCTTCGATGAGATCACCGCTGAAAACCACCGTCTGCTCGCCGGCGGAACCCGGCACCAGCACAACAAGATCCGCGTCGGTGTGGCCAGAGCCCGGACGTGCGATCATCACCTGACGATCGCCCAAGTCGACAACAGCGTCGTCGACCGCGTGTTGGGGTGCCCGCAACGCCACGATCGCGCGTTCGATCTCATCGGCGCTGGCTCCGTGACTGAGTGCGTCGTCGCGGAGCTGTCCAGTTGACGTGGTGAGGTAGTCTAGAACCTCCGGCGCGCAGTAGATGTCAGCGTCGGCGAATACCCCAGAGCCCAAGACATGATCGAAGTGCTTGTGGGTCAGCACTATATGCGTTACGTCGCGTCCAACGATCTCGCGCACGTCGTCGCGGATCGCCTCGGCTTCGGTCAGCGTGGTACCGGAGTCGACGAGCATCACCCCGGTACGGCCCTGCGCCAGGCCGACTGTGACGTCGAGAAACGGCAGCCGGCAACGATGCACGCTGTCGGTCAGCGACTCCCAGTCGAAATGCACACCGAGCCTGTGCCGACGGTGAGATCAGGCGCCGTAGACCGGAACTGGCGGTCGCGACTTAGCCAGCAGATCGGCGACCACGGGTCCCAACTCGGCGGGATCCCACTGCGCACCCTTGTCGATCTGGGGCCCGTGCGCCCACCCTTCGGCGACGCGGATCTTGCCGCCCTCGATCTCGAACACCTTGCCGGTGATATCGCGGGATTCAACGCTACCCAGCCAAACCACCAGCGGTGAAATGTTTTCCGGCGCCATTGCGTCGAAGTCGTCGCCCTGCGTGGACATCATGTCAGCGAACACCGTCTCGGTCATCCGGGTGCGCGCAGACGGGGCGATCGCGTTGACCGTGACGCCGTACCGGCCCATTTCGGCGGCACCGACGAGCGTCATCGCCGCGATGCCCGCCTTGGCCGCGCTGTAGTTGCCCTGCCCGACACTGCCTTGCAGGCCCGCCCCGGAACTTGTGTTGATGATCCGTGCGTCAACGGTTTTGCCCTCTTTCGAGAGTCCGCGCCAGTACGAGGCGGCGTGCCGCATGGCAGCGAAGTGGCCCTTGAGGTGCACGGCGATGACGGCGTCGAACTCGTCTTCGCTGGTGTTGGCCATCATCCGGTCGCGCACGATCCCGGCGTTGTTGACCAGGACGTCCAGGCCACCGAAGGTGTCGACGGCGGTCTTGATCAGGCCCGCCGCCTGGTCCCAGTCCGCGATGTTGGAGCCGTTGGCGACGGCTTCGCCTCCCGCAGCAGTGATCTCGTCGACCACGCTCTGCGCGGCGCTGCCGCCGCCTGCCGGTGAGCCATCCAGTCCCACCCCGATGTCGTTGACCACCACGCGCGCGCCCTCGGCGGCGAACGCCAACGCGTGTGCTCGCCCGATTCCGCCGCCCGCACCGGTCACGATGACTACGCGGCCGTCAACCAATCCCATTGCTACCCATCATTCCTCGTCTCTATTTACTTGATCGCACTTGCATTCGTGGTCGCCAGATAGTGGGGTGGCTCGCCGCCACCATGCACTTCCAACGAGGCACCACTGATATACGACGCCGCGTCGGAGGCCAGAAATGCTGCGGCCCAACCGACATCGGCGGGAGTGGCGAGCCGCCCGAGCGGCACGTTCTTGGAAATCGCGGCGATCGACTCGGCATCGCCGTAGAACAGCTCAGACTGTTCGGTCTCCACCATCCCGACTACGCAGGCGTTCACCCGCACCTTCGGTCCCCACTCCGCGGCCAGTGTCTGCGTCAGGCTTTCCAGGCCGGCCTTGGCCGCCCCGTACGCCCCGGTGCCGGGGGATGGCCGTCTGCCGCTGAGGCTGCAGATGTTGACGATCGATCCGCCATTCGGCTGGCCCTGCATCACTTCGTTGGCGTGCTGGGAAACCGACAGTGCACCGAGCAGATTGAGCTCGATGATCTTGCGGTTGAATTTTGCGCTGGATTCCGCGGTCAGCACGTAAGGGGAACCGCCGGCGTTGTTGACGACGGCGTCGAGGCTGCCGTGGCGATCGACGATCGCGTCGATCATCGCCTTC
Source organism: uncultured Actinomycetota bacterium (assembly GCA_963758115.1). GTDB lineage: Bacteria > Actinomycetota > Actinomycetes > Mycobacteriales > Mycobacteriaceae > Mycobacterium. The sequence goes on from CAVWUG010000005.1 coordinate 267,799, forward strand.
ACCGCGTCGTCGTCGCGGATGTCGCAGGGGTGGAATTCGTAGGCCAAACCCTGGACCTCGCGCCTCGCACAGGTGACGACGATGGCACCCTGCTCGGCGAAAACAGTGCTGATACCGGCGCCAACCCCTCGAACGCCGCCAGTTACCAGCACGACCCGGCCGGTGAGCCCGAAGCTGAACGCGGGGCCTCCGTCGGCATGAGTCACTGTGCTAGCGTACCAAGCAAGTGCTTGCTTAGGTAGTTGTCCCCATCGTCCCCCAAGGAAGTGGTCGAGGATCTCGATGACAATCACGTCACGCACCGTCGAACCGGGGATCGTCGCGGTGACCGTCGACTATCCCCCCGTCAACGCCATACCGTCGCAGGGCTGGTTCGAACTCGCCGACGTGCTGACCGCCGTCGGCAACGACACGAGCACCCACGCCGTGATCCTGCGCGCCGAGGGCCGCGGCTTCAACGCCGGGGTGGACATCAAGGAGATGCAGCGCACCGAGGGGTTCACCGCGCTGATCGACGCCAACCGCGGCTGCTTCGCGGCGTTCCGCGCGGTCTACGAGTGTGCGGTGCCCGTGATCGCCGCCGTCAACGGATTCTGCGTCGGGGGTGGCATCGGCCTGATCGGTAATGCCGACGTGATCGTGGCCTCCGACGATGCGACCTTCGGCCTGCCCGAGGTCGAACGCGGGGCCCTGGGCGCGGCCACCCACCTGTCCCGGCTGGTGCCGCAGCACATGATGCGGCGGCTGTTCTTCACCGCGGCGACCGTGGACGCGTCCACCCTGCATCAGTTCGGCTCGGTGCACGAAGTGGTGCCGCGCGCGGAACTCGACGAGTCCGCGCTGCGGGTGGCGCGCGACATCGCCGCCAAGGACACCCGGGTGATCCGGGCGGCCAAGGAGGCGCTGAACCTGATCGACGTCCAGCGGGTCAACTCCAGTTATCGCATGGAGCAAGGCTTTACCTTCGAGCTCAACCTCGGCGGTGTCGCCGACGAACACCGCGACGCGTTCGCGGGCACCGAGAAGGGCAAGAAGTCGTGACGCCGGCGACGATGCAGAGCGAAGCGATGAGGAGGAGCGGCGCATGGTGAGCGACAAGCGCACTACTCTCGACGATGCCGCTGCGCAATTGCGCAGCGGCATGACCATCGGGATCGGCGGCTGGGGATCGCGACGCAAACCGATGGCGTTCGTCCGCGCCCTGCTGCGCACCGACGTCAAGGATCTGACCGTGGTGACATACGGCGGCCCGGATTTGGGACTGCTGTGCTCGGCGGGCAAGGTGAAGCGCGTCTACTACGGCTTCGTCTCGTTGGACTCGCCGCCGTTCTACGATCCCTGGTTCGCGAAGGCCCGTTCGGCAGGAGCCATCGAGGCACGGGAAATGGACGAGGGCATGCTGCGGTGCGGCCTGCAGGCGGCCGCGCAGCGACTGCCGTTTCTGCCGATCCGCGCCGGGCTGGGCAGCTCGGTGCTGGACTTCTGGGACGGCGAATTGCAAACCGTCACCAGTCCTTATCCCGCGCCAGGCGGCGGACACGAGACACTTATCGCGATGCCGGCGCTGCACCTGGACGCGGCTTTCGTGCATCTCAATCTCGGCGACGCTCGAGGCAATGCGGCCTACACCGGCATCGACCCCTACTTCGACGACCTGTTCTTGATGGCCGCCGACAAGCGCTTCCTGTCGGTGGAACGCATCGTCTCCACCGATGAGCTGATCAAAGCCGTTCCACCACAGGCGTTGCTGGTGAACCGGATGATGGTCGACGGCGTGGTCGAGGCGCCCGGTGGCGCCCACTTCACCACGACCGCACCCGATTACGACCGAGACGAGAAGTTCCAGCGGCATTACGCTGAAGCCGCCGCAACGGAAGAGGGCTGGGAGACATTCGTACAGACCTACCTGTCCGGTGGCGAAGCCGAGTATCAGGCGGCTGTGCGCAAGTTCGCCGAGGAGGCATCCAAATGAGCACCCGCGCCGAAGTGTGCGCAGTCGCGTGCGCCGAATTGTTCCGCGATGCAGGCGAAATCATGGTCAGCCCGATGACGAACATGGCATCGGTCGGTGCACGACTGGCCCGGCTGACCTTCTCGCCGGACATCGTGCTGACCGACGGTGAAGCGCAGATGATGGCCGACACCCCGGCTTTGGGCGTTGCAGGCACCGTCGAAGGCTGGATGCCGTTCAGTCGAGTGTTCGAGACGTTGGCCTGGGGTCGACGCCATGTGGTGATGGGCGCCAATCAGGTTGACCAGCACGGCAATCAGAACATCTCCGCATTCGGGCCGCTGCAGCAGCCCAAGCGGCAGATGTTCGGTGTACGCGGCGCGCCAGGCAATGCCATCAATCACGCCACGAGCTACTGGGTGGGCAACCACTCCAAGCGGGTGTTCTGCGAGAAGGTCGACATCGTCTGTGGTGTCGGCTGGGACAACGTCGACGACGACAACCCGGCGTTCCGCTTCGCCAACACCTACCGGGTGGTGTCCAACCTCGGCGTATTCGACTTCGGCGGCCCCGGTCGGGCCATGCGCGCGCTGTCGCTTCACCCGGGCGTGTCGGCCGACGAGGTCCGAGAAGCCACGTCGTTCGACATCCACGGCTTGGACGAGGCCGTCGAGACCAGGCTGCCGACCGACGACGAGTCACGCCTGATCCGCGAGGTCATCGACCCTAAAGCGTTGCGCGACCGCGAGATACGGTCATGATTATTCCGCCTCCTTCTCATCGCTCCGCTCTGCATCGTCGGCGGTGGCTATGAAGCTGCGCACGCCGCTGACCGAGCTGATCGGCATCGAGCACCCTGTCGTGCAGACCGGTATGGGATGGGTGGCCGGCGCCCGACTGGTCGCGGCCACGTCCAACGCCGGCGGACTCGGCATCCTCGCCTCGGCAACCATGACCATCGACGAATTGGCGATCGCGATCGGGAAGGTCAAAGCGGCCACCGACAAACCGTTCGGCGTCAACCTTCGCGCCGATGCCGGCGACGCCGCCGACCGGGTCGATCTGATGATCCGCGAGGGCGTCAAAGTCGCATCGTTCGCGCTGGCGCCCAAACAGGAACTGATTGCAAAGCTGAAAGATGCCGGTTCCGTGGTGATTCCGTCCGTCGGCCTCGCCAAGCATGCGCGCAAGGTGGCGTCATGGGGCGCCGATGCGGTGATCGTGCAGGGCGGCGAAGGCGGCGGACACACCGGGCCGATCGCCACCACGCTGCTGCTGCCATCGGTGCTCGACGCGGTCAGTATTCCCGTCATCGCCGCGGGCGGCTTCTTCGACGGTCGCGGACTCGCGGCGGCGCTGTCCTACGGTGCAGCCGGAGTGGCCATGGGCACCCGATTCCTGCTCACCTCGGACTCCACCGTGCCCGACGCGGTCAAGCAGCGCTACCTGCAGTCCGCCCTGGATGGCACCGTCGTCACCACTCGTGTCGACGGAATGCCACACCGCGTGCTGCGCACCGGTCTGGTCGAAAAGCTGGAAAGCGGTTCGCGGGCACGTGGTTTCACCGCAGCGGTGCGTAACGCCGGAAAGTTCAAGAAGATGTCGCAGATGACCTGGGCGTCGATGATTCGCGACGGCCTCGCGATGCGGCACGGCAAAGAGCTCACCTGGTCACAGGTGCTGATGGCGGCCAACACCCCGATGCTGCTCAAAGCCGGCCTGGTCGAAGGCAACACCGACGCCGGAGTGCTGGCCTCCGGGCAGGTGGCCGGCATCGTCGACGACCTGCCGTCCTGCGCGGAGTTGGTCGACGCGATTGTCGCCGACGCCGTCAAGCACCTGCAGGCCGCTGCCGGCCTTGTTCAGGATTAGTCAGGACTCCACGACCATCAGTGTGTGACCGCTCGGGTCGCGGAACCAGAACATCGGTGGAACCGGCTCGCCCATTCGCGACACCTGCGAATCGACGTCGACGCCGAGTTCCCTCATCGCCGCGTGGGTGGCGTCAATGTCGCTGGTGGTCAGCGTGACACCGGTGTTGGCCGGCTGCACCGATCCGCTGTCCGGCGGGGGTGGAGCAAGCGCGATGCCGGTCGTGCCCTCGGGCGGGTACACCTCGATCCACCGGTAGCCGCCGCCGAACGGCTCGTCGGTTCGCTTCTCGAACCCGAGCGATTCGTAAAACGCGACCGCCTTGTCCTGCTCGAGCGTCGGTACGCATACGAGGCTGATCGTCGTCAGTCCGGTCATCGGGTTCCTCCATAGGCTTGAGCGATCTCTTGCGATCCGGCCCACCGGCTGTAGGTGGGTGACTGCGGCCAGCCATCGGGTGAGTCCTGCCACTCTTCCTGACGGCCGTACGGGAGCAGGTCGATTAATGGAAACGAGTAGCTCAACTGCTCAGTCCCCCGCCCATTCGTGTGGAACGTCCGGTAGACCTGATTCCCCTCGCGCAGAAAGACATTGACCCCGAATCCGCCACCCGGCGGGGCGCCGACGTCCGCGCCGAACGGGCTGTTGGCGGTGGAGTACCACGTCATCTTGTTACCGACCCGGCGCTTGTATGCGAGCGCCTCGTCGATCGGGCCCTGGGTGACTATGACGAACCGGGCGTCATAGTTGTCCAGGAACTCCAACCGGGTGTACTGCGAAGTCAAGCCGGTACAGCCCGGGCACTGCCACTCTTCGCCTGGAAACCACATGTGGCTGTATACGATCAGCTGCGATTTGCCGTCGAAAACCTCTGCCAGACATACGGATCCGTGCTCGCCCTCCAGAACGTAATCGGGCATCGCGACCATGGGCAGCCTGCGTCGCTGCGCGGCGATCGCGTCGAGCTCACGGGTGGCCGCCTTCTCGCGAACGCGCAGCGCCTCCAGTTCGCGCTGCCAGACCTGCTCGTCCACGACGAGTGGCAATCCTGTCGTCGTCACACCAATCCCCTCCGATATCGATGTTCACGCTGTCAACATGCTAATGTTCACACCGTACACTTCAACTTCGAGGAGGGTCAAGAGTTGACTACCTTGAAGAGCGGCTACCACCACGGGGACCTGCGCACCGCATTGATCGACGCCGGCCTCGCCCTGACCCGCAGCGGCGGGCCGGACGCGCTGACCATCCGGGAAGCGACTCGGCGAGTTGGGGTTTCACCGAACGCCGCCTATCGGCACTTCGCCGATCGCGAGGCCCTACTCGGGGCCGTTTCGACCTCGATCCAGCACCGGATGGCCGCGCAGATGCAGGGCCGGACCCGCCGGCGCGCGGCTGATCGACTGCGCGCAGTCGGGATCGGCTACATCAACTTCGCACTCGACGAGCCGGGTTGGTTCGCGGTGGCATTCTTCGGAGCCACTGGACATGACGAAACCGACGCAGCACCACCGTTTCTCGCACTGGTCGAGGCACTCGACGCGATGGTGGACGAGGGCATGCTCACCCCGCAGCGCCGCGACGGCGCCGAGTGGCCGTGCTGGTCAGCGGTACACGGTTTCGCCGAGCTCGCGTTGAACGGACCGCTGCGCAACGCGGGCCGCAGCGACATCGAAGCACTGGCGCGGCGCACCGTCGACGACATCGTCGCAGGCGTTACAGCCGCTCGATGATGGTGACGTTGGCGGTGCCGCCGCCCTCGCACATCGTCTGGAGCCCGTAACGGCCGCCGGTGCGCTCCAGCTCATTGAGCATGGTGGTGAACAGCTTTGCGCCGGTTGCACCCAACGGGTGGCCAAGGGCGATCGCGCCTCCGTTGGGGTTCACCTTCTCCGGGTCGGCCTTGATCTCCTTGAGCCAGGCCAACACAACGGGTGCGAACGCCTCGTTGATCTCGACCACGTCGATGTCGGCGATCGACAGACCAGTCTTCTCCAGTGCATAGCGAGTCGCCGGGATCGGCCCGGTGAGCATGAACACCGGGTCGGCGGCGCGGGCGCTGATGTGGTGGATACGTGCTCGCGGGGTGAGTTTGTGGTCCTTGACCGCTTGCTCGGACGCCAGCAGCACCGCGCTGGCGCCGTCGGAGATCTGGCTGGCCATCGCGGCCGTCAGGCGACCACCTTCGACCAACGGCTTGAGGCCTGCCATCTTCTCCAGCGTCGACTCGCGCGGACCCTCGTCGACCCGGAACGCACCGTGTTCGGTTTCGACGGTGATGATCTCGTTGTCGAAGTGGCCACCACGAATCGCCGCGAATGCGCGCTCATGACTGGTCAGCGCATACTGCTCCATCTCTTCGCGGGACAGGTTCCACTTCTCGGCGATGAGCTCCGAACCACGGAATTGCGAGATCTCCTGATCGCCGTAGCGGTGCATCCACTGCTTGGACTCGTTCGTGGGCGACGTGAACCCGAACTGCTCACCGACGATCATTGCCGACGAGATGGGAATCTGGCTCATGTTCTGCACGCCGCCGGCCACGATCACGTCCGCGGTCCCCGCCATGATCGCCTGCGCGCCAAAGGAAATCGCCTGCTGGCTGGAACCACACTGCCGGTCCACCGTGACGCCCGGGACCTCTTCGGGATAGCCCGCCGCCAGCCAGGAGAGCCGGGCGATGTTGCCGGCTTGGCCGCCGATGGCGTCGACACAACCGGCGATCACGTCTTCGACCGCGGCCGGGTCGATGTCGACCCGGTCGAGCAGTCCACGCCACCCGAGTGCGCCAAGGTCGACGGGATGCACGCCGGCGAGTGACCCGTTGCGCTTGCCGACCGCGGTGCGCACAGCGTCAATGACATAAGCCTGATTGTTCGAGGGCATATCAACTACTTTCTTTGGTAATTCCACCTAGGACGATAGCGAGATACTGCTGCCCCACCTGTTGGGCGGTGAGCGGCCCGCCGGGCTGATACCAGCGCACCGACACCCATGTGGTGTCACGAATGAACCTGTACACCAGGTCGACGTCGAGATCGGGACGGAGATACCCCTCCTCGATGCCCTGGTGGAGCACGTCGACCCACATCTTGCGCTGCTCTTTGTTCAGGTCCTCGAGGTAGGAGAACCGAGGCTGCGGTAGGAGTCGCTTGGCCTCGTCCTGATAGATGACGACCTGCGCGTGCCGGTGTTCGATCGCGTCGAACGACGCCATGAACAGCCCTTTGAGCCGATCCAGTGGATTCGACTGGGCCTCAATGATTTCGCGGTAACGGGCGAACAGCCAGTCCATGAAGCTCCGCAGCACCTCGTCGACCATCTCCTCCTTGGAAGAGAAGTGGTGGTAGAGGCTGCCGGAAAGAATGCCCGCGCTGTCGGCGATGTCGCGCACGGTGGTCGCGCGCAAGCCGCGTTCGGCAAACATCGCCGCGGCGAGTTCGAGTAACTCGTCGCGGCGGCTGTTGGGCGGGCTGAGTTCGGTCATGGATGTTGACTCGACACCGAAATCGTTTCTCCAGTCAGGTAACTGGAGTAGTCGCTGGCCAGAAACGCGATGGTGGCGGCGATCTCCCAGGGTTCGGCAGCGCGGCCGAAGGCCTCGCCGGCCGATAACTGATCGAGCAGTTCGGTCGAGCTGGTCTTGTCGAGGAACTTGTGCCGCGCGATGCTCGGCGACACCGCGTTGATCCGCACCCCGTAATCCACGGCTTCGATTGCGCTGCAACGTGTCAACGCCATTACCCCGGCTTTTGCCGCCGCGTAATGGGACTGCGAGTGCTGAGCGCGCCAACCCAACACGCTGGCGTTGTTGACGATGACGCCACCGTGGTCAGCATCGCGGAAGTAGCCCAGCGCCGCACGGGTGGTGCGGAAGACTGACGTCAAAGTCACGTTGAGGACGCGGTCCCATTCATCGTCGGTCATGTCGACCACCGGGGTCTGGCCGCCCAAGCCGGCGTTGTTGACCAGCACGTCGAGCCGGCCAAGGCGTGCGGTGGTGGACGCGATCAACGCGTCAACCTGTGCGGTGGACGTGACGTCACAGACGACGCTCTCCACTCGGCCCAGTCCTAACGCGGTCAACTCGTCGCGGGTCTCGCCGAGTCGTCGTTCGTGGTGGTCGGAGACGACGACGTCGGCGCCCTCGGCGAGCGCGCGCCGGGCGGTGGCCGACCCGATGCCGGTGCCCGCCGCAGCCGTGACGACCACGACTTTGCCCTTCAGAAGTCCGTGTCCGGCAACTTCTTTCGGCGCAACGGCTAAGGTCATCGAGCCTCCCTGGGTAGGCCGAGCACACGCTCGGCAATGATGTTGCGCTGAATCTCGTTGGAGCCGCCGTAGATGGTGTCGGCGCGGCTGAACAGATACAGCCGCTGCCACTCGTCGAAGTCACCGCCGCTGAGCACCAACCCAGCCTTGCCCTGCACGTCCATCGCGATCTCACCGAGTTCGCGATGCCAGCTGGCCCACAACAACTTCGACACGCTGTCCTGACCGGGCTGTTCGACGTCCATGGTCGCCAGCGCGTACGAGCGCATCGCCCGCAAGCCGGCCCAAGATCGGGTCAGACGCTCGCGTATCAGCGGATCATCGGCAGCGCCAGTCTTTTTCGCGAGTTCGACAATACTGTTCAGCTCACGTGCGTAGACGATCTGCTGGCCCAGCGTCGACACACCACGCTCGAAGGTCAACGTTCCCATCGCGACCCGCCAACCATCACCCGGTGTCCCGACCACCAGGTCGGCGTCGGTGCGGGCGTCGTCGAAAAAGACCTCGTTGAATTCCGAATCACCGGTGAGCTGGACGATGGGGCGGACGTCGACACCGGGCTGGTCGAGTGGGACCAGCAGGTAGGACAACCCGGAGTGCCGCTTGGAGCCTTTCTCGGTGCGCGCCACCACGAAGCACCACTGCGCCCAGTGCGCCAGCGACGTCCAGACCTTCTGCCCGTTGATCACCCACTGGTCGCCGTCGAGCACCGCCGTCGTGGCCACGTTGGCCAGGTCGCTGCCGGCTCCGGGCTCGGAATAGCCCTGCGACCACAATTCGGTGACGTCGAGGATGCGGGGCAGGAAACGCTGCTGGTGCTCCGAGGTTCCGAAGGCGATCAACGTCGGGCCCAGCAACTCCTCGCCGAAGTGGTTCACTTTGGCGGGCGCGTTGGCGATCGCATATTCCTCGTAGAACGCGACTCGGTGCGCGACTGACAGGCCGCGGCCGCCGTGCTCAACCGGCCAGCCCAAACAGGTGAGGCCGGCCTTGGCGAGATGCTGGTTCCAAGCGCGGCGCTCCTCGAACGCCTCGTGCTCGCGGCCGGGCCCGCCGAGCCCCTTGAGGGCGGCGAATTCTCCGACCAGATTCTCGGCCAGCCAATCGCGGACCTCGGCCCGGAACTCCTCGACGCCTTGCACCCTTGTAGGCTAACCTACCAAGCACTTGCTTTGTTAGCCCCCGGCGATGATGACGCGCCGAGCAAGAGGAGTTCGATGTCGAACCACCCGCAGACCATTCCTGCGGCGCTGGATCGCATCGCTGGGGATCTCCCCGACCACAATGCGCTGGTCACCCCGGATCGAACGATCACCTTCGCCGAGTTGCGCGATGAGGTCCGCCAGGCTGCCGCGGCGATGATCGACATCGGTGTGGGCGTCGGCGACCGGGTCGCGATCTGGTCGCCCAACACCTGGCACTGGGTGGTTGCCTGCCTGGCCACGCACTACGCGGGCGCTACCGTAGTTCCCCTGAACACCCGCTATACCGCGGCCGAAGCGACCGACATCCTGGCCCGCACCCGCACCCCGCTGCTGGTGGCGATGGGTGCGTTCCTCGGAGCCGACCGAGTGGGTGACCTCGACCGGTCGGCACTGCCCGATCTGCGCGAGATCGTGCGGGTGCCTATCGACGCGGACGACGGGACGTGGGACGAGTTTGTCGGTCGCGGATCGGACCTCGCGGCGGCTGACGCCCGCGCGGCCGCGGTCCGGCCTGACGATGTCTCCGATGTGCTGTTCACGTCCGGCACCACCGGCCGCAGCAAAGGCGTGCTGTGCGCCCACCGGCAGTCACTGGCCGGGTCGGCGGCGTGGGCGGCCTGCGGCAAGATCACCAGCGACGACCGCTATCTGTGCATCAACCCGTTCTTCCACAACTTCGGCTACAAGGCCGGAATCCTGGCTTGCCTGCAGACCGGGGCCACGCTGATCCCACAGCTGACCTTCGACGCCGAGCAGGCGATCCGGGCGGTGGCCGAGCATCGCATCACGGTGCTGCCCGGGCCGCCGACGATCTACCAGACGCTGCTGGACCATCCGGCCCGCAGTCGCTATGACTTGAGCTCGCTGCGGTTCGCGGTCACTGGCGCGGCGACGGTGCCGGTGGTGTTAATCGAGCGGATGCAGACCGAACTCGACTTCGACATCGTGCTCACCGCCTACGGCCTGACCGAATCGAACGGGATGGGCACCATGTGCCGCGACGACGACGACGCGGTCACGGTGGCCACCACCTGCGGGCGGCCGATCGCCGATTTCGACCTGCGCATCGACGACGAGACCGGCGAGGTGCTGCTGCGCGGGCCTAACGTGATGCTTGGCTACCTCGACGACGAACAAGCCACTGCGGCCGCGATCGACTCCGACGGGTGGCTGCATACCGGCGACATCGGAAAGCTCGATGCCGCAGGCAATCTGCAGATCACCGACCGACTGAAGGACATGTACATCTGCGGCGGCTTCAATGTGTACCCCGCGGAGATCGAGCAGGTGCTGGCCCGCCTGGAGGGTGTGCTGGACTGCGCGGTGATCGGTGTGCCCGACGAACGGCTCGGCGAGGTCGGGCGGGCCTACCTGGTGGCCCGACCAGACGCCGGGCTCGACGAGAAATCGGTGATCGCCTACACCCGTGAATATCTGGCGAACTTCAAAGCTCCCCGTTCGGTGAGGTTTGTCGACACGCTGCCGCACAATGCCGGCGGCAAGGTCGTCAAACCGCTACTGCGAGAGATGACGTGATGGATCTGCAATTCGACGACGAGACGCTGGCATTTCAACAGGAAGTGCGCGACTTCCTGTCGGCCAACCGGGACTCCTACCCGACCGGATCATATGACACCGCCGAGGGCTTTGAGCAGCACCGGCATTGGGACAAAACGCTTTTCGACGCCGGCTTGTCGGTGATCACCTGGCCGGAGAGATACGGCGGCCGTGACGCGACCCTGTTGCAGTGGGTGGTGTACGAGGAGGAGTACTTCCGCGCCGGCGCCCCGGGGCGGGCCAGCGCCAACGGCACCTCGATGCTGGCGCCGACGTTGTTCGCGCACGGCACCGAAGAACAATTGGACCGAGTCCTGCCGAAAATGGCTAGCGGCGAAGAGATCTGGGCGCAGGCCTGGTCGGAGCCGGAGTCCGGCAGCGACCTCGCCTCGCTGCGCTCGACGGCCACTCGCACCGACGGCGGCTGGCTGCTCAACGGCCAGAAGATCTGGAGCTCGCGAGCACCCTTCGGCGACAGGGCATTTGGCCTGTTCCGCTCTGACCCGGAGGCCCAGCGGCACAGCGGGCTGACCTACTTCATGTTCGACCTGAAGGCCGACGGGATCACCGTGCGGCCGATCGCCCAACTCGGCGGTGACACCGGGTTCGGGGAGATCTTCCTCGACGACGTCTTCGTACCCGACGCGGACGTCATCGGCGCGGCCAACGACGGCTGGCGGTCGGCGATGAGCACGTCGAGCAACGAGCGAGGTATGTCGCTGCGTAGCCCGGCGCGCTTCCTGGCTTCGGCGGAACGTCTCGCGGAGCTGTGGAAGGACAACGACGACAGCGCATTCGGTGACCAGGTCGCCGATGCGTGGATCAAATCGCAGGCCTACCGGCTGCACACATTCGGCACCGTGACCCGGCTTGCCGGCGGCGGCGAACTCGGCGCGGAGTCCTCGGTGACCAAGGTGTTCTGGTCGGATCTGGACGTCGCAATACACCAGACCGCATTGGAGATCCGCGGCGCCGACGGCGAACTGGCCAACGCGTGGACGGACGGACTGCTGTTCGCACTGGGAGGCCCGATCTACGCCGGCACCAACGAGATTCAACGCAACATCATCGCCGAGCGACTGCTGGGACTACCCCGGGAGAAGGCCAAATGAGATTCGACCTCGACGCGCAGCAGCGCGACTTCGCCGCAAGCATCGATGCGGCGCTGTCCGCCGCCGATGTACCGGGTGCCGTGCGGGCCTGGGCCGCAGGCGACACCGCACCCGGCCGCAAAGTCTGGGCCCGGCTGACCGATTTGGGCGTCACGGCATTGGCGGTGCCGGAGAAGTACGACGGCCTCGCCGCGCATCCGGTCGACCTTGTTGTCGCGCTGGAACGGCTCGGACGCTGGGCAGTGCCCGGGCCGGTCGCGGAATCCATCGCGGTGGCACCGATTCTGCTGACCGACGACGAGCGCTGCGCCGCCCTGGCGAGTGGTGAGTTGATCGCCACGGTCGCGTTGCCACCGCAGGTGCCTCGAGCCACCGACGCCGACACCGCCGGACTGACGTTGCTCGCCGATCTCGACGGGATGGTGAGCGAGGCGAGCGCCGGCGAGCAGCATGAGTCGGTTGACCCGAGCCGCCGGTTGTTCGACGTCAGCGCGGGCGAACCGACCTGGAACGCAGATGTCCCGCGCGCCTACGAGTTCGGCGCGCTGGCCACCGCCGCGCAGCTGATCGGGGCAGGTCAGGCGCTGCTGGACGCCGCGGTCGAGTACGCCAAACAGCGTGCCCAGTTCGGCCGCGTCATCGGGTCGTACCAGGCGATCAAGCACAAGCTGGCCGACGTGCACATCGCGCTCGAGCTGGCCCGCCCACTGGTCTACGGAGCGGCACTGTCGTTGGCCGATTCCTCGACCGACACGGCCCGCGACGTCAGCGCGGCCAAGGCGTCGGCGTCGGACGCCGCGTTGCTGGCCGCGCGGTCGGCGCTGCAAACCCACGGCGCCATCGGGTTCACCTCCGAACACGACCTGTCGCTGTGGCTGCTGCGGGTGCAGGCGCTGCGGCCCGCCTGGGGTGATCCGGCCACGCACCGTCGACGCGTCCTGGAGGCACTGTCATGACCGCATCCGACGAACGGGAACTGCTGCGCGACACCGTCGCGGCGTTGGTCGCCAAGCACGCCTCCCCCGCCGCGGTGCGTGAGGCGATGGAATCCGAGCGCGGCTACGACGAATCGCTGTGGCGGCTGCTGTGCGAGCAGGTCGGCGCCGCGGCTCTGGTGGTGCCCGAGGAATACGGCGGTGCCGGCGGCACTCTCGGTGATGCAGCCGTCGTCCTCGAAGAACTGGGCAAGGGCCTGGTCCCCAGCCCGCTACTGGGCACCACACTGGCCGAACTGGCGCTGCTGGCTGCCGATCAACCCGACGCCGACGCATTGGGTTCGCTGGCTGAGGGCGCCACGATCGGCGCGGTGGTCTTCGACGCGGACTACGTGATCAACGGCGACGTCGCCGAGATCGTCATCGGCTTTGACGACGGCGCGCTTGTTCGATGGACCGAGTTCAACGCCGAACCCGTCACCGCCATGGACCCGACCCGGCGACTGGCCCGCGTCACTGCGCAGAACACGGCACCGCTCGGCTCGGATCCCGGCGTGGCCGACGCCGCGTCCATCTTGGTGGCCGCCGAGCAGGTCGGTGCGGCTTCGCGCTGCCTGGACCTGACTGTCGCGTACACCAAGGAGCGTCAGCAGTTCGGCAGGCCGATCGGCAGCTTCCAGGCGCTCAAGCACCGGATGGCCGATCTCTACGTTGCTGTGCATGCGGCCCGCGCTGTGGTGAACGAGGCTGCCGACGCGCCGTCGCCGACCTCGGCGGCGTTGGCGCGCGTCGCGGCGACCGAGGCGTTCAACACCGTTGCCGCCGAAGGCATCCAACTGCACGGCGGCATCGCGATCACCTGGGAACACGACATGCAGCTGTACTTCAAACGCGCGCATGGCAGTTCGCAGCTATTGGGTCCGGCCGCGGAGCATCTGCGCCGACTGGAATCCGAAGTGTTCTAGCCTTGGCGTTATGACCGATGGGGTCGCACGACGCGCTGGGGTTCCGCCGTTCTATGTGATGGACGTCTGGCTGTCGGCCGCCGAGCGGCAACGCACCCACGGCGATCTGGTGAACCTGTCCGCGGGGCAGCCGAGCGCCGGGGCACCCGAACCGGTGCGCGCCGCCGCCGTGGCCGCGCTGCAACGCAATCAACTCGGCTACACCGTGGCGCTGGGCATTCCGGAGCTGCGCGGAGCCATCGCGGCGTCGTATCGGGATCGCTATGACGTCGAGGTCGAGCCGGACGATGTCGTGGTCACCACCGGCTCATCGGGCGGTTTCCTGCTGACCTTCTTGTCCTGCTTCGACGTCGGTGATCGGGTCGCGGTCAGCAGCCCCGGCTATCCGTGTTATCGAAACATCTTGTCGGCACTGGGCTGCGAGGTCGTGGTGATCGAGTGCGGTCCCGAGACACGGTTCCAGCCCACCGCGCAGATGCTTGCGGAGCTCGACCCGCCGGTGAAAGGCGTTGTGGTGGCCAGCCCCGCCAACCCGACCGGGACGGTCATTCCGCCCGCCGAGCTCGCCGCGATCGCATCGTGGTGTGACGCCTCGGGAGTTCGGCTGATCAGCGACGAGGTCTACCACGGACTGGTCTACGACGGCGCACCGCAAACCAGCTGCGCGTGGCGCACATCGCGAAATACGTTCGTGGTGAACAGCTTTTCCAAGTATTTCGCGATGACGGGTTGGCGGCTCGGTTGGCTGCTGGTGCCGCGTGAACTGCGCAGGGCGGTGGATCGGCTCACCGGGAACTTCACCATATGCCCGCCGGTGTTGTCGCAGTTTGCCGCCGTCGCAGCGTTCAATCCCGAGTCGGTCGAAGAAGCCGAGGGACATCTACACCAGTACGCGCTCAATCGCACGACGCTGCTCGACGGCCTGCGCGACATCGGCATCGATCGGCTGGCACCTACCGACGGAGCGTTCTACGTCTACGCCGACGTTTCTGATTTCACCGATGATTCGATGTCTTTCTGCTCAAAGCTGTTGGCCGACACCGGAGTGGCGATCGCACCGGGGATCGACTTCGACCCCGAGCGCGGCGGCTCGTACGTCCGGCTGTCCTTCGCCGGACCGACCAGCGGCATCGAAGAAGCGTTACGACGCATTCAACCCTGGCTCGGCTGAGTCGAAATCTCTGCGATCCGCGCTTCTAGTGCGCCGCGGCCGGCGGCGTCCGCGACGTTGATGCCGAAGCGATCAGCCAGAGCGTCGACCACCGCGGCCGCGTCGTCGAGTCGGGTCTTCTCGGTGGTGTCGCTGCCGTGGAAGGTGAGGTCACGACCAGCCAGGTTGAATCGGCCATCGGCGGTGATGAGCGACACCATCAGGCGGGTGACGAAGTGCGACGCCGGATGGACCAGTTTGTCGATCAAGGCCTCAGCGCTCAGGTCGTCGATCGGACGGCCGAGAAGCGGATCGAGGTTCTCGAACGGAATCGACCGGGTGTGCGCGGTCACCAAATCCTGCAGAACGTCCAAGGTCGGATCTGCGGCGCCACGATAGTCGATCCGTTCGAAATAGCCGGTCAGATCGAGTGCCATACCGGCCATTCTGACCCAACAACGAGCCGCTCAGGCCACCCGGGCTTCCACGATGCTCAGAGGTGACGCGGTCTGCACGACACGCGTCATGCGGAATCCGGCTTGGCTCAGCAGATTTCGATACTCGACGGCAGTCCGTTCACGGGCCGCCAGGTTCAGCAACATTTCCAGGTCAGCCCATTTCCCCGGGAAGTCGCGATCGTGGTCCGGAATCACTAGTTCGATCAACAGCACGGTGGCGTGCGGGTCTGCCGCGGCGCGGACGTTGCGCAGGATTCGCACCGCCGTCTCGTCGGGCCAATCGTGCAGGATGTTCTTCAACACGTAAGCATCGCCGTCTGACGGGACGCGTTCGAAGAACGATCCCGCCTCGATATACATCCGGTCGGCCACATCGGTCGAACAGGGTAGTTCCGATGCCGAGCACACGACCGTCGGTAAGTCGTAGAGCACACCCCGTGAATTCGGGGCGCCCGCAAGGATGTTGGCCAATAGTGGGCCGTGTCCGCCGCCGACATCGACGATCCTCGAGAAGGCTCTGAAGTCGTAGCCGGCCACCACGGACGCGTCGGTCAACTCCGAGATGCTGGTCATGGTTCGGTTGAACAACTCCGCGTGCGCGGGATCCTCCGCGAAATAGTCGAAGCTCTCTTTGCCGTGCATAGCCGGGACAACGGATCTTCCGGTTCGGATCGAATCCCCGAGCCGTGTCCACCGCTCGCGCTGCTCGCGCGACCCGTAGAACTGTGCCGCCCACACCATCGATATCGGCGCGGCCGAACACAGCGTGTCAGCAAGGGAATTCAGCTCATAACGACCATCACGTCGCCGCCGGAAGACGCCCTTGCTGATCAAGGCGCGTAGCAGCCGGCTCAATGCATCCGGGTCCGCGGTCACCCGGTGCGCCAATTCGTCGATCGTCAAAGGTCCATCGGCGAGCGCATCGGCCACCCCCAGTTCGGCGACCACCGTGATCGCCTGCGATGTCCAGGCGGCGATGATCATCTCGAGCATCGCCGCGGGCGCAGGCACCAACCGCTGGTGCAGACGGAACAGGTGGTGACGACACCACTCGACCACGCGAGCAGCGCTGGGGGGTGGCGGTTTTGCGGTCATCCAATCACCTCGACGAGCGAGTCTCGGCTGATCTCGGCTGAGATGTCCCGGTGACTGGCCCAGCCGAGAAATGTCGTCAGCGCCCACGTCATGACCCGGTTCGGGATCAGCGCCGCGGGTCGCAGCATGGCCTCGCTGCGAGATACCTGCTGGGTGGTCAACCATGACACGGCCTTGACTTTGCGTCGACGGGTATCTTCGTAGCGTCGCAGCGCGGCGCTGATGTCGCCGTTGCTCTCCCGCAATGTCTTTCGCAACACCATGGTGTCGAGCAATGCCTGATTGGTTCCCTGGGCGAGGGTCGGCGCCATCGCGTGCGCGGCATCGCCGAGCAGCGTCACCGCGCCTCGGCCCGGGCCGGGTATCGGATGGCGATAGTGCGGGAATGGCGATGGGGCCAGATCGTCGTCGGTCAAGGTTTGCAGAATCTCGTCGACCCGCGCGGACCAGCCGGTGAAGTGACTGCGGATCATCTCGAGAGGTCGTCGCGGCCTGAGAAAGTCCGGGGACCACGGTAGGTCGAACCACCACTGGACGTCGGTGCCACCGGCCGGCCACATGCCGAGGTTGCCGTGCGGGCCGATCATCATCACCGCGACGTGCGGGTCGGCGACCTCGGTGAGGGTGGCCAAACCCTGCCAGCTGCACCATCCGGTCGGCGTCGCGGGTGGTGCGCCGAGGACACCGCGAACCATCGAGTGCAGCCCGTCGGCACCGATCAACACATCTCCGTCGGCTGAGCTACCGTCCTCGAACTCGACTCGCACGCCGTCACTGGTCTCGCCCACCCGGACGGCGCGCGAGTTGGCGCGGATGCGGCCGGCCGGAAAACCGTCGAGCAGACGCTGCAGCAGGATTCGTCGTGGCACCATCCGGACGGGTGCGCCGAGACGCTTGACCATGGCATCGAGGTCCATCGTGGCCAGTGGACGGCGCGTCGACGTCGTTACGCGCACGGTGGACAACTGCTGACCGGCGCCGACCATGTCGACTCCGAGTTGCTCCAGAACCGTCGCACCGTTGGACCAGATGGTCACGGCCCCGCCGCCCGCCGTCGTGTTCGGCCGCTGGTCGAAGACGGTGACGTCGTGTCCGTCGCGGAGCAGACCCCGAGCGACGGAAATGCCGCTCACGCCGGCACCGACTACCAAGATTCGCAATGTCAATCGACGGCCCGCCTCAGTCCTCTGCGTGCCGCTCGTAGTCCAAGCGCTCGAGCCGCGCCTGGAGCTTCACCAGCAAGGATCCAGCGATCGGCGTGATCGCCGAGAAATACAACATCAGTGCCGGACTCATGGGGAACCTCCTGCTGCTTACACGCGATACTTCGGCGAAAAGTTCACCGCCAGGCCTAGCATCCGGGCCATGACCGACTTCGCTGATTTGCCGCCCGATGACCAGCAAGCGATCGGCAAGACGTTGCTCACCTTGCTGAGGTCCTTCGGTGACCGTGACCCAGAGGCACTGCACGCGGTGTATTCCGACGACGCGGATTGGGTGAACGCCTTCGGCACGGTCAAACGCGGCCGCGAAGACATCGTCGATTACCTGCGCGGACTGTTCGCAGACGAAAACTTCAATCGCGGTGAACCGCAGGGGCCCCCGGAGACCAGTTTCCGGGTACTGACACCCGAAGTCGTTCTGGTGTCAGCACATTTGAAGATCAAAGGTCAGGGCGTCGTTGGCGGCGGAACACTGGACCGGGATAATTTCTCGCTGCGCGCACTGCAGCGCCAACCCGACGGATCCTGGCTCATCGTCTCGGAGATGTTCCAGGATGCGAATACCGAAACCACCTATGCACACTGAGGGAGCCGGCGAACTGTGAGCTTGGAGATCTCCGACCACGAGCGGGCCGCGCTGGCCCAGGCCGCGCACTTCCCGCTGCTGGCCGCGATCACCGGTCGACGGTCACGCAGGTTTCCGGTGGGCGGCCAGATCCCGGCCGGTGCGTTGGCCTACACCAGCCGTCGACCAGTTCAGCCGCTATCGGAAGTCGAACGTGCGCTGCTGCTTTCCGTCACCGGCGGCGTGACAGGGTGGAATTTCGGCATTACGCACAACCCCAGCTATGCGCCGTCGTTCCCCAACTACTCCGGTAGCGCGGCGGGCCGCACCTTCCCGTCCGCGGCGGGATTCCACACCAGCCAACTGTTCTTCACCGACGACACCGGCACCTACCTGCTGCCCAACCGCGATGAGGCACCCCGCGCATTCGACAGCATCGAGCAGTGGATCGGTCACACCGCGGAAAGCTATGTGCGAATTTCCGATACCCGTCTGCAGTTGCCACGCGAGGAACCGCATATGGAAGGTCATAACCTCTGGATCGCCAACCATCCGGGTAGCCTGCTCGCCTTCCCGGTCGCTGATCTGGCCGAGCACCTGATGGAAAACCTGTGGTTCTTCGCGGCGAACGGCTATCCGATCACCGACGACATCAACGGTCGCAATATCCCTGCTCTGCAAGGCTTTTCCACATTGCCACATTACGACGACCCACTTCCGCTGTCGTTCGTCGAGCAGTACACGATCACCGAGGCGAGCGCGGAACTCGCAATCGCCGCCAACAACGGGGTGCTGGCATTGCAGGCCGTGGGTCTCGGCGGCTGGACCTACGACGGGCTTGACCGGTTGTCGGTGCTGGAAAGCGTGGGATTCGTCGCAGACCACGACGAACGCTGGCCCTTCCCCAACGTCACCGGACTACCCGGATACTTCGAGACGCTCAGCCCGCCGCACGTCCCGTCGGTGGCGGCCGGAGTGCAGAAGCTGGTAGCGCGAAAGTTCGCTCCCGGCGGGCCTTTTCACCCCGATACCAGCGGCCCGTGGTCGGACAGCCCGAAGGTGCGCGGCTCGGCGCTGCCGCCTGAGGGGATTCAGGAGCTCGTCACCGCAGAGGCCGACTACATCTACGACACGTTCGGCAAGTTGCCCGGCACCGTTCCGACCGTGCACGTCCTGATGTACCTACAGGCACAGCATCTCGACACCGACTTCTATGACACGTTTTTCGCGCCGGGGGCCTATCTGCACACCCACGCCGAACATCAAGCCCGCTGGCACTGACGCTAGACGGGGCTGCCCGCGTCGATCCTGGTGCCGGCGGGCGCATAGCAGTCCGGATCGGCGATTTCCCAGTCCGAACGCCAACTGGGCGGCGCATGGTTGAGCAGTACACCAGGTTCGAGCCATTCGTAAAGCTCGGCGTACGAACGCTGTTCGGTCGGCGATACCCGCTTGCGCAACATTTGCGGGTTGAGCATCGACAGGTCCGAGACACCCATCGAGGCCATCATGCGCATCGCCTGCGCGACGGTGGCGCGCTGGTAGTTGTACACCCGTTCGCTTTTGTCGGCGACGTCGAGGGCACGGGCCCGATACGGGTCCTGGGTTGCCACACCGACCGGGCAGTGGTTGGTGTGGCAACGCTGCGATTGAATGCAGCCCGTCGCCATCATCATCGATCGGGCCGAGTTGGTGTAGTCGGCGCCCTGGATCAGTCGCTTGATGATGTCGTTTCCGGACGCGACCTTGCCTCCGGCGCCGAGCCGAATCCGATCGCGCAGACCGGTTCCCATCAACGCGTTGTGCACGATCATCAATCCGTCGGTGAGCGGAAGCCCGATGTTGTCTTCGTATTCCAGCGGCGCCGCCGCGGTGCCGCCCTCGGCGCCGTCGACGATGATGAAGTCCGGCGTCACCTCTTCGGCCAGCATCGCCTTGCACGTCGCGAGCACATCGACCCGTGAACCGACACACAGCTTGAAGCCCACCGGTTTTCCGTCGGCCAATTCGCGCAGCCGCGCCACGAATCGAATCAGTTCGCGCGGAGTGTGAAATGCCGAATGTGCGGCCGGGCTGACGCACTTCTCCCCGACCGGCACACCACGGTAGTCGGCGATCTCCTGGGTGACCTTGGCCGCGGGCAGCACACCGCCGATGCCGGGCTTCGCGCCCTGGCTCAGCTTGATCGAGACGCACTTCACCAACGGGTGAGCAGCCTTAGCCGCGAACATATCTGGGTCGAAGGCGCCATCTTTGGTGCGGGCGCCGAAATAGCCTGAGCCGAGTTCCCAAATCACGTCGGCGCCGCCCAGGTGGTACGGGGTCAGCCCACCTTCCCCGGTGTCATGGGCGAACCCACCTTTGCGGGCGCCATTGTTCAACGCGCGTAGTGCGTTGGCGGACAGCGCGCCGAAACTCATCGCGGAGACGTTCATCAGCGCCATGTCATATGGCTGCGTGCAGTCTGGACCGCCGACCCGCACCCGGAACGGCTCCTCGGGTGGCTCGACCGGTCGCGCCGAATGCACCAGATACTCGTAGCCGACCTGATCGATGTCACGCTCAGTTCCGAACGCCAACTCCGCGGCAGTGCCCTTGGCCCGTTCGTAGATCAGCGACCGGACGTCGCGGTCGAAGGGGCGTCCGTCGAAGTTGCGCTCGATGAAGTACTGCTGCAACTCCGGTCGCAGCGCCTCCAGCAGAAAACGCATGTGCCCGAGGACCGGGTAGTTCCGCAGCACCGAATGCTGACGCTGAACGAGGTCGTAGACGCCCACGGCCGCGATGACAGCGGCCAATGCCGCGGGAATCCACCAGGCCCACGTCACGACGACTGCCGGGACAATCAGTGCCGCGGCCAGCACCGTGAGCACTGCGACAGACACAAAACGGATCACACCGCGAAGCGTAGCGTCAGTACTCGACGCGGAATCCGCCGATCAGCCAGACCTTGTTGCCGTCGGGGTCGATCAGCGGCGACAGTCGCACACCCTTGTTGGCGTCGACGACGTCGCCGGGTTCGAGACCACGCCGCCTCAACTCGCCGATGTGCGCTTCGAGGTCATCAACCGCGAGGTTGACGACCGTCGCGCCTGCGTGTTCACCGTCTTCGAATACCTGGACCCACCCGCCCGGAACCATGTGCCACTCGACCAGATTGGGCATCGGGTTGTTGTCGGGCGCTCGTCCGAACAGCGTCTCGTACCAGCGCCGACTTCTGCCCAGGTCGGTGACCGGCACAACCGCCAACACGTGCAAAATTGTCATGTACTGACAGACCCGCTCGGCCGACAGAACTCATCGACGACTAGAGCCAGGTGTCCTGGGTGGTCGTCGTCAGGAAAGCTTCCAAGTCGTCGCGCCATTGGGCAGGCCTGGTCTTGTCGGGCTCGATGCCGGTGTAGTCGCCGCGATAGAACAGCAGCGGCCGCGGCTTGATCTCGGGCACCTCCGAGAGCGCCTTCACCGTGCCGAACACCACAAGATGATCGCCGCCGTCGTGGACCGAGGCCACCGCGCAGTCGATGTAAGCCAACGATCCGTCGATCACAGGTGAACCCAAAGCCGATGGGTGCCAATCGATGCCGTTGAACTTGTCGGGCTCGCGTGAGCCGAAGCGCGCCGAGACGTTCTGCTGACTCTCGGTCAGCATGTTGACGCAGAATTTCCCGCTGGCCTCGATAGCCTTCCACGACCGCGACACTTTCGTCGGGCAGAACAGCACCAACGGCGGGTCCAACGACAGCGCCGCGAAGGATTGGCACGCGAAGCCGACCGGCACATCGTCGTGCACGGTGGTGATGATCGTGATTCCGGTGCAGAACTGGCCGAGCACGTTGCGAAATATGCGTGCGTCGATCTGCTCGGCCATGGCTAGCTCTTGAAGCCGACGGTGAAGTCGTGGCCCCACAGGCTCACTGCGGTGCTCTCCCGGGCAACCCAGTCGTGGTCTTCGACTTGTCTTCCTTCGCAACCGAATTCGATGTCGAATCCACCGGGCGTCTTCATGTAGAACGACAGCATCAGGTCGTTGACATGGCGGCCCAGGGTCGCAGACATCGGCACCTTGCGGCGCAGTGCGCGGTCCAGGCACAGACCCACGTCGTCGGCCTGCTCGACCTCCATCATCAGGTGGACGATACCGCTTGGTGTCTGTCCAGGCATGAAAGCGAGGCTGTGATGACGAGGGTTGCAGCCCAGGAACCGCAGCCATGCCGGCGGTCCGTCAGCGGGCCGGCCCACCAACTGCGGCGGCAGGCGCATCGAGTCACGGAGCTTGAAGCCCAGCACGTCGCGGTAGAAGTGCAAAGTCTCCTGGTCGTCGCGGGTGGTGAGCACCACGTGGCCCAGGCCCTGCTCCGCGGTGACGAACTTGTGCCCATAGGGGCTGACGACTCGGCGGTGTTCGAGGGCGGCGCCGTGGAACACCTCCAGACAATTGCCAGAGGGATCGGAGAACCGGATCATCTCGTCGACCCGCCGGTCCGCCAGTTCGGCGGCGGTGGCCTCCTTGTACGGGGTGCCCTCGATGTCGAGCCTATTCCGGATCTCTTGCAGGCCTTCGGCATTCGCGCATTCCCAGCCGGCCCCCGACAACCGGTCATGATCGCCGGGCACGATCACCAGGCGGGCCGGGAAGTCGTCCATCCGCAAATAGAGCGCGCCGTCGGTGCTGCCCTTGCCCTCGACCATGCCGAGGACTTTCAGGCCGTACTCCCGCCAAGCCGACATGTCGGTGGCCTCGATGCGCAGGTAACCCAGTGATCGGATGCCCACTTACGCACCTCCCAAGAAATCGATGGTCAGCTTGTTGAATTCGTCGAACTTCTCCACCTGCGCCCAGTGTCCACACTGACCGAACACGTGCAGTTGCGCGCGGGGAATGGTCTTCAGCGCGACCAATGCACCGTCCAACGGGTTGACCCGGTCTTCGCGGCCCCAGATCAGCAGCACCGGCTGGCGCAGTTTGTGGACCTCACGCCACATCATCCCGAGCTCAAAATCGGCCCCGGCGAACGACATTCCCATCGCCCGAGTCGCCATCAACGATTCGGGCGTGCTGGCCAGCTCGAACCGCTGGTCGATCAACTCCGGAGTGATCAGCTTCTGGTTGTAGACCATCACCCGCAGGAACGCCTCGAGGTTCTCCCGGGTCGGCTGAGAAGAGAACTTCCCGAGCCGCTTGACGCCTTCGGTGGGGTCGGGCGCAAACAGGTTGATGCTGAGCCCGCCGGGACCCATCAACACTAATTTGCCGGCCTTGTCGGGGTAGTCCAGCGCGAACCGGACCGCCGTGCCACCGCCGAGTGAATTCCCCACCAGCGGAACACGTCCCAGGCCCAAGTGGTCGAAGAGCCCTTTCAGGGCGCGGGCAGCGTAGTGGTTGAACTGGCCGTGCTCGGCGCGTTTGTCGGAGTGACCGTAGCCGGGTTGGTCGACGGCGAGCACGTGGAATTGCTGCGCCAGCACCGGGATGTTGCGGGAGAAGTTCGTCCAGCTCGCCGCACCAGGCCCGCCGCCGTGCAGCAGCACAATCGTCTGCTCTTTGCCGACGCCCGCCTCGTGGTAGTGCAGCTTGAGTGGACCGTCGACGTCGACCTCGACGAACCGGGAGGTGGACTCGAATGTGAGCTCTTCGGTCGCGGTCATTTAGCGCCGCTCCTCCGCATCGCTGCGCTCTGCATCGTCGCCGGCGCGGTCATACCATCGTGTCGCCGGGCGGCAGCCCGAACTCGTTGTTACCGAAGATCTGGTAGGCCCGCTCCGGGTCGTTGGCCGCGTGCACCCGGCCGGCGTGCGCATCACGCCAGAACCGTTGCACCGGAGCGTCATTGGCCAGCGCAGTGGCACCGGACGCCTCGAACAGCCGGTCGACCGATGCGATCGAACGGCCAGTGGCCCGCACCTGGTCACGCCGCGCCCGGGCCCGCAACTCGAACGGGATCTCCTTGCCTGCAGCCAGTAGCGCGTACTCGTCGCTGACGTTGCCGATCAGCTGACGCCACGCGGCATCGATGTCGCTGGCCGCCTCGGCGATACGAACCTTGGCGAACGGGTCGTCCCTGGCCTTCTCGCCGGCGAACGCCGCGCGCACCCGCTTGCCCTGATGCTCGACGTGTGCGTCGTAAGCGCCGTATGCCATGCCGACGATCGGCGCCGAGATGGTCGTGGGATGCATTGTGCCCCAAGGCATCTTGTAGACAGCGGCAGTGTTGTTCTCGTAACCACCCGCGGTGCCGTCGTTCATCTGCTTGTACGACAGGAACCGGTGTCGCGGCACGAAGACATCCTTGACGACGACGGTGTTGCTGCCGGTTCCCTTGAGCCCCACCACATGCCAGACATCGTCGATGCGGTATTCGGTGCGCGGGATCAGGAAGCTGCCGAAGTCGACCGGCCGGCCGTCCTTGATGACGGGACCGCCGAGGAATGCCCAGGTGGCGTGGTCACAACCCGAGGACCAGTTCCACGAACCGCTGACCAGGTAGCCGCCGTCGACCACCACGCCGGCGCCCATCGGAGCGTATGACGACGACACCCGCACGTTGGTGTCGTCGCCCCAGACTTCGTCCTGAGCCTGCTGGTCGAACAACGCCAGGTGCCAGTTGTGGACGCCGATGATTGAGCTCACCCAGCCGCTGGACCCGCATGCGCTGGCGATCCGGCGGACCGCCTCGTAGAACACTGCGGGGTCGCACTGCAGGCCGCCCCATTGCTCGGGCTGCAGCAACCGGAAGAACCCGATCTCCTGGAGTTCGCTCACCGTGGCGTCCGGCAAGCGGCGTAGGTCTTCGGTCTCCTGAGCCCGCTGCCGCAGCTTGGGCAGTAGTTCGTCGATGCTGTCTAGGACCGACTGGGCGTCACGTTGTTGAATGGACGTCACGGGTTCCTCCAAAGGTGGCTTTCTTAGACAGAGACTAGAACACGTTCCGATTTGTGTCGAGCAGCGTGTTCCTGCGGCTGGTAGCGATACTGATCCAACTTTCTGTAACCTGTTCTAGTTATGACGGAAGGAGGGGTGCGGTCGTGACGGACACAGTTCCCAACGAACCGCTCGGAAGCCACGTTCTGGAGCTCGAGATCGCCGAGGTCGTCACCGAGACCGACGACGCGCGCTCGCTGGTATTCACGGTTCCCGACGATGCCGACATCCCGGCCGAGCGGCTGCGCTATGCCCCCGGTCAATTCTTGACGCTGCGCGTGCCCAGCGATCGCACCGGCTCGGTCGCCCGCTGCTATTCGCTGTGCAGCTCGCCTTTCGTCGATCAGGCGATGACCGTCACCGTCAAGCGCGACAAGGACGGCTACGCGTCGAACTGGTTGTGCGATCACGCGCATCCCGGAATGCGGATGCACGTGTTGGCGCCGTCTGGCACCTTCGTGCCCAAGACGCTCGACGACGACTTCCTGCTGCTGTCCGCGGGCAGTGGCATCACCCCGATCCTGTCGATCTGCAAGTCGGCCCTTTCCGAAGGCGGCGGGCAGGTGACGCTGCTCTACGCCAACCGCGACGAGCGTTCGGTGATCTTCGGCGATGCGCTGCGCGAACTCATGGCCAAGTACCCCGACCGGCTGACCGTCGTGCATTGGCTGGAGTCACTGCAGGGGTTGCCGTCGGCCGCCGCGCTGGCGCGACTGGCCGCTCCTTTCACCGACCGGCAGGCGTTCATATGTGGGCCCGGGCCGTTCATGGACGCCGCGCGCGAAGCCCTGGAGACACTGAAAGTGCCTGCGCCGCAGATACATCTCGAAGTGTTCCGCTCGCTGGAGACCGATCCGTTCGCGGCGGTCAAGATCGAAGACGATGGCGATGAGCCGCCGGCGACCGCGGTCGTCGAACTCGACGGTCAGACTCACACCGTCTCGTGGCCGCGCAAGGCAAAGTTGCTCGACGTGCTTCTCGACGCCGGCCTGGATGCGCCGTTCTCGTGCCGCGAGGGCCACTGCGGCGCCTGCGCCACGACCCTGCGCAGCGGCAAGGTCACCATGGAGGTCAACGACGTTCTCGAACAGCAGGACCTCGACGAAGGGCTGATCCTGGCCTGCCAGTCGCACCCGCAGACCGATTCCGTCGAAGTCACCTACGACGAGTAGCTGCAGCGTAAATTCTGCTCAGGTTCGGCTGATGAGGAGCTGGAAGATGATGCGGCTGGCCACGGCTATCGCAGGCGCCGGTCTGGTGTTCGCGCTGATGCCCCCCGCGGTGTCGTTTGCTGCCAGCAACACCGCAACCTCATTGATCCCGCTCAACGACGGCAGCCAGTTGGAAACCCGGGCCACGCTCGACTGCCACAGCGCGAACGGCAGTTGCGACTTCACCGTCGGCGCCGGCCGCCGGACCGGCGACGGTGTCAGTGGATTCCCGAACGACCTCTGGTCGCGCCAGAGCACCGACATCCGCTCGATGGATCGGACGCTGTATCTGGACGTGCACGCCAACGCGCAGTACGACCGGGTGTTCAAAGAGGGCGGGCACGACAACGTCACCACGATCTACATGGGCGAGGGTGGGCCGGACAAGTACCAGACCACCGGCCGGGTCGACGCGACCGACTGGCGCACCGGCCAAGCGCGGACCAACACTCCGGTCATCATGTGCACACACATCCAGGTGGTCTACGGCGGGAACAACATCACCTCGCCGAGCACCTGCGCGCAGGCGACGTTCTCCTGAGTCGTTAGAGCTTCTGCGACAACACGTTTGCGAACGTGTGAGCATCGCCCGGCCAACGCGCTGACAGGTAGGCGCCGTCGTCGACGACGAACGCCGGCCGCGAATCGGTCATCGTGTCGCGTGCCATCCCGGACGTCTTCTTCCGCCAGTGCGGCGAGCCGCGTTCGACGTCGCAGAAGTCGGTCGGACTCTCCAGTGCGCGAGTGACTTCGGACTGCACCGACATGTACCCCGACGGCTGACCGGATTCCTCGCTGTAGGTGCGGTAATAGTCGGGATCCCAGAATCGCGTAAAGCGGGTCAGGCGCCACGCCGTGCGCTCCAGCGCCCAGGTCAGCGCCGTGGTCCGGCGCCCGTAGAGCACCGAGCGTCCGGTCGTGGGATCGACGCTGCGTGCGGCGAGCAGCACACCGTGACAGATCGCGGCGACGGTCACACCGCCGGCAAAGGCGTCGACGACCAGGCGATGCAGGATCTCGCTGTCGATGTATCGGCGCATGCCGCGAGCCCGGTGGCCACCGGGCAGCAGCAGCCCGTCGATGCCGACGAGGGTCGATTGCGCCCAGCTGGAAGGGTTTTGGTACTCGGGCGACTGCATCATCTCGTGGTAGGCGCGGCGGGCGTCCTTGTTGGCCCGCAGCGCCCGGCCCACCACCGTGACGGCGCCCAATATCGGTATCTCGGACCACAAGTCGAGACCGCGTCCGCTGACCATGATGTCGTCGCCGGCTCCGGGTGCGCCGCTTTCGGTGGCGAACACCACCCGGTGACCGTTGGCGCGCAGCACCTGCCAACTGACCGCGACTTCGCTCGGGTCGAAGTCGCGATCGGGAATCGGGATCAGCACGGTGCTCATGGGTAGTGCGTGAGCTTACGGCCTAGAGAATCGCAGGCAAACGTCGCCGCGATCGTCCCGATGGCGTACTCGACTGTTAAACCGGCGTATCTGCACGCGATAGTCTCGGCGCACACGGCTTTGAGTGCCGCGATTTAGGCTGGCATAGCTGCTTACGCCGCGGCACTTGGACATTGGCGTCATACTTTGCCCATGCCTGCTACGCCGCCACCTCTGGCGCCGATACCGCCCGTCTCGACACTCGATGCGGTGGTGTCGGCGCTCGACTCGGTCATCGAGTGGTCAATCGCCGCGTCCAGTCGGCTGGGCTACTTCGCTGCGCTGTACAAGCGGATAACGATCGCAGTAGGTAAGGCGGTTGGTAACGGCGCATTCCAGGACGGACCACGGATGGAGCGGTTCGACGCATCATTCGCAGACCGTTACTTCGACGCGCTGAACGGTTACTTTCACCCGGAACAATTCCCGCGGCCGACACGGTCATGGCAACAAAGTTTCGATGCCGCCAATCGTGCTGACCTGATCATCTTGCAGCACATGCTGGGCGGCGTAAATGCCCATATCGAGCTGGATCTTGGGATCACGGCCCAGATCATCGCTCCGGCAATGAAACTGCCGACGTTGCACGACGACTTCAACACTCTTAATGCCGTCTTGGCAAGCCAGGTCAACGGTGTGGTCGATGACATCAATCAACTATCTCCGGAACTGGCCGAGCTCTACCAGATACTGGCCGACAACGAGATTTTCATGATCAACCAAGCGGTGGCTGCCATGCGTGACAGCGCATGGCGGTTCGCGATCTTGCTCGCCGTGGTACCGGGATTCACCCGACCTTTGACTATCTGGGCGCGCGATCGGCAGGTGGCGGCCCAGGCAGATCTGATCTACCACCCGCCCGGCATCATCGGCGTGATCCAGGCAACGGTTCGTGAGATCGCCGAAAAGGAAAGCCGCGACGTTGTCAGGAACATTCAGGTGCTGGAGCGGATCGCGTCGACGCCCGCGCCGATCAGGACGACATTGTGAGCGCCGGCTGAGATTTTCGATCACGTCTGGTAATCGGCTCGCGGACGTCCTGAATCGCCCCGGTTCGGATCGGCTCGCAACTCCACTAGCCACCGATTCCGTTATCGAGACCCAGATGGCTGCCGAAATACCAAGGAACGCCAATCAGTTGGACCCCGACGACCAGGACAAGCGCGAGTAGGGCCACAAACAATCCACTAGCACGCCTGCGGGTGCCGATTGGCGCGAAGGCAAACGTCAGAAATAGTGCGGCGCAGCCGAACTCCGCCCAGGCGAGAATTCGCTTGGGCGTGGCTGCTGCTTTGTCATAGTCGGTGAGATGCCCGTCGGGAAAGCCGGTCAGGTATAGACCACCGAACGCGAGATAGGTCAGCAGCAACGCCGCGACGGCGCCCACTAAGCAGGCGACTATCGCAAGAGCCCGCACCGCCACGGTGTTTCCTTCGATCAGCGCGGCAGGCCGAGCAGCCGTTCAGCGGCGACCGTCAGCAGGATCTGTTCGGTGCCGCCGGCAATCGTCAGGCATCGGGTGTTGAGGAAGTCGTGCACGAGCTTGTCCTCGACGATGCCGGCCCCGTCCGCCAGGTCCATCCGGTATTCGGCGAGCGCCTGCCGGTATCGCACCCCGACGAGTTTGCGCACGCTGGATTCTGCGCCCGGGTCGTGACCGACGACCGCGAGCTGCGCGATCCGCTGGTCGAGTAGCGCCCCGACCTGGGTGGTGATGATCAACCGCCCCAACCGATCTTGTTGCGCCACATCGATATCCAGCTTGCCGACCATCGTCAACAATTCTTCCATCGGGTTACCCAACGCCGTGCCTGCGGCCATCGCGATCCGCTCGTTGGCCAGCGTTGTGCGGGCCAGCCGCCAGCCGTCGTTGACGCCGCCGATGACCAGGTCGTCGGGAACGAACACGTTGTCGAGGAAGACCTCGTTGAACAAGTTGTCGCCGGTGATTTCGCGCAGCGGCCGGATGAGGATGCCGGGTGAACTCATGTCGATCAGGAAGTAGCTGATGCCTTTATGTTTCGGCGCGTCGGGATCGGTGCGGGCCAGGCACACACCCCACTGTGCCTTGTGCGCGGACGACGTCCACACCTTCTGCCCGCTGAGCTCCCATCCGCCGTCGACCCGCACCGCCTTGGTGCGCAGCGAGGCCAGGTCGGAGCCGGCTCCGGGCTCGGAAAACAGTTGGCACCAGAAGATTTCGCCGCTCAGGGTGCCCGGCACGAAACGCTCGACCTGCCCGGGCGTGCCGTGCTCGAGGATGGTCGGCGCCGCCCACCAGCCGATCACCAGGTCGGGTCGCGTGATGCCGGCTGCCGAAATCTCCTGGTCTATCAGCAATTGCTCGGCAGGTCCGGCGCCGCGGCCGTGCGGCGCAGGCCAATGCGGCGCCAGCAGACCCGCTTCGGCCAGTGCGGCCTGACGCTTGTCGTCGGGCGACGCGGCGACCCCGGCGACCGCGTCGGCGATCTCGGGCCGCAGGTCGGCCACGTCGCTCAGGTCGATGCCGAGGTTGCGGCGCACACCGGTCTGGGTCAGCTCGGCGACACGGCGCAGCCAGCGTGCGGACCCACCGAGGAACTGCCCGATGCCGTAGGCCCGTCGCAGGTACAGGTGCGCATCGTGTTCCCAGGTGATGCCGATGCCGCCGAGCACCTGAATGCAGTCTTTCGCGTTGGCCTTGACCGCCTCGATCCCGATCCCCGCGGCGATGGCGGCGGCAATCGACAACTGGCTGTCATCGCCCTCGCCCGCGGCGCGTGCGGCGTCAGCGGCGGCCACCGCCACCTGCTCGGCGCGGCAGAGCATCTCGGCGCACAGGTGCTTGACGGCCTGGAAGCTGCCGATCGGCTTGCCGAACTGCTCGCGCACCTTGGCGTAGGCGACGGCGGTGTCCAACGTCCACCGGGTGATGCCCGCCGCCTCGACGGACAGCACGGTCGCGGCCAGATCCGCCATCCGCTCGGTGGACACCTCCAGCACAGCGGCCGGCGCCGACGTCAGCACTACCCGTGCCAGCGGCCGGGAGAAGTCGGTGGCCTGCAGCGGCTCGACGGACACACCGTCCGCGGTGGCGTCGATGAGCAGCGACTTGTCCCCGGCCGGCACCAGCAGTAGACCGTCAGCGAGGCCGCCCAGCACCCACGGCACGGTGCCCGACGCCTGAGACGCCGATTCGTCGAATTCCACGTCGGCAGCCAGTGCCAGGCCGGCGGTGCGTTCGCCCGAGGCGAGAGCCTTGTGGATTGCCGGGTCGGACGTCACCAGAGTGGCCAGCGCGGTGCTCGCCACCGGGCCGGGCACCAGGGCCTTGGCGGCCTCCTCGACCATCGCGGCGAGGTCGTCGATGCTGCCACCCGCGCCGCCATGCTCCTCGGGGACCGCGACGCCGAACAGGCCCAATTCGGCGAGGCCGGCGAAGACCGGCTGCCAGGCTTTCGGCTCACCCTGCTCGATATCCCGGACCGCCGCCGTCGCGCCGGATCCGGCGGCCCAGTCACGCACCAACTCCCGGGCCGCAAACTGTTCGTCGGTGATGGTCCTACCCATCAGCTGCCACCTGAACTCTCTCGGTCGACGGAATGGTGCTGTCAGAGACGCCGCGCTCGGCACTAGAACGTGTTCTAATAGTGCCAGTGTTCGACCGTCAAGTCGAATGCCATCGCAGCAGGACATCACGGTGTCCAGGCGGTCTGGAGGTGAAAGATTTACGCTCGGCATGCGTATCGTTTCGAGCGAGGACGCAAGAAAAGGAGCTGTCCGTCAGATGTCGTCGCCAGCGAACTCCAACCCGGGTTCGTCCACCGCGCAGCCTCGTGAGGTGATGAACGTGGCAGTACTCGCCGAGTCCGAACTCGGCTCTGAGGCCCAGCGCGAACGTCGCAAGCGGATTCTGGACGCGACGATGGCCATCGCCTCCAAGGGCGGATACGAAGCGGTGCAGATGCGTGCGGTCGCTGATCGCGCCGACGTCGCCGTAGGCACGCTCTACCGATACTTCCCGTCGAAGGTGCACCTGCTGGTGTCCGCGCTGGGTCGCGAATTCGAGCGGATCGACGCCAAGACCGATCGCTCCGCGCTGACCGGCGGAACGCCGTATCAGCGACTGAACTTCATGGTGAGCAAGCTCAACCGGGCGATGCAGCGCAACCCGTTGCTCACCGAAGCCATGACCCGTGCCTATGTGTTCGCCGACGCGTCGGCGGCCAGCGAGGTCGATCACGTGGAGAAGCTCATCGACTCCATGTTCGCCCGCGCGATGAGCGACGGCGAACCCAGCGAGGACCAGTACCACATCTCCCGGGTGATCTCCGATGTGTGGCTGTCGAATCTGTTGGCCTGGTTGACCCGACGGGCGTCGGCCACCGACGTCAGCAAGCGACTCGACCTCGCGGTGCGACTGCTGATCGGCAACGGGGACGCCGCCGCTCAGCTCTGACAACTCAGGCCGGCGGGCCCGCGGTGCGTCCGCGGATCAGCTCCGTGTCGAGCACCTCGCTGGTCGGGGTGATGTCACCTCTGTGCAGGAGTTCGCCTGCACAAAGACCCTTTTGGAGGCTCGGCTGCGCGACGGTGGTCAGTCCTCGGTTCATCGACTCCGGCACGCCGTCGAAACCAGTGACGGTCATCTGGCCGGGCGCGTACTTGCCGCGGGCGCGCAGGTAATCCATCGCCGACAAGGCCAGCACATCGGCGGTGCACATCAACGCGGTGATCCGCGGATTGGCTTGCAGCGCAACCTCGGCAGCGATGCCACCGGTCGCGGGGGTGTGCTCGTGGCTTTCCACCACGGTCAAAGTATTCGGGTCGAGACCCGCCGCAGCCATCGCGTCGCGCACACCCCGGATACGTTCGCTCTGCACCTGAAAAGTCGACCGGCGCAGCCGCGCAGAGTCGACCACGCCCTGGTGATTGTCCCGCAGCAGCCTCATGGTGAGCAGACCGATCTCGCGATGCCCCAAACTCACTACATAGTCGGCAATCTCGCGCATCGCGGCCCGATCGTCGATACCGACCTGCGATGCGCCGGGCACATCTTTGGGCTGGTCGACCACCACCAGTGGCAGCCGCCGTTGCAGCACCATCTGCAGATACGGATCGTCGCCCGCGGCCGAATACACCACGAAGCCGTCGACCCCTGCGGCCAGCACCGAGGCCGTTCCCTCCGCGACACTGCGGTTGGGTCCGACCGCGACCAGCATCAGCCCCTGCCCGATCTCTTCGCACGATTGCGCAAGTCCCGCAACGAAATCCAGCGCAGCCGGGTCGCTGAAGGAGTAGGTCAGAGGTTCGGTGATCATCAGACCCACCGCGCCGGCCCTGCGGGTGCGCAGCGATCGTGCCACCGGGTCGGGGCCGGCATAGCCCAGTCGTTTGGCCGTCGCGAGCACTCGTTCGCGCAACGCGTCCGACAGCTGATCGGGCCGGTTGTAGGCGTTCGAGATGGTGGTGCGTGACACCTTGAGCTCAGCCGCCAGCGATGCCAGCGTCGCCCGGCGTCGCGGCAGGGGGCTCATCCTGTGAGGCTACCGGGCATTTTCCGGCTGGGCGGGTCGTCGCCGGCTTTTCGCGATGCGCTACGCCTGCGCGGTCGGCCGCACGACGATCTCGCCGACGTCGACATCGGGCGGCTGATCGATGGCGAAGGCGATCGCGCTGGCCACCGCGGCAGGCGGCATCGCGATCTCGTCGCGGCGCTGCTCCAGTCCGGCGCGGGTTGCCGGATCGGTCACCGATTCGGCGAAGTTCGTCGACGTCATGCCGGGCGAGATGACGGTCACCCGGACGTTGTCACCGGCTTCCTGACGCAACCCTTCCGAAATCGCGCGAACCGCCATCTTGGTGCCCGCATAGACCGACTGACCGGGCGTGATCCGGAATGCCGCCGTGGAGGCGGTGTTGACGAAATGCCCGGAACCCTGGTCACGGAATATCGGCAGCGCCGCGGCGATACCGAACAGGACGCCCTTGATGTTGACGTCGACCATCGCCTCCCAGTCGTCGACGTGGAGTTCGTCGAAAGGCGAGACCGGCATGATGCCGGCGTTGCTGATCAGAACATCCAGCCGGCCGTAGGTCTCGGTGGCCGTCCAGACCAAGCCCGCCATATCGACTCGACGGCTGACGTCGGTCGCCTTGGAGATCACGTCGGCACCAGACGCCGACAGCCGCGCTGCCACCGCGTTGAGCTTGTCAGCGTTGCGGGCGCCCAACACCAGCCGAGCGCCGCGTTCGGCCAGCAGTGCCGCGGTCGCCTCACCGATCCCGCTGCTGGCGCCGGTGATCGCAACTACTTTGCCGTGAATCGTCACAGGCCCGAAGCTACGCGCGGATGTGCGCCCTAAGCTATCGACCGTGGCCAGCATCGATCTCAACGCCGACTTGGGTGAGGGATTCGGCGTCTGGCGCCTCGGCGACGACGACGCCATGCTGGGCATCGTCACCAGCGCCAACGTGGCGTGTGGTTTCCATGCCGGCGACCCCGCCGGTCTGCTGTCGGTTTGCACGCTGGCCGCCGAGCGCGGCGTACGGATCGGGGCGCAGGTGAGCTACCGGGATCTCGCCGGCTTCGGCCGCCGGTTCATCGACGTGACGCCGGACGATCTACTGGCCGACATCGTGTATCAGATCGGGGCGTTGCAGGGACTTGCCCACGCGGCCGGTACGGCGGTGTCCTACGTCAAACCCCATGGCGCGCTGTACAACACGATCGTCACCCACAGCGAGCAGGCTGCTGCCGTCGCAGAGGCGGTTCGCAGCGTCGACGCCGGCCTGCCGGTACTGGGATTGGCCGGATCGGCGTTCTTCGACGAAGCGCAGCGACGGGGCCTGCGCACCGTGTCCGAGGCATTCGCCGATCGGGCCTACCAGTCGGACGGCCAACTGGTGTCGCGACGAGAGCCCGGCGCGGTGCTGGACGATCCGGCCGCGATCGCCGATCGGGTGTTGTCGATGGTGACTGGCGGAACCGTGACCGCGGTCGACGGGTCGCCTGTCGACGTCCACGTGGAATCGGTCTGCGTGCATGGTGATTCACCCGGCGCCGTGCAGATCGCGTCTGCTGTTCTGGATCGCCTGCGCGCCGGTGGCATCGACGTGAGAGCGTTCTGCTGATGCGGCTGCGCCCCGGACGTCCAGACCTGGCGCGGCACTCGCATCGGTTCAGTGTGCCGGTCGCCGGATCCGCCGCGCCGCTGACGGTGACGTGGCTGGGCGTCACGACGCTCCTGATCGACGACGGGTCGTCGGCGCTGATGACCGACGGCTTCTTCTCCCGCCCCAGCCTGGCCCGCGTCGGTCTCGGCAAGCTGGCGCCGTCGGCGGCCCGGGTCGACGGGTGCCTGGCGCGCGCTCATGTCACGCGACTGGCAGCGGTCGTCCCGGTGCACACCCACTTCGACCACGCTCTGGACTCCGCGCTGGTTGCTGACCGCACCGGTGCGACGTTGGTCGGCGGCGAATCGGCGGCTAACATCGGCCGCGGTCACGGTCTGGACAAGAGCCGTCTGGTTGTCGCAGAGTCCGCAGCGCCAATCCGATTGGGCGCCTTCGACATAACGCTGATCACGTCGCATCACAGCCCACCCGACCGGTTTCCCGGCACCATCACCGAACCGGTGGTGCCACCGGCCAAGGCAGCCGCGTACCGCTGCGGCGAGGCATGGTCGACGTTCATCCACCACCTGCCATCGCACCGGCGACTGCTGATCCAGGGCAGCGCTGGATTCGTCAAAGGATCGCTGGCCGGGCAGCACGCTGACGTCGTCTATCTCGGCGTCGGCCAGTTGGGTGTCCAACCCGAGTCCTACCTCCTCGACTATTGGACCGAGACCGTGCGGGCGGTGGGCGCGCGCCGCGTGGTTCTGATCCACTGGGATGACTTCTTCCGGCCGCTGTCAAAGCCGTTGCGGGCCTTGCCTTATCTGGCTGATGATTTGGATGTGTCGTTGAAAGTGTTGACCAAGCTGGCCGCGCAGGACGGTGTTGCGCTGGATATGCCGACGGTGTGGCGTCGCGAAGACCCGTGGGCCTGAGCTTGACCCTACTTCTGGCTCTGCTGTCGCTGGCGGCTGTTCTCGCGTTCGCCGTCGCCCGGCCCCGAGGGTGGCCGGAGGCGTTCGCCGCCGTACCTGCGGTGGCGCTGCTGATCGCTGTCGGAGCAATCTCGTTGCACGACGCGGCCAATGAGGCGGCCCAATTGTCCAGCGTCGTAGTCTTCTTGGGCGCGGTGCTGGTATTGGCCAAGATGTGTGACGACGAGGGCCTTTTCGAGGCGGCCGGAGCGGCGATGGCCCGCGCCAATTCCGGCTCCCATCGACTGCTGCGCCAAGTCTTCGTGATCGCCGCGATCATCACCGCGGCGCTGAGCCTGGACGCCACCGTGGTCTTGCTGACGCCCGTCGTGCTCACCACGGTTCGGCGTCTGCGGGCACCGGTGCGTCCGCACGCCTATGCCACGGCACATCTGGCCAATGCCGCGTCGTTGCTGCTTCCGGTGTCGAACCTGACCAACCTGTTGGCCTTTCACGCCGCCAACGTCTCGTTCATCAGGTTCACCGCGCTCATGACGCTGCCGTGGCTGGCCGCGGTGGCCACCGTCTACGTGGTGTTCCGGGTGTTCTTCCGACGTGACCTCAGCGTGCAACCCGAGCCGCAGCAGGACGAGACCGGCGCCTTCGACACCGGTATTCGCGTTGGTGGTGGTGGCGCTGACGCTGGTCGGGTTCGTGGTCGCCGAGGCGGCGGGCGTGGCGCCCGCATGGGCGGCTCTCGCCGGCGCCGCCGTGATGGCTATTCGCGGACTGATTCGTCGGCACACCTCGGCGATGGCGATCGTGCGCGCGGCGAACGTGCCCTTCCTGGTCTTCGTGTTGGCGTTGGGCGTGGTGGTGCAGGCCGTGATGCGTAACGGGGTGGCCGAGCGGATGGGTGCGGTGTTGCCCTCGGGTACGGGCTTCTCGCGTTGCTCGGGTTCGCGGCGTTGGCCGCCGTGCTGGCCAACGTCGTCAACAATCTGCCTGCCACGCTGGTGCTGGTGCCGCTGGTGGCATCGACCGGGCCCGCGGCGGTGCTGGCCGTGTTGATCGGGGTGAACATCGGCCCGAACTTGACCTATGTCGGGTCGCTGTCGAACCTACTGTGGCGGAGCGTTTTACGTCGCTACGACGTCCCGGCCAGTATCGGCGAGTACACCCGGCTTGGGTTGTGCACTGTCCCGACCGCGTTGGTGACGTCGGTGCTGGCGCTGTGGGCAGGCGTGCGACTACTCGGGCTCTGAGGCGCTGAATTGCTCGACTGCAACATATCCGAGGCCGCCGGCCATTGCTGCGAACTTCGTGAGAGCAGCGATCCTTGCGCGCCGCGCGTGCACGGCGACGCGATTACGGTCGAGCACCTTGAGCAACGAGATGCCTTCGATAGCGTCGCCGGCAAAAGCCACGATCGCCGCCGCAGCCAGTGCGCGCGGGTGGCCCCGACGCTGACGCGCGCGGTCGATCAGGAGTGCCAAGAAGGTCCCGTATGTGGTCATGTATCCGAAGTCAAGCCATAGAGACATCCGCGCGGCTCGCTGACCGTCGTAACCCCAACGGGCCATCATGTCTTCGGCGCGAGATGCACTGCCGGCCAACTCGAATGGGATAATTCCCGGCCCGCCGGTAGCGCGCATCCGCCGTTCGAGCACAGCCATGACCGCCGTGTAAACACCGAAGGCGGCGGCAGCCGCCGTCAGGTTGTTGTCGCGGAGGCGGGTCGTCATCGGTGACGCTAACTCCGGCGCTGACGGGCGATTTCTGCCAGCACCACCCCGGCAGCCACCGAGGCGTTCAACGATTCGCCTGCGCCGCACATCGGGATCGACACCACCGAGTCGCAGTTCTGCCGCACCAGCCGGGACAGCCCTTTGCCCTCCGACCCGACCACGACGACGATCGGACCGGACGCATCCAAGTCGTCGACGATGGTGTCACCGTCGGCATCGAGTCCGACGAGCTGTAGACCGTGATCGGCCCAATCCTTCAGCGTGCGATTGAGATTGGTGGCACGCGCGATGGGGATCCGCGCGGCCGCACCTGCGCTGGTTCGCCAGGCCACCGCCGTGACCGACGCCGAGCGACGCTGCGGGATCAACACCCCGTGGCCGCCGAACGCCGCGACCGAACGGACGATCGCGCCCAGGTTCCGCGGATCGGAGATGTTGTCCAGCGCGACCAGCAGCGCAGGCGGCGACTGCCGCGCCTGCTTCAGCAAATCGTCGGGATGCAGGTAGTCATAAGGCGGCACCTGCAGCGCGATGCCCTGGTGTAAACCGTTGGTGGTCAATCCGATCCAGATCGGTGCGCGGCACCTCCAGGATCGCGATGCCGGAATCGGCTGCCAGCGTGACGGATTCGCTGAGACGCTCGTCGGCCTGTGCTCCGAGAGCCACGTAGAGCGCTGTCGCCGGAACACCGGCGCGAAGGCATTCGACGACCGGGTTGCGGCCCAGCACCATCTCGACGTCGTCTTCTTTGCGCTTCGCGGGTCGCCGCGACTGTTCCTTGGCACGATGGGCGGCCGGATGATTCGGACGCATGTGCGCGGGCGGAGTGGCGCCACGTCCTTCCAGACCGCGGCGGCGCTGGCCACCGGAGCCAACCGTCGGCCCCTTCTTGGTGCCCGCTTTGCGGATCGCTCCGCGACGCTGCGAGTTACCGGCCATCGGCGTGACTTCCCAACGACCACTGCGGGCCGTCGGAGGTATCGGTGACCTCGACGCCTGCATCTTTGAGCCGGTCCCGGATCTCGTCGGCCAGCTTCCAATCACGTTGCACGCGAGCCTCGTCCCGTCGTTGTAGCTCGGAACGGACCAGCACGTCGACCGCCTCCAGCGCGGCGGAGGTCTCGTCGCGCAGTTCCCAACGCTCGTTCAGCGGGTCGCAGCCGAGGATGTCCATCATCGCGCGGATCGCGCCGGCGTGGCTCAGTGCGGCGTCGTGATCACCGGCGTCCAGCGCACGGTTGCCCTCGGCGCGGGTGCGGTGCACTTCGGCCAATGCACTGGGCACGGCCAGGTCGTCGTTGAGCGCTGCGGCGAATTGCGCTGTCCACTGGCCGGGTTCGACGGCGCCGACGCGGGTGCGTACCCGGTGCAGAAAGTCCTCGATGCCGACGTAGGCGTTGACCGCGTCTTTGAGGGCCGTCTCGGAGAACTCCAGCATCGAGCGGTAATGCGCGCTGCCCAGATAGTACCGCAGCTCGGCGGGACGGACCCGTTGCAGCATGGCCGGGATCGACAACACGTTGCCCAGCGACTTGCTCATCTTCTCGCCACCCATGGTGACCCAGCCGTTGTGCAACCAGTAGCGGGCAAACTTGTCACCGGCGGCGTGGCTCTGGGCGATCTCGTTCTCGTGATGCGGAAAGACCAGATCCATTCCACCGCAATGGATATCGAACTCCGG
Organism: uncultured Actinomycetota bacterium; assembly: GCA_963758115.1. GTDB lineage: Bacteria > Actinomycetota > Actinomycetes > Mycobacteriales > Mycobacteriaceae > Mycobacterium. Next base: position 307,169 of record CAVWUG010000005.1, read on the forward strand.
GCCGAGATATGTGCGAGCCATTGCCGAGCATTCCAAGTGCCAACCAGGCCGCCCGCGCCCCCACGGTGTGGGCCAGGACGGCTCGCCGGGCTTGGCGCCCTTCCACAGGGTGAAGTCGCGCTGATCGCGCTTCCCGTTCGCTATGCCCTCGCCCTGGTGCACGTCATCGATCCGGTGTCCGGACAGGCTGCCGTAGTCCGGGTAGCTCAGCACGTCGAAATAGACGTCCCCGCAGTCCCTTTCGCCCGGGTACGCGCTGCCCACTTCGATCAGTCGCTCGATCAGTTCCACCATCTGCGTGATGTGGCCGGTGGCCCGCGGCTCGGCGGACGGCGGAATCACGCCCAGCGCGTCGTAGGCAGCGGAGAAGGCCCGCTCGAAGGTGGCCGCCCATTCCCACCACGGCCGGTCGGCGGCGGCGGCCTTATTGAGGATCTTGTCGTCGATGTCGGTGACGTTGCGGATGAACGCGACGTCGCAGCCGCGCGCGGTCAGCCAGCGGCGCAGGATGTCGAAGGCCACCCCGCTGCGTACGTGGCCGATGTGCGGCAGACCCTGAACGGTGGCGCCGCAGAGATAGATGGAGACGTGGCCGGGCCGCAGCGGGACGAAATCACGCACGGCACCCGCTGCCGTGTCGTGTAGCCGCAGGCCGGCGCTATCGGTCACGACGTGCCAGCTTACCGGGCCGGATATGCCACCGATGACCAGCGCGGCGCCGTCCCGGCGTGTTCAACGACTGAGGCCGTCGACAAAGGAAACGATCATTGCGATGCCAAAGCGCGATGATCAGCCCGCCGCGCTCAGCAAAGCCGTCGCGATCGCCGCCCGGCCCTCACCGCGTCCGGTCAGCCCGAGCCCGTCGGTGGTGGTGGCCGACACCGAAATCGGCGCATGCAACACCTCGGACAGCGCTGTCTGCGCCTCGGCGCGGCGTGGGCCGACCTTGGGCTGGTTGCCGATCACCTGAACGGCCGCGTTGGCCACCCGATAGCCCTGCTGTGCGATCAGATCCGCGACGTGGCGCAGCATCGTCGTACCGCTGACGCCAGCCCATCGCGGGTCGTCCACACCGAAGACATCGCCGATGTCGCCCAGCCCGGCCGCCGACAACAGCGCGTCGCACAACGCATGCACGGCGACGTCGCCGTCGGAGTGCCCGGCGCAGCCGTCGACGTCGGGGAACAGCAGACCCAGCAACCAGCACGGCCTGCCTGCTTCGATGACGTGTACGTCGGTGCCCACGCCGACTCGAAAACTCACTGGGCCACTATCGCTTGGGCGAGCATCAAGTCCAACCGGGTGGTGATCTTGAACGCCAGCGGGTCGCCGTCGACGACCTGTACCTGACCGCCGATATGTTCGACCAGCGACGCGTCATCGGTGAACTCTGCCGTGCCGGCCTGCTGGTAGGCCCGCAACAACAGGCTGGTGGCGAAACCTTGCGGAGTCTGCACGGCGCGCAGTCCGGCCCGTTCGGGCGTGCCGAGCACGGCGCCGTTGGCGTCGACGACCTTCACCGTGTCGGAGAGCGGCAAGACCGGTATGACGGCCGGATGGCCGGCTCGCAGCGATTCGACCACGCGTACCACCAGGGCAGGCGGTGTCAGAGCGCGCGCGGCGTCGTGGACCAGCACAAAGTCGGGTTCTTCGCCGTCGGTGACGGCCGCCAAGGCTCGACTAACGGAGTCGCCACGGTTTGCTCCGCCGGCGACGACGGTCGCGTTACTGCCCAGGATCAGCTTGGCCCGGTCGGTCCGATCGGCAGGTACTGCCACCACGACGCGGTCGACGACGCCGGATTCGAGCAGGCCGTCGACGGCACGCTCGACCAGCGTTCGTCCTTCAAGCTGGTAAAAAGCCTTCGGCACACCGGCTGCGAGGCGTTCACCAGACCCGGCGGCCGGTACGACCGCGACCGTGCCGGTCAACCCCGGTCCTCGTGCGTCAGGGAATTCAGGAAGCGGCGGCCAGAGCCTCGTCGAGGATGGTCGACGCCCGGGCGTCATCCGTGCTCTCGGCCAACGCGAGTTCGCCGACCAGAATCTGACGGGCCTTGGCCAGCATGCGCTTCTCGCCTGCGGACAGGCCGCGCTCCTGGTCGCGGCGCCACAGGTCGCGAACTACCTCAGCAACCTTGTTGACGTCACCGGAGGCAAGCTTCTCCAGGTTGGCCTTGTAGCGGCGGGACCAGTTGGTCGGCTCTTCGGTGTGCGGCGCGCGAAGCACCTGGAACACCTTGTCGAGGCCCTCTTGGCCGACCACGTCGCGCACGCCCACGTACTCGGCGTTCTCAGCGGGAACTCGAACTGTGAGGTCTCCCTGCGCCACTTTCAAGACGAGATACTCTTTTGCTTCCCCTTTAATGGTTCGAGTTTCGATCGCCTCGATTAACGCAGCACCGTGGTGTGGATAGACAACGGTGTCTCCGACCGCAAAATTCATCAGTTTCGAGCCCCTTTCGTTCCTCCATGCTAACACGCCGTGCAAACACGTGTGGAACAACGGTGCAGGTCAGGGGCACTGAACGTATTGCAAGGGGCTTGACAGACGGGCAAATCCGTGCAACGCGCCAGTCTGTCTGGAACCCGTTCGGCCCGGCCGACAGGCCTGTGGATGAATACCGTTTGGGGCGGTCAGGACGCTGCGGCGCTGCTCGGATCCGCCTGTGACGCCCTCAGCTACCGCCGCCTCGACGGACCTACTACTCTCCATAGTCGAACCGCAGTAGCGTTCGCAGGCCAAGCAGGAGGCTTTGAGTGATTCGCTTCGACTACCGCGACCCGAAATCCCGCTCGAGTCGTTGCTCGGCCAGGATTGTCGCCTTGGCCGCCGGTACGGCGATCGGCGTCGTGACGCTCACCGGCTGCAGCGCAGGCCAGCTGTCGCAGACCGCGATGCAGCAATCCGCCGTCGACGGCAACGCCGCGATGATCAACAACGTCGCGCTGCGCAATGTCCACATCCAGGCGCTGCAGACGGGCGATTTCCTGCGCCCCGGTGCCACGGTGGACCTGGTGCTGGTCGCGATCAACCAATCGCCGGATGTCGCCGACAAGTTAGTCGGCGTCACCACCGACATCGGCAAGGTGACGGTGACCGGCAATCCGACGCTGGCCCCCAGTGGCGTGCTGTTCGTCGGCAACCAGAACGGCCAGAGCAAGAATGCCGACCACGCCGTCGAGAGGGGCGACTCGGTCAAGGCCACCGTCGCGCTGAGCAAGCCGATCACCAACGGCCCGAACTACGAGTTCACCTTCACCTTCGAGAAGGCGGGCAGCGTCAACGTGGCGGTGCCGATTTCCGCGCCCGAAGGTCCGGGGCAAATCGAACCGCCGAAGCCGGCCTAACCTCCCCTGATCTGTCGGACCAGCCGGATACCGTCACCGGGTGGCCAAGGCACGTTCCCAGTACCGCTGTTCGGAGTGCCGCCATGTCACCGCCAAGTGGGTAGGACGCTGCCTGGAGTGCGGCACCTGGGGTTCGGTCGACGAGGTGACGGTACTGAGCGCCGTGCGGGGCAGTACCCGCGCCGTGGTCAGCCCGTCGACGGCTGCCGTGCCGATCACGTCGATCGAGCCGGACGGAACCAGGCACTGTCCCACCGGCATTGACGAACTCGACCGCGTACTCGGTGGCGGTGTGGTGCCGGGTTCGGTCACGCTGCTCGCGGGTGATCCGGGGGTCGGCAAGTCCACGCTGCTACTCAAAGTCGCCCATCAATGGGCGGCATCTGGGCGGCGTGCGTTGTACGTGTCCGGCGAGGAATCGCGCGGCCAGATCCGGATGCGCGCCGACCGGACCGGTTGCAGCGATGACGAGCTCTATCTGGCCGCCGAGTCGGATCTGCATGCGGTGCTGGGCCATATCGAGGCGGTCCAGCCCACGCTGGTGGTCGTCGACTCCGTGCAGACCATGTGCAGCACCGACACCGATGGCGTCACCGGAGGTGTCACGCAGGTTCGCGCGGTGACCGCCGCGCTGACCGCGGCCGCGAAAACTACTGGCGTGCCGCTGATCCTGGTAGGCCACGTCACCAAAGACGGCGCGATCGCCGGCCCCCGCTCGCTGGAGCATCTCGTCGACGTGGTGTTGCATTTCGAGGGTGATCGCAACTCGCTGCTGCGCATGGTCCGCGGTGTGAAGAACCGGTACGGCGCGGCAGACGAAGTCGGCTGTTTTCTGTTGCAGGACAGCGGGATCGAGGGTGTCGCCGATGCCTCCGGGCTGTTCCTGGACCAGCGGCCGCAACCCGTCGCGGGCACCGCGATCACGGTCACGCTCGACGGCAAGCGTCCGCTGGTCGGCGAGATCCAGGCGCTGCTGGCGACGCCGTCGAGCGGCTCACCGCGGCGCGCGGTCAGCGGGATCGACCATGCCCGGGCCGCCATGATCGCGGCGGTGCTGGAGAAGCACGCTCGGCTGAAGATCGCCGTGAACGACGTGTACTTGTCGACGGTGGGCGGCATGCGACTGACCGACCCGTCGTCGGATCTGGCGGTCGCGGTTGCGCTGGCTTCGGCCTACGCGAATCTGCCGATGCCGGCGACCGCTGTGATGATCGGTGAAGTGGGTTTAGCCGGTGATTTGCGACGGGTGGGCGGCATGGAACGCCGGTTGGCTGAGGCCGCCCGGCAGGGCTTCACCACCGCACTGGTCCCGTCGGGGTGCGACGCCGTGCCACCCGGTTTGAGGGCGCTGCAGGCACCCACCGTCGTCGCCGCGTTGGAGCACATGCTCAACCTCAGCGAGCAGCGCAGCAAAGCCCCGACCCCACCACATCGACTGGACCCGCCGCCGACAGAGCACAATGACTGGTGATGAGCACCGGCAAATCGACTACGAACGGTTCGGCGCAGCCGGCACGTCCCACCCTGCGTGAGGCGGTAGCACGGCTGGCGCCGGGCACCGCGCTGCGCGACGGCCTGGAACGCATCCTGCGCGGCCGGACCGGGGCGCTGATAGTCCTGGGCTACGACGACAGCGTGGAGGCCATCTGCGACGGCGGCTTCTCGCTCGACGTGCGGTATGCGCCGACCAAGCTGCGCGAACTCTGCAAGATGGATGGCGCGGTCGTGCTGTCCACCGACGGCAGCCGAATCCTGCGGGCCAACGTGCAGCTGGTGCCCGATCCGTCGATCCCGACCGATGAGTCCGGGACCCGGCATCGCTCGGCCGAGCGATCCGCCTGCCAGGTCGGCTACCCGGTGATCTCGGTCAGCCACTCGATGAGCATCGTCACCGTGTATCTCAGCGGCGAACGCCACGTGCTGGCCGACTCGTCGACCATCCTGTCGCGGGCCAACCAGGCCATCGCCACGCTGGAGCGATACAAGGCGCGCCTCGACGAGGTCAGCAGGCAGCTGTCGCGGGCCGAGATCGAGGACTTCGTGACGCTGCGCGACGTGATGACGGTGGTGCAGCGGCTCGAGCTGGTCCGCCGGATCGGCGTCGAGCTCGACAACGAGGTCGTCGAGCTGGGCACCGATGGACGCCAGCTGCGGCTGCAGCTCGAAGAACTGCTCGGCGGCAACGACGCATCCCGCGAGCTGGTTGTCCGCGACTATCACGCGAACCCCGAGCCGCTCTCCAAGGCCGAGCTCGCGGTGACGCTCGAGGAGCTGGACGCCATGTCTGACGCCGAGCTGCTCGACTTCACCACCATGGCAAAGGTTTTCGGCTATCCGTCGACGGCCGAGGCGCAAGATTCAGCGGTGAGCTCACGTGGCTACCGCGCGATGTCGGAGATCCCGCGGCTGCAGTTCGCCCACGCCGACCGGTTGGTCCGCGAGTTCGGTTCGCTGCAGGGCCTGCTGGCGGCCAGCGCAGGCGACCTGGAGGCCGTCGAAGGAATCGGCGAGATCTGGGCCCGCCACGTGCGCGAGGGGCTGTCGCAGTTGGCGGAGTCGACGATCGCCGACCCGCTCAGCTAGATCGAGCGGACTAGCCGCCGGGGGCGGGCGCAGGACCGGGCAGCGGTCCAGATGCAGGCGGACCGGGCAATCCCGGCGGCGCAACAGCACCCGGCGGCAGCGGCGGAGCCAGGATGAACGGCACCGCCAGCGAACGCAGGTTCCCCAACTGGACGACGAGGTTGTAGGTGCCGGGTCCGATCGCGGGCCGCGGCAGCGGGCAGTGCGGAGCCGATCCCATACCGGTCCAGGTCACCGCGGTAGTCACCTGCTCGCCCGGTGCGAATGTCTTGACCAGGGTCTCGTTGGAGGGCGCACAGTCCAGATTGGACCAGAGCCGCTTGTTGTCCAGCGAATAGACGTAGGCGGCCAGCACCGCGGCGCCGACGTCGCGCTTGCAGGCCACCAGGCCGATGTTCGTCACGACCATGACGAACTTCGGCTGATCGCCGATCGCGTACTGCGGCAGGTTGGTCAGGCCCTTGACTGCCAGCGTGGAGTCGGGGCAGTCGTCGCCCTCTTTGAGAATCGGCGGCGGCTGCACGGCGGCCGTCGGCGTCTCGCCGGGCTGCTGATCGGTGTTCTCGCCCGCCGGCGGCTCGACCGGCGACTTGACCTCGGATCCAGGGTTCTGCTGCCCTTGTGCCGCAGTCTTTTTGGCGGTATCGGTGTTGGCGCCGGAGTCGCCGCTCATGACGGCCACAATGATCGCCACCACGATGGCTACCACGACGACTGCGATGCCGATCGCCAATCCTCGGCGTCGCCAGTAGATCTCCGGCGATAGCGGCCCGCGTGGTTCCAGATCCAGCACATTCACACGGTAAGCCCAGGTCACGTTGACGTGGGCGACATATCTCGGCGTGTCGCCAGTTAGCTAACGATTAGGTCACGTCAGCGGGCTCGTCGCCGACGTCGCCGATCACCTGGCGTAGCACCACTTCACCGTCGGCGAGGCGGTAGGTAGCGCCCACGATCGCCAGCTCACCGGCGGCGACCTTTGCGGCGATGGTCGCGGAGCGCGACATCAGCTGAGAGCCGGTCTCGACGACGTGGCGGGCTTCGAACTCGTCCGGCCGTTTCAGACCTTCGCGACGGCCCAACAGGATCGACGGCGTCACCCGCTCGACCACGTCGCGCACGTATCCGCCGGGCAGCACGCCGTCGTCGAGGGCGGCCAGCGTGGCCTTGACCGCGCCGCAACTGTCGTGGCCGAGGATCACGATCAACGGCACGCCGAGTACGGCGACCGCGAATTCGATCGAACCCAATACCGCGGAGTCGATCACATGCCCGGCCGTGCGGACCACGAACATGTCGCCCAGGCCCTGGTCGAAGATGAGCTCGGCGGCGACCCGGCTGTCGCCACAACCGAACAGCGCCACGGTTGGCTTCTGGCCCTTGGCCAGGCTCGCCCGGTGCGCGACGCTTTGGCTCGGGTGCTCCGGCTGGCCGGCGACGAAGCGCTGGTTACCCTCTTTGAGTGACTTCCAGGCGCTCACCGGATTCGTATTAGGCATGGCGCATATTCTGCCGCAGGGGGCTGTGACATCCCTCCTAACGCCGAGTGAACTTCTCGACTGGTACGACCTGAACCGGCGCGACCTGCCGTGGCGGGATCCCGCGGTGACGCCGTGGCAGATCCTGGTCAGCGAGTTCATGCTCCAGCAGACCCCGGTCTCGCGGGTGGTGCCGATATGGCTGGACTGGATCGCACGATGGCCGACGCCATCGACGACCGCGGCAGCCGGCCCGGGTGAGATCGTGCGCGCCTGGGGCAAACTGGGCTACCCGCGGCGGGCCAAACGCCTGCACGAGTGCGCCAGCGTCATCGCCCGCGACCACGACGACGTCGTTCCCGACGATGTCGAGATTCTGCTGACGCTGCCCGGGGTGGGCGCCTATACCGCGCGGGCCGTGGCGTGCTTCGCCTACCAGCAGTCCGTCCCGGTGGTGGACACCAACGTGCGGCGTGTGGTGGCCCGGGTTGTGCATGGCCGAGCCGACGCGGCCGCCGCGTCTACCGTCCGCGATCATGCGGATGTATCCGCGCTGCTTCCCAATGACTCTACGGCGCATCGTTTTTCAGCGGCGCTGATGGAACTCGGCGCGACGGTCTGTACCGCGCGTTCGCCGCGGTGTGGACTGTGTCCGCTCAGCGCGTGCCAGTGGCGGGCGGCCGGCTTTCCACCTTCGGAAGCCCCGCCGCGTAAACCGCAGGGCTACGCCGGCACCGACCGGCAGGTTCGCGGTCGGCTGATGGATGTGTTGCGCGCCAACGATTCACCCGTCACCCGCGCCCAACTCGACGTGGCGTGGGTGACCGACACCGTGCAACGTGACCGCGCGCTGGACTCGCTGCTCGCCGACGGTCTGGTGACGAAGACCGGCGATGGCCGATTCGCCTTGGTCGGCGAAGCGGTCTAGGGCTCAGCCAGGAACGACTCCACCGCGCTGCGGTACACCTCGGGGGCCTCGTCGTGCACCAGATGGCCGGCATCAGCGACATGTAAATAGTCTGTGCGATACCCAGTTTCGTGCATCGAACGCATCTGCCCGGCAGGGGTGACGGAGTTTCCTGCCTCAACGAGTAACACGGGTGAGCGCACTTCGCCCCATTGCGTCCAATAGTCGCGGGTTCCCCACTCGGCGGCGATCTCGATCCACCGGGAAGTGTGGCCGTGTAGCCGCCATCCCGTCGCGGTGCGGTCGAAGGCGTCCAGGAAGTACTGGCCGGCGAGCGGCCCGAACTCGGCCAAAACCTGATCGGCGGACTCGAATTCGACCGGCAGTTGATGCAGCCACGGCTCCCACGGGCCGGTTGTGCGGCCGAGGAAGTCCGGTGCCATGTCCTCGACGACCAGCGCCGAGACGAGGTCAGGCCGTTCGGCGGCCAAACACCAAGAATGCAGCCCGCCCATCGAATGGCCGACCAGCCGGACCGGTGCGTCCAGCGCGGCCACCGCGTCACCGAGATCGGCGACGAAACGTTCGGTGCTGATCGGGTGCGGATCGGCGACGTCGCGGCCGCGGTGCCATGGCGCGTCGTAGGTGTAGACGGCACCCAGCCGGGTCAGCCACGGCAGCTGCCGCGACCAGGTGCTGCCGCGTCCCATCAGACCGTGCACCAGGACCACCGGCGCACCTCGTCCACCACGATGGGTCAGCAGATCAGCGGCCATGTACCTATCTTTGCGCGGCCGGAAGACGGCGGTGGCGGGCACGGTAGCCTGATCGGCATGCCAGTGGTGAAGATCAACGCAATCGAGGTGCCCGCGGAGGCGGGTCCCGAGTTGGAGAAGCGGTTCGCTCATCGGGCGCACGCCGTGGAGAATTCGCCGGGCTTTCTCGGCTTTCAGCTGCTTCGTCCCATCAAAGGCGAAGATCGGTACTTCGTGGTGACGCAGTGGGAATCCGAAGAGGCATTCCAGGCGTGGGCGACCGGGCCCGCGATCGAGGCGCATGCCGGACAGCGGGCCAACCCGGTGGCGACCGGCGCGTCGCTGCTGGAATTCGAGGTTGTGTTAGACGTTGCCGGATCCGGCCCCCAGTCGTAGCCCGCGCCGGGGCCGACGTCGCGTCGCGGCACTGACCGCCGCACTCACGCTGATCGTCGCCCTGGCCCCGGGTTGCGCGCCACAACCGACGCCTCCCGCCAACGCGGCGGGCGCCGGTAGGCCGATCGACATCAGGACCCCGCAGGGTCTGCGCGCTCAGCAGACCCTGGACATGCTGAACTCTGACTGGCCCATCGGTCCGGTCGGCATCGGCACGCTCGCCACGCAGCGAATCGCCAAACAGGTCGAGACGACCATGGAAAAACTCTGGTGGGACCGGCCGTTCAAGCTCGACGGCGTCGACGTCTACGCCGGGACGACGACTCTGAAGCTGACCACGTCTTACGGTGCGCGCCAAGATATTCGGATCCACACCGCCGACGACACGCTGGTCGACGGGTTCGAGGTCGCCCCGCAACCGCCGAAGATCTCCTCGTGGAGAGACGTTGACGCGCTGCTGAGCAAGACGGGGGCGCGCTACGCCTGGCAGGTTGCCAAAATCGACGACGGCCGCTGCGACCGGGTCGCAGGCACCAACACCGGCGAGTCGCTGCCGATGGCATCGATCTTCAAGTTGTACGTGCTCTACGCCGTGTCCGACGCGATCAAGGCCGGATCGGTCTCCTGGGACGACCTGTTGACCGTCACCGAGCAGGGCAAGGCCGTCGGCTCGAGTATGGATTTGCAAGTCGGACAACGCATCTCGGTGCGTACCGCAGCTGAGAAGATGATTGCCACCAGCGACAACATGGCCACCGACATGCTGATCGGAAAGCTCGGCCCGCAAGCCATTGACAACGCGCTGGCCAACGCGGGACATCACGATCCGGCGGCCATGACGCCGTTCCCGACCATGTACGAGATCTTCTCGGTGGCGTGGGGCAACCCAGACCTGCGCGAGCAGTGGAAGAACGGCTCGCATGAAGCCCGCGCCGCGATGCTGCATGACGCGGATTCCCATGTCTACAAGCCGGATCCGTTTCGCGCGCACGTGCCGGCCTCAGAGATCGGCGCCGAATGGTATGGCAGCCCCGAAGACATCTGTCGGGTACACGTGGCGCTGCAGGCCGGGGCCGTCGGCGACGCCGCTCCTGTCAAGAAAATCCTGACGGCGGCACCGGGCGTCATCTTGGAGACCCAGGACTGGCCCTACGTGGGCGCGAAAGCCGGTGGTTTACCGGGCGATCTGACATTCAGCTGGTACGCGGTCGACCGCACCGGGCAGCCGTGGGTGGTGAGCTTTCAGTTGAACTGGCGTCGCGACCACGGGCCGGCACTCACCAGTTGGATGCTGCAGGTCGCCAAGCAGGTCTTTGCGCTGATATCCACGCAACGCTGAACTCGACGCGGGGAATCCGGCGATATAGCGTCGGACGCACTATTCACGTGAACAGCGAAGAAACCGGTGCACAAGCCGGTGCGGTCGCGCCACTGTAACCAGCACTTCGGGGCTGGAAGCCAGACCTTCGGTTCACGTCACGGATGGGGACGCGGAATCCCCGGGAGGCGGTTTCGTGTTCCCCCTTGCTCGTCGACTGCTGTCCAGCTGGAATCGCCGCGACTACGTCGAGATCGGCGCCCTACTGGGCATCATCGCGCTGATGCACATCGTCGGATTCGCCACGTTGATTTTCGTCATCGCACCGCACCACTATCGCGCAGGCACCCAGATATTCGGTGTCGGACTGGGAGCCACCGCATACCTGTTCGGTCTGCGACACGCATTCGACGCCGACCATATTGCCGCGATCGACAACACCACTCGCAAATTGATGACCGACGGCCAGCGACCAAAAGCGGTCGGCTTCTGGTTCGCGATGGGCCATTCCAGCCTGGTGCTGGTGATGGCTGTGCTGGTAATGCTCGGCGCCAGCGCGGCCGGGACATTGGCCGACGATCAATCGCCGACACGGCATATCCTCGGCTTCGCCGGAACTCTGGCGTCGGGATTATTTCTGTACCTGATCGCGATCATGAACATCATCTCGATGATCAGCATCTATCGCGCGTTCACGAAGCTTCGGCAGGGCTCGTATTCGGATCAGGAAATCGAAACCGCGCTCAACGATCGCGGATTTCTGGCGCGGCTGCTGCGTCCGATCATGAATCGCATCACGCACTCGGTGCAGCTCTTTCCGGTCGGTGCGCTCTTCGGTCTCGGGTTCGACACCGCCACCGAGGTCGCGCTGTTGGCGCTGGCAGGCAGCAGCGCGGCCGCGGGTCTGCCCTGGTACGCCGTCTTGGTGGTACCGCTGCTCTTCGCTGCCGGAATGAGCTTGATGGACACCCTGGACGGGCTGCTGATGACAGTGGCCTACGACTGGGCGTTCATGCAGCCGGTCCGGAAGATCTACTACAACCTCGCGGTCACCGGTCTTTCGATCGCCGTCGCGGTGCTGATCGGGTCGATCGAATTGGTGTCGATATTGCACGACGACCTGAATTGGGTCGACCCGGTCACCAGTTGGATCAGCGGCATCGACCTCAACAACGCCGGCCTGGCGGTCGTCGCGCTTTTCGCCGTCACCTGGATCGCGGCAATCGCTTACTGGAAGCTGGCCAACGTCGAAGCCCGCCACCAGGTGGCCGAGCCCGCCGAATAGCACGAATGGCCGCCCACACAATGTGGCCGGCCATTCGGTCAAACAGTTACTGCGTAGGCCTCCCGGCGGCATGCGCACCGGTGGAAGCCAGGTCGTCTTCGGCCGGCTTGCGGGCTCCCTTGAAGGTGAACACCACGTCTTCTCCGGCGCCTTCGCCGTCCCAGTTGTCCACGTCGACCGTGACCAGCTGGCCCGGGCCGATCTCTTCGAAGAGGATCTTCTCGGACAGCTGGTCCTCGATCTCCCGCTGAATGGTCCGTCGCAGCGGGCGGGCACCAAGCACCGGGTCGAAGCCCCGCTTGGCCAGCAGCGACTTGGCCTTGTCGGTGAGCTCCATGGCCATGTCCTTGGTCTTGAGCTGCTTGCCCACCCGGCCGATCATCAGATCGACCATCTCGATGATCTCTTCCTTGGTCAGCTGGTGGAAGACGATGATGTCGTCGATGCGGTTGAGGAACTCCGGGCGGAAGTGCTTCTTCAGCTCGTCGTTGACCTTCTGCTTCATCCGCTCGTAGTTGTTCTCGCCACCACCCTGGGTGAAGCCCAGACCGACCGCCTTGCTGATGTCCGAGGTACCGAGGTTCGAGGTGAAGATCAACACGGTGTTCTTGAAGTCCACCGTGCGACCCTGACCGTCGGTGAGCCGGCCATCCTCGAGCACCTGCAGCAGGCTGTTGTAGATCTCCTGGTGCGCCTTCTCGATCTCGTCGAACAGCACCACCGAGAACGGCTTGCGCCGCACCTTCTCGGTGAGTTGGCCGCCCTCCTCGTAGCCGACGTATCCCGGCGGGGCACCGAACAACCGTGACGCGGTGAAGCGGTCGTGGAACTCGCCCATATCGATCTGGATGAGCGCGTCGTCGTCGCCGAACAGGAAGTTGGCCAGCGCCTTGGACAGCTCGGTCTTACCGACACCGGACGGGCCGGCGAAGATGAACGAGCCGGACGGGCGCTTCGGGTCTTTCAGCCCGGCGCGGGTACGACGGATGGCCTTGGACACCGCCTTGACGGCGTCCTCCTGACCGATGATCCGCTTGTGCAGCTCATCTTCCATGCGCAGCAACCGGGTGGTCTCGGCCTCGGTGAGCTTGAACACCGGGATACCGGTCCAGTTGCCGAGCACCTCGGCGATCTGCTCCTCGTCGACTTCGGCGACGACGTCGAGATCGCCTGAGCGCCACTGCTTTTCACGCTCAGCGCGCTGACCGACCAGTTGCTTCTCGCGGTCGCGCAGGCTGGCCGCCTTCTCGAAGTCCTGCGCATCGATCGCGGACTCCTTCTCGCGGCGGGCGTCGGCGATCTTCTCGTCGAACTCGCGCAGGTCTGGCGGAGCCGTCATCCGGCGAATCCGCATCCGGGCACCGGCCTCGTCGATCAGGTCGATTGCCTTGTCCGGCAGGAACCTGTCGTTGATGTAGCGGTCGGCCAGAGTAGCGGCAGCCGTCACCGCGCCGTCGGTGATAGACACCCGGTGGTGCGCCTCGTAGCGGTCGCGCAGACCCTTGAGGATCTCGATGGTGTGCTCGACGGTGGGCTCGCCGACCTGGACCGGCTGGAACCGGCGCTCCAGGGCGGCATCCTTCTCGATGTACTTGCGGTACTCGTCGAGGGTGGTGGCGCCGATCGTCTGCAGTTCGCCGCGGGCCAGCTTGGGCTTGAGGATCGACGCCGCGTCGATCGCGCCCTCGGCGGCACCCGCACCGACCAATGTGTGCAACTCGTCGATGAACAGGATGATGTCGCCGCGGGTGTTGATCTCCTTGAGCACCTTCTTCAGGCGTTCTTCGAAGTCACCGCGGTAACGGCTACCGGCCACCAGCGAACCTAGGTCGAGGGTGTAGAGCTGCTTGTCCTTCAGCGTCTCGGGAACCTCACCGTGCACGATGGCCTGCGCGAGGCCTTCGACCACAGCGGTCTTGCCGACGCCGGGCTCGCCGATCAACACCGGGTTGTTCTTGGTACGACGGGACAACACCTGCATGACCCGCTCGATTTCCTTCTCGCGGCCGATGACCGGGTCGAGCTTGCCCTCCATCGCCGCCGCGGTCAGGTTGCGGCCGAACTGGTCGAGAACGAGTGACGTCGACGGTGAGCCTGACTCGCCGCCGCGGCCGCCGGTGCCGGCCTCCGCGGTCTCCTTGCCCTGGTAGCCGCTCAGCAGCTGGATCACCTGCTGGCGCACCCGGGTCAGCTCAGCGCCCAGCTTGACCAGGACCTGGGCGGCGACGCCCTCGCCCTCACGGATCAAGCCGAGCAGAATGTGCTCGGTGCCGATGTAGTTGTGGCCGAGCTGCAGCGCCTCGCGCAGGCTCAGCTCCAAGACCTTCTTGGCGCGCGGAGTGAACGGGATGTGCCCGGACGGGGCCTGCTGACCCTGGCCGATGATCTCCTCGACCTGGCTGCGGACACCCTCGAGCGAGATGCCCAGCGACTCCAGCGACTTGGCGGCAACGCCTTCACCCTCGTGGATAAGACCCAACAGGATGTGCTCGGTGCCGATGTAGTTGTGGTTGAGCATCCGGGCCTCTTCTTGCGCCAGGACGACGACCCTGCGGGCTCGGTCGGTAAAACGTTCGAACATTGGCGGTTACCTGCTCTTCCTCACCATCGGTACTTCGTCATTGTCGGCATTGGGGCCGACACCGCGTACCTGCCGTCCACTGTAGTGGGCGGGCCGCCGGGCCACTCACCTTGCGGCCCAGAACTCGGACGCCGCGGATACCCGGCAACAACGCAGTTGCAACAGCACAACGCGGGAAAACTCATAATCGTTTCCCGCTTCAATGGGCGATCAGTTCGCCAGCAGCGAAAGTCAGGTCGCGGCGTGGAATGCGTCGATCACATCGGCAGGGATACGGCCCCGGGTCGACACGTTGTGCCCGTTGCGGCGAGCCCATTCCCGGATTGCCGCGCTCTGCTCGCGATCAATGGCTCCGCGGCCGCGGCCCGTGCTGGTACGTCCGCGCCGACGGCCGCCGACCCGACGGCCGGCCTCTACCCACTGCTTCAGGTCGTTGCGCAGTTTCGTCGCATTTTTGCCCGAAAGGTCAATCTCGTACGTCACGCCGTCGAGTCCGAATTCGACGGTTTCATCCGCGGCCCCTTCACCGTCAAAATCGTCGACCAAGGTGACGGTCACTTTCTTAGCCATTGGCTGAGCCTCATGCTTTCTTCTTAGACACTTGCCATACAAGTGATCACGGACCGCCCCCGTGGCATCAATCTGCCATACATAGGCGCGTTATTCAATACACCGCGACGGAGTTCTCAGTTGCTATGCGGCCGCACAATAGGAAATAGTACTGTCTCGCGAATTGGCAGGCCGGTCAAAGCCATCAGCAACCGATCGATGCCCATTCCGGTTCCCGTACAGGGCGGCATTGCATGCTCCAACGCAACCAGAAAATCCTCGTCAAGCAGCATTGCCTCGTCGTCGCCCGCCGCCGCCGCCCTGGCCTGCTCAGCGAACCTTTCCCGCTGAACGATCGGGTCGATCAATTCCGAGTATCCGGTCGCCAGTTCAAAACCGCGAATATACAGGTCCCACTTCTCTGTGACGCCGGCAATACTGCGGTGCTGACGTGTCAAAGGCGTTGTCTCCACCGGAAAATCCTTGACAAAAGTCGGAGCCGTCAAACTGGCGCCGACGGTATGTTCCCACAGTTCCTCGACGAGCTTGCCGTGCCCATAACCGCGGTCTGAGGGCACCTCCACACCGAGTCCCTCGGCGATCGCCAGCAAGCGCTCGACCGTGGTGTTCGGCGTGATCTCCTCGCCGAGTGCCCCGGAAAGCGAGGGATACATTTCTATCGACGCCCATTCTCCGTCGATGTCATAGACACTGCCGTCGGGCAGCAAGAGTTGTCGAGTGCCGATCGCCTCGTCAGCCACCTGTTGAATAAGCTCCCGGGTGACAACTGCAGAATCGTCATACGTTCCATACGCCTGGTACGTCTCCAACATGGAGAATTCAGGTGAATGGGTGGAATCAACACCTTCGTTTCGGAACACGCGATTAAGTTCGAAAACCCTGTCGAACCCTCCGACGACGCACCGCTTCAGGAACAGTTCCGGCGCTATACGAAGGTAGAGATCGATGTCGAGGGCATTGGAGTGCGTGACGAACGGCCGGGCCGCCGCGCCGCCGGCCAAAGTCTGCAGCATCGGTGTTTCGACTTCGAGAAAGTCGCGTTGCTCCAGCGCGGTCCGCAATGCGCGGATGACGGCGATCCGCTGGCGGGCGACTTCGCGAGCCCGCGGGCGGACGATCAAGTCGACATAGCGCTGCCGCACCCGCGACTCTTCGCTCATCTCCCTGTGCGCGACGGGGAGCGGCCGCAGCGCCTTGGAGGCCATCTGCCAGCTGTCGCCGAGTACGGACAGTTCGCCACGGCGTGAGCTGATCACTTCGCCGTGCACGCTGACGATGTCACCGATGTCGACGTCGGCTTTCCACTGGTCGAGTGCTTCCTGGCCGACACCGGCGAGGCTGAGCATGATCTGCAGCTGGGTGCCGTCACCTTCTTGGAGGGTGGCGAAACACAGCTTGCCCGAATTTCGGGCGAACACCACTCGCCCGGCGACACCGACGACGTCGCCGGTGGTCGAATCGGCGGGCAGGTCGGGGTAGGCGGCGCGGATCTGCGCCAGCGTGTGCGTGCGTCCGACTTCGACGGGATAGGGATCGCGGCCCTCGGCCGCCAGCCGGGCGCGCTTCTCCCGGCGAATCCGGAACTGCTCTGGGAGGTCCTGAGAATCCTGGTCGCCGGCGTTCACGACCTGCCAGCTTAAAGGAACACCTGGGCGCCGTGCTCGGCAGTCAGCGTGCCGTCTTGAGCCGTCCGCGCTGGCTGTCGCGGTTGCGCTCGAACACCAGCCGCAGACCGTGCAGGGTCAGGTGCTGGTCGTAGTGGTCGACCGAGTGCAATTCGGCGAGCAGCAGCGGCGCGGTGTGGCCAGTCGCCACGACAGTGACCTGATTGTCTGGGCCGCCGGAGAACCCGTCGACGTCGGCGCGAATCCTGCCGACAAGTCCGTCGACCAAGCCTGCGAAGCCGAAAACCGCACCTGCCTGCATGCATTCGACGGTGTTCTTGCCCACGACCGATCGCGGCCGGGACAGCTCGACGCGGCGCAGCGCGGCCGAGCGCGCCGCAGCGGCATCGGAGGAGACCTGCACACCCGGGGCGATCGCGCCGCCGAGGAATTCACCCTTCGCGGAGACCACGTCCACGCAGATCGACGAACCGAAGTCGATCACGATGGCGGCGGTACCGTACTTCTGAAACGCCGACAGGCAGTTGACAATTCGATCGGCGCCGACCTCTTTGGGATTGTCGACCAGCAGCGGTATGCCGGTGCGGACGCCGGGCTCGATCAGCACGTGCGGCACCGAGGGCCAGTACTGCTCCAGCATCTGCCGTACCTCGTGCAGCACCGAGGGAACCGTGGACAGCGCGGCCGCGCCGGTGAGCCGATCGGAGTCCTCACCGATCAGGCCGTCCAGGATCAGCGCCAATTCGTCGGCGGTGATCTCCGATTCGGTGCGAATCCGCCACTGCTGCACGACCTTCGCGCTCTCCTTGGAACCGGAGAGCAGTCCGACAACGGTGTGCGTATTGCGGACGTCGATTGCCAGCAACACGACTACACGACCTTCATCTCGGCGAGACCAGCTCGCCCGCGTCAGCGGGCACGAAAGCCGGGTCGCTGCCCAAGTCGATCGCCTGGTTATCGGCGTCCACGAAGACGATGTTCGGCTTGTAACTGCGGGCCTCGGCGTCGTCCATGGTGGCGTAGGCGATCAGGATCACCAGATCACCGGGATGCACGAGATGTGCTGCGGCGCCGTTGATGCCGATCACCCCGCTGCCGCGCTCACCGGTGATCGCATAGGTGACCAGCCGGGCGCCGTTGTCGATGTCGACGATGGTGACCTGTTCGCCCTCGAGTAGATCGGCCGCGTCCATCAGGTCCGCGTCGATCGTCACCGAGCCGACGTAGTGCAGGTCGGCCTGGGTCACGGTGGCCCGGTGGATCTTGGACTTGAGCATCGTTCGTAACATCAATTCCTCCAGGATGATTCGGAAGTTTGATTGCCTTGACTGGCCGTTACCGCGGGCACTCGCCCGTCGGCGTCGACGGTGGTTCCGATGTCGATTGCGACGTTGTCCAGCAGTCTGGTTTTGCCGAGCCGAGCGGCAACCAGCAGACGTCCCGCGCCGGTGGTGGGGGCGGGCCCCAGCTGGCTGTCACGCACTTCCAGGTAATCGACGTCGATCGCGGACACCGCCGCCAGCACCGCGGCGGCAGCCCGCAGCGCGGCATCCGAGCCGGCCGCCGCGGAGTGCGCCCCGGCCAGCAGTGCCGCCGACAGGAGCCCGGCCAATTCGCGTTCCGCGGCATCGAGATAACGGTTGCGGGACGACATCGCCAGGCCGTCGTTCTCGCGCACGATCGGCACACCGACGACCCGGGTGGCGACGTTCAGGTCGGCGACCATCTGGCGCACCAGCACCAATTGCTGATAGTCCTTCTCGCCGAAGAAGATTCGATCCGGGGCGACGATCTGCAAGAGTTTCAGGACCACGGTGAGCATGCCTGCGAAATGCGTAGGCCGGACGCCGCCTTCCAGCTCGGATCCCAGTGGTCCGGGGTAGACGGTGGTACGCGTGCCGTCCGGGTACATCGCCGAAGCGCTTGGCGTGAAGACTATTTCGACTCCCTCACCGCGCAACAGCGCTAGGTCTTGTTCAACGACGCGCGGGTAGGCGTCGAGGTCTTCGTCGGCGCCGAACTGCAACGGGTTGACGAAGATCGAAACCACCACCACCGAGCCGGGCACCAGCTTCGCGGCGCGCACCAGCGCGAGGTGGCCCTCGTGCAGCGCGCCCATCGTCGGCACCAGCATCACCCGCCGGCCGGTGTGCCGCAGCGCGCGGCTGACCTCGCTGGCGTCGCCAGGCTTGGCGTAGACGTTGAGTTCGCCGGCGTTGAACTTCGGCGCCCGCAGGTTGTTCATCGCGCCAGCACCTCGATGACATCGGCAGGGGCATGCACCCGCTGCGCGGTGCGCATCGCGTTCACCCGATAAGCTTGTGCCAGTTGCGAATCGACTGCCTCCAGAGCGCTCAAGTGGCCGGCCACCGCGCCGGCGTCACCACGCGCGATCGGACCGGTGAGTGCCGCCTGCCCGCGCCGCAGCGTGTTCTCCAGCGCCGCGCGGGCAAGTGGTCCGAGGATCCGCTCGGCGATGCCGCCGGGCGCGTCCTCGACAAGCTGTTGACCCAGAAGCTCGGTCCCGGACAGGGCTGCGCGCAACGCGTCCAGCGCGTCGGCGACCACGGTGACGATGTGGTTGCCGGCGTGGGCCAGAGCAGCGTGATAGAGCGTCCGCGCGTTCTCCGGCACCCGGAACGGCTCGCCGCCGATCTCGAGCACCAGGGACTGCGCAATCGCGTAGCCGACCTCGTCGGCCGCGGTGATCCCGAAGCAGGTGTCCGGCAGCCGGGAGATGTCCTCGTCGGATCCGGTGAACGTCATCGCCGGGTGGATTGCCAGCGGGACGCAGTCCTGGGCGGTCAACGGGGCCAGTACGCCGATCCCGTTGACGCCTGAGGTGTGCACGACGATGGTGCCGGGTCGCACCGCCGACGTGGCGGCCAGGCCGGACACCAGGCCGGCCAATTCGGTGTCGGGGACGGCCAGTACCAACAGTTCGGCGTTGCCGGCCACGTCGGGAACCGGTGCCACCGGGGTATCGGCCAGCCAGCGTTCGGCACGTTGCCGGGAGGCGTGAGAGACAGCGCTGCAGGCCACCACGACGTGGTCGACGCGTTCCAGCGCGACCCCCAGCGCAGTGCCCACCCGGCCCGCGGAGATGATCCCCACCTTGAGCCTGGCTGGGCGCAATCCGTCGAACTGCACCATCGCAGACGACCCTCACAAGTCTCTTGTTTCGTTCCAGTCCCGCGTAGCGGGTACCGGACGGTCGTTCAAACTGTACCGCGACGGCGCAAGCCGAGAGCTGTGGTCTTCGCCTCAGTCTTCGCGGCGTCGCCGACGGCCGCCCTCGGACGGGGCGGTTTGCAGGCGGGCCAGCAGATCGGCGACCGACTGGCCGCCGGACTGTGGGTCCTCGGCCTCCGTCAGCGGGTCGGTGCTGCGATGACGGGCGCTGGGCGGCGGCGACATCGCCGGTTCTTTGTCCAGTGGTGACGTCGGCGCAGGCGGAGGAGGCGGCGGCGGCGGCGACATGGCCGGCGCCGGAGCCGCAGACGCGCCCGTGCCGGAGTCGGTCAACTCCGCGGAATGGCGGGATCGGGCGCGTCGGCCCGACTCGCTCCAGTCGGCTATCGGATCGCCGGTCTGGCCTGGCGTTTGCGCGGCGCCGGCGTTGGCGTGCCGCCCACGGGACTCGTCAGGTGCGGACGGGCTCGGTGGATGCTCGGCGGCTTTGTCGCGCGGCGGCGCGTTGTCATACGCCCATGACACCGGTGCTGAGCTTTCGCGTTGCTCCGAGTTCCACTGGCTGCCCGGCCAATTCCCCTCGGCGCTGACCGGTTGCCACGGCTGCTGTTCATGCGGCCGTGCCGCGTCCGCGGGCGGCGGCCACGGGGGCCGTTGCAGGTGCGGTGGCGGCTCGGGCGGCGGCTGCGGCGGCGCGAACTGCGGCTCGGGTTGGGGCGGCTGTTCAGGACGCCGGTGTGACCGTCGCTGAGGCTTCGGCTCGAAGCGCTCCGGCTCCGGCGATGCCACCGGTCCGGGCCAACCGCCGGCCTGCGGGGGCCGATCCGGAGGAGTCCAGCTGCGGTTTTCCGGTTGGTGCTCGGCTGTGGGAGGTGGCTCCGGCGCGGGTGGCGCCTGCTGTGGCGCCCACCCTTCCGGCGGGGTCGCCTCGTCGCGTGCGGCCTGAGCTTCCTGGGCGTTTTGTCGCCAATGTGAACCGCGCTCCGCCTCCTGCGACTCGGCGGACCGGCGTCGACGCGGCGGCGGATAGGCCTCGCTGGGCTGGTAGTCGTAGGCAGGGTGGTAGCTCTCCGCGGGCTGCCGTGGCGGCGGTGGCACCAGCGGCTCCTCGTTGACGTCGATGATCGAACTGTCGTCGTGACGACGGGAGGGCTCTTCGGCCCGCACCGAGGAAACCCGGTTGACGCGCTCGCGGGCACTTTCGTGCTCGCGGTCCCAGTCGGCTTGGACGGTCTTACGTTCGGTCTCCAGAGCAGGCCGATCGCTGAGCTCCGCATCGAACAGGATTTCGAGATTGGTTCGCAGGGCTGCCAATTCGGCCCGCAACGCCGAAACCTCATCCGATGACTGCGCGCGCAGTTCGGTGGCCAGCTCGCGGCGCAGCTGCGATTCCACGGTGAGCTCGTACTCGCGGCGCGCCGATATCTCCCGGTCCAGTTGCAGGTCGTACACCAGCTTCAGATCCCGCGCCCGGGCCTGATCGGTGTCGCTTTGTCGGCGGTAGATCACCGAGACGAACGCAGCGACGACGGCGGCCCACAACGCCAGGATGACGGCGAGCTTGAGCAGCTCCGCCCTATTGGTGAAAACCAGCGCAGAACTGGCGCCGATTGCCAAGACCAGCAACGCTGTCAGCAGCACCCAACCTGGTCTGCGGCCGCTGCGCCGAACGCGCGCGCCGCGGGACAGATCGGTCATGGCCCGACTGTACCGGCCCGCGGTCACTGAGCGTGTCGGCGCGCTCCGGCGATTCTCACCTGCTCTAATCGCCAATCTGCCGCTCGGCTAGGTCTCGGCGCCCTCGCCGCCTTCGGTCGGGTCGCCGGGCGATTTGCAGCAATGCTGCAACCACAGCGCAGCAACCACCAGAGCCAGCGCGCTGACCGCCGCGACCGCCGTGCCCGCGGTGTCTTCGCCGGCCACCCGAAGCCACGACCGTCGCGGCAGCAGATACACCAGAACGCCGATCCACCAGCCCAGCGCCAGAGTGCCCACCCAGGCCGACGCCTTGGCGATGACGAGGCTGCGGGCCACCGACAGCGGGTGCAGCCACCCGGGTCCGTCGCCGATCTCACCGTCGCTGATCTTGGCCCGCACGTGGCGCCCCCACACCGCTTCGGCGACACCGACCGCGAACAGCGAGGAGCCGGTCCACACCGTGATCGGAGGAAACCACTGGTAGAGCGCCGTGACCAGCAGATAACCGAGAACCGCGGTGCCGAGCACCGCCGCGGTCAGATCGCGTTTGCGGGTGGGGCCCATCAGCTTCCCGGAACGGCGTCGGGTGCCGCATCACCCGTCTGCGGCTGCAGCACCCACTCGGTGAGCTGCACCCCGGCGCGGTCGGCGGGATCCAGCTGGGCCAGCAGCTTCGCGACGGGCTGCCTGCCCCCCGCGATCGTCAACTCGGCGTCCGCGTCCACGTCCAGCCAGGGAATCAGGACGAACGCCCGAAGGTGCGCCAGCGGATGCGGCAGCGTCAGGCCGTCGTCCAGGGAGAACAGCTCGGTGTCGCCATCCAGCGACGTCAGATAACAGCTCACCAGGTCGACGTCGAGAGTGCGAGGACCCCAACGCTGCCCCCGCACCCGATCCGCGGCCTGCTCCATCGCCTGGGCGCAGCGCAGCCAGCCGTGCCCGTCCAGCGTCGGGTCTTCGGCGATCAGCACCGCATTGAGGAACGGGCCCTGTTCGACGCCGCCCCAGGCCGCCGTCTCGTACACCGCCGAGACCGCTTGCACCGCGTCGCCGAGCCGGTCGAGCACCGACTGCAGCCGGGCCAGCCGGTCGCCGAGGTTGGATCCGATGGACAACACCACGCGTGTCACAGGGCGCCTCCCGCTGGAACCATCTGTCCTCGTCCGCCGCGTCGCGACCGTCGCGCCACCACCGCGACGTCGTCGAACGTCTGCGGGATGGGCGCCTGCGGTTTGTGCACCGTCACCTCGACGGCGTGTACCCGTTCGTCTTTCATCACGTCCTGCGCTATCTCGGCGGCGACCGTTTCGATCAGGTTGCGGGCCGGGCCCGCGACGACGGCCGCCGCCCGCTCGGCCAGGACGCCGTAGTCGTAAGTGTCTGCCAAGTCGTCACTGGCGGCCGCATCTGCCAGCTCGATCCACACCGTGATGTCGACGACGAAGTCCTGACCGTCGGCACGCTCGTGGTCGAATACGCCGTGCCGACCATGAACGGTCAAGCCGCGCAACTCGATTCGATCAGCCATCAGTTCCCATCGTCCGTGCTTGCGTCCACGCCTCGACGACCTTGACGGCGTCGACCGAGGCCCGGACATCGTGCACCCGTACTCCCCACGCGCCGTGCTCGGCGGCCAGCGCCGACACCACCGCGGTTGCCGTCTCACGGCCATCCGGCGGCCGTACCGCACCGTCTTCATCAGCCAACAAACTACCGAGAAACCGTTTGCGCGACGCCCCGACGAGTACCGGGATGCCGCTGGCCACCAGCTCCGGCAGCGCGTGCAGGAGTGCCCAATTATCTTGACTCGATTTGGCGAATCCCAAACCCGGGTCGATGATCAGCTTCGCCGGGTCCACGCCGGCGGCAACCGCGTCGTCGACGCAGGCGAGCAATTCGGTGCGCACCTCGGCCACCACATCGCGGTAGGCCGGTATCTGATGCGGACGGTCGGCCGACACCGAACGCCAGTGCATCAGCACCCAGGGCACGTCGGCGTCGACGAGCACGCCGGCCATCGCGTTATCGGCGCGTCCGCCGGACACGTCGTTGACCATCGCCGCACCGTTCTCCAGGGCCGCCTGCGCGACGTCGGCGTGCATGGTGTCGATGCTGACGGTAACCCCTTGCGATGCAAGCTCTTTGACGACGGGCACGACACGCGCCGTCTCCGCTTGAGGATCGACGCGGACCGCGCCGGGTCGAGTCGACTCTCCCCCGACGTCGATGATCGATGCGCCGTCGGCGACCAACGCCAGGCCCTGCGCGACAGCGCGGTCAGTGTCCAGGTAACGCCCGCCATCCGAAAACGAGTCGTCGGTGACGTTCACCACGCCCACGACCTGGACGTGCGTCGGGCTCACCTGCGCAAGATCAGGTCGAGCGCCTCGGCTCGAGATGCATTGTCGGACTTGAACTGTCCGCGCACGGCCGAGGTCGTTGTGACAGCACCGGGCTTGCGGACGCCCCGCATGGACATGCACAGATGCTCGGCTTCGATCACGACGATGACGCCGCGCGGATCGAGTTTGCGCATCAGCGCGTCGGCGACCTGGGTAGTCAGCCGTTCCTGTACTTGCGGCCGCTTGGCATACAGGTCGACCAACCGGGCGATCTTGGACAATCCGGTGACCCGGCCATCGTGACCAGGAATGTATCCGACATGCGCGACACCGTGGAACGCCACCAAATGGTGTTCACACGTGGAGTACAGCGGGATCTCTTTCACCAGAACGAGTTCGTCGTGCTGTTCATCAAAGGTGGTGTCCAGCACGGTATCCGGATCGATGTAAAGACCCGCGAACATCTCCTGGTAGCTCCGTGCGACGCGGGCGGGGGTGTCCGCCAAGCCGTGCCGGTCCGGGTCTTCTCCGATCGCATAGAGCAGCTCACGGACAGCGGCCTCGGCGCGTGACTGGTCGAAGACCGCTTTGTTCACAGTCACGGTGTGGGAATTCGGCTGCGCCATCGCAGTCTCCGTTCGTGTCAGCCGTGCGCCGAGGGATTGGACGGGTTCGGGTCGCCGCCCTGGGGGTCGGCGGACTGGCCCGTCTCCGGTGCGGGCGCACCGGGCGGCGGATATGGCGGATACGGCGGGTAGGGCTGACCCGTGTGCTGGTGTGGTGGCGCCGGCCAATGCGGCGGCTGAGGCGGAGGAGCCTGCGGCGGGTACCAGTGGCCTGGCGGCTGTTGCTGCGGCGGCCAACCAGGGGCGTGCCAGCCGGCCGGTGCGCCGTAGTCGGGTTGCGTCGAGTTCGGATGCGCCGCACCCCTGCCGTCCGGTCCGCCGTGAGAACCGTTGGCGCCGTTGGTGCCTCGCTCAGCGTCTGCCTTGGCAGCGTCACGGGCCGCCGCGGCGATCGCGGCTTTGAACGCAGGCTCAGGCGCCGGCTTGGGCCACGGCTCGCCACGCTCGATGGCCAACTCGCCAGGGGTCTTGATCGGCGGCTTGTCCGACGGAATGCGGCCACCGAACTCGTCGAAAAGGGTTAGCCGAGGACGTTTTTCGACGTCGGCAAAAATCGCTTCGAGCTCGGCGCGGTGCAGCGTTTCCTTCTCCAGCAGCTCGCCCGCCACGACGTCGAGCACATCGCGGTATTCGGTGAGGATGTCCCACGCCTCGGTGTGCGCCGCCTCGATGAGTTTGCGGACTTCCTCGTCGATTTCGCGGGCGACCTCGTGCGAGTAGTCAGCTTGGTTGCCCATGGTGCGGCCCAGGAACGGGTCGCCGGCTTCGGTGCCGTATTTGACGGCCCCCAGCTTGGAACTCATGCCGAACTCGGTGACCATCGCGCGCGCGATTTTGGTGGCCTGCTGGATGTCTGACACCGCTCCGGTGGTGGGCTCGTGGAACACCAGTTCCTCGGCCGCGCGGCCACCCAGTGCCATCACCAGCCTGGCGATCAGTTCCGAGCGGGTGTGCGTCCCCTTGTCATCCTCGGGCACCACCAGCGCGTGGCCACCGGTGTTGCCGCGGGCCAGGATGGTCACCTTGTACACCGGGTCGAGACCCGGCATCGCCCACCCGGCCAGCGTGTGCCCGGCCTCGTGATAGGCGGTGATCTTCTTCTCCTGCTCGCTGATGATCCGGCTCTTGCGCCGCGGACCACCGACGACCCGGTCCACCGCCTCCTCGAGAGCGGCGCCGGCGATCACCGTGCCGTTCTCTCTGGCGGTCAACAGCGCGGCCTCGTTGATGACGTTCTCCAAGTCGGCGCCGGTCATGCCGACGGTGCGCTTGGCCAGCCCCTCGAAGTCGACGTCATTGCCGAACGGCTTGCCGTTCGAGTGCACCCGCAGCACGGCACGTCGGCCGGCCAGGTCGGGGCTGGACACCGGAATCTGGCGGTCGAAGCGGCCGGGCCGCAGCAGCGCCGGGTCGAGGATGTCCGGCCGGTTGGTGGCCGCGATCAGGATGACGCCGGCACGTTCGCCGAAGCCGTCCATCTCCACCAGCAACTGGTTCAATGTCTGCTCGCGTTCGTCGTGCCCACCGCCGAGTCCGGCGCCGCGCTGACGACCGACCGCGTCGATCTCGTCGACGAAGATGATGCACGGGCTGTTCTGCTTCGCCTGCTCGAAAAGGTCACGCACCCGGGACGCACCGACGCCGACGAACATCTCGACGAAGTCCGAGCCGGAGATGGTGAAGAACGGCACGCCGGCCTCGCCGGCGACCGCGCGTGCCAGCAAGGTTTTACCGGTTCCCGGCGGGCCGTAGAGCAGCACGCCCTTCGGGATCTTGGCGCCCAGCGCCTGGTAACGCGTCGGATTCTGCAGGAAGTCCTTGATCTCGTAGAGCTCCTCGACCGCCTCGTCGGCGCCGGCGACGTCGGCGAACGTGGTCTTGGGCATGTCTTTGTTGAGCATCTTGGCCCGGGACTTGCCGAAGCCGAAGCCCATCCGGGCGCCGCCCTGCATGCGGGAGAACATCATGAAAAGTCCGACCAGCAGCAGCAGCGGCAGCACGTAGATCACCAGTGAGCCCAGGATGCTGCCCTGGTTGACCACGGTGGCGACCTGCGCGTCTTTACCGTTCAGCGCATCGAACAGCGGGACGGCGTAGCCGGTCGGGAAGTGGGTGATGATCTTGTCGGAGCCGTCGGTGCCGGTGGCGGCGCTTTTCAGCGTCATCCGCACCTGCTGCTCGCGGTCGTCGATCTGGGCGCTCTTGACGTTGCCGCCCTTGATCTGCGACATCGCCACCGACGTGTCGACCGGCTTGAAGCCGCGAGTGTCGTCGCTGAAGTAGAAGAAGGACCAGCCAAGCAGCAGCACGACTGCGATGGCCGTGAGCGTGCGGATCACGTTTTTGCGGTTCATCAATCATCGGCCGTAGTCGGCCAGGTCCTTCCCGATACACGCAGCTGGAATAGTCCAGGTTACCGCCCCATGGCGATCGCCACTTCGGCCGCAGGCCGAGCGCAGCGGGTCGCCACCGTTTAGCCCCGTGGCGATCGCCAGGTCGGCACAGCCGACCGGAGCGATCTGTCACCCCACCAACGAACCGGGGTTCCCGCGTATCCGCGCATTCGCGGCACCCAACGCCCTTCCGGGCGGACCTGGCGTGTGCTTTGGTGAAACCGTGCCTGACAGCCTCTCCTTCACCGAACGCATGATCGACACCAACGGCGTGCAGTTGCACACCCTCGAAGCCGGCGAGCCCGGTGCACCGGTGGTGATCCTGGCTCACGGCTTTCCCGAACTCGGCTACTCATGGCGACACCAAATCCCGGCCCTGGCCGCCGCCGGCTACCACGTGCTGGCCCCCGACCAGCGCGGCTACGGCCGGTCCAGCAGGCCCGACGACATCGCCGACTACAACGTCGGCGCGCTGTCCGGCGACCTGATCGGCCTGCTCGATCACGTCGGCGCCGACAAGGCGGTGTTCATCGGTCATGACTGGGGTGCGCCGGTGGTGTGGGGTTCGGCGCAACTGCATCCCGACCGGGTGGCGGCGGTCGTCGGCCTGAGCGTCCCGGCGGTACCCCGCTCGCAGGTTCCGCCAACCACCGCGTTCCGCGCCATCTTCGGCGACAACTTCTTCTACATGCTCTATTTCCAGGAGCCCGGCGTCGCCGATGCCGAACTGGATGCCGACCCGGCCAGAACCATCACGCGGCTGATGGGCGGCCTGACCCGATCCGACGACCCGGCGGACGCACTGCGCTTGATCGCACCGGGCAACGAAGGCTTCATCGACCGGCTACCCGAACAGGATGGCCCGCCGGCCTGGATCAGCGAGCAGGAAATCGGCAGATACGTCAGCGAATTCACCCGCACCGGCTTCACCGGCGGACTGAACTGGTATCGCAATCTGGACCGCAACTGGGAGGTCATGGCCGACCCGAAGGCGGCCACCATCGACGTGCCGGCCATGTTCATCGGCGGCACCAACGACCCGGTGTTGAGCTTCATGCGTTCCGACCGTGCGGCCGAGGTGCTCACCGGCCGCTATCGCGAGGTCCTCATCGAGGGCGCCGGGCACTGGCTGCAACAGGAGGAGCCGGCCCGGGTCAACGAGTTGCTGCTGGACTTCCTGTCGAGTGTGCAGACCGGCGCGTCTCAGACATGAACCGTCCGTTGGACTTCGGTGTCTTCATCACCCCGTTCCACCCGACGGGCCAATCCCCCACGCGGGCACTCGAATACGACATGGAACGGGTGGTCGAGCTCGACCGGCTCGGCTTCGACGAGGCGTGGTTCGGCGAGCATCACTCCGGCGGCTACGAGCTGATCGCCTGCCCCGAGGTGTTCATCGCCGCGGCAGCCGAACGGACCAAACACATCCGGCTGGGTACCGGTGTGGTGTCGCTGCCCTATCACCATCCGCTGATGGTGGCCGACCGCTGGGTGCTGCTCGATCATCTGACCCGCGGGCGGGTCATCTTCGGCGCCGGCCCGGGTGCGCTGCCGTCGGACGCCTACATGATGGGCATCGATCCGATCGAGCAGCGCCGAATGATGCAGGAATCGCTCGAGGCCATCCTGGCGCTGTTTCGGGCCGCACCAGCTGAGCGGGTCGACCGCCATTCGGATTGGTTCACGCTGCGCGACGCGCAACTGCATATCCGCCCTTACACCTGGCCATACCCTGAAATATCAACGGCAGCAATGATTTCACCATCCGGGCCGCGTCTGGCCGGCGCGCTGGGCACGTCACTGCTGTCGCTGTCGATGTCCGTGCCCGGAGGGTACGCGGCACTCGAGAACACCTGGGAGATCGTCCGCGAGCAGGCCGGCAAGGCCGGACGTGGCGAGCCCGACCGGGCCAGCTGGCGGGTGCTCGGCATCATGCATCTCGCCGACACCCGGGAAGAGGCGATCGAGGACTGCACGCACGGCCTGCAGGACTTCGCGAACTACTTCGGCGCCGCAGGCTTCGTGCCGCTGGCGAACACGGTCGAGGGCGAGCAGTCGCCCTATGAGTTCGTCGAAGATTATGCGGCGCAAGGTAATTGCTGTATCGGAACACCCGAGGACGCCATCGCTCACATCGAAGATCTGCTGGCCCGTTCGGGCGGGTTCGGCACATTGTTGTTACTCGGGCACGACTGGGCATCGCCCCGAGCGACCTTCCACTCCTACGATCTGTTCGCCCGCAAGGTCATTCCGCATTTCAAAGGCCAGCTGGAAGCATCCCGTGCCTCGCACGAATGGGCCAGGGGCATGCGCGACCAACTGCTGGGTCGAGCGGGTCAGGCCGTGGTCAACGCGATCACCCAGCACACCGGCGAACTCAAGACGGAAAGCAGCTACTGATGCGCGGCGCGGTATTGCGGGACGGCCGGATGGTGTACCGCGACGACCTGTCCGAACCCGTACCAGGCCCCGGCCAGGTGCTGGTCGCGGTGCGATCCTGCGGAATCTGCGGCTCTGACTTACATTTCGCCGCGCACGGTGCCGACGTGCTCGCGCTGTCCGATCAGATGGGCGGCGGTATCGACATCGATCTGAGCCGCGACGTCTTCATGGGTCACGAGTTCAGCGCCGAGATTCTCGATGCCGGCCCCGACACCGACACCCATCCGGCGGGAACCCTGGTCACCTCGCTGCCGGTGCTGATCTCGGGCCAACGGGTGGATCCGATCGTCTACAGCAACACGACACTGGGCGGCTACGCCGAGCGGATGCTGCTGTCGGCGCCCCTGTTGATACCCATCCCCAGCGGCCTCGACCATCGCCATGCCGCGCTCACTGAACCGATGGCGGTCGGGCTGCACGCGGTGAACAAGTCCGGCGTCCAACCGGGCGAGACCGCACTGGTACTCGGCTGTGGGCCGATCGGCATTGCGGTCGTTGCAGCGCTGCGAGCTCGCGGTGTTGAACACATTGTGGCAACGGACTTTTCGCCGAAGCGACGCGAGCTCGCGGCCACCATGGGTGCCCATCAGACACTGGACGCCGGCCAGGGCTCACCCTTCGATACCGTCGCACCGACAGTGGTGTTCGAGGCCGTCGGCGTGCCGGGCATCATCGACGATGTGTTGCGGCGCGCCCGGAACGGGACGCGGTTGGTCGTCGTCGGCGTATGTATGCAATCCGACACCGTGCACCCGTTCTTCGGCATCGCCAAGGAGATTAACGTCCAGTTCGTACTGGCCTACGACCCGACTGAGTTCGCCGACTCGCTACGGGCGATCGCCGAAGGCGACATCGACGTCACCCCGATGATCACCGGAGATGTCGCACTCGAGGATGTCGGGACGGCATTCGACGATCTCGCCGACCCAGAACGGCACTGCAAGATCCTGGTGACCCCGTAGCTTGAATCCGCAACGGGCAGCGGCGAACTGGATTCGGCGGCTGCCTGCCGCCAGAGTTCACCGGGCGGTGGAGGCATCCGCTGGTATATCTTGGGCCAAGCTGCCTGACGACCGCAGATGCTCCTAAGGAGGCGCCATGCCAACGCCGGCGGACAGCCTGCGACGGCAGATGCTGCGGCGCCGACCAGTGTCCGGCGCACCCGTCGCGGACGGAGCCTCCGACCAACTGCAACGCACCCTTGGGACTTTCCTGCTGACCATGTTCGGCGTCGGCGAAACGGTCGGCGCGGGCATCTTCATCGTGCTCTCGCAATCCGTGCCGCAAGCCGGCCCGGCGGTGGTCATCTCGTTCATCCTGGCCGGCGTCGCGGCCGGCCTGGCTGCGGTCTGCTACGCCGAGATGGCCTCGGCGGTACCGGTTTCCGGATCGGCATACTCGTACTGCTACGTCACCCTGGGCGAGCTTCCGGCAATGGGCGTCGCCGCATGCCTGCTGCTTGAATACGGCGTGTCCACCGCCGCGGTCGCCGTCGGGTGGAGTCAGTATCTGAACAAACTGCTGGACAACGTTTTTGGGTTCCAATTGCCGCACGCCATCTCGGCTGGGCCGTGGGACCCCACCCCGGGAGTCGTCAATCTTCCTGCCATCGTCCTGGTGGCAATGTGTGCCCTGCTGCTGATCCGCGGTGCGAGCCAATCCGCGAAAGCCAACGCCGTGATGGTGGTGATCAAGCTCGGGGTGTTGGTGGTCTTCGCGGCCATCGCGTTCACCGCGTTCAAAACGAGCCGGTTCACCGACCTGGCGCCGTTCGGCGTCTCCGGCATCAGCTTGGCCACCGGCACAATCTTTTTCGCGTACATCGGCCTTGATGCGATTTCCACCGCCGGCGACGAAGTCAAAGACCCGCAGCACGCCATGCCGCGCGCGATCATCTACGCCCTGCTGATTGTCACGGCCATCCATGTGCTGGTGTCCGTCGCCGCATTGGGCGCCCAGCCGTGGCAAGAGTTCAGGGGCGAAGAAGCGGTGCTGGCCGTGATCCTGGATCACATCACCGGCAATACCCTGGGCAGCACTCTGGTGTCCGCAGGCGCGGTGATATCCATCTTCTCGGTGACACTGGTGACGCTCTACGGCCAGACCCGCATCCTGTTCACCATGGGTCGCGATGGCCTGCTGCCGGCGATGTTCGCGAAGGTGAACCCGCGCACGATGGCGCCCGTGCAGAACACCGTGATCGTTGCGGTCGCAGTGGCCGTTCTGGCCGCGCTGATTCCGCTGGACAAGCTGGCCGAGACCGTCTCCATCGGCACGCTCGCGGCATTCATCGTGGTGTCGGCCGGCGTCATCGTCCTGCGCATCCAGGAACCGGATCTGCCGCGCGGCTTCAGAGTGCCCGGTTATCCGGTGACGCCGATCCTGTCGATGGCGGCGTGCGCCTACATCCTGTTCAGCCTGCACTGGTACACCTGGATCGCGTTCAGCGGATGGGTGGCGGTCGCGCTGGTCTTCTATCTGGTGTGGGGCCGCTGGCACAGCGCCCTCAACGACGACGCAAACTCGGCGGGCATCGCGCACGACTAAGGTGCCAACCATGCCCTTCACCCGCCGCGCCAGAATGACATTCGGCCTCGTGCTCGCATCCGCTCTGGCCCTGACATCGGCCGCCTGCGACAGCGCTCCACAACGCGCAGGCGACACTCCGCGTCAGGTCACGGTCGTCGGATCGGGCCACGTCCAGGGCGTCCCCGACACCCTCACCGCGGACGTCGGCATCGAATTCATCGCGCCGGATGTCACCGCGGCGATGAATCAGACGAACGCGCGGCAACAGGCCGTCATCGACGCAATCGCCGGCGCTGGCGTCGACCGCAAAGACATCAGCACGACCGACGTCACGCTGCAGCCGCAATTCGACAACGCCGGCAACACCATCACCGGATACCGCGCCGACAACTCGATCAGGGTCAAGATCCACCCGACCGATTCGGCGTCGCGGGTGTTGGCCGTCATCGTCTCCACCGGCGGTCCCGCGACCCGAATCAGCTCGGTGAGCTACTCCATCGCCGACGACTCGCAGTTGGTGAAAGACGCTCGGGCGCGGGCGTTTCAGGACGCGAAGGACCGGGCCGAGCAGTATGCCGGACTGTCCGGCCTCGGGCTGGGCAAGATCCTCTCGATCTCGGAGACATCCGGTGGAACGCCGCCTGCGCCCACGCCGATGCGGGGTGGCATGCAGTCCGCGGTGCCACTGGAGCCAGGCCAGCAGACCGTGAGCTTCTCGGTGACCGCGGCCTGGGAGCTGCGGTAACGGATCGGCCTTACACCTGCACCCTCATCGGTTCCACCTTCCAAATCCCGTCGCAGTACTCGGCGATGGCGCGATCTGAGGAAAACTTGCCACTGCGTGCCGCGTTGAGAATCGACATGCGCGACCACGCCTCCGCGTCCTGCCATGCGTCGCCGACCGCAGCCTGGCAGTCCACGTAGGAGCGGTAGTCGGCCAGCACCAGGAACGGGTCATGGTGGCGCAGCGACTCGACGACCGGACGGAGGATCTCGGTGTCGCCGTCAGTGAAATGTCCGTCGGCAATGAGGTCCAACACTTCGGCGAGCTCGGGGTCCCGCTCGATGTAGGTCGCCGGGTGGTAGCCCTCTGCGTAGACGCGGGCCACTTCCTCCTCACTCAATCCGAACAGGAAGAAGTTCTCCGCGCCCGCCTCCTCCAGCATCTCCACGTTGGCGCCGTCGAGTGTGCCGATGGTCAACGCGCCATTGATCATGAACTTCATGTTCCCCGTGCCGGAGGCCTCTTTGCCCGCGGTCGAGATCTGCTCGGACAGATTGGCGGCCGGGTAGATCAAATGTGCGTTCTGCACATTGAAGTTCGGCACGAAAACGACCTTCATGAAACGATTTACGTCAGGGTCGGAGTTGACGGTCGCTCCGACGGAGTTGATCAGTTTGATGATCCGCTTGGCCATGAAGTACCCGGGCGCGGCTTTGCCGCCGAAGATGAACGCCCGCGGGGAAATCGCCAGGCCCGGGTTCTTCTTGAGCCGCTGGTACAGGGTGATGATGTGCAGCACGTTCAGGTGCTGACGCTTGTACTCATGAATTCGCTTGACCTGGACGTCGAACAACCAGGTCGGGTCCAGGTCGACACCTGCCGTGGCGTGCAGGTACTCCGCGAGCCGTGCCTTGTTGGCGCGCTTGACGTCTCGCCACTGCTCACGGAATGCCCGGTCATCGACGTAGGCTTCCAGCCCACGCAGCCGCTCGAGATCCGTGAGCCAGCCGTCGCCGATGGTCTCGTCGAGTAGATCGCGCAACCGGGGATTGGCCAGCGCCAAGAACCGCCGTGGCGTCACTCCGTTGGTGACGTTGCCGAATCGCTGCGGCCACAACTCGTAAAAATCTTTGAGCACGCTCGCCTTCAACAACTCCGAATGCAACGCGGCCACCCCGTTTACCGCATGACTGCCCACCGTGGCCAGGTGCGCCATGCGTACACATTTGCCGCCGTCCTCACCGATCAGCGACATCCGGCGCACCCGCTCGTCGTCGCCGGGGAAACGTGCGCGCACCTCGTCGAGGAAGCGCTCGTTGATGTGAAGAATGATCTCGAGGTGCCGCGGGAGTGCCTCTCCGAATATCGACACCGGCCATGTTTCCAGCGCCTCCGGCAGCAGGGTGTGGTTCGTGTAGCCGAAGGTGGCCACCGTGATGTCCCAGGCCTGGTCCCAATCCATCGTGTGCTCGTCCACGAGAAGCCGCATCAATTCCGCGACAGCGATCGACGGATGCGTGTCATTGAGTTGGATCGCCCACTTCTGCGGCAGGGCGCTCAGCGGCTGCCCGACACGCTCCTGATGGATGCGCAGGATGTCCTGCAACGAGCAACTCACGAAGAAGTACTGCTGTAGTAACCGCAGCCGTTTGCCCGCCTCGGGCTCGTCATTGGGGTAGAGCACCTTGGAGACGGTCTCCGAGATCACCTCTTCGTCGACCGCCTTATAGAAGTCGCCGGTATTGAAGACCTCCAACGCAAACGAATCCACCGCCCGCGCGCTCCACAACGTGAGCGTGTTGCAGGTATTGACGCCGTAGCCCTGGATAGGGGTGTCGTACGACACGCCTTTGAGCACCCGCTGTGGGACCCAGCGGACCCGGGGGCGGCCCGCCTCGTCCTCGTACCGCTCGGTGAAGCCACCCCAGTTGACGATGTAGCTGGCATCGGGTTTGTCGATCTCCCAAGGGTTTCCGTAAACCAGCCAGTTGTCGGTCTTTTCGACCTGCCAGCCGTCCCGGATCTCCTGCTCGAAGATCCCGAACTCATAGCGGATGCCATAGCCGATGGACGGCCGCTCGAGGGTGGCCAGCGAATCGAGATAGCAGGCGGCAAGCCGGCCAAGGCCGCCATTGCCCAAACCCGGTTCTTTTTCGCAGGACATGATGATGTCGAGGTCTTGACCCAACTCCGCGAGCGCTTGTCGTGCCGCATCCTCAATCCCGAGGTTCAGCAGGTTGTTGCCCAGTTGCGGGCCCATCAGGAATTCGGCCGACAGGTAGCACGTCACCTTGTTCGGAAGTTCGAGCCAGTCCTGGGTGGTGGCCATCCAGCGCTGCTGCATCCGATCGCGCACGGCAAGCGATAGCGCGCGGTAGTAGTGCTCGGGCGTCAGCACCGTCGAAGGTCTGGCGATCGAGTACACCAAGTGATCGCTGATCGCCTGCCGCAATGCTCCGGGCGACATCCCGGTGCGCGCCGCGCTCGGTACCGTGCGGCCCGCCGCGACGCGGCGGGCGTGGCTGCCGTCGACTTGTTTGTGCACCAGATCCGTCATGTTGCTGCGTCACGCTCCCGGCTGTTGGTCACTTGACGGATCGCCAGTGTGGCAGCACCGTGTTTCAGTGGCGAGAGATATTCGGGTCGTTCCCGTGAATTCGGGCTCGGGACCGGTGTCCATCAGTGACCGACCCCCAGGATCTGTAGCAGCTCTCGGTAGTCGGTGATGCGATGGTCGGGCTGGCAGTCTTCGTAATCCTTCGTGCCCTGGTCCGAATCGAACATGATCGTCCGCATCCCGACCTGACGGGCGCCGTAGACGTCGCGGAACATATCGTTGCCCACGTAAACAGTCTGCGCGGCCGGCACGCCGAGTCCCTCCAACGCGTATTCGAACAGTCTCGGGTCCGGTTTGCGGAAGCCGTGGTCACCAGAGACGACGATGGGGTCGAAGTAGTCGGTCAGCCCGACCTTGTGCAGTTCGCCACGCGCATAAGCGGTTTGGGCATCGGTGACGATCGCCAGACGAAACCGGTGCCGCAACTGTTCGAGCATCTCCCGCACATGCGGATACAGTTTCAGCTTTTTGCGCGATACCCCGCGGTAGATCTCCGCGAGCGTCAGCGCGAGCTGGGCGAGCCGTTCCGGCGGTAACGCGCGGGTGTAGTCGCTTGCATGCTCGTCGATGATCGACTGCCAGATGGCTACCGCATCGAATTCCGGATACCGGTGCGGGCTTTCCCGCTGTTGGCGCTTCAGACGATCGAAATACTCGTCACGCACCTGATGCCGCCGCATGTCGATGCCCTGATAGGTCAGGTAATGCCCGATGGACCGGAAAATGTCCTCACGATGTTCGTCGGTCCGGATATGGACAAGCGTGCCGTTGACGTCGAACGCGATTGCGGTCGCTCCGGTCAATGTGGCGGCCACGATCAACACGCCGCCCGCAGCAGCCGCTTGGACTGGCGGACAAGCTTATTGCCGTAGTCGTCGCCGATGTAATCGTTGCGGGCGACCCGCAACAGATTCATCGCCATGTAATACGGAAGTCGCGCGGTGGTGGATCGGAACGTTGCGTCGCGGTCCGGGAAATGGCAGCAATATTCCCAGAGGAAGTGGCCGATGAACGGCTCCGCCCGGCTGGGATGGCCTGTCGCCGACATAAAAGAATGCTGAATCTCGCCCGCGACCCGGCCGACGTCGAACATCCGGTCGCCCCACCTTGCCCGCTCAAGGTCGATCGCTGCGACGTCCAGTCCGTGACCGAACAGAAAATTCGCCGGGGTCGCGTCGCCGTGCAGCCACACCTGCCGGTCACCCCACATCGACGTCCTATCCCGCCATAAATCCTGAAGCCACAACAGTTCGTCCGCATCCCACGCACCAATGCGGTTGCGACACTTCAACTTGTAGACTAAGTCGCTGAAGTATTGACAGTCGATGTCGAAGTTTACTGTGTTGCCATTGGCCGTCCTATTGTGTTGAGTGGCAAGAAAATAAGCCAGCGCCGTAAGACGCCAGTACAGATGACTGTGATTCTGGCCGCGAATGCAATCCTTAATCGCCTCACTGAACTGCTCGCCTGCGTAGAACTCGATGGCAAGCGCGCCGTTGAGATTCAAGTCCACGCCCAGCGGCCGCACCACGTGGTGCGGTGAGCCCACCAGGTCGTAGCTCCGCAGCCCCTGCATCGCATCGAACTCCCGATACGCTGCCCGTGCCGCGCGATCGCGGTCCCAGCCGAACCTGGGACCGTAGAACTTGCAGATCACCCGTGCCCGGCTGTGCTTTTCCTCGTATGCGTACACCTCGTTGCTGCCCCGCAGCCGAAAGGCGCGAAACGCCGGGTTCCGTTCATATACGCCCAGCTGTTCACGGACGATGCCGCACAGAAATCCGTACATGCCGTCGTCGCCCGATACGTACCCGACGTATTTGCCAAACACGACGCCTCCCTGCCGCGTCGTCGTTGACCCAGAGCTGTTCGCCTGGTGTACACAGAATGTTCAAATAATAAGTCCAGGCCGCCCAGCGCGCGCGCCAACGGAGCGAGCGTGCGAGTACGCCCGACGGGGTTCAGTCCTGGTAGACCCTGGGGTCCAGCATTCCGATGTAGGGCAGGTCGCGGTAACGCTCGTCGTAGTCGAGGCCGTAACCCACGACGAAGTCGTTGGGGATGTCGAAACCCACGTAGGCGATGTCGGCGTTGGCGCGCAACGCGTCCGGCTTACGCAGCAGCGTGCACACTCGCAGCGAGTGCGGACGTCGGGTGGCCAGGTTGCGCAGCAACCACGACAACGTCAGTCCGGAGTCGACCACGTCCTCGACGATGAGCACGTCGCGGTCGTGGATGTCGCGGTCGAGGTCCTTGAGGATCCGTACCACCCCTGACGACGACGTCGACGATCCGTACGAGCTGACCGCCATGAACTCGAACTGGGTCGGCAGCGGGATCGCACGGGCCAGATCGGTGACGAACATGACCGCGCCCTTGAGCACGGTGATCAGCAACAGGTCGTGACCATCGTCGGTGGATCGCGCGCGGTAGTCCTCGGCGATCTGCGCGCCGAGCTCGGCGATGCGGGCCTGGATCTGCTCTTCGCGCAGCAGGACCGATTTGATGTCCCCTGCGTACAGCTCCGGTGAGTCCGCTGCCACGAGCACAGCGTGCCATGCATTCGGGCAGGAGACCAACGCTGGCCTTTTAGACCGCTTCTTGACTCAACGTCAGCAGCCCGTCGCGTCGTCCTGCGATCAGTCGCCGGCGACGCAACAGCGAGCCGACCGCCACGCCGCCCTGGCCGCGCCACTTGGTGACGAGGCCGTCCACCCCGCGGATCTGCTTGTCGGTCAAGCCGATCGCGCCACCGGCGATCAGCCAGCTGCGGATCACGCCGCGACGGACCGGGTCGGGCAGTGCCGTCAATGCCGCGGCATCGAGTCCGTCGGCGGTGGTGCAACGGATCGACGCCTGATCGATCAGCAAGTCGATCAGCTCGGTGTCCGCGCGCAGCGCAGTCGCGGTGCGGGCCAGCGCCTCGGCGACGCCACCGCCGAGCACCTCCTCCAACAGCGGCAGCACGTCATGCCGCAGTCGGCTGCGAGTGAAGCGACCGTCGCTGTTGTGCGGGTCGTGCCACGCGTCCAGCCCCAGCTCCGCACAGGCCGCATGCGTCACATCGCGTCGGACGCCGAGAAGCGGACGGCACCAGGGCGGGTCGTATGCCCGCATGCCGGCGATCGACCGGGCGCCCGATCCGCGGCCCAGACCGAGCAACACGGTCTCGGCCTGGTCGTCGAGGGTGTGCGCCAGCAACACCGGGCGATCGCGACGGGCATCCTGCATGGCCGCGTAGCGGGCGGTACGAGCGGCACCCTCTGGACCGCCGTCGCCGTTCACCTGCACGCAAAGCACTTGAGCGTCAACGCATCCCAGATCACGAGCTTGTTCACGCGCGGTAGCGGCCACCGCAGCCGAGCCGGACTGCAGACCGTGGTCGACGACCAATGCGGTCGTCGGCAGTATGGTCGCCGCAACTCCGGTGAGCGCCAACGAATCCGGGCCGCCGGACAGCGCCACACACCACTCGTCGGCGGTGGCGAGGAATTGCTTGGCGAACGCCGCAACAGCCGCGCGGAGCTCGACTACAGCACCCGGTCGATCCATTGCTGCGGGAATTCGATTTCGATGGGCCGGGGCAAGGTTTCCGGACTGGTCCAGACGGTGTTGAACCGCTGCATGCCGACCCGGTTCACCACGTGGTCGACGAAAGCCTTGCCGCGGGTGTACTGGCTCAGCTTGGCGTCGATCCCCAGCAGCGCGCGCAGCAGCCGTTGCAGCGGCGGCTGCTTGCGGTGACGACGGTCGTCGAAGCGGGCGCGGATGGTCGACACCGACGGAACCACCACGGGCCCAACGGCATCCATCACATGGTCGGCGTGGCCTTCCAACAGCGTGCCCAACACCAACAGTTGATCGAGGGCTTGACGTTGCGGCTCGGACTGCACGGCGCGCAGCAGCCCGAGAATGCCGGCCGAGTTCGGGTCGGACGACGAGTCGCCGCGGGCGCGGGCGAATTCGGCCAGCCGGCCCATCACCTTCGCGACGTCGTCGGGGCTGTCGGTGGTCAGCACCCCCAGCGCTTGCGACATGTAGCCGGACAGCCACGGGTTCGCGGTGAACTGCACCCGGTGGGTGACCTCGTGCAGGCAGACCCACAGCCGGAAATCCGCTGGGTCGACCCGCAATTGGCGCTCGACCGCGATCACGTTGGGATAGACCAGCAGCAGGGCGCCGCCGTCGTCGCTGAACGGGTCGTATTGGCCGAGGATGCCGGACGAGACGAACGCCAACACCGCGCCGGTCTGCGCGCCGGTGAGCCGCCCGCTGATCAGGCCCCGCGGCTTGTCGGTCCCGCCGGTCATCACCCGCATCGACTCGGCGGCGGCCCGAATCCAACCGGGGCGGTCGATGATGCGGGCCTCCGGCACGACGCCGTCGGTGTGCAGCCCGGTGACGTCGCGCACCGGCGGCTCCGCCGCCTTGGCAGCCGTGGCCAGGTTGTCGACCGCCTGGCGACGGGTGTAGTCGGTGGACGGCGGACCCGGGCGGGCGAGCCACTGGCCGACCGTCGTCGCGAATCCCCAGTCGACCGTGCGCCCGACGGTCAACTCCGCTGACGGCGTCACGGCGCGCATCCGCACGACCACAGGGTCGAGGCCACGGCATCGATGGCTGTGCGCCCACTCATTCCGGCGTCGTTGGAGATCAGCGCGAAGGTCAGCACCCGTCCGCTGCGGTCGGTCACCACCCCAGCTAACGCGTTGATCGCAGTCAGCGAGCCGGTTTTGGCGCGCAGCCAGCCGGCAGGCCCGGCGGCGCGGAAGGAGGCGTCGAGGAAACGGTCGGACAACGTGCCGCTGCCGCCGGCGATCGGCAACAGGTCGAGCAGTGGCCGCAGTTTGGGTTCATCGGGCCCGGCCGCCGCCTGCACGACGGAGTCGAGGATTTTGGCCGTCAGCCGGTCGTCCACCGACAACCCGCTGGAATCCTGCAACATCGCGTTGCCGGTGTTGACGTGGGCGGTGTTCAGACGATTCGTCACCGCGTCGACGGCGCCGACGAAGCTCAACGGCCGCTGCATGGATGCCGCGACTTCGCGGGCGATGCTTTCGGCCATCACGTTGTCGGAGACGTTCATCATCTCGTTGAGCCGGTCGATCAGCGGGGCCGACTGGACGGCGGCGAGTTGCCGAGCCCCGGTGGACGCGGCGTGGTTGGTGACGGTCACCTGGGCCGGGTCGACACCTAGCGCGGTGGCCAGCGCGCGGCCGGCGTCCAGTGCCGGAGTCGTCGATCGTCGTGACTCGTCGGTGGCCGGCTGGATGCGTCCGGCGTCGAGCATCGCGGACTCGATCGGCGCGATGTCGCCGCCCTCGATGTCGGCCAGATCCCAGCCGGGCGCGAAGGTGGGGCCGCTGAACAGCGAGGTGTCCACCTGCACCGCGGTCGGGCTCACGCCGCTGCGGCGGACCTGGTCGGCAAGGTCGCTGAGCCGGGCAGCGCCGTGGTACCAGGTGTCCTGTCCGGGCGCCGCGCCCGAGAGCGTCGGGTCTCCGCCGCCGACCAGCACGACAGTGCCCGGTTGGCTGCCCTCGACCACCCGCGTGGTGACCCGGGCGTCGCGGTTCAGCGCCAACAGGGCGGCGGCGCTGGTGAGCGTCTTGTTAGTCGACGCCGGCTGCAGCAGCAGATCGTCGAATTGGCTCCACAGTTCTTCGCCGGTCATCGCGTCGGTGACCCGGCCGCCCAGCTTGCCCAGGTTGGGGTCGGCAGCGACCGCTGCCAATGCCGCGGCCAGCCCGGACTGGGTCGGCATCTGCGCGTTGGCGGATGCCGCGATGATGCTCGACTTAGCGGTCACGCCGGGCGGCGGCGGCGGCACTTGTGCGTGCGCGGAACCGTGGACCTTGCCGGTGAGCAACGCGGCCGCTGCCACCACGGCGGCGACGACGGCCAGCACGACGACTCCCACCAGTAGGTGGGTAGCCGGTCGCCACTGAGTGGGACGCATGACTCTCCTGACTTCGTTGCGCCTATTCTGCCGAAACCCCCGCGAAAGCACGCGGTGTGGGAGCCCTACGATCGACGCCAAGCGAGAAATAGT
Organism: uncultured Actinomycetota bacterium; assembly: GCA_963758115.1. Taxonomy (GTDB): domain Bacteria; phylum Actinomycetota; class Actinomycetes; order Mycobacteriales; family Mycobacteriaceae; genus Mycobacterium. Next base: position 348,632 of record CAVWUG010000005.1, read on the forward strand.
GACTTCCAGGCGAAGGAGCCGAGCCGGTGCAATTCGAGGTGATCGTCGAGATCCCCAAGGGTCAGCGAAACAAGTATGAGGTCGATCACGAGACGGGGCGGATCTTCTTGGACCGCTATCTCTACACCTCGATGGTCTATCCGACGGACTACGGCTTCATCGATGACACCCTCGGCGAAGACGGCGATCCGCTGGACGCCCTGGTGCTGCTGCCGCAGTCCGTCTACCCGGGCGTGGTGGTGAAGGCACGGCCGGTTGCCATGTTCCGGATGACCGACGAAGCCGGCGGCGACGACAAGGTGCTGTGCGTGCCAGCCAAGGACCACCGCTGGGATCACATCCAGGACATCGGCGACGTTCCGCAGTCCGAACTGGACGAGATCAAGCACTTCTTCTCCCAGTACAAGGCGCTGGAACCGGGTAAATACGTGGAAGCCGCCGACTGGGTGGGCCGCGAAGAAGCCGAGGCCGAAGTGCTGCGCTCCATCGAGCGGTTCAAAACCGAAGGCCACTAGGCGGTCTCGGGGCGTGGCGGCTGAACTCGTCGCGGCCCCCCTCGTCGCGAACGGTGGCATCCTGTCAGGGTGGGTCCGTTGCATTTCGCCGCCAATTTCTGGTGGCTGGTGTTTCCGCTGGGTGGCGCGATCGGTGGGGGCGTGCGCGCAGTTGCCGCTGCCAACGAACGCCGGGCTGAACGACGGATGGAACGCTATCGGCTGAAGCTGCAGACCAAGGTCGCGCTCGCCGAGGCTTCCGGTCGCAAGCGTGAGACCAAAGGCGGCGGTGAGCGTGCTGTCGCGAAACTCCTCGCCGAGCACGACCGCGTCGACGGTCGGTGGTTGGACTACGAGGTCGACGTCGCCAAACTGCTCGACTTCCCGTTGATGACCGACATGCGCAGCCCATTGACCGTCGCCTTCCACAAGGCGCGACACCAGGCCGACCTGCTACGCCCGGAACGGGCCGAGGACCTGCTCGGCGACCGGACCGCGCAGCGGGACTATCGCGATGCGGTCCACGAGTACGTCACCGCATTCGAGGTGGCCGAGGCCGAGGCGATCCGCCGGCGCCGCAGCGACTTCTCCGAGGACGACCAACAACGACTGTCCCGCGCCCAGCACCTGCTGCAGCTTGCCCAGGATGTCGCGGCATCACCTCAGGAGCGGCAAAACGCCTACGCCCGCGCGGGCAAGGAACTCGACGGGCTGATCGTGCTGCCCGCCCCGGCCCGGGCCGGCATCGAACGCCGGATCGCCGCAGCCATCGAGGCCTAACTCGTATCGCGGCTGCTCCAGAGGCTGGCGGCCGCGGCGACGACGAGGGTCGCCGCAATCACCCCGAGACTGACCAAAGTCGGTATCTCCGGGACGTCAACGTGCTTGCCGCCGTTGATGAATGGCAGCGTGTTCGCACGTAGCGCGTGCAGGATCAACTTCACGCCGATGAACGCCAGAATGATGCCGAGGCCTTTCGAGAGGTACACCAGCCGGGACAGCAGACCCTCGAGCAGGAAGTACAGCTGCCGCAGGCCCATCAGCGCAAAAACGTTGGCGGCCAACACCAGATAGGCCTGGTTGGTGAGACCGTAGATCGCGGGAATGGAATCCAGCGCGAAGAGCAGATCGGCGGCGCCGAGCGCGAGGATCACCAGAGCCATCGGCGTCATCAGCCGTTGCGAGCCCTCGTTCACGACGAGTTTGAGACCGTGCCAGGAGTCGGTGACCTTCAAGTGGTTACGGGCGAACCGGACGGCGGCGTTCTCGGTGTTCGTCTGGTGCGTGGTGCCACGCGCCAGCCGCGCCGCGGTGTACACCAGGAACGCGCCGAAAACGTAGAAGACCCAAGAGAATTGCTGAATGGCCGCGGCGCCGAGCGCGATGAAGACACCGCGGAGAATCAACGCGAGCACGATCCCGACGAACAGCGCCTCGCGCTGATACATCCTGGGCACCTTGAAGCTCGTCATCATGATGACGAAGACGAAAAGGTTGTCGACCGACAGGCTGTATTCGGTGAGCCATCCGGCGAAGAACTCCACGGCGAACTGCCTGCCGTGGAAATACCACGTCCAGATCCCGAAGCCCACCGCGAGAGCGATGTACGCCGACAGCGCCATCGCGGATCCGCGCATCGTTGGTTCACCCGATCGACGCGCCATCAGCGCGACGTCGAACAGCAATACGCCGATGGTCACCGCCAGGGTGACGATCCATTCCAGCAATGACACGTGCAACGTGCTTACCTCCGGTCGATGAAAACCAGAGGTCTCTTCCACCGTCGCGGTATGACGGCCCGCGGTACGGACGCCCGATGATGGGCGACGTGATGACGACACCGCGGCGAAGGAATACTCCCCTCTGCCGATCAGTCTGTCAGGTCGAGGTCGTTGCAGCGTGCCGAGCCCGGAAACGGCTGTGAGTAGTTTCGAACCGTGACCGAAGTGGGGGGCACCCCGGCTATCGGGGCATTCGCCAGCCCGATTGCGCGCAGCAGCATGGCCCGAGTTGGCACCGCGACAGCGGTGACAGCGGTATGCGGCTACGCGGTGGTCTACCTGGCCGCCCGAGATCTGGCGCCGGCCGGGTTCTCCGTCTTCGCGGTGTTCTGGGGCGCCTTCGGCCTGGTCACCGGAGCGGCCAACGGCCTGCTGCAGGAGACCACCCGGGAAGTTCGCTCCGCCGGCTATCTCGACGTATTGCCGGACCAGCGCACCCATCCGCTGCGCGTCGCTGGCATGGTCGGGATCGCCGCGGCTGTCCTCATCGCCGGCAGCTCACCGCTGTGGAGTGGGCGGGTGTTCACCGACGCGCGCTGGCTGTCGGTGGGCCTGCTCAGCGTCGGTCTGGCCGGCTTCTGCCTGCACGCCACGTTGCTGGGGATGCTCGCCGGCACGAGTCGCTGGACGCAGTACGGCTCGCTGATGGTCACCGATGCCGTCATCCGGGTCGCGGTCGCGGCGGCCACCGTCGTGGTCGGCTGGAGCCTGGTCGGGTTTCTGTGGGCCACCGTCGCGGGAGCGCTGGCCTGGCTGATCATGATCGTCGCCTCGCCGACCACCAGGGCGGCGGCGCGACTCCTGACCCCCGGCGGCACCGCGACGTTTCTGCGTGGGGCGGCTCATTCGATCACTGCGGCAGGTGCCAGCGCGATTCTGGTGATGGGCTTTCCGGTGCTGCTCAAAGTCACGTCCTCCCAGCTGGGCGCCCAAGGCGGTGTGGTGATCCTCGCGGTGACGTTGACCCGCGCGCCGCTGCTGGTGCCGCTGACCGCGATGCAGGGCAATCTGATCGCGCACTTCGTCGACCTTCGAGCCAGGCGGCTGCGGGCACTGATCACGCCGGCGGTGCTGGTCGCAGTGATCGGCGCGGTCGGCGTGCTGGCAGCCGGCCTGGTCGGCCCGTGGCTGCTGCGGGCTGGTTTCGGACCTGACTATCACGCGACCGGTGCGCTATTGGCCTGGCTGACCGCGGCGGCGCTGGCGATCGCGATGCTGACGCTCACCGGCGCCGCGGCGGTCGCCGCCGCGCTGCACCGCGCCTACGCGCTGGGCTGGGTGTGCGCGACGGTCGCCTCGACGTTGCTGCTGTTGTTGCCGCTGCCGCTGCAGACCCGGACCGTCGTCGCGTTGTGCTGCGGCCCGATCGTCGGCATCGGCGTGCACCTGATCGCCCTGGCGCGTGGCGGTGGCTGATCAGCCTGAGTCGGCCGGTCAGGCGTGTACGTTGTGGGCTTGAAATGCCCAGTGAAACCCGCGACGCCTGGATCGTCGTCCCAGCCTTCAACGAAGCCGGTGTCATCGGCGACGTGATCGCCGCGCTGCGCACCGATTTCGCCAACGTTGTGTGTGTGGACGACGGCAGCGCGGACGACACCGGCGACATCGCTCTGCGGGCCGGGGCGCATCTGGTCCGTCACCCGGTGAACCTGGGCCAGGGTGCGGCAATCCAGACCGGCGTCGAGTACGCACGCAGCCGGCCCGGCGCACTGGTCTTCGCCACCTTCGACGCCGACGGACAGCATCGCGTTCAGGACGTCCTGGCGATGATCGACCGACTGCGAACCGGCGACGTCGACATCGTGATCGGGACTCGATTCGGCCACGGGGTCAGTCGGCCGCCGCTACTGAAAAGGCTTGTGCTGCAAACAGCGGTGCGGCTCAGCCCGCGCGGTCGCAGACTCGGATTGACCGACACCAACAACGGGCTGCGCGTCTTCAACAAGACCGTCGCCGACGGCTTGGACATCACCATGAACGGGATGAGTCACGCCACCGAGTTCGTCATGCTGATCGATGAAAACCGTTGGCGTGTAGCAGAACAACCCGTCGAGGTGCTCTACACCGAATATTCCTCAGCCAAGGGACAGCCGCTGGTCAACGGCGTCAACATCGTCGTCGACGGATTTCTGCGAGGAAGGATGTCGCGATGAACTGGATCCAGGGTCTGCTGATCACCTCGATCATCGCGCTGCTTGTCTTCCTGCTGCGCTCGCGGCGCAGCGTCCAGTCCCAAGCCTGGGTCAAAGTCGCGTTTCTGGCTTTTGTGTTCGCCGGCGTATACGCCGTGCTGCGGCCAAACGACACCACGGTGGTCGCGCACTGGGTCGGCGTCGACCGTGGCACCGACCTGATGCTGTACGCCCTCATCATCGCGTTCAGCTTCAGCACACTGAACACCTATCTTCGGTTCAAAGACCTCGAACTGCGATACGCGCGTTTGGCCCGTGCGATTGCCCTCGACGGCGCCCAGGTACCCGATTAGTAGCGGCGGTAGGTGTTGTAGGGCTGGGCTGCGCCTGAGCGGTTTACGAGAAATTTTCAGGTTTTTCACACCTAATTTCGTGATTTTCACAGGTTTGTCCTCAGACCGGTTTAATCTCGGCTAACCCGGGTGTCGGCACCACGGGTTCATTACCACCGGTAACTTGAGTGGAGGCCCAGATGAGGCAACGCCCGTTCCGCATCCTTTGCGCCACTGCCGGCGGCCTGCTCGGCGCAGCGTTCCTTCCAGTCGGCCTCGCCGTCGCCGACGACTACACGATCACTCCCGATCCCAATTCCCAGGAACTGGTGACCGACTTCTACGGGATTGGAACCAACGGGTTCCAACAGACGCCACCGGCCCTGTCCACCAGCGTCGACGGAACTCAGCTGTACGACTACACCGACACCACGACCGGCCAGTCGGGCAGCTTCAATGCCGACGTGAGCATCAGCACGAACATGTCCGGCGCCACCACCACGGAAGTCATGGTCGCCTCCGACCCAACCGGCACCAACGCTCCGCCGGTCGGCTCGGTGTTCGACATCGCTACCAACAACCGCAACGCCAACTACACCTTTTACCAAGACCTCAAAGGGGCGACGGCCAAAGACGACGCGATCAGCTACTACTCGCACAATGCCTTCGGGCAGCACGACCTGTACACCCGCTATGACGCAGCATCGGTGACTCCCACCAACGAATTCTCCCTCGGCAACGGCTACACGATCGATGCCGCTCCCACGTCTGATCCCGCGTCCGGCTACGACATCACCGGAATAAACGGGTTGCCGCCCGACGACATGGTCGATCAGGGAAGTCAGCTGTTCTACGTTGAAAACCCGAGCGGCAACGTGGTGGGGTCCTTCGAAGCCCTGAAAACGACCACGTCGGATCTGGCCGGTAGCTACACCCAGGCTCTCCTCGTCACCCAGGACTTATCCGGCACCCCAGGGACTGCCCTGGGCGACGTGCCGAACGTCGGTTCGGTCTACAACACGTTCACGATCGGTGGCATCGAGAGCATCTACCAGGACCTCACCCCGACGACAGCCGGAGGCAAGGACGTGATCACCTATGGCTTCGGATCCCCCAGTAATACCAATGGTTTTGACGCCGCCGGAGCTCCCGCTCTCGGTGCGCAACAGTACATCCCGTTCGGCACCGGCGACCACATCGTTGCCGACCCTAGTTTCTCCGAAGTATTCACCGGGATAAACGGGCTCCCGCCGTATGACGTCGGTATTCAGGGATACCAGCTATTCGACGTTGTGAACGCGCAAGGCACCACAATCGGGACCTTCTATGGCGACGAGACCACCACCGAAAATGGCTACGGTCATATCAACGAGGCCATCGTCGTCACCCAGGACGTGATGAATACTTCCAACGACCCCGCGGTCGGCTCGGTGTTCGATACCGCCCCGCACGGATTTGGCGGTGAGCTGCTGTACACCGACCTCGTCGGACAGGGAACGGGCGGCACGGACAAGATCACCGAGAGCGTGCTTAGCGCCTCCGGGGCGATCCTCCGCAACATCCACCAGACCTATGACTTCTCAGCGCTCTTCCACGGCGACGCGTTCCAGGCTTACGCCGAGCCGGCGGCCAGCGCCGACGTCGTTTCTGCTGTCGACCCGACAGCTCTGGCAAGCGTCGACCCGGCGGCGGCAGGCCTCGACGCCACGCCACTGCTCGACATGTTCCCCCACCTAGAAGCGGCGGTGACCTTCTTGACCGGCCTGTTCTGAGCCGGCCGAACAGGCAAGCCGGGCAAACGCATCCCCCGCCCGGCTTGCCTGATGATTTATCAGGTGTGTCATATTTGAATCACATTTTTTTTAGACACTTTTCCCAGTATTGGGCCTGGGCACGTTATTCTTAGTCCGGCTTTGGCCCAAAGTCGCTGGTGAACGCCTGAAAATCATTTAAAGGGGGGGCCGGATGGCTCGTCGTCGTATTGCACACACGCTTGGGGTAGCCGCTGGCGGACTGCTGGGCGCTGCCTTCTTGCCGAGTGCTATTGCCGTCGCCGACGGCACCTACGACGGCTACGACCTCATCGGTAACAACGACTTCGTCGTGAACGCCGGTGGAGTGCGCGACTTCTTCGTGTCGGTTCCGCCGGCCGCGGAGGGCACCGTTCAGGGAACTCAGACCTTCGACTGGACCGGTCCCAGCAGCTCTTCTGGGACGATCGACGCCTTGGTCGGGAACAACACCGACTTGCTCGGCGACAGCAACCAGGCAATCTATGTCACCGGTGATTCAGCTGCCGGTGGCCCGGGCGCCGGCTCCATTTTCGACACCTACTCCTACAGCAACGGATTCTCGACCGTGTACTCCGACATTGTCGAGCCCAACGGATCACACGACATCACCTACGACTGGGTCACCCCTTCGGGGCAAGTGATCAACATCCCCACCACGTTCGATGCGTCTGCCCTCACTGCGTTGCCGCAAAGCGAGGGGTTGCCCGACGGCTACAGCTACCTGCTCGATGGCGCGGAGACCCACTACGGGATATCGGCCATCTTGCCCGCCGCCGGTGACCTGCAGGGGTACCAGGACTACATCGTTGACAACGCGGCAGGGACTCAGGTCGGGACCTTCGCCGCCGACGTGACCGATACCTCGGACTACCTGGGTAACTCCAGCCAGGCGCTGCTGGTCACTGCCTCCACCGGTGACGGTCCGGCGGTCGGCTCGGTGTTCAACACGTTCTTCGTCGGTGACTTCCAGAGCGTCTACTCCGCCATCCCGAATGGGGACGGTACCGACACAGTGACGGATACGATCGTGACTCCCTGGGGGAACATCAACCTCCCCACAACTTTCGACGCGGCAAATGGTCTCGCGGCGATTCTCGGCGGCACCTCGCACCTCGGGCAGGACATCTCGACCAACGATTTCACGATCACCGCAACCGACGCACCCTCCACGATTGTCGGGGTGGACGGACTTCCCCCGGAGGACGTCGTGATCCAGGGCACCCAGGCCTTCAACTACGACGACCTGACTTCTGCCAACAATGACGGAACCTTCCTGGCCAACGTGACTCAGAGCGCGATTACGTTCGGCAACACCACCCAGGACCAGTACGTCGTCACCCAAGACCTCACGGCCGACGCCCCCAAAGTCGGCTCGGTCTTCGAGGTCGACAACTACGGGCACGGCTACGAGCTCGTCTACTCCGACCTAGTGGGCGCGGGTACGGGCGGCCAGAACCTGTACACGGATACTTTGGTGACGCCGTTCGGCGACTACACCATTCCCACCAGCTACGACGCGGCGTCGGTTCTCGCCAACGAGTCCTCGGCCTCCCCCACCTCCGCGGCTTCCTCAAGTTCGATGCTTGCTGATCTGGCCCACCTGTTCGGCTCGTCAAGCGCGGCCAGTGCCGAACCGGCATCGGCCCTCGACACCGGCTCACTGGCCGAGATGTTCCCCCACCTGGCAACGGCCCTTGACGGGGGCTCGCTGGCGGATCTGTTCCCCAACCTGGCAGCGGCCTTCGACCCCAGCACGTTCGCCGATGTGTTCCCGCACGTGGATGCGGCCCTGAACTTGCTGACCGGTCTGTTCTAGCCAGAGCGGGTCTGCCGGAAGTACTCCACGGTGCGGGCCACGCCCTCATCGAGCGAGACTTGCGGGCTCCAGCCCAAAACGTCGGCGGCTAAACCGATATCGAGGCAGGACCGCTTCAAGTCACCCAGGCGAGGCGGGTGGAACTCCGGGTTGTCGGGCGCGCCGACGGCAGCGGCTACCGCTGAATGTAGTTGGCGGTCAGAGGTTTCCACGCCGGTGCCGACATTGAACCGTTGTCCGCCGCCAGCCGGGCCGGACGCCTTGACAAAGGCGTCCACCACGTCGTCGACGAAGACGTAGTCGCGAGTGTTGGACCCGTCACCGAAGACTTTGGTGGGCTTGCCGCACAACAACGCCTGCGCGAAGATCGCGACGACGCCTGCCTCCCCGTGCGGATCCTGGCGTGGGCCATACACATTGGCCGGTGCGATGTGTGAACACTCCAGGTCGTAGAGATGACGGAAGGTGTTGAGGTAGATCTCGCCGGCCACCTTGCCTGCGGCGTACGGCGACGCCGGATCGGTCGGCACCTGCTCGCTGGTCGGGTAGGTCGGCGGGGTGCCATAGATCGAACCGCCCGACGAAGTGTGCACCACCTTGCGCACTCCGGTGCTGCGCGCGGCATCGGCGAGCCGAACGGTGCCGATGACGTTGACCGAGGCGTCGAACTGCGGATCGGCCACCGAGTGCCGCACGTCGATCTGGGCGGCCAGGTGGAACACCACCTCGGGCCGGTGCTCGCCGAAGATGGCCTTCAGGTCAGCGGTGACGATGTCGGCCTCGACGAACAGGAACTCCGTATTGCCGACCAAGTGGTCGAGGTTGGTGGCCCGCCCCGAGGCGTAGTTGTCCAAACCGACGACGCGGTGCCCGTCGCTCAGCAATCGGTCGACTAGCGTCGACCCGATGAACCCGGCTGCCCCGGTGACCAGTGCTTGCACCGGCCCACCATACCGACGGGCGAGCCGGGTACCGAAGGTGCCGCTAGCTGTGGGCGTGCTGATCGCTGTGCAGCTGGTGATCCGCGGGGTGCTGGCGTTCGGGGGCTACTTCTACTGGGACGACCTGATTCTGGTCAGCCAGGCCGGCACCCATGGTCTGCTGTCGCCGTCATTCTTGTTCGACGACCACGACGGTCACGTCATGCCCGGTGCGTTCCTGGTGTCTGGCGCAATCACCCGGCTGGCGCCGCTGAACTGGATCGGGCCAGCGGTCAGCCTGGTCGTGCTGCAACTGTTGGCGTCGCTGGCGTTGTTGCGTGCGCTGTACGTGATCCTGGGTTGGCGGCCGGTGCTGCTGATACCGCTGACCTTCGCACTGTTCACCCCGCTGGGTGTGCCCGGATTCGCGTGGTGGGCAGCGGCGCTGAACTCGTTGCCGATGCTGGCCGCGCTGGCCTGGGTGTGCGCAGACGCAATCCTGTTGGTCCGCACCGGAAATCAGCGCCATGCGGTGACCGGTGCGGCGGCGTACTTCGGTGGGCTGCTGTTCTTCGAAAAGGCCGCGGTGATCCCGTTCGTCGCGTTCGCGGTCACCGCGCTGCTCTGCCACGTCAACGGTGATCGCACGGCGTGCGCGACGGTGTGGCGGGCCGGCATACGGTTGTGGACGGCGTCGATTGCGCTGACCGGCGCGTGGGTCGCCGTCTATCTGGCCGTGGTCAACCAGCGGCGGTGGAGTTCGGATCTGTTGATGACGTGGGATCTGTTGCACCGCTCGGTGACTCACGGGATCGTGCCGGGTTTGGCCGGAGGCCCGTGGGAGTGGGCCAGGTGGGCGCCGTCCTCGCCGTGGGCCGTGCCACCAACGTCGGTGAGGGAGCTGGGTTGGCTGGTGCTAGCCGCACTGCTGGCGCTGTCGCTGGCCCGCAAACAGCGCGTCGTGCCGTTGTGGCTGACCGCCGCCGGCTACGTGGTCGCCTGCCAGGTGCCGATCTACCTGATGCGCTCGTCCCGGTTCACCGCACTCGAACTGGCCCAGACTTTGCGCTACTTCCCCGATCTGGTCGTCGTGCTGGCTTTGCTTGCCGCCGTGGGCTTTTGCGCTCCCAACCGACCGCCATCGCGATGGCTGGACGCCTCACCCGCCCGCACGGTTGCCACCGCCATCGTGTCGACGTGTTTCGTTGCGAGCAGCGGGTATTCGACGGTCACATTTCTGGAGTCCTGGCGGGACAACCCGGCTCAGCCGTATCTGCAGAATGCGCAACGCGGATTGGCCGCCGCGCGCACCGCCTCGAGCGCACCGCTGCTGGACCAGGAGGTCGACCCGCTGGTTCTCGGCCGGGTCGCCCGGCCGAGCAACTTGGCCAGCCATATGTTCGCACTGCTGCCCGATCGTCCTGAATTCGCCCCGACAACAACACAATTGCGGACACTGGACACCGCAGGCCGCCTGGTGGACGCACAGGTGACGTGGGTGCGCTTCATCGAGCCCGGACCGGTGCCGCAGTGCGGGTATCTCGTGCAGCCCGACCGGCCGGTTCGGCTTGCACTCAACGGGCCGCTGCTGCCGACGGACTGGACGGCCGAGATCAACTACCTGGCCAACAGCGACGGCTCGATGACGATGTCGCTGTCCGAGGGGCCCAGCGTCCGGGTTCCGGTGCATCCCGGCCTCAACCGGGTCTTCGTCCGACTGCCCGGCGCCGGTGACGCTGTACTCATGCGGGCCAACACGACCGCGCTGAGTGTGTGCGTGGCGGCTGGCCCCGTGGGATACGTACTTCCCCGATAGCCACACCGACAAGATGAGAGCCACCTAGGAGAATCGAACTCCTGACCTGCTCATTACGAGTGAGCTGCTCTACCGACTGAGCTAAGGTGGCGCGCCCTATCGGGCCGCACGAGTCTACGACAGGGCCGTTCACGCACCCAAACCCGCGATCAGTCGCGCAGCGCCTGACCGATCGTGGCGACCATGGCGTCAACGGCGAACTTGGGCTTGACGTTGATCGCCAGCGCTTCGCGGCACCCCAGCACCGCCTCGATGCAGCGCAGCAACCGATCGGGTGAAGCGTGGGCGGCCATCGCCGCGATCTGCTCGGCCATGTCCGGATGGTTGGGCCGCACGGCTCCCGCACTAGCCGAGACCAGCAGCGCGTCCCGGAAGTAGGTTGCCAGGTCGATCAGCGCGCGGTCGAGTGCATCCCGCGACGCCCGCGTCTGACGTGACTTCTGCCGTCGCTCAAGGTCTTTGATCGCACCCGTCGCGCCACGCAGCGCGCCCGCGGTGCCCTTACCCGTGCCGCCTGCACCCAGCGCGGTACGCAACTCCTCGGTTTCGGCCTCGTCACGCCCGGCGGTCAGCACCGTCGCTTCCGCCTCCGCGGCCGTCACCAGCGCCTCGGCTGCGGCGAAGGCCTTCGATCGGGTCGCCGCGTCGCGGGCCAACCCCAGCGCCTGCAAGCGTCGCTCCCGGGCGTCCGAGTCGATGGCCAACCGGCGCGCCCGGCCGACGTGGCCCCCGCTGACCGACGCCGCCCAACTCGCGGTGTCGGCCGACAGGCCGTCGTTGTCGACCAATACCTGGGCAATCGCCTCCGGCTTCGGCGTCACCAACGCGACATGCCTGCAGCGGGACCGCAGCGTGATCGCGATGTCTTCAGGGTCCACCGAGGGTGCGCACAGCAGAAATACCGTGGACGGCGGGGGCTCCTCGACCACCTTGAGCAATGCGTTCGCCGCACCCTCGGTCAGTCGGTCGGCGTCCTCGATCAGCACAATCTGCCAGCGACCGGTGCTGGGCCGCCGCGACGCGGTCTGCACGATCGCGCGCATCTCGTCCACGCCGATGGACAGGCCTTCGGGGATGACGCGCCGCACGTCGGCGTGGGTGCCGACCATCGTCGTCGTGCAGGACCGGCATTCGCCACAGCCCGGTGTCCCCTCGGACGTGCACTGTAGGGCGGCGGCAAAGCACAACGCGGCGATCGAGCGGCCCGACCCGGGTGGACCGGTGATCAGCCAGGCGTGTGTCATCGCGGCCGTGTGAGACGTATCACCGCGAGCCGCTGAAGCGGCCGCCACCAGGTCAGCCTCGATCGACTCCTGACCAACAAGCCGTGTGAATACCCGCGACATCACTCGAAACAGTAGTGCGTTCGGCGGACACTCCTGCAACTGAAGTGGCCACGCGCCGAACGCTTTGGCTACTTTTTGGTCCCCACTGACCGATACGGTGGGCAGGTGAGCACGGCAACGGCACTCCCAGGGCGAATCCGCGGATTCCTCGAGTGGTTTGTCCGCACGCCGTGGCCCGTTTTCACGCTGAGCCAGCTGCAGGCCGACATCATCGGCGCTCTGCTGGTGCTGGGCTTCCTGCGCTACGCACTGCCACCCGAGGACCGCATCGAGCTGCAAAAACTGCCGGCCCTCAACGTTGCGACGTTCGCCGGCTCCATCGTGTTGCTGTTCCTCCTGGGAATCGCGATCAGCGCGCGTCTGCTGGTGCCGGTGTTCCGCTGGCAGCGCCGCGACGGTCTGCTCATCGACACCGACCCGGCCGCTACCGCGTTGGCCCGTAGCCGGGCGCTGCGGACGCCGTTCTACCGCACGGTGATCAACCTGGCGTCCTGGCTTATCGGCGGTGTGGTCTTCATCATCACCAGCTGGCCGGTGGCCAGCCACGCCGCGCCCGTGGTGGCCGTCGCGACCGCATTGGGCGCCACCGCCACTGCGATCATCGGCTACCTGCAGTCCGAACGGGTGCTGCGCCCGGTGGCCGTCGCCGCGCTGCGGGGCGGGCTGCCGGACAACATCCAGGCCTCGGGTGTCATCGGACGCCAGATACTGACCTGGGCGTTGTCCACCGGCGTACCGGTACTGGCAATTGTGCTGGCCGTGGTCGCCGATAAGGCGGCGTACCTGCACGGGCCACCGGAGAAGTTGTTGAACCCGATCCTGTTGCTGGCATTGCTGGCGTTGGGTGTCGGAGGGGCCAGCACGGTGCTGGTGGCCATGTCGATCGCCGACCCGCTGCGGCAGCTGCGCTGGGCTCTCAGCGAGGTGCAACGCGGTAATTTCAACGCGCACATGCAGATCTACGACGCCAGCGAGCTGGGCCTGCTGCAGGCCGGGTTCAACGACATGGTCCGCGACCTGTCCGAGCGGCAGCGACTGCGCGACCTGTTCGGTCGCTACGTCGGCGAGGACGTCGCCCGCCGTGCGCTGGAGCGCGGCACCGAACTGGGCGGTCAGGAACGCGACGTCGCGGTGCTGTTCGTCGATCTGGTCGGCTCGACCAAGTTGGCCTCGACGAGACCACCGGCCGAGGTGGTCAGCATGCTCAACGACTTCTTCCGGGTGGTGGTCGACACTGTCGGCCGGCACGGCGGTTTCGTCAACAAGTTCCAGGGTGACGCCGCGCTGGCGATCTTCGGCGCGCCGATCGAGCATCCGGACGCCTCCGGCGGCGCGCTGGCGGCGGCCCGCGAGCTGCACGACGAGCTGCTCCCGGTGATCGGCTCGGCCGAGTTCGGCATCGGGGTGTCCTCGGGCCGCGCCATCGCCGGCCATATCGGCGCGCTGGCCCGCTTCGAGTACACCGTGATCGGCGACCCGGTCAACGAGGCCGCGCGGCTCACGGAGTTGGCCAAACTGGAAGATGGCCATGTGCTGGCGTCGTCGGTCGCGGTCAGCGGCGCGTTGGATGCCGAGGCGCTCTGCTGGGACGTTTCCGAAGTCGTTGCATTACGCGGACGCACGGCACCCACGCAATTAGCTCGGCCGCTCAATCTTGCTGCGCCGGAAGCGATCACCAGCGAGGTCGGCAGTTAGCCGCTACTGACCGCCAGAAGTTGGCGGACCGGCCGGCGCCGGGGTCAGAACGCCCGGCACCAGCGGCCCGAGATCGATGAGCGCCTTGCCCTGCGGGTCGGTGACGCCGGCCGGGTCACTGCCCAGGTTCAGCAGGTCACTCAGGCCCGGCACGGACGCCGGCGTATCTCCCTCAAAAACTCCGCTCTCCGATTCGGTGATGTTCTGCACCACCACTGGGGCTTCGGAGCCGCCCATGAACTGCAGCAAGTCGACCACCGACGGGCTGTTCGCATCGGGGTTCTCGTGCGTGTTGCCGGACAGCTGCACCGCGGGCACCTGGATGTCACGCAGCGGTGGCGACCAGGGAGCCGCGATGATGATGCTGACGCCACCGAGCGCAACACCAGCGGTGATGCAGTAGCGGACAGCGGATCGCATGATTCTCCCCGGACGACGATGCGGCGGTTCCACAACGTGTTGGGGTAACTGTATCTGAGAAGTGGCTGAGAATCACCCCCTATTTTGTAGAAATCCCAGAAAAGGATTCCTCAGGATCGCCCCAGCGGGGCCAGGGTGCCGAGAAAAGCCCGCTAGCTGCGCTTAGCCGCTTTCTTGGCCGCCGTCTTCTTGGCGGGAGCCTTGCGGGCGGCTTTCTTGGCCGTCTTCTTCACCGGGCCGCGGGCGCGCCGATCGGCCAGCAATTCGGCGGCGCGTTCATCGGTGATCGACAGCACGTCGTCGCCCTTGCGCAGGCTGGCGTTGGTCTCGCCGTCAGTGACGTACGGACCGAATCGGCCGTCCTTGATCACCATCGGCTTGCCCGACGCCGAGTCGTTGCCGAGCTCGCGCAGTGGCGGCGCCGCGGCGGCTTGGCGACCACGTCGCTTCGGCTCCGCGTAGATCTTCAACGCCTCGTCGAGAGTGATGTCGAACATCTGCTCTTCGGTGGCCAGCGACCGAGAATCGGTGCCGCGCTTCAGGTATGGGCCGTAACGACCATTCTGCGCGGTGATCTCTTCTTTGGAGTCCGGGTCGACACCGACCACCCGCGGCAGCGAGAGCAGTCTCAACGCGTCCTCGAGCGTCACGGTCTGCAGATCCATGGTGCGCAGCAGCGAACCCGTCCGCGGCTTGGGGCCAGTGGGCTTTTTGCCCTTCTTCGCCGGTTGACCGGCGGTGCCGTCGTCGTCGTCCGGCTTGGGCAGCACCTCGGTGACGTAAGGACCGTAACGTCCGTCCTTGGCGACGATTTCGTGTCCGGAGTCCGGGTCGACGCCGAGCGTGCGGCCCTCTTGCGGGGTGGAGAAGAGTTCTTCGGCGACTTCGAGGGTGAGCTCGTCGGGGGTCAACGAGTCGTGCAGGTTGGCCCGCTGTGGTGTCGTCTCGCCGTCGTCGCCGACGATCATCCGCTCCAGGTATGGCCCGTTCTTGCCGACCCGCACGTTGACGGCGCGACCCTCGACATCGTCAAACAGCTTGATGGAGTTGACTTCTCGGGCATCGATGCCCTCGAGGTTGACGCCGACCAGCTTCTTCAGGCCGCCGGCACGCGCCACCGAGTCCGCGACGCCGTGGTCGCCGCCGAAGTAGAAGTTGTTGAGCCAGTTCGTCCGATGCTCCTGACCGGAGGCGATCGCGTCGAGTTCGTCTTCCATCGCGGCGGTGAAGTCGTAGTCGACCAGCCTGCCGAAGTGCTGTTCCAACAAACCGGTCACCGCGAACGCGACCCACGACGGGACCAGTGCGCTGCCCTTCTTGTGTACGTAGCCGCGGTCCTGAATGGTCTTGATGATCGACGAATACGTCGAGGGCCGCCCGATGCCGAGCTCTTCGAGAGCCTTGATCAGCGATGCCTCGGTGTAGCGGGCCGGCGGGTTGGTGGAGTGCCCGTCGGGGGTCAGCTCGGTGGCGTCCACCCGTTGGCCCTGGGTCAACTGCGGCAGTCGGCTCTCGGCGTCGTCAGCTTCTCCGCCAGCTTGATCGTCCACGGTTTCCACGTAGGCCTTGAGAAACCCCGGGAAAGTCAGTGTGCGGCCGCTGGCCGAGAACTGCACTTGACGACCATCGGATTCGCCGTTGATCCGCAGGCTCAGCGTCGTGCCGCGCGCGTCGGCCATCTGCGAGGCCACCGTGCGCTGCCAGATCAGCTCGTAGAGCCGGAATTCGTCGCCGTCCAGCTCGCGGCGCACCGCGTCCGGGGTCGCGAAGGTCTCACCGGCGGGACGGATCGCTTCGTGGGCTTCCTGGGCGTTCTTCACCTTGCGGGTGTACTGACGCGCCGACGGGTAGACGTACTCCTCGCCGTAGAGCTGTCGGGCCTGAGTGCGGGCCGCGTTGATCGCCGACTGTGACAGCGTCGTCGAGTCGGTACGCATGTAGGTGATGTAGCCGTTCTCGTAGAGCCGCTGGGCGATGCTCATCGTGCGCTCGGCGGAGAACCGCAGCTTGCGGCCCCCTTCCTGCTGCAGCGTCGACGTCATGAACGGCGGATACGGGCGACGGGTGTAGGGCTTCTCCTCGACCGACCCGACGGACAGCTGCGATCCACGCAGACCCGTGGCGAGCGAGCTCGCGTTGGTCTCGTCGAGCACAGTGACTTCGTCGGGTTTCTTCACCGCGCCGAGCGAGTCGAAGTCGCGGCCCGTCGCGACCCGCAGGCCGTCGACGGAGGTCAGTCGTGCGGTGAAGGTCGGCGGCTGCGCCTTCGGGTCGGAGACGCTGGCGTCGAGCTCGGCCACCACGTCCCAGTAGGCGGCGCTGCGAAACGCCATGCGGTCGCGTTCGCGCTGCACGATGATGCGGGTGGCCACCGACTGGACCCGGCCGGCGGACAGCTTGGGCGCCACCTTCTTCCAGAGCACCGGGCTGACCTCGTAGCCGTA
Organism: uncultured Actinomycetota bacterium; assembly: GCA_963758115.1. Lineage (GTDB taxonomy): Bacteria > Actinomycetota > Actinomycetes > Mycobacteriales > Mycobacteriaceae > Mycobacterium. Next base: position 365,621 of record CAVWUG010000005.1, read on the forward strand.
CAACCGGTCCAGGATGCGACGGGTTTCCTGCGCGTCGACCAGGTCGATGTCCAGGTCACGCGGGTTCTCGGCGGCTTCCAGGATCGCCTGCTCGGTGATCTCGTGGAACACCATCCGCTTGATCGGAATGCGCGGTTTCAGGGTCTCCAGCAGGTGCCAGGCGATCGCCTCGCCCTCGCGGTCACCATCCGTGGCCAGGTAGAGCTCGTCGACGTCTTTGAGCAGGCCTTTGAGTTCGGTGACCGTGCTCTTCTTCTCCGGGCTGATGATGTAGAGCGGCTCGAAGTCCTCGTCGACGTTGACGCCGAGTCGGGCCCACGGCTGCGACTTGTACTTCGCGGGCACGTCAGCGGCGGCGCGGGGCAGGTCGCGGATATGTCCGCGGGAAGACTCGACGATGTAGTTGGAGCCCAGGTAACCGGCTAATTTGCGCGCTTTGGTCGGCGACTCCACGATGACGAGTCGCCGCGAGACACCATTCCCCCGGTCAGCACGGTCGCCTTCAGCCACCTTTTCGTACGCTCACTTTCGCCTATTTCATCGCCCCGGCCGTTCCGCGGAGACAAATCTCCGGTGCAATCGGCCCATTAGACACCTGACAATGTGGCACCCAGGATGGGTCCACGCAAACCGACCCCCCGTCTACCGGTCGTGTAATTGCCGCTAAACGTGCGGCCAGTATGGCAACGCCTCAGCCGCTTCGGGTGGTTCCCCGACGTTTTCTACCAGGCGCGACAGCCTGCGCCGGCCCCCGATTCGCAGCGCGGGCCGAGCTCCGCGGGTACCAATCAGGGTCGGCGCGATGCCGATTCGCATCAGCGCGGACGCCAGCGGCGAATGGGTGTCCGGCGCGTGCGGATCGAGACCTAATAAATAGCGGTCGGCTTCCGGGCTGCCCGCGGCCAGGATCCAGGCCCGCAATTCCCGTGGGCCGGGCAGCCACAGCGGCGGCACGGTCTTCACCGCGCCACGGGTCCATTCGCCTGCCATCGGACGCAGCCTGGCGTCCACCGCGGTGCGTACGAGCGGGGTCTTTTCGTCGGTTTCGGTGATTTCAGCCGTCATACCGGCGTCGTCGATCATCTGCGCCAGGGCAGCGGCGCGCCATGGCTGATCGACGACGACCGACAGCCTGGCGCCGCTGCCTACCGTCACGATCTGGCCGGCGGCCGCCAGCAACCCGGTGAGGTCGCTGACCGCAGGCGGCACGGACTCCGCCGAGAAGAAGGACAGCTGGCTCACGTCAACGACAGTAAGCGCCCAGCCAACAATGCACGCCACGGCGTGCGGAACGCTGGGTGCTCAAATGACGAAAACCCCCCGAACGGATCCGGAAAGTTCCGGATCGTGCGGGGGGTTGTCGTTGAAGTCTTGTCAGACGGCGCGGACGCCGGTGGCCTGGGGGCCCTTGGGGCTCTGCCCGACCTCGAACTCGACCCGCTGGTTCTCTTCAAGGGTGCGGAAGCCGCTACCCTGGATCTCCGTGTAGTGGACGAACACGTCGGCCGAACCGTCTTCGGGGGCGATGAAGCCGAATCCCTTTTCCGCGTTGAACCACTTCACAGTTCCCTGTGGCATTTCTTGATGTTTCCTTTACTACTCGGGTGCGGAGCATCACCTCGATGCTCCGGGCCCGTTCCGACCGCTAGACCTTGCTGAGTCGCCGGAACTTCACCCGACCTACATCCTCGCAGGAACCGCGGGCGCAACGTCGATCCTGCGAAAGTGAAACACGAACACAGAAGCTGCGACCGCAAACAGTCAACCATGTTCATCGCCGTAGCGACAGCCTCAGACGATCAATTGAGCTACCACGAGGTAAACAATTCAGATGTACGACCGAAACGCCTGGCTGCACCCCTACTGTCGGCCACGTTTCTCGACGAATAATTCAGATCAGGAGATGCGGAAACGATGGTGACGTTCGGCAGCGAGCTGCTCGCCGCCGCGGTCGCCGGGACCGAGGCGGGAGAACATCCGCTGCGCCATGTCGCCGAATTACCGGCACGGCATGGCCGCCAACGTCCTTGGCCGTCGTGGGTCGAACCGGACGTGCTCGCGGCCTTCACCGATCGTGGCGTCAATTCGCCATGGGCACATCAGGTTGCGGCCGCAGACCTGGCTCACGCACGCCATCACGTTGTTATCAGCACCGGCACGGCGTCCGGGAAATCGCTGGCCTACCAACTACCTATCCTCAACGCGCTGGCGACCGACCCGCGGGCCCGCGCGCTCTACATCTCGCCGACGAAAGCGCTTGGCCACGACCAGTTGCGCGCCACACACGCGTTGACCGCGGCGATCCCCCGGCTCAATGATGTTGCGCCGACGGCCTATGACGGCGACAGCCCCACCGAGGTGCGACGTTTCGCTCGCGAGCGTTCCCGGTGGTTGTTCTCCAACCCGGATATGATCCACTTGGGGCTGCTCCGCAACCACGCCCGATGGGCGGTCTTCCTGCGCGGCCTGCGCTTTGTCGTGGTCGACGAATGCCATTACTACCGTGGGGTTTTCGGCTCGAATGTGGCGATGGTGCTGCGTCGGCTGCTGCGGCTGTGTGCGCGTTACTCCGCCGACCCGAGCACGGTGCCGACGGTGATCTTCGCCAGCGCGACGACGTCGGAACCGGGCGCGACAGCAACCGAACTCATCGGCCAGCCGGTCAAAGAGGTCACCGAAGACGGTTCGCCGCAGGGCGCCCGGACGGTGGCGCTGTGGGAGCCTGCGCTGCGCACCGATCTGGTGGGCGAAAACGGCGCTCCGGTAAGGCGGTCCGCCGGCAGTGAGTCGGCCCGGGTGATGGCCGATTTGATGGCCGAAGGCGCACGGACGCTGACGTTCGTCCGATCTCGGCGCGGCGCCGAGTTGACCGCGCTGGCGACGCGCGCCCGACTGGAGGACATCGCCCCGGAGCTGACCGAGAAGGTGGCGTCGTACCGGGCGGGTTATCTGCCCGAGGACCGCAACGAACTCGAGCGCGCGTTGCTCGACGGCCGGCTGCGGGGTTTGGCGACCACCAACGCACTCGAACTCGGCATCGACATCGCCGGGCTCGATGCGGTGGTGCTGGCGGGCTTTCCGGGCACCGTCACATCGTTTTGGCAGCAGGCCGGTCGATCCGGACGCCGCGGCCAGGGCGCGTTGGTGGTGCTGGTCGCCCGCGACGACCCGCTGGATACCTACCTGGTGCACAATCCGGCAGCGCTGCTGGACAAACCGATCGAGCGGGTCGTGATCGACCCGGGTAACCCGTACATCCTCGGTCCGCAATTACTCTGCGCGGCAACCGAATTACCGCTCGATGATGCCGAAGTGCGGACGCTGAACGCCGAAGCCGTCGCCGAGCAGTTGGTCGACGACGGGCTGCTGCGGCGGCGGTCCGGTAAGTACTATCCGGCACCAGGTGTGGATCCCCATCCGGCAGTGGACATCCGCGGGTCGACAGGCAGCCAGATCGTGATCGTGGAGAGCGACACCGGACGGTTACTGGGAACGGCCGACATGGGCCGGGCCGCGGCGTCGGTGCATCCGGGCGCGGTGTATTTGCATCAGGGTGAGAGTTATCTCGTCGACTCGTTGGACTTCGACGAGGGCATGGCCTTCGTGCACGCCGAAGATCCCGGATACGCCACATTTGCGCGCGAGCTCACCGACATCGAGGTGACCGGGACGGGCGAACGCGGTGCGTTCGGATCCGTGACGCTGGGCCTGGTCCCGGTTTGCGTGACCAATCGAATCGTGGGATATCTCCGGCGCAGGCTGACCGGTGAAGTCATCGACTTCGTCGAGCTGGATATGCCGCCGCGCATGCTGGACACTCTCGCGGTCATGTACACCATCACGCCAGAAGCGCTGCATACCAATGGAATCGACCCGCTTCAAATCCCAGGTTCGTTACATGCCGCAGAACACGCCGCGATCGGACTGCTTCCGCTGGTGGCCAGTTGCGATCGCGGCGACATCGGCGGGTTGTCCACCGCGGTCGGGCCCGGAGCCCGAGGGATTACCAAGCGTATTCGTCTACGACGGCTACCCGGGCGGAGCCGGCTTCGCCGAACAGGGTTTCCGCCGCGCGACTACCTGGCTGGGTGCGACGGCCGCCGCGATCGAAGCGTGCGAGTGCCCGTCGGGATGCCCGTCATGCGTGCAGTCGCCGAAATGCGGCAACGGCAACGACCCACTGGACAAGGCAGGAGCGGTTCGGGTGTTGAGGTTGGTGCTGTCGGCGCTGGGTCCGGATTCGCCGTAATTGCGTGGGGCGAATTCACACAGCGCACAACTTCGCATTCCCATTCGGTGCAGCAGCAAACTGCGCCGACGCCCCATCACGACGACAACCGCACGGATTCGCCCCCGCGGCAACGGGTTATCCGCCGTCTGGCCGCTAAAATAGCCAGCTATGGTCGACGACTGGCTGCTGGTCGAAACGCTGGGCAGGGAACCGGCCGTCGTCGCACTTGGTCGCGAATTGCAAAACCTGGTCCCGATCCCCGTGTTCTTGCGGCGTAAGGCCGGTCGCGCGGCGATCCAGTCGGCGATCGCCGAGTCGCTGCAGACCAGCCAGAGCCTGGTCAGCCTGACTCCCAAGAGAGACCGGGTGATCCGCACCGAGCCGGTGGTGATGTCGGACGGCCGGGTGCACGGTGTGCACGTCTGGACCGGGCCGGCGGACGACCAACCGCCGGAGCGGCCGATTCCCGGCCCGCTGAAGTGGGACATGACCCAGGGTGTGGCCACCGATTCCCCGGCGTCGTTGGCCAACATCGGCAAAAACGTCGAGGCTGAGGACGCTGAGGAACGCGCGCTCGCCGAATGCTGGCCGTCGGGTGACCTCAAGCCGAACGAGGGCAAGGCGCTCGCGGCGGCGGTGCGATTCGAGCCGGGCCACACCTTGTGGGACACCTGGGACGGCACCGACTGGCAGGGCAACTACATCCGGGTGAGCTTCGTCGTCCGCAATGGTCTGGAACTCGGGCCGCAGGGTCGCGATCACCTGGTCGCGCGCGGCATGAACTGGCGGGCCGCGGCGATCGAGCGACCGCAGCCGACCGATCGGTTGGCTCAGCAGATCCTGCACGGGCTGGCCCAGCCCGGCGTACACCGGGCGCTGTTCGACCCGCAGACCTGGACGCTGCTCAAGTGGCTCGACGCGCCGTGCCCGTTCTACGACTGGCGGCGCAGCGCCGCCGACAACCCGAGGGTGCACCCCGACGACGAGGACGCGCTGGCCGCGATGATGACCGAGTACGCCCGCAACGCCTCCCACCGGGTATTGCGGATGCCTGGCCGCGACGGCGAGTGGGTGCCGGTACACGTGACCGTCAATCGGGTCGAGATCGGCGACGAGACCTTCGCCGGGCTGGTTTCGCTGCGGCTACCGACGCCTTCGGAGGTCGACGCCGTGGACCTGGCTGACTAGGCCGGCCCAGCACGGGCTGCTGCCCGGGCGCCGCCCCACCGGGTGACCGCAAGTCTGACGTCGACGGTGACGACGGCGTCCAGGTCATCGACGGCGCAGTCAGCGGTGTGCGCCCGCATCGCGCGGGTCACCGCGTCGGCCTGCTCACACGCCGACTCACGTCCAGCGGGCACCGCCGCCGCGGCAGCCAACGCCGCGAGGTCGGCCGCGGCCTGTGCCTGATGCCGCGCCACCACGGCCGAGCCGAGGTAGCCGGCGCCCGCGGTCACGACCAGCAGCACAGCAACCATTGCGGCGGCGACGATGGTTGCCGATCCGTGCTCACCGCGCCGGCTCCACCACTGATGCCCCGGTCGCGGCGATGTGCAGCATCGGAAGCAGATTCGATCGGGCGGTGACCGTCGCGACCACGAATTCACCGTTTCTGCGCAACTCGACCGTGGCGCCACTGGGTGCGACGCCCCGGGCGGCGGCGATGGCCGAGCGCTCGTCGCCGCGGGCTGCCAACCGCGCCGCTTCGCGTGCCGCGTCGATGCAGCGGATTTGCATCGACACCGCCGTGATGCCGGCCAGGCAGACCACCAAGACCGTGACGAGAGTCGCCACGCCGAGCGCCGCCTCGACGGTCGCCGCGCCGACATCGTCGGCTAGGCCTTGGTGTTGAGTGCGCGAGCGATGATGTTGGTCAAGGCCGAGACGATGGAGTCGCCGGTCACCACGGTGTACAAGATCGCGGCGAATGCCGCCGCTGCGATCGTCCCGATAGCGTATTCGACCGTAGACATGCCCGACTCGTCCACGACCAGCAACGCCGCACGCGCTTCGGCAGCCCGAAATATGTTGGTTAACTTCATTTTTCCTTCTTTCACTTTTCACAAGAGGCCGGACGTGATCAGGTCACCGGCCAGTCCGGCCACCACCGGAGCAATGCCCAGGCAGACGAATGCCGGCAGAAAACAGAGACCCAGCGGACCGGCGATCAGGACTGCGGCGCGCTCCGCGGTCGCGGCCGCGGTGTGCACCGCGTCCTGCCGGCATTGCGCGGCAAGGGCGGCGACCGCGTCGGCCAGCGCCACACCCGAGATCGACGACCGTCGTGCCAGCCGCAACAGCGCATCCGTTTGCGGGTCAAGGGAACTAGACGGCAACTCTGGTGGCGCTGACCATGCGACGTCCGGGTCGGCACCCAACGCCAGCAGATCCGCGGCACGACGCAGCACCCGCGCCAATGACGGCGGAGCAGACGGTGCTGTCGCGGCCGCGGCGGTCGACACCGCCATGCCCGCGGCCAGGCACACCGCCAGCACATCCAGGCTCGACGCGACGGCCAGTGGATCCGGACCGCGCATCGGCGGCCGCCCTCTGCGTGCCGCGCGGATCGCCATACCGGCCCGCACCCGAACCATCGACGGCCCAGGCCCACTCAACAGTGCACCCGCCAGCAGCAACGTCGCGATCATGCCGCCGCCCGATCGGTGATCCGGTCGGACCACATCAGCCCACCGCAGATCAGTGTCGTCCCGACCAGTAGCAACCAGCCACCTGAATGTCCGCCCAGCAAGAACGCCGCTGGGTGCGCGCCGATGAGTTCGCCCAACAACACCGACAGCACCGGCAGGCTCGCCAAGATCGCCGCAGTTGCACGCGCCCCGGCCATCGCCGACCGGACATGGCCGGAGAACCGTTGTCGCTCAGCGATATCGCTCTGGGCCGCACGCATCAACGTTGACATCGCCAAGCCGTGCTCGGCTGCGAGTTGCCAGCACACCGCCAGGCGATTCCATTGCGCCGGCAGCGTCGATCCCTCGGCCACGTTGCGCAAGCCCGCCGCGACGTCGGCGCCCAGCCGGGCGCGCGCAGACACCGCTCGACACGATTCGGAGACCGGGCCTGCCGATTCTTGCGCTGCCACCGCGAAGGCCTGCGCCGGGTGTGCGCCCACCCGCAATTCGCCCACCAACACCTCGATCGCCGTTTCCAGTTCACGGCTCTCATCGACAGCCCGACTACCGCGTCGCCGCCGTCGGTACCGCATGCTGATCGTGGCACCGAACAGAAGGAACGCCACAACCGTTGACAGCGGCAGAAATACAACGGCGGCGATGAATACGCAGACGGCGACCGCGCTCCAAGCCTGCGGCGACATTCGTGGCGCACGGTGGTCGGCGCGAGCCAGCCGGCGACCCGAAGTCGACGGAAGTATCAGTACCGCGGCCGATAACATCAACGCGGCCGGCACCGGTCCCGTCATCACTGCATCCGGCTCTGCAGTTGCCGACGAAAGCCCGCCATGTCGTCGGTGAATCCGCGGTCGGTGTGCCAGACGGTGACGGCGTGCACCCGACCGTCACTGTGCCGAAGCACGGCGATCTCGTTGAGATGACGTCGTCCGTTCCGGTCGCGCGCCACGTGCAGCAGCACCTGGACCGCCGCGGCCAACTGGCTGTGCAGCGCAACGCGATCCAGCCCACCCAGAGCGCCGAGCGCTTCCAGACGGGCCGGGACCTCGCTGGGATTGTTGGCGTGCACCGTGCCCGCACCGCCGTCGTGACCGGTGTTCAGCGCCGCAAGCAGGTCGACAACCTCGGCGCCGCGAACCTCGCCGACGATGATGCGGTCCGGCCGCATCCTCAGCGCCTGTCGAACCAATTGGCGCACAGTCACTTCCCCGACACCCTCGACGTTGGCGCAGCGTGCGACCAGCCTGACCAAGTGCGGATGCGGAGGTGCGAGCTCGGCGGCATCCTCGACACAGACGATCCGCTCATCGGGTGCCACCGCGTTCAGCATCGCCGCGAGCAGCGTGGTCTTGCCAGCGCCGGTGCCGCCGGATACCAGGAATGCCATTCTGGCCGTAATGATGTCGTCGATCAGCGACGCGGCCGCCGGTTCGATGGCGCCGGCTGCGATCAACGCGGTCAGGTCCTGCGTGGCCGGCCGTAACACCCGCAGCGACAGGCAGGTGCCGCCAACCGCGACCGGCGGAAGCACGGCATGCAACCGGACCGCGAACCCGCCCGCGCCCAACCCGGTCAGCTGACCATCGACCCACGGCTGCGCGTCGTCGAGACGGCGCCCGGCGCCCAATGCCAGCCGTTGCGCCAGTCTCCGGACAGCAGCTTCGTCAGCGAACTGAATATCACTGCGCTGCAGCCCGTTTCCATCATCGACCCACACCGCGTTCGGTGCGGTCACCAGCACATCGGTCGACCCGTCCGCACACAGCAGCGGCTCGAGAATGCCCGCACCGGTCAGCTCGGTCTGCAGTATCCGCAGTTTGCTCAGCAACTCGGTGTCGCCGAGCACCCCGCCGGATTCGGCCCTGATCGCGTCGGCGACCACACTCGGACGCAGCGTGACGGATTCCGTCGCCAGCCGCTCCCGAACCCGGTCGATCAGCGAATCCGTCATGCCGCAAGGCCTTCCGGCCGAGCCGTCGGCTGTGCAGACAGGACGGCGAGCACTCGGCCGGCCGCCGCCGCCAGCGCAGACCGCCTGGGTAGCCGCAGCCCGCCGAGCTCGATCTGCTCGGCCAGCCGCGGGTACGGTCTCATCGACGCCAGCAGCGGCGCACCGGTGATGCGAGACACCTCTTCGGCGCGCAATCCGCCGGGCGACGGTCCTCGCACCACCAGCCCGATGTTGGGATTGATAGCGGTGATCACCGGGATCATCGTCGCGGTCGCCGCGCAGGACCGCACGTCGCACGGGCAGATCAAGACGACGAGATCGGCTGTTTCCAAGGCGATTTCAGTGGCATCGGTGAGCCGGCGCGGAAGATCGCACACCACGGTGACGCCGCCGCGCCGTCCAGCATCGATGACGCTGTGCACGGCGCCGGCGTCCAATTCGCAATCATGTCGGGTGCCCGACAACACGGTGATCCCGCGATGCCGCGGCAGAGCCTCGCGCATCGCCGTCCAGTTCAGTCGTCCGCCCTGCAGCGCCAGATCCGGCCAGCGCACACCGGGTGTCGTCTCCGCGCCGACCAACAGGTCGATGCCGCCACCCCAGGGATCAAGATCGACCAGCATCGAATCGGCGGCCGTTCGCGCCAGTGCGATCGCGAAGAGCGACGCACCCGCCCCGCCACGCCCGCCGATAACCGCCGCCACCGCACCGCGATTGCCGCCGTCGCGCACCAATTGGCCGGCTTCCGCGAGCTCGCGGACCAGATTATGTTCTTGAGCAGGCAATTTCAGCACCTGCCTGGCACCCACCTCGATGGCCGCGGCCCAGGTCGACGGTGCTGGTTCACCGCTGCTCAGCACGAGTACATGCGGGCGTCGCGGCAGTCCGGACTGCCCGCATCCGACAGCCCCGGCCTCATCGATCACGATGGCTGCAGCCGCCGACCAGGCTTTTCTACTGACTGGTAATACGTTGCTGGCGTGGACAACTCGCATACCCACGGCCGCCGCAACGCGGTCCAGCTCGTCACGCAACGCCGGCTCGCCGAGCACGGCCAGGATCCCGCGGGTACCGGTGGTCGTCATCGGTCCACCGTGCCGATCCGGCCGCATGCGCCGCCAGTCACGGACACGAATTTGTGGACAACATCCGAGGTGTGGATAAGCCGTTGGCGATCGCCCGGCTAAGAATTTGACCCGACAAAAGGGACGACCCCCGCCAGGGGGGGAGGAGGCGAGGGTCGTCGTGAATCAGCCCCGGGGGGTCGGGCTGATACACCCTCGGCTAAGCCGAGTGATTCTTACTATACACATGAGAGTGTCACGCAGCGCAAGACCTGCGAGCCAGAAGTTAGCTTGACTTTTAAGTAGCTGAACCACCGGTCTCTTTGATAACTCAGGCAACTAGACCACGCTTGACCGGCAGTTTTACCGACAGCATCGCGATTTGCCGGAGACCCGCCCTATGCTGGGACGGTGACCGTCAACGACTCGGCCGCTGACCAGCAAACTCCATTGACGGCTGCCGGTCCCAGTCCACGCACGGCCGCTTTTTTCGATCTCGACAAGACGATCATCGCCAAATCCAGCACGCTGGCGTTCAGCAAACCCTTCTTCGCACAGGGACTGATCAACCGCCGAGCCGTCTTGAAGTCCAGTTACGCTCAGTTTCTGTTCCTGCTGTCCGGTGCCGACCACGACCAGATGGACCGTATGCGTGTGCATCTGACCAACATGTGCACCGGCTGGGATGTCGAGCAGATCAAGTCGATCGTCAACGAGACATTGCTGGACATCGTCACGCCGCTGGTGTTTGCCGAAGCCGCCGACCTCATCGCGAGTCACAAGCTGTGCGGCCGCGACGTCGTGGTCGTCTCGGCATCCGGCGACGAATTGGTGGCGCCGATTGCGCGTGCGCTGGGAGCCACCCACGCGATGGCGACCCGCATGGTTGTCGAGGACGGCAAGTACACCGGCGAGATCGGTTTCTACTGCTACGGCGAGGGCAAGGTCCAGGCAATCCGGGAGTTAGCTGCCCGCGAGGGTTACCCGCTCGAGCATTGCTACGCCTACTCCGACTCGATCACCGACATGCCGATGCTCGAGGTCGTCGGCCACCCCAGTGTGGTCAACCCGGACCGCGCACTGCGGCGGGAAGCGTCCGCGCGCGGCTGGCCGGTGCTCGCGTTCTCCCGGCCGGTGTCGCTGCGGGACCGCATCCCGGCGCCGTCCGGCGCCGCACTCGCCACCACCGCCGCAGTCGGGATCAGCGCGCTGGCCGCCGGCGCATTGACCTACTCGCTGTTACGTCGGCTTTCGCTGTAACTCTCAGCAAACTTTCGACGTCACGGGTCGGCAACACTTCGGCGATTTCATGACAATTGACTCTTGATGTGACCGGGGTCACGGAGTACAAAGGACTCACGGCAGTTTGGTTCGGCCAAGATCTATCCAGAAGAGAAGGGTCGATCTCCCGAGCAGGACTACCGAGCACGGTTCCCGGCACCCACGCGGAGTCATAGCCGCGATAATGGCAGAAGTGTTGCGGGCCTGCGTAATTGCGAAAAGTAGACGGAGTCGACGGCCCTTTGGGTGGGGCTGCAACCGGAAGCGTCGCAAGATCGCCGAGGCCACCCCACGCAACCCACACATGCACGCTTGGTAACCGAGATCCGTGCTAGCGGGCGGCGAGCCGACTGAGGTCGGTACGCCGCCCGCTTTTACGTCTAAGCCGTTCTGTCGACAACTATCCCGTCAACGACTCAGCAATCGACAGCGCCTCTTGCGCGCCGGTGCGCATGGCCCGGCAGGACAACACCAACCACGCGGCCATGCCATCGGGTGTCCCGTCCGCGAAGCCGCGAGCGGCTTCACGGTAGTCGGCGGCGCGACGCATCCAGCCCACCTCGGGCACACCCAGCCCGTGCGGGTCGAGCCCGGTCGCCATGGTCACCAGTCGCGAAACCGCTCGCGCCACCACACCGTCCGCCGTGCCGAATGGGGCGAGGGTCAGTAGCTCGCCGTGAGCGACGGCGGCGATCACCGGAGCCGGTGCCCGGGTGCCGCCGGTCACGATCTTGGCGAGCAACTCCAAGCGTGGCCCGACGTCGGCGTCCGCGCGCGGTCTGCCCAATTGGTTCTCGTCGACCCGGTCGGCGGCGGCCAGCATGTGCAGCCGGGCCAGTGCCTGCAACGGCGCGCGCTGCCACACCCCGACCAGATTGGTCTCGCCGCCTTCGAGGGCCTGCGCGACGCGCAGCGCGCCGGCGAAAACCGGATCGCTGATCGCCGAGACGTCGATCTGATCGTCGAGTTTCCGTCCACCGCCGTCGAGCACGGCCGACGCCCGCGCCGACCGCAACGCGGCCTCCGCGGCGGTCACCGGCCATCGCCGCAGGTTGGAGCGGTGCCGGTGCGCTCGGCCGAGCGCTTCACGGGCCTGGTCACTGGCGGAGGCGACTCCAGGTAGCTCCATCAGCGGAGCAAGCGGGTCAGGGCTCATCGGGTGCCAGAGTAGCCAGCTCCCGTACCGGGTATAGCGGCCAGTAGCTGCCGGGTGTACTCATGACTCGGTCGGGTGAACACGGCCTTCGTCGCTCCACGCTCGACCACCTGGCCCGCACGCATCACCATGACCTCGTCGGCGATCTGCCGAATCACCGCCAGGTCGTGGCTGATGAACAGATAGGTCAGACCCAATTCGGCTTGCAGCTCGGCAAGCAGATCCAGGATCTGCGCCTGCACCACGACGTCGAGCGCCGAGACGGCTTCGTCGCAGACCAGGACTTCGGGCCGCAACGCCAGCGCGCGGGCGATGGCGACCCGCTGGCGTTGACCACCGGACAGCTCTCGTGGACGACGGCTCAGCAGCGACGACGGCAGCGCGACCTGATCGGCCAGCTCTCGGACCGCCTGCCGGCGATCACGGCGATCACCGATCCGGTGGATCCGCAATGGCTCCTCGATGATGTGCAGCACCGAGTACATGGGATCCAAACTGCCATAAGGATTCTGGAACACCGGCTGGATCCGGCGACGGAACGCCAGCGTCTCACCGCGGGTCATCGAGGTCGGCTCGGAGACATCCTGCCCGTCGAAAACGACTGTGCCCGAGCTGGGTTCGAGCAGGCCGAGGACCATCCGGGCCAAGGTGGACTTGCCTGAACCGGATTCCCCCGCTATCGCCAGCGTGGTGGCTCGTCGCAGCCGGAACGACACGGTGTCCACGGCGCGCACGTCCACTGTGCGCCACGGCGCGCCGCGCGACGACCGGTAGACCTTGGTCAAGTCGGACGCGACGATCACGTCCTGCGCGGTGTCGCGGGCAGCGCGGCCGGCCGCTGCGCGGGTCACCCGCCTTCGCGTTCGCGCGGCGGTGGTGGCGTTTCGCAGCGACGGCGCCGCCGCCACCAGACGTTGCGTGTAGGGATGCTGTGGATCGCGTAGAACAACCTGTGCTGCACCGGTTTCCACGATGCCTCCCTGGTGCATGACAACCAGATGCTCAGCCCGCTCGGCGGCCAGCGCAAGGTCGTGGGTGATCAGCAGCACCGCGGTTCCCAGTTCGCCCGTGAGCTGCTGGAGGTGATCGAGCACCTGGCGCTGCACCGTGACGTCCAGCGCCGACGTCGGCTCATCCGCAATCAGCAGCCGCGGCCGACCGGCCAGCCCGATCGCGATCAGCGCCCGTTGGCACATGCCACCAGACAGCTGGTGGGGGTACTGCTTGGCCCGCAGCACCGGATCGGGCATTCCCGCATCGGCAAGAAGTTCGGCTGCGCCCCGATCGATGTTGTTGGCACGTAGCGCCTCTCGCACCTGATAGCCCACCCGCCACACCGGGTTCAGGTTGGTCATCGGGTCCTGTGGAACGTAACCGATGCCGGAGCCCCGCACTGACCGCAGCCGGCGTCGGTCGGCCGCGGTCAGATCGACACCGTCGAACACGATGCGGCCCGAAGTGATTCGGCCGCCGGGCGGCAGCAGACCCAGGATCGCCGCGGCAGTGGTCGATTTCCCTGACCCCGATTCACCGACGATCGCCACCGTCTGACCGGTACGCACGGCGAGATCGACCTGCCGGACCGCCGGAGCGTGGTCGCCGAATGCGACGTCGAGGCCGGCGACGGCCAGCAGCGGCAGTTCAGTCGTGTTCACAGCCGACCCCGCCGGGACGTCGGGTCGAGGGCGTCGCGCAGGACGTCGCCCATGATCATGAACGCCAGCACGGTGATCGCCAGCGCCCCAGCGGGATAGAACAGGATCGGCGAGCCCGCCCGCAGCCGGATCTGGTCGACGTTGATGTCCCCACCCCAGGACACCACCGACGGCGGCAGCCCGACTCCCAGGTAAGAAAGCGTGGCCTCGGTGACGATGAACAGCCCGAGTGCGATGGTGGACACCGCGATCACCGGCCCGATCGCGTTGGGCAACGCATGGCGGACCAGTATCCCGAACCTGCTCAGCCCCAACGCTTTCGCGGCGAGCACGTAATCGCTACCGCGGACCGTCAACACGGCGCCGCGCGCGATCCGCGCCACCTGCGGCCAGCCGAACAACGACAGGATCGCGACCACCGTCCACACCGTCCGATGATGCATGACCTGCATCAGCACGATCGCGGCCAGCAGCAGTGGGATCGCGAAGAACACGTCGGCGATGCGGGAAACCAGCGCGTCGAGCCAGCCGCCGTAGAAGCCGGCCAGCGCGCCCAGCACGCCGCCGATGATGAACACCGCCACGGTCGCACCCAGACCCACGGTGATGGAGGCGCGGGCGCCGTAGACGGTGCGGGCATAGATGTCGTGACCTTGCAGATCCGTTCCGAACCAGTGAGCTGCCGACGGTGCCAGCAAGCTTTGGTTCGGATCGGCGTAGCTGGGGTCGGCTGCGGTGAACAACGCCGGGAACGCGGCGACGACGAGGATGAATCCGATCAGCATGGCGGCGACGACGAACTTGGGGCGGCGACGCAAGCCATGCCAGGTGTCGTCCCAAAATCCGCCGCCGGCAAGCACTTCAGCCATAGCGAATCCTCGGGTCAAGCGCCGCGTACAGCAGGTCCACGGCCAGGTTGGTCACCAAATAGACGACGACGAGCACCGTCACAATCGACACCACGGTCGGCGCTTCCTGACGCGTGACGGCTTGATAGAGCACGCCGCCGACGCCGTGGATGTTGAAGATCCCCTCGGTGACGATCGCTCCGCCCATCAGCGCGCCCAGATCCGCGCCGAGGAACGTCACCACCGGGATCAGCGAGTTACGCAGGATGTGCACAGTCACCACCCGCGACCGGGACAAGCCTTTGGCGGTGGCGGTGCGCACGTAGTCGGCGTGCGCGTTGTCGGCGACCGCCGAGCGGGTCAAGCGCACCACATACGCGAATGACACCGCGCCCAAGATGATTCCGGGTAGTAGCAGTCGGCCGAACGTCGGCTGATCACCTACCGTCACCGCCGCGATACCCAGGCGAACCCCGAAGACGAACTGCGCGAGGAAGCCGAGGACGAAGATCGGGACCGCGATGATGATCAGGCTGACGATCAGCACACCGCCGTCGAAGATGCCGCCCTGACGTAGTCCGGCGATCACCCCGAACCCGATTCCGAACGCCGCCTCCACAGCCAGCGCGATCAACGCCAATCTGAACGTGACCGGAAAAGCTTGAGCCAGAACGGTACTGACCGGTAACCCGGAGTAGGCGTGACCCAGATCGCCGTGCAGGATGCCGCCGAGGTAGCGCAGATACTGCAGCCAGAACGGGTCGTCGAGGTGGTACTGCGCGCGCAATTGCGCGGCGACGGCAGGGCTCAGCGGGCGATCGCCGCCCAGCGCCGCGATCGGATCGCCGGGCAGCAGGAAGACCATGCCGTAAATCAGCAGCGTCGCACCGAGGAATACCGGGATCATGGCCGCGATGCGTCGGGCGATGTACCACCCCATGTCAGGCCTTCACGATGTGTTCGTAGTCGGGCAGTCCGTTCCAGGTCAGCCGGACGTTGTTGACCGCCGACGAGCGTCCGGCCACCGCGACGGTATACCAGAGTGGGACAACAGGCATGTCCGCCAACAGGATTCGTTGTGCACTGTTGGCGAGGGCAAATGATTGCGGTAAGTTGGGCGCGGCTTCGGCCGCGTCGATCGCGGCGTCGAATCGTCGGTTTGAGTAGCCGACGTCGTTGGCGCCCGCACCGGTGGCGAACAGCGGCTCCAAGAACTCCAGCAGCGACGGAAAGTCGCCCTGCCACCCGGCGCGGAATGCGCTGTTGATAGTGCGGGTGGTGATCTGGGTCCGGAAACCGGCAAAGGTTGGCTGGGGCGCCCCGACGGCGTCGATGCCGAGAGTGTTCTTGATGCTGTTGGCCACCGCGTCGACCCATTCCTGATGTGATCCGTCGGCGTTGTAGGCAATCGCATACCGGCCAGTCCATTTCGAGATGGCGTCGGCCTGCGACCAGAGTTGACGGGCGTGGTCCGGATCGAAATTCAGCGCTGTGTTGCCGTCGATGTCGGCGTCATATCCGGGCAGCGAGCTGGCGGTGAAATCGCGGGCCGGAGCACGGGCGCCGGAGAAGATCTTCTGACAGATCTGTGACCGGTTGATCGCGGCGGACAGCGCCAATCGGCGCAGCCGGCCCTCGTCTCCGCCGAAATGCGGCAGCCGAAGCGGGGTGTCCAACGTCTGGTTGACGGCGGCGGCCGCGGTGACTGCGCGGTCGCCCAGGTCTCTGCGGTACACGGTGAGCACGCTGGGCGGAATCGTGTCCAGCACATCGAGATTGCCCGACAGCAAGTCCGCGTAGGCGGTGTCCAGATTGGCGTAGAAGACGAATCGCAGGCCTTTGTTCTGCGACACCCGATTGCCGTGGTAAACGGGATTAGTCACCAGGTCGAGCTTGACGTTGTGCTGCCAAGCAGGGATGCGCCGCTCGTCGGCGAGTTGGTACGGGCCGTTGCCGATCGGGTGCTGACCGAAGCCGGCCATGTCTGTGAACGCCGAGTCGGGCAGCGGGTAGAACGGCGAAAAGCCCAGCCGCAGTGTGAAATCGATGGTCGGCCCTTTGAGCCGCACGCTGAATTCCCGATCGTTGACCACCCGAAGTCCCGACATCGTCGTCGCGTTGGATGTGGCGGCGACCTCGTCGAACCCGGCGATCGGACTGAAGAAGCTCTGCTGCAGTTGAGCATTGGCAGCGAGCGCACCGTAGTTCCAGGCGTCGACGAACGAATGTGCGGTCACCGGTGAGCCGTCGCTGAACGTCCAGCCGGGCTTGAGAGTGATCCGGTAGTTGATGTCGTCGGTGGTATCGATCGACTGGGCGACCTCGAGCGTCGGCATGCCGCTGGCGTCGTAGGACATCAGCCCGGCGAACAGCCGGTCGATGATCCGTCCGCCGTTGCTGTCGTTGGTGTTCGTCGGGATCAGCGGGTTCTGCGGTTCGCCCGCGTTGACGATCACCACGTCGGTGCGAACGTTGCCCGCTCCACAGCCGGCCAGCGACGCGACCGCCAGCAATGCGGCGCAGGCCGCGAGGATCGCTAGGTGGCGCATCCGACGCACGTCGCCTCCTCCAATTCCGGCGCGGCTCCGCGCGATTCTCTTGCCGACACCCCCTCGAAAGTTAACCCAAGCTGATTAGGCTCGTCCGCGTGACCGAGACGCGCACCGAGGCACCATCGTCATATCCGCCGCACGCAGACTTCGCCGCGCAGGCCAACGCCGGCGATGACCTGTACAAAGACGCCGAGCACGATCGTCTCGCGTTCTGGGCTGAGCAGGCCAACCGACTGTCTTGGGAGACACCGTTTTCCCAGGTACTGGACTGGTCAGCGGCGCCGTTTGCCAAATGGTTCACCGACGGCAAGCTCAACGTCACCTACAACTGCGTCGACCGCCACGTCGAAGCCGGCAACGGCGGTCGGGTGGCGATCCACTGGGAGGGCGAGCGGGTCGGCGACGAGCGCACGCTGACCTACAGCGATCTGCAGACCGAGGTGAACAAGGCAGCGAACGCGCTGACCGATCTCGGATTGGTCGCCGGGGACCGCGTCGCGATCTATATGCCGATGATCCCGGAAGCCATCGTCGCGATACTGGCCTGCGCTCGCCTCGGCGCGCTGCACAGCGTGGTCTTCGCCGGTTTCACCGCGACCGCGCTCGGCGCCCGGGTCGATGACGCTCAGGCCAAGTTGCTGATCACCGCCGACGGCCAGTTCCGGCGGGGCAAGCCGGCGCCGCTGAAGGAGGCCGCCGACGAAGCGGTCGCCGACGCCGACTCGATCGAACACGTGCTGGTGGTCAAGCGCACCGGCGTCGACGTGCCGTGGACCGAGGGCCGCGACGTGTGGTGGCACGACGTCGTCGACGCGGCGTCGACAGAACACCAGCCCGAGGCGTTCGACGCCGAGCATCCGCTGTTCCTGCTCTACACCTCGGGCACCACCGGCAAGCCCAAAGGCATCGTGCACACCAGCGGCGGCTATCTCACCCAGGCGTCCTACACGCACCACAACGTCTTCGACATCAAACCGGACACCGACGTGTTCTGGTGCACCGCCGACATCGGCTGGGTCACCGGCCACACCTATGGTGTCTACGGGCCGCTGTCCAATGGCGTCACCCAGATCATCTACGAAGGCACGCCGGACACGCCCGACCAGCACCGGCATTTTCAAATCATCGAAAAGTACCGGGCGACAATCTATTACACGGCACCGACGATGATCCGGACGTTCATGAAATGGGGACGCGACATCCCGGATGCCCACGACCTGTCCAGCCTGCGGCTATTGGGGACGGTCGGCGAGCCGATCAATCCGGAGGCCTGGCGCTGGTATCGCAAGGTCATCGGCGCCGACAGCATCCCGATCGTCGACACCTGGTGGCAGACCGAGACCGGATCGGCGATGATCTCGCCGCTGCCGGGCGTCGCGGCCGCCAAACCGGGTTCGGCGATGAGGCCGCTGCCCGGGATCTCGGCGAGGATCGTCGACGACAACGGCAACCAGCTCGAACCGCCGTCGTCCGACGAGGGCGAGCACACCAGCGGCTACCTCGTGCTCGATCAGCCCTGGCCGTCGATGCTGCGCGGCATCTGGGGTGACGACGACCGCTTCCGCGAGACGTACTGGTCGAAGTTCGCCGAACAGGGTTGGTATTTCGCCGGCGACGGCGCTCGCTACGACACCGACGGGGCGATCTGGATCCTCGGCCGTATCGACGACGTGATGAACATTTCCGGGCACCGCATCTCCACCGCAGAAGTGGAGTCGGCTCTTGTCGGCCACTCCGGGGTCGCCGAGGCGGCTGTGGTGGGCGCCACCGACGAGACCACCGGTCAGGCGATCTGCGCTTTCGTTGTCCTGCAAGCCGATCACGCCGAGACAACGGGCGCGGAGATCATCGACGTGCTGCGCGCCGAGGTGGCCCGCGTCATCTCGCCGATCGCCCGGCCCCGCGAGCTGCACGTGGTTCCCGAACTGCCGAAGACCCGCAGCGGCAAGATCATGCGACGGCTGCTTCGCGACATCGCCGAAAAGCGGGACCTCGGCGACACCTCGACGCTGCTCGACCCGGGCGTCTTCGACGCGATCCGCGCCGCCCAGTAAGGATTAGGCGGGGACGGGCACGAAACCGGCGCCGGGGCGGCCCTTGCTCTGCAGGTCTGCCAGGATGGCGTTGATCGACTGCACCACCGCAGGCGTGTGCAGCGGAATGTATTTGGTGACGCAGATCGGCAAGTTCTCGCTGAACGCGCCGTGGATCATCCCGACCAGCTGATCGTTGACGGTCACCGGGGCGCCCGAGTCGCCCGGCTGTCCGCACACCTGCATCAGGATCGTGCCGGGTTCCTGACCGGGCCCCCACGTGACACCGCACGAATTGCCCGTGGTGCGGCCCTGCTTGCAGGCGACCTGACCGGAGGACGGATCCGGCCCGATACCGTTGATCGCGAAACCGCCGTAATTGGCTTGCGGTGTCACTTTCGCCCGATCGAACTGGATGACCGCATAGTCCAGCCCGTCGTTGCCGGACACCATCGTGCCCAGCTGCCCTCGGTTTTTCGCCGCTTCGGCCGCCACCGGCGCACCCGGTCCGCCGCAGTGCGCCGAGGTGAAACCCATCAAATCGCCTTTGGGGTCGGCGCCGATGGTGGTCAGCGTGCAGAGCGTGTCGCCGTTGACGACGATGCCTGCGCCGCCGCCGAGCGGGACCCGATCGTCCGCGTGCGCGGGCACACTCACGGATGTCATGACCACAGCCACCGCGGCGCACAGAAACCAACGGCGCATGGTCGGCAAAGTGGTTCCCCTGTCGGCGAATGGACGCACACCAAAATGGCGGCGCCAGTCTAGCCTGACCATTGCCCGCTGACGTCGATCCTCAAACCCGCTGCGGCGTCGTCGCGGGCGTGACGTCGACTTGGCCTCGTCTGGCATCGGGCTGCATGGCAACATGAACCGCGACGACAATTGGGTCCGTTCGGCGACGATGCAGAGCGCGAAGCGCGATGAGGAGGAGCCGGACAGATGAATCCGGCCGGGAGGACGTCAGTGAGCAAGCACGACCGCAAGAGCGCCGATCGCAAGGACGGAGTTCCCTGCACGCTGACCACGATCCCGTTGACCGACCCGCACGTGCTGTCCGCGGAGCCCTCGATCGGCGCGCTGGTCAAGGACGCCACGTCGCAGATGTCGACGCTGGTGCGCGCGGAGGTCGAACTGGCCCGCGCGGAGATCACCCGCGACGTCAAGAAGGGCCTGACCGGCAGCGTCTTCTTCATTGCGGCGCTGGTAGTGCTGTTTTACTCGACTTTCTTTTTCTTCTTCTTCCTGGCCGAACTACTCGACACCTGGCTATGGCGTTGGGTGGCCTTCCTGATCGTGTTCGGGATCATGGTGCTGGTCACCGGCGTGCTGGCGCTGTTCGGCTATCTGAAGGTCCGTCGCATCCGTGGGCCGCAGCAGACCATCGAATCGGTCAAGGAGACGCGGTCGGCGTTCACGCCGGGCCATGACAAGCCCGCGGCGCCGGCGCTCGATTCGCCGGGCGGCACGCCCACCGATCCTTCGGGTTGGTAGATGGCGCCACCAGATCCGTGGGTGACCCGCATCGACGGGCCGTGGCGGCATCTGGACGTGCATGCCAACGGCATTCGGTTTCATGTCGTCGAGGCAACTCCGGCCGGGCAGGTCACATCCACTCCGTCGACCGCGCAGCCGCTGGTGATCATGCTGCACGGCTTCGGCTCGTTCTGGTGGTCGTGGCGTCATCAACTCCGCGGTCTGACCGGAGCCCGCGTGGTCGCGGTGGATCTTCGCGGCTACGGCAGCAGCGACAAACCTCCTCGCGGGTATGACGGCTGGACGCTGGCCGGGGATACCGCCGGGCTGATCCGGGCGCTGGGTCACACGTCGGCGACGCTGGTCGGCCACGCCGACGGCGGGCTGGTCTGCTGGGCCACTTCGGTGCTGCACTCGCGACTGGTGCGTGCCATCGCAGTGGTCAGCTCGCCGCATCCGGCCGCGCTGCGCAAGTCGGTGCTGACCCGCCGCGACCAACGGCGTGCGCTACTGCCCTCGCTGCTGCGCTACCAGGCGCCGATCTGGCCGGAACGCATGTTGACCCGACACAACGGCGAGGAGATCGAGCGCCTGGTGCGCAGCCGGTCCAGTGCCAAATGGGTTGCCTCCGAAGACTTTTCCGAGACCGTCGGCCACCTCCGACAGGCTGTCCAGATTCGGTCGGCGGCGCACTGCGCTTTGGAGTACCAGCGCTGGGCGGTGCGCAGCCAGCTACGCGAAGAGGGCCGGCGCTTCATGCGATCGATGAGCCGGCCGTTCGGCATCCCGATGCTGCACATCCACGGCGACGCCGACCCGTACGTGCTGGACGACCCGGTCGAGCGAACGCAGCGTTACGCACCACACGGCCGCTACGTATCAATAGCCGGGGCAGGGCATTTCAGCCACGAAGAGCAGCCTGACGAAGTCAACGGCCATCTGTCGCGGTTTCTCGATCGGGTCTACCGAACTCCGCTCAGCTGACGCACGCGCCGGTGGCGACCGGGGCTGTGTCGCCGATGTGTGACAGTTGCGCAGCCACCTCTTTGGCGGTCAGCACGAAGCCGGTGTCGTTGTCGTCCACGGCAGCACCGAAGACGACGCCGATCACCTGACCGTCGAGGCTGATCAGCGGTCCGCCCGAATTGCCTTGCTCCACATTTGCTCTGACGGTGTAGACCTCACGGTTGATCGTCGCATTCCGGTAGATGTCGGGCCCGTTGAGTTCGATGAGCTCGCGGATCCTGGCCGGCGTCGCCGAGAATCCGCCGCCGCCGGGATAGCCCATCACGATCGCTTCGGTACCCGAGTTCACCGGTGCGCTCGCGAAAGCCAATGGCCCCGAAGGCAAGTGCGGCACCGACAAGATCGCGATGTCCATAGTCGGGTCATAGGACACCACGGTCGCGTCGTAGGGGTTGCCGCTGGCCTCGACGGTGACGCTGTTCGCGCCCGCCACCACGTGCGCATTGGTCATCACCCGGTCCGGCGACAGCACAAAACCGCTGCCCTCCAACACTTTCTGGCAGCTGGGTGCGATCGAGCGGATCTTCACAACGCTCGGTTCGGTGTTGGCGACCACCGGGTTGTTGGCCAGCGCCGAGTCGGGCGCCGCGACCGCCACCACCGGCGTGCGACTGAACGGCTCTAACACCTGCGGCAGTCCCGAGGTGTCCAGCAACGCCGACAACCGCTTGGGCACCGTCTTGAGCCACTCCGGCGCGTAGTCGTTGACTTGGGCCAGCACCCGCGAACCACGCACTGCGGCAGCCAAACTCGGCTGACCAGCCGATGATGTCAGCGGGGTTGCCAGCAGCCACGCCGCCACCAGCACCACCACCAACTGCACCGCCACCCCGATCATCGAATCTAAGAACCGAACCGAGTTGCTCTGGATCGCACCGCGAACCGCGCGACCCAACACCACGCCGGCGACCTCGCCGACCACGACCAGCCCCAGGATCAAGAACAACGCGGCGAACAACTTGGCCCGCGGCGCAGTGACGTGCGCGACCAGATGTGGGGCCAGTAGGACGCCCGCAATCGCGCCCAGCAGGACGCCGATGAACGACATCACCGAGCCGAGCGCGCCCGAACGCCATCCCGAGATCGCCGCGATGAAGGCAACCGCCAACACAGCGATGTCGAGCCATTGTGAGGAGGTCATCAGGCATCATCCTTGTCGCCGACCATCGCCATTGCTTCGTCCAACTCGCGGAGAACGCTGGTATCCCAGGGCTGCGCCCAGCCGGCGACATCCAACATCGCCGAGATCACCTGACCGGTGAAACCCCAGACCAGCATGTCGTCCAACAGGAATGCCGGCCCGGCAAAGCGACGGCTGAGAGTGCGGCGGTACACCATCAGCCGGTTGCCAGGATTGATGAAGGCGCGCAGCGGAACCCGGGCCACCATTGCTGTCTCGGCCTGATCCACGACCGCCACCCGACCCGGATCGGGCGAGTACGCCAGGACCGGGACGACGTGAAAACCGGACGGCGCGATGAACGTTCGCTTCATCGTCACCAATGGATGCAGTCTGGCGGTGTCGATACCGGTCTCTTCGCGGGCTTCGCGCAGCGCGGTGGCGACCGGCCCGTCGTCGCCGGGGTCGGATGCGCCGCCCGGGAAAGCCGCTTGGCCGGCGTGATGGCGCAACGACGCCGCCCGCACGATCACCAGCAGGTCGGCGTCATCGGGAAGGGCGTCGGATGGCGGGCCGGAGAACAAAATCAGCACGGCCGCGTCGCGCCCACTCTTACGGGCCTTCGCCGTGGCCTCGGCAGCGGTCACCATCGCGAGTACGTCACGGGGCAGGCGCCGCCGGAAGGCCTCGGGCATCTCGTCGACGTTGTCGACCA
Source organism: uncultured Actinomycetota bacterium (assembly GCA_963758115.1). GTDB lineage: Bacteria > Actinomycetota > Actinomycetes > Mycobacteriales > Mycobacteriaceae > Mycobacterium. Next base: position 389,377 of record CAVWUG010000005.1, read on the forward strand.
ACGACTTCAACCATGGCGGGCCGAGCTCGGGCGTCAACAATGTCTCATCGAGACGTTGGGGAGTGCCGCCACCGCTCACCGGCGCCCCCTTCGTTCGTCCCACTGCCACCGGGCCACTATGCGGCGCACCAGAGATCATCCGGCATGTCCAATAACCCCGACCGCGGAAGAAATCTCATCGGCGCTGGCGAAAGCGCGCGGCAACGTCTTCGCAACGCTACCGTCCGAGTCCAGCACGACCGTCGCGGGCATGACATTGGGCACCTGCAACGCCGCCGCCACTCGACGGCCGCCGTCCTGCAGTGTCGGTAGCCGCACACCAAGCTCGGCCAGCCGCAATAAGGCGGCCGTCTCGTTCTCGTCCTGGTGCACCGTCACCACCAAGACGTCGGGGCCGACCCGCCGTTGATACTCCGCCATCGCCGGCAGTTCGGTCGCGCACGGGCCGCACCAATACGCCCACAGGTTGAGGACGACGCGGTGTCCGGCCAACGCGGGCCCGACGTCGACAACCGAGCCGTCGGCCGCGCATTCCACGGTCACGCCGCGCAGCTTCGCCGAGCCGGGCTGCCCGCCCGGATGCGGGCATGGCGCCAGATCGGCACGTTGCCGTGGCCCGGCGAGCGCCGCCGCGGTGTCGGCGTCGCGGTGCTCGCGGGCGGCGGTGGTCGACGGTGCCGTCGACGAATCTGACTCGTGCTTCATCTGCACCAGCAAGGCCGCGATCAGGGCGGCGACGACCGCCAGGACCGCGACGGTCCAGCGAGTGGTTCGAGCGGTGGAGGCGGTCAACCTACAAGCCGACCATCGCCAGGAGGTGCTCCGTTTCCGGGCCCTGCACCAGCGGTGCGGCGATCAACGGTTCGGTGGGGCCGATTCCGTACGACGGGCAGTCCTTGGCCAGCACGCACACTCCGCATGCCGGTTTGCGGGCGTGGCACACCCGGCGGCCGTGAAAGATCACCCGGTGGCTGAGCAGCGTCCATTCCTTGCGCTCGATGAGTTCGCCGACGGCGTGCTCGACCTTGACGGGGTCTTCCTCAGTAGTCCAGTTCCACCGCCGAACCAACCGCCCGAAATGGGTGTCAACCGTGATTCCCGGGATGTCGAACGCGTTGCCGAGAACGACGTTCGCGGTCTTCCGGCCCACGCCGGGCAACGTGACGAGCTGCTCCATGCTGTGTGGCACCTCGCCGTCGAAACGCTCGACCAATGCTTGGCCAAGCCCGATCAACGACGACGCTTTATTGCGATAGAACCCGGTCGGTCGAATGAGTGTTTCCAGTTCTTCGCGGTCGGCCTGCGCATAGTCGACGGCGATGCGATAGCGGGCGAACAGCGCGGGCGTCGTGAGATTCACCCGCTTGTCGGTGCTCTGCGCCGACAGGATCGTCGCCACCGTCAACTCCAGCGGATCGGTGAAGTCCAGCTCGCAGTGGGCATCCGGAAACGCTTCTGCGAGTTTGCGATTCATCCGACGAGCCCGGCGCACCAGACCCGTCGGGGTTTCGGCGGCCCAGCGGCGTGCGTCGGCGGCGCTGGACGCCTTGGCCGCAGCCCGGGGAGCTTTGCCAGATGTCACTCAGACAGGGTACTAATTCGTAATCGCGCCGAGACCTTAGCCGTGTTTACTTGCTCTTTGTGTCTTGGTTGGTCGTTGCATTCATCCCGGGGTTGCTGATGCTCGCGACTTTCGGGCTTCAGCGGCTCGAAGCAGGCTTGGAGAACGACTCGCTTTCCGCCAGTGATGTCGCGGAATTTCTCGAGCAGGCCGAGCCGAAAGATGTGCGCGTATTGGCCCGAGATGGAATGCCCGAGGCGCTGGACGGCCTGCACCGCCGCATCGCCGACGACTCGGACTATCTGCCGAGCAGCACGGAGTGGGCGACGGACCAATTCCGGGCGACCGCCGTCGTTCCCGCGGTCAAACAACCCGACGTCGCACACCAGCCGCTTAATCATTCGCGAACGAATCGGCAATTTGGCCCGCGTCAGCATGCCAATCGTGTGTAGCGTTGGCACGTCGAGTCGATGGCTTACCTCTAGACTTCGGATCGGCCGGGTAATCGGCGCGGGCAACAGACTTGCGTAACCAGATTTATTTGAATAGCTAAAGGGGCAACGTGGACGAGATCCTGGCGAGGGCCGGAATCTTCCAGGGGGTCGAACCGAGCGCCGTCGCCGCGCTGACCAAGCAGCTGCAGCCTGTCGACTTCCCGCGCGGGCATACGGTTTTCGCCGAGGGCGAGCCAGGCGATCGGCTGTACATCATCATTTCCGGCAAAGTGAAGATCGGCCGCCGTTCGCCGGACGGCAGGGAGAACCTGCTGACCATCATGGGCCCGTCCGACATGTTCGGCGAGTTGTCGATCTTCGACCCCGGGCCACGGACGTCCAGCGCGACCACCATCACCGAGGTGCGGGCGGTGTCGATGGACCGTGACGCCCTGCGCGCCTGGATCGCGGACCGTCCCGAGATCGCCGAGCAGTTGCTGCGAGTGCTGGCCCGCCGGCTGCGCCGCACCAACAACAACCTCGCCGACCTGATCTTCACCGACGTGCCCGGCCGTGTTGCCAAGCAGCTGCTCCAGCTCGCCCAGCGCTTCGGCACCCAGGAGGGCGGCGCGATGCGGGTGACCCACGACCTGACTCAGGAAGAGATCGCGCAACTCGTCGGCGCCTCACGCGAAACCGTGAACAAGGCGCTGGCCGACTTCGCCCACCGCGGCTGGATTCGCCTGGAGGGCAAGAGCGTGCTGATCTCGGACTCCGAACGGCTCGCGAGGCGAGCGAGGTAAGCGCGCGCGTAGCGCGGGCGCGACCGAGCGAGCGTCCAGCCCAGCGCTCGCTAACGACGCAGGTAGTTCAACTGCGCTTGCACCGACCATTCCGCGACGTCCCATAGCTTTTCGTCGACGTCGACGTAGACGTGTTCGACGACCTGGCGCGTCGTGGCGTCGTCGCCGAGCGTGTGCAGCGCCGAGCGGATCTGCTCGAGCCGCTGCTCCCGATGCGCCAGGTATTCCGACGCCACGGCCGCCAAGTTCGGCAGGTCCGGTCCGTGACCGGGCAGCACGGTTCGCTCGCCGAGCCCGCTTAGTCGCTCCAGCGATTCCAGATAATCGATCAGGCTGCCGTCTTCGTTGTCGATGACGGTCGTTCCGCGGCCCAGCACGGTGTCCGCGGTCAACACCGCGTCGTCCAGAACGAACGACAGCGAGTCGGCGGTGTGGCCCGGTGTCGCCAGCACGGTGATCCGAAGGTTCGCCGCGTCGATCACTTCGCCGTCGGTGAGCTCAGCGGACAGGCCACGCAGAAACCCGCTGCCTGCCGAGCGCACCGGCGCACCGGTGAGGTCGACCAGCTTGTCGATGGCGTCGGTGTGGTCGCCGTGCCGGTGGCTGATCAGCACCAGGGCGATGCGGCCGACGGCGGCGAGCTTGGCGATGTGGTCGTCGTCATCGGGACCGGGATCGACCACCACGACCTCGTCGCTGCGCGGACCCCGCAGCACCCAGGTGTTGGTGCCCTCCAGGGTCATCAAGCCGGGATTGTTGGCCAGCAGCACCGAGGCGGTATCGGTGACCGGACGCAGCTCGCCGTAAGCGGGGTGCGTCGGAGACTCTGCGGGAGCCGTCACGTCCCTATCCGACCTCGACTACCAGCTCGACTTCGATCGGCGAGTCCAGCGGTAGCTCGGAGACGCCGACGGCCGAACGGGCATGGCTGCCGCCGAACACCTCGGCGAGCAGATCCGAGGCGCCGTTGACCACGCCCGGCTGGCCGTTGAATCGGGCTGCGGACGCGACGAATCCGACCACCTTGACCACTTGGACCACCGAGTCGATACCGACCAGCGCATCGATCGCAGCCAGAGCGTTCAGTGTGCAGACGCGGGCGAGGTCCTTGCCCTCTTCGGGCGTTACGTCGGCTCCGACCTTGCCGGTCTGCGGAAGCTTGCCGTCCTGCATCGGCAGCTGTCCGGAGGTGTAGACGAGGTTGCCGGTCCGCACTGCCGGCACATACGACGCGAGCGGCGCGGCGACCGCGGGCAGCTCGACTCCCAGCTCGGCGAGCCGAGCCGAGGCGGTCATTTCGGGCGCTTCAGATACGCCACGTGCTGCTCACCGGTCGGTCCTTGCAGCACGGACACCAGCTCCCAGCCGTCGGCGCCCCATTGATCGAGGATCTGCTTGGTGGCGTGGGTCAACAGCGGGACGGTGGCGTACTCCCAGATGGTGGGTTGGCTCATATCCTGAGCTTATCGACAGCGCGGTGACGCCCGATGGTTAGCATGCATTGGTGGGGACCTCATCGAGCGGCGGCAGCCCCGTCGGCTGGCCATCGCGACTGTCCAAGGCCCGTCTGCATTTCGTCACCGGCAAAGGCGGTACCGGCAAGTCGACCGTTGCTGCGGCGCTTGCGCTGACGCTGGCGTCCGGTGGACGCAAGGTCTTGCTCGTGGAAGTCGAAGGGCGCCAAGGGATCGCGCAGCTCTTCGACGTGCCACCGCTGCCGTACAAGGAGCTCAAGATCGCCAGCGCCGAGCGCGGCGGCCAAGTCAACGCGCTGGCGATCGACATCGAGGCGGCGTTCCTGGAGTACCTCGACATGTTCTACAACCTCGGCATCGCCGGCCGGGCGATGCGCCGCATCGGGGCGATCGAGTTCGCGACGACCATCGCGCCTGGCCTGCGTGACGTCTTGCTGACGGGCAAGATCAAGGAGTCGGTGATCCGCACCGACAAAGGGGCCAAGGACCCGGTGTACGACGCGATCGTCGTCGACGCGCCGCCGACCGGCCGGATCTCCCGCTTCCTGGACGTCACCCGCGCGGTGTCCGACCTCGCCAAGGGCGGCCCGGTGTACTCGCAGGCCGAGGGTGTGGTGAAGATCCTGCACTCCGACCAGACAGCCATCCACCTGGTCACGCTGCTGGAGGCGCTGCCGATGCAGGAGACCCTCGAAGCGATCGACGAGCTGGAGGGGCTGGGCCTGCCGATCGGCAGTGTGATCGTCAACCGCAATATCGAGGCGTATCTGCAACCCGACGATCTGGCCAAAGCCGCCGAGGGCGATGTCGACGCCGACGCGGTGCGAGCGGGGTTGACCACGGCCGGAATCACGTTGAGCGACGATGACTTCGCGGGCTTGTTGACCGAGACCATCCAGCACGCCACCCGGATCGCTGCCCGGGCAACGACGGCTGAGCAGCTCGACGAGCTCAAGGTGCCGCGGCTGCAGCTGCCGACGATCGCCGACGGCGTGGATCTCGGCAGCCTCTACGAGTTGTCGGAATCACTTGCACAGCAGGGAGTTCGATGAGCACCGCACCGCAGACTCTGGATATCGCGGCCATCCTGGAGGACAGGTCCAACCGCGTCGTGGTGTGCTGCGGCGCTGGCGGAGTCGGTAAGACCACCACCGCCGCGGCCATGGCGCTGCGGGCGGCGGAGTACGGCCGCACTGTCGTGGTGCTGACGATCGACCCCGCCAGGCGGCTGGCGCAGGCATTGGGCATCAGCGACCTCGGCAACTCGCCGCAACGCGTGCCGCTCGCTCCCGAGGTCCCCGGCGAGCTCTACGCGATGATGCTGGACATGCGCCGCACCTTCGACGAGATGGTGATCCAGTACTCCGAAGGCGATCGCGCACAAGCGATTCTGGACAACCAGTTCTATCAAACGGTCGCCACCTCGCTGGCCGGCACGCAGGAATACATGGCGATGGAGAAGCTCGGCCAGTTGCTGGCCGAAGATCGCTGGGATCTGGTGGTGGTGGACACCCCGCCGTCACGCAACGCTCTGGATTTCCTGGATGCGCCGAAACGGCTGGGCAGCTTCATGGACAGCCGGTTGTGGAAGCTGCTGCTGGGGCCCGGCCGCGGCATCGGTCGATTGGTGACCGGAGCGGTCGGTTTGGCGATGAAGGCGCTGTCGACCGTGCTGGGCTCGCAGATGCTTGGCGACGCCGCGAGTTTCGTGCAGTCGCTGGACGCGACGTTCGGCGGGTTCCGGGAGAAGGCGGACCGCACCTACGCGTTGCTGAAGCGACGTGGCACGCAGTTCGTGGTGGTGTCGGCGGCCGAGCCCGACGCGCTTCGGGAGGCGTCGTTCTTCGTCGACCGGCTGTCCGAAGAACACATGCCGCTGGCTGGGCTGATCTTGAACCGGACGCATCCGATGCTGTGCTCGTTGCCGGTCGAGCGCGCCATCGACGGCGCCAAGACCTTCGAGAACGGGTCGGAAGCCGCCGACGGCAACGAGCTGACCCATGCCATCTTGGAGATTCACGCCGACCGCGCGGCGACGTCCAAGCGGGAGATCCGGCTGCTGTCCCGTTTCACCGGCGCCAACCCGCAGGTCGCCATCGTCGGTGTGCCGTCGCTGCCGTTCGACGTTTCTGACTTGGAGGCACTGCGGGCGATCGCCGATCAGATGACGGCGGCCGGTTGACGATGCGGGCCGGCGACGGCCCGCTGAGGAGCCGGCCCAATCGACGTCGACCGGTTGACGATGCGGGCCGGGCAGTAACTTCGGCTGGGTAATGAAGAGCGGCCGGCTGCGAAGCCGGCCGCTGACTCGCTTCTTCCTACTTATCCAACGCTGCGGTGCTTGCGCTGAGCGCTGAAGAACTCCGCCCAGGACACCACCTCAGGGTGCTGCTTGAGCAGCGCCCGCCGCTGACGTTCGGTCATCCCACCCCAGACTCCGAACTCGACGCGGTTGTCCAATGCATCTGCACCGCACTCCAGCATCACTGGGCAGTGCCGGCAGATCACCGCGGCCTTGCGTTGCGCCGCGCCACGGACAAACAACTCGTCGGGATCAGCGGCCCTGCACAGCGCCTTGGAAACCCAGGCAATTCTTGACTCCGCGTCAGCACCGCACAGCACTGCACCTGTCGGCGCTGCGACCGTTTTCTGCTCCACGATCCCTACTCCTGACACCAGCGATTCCCCTTCGCTCTGCCACCGGTTCCACCGATGCGACCTACGCCACACTGTCCGTGTCGGTGTTACCTGTATCTCATTGTGTGGATAAGCTACGTGGTCAGGTACCAATTGCGCAACAGTCTGCGACCCCCATTTTTGGGACGACCGTGCAGTCCGATCATGAAATAGAGCCGGGACTCGGCGACAGGGCCGACTAACAGCGGCCTGAGCTGCGGCTGAGAGAAACCTGAGGCGAGTTCGGGGCGGAAACGATTCTCACCGGCCACTCGCGAAGACTCCCGTTGCAGCGCCGCTAGTGTAGTAGCCATGCCAGAGCGCTCCGTGACCGCGGTCACTATCGCCAAACTCGCCGGGTGCTGTCTGCTCGCCAGCGTCGTCGTCGCCGCTCTGCTTTTCCCCGTCGCCGGCGGCATCGGCCTGATGTCCAACCGCGCTTCCGAGGTCGTCGGCAACGCTTCTGCCCAGCTTCTGGAGGGCGACGTCCCGGCGGTGACCACCATGGTGGACGCCAAAGGCAACACCATCGCCTGGCTCTACGACCAACGCCGCTTCGAAGTGCCCAGCGACAAGATCGCCAACACGATGAAGCTGGCCATCGTCTCGATCGAGGACAAGCGGTTCGCCGAGCACAACGGTGTGGACTGGAAGGGCACTCTGACCGGGCTGGCGGGCTACGCGTCGGGTGACGTCGACACCCGCGGTGGCTCGACCATCGAGCAGCAGTACGTCAAGAACTACCAGCTGCTGGTGATCGCGCAGAGCGACGCCGAGAAGCGCGCCGCGATCGAGACCACACCGGCCCGCAAGCTGCGCGAGATCCGGATGGCACTGACGCTGGATAAGACCTTCACCAAGCCGGAGATCTTGACCCGCTACCTGAACCTGGTGTCCTTCGGTAACAACGCGTTCGGCGTGCAGGATGCGGCGCAGACCTACTTCGGTATCAACGCCACCGACCTGAACTGGCAGCAGGCGGCGCTGCTGGCCGGGCTGGTCCAGTCGACGAGTGCGCTGAATCCTTACGTGAACCCGGATGGCGCGCTGGCCCGCCGAAACCTGGTGCTGGACACCATGATCGATAACCTCCCCAACGAGGCCGACGCGCTGCGCGCCGCCAAGGCCGAGCCGCTGGGAATTCTGCCGCAGCCCAAAGAACTTCCGCGGGGCTGCATCGCGGCGGGCGACCGCGCCTTCTTCTGCGACTACGTGCAGTCCTATTTGTCGCGCGCCGGGATCAGCAAGGAGCAACTCGCCCGCGGCGGCTTCTTGATCCGCACCAACCTCGATCCCGAGGTTCAGGAGCCGGTCAAGCATGCGATCGACACCTATGCGAGCCCGACCCTCGAGGGCATTGCCAGCGTGATGAGCGTGATCAGGCCAGGCAAGAATTCACACAAGGTCGTCGCGATGGCCAGCAACCGTACCTACGGGTTGAACGGCGAGGCCGGCGAAACCATGCGGGCGCAGCCGTTCTCTCTGGTCGGCGACGGCGCGGGGTCCATCTTCAAGATCTTCACCACCGCGGCCGCCATGCAGATGGGCATGGGCATCAACACCACGCTCGAGGTCCCCGGCAGGTTCCAGGCCAAAGGTATGGGCAGCGGCGGCGCCAAGGGCTGCCCCAAAGAACAGTGGTGTGTGATCAACGCCGGCAACTACCGCGGGTCGATGAATGTGACCGATGCGCTGGCCACCTCCCCAAACACCGCGTTCGCCAGGCTCATCCAGCTGATCGGGGTGCCCCGCGCGGTCGACATGGCAGTCAAGCTCGGCCTGCGGTCGTACGCCGAGCCGGGCAGCGCCCGCGACTACGACCCGGAGAGCAACGAGAGCCTGGCCGACTTCATCAAGCGGCAGAACCTCGGGTCGTTCACGCTGGGCCCGTTCGCACTGAACGCTCTGGAACTGTCGAACGTCGCGGCGACGTTGGCCTCCGGCGGGACCTGGTGCCCGCCCAACCCCGTCGACAAGCTGATCGACCGCAACGGCAACGCGGTGGCCGTCACCACCGAAGCCTGCGACCAGGTGGTGCCGGAAGGATTGGCCAACACCCTGGCCAACGCGATGAGCAAGGACGCGCTGGGCGGCGGTACCGCGTCGGGTTCCGCCGGTGGAGCCGGATGGAATCTGCCGGTGTCGGGAAAGACCGGGACCACCGAGGCGCACCGGTCGTCAGGCTTCGTCGGCTTCACCAACGAGTACGCGGCGGCCAACTACATCTACGACGACTCCACATCGCCGTCTGACCTGTGCTCGTCACCGCTGCGGCGGTGCGGCGACGGCAACCTGTTCGGCGGCAACGAGCCGGCCCGCACCTGGTTCACCGCGATGAAGCCAATCGCCACCATTTTCGGCGATATCAAAATGCCGCCGACCGACAGGGAATACGTCGAAGGCGGGCCCGGATCCAAGGTGCCCAGCGTCGCGGGTCTCGACGTCGATGCGGCGCGGCAGCGCCTCAAGGATGTCGGGTTCCAGGTCGCAGATCAGGCCCAGTCGGTCAACAGCAGCGCGAAGTACGGCGAAGTGGTCGGCACGTCACCCAACGGTCAGACCATCCCGGGCGCGGTCGTCACGATCCAGACCAGTAATGGCATTCCGCCTGCTCCGCCCCCGCCGCCGGAGGGCTTCGGTATGCCGCCGCCGGTCGGCTCGCAGGTGATCGAGATTCCGGGTCTACCGCCGATCACGATTCCGATCCTGGCGCCGCCACCGCCTCCGTAGCGGGTCCGCTGGTGTGTGAAGCGCACCCACTCGGCAACCGGCAGTATTCTGGCCTGCATGCCTTCCGCTGTTGCCCTGAAAAGTACCGGCGCCGTCGCACTGGGATCGGCTGTTGCCGGCATCGGCTACGCCTCGCTGATCGAGCGCAACGCCTTCGCTTTGCGCGAGCTGACCATGCCGGTGCTGACTCCCGGTTCCTCGCCGCTGCGGGTGCTGCATCTCAGCGACCTGCACATGCGGCCCGGACAGCGCCGCAAGCAGGCATGGCTGCGTGAACTCGCGGGCCTTGAGCCCGACTTCGTCGTCAACACCGGCGACAACCTGGCGCATCCCAGGGCGGTTCCGTCGGTGGTGCAGAGCCTCGGTGACCTGCTGTCGGTGCCCGGCATCTTCGTGTTCGGCAGCAACGACTACTTCGGGCCGCGACCGAAGAACCCGATGAACTACCTGACCAAACCCGGACGCCGGGTGCACGGTCAGCCGCTGCCATGGCAGGACCTGAGAGCGGCCTTCACCGAACGCGGTTGGTTGGATCTGACCCATACCCGGCGCGAGTTCGAGGTGGCGGGGCTGCACATCGCTGCCGCCGGTGTAGACGACCCGCACATCGCCAGGGATCGCTACGACGCGATCGCGGGTCCGGTCAGCCCCGCTGCCAACTTGCGGCTGGGTCTGACCCACTCGCCGGAGCCACGGGTGTTGGACCGCTTCGCCGCAGACGGATATCAGCTGGTGATGGCCGGCCACACCCACGGTGGTCAGTTGTGTCTGCCGTTCTACGGAGCCCTGGTGACCAACTCGGGTCTGGATCGCTCACGAGCCAAAGGCCCGTCGCGGTGGGGTGCCCACATGCAACTGCATGTCTCCGCCGGGATCGGCACGTCGCCGTATGCGCCGGTGCGGTTCTGCTGCAGGCCCGAAGCCACCTTGCTGACGTTGATTGCATCACCGACTGGCGGCCGCGACCCGCAGCGAATTCGGGGGCGCTCGCAGCCCACGTATTCGGCGCGCTGAGCCAACTAGCTGTACGACGAGTGCGTCAACACTCGGGAACCGGAAGCCGCTGCGGAGTTCTGGGCATGATCCCACGCTGGGTCGACGTCGGGATCGCTGCTGGGCGCGGTCACCAGCAGCCACAGCACGCCGAGGGCCAGGAATCCGCCGAATACCACGGCGCCCAATACCGTCATGGTCGTCTCGCTTCCATTTGCAGAGCTGAGCGGTAATTAGTTTATTCAAGGGCGCGCAGATCGCGGTTATTCCACGCCGGGCTGTGGCGGAAACCTCGGGACAAGTGTGATCAGCGCGGTATCGACCGGCCGGCACGCAAACGGCGGTCCGGCCCGGCAATCCCGTTTCGTCGCCTGCCGGGTCGGTGCGATAGGCTGTCGTGGCTTCACGCGGGGTGTGGCGCAGCTTGGTAGCGTGCTTCGTTCGGGACGAAGAGGTCGTGGGTTCGAATCCCGCCACCCCGACTCATGTTGCAAGTCAAGGACTCTGATCCGGTACTCGGGTCGGAGTCCTTCTTCGTTGCCGGCCGCTGCCGATTTCGCTGACGCTACGTGAAATTCGGTGAGTTGCCGGCGATGCAGGTGGCCCTAGGATTGTGGCGAAGGAGCGGCCGAGCGGGAGGAGTTGGCGGTGGCGGAGCCGGTGAAGGTGCGCCCGGCCGAACTGCACGCGACGGCGGCGGAGATCGACAACCACGCGGACGACTTCTTCGCGACCCATCAGGCGGCGCACCGGCGAGCCAGTGAAGCGGTGCTGGGTTCTGGCGTGTCGGCCGCGGCACTTCCCGAGATGCTCGGCGCGTGGGAGATCGATCGCACGTGGTCCGGTGAGCAGTTCACTCACCACGCGGACCGTCACCGGATGGCTGCCAACGCGTTCTCGCAGGCCGATCAGGGCGGCGTGGATCGAATCAGGGGTATTCGCCCTGCGCTCTGAGGTGTGGTTGTGCCGTTGTCGTTGAGGGAGCTGCGCCAGTGGGTTCCTGAGATCGCCGATCTCGCCAAAGCCACCCGTGACATGGCAACCAATCACGCCAACTCCGCGGCGTTCTACCGCGACATAGTGAAAGCCACGACGTGGCAGGGCGAAGCCGCGCAGACGGCGGTGACGTCGATGCAGATGGCGGCGGGCACTCATGACGTCAAGGCAGCGGACCTGTCGGCCGCAGCCGGAGCGATGGACCGCGCTGTGCAGGACGCGGCGAAACTCGCCCATACCGTCCAAACGATCGTCGATGATGCCGATGAAGCCCCGGCCGTGGAGATCGACCAGTCGACCAATCAGGTGAGTCCCCCGCCGAACTACGACCAACTCGACAAAGCCACCCGAGTGCAGATCGCCACAAAGATCGCCGATCTGCGGGTGCGTATCGCCAACGCCCTGACCGAAGGCAATCGCATCGACGCTGATCTGGCCGGTGCGATCGCGAAAGCCACTGGAACACCGCCTCCGACGGCGACACCGACCTCGCTCGGCGGCCTGCTCGGCTTCCCGGGCAGTGGACAGCCACCGCCTCCCCCGCTGTCGGATGCGCGGCGTCGCGCGGTCGAGTATGCCGACCGATGGGCCGGCAACGTGTCTGATCCGCACCGGGATAACCCGGATTACGAGAACTTCGGCGACGGCGGCGGCGACTGCACAAACTTCGCTTCCCAAGTCATGCGCGCCGGCGGGTTCAAAGATGCCGGCAGCCCGGTCGAGAACGCGCGGGACAATCCGAAGGGCGAGTGGTACTACGAGAACTCGATGCGCGACATCCCCGGAGTGAACCACTTCGACCGCTCGAACAGTTGGGCGGTCGCGCAGGCCAACCGCGACTTCGTCGTCAATTCCGGCCGAGGTCAGGTAGTCGGCACTGCCCCGATGCCGGCGCGTAATGCCCTTGACCCGCTCGCTCCTTCGAAAGCCGGATTGGTACCCGGCGACCTCATCTACTACCACGACACGGCCACGGGGACCATCAATCACACTGCCGTGTACGTAGGACAAAAAATGCAGAACGGAGCCCTTGTGGATGTCGTGGACCAGCATGCTGACGGCGCCAACAATTTTCGCGACGATTGGATGCCCGACAACCCAGGCTTCACCGGCGGATCGGCGTCGGTTGAGTTCGTTCACCTGCGCTACCCCGGAGATTGATCCACATGCCCGCCTTGACCAAGAACATCCGAAAGACTCTGATCGCGCTGGGCATCCTGGCAGCGATCGCACTCGCCGCGTTGGCCATCTACGGGCACATCCTCGACAGCAGAAATCCCTACGGCGGCCACAACTCCTACGGGATGCGCGATTACACCCCGGCAGTGCAGGACAAAGCCGCCGCAGCCATCGTCGCGGGATTGAACACACACAACTCCGACAACGTCGACCTTCTGCGATTCCATGGACATCCGGAAAGCGATGGCAATAACAAGGCGATCGCCGAGAACATCACCGCGGTCCTGCCGCCACCGAGTTGCCAATACACCCTCCTCGGCACGAAAGATGAAGGTGAGCAACAACATCCGGCTGAACTAGTGCCCTGGTACAGCACCATCGTCGAGCATGCGTGGGGCTTCGACATGAAGATCCAACAGATCTGTCCTGGACTCCAGCCGACGCCGCGCACCATTCGCGTCATCGCTGTCCCAGGGGGCATGGGCGGTTACTGGGCAGAAGCAGCCTTGTACCCCGGCGCTGCTACGAAATGACCAGACTGTCCGTCGACAATGCCGCACCGAAGTAGGTGGCCTGTGGGTCCACGACAACCGTCTTGGAATCGCCTTGACTGGCCAACACTTCTCTGGCCATCTGCTCGAACGAGATCTTCTCCGGCCCGCCAACGTTGACGATGCTGTTCACCGGCGCGGCTTCGGCCACCCGGGCGACCTCGTCGGCCAGGTCCTGGGTTGCGACCGGTTGAATCAGCGCGTTCGGCACGCGCACCTCGTCGCCGACCGTCAGCGACGCGGTGATCGCATCGGTGAATTCCGCGAACTGGGTGGCGCGCACGATCGTGTAAGGCAGCGCCGCCTGCTCGATGAGCTGCTCCTGGGCGACCTTCGCCCGCATGTAGCCGCTGTCCGGTAGTTGGTCGCAGCCGACTATCGACACCGCGACGTAGTGGCCGACCCCTGCGCTGCTGGCTGCGGCGAGCAAATTCGTCGTCGAGGTGGTGAAAAACTCCATCACCGGGTCGTCATCGAAGGACGGTGCGTTCGCCACGTCAACGACGACGTCAGCACCGGCCAAAGCGTCCGGGAGACCTTCGCCGGTGACGGAGTTGACGCCGGTTCGCGGCGAGGCCGGGACCGCCTCATGGCCGCCCTCGCGGAGCCGCTGCACAACCTTCGAACCCAGCACACCCGCGCCACCAATTACCACGATCTTCATGGTCGTATAAGCTCACGCAATGACGACCTAGGTCAACCCTGGCGGAACCCGTTTGTGAATTGGCCTGACGAGGTGGCGGCTTTGAAGTGGCTACCGTTCGCAGGCTATGTGCTGAAGTCGTACATGGTCTTGCCGGCAACGACTTTGCCGCCCGGCCCGAGCGTGACGTCGTAGCACGATGATGGGGCAGTCAATTGTCGCTGGCTGACCGTGAGTTGATCTGAAATCGCCAGCGCGACTGCATCGAACATCAGATGATCGCCGGGTGGACATCATCGTCACCGGCGGCAACAGCGGTGTCGGAGAAGCGACCGCCGCTGCCCTGGCCGCCGCCGGCCACAGCGTTGTGATCGCGTGCCGCACTATCCCGAAGGCTGAACGCGCTGCCGCCGCGATGTCCGGCGATGTGACGGTCGCCCAACTCGACCTCGCCGACCTGGCCAGCGTGCGTAAGTTCGCCGACTCGGTAGACGGCGTCGACGTGCTGATCAACAACGCCGGCGTGCTCGGATTGCCGCTGACCCGCACGGCCGACGGCTTCGAGGCCCACATGGGCACCAACTACCTCGGGCACTTCGCGTTGACCTGCCTACTCGGCGACCGGATCAGGGACCGAGTGATCTCGGTCGTCAGCGCGGCCTACGCGATGAGCCAGTTGCACATCGACGACTTGAATTGGCACAACCGTAAATACTCCAAATGGGCGGCTTACGGGGAGTCCAAACTGGCCGTCATGTTGTTCAACCACGAGTTGGTCCGTCGCGGCGTGCGGGCGTACATGACCGATCCGGGTGCGACCGACACCGACATCACCCGGGATGCCACCGGACTGGTGCCGTGGATCCGCGAACACACCTTCCGCCGTTTTCCCGCGCACAGCGCAGCTACCGGCGCCCGAGCCAGCCTCCAGGCGGTCGCCACCGAGTTGCCGAATGGCACGTATCTGGCACCACGGTTCAACCAGTGGGGCAAGCCGACAGTGACCACGCCACGCAAGAAGGCCCGCGATGCCGCGGTGGCACGGCGGCTGTGGGACGTCTCCGCTGAGCTAACCGGGTGCGACTGGCCCGTTTGACGAGTGCCGATCCGCGGGTAAACACCCGCGTGTCCCCAGTGCGAACGACGATCGAACCCCAGTTGCCCGCAGCGCATGGGCCGCTGTCGATGGCCGTTCGCCGATGCCTCACCGAGCCCGCGCCCCGCGATCAATTGAAAAGCATCGGCGCCTCGGTACGAGATTCCGATCCGTACGGCCTGGACCTGCAACTGGCCCTCTACATGTGCTACGAGTTGCACTACCGCGGGTTCGCCGGTGTCGACCCGACCTGGGAGTGGAATCCCGGATTACTACATCTGCGTGGGCAATTGGAGCGCATCTTCTTGGCCCAAGTTCACCGCGATGTCGGCGAGATCGATCCATGCGACACCGCGGAAGCCGAAATGGACAACTTGTCAATAGAGTCCGTCGATGGCAGCGGTCCGTCGTATTGGTTACGGGACAACGGGACATGGGACCAGATGCGCGAATACTTCGTGCACCGATCGTTGTATCACCTCAAGGAAGGCGACCCGCACGCATGGGCGATTCCCAGGCTGGTCGGCCAGGCCAAGGCGTCGTTCGTCGCAGTTGAGTTCGACGAGTACGGGGCAGGGCACGGCCCGAACATCCACCAGCAGTTGTTCGCCGACCTGTTGACCGCCGCCGGTCTGGATGCGACCTATCTGGCCTACCTCGAACTCGTTCCCGCCGAGTCGTTGGCGGTGGTCAATGTGATGTCGCTGTTCGGCTTGCACCGGCAGTTCCGTGGTTCTGCCATAGGGCATTTCGCGTCGACGGAGATCACGTCTCCACCGGGTTCCCGGCGACTGGTCGAGGCATTGGAGCGACTGGTCGCGCCGGCGGAATGCGTCGCGTTCTATCGCGAGCACGTCGAGGCCGACGCAGTTCACGAGCAGGTGGTGCGCATCGACGTCGTCGGCGATCTGGTGCGGCGCGAACCACATCTGGACCGCGATGTCGTGTTCGGTATCCGCGCTCACGCGGCGGTCGAGGATCGCCTTGCCAACGTCATCATGGCGTCCTGGAAAGCAGGTCGGTCGTCGCTACGACGACCCCTTGGATGAGTCCTGTTGTCCGGTATCGCTTTCTGCGATCTTCGGACGACAGCGCCGATGGCTGGTGTCGCACATCGGATAGATTTTGCTGCGCCGGCAGGTGCAGATGGCCACCATGAATCGATCGGATTCGACGACATCGCCGCCAGGTGTCTCGATGCGCACCGGTCCGGGGACCAGCACCGGGCCGTTGGGTATCACCTGCACCCGACTCCGGCCGGTCATGGCTTGTCCGCCCGGATGACCACCAATTCCTCTGTGCGACAGCCTGGTTCGATCTGGCCAGCCAACTCGAGCCACTCGGCCCTCGCCGACAGCACCGGCCCGAACGGGATCTCCTGAGAGGCGACGACTTCCGCGTCCAGTCCGTTGAGCCGCAAGAGCTTCAGCGACCGTTCGACGCCAGCGAGGGCCGAGTGCACCACCAGGATGGAGCCGCCATCGGCCAACAATTCAGCCGCCGAGCCGCACAACGGATCCAACACAGCCCGGCCATCAGGACCCGCGTTCCACGCCCGCGCCGGTCCTGCCGACGACGGGACCGCCGACCCGTCACCACCCGATGGCGTTGGTACGTAAGGCGGATTGGAGACAATAACCTCGAACGGGTCATACTTCAGAGCGGAAGTCCACGACCCTTCATGCACATCGATCAGGACACCGGCGTTGACGGCGTTGACGCGCGAGCACCGAACCGCGCGCGGGCAGATGTCGAATGCGGTCACGCAGGCCGCCCCCATCGTCGCAGCGGCGATAGCAACGACGCCGCTGCCGGTGCACAGATCCAACACCGTTCGACCACCGGCCAATTCGGCCCGCTCAAGTGCCTTGATCAACAACATCGAGTCTTGTTGCGGGGGATAGACACCGTCGACATCGAGCGAATCCGACGGCGGAGAGAATGTGATCGTCACGACGGCCTTCCGAGCTCGTAACCGCCGTGGCGATCACGGCCTTCAGCACATTCATGCCCAGAAAGCGCGGTGGCGAAACCGGATTCATCAGCGAAGTCTTCACGCGTCGACGAAAGCTTGCTGTCGCCAGGCTAGATCCGATTGCGCGGGTTCTCCTCAGGCCGTTCCGGCCTGTATCGTCGCCCGGCTAAAGCCGGCCCTTCACTGCCGCTGACAGCCTCGACCCGTCGGCCTTGCCCGCAGCCAGCGCGGTGGCCGCCTTCATCACCTGGCCCATTTGCTTCATACCCGGACGCTCGCCCAACTCCTCGGCCACCTGCGCGATCGCGGTGTCGACAACGTCGGCCACCTCCGCGTCGGTGAGCGGAGTCGGCAGGTACTCGTCGATCACCCGTGCTTCCGCGTGCTCGTTGGCGGCCAACTCGCCGCGGCCGTTCTGGGTGTAGATCTCGGCGGCCTCGCCGCGTTTTCTGGACTCTTTGGCAAGCACCTTGAGCACGTCGTCGTCGGAGAGTTCGCGCGCCGCCTTGCCGGAGACCTCCTCGGTCTGGATCGCGGCCAGCAGCATCCGCAGTGTCGCGGTGCGCAGCTTGTCCCTCGACTTCATCGCATCGGTCAGATCCGCCCGCAACCGGGACTTGAGTTCGGCCATTCCGGAGACGCTACGCGCCGGGCACGTTGAGAAATGCCCCGGTGGTCGACAGTATGGAGCCATGATCGGCGACGATGGCTTCACGGGCTCGCCGCCGCCTGGTTACCCGTACTACCCGCAGGGGGCCTATCCGCCGCCCGGTTACGGTCCGCCCACCTATCCGCCGCCTGGGTATGGCTATCCGTATCCGAATTACCCGAGCTACCCTCGGCAGCAGCCCGGTTACGGCATGCCGCCGCCACAGGCTCGCCGCAGCTTTGCCCCGGGCATCATCCCGCTGCGGCCGTTGAGCCTCAGCGACATCTTCAACGGCGCAGCCGTTTACATTCGGGCCAACCCGAAAGCGACGTTGGGACTGACCACCGTGGTCGTCGTGATCACCCAGATCATCACGCTGATCGCCGCGACCGGACCGCTCGCCGCGGCGGGACGCTTGACCACCTCCCCGGACCTCACCGGCAGCGATGTCGGCCCCTGGATGCTCTCAGCAGCACTCGGCGGTGTCGTCAGCTGGCTGGCCGGCATCCTGCTGACCGGCATGCTCACGGTGGTCGCCGGCCGGGCGATCTTCGGGTCGACGATCAGCGCCGGCGAGACGTGGGCCAGAATCCGCGGGCGGCTACCCGCGTTGATCGGACTGGTGGCGTTGGAGTGCGGCGGGCTGGCGCTGCTGGCCTGCGTGGTCGGGGGAATTGTCGGGGTGCTCGCGGCAGTCGGCGCCGGAGCGGTGGTGATCCTCGGGCTTCCGCTGGTACTGCTGGCTGTGGCGACAGTGGTCTACCTCTATACGGCGCTGTCATTCGCACCGGTGCTGATCGTTCTGGAGAGACTGCCGGTTATCGATTCGATGACGAGGTCACTTGCCCTGGTACGCAACAGCTTTTGGCGGGTGCTCGGCATCCGTGCGCTGGCCTGGCTGGTGGTCGCGTTGATCTCGGCGGCCGTCGCGGCCCCGTTCGACCTCCTCGGTCACCTCGCCGGCGACGCCGAGATCGTGGCGGCGACGGTGGGCGCCGTCGGAGCGGCGATCGGCACCATCATCACCGCCCCGTTCAGCGCGGGAGTGGTGGTGTTGCTCTACACCGATCGCCGGATCCGTTCTGAGGCATTCGATCTGGTCCTGCAGTCCGGGGCAGCCGTAGGGCCGGTCGCCGGCGGGTCGACCGATTACCTCTGGCTGACGCGGCCGGTCTAGGAAAACGCCTGGATGCCCGCCATCGACATCAACCGCGACACCGCGCACGACGCTGCGCAGCGCGAACTCGACAAACCGATCTACCCCAAAGGTTCGATACCTCAGCGCATCCAGGAGTGGCTGCACGAGTTGCTCTATCGCGTCGTGGAACAAGGGTCTGCACTACCGGGTGGATGGTTCACCGCCAGCGTGCTGCTCATCCTGCTGATCATCGCGATCGCCGTCGCAATCCGTATTGTGCGACGCACCATCCGCACCCGGAACGACGGCGACTATCAACTCTTCGATGCCGGCCAACTCAGCGCCGACCAACATCGTGCCATCGCGGAACGGTCTGCCGCCGAGTGTGATTGGACCGCCGCGATCAGGCATCGACTTCGGGCCGTGGCACGTGCCCTCGAGGAGAGCGGAATCGTGGACCCAGCTCCCGGTCGTACCGCCAACGAACTGGCCCGCGACGCCGCCGGGCAACTCCCCCGGCTGGGCTCCGAGTTGTCCCGTGCGGCCAATGCCTTCAACGACGTCACCTACGGCGAGACCCCGGGAACGCCCGCGGCCTACCAGATGATCGCGGAGCTCGATGACCATCTGCGATTCCATTCTGCGACAGGCCAACCCGGACTCGCCGAACAAGTGGCGGTCGACCCTTGGGCGCCGATCCGATGACGGTTGCGGGAGCGTTCGCGCCGGTGCGACGACGGCCATGGGGATCGATAGTCCTGGCGCTGATCTCCGTCTGTGCCGTCGCCGCTGTCGCCACGTATTTCACCGCGCCGCGCTCGGGCGGGCAGATGGATCCCAATTCGACCGGCCCGCAGGGCGCGCACGCGTTGGTGCAGTTGCTGCGGGATCGCGGCGTCACCGTCGTCGTCGCCCACACCGTTGATGACGCGGAAAGCGCCGCGCGGCCCGGCACCCTGCTGTTGTTCGGGCAGAGCCAGCGCGTCACCGACGAGTCGCTGCTGAAGAGGCTGGCCGACGCTCCTGGCGACCTGCTGCTGGTGGAGCCGACATCGCATGCCCGCGCCGCACTCGCCCCAGGCATCCGCAGCGCCGGCACGAGCGTGCAGGACACGAACCCGGATTGCGCTCTGCGCGAGGCGAATCAGGCCGGTTCGGTGGATTTCGGGCCGTCCAACACTTTTCACGCCGTCGACGACAAGTCGGTCAACAGTTGCTACGGCGGAGCCCTGGTCCGCTACCGCGACGACGAGCGGGTCGTGACGACGGTCGGCAGCACCGACTTCATGACCAACGGCGGTATGTTGCGAGCCGGCAATGCGGCATTGGCGATGAACCTCGCGGGCCAACACGCCCGGCTGGTGTGGTACGCGCCGCAGCGTCTCGAAGGTGGATCATCTCCGTCGGCAACGATTTACGATCTGATGCCGGACAGCATCACCTGGGTTGTCCTGCAATTGGCGTTGACGGTGCTGCTGGTTGCGCTGTGGAAGGGTCGCCGGATCGGGCCACTGGTCGCCGAGAATCTGCCCGTCGTCGTGCGGGCATCGGAGACCGTCGAAGGCCGCGGACGGCTGTACCGATCGCGGCGGGCACGGGATCGGGCCGCACAGGCACTACGGGCCGCCACCCTGCACCGGATGCTGCCCAGGCTGGGCCTGGGCGCGGATATCCCGGCGCACACGATCGTGATCGCCGTTGCCCAACACAGCAACCTGGCCCCGGAGGCGCTGCAGCACATTATATTCGGTCCGGCGCCAGCTACCGACAGCGACTTGACGCAGCTTGCCCGCGCGCTCGATGACATCGAAAGGCAGGTCCTACATCCATGACTCAACCGACAGAGCAGTCGGCCCGCAATGCGCTTCTCGCGCTGCGCGGCGAGATCGGCAAGGCCGTCGTCGGCCAGGACGCGGCGATCACCGGACTGGTGGTGGCGCTGCTGTGCCGCGGTCACGTTCTGCTCGAAGGTGTTCCGGGCGTGGCGAAGACGCTGCTGGTGCGGTCACTGGCCGCCGCACTCCGGTTGGAATTCAAGCGGGTCCAGTTCACCCCGGACCTGATGCCCGGTGACATCACCGGATCGCTGGTCTACGACAACCGCACAGCCGCATTCGTCTTCCGGAACGGACCGGTGTTCACCAATCTTCTGCTGGCCGACGAGATCAACCGCACGCCCCCGAAAACCCAGGCGGCTCTGCTGGAGTCGATGGAGGAACGTCAGGTCAGCGTGGACGGCGAACCCCGGCTGCTGCCAGATCCGTTCATCGTCGCGGCCACCCAGAACCCGATCGAATACGAGGGCACCTACCAGTTGCCCGAAGCACAGCTCGACAGGTTCCTGCTGAAACTGGCTGTGCCGCTGCCGCCGCGGGACGCCGAGATCGCCATCCTGGGCCGGCATGCGCACGGGTTCGACCCGCGCGACCTGTCGATGATCCGCCCGGTCGCCGGGCCCGCCGAGTTGACCGCCGGCCGTGACGCGGTCCGTCGGGTCTTAGTGGCCGACGAGGTGCTCGGCTACATCGTCGACATCGTCGGCGCCACCCGGCATTCACCCGCACTTCAACTCGGTGTGTCACCGCGTGGCGCGACTGCCGTGCTGGCCACGGCACGGGCGTGGTCGTGGTTGTCCGGCCGCAACTACGTCACTCCCGACGACGTCAAGGCCATGGCCCGTCCGACGCTGCGGCACCGGGTGATGCTGCGGCCGGAAGCCGAACTGGAGGGCGCCACCACCGACGCCGTGCTCGACGGCATCCTGGCTTCGGTTCCGGTGCCACGATAGTGGTGCTGACCGGCCGCACCGGTGTGCTCGCACTGCTGTGCGTGCTGCCGATCGCGTTATCGCCAACACCGGCAGCGTCTTTCGTCCTGCTGCTGGTGTTGTTGTCGATAGCGGTGCTCGTCGACGTCGGGTTGGCGGCCAGGCCGGTCCGGCTGCGCTACGACCGGTTGCCGAACGACTCCGTTCGTCTCGGTGAGCTGGTCAGTCTCGGTCTGCTGATCCGCAATGACGGCCGGCGCCGGTTTCGCGGTCAGGTTCGCGATGCCTGGGCGCCCAGCGCTCAAGCCGAGCCGCCAACACACGCCGTCGACATTGCTCCGGGGCGGGTGCAACGGGTGGACACCTGGTTGCGGCCGGTACGTCGTGGCGATCAGCGCTCGGCCTCCGTAACGGCGCGGTCGATCGGGCCGCTCGGGTTGGCGGGCAGGCAACGGTCGCGCCCGGTGCCCGGCCGGGTGCGGGTGCTGCCGCCGTTCCTGTCCCGTAAACATCTGCCGTCGCGGCTGGCCCGCCTGCGCGAAATCGACGGCATGTCACCGACGTTGACGCGCGGGCAGGGCACCGAGTTCGACTCGTTGCGGGAGTATGTGGTTGGCGACGATGTGCGCTCGATCGACTGGCGCGCAACGGCGCGCCGATCCGACGTCGTCGTCAGGACGTGGCGGCCGGAACGCGATCGGCGGGTCGTCATCGTGCTCGACACCGGGCGGACGTCTGCCGGACGGGTCGGCGTGGACCCGACGGTCGGTGACCCGGGCGGCTGGCCCCGGCTGGATTGGTCGATGGACGCCGCCCTGCTGCTGGCGGCATTGGCCTCGCGGGCAGGCGATCACGTGGACTTCCTCGCTCACGACCGGGTCACCCGGGCCGGTGTGTTCGGCGCGTCACGCACGGATTTGCTGAACCGGCTGGTCGAGGCGATGGCGCCGCTGACGCCGTCACTGATCGAATCTGACGCCACAGCAATGGTTTCCGCCGTGCTGCGGCGAGCCAGGCGACGAGCGCTGGTGGTCTTGATGACCGACCTGAACACCAGTGCCCTCGACGAGGGTCTGCTGCCGGTGCTGCCCCAACTTTCGGCCAAGCACCGGGTGGTCATCGCCGCGGCGACCGACCCACGCGTCGACCAATTGGCAAGGGGCCGTGCCGACGCCGCCGCGGTGTATGACGCGGCAGCCGCCGAGCGCGCCCGAAATGACCGGTCAGCCATCGCTTCCCGATTGCGGCACAGCGGGGTCGAGGTGATCGACGCGCCGCCCGCCGACCTCGCGCCCGCCCTGGCCGACCGCTACCTGGCGATGAAAGCCACCGGGCGGCTGTAGCTACCGGGTTGGCACGACGTCGGGTGCGTCGGCGATGTCCCCGGTATCGCCCGCCCGGACGGCACGGCGGCCAAAGTAGGCGACGTAGCCCAAGAACGCCGCCTCAGCGAGGATTCCGATACCGATGCGCAGCGCCGTCGGCAGCGGTGACGGCGTGACGAATGCCTCGATGGCCCCCGAGACGAGCAACACCACCGTCAGACCCACCGCGACCGAGACGACTGAGCGGCCCTGTTCGGCAAGCACCTGCCCACGCGGGCGGTCGCCCGGTGCGATCACCGACCAGCCCAGTCGCATCCCGATGGCACCCGCCAGGAACACCGCCGTCATCTCCAGTAGGCCATGCGGAATCAGCAAGCCCAGCAGGATGTCTCCTTTTCCGGCCGACAGCATCAGACCGGACACCACGCCGAGGTTGGCCGCATTGGCGAACAGTGCGAACGGAATCGGGATGCCCAGCAGGATGGAAAACGCAATGCACTTGGCGGCCACCCAGGAGTTGTTCACCCATACGTGCAGACCGAACGCGACCGCCGAGTGCTCGCTGTAATAGGAGGCGAAGGAGTGATTGACCAATTCGTCGATCTCGCTTGGCGTTCCGATCGTGGACTGCACTTCGGGGCTGCCGATCACCCAGATCGCCAGGGCGGCAGTCACCGCGAAGAACACCACCGTCGTCGCCAGGCACCACCACCGGGCCCGGTAGACGACCACCGGGAAGGACACCGTCCAGAACCGGAGGAACTCCCGGGACACCGGGGCATGCGCACCCGTGACCGCGGCCCGGGCACGCGCCACCAGGCTGGACAATCTGCCGACCAGCGCCGAATCGGAGGACCCGGAACGCAGCATCGACAAGTGTGTCGCCACCCGTTGGTAAAGCTCGACGAGCTCGTCGACCTCGCCCCCGGTCAGTCGCCGGCGATTTTTCACCAAATGGTCGAGGCGATCCCAGGTGTCGCGGTGGGTGAGCACGAACGCGTCGACATCCACCCACGCAAGGCTAGCCGGGTAGCGTTCGCGTTATGTCAGAAGTGGTGACCGGGGACGCCGTCGTGCTCGACGTGCGGGTCGCCCAGTTGCCGGTCCGCGCCGTGAGCGCCCTCATCGACATCACCGTCGTCCTCATCTGCTACCTGATCTCGTTGATGCTGTGGGCGGCCACGCTCAGCCAGTTCGACGACGCCGCGAGCGCGGCGATCATGGTCATCTTCACCGTGCTGGTCCTCGTCGGATACCCACTGATCTTCGAGACCGCCACCCGCGGTCGGACTCTCGGCAAGATGGCGATGGGCTTGCGCGTGGTGTCCGACGACGGCGGACCGGAACGCTTCCGCCAAGCCCTGTTTCGCGCATTGGCGTCAGTCGTGGAGATCTGGATGTTGGTGGGCAGCCCCGCGATCATCTGCAGCATGCTCTCCATCAAGGCCAAGCGGATCGGCGATGTCTTTGCCGGCACGGTGGTGATCAGCGAACGCGGTCCGAAGCTGGGTCCGCCACCGATGATGCCGCCGTACCTGGCGTGGTGGGCGGCATCGCTGCAACTCTCCGGACTTGGCGCTGAACAAGCGGAGCTCGCGCGCCAGTTCCTCTCGCGCGCAAACCAACTCGACCCGTACGTGCGCGACCAGATGGCCTACCGGATCGCCAACGACGTGCTGAGTCGAGTCGCTCCACCACCGCCGCCGGGAACTCCGCCGCAACTCGCGCTGGCCGCGGTGCTCGCCGAGCGACACCGTAGAGAACTCGCCCGACTACGACCGTGGCCGGGTGCGTTTCCGCCGCCTCGCTAGTTATTGCACGACCGTGACGGCCAGGATCGCGATGTCGGCGATCATCACAGCCAGCGCCGATATCGGAACGACGAATCCCCACCGGCGTTTCGCGGTGAAGAACGAGACGACGATGGTCAGCGCCGCCAGCACCGGGGCACCGTAGAAGAGTGCGTTGAAGCTGATGCCGGCCGGCCCGATGTTCGGGCACGCCTTGTCGCTGCACGCCGCGGTGCTCATGACGGCACCCAGGGCCACCGCCATGACTATGCCCGCGCCGAGCACTGTGAGCAGGGCCATCGCCCAGTTCACCAGCAGTCGGCGTCGCTTGCTGCGGTCAGACTCAGTAGGCGTACTCGACTCGGCAGCGCGGTTGGGAAGCGCATCGACTTTCACGTCACTGTTTTCCTGGCTCATCAGTGGATTGCTACCCGTTCCTGACCCCAGCAAACCGTCTCAACAGAAATCCGGCCTTGCATAACGATAGTTACCGATATATCGTCAGAGTATCGGTAACGCACACGGCGTTGCCTTCCAGAAACGAGACACAACTATGAACACCCCATTCTTTGAAACGGGCAGGCCCCACGAGGGCGGTCCATTCGCCGGCGGGCAAGGGCCCGCGAACTTCGGCTTCGGCCCGCAGGCACGGTTTGCCCTACGCGAGCAGCGCAGGCAAGCACGACGCGAATTCCGTGATCACGTCCGCGGCCACGATGCCGGCCATGAGGGCCCCTTCGGCCCCGGTTTCGGGCCTGGCTTCGGCCGAGGCTTCGGCAAGGGCTTCGGACCGGGCTTCGGCTTCGGTCCCGGCTTCGGGCCAGGTCAGCGCGGTGGACGTCGTGGTGGCCACAACCGGCGCGGTCGGCGCGGCGATGTCCGCGCGGCCATCTTGGTGCTACTCGCCGAGCGACCGATGCACGGCTACGAGATCATCCAGGAAGTCGCGGAGCGCAGCCAGGATCTGTGGAAGCCGAGCCCCGGCTCGGTCTACCCGACCTTGCAGTTGCTCGTCGACGAGGGTCTGATCGTCGGCAGGGAAACCGAAGGCAGTAAAAAGCTCTTCGAGTTGACCGACACCGGCAAGGAGGCCGCCGAGAAGGTCGAGACCCCACCGTGGGACGAGATCACCGACGGCGCCGACCCCGCACAGATGAATCTGCGAGCCGCTATCGGCCAGCTCTTCGGCGCAGTGGCGCAATCCGCCCACGCCGCGAGCCCCGAGCAGCAGCAGCGCATCCTCGACATCGTCAACAATGCTCGCCGCGAGATCTACTCGATCCTCGGCGAAGACGACTGATCGAAACCGTGACGGTGGGGGCCAGCACGTGCTGGTCCCCACTGTTGTGCGTCAGGACACGTCGACCCAATCCAGCGTTCGCTCAACAGCTTTACGCCATCCCGCATATCCACTTGCGCGGGCGTCGTCATCCCACGTCGGTGTCCATCGCTGTCCTTCTCGCCAGTTGGCCCGCAGATCGTCTGGGCCGGACCAGAAACCGACTGCCAGGCCCGCGGCGTAGGCCGCACCCAGCGCCGTCGTCTCGGCGACCACCGGCCGCACCACGTCGACCCCCAGCACGTCGGCCTGGATCTGCATACACAAGTTGTTCGCGGTGATACCGCCGTCGACTTTCAACACCTCGAGGCGCACGCCGGAATCTGCCTGCATCGCATCGACAACATCGCGGCTCTGGTAGCAGATCGACTCCAACGTCGCGCGGGCCAGATGGGCGTTGGTGTTGTACCGCGACAGCCCGACGATCGCGCCCCGGGCATCCGAACGCCAATACGGCGCAAACAAACCCGAGAACGCCGGGACGAAGTACACCCCGCCGTTGTCGTCGACCTGCCGGGCCAGCGCTTCGCTCTGCGCTGCCCCGCTGATGATGCCGAGTTGGTCGCGCAGCCACTGCACTGCCGAGCCGGTGACGGCGATCGAACCTTCGACGGCGTACACCGGTTTGGCGTCGCCGAATTGGTAGCACACCGTGGTCAACAGGCCGTTGTGCGACCGGACGATCTGCTCGCCGGTATTCAACAACAGGAAATTGCCTGTGCCGTAGGTGTTTTTAGCTTCGCCTGGGCTGAAACAGACTTGACCGACCATCGCCGCGTGCTGGTCGCCGAGGATTCCGGTGATCGGCACCTCGCCACCCAACGGGCCGCCCTGCGCCGTGACGCCGTAGGGCTCGCGCGGCGACGACGCCGCGATCGACGGCAGCATCGCCCGTGGGATACCGAAGAACGACAACAGCTCGTCGTCCCAGTCCAGCGTCTCCAAGTCCATCAGCATGGTCCTGCTGGCGTTCGTGACATCGGTGACGTGCACGCCGCCGCGTGGCCCGCCGGTGAGATTCCACAGCAGCCAGGTGTCCGTCGTGCCGAAGATCGCGTCGCCACGCTCGGCTGCCACGCGCACACCGTCGACGTTGTCCAGAATCCATTGCAGTTTTCCACCGGAGAAATAGGTCGCCGGCGGCAAGCCTGCTTTGTGCCGGATCACGTCACCGCGGCCGTCGCGGTCCAGTGCGGTCGCGATGCGATCGGTGCGGGTGTCCTGCCATACAATCGCGTTGTAATACGGCCGTCCGGTGTGCCTGTCCCACACTAGGGTGGTCTCTCGCTGGTTTGTGATACCCAGCGCAACAATGTCTTTGGACGACAAATCGGTCGCGTTCAGGGCTGACATCAGCACCGCGGTGGTGCGCTCCCAGATCTCGATCGGGTTGTGCTCGACCCAGCCCGCCTGCGGCATGATCTGCTCATGCTCCAACTGGTGGCGGCCTACCTCGCTGCCGGAGCGGTCGAAAATGATGCACCTGGTGCTGGTGGTGCCCTGGTCGATCGAAGCGACGAATTCCGCCAACTGCCTGTCCTCCCGCGATCCTGTCCATCATGGACCACGGGCATAGCAGCCGGTCTGCAGACCGCCGAGAGCAGTCAGCCCAATATCGGGACTGACGAAGTCAGTCGGGTCGAGCGAGAAGATCGGAGTGATCGCGCCCGCGAGGTCGTCCAGACCGACCTGTAACAGCGAAGGAACCGTGAGCAGGAACTCCGATGTACCCGAACCCGGGCTAGCCGAGAAGAAGGTCGAGGTCGAACGGCATCGCGCTGGTCCCGCCGGTGAGGAAGTCGTCCAACCCGAACGTGTCGGCGTTGACTGCTACCCATTCTCTCCTTCAGAGCTGGCTGTGATTTCGGTAAGACCAGGCTGAGTTTATTTCAAGATCGCTTCGAGAGCGACGACGCGGTGTGCCCGCTACTTCACCGAAGGCGCATCCGTCGGCAATTCGACAGCGCGGCAGTTCATTCTGTCGATGTGTTGCGCGGGAGCCGATAACGCGGTTGCATCGGCGTAGTGGGCGAAGACGTGAAGCGAACTACCTACGAGCGCGTCGACCGGCAAGAGTATCGGCGCAAGGTGCAACTGTGCCTGGACGTCTTCGAGACGATGCTCGCGCAGGCGGACTTCGACTTCGACCGCCCGCTGACCGGGATGGAAATCGAGTGCAACCTGGTCGACGACGACTACCAGCCGGCGATGACCAACCAAGAGGTGCTCACCGCCATTGCCGATCCCGCCTACCAGACTGAATTAGGCGCCTACAACATCGAATTCAACGTCCCACCCCGACCGCTGGGCGGCCACACCGGGATGGAACTGGAAGACGAAGTGCGAGCCAGCCTCAACGCCGCCGAAACAAAGGCCAACGCCGATGGCGCGCACATTGTCATGATCGGGATCCTGCCGACGCTGATGCCCGAACACCTCGTCAGCGATTGGATGAGTCAGTCGTCGCGGTACGCCGCCCTCAACGACTCCATCTTCAACGCGCGCGGCGAAGACATTCACATCGACATCGACGGACCCGAGCCGCTCGCCCTCACCTCGGCGGACATCGCTCCCGAATCTGCCTGCACCAGTACACAATTGCATTTGCAGGTGTCGCCGGATGATTTCGCCAGCAACTGGAACGCCGCCCAGGTGCTGGCCGGTCCGCAGCTGGCGCTCGGCGCCAACTCGCCGTTCTTCTTCGGCCACCAACTGTGGGCCGAAACCCGCATCGAACTGTTCGCGCAGTCCACCGACACGCGGCCCGACGAGTTGATCACCCAGGGGGTGCGGCCGCGGGTGTGGTTCGGCGAGCGCTGGATCACCTCGATTTTCGATCTCTTCGAGGAGAACGTCCGCTACTTTCCGTCGCTGCTGCCGGAGGTGTCCGACGAGGACCCCGCCGCCGAACTCGCTGCGGGACGCACTCCCCATCTGGCTGAGCTGAGGCTGCACAACGGCACGGTGTATCGCTGGAACCGACCGGTGTACGACGTCGTGGCGGGAAAGCCGCACCTGCGGGTGGAGAACCGCGTGCTGCCGGCCGGTCCGACAGTCATCGACATGCTGGCCAACTCGGCGTTCTACTACGGCATGCTGCGTACGCTGTCCGAAGAGGACCGCCCGGTCTGGACGAGAATGGAATTTGCTGCAGCGCAACGGAACTTCATCGAGAGCGCTCGACATGGCATCAACGCTGATTTGTACTGGCCTGGGCTGGACACGGTCAGCACCGAGGAGTTGGTGATCGATGCGTTGCTGCCGATGGCCTACGACGGGCTCGACCGATGGGGCGTCGCCACCGAGATACGCGACCGGTTGCTCGGCGTGATCGAAGGCCGCGCCCGCGCCGGACGCAACGGCGCGACGTGGCAGGTGTCGACCGTGCGGGCGTTGGAGCAGCGCGGAACGGAACGGCCGGCTGCGCTGGCCGAGATGCTGCGCCGGTACTGCGACCACATGCACAGCAACGAGCCCGTCCACATGTGGGAAGTGCCGGAGTAGGTTGGAACACATGGCAAATGAAGTAATGGACTGGGACAACGCCTATCGCCAGGCGGGCGACTTCGAAGGCCCGCCACCGTGGAACATCGGCGAGCCGCAGCCTGAATTGGCCGCGCTGGCCGCGGCGGGGAAGTTCCGTAGCGACGTTCTCGACGCCGGATGCGGGTACGCCGAGTTGTCGCTGACACTGGCCGCTGAGGGTTACACGGTGCACGGCGTCGACCTCACCCCTACCGCCGTGGCCGCCGCCACCAAGGCCGCCGAAGAGCGCGGGCTGAGCAATGCCACCTACGAGCAGGCCGACATCACCACGTTCAGCGGTCACGACGGCCGCTTCAACACCGTGGTCGACAGCACGCTGTTCCATTCGCTGCCCGTCGAGGGCCGCGATGGTTACCTGCGCGCGGTGCACCGCGCGGCTGCTGACGAGGCCGGCTACTTCGTGTTGGTCTTTGCCAAGGGTGCCTTCCCCGCCGAGTGGGAGCAGAAGCCGAATGAGGTCGACGCGGACGAGTTACGTTCGGCGGTCAGCAAGTACTGGCAGATCGACGAGATTCGGCCGGCCTTCATCCACGCGGGCATCCCGCCGGCGCCGGCGGATTCGGATATCCCGATGCCGTCGCACGACCGCGACGAGAAGGGCCGGATGAAGTTGCCGGCCTACCTGCTGAGCGCGCACAAGTCGGGGTAGCTCACACCGCGGCGGTGGCGTCACTGAGCGCCGCGGCGAATGTCTGCAGATCGTCGGCGGTGGCATCGACGTGCGGCGAGATCCGCAACACCGGCCCGGTCAACTCGAGCGGGGCCCGCTCGATTCCCGCCGCTGTGGTCACGATGCCGCGCTCGTCGATCAGCCATGTGCGGATCTTGTGCGGGTCGACGCCGTCGACGGACGTCAGCGAGGTGATGGCGCTGGGCTCGTCGATCGGCTCGACGACCCGCCATCCGGGGACGTCGGCGAGGACGCTCCGGCTGATCCGGCCCACCTCTGTGAGGCGGTCGCGCACTGTGGCAGGGCCTGTCGCGATGTGCTCACCGATGGCCACCGAGAATCCCACGCGCGCAGCGATATTCGCTTCGCCGAGTTCGAGCCGCTCGGCGACCGATAGCGAGCCCGTCCACTCCGGCGGCGGCAGCCGTGGCTGAAGCCGCTGTATCAGCGACGGACGCACCGCGAGAACACCGACGCCGCGCGGTCCGGCCAGCCATTTGCGCGATGATGCGTAGACCGCATCGACGCCGCCGACCGAGCAGTTCACTTGACCGAGCGCCTGGGCGGCGTCGACGACAAGCGGTAATCCCAATTCGCGACAGACCCCCGCAATGTCAGCCAGCGGCTGCACCAGCCCGCGATGGCTGGCCACCGGCGTCAGGTGAACCAGGTCCGGAGGGTCGGTCGTCAGGCTGGTCTTCGCCTCGTCGACGGCGAGCCGGCCGTGCCCATCGGTCGGCAGCGTCCGGAGAGTGAAGCCGAGCGCGGCCATCCGGGCCAGGTTCGGTCCGTATTCGCCGGGCAGGCAGGCCACGACCCGACCGCCGGACGGCCAACTGGACAGCAGCAGTTCGAGCGCGTGCTGCGATCCGGTGGTGAACACCACCTCGGCCTCCGGCATCCCGGTGAGGTCGCCGACCGCAGCGCGTCCGGCATCCAGGACGGGCGAGGCAGCGTCAGCCGCGACGTAGCCGCCGACCTCGGCCTCGTGTCGCGCATGCCGGGCGGCGGCATCCTGCGCAGCGAGGCTCTGGCGCGAGCACGCGGCGCTGTCCAGGTGTAGCCCGGCGAATTGCGGTCTGGCGGCTCGCCAGGCCGCAGCCAGGCCTGCGTTCACTTGACCGACAACGACAACCCGAAGTCGCCTGCGGCGTCGGTCCACCACCGGGTGCGGCGCAGGCCGGCCGCGGCCAGCTCGGCATGCACCTTCTCGGGCCGGAACTTGCAGGACACCTCGGTCAGCATCTGTTCACCGGCGGCGAACTCGACGGCCAGGTCCAGTGCGCGGACGTACACCTTTTGCGGCTGGTCGACCTGAAGCGACATTTCCATGCGTTCTTCGTCGCTGTTCCAGATGGCCACGTGGCGGAAGGCGTCGACATCGAAGTCGGCATCGAGTTCCCGGTTGACCACCTCGAGGACGTTGCGATTGAACTGCGCTGTCACTCCGGCCGCGTCGTCGTAGGCGCGGACCAGCCGGCCGATGTCCTTGACCAGATCGGTGCCCAGCAGCAGGCTGTCGCCCGGATGCAGCGCGGACGCCAGCCCGGCAAGGAACTCCGATCGCACACCGGGTTGCAGGTTCCCGATCGTGGAGCCCAGGAACGCGAACAGTCGTCGGCCGCCACTCGGGATCTCGGCCAGGTGCTTCTCGAAATCACCACAGACCGCTGCGATTTCGACGCCGGGATACTCCTGCTGGATCGCGGTCCCGGCCTGCGACAGAATACTGGCGTCGACGTCGAACGGCACGAATCTGCGCAGCGAACCGCCCTGGCGCAGCGCGTCCAGCAGAAGTCTGGTTTTCTCCGACGTCCCGCTGCCCAGTTCGACCAGAGTGTCGGCGGCGGTGACGGCCGCGATCTCGGCTGAACGGGCGCGCAGGATCTCGGCCTCCGCCCGGGTCGGGTAGTACTCGGGTAGCCGGGTGATCTGGTCGAACAGATCGCTGCCGACTGGGTCGTAGAACC
The DNA here is from genome assembly GCA_963758115.1 of uncultured Actinomycetota bacterium. Classification (GTDB taxonomy): domain Bacteria; phylum Actinomycetota; class Actinomycetes; order Mycobacteriales; family Mycobacteriaceae; genus Mycobacterium. Next base: position 421,683 of record CAVWUG010000005.1, read on the forward strand.
ACTTGGGCGGCAATGACTTCGGTGAACTCTGTAGTCCGTCGCACACATCACGGCACAACGCCTCGTAGGCCGAGTCTTCGGCGAGATGGTTCGACAACGTCAGTGTCATCAATGTCCCTTCGTTGAATTCAGTGCGGTGAACGTGACGTGTTCGGCGGTGACGTCGATCAGGTGCCGGTCGGGAACATCCTCCCAACCGGGCTGGTCGTCGTAGGGCTCGCTGGCCAGCACCACGCCGTCGTCGCGGCGCAGGATCGACAGCGTGTCGCCCCAGGTGGTCGCGAGAAGTCGGGATCCGTTGGCCGCCAAGATGTTCAGTCGAGCATTCGGATCCTCGACGCCCACTTCGGCGATCGTCTCTCCGAGCGCATCGAGGCCGCGGCCGAAGATGAGTGTGGCGAGAAGTGCGCTGTCGCAGGTGGATTCGGCGGTGGACAGGGTCGGCAGCACGCCGCGGTCGACGACGCCGTTGTGCGACAGCAGCCATTGCCCGTCGGTGAAGGGTGCGGTCGCGCTGGCCTCGATCGGCATGCCGGCCGTCGCAGACCGCACCGCCGCGACGACGCAGTGGCTGTGCAGCGCCGGTGCGATGGAGCCGAACGACGCGTCCCCCCACAACGGCGAAGCGCTGCGCCACCGCCTCGGGTTTGCGCCGTCGAAAAAGCCGACGCCCCAGCCGTCGGCGTTCATCAGGCCGTGCTTTTGCCTGCGCGGAGCGTAGGACTGCACGCGCAGACCGTTCGGCGGGTCGAGGATCAATGCGGAAACCGAGGTTTCGCGACCCAGCCAGCCGAGGTGTCGGCACATCAGCGGCCGCCCTCTCCGTCGCTGTCGACCGACCACGCCAATCGGACACCGGAGAAGATCTGCCGCCGGTACGGGTGATCCCAGTTACGGAAGCTGGGTCGCAGGATGGCCGATTCCACTGCCCACGAGCCACCGCGAAGCACCCGGTAGTCCCCGCCGAAGAACGGCGCGGAGTAGCGCTGATAGATCATCGGGGCAAAGCCCGGCCACGGCTTCAGCTCTGAGCTGGTCCACTCCCAGACATCGCCGAGCATCTGCTCGACGCCGTACGCGGACGCGCCTTGTGGGTAGGCGCCGACCGGGGCCGGGCGCAGCGCGTCGCCACCCAGATTGGCGCGGGCAGGCGACGGCTCGTCGGCGCCCCAGGGATAGCGGCGCCGGGCCTTGAGCTGCGGGTCCCACGCGCACGCCTTCTCCCATTGGCGTTCGGTGGGCAGCCGGGCGCCCGCCCACGCCGCGTAGGCCTCGGCTTCGAAGTAGCTGATGTGCTGAACCGGTTCGTCGGCGGGAATCTCCTCGACGTGGCCGAACCGGGTGCGGGTCTGACCGTCGGCTTGCCAGAACTGCGGCGCGGTCAGATCGGCAGCCTGCCGGTGCTGCCAGCCTCGGGCCGACCACCACCGCGGCTGCACATAGCCGCCGTCGTCGATGAACTGCCGCCATTCGCCGTTGGTGACCGGAACCCGCCCGATGCGAAACGCGGGCACGTCGTCGACGTGCGCCGGACGTTCGTTGTCCAGCGAGAACGGCTCGTCGGCGGCGTCGACGCCCAGGACGAACGGGCCGCCGGGCACCAGTACGGAGGTACCGGCCAGGCCCGGGCGGCCAGTCGGCAGCACGCGGGTGTCGGGTAGCAACGCAAGACCGCTGCGCAGATTCAGCGCCTGCAGCATCGTCTCGTCGTGCTGGTTCTCGTGGCTCACCACCAACCCGTAGACGAAGTCGCTGTCAGGCTCGTTCGGCAGCCGGTCGAGCGCGTCCAGCGCGGCCGACCGCACGGTCTGGCAGTACGTGCGCGCCTGGTCCGCTGACAACAGCGGCAGGTCGACGCGGCTGGCCCGAGGATGCACAAATGCGTCGTAGAGGCTCTCGACGGCGTCGGCCAAAATCCCCGGCCGATCCGGGTCGCCGCCGCGTAGCAGCCAGAACTCTTCCTGCTGGCCGATGTGGGCGAGGTCCCAGACCAGCGGACTCATCAGCGGGTCGTACTGGCGATGCAGTTCGGCGTCGTCGAAATCGACGAGTCGCAGGGTCCGCTCTCGCGCCCGGTGCAGATTGCTGACCAGAGCTTCGCGTGACGTCACAGCTCCCCTAGCGCCAGCGCGGTGACGGTGGCCTCGATGCCGTTCTCGATCACCCGGTCGGCGACGTCGTCGGCGGGGCAGCGACCGCTCTCCACCGCATCGGCCAGCCGCCGCATCGCCTCGGCCAGGCCGGCGGGCGCCCGTTCGGCGGCGATCGCCACGCACTGGTTGGCCGCGGCGTAGATGCGCGGATCGTCGAGCCCGCTGCGGGCGGCGGTGTCCCACGCGGTCGCTACCGGTTGCACCGCGTCGGCCGCGAGCGCGGCGGCGACCGGATCATCGAGCAGCGTCACCAGCGTGAAGACCATCGCGGGCCAGATCGCATTCGGGACGCTGTCCAGGTAACGAATCTCCAGCCACTGCCGTGGCCGCACCGGCGGGAACAGCGTGGTCAGGTGGTATTCCAGGTCGCAGCGCGTCGGCCGTCGCCCGCCGAGCATCTCGCGGCCGTCCGCCCAATCGGCGAACGGCACGCGGTGGGTCACCGGGACGGCGGTGTCGTTCGACGAACTGCGGACCAGCATCACCGGCGCCCTGAGCGCGTAGCGCGCCCAGTCGGTCCCGGGATCTTCGTCGCTCGCGGTCAAGATCGGCCCGCATCGGGCCGAGTCGAGTTGACTCCAGACCCGCTGCCGCGTGGAACGCCAGCCGGAGAATTTACCGCTCAGCAGCGGCGAGTTCGCGGAGATCGCCACCATGGTCGGACCGAGTGCATGCGCCAACCGGACGCGGTCTGCCCATCCGGCCCGCGGCCCGGCGTCGAGATTGACCTGAACCGACGCGGTCGAGGTCATCATCGCCGCCCCCGCGACGCCGGTGTTGCTGGCCGTGAAGAACTGTTCCATCGCCTGATACCGCGGGCCGGGGTTGATGCGTTTGGCCGGTCGCAGCGGGTCGGCGCCCAGCAGGACCAAGCCGAGACCGGCGGCGGCGAAGGCTTTGCCGAGGACGGCCTGATCATCGGTGATCGCCTCGATCGCGGATATCACGCCGCATGCCGGCGGGCCGGAAAGCTCGACCGCCCCGCCGGGTTCGACGGTGACAATGCTGCGGCCCGGCATCGGCGCAAGCTCGGCCAGGACGTTGGAGATTTCATCCCATGCCGGTCGGCGCTGCGGCTCCGCAGGGTCGAAGCAATGCGCCTCGATCTCCAGGCCGACCTGCCCGACCGGGCCGTCGGTCAGACAGTTGTCGCTGATGAACTGCGCGGCGTCCGCGGCACTGGTGAGCTCGCCGTCCGCCAGACACGCGGAATGAGACTGCGACGCGACGGCAAACGCCATATTCCGATCCCTTCGGCCCGCACCGTCGAGTCGCGCACCGCTCGTGCGCGCGGCTACCCAACGATAGTCACAAGATTCCATCTTCCAGAAGCCACCGACATATTCCCGCAGGTCTCGGGTGTCTATTGCTCCAGCGCGTTCTGCATGGCGCCGGCCAGCACATTCACCGCCGGACCACCGTTGCCGGACTGACAGACTTTGGCTTGCAGCAGCACGTTTTCCCGCAGACGGGTCTGCGTGAAACATCGGCGGTCGGTGCCGGCCTCCTGCTTGGTCCACGCCGCATCGGCCGCGCCGGCCGGTCCGCCGTCAAACGACCACACCTGAGTGGAGCCGTTATCGAGGTGCATGGCCGTCGTTTGCCCGGAACAGCCCACCGTGCGATCGACGACGCGATGAAAGGCGGCACCCGCAGCGGCCGGGGTGGCGAAGACGCCGACCGCTTGTTTGACGAAGTGGGTCTGGTCATTCGGCGAGGTCTGGGTACCTGCGCCGTTGAACGACGCAAGGTCGGGATCGTTGTAGACCTCCGGCAACCCGATGTCCGCCCAGTTGTTGCAGACCGGATTGTCGACGAAGTAGGGCTGAAACGGCTGGGTGAACGGCGACTCGTCGCGCATCGGGCCGCCGACGATGTTGCCCACCGACCCCTTGCCCAGCACCGCGTAGCTCACCACGCCGGGGTCCGACGGTCGGCCCGACGCAGCCGGAGCGACGGATAGGGCGACGGCGACACCTCCCGCCAGCAGCGCGGTACGTCGACCCATGCTCATGGTGCCGGCGACCTAGGGACTCGGCGGAGGTGGTTCTTCGGGACCACCGCGATCGCCGTGGCCTTCATGACCGCCCGGCCCGCCCGGACCCATCCCGGGGCCCCACTGGCCAGGCCATACCGGGTAACCCGGCCCAACCGGACCCGGCCCTGGGCCCCACGGACCCGACCACTGGGGTGGACCGTCGGGGCCACCGGGACCTTCCGGACCGAACATGCCGTGATGGTGGGGGCGGAAATGGTGGCTCCCATTCGCGGCCCAGACGCCCGAGAAGAAGACCACCGCGATCACGAAGACGATGCCGGCAACGATGACCACCCACGCCGCGACTTGATACAGCCTGGTGTGGCTTGCCGCGTGCGGAGCTGGTGGGCCGGGAGGCGGCTTGATCGGGGACTCGGATGCTTGGCTCATGCCTTGATCATGCCGAGCCGCACGCCAGCCATCAACCAACCGCGCGCGCGAGTCTGCGTTTGACCTACGACCAGAACACCCAGGCGAACTTGAGGCTGACCACGGCAATGAGCGTGATGCCCGCGATGATCGCCACCCAGGCCGCTACCTGGTAGAGCCGTTCGGAGTCGTGCGCCGGCACGATGACGGGTGGCGGCGTGCCTGGCGACAGGGGAGTCGACGGCTCGGAGGTCTCGCTCATACCTCGCATAATGCCTCAGGTCAGCAGCGACCGCGAGGGGTCCATTCACTGTTCATATCTGAGAAAAGTCGGAGCCCGGCGCCCCCCTCGGGACGCCGGGCTCATGGTAGTAATGCTGTTCTCCGACTTAGAAGTTGCTAAAAGTCGTTGTCCTCGAACAGATTACGGGTGTGCGGGTGCAAACGACGGAGTCAGCGACTCCGGCAGGTGCGACGGTCCAGGACCGCCGAAACCGCCGCGGAACGCTGCCCTTTCGCCGTGATGTTGCGGGCCTCCTTGCTCCATGGAGTGCTGGTGGTGCATGCCGTGGTGATGGCAGCCGTGATGGCCGAAGTGCGCGACCTTGAAGCCGGCGAAAAAGACGGTCGTGACGATGAACACGATGCCGGCAACGATCACGACCCAAGCCGCAAATCGGTAGAGCCAATAGGGTTTCACAACCGCGGTCGCCGGCTCAGTGGCGACAGTGGTCGGCCTGGTTGGGGTTTCTGGTGTTTCACTCATACCTGAGATGATGCGGGGCCAACGGCTAAGGTCCGCTGGGTGCAACTTATGAAACAGCTATGAGAAAAAGGCCTAATCGCCGTCAGTTGCCGTCCGAATCCGGCTTGAAGGGTTCACGGCGAATCCGTTCCTGCACGTGTGGCAACGTTGAGAATTGTTGGGCTGGATAGTTTTTGCAGGCCAGTACCGTTGGCGACGTTGGCGGCAGACGACGGGTAACAATCCTGCTGCGGACGGTCTGCGGACGCTGTCCACGCCGTCGTCGCCGGAGAGAGAGAAGGCGCTGGCCGTACGAGGCGGACCGTAACTACGGCTTGGGTGCACCCCCCACCCCCTTCCCAGGGTGCGAGCCCGGGGCGTCGTGAGGGCTACCCGAACTAATCGGCAGGGGCAGCGGCTGGCGAGAGGTCCACGCCGAGCCGACCAATGACAGAGAAGAGTTCCTCGTAGATGTTGCCGGGGATCGTGTACGGCTCCGTTCCAGAGACTTCTGAGAAGTGATCTGCGATGTCGTCCGCTGTGGCTATGGCCCCACGGTCGGGTAACCAACCATCACCTAGACCAACGAAGACGCGGGCGTAGCGGCCAGCGCACGCCGAATAGTTCTCATGGCTGGATGCACAAGCGCGGCTGGCCAGATACGTCACGATTGGCACCACTTTCTCCGGGCCGATCAGCTCTAGCAGTCCCAGATTCTCAAGCGTGTCCGAGTCCACCGTCTCGGTAACCATGCGGGAGAAGCCAAAGGGCAGCACTGTATTAGAGAGAATGCCGTGATCGGCACCCTCGAGAGCGATGATGTTGCTTAGCCCGACCAATCCCGTCTTAGCGGCAGCGTAGTGCGCCTCTAGGTGCTGCCCGAACAGTCCACCAGAAGATGAGATGAAGACGAATCTGCCGTACCCGTGCTTCTTCATCACCTTGAAAGCTGGCTGACTCACATAGAACCCACCGTCCAGGTGCACCGCGAGCATTTGTCGCCATTGCGACGGTTCCATTTCATCGAAGGCGATGCTGTTGAATATTCCGGCGTTGCTGATCACTACGTCGAGGCGTCCGAAGTTCTCGACGGCGGTCTGGACGATGGCCTCACCGCCCTCCGCAGTGTCTACCGAGTCGTAGGACGCTACAGCCGTGCCTCCTGCGGACGTGATCTCCTCGACCACTTCGTCCGCAACCTTGGTGTCGGCTCCCTCGCCGCGCATTGTGCCGCCAAGGTCATTGACGACTACCGATCCGCCTCGCCGCGCTACGTCCATGGCGTAGAGCCGACCAAGGCCACGGCCCGCGCCAGTGATCACTGCCACTTGATCCTTGAAATCAATCACGCAGCAATTCCTCTCCCCGGTTGTCGGCAATGCCAAGTCAGAATCCAACATAGATCGGACCAATTATTTGGTCAACTACGCGGTGATCCGGCAACCATCCGAGGCGGGCGCTGATCGGCGAAGGAGGCACCCCCCAACCCCCGTCTGCCGCGAGTGATCCCTGCGACGCGGGTGTTAGAACTTCACCGCGAGGTCCTGGCGGGCCAGTCTGCGGACGCCCCAGAAGTAGGTGACGAATGGCATGGTGCACCACAAGAGGTTCAGGACTACGAACTTGATCCACATCTCGACGGGACTGGTCATGCTGTGCAGGTTGTTGGCGATCTCGACTCCGAAGTAGACCGCAGGCAGTGTGACCTCCACGATCATCCCGCCCATGATGAAGGAGAGTTGAGTGCTGGTGAACTGCTTACCGTTTCGGAAGAACTGCACCATCGCGTATGCCTCGAACAGTCCGATGAAGAAGGCGATCCACTCAAGGACGACGATGAGCGGGTCGCCGTTGAGGTAGCGGGCGTCGCCTCCGAGCAGGATGGGCGACCACATGTAGGTCCAGAGCGCGCCGTGCTGGACGCCGGCTTTGATCTGGTCGAATAGCAAGAGCCACGGTAGTTCCCAGATGAATCGCGGGATTAGGGCGATGAAGACCCAGACGATGACCATCGCGCTTAGTCGTTCCGACTTGGTTCGGTCACGTTGGCCCGGTAGCGGAAGCCACGGCATGGCAAGTGCTGTCAAGAAACAGCCCACGACGAAGATGACCAACGTGGTGGACGCGACGAAGTGGGACACCCCGGCATGAAATTCGACGTACCAGAACACGATGTGGATGACGAAGAAGAACGCCAGGACGCCGAACAGCGACTTTTGCAGTGACGACAGTCCCGGCCTCTCCGGTGACACTTGCTTGTCGTCCTCGTTAATCGTCTCAGTCATGGTCCGCTCCTCGAACGACGTGCAGCAGCATGCTCGAAGCATGGCACTCGCCATGTTTTAATGGCAAGAGTGTTCCCTTAGGGTGTCGTGGGTGAGGCAGCACGGTGAGCAGGGCGGATTGCGTAGATGACTGGCCGCAAGCGCACCGTCCCGCGTCGTCCGATCACCGGGCGACAGGAGCGGGGGGACCGGACCCGCGACTTACTCATTGACGAGACAGTTGCGTGCATTCGCGAGGAAGGCTTCTCAGCGGCCAGCGCGCGACACATCATCGAACGAGCGGGTGTGAGTTGGGGTGTCATCCAGCATCACTTCGGAGACCGCGACGGTCTGCTGACTGCGGTAATAGAAGATGCCGTGGATCGGCTGATCGCATCGCTTGAAGTGTTGTCCGATCCGGCTGCAGCCACGGACACAGAAGACTTGGTGCGTGCGACTTGGGAGGCGTTCGCGAATTCAAAGGCTATGGCGGGGCTGGAGATTCTCATCTCGACCAAGCATTTACGGAGTGGACTCAGAAGACGACACATGGAACGTCTGGGCGCGGCGCTGGCGAATTTGATGGCCCGCTTAAACACCGAGACGAACGGTGACCATGCCGTCGCGTTGGGCATGCTGATGTGGACCACACCGGTAGCGATGATGATCGCCGAGATGTTCGCTACGCCTCCGCTGGCCGCGAAGGACGCACAGAAAGCTATTGCCGCCATGATTGACGCGCATCGCTGACCGGTCTCGGTGGCTCAACTGTTGTGTGCGCCCTCTGCTCGGCTCGGCTCTTACAACTGCTCGGATTCTTGCGACTCTGCCAGCACCCGATACACGGTGGCGCGACTGACGCCCAGCGTTGAGGCGATGGTGCCTGCCGACTCTCCGCTTGCGTGCATCCGTTGCGCCAGAACCACCTTCGACTGATCCAGCGCCTTCGGGCGACCGATGGATTGTCCCCGCGCTCGCCGCGCATCCCGCGCTGCCGTGCGGCGCTCCCTACCCAGCTCTAGCTCAAGCTCAGCGAGGCTTGCAAGGACACCGGCCACCATGCGACCCGAAGCGTTCGATGTGTCGATGCGTTCGCGAAGGGAACGCAGGACTATGCCTCACGCACCGAGGTCACGGATGGTGGTCATAACTTCAGCGGCGTTGCGGCCTAGACGGTCGATGCCGACCACCACGATGGCATCACCCTGACGTGCGTAGTCCAAGAGGGCGGCGAGACCGGGCCGCTGCTGCCGCGTTGAAGTGCCCGCTCATGGCGCATCGCCTGCGCGTCCGCGGAGGTGAAGTTCCGTCTCCACGACTGCCGACACTTCTTCGCCTCGGGATTGATCCGCGAGGGCTGCGATGTCGTAACCGTGCAACGCGCACTGGGACACTCCTCGCCGAGTGTCACGTTGGACACCTAGCGGCATCTCTGGCCGGACGCCAGCGACCGGACGAGGAACGCGGCGGCGAGCCTCGTCCAGCAGGTCTTCGGAACTGTTGCGGACGGACTGCGGACGGATGCCACGAAAACCCCTGCTGACTAGGGCTTCAGCGGGTTCACGGCGAACTGAATCACCCGATACGGTGCCCGCACCTGTGGGTCGGTGTTGTGCCACTGGCTGACGAACACCCGCAATTCGTCCAGCGTCGAACCCGGCGAGATATAGCCGCCGTAGGGCTGGGCCAGTCGGTTGTCGTTGGGCCCCGGCAGGCTTTCTGCCGGCTCGGGCCATTCGTCGTGCTGGACCACCGTGGTCACCGGAGCGCTGCCCAGTGCGGTCGGGTCGTCGGCCACCCGCACTTCCATGTTGCCGATGCTGGAGTTGAAATACGACAGCACCGCCTTACCGTCGATCTGGGTGAAGCTGATCTCGCCAATCTGGTCGCCCCACAACGGCGTTGACTCTTTACCCCAGCCCCCGTACGGACCGGCCGCCCAGCCCTGCCAGCGGGAACGGTCGCCGAAATTCTCCGGCGCGACTCGGTACAGCACCGCCGGTTGGCTGCGGTCGAAATTGTCGGCGACGATGTAGACCCACCCGCTCTGAGACTCGGGCGTCGGTATCGGGTCGTAGTAGCCACTGATCTGGGACTGTCCGCCACCCGCATAGTCACCGTTGCGGACCGATCCCGGAACCGTTTGCCAAAGACCATGTGAGGGTTCGGCTTTGACGAGCCGTGAACTCTGCGGCGCCAAGTCTTTGGTGGTGGTGATCAACAGGTAGTTCTGCCGGTTGATCTGCACGACGCCGGCAGGCAACTGCGAATCACCCGACGGCGTCGGGTCGGCGAGCAGCGGCTCGGTCACGCCGGTGACCCCGGTGTACTTCACCCCGTCGGGGTCGTCGACGGACGACGTGTCGACCGTCAGTGCGATCGGCGAGTAGTAGCCACCGAAGCCGACGCCCTGACCCGCGAAGCTGTCGCCGCAGACCTGGACGACCCGAGTCGGGAATTCCATGAAGACACACAAGTCGGTGGCCCCGATGCCGTAATCACCTGTGGGCGTACCGGTTCCGGCCGTCGGACCGATCCGGATCACCTCGCCGGGCGCCAGCGGGGGCAGCACCGGCTGGGGCATCGGGGCGGGCGGATCGGCATGGGCAAGCGAAAACCCTTGGCACACAGTCAGGCACGTCACAACCGCAGCCATCAGTGAGCACCGGGCGAGGCTCACCCGTGAGTCACAGCTCGGCAGCCAGCAGCTCGGCAATCTGGATAGTGTTCAACGCGGCGCCCTTGCGCAGATTGTCACTGGAGACGAACAACGCCAGTCCCCGCCCGTCCGGCACACCGGGGTCGCGACGAATTCGGCCGACCAGCGAGTCGTCGACACCTGCGGCGGCGAGCGGCGTCGGAACGTCGACCACCTTCACACCCGGTGCCTGGATGAGGATTTCGCGAGCCCGTTCCGGTGACAGCGGTTGAGCGAACTCGGCGTTGATCGACAGCGAGTGGCCGGTGAACACCGGAACACGCACGCAGGTACCGCTGACCAGCAAATCCGGGATGCCCAGGATCTTGCGGCTTTCGTAGCGCAGCTTCTGGTCCTCGTCGGTCTCGCCGGAGTCGTCGTCGACCAGTTTTCCGGCCAGCGGGACGACGTTGAACGCGATCGGTGCGACGTACGCCTTCGGCTCCGGGAAGGTCAGCGCGCTGCCGTCGTGCACCAGCTGTTCGGCATCGTCGATGACGGCGCGGGCCTGGTCGGCAAGCTCGGCAACGCCGGCCAAACCGGTGCCTGAGACGGCTTGGTAGCTCGACACGATCAGGCGGACCAGTTGAGCCTCGTCGTGCAGCACCTTGAGCACCGGCATCGCGGCCATCGTCGTGCAGTTCGGGTTCGCGATGATGCCCTTGGGACGGTTGCGGGCGTCCGCGAAATTGACTTCGGAGACCACCAGCGGAACGTCAGCATCCTTGCGCCAGGCCGACGAGTTGTCGATCACCGTAACCCCAGCCGCGGCGAACCGGGGCGCCTGCACCCGAGACATCGTCGCGCCCGCGGAGAACACCGCGATGTCCAGACCGGTCGGATCGGCCGTCTCGGCGTCCTCGACCTCGATCTCCTGGCCGCGGAACGGAAGCTTGCGGCCCTGCGAACGAGACGACGCGAAGAACCGCACGTTGGTTGCCGGGAAGTCGCGCTCGTCGAGCAGGGCGCGCATCACCTGGCCCACCTGGCCGGTGGCGCCAACGACGCCGATCGACAGGCCGGCCATCAGCGACCGGTCCCCGCGTATACGGTGGCCTGCTCGTCGCCGCCGAGCCCGAACGCCTCGTGCAGCGCGACGACGGCCTTGTCCAGCTCGGTGTCGCGGCACAGCACCGAGATCCGGATCTCCGAGGTGGAGATCAAGTCGATGTTGACGCCGACCCCGGCCAGCGCCTCGCAGAATGTGGCGGTGACCCCGGGGTGGCTGCGCATCCCGGCGCCGATCAGCGACACCTTGCCGATGTGGTCGTCGTACAGCAGTTGGCTGAAGCCGATTTCGCTTTTGAGCGCGTCCAACTTCTCCACCGCGGCCGGCCCGCTGTCGCGGGGGCAGGTGAAGGTGATGTCGGTCTTGCCGTTCTCGATCTTGGAGACGTTCTGCAGCACCATGTCGATGTTGACGTCGGCGTCGGCGACCGCGCGGAACACCTTGGCCGCGTAGCCCGGGTAGTCCGGAATGCCGACGACGGTCACCTTTGCCTCGCTGCGGTCGTGTGCGACGCCGGTCAGGATGGGTTCTTCCATGGGTATGTCCTCGATCGATCCGGTGACGAAGGTGCCCGACTTGTCCGAGTACGACGAGCGGACGTGAACCGGAATGTTGTAGCGGCGGGCGTATTCCACGCAGCGGAGCATCAGCACCTTGGCGCCGCAGGCCGCCATCTCGAGCATCTCCTCGAAGGTGACGGTGTCCAGTCGGCGGGCGTTGGGCACGATCCGCGGGTCGGCACTGAAGATGCCGTCCACGTCGGTGTAGATCTCGCAGACGTCGGCGCCCAACGCCGCGGCCAGTGCAACCGCGGTGGTGTCCGAGCCGCCGCGGCCCAGCGTGGTGACGTCGCGGGTGTCCTGGCTGACTCCCTGGAAGCCGGCGACCAGGACGATCCGCCCTTCGTCGAGCGCAGCCTGCAGGCGGGTCGGGGTGACGTCGATGATCTTGGCTTTGCCGTGTGCGCCGGTGGTGATGACGCCGGCCTGCGAGCCGGTGAAGGAGCGCGCCTGGGCACCCAGCGATTCGATGGCCATGGCCACCAGCGCGTTGGAGATCCGCTCGCCTGCGGTCAGCAGCATGTCGAGCTCGCGGGCCGGCGGGACCGGGCAGACTTGCTGAGCCAGATCCAGCAGGTTGTCGGTGGTGTCGCCCATCGCAGAGACCACCACCACGACGTCGTTGCCCTGCTTTTTGGCCTCGACGATGCGTTCGGCGACCCGGCGGATCCGGTCGGCGTCGGCCACCGAGGATCCGCCGTACTTCTGCACGACGAGCGCCACTGTCGAGTTTCCTGTCTGAAGGCTGGGTTTCAGGTCCAGAACAGAATACGTGGGTTGCCGACCGCGCTGAGACGCCTAGTGTGCTGTGCGGCGTAGCCGCCGACAGCACTGCGTCTATTCACCTCGATGCCTCCAACGGCGAATAAGCCCGACCGCTGAGCGAGCGCGGGCCCAAGGCCGTCTTTCACGGGTCGCTAGCAGCAACGATGATGGTGTTGCTCCATAGCAGGCCCCCCTCACCAGCGGGTTCGTGCCGGAAGTCGGTGACGGCGACGCGCCCAATTCCGATGAGCGCGGTCTCCGGCATCACTAAGTTCAGGAACCCGTCTGCGTCACTCACGTAGGTGAGATAGTCCCGGATGTCGTCGCCGGTGTGCGTGATGCGGACGGTCAACAGGTGATTGGGCAGAAATCCGCTACCCGTGATCAAGACCTGACCGCGGGGGACGCTGATCACGGGGCTGGTCGGTCGAGCCGGCGGCGCAGTTGCGTGCTCCCCGGTCGCGTCGGTCGGCATCCGCGACTCCGATCCTAGTCGTGCTGGTCGCCTTACGAGTTCTCCGCGTAGCGCGACGATCGGCGACCTCCAGCACTCCCCCTCCACTTCATACCTACTTCGCGCCGGCACCAAGCGCCGGGTCCGTTGAGTGGACCGAACCGTCGCGCCACTTCATGAATCGGCCTAGCGTTGGCGACTACTCGAATTTCCTCAGCAAGAGCAGGAGGATGCCAGCGACTGCTAGCCGGGTGATGGCGAATGCGGAAAGCCTGGCCACCGCAACGCTTCCGGTGAACTGCTCAACTTCGGCCGAATCCGTTATAGCAGAACCGATTCGGCAGCATCCCTCGAAAGCGGAATGCTTAACGCGATGCCAGAATCGGAGGGCCCATGTCGAGCACTGATAAGCCGATGTCTCGTACCCAGATAATGTCGAGATTGCGCTCCGGCCACAACATCGGCGAGGTTGCGGCCGACAGCGGCCTCAGCCGCTCGACCCTGTATCGCTGGAAGCGCGAAACCTCAAGCGGGCCAACCAAAGCACGTACCTCGCGGCGCTCCGCGAAGATCCCAGCGGCGGCGATTCCGGTGCCGGCGCCTCCGACATTGCCCGTCGAGGGCTACGTGGGCGACATGACCGGTCCGGGCATCACCGACAAATGGGGGGTGACCGCCACCGACCTGGGCGTCAGTGCCGCGCTATCCAACGGCAAGCTGGTGTCGGTGTTCGGGGACACGTTCTCTGGCACGAGCGTGGGGCAGGGCGCCTGGCGCGCCCCGGTCGCCCTGATTGGCAGCGGGGACACCAACAACCCGATCCAATACGAGAGTGCGGGCGGCGCAAATCCCAGCTACGCGCAGCAGTTGTGGCCCTACGTCCACGACAGCGCACCCTGGAACCAGGGCGGCATCAGCACGGTGATCCCCTCAGACGTGCTGGTGATCGACCAGACGCTGTATCTACATGCCATCGTCAACCGCGGCTTCGGAAACGTGATCTGGACTGGCATCTGGAACTCCACCGACAACGGCGTCACCTGGCAGGAAATGGGAGCGAAAGCCACCTTCCCCGCGTCGTTGTGCAACGGCTACGCGCAACTTTGGTCGTGGGATTACAACCCCGAAGACGGCTGGGTTTATATCGCCTCCACCGGTTTTCAACGCGATAAGGGCATCATCCTGCGGCGGGTGCTTCCGGACGATATCGGTGATATGACCAAGTACTCAGGCTGGGGCTGGGCCAACAACCAATGGGGCTGGGACAACGTGCCCACGCCCATCACGCCCCCCGCCGAAACGTGGGGAGAGCTGACGTTGCGCAGGCTCGACACCGGCAGGTGGATCCTCGGCGGCTTCCTGTCGTCGGGGTATGTGCTGGGATACCGCACGATCGACTCGCCGACCGCCGATCTCTACGACGCGCAGGTTCAGACGCCAGTGGTCGGAGCGAGCTGGGATGCCCAAGATCTGGCCAACAACCAAGTCGCTCAACTGTATGGCGGATATGTTCTTCCCGGCTCACAGCTGGATGTCCAGGGCGGCGTTGGCCTGGTGGTGTCGCAGTGGGATACCGCAACCGGCTGGCCGTACCGGACCATGCAGTTCAAGGTGACCCTCAATGACACGACAGTGACATCGAACGACGCTAAGCCCGCTGCCAAGCTGCCGAAATCGGCAAGCAGACCCGCCAAGGCGAATGCACCTCGACCGCCGCGACTCAAGGAAGGCCGACCTCGCCGTCCGAAGCGCTGACCGCCCACGGCGTCGCGGCGTTTGATATTTATGAGTGGTCGGTGGCTATCCGGCGCGGACATGGTGAGAAAGGCTGGTCCCAATGGCTGGTGGTATCGCGGTGCAATGGGGTGACGAGCCCGACGAGCACGACTATCCGGCGGCCGCCGACTATTTAGCCCTGCTCGCGTCGGCGGCACAGATCGGCGAGATCGTGGCGGCGCTCAAGCAGGCCCCGGTCGTGCACAAGAAGGCCAAGGATCTGCTGCGCGCATCGACCTTGTCGCTGCTGCCCGAGGACAACCCGCACGTGCGCGTGGACCTGAAGAAGATCAAGAAGGGCATCCGCCTGTCGCCCATCCTGGCCGTCCGCGGCGACTTGACCACCGGGGTGGCGATGCAGATCGCCGACGGCTACCACCGGGTCTGCGCGAGCTACTACACCGACGAGAACACCGATATCCCGGTGCGGATCGTCCCGGCCACAAAGTAGCGAGCTGGGGTTTTGGGCAACCCCGCAAGCGCGGTACAGTAGCCAGCGTGCAGCGGGTGCTCCTTCTCGGACGCCGCGACGGGGCCTGATCCAGACCGGCTTCCTGTCGCGGGTATTCGCGATGCGCCGGTCACGCCCACCACGGGCGCCCCTTCTTAAATCCCCGGAGCGATCATCGTGACTACGTTCAGCAAACCGTCGGGCGACTCCCCCGACGCGTTCACCTCCAGCAGGACCATCAACAAACCCGCAGGCCCGCCCAATGACGGCCAGCCGGTTTGGAACACCCAACGCGGATCGTCGATGCCGGTCAGCCGGTACCGATCGTTCGCCGACGAGGTCGAGCCGATCCGGCTGACCGACCGCACCTGGCCCGAACAGGTGATCAGCCGCGCGCCGCTGTGGTGCGCGGTGGATCTGCGCGACGGCAACCAGGCGCTGATCGACCCGATGAGCCCGGCTCGTAAGCGCCGGATGTTCGACCTACTGGTCCGGATGGGCTACAAGGAGATCGAGGTCGGGTTTCCCTCGGCCAGTCAGACCGACTTCGACTTCGTGCGCGAAATCATCACCGAGGGAGCGATTCCCGAAGACGTGACCATCCAGGTGCTGACCCAGTGCCGGCCTGAACTGATCGAGCGGACGTTCCTGGCCTGCGAGGGCGTGCATCGCGCGATCGTGCACTTCTACAACTCGACGTCAATCCTGCAGCGCCGCGTCGTCTTTCGGGCCGACCGGGCTGCCGTGCAGGCGATCGCCACCGACGGCGCGCGCAAATGCATCGAGGAGGCCGCGAAGTATCCGGGCACCCAGTGGCGTTTCGAATACTCGCCGGAGTCCTACACCGGGACCGAACTCGAGTACGCCAAGCAGGTGTGCGACGCCGTCGGCGACATCATCGAGCCCACGCCGGACAATCCGATCATCTTCAACCTGCCGGCGACCGTCGAGATGGCCACACCGAACATCTACGCCGATTCGATCGAGTGGATGAGCCGCAACCTGAAGCGCCGCGATTCGGTCATCTTGAGTCTGCATCCGCACAACGATCGCGGAACCGCTGTTGCCGCAGCCGAATTGGGCTATCAGGCGGGCGCAGACCGGATCGAGGGCTGCCTGTTCGGCAACGGGGAGCGCACCGGGAACGTCTGCCTGGTGACCCTGGGTCTGAATCAGTTCTCCCGCGGCGTCGACCCGCAGATCGACTTCTCCAACATCGACGAGATCCGTCGCACCGTCGAGTACTGCAACCAGTTGCCGGTGCCCGAACGCCATCCCTACGGCGGCGACCTGGTGTACACCGCGTTCTCCGGCAGTCACCAGGACGCCATCAACAAGGGCCTGGACGCGATGAAAACCGCTGCGGACGAGGCGGATTCGGACGTCGACGATATGCTCTGGCAGGTTCCGTATCTGCCGATCGACCCGCGCGACGTGGGCCGCACTTACGAGGCGGTGATCCGGGTCAACTCGCAGTCCGGCAAGGGCGGGGTGGCCTACATCATGAAGGCCGACCATGGCCTGGCGTTACCGCGACGGCTGCAGATCGAGTTCTCCCAAGTGATCCAAAAGATCGCGGAGGGCTCAGGCGGCGAGGGCGGCGAGGTCACCCCGAAAGAGATGTGGGACGCGTTCAACGACGAGTACCTGGCGCCGATCCTGCCGCTGGAACGGATGAAGCAACGGGTCGACGCTTCCGAAGAAGACCACGGCGTCACCCAAATCGTCGCGACGGTGAAGGTCAACGGCGCAGAAACCGAGATCAGCGGATCGGGCAACGGCCCGCTGGCCGCGTTCGTCGATGCGTTGGGCCACATCGGGTTCGACGTGGCCGTCCTGGACTACTCCGAGCATGCGATGAGCGGCGGCGAGGACGCTCAGGCGGTGGCCTACGTCGAAGCGTCAGTGGTCGTGCCGATCGCGAGCGCGGCGCAGCCGGGCGAAGCGGGTCGGCACGCAGACGTACAGCGCAAGACGGTGTGGGGCGCCGGCATCGCGCCGTCGATTACCACCGCGTCGCTGCGCGCCGTCGTGTCAGCGGTGAACCGGGCCGCCCAGAATTGAGGCGTCAGGCCGAGACCTTGGCCAGCAGTGTGCCGGCCAAGGTCTGGGCCTGCGCGCAGTTGTCAGCGCTGACGATCAGGTAGATCCAGCCTTTGAGCACGTCGACTGTCGCGGGCGGCGCGACAAAGCAGAACGACTGATCGCCGAGACCGGAGACCTCCTGAACCTGGCCTGCGGTCTGCTTGTTGGCGGCGAAACCCTTGGACTGCGCGTTCAGGCACTGCCCGTCAGCGGGCTTGCCCTCCAGGCAGTACAGGTTGTTCCAGTACAGCTTGAACGTGACGTCGTTGCCCGCCGTCGGCACCGCAGCGCACTGCGCTTCGCTGGGCGACTGGCTGCCCTCGGGTTCCGGAAACGCCCGGCCCATGACGCGACTGATATCGGCTCCGCTGAGCAGGCCACAGAAATTCGGTGGGACGTGCACGCCGGCGGCTTTGGCTGCCGAGCCGGGGTTGCCGCTGTGTGAGCACGCCGCCAGCAGAATGACCGCCGCCACCGTCAGGAAGGTCATCAGTCGGCGGGCGGAGGTATGTACGGCAATGGGCATAACCAGATCCTTGCAGGACGCCGCCACCGGTTGTAGTTAGCATGGTTCGACCCACGTCAGCGTGGCCCTGACATCCGATTTACCGGTGAGATATTCCATCCGGCCGGATTTAACGACCCCGTAAATGGGTGCGTTTGCTTAACCTTCTCGAGTGCCGGTCGCTACCGTACGGGGTCATTCGACCGGGCCACCCACAACTACCGCGAGAACCTGGTCGTCACTGCCTACGCCGCGTAGTCAGAACAAAGCGAATTGCTCGCCTGCGGGCGCTGCCTCGACGCCTGCAACGGCGCCAACGCAATCCATGAATGTCGCGTCCGGCACCAACGGCACGCCGAGCTCGTGTGCTTGGTAGCCCTTGCCGCGGGCCGGACGGTGCTCGTTGCAGATCACCAGCGAGGTTTCCTGGTCGACCGCGTCGGCGTATGCCAAGCCGGCGTGCAGAATCCGCTCGACCAGTTCCTCGTGGGTCCGGGTCACCTCGGCCGCCAGCGCGACGCGCATGCCCTGCATCAGCGGCCCGCCGCGAATGTAAGGCCCGGGATTGGGGTACGGGCATGGCATCCGGGACGCCAGCACTTTCAACGGCCGAAGCTCGTCGTGGGTGACCCTGCCACTCGGCCAGCGTCGACGGGTGACCGGCCGGACCGGCAGCCAGACGTCGCGTTCACGGGCCCGCTGCAGCGAGGCCGCCAGCACGTCGGTCAGCACCACGGCGTCGTCGAACGCATCGTGGGCGCGCCGCTGTGTCACGCCCCAGTGCGCGGCCAGGGTCTCCAGCCGCAGATTGTCGGTGCCCAACTCCAGCCGACGGGCCAACTCGACCGTGCACATGACGCTGTCGATCGGCAGCTCGACGTTGGCCAGCTCGGCCTCGGCGGTCAGGAAGCCGTAGTCGAACGCGACATTGTGCGCGACCAGCGTGCGTCCGCGCACGAGCTCGACGACATCGCCGACGATGTCGCTGAATTGCGGCTGGTCTTCCAGCATCTCGGCGGTCAACCCGTGGATGTGGGTGGGCCCGGGGTCGACGCCCGGATTCAGCAGGCTGACCACGGACTGCTCGACGCGACCGTCGGCGTCGAGTGCGAGCACCGCAAGGCTGATGACGCGGGCGCTGCCGGGCTTGAACCCGGACGTCTCGACGTCGATGACGGCCCAGCCTGCGCCCGGATGGGCGACCGGCCTGCCCCATGCCGTCGCCGCCAAAGTGTCCTGCATGAATGCAGGATTTCACGTCCGGCTGACATCGTCCGGTCGCTGCGCCTCGTGTCGCCGACCTAAACTTCCCCCGTGATCAACGCCCGGGGACGACTCGCTCTGGCCGCCGGCGCCGGCGCGCGCTGGGCGTCCCGGGTAACCGGCCGCGGTGCCGGCGCGATGATCGGCGGCCTGGTCGCCATGGCCCTGGACCGGTCGATTCTGCGTCAGCTCGGCGCCGGCCGGCGCTCGGTGATCGTCACCGGAACCAACGGCAAGTCGACGACCACCCGGATGACGGCTGCCGCCCTGCGGAGCATCGGCGCCGTCGCCAGCAACGCCGAGGGCGCCAACATGGACGCGGGGCTGATCGCCGCGCTGGCCGCCGACCGCGCCGCGGATCTCGCGGTACTCGAGGTCGACGAGATGCACGTGCCGCACGTCGCCGACGCCGTCGAACCGGCCGTCGTCATCCTGCTCAACTTGTCCCGCGACCAACTGGATCGGGTCGGCGAGATCAACGTGATCGAACGACGGTTGCGCGCGGGGCTGGCCGGGCACCCGCACGCCGTGGTCGTAGCCAACTGTGACGACGTGCTGATGACCTCGGCCGCCTACGACCACGCCAACGTGGTCTGGGTGGCGGCGGGCGGCAGTTGGGCGGCCGACTCGGTCAGCTGCCCGCGCAGCGGCGAGGTGATCGTCCGCGACCACGGCCACTGGTATTCCACCGGCGCCGACTTCAAACGACCCAGCCCGCAGTGGTGGTTCGACAGCGAAAACCTATACGGCCCAGATGGATTGACGCTGCCGATGCAGCTAGCGCTGCCCGGCACGGTGAACCGGGGCAATGCGGCCCAGGCAGTGGCGGCCGCCGCCGCGATCGGCGCTGACCCCGCCGCCGCGGTGGCCGCGGTATCCAGCGTGGACGAAGTTGCCGGCCGATACCGGACCATCCAGGTCGGCACGCACAGCGTGCGCATGCTGCTGGCCAAGAACCCGGCCGGCTGGCAGGAAGCCTTGTCGATGGTGGACAAGGACGCCGCCGGCGTGGTGATCGCGGTCAACGGCCAGGTGCCCGACGGCGAAGACCTGTCCTGGCTGTGGGACGTGCGCTTCGAGGAGTTCGCAATGCACTTTCAAGGAACCCCAGTGGTCGCCGCCGGTGAACGCGGCATCGACCTGGCCGTCCGACTCGGCTACGCCGACGTCACACACACCCTGCTGCACGACACCGTCGCGGCTATCGCGTCGTGTCCGCCGGGACCCGTCGAGGTGGTGGCCAACTACACGGCGTTCCTGCAGTTGCAGCGAAGGCTGGCCCG
Organism: uncultured Actinomycetota bacterium; assembly: GCA_963758115.1. GTDB lineage: Bacteria > Actinomycetota > Actinomycetes > Mycobacteriales > Mycobacteriaceae > Mycobacterium. Next base: position 442,101 of record CAVWUG010000005.1, read on the forward strand.
CCATGGCTAGCGACACTTCGACCTCAGTGGTCCGCATCGGCCTGGTACTGCCCGACGTGATGGGCACCTACGGCGACGGCGGCAACGCGGCGGTGCTGCGACAGCGGCTGCGGCTGCGGGGCATCGCCGCTGAGATCGTCGAGATCACGCTGGCCGACCCGGTGCCCGACAGCCTCGACTTGTACACGCTGGGCGGGGCCGAGGATTACGCGCAGCGGCTGGCCACCAAGCACTTGATCCAGTACCCGGGATTGCAGCGTGCGGCGGCCCGCGGCGCGCCGGTGTTGGCGATCTGCGCAGCCATTCAGGTACTCGGCCACTGGTATGAAACGTCGGCCGGCGAACGGGTCGACGGTGTGGGTCTGCTCGACCTGACCACCTCGCCGCAGTCCGCGCGCACCATCGGCGAACTGGTCACCACACCGCTGCTGGCCGGGCTGACGGCATCGTTGACCGGCTTCGAGAACCACCGCGGCGGCACCGTGCTCGGCGAGGCCGCCTCGCCGCTGGGCGCGGTGAAGAAGGGGGCGGGCAACCGCTTGGGCGATGGGATCGACGGCGCGGTCCAGGGCAGCGTGTTCGCCACCTACATGCACGGCCCCTGCCTGGCCCGCAATCCTGAGCTGGCCGATTTGCTGCTGAGCAAGGTGGTCGGCGAGTTGGCGCCGCTGGATCTACCCGAGGTGGAATTGCTACGGCGCGAACGCCTTCGGTCCAACTAGAGGGCAAGCGCACTCTTTTTTCGTTTTGTGGCCACCGGCGATATCACGCTGGTCGGTGATATCGCGGGTAGTCACGATTCGAAGTAGAAGTTAATGGTCAGACGCGGGTGCCAGAGTTGTCCGTGTGACTGGGCCATGACGCGGGGCCGTAGCCGCGTCAGACCATGGCGCGGCGGCCGGTCAGCGCACGGCCCAGCGTCAACTCGTCGGCGAATTCCAGGTCGCCGCCCATCGGCAGCCCGGACGCGATCCGGCTCACGGTCAGACCGGGAATGTCACGCAGCATCCGCACCAGATAGGTCGCCGTCGCCTCGCCCTCGGTGTTGGGGTCGGTGGCGATGATCACCTCGGCGATGTCGACGCCGTCGACCTGCTCGCCGATCCGGGTGAGCAACTCCCGGATACGCAACTGCTCGGGGCCGACGCCGGACAACGGATCCAGTGCACCGCCCAAAACGTGGTAACGGCCTCGAAATTCGCGGGTGCGCTCGACGGCCTGGACGTCCTTCGGCTCCTCGACCACACAAACCAGCGAGCCGTCCCGACGCGGATCCGCGCAGATCCGGCAGCGTTCGTTGTCGGAGACGTTGCCGCACACCGCGCAGAACTGCACGCCGTTGCGGACCTTGGCCAGCACCGCGGTGAGCCGGTCGATGTCCGGCGGCTCGACGGACAGCAGGTGAAAGGCGATGCGCTGCGCGCTCTTTGGCCCGATGCCCGGCAGCTTGCCGAGCTCGTCGATCAGATCCTGGACCGGTCCTTCGAACATCAGCCCGGCGGCATACCCAGCGAGCCCATGCCACCGGCCAGCGGGCCCAGTTGTTCCTGCGCCATGTTCGTGACCTGCTTGGAAGCGTCGGCCAACGCTCCGACAATCAGGTCCTGCAGGGTCTCGATGTCGTCAGGGTCGACGACCTTGGGATCGATCTTGATCCCGACGGTCTCACCGCTGCCCTTGACGGTGACCTTCACCAAGCCGCCGCCGGCTTCACCGTGGACCTCGGAGTTCATGAGTCGTTGCTGGGCAGCCAACAATTGCTGCTGCATCTGCTGCGCCTGGGCGAGCAGCGCCGACATGTCGGGCTGGCCTCCGGGTTGCATGACAGTCCCCTTGCGTCTTGGTCTCGACTTGGTTTCGCCTGCGTCGTGCGGGCGGTTCGAAGTTCCCAGCGTAGACGCCGCAGGGCTAACGTGGCGGCGTGCGCTTACCTCATCGCCTGCGTGTCGGGGCCGCCTCCGCGTTAGCGGCCGTCGGTGTCCTCACTGTCGGCGCAGTCGCGCCGAGCATCCCGACCGCGAAGGCCCTCCCGGGGAACATCGCCGGCATGATCGTGTTCCTCGATCCCGGCCACAACGGCGCCAACGACGCGTCCATCAGCCGGCAGGTGCCCACTGGTCGCGGGGGCACCAAGGATTGCCAGGCCAGCGGCACGACGACCAACGACGGCTACCCGGAGCACACCTTCACCTGGGACACCACGCTCCGGATCCGCGCCGCGCTCAACGCAATGGGAGCGCGGACGGCCATGTCACGCGGCAACGACAACGCGGTGGGTCCATGCGTCGACCAGCGCGCCGAGATGGCCAACGCCCTGCACCCGAACGCCGTCGTCAGCATCCATGCCGACGGCGGTCCCGCGGGTGGGCGAGGTTTCCACGTCAACTATTCGGCGCCGCCGCTCAACGCGGCCCAATCCGGACCGTCGGTGCAACTTGCCCGCGTGATGCGCGATCAGATGCAGGCGTCCGGCATCCCCCCGGCGACCTACATCGGCCAGGACGGCCTCTACGGACGCTCCGACCTCGCGGGGCTGAACCTGGCGCAGTATCCGTCCGTGCTGGTCGAGTGCGGCAACATGAAGAACGCGACCGATTCGGCACTGATGGAAAGCCCTGAGGGCCGGCAGAAATACGCCGACGCGGTGGTCAAGGGCATCGCCGCGTTCCTGGGCGGCCAGCCCGCGACGGGCTAGTTCTCTACTGCCTTCTTCAAATTGGCCAGCACCTCGGCCTGAATCTTCTTCAGTCCCAACGGCGCGAACGTCTTCTCGAAGAAACCCTTCACGCCGCCCGCACCCGTCCACGTGGTGGTGACGGTGACGCTGGAACCCGGCCCCGCCGGAGCCACCGTCCAGTTGGTCACCATGGTCGAGTTGGCGTCCTTCTCGATGACGGCGTGGCCGGCGACGTCGACGTTCGCTTTCACGTCGCGGACGCGCGACTTGGTGGCCTGCAGCTTCCAACTGGCGACCGTTCCCTGACCGTGACCCCCCTCGAGCACCTGGTAGTCGTGGTAGTGCGACGACAGGATCTTCGGCCGCATTCCGCTGTAGTCGCTGACGGCGGACAGCACGGCGGCGGGCTCAGCGTTGATCAGGATCGTGCTGGCTGCACTGACGTGTCCCATTAGACGAAACTCCTCTGCGCGGGCTGCGGTCGCGGACTAGCCTATACGTGGTGCCCGGTCCCGATTCCGCGCCGCAGGCTCATGCCGCTGGCGTTGAGCGCCTGCTGGCCAGTTATCGTTCGATCCCCGCGACGGCCGTCGTCCGACTCGCCAAGCCCACCTCTAATTTGTTCCGCGACCGTGCGCGACGCGATGCCCCCGGGCTGGAGGTGTCGGGGCTGACGAACGTCATTTCGGTCGACAAGGACGCGCGTACCGCCGACGTGGCCGGCATGTGCACCTACGAGAATCTGGTGGCCGCCACCCTGCCGAACGGTCTGTCGCCGCTGGTGGTCCCGCAATTGAAAACAATCACACTGGGCGGTGCGGTTGCCGGGCTGGGCATCGAATCGGCATCGTTTCGCAACGGTCTGCCCCATGAGTCGGTGTTGGAGATGGACATCCTCACCGGCACAGGAGAATTACTGACCGTCTCAACCCATGAGCACCCCGACCTCTTTCGCGCTTATCCGAATTCATATGGCACGCTCGGCTATTCGACTCGGTTAAGAATCGAATTGGAGCCGATCAAACCGTTCGTCGCGCTGCGGCACGTGCGGTTCGACTCACTGGGCGATCTGGTGACTGCGATGGATCGCATCATCGACACCGGCGGTTTCGACGGTGTCCCTGTCGACTATCTCGACGGTGTGGTGTTCGGCGCCACCGAGAGTTACCTGTCGGTCGGTGTCCGCACCGCGACCCCCGGCCCGGCCAGCGACTACACCGGACAAAGCATCTACTACCGCTCGATCCAGCACGACACCGGCATCAACGAAGACCGCTTGACGATGCACGACTACTTCTGGCGCTGGGACACCGATTGGTTCTGGTGTTCATCGGCTTTCGGCGCGCAGAACCCCCGTCTGCGACGATGGTGGCCGCGACGCTACCGACACAGCGGCGTGTACTGGAAGCTGGTAGCACTTGATCGGCGGTTCGATATCGCCGATCGCATCGAAAAGCGCAACGGTCGTCCGCCTCGCGAGCGGGTGGTCCAAGATGTCGAGCTTCCGCTCGAACGCGCGACCGAGTTCTTGGAATGGTTCCTCGATGCGGTACCCATCACTCCGATCTGGTTGTGCCCGTTGCGGTTACGTGATCAGGATGGCTGGTCACTGTATCCGCTCCGACCGGGACGCAGCTACGTCAACGTCGGCTTCTGGTCGTCGGTTCCGTTGGGCGCGACCGATGGCTCAACGAATCAACTGATCGAGAAGAAGGTCGATTCGCTCGACGGGCACAAGTCGCTCTACTCCGACTCCTACTACAGCCGCGAGGAATTCGATGAACTCTACGGCGGCGAGACGTACAACACCGTGAAGAAGATCTACGACCCGAATTCACGTCTCCTCGACCTGTACGCGAAGGCGGTGCAACGACGATGACGACCGTCAAGCAGCCCACGGCCGCCAAGTTGAGCCTCGCCGAGTTATTGGCGGTCTTCACCGGGGGCGCCACGGACTCGTTGCGCTTCACTGCCTACGACGGCAGCAGCGCCGGAGCCGAAGACGCGGCACTGGGGATGGAGCTCCTCAGTCCCCGCGGGATGGCCTACCTGGCCACCGCCCCCGGTGAACTCGGGCTGTCTCGGGCATATGTCGCCGGTGACCTCGTGGCGCGCGGTGTGCACCCCGGCGATCCCTACGAATTGCTCAAGTTGCTGGCCGACGACTTGGAGTTCACCAGGCCCTCGCCACGACTGCTGGCCAGCATCATCCGCTCTGTCGGCATCGAGCATCTCCGACTGCCGGCCCCGCCGCCGCAGGAGGTGCTACCTCGCTGGCGCCGGCTCGCGGAAGGCCTGCGGCACAGCAAAACCCGGGACGCCGAGGCGATTTCGCATCACTACGACGTCTCCAACTCCTTTTACTCCTGGGTGTTGGGGCCGACGATGACCTACACCTGTGCGGTCTATCCAGAGTCCGCAGCGACTCTCGAGGTGGCGCAGGAAAACAAATACCGGCTCATCTTCGAGAAGCTGGGGCTGCAGCCGGGCGACCGGCTGCTCGATGTCGGCTGCGGCTGGGGTGGCATGGTGCGCTACGCGGCCGGCCGCGGCGTCCGAGCGATCGGCGCCACATTGTCCGCGGAGCAATCCGCTTGGGCACGAGTGGCAATCGAGGCCGAAGGGCTCGGCCAACTGGCCGAGGTGCGTCACTGCGACTATCGCGACATCGGCGAAACCGGCTTCGACGCAATCTCGTCGATCGGACTGACAGAGCACATCGGCGTCAAGAACTATCCGTCGTATTTCGAGTTCCTCAAGTCGAAGCTGCGCACCGACGGTTTGCTGCTCAACCACTGCATCACCCGTAACAACAACAAGTCGAACTTCCGCGCGAGCAGCTTCACCGATCGCTACGTCTTCCCGGACGCCGAGCTGACCGGTTCGGGTCGCATCCTCTCCGAGATCCAAGATGTGGGTTTCGAGGTGCTCCACGCGGAGAATTTCCGTCATCACTACGCCATGACCCTGCGCGACTGGTCCCAGAACCTCGTCGCGCACTGGGACGACGCTGTCGCCGAGGTTGGCATCGCCACCGCGAAGGTATGGGGCTTGTATATGGCGGGTTCTCGGGTGTCTTTTGAAAAGAACAACATTCAGCTGCACCAGGTGCTGGCAGCCAAGCTTGGCGACTGCGGTACTGGCGGCCTGCCACTGCGCCCGTGGTGGCAGCCCTAGGCGCTGCGGATCAGCTCGTTTTCGAATTCCTGCCGCCGTGACGCCGCGGCCCGCTTGTGAAGGCTCAATCGAAATCCTCTGGGCTTCAACGTAATCGACTCTGAAACCCGCAGTTTATAGCCATTCTCCGGCGCCAGATCGTAGCGATGGAGGATCATCCCGAGCGTCAGCATGGCCTCGTGCAACGCGAACTGGCGACCGATGCAGGCCCGCTGACCTGTGCCGAACGGCTTGTAGGAGTGCGCGCGATTCTTGGCCTGCCCGGGTCCGAACCGGTCGGGATCGAATCGCTCGGGGTCAGGCCAGACCTGCGGATCGCGCTGCACCAGCGGCAGCACCACCAAGACCCACTGCCCCTTCTTGATCCGGTATCGACCACCCAGGACGGTGTCCTTGCGCGCCACCCGTAGATAACCGGGTGCCGTCGGCCACAGTCGCAACGACTCGTCCAGTACCGCCCGCACGTACCGAAGCTTCGAGACATCTGTGTAGCTCGGCTCGAAATCGTCGGACTCGCCCCACAGCGCGTCCACTTCCGCTTTGGCCCGTGCCAACACCTCCGGGTTTTGGGTGAGATAGTGCAGCGCGAAAGACAATGCGCCCGAAGTGGTCTCGTGTCCGGCAACGATGAACGTGATGACCTGCTGGCGGATGTTGTCCGGATCCAGTTTGCGCCCGGTGGCGGGGTGCGTGGCGTTCAACATCAGGTTGAGCAGATCGTTGGCCTCAGCACCTGCGCCGTTCTGGCGGGCGCGGATGACGTCGTCGACGATGCGTGCCATCACCGCCCCTGAACGCAGTAGCAGCGGGCGGACCAGCGGGGCCAGCGGAGATATCGTCGACCAGTTGGCGTACTGCAGCATGCGATTCATCGCGGAGACGAACGGATGCGGCCTGCGGCGGTCGAACGAGCCGAACCGGTATCCGAACCCTGCTTGCCCGATCGTCTCCAGGGCCAGCCGCGTCGTGTCGTCGGTGACGTTGACCTTCCGTCCGCTGTCGGCTGCGCCGTCCCAGTGGTCCGCCAACTCCCGGACCGCCTTCAGCATGATCGAGTGGTAGCCCTGCATGGCCTCGCGGGTGAATCCCGGCATCAGGATGTCGTGCGCCAGACGCCATTTCGGGTCGTCGGTTTCGACCGTGATCAGGCCGTCTCCGATGATCGGGCGCAGCTCCGCCAGATGATGTCCGACGTATTTGCCGAAGCGGGTTTCGTCGTGCACCTCGGCGACCAGATCGGGCCCGCTCACCGCGATCATCTCGGCGCCGAAGACCTTCCGCACTGAGATCGGCCCCAACTGCCTGGTCTGCGGCAGCGAAGACTGAAACGGGGTGCGGGGGTTCAGGCCCAGCACGTCGCCGACAAACGGCAGGCGGTGCGGTGGATGCGGCAGATCTGAGCTGTCCAGATATCTGCGGCCGGCCAACGACACTGTGTTCTGCAAGCAAACCGGCGAATCGGGTGCCCGCATACCCGTCATGGTCATGTTGGCAGCTTTTCATACTTTTTAACTTATTTGAATGTCGAATAGTTACTTGTGGTCTATTTTACAGTGAAACTCAAGATAACTGAGCCGTTATATCCGATATATTAGATGCTTGGTCTGGTAATTCCGACGTCGACCGAACCTGAGGTGCGGGACTTTCGTTAGCCGTTGTCGATGCGGCGGGCGCCGAGTTCGCTCTGCAGCAGTTCCAGCGCAGCCTCTTCGGGGTCGCGGCGCGGGGCGGACGGATCGTCCTGACCGGCCTCAGCGAGCATGCTTTCCTCTTCGGCCCGTTGCGCAGATTCCGCATCGACAGGTGGCTCCTCCGGCGCCGGTGGGGGCGGGATCACCCTCCGGACGGGCCGCTCGACCGTGCGAGGCGGCGCAGCGGCAGGCGCTTCAGGTCCGGGGCTCGCGGCGCCGGCTTCACACCGCACCCGCCAGTCCACACCGAGCGCATCCTTGAGCGCCTCGGCGATGACGTCGGCGTTACGTTGTTCGGACAACCGCTTGGCCAACGGCGCCGACTCGTGCGCGAGCACCAAGGTGTTGCCTTCGACCGCGCGGACGGTTGCGCCGGCGAGCATCACCTCGGTGGTTCGGCTGCGTTGACGCACCTTGTCGCGCACCGTCGGCCACAGGGTCCGGACCGCGGCCGCGTTCGGTTCTGCTGAGCCCGCAGCGGCTGGGACCTCGTCATGCACCACGGGCTCGGGTTCGGGCGGGCTCGGCTCCGGCAACGGCTGGGAGACCGGAGCAGGCGGAGGTGCGGGCTCGGGCGTCGCCGCCGCGGCGACCAGTGGCGGCTGCGGCTCCGACATGGACCGTCGCACCGGCACGGGCCGTTCAGGCTTCTCGCCGCCCGGGATGGACATGTCCAGCCGCGTCTCGATCCGCTCGACACGTTGCAGCAGAGCAGATTCGGCGTCGCTGGCCGACGGCAGCAGCAGCCGCGCGCAGATCACCTCGAGGAGCAGTCGCGGCGCCGTCGCACCCCGCATCTCGGTCAGCCCGGCGTGCACGACTTCGGCGTAGCGGGTCAGCGTCGCGCGCCCGATCCGGGTCGCCTGCTCACGCATTCGCTCCAGTACGTCCTCGGGCGCGTCGACCACCCCTCGGGAGGTGGCATCGGGAATTGCTTGCAGCACAAGCAGATCGCGGAACCGCTCCAGCAGATCGGTGGCGAATCGGCGGGGGTCGTGTCCGGCGTCGATCACCGATTCCACCGCCCCGAACAAGGCGGCGGCATCTCCGGCGCCCAGCGCGTCGACGGCTTCATCGATCAGGGCCACGTCGGTGGCACCCAGCAGTCCCAGGGCGCGCTGATAGTTCACCCGGTTGCCGTCGGCACCGGCGAGCAGTTGGTCGAGTACCGACAATGTGTCGCGCGGCGAACCGCCGCCGGCCCGGATCACCAGTGGGAAGACGGCGTCATCGACGACCACGTCCTCCTGTGCGCAGATCCGCTCGACCAGTCCGCGCATGGTCCGCGGCGCCAGCAGCCGGAACGGGTAGTGGTGGGTGCGCGAGCGGATGGTCGGCAGCACCTTCTCCGGCTCGGTGGTGGCGAAAACGAAGATCAGGTGGTCGGGCGGCTCCTCGACGATCTTGAGCAGCGCATTGAATCCCGCGGTGGTGACCATGTGCGCCTCGTCGACGATGAACACCCGGTAGCGCGACTGTGCCGGCGCATAGAACGCCCGGTCGCGCAGTTCACGGGTGTCGTCCACACCGCCGTGGCTGGCCGCGTCGAGCTCGACGACGTCGATGCTGCCGGGACCGTTCGGCGCCAGCCCGACGCAGGAGTCGCACACCCCGCATGGCGTCGCCGTCGGCCCCTGCTCGCAGTTCAGCGAGCGGGCCAGGATGCGGGCCGACGAGGTCTTACCGCAGCCACGCGGACCGGAGAACAGGTAGGCGTGGTTGATTCGGCCCGCCGTCAGGGCGGTGGACAGCGGCTCGGTGACGTGTTCCTGTCCCACCACTTCGGCGAAGGTCGCGGGACGGTACTTGCGGTAGAGAGCCACGGTCAGCAAGGCTACCCAGCCTGACCGACGATGCGAACCCCGAAGGGCCTCTAGTCGCGGTTGAGTAGCGACTCGCTGGCGGCCAGCAAGGTGCAGGTCGCCAAGCCGTCGATCGCATCCCGCAGATCCGTCTCCGGCGGGAACGTCGGCGCGATCCGAATGTTCTTGTCGTCCGGGTCTTTCCGATACGGGAACGATGCGCCAGCCTCGGTGACGGCGATGCCGGCATCCTTGGCCAGCGCCACGGTGCGCCGCGCCGTGCCGGGCAGCACATCGAGGCTGATGAAGTAGCCGCCTTGCGGCTCGTTCCAGGACGCGACCTTGGATTCGCTCAGCCGCTTGTCCAGAATCTCCAGCGCCAGCGCGAATTTGGGCGCAAGCAACTGCTGGTGACGCAGCATCTGCAGTCGCACGCCGTCGGCGTCGCCGAAGAAGCGCAGGTGCCTGAGCTGGTTGACCTTGTCCGGCCCGATCGACTTCTTGCCCGCGTACTGCAGGTACCAGGCGATGTTGCCCAGCGATCCGCCGAAGAAGCTGACGCCGGCACCCGCGAAGGTGATCTTCGACGTCGACGCGAACACGTACGGCCGGTTCGGGTTGCCCGCGGCGGCGGCCAGACCCAGCACATCGATCGGACGCGGGAAGTCCAGCGTGAGGGTGTGCACCGCGTAGGCGTTGTCCCAGAACAGTCGGAAGTCATTGGCGGCCGTGTGCATTTGAACGAGCCGCCGGACCGTCTCCCACGAATAGCTCAGACCGGTCGGGTTGGCGAACACCGGGACCGCCCACAAGCCCTTGATGGCCGGGTCGACGGCGACCAGCTCTTCGATCAGGTCGACGTCCGGACCGTCTTCGCGCATCGGGATCGGGATCATCTCGATGCCGAGGGTCTCGGTGATCGCGAAGTGCCGGTCGTAGCCCGGCACCGGGCAGAGGAATTTGATCCCGCCCTGCTCCTGAACCCACGGCCGCGGCGAATCCACGCCGCCGTAGAGCATCGAGAACACGATGACGTCGTGCATCAACTCCAGGCTGGCATTGTTGCCGGCGATCAGGTTGGGCACCGGGATGCCGAGCAGCTCGCTGAAGATCGTGCGCAGTTCGGGCAGACCGTGTTGCCCGCCGTAGTTGCGGGTGTCGGTGCCCTGCCCGTCGCGGTAGTCGGTGCCCGGCAGACTCAGCAGCGCTTTGGACAGGTCGAGTTGCTCGCTACACGGCTTACCGCGGGTCAGGTCGAGGGACAGCTTCTTGGCTTGCAGGTCGGCGTAGTCCTGCTGATGGCGTTCGTGCAACGCCGTGAGGTCGGTGCGGCCTAGGGAACTGAACGCGCCGTACGACACTGTCCGCCTTCCATGACGAGTGAGATAGGGGACCCCGCGCACCCGCCAGAGCCCATTGACCCTTGCTGCCTTCCGGCCCTGGGGGAGTTCACAGGATGGACGCCGCGCGGGGTCCACCGAGAGTCTAGTACCCGGCTCAGGTTCGATAGCCCGCCTCCTCCTCAGGCCGGGACGGCCTGCATCGTCACCGGGCGGAAAGCGATCGCCCGAAGACCCTGGCCCCTGTTCAACGGCCCGGCTACTTCTCAGGCCGTCCCGGCCTGCATCGTCGCCGAGCTGGGCTCGGCTACCATTGCCGACGGAGGATTCGCCTAGTGGCCTATGGCGCTCGCCTGGAACGCGGGTTGGGTTAACGCCCTCGCGGGTTCAAATCCCGCATCCTCCGCGCTAAGTCCGGAGAAATGACCAGGCCCGATTGATAGGGTCTGGTCGCTTCCGGATTACTAGCTCGAGGAGGAGCATGGGCCGCAGGGTCGCCACTGTCTGGCATGCCACGTTGTCACTCGTCGCCGGCGTCCTCTACTTCTTCTTCGTGCTACCGCGTTGGCCCGAGTTGATGGGCGACACCTCGCACCCGCTCGGTACCGCCGCCCGGATCGCCGCCGGATTGGTGATCGCCCTGGCCGCGTTGCCGGTGGTGTTCACGTTGCTGCGGTCACGCAAGCCGGAGTTTGGTACGCCTGCGCTCGCTTTGACGCTGCTGACCGCGTCGGTCGTGGCCCATGTGCTGGCCGGCGTGCTGATCGTCGGTACGGCGATCAGCGAGATCTGGTTGAGCCTGGACAGCGTGGGCCAGTGGCTGTTCGGCATCTACGGCGCAGCGGCCGCCATCGCGGTGCTCGGCATCTTCGCCTTCTACCTGTCGTCCGTCGCCGAGCTGCCACCGCCTCCGCCGAAGCCGCTCAAGCCGAAGAAAGACAAGAAGCAGCGCCGCCGCGGCAAGAAGGACAGCGAAGACGAGACGGCAGAGACCTCTGCAGCAGACGAGGACGCTGACGACACCGAGGCTGACGATGCCGAGGCTGACGGCGCCGGGGAGCCCGACGAGGCCGAAGAGACCGCCGAGGTGGAATCGACAGCAGTGGAACCCGAGTCGACCGCCGACGAGTCACCCGCCGAAGAGACTGCGGAGTCCGAAGAGACTGCGGAAACTGCAGAACCCGGGGAAGCTGAAGAATCCGAAGCCGACGAGACCGAAGCCGAGTCGTCTACCGGCGGTCTGCGTAACCGGCGCCCGACCGGCAAAGTGTCACATCGGCGCAGGCGTTCGCGCCGCGGTGTCGCCGTCGAGGACTGATTCGGTCACATCCAGCCACGACGCGATCAGTCGGCTGACCACGCCGATGTTGCCGAGCTGACAGTGGTTGCTCGCCTGCTCCGCGGCCGTGAAGACCCGGGTGGTCACCGACCGCGCGTTGACCAAAGCATCCGCCTGACGCCGTAACTGCTTGAGCGGCACGTAGTGATCGTCGGCGCCCGCCAGCAACAGCACGTCGGCGCGAACACGATGCGAGATCGCGCGGGTGCTCATTGCGGTGGTCGCACGCAGAAAGTCGTAGGGCGTCGCGGTGCCGGTGACGTGCATGCCCTGCTGCAATCCCCACTGCGACACCGGCTTGCGGGCGGCAGCGCGGCCGGCGATCGCGTTGACCAACCATCGAGCCCGCGCCGTGATCAACGCGCGCAACGGGATCCGGACCCCGCGGCCGATCTGGCCGGCAATGACCTCGAACTCGTCGTCGAGGATGTCGAACGCCACCGCGCGGCCGATCCGCGGCTCGAACGCGGCGGCACGCATCACCAGGCCGCCGCCCAACGAGATACCCACAGCGGCAACATCATCCAGTTGGTAGTGGTCGAGGACAGCGGCCATCGGTTGCGCCCATTCGGCGATCATCGTGAGGCCGTGGTCCTCGAGTGCGCTGCCCTGCCCCGGACCCTCGAACAGAACGATGCGCCGTCCCGCATCGACCATGCCGGCGATCATCGGCAGGAACTCTTCGACGTAGCTGTCGAATCCGCCGAACATCACGATGGTGGAACCGATCTGACGCTCAGGCCGAAGGTCGTATGCCGGCATCGCACCGGAACCGAACGCGATGAGGTCAGGAGTCACGCCGTAGAGCGAGCGCATCGTATTCAGGAAGCGAGCGCGGGCGGCCGCGCGACGCGAGTCGGTAGCCAACATGAAGAACTCGGCGGCCCGGTCGTAGTACGCGCCCGCCAGCGCGCGATCGGCGCCGCGCGCCCGCTCGGCCAGGCCGAGAAAGCCGTCGATCAGCTCGGGGTAGGTATCGGCACGCTTGGCCAGCTCGGCCACCTCGTCGATCGCCGACGGGCCGATCCACTGCACCCAGCGATTGCACTGGAAGTTGATGCTGACGTCGGCGTGGAACTGCCGGTAGCCGATCGGCGCTGTGCCGCCGGAGAGGTCGAGACGGGGTGCGGACGTGTCCATCGCAGGCTCCTATCGCAAGTTTTCTTGCAATAGCATGCACCCGGTTGAGCCTTATTGCAAGTAAACTTGCGATAAGCTCACGCCATGGCCTCCGACGTCGCGCATCGTCGCGGTGAGCACGTCCGCCAGGCCGTCCTGTCCGCGGCGTTCGAGGAACTCGCCGCGCACGGATTCGACGCGGCCACCGTTGCCGCGGTCGCCAAGCGGTCGGGCGTGCACGAGACCACCGTCTACCGGCGATGGGTGACCCGCGAGAACCTGTTCGTGGCGGCCCTTCTCGAGCGCAGCGCCGACGCCATCCCCGCTCCGGACACCGGGTCGACCCGCGGGGATCTGCTCGCGATCGTCCGGGAAGTTCTCAGCTACGTGGGCTCGCCCGCAGGCACCGCACTGTTGCGCGCGGCACTGCTACCGGTCGACGACACGTACGGCGATGCGCGCAAAGACTTTTGGGCGCATCGTCTGGACGCGCTGTCGCCCGTCGTCCAGCGCGCCATCCAGCGTGGCGACCTGCGCGCCGATACCGATGCCCGCCTGCTGCTCGAGATGCTCATCGCGCCGATCCACGGACGGCTGTTGCTCACCGGCGAAGCCGTGGACGACGGCCTCGCCGAACGGTTGGTCGAGATGGCGCTCAACGGAGCAGCCGCGGCGTCGGGTCAGCTCTGAGAATCGCGTTCCCGATTTAGCGAATCCCATTTCCATGGCTGCCGCATTTCCCTATGCTGTGCAAGTGCCCAACACATATCGAGTGGTTCAGTGGAACACCGGAAACGTCGGCAAGAGCTCGCTGAAGTCGATCGCCACCAATCCCCTGCTGGAGTTGGTCGGGTGTTACGCGTGGTCGCCGGAGAAGGTCGGTCGCGACGCCGGCGAAATGGTCGGCATCGCGCCGCTCGGGGTGGCCGCCACCAATGACGTGGACGCGTTGCTCGCCCTGAAGCCCGACTGCGTGGTCTACAACCCGATGTGGATCGACGTCGATGACTTGGTCCGCATCCTGTCGGCCGGCGTCAACGTGGTCACCACTGCGTCGTTCATCACCGGACGCAACCTCGGCGACGGCCGCGACCGGATCGTCGAAGCGTGCGAGAAGGGCGGCTCGACGATGTTCGGCTCCGGCGTCAGCCCGGGTTTCGCCGAACTGCTGGCCATCGTCTCGGCCATGGTGTGCAACCGCATCGACAAGGTCACCGTCAACGAGGCCGCCGACACCACGTTCTACGACTCACCGGAGACCGAGAAGCCGGTCGGCTTCGGCCAGCCGATCGACCACCCGGACCTGCAGGCGATGGCCGCGAAGGGCACCGCGATCTTCGGCGAAGCGGTCCATCTGGTCGCCGACGCGCTCGGCGTCGAACTCGACGATGTGCGATGCGAGGCCGAATTCGCCCAGACCACAGCGGATCTCGAGATGGCGTCGTGGACCATTCCGGCGGGATGCGTCGCCGGGGTCTACATCAGCTGGCAGGGCATCGTCGGCGGCCGGACCGTCATCGACCTCAACGTGCGCTGGAAAAAGGGTCAGACGCTCGAGCCGGACTGGAAGATCGACGGCGACGGCTGGGTCATTCAGGTCGACGGACAACCTACGGTGACCACCAAAGTCGGCTTTCTGCCGCCACCGTATTTCGAGGCAACCACGCTCGAGGAATTCATGGACCTCGGGCACATCATGACGTCGCTACCCACGCTGCACGCGATTCCCGCGGTCGTGGCCGCGGCGCCTGGCATAGCGACGTATGCCGACCTGCCGCTGACGTTGCCACGCGGCGTGGTGCCCGCCTAGCGCACAGGGATGTTCTGCAGCTTGCCCTGGAGATCGGGGCAGTACTGCGCGATGGCAGTGCCGAGGAACTGGTAGGACTGCACCTGCGTGGTGCCGCGGGGCAGGTTGATCGAGAGGAAGTGGGCAGACGCAGCGGCGTCGTGATCCACACCCACTCCCAGCCGGTGGCAGACGATCTTGCCCAGGTACGGGTTGTAGTCGTGCGGGCCGTAGATGCCGAACTTCTGCAGCTGGTTGTCGAAGTCGGTGTCCGGGTCGGCCAACGCCGGCGCAGACAAGCTGATCGAGGCGGCGACAGCGGCAAGTCCGATACCCGCGGACTTCAAAGCCTTCATGGGCTGGATATTACCTATGTTGAGTCTGCGTCCGCTCATCTCACCGTTCCTCCATCGCCCCGCCGAGCCACCGGTCCAGACTCGCGCTACGGTCTTCAACAACAGCCGTGCCGGGTTTCTTTCTGGTCGCCTATTCAGATTAGAGTAGCTAAGGTTACACACAGGCTAACTAGTTGAGCACCCTTCGCCCATGGTTAAGGAACTGAAGCACCCATGACGACCACCGAGCCAAGGACCGAGCCGCTGAAGACGCAAGATGCCGCTGGCGCCGAGGCAAAAAAGGGCGCGCGGCCGGCCAAGAAGAAGAGCCTGCTGAGCCGGACTTGGCTGGTTTTAGTCATCGCCGTCGTGGTCGCGCTGGCTGGCTCTGTCGTGTACCGACTGCACGGTGTTTTCGGCGTGCACCGCGGTAGCTTCGGTGGCGGCTCGTCGGCCGAGGTCCTCGACCAGTTCAACGCCAAAACGATCACGCTCGAGGTCTGGGGTTCACCTGGTAGCACGGCAACCATCAACTACCTCGACCAAAACTCCCATCCAACGCAGGCCCTCAACGTGCCCTTGCCCTGGAGCACAGTATTGAGTTCGACGAAGCCCGGCATCCCGGCAAACCTGGTGGCGCAAGGAGACGGCAGTTGGATCGCCTGCCGGTTCGTCGTGAACAACCACGACGGAAGCGGTGACGTCATCAAGGGCCTGAATCAGTCGCCCCCCAACGAAAACGTCAATGCCTTCGTCTACTGCCTGGACAAGTCCGCATGAGTGAGACGACCGCAGCGGCACCACCGGTCTCGCAGCCGCTGATCCCGCCATTCCTGCCGAAATGGATCCACCGGTTGGCACTGCCGATCGTCCTGGTCTGGCTGGGGATCGTCTTCGTCACCAACACCGTCGCGCCGCAGCTGGAAGTCGTCTCCAAGAATCACGCGGTGTCGCAAAGCCCGGCAGACGCAGCGTCGTTCCAGTCGATGATGAAGGTCGGATCGACGTTCAAGGAATTCAACTCCGACGCATCGGCGATGATCCTGCTGGAAGGCGACAAGCCGCTCGGGGCTGAGGCGCACCACTACTACGACGAGATCGTCAAGCGGATTGAGGCGGACAAAAAGCACGTCCAGCACGTCCAGGACTTCTGGAGCGATCCCCTCACCGCCGCGGGCTCCCAGAGCCATGACCAAAAAGCGGCCTACGTCCAGGTCTATCTCGTCGGCAACATGGGTGGCACTAAGGCCACCGAATCCTCCGAGGCCGTCCGGAAAATCGTGAACTCGGTGCCGGCGCCGCCGGGGATCAAGGCTTACGTCACCGGGGCGGGTCCACTGATCGCCGATCAGTCTCATGCCGGTGAGAAGGGCGTCGCGAAGGTCACGTTGGTGACGATCCTGGTGATCATCGTGATGCTGCTGTTCGTTTACCGGTCGGTCAGCACCGTGATGATCATGCTGTTCATGGTCTTCGTCGAGTTGCTCGCGGCCCGCGGTGTCGTCGCAACCCTCGGTAACTACGGGATCATCGGGCTGTCCACTTTCGCCAACAACATGCTGGTGCTGTTGGCGATCGCCGCCGGTACCGACTACGCGATTTTCATCATGGGTCGATATCACGAGGCCCGCACTCTCGGTGAAGACCGGGAAAAAGCCTTCTACACCATGTTCCACGGCACCGCGCATGTCGTGCTGGGTTCGGGCCTGACCATCGCCGGCGCGATGTACTGCCTGAGCTTCTGCCGCTTGCCGTATTTCCAGACCATGGGTGTGCCCTGCGCGGTCGGAATGCTCGTCGCGGTGTTCGCGGCGTTGACCCTGGGCCCCGCGGTGCTCACGGTGGCCAGCTTCTTCAAGCTGCTCGACCCGAAGCGGGTATTGCAGACCCGGGGGTGGCGCCGGATCGGCACCGCGGTCGTCCGCTGGCCGCTCCCGATCCTGGCGGTGACAATCGGCGTCGCCCT
The DNA here is from genome assembly GCA_963758115.1 of uncultured Actinomycetota bacterium. Classification (GTDB taxonomy): domain Bacteria; phylum Actinomycetota; class Actinomycetes; order Mycobacteriales; family Mycobacteriaceae; genus Mycobacterium. The sequence continues at coordinate 459,336 of CAVWUG010000005.1, forward strand.
GATCGGTCTGCTTGCTCTGCCCGGCTACAAGACGGACTACGACACCCGCCACTTCCTGCCGCCGGACACCCCCGCCAACGTCGGCTACGCCGCCGCCGACCGGCACTTCGACCAGGCCCGACTGAATCCCGAGCTGCTGATGATCGAGACGGACCACGACTTGCGTAACCCGGCCGACTTCATCGTGCTGGACAAGGTCGCAAAAGCGGTCTTCCACATCCCCGGTATCGGCCGGGTGCAGACCATCACCAGGCCGCTGGGAACGCCGCTCGACCACAGCACGCTCGGTTTCCAGATGGGCGCGCAAGCCGCGGGCCGGATCCAGACTCAGCATTACCAAGAAGAGCAGGCGAAGAACCTGCTGAAGCAAGCTGGCGAGCTGCGCAAGACGATGGCGACGCTGCATGAGCAGATGCAGGTCACTCAGGACCTCAGCAACACCACGCACGAAACCACGCTGCTCACAAAAGAAACCGTGAAGATTACGGAGAAATTGCGAGACGACATCGCCGTCTTCGATGACTTCTTCCGGCCGATTCGTAGCTTCTTCTACTGGGAGAAGCACTGCTACGACATCCCGGCCTGCTGGTCGCTGCGGTCCATCTTCAACGCGCTGGATGGCCTGGACCAGGTGACGGAGAACATCGAGAATCTCAGCGCGAACCTCGACAAGCTGGACCAGATTCAGCCGAAGCTGGTGGCGCTGATCCCACCGCAGATCGCCAGCCAGCAAGCGAACCTCGACACCATCATGTCGAACTACGCGACGACGAATGGGCTGAACGACCAGGCGAAAGCGCAGTCCGACAACGCCACCGCCCAGGGAGATGCCTTCGACAAGGCCAAGAACGACGACACCTTCTACCTGCCGCCGGAGGCATTCAAGAGTCCAGACTTCGCCCGTGGTCTCAAGCAGTTCCTATCGCCCGACGGCCACGCCGTGCGGCTGATCATCTCGCACGAAGGCGACCCGGCGACTCCTGAAGGTGTCTCGCACATCGAGCCGATCAAGCAGGCTGTGCACGAAGCGATCAAGGGAACCCCGTGGGAGGGCTCCAAGGTCTACCTCGGCGGTACCGCCGCGACGTATCTGGACATGCACAACGGATCGAACATCGACCTGTTGATCGCCGGAATCGCCGCTGCCACTTTGATTTTCGTCATCATGCTGGTCATCACGCGAAGCGTGGTCGCGGCCATCGTGATCGTCGGCACCGTGCTGCTCTCACTCGGCGCATCCTTCGGGCTCTCGGTGCTGCTCTGGCAGTACATCCTCGGCGTCAATCTGCACTGGATGGTGCTGGCCATGGCGGTCATCCTGTTGCTGGCCGTCGGCTCGGACTACAACCTGCTACTGATCTCCCGGTTCAAAGAGGAGATCCACGCCGGCCTCAAGACCGGCACCATCCGCGCCGTAGCCGGCTCGGGTTCGGTGGTGACGTCGGCCGGTCTGGTGTTCGCCGCCACCATGGCTACGTTTGCCTTCAGTCCGCTGAAGGTCATGGCCCAGGTGGGCACCACGATCGCGCTGGGTCTGTTGTTCGACACGCTGATCGTGCGATCGTTCATGACACCGTCGCTGGCGACCCTGCTGGGCCGCTGGTTCTGGTGGCCGCAGCACGTACGCCCGCGCCCGGCCAGCACCATGCTGCAGCCGTACGGGTCGCGTCCCGCTGTGCGTGAACTGATCCACCGCGATACCGACGCCGAAGCCGATGCCGGAGTCGTCGAGAAGGTCTAGTTGCGTTGCGCGGCAAACTGTTAACGTAACCGTTCATGGGATCTTTGGACGGACGGGTCGCGTTGATCACCGGCGCCGCACGCGGGCAAGGCCGCGCGCATGCGGTGGCACTGGCAGCCGAGGGAGCAGACATCGTCGCGGCGGATGCGCCCGCTCTGATGAAGGATCTGACATATCCACTCGGCACTGAGAGCGATCTGGCCGAGACGGCCGCTCTGGTGGAAAAGCTGGGCCGCCGCTGCACTCCGATAGCGGTCGATGTGCGCGATCCCGCGCAAGTGAGCGCCGCCGTCGAGCAGACCGTGCAGGACTACGGCAGCCTCGACATCGTCCTGGCCAACGCCGGCATCGTCAGTACCGGGCTACTCGAAGACGTGAGCGACGTTATCTGGCAACAGCTCATCGACACCAACCTCACCGGGACGTTCAACACGCTGCGCGCGGCGATACCAGTGATGCGGCGGCAGCGCTTCGGCCGGATCGTGGTGACGTCGTCAATGGGCGGACGCATGGGCATTCCGGAACTCGCGGCCTACAACGCCACCAAGTGGGGCGTGATCGGGCTGGCGAAATCGGCTGCGCTCGAGGTCGCCAAAGAGGGCATCACGATCAACGTCATCTGTCCGACAACCGCCCAGACTCCGATGGTCCAGCCCGAAGGCGGCGACGACATCCCGGACGAGCTGGTGCGCCGTATGATGAGGGCCAACCCGATACCGCAACCATGGATTCAACCGGAGGACGTCAGCCGTGGAATCGTCTATCTGGTAACGGATCCCGGCGTGATCACCGGCAGTGTCCTGGAGATCGGTCTGGGCGGTAGCGCCCGTATTCACTAGGACCGTGGCAATGGCGCCGTATTGGCGTCCTGCCCGTTCCGCCCACTCCGGTCGTCGTGGCTCCGCTCATCAACGCTCTGCGTTTCGAGTTGCTCGCCCAGCAACTCACGCACGGCAGGCCGCGGACCACTGGACCGCAACATCGTGCTCGCCGGCCGCGGTCGCACCTTGATCGGCCACCAGAACCAGCGTCCGAGCAACGCGGCGATCGACGGCGTCATGAATGACCGCACCACCAAGGTGTCGAACAGCAGGCCCAAACCGATTGTGGTACCGACCTGCCCGATGATCCGCAGATCGCTGACCACCATCGAGGCCATGGTGAACGCGAACACCAGGCCCGCGGACGTCACCACCTTGCCGGTGCCGCCCATGGCGCGGATGATGCCGGTCCTCAGCCCGGCGTGGATCTCCTCTTTGAACCGGGACACCAGCAACAGGTTGTAATCCGAGCCGACGGCCAGCAGCACGATCACCGACATCGCCAGCACCATCCAGTGCAATTTGATGCCGAGCAGGTACTGCCACACCAGCACCGACATACCGAACGACGCACCCAGTGATATCGCCACCGTGCCCACGATGACCCCGGCGGCGATCAGGCTTCGGGTGATGAGCAGCATGATGATGAAAATCAGGCAGAGTGAACCGATTCCGGCGATCAGCAGGTCGTATTTCGAGCCGTCCTGCCAATCCTTGAAGGTGGCCGCGGTGCCGGCGAGGTAGATCTTGGAGTCCTCCAGTGGGGTTCCCTTGAGCGCCTCTTCGGCGGCCTGCCGGATCGAGTCAACGCGCGCAATGCCTTCCGGCGTAGCGGGATCGCCGCGATGCGAGATGATCAAACGCACCGCTTTGCCGTCCGGCGAGAAGAAATTGTTCAGCGCTCGCTTGAAGTCCTTGTTCTTGAACACTTCTGGCGGCAGATAGAACGAGTCGTCGTTTTTCGCTTGATCGAACGCATGACCCATGGCGTTCGCGTTCGAGCTCATATCGTCCATCTGCCCGAAGATCCCGGACATGGTGCTGTGCATGGTCAGCATCATCGTGCGCATGGATTCCATGCTGTCGATCATCGGCGGGAACTCTGCGATCAGCTGCGGCATCAACGCGTCGAGCTGACCGAAGTCGTCGGTGAGAATTCGGAATTTCTCGTCGATCTCGTCGACACCGTCAACGGCGTCGAATACCGAACGCAGCGAATAACAGATCGGAATGTCGTAGCAGTGCTTCTCCCAGTAGAAGTAGCTGCGAATGGGCCTGAAGGTGTCCTCGAAGTTGGCGATGTCATCGCGCAATTCCTCAGTGACGGCCTGCATTTCCTTGGTCTCGCCGATCATCTTGTGCGTGATGTTGGTGAGCTGAACCATGTGGCCGTACATCCGCCGCATCCGGTTCATGGTGTCTTCGAGCTCGTCGGCCTGCTTGAGCATGTCGTCCATGCGGGCTTGCTGGAATTTCATCGTCTGCACCTGCCCGGCATTTTGCATGCTGAGCTGGAACGGAATCGACGTGTGTTCCATCGCCGTGCCTTCGGGACGGGTGATCGCCTGCACCCGGGAGATGCCGGGCACCCGGAAAATGCCCTTGGCCAATTTGTCGAGGATCAGGAAATCCGCCGGATCACGCATGTCGTGATTCGCCTCGACCGTCATGACCTCGGGCATCAGCCGCGCCTGGGAGAAGTGTCGCTCGGCAGCGTCATATCCCCGGTTGGCGGCGATGTTGTGCGGGATGTAGAGCCGGTCGTTGTAGCTGGTCTTGTAACCCGGCAGGGTGAGCAGGCCGATGAGGGCGACCCCGCATGCCGCGGCGAGGATGGGCACCGGCCAGCGAACGATGGCGGTGCCAACCCGGCGCCATCCTTGGGTCCGCATCTTCCGCTTGGGATCGAACCGTCCGAAGCGACCGCCGACAACGATGACGGCCGGTGTCAGCGTGAGCGCGACGGCGACCGCGACGACCATGCCCACGGCGCATGGCACACCGATGGATTGGAAGTACGGCATCCGGCAGAAGCTCAGGCAGAACGTCGCGCCCGCGATCGTCAGCCCGGAGGCAAGGACGACGTGAGCAACGCCGCGGTATGTCGTGTAGAACGCGGTCTCGCGGTCCTCCCCGGTCTGACGCGCCTCTTGATATCGGCCGAAGAAGAAAATGCCGTAGTCGGTGCCGGCCGCAATTCCCAGCGATACCAACAGATTGACGGCGAAGGTGGAGAGCCCGATCAGATGGTGGTATCCGAGGAACGAGACGATTCCTCTGGCTGCGGTCAATTCGACGAAGACCATGGCCAGCAACACGATGACGGTGAAGACCGAGCGGTACACCAGCAGCAGCATGGTGAAAATGACCAGCATCGTCACCACGGTGATCTTGACCAGGCTGCTGTTTCCGCTGTGGTGCATGTCGGAGACCAGCGCCGCGGGCCCGGTCACATACGTCGTGACACCTTTCGGCGGGGGTATGCGGTTCACGATGTCGCGGACCGCTTTCATCGATGCGTCCGCCAAGGTGGTGCCCTGGTTACCGGCAAGGTTGATCTGGGTGTAGACGGCTTTTCCGTCTTGGCTCTGCGCGCCCGGCGCCGTCAGCGGATCGCCCCAGAAGTCCTGGATGTGCTGGATATGCGTGGGGTCGGCCCGCAATTCCTTGATCAGCTTGTCGTAGTAGACGTGCGCATCGTCGTCGAGCTTCTGGTCGCTCTCCAGGACCAGCATCCCGAAGCTGTCGGAGTCGGATTCCTGAAAATCGTGACCCATGCGCTCCATCGCCACCACGGACGGCGCTTCTTGGGGGCTCAGCGACACCTGACGTTGTTCGGCGACGACCTCCAACGGTGGAACGAGGACGCTGACCAGAACGACAATCAACAACCACAGCAGGATGACGGGCACCGCGAACCGGCGGATTGTCCGTGGCACGAACGGCGGTTTCGTCGGTTCGGTGCCCGGGTGCCCGCTGATCATGCGCCCTTGAGAACGCAGAAGGTGAAGGCGTTCACCTCGTGCGTGATCTTCTCGGCCTTCACCACGTCGTCGACAATGATGCGGCATCCGATACTGTTGCTATTTCCTTGCGCCACAATGTTTCCCATCAGTGACGCTGCCTTTGACGTCAACTTGATCGTCCACGGAAGCTTTGCGTTTTCGACGCGTTGCGGGTCGGCGTTCACATCGAAGTAGCTGATGTCGGCCGTCGTGCCGGGGGGACCGAATATTTCGTATGTCAGCCGCTTGGGATTGAACGGCTTGCTGTCGTCGCTCGCGCTGTCGGAATACGCGGGCCGTTTTTCAGAGCCGAAGATGCCGTGAATCCGCCACACCGTGAGCCCCCCAACGCCGACCACGATCGCAATCACGAGCGGAATCCAGACCCGCTCCAGCACCCTGAAAATCGAAATCCCCTTCACCCGTGGCCGTGATCGGCGACATGTTTTCTGCTTGTAGATGTTCGCCTACCGGTCGGCGAATCACGCTACCCGTCGGCGCACCGAACGCTGCGTGACAGTCACCTCGACAGGGCGACGGTGGTACTGCGAAACCACCGAACGCATACGAGTAAACCATGCACAACGCGCGGATTGTCGACTCCATTCTTTTTAACGCATGTGATGTGCGTAAACGGACGGTACAAGGTCCGGAGCCGGCCCGCAATCGGTTCGTCTGCGTTATCCTCGCGCGGTGCCGCAGCTCACGTTCCAGCGCGCCCGCACCGAGGACAAGAAACGTCAGCGCGCCGCGGCGCTGGTCGAAGCCGCGCGGTCGCTGGCGATCGAATCCGGTGTCTCGTCGGTGACGCTGACTGCTGTCGCAAGCCGGGCCGGCGTGCACTACTCGGCGGTGCGGCGTTACTTCACCTCAGTGAAAGAGGTGCTGCTGAATCTGGCCGCCGAAGGGTGGGCCCGCTTCTCGGACACCGTGTGCGCGAGCTTACGTGAGCCAGGTCCGATGTCGCCGGAACGAGTCGCCGAGGCACTCGCCGAGGGCCTGGCGGACGACCCGCTGTTCTGCGACCTGCTCGCCAATCTGCATCTGCACCTCGAGCACGAGGTCGAGCTCGAACGGGTTCTCGAATTCAAGCAAGTCAGCAACGCCGCCGTGCTCTCGCTGACCGACGTGATCGAGGAAGCGCTGCCCGGGCTCGGGCGTTCGGGAGCCTTCGACGTCCTGCTCGCCTCGTACTCACTGGCGGCGCCGATGTGGCAGATGGCAAACCCGCCCAAGCGGCTCGCCGACGAATACGCGAAGCGGCCGGATGTCCCGCCGGACTGGAAGATCGATTTCACCGCCGCACTCACGCGGCTGATCACAGCGATCTGCGTCGGCCTATTGGCCGAGTCCGATCAGGACTGAACGCCTACGACCAGTTCCACACCGACATGTCGCCGCGCGGATAGTTCTGGCAGTTCTCAGTTTCTTTGGCGACGACACCCTTGTTGTTGAAGAAGATCTTCATGTGGTTGGGCCAGGCCAAGTTCAGCGAATCGATCTGGGGCGCATAGAAGTTGGCGGAATAAGCCCTGCGGTCCGCTGCCGATAACGAGTAGAACCAGTGCACCTTGTTCTGCGCGTCGTGGTTGACGTTCGGGTGGTTGTTGTAGTCGATCATGTACCGCTGGTAGTACACCGGTGCGTAATCGCGTGCGGCAGCGAGCAACTGCTCGGCGTCGCACGTCGTCGAGATCATTCGCCGAGGAATGGGAAAGTCTTCGGTGGAATCATTCGACGAACAGCCATCGCACGGCGTGAAACCCGGATCAGCCTTCGCGACCTGCGGGACGAAGGTGGCGGCGCCGGCGAGAGCGAGCGCTGCAACGCCGGCGCGGATCACAGGATTCAGGCGGGAAAGACGCATGCGGCTACTATAACGCCCCCATAACGGGTGCGCACAACGCCTGGGAAGCCTGGCTAACCAACTGGCGTGATCTCGAGACCGACGTGAACCTCGTCGATTCCGCCGCGCACGATCGAGTGCACGTAGAACCACGGAGCGTGGTACCAGTACCGCTTCAGGACGGCGTTGTAGACGCGTCGGGTCTCCGATTTGGGCAGGATCCGGGCGACTCCTTCGACGTCGTCGCTCTTCTGCTTGCCCAGCGATCCGCTCTTGGCGACCGTCACCCGCGGGGTGTTTTTGATCCGCTTGGTCTTCCAGGATCCGTCGTCGGTGATCACCAGGAGCTTGCCGTCCTCGGGCACGCCCCAGATCGCCGTCGGCTTGGGCCTGCCGTCCTTGGTGAACGTAGTCAGCAGCAGGTACTTGGACCGGATCACGTCCGCAAAGGTGGTTGACACGCTCATATTTATAGCCAATAACTGAACGATCTGCTGAATTCGTGACGTCCGGGCAGGGTCGGCTTACTGTGTGGTCACAGCGAAGCCCCCGCGCGGATAGGCCCCACATGAGCATCGACGACGAGTCCCTCACGACTCTGGAAGACCTCCGGAGCGACCTCGCATCTCGACACAAGTGGACGCCCAGTGGCGGCAACTCGGTCGATCCTGCGCTCGTTGAGGCGGACATGGCAGCGCTGAGCCGCGACGGCTACCTGATCTGGGAGAACTTGCTGACCGCCGAGGACTGCCGGCAGATCCGCGACATCGTGCAGCCCTGGCTCGGGCACACCGGCCGCAACTCGTTCGAGGGCCGGCGCACCCAGCGTATCTACAGCGTGCTGAGCCGTACGCGGGTGTGCGACCGGATCGCCGACCACCCGCGGGTGCTGGCGGTGCTCGACCGGTTGCTGATGCCGAACTATCTGCTGTCGGCATTGCAGGCGATCAACGTTCAGCCTGGAGAAAACGCGCAGTTGCCTCATCACGACGACGGCTTCTATCCGATTCCCCGTCCGCGTGAGCCATTAGCTGCCGCGACCATCTGGGCGATCGACGACTTCACCGCCGACAACGGCGCGACGGTGCTCTACCCGGGCAGCCATCGCTGGGGCAAGCGGCGCCCGGCGCCGGACGACCACGCGATCCCGGTGGTGATGCCGGCCGGCTCATGCGTGATGTTCGTCGGCACGCTCTGGCACGGCGGCGGCGCCAACACCACCGCCGACGACCGCCTGGCCGTCACGGCGCAGTACTGCCAGCCGTGGCTGCGGCCGATGGAGGCCTTCACCCTGTCGGTGTCGCGTGACATCGCCCGGGCGGTGTCCGAGGACCTCCGCCGAATGCTGGGCTACAGCATTCATCCGCCGTTCGTCGGCGCGGTCGACGGTCTGCATCCGCTGCGGCTGCTGGACGACGAGTAGCGGCCCTATTGCCCCGTTTCCATCGAACGGATGGCAGCATTCACCTATGACGACACGCCACATCGGCCGCGGCATGGCGAGTGCGCCGCTCCTGGTTTTGACCTTGTTCAGTACGCCGGCAGGCATGCCCACCGCCACGGCGGATGGATGTCCGGACGCCGAAGTGGTGTTCGCCCGCGGCACCGGTGAGCCGGTCGGCCCAGGTGGGCCCGGTCAGGCTTTCTTCGACTCGCTGAGCTCGCAACTGCCCGGCAAGACGATCAACCTCTACCCGGTCAACTATCCGTCGACCACCGACTACGCCAACAGCGCGAAGGCCGGCGCCGCCGACGAGGTCGCCCACGTGCAGGGCACCGCTGCCAACTGCCCGAACACCAAGATCGTGATCGGCGGCTATTCGCAGGGCGCGGGTGTGGCCGACCTGAGCAGCCATCAGCTGTCCGCCCAGGCCGCCAATCACGTTGCCGCTGTCGCCCTGTTCGGAAGCCCGCAAAGTACGTACGCAAAAGGCTTGGCGGACAACCAGATTCCATCACTCAACCCGAGCTACAGCCCGAAGACGATCGACATCTGCCTGCCGAACGACAACATCTGCGCCGAGGGCGGCAGCATCATCGCGCACCTGGGTTACGTGCCGGACGCGACGAATCAGGCCGCGACCTTCGTGGCGCAAAAGCTCTAGCACGGCATTTGTTGTCGGTGTCTTGGGCTGCCAATTATCCAGAAATCGGCCAAAGCGCCCGGAAATTGGGATAATCTCCGGCTTCGAGCCGACCATAGGTCGTCGTCGGGGGCCTCGCCAGTTATGGCGCTGTATGCGCCCCGGAGGTGGCCATGTCGGCGCTCGACGCGGCCAAACCCGCATTGTCAAAGACAGTGCCACGCCAGCGGCATCCGAACCTCGATGACTCGATACCGATCGTCGCCTGGCCCACCGTCGCTATTGCGACGGGTGCCTTCATAGTCTTCGGCGTTGCGGCCATTGCCGCGATCGGTCGTTACGCCCCGATCTGGATCACGATCCCGCTCAATTCCGCGGCCGCGTATTGGATGTTTACGGTGGCCCACGAAGCGCTACACGGCTCGCTTTCTTCAGCGCGGTGGGTGAACGAGGTGGTCGGGCGGTTTGCGTGGTTCTTTATAGTGCCGATGGCCTCGCTGCCGTCATTCACCTACGCGCACACACAGCATCACCGATACACCAATGACGCTGACAACGACCCGGACATCTTCGCTACCCATGGACCGGTCTGGCAGATGCCGTTCCGTTGGGCGCTGATCGATTTCTATTACTCGGTCTGGTCATTCCGCCAGTTGAGGCAGCGGGTGCGCCGGTCGTGGCGTCGCCCGATGGCTGAGCTTGCGGAAAATGCGGTGGTGTCCTGCTTGAGTCTCGCGGGCATCTGGGCCGTGGTCCTCACCGACAACTTCTGGACACTCGCGATCGTCGTGCTGATCCCGCAACGTGTCGCATTGGTCTTCATTGGATGGTGGTTCGATTGGCTGCCCCACCACGCGCTGGAGCAAGCGCAACGCGGAAATCGGTACCGCGCCACCCGTATCCGGGTCGGCATGGAATGGCTGTTGACTCCGGTCATGATGACGTTCAACTACCACCTGGTGCATCACCTGCATCCGCGGCTACCGTTCTATCGATTGCTGCGGGCGTGGTGGCGCAATGAGGACGTCTACTTACAACACGACCCCGCTATCGCGACCGTCTTTGGTAGGGAGCTGTCACCTGACGAGTTCCGCCAGTGGAAGCAGACCAAACGCAGAAACCGTCTGATCTCCGGGTAGGCGCGTGCGCCGTCACTTGTTATCGGTGTCTTTGCTCGGCTGAACGCGTTTCGGCTCACCCGGCATCTTCGGAGTGCCGAACCGTAAGCGTTGTTCTGACTAGGTAAAACACAGGTCTCTCGGTGGCGTAGTACGCCCTGTTATATCGGGCGAGTTTTCGCCCCATCCCGAGAGGATTTGCCATGCCGACCGACCTAGCGACGGAGATCCCCGCCCCGTCAGATGCGACCGAGCTATTCGCTTGGACGCAGCACGGCCCTGATCTCGCGAGGCGCCCGTTCACGGGAACTGTCCGCGAGGTCGCCGGCTTCATGGTGCGGATCGAGGGCATCCAACGCCAGAATGGCAGATCCCTCCGCCGGGTGACCGTCGAAGCGGCGTCACTTGAGACGCAGCTTTGCCCGGAGGCGGTGCGGCAGTTCGCGTCCGCGTTGGTCGCTGCGGTTGACGAGATCGAGGCCCGGCGATGAGCGCCGAGGACCCGTCGCTGACTGATGTCGGGCCGGCGACCCCGCCGCCGAGCTGGTGTCTGCCAGATGCTGTGCCTGAGTGGCAGCGGCTGACGGAGCGTTTCGGGGGTGGCGTGGTGTGCTGCTGGGTGCGTGACGTTTCCGGTGGCGTGTGGATCACGGCCGACGACCGCGTGATCGATGGTCGGGTAAAGCGGAGCGCGCCGCGGATCATGTACTTCGAGCCGTCCGCAGATGGCTCTACGTGCGAGCACGCGCGGGACCTGGCGGAGGGTCTGGTTGGGCAGCGGACATCATCTCGTGCGCGGCATTCGATGAGGCTTCACGGTGAGCGGTAAGCGACGGCCCGGACCGCGAGCTGGCTACCGGCAGAAGCCGGTACCCGGGAGTGGCAGTGGGCTATCGAGGACTATTTGCGCTCTCTGACCGGCGGCGGGCCAGCGCGACGCCACAATCGTGCTGCGCGGCGACCAATTGCGGAATATGGCCCGCTGCATCGGATGCGCACCCGAGGACGTGACCGCAGCAATGTTGGTCGACTGGTTCGGTCAACAGGAATGGAGCCCCGAACACCGTCGCAGTAACCGCAGCGCGGTCAGAGGATTCTTCGCATGGGCCTACAAGATGGGCCGCGTTCCCGAGTATCTTGGCGACCTGCTGCCGGGGGTGCCGCAACCCAAGGCTGCGCCGAGGCCGGCGTCTGATGAAGCGTGGGCAACAGCGTGGGCGGCCGCCGATGCTCGCCCACGGCTGATGCTGCGACTGGCCGCCGAGGCTGGACTGCGGCGTGCTGAGGTCGCTCAGGTGAACACCCGTGACGCGTTCATCTCGCGGGGTGCTGCGCAGCTCATGGTCAACGGTAAGGGCGGCAAGCAGCGGATCGTGCCGGTCAGCGACGAACTAGCTGAGGCGATCCGCGGGGGCGCCGCCGGCCACACACCCGGTATGCCCTCGCATGGGTGGCTTTTCCCCGACGGTTTTGGTGATCACCTCACTCCGGAGTGGGTGGGTGAGTTGGTGGCGAGGGTGCTGCCGGAGGGCTACACCATGCACACGCTGCGGCACCGGTTCGCTTCTCGCGCCTATCGCGGGACGCGGAATCTGCGGGCCGTGCAGACGTTGCTCGGGCACGCCTCGATCGCGACGACCGAACGCTATACCGCGGTCGATGATGACGAGGTCCGCGCCGCCATGATGTCTGCGTTGTAATCACCGAATCACACGGAATCAGAAGGGAATTCAACTATGACCACATTCATCGCTTGGTGCATCATCATTTTCCTGTTGGTGGTGCCGTTCCGTGTCGGCCGGGCGCTGCATCAGCGTCGCGCGGCCGCGCCGAGTCAGGTCGGCGTGGTGCGGGAAGTCGAGCGGGATTTTTCCCGTCCGCGGCAGACGCCCAGTCGACTTCCCGGCTACATAAATTGGCCGAAGAAGTGAGCCGCCTGGGCATCTGCGTCGCCGCATTGCTTGCCGCAGTGACATTTTCGGCTCCCGTTCACGCCGACCCGGTGCTGTGCAACGCCCCGGGCTTGCCGCCGTGCGCGCCGCCGGCGCCGTTCACACTGACACCCGAGCAGGCGTGCGCGGTGATCGCTTGGTGCCATGCAACTGGTGGGGGCAGCAGGTACCGCAGGGCACACCTGGCAGCGTGGGGTGAGCCATCATTGGGTAGTGGGTCAGTTTGAAAAGGTCAGTTTGAATCCGCCGGTGGCGCGTCGCTGAGCCCGAGATGCTGACGCACGGTGTTGGTCTGGAGCGCGTGCATCCCTAGCCGGGTCAGGCCGAGAGAGGGAGTCCCTTCGCTGCTCTTGTGGCTCCGCACAATCAGGCGCGTCTGTTCGAGCACCTGAATTGCTTCGTTGATCGCGCGGTAATCAGGATCTGCATAGGGGTCCGCCCATCGGTGAATACCGACTTTCCGTTCGGTGAACTGACCTGTCTTGCACCAAGCAACGATGTCGTCCCGAACGTATAGTTCGCTCTTACTCGGGGAGAACTGTGGGTGCGAAAACACCGGCAGGATCGCTGCCGCTACTTCGGCAACTGGCCACGTGAGCCACCACGGCTGGCTGCTGGTCATACGCGTATCCAAGCATGGGCAAGACTTACCCCGGTGTCTGCAACTGACCTAATCGAGCAGCGCGGCGATGTCTCGTACCGTCCAGACGCGGTTTTCGATCCCGGCGGCCATCGCGGGCGTTGTGGGTCCACGAGCGCGGCATCACGACGATGGCTGGCTCGGCCGCTGAGATCAAGGCGGCTCAGACCGTTTGCGGCTTGCTAGATGGCGGACAGACAGCCGCCATGATTGTCCCCCAGGTCCGAGCGCAGAATTCCGGCATGGAACTTGCTGGGGCGCAGGCTTTCGTTGACTCAGCGATCGCGATCTACTGTCCGCAGTACGCGCCTTAACGACGGAGCTCGATAAAGGCAAAGCACTGTGATCCGCTGAATAAGATGCGCCGATGGGCAAGCGCCTCGATCCGGTCGAAGCGATTGCCATCATGCGTGCCGCTGGCCTCGAACCCATAGAGCCATACCCGGGGTCGGGTGCTCCGTGGAGGTGCACGTGCCTGGCGTGCGGTGGCGAATGCGCTCCCCGTCTCGGCCATGTGCGCAGCCGCGGCGGCGGCTGCCTTCGATGCGGACACGAACGCACGGCCCAGAAGCAACGCATCGACCCTGAGCAGGCCGCAGCCGAGATGCGAGCGGCCGGCGCCGAACCGTTAGAGCCTTACCCTGGGGCCAACTCCCCGTGGAAGTGTCGCTGCATCGTGTGCGGTGCCGAGACGAGTCCGTCTCTCACCAGTGTGCGCGCCGGCAACGGCGTGTGCCGAGGAGTCTGCCGTGTCGAAAAAATTAAGGCTACACAGCGACTTGACGAAGCGACGGCGTGTCAGGTGATGCTTGCCGCTGATTTCGAACCGCTTGAGCCTTATAGCAATTCAGGGACCGGATGGCGATGCCGCTGTCGCAGGTGCGGATCCGAGGTCACGCCGACAATCGACTCGGTCCGTCGTGGCCGTGGATGCGCCGTATGCGCCCTAGCGTCGAGGGCTGAGAAGTTACGCACCCCGGAAGATATAGCAATTGCCTCAATGGTCTCGGGTGGCTACGAACCACTTGAGCCTTACCCCGGCATCAAAGACAAGCCGTGGCGATGCTGCTGCACGACCTGCGGACGAGAAGTAAGGCCGACTCTTGGGAGCGCCCGCCAAGGCAAACGGTGTCCCTGGTGCGCCGGCATCCGCGTAAGCCCTGACGAAGCCGTCGCGGCCATGCGCAGCCTCTTGGCCGAACCGCTCGAACCCTATCCGGGCGCACACACGCCGTGGAGATGCCGTTGCACCAAGTGTGGCAACGAGATAACGCCTACCTACTCGAACGCTCGCAAGTTCACACCGTGCCGCTACTGCGCTCCGTTCGGATTTAGATACCAGGATCCGGCCGCGATTTATTTGCTGCGGCACGACGGCTATGAGGCCCTCAAGGTCGGTGTTGCATCTGATGCGTCGAAGTACGACCGCATCGCCCACCATGGGCGTAACGGATGGAAACCATTGGGTAGCTGGGTGACGCCCACGGGAGCCCACGCGGCGGCGGTTGAACAAGAGGTGCTGCGCTGGTGGCGTGAGGAGATCAAGGCGCCAATCGCGCTGAGCCAGAAGGAAATGCCTCAAGGCGGTTGGACCGAGACCGCTTCGGATTTACACGTTGGGCTGAGCGCCACCAAGGCACGGATTGACGACCTGACGGCAGAGTTTGTCCAACAGCCGACTTCCGAGCTTCCGCCGTTGGATCCGACCTATCCGCCTGTCGTGGATGAGCAGCCTTACTCTGTGCCAGCCAAGTGAAGAGCGCCTCGTTGGTGCCGTGCAACTGGTGGGGATACCAGGTGCCGCAAGGCACACCGGGCAGCGTGGGCTGAGACACGCTTGTGTCGACACAGCCAATGTCAGGTCGGATCGTGGCTCGATGCCCCGGGGGTCTGCACCTGTTGCTTCCGTCTTTTCCACCAGCCGAAGCCGCCCAATGTGCCGGCAACGGCTGTCCATGTTCCCCAATTAGTGAAGATTTGCCCGGCTCTGTACCAGAACGTGTCGTCGACTGGAATCTCAATTGGGATGTCGGTTGGCAAGGCGTTCGCGCTTCCCTCGAGCGGCACCTCTATATGGACAGTCAAGAGAAGCGCATCGGATGGTTTCTTGGGCCGCACCATCCAGGTCCAAAGCAGTTCGGGACTAGACGCTGTGGAGTAATTAACAAAGTCGCTGGGGGTCACGTCGGCGTCATCGGGGTTGGCTTCTAGCCGCGCTCGCACGAGGGGTCCGACTTTTACCTGTCCTGCCGACGATGGACTTGTGTTGGGAAGTAACTGGTTGATTTTGTCGCTCAACGCCTTTGACTGCCCGATCTGGAGGCCGACCCGCTGGGTTTTCTCGACCGTGAGGGTTTTCGGGGCATTCCAGGATGCGTTCGAGGTTATGAGCTGCGACTCATCCTTTGCTATCTGTTTGTAGTTATCTTCAAAGGATAGTGTCGGATTGGAGACTGCGCCTCCACCACCGCCCCCGCTCCAGAAGGGTCCGCCACCGGGTCCAGCCGGTCCACCACCGGGACCGCCGGGTACCTGACTGGGTCCAGGTTCGGGTGCACCGGTTCCACCGGGTCCTGCCGCAGATCCGGGTTCCCAAGTCGCTGGCGGTGGTTGCGCTGAGTTCGGCGGGGATGGCGCGATCGTTGCCTGCGTCGATGCAGACGCCGGACTAGACGACGAAGTGTTTGATTGGTGACAGCCACTTAGCGTTAGGAGCGCGACTGTCGTTAATATGCTGGCGCGCCACATTTGCTGGGAAAGTTTGCGCAGTCCACGCCGACCGGTCATCGTGCCGCCTCTGCCAGAATTCCCCCCGAGCGAAGCTAACGCTAAGGGCGTCCACACTGCTGGGCTAGAGGATTTGCGAAAAAATACCAGGACCTTTTTCGTGGCGCCGCGCTGCCAGCACTCCATTTGAATCGCCGGAGTGGAACGATTTTGCCCGTATGGCGCTTCGTACCAGTCACTGTGATCCGATATTCGCGGTCGGCGGTACCCGTCGCCTCGCGGATCTGATCGGCTCTCGTACCTTGCTCGTTCACACTCTGTCTCCGCGCTTGAGTCGTCGCGCCGCTTCCCGTGCGCGATGATCCGCGGCTGATGCGCCATAACGCTCCAGCATGGTGTCCGATCGCCAACCCATCAGCCTCTTGAGGTCTCGCTCTTGTCCGCCGGCCAACAGAAAATCGTGAGCGTTGGTGTGCCGGAACCGATGCGGGTGGATCGTTGCCGGGTCCAGGCCAGCCATGTCGGCGCGGACCTTCAGGCGCTCCCGGACACCGTCGGGCGTGAAACGGCCCCGCTCACCGAGGAACAACGCCGCGCTCGAGGCATGGCGGTGCTCGCGACGCGCGCGGAGATACCGGTCGAGTGCCTGTCCGGTGCGGACGCCGAAATAGGCTGGCCGCACACGTGACCCCTTGCCGGTGACCGTCACCGCTTCGCCGTCCAGGTCCAGATGTCCGATGTCGATGCCAGTGATCTCGGATACCCGTAGGCCGCAGTCGATCAGCAACCGGATGACCGCCTCGTCGCGGCGGTCGACGAACCGAGTCCCCTTGCACGCGCCGAGCAGCGCAGTGAGCTCGTCGTCGGTAAGGATGGGGACCGGCGGCGGTTCCGGTTTGTCGATGACGATCCCCGCCAGCGGGTCTGTGCGGATGATTCCTTCGGCGAGCAGCCAGTTGACGAAGCGTCGCAGTCCACGCCAGCGGGTGCGGATGGTGCCGGTCGTCAGCCCGCGGCCGCGCAGATAGTCGAGCCACTGCAGAACGGTCTCGCGGTCCAGGCTCGACAGGTCGGCGGGGCGCCCGCGCTCGTCCAACCAGGCGCTGAAGAACGTGATCGATTGGCCGTACAGAACCAGGGTGCGTTCGGCCTTTCCTTCGACCCGCAACGAGCGGTTGAAGCTGCCACGGAGCGATTCCAGATCCTCGGCCATAATTATCAAGGTTATCGGGCGACGATGCGTTATTCTAGTAGGCGTGCGACGTCACTTGGACTTGTTTTTCCTGGTTAGGTCAGTGTTTTTCGACGGTTGAACCCTCTTGGGTTCGCCCGGCATCTTCGGATAGTTGGGCGGATACGGCAGATCGCCGAGCCCACGCTCCTCGTCGGCCGCGACCATCTCCAGCAGCGGCTCGATCGACTGGTCGAGCGAATCGATATCGGCCCACGGGTCGTCGCGGTTGGCCACCAGCTCAGCCGCGTTCGCGAGGGTGAAGTCGTCGGGGTTGGCATCGGCCAGCTGCTCCCACGTCAGCGGCATCGACACCGTCGCAATCGGCGTGCGCCGTACCGAATACGCCGACGCGAACGTCCGGTCGCGGGCGTTCTGGTTGAAGTCGATGAAGATGCGCTTGCCGCGTTCTTCCTTCCACCACGACGTCGTCACCGCATCCGGCGCCCGTCGCTCCACCTCGCGCGCCAGCGCGATACCGGCCCGGCGCACCGCGATGAAGTCCCAGTCGGCGTTGATCCGCAGGAACACGTGGACACCGCGGCCGCCGGACGTCTTGGGATAACCGACCAGCCCTAGCTCGTCGAGTAGCGGCCGCAGCACATCGGTGGCAATCGATCGCGCCTCGGCGAAACCGGTGCCGGGTTGCGGATCCAGGTCGACGCGCAACTCGTCGGGGTGCTCGGTGTCCGGGCAGCGGACCTGCCACGGGTGCAGCGTGATGGTGCCCATCTGCGCTGCCCACACGATCGCGGACGGATGGGTCACCCGTAGCGCGTCGGCGGTGCGGCCGGACGGGAACGTGATTCGGCAGGTCTCCAGATAGTCGGGGTGGTGCTGCGGAACGCGCTTCTGATAGATCTCCTCGCCGTCGACGCCGTCCGGGAAGCGCTGCAGGTGCACCGGGCGGTCCCGGAGCGAGGCCAGCATCGGCCCGCTCGCGACGGCGCGGTAGTACTCGACGAGGTGTCGCTTGGTGCCGCCCGAACCCAGCTCCGGGAAATACACCTTGTCCGGATTGGTCAGCCGGACGGCGACCCCGTCGACGTCGATTTCCTCTGCTGGCGTTGCCATAGTCCGATTCCAGCACATGATTCCGGCCACAATGTGGTGATGGACTTGCCTGTGATGCCGCCGGTTTCGCCGATGCTGGCCAAGTCGGTGAAATCGATCCCGGCGGACGCGTCGTACGAGCCCAAATGGGATGGCTTCCGGTCGATCTGCTTTCGCGACGGTGATCAGGTGGAGGTCGGCAGCCGCAACGAGAAGCCGATGACCCGATACTTCCCAGAGTTGGTCGCCGCGGCGCAGGCCGAGTTGCCGGAGCGCTGCGTGATCGACGGTGAGATCGTCATCGCCACAGACCACGGCCTGGACTTCGAGGCGCTGCAGCAGCGCATCCACCCGGCCGATTCGCGGGTGCGGATGCTCGCCGAGAAGACGCCTGCGTCGTTCATCGCGTTCGACCTGCTGGCGCTCGGCGACGACGACTACACCGGGCGACCTTTCGCCGAGCGCCGCGCGGCTCTGGTCGATGCCCTGGCGAAGTCAGGGCCGTCGATTCATGTCACGCCGGCGACGACCGATCTGGCCACGGCGCAGCGCTGGTTCGACGAGTTCGAAGGTGCCGGCCTCGACGGTGTCATCGCCAAGCCGCTGACGATCACGTATCAACCGGACAAACGCATCATGTTCAAGATCAAGCACGAGCGCACGGCGGACTGCGTGGTCGCCGGGTACCGCGTACACAAGTCCGGCGCCGACGCGATCGGCTCGCTGCTGCTCGGGCTGCACAAAGACGACGGAACTTTGGCGTCGGTCGGCGTGATCGGCGCGTTTCCGATGGCCGAGCGGCGGCGGCTGTTCACCGAATTACAGCCGCTGGTTGCCGATTTCGACGATCACCCGTGGAACTGGGCCGCCCATGAGGCCGGTGAACGCACACCGCGTAAGAACGAGTATTCCCGCTGGAACGCCGGTAAAGACCTGTCGTTCGTGCCGCTGCGGCCGGAGCGGGTGGTCGAGGTGCGCTACGACCACATGGAGGGTGAGCGGTTCCGGCACACCGCGCAGTTCAACCGCTGGCGACCCGACCGGGAGCCGGCGTCGTGCACCTATGCGCAACTCGACAGCCCCGTCACGTTCAGCCTCGGCGATATCGTCCCCGGCCTCGGCGCAACCGGGAAGACTGGCCCTCATGACGGACGACTTCAACGAACGCAACATCGCTGAGTTCCGCGCGAATCACGGACGCGTCGGCGGCACCTTCGAGGGTGCTCCGCTGGTCATCCTGCACACCGTGGGAGCGAAAAGCGGGAACCCGCGGACCAACATCATGATGTATCAGGCCGACGGCGAGCGGTATCTCATCTTCGCCTCGTACGCCGGCGCGGACAAGAATCCCGCCTGGTACTGGAACCTGAAAGCTAACCCGGACACCAGCATCGAGGTCGGCGACGAGATCATCGAGGTGCATGCCACCGAGTTGGAAGGCAAAGAGCGCGACGATAAGTACGCGTTGCAGGCCGACCGCTATCCGGGATTCGCCGATTACGAGTCCAAGACGTCGCGCACCATTCCGGTCGTCGCGCTCACCCCGACGGGTCCGGCGCGACCACGCGGCTGAGCGTCACACCGCGACATCCAGTGTCGCCAGTCCGCGCAGCGTGACGTTCGGCTTGTAGACCGGCTCGCCGTCGAGCCGCGCGCCGGGGAAACGGGCAGTAACCGCAGACAGTGCGACGGCGGCCTCCAACCTGGCCAGCGGAGCGCCCAGGCAGTAGTGCAGACCTTTTCCGAAAGCCAAGTGCCGGAACGCCTGTCGGCTCGGGTCGAAGATGTCTGGACGGTCGAACTCACGCGGGTCGCGTTGAGCCGCGGCTAGCAGCAGCATCATGGAGTCACCCTCGGCCACCTCGATACTCCCAATTGTCATGTCGCCGGCGGCAATTCGGACCACCAGGTGTACGGGCGGGTCGTAACGCAGCGTCTCCTCGATGACCGCCGATGCCCGTTCAGCGTCGCCGCCCAACGCCGCCCACTGGGTGGGATCTCGCAACATTGCCAGGGTGGCGTTGGCGATCAGGTTCACGGTGGTTTCGTGGCCTGCGATCAGCAGCAGGTTGCAGGTCGAGACGATCTCCTCCTCGGTCAGTTGATCGCCGGATTCCTCGACAGCGATCAGCCTCGACATCAGGTCGTCACCAGGCCGGGAGCGGCGCTGATCGATGAGACCGTGCAGATACTCGCGCAGCCACTGGCCGGCGGCGATGCGCTGATCCATGCCCTCCTTCGCCTCGCCGGTGACGGCGAAGACCGGGTCGAGCGCCTCGGCCAGCAGCGCCGATGCGCGGCTGAACTCCGCCTGGTCTTCCAGCGGGACACCGAGCAGTCGGCAGATGACGGTCACCGGCAGCGGGTGCGCCAGATCGTCGATCACCTCGAACCGGCCCCGCTCGGCGACGCCGTCGAGCATCTCGTCGACCAGGTCGGCGATGTGCGGCGCCAGCTCGTTGACCACTTTCGGCACGAAAGCCTTGTTCACGAGCTTGCGCAACCGGGTGTGGTCGGGCGGATCGAGGAACAGAAACATCGGCGGTACCGGCGAGCGCTCGATCGCACCCTCGGCAAGCATGCGTTGAGCGACCGCCGACTTGAACCGGTCGACAGACGATGAGGGATGTCGCAGGACCTCGTCGCAGTCAACGAAGCGGGAGAACACCATCAGGTTGGCACCCGGCAGCATCGCCGGCCCGCGATCGCGGAACTGCGCGTACAGCGGATACGGATCAGCCCGGTTGGCCGGATCCAGCAGTTGCAGCAAAAGCTCCTGCGGCTCGGCGATACTCGACGTGGCGGTCATATTTGCATTGTGCAGGCATGAAAGAAATTGCAGGTAGCTACGGTCGCCCGGAGATTCGGATGCGGCCGAATCAGCCGGGCGATAGGTTTCGATCTGTGAAGACCGAACTCCGTGTCGCCGTCGCGGCCATGCTGCTGGCCTGCGCCGCCGCGGGCTGCTCGGACAAGGCCGCCTCGCCGCGGCCCGGAGTGTTGCCACCGGGCACCGCGGTGCTCAGCGTCGACGGCAAGGACGTCGGCACCACGTATTCGGTGCGCTGCGAGACGATCGACTGGACGACGCGGATCCAGACCGACATCGCGGGGTCGAGCGTGAACGCGATGCTGTCCAAAGCGGACAAGCTGACGGCCGACTTCGTTCGTCTGCACGACCTCAGCGGCTTCACCGGCTCCTACGAGCAGCAGTTGCAGGGCGAGGCCACGGTCACGATGACCGGTCCGACTTACCACATCACGGGGGCGGCGCTCGGGTTCAACAAAGCGACGCCGCACCGACTGAAAGCCGAGACTTTCGCAGTCAAGGTCTCCTGCTGACGGGTTCAGCCGGCTAAGAACTCGACGATGTAGCCGGCGAGTTCTTCGCCGGCGTCCTCCTGCAGGAAGTGCCCTGCGTTGTGCACCACCGGGTGCTCGATGCCCTGCGCGCCCCGCATTTCGCGTTGCAGGATCGGCGCCATCCCGCCGGTGATCGGATCGCCGTCGCTGAACGCGACCAGCATCGGCGTCGAACTCGCGCACAGCGTGGCCCACGCCGATCGGTTGGCCGACGCCGCGGGATCCTCCGTTGACGTCGGCACCAAGCCGGGCATGGCCCGCGGGCCGGCAGAGAACGTGTCGTCCGGGAAGGGAGCGTCGTAGCCGGCACGGATGTCGTCACTCATCGGCCTGCGACAACCGCCCTGCACGAACCGGCCGACGTCGACGGCCGGGGCACTCTGGATCGCCTTGCGGAACCGCCACCAGATCTCCGGCATCGGAATGTCTCCGGTGGGCAGGCCGGTGTTGGCGACGACGATCCTGCTGAAGCGGTCGGGATGCTCGGCGGCCAGCCGCAGTCCGATCAGCCCGCCCCAGTCCTGGCCGACCAGCGTCACGCGCCGCAGGTCCAGCGTGTCGAACACCAGTGCGCGCACCCATTCGACGTGGCGCGCATAGCTGTGGTCTTCGATGCGAGTCGGCTTGTCCGAGCGACCGAAACCAACCAGGTCCGGGCAGACCACCCGATGCCCGGCCGCGGTCAGCGTCGGGATCATCGTGCGGTAGAGGTAGGACCAGGACGGCTCGCCGTGCAGCATCAGCACCGGGTCGGCGTCGGCCGGGCCCTCGTCCACCCAGGCCATCCGCAACGCGCCGCCATCATCGTCAGATACGTCGCAATAGCTTGGGTTGTAAGGGAATTCAGGTAAATCCGTGAACCGCTCGTCGGGTGTGCGCAGCGTCTGCATGAGTGTGAAGATACGCCCGTTCGATCAGCTTTCGGCCAGACCGGCCAGGCTGGAGTGCGCCGTCAGCTGATCCAGAAAGCCGTGTTGGCCCTTCAGCAACTTGACCCTGGCCTGGGCCACCGTGAACCAGCCGATCTGATCGACCTCGGGGAACTCCCGCAACCGTCCTGAGCCCCTTGGCCATTCGAGCTCAAACGTATTGCTACGAGCATCGGTGACGTCGAGGTCGCCTTGCACCGCGAACGCGGTGACGACCTTCCCGCCGGGTTGCTTGATCGCGCCGAGATCGAACCGCGGCCCGGCCGGCGGCGCCAGACCGACCTCTTCTTCGAACTCGCGCTGCGCGGTCGCCCACGGGTCTTCGTCTTGGGTGTACTCGCCCTTCGGAATAGACCAGGCGCCAGCGTCCTTTGCAGCCCAGAACGGCCCGCCCGGATGTCCGATGAGGACTTCGAGATCGCCGGCCCGCAGTCGATAGAGCAGCAGGCCGGCGCTGAGCTTGGGCACCGGGGTCAGTGCCCGACCGTGCGTTCCAAATCCTTCAGCGAGGTCTCCAGGTGACTGAGCATCCGCTGCATGTGCGGCACGCTGCGCCGACATCCGACCAGGCCGAAATCGAGGTTGCCCGCATTGTTGACGACGGTGATGTTCATCGCCTGGCCGTCCAATGCGATCGACAGCGGGTAGTTGCCGTCGAGTCGGGCACCTTGCCAATACAGCGGCTCGGTCGGGCCGGGCACATTGGAGATCACCATGTTGAACGGTGGTGGCACCGTCGAGACGAAGCCAGGAAACGCGGCCAGGCCCAACGGTGCGATGAGGGACGCGGACAACGCATACGCCTGCAGCCGAGGCAATTCGGAGAAGATCTGCTTGTTGCCCCGCATCGACGCGCTGATGGTCTCGAGGCGCTCCGCCGGGTCGTCCAGGTGGGTGGCCAAGTTGCACAGCAGTGCCGCGACCTGGTTGCCGCCGCTGTCGGCATCGGCCTCCGAACGCATGCTCACCGGGACCATCGCGATCAGCGGGGTGTCGGGCAGCGCCTGTTCGTCCTGAAGGTAGTAGCGCAACGCACCGGAGCACATCGCGAGCACGACGTCGTTGAAGGTCACCCCGGCGGCGGTCTTGACGCTCTTGAGCCTGTCCAGTGACCACGACTGGGCGGCGATTCGTCGCGCACCTCCGATGGGCACGTTGAACATCGTTCGCGGCGCGGCGAACGGCAATGTCAGCTGCTGCTCCAACAGTGCGGCCCGGGCCAGCGACCAGGTCGAAGGACCGTACGCCGCAACGGATCCCGCCAGCTGGGTCAGCGACTGCCGCTTCGACGGCGCGCTCTCACGATGGCGCTTGGGTAGATCCCAAATCGCATGCAGCTCAGTGTCATCAGGGTCCTTGGACAACGAGCGCTGCATCAGTTTCAGCGCCGAGACACCGTCGATCAGCGAATGGTGGAACTTGCTGTAGAGGGCGAAGCGGCCGTCGTTCAACCCCTCAACGAAATGTGCTTCCCAGAGCGGACGATGCCGGTCCAGCAGTCCGCTGTGCCACCGCGAGGCCAGCTCGAGCAGCTCCCGGACCCGTCCCGGTGTCGGCAGCGCAGAGCGTCGCACGTGATAGTCGATGTCGACGTCGTCCGCGTCGTCGTAGGTCCACGCGATGTTGGGCAGTCCGCCGAACACCCACGCGGGCCGCTTGCGGAAAGTGGGGGTGAATTCGCGATTGGCAACCAGGGCGTCATGAATGTCGCGGACGAAGTCCGGTCCGGCGCCCTCCGGCGGCTCGAACAGTTGCAGTCCGCCGACGTGCATGGGGTGCTCGCGCGACTCAGTCATGAGAAAAACCGAGTCGAGGGGGCTCATGAATTCCATTGCCTCATTAAAGCCTCGGCGTGTACCCGGACCGACCGATTCCTCCGAATCAGTTCAACTCGTGAACATTCCGCCGAGGGTTCCGACCAGTCCGAGGAACGGGTCGAGCAGATCCTGTTGGATACCGGTGAGATCCAACAGATTTTGAATGCCCTGACCGATCGGCGCTTCTACGTCGATGAACGCGGTGAAGGGGTTGAAGTCGGTGTTGAGTTGGTCGACGACCTGGTCGTAGGGCACGCCGATGGTCTGCTCGGACCACGCTTCGGCCGAGGCGAACCAGGTCTCGATGTTGGCGAAGTCGGGCAGCTGGGTGCCGAACAGTTCGAAGGCGTTGTTCGCCCCTTGCACGACGCCGTTCTCGAATTCGAGGGTGAACGTCACCGGGTCGAGGGAGGGGATCAGTTCGGCCGGTGTGGGATCGCCGAACGGGATGGATCGGTCGTAGCCGGCTTCGACAAGGACCTGCAATGCGGGCTGGAAGATGTTCAGCACCGGCTCGGGCACGCCTAGGCTGCGCAGTGGGTCGAGCAGTGGCAGGTCGCTGGTGGGAATGAAGTAGAACGTGGTGTCGCCGTCGATCTGTTTGACAACATCAGTGGCGCCGAGCACGTAGTCGTCGACGTACGGCCCGGACAGTGCATCCGAGGGCGGCCAGATCGCCGGAACCGGGTAGGGCAGCGGGCCATCCCCGTAACCGGCGTGCTGGTAGATGAAGCCCAGGAGAGCGTTGAGGTCGGCCACCACGTTGATCGGGTATTGCGGGAAATCGGCGTTGCCGTCGTACTGGTTGGCGATGTCGATCGTGGTGATGCCGGCATCAGTCGGCTCGGCGCCGTTGAAGTCGAACCCGGTCGCTCCGGGAATCACTAGACCGTCGAACCGCTCCAGAAATCCGCCGTTGGGACGGTTGCCCGAGCCGAGCAGCAGGAAGGTCACCTCAGGCGGCGGCGACCCCGCCTGCATGAGGTCGATTTTCTCGTCGATGGCGATCTGGGCGCTCTGCGAATAACCCTCGACGAGGTACGGCAGGTTCGCCGGCTGCTGCGCCATAGCGGCCTGGAGGTTGGCCAGACCCACGGACAAGGCGGTACTCGCCGCCGACTCCGGTGTGGGAACCATCAGCGGCGTATAGCTGTCGCCGGTCGCGGGATCGATGTAGTCGGTGATGATGGTGTCTTGCCAGAACTCGCTGGGCGTCGGCATCGCCGTTCCGCCCATCATCAACGCGTCGAGTGGATCGTCGTCGGCGTGGGCTACCGGGGCAGCCGACATCGCGATGCCGGCGAGCAGCGCGATGAGAAGTGGGCGGGTAGTAATCGCTCAACTGTGCCCGACGGCCATCGGTCATGGGTGCGATTCACCAGACGATAGCCGCACCCGCTAAATAGCCTTAAGCTCAACAGATGCGCGATCGCGAGACGATCGACTCCGAGTTGCGGCGCCTGGCAATGGAGCGCCGCTTCTTTCGCGAGCACGGTGACGAGTTGTCCATTCGTGAGCTCGACGATCTTCTCGACGAACGCCTGGGGCATCGCCCGCAGGCTTCGGTGGCGACCGCGATCCGAACGCGCTCGACGGTGATGGTCGCCGACCGTCGCAGGACGTACCGTCGCCCTGGTGCGCTGCGCCGGTTGGCGCTGCGCGCCGTGATCCCGCTGTCCGTCGTCGCCATCGCCGCCGTGCTGCTGGTGATGATGGCATTGCATTACCGCCACCCCGCCAGCGAGCCGACGGAGGTCCCGCAGTCAGATGTGCAGCCGCAACCACCCGCTGCGCAACCGCCCGCCACGCCACCAGTCGCTCCGCCGGTGAATCGCGTTACGCCGCAGGACATCGCCGACAAGGCCTTGATGGATGTGCTGCAGCGCGAGGGTGTGCCTGCTCCCAGCCATGACTACGTCACCACCCAGGGACACGCGGTCTGCGACTTCCTCGGTAAGCAACCCGATCTCGCGGAGGCAGCGCACTTCGTGCAGCGCTCGACCGTCTGGGACGCGGATCAAAGCGCCAAGTTCACCTCCGCTGCCGTCGTCACCTACTGTCCGCAGTTCACCACCGCGGGTTCCGACAAAATGCAGCAGACCCTTCAGACGTCGCAGTCCACGCTGCAATCGATCCAGGGTGATCTGCAGGGCATCAACAACGATCTGCAGAACATCAACGACGGTCTGCACGGCGGAGACTGAGCAGCTTCAGCGAATAACCCGGTAGCGTAGATGCGCCACACCCTGGAATGCGCCAACACCCTTCGCGTGCAATACAATCCGCTCGTGGCCACGATGCTGTGCGGCTCGAACCCTGCCGAGACGCCGACCAAAATCATCGACCTGATCATCGATGACGTCGACGCCAGAAAATAGCGAACACACGACGCCGAGGCGTTGAACCAATGCGGCGCAGAACTTTTCGGCTTTCTTCGAAGACGCGCCCCGGTCCGCTCAGCGGACCGGACTCTTGCCCGAATTACACCGACACATATGCAATGGACATCGGCTGGGTAATTCATCAACAGGGAGGACCGGTGACTGTCGTATTGCTAGCCGTCCGTCAGGGAGAACATGGCTGACCAGGAGGAGAACGTAGTCGCCCCCGGTGGGCCGCGACCCAAGTCCTCCGTTCATTGGGTGCATCCCGGACAGGCCGTTAGCCACACACCGGCAGGGGCACTGGTCATCACTGAGGAAGCCGCTAAAAGCGGGGACAGGAACACGGAAATGCAAGATGACATGGTTCGCACTCCCGGTGGGATCCGGGCGAGGTCCGTCGTCCACAAAGTCGAGGCTGGCACTGTGTTGGATGGGGCCGACGGCAGGCTCCGGAACCTCGACGCGGCAGGAACGGTACTTTCTGACTTCGGCGTAGTCGAACGCCGCACGCACGGCATGCCCCTAATGCCGCTCCACATCGCCCATCCCGACCGCCCAGCACCTGCCTTCGGAACAGGATGGATCACGTACGCGTCCTGGACGAACTCCACCGGCAACCCGGTCTCGTTGTTTAGCACGCAATGGGTCGTGCCGCCCGAGCCAATCGCGCGGGCTGGACAAACCATCTTCCTGTTCAACGGCATCCAGAATTCGACGATGATCTACCAGCCCGTCTTGCAGTGGGGATCCTCGGCCGCGGGCGGGGGCAACTATTGGGCTGTCGCGAGTTGGTATGCCGACGGACAGGGCGGTCCGGCGTTCCACTCCAATCTCGTTCAGGTCAAGCCCGGTGAGCTCCTCACTGGCATCATGACGTTGACCAGTCAGTCAGGAACCCAATTCAGTTACAACTGCGAGTTCCAAGGAATTGCCAACAGCGGGCTGCCCATCAGTAACGTCGACCAGCTCACGTGGTGCATAGAGACGCTGGAGTGCTACGGAATCGAGGGAGCCTCGTCCTATCCGGTCACGTTCCGGACGCCGATGAAAGCAATCGACATCATGACCGGTGCTACCCATCCCGCGATCAGCTGGGCACCGACGAACAGCATCACCGACTGCGGCCAGCACACCGTTGTTGTGAACAACTCGTCGACCAATGGTGAAGTAGACCTCTGCTACGGGACCGTTGGGCCGGCCTCGGTCGCGGCGGTGTCGTGGTCGCCAAACCGCTTGGACCTCTTGGGGCTTGGCAACGACAACCAGATGTACCACAAGGCCTGGAACGGCATTGGATGGTATCCATCCCTCACCGGATGGGAGCCCCTGGGCGGAACGTTCGACAGCCCACCGGCTGTTGCGAGCTGGGGCGCCAACCGCCTCGACATCTTCGGACTGGGCAACGACAACCAGATGTACCACAAGGCCTGGAACGGCATTGGATGGTATCCATCCCTCACCGGATGGGAGCCCCTGGGCGGAACGTTCGACAGCCCACCGGCTGTTGCGAGCTGGGGCGCCAACCGCCTCGACATCTTCGGACTGGGCAACGACAACCAGATGTACCACAAGGCCTGGAACGGCAGTCAATGGTTACCGTCGGCCACCGGATGGGAAGCGCTCGGCGGAACATTCAACAGCGCACCTGCCGTTGTCGCCTGGGGCCCCAACCGCCTCGACATCTTCGGACTGGGCAACGACAACCAGATGTACCACAAGGCCTGGAACGGCAGTCAATGGTTACCGTCGGCCACCGGATGGGAAGCGCTCGGCGGAACATTCAACAGCGCACCTGCCGTTGTCGCCTGGGGCCCCAACCGCCTCGACATCTTCGGACTGGGCAACGACAACCAGATGTACCACAAGGCCTGGAACGGCAGTCAATGGTTACCGTCGGCCACCGGATGGGAAGCGCTCGGCGGAACATTCAACAGCGCACCTGCCGTTGTCGCCTGGGGCCCCAACCGCCTCGACATCTTCGGACTGGGCAACGACAACCAGATGTACCACAAGGCCTGGAACGGCAGTCAATGGTTACCGTCGGCCACCGGATGGGAAGCGCTCGGCGGAACATTCAACAGCGCACCGACTGTTGCCGCGTGGGGTGCGAACCGCCTCGACATCGTCGGGTTGGGTGACGACAACCAGATGTACCACAAGGCCTGGAACGGCATCGGATGGTATCCGTCCCTTACCGGCTGGGAGGCCCTGGGCGGGACGTTCGACGCCGGCTCAGTCGAGCTGTCGTCGGAATCCCCGCACGAAGAAAACGTGGGCCGCGTGACGTCTCGCCTTTAGCCGCCACCGCCGCAGGACCGAGTTCGGCGCGCGCCACGGCGTTCTAGCGCGATGGTGTCAGGTCGGCAGCGGCGCTGCGGGCTGCCGACAGCCGCAGCACCCGTGGGCCCATCGCGGAAGGATTCGGCGACCTGCGTGGCCGGCGCCGATCAGATGTTGATGACCCCGGTGGCCACCATCAGCGCCTCGGTGGCGTCCAGGTGACCTTTCAGAACGAGGGGCGTCTCCGCGACATCACCGAAGAAGCCGTCAGCGCCTCCATCGCAGTGCTCGCACCGCACCACTGAGATCAGCGGACTCGAACGTTTCACCGATAACCACGCGTATGTGGCCCCCTTGATGCACTGCACGCAGCACCTGAAGGCTAAGACTGTTGAAGGAGCAACACCGTGTCGAATTGGGCCAGCGGATAAATGGGGCGCCAGCGGCGCAGTACCTGTGCGGGTTCGCGATTTTGTTGGCGGGGTTCAAAGCGGAAAGGGACCATGAAAGTTCTCATCACGGGTGGCACCGGGTTCGTTGGTGCATGGACAGCGAAAGCTGCGCAGGACGACGGACACCACATCAGATTTCTCGTACGGAACCCTGATCGCCTGCGCACCAGTGCTGAGCAGATCGGCGTCGATGTACGCGACCACGTCATTGGCGACATGGCCGACCCGGACGCCACCGCCGCGGCGCTCGACGGCTGCGACGCCGCTATTCATTGTGCAGCAATGGTTTCCACCGACCCAGACCGCTCCGAGGAAATGCTGCGCACCAACCTTGAAGGCGCCCGCAACGTGCTTGGAGCGGCCGTCGACGCGAAGTTGGATCCGATCATTCATGTCTCCAGCTTCACGGCGCTGTTTCGCCCAGGCCTAGAGGTGCTTCACGCAGACCTCCCCGTGGCCGGCGGCTCCGATGGATACGGAAAGTCCAAAGCAGCGGTCGAAGACTACGCGCGAGGCCTTCAAGAAGACGCCGCACCGGTCAACATCACTTATCCCGGCATGGTGCTGGGACCTCCCGCAGGAGACCAATTCGGTGAGGCGGCCGAGGGCGTTGAAGCCGCCATCAAAATGCGCGGGGTGCCCGGGCACAGAGCCGCCTGGATCGTGATCGACGTCCGTGACCTCGCTGCACTGCACGCCGCGATGTTGCAGCCAGGCGCAGGACCACGCCGATACATGGCCGGCGGCCGACGCATTCCGGTAGCTCACCTCGCATCCCTGATGGGATCGGCCGCTCATCGCAAGCTACTGGTGTACCCGGTGCCCGACGTCGCGCTGCGGGCCGTGGGGCGTTTGTTCGACCTCATCGGCGACCACCTGCCGTTCGAAACGCCCATCAACTCAGCCGCAATGCAGTACTACACCCAGATGCCGCACTCGGATGACACGCCAAGCGAACGCGATCTTGGCATCCGCCAAAGGGATTCGGCAGCCACGTTGCTTGACACCATCGACGGACTGCAACGAGTCGGCCGCATATAGAGGTGCACCCGCGCACGCCAGACGACAGACCGGACGAGATTGGCGGTGGCGGAGGGATTTGAACCCTCGGACGGGGGTTACCCGTCACACGCTTTCGAGGCGTGCTCCTTAGGCCGCTCGGACACGCCACCGCGGGAGAGCTTACCCATCGCGGCCCGGCTATCCCAATCGCTGCCGGGCGAAGAACGCCTCGAGTAGTCCGGCGCACTCGTCGGCCAGCACCCCGCCACGCACCTGCGGCCGGTGGTTGAGCCTGCGGTCGCGGACTACATCCCACAGTGAGCCCACCGCGCCGGTCTTGGGCTCCCAGGCCCCGAAGACCACGCGGTCGACCCGCGCCATCACCAACGCACCGGCGCACATCGTGCACGGCTCGACGGTGACGGCCAGCGTCGCCCCGGTCAGCCGCCACCCGTCGCCAAGATCCTTGGCTGCCGCCCGCATCGCCAGGATCTCGGCATGCGCGGTCGGATCCGCGAGTTCCTCGCGGGCATTGACGGCACGAGCCAGTTCGGTCCCGTCGGCGGCCACCACCACCGCACCGATCGGAACGTCGCGCGGACCCGCGGTTTCAGCGATCGCCAGCGCGGCGCGGATCAGGTCTTCGTCAGTCACCGCACCGCCGCGCTCGCGATCACCGATCGAGACGGTCGAGCACAGCCGACAGCTCGTCGGCGAAGCCCATCTCGCGGGCGATGCGGCCCAACTGCTCGTCGGCATACAGATCGGTCTCGTCGAGGATGACGCTGAGCACAGCCTCGGGCAACCCCACGTCGGACAGCAAACCGAGGTCGCCCTCCTCGAACGGGTCGGCGTCCTCGAGGTCCTCGGGATTGATATCGGCGTCCAGGTTGTCCAGCACTTCGGCGGCGATGTCGTAGTCCAGCGCCGCCGTCGCATCCGACAGCAGCAACCGGGTTCCGGCCGGCGCTGGCCGGACGATCACGAAGAACTCGTCGTCGATGTCGAGCAGCCCGAAAACGGCTCCAGAGCTGCGCAACTCACGCAGTTCGGTCTCCGCCACGCTCAAGCTCGCCAAGGCTTTGGCCGCCATCGCCGAGCAGCGCCATTTGCCGTCTTCGCGCACGACGGCGACACCGAATCCATCTGGTGTGTCCGCCTGTGCGGATGCCCGTTGAGCGCTCATGGCCGCTTACGCTAGTCCGCTGCCAGCCCATTCACCAGCACATGCTCAGCAGATCGGCGTCGCGTCCAAAGCCATCGCCTGGGCAAATATGCCAACCTTGTGGGGTGGCACGACCTGTAACCAAGACACCGGTGTGCGTACTGGGCCTGGGGCTGATCGGCGGCTCACTATTGCGCGCCGCGGTGGCCTCCGGCCGCGAGGCCTTCGGCTACAACCGCTCGGTCGATGGCGCCCAGGCCGCCCGGTTCGACGGCTTCGACGCCACCACCGATCTCACCGAGGCGCTGACCCGGGCCGCTGACCTCGGCGCGCTGATCGTCCTCGCGGTGCCGATGCCTGCGCTACCCGGCCTGCTCGGTCACATCAGCGAGACGGCTCCCGGGTGCCCGCTCACCGATGTCACCAGCGTCAAAGGCGCCGTGCTCGACGAGGTCACCGCGGCGGGGCTGCAAGCCCGCTTCGTCGGCGGGCACCCGATGACGGGTACCGCGCACTCGGGCTGGGCGGCCGGCGATGCCCGGCTGTTCATCGGCGCTCCGTGGGTGATCAGCGTGGACGACCATGTCGACCCGGCAGTGTGGTCGACGGTGCTGCAACTCGCCCTGGACTGCGGGTCGGTGGTGGTGCCGGCCAGATCCGATGAGCACGACGCCGCGGCGGCCGCCATTTCGCACCTGCCACACCTGCTCGCCGAAGCCCTCGCGCTCACCGCCGCGGAGGTGCCACTGGCCTTCGCCCTGGCCGCCGGTTCCTTCCGGGACGGCACCCGGGTGGCGGCCACCGCCCCGGATCTGGTGCGAGCCATGTGCGAGGCCAATGCGAGCCAACTGCTGCCACGGGTCGACCGGGTTATTGAGCTACTCACCGGGGCGCGAAATACGTTGGTGGACAACAACTCCGTCGCCGAGCTTGTCGAGACTGGGCACGCTGCCCGCACCCGTTACGACAGTTTCTCCCGGCCGGAGATCGTCACGGTGTTCGTCGGTGCCGAGAATTGGCGCCGCGAGCTGGCGGCCGCCGGTCGCGCCGGCGGGGTGATCAGATCCGCTCTGCCAAGCCTGGATAGTCCACGATGAACCCGTCGGCGTCGACCGTGAGAACGGTGTCCGACACCGGCGAATGCACTTTGATTCCCTCACCGGCCCCGGCCGGAGGACTGCTGTAGCTGACCGGCGCCGACGTGATCGCGATCGCAGGCAAGCTGATGTAAATCGTCGGCACCGTGACCGTGTCGGAATGCTCATAGAGGCCGAGCCTGCGGATCGGCAGCGCGTTGAAGAAAGGGCTGAAGACCACGTCGACGTCCAGCGCACCGTCATACCTCGCGCGGGAATCGCCCTGATGGTCGGTGACCAGCCACATGTTCTCGTTGTCGCGGGCGACAACGAGCTGGCGTTCCCGCTCGGCCGACGTCACGGTCATTCCGAGCCGCTTGGTCGCGCCGGTTTCGTCGGTCAACAAGTCGTAGTAGGCGGCGAACGCCGGGTTGTCGTCGGTGGCGGCGGCCACAATGCGGCCGTTGGCTTTGATTCGCTTGCCGGACAACTGCACTCGCACCGACTCCATGCGCCTGGCATCCTCTGCGCGCCACGTCAACATCGTTGACCAAGCGCCGCTCGTCGCGTCCGTGGGGGCTGGGCTCACGCGTCTACGTTAGGCGACGGCTCGGCAGATATCGACGCTTGAGGGTGTGGGGTTCGGCGCAATCTGCCGGTCCCCGGCGCTGACGCCCACACCGCAAATGCCAGCGTCCCATCGAGGATCAACGCCAGCGCCGCCACCATCAGTGCACCGACCAGCGCGATGTGAAACTGGCGGACCTTAATGCCGTCGATCAAGTATCGGCCCAGCCCGCCCAGGCTCGCGTACGCCGCCACCGTCGCGGTGGCAACCACCTGCAGCGTCGCGGTCCGCAACCCGCCGACGATCAGCGGCAGCGCGTTGGGCACCTCAACCCGCAGCAGCACCCCCAGCTCGGTCATGCCCATCGAACGGGCGGCGTCGACCACCGTGCGATCGACCGCCGCGACCCCCGCGTACGTGCCCGCCAGCAACGGCGGGATGCCGAGCAGCATCAGCGCCACGATCGGCGGCACCAGCCCGAGCCCCCACAGCAGGACGGCCAGCAGCAGCACGCCCAGCGTCGGCAACGCGCGCAACGCGTTGACCAGGCTCACCACCACCAGCGTGCCGCGGCCGGTATGGCCGACGATCAGGCCGATCGGCACAGCGATCAGCGCCGACACCGCGACGGCCGCCGCGGTGTATTCCAGATGCTCCAGGATCCGGGCGGCCAACCCGACCGGGCCCAGCCAGTTGCTCTCGGTGGTCAGATAGCTCAGCGCCTGGGTGATGAAGTTCATCGCGAACCACCCACGACGGGGGCGGTCAGCAGCCGGCGGCCGGGCCGTGACACCCGCACCCACGGCGTCGCATATCGCCCGCCGATCATCAGCGCCACGTCGATGACGACAGCCACCACGAAGATCGCGATGATTCCCGCGACGATCTGATCGCTCTTGTTGGCCTGGTAGCCCTCGGTGAACCAGGTGCCCAGACCCCCGATCCCGATCACCGCGCCCACCGAGACCATCGAGATGTTGGTCACCACCACCACCCGCAAGCCAGCGACCAGAACCGGAACCGACAGTGGCAGTTCGACTTTGACCAGCCGGGTGATCGGTCGATAGCCGAGCGCGCTGGCCGCGTCGCGCACCTGGGCCGGCACCGCGTCGAGTGCTTCCAGGACCGCGCGCACCAGCAGCGCCGAGGTGTACAGCGTCAGCGCGACGAGCACGTTGGCCTCATCGAGAATCCTGGTCGGGATGATCAACGGCAACACCACGAACAGCGCCAGCGACGGGATGGTGAACACCACGCTGGCGATCACCGTGGTCAGTCGCCGCAGCGGCGCCGAACGCCAGGCCAGCACACCCCACGGCACCGCGATGACCAGGCCGGCCAGCACCGGCAGCAATGCCAGCCGCAGATGAATGACGGTCAGGGTCCACGCCGTCGGGAGGTGGGTCAACAGGTAGTGCACGACTAGTCCCGCCGATAAGAGTCCAAGGCGGCCAACACATCACCGGCTTGCACGCCCCCGATGACCTTGCCTGACTTGTCGACGGCCACACCCATGGCTGCCGGCGACGACAACGCGGCGTCCAGGGCCTGGCTCAGGTTGGCGCCCGGACGGAAGAGCGCACCGACCGACGTGATGCTGTCGAGCAACGACGCACCCGCGCGGTGTTTACGCACGCCGCCGGCATCGATCCAACCAAGCGGTGCGCCATCGGGTCTCACCACCAGCACCCAATCGTCCGGAGGCTGCGCGTCGGCGACGGCGGACATCGTGAATTGCGGAATATCGTGCACCGGCAGTCGAGTCGCGTCCAAGAACTGCAACCAGCGATATCCGCGACCGGCGCCGATCATCCTGGCCACGAAGTCGTTGGCCGGCCGGGACAGCAGCCGGGCCGGCTCCTCGTATTGCTGCAGCGAGCCGCCGGGGCCGAAGATCGCCACGCGGTCGGCGAGCCGCACCGCCTCGTCGATGTCGTGTGTGACGAAGACGATGGTCTTACGCAATTCGGCTTGCAGCCGCAGTATTTCGCGCTGCAACTCGTGACGGACGATCGGGTCAACGGCCGAAAACGGCTCATCCATCAACAGAATCGGCGGATCGGCGGCCAGCGCCCGCGCCACTCCGACCCGCTGCTGTTCGCCGCCGGAGAGCTGCGCGGGATAGCGGTTGGCGAACTTCGCGTCCAAACCCACCCGCTCCAAGACAGCATAAGCGGCCTTGCGGGCCGCGCGCCGCGACTGGCCCTGGAGCACCGGCACGGTTGCGACGTTGTCGATCACCCGCTGGTGCGGCATCAGGCCCGCGCCCTGAATCACATAGCCGATGCCCAGCCGCAGACGTACCGGGTCCACGGTCGCAACGTCGGCGCCGTCCACGACGACGGTGCCCGACGT
The DNA here is from genome assembly GCA_963758115.1 of uncultured Actinomycetota bacterium. Taxonomy (GTDB): domain Bacteria; phylum Actinomycetota; class Actinomycetes; order Mycobacteriales; family Mycobacteriaceae; genus Mycobacterium. The sequence continues at coordinate 494,945 of CAVWUG010000005.1, forward strand.
CGGCTCGGCCATCCGGTTGATCATCCGCATCGAGGTGGTCTTGCCGCAGCCGGAGGGGCCGACGAACACCGTCAGCGTGCCTTCGGGCACCTCCAGGTTCAGCCGATCGATCGCGATGGTGCCGTCGGCGTAGACCTTGTGCACGTCATGGAAGCTGATCAACTTCTCAGCCCTTGACCGGGTGGTCGAAGCCGTTGTCATGCAACCAGTTCCGAGCGGCCTGATCGGGATCGATACCGGAGTTACCGGCCACCGAGGCATTCAGGTCGGTCAACGCGCGGCTGGTCAGCTTGGCCGAGACCGCATCCAGCACGTCTTTGAGACGGTCGGATTTCTTCTGCGAGTTCACCAACGGGACGATGTTGCCCGCCGGAAAGTTGTGCGCCGGATCATCGAGGACGACCAGGTGGTTCTGCGGGATGGCCGGTGACGTACTGAAGATGTTAGCCGCGTTGACCTTTCCCTCGGTGAGGGTGCGCACGGTGACCGCCCCACCGTCGTCGCTGATCGCCACGAAGTTCCCCGGTGCGATGTCGAGGCCGTATCGCTGCCGCAGGCCCTTCATACCTTCGGGGCGGACTAGAAAGTCCGATGGCGCAGCGAACCGTACCTCCGGCGAATGCGCGGCCAAGTCGCCGATTGTCTTGAGATGCCATTTCGCCGCGGTATCACTGGTGACCGTGACGGAGTCGGTGTTGCAGGCAGGCGACGGCATGAGGATCGACAAGTCCCCCGGCAGCCGCCGGAACAGTTCCAGCTCGACGTCGTCGAGCATCGTGACCCGGGACGTCGGATCAAAATAGGACAGCAGGTTGCCGATGTACTCCGGTACCAAGTCGATCGAATGATCTTTCAGCGCAGGGACATACGTCTCGCGGCTGCCGATGCCCATCTGCCTGCCGACGTTGAAGCCGTTGGCCTGCAAGGCTTGCGCGTAGATCTCGGCGAGAACCTTCGATTCGGGAAAACCGGCCGACCCCACCACGATCGAATTCATGTTGGTCGACACCCCGCCCAGCGGGTTCGCGCTGCCGCAGGCCGTCGCCGTCAGGCACAACGCCGTCAGCCACACCACCGTCCGATGCGACCGCCGAACTGCCCTGCTCATACCAACCGACACTAGCGTTGCACGCGTTTCCCGGTGGTTCGGTTCACTTCGGCGAGCAAAAGGGTAAAGATGGCAGCATGAGCAGCGATCCGTCGGTATCACCTGAAGAGCCACCGGTAACGCCCGCGCCGATCCCGGACAACGGGCCGCCCCCTGAATCGGCGGTGAAGTTCACCCGTACCGCCGGGTTGTGGTCATTTTTGGCAACGGGCTTCCTGATCCTGATCGTGTTGCTGATCTTCATCACGCAGAACACGGCTTCGGGAGATTTCGCTTTCCTCGGCTGGCACTGGACGCTGCCGCTGGGGGTGGCGATCCTGCTGGCGGCCGTGTGCGGCGGGCTGGTCACCTTTCTCGCCGGCACTGCCCGCATCTACCAGTTGCGCCGCGCCGCGAAGAAGAACCTCTTCGCCGGTCGCTGAGTCACGAGCCGTGTAGCTCGCTCAGTCCACGGGCGATCAACGGCGCCACCGTCTCACCGACCCGGTCGGATGCGTCGACGTCGTCTTGGCCACCCGACATCCGCCTGCGGAAGTCGATCCCAGCGGCGATGATGGCCAACTTGAAGTAGGCCAGCGCCATGTAGAAGTTCCAGTGCGCCAACGGCTGCCCCGAGACCACCGAGTACTTGTGCGCGAGTTCGTCGGCGACCGGCAACTGCGGCGACGTCCACGCGGCTTGCGCGTTGATGATCAGGTCCAGCGACGGATCGCGGTAGACGCACATCAGCGCGGCGTCGCTGAGCGGATCGCCCAGCGCGGACAGCTCCCAATCCACGACGGCGCGCACCCGCGACGGATCGGTGGCGTCCAGGATGGTGTTGTCGATGCGGTAGTCGCCGTGCACGATCGACGCTCGGCTCTGCTGCGGGACCGCTTGTCCCAGCTTCGCGTGCAGCCGCGCCACGTCGGCGTCCCGCAAGTCGTCGGGCCGGTGCACCAACTCCCACTGCGAACCCCACCGGCGAACCTGGCGTTCCAGGTATCCGTCGGCCTTGCCGAAGTCGGCCAGTCCGACCGCGGCCGGATCGACCGCGTGCAGGTCGACCAGCACCTGGATGAGCCCATCGACGCAACCGTCGCTGACCTCCTGGCCACCGAGCGCCTCGAGTTCGGCCCGGGTGCGGACCACCTGTCCGGCAACGTATTCCACCATCTGGAACGGTGCGCCGAGCACCGAGTCGTCGTTGCACAGCGTGACGGCGCGGGCGACTGGAACCGCGGTGTCAATCAGCGCGGCGACCACCTTGTACTCCCGCGCCATGTCGTGCGCTGACGGCGTCAGTCCATGCAGCGGCGGGCGACGCAGCACCCACTTCGACGAGTCGTCGCCGACCAGAAAGGTCAGGTTGGAGCGGCCGCCGGAAATCAGCTGCGCGGTCAATTCCCCGTCGCGGTCGATGCCGGCTGAGCGCAGGTAGCCGTCCAGCGCGGCAAGGTCGAGTCCGTCAAGAGTCACCGGATCTGTCTATCACCGACTTGCCCAGCTCCTCCTCAGCCGTCCCGGCTGCATCGTCGCCGGGCGTCACCGCCGGTTCCTTGGCAGCAGGTCCCACACGTGTTCGGTGCCGTTGACCGCGACCACACTGGCCTGACCGGACCGGGAGAACAGCAGCCGGGTCACCGACACGTAGTCGATCGGAAACGACAAGATCCGCCTGGTGCCAAGTATTTCGTGCAGCACCACGTTGATCACCCCGCCGTGGCTGAAGACCGCGACGGTGTCCTCGTGTTCTGCGGTGGCGACGACGTGGTCGACGGCCGCCTGCACCCGCGCCCGGAACGCGTCTTCGTCGACCGTGCTCGGCAGATGGCCCTCGGCCATCCGGGCCCACTCGTGCGGGTTCTCCGCCCGGATCTGCTCGATCGGGATGTAGACCGGTAGCTCGCGGTCGTATTCGGCGAAGCGGTCTTCGATCTCGACGGTCAGCCCGCGGGCCACCGCGACCGGTTCCGCGGTCTGGATGGCGCGACGCTGCGGGCTGCTGACCACCCGGTTGATCGGATATCTGGCCAGCGCATCCGGTAGCCGCGCGACCTGGGCTCGCCCGTCGTCGGACAGATCGGGGTCCGACCCCTGGCCCCTTCCTTCGGGATCCGGGCCGCTGCGGTGCGGCAACGCATGCCGGACCAGGAGCAACTGCATGAAGCAAGCCTTTCATGTGCTCTGGGGGCCTTGCCATCTCGACGGAGAATGCTATTCTCCGTACAGAGAGTGGGGTGTGCCAATGGCGGCGACACAGTTGGATCCGGCGGTTATGGGACGTTGGCTCGATGCCAACGACGCACCCGGCAACGGCGAGCTACCGGTCCTCGAGCAGTTGTCCGGTGGCTCGCAGAACACCATCTACCTGATCCGCCGCGGCGGTGACCGCATGGTGTTGCGCATGCCCGGCGCCCGTGCCGACGCGGCCCGCATCGACGGGTTGCTGCGCGAGATCCGCTTGGTCCGCGCGTTACGCGGTACCGATGTGCCCCATGCCGAGTTGATCGCCGCCAACGACGCCGGCGATCTGCTCGGCATGCCGTTCTACGTGATGCAGGCGATCGACGGCTGGAGTCCGATGGACGGCGGCTGGCCGGCGCCGTTCGACGACGACCTCGATGCGCGGCGGGGCCTGGCGTTCGAACTTGTCGAGGGCGCCGCCAAGCTGGGCCGAGTCGATTGGCGTGCACAGGGATTGGATGGCTTCGGCCGGCCTGACGGATTCCACGAGCGTCAGGTCGACCGTTGGCTGGCGTTTCTGGACAGCTACAAGGTTCGCGATCTGCCCGGGATCGATGACGCCGCCGACTGGTTGCGGCGCAACCGGCCCGCGACCTACCGGCCGGGCATCATGCACGGCGACTACCAGTTCGCCAACGTGATGTTCGCGCACGGTGAGCCGGCTCGGCTCGCCGCGATCGTCGACTGGGAGATGACCACGGTCGGCGACCCGCTGCTCGATCTGGCCTGGTGCCTGCTGGGCTATGACGGCGAAAACCCCCGCGAAGACGGGTTTTATCTCGATATGAAAGGCATGCCGACCCGGAGCGAACTGCTCGAGCGCTACGCGAATGTCAGCGGTCTGTCCACCGAGAACATCGACTACTACCTGGTGCTGGCGAACTGGAAACTCGGCATCGTGCTGGAGAAGACCTACGCGGCCGGGGTGCGCAGCGGCAAGGTCGACCCCAAGATCCAGGGTGCGTTCGGGGCGATGGTCCCGCAGTTGATCGCCACCGCGGCCGATCTTGCTGGATCTTTGACATGAGTTATGCAGACAAGCTTTTCGACCTCACCGGGCAGGTCGTGCTGATCACCGGCGGCAGCCGGGGGCTGGGCCGGGAGATGGCGTTCGGGATCGCCCGGTGCGGCGCCGACGTGGTGATCGCCAGTCGCAAGATGGAGAACTGCGTCGAGGTCGCCGAGCAGATCGAACGTGAAACCGGCCGCACGGCAATGCCGTACCAGGTCCATGTCGGCCGATGGGAGCAGTTGGACGGGCTGGTCGACGCGACCTACGAACGGTTCGGCAAGATCGACACGCTGATCAACAACGCGGGCATGTCACCGGTGTACGACAAGCTGACCGACGTCACCGAGAAGCTGTTCGACGCCGTCGTCAATCTCAATCTGAAGGGCCCATTTCGGTTGTCCGCGTTGGTCGGAGAGCGGATGGTTGCGGCCGGCCGCGGGTCGATCATCAACGTCAGCACCGCCGGGTCGCTGCGCCCGTCGCCCGACATCATCCCGTATGCGTCATCGAAGGCGGGGCTGAACGCGATGACCGAAGGTTTTGCGCGGGCACTCGGGCCGACGGTCCGGGTCAACACATTGATGGCCGGCCCCTTCCTCACCGACGTCAGCAAGTCGTGGAATATCGAGCAGGCCGCACACAACCCGTTCGGTGGCCTGTCGCTGCAGCGGGCCGGCGATCCGCGTGAAATCGTCGGCGCCGCATTATTTTTAGCGTCAGAGGCATCCAGTTTCACCACCGGCTCGATCGTGCGGGCCGACGGTGGTATCCCCTAAACACCCGCAACAGACGAGGCGATCGCAAGCGCGGCGCAGCCGGGCGCAGCGGGTCGCCTCCATCTAACCGAGTAGGAGTATTCGATATGGCATGGGACTTCTCAACCGAGCCGGAATTCGAGAAGAAGCTGCAATGGATTCGCGAGTTCGTTCGCGAAGAGGTCGAGCCGCTGGAGGTGCTGTTCCCCGGCTGCGAGTTTCTGCCGCTCAACGAGGAACGGCGCAGGATCATCGACCCGCTCAAACAGCAGGTCCGCGACCAGGGACTGTGGGCCCCGCACCTGGGCCCCGAACTCGGCGGCCAGGGTTTCGGCGCGGTCAAGCTGACGCTGATCAACGAGATCCTGGGCCGCAGCCCTTGGGCGCCAATCGTCTTCGGCACCCAGGCGCCGGACACCGGCAATGCGGAGATCATCGCCCGCTTCGGCACCCAGGACCAGAAAGACCGCTATCTGTCCGGCCTGCTGTCCGGAGAGATCTTCTCCTGCTTCTCGATGACCGAACCGCAGGGCGGCGCCGATCCGCGGGTCTTCACCACGCGCGCCGTACGCGACGGCGACGACTGGGTGATCACCGGCCGAAAGTACTTCTCCAGCAATGCAGCTGTCGCGTCGTTCTTCATCGTGGTGGCGATCACCAATCCCGATGTGGCTGTGCATCACGGTGCCTCGACCTTCTTGATTCCGGCGAACACCCCAGGCCTCAAGGTCGAGGCCAACCATCATCTGGTGGGCGCTGACCCACACGAACCCGGCCACTCGCTGGTGCATTACGACGACGTGCGGGTGTCGTCGGACGCGCTACTCGGCGAGCCCGGCCAAGGCTTCCTGATTCTGCAGACCCGATTAGCCGGCGGACGACTGCATCACGCGATGCGCTCGATCGGCATGGCCCAGCGCGCCGTCGAGATGATGTCGCGGCGTGCGAAAAGCCGCTTCACGCAAGGTACTTTGCTCGCCGACAAGCAGCTGGTGCAGGAGTTCATCGCGGACTCGCATACCGAGCTGACACCCTTCCGGTTGACCGTGCTGCACGCCGCGTGGCTGCTCGACAGCGGCGACGAGCGGGCAGCCCGCGCCGAGATCGCCACCTGCAAAATCCTGGCGTCGCAGGTACTGAAATCGATTGCCTTGCGGGCGATCCAGGTGCACGGCGCGATCGGGCTCACCGACCAACTGCCACTGGTCAACGTCCTGCTGGGCGGCATCGCCCTGGGCCTGGCCGACGGTCCGACCGAAGCGCACAAGGTCAACCTGGCCCGGATGCTGTTGAAGAACTACGAAGCAGAGAGCCCCGAATGGCCCAGCGAGATGCTGGACCTGCGCCGCGAAGCGGCCCGCGCGAAATACGGTGCTGCCCTTGTCCAATAGCCGGGTGACCACTAGCCGGGTCAGCGCGGCTGTCGAACGCGCACTCGACGACCGTCAGCGCGAAGCCACGGAAGACGTCGAACGCATTCTCGCCGCCGCCGTTCGGGTGATGGAGCGCACCGCCCCGGAACCGCCGCGGGTCAGCGACATCGTGGCCGAGGCCGGCTCGTCGAACAAGGCGTTCTACCGGTACTTCGCCGGCAAGGACGACGTCATCCTGGCGGTGATGGAGCGTGGCGTCGCGATCGTCGTCTCCTACCTGCAGCACCAGATGACGAAGGAACGCACGCCGGCCGGTCAGGTGCGGCGCTGGATCGAGGGTGCGCTGGCACAGGTCGCCGACCCGCACCTGATCAGCATGAGTCGGGCTGCCGCGGGCCAGGTTTCGGCTGCGCCCGACTGGCGGGCCGCCGATGACGAGATCATGCGGCCGATGCGCGACCTGTTGACCGAACCGATTGCCGCACTGGGCAGCAGCGATGTTCCCCGGGACGCCGACGCCGTCTTTCGCTGCACTGCGTCGGCCATGCGGCGCTATCTGGATTCGGCGCAGCGGCCCAGCTCCGACGATGTCGATCATCTGGTGCGGTTCTGCCTACGAGGACTGGGAGTCAGCTGATGCGTGCCGTGGTCTGCCGCTCGTACGGCCCACCGGAAAATCTGGTCATCGACGACGATGTAGCCGATCCGACGCCGGGACCGGGTGAATTGGTGGTGCGGGTGCACGCGGCGGCGGTGAACTTTCCGGATGTGCTGATGATCGACGGTAAGTACCAGGTCAAGCTTCCGGCTCCGTTCACGCCGGGCAGCGAACTGGCCGGCGAGGTGATCGCCGTGGGTGAGGGAGTGTCGTTCGCTCCAGGCCAACGTGTTTCGGCGGCAACGTTCGTCGGCGCGTTCGCCGAGCAGGCGCTGCTGCGCGAGGCGGCGGTGACCTCGATACCCGACAGTGCGGACTATGCGTCCGCGGCGGCGTTCGGCGTCACCTACCGGACGGCGTATCACGCGCTTCGGTCTGTCGCCGCGGTCGAACCGGGCGACTGGGTGGTCGTCCTCGGCGCCGCGGGCGGCGTAGGTCTGGCCGCCGTCGATCTGGCGGTGGCCATGAAGGCCCGCGTGTTGGCCGCCGCGTCGAGTGCGGACAAGCTCGCGCTGTGCAGGGAACGCGGCGCGGAGGCGACGGTCGACTACGACCAGGAGGACCTGAAGATCCGCATCCGCGAACTCACCGGCGACGCGGCCCGGGTGGTGCTCGATCCGGTCGGCGGACGCTACTCGGAGCCTGCGCTGCGGGCCCTCGCCCGCGGCGGGACCTTCGTCACTCTCGGCTATGCCGCGGGCACGATCCCGTCGATTCCGCTCAACCTGGTGCTACTCAAGGGAATCACCGTCCGCGGCATGGAGATTCGCACCTTCGTGACTGACCGGCCGGATGACTCCGCACGCGACATGCGCGAGTTGACGCAGATGTTCGCCGACGGAACGATCCGGCCATACATCGGCGCCCGGTTCCCGCTTACCGACACCGCGGCGGCACTGCGATACGTGGCCGACCGCAAGGCGATCGGCAAGGTCGTCATCGAGGTGCCCTGATTACTGCTGTCCGATCACGGCGTGACGATGTTGAACGACGGATCGGGCCTGTCCAGTACACCCAAGAACTGCTGCAGGGCCGTCTGGTCGCCGGCGAGCTCGAAGCCCGGCGAGGTGAAATCGCCCATCCCCAGCATCAGCAGACGAAAAGCGTTGTCCAGCCTGATGGTCACGGTGGCGGTTGACGAGTCCGCAGGCACCCGCCGGTGCACCAGCACGCCGTTGCGCAGGGCGAGCCGATAGTTGCTGCCGGTGATTGTGACGTCGATGGCGATATCCAGATCCCACGCCTTCGGCCCGTTGACCGTGATGGCCAGGCCGTCGAAGATCTGCTCGGGCGTCAGCTGTGACAGCAACGTCGGCGAAGAGGTCTGGGTGGCCGTGCCGAAGTTCCCGTCGCGCAACTCGGTAGCTCCGGACAAGAAGAAATTGCGCCACGTCGCGTTCTCCGCTCCGTAGGCCAACTGTTCCAACGTCGCCGCAAGCAGCGTGCGGGCACCGGCGTGGGTTTCATCGGCGAATACCGCGTGATCGAGCAGCGTTGCAGCCCAGCGTAAGTCACCGGTATCGAAGGCCTGCTGGGCGAGATCGACGACGCGGTCGATGCCGCCGATCGCCTCGACGTACCGGCCCGCCAGCGCTTCCGGCGGGTGCGGCCACAGCCGGGCCGGGTTACCGTCGAACCAACCCATGTAGCGCTGATAGACCGCTTTGACGTTGTGACTGACTGAGCCGTAGTACCCGTGGGTATGCCAGGCCCGGTCCAGCGCCGGCGGCATCTGCAGCGTCTCGGCGATCTCGACACCGGTGTGTCCCTGGTTGAGCATGCGCAATGTCTGGTCGTGCAAGTAGGCGTACAGATCCCGTTGCAGTGCAAGGAATTCTACGACCCGCTCGGCGCCCCAGGTCGGCCAGTGGTGCGAGGCGAACACCACGTCGGCGCGGTCGGCGAACGTGTCGATCGCCTGGGTGAGATATCCCGACCAGGCGTGCGGATCGCGAACCAGCGCGCCGCGCAACGTCAACAGATTGTGCAGATTGTGGGTGGCATTCTCGGCCATGCACAACGCGCGGAACTGCGGGAAGTAGAAGTGCATCTCGGCCGGCGCCTCGGTGCCCGGCGCCATCTGGAACTCGATCTCGACGCCGTCGATGGTGTGCTTTTCGCCGGTGTTGCGAATGTCCACGGTCGGCACGATCAGCGCGACCTCACCCTGCGACGGGGCCTGGCCCAGACCGCATCCGACGTGCATCTGCGGGCCGCGCGCGAGCAGGGTGCCGTACATGTAGGTGGCACGGCGGGCCATCGCCGGCCCGGCGTAGACGTTCTCCTGCACGACGTGCTCGGTGAATCCTTCGGGCGCCAGCACCGCGACCCTGCCTGCGCCGACATCATCCTGCGATGTCACGCCGAGCACGCCGCCGAAATGATCGACGTGGCTGTGGGTATAGATGACCGCGACCACTGGACGGTCGCCGCGGTGGGTGCGGTAGAGCTGCAGCGCCGCGGCAGCGACTTCGGTCGAGACCAGCGGGTCGATGACGATCAGACCGGTGTCGCCCTCGACGAAGCTGATGTTGGACAGGTCCAGGCCGCGGACCTGATAGATGCCCGGCACGACCTCGTACAGCCCCTGCTTGGCGGTCAGCTTGGACTGGCGCCACAGACTCGGATGCACCGACGGCGGTGCATCGCCGTCGAGGAACGCATAGGCGTCGTTATCCCAGACCACCCGCCCGTCGGCGGCCTTGACGACGCACGGTGTCAACGCACCGATGAATCCTCGGTCAGCATCGGCGAAGTCGGCGGTGTCGTCGAACGGCAACGAGTCCATCGGCTGATCATTGCACCGGTGTCTAATCACTACCAGCACGCCGCGGCAGCTGCCCGGCAAACCTTCGCTGAATCGCGCTCAGGCGTCTCAACAGGCAGCTTAATTTTTGCCGAATTCCCTATCGGCGCTCTCAGCAAAGCTGCATACTGCCGAAACGGTTCGTCAACGTCGACGAATCGCCACAACAACGCAAGGAGTATCCGGGTGAAACGTTCAGTAACGGTCGCTGCAGCAGCGACGGCGATTGTCGTCGTGGGTCTGTCTGGCTGTTCAAGCAACAAAACATCGACGAGCAGTTCGTCGAACGGGACCTCCGCCGCCGCGAGCGCTTCGTCGACGGCGAAGGTGACCATCGACGGCAAGGACCAAAATGTGCAAGGCGCCGTCGCCTGTACCTCCGCCGCCGGCAACGTGAACATCGCCGTCGGTGGTGCAACGACCGGCATCGGCGTCGTGCTGACCGACGCCAGCCCGCCCGCGGTGAAGTCGGTCGGTCTGGGCAATGTCAACGGCGTGACGCTTGGCTACACCCCGGGCGTGCCCGGTGCAGGCAAAGCCACCGCTACCAAGGACGGCAGCAACTACAAGATCAGCGGGACCGCGACCGGGGTGGACATGGCCAACCCGATGCAGCCCGTGAACAAAACCTTCGAAATCGACGTGACCTGCCCGTAGGGCTGTCCATCTCGAGGTAGTGCCATTGCACGACAGCGACGACCCGGCGTCGCTCTCGTGCGATGGAATCCTCAAGCGTCGATGGCGAGCGGCAACCGAACAGTGAAGTCGGTGTGCCCAGGCCTACTGTCCAGCGTGATCGTGCCGTCCTGGGCTTTGACCACCGCCGAGACGATCGCCAGACCCAGTCCGGTGCTACCGCCCTTGCGGGACCGCGAGGTGTCGCCGCGGGCGAATCGCTCGAAAACCTCCGACTGCAACTGCTCGGGAATGCCCGGCCCGTTGTCGACCACGCTGAGCGCGGCACGCGTCCCGTCGGATTCCAATCGCGTAGTCACCACGGTCCCTGCGGCGGTGTGAACGCGGGCATTGGCCAACAGGTTCGTCACCACCTGATGCAGTCGGGCCGCATCGCCGCACACCATCACCGGCTCTTCCGGTAAATCGAGCTCCCACTGATGATCTGGGCCCGCGACGTGCGCATCACTCACCGCGTCAACCGCCACCCGGGACAGGTCCACCACTTCGTGCTCCAACGGCCGTCCGGAGTCCAACCGGGCCAGTAGTAGCAGGTCTTCGACGAGGTGGGTCATCCGCTCGGTCTCGGAATGCACCCGGTTCATCGCATGCTCGATGGCCTCGGTGTCGTCGCCCATCCGCTGCGCCAACTCGGTGTAGCCGCGGATGGCCGCCAACGGGGTGCGTAGCTCGTGGCTTGCGTCGGCGACGAATTGGCGCACCCGGGTCTCGCTGGCCTGACGGGTCGACAGGGCGGCGGCGATGTGGTCGAGCATCCGGTTCAGCGCCGACCCGAGCTGCCCAACTTCAGTGCGGGGGTTGGCATCTGACTCGAGCACCCGGACCGGCAGCGCGACTTCGCCGCGGTCCAGTGGCAAATCGACTACCTCCGTTGCGGTTTGGGCCACCCGCCGCAGCGGCGCCAACGCCCGCCGAATGATGACGATGCCGGCGATGATGGCCGCCGCGACCGCAACCACGGCGACGACGGCGAAGATCAGCAGGACGCGGATCATCGTCCCGTCCACGCCTGCCATCGGCAGACCGGTGATGACGACAGCGTCGCCGCCGCGCCCGGCGGGTGCGGCTTCCACCCGATAACGTCCCAGCCCGTCGAGATCTCGGGTCACCGGCTGCCGGCCGAGCGGCAACGCGTCCAGTTCAGCCTTGGCTTCATCGCTCAACGCGGCACGTCCGCCGGAGGTGGTCAGATAGCCGGCTTCGGTCGCCCGGTGCGGCCCCCGCACGGCGCCGACCATGCCCACCGGCTGGGCGGGCGCGTCCAAGAAGACCGGACCCGGACCGGGCCGCGGGAACGGCCGCGGGTGCCGCCAGTGCGCCATCGGCGGCTCGGCGAAGATCCGCGCTGAACGCTGCGAAGCGTCATGCACGTTGGTGTCCAACTGCCCCACCAGATATCGGTACAGCGCGAGTTCGGTGACCGCGCCGATGCCGACACACACGATGGCGAGGACGACGACCTGTCCGACCAGCAGCCGAAGCCGCAAGGACCAAGTCCGGCCCATGCTAGCGAGCCGGTTTGAGAACGTAACCGGCTCCGCGCAGGGTGTGAATCATGGGCTCGCGCCCGTTGTCGATCTTCTTGCGCAAGTATGAGATGTACAGCTCGACGATGTTGGACCGGCCGCCGAAGTCGTAACTCCACACCCTGTCCAGGATCTGCGCCTTGCTCAGCACCCGCTTGGCGTTGCGCATCATGAATCGAAGCAGCTCGAACTCGGTGGACGTCAACGCGATTGGCTCGCCGGCCCGGCTCACCTCGTGGCTGTCTTCGTTGAGCACCAGATCGCCGACGACGAGTTGTGCGCCACTGTCCTCAGTCGTCACACCGGTGCGCCGCAGCAGCGCCCGCAGCCGCAGCACCACTTCTTCGAGACTGAAAGGCTTGGTGACGTAGTCGTCGCCGCCGGCGGTGAGACCGGCGATGCGGTCTTCGAGCGCATCCTTGGCCGTCAGCAGCAACACCGGTAGCTGAGGGCTTTCTTCGCGAAGTTTCCGCAAGACGTCGAGACCGCTCATATCGGGCAGCATCACGTCGAGAACGACGACGTCCGGCCGCTGCGACCTGGCCGCCTCCAGCGCCGCCGCTCCGTCGCCCGCGGTCGCGATGTTCCAGCCTTCGTAGCGCAGGGCCATCGAGACCATCTCGGCGAGGACGGCTTCGTCGTCGACCACCAGCACATTGATCGGGTTTCCGTCGGCACGGCGCATCACGATGCGCTCGACCGGTGCGTGGGATTGGCTCACAGCTCAAGTATGCGCAGCCCGATGAGGCATTGCTATGGCAAACCTATGTGCCAACTGTGAGCCAATCCCGTCGCAGTTCAGCGACTAGAACCAGACTTTTCGGCCGCCGACCGGACGACCTGCGGCGCCGAGGATCCACAGCACCAGACCAACGACCACGAGGATGCCGCCAATCGTGTACAGAATGCTGAGGGTTGGAACGAAATATCCGATGACAATCAAAACGATCCCGAGCACAATCATGATGACTCCATTCAATTTTCGATTGAGATTGAGCCCTGTTGCGGGCCTAGAACCAATACCGTCTGCCGGCCACCGGGCGGCCAACGCTACCCATGATCCAGAAGACGGCACCGATGACGAGCAGCAAGATCCCCAGCGTCTTCAGAATCGGTATCAGCAAGACGAACCCGAGGATCAGCAGAATGACTCCAAGGACGATCATGACGCCTCCACTTCAAATATTCTGATTTGCAAGGGAATTCGCGTCAGTACCAGTATCGCCTGCCGCCGACCGGGCGGCCGACGGAACCGAGAACCCACAGCACCGCACCGATGACCAGCAAGATGATGCCGATCGTCTGCAGAACAGCGACCTTCACGACGTATCCCACTATCAGCAAGATGATGCCCAAGCCGATCATGACGCCTCCACTCCAATCAGCTGGTCGACGTCCAAGGCGGGCATCGAACTGGGTTGCGGCAAATGGCAGTCGGCCACCCGCGGATTGACTCCGGCGTAATTCAGGGGACCTGCCAGAACAGTTACTGCGATAGTGCTTAAAGAGGCACAATTCTGATCGGTATTTTTCAGATAGTCCCGTTGGAACGCGGCGAGGACGCCGACCACCAACCAGACCACTGCAATCGCGCTGATCAAACCTCCGCCACGCATCCTGACCTCCGTTTATGTCGGGCAAAACCGTAGAGCAGAGCTAAGGTACCCGTGGCTACTGGCGTCCAAACATCTGGACACAACATCTGAAATACCGACACAGAGGCCGCATAGCGGCGCCAACGCTGCGCAGCGGGTTCGCCGATGTAGAGCCGTAGAATCGGTACTCACGTACCAGAAGTGCCGGAATGTTCGAATCGAACGGCCGATCCAGCCGAGCGGCGCCAGCAAATCAGTCGCCAGCAAATCAGGAGCGACGGGCGGACACGAAGTCGACCTGCGGCAGCACCTCATCGGCCGGAACAGCGCGACCATACCGCTCGAGCAGTCCGGCCATGCCGATCGCCGAAGCGTCCCAGCCGTGTTCCTTCAGCCAGTCGGCAAGGTCCGCGCGCTCCTCGGGATACCAGAGATCTTCCACATCGGGGATCTCGGCGTCGAGCACCTGGGCGGCAGCCGCTCGGAAACGCTTCGACAGCTCACGCTGACTGGCCAGCAGGCCGGGATCCACTGCGCGCTTCGCGGGCAAATTGGTGGCGAGCCAGGTACCGGCCGGGCTCAACGCGTCGATCCGCTCGAACAGCAGATCTTGTGCTGCCGCGGGCAGGTAGCGCAAAAGCCCCTCCGCCGACCACATGATCGGCTCAGATGCGTCAAACCCAGCTTCCTGCAATGCCTTTGGCCAGTCCTGACGTAGGTCGACCGCGACATTGACCAACTTCGCCCGCGGCTGCGCCCCGCGGCGCTCCAGTGTGCTCGCCTTGAAATCGAGAACTTTCGCCTGATCCAGCTCGTACACGGTGGTCCCGTCGGGCCACGGCAGCCGCCAGGTGCGAGCATCGAGGCCGGCCGCCAGGATCACCACCTGCCGGACACCGGCTGATGCCGCCTCGAGGAAGATCTGGTCGTACCAGGCGGTCCGCACCGCCATGAAGTCGACCATCACCCGGGTGTGCGCCAGCGCCTCCGGAGCGATGTCTGCCAGCTGTGCCGACAACTTGGGATCGGATGTCAGACTCCACATCCCGTCACCGGCCGCATCGAGGAATGCCCGCGCGAACGGGTCCTGGATCAGCGGGTTGTCGCTCTCGGTTTCAGCGGCGCGGGCGGCGGCCACGCCAAGGGCCGTCGAGCCCACACTCTCGGTGATTTCCCAGGAGTCGTTGTCGGTCCGCGGCATCGTCATTCCTCCCCTTCGCAACCAGCATCGGACAGTACGCGCGGCGGCTGTGAGGATCCTGGCCGGTTCGCCGTCAGCCATTGGTCTGCGCGACGCTTCGATGCGCGCGACAACCACCCGTCCTGGATGAGCTCGGTCAACTCCGTGCGGCCCACCTCGGCCAGCTGACTGGCCCGGATCAGCACCGACGGATGGTCGTCGAATCGATCGGTGGTGAAAAACGGCGAGCGGGTGTCCTGCACCAGCGCCAACTTGTCGCTTTCGGAGTCCACCCAGATCATGATCACATCGGTGAATCGCTCGCCGGTGTCGGTGTCGGCGGCATCAGGTTGCGGTGTACGGAAGAAGACGAACGACTTGCCGCCGACCTGGTAGATCGCGTTCCCTTTGGGCCCTTCGATCCGTTTGGTGTGCGGCAAACCGGCGGCGATCCGGTGAACGTCGCTCAATCGGGCTGGTGGATCCTTGGCCGCCATTTATCTACTGCTGCAACAGTTCCGCCATCGCCGGCATGACTACCTGCAGCGCCTTGATCGGACGCATCATCACCTTGAACGACACGATCTTCTCGTCGTCGTTCCAGTGGATCATGTCGATCCCGTTGACGTAGATCCCATTGACCGTGGCGGCGAACTCGAGGATTGCCGAGCGCTCGGAATACCACTGCTCGATGTAGTGAAAGTCGGTGTCGTCGAACAACTTTGCAGCCGCCTTGAGGTACTTCGCGGTCAGTGCTTTGCCCTCCTGAGGGGTGAATACCGCAGGCGAGTAGAACACCGCGTCGTCGGCGAGCAGCGCGTCCAGGTCATCGGTGTGCCCGGTCTCGATGATCGAGATCCAACGGTCGATCACGGGTGGCGTCATACCTCGATCCTTGCAGATCCGGCGCTGGGGTAGCTTCACCATCGTGGAGGAGCTCAAAGCCCCGGACGGTCTCGCCGAGTGGATGTCAGAGCAGGGGCTTGGCGACGGCCTCCTGGAGAACGTGTCGAAGATCAGCGGCGGAACGCAGAACATCATGTTGCGGTTCACCAGATCGGGTCGGCCCTATGTGCTGCGACGCGGGCCGAAGCACCTGCGTCCGCGCACGAACACCGTCATCATGCGCGAGACCGAGGTGCTCGCCGCGCTCGCCGGAACCGACGTCCCGCACCCGCACCTGATCGCCAGCTGCGCCGATCCGGCCGTGCTGGGCGATGCGGTCTTCTATCTCATGGAACCCATCGACGGGTTCAACGCCGGCGAGGAGCTACCCCCGCTGCACGCCGATAACGCGTCGGTGCGGTTCGGGATGGGGCTGTCGATGGCCGATGCGCTGGCGAAGCTGGCAGCGGTCGACTATCAGGCCGTCGGCCTCAGCGACTTCGGAAAGCCTTCGGGGTTTCTGGAACGCCAAGTGCCACGCTGGCTTTCGGAGCTGGAGTCCTACAAGGAATTCGAAAACTATTCCGGCCCAGATATTCCCGGGGTTGACGAGGTCGCGACCTGGCTGGAAGAACGTCGGCCGTCGAGGTGGACGCCGGGAATCATGCACGGGGACTACCACGCGGCGAACGTGATGTTCTCCCGCACCGGCCCCGACGTGGTCGCGATCGTCGACTGGGAGATGTGCACGATCGGCGATCCGCTGCTGGACCTGGGCTGGCTGCTGGCTACCTGGGGACAGTCACCGGCCTTCGGCGGCAACCTGTTTGCGATGGGCGGGATGGCCGCCCCCGACGACCTGGTTCAGCAGTACGGCCGCAACACCACCCGCGACCTGTCCAACATCACCTGGTACACCGTGCTGGCCTGCTTCAAGCTCGGCATCGTGCTGGAGGGCACGCTGGCCAGAGCCAGCGCAGGCAAGGCGCCGATGGAAATCGGCGAACTGCTGCACTCGGCCACGGTGGGCCTGTTCGAGAACGCGCAGACATTGATGGGCACCGCATGATCGACTTCGACATTCCTGCCGAGCTGGCCGCCCAGCGCGACCAGATCCGTGCCTTCGTCAACGACAAGATCGTCCCGTACGAGACCGATCCACGGCTCACCCGGCACGGTCCCGACGACGACCTACGCACTGAGCTGGTCGAGCTGGCCCGCGCGGCCGGGTTGCTGACCTTCCAGGCGCCCAGGCGATTTGGTGGCCGCGAGCCGTCGCACCGCGAGCAGGCGGTGTTGTTCGAGGCGGCCGGCTGGTCGACGCTGGGCCCGATCGCGCTGAACTGCGCGGCGCCGGATGAGGGCAACATGTTTCTGCTCGGTAAGGTCGCCAACACCGAGCAGGTCGAGCAGTTCCTGCTCCCGGTGATCGACGGACGGCAGCGGTCGGTGTTCGCGATGACCGAGCCCGACGGCGCCGGCTCGGACCCCAACCAGTTGGCGACGACCGCCGAATTCGACGGCAAGGAGTACGTGATCAACGGCCTCAAATGGTTGATCACCGGAGCGCACGGCGCCAAGACGTGGATCATCATGGCCCGCGTCGCGCCCAACCAACACGGGGCGGACGGGCCGACGCTATTCCTGTGCGAGGGCGACACCCCGGGGATCGAACTCGAGCGGGTGATGAACACGATGGACCGCAACTACGTCGAAGGACACGGCGTCGTGCGGTTGACCGACGTGCGGCTGCCGGCCTGCGCCGTGCTCGGCGAGGTGGGTCAGGCGTTGCGTTATGCGCAGTTACGGCTGGCACCGGCGCGGCTGACGCACTGCATGCGCTGGCTCGGCGCCGCCTCGCGTGCGCAGTCGATCGCGATCCGGCATGCCCGCGCGCGCACCGCTTTCGGCAAGCCGATCGGCGAACACCAGGGCGTCAGCTTCATGATCGCCGACAACGAGATCGCCTTGCAGCAATGCCGACTCGCGATCTGGTGGGCGTGCTGGACGTTGGACATGGGCGATCGGGGCACCGGCCGACACGAGAGCTCGATGGTCAAGGCGTACGTATCCGAGGAACTGTTCAAGGTCGCCGACCGGTGCGTCCAGATCCTCGGCGGCATCGGTATTTCCGACGAGACGCCGGTCGGGATGATCTTCTCCGACATGCGGGCGTTCCGGCTCTACGACGGCCCGACCGAAGTGCACAAGTACGCGATCGCGCGTCAGGTGCTTCGCTAGTCGTCGACGATGGGCGTCAGCGCAGACAGCGCCTCATCCAGCGTCGGGTACAACGTGATGATTTCGTCCAGGCCGGTCATCTGGATCGGTCGCGACGTTGCCGGATTGTTCGCGACCACGGCGACCCGGACGGATTCGCGGAGCTCTTCCTGCGTCGCCACCAGGACCCGCAGGCCCACCGACGCCATGAACGTCACTTCGGACAGGTCGATGACCAGAACGGGCGGCTCTTCTTTGAGCGCTGTGGCGATCGCCGCCTCGAACGCGGGCGCGGTACTCAAATCGACTTCGCCGCCGACAGCTACCACGGCGGTCGCTCCATGCTGAGCTACCGACGTCGTTATCGGATCCGCAGCTGACAACAGCCATCCTTCGTCTTGAGTCCTACTAGCTCCTGGCGGATCAGGTGCCGAACCTCACCGCCGTGGCAAACTTGCACAAATATTACTTCAACGGTCGACGCGTGATGGCTCGGTTAGTCTGGGCGCGCGAGTTGTGCCCGCCGCGGAGAACCGGGAGGTTCAATGTCGGATCGTTCGACATCCTTCTCCGGCTACCGCGTGCCATGACGGGCCGGCCGAATGAGCCCCGACTTCCACGGCGACTACGCCGCGGTCCTGCGCAACTACCTGGACCAGCGACGTCAGGAGGACCTGGCGCGTGGCCAGGAGCTCGGGCGTCGGGCCCTGCACAGCGAGATCAGCATGCTGGTGATCATCGAGAAGCACTTCGAGCTCGTCGATGAGCTGAAAAAGCAGCCAGGTTTCGACAGGGCCGCCGCGCGGGCTTTTCTACTGCAGACGCTGGCACCGCTCGACGTGGCTTCCCGTATGTTTCTCGACGGCACAAAGCGTTACGAGGAACAGCGGGCCCGCGCCGACGACCTGGCGAATCGCGATGAGTTCCGCAATGCCGTGGTGAATTCGCTGCAGGAAGGCTTCTTCGTCTCCGACAAGGGCGGAGCGATCACCGAGCTCAACGACGCATTCACCAGACTCACCGGCTACCCGGCACGAGGGCTGCCCTACCAATGGCCGTATCCGTGGCTGGTCGACGAGAAAGCGGCGTGGCAACAACAGTCGCGCCTCAATCAGGAAAACCAGGTCCAGTACGAAACCCCGATCCGGCATCGGGACGGCCGCCTGGTGTGGGTGGCGGCGAATATCAACCGCGTCAATGCCGATGCCGCCGACGGTGACGTGTACGTCGGAACGATCCGCGACATCACCGCTGAACGGGCCTTCGCCGCGAGGGAAAGCGCGGTGCTGCGACTGGCCACCGCGGTCAGCGTGGCAAAGAGCCTGTCCGAAGTTCTCTCGATCACCCTTGACGAGTGCCGGCTCGCGCTCGACGTCCACCGAGTGGTGGCGGCGGTGTGGCCGACGAGCGGCGCCGACCCGGCCGTTCAGGTCGCGGGACAGCAGGCGCCGTCGAACTGGCGACAGCTCGACCCGGTCCTCCAAGAGATCTTCCGGCAAGCGCGCCGTCAGCTGCCGCTGACGGTTCAGCCGGTCGAATATCCTGACGCCCCAGGTCAATCCAGCGGCATCGTCGCAGTCCTCACCGGCAGTGGCGACGTCGCGTTGTGGTTGGAGCTTCGGGTTGCGCGCCGGGTCAGCGCCGAGGATCGGCTGCTGGTCACCGTGTTGGTCGGTCACCTGGGTCTGGCGATCCAGCACGTTCGTCAGTTCGAGGCGGCACGCGAGACGTCGCTGACCCTGCAGCACGCGATGCTGGCGCCCACCGAGTTGCCGCCCGGCTTCGCGGTCCGCTACGAGCCCGCGACTCCGCCGCTGGAAATCGGTGGCGACTGGTACGACGTTCTGCGCGTCGGCGATCACCGGATCGGCATCATCGTCGGGGACTGTGTCGGCCGTGGGCTCGCGGCGGCTGCGGTGATGGGTCAACTGCGCAGCTCTGCGCGAGCACTGCTGCTCACCGGGGCGGAACCCGCAAGGCTGCTCGAAGAGCTCGACGCGGTGGCCGAGCTGATCCCGGATGCGTTCTGCACCACGGTTTTTCTCGCTGTCCTCGACACCGACTCCGGTGAGTTCTTCTACAGCTGCGCCGGTCACCCGCCAGCCATTCTGGCGCCACCCCACTCGGTCCCGGCTCAGCTCGACGATGCCCGGTCAATGCCGTTAGCAGTGCAGCGCAAGGCTTCTCGCCCGCAGTCGTCGCTGGTGCTGCCACCCGGATCCACGCTGATGCTCTACACCGACGGCCTGGTGGAACGGCGCGACGTGACGCTCGACGAGGGCATCATGCGGCTCAGTGAGACGGTGGCGGCGGGGATGAGTCTTGACGCTGACGCCGTCGCAGATTCGGCGCTCAGCGAGATGGCACCGCCGGGTGGTTACGACGACGACATCGCGATCGTCGTGTATCGGCAACCGTATCCACGACTGGCGATCGACGACGTCGCCACGGCCGAACAGCTCAGCGACATCCGACATGAACTCGCCGCGTGGATGCAGGCCGCGGAGTTACCCGACGAGCGGATCGCCGACATCGTGTTGGCGGTCAACGAGGCGTGCGCCAACAGCATCGAACACGGTTACCGGGGACGCACGCCGGGACGGGTTCGCGTCGAAGGCGAAAACGATGGTGCGCGAGTGCATCTCAAAGTCGTCGACACTGGCTCATGGAAGCCCAAAGCCGCCGACCCGGGTGCCCGCGGGCGCGGGTTGCTACTGATTCGCGCGGTGAGCGACTGGCTGGAGATGGAGTGCACGTCGTCAGGCACCACGGTCGATATGAGCTTCCAACTGTCGTGACGACCACGGACGTGACGACTACGGCAGCGTGGTGTGCATCAACATCACGTCGTAGGCCGACCACAGCGACAGGTTGAAGTACAGGTCTTTGCCCTTCGACCAGGGATGGATCATCGGCGCGTAGATGCCACCGGGCATCTGGAACGACGACACCAGCGGCTGCTCGGGGCTCCACGGCCCTTCCGGCGACGGCGCCGTCCGCGCGATGACGTCATTGTTGCCGCCGTTGGTGTAGAGCACCAGGTACTGCTTGAGGTAGTCGTTGTATTGCGCCGACATCTCGCCGACCGGGCCTGGGAAGATCGGCGTCGCTGCGCCCGGATCGACTGGGACCCAACCTCTCCCGTCGCCGTTCCAGTACTGGTACTTGGTCAGATCCGGCAGGGCGTTGGGCGGGACGCGGGACAGGAATGCCGCTCCGCTGCGGCCGGACGGGGTTCCGAACGAATACATGTACCCGTCCTTACCCGGCATGAACGCGCCCATCTGGAAGTTCTGGTTGCCCGGGAAGTACCGTCCGCCGGGTACGGTGTCCGCGCCGGCCAGTCGGATGGTGCCCGGGAAGATGCCCCACGTCTGACCGTTGTCGTTGGAGCGTGCGAGTCCCGAATAGTTCGTCGACCAATCCCCGTCGTGGCCCCAGTTCTTGATCGACATGAAGTTCATGTATTGGGTTCGACCGATGGAAATGGCTGCGGTCGGGATGATTCCGGTCTCGTGCGCTGCTTTGTGGATGCTGTTGAGGACCTGCTTGGACAGGCCTGGCGCCCACACCGGTGAGCCGGAGTACACGTTGTTCGGCACTCCGTCGGCGACGTGGATACCGTGCGCGAGGTCGCGGTCCTGGCTGCGGAACAGCGTGTTGTACCGCCACTGCTGGCCGTGTACGGCGCAGTAGCCGAAGGTGTCACCGAAAGCCATCAGAACCTGGGAGTTGGCGGGATCGCCGTTATCCCAGGGGATTCCGAGGTCGGTGCCGGAGATGCCGAACCGCTCGAGGGTTCGGTTCGGGCTGTTCGGGCCGGTGACGAAGTCGACGAGCGAGGTGGGCGCGCCGGCAATGCCTGCCGGCGGAGGCGGTGTCGCGGCGCCCTCGGGCGCGATCTGGTTGGCGTTCGGGGGCAACGCATTCGGGGCGGGCGGGCCGGGCGCGGGAGTCACCGCAGCCTGCAGTTGCGCGGGCTTTTGGGTGGGTATCGCCTTGAACAGCGAGGAGATCAGTGGACCCAGCTTCGGCAGCGGCGCACTGTCGTTCGTACCCCGCGGCCGGCGGCCGGTCGGCGGCGCGACGGGGCCTGGCGAAGGGATGGCCGGCATTCCGGCAGGTGGCGGGACGTTGGCTTCCGGAGATGAGCACGCCACTGCGGCGGCCGGTGGCGCATAGCCGACCGGCACGATGAGTCCGAGAACGGTCGCCGAAGCGACCGACATTGACACAAGTCGACGAATCGCCAACGTATGCCACCTTTCCGAGGGCGACGCGTCCATTGACGTTCGCAGTGAGCTCATGTGACGATAGTGGCGAATGGGGCAGTTGAAGCCTCCGAGATTCCAATGGGTACGCACTCGTGACCGTGTCGACATCCAAGGGCTGGCCAGCGTCGCTGCCGCGGAGTTAGATCGGACGCTATGGCTCGCAGAGCCTTTGCCCACGACGCCGTTGTCGCGATGCAGCCGGGTGGCGACTCGAATGCCCTCGGCGGCGCGATCACGCTGGCGTTGTGCGGCAGCTGGGACCATCCGCCGCCGTGCGCACTCGCGCCGCATTACGTGAGCAAGACCTCGACGGGCGAGACCGTCGCACTGCGCGTGCTCTTCGCCACCGAGCCGGTGAACGAACACCGCGTCCGGATGTTGATCGGCGAGGCGCTGGCGACCGGGCGGTTACAGGGCGCGTCCTGGGAGTTGCAGTCCGAATCCGTAGGCGAGGTTCGTGCCGACGAGGAGGACCATGCGGCCCATCTCATTGCGCACTGAGACCTAGAGCGGCCGCGCCCTGCCGGCGGTTCTCGTCGAACTGCGCGGCAAAGCGGCATCGCCTGACCACCATCCGCCCATCGGGCGCTGATGCCTTTTGGGTCGGTAGTTAATAGACTTAATGTTATCTGATAACTTGTATTCCAGTCTAATAGTATGTAATCTTCTTGATCGTTGCATCATCGGTATCGAACTATCCGTACTAAAGCGTAGGCGCCCAGACCCGGAGGGCTGCTTCCAGCAGGAGGAGCACATGGCGTTGGTGGCGACACGTTCGTTTGCGCACATGGGATGCGTCCGATGATCGAGATGGCCATCGTGGGGCTCGGCTCATGGGGCCTGTGCGTCATGGAGCGCACGGTGAACCGGGCCCGGCAACTGGGGACGCCGGCGCGGCTGCACGTGATCGAACCCGCTCAGCTCGGAGGCGGGGTCTACTCCACCGAGCAGCCCGACTTCCTGGTGCTCAACAACGCCTGCGGCCAACTCTCCCTCTACGCCGCGCCCGACGGCGAAGGCTTCCCCCCCTACGCCGTGGGCCTACACGCATGGGCCGTGGTCCGCGGTTACCGCTGGGTGGGCTACGAGTGCCGCATAGGCGCCGGCGGTGACCCCATCCTGCCGACCGACTACCTGCCCCGGCGGTTGATGGGCGAGTACCTGGACTGGTTCTACGACACGCTCGTGTCGTATGCCCCGCCCAACCTCGAGATCGTCCGGCACTACGCGGCGGCCGTCGACATCTCGCCGGCGCTACGAGGCCGCGAGGCGGTACTACTCGACAACGGCAGCACCCTGTCCGTCGACCACGTGGTGCTTACCTCGGGACACACCTGGAACGACGAGCCCGGGGCTGACGGCGGCGTGCGCTACCTGAGGCCCTACCCGATTGGATACCTGGATAAGTGCGCACCGACCGGATCCTCGCTGGCTGTGGCGGGCATGGGCCTGGTCGGCTATGACGTCATTACCGCCCTCACCATCGGACGAGGCGGGACCTTCGAGGACCGCTGCGACCGGACCGACCGCAAGCGGTACGTGCCCTCGGGCCGGGAGCCTGCCATCACCCTCTACTCGCGCTCGGGCGCACCGTACTGTGCCAAGTCGGCCACCGGCGTCGACCCCTACGGCCAGTACCAGCCGGTGGTGTGCACCCCCGAAGAGTTCGCGTCGTTGACCCATCCGGGCGGGTCGCCGGTGCGGCGGCACGTGGACTTCCGGACCGAGCTTCTCCCGCTCATCTTCGCCGAGATGCAGGCGCGCTACTACATCCAAGCCGCCTTGCTGTCCCGGGGCGAAGTCGAGTCGAACGAGGTCCGCGGCGTCCTCCGCCAGGGTTGGGTCAACAAGCACTACGAGAAAGCAGTTGACGCTCTCGAAAGGCGCTACGGGCGCTTCGACCCGACCACCCACCTTTTCGCCGGGTCCGACCGCCAATACACGTCGGCCACCGATTACCAGGGCCAGGTCTACGACATGATCGATGCAGACCTGACCGAGGCGCTGCAGCCCGGGGGGAGCCCGGTCAAGGCGGGCCAAGAGGTGCTGCGCATCCTCCGGGACCAGCTGCGTTCGGTCATCGAGTTCGGTGGGCTCTCCCTTGATTCCTACGTCGAATTCCAGTCCAACGTCCGCGGCCGGATCAACCGGCTGGAGGCGGGCGTGCCACCCATGCGGTCCCAGCAGCTGCTCGGGCTGCTCGACGCAGGGGTGGTGCGCATCCCCCTCGGGCCCAGCCCGGAGTTGACCGCCGGCCGCGACGGTATGCGCCTGAGCTCCACGACCCTCGATGAGCCGACGACAGTGGCGGTCGACGGGGTGGTGCGGGGCTATCTCGACATGCCGTCGCTCGCCCGGTCCAGCTCGCCCCTGCTCAGCCGTCTGTACGCCAAGGGACGGCTGACTCAGCTCAGCTACGGTGACACGCCCGTCGGCAGCGTTGCCATCAACGAGGACTTCCACCCCTACGACACCGAGGGCCGGCTCCAGCCCAACCTCTCCGTGCTGGGCGTGCTCACCGAAGGGGTGCGCTACTTCACCCACTACCTGCCCTCGCCGCGCAGCCGCCTTCGGGCCGTCTACGACGCCCAGGCCTGCGTCGAAGCCGTGATCGGCTGAGTTCATGACGGACTCCACGACCAGACGGACACGGCCATTGGTGGCGGTGGGCTACGGGCCGCGTTGCGTTCCAGTGATGCAGCTGGCCGAAGCGGCCGCCGGCATCTGTGACCTGCTGTGGATGATCGACACAACCGTGCCGGGAATGGCCGAAATGGCCGATCTCCTCACCCGGTTCGGCCCCGTCGTCGACCTCAAGGGGATGAGCGCCGAGCAGACGTTCAAGATCCTGGCCGATTGGGAGCCCGCCGGCATGACCACCTACCTCGACGCCGGCATGGTCGAATTAGCCAGAGCGGCAGAGGATCTCGGCCTCCCCTTCCACAGCCCGACAACCGCCGCCGCCCTCACCGACAAGGCCCGGCAGCGCCGGGCCCTCGCCGCGGCCGGCATCGACGCTCCCCCCTGCCACGTCATCCGCCCCCACCAGTCCGAGCGTGAGCTCTCGGCCATCGAGGCCGAGGTCGGGTGGCCCGCCGTGCTCAAACCTCGCTCGGCGCAGGGCAGTCGCTGCACGTTCCTGGCCCGCGACCGTGGCGAGCTGGACAATCTGCTCGTGGCCCTCGGGCCGAGTCGCCGCGACATGGTCCTCGAGGGTTTCCTGGCCGACGATCCGGCCCGGGCCGGTGACCCATACGCCTGCTACGTGTCGGTCGAGAGCCTGGTCGCTGACGGAGACATCAGTCACCTGGCCCTGACCGGTCGCTTCCCGACGGCCGAAAACTTCCGTGAGACAGGGTTTTTCATCCCCGCCGCGCTCGACGCGGAGAGCCGCTCGGCCGTGCTGAACCTGGCCACCCGGGCCATCGACGCCCTCGGGGTATTCACTGGCTGCCTGCACACCGAGGTCAAGTTCACCCCGGACGGCCCGCGCATCATCGAGGTCAACGGACGGCTGGGCGGCGGTGTGCCCGAGATGCTGGAGCGCGCCGCGGGCGTCAGCCTGCTCGACCTCACCCTGCGGGTGGCGCTGGGCGAGCAGGTGTCCGTCGACGGACCGGTGGCCACCGAGCGCATCGGCTACCGCTTCTTTCTCCAACCGCCGACCGTCGCCGCGACCGTGACCGCCATCGAAGGCATCAACGACTTCACCGACCGCGACGAGGTGGACACGGTGAGCGTCCACCAGGGCCCGGGGGCCGCCCTGGACTGGCGAGACGGCTCCGGCAACCACATCGTCGCCGTGGTCGGCTCGACCGACGACGAAGAGCAGTTGCAGGCCGCATACCGCCTCCTGCACCAAGAGGTCACGGTCACCTACACGGACGTGAGGCATTGACATGAGCGTTCGACTGGCCGGGACGGCGACACACGAGAAATCAGCGCGGTGGACATGCGCCCTGGTCAACAACATGCCCGATACCGCATTTTGCGCCACCGACCGCCAGTTCTTAGGCCTGCTGGACGCCGGGTCCGGATCCGACACGGTCGTCGTAACCCGTCACACCATGGCCGGGGTGCCCCGCGGTGAGCGGATCCAGGCAACTATCGCCGCCGACTACCGTCCGCTCGATGACATTTTCTCCAACCCGCCGGACCTGCTGGTGGTGACTGGCGCCAACCCGATCGAGGCGCGCATCGAGGACGAGCCCTACTGGTCCGATCTGCACGGCCTGCTGAAGTGGGGCAGCGAGAACGTGCCGGCCATGGTGCTGTCCTGCCTGTCGGCCCACGCCGCCCTGGCCGTCTTCGACGGCCTCGAGCGGACCACCCTGCCGGTCAAGTGCGCGGGCGTCTTCGCCCAGGAAGCCGACCGGACCCATCCGCTGGCCGCCGGGCTCTACGGTTCCGTCGTGCTGCCTCACTCACGGCTCAACACTGTGCCCGTGGAGGCGATGGTCGACGCCGGCTACGCGGTGGCCCTGCAGTCGGAGGAGGTGGGGTGGAGCGTGGCAACGAAGACCGTGGGCCAGTCCGAGGTGGTGCTGGTGCAGTCCCATCCCGAGTACGACCCCTCCAGCCTCGTGCGCGAGTACGTCCGGGACGTGCGGCGCTACGTGGGCCGCTTACGCGACGAACTGCCTTGTCTTCCAAGGGATTGCGCGACCGGCCCAGACTGGGACGCGCTCTGCCGGCTGCACGAGCGGGTGATGGGCGGCGAGCGGAACGCAGACCTGGTAGCCGCCTTCCCGTTCGACGACATCTGCGTCCGCGCCCCCTGGCCGTGGCGGGGCGCGGGCCAGCGCTTGTACGCCAACCTGCTGGGCACCATCCCGAAGAGGAGCGCCTGAATCCAATGCGTGACGAGACGATCGCCATCCATGGTGGCTACACACCCGACGGGACGCGTGCCGTGGCCGTGCCCATCTACCAGACGGTGGCCCACGATTTCATCGACGCCGCCCATGCCGGTGCCGTGCTCGACATGGAGACGCCCGGCTTCCACTACAACCGGCTGAACAACCCGACCTTGGACGTCCTCGAGCAGCGCATCTGCGCCCTCGAAGGAGGGACCGCGGCCCTGGTGGTGGCGTCGGGCATGGCTGCCGTCAGCTACGCCATCCTGACGGTGGCAAGCGCCGGCTCGAACATCGTGGTGGCCCCCCAGCTCTACGGGGCGACGTTCACCTACTTCGCCCACGTGCTGCCCACCCTGGGCATCGAGGCACGGTTCGCCGCTGACGACCGAGCCGAGTCGATCGCCCCCCTCATCGACGAGAACACCCGCGCCGTCTTCTGCGAGACCGTCGGCAACCCGGCCGGCAACATCGTGGACCTCGAAGCCGTGGCGGCCGTCGCGCACGCGCAGGGCGTGCCCCTCATCGTGGACAACACGGTGGCGACACCGCTCATGCTCAAGCCCTTCGAGCACGGGGCTGATGTAGTCGTCCACTCGCTGACCAAGTTCGTCGGCGGCCACGGCACCACCCTCGGTGGGGCGATCGTGGACGGCGGCCGGTTCCCGTGGGCCGACCATCCCGACCGCTTCCCCATGTTCAACCAGCCCGAGCCCGCCTTTCACGGCGTCGTCTTCGCCCGTGACTTCCCTGAGCGGCCCTTCACCGTGCGGGCCCGCTCGACCCAGCTGCGCAACAGCGGTGCCACGCTCTCGCCGTTCAACGCATTCCTGCTGCTGCAGGGCCTCGAGACGATGGCGCTGCGGCTCGAGCGCCACGAAGCGAACGCGCGGGCGGTGGCCGACTATCTGGCCGCCGACCACCGGGTGGACTGGGTGAGCTTTGCCGGTTTCCCCGACCATCCCTACCACCACCTGGTCGACCGCTACCTCGGCGGCCGGGTGCCGTCCATCATCACTTTCGGGGTCGCGGGCGGCTACGAGTCAGGGCTGGCCTTCTTCGACGCGCTCGAGCTCGTCAAGCGGTTGCTCAATCTGGGGGACGCCAAGACCTTGGCCATCCATCCGGCATCGACCACCCACAGACAATTGTCGGCTGAGGAGTTGGTCAAGGCCGGCATCCGGCCCGAGACGATCCGGCTGTCCATCGGGATCGAGCACATCGACGACATCATCGATGACATCGATCAGGCCCTGGCGAAGGCCATGGCCAACTACGCCGGCTTGGTCGACTGAGCGCGACATGGCGTTGACGACGACAGAGGTGCCGACATTCTTCGGACCGGCTAATTCCCGATTGTTCGGCGTGCTTCATCTGCCGTTCGACAACCAGATCAGGGGTGGGGTACTGATCTGTGGCTCGCTCGGGAAAGAGGGGATGGACAGCGTCCGACTACACCGCATCCTCGGCGAGGACTTGGCGCGCCGCGGTTTCGCCGTGCTGCATTTCGATTATCTGGGCTTGGGTGATTCGGCATTCACGCAAGGACGCGATGACGCGGTGGCCGACTGGTTGGCGAGCGTGGGCCACGCGCTCGATTACCTCGCGCTGATCGGCGCGAAGTCAGCGACCGCCATCGGCATACGTGCCGGGTGTCTGATCCTCGACGAGTACCTGGCCCAATCTGATGCCCGACCCCACCCGGTCAACCGCGTGGTCTACCTCGATCCTCCTGGAACCGGCAGGCGCTACCTGCGGGAACACACCACGCTGTTCCGGTTGTCGGTGGGCGAGGACGCTGGCACGCCCGGCGAAGTGTTGATCCTGGGCGGGCGGTTGAGCAAGCACGCCGCCGCAGAATTCACCGCGCTGCGGATAGATGTCGATCCCGTCAACGATCACGGGGTCGAACAGGTACTTCTGGTGGGACGACCAGGCGAGACCGACAAGCGCGTAACCGCCCTGGCGTCGGCTCAGGGAGTTGATGCGATCACTACCGGCGGTCTACCGGAATGCGCCCATCCGCTGCCGATCCCGTTACCGATCCCGTTCACCGCGGTCGATTCGATCGTCGGGTGGATCAACGGAAATGTGCCCACCCGCACCCATCGCGCCGTACCGCGGTACCTGACAACGGTGACGATGCCGGCCGAAGGGTCCGACTCGGTCGACGTCGACGTTGACGTTGACGAGAGCATTGAACGAATCGAGCCGAAGGGCCTCTTCGTCATCCGCACAAAACCCCGAGGTTCCAAACCCGCGAAGACCGTGTTGTTCTTCGTGGCAGGCCACGAGTTGCACAAAGGACCCGCCCGAGAGTGGGTTGAGTTGTCACGTCGCATTGCAGCGTCCGGGTCACAAGCGCTGCGATGGGATCCGGCACGAGAGGGTTTGTCGGACCAGATCAGGCGGGATCCTTGGCGCAGGGTGTATTCGAAGGCCGAGATCACTGACTCGATAGCGGTGGCCAGACGCGCGTGCGACGACGCCGGCGAACTCCAGCTTGTCGGTGTCTGCTCCGGCTCGTGGTACGCCGCTCAGACCGCCCGCATCATCGGTGCGCAGTCGGCGATCTTGGTCAACCTGGTGATCTGGAATTGGAGCGTCATTCCCACCTTGCTGGAGCAGTGGTACTTCCAGAGGGAAACGCTGAATGGCATCGCGGCTAGTGATACGGGCGCCGGACCCTCCGAATCGGGATGGACACAGCGCCTCGCAGAACTGATCCGCTCGGCTCAGAAGCGGACGAAGATCCTTATGCACAAGCACCTTCCGCGATCCGTCTTGCGGGTGTTGAGCTGGATCGGGCTGGTGTTTCTGCCGGAGGATGTTCTGGCAGTGCTTGCCCGACGTGGAACCGAGGTGACAGTGATTGCCGCACCCGAGGATGCGGAGCAGTTCACTACGAGAGGCGGTCGGCTGACCCTTGACCAGCTGCAGTCGACGTCGCAGCCGCCCCGCCTGATTGCCACACCCACCGGCGATCATGCCGCCAATCACCCGGCGATATTGGCGGCGATCCGCAATGCGGTGTTGCCGGTAGCCGACGTTCGCACATCGGAGCGCACCCCGGTATCGGACATCACGCCGTCGCGGGATGCGCTGGTGGCCAACCGAAGTCACCTCACGAAAGGTTCTGGCACTATTACCTTCTTGACCGACTACGCAGTGCATCCCGAGCGCGAGCATCACCACGGCGGAGGTGCTGCGTGACCGAAAACGCAATCACCATCGGCGGTGTCGACCTCGCCAATCCGGACACCTACGCGGCGGAAATGCCTTTCGACGCGTTCCGGAAGCTCCGCGAATCCGCACCCGTGGCATGGCACCCGTACAAAGACGGGCCTGGGTTCCTTGCGCTGACTGGCTACGACGAGGTCTTTGCCGTATCGCGCGACAGCACCACCTGGTCGTCGGAGGCGACGGGGGTGTACGTCGACGCACCCGGGCCCGACGACATCGCCGACCAGCGGGGCGTGATGATGCTGACCATGGACCCGCCGCGGCACACCAAGCTGCGCGCTCTGGTCAGCAAGGGCTTCAGACCGCGCCAGGTGGCGAAGCTCAACGAGCGCATCGCGGACATGGCGCGCGACGTGGTCGACAGCGTCATCGAGCGAGGCGAGTGCGACTTCGTCACCGACGTCGCGGGGGCCCTGCCCTCGTACGTCATCGCCGAAATGCTGGGCATCCCACTGGAAGACGGCTATCGGCTTTACGAACTGACCGAGATCATGAACACGGGTTCGATAGGCGGCTCGGCCGCCATCCGGGCCGGCGCCGAGATGTTCAGGTACTCAACGGATCTGGTGGCCCACAAACGTGCGCATCCTTGCGATGACATCGCGACGTCGCTACTGCATGCCGAGGTCGACGGACAGCGGCTCTCCGATCGGGAGTTCAACTTCTTGTTCCTGTTGCTGATCAATGCGGGCGGCGACACGACCCGCAACCTGGTCGCCGGCGGCATGTGCGCGCTGATCGACCATCCGGACGAGCGCGCGAAGCTCGAGGCGGAGCCGGCGTTGCTGCCGACCGCGGTGGAAGAAATGCTCCGTTACGTCACCACGTTCATCGCGTTCTTCCGGACGGCGACGAAGGACACCGAACTTCGCGGGGTGCCCGTGAAGGAGGGTGACCGGGTGGCGATGTTCTACCCGTCGGCCAATCGGGACGAGGCCTACTTCGTCGATCCCGAACGCTTCGATGTGACGCGTAAGCGCAACACGCACTTGGCATTCGGCGGCGGCGGCGCCCATTTCTGTCTCGGCGCCAGCCTTGCCAGGGTGGAGGTGACGGCCCTCGTAACGGAGGTGCTGAGCCGGATGAAGAACGTGCAGTTGGCGGGGCCGATCGAGCGCATGCCATCGACGCTGATCAACAACATCCACTCCATGCCTGTCCGATTCACGCCTGCTCGACGTGTGGGCGCTTAGCGTCAGGCCGTAGCGGAACGCAAGACGAAGTGCCGGCGACGAAACGCGGCCAGGCGCAACGGGATTGCGATAAGACTCAACAGCGCGAACGGCACATATTCGGCAGCGTAGCGCCAGTACCGTACGTTCTGGTCGAGTGCGCCCAGTACAAAATCCCGGCCGAAGGCGATCAAGATGTACGTGGTGGCCAGGAGGAGCAATGGCCGCCACAGACGTCCGAGGTTGCGCGCTCCGATTCCGAAGGACAGCAGCGCCAGCAGGTAGGTGCAGAACAGTCCGACCAGAAAGAACCACAATAGGCCGCCCTGAAGCGGAAGCCGGCCGGTGACGACGCCGAGCCAGACGACCAATCCGATATGGACCTGAAGCGCGGTGGCGAAGGCCAGGCCCAGGGCTCGCGCCCGGCGCGCCAGACCGGCGAAGGCCGGGCCGAACAGGATAGCCATCGCGCCGCCGATGTAGGACGGCCAGAAAAAGAGGAATGACCAGCGCGCCGTGTAGCGCACCGCCTGCCCGATGCCGTCGGGACCGGTGCCGTCGACAGCCAGGATGGCCGCCGCAAGTGCGAGCGCGCCGCCGAGCGCGCCCACAATCCACACCCAGGTCGGCTCGGATCTGCGCGTCGTCACGCGCCCACCCCCTACTCGGACTCGGCCGGGCGGCAGACCACGAATAGGACGGCCATCGCGTGGCAATCGGCGTGCGAAAGCGACAAAGACGAGGTCAGCCAGCCCTGCTGTTGCGCCCGCTCGGCGAGTGATCCGCTCAGACGAAGCAGCGGCAGCGGACCGTTTCGCGTCACCTCGATCTCGCACCAGGGAAACGCCATGTCGGGTTCTGCGAATGCCTTGATCACTGCTTCTTTGGCCGCGTACCGGGCAGCCAATCGGTGCACCCGGTCCCGGCCCTGGCAGTCGTTGATTTCACTCGCCGTAAAAACCTTGCGCAGGTAGCGATCTCCGAACGCCGTTAGCGAGTCCTGGATTTCCGCCATCGGAACGACATCGCATCCGACGCGCACACGGCAGCCGTCAACCTCACCGGGCAAGGTGATCGTGGGAATGGGGACGATCTGCGACTCGGGCAGGCCGGCCGTTATCGCACCCGCCATCACACAAGGGTCTTGACTAGGCTTTCGACTACCTGCGCGATGTTGTGTACGGAAGCGAAGGTGGACTTCTTGAGCACCTCATCAGGGAACTCGATGTCGAATTCATCCTCGAGCGCGAGCATGACATCGACCGACGCATGCGACGTCAGGCCGAGATTGTAAAGATCGGCTTGATCGTCCACCTCCCGTGGATCGACCGCCATACGACCATGAGCAGCTAAGACGTCACGAATCTGATCCAGCATCGCACTTCCTCATATTTCTGCCGTGGCTACCTGTTAGCCAGTGTCGGGTTTTCAGTGTTTTCAGTGTTCTCAGTGTTCTCAGTGGGCGGAACGTAGCTCCCGGTCTCCTTGAGCCGCTTGCGGGCGACGCGGCGGTAACCGTAGAAGTCCGATATAAACGCGGGGCTGTCGTACAGCCAGTCCAGCGGCTCTCGCATGTCGTCCACGTAGCCGATGGAGTATGAGCCACGCTGGTAGCCCATCAGCCTGAGCAGACCCTCGGGGAGGGTGCGGGCGATCTCGGGCGGGCAGGCGAGATACTGGTTCTCCTCCTGCCGTAGCCACCCGAGCGAGTAGCCGACGTTCATTCCGATCCGGCTGGTGTTGGTGGCGTTGGCGCCCCCGCCGTGGAATATCGAGCCGGTGTACATCAGGACCGAACCCTTGGTCATGACCGCTGGGGAAGACAGCGCGGAGTCCACGTCGTCGGGATCGTCCTCCCACCGGTGGCTGCCCACGACCATCCGGGTCGCACCCATCTCCTCGGTGAAATCGGTCACGGCCCACATGGTGGCCACTTCTGCTTCGAAGCCCCTCGGGAACTGGTAGCGGTCGAACGACCACTGATCCCGGTGAATCATCTGCGCCGGCTCACCGGGTCCGATGGTCACCAGCTGGGTCAGGTCGATCTGGAAGGTACTGGCGTGGTCGCCCAACACGCGGTCAAGCGTGTCGATGATCGCCGGGTGGGTGATGAGTGAGCGCGCGGTCGGCGAACGGGCGATCAGGGCGCCGGTGCGCTGCGTGGTTTCGCCGAGGAAGTCGGTGTTACCGCCGCCCGTGGCTGCAAGATACGGCGCGATCTCGGCACGTATCTGATCCATCGTCTCGGGTTTCGCCAGGTCGGCGATGACCACACACCCGTCTTCGTTAAGCAGCTTCGCGACGTCGGCTGACGACGTTTCCGAACCGACTGTCCGTACTGCTATTGGCATAATGCGTACTATATAGGATGATCTACGGAATATTCAATGACTGTCAGTTGGTTACGAGCCAGCTTTCATAACCAAGCAATGGAGGGCGGCAGCAGATGCTCCCGTTTCGATTCGGCGTGTACTCCGCGGTTGCGCCAACCATGTCGGCCTGGCGGGACCAGGCCCGGTCAGCCGAGGATCTGGGTTACTCGACCCTGTACGTCTCTGACCACCTCGACTCCCAGTTCGGGCCGCTGGTAGCCACCACCGTCGCCGCCGAAGCGACCTCCACCCTGCATGTGGGGCCTTTCGTGTTCAACAACGACTTCCGCCACCCTGTGGTGTTGGCCAAGGAGATCGCCACGCTCGGCCTGGCGGCCGAAGGGCGGGTTGAGGTCGGTCTTGGAGCGGGCTCGCTCCGGAGCGATTACGAGCAATCGGGGATCGAGTACGACGAACTGGCTGTCCGCGTGGACCGGTTGGCCGAGAGCCTCGTAGTGATGAAAAGGCTGTGGAGTGAGGGGGAAGCTACCTTCGCCGGGAGGCACTACACGGTGCGCGACGCCCACTGCGATCCTCGCCCGGCCTCGCCACCTCGCGTCATGGTCGGTGGAGGGAGCAAGCGATTGCTTACCCTCGCAGCCCGGGAAGCGGACACCGTGGGGATCAATGCCAGCCTCAACGTTGGCGACAAGAGCGCCGACGCGACGAACCAGGCCACTCTCGATCGCTACGACCGCTGCCTGACCTGGGTGCGGGAAGCGGCGCCGGATCGATTCGGTTCGATCGAATTCCAGATTGTCGCCTTCGCCACCAGAGTTGTCGCCAGCCAACGCGCTGCCGCGCGCACCGCAACCATGCTCGGCTTTCCGGGTGACGATGCGCTCGAGCTGCCGATCGTCCTGATCGGCACCACGGACGAATTGGCCGAGCGGCTGGTGAAGCGCCGCGAGAGGTGGGGCTTCTCCAACATTGTGGTGCCGGCCGAGGCGATGGAGTCCTTCGCACCTGTCGTCGCTCAGCTCGCGGGCACCTAGCCCGCTGCGTCGATGACCTCTACCCGCGAGCGAGAAATAGTGAGCCCGCTGCACCCGCAAGGAAGCGCCGCCACCCCCGGCGTGCTCGGTGCGGTACTGCGCCGCGCTGATCGAGACCCGAATCGGCCCGCGGTCAAGGACCTCGATCGCGCGCTGACCCGGGGCGAATTGCGCGCCGCGGCAGGAAGAGTCGCCGCCGGCTTGGGTCAGAAAGGCGTCGAGCCCGGGGATCGGGTTGCCCTGCCGATCGGCAATTCGGTGGACTTCGTTGTGGCGGCACTGGGCTGTCTGTGGGCGGGGGCCACGTTCGTTCCGCTGGCCATCACCGACCCAGACCTCCGCCGTGCGCAGATCGTGGCGGACTGCCGACCCGTACTCGTCATCACCGCAGGCTCGGACCACACGGCGCCCTCGGGACTCCCGGTCGGCACAGCCTGGACGTCCCTGTCGGCACTGAGCGCCTCAGACGGGCCGACGCCACCACCTGTCACAGGCCCTATCGCCTACATCATTTACACGTCAGGGACGACCGGTAAGCCCAAGGGCGTACAGATTTCGCCGCAGGCCTTCTGCACCGCGGCCGAAGCCTGCGCCGACGCCATGGGACTCACCTCGGAAGACCGTTACCTGTGCGTATCGCCGGTGCATTTTGACGGCTCCTTCTCTGCCATCTTTCCGCCGCTGGTGCGCGGTGCGCCCCTCATCGTCCCCGACCGGGACGCCCTGCTGTTCCCGCGCAGGTTCTTCTCGATTCTCGCCAGCGAGGCAATCACGGCGACCAGCTTCTCCCCCAGCTACCTCCGGTTGCTTCGGTCCAGCGGCCGTTTAAACCGGCTCGCCAACACCTCGCTGCGGGTGATGGCCCTGGGCGGCGAAGCGCCGTCCACCGCCGATATCAAGGCGGTGTGGACCGCCAGTCCGGGACTGCGGGTGGTGAACCGGTACGGCCCGACCGAGACGACCATCGCTGTTGCCCATCTGGAACTGGGGCCCGACTTGCTCGACGCGGGGCTGGTACCGATCGGTCATCCTCACCCAGGGAGCTCGTTCAACCTCGTCGACGAGCGCGGAGGTCTGGTGGAGCGCCGCGGAGTGGTCGGCGAGCTCTACATCGGCGGGCCGCAGCTCATGGCCGGCTATCTCAACGACCCGGCGCAGACCGCTGCGGTGCTGCGAACGGACGTCGTCGAAGGAACGACCCTCTACCGCACCGGTGATCTCGTCTTCCGCGACGACCGGGGCAACTACGTATACGTGGGGCGTTCGGACCGTGTCATCAAGCGACACGGTGTGCGGCTGTCGCTGGTCGAGGTGACCGAGGCACTCGGTGGTCTCGAGCAGATCGCGTCCGCGGCGTGCGCGACCTTCGACCTGGACGGCGATCTGGGGGTTGTCGCATTCGTGGTGCCCAACGGCGAGCTCACATCTCTCGCCGTTCGCCAAGCCGCGGCCGAGCGGCTCCCTGAGACGATGCTGCCCGATCAATTCATCTTGGTGGCCGACTTGCCCTTGACGTCCTCCAGCAAAGTCGACGAGCGACGGCTGATGCAGGACGCCGGGCTCGCTCCGCCGAACGCGGGAGTCCGGAATGCAGGAGCCTGAGCCATCAATGTCGCTGCAACGCAATCACATACAGATCAACTCGATCGTGGAAGGAACCACACGGTGAACACAGCAACTATCGCGACGCCGGACGAACGCTACAAGGAACTGGTCCGTCGTCAACGCGCCGAATTGCAAGATGCGTACATGAAGGGGGTGCGCAGGCTGCGATGGGACGCAGAGCGTCTCGCCGCTGAACGCGAACGGCGTCTTCGCGAGCTGCTGGTGCATGCCGCCGAACGCTCGCCGTTCTGGCGGGAACGACTGGCGGGCCACGACCTGGCCAATTTCACCGAGGCCGACCTGCCCTCGCTGCCGGTCCTGACCAAAACCGAGATGATGGCGGAGTTCGATCGGCTGATCACGGTTCCGGAGTTGACCCTCGCCCGGATTCAACACCACGTCCATCAGTTGAGCGGAGACGGCTACCTGGACGACGAGTACCGGGCAATCGTCACGTCCGGGTACACCGAAAACCCGTCGTACCACGTCTACGGCTGGGACTCGTTCGTCACCTTCGTGATGCAGGGCTCGCGCTGGACCGGGCGACGCGGCGAAGACCCGGACGCGGTGCTGGCGCAGTGCTTCAGTGGCAGTCCCAAGCATGAATCGGGGATCTTCTACGCCTTCAGCACCTTCGAGAGCGGAGGACCGACATCGCACTGCTTCGATGCCACGCTTCCGC
Source organism: uncultured Actinomycetota bacterium (assembly GCA_963758115.1). Taxonomy (GTDB): domain Bacteria; phylum Actinomycetota; class Actinomycetes; order Mycobacteriales; family Mycobacteriaceae; genus Mycobacterium. Next base: position 532,184 of record CAVWUG010000005.1, read on the forward strand.
TGAACGAGATTGTCGACGGCCTCAATAACGCGCGTCCCGCGGTGAAGGCTCTGCAAGGGTGGCCGAGCCTGATCTGGGAACTGGCTATAGAAGCCAAGCAGGGCCGGCTCACCATCGAACCGACCTGGATCAGCTTCGCGGGAGAGCTGTGCACTCCGCCTGTGCGCGAGGCGGTTCGGTCCGCATGGGGCATCGAGCCTTCGGAGTTCTGGGGCTGCTCAGAGGGCACCTACGCCTTCCCATGCGGCGTCGGCGAAGGCATGCACGTATCCGACGATCTGGTGATCCTCGAACCGGCGGACGCCGATGGCAACGTCGTCGCCTATGGCCAGCCCGCGGAGCGGATGCTGCTGACTAACCTCTTCAACCTGGAGCAGCCACTGATCCGCTATGACATGGCAGACGCGGTGACGATGACCGACGAGCCGTGCCCGTGCGGTTGTGCGCATCGCCGCATCACCTCGGTCAACGGTCGGATCAACGGGAACTTCGACTACGACAACGGTGCTGCGGTGTCCCGCGCGGCCTTGGAGCAGGCCGTCGTTGCCACCCCTGGCCTCGTCAACTTCCTCATCGGCAGGACGCCGGGTGGTGTCGAGGTGTCCGTGGTGACCGACGGTTCGTCTGACCTCCAGCAGCTGCGGAAGGAACTTACCGAGGTGCTCCACCGGCATGGCGGGCCGGAGTCGGACGTCGTCGTGCGAGAGGTCGATTCCATCGAACGACTGTCCAGAGGCAAGTCGAAGCAGTTCGACGCCGGGTGATGTGGATGTGGTGCGCCCGAAGGGATTCGAACCCCCAACCTTCTGATCCGTAGTCAGATGCTCTATCCGTTGAGCTACGGGCGCTTGTCTTCAGTTGTGTGTAGCTGGCGGAGGCGAGAGGATTTGAACCTCCGGTCCCTGGTAAGAGGGACAACTCATTAGCAGTGAGTCCCATTCGGCCGCTCTGGCACGCCTCCTTGAAATTCCCGAAGGTACCGGACCCTCCCCGGGCTACCGGAACCGCCGCGGAGCACAGCGTACACAGGCCAGACATATGCTGTCGAAATGACTGCTCGCCTACGGCCCGAAATGGCGGAGCTGCCAGCCTACGTGCCCGGCAAGACCGTCCCGGGCGCGATCAAATTGGCCAGCAACGAGACGGTGTTCGGCCCGTTGCCCGGCGTCCGTGCTGCTATCGAGCGGGCGGCCGGGGCCGTCAACCGCTACCCGGACAACGGCTGCGCTGATCTCAAAGCCGCGTTGGCCAAGCACCTGAACTCCGGCCGGGTCGGCAGTGCCGGCGGCTGGGGACCAGAGCACATCGCCGTCGGCTGCGGCTCGGTGAGCCTGTGCCAGCAGCTCATCCAGATCACCGCCACGGCGGGCGACGAGGTGCTGTTCGGCTGGCGCAGCTTCGAGATCTACCCGCTGCAGGTCCGCCTCGCCGGCGCCACCGCGGTGCAGGTCCCGCTGACCGACCACACTTTTGACCTGCACGCGATGATCGCCGCGGTCACCGACCGCACCCGGCTCATCTTCGTCTGCAACCCGAACAACCCCACCTCAACCGTGGTCGATCCGGATGCGTTGACCCGATTCGTCGAGGCAGTGCCGTCGCACATCCTGATCGCGATCGACGAGGCCTACGTCGAATACATCCGCGACGGCATGCTGCCCGACAGCCTGGCCCTGGTGCGTGACCACAGCAATGTCGTTGTGCTGCGGACGTTTTCGAAGGCGTACGGTCTCGCGGGCCTGCGGGTGGGCTATGCGGCCGGCCACCCGGAGCTGATCACCGCGCTGGACAAGGCCTACGTGCCGTTCACGGCGACGAGCATCTCGCAGGCCGCGGCGATCGCATCGCTCGACGCCGCAGACGAGCTACTCGCCCGCACCGACGCCGTGGTCGCCGAGCGCGCCCGGGTCAGCAACGCCCTGCGGGCCGTCGGATTCACCGTGCCACCATCTCAGGCGAATTTCGTCTGGCTGCCGCTCGATGAGCGCACGATGGACTTCGTGGAACAGGCGGCCGGCGCACGCGTCGTCGTCCGCCCCTACGGAAGCGACGGCGTCCGGGTCACCATCGGTGCACCGGAGGAAAACGATGCCCTGCTGGCATTCGCCACGGGCTGGATCTGACCATCGAAGGAGATCGCGATGACTGATGAGTTGGCGCGCAAGAAGTTCGCCGAGTTCAAGGAGCGCGCCGGCGCCATCGACGACGCCGAACTCGACGACTACTGGGCGAGCCTGGCGCCGGCCACCGTCGACGGCATGCTGGGCGAATGGAAGGGCGGCGAATTCATCACCGGCCACCGGATGAACGGGCAACTCGAGAAGGCGCGCTGGTTCGGCAAGACCTTCAACTCGGTTGACGACGTGCAGCCGCTGGTCTGCCTCGACGACGACGGCAACCGGTTCTCCAACGTCAAGATGGGCAAGGGCGAAGCCAGCCTGTGGCTGGAGGAATTCCGCGGCGAAGTCACCGCGACGATGGTGTACGACGGCCAACCGGTCCACGACCACTTCAAGAAGGTCGGCGACGACGCGGTGATGGGCATCATGAACGGCAAGGGCGTCATCGACTTCCAGGATGGCGTAGGCCGGTACTTCTACTTCTACCTAGAGCGCGCCTAAGTTTTCGCGGCCGGATCGCGGCCAGTGAAGGCAACCAGCCGGTCGATAGCCGGTGCGTGCTCGTCGATCTCGACGGCGGCGCCGAAGTCGCCGTTCGCGCGGCGCTCCGGAGTGATGATCTTTTCGGCCAATCCCAAGACGTAGTCAGCCAGCGAATCAGGTACGTCGGCCGGGTGCCCGGTGGCCGCGGCGTAATCCCAGCCGTGCACCAGTAGACCGAAGGCCAAGGCGCTCGCTAAGAGCCGTACAGGCGTCTCATTACCGCGGTAGGTGACGGTGCCGTCCAACCCGTGTCGAGCATGGAAGGCGTCCAGGGTGGGTCGGCCGGCCGCGATGATCTGACGCTCGACGGTGTCGTCCGCGTTGCGCGGCGGCAGGTCGGCGTCCAGCGCGGTGCCGATGGACGTGATCGTGTCCACCACGTGTTCGGTCAGTTGAGCGACGTCGAAGCCTTCGCTCGCCGTCTGCCGCGACAGGTCGTCGTGCGAGATCGGATGCACGATGTGCTGCAGTACTCCGAGCACCGCTTCGGCGGCGCGAAGTTCGTCAGGGGGAGGCGAGTCGGGTCCGGGCCGCAGGTCAGAAGGCATGCAATCCACGGTACGGTCCTCGTCATGGGTGAGCCATACGAATCAGTCACCATCGAGCACAAGGATCACGTCGCGCAGGTGACGCTGATCGGCCCCGGCAGGGGCAACGCCATGGGGCCGGCGTTCTGGTCGGAACTGCCGGAAGTCTTCGCCAAACTCGACGCCGACCGCGAAGTGCGGGCGATCGTCATCACCGGATCCGGCCGCAACTTCAGCTACGGCCTGGACCTGCCCGCGATGGGCGGGACGCTGGCGCCGGTGCTGGCCGACGGCGCGATGGCGGGGCCGCGCAGCGAATTTCACACCGAAGTGCAGCGCATGCAGCAGACGATCACCGCGGTCGCCGACTGCCGGACGCCGACGATCGCGGCGATTCACGGCTGGTGCATCGGCGGTGGGGTCGACCTGATCTCAGCGGTCGACTTCCGCTACGCCAGCGCCGACGCGAAGTTCTCCGTGCGCGAGGTCAAGCTGGCGATCGTTGCCGACGTGGGCAGCCTCGCGCGGTTGCCGCTGATCCTGTCCGACGGGCACCTGCGGGAACTGGCGCTGACCGGTAAGGACATCGACGCCGCGCGCGCCGAGAAGATCGGGTTGGTCAACGACGTCTTCGCGGACGCCGACGCCACGCTGGCCGCCGCGCACGAGACGGCGGCCGAGATCGCCGCGAACCCGCCACTGACCGTTCGCGGTATCAAGGATGTCCTTGACCAGCAAAGGATTTCGGCAGTGACCGCGAGCTTGCGCTACGTCGCCGCATGGAACTCCGCTTTCTTGCCGTCCAAGGATCTGACCGAGGGCATCACGGCGACCTTCGAGAAGCGGCCGCCGAAGTTCACCGGCGAGTAGCCTCCGCTGCATCACGGGTCTTCGCCGTCGTCTCGTAATAGCTTCTCCGGGTGATGGAATGAGTTGACGCGGGCCCGGCCGTGGTCGAGGTGCGCAGGTGGGAACCATTCGGTCAAGCCCTGCCGCGTGGTGCGGGTGACCCAGCCTCGTTCGGCGAGCTTGTGGTGCGGACCACAGACCAGGGTCAGGCCGTCGATGTCGGTTTCGCGGCATTGCTTCCACGGCGTGACGTGGTGCACCTCGGTGAGGTAACCCGGCACGTCGCAACCGGGATGCGAGCAGCCACGGTCCTTGGCGTGCAACGCAATTCGCTGCGCAGGCGAGGCCAGCCGCTTGGTGTGATAGAGCGCCATCGCCCGGCCCTTGTCGAATATCGCAAGGTAGTGATGGGCGTGGCCGGCTAACCGGATCACGTCGGACATCGGTAGCAACGTGCCACCACCGGTCAGACCGCGGCCACAGCCGGACTCCAATTCCCGCAGCGTCGTCGTAACGATGATGCTCGCCGGTAAACCGTTGTGCTGACCGAGCTTTCCGGAGGCCAGCAGCAAACGGCCTGCCGCGGTGAGCGCGTCGTGGTTGCGTTGGGTGGCGCTACGCGCGTCGCCCTCGATGGCGTCTCGGCTGGGGATGCCTGCCACGCACGGGTCGGGATCGGCGGGGTTGCACATGCCCGGTGCGGCCAGTTTGGCGAAGACGGCATCGACGGTCGCGCGGGCTTCCGGGGTCAGGTATCCGTTGATCGGGCTCATGCCGTCGACGCCTTGCTTGCCGATAGCGATGCCGCGCCGTCGTTCGCGGTCCGCGTCAGTGAAGTCGCCGTCGGGGTTGAGACAGTCGAGAAGTTTGTCGGCGAGCTTGGCGAGTTCGTCCGGACGATGCTCGACGCCCAGCCGGGCCAACTGCGCCTCGGCGGTCTGACGTGTCTCGAGGTCGACGAAGTCGGGCAGCCGTTGGAGGAACCGCCGGATCACCGCGACATGCTCGGCACCGATCTGCCCGGCGCGCTGCCTCGCGGCCGTCGACGCCAGACGCGGCGGCAGGGGTTCGCCGGTCACCGACTGACGCGGACCCAGGTCCTCTGCTTCGCGGATACGTCGGCCGGCCTCGCCCCGGCTGATGCGCAGCCGGTTGGCCAACGCGTGCCCCAGCTTGCCGCCCAACTCGGTCTCGTCGGACTGCTTGGCCACGTGGTTGATCAGCGCATGCGCCGATTGCGGTAGTCGCCGCGTATCCTGTTCGAGGCGCTCCAGCAACGCCATAGATTCGGGCGTTGTCATCGCGTCGTAAGACAGTTCGAGCACGTCGGAGATAGCGTCGTGCAGCGTTTCCCAACGCCTCACAATCTCCTCACGGCAACTCGAATACATGTTCGAATTGTATCTAAAGCGAAAGACCGAAACACACCGCGCAACCCCATCTGTGGATAAACCGGCAGCTGTGGATAACTCGTCGGTAGCCGTCGCACGTACCCTCGCCCCATGAACTCCGTCCAGGAAGACCTGCAGGGCAGGATCCGCGTCCCGGCCGACCTCGACGCCGTCACCGCGATCGGCGATGAGGACCACTCCGGGATCGACCCCGCGGCCGTCGAACGGATCTGGCAGGCCGCCCGGCACTGGTATCAAGCAGGACTGCATCCGGCGATCCAGTTGTGCCTGCGGCACAACGGCAAGGTCGTCCTCAACCGGGCGATCGGGCACGGCTGGGGCAACGCACCGACCGACTCACCGGACGCCGAGAAGGTTCCGGTCCAGACCGACACCCCGTTCTGTGTCTACTCGTCAGCCAAGGCGATCACCGCGACCGTCGTGCACATGCTCGTGGAGCGCGGACAGTTCTCACTGGACGACCGCGTCTGCGACTACCTGCCCACCTACACCAGCCACGGCAAGCACCGCACCACGATCCGGCACGTGATGACGCACAGCGCAGGCGTCCCGTTCCCTAACGGCCCGAAGTCGGATCTCAAGCGCGCCGACGACCACCAGTACGCGCAGGAGCAACTCGGCAGTCTGCGGCCGGTGTATCGGCCCGGACTGGTGCACATCTACCACGCGCTCACCTGGGGTCCGCTGATGCGCGAGATCATCTACGCCGCCGCCGGCAAGGACCTGCGTGAAATTCTGGCCACCGAGATCCTCGACCCGCTGGGATTCCGCTGGACCAACTTCGGTGTCGCCGACGCGGATATCCCCCTGGTGGCGCCCAGCCATGCGACCGGCAAGCAGTTGCCGGCCCCGATCGCGGCATTGTTCCGGAAGGCGATCGGCGGGACCGTTCATCAGATCATCCCGGTGACCAACACCCCACTGTTCCTTAAGACGGTGATCCCTTCGTCCAACACCGTCTCGAACGCCGACGAGATGTCGCGGTTCGCCGAAATATGGCGGTGCCAAGGCGAACTCGACGGTGTGCGGGTGATGAGTCCGGCCACCCTGCACGGCGCGGTGCGCCAAAGTCGGCGTCTGCGGCCAGATTTCGCGATGGGCCTACAGCCGGCCCGCTGGGGCACCGGTTTCCAGCTGGGCACGAAGAAGTGGGGTCCGTTCGGCCTCGATGCGCCTGCGGCATTCGGTCACCTCGGCCTGACCAATTGCGCGATCTGGGCCGACCCCGAGCGTCAGCTGTCCGGCGGTTTGGTGAGCAGCGGTAAGCCGGGCAGCGACCCGGAGGTCAAGCGCTATCGGGCGCTGATGGACCGCATCGCGGCGGAGATTCCGCGGGCCTGGTGTGGCGGTGGCGGAGGGATTTGAACCCCCGGACGGTTTTAGCCGTCTCTCGCTTTCAAGGCGAGTGCATTAGGCCGCTCTGCCACGCCACCGCGGACAAGGGTAGCGGCTCGCTGCTCAGGCCCGCTCGGAGCGCGTCACGGCGGCGCTGATTCGGCGGCCGTTCTCCCCCATCGCGACGATCTGCGAGCGGGACAGCGGGGCGAGGAAGTAGGTCCGGACAGCTTGGGCGTAGGTCACCGCGGCCGCTCGCGCCGCCACCCGGCCATCGTCGGTGATGGCGGCGACCACGCCACGACGATCGTCCTGGCTTGCTTCGCGACGCACCAGCCCCTGCCCCTCGAGGCGGCGGACCTGACGAGTCAGTCGGCTCGGCAGCGACGCCAGCGCCTCGGCGAGGTCGCCCATCCGGGCCCGGCCGGTCGGCGAGTTGTCCAGCGTGTCGAGGACCCTGACGTCGAACAGCGACAGTTGATGTTCGTCGGTGAGTTGACGATTGAGCGTCGCGAAGAGCCGCAGAGTCGAGTCGAGGTAGTTCTGCCACGACTTTCGCTCGGCGATATCCAGCCCCGGCATTTCGCTGGCTGTCCGGCCCGCAATGAGAGCGGCCATCACGTCATGCTATGCGAGACATCGCCTTTGGAACAGCCCGAAATCCGCTGGTAGTAGGTTGGCGGACATGTACGCCATCGTCGCTGAATCCGCCGACCATCTCTCGTGGCAACAAGTCCCCGACGTCGCGCCGGGCAGCGGCGAGGTGCTGGTGAAGGTCAGCGCCGCCGGGGTCAACCGAGCCGACCTGCTGCAGGCCGCGGGGCTGTATCCGCCGCCACCGGGAGCCAGCGACGTGATCGGCATGGAGGTCTCCGGCGTCATCACGGAAGTGGGCGACGACGTCGACGGCTGGTCGCCGGGGCAAGAAGTCTGCGCATTGCTGGCGGGCGGCGGCTACGCCGAATACGTGGCGGTGCCCGCCGGCCAACTCCTGCCGATACCGGACGGCGTCGACATGGCGGAGGCCGCGGGACTGCCGGAGGTCGCGTGCACGGTGTGGTCGAACCTGGTGATGACGGCGCAGCTGACTGCCGGCCAACTGGTGTTGCTGCACGGCGGCGGCAGCGGCATCGGCAGCCACGCCATTCAGGTCGCCCGCGCGCTGGACGCCCGAGTAGCCGTCACCGCGGGTTCGGCGGCCAAGCTGGACTCGTGCCGGAAGCTGGGTGCCGAGATCACCATCAACTATCGCGATGAAGACTTCGTCGCGCGAGTGCGCGAGGCCACCGACGGCGCGGGCGCGAACGTGATCCTGGACATCGTGGGTGCGGCGTATCTGGACCGCAACCTCGACGCGTTGACCAGCGACGGTCAGATCGTCATCATCGGCATGCAGGGCGGCGTCAAGGGCGAACTCAACATCGCCAAGCTGATGAGCAAGCGGGCGCACGTCATCGGCACCACGCTGCGCGGCCGGCCGACGACCGGGCCCGCGAGCAAGAGCGCGGTCGTCGATGCGGTCACGAGCTCGGTATGGCCGATGATTGCCGACGGCCGAGTGCGGCCGATCATCGGGGCGTTTCTATCGATTCAAGACGCCGGCGATGCGCACCGACTGCTGTCGTCCGGAGAGGTGACCGGAAAGATCGTGCTGACGCTCTAGCTAACCCAGCCGAGCGACGATGCGGGCGGTGAAGCCGCCCGAGGAGGCGCGAGGCAATCTAACCCAGCGAAGCCAAGGCCCGGACCAACTGGTCGACTTCGGCCATCGTCGAGTAATGCGCGAGCCCCACCGTGACCGCGCCGCCGACATCGTTCACACCGATCACGTCGAGCACCCGTGAGCTGGCGTTGGAAATCGCCAGAATGCCGTTGTCGGCCAACCGTTTCACCACCCGCTCGGCGGGCACCTCGTTCACGGCGAAGCTGACCACCGGTATCCGCGACTCGGGTCGGGCGATCACCACCACCAGCGGCAGTGAGCGCAGCGAGCCCATCAGGTACTCGAAGATCCCGTCCATGTAGGACGTCGCGGATTGCATTGAGGTGGAGAGTCTTTCGCGTCGAGTGCCTCGGGCCGACTCGTCAAGTGAGGCAAGGTATTCGATGCTGGCGACGAACCCGCCGAGCAGACCGAACTGGTGCACGCCCACCTCGAGACGAGCAGGCCCAGTCGCATACGGGTTGGTCGATACCGACGCGAACGTGTTGATCATCGCCGGGTCGCGGAACACCAGCGCACCCACCGGCGGACCACCCCAGTCGACGGCGTTGATCGCCACCACGTCGGCGTCGATGTCGTCGACGTCGATCAGCCGGTACGGCGCGGCCGCGGAATGGTCGACGACGACGAACCCGCCGACGTCGTGCACCAGCTTGGTCACCGGTCGCAGGTCGGTGACCGTGCCGAGAGTTCCCGACGCCGACGTCACCGCGACCAGTCGGGTCGCCGAGCCGATCAGGCTCTCCCACTGCCAGGACGGCAGATCGCCGGTCTCGATATCGACCTCGGCCCACTTCACCTTGGCGCCGAACCGGTTTGCCGCACGTAGCCACGGCGCGATGTTCGCCTCGTCGTCGAGTCTGGTGACGACCATCTCGTAGCCCAAGCCCGCACGGGTCGAAGACGCGTCGGCCAGCGACGCCAGCAACACCGCACGGTCGGCGCCCAGCACCACTCCGCGCGGGTCGGCGTTGACCAGATCCGCCGCCGCCTGCCGGGCCGCCTCCAACACGGCCGCGCTGCGCTTGGCAGAGGGATGCGGGCCGTAGGTGCTGGGGAACGAACCGCGGAAGGCGGTCGAGACGGTGGTCGCGACTGAGTCGGGGATCAGCATCCCGGAAGGTGCGTCGAAGTGCACCCAACCGTCCCCGAGCGACGGGTGTAACCCTCGCACTCGGGCGACGTCGTAGGCCATACCAGCCACCTTAGAGCTATGCACAATAAGCGAAATCGTGACGGTAGCGGGTGCCCGGATAGGTCCCCGCCCTCCGGAGCCAGGTCACCCGGCCAGCAATAATAGTCGAGTGGGGCTCTGGTGCGGAACGCTGATCGGATTGTTTTTGCTGATCGCGCCGGGGGCAATCGTCGCGCGAATCGCGCAGCTAACGTGGCCGCTGGCCGCTGCAGTCGGCCCGGCGCTGACCTACGGCGTGGTGGCGCTGGCGATAATCCCGTTCGGCGCGCTCGGAATCCCCTGGAACGGTTGGACAGCACTCGCCTCGCTCGCCGTGGTGGGTGTCGTGGTGGCGGCTTTGCAGCCGTTCCTCGCCCGCTACCGCGACGCGGAGGCCGAAGCACGCGGGATCGATCGACCGCAGGCGCTGATCGTGGCGGCCGGGATTGCGCTGGGCGCGCTGCTGATCATGTGGGCCGCGTACCGCGGCATCACGCACTGGCAATCGATTCCGAGCACCTGGGACGCGGTCTGGCACGCCAACGCGGTGCGCTTCATCGTCGATACCGGCCAGGCGTCGTCGACCCATATGGGCGAACTCCGCAACGTCGAAACCCATCAGCCGCTGTACTACCCGTCGGTGTTCCACGCGCTGACCGCGGTGTTCTGTCAGCTCACCGGCGCGGCGCCCACCACCGGCTACACCGTGACCGCGGTGGCGGCCGCGGTCTGGCTGTTCCCGTCGACCGCGGCGATGCTGACCTGGTTCCTGCTGCGGCCCCGCACACCGCACGTCGCCGGGATTGCCGCCACCGCGGCGGCGCTGTCTGCGTCGTTCACCTCGGTGCCCTACGTCGAGTTCGGCACCGCCGCGATGCCCAACCTGGCCGCCTACGGCGTCGCGATCCCGACGTTCGCGCTGACCGCGTCGACGCTGCGGCATCGCGATCGCATCCCGCTCGCGGTGCTGGCCCTCGTCGGCGTCTTCTCGGTCCACCTCACCGGCGGGTTCGTCGTGATCCTGTTCACGCTGGTCTGGTGGCTGATGGAGGCGGCATGGCACCCGGTGCGCGGCCGGACCGCCGACATACTCACCCTGGCCGCCACGGCGGTGCCGGCCGTGCTGATCCTGGCGCCGCAGTTCATCGGGGTGGCCCAACAAGCCGACATCATCGCCGGCCACGCGTTCCCCAGCTTCAAGTCGGTCAAGCAGGGCGTGATCGACGCCCTGCTGCTGCACACCCGCCACCTCAACGACTTCCCGACGCAGTACGGGCTGGTCGCGCTGAGCGCCATCGGCATGGGGATTCTGCTGTACAAGAAGGTCTGGTGGCCGCCTGCGCTCTGGCTGCTGCTGACCGTGGCGACGATCTATTCGGGCGCGCCGTTCCACAATCCGCTCGGCAGCGCGATCGAAGAGTTCAGCCAGTTCTTCTACAACGATCCGCGGCGGCTGTCGGCCGTGGTGACGATGCTGGTGACGCCGATGGCCGCGATCGCCGTGTTCACGTTGGTCGCGGGCGCCGTTGCACTCGCCGCACGCGTCGTGAAGGCGCCCGCGCCCGTCTGGGTTTCGACGACGGCGGTGTTGCTCGTCATCAGCACCGTGCTCATCGGCAGGCAGTACCTGTACCGGCATCTGGTGCTGTTCGGCGACAAATACGACTCGGTGATGATCAACCAGCAAGACCTCGATGCGATGGCGCATCTGGCGTCGCTGCCCGGTGCGCGCACGACCCTGATCGGCGACTCCAACGTCGACGGCACCGCGTGGATGTACGCGGTGGCCGACCTGCACCCGCTGTGGACGCACTATGACTTCCCGCAGCAGATCGGCCCCGGCTACTACCGCTTCAATTTCTGGGCCTACGCCGACGTCGACTCCGACCCGCGGGGCGCCGAGGCGGTGCGGGCGCTCAACATCCGTTACGTGCTGACCAGCGCGCCGACGGTTCGCGGGTTCAAGGTGCCTGACGGGCTAGTGTCGATAGACCGATCGAAGTTCTGGGCAAAGATCTACGACAACGGTGGGGCCTGGATCTACGAGTGGCTGGGACCATCCTGAGCCCCGTTCAGCCTCCCGAGGAGAGTGACTGGTTTGAGTAGCGGCAACAACGACGACGACATCGAGGTCATCGGCGGCCTGGATCCCCAGATCATGGCGGCGGCGCGGGACGGCGACGATGACCGGTCACTGACCGATCTGGTGGAGCAGCCGGCCAAGGTAATGCGGATCGGCACCATGATCAAGCAACTGCTGGAGGAGGTGCGCGCCGCTCCGCTCGACGACGCCAGCCGCAGCCGGTTGCGCGAGATCCACGCCACCAGCATCCGCGAACTCGAAGACGGCCTGGCGCCGGAACTCCGTGACGAACTCGACCGCCTCACGCTGCCGTTCACCGAGGGCACCATCCCGTCAGACGCCGAACTGCGCATCGCCCAGGCGCAGCTGGTCGGTTGGCTGGAAGGGCTGTTCCACGGAATCCAGACCGCGCTGTTCGCTCAGCAGATGGCCGCGCGCGCGCAAATCGAGCAGATGCGCGAGCAGCGTGGCCTGCCGCCGGGCGTCAGCCGGCCGGGTCAGTCGGGTTCGGGTCAATTTGGTCCGGGTCAACCCAGTCCGGGCCAATTTGGTTCTGGCACTGGGCAATACCTGTAGGCAGCCGTGACGAGTCCGCACATCGAAACCCGCGACGCGTGGGTCGAGTTCCCGATCTTCGACGCCAAGTCGCGATCGCTGAAGAAAGCCTTCCTGGGTAAGGCCGGCGGCGCGATCGGGCGCAACGAGTCCAACGTGGTGGTCATCGAGGCGTTGCGGGACATCACGATGTCGCTGGACCTGGGCGACCGCGTTGGGCTTGTCGGCCACAACGGCGCCGGGAAATCGACTCTGCTGCGGCTACTTTCGGGGATCTACGAGCCGACCCGCGGATCGGCCACGGTGACCGGCCGGGTGGCGCCGGTCTTCGATCTCGGCGTCGGCATGGATCCGGAGATCTCCGGCTACGAGAACATCATCATCCGCGGACTCTTCCTCGGGCAGACCCGCAAGCAGATGCTGGCCAAGGTCGACGAGATCGCCGAGTTCACCGAACTCGGCGATTACCTGTCGATGCCGCTGCGGACCTATTCCACCGGTATGCGGGTGCGGCTGGCGATGGGCGTGGTCACCAGCATCGACCCGGAGATCCTGCTGCTCGATGAGGGCATCGGCGCAGTCGACGCCGAGTTCCTCAAGAAGGCGCAGACCCGATTGCAGCAGCTGGTCGAGCGGTCCGGAATCCTGGTATTCGCAAGCCATTCGAACGAATTTCTGGCCCGGCTGTGCAAGACGGCGATGTGGATCGACCACGGCGAGATCAAGCTCACCGGCAGCATCGAGGAGGTCGTGCGGGCTTACGAGGGCGAGGACGCTGCGCGGCACGTCCGCGAGGTGCTCGCCGAAACGGCGACTCCCCATGAATGACATGGTGTGCGCCGTCGTCGTCACTCACCGGCGCCCCGACGAACTGACCAAATCACTGGACGTGTTGAGCACTCAGAGTCGGCTGCCGGATCACCTGATCGTCGTCGACAATGACCACGACGAACGCGTTCGCGACCTCGTGACTGGCCAACCAATTCCCACGACATACCTACCGTCACACCGAAACCTCGGTGGCGCAGGCGGTTTCGCGCTCGGCATCCTGCACGCGCTGGCCCTCGGCGCCGACTGGGTCTGGTTGGCCGACGATGACGGCCATCCGCAGGACAGCCAGGTGCTGGCCACGCTGCTGGCATGCGCGGACAAGCATCGGCTGGCCGAGGTGTCTCCGATGGTGTGCAACGCTGACGAGCCTGCGCTGCTGGCATTCCCACTGCGCCGCGGCCTGGTCTGGCGTCGCCGCGTCGACGAGCTACGCACCGAGCCGGGCCAGGATCTGTTGCCCGGCATCGCGTCACTGTTCAACGGCGCGCTGTTTCGTGCATCGGCATTCGAATCGATCGGCGTCCCCGACCTCAGGCTGTTCATCCGCGGCGACGAGGTCGAGATACACCGGCGGCTGGTCAGGTCGGGGCTGGCGTTCGGAACCTGTCTGGACACCGTCTATCTACATCCGTGCGGTTCGGCCGAGTTCAAGCCGATCCTCGGCGGCCGGATGCACACGCAATATCCCGACGACGCCACCAAGCGGTATTTCACCTATCGCAACCGGGGCTACCTGATGGCACAGCCAGGTCTGCGCAAACTGCTGGTCCAGGAATGGTTGCGGTTCGGTTGGTTCTTCCTGGTGTCGAGACGTGATCCGAAAGGTCTGCGGGAGTGGCTGCGGCTACGGCGACTGGGCCGACGCGAACAGTTTGAGAGGCCACGATGACGCGCGCCGACGACGATGCAGAGCGCAGCGATGAGGAGGAGTGGCGCCAATGATGGTGGTTGATGCTGCGGCAGAGTCGAAGACGATGGCCCGGGCCTGGGGCGACCTGGTTGCCGGTTACCGTCGCCGCGAACTCTGGCTGCACCTCGGCTGGCAGGACATCAAACAGCGCTACCGGCGATCGGTGCTCGGCCCGTTCTGGATCACCATCGCCACCGGGACGACCGCCGTCGCGATGGGCGGCCTTTATTCGAAGCTGTTCCATCTCCAGTTGTCGGTGCACCTGCCCTACGTCACGCTCGGGCTGATCATCTGGAACCTGATCAACGCGTCCATCCTGGAAGGCGCCGAGGTGTTCGTCGCCAACGAGGGACTGATCAAACAGCTGCCGACCCCGCTGAGCGTGCACGTCTACCGGCTGGTGTGGCGGCAAATGATCCTATTCGCGCACAACATCGTGATCTATCTGGTCATCGCGATCATCTTTCCGAAATCCTGGTCGTGGGCTGACCTTTCGGTGATCCCGGCGCTGGGCCTGATCGTGCTGAACTGCGTCTGGGTGTCGCTGTGCTTCGGCATCCTCGCGACGCGCTACCGAGACATCGGACCGCTGTTGTTCTCCGTCGTGCAGCTGCTGTTCTTCATGACGCCGATCATCTGGAACGACGACACACTGCGTCAGCAGGGTGCTGGAGCGTGGGCGAAGATCGTCGAACTCAACCCGCTGCTGCACTACCTGGACATCGTCCGCGCCCCGCTGCTCGGGGCGCATCAGGAGCTGCGGCACTGGGCGGTGGTGATCGTGCTGACCATCCTGGGTTGGGTGATGGCCGCCATCGCAATGCGGCAATACCGGGCTCGCGTGGCGTACTGGGTTTAGCCGAACCTCAAAAAGCCAATACCCGGATGCACCGCGCGGGAATAATGCTTTTTCCCGGTAATCAGATCCATCGAGCAGACAGGTCGCACAGGTGAGCGCAGAAGACGAGCCCGCTGGGCTCACCGGCGAGGCACGAGACCGTGTCGCTGCCGAATTGGCCCGGCTGCAAGAACGCCGTGATCGGCTGGAAGCCGAAGTCCGCAACGACCGTGGTGCCGTCAGCGATCACGCCGACGCCGCCGATGCCATTCAGCGCGCCGACGAATTGGTCGGCCTCGACGAGCGACTCGCCGAAGTCGACCGGTTGCTGCACGCCGGTCCGGCGCCGTCCAACGGTGACGAGCTGCCGTTCGGCACCGTGGTCAAACTGAAGTTCTCCGACGGCGACGTGGTGAAGATGCAGGTGATCTCCGTGATCGAAGAGGCCTCCCTCGACGGGGACGCCGAGGCATTGACCGCGAGCAGCCCATTGGGTCAGGCGCTCGTCGGCCGGAAGAAGGGCGACAAGGTCAGCTACACCACGCCGCAGGGCGAACAACAGGTCGAGTTGCTGAGTGTGAAATTTCCCTAGGCAAGCACCCGTAGACTTCCGGCCGATGGCTGAGATCGCGGCGAACACCCAGCTGCCGCTGAAGACGCAGGCGTGGCGATTCATCGTCACCGGCGGACTGTCGGCGATCGTCGACTTCGGGCTGTACGTGCTGCTCTTGCGGGCGGGTCTGCAGGTCAACGTCGCGAAATCGCTGAGCTTCATCGCCGGCACCACCACCGCGTACCTGATCAACCGGCGGTGGACGTTTCAGGCGCCGCCCAGCCGGGCCCGGTTCATCGCGGTATGCGTGCTCTATGCGCTCACCTACTGCGTGCAGGTCGGCATCAATTACGTCTTCTACCTGCAGTTCGCCAATGAGTCGTGGCGGGTGCCTGCCGCTTTCGTCATCGCTCAGGGCACCGCAACAGTCATCAACTTCATCGTGCAGCGCTCGGTGATCTTCCGGCTGCGCTAACCAGCCGCCGGGGACAGGTACCCTTTTTGACGATGTTGAGCAGTGATATTCCGACCACCAAAACCCAGCTGATGGGTTTTGGCCGGACCGCGCCGTCGGTGGCCGACGTTCTGTCGACCCCCGACCCTGAGGTGATCGCCAAGGCGGTCGCCCAGGTCGCCGACGCCGGCGGTCGGGGCGTGATCGCCCGCGGCCTGGGCCGCTCCTACGGCGACAACGCGCAAAACGGCGGCGGCCTGGTCATCGACATGACGCCACTGCACAACATCCACTCGATCGACTCCGACAGTTGCATTGCCGACGTGGACGCGGGCGTGAGCCTCGACCAGTTGATGAAGGCGGCGCTGCCCTTCGGCCTGTGGGTCCCGGTGCTGCCGGGCACCCGGCAGGTCACCGTCGGCGGCGCGATCGCCTGCGATATCCACGGCAAGAACCACCACAGCGCGGGCAGCTTCGGAAACCACGTCGTATCGATGGAGCTGTTGACTGCCGACGGGCAGATCAGCCACTTGACCCCCGACAGCGCCGATGTTGCTGAGTCCGAGCTGTTCTGGGCGACCGTCGGGGGCAACGGTCTGACCGGCATCGTGCTGCGGGCCTCCATCGCGATGACGCCGACCGAGACGGCGTACTTCATCGCCGACGGCGTCGCCACCAAAGACCTGGACGAGACGGTCGCCGTCCACCTCGACGGCAGCGAAGACAAATACACCTACTCCAGCGCGTGGTTCGACCTGATCAGTCCGCCACCGAAACTGGGCCGGGCCTCGATCAGCCGGGGCAGCCTGGCCAAGCTGGATCAACTTCCGCCGAAGCTCGCCAAGAACCCGCTGAAATTCGATGCTCCGCGCCTGTTGTCGGTGCCGAACATCTTCCCCGTCAGCGCGATGAACAAGTTGTCGTTCATGGCGATCGGCGAGACCTACTACCGACTGGGCGGAACCTACACCGGCAAGGTCCAGAACCTGTCGCAGTTCTACCACATGCTCGACTTGGTCAGCGGTTGGAATAACGCTTACGGCCCAACGGGTTTCGCTCAGCATCAGTTTCTGGTACCGCCTGACGCTCTTGCCGAGTTCAAGGCCATCATCCGGTGGATCCAGACCCAGGGCCATTATTCGGCGTTGAACGTGTTCAAGCTTTTCGGGCCGGGCAACCGCGCACCGCTGAGCTTCCCGATGGCCGGCTGGAACGTGGCGATGGATTTCCCCAACAAGCCTGGCGTCAACGCCTTCCTCAACGAACTCGACGCCCGTGTCATGGAATTCGGCGGCAGGGTGTACACCGCGAAGGACTCACGGGTCAGCGCCGACAACTTTCACGCCATGTACCCGCGTATCGACGAGTGGATTGCGTTGCGCCGCAAGGTCGATCCCACTGGAGTCTTCGTCTCTGACATGGCCAGACGTTTGGAGCTGTTGTAAATGGTGCTTGACGCCGTAGGAAATCCCCAGACCATCCTCTTACTCGGCGGTACATCCGAGATCGGGCTGGCTATCTGCGAGCGCTACCTGAAGAACGCGCACGCGCGGATCGTCCTGGCTGATCTTCCCAATCATCCGGGTAAGGACAAGGCCGTCGCGCAGATGAAGGCGGCCGGCGCCAAATCCGTCGAATGGATCGACTTCGACGGCGTCGACACCGACAGCCACCCGAAGGTGATCGACGCCGCCTTTGGCGGTGGCGATATAGACGTGGCCATCGTCGCGTTCGGTCTGCTCGGCAACGCCGAAGAGCTGTGGCAGGACCAGCGCAAGGCGGTTCAGATCGCCCAGATCAACTACACCGCAGCGGTTTCAGTCGGCGTGCTGCTGGGCGAGAAACTGCGCGCGCAGGGCTTCGGCCAGATCATCGTGATGAGCTCGGCGGCCGGTGAGCGGGTCCGCCGATCGAATTTCGTCTACGGCTCCACCAAGGCCGGCCTGGACGGCTTCTACCTCGGACTCGGAGAAGCGTTGCGGCCCAGCGGTGTTCGCGTGCTGGTCATCCGGCCCGGTCAGGTGCGCACCACCACGACGCTCGAGCACTGGAAAGCCACCGGCGCCAAGGAAGCACCGTTCACCGTCGACAAGGAAGCCGTCGCCGAACTGGCAGTCATCTCGGCGGCCAAAGGCAAGGAACTCGTCTGGGCGCCCGGCCCGGTCCGCTACATGATGATGGTGTTGCGGCACATCCCGCGGCCGATCTTCCGCAAGCTGCCCATCTAGATGCGCAACGCACTGGCCACCGTTGGCCACATGGTGATCGCGGTGACGATCGCCGCGGTGGTATCGGTGGTCTCACTCGCCGCCATCGGCCGGGTGCAGTGGCCCGCCTTCCCGTCGTCGAATCAACTGCACGCGCTGACCACCGTCGGCCAGGTCGGCACGATCGCCGGATTACTGGTCGCCGGTTGGGTCTGGCGACGTAACCGACGCACGCTGGCTCAGCTGACGGCACTGGTGTTCGTGTCCGCGTTCTCGGTGGTGACGCTGGGTATGCCGCTGGGCGCGACCAAGCTCTACCTGTTCGGCATCTCCGTCGACCAACAATTTCGGACCGAGTACCTGACCCGACTCACCGACAGCGCGGCGCTGCATGACATGACCTACACCGGGCTGCCGACGTTCTACCCGCCGAGTTGGTTCTGGCTCGGCGGCCGGGTCGCGGCGATGACCCACACGACGGGCTGGGAGATCTGCAAGCCGTGGTCGATCACCTCGATCACGATCGCGATCGCAGTGGCACTGGTGTTGTGGTGGCGGATGATCCGCTTCGAGTACGCGGTGCTGGTCACCATCACGACGGGCGCGGTGTCGCTGGCCTACAGTTCGCCGGAGCCGTACTCCGCGATCATCACCGTGCTGCTGCCGCCCGTGCTCATCCTGACCTGGTCAGGGCTGCGCAGCGGCAGCAGATCGGGTGGCTGGGCGGCGGTGATCGGCGCAGGCATCTTCCTCGGCGTCGCGGCGACCTCCTACACGCTGCTGTTCCTCTACAGCGCCTTCACCGTGACGCTGATGGCCACCGGGCTGGCGGCGTCTCGTTGGAAGCAAGGCCGCACGGTGGCGCTGGACCCGCTTGTGCGGCTGGCCGTGATCGCCGGGATCGCGCTGGCGATCGGGCTGACCACCTGGCTGCCGTTCTTCCTGCGGGCCATGCACGACCCGGTGAGCAACACCGGCAGCGCCTCGCACTACCTGCCGGCCGACGGCGCCGAGCTGACCTTCCCGATGCTCAAGTTCACCCTGCTCGGTGCGTTGTGCATGCTCGGGACGCTGTGGCTGGTGGTCCGGGCCCGCTCATCGGTGCGGGCCGGTGGCCTGGCGATGGGCGTGCTCGCGGTCTACCTGTGGTCGCTGCTGTCGATGCTCGCGACGCTGGCCCGCACGACGCTGCTGTCCTTCCGGCTGCAGCCGACCCTGACCGTATTGCTGGCGACCGCAGGCGTCTTCGGCTTCGTCGAGGCCACACTCGCTCTAGCTGCTCGCGGCCGCGAGCATGCCTGGGGCCGAGCCGTACTGCCGGTTGCGGCCTCGATCGGGCTGGCCGGGGCGATCGCGTTCAGCCAGGACATCCCCGACGTGCTGCGGCCCGACCTCACCATCGCGTACACCGATACCGATGGCCACGGCCAACGCGGCGACCGGCGTCCGCCGAGCTCGGAGAAGTTCTACGGCGAGATCGACACCGCCATCACCAAGGCGACCGGTAAACCGCGCGACGAAACCGTGATGCTGACCGCGGACTACAGCTTCCTGTCCTACTACCCCTACTACGGTTTCCAGGGCCTGACGTCGCACTACGCCAATCCGCTCGCACAGTTCGACAACCGGGCGGCGGCGATCAAGAGCTGGTCCAAGCTCAAGACCCCCGATGCGTTCGTGCACGCCCTGGACACGTTGCCGTGGGCGCCGCCGACGGTGTTCCTGATGCGGCACGGCGGTTCGGCGGGCAAGTCAAGCACCTACACGCTGCGGCTGGCCGAGGACGTCTATCCCAACCAGCCGAACGTGCGCCGCTACACCGTGGAACTGAACGCGGCGATGTTCGCCGACCCGCGGTTCACCGTGACCAAGATCGGCCCGTTCGTGTTGGCCGTCCGCAAACCCTGATGGCGACCGAGGCGACGGATACCGAGCAATTAGCATCTAGCTCCGTGGGTGACAGCGCCGGCGACGATGCAGAGCGAAGCGATGAGGAGGAGCGGCGCCTTACGACCGACGCGGACACCAAGTATCGGACCGCCCGGATCGTCGCCGTCGTCGCCGGACTGCTCGGAGCCCTGCTGGCGCTCGCGACGCCGCTGCTTCCGGTGAAACAGACCACCGCTCAGTTGAACTGGCCGCAGAACGGCGTGCTCAGCAGCGTCGAGGCCCCGCTGATCGGCTACGTCGCCACCGACCTCAACATCAGCGTCCCGTGCGAGGCTGCCGCCGGCCTGACCGGACCCGGCAAGACGGTGTTGCTCTCGACCGTGCCCAAGCAGGCGCCGAAGGCCGTGGACCGCGGCCTGCTGATGGAACGCGTCAACGACGACCTGGTGCTGATCGTGCGTAACGTCCCGGTGGTCGTCGCGCCACTGAGCCAGGTGCTCAGCCCCCCCTGCCAGAAGGTGGTGTTCACCGCGCACGCCGACCGGGTCACCGCCGAGTTCGTCGGGCTCACCCAAGGCAGCAACGGCGAGCACCCTGGCGCGCCGTTGCGCGGTGAGCGCAGCGGATACGACTTCCGCCCGCAGATCGTCGGGGTCTTCACCGACCTGAGTGGACCTGCCCCGCCGGGTCTGACGTTCTCCGCCACCGTCGACACCCGCTACAGCAGCTCGCCGAGCGCGCTGAAGATGGCCGCGATGGTGCTCGGGGTCGCATCGACCATCGCCGCGCTCATCGCGCTGCACATATTGGACACCTCCGACGGCACCCGGCACCGGCGTTTCCTGCCGTCGCGCTGGTGGTCGATCAGCGGGCTGGACGGCCTGGTCACGGTCGTGCTGGTGTGGTGGCACTTCGTCGGCGCCAACACCGCTGACGACGGCTACATCCTGACCATGGCCCGGGTGTCCGAGCACGCCGGCTACATGGCCAACTACTACCGCTGGCTGGGTACTCCAGAGGCGCCGTTCGGTTGGTATTACGACCTGTTGGCGCTGTGGGCCCACGTCACCACCGCCAGCATCTGGATGCGGTTGCCCACCTTGCTGATGGCGCTTGCCTGCTGGTGGGTGACAAGCCGGGAAGTCATCCCTCGGCTCGGGCACGCCGTCAAGACCAGCAGAGCCGCGGCGTGGACCGCGGCGGGGATGTTCCTGGCCGTCTGGCTGCCGCTGGACAACGGTCTGCGACCCGAGCCGATCATCGCGGTGGGCATCCTGCTGACCTGGTGTTCGGTGGAGCGCGCGGTCGCCACCAGTCGGTTGTTA
Organism: uncultured Actinomycetota bacterium; assembly: GCA_963758115.1. Classification (GTDB taxonomy): domain Bacteria; phylum Actinomycetota; class Actinomycetes; order Mycobacteriales; family Mycobacteriaceae; genus Mycobacterium. The sequence continues at coordinate 553,513 of CAVWUG010000005.1, forward strand.
CCTGTCGCGGCCGCCTGCATCATCGGCGCGCTGACACTGTTCTCCGGGCCGACCGGTATCGCCTCGATCGGTGCGCTGCTGGTGGCGGTCGGCCCGCTGCGCACCATCGTGCACCGCCGATCCCGACAGTTCGGCGTGCTGCCGCTGCTGGCGCCCATCCTGGCCGCGGTCACGGTCACCGCGATCCTGATCTTCCGCGACCAAACCCTGGCCGGTGAACTCCAGGCGACCGCGCTGAAACGCGCTCTGGGCCCGAGCCTGAGCTGGTTCGACGAACACCTCCGTTACGAGCGGTTGTTCATGGCCAGCCCCGACGGCTCGGTCGCCCGCCGGTTCGCGCTGCTGGCCTTGCTGGTCGCGCTTGCGGTGTCGGTCGCCATGGCGTTGCGCAAGGGCCGGATTCCCGGGACGGCGGCGGGGCCGAGCCGACGCATCGTCGGCATCACGATCATCTCGTTCATCGCGATGATGTTCACCCCCACCAAGTGGACGCACCACTTCGGTGTGTTCGCCGGGCTGGCCGGCTCGCTGGGGGCGCTGGCCGCGGTCGCGGTGACCGCGGCGGCCATGCGCTCGCGCCGCAACCGAACAATGTTCGCGGCGGTGGTGCTGTTCATGGTGGCGTTGTCGCTGGCCAGCGTCAACGGCTGGTGGTACGTGTCGAACTTCGGCGTCCCTTGGTCAAATGCGTTCCCGCAGTGGCATTTCGGCTTCACCACCATCGCGCTGGGCCTGACGTTTCTGGTGCTGCTACTGGCCGCCTGGCTCCACTTCGTCAACAACGGCGACGATGCCAAGCCGCCGAGTGACTCTCGATTCGCCCGAATCACCAGCTCTCCGTTGGGTATTGCCGCCTGGGCAGTGGTCTTCTTCCAGGTCTTGTCGTTGACTTTAGGAATGACGGACCAATACCCGGCCTGGTCGGTCGGCAGGTCCAACCTGCAGGCGCTGACCGGAAGGACCTGCGGGCTGGCCAACGACGTGCTCGTCGAGCAGGACCCCAACGCCGGCATGTTGCAGCCGGTCAGTGCGCCGGTGCAGGACGCACTCGACGCCGGGTACGAAGAAGGGTTCGACCCCAACGGAATTCCCGCCAACGTGTCGGCGGACCCGGTGATGGAACGGCCCGGTGACCGCAGCTTCGTCAACGACGACGGCATGACCACCGGCGGCGAAGCCGGCACCGAAGGCGGCACGACGCCCGCGCCGGGCATCAACGGCTCACGGGCAACGCTGCCGTACAACCTCGACCCGGCACGCACACCGGTACTGGGGAGTTGGCGTTCGGGGCCGCAGGTTCCGTCGCAGCTGCGGTCTGCATGGTACCGATTGCCCGACGGTGCTCAGCGCGACCGGGCCGGGCCGCTGCTGGTGATATCGGCAGCAGGCCGTTTCAACCCTGGTGAAGTGCAAGTGCAGTGGGCGACCGATCAACAGGCGACAGCCAACAAACCAGGCGGCGCAACGGGATTCGCCGATGTAGGGGCGTCGCCCGCGTGGCGAAACCTGCGCGCGCCGCTAGCCGCGGTACCGCATGATGCCACCCAGATCCGGGTCGTGGTGACCGACGACGACCTCGCACCCCAACATTGGATCGCGGTGACGCCGCCGCGCATCCCGCGACTGAACACCCTGCAGGACGTGGTCGGTTCGACCCAGCCGGTGATGCTGGATTGGCTTGTCGGACTGGCATTTCCGTGCCAGCGCCCGTTCGGACATCTCAACGGCGTCGTCGAGGTGCCGAAGTGGCGGATTCTGCCCGATCGGTTCGGCGCCGAGGCCAACTCGCCGGTGATGGATCACAACGGCGGCGGCCCGCTCGGAATCACCGAGCTGCTGCTGCGCGCCAACACGGTCTCGAGCTATCTGAAGGACGACTGGTCCCGCGACTGGGGTGCCATCCAGCAACTGACGCCGTACTACCCCAGTGAACAGCCCGCCCAGCTCGACCTCGGTTCGGCTACCCGCAGCGGTCTGTGGAGTCCTGCGCCGCTACGACGAAGCTGATCGCCTTAGTAGGCGAGTTGCCTGCGGCCGGCGCGGAACGCGGTGAAACACGCGCTCAGCGCCAAGACTGCGAACACGGCGAATGCCACCCGGGCCGCTGCAACGCCGCCGCCGTCGACGATGTTGACCACGACACCGGCAAGCCCGGCGCCGAACGCGCCGAAAATCAGCTGCACCGAGTTGATCGCGGTGGCCGCCGCCCCGCTCTCGGCGGGATCGTCGACGTCACTCATCGCCCATGCGGACAGATGCGGCCACGCCGCCCCGATCCCGACACCGACGGCCAACAGACCCAGTGCGCACAGAATGATGACTCCGGCCGTCGCGCCCTGAACGTGCGTCGCCCCGGCCACCGCCAGACCGAGCGCCATCACCACCGGCGCCGCGATGACCACGCCGACGATCGTCTTGTTCCGGTTCAGCGATCCGCTGCCCAGCCCGCTGATCGTCCAGCCCAGCGATAGCGCCGCACCCAGCAGGCCGGCGACGATCGGCCCGAGGTGGGCCAGTCGCTGACCGAACAACGGCACGTACAGGTCGACCTTGGTCGCTGCGACCAGCAGGCCCAGCGTCAGGTAGACCCACTTCAGCGGGCCGAAGCCGTAGACGCTTGCCGGCAGCACCGCTGTGGGCATTTTGCGGTCGACGACCAGGAACACTCCGATCAGCAGTGCACCCAAAGTCAGCAGGCCGGCGGTTGCCCAGGCGTTGTGCGGCACGGACGCCACACTGACGGCGAGCGCCGCGGCACCAAGCAGGACGACAGATGGCACCGGGATCCGCGCGGCAGCGTGCTCGGTGTCGTCATTGGCGCCGTCCGCCGAGAGCGCGCCTGGCGCCAGCACGGCCATCCCCACGCTCAGCATGGCCAGCAAGCCGAACGCCCACCGCCATGCGCCGAACTGCGCGAAGAAGCCGCCGAGCGCCGGGCCGAACAAGGCGCCGACGCCCCACGTCGAGGCCACCATGGCCGATCCGCGACTCCACAGATAGCGGGGCAGGACGGCGTTGATCACCGCGAAGCTCAGACCGCACAACAGCCCGCCGGCCAGGCCCTGAAGGAAGCGGCCGGCGAGTAGGACTTGCATGTTCGGCGCCGCGGCGCAGACAAAGCTGCCTGCGCCCAGAGCGGCGAAGCCCAGAAGATAGGACACGCTCGCGCCGGCGCGGTGCAGCATCGTATTTACGGTCGCTGCGGCGACCACCGACCCGACGAGGTACAGAGTTGTCACCCACGAATAGAGCCGCTCGCCGCCGATTTCGTTGATCGTGCTGGGCAGCATGCTGATCGTGAGGAATTCGTTGGTGGAATACAACACCACGCCCCCTGCGACGACAGCCGACGTTCGCAGATACGGGGAACTCAACAACTCCCGCCAATGGCCGGTGGTGCTCGTTTCTTGCTCCGATATGTTCACCACCGAGGCGCCACTTAACCACGTTTTAACATGGGAGTCGAACGGTGCCTAATAAGGCGTCCCTGCTCGTCGGGCGGGGTGAACAGGTCCGTCCAACCCACTGACCTGCACCGTCGCCTGCTGATTTCCTATGAATTCAGTTTGAATCAACCGTCAGTCAATTTTTGCGGCGAGCGTCGTGAGCGGAGTCATCAACGTCGCATACGATCGTGCCTCGTGCCCCATGACGACAGTGCGCGATCGCCGTATCGGCTCGCGCGACTGATCGCCGCGATCGCTGGGATCGCCGGTGCATTGCTCTGCGCCCTGGTCCCCCTATTGCCGGTCAAGCAGACGACCGCAACCATTCTGTGGCCGCAGCGCGTCAACGCTGACGGGCACATCACCGACATCACTGCGCCGCTTGTCTCCGGGGCGCCGCGGGCGCTGGACATCTCCATCCCGTGCGGCGCGATCGCGACGCTGCCCGCCGACGGCGGCCTGGTGGTATCGACGCTGCCGGTCAACGGCTTCGAAACCGGCAAGAGCGGGCTGTTCGTCCGGGCCAACAAAGACACCGTCGTCGCCGCGTTCCGGGACTCGGTCGCCGCGGCTGCGCCCCGCTCCGCCGTCGCCGCGGGTAGGTGCAGCACCCTGCACATCTGGGCGGACGCGGGCGGCGCAGGCGCGGACTTCATCGGGATCCCCGGCGCAACCGGCAGGCTGGCGCCGGAGAAGAAGCCTGCGGTCGGCGGGCTCTTCACCGACCTGGCGGTGCCCGCACAGCCGGGACTGTCCGCGCGCATCGACGTCGACACCCGGTTCATCGTCGCGCCCACGCTGATCAAGAAGGCCGTGATGGCGCTCGGTGGGCTGAGCGTGCTGGCCTCGATCATCGCGTTGGCCGTGCTGGACCGGCAGTCGGGCCGGCGCACCCCGCTTCGACTCAAGGCGTGGCTGCACGTCGGCACCGCAGCCTGGCTGGCCGACGCCGGGGTAGTCGCCACGCTGCTGCTCTGGCATGTCATCGGCGCCACGTCGTCGGACGACGGCTACAACCTGACCATGGCCCGCGTCTCCGGGCAGGCCGGTTACGTGGCCAACTACTACCGCTACTTCGGGACGACCGAGGCGCCGTTCGACTGGTACCAAACGGTGCTGGCCCAGCTGGCATCGGTGAGCACCGCGGGGGTGTGGATGCGGCTGCCCGCCACGCTGGCCGGCATCGGCTGCTGGCTGATCATCAGCCGCTACGTACTGCGGCGACTGGGCCCGGGCAAGGGCGGGCTGGCGAGCAACCGGGTGGCGGTGTGGACCGCGGGCGCGGTGTTCCTGGCGGCCTGGCTGCCGTTCAACAACGGCCTGCGGCCCGAGCCGCTGATCGCGCTGGGCGTGATCGTCACCTGGATGCTGGTGGAAACGGCGATCGCCACCCGTCGGCTGGTGCCGGCGGCGGTGGCGATCGTCGTGGCGATGTTGACTGCGACGCTGGCACCGCAGGGCCTGATCGTGATCGCCGCCCTGCTCACCGGCGCACGACCGATCGCCCAGATCATCGTGCGGCGCAAGGCAACTGACGGCCTACTCGCGTCGTTGGCGGTACTGGCCGCGTCGCTGTCGCTGATCACCGTCGTCGTGTTCCGCTCGCAGACGCTGGCTACCGTCGCCGAGTCGGCGCGCATCAAATACAAAGTCGGCGCGACGATCGCCTGGTACCAGGAGTTCCTGCGCTACTACTTCCTCACGGTGGAGAGCAACGCCGAGGGTTCGATGACGCGGCGCTTCGCCGTGCTGATCATGCTGCTGTGCCTGTTCGGCGTGCTGGTGATTCTGCTGCGGCGCGGCAAGTTGCCCGGTGTGGCCGGCGGTCCGGCGTGGCGATTGGTCGGCACAACCGCGATCGGCCTGCTGCTGCTGCACGCCACACCGACCAAGTGGGCGGTTCAGTTCGGTGCATTCGCCGGGCTGACCGGCGCACTCGGCGCGGTCACCGCGTTCGCGTTGGCCCGCATCGGTCTGCACAACCGCCGGAACCTGACGCTGTATGTGACCGCGCTGCTGTTCATGCTGGCGTGGGCGACCTCGGGGATCAACGGCTGGTTCGACGTCAACAACTACGGCGTGCCGTGGTTCGACATCCCGCCCGTCATCGCCAGTCACCCGGTGACGTCGATGTTCCTGGCGCTGTCGATCGCGACCGGGCTGCTGGGCGCCTGGCAGCACTTCCGGATGGACTACGCCGGGCACACCGAGGTCAAGGACAATCGGCGCAACCGTGTCCTGGCGTCGACCCCGCTGCTGATCGTTGCCACCATCATGGTGCTCGGCGAGGTCGGGTCGCTGGCCAAGGGTGCGGTGTTCCGCTACCCGCTCTACACCACCGCCAAGGCCAACCTGGCGGCGCTGGAGTCCGGGCTGTCGACTTCCAGCTGCTCCATGGCCGACGACGTGCTGACCGAGCCTGACCCCAATGTTGGCCTGCTGCAACCACTTCCGGGCCAAACTTTCGGCCCCGACGGCCCGCTCGGCGGCGTCAACCCGGTCGGCTTCAAACCGAACGGGGTGGGCGATGACCTGAGGTCGTACCCGGTGGTGACCAAACCGGGCGTGGTCAATTCCGACGCGTCGCCCAACAAGCCCAACGCCGCCATGACCGACTCCGCGGGCACGGCCGGCGGTAAGGGTCCGGTCGGGGTGAACGGGTCGAACGTGGCACTGCCGTACGGCCTGGACCCGGCCCGCACGCCGGTGATGGGGAGCTATGGCGAGAATTCGCTGTCGGCCACCGCCACCTCTTCCTGGTACCAGTTGCCTGCGCGCACACCGGACCGGCCGCTGGTGGTGGTCTCCGCCGCGGGCGCCATCTGGTCGTACAAAGAGGACGGCACCTTCACCTACGGGCAGTCACTGAAACTGCAATGGGGCGTCACCCGCCCCGACGGGACCACGCAGCCGCTCGCGGAGGTGCAGCCCATCGACATCGGGCCGCAACCGGCGTGGCGCAACCTGCGGTTCCCGTTGACCTGGGCGCCACCGGAGGCCAACGTGGCGCGCATCGTCGCTTACGACCCGAACCTGAGTGAGGATCAGTGGTTCGCATTCACCCCGCCACGGGTCCCGGTGCTGCAGACCCTGCAGCACTTGATGGGCTCACAGGACCCGGTGCTGATGGACATCGCGACCGCCGCAAACTTCCCGTGCCAGCGGCCGTTCGCCGAACACCTTGGCGTTGCCGAACTTCCGGGGTACCGGATCCTGCCCGATCACAAGCAAACGGCGGCCTCGTCGAACGGGTGGCAGGCCGGCGGGGCCGGCGGTCCGTTCTTGTTCACCCAGACGTTGCTGCGGACCTCGACGGTCGCGACCTACCTACGCGGCGACTGGCATCGCGATTGGGGATCGGTCGAGCAGTACTACCCGCTGGTGCCCAGTGATCAGGCGCCGAACGCGATCGTGGAACAGGGCGTGATGACCGTGTACGGCTGGAGCCGGCAAGGACCGATTCGGGCACTCCAGTGAGCGTCATCCACCACGAAGAGCAGACGGCCACCGGCGACGGCGGGACGCGTGACGGTGTCCGGGTCACCCGCTGGGTTGCCACGATCGCCGGGCTGATCGGTTTCCTACTGTCGGTTGCGACACCGTTGCTGCCGGTGGTGCAGACGACCGCGATGCTGAACTGGCCGCAGAGCGGCCAACTGAATAGCGTTACGGCGCCGCTCATTTCACTGAGCCCGGTCGACGTGTCGGCCAGCGTGCCCTGTGCGGTGGTGCGCGATCTGTCCGCCGCTGGCGGCGTCGTGCTGAGCACCGCACCCAAGAAGGGCAAGGACGCCGCGCTCAATGCGCTGTTCGTCGTCGTCAGCGCCAAGCGCGTCGACGTCACCGACCGCAACGTGGTGATCGCCAGCGTGGCGCGCGAGCAGGCGGAGTCCGCTCAGTGCCAGCACATTGCGATAACCTCCACGCGCGCAGGTACTTTCGCGACCTTCGTCGGGTTGACCGACCCGGCGGGGAAGCCGCAGTCGGGCGGTTTCCCGGACCCCAACCTGCGCCCGCAGATCGTCGGGGTGTTCACCGACCTGACCGGTCCCGCGCCACCCGGGCTGAAGTTCTCGGCGACCATCGACACCCGGTTCTCCACCACCCCAACGACACTGAAGCTGCTCGCGATGGTGGGCGCGATCCTGTCCACCATCGTCGCGCTGGTCGCGTTGTGGCGGCTGGACCAGCTGGACGGCCGCCGGATGCACCGGCTGATCCCGACCCGCTGGAAGAAATTCACCCTCGCCGACGCCACGGTGATCTCCGGGTTCGTGCTCTGGCATGTGATCGGGGCGAACTCCTCGGACGACGGCTACATCCTGGGCATGGCCCGAGTCGCCGACCGCGCCGGCTACATGTCCAACTACTTCCGCTGGTTCGGCAGCCCGGAGGATCCGTTCGGTTGGTATTACAACCTGCTGGCGGTGATGACCCATGTCAGCGACGACAGTCTGTGGATACGGCTGCCGGACCTGATCGCCGCGTTGGCGTGCTGGTTGCTGCTGTCGCGTGAGGTGCTGCCCCGGTTGGGTCCCGCGGTCACGTCCAGCAAGGCCGCGAACTGGGCGGCGGCCCTGGTGCTGCTGACGGCGTGGATGCCGTTCGACAACGGTCTGCGACCCGAGCCCATCATCGCGGTCGGCTCGCTGATCACCTGGGTTCTCATCGAGCGCTCGATGTGCGCGTCGCGGATGACGCCCGCGGCGCTGGCCGTGGTGACCGCGGCATTCACGCTGGGCGTGCAGCCCACCGGTCTGATCGCGGTGGCGGCGCTGGTCGCCGGTGGCCGTCCGATCCTGCGAATTCTGGTCCGACGGCATCGCGCGGTCGGGACCTGGCCGCTGGTGGCCCCGATGCTGGCCGCCGGGTTCGTCATCCTCACCGTGGTGTTTGCCGACCAGACGCTGTCAACGGTGTTGGAAGCCACCAGGATTCGTACCGACATCGGGCCCAGCCAGGCGTGGTACACCGAGAACCTGCGCTACTACTACCTGATCCTGCCCACCGTCGACGGGTCGCTGTCGCGCCGATTCGGGTTCCTGATCACTGCGCTCTGCCTCTTCACGGCGCTGTTCATCATGTTGCGCCGCAAGCGAGTTCCCGGTGTGGCCCGCGGGCCGGCTTGGCGGCTGATGGGCGTCATCTTCGGCACCATGTTCTTCCTGATGTTCACCCCTACCAAGTGGGTGCACCACTTCGGGCTGTTCGCCGCGGTGGGCGCAGCAATGGCCGCGCTGACCACGGTGCTGGTCTCGCCGAAGGTGCTGCGCTGGTCGCGCAACCGGATGGCGTTCCTGGCGGCGGTGCTGTTCGTGTTGGCGCTGTGCTTCGCCAGCACCAACGGTTGGTGGTACGTCTCGAGCTATGGCGTCCCGTTCAACAGCTCTATGCCGAAAATCGGTGGAATCTCGGTCAGCACAATGTTTTTCGCGCTGTTCGCGATCACTGCGGCGTATGCGGCCTGGTTGCATTTCGCGGACTCCGGCCATGGCGAGGGCCGACTGGCGCGTGCGCTGACGGGAGCGCCTGTCCCGCTCGCAGCCGGCTTCATGGCACTTGTGTTCGTCGGCTCGATGGTGGCCGGCATCGTGCGGGAGTACCCCACCTACTCCAATGGCAGGGACAACCTGCGCGAGCTCAGCGGCGGCTGCGGGCTGGCCGACGAGGTGCTCGTCGAGCCGGACAGCAATATCGGCTACATGGCGCCATATCCCGGCAGTTACGGGCCGCTGGGCGCGCTCGGTGGCGCCAACCCGACAGGATTCGCCCCCAACGGCGTCCCGGAACGCACTCTGGCCGAAGCGGTCCGGGAGACGGCAGTACCGCAGCCCGGGACCGATTACGACTGGTACGGGCCGACCAAACTGAAGGCGCCGGGCCTCAACGGGTCGACGGTGCCGCTACCCTACGGCCTTGACCCGCAACGGGTCCCGGTGGCCGGCAGTTACACCACCGGCGCGCAACAACAGAGCAGGCTCAGCTCGGCGTGGTATCAGCTACCGAACGCGGACGCTGGGCACCCCCTGGTGGTGGTGACCGCCGCGGGCACGATCGCCGGCAACAGCATCCTGCACCACCACACCAACGGGCAGGCCGTGGAATTGGAATTCGGCAAGGCCGGTCCCGGTGGCTCCGTCCTGCCGGCCGGCCGCCTGGTGCCCTACGACCTCTACGGGGAGCAGCCGAAGGTGTGGCGCAACCTGCGCTTCGCGCGCTCTCAGATGCCCGCCGACGCGGTCGCGGTGCGGGTGGTGGCCGAGGACCTGTCCCTGACGCCGGACGACTGGATCGCGGTGACCCCGCCGCGGGTGCCGCAGCTGCGCTCGGTGCAGGAGTACATCGGCTCGACGCAGCCGGTGCTGATGGACTGGGCGGTCGGGCTGGCCTTCCCCTGCCAGCAGCCGATGCTGCACGTCAACGGTGTCACCGAGATCCCGAAGTTCCGCATCACCCCGGACTACAACGCCAAGAAGCAGGACACCGACACCTGGCAGGACGGCGTCAACGGTGGCCTGCTGGGCATCACCGACCTGCTGCTGCGCGCCCACGTCATGTCCACGTATCTGTCCCACGACTGGGGCCGGGACTGGGGATCGCTGCGTCAGTTCGAGACCATCGCCGATGCCCATCCCGCCGAGCTGGACCTCGGCACCGCCACGCACTTCGGTTGGTGGTCGCCGGGCAAGATCCGCATCAAGCCCTGATGCGTCGACAGCACTTCGTGAGCGCTGTCACATCTGGTTCGGTCTCCGGTCGCGAGGGGTATGGCCCTCATATCCCCATTTGAAAGGAGCACCATGAGCCGCAGTGGACCCGAAGAGGCAATCCTGGGCGTCGTCGAGGACGTCAAGGGCAAGGCCAAAGAGATCATCGGGATCGTCACCAACCGCGACGGTCTGCGTGAAGAGGGCCGCGCCCAGCAGGACAAGGCCAAGGCCCAACGCGACGTAGCCAAGAAAGAAGCCGAGGCCGAGGCCTCACGCGCTGCCGAGAAGGCGGCCGAGGCGCGCCAGAAGGCAGCCGAGTAACCTACGAACTTTGCTGGGCGGCAGTGACTTTCGTCATTGCCGCCCAGTTCGTTCGATGGCGGCCCGGTTCACTCCACCGGAGTGAATACGATCCGCGCGTTGGAGTCGGCATCCTGCCAGGCACTCTCGACATCGCCGAGTGGAACCGCATGGGCGTCGATATGCAAAGCCCCACTGCTGATTTCGTCGACCAGAGTCGGCAGTTCGGCCACCAGCGCTGCGGTGGACACCGACCCTTGCCCGCTACCGACTATCTGCAGGGGCAATGCCCGTAGCGCTGCCGACGGGATCGCGGCCGTCGGTCCGGCCACCGAGCCGACCTCTATCCAGGTCAGCGGACGCATGTCGTCGTGGCGGTTCGTGGCGATAGCCGTCATCGCGTCGACGGTGGCCTGGCCCCACAGGTAATCGATCACCACGTCGACCTCGGCAGCCACGTCGCCGAGCCCGGGACTCTCGCCGAGACGCACGACGGTGCCGGCGCCGAGTGCGGGCAATCCGGCCAGCTTCTGCGGATCACGCCCCGCCGCAATGACATGGCCCGCGCCGAGCCGTTTGGCGACCTGGACGGCCAGCTGCCCAGAGCTTCCGGTGGCGCCCAAGATCAGCACAGTCTGGCCGGCCTGGAAGTCGATCCGCTGTCGCAGCGCGACCCAAGCCGACATCGCCGGGTTCATCGCCGCCGCCACCTGCACAGGGTCGGCACCGTCGGGTAACTGAAAACTCTGACGCAGGTCGATCACCGTCTGTTCGGCCATCGCACCCCACGTCGTGTCGCCCAGCGCGAAGTAGCGCAGCGTGCCATCCGGCATCCGGCCCACCCCGTCGACGCCCGGCACCAGCGGAAGATCGCCGGTGCTGGTGTAGTGCGATCCATCCGCCTGCGACCGCACTCGTCGGTGCAGGCCGGACGCGACGACATCGACGAGTACCTCGTTGGGCCCGTCCGGCGTCGGAGCATCGAACTCCTGGAACGACGGGGGCGAATCGAACGACGTGACCACGGCTGCGCGCATGTCGGCCTCCTCAAGGCGCAAAGAAGTTCGTATTACCAACTAAAACTAGATGGTAATACGAACTAGTGCAAGTGAGGCAGCTGCTCCTGATTCAGTGCCGGCGATGACGGGTAGGCCTTGCGGGTACTCGAACATCTGCGACGGAGAGGAGCGATCGTGCGCGCGGAAGAAGGCGACGAAACCGTCGACGAACTAGCCGACGAGGCCGCAAAGGCAAAAAAGGAACTCAAGGAGTCCACCGAGACGGGCAAGAAGGTCCAGGAGGCCCAGCAGGACTAACCGACGTGCTCCGCGTCACATCAACGCACCTCGTGTAAGGCATCTCTCCCGCTCAGGGGTCGTTCAGGCCGCCGTTGCCGGGTTACTATTGACAGAATGTCGATAACGATTCCCGCGCTGTCCCGTCGCGCAGTTCCGGTAGTTCTTGCGGCGGCTTTCGCGGTGAATCCCGCCGCCATGACAGCTGCCGGACCAGCGAACGCCAGCGACGGAAAGCTGGTTCCGATGCGCGGCATCATGCGTGCCTGCGATTTCAGCCCGATCTCCCAAATTTCAGCGGAGAACAACGCCGCGGTCACGGCGGTCATCCGCGTCACGGGCGGCACGGTCGCCGCAGACGTGCACATCTCGGAAACCGGCTCACCCGGCGCGCACTTCGACGTCGCTCTGATCCAGATGCCCCGGGCATCGACGTCGCCCTGCACGGCGCCGGGTCCGGGCGTCGCAGTCGCCGGTGCCACCACCGACGGCGTGGGCGAGGCGTCCACCACGGTGCAAGACGGTCTTCGTTCAGGCACCACTGGCGTCTGGGTGTTCATTCAGCGGCCCAGCCCGTATTCGCAGAGCCCGCTCGAGTTCTACACGTCGGACTACATCTCGCCGGTCTGACAGTCCCGTTCTAAATGGGAAGCAGACCGTGCTTGCGGAGCACTCGCCCTTGTATCTGCTTGTCGCGTAACAGGTGCAGCGACCGGCGTAGCAACAGCCTGGTCTCGTGCGGCTCGATGACCGCGTCGATGAAGCCGCGCTCGGCGGCGATCCACGGCGTGGCCATGTTCAGGTTGTAGCCGTCGATGAAGTCCCGCTTGATCTTCTGCGCATCGGGCGTGGTCGGGTCGGGGAATCGCTTCATCAGCAACTGCGCAGCGCCGTCGGCGCCGATCACCGCGATACGGGCGGTCGGCCAGGCGAAGTTGAGATCGGCGGTCAGCTGCTTGGATCCCATCACCGCGTACGCGCCGCCGTAGGACTTGCGGATGGTTATCGTCACCTTCGGCACATCGGCCTCGACGACCGCATAGAGGAATCGCCCGCCACGCTTGATGATTCCGCCCTTTTCCTGCTCGACACCCGGCAGGAACCCAGGGGTGTCCACGACGAACACCAGCGGCACATAGAAGGCGTCGCAGAACCGGATGAACCGGGCGGCCTTGTCGGAGGCTTCGTTGTCGATAGCGCCGGACATGTAGCTCGGCTGGTTGGCCACCACACCGACCGGCCGGCCGTCGACCCGGGCGAACCCGGTGATGATCGACTGCCCGCCCTGCGCGGCGACGTCCAGGAAATCGCCGTCGTCGAAGATGCGCAGCAAGATCTCGTGCATGTCGTAGGCGGTGTTGTCCGAGTCCGGCACGATCGAATCGAGCTCGAGATCGCTCGGGGTCACCTCGGGCTCGAGCCCGGGGTTGACCACCTGCGCCGGGTCGAAGCAGTTCGGCGGCAAGAACGACAGGAAGTCGCGCACGTATTGGAATGCCGCCGCCTCGGATTCCACCACCTGGTGGATGTTGCCGTAGCGGGCTTGGGCGTCGGCACCGCCGAGCTCGTCGAGGCTGACGTCTTCACCGGTGACGTCCTTGATCACGTCAGGGCCGGTGACGAACATGTAGCCCTGGTCGCGCACCGCGACGATCAGATCGGTCTGGATCGGCGAATACACTGCTCCCCCAGCGCATTTGCCGAAGATCAGGGATATCTGCGGCGCGATTCCACTCAGCAGGTCGCCGCGGCGACCCAGTTCGGCGTACCAGGCCAGCGACGTGACCGCGTCCTGGATGCGGGCGCCCGCGGAGTCGTTGATGCCGATGATCGGGCAGGCGACCATCGCGCACCACTCCATCAGCGCCGCGACCTTGCGGCCGAACATCTCACCGACCGAGCCCTGGAACACCGTCTGGTCGTGGGAGAACACCCCGACCGGCCGGCCGTTGATCATCGCGCGACCGGTCACACACCCGTCGCCGAAGTTCGCGTTCGGGTCGCCGGGCGTCCGCGCCAATGCCCCGGTCTCCAGGAAGCTACCCGGGTCGACCAGATCGTTGATCCGGGAGCGGGCGCTCGGGATGCCCTTCTTCTCGCGTCGCGCAATGGCCTTCGGATCACCGGGTTCCTTTGCCAGCTCTAGCTTTTCGCGAAGTTCAGCCAGCAGCTCGGCGGTGGTCTTGGTGGTCACTTAGGCTTCTTTCTGCTCGCCGGCAATCTTGTTGAGCGCCTGGGTCATGTGCGCACCGACCTTCCCGATGATCGGCTCGTCGATGGCCTGGATGTGCTCGCCACCGATCGCCACGACCTCCAGATCGGAAACGTACTCGCCCCATCCGCCGTCCGGCTTGCGGGTGGCATACGCGGGCTCGAACGTGATCGCGTCATCGTGATAGCGGTCGGCCATGTACAACGTGACGTGCCCGTCGTAGGGCTGGTAGTCGGCGGTGTCGATCGCCCGCTGGTCCAGGTATGACGTGCGCTGATGCTCGATGATCCCGCCGGGGATCTGCACGCCGCTCTGACTGATCGCCTCGAGGATGAACCTGACCTGCCCCTCGTCGTCCAGCGTTTCGAGGTGCTCGTAGGGGATTTCGGGGACCTGGACGTTGAAGGTCCGCTCGGCGAACCGCGCGTAGCGGTCCCAGCGCCTGCGAGTTTCTTCCTTGGTCTGCAGGATCGGCTCTCCGGGCATCACCGCGTCGATCAGCCCGACGAACGGGACGTCGCAGCCCTGCTGCTTCAACCCGATCGCGCAGGCGTAGGCCAGCGCCCCGCCCAGCGACCAGCCGGCCAAGATGAACGGCCCGTCGCCTTGCAGCTCGCGCAGCTTCGGCACGTACACAGCGGCACGCTCTTCGATGGTTCCCTCGACGCGCTCGAAACCGTACATCGGGGTGTCGGCCGGCAGCCGGCTCAGCAGCGGCTCGTAGACCACTGTCGACCCGCCCGCGGCGTGGAACACGAAAACCGGTGGCTTAGAGGGGCCAGTGGAGCCCTCGGGCCTGGCCCGGATTGTGCGGACGAAACCGTCGATCTGACCGGCCTCCAGGAATTCCCGGACGGTGGTCGCGAGCTCCTCGACGGTCGTCGCGGCCCGCACGTCGGCCACGGTGATCTCACCCTCGGCGCGCTCGGACAGCCGCTCGGCCATCTTGGTGGCAGCGGCGTCATCCAGCGTGGGCAACGCGTTGAAGATGCCGCCCGGCGACTTGCCGGTGACGATCGCCCACGTCGCAAATGCGACCCGCTCGGCCGCGTCACGAGGCGGCACATCGGATCCCAGCGCATCGGCGACGGCCTGCTGGTTGAGCACCTGAGCCGCGGCGGCGAGAGCCGGCTGCGCGCCGGTATTCGCCGACGGGCCGGACGGATCGGTGGGCGGCGGCGGAATCGGTGCGTCGGCAGCCGGAATGTCTGCGGGCGCTTCCGGCGCCGGTGCGGTCGCTGAAACCGCTGTCGCGCCGGCCAACATCGCGGCCTGCTCCTTGGCGATCTCGTCCGCGGTCTGGGTCTTCTGGTGCTCATGCAGATCCTGCACCTCGTCGCGATGCTCGATCGCGTACAGGATGATCTGCTCGATGTTGAAGAGGTTGGCGTCGCGGACCGCCTGCAGCTGAATCGGCGGCAGGTCGAAGTCGTACTCGACGCGGTTCTTGATCCGCACGGCCATCATCGAGTCCAGGCCTAGCTCGATCAGCGGGACCTCCCATGGCAGGTCCTCGGGCTCGTATCCCATCGCCATCGACACGATCGAGCCCAGCCGATCGCGCACGGTCTCACCGGAATCCGGTGTCCACCGGGAGATTCCGCCCAGCTGACGCGCGGTGAGGCTGTCGGTCACCGCGCCGGCGTCAGGCTCGGCCGCCGCCGGTTCAGTCGGCGCCGCAGTGACGGTCGGGGCGATCGCACCGGCGATCGCGGAGCCCGCGCCGACGGCCGTCGGCAGCACCGACGCCTGGCCGGACCGCGACACCAGAGCGTCGTAGACCAGCGTGAACGACTCGTCGATGCGTGCGTGCACCTGAACCGAAGCGCCACCCGGATGGCGGGTCAACGTCGTCACCAGCCTGGCCTTGTCGGCCGGAACGGCGCGCTGCTCAGAGGCGGTCAAGGTGGCGTCCGGAAGCACTTGTGTCGCGGCGGATTTCACCAGTGCGGCCAGGTCGGTCTCGCCGCGTGGGGCGTACTCCCAGACGTGCCTGCCGTCCGGCATCGCCACGTGCGTACCGGGCATCATCACCGAGCCGTCGCCGGAGAAGTGCGCGTCGAGCCAGTGCTCCTTGCGGCGGAACTTGGTCGGCGGAACGTTCGCAAAGTCTTCTGGTCCGACTGCCCTGGTGAACAGCGTCCGAATGTCGAGGTCGTGACCCAACACGAACAGCTGCGCCATCGCCGACGTCATCGCCTCGAGGTCGTCCTGCTTGCGGGTCAGGGTCGCAATCAGTTGTGCATCAGGCAATCCCGCGGCCGCGGTGGTCAGGCCGATCTGCATCAGCGCGACCGGGTTGGGCGCGAGCTCCAGGAACGTGGTGTACCCGTTGTCGACGGCGTTGCGGACGCCGTGGGTGAAGTACACCGAGTGCCGCATGCCCTTCATCCAGTACTCGACGTCGTGGATCGGCCCGCCGCCCGGCCGGACGTAGCTGCCCTCGTGCACGGTCGAGAAGATCGCGACGTTGGGGGTCTGCGGCGAAATGCCTTGCAGTTCAGCGGAGAACTCGCCGAGCAGCGGGTCCATCTGCGAGGTGTGACCGGCGCCCTTGGTCTGCAGTTTGCGCGCGAAGCGGCCCTCTGCCTCGCAGCGCGCGACGATCGCGTCGATCTCGTCGGGCGGCCCGCCGATGACGGTCTGGCTCGGCGCGGCGTAGACGCACACCTCGAGACCGGGGAAGTCGGCGAACACCGTCTTGAGCTCGTCCGCCGAGTACTCGACGAGCGCCATGAACCGGATGTACTCGCCGAACAGCATCGCCTCGCCCTCACCCATCAGGTGCGAGCGCGAACAGATCACCCGGGTGGCATCGGCGAGAGAGAGCCCACCGGAGAAGTACGCCGATGCGGGTTCACCCAGCGATTGGCCAATCACCGCAGTGGGTTTCGCGCCGTGCGCGCGGAGCACCTCGCCCAGCGCGATCTGGATCGCGAAGATAACGACGTTGCTGGTCTCGATGCCGTACTCGTGCGAGTCGTCGAGGATCAGCTCGAGAATCGAGTAGCCACGCTCGTCCTGGATCAGTGCGTCGACCTTCTCGATCCACTCGGCGAAGATCTCGTCGCGCAGATAGAGGTTCTTGCCCATCTTGCGGTGCTGGGCGCCGAAACCGGCCATCGCCCATACCGCTCCGTTGGTGACGGGCCCGTCGGTGCTCAGCACGTTCGGCTTCTGCTTGCCGTCCGCGACCGCACGCAGGCCCTTGATCGCCTCGTCGTGATCGTGGGCCAGCACCACCGCGCGGGAACGGCCGTGGTTGCGCCGCGACAGCGCGCGGCCGATCGATTCCAGCGAAGATGCTTGGCCCTCAGGACTTTCGATCCAGTCGGCCAGTTCGGCAGCGGCGGCCTTCTTGCGCGACGTCAGGAACGCCGATACCGGCAGTGCGATCAGCGGTGCCGGAAGCTCTTCGCCGGCAAGCTCTTCCAACGCGATCCCTTTGAGGCGCATGGCCTCGTCGGTGACGCCCGGCAGCTCGTACTCGTCGTCGGCAGCCGTGTGGTTGCCTTCGACGAATTCGCCGTACTCGTCGAAGCGCATACCACCGACGTGCTCGAGGTGCTGCTCCTCGACAGGCGCAGCGGCCGCAACGACAGGCTCGGGATCGGGCTCGCGTTCGACGACGTCGCGGGGCAGCACCTCGCGCAGCACGACGTGCGCGTTGGCGCCGCCGAAGCCGAAGCTGGACACCCCGGCCACCGCGTACCCGCCATAGCGGGGCCAGTCGGACACGGTGGTCAGGACGCGCAGATGCGACGCGTCGAAGTCGATGTAAGGGTTGGGGCCTGCGTAGTTGATCGACGGCGGCAACTTGCCGTGCTGCAACGACAGCACCATCTTGGCCAGGCTGGCCGCACCAGCCGCCGACTCCATATGTCCGACATTGGTTTTGATCGCGCCCAGCAGCGCGGGCTTGTCGGCGGCACGGCCGCGACCGATGACCCGGCCCAGCGCCTGCGCCTCGATCGGGTCACCCAGCACCGTGCCGGTGCCGTGCGCCTCGATGTAGTCGACCGAGCGCGGGTTGATGCCGGCGTCCTTGTAGGCCCGGCGCAGCACGTCGGCCTGGGCGTCCGGGTTGGGGGCGATCAGACCGTTGGACCGGCCGTCGTGGTTGATCGCGCTACCGGCGATCACCGCGAGGATCTGGTCACCGTCGCGGCGGGCATCGTCGACCCGCTTGAGCACCAGCATGGCGCCACCCTCGGAGCGGGTGTAGCCGTCTGCGTCGGAGGAGAAGGACTTGATCCGGCCGTCCGGCGACAGCACCTGGCCGATCTCGTCGAAACCGAGCGTCACCACGGGGGTGATCAACGCGTTGACGCCACCGGCGAGGGCCGCGTCGCATTCGCCGTTGCGCAGCGCCTGGATGGCCTGGTGCGTCGCCACCAACGAGCTCGAGCAGGCGGTGTCCACCGCGACCGACGGTCCGTGGAAGTCGAAGAAGTACGAAACCCGGTTGGCCACAACCGAACTCGCGTTACCGGTGATCGCGTAGGGGTGGGCGACCGTCGGGTCGGACATCGCCAGGAAGCTGTAGTCGGCGACCGAGGTGCCGACGAACACGCCCACCGATTCACCGCGCAGGCTGGACGCCGGGATCCGGGCGTGCTCGAGTGCCTCCCAGGTCAGCTCGAGCGCGATCCGCTGCTGCGGGTCGATGTTGTCGGCTTCGGTCTTGGACAGCGCGAAGAACTCGGAGTCGAAGCCCTTGATGTCGCTCAGGTAGCCGCCACGGGTGCGGGCCTTGTTGATCAGCTCGGCCAGCCGCGGCTCGTCCATGAATTCCGACCAGCGGTCCGCGGGCTTGTCGGTGATGGCGTCGCGGCCCTCGAGCAGCGCCTGCCAGGTCTGGTCGGCAGTGTTCATGTCGCCGGGCAACCGGGTGGCCAGACCCACCACGGCGATGTCGACCCGCTCGACGGGACCCTTGCGCGTCCAGTCGGTGTCGTCGGTGCCGGCATCGCCGAGATCGGGGTCGCCCTCGACGATCCAGGTGGCCAGCGATTCGATCGTCGGATGCTCGAAGGCGGCCGCGATCGACACCGTGACACCGGTGTGGTCCTCGATGTCGGCGGCCATCGCCACCGCGTCGCGGGACGACAGACCCAGCTCCACCATCGGGGTGGCCTCGTCGATCGAATCGGGTGACTGGCCGGTGGCGTTGGCGACCCAATTGCGCAGCCATTGACGAACTTCGGCGATGGTCATGTGGGTGCGAGCCGAGACGACGGTGCCTTCGGTTACTTCGGTGTCGATGATCGTCAGTCATGTTCGGGTTATTCGGCCTGGTCGGGGAAGGAGTTCGGCGATGCGGTGCCGCTGCGCAGGCTGCCGTCGATGTAGGCGGCGCGGCAGGCGCGGCGGCCGATCTTGCCGCTGGAGGTTCGCGGCACCGAGCCGGACTGCACCAGCAGCACGTCGCGCACGGTCACCCCGTGCCGCACGGCGATCGCCGCCCGGATGTCGTCGGCGATCGGCTGGTAGTCGAGTTTGTGCGCACCAGGGGCACGCTCGGCGACGATCACCAACTGCTCGGCGGTGTCGTCCTTGTCGAACTTCAGACCGGCGTGCGGGTTGTCGAAGACCGAGGCGGGCAGTTGGTTGGTCGGCACCGAGAAGGCCGCGACGTAACCCGTGCGCAGGGCCCGGCTGGCTTCCTGCGCGGAGTACTCCAGGTCCTGCGGGTAGTGGTTGCGGCCGTCGATGATGACCAAATCCTTGACCCGGCCGGTGATGTAGAGGTTGCCCTTGTAATAGGTGCCGTAGTCGCCGGTCTGGACCCAGGTCCCGTCGTCGGCTGCGCCGTCCGCGTGTGACGGGTTGATCCGCGACTTCAGCAGATTGCGGAAGACCTCAGTCGATTCGGCTTCGCGCTTCCAGTAGCCCATCCCCATGTTCGGCCCGTGCAGCCAGATCTCGCCGATCTGCCCGTCGGGCAGCTCGGTGGCTGTGTCGGCGTCGACGATGACCGCCCACTCGTCGACACCGATCTTGCCGGCCGAGACCTGCGTGACGGCGCTGGGCGCGTCGGAGGCGACCTCGACGAAGTTGTGCTTGTTCAGCTCGTCGCGATCGACGTGGACCACGGTCGGTCCCTCGTTCATCGGGGTGATCGAGACGAAGAGCGTCGCCTCGGCCAGGCCGTAGCACGGCTTGATCACGTCCTTGTCCAGGCCGTGCGGGCCGAATGCGTCGGTGAACTTGCGCATCGATGCCACCGAGATCGGCTCGCTGCCGTTGAGCAGGGCCTTGACGTTGGACAGGTCCAGCGGCTCCTCGTCGTCACGCGGCAGACCGCGCACCGCGGCGTGCTCGAACGCGAAGTTCGGTGCCAACGAATACGTCGGGCCGTTGTCACCGTCGACGCCGGCCAGCGCACGCATCCAGCGACTGGGGCGGCGGACGAACGCGGCGGGCGTCATGAACGTGTTGTGCTGGCCGAGCATCGGTCCGAGCATGATCGTGATCAGACCCATGTCGTGGAAGAACGGCAGCCAGGTGACACCGCGGTCGCCTTGGTTACCTTCCAGGGCGGTGAGCACCTGCACGCAGTTGGTGGCCAGGTTCAGCTGGGTGACCTCGACGCCGGTCGGAGTCCGGGTGGAACCGGAGGTGTACTGCAGGTAGGCGACGGCGGTGGCGTCGATCTGCTCGGGCTCCCAGGTGGACGCGACTTCGTCGGGCACCGCGTCGACCGCGATCACGCGTGGCCGATCCTTGGCCGGGCGGCTGCGGAAGAACTTGCGCACGCCTTCGGCGGCGGCGCTGGTGGTGAGAATCGCCGTGGGCTCGCAGTCGTCGAGGACCGCGTGCAGGCGGCCGACGTGGCCCGGCTCGGAGGGGTCGAACAGCGGCACGCCTATACGTCCGGCATAGAGGATGCCGAAGAACGCGACGACGTACTCCAGGTTCTGCGGGCACAGGATGGCGATCCGGTCGCCCGGTTTGGTGACCTGCTGAAGGCGGGCGCCGAGCGCACGGTTGCGGGCGCCGAAGTCCGACCAGGAGATGTCGCGGGTGACGCCGTCACGTTCGGTGGAGTAGTCCAGGAACCGATAGGCCAGCTTGTCGCCGCGAACCTTCGCCCACTTCTCGACGTGACGGACCACGTTGGTGTTTTCCGGGAACTGGATCCGGCCGTTGACGATGAACGGGTTGTGGTAGGCCATGCCGCTCTCTCCTTCACCACGCTGCTTGGGCTAAGTCTGTGTGAGCCTCACCGACGTTGTCATCGGACTCGGGTCGGCCTGCGGAACACCACGCTTTCGCCTGCGGAGAACTCTCGCGAACGGCAAACCTCACCGATGCTACCGATTTGCGCCGAGCGTCCCGCAACGCGTCGACGCGACAAGCCGACCATAGCTGCTCTTAAATTTCTCTTAATGTTAGTGGTCGCTGCGCCACGAACCAAATTTGAAGGTACGCCTTGACGGAACTGTGACCTGTGATGCAGGGCCGCGGTACGGCGGCTTAATCACCCGTGTTTGGGATGCGGCGCGTTCTCGAGGGCGCCGTGCGCCCAATTCAACGCCCATTCGGTCGCGGGCTGACCGTCCAGACTCCAGAACTGGGTGGTGGCGTAGAGCGCATGCACCGGCTGACCGGCCCCGCCGGCCAGGATGTCCAGCGTCCGAGGCAGGTTCGCCAGGCTGAACGCCTCAGGCGGGGCGGCGCAGATCAGGTCGCCGGGCCCGCAGATCTCGTTGGTCTTGCTGTCGAGCGCACCGAAACCGCCCGGCCGCGCACCGGTCATCGTCAGGCCTAGATTCGCCAGCACCGGCACCTCGTGCAGCACGATTTCGGCGCCCTCCCCCGGCGGATTCGGTCCGATGAATTGGCCCACGCCCTGTTGACGGCGGCCGTCGGCGATCAACGTCACGCCGAGTACCAAGTCGTCATCGACGGGTCCCTGGCCATTGCCGATGTTGCTGGCGAGGTCGCCCGCGATCACCGCACCCTGGGAGAAGCCCACCAGCACATAACTGGTCAGCGGGCACTTGGCGTTCATGTCCGTCATCGCCTTGACCGCCGCGCGAGTGCCCTCGGTGCGGCTCTGGTCGTAGGAGATCTGTGGGTCGTTGCTCAGTGGATTGTGGAACTGCGCGGTGTACGGGACGGTGTACGTCTCGACCCGGCTCGAGTCGAACTGATCACGGATCGGCCGAGTGATGTTGAGTAGCAAGGCTTTCGGGAACTCGACCGGGTTGAGCGGGTCCTGCTGCAGCGACGATTCCCAGGTCCCCGGGATCGCGAGCAGTTGCACGTCGGGACAGCTGGAGTCCTGCGACGCCGGTCGCGGCTTGTGCGGGAAGGCCGCGCTGCTGGTCGGCGGCAGGATGCTGGGCGGCACCGCACTCGGCGCGCCCGGCCGCTGCCGCAGCACGCCGACGACAGCCAAGATCACCAGGCCCACGACGAGTGCGATCGACACGGCGGCGATCAACGCCAAGATGCGGCGGCGTTTCCGCCGGGAATTCACAGCCATGATCTCCTGCTAGCAAGTCGGTTGGTCGCACAGCCGACCCGCCCAGCGATCGCGTGGGGCACGTCGTGCTTGATCCACGGTACCGGCTCGCGGCACCGCGCCCGGCTGACGTTCTAGCGGATCGCTCCGACGATGTCACCCGACATCGCGCCGAGCTGAGAGCTCCACGAGCCCCAGCCGTTGTCACCGCCGCCGGGGAAGTCGAAGTGCCCGTTGTGCCCGCCGACGTTGCGGTACTCCTGGTAGAAGAACCGGGCGTTACCCATGGCTTCACCGGCCTGGCCGATCATCGCCGGGACGTCGCCTGCCGCGGTGGTCGGGCTCCACACCCAGATCCGGGAGTTGTTCTGCGCCAGCAGCATTGCGTGCACGTCGGGGTCATGCCACTTCCACCGGCCCAGCTGCGGGGCGCCCCACATGCCGTTGCCATCGACGCCGCCGAATTGCTGCAGGCCGGCTAGGATCGCGCCGTTGGTCGTGGTGTTCGACGGGTAGAGGAAGCCGGACAGCGATCCGGCGAAACCGAAGCGGTCTGGGTGGAATGCGGCCAGCGCCATCGCCGCGTAGCCGCCCTGCGAAGCACCGACGACCCCGTGGCCGCCCGGCGCCAGCCCCTTGTTGGCGGCCAGCCAATCCGGGAGCTCCTGCGAGAGGAAGGTGTCCCACTGCTTGCTGCCGTCCCGCTCCCAGTTGGTGTACATGCTGAACGCGCCACCGGCCGGGGCGGCCACCGAGATGCCCTTGCCCGCCAAGGTGTTCATCGCGTTGCCCGCCGTCACCCAGTTGCTGACGTCCGGCGCGGCGTTGAAGGCGTCGAGCAGATAGACCGCGTGCGGGCCACCATGCAGGAAGGCCACCGGGATGTCGCGGCCCATCGCCGCCGACGGGACCATCAACGACTCGTAGCCCGCGGCACGCGCCGAGCCGCCGTTGGCGGCGGCAAGGCCTGCGACCGTCAAGACCGCGGCACACAGGAGCCGTACCAGCATGGACAGACCTCTCATTACTGACCTCGCTCGTCGCTCGACCACACACTGGGGAACTGCAGATCGCCCCCGTTCCGGAAAGTAGCTAATCACACCCCGCTGGAGCGGACGCCGGAAACGGCGAACGGCGACGACCCCGCAGGGTCGCCGCCGTTCGACGTACTAATCAGACCGTCAGGTGTGCTGACCGGTCGCAGTTGCGGCCGGCGCACCACCAGCAGCCGGGCCGGCGCCCGGAGTGGCACCGAGAGTCGCCTGCAGGTCGGGCAGCATGGCGTGCAACTGCGCGCCCCAGTACGGCCAGTCGTGCGTGCCGTTGGCGTCGAAGTGGAACTGCGCGTTGTGACCGCCGGCAGCGTTGTACGCGTCCTGGAACTTGATGTTGCTGGTCCGCACAAAGCCCTCGAGGAACTTGGCGGGCAGGTTGTCGCCACCGAGGTCGGACGGCTTGCCGTTACCGCAGTACATCCACAGGCGGGTGTTGTTGGCAACGGTCTTGCCGACGTTCAGCAGCGGGTCGTTGCGGGCCCAGGCTGGGTCCTCTTTCGGGCCCCACATGTCAGCAGGCTTGTAGCCACCGGCATCGCCCATCGCAAAGCCGATAAGCGTCGGTCCCATGCCCTGCGAGGGGTCCATCAGACCGGAGAACGAGCCGACCTCGATGAACTGCGCGGGGTGGTAGTTGGCCAGGTTCAGCGACGACGCGCCGGCCATCGACAGACCGACGGCCGCGCCACCGGTCTCCTTCACACCCTTGGTGGCCAGGAAGGCCGGGAGCTCGCTGGTGAGGAAGGTCTCCCATTTGTAGGTCTGGCAGCCTGCCTTGCCGCAAGCCGGCTTGTACCAGTCGGTGTACCAGCTGGACTGGCCGCCGACCGGCATGACGAGCGACAGACCGGACTGCAGGTACCACTCGAAGGCGGGGGTGTTGATGTCCCAGCCGTTGAAGTCGTCCTGCGCCCGAAGACCGTCGAGCAGGTACACGGCAGGCGAGTTGGCGCCACCGCTCTGGAATTGGATTTTGATGTCGCGACCCATAGCCGCCGACGGCACCTGCAGGTACTCGACGGGCAGACCCGGCCGGGAGAACGCTCCGGCGTCAGCGGTTTGGCCCACGACGCCGATCAGGCCCGGCAACAGAGCCGCAGCAGCGGCCCCTATCGCGAGCCGGCGTGGCAACTTACCTGCCACACCGCGAAACCTGTCAACAAGCCTCATTCTTGCTTCCTCATTCATTGTCGGGCCCAACACTGTGGGTCGGACTGCATCGCCCTTATTGCCAGCTTGTGATCGAGCCGCTCCTTGGCTCGCATCATCGCTGAGCGCGCAGCTGTGCTCTTGTAGTGAACCACATCTTGGGGAGTGCCTTGGCCAGAGAGTGGGTCCGCCACGGGGCCCCCGACCGCGGTCAGACGGGCTGCGCTCGGCGGTAAATCACTACATTGTGAATGTGCCGACGAGTGGTCGTTCGCCGGTAACGATACATATCGAAGGTTGCTGGGGCCCGGTCGGGGGCAGTCAGGGAAGCGCACATCGGACCGTCGGCCAACGGAGGCCAAATTCTGCGTCACACAACCAGTGGCTATGGGCCGGTGGCAGGCAACCCGGTGTAGGGAGCGCCGCCCGATTCCGGCACATCCAGGCCGCACCGGGTCAGCTCGTAGCGCGGTACCCGGTCGATGCGGTACTTGGTGAACTCATAGGAGTGCACGAAGTTCGACACGAACCGGTGAAATCCCATCGGTGCGCGCACCGAGGCCAGCATCTGCTGGGTCGCAGGGCACTGCAGCGCCGCCGTGGCCTGCTGGACGAACTTCGTGTCGAGGTAGGCCGGGACACCCGGATACCACTTCACCCATGGCCCGTCGGCGATCACCCAATCCGGGAAGAGGTTCTTGTCATGGCCGATCCGGCCGTGCTGCAACCGCGCGGTGTGCGCGGCGAGCGGGTTGGCCAGACCGATCTGGTCGATCACCCGGACGTGCAGCCCGACATTCATGCCGACCATGCCGAGGTTGGTGAAGAAGACAGTGTGCGGTCCCTGTTGCGGAGCGGGCGGCGGCGCGGGCGCCGGGATCGACCCGGCAGGCAGGGGCTGGATCGGCGGGACGAGATCCCACTGGTCGTAATTGCCGGACGGCAGCAGCAACGCGCCGTCCGGGGTGTTGGTGAGCGCGACCAGCACCGCCCGCATCCGCGGATAGTCCAGGTAGTCGGCCGCGGTCAGCGGATGCGAGTGACCGGTCGCCTGCGCGTAGAACCGGCGCTCGTCGACGATGCCCGAGTAGGTGACCCGCGTCGCGTCGTCGCCCAGGCCGCCCGAATTGGCCGCCCACAGCGCCCAGCCTGCGACGGCCATCCACAGTGCGCTCACCCCGCCGGCCAGCCAGTAGCCGGCCTCGCGGGACAGCCCGGTGCCGTCGGGAACCACCACCGGTAGCACGGCCACCGGTGCGAGCAGACAGAACAGCGGGGCCAGCAAGACCCGGCCGTGCATGAAGTCGCCGCCCTGCCGGATCCAGTACAGCGCCTGTAGCAGCCCGCTGACCAGCATGAACACCACGACGGCGGTCGGGCTTTGCACAGTGCGGGCCAGCGGTCGGCGAGCCGAACCGCTCGGGTCGGCTGCCTTGTGCCGGGCAGCGGACGCCCACATGACCAGACCGAGAACCGCCAGCAAGAACACCGGCACCCACAGCGCGTAAGGGCGGTTGAAATTCGACAGATAGATAAGGCCCTGCGACCACTTGTCGCCAGCGGCATCCTTGGCCAGCGCGGTGCCGGGGAACAACAGCCCGTAGTAGCCCATCCGGAAGAGCTGATAGCCGACCGGCAGCAGGCCGCCTGCCACCACGATGGTCAGTCGGCGCTGCCAGCCCTGCGTCACGCTCAGCATCATGATCAGCGCGCCGCCGCCGATCAGGGCCAACTCGGGACGCACCAGCACGCTGCACCCGGCGACGAACGCCAAGGCGACGATGAAGACCGGCCCCGCCGGACGCTTTCGCCCGGCCTGCGACCAGCAGACCATCATCCACCAGAGCAGCCCCAGGTATGCCATGACCAGGCCGCTTTCCAGGCCGGACGTGGCGAAGTCGCGGGCGGGCGGCACCGCGATGTAGACCAGCGCGCCTGCGGGCAGCATGATCGCGCGGCGGCCCACCAGGCTGGGCGCGAACAACCGGCCGGTGCCCAGCATCAGCAACGCGAGTCCGGCCAGGCTCAAGCCGAGAGCCAGCGCCAGGGCTACATACTCCAGGCGCATCGGCCAGGTCAGCCAGCCGCCCGCGTAGTTCAGATACGTCCACACCACCGACGTGTTGGCCTCGACCCGCTCACCCGCGTTGAACACTGGGCCGTTGCCGGCCAACAGGTTTCGGACCGTGCGCAGCACGATCAGCCCGTCGTCGGCGATCCAGCGCCGCTGCCAGGCGCCCCAGCCGAACAACATCGACGTGATCGCCACGCCCGCCCAGAGGCTCACCCGAACCGTCATGTCGTAGGGGAACGACGGCCGACCGGCGAACCGGATCACCGGCCAGCGGGACTCGGAGTCCGGGTCAGACGAGGAAAACCGCAACACCGACGGTTCCGATCCACGCCAAGAACAACACTTGCAGCACGCGGTCGCGCAGCGCGATGTCCTCGGGCTCGCCGGCCATACCGCCGTCGACGTCCACCGCGTACCGGAGGATCGCGATGGTGAACGGAACCATCGACACCGCGAACCAGCCGGCCCGGCCGTGGTCACGCTCGAAGGCCCACAGGCCGTAGCAGACCACCATCGCGGTCGCCGACATCGTCCAGACGAAGCGCAGATAGGTGCTGGTGTAACTCTCCAGCGACTTGCGGATGTTGGCGCCGGTGCGTTCGGCCAACTGCAGCTCGGCGTAGCGCTTGCCAGCCGCCATGAACAACGATCCGAACGCCATCGTCAGCAGAAACCATTGCGACAGATGGGTATTGGTGGCAGCGCCGCCGGCGATCGCGCGGATCAGGTACGCCGACGAGACGATGCTGATGTCGATCACCGCTTGGTGTTTGAGACCGAAGCAGTAGGCCAGCTGCATGACGATGTAGACGACCATCACCAGCGCCAGGTTCGGCGTGAGCCAGTACGCCAGGCCCAGCGACATCGCCCCGAGCACCGCGGACAGCGTGTAGGCCAGCCACTCGGGCACCACGCCCGCGGCGATCGGGCGGAACTGCTTGGTGGGGTGTGCGCGGTCGGCCTCGACATCGCGGACATCGTTGACTAGATAGATCGACGAGGCGCCCAGGCAGAACACCACGAAGGCGACGGCGACCTGCATCACCACCCGGCCGTTGTCGTAGTGCACGTCGGTGCCCCACCCGGCCAGCGGCGCCGCGGCCACCAGGATGTTCTTCACCCACTGGCGCGGGCGCATCGCCTTGACCACGCCGCGGATCAGGTTGGCCGGTGGGCCGGCAACCTTCTGGTCCACCTCGCTCATCTTCGGTCCCCACTAGTTGTCGGCCATGCGGGCCAGCCGTCGTCGACTCGGGAGACGATCGCCGCGACCGCCGCGCCGACCGCCACGCCAGTGGCCACGTCGCTGGGATAGTGCACGCCGAGCAGCACCCGGGAGAGCGCCATCGGCGGCACCAGCATGACAGGCAGCGGCAACCCGGTGACCCGGGCCAGCAACACTGCCGCCGCGGTGGTCGACGTGGCATGCGCCGACGGGAAGCTCAGGCTGCTCGGGGTGCCGACGTTGACCGCCACCGCGGGATGATGGGGCCGCTTCCTGCGGACCAGCCGCTTGATGACCACGGCCGCGGCGTGCGCGGCGAACGCTCCGCCGCCGGCCACCAGCCAGGCGCGACGCCGTGACGGTTGCACGGCAGCGCCGATCGCCGACACCGCCAGCCAGCCCAGGCTGTGCTCGCCGAAGTGGGACAGCGCCCGTGCTGCCGTCAATGCTCCGGGACGCCCGGCCAACGCAGCTTGAACCGCCACCAGGACAGCCACTTCGCCGTGCGGCGACGCCGATTCAGCCGTGATGTCGGCCATTGCCAGCCGCGTTGTCGTGGGCGGCGAACAGCACCGTTTCCCATTTCTCCTTGCTGGACAGCACCGGCAGCGCGTCGCGGTAGGCGCGGCGCATGTCGTCGAAACGCTTCACCAGTTGGCGTTGCCTGCGCAGCGACTGCCACAGCAGCGCGAGCATCTTGGCCCGGTCGCGCTGGCGGTACACCGCACCGCGCCCGTCGGCCGTCGTGACGGTCGCGCCGTCCAGCGTGCTCAGCCGGAACCAGCGGGCATCTTGGGTCGGAACGTTGAGCTGCGGACGCCGATGATGTTCGGGGTCAGCAGTTTTCAGCTGATGCAGCGTGCCGCGGATCAGCCGGTAGCCGATGTTGAACGGGTTCACCGGCGGCTTCATCTCATGGTTGCGCTCCGACGCAGCGGGCAGCTCGTTGGACGACGGCAGCACCACCGCATCGGGGAATTCCTTGCGCATCCGATGCACTTCCGGCAGCGCGGATTCCAGGATCGAGAAGATGTGCTCCGGGCCGGCGAGGAAGTCGTCGATCGCCCGGTTCTGGATGGCGACCGTCGAATACTCAAGGCAGGAAAGGTGTTTCAGCGTCGCCTTGAGATGGCTGCGGACCAGCCCGGTGACGTCGCCGTCCCAGTGCAGGGCCGCCACCACCAGCCGGTTGCGCAGGTGGAAATAGGCCTGCCAGTCGATCGCGTCGTCCTTATCGCTCCAGGCCATGTGCCAGATCGCCGCGCCGGGAAGGGTTGCGGTCGGATAGCCGTGTTCGGCGGCGCGCAGCCCGTAGTCGGCATCGTCCCATTTGATGAACAGCGGCAGCGGCTGGCCGAGCTCTTCGGCGACGTGACGCGGGATCATGCACGTCCACCAGCCGTTGTAGTCGACGTCGATACGCCGGTGCAGCAGGTTGCTGCGCGGGTTGTCGTCGTTCAACGGCAATTCGGCGAAGTCGTGGTCGTATTCGGTGTACGGCGCCGAGGTCCACATGAAGTTTCCGCGGTCGACGATCTCGCCCATGATGTGCAGGTGCGACGGCTCCTGCAGGTTGAGCATCTGACCGCCGACCAGCATCGGCGTCTTCGCGAAGCGGTTCAGCGCCAGAATCCGCAACACGGTGTCCGGTTCCAGGGCGATGTCGTCGTCCATGAACAGGATCTGTTGGCAGTCGGTGTTTTTCAGCGCTTCGTACATGACACGGCTGTATCCGCCGGACCCGCCGAGGTTGGGCTGGTTGTGAATCGACAGCCGGTCGCCCAGCGGTGCGGCGGCGGCGGCGAAGTCGGGGTGGTCGCGCACCTTCGACGTGCCCTGGTCGGTCACGATCACGGCGCCGATCACCTTGTTCACCAAGGGATCTGAGGCCAGGTCCCGCAGCGCGTTGACGCAGTCATTGGGCCGGTTGAAGGTGGGGATGCCGACCGCGACGTTCGCGACGCCGGGTGCGGGCTGGTCGGAGTACCAGCCGGCACTGCGCAGCGTGACGTCGGTGTCGGTGGTGATGTCGAACCAGATCCAGCCGCCATCTTCGAAGGGCTGCAGCGATACCTGAAATTCGACGAAGGTCGGCTGGTCGCCCGCACTGGCGAACTGGCGGCCCTCGACATAGATCCGTGCACCAGTCGCCTTGGTGCGGTAGATGTCGACGCGGCCGGCCCCGGTCAATTCGGCCCGCAGCACCACGGACGCGCACGTCGACCACCGTCGCCAGTAGCTGGCCGGGAAGGCGTTGAAGTAGGTGGCGAACGACACTTCCGATTCCGCGAAGATCTGCAGCGACGTGCGGTTACTCGCATGCGCGCGACGGGAATTGGTGGTCGACTCCTCCAGGTAGAGCTTGCGGACGTCGAGCGGCTCCCCCGGGCGGGGCAGGATGATGCGCGACAGCAGGCTCACGGCCTTGCTGGGTTGTTCGGACACGACTGGGCTTACGTCGTCGACGGTGGGCTTGGTCATCCGCGGTTGCTTTCTCTGCTGCTTTCGTCTTCGGCCGGCGACGATGCAGTCCGTGTAGCGGACTGAGGAGGAGCCGGCCCATCGTCCAGCGCCGCTCCATCACGCAGATGCGGCGCCAAGGTGTTGTCGTACATGTTCAGTGCACTGGCGATCGCCATGTGCATGTCGAGATACTGGTAGGTGCCCAGCCGTCCACCGAAAAGCACCTTCGCCGAGGCGGTTTCGGCTTTGGCCCGCGACCGGTAGGCGGCCAGCACCGCACGGTCGGCCTCGGTGTTGATCGGATAGTAGGGCTCGTCGTCGTTCTCGGCGAAGCGGGAGAACTCCCGCATGATCACTGTCTTGTCGGTCGGGTATTCGCGCTCCGGGTGGAAATGCCGAAACTCGTGGATACGAGTGTAAGGCACATCGGGGTCGTTGTAATTCATCACCGGTGTGCCTTGGAAGTCGCCGGTCGCCAGCACTTCCGTCTCGAAATCCAAAGTGCGCCAGCCTAGTTGACCGTCGGCGTAGTCGAAGTAGCGGTCCAGCGGGCCGGTGTACACCACCGGGGCGTCGGGACTTGCCGCGCGTAGCTCGTCGCGGACGTCGAACCAGTCGGTGTCCAGCCTGACCTCGATGCGGTCGTCGGCGGCCATATTCTCCAGCCACGCGGTGTAGCCGTTGACGGGCAGGCCTTCGTAGGTGTCGTTGAAGTAGCGGTTGTCGAAGTTGTAGCGCACCGGCAGCCGGGTGATGTTGGCCGCCGGCAGCTCCTTGGGATCGGTCTGCCACTGCTTGGCGGTGTAGTGCTTGACGAACGCCTCGTAGAGCGGGCGGCCGATCAGCGAGATCGCCTTCTCTTCGAGGTTCTGCGCGTCGGCGGTGGCGATCTCGGCGGATTGCTCGGCGATCAGCGCCTTGGCCTCGTCGGGGGTGAAGTACCGGCCGAAGAACTGCGACACCAGGCCCAGGCCCATCGGGAACTGGTAGGCCTGTCCGTCGTGCATGGCGAAGACCCGGTGCTGGTAGCCGGTGAAGTCGGTGAACTGGCGCACGTAGTCCCACACCCGGTTGTTCGAGGTGTGGAACAGGTGGGCGCCGTACTTGTGCACTTCGATGCCGGTCTGCGGTTCTGCCTCGGAGTAGGCGTTGCCGCCGATGTGCGGCCGCCGGTCGACCACCAGCACCCGCTTGCCGAGTTCAGTAGCCACGCGCTCGGCAATCGTCAGGCCGAAAAATCCAGAGCCGACGACATAGAGGTCAAAGCGACCGGAAAGAGAAGTCATCGGTTGCCTAGGGTATCGGACTGCGGGACCGTAGCCCGCTTGGCGGCGGCGTTGCGCGGGGGTCTTCTGCATAACCGGCCGTGACGCCCGCATTCTGCCTGATGCTTGAACGCAATTCGGTGACGAATGTCGCGATTGCCTCACGATTCGATCTCGTCACTCCAGTAACAACATTCACGTAAGTACCATCGGTCGTGTGCCTGAAGAACCACCTTTCGGACACCGTGTGCGCCCCCGGCGCGCATGACAACGAGACCGCATAGTCCAGATAGAGGAGACTTCCGTGCCGAACCGACGTCGACGCAGGCTCTCGACAGCCACGAGCGCGTTCGCCGCTCTGGCGGTCGCGAGTCCGTTTGCTTACATTGCCATTTCCAGCCTGGCAGCCGACATCACGCCGGCGCCCGAACACCACGAGTTCGTTCGCGCCGCATCGATGACCGACCTGCCCGGCGAGTTGATGGGCGCGCTGACCCAGGGTCTGTCGCAGTTCGGCGTCAGCCTTCCGCCGATCCCGAGCCTGACCGGTGCGACCAGCCCCGACAGCACTGGGTTGCCGGGTTTCGGTAGCTCCGGATTGGCCTCACCTGGTCTGACCAGCCCCGGTCTGACCTCACCTGGTCTGACCTCACCGGGCCTGGCGTCGCCGGGTCTGACCACACCCGGTCTGACCAGTCCTGGTCTGACACCCGGACTCTCCACCCCCGGGCTGGCCACCGCGACTCCCGGGCTGACCCCGGGCCTGACCGACCCGTCACTGGCCAACCCCGGCCTGACCAGTCCTGGTCTGACCTCGCCCGGTCTGACCAGCCCGACCGGCTTCGGCGCGGCGGGAGCCAACCCGAGCGAATTGCCGATCAGCGACCCGATCGGGCTCGACCCGGGCGCCGGCGGCACCTACCCGATCCTGGGCGACCCGTCACTGGGCGCTCCGGCACCGAGCGGCGGTCTGGTCAGCGACATGATGAGTGCAGCCAACCAGTTGGGCGCAGGTCAGGCCATTGACTTGCTCAAGGGCATGATCATGCCGCAGCTGCAGAACGCGGCACACGGCGCGGTCGCTCCGATTCCCCCGCCGCCCTCACCCATCCCGTAGCAAGGACTCGGCTTTCTGGGATTGTCACCCGAAACGGCACCGCAGAAGTGGGACGCTGACCTCATCAGCGCCGCCCAAGCTCTGCGGTGCCGTTGCCGTGCCTGAATCACTTTGTTCACTTAAGTAGCGTGTCGAATCATTTGCACCACTAGGCACTTACGTAACATCAGCTCGTGCCGTCCCGCCGCCCCGCGCCGACGATGTTGTTCACCGCTATCGCGGCGACCGTCGTCATCCTGCCCTGGGCGACCGGCCCGAGCACCGGACATCGCGAGCAACCGGCCCGCCCAGGCGATGCGCAGCTTGCCCAGCAGCCGTTGGTCGGACTCGGTGGCGGCGTCACGGTCCGCGAAATCAGCCAAGCCACACCGTTTTCCATGGTCGCGCTGACCGGCGGCGACCTGAATGACACCTCGGCCCGGGTCCGGGCCCGGCATGCCGACGGTTCGTGGGGCCCCTGGTATCAGACCGAGAGGCTGCTGAGCTCAGGCGGCCACGGTTCGCACGGCACCGATCCGGTGTTCGTCGGCAAGACCACCACCGTGCAGATCGCGGTCGACCGTCCGCCAGGAGCGCCGCAGACCACCCAGCCGAAGCATGCACCCACCCCCGGCCTGGGCTATATCCCGGTCACCGCGGAACAACCACTGGCGCAGAATATTTCCGCAATCTTGATCTCGCCGCCGCAGGCACCAGCCGACACCCAGTGGACACCGCCCACCGCCATCGTCGCCGCAGGGCAGGCGCCCAACATCATCCCCCGCGCGCAATGGGGTGCTGACGAAGCGGTGCATTGCGGCAACCGGCCGTTCGATCAGCCGATCCGCGCCGCGGTGGTCCATCACACCGCCGAGAACAACGACTACCAACCGCAAGACTCCGCGGCGATCGTGCAGTCGATCTACGCGTATCACACCCAGATCCTGGGCTGGTGCGACATCGCCTACAACGCACTGGTCGACAAGTACGGCCAGGTGTTCGAGGGCAGGGCAGGTGCGCTGACGGGGCCGGTGCAAGGCGACCACACCGGCGGCTTCAACCGGGACAGCTGGGGTGTGGCGATGATCGGCAACTTCGACGACGTGGCCCCGACGCCGATTCAGCTGCAAACCCTCGGACGGCTGCTCGGCTGGCGGCTGGGACTCGACCGCATCGACCCCCAGGGGATGGTCGCGCTGCCGTCGGCCGGCGGTGAGAACACCAACTTCCCGGTCGACGCCGTGGCAACGCTGCCGACCATTTTCAGCCACCGCGACGTCGGTGCCACCGACTGCCCGGGCAACGTCGCCTATGGCTTGCTCGGCGAGATCCGCGACACCGCAGCACATTTCAGTGGCCCACCGCGTCTGGAGGACCTGGCGCTGGCGCTGCAGGGCGGTGCCATCTTCGTCCGGTGGCAGGCGCTCGGCGGGCCGAGCAGCTTCCTCGGCGCACCGACCTCACCCGAAGCGACCGGTGCGGACGAGGCGCGCTACGCCACCTTCGAGAAAGGCGCCATGTACTGGTCGCCGAGTACCGGGCCGCAACCGGTCACCGGCGCCATCTATGACGCGTGGGCCTCACTCGGTTACGAACGCGGCGCCCTGGGCCTTCCGACCAGCGCCGAAATTCAAGAGCCGCAATGGATCAAGCAGAACTTCCAGCACGGCACGCTGAACCTCGACCGGCTCAGCGGCCGGATCAGCCGGGTGATGGACGGCGTCGTCGAGGAGTTGCCGCCGCCGCCCGCGACCGGACCACCGGTTCAGCTCGAGCGATTCTCCCCGGTGGCTCCGGCCGTCTAGAACCCCCACCGTTCGAGCACCCGCGCCACCCCGTCGTCACTGTTGGGTGTGGTGACCTCGTCGGCCGCGGCGATCGCGTCCGGGTGCGCGTTACCCATCGCCACTCCGAGACCGGCCCGCAGCAGCATGGGCACGTCATTGGGCATGTCACCGAACGTGACCCAATCATCGTCGGTAATGCCAAGCGGCTCAGCGATTTCGGCGATGCCGCTGCCCTTGTCGACACCTAACGGCACGATCTCGATCAGCCCGTTGTTGGTGGAGTAGGTGATGTCGCCCTCGACACCGACATGCTCGGCGAGCGCGGCGGCCAGATCGGCGCTGCGCGCGCCGGCCTTGCGGACCAGTAGCTTGACGGCGGGCGCACTGAGCAGGTCGTCGATGGAGACCTCGGTGTTGTCCGGGTTGAGCCACGCGTGCTCGTAGCCCGGCGAGCTGACGAATTGCGGTGTGGCGCTGTCGTGCGCGCTGGCCCCCACCCGCTCGACAGCAAGGCCGGCTCCGGGAATGACCCGGGTGGCGATCTCCGCCAGCTCGCACAGTGCATCCACCGACAGAGTCTTGGCGGACAGCACCCGGTCGGTCTCGGGGTCGTAGATCACCGCGCCGTTGGCGCACACTGCTATCGGCGCAAATCCGAGCCCGTCGACCACTGGCGGGATCCACCGTGGCGGGCGGCCGGTAGCGAGCACGAAAAGCACGCCGGCATCGACTGCGGCGCGCACGGCGTCGCGGGTACGCGGGGTGACCTTCTCCTCTTCGTCGATCAGGGTGCCGTCGACATCGCAGGCGATCAGCGCGGGCAGAGTCACAGTGACGATCTACCTGGTGTCACCGTCGACGCTCCTCTTCTTGTCGCATCCGCTCCTGCAATTCTGCGGTGCGCAGCTTCTGCGAATCGTCCCGGTTTGGCGCGCTGCCGCCCAATCGCCGTGGCACCCAGTATTCCCCCTCGGGATGCGGGTACGACTCCTGCACCTGGTAGAGCAACGCGTTCATCTCCCGGCGCAGCGCGATGTTGAGTTCGTCGGGGGTACCGCGCGGCGGCAACGGGCGACCGGCGGACACTGTGATCGGAACCTTGTTGCGGAAGACCTTTTTCGGATGGTCCTTCGGCCAGATGCGCTGCGCTCCCCAGACGATCAACGGGACGATCGGCACCTGGGCGTCCAGCGCCATCCGCGCCGCACCCGTCTTGAACTCCCGCAGTTCGTAGCTACGGCTGATGGTGGCCTCGGGGTGCATCCCGATGAGTTCACCTTCGCGCAGCCGTTGCACAGCCGTCTCGAAGGCGTCGTGCCCGTGCCTGCGGTCCACCGGAATCAGCCTGGCCTGCTTGATCACGAAGTTGACCGCCTTCACGTCGGCCATCTCGGCCTTGATCATGAAGTACATCCGCCTGCCGCGCTCGCGGGCGGCGAACAGCGGTGGAAGCCAGTCCAGATAACTGGTGTGATTTTGGGCGAGCAGCGCGCCGCCCTGCTCGGGGATGTTCTCCAGGCCGTGGAAGGTGAACTTGGTGCCGTTGAGCGCGACAGCCGGGGGTACGACCCACTCACCGAATCGGTAGAACGGCTCCGCCATGCGCGCTGCTCCTCGTGTCGGGGTCAATCTCCCTGAACGCGGACGGTGCGTTAGCTGTTCCCCGCATCAAGGACCGCGCAACGCCCGCCTGCGGGCCCGCTCGGTCTTCTCAGTTTCCTCAATAATTTTTGCCTCCGCTACCGTAGGTGCGCTGCCGCCCAGCCGGCGCGGCACCCAAAAAGCCCCGTCAGGGTGCGGATATTCGTCTTGCACGCGATGCAACAACTCAGTCATTTCGTCGCGCAGCGCGGCATCGAGATGCTCGACATCACCGTCGGGCGCCAGTGGCAGGCCCGCGGCGACGACGATGGGGATCTTCGCCCGGCCCACATTTCGCGGATGATCCTTGGTCCAGATCCGCTGCGCGCCCCACACGATCAGCGGAATTATCGGGACGCCGGCCTCCAACGCCATTCGGGCCGCGCCGTTTTTGAACTCCTTGAGTTCGAAGCTGCGGCTGATGGTCGCCTCCGGCATCACGCCGACGATCTCGCCGTCCTGCAATCGCCGGACGGCTTCGGCGTAGGCCTCCGCGCCTGCGCCGCGATCGACCGGGATGTGCTGGCAGTGCCTGATCAGAAAGTTGACGAACTTCACCTGCTCCATTTCGGCTTTGAGCATGTAGCGAGCATGCCGCCCGCGGGCAGCCACTGCGAGCCCCGCCGGCACCCAGTCGACGTAGCTGGTGTGGTTGATCGCGGTCACCGCGCCGCCGGTGCGCGGGATGTTTTCGAGGCCTTGGTAGCTGATCCTGGTGCCGGTCGCTGTGACCAGTGCCTTGGCCGTGACCACTACCGCGCTGTAAACCGGCTCCATGGGCATTATCCGGAGCGACCCGCCTCGCGGGCGGCCCGCGTGGCGGCGCGCTGACTGGCCTCATCGGCGTCTAGTTGGGCGGCCTCGGCCAGGGTGGGCGCGCCGCCGCCGAGCCGATGAGGAACCCACCACTCACCCGCCGGGTGCGAGGGGTACTTGTCCTGCGCCTGCTCCAGCAGATGCTGCATACGGGAATGCAGCAACGCGGTCAGCTCGGTCGCCGGCAGTGTCGGCTGAATCGGCTCGCCGACCACCATCACGATCGGCACTTTCGGGCGGTACAGCTTCTTGGGGTGGTCCTTGGTCCAGATCCGCTGGGCGCCCCAGACGATGTGCGGAATGATCGGCACGTTGGCCTGGATCGCCATCCGAGCGGCGCCGGACTTGAACTCCTTGATTTCGAAGCTGCGGCTGATCGTGGCTTCCGGGTAGACGCCGACGAGTTCGCCGGCCTTGAGGCGCTCGACGGCGGCATCGTACGACGCGGCGCCGCTGGACCGGTCCACCGGAATGTGCCGGCAGCCGCGCATGATCGGCCCGGTGATCTTGTTGTCGAAGACTTCCTGCTTGGCCATGAACCGGATCTTGCGCGCGCGGTGCTGCCGGTAGGCGGGCAGCCCGGCGAGGGTGAAGTCGAAGTAGCTGGTGTGGTTGATCGCGATGACCGCGCCGCCGGTGGCAGGAATGTTCTCTTGCCCGACGACCGCGAACTTCAGGCCCTGAACGCGCCAGGTCAGCCGCACCAGCGCGATGACCGTTCCGTATACCGGTTCCACGGTCATCAACCCTAGTGTTCCCGCCTAGGCCGGCGCGACGGTCGGGGCAGGCGAATCTACTACCAGTAAGCTCGGGGCGTCAGACGATAGCTACCAAAGGGTGTCAGTGCAGGTCACAAGCGTCGGCCACGCCGGCTTCCGGATCGAGACGTCGGCCGGCAGCATCCTCTGCGACCCCTGGGTCAACCCGGCCTACTTCGCGTCGTGGTTCCCCTTCCCGGACAACAGTGGCCTGGACTGGGGCCGCCTCGGCGACTGCGACTACCTCTACGTCTCGCACCTGCACAAGGACCACTTCGACGCCAAGCTGCTGACCGAGCACGTCAACAAAGACGCGGTGGTGCTGCTGCCGGACTATCCGGTGCCTGACCTGAAGAACGCCTTGCAGCTACTGGGCTTCCACCGGTTCTTCGAGACCACCGATTCGGTGAAGCACACCGTCAGCGGGCCCAAGGGTGAGCTGGACATCATGATCATCGCGCTGCGGGCGCCGGCCGACGGGCCGATCGGCGACTCAGCGCTGGTGGTCGATGACGGCGAGACCACCGCCTTCAACATGAACGACGCGCGACCGGTCGACCTGGACGTCCTGACCGATGCGTTCGGTCCCGTCGACGTGCACATGCTGCAGTACTCCGGCGCGATCTGGTACCCGATGGTCTACGACATGCCCGCGCGGGCCAAGGAGTCCTTCGGCACCCAGAAGCGGCAACGCCAGATGGACCGGTCACGGCAGTACATCGCGCAGGTCGACGCGACGTGGGTGGTCCCGTCGGCAGGCCCGCCGTGTTTCCTGGACCCCGAATTGCGTGACCTCAACGACGACCACGGCGATCCGGCCAACATCTTCCCCGACCAGATGGTGTTCCTCGACCAGATGCGCCGCAACGGCCACGACCACGGCCTGCTGATGGTGCCCGGCTCGACGGCGGACTTCGCTGGCGCACAACTGAACTCACTGCAGCACCCACTGCCCACCGAGCTGGGGGCACCTCCCGCTTGCGGGGGAGTCGAGGCCATCTTCACCACCGGCAAGGCCGCCTACATCGCCGACTACGCCGACCGCATGCAACC
Source organism: uncultured Actinomycetota bacterium (assembly GCA_963758115.1). GTDB lineage: Bacteria > Actinomycetota > Actinomycetes > Mycobacteriales > Mycobacteriaceae > Mycobacterium. The sequence goes on from CAVWUG010000005.1 coordinate 592,331, forward strand.
CGTGCTGGCCGCCGAGAAAGCCGCCTGGGCACCGGCGATGGGGGAATCGCTGCTGGAGCCGCTGGCGACGGTGTTCGAGCCGATCATGCTGGGCAGCAACGAGATCTGCGACGGCATCGGCTACCCCGTCGAGCTGGTGATCGGCCCACAACAGGTCGTCCTCGACTTCCCCAAACGCACTGTCCGGGAGGCGATTCCCGACGAGAAGTTCCGGTACGGTTTCGCCATCCCGCCGGAGCTGGTTCGCACCGTGTTGCGCGACAACGAGCCGGACTGGGTCAACACCATCTTCTTGTCCACCCGGTTCAAGGCGTGGCGGGTCGGCGGCTACAACGAATATCTCTACACCTTCTTCAAATGCCTGACCGGTGAGCGGATCGCCTACGCCGACGGCTGGTTCGCCGAGACACATGACGACGCCGCGTCGATCAACCTCGACGGCTGGGAGATTCAGCGCCGCTGCCCGCACCTGAAGGCCGACCTGTCCAAGTTCGGCATCGTGGAAGGCAGCACGCTGACCTGCAACCTGCACGGCTGGCAATGGAACCTGGAGAACGGCCGCTGCCTCACCGCGCGCGCTCACGAGCTCAGGAGCGCGCGGGCATGAGCGTTTCGGACGACTCCTACGATGACGGCCTGGTCCAGTTGGACCGGGAGGCAATCACGTTGCGCCGCTATCATTTTCCATCCGGCACCTCGAAGATCATCCTGCTGGACAAGGTACGCGGATACCGGGCCGAGCCGTTGGGGCTGCTGCTACACCGGTTCCGGCTGTGGGGCAGCTCGGACCTGCGCCGCTGGCTGCCACTGGACATGCAGCGACCGTTCCGGTCGACGCTGATCACCCTCGACGTACCCGGCATTCGCCCCAGTCCGGCGTTCACGCCAGCCGATGCCGAGGCGTTCACCGCGCTGATGGATCGACTGCTCGACGCACGGAGCTAGCGACTCCTCAGCGACCCGCGTCGGCCAGCGCCGCCTGCGCCGCGTTGTAGCCGGGGATGAAGGTGATACCAGGTCCGCCGTGACAGCCGGTGCTGGCCAGGTACAGACCTTCCACCGGAATCGGCTGTCCGAGAAAACCTTTCGGTCCGGGCCGGTTGGGTCCGACCTGGTTCGCGTGGAACAGGCCGTGGCAGTAGTCGCCGCCCGGGGCGCCGAACATCACGCCCATGTGCTTTGGCGTGAAGGTGGTGTGCCTGCTGATGCTGCGCTCGAAGTTCGGCGCGAGCCGGGTGATCTTGTCGATCACGCGTTGACCCATCTCGACCTTCGCCGCGCCGTAGTCCACGTCGCCTTCGACCGGGAACCACAGCGCGAACGCCGATGCGGCGTGCTTGCCTGCCGGCGCCAGGTCAGGGTCGTTCTGCGAGGGCACCTGGAAGACGACGGTCGGGTCAGCGGGCACGATGCCGCGCCGGCAGTCCTCCCACTGTTGCTGCACTTCCTCCGGCGTGCTGAAGATGCCGATGGACGCCTGCATGCTCGGATCGTTGAGCGTCTCGTACGGCGCGACAAAGTTCGGCGCCTCGTCCAGCGCGAAGTGCATCTGGATGTAGCTGCCGCGGTGGTCGATTCGCGCGTAGCGCTCACGGACGTCGGCGGGTAGCGCCGCGGGGTCGATCAGGTCATTGACGGTCAGGTCGGGTGCGATTGCGGAGACGACGATCGGTGCGGTGATCGTCTCGCCCGCCTCGGTGTGCACGCCGCTCACCCGGCCCTCGCCGACGAGGATGTCGGTCACTTTGGTGCGCAACCGGACCTCGCCGCCCTCCTGCTCGAGCAGCTGAGCCAGATGTGTCGTCAGCGCTCCGATGCCGCCGCGCAGCTTCTTCATCTGGATGAAGTCGCCATCCGGGACGCCGAGGCCGAACGCGAGCGCGGCCGCGCTGCCCGGAGTGGCAGGCCCGCGATACAGCGTGTTCACCGCCAGCACCGTCATCGAACCGCGCAGTGCGCCGTGCTTCTCCCGGTCCGGAAGGTAACGGTCCAACACGTCGGTGACCGACCCGAACAGCATGTCGTCGATCGCCGAGCGCTCGAATTCGTTTGTCGCGCAGGCATACATCTCGTCCAGCGTCTTCGGCAGCGCGCCGGCCTCGAATCGGCCCAGCGCCCGCGTCGGCGCTTGAGCCCAGGCCATCAAACCGGCCATGCCGTTGACGGCGTCGGCGCCGTGTACCTCGTTGAGGTGGGTGAACAACTTGATCGGGTCGCTGTATTGGACCATCGGATCGTCGCCGACGCCGCGCAGCGCGACCGACATCACCTCCAGGTCGATGGTCGGCAAGGTGTCCAAGCCCAGTTCGTGACGGACCACCGCAGCGGTCGGGAATTGCACCGACCCGGCGATCTCGAACTGGTAGCCGTCGAAAAGCTCGACGGTAGAAGCCATTCCGCCTGCGTAGAGCTTGGATTCCAGGCACAGCGTGCGCAGGCCCGCCTTCTGCAGCAGCACCGCTGCTGCCAGCCCGTTGTGGCCCGCGCCGATAACTATCGCGTCATAGTCAGTCATGGTCCTGCCCTCCAGCATGGAGGCTGGCACGCACTCAATGTTTTGTCAATTATGACGAAACATGGTCAGCCCAACTGTCGGTGATCCCGGCCCGCAGCGACTCCAACGCCAGATGGCACACCCGCGCCAGCTCGCCGAGCGATCGGTCTCCGCCGAGCATCCACACCTCCATCGCACCGAAGACCGCGGCCGCGATGCAGCGGGCAGTCACCGCGAAGCGCACCCGGTCATCCGGTGCGGGATCGGCCGCGCAGCCACGCCGTTGCAGTAGTACCGCGATGGCGTCGGCGAAGTCGGCCTGGACATCGCGGATGTGCCGCACGATGCGGCCAGGGTCGATCTCGTCATCGCGCAACGTGGCGATTTTGGCAACGGCGTCAACGTCATACGGAAAAGCGAAGATGGCGGCCTGGACCGAGTCGATGATCGATTCGGTGACCGGACGGTCGTTCAACGCGGCGCGAAACCAGTGCAGTCCGGTGTAATCGGCGAACAGCAGATCGTGCTTCGACGAGAAGTGCCGATAAAAGGTCCGCAGCGACACCCCGGCGTCTGCCGCTATCTGTTCGGCCGAGGTGTCTTCGACGCCCTGGGCCAAGAACCGCACCAGGGCTGCCTGACGCAGCGCCTCGCGCGTGCGCTCGCTGCGCGCCGTCTGAGCCGGCCGGATCATGACCGTCAAATTACCTCAAATCGCGTTTCGTCAATATTGACAAAACTTCGGGTCCGGGGTGAGACTGCGGCCATGGTCTCGCTTCTCACGCACGCGATCCTCGGCATTGCCGTCATCACCTGGATCGTCACTTCCAATCGGCTCGTGTTCTCTCGCCCGGCAGGCGGCTCGCTGTTCTCGCCGCTGGAAATCCTGTACTACGTCATCGGCGTCGCCTCAGTGGTGCTGGGCTGGTACTTCAATATCCGCTTCGTGCAGGAGTATTCGCAGGGATCGACCAATCCGCTGTGGGGTGAGCACGGCAGCTGGGCCGAATACATCCGGCTGATGTTCACCAACCCGGCGGCCAGTTCGGCCAGCCAGGACTACACGATCGCCAATGTGGTGCTGCTGCCGCTGTTCACCATCGTCGATGGGCACCGCCGCGGGCTGCGCCGGCCGTGGCTGTACTTCGTGTCGAGCCTGTTCACCAGCTTCGCGTTCGCGTTCGCCTTCTATTTCGCCACCATCGAGCGGCAACGCCGGCATGCGCACACGCCGGCGCCGGTCGGCTGACAGGCTTCAGGCGCTGATTCCGTCACTGCGGTAATCGGTTTCGCCGTCGGACAATCGGTCCAGCGGCGGCGGGAGCGGCCAATCATGATGCCCGGCTTGGTTTCCGCCGCGCCGCTTCGCCGCGTACATCGCCGCGTCGGCGGCCGCGATCAACTCGGTCAACAAGTCGCTGCTACTGCCGGCGCGATATGCCGGGTGAACGCCGGCGGTGCCGACGCTGGCGGTGATGCCGAACGGCAGCGAGGCGATCACCTCGCAGATCTGCTGCGCTCGGCGGCTCACGTCATCGGGCTGCCAAATGTCGGCGATGACGAATTCCTCACCGCCCGAACGGCAGATCACGGCGCCGTCATCGTTGCTGTCGCGCAGCGCCCGGGCCACCGAGACCAGCGCGTCGTCGCCGGTGCTGTGGCCGTAGCTGTCGTTGAGCTGTTTGAAGCGGTCCAGGTCGATGACGGTGACCACCATGTGGACGAGCTCGGCGCGGGCCTGCTCCAGCCGAGCTTTGCCGCGCCGATTGAAGGCGCGGCGAGTCAGCAGCCCGGTGAGCTGGTCGCGGTCGGCCCGCACGGCGTCGCTGCCGAGGACGTGCACGACTACCTGGACTCCGAACGGCACGATCAGATTGAGCAGTAGCAGCAACCCGTAACTGGATACGCCCGCGGCGATGTTGTAGATCGCTGCCATCCGGAAACACTCGACGCTACTGACCGAGCTCGCGACCGCGAAGTGAGCCGCCAGCAACGGCGCGGTGTGGAACAGCGCGATGTAGCTGGCGGTCGCGGCGAATGCCGCGCAGGTCAGTATGCCGAACATTGGGTCCTGTTGGGAGAGTGCGATCAGCGCGATGCTGGCGGTCGCCGCGCTGACGAACCGTATCGCCGCGGTGCGGGTCGGCCAGCGCAGCGACCACAACAGCGCCCCTCCCGCGGCGCCGACGGCCGCGGCCAGTGTGCAGGCCATCGGAAGCGCACCCTTCGGTCCGGTGGGGGTCCAGATGGTCGCGACGGCGACCAGCGCCAAACCGCCCGCGACCACTGCAATGGTGCGTCGGGTGAGCCCGGCCATGTTGCGGGTCGCCAGATGGGAGCTCAGGCGATCGTAATGATCGGACTGACGCCACCACAGTCTGAGCCAACCCATCGCGTTCTCGCACACCTCCGACGCGGTTGCCCCAGCACGTCTGCAGGACTTTGATCCGGTGATGATAGATCAGCTAGGAGAACGATTATTGAACTTTGCTGCCCTCGGTGACCGCAAAGCGCGCTAGGCCGGCTCCAACACCTCAGCCCCGACGAAAGGCACCAGCGCCGTCGGAATCCGCACACTGCCGTCAGGTCGCTGGTGGTTCTCCAGAATCGCCACCAGCCAGCGGGTGGTGGCCAGCGTGCCGTTCAGCGTTGCCGCGATCTGCGGTTTACCTGCGGGATCCCGATAGCGGGTGGCCAGCCTGCGCGCCTGGAAGGTCGTGCAGTTCGACGTCGAGGTCAGCTCGCGGTAGGCCTGCTGGGTGGGCACCCACGCCTCGCAGTCGTATTTGCGGGCCGCCGAGGAGCCGAGATCGCCTGCGGCGACGTCGATGACCCGATAGGGCACCTCGATGCGGGCCAGCATCTCGCGCTGCCAGCCGAGCAGGCGCTCATGCTCTGCCTCGGCGTCGGCGGGATTGCAGTAGACGAACGCCTCGACCTTGTCGAACTGGTGCACGCGGATGATGCCGCGGGTGTCCTTGCCATAGCTGCCCGCCTCGCGGCGAAAGCACGACGACCAACCCGCATAGCGTTGCGGCCCGGCCGACAGGTCAAGGATCTCGTTGGAGTGATAGCCGGCCAACGGCACCTCGGAGGTGCCGACCAGATAGAGGTCGTCTTCCTCCACCCGGTAGATCTCGTCGGCGTGGGCACCGAGAAAGCCGGTCCCCGACATCACCTCGGGCCGGACCAAGACCGGCGGGATGATCGGCGTGAAACCGTTGTCGGCGGCCAGTCGGATCGCCATCTGCAGCAACCCCAGCTGTAGCAAGGCACCCTGACCGGTCAGGAAGTAGAAACGCGAGCCCGACACCTTGGCGCCGCGTTCCATGTCGATCAGACCGAGCTTCTCGCCGAGCTCGAGGTGATCCTTTGGGTTGTCGATCACCGGTGGTTCGCCGACGACGTCCAGGACGGCGTAGTCGGCCTCGCCGCCCGCGGGCACACCGTCGATGATCACGTTCGAGATCGCCATGTGCGCGGCGGTGAACGCCGCCTCGGCGTTGGCCTGCTCGGCTTCGGCGGCCTTGACCTCGTCGGCCAAAGCGCGAGCCTGCTGCAGCAATGCCGGTCGCTGATCGGCGGACGCCTTACCGACCTCTCTGCTGACTATCTTCTGGTCAGCGCGCAGCGAGTCCCCCGTCGAGATCGCGGCCCGGCGGGAGGTATCGGCGGCCAATAAGGCGTCGACCAGCGCAGGGTCTTCACCGCGGCTTTGCTGTGATTGGCGGACGGCATCGGGGTTTTCCCGGAGCAGCTTCAGGTCGATCACGGGCTAGAACCCTACGCGGTGGACAACCACGCACGACAACCATTTCACTTCTGTAACAGCCGTCACGCGGCGCGGTATCCCTGTCAGAATGGAGCAAATGTGGCACGAATCCGAGCGGACTGAGAGCGAGGCGTCTGGGGCCGAGACCCCTAAACGTCGGCTGCCGCGGGTCGCGTGGTTCAACTCCTTGCAGGGCACCCTGCAAGCCTCGGCGACCCGCCGCGCGCTACTGCTGACCGCGCTGGGTGGTCTGCTGATCGCGGGCCTCGTCACCGCGCTGCCGATCGGCGGCGGGCCGGGACGGCTCACCGGCTACATCGACCCGGTGCCACCCACCGGCTCGAAAGGCAACGACGCGTTCAACCGCGCCGTCAGCGGCAACTGCCTGATGTGGCCCGAACGGATGCCCGAGGCCGCCAACGTCGTGGACTGCAAAGACGAGCATCGGTTCGAGGTCGCCGAGTCGATCGACATGCGCACCTTCCCCGGTTCGGAATACGGCCCGTTGGCCCCGCCACCGACTGCCACCCGCATCGAGCAGATCAGCCAGGAGCAGTGCGAGTCGGCGGTGCGCCGCTACCTGGGCGCCAAGTTCGACCCCAACAGCCGGTTCATCATCAGCATGCTGTGGTCCGGCGACAAGGCGTGGCGGCAATTCGGCGAGCGACGGATGCTGTGCGGCGTGCAACTGCCGGGCGCGGGCAACCAGCAGATCGCATTCAAAGGCAAGGTCGCCGACACCGACCAGTCCAAGACGTGGCCGGACGGCACCTGCCTGGGCATCGACCCGTCGACCAACCAACCCACCGACATTCCCGTGGACTGCGCCGCGCCGCACGCGATGGAAGTCACCGGCACGGTCAACCTGCTGGCCCGGTTCCCCGAGGGCCTGCCGCCCGAGCCCGAGCAGGACGCGTTCATCAAGGACTCCTGCACCAAGCTGACCGACGCCTTCCTGATGCCAGTGCAGTTGCGGAGCACGACGCTGACGCTGATCTACAGCACGCTATCGCTGCCCAGCTGGTCGGCCGGCAGTCGGCAGGTGGCCTGCAGCATCGGGGCGACCTTGGGCAACGGCGGCTGGGCGACACTGCTCAACAGCGCCAAGGGGCCGCTGAAGATCAACGGGCAGCCGCCCGTCCCGCCGCCGGACATCCCGCAGGAGCGGTTGAACCTGCCGCCGATCCCGACGGGCCCGAGTCCGAGCAACGGCACATCGTCGACCGGCGCCAATGGCTCGCCCGGATCGTCTGGTTCGTCCGGTTCATCGAGTTCGTCTGGCTCATCGGGTTCCGCCGGCTCGTCGGGCGGATCGAGCAGCCAACGGCAGGGCAACCAGCACCTGCCCGGCCAGCAGCCCGCCCCGGCCCCGCAGACGGCCGCACCGCCGGCCCAGGCGCCACCCCCCGAGGCGACGCCCGCGGCGCCCGAGCCGCAGAACCCATTCGCGCCACCGCCGCCGCCCGCGGCAGAACCCCCGCCGCCGGGGCAATAACGGCATGGCCGTGCGGATGGATCCGCAACGGTTCGAAGAGTTGGTGTCCGACGCGCTCGACCTGATCCCGCCGAAGCTGGCCGCGGTGATGGACAACGTGGTGGTGCTGGTCGCCGACCGTGATCCCGACGACGACGAGTTGCTCGGGCTATACGAGGGTGTGGCGTTGACCGAACGCGATTCGCACTACGGAGGCTCGCTGCCGGACACCATCACGATCTATCGCGACGCGCTGCTGGAGATCTGCGACGACGACGACGAGGTCGTCGAGGAAGTGAAGATCACCGTGATCCACGAGATCGCCCATCACTTCGGGATCGACGACGACCGGTTGCACGAATTGGGTTGGGCCTGATCAGATCCGGCGTGGCACCGCGGATCTGGAGGTCAGCGGTGCTATGACTGCGAGATGAACACGCGCTGCCGCGAATGCCTGGCAGGGACGGAACACTGTCACGGCGCGGTCATTCGCCATCGGCTGCACCGCTCGGAATGCACCGACGAGAACTGCCCCGGCCCGGAGGTGCTGCTGCACGCGTTCGTGCTGGACTGCGACGCGGTCGGGTGCGAGTGCGCGCAGGCCGACGCGCCCTCCGCGCAGGCGATCTAACTCAGCCCATCGGGTCGGAGACCGACTCGGCTTCGGCCTCATCGAGGACGGGCTCGAACGGCGGCGTGTGGGTTCCCCACTCCGCACAGCTCCAGCCCCCGTCAGAAGCCGGCACCAGCACCACCGCCTCGGTGTTGGCCAGGTGGTGTTCGAGCGCGAAGCTGCTGTCGACATCTCCCAGCAAGGCGCCGGTCAGCCGGATCGCCGCGCCGTGACTGACGACGACGACGTCGCTGGTCCAGTTGTCGTCGTCGAGGTAGCGGACCCTCAGTTCGTCCAGCACGGGCAGATAGCGGTCGAGCACCTGGTCAGCGCTTTCCCCGCCGGGCATCGACACATCGCGCTCGCCGCGCAGCCAGCGCCGGTAGACCGCATCGAACGCGTCGACCGCGGCCTGGTCGTTGCGGTTCTCCAGGTCGCCGACCTGCACCTCGTGGATGCCGGTCACCTCCCTGGCCGACACATCTAATTCGGCGCTGATCTCTTCCGCCGTCTGAGCCGCCCGGGTGGCCACCGAATGCAGCAGCAGCCCCGGCACTGACGTGGCGTCACGAGCGAACGCGCGGGCCTGTTCGCGGCCCAACGCCGTCAGTTCTGCCCCCGGCGGACGGGTGTCGAGTCGTTTGTCGACGTTGGCGACTGACTGTCCGTGCCGCACCAACACCAGCCGACCACTCATTCGACCGACCCTCCGCGCAGGCCGGACAGCCAACGCGCCGCGTCATCCGATGGCGGCGGCGGCGCACCGGCGACGTCTCCCGTCGGCCAGGAACCTAGATAGCGCACATCGGTACAACGTCGGTGCAACGCCTTGAGTGCCTCGGCGACGGCATCGTCGTCGATGTGGCCGACGCAGTCCAAGAAGAACACGTAGGTACCCAATTCAGTTCGGGTGGGCCGTGATTCGATGCGGGTCAGGTCGATGCCGCGCATCCCGAACTCGGCCAACGCCGTCACCAGCGCGCTCGGCGCGTTGTCGATCCGCAGCACCACCGACGTCCGGTCGGCGCCGGTCCTGGCCGGCGGCGGCCCCGGCTGCCCGACCAACAGAAAGCGGGTGCGGGCGTTGGCCTCGTCGACCACACCTTCGGCCAGCGTCGCCAAACCCCGTTGCGCGCCCGCGAGCGGCGAGCTCACCGCGGCGTCGATCAACCCGTCGGCGACCTGCTGCGCGGCGTCGGCGTTGGAGATCGCAGGCCGCAACTCCGCCGCGGGCAGATGAGCCGCGAGCCACTTTCGCACCTGCGCCGCGGCCACCGGGAAGGCAGCCACCGTCCGCACATCGGCGGCCGTGCGGCCGGACGTGATGACGATGTTGAATGCGACGTCCAGCGTCAGCTCCGCGAACACCTGCAGCGGCGCTCCGCCGGCCAGACCGTCCAGGCTTGGCGTCACCGACCCGTCGATGGAGTTCTCGATCGGCACGCAGGCGAAATCGGCGGCGCCATCGCGGACCGCGTCCAGCGCGGCGGGAGTGCTGTCCACCGGCAGCGGACGGTGCTCGGTGGACTCCCCTCGCGGGACCAGACCGGCGTCGATCATCTCCAGCAGTGCAGCTTCGGTGAAGGTCCCCGCGGGACCGAGATACGCGATGCTGGCCACGCCAAGAACCCTATCGGGTCGAACGTCTTGCGCCCTCGCGCCGTTTTTAGTTAAGTAAGGCTTACCTCACAAACTTACGAGCCAGGACGGTCAACGATGACACTTGCCCATTGCCCGGCGCCGACGACGGCCGAGCGGATTCGCAGCACCTGCGTCCGGGCCGGTGGCGCACTGCTCGCCGTCGAACGCGCCGAGCCGCTCACCACGCCCCTGCACCATCTGCTCGCCGACGGCTCGTTCGCCGTCGGAGTGCCGGTCGATGTCGAGCTGGCCGGTGGGGCGCAGGCCGTGCTCGAGTTGGCCGACTACGCGCCGTTGCCGCTGCGCGAACCGGTCCGCTCGCTGGTCTGGATCCGCGGATGGTTGCATCCGGTGCCGTCCTCGGAGGTCTACGGGATGCTCGACCTGATCGCCGCCGAACACCCACACCCGGCGTTGCTGCAGGTGCAGACACCGGACTCGGGACCGGTGGCCTCCGGTGACACCCGCTACCTGCTGGCCCGGCTGGAGATCGGGTCAGTCGTGGTGACCGACGCGACCGGCGCCGAAGCCGTCGACGCCGCGGCCCTGCTGGCCGCACGGCCCGACCCGTTCTGCGGGTTCGAATCGTGCTGGATCAGACATCTCGACAGCGACCATCGCGACGTGGTGGCCCGGCTGGCCGCCCGGCTGCCGGCCCGGTTGCGCCGCGGCGATGTCCGCCCACTCGGCGTCGACCGCTACGGCATGCGCCTGCGGGTGGAAAGCGCCGACGGTGACCGCGACATCCGGCTGCCGTTCCACAAGCCGGTCGACGACGTCACCGGCCTGGGCCAGGCCATCCGCGTGCTGATGGGCTGCCCGTTCGTGAATGGCCTGAGAGCCCGCAGAGACTGAGCCGGTTACCGTGTCGGGGTGGTTGCGCCCTCAAGTGATGCCGGCGACCAGCTGACCGAACGCCGACCGCTTCGCCTCGAAGTCGCGATCGTGTTGAGCGTGACGTTCGGGCTCAGCGCCGTCGAGGCGCTGCTTCAACTCGTCGACTCTGTGCTGCGCAACCTGAGCGCCCAGAAGATCCCGCTCAACCCGCGGCGGTCCCACTTCGACCTGATCGACCTCGGCCTGAACGCGACCGTCGTTGTGCAGCTGATCGCCTGGGGCTGTCTCGGCCTGTACCTGTTGTGGCGCACCGGATCAGCGCCCGCGCGAGTCGGCTTGGCCCGCTTCCGGTGGCGCCCCGACCTGCTCGGTGGACTCGGCCTGGCCGCGTTGATCGGGCTGCCAGGTCTCGGCTTCTACCTCGCGGCGCGCGCATTGGGGATGAACGCCTCGGTCATCCCGTCCGGGCTGGGCGACACCTGGTGGCGGATTCCGATGCTGACGCTCACCGCCTTCGCCGACGGCTGGGCCGAGGAGATCATCGTCGTCGGGTATCTGCTCACCCGGCTGGATCAGTTGGGTGTCGGATCCCGCGCGGCGCTGATGTGGTCGAGCCTGCTGCGCGGCGCCTACCACCTCTACCAGGGCTTCGGCGCCGGGCTGGGCAACATCGCGATGGGCCTGGTGTTCGGGTATGCCTGGCGGCGCACCGGCCGGCTGTGGCCGCTGGTGATCGCGCACGGGCTGATCGACACCGTGGCCTTCGTCGGCTACGCGCTGCTGGCCGGCCACCTGGGCTGGCTGCGATGACGATGCACGACGGCCGGGCCAGCAGCCGACGGCGCCGGCCGCCACCGCCGCATACGACACCGCCGCCGCGACCTGTGTCACCTCGGCGGTCCCGTCGCACGCCTCGCACCAAACGTGCTTGGGCGCAGATGATTTCGCTGATTCTGGTGATCGCCGTGCTATTGGCCTGCGCCGGCGTTCTCGGCGGTGCGTTGTGGCTGGAGTCCGCCATGCATCGCCAGGCGGTGCTGACCGACTATCCGGGCCGCCCGGCATCCGGGCAGGGCACCACCTGGTTACTGGTCGGCTCGGACAGCCGCCAAGGCCTCACGGTCGAACAGCAGGAGGCGCTGGCGACCGGTGGCGACACCGGCAACGGCCGGACCGACACCATCCTCCTGGTCCACATCCCGGCCTTCGGCTCGTCGACGCCGACGACGATGGTGTCGATTCCGCGGGACTCCTACGTGCCGATACCGGGCTACGGCCGCGACAAGATCAACGCCGCGTTCGCGATGGGCGGGGCTCCACTGCTGGCACAGACCATAGAGCAGGCGACCGGCATGCGGCTCGACCACTATGCCGAGATCGGCTTCAGCGGGTTCGCGGTCCTGGTCGACGCCGTCGGCGGGGTCACCGTCTGTCCGACCGCGCCGATCGACGATCCGCTGGCCGGCATCAACCTGCCCGCCGGATGCCAGAAACTGGGCGGCGGCGACGCGCTCGGCTATGTCCGCAGCCGGGCCACTCCGCGGGCCGATCTGGACCGGATGGTCGATCAACGGCTGTTCATGTCGGCGCTGCTGCACCGCGCGACCAACCCGGTGACGTGGCTGAATCCGTGGCGCTGGTACTCGGTGCCACGGGCGGTGGTTGCCGCGCTGACCGTCGGCCACGACGACCACGTCTGGGACCTGGCCCGGCTGGCGTGGTCGCTGCACGGGTCGCCCGTCACGCTGACCGTGCCGATCGGCGAGTTCACCAGCAGCGACGTCGGGTCGGTGGTGGTGTGGGACCACGGGAAGGCCGCCGCACTGTTCGACGCATTGGCCGCCGACCAGCCGGTGCCATCCGGCGATCAATAAGGCCATTCCCTCAACGCCTGAAATGGCACGTTGAATTAATTCAATATAGCCTTGCTTTAGTTAGGAAACGCTGGCCTGAGTAAGCCTGACCTTGGCTGACAAGGCCATCTGAGCTGCAGTAGCGTGGCTGACATGAACGATCACGATGCCCATAAAACAAAGTTTCACGCACTATTGCAGGAGCAGGTCTACCACGAATTCACCAATGCCCAGCAATACATTGCCATGGCTGTTTATTTCGACGGCGCCGACCTTCGTCAGCTCGCGAAACACTTCTATTCGCAGGCCGTCGAAGAACGCAACCACGCGATGATGCTGGTGCAATATCTGCTCGATCGCGATGTGCGGGTCGAGATCCCCGGCGTCGACAGCGTCCGCAATGCCTTCGACACCCCGCGTGACGCGCTGGCGTTGGCGCTGGAGCAGGAGCGCACCGTCACCGAACAGGTCGGCCGGCTTGCCGCGGTGGCCCGCGACGAGGGCGACTATCTCGGCGAGCAGTTCATCCAGTGGTTCCTCAAGGAGCAGGTCGAGGAGATGTCGCTGATGTCGACGCTGGTGCGGGTCGCTGACCGGGCCGGGGCGAACATGTTCGACCTGGAGAACTTCGTCGCGCGAGAGATCGACTCGGCTCGCGTAGTGTCCGACGCGCCGGCCGCCGCCGGCGGCAGGCTCTAGCGGGGGTCGACGCCGGTCAGCCCGTCTTCCAGCCACGCTTTGACGCGGCCGGGGTAGTTGGTGGCCAACCAGGCCACGCCGACGTCGCGGCAGAATCCGACGTCGCCGTACTCGTCGCAGGTCCAGCAGTACAGCGCCCTGCCCTGGGCCGCGGCGCGGTCGACGAGTTCGGGGTGCTCGCGGAGCACACCGATCGACGGCCCGACCGCGGTGGCGCCGACGGTGCTGGCCGCGCTGCTGGTCAGGTAGCGGTGGCTTCTGCCGAGCAGCACCGTCGGCAGCAGCGGCGCCGCCCGCCGGACCCGCCACAGGGCGGCCGACGAAAACGACATCACCACCGCCCGGGACCGGTCGGCGGACGCGGGCGCTGCAATGCCGTAGCGATGCAGCATTGCCAACACTTTGCTTTCGACCAGTGCGCCGTAGCGGACCGGGTGCTTGGTTTCGATGAAGAGCTTCACCGGCCGCTTCCAGTCCAGCACCAGCTCGACAAGGGCATCCAGCGTCAGCAGGCCGGTGTCGCCGTGAGCGCCGTCGGCGCGCCAACTGCCATGCCACGCCCCGAATTCCAGTTCGCGCAGCTCGGCCAGCGTCATCGCGCTCACCAGCCCGGCGCCGCTCGACGTCCGGTCGAGCTTGCGGTCGTGCACGCAGACCAGGTGGCCGTCACGGGTCAGCCGGACGTCGCATTCGACGCCGTCGGCGCCTTCGCGCAGAGCGAGGTCATAGGCGGCCAAGGTGTGTTCCGGCCGAGAGGCCGACGCGCCGCGATGAGCCACGACGAACGGGTGCCGCGAGTCCACCTCGTCGGCCCACGTCATTTCCCTATGCTGCCGGTTCTTCACCCGTCAACTCAACCGCTGCAGGAGATTCCACTGCGTTGCCGTCGTTGTCGACCACAACCCAACGGTGGGCCGGCCGTTCGACCGGCTTGCGTTCAAACCCTTCGAAAAGCCTCGTCGTCGCCAGCACGGCCACCAGCGCCAGCAGATAGGCGACGATCATCGCCACGGTGTTGTTCGCGATGCCCTGAGAGTCCTGCGCACCGCTGGTAACCGTCGCGAAGATCGACGTCACGCTGCTGAGCAACCACAGCAGCCACCAACTCCAGATCACCGGGCGCAACCGGGTGTAGTGCTCCTCGGTTCTGGCCAGCTCGATCACGTATACCAACGCCCAGACCGCGGCGAGTAGCGGCAGACAGCAGACCGCGACGCAGCCGAACATCAAGCCCCAGCTGGTCGAATGGCTGGAGGAGGTCGCCAGGATCACGGCAGCGGTGATGGCCAGCGCCATCGCCGCTGACGGTGGCAACAGCGTGCCCACCCACAGGGCCCGGCGGGAACGGGGTTCCGGCCTGCCGTGGTGTTCGAACGCCGCGGCGCGGCGAGCAATCAACCACCGGGTCAGCACGACGGCGCACGCCATCACCGCGGCGACCGCGGCCAGGCTGGCCAGCACGCTCAGCAGGGCGGCCGCGTCCGCCACCAGCCAGTTGAGCAAGGTGTTTCGGTTGATGACGAGCAACAGGTAACGCAGTACGTGCACCACCGCCGCCGCGCCGAGCGCGACCGCGGCCACGAAGAACGTCGTGCGCACGCGGGCGGCCGTCGGCGCTTGCCGGTTGAGCCGGCCCGGCCCGGAGTCCGCGGGCTCTCTGGAATCGGCCAGACCCCAGCCTGGGATGACGGCGTATCGCGGCGTCGGCCCGAGCGGACGGCGGCGGCGGCGAGGCGGCGGAGGCGGTCCGGGTCGCACCGCGATCCAGCGGTAGCCCGATGGCAGCCGCGACGCCGGCCGCGGGCCTGCGCTCCAACCGGAGGCGGCAGGCGCAGCGGGAGCGGGCTGGGCGGTCGGGGCTGTCGGCGCCAGCAGCGTCCCGTTGCAGCGCGGACACCACACACGCTGCTTGTCACGGACATTCCAGCGTGTGCCGCACTGGGAGCACACTTGGATCATTGGCGCCGCTCCTCCCCATCGCTGCGCTCTGAATCGTCGCCGACGCGGATCACCAGATCAGCCTAGCGGCACTGACCACGGACGTAGATGACGGCGCGGCCGGCTCAGATGCTGCCCGGGCTGCCGTCGTCGGTGACGACGGGGCGGCCGGCCTCGGCCCAGGCCAGCATCCCGCCGTTGACGTTGATCGGCTCGAACCCGTTGCGGGCGAGGAAGTCGGCCACTTTGGCTGAGCGCCCGCCGACCTTGCACATCACATACAGCTTCGCCGACCGACTGATCTCGTCCAGCCGCGCCGGCACCTCACCCATCGGGATGTGCTGTGCGTCGGCGGCATGCCCGCGACTCCACTCGTCGTTCTCCCGCACATCCAGCAACACCGCCGTCGAGCCGAACTGGGCGGGCAGGTCTGCGACGCCCGCCTGCGCCACCACCGGTTCACCATCCATGCAGTTGATCTTGGCACGCGTCGTCCGGCAGCGCCTCGGCCGCCGTCCAGCTACTAACGGGTATCCACAGTTTCCACAGGTTTATCCACAGCCCCCAGGTACTCGCGGTTTGCGTCGACGCGCGGTCAATACCCGGATACCGGAAACCGCTGTGGATAACCGCCGCCCGTTATCAACCCGTGATCGACAGCTCATACCGCGGCTCAGCGAATTCTTAGCGAATCTCACGGCATCGGTCCGACTCGCCCCTATGGGAGATTTCACAGCTGGCGCGGCGTGTCGGCCGAACGGCGTAACCGTGCTTATTTGTCGCGCGCGTAACCATAAAGCCAGCAACAACCTGCTGGTCAGCGCGCCGGACTTGGGTCAATTTTTCAGGCGGTACATAAGAGGTTATGATCGCGACCACTGAGATCTCTTGTGACTCATCTCACTGGGGGAACGTAGTTGGACATGCAGGCCGGAGCCACCCGATGACAATGCAACCGATCGGACCACAGTCGGCGAGGACGTCGCCGCACTGGTACACGACGTCGGCGACGTGTAATCGCTCCTATCTGCTCGCCGGTCTCCGCGCCGGCGTCATCGCGCTGCTCCTGCTGGCGGTCCTCGCACTCATCGTCTGGTTCTGAACTCACCACACGGGGTATCCACGCCGCGCACTCGTTCTTGCGGCGCACGCGGCTATGGAGCAGGGTTACTGACGACAGACCCGCGTCGCGAACAGCCTGCGAGTGGAGCGTAAGAGTTAGATCGGAAACGATCATCACCAGGAAGGAACCTCGTGTCTGATTACACTTTGCCCGATTTGGACTGGGACTACGGAGCGCTGGAGCCCCACATCTCGGGCGCGATCAACGAGCTTCATCACGACAAGCACCACGCCACCTACGTCAAGGGCGCCAACGACGCGGTCGCGAAGCTTGAAGAGGCTCGGTCCAAAGACGACCACTCGGCGATCCTGCTCAATGAGAAGAACCTGGCCTTCAACCTGGCCGGCCATGTCAACCACGTGGTGTGGTGGAAGATCTTGTCCCCCAACGGTGGTGACAAGCCGACCGGTGATCTGGCCGCCGCGATCGACGACGCGTTCGGCTCGTTCGACAAGTTCCGCGCTCAGTTCAGCGCGGTGGCCAACGGCATTCAGGGTTCTGGCTGGGCGGTCCTGGCCTACGACAGCCTCGGCGACAAGCTGCTGACGTTCCAGGTATACGACCACCAGACGAACTTCCCGCTGGGCGTCATCCCGATTTTGCTGCTCGACATGTGGGAGCACGCGTTCTACCTGGACTACAAGAACGTCAAAGCCGATTACACCAAGGCGTTCTGGAACGTGATCAACTGGGAAGAGGTGCAGCACCGTTACGCGGCAGCCACCTCGAAGGCCAAGGGATTGATTTCGGCCTGATCGCAAGCTTCAGATCGGGGCGTCGCGCCATTCGCGCGGCGCCCCGATTTCTGTTTCGCCCGGGTTTCTTTTTTGGCTTTGTCCCCGTTGGTTGCCCGTGTCCGCTTGCGAGCGCTGCCAGGCTGCCGCATGCTGATCTGATCGACCCACATGCGGAGGGCGACATGGATACTGGTTCAAGCCGGGCCATCGAGGTGGCCCCGTTCCATTCTCGTGGTGCCCTGAAAGGCTTTGTGGTTTCCGGCCGGTGGCCCGATTCGACAAAAGAATGGGCGCAATTGTTGATGGTCGCGGTCAGGGTGGCGTCGATGCCCGGATTGCTCTCCACCACAACAGTTTTCGGCGTCCGCGAGGAACTGCCGGATGCTCCCGCGCCGGGCACCGTCGGCCTGGTCCTGGCCGAGGGTCCGGTGGTCGGCGAATCCGCCATCAAGCCAGGGTATTTCGCCGACCATCAGCCACCCGCGTTGCTGATGCTGCATCCACCGTCGGAGACGACGCCGTCGTTGCCGGAATGCAGTGGCGCCGCGTCGGGATGCGTGCTGTTGCCCGGCCTGCCCTACCTGGGCCTGGAGCATCGGGCGGCGTGGGTGGAGGCAGAAGCCGACGGCACGATCACGTCGATGGTGAGCCGCGTCGGCGTCGACCCGATCAGCCATCCCGACACAGCTATCTTGGCGATGCTGCTTGCCGCTTAGGCATTTCCGCGCCCGCGGCCATCATGCGAACCCGCAGTGGTCGCGACTGCCGCCCCGTCCGCCCCTCGGCAGCGGTCGCTGACGAGTCGGCCACCGATCGCCGTTGACGGGATGTAAACGCGCGGCGAAATCCCCCTCACAGGTATCTCGCCGGAGCCCGGCAGCAAATCGCATCGCGTTCCGCGCCCACGATCGGCGTAGGTTGCCGTAGACGGCGCATTCGCCGGCGTTCGCGCCCGTTCGCTGCCGCCAACCGCTGCCGAACTTGCGAAATCCCCCACAATTCCCTTGGAACATCATGTGTATTCGCTGCACAACACATCCGCTGCGTCGCGCCGCCCGGCCGTCCCACGACAATTGTCGCTAACGACAATTGCTCTCAAGTTTGCACTTGGACGCGGCGATAACTCTGGCTACGATGATCAGCAAATACCTCAATGGCGCTATTCGATCTACCAACCCGGTGGAGGTCATATCGATGAGCACGACGTTTTCCGCCCGCCTGAACCGCCTGTTCGACACGGTTTACCCGCCCGGACGGGGACCGCACACCTCCGCTGAAGTCATCGGGGCGCTCAAGGCTGAAGGAATCACGATGTCGGCT
The DNA here is from genome assembly GCA_963758115.1 of uncultured Actinomycetota bacterium. Taxonomy (GTDB): domain Bacteria; phylum Actinomycetota; class Actinomycetes; order Mycobacteriales; family Mycobacteriaceae; genus Mycobacterium. The sequence continues at coordinate 610,832 of CAVWUG010000005.1, forward strand.
CCGTATTTATCGCAGCTACGCTCTGGCAACCGCACAAACCCGTCGTCGGCAACGATGGCCGCCCTGGCGAACTTCTTCCGCATCAGGCCCGCCTACTTCACCGACGACGAGTACTACGAGAAGCTCGACAAAGAGTTGTCGTGGTTGCTGGTCATCCGGGACGAGGGTGTGCGGCGCATCGCGGTACGCGTCAGCGGGCTCTCCCACGAGGCGCAGGAGGACATCATCCACCGCGCCGACGAACTGCGCCGCAAGGAGCACCTGGACGCCTGACGGCAGTTGCTGCAGCCGCCCCGGTTAGGGTTGGCCCATCGATGCCGCACAGGCACCGCGATAGTCGACGAGATCCGGGGAGGCGGCCGCGAATGGGCCTGTTCGGCAAGCGAAAGACCCGCGCGACGCGTCGCGCCGAGGCCCGCGCGATCAAAGCGAAGGCCAAACTCGAAGCCAAGCTGGCGGCGAAGAACGAGGTGCGCCGCTACAAAGCCGCCCACCGGGTCGAGACGAAGCATCTGCGCGAGCAGTTGAAGGCGCAGCGCGGCAGCGACCAGACCGCGCTGAAGATCGCCGAGGCTGAGCTGAAGGCGGTGCGCGAAGGCAAGTTGTTGTCGCCGACCCGGATTCGCCGTCTGCTGACGGTATCTCGACTGCTGGCGCCGGTCCTGGTGCCGCTCGTCTACCGAGTGGCCATCTCGGCTCGCGGGCTGATCGACCAGCGGCGCGCCGACCAGCTCGGGGTGCCGTTGAGCCAGATCGGTCAGTTCTCCGGGCAGGGTGGCCGGTTGTCGGCGCGCGTCGCCGGAGCCGAGCAGTCGTTGCGGGCGGTGCTCGAGAGCAAGCCGAAGGATCCCGAGACCAAACAGTTCGTCGCCGCGGTCTCCGAGCGGCTCACCGACCTTGCCGCGGCGGTCACCGCTGCGGAGAACATGCCCGCCGCGCGCCGTCGCGGAGCCCATGCCGCGATCTCTAGTCAGCTCGACGGGATCGACGCCGACCTGATGGCACGGCTCGGCCTGACCTGAAACCTGGAGACCCCGAACAGCAATGTCATCCCCTCGCAGTCTCGTTCGGCGCGTCGTGATCGCAGCGGCCGCCGCGTCAACGCTCTATCTCCCGGCCGCCGCGATCACGACGGCGTCAGCGCACGTCGAAGCCAGCAGCAGCGACGCGGTTCGCGGCGGCATGGCGCTGGTCAGATTCCAGGTGCCCAACGAGTCGACGACCGGTGCAGCCACCACCGCGCTGACTGTCGACCTGACCAATGTCTCCGCCGTCCGGGTCGAAGCCAAGGCAGGCTGGACCTCAACACTCGACCGCGACGGCGGTTCGGGGCCAGCCCGCTCGGTGACCTGGACCGCGGCGCCGAACGGCGGCATCGCGGTCGACCAGTTCGGGCTCTTCCGGCTCTCGGTGAAGCTGCCCGAGACCGACTCGGTCAGCTTCCCGGCGACCCAGACCTACGCCGACGGGGTGGTGGTGAAGTGGGACCAGCCGTCGCCAGCCGGCCAGCCCGAGCCTGAGCACCCCGCGCCGGTGCTGTTCACAGCCGGCGGCGCGACAGGGTCACATGGGCAGCATTCCGCTCCGGCCGACTCAGCCAAGCCGACCGCCACGGCCGCACCGGTGGCATCGAACCGGCCGCCTGCCGACAACACCGCCCGGGTGCTGGCTGGCGCCGCGCTCCTGCTCGCTGCGGTCGGCCTTGGTGCCGCGGTGATCGTGCGGCGGACATGACCCGGCGCACACGTCTGGCCGCGCTGACGTTGCTGCTGGCGGCGTTCGCGTGGGCGACCACGCTGACAGCGGGCGCCGCCAGTGCACACGCCGCGCGGGTGTCGGCCGATCCTGCCGATCACGCCACCATCAGCACCGGCCCGGCCCAGGTCAGCGCCACCTTCAACGAAGACCTGCAGACCACGTTCGCGGCGATCACGGTCGTCGGTCCGGACGGCAACATGTGGACCGCGGGCGAGCCGCAGGTACACGGAACGGTCGCCAGCATCCGCGTGCGTCCGCTCGGGCCGACCGGCAACTACACCGTCAACTACCGGGTGACCTCGGCGGACGGGCACGTGGTCGCCGGGTCGTGGTCCTTTCAACTGACCACCCCGGGCACCGGAACGCCCGGCCCCGCGGCGCAGGCGCCGGACGGCACCCCCGACGACGTCCCGGTCTGGCCGTTCGCCGTGGGCGCGATCGCGCTGGTCGGCGCCGGGATCTGGTGGTCGTCCCGGAACAAGCACTGACGACCGTCACCCACCGCCTGGCATGATGGATTCGACTCCCTCCCTGACCTCGAAGATCTTTGACCGGCCCGACGAGAAACTTCAAAGGAGCAGCCGGATGGCAGACCCGCAGGATCGACCGGACAACACTCCCGACCCCGCGCCACCGCCGCCCGCCGACGCAGCACCGCCGCCACCCGCTGAGCCCGCGGCGCCGCCGCCCGCGCCAGAACCAGAGCAGCCCGCCGAGAAGGCGCCGCCGAAGAAGGCCGCCAAGAAAGCGGATCCGGCCAAAGCGGCCAAGAAGCCTGCGGCGAAAAAGGCCGCAGCCAAAAAGACGCCCGCGAAGAAGGCCCCTGCCAAGAAAGCACCTGCTAAGAAGGCGGCCGCCAAAAAGATCGCACCCGCCGTCGCGCCTGAAACCAACGGCCACCTCGCCGCAGCCGCCAAAGATGCTGCAGCACACGCGAAATCAACTGTCGAGGCGGCGCGCAACCCGTTGCCTGCCGAGCTGGCCGGATCGTCGGGGGGCAGGTCGCCGCTACCGCTGGCGGTGGCGATTGCGATCAGCCTGCTCGCGATTCTGCTGGTGCGCCACCTTCGCCAAGACGACGAGTGACTATGACGAGCATGGCCCGGTGACTCTGATATTCCGTCCTACGGCCGACCTGGTCGATGACATCGGACCCGACGTCCGCAGCTGCGACACGCAGTTCCGTCAGTTCGGTGGGCGTACGGAGTTCGCCGGTTCGATCACCACCGTGCGTTGCTTTCAAGACAATGCGATGCTGAAGTCGGTGCTCTCGACGCCCGGCGACGGCGGTGTGCTGGTGATCGACGGCGACGGCTCGCTGCACACCGCGCTGGTCGGTGACCTGATCGCCGACTTGGGCCGCTCCAACGGTTGGGCGGGGCTGATCGTGCACGGTGCGGTCCGGGATTCCGCGGTGCTACGCGGCATGGAACTGGGTATCAAAGCGCTGGGCACCAATCCGCGCAAGAGCACCAAGACCGGCGCCGGCGAGCGTGACGTGACCGTCAGCTTCGGCGGTGTGGAGTTCGTCCCGGGCGACATCGCCTACAGCGACGACGACGGTATCGTCATCGTCGCTGCGGCGAATCCTAGCTAAACAGTAAGCGCGGCAGGCTTTTTCGCGAAACTCAGGGCTTCGTCGTCGACCTTGCCGCGACGGATCAGCTGCAGGTCCACGAAGTAATTCTGCTTGAGCCGCCACGGCGAAACGTGTCCGGCCTTCGGCAGGTAGTCCAGCGCGCGCAGCACGTAGCCGGGCGTGAAGTCCATCAGCGGACGCTCGTCGACCGAATTGCCCGGGTGCTGCGGCACCACGGTGGCGTAGCCATTGGAGTCCATGTAATTGATTACGCGGCAGACGAACTCGGACACCAGGTCAGCCTTCAGCGTCCACGACGCGTTGGTGTAGCCGATGGTGAACGCCATGTTCGGCATGCCGGTCAGCATCATGCCCTTGAAGGCCATCGTGTCGTTGAGTTCGACCGGTGCCCCGTTACGCCGGATCTCGGCGCCACCGAACAACTGCAGGTTCAAACCCGTTGCGGTGATGATGATGTCGGCGTCCAACTCCGCACCAGAGCCGAGCTTGATTCCGGTCTTGGTGAACCGCTCGATGGTGTCGGTGACGACGTCGGCGTCACCCTTGCGGATGGTCTTGAACAGATCGCCGCCGGGCGCCAAGCACAGTCGCTGGTCCCAGGGGTTGTAGCTCGGGCCGAAGTGCTTCTCGACGTCGTAACCCGCGGGCAGGTATCGCTTGGCCATCGTCAGCAGGGTCTTGCGCATGGAGCCCGGGAACTTCCGGGAGAACTGGTACTGGAAGGTGCTGAACGCGATCCACTTCCATCGGTTCGCGGCGTGCGCCGCCCGCTTCGGCAGCAGCTTGTTGGCCTGCTGGGCGAACGGGTCGTTCAACGGCAGCGAGCCAATGTAGGACGGTGAGCGCTGCAGCATCGTGACGTGGCCGGCCCCCGAATTCACCAGCGACGGAATCAACGTGATCGCGGTGGCGCCGGAGCCGATCACCACGATCTTCTTACCGGCGTAGTCCAAGTCCTCCGGCCAGTGCTGCGGGTGGACGGTGGTGCCCTCGAAGTCGTCGTAGCCTTCGAACTTCGGCAGATAGCCCTCGTCGTAGTTGTAGTAACCGCTGCACGCGAACAGGAACGAGCAGGTGAGTTCCTGCTGCTGGCCGTTGTTGTCGACGGTCAGCGTCCACTTGTTCTCGGCGTCGGACCACTCAGCGGCCAGCACCTTGTGGCGGTAGCGGATGTGCTTGTCGATGCCGTTCTCGTTGGCGGCTTCGCGGATGTAGTTCTTGATCGAGGCGCCGTCGGCGATCGACACCGAGGATTCCCACGGCTTGAAGCGGAAGCCCAGGGTGAACATGTCCGAGTCGGAGCGAATCCCGGGGTACTTGAACAAGTCCCAGGTGCCGCCGAGGTCGTCGCGGCGCTCGAGGACGGCGTAGCTCTTGGACGGGCAGCGGTCCTGCAGATGCCAGGCCGCACTGATGCCGGAGATGCCAGCGCCGACGACAACAACGTCGAGGTGTTCAGTCATGGCGACACGCTATCAACACGGTGTTGAGTGCGTCAACACTCTGTTGAATTACTCAACACCATGTAAAGTAGCGCGGGTGGCAACCGTCAGCTCCAGCCGTGCATCCCGCGGGCGCCGCTCTGCGCGCCCGTCCGGCGACGACCGTGAGCTCGCCATCCTGACCACCGCCGAGCAACTCCTCGAGCAGCGCGCGCTGGCCGACATTTCGGTCGATGACCTGGCCAAAGGCGCCGGCCTGTCCCGCCCGACGTTCTACTTCTACTTCCCGTCCAAAGACGCGGTGCTGCTCACGTTGTTCCAGCGAGTGATCGTCAAAGCCGACTCCGCACTGGAGAACATGGTCGCGAATCCGCCCGCTGACCTGAAGGGGTTGTGGCGCATCGGCATCAGCGTGTTCGTCGATACGTTCGGCTCACACCAGTCCGTATCGCTGGCCGCCGACTCCGCCCGGACCAACAAGGACCTGCGTGAGCTGTGGTCGCGGTTCATGCAGAAATGGGTCGGCCACATCGCCGCTGTCATCGAGACCGAGCGGGCCCGTGGCGCCGCTCCGGCGACGCTGCCGGCCAATGAGTTGTCCGCGGCGCTGAACCTGCTCAACGAAAAAGTCATGCTGAGCTCGTTCGCCGGTGAGCGCCCGGCGGTGCCCCGCGAGCGGGTGCTCGAGACGCTGGTCCACATCTGGACGACCAGCATCTACGGCACACAGGTCTAGCCGCCGTCACCTCTCGATGCGAACATATGTTCGTGTCACCCGAAGCGACCATCCTGCACGCTGATCTCGACTCGTTCTACGCGTCGGTCGAGCAGCGTGACGATCCGGCGCTGCGCGGCCGCCCGGTGATCGTCGGTGGCGGGGTGGTACTGGCGGCCAGCTACGAGGCCAAGGCTTTCGGCGTGCGCACCGCGATGGGCGGAGCGCAGGCGCGTCGGCTGTGCCCACAGGCGGTGGTGGTTCCGCCCCGGATGACCGCCTACACGCAGGCCAGCGACGCGGTCTTCGAGGTCTTCCACGACACCTCGCCGCTGGTGGAGCCGATCTCGGTGGACGAGGCGTTCATCGACGTCGGCGGGCTGCGCCGGGTGTCGGGCACTCCGGTGCAGATCGCGGCCCGACTGCGCGGCGACGTCCGCGACCGGGTCGGCCTGCCTATCACGGTCGGTATCGCGCGGACGAAGTTCCTCGCCAAGGTGGCCAGCCAGGAAGCCAAACCCGATGGCCTGCTGCTGGTTCCGCCGGGACGAGAGCTGGCGTTTCTGCATCCGCTGCCGGTGCGCCGGTTGTGGGGCGTCGGCGCGGTGACCGCCGACAAACTGCGCGCGCACGGCATCGAGACAGTCGCCGACGTGGCGGACCTGTCCGAGTCCATGCTGGCGTCATTGGTGGGGCCCGCGATGGGCCGTCAGCTGTATGCGTTGTCCCGCAACATCGATCGCCGTCGGGTGTCGACGGGGGTGCGCCGACGGTCAGTGGGGGCGCAACGGGCGCTGGGCCGCGCCGGCAACACCATGTCACCCACCGAGGTCGACGCGGTGGTGATCGGGCTGATCGACCGAATCGCGACGCGGATGCGTGCCGCCGGACGTACCGGCCGAACCGTCACACTTCGGTTGCGGTTCAACGACTTTGGCCGGGCCACCCGGTCGCGGACACTGCCGTGGGCCACCTGCTCGACGCAGACCATCCTCGCCACCGCGCGCCAACTGGTCGCGGCCGCAGCACCGCTGATCGCCGAGCGTGGGCTGACCCTGGTCGGCTTCGCGGTCTCGGAGATCGACCGCAGCGGCACCGAGCAGCTGATGTTGCCATTCACCACATCGGGGCGACAGCCCAGGGACGTCGGAGCCGTCGACACGGCTATCGACAACGTGCGTCGCCGCTACGGCAAGGCCGCGCTCACCCGCGGAGTGCTGGTAGGCCGAGACCCAGGATTGGAGGTGCCGCACCTGCCCGACTAATGCGCCCAGGCCAGCAGTTTCTCAACGCGCCAGGTGTTGACGATCCGCTCGGCCGGCACGCCGGCGTCCAGCGCGCGCTGAGCGCCGTAGCCGAGGAAGTCCAACTGGCCTGGCGCGTGCGCGTCGGTGTCGATGCTGAAATCGCAACCGATCTCCAGGGCCAGATTCAGCAGACGGGTGGGTGGGTCGCGTCGCTCCGGGCGGGAGTTGATCTCGACAGCGGTGCCATGCTCCCGGCAGGCGGTGAACACCGCATCGGCGTCGAACGTCGACTCCGGCCGCACACCGCGATTGCCGGTGACCAACCGGCCCGTGCAGTGGCCGAGTACGTCGGCATGCCCGTCGCTGACGGCGCGCACCATCCGCCGGGTCATCGCCGCGGAGTCCATCGACAGCTTGGAGTGCACGCTGGCCACCACGATGTCGAGCCGGTCGAGCAGCTCAGGCTCCTGGTCCAGGCTGCCGTCGTCGAGGATGTCCACTTCGATGCCGGTCAGGATGCGCATCGGCGCGAACCGGTCGCGCAGCGTGTCGATGACGTCGAGCTGTTTGCGCAGCCGCTCCGGCGACAACCCGTTGGCGATGGTCAGGCGCGGCGAATGGTCGGTCAGCGCGCAGTACTCGTGGCCCAGCGCCTTCGCGGTGGCCATCATCTCCTCGATGTCGGCCGAGCCGTCGGACCAGTTCGAGTGCAGATGCAGGTCGCCCCGCAGCGCGGCCCGGATTTCGCCGCCGCCGAGATCCTCAGCCGCCGAACGCAATTCGACCAGGGCATCGGGTTCGCGGCCGGCCCAGGCCTGGGCGATCACCTTGGCGGTCTTCGGCCCGATACCCGGCAGCGACTGCCAGCTGTTGGCCTGCCCGTGCCGCTCACGCTCCGCGTCGTCGAGGCCCTCGACGATGTCGGCGGCCTTGCGGTAGGCCATCACCCGTCGACTGTCTTCGCGCGCCCGGTCCTTGTAGTACGCGATCTGACGCAGCGCAGCTACCGGGTCCATCTCTCCAGTGTGCCCGTCCGGCTACAGCAGTTGCCCGGCGACGAAGCCGGCCAGCAGCACCCCGAAGCCGCCGATCTCGGCGACCATCAGCGCAGTCATCCCGACTTTCAAAGCGCGGTCAGGCTTTTCGAATTGATTCTCGGTGTCGCGGCGCAGACCGTGGGCGATGTAGCTGAGGATCGCCGCGACGAAGAAGAACACCAGAAACGCCGCCGCGCTCAGGTTGACCCAGGCCGGCCAGGCGCTGAATTGGACGAAGGCCGCGACCAGCAGCGTCGCGAACGAATACAGCAGCGCAGCGCGGTGGGCGATGTCGACGTAGGGATGTGCCCGGTGTTCCTGCGACGCCATCATCTGTCGGTACTTCCACACACCGAGTACCAGAGCGAGCAGGAAGATCAGCCCGGCGGCCAACAGGGTGAGCCGGACGTCGTAGCGCAGGACGTCGCGGCGCACATCGCTGTGTGGCCAGAGGTCGAAGGGCGGGACTACCGTCGGGTTCATGCGATTCGCGTTCAAAACCTCACCCCAAAACACCACCTGGAAACAGATGCTCGCCGTCTGGCAGACCGCCGACGATATCGACGTCTTCGAATCCGGTTGGACCTTTGACCACTTCTATCCGATCTTCAGCGACAGCACGGGACCCTGTCTAGAGGGCTGGACCACGCTCACCGCGCTGGCCCAGGCGACACAGCGACTGCGGCTGGGCACCTTGGTCACCGGCATCCACTACCGCCATCCCGCGGTGCTGGCCAATATGGCCGCCGCGCTCGACATCATCTCCGACGGCCGGCTGGAACTGGGCATCGGCGCCGGCTGGAACGAGGAGGAGTCCGGTGCGTACGGGATCGAACTCGGCAGCATCAAGGAGCGCTTCGACCGGTTCGAAGAAGCCTGCGAGGTGCTGACCAGCCTGCTCAGCAACGAGACGACCAACTTCGACGGCACGCACTACCAGTTCAAAGATGCCCGCAACGAGCCCAAGGGGCCGCAGCGTCCGCACCCGCCGATCTGCATCGGCGGCAGCGGCGAGAAGCGCACCCTGCGCATCACCGCCCGCTACGCCCAGCACTGGAACTTCGTCGGCGGACCGCCGGAGCTGTTCAAACACAAGCGCGAGGTGCTGGCATCGCACTGCGCCGACATCGGCCGCGACCCCAAAGAGATCATGACGTCGGCGCATCTGCGCCTGGAAGCTGACCTGGACTACGCCAAGGTCATCGAGGACGCGGCCGGCTTGGCCGCCGAAGGGCTGGACTTGGGCATCGTGTACATCCCGCCGCCGCACGACCCTGCCGTGCTGGAGCCGTTGGCCGAGGCGATCCGCGACTCGGGGCTGCTGACATAACGGTCAGATCACGAAACAGTAATGCTGAGCAAACACTCGGGCAGAAAAGTGAAGCGGGTTGGAGACCGTTAAACGCCGAAGCGCATCAGGTCTTCCGCGGTTACCAGGCGCTCAAGCCTTGCCGGGAATTCGCGACTCTTGAGTGGGTGGCGGAACCATGACCTGGCGATTCGCCCGACCCGGGAGCGGGTCATCGGGTTCATATACACAGCGCTTACTCCTGCGGTCGATCAGTTCAACCGGGCACCACACCCCGCGGCGCCCGTATCGAACTATTAGACAGCCTCCGGCTGGCAAACAGTGTAAGACGCGCCGCAGTTTTTATCAAATGTTTCTGCTGTGACGAGTGTGACTAGCGCTGCGGCGCCGCCGTGGGTGTGATCGGCGCGGGAAGCGCAGTCTGCCCCATCAGGAAGCGATCCACTCCGGCAGCGGCGGCGCGGCCCTCAGCAATCGCCCACACGATCAGCGACTGACCGCGGCCCGCGTCACCGGCAACGAACACACCCGGCACCGAGGTCTCGAAGTTCGCGCTGCGCGCCACGTTGCCGCGGTCGGTCAAGTCGACACCGAGATCGGTCAGCAGGCCCGGCTTCTCCGGCCCGACGAATCCCATCGCCAGCAACACCAGATCGGCTTCGATCTCGTAGTCGGTGCCCTCGGTCTTGACGAACTTGCCGGCCTCCATCGTCACCTCGTGCACTTTCAGTGCTGCGACGTGACCGTCCTTGCCGACGAATTCCTCGGTGTTGACCGAGAAGACGCGCTCGCCACCCTCTTCATGCGCCGAAGACGTGCGCAACATCAGCGCGTACGTCGGCCACGGCGTCGACGGCGCCCGGCTCTCCGGCGGACGCGGCATGATCTCGAACTGGTGGATGCTGGCCGCGCCCTGACGGTGCGCGGTGCCCAGGCAGTCGGCGCCGGTGTCACCGCCACCGATGATGATGACCTTCTTGCCCTTGGCGGTGATCGGTGGTTCGCCGTCCTCGCCGAGCACGTCATCGCCCTGCTGGACGCGATTGCCCCACGGCAGGTATTCCATCGCCTGGTGGATGCCGTCCAGGTCCCGGCCGGTGATCGGCAGGTCGCGCCAGTCGGTCGCGCCGCCGGCCAGCACCACGGCGTCGAAGTCCGACCGCAACTGGTCGGCGGAGATGTCGGCGCCGACGTCGACGCCGGCGCGGAACTCGGTGCCCTCGGCCTCCATCTGCTCGAGCCGACGGTCCAGATGGCGCTTTTCCATCTTGAACTCGGGGATGCCGTAGCGCAGCAGCCCGCCGATCCGGTCGGCACGCTCGAAGACCGTCACTGTGTGTCCGGCCCGGGTCAGCTGCTGCGCAGCCGCCAGACCGGCGGGGCCGGAGCCCACCACGGCGACCGTCTTACCGGTGTGCTGGTCCGGCTCCGGTGGCAACGGCACCACCCAGCCCTCGTCGAAGGCGTTGTCGATGATCTCGACTTCGATCTGCTTGATCGTCACCGCGTCCTGGTTGATACCCAGGACGCAGGACGACTCGCAGGGCGCAGGGCAGAGCCGGCCGGTGAATTCGGGGAAGTTGTTGGTGGCGTGCAGCCGTTCGATCGCGTCCCGCCACCGGTCGGTGCGAACCAGGTCGTTCCACTCCGGAATCAGGTTGCCCAGCGGGCAACCGTTGTGGCAGAACGGAATACCGCAGTCCATACAACGAGTGGCCTGGTGCTGCAATGTCGAGTGCGGGAAGTCCTCGTAGACCTCGTGCCAGTCCTTGAGTCGCAGGTCCACCGCACGGCGCTTCGGCGTCTCGCGGTGGGTGTATTTGAGGAAGCCCTTTGGGTCAGGCACTGGCGGCCGCCATGATCGCCTCTTCAGGATCGGTGCCGTTGCGCTCCGCTTCGGCGATCGCTTCCAGCACCCGCTTGTAGTCGCGCGGCATCACCTTGGCGAACTGCTGTTGCGTGCTGGCCCAGTCGGCCAGAACGCGCTGCCCGACAGCGGAGTCGGTGGCGTCGACGTGCGCCTGAACGATCCCCTGCACGAACTCGAGGTCGTCCTCGTCGAGCGCCTCGATCTCCACCATCTCGGAGTTGAGATTGGCTTCCAACGCGTCCTCCGGGTCGTAGACGTAGGCGATGCCGCCGGACATGCCTGCGGCGAAGTTGCGGCCGGTGTCGCCGAGAATCACGACCTTGCCGCCGGTCATGTATTCGCAGCCGTGATCTCCGACGCCTTCGACCACTGCCTCCGCGCCGGAGTTACGCACGGCGAACCGCTCGCCGACCACGCCGCGCAGGAATGCCTGGCCGCTGGTGGCGCCGAACAGGATCACGTTGCCGCCGATGATGTTGTCTTCGGCGACATAGTCCGCGCGCGCGTCGTCCGGTGGCCGCACCACGAGCCGGCCGCCGGACAATCCCTTGCCGACGTAGTCGTTGGCGTCACCGAACACCCGCAGCGTGATACCGGGGGGCAGGAACGCGCCGAAGCTGTTGCCCGCCGAGCCCGCGAAGGTGATGTCGATGGTGCCGTCCGGCAACCCTTGGCCGCCATAGGCTTTCGTGACCTCGTGGCCGAGCATGGTGCCGACCGTCCGGTTGACGTTGGCGATCGTGGTGGAGAAGCTGACCGGCTTCTGCGAATCGAGCGCTTCGCGGCACATCACGATCAGCTGCTGATCCAGCGCCTTGTCCAGCCCGTGGTCCTGCTTGGAGCTGTTGTACAGATCCTGGTTCATGAACGCCGAGTCCGGCTCGTGCAAGATCGGCGACAGATCCAGCTTGTGCGCCTTCCAGTGCGCGCGGGCCAGCGTGGTGTCCAGCGCTCCGACCTGACCCACCGCCTCGTTGATGGTACGGAAGCCGAGCTGCGCCATGTACTCGCGGACCTCTTCGGCGATGAACAGGAAGAAGTTCTCCACGAATTCGGGCTTGCCGTTGAACCTTTCGCGCAGCACCGGGTTCTGGGTGGCCACGCCGACCGGGCAGGTGTCGAGGTGGCACACCCGCATCATGATGCAGCCGGACACCACCAGCGGTGCGGTTGCGAAACCGAATTCCTCGGCGCCGAGCAGCGCCCCGATCATCACGTCGCGACCGGTCTTGAGCTGGCCGTCGACCTGAACGACGATCCGGTCGCGTAATCCGTTGAGCAGCAACGTCTGCTGGGTCTCGGCCAGGCCGAGCTCCCAGGGTGCGCCTGCGTGCTTCATCGACGTCAACGGCGTCGCACCAGTGCCACCGTCGTGGCCGGAGATCAGCACCACGTCGGCATGCGCTTTGGACACACCGGCCGCGACGGTGCCGACCCCGTTCTCGGAGACCAGCTTGACGTGGATCCGAGCCGACGGGTTGGCGTTCTTCAGGTCGTGGATCAGCTGCGCCAGATCCTCGATCGAGTAGATGTCGTGGTGCGGCGGTGGCGAAATCAGGCCCACGCCCGGGGTCGAGTGCCGCACCTCGGCGATCCACGGGTAGACCTTGCCGGCCGGAAGCTGGCCGCCCTCACCGGGTTTCGCACCTTGGGCCATCTTGATCTGGATGTCGCTGCAGTTGCTCAGGTAGTGCGAGGTGACACCGAAGCGGGCCGAGGCGACCTGCTTGATCGCGCTGCGCCGCCAGTCGCCGTTGGGGTCACGGTCGAACCGGTTGACGTTCTCGCCGCCCTCACCGCAGTTCGACCGGCCGCCGAGCCGGTTCATCGCGATCGCCAGCGTCTCGTGCGCCTCGGCGGAGATCGAGCCGTAGCTCATCGCGCCGGTGGAGAAGCGCTTGACGATCTCGCTGGCCGGCTCGACGTCGTCGAGCGGGATCCGCTTGCGCCCCTCACGGAACTTGAGCAGCCCGCGCAGTGACGCCATCCGCTCACTCTGGTCGTCGATCAGCCGGGTGTACTCCTTGAAGACCTCGTACTGACCGCTGCGGGTGGCGTGCTGCAGCTTGAACACGGTGTCGGGGTTGAACAGGTGGTATTCGCCTTCGCGACGCCACTGGTACTCCCCGCCCACCTCGAGTTCGCGGTGCGCACGTTCGTCGGGCCGGTCCAGGAAGGCCAGCGAGTGCCGGGTCGCGACGTCGGCGGCGATGTCGGCCAGCGTGATTCCGCCGGTGGGACATGTCAGTCCGGTGAAGTACTCACCGAGAACGTCCTCGTCGACGCCGACGGCCTGGAACAGCTGGGCGCCGGTGTAGGAGGCCAGCGTCGAGATGCCCATCTTGGACATCACCTTCAGCACACCCTTGCCTGCGGCCTTGATGTAGTTGGTCAGCGCCTTGTCGCGGTCCAGGCCTTCGAGGCCGCCGCGGTCCAGCATGACCTCGATCGACTCGAACGCCATGTACGGGTTGATCGCCGCCGCACCGAATCCGATCAGCGCGGCCATGTGATGCACCTCGCGGGCGTCACCCGACTCGACGACCAGGCCGACCTTGGTGCGGCTGCGTTCGCGAACCAGGTGGTGGTGCACCGCCGATACCGCCAGCAGCGACGGGATCGGCGCCAACTGCTCGTCGGACTCCCGGTCGGACAGGATGATGATCCGCGCGCCCTCGTCGATCGCCGCGGAGGTCTGCGCACGGACGTCGTCGAGGGCCGCCTTGAGCCCGGCACCGTTCTCGGCAACCGGATACAGACAGCGAATCACCTTGGAGCGCAACCCATGCCGACGACCGTTAACCTCGACGTCGGGGTCCAGGTTGATCAGCTTGGCCAGCTCGTGGTTACGCAGGATCGGCTGCGGCATCATGATCTGACGGCAGGAATCCTCGTTGGGGTTGAGCAGGTCACCTTCCGGCCCGACCGTGCCGGACAGGCTGGTCACCACCTCTTCGCGGATGGCGTCCAGAGGCGGGTTGGTCACCTGGGCGAACAACTGCTGGAAGTAGTCGAACAGCATCCGCGGACGCTGCGACAGCACCGCGACCGGCGTATCGGTGCCCATCGAGCCAAGCGGCTCGGCGCCGGTGCGTGCCATCGGCGCGACCAGCAGGTTGAGTTCTTCGTAGGTGTAGCCGAACACCAACTGCCGTAACACCACCCGGTGATGCAGCATCCGCTCGTAGTCACCCTGCGGCAGCTCGGCCAGCGGGATCAGACCCTTGTCCAGCCACTCCTGGTAGGGCTGCTCGGCGGCCAGCTCGGCCTTGATCTCCTCGTCGGCGACGATGCGGCCCTGCGCCATGTCGACCAGGAACATCCGGCCGGGCTGCAGCCGCATCCGGCGGACCACCTTGGACGGCTCGATGTCGAGCACGCCGACCTCGGAGGCCATCACCACCAGGCCGTCTTCGGTGACCCAGATCCGGGACGGGCGCAGACCGTTGCGGTCCAGCACCGCGCCGACGACGGTGCCGTCGGTGAACGTCATCGACGCCGGTCCGTCCCACGGCTCCATCAAGGAGGCGTGGTATTCGTAAAACGCGCGGCGCGCCGGATCCATCGACGGGTGGCGTTCCCAGGCTTCGGGAATCATCATCAACACCGCATGCGGCAGGCTGCGTCCGCCGAGGTGCAGCAGTTCGAGCGCCTCGTCGAAGCGCGCCGTGTCCGAGGCGCCGGGCGTACAGATCGGGAACAGCTTGTCGACGTCGTCGCGGGAGCCGAACACGTCGGTGTCGATCAGCGCCTCGCGGGCCCGCATCCAATTCTCGTTACCGGTGACGGTGTTGATCTCGCCGTTGTGCGCGATGCGACGGAACGGGTGGGCCAACGGCCACGACGGGAACGTGTTGGTGGAGAACCGGGAGTGCACGATGCCCAGCGCACTGGTCAGCCGCTGGTCTTGCAGGTCAAGGTAGAACACCTTGAGCTGCGGCGTGGTCAGCATGCCCTTGTAGACCATGGTCTGGCCGGAAAGGCTTGGGAAGTAAACGGTTTCGCGCCCGGGGCCGTCCTGGCCGGGACCCTTGGTGCCGAGTTCGTGCTCGGCACGTTTGCGGATGACGTAGGCGCGACGCTCCAGCTGCATGCCTTCGGCGCCGCCGATGAACAGCTGGCGGAAGGTCGGCATCGCGTCGCGGGCCAGCGCCCCCAGCGAGGACTCGTCGGTGGGTACGTTGCGCCAGCCCAGCACCTGCAGGCCCTCGGCCTCGACGATCTTCTCCACCGCGGCGGCGGCGGTAGTGGCGTCTTTCGAGGACTGCGGCAGGAACGCGATCCCGGTGGCGTAGCTGCCTGCTTCGGGCAGGTCGAAGTCGACGACCTGACGGAAGAAGTCGTCGGGAACCTGGATCAGGATGCCTGCGCCGTCACCGCTGTGCGGCTCGGCACCCTGCGCACCGCGATGCTCGAGGTTGACCAGCGCGGTGATTGCCTTGTCGACGATGTTGCGGCTGCGCCGGCCGTGCATGTCGACGACCATGGCAACCCCGCACGAGTCATGCTCGAATGCGGGGTTGTAGAGCCCGACGCGTTGGGGCGCCATTCCCACCTGACCCTTCACCGAAAGAACTTTCCGCCGCGGAATTCAGTCCGCTCCGTTGGCGCCGCCCGGCAGGCTGTGGGCTGGGCCCCATCGGTCTCGTCGAATGTGGTGTTCGCCTGGTGGCGATGATCCGGTTGGGGATTCATCCGTGCAGCGCTGAACGGTGGCCCAGTTCCCGGTTTCGACAAGTTGTAAAACGATATGACAAAACCCGCCTGACATGCCAACTTGATCAATATTAACCCGTCGATTGCCGGGGCCGCTGTGTTGAGCGACGACCCTTGCCGAGATCGGCCGGGTCTGCCTGTGCCGCAGGCTATTTGGACGCCCGGTTCGGTGCTGTGACCTGGCCGCCGACCGTGAACCGACGGGCGTCAATTGCGCCCTTATTTGCTGTGACGGTCGTCAAACGCGTTCCCACGAAGCCCCGCTGCTCACAGCGGCAGGCGCCGGATGAGTGCCCCAGCTCACCAAAACACGTGGCAGTGGGGCTTGACGGGCGTCTTCGAACGGCTGTTATCTCGTTTTGCGCCCTTGCGATGAGAGCGGCGAACCGGCGCGGCCGAAAGTTGCCGCAGATTTTTC
The DNA here is from genome assembly GCA_963758115.1 of uncultured Actinomycetota bacterium. Lineage (GTDB taxonomy): Bacteria > Actinomycetota > Actinomycetes > Mycobacteriales > Mycobacteriaceae > Mycobacterium. The sequence goes on from CAVWUG010000005.1 coordinate 626,944, forward strand.
CGCCTCGCGCGACCCGACGCCCCTGTGACCTGCGTCATCAGGGATTGTCCCCGCCGTCGTCGAAGGCTTTACGATGCGAGAGTCGACCCCGACCGCGCAGTAGACGGAGAATTCATGAGCTTGGCCCGCCACGACGTGCACAAGCTCATCGACACTTATCTGAGGGCATGGACGACCCAGGATCCCGAGTTGATCCTGGACGTCTTCACCCCGACGGCGACCTACCACGAGCGGGTCTTCGCCCGACCGATCCGCGACCATGCGGGCATCAGCGAATACTGGCGCACCAAAGTCGTCGCAGAGCAAGCCAACATCCAGGCCGAGCTGCTCAGCCTCTACCTCGACGGCACGACCGCCATCGCCGAGTGGGAAGCCCGCTTCGACGATGTCGTCGACGGCTGCCGTAAGCGGATGCGCGAGGTGGCCATCCTCGAATTCGAGGGCGACCGCGTCGCCAGCCTGCGAGAGTATTGGACATCCGAGCGAGTGAGTTCCTGACGTGACCGAATCGGACGACTTCCTGCGCGACCGGGTCCGCCCGGCGCCGCACGCCGCTCCCACAGCCCCGATCGGCCCGGTCGGCCCGCCGAGCCCGCCTCCACGCCCACAACCGGCCACGCCGCCACCACCGGACCCACCTCAACCGGCCCCGCCACAACGGGTCACGGGCCAATGGCCGCCCCGTCCGGACACGCCGCCGGCCCGCGCCACCGGAGCCGCCGTCGTGGAGCAATCTCGACTTCGCGCCGCGCAGTGCAGCCGAGCTGAAGCGTCCCGGCCCTAAATACGGCTGGCGGCGCGCCGTCTTCCAGGCGACGCGCGGACTGGTCAACCTAGGCCCGTCGGCTGCAGAACTGCAAGAAGACGCCTACGAGGCCGCGATCGGGTCGGCACTTCGCGGCAACTACAAAGTAGGCGTGCTGGGCAAGGGTGGGGTGGGTAAGACCACCGTGGCGGCCAGCGTCGGCTCGATCTTCGCCGAATTGCGCCGCCAAGACCGCGTGGTCGCCGTCGACGCCGACACCGCCTTCGGCCGGCTCGGCAGCCGGGTCGACCCGCGGGCAAGCAGCTCGTACTGGGAGCTCGCCTCCGACAAGAACCTTCGGTCGTTCGCCGACGTGAGTGCCCGCGTAGGCAGCAATTCCGCGGGCCTGTACGTGTTGGCAGGCGAGCCGACGGCCGGGGCGCGGCGGGTGCTGGACCCGGCGTTGTATCGCGAGGCGACGTCGCGGCTCGACCGTCATTTCACCATCGCGATCATCGACTGCGGTTCGACGATGGACGCCCCGGTCACCCAGGAGGCGCTGAGCGATCTGGACGCGCTGATCGTGGTGTCGTCGCCATGGGCCGACGGTGCATCAGCCGCCGCCCAGACGATGGAATGGCTTGCCGCTCACGGCCGTACCGGCCTGCTGCGGCGCACCGTGGTGGTGCTCAACGACTCGGACGGGCACTCGGACAAGCGCACCCGTTCGGCACTGGCCGACCAGTTCGTCGATCGCGGACAGAAGGTGGTGCAGGTGCCGTTCGATCCGCATCTGCGACCGGGCGGCGTCATCGACGTGCGCAGCGAGATGGGTCGTGGCACGCGGCGCACGTTCCTGGAGATCGCCGCGGCGATTGCCGGGTTCTTCGCGTCCCGGCCGGAGGCTCCGCGCCGCTAACGCAGCGATGGATCGGCGGTGGCTTCGATCTTCGTCACGAGTTGCCCGTCGATCGTCAGCACCACGACGGCGAACAGTCGCTGTTCGGCGAAGGCCAACAACACCGGTTGACCGACCGGTCCGCTGACCACCGTCACGCCCGGACCCAGGTAGCGCAGCAGGTTGACCGCGACGTCATGCGGGCCGTGGTTGATCTGCGGTGGCGGCGCCGGATCGGCGAGCAACGTGCCGACACCCCACACCGTCGGGTCCAGCACCGCGGCCAGGCCTGCCAGATCACCGTTGGCGCACGCGGTGATGAACTTCTCGGTGACCAGTTGATGCTCGGCCACCGGCACGTCGATCGGCTTCGGCTGTGCGAGAGTGAATTTCGTCCGGGCGCGGCGGGCCAGCTGCCGGCATGTGCCGACCGGACGGCCGACCGTCTCCGCGATCGCGTCAAAAGGGACGCCGAACACGTCGTGCAAAACGAACGACACCCGTTCACCGGGGCTCAGCCGGCGAAGTACCTCCAGGAGCGCCGTGCGGACCTCATCGTCGAGGGTGACGTGGTCGGCGGGATCCTGACGGCCGGATTGGTTGAGCGCGGCCACGTCTGAGCCGATGTCGTCGGGCCGCTCGTAGCGGGCGCGCGCGGAACGCACCTGATCGAGGCAGAGCCGGCCCGCGACCACCGTCAACCAGGCACGGATGTCGTCGATCTCGCCGGTCTCGGCGCGTGACAGCCGCAGAAATGCCTCCTGCGCAACGTCTTCGGCGTCTCCGACATCGCCCAGCATCTGGTACGCCAAGTTGACCAGGTAGGGGCGGTGTTGCCGCCATGCCTGAGTGATCTGGTCGCTGTCGCTCATGTATCCACGACGATCTGGTCGGTCGAAAAGTTACCGGTTGCGGTGAGTAACTTTCTCACCTCCCGGCCCGTCCTTGATGAAAAGCGCATTTACCTCAGGAGGGACCATGACCATCGTCGTCACCGGAGCGACCGGCAATGTCGGCCGCCCACTCGTCACCCTGCTCGCCGACGCGGGACTACCGGTGCGCGCCATCACCCGCACCCCGACAGCCGGTCGGTTTCCCGACGGCGTGCAGGTGATGGACTCCGCTCTCGACGCACTGACTGGCGCGTCGGCGGTGTTCCTCAATTCCCGCGCGCTCGGCGATCAGCTCGCCGACGTGGTGGCCGTGGCGAGGCACAGCGGGGTACGCAAACTGGTGGCGCTGTCGGCGATCAACGCCGACGACGACTTCGCCCGGCAACCGTCGCGGTTTCGCGGCGACCGCAACAAAGAGGTCGAGCAACTCTGCGTCGACTCCGGTCTGGCGTTGGTGAGCCTGCGGCCAGCGGTGTTCGCGACGAACTTCGTCGGGATGTGGTCGGCGCAGATTCAGGCCGGCGACGTCGTCGGCGGCCCGTATGCCGACGCCTCCAGCGCGCCGATCGTCGAGGCCGATATCGCCGCGGTCGCGGCGCAAGCGTTGTCAACTGATGATCTTGTCGGACAGCGGATTCCGTTGACTGGCCCACAGGCCTTCACCAACACCGAACTCGTCGACACCATCGGCACCGTCCTGGGCCGTTCGTTGCGCTACGTCGAGTTTCCACCCGACGTCATTCGGCAACGCTTCATCGGTTTGGGGCTGGGGGCCGAATTCGCCGACGCCTACACGGCCATGCTTGCCGATGCCGTCGACAAGCCTGCTCTGGTCACCAGGGAGGTCGAGAAGATCATCAGCCGACCGGCGACCACTTTCGCCCAATGGGTTTCGGATCACCACGCCCTCTTCACGAATTAGTTCTTTTGGAAAAACCAGGGAGGCTAAACATGTCAGATCCACATCCACCGCGTTATCTCAAGCCGATGAACAAAGTCATGCTGGCGGTGCAAAAGCTCGGCATCCCGACCGGGCCGGCGATGGTGCTGACCGTGCGAGGCCGCAAGTCCGGACAACCACGCAGCACCCCGATGACGCCATTCCGGTTCAACGGCGGCCTCTACGTCGTCGCCGGCTACCCCGGGGCCGATTGGGCCGCCAACGCCCGGGCGGCCCGCACCGGCACGCTCAGCAGGGGCCGCCGCGCGCAACGGGTCGCGATCGTCGAACTGAGCGTCGAGCAGGCCCGGCCGGTACTGCGAGCATTTCCGGTCGAGGTCCCCGTCGGTGTCATGTTCGCGAAGAGTTCCGGATTGGTCGTCGATGGGACCTCAGACGAATTCGAGGAGTTGGCCGGCCGTCTCGCGGTGTTCCGGTTCGACCCGATCGCGCCAGACTAGTTACCAGCTCAAAGCTGCAGCGGCACATGCTTTTCCGCGCATGCATCGGTGACAGCCGCGACGATGTCCTGGGTGCGCAGCGTCTCGAGGTCTTCGACGGTGACCGAACCCTTGTCGGTGCGATGCTGGGCCGCGACCCGCGAGTCCCGTAGCCGCTCGGCGCGCTCGACGACGTTGCGGGCGAAGCGACCGTTCTGCATCACGTCGATGCCGTGCAGACCGTCCGGCGCCAGATAGGCCCGCAGCGTCTTGCAGGCCATGTTCAGCGCCTCGCGAGCCGCGGGCTCGATCACCGTGGCACGCGGTTGTCCGTAACGCACCGCAATCTCCACCAGCTCATCGGGCGCATACGACGCGAACCGTAGCTTGCGGTTGAACCGGCCGCCCAAACCCGGGTTGACGGTGAGGAATTCGTCGACTTCCTTCTCGTATCCGGCACCGATGAAGCAGAAGTCGAACCGGTGCACCTCGAGCGCCACCAGCAGCTGGTTGACCGCCTCCATGCCGATCATGTCCGGTCGCCCGTCGTGGTGGCGCTCGACCAGGCTGTAAAACTCGTCCATGAAAAGGATGCGGCCCAACGAACGGGCAATCAGCTCATTGGTTTTCGGGCCAGAGGCACCGATGTGCTCGCCGCAGAAATCGGAGCGCTTGACCTCGACGATCTCCGGATGCCGCACGATGCCCAGGCCGGCGTAGATCTTTCCGAGCGCCTCGGCCGTCGTCGTCTTACCGGTACCGGGCGGGCCGACCAGCAACATATGGTTGGTCTGGTTCGTCACCGGCAGCCCGGCCGCCAGTCGAAGGGCCCGGACCTCGATCTGATCCTCGATCTCGGCGACCGCCCGCTTGACCTCGCTCAAACCGACCTGGTTGTTGAGCAGCGCACGGCCCTCGGAGAGCAGTTCTTCGCGGCGCCCCTCGTTCTGCTCTTCTTTGCGCTGGCCCTCGGACCGCTCGGTGGAGACGTCCCATCTGTTGCTGCGGGTATCGATGGTCTCTTCGTCGGTGACCACGAGTTGCAACTGTGGGTCCGCCAGCGCGTCTTTGGCCGGTGTGATCAATGCCCCGTTGATCGTCGCCTTCGACAGCCAGATCTGCGCTTTGTCCTCTTCGTCCAGCTGGCGATGCGCCATCCCGCGCACATAGGCGAGATCGGCTGCGATCAAAGGGAATTCATTCGGGTCGATGGCCGTCACGGCGGTGTCGGTCAGTTGGTGACGACGGGCCTCGGCGGCACCGCCGTGCCCGGCCCGCAGGTCGACCCGGTCAGCCCAATCCAGCGCGACCCGCGCCTGCCCCAGATGCGCCGCGGCGTGCGCTGCCAGTGCGTTGGTGGACGCGGTGACCGCCGACATGATGATCGCCTGCGGTGGCAAGACGGTCGCCGCCACCGAGATCACGTCGGGCCAGCGTTGCGTGGCGAACATCAGGTATGCCCGTACGTACTGCTGCCACTGGTGGTTCTCCCAGGTGTCCAACAGGGCCGAATCCTTCAGCAGCGCTTCGGCCTTCTCGTACTGGCCGTCATCGGTGAGTGCGCTCGCCAAGGCCAGCCCGGCGTGCGACGACTCGGTGACAGAGATCGCCAAGTACGGGCCGGCTTTGATCGACGCCGATAACCGGACACCGAGCCGGTTGGTCTCTCGGTGCAGCCGCGCGCCGTAGGCGTACAACTGCTGCAGCGACCCCAGCTCTTCATCGCCGGCCGCGATCCGGCCCAGCCAGGCGTCGGCCATCGACGGGTCGATCTCGGTGGCCTCGCGAAAGCGTCCCTGAGCGGCGTGCTGGTCGCTGTCGAAGTACGACATCGCCTGATCGAAGCGCTTACGCGCGGCGGCTGTGGTCGTAGGGCTGGTCAACGGCGCCACTCCTCCTCATCGCTGCGCTCTGCATCGTCGCCGGCGGTCACGCGCCGCCTCCTATTCCACTGGTTCGAGCTCGGTCGTCCTCAGATTCGTCGGCTCCGACGAGATGTACCGATTCTCGGCGCGGAACAACTCGACTTCAACCGTATGCAGTTGTCCGGCCGCCGTCACATCGACGGTCGCCGGGCCGATCTGGGTGATCAACACATCGGCGGTTCCGCGGTACGGCGTTCCCGGCTCACCGATCGAGATCAGGGTATTCGGCCGCGGCGCGGGGGTGACGGTGCCGTCGACCACGCTCACGGTGGTGCCGGCCATCGGTCGGACCCCACTTCCCACCGCGACGTCGGGCATCCGCACGCTGGCCCAGCGCTGCTGATCACGAGTGTGCACGGTGATGCGTTCGCCCGCACCGGCCAGCCGCACCACGATTCGCTTGGCCAACGCGTCCTGCGCGGCGATGTGCACGCGGCTGAACTCGCCCGGGTCGTCGAGGGGCAGCATCAGCCGGTTGCCCGCGTCGACCTTGCCCAGCAGCACGCCCGAGGGGCCGATCGGAATGACCAGCGGGCGGTCCAGCACGCCGCGCCGCACACCGTGCAACACCGGCATCGGTCCGCAGAGGTTGGACGCGATCGCCCGGGCCTGTTCGCCGGGCAGCGTCTTCAGAATGACGCTCGGCGGCGCGGTCGGCGGCTGCGCGGTGCGCACGGTCACGGTCGCCGTCATGCTGCCGTCGCCGAAGACGGTGATGTTCTGGATGACACCGTCGGCCCGCAGCGCCCACGCGTGTTCCAGGCTTTCCGCGGAAATGTTGTCGGGCCGGTACCAGTAGCTCGTCAGCCAGCCGCCCTCGCCGCGCGCCGTCCGCCAACGCTGGTGATGTGCGCCCAGCGCAGACGATCCCAGCCGCCGCTCCAACTCGACGATGTCGGTGGCCGTCGCGACCTTGGCCCGAATTCCGTGCTGACGCAATGCCGCGCTGATCCGCTGGGCCGCAGCCAGCGTCGCCGTCCCCACCGAGGTACGCGATTGCAGCGCTTCGGCATTGGGCAGCGCGGTGATCCGCACGATCAGCCAGGTCTCGCGCTGCCCCGCGTAGGGCGGCGTGCCGATCAACGTGTCGTAGACCCGCGGATAGTCACCGCTGCTGCGCCGTCGCGCCCCGACGCTGAGCACGCTCAACGAGTCGATCGACAATCCCAGGCTCTGATGCAGCAGTGGCAGCAGATCGGCGATGTCGACGGTGTTGTCGGTGTAGGTCGCCGTCGATCCGGTGAACAGCGTCGGCCGGTGCGCCTTGCCGAGGAGCTGGACGGCCACCACCGCCACGCCGTCCTGATAGCGAACACCGCCACCGGCACGGTCGTTGGCCACGGTGATGGGTTCACTCAACGTGATCGCCCGGCCGCGCTGGCGCCACAGGATCAGCCACGACCACGCCGGCTTTCGCCACCAGCGGATGACTCCGGCCGCGATGCCGATCACCAAACCGACTGCGGCGCCGGGGTATCCGGCGACCGCCCAGCCGAGGAGGCCGGTGGCGAGGACGGCGACGATGATCGCCAGCCGGACGGTGGCCGTCATCGCTCTCGCCGAGCCCGTGCGACCAGCGAGGCGATCAGCGCAGCAGCGATCACCAAGCCGGCGAACACCACTGCGACGGTGCGGGCGCGATGATCCGGTGGCGGCGGCGGAGCGGCGGGTACGATCACCCGACTCTGCGCACCCGAGGCCAGCCGGTCCCCGGGCGGCACGTTGAACGTCAGTGCCGCAACGGGATCCACCACGCCGTAGCCAACCTGGTTATCCACTCCGCGCGGCGGGTTGTGTGCCGTTTGCAGGACGCGGTTGATGATCTGATGCGCGGTCAGCCCGGGGTATTTGGCGCGCACCAGCGCGGCGACCCCGCTCACGTAGGCCGCCGAGAAGCTGGTGCCCCAGAACGGCATGTTCTTTTCCCCGGGCCGCAGCGGCGGATAGGCATTCACCGGTCCCCCGGTCTGCGGGGACAGGCCCATGATCCCGACACCTGGTGCCGCAGCGGCGACCCACGGCCCGGACAGGCTCTTGCTGACCGGGGCGCCGGTGTTGTCGACGGCACCGACGGACAGCACGTAGTCGGAGAACCAGGACGGTGAGGACACCGTCTTGACCTGATGCCAGTCGCGCGGATCGCCGGCATCCAGCGGGTCGAAACCGGGGTTCTGGGCGCACTCGTCCTCGCCCTCGTTTCCTGCCGCGGCGACGATCACTGCGTCCTTGACGGTTGCCGCGTACCAAACGGCGGCCCCAATTGCGCCTTGGTCCAACGGATCTGCCGCGGAGATACACGCGGTGACGCTGATGTTGATCACCTTGGCGCCCATGTTCGCCGCGTGCACGATCGCGCTGGCCAGCGTGGCGACGGTGCCTGCCTTCTTGCGGGCTTCCATGTCGCCGCCGCCGGGCTTCTCCAATTCGAAGGCCCGCGACGACTGGCGGATCGAGATGATCCGCGCATTTGGGGCCACCCCGGCAACACCGTCCGGCGCGCCCGGCGGGAGTGGCGGCACCTCGGGGTCGTCCGGCGCGGCGGGGGCCAGGTCGCCCGGCCCGTTCGACGGTTCGTCGGGCGGCGGCGGCGGAGGGGGCGGCGGCGGCGCCTTGGTTTCGGTGATCGTCACCGGCGACGGCGGCGGCGGCGGTGCGATCGGCGGCGGCGGTCCGCCCGGCGGCGGCGGGGCCGCATCGACCGGGGGCGGTCCGGCCGGCGGCGGGAACGCCGGCACGAGCGGCATCGGTGCGGGCATCGGAATACCTTGCGGCGCAGCCGCGATCAGGGAGGCCACCACGGTGCCGTGCGAGTCGCAGTCCATCAGGCCGTCGCCGCCCATGATGTAGTCCCCGCCGGGCACCACGGGTAGCCGGTGACTGGGGTTGACCCCGGTGTCGATCACCGCGACCGGCACGCCGTTGCCGGTCGAGTACTGCCACGCCTTGGCGACATTGAGCAACGCGAAACCCGGTGCGATGACGGCGACGTTCGGTTCGGCGACGGTGATCGTCCGCGCGCAGATGTTGCTTTGCCGCATCGGCTGCTCCGGCGCCGGCTTGCCATCCGGCGGCACCCGACCGGGATCGACCGCAGGCGGCGGAATCGCCTGTGCCGCTGGAAGAGTGGAGGGAACGCCGACCAGCAGGCCAACGAGCATGAGCGCGGAGATCCGCCGCGGCGCCTGAGCACGCTTCATCGCATGCGCACCCAGTTGAACAGCCCGCCGATCCAGGCGGCCAGCGGCAGCGCTGCGATGATCGCCGCGATCTCCAGCCATTCGGCGATCATCCGCACCAGCGGGGTGAACCTGGTGATCGGCACCAGCAGCGCCGCCACCAGACCGGCGGCGCCGAACCCGGCCAATACCAGCGCACCCCACAGCACCGCGGCCGACGATGCCGGCGGCGCGTGCCAGACGTACTTGATGACGCCGGCGCACGTCGCGGCGGCGGCCCCGCCGACCAATGCAACGGCCTGCCGCTTGTCGGCGAACGCGCGTCCCCGGCTGATGAAGATCAGCACGAACAGCCCGGCCAGTGCCGCCGCGTGACCGCTGCGGTGATGGCCCGGCATCAACGTGGCCCACACCGCGGCGGGCAGCGTCAGGCTCGCGCCGACGCAGATGCCGGTCAGCACGTTGTTGGCCCGGACGGCGGACGCGGCGATCTGTCCGCCGCGCGGCGTGGTGTCGGGGCTGAGTTCTTCCTCGGCCGCCTCGTCGACCGGCGAGACCGCGTCGACGGGCAGGCCGGCGCTGCGCCGGAACAGGTCGCGGCCGGTCACCGATCCGAAGTACGGCGGCCGGATTCGCGCTGACCACAGCGCGAACGTCGGTGCCAGGGTCAACAGAAACAGCAGGATGACCAACGTGATCATGCCCAGCCATTGAGCAGGGACCGGTCGCCACATCCGTGCCGCGGCGATCACGCCGCCGATTCCGCACAGGGTCACGACCGTCGCCGCCACGTTCAGATTGCGGCGGGTCAGCACCGCGATGCCACACGTCAGCATCGCGCCGGCGAGGACGGTGATGAACAGATGTGCGGCGCCAAGGGAACCTGGCGCGGCCGCGCCGAGACTCACCGCGAGCAATGGCACCGCGAGCCAGGCGAATCCACCGATCAGGTCGGCGCGGAACGGCCACCATCGCGCCACCGCGCCAGCGCCGGCGATGGTGAGCAGGCCGAGGACACCGGTCACGATCGTGGGCATCAGCGAGTCGCTCGCGGTGCGGCCGCGCACGGCCAGCGCCAATACCGACGCCGCGATCATCGCCAGGATGGCCAGCGAGGTGTGCGCTGCGGTGGAGGCGGTGACGGGTTCGAACAGTCTCTTGCCAACGCGGGCCAGGCCGGTGGACAGCGACTCGTACTGCGGCTCGAACGAGTCACCCTCCTGCGCGTGGGTGAGCACCAACGTGGCGCCATCCTCGACACCCAGTTCGTCGAGAGTTTTGGTGACGTCGAGTCGGACGCCGTTGGCTTTGTGCAATTCGTAGCCGACGCCGGATTCCAGTCCGGTCAGTCCTCGCCGTTTGAGTTCATCGTTGAGCAATTCGACGATGTTGTCGACGAAGACCTCGACCGGCACCGACGCCGGATAAACCTGCGAGACAAGATGTTCGCCACATACCACTGCAACTGCGCAACGCGCCGGGAATGCGACCTTCGCCATTACCGTGGCCTGTCGGCGTCCGGAACATATTTGTCCGCCAGCGCCGCAGTGATCTCGAATAACCGAAGTCGTGTTTTCTTTTGCAATTCGTGGCGGGTGTCGATGATGCCACCTTTAGCCAGATGCGGGTCGTACGGCATGAATTCGACGGTTGCCCCCGATTGGCCGAAACGCTCGGTGAGATAAGCGCGGGAATCCGCATCGTATTTGTCGCGGCTGTCATTCAGGATGACCATGCTGCGCGACACCAATTCGTGGTAACCCATCGACCGGAGCAAATCGATCGCCCGGGTCACCGGCAGCGACGTGTCGGCGGTCAGACCGGACACGAAGACGAGCGTGTCGCAGGCGTCGAACACCGCCTTCATCACCGGGTGCTCGAGGTCGTCGGAGGTGTCCACCACAATCACGTTGTGGGTGCGGCGGAGTCGGGACAGCACCCCGGCGAACATCGACGGCACCAGCGGACGCGGTTGGTCCGATGCACGGTTACCTGCGAGAACGTCAAGCCCTAAGCTGTTCTGCCCCAAGTGTTCTCGGATATCGGCGTAGCCCTGCACGTCAGTGTCGTTCAAGACGGCCGAGTAGTCGCCCGGCGGGGATTCGTCGATCCGGCCGGCCAGCGTTCCGAAGCCGGGCGCCGCGTCGATGGCAACGACGTTCTCCGGTCGGCACTCGCGGAATACCGCACCGATGCAGGCCGTCAACGTGGTCTTGCCGACACCGCCCTTACCGGAGACGACGCCGACGACATACTGCTTGCGTATGTGCCTGCGGATACGGCCCTGCAATTCACGCAAATGGCGCTCGGCCGGCGATTCACCAAGATTAATGGTGGAACCCGACGCCGCAAAAATAAACTTACGCCAGCCCGAACCAGGGGGAATTTTGCGCGGGGCGACCATATCGGAGATACGCAATGTCTCCGAAACCGAGTCGGGGTGCTGGGAGCGCGATCCCGCAGCTGGCCTGGGCGTTTGCCGCGGCTGTTCCGGTGAATTCGGTGCCCACGGATTCGTCACGAGGCCGATGCTAACACGCGCGCCGTACCCCTCACTTACACAACCTTTCGGTAGGAAAACCATTCATCGTTAGCGGGAAGCCGCCGCATCATGCGGTTCACCGCGGTTGCAATGTTGCTTGCCGTACCAGGCGCGAGAATCATCCAGGTTTTGCCGCCGGAAGGCTCATGCTCGGCGACGATTCGGCCCTCAGGAGTATCGATGATGGTCACCGCGGTCTGCTCGACGTGCGTCCGCGACGGTCCCGCGATCGCCAAGCCGGACTGCAAGGCCACGATGGCAGCCTGGGCCGAGCGTTCGGAATCCGCGGCCATCTTGAGGATCTGGACCTGGTCGGCGTCCAGCCGTTGACTCGCCAGAAAAGCGTCCAGTGCCTGCCTGTTGGTCGCCTTTTCCTGCAATGCACCGGCATCGAGGGTGACCGGACGCAAGGGCGCCGGCGCGTTGGCGCCGCACAGTCGCTCGATCTGAGCGCGGATCACCGCGTTCGCCGAACCCTCGGCGGTCGCCGTTCCTGCGCCGCCGATTCGAATCAGATCTTCGGATCGTTCGATGACAACCCACCACTCGGCAAAGCGCGCCAACAGAGCGCCTGCGGGTTTATCCGCGCCGTCCGGAATGCGGACGCTGATCATTAGCGCGATATCGCGCCTCGAAAGCACGGTCAACCATTCAACGACGGAGCGATCGACGTTATCGGCTTCGTCGAGAACACCCGCGGCCCGCAATTCGGCGGCAACCGGGTGCGCCAGCGCCTCGAACCGGGTTTCGAACTTGGGCCGAATCGATCGCAGACCCAACTCTGGGGCGAGCGTTTCAATTCCAGTGAGAATCTGCAGAACCCACAGGCCATCGACAGTCGTGGTTAACACAAATGGTCCCCTTCAAAGCGGCTGGGGCGCACCCTTTCGCGTGCGCCCCAGCCAGCCTTGCTAGGTCAGCCTGCTGCGAGCGATGCGTCAAGTGCCATCGCGTCGGCCGTGATGCTGTTCAGCACCTGGCCGTGCATCCCGACGGTCTCCGCGAGGTGCATGAGCGGCTTCTCGATGTTGAGCATCGCTTCCTGATAGGACGCGTGGAACTGGCCATGCATGGCGCTGGCCAGCAGGTTGTTGATGTTGACCAGGTCCTGCTGCGCCTCTGCGAGCGCCGCCGACGCTGAGGCGAGGGTGCTGGTTCCCTGCTCGATCGCGCCGTTGTTGTACGTGATGATGTTCGGGTCGAGGCCCATTGTTGTTCCCCTGTCTTCTGTATAGGACTGTGGATTGCCGGCGAGTGGTTACTGCGCGTTGAGCGACGACATCTGGTGGTAGGCGTCGAGATCGTGCTGGGCGAACTGGGCCACCGAGACACCCAGCTTGTTCGCGAGCTCGGTGCAGCCGTGAATGATGCGCGTCAGATCTGAGTTGATCTCGACGGCTTTCTGCTGCGACATGATCGCGGCCTGGCCGGAGTGCGCGCCTCCCGCGACCATCTCTTCGACCGCCGTCAGGCCCTGAGTAGCGGCCGTGGTCGCGTGCTCCATCAGCGATTCAATTTGCTTCTGAACCTGGAGCGCCAGTTCCTGGGGGATCCGCGGAAAGGATCCTGATGCGTCGGCCATTTAGTTCTCCTTTGGTCTCGCCTGCCCCAGCCCCGGGGCGGGGTATGGGGGAAATTCTAAGCGGTTGTCGGTAGCTGTCACTTCACCTTTTCGATGCAGTACGCGTATCGAAAATGCCCATCTGTCTCAATTGCACCAATGGTCATCGCATTCACGCTAATAACCCCTCACACATCTCTCTGCGCCGGATCTTGATTTTCCGGGCCCACAACGATTCGCGCGTGCGTGACGTCGTCCTTTTTGTCACCCGACGGACTTTCTCCGCGGCCCAGCATCCCGGCCGGCGACATCGGCACCGCCGAGCCACCTGCCCGAGCGGTCGGGCTGCCGCGCAGGTCCGCGGCGTTGAGGACGCCGGCCTTGCCGGTCGGCCGTCCGCCGGTTTCCGGCTCGAATGTGCTGGCCGGCTGGGTGAAGCTGGTCAGGCTGGCAGCGCTGGAACCCAATCCACCGATACCGCCACCGCCGGCTCCCAAACCGCCGGCGGCCGCTCCCCCGGCGCCACCCAGGGGCGCGCCCAGCGCCCCGAGGCCGGCGGTTTCTGCCGCGAGCGGCGAGTTGGCGCCCATGAACATGCCCATCATCTGACTCATGGGTTGCATGCCGCTCTGGAGCAATTGCGTCGGCGCCTGGGTCATGGGTTGGACAGCACCCATCAGCATCTGCGGCGCCGAGGTCAGCATCGACGTCATCTGATTGGCCGTCCCGGACGTGCTGGATCCGGCACTTCCCATCAGCTGGGCCCCCTGCGCCGGTGCTTGCGCTGCATCCGTCCCCGCGGTTTGGGCGGTCTGCGACACGAGACTGACGGCGGACCCCATGCCGGTGGTCAACGGCGACGCCGCACTCGACACCAGCAGCGACGGGTCCGACGCCGCAGCGGCCACCGCTGCCAGCGTCGTGGCGTACAAGGTCCCGACGCTGGAGTTCTGCATCCAGAAATGCCCGAAGTACTCGATGTCTGTGGCGACGATGCCCGGGGTGTTCTGACCGAACCAGTTGGTGCCGTTCAGCAGCCCCCACAAATCACGGTTGGCATTGCAGGCCAACGAGGGAATGACCGAGGGTCGCGCCATCGTGTAGGCGTCCACTGCAGCTTGAGCCAGCAGGACGTGCTTTGCGCAATGCGTCGCCAGCGGCTCGAGCCCACCCATGTTGAGTGCGGTTCCGCGAGCCACGTTGGCGGCACCGGCCAAACCCGCCCATTGCGTGCTGGTGTTCGCGATGTTCGTGGCGGATGCCGCCATCGACATCTGGTGACTGGCCGCCTCGGTGGCCATCACCGTTCCGTAGGCGACGATCGACTCCGGGCCGGGGCCGGCCTCGAAAATGAGCGCGACCATCTCTGGAGGCGCGGCAATCCACCGCGGATCGAGAGGCATACCGGCTGGTTAGAAGGAGAATTGAGCGGCGCTGATCAGCTCGCTGAGCACGTAGCTCACCGACGCCGTGCTCTGGCCGACGGAGTACTCGGTGCGCTCGCCGACGTGCGCCCCGGCCGCGCTGAGGTAGGCGCCGCCCGCGGCGGCCATCGCCGTCGCGAATGCCACGTCGTCAGCGGAGCTGGCCATGGGCACGACGGCGGTGAGGGCAGCCGATCCCGCAGCGGTGGTGGCAGCCATCTGACCGCCGATGACCGACTCCGTCAGAGATGACAGGTCCACGGCGCTCGTTGCCACGTTCACTATCGACATATCTGTCCCCTTATGTCTCGATCCGAGAATCGCTCTACAGATTTACCAGAGTCTAAAACGATTTTTCCTCGCGTGTATCCGCACCAATTAAGCCGACGCTTGCGTCAATAACTATTCGCCCGAATCGGGGGTTCCTACCAGCACGCCTTCGATATCCCCTTCGGTCGTGACCAACAGTCCCCGTCCGGGTGGGAGTTGTTGGGCGGCGATCCTCGCGAAGACTTTGACGTTCGCCGGATCGTTGTCCATGAACAGAATCGGCGAGCGCGCTCCCGTCATCTTCTGCAGGAACGGATTCATCACCACCTGACCGGCCCAGTTGCCGGGTAACCGAGCCGCTATCACGTGCAGGCCGATCTGCCTGCTGCGCTCGATCAGTGGCCACAGCGGCGCGGTCGCCGCCGGCTTCATCACCTGGTTGTGCGGCCTGAGCTCGTGTTCGTCGTCGATCAGAATGAACTGATGCGGACCCTCCCATGACTTCAGGTTCAACAGCTCTTCCTGCGTCAGACCCGACGGTGGGAGGCGGTCCCGCAACTCCCCCACCAGTTCGGCGACGACCGCGTCGATGTCATCCGCGGTATAGGCGTAGGCACGCACGTGCGGGCCGCGAATCTTTCCGATCAGCGTGGTTTTGGGGTCGATGACGGTGATCTGAGCCTGCTCCGGGGTGAACCGTTGGGTGATCGCCTGGCCGATGGCCGCCAACGCCGTGGTCTTGCCGCACTGCTGGCGGCCCATCACGATCATGTTGGGCAGCATCTGGGAGGGCAGCGCCACCGGCTGCAGCCCGCTCTCCCCGATCGCGAACGGGATGTTGAGCGGGTCGTTGGCGGCGACGGAGCGCTCGTACACCTCGATGATCTGCGCCATCTGCACCCGCTCGGGCAACCGCGACAGCCGTTCCACCCTGTCCGCGCCGGTGACCTCGCCGAGCACGGCGCCGATGCCGCGGGCGCTCACCCGCTCACCGTCAACGCCGGTCATCTCGGGAACGCCGACCAGCAACTCGTGGCCGTCCCGGTTGAGGCCGAACCCCGGGCGGTCAAGCGTGTTGCGAGCGGCCTTGCGCCGTTCCACCGAGCTGCCCATCTGCGACTCGTCGGGGTTGCTCAGCCGGAGCTGCACCCGGGCGTTGGAGACGTTGAGCAGGCCCTGCTTCTGGCCGACAAACCAGCCGGTACCACTGGTCATGACGTGCACGCCGTAGGACAACCCTTGGCGGGCGATGGCGATCGCCCGATCGCCCATCCCGAAGTCCTTTTCGTAGAGATCCCCGTAGTTGTCGACGATCAGGAAGACGTCGCCGAACTTGTCCTCCGGATCGGTCCCACCGCCGCCGGCCGCGCCGAACCGTCGCTCGCGGAACTCGGAGATGTCGATCTGATAGTGCTTGAACGCCGCTTCCCGGGAGCGGATCAATCCCTCCATCGTGGCGATGGTCCGCGATACGCCTTCGTCGTCGTTGAGGCTGACGACGGCGGCCACGTGCGGAAGGTCCTCGACCGGATAGAGCGCCGCACCGATGCAGAAGAAGGTGACCCGTTCCGGGCGGTACATCAGCGCGGCCGATGCCATCAGGGTCATCAGCGTGGTGCTCTTGCCGCGCTGCGCGGTGCCGACGACCATGATGTTGTCCATCTCGGCGTCGATCACTTCCACCAGCTGCGTGTGATCTTCGGGAATGTCGACGATCCCGTACGGGAACACCAGACCCGGGTTCTGTCCGTAGTCGACGTGCCAGGGCTTGCCCCGCCAATACGCCACCAGCGCGTCCACCGGCTCACTGATTTCCAATGGGGGAAGCCAGATTTGGTGCGGTAGTCGAGCGGTATGCGCCACCAGAGAATCGCGGATGACGTCGAGCAGTTTCTTCTTCCGGAAGCCGTCGGAGTGGAATAGGAACTCGTCGGGCTCCTCGGGCTCGTCGGCAACCGCAAGGGCCGCAGTGTCTTCCACGCTCAGCGGTTGGTATTCCCAGGTGAACGGACGCGGCTGGGAGAAGCTCACATCGATGGTCCGGTTGATGTTGGTCACCTTCTTGGGCAACACGTACGGCGCCGACAGGTAGAAGCAGCGGAACGGCTCCAGGTCGCGAGGGCCGACTTTGAGCAGTGCGTAGCCGTTCTCTTTCGACGGCAGGTGCAGCGCCGCGTCGTTGCCGATCACATCGCGGGAGTCCTCGGCGGTCTCGGCGCGCAGCGCGACCCGGAAGGCGATGTTGCTCTTGGCTTTACTGAGCGACGAGAGGTCAAGGCGCTGACCGCCGAGAGTGAAGAAGACGTTACAGCCGCGGCCTTCCTGACCGATGTGGATGACCAGCTGGATCCACTCCTGGTGGTGATGGAAGAGCTCGAGGTATTCGTCGATGATGACCAGCAGGATCGGCACCGGCTCGAGGTCGCGACCGGCCAGTCGCATTTCCTCGTACTCGTTGGCGTCACGCGCACCGGCTTCTTTGAAAAGCCGGTATCGCCGATGAATTTCACCGTTGATCGCCTTGCGCATCCGCTCGGCCAGATGGCGCTCGTCCTTGCCGAGGTTGGACAGCGAGCCGGCAACGTGCGGCAGGCCTGCCAGGTCCTGTGCCGCCGATTCGAACTTCATGTCGACGAAGATCACGGCGAACGTTTCTGGCGAATGTGTCAGCGCGATCCCATTGGCCAACGACAGGAAGAACTCCGACTTACCCGAACCCGAGGTCCCGACCACGACCGAGTGGAAACCGAAGCCGCCGAAGTCTTTTGCGCGGAAGATGACGTACTGCAGTTCACCGCCGGGCTTGACCCCGACCGGCACCATCGCCCATTTCGCGTCACCACGTCCGCGACTCTCGGCCCAGAGCCGATCGACGTCGAGTTGGCGCGGGTCGTTGATGCCCAACGCCCGCAGCAATTCGCCTGCCTGGCTGTCGGTTTCGGACAACTCCCCCGCGCTCATCGGCGACCACCGGGCCAGCGCCCGGGCGTAGCGGTAGGCGGTGCTCTCGGCGAGCATGTCGGCGAGGGCATAGAACGAATCGCGGTGGTAGAGGCGGCCTTCGCGTAGCTCGAACCGTTGATCCTCTTCGGCGAAACCGACACCGACGCCGGGCCGGGTGGCCAACCGCAACACCGTGATTCCGGCCATGCCCTTCTGTCCGGTCACGCCTTCCCATTGCTCGGGCGTGCCGATGTTGTCGTCGACGATCACCCAGTGCGGGCCGAGCCGCGGCCCCGACGACTCCATGGCTGACGGCATCGACGTCGGGCTGGTCCCGACCGGCGGAGTCCACGGCCCACGACCCTTGCGATGCAGTTCGGCGTCGAGCGCCTCCTCGAGTTCGGTCGGCGAGGCGAACAGCAGGCGACGCAGACCACATGCGTCGAACATCTCGTCGTGCTGGTTGTGCGGCAGCCACACCAGCCACGACCACAGCTCGGGATGGCGGGTCACCACCATCAGCTTCAGGTCGTTCGGGGTGTGGTACACCGCCAACGCACACAGGATCGACCGGGCGAGGCTGTGCAACTCGGCCGGCTCCGGCCCGATGAAGCTGAAGCCGGGCTTGGACCGCAGGCTCAGCACCTTGCCGATGCCGCGAATCTTGCTCTGCTCCAAGATGAAATCGCGCAGCGCGCCGCCGGTGACCGGCTCGAGCTCTTCGCCGATCGGGACCTCCGGCCACTGCAGCGACACCGCCGAGTCGCTGGCCTGCTGCACGCCGATGCCGAGGCGGATATCGAGGTAGTCGGGGTCGTCGACGCGACGCTCCCACATCCGTGGCCCGCCGATGACGGTGTCCAGATGCTGCGGGTCGCCATGGACGAACAGCTGACTGCGCCGCTGATCTTGGGCGGCGCGCTGGACTTCCTCGCGGTCCTCGTCGAGTTGACGCAGATAGACCCGCCGCTGCTTTTCCTGCTCGCCCCAGGAGATCCGCCGCCCCCGTCCCATGCGTCCGCTGAACATCAACGCACCGAAACCGGCCAGGCCCATCATCGGAAAGAATCCGGATTGCAGTGACCGGACACCCGAGGTGTACATCACCACCAAGGTGCCCAGGATCCCGACCAGCAGCGCCGGCAGCGCGATCATCAGCAGGATGTTGCGCGGCTCGCGTTCCGGTAGCGCCAACGGTGGAGCGACCGCCACCCGGACGGGCGGAACCATGGGCGCGGGCTTGCGGGAGCCTCGTACGAATCCACGTTTCGACATGCCTAACCTCCGGCCTGTGGGTTGGCTTCCGGGACAGGCGCGACCGCGCCGCGGCCGGTGATGGTGTCGCGCGCCAGCAGGGCGCTGTCATGGCTGATGGCCGGTCCGGC
The DNA here is from genome assembly GCA_963758115.1 of uncultured Actinomycetota bacterium. Taxonomy (GTDB): domain Bacteria; phylum Actinomycetota; class Actinomycetes; order Mycobacteriales; family Mycobacteriaceae; genus Mycobacterium. Next base: position 646,086 of record CAVWUG010000005.1, read on the forward strand.
CGCGAAGGTGCGCACGATCGGCCATGGGGCCTGCACGGCGCTGCCGGCATCCAGCCCGAGGGGTTCCAGGGTCTTCCTGTCCCACTGCACGCCGTACCGAACACCTTGCGGCGACAGCCAATACAAACTTTCGCGGCTGTCTGATGTGGCGACGGCGCTGGTCGTAGCGACGAAGTTCGCCGCGCCCGGCAACACCAGAGCCTGGTCGGCCTCGACCGACTCGGGCTGGCGGTCGTCGCGGACAAGCCGGACCAGTCGCGGATCCATGCTGATCGGCACCGGCAGACCCCGTCCGCTGATCACCTTGATCGACGCCTGCGGGTCGGTGGACTCCTTCTGCCACGCCACGCAGGTCACCGGATTCACTGCTGTGTCAACGAAATTCAACTTGCCCGACGGGTAGTAGCCGACGTTCAGAATTTCGACGACCGGAATGTGGATCAACTTGTCCGGAGAGATCAGCGCCGGCGTGGCGGAGCCCTGAGCGGTTGCGGTGCGCAGCAGATCGGCGACGAAGCTGGTGATCTTCTGCACGCCGTCGGGAAGCAGCGCGTAGAAGCCGGTGACGGTTCCGTTGGCGTCCTGGGTCTGCAGAACGCTGCCGACCACGGCGCCCGGAAGCCATCTCGATGGTGTGCCGATCTCCGGAATGGCGGGGACGACAAGGGGTTCCGTCGCGGGCATGGCGTCGAACAGGGCGTTGGAGACCTCGATCGGATACGTCACACCCGGGTCGAGACCCAGGTTGAAGGTGACCGATCGGTCGGTGGGGTCGATCAGCGATCGCTGGCCGCCCCAGATCACGTATGTCGCGCCTTTGTGCGTGACCAGCACGGCTTGCGGGGACTGCATCGGCGCGGCCCGGCCACCCGTGGAGAGCTCACCCGCGATCGACGTGACGAGCGGTGGCAGCCCGGACCCGCGGGTGGGCGCGGTGTCGCACACCGCCCACGCCGAAACCGAATTGGCTGTGACCGGAAGGCTGTCGGGCACGCCCGGAATGCCGACCAGCGGGCCGGTCGGGTACTTCGCGATCTCGGAGGCTTTCACCCAGGTCGGCGGGGTCGAGCTGCCGACGGCCAACCGCGCTGACGTGAGGTTGAGCGCAGGGTGCAACCGCCCGTTGATCTTCGCGTAGACCGCGCCGGTGTCCCGGTTCCCGATGATCGCCGACTGGCCCACCAGTCCGGCTGGTTTCATGATGTGCAGCAGGGCCATCCACCCGATGCCGATGAGCACGAAGACCATCGACAGCGCCACTGCCGCTTGCTGTTTGCGATCATCGTGCTTCATCCGGACGGAGAACCGGGTGATCGCCGCCTTCAATCGCCGGTTGTAGAAAAGATGCCCGGAGTTCTGGTCCCGGTTGGACAGATTCAGTGGCACGGTCCGTGTCCTTTCGGCGGTTGAAGCGCAGCCGCCAGCTGCTCAAATATGTTGTGCGGCATCACTGCAAGGCTCCCCCGTACCGTGCCTGGTTCTCGCTCTCGGCTTCCTCCCGCAGGGCGGCGACGGCGAGGTTCAGCCGGTCGGCCAGCTCCCCGTGCGTGTAGCCGGACAGCACGGTCGGATGCAACGCCAATTCGACGAGTCGGCCGTCGGAATTCACCACCGCGTGAATGTCGCCGAGGTCGACGCTGTAGGTGATGGTCTCGGCTTGCCCGACCAGAGCTTCCCACTTGTCGGCAGCCTCACTGAGTTCACGCAGAACAGACTCGACGAGATCCTTGTCGTTCAGCTGCGCACGACTGCCCGGCCCCGGCATCATGACAGTATCTAGACCGCTGGCGACCATCGTCAATTCAGCGATGCGAGCTTACGAAATGCATCCTGTCACGCGCCGGCTTTCCATCCGCTGGCCGGCGGCGCATTCAGCGTGTGGAACCAGGCGAAGTGATAATTCGCGTCGAGCTGGTTCTTGGCGGCAGTACCTTCGGTGGCGGCCAGCAATAGGCAGTTGAGCAGGAGGCCGGCGTCGACGTCCGGGTACTGCGCCAGCAACTGATAGCGCGAGGTGTCCAGATAGACCCGCAAGATGTCGATCTCAGCGTCGATGATGCCTGTGCCCGCAGCACCCGCCTTGGCCAGCGTATTGACCAGCCGCGGCAGCCCGTCGCGCCAGTGCGTCGCCTCGCTCAGCACCCAGCCCAGATCGTCGACCGGCGGTAGATCGCGCGGCTGTGACGACGTGTCGGTGACCTCGTAGTCGGTGACCCAGCCCAGCGGGTCGCCCGGTGCGTACGTCGCCAACAGCGCGGTCTGGCCGAGCAACGCCGTCGCGGTCCCTTTCCGCCGGGCCGGTTCCAGCAGGTGGACCTCGGAGGGCAGCCTGATTCCGGGCGGAATCCAGCCGTGCGCAAGGTCGGTGACCAGTAATGTTGTACCGTCGTCCCGTTTTCCGACAGCCCAACGCAACCCGGGTTCCTGTCGAGCAACGAACTTGAGCAGTCGTTCCAGCCGTTCGTATTCCGATTCCGATGGCGTTGGCGTTGGCGTTGGCGGCGCCGTGTAACGCGTGGTCTCGGCATCGTCGACCACCGGCGGCGCGGGTGCGGGCGGGGCGACGGGCTCTGGCGGTTCCGGTACCGGAGGCGCCGGCTCAACTGGCGCAGCCGGCGGAGCGGACGGCGGGGGCGAGATCTCGTGAAGCGGGGTCGCCAGGTCCTCGAGAACCTCGGTGTCGTCCGCGTCGAACGGACTCGAAGCCTGAAACTCCGCCGGCGGCAAGGACTCCGGCTCGGCGACGACCGCTTCGAGGTCGACCGCCTCGGTCGCAGGCTCCCAGCTGTCGAGCTCGTCGGCGAGGTCGTCGAACTCCGGCGTCGGTAGGGCGGTGGTGGGCGCCTCGGATACCTCTGGCGTCGAGGATGTTTCGGAGATTTCCGATGCTTCGGGGGGCTCTTCGGGCTCTGGTCGCGGTGGAGCGAGTTTGAATCGCTGTGTCTTCTCGACGTCGTCCGCGCCATTCACGGGTCGGTATTGCGGCGGCGATTTGGTCGTCATGTTGCGGAGATGCCGAACTGTCGACTCGACTCGTCGGACGGCGAAGGAGCGCGCTTCGTTGATGACGCGGGCTTCTTCAGCCTGTCGCGTCGAATCGGCCAATCCGGCTCGCCGAATGCCTTTGAGTTCTTCGTTTGCCGAATTGACGATTCGCTGTAAATCCGTTTTCAGATATTTGACAAGTGGCGCGGTATCCGCGGTCACCGTCGACAACTCCGCAGGCCACAGCCCGCCCGTGACCCACGGGGTGCAGTCGACCGGGGAGCTGAAAGCTGGAATTTTCAGCGATTCTTCGGCAGCTCTTCGGAGGCGCTGCCGCGCCGTATTCCGACCGAAGACTGCCACCGGCCAAGCGTACCGTCATGGCGGGTCGCGCGACTCTGCTCGAAGACCTGGTCACAAAGCAGGTTCGCGGCGGTGAATTGTGCGAATTACGCGCGCTGAGTACCGTGAGCGTGTGGCTGATTCGGGACTGCAACAGCAGCTGAATGAAGTGCGTGCGTTGCTCGGCCGGGCGCGAGAGTTGTTCGGCGCCAACCCTGTCGAGCCGCCCACCGATATCGCCCCGGACCGGGACGCCGTCCAGACCTGGGTTCGCTAGATCCGACGTCGCTGCTATCCGGCGTCGTCTCGCCGGGGTAATTCGTGCGCAACGAGTCTTTCGATCGCCACGTCGAGATCGTCGGCGGTAGGGACTTCAGATGATGGCGTGTAGCCGGCCGCCACGATCTCGCCGCGGACTTCCATGACCGCCTTGAGGTAGGAGACGTCGGCGGTCAATAAGATTCCCTCCGTGAGGCTTTCGGAGTCGGTCTCCATCGCCGCCTCGCTCAGCGTCACGCTGTGCATGTAGCCGCCACGGCAGGAGCGGACCAGGATGTGCCCGCTCGGATGGACGGTGTCGAACGCGGGATCAGCCTCTGTCATCGACCATCGTCAGAGATCCGCTCGATTTTCTGGGCCGACTCCGAATCGTGCTGTTCCCACCTGCTGGCCGATTTTGTCAGGTTGTCGGCGATATCCGCGTGGTTGTCGGCTTGTTGTTCGTAGCAGAGTCGCCGTTGCTCGAGGAGTGCGCGACCGGCCTCGCGCAGTTCGCCGAAGATCGGGCCCAGCGAATCCAGGCTCTGCTGGATGGCGTCGTGCGACGACGGCAGCGTCCGCAGGTACTCGGATGTCTCCTGGTGATGGCCGGCGGCTTCGCGCAAACGCGCGGGCACCACGTGGATTCGGTCTGCCATCCGCTGTCTCCTTACTACTGGCCGGCCTTACGCCGGACGTTTTCTACGCTGTTTCGGTTGTCTCGGCGGTCGCTGGTCTGGTCGGTGCCGGCGGGTCAGCCTTGGCCGGTGTGCTGACCGGCACCGGAGGGTGCTCCCAGCCTAGGAAGCCGGGCCCGGTCACGGTGGAGATGTGCTGGATCTGGCCGGTAACCAGCGCTCGGCTGTCACCGAGAGCGAGTGCGTGGTGATCGGTGAACATCCCGATGTCGCCGGGTGCGAGCTGCGCGGGATCGACCGGGTCGGGGACTGCGGTTCCCGGCGGCGGGATGGTTATCCCCTCGTGCTGGAACGCCTCCGCGATCGGTGTCCCGGCGGCCGCGGCTTCGATCGCTGCCGCGAGCTGCGGGCTCGCTGCGGTCAGCGTCTCACCGTTGGGCAGCGTCGCGATGGTCGGTCCCGATGGGGCAGGGCGTGCCGCTGCCGGTTCGCTGTCCTCGGGATCGTCCTCGGGATCGTCGTGGTCAGATTCCCTGAGCGCGTCGTCGAGTTCCGGTGGCGACTCGTCGCCGCCCGGCAGCGGCCCAGGTAGTGCGAATCCGCCGGGCGCCCCCAACCCCGGCATCGCGGCGCCGCCGGGAAACCCTCCCCCGCTGCCGAATCCGGGCATGCTCGGTGTCTCTGAGGTAGTCGGTGTCGGCGCGGCTGGTCCCGGCATGTCGTAGGGTGCGCCGGCGGCGTCATCCAGATATGGATCGAGATCCGGTTCGTTTGCGAGCGGCCGGGTTTGGGCGACGTCAGCGGCAGGCGGGCTGTTGTCCCCCGCGTCGCTGTCATGGGCTTGTCCTGCGTTGTACAGCGACGTCCACGCGGCCATCAACGCCGAGTTCGACATGTCGTCGAGGCTCGCGCCTGCGACCACGGCGCGGATATCCCGGAGCTTGCCGATCAAAAAGCGTTGGAAGTCGCGGGCTCCGGCCGGGGTGTCCAGATCTGATCGCGTGGCCACCGCACCCTCGACGTCCCGCTGCAGCCGGGTCAACGCTTCTGAGCCTGCCGCGGCCTTCTGGTGCGCGTTGAGGACAGCCGTCACCACTTGCAGGTCGACTTGTGCGGTCGTCGAGTTCTGCTGCGCCAGTGCGACTTCGGCGTTCCTGATCGCGTCGGCCGCATTGCCTTCCTGATGCCCGGCGCCGACCGCGTCGTCAGGCATCGCCATCGCCCCACTGCCCGAACATGATCGGGACAGTAGCCAGGTGGTCGGCGCTCGACAATTCACTCGTGTGTACAGCTGCACGTCTCAGTCGGCTGCTGCGCCGTAGTGCTCGCCGAGCCGGTCCAGCACTGCCCGCTGTGCGCCGTCGACCTCCTGCGCCTCGGACACCACCGCCAGGATCTCGCGCTGCTTGGCGACCAGAAACCGCTGAAACTCGCGCGCGCCGACTGCGGTGTCGAGGCCGAACGCCGCCTGATTGGTTACCGCGCTGTCGATCTCGGCACCGATCGCGTCGAGTCGACGGACACCCTCGACCGTCGCCGCATGCGCACGGGCGAGCGCTTCCGCCAGTGCGCGGTCGGCTTCAGCCGCCGCGGTGTGCTGCTGGGCCAGTGCGGTCTGCTGATCTCCGATCGCCCCGATCGACAGCCCGCCGTACTCGTCAGTCACGTCATCACCCCAGCGGCCGCCGGATCTGCACACCTGCGCCGAGCGGGCTGATCCGCACTGTCGCATTGGAATGCGGCGCTTCGACAACCAGGTTGTTGCCGATGGCCAGCTGCACGTGTCCGGCGGTGGGGAAGACGAGGTCGCCTGGCCGGACCTGCGAGCGGGGGACTGGGACACCGTCGTAGATCTGCTGATATGTGGTGCGGTCCAGGTGAATTCCCGCCCGCGCGTACGACCACTGGGTCAGCCCCGAACAGTCGAACTGGTCCGGTCCGGTTGCGCCCCATACGTACGGGCGGCCCAACCGCGACAACGCCGCCCGTACCGCGATGCCGGCGCGACTGTTCGGGGGTGGTAGCCGCAGCCCCTGCAGACCGTGGTGAGACCTGCGGTAGCTCAGCGGGCGCCAGCGGGACCGATGCCGCCGGGCCTTCTTGCGGGCCGACGCCACATGCGCCTGCTGGGCGTGTAACCGCGCGAGCCTGCGGCGGACCGCCTCGCGCTGCGCGATCGGGTTGTCCGGCACCGCGGCGTCGGCCCGGGCCTCGTCGAGAACGCTCTTGGTCAGCGCGTGCGCGACGGCATGGTCCCGTCGCGCGTCGGCCATGGTGGCGGCGACGACGGCGTCGGTAGCTGCCGCCTGGTGCAGAGCTTCCCGGCTCTGGCCCACCGCGGCGTGGTGAAGTCCACTGTTCAGTGCGGCCGAGCGCGCCAGTAGCCCGTCGTAACGCGGCGAGGGTGTATCCACCATCAGGTCTCCCGTGCTGCCGGCGAACAATTCGTGGGCGCGGGCCAATGCCGCCACGTCGTCTCCACTCACTGGTTTTCTCCATCGCTCTGATCGGCGAACGCTCGGACGCGGGGGAGCGCTCCGGGTGGAATGACGCCCCTGTTGCGGATGTCCCACATCTCCGCGGCGGTCACGCCGAGTAGCGCCGCGACGACCGGTTCAGGCAGCGACGACTGCGCGCACGCCCGATCGAAGCGCGCACTCAGGCTCGTCGACATGCGCTCCAACAGTGCGCCGCGAGTCGACTCCAGGGCTTCGAGATGACGCATCAGCCGTCCCGCTGCCGCCTCGTCGGCGTTCACTGCCACCCGCCAGGAGTTGGCGGCGAGCATCTCTGCCTTCACGCACTGAGCGATCACAGAAAGAATATACGTCTCATATTCGTTTGACGTCTCCGCAGGCAGTCGACCTATCAACGAGTTGAGCGCATCGAGCTGAGCCTCGGCGTAGCCCTCGAGCATGTCGGTGTCGGAGTGTCGGTCCACCACGATCACTTCGGTGCTCCGGACCGGCGGGCGCTCGACCGGGGTGACCGCGGTCAGCCGTTCGAGTTCGGCGTTCGCATCCGCCGCGACGACGAGTCGCGAGTAGGTGCCCGGCGGCAGGCCAAGGCCGTTTTCAACCTTCTGAACTGTGCCTTTGTGTGGCTTGCGGGCGCCACGTTCCAGGTAGCTGAGGCCCATGATGCTCACGCCGGTCTCCGAGGCGAAATCTGCCAATGACCAGTCGCGTGACTCACGCAGTTCCCGGATCGCCGCCCCCGCCGATTCCCGGCTCACCGCAGCGCTCCGGCCATATCCGGATATTACACAGCCGTATCGGTTCTCCTGGTGTTATACGTTTTTATCTCGTTTCTGTTGCCAAATTAACCTTCGTCTGTATACGCTTCCGCATACGTTTTGATCCGAAGGAGGCGCATGATGGGACACCCGTGCTCAGTCAACCCGGAATTGTGGTTCGGCTACGCCGACGATGACGGCGGCGACGGCGCTGCCAAGGCACGCGCATACGAACAGTCCGCCACCGAGGCGCGGCTGCAGTGCCTGAAGCGGTGCCCGCTGGCGCAGCAGCGGTTGTGCGCGAAGTATGCGGTCGAGAATCGTGAGGAATACGGCGTCTGGGCCGGCATCAAGCTGCCCGGTGGGCAATACCGCAAACGGGACCAGCTGGCCGCCGCCCACGAGACGTTGCGACGCATCGCCGCGGGACACGTCAACCCCCGCCAACTGCCGGACAACGCCGCACTCCTGACGCGACGTGAGGGCGACGCAGCTCCGGTCACCGCAACGGTGTTCCACCTGCCTGTTCGCCAGCCGCGCTCGGCTGCCTGACCCCTCCTTACTCGTCAGTAGGGTTGAACCGGCGAACACGGGGTACTACCGGGATCAACCGAGAGGGAGGCCGCGTGACTTTCGACCTGACGCCGACGGCAGCACAGCACGACCTGGCCCGGCGGGCTCACGAGTTCGCCGAATCGGTCATCCGGCCGGTGGCACTGGACTTCGACCAGAAGCAAGAGTTCCCGTGGCCAGTGCTCGAGGAAGCCGCCCGGCGTGGCTTCTACAGTCCACTGTTCTACCGCGACCTGATCGGTGACCCGACTGGGCTGTCGTTGCCGATGTTCATGGAAGAGCTGTTCTGGGGTTGCGCCGGAATCGGTTTGGCCATCGTGATGCCGGCGCTGGCGCTGTCGGCCATCGGTCAGGCCGCGTCTCCCGAGCAGATGCTGGAGTGGGCGCCGCAGTGCTTCGGCACCCCGGGTGACCTCAAGCTCGCGGCGCTGGCCATCTCCGAGCCGGAAGGCGGCAGCGACGTCCGCAACCTGCGCACCACGGCGCGACGCGACGGCGGCGACTGGATCATCGACGGCCACAAGATGTGGATCGGCAACGGCGGGATCGCCGACGTGCATGTGGTCAATGCCGTCGTCGACGAAGAGTTGGGACATCGCGGACAGGCGCTGTTCATCGTGCCGGGCGGCACTCCGGGGCTGGAGTTGGTGCGCAAGCTCGACAAGCTCGGTTGCCGCGCCTCGCACACCGCCGAGCTGAAATTCAACGGCGTCCGGGTTCCGGCCGGCAATCTGCTGGGCGGTGAGGAGAAGCTCGAGCACAAGCTCGCGAAGGCGCGCGAAGTGGTTGCGGGCGGAAAGCGCTCTGGCTCAGCAACACTGGGCACCTTCGAGCAGACCCGCCCGATGGTAGCCGCCCAGGCGATCGGCATCGCTCGGGCGGCTTTGGAATACGCCACCACCTATGCGACGCAGCGTGAGGCGTTCGGCGGCCCGATCATCGACAACCAGGGCATCGCGTTTCCGCTCGCCGAGATCGCCACCCAGATCGACGCGGCACGGCTGTTGACCTGGCGGGCGTCGTGGATGGCCGCGCAGGGCATCGCGTTCGAGCGGGGTGAGGGCTCGATGTCGAAGATGGCGGCCAGCGAGGTCGCCGTCCGAGCCACCGAGCGGGCCATCCAGACACTGGGCGGCTGGGGCTACATCAACGATCACCCGGTCGAGAAGTGGTATCGAGATGCCAAGCTGTACACCATCTTTGAGGGGACCAGCGAGATCCAGCGGATCGTTATATCCACCGCGCTTGGCCACAATGAAGGTGCGCCGCCGCTGCATGTTGACCTCGAACCGTCCGGTGGGCCGCTGAATCGGGTGTTCGGCCGCGGCACCCTCGCCCGGGGCCGGGTTGCCGACGCGGCGTTGGCCGCCAAGGACCGGGTTCCCGAACCGCTGATGCGGGTCGCGATGCAACTACTGCGACCGCCGCGAAAATGACGCGCGCCGATAAGACCGGCGCCGAAACCACGGTCAGCGCAGCGGATGGCAAGTACACCATCGCGGTCGAGGGTGAGACCGTCGGCTTGGCCGCCGTCGCCGACCGGGGCGAGCAGCGAGTTTTCTACCACACCGAGGTCGACGAACAGTTCGGCGGACGCGGCCTGGCCACGATCCTGATCGACGAAGCGTTGCAGGCCACCCGCGCCGACGGAAAGCGTGTCGTCGCCGTCTGCCCGACGGTGGCGTCGTTCGTCAAGAAGCATCCCGAGTTCGGCGACATCACCGATCCGGTCACCCCGGCCATCTTGCAGTGGGTCGAGACGCTCTAGTTCTGCCGATCGTTCAGTTCGGCGACAAAGCGATCGATGAAGTCGTCCACCGGCGCTGTACCCGCTTGTCGGATAACGAATTTCGTCAGGCCCGCCTCGATGTACCCGTCCAGCTGGCGGTGCAGCTGATCCCAGCCGGCAGCGACCAGATCTGCGGGGTCGACGTCCGGACGGCGTTTGCGCACCCCCGCAGCCAACTCCGCCGGCAGCTCACCGTCGGCGACCGCCAACGAGATGCCGAAGTGATCCGGTTCGATCGTCCGGCTGGCTTCCTCGGCTGCCCGCTCGATCGCCTCACGGCCCGCACGCGCTTCGGTCGGCGTGAGAAAGCTGCCCAGCCAGCCGTCGGCCAGCGTGCCGATCCGACGGAACGCCGCGGGAGCGGAGCCGCCGAGCCAGATATCCAGCGGGGGAGTGGGTCTCGGCATCACCGCGGCTGCGGTCACGGTGAAATAGCGGCCGCTGTAGCTCGCCGGCTCGTCGACCAGCGCCGCGCGCAACACCCTCAGCGACTCGTCGAACACCGCCGCGCGCTCACCGTCGGGAACGGTGAAGATCTCCCGCTCGGCCGGGATCGCGGAGCGTAGCCCGAAGACGGGAAGCACCCGCTTGGGCGCGATGGCGGCCAGCGAAGCCAACTGCTTGGCCACCAGCACCGGGTGCCGGCCCGGCAGCACCGCGACCGACGTGCCGACTTTCAACTTCTCGGTGCGGGCCAGCGCGTAGGCCATGCCGACGACGGGGTCGACAGCGGGGGAGTAGACGAGTTCGGAGAACCAGAGCGAGTCGACGCCGCTGCTCTCCAAATGATCGACGACGAGCCCCAGCTGGTCGTGCGGTGTGTTGAGGCCGAGGCTGATTCCGAAGCGAACTTTCACCCGCGCCTCCCTTTGTGTTGTCGCATTCCTATCGCAACACGGCAGCCGCGTCAGTTGTGCCCGCCTACCCGGCGCCCTTGCCGTTGTCGACGCGGTAGACGGCGCCGTGCACCGCGGCCGCGGCGTCGCTGGCAAGGAACGCGATCACCTGGGCGACGTCGAGCGGCTGCATCATGCCGCGGGGCGACGCCGTGCGCATGATCAGGTCGTAGTTCGGGTTGTCGGGCGGACTGAACTGTTCGATCTGCGGGGTCAGCATCCCGCCCGGGCACACGGCATTGCCCCGAAGGCGGTCCGCAGTGTACTCCACCGCCAGGGCGCGAGTGAGGCCGACGAGCCCATGCTTGGCCGCGCAGTAGCCCGCCGAATACGCCTGGCCTTCGACGCCGGCGATCGAGGCGACGTTGACGATGGTGCCGCCGCGCTCGAGCAGCGGCGGCAAAGCGGCTTGGATGAGGAAGAACGGCCCGTTCAGGTTGACCGCGAGATCCTGAGCCCAGTCGTCGTCGCTCATCGACTCGGTTCGGCGCATCTGATGGTGTCCCGCGACGTTGACCAGGACGTCGAGTCCACCGAATTCGCGGACGCACTGCTCGACCGCATCGCGGCAGGCTTGCGGTGAGGCGACGTCCACCGACGCGTAAGCACCGCCGTCAACGCCGCCGAATACGTCGGCCAGCCGAGCGGAGTCGCGGCCGATGCCGAAAACCGTTGCGCCCTCACGGGAAAACAGCGTGGCCGTTTGCGCGCCCAGGCCTGACGAAGCGCCGGTCACCAACGCGACCTTGCCGTGTAGTGCAGCCATACCGGTTCCGTTCAGTAGGTCCGCACCCGCGCGACCAGGCTCGCCGCGAGCAAGGCCATCGGGCTGTGTCGAATGCGGCGCGCGGTCAGCGCCACCAGAAGATTGATCGTCAGCCTGCCAACCGTCACCCGACTCGTCCGCTGCTTCCAGCTCTGCGCGGCCACGGCCTGGCGGCGACCCATGTAATAGCCCATACCGGCAGCCATCAGCAGGGCGGCGACTCCCGCCAGCACCGTCATGGTCATCAGCGTCGTCGATCACGATCGCAACGCGGTCACGCGCGAGATACACATCGGCCAAGACCCGCCCACAGCCCACTTAATTCTGAGAGTGGCGCAAAAATGCGGCGTATCGCTGGCCATCCGGGCGGCCCGGTGTGGGACTGTATTGGGTGATCGCGGCCGAGCTTCGCAAACTTCGCCCACGTGGCGAGTGTGGCTGCATCTGAAAAGGGGCGGCTGTTCGACTTCGGTCCGTCTGTGGGCAGTACACGCCCAGGAACGATTTTCACGTGTTGGACTGCCGGCCGGCGAAGAGGGACCGGCTGAGTCCGGTGCGCACGCGCGACAGGAGAGTTGACATGCCAGTGCCCAACCCGTTCATCGACCGTAAAACGGGGCGGATCACATTTCCCGACAACGGCAGCCTCGTCCGTCACGTCGAGCGGTGGGCCAAGATGCGTGGGGACAAGTTGGCCTATCGCTACCTTGATTTCTCGACTGAGCGCGACGGCGTCTACATCGACCTGCCCTGGTCGCGGTTCAGCGCGCGCAACCGCGCCGTCGGTGCCCGCCTGCAGCAGGTCACCAAGCCGGGCGACCGCGTCGCCATCCTCGCTCCACAGGGCCTGGACTACATGGTCGCGTTCTACGGCGCGCTGTACGCAGGCAGGATTGCGGTGCCGCTGTTCGACCCCGCAGAACCAGGGCATACCGGCCGGCTGCACTCGGTACTCGACGACTGCACGCCCTCAGCCATCCTGACCACCGTCGATTCCGCAGACGGCGTCCGCAAATTCTTTCGCCAGCACCGTCCACCGACAGAACGACCCCGCGTCATCGCCGTGGACGCCATTCCCGACGAGGTCGCCCAAACCTGGCAGCCGGTCGCCGTCGAACAGGACTCCATCGCCTACCTGCAGTACACCTCCGGGTCCACCCGCGCCCCGGCTGGCGTGAAGATCACCCACCGGGCAGTGGCCACCAACCTGGCGCAGCTCATCACCTCACTACAGGTCGAACAGGGCCAGCGCGGCGTCATGTGGCTGCCACTGTTCCACGACATGGGCCTGGTCACAGCCATGGTTCCGTCGGTGGTCGGACACTGCATCACGATCATGAGCCCGACTGCCTTCGTGCGCCGACCCAGCCGATGGATCCGGGAGCTCGCGGTCCAACCCGACGACGACGGCCCGACCTTCTCGGCGGCGCCTAACTTCGCCTTCGAGCACGCCGCACTACGTGGCCTGCCGAAAGAGGGTGAGCCCGAACTCGACCTGAGCAACGTGTTCGCCTTGCTCAACGGCAGCGAGCCGGTCTCCACCGCGTCGATGCGGAAGTTCAACGAGGCGTTCGCCCCGTACGGCCTTCCGGCCACCGCGATCAAGCCGTCCTACGGCATGGCGGAGGCGACACTGTTCGTCTCGACCACCGACATGAAGCAAGAGGCCACCACCATTTATGTGGACCGCGAGGAACTGAGCGCCGGCCGCTTCCGCACCGTCGCCAAGGATGCGCCGACCGCGGTGGCACAGGTGTCCAGCGGCGTGGTCGCGATCGACCAGTGGGCGGCCATCGTCGATTCCGACACCGCCACCGAGCAACCCGACGGCCACGTCGGCGAGATCTGGCTGCACGGCAACAACATCGGCGCGGGCTACTGGGGCCGAGAGCGCGACACTGCTGACACCTTCAGTAACATCCTCAAAGCGCGGGCCACGCCGTCGCACACCGAGGGTGTGGCTGACGACGGCCATTGGATGCGCACCGGCGACTATGGCACCTACTTCGAAGGCGCGTTGTACGTCACCGGCCGGGTCAAGGACATGGTGATCATCGACGGCCGCAATCACTACCCGCAAGACCTGGAGTACACCGCCCAGGAAGCCAGTGCCGCGATACGCGCCGGCTACGTCGCCGCCTTCTCAGTGCCGGCCAACCAGCTGCCGGCCCAGGTGTTCGACAACCACTCGGGGCTGAACCGCGACCCGGAGGACTCCTCCGAGCAACTGGTGATCGTCGGTGAACGGACTCCGGGCGCGCACAAGCTCGACATCCAGTCGATCGCCGACGGCATTCGCGCCGCAGTCGCGGTGCGCCACGGCGTCACGGCGCGTGACGTCATCCTGGTGCCGGCGGGGGCGATCCCACGAACCTCCAGCGGGAAGGTCGGTCACGCCGCCTGCCGGGCCGCCTACATCGACGGCAGCCTGCGCGGCGGGCATACCCAAAACGCCTTCCCCGACGACGCCCGCGATCCGGCGCCCGCCGGATAACGGCCTCAGGCGCATCAAAAGCGACGGTCCCGAACTCAATTGAGCTCGGGACCGTCGCCTTCTGTGTGCTTTTTGTGGGCGAAGGGGGACTTGAACCCCCACGTCCCGAAGGACACTGGCACCTGAAGCCAGCGCGTCTGCCATTCCGCCACTCGCCCTAAACAACCGGTGGAGCCTATCACTGTCGGAGTGGCCATCCCCAACCGCGCGGCGGCCCTCAACGGCCACCCTTCGAATCGGATCGGCACGATTCTCAGAGTTCTGTAGGTGCCGCTGCGCTGTGCTGGGCCGATAGCATTCTGGGGTACGACACGCAAGGTGCGACACGCCGGAGGACGTCCGGTGGGCAGCGAGCAACCGAAGGATTGAGCGTTTGAGCATGAGCAGCCAGAAAGGGCTAGTTCGGCGCATCGAGCGCAAACTCGAGGTGACCGTCGGCGATGCGGTGGCCCGGGTATTCGGCGGATCAATCATTCCGCAAGAGCTCGAGGCGATGCTGAGGCGCGAGGCCGCCGAGGGAATTCGCCCGGTCGTGGGTAATCACCTTTTGGCTCCGAACGAATACATCATTACCCTCGGTATGCACGACTACCAGAAAGTGGGCGCCGACCCGGACCTCACTTCGGAGGCTTTCGCTAAGCATTTGGCGAGATACATCGGCGAACAGGGGTGGCAAACATATGGTGACGTGGTCGTCCGGTTCGAGCAGTCAGCGAGCCTGCACACCGGCCAGTTCCGCACCCGCGGTGCTGTCAACCCCGATGTCGAGCCCCGGCCAACACCCGGCGAGCTCGCCCCGCCACAATCAGACCGTGCGTTCAGCGCAGAACCAGGAGTACCAGCGATGACCGAGAATTCGAGCTACCGCGGCGGGCCCGGACAGGGTCGGCCCGGCGACGAGTATCACGACGATCCGTACGCACCCCCGCAGGATGACCCGCATGCTGCGCCGGAGCCACGCAGTCCGTATCCGCCGGAAGCCGGCGGATACCCCGACCAGCGCGGTGGCTACCCGGACCAGGGTGGTTACCCCGAGCACGCCGGCTATGACCAGCGCGGCGGCGGCCAAGGCTACGAGCAGGGCGGCTACGACCAGCGCGGCGGCTACCCCGACCAACGCGGCGGCGCCCCAGGTTACGACCAGGGCTACGGCCAGCAGGGCGGCGGCTACGGGCAGGGCGGCTATGACCAGCGCGGCGGCTACCCCGACCAACGCGGCGGCTACGACCAAGGCGGCTACGACCAACGTGGCGGCTACCCCGACCAACGCGGCGGCGCCCCAGGCTATGACCAGGGCTACGGCCAGCAGGGCGGCGGCTACGGCGAATACGGTCGCGGACCGGCCCCCCGCCACGAGGAGGCCGCCGGTTACGGCGCGCCCGAGCAGCGCGGCGGCTACGAGCAAGGCGGCTACGACCAGGGCTACGGCCGGCAGGACTACGGCCAGCAGCCCGAGTACGGCCGCCACGACGCACCCGCGCAGGGTTACGGCGCGTCCGGCGGCTACAACGAGCCCGCCCGCGGCGACTACGACTACGGCCAGCCCGCCGAGTCCGCCGGCTACGGCGCTGGCTACGGACAGGGGGGCTACCCGTCGTCCGGTTCCGCCGTCACCTTGCAGCTCGACGACGGCAGCGGGCGTACCTACCAGTTGCGTGACGGCGCCAACGTCATCGGCCGCGGCCAGGACGCGCAGTTCCGGCTGCCGGACACCGGTGTGTCGCGCCGCCACCTGGAGGTGAGGTGGGACGGCCAGGTCGCACTGCTGTCCGACCTGAACTCCACCAACGGCACCACCGTCAACAACGCGCCGGTGCAGGAATGGCAGTTGGCCGACGGCGATGTGATCCGGCTGGGACATTCGGAGATCGTCGTCCACATCCATTGAGTCCGTAGGTCGCAAAGCGTTCAGCTTCAGCGCGCGTCGACCGCTGTCCAAGTATCGTGACGTAGCTATATCCGGGCACGCGAGGCCCGCGGCAGCAGCAGGACGGAGGGGACGCCAGATGCAGGGACTCGTACTGCAACTGACGCGCGCCGGTTTCCTGATGCTGCTGTGGTTGTTCATCTGGTCTGTGCTGCGGATCCTGCGCACCGACATCTATGCCCCGACCGGTGCGGTCATGGTCCGCCGCGGCCTGACGTTGCGCGGGACGCTGCTGCCGTCGCGGGAACGCCGTAGCGATGCGCGCTATCTCGTTGTTACCGAAGGGGCATTGGTCGGTGCACGCATCACGCTCAGCGGTCAGCCGGTGCTGATCGGCCGCGCCGACGACTCCACGCTGGTCTTGACCGATGACTACGCGTCGACGCGGCACGCGCGGCTCTCCCAGCGAGGCACGGAATGGTACGTCGAAGATCTAGGATCGACCAACGGCACATACCTTGACAGGGCGAAGGTGACGACGGCGGTACGGGTTCCCATTGGCACGCCGGTGAGTATCGGCAAGACGGTGATTGAGTTGCGTCCGTGACTTTGGTCTTGCGCTATGCAGCGCGCAGCGATGTCGGCTTGGTGCGATCCAACAACGAAGACTCGGTGTACGCCGGTGCGCGGTTGCTGGCGCTGGCCGACGGCATGGGCGGGCACGCCGCCGGTGAAGTGGCCTCGCAGTTGGTCATTGCCGCACTCGCACACCTCGACGACGACGAGCCCGGCGGCGACCTGCTCGCCAAGCTCGACTCTGCGATCCATTCCGGCAACTCGGCGATCGCCGCACAGGTCGAGATGGAGCCCGACCTCGACGGTATGGGCACTACGCTGACCGCAATCCTGTTCGCAGGCAACCGGATTGGCATGGCGCACATCGGTGACTCGCGGGGCTACCTGATGCGCGACGGCGAGCTGACCCAGATCACCAAAGACGACACGTTCGTCCAGACGCTGGTCGACGACGGCCGAATCACCAAAGAAGAGGCCCACAGCCACCCGCAGCGGTCGTTGATCATGCGCGCGCTGACGGGTCACGAGGTCGAACCGACCCTGACGATGCGCGAGGTCCGACTCGGGGACCGCTACCTGCTGTGCTCCGACGGGCTGTCCGACCCGGTCAGCGATGAGACCATCCAGGACGCGCTGAAGATTCCCGACGTCACCGACAGCGCCGACCGGCTCATCGAATTGGCCTTGCGCGGTGGCGGTCCCGACAACGTGACCGTGGTGGTCGCCGACGTCGTCGACAATGACTACGGGCCCACTCAGCCGATCATCGCCGGCGCCGTTTCCGGTGACTCCGATGTGCACGACCAACTGACCCGGCCCAGCACCGCGGCGAGCCGCGCCTCGGCACTCACGCCGCGTAAAGAGGTCACCAAACGCGTTGTGCCCCAGATCGAGACACCCCCGCCGCCGAAGCGGTCACGGCGCCGGATCTTGATCGGCGCCACCCTCGCCATCCTGCTGGTGCTCGCGGCGCTGGCCGTCGGCCGGACCGTCGTCCGCAGTTACTACTACGTCGCTGGCTTCAATGGCGCGGTGTCCATCATGCAGGGCATCCAAGTGTCGATCCTGGGTGTGCCTCTGCACCAACCCTTTTCACAAGCCTGTTTGAACAGCCGCAACCAGTTGTCGGTCGTGCGCTATGGGCAGGCCGGCTCGACACATGACTGTCAACTGATGAAGCTGTCCGACTTGGCCGAGTCGGCGCGCGCGCAAGTAGGCGCCGGGTTGCCTGCGGGCACGCTCGACCAGGCCAACGCACAGCTGCGGCGACTGGCCACCGAATCGCTGTTGCCGCTCTGCCCGCTTGCCCGCGCCCAGTCGCCGCCCGCGGCGACGCCGACCCCCGCAGCACCGACGCCGACACCGACCTTCGGGCAGACACCTGACGCGGCCCCGGGCACCTCGATTCCCGAAGCGCCCCAGGCCAGCCCGCTCCCGACACCCGCCGCGCCGACCGTCACCGCACTCTCCCCGCCGCCGCCCCAGCCGGGAACCGACTGCCGGACTCCGGAATGACCACGCAGCCACAGGCGCCGGTCACCGTCACGCCTTCGTTGCCGAATCGCCGCAACGCCGAATTGATGTTGCTGTGCTTCGCCACGGTGATCACCGCGGCGGCGTTCGGGATCGTGCAGGCCAATCAGGAACGCGGCGTCGGCTGGGCGCTGGTCGACTACGCGGTGGGCTTCCTGGCGGTCTTTGGTGTCGCGCATCTGGCCATCAGACGCTATGCGCCGTACGCGGATCCGCTGCTGTTGCCGATCGTGGCGTTGCTCAATGGCCTGGGCCTGGTGATGATTCATCGCCTCGACCTCGACGAGCGGCTGGCGGAGGGGAGTGGCCGCGCCGTCACCAACCCGCAGATCCTGTGGACGCTCTTCGGCGTGGGCGCTTTTGCCTTCGTAGTGATCGCGCTGAAGGACCACCGGCAGCTGGCGCGGTACGGCTACGTGTGCGGGATGATCGGACTGGTCTTCTTGGCGATACCGGCGATGCTGCCGCGCTCGCTCTCCGAGCAGAACGGCGCGAAGATCTGGATTCGGTTGCCGGGCTTCTCGATTCAGCCCGCCGAGTTCTCCAAGATCCTGTTGCTGATTTTCTTCGCCGCGGTACTGGTGGCCAAGCGCGGACTGTTCACCAGCGCGGGCAAGCATGTGCTCGGCATGGACCTGCCCCGGCCGCGTGACCTCGCTCCACTGCTGTTCGCCTGGGTCGCGTCGATCGGCGTGATGGTCTTCGAAAAAGACTTGGGCACTTCGCTTTTGCTCTATGCGTCATTCCTGGTGGTGGTGTACCTGGCGACTCAGCGGTTCAGCTGGGTGGTCATCGGCCTGGTGCTGTTCGCGATGGGAAGCACTGCGGCGTACTACATGTTCGACCATCTTCGGGTCCGCGTGCAGACCTGGCTCGACCCGTTCGCCGACCCCGACGGCGCGGGCTATCAGATTGTGCAGTCGCTGTTCAGCTTTGCCACCGGCGGCGTCTTCGGCACCGGCCTGGGCAACGGGCAACCGGACACCGTGCCCGCCGCGGCGACCGACTTCATCACCGCCGCCTTCGGCGAAGAGCTTGGATTAGTCGGCCTGGCAGGCATTCTCATGCTCTACACCATCGTGATCGTCCGCGGCATGCGGACCGCGATCGCCGTGCGCGACAGCTTCGGCAAGCTGCTGGCCGCGGGACTGGCGTCCACCCTGGCGATCCAGTTGTTCATCGTCGTCGGCGGCGTCACGAACCTCATTCCGCTGACCGGGCTGACCACGCCGTGGATGTCCTACGGCGGCTCGTCGCTGCTGGCGAACTATGTGCTGCTGGCGATTCTGGTGCGCATCTCGCATGCCGCCCGTCGTCCGTTCCGCGCCACGCCGCGCGCCGCGGTGCCGATCGCCGGCACGAACACCGAGGTGATCGAGCGGGTATGAACACCTCCCTGCGCCGCATTTCGGTGACCGTGATGGCGCTCATCGTGTTGCTGCTGTTCAACGCCACGCTCACCCAGGTGTTCACCGCCGACGGGCTGCGGGCCGACCCGCGCAATCAGCGGGTGCTGTTCGACGAGTACTCCCGCCAGCGCGGTCAGATCACCGCCAGCGGCCAGCTGCTGGCCTACTCGGTGGCCACCGACAGCCGCTTCCGTTTCCTGCGGGTGTATCCCAACGCCGCGGTCTACGCACCGATCACCGGGTTCTACTCGCTGCGCTACTCCAGCACCGGCCTCGAGCGCGCCGAGGACCCGCTGCTGAACGGCTCCGACCAACGGCTGTTCGGCCGTCGGCTGGCCGACTTCTTCACCGGCCGCGATCCCCGCGGCGGCACCGTGGACACCACCATCAGCCCGCGCATCCAGCAGGCCGGCTGGGATGCCATGCAACAGGGCTGCAACGGGCCCTGCCGCGGCGCGGTCGTTGCCCTGGAGCCCTCGACCGGAAAGATTCTGGCGATGGTGTCCGCGCCGTCGTACGACGTCAATCTGCTCGCCTCGCACGATCCCGAGCAGCAGGCGCAGACCTGGCAGCAACTGCGCGACGATCCGCGCTCGCCACTGACCAATCGCGCGCTGTCCGAGACGTATCCACCCGGGTCGACGTTCAAGGTGATCACCACCGCGGCGGCCTTGCAGAACGGCGCGACCGAAGACGACGAGCTGACCGCCGCGGCGAAGATCCCGCTGCCGGACAGCACCGCCAGCCTGGAGAACTACGGCGGCGCACCGTGCGTCGATGCCGAAACCGTCACGCTGCGTGAGGCATTCGCGCGGTCCTGCAACACCGCCTTCGTCCAGCTGGGCATGCTCACCGGCACCGATGCGCTGCGCAGCACCGCCCAGTCGTTTGGCTTGGACGCCGTGCCCGACCCGACGCCGCTGCAGGTCGCCGAATCCACTCTCGGTCCGATTCCCGATGGCGCTGCGCTGGGCATGACGAGCATCGGCCAGAGGGATGTGGCGTTGACTCCGCTGGAGAATGCGGTCGTTGCCGCTACCATCGCCAATGCCGGCATAACGATGCAGCCGTACCTGGTCAACAGCCTCCAGGGACCCGACCTGGCCAACATCAGCACCACTGCGCCGCACCAACAGCGCCGTGCGGTGTCCCCGCAGGTCGCGGCTAAGCTAACTGAGTTGATGGTCGGCGCCGAGAACGTCACACAGCAGAAAGGGGCGATCCCCGGCGTGCAGATCGCATCCAAGACTGGTACCGCGGAGCACGGCACCGACCCGCGTCACACACCACCGCACGCGTGGTACATCGCTTTTGCGCCGGCGCAATCTCCGAAGGTGGCCGTAGCTGTGCTGGTTGAGGACGGCGCCGATCGGCTATCCGCGACAGGCGGAGCGTTGGCCGCACCGATTGGACGCGCCGTCATCGAAGCCGCGTTGCAGGGAGGACCATGAGCCCGCGAGTAGGTGTGACGCTGTCTGGCCGCTACCGCCTGCAGCGCCTGATCGCCACCGGCGGCATGGGGCAGGTCTGGGAGGCCGTCGACAGCCGCCTGGGGCGCCGTGTCGCTGTCAAGGTGCTCAAGCAGGAGTTCTCCGAGGATTCCGAATTCATCGAACGCTTCCGGGTTGAAGCGCGCACCACCGCGATGCTCAACCACCCGGGCATCGCCAGCGTTCACGACTACGGCGAGACGCAGATGGACGGCGAGGGCCGCACCGCCTATCTGGTGATGGAGTTGGTCAACGGCGAGCCGCTCAACTCGGTGCTCAAGCGCACCGGCCGGCTGTCGCTGCGGCACACCCTGGACATGCTCGAGCAGACCGGCCGCGCCCTGCAGGTCGCCCACGCCGCTGGTTTGGTGCACCGTGACGTGAAGCCGGGCAACATCCTGATCACGCCCACCGGCCAGGTGAAGATCACCGACTTCGGTATCGCCAAGGCCGTCGACGCCGCTCCGGTGACGCAGACCGGCATGGTGATGGGCACCGCCCAGTACATCGCACCCGAACAGGCCCTGGGCCACGACGCGTCGCCGGCCAGTGATGTCTATGCGCTGGGAGTCGTTGGCTACGAAGCGGTTTCGGGCAAGCGTCCGTTCACCGGCGATGGCGCGTTGACCGTCGCGATGAAGCACATCAAGGAGCCCCCGCCGCCGCTGCCGTCCGATCTGCCGCCGAACGTGCGCGAGCTGATCGAGATCACGCTGGTCAAGAACCCCGGTGCGCGCTACCGCAGTGGGGGACCGTTCGCCGACGCCGTCGCCGCCGTTCGGGCCGGCCGCCGTCCGCCGCGACCCAGCGGTGCGGCTTCCAGCGGACGCGCCACCCCGGCGGCCATTCCGTCCGGCCCGCCGACGCGTGCCGCAGCAGCCGCCGCCACCACCCGCGCGCCCGCCGCTCGGCGCTCTCGCCCCACGACCGGCGGCCACCGGACCGCGCCCCCGCGGCGCACCTTCTCTTCCGGTCAGCGCGCTCTGCTGTGGGCAGCCGGCGTCCTCGGCGCGTTGGCGATCATCATCGCCGTGCTGATCGTGATCAACTCGCACAACACGAATTCACCGCAGCAATCCCCGGCACCCACCGTGACCGACACCGGAAGCCCGCCCAGCAAGTCGGAATCGGCTCCGGCGCATCCAACTAATTGGACGAATCGGGGCCCGGCGGGTCATTCTGGAGGGCAATGCAAGCTGCCCACCCCCAGGCGGGCGTCCGCGTTGCTGATCTCTTACGCGCCGGCGCCCCGACACGAAACACCACGATGACAACCCCGCAGCACCTGTCCGACCGCTACGAACTGGGCGAGATTCTCGGCTTCGGCGGCATGTCCGAGGTCCATCTGGCCCGGGACGTCCGCTTACACCGGGACGTAGCGGTCAAGGTGCTGCGCGCCGACCTGGCTCGCGACCCGAGTTTCTATCTGCGGTTCCGCCGCGAGGCGCAGAACGCGGCCGCGCTCAACCATCCGGCGATCGTCGCGGTCTACGACACCGGCGAGGCCGAGACGGCCGCCGGCCCGTTGCCCTACATCGTCATGGAGTACGTCAAGGGTGTGACGCTGCGCGACATCGTCCACGGCGACGGTCCGATGACGCCCACCCGCGCGATCGAGGTGATCGCCGACGCCTGCCAGGCGCTGAACTTCTCGCACCAGCACGGCATCATCCACCGCGACGTCAAGCCGGCCAACATCATGATCAGCACCACCAACGCGGTCAAGGTGATGGACTTCGGCATCGCGCGGGCGCTGTCCGACAGCGGCAACAGCGTCACCCAGACCGCCGCGGTGATCGGTACCGCGCAATACCTCTCGCCCGAGCAGGCCCGCGGCGACACCGTCGATGCCCGCTCCGATGTTTACTCGCTGGGCTGCGTGCTCTACGAAATGCTCACTGGCGAACCACCTTTCGTCGGCGATTCACCGGTGGCGGTGGCCTATCAGCACGTCCGGGAGGACCCGGTTCCGCCGTCGCAGCGGTACGAGGGCATCTCCGCGGACCTCGACGCCGTCGTCCTCAAGGCGCTGGCCAAGAACCCGGAGAACCGCTACCAGACCGCGGCGGAGATGCGCACCGACCTGGTTCGGGTGCACAACGGCGAGCCGCCGGAAGCGCCGAAGATCCTCACCGATGCCGACCGCTCATCGCTGATGAACTCGCCGCATTCCAGCGACTCGGCCGCTGCGAAGACCGACGCGCTGCCGCGTCAGCAACTCGACTTCCGCCGCGAGCGCAGCCCCGGCTCGATCAGCCGCTGGGTTATCGCGGTCGCGGCGTTGGCGGTGCTGACGGTGGTCGTCACCATCCTGATCAACACGTTCGGTGGCGGCCTGCGCAACGTCCAGGTGCCCGACGTGCGCAATCAGGCCTCCGCCGACGCGATCGCCGCGCTGCAGAACCACGGCTTCAAAACCCGCACCCAACAGAAGCCCGACTCGACCGTGCCGCCCGACCACGTCATCGGCACCGACCCGGGCGCCAACTCCAAAATCGGCGCCGGCGACCTGATCACGGTCAACGTCTCCACCGGCCCCGAGCAGCGTGAGGTGCCGGACGTATCGTCGCTGAGCTACTCGTCGGCGGTGAAGAAGCTCAAGGCCGCCGGGTTCGGCCGCTTCAAGCAGGTCAACTCGCCGTCCACGCCGGAGATGAAAGACCGCGTCATCGGCACCAACCCGCCGGCCAACCAGACGTCGGCGATCACCAACGAAATCTCCGTGATCGTCGGCTCGGGTCCGTCGACCAAACAGGTTCCCGACGTGGGCGGCCAGAACGGCGACTCGGCGCAGAAGAATCTGGCGGTGTACGGCTTCACCAAGTTCAGTCAGGCAGCGGTCGACAGCCCGCGGCCCGCCGGTGACGTGATTGGCACCAATCCGCCTGCGGGAGCGACCGTTCCGGTCGACACCGTGATCGAGATCCTGGTGTCCAAAGGCAACCAGTTCGTCATGCCGGACCTGTCCGGACTGGTGTGGACTGAGGCCGAACCACAGCTGCGTTCGCTGGGCTGGACGGGAATTCTGATCAAGGGCTCCGACGTCGACGCCGGCGGTTCACAACACAACCGGGTGGTCTACCAGAGCCCGGCCGCCGGTCAGGGTGAGAACAAAGACGGCAGCGTCACGCTGAAGTTCGGTCAGTAACCGCCTCAACCGCTCCGTAGCCCCGCACCGCGGACAAACTGTCGGCGACCTCGGTTTCCAGCCGGCGCACCAATGCCTCGTCGCGAACCTGTCCGCAGTCGCCCAGCCAGTTCGCCAGCATCCGGTGGCCGCCTTCGGTGAGGATCGACTCCGGGTGGAACTGCACGCCGTGAATCGGTAACTCGCGGTGGCGCACGCCCATGATGACGCCGCTGCGGGTGTGTGCGGTCACCTCCAGATCCGCGGGCAACGTCTCGGGCAGGATGGTCAGCGAGTGATAGCGGGTCGCGGTGAACGGATCTGGAAGCCCTTGCAGCACACCGGTATTCGTGTGGAACACGCTGCTGGTCTTGCCGTGCAGCAGCTCGGGGGCCCGGTCCACGGTTCCACCGAACGCCACCCCGATCGCTTGGTGGCCGAGGCACACCCCGAGCAATGGGGTGCGGGCGGCGGCGCAGGCACGGACCAGGTCGATCGATGCGCCTGCGCGTTCCGGGGTGCCCGGGCCCGGGCTCAGCAGGATCCCGTCAACCTCGTTGGCGATCGCCATCGCGTCGGACAACCGGGCGTCGTCGTTGCGCCAGACCTGCGCCTCGACACCCAACTGGCCGAGATACTGCACCAGGTTGAAGACGAAGCTGTCGTAGTTGTCGACGACCAAGATCTGCATCGTCACAGGTTACCGGTGGTCTCAGTAACTGATAGGCCCGGCGGGCTCCGCGGAATGCATCCGCACCGGCCCGGTGTAGCCCGCGACCCGTGCATCGGGCAGCACCTGTTCGGTGTAGCCCAGGCCGAACCGCACCACATATTGCTTGTAAAGCACCACGAGCGGAGCGGCGGCCAACGACGCCTGCATCGTGGCGGCGTTGCCGATCGCGGTGATCGTGTAGGGCGGACTGTAGGTCCGGCCGTTGAGCAGCAACGTGTTGCCGACGCAGCGCGGCGCCGAGGTGGCGATGATGCGCTGGTCCTGCATCTGAATTGCCTCTGCGCCGGCTGTCCACAGTGCGTTGAGAGCGGCCTGGATGTCCTGCTGGTGCACGACGAGGTCGTCCGGCGAGGCATCGCGCGGGAAGCGGCCGTTCGCGTCGCGCTGCGCGTCGGTGAGCGTCACGACCAGCCCCGGCCCGTGCACCGCGTCCAGCCCCGCATCGACGCCCAGCTCGCCCGATCGCCGCAGCATCGCCGCGAGTGCTACGTCCGCGGATCGGCCGTGCGTCGAGTCGATGGTGTTGGCCAGGCGATCCCGCTCGGCGTTGAGCCGGTCGACCTCGGACTGCTCACCGCGGACCAGATCCACCAGCCGCGGCGCGTCGCTGCGCCGGATCTCACCGCCGCGGGACACCCCGTGGGTCGCTCCGAGCAGCAACCCGGCCAGCAGGCAGACCACCGGAACACCGACTCGCCAGAGCGACGGGCGAGCACCCTCCTCGGGGCGTTTGCGGACCGGCAGCAGCCGAGAGACCCGTATCGCCATCGGCTCTCCATTCCTCGCTGGTGAGTGCGTTACGCTCGTCGTTGCACCTGCTCTTAACCGTAACCGCACGAGGGATCCCCGAGTCAGACATGCCTAAGTCCAAGGTCCGCAAGAAGACCGACTTCACCGTCAGCGCGGTCAGCCGCACCCCGGTCAAGGTCAAGGCCGGCCCGTCCAGCGTGTGGTTCGTCGCGCTGTTCTGCGGCCTGATGCTGATCGGCCTGGTCTGGCTGATGGTGTTCCAGCTGGCCGCCACCGGCGCGGACGCCCCGTCGTTCCTCACCTGGATGGCCAACCTCGGCCCCTGGAACTACGCCGTCGCGTTTGCTTTCATGATCAGCGGCTTGTTGCTCACCATGCGGTGGCGGTAGGCGTCGCCACCGACATGTCGGGCCGGTTTTCGCCGCGCGACTTTGCTGGCTGGCAACGATGGCGAGACCGGATCACACGCGTGTTATTTATCCCCACTGTTGATAGCTGCTGTGGATAACCGAATCGGCAGTGGTAGATCCCACTAGGAGCCCCGTGCAGCAAACACAGTGGGCGCCGCCCGCGGCTGGAATCGCAGCTAGTGGACTCGCCGGAATTGTGATGGCTATCTCATGTGTGACCGTCGTCACAGACGCTCCGGGCCGTCTTCTGATCGGGATTGCCGGGGCCGGATTGATCTTGTTTGCGGCAGTTACGTGGCGCGCACGCCCAAAACTGGCAATCACGCCGGACGGCCTGCTGGTCGGCGGGGTGCTGCGACCGGCGCGGTTGCGCAAGTCCGAGATCAAGATCGTCCGGATCAGCGAGTTTCGCCGGATCGGGCGCAAAGTGCGCCTACTCGAGATCGACGCCGACGACGATCGGCTCTACATCTTCTCGCGTTGGGACCTGGGCACAGATCCGCTCGACGTGCTCGACGCGCTGACCGCCGCCGGCTACGCCGGTTCCTGATACGTCAGGAGATGGTGATCGACTCGACGACGACCGGCTCGCTTGGGCGATCGCCCGGGCCGGTGGCCGTGTTGGCAATGGCCTCCACGACACCCTGCGAGTCCGCGTCGACGACCTCACCGAAGATGGTGTGCTTGCGGTTCAGGTGCGGCGTCTTGCCCACCGTGATGAAGAACTGTGAGCCGTTGGTCCCCGGTCCCGCGTTCGCCATCGCCAGCAGGTAGGGCTTGTCGAACTGCAATTCCGGGTGGAACTCGTCGGCGAACTTGTAACCGGCGTCGCCGCGACCGGTCCCGGTCGGGTCGCCGCCCTGGATCATGAAGCCGCTGATCACTCGGTGGAAGATCACCCCGTCGTAGAACGGGCCCGAGCTACCCCCGGAGGCGTTCTCGGTCGAGTACTCCTTGGTGCCTTGGGCCAGGCCCACGAAGTTGGCAACGGTCTTGGGTGCGTGGTTTCCGAACAACGCGATCTTGATGTCGCCGCGGTTGGTGTGCAGCGTGGCAGTGGCGGTCTGAATCGGGCTGGTAGTCACGGGATCACAGTCTGCCATCACCGTCCGCCCCGCCGGACATCCGGTGCCCGTACACCTTGTGGCAGTCTGAGAGCGACGGAGCACGGCCTTGCGGCAGGGCCGGGAAAGGCGACAGATGAGCGCGAAGAGCGACACCCGGCTGACCCCTCGCCAGCGGCTGAACCGCGGTCTGGCGAACACTGCGGTCGGGCCGGTGGACGTCACCCGGGGTTTGGTCGGTCTCAGCGTTCACTCCGCACAGGCCGGCGCCTCGAGCCTGCGCCGCCGCTACCGCGAAGGCCAGTTGGCCCGCGATCTGCGCAACGCCCAAGAGGCGCTGGTGCAGGAACTGGCCGCGGCCCAAGAAGTCGTGAGCGGCCTGCCCGAAGCCTTGCAGCAGGCCCGGCGTTCGCAGCGGCGCAAGCCACGGCCCTGGGTGCTGGCCGGCGCTGCCGCGGTCGTGCTCGCCGGGGGAGCGGCCTTCTCGATCGTGCACCGCTCGTCGCGGCAGAAACCCTCGTCCCTACCGCCGAGCGTCGAGGTCGAACCGCGGATCTGAGCGATCCCTCATCGATCGGCTGAATTGCCGAGTCGAGGTACTATTTCCGGCGCAACTGGTCTGATAGGGCTAACACGGCCCGAGCATCGAGTGGCGCGCGGGCAGTAGGCGCGCCGCGAGAGGGAATCCGGTGAGAATCCGGAACTGTCCCGCAGCGGTATGCAGGAACGACCGCCGTCAACGGCACTGGTCGCACTGACTGGGAAGCGACGGCCACTAGGTGCACAGATGTTGTGCTCGCCTGCGAGTCCGAAGACCTGCCAGCTGTGCTGGGCGCGCCGCGTCCAGCGGCGCATCGCCTCGTGGAATGGGCGGATGTCCTTCTCAGTGGTCGGTGACCGCGTGGGCACACGTCTGCAGGCGATCGGCACCCCGTCGCATCAGAAGGACTTGCCCGTGTCGTTGAACACCGTTGCATTGGAGTTGGTTCCGCCCAACCAGGTTCGCGGAATCGAACGCGCCCGTGAAGAAGCGGACAAGGTGCTGCGCTACTCGGCGCAGTCCGGCATCGCCGGGCGGATCGGTCACGTCATCATTCCCGGGATCATTGCCGAGGACGACGACCGTCCCGTGGAGATGCGGCCCAGACTCGATGTCCTGGACTTCTGGTCGGCCATCGCTCCCGAATTGCCTGGCGTGCAGGGGTTGTGCACGCAGGTGACGGCGTTCCTGGACGAGGCTGCGTTGCGTGACCGAATCCACCAACTCGGCGGCGCGGGTTTCGACGGACTGATCTTCGTCGGGGTACCGAGAACGATGAACGATGGCGAGGGCGACGGCGTCGCGCCCACCGACGCATTGTCGCTCTTCGGTGATCTCGTCAAGAACCGGGGCGTGATCCTGATTCCGACGCGCGACGGCGAGCAGGGGCGCTTTAACTTCAAGTGCGACAAGGGCGCAACGTTCGGCATGACACAGCTGCTGTACTCCGATGCGATCGTCGGATTCCTCAATGACTTCGCCCGGGCCAGCGAACACCGGCCCGAGATACTGTTATCGTTCGGATTCGTTCCCAAGATGGAGATCGACAACGGCCTGATCGACTGGCTCATTCAGGACCCCGGCAACGCCGCGGTCGCTGCCGAACAAGCCTTCGTCAAAACGTTGGCAACCAGCGAGACCCCGGTCAAACGGCGCAGTCTCCTCGACTTGTACAAACGCGTCATCGACGGCGCCGTCGACCTCGGCTATCCGTTGAGCCTGCATTTCGAAGCGCCGTATGGTGTCTCGGCACCGGCATTCGACACCTTCGCCGAGATGCTGGAGTACTGGTCGCCGCTATCTAACTGACGATCAAGCCCCGCCGGCGGGTTGCCACAGCACGTCGCCGCCGGGATTGACCACGCGGCACAAGATGAACAGCAGATCGGACAACCGGTTCAAATACTTCGCGGGCAGCGGACTGACAGCTGAGGTGTGTTGCTCGAGGGCGTCCCACGCCGAACGCTCGGCGCGTCGCGCCACCGTGCGGGCAACATGTAACAACGCGGAGAGCGCCGAACCACCCGGCAGGATAAACGAATTCAGTGGTGCCAGGTTCTCGTTGAACTCATCGCACCAATTCTCCAGCCGGTCGATGTAGGGCTGGGTGATGCGCAGCGGCGGATACTCCGGGTTCTCCACGATCGGCGTCGAGAGGTCGGCGCCGGCATCGAAGAGGTCGTTCTGGATCTGCCGCAGCACGTCGACGATCTGCTGCTCGGGTTTCCCCAGCGCGATCGCGGCGCCGATTGCCGCATTGGCCTCGTCGCAATCGGCGTACGCCACCAACCGCGCGTCGCTCTTGGAGACCCGGGAGAAGTCGCTCAACCCGGTGGTCCCGTCGTCGCCTGTCCGGGTATAGATGCGGGTCAAGTGCACGCTCATCGGAAGGACACCGTGCGTTGCGGCTGACCCGAGTACTGCGACAGCGGTCGGATCAGCGCGTTGGACGCGGTCTGCTCCATGATGTGGGCTGTCCACCCGGTGATCCGGCTCATCACGAAAAGCGCTGTGAAGACTTGGATGTCGAATCCCATCAGGTAATAGGCCGGTCCGGTCGGGAAGTCCAGGTTGGGTTTGATGCCGTTGGTGGCGAACATCTCCTTTTCCAGAATGGAGTAGATGTCCAGCCAGCGCTGGCCGCCGCGGGACTCGGCAACCCGGATCAAGGCCGCTTTCATGGTCGGCACCCTGGAGTCACCGTTCTTGTAGACGCGGTGACCGAAGCCCATGATCTTGTCTTTGCGGGATAACTTGCCGTGCAACCACTCCGACGCCTTCGCAGGATCGCCGATCCCGATCATGTCGTGCATGACCGCCTCGTTGGCCCCGCCGTGCAGCGGGCCCTTCAGGGCACCGATCGCCGCCGTCACCGCGCTGTAGATATCCGACTGCGTCGACGTCACCACGCGCGCGGCGAAAGTGGATGCGTTGAAGCTGTGCTCGGCGTACAGGATCATCGACTGCTCGAACGCCGCCCGGATCACCGGGTCGGGGATCTCGCCGAAACACATGTTCAGGAAGTTGTCCACGTAGCTGAGGTGGCTATGCGGGGCGATCGGCGCCAGTCCACGGCGGCGACGAATGTCGATGGCGACGATGGTGGGCAGCATGGCGAACATCCGCAGGGACTTCGCGTAATTGGCCGACTCGCTGCCGTCGTCCTCGGCCGGGTCCTCGGCGCCCAGGTAGCTGATCGCGGTCCGAACCACATCCATCGGGTGGCAGTTGTCGGGCAGCTTGGCCAGCAGCGACTGCAACGAACGATCGATGCGCCGGCTGGCGCGCTCACGCTGGGTGAACAGCGCCAATTCGCCGTCAGTCGGCAGTTCGCCGTGCCAGAGCAGATAGGCGACCTGCTCGAAGCTGCAGCGCGCGGCCAGGTCCTGCACCGGGTAACCGCGGTAGGTCAGCGAGTTCGTCTCGGGAACCACCTTGGAGATCGTGGTGGTGTCGACGACGACGCCGGCAAGACCCTTGTAGATCTTCGGTTCAGCGGGGGCAACTGTGGTCATTGGTCGTGTCCTTTCACGGTGAAGTTGAAGATCTCGTCGTCGAACTGGTTGTAGTCGGCGTAATGCAACAGCTCGTACAGCCTTGAGCGGTGCTGCATGTGCTCCAGCAGCCCGGATTGCGTTCCCTTGGCATCGATTTCGCGAAGGCCTTCTTCGACGGCGAACATCGCCAAGCGCAGCGTGGTGACCGGGTAGATCACAGCGTTGTAGCCGACATCGGTCAGCTGCGAGACCGTCAGCAGCTCCGACTTGCCGAACTCGGTCATGTTGGCCAGCAGCGGGGTATCGACTGCGGCGCGGAATTTCTCGAAGTCAGCCGGTCCGGCGAGCGCCTCGGTGAAGATCAGGTCGGCACCGGCGCCGGCGTAGGCGCGGGCCCGCTCGATGGCGGCGGGCAGACCTTCGATGCCGGCCGCATCGGTACGGGCGCAGATGACGAAGTTGGGGTCGCGGCGTGCGGCCACGGCGGCGCGCAGTCGCTTGACCATGTCCGCGGTCGGGACCACAGCCTTGCCGTCGAGGTGTCCGCACCGCTTGGGGTTGACCTGGTCTTCGAGGTGACAGCCGGCCAGTCCGGCATCCTCCAGCAGCGTGACGGTACGCGCGGCGCTCATCGGTTCGCCGAATCCGGTGTCGGCGTCGATCAGCGTCGGCAGGTCGGTGACCGCCGCGATCTGCGCGCCGCGCGCAGTGACCTCACTCAGGGTGGTCAACCCGATGTCAGGCAGTCCCAGGTCGGCGGACAACACCGCGCCCGACACATAGACCCCTTCGAACCCGATCTCGGCGACCAGCTTGGCCACCAACGGTGAGAATGCACCCGGGAACCGTTGCAGCCGAACCGAATGTAACCCCGCGCGGAATGCAGCGCGCTTGTCGGCAGCGTTGGACGCCGCGCCCGGCAGTCCTGTCATCGGAAGATCCCGGACGGGATGGTCGGCGCCTTGTCCAGGACTTCGGGCAGCACCCGCACGTTCAGCGCGGTCAGGCCGCCGCCCTTGAGGTGACCGATGTGCTGCGCAGCATCCAGAAATCGTTGCTGTTCAACAGAATCCACCACGCCGTCGGCGAGTTCGGTGAACTTGCCGATGTACTGCTCGCGCGCGAACGGCCGGGCACCCAACGGGTGAGCGTCGGCGACGGCGAGCTCGTCGCTGATCACCTCACCGCTCTTGAGCGTCACCTCCGCCCGCGCCCCGAATGCCTTCTCGGCCGGGTCATTCGAGTGGTAGCGGCGGGTCCACTCCGGGTCCTCGACGGTGGAGATCTTGCGCCACAACTCGACCGTGTCCGCGCGGTGGGTCCGCTCGGGGGCGTAGGAACGTTCGTGGTGCCAGGTGCCGTCCTGCAGCGCGACCGCGAAGATATAAGGCAGCGAGTGATCCAACGTTTCCCGCGATGCGCCGGGGTCGAACTTCTGCGGGTCACCCGAGCCGGTGCCGATCACGTCATGGGTGTGATGGCTGGTGTGCAGCACGATCGTCGCGATCTGATCCAGGTCACCGATCTGGACACACAGCCGACGGGCCAGATCGATGGGCGCCTGGCTCTGATACTCCGCGGAGTGCTCTTTGGTGTAGGTGTCCACGATCGCGCGCTTGGGCTCCCCCGGCGCGGGCAGCGGCACCTGATACTCCCGCTCGGGCCCGCCGAGCAGCCAGGCGATCACGCCATCCTCGCCCTCCCAGGCGGGCGCCGGTGAGCCCTCGCCGCGCATCGCCCGGTCGACGGCCTCGATGGCCACCTTGCCGGCGTGCGCCGGCGCGAACGCCTTCCAGCTCGAGATCGCCCCTTTGCGGGACTGCCGGGTGGCGGTGGTCAGGTGCAGCGCCTGTCCGATCGCCTGATAGATCGTCTCGACGTCCAGGCGCAGCATGGTGCCCAGCCCGGCGGCCACCGACGGCCCGAGATGCCCGACGTGGTCGATCTTGTGCTCGTGCAGGCAGATGCCCTTGGCCAGGTCGACCTGGACCTCGTAGGCCGTCGCCAGGCCACGAATCAGATCAGCCCCGCGCACGCCCAGCTGCTGAGCGACCGCGACCAGCGGCGGGATGTTGTCGCCGGGGTGGGAGTACTCGGCGGCCAGGAACGTGTCGTGGAAGTCCAGTTCACGCACGGCGACGGAGTTGGCCCACGCCGCCCACTCCGCCGAGAAGGAGCCGTCAACGCCGAACACCGTCGCACCTGGACGCCCAGGGTGCGCTAAGGCCTGCTCGCGGGCCGTGGTGACCGGCCGCCGGACGACGGCAGCGGCACTGACCGCCGCATTGTCGATGACGCGGTTGACCAGCATCGCCGCGGTCTCCGCCGGAACGGCGACCGGATCGGCGGCAACCTGGGCGATCTTGTACGCCAAGTGCTCAGAGATCGGGAACTCATCAGCGCTGCGTCGGGTTCGGACCGTGTGGTTCAACATAATCCGCAGAGTATGCAAGGTCTACCGCCGCGGAAAGCCCCTGTAAATGCGTATTTTTGTGTCCTTACTTGGCCCGGTTTGCAAATGTTGCGAACATTGCTCGCGGTAGGCTGATCCGGTGTCCAAAATGTTCGCCGGGGCGCGGTTGCGCCGTTTGCGGGAAGAACACGGGCTCAGCCAGGTGAAATTGGCTCGACTGCTCGACCTGTCGACGAGCTACGTCAACCAGCTGGAGAATGATCAGCGGCCGATCACCGTTCCGGTGCTGCTCGCGCTGACCGAGCGATTCAATTTGCCCGCGCACTTCTTTGCGCCCGATTCCAGTGCCCGCCTCGTCGCGGATTTGCGCGAGAGCCTCGCCGAGAGCCACGCGAGCCCCTTACAGCTCGAGGAGCTGGCCGCCCGGATGCCCGAAGTCGGACAGGCGATCGTCAGCCTGCACCGGCGGATGGTCCACGCCACCGCAGAGGTCGACGCGCTGCGCACCCGGGTCAGCGTCGAGATCCCCGAAGACCCAGCGCGTCCGATGCCCTTCGAAGAAGTGCGCGACTTCTTCTACGACCGCAACAACTACATCGACGGTCTCGACCGCGCCGCAGAGGCACTCTTCGATACCCACCGACTCCGGGTCGGTGGACTCGACGTGCAGCTGATCAAGGTGCTGTCCGACGAACTCGGTATCACTGCCGTTCTCGACGACGAAAAGGCGCTGGGCCCCAACGTGAAACGGCGATACCGCCCCGATACTCGGACCCTGCACATCGCACGCTGGCTACATCCCGGCCAACGCGCCTTTCAGATGGCCACCCAGCTGGCCCTGCTCGCCCAGGCCGACACTCTCGACGCCATCTTGGCCGCCGACGATCAGCTCACCCCGGAGGCACGCGAGGTAGCGCGGATCGGTCTGGCGAACTATTTTGCCGGCGCGCTGCTGCTGCCGTACCGGCAGTTTCTTCTGTCGGCGAACGAACTGCGTTACGACATCGACCAATTGGCCCGCCGGTTCGAGGTCGGTTTCGAAACGGTCTGCCATCGCCTGTCGACTCTGCAGCGGGAGGACGCCCGCGGCGTGCCGTTCATCTTCGTCAGGTCTGATGCCGCCGGAAATATCTCGAAACGTCAGTCGGCCACAGCCTTTCACTTCTCGCGGGTCGGCGGCAGCTGCCCGCTCTGGGTGGTCCATCACGCGTTCAACCGGCCCGGTGAATTCATCACCCAGGTGGCCCAGATGCCCGACGGTCGATCGTATTTCTGGATTGCCCGCACCACCGACTCACCGCCGAGTCGGTACCTCGGCCAGCGCAAGTCTTTCGCCATCGGCTTGGGATGCGAACTCGCGCACGCCAACAAGCTGGTGTACTCCGCAGGCGTCGACCTGACCGATGCCGAAACTAGTGTCGCGATCGGCGCGGGCTGCAAGGTCTGCGACCGGCCGGCTTGCGCCCAGCGGGCTTTCCCCTACATCGGCCGACCGGTCCACGTCGACCCGCACGCCAGCACTGCCCTGCCGTATCCGTCGACGCCGACGAGTCGGTTTTAGTCGAGATCCTGGCTCCAAGTACTCGGCAGCATCGGCACTGCCGAGCTGCCACCGAACTGGTCTTCAGTCAAGGTGGCGAACCCGCCCGGTTCGGGAGCGCCCGCGCGGGCTGCGCTACCGGCGAAGCCGATAGATCCGGCGCCGCGATCCGAGGCAGTGACGGCTGGCTCTGCGTAGTCCAGCTCCTGGTCCAAGTCCATGTACTCGTAGCCGCGGCCGGGCATGGTGCTCGTTGCCCGCCGTCGCCGCTGTATCGGCTGCTTCTCGTCGGGAACTGGTGCAACCGCGGCTATTTCGGCGATGTCGGGCGCCGCCTTCTTGGCGCGCGCCGCGGCGGCGGCTGCCCGTCGGGCCGCCAACCCGAGGTCGCCGACCATGTACATGTATGCCGGCAACGTTGCCGATGTTGGTCCTGCCGGTGTGAATGGCGGCGGGGGTGCCGGCGGCACGGCCGGAGCGTGGGCCAGCGTCACTGGGACAGGCGCAGGGGCCGGCGGCGCGAGCACGGGTGCCGGAGGTGGGGGAGGGGCCATCGCGAACGCCGGGGCCAGCATCGGCGCGGCAGCGGCCGGGGCCAGCCCGGCCAACCCCGCCAGCCCCGCCAAGCCCGCCAGGCCGACCGGTGCGACGGCCAGCGGAGCAGTAGCAGCCGCCAGCGGCAGGAGGGCAGGCAGAGCCACCGCCAGGGTCGTATCCAGGATGTAGTGCAGCACCTGGATGGTGTTGCCGATCGTGGACCCGACTATCTCGACCAACGCAAGCGGCCCGACCAGGATGAGAGCCTGCGGATTGAAGGCGGCGGTGTAGACGACCGCCAGCAGGTCGTCGACGATGACGAGGCCGGTGAAGGCAATATAGGAACTCGGGTCGAGCGGCACCGACAGCACGTAAGCAATGGACGCCGGGTTGAGGTAGGACAGTGGGTCGCCGGTGTAGGCGAGCCACCATCCGGGCAGGGGGTACGGCGGGAACAATGATGGGTTCAGCCCCTGCAACCACGTGGCGATGGGATCCGAGTTCCCGGTGAAGCCGATCTGGTTGAAGAAGTTCAGTAGCTCCTGATACAGCGGATAGTCGCCGGTGCTCGGATACGGCGGTTGCGGGAAAAGCCCCTGCAGATAGTTTTCCAAGTTCGTGAACCAGGCCGGCGGTGTGGATGGGTCGGTGGCTGCCGCCGACTTCACGATCGTCGGCGCCGGTTGGGTCGTCGGTGCCGCCGCGACCGACGCGTCCGCGACGCCCTCATAGGTGCTCATCACGGTGGCGGCCTGCACCCACATTCGTGCGTAGTCGGCTTCGTTGAGCGCGATCGGAATGGTGTTGATGCCAAGGAAATTCGTGCCCAGCAATACCGCATGGGTGGCGTGGTTGGCGGCCAACTCGCCCAGGGTCGGCATCGCGGCCAGCGCGGCGGTGTAGGCGGTCGCCGCGGTTTCGTGCTCGGCGGCTCTCGCGGCGCTGTTCGCGCTTTCCTGTTCCAGCCACGCCAGATACGGCGCATGCGCGGCCACATAGCTCGCGGCGCTCGGGCCGTCCCAGGTTCCGGCCTGCACGCCGTCCAACACGGCGGTCAGCTCGTCGGCTGTTTCGGTGTAGTTGATGCTCAACGCTTTCCACGCCTCGGCGGCGGCAAGCAGCGAGCCTGGTCCCGGGCCGCTGCTCAACAGCGTCGAATGTATTTCAGGCGGCGCGGCCATCCAGATTGGGGCGGTCATGGCGCATCCTTCCTGCCCAGGGTGCCGGGTATACGCGTTAAGACACAGTCACCGCACAACCCGCTGTTGCGGGTGCGGTAGTAGAGACAGCAGCTGGTGCGTCGGTAGCCGGAGCCGCCGAATCTGTATTGCACCGGACAGTCTTTGGTCGGCGCACAACGCTCGGCCAGCCGGCGGGCAGAATCGGCGTGAGCCCGCGAGGACGATGCCGGTCGAAAACTGGTTCGCGGCCCCCAGCAACGCCGATGCCGCGTTGCCGCGCAACAACTTCGGCGAGATCGGCCCAAGCCGTTTCAATGCGGTAGCCAGCGGCGTTCAGGTGCCCGTCGAGGACGAGGTCAGCCAGCATCGGCTCGAGGTCGTCGCCCTGCCAGCTCAGCGGGTGGGCGATGTGCAGGGTGACGTCGCCACCGGTTTCGCCGAACGACAGCTCAGGCATGCCGAGGTCGGGCAGCAGACGGTGGCCGATCACCGCGCCGATGCCGACCGACCACAGCCGCGCGGCGAAGCCGAGGAAGAACGTCGAGACCGCGACGCGGCGTTCGGTGGCGCCGATGCGCGTCCGAACGCGTTCGACGACGCCCTCGAGCAGCGAGGAGTCGGTGTAGAGCTGCGTACCGGGAGCCGGCCGGCGTCCACCGGTCCGGTACTGATCGCGAAATACTCATTGATCTGGCCGATGTCGGCGAGCGCGGCCGCGGTCGCCGCAGGCGGGGCGAAGCGGAGGGTGCTGGCTGGGACGGCGCGCAGCAGCTCGGGAATCTCGCCCAGCGTTGTGAGTGTGCGAAAGCCGGTGCCTGTGCAAAGCAATTCGGTCCGCATCGTCGGCAGCTGACGGCGATCTCGGCAGGCTCGGCTGATCGTCCAGCCTTCGCGGGCCAGCATCTGATGCAACGCGGATCGCAGTGGTTCCGGTGCGTCGACGCGCGCGTACCGCCGGTCGTTGTCCGGGACAGCGCAGGTCTCGCCGGTCATATCAGTTCGGCTCATCGATGCCTGCAATGACCGGGGCAGGCGCTAGCGGCGATCGCCACCCGTGCACTCAGGGTGAGCGCCACCCAGGAACGACGCGACATCGACGCTCGCCACAGCTCTCTCGGGGTCGACCGCCCCGGGTTGCAGAATGCGACGACGCGAGTGTCCTGGCTCTCGGATCGCTGCTCGCCTCGCCTTCCGACCTTGCGGCCGTGGCTGAGTGAGGGTCGCTCCCCGATGACAGTGGCGGGACCGCGCCGGATTCACACCGGCTTCCTACGTCGTCATCGCCTAACGTTGGAAGTTTGCCACACCGCATCACGTCCTGCAGCCAGATCTGCTGCCGGTCGCATCTGTGGTGTGATGCAGTCGCTCGCGCAACGCGAACCGGGCTTCGCGCGACGACCGCAGAAAGGTGCTCTCATGACAACCGCCAGCCCCGCGATCATCAAGACCGACGGCAGCCGCGAGCAAGTCTGGCCGCTACCCACCGACGAACAGAGCCTGCTCGACCTCATCCACGTTGTGCTTCGAGGAGTACTGGGATGACATCTGGTTCGGGGTGCTGATCCAGGGGGCGGCGTGGGAAGTCGCGGCGCCCAACCCGCCCAAGCGGATTTCCATGTACGACGGCTACGCCACCATCGATTTCGGCCGCTGGCATTTTCATCTGTGCATCGGCGAGCACACCGCCAGCGGACCCGAACTCGGCCGGATCCGCCGGTGTGCATCGCGCCGAGCTCTACCGCGGGATCAGCGACGACGGGATCCCCACGTCATGGGGTGTGCGCCTATTCAATGGGCGCGACGAGCAGATGATGACGGTCATGCTGCCCAACCCGTTCTTGACCAACGATCAGCAGCTTCGCGACGAGCCAGCCTGGGAGCAGCTGGCTCTCTGGGACCGACTGCGGCAGACCTACCTCGGCCTCGACTCGGACCCGCTTGACCGCTCCGGCAAGGGTTTCCGTCACGGCTGATCGACCGCCGCGATTGCCCGACCCCCGCCGCCTCGCCCAACTCCGACGCGAGGATGCTAGCGGGCATGCATGTGATCAACGGGGTGCGCGACCCATCCAGCGGCTTTCCTCTCAAGACAATCGCCGACGACGCCGGCGAACGCCGGCAAGCCAACCGGGCCGTTGCCGTCAGCGCAGTTGGCCTCGCGATCACCGGCCTGATCGAACTGCTGGTTGCGCTGCTGTCGGGATCGGTGGCGCTACTCGGTGATGCCCTGCAC
Source organism: uncultured Actinomycetota bacterium (assembly GCA_963758115.1). Classification (GTDB taxonomy): domain Bacteria; phylum Actinomycetota; class Actinomycetes; order Mycobacteriales; family Mycobacteriaceae; genus Mycobacterium. The sequence continues at coordinate 684,462 of CAVWUG010000005.1, forward strand.
AACCTGTCCGATGTGTCCACCAGCGCACTGGTTTTCGTTGGATTCCGCGCCTCACGAAAGCTGCCCAGTGAGCGTTACCCCTACGGCTACGAACGCGCTGAGGATCTCGCCGGGGTTGGTGTTGCGCTGGTGATCTGGGCCAGTGCCGCCGTAGCGGGATTCGAAAGCGTCAACAAGCTGCTCCACCACGGCACCACCGGATACCTAGGCTGGGGCATCGCCGCGGCCGGCGTGGGCATCGTCGGCAACCAACTGGTCGCCCGCTACAAACTCACTGTCGGCCGACGGATCCAGTCAGCGACCATGATCGCCGACGCGAAGCATTCCTGGCTCGACGCCTTATCAGCAGCCGGGGCGATGCTCGGGCTGCTCGGCGTCGCACTCGGATTGGCTTGGGCTGACGCGGTCGCCGGCATCATCGTCACCGGATTCATCTGCCACGTCGGGTGGGAGGTCACTTCCGACATCACTCACCACCTACTCGATGGCGTCGACCCTGACATCGTCACCACAGCCGAAGCCACCGCGATCACCGTCGCGGGGGTCGAGCACGCCCACGCCCGAGCACGCTGGACCGGACGCACGTTGCACGTCGAGGTCGAAGCGTTCCTCAATCCCGACACCACCGTCGCCGAAGCCGACCGCATTGGTCGCGCCGTGGCCGACGCGCTGACACCGCAGATCCCTGAAATGCGGCGCTTCACCTGGAGCACTCGCGGCGCCTGATCGACGGCGCATCTCATACCCAGCGAGCAATCTGCTTCCACGTGACCCACCCCACTCACCAAGGAGGTGGACCAGTTGATGCCGTTGCTCCATTCGCCGCACGGCTTCATATCGCACGCCGGGGGCCCGCGTCGCATTCACTCGATAGCTAGGCGTCGCTCTGACCTGCGCGTTTCTCTGTGGAGCCTAGGAGATTCGAACTCCTGACATCTGCCTTGCAAAGGCAGCGCTCTACCAACTGAGCTAAGGCCCCCAATGTTAAACAGCGGGGTGCCGACCGGTGGCCTGGTCGGCGGCCACGTGCCAAACCTCGACACTGCTGCGAGACCGGACCACAACCGCCAGCACAGCGATCGCTGCCAGCGGCAACGCCAGTCTCACGAAACGTCTTGGCGAACACATGGTTGTGGGCCTAGGAGGACTCGAACCTCCGACCTCTTCGTTATCAGCGAAGCGCTCTAACCACCTGAGCTATAGGCCCGTACGCAGGTACGACCGAGCGAGATTACCGCACCGGCGCGCTTGCCCCCAAAACCGCTAGTCCCGGTCGGCCAGCGTCACCTCGACGCCGCCGATCAGGTCGGTCGTCAGGTTGTAGATGAACGCACCGATGGTGGCCGCTGCGGTGAGCAAAACAATGTTCACCAGACCGATCAGAAATGCGCCGCCGAAGATGGTGCCGGCGGACACCAGCTCCGCGCTGCCGCTGGTGTTGTTCAGCAGATCGCCGACGTTGCTGTTCAGCTTGCTCCACACACCCATGCCGCCGAGCACGAGGTACAGAAACGCCACGGCGATCATCCAGACGAAGAACAGCGACACCGACAAGATCAGCGACACCTTCAGGGTGCTCCACGGGTCGATGCGCCGGACCTGCATGCTCGCCCGCACCGGACCCCTGGGCCGCGACGACACCTGGGTGCGGACCCGTGTCGTGGGCAGGTCCATCGACTCGCCGGCAGCCGGTTTACGTTGTGCCCCACGGGGAATCGGGCCGGACAGGTCGGGCAACTCGCTGGGGTAGGCGTCGTCATGCGCCGCATCCTCGGCGTCGGCCGTCGGCGCATTGGCCGACCCGGGCGCCGCGCTGCCCGAGATGAACCGGTTCAACCGGGCTTCGGCGCTGGGGCTTCCGGCCGGCCGGCCGGCCGGCCCGGGGTTCCACTGCTTCGGACCGTCGGATTGGCGCTGCTGGGCCGGCGACGGCCGGGGGGGCGGGCGCTTGCGGGGCGTCGCGCCGGTGTCGGCCGAGCCATTCCCGTTCGGGGTGTCGCCCCCGCCGGCGTATCCCGGCTCGTTCGGTGAAGTCACCGACAGCTCCTCACTGTGCATCCGGCCGCCGCGGCGGCGGTCGAATATCGCTTACGCGTCGGGCTCGGCGGCATCAATGTCGTCGACGACCTCGGCCTCTTCGGCGTTGCGAGCAATGGCTAATAGTGTGTCGCCCTCACCCAGGTTCATCAAGCGAACGCCCTTGGTCTGTCGTCCGGCCTTCCGGACCTGCTTGGCCTTCGTCCGGATCACCCCGCCGCCGGAGGTGATCGCGAACACCTCGCTGTCGTCGTCGACGATCAGCGCTCCCACGAGCTTGCCACGACGGGTGTCGTACTGGATCGTCAAGATCCCTTTACCGCCGCGGCCCTGCGCGGTGTACTCCTCGATCGCGGTGCGCTTGGAATAACCACCGGCTGTTGCGACCAGCAGATATGTGCCTTCGCGGACCACATTCAGCGAGAGCAGGTAGTCATCGGCGTTGAACCGCATGCCCTGCACGCCCGACGTCGCCCGTCCCATCGGCCGCAACGCATCATCAGTCGCCGAGAACCGGATGGACTGGCCGTTGGCCGACACCAGCAGCAGGTCTTCCTCCGACGAGCACAACACCGCCCCGACCAGCTCGTCGGCGCCGCGAAGGTTGACCGCCACGATGCCGCCCGACCGGTTGGAGTCGAAGTCGGTCAGCTTGGTCTTCTTGACCAGACCGTTGCGGGTGGCCAGCACCAGATACGGCGCGTCTTCGTAGCTCTTGATCTGGATGACCTGCGCGATGCGCTCCTCGGGCTGGAAAGCAAGCAGGTTGGCGACGTGCTGGCCGCGCGCGATCCGCGACGCCTCCGGCAGGTCGTAAGCCTTGGCCCGGTACACCCGGCCCTGGGTGGTGAAGAACAGGATCCAGTCGTGCGTGGAGCACACGAAGAAGTGCCGCACGATGTCGTCCTGCTTCAGCCCCGCGCCCTGGACTCCCTTGCCGCCGCGCTTCTGGCTGCGGTACAGATCGGTCTTGGTGCGCTTGGCATAGCCGGTTTCGGTGATCGTGACGACGACGTCCTCGCGGGCGATCAGGTCCTCGTCGTTGACGTCGCCGTCGGCCGCGATGATCCGGGTGCGACGGTCGTCGCCGTGCTTCTCGGCAAGCTCGGAGAGCTCGTCGTGCACGATCGCGCGCTGCCGTTCCGGCTTGGCCAGGATGTCTTCCAGGTCCGCGATCTCGGCCTCGATCTTGGCGAGGTCGTCGATGATGCGCTGGCGCTCCAACGCCGCCAACCGCCGCAGCTGCATGTCCAGGATGGCCTGGGCCTGGATCTCGTCCACGTCGAGCAGCTCGATCAGGCCGGTCCTGGCGATGTCGACGGTCTGCGATGCGCGGATCAACGCGATCACTTCATCAAGGGCGTCAAGGGCTTTCACCAAACCGCGCAGGATGTGGGCCCGCTCGTTGGCCTTGCGCAACCGGTAGGTGGTGCGCCTGATGATCACGTCGAGTTGGTGCTCGACGTAGTAGCGGATCATTTGGTCCAACCGCAGCGTGCGCGGCACGCCGTCGACGATGGACAACATGTTGGCGCCGAAGCTGGTCTGCAGCTGGGTGTGCTTGTAGAGGTTGTTCAGCACCACCTTGGCGACGGCGTCGCGCTTGACCTCCACGACGATGCGCAAACCGACCCGGTCGCTGCTCTGGTCCTCGATGTTGGAGATGCCGCCCAGCCTGCCGTCGCGGACCTGCTCGGCGATCGAGGTGATGAAGTTGTCGTGGTTGACCTGGTACGGCAACTCGGTGATGACGAGCGACGTGCGGCCGCGCGAATCTTCTTCTACCTCAACGACTCCGCGCATCCGGATGGATCCGCGGCCGGTGGTGTAGGCGTCGTGGATGCCTTGGGATCCGACGATCAGTCCGTGCGTTGGGAAGTCCGGGCCCTTCACCCGCTCGCGGATAGCGGCCAGCGTAGTCTCTTCGTCGGCCTCGTGGTTGTCCAGGCACCAGTAGACGGCTTCGGCGAGTTCGCGCAGGTTGTGCGGCGGGATGTTGGTCGCCATGCCGACCGCGATGCCGCCCGAGCCGTTCGCCAGCAGGTTGGGGAACCGGCTCGGCAACACTGTCGGCTCTTGCACGCGACCATCATAGTTGGGGATGAAATCGACTGTCTCCTCGTCGATTTCACGCAGCATCTCCATCGCCAGCGGCGTCAGCCGCGCCTCGGTGTACCGCATGGCAGCCGCTGGGTCGTTGCCTGGCGAGCCGAAGTTTCCCTGCCCGTCGACCAACGGGTAGCGCAGCGACCACGGCTGGGCCATCCGGACCAGGGTGTCGTAGATCGACGCGTCGCCGTGCGGGTGGTAGTTACCCATTGTCTCGGCGACCGACCGCGCCGACTTGGCGTGGCCGCGGTCCGGGCGGAACCCGGAGTCGAACATCGCGTAGAGCACCCGACGGTGCACCGGCTTGAGGCCGTCACGCACTTCGGGCAGCGCACGGCCGACGATGACGCTCATCGCGTAGTCGATGTAGCTGCGCTGCATCTCCTGCTGGATGTCGACCGGTTCGATGCGGTCTGCGGCTTCACCGCCGGGCGGCAGCGTGGTGTCTGTCATCTATTCCTCATCCGAGATGTCAGTGGGGGACAGTTCGAGTTGCGTCAGACGGCTCAGACGTCCAGGAAGCGAACGTCTTTGGCGTTGCGGGTGATGAAGCTGCGGCGCGCCTCGACATCTTCGCCCATAAGAACGGAGAACAACTCGTCGGCCGCGGCGGCGTCATCGAGGGTGATCTGGCGCAAGACCCGAACCGAGGGGTCCATCGTGGTTTCCCACAGTTCCTTGGCGTCCATCTCCCCGAGACCTTTGTACCGTTGGATGCCGTCCTCGACGTTGATCTTCCTGCCGGCCTTCTTGCCCGCGTCGATCAGGCCGTCGCGCTCGCGGTCGGAGTAGGCGAATTCGGGCTCGCTGCGTTGCCACTTCAGTTTGTAGAGCGGCGGCTGCGCGAGAAACACGTGGCCGTTCTCGATCAGCGGCCGCATGAACCGGAACAACAGCGTCAACAGCAGCGTCGAGATGTGCTGTCCGTCGACGTCCGCGTCGGCCATCAACACGATCTTGTGGTAGCGCAGCTTGGTGAGGTCGAATTCGTCGTGGATTCCGGTGCCCAATGCGGTGATGATCGCTTGCACTTCAGTGTTTTTCAGCACCCGGTCGATGCGGGCCTTCTCGACGTTGATGATCTTGCCGCGCAACGGCAGGATCGCCTGGAACATCGAGTCCCGCCCGCTCTTCGCCGAGCCACCGGCTGAATCACCCTCCACCACATACAGTTCGGACTTGCGTGGGTCGGTGGACCGGCAGTCGGCGAGCTTGCCGGGCAGTCCACCCAGATCGGTTGCACTCTTGCGCCGCACCAACTCTCGGGCTTTGCGGGCTGCCATACGCGCTTGTGCCGAGGACACCGCTTTGTTGACAACGGTCTTGGCTTCGGAGGGATTCGATTCGAACCAATGGTTGAGTTGTTCGTTGCACACCCTCTGCACGAACGACTTCACTTCGGTATTGCCCAGCTTGGTCTTGGTCTGACCCTCGAACTGGGGTTGTGAGACCTTGACGGAGATGACTGCCGCCAAGCCCTCGCGGATGTCATCGCCGGTGAGGTTCGCTTCTTTTTCCTTCAGCAGCTTCTTGTCTTTGGCGTACTTGTTCACCACCGAGGTCAACGCGGCCCGGAAACCCTCTTCGTGGGTCCCTCCCTCGTGGGTGTTGATGGTGTTGGCGAACGTGTGCACCGACTCCGAATAGCCGCCGTTCCATTGCATGGCGATTTCGACCTCGTGCCCCTCGCCCTTGCCGTCGAAGCCGATGATGCTCTGCTGGATTGGGCTTTTCGTGCGGTTGATGTGCTTGACGAAGTCGACGAGCCCACCGGGGTAGTGGAAGGTGCGGTGCTTGACCTTATGTGTCACAGCGGATTCCGCGGCCTTTTCTTCGGCCGACTTGGGGGCCTCCGCGATATCGCTGACGACTTCGTCGACGATCTCGTCCTTGGTTACCCGCTCGTCGGTCAGGTCGATGGTCAGGCCCTTGTTCAGGAACGCCATCTCCTGCAGCCGGCGGGCGACCGTCTCGAAGTCGTAGTCCGTGGTTTCGAAGATGTCCGGGTCGGCCCAGAACCGGATCGTGGTGCCCCTCTTCTTGGTCTTCTCACCCTGCTTGAGCACTCCGGGTACCGAGTGGGTGTACACCTGGAACCACTCGTAGCCGTCGCGGCGGATGTCGGCTTCCAGACGTGACGACAACGCGTTGACGACCGAGACGCCCACACCGTGCAGTCCGCCGGACACCTGGTAGGCGCCTTCTTCGAACTTTCCGCCGGCGTGCAGCACGGTCATCACCACGTCGACGGTCGGCACGCCCGTGGAGTGCATCTCGACCGGAATGCCACGGCCGTCGTCGATGACTTCTACGCCCCCGTCGTCGAGCAGTCGGACCGTCACCGTGCTGGCGAAGCCCGCCATCGCCTCGTCGACCGCGTTGTCTACGACTTCCCATACGAGATGGTGTAGACCTCGCTCACCGGTCGATCCGATGTACATACCGGGTCGTTTGCGCACCGCTTCCAGTCCTTCGAGGACCTTGATGGACTCGGCACCGTATTGGTTTTTGGCAGCCACTTTCGGAACGCTCTCCTTGGGGTTGCGTGGAGCGGTGGAATCACCGCGGCAGTCTTCCCTGTCACTCTACCGTGCAGGCCTGTCAGCACTGATTTTCTGGGCGCGTTTCTACCTACCTGATCGAGCCGTGCGCTCAATATCTTCGTTCACGGCGCGTCCTGACGTCCGCCGAGCAGGTCCGATTCGTTGTAGCGGCTCTGAGACGCCTGTCGGAAGCGGCTATCCATAGGTGTCGCGCGGGCCTCGTCCGGCGATGTGCAGCGGGCCCTTGCGCCACGACGGTGAGACCGGGCCGGTGATCTTGAGGCTGGTCACCACACCGTCGCCCACCTCCGCGGCGATCTTGGCCAGCACTTGGGCCTGGACGATCCGCAGCTGGGTCGCCCAGGCCGTCGATTCCGCCGCGACACTGAGCACGCCGTCGCGCAGTCCGGTCGGCGTCGCATGCTCAGCGATCTGGGAACCGACCACCGTCGGCCACTGGCCGAAGACCGCGCCCTCGGCGACGCGCGGCGTCCAGCCCTGTTTTTTTGCCAAGTCGCGGGTTGCACCGCCTAGTGGCTGGGGATCACGTGCGTCCGGGCCGGGGCCGGACCACCGGCGGCGAGATCCCGCGCCCGCGACCCGGCGGGCTGGAGGCAGTCGGCGGCCGCGTCCGACATCTTTGCCTTGCGTACGAGCGGCGCCGCGCGCTTCTTCCAGCACACGGCGGACCAGATCCATGCCGGCCAATCCGCCGAGGTGCTCCGGCGGCTCAGGGTTTTCGTTCTCGTGTTCGGTCATATCTGCACCGCCGATGCTGGTCCGCTGTCGTCGTCATTCAACGTGATGCGTATCAGGGTGGCATCCCAGTCGCGGGGGATGTCGTCGAGCACGGCCGCCGTTACGAGAACTTGTTCGGCCGACTCCGCGGCGGCGGCCAGCGCCTCCCGGCGCGCAACGTCCAGCTCGGCAAACACGTCGTCGAGCAACAACACCGGATCGCTACCGTCCGCACGCAACAATTCGTAGGATCCGAGCCTAAGCGCCAACGCCATCGACCACGATTCCCCATGGCTGGCAAAGCCTTTCGCTGGTTGATCGCCGAGCCGCAACTCGAGATCGTCGCGGTGCGGGCCGACCAGACACACGCCGCGCTCGAGTTCGGCGTCGCGGCGCGCGGCCATCTTCTCGAGCAGCGCCTCCCGCAGCATGTCGGCGTCTGGGCGATCCGGTTCGATGTCGATGCTGGCGTGATAGCTGATGGACGCCGGCCGCGATGCGGGCGCCAGCAACTGGTAACTCTTCTGTACTTCGGGAGCCAACTCGTTGACCAAGCTCATCCGCGCGGCCATCAACTCGGCGCCGTGCGTAGCCAGGTGGCCATCCCACACATCGAGGGTGTCCAGCGCGCCGCGATCTCCACGAAACCGCGCTCCCGACGCTGATTTCAACAACGCGGTGCGCTGGCGCAGAACTTTGTCGTAATCGGCCCGGATCCCCGCCACCCGCGGCCGACGCACCGCGGCCAGATCGTCGAGATACCGGCGGCGCTCCGACGGGTCTCCGCGGACCAGTGCCAGATCCTCGGGCGCGAACAACACCGCGCGCAATACCCCGAGCACCTCACGAGGGCTGCGCACCGGCGAACGGTTCAACCGCGCCTTATTGGCCCGGCCCGGCGGCGATCTCCAGGTCAACCGCGCATTCGCGACCTTCGTTGACGACGATGGTCGACACCACCGCACGTTGTGCGCCGATCCGCACCAGCGGCGCGTCCGTCGCCACCCGGTGTGATCCTAGCGTCGACGAATACCACAGTGCCTCAACAAGATTCGTTTTGCCAAAGCCGTTGGATCCGACAAACACCGTCCGCCCGGGGGTCAGCTCGAGTTCGATGTTCGCCCAGGAGCGGAAGTCCTGTAAGCCCAGATGTCGGACGTACACCTGATTGCTAACCGGGCAGACGAACCGGCATCAGCAGATACACATACTCGGTCGCCAATGCCGGGAACGGGCCGCCGCCGCTGGGCTGCGCGTCGTCGTCACCCGCCGGCCGCAGCACCGCCGGGCGGCTGGGTGTGGTGAACCCGAACGACACCTGGCCGGAATGCAGAGATCCCAGCCCGTCGGTGAGATACGTCGGGTTGAACGCGATCGTGAGCGGCTCGCCGGCGAACTCCACCGGAACTTCTTCTTCGGCCCGGCCGACGTCGTCGGCACCTGCCGACAGCCGCAGCACGCCGTCGGAGAACTCCATCCGGACCTGGGCCCCGCGGTCGGCGACCAGCGCCACACGCTTGATCGCCTCCGTCAACGCGGCGACCCCGACGGTGGCCACCGCCGTGTGCTCGGTGGGCAGCAGCTGACGGAACTTGGGGAACTCCGCATCCAGCAGACGGGTCGTGCTGCGCTTGCCGTTCCCGCTGATGCCGAGCAGTCCGTCCTTGCCGACGGCAGGACCGGCACCCAACGACAAATGGACCTCGGCGCCGTCGGTCCCGCTCTTGGCGACCTCGGACAGCGTCTTGGCGGGAACCAGCACCGCGGCCTCGACATCGGGTGCGGCCGCCGACCAGGTCAACTCGCGAACCGCCAACCGGAAACGGTCGGTGGCGGCCAAAACCACTGATTCGCCCGAGATTTCGACTCGTATCCCGGTCAGCATCGGCAACGTGTCGTCACGGCCGGCCGCGACCGCGACCTGACCGATCGCTTCGGAGAACACATCCACCGAGAGTGCCCCGGTCTCGTCGGGCAACGACGGCAGCGTCGGGTAGTCCTCGACGGCCATCGTCGGCAGCGAAAACTTCGCGTTTCCGCACGCGATGGAAACCCTGGTGCCTTCCACCTGGACGTCGACCGGCTTGTTCGGCAAGGCCCGGGTGATGTCAGACAACAGCCGACCTGACACCAAAGCTGAACCGGGAGAAGCGATTTCAGCTGCCAACCGAACCTCGGCGGACACCTCGTAGTCGAAACCGGAGATCGTCAAGCCGTCGTCCGAGCCGGTCAGTAGCACTCCCGCCAGCACCGGGACCGTGGGCCTGGCCGGCAGCGTCCGCGCCACCCATGCGACCGCCTCGGCGAAGTCGTCTCGCACCAAGCGAAACTTCAAGTCGGTCAAGCCGACTGTGGTCGTCGCCACGTCCATTGCGTCCCTTCATCACCTCGAACAGCAAGGCTCACTTCAGCGGCTTGCACCCCGTGTGGGTGCCAAGATTTCCCGCCGACGGACGCCCGTGCCCGTAATCCGTTCCGACGACCGAAACGGAAGTCGAACCACAACGGTAGAGCGTCGGACGCCATCTTGAAAGCTAATCGGAATCAGTGATACTCGGGTCGTTCGGAGGCCTCGACGGGACTGTGGAACGGCCCCTCCCCAGGACCCTTTTCTAAAGAAGAACTAGGTATAGATCTCAATAACAGTATTAGGGCCTGTGCATGTTGGGGACAGCCTCATGTCTGTGCTGCTGGGGGGGTCGACCGGGGTGTGCATGACACGACGTCGGCTTGTGTGGTTTGTGTGCAGCGGATGGGGATCGACCGCGGTTGTGTACCGACGGGGTGGTTTGTCGGAAAAGTGTGAGCAGTTTGCCCACAGCCGTATCCACAGTCAATGGTGTGACACGTGTGATCAGGAGAGACAGAAGTTTTTCGGAATTTCGTGCGGTATCAGCGCTTGGAGCGGTGACGGATCCGGGTGGTGAGCTCTTTGACGTGATCGAAGATCTCGCGGCGCTCGGCCATTTCCGAGAGGATCTTCTTCTGCGCGTACATCACCGTGGTGTGGTCCCGGCCGAACGCCTGCCCGATCTTGGGCAGCGACAGGTCGGTGAGTTCGCGGGTCAAATACATGGCGATCTGTCGCGACTGAGCCAATGCCCGGGTCTTGCCGGGGCCACGTAGTTCCTCGACCGTGGTGTCGAAGTATTCCGCGGTGGCGGCCATGATGGTCGCTGCGCTGATCTGCATGGTGCTGGCGTCGGCGATGAGGTCGCGCAACACGATCTCGGCCAGGGACTTGTCGATCGGTGCTTTGTTCAGTGACGCGAACGCGGTGACGCGAATCAGTGCGCCTTCCAGCTCGCGGATGTTGCGTTCGATGCTGCTGGCGATCAACTCGAGCACGTCGTCGGGAACGTTGAGTCGTTCCATCTGAGCTTTCTTGCGCAAGATGGCGATTCGAGTTTCCAGCTCCGGTGGCTGAACGTCGGTGATCAGTCCCCATTCGAACCGGGTCCGCAGCCGATCTTCAAGTGTCGCAAGCTGTTTGGGCGGACGGTCGGACGAAATGACGATCTGCTTGTTGGCGTTGTGCAGCGTATTGAAGGTGTGGAAGAACTCTTCCTGGATACCTTCTTTGCCTTCGATGAACTGGATGTCATCGACCAGCAGCACGTCGACGTCGCGGTAGCTGCGCTTGAACGCGACCTTGCGGTCGTCGCGCAGCGAGTTGATGAAGTCGTTGGTGAACTCCTCGGTGGAGACGTACTTGACTCGCATCCCCGGGAACAGTCGTTGCGCGTAGTTGCCTGCCGCGTGCAGCAGGTGTGTCTTGCCGAGGCCGGATTCACCCCAGATGAAAAGTGGGTTGTAGGCCCGGGCCGGCGCTTCGGCGATGGCGAGCGCCGCTGCGTGGGCGAACCGATTCGAGGCGCCGATGACGAAGGTGTCGAAGGTGTAGCGCCGGTTCAAGCTGAGGCCGGCGGCCGCATCGGCCGCGGTGGCGTGTGGCCGCTCGGTGAAATACGCCGGCCAGTTCTGGTGCGCGCTCGCCAAGGCCTCGCTGTCGTCGTCGACCTCGTCGAAGTCGTCGAGTTGTTCGTCCAGCCCGGCCGCGGTGCTGTCGTCGGGTTCGTCAGCGGCCATCGTCGAGATGCGCACACCAAGTTCGATCGGCTGACCGAGCCGACGGCTCAGCGCTTCGGTGATCTGGGTGCGCAGGTGTCGTTCGATCTCGTTCTGCACGAAACTGCTCGGCACCGACAACAGAGCGAAACCTTCGACGATCTGCAACGGCTGGACGAGATTGAGCCAGGCTCGCTGCTGAGGAGTCAGCGGCGCGGTGTACTGCTCACCATTGGCGGGCGGTCCGTCCGCGGTGATCTCGCCGTTGAGTTCGGAGACGACCGCGTTCCAGACCGTCGCGAAGCTTGATCCGGGGTCCTCGGTCAACGACGGGTCCCCCTGCTATGACGTTGAAGTGCAACTGCTGGTGTCGACGACGAACTGTCCACATGGTTATCCACACGTGTGGACAGGACAGCCACCACCGCGCCGCAGGTTGCCCCCGACGGCACGGCGGGATCGGTTCTCGAGACGGCCAACCACGATCAGTTGGTCAGAGGACCGGTCTGCCATCCTTGCTTCGTTGTCAGCGCCGCTCCCGTCTGGAACGGCACTGTGCGAAATTAACAGCTTTCCGCGCTCACGGCCAACCGTTCTGCAACATTGGGGAGCCTTTCCCGGACATTGCTCGGCGGACCGGTGGCGGGTGGGACATTAGTGAATTATCAGCGCCGGCGCCCCAGTCGCACAAGCCAGGTTTGACCGGGCGAACAGCGGTAAGTACCCTCGTACAGTCGCCCGAAAGTCGGCGATACGGCAGCGATCCGAGCACGAAGCCCGGGGGCCGCGCCGGTTACCACCGAGACACAAAGCCTAACGAGGCGACGTGAGGGCAAGCGTGACCCACCGGCACGGGGTACCGGGCGGGGAACGATGCCAGAAGCAACAAGGAGAGAGTCGTGGCAAAGGGCAAGCGGACCTTCCAGCCGAACAACCGGCGCCGAGCCCGCGTGCACGGGTTCCGGCTGCGGATGCGCACCAGGGCTGGCCGTGCGATCGTGTCGGACCGGCGTCGTAAGGGACGTCGCTCGCTGACTGCCTGATTTCTCAATCCGGTGTGACAGCGGTGCTTTCCGCGCGGAACCGTATGACGCGGTCGTCCGAGTTCGATGTCACGGTGAAGCACGGGACTCGAGCCGTGCAGCCCGACATGGTGATCTACGTCCATCGCGGCGATGACGCAGCGGCTGATGCGCCCAAGGTCGGTTTGATTGTGTCGCGAGCGGTCGGTTCTGCGGTCGAACGGCATCAGGTCTCCCGTCGATTGCGGCATGCGGCACGCGACGTCATCGGCGATCTGAACCATGCCGAGCGCCTGGTGATCCGCGCGCTACCCAGCGGCCGCGACGTTGGCGCCGCCAGGTTCGCCGAAGAATTGCGCGCCGGCTTACGCCGTGTCGAGAAGTCGGGGTCCAAGCGGTGATGCGTGGACTTCGCTCGATCGAGACCGCGGCGGTGCGCGGATTGATCTATCTCATTCAGCTCTACCGGCACATGATCTCGCCGATGCGACTGCCCACGTGCCGGTTCACCCCGACCTGTAGTCAGTACGCCGCCGAGGCGCTGGCGGAGTTCGGATTGGTGAGAGGCAGTTGGCTGGCCGCTGTCCGGCTGGCGAAATGTGGTCCGTGGCATCGGGGAGGATGGGATCCGATACCGGAGCGCCGGGGAGCCGGGACCCAAGTCTCGGCGACCGCAGCGACGCTAGGGGAGAGTGATTCTGTTGTCTTTTGATCCGTTCAGCCTGGACTATTTCTATTACCCGGTCTCGGCGATCATGTGGCTTTGGTACAAGGCGTTCGGGGCGCTCCTGGGCCCGACGAACTTCTTCGCGTGGACGCTGTCGGTGGTGTTCCTGGTCTTCAGTCTCCGGGCGATCCTGTACAGCCCGTTCGTTCGTCAGATCCGCACCACCCGCCAGATGCAGGAACTGCAGCCACAGATCAAAGCACTGCAGAAGAAGTACGGCAAAGACCGTCAGCGGCTGGCGCTGGAGATGCAGAAGCTGCAGCGCGAACATGGGTTCAACCCGGTCCTCGGCTGCCTGCCGATGCTCGCGCAGATCCCGGTGTTCCTCGGTCTCTATCACGTGCTGCGGTGCTTCAACCGGACCAGCACCGGCATCGGGCAACTAGGTCTGTCGCCGGAGCGGAACCGCGAGTTGGGCAACTACGTCTTCTCGTCCACCGACGTGGCCCACTTCCTGGACGCGAACCTGTTCGGTGCTCCGCTCGGTGCGAGCATGGTGCAACGCGGAGCAAGCCTCGAGGCGTTCACTCACTTCAGCCGACTCTCGGTTGTGGCCGTCGGCGTCCCAGTGATGATCCTGGCCGGCGTTGCCACCTACTTCAACAGTCGAGCGTCGGTGGCCCGGCAGAGTCCGGAGGCCGCGGCCAACCCGCAGACCGCGATGATGAACAAGCTGTCGCTCTACATCTTCCCGCTGGGGGTTGTCGTCGGCGGGCCGTTCCTGCCGCTGGCGATCATCTTCTACTGGTTCGCGAACAACATCTGGACATTCGGCCAGCAGCACTACGTCTTCAACATGCTCGAGAAAGAAGAGGAAGAAAAGAAGCGCGAAGCGATCGAGCGACGATCGGCGAACGCGCCGGCGCCGGGCGCCAAGCCCAAGCGCGCGGTGAAGAACGCCAACGGTTCATCGGCGACCGAGAGCACCGAGATTATCGAGCCGACGAGCGGTGAGACCGCAGGCAACCGCACTCCGCGGCCCGGCGCCAAGCCGAAGAAGCGCGGGCGCTGAACTCCGGTCCGGCGGGGGAGCCGGACCACAGACTCAACCGGGGCGAGTGCCCGGCGACGGGAAGGAAAGAACAGATATGACAGACGTCGACACCAACGGACGTGAAGCACATGAGGCGCCTGCGGACGAGGCCCCAGCGGGTGCTGCCGAGACCACGGCGGCGGAGAACGGCGAGGGCGATCTCGAGGAGCGCTTGGTCGCCGAGGGCGAGATCGCAGGCGACTATCTAGAGGAACTGCTCGACTTGCTCGACTTCGACGGGGACATCGACCTGGACGTGGAAGGCAGCCGCGCGATCGTCAGCATCGACGGCAGCGACGACCTGTCCAAGTTGGTCGGCCGCAAGGGCGAGGTGCTCGACGCGTTGCAGGAGCTGACCCGGCTTGCGGTGCACCAGAAGACCGGGGACCGGAGTCGGCTGATGCTCGACATCGCGAGCTGGCGCCGACGCCGCCGCGATGAGCTGGCCGCGCTGGGCGACAAGATTGCCCGGCGGGTGCTGGAAAGCGGCGAACGCGAGGAGCTCTCGCCGATGACGCCGTTCGAGCGCAAGATTGTGCACGATGCCGTCGCGGCGGTCGCCGGTGTGCACAGCGAGAGCGAGGGCGTCGAGCCGTCGCGCCGCGTCGTCGTACTGGTCGACTAGCCAGGAGTTACACCGATGTAGTTCCGGCCGGTGCACCAGCGGGCACGAACGGGAGGAATGTTTCACGTGAAACATGTCGATCCCCGCGACCGCCCGGCGCCGGATCTCCCCGTCCCGCCGGCGGCAGCGAAGGCGATTTTCGGCGACCGCCTGAGCGTGGCCGAACGTTACGCAGAACTGCTGGCCGACACCGGCGTCGAGTGGGGTCTCCTTGGGCCGCGTGAAGTCGGCCGGCTGTGGGACCGCCACCTTCTCAACTGTGGTGCGGCCGCCGAACTCCTGGACCCGGGCGACAAGGTCGTCGACATCGGTAGCGGCGCCGGCCTGCCGGGGATTCCGTTGGTGATTGCGAAGCCCGGCCTCCGTGTCGTCCTGGTCGAATCGCTGCGACGCCGGGCCGAATTTCTGGGCATGGTCGTCACCGAACTCGGACTCGAGATCGAGGTGGTGCGGGGGCGGGCAGAGGACGCGACAGTCCGCGACGGGGCCGGGGGTTGCGACGCGGTGACGTCGCGGGCGGTCGCCTCACTCGACAAGCTGGCGCGGTGGAGCCTGCCATTGCTCCGGCCAGGCGGCCGGATGCTGGCGATCAAGGGGGAGCGCGCCGCCGATGAGCTCCGCGAGCACCGGCGTGTGATGGACCAATTAGGCGCCACGGATGCCAGGGTGATGGAATGTGGCGTGAGCTATCTTTCTCCACCGACAAGGGTGGTGGTGGCGCGGCGCGGGGACCCGGCCCGGGGCTCGTCGCGGCGACGGCGGTCGAGCAGGGAGAGCTTATGAGTGCGCCACACGACCCGTTCGGAACTGAGGCCGAAGGCTATGTTTCACGTGAAACATCAGAGATTGATACCCCAATTGGAGCGGCTGCGGAACGCGCGATGCAAGTCCTGTCAAAGAGCTACCAGCCATTGCAGCGCCCGCGCGAGCGCCGGCTCCTCACTATCGCCAACCAGAAGGGCGGCGTCGGGAAGACGACGACTGCGGTGAACCTCGCGGCGGGCCTAGCCGTCCAAGGACTTAGAACCCTGGTGATCGACCTCGACCCACAGGGCAACGCGAGCACCGCGTTGGGCATCACCGAACGGCACTCCGGCACGCCGTCGTCGTACGAAGTCCTCCTCGGCGAGATCCCCCTACAGACGGCGATGCAGCAGAGCCCGCACAGCGAGCGACTGTTCTGTGTCCCGTCGACGATCGACCTGGCCGGCGCCGAGATCGAATTGGTCAGCATGGTCGCGCGGGAGAACCGACTGCGGACGGCGCTCGCCGAACTCGACAATCTCGACCCCGAAGCCCCCTTCGACTTCGTGTTCATCGATTGCCCGCCATCGCTGGGGCTGTTGACCATCAACGCGTTGGTCGCCGCGCCCGAGGTGCTGATCCCGATCCAGTGCGAGTACTACGCGCTGGAGGGGGTGTCGCAGTTGATGACCAACATCGAGTTGGTGAAGGCCCACCTCAACCCTGGGCTGGATGTCAGCACCGTGATCCTCACGATGTACGACGGCCGGACCAAGCTCGCCGACCAAGTGGCCGACGAAGTCCGCCGCTACTTCGGGCCCAAAGTCCTGCGCACCGTGATTCCGCGCAGCGTCAAGGTGTCCGAAGCACCCGGCTACAGCATGACCATCATCGATTACGATCCCGGTTCCCGCGGTGCGATGAGTTATCTCGACGCCAGCCGTGAACTCGCCGAGCGTGGCCGACCGAATGAGGGGGGACACAAATGACCCAGTCGTCGCGCAAGAAAGGCGGCCTCGGCCGAGGCCTGGCGTCGCTGATTCCGACCGGGCCGGCCGACGTCGGCGAAGACGCCACGCCGAACGGACCACGACTGGGTGCCGCAGCCGCCGACATCGTGCTGGGCGGACCGATGCCCGCCGGCGCCCCGACCGACATCGGCGCGGTGTACCGGGAGATCGACCCGGGCCTGATCGAGCCGAACCCGCGCCAGCCGCGGCAGGTGTTCGACGAGGAAGCCCTCTCCGAACTCGTGCACTCGATCCGCGAGTTCGGCCTGATGCAGCCGATCGTGGTTCGCGCGCTGGACGGCGCGACGAGCGGTCCGCGCTACCAACTGGTCATGGGGGAGCGGCGGTGGCGCGCCGCCCAGACCGCCGGCCTGACCGCCATCCCCGCGATCGTGCGGGAGACGGCCGAAGACAATCTGTTGCGCGACGCCTTGCTGGAGAACATCCACCGAGCGCAGCTGAATCCTCTGGAAGAGGCGGCGGCCTATCAGCAGCTGCTGGACGAGTTCGACGTCACCCACGATGAACTCGCCGCGCGGATCGGCCGATCTCGGCCGCTGATTTCCAACATGATTCGCCTGCTGCGGTTGCCGATCGCTGTCCAGCGCCGCGTCGCGGCGGGCGTGCTGTCCGCCGGTCACGCCCGGGCACTGCTGTCGCTCGAGGGTGGGTCTGAAGCTCAGGAGAGCCTGGCCGCGCGGATCGTCGCCGAGGGGTTGTCGGTGCGAGCGACCGAAGAAGCGGTCACGATTGCGAATCGGAACGGACCCAGCCAGCCGACGGCGCCGCGACGCAAACCGATCAGCATGCCCGGATTGCAGGATGTCGCCGAGCGACTCTCCAGTGCGTTCGACACCCGCGTCACGGTCAGCCTGGGCAAGCGCAAAGGCAAGATCGTGGTCGAGTTCGGTTCGGTGGACGATTTGCAGCGCATCGTCGACTTGATGAACTCGTCGAAGAACTGACCGTCCATACCGGACCGTTACGTCACTGTGACATTCTGCCGGATCAGGCGGCGCTGACGTGCCGCAGATAGCCGAATCCACCTGCGCGCCAGGCAATTTCATTGTCGGGACGGCGGCGGGCGGGCTTCGGGACGGCGAGGGGCCGAAATCGGCCGAACGACCACCCGATAGAGGCCCGCGCGAGTATCGCGGGCGCCCCATCCGGGGGGTACGCTCGGCTGCGGGGTGGGGGTACCACCCGCTCGCGGGGGAGCCGGACCCATAGCGGCCGCGGTGCGACGATGCGGGCGATACTGGCCCGAGGAGGAGCAGCGCCCGATGGTCCCGCCGCTCGGAGGTCCAGGAGTCTAGTGACTGCTCGAATCACACCGCTGCGACTCGAAGCATTCGACCAGCTCCCGAAGCACGCCCGCCGCTGCGTCTTTTGGGAAGTAGACCCCGCGACCCTCGGTGATGACGACCATCTCGCCGATCCCGAATTCGAGAAGGAAGCGTGGCTGTCGATGGTCATGCTGGAGTGGGGATCGTGTGGACTGCTCGCCACGGCGCCGGCGACCGAAGGCGAGCAGAGTGAGCCGGCCTGTCTGGGTTACGTGTTCTACGCGCCGCCGCGCACGGTGCCGCGCGCGTCCCGCTTCCCGACCGCGCCGGTGTCGGCCGACGCCGTGCTGCTGACGTCGATGCGCGTGGAGCCCGGACCCGGCGCCGACGAGCTGCCGCGCAGCCTGGTCGCGCGGGTCGTTGACGAACTGGTTCGCCGCGGTGTGCGGGCACTGGAGGCGTTCGGCCGCACCGAAAGCGTTGCGGAGCTGATCAACTCCCCGGGCGCCGAGCCCGACCTGCAACCTGTACTCGAGGTGTTAGGGGACTGCTCGGCCGAGCACTGTGTGATCGAGGCGGACTTCCTGCTCGATGCGGGATTCGTTGTGGTCGCGCCGCATCCGTACTTCCCGCGGTTGCGGCTCGAACTCGACAAGGGTCTGGGCTGGAAAGCCGAAGTCGAAGCGGCGCTCGAGCGGCTGCTGGAAGTCGCAGCGCTGCAGCAGCCGGTTGGCGCGGGAACCCCGGCGGGGTCGACGGCTAGGAGCCGCTGAGCCGACCGGCCTGTTCGACGGCCAACTCGTGCGCCAGCAACTCGGCGAAGGTGAACGTACCGGTAGGCCGGTCGTTCTTGCCGAGCAGGTAGAGCCGCTTGACCGCCGCCAGGATTCCCTCGGCGATCGCGTCACGGGTCTGCGTCGTGATCAGCATTTCCCGATCGTGCGGGTTGGTGATGTAGCCGACGTCGACCTGGACGGTGGGCATGCGGGTCAGCCGCAGCAGGTCCCACGTCCGCCCATGGGTGCGGCAATCCCGTAATCCGGTGCGCGCCACCACTTCTCGCTGGATGAAGTCAGCCAGGTTGCGGCCGATGGTGGACACCGAGCCGTGTGAGTTGCCGAAGTGGAACGAGGCGACTCCGCTGGCCGAGGGACTGGTCTGGGTTTCACAGCGCAAGCTGATCATCAGGTCGGCACCGACCGAGTTCGCGGTCGCGGCGCGTTCGGAATCCGACGGGCTGCGGTTGGTCGGCCGGGACAGGAAGGTCTCCATGCCGATCGCCGTCATCCGGCCCTCGAGTCGACTTGCCAAGTCCCACAAGATATCTGCTTCGCTGATCGGCCCAGCCGACCCGTGCGCGATCAGCCCGTGGTCGGTGCCGCCGCGGCCCGGATCGATGATGATCCGCTTTCCCGACAGCTTCGGCCCGGACCGGCGGACGAGTTCCTCTTCGCGGATCGCGTGCAACGAGCCACCGGTTACCCGGGAACTCAGAAAGTACAAGGAGCGCAACGTTTCCGGGCCGCAGATGCCGTCGGCGTACAACCCGTACTCACGCTGGTAGGACATCAAACCGTTGTGGGTCTGCAAGCCGAAATACCCGTCGACCAATCCGGTGTAGAAGCCGAGGTCCTGCAGCCGGGCTTGTAGGGTTGCGACGTCGTCGCCGTACATCGGCGCACCGAACTGATGATTCAGCGTGCGGGCCCCGAGCCGGTAGGACGCCTCTTTGAGCGCCCGATAGGTGGCCTCGCCGACGATGCCGTCGACCAGCAGGCCGCGATGCTGCTGGAATGCCCGCACTGCATGGTCGAGTTCCTCGTCGAACACATCGACCGCGACGTGCCGGCCGGTGCTGAGGTCCTCGTCGGCGCTATCCAGGTGCCCAAGAGCCGCCAGCGATGCCCGAATCTCGGTGACCGCTGCGCTACGGTCACCGCAGCGCAACGCTTCACCAGCGCCGCGGTGCGGTCTCGACATTCCAAGGCCTCCGGTGAGCGGGTGTGAGCACCCTGCCGCTTTATTGACAGGCTTGGCGGTATTCTCTCAGACGCCCAGCGTTTTCAGGAAAACGCCAGGCAAACCGCGCCGATCTTTAGCGAACTAACTCAAGCCAGGAACGGCGTCGGAAAGCTCGCGGAGCAGCGCCGCTTTGCCCTTGGCGCCGACGATCCGCTTCACCGGCTCGCCGTCTTTGAACAAGATCAGCGTCGGAATCGACACGACATCGAAGTTGCGCGCCGTTTCGGGATTTGCGTCGACGTCGAGCTTCGCGACGGTCAGCTGGCCGGCGGTGTCGGCGGCGATTTCGGCCAACACCGGAGCGACCATCTTGCACGGGCCGCACCAGGTGGCCCAAAAGTCAACCAGCACAGGCGTATTGCTGGACAGTACGTCGCTACTGAACGAAGCGTCAGAGACATCCACGGGTGCGCCGTTGGATTCGGTCTGTGTCATCGAAGGACTCCAATCAAAGTGTTGCCGCCGCCGGAGTTTCGGCGGGGTTGGTCTGTGTCCGTTCGCCCGGCTCGGCATGGTCTTCCAGCCAACGCTCGGCGTCGATGGCTGCCGAGCAGCCGGTGCCCGCGGCGGTGACGGCCTGCCGGTAGGTGTGGTCGACAAGGTCGCCTGCGGCAAACACGCCCTCCAGCGAGGTGTAGGTGGTGTTGCCTTTGACCCGCACGTAACCGTCCTCGTCGAGGTCCACCGCGCCGCGCACCAGCGCCGAACGCGGGTCGTGACCGATGGCCACGAAGACCCCGGTCACCGGCAGGGTGGATTCCTTGCCGGTCTTGGTGTTCTTCACTCGCAGTCCGGTCACGGTGCCATCGCCCTCGACGGCCTCCACCACGGTGTTGGTGACGAACCGGATCTTGTCGTTGGCCTGGGCCCGCTCCAGCATGATGCGGGAGGAGCGGAATTCGTCGCGGCGGTGCACCAGGGTGACGCTGCGGGCGAACTTGGTCAGGAAGATGGCCTCTTCCATCGCCGAGTCGCCGCCGCCGATGACGGCGATGTCCTGGTCGCGGAAGAAGAAGCCGTCACAGGTGGCACAGGCGCTCACGCCGCGGCCGAGCAGTTCCTGTTCACCCGGCACGCCCAGGTACCGGGCGGCGGCGCCCATCGCCAGGATGACGGCGCGGGCGTGCAGGATTTCGCCTTCGGCGGTGGTGACCGATTTGACCGGTCCGTCCAGCGACACCGACTCGATGTCTTCCATCCGCAGATCGGCGCCGAACCGTAGCGCCTGCTCGCGCATCTGGTCCATCAGCTCGGGCCCTTGAATGCCGTCGCGGAATCCGGGGTAGTTCTCCACCTCGGTGGTGGTCATCAGGGCGCCGCCGAACGAAATGCCTTCGAAGACCACCGGCTTCAACTGTGCACGCGCGGTGTACAGCGCAGCCGTGTAACCGGCAGGTCCGGAACCGATGACGATCACATCGTGGACAGTGCTTGACGGGGTCATGCGAGCCTTCCGTGCTTTTCGTTGCCTTCGTTGCGCTAGAACGCCAGGGTAGGCGGTGCTGTTCCCGCGACCTTACGGCCGGTGGATGATCCTGTCAGCCGACAGGCCGGTGTCTACGGAGCTGCAGGTAGGCGCCACCGCCAGGGCCGACACGGCGTCGGGCGTATCGGCGGGCAACAGCAGCAGCACGGTAGGCCGGCCATCGACGTCGACGGGACGCGCACCCAGTACGCGGGCGTCGGCGGGATACCCCAATCCGGCCAGACACGACGCGCGCCGGTGCGGATCGGTCAGCGGCCCGAAGTCCGGTCTTTGGTCCAGCAGGGCGAGGATCTGCTGGTCCGACAGCGGGATCGCCGGCGGCAGCCTGGTCACGGTGATGTGCTCGATGGTGGTCGGCCGGCTCGGCGTCGACTCCGGCGCCGTGATCAGCGACCTGGTGCCCAGCCAGACCGCGACGGCGACAGCGACGAGTCCGGCCGCGGCGACGGCCAGCCGCGCCGGACGCGGCAGACCGCCACGCTCGACCGCATGCTGCTTGCGCAACGCGGCCCGGATCCCGTCGACCGCCGCCGGGTCGACGCCCGGTGCCGACGACGGGTCACTGCCCAGCGCGGCGACCTCACGGCGGACCCGATTCAGCGCGTCCATGGTCTGTCGGGCGCCCGGATCGGTGCGGACTGTGTTGCGCAGCCTGGCCGCAGCAGCGTCGTCGAGTAGCCCGGCCTGCAGGTCGGCGATGGCGTCCACGCTCACTGGCGGATCGCCGCGCACGTCCTCGTCGTCCATCCCCGTCAGTGTCCGTCATCGTTTACCCAAATGCCACGAGCGATTGATCCCATTGCGGTGACGTGAAACGCAGAGTGAGTTTAGACTCAGAGGAAGCTGAGGAATATTCAGTTTCTAGGGGCGAACTGAGCGACGTGGACACCCGTACCCGCCGCGCCGACGCGGGTTAAGTCTGGCAGACCACGTCAGGAGAACGCGGTGATGGTGAACGCCCTGAAACGCCTGGACCGCACGGATCGTCATGCTGTGGCGGAGCAGCCACCGCCTGGTGGTGCCGAGCAGCAATATCGATGGCTGGTCGATCACAGCCCGGTCGCCATGTGTGTGCATGTCGACGGCCGCTACGTCTACGTCAACCAGACTTTGGTGCGCAAGATGGCGGCGCGGTCGGCAGACCAGCTGGTCGGGCGCAAGATCACCGATTTCATTCATCCGAATTCGCTCGCCGCGGTGCGTGAGCACATTGCGGCGCGGCAGCTGGACGGAGATCGGACCCCGCCGCTGGAACTGACGATCGTCACGCTGGACGGCGGCACGTGTGAGGTGGAAGCGCTGGCGATCCGGACGCGGTGGGAGGGTCGGCCCGCTCACAAGGTGGTGTTCCGTGACGTCACACTGCAGAAGGCGACCGAAGCCAACCTGCGGTTTCAGGCCGCTTTGGTGGCTCACGTCAACGACGCCATCATCTCGACCACCACGTCCGGTTTCGTGACCAGTTGGAATCCCGCGGCCGAGGCGATCTATCGGCGGCCGGCAGTCGAGGCGCTCGGGCTACCGATTGGCGGGGTCACCGGTACCGACCTCGATCCGGCGGCCATCATGGCCAAGGGGGGAGTGGTACACACCACCCACCGCGCCGACGACGGCTCGGAGCTCACAGTGCGGGTCTCGGTGTCCAGAATGGATGACGGATTCGTTGTGTCATGCGCGAACCAGACCGCTCTGCGGCGCGCTGAACGGCAGTGCGAGATGGTTGTCGCGTCTCTGCAAGAGGGCGTCGTCGTCATCACGGCAGACGGCACAGTGGAAACGGTCAACCCGGCGATGCTGCGTATTTTCGGCGGGCCGATGACGGGACTCGATCTCGTCCAGTTCGCGAAAGCGGCCGAGATACCGGTCTTCGACGCGAACGGCCGGCGGCTCACCTGGCACCAGCGCCCGGTCATGGAGATCCTCAAGCGCACCCCGCACCGAGGCCGCATCTACGGTTTCGACCGGTTCAGCGATGGCGCGCGGATCTGGGCGTCGATCAACTGGTCGCTGCTCGACCCCGGCGATCCGGAACGGTCTTCGGTGTTGATGTCGATTGTCGACGTCACCGATCAGCACAATGCCCATCAGCAGCTCACGTATCAGGCCACCCACGATCTCCTGACCGGTTTGCCCAACCGCGCTCACCTGGTGACGCTGATCAACGATGCGATCGGTTCTGCAGAATACCGCTGGGGTGCAGTCCTTTTCATCGATCTCGACAAGTTCAAAGTCATCAACGACGAGCTGGGTCACCACGCCGGCGACACGGTCCTCGAAGTCGCCTCGCAGCGACTCCGCGCAGCTTTGGGCCCGGACGACGTCGTCGGCCGTGTCGGCGGCGATGAGTTCGTGGCGCTGCTCGCCGCGCCGATACAGCGTGCCAAAGTCAACGCTCTCATCAGGCGACTACATACGGCCCTGCGCAAGCCGATCAGCATCCCCGCCGCTGGTTCTCGCACACCGACGTGCCGCGTCAATGTCAGCGCGAGCATCGGCGTTGTTGCGGTGCGTCCCGACGAGCAGCGTTGCGCCGCGGAGATGTTGCACGCCGCCGACGCCGCCATGTATCAAGCCAAGTCGACCGGCGGTGCGACATGCCACGCCGCCGACGCCGCTGACCCAGAAGTGCGCCGGCCCAAGTCCACCCGTCGTGCCGTATAGCCGTTCCGGCGTGGACGGCGGCTAGCTGTGATGTCCAGGGAGGTTGGTTAGTCGGGTGACTGGTGGCTGGCCTCCGATGGCGGAGTGGGCTCGGTGGTGATTGTAGAAGTGCAGCCAGCCCGGCAGGGCGGTGTTGCGCTGTTCGGTTGACTCGTAGTGTCTGGCGTAGGCCCAGCCGTCGGCCAGGGTGCGGTGGAAACGCTCGATCTTGCCATTGGTCTGGGGCCGATACGGGCGGGTTCGCTTCGGGGTGATGTGTAGTTCGGCGCAAGCGTCACGCCAGGCGTAGGACACATAGGCTGACCCGTTGTCGGACAGGACCCGCTCAACGGTGACGCCGCGTTCACCGAACCACGCCACTGCACGCTGCAGCACACTTATGGCGGTGACCGCCTTTTCGTCGGTGCAGATCTCGGCGTAAGCCATCCGAGAGTGATCGTCAATCACAGTGTGTACGAACGCCGTTCCGATCCTGGGGCGCCAATTCTTGGTGCGGTCGCCGCGGTTACCGGTGCGGTGGGCCATCTGGATGGCGTTGTGCCTGCCTTGTTGTCGGCTCACGAACTTGTGGCCGCCACCGTCGGGGATGTTGGCGAACTTGGTGACATCGACATGAATCAGCGCGCCGGAGTACGCGTGTTCGTACCGGCGCAGCGGCTCACCGGTAACACGGTCAATGCGCGACAGACGGTTCACACGGCACCGGGTCAGCACGGCATGCACCGTCGAGGCCGGCATACCGAGACGCCCCGCGATCTGAACGGGACCGAGCCGATGACGCCACCGCAGGCCGACGATCTGCCGCACCACCGGCGGCGCAGTCCGGGTAGGGCTGGTGCGTGGTCGGGAGCTGCAGTCGACCATCCCGAACGCACCCTCGGCGCGGAAGCGATCGGCCCACTTCTTGGCAGTTCGCGGTGCGACCATGAACATCTTGGCCGCCGCAGCGTAAGTCCAGCCGGACTCGACGATCAGCTGAGCCAGCCTCAATCGAGCACGCGGAGTCAAAGCAGCGTTAGCGTGGGACACGAAGGCCTCCTGGTTGGTGAAGCGGTTCCTAGATAGCTCCACTTCACAACCGGAGGCCTTCACCTGTCACAGGCTCACCGGTACCAAACCGGACAACGTCCCTGGGCATCACAGCTAGCCGGCGGGGCGGTGCGTGTCGCTGTGCAGATAGCCGAGCATGCCGGCGAGCCGGGCCCGCGCGCGGGCACAACGACTCTTGACGGTGCCCTCGGCCACACCGAGCATCCGGGCGGTGTCGGCGACCGAGTAGCCGTGCATGTCGACAGCCACCACCGCGGCACGCTGCTCGACGGGTAGGTGCATCAGGGCCCGCTGCACCGCGATCGCCGTCTCGACCTGGGCGGTTCGATCCGAGACCGGGTAGACGTCGTCGAGGGCGACGGTTGGATGAATTTTGTTGCGGCGCAACCGGTCCAGGCATGAGTTGACGACGATGCGGTGCAGCCAGCTACTGACCGCGGCGTCGTGGCGAAACGAGCCGGCGCCGCGGTGGGCCGAGACCATGGCGTCCTGCAGCGCATCTTCGGCATCCTCGGCGCTGCGACTGGTCAACCGGGCCAGCCGGTGCAGGTGCCGGTGGTGGCGGTAGAACAGCTGCTCGAAGGCGTAGCGGTCACCCGCGACATGAGCAGCCAACAGTTCTGCGTCGCTGCGTTGTTCTGCCACGGCCGGACATTAACCAATCGCCGGTTGCCCGGCACTTCACCTGTTAAGACTTCGCCTGCACGGTGATCTCGGAGATGCTGGTGCGGCTTTCGCCGTCGGTGGTTCCCAGCGTCGGAATCCAGACCAGCAGATAGGACGTGGGCGACGACCCGTTGACCTGAATGCTGTTGTGGCCGGGGTGCATTGCGATGGGCTGGCTCAACGCAGTGGTGTCGTCGAGCCTGCCGGGCTTCGCGGTCGCCGACGCGCGGATCTGGATCTTGGTGCCGGTGCTGGGGACGTCGACGGTCACGGCGCCGACCACGGTGGGTTGTGGGAGCTGCAGCAGCAGGCCGACGCCGCTCTTGAAACTGGGGAAGGGCACGGCGTCGTGGTAGGTGTCGGTTTCCCAGGCGGTGCCGGCGTTGCCGTCGATCGCCTGCCGGGCCTGACCGGGATTGTCGGCTTCCTGGCCGGGGGAGAACACTGTGGCGCCAACGGGTTTGACGATGCTGCCGGCCGCCGAGTTGGCGGTCGAACTCGCGGCCGGTCCGTTCAGGCCGAGCTGGTCTTTGTCCAGGCCGCCGACATCGCCGAACATCCTGCTCAGCACCGAGGCCAGCACCACCAGTGCGACCACGATCACCGCCGCACCGGCGCTGATCCCGATCGTCACGGCGCGGCGCCGGCGAAGGCGGGCATGTTCTGCGTCGAGTGCCTGCGGCGGCGTCCGGTCTGCCCGGGTGGGTGTCGGCCGCGGCGGCGGCGGCTGTTCCGAAATGGGGCTCAACAGCTCGGTGCGATCGGCCACTGCCGTCGCCTGCTGAAGCAGGTTTAAAAGGGTTGCGGCGCTGCGTATTCCACCATCGCCGTGGATGGAGTGGGTGGCTGCGGCGGAGATCTGGAAGGGGATGTCGCCGTCGATGGAGCTGGGTTCGACGGGTTGGCCGCCGGGACCGCGAGGCGCATGCTCCATGCCGCTGGGTTCGCCGGATTCGGGCAGTGGCCAGCGATTGACCAGCAGCGCGTAGAGCGCCGCGCCGATGCCGCGGATGTCGTCTTCGGGGTCGGCGTCCGGGATCGTCGCGGGGAAGGCCAACACGACGTCGCCCTCGATGCTGACCCGTACCCGGCTGGGATGGTCGATCGACAACGCGACGCCCGCGTGGTGGGCACTCTCGGCCGCGGCGGCCAGGGTCTGCATCGCGCGCGCAGCGCCCACCGCCGACGGCGACGTCTCGGCGACTTCCTGCAGCGAGCCGCCGCGGACCCATTCAGAGACCACCAGGCCGCCGGTGCCGGTATGGACGACGTCGAGAACACGGGCGATGCCGAGTTTGTCCAGGCGGCTCAATCGCATGGTGCGGGCCAGGATTTCGCGGACCTGCTCATCGGACAGCCTCCCGTCCGGATCGACGAACGTCAGCGCCACCTGCCGATTCAGCGCGGTGTCCAGCGCCTGCCAGAACTGCAGGTGCGGCGCCCCGCCGTGGAACAGCAACAGCCGGTAGCGACCACGGGCGATGCTGGCGCCGGGGACCAGGTGCTGTTCGTCAGAATCGGCAACCGACCGCGGCGAGATCGTCGCGCGCCGGATCGGTGGATTCGAGGACGGGATCGGTTGACGGATCGCCGTTCGGGGGAGTCGTGTCCTGCGGCACCGCGACGGTGTCGACCTGGAGGTCGGTCGGGACGTCGGGGTGGAAGCCGTCTGCGACCGATGACGATGCGGGACGTGAAACGGCCCGTTGAGGAGTCGGTCCGTCTGGGCCAGCGGACGACGACAGGGAGTCGGAGGCAGCCTTGGCTGCGGTGCTGTCCGATGGGCCGTCGGTCATACCCGGTCCTCTCCTCAGCCCCTCCCCGGCCTGCCGGACGGTTTGTCGTACCGGATAGTCCATCCGATTGGACGGATTGCTGTGCTCAGGGTACGTGACGATACCCGAGCGCAACAGGTGATCTCCGCCGCTCGGTTGGCCGTCGGCGACGGCGTCTGACCTGCCGGAAGCGGGCGCCGCGGCACCGATCCAGCGACGGAATACCGCCCACGCCGCCTCGGCCTCGGGCACCCGGGCCCGCAGCATGACCAGGCCCACGATCGGCAGCATGATGACCGCGAGGACGAACAGCCGTAGCAGCGAGCCGGCGCCGCCGCCGTAGGCGGTCAGCCGCTGCATGCCCAACAGCACGTCGACCACGTAGGCGATCAGCCCGGCGAGCAGCGACGCGGTGATCGTCACCAGGATGGTCCGCACCTCGGCCCTGCCGACCAGATGGCCGCCCGGCGGTCGCAGAGCGTTGCGCAGCAGAACGTAGCCGGCGACCGCTCCGGCCAAGAAGCCCAGGCCGTTGGCCAGCCCCAGGTATCCGGCGACGAGTTCGGGCCGGTCGGTGAGGTGCGGCGCAACCAGCGACGCGGCGATCTTGACCGTGGTGATGATGACGATGATCGCGATCGGTATCCACGGCTGTTCGCGGGCGTAGAAGACGCGCAGCTGCAGCAGCACAACCGAATAGGGCAGCAGCGTGAACGCCGACAACGCGATCGCGGCACCCAGGTAGCCGGCGTCGACGTCGCCGAAGTGGCCGTAGGCGAACAGCGCACTGCCCATCGCCGATCCGCCGACGGTCATCAACGCCACCGTCGGGATCAGGGTGATCATCGTCAACCGGGTGGCCAGCGAGAGGTCGGCGAGCACCGCAGGGGTGTCTTCGGCGGCAGCATTGCGGCTCAGCCGCGGCATCACCACGGTCAGCACGGTCACGCCGATCATGCCGAACGGCAGCATCAACACCAGCCAGGTGTAGTTGTAGATCGCCGGACCCGAAGCCGCCGCCGAGCTGGCGATCTGGTTGGTGACGATCAGGCCGATCTGGCTGATCAGCACGTAGAACACCATCGCGGCGGCCATGGCGCCGAAGCGTTTGAGCCGGTCGTCGATTCCCCACAGCGGGCGCAGGCTGATGCGCTGCCTGCGGATGGCAACCAGCAGCACGGCCGTCTGCGCGAATACCCCCAGCGTGGTCCCGACCCCGAGGATCAGCAGCTTGGTGTTGCCCATCTGCACCGGGTCAACGGACAGTTGCCCGGGTGCCAACAGGTAGGCGCCCAGGGTGGCGATCGCGACGACGTTGTTGACCACCGGCGCCCAGGCCGGCGGCCCGAATACGTTGCGGGTGTTCAGGATTGCCATGAACACCGACGACAGGCCGTAGAAGATCACCTGTGGAAGCAGCAGGTAGGCGAACGCCGTGGTCAGCGGCTCGTTGACCTGCGGGCTGCGGCCCAGCATCAGCTGGACCAGCAGTGGGGCCGCGGCCACCGAGAGCAGCGTGGTGAACAGCAGGACCGCGGTCGCCAGCGTCACCAGCCGGCGGACGAACGCGGCACCGCCGTCGGCGTCGTCTTTCTCGGCGCGCGACAGCACCGGTACGAAGATCGCGGTGAAGGTCGCTTCCAGCACCAGCGCGGCAACCAGGTTCGGCAGCTGATTGGCGACAGAGAACGCGCTGGACAGCGCGGCGCCCAGGATCGCGGCGAGCACCACGATCCGGGCGAACCCGGTGATCCGACTGACCAGGGTCGCCAATGCCATGCCCCACGACCGCGATACCAGCGCGGCATCGGACAACTCGGGACGCGGCTGCGGCGAGGTGCCCTGCGACGGCACGTGCCCGGTCGGCGGCAGCGGTCCGGTGGGCGGGCCCGGGCTGGGCTTACGACTGCGCTTGTGGCGGGTGCTGCCGCTGTGCGGCGCGGGATTCATACGCGCTGCTCGTCATGCACGTAGTCGTCCGCATCCGGTGGATCCGGGCGGTCCAGGTCGGCGGGGTCGGGCTGGCCGCGGAAGCGGTGCCACAGCCGTCGTCCCGCCAGCAGGAACAGCACCGCGCCGGCGCTCATCGTGATCGCGAACAGCACCTTGCCGTAGGCGTTGGAGTGCACCGACAGCCGCACCGGCTCGCCGAGTGGCACGCCGGCCGCGGTGTGCAGGGCGACGTCGATCGCCACGCGCTGGGTGAAGTTGACCTCGATCGGCACCCGTAGCGGCAGGTAGCCCGGCGGCAGCTCGATCTCGCCGAGGTCGGTCACCGTCATCCCGGGCGGTGCGTCGACGTACAGGCGCACCCGGATCGGCACGGCCAGCCCGTTGTGCAGGGCCAGTGGCAGAGGACTGTGCTCGGTGGCCAGGGTGTACGCCCCGGCCGGTTTGACGATGACGACCGCTCCGAACAGGTCGTTGATCGAGTCGCCGACGACCTGCAACCGCTGCTGGGCCAGCCCGTTGCGGGCGTCAGGCCGGTCGGCCTGGCTCACGGCCCGCAGCATGTCCTCGCGCAACGGCGCCGTGTAGCCGACGCCGGTGAGGCCGGTGCGGAGATCGGTGGTCAGCGCCGCGGCCAAACCCGACAGCCGGTTCACCTCGGTGGAGATCCTGGCGATGACGGCGTCGCTGAACCGGCCGCGCGAGCCGGCGTCGACATCGGGTTGCGCAGTGCCGTTGACGGGCGGGACGGCGGACGCGTCGGCGATGAGCGCGGGCAGGGGTCGTGGCACCGCAAGGCCCGACCGGATCGCGGTCGCCAGAGTGGTCAGGATGGCGCCCGCGTCGTCGGAGCTCAGCTTCCAGTTCGTCGGGGGCAACAGAATCTGGGTGCGCGGCATGGCTTTCGGTTGCAGCGACCGCCACAGCATCGAGCCCAGCGCATCTTGGCGGCGGGCGGTCTCGGAGTCGTGCTGCAGCCGGATCGCCAACGCGGAGTTCAGGTAGGGGGGCGCGACGGGGTCCGAGCCGGTCGCGCCGAACGCGGCGCCGACGGCGGGGTCGAACGGCGCCAGCACGACCTGCGGGGACAGCCGCCGCGGCGAGGTGTCCGCGGTCGGCGGTATCGGCGTATTCGAGTCGCCTGCGGCTGTGTCCGCGGCGGCGATCACCACGGTGCTGTTGTTGGCGCTCAACAGATCCACGGCCCGGCGGGTCAACGAGCCGTCCGGGATGAGCGTGGCGCCGCGGACCGACGCGACGCCGAGGATCTGGTCGACGACGTCGGCGGCTCCGCCGGTGGCGGTGGCGCTGAGCCCGGGGTCGCCGACCCGCTGCACGGCGTCGAGGTCAGCCTGGGCGTAGGGGAGCGGTGCGACGCAGGCCCGGTGCGCCAGCGCACGCAGCCGGTTCAACCAGCTCACCGCGGCGGCCTGCCCGGCGCCCGGGTGGGTGGGGGTGCCTGGCTGCTGCGCGGGACCGTCGGGCGAATTCGAGACGACATAGCCGGCGGACATCGCGTTGACGGTGACCAGCAGGTCGGGGTCGACGGCCAGGCACAGCGCGCGGCCGATGGCGCCGTCGGGGTCCACGTCGCGGCTGGTGGTGAACTCGGCGGCCGAGAGCAGAATGTCCAGCCGGCCGCCGCCGGCCAGCGATGTGGCCAGGTCGTCGTCCATCAACCGCACTGGGATCGTGCCGCCCGGGACGCCCGGCGCCAGCCGGGGCTTGTCGGCCAGCGGCCACAGCATGGTGACCGGCACGGGTTTGGAAGTGTCGGGCGCCACTATGGCGCCCATTGCGCCAGATAGTTGGCCGGCGGCATCTTGCGGATCCGGCGGCACTCCCAGCACCGGCAGCAGGAACCGGGCATTGTCCAGCCGCGCCGGCTCGCCGTAGTCGGGCGTGCCGTTGACGTTCACCAGCAGCGGGTAGACGCCGGGCGCGGAGATATCGAGCGAATGCTTGCCCGCCGAGCGCATCGGCGCCGACAGCGTGAACCCGATCTTCTGGCCGCGTTTCAACTCAGGCGCCACCGTGACGAAATCCTCGGCCGCCTCGTATTGGTCGGTGTCACCGTCGAGGTTGGTGCGCAGACCAACCGACGCGGTCACCGCAGCCGCGTGTTCGAGCCGGACCATCACCTCGCGGACCGGCCGGTCACCGATGTTGCTGACCGTCCCCTTGACGGTGACCAGCGGCTCGCTGGTCGTCGTCGCGACTTGCGGGGTGACGTGATCGATGCGCACCTGGACAAACGGCGTCGCGCCGGGCTCGCCCGCGGCGGCGTGTGGCGCGGCGGTGAACGCGGCTCCTACTCCAGCCAGGATGGCGATCACCGCGGCGAGGCGCATCAATGCGGCCCGCCGGAGCCGGGAACCCGTCACGGGCCGGAACCGCGACCGTTCTGCCGGCCCCGAACGGGCTCGTCGGGCCGACGGACTCGGGTGCGCGAATGAGTTTGCGGACGGCGTCGTGGCGAACTCGGCGGCAGCGGTGGCAGCGCCGCCGGGCCGTCGGTCTGCAGCTTGTCGATCAGCTCGTCGGCCACCTCGGCCAATTTGCGTTCGTCGGCGTAGGCCAGCCGAGACGGCAGTTCGGGGATCGGCACCCACGCCACCTCGGCAACCTCCACGTCCTCGTCGCACAGCTCGCCGCCCGAACAGCGCATCAGATAGTGATGCACGGTCTTGTGCACCCGGCGTCCATCGGTGACGAACCAGTAGTCGATGCGACCCAGCGCCGCCAGCACGCTGCCCTGAATACCGGTCTCCTCGGCGACCTCGCGGATCGCGGTCTGCTCGGCCGTCTCACCTTGTTCGATGTGGCCTTTGGGCAGTGACCAGAGCATCCGGCCGCGTCGGTCGATGCGGCCGATCAGCGCGGCGACCTGCTCTTCGCGGGGGCCGTCGAGGCCGTCGATGACGAGTCCGCCCGCCGACGTCTCGTGCACGGTACGCAGGCGCTCGGGTCCGCGGCGCCCCGGGCGGCGCTGGCCGGGTTTCGCGGCAGCGGTCGGCGTGCCGCCGTCGGCAGTCTCGCCGCCGTTAGCTTGGTTCTCGCCTGACCCCGCTGGGCGCCGACCGCGGCGCCTCCCCCGACGCCGACGGGGTTGCGATTTTTCGCCGTCGGACACCCAAGCGATAGTAGCTGGCGTGCTCATACGCTCCGGGCCGCACTCGCCGGTCGTGACTTGTCTGAGACCCGGCCGGGCCCGGCCACTACTCTTTTTGAGTGCCCGAGGATGCCCGAGACGCTGAGCTGCTGGCCGCTGCCGCGGTCGCGTTGAACAGGCACGCCGACATCCTGCGCGAACTCGGATCGCTGTTCGCGAAGGCCGGTCACGAGCTGTACCTGGTGGGCGGGTCGGTGCGCGACGCCGTGCTCGGCCGCGGCGACAGCGGAGACCTGGACTTCGCCACCGACGCGCGCCCCGAGCAGACCCAGAAATTGCTGCGGTCGTGGGCCGACGCGCTATGGGACACCGGTATCGAGTTCGGCACCATCGGCGCCGAGAAGAACCACGTCCGGCTGGAACTCACCACGTTCCGGGCCGATCGCTACGACCGGGTGTCCCGCAACCCCGAGGTGCGGTTCGGTGACTCTCTCGACGACGATCTGGTGCGCCGCGACTTCACCGTCAACGCGATGGCGGTGCGGGTGACCGAAGCCGGTGCGGCCGAATTCGTCGATCCCCTGGGCGGTTTGGCCGCAGCGCGGGCCGGCGTGCTGGACACTCCCGCCAAGCCGTCAGAGTCGTTCGGCGACGATCCGCTGCGGATGCTGCGCGCGGCGCGATTCGTCTCGCAACTCGGTTTCGAGGTCGCCCCGCGGGTGCTGGAGGCGATCATCGACATGTCCCCGCAGCTCAGCCGGATCACCGCCGAGCGGGTTGCCGCCGAGTTGGACAAGTTGCTGGTAGGCGCTGACCCGGTCGCCGGTATCGACCTGATGGTGCAGACCGGGATGGGCGACGTGGTGTTGCCCGACGTCGGCGGCATGCGAATGGCGATCGACGAACACCACCAGCACAAGGACGTCTACGAGCATTCGCTGACGGTGTTGCGGCAGGCCATCGCGCTGGAGGACCCCCTTCCTGATGGAGGCCCCGATCTGGTGCTGCGCTGGGCGGCGCTGCTGCACGACATCGGCAAGCCGGCCACTCGCAAACACGAATCCGACGGCGGAGTCAGCTTTCACCACCACGAGGTCGTCGGCGCCAAGATGGTCCGAAAGCGGTTGCGCGCGTTGAAGTATTCGAAGCAGATCGTCGACGAGGTGTCGCAGCTGGTGTATCTGCATCTGCGCTTCCACGGTTACGGCGACGGCAAGTGGACCGACTCCGCGGTGCGCCGGTATGTCACCGACGCCGGGCCGCTGCTGCCGCAGCTGCACAAGCTGGTGCGCGCCGACTGCACCACCCGGAACAAGCGCCGAGCCGCCCGGTTGCAGGCCAACTACGACGACCTCGAGGCGCGGATCGCCGAACTGGCCGCCATAGAGGACCTGCAGCGGGTACGCCCCGATCTGGACGGCAACGAGATCATGGAGCTGCTCGGCATCCCGGCGGGCCCGCAGGTCGGGGAGGCCTGGCGGCATCTCAAGGAGTTGCGGCTGGACCGGGGGCCGCTCACTGATGACGAGGCCAGGGCCGAATTGCTGTCTTGGTGGCAGGCTCGCGGGAACCAGTAGCGGCACGGCCGCGTCGCACAGGTATGGAGTACTGCCTGAGCGCCGGTGACGGCGCAGCGACGATATGGGATCGCACACCCGATCTCGACCTGAACGGCGACGGCCACCTCGATGCGGTCAGCCTGGATTTCGACGGCGACGGCCTCGCGGATGACGCGCTGGCCGACCTGGACGGTGACGGCACCGCTGAGCACGTCGTCCTCGACGTGCACGGCGACGCCGAAAGCTACTTCACCGACGACGGTTCGGGCACCTGGACGGTAGCGGCCGAGCATGCGGTGACAACCGCACTGCGCTGGTTCGGACTGGACGGCGTCGAGCACACCGGCCGGCCGATGACCGAGTTCGGCGCCGA
Organism: uncultured Actinomycetota bacterium; assembly: GCA_963758115.1. GTDB lineage: Bacteria > Actinomycetota > Actinomycetes > Mycobacteriales > Mycobacteriaceae > Mycobacterium. The sequence goes on from CAVWUG010000005.1 coordinate 719,058, forward strand.
GGGTGTCCGGTTGCTCGACAGTGACGGCAACGGGCTCGCCGATCGCGCCATCGCCGCCGGTGAGGACGGTGTGACGGGCTACGTCGACACCGACGGCGACGGCCGCTGGGACGTCAAACTCGCCGATACCGATGGCGACGGTGCCGCCGATGCGGCGAGCGCCCTGACGCCCAAACCGTAGATCCCCGTCTGCTGCGGTGGCCCGGTACTGTGACGGCCCATGAACGTGGAGGAGTCACACCCTGACTCGGTGAGCGCTGCCCTGACCGAGATCCTGAGCGACGACCTCAATGTCGACATCAGCCGGGTGACCCGGGAATCTCGCCTGGTCGACGACGTGGGCCTGGATTCGGTGGCGTTTGCGGTGGGCATGGTGGCCATCGAGGACAAGCTCGGCGTCGCGGTGTCCGAGCAGGAACTGCTGGGTTGCGACACCGTCGGCGACCTGGAAGACGTCATCCGGGCAAAGGTCCCGGTCGGCCAGTGAGCGTGCTGGCCACCGCCCTGTCCGGGGCGATGCGCACCTCAACCCATGACCTCGTCGTCTTCGACAGGGAAGCCGACGACTGGAAGCGCTACCCGTGGCAGCAGGTGCACGCCCGCGCCGAGAGCGTCGCCGCGCGCATCCTCGACGAGCCGCAGCTCAGCGCTGTCGGCCTGGTCGGCGAGCCGACCGCGGACTTCATCGCCGCCATCCAGGGTGTGTGGCTTGCGGGGCAGAGCGTGTCGATTCTGCCCGGCCCGGTCCGCGGCGCCGACCCGCAGAAGTGGGCGCAGGCCACGATGACGCGATTCGCCGGCCTCGGCGTACGCACGGTATTCAGCCACGGCCCCGAACTCGATCTGTTGCGCGGAGCCGACGGCCCGGCGGCGCTCGACGTCGCTGCCGCCGCGCAGCGCGAACTCTCCACCCACTTCGTTCCCGTCGAGGCCGCAGCCGACACCCCCGCCGTGCTGCAAGGCACCGCAGGCTCGACCGGAAACCCGCGCACCGCTCAACTGTCCGGGAACGCGGTGCTCAACAACCTCAACGGTCTGCTCACCCGGTTCGATGTCGACCCGGCGGTCGACCGCGGGTGTACCTGGCTGCCGCTGTATCACGACATGGGCCTGACGTTTCTGCTCAGCGGCGCCCTCGTCGGGACGCCGGTCTGGCTGGCGCCTACTGCGGCGTTCACCGCGTCGCCGTTCCGGTGGCTGCGATGGCTCAGCGAAAGCGGGGCGACGATGACCGCCGCGCCGAACATGGCCTACAGCATGATCGGCAAGTACGCCCGGCTGGTGTCCGACGTCGACCTGGGCCGGGTGCGGGTGTCGATCAACGGCGGCGAGCCCATTGACTGCACCGCGATGGAGCGCTACGCAGATGCGTTGAGCAAGTTCGGTTTTGACGCCGGCGCGCTGGCACCGTCCTACGGGCTGGCCGAATCGACCTGCGCAGTCACCATCCCCGCAGCGGGGACCGGCCTGCTGTATGACGAAACGACTTCCGCCACAACGGATTCCGATCCGTGCAGGCACGCCATCCTGGGCGCGCCGATCCCCGGAATGGAAATCCGCATCGGGGCGGCTTCCGAGCTTGCCGCCGAGGTGTCCGGCCGCGACGTCGGCGAGATCGAAATCCGCGGCACCTCGATGATGTCGGGCTACCTCGGCGACACCCCGCTGCAGCCCGACGCCTGGTTCCCGACCGGAGACCTCGGCTATCTCACCGACGATGGACTCGTCATCTGCGGGCGGGCCAAAGAGATCATCACCATCGCGGGCCGTAACGTCTTCCCGGCCGAGATCGAGCGGGTGGCCGCCGAAATCCGCGGTGTCCGCGAGGGAGCCGTGGTCGCCGTCGGCACCGACGACGACTCCACCCGTCAGGGCTTGGTTATCACCGCCGAATTCCGCGGCCCCGATGAAGCCGGCGCACGCAGCGAACTGGTCGCCAAAGTGGCCTCCGAATGCGGCATCGTGCCCGCCAACGTCGTGTTCGTCCGGCCCGGCACGCTGCCGCGCACGTCGTCGGGCAAGCTGCGCCGCCTCGAAGTCAAACGCAACCTGGCGGCGGCGACCACATGACCACAGAGCTGAGCATCGACGAATACCGAACGCTGCTGGACGAGGTGTTCGACGACCAGGTGACGGCCTGGACCGCGGAAGCCGAAGACAGCGAACGGTTTCCACGCAAGCTGATCGAGCACCTCGGCGAGCGCGGTGTGTTCGCGCAGAAGTGGCTCAACGGACAGCACCCCGACGTTGCCAAGCTGGTCGCGCTGGCCTTCGCGCTGGGCCGACTGGGCTCGGCGGGCATCGGCGTCGGCGTCAGCCTGCACGACTCGGCGATCGCCATCCTGCGCCGCTTTGGCCGCTCGGACTACCTGAAGGACATCTGCGAGCAGGCCATCCGCGGCGAGGCAATCCTGTGCATCGGCGCGTCCGAGGAGTCGGGCGGTTCGGACCTGCAGATCGTGGAGACCGAAGTCCGTACTGCACGAGACGGATTCGAAGTCCGCGGCACCAAGAAGTACGTGTCGTTGTCGCCGGTGGCCGACCACATCATGGTGGTCGCTCGCGGCGTCGACCACGACGACAGCAGCCGGCACGGCAACGTGCTGGTGATTGCCGTCCCGGTGTCGCAGTGCGAGGTACAACTGCCGTACCGCAAAGTCGGCGCCGGCCCGCTGGACACCGCCGCGGTACAGATCGACACCTGGGTGCCCGCGGACGCGCTGATCGCCCGCCCCGGAACGGGTTTGGCCGCGATCTCCTGGGGACTGGCCCACGAGCGGATGTCGATCGCCGGACAGGTCGCGGCCGGTTGTCAGCGCGCAATCGGCGTCACCCACGCGCGAATGGTGCAGCGTAAGCAATTCGGGTCGACGCTGTTCGAGCATCAGGCGCTGCGACTCCGGATAGCCGACCTGCAGGCCCGCGTCGACCTGCTTCGGCACGGCCTCAACGGAATTGCGGCCGAAGGCCGCCTCGATCTGCGGGCCGCCGCCGCGGTGAAGGTCACCGCCGCGCGGCTGGGCGAAGAGGTGCTGTCGGAATGCATGCACATCTTCGGCGGCTCAGGCTATTTGGTGGACGAGACCCCGCTCGGTCGGTGGTGGCGCGACATGAAGCTGGCTCGCGTCGGCGGCGGCACCGACGAGGTGCTGTGGGAGCTGGTTGCCGCGGCGATGAAGCCCGACTACGACGGCTACACCGAGCTGATCGGCCCTCCGCCGAGCTAGCGTGGCGCCGGCACGTCGTCCGGAGTACGGGGCAACGCGTACAACGCCATTCGGCGATTGCTCATGTCGTGTTCGCCGAGGAATGTGCACCCGGCGTATTCGCACAGCCGTCGCGCCGAGGTGTTGCGGTGGTCCGGGTCGAACATGATTCGGCGGCAACGGGGTTCGACCTCGAAGACGCTGGCGACGATCCGGGGGAGCAGGAACGGGCCCAGGCCCTTGTTCACGATGGACAGCTCGGCGATCGCGGCGTGCAGCCCGATGTCATAGGGGTCGGCGTGATAGCGGGTGGCGATGGAATCCTTTGCGGCGCGGTACACCTCGACGTAACCGCCGTCCTCACCGTGCATGCTGCCGACGTACGGCCGTGAATAGCTACCGCCGAGTTGAGCGCGCAGGTAGTCGCGCCACCGCGGCACCGGCCAGTCCGATTCCCACGCCTCGACCAGATGCGGCATGTTCATCCACCGCGAGATCATCTCCGCGTCGGTGTCGGGATCGACGAGGCGAAGACCGTAGGGCTCGGCGAGTACCGGCGTCGGCGGCGCAGGAGCGGCGCGGACGTCGCCGCTGAGATCGGTCAACTCCCGCGGCAGGACCGTCAATGCTTCACCCATAACGAGCAGTGAGCCTACCGGAAATAAGGTAAGGGTTACCTGGCCCTGGAGGCTATCGGCCCGGCCCCGGCGGACCGGCGAAGGCTTGCGCGATCGGCAGCCAGCGGGCGGCGTCGTCGCCGTGGGCCGTCACGTCGAGATCGGCCGGCGATCGGCGCTGGGTGACCAGAAAGCAGAAATCCTGGGCGGAGCCGGTGACGCGTTGCGCCGCATCGGCGGGGCCCCACGACCAGACGCCGCCGTCGGGTGCGCGAAGTTCCACGTGAAACGGTTCGCTCGGCGGCTGCAGGCCGTTGATGACGAACGCGAAATCACGGGTGCGGACCCCGATGTGTGCGATGGACCGCAGCCGGGCGGTGGCGGGCCGGGTGACGCCGAGTGCGTCGGCGACGTCGAGCCCGTGTGCCCAGGTCTCCATGATTCGCGCGGTCGCCATCGACGGCCCGCTCATCGGCGGTCCGAACCACGGCAGCTTGCGACCGTCGTCGACCGTCAGCAGCGCGTCGTGCAATTGCGAGCGGGTGGCCCGCCAGTCGGCGAGCAGCTCGGCGGGCGGGACGACGGCCAGCTCGTCGGCCGCGGTGTTGACGAAGCCGATCGGGTCGTCGAGCGCGGTCTTCACGATGTCTGCGAAGGCATCCTCGTCGGTGACCGCGAGCAGCGCGCCGCGATCGGTCCACAACAGGTGCCCAATCTGGTGAGCCACCGTCCACCCCGCGGCCGGCGTCGGCGCGGTCCAGCCCGCATCCGCGAGCGGCGCCACCAGCGCGTCGAGCTCATTACTTTCCGCGCGCAGGTCGTCGACGATCTGCTGCAGGTCGGCCATGTGGGTACCTTAGCGATTCGCGCCGCGCCGCCCGACGAGACTGTGCGCCGCCAGCCCGCACAGATAGATCGCGGCCCCCGCGACGACGAGTGCGGGGGAGTGGCCGTTGGCCGGAATCACCATCGCCGCCACTGTGATCGCGCCGATGAACGCGACCCAGAACAGCGAATCCTGCACCGCGAACACGTGTCCGCGCAGCGCGTCGTCCACGTCGATCTGAATCGCGGTGTCCGCGCACAACTTCACCACCTGGCCGAGGCCGCCGAGCAGGAATCCGCACGTCACCAGCACCCACAGCTGCAAGCCGACGCCGGTGATCTCGATGAGCGACGCGATGGCCAGCGCGCCGTTGGCCGTGGCGTTGCGGCCCCAGCGGCGCACCGCGGCCGGCGTGACCAGGTTGGCCAGAAACGATCCGGCGCCGGCGGCGGCGACGAACAGCATCGCGCTGCCCAGCGCGGAGACGACGGCGTTGTCGCGGTTGCGCACCAGCAGCAGCACCAGCAGCGAGTTGATGCCGAACACCATCCGATGTGCGGCCAATCCCGCCAACGTGGCGGCCACAGTCGGACGGTCCAGCACGGTCCGCACGCCGTGCATCCAGCCGGTGACCACCGCGTAGAGGACCGACCCGTGGATCGCCCGCTGGGTGTCGTCGGGACCCAGCACGTGGTTCGGGAATCGCAGCGACAGCAGCAGCGAGATCAGTAGCGGAATGGTGACCAGCAGAATGATCGACGCCGCACCGCGGTCGCCGGACCCGAAGATCGCCCGTGGCACCAGCATGAAGTTGGCGCCGAGGAATGCCGCGATCGCGCCGGTCGCCGATGCGATCGAGTTCATCGTCACGACCTGCTCGCGGGGCACCACATGAGGCAGCGCAGCGGACAGACCGGACGACACGAACCGGGCGAGCCCGTTGGCCACCAGCGACCCGCAGAGCACGAGCAAGTCGCGGACACCGAATGCCAGGCAGACGCCGACCACCGCGACGGACACGATGCGGCCGACGTTGGCGGCGATCAGCACCAGCCGGCGATCCCAGCGGTCCATCAACGCACCGGCGAACGGACCCAGCAGCGAGTACGGCAGAAACAGCACCGCGAAGGCGCCGGCAATCGCCAGTGGACTGGACGGCACGCTCGGGGTTGAACAGCAACGCCCCGGCCAGACCCGCCTGGAAGAGCCCGTCGCCGAACTGGCTCGCGGCCCGCAACTCCAGCAGCCGCCAGAAGTCCGGCATATTCCGCACCGCGCGCCAGGCAATGGCGGGTGCGCGCGGATGAGTCACTGAACCTACTTCCCGATGAACCCGGCAAACGTCGGCCGGCCACCGGACGCTGTTAACAACAGTACAAATTCTTGGGAGCGCGCCTCTGGTTCACCACAGGCGTCGCACCCGGATGCCATGATGGATGGGTGGCGCAGCCCGAAGACCCGGAGGATTACATTGCCCCCGCCGCACATCGAGTGCGAGCGGGCACTTTGCTTTTGGCCAACACGGATCTGCTCGAGCCCACGTTCCGCCGCAGCGTGATCTACATCGTCGAGCACAACGACGGCGGCACGCTCGGCGTTGTACTCAACCGCACCAGCGAGACCGCCGTCTACAACGTGTTGCCGCAATGGGCCAAGCTGGCGACCAAACCGAAGACCATGTTCATCGGCGGCCCGGTCAAACGCGACGCCGCGCTGTGTCTGGCGGTGCTGCGCGTCGGTGCCGAGCCCGACGGCGTCCCCGGCCTGCGCCATGTGGCCGGCCGGATGGTGATGGTCGACCTCGACGCCGACCCGGAGGTGATCGGCCCCCTGGTCGAGGGCGTGCGCATCTTCGCCGGCTACTCAGGCTGGACGCTCGGTCAACTCGAGGGCGAGATCGAGCGCGACGACTGGATTGTGTTGTCGGCGTTGCCATCTGACGTGCTGGTCGAGCAGCGGGTGGATCTCTGGGGCCGGGTGCTGCGACGGCAGCCCCAGCCGCTGTCGATGCTGGCCACCCACCCGATCGACGTCAGCCGCAACTAAGCAGTCGCCTCCGCGGGCAGTTCGCCGCCGGCGAGCCTGCTGGCGATCACCGAACACACCACAAGCTGGATCTGGTGAAAGATCATCAGCGGCAGCATGATCACGCCGACAGTGGCCGCCGGGAAGAACACCAGGGCCATGGGTAGGCCGGACGCCAGGCTCTTCTTCGAGCCGCAGAACAGCAGCACGATGCTGTCGCCGCGATCCAGGCCGACCAGTCGACCGATCAGCCAGGTGAAGGTCAGCACCATGGCCAACAGCACACTGTTGACCACCGCGACGATGACCAGTTGCCACGGATTGACACTGCGCCAGATGTGTTCCACGATGCCCATCGAGAACGCGGTATAGACGACGACCAGGATCGACCCGCGGTCGACGGCTTTGGTCAACACCCCGTGCCGCGCAACCCAGTCGGCGATCCACGGCCGCATCAGCTGGCCCAACACGAACGGCAGCAGCAGTTGCAACCCGACGTCACGGATCGCGGTGGCGTCCATCCGGGCGCCGCCGCTGGTGTTCATCAGCAGCACGACCAGCAGCGGGGTCAGCGCCACCCCGACGATGTTGGACAGTGACGCGCTGACCAGGGCGGCCGAAACATTGCCCCGCGCAATCGATGTGAAGGCGATTGACGACTGCACGGTCGACGGGACCAGGCACAGGAACAGCAGCCCGTTGTACACGTCGAGGTTCAGCAGCCAGGGAACCAGCCCACGGGCGGCCAGCCCGAGAATGGGAAAGACCACGAAGGTCGTGGCCAGCACCAGCAGATGCAGTTGCCACCGCTTGACGCCCTGCCAGGCCTGCTGCGGCGACAGCCGCGCACCGTACAGCCAGAACAGCAGCGCGATAACGACTTTCGCGACCACCGACATCACGTCCGCGAAGGCACCGCGGGCGGGAAAGAGCGCTGCGAGTGCGACAGTCGCCGCCATCGCCAGCAGGAAGGTGTCGATCGGCAGCGCCTTGAGCCACCTCAATGGCAGCTGAGCGTGCAGGCAGCGCAACTACCGGCGCAGCCCGCCGACGCCTCTTCGTGACGCAGCGCGAACCGCGCGGTCTGCCAGGATCCGGCGGCGACGGTGCCGATGGCCCCAAGGATGCAGACGATGATCACCGGCAGCGCCGTGCCGTGCTGCGCGCCCAACGCCACCGCGCCGCCTGCGGCCAGCATGATCGCGGCGGCCAACTGCGGCGGAGCGACCGACCGCATCACCAGCGCGGTGGTGTCGTTACCCGCAGGACGCGCCAGCGACCACAACCCGAGCACGGCCATCAGCACGGCCACGCAGACACAGAGCACTCCTGCGATGAGCATGGAGCCACAATACGAGGCCGGGTTCGGCCTCGCGCGCGCACTCCTCGGCGGGCTAGCGCGCCAGCGCCTGCGGCGGAGCGACGGGTGCCGGTGGCGCTGCGGGCGGGGCTGGAGCCGCGGGTGGGGTGGATCCCGGCGGGCCTGCCCGGAACCCGTTGATGATGCCGTCGGTGGACGTCGCCTCGGCGACAGCCTGGCTGGCGTCGGTCGTCACGGCCAGCGACACCAGGTACTTGTCCGGCCCGGAGGTGACGATGACGTGGCGGCGTGAGGTGTTGACGGTCATCTGGTCCTGGCGGTAGGTGCCCTCGATGATCGACGACGGCGAGCCGTTGAAATCAGCCAGTGAGGCGTTCGTTGTCCGCCAGGCCGGCTGCTGCTGGCTGTCGATGTAGCCGTGGGTGATGGCCTCATGCGGATCGAAATCGCCGACCAGCCGGTAGACCACCAGCTGCGCGTTAGAGGTGTAGAAGCTGTTGCTGCGACGGTTCGCGGTCACCACGAAGGCATCCGGGACGTTGGGGTCTGGAACCTGCGTCCAGCCGGCCGGCATCGGCAGGACTAGGTCCAGCGCGTTGAAACCGGGCGCCTTCTGCGGCTCCATCTTGACGCCCTTGCTGCCGAAGAATTCGCGGAGTGTCCCGGCGGGGGCAGGCGCGAGCTCCGGCGGAGCGGGCGGTGGGGGCGGTGCGGCCTGCGGAGCGGGTGCTGCGGCGGCAGCCGGGGCCACCGCGGGGACGGCCTGCGGCGCCGGGGCGGGCATCGCGTTGCCGAGGGCCCCGGGGGCCAAGGCGACCGCCTGCGGTGCGGGCGCGGGCATCGGAACGGGGTTGGGCCGGGGCGGGAACACCGGATCGGCCGACGCGGCGGGGCTGGCAACACCCAACACACCACACACGCCGACGGCGAGACCCGCGACCGTTACTCGCCAGCTACGGGCAGTCTGCTTCATGAGGGTCGGTCCCTTCCGAATTGCTCGGGATGTCTGTGTCGTGAGGGCGCAGAACGCGACTGTAACCAGGGATAAGCGGCGACCACCAGCACTGGAACCGACCTGGAATACACCTGGGATAAACCCCTGATCGGTCTGCAATCCAACCGAGACCGACGCCGGTCGGCGGGTCGCTCGACGCGGCCCTTATAACCTGTTGGGCGTGACCGACTCCCCGACCACCCCCGCCGGCCAGGCCGCTGAAGGGCAGGCCGACGCGCCGCGGTTTCGCTACACCGCGGACCTGGCCGGCCGCATCGAACACACCTGGCAGGACAACTGGACGCGGTGGGGCACGTTCAATGTGCCCAACCCGGTCGGCTCGCTGGCGCCGACGGACGGCACAGCGTTGCCCGAAGACAAGATGTTCGTGCAGGACATGTTTCCGTACCCGTCGGGCGAGGGCTTGCACGTCGGCCACCCGCTCGGCTACATCGCCACCGACGTCTATGCCCGGTACTTCCGGATGACGGGCCGCAATGTGTTGCACGCGTTGGGTTTCGACGCGTTCGGTCTACCGGCGGAGCAGTATGCGGTGCAGACGGGCACTCATCCGCGCACCCGCACCGAGGCCAACATCGTCAACTTCCGGCGGCAGTTGGGTCGGCTGGGATTCGGTCACGACAACCGGCGAAGCTTCTCCACCACCGACGTCGAGTTCTACAGGTGGACCCAGTGGATCTTCCTGCAGATCTACAACGCATGGTTCGACACGGCCGCCAACAAGGCCCGCCCGATCGCCGACCTGGTCGCCGAATTTGATTCCGGTGCGCGTCAATTGGAGGACGGGCGGGATTGGTCGACGTTATCGGCGGGCGAACGCGCCGACGTGATCGACGCGCACCGGCTGGTCTACCGCTCCGACTCGATGGTCAACTGGTGTCCGGGCCTGGGCACCGTGCTGGCCAACGAAGAAGTCACCGGCGATGGCCGCAGCGAGCGGGGTAACTTCCCGGTGTTCCGTAAGCGGCTGCGGCAGTGGATGATGCGGATCACAGCCTACTCCGACCGCCTGCTGGACGACCTCGAGGTGCTGGACTGGCCGGAGAAGGTCAAGACCATGCAGCGCAACTGGATCGGCCGGTCCACTGGCGCCGCTGTGCTGTTCACGGCGTCGGCAGGCGACATCGAGGTGTTCACCACCCGGCCGGACACCCTGTTTGGCGCAACCTATCTGGTGCTGGCGCCCGAACACGACCTGGTCGACGCACTGGTCGCATCGAGCTGGCCGGACGGAGTCGACCCGCGTTGGACTTTCGACGCTGCCACGCCCTCGCAGGCCGTCGCCGCTTACCGACAGGCCATCGCGGCGAAGTCGGATTTGGAGCGTCAGGAAAACAAGGCCAAGACCGGTGTCTTCCTGGGCAGTTACGCGGTCAACCCGGCCAACGGCGAGCAGGTGCCCGTTTTCATCGCCGACTACGTGCTGACCGGTTACGGCACCGGCGCAATCATGGCCGTCCCTGGTCACGACCAGCGCGACTGGGACTTCGCCCGCGCGTTCGGCCTGCCGATCGTCGAAATCATTGCCGGCGGCGATATTTCGGAGGCGGCCTACACCGGTGACGGCGCCCTGGTGAATTCGGGCTATCTCGACGGGTTGAGCGTCGCAGCCGCCAAGGAAGCCATCACCACGCGGCTGGAGTCCGAGGGCCGCGGCTGGGCGCGGATCGAATTCAAGCTGCGTGACTGGCTTTTCGCACGGCAGCGCTACTGGGGTGAGCCGTTTCCGATCGTCTACGACAGCGACGGGCGGGCGCACCCGCTGGCCGACGCGGCGTTGCCGGTGGAGCTGCCCGACGTGCCGGACTACGCTCCGGTGCTGTTCGACCCCGACGACGCCGCCAGTGAGCCGTCGCCGCCGCTGGCCAAGGCGACCGAATGGGTGAACGTCGAACTCGACCTGGGCGACGGACTCAAGCCCTACACCCGTGACACCAACGTCATGCCGCAGTGGGCGGGCAGCTCATGGTACGAGCTGCGCTACACCGACCCGTACAACTCAGAACGGTTCTGCGCCAAGGAGAACGAGGCGTACTGGATGGGGCCGCGGCCCGCCGAGTACGGCCCCGGCGACCCGGGCGGTGTCGACCTGTACGTCGGCGGCGCCGAGCACGCGGTGCTGCACCTGCTCTACTCGCGGTTCTGGCACAAGGTGCTCTATGACCTCAGCTATGTCAGCTCATGGGAGCCCTACCGTCGGCTGATCAACCAGGGCTACATCCAGGCTTTCGCCTACACCGATGCTCGCGAGGCCTATGTGACGGCCGCCGACGTCGTGGAACGCGACGGCAAGTTCTTCCACCCGGGAACCGACGGGGAGATCGAGGTCTTCCAGGAGTTTGGGAAAATCGGTAAGAGCCTGAAGAATTCGATCTCGCCGGATGAGATGTGTGACGACTACGGCGCCGACACGCTGCGGGTGTACGAGATGTCGATGGGACCGATCGAGGCATCGCGGCCCTGGGCGACAAAGGATGTCGTCGGCGCACACCGGTTCCTGCAGCGGGTGTGGCGATTGGTGGTCGACGAGGACTCCGGCGAACCCCGGGCCGCCGACAGCTCAGACCTTGACACCGACACTCTGCGGCTGCTGCACAAGACCATTGCCGGCGTCGCGGAAGACTATGCGGCACTGCGCAACAACACGGCCGTAGCCAAGCTGATCGAATACACCAATCACCTGACCAAGCAGCATCGCGACTCGGTGCCGCGCGCAGCGGTCGAGCCGTTGGTCTTGATGGTGGCGCCAGTAGCGCCGCACCTCGCCGAGGAGTTGTGGCAGCGCCTGGGTAATGCGGCGTCGTTGGCGCACGGGCCGTTCCCGGTCGCCGACCCTGGCTACCTGGTCGAGGACACCGTCGAGTACCCCGTGCAGGTGAACGGCAAAGTGCGCGGCCGGATTACCGTGCCCGCCGACGCGGACGCCGATGTGGTGGAGGCGGCGGCGCTGGCGGACGAGAAGGTGCAGACCTCGCTGGCCGGCGCCACACCAAAGAAGGTGATCGTGGTCGCCGGCCGACTCGTCAACCTCGTGGTCTGAGCACGACTTCGTGGACGTGGCCGTCCGGCGGGGTGGCCACCGCCTGGGCGACGGCCTGCGCGACCGTCTCCGGCTTCAGAAACTTCGCCGGATCGTATTCGTCGCCTTCGAAAGACACCAGTGCCTGCTGCATCTCGGTGTCGACGCGACCGGGGAACACCGTGGTGACCCGCAACTCTGGTTCGCTCTCGCGTAGCGAGTCGGCGAACGCGCGCAGCGCGAATTTGCTGGCCGAATACGACGCCATCGTCGCCGACGGCTTACGGCCGGTGCCGGAGTTGATGAAGATGACCTGACCGCCGACCCGCCGCAGTGCCGGTAGTAACGCCAGCGTAACTGCCACCGCCCCAACCACATTCACGTCGAATGTGGTGCGCCAATCGTCGACGGTCGAGTCGGCGACCGGGCCGGGGAAGAAGATGCCCGCGTTGTGCACCAGCACGTCGAGCTCGCCGATCGAGGCGGTGGCGGCAGCGATCGCGTCGGTGTCGGTCACGTCCAAGGTCAGCGTCGTGGCACCGAGTCGCTCGGCAGTGACCTGCAGTGCGGGGGAGGGTCGTCCGGCCAGCAACAAGGTGTGCGTCGGCGCCAGAGCGGTGGCGATGGCTGCGCCGATCCCACGACTGGCACCGGTAATGAGCGCGGTCTGCATGGCTGCCAGCTTAGGCGGGTAAGGGCGGCAACGATTTACGAGGTCGCGTCCCCGTTGGCCGCAGCCGCCGGGCTCGGCACCGATTCGCTGGCGGCCAAGTGCTCCAGCGGTGCCAGCGCCTTCGTCAGCGAGTCCACTTCAGGCTGGCTGAGTTGGCTCAGCAGCACGACCAGGGCACCGATCCGGTTGCTCAGCGATTCGCGGTGAACTGCCAAGCCCCGAGGCGTGATGTCGACGAGCACGGCACGCAGGTCCGACGGGTCTCGCGAGCGCTTCACCAGGCCGATCTTCTCCAGCCGGCGGATCGCCACCGTGGTGGTGGGTGTGCGAACGCGTTCGTGGGCGGCCAGATCGGTCATCCGGATCGGGCCACGGTCGAGCAGGGTGAACAAGATCGACAGCTGCGCCAGCGTCAGGTCGCTGGCTTGCGCCGCGCCGGCACTGGGATCGCCGCGGCGCAGGATGGAGAACAACTTGGAAAGCGTGCGGTGAAGTCCCTCCGCCAGCTCAGTGAGCTCGGGCACGGTGGCTTCAGTTTCCGCCATAGTTCGCTAGTCTAACCTGTCGCTAGTGTCGAAGCCCACAATTCGCTGTCGGGCGTCACAAGACCTGCGACAAGAACCGTTGCAGCCGCTCGGTCGCGGCGGCTTCGAAGATCTGCGCCGGCGGCCCCGTTTCCACCACCCGGCCATGATCCATGAAGACCACAGTGTCGGAAGTCGACCTCGCGAAACCCATTTCGTGCGTGACCACCAGCATCGTCATACCATCCGAGCCCAGGTCGGCGATCAGCGCCAAGATGCCTTTGACGAGTTCAGGATCCAGCGCCGAGGTCGCCTCATCGAACAGCATCACCTGCGGTCTCATGACCAGTGCGCGGGCGATCGCGACCCTTTGCTGCTGTCCGCCGGACAGCGCGCCCGGCCGACTGTTCGCCTTGTGTTTCATGCCAACCCGGTCCAGTTGGGCCAGCGCTGATTCGCGGGCCGCGTCGCCGGAGAGACGCTTGAGCTTGCGCGGCGCCAGCATCACGTTGTCGAGGACGCAGAGATGCGGGAAGAGATTGAAATGCTGGAACACCATGCCAATCCGCTGCCGCAGTGAGTCGGGGTCGTCTGTCAGGACGGACTGGTCGTCGAGCAGGATGTCGCCCTCATCGGGTTCGTGCAACCGGCTCAACGTGCGCAACAGAGTGGACTTTCCGGATCCCGACGGCCCGATCACCGCCACGGTCTTGCCGGCGGGGGCGGCAATGTCGACGCCGCGTAGCACCTTGTTGCTACCGAAAGCCAGGTGAATCCCCTTGCCCGTCAACGATACTGACCCGGTCATGTCATCTCCTGACTGCCGGCCAGGGCCAGCGAATCGTCTGGCTCGGTCACTGGCCTGCCGCGCCGAAGCCGATCGTCGATGACGTTGACCAGGTGGGTCAGCGGAATAGTCAGCAGCAGGTAGAACAAGCCCGCTGCCACCAGCGGCGAGAGACTGCCGGTTTGCGCGTTGAGGTCGCGGCCGACCTGGAAAAGCTCCCGCTGGCCGGCGATCAACCCTAGGAAGTACACCAGCGCGGACGCCTTCAGCAACGCGATGAACTGGTTGACGAGCGCGGGCAGCACCCGGCGGATGCCCTGCGGGATCACCACCATGCGCATCGCGGTGTTGTAGCTCAGCCCCAATGCGCGGGCGGCATCCAACTGCCCGGATTCGACGCTCTGGATGCCGGAACGGAAGATCTCGCCGATATAGGCCGCCGCGGTCAGTCCGAGCGCTGCGATGCCTAGTGGATAGGGATTGTTGTTGGTCAATCCGCCCACAAGCGGCCCGATGCCGAGCCCGATCAGCAGGATGATCACCACTTCGGGCAGGCCGCGGAAGATATCGGTGTAGATCCGCGACGGCCAGCGCAGCCAGCGGGACCGGGAGATGGCGGCGACCGCCAACGCCATGCCGACCGCCAACCCGATCACGCTCGAACTGATGGTCAAGATCAGGGTGTTGGGCACGCCCACCGTCACCATCTTGGGGACGGCCTGCTTGTACAGATCCCAATCGAAGAACGAATCCCCCAGCTGGGCCCAGACGGATTTCGGCGGCGCCGCCTCGCCGAGGTGCCGGTGCTGGCTTGCGGCGATCGCCGCGAAGTCCGGCAGATGCGGCTCCGGCGACGCCTTCGATCCGGGTTTCCATCCCCGCGGCAGCGCGCGCGGGACCCAGTCGGTGTACAGCTGCGACCAGGTGCCGTCGGCGATGACGGCGTCCAGGCCGGCGTTCAGCGCATCGATCAGCGGCTGGTTGTCTTTGGCCACCGGGTAAGCGATGAAACTGCCCAGCCCGAACGTGTAGTCGGCGATGCCCGCGGCGTCACCGGGCTTCAGCACTTTCATCGCCTCCACCGCCGGCGCCACCCACGCGTCGACCTGATGGGTCTTCACGCAGGTGTACAAGGTGGTGAAGTCGGGAAACTTCACCGGCTCGATATGCAGGGCGTCGACGACGTAGGCCTCTTCGACGGTGCCCTGAACCACGCCGATCCGCTGCCCGGCGTGCAGGTCGTCGAAGCTGCTGATCCGCGACCCGGACGGCACGATCAGCGACAGGTAACCGAAGTCGTAGCCATTGGTGAATCCGACTGTGTGGCGGCGTTTTTCGGTGGCAACGATCGACGCCGACGCGACGTCGAAGCGTCGCCCCGCGACCTGGGCCAGCAGCCCGGCAAACTCGGTGCCGACGAAGGCGATCCGCAAACCCAGCTTGGCCGCGATCGCCCGCAACAGCTCGTTGTCATAGCCGGTATAGCGCCCCGCACTGTTCAGGCAGCTGGTCGGGGGACCTCCCGACTGGGTGCCGACCGTCAGCGTCCCGGGCGTGTGCAATCCGAGCGCGTCGATGTTCACCGAGCTGAGTGGCTCGACGTCCGCGGTCGTGCGCGTGTCCTCCTTCGCCCGGTTGGCGGTCACCAGGTCCCGGGGCATCGAGAGGGCGCCCTCCTTGCCGACCGGCTTGCACTGATTGGTGTCCGCCGTGGCCGGCGCCGCCGCGACCAGCGTCCAGGTCAGCAGGATCGTCGCGACCAACGCGGACAGCTTGGATGCGCTAGCGCTCATACCCGATCACGCCACCGGCACAGCGCCTCTGCGTTGCTCAGGTCGTAATCCGGGCCGTTGACCCCGACGGTCAGCAGCGTGACGCCCAGTGCCACCAGACCCTCGGCGTCGGCGAGCAGATTCTCGACGTTGACGCCCGCGGAGCGCTCGATGGTGTCGGGGTCGCGGCCGACCGCTGTGCAGTGTTCGGCGAGGACTTCCGCGGCCTGCGGGTAGCTGTCGACGGTCGTGAAGCCGTGCCAGATGTCGCCGTATTCGGCGACCAGGCGCAGCGTCTTCTTCGGCCCCTTGCCGCCGATCAGGATCGGGATGTCGCGGGTGGGCGCCGGGTTGAGCTTGGCCAGTCGCGTGTTGATCCGCGGTAGCGCCCCGCCCAGATCGTCGAGCCGGGTGCCGACGGTGCCGAACTCGTAGCCGTACTCCTCGTAGTCCTTCTCTTTCCAGCCCGAGCCGATGCCGAGGATCAACCGGCCGTCGGAGATGTGGTCGACGGTGCGGGCCATGTCGGCGAGCAGTTCGGGATTGCGGTACGAGTTGCAGGTCACCAGCGCGCCGATCTGGATGCGCGAAGTCTGCTCAGCCCAGGCGCCGAGCATCGTCCAGCATTCGTAGTGCGGGCCGTCGGGATCGCCGTAGAGCGGGAAGAAGTGGTCCCAGTTGAATGCGACGTCGACGCCGATGTCCTCGCAGCGCCGGACCGCGTCGCGCAGATTGTTGTAGTCGGTGGTGTGCTGCGGCTGCAGCTGGACGCCGATGCGGATCGGCCGATCGGAAGAAGTCATGGCTTACACCGTAGGCGCGGCGATAAGCTCGGCAACAAATGTCTGAAAGCATCGCCGGCATCGTCATTCCCGATACTCCGCTGGTCGGGGCGATAACTGCGCACATCCGCGACGCCGAAGATGACCTACTGTTCAACCACTCGAGACGAGTGTTCATCTTCGGGGCCTTGCATGGCCGCCGGCGCGGACTGCAGCCGGATCTCGAGTTGCTCTACGCGGGCGCGATGTTCCACGACATCGGGCTCACCGAGCGCTACCGCAGCTCGACGCTGCGCTTCGAGGTCGACGGCGCGAACGCGGCACGTGACTTTCTGGTGGAGCACGGCGTCGAGGAGTCCGACGCGAACAAGGTATGGCTGGGCATCGCGCTGCACACCACGCCCGGCGTGCCCGAATTTCTGGCACCCGAGACCGCGCTGGTGACGGCGGGCGTCGAGACCGACGTGCTCGGTATCGGCCGTGATGACTTGGCCGCCGAAGCGATAGAGGCGGTGACCGCCGCGCACCCGCGGCCCGATTTCAAGCGGAACATCCTGGCGGCGTTCAACGACGGCATGAAGCATCGTCCGCAGACCACGTTCGGCACCTGCAACGCCGACGTCCTGGAACGCTTTGACCCGGCTTTCACCCGCGACAACTTCGTCGACAACATCCTCGGCAACAGCTGGCCCGAGTAGGTCAGTGTCCGTCGAGCACACCGCGCAGGATCTCGGTCAACACCAGTGGCTGATCGCTCTGCACGGAATGACCTGAGTTCTCCACGACCCGTAGGCCCCGGAATTGCTTTGCGCGCGTGGCCAGTTCGTCGGCGTCCTCGTCGGTGACGAAGCCTGACGTGCCGCCGCGCACCAGCCTGATCGGTGTCGAGAGGCCCGCGACGGCGTCCCACAGGCTGTCGAAGTCGGGGAATTCCCGGATGGTGTCCCAGCGCCACGTCCAGTTGCCGTTGTCGAGCTGGCGAGTGTTGTGAAAGACGCCGCGCCGCAACGATTTCCGATCACGATGCGGGGCGGCGGCGGTGGTGACCTCCAGGATCGCCTCGAAACTGGGGAATTCACGGTCGCCCTGCATCAACGCGACGGTGCCTTGCTGTTCTTTCGTCATCTCGGCGACCCGCTTCATCGCCGACGGGGTCACGTCGACGAGAACGAGTTCGGGCACCAGATGAGGCGCGATGGCGCCCAGCCCGATCGCGGTCAGCCCGCCCAGCGACATGCCGACGATCAGCTCGGCATCCGGCGCGAGGTCGCCGACGATCGATGCGACTGCGGTGGCGTTGTTCTGCGGCGAGTAGTTGCCGTCTTCGCGCCATGCCGAATGCCCATGGCCCGGCAGGTCGACCGCCAGCGCGGATACACCCAGGCCCACGATCACGGTGTCCCAGGTGTGCGCGTTCTGCCCGCCGCCGTGGAAGAACACCACCCGCGGCGCAGCGTCGCCCCACTGCAGGGCGCTGACGCCGTTGGCCTCGACCCGGCGCACGGTCGGCAGCGGGCCGGTGACGCCGGCCTGCTCGGCGTTTTCGGGGAGCAGCGCGAACTCGGACAGCCCAACCAGGTCGTCGTCGGAGATGTCGGTCATGGCTTTCGACACTAGAGGACGTAACGGCGGCGAATGCCGCGGAATCGCTCCCACAGCTGGGCGGCCCGCTCCGCTTCGGTGACCCGGGTGGTGTCGGCGGGCAAGGCGCCGGCCAACTCGTCGTGGCGGACGACCCGGGCGCTGAGCACCGCGGGTCGGCCCTCGAGCATGTGCCGGTAGGTGAGGTTGCCGCGTTCGAAGCCCTGGGTGTCCAACCAGTTGTGCAGGCCGGGATCACGGTGCGCCATGACCAGCCGGATGCGGCCGTCGGCGTCGACGGCGGTCCGGCTCGGCGTGTAGCTCACGGGCCGGTAGAGGTAGTCCATGCTGTTGAAGAACACCCCCATGTTGGTCAGCATCCACAGCCCGTCGTGTGCGTCGAACTCGACGATGAGCGCTTGGTCGGGGTTGAGCTCCCAGTACATGTTGGCCGCGGCCCGGCCCCGCTTGGCGTCGGCGCCGGTGGTATCCACATGCGGAAAGGTGTTGGGCCGCTTGGCGTCTACCCCGCCGTAGCTGAACGGGAACTCGGGCCAATCCGACATCAGGCCGGTGACGAAGTCGCCCGCCCAGCTCATCGCCTCGACCATGATGTCGGCCGTGGGCAGCGGCTTGGGCGCGGACATGTCGATCCGCTCGATCCGGATCTGCGCGGGCAACTCGTCCCAGCGGTCAAATCCCTGTCTTATGAACAGCTTTCGTGACTCAGGGGTGGTGGGCAGCCAGTTCGGACCGCTTTGTGTGCCGCCGATGTGCAACTCGAACTGGCCGTCGTCACCGACGTCGAGCTGCGAGATGTGGGCTTGCGGTGTGTCACCGAACGGTTCGTGCAGCACGCCGGGGCCGGGGTTGCGAGCGCCCTGCACGGTGACATTGAAGAAGCGCGCGGTGCCGCGGGTGCCGGTCAGCCGATACGTCGACTGCCCGTCGATCCAGGCCTGCTGGTAGGTGAAGTCGCCGCAGTCACCGCCGAGCTTGCGGGTCGGCCCGCAGAACTCGTGCAGCGCCGGGTAGCGGGTATCGCTGGTCTCCAGTGCCAAATCGAATGCCTGGCCGAGGTTTTGGGTGAGAAAGCGGAACGCGTCGACGCGCTGCAGCGCCGTATCCGCGTTGGCGTCCTTGAACACCTGCTCGCCGGCGCTCTGCAAGTGTGCGCAGAACGCTGTCCACGCCGACCGCAACGCGGCGTCGTCTGGGCCGTCACCGAACGCCATATCTCAGCCACCCAATCTGTCGAGCATCGCACTGACGACTTGGCATGCGCGCCGGGCGGATTCGAGTCGACCCTCGTCGTCGATGCGGGGGCCGATCAACTCCAGGTCGAATCCTTTCGTGTAGCCACCAGCCAGCGTGAGCGCGATGAAGTGCTCGAGCGGAATCGCGCCGTCGCCCGGTACCGCTCTGGCCGGCAGGGCGCGATCGCCCAACACGTAATCGCTCAACTGGATGAGCGCCGTTCGCGGCAGAGCACGCTGGACCAGCGCGTCGAAATCGGCTTCGGCCCAGCAGTGGAAGACGTCGATGCAGATGCTCAGATCGCTCATCTCGGCGAGTGTGATGGTGTCGCGCAACGTATGAGCGAGATGAATGTCGGCGTAGAGGCCGGAGGCGCACTCGATCGCCAGCGCTACACCGGCTCGTTTTGCCTGATCCGCGCACGGGCCGACCATGTTGCAGAACCGCTCGGCGGCCTGCTCCCAGGTGAGGTCACCACGGCCACCGGTGAGCATGTAGATGGTGCGGGCCCCGACCCGTGCGGCGGCGTCGATCACGGTGGACAGTGCTTCCCGTGCAGGCTGCGGGTCGCTGCCGGGTCGACCGCCGGCGAAGATGTGGGTCACCGCTTCCACGCGACACGTGTTGTGCTGCAGGATTTGTGGAAACTCCGGATCGAGCAGTTGGTCGTCCAGAATGCTGAGCCGCGACACGTTCAGCGCGGACCAGTGTGCTTCCAGGTCAGCGAGTGGTTCACCGTGGAAAGTGATGTTGTGCACGGAGAGGCGCTCGTGCGTCACGTCAGCCCCGTTTCTCGATCTCGACGCCGAATCGTTCACGGAACGGTCGGAATTCGTCGTGCAGCGTGTCGAGGTCCTCGCCGATGTCGGTGAGCAGTTGGGTGGAGTAGCGAAACTTGCCGTGCCGGTCGCCGCGGTTGGTGGCCAGATAGTCGCGCATCGCGGAGTCCGCCTCCGCCGTCAACTCCCGGTCGCCGAAGGCGTAGTAGCGCCGAACCGTCGCCACTTGGTCGGCGATGAAGTCGGTGTAGCGGACATGCAGGATCCGCGGATCGTCGACCATCGGGTTGGCCATCGTGTTGGCGATGCCGGCGCGGGTCATCTCGAGATGTTTCTTGGCCTCGGCGTGTACGTCGACGGGGCCCACGATGCCGTCCATGATGTCGGCCATCATCATCGTGCGTGACGCGGCGACCTGCACAGGGTCGCGGTGCAGCCAGACCAGTGTCGCGTCGGGGTACGTCGCGAACATCTCCTTCAGCCGGAAACCGTGAAAACCTTTCAGCACCCAGTACTTTCGCGGACGGTGGTATTGGAGCTGCTGCAGCATGGCCTTGTGCAATCGGTACTGTGCCGCGGCGTCGGTGGCCAGTCCGCCGACCAGCGACTGCATCGGCACCCGCCACCACGCGGTGGGCGTCATCACCCGAAAGTCGAACGCCCAGGTGCGTTCGTCTTCGGGCAGGCCGTCGCCGAGCATGTCGTTGTACGGGTGGCTGTGCAGCCACTTGGGCATCTTGGCGTTGATCTCGCGCCAATCGGCGTCCGCCTGCTCGGGTCGCCGATCGTCCGCGGCGGCCACACCGGGCGGCGGCGACGGGTACATCACCTCCCAGAACCGCAGCGCCCGCGCGGCCGGGTCGACCGACATCAGCGCGTGCATCAACGTTGTGCCCGAACGGGGTTCGCCGGTGACGAACATCGGCGCTGCGATCACCTCGTCGCCGATCGGATAGGCATTGCGGTCTTCGATGAACACCAGCCGCGAGGTCAGCAGCCAACGGCAGACCTGCGCGGCGGCGGCGTTGCCCGCGTCGTCCATGCCGAGCCCGTTGAGGTGCTCGACGGCGACCGCGAAGCGTTCCGGCAACGTGGGATCGCCGTAGTCGGTCAGGCCGGTTTCCGCAGTCGCGGCGGCCAACAAGGCGGCGGCGTCGAGGGTCATCGATGGTCCCCGCATAGCTGCAGCAACTCGTCCTCGGCGGCAAGGACATTCGCCGCCGACGTTTGGGTGTAGCCGAGGCCGGCCATCGCGCCGTAGTCGAGAATCTTCGGCACGCGCAGGCCCGCGTCGACGAACGTCTTGATGGTGCTCGCCACCTGTTTCGGGGTGCCGTGCGGGACGATGGCGAGCAGCATCTCGGGTTGCGCCTTGGCCAGGAAGTCGACGATCCGCTCACGGGTCAGGACTCCGGGGTCGATGTCCTGGAAGCCGCGCCAGCCCGCGCCCATCGGGTGCTCAAAACCGAAGTCGCGCAGTGTCTTTGCGGACACCTGCAGCAGAAAGGCTTTCACCAGCGGCGTCTGCAGGATCTCGGCCAGCGCGGCATCATCCTTGCCGATGAAGCAGACCTGCATGAAGCACGGCGTGATCGCCATCGGATCGCGGCCCGCGCGATCGGCGGATGCCCGCACCATGCCGAGCATCTCGGCGTACTGCTCCGGGGTCCACGCGCCCGCCGGCCACCAGCCGTCGGCGTACCGGCCGGCGATGTCGAGCATCCGTGGGCCGCTAGCGCCGATCCAGATCGGCGGTGGCTTCCCGTCGTACGGCTCGGTGTCCAATCGGGCGTGTTGCAGCGTGTAGAACTTGCCGCCGAAGTCGACCGGGCCGTCGCTGTCCCAGAGCAGCCGGATGACTTTCAGCGCCTCTTCGAAGCGGCTCACCGGACGCGCGAAGTCGAAGCCGTAAGGCAGGGTGTTCTCGCTCTCGCCGCTGCCGAGGCCGAGGATGAACCGGCCCTTGGCCAGATGGTCGATGGTGAGCGCCGTCTGGGCCAGCATGGCCGGATGTCGGCGGACGGTGTCGACGACGGCGGAGACCAAGGGAACGTTCTTGGTCAGGACGGCCGCGGCGGCGGCCACCGCCAGCCCGTCGAGATGGCGATGCGGTGACGGCGACGCGGTGGCCAGGTCGGTGAATTCCGGCGTCCAGATCGAGTCCGGCCAGAAGCTGACCATGTGATCGGGCAGCCAGATCGAGTGATAGCGGCCGCTGTCCAGCTCGTCGAGTCGGGACAGATCCAACGGCAGGCTGGTGCGCAGGAATGCAGCGGGCTGAACCTTCATCGAGAGATGATGCTAAGCACTTGCTCAGCGTCCTGTCGACGAATCGCTCGGAGGCGGGCAGATCGGCACATCCCCAGAAAACAAGAATGCGGTGAAGCCGCACCAGGCGACCTCACCGCATTCTCGGAAAACGAAAGATCAGCCCTCGATGATGAACTCTTCCAGCTGAGTCCGGGCGATGTCGTCGGGCAGCTGCTGCGGCGGGCTCTTCATCAGGTACGCCGACGCCGCCACGACCGGGCCGCCGATGCCGCGGTCCTTGGCGATCTTGGCCGCGCGCACCGCGTCGATGATGACGCCTGCCGAGTTCGGCGAGTCCCAGACCTCGAGCTTGTACTCCAGGTTCAGCGGGACGTCACCGAAGGCACGACCCTCCAGGCGGACGTAGGCCCACTTGCGGTCGTCCAGCCAGCCGACGTGGTCGGACGGGCCGATGTGCACATCCTTGGTCTTGAACTCGCGCTGCACGTTCGACGTCACGGCCTGCGTCTTGGAGATCTTCTTGGACTCCAGGCGCTCACGCTCGAGCATGTTCAGGAAGTCCATGTTGCCGCCGACGTTGAGCTGCATGGTGCGGTCGAGCTGAACGCCGCGGTCCTCGAACAGCTTGGCCATCACGCGGTGCGTGATCGTCGCACCGACCTGGCTCTTGATGTCGTCGCCGACGATCGGCACACCGGCGTCCTTGAACTTCTTGGCCCACACCGGGTCGGACGCGATGAACACCGGCAGCGCGTTGACGAACGCCACGCCGGCGTCGATCGCGCACTGGGCGTAGAACTTGTCGGCCTGTTCGGAGCCCACCGGCAGGTACGACACCAGCACGTCGACCTTGGCGTCGCGCAGCGCCTTGACCACGTCGACGGCTTCAGTGTCGGAGATCTCAATGGTCTCGGCGTAGTACTTGCCGATGCCGTCGAGCGTCGGGCCGCGCTGCACCGTCACGTTGGTAGGCGGCACGTCGGCGATCTTGATGGTGTTGTTCTCCGACGCGAAGATCGCCTCAGACAGGTCGAAGCCGACCTTTTTGGCGTCCACGTCGAACGCCGCCACGAACTTGACGTCGCGGACGTGGTACTGGCCGAACGTCACATGCATGAGCCCCGGCACGGTGCTGTTCTCGTCCGCGTCGTAGTAGTACTGAACGCCCTGGACCAATGAGGACGCGCAGTTGCCGACGCCAACGATGGCGACTCTTACATCGGTCGACGCCTGTGGCGCGTTCTGCTCACTCATTGGGCGTTCTCCTTTACTCGATATCCGGTGTGGCGGATGGGTGGTGGTTACGGCTCTAGGCCTGTTCAGCGCCGCTTTGCGCTACGCGTTCGGCCGCGATCAGCTCGTTGAGCCAGTTGACTTCACGCTCACTGGATTCCAACCCGAGCTGGTGGAGCTGCCGGGTGTAGCGGTCCAGAGAATTGCTGGCCCGCGCAATTGCTTCACGCAGACCTTCGCGACGTTCTTCGACCTGACGGCGACGGCCCTCCAGGATGCGCATCCGCGCCTCGGCCGGCGTGCGGTTGAAAAAGGCCAGGTGCACGCCGAAGCCGTCGTCGGTGTAGTTGTGCGGGCCGGTGTCAGCCACCAGCTCGCTGAAACGCAGTCGACCCGACTCGGTCAATTCGTAAACTCGCCGGGCCCGACGCACTGGCATTCCGGCCGGCGCGGCGTTCTCGGCGATCAGACCGTCGGACTGCATCCGTCGCAGCGCGGGGTAGAGCGACCCGTAGGAAAAGGCCCGAAAAGCGCCGAGCAGACCGGTCAACCGCTTGCGGAGCTCGTAACCATGCATCGGTGACTCGAGCAGAAGTCCCAGGATGGCGAGCTCTAGCATCGTGTCACCTCCTTTGCTCGGTCTTGTGCAACGCTGTTATAGCGGGGAACAGTCTCGCGCCATAGTATCGCCCCGATATATTTGCCACCACTCCAGCTGCCGTTCTTCCTTCGTTCAGCCGGGCTTGGTCGCTGCGTCAGTCCGGCGACACCAAAACCGGTCGCGTTGAAATCACTGTGGTTGCAAGCCTGTTGGTGAACGGCCGACACAGGCATAACCAGACAACGTGGCAATTCACTTTCACTGGTTCCTTCCCACCTACGGCGACTCGCGCGATCTCATCGCGGGTGGCCATGGCAGCAGCATGCGCGGCGACCGGCCAGCCGACCTGCGATATCTCACCCAGTTGGCGCAGGCCGCCGAGATCAACGGCTTCGAGGCGGTGCTCACCCCCACCGGGTTGTGGTGCGAAGACGCCTGGCTGACCACCGCGATGTTGATCGACAGCACCGAGTCGCTGAAGTATCTGGTGGCGTTCCGCCCAGGACTGATCAGTCCGACGCTGGCCGCGCAGATGGCGACCACTTTCCAGTGGCAGTCGCAGGGCCGGCTGATGCTGAACGTGGTGACCGGCGGCGAGAGCAGCGAGCAACGGGCCTTCGGTGACTTCCTGCCCAAGGAGGCCCGCTACGCCCGGTGCGGTGAGTTCCTCGACATCGTCCACCGGCTGTGGACCTCCAAGGAGCCGGTCAGCGTGACCGGCGAACACCTGCACGTCGAGCAGGCCGCCCTGGCGCGCAAGCCCGATCCGCTGCCGCCGGTGTTCTTCGGCGGCTCGTCACCGGAGGCCGGTCAGGTCGCGTCCCGGTACGCCGACACCTACCTGACCTGGGGTGAGCGGCCCGAACAGGTCACGGAGAAGCTGGACTGGATCCGTGGCCTGGCGGCGGCGCAGGGCCGGCGACTCAGCTACGGCATCCGGCTGCACGTCATCTCCCGTGACACCAGCGCGCAGGCGTGGTCGGAGGCGCAGCGACTGCTGAGCGCGCTTAGCCCCGAGACGGTCGCCGCCGCACAGCAGTCGCTGGCCCGGTCGGAATCGGTGGGCCAGCGCCGCATGCGCCAATTGCACGGCGGAGGCGACGATTTCGCGGCCGGTGCCGATGCCCGTCAGCTGGAGATCTACCCCAACCTGTGGTCCGGCGTCGGCCTGGTCCGCGGCGGCGCAGGCACCGCGCTGGTCGGATCGCATGACGAGGTCGCCGACCGGATCGCGGAGTACGCCGAACTGGGCATCGACCACTTCATCCTCTCCGGCTACCCGCACCTCGAGGAGGCCTACATTTTCGGCGAAGGTGTCCGTCCACGGCTTGCCGCGCGGGGACTGCTGGGAGAGCAGACTGCGGGCCCGTCCGAACCTGTGCGGTCGGCCTTCCTGCCGCGACTCGGCGACGTCAGCGCTTCCTAGCCTGGTGACGATGCAGAGCGAAGCGATGAGGAGGAGCCGGGCCGTCGGGCCTAGCCTGGTGACGATGCAGAGCGAAGCGGAAACGAAGCCGACCTACATCTCGGTACCGGCCGGGCGGACGTACTCTGGTCATCGTGCGATTGCAGCGACAGGTGGTGGACTACGCGCTTAAGCGCCGCTCGCTGCTGGCCGAGGTCTACTCGGGACGCACCGGCGTGACCGAGGTGTGCGACGCCAATCCCTACCTGTTGCGGGCGGCGAAGTACCACGGCAAGGCCAGCTCGGTGATGTGCCCGATCTGCCGCAAGGAGCAGCTGACCCTGGTGTCGTGGGTGTTCGGCGAGCACCTCGGCGCGGTGTCCGGCTCGGCCAGGAGCGCCGAAGAGTTGGTCATGTTGGCCACCAAATTCGAGGAGTTCGCGGTACACGTGGTGGAGGTATGCCGGACCTGCAGCTGGAACCATCTGGTCAAGTCGTATGTGCTCGGCGCGGTGCGCCCGGCCCGCCCGACCCGCCCGTCGCGTCCTCCCGGGGGCTCGCGCGGCAACCGGGCGACACGAGACGGCGCCCGTACGGCCAGTGAATAGCGAAGGGCCGCAAGACCAGTCAGCCGCTGATACCCCGGATGGGTCAGGGGCTGCTGGCGGCCCCAAACGCGGCTCTGCTGGCCGGGGTTCGTCGAAGCCGGTTCCGCCCGATGACCGGATGACCACGATCCTGCCCCCGGTGCGCGATCGCGATGACGTGCCGCACCATCTGCGGGATCCGATCGAAGCGGTCAAGGCCGCCCTCGACGGCCGGCCGACGTCTCGCGATTCCGAGCGCCGGGAACCCACGCCGCGTCACGCGCCGCCGTCTGCACCGCAAGGCCCACCGCCGCGTCGCCCCCAATCGGCGGGCGGTCCACCGGGCGGGCGTCCACCGGGGCCGCCGCGGGGCAAGCTCCCGCTGCCGGACTGGGGCTGGGTGCAGCGGATCGACTGGAGTCGGCTGGAGCACGTCAACTGGAAGTGGGTCCGTCGCGGGCTCTACGTCAGCGCCGTGGTGCTGCTGCTGTTGCCGATCGTCACGTTCGCGATGGCCTACACCATCGTCGACATCCCCAAGCCCGGCGACATCCGCACCAACCAGGTCTCGACGATTCTGGCCAGCGACGGCTCCGAGCTGGCGAAAATCGTTCCGCCCGAAGGTAACCGGGTGGACGTCAACATCGACCAAGTGCCGGTGCATGTGCGCCAGGCGGTGATCGCCGCCGAGGACCGCAACTTCTACTCCAACCCGGGCTTCTCCTTCACCGGGTTCGCGCGTGCGTTCAAGAACAACATCTTCGGCGGCGACACCCAGGGTGGGTCGACGATCACCCAGCAGTACGTCAAGAACGCGTTGGTGGGAGCGCAGCGCGCCGGCGTCGGCGGGCTCATCCGCAAGGCCAAGGAACTCGTCATCGCGACCAAGATGTCGGGGGAGTGGTCCAAAGACGATGTGCTGCAGGCCTATCTCAACATCATCTACTTCGGCCGCGGCGCCTACGGCATCTCGGCGGCGTCGCAGGCCTACTTCGGCAAGCCGGTCGAACAGCTCACCATCGCTGACGGCGCCCTGCTGGCCGCGTTGATCCAGCGGCCGTCGACGCTCGATCCTTCCGTGGACCTCGAAGGCGCCACCGAGCGGTGGAACTGGGTGCTCGACGGCATGGTCAACGATCACGCACTGGCACCGACAGACCGCGCAGCACAGCAGTTCCCGCCGACGGTGCCGCCGGAGCAGGCTCGCGCACGGAACCAGACCACCGGACCCAACGGGCTGATCCAGCGCCAGGTGACCCGCGAATTGATGGACCTGTTCAACATCGACGAGCAAACGCTGAACACGCAGGGACTGCAGATCACCACCACGATCGACACGTCGGCGCAGAAGGCCGCGGAGACCGCGGTGTCGAAGTACCTCGAAAGCCAGAGCCCCGAGATGCGGACAGCGGTCGTCTCGATCGACCCGCACGACGGCGCGGTGAAGGCCTACTACGGCGGCGCGGATGCCAACGGGTTCGACTTCGCCCAGGCCGGGTTGCAGACCGGGTCGTCGTTCAAGGTGTTCGCGCTGATCGCCGCGCTCGAGCAGGGCATCGGCCTGGGATACCAGGTGGACAGCTCGCCGCTGACAGTCAACGGCATCAAGATCACCAACGTGGAGGGCGAGGGCTGCGGGGTCTGCAACATCGCCGAGGCGCTCAAGCGGTCGCTGAACACCTCCTACTACCGGCTGATGCTCAAGCTGAAGAACGGTCCGGAGGACGTCGCGGAGGCCGCCCATCAGGCCGGCATCGCGACCAGCTTCCCGGGGGTGGCGCACACCTTGTCCGAGGACGGCAAGGGCGGCCCACCCAACAACGGAATCGTGTTGGGCCAGTACCAGACTCGACCGTTCGACATGGCCTCGGCGTACGCGACGCTGGCCGACTCCGGGATCTACCACCGCCCGCACTTCGTGCAGAAGGTGGTCAACGCCGACGGCAAAGTGCTCTTCGATGCGACCGGTTCGGAGAACAACGGTGAGCAGAGGATCCCCAAGGACGTCGCCGACAACGTCACGTCGGCGATGCAGCCGATCGCGTCGTACTCGCGGGGCCACGCGCTGAGCGGCGGCAGGCCGTCGGCGTCCAAGACGGGAACCACCCAGTTCGGTGACACCGACGCCGACAAGGACGCCTGGATGGTCGGCTATACGCCGTCACTGTCGACGGCGGTATGGATCGGCACCGTCCGCGGCGACATCCCGCTGGTGACCAAAGGGGGCTCAGCGATTTACGGGTCCGGTTTGCCGTCCGACATCTGGAAGGCGACCATGGACGGCGCCCTGAAGGGCTCCACGATCGAGCAGTTCCCCAAGCCGACCGAGATCGGCGGCTCCGCCGGTGTGCCCGCCGCTCCACCACCGCCACCACAAGCGCCGCAGATGACCGTCATCCAGCCCACGATGGAGATCGCGCCGGGCATCACCATTCCGATCGGGCCGCCGACCACGGTGCCCGTTGCACCGCCCGCTCCGGCTCCGGGGGTGCCCGAGCCAGCACCAGCACCAGCGGCGCCAGCACCGCCGCCGTGACGGAGCGCGCCGCGATTTCGCCGCGACGGCTGGCCACCGACCTGCGCTCGGCCGATGACCGGGATTGCCCCAGCCGCACCGACTTTCTCGGCTCGGCGCTGTCCAACGTCGTGGGCGGTCCGGTGGGCCGGCACGCGATCATCGGCCGAACGGCCGTCCTGACGCCGGTGCGGGTGATGTTCATCATCGCGCTGGTGTTCATGGCTCTGGGCTGGTCGACCAAAGCGCCGTGCCTGCAGACCATCGGAACGGGACCGGGCGACCAGCGGGTCGCCAACTGGCAGAACCAGCGGGCCTATTACGAGCTGTGCTACTCCGACACCGTGCCGCTGTACGGCGCAGAGTTGTTGAGCCAGGGCAGGTTTCCGTACAAGTCGAGTTGGATCGAGAAGGACGGCAGCGGCAAGCCGCAACCCCGTTACGACGGCCAACCCGCGGTGCGCTACATGGAATATCCCGTCCTCACCGGCACCTACCAGTACGTCGCGATGTCGCTGGCCAAGACCTACACCACGTTCAGCAAGCTGATCCGATTGCCGGTCGTGGCCGAGGTGGTGGTGTTCTTCGACATCGCCGCACTGGGGCTCGCGCTCGCGTGGTTGGCGACGGTTTGGGCCACCGCCAGCTTGGCCGGTCGGCGGGTCTGGGACGCCGCGCTAGTGGCCGCGTGCCCGTTGGTGATCTTTCAGATCTTCACCAATTTCGATGCGCTGGCAACGGCTTTGGCCGTCGGTGGCTTGCTGGCATGGGCGCGCCGGCGACCGGTGCTTGCCGGGCTGCTGATCGGCCTGGGCACGGCGGCGAAGCTGTACCCGTTGCTGCTGCTGGGTCCACTATTGGTGCTGGGCATCCGGACCGGGCGACTTCGCGGGGTGGCGCGCACGGCGGCCGTCGCGGCGGTCACCTGGCTGCTGGTCAATCTGCCTGTGCTTGTGCTGTTTCCGCGCGGCTGGTCAGAGTTCTTCCGGCTCAACGCCCGTCGCGGCGAAGACATGGATTCGCTGTACAACGTCGCCAAGTCGTTCACCGGCTGGCCGGGTTTCGACTCGGGCCTCGGTTTCTGGCAGCCACCGACGCATTTGAACGACGTCGTGCTGGCGCTGTTCGCGTTGTGTTGTGCGGCAATTGGTTACATCGCGCTGACCGCCGCGCGACGGCCACGGGTGACGCAGCTGGCGTTCCTGGTGGTCGCGGCGTTCTTGTTGACCAACAAGGTGTGGAGCCCGCAGTTCTCGCTGTGGCTGGTGCCGTTGGCGGTGCTGGCGTTACCGCACCGCCGGATCCTGCTGGTCTGGATGACGATCGACGCCCTGGTCTGGGTGCCGCGGATGTACTACCTCTACAGCGTGCCCGATCGCGGGCTGCCCGAGCAGTGGTTCACCGCGACCGTGCTGCTGCGCGACCTCGCGGTGATCGGTTTGTGTGCGCTGGTGGTCCGGCAGATCTATCGGCCGGAGTACGACCTGGTCCGCTGGGGCGGCCGGGTGGACGACCCGGCGGGCGGGGTGTTCGACCGTGCGCCCGATGCGCCGCCGAGCTGGCTTCCGGCGCTGCTGCGGCCCGCGCCTGCGCGGCGACCGGTCGGCGTCGCGGCTCAAGCGGATTTCGTGAGCTCCGTACCCGTCCGGTAGCCTGTGACGGTTGCCGACGCAGGCGACCCTCCTGCCACGGGGAGACCGTGGCCGAACACGACCATAGGAGGTGATGAGGTTCCCATGCGTCCATACGAATTAATGGTCATCCTCGACCCCACTCTCGACGAGCGCACCGTGGCCCCGTCCCTGGAGACCTTCCTCAACGTTGTCCGTAAGGACGGCGGCTCGGTGGACAAGGTCGACATCTGGGGCAAGCGCCGGCTGGCCTACGAGATCGCCAAGCATGCCGAAGGCATCTACGCGGTGATCGACCTGAAGGCCGAGCCCGCGACGGTGTCCGAACTCGACCGTCAGCTCAGCCTGAACGAGTCGGTGCTGCGCACCAAGGTGATGCGCACCGACAAGCACTGATACCTGTTGGCGAACGACCACCTCGCGTCAGAGCCGTTGCGTAGGCTCACCGAGAAACCGCTCGCCGATTCCAGGCTGACCCATCAGAACTTAGGAGTTCACAGTGGCTGGTGACACCGTCATCACGGTCATCGGAAACCTGACCGCCGACCCCGAACTGCGTTTCACGCCGTCGGGCGCGGCCGTCGCGAACTTCACCGTCGCGTCGACCCCGCGCCAGTTCGACCGTCAGACCAACGAGTGGAAGGACGGCGAAGCGCTGTTCCTCCGCTGCAACATCTGGCGGGAGGCCGCCGAGAACGTGGCCGAGAGCCTGACCCGTGGCTCGCGGGTGATCGTGAGCGGACGGCTCAAGCAGCGTTCGTTCGAGACCCGTGAGGGCGAGAAGCGCACCGTGGTCGAGCTCGAGGTCGACGAGATCGGCCCGAGCCTGAAGTACGCCACCGCGAAGGTCAACAAGGCCAG
This sequence comes from uncultured Actinomycetota bacterium, assembly GCA_963758115.1. Lineage (GTDB taxonomy): Bacteria > Actinomycetota > Actinomycetes > Mycobacteriales > Mycobacteriaceae > Mycobacterium. The sequence continues at coordinate 750,346 of CAVWUG010000005.1, forward strand.
TCGCAGCGGTGGCGGTGGCGGCGGATTCGGCGGTGGCGGCGGCGGTTCCCGTCAGCCCGCCGCTCAGAGTGGCGGCGGTTCGGCCGGCGGCGACGACCCGTGGGGCAGCGCCCCAGCATCGGGTTCGTTCGGCGGCGGCGACGACGAGCCACCCTTTTAAAGACTTTTCAACGACAGAACGAAAGAGACGAACATGGCTAAGTCCTCCACCAAGCGGCGGCCGGCTCCGGAAAAGCCGATCAAGACACGTAAGTGCGTGTTCTGCTCCAAAAAGGGCCAGGACATCGACTACAAGGACACCCAGCTGCTGCGCACCTACATCAGCGAGCGCGGCAAAATCCGTGCCCGTCGCGTGACCGGCAACTGTGTCCAGCACCAGCGCGACGTCGCGATCGCAGTGAAGAACGCCCGCGAGGTGGCGTTGCTGCCCTTCACCTCTTCGACGCGGTAACCGCGAAGCGCAGAACGGAATAGTGAAACAATGAAGCTCATTTTGACCGCCGACGTTGACCACCTCGGTTCCGTCGGCGACAGCGTCGAGGTTAAGGACGGCTACGGCCGCAACTTCCTGCTCCCGCGTGGCCTGGCGATCGTCGCATCGCGTGGCGCCGAGAAGCAGGTTGCCGACATCCGTCGTGCCCGCGACTCCAAGCAGGTGCGCGACCTCTCCCACGCCAACGAGATCAAGACCGCCATCGAGGGACTGGGCTCGGTTGCGCTGCCGGTGAAGACGGCAGGCGACTCGGGCAAGTTGTTCGGCTCGGTGACTCCCACTGCCGTCGTCACGGCGATCCGGAAAGCCGGTGGCCCCAACCTCGACAAGCGGGTTGTCCGCTTGCCCAAGGGACACATCAAAGCGGTCGGTAGCCACCCGATCACGCTGCACGTGCACCCCGAGGTCGACGTGCAGGTCGCGCTCGACGTCGTCGCCGAAGGCTAAAGGTCCGACACACTACCCCGGTTCGGCCGTCAGCGGCTCGGACCGGGGTAGAACTTTGTGCGGATCCCCTGGCGAACTCCCGCGCAAAGGCCTGATTTAGCGAACGTTACCGTCCGTTAACGTCGGAAACCATCGGCTGAAACGCAACACGCCCGAAGTGGCAACCGGGCCCGACACGCCGTATGGATTCTCATCCACACAAAATCCGTAGCTGTGTGGTGCGCTTATCTGCAGTGATGTTGCAAAGTCGCATATTGCTCCACAAGTTCTCCACAACCCCTCAACACGGGCGTAGACGGATATGCACACACGATCCACAGGTCTATGAACAAGACCGTTTGTTGTCCTCGCCAGCAACCTTTAACGTCATCCCGACGTGAGGTGATGCCGGCGTTCGACGACCGACAGCGCGGCCCGCGGTGGGAGTCCCGCCGACTGTGGGAGCGCGTTGGTCACGAGGGCGAAGGCCGACGATGCGCCCGGGGTGGGGGGTCCCCCCGTTTCGACGGGGGCCACTCGGGCTGTCGGGCTGAGTCGAGCGGTGTCGGTGGCATGACTTAACGTCAGGTCGCCGGCTTCGAATGCGCGTTCGAGCATCGAGCCGGAGGAGGCGGGAGATTTAGTGGCCGTTGTTGATGATTTAGGACGTCCCGGCGCAGAGGCGCCCAGCGAGGACTACGGGCGCCAACCGCCGCAGGATCTGGTGGCCGAGCAGTCGGTGCTGGGCGGGATGCTGCTGAGCAAGGATGCGATCGCCGACGTCCTGGAGCGGGTGCGCCCCGGCGACTTCTACCGTCCGGCTCACCAGAACGTTTACGACGCCATCTTGGATCTCTACGGCCGGGGCGAGCCGGCCGACGCGGTGACGGTGGCCGCCGAGTTGGACCGCCGCGGGCTGCTGCGCCGGATCGGTGGGGCACCGTACCTGCACACCCTGATCTCGACGGTGCCGACTGCGGCCAACGCCGGCTACTACGCCGGGATCGTCGCGGAGAAGGCGCTGCTGCGCCGACTGGTCGAGGCCGGTACCCGGGTGGTGCAGTACGGCTACGCCGGTGCTGACGGCGCTGACGTCGCCGAGGTGGTCGACCGCGCGCAAGCCGAGATGTATGAGGTCACCGAGCGGCGGATGTCGGAGGACTTCGTCCCGCTGGAAGATTTGCTGCAGCCGACGATGGATGAGATCGACGCGATCGCCTCCAACGGCGGCATCGCCCGCGGTGTGCCGACGGGGTTCACCGAACTCGACGAGGTGACCAACGGCCTGCACGCGGGTCAGATGATCATCGTCGCGGCCAGGCCTGGTGTTGGAAAATCGACGCTGGGACTGGATTTTATGCGGTCGTGCTCGATCAAGCACCGGATGGCCAGTGTCATCTTCTCGCTGGAAATGAGCAAGTCCGAGATCGTCATGCGACTGCTGTCTGCCGAGGCCAAGATCAAGCTCGGCGATATGCGCTCGGGCCGGATGAGCGACGACGACTGGACGCGGCTGGCGCGGCGGATGAGCGAAATCAGCGAGGCGCCACTGTATATCGACGATTCGCCGAATCTGACGATGATGGAGATCCGGGCCAAGGCGCGCCGGCTGAAGCAGAAGGCTGATCTGCGCCTGGTGGTTGTCGACTATTTGCAGCTGATGTCGTCGGGCAAGAAGGTCGAGTCACGTCAGCTCGAAGTGTCTGAATTCTCCAGGCATCTCAAGCTTTTGGCCAAGGAGCTGCAGGTTCCAGTCATTGCGATCAGCCAGCTGAACCGTGGGCCTGAGCAGCGCACCGACAAGAAGCCGATGCTGTCCGACCTTCGTGAGTCCGGGTCGCTGGAGCAGGACGCCGACATGGTGATCCTGCTCAACCGGCCCGACGCCTTTGACCGCGACGACCCTCGCGGCGGCGAAGCGGATTTGATTGTGGCCAAGCACCGTAACGGTCCGACCAAGACGGTCACCGTCGCTCACCAGCTGCACCTGTCGCGGTTCGCCAACATGGCGCGTTAGTTGTAGACGGTATGGGGGCTAGCTGAGGCCGAAGGCCTCGCGCTGCAAAACGATTCGTGGGTTACCGGTGTGGGTGAACACTCACGCTGGCAGAGCCACATTTGCAGATCAGGAGGCCTCCGGTGATTGTTCAGGGTACGAGTGTTGGGTTGGACGTGCATGCGCTTTCGGTCGTGGCGCATGCCGTCGACGAGGAAACCGGCAAGATCGCGCGGGCGCGGCTGTGTCCGGCTCATGACGAGGTGCTGGGCTGGTTGCGTGAGCTGCGAGCCCCTGTGCGGGTTGCCTACGAGGCGGGTCCGACCGGCTTCGGGTTGGCCAGGGCGATCAACGACGCCGGGATGGAATGCGTGGTTGCCGCGCCGTCGAAGCTGCAGCGCCCGGCCGGGGACCGGGTCAAGACCGACGCCCGCGACGCCGCGCATCTAGCCCGGCTGCTGCGGTTGGGTGAAATCACTGCGGTGCGGGTGCCCGAGCGCGACATCGAGGCGGTCCGTGATCTGGTGCGGGCCCGTGAAGATGCGCGAGCCGATCTGATGCGGGTGCGCCACCGGTTATCGAAACTGCTTCTGCGGCAAGGGGCCGCATGCTTGCCGCGCCTACACAGATCGGTAGGAAGCCCCGGGGGAACACCGCACGCGGTTGGGGTGGGTCTCTGATGACGGCGGGAAGGATGAAGACCTCAATGTAATGTCATGCGACGTCGGCGTTTTCGCTATCGGGAATGATGCCGGGTAGCAAGACTCAGGGCAGTTGCAATGAGAAACTGGGCAGCATGGCAATGAAGGGGTCGCAATGCGTGTTCACGCGTTTGGTTGGCGGCGGTTCGGGTTGCTGGCGGGCACCGGCGCGGTGATGGTGCTGACGGCGGCGTTCGCGTTCGGCGACGCGGACGACCCGCTATCTGGCAGCGATACGGGATCATTCTCGGCGGAACCACCGAGCCGACACCGGACACGGCTTTCGCCCAGGCCGCCGAGAATCTGTATCTGCACCCGCTGGGTTTCGACGATGGCGCGACAATTGATCACGCAACCTGCTCAACGCGCCAAATTCGCAATACCATCAGACTGGTCATTGAGAGCAAATATTTTGTTGGATCGGGGCATCAGCGTTGCGACCTGTGGTCAGAGGTCGTGGCGCGCATCGACTTTGTCGATTGGCGAGCCAAGTTGCCGATGACATCCGCGAATGATTCGACAGTCCGCCAGCCGTGTCATCCGTCCTCGCCGACCCAGCTAATCGTTGAGCCGACGCGGTGGGACATTCGCGGTGCGGGGAAACCAGTGTGGAGTAGCAGAATTCGTGGTTTGCAAAGTGGTGCGGGCAGTTCGTGGCTCACGCCGGCATGGGCACAAACGATCGAATCTGCAGCGTGATCACTGCGTAGGTTTGAACGGCCGCAGCTTGTTCGTCGAACATCCGGGTCCGGTCGGCGGGTGTCGGAGCGGGCATGGTGTGCTGATCAGCGTCGTAGTGGGATCATAAGTTGTGTAGGTTCGTTGCGGCCACGCAGAATTGCTGTTTGGTGGATTGTCCATCGTTTTCTCTCGACGGGGTCCGCGTTATCGATTGCTGAGCTTGAACACAGGATGCGGGCATCAGTGGCTTTGGCGAGGTCGGCGATTCGAGCGGCCTGGTTAACGGCATCTCCGATCACCGTGTACTCGTAACGGCTTTCTGCTCCGATGTTGCCGCCGAATACGTCTCCGGCTGAAACGCCCACACCGAAATCCACCGACGACAGATTGTGCAACCGTGTACCCAGCTCACGCGCCGCGCTTAAAGCCGCAGACGCAGCGGCGCCCAAATCCAGTGGGGCGCCGAACACTGCCAACGCGGCGTCTCCCTGGAATTTGTTGACCTGGCCGCCGGATTGATCGACGACATCGACGACGATGCGGAAAAACGAGTTGAGCAGTTCTGCGACGTGCTGTGGGGGTCGGGTGGCCGCCAGCTGCGTTGAGCCGACGAGGTCGATGAAGAGCACAGCAGCGTGACGAACCTCGCCAGGCAACTCCGCGCCGCCATCAAGAGCCTGGCGGGCAACATCGACTCCGACGTGGCGTCCGAACAGTTCACGTACGCGGTCACGCTCAAGGAGGCCCTCCACCATCGCGTTAAAGCCTTCTTGGAGAGCACCGATTTCGGATCGCTCATAGACGTCGACTCTGGTGTTCATGTTGCCGTCTTTGACGTCAGCCATCGCTGCGGCGACTTCACGCATCGGGTCCGAGATCGATCGAGCGACAAGGATCATCGCCAGCACGCCGAGAAGCAGCGTGCCGGTCGATAGGAGCAGGACTGGGACGTCCACCACGGTCTCGGTTCGGGTGCCGTTCAGCTTTGGCTCGATTAAGACCAGCACGGCGATCGCAGTGTTAGGAATGGCGCTGCAGACCGCCCACATCGCGACCAACCGCGTTAGCACGCTGGGCGTGGTGAACTGGTCGTGACTCTGCCCGAGGGCGGCGGTCAGGATAGGACGGTATGCCCGTTGGGTGAGCGCTACGCCGGTGCCCACTGATGCGGTGGCGGCAAACACAACACCTAAGCCGACCGGAATGGCGAGCCCAAGACCGGCCCCGAGATTCAGGCACATGAACGCCGCACCGACAGCGACCCAGGCGGCGGCCAGGATGCCCGATTGACGGTTGAGTATTCTCGTGGCGGCTTTGCGCTGGTGGCTGTTGGGTCGCCGTCCCTGACGAAACCATCGCAGGGTGGGCGCAAGGTTCATGACCGCAGCAACTGCGACTGCGAATCCGCCACCGGCGAGCAAGCCAGTCGCTAATACTGTGTTGGATTCGGTGAAAGGTGTGCGGCTGAGAGAGCTGACCTGCCCGCGCACTGCGAGGGCTATGAGCAGAACTTCGGCGACGGCAACGAGGTAGGCACACACCACCTTGGCGCAGTACGCGACCAACATGGGATACCGTTTCGAGCCCCATCCATTCCCTCGCCAGGACGACCACATATCGAGAATCAGCGTCAGTGGCGGCAGCCCGGTCGTCAATGCTCGGCCGAGCCTCGATGCGTTTTCGGGCCCACGCACGGAATCATCCTCAAGAGGGCGTCGATTATGACAAGTGCTGGCATGTCACGCCCCTTTCGAAGGCGGCTTCGAACCCGCTGATCGCCGGTACGTAGGCGCAGTCGCCTAGGCGGCGGTTGCCCGTACCGCGATGCTGCCTGGCCGATCACGGTTATTGTTTGGCCGGTGCGCAGCGATCACTGACGGAGCCGAGTGTCACGGTGGGACGCCCGTGCGGTTGGGCCATTTCCCAATTCGACCAAATGCCTACCGAATAGGGGCCTTGCGCACCGTTTTGTTCGTAAAATCCCTGCGGGTCATAGACTTTCGCTTCGGGGTAGGGCCACGGGCATGCCACGGAGGTCGAGATCCTGGTCCACTTGAATGAGGCAAAAGCGAGCCCGTAAAACAGGTAGAAGACATTGACGATGATGAGCATGACGATGAACGACCCGAGCGCGGGTCGGCCTGTGAATATGCGGGCCCGCTGGGACAGTTTCTCGGACACCGTGCGACCGGTGTCGTCCCGGTAGACGAGCACTCCCGCGGGAATCATGACGAGGGTGACCAGCGAGGATTCCCAGAGCAGCGGAAATTGATGTGGCGTGCCCACAAAGATCGATCCGAAGGGGATCACCTGGGAGTACATGTACAGCCCGGTGTGGATCATCGAGACCTCGAGGATCATGTCGATGATAAAGCCGATGAGGAAGATCAGAACACCGAGGCTGATCAACGGGTGGCGCCACACGAATGAGTCGTGCGGCTGGCGGGCTTGAATCTTGCGTAGCGCCCAGGCCGCCGGGAAGTACGGGCCGAACTGGAACATCACGTAACCGAAGACGACGAATGGTTCGACGGTGGGTGCGAGCGAGACCAAGGGCCAGGACTCGGGCCAATGCCATAGCCGCGGGTCGTAGACCGCGTAGGGCGCCCAGTTCATGATCGGGTCCTGCCAGACGATGATCGTGGTGACGAGGCCCATCAGGATGTAGGGGTGCGGCCCGAAGCGACGCCATCCCCAGACGGCCGCCGCGATGAGCCCGATGATCGCGATGAGGGTGAAGATTTGTAGGAGGGGGATCCAGTGCTGGTAGCCCAGCAGCGGCCTGTAGGGCCGCGGTGTGCCTGCTACCGCCGGGTTGCCGATTCGCGCGTCGGGGAAGTCCCGGACGTTCCACCAGACAGCCACGACCGCGAGGACGCCCAGCGCGGTCCAGACCCACTTCCAGATACTGCTGCCGGCCGACGGGTTAGGCGGTGCGGCGTGCGCTGAGTTGGCCGGCTTGGCGCTGGGCTGTGCGGTCATTGACTCTCCTACCCGATATACACAGCCGATCTGCCCAGTTGCGCAGCGGCCGATAAAATCTTTCCCCGCCTTTTCTGGCGCCGGTCGGCACCAGAAATAATTCTGGAGTCAGGGTGCACCAAAACGGCCGATCGGTCAAGGACGCGGAGAAGGAAGATCGAGTGACCGCGTAGGTCCGTGCTGCCTGGCGACCTCGACACCGAGGCTCCGGCTAGTTCGTGCCCACCGGATCAAGTGCAGTAAGAACGTCCGCGTCAGGAATCGGCGGGGGTGTGCCGCCCGGTTGACACGTCGGCCGTGGCAAGCAGCAGTCCCGCGATCAAATCTGCGACGTGCTCGCGGCTAGTGTCGAATTCGCCTCGAAGCCAGCCGGCCACGATTTCCATCGCCCCGCTCACGAGCGCGAACGCAGCCATGTCGGTGTCGAGCTTGCTGGCCGCGGCCGAGCCCAGCAGGTCGCGGATCATCGCGGACATGGCATCCGCGATCACGCGGGCACTTTCCACGCGCGCACGCTGCAGAACGCCTGAGGTGTGGGTAGAAAGTAGCAATTGACCTCGGCGCGGGTCAGCGACGAGGTACTCGAGGGCGGCGTCGGCGGTGGCGTGCACCCGGGCGCGTAGGTCAGGCCCGACGCTTTGGGCCGCCGCACCCACCGCCTCCAGGCCACCCGCGGTAAGGTCACGCACGATCGCTTCAAGCAGTGCGTCGGAGTCGGTGAAATGCTCA
>CAVWUG010000006.1:0-5986 GCA_963758115.1 uncultured Actinomycetota bacterium
CGCCATCGTGCAGACGGCCAAATCCTGGTCAGCCAGTTGATCTAGCGCCATCAGGAAGGGCTCGCCTACGACAACCACGTCGGCACGAATCATCCGGATTGCCCGTATGGTGTCGGCGAGCCAGACCGCCAGGTCGGCACGTGGTGTCGGTTGCTGCAGCATCGTCAGCACGGCGCGGCGCATCCAGATCGCCTGCGCTAGCGGTGCGACATCCGCCGCGTCAGCGGCCAGCACCGCGACTGAGGCGTGCGGGCCAATTCCCTGGACGGCCAGGCTGCCGGCCATCCCCTTCGCCTGGTCGTGGACTTCGCGCCAACTCAACCGTATGGGATCGGCGAGCGTGCCAAAGGTCAAGCCGCGCGGTGACGATGCCGCCGAGGCGAAGACTTCGCGGGTGAAGATGCTCATCCGATCAGATCCTTTCCAGTGTCGCGTCTGGGTCCGGCTCACGAAAAAGAAAGTGGTCGTGGAAGCACATCAATTCGACGGATGTCATCGGGTCAGGCCTGCCGGATCGAGCCGATGCATGACAAAGTCCACGAGATCGCCAACACTGTGAATGTTCGGCAGCACCTCGGCGATGGCGATATGCCCCAGCTCTGGATAGTCCGCCCGCAGCCGTTCGAAAAGGCGGACTTGCAGCAGCGAGTCGTAGCCCAGATCGTCACTGAGCCGGCTGGATCGGGCAAGCTCGCCGACCGAATAGCCGCCGGCATCGGCGATCACCGCCAGGATCGCACCCTCTGATGCGGTCAGCACCTGTGCAGGCTGCTGCCGCTCGGCAACAGTGGTGACCGCCGCGGGCTTGGCCGTCGGCGACACGACGGTGACCTCGCCGTCGAACCAGAACCGACTCGAGGTGTCGAAGACGTAAGGCGGAATCCGTTGCAGCGGACCGGCCGGCCGGCCGTACAACGGCGACAGGTCAGGCGAGTACCCGTCGCGCAGCAGCGTTGCAGCTACGCCTAGCAGCTCCGTCCCATCGGAATCCGGTCCGACGCACAATGCCAGCGACCGGGTCTGCGGCGGCAATCTGCACTGCCGGGCCAGCCCGAGCAGCGTGGATCGCGGACCGGCCTCGGCGACATAGTCGGCACTTGCCGCACTCATGGCGGCCCGGACGGCGTCGAAAAACCGCACCGGCGAACAGATCTGGTTGGCCCAGTAGTCGGTGTCCATTTCGTGACCCTCGACTTCCCTGCCGAGCACCGTAGAGAAGAGCCGGAACTCCGCTGGACCCGGCGTCAGCCCCGACAGCTCGCGCCTGAACTCCGCCACCATGGGCTCCATCAGCGGTGAGTGAAAGGCATGGGACACCGTCAGGTTCACCGCTCGGCCGCCCTGCGCGCGAACCGCGGCATGGGCCCGTGCCACCGCGTCGGCGGCACCGGAGATGGTCACTGAGCGTGGCCCGTTGACGGCCGCGATAGCGCACCCGGGCTCATCGGCGACCAATGCCTCGGCCTCCTCGACGCCGAAATCGATCGCGGTCATCGCCCCACCGGGGGGTAATGCGCCCATCAGCCGTCCCCTGACCGCGATGAGCTTGGCCGCATCATCGACCGACAGCGCGCCCGCCAGGCAGGCGACGGCGACCTCGCCGACACTGTGGCCTATGCCGAATAAGGGACGAACCCCGCTCTGCAGCAATGCCTTTCCCAGCGCGTAGGAAACCGCGAACAACGCCGGCTGCGCGAGGCTGGTGTGATGGAGTCCGGGATCGTCGCCGAGGATCGCCACGAGCAGGCCCAAAGACAGGTGCGGGTCGAGGGCGGCCGCCGCGGCATCCAGATGTTCCCGGTACACGGGATTGGCGTCGTAGAGCGGCCGCGTCATGCCCGGGTACTGAGTTCCCTGCGCTGAGCAGAAGAGCCCCACCCCCGCGGCGGCCTTGCGCGGCGGGACGGACGACGCCAGTTCGGCGCGGGTACCGGCGAGAAAATCTCTCAGCCCAGAGGTCAGCGTGCCGCGGTCGCCGTCCACTACCAGGCGATGCCGATGTGATCGCTTTATCACGTTGGTGGCGCGGCACCAGGAGGCTACCGATTGATCGTCGAGGTTGTGCAGCGCGGTGGCGATCGAATCGGCGTTGCGGCGCAGCGCCTGCTCGGATGGCGCCGATACCGTGAGCACACCGATCGCGCCCGGCTCGGGTACCGCCCGGGCCGGTGCCGACTCCAACACCGCGTGCGCATTGCTGCCGCCCAGCCCGAATGAGCTCACCCCGCAAAGCGCATTGGCCGGCAACGGCTCTGGGCTCTCCACCAGGCGCAGCCCCTGCGCGTCCAGCCGCAATCCCGGATTGGCGCTGTCGCCGAACACCGTCGGCGGCAGCACGCGATGGTGCAGCGCCAGGCAGGCCTTGATGAACGCCGCAATCCCCGCGCTGCCCTCGGTGTGTCCGATGTTTCCCTTGACCGAACCCAGCAGACATGGCTCGCTGCGCGTTTTGTGAATGTCGCCCAGAGCGTTGGCCTCGATCATGTCGCCGAGAAAAGTGCCGGTGCCGTGGGCTTCGACGAAGTCGATTTGTCCGGCCTCGACCTCTGCGAGACTGAGCGCGCGGCGCATCAGCTCGACCTGCGACCGGCGGCTTGGGGCGGTGATCCCGTTGCTGCGGCCATCGTGGTTGGCAACCGAACTTTTCACCACCGCGTAAATTGGCTGGCCGTCGGCAATGGCGTCGTCCAGTCGGCGCAGCACCACCGCGGCCACCCCCTCACCCCGGCCGATGCCGTCGGCGCGCTGCCCGAACGGTTTGCACCGACCATCGGGCGCAGAGAGCCCAGCTTGAGTGTAAAAAATCGAAAGCGCAGGTGTAAGCACCAGATTCGCACCGGCGGCGATGACAGTGTCGGTGTCCCCGGAACGCAGCGCGGCACAGCCTTGGTGGACGGCCATCAACGATGACGAGCAGGCGGAATCGATGGCCATGCTCGGTCCGGTGAGGTTCAGGTGGTATGAGATGCGGTTGGCCGTCATGAAGTAGCCGCTGCCTGCACCACGAAATGCGGTGACCGCAGGGAAGTCGAACATCTGCAGGCTGCTCCACTCGCTGGACATCATTCCGACGAAGACCCCGGTTGGCGTGCCGGCCAGCGATCGGGGATCGATTCCGCCGTCTTCCAGAGCGCGCCACGACGCCTGCAACAGCAGTCGCTGCTGCGGGTCGAGCGCCGCCGCCTCGATCGGCGCGATGCCGAAAAAGTCATAGTCGAATGCGTCGACGTCGTCGATGAAATGGGCGCGTCGGGTGTTCATCGATCCGGCGACACCGTCGGGGTGGTAGTTGGTGTCGATGTCCCAACGCTGCAACGGCACTTCGGTGTCGGTGACGACGCCATCCATCAGCAGTCGCCAGAACGCGTCCTTGTCGGGCGCTCCCGGGAAGCGGCAGTCGATGCCGACCACGGCGATCGGCGTCACGTCGCCGCTTGCTCGGCGGTCAGATAGACCGCGATGGCATCGATGGTCGGGTAGTCCCACACCATGGTGGTTTCGACGGCGAATCCCTTCTCGCACTCCAGATCTACGCACAGCCTCATGGCTAAGACGGAGTCGATCCCACAGTCAGCCAACGGGGTGTCGATGTCGATCGTGTCCGATGGAACGTTGAGGTACCCGGCTACCTTCATGGTCAGCCAGTCGGCAAGTTCCTGATACACCGAAGCGTCAGTGGTCATCGAGGTCTTCCATCCGGCTTGCTGGAACCGGCTAGCGGCTGCCATGGCCAGTCATGACAGCAGGGACTCGCGAAGGGGCCGCCGGTCTTCCCGTATCGGCCTGCTGTGGCGCCATCACGCGATCGCCGTCTCGTCGACCGCTGCTCCGCCGAACGAGATCCGGCGGCGCACGAAAGCACGCACGCCCCTGTCGAACCGCGCGCCGCCGGCGAGTGCTGCACCTGCGATCAGCGGCAGGCCGGCCACGATGCCGGTTCCCAAGCCGAGCACGAACGTTGCCAAGGTCGCGGCCTGCGCCAGCGCGCCGAACCGCCGCGCCGACCTGACGGTCGCGCCCCACCGGCGAAAAACCTTCCCGGCAAGGAGATCCGCCGCCGCCAGGGCTGGCACGATGGGGGCCGCCTCGTGCGAACACTGTCCCGACTCGGCGATGCGTCGCCCCACACCGGCGACGCGGTCGAGTTCCGCGGGGCCGACCCCGGCCCGCTCGAACCACAGGAAGGACTCGCGCCTACCGGTCAGCAGCCAGCGCAGGGTCGTCACGAACGTTGCCCACTGCGGCCGGGTGTCGGTCGCGGCAACCACCTCGACCGACCGAGCACCCGCGGCCCGCAGCAGCCCGCACACCTCGATCGCCGCCGAGTACCACATGTTGCGGCACGCGATCAGCGAGACGACCCTGCGATTCTGGAAGGCCTCGGGATGGGCCTTCAGCAGCGACCGGATAGGAACTGAGGGCGCCAGGTACCACACCTGGTAAGCCAGGATCGCCAGTTCCTCCGGCTCCGTTTCGAAGCCGCCCGCCGGATCGACGAGCTCCACAAGCGCCTCCGGATCAACCGCAGCGGGGAACAGCCCAAAGAATCGCCGAATCGGCCACGGAAACGGAAACGCCACGCGGGGTTGGACGTTCACCCAGCGGACGTCCCACCCGCTGGCGACCAGCGGAGCGGTCAACGCATCGGCGACCTCGCGCAGCTGTCCGGTCTGCGAATAGAGGTACACGACTGCCCGAAGGGGAGGCTGATCGGCGGGGAGGACCTCGGACGCCTGGGTCATGGCCGGGTTTCCGACACCGAAGCCGCCGACACCGCAGTGAGATGCATGAACGAGATCACGAACCGGCCGGATTCCGGCACCATGCACAACAGCGTGTCGCCCTCCCTGATCAGGCCGTCCGTCATCATCTCGTCGAGGATGACGAAGATGGCTGCGCTGCCGATGTTTCCGACTCTCGTGAGGTTGCTGTACCACATTTCGGGACGGTCGACCGCGACGTCGCGCCGGGAGAGCTCCCCAAACATGAGGGACTTCATGCGTTCGCTCGAGTAGTGCGCGGGAAACCACGTCACCGTCTTCGGGTCGAATTTGCCCATGGCGCGCAGGCGTTGGTACTCGTCGATTCCGACACTTATCAGATGCGGCAACAAAGAGAGCTCCTGCCGTAAAGCGAGCGCACCGTCAGCCGCGGCTGCCGCGGGGGTCGGGTAGTCACCCCAGGTCTTCGAGCAGGCGTGGTCGTTGCTGCCGAAGTACATGCACGCCTTTTCGGTGTTCGCGTACGACGTCAGGGAGATCCAGTCGATGCGCAGGCTGATCCCCGATGCTGCGGGAGCGTTCTCGATCACCACGGCGCCCGCGCCATCGGAGAGCATGTAGCGCAGGAACGCGGTTTCCATCGGCAATGACCCGTCCTCCGAGGTCGGCTCCATCTGGTCGTAGCGGGTGCTCTTCAACGTGCGTGATACGAACTCGCTGGCGACGCAGATCGCGTTGCGCTTCTCGCCGATCGCCACCTGCAGGTACGCGTTCTTCAGCGCCATCATCCCGGAACTGCAGATGCCGTGTGCTGTCGCGATCTCGAGCGGACCATAGCCCAACTCGCCATGCACCATGCTGGCGTGCCCGGGACAGACCAGGTCCGGTATCGTCGTCGCCGCGGTCAGCAGTTCGACGTCGTTGGGTCCGAGTCCAGCGCGCTCGGCGGCGTTGCGCACCGCATTGGCCGCCATCGCCGCATTCGAGATGACAGATTGCTGATTCTTATCGATGGCGTAGTGGCGCGTCTTGATTCCGCAGTTCGTGAGAACCACGTCTTTCAGATCGGAGGACGCGCGACCCGCCTTTCCGATGTAGTCCTCGATTTCGTCGTTGGGAACCGGGTAGCCAGGGAGAAAAGCGCCCGTGGCCGTGATATATGCAGTCATGCTGATGTGGCTCCGATGATCGAGTTGTCAACGAGGTCGGGCAGGCCGTCAGGCCATTTTGGCTACCTTCAAGACGAAAAGATCCTTGAAGTCGTC
>CAVWUG010000007.1:0-898499 GCA_963758115.1 uncultured Actinomycetota bacterium
TCCGTAGTCGTCCAGCGGAACCGCGGCTCCGGTGGCCTGACCGAAGTCCGGGCTGTAGTACTGATCCTCGTAGGACGGGATCGTGTACGCCGCAGCGCGGGCTTCCTCGGTCGGCTGCACCTGGATGTTGCGGTACCGGTTGATACCGGTACCGGCCGGGATCAGCTTTCCGATGATCACGTTCTCCTTCAGACCCTGCAGCTTGTCGCTGCGGCAGTTGATCGCCGCATCGGTCAGCACACGCGTGGTCTCCTGGAACGACGCCGCCCACAGCCACGAGTCGGTGGCCAGCGACGCCTTGGTGATACCCATCAGCACCGGCCGGCCGGCCGCGGGCTCGCTGCCCTCGGCCACCACCCGGCGGTTCGACGCCTCGAACTCGGCACGGTCGATCAGCGAGCCGGGCAGGAACTCCGTTGCGCCCGAGTCGATGATGGTGACTCGGCGCAGCATCTGCCGGACGATCACCTCGATGTGCTTGTCGTGGATCGACACACCCTGCGCGCGGTAGACCTCCTGGGTCTCCCGGACGAGGTGGATCTGCACCTGGCGGGGGCCTTGGACGCGCAGCACTTCGTGCGGGTCGGCGGAGCCTTCCATCAGCTGCTGGCCCACTACGACGTGGTCGCCGTCGGTGAGCAGCTGCTCGGAGCCGTCCTCGTGCTTGAAGACGCGCAGGCGTTGCCGCTTGGACAGCTTGTCGTAGACCACTTCTTCGCCACCGTCGTCGGGGACGATGGTGATCTTGTAGAAGCGCTCGCCGTCCTCGAGGCGCATCCGTCCGGTGACGTCGGCGATCGGCGCCTTACCGCGTGGCACGCGGGCCTCGAACAGCTCCTGCACACGGGGCAGACCGCCGGTGATGTCCTCACCGACACCACCCTGGTGGAAGGTACGCATCGTCAGCTGCGTGCCGGGCTCACCAATCGACTGTGCCGCAACGATACCCACGGCCTCGCCGATGTCGACCAGCTTGCCGGTGGCCATCGAGCGGCCGTAGCAGGTCGCGCACACACCGGTACCGGTGGTGCAGGTCAGCACGGAGCGGACCTTCATCTGCGTGATGCCGGCCGCCAGCAGCGCCTCGATCTGCGGGTCACCCAGGTCCTCGCCACGAGCCGCGACAACGTTGCCCGCCTCGTCAGTCGCATCGGTACCCAAAGTCCGCGCGTAGGCCGAGGTTTCGATGTGCGGGTCACGGATCAGCGTGCCATCGGCCCCACGCTCGGCCAGCTCGACGAGGATGCCGCGCTCGGTACCACAATCGGTCTCGCGAACGATGACGTCCTGGCTCACGTCGACCAGACGCCGGGTCAGGTAGCCCGAGTCGGCGGTACGCAATGCGGTGTCCGCCAGACCCTTCCGCGCGCCGTGGGTGTTGATGAAGTACTCCAACACCGTCAGGCCTTCACGGAACGACGACTTGATCGGGCGCGGGATGAACTCACCCTTGGGGTTGGTCACCAGGCCCTTCATGCCGGCCAGCGTCCGCGTCTGGGTGAGGTTACCCGTCGCACCGGACTTCACGATCGTGATGATCGGGTTGTCGGCTCGGGATAGTGCGCCTCGAGTGCGTTACCGACCTCGTCGGTGGCTTCCTTCCAGATCTCCACCAAGGCCTCGTTGCGCTCGTCCTTGTTCAAAGCACCACGCTGGAACTGCTTTTCGACCTTGTCGGCGCGGCTTTCGTAGGCGTCGAGGATCTCTGCCTTGTTCGGCGGCACCAGCACGTCGGCCATCGAGACAGTGACACCAGATCGGGTGGCCCAGTGGAAGCCGGCGTCCTTGAGCTTGTCGACGGTCTGCGCGACCACGATCATCGGGTAGCGCTCGGCCAGATCGTTGATGATCGCAGCCTGCACCTTCTTGTGCATCTGCTTGTCCACGAACGGATACCCGACGGGCAGCAGCTCGTTGAACAGCACCCGGCCCAGAGTCGTCTCGGCGATCCAGGGATCGCCTGGCTGCCAACCGTTTTGACCGAACACGCTCGGCCTCGATCTCGGCCGGCGGACGCAGCTGAGTCAGCCGCACCTTGATCTTGGCGCGCACGCTCAGAGCGCCGCGGTCCAACGCCATGATGGCCTCGGCCGGCGAGGCGTACGCCCCGAACTCCGGCCGATCCTTGGCGGGCGGCGTGTATTCACCAGTGTCGCCGGCGATCTCGGTGGTCAGGAAGTACAACCCGGTCACCATGTCCAGTCGCGGCATGGCCAGCGGGCGACCCGAGGCCGGCGACAGGATGTTGTTCGACGACAGCATCAGGATGCGGGCCTCGGCCTGCGCCTCGGCACTCAGCGGCAAGTGCACGGCCATCTGGTCACCGTCGAAGTCGGCGTTGAACGCCTCACACACCAACGGGTGCAGCTGAATAGCCTTGCCCTCCACCAGCTGTGGCTCGAAAGCCTGAATACCCAACCGGTGCAGAGTCGGTGCGCGGTTCAGCAGCACCGGGTGCTCGGCGATGACCTCTTCGAGGACATCCCACACCTGCGGACGCTGACGCTCCACCATGCGCTTGGCGCTCTTGATGTTCTGCGCGTGGTTGAGGTCGACCAGTCGCTTCATCACGAACGGCTTGAACAGCTCGAGAGCCATCAGCTTGGGCAGACCACACTGGTGCAGCTTGAGCTGCGGGCCGACCACGATGACCGAACGGCCCGAGTAGTCGACACGCTTACCGAGCAGGTTCTGGCGGAACCGACCCTGCTTACCCTTGAGCAGGTCGCTCAGCGACTTCAGCGGACGGTTGCCCGGTCCGGTGACCGGACGGCCGCGACGGCCGTTGTCGAACAGCGCGTCGACCGACTCCTGCAGCATCCGCTTCTCGTTGTTGACGATGATCTCGGGCGCGCCGAGGTCGATCAGCCTCTTGAGTCGGTTGTTGCGGTTGATGACTCGGCGGTACAGGTCGTTCAGGTCGGAGGTCGCGAAACGGCCACCGTCGAGCTGAACCATCGGCCGCAGCTCCGGCGGGATCACCGGAACGGCGTCGAGCACCATGCCCATCGGCGAGTTGCGGTTCGTCGCGAATGCCGCGACGACCTTCAGACGCTTCAGGGCGCGAAGCTTCTTCTGCCCCTTGCCGTTCTTGATGACGTCGCGCAGGATCTCGGCTTCGGCGTCGATGTCGAAGGTCTCGATCAGCTTCTGGATCGACTCCGCGCCCATGGCGCCGGTGAAGTACTCGCCGTAACGGTCGATCAGCTCGCGGTAGAGGTTCTCGTCGACGATCAGCTGCTTGGGAGCCAGCTTGGTGAAGGTGGTCCAGATCTCCTCCAGCCGATCCAGCTCACGCTGGGTGCGGTCACGGAGCTGACGCATCTCACGCTCGCCGCCATCGCGAACCTTGCGCCGCGCATCGGCTTTGGCGCCCTCGGCCTCCAACTCGGCCAGGTCGGCTTCCAGCTTCTGCGCACGCGCCTCGAGGTCGGCATCGCGCTGGTCCTCGATCGCCTTGTGCTCGACAACCATCTCGGCCTCGAGCGTGGACAGCTCGTTGTGCCGCATCTCGTCGTCGACCGCGGTGATCACGTACGCGGCGAAGTAGATGATCTTCTCGAGATCCTTCGGCGCCAGGTCGAGCAGGTAACCCAACCGCGAGGGCACACCCTTGAAGTACCAGATGTGGGTGACCGGCGCGGCCAGCTCGATGTGGCCCATCCGCTCACGACGCACCTTGGCGCGAGTCACCTCGACGCCACAGCGCTCACAGATGATGCCCTTGAAGCGGACGCGCTTGTACTTGCCGCAGTAGCACTCCCAGTCGCGAGTCGGTCCGAAGATCTTCTCGCAGAACAGGCCGTCCTTCTCCGGCTTCAACGTGCGGTAGTTGATCGTCTCCGGCTTCTTGACCTCACCGAAGGACCAGTTGCGGATGTCCTCCGCGGTGGCCAGGCCAATACGGAGTTCATCGAAGAAGTTGACGTCTAACACGTAACTCCCTTTCCCCTTGCGGGATTAGAAATCGAAATTACGCCGCAATTCACGCGTCAGGCAAGATCCTCAACCGAGGCAGATTCGTTGCGAGACAAGTTGATTCCCAGGTTCGCGGCAGCGCGCTCCAGGTCCTCGTCGTCGCCGTCGCGCATCTCGATGGCCGCGCCATCGCTGGAGAGCACCTCGACGTTGAGGCACAGCGACTGCAGCTCCTTGAGAAGCACCTTGAACGACTCGGGGATGCCCGGCTCGGGGATGTTCTCGCCCTTGACGATTGCCTCGTACACCTTGACCCGGCCGACGGTGTCGTCGGACTTGATGGTCAACAGCTCCTGCAGCGTGTACGCGGCACCGTAGGCCTGCATGGCCCAGCACTCCATCTCACCGAACCGCTGGCCACCGAACTGCGCCTTACCACCCAACGGCTGCTGGGTGATCATCGAGTACGGGCCGGTGGACCGGGCGTGGATCTTGTCGTCCACCAAGTGGTGCAGCTTCATGATGTACATGTAGCCAACGGTCACCGGATACGGGAACGGCTCGCCGCTGCGGCCATCGAACAGGCCTCGCCTTGCCGTCCGCGTTCACCATCACGTCGCCGTCGCGGTTGGGCAGCGTCGAGGACAGCAGGCCCGTCAGCTCATCCTCTTTGGCGCCGTCGAACACGGGCGTCGCCACAATGGCGTCCGGCTCGGAGCTGAGCAGATCCGCGGGCAGGTTCGCCGCCCAGGGCGGCAACCCTCCGGCAGCATCGATGTTCCAGCCGGCCTTGGCCACCCACCCGAGGTGGGTTTCCAGGATCTGGCCGATGTTCATCCGTCGCGGCACACCGTGCGTGTTCAGGATGATGTCGACCGGGGATCCGTCCGGCAGGAACGGCATGTCCTCGATCGGGAGGATCTTGCCGATGACGCCCTTGTTGCCGTGGCGTCCAGCCAGCTTGTCTCCGTCAGAGATCTTGCGCTTCTGGGCGACGTAGACGCGGACCAGCTCGTTGACACCGGCAGGCAGCTCGTCGTCGTCCTCGCGCGAGAACACCCGAATACCGATCACCTTGCCGGACTCACCGTGCGGCACCTTCAGCGACGTGTCGCGGACCTCGCGGGCCTTCTCACCGAAGATCGCCCGCAGCAGCCGCTCCTCCGGGGTCAGCTCGGTCTCACCCTTCGGGGTGACCTTGCCGACCAGGATGTCGCCGTCACGGACCTCGGCGCCGATGCGGACGATGCCGCGCTCGTCGAGGTCAGCCAGCACCTCATCGGAGACGTTCGGGATGTCCCGCGTGATCTCCTCGGCACCCAGCTTGGTGTCGCGGGCGTCGATCTCGTGCTCCTCGATGTGGATCGAGGTGAGCACGTCCTCCTCAACCAGGCGGTTGGACAGGATGATCGCGTCCTCGTAGTTGTGGCCCTCCCACGGCATGATCGCGACGAGCAGGTTCTTGCCCAGCGCCATCTCACCGTTGTCGGTGCACGGCCCGTCGGCGATGACCTGGCCGGACTCGACCCGCTCACCGGAGTCCACGATCGGACGCTGGTTGGCGCAGGTGCCGTGGTTGGACCGGGCGAACTTGCGCATCCGGTAGGTGTGCCGGGTGCCGTCGTCGGCCATCACGGTGATGTAGTCGGCGGACACCTCCTCGATCACACCGGACTTATCGGCGACGACGACATCGCCGGCGTCGATCGCGGCGCGCAACTCCATGCCGGTACCCACCAGCGGCGCCTCGCTGCGCACCAGCGGAACCGCCTGGCGCTGCATGTTGGCACCCATCAGGGCACGGTTGGCGTCGTCGTGCTCGAGGAACGGAATCATCGCGGTGGCCACCGAGACCATCTGCCGCGGCGACACGTCCATGTAGTCGACCTCGGCCGAGGACACGTACTCGACCTCGCCACCCTTACGTCGAACCAGCACGCGGTCCTCGGTGAAGTGGCCCGAATCGTCGAGAGGCGAGTTGGCCTGCGCGACGACGTGGCGGTCTTCCTCGTCGGCGGTCAGGTACTGGATCTCGTCGGTGACCACACCGTCGTTGACCTTGCGGTACGGCGTCTCGATGAAGCCGAACGGGTTGACCCGCGCGTACACCGAGAGCGACCCGATCAGACCGATGTTCGGGCCTTCCGGGGTTTCGATCGGACACATCCGGCCGTAGTGGCTGGGGTGCACGTCACGAACCTCAAGTCCGGCGCGCTCACGGGACAGACCACCGGGGCCCAGCGCCGACAGGCGGCGCTTGTGGGTCAGACCCGACAGCGGGTTGTTCTGGTCCATGAACTGCGACAGCTGGCTGGTGCCGAAGAACTCCTTGATCGCGGCGACCACCGGGCGGATGTTGATCAGGGTCTGCGGCGTGATCGCCTCGACGTCCTGGGTGGTCATCCGCTCGCGGACCACGCGCTCCATCCGGGACATACCGACCCGGATCTGGTTCTGGATCAGCTCGCCGACCGTGCGCAGACGACGGTTACCGAAGTGGTCGATGTCGTCGGTCTCCACCGGCACCTCGACGCCGCCGGGGACGGTCATCGAGGCCTGGCCCTCGTGCAGACGCACCAGGTACTCGACGGTGGCGACGACGTCTTCCTCGGTCAACGTGGTCGAGGACGTCTCGGCCGGCGTGGCGCTCAGGCCCAGCTTCTTGTTGATCTTGTAGCGACCAACGCGGGCCAGGTCGTAGCGCTTCTCCTTGAAGAACAGGTTCTCCAGCAGGGTCTGCGCGGACTCCTTGGTCGGCGGCTCGCCCGGACGTAGCCGGCGGTAGATCTCCAGCAGAGCCTCGTCGGAGTTCTGAGGTGGGGTCCCGCTCGAGGGTCTGCATCATGATCTCGGAGAAGCCGAAGCGCTCGCGGATCTGCTCGTTGCTCCAGCCCAGCGCCTTGAGGAGCACGGTGACGGCCTGGCGGCGCTTGCGGTCGATGCGCACCCCGACGGTGTCGCGCTTGTCGATGTCGAACTCGAGCCACGCACCACGGCTGGGGATCACCTTGACGCTGTGCAGCACCTTCTCGGTGGACTTGTCGATGGTGTCGTCGAAGTACACACCGGGTGAGCGGACCAGCTGGCTGACCACCACGCGCTCGGTGCCGTTGATGATGAACGTGCCCTTCTCCGTCATCATCGGGAAGTCACCCATGAACACCGTCTGGCTCTTGATCTCGCCGGTGTTGTTGTTGATGAACTCCGCGGTGACGAACAGCGGGGCCGCGTACGTCATGTCCTTGTCTTTGCACTCATCGACGGGGGCCTTGACCTCGTCGAATCGTGGGTCGGAGAACGACAGCGACATCGAACCCGAGAAGTCCTCGATCGGCGAAAGCTCCTCGAGCACCTCTTCGAGACCACCCTTCGGGTTACTCCTCGCCACGTTCCGCGGCGACGCTCGCGCCAACGGTCCCTGCCGATCAGCCACTCGAAAGAGTCGGTCTGTACGTCCAGCAAGCCCGGGACCTCGAGAGGTTCACGCAGCTTGGCGAACGAAACACGATCGGGAGCCCCGGGTACGGAACTGTTGGAGGAGATAGAACTTTGAGAGTTTTTCTTGCTCTGGCGGGAGACTGCCAAGATGCATTCCTTCCGGCACCTACATGCGACTGCAGATTCCGGAGGCCACCGGAGCCGTTCGCCGCTATCACTTTGTTGGTTCGGCTGGCGGACGATCTGTCCGGTTCTCACGCACGAAGCTAATTCGCTGAATCAGCGAATAGCTCAAGCTAGGACCACGGTGTCATGTGGCGGGTGTGAGGTGGGCAGGAGGCAGCCAGCGCAACGTCCAACAATAGCGCAGGACGGCGCATTCCTCAACTACCCTGCTCGGGCCTCATTTTCCTGGACGGGAAGGCGGCGCTGGCTGGCGACTCGAAATTCCCGTGCATTCATTCTGCCCAACAGAGTGACCCCTCGGACGGTTTCCGTCAAGAGGTGACGCACCTTGTGTGTGGATCAAACTCCTTCCGGTTTGGCGGTGCTCGTCGCGGTCGTGTTCGTCAGTGGCGGCGCTGCGTCGGGATCGACGCCGTATCGGGGTCGTCGTATTTATGGGCGGACTGCTTGTCGGCCTCGAAGGACTCCAGGATGGCCTCTTGGGCATCCTTGGGCAGCAGGTGCAGGTTCTCCCGGACCCGGGCCTGGCGGCGGCCGGCCGCCTTGCGCTCCGGCATGCCGGGGGTCGCGGTGACCTGCGGGGGCACGCCCTCGACTTCATCGGTGCCACCGTCGTGGTGACCGGCCTCGATGTGGGCCTGCTCCTCGGCCATGGTGGCCTCGTCCTTTTCCTCCGACATACCGATCGGGCCGATACGCCGACCGTTGAGGAACTGTTTGACGACCGGCTCGTCACTGGTCAACAGCACCTCGCGGGGGCCGAACATGACCAGTTTGCGGCGGAACAGCATGCCCATGTTGTCGGGCACGGTCCGCGCGATGTTGATGTTGTGCGTGACGATCAGAATCGTGCAGTCGATCTGGGCGTTGATGTCGATCAGCAGCTGGGACAGATAGGCGGTACGGACCGGGTCCAGACCGGAGTCCGGCTCGTCACAGAGAATGATCTGCGGGTCCAGCACCAGCGAGCGGGCCAGGCCGGCACGCTTGCGCATACCACCGGAGATCTCACCGGGGAACTTCTTCTCGTCCCCGCCGAGACCCACCATCTCCAGCTTCTCCATGACGACGTCACGGATTTCGCTTTCCTTCTTCTTGGTGTGCTCACGCAACGGGAACGCGGTGTTGTCGTAGAGGTTCATCGACCCGAACAGGGCGCCGTCCTGGAACATGACGCCGAACAGGGTGCGGATGTCGTACAGCTCTTTCGCCGAGCACTCGGTGATGTCCGTGCCGTCGACGATGATCGAGCCGCGCTCGGGACGCAGCAGGCCGATCAGCGACTTCAGGAAGACGGACTTTCCCGTACCGGACGGCCCCAGCAGAACGCTGACCTCGCCCTCTGGGACCTCCATCGTGACGTCTTCCCAGATTCGCTGGGAACCGAAAGACTTGGTCAGTCCCTCTACCGAGATACCGATACCCACGCGAAACCCTCCCGCTGATGTAGCTGATCGCAGCCCAAGCCCAGCTTGTGGCTTGAGTCACTGTAGCGCAAAGGGTGGTCAGTTTTGATCAGTCCTGCGGCGCCCAATTTCCGTGAAATCCCATCGGTACGCGCTGCGGTAAGTGGACCGTTGCCACCGATTCACAGGTTTGCGCATCGAGCAGCAGCAGTTGGCCTTCGTCGCGTCCGCGGTGATACCCGTAACCGATCAGGATTCCGTCGTCCTCCGACAAGCTAGCCGAGTCGGCGGCGGGGCGCGGAACGAACGACATCTCGCCGATCAGCAACTCCGGGTCGAGCGGGGCAACCATGCTCGATCCGCTCGCCAAGTCGTGCTTGTAGAGCGCCGACAGCATTTTCGATCTGCCTGAGTCCACGAAGCCGCCGGCGATCCCGACGGTATAGCCGAAACGATGCCTGCTGCCGAGCAGCGTCTCGTTGATCCGGGGAAACTCCTGCGAGCGGTCGTCGAGAAGTTCGCTGGTCACCGACCCGGTGACCAGGTTGATCGTCCAGCGGTTCAGGGTGGGCGTGGTGTCGCCGGGCCCGCGACGGTCGCGGTCGAACATCCGCTCGTAGCGCACCACGTCGAGGACCAGCACCTCGTGGCCGCCGCGCACTTCCGAGTAGGCGTTCAGCGGGTGATAGACGTAACAGGGTTCGATCTCGAACCACCGCACGTCGGCGTTGTCGCCCTCCCGCGGCATGACCCCGATGCGCGCGGGATATTTCGGATTCCACGCATAGGGCAGTTGATACGCCGGCTTCTCGTTGCGGTTGAACATCGCCGCGATCGGCCCGGGCACCGGCACCTGTCCGACGACGGCTTCCGCCACCAGACGGGCCGGGTGCCTCATCCACCGGGGCATCTTCTTCGGCAGCACCTGCATCGGGTCGAGCGTCACCGGCAGGTCGTAGAGCACTACATATTTGTCGGTCAGCGAGAAGTCGTGCATCATCGGCGACCCCGAGACCTCGATGTCGACGGTGCGACGGGCATGGCCGCTCGTATCGATCACGGAGTACTGCACGGATTTGCCGCGGGCGAAGGAGTAGGACACCGCGTGCAGCTCGCCAGTCTTTGGGTCGCGGTGCGGATGGGCGGCGTAGCCGCCGCTCAGGGTTCCGTCGAAGTCACACGGGCCGACGGTGTCGAGTTCGTCGGTGAGCTCGTAATTGGCCACGCCGCCTTCGACCAGTGCCAACGTCTTGCCGGCATGGGCCAGCACGTTGGTGTTGGCGCCCAGGGACTGCATGCCGGCACGCAGGTTGCGGGCGGTGCGGCCGGCTCCCCCAGGACGTTGCGCACGCTGGCACTGCGGACCCAGCGGTTGCGGTACCAGGCGGCCTTGCCGCCTTGCAGCGATACACCGTGAACCATGCCGTCGCCGGTGAACCAGTGATAGGTGGCCGGGTCGACCTCGGCAACCGGGTTGGGCCCGTTGCGCAGGTAACGACCGTCCAGGAAGTCGGGGATATGGCCGGTGACCGGCAGATCGGTCGCGGTCACCTCGTCGCTGACCGGAGCGAGGAAATCGTCGAGATACGGATTCGCTGGTGGGGTGGTGACGGCGTTGGTCACTTCTGTCTCCTCGCTCAAATAACATTGATATTTCATAGTTATACCGATCCGACGGGAGCTATGTCAAGATGTCTGCTGATGACATCTTCGACTCCACGGCCGGAACGCAACGTGCGTGACGAGTTGCTGCGCGTCGCCGTCGACATCCTCAATCAGGACGGCCCGGACGGATTGCAGACCCGCAAGATCGCCAGCGCCGCGGGGACGTCGACGATGGCGGTGTACACCTACTTCAGCGGCATGCCCGGGCTGATCGCCGCGGTTGCCGAGGAGGGTTTGCGTCAGTTTGATGCCGCGATGACGATGCCCTCGACGCCGGACCCGGTCGCGGATCTGATGGCTACCGGGATCGCGTATCGGCGCTACGCGATCGAGCGCCCGCACATGTATCGGTTGATGTTCGGCAGCACCAGCGCGCACGGCATCAACGCGCCGGCGCACGACGTCCTCACCCTGACCCTGGCCGAGATCAACGACCACTACCCCAGCTTCGCCCACGTCGTTCGCGGCGTGCACCGCGCCATGAAGGCCGGGCGAATCGGCGGCTCACCCGATGACGACGCCGCCGTGGTGGCCACCGCCGCGCAGTTCTGGGCCGCGATTCACGGCTTCGTCATGCTCGAACTCGCCGGCTCCTACGGCGCGCAGGGCAACGCGGTTGGGCCGGTGCTGGCCGCGTTGACGACGAATTTGCTTGTTGCGCTCGGTGATTCGCCGGATCTGGTGCGCAAGTCGCAGCTGGCGTCGGTCCAGCGCTAGATACACGAAACCCCCGGAACCTGTTCGGCTCCGGGGGTTTTCGCGAATCGACTACTTGACGGTGACGGTGGCGCCGGCGGCCTCGAGCTTGCTCTTGGCTTCTTCGGCGGCCTCCTTGGGGGCCTTCTCCAGAACCGGCTTCGGTGCGCCGTCGACGAGGTCCTTGGCCTCCTTCAGGCCCAGACCCGAGACGATCTCACGCACGACCTTGATGACGCCGATCTTCTTGTCACCGGCGGCCTCGAGGATGACGTCGAACTCCGACTGCTCCTCGGCGGCCTCGGCGGGCGCGCCACCGGCGGCGGGACCAGCGGCAGCCACGGCGACCGGAGCGGCCGCGGTGACCTCGAAGGTCTCTTCGAACTTCTTCACGAACTCCGAGAGCTCCAGCAAGGTGAGTTCCTTGAAGGCGTCGAGCAGTTCGTCAGTGGAGAGCTTGGACATGTTGTGGGTCCTTCCTGGGTGTTACGGGGTTATTCGGTGGTGTCGGCGGGTGATTCCGCGGGTGTTTCGGTTGACTCTGCCTCGGCCGCCGGGGCTTCCGTGGCTTCGGCAACGGGAGCAGGGGCTTCGGCGGGGGCCGCAGGTTCTTCGGCGGCCCTCTTCTCTTGCAGAGCGAACGCGAGCCTGGCCATCTGCGAGGCGGGCGCGTTGAACAGCCCGGCCGCCTTGGACAGGTTGGCCTTCATCGCTCCGGCCAGCTTGGCCAGCAGCACCTCGCGCGACTCCAGGTCGGCGATGTGCTCGACTTCGGCGACGGTCAGCGCGCGACCGTCCATGTAGCCGCCCTTGATGACCAACGCCTTGTGGTCCTTGGCGAACTTCTTGATCGCCTTGGCGGCGTCAACGGCCTCGCCGCTGACGAACGCGATCGCGGTCGGCCCGACGAACAGCTCGTCGAGACCTTCGACGCCCGCTTCCGAAGCGGCCCGCTTGATCAGCGTGTTCTTGGCGACCGAGTAGGTCGCCGAGCCAGCCAGCGACCGGCGCAGCTCGGCCAGGTTGGCGACCGTCAGACCGCGATACTCGGTGATCACGGTGGCGGTTGAGCTCTTGAACTGCTCAGCGATGTCTGCAACGGCGGTGGCCTTGTCAGCCTGGGCCATGCATTCCTCCTTGGGTTCTCGGCCCGGAAATAACGAACGCCCCGACGCAGGAAGCGGTCGGGGCGTGAGTATCCGTGGCGCGCGGCCAACGAAGGTCTGCCTCGTCCTCCTGCGTGGGCCGCCGGGAATTCCCGGACCTTCAACCGATTGCTCGGTGACCGACGGTCTTCGGTGGATCGTCGCCCACCATACCGTGCACTGCTGCGATCAGCCAAAACGGCCAGTCTCACGTGTCAGAGTCCCAGCAGTCACGGCCCGGAGACGGGTGCCGATGTGCCCGCCTCTGAGCGAATTGCCTCGGCCCGCAGCGCCAACTCACGCTCGACGAATCCGGTGCTCGGTGCCCCGCGGCATCTCGCCGGGACCGTACACGCCGCGCCCGATGCGGCGGACTCTCCCGCGTCCGCGCTCCCATCGCAACGCGTCCGACACCGACTTGTTCGCCGGGCTGTCCGCCGTGAACCCATGAAACGCCAGCGCATCGACAAGCTCTCGGATGGTCGACCGGCCGTGCCTGGCCAGATGCATCGTGCAGGACGTAACGCAACTCGATGCCACGCAGCTTTCTCATCGTCGGAACGTCGCACGCCGATACGACATCGCCGGAGAATTCGCTCAGAGGCGGGCACATCGACACATGGGGCCGGTCGCAGTGACTCACGTGACGGATGAGACCAGTGCTGCGGCGCCGATCAATCCCGCGTCGCCGCCGAGGGCGGCCGGCACCACTCGCAGGCCACGGATGAAGCTCAGCCCCGCGTAGTCGGCCAGCGCCGCCCGCAACGGGTCGAACAGCAACGGACCGGACTTGGCCACTCCCCCGCCGATGACGACGAGATCGAGGTCGCACACCGCGCCGACCGAGGCGATCATCGCGGCCAACGCGGTGGCGCCCCGACGAAAGGCCTGCAGCGCCACGGGATCACCGGCTTCGGCCGCTTCGCCGAGCGCCACAGCGTCGGCGCCCGGCGGCGCCGGCCCAGCCGTTGGCCAGCGCCCACCGCGTCATCCACGGCCCGGATGCGACGGTCTCGACGCAGCCCGTGCCGCCGCACGGACAGGGCTGACCCGTCGAGTTCGACCACGACGTGGCCGACGTGGCCGGCATTGCCGGTCCGCCCGTGATACGGCTTGCCGTCGAGCACCAACCCGCCGCCCACGCCGGTCGACACCACCATGCCGAGCACAAAGCGGGCGCCGCGGCCGGCGCCACGCCAATGCTCGCCGAGGGCCATGCACATGGCGTCGCCGGCCGAGTCGCACCGGCACACCGGGCAGCGCGGCCGCAACCCGGTCGCGCAGCGGAAACCCTTGCCAGGAGGCGATATTGACCGGGCTGACGGTTCCGGCGGCAGCGTCGATGGGCCCGGCGCGACCGATGCCGACCGCGCGGACCGCGCCGTCGGCGACCCGGGCCGCGTCGGCGATCATGCGATCGAGCACAGCCCAGACATGTTCGGCGATGTTGGTCTTTCGGCGTCGGCTCAATGCAGGACTGGACCAGCTCGCCGGCCGGGTCGACGAGTCCGACGGCGATCTTGGTGCCGCCGATATCGAGGGCCAGGGTCAGCATCGCGGCTCAGTGCCGGTGGGTGTTGTCGGGTTGACGCGGGTCGCCGGGATGCTCGTAGCCGGGCGCCAGCTGTACAAGTTCGGCGCGGCGTTGGTCGAGCCAGACCCGGAAGGCCCGTCGCCGCGCGGCGGCCCGCAGGTGCTCGGCGATCGTCGAACGCACCTCTGCCAGCGGCGGGGCGGTCGCCGCCGGGGCGCGCCAGCCGTGGGCGTCTGGGCGAGAATGCGGCGAATCGCAGCGGGTTTCGGTCGTGGTAGGCGGCGATGTCGTCGTCGCTGACGTCGACGTCGGCGGTGACGCGGGCGAACAGCGCCCGCGCGCGTGGGTCCGCCAGCGCGGCGGCGGCGATGCTGCCGATCTCCAGCCGGGCCGTGATGTCGGGCAGCAGCTCGTCTTCGCTCGGCGCGTTGTCGGCGTCACACCGCGGCCGCGGCTTCGGCGGCG
Organism: uncultured Actinomycetota bacterium; assembly: GCA_963758115.1. GTDB lineage: Bacteria > Actinomycetota > Actinomycetes > Mycobacteriales > Mycobacteriaceae > Mycobacterium. Next base: position 14,454 of record CAVWUG010000007.1, read on the forward strand.
ACCACCCGTTCGGTCACGATCAGCTGGGTCAGCCAACGCCGCAGTTGCCTGCCCTCACTGGTGCCTGCCGCCGGCAGCGCCGAGGCGCAGCGGGCCGTCGCGCAGTCGCGCCTCGCGCGCGTCGACTTCGTCGACCGGCACCGGATCGCCGGCTACGGTCGCGACGTTCATCGGCACGGTCACCTTCACCGCGGGCGAGTAGACCAGCCGGCCGGCGCAGCCGACCCGGATCAGCGCCCACCACTGGCCGGGTTCGACCCAGGCCGGCGGGCTTCACGTCGAAGCCGACCTCGACGGTGCCGCGGGCCGGCAGCACCGCGCCCAGCGCCGCCGGGCCGATCCACTCCCACGTCCCCCACGGGCTGATCAGGTGCGCCTCCAGGCTCAGGTCGGCGCCCGCTTCGCGTGCCGACGGTGGCGGTCAGCCGGGCCGAATCACCCGCGGCCACAACGACATCCGACGGGCTCCTTCGCGAGATAGACCAGCCCGCGCGTCGTCGGCCCCGCCGACCGAAACCAGCGCGACGTCCTCGACCACCTGGCGCCAGGCAGCCGGAACGCCGGCATCGGTGACCGCCAGCTGCGCCCGCACCGGATACACGCCGGGCTCGACGCCGGCGGGCGTCTTCAGCACGATGTCGGCGTCCAGGTGTTCGCCGGGCGGCAACGTGAAGGGCAGCGCGGCGGGGCCGGCCGACCAGCCGTGCGGGCAGACCAGCGTCACCGTGCCGGTCAGCGGCGCATCGGTGCTGTCGCTGGCCAACGGTCAGGCGCAGCGACACCTCGGAGTCCGCGGTCGGCGGTGAGCTGGTGCGGGTGCAGGTGGGCGACGGCGGGCAGACCGCCCAGCGGCGCCGGTCCGCGGTTGTGCAGCCAGTACCGCGCGTACAGCGGCTGCGCTATCTCGGCATCCGGTGCCAACACGGTGTTTTCGGCGTCCAGCAGCCGGGGCAGGTCGAGCCGCGCCAGCGCGGTGCCGATCTGGTGGCCGTGCAGCGTCGGTCGAGGTGGTGGCGGCCCTGCGGCTGCTCCAGCAGATCGGCCGACCGCAGCTCGGACACCGTGCCCAGCGGCGAGCGCACGACGACGTCGGCTGTCGCCGCCGCGGGTTTCGACCAGCCGGATCGCGACGTGGCCGGGGTCGACGGGCTGGGCGCTGCCGTGGGCCAGCGGGTTGCCCGCCGCCTTGAGCGCGCCCAGCTGCACCGCGCCGGCCGGGTCGACCTGCAGCAGCGAGCCGGTGGCGGGCAGCCCGCCGAGCGAGCCCGACGCCGTCACGGCCAGCAGCGGATGGGAGAACTCGGCGCTGCGCTCCGGGGATCTCGGCGTGGCGCCAGTCGCCGGCGCCGCAGACCAGCGCGTAGTCGAAAATGTGCGTCCAGTGCTGCAATTGGAAGTTCGAGCCGTCGGGCGCGGTGCGCCGCGGCTCGTCGATCCAGATGCCGGACGGCCAGCCGGTGCACGACCGCATCAGCGCGGTGTGCAGCGTGCCGTCGGTTTCGACGGCGAAGCTGGGCACCCCGCGGTTGCACAGCGCGACGGTGCGCGGTTCGAAGGGCTCGCAGGCCCGACGGGGCCTGCTGCTCGACGACGATCTCGGCGTCGGCGAGGTCGTCGGCCACCGCCGCGATCGCCGCGGCCAGGTGCGCGTCGTCGCGGCCGGCGATCACCAGCACCGGCAGCGCCCGCGCATCCCGCAGGTCGGCGCCGGGAATCCAGCCGTCGGCCAACGGCGCGGCGGCCGGCACCCACACCCTGGCCCGGCCGGTGTCGGCGAGCTGGCGCTCGACCTCGTCGGTGTAGGCCGGATCGGCGGCGGCCAGAACCGCCTTGGTGAAGGCGTTCTGGTCGGCCCGCCCAGCGCGATGCGGGCGTCGGGCAGGTTGGAGTCGACGCCGAGGTGCCCGTAGCGCGGCTTGTCGGCGCTGCTGCAGGTCGCCGTGACCCCGGCCCGCACCAGCGCGACCACGAGGTCGCGCGCCAGCAGACCGCCCATCGCCTCGGTCGGCGCGACCACCTCGGCCACCGACACCGCGCGCACCCCGTCGCCGACGCGCACCCGGGCCGCCGACGACAGCCCGAACCAGCCGTAGGCCGGGTTGTCCAGCGTCCACGGGTGCTCCGCGGTGTCCACCGACTCGGATCCGTTGTGCAGCAACGCGAAACCGCGCCCGATGACGGCGTCGCCGACCTCGCTGACCGGCATGGCGCCCGGCACCGGGCACGGCCAGCGCAGCCGCAGCAGCCGGTCTTCGCCGGTGAAGTCGTCGATGGTGGTGGCGCAGTCGACCCGGTCGACGCCGTGCCACAGCGTCAGCGTCTGGGTGTAGCGCAGCAATTCACCGATCCGGCCGCGCGACGACCAGCCGCTCGGCCCAGCGGGCTGCGGTAGGCCTGCACTTCCGCTGCCGACTCCGACGAGCCGACCACCGGCCCCTTGGGCAGCAGGTGCCACGGGCCTTCGCCGCCGGTCGGATGCGCCGGGTATTCCTCGTAGACGGCCAGCTCGTTGCCGACCCGGCCGTCGGCGATCAGCTGCTGGCCGTCGCGCACCAGCGACGACCACCCCGCCGCCGCGGGCCGGGTCGACCACCAGCCGGTAATGCTCGTTGGCGATCTCGTTGCCCGTCCAACGACTCCCAGCCACTCGCCGCATCGCCGGCGACCAGCCGGTAGGCCCGCCAACCCAGCGACGGCACGTCGCGGGCCAGCCAGCTGACCGACGTCCGCCGTGCTCGACAAGCGCGGGCAGCTCGGCGCCGTCGTGGTCCAGCACCCGCACGCGCGGCGCCGAGCGGATCGGCGAAGCCGGGCGGTGACGACGTCGGTCCGGTTGTGCGCCAACGGGTTCCACACCACGACGTCGCCGTCGACCGCGCTGGACAGCAGCGCCAGCGCGTTGTCCCGGGCCGCGCGGCCGAGCTCCCACGCGTCGCGCCAGCCGGTCAGCAGGTCGAGGTAGACCTGGTCGGACTCCGAGCCGGTGATCGCGTCGTGGTGCGCGCCGTAGGCCAGCTGCACCCACGCCTTGGCCAGCGCGGCCTGCGGGTAGTCGGCGCCGCCGAGCAGCCCGGCGAACACCGCGAACTTCTCGGCGTCCAGCACGGCGTTCTCGGCGGCGCGGTTGGCCTGCTTGGTGTCGATGAACGACACGTCCTTGCCGGTGTAGATCGGGTTCATGTCCCGGGTCTGCGGCGACGGCGCCTCGCCCGCGGTCGTCCAATTCGGCGCGCACGGCGGCGAAGAACTCGCTCGGCAGCGCGCAGACGAACCGCGGCCAGGTGTAGCGCGACGCCCAGTCGCGGTGAATCTCGGTGACCCACTTGTTCGGTGGGGTGTAGTCGGTGCCGACCGGCAGCAGCACGTTGCGGGTCAGCGCGACCTTCTTCAGCTCGGCGAACAGCTGGTAGGCTGGCCTGCTCGGCTTCGGCCACCGAGGTCGACTCGTCCATCCACCAGCCGGCCGAATAGTGCGCGGGCATGTAATGGGTGAGCAGCCCGCGGCCCGACGGCGAGATCCACTCGAACTCGCTGCAGAACTGCATGCCCGCGACGCCGCCCTCGCTGTGCATCGGGCCCCACTGGTGGTGCGGGCCGCGGGCCCACGAACTCGAGGTCAGCCCGGCGTCGGCGGCCATGCCGGGAAACTGCGGGTCGTGGCCGAACACGTCGAGCTGCCACGCGGTCGCCGGGTCGCCGCCCAGCACGTCACGCTGAAAACCGATGCCGTGCACCAAGTTTCGGATCGTCGTCTCCGGGCTGGTGAGGTTGGTGTTCGGCTCGTTGTAGGTGCCGCCCATGATCTCCACCCGGCCCTCGGCGATCAGCCGGCGCAGGTCGGCGCGGTCCTCGGGGTGGGTGTCCCAGTACGGCTTGAGGTAGTCGACTTCGGCGAGCACGAATTTGTATTCGGGTTCGCGGCGGGCCATCTCCAGGTGCGCGTGGACCAGCTCGAAAGCGTTGGTCTGGCGGGCCTTTCCGGGCGGGTCCTCGGTCCAGAGGCTGGTGTAGGCGCCCTGGGTGTTCCACCACACCGGGTCGTAGTGGAAGTGGCTGATCATGAACATCGTCCAGCCGGGCTCGGCGACGGTGAAGTCGAACGGCGTCGTGCTCGCGCCCGACGTGCACCTGCGCGGCCCGCCGCTGGCCGACGACCGGGTGCTCGACGGCCACCGGCACCTCGACAGTGCACTGGCGTCGCCCGTGGGCCGAGCGCTGCTCCGCTCAGCCCGTCGCCGTCGACCCGAACCGGCGCGGCTCGGTGGCGCCGCTAGCGTCACCCGAACCAGCTGCAGCGGCGCGTCCGGCGGCCCGACGAAAAGTTCTGTCGACTCCGCCGACATCACCTGCATTCCCGCACCCTACGACCGTCCGATGTCACACAGGCGTGGAAGGCTTCAGAGCACGTCGACCGGAAGGACCGCCGATGCCCGCTCTCGCCTCGCCCGTCGCCGACGAACGCAGCGCACTGCGCGAATACCTCGCCTACCACCAGAGCGCGTTCTTCGCGGTGGCCTACGGCCTGACCGACGAGCAGGCCCGCTCGCGGCCGACGGTCAGCGCATTGTCGATCGGCGGGCTGATCAAGCACGTCACCGGTATGCAGCGCAGCTGGATGGCGCGGGTCGCCGCCGCCCCGGACCTTCCGCCGCGGGACACCCGGCCGTTCGACGAGATCGCCAGGGACTTCGCCGAGCAGCACGTGATGCGGCGACGACGAGACGCTGGACGGGCTGCTGAGCGAAGTTCGAGGCCGCAGAACGCCGCGTCGCTGCATCTGGTGGACGACCGCCGACCTGGACGCCGGCGTTCCGGTGCCGCACGACATTCCGTGGTTCCCGAAGGATCTCGAAGCCTGGTCGGTGCGATGGGTGATCCTGCACGTGATCAACGAGCTGGCCCGGCACTCCGGGCACGCCGACATCATCCGCGGAGAGCATCGACGGCGCCACCATGTACGAGCTGCTTGCCGGGCTGGAGGGCTGGGCGATCGACGGCTGGGTGAAGCCGTGGAGAAAGCCGGAGCAGCCGCGTGCTGACGCGTAGCGGCCTGGCCCGCCGCGAGACCGACGCAGCGGCCCCGTCGAGCTGTATTACGAAGACCTCGGCGACCCGGCCGACCCGCCGGTGCTGCTGATCATGGGGCTCGGCGCCCAGCTGCCGATGTGGCCGGACGGCTTCTGCGCTCAGCTGGTCGACGCGGGGTACCGGGTGATCCGGTTCGACCACCGCGACACCGGGCTGTCGGCCAAGATGCACGGGATGCGCGCCGAGGGCGCGGTCTACCGGCCGGGTCTGGCGCTATCTGCTGGGCCGTGGCAGCCCGGTGCCCTACACGCTGGTCGACATGACGCGCGACGTGGTCGCGCTGCTCGATCACCTCGGCATCGACCGGGCACACGTCGTCGGCGCCTCGATGGGCGGGATGATCGCCCAGATCCTGGCCGCCACCGAGCCGCAGCGGGTCGCGTCGCTGGCGCATCATCATGTCCACCACCGGCAAGCCGTTCTCCCGGTTGCCGGCGCTGGCGGGTGATCCGGCTGGCGTTCGACGCGCCCGCCGACGACGCGTCCGAGGAGGAGAAGCTCGCGTTCGAGGTGCGCAACGTCGCGGTGTTCAACGGCCCCAACTTCCTGCCGCCCGAGGCCGAGCTGCGCCGGCGCGTCCGAGCAGCTCGGCCGAGCGGTCCACCTATCCGCCCGGCATGCTGCGCCAGTTCGACGCCGTGCTGGGCACCGGCAGCCTGCTGGCTTACAGCAAGGCGATCACGCGCGCCGACGGTGGTGCTGCACGGCTCGCACGACCCGATGGTGCGGCCCCGCAACGGCCGCGGCGGTCGCCGCGGCCATCCCGGGCGCCCGGTTCGTCGTGATCGACGGCATGGGCCACGACCTCCCCGAACCGGTGTGGCGGCCGATCGTCGAGACGCTGACCGAGAACTTTGCCCGGGCCGCCGCTCCGGTGAGCGGGCTCACAGGAATTGGGACTTGGCACTGCCGTTTTGGCAGACTGCACAGATGAGTTCCAACAACCACCGCGAGGTAGCCAGGCTTGACCGGGTGCCGTTGCCGGTCGAGGCGGCGCGCATCGGCGCGACCGGTTGGCAGCTCACCCGCACCGCAGCCCGCGTCCTGACCAAGCTGCCCGGCAAGGGTCCGCTGCAGCAAAAGGTCATCAAGCAGATCCCGCAGACCTTCGCCGACCTGGGCCCGACCTACGTCAAGTTCGGCCAGATCATCGCGTCCAGCCCCGGCGCTTTCGGCGAGCAGCTGTCCCGTGAATTCCGCGGCCTGCTCGACCGGGTGCCGCCGGCAGACACAGCCCAGGTGCACAAGCTTTTCGCCGAGGAGCTCGGCGGCGACCCGGCCGAGCTGTTCGCCCACTTCGAAGAGGAGCCGTTCGCCTCGGCGTCGATCGCCCAGGTGCACTACGCCACGCTGCACAGCGGCGAAGAGGTCGTGGTCAAGATCCAGCGGCCGGGCATCCGCCGCCGGGTGGCCGCCGACCTGCAGATCCTCAAGCGCTTCGCGCAGGCCGTCGAGCTGGCCAAGCTGGGCCGTCGGCTGTCCGCGCAGGACGTCGTCGCGGACTTCTCCGACAACCTGGCCGAGGAGCTGAACTTCCGCCTCGAGGCGCAGTCGATGGAGGCCTGGGTGTCCCACCTGCACTCGTCGCCGCTCGGCAAGAACATCCGGGTGCCTCAGGTGTACTGGGACCTGCACCACCGAGCAGGTGCTGACGATGGAGCGGGTGCAGGGCATCCGCATCGACGACGTCGCCGCCATCCGCAAGGCCGGATTCGACGGCACCGAGCTGGTCAAGGCGCTGCTGTTCAGCCTGTTCGAGGGCGGCCTGCGGCACGGCCTGTTCCACGGCGACCTGCACGCGGGCAACCTCTACGTCGACGACAAGGGCCGCATCGTGTTCTTCGACTTCGGCATCATGGGCCGCATCGACCCGCGGACCCGCTGGCTGCTGCGCGAGCTGGTGCACGCGCTGCTGGTGAAGAAGGACCACGCCGCGGCCGGCAAGATCGTCGTGCTGATGGGCGCCGTGGGCACCATGCGGCCCGAGGCGGAGGCCGCCAAGGATCTGGAGAAGTTCGCCACCCCGCTGACCATGTCGACGCTGGGCGACATGTCCTACGCCGACATCGGCAAGCAGCTGTCGACGCTGGCCGATGCCTACGACGTCAAGCTGCCGCGCGAGCTGGTGCTGATCGGCAAGCAGTTCCTCTACGTGGAGCGCTACATGAAGCTGCTGGCCCCGAACTGGCAGATGATGTCCGACCCGCAGCTCACCGGATACTTCGCCAACTTCATGGTCGAGGTCGCCCGCGAGCACAACGACTCCGATATCGAGGTCTAACGCATGCAAATCCGCACCGGCACAGCACGTTCGGGCGATTTGGACATCTACTACGAGGACATGGGCGAGCCCAACGACCCAGCCGTCCTGCTGATCATGGGCCTGGGCTCACAGCTGCTGCTGTGGCGCGACGGGTTCTGCGAGAAGCTGATCGCCCAGGGCCTGCGGGTGATCCGCTACGACAACCGCGACGTCGGCCTGTCCAGCAAGACCGAGCGAAGCGGCAACGGCGGGGCGATGATCCCGAACATGATCAAGTTCTTGCTCGGTATGCCCGGCAAGGCCGACTACCGGCTGGAAGACATGGCCGACGACGCCGCCGCGATCCTCGATCACCTCGGCATCGAGCGCGCCCACATCGTCGGCGCCTCGATGGGCGGCATGATCGCCCAGATCTTCGCGGCGCGGTTCAAGCAGCGCACCCGCTCGCTGGCGGTGATCTTCTCCAGCAACAACCGCCCGTTCCTGCCGCCGCCGCACCCGCAGGCGCTGTTCGCCGTGCTGCGGGGCCCGTCGCCCAATTCGCCGATCGACGTGATCGCCGACTACTCGGTGAAGGTCTGGCGGATCATCGGCAGCCCGCGCTACCCGGCGCCCGAGCAGCGGCTGCGCGACGACGCGATCGAGGGCTACGAGCGCTGCTACTACCCGTGGGGAACGGCCCGGCATTTCAGCGCGATCATCGCCAGCGGCAGCCTGGCGAAGTACGACCGGCAGATCACCGCGCCGACCGTTGTCCTACACGGCAAGGCCGACAAGCTGCAGCGGCCGTTCGGCGGCAGGGTGGTGGCCCGCACGATCCCGGGCGCCCGCCTGGTGCTGTTCGACGGCATGGGCCACGACTTGCCCGAGGAACTGTGGGATGAGATCACCGGCGAGCTGACCACCACCTTTGCCGAGGGCTGATCCGGGATTTCGCTGATTCGGCCCGACCAGGCCAATCGACTAACATGACTGACGGATCGCCGGGGGCGGGCAGTGACACCCAGCACGGGTGGATACCACGAAAAATCCAGGAAGGCGCGTTGCGCGATGGCCGAAAAGCTCAGGCCGCATTTCGAAGACGTCCAGGCCCACTACGACCTGTCTGACGAGTTTTTCCGGCTTTTCCTGGATCCAAGCCAGACCTACAGCTGCGCCTACTTCGAGCGCGACGACATGACGCTCGAGGAGGCGCAGCAGGCCAAGGTCGACCTGGCGCTGGGCAAGCTCGGCCTGCAGCCCGGGATGACGCTGCTGGACGTCGGTTGCGGCTGGGGCAGCACGATGCGTCGCGCCATCGAGAAGTACGACGTGAACGTCATCGGCCTGACGCTGTCGAAGAACCAGGCCGGATACGTCCAGAAGACGCTGGACGCGATCGACAGCCCGCGCAGCAAGGAGATCCGGCTGGCCGGCTGGGAAGAGTTCAACGAGCCGGTGGACCGGATCGTGTCGATCGGGGCGTTCGAGCACTTCGGCCACGACCGCTACGACGACTTCTTCAAGATGGCCCACCAGATCATGCCCGACGACGGCGTGATGTTGCTGCATACGATCACCGCGCTGACCGGCACGCAGATGGCCGACCGCGGCATGCCGTTGACGTTTGAGCTGGCCCGCTTCCTGAAGTTCATTTTCACCGAGATCTTCCCCGGCGGCCGGTTGCCGTCGATCGAGATGGTCGAGGACCGCTCCTCGAAGGGCGGCTTCACGCTGACCCGCCGGCAGTCGCTGCAGCCGCACTACGCCCGAACCCTGGACTGCTGGTCCGCGGCGCTGGAGGCACACAAGGACGAAGCCATCGAGATCCAGTCGCAAGAGATGTACGACCGCTACATGCGTTATCTGACCGGTTGCGCCAATGGATTCCGGATCGGATACATCGACGTCAACCAATTCACCCTGGAGAAATGATCTCCACCCGCACAATGAACCGCGGTGCTATTGCGATGGCGGACGGCAAAGCCGGGGTACTGTGCTCTCGCGACCTGGGTGCGGTTACTCCCCGGGCAGTAGGAAAGGGTTAACGAACGCTGATGACTGAGAATGCAGTCGATCCCAATGACAAGCGGACGCGTCCGGAGGACATCCAGGCGCATTACGACCTCTCCGACGACTTCTTCGGACTGTTCCAGGACCCAACACGGACCTACAGCAGCGCCTACTTCACCCGTGACGACCAGTCGCTGGAAGAAGCTCAGATCGCCAAGGTTGATCTGAACCTCGACAAGCTGGACCTCAAGCCCGGCATGACGCTGCTCGACATCGGCTGCGGCTGGGGCACCACGATGCGCCGCGCGGTGGAGAAGTACGACGTCAACGTGATCGGTTTGACGTTGTCCAACAACCAGCACGCCCGCGCTCAGCAGGTCCTCAACGACATCGACACCGACCGCTCACGCACGGTGCTGCTGCGCGGCTGGGAGGACTTCAGCGACCCCGTCGACCGGATCGTGTCCATCGAGGCGTTCGAGCACTTCGGCTTCGAGAACTACGACCGCTACTTCAAGAACGCGTTCAGCATCATGCCCGAGGACGGGCGGATGACGGTGCAAAGCAGTGTGGCCTATCACCCGTACGACCTGAACGCCCGCGGCAAGAAGATCACGTTCGAGACGGCGCGGTTCATCAAGTTCATCCTCACCGAGATCTTCCCCGGCGGTCGGCTGCCGTCCACCGGCATGATGGTCGAGCACGGCGAGAAGGCGGGTTTTGTTGTGCCCGAACCGCTTTCGTTGCGGGAGAGCTACATCAAGACTCTGACGATCTGGGGTGACGCGCTCGAGGCCAACAAGGACAAGGCCATCGAGATCCAGTCCGAAGAGGTCTACGACCGGTACATGCGGTACCTGCGCGGCTGCCAGCACTACTTCACCGACGAGGTCATCGACGTCAGCCTGGTCACCTACCTGAAGCCGGGCGCCGCCGCTTAAGTTTTTTCTGCGCGGCTGTCGGATTCCGGCCGCGCCGTTCGTCGACCAGGTAGAGAGTGGGACACAGGGTTCTGCTCACTACCGGAGGTGACGACGATGCAGTACCTCGCTTTGTTGATCGGCCAAGAGCCGCAACTCACGCCTGACGAGGGTGCCGCCGAGATGGCGGCCTACCAGAGCTTCCACGCCAAGGCCGGCCCGGCGATCCGCGCCGGCGATGCGCTGATGTCGATGGCCGACGCTGTGCGCATCAGCGGCGGACCCGACGCGCCAATCATCACCGACGGCCCGTTCGCCGAGGGCGCCGAGATCGCCGGCGGGTTATTACGTGTTCGAGGCCGAAAACCTCGACGACGCCCTCGCACTCGCGCGCGACGTCCCTGCTGCCAAACGCGGCGCGGTCGAGGTCCGGCCGATCTTCCACACCGTCGACGACGCGTGGTCGCGCTCCGATGCCCAATGGCTGGCGCTGCTGCTCGAGCCGCCGGAAGGGGTCAACATCCCGGGCACGCCGGAGTGGCAGGCCGAAGCGGGGCGGCACGGCGAATTCGCCGCCGCGGCGGGCGATCAGATCGTCGCCGGCGCAGCATTGCACGAGCCGGCGACCGCGACCACGGTGCGGGTCCGCGACGGCGAGGCGTTGCTCACCGACGGGCCGTTCGCGGAGAGCGCCGAGATCGCCACCGGCTTCTACCTGCTGTCCACTGCCGACCGCGACGAGGCCGTCAAGTTGGCGTCGATGATCCCCGCTTCCACTGTCGAGGTCCGGCAGTTGGCGAGGGTGTCGGGGCTCTAACCCACGAATGGTCAGCCTGGACGGCGTCTTTCGCCGCGAGTGGGGCCCGGCCGTGGCCGCGCTGGCCCGGTGGTCGGGCGATCTCACCGTCGCCGAGGACGCCGTTCAGGAAGCCTTCGCCGAGGCGCTGCGGGCCTGGCCGCGCGACGGCATACCGGACAACCCCGGGGGCTGGGTGCTGACCGTGGCCCGCAACCGCGCCCGCGACCGGTTGCGTCGCGAGACGGTGCGCCCGGGAAAGGAAATGGCGGCTTTGAGTCGTGGACGAGATTCGGGCGCGCACCGAGGTGGACGTCTACCCGGTCCGCGACGACGAACTGCGGATGATGTTCACCTGCGCGCATCCCGGCTCTGGACCGGTTGTCGCAGCTGGCGCTGACGCTGCGGCTGGTGTCCGGGCTGACCGTCGCCGAGATCGCCCGCGCGCTGCTGCAGACGGAAACGGCTGTCGGACAACGTATTACCCGGGCCAAGACCAAGGTCCGGCACGCCAACATCCCGCTGCGGGTGCCGCCGGCCGAGCTGCTGCCGGAGCGCACGCCGCATGTGCTCAGCTGCATCTATTCGGTGTTCACCGAGGGCTACTGGTCGACGGCCGGGCCGTCGGCGATCCGCGACGAGCTGTGCGACGAGGGCGTTCGGCTGGCGACCGAGCTGTGCACGCTGATGCCCAGCGAACACGAAGCCCATGCGCTGGCCGCCCTTGTGCTGCTGCATGATTCGCGACGGGCAACCCGGACCGACGCCGACGGCACGCTGGTGCCGCTCGAGGAGCAGGACCGTGGCCGCTGGGACCGCGGCCGGATCACCCGCGGCCTGGAGCGGCTCAAGCTGGCCCACGGTTCGACCGGCCCGTACCTGCCGCAGGCGGTGATCGCCGCGGTGCACGCGACGGCGGCGTCGTGGGAGCAGACCGACTGGCCCACGATCTGCACGGCCTACGACCGGTTGGCGGCGATGACGGATTCGCCGGTGGTGCGGGCGAACCGGGCCCTGGCGGTCGGTTTCCGCGACGGCCCCGACGCCGGTCTGGTCGCGCTGGATCAGGTCGCCCACGACCCGCGACTGGCGCGATCCAACCTCGTCGCCTCGGTGCGCGCCGATCTGCTGCGCCGCGCGGGACGACCGCGACGATGCGCTCACCTGGTATCGAGACGGCGTTGGAGTCCAACGGTTCTGACCCGGGCCGCGACTATCTGCGCCGCCGGATCGTCGAGTGCGGCGGCGAGTTTTTGGCGCCTGACGCCTGACGCCGGACGCCGGACGCGTGCAACTGGCGAGACGTTTCTCGAGAAGGGTTGTCGCTAGGTGCACTCTCGCGACACCGTTGCCTTGCTTACGTCGTCGGAGAAGTTACGGGTGACCCCCGGGTCGACCGGGATGCCCGGGCCGGTGGTCGTCGACACCGTGATCTTCTTCAGGTAACGCCCCTTGGACGACGACGGCTTGTGCCGCAGCACCTCGTCGATCGCCGCACCGTAGTTCTCCGCGAGCTGCTTGGAGTCGAAGGACGCCTTGCCGATCACAAAGTGCAGGTTGGCCTGCTTGTCGACGCGGAAGTTGATCTTTCCGCCTTTGATCTCGTTCACCGCTTTGGTGATGTCCGGGGTGACGGTGCCGGTCTTGGGGTTCGGCATCAGGCCACGCGGGCCGAGGATGCGGGCGATCCGGCCGACCTTGGCCATCTGGTCCGGTGTCGCGATCGCGGCGTCGAAGTCGAGGAAGCCGCCCTGAATCTTCTCGATCAGGTCGTCGCTGCCGACCACATCGGCGCCGGCCGCGATGGCCTCTTCGGCCTTCTCGCCGACCGCGAAGACCGCGACGCGGGCGGTCTTACCGGTGCCGTGCGGAAGGTTGACCGTGCCGCGGACCATCTGGTCGGCCTTGCGGGGGTCCACGCCGAGCCGGATGGCGACCTCGACGGTCGAGTCCTGCTTGGTCGACGACGTCTCCTTGGCCAGCTTGGCGGCCTCGATCGGCGTGTAGAGGTTGTCGTGGTCGATCTTCTCGGCGGCTGCGCGATACGCCTTGCTGTTCTTGCTCATTCGTTCATCCAATCTGGTGTTGGGTTGTGGTTAAGTCGGGCCGAAGCTGGCCCTCCCACGGGTGATTCCGTCGTCCGGGGACACCTTATTCGACGGTGATCCCCATCGACCGGGCAGTACCGGCGATGATCTTGGCGGCTGCGTCGATGTCGTTGGCGTTGAGGTCGGCCTTCTTCGTCTCGGCGATCTCGCGGACCTGGTCCCAGGTGACCTTGGCGACCTTGGTGACATGCGGCTCGGCCGAGCCCTTGGCCACCTTGGCGGCCTTGAGTAGCAGGCGGGCAGCCGGCGGCGTCTTCAGCGCGAACGTGAAGCTGCGGTCCTCGTAGACGGTGATCTCCACCGGGACGACGTTGCCGCGCTGGGAGTCCGTCGCGGCGTTGTACGCCTTGCAGAACTCCATGATGTTGACGCCGTGCTGGCCAAGTGCCGGACCGACCGGCGGGGCGGGGTTGGCCTCGCCGGCTTTGATCTGCAGCTTGATCAGGCCGACGGCCTTCTTCTTCGGGGCCATGAGTGTTGCTGTCCTTTCTAAAACTTCTAAATCTTCGAGACCTGGGTGAAGCCCAGTTCGACAGGTGTTTCGCGGCCGAAGATGGACACCAGCACCTTGAGTTTCTGTTGTTCGGCGTTGACTTCGTTGATCGTCGCCGGCAGCGTGGCGAACGGCCCGTCCATGACGGTGACCGACTCGCCGACCTCGTAGTCCACCTCGATCACGGCACGTTCCAGACCGCCGTCGGCGACCGCGGCCGCGGCGGCAGCGCGCCCTTGGCGGGCTTCTTGGCGGCACCCTGCGGCAGCAGGAACTTCACCACATCGTTGAGCATGAGCGCCGACGGCTTGGAGGTCGCGCCGACGAACCCGGTAACACCGGGGGTGTTGCGCACTGCGCTCCACGACTCGTCGGTGAGATCCATCCGCACCAGGATGTAGCCCGGCAGCACCTTGCGGTTGACCTGCTTGCGCTGGCCGTTCTTGATCTCGGTGACCTCTTCGGTGGGTACTTCCACCTGGAAGATGTAATCGCCGACGTCCAAGTTCTGCACGCGGGTCTCGAGGTTGGCTTTCACCTTGTTCTCGTAACCGGCGTAGGAGTGGATGACGTACCAGTCACCGGGCTTGGCGCGCAGCTCAGCCTTCAGCGCGACGGCGGGGTCGACGTCCTCGTCCTCAGCCGGCTCCTCGGGTGCGGCGGCGGCTTCGCTTGTGCCTTCGGCGGCCTCGGTAGCCTGGGCGGCCTCATCAGCCGACGGCTCAGCACTGGCCGTCTCCGCTGCATCGTCGGCGGTGACTTCCTGCAGTGCGGCTTCGATGTCGACCGTCTCACCCACCGGCAGATCGCCGTTTGAGCTAGTCACGGTTTATGGGTCCTTCCTATTTTTCAGCGCTTGGTGGCCATGGCAGAGCTCAGCCGAACACCAGCAGCACTAGCTTGGCCAAGCCCAGATCCACCAGGCCGATCAACGTCACCATGAACACCAGGAACGCCAACACCACCGAGGTGTAGGAGCCCATCTGCTTGCGGTTGGGCCAGATGACCTTGCGCAGCTCGGCGACGACCTGTTTCAGGTAGGTGAAGGCGAAGATGAATGGGTTGTTCGACGGCTCGTCGGTCTGCTTGGCTTTTTTGGCCTTCTTGACCTTTTTGCCGCGGTCGTCGGCGTCACTCTCGGTGAGCTCGATGGCGCCGGATTCGTCGGTGCCCGAGTCAGAGCGCTGACGGGACCGTTTGCCGGTGGGCCGCTGCGGCGTACTACAGCCGTGCGACCGCCTTGCGGGTCGTCGGATCCGCCGCCGTCTGCTGCGGCGTCGGCATCGACGCGTTCGTCGCTCACCGCATGCTCCTTCGTTCAATCGTGTGCGTGGTGGTCACCTTCCAGTGTCCACCATTGCAGGTCCGATTCCTCCTCGGGCCGTACCGGCCCGCATCGTCATCGGACGCATAGCAGGGGCGACAGGACTTGAACCTGCAACCTGCGGTTTTGGAGACCGCTGCTCTGCCAGTTGAGCTACGCCCCTTCGCTGGTTGGCAGGCCAACCTGCGCGTGTCGGAGCCCTCCAGCACGCGCGCTTCGCCCAATTAACGGAAAAACGCGCTGGTACTGGGAAAACCCCGAGGTCCGAGTGTACAGCGGAGCGGGTCTCAGGTACTAATCACGCCGTCCTGACGATCTGGCCGCTCTCCTTGTCCCACTTGAGGTTGACCGAGTCGTCGCCCTCGTGGCCCATCACTGTGGTGTAGGCCTCCAACACCACTTCGCCGGCATCGTTGGTACAGGTGTTCTTGGTGACGACGATGTCGGCGCCGAATCGTTCGGTGACGGAGTGAATTTCCATCCTGGCGTGCAACACATCGCCGGCGATGAGCGGCTTGTGGAAGACGAACCGCTGGTCGACCTGAACGATCCGCATGGTGTCGTAGCCGGTGTCCACCTTGCGCATGAAGTCGGCCTGGACCAGCTGTCCGAGGATCGTCACGAAGGTCGGCGGCGCGACCAGGTCGTCGTAACCCATTTCGGCTGCTGCCGCATTATCCAGACTGGCCGGGTCGTCGGCCTTGACCGCCTTGGCGAATTCGCGGACCTTCTCGCGTCCGATGACGTAGCTGTCCTCGTAGTGCCACACCATTCCGAGGATGTCAGTGTTGATCGCCATCGCTACGCCAGCTTTGCGGAAGCGATCGCCCGACCGAAGATCTTCTTGCCGTCGGTGGTCGCGGTCAGCGCGATCGTCACCAACTTGCTGTCCGGATCGACCGACTTGACCCTGCCGCTGAACGCGATCTCGGCGCCCTTGCCGTCGTTGGGCACCGGGACCACTGCGGTGAACCGCACGTTGTACTCGGTGACCGCCCCGGGGTCACCAACCCACGAGGTGACGAAGCCGCCACCAAGTCCCATGGTCAGCATGCCGTGCGCGATCACGGTGTCGAGCCCGACGAGCTGGGCGATCTCGTCATCCCAGTGAATCGGATTCAGGTCACCGGAGACACCCGCATAGTTCACCAAATCCTGGCGGGTCAGCGGGTAGATCTTCTCCGGAAGCTGGTCACCCACCTTCACCGAATCGAACTCACGCAGTGGCATCTGTGAAACCCTCTTCTCCGTCTTCACCTGCACGACCCGCCAGGGTCGTGTAGGTCTCCTGAATAACCTCACCCGCGTCGTTGGTGATGGTTTGCTTGGTCATGACGATGTCGGTGCCGTGGGCTCGACGAACCGACTCGATCTCTACGTCGCAGTGCAGGCGGTCCCCCACCCTGATGGGAGCAAAAAACTTCAGCGCCTGGTCGACCTGAACGACTTGAGCATCGTGGGTGGCGATGTCGGCCCACTCGAAGAACGCTGCAACAGCCTTGTAGCCGAAAACGGAGATGAAGGTAAGAGGTGCCACCAACCCGTCATAGCCTAGTTCAGCGGCAGCGTTTTCCTGGTGAAACGGCGGATCGTCGTTCTTGACCGCGACCGCGTACTCGCGGATCTTTTCCCGTTCGACGATGTATTGATCGGGATAGCGGAAACGCTTCCCAATCGCGCTCTTGCCCAACGACATGACTCTTGAATTTACCTAGTCCGTCTGTGTAGATAGCTGACGGGAGGCGTTCAGCGCGTCTCGCGGTGGGCCTGATGCTTGCCGCAGTTGGGGCAGAACTTCTTCAGCTCCAGACGGTCGGGGTCGTTGCGTCGGTTCTTTTTGGTGATGTAGTTGCGGTGTTTGCACACCTCGCACGCCAAGGTGATCTTGGGCCGTACATCGGTACTGGAGGCCACGTCGGTTTCTCTTTTCCGGTTCTCTTCGTTGTTGTCTTGTAGCGATGGCCGGACTCGAACCGGCGACCTAACGATTATGAGTCGTTCGCTCTAACCGACTGAGCTACACCGCCTCGGAACTACTATGCCTTCGTTCTGGGCCGCCTGCCTGCTCGGCGTCCGCCGAGCCCCCTAACGGAATCGAACCGTTGACCTTTTCCTTACCATGGAAACGCTCTACCGACTGAGCTAAGGGGGCCGCACCCGAAGCGACCGTTGCGGTCATGACTCGGGCCTAAAAGAGGGTACAGCCTGCAAGGTGAGGGCACCAAAACGATGAGGTGCACCCCTCGTCGCGAACCCGCCTAGGCTGTTCGAGTGCCAGATACCGACCAGCTCTACTTCCGCCAACTGCTCTCCGGCCGCGACTTCGCCCAGGGCGACGGGATCGCCGCGCAGATGCGCAACTTCGCCTACCTGATCGGCGACCGCCAGACCGGTGACTGCGTCGTCGTCGACCCCGCCTATGCCGCCGGCGACCTGGTCGACGCGCTCGAGGCCGACGGTATGCACCTGTCCGGTGTGCTGGTCACCCACCACCACCCCGACCATGTGGGCGGCTCGATGATGGGCTTCGAACTCAAAGGGCTGGCCGAGCTGCTCGAGCGGGTCAGTGTTCCCGTCCACGTCAATTCCCAAGAGGCGCTGTTCGTTTCGCGCATCACCGGAATTCCGATGAGCGATCTCACCTCGCACGAACACGGCGACAAGGTCAGCGTCGGCGATATCGACATCGAGCTGCTGCACACGCCGGGACACACGCCGGGCAGCCAGTGCTTCTTGCTCGACGGCCGGTTGATCGCCGGCGACACGCTTTTTCTGGAGGGTTGCGGCCGCACCGATTTTCCCGGCGGGGATTCCGACGAGATATTCCGCAGCCTGCAAAAACTTGCACAGCTATCGGGTGATCCGACAGTATTTCCCGGACACTGGTATTCGGCGGAACCAAGTGCCTCGTTGTCAGAGGTCAAGCGTTCTAATTACGTTTACCGAGTCGCTAATCTGGAACAGTGGCGAACGCTGATGGGCGGGTAACCGTGCGCGCACGGGATCTGCGGCGTGATTTCACGCGGCCAAGCGCGTGATTTAGGGGAAAGCGATGGGTTCGTCGATGGAATGGATCCGCGGTCGTTGGCATGAAGTAGCGGGTACCGGCTCCGCGACCTGGTTGGCGTGGGCGGTGTGGGCATTACTCGCGCTCGGCGTTATTGCGCTCATCTACGCGAATGTCCAAATCCGTCGGAATCGTCGACACGCATCGGACGAAATTCGCCCACACGTCAGCATGTTCATGGAACCGCATGCCGCCGATTGGCATGTGATTGAGCTAGTCGTCCGGAATTTCGGAAAAACGTCCGCCTACGACATCTCGTTCACCTTCCCGCACCCGCCTACCGTCGCCGAATACGAAAACGCGACCGACGGCTACGCCGATGTCGTCGAGCTGCAGCTTCCCCGCCAGCTGCCCACGCTGGCCCCCGGTCAGGAATGGCGCACGGTGTGGGACTCAGCGCTCGACCGCAGTGAACTCGGCGAGGGCATCGAGTCCCGTTTTCCGGGCACCGTGACCTACTACGACCGGGTCGAGACCGCGCGCGGATGGAAATTCTGGCAGAGCCGTCGGCGCGCGCTGGCGACCAAGGTGGTGTTGGACTGGGCTTCGCTGCCGCCGGTGCAACGCATCGAGTTGATGACCAACCACGACCTGGCCAAACGGGAAAAGCAGAAGCTGGAGCTGCTGCGCAGCCTGCTCACCTACTTCCACTACGCCGCCAAGGAAACTCGCACCGACGTCTTCCGCTCCGAGATCGAGCGGATGAACCGCGCGGTCGAGGAGACCAAGGACCGGTGGCGCACCCGGCAGATCGAGGCGCCGCCGACCGACGTCAGCCTGCGCTGGGGTAACGCCCAGGAAGAACTCGGCAAGCACCATGGCGAGCGGGTCTAGCGACATCGGCGCATTGCCGGTCTGATTCAATCGCTGTTATGAGCGGTCCAGTAACTTATCGTCTCGACGATTCCATCGCGTTCATCACCATGGACGACGGCAAGGTCAACGTACTCGGCCCGACCATGCAGCAGGCGTTGCAGGAGGCCCTCGACCACGCCGACCGCGACAACGCCGGCGCTGTCGTGATCGCCGGAAACGACCGGGTTTTCAGCGGCGGGTTCGACCTCAAGGTCCTGACGTCGGGTGAAGTCCAACCCGCTGTCGACATGCTCAAGGGCGGCTTCGAGCTGTCCCACCGGCTGCTGTCCTACCCCAAGCCGGTGGTGATGGCCTGCACCGGCCACGCCATCGCGATGGGCGCTTTCCTGCTGGCCAGCGGCGATCATCGAATTACCGCGCCCGGCTACAACATTCAGGCCAACGAGGTCGCGATCGGCATGACGATCCCCTACGCGGCACTGGAAGTGATGAAGCTGCGACTGACACGGTCGGCGTTCCAGCAGTCGGCAGGATTGGCGAAGACGTTCTTCGGCGAGACCGCGGTGGCCGCCGGCTGGGTCGACGAGATCGTGCTGCCCGACATGGTGCTCAGCCGCGCCGAGGAAGCCGCACGGGATTTCACCACGTTGAAGCAGCACGCCCATGTCGGGACGAAGCTGCGGACCCGGGCCGAAGCCCTCGCGGGCATTCGCGCCGGAATCGACAACATGGCAGCGGAATTCGAGCTTTAGCTCCCGGGCGGCACTTGTGACAGCGGATGGGCGTTTCGGCAGTCCAGATCGACGCTAGCGTGCTGGTCACTCGCACTTCTTCGCGACAACGTCAATCTCGATGAACGTCGCCGCAACCGACAAGCAGACTCAGGCCGCTAGGCTCCCGGGCGGCGGAATCGCTCGAGATATTCGTTCCAGTTCCAGGTCTTCAGGAACTGCTGCGCGGCGTCGTGGCCGCTTTGATAGAGCTCTTGCATCTGCTTGGGGCCGATGTTGAAGTCGAGGAATCCGACTTTCGAGGAGTCGACGCGGATCGCGCGCGAGCTGACCCAGGGCTGATTCAGGTACGCCTGGTCGCGGCCGACGATCATCGTGGTGATCAGCGCTTCGATCAGCGGTGGGCCGCCGAACAGCCAATTGACCGGCGCCAGAGCGGGAATCACCTTGTCGTTGCCCTGCGGGAGGTTGGGCAGCAGCGTGACTCCGAAGGTGGGCCAGCGCGGCGGCTTGCCGTCGCGCCGGTCGAAGGAGTCGATCGGGAAGTTCGACAGCATGCCGCCGTCGACCAGAGTCGACGTCAGGTCGCTGGCGCTGGTCAACTTGACGGCCTTGAAGAAGAACGGAATCGACATCGAGGCACGTACCGCGTCGGCGACCAATTGCTCGTCGGGGTCGAGCCCGTAGATCCGACGGTAGTCCCACGGCAACCGGACCAACTGGCCGGTGGTCACGTCGGACGCGGTGACCACCAGGCGGTAGCGCTGCTCCGGCGGCAGGTTCGGCGCGTCGATTGCCAGATCGCCAAAAGTCCGCACACCGAGGTTGGCCAGCTCGGTACGGATCCAGTCGTGGGCGAAATCGCCTTTGTAGATGCCGGTTTCACTCAATACCCCCCACGCGGGGCCGAGCAGCGGGATACCGGTGATACGCGTCGGGTCGAGGAATTTCTTGTAGGGCAACGTCATGGTGAGTTGCTCGACCTGCGCGGGGGTCAGTTGGTCAGCGCCGGCGGCCAGGATCGAGCCGACCACCGAGCCGGCTGACGTGCCGGATACCCGCTGGATCGCGTATCCGGCTTCCAGCAGCGCGACGGCGGCGCCGGATAGGCCGATACCTTTGACGCCGCCACCCGACAGGACGAGGTCCGCCTTGAGTTCGGTGGTCACTCTGCGCACTGTAGCCGTTAGGCCAGACGAAGCTCGTTCGGCTCCGCTGTGACCTGGGCGACCAGCGCAAGGACCGCCTCGTAGGACTCCGTGATGTCGTCGCGGTCGGACTGATCGCCGACCGTGGCCAGGCTGGACCGCTGGATTGCCTCCGCCTGGCGGATCAGCGGAGTCTGGTTTCTTCGATCGGGGGTTTGCTCGATGATCTTGGCGATCGCTTCGAGTTGCCGAATCATGATGGCGGGCATGCCAACTGCAGCCTGGCGGATGGTGTCGAAGGTGCGCTCTACCAAGCGCTCGAAATCGGGCTGGTAAGCGATGACGCGAATATGGCCGTCGCTGTCGCGCCGAATCCGCTGTGGGTGCCATGATGTGGAAATTCGGCACAAGCCGTCGGCGATCCAGTCGACGCAGGTCATCCCGGTGAACGTGTCGTTGACTGCCGGCGATAGTGCGCGCAGAGCGATCTCGACCAACTGATCGAAGCCGAACGAAATATCCTGTGGGAGTGTGCGATAGGCGCCTGTTATGTGGCCCAGCGCAAGCCTCACTGCGACAGAGTCGGCAGCCTCAGGCGGCCACACCCGGGCGATTACCTGACCTGTGATCACGAAATGCCCTGGGCGGTAGGGCAACTGAATGACCGCGTCGGCCTTGGTAGCGGCCTTCAGCAGCGAGTCATGGCGGACGACCTGGAGATAGCCGCTGCGCGGTGTGCGGATCGGGGCACCAGATTCCTCCAACCGCGCACACAATTCCTCGTGCGTCGGTCCGCGGGCCGCGCCGATCCCGAACTCGGCACCGCGATCCAGCGCCGTGATCTCTTTGTCCAATGTTGCCGCAATGCGCGCGATAACTACCGGGAGCTGGATCATCGAAGCGATGTGGTTGAGAAAGAAGATCAATACAGCCACGTCCGCCAATGTCAGCATGAACGTCACCGTGATCGACAAATGCGGGACGAAATCACCGTGCGGTCCGCCGCCCACCGAAACCAACGCGATCATCGCATAGCAAAACGACGCGACGAATGTTCCCAACGAAACCTGAGTTCCCGGATCGCGCACGAAGTTGCGCAGCATCCGCGGCCCGAACTGCGTTGAGGCCAGCGAAAGAGCGACGATGGTGATCGAGAAAACGATGCCGACCACCGTGATGATCGCCGCCGCGACCGTGGCCAAGACGACTCGAGCCGAATCGGCACTGCCCTGAAGCACCCACGACGGAAACTTGAACACCCCGTCATAAGCCGAGCGGTCGACAGCGTAGGTGATGCCGAACAGCAGGACTATCCCAATCGTCTGCAGCACCGGAACAAGCCACAGATTGGTCCGAAGTTGCTCCCGGCGCCAATCAGCCTCGAAGTAAGGACCGCGCATCTAGCAAAAGCTAAGCGTGCGCGGCCTGCTGCGCGCGTTTATTGACGATATATTTACGGGCTCGCCGAAACCCAGTCGTAAGGAAGGAATTTGCCGTCGAACGTCACCACGACGCGATCGCCGGACGGGTGCGGTTTCTTCTGCAGGTCGACGCTGAAGTTGATCGCGCTCATGATGCCGTCACCGAACTGCTCGTGGATGAGCTCCTTGAGCGCCGGCCCGTACACCTGCAACGCTTCGTAGAACCGGTAGATGGTCGGGTCGGTGGGCACCGCGGTGGGCAGTCCACCCCGCATGGGCACGGCGGCCAACACCGGGATTGCCGACTCGTCGAGACCCAGCATCTCGACCAGCACCTTGCCCGCTTCGGCGGGGATCGGATGCTGACCGAGTAACGCCGACGTGGTCCACACGACCGGTTTGCCGATCGCGTCGGCCAACTGCTGCCAGGTCAGTCCTTTGCTGAGGCGGGCGACCACGATCTGTTCGGTGATCTCGTTGCGCGTCATGGAGAACAGCATGCCCCAGCCATGCTGGCTTTCGGCAGCTCTCCGAGTGCCTAATCATTTTCAGAATTGTGACCACAAGCGATATCACTGCAGCAGAACCCCATTCGATGAGGTTCTGCTGCAGTGTCGACGATTAAGCGGCGGACAGTGACGGTGCCTTGCTGCGCGTTCGGCGCGCGAGGGTGCTGCCCAACCCGGCCAGAATCTCCCTGGGCCGTTGTTGCTCGCCTTGTTGCGCGCCGAGTACGACGACGGTTCCGGTCAGCACCGGAAGCACCCACTGCAGATACTTCAGCTGGCGCTGCGCACTCGCGACGTCGTCGGGTGTGTCTGACGACGGTTCGGTCGCGCCATGTGCGGCGTGGCCGTCACCCTGCGCTGTCTTCGCGCCGAGGGCTCCGCTGTAGGCCGTGGCGCCGAGCGCAGCGCCGGTGGCGATGATCTTGGTGACCGTGTTCGCCGTGACGCCAGACTGGTGCTTGGCGCGACGCCGGTTCGCGTACAGGATCGCACCCCCGCCGACCAAGTGCGCCGCGATCGCGGCGGCGTTGACCGGGCTCCACTTCGCCCAGCCCACCGACGCGACCCGAGCGCGATCCTTGGGTTCACGAACGGCCGCAGCGGCGCCGTTGACGCCGATCGCACCCATCAGTGCGCCGCCAAACCACGCAGCGGCACCGAGGTCATGCAAGGAACGGATGACAGTATTTCGATTGGACATGAAACTCCCTCTTGGAAAACGCGCAGAATCAAGCCCGAGCCGATGGCGGGCCAGTAAGTTTCGATAACTTTCAGCGCGACTGATTTGGCGCTGGACGGACGGGATACACCGATACCGAAGATCCCAAACGTGCCATTCGCGCGTGCGACACGACCTAAACGTCGAGCGCGAGGAGCCGTTCGGCGTTGCCGTGCGCGATCTTTTCCTTGTCCACCGGAGGAATCGGCATCTGCTCCAGGAACTTCCGTCCAGCCGCCATGTTGGCGAACGGATGGTCGGCAGTGAACACGATCCGGTCGATGCCGATCACGTTGACCATCGCCTGATAGGCGTTGATCGACAAACTCCAACTGGGATCGGTCACACCCGGTTCCTGCCAAGCGAACTCGCCGGCCAGGATGCCGCCGTAGAAGTTCTCCCGCAGATACTCCTTGACGGTCCGCTTCAGCCCGCTTTCGGAGGGCGGGAACGAGTAGTCAGTCCGCCACGCCATCCAACTCAGCGCCTCGAAGTGGTGGCCGACGATCACCTGCAGGGCGGGAAAACGGTCGAACACCCCGCCCAGAATCAACCTGATGCAATGGATTCCGGTATCGATGTGCCAGCCGAGGCCCGCAACCGCCAGCCGGCCCGACACCGCGGGCGAAAAGCCTTGATAGTAGGCATCAATCACCGGTCGCGGCGGCACGGTGGGATGCAGATAGATCGGCACGCCCAGAGCCTCAGCGGCCTCGAACACCGGCCAAAAGAATTGGTCGTCGAGGAAGCGGCCGTCGACGTGACCGTTGATCAAGGCGCCGACGAAGCCATGGTCGCGCACGGTGCGTTCGAGTTCGGCGACGGCGGCCTTCGGGTCGCGGATCGGCAGCGTGGCGAAGCCGAGGAAGCGGCCGGGAAACTCGGTCGCGGCCGCGACCACGGCGTCGTTGGCCTGCGTGGCCAACTCGACGGCTTCCGGTAGCGCGACCGCCTCGACGCCGGGCACATTGGACAGGATTTGCACATCGATGCCGGCGGCGTCCATCGCGGCGATCCGGCCCTCCCCCAGATCTTCGATGCCCGGCGGCGGCCAGCCGCGACTGCCCTTGGTCTCGGGCAGCAGATTGCGCGGGCTGTTGGGGTTCGCGTCTGCGATGGCCGGCAGCGTGTAGTGCTCCTCGAACGCAATGATCTTCACCAGCCCACTCCTACCGAACGGATCTGAGTGTCTGCTTGGAGGTTCGAGCGGTCAGTCCGCGGTGTGGGCGATCAGAACGTCGATCTTGGCCCGAGTCGCCACCGCTCCCGGTATCGAGAACACCCGCCCGATGATCGCGGCTCCGGTGTCGAGTCCGACGTTGCCGACCACCAACAGGTCGGCGCCCGTCTCCTCGGCAAGATCCACCAGTGCGTGAACCGGACCGCCCTTGACCGGCCGATCCTCGATGTTGGTAGCTCCCGCTGCTTTTGCGCGATCGTGGGCATCGTGCAGCAACGCGTACACGGGCGCGTTGCCGGTGACCTTGTAGCCCTCCTGCCCAAGGGCGTCGGCCGCACGGGTGTCGTCCTTCTCGGGCAGGTAGCCCGTCGCGATGATCAGCTTTGCGTCGGAATCGGCGGCGATCCGGCCGGCACGCTCGACCGCGCGCAACGAAGAGTGCGAGCCGTCGGTGCCGACCAGCACGGTCTTGTAGCTCGCCATGTGCCCTCCGCAGCGTCGTTGTCGGCGTCCTCTGCCGACGGTAGCGCACTGGACATCGGGGCCCGTTGTTTCGCTAGAAATGCGTCCGGTCCTGCTTTATTGCGTACCGTGAGGCGGTGGCCGCCATTGACCGCAGCCGGACCGTCGCGGCAGACCCGCAGGCCGTCTGGGATGTGCTCGCCGACTTCGGCTCGATCAGTTCGTGGGCGGACAACATCGACCACTCCTGCATCCTCAACGAGGGCGACCAGCCGCTCGGCACCACGCGGCGGGTACAGATCGGCCGCAACGCGTTAGTCGAGACGATCACCGAGTTCGACCCCACCTGGGCGCTCGCCTACGACGTCGACGGCCTGCCGAAGCGGGTGCGCCGCTTCACCAATCGCTGGAGCCTGCGGCGGGTGGCCAACGGCGGCACCGCCGTCACGCTGACCAGCACGGTGGAAATCGGTTCTGGCGCAATGCACAAGCTCGCCGAGCGCACGGTGTGCCGTATCCAAACCCGACAGTCCGACATCATGCTCGCCGGCCTTGCGCACCGATTGGAGAAGCCCGATGGCTAATGAACCGGCCAGTCAACCCGATGTCATTATCCTGATGACCGACGAGGAACGCGCAACCCCGCCGTACGAGGCACCCGAGGTGCTCGCCTGGCGTAAGCGAACCCTGCACGGCCGCAAGTGGTTCGACGAACACGGCGTCAGCTTCACCCGGCACTACACCGGGTCGCTGGCCTGCGCACCCAGTCGCCCAACGATTTTCACCGGGCATTACCCCGATCTGCATGGCGTCACCCAGACCGACGGTCTGGGCAAGATGCCCGACGATTCACGGATGCGCTGGCTACGCCAAGGCGAAGTGCCGACAATGGGCAACTGGTTCCGCGCCGCCGGGTACGACACCCATTACGACGGCAAATGGCACATCTCGCATGCCGACCTGCACGAGGCCGACGGGACCGTCGTCGCGACCAACGACGCCGACGGCACCGTCGACCATGCTGCGGTGCGACGCTATCTGGACGCCGATCCCCTTGGGCCGTTTGGCTTCTCGGGGTGGGTCGGCCCGGAGCCACACGGCGCGTTGCCGGGCAACGCCGGCCTGCGCCGCGACCCGTTGGTCGCCGACCGCGTCGTGACGTGGCTGATCGACCGGTACGCGCGGCGTCGCTCCGGCGATCCCGCGGCACAGCGTCCGTTTCTGTTGGTGGCCAGCTTCGTCAACCCGCATGACATCGTGCTGTTCCCGGGCTGGGTGCGCCGCAGCCCGATCAAGCCGTCGCCGCTGGATCCGCCGCACGTACCGGCGGCCCCGACCGCCGACGAAGACCTGGCGAGCAAGCCAGCCGCCCAGATCGCGTTCCGCGAGGCCTATGCCACCGGCTACGGGCCGGCGCCGGTGATCGAGCGGGCCTATAAGGGCAACGCGCAGCGCTACCGCGACCTGTACTACCGGCTGCACGGCGAGGTCGACGGGCCGATCGACCGGGTGCGCCGCGCGGTCACCGAGGGCGGCTCGGACAATGCGGTGCTGGTGCGCACCTCCGATCACGGCGATTTGCTTGGGGCACACGGCGGTTTGCACCAGAAGTGGTTCAACCTCTACGACGAGGCGACCCGGGTGCCGTTCGTCATTGCGCGGGTCGGGGCTGGGGCAACCTCGGCGCGGGAGGTGGCGGCGCCGACGTCGCATGTCGATCTGCTGCCGACTCTGCTGGCCGCGGCGGGCGTCGACGTCGAGGCGGCGGCCGACAGCCTGGCCGAGTCATTCTCCGAAGTGCATCCGCTGCCGGGTCAGAACCTGATGCCGGTGGTGGACGGTGGGCCGGTCGACGAGGATCGCGCCGTCTACATCATGACCCGCGACAACATGCTCGAGGGCGACACCGGCGCTTCGGCGGTGGCCCGCCGGCTACGGCAGACTTCGAATCCGCCTGCGCCGATTCGTATCCGGGTGCCCGCGCACGTCGGATCGAATTTCGAGGGTCTGGTGGTCCGGGTCGACGATCGGCTGTGGAAGCTGGTGCGCACGTTCGACGATCCGGCAACCTGGACCCAGCCGGGCGTACGTCACCTTGCGGCCAACGGGCTTGGCGGCGAGACGTATCGGATGAGCCCGCTGGATGACCAGTGGGAGCTCTACGACCTGACTGACGATCCGATCGAGGCCCGCAACCGGTGGGCCGATTCGGAGCTGTACGGGCTGCGTCAGGAGTTGCGGGCCCAGTTGAAACAGGCCCGAACTACCGCGATCCCGGAGCGAAACCACCCGTGGCCCTACGCCTCTCGGTCGGCGCGCTAGCCTTTCGCCGCGATGAGCTTGGCGGCCATCTGCTTGAGCATGCCGTCATGGATGATGTCGATGCGGGAACGGGCTTCCGCGCACACGTACGGGTCGCGGATCACGGTGAGTTGATTGTCCTGCTTGGTTTCCCCGCTGGTGGACCAGTTGGTCGAGCCGGTGATGACGTCGACGCCGTCGATGATGACCATTTTCAGGTGCATGATTGCCGACTTCTCACTGTGGCCGATCGCGATGCTGTTGCCGACCTTCTGGTTGAGCCATGGGTCGAGGAGTGGCTGCTCGGCCTTCCCTTTGGCCTGCGTCGAGTCGAGACTCATTTGCACATAGATCTTTTCGTTCTCCAGCGACGATCGCAGGACCTCGTTCAGCTCTGGATCGTCGTAGCCGTACATCGCGACCACGATGCTTTTGTCCGCGGATTCCAGCAGGTCCTTGAGCGCCTCATGCACCTTGTCGATCGGGCTGTAGAACGTTCGGGTGGTGTCCGGATAGCCAGGCGGAAACGGCGCGGCCTTGTACTTGTCCAGCTCGGTCAGCGAACTCAGTGCCATGACAATTGCTCCTCTACAACGCGGGGTTGGTCCAGTCCGTCGGGTCGGCGCTCTGCTGTATCTGCTCATCGGTCAGCTTCGGCAGGTAGCCCGGGTTGTCGCGGCGGCGCACCAGAACACTGGGATGCAGCAGCGTGTTTGGGGCCTATCGGGCGCTTGCGCCGCCCGACCAGGTACCAGAGCTTTCCGTTGTTGTGAATGGGTGCGTCGGCGAAGTCATCGGCTACCGCGCACTGCAGCTGATAGGCCTCCGGGTCGATCGCCAGCTCGTCCGCGACGCCGTCGGTGACCCACTTCAGCGCGATGGTGGCGAGTCGGTGGTCGGCGAAGGTTCCGCCGACGTCGGCGTGCACGCCGGCGAACCAGCGCTCTTCGAGACCGAGCGGGTGTCGTTCGACGAGGTATTCGCGGTAGGGGCGGCGTTGCTCGTCGATCGAGACGGCGTGGCGGATGCGTGCGACATTGCAGAGAGCGCGGGTGTAGGGCCATCGCAGGTTGCCGATACGCAGAAAGCCGGCGGCCTTCACCGTGTCCCACAGACCGAGGTACGCCACCGGTACGGCGTAGTGCCACACCTGATTTGGGCTGTTCTTTTTCACGGTATTGAACAGCGGTTCGTTTTCGGTGCGCCAGCAGAACGCGCGGGCGAACTCGGCCCACTTGTCGTACTCGTCTTTGGTGAAGTACCGGTTGATCGCGTACTTTTCGACGGCGTACGGCAGCAGGTTCTCCGAACCGGGCCGCAGCAATCCGGGCCGCAGCAGCATGCCGGCCAACGCACGGGCGGTGTAGGCGCCGCGACTGAAGCCGAAGATGTAGACCGAGTCGCCCGGGCGCCAATGCTGCATCAGGTACTTGTAGCCCTGCCCCACATTGTGTTTCAGGCCGATCCCGAATGCTTGCTCGAACAGCAGGACCAGGGTGCTGGGCAGCGAGGTATGCGCCGGCGCCAGCGTCCCGACACCCGGGTCGTAGTAGGCGATCTGGCTGGCCGGGTCGTTCTTCTCCAGCATCTCGAACAGCTTGGCCACGTTGGTGAGGTTGCCGGAGCCGATCTGATTCGCGGTGCCGTCGAAACACAGGACGATGCGCTTGCCCTGTGTCATCTGCGGGACTTTACGTGGCGTTGCCGGTGTTTTCGGGTAGTTCGACAACGGTCCGGCGGTTTCTAGAAGGTGTTCACCATCTCGTGCGACTCGGCCATCTGGCGGGACATCGTGTAGTGGTGATAGTGCATCGCGCACTTGATCACGCAGATGAACAACAGGCTCGGGTCGGGCCGCCTACGGACCATGGTGGCCATCCGTCGGCGATAGATCCGGCGCAGCTCCGGGTCGGGAATGTTTTTCATCAACCGCAGGAACAGGCCGGTCGCCAGCACGGCGTCGACCGATTGCGACTTCAACTTCCGCCACGGATGCTTGCGCCAGTAGGCGTTGCGGTTTCGGGCCCAATTGAATTCCCTTGTGAGGAAGAGATTTTCGAGGCGTTCGAAATAGAAGTCCGGATCGTACAGTTCTTGCATCAGGTCGACGTAGCCGTCGCGCAATTCGGCACGCGTCATGCCGAGCGGAATGACATTGGTGCCATAGGGCTGCTCGTCGTCGAGATCGAGGCGGCCCTCGGTCTTCAAGCGGGCGTGCAGCGGCGTCTTCGGGATCGCCGACAGCATGCCCACCATCGCGTGCATGATGTCGGTCTGGCGCAGGAACTCGTGCTGCGCCTTGAAGATCCGGGTGTCGTCGTGGTCGAAGCCGACGATCATGCCGCACCAGACTTCGATGCCGGCGTCTTGCACTTTGCGGACGCGGTCGACGATCGAGCCGGTTTTTTTGACGTTTTGATACTTCTTCGTCTCTTTCAGCGATTCTTCGTTGGGGCTCTCGATGCCGATGAAAACCGTCACGATGTTGGCCGCGTCCATCAACTGGATCAGCTCTTCGTCTTCCGCGAGGTTGAGCGACGCCTCGGTGAAGAACGTGAAGGGGTATCCCTGCGCGTTCTGCCACGCGGCAAGGTCACGCAGCAGCTCCTTCACCGCAGCCTTGTTGCCGATCAGATTGTCGTCGACGATGAAGGCCATCTTCAGGTGCTGCTTGCGCATCGCCTCCAACTCGGCGATCACCTGCGCACTCGTCTTGAGCCTCGGCCGACGACCGAACGTGACGATGATGTCGCAGAATTCGCACTGGAACGGGCAGCCGCGGCTGAATTGGACGCTGCCGAACAAGTACTCCTTGGTCTTCAGCACGTCGTAGCGCGGCACCGGCACCGTGGTCATGTCGGTCGGCTCGGCTTGTTCGTAGCGGTGCTGATGCCGCCCCTGGGCCCAGTCATTGAGAAACTGCGGCCAGGTCGTCTCCGCTTCGCCGACGAAGATCACGTCGGTCAGGCCGTCGAAGTAGTCTTCCTGCACGGTCACCCACGGGCCCCCGACGATCGTGAAGACGCCGCGGGATTTCAGTTCGCGCAGAATCTCGAGCATGCGCGCGCGCTGGACGGTCATGCCGGTGAGCCCCACGATGTCGGCCCGCGCCAACCGGTCGTAGTCGATCGGCTCGACGTTCTCATCGACGCAGGTCACGGTGTGGCCGGCGGGCGTCAGCGCCGCAAGCAGCGGCAGACAGGCGCTCGGGATGTTGCACTTCTTGCCGAGCAGCGGAAGTGCGTGTTCAAGGCCCCAGTACGACACCTGGAACTGCGGATTGATCAGCACGATGTCGGCCATGCCGGTGGGCTCCCTTCCGGTGTTCCCCCCACGGACCGCACGCTGTACAACACGTGTTCAACACATTTCCACACGTAGCGCCGTCGCGCATAAGTACCCGGCTACTTCGATTTAGGCAGGCTTATCAGATCTTGGCCACGGCTGCGGTGAGTGGTTGACTGCGATCATGCCTAGAGAACCAAAGCTTGCGCGGCGCTTTCTTGATCGGTACGAGCCCGTCCACGGCGTGACGTACTTCGCGCCGGAGGTGCGCGAGGCGCTGGACGGGTTGGGCTACAAGGGCTACTGGATGGGCTACTTCGCGGCGCGCTCGGCGCCGTTGGGCCAGGTGCCACCCGAAGTGGTGACCGCGATCTTCTACAACTTCGCCTCGTCGCGGGTGGCCAAGGCGCTGCCGGCGGCGTGGGCAATCGCCGGTCCCGAAGAGGCACTACGGGTCCGGCAGCAGACCGCCGTCGCGGTGTTGCGCCGCTACGGAATCGAGGCCGACGAAAACGTCACCACTGCAGCGACATTGCTCGCCAAGGCGGCGCGGGAGGCGCCGCTGTGCGGACGCCCGCTGTTCGCCGCGAACAGTGCGCTGCCGTGGCCGGAGGATCCGCTGGGCGCGCTGTGGCACGCCACCACGCTGCTGCGCGAGCACCGCGGCGACACCCACACTGCGGTCTTGAGCGCGGCAGGCGTCACGGGCCGGGAATGCAACGTGCTGCATTCCGCGTCGGGGGCGATCCCGCGCGACTTCATCGCCGCCACCCGCGACTACGACGACGAGGAATGGCATTCGCACGAGCAAAGCCTGGCCGCGCGGGGCCTGTTGGCCGACGACGGATCAATCACTCCGGCCGGTCGGGAACTCAAGGACCACATCGAGTCGAAGACGGACGAGTTGGCGCTGTCGGTGCTCGACGTCCTGAGCGACGACGAGGTCGAGACGCTGTTTCACACCTTGACGCCGATCACCCGGGTCGTGGTGGAGGCCGGCGATGTTCCCGCCAAGACCCCGATGGCACTGCGGCGCAACGAGTTAGACGACGACAGCGCGCACTTGGCCTAACGGGCGAGCGGCTTGTAGAAGACGATGCCGTTGCCCTTGTTGTCGTAGACGATCGCACGACGCTCGTGGGCGTCGTCATACGGGCCTTTCACAATGCCGCCGCCGCTGTCCTCGACGGCCTTGGCCGCGGCGTCGACGTCATCGGTCTTGATGCCGACGACAACCTGGCCGGGAATGGGGTGGTCGACCGCGGTCGCCAGCGCGAGCGTGACCGGTCCACCGTCGAGCGCGGCGAAGTGGGCGCCGTCGCGAAACTTCACGCCCATGCCGAGGGTCTCGCTGTAGAACTTGATCGACTCGTCCAGGTCATCGGTCGACAGGATGACCATTTTGACTTGCTGCTGACTCATCGGTTCAGGCTATTGCGCGTGGCCCCGCAATAGGGCGGTCAGCCCCCGAGGAACTCAATGCGGTTCCCGGACCCGTCGCGCGAGTGGAACCTGCGGCGACCCGGGATCTCCGCCTCGTCGGCCCAGTCGACACGATATCCGGCCTCGGCTAGGCGGGACGCCGTCGCGTCGATGTCGACCACGAATGCCGGATGCGCCTTGAGAGCGGGCCGGAAGTCTTCCTCGACACCGACGTGGATTTCGCCGTCCGGACCGCCGACCCCGGGGACCTTGAACCAGCAGCCACCACGACGCTTCAGCAGCGGTGGCTTTTCCAATTCGTCCCAGCCGAGCGCGTCGGCGTAAAAAGCCCGCTGCGCCGCTTCTCCGCCGACGGGGCATGCAACCTGCACGTGGTGGATCACCAGCCGGCCAGAGGGTTGTCATGGCTCATTGGTCCAGGCTATTGCGCGTGGCCAATACTGAACAGATGCTCGGGCACCTCGGAATCAACGTCCCCGACCTCACGGCGGGAAAGCGCTACTACGACTCCCTGATGCCGCTGGTCGGATTCGAGCCGTTCTTCGCCGCCCACGACGAGTTCTCCTACAAGCCGGCCGGCAGCAAGCCGGGGACCTTTATCTTCTTCTACCCGGCGGCCGACGCCGACGCGTACTCACCGGAGCGAGTCGGCCTGCAGCACTTGGCGTTCATGGTCCGGCACCGCTCAGAGGTCGATCACATTCACGAGCACGTGGTCCGTGAGGGCGGAGCCGTCATCCATGCGCCGCAACACTTTCCGCAGTATCCCGGTCACTACTACGCGACGTTTTGGTCCGACCCGTTCGGCATCAAACTCGAAGCGGTCTGTCACCACGACCGTGACTGATATCGGGCTACGCCAAGTCGAATATCAGCTCTGCCAGTTGCCGGGGTTGGTCGATCTGCACATAGGTGCGGGCATTGTCGATGAGTTCCAGACGAGCGTTCGGCAGGATGCCGGCGAGCCGTTGTGCATCGCGGACTCGGAAGAAACGGTCGCGGGTTCCCCAGGCAATCAGGGCCGGCCGGTCGTAGTTCGTCAGCTGCTCCGCGGCGGCCAGAGTGTGCTTCGGCGAGATTCCCCGTAAAACCATCTGTAGGTCGGCGCGGATGCGCGAGTCACGCAGTGCGGTGAACCAGCTCACGAGTAAATCGTCGGGCAGCGGTTTCATGGTCAAGGGAGCCGCGGCCAGGACCGCACGCCGCAGAAGGCGCCGTCGCAGCACCTGGTCGAGACCCGCGATCGAGCCCGGCACGCGCGCACCGAGTGCTTCGATACCCCGGAACGCGAACGGTGGAAAATTTTCAAATGTGTCGCAGTTGGTTAAAACCACGCGGTCGACGAGTTCCGGGCGGTTCGCGCACAAGATCTGACACAAAGCGCCCCCGGTGTCGTTGCCGACGACGGTGACATCCCGGAGCTCCAACCGTTCGATGAATTCGGCGATCATGTCCGCCAGCGCGGGCGGGGACAGGTCCGCCCCGTTCATCGGTATTCGATGTCCCCCCAGCGGCAGGTCCGGTAGCAGGCAACGTCGCCCGTCCAGCAGCGGAACCAGCTCATCCCAGACGCTACTGTTGACGAACAGTCCATGAACAAAGACGACGCACGGCCCACTGCCGTGATCTCGATAGTGCAAAACACCTTGGGAGAGCGCGATTTCCGGCATAACTCAACCCGTCTGCAGCATTCAGCCCGTACTGCCATGGTAACGCGCTCCCATAGCCTGGGTTCGGCGGTCGCTTGGACTTCGGCCGGCCTCGTGTACCTGACGCTGGAAGCCGTTACGGCAGCGGCATATCGACCCCACTACAGCTACGCCCGCAATTTCATCAGCGATCTCGGCGTGCCGTCGCATTCCGCGCTGGCGTGGCTGATGAACGTCGCGTTCTGCGTGCAGGGGACGTTGTTTTTCGTTGGCGCGCTCGCCTTCAAGGCTCGCCTATTTCGTGCGCTGGTCGGCGCTAATCTCCTCGGCAACGTGCTGATCGCGTTCTTCCACAGCGGATCCGCGACGCATGCTGTTGGCGCGGTGTTCGCGATCGTCGGCGGAAATGCGGCCATCATCGCGGGATCGTCGATCATCGGCGGTTGGCATCACAAGGTGTCGGTCGGCCTCGGCGTGTTCGGCCTGCTCAGCTTTGCGTTGTTCGTGATCGACCTGAAGAGCGCGGCGTTGCCGATTGGCGTTGTCGAGCGGTGCAGCGTCTATTCGATCACCGCATGGCAGTTGCTCACCGGCGCTGCGTTACTCAGCCGGCGGCCCACTGCTTAGCTTTATCGAGCTCGTCGAGCTTGAAGACGGCGAACTCGCCAGGAATCATCCACGCCACGGCGTGCAGGGTATGCGCGACCCACGCCTTGTCCGACACCACCGCAATGCGTTTGAACGCGGCATGATGCGGCCAGACGGTGGTGAGGCCTATTTTCAGGTCCTCGAACAACCCACCAGGGCCGAAGCCCTCGTAGTCGTTGCCGATCACCTCGACGATCCTGATCTCGTCGGTCTTCAGCATGTCCTCGATGGTGGGCTTGACCTCGCGCAGCTCGTCGCCGCCCAGGCGGCCCGACACGCGAACACCGGTCACTCCCTTGGGCATATCCGGCAGTAGTTCGATCATGACATCCACTATCCGCAAATCGGGTTGGTGAAGCCACCGATGGTCAAGACTGGACTCATGACAGATGCCGACGCAGACCGGGTCGCGGTGTACCTCGACTTCGACAACATCGTGATCTCGCGCTACGACCAGGTCAACGGCCGCAGCTCGTTCCAGAAGGACAAGGCCAAGGGCCTGGACAAGCACGCGGACCGGCTCGAGCGGGCCACCGTCGACGTCGGCGCCATCATCGACTTCGCCTCGTCGTTCGGCACGCTGGTGCTCACCCGCGCCTACGCCGACTGGTCATCGGAGGTCAATAACACCTACCGCGAGCAATTGGTCGGCCGCGCAGTCGATTTGGTGCAGCTGTTTCCGGCGGCGGCCTACGGCAAGAACGGCGCCGACATCAGGCTGGCCGTCGACGCGGTCGAGGACATGTTCCGGCTGCCCGACCTGACGCATGTGGTGATCGTGGCCGGCGACTCCGACTACATCGCGCTGGCACAGCGTTGCAAACGGTTGGGTCGCTACGTGGTGGGGGTCGGGGTCGCCGGATCGTCGAGCAAGGCGCTGGCGGCGGCCTGCGACGACTTCGTCATCTACGACGCGCTGCCCGGGGTCGAGGTGTTCGAACCGGCGCCGAAGACCCGCTCGAAGCCCGCCGACGACGAGCCGCCCGCCCCGGACCAGCAGGCGGCCGCCACCGCTCTGCTGAGTCGCGCGTTACACATCGGCACCGAGAAGGAGGACGTCGACTGGCTGCACAACTCGGCGGTCAAGGCGCAGATGAAGCGGATGGACCCGTCATTCAGCGAAAAGTCACTGGGCTTCAAGTCTTTCAGCGACTTCTTGCGATCCCGCGAGGACGTTGTCGAGCTCGACGAGAGTTCGACGACGCGAATGGTGCGGCTGCGCTGAATCGCCAGGGTTAAATCGCGAAACCGCCGGGTAGCCGCCTTAGATGAAATCGAAATATGCCGCTCGGCTGGCGGCTCTCGCCGCCGGCATCGGGCTCTCCGCTCTGCCACTGGGCGTCGCGATCGTGCACGCCGCCCCATCCGACCCTCCCCCGCCGTGCGTCAACTGCGAACCCGGGCCGGGCGGCGGGCCGGCGCCGGGCCCGCAGATGCAGGGCCCGTCCATGAAAGGCCCGAACTTGGAGCCCCCGGGGACCACCGGTGTGCAACCGCCTACTGGCGGCGGGCCGAAGAGCGGGCGCTCGGCCGGCTGACTCCGCTACGCGCGCTGTGCGGAGATGAACCAGTGCGTCGGCGAGGCCTCTTCGAGCCCTTCAGGCGAGGGGCGGCCATAGCTGGCCATCAGCTCGTCGGACGGCGTCGCGGTCGCCTCCCAGCCGTGGCGGCGCAACCATTCGCCGATGTCCTCGCGTTCCTCGAAGTACCACAGCTCGTCGGTCTTGGGGACCTCGAGTTGCGAGCCTGCCTCTGCCATCAACTCCCGGACGCGATCCATCCGCTCACGCCGCACATCGCGCAGCTCGGGAACGGCGAACTCAGGTCCAAGCCCCTCGACGGCGATCCGGCTGCCGGGTGCTGCAAGCTCCTGGATGCGCTCGAACAGCAGGTCCTGTGCGGCTGCCGGCAGATACATCAGCAGGCCCTCGATCGACCAGACGCTCGGCTGTGACGGGTCAAAACCGGCCTGCTGCAACGCTGTTGGCCAATCCTGCCGGAGGTCGACCTTCACCTCGACCCGGTTGGCCTTCGGCTCGGCGCCATGCTCGTGCAAGGTTTGCCGTTTGAAGTCCAGCACGCGGTCCTGGTCGAGCTCGTAGACCGTGGTGCCGTCGGGCCACGGCAGCCGCCACGACCGGGCATCCAGGCCGGCGGCCAGGATCACCGCCTGGCGGACGCCCGCGTTGGCGGCATCGATGAATGCGGTGTCGAAAAACTTTGTCCGGGTGGCGAAGTAGCTCACCAGCGCCTGCATCCGCAGCGGCATGTCGGGCTCGGCCTCGACGACGGCGGCGGGCAGCTCAGGAGCGCCGTACCAGTCCCACACGCCGTGGCCGACGCGGTCGAGGAACACCCGCGCGAACGGGTCGCTGATCAGCGGGTCGCTGCTCTCGGTGTCGGCCGCCCGCGCCGCGGCCACTCCCAGGGCCGTCGCGCCGACACTCTCGGTGATTTCCCAGCTGTCGTCATCGGTTCTCGCCACGACCCGACCCTACGTGAGCCGGTGATACGGAAGAATCACCGTCACCATGACTTCTTCGTCTCGACGGCCGCACATCATCCGGCTCGCGGTGTTCGCCGCGTTCCTGCTGGTGATGTTTTACCTGCTGGCGGTCAAGCACCTGGTGAACATCGAGGACGTGCGGCACTGGGTGAAGGCGACGGGGCCGCTGGCGCCGTTCACCTACATCGTCTTGTCGGCGGCACTTGGTGCGATCTTCGTGCCCGGCCCGATCCTGGCGGCGAGTAGCGGACTGCTGTTCGGCCCGCTGCTGGGCGTGTTCGTGACACTGGGCGCGACGGTGGGCACCGCGGTGGTCGCGGCCTTCCTGGGCCGTCGCGCCGGCCGCGACAGCGCGCGGGCGCTGCTGGGCGCCGATCGGGCCGACCGTCTTGACGCGCTGATCCAGCGACGGGGTCTGTGGGCGGTGGTCGGTCAACGCTTCATCCCCGGCCTGTCGGACGCGCTGGCCTCGTATGCATTCGGGGCATTCGGAGTTCCGTTGTGGCAGATGGCCGTTGGGGCGTTCGTCGGCTCGGTGCCGCGCGCGTTCGTCTACACCGCGTTGGGCGCCTCGATCGGCAACAAGTCGCCGGCGTTGGCGTATACGGCGATCGGGGTGTGGTGCGTGACGGCGGTGGTGGGGGCTTTCGCGGCGCGGCAGGGGTTTCGGAAGTGGCGCGGGAGTGACGGGCAGGACTCCGCTGAAGTCCCACCCGTCACGCCGCCGAACCAGTAGGCGATCTGCCCGCCTCTGAGCGAATTGGTCAGGCTTGCAAGAGGGCCTCGATCGCGAGCGTGATCGTGACCTTGTCGCCGACGATGGCGCCGCCGCCGTCGAGCAGCAGTTCGCCGCCCACACCGAAGTCTTTGCGGCTCAGCACAACCGAGGCGTCGAAGCCGGCGACCTCGCCGTGTCCCATGCCGGGGCTGACGCCGTTGAACGCCAGGGCCAAGGTGACCGGCTTGGTCACACCCTTGAGGGTGAAGTCGCCGTCGAGCACGTAGTCGTCGCCGTCGGCCCGCACAGCGGTGGACACGAACGTCGCGGTCGGAAATTGTGCGGCATCGAAGAAGTCGGGGGCCTTAATGTGCGCCTCACGCTGCTCGTTGCCGGTGTCGATGGAATTGACGTCGACCTGGGCGGTGACGGATGGGGTGCCGTCTTCGCTGATCGTGATGGCGCCGCTGAACTGGCCGAATCGGCCGTAGGTCTTGCCGACTACCAAATGGCGGACTGCGAAATTGACTGACGAGTGGACTGGGTCGATCGCCCATACCCCGGCGGTGAGCTTGTGGGTGTCAACGGCTGCGGTCACGGTGGGTCTCCTTGAGTTGAGGCTTAGTTACAACACCCAACGCTAACCGGACCGTGGTCCGGATTATTCCCGGGTCGCTTCGACGGCGTCGACGATCGTCGCGGCTGCACAACCCAGCTGCTCGAGCTGCGCCGCACTCAAGGGCCGCACGACGAGCTGTTGAACGAATTCGGCGTGTCCGGGGGCGGCCTGGTGGATCTTCTTCTTGCCCGCGGCAGTGAGGACGACAGTGCTTGCACGCCGGTCGTTCTCGCAGGGCCGTTTGACGACCCATCCCCGCTTCTCCAGCCGGGAGATCACGTGCGACAGTCGGGACAAAGTTGCGTTCGCGCGGTACGCCAGATCGCTCATCTGCAGCGCCCCGCCCTGGGCCTCGGACAGGCTCGCGAGAACCAGATATTCGAACAACGACATTCCGGCGTTGCGCTGCAGGTCGCTTTCGAGCGCGCTGGGCAGCGTCATGAACAGCCCGACGACATGCCGCCAGGCCTGCTGCTGGTCGTCGTCGAGCCAGGGCTTAGAGGTCACAAGTCCCAGCTTAAGCCGCATTGGTTGACGCTTCAAGTATCTCCGTCTAGCGTTTGTTGAAGCATCAACTATTGAAAGGAGTTGTCATGAAGTTCGGAATGATCGGAGCGGGACGGTTGTCTCGTGCGATCGCGGGCCACGCCGTTAACGCCGGCTACCAAGTCGTCTTCAGCAACAGCCGCGGGCCCGAGACGCTCACCGATGTTGTGGACGCCTTCGGCCCGCAGGCGTCGGCCGGGACCGTCGCCGAAGCAGCCGCCGCCGATTTCGTCGTCCTGGCTGTCTCGTGGAAAGGGGTCGAGGAGGCAGTCCGTAGTCTTCCCGCCCGCGAGGGACGAATACTCATCGATGCCACCAACCAATGGAAGTTGCTGCCACCGGACTTCGTCGTCGACGAGCTCGAGGTCGGCGGCAGCGAATGGATCGCCTCACTGATCCCCGACGCACACGTCATCAAAGCTTTCGACAACCTGTACTCACCCAAACTTGCCGAAGACCCCGTCACCGACAGCGGCCGCCGGATCCTGTTCTATGCCGGCGACGACCAAGACACTAAAGACCGGTTTCGAACTGTCGTTGACGACTTCGGTTTCGCCCCAGTCGATCTCGGGCCACTGCGGATGGGCCGCTTGATGCAGGTCGACGGCCCGCTGACCGGACTGCACGCCATCCGGGAGCCTGTCCCCCACCCGGTGCCGAAAACGACGGACAGCACCGTCGCACCCACCGGATTAGAGGGCACTTGGACCATCGACCCTGCGCATTCGTCGATCAGCTTCTCGGTGCGCCATCTAATGGTCAGCAGAGTGCGCGGAAGTTTCGGCACTTTCAGCGGCGACATCACGGTCTCCGCTGACGACACTGCTTCGGTGACGGCCGAGATCGCGGTCGGCTCGGTGCATACCGGCAACGACGAACGCGACGCCCACCTGAAGTCAGCGGCGTTCTTCGACGTCGAGCAGTACCCGATTGCCTCCTTCACTTCCACCGGCGTCCGCGCTGGGCGCAACGGCTACGTCCTCGAAGGCGACTTGGCGCTCAAAGGCATCAGCAAGCCGATCAGCCTCGGATTGGAATTCACCGGGATCAATCCCGGTATGGGACGCGGCCAGGTCGCCGGCTTTCAGGCATCAGTCGTGTTGAGCCGCAGCGATTTCGGCATCGACATGAATATGCCGCTCGAGACCGGCGGTGTCGTCGTGGGCGACAAGGTGACCATCACGTTGGAGATCGAGGCGTTGAAGAACGCTTAGAACAGCGCGGAAGCACTATCCAAAGTGCCCGCCTCTGAGCGAATTTCAGAGCCGCAAGGCCTCGGCTGCCGCAGTAGCCACGTCACCGCGCAGACCTGAGATGGGTGCGCTGCCGCGCAGATGAATCGCGTTCGTGAGGAGAATGACGTAGGTATCTGAGCCTGGGTCCAACCAGAGCGAGGTGCCGGTGAAGCCGGTGGCGCCAAAGCTGCCGACGGGAAAGATCAGGCCGCGCGGCTTGGAAAACGCCGTGTCGATATCCCAGCCGAAGCCGAACAGCTCCTGCCCCTCGATGGCCGGATAGTGCGGAGCCAGCAGCGGATCCGTGGGGTTGGGCGTCGTTGCGGCGGCTTTGCGGACGGCATCGTTGGCTGCCTCGACCTGCCCTGGCTTGTGTCCGGGCTGCTGCGGAGTCGTCATCACCGCCAGAGTCGCCGGTCGCAGCGGAAAACTACTGGGGCGGTTGGCAAGCCGATCAAGCAGGGCCTGCGCAAAGAGGCCGACGTCGTGCGCCGTCGAGAACACACCGGCGTGCCCGGCCACTCCGCCCATCCGCCGCGCCGTCGGGTCGTGCACGGCGCCCCGAAGCAGACGACCGAAGTTTGGATTCTTGCCCGGATCTGCACTGCTCTGGTCGTCAACGGCCGTCGGCGCGATGCGCGGCAACAGACTGGCCGGCGGCAGGTAGCGGGTTTCGGTCATCCCCAGTGGCGCAAAGATGTTCTGCTGGGCGTACTCGTCTTCTGGTTCGCCAGTGAGCTTTTCGATCAACGCGCCGAGCGTGATGTAGTTGATGTCGGAATAGCGGAAAACCTCACCGGGAGCCGTTTGCAGTGGTGTGGTGAGCGCGCGGCGAATGCCTTCGGCTTTATCCGGTTGGCCCAGGCCCCACGGGTCTGCGAGGTCGACGTCGATCGGTTCGCCGGAGGTATGCGTCAGCAACATCCGAATGGTGACTCGTTGCCGCTCTGGATCGTTGGCCGCGTTGAAGTCGGGCAAGTAGCTTTGCACGGGCTCATCGACTGCGACCTTGCCTTGTTCGTAGAGCTGCATGACGGCAGTGGCGGTGGCGAGGCACTTTGTCAACGACGCGATGTCGAAGATCGTGTCTTCGGTCATCGGCTCGGCGGGTGCGGGCGATCCGTCCAACCCCTGTTCGCCGGCGAGTTTGCGGGAGCCGTAGGCCTGATGAAACACGGCTTTGCCGCCGTGTCCGATCTCCACCACACCGCCCGGAAGCTTCTCGGCTGCGATCGCATCGTTCATCAGCGTGGAGATGGGTCCGAATTCGGTTGCGGCAGGATGCGTTCCCCTCTCGTGGGTCACGACATACCTGGCCGAGGACGCCGCCATGAGCATCAGTACGGCGATCCCGACAGCGATGGTTGTCCGCACAATGCCGGCTTCAGACAGGCGAGCCGGGAGCGGGCGGAACCGGAATCGGCGTGAGTGGGTTGCCTTCGCGGATCGACTTACAGTTCTGCGGGGCCGCCAGGCCGGCGAAGCGCTGCTTGATCCACGTGGTCGAGCTGTGCAGCCAGATGGGGACGCTCCAGATGTGGCTGAGGGCGGCGTACTCCTCGTAGTAGACGGTGACACCTCTCGCGCAGTAGTCGCGAGCGAGCGTGCGCACATCGCCGGCGATCATCACGCCGTCGCCGGCGCCGATGCCCGCCTTGTTCCCCGGGGTGCCCTCCAGTTCACCGTGGGCGCCCTGACCGATGAACAGCGGGATCGTCGGCGTGCCACCGGTACCCATGATCAGCTTGTTGGCGGCGCGGACGAAGAGCTCCAAATGCTCCGGAGTCGGGTAATCGGGGCTTACCAGATCGCTCCACTTCAGACCGGGGTACTGACCGAGCACGTTGACGATCGACGCGGTCTGCATCTCGCGAAAAATTCTCGCGCCGTTGGGGCTCAGGTACTGCGCCAGTTCGGTCTCGATCTCGAATGCGCGCGCGATGCCGACCAGCGCCATCGCCAGGACGCCGGCCCAGAAGCCGGACCCCTCCACGTAATGCAGGTTGTGCGCCGGGTCGACCAGCACACCACCCATCGCGGCGCCGATCAGGTGCTTGTTGGCGTCGGGTGCGTAGGTGGGGGCCAGCTCGGCGGCCCACTCGGTGGCGATCGCGCCGCCGGAATATCCGAACATCGCCACCTTCGCGTCGTGCGGGATGGTCGACGAATTGAACGCGGCGCGAATCGAATCGAGCGTATTCATGCCGTACTCGGGGCCCGCGGCGAAGTCGGCCCGCTGGCCTTCGGTGTCGGGCACGATCACCGTGTACCCCTCGGCGAGGAACGGGCCGAACACCGCCGCTTCGACGCTGGGGATGACGCCGCCGAGCCTGAGTCCACCGTAAATCGCATAGGACGGTTCGTCGTTGCGGTTCAGCGAGTCGTAGGCGGACTGATACGAGATCACCCTCGTCGCGTGGAACTGGAACGGAGGCTTGATGATCGAGGTGACATTGAGCGTGGGTTTGCCGGT
Source organism: uncultured Actinomycetota bacterium (assembly GCA_963758115.1). Taxonomy (GTDB): domain Bacteria; phylum Actinomycetota; class Actinomycetes; order Mycobacteriales; family Mycobacteriaceae; genus Mycobacterium. Next base: position 56,913 of record CAVWUG010000007.1, read on the forward strand.
CTGGCTGGTCGACCGGTACAGCAGTTGCGTTGTCTCGAGCAACGTCGGGAAGCCAAACAGGTGGTAATGAAAGCGACGGGTGTTCAACACCGTTCCGGGTGTGATGCTCTCCAGCGGTGTGGACCCGGTGTAGGAGTAGAACGGATCATCCTGCGGCTGGGGCGATCCCACGGCGATGCCGGGTACAGCGCTGCGGCCCGGATACCAGGCCGGTAGTGACGGTGTGGTCATGTCGTCCCCCAACCGGTCGGTACAACGTTGCGGCGCCAGCGGGCCAGGCGGCTCGTCGGCGCCTGAATCGCGGCCATCACCGCGCTCATCGGCGACGCCACCGACTTCGGCGTCTCTTTTGGCTTTGCGGCCGGCGGGCCGTCGCCTTCCCACCACGTCGGCTGCAGCAGCGCGGTCGTCACGGGGATCGCCTTGTCGACGCTGTGGTGTCCCCATCGGCTCGCGCGCTCGATGGACGCGGCGGAGGGCGCCAGATTGACCGGCGACAGTGTCGGCGCGAATCGGACGAGCTGGTCGGCATAGGGCAGGTTGCGCACCATCTGCAGCTGGATCGCCTGGGTGATCGGCACCAGCCAGAGGTTACGCGGATCCCATTGCGGGTGAAAGCAATCGAAGGCCAGATAGCAGGCGTTACGGGTGCCGAGCCGGCCGTCGCGGACGCGTTTCCACGCGAGTTCGATCGGGACGTTGCTCGCCGTACCGCCGTCGACGAGCGCCGCGATGTCTTCCTCTTCGAAGAGGTCGTCGAGGAGGGGAATCATCCGCGGGTCGCTCGTTTCATGGTGCAGCACACCGGGAATGGCCGCCGAGAACGACGCCGCATCCAGGACGTCGAAGTCGCGGGCCGGGGTGTCGGCGCCGATGATGATGGGTTTGACGACCCGCAGGTCGATGAAGGCGGCCACCTGCCACATCCGGGCACCGACCACCGGGCCGATGCCGATCGGGCGAAACGGAACCGATCGCATCTGCAGGGCGGCCAAGGCCGGACGGCGGAACCGCGACGGCAGCGCCGTGTACGGCTGCCTGCGCACGCCCGCGGCGACGACGTCGAATGGAATCGCCAAGTCCGACATGCGCATTCGCTGCCCGTCTTCGCAGCTGAGCATGGCGTGGGCGAACTGGTCGAAGCGCAACGCGAACATGCCGGCCAGGCCGTGGCGTCGGCGCAGCCGTTCGGGCCCCAGAATGGCGCGGTAGGACACCGTTTTCGCCCAGGCGATGTACTCCTCGACCGGCACCGGCAACTCGCGGGCCACCAGGCTGCCCAGGATCGACCCGATGGACGCGCCCATCATGTAGTCGGGCACCTGCCCGGCTTCCAGGAGCCGCCGCATGCCACCGATGTAGACGAAGCCCGCACCACCGCCGCCGCCGAGGACCGTGACGAGCTTCTTGTATCCGACCTCGGAGTCCAATTCTGCTGCGGAGAAGTCGTTTCCGTGCCGCTCGATCAGCACCTGCCGTTGATCGTCCTGATCGGGCGCCAGGCCCGCCAGCGCGTCGCGTGCCGTTTGCAGCGCCGTGACGGGATCGGTTTCTTCGCGCAGCGGCCCGTAGAGCGCGTCGACGACCCGTGATCGCCAGGGCGCGATTTCGGCGCCGACCGAGATGTCGCCGCGCCCGCGGCTGCCGCCCGGGCCTGCGGCGCCCGGCTCGAAGTCGGCGAGCCTGGCGAAGTTGAGGATGTAGCGCAACTGGCGGAGCTCGTCGTCGATCAATACGTCGGGCTCGGCGAGGTGATGGCGGATCAGCCGGTTTTCCATCCGCTGCAACAGCAGGGCGGGTTCGGTCGGTGGGCAGGTCAGCGGGTTCGGCGGCCTCGTCCTCGAGGTCTTCGATGCCCTCGAGCCCGGTGTCACGGCGGCGGAGCCCGCGGAGCGCTCCGACCAACGGGATCTGCATAAGGATCAACCTACTGGCGAAGGCGCGGCGATACGCCACTGCCGCGTCGGGCGCTTCACCAGTACGTTTAAGGCATGCTCATTCGGGTTGCCGCGCTCCTGGGTGTGCTGGTGGTGCTGTCGGGGTGTTCCGGTGGGCACCAGGGTGAAGCACCGGTCCGCGGGCGGCACGAGTGTGCACACCATCGCCTTCGGCGGGCTGGACCGCACCTACCGGGTCCACAAGCCGCTCGGGCTGACGGCGGCGGCACCGTTGGTGGTGATGTTGCACGGGGCGACCGGCACCGGCCAGCAAGCCGAAAACTCCTATGGCTGGGATCAATTGGCCGATTCGGCGCACTTCGTCGTCGCCTATCCCGACGGTATCGGGCGGAGCTGGAACGGGCACGGCTGCTGCAGCAAGGCGATGCGCGACAACATCGACGACGTCGGCTTCATCACCGCGATGGTCGGGCAGATCGCCGCCGACCAGCCGATCGACAAGTCGCGCGTGTATGCCGCCGGGATCAGCAACGGCGGCATCCTGAGCTACGCGCTGGCCTGCAACACCGGCCTCTTCGCGGCCATCGGCCCGGACTCCGCGACCATGCTGGATCCCTGCCCGGCGCCGCACCCGACGTCGGTGATCCACATCCACGGCACCGCCGACAAGCTCGTCCCCTACAACGGCGGCGACGCTAGGAGCGCCGTCGACGGGCCACCGGTCCCCGACGTCAACGCGTTCTGGCGCAAGGTCGACCAGTGCGGTCCGCCCGCCGTCACCACCAACGCGCCGGTGACCACGTCGACCGCCGCGTGCGCCGACAAGCGCAGCGTCGAACTGATCACCATCGACGGCGGCAAACACCAGTGGCCCGGCGGCGACACGTTTCTGGAGAAGCGCGACCCCACGTCGCACACGCTGAACGCCACCCAGACCATCTGGCTGTTCTTCGCGGCCCATCCCGCGTGACTCAGATCGCGTCGCGCACGCGACCTCGCGCCCGGTCGAGCCGGACGGCGGCCTCGGTGGCGTCGACGCCCGCGAGCAGCGCGACGATCGCGGTCTTGGCGTGACCGCCCGCGGCGGTGAGCGCGGCCGCGGCCGCTTCCTCGTCGACACCTGCCGCGTCGCGGACGATGCGCACCGCGCGGCGGCGCACCTTCGCGTTCGTCAAGCGCAGGTCGACCATCCGCGGTCCGTACGCCTTGCCGAGCGCGATCATCACGCTCGTCGACAGCGCGTTGAGGACGACCTTCTGCGCCGTCCCAGCGGTCAGCCGCGTGGAACCGGCGAGAACCTCGGGGCCCGTGAGCAATTCGATCACCACGTCGGCAGAGGCCTCGCTGCCCGCGTTGTTGACGATCGCTACGGTCAGCGCGCCCGCCGCGCGGGCGTAGTCGAGCGCCCCGAGCACGTACGGCGTGCGCCCGGACGCCGTGATCCCGACGAGCGCGTCGGCGGCGGTGAGGTCGGCGAGATCGGCGGGGTCGAATGCGTCCTCCGCGCCCTCGATCGCCTCGGTCAATGCCCTTGGCCCGCCCGCGATTACGCCGCGCACGAGGTCGGTTCCGAAGGTGGGCCCGCACTCGGCCGCGTCGAGCACACCGAGCCGACCGGGCGTTCCGGCTCCGGCGTAGATCAGGCGACCGCCGTGCTCGAGTCGCGCGGCGATCGCCTCGGCCGCCGCCGCGATGCGCGGGACCGCCGCGGCCACCGCGCCGTGCGCTTCACCTTCGGCGGCGACGAGCAGCGCGACGACCTCGCCGATAGGACGCGCGTCGAGGTCGTCCAGGTCTGGTCGGGTGCCCTCGGTGGCGAGCGCGTCGAGGCCATGTGCGGCAACGGCTTTAGCGTGCAGGTGGATCACGTGCGGCTGGTGGATCGCCCCCAACCGCAGCGCGCCGTCGAGGGCGTCGCCGGCGGCCGGGACGAGGTCGAGCTGCTCGCGTAACGCCGTGAAACCAGCCAGGCCACCGACCATCGCTACCGGGCCATTCCCGACCGCGCGGGCGGTCGCGGCGAGCGCGTCGGCGGCGTCGTCGACGATCGCCAACGCCACGGCGTCGTCCTGCGCGGTGAGCACGTCAGACGCGAACGATGCGAGCGCGGCGGCATCGTTGAACTGCGCGGGCCACGTCTGCGGCGCGCCGAAGCGGGCGCGGGCGGTGTCGAGCAGCGTGGTGGACGGGCCGCGGCCGTCGTGGGCGCGCAGTGCCGCGCGCAGCCCGGCGGCGCCGATCCACGCGCCGCCGCCCTCGTCGCCCAGCCACGGGCCCCAGCCGTCGGCGGTCCGTAGTGCGCCGTCCGCGTCGAGGGCGAGCGCAACGACGCCGGTGCCCACGATCAGCACGACGCCCGGCTGCCCGTTCAGCGCGCCGGCGTGAGCGATCACGGCGTCACTGGTCACCGCGACGCGCTCGGCGCGCAACGAAGCCAGCAGCGCGTGGCCCAACGCGCGGGCCGCGTCCGGCGCTGCGAGCGCTCCGGCGGCGCCGACGATCACCTCATCGAACGGGCCGAGTTGCCGCGCGACAGCCACGATCGCCGCCTCGGCGGCCCGCACGCCGCCAGGGGTCGCGAGCCCGGGCGCGCCCACGCCCTCGGCCCGACGGCCGGCTGCTGCAGCCCGGCAGGACGTTTTGCCGAGGTCGACGGCGAGGATCATCGGAGCCATGCTTCCACGAGGGCCCTCGGGTGAAGTCACATCCGGCACACGGGCCTGTCGGAGAGGAGGCACTTTTTGCCCACCTCGTAGCGAAAACGTGCGGTTGTCGCGTCGGCGATATTTAGTTTTCGCTGCGAGGCGGGCACATCGCCATAGCTCGCTGACTTTTCGTGATGTGAAGGATTTTCAGTCGTCGAGAGCAACTCGAGCCAGTAGCGCCGTAATGGCGCCATGCCGAGTATTCGGATCGAAGACGTCCCTGAAGATGCTCACCGAGTCCTGCGCGAGCGGGCCGCGCGTGCGCATCAATCCCTTCAGGAATACCTTCGAAGCCGTCTGATTGCCGAGGCGGCTCAGCCCACGCTGGATGAGGTTCTCGACCGCGTCGGTGGACGCCACGGTGGCCGCGTATCTTTCAAGGCTGCTGTAAATCACCTACGGGCAGAACGTGATCGACGTTAATGCGACAGTGAACGATGCCGCCCTTCGTCCGCCGCGACGAGAACATCGGGATCACCACACCCCTATCGCCACGGTTAGTTGAGGTAGCGGCGCGCGCCCCAGTAGTCGGCATCCAGTCGAACCGGGGTGATGCGCACGGGTTCCGACTTGTCGTATGCCTCGATCATGTCGCCGTTCCCGTAGTACATGGCCACGTGGTACATGTCGTCGGGCGTGACCGGGTCGATGCCGCCGTGCGAGTAGAAGAGCAGATCGCCGGGTTGCAACGCGGATTTGCCGACCGGGCGACCCCGGCTGTCGGCGGCTTGCGGACCGGCGTCGCGCGGCAGGGTGATGCCGTGCACCTGGTAGACGGTGGCGGTGAAACCGGAGCAGTCGATGCCGAACCCGGCGTCGCCGCCCCACACGTAGGGGATGCCCACGAACGTGGCGGCGTAGCGGACCAGGTCGGCTCCGGTGGGATGCGGTATGTCCGTGAACTTTTCGTAGACCGACACCGTCCGGGCGTCGAGCCACCTCGAGCCGCGATCGGGGGCAAATACCTGGACGGCCTTGTCGGTGCGGTTCAGGACGGGAAGCCTGGTGTTAGCGCTGATCTCGAGATCGCGATCGGAGAGCGCGGGTTCGCGGTACAGCCAAGTGGTGACGCCGCGATCGGCCAGCGCGAAAGGAGCGTGCTCCTTCAGTGCGGTGTAACTCGGGTCAATGGTCAACTGCGCCTTGGGAATCCAGCCAGGATAGCCCTGCGAGTCCTTTGGTGTGGACTGGCCAGGAACCCGTACCTCGTCCCAGTCACCTTGCTCGCGGACCACGACAACGCGATCACCGTACAGGACCTGCGTCTGGTTGAGGCTGTCCCCGGTGAGCGCTTCCTGCTGGTCCTGCGTCATGTCGGACAGCCAGCCCCGGATGTCGACCGGATTGGTCAGGGCGCGACGGTCGACGGGGCGCGGGCTCTGCGGCGTAGTCCATACCGTGGCCACCGAAACGGCGACATACGCGCTGTGTGGCGCCGGCGACGCGGAGAGCTGCGCGGGCTGAGATACCGCAATCAGTCCGATGGACAACACGCCGGCAAGCGCTGTTCGGGTCGCGGCGCCGGTCACGTCCATCGACGTTATCCGAGCCGCACCGCTGCGCCCGGTTGGCGCGCGGCGAGGCGGCGCAGGCAAGGATGTCGGCTGCTGGAGGGCGGACTACAACACCACGCGACTCCACTCCGTCCACGGCGAGCTCACCCCAACCGAGTTTCGCCCTACAGTGGACCAAGACCCACCAACCCAAAGCCGCATAGGCATGGACCACCAACCGGATCCCCTCACAACTGTAAACACCAACGAACGATCCTCACCCGGCGCGGAACAGGTCACGGAGTCCGGCCGATTAAGCTTTGCGGAATTGCCGCACGCCGGAGATATAACGCGCCGCAGCGGCGTCGGGATTTGGCCGACGCCGCAATTGAGGTGTTGGGCAGCCATGGCAGCCGGATGCTCACCCATGCCAAGGTTGATGAGCGCGCGGGCATGCCTGACGGGACGACCTCGTACTATTTTCGAACCCGTAACGCCTTGCTGTTAGGGATCGCTTCGCGCCTCGACGAGCATGACACTGGGGCGCTGTCGATGATGAGCGAGTTATGCCATGACGAGACGGCCGGCTACTCGGGCACGCTCGGGCTGGCCCGCCTCATCCTTTTATCCGGAACTGAGCCCTGGCTGACCCGCAGCCGTGCACGTTACGAGCTGATCCTGGCCACGCGCCACGATCCCGAAATCGCCACCAGGATTGTGGAATACGGGCTGCATTTTTACTCCCTGACACGAAATGTGATCGCGCAGTGGCACCCTCAGTCCCCGCCACCGCCGGCCGCGCTCATCGAGGAACAGACCGCGATGATCCTGACCCTGATCAACGGCATCATGGTCAGCTACGTCGCCGGCTTCCCGGCGATCACCGACGCCGACCGCCTCGATCGCCACATCCAGGCCATGTTGAGCAGCATCACCGCGCCCACCGAATAGACACCGCACTGGCCGATCGGTAAACAGCGAAAACAATCCTCTACACCCGCAGAGAACGCTAGCGTATCGGCATCACACAGGCGGCGCCTGACTGCGCCGGCTCCGTTACGCAGGCGGGGTCCAGTAGAGGAGGTACATGTGAGCACATCGCGAGGATTTGTCTGCAGTGCAGCGGTGATCCGACACAAGTGGCTTGTGTACGTGGGCGCTGTTGGCGCGACCTTTGGCATGGCTAGTGCGCTGAACAGCGCCGCTGCGTCCGCCGACGCGACCGACCCGCTAGCGGGCAGCGAGACAGCAATCATCCTCGGTGGAACCGGCCAACCGATGCCGTCGACCGAGTTCGCTCAGGCCGCCGAGGATTTGTATCTGCACCCGCTAGGTTTCGACGGCGGCGCGACTGGCTCGACGGTCTGCGACATGATTGTGACCGACCCCTGCGCAGCACCGCTTCAGGTGCTCAACACCCCTGAACTCTTTCAACAGGATCCGGGAAGTTTCGCTGACGCCCAAGACGTCACGCTCGCGGTAGAAAACGAATTCAACGCCAACCCCGGCGCATTCAGCGCCGATCACCCGCTGACGGTCTTCGGATACTCCCAAAGCGCCACCGCGGAATCGCTGGCCATGACTCAGATCAACGACTACAGCCTTGCGCACGGGGACAGCATCCCGCTCGACGACCTGCACTTCGTGTTCATCGGCGACCCCTCCACCCCAGTCACCGGCGAGTGGCTTACCTTGCAGCCGATCCTGGATTCGATGCTCGGTACGACCACCACGAACGATATCCTCGACCTTTTCGAAATTCACAGCGTCCAGAGCGTCGTGACGCCGGACGATCTCTATCCGACGACCATCTACAGTTTCGAGTCCGATCCGATCGCCAACTTCCCGGAGGCAGTCCAATCCGACGGCGTGACCGGTGCGCTGCTGAACGTATTTGGCACGCATGTCGAATACCTGGGGTTGACACCGTCAGAGATCGCGGATGCAACCACGACGACCGATGGAAACTTGACATTGGTCAACATCTCCGACAGCGGCGTCAACAACCTCGACGCATTCCTCACGGCGTTCCTTGAGCACGGGATTCCCGACAGCGACCCGTTCCAGGCCGTATTCCAGTCCCTGGAACTCTGGTTCACCAATACCTTCTGACCCGAGTCGACGGCGCGTCGAACTCAGAGCCTGATGACGGCCCGGCACATCGGTTCGGCGGCGGCCCGCCGACTGGACAGCCCCTGCCGCATCGAAGCTAGCAGCGCGTCGCGGGCTTTCGCGCACTGATGAGCTCACCCCAGCCGAGTTGGCCCTACTGTGGATCATGACCCATCAATCCCAAGCCGCATAGCGCCTGGACCACTAAACGGGTCCCCCCAATCACGCCGGCAACCGCCAGCCGGAATTCAGAGATCTGCAAGAAGGTCCCCTTCGTCGTTGGTGGCACGCTCATTCAACTCCTCGGAGACGCGCTACGAATTATGAGTTTCGTATGACAGCCATCGAATTCGTGCGCGCTATTCCCTGACGCATCTAGCGTCACGTCTCGTTCAATTCATAGATCGCAGGAGACTTTTAGGTGCGCAACGTATTTGCCGGACTATTGCTCATGTGTAGCTTCGGACTCGCGACTTTGCCAGCCGAGGCGCTGGCCGATCCGCCCTACCGGAACTGTAAAGAAGCCCATGCCGACGGCCGCTACAACATCCCATCGGACGATCCGGCGTACCGACCGGCGCTTGATCGCGACGGCGATGGCTATGCGTGCGAGCCGTATAAGGGTAGGTAGTTGATGGTCACCGCAATTAACTCGAGATGCAACCGCGCACCACGCCCGCTAGTTAGCTACTGAGCGACGGCCGGCAGATCGCCGGCTTCGGCTCCGCCGATGAGCTTCTCGCGCATGTGGGCGAGCACGTCTTCGGTCATGGCGAAGCCGCCCAGGTGGCTCTCGGAGCGCACGACGAGTTCGGCGTCTTGCAGGCGCGTGATGGCCGTGTGTACGCCGCCGATCGGGACGACGTGGTCGGTCTCGCCGTGCCACCACCGCACCGGCACCTTGACGTCGACGAGCCGAAAACCCCAGTCGCGTCCCAGAAGTCGAGCATCGTCGACCATGGCCAGGCAGCGACCGCGGAAGGCGTTGACCATGTCGTCGACGAAGATCGCCTCGACCTCCGGATCGTCGAGAACTTTCCGGTCGACCTCGGGCCACATCCGCATGTACACGCGATAGGCGTAGTGCGCGAAGGGAATTAGCGGTGCGAGCAGGATGGTGGCGATCACCGCCAGCGGCCGGCGCAACTGCGTGAGGATGGGGCCGAAGCGGCGGGCGATCTCGGTGGCGCCTGCGCGGGTGGCTTCGGGTCCGACCGCCGGGACGGTGCCGTCGAGAACACCGACGGCAGCCACCCGATCGACCAGCGGAGGCAGCGCCCCGCAGGCCAGTGCGTAGGGGCCGCCGCCGGACATGCCGACGACGCCAATCTGATCGGCGCCCAGTGCGTCGACCACCTGCGCCATGTCGGCGACCCATTCGCTGACCGAGGTGTAGCGGTGAGAATCGGAGAGCCCGGTGCCCGGTCGTTCGATGACGATGACCCGCAGGCCAAGTCTCTCGGCGGCGCGGCGGCCCTTCGCCAGGAACTGGCGCCGCGCGCCGAGGGTGCCGTGGAACCACAGCACCACCGGGCCCGTCGGGATCACCGAATTCTGCGTAGCCAAGCCGGCGGCCACCGGCGAGATGGAACTGACCTTCGGCCCGTGGCTTTTCAACGCGCGGGACTCCGGGAGGGTGATGCAGTGGGTTGTCCATCGACCTTCACAGTAGGCGACCACGTGGACCCGCGGTTGACCACCAAATGCCCAGTTGAACGCAGTGTTAGGCAGGAGTTCCCGCCTGATTCATCGCGGCTTTGTCGCGGTGACAAGATGGGTCGGAGTCCACGGGCCGCCGTACCACATTCGCCATCCGACGCTTTTCCGCTCGACGTGCTGCCAACCCTGCTTTCGCAGATGGTCGGCATGGCGATTCGTCTCCGACAGATCGGCGATGGCGAGACGGCCGCCGGGCTTCAAGACACGCATGGCCTCGTTGAGAGCTGCCCGCCTACCGTGATGGCCCGGAATGTTGTGGATGGCCAGGCTACTGACGATGACGTCAAAGCTGTTGTCGGCGAACGGAAGTGCGGTCATATCGGCGGTGTGCAGTTCGATGCGGTCGGCGACGCCTTCTACTTCCGCGTTGGTGAGAGTGGCCGACGGCGAGTTGTCGGTCTGGTCGGCGTGCCAGAGGTCGACGCCAACGGCGCGCCCGTTCGGCAGCCTCTTGGCCGTGGCCAGCAATACCGCGCCGCGGCCGCATCCCATGTCGAGGACGGTCTCGTCGCCTTCGAGGACAAGTTCGTCGAGGATCCGCTGCCAGACCCGAAACTTGCCGGCCTTGGTGGCGTAGACGTAGAGCGCGGTGCTTGCGGCGATTCCGAGTGACGATGCGCCAGTCAGCACTGCAGCCAGTCGCTTCCCGCGGGAGGCGCTGATCGCCGACGAGACCGCCAGGGCTGCGGCTCCGACGCCGACGCTTACCGCTTGCCCGCGGGCGGAGAGGATGCCGAACGAGCCGTCGATTCCGTAGTCGCCCTGATGATCTCGCGGCATCGCGTGTGACATTCCAACCTCATTCTTCATTGAACGTTGTTCGCTGCGCGTCCAGCCTATGCGGGTGACTGGTTAGCGAGTGCGGACCGTGCTTAACTTCGGCCTGTGGGGCGGTATTTACTCGTGGACACCGCCGGCGTGCAGGCCATGGCCACTCGCTGGGGCGCTTCGGCGGGCGACCTGCACAAGGTGGTCGCGCCGACAGGGCTCGGATTGTCTTGTCAGACCAGCGCGGCCGCGGTCGATGCCGCCCACGCTGCCGTCGCGGCTTTCACCGCAGGGTTGGCCGCGCGGGTGGATGGGCATGCCGGTGGCGTCACCCAGGCCGATGCCAGCTATCTGGCGCAGGAGGCTGATTCAGCGTCCGCGTTGGCGGCGGTCGGTGAGTAAGCAATGGCAGCGATCCCTGGCTTGTCGGCCCTGCTGTCGTGGCCGACGGACCATCTGACTGAGGCGGCCAGTCACTGGCAGGCGGTCGGCGAGCGTAGCTATGCGGTGGCCCATGGGGTGTGGAGCGATGCGCTGACCGTCGATTGGCGCGGTGAGGCCGCCGATGCGCTGCGCGCTGCCACTCACGCGGACATGCTCACCACCAGCGGGGCGGTCGACCAACTGCAGGAAGCAGCCAGCGTCGCCCGCCGCGGGGCCTCGGAGCTGCAAGCGGCCCGCTCGCAAGTGCGTTACGCCGTCGACGATGCACGGTCGGCGGGATTTGAAGTGGGCGAGGATCTTTCGGTCACCGATCGGATGGCGGGCGAGTCGGCGACTCAGCTGGCCGCCCGGCAGGCCGCGGCTGAAGCGTTCGCCGGTGATATCGGTGGGCGCGCAGCGCAGCTGGTGAGCGTGGATGCTCAGGTCGCGAGCAGAATCACCGCGGCGGTGGCCGGCATTGGCAGCACTTTCCCGGCAGGCCCCTTCGACCAATGGCCAGGTACGGGCGCTCGACAGCAACACTTTCAAACGGGACAAGCCGGCGAAGATCGACCCGAAAGACATGACCGAAGTCGATGCACGCGCAGCATGGGCGAAAGTCAACGCCGACATCAATGCCTGGAACGCCCGATGCGGACGCACGTTCATATTGCCCACAGAGCAAGGGGCGTATGACTCCTGCATCGCCGACAAGCAACCACTACTTGACCAGCAGGCCGCGATCCGGGCACGTTTGCATGACCTCAAGGTGCCCATAGAGGGCGAAGAACCCGCACAACATCCCGATACGGCCGAGCCGCCTTTCCCTCCGCCGCAACAGATCAACGGTTACACAGGCCACGGACAAGAGCAGATTGAAGAGCGAGATGGGCACGGCGTGAGCGACAACGCCTTGCAGGACGCTGTGCAGCATCCACAGTCACCACCGAGTTACCAAATCAATGAGCAAGGAAAGGGTGCCTACCTCTATCAAGGTAAAGACGCAACAGTAGTTTTGAACGAGGATGGCCAAGTGGTGACCGCCTGGCCGCGTAGCCGCCAAGGTTGGAGACATTAGTGACCAACGCACTCGATGCCGTTCCGGAGGATGCGCGCGCCGTGATTGTGGGCGAATTGGAGAATCGTGACCCCAGCCTCCTGGCCGACCTTCGCTGCGCAAAGGAACCGACCGAGGAACAGCGGGATGCCGTTGAGCGACTATTAGCGAGCGCAGTGATAAACAGCATGGGAGCCGATTGGACTCCTAATGAGCACGGCTTAATCGTCGAGCGTGCCGTAAAGACGTTCCTCGAGGTGTGGCCGACGCATCGATAACGATTGCAGCCGAAGAGATTTAGATTGCCTAAACCGCAGGAGCACAACCATGATGGCTAAATCCGGAACGACGGCCAGGGACACCCTGCGGGGCTGCATCTTGGCGAGCGGCCGTGACGATTGGGTATCCATGGCCGCAGTGCGGGGCCGCATCTCTCGCGATCGGCTGGCGGACTCTACCGCTGAGCGCCAGCGATTGGTGGTAGGCACCGAGACGTCATGACAAACACCGCTGATCGAGTGACCCGCGTCGCCGGAGACCTGATGGACAGCGCGGCTGTCGAAGGGTGAGCGGCACGGCCGCTCGGCCAAGCAACAGCTCGAGCACTGGGCGCGGGTGGGACGCGAGGTGTCGAGTCAGCAGACGGCCGCCGGGCGGCGGGTGCAGGCTGCGATGACCGGCGAGCTGGACCTGCGGGAGCTCGGCGCCGAAGAGGGCGTGGTGTTCAACGCCGAGATCGCCGCGGCCATTCAAGAGAAACTCGCGGGGTCAAATTACGGGACATTGTTGGCCGAGCGCGGCGTCACCACCGTGGCTCTTGATCGGAGCGGTGAGATCATCGAGCACCGCCCGGATGGGTCGTCGGTGCCACTGGCGCGAAAAATCAGCCGCGGGATGCTTGACGGTAAGCTGCTCGGAAGGATCACCAATGTCCGTGATGCACAACCTCATCGAACGGCCGGCGGTTGGGCTTGCGGATCGGCTTGAGCGGCCGGTCAGCGGGATACCCGACACCCATCAGGTAAGCCACCTGATATCCCTCGGGCACGCCGAGGATGCGCGCGGGCTTTGTCCTGGTCTCCCACCGACGAGTGGCCGGTGCCGATGCCGAGATCGGTGGCCGCGATCATCATCGCCATCGTGGCTTGGCCGACGTCGTAATGATCGGTGACTCGGCGTCGCTCATCTGGCGGTTCCGGGATGACGAAGGCGATCGCGGCGGCGGCCCCCGCGATGTGCCCGGCGCCCTGCCACACGGTCGAAAGCTCTTGCAGCTGCGCCTTATCGGTGACGATGACAAAGTCCCAGGCTTGGCGGTTCTTCGCCGACGGCGCCCGCCAGCCGGCCTCGGCGATGCGGTTGAGGTCCTCGTCCGACACCGGCTCGGGTGTGTACTGGCGGACATTGCGTCGGGCCGTGATCGCGTCCCAGGTTTCCATCTCGACGCTTCCCTCCCGTTTAACGCTGTCTTCCCGAGCTAAGCCGATTGACCGACCTCGTATTCCAAGGCGCCGATGACCTCGCGCAACTCGTCGACCATCCAGTTGTGGAAGCGCTCGGAGTAGACCTCGAGCAGCGACTTGTAGTACCACAGGTGATCCGCTGGATCCTTGACGCTGAACCGCTGCCACAGCTCAGCGCCATGCGCGCGGAAGTCCCGCAGGATCGCATGAGCGTTGTGCAGCTTGTCGGCTAGCGACACCAGCACCGCACTGTCTGAGGCGTCGGACAGGTGGCGGACGTAGTTTTCCTTGCGCTCGCGCCACGGCGGCTTCGGCGTCACGACGGTGTCGCTGCACTCCGTGACGATCGACGCAATCTCGTCACCGAACTTCTCTCGAATTTCAGCAAGGGTCTCTTCGCCGCCTTGATCTTCTGCGGTGTCGTGCAGCAAGGCGGCGATGGCCTCCGTCTCGGTACCGTCCGCCTCGATGACGTACCCAGCCACCGACAGGAGGTGACCCGAGATACGGGATATCGCCACCCTTCCGTGTCTGGTTGCGGTGCTTGTCCGCCGCGTACGCCATCGCGTCGTCGAACTTATGCGTGAGACGGGGTGAGGTTGTCTGACTGGTCATCGTTGACTCCTTTCACCTCACTCTGGCACGTTCGTACGACAAATCTTCCGATCTGGTCATCGACGTCGGCATCACGTTCTAGGGTGGCCCCCGATGGCACTTCACGTCCACCGTGCCGAGCGCACCGACCTGCTGGCCGACGGGTTGGGCGCCTTGCTGGCCAACCCACTGCCCGACCCGTTCGCCGAGGAGCTGGTCCTGGTGCCGGCCCGCGGCGTCGAACGCTGGCTGAGCCAGCGGCTGTCGCATGTCCTGGGCGCCGGCGGCAACGGCGACGGCGTATGCGCGGGAGTTTCATTCCGTAGCCCGGGCTCGTTGATCGCGGAGATCACCGGCACCGTCGACGACGATCCGTGGTCACCGGACGCATTGACGTGGCCGCTGATCGACACCATCGACGCGTCACTCGATCAACCCTGGTGCGCCATCCTGGCCAGGCACCTCGGCCACTTCGATGCGGGCGATGAGGCCGAGTTACGAAGGGGCCGAAGGTATTCGGTCGCACGACGACTGGCCGGACTGTTCGCCTCCTACGCCCGGCAGCGGCCGCAACTGCTCATCGACTGGCTCGACGGCAACGCAGAAGGCCTCGACCCCGATCTGCACTGGCAACCCGACCTGTGGCGCGCACTCGTCGAGCGCGTCGACGCGGATCCCCCGCACATCCGCCAGCAGAAGACCGTCGCGCGGCTGCAGGAAGGACCGAGCGACCTGCCGGCCCGGCTGTCGTTGTTCGGGCACACCCGGCTCGCCTCCACCGACATCGAGCTACTGCAGGCGGTGTCGACCCACCACGACCTGCATCTATGGCTCCCCCACCCCAGCGACGCGTTGTGGCAGAAGCTCGGCCGGTCATCACGGCGCCATCCCTCGGCGCGAGGACACCAGCCACCGCGAGGTCGACCATCCGCTGCTGGCCACGCTCGGGCGCGACCTCCGCGAACTGCAACGCAGCCTGCCCGCCGGCGTGCAGACCGACGAATATCTGCCCAACGAGGACCGCTCGGAGACCCTGCTTGGTTGGCTGCAGTCCGACATCAGCGCCAATGCCGTTCGGCCACAAGGACGTACGCTCGCCGCAGATGATCGCTCGGTGCAGGTGCACAGCTGTCACGGCCCGGCCCGTCAGGTCGATGTGCTGCGTGAGGTGCTGCTCGGCCTGCTGCAAGACGACCCGACCTTGGAGCCGCGCGACATCTTGGTGATGTGCCCGGACATCGAGACGTATGCACCGCTGATCGTCGCCGACTTCGGACTCGGCGACGTGGTGCACGGCGCGCACCCGGCTCACCGGCTGCGGGTCAAGCTCGCCGACCGTTCGCTGATTCAGACCAACCCGCTGCTCGTCCTTGGCCGCACAACTGTTGGCATTGGCCGACGGTCGGGTGACGGCCAGCGAGGTGCTCAACATCGCGGAGGCCGCTCCGGTGCGCGCCCGGTTCGGCTTCGCCGATGACGACCTGGAGTCGATCACCCGATGGGTGCGGCAGGCGAACATTCGGTGGGGCTTCGACCGAGAACATCGCAAGCCGTACCACGTCGACTTCGTCCACAACACATGGCGTTTCGGTATCGACCGCATCCTGGCCGGCGTCGCGATGTCCGACGACGCGCACGCCTGGATCGACAACACGCTGCCGCTCGACGACGTCGGCAGCAACAAAGTCGAGTTGGCCGGGCAGCTCGCCGAATTCGTCTGCCGGCTCGAAATGACAGCCAACGCACTGTCCGGCGCACGACCGCTGCGCGAGTGGCTGAACGGCTTGGCCGAAGGAATCAGCACGTTGACGCGGACCAGCGACTCCGATGCCTGGCAGACGCGGCAGGTCGAGCGTGAGTTCGCAGAAGTGTTGGAGCAGGCCGGTTCTCGCGGCGACACGACACTGCGGCTGCCCGACATCCGGGCACTGCTCGACCAGCACCTGGCAGGTCGCCCGACCCGGGCCAACTTCCGCACCGGAACGCTGACCGTGTGCACGATGGTGCCGATGCGGTCGGTGCCGCACCGGGTGGTCTGCCTGGTCGGTCTCGACGACGGCGTCTTCCCGCGCCTCGGCGTCGTCGACGGCGACGACGCACTGGCCCGCGACCCGATGACCGGTGAGCGCGACATCCGTTCCGAGGATCGGCAATTGCTGCTCGACGCCATCGGCGCGGCCACCGAGAAGCTGGTCATCACCTACACCGGAGCCAATCAATACTCGGGTCTCCCCCGCCCGCCGGCGGTGCCACTGGACGAACTGCTGGACACCCTCGACGCGACCACACCGGAGAAGATCCGCAAGCGCATCGTCGTCGAACATCCGTTGCAGCCGTTCGATATTCGCAATGTCATACCCGGTGAACTGGTGCCGAATGTGCCGTTCAGCTTCGACCCGACCGCGCTGCGCGCCGCAAAGGTCAGCGCCGGTGATCGCCGTGAACGCCCCGCGTTCATCTCCACACCGCTGCCGCATCCACCCGCCGACGACGTCATCCTGGCCGACCTGATCGGCTTCTTCAACGACCCGGTGAAGGGCTTCTTCCGGGCGCTGGAATTCACCCTGCCGCGCGACGTCGACGGCATCGAAGACGCCATGCCCGTCGACCTCGACAACCTCGAGGCAGTGGACGGTCGGCGACCGGATACTCCACGACATTCTGCGCGGCATGACCGCTGAGCAAGCACGCGATGCGGAGTGGCGCCGCGGCACGTTGCCGCCGGGACACCTGGGCTGGCGCAAGGCAACCGAGATCCGCGACCAAGCCGACCTCTTGGCGATCGAAGCCAAGCAATATCGGACGGCGGACGCCGGAACCTTATGACGTCGACATCGAACTCGGCGGTGGGCGACGCCTGAGCGGAACCGTGCCGGCGGTGTACGGCCACCGCCTGGTGTCGGTGACGTATTCCAAGCTGGACGGCAAGCATCTGCTGGCGTCGTGGATTCCGTTGCTGGCGTTGTTCGCTCGCGATTCCCGCCAGGACTGGTCGGCGGCATGCATCGGGCGGCCGAAGCGAGGCACCACCCCACGGGTCGAGGAAATCGGCCGGCCCGACGGTGACGCCGTCGAGGTGTTGCGTGAGCTGGTGGCGATCTACGACGCCGGCCGACGGGAGCCGCTCCCGCTGCCCGTCAAGACGTCGTACGCGTGGGCGGTCGCGCGGTATGAAGGCGACGACCCCGAACACGAAGCGGGATACCGCTGGAAGACGCAATCGATACCCCGGGGAGGATCAGTCGCCGGCACACGAGCGGGCCTGGGGCAAGGGCGCCCCGCTGTCGGATTTGATGACGCCGCTGCGGCCGGGTGAGGAGTTCGACAGCGAGAAGAACCGACTCGGCGCATACGCCTGCCGGCTCTGGTTGCCGATGCTGCGCGCCGAGAGGATCCCGACGTGATGGAGCCCTTCGACCTGCTCGGTGTGCTGCCCACCGAAAAGTCCACCACCGTGCTGCAGGCCAGCGCGGGCACTGGCAAGACGTTCGCGTTGGCCGGTCTGGTGACGCGCTACCTCGCCGAGGGCAGGGCCACGCTGGATCAGATGCTGCTCATCACGTTCAGTCGATCGGCCAGCCAGGAGCTGCGCGAGCGGGTCCGTCGCCAAATCGCCGACGCGGTAGCCGCTTTCGACGATCCTTCGACGGTCGGCGAGAACCAGCTGGTGGCGTACCTGATCGCAGCTCCCGATGACGAGCGGGAGGCCCGTAAGCAGCGGTTGCGGGATGCGCTGGCGGGTTTCGACGCGGCGACGATCGCCACCACCCACCAGTTCTGCCAGCTGGTGCTGAAGTCGCTCGGGGTGGCCGGCGACACCTCGTCCACCGTCACGCTGCTGGAAAGCCTCGACGACCTGACCGCCGAGATCGTCGCCGATCTGTATCTGGCGCACTTCGGCCAGGAACGCGACGACCCGGTGCTGCAGTACGAGCCGGCACTGAAGCTGGCCCGCGAGGCGGTCAACAACCCGGCCGCGGAGCTGCGGCCGCTCGACGCGGAGCCGGGATCGGAGGCCGCTGCCCGCGTCGACTTCGCGAAAGCCGTTCTGGCCGAACTGGACACCCGCAAGCGCCGCCTCGGCGTTCTGGGCTACGACGATCTGCTGAGCCGACTGGCCGCCGCGCTGGACACCGACGACTCCCCCGCGCGGGCGCGCATGCGTCACCGTTGGCCCATCGTCATGGTCGACGAGTTCCAGGACACCGACCGAGTCCAATGGGAGGTGATCGACCGTGCGTTCAGCGGGCATTCGACGGTGATCCTGATCGGCGACCCGAAGCAGGCCATCTACGCGTTTCGCGGCGGCGACATCGTGACGTATCTGGAGGCCGCGAAGACGGCGGGCGACCGAAAGACACTGGCCACCAACTGGCGCAGTGACTCTGCGTTGCTGGACCGCTTGCAGGTGGTGCTGCGCGGCGCGCAGCTGGGTGACGCCGCCATTGTCGTGGAGGACGTCAAGGCGCACCACCAGGGTCACCGGCTCGCGGGCGCGCCGCACAACGATCCGTTTCGGCTACGCGTGGTTGCGCGAGAGACGCTCGGCCGCAAAGGTGTTCAGAGTCCACCCATCGACATGACCCGGGAGCACATCGGCGCCGACCTCGCCGCCGACATTCGCGCGCTGCTGGCCAGCGGTGCGACATTCGACGGTGAGCCGCTGCGGGCCCGCGACATCGCGGTGATCGTCGAGCGGCACAAAGATGCTGAGGTCTGCTTCCAGGCGCTGTGCGACGCCGGCATTCCGGTCGTCTATCCCGGTAACAGCGACGTGTTCACCTCGGACGCCGCGGAGGACTGGCTCTGCCTGATGGAGGCATTCGACCAACCGCACCGCCCAGGGATGGTGCGCGCCGCCGCGGCGACGGTGTTCTTCGGCGAGACCGCAGAAACCCTTGTGGCAGGCGGCGACCCGCTCACCGACCGCATCGCCGACACGCTGCGCGAATGGTCCGCCCATGCGAGGGAACGCGGAGTCGCCGCGGTTTTCGAAGCCGCGCAGTTGCGCGGAATGGGTGCGCGGGTGCTGTCCTGGCAGGACGGCGAGCGACGGATGACCGATCTCGCGCACGTCACCCAGTTGCTGCAGGACGTCGCCCACAACGAGCAGTTGGGCTTGCCTGGACTGCGCGATTGGCTGCGCAAGCAACGCGAAGAGCGCAGCGGCGCAACCGAACGCAACCGTCGGCTGGACAGCGACGCCACCGCGGTGCAGGTGATGACGGTGTATGCGGCCAAGGGCCTGCAATTCCCCGTTGTCTACGTGCCGTTCGCGTTCAACCGCAATGTCCAGGACTACGACATGGTGGTGTTTCACGACGACGAGGTGCGCTGCCTGTATGTCGGCGGCAAGAACGGCCCCGGTGTCGCGGCCGCCAAGCAGCAGGGTCGCCGGGAGGAGGCCAGCGACGTCAGCCGGCTGAGCTATGTCGCGATGACGCGCGCACAGTCACAGGTGGTGGTGTGGTGGGCGCCCGCCTACGACGAGCCCAACGGCGGGCTGTCGCGACTGTTGCGTGGCCGTCGCCCCGGCGAGGCACAGGTGCCCGACCGATGTGATCCCCCAAAGATTTCCGACGACGACGTGATGGCGCGGTTCCGGGAGTGGGAGTCCGCGGGCGGTCCGGTGATCGAGGCGTCGGTGGTCGCCGCCGCTCCCCCGGTGCCGGTCAAGCCGGAGCCGTCGGACCTGGAGATGCGGCACTTCCATCGCTCCATCGACACCGGGTGGCGGCGCACCTCGTACTCAGGTCTGATTCGGGTGGCCGAGACGGTCGGGGTCACCAGCGAGCCGGAGGTCACCGAACTGGATGACGAGACCGGCGATATCTCGTTGACCGAGAACGCATCCGGACCATCGGTGGTATCCCCGATGGCGACGCTGCCGAGGGGCGCGACGTTCGGTTCGTTGGTGCACGCGGTGCTCGAGAAAGCCGACCCGTTTGCCGCGGACTTTGCTGTGGAGCTCGAAACTCACGCCCGACGAGAGTTGAACTGGTATCCGGTGGATGTCACGGCCGCCGACCTGGCCGCGGCGCTGGTGCCGATGAACGACACATCGCTGGGCCCGCTGGCGGACGGTTTGACGCTGCGGCAGATCGGTCTGGCAGACCGGTTGCGGGAGTTGGACTTCGAGATCCCGCTCGCCGGCGGTGATCTGCGCGGTGCCGCGCCGAACGTGTCGGTGTCCGATGTCGGCGAACTGCTACGCGCTTACTTGCCGGACGATGATCCTTTCGCGCCCTACGTCGATCGACTGACGTCGGCCGCGTTAGGTAACCAGTCGCTGCGGGGATACCTGTCCGGCTCGGTCGACGCCGTGCTGCGCCTGCCGGATCAGCGCTACCTGGTGGTGGACTACAAGACCAACTACCTCGGCGACAATGCCGCCGACTATGGGGCCGCGCGGATGGCCGAGGCCATGCTGCACTCCGACTATCCGCTGCAGGCGCTGTTGTACACCGTTGTGCTGCATCGTTTTCTGCGTTGGCGGGTGCCTGGTTACGATCCGCTCGTTGCATCTCGGCGGGGTGCTGTATCTGTTCGTGCGGGGCATGTGCGGTGCCGATACGCCGGTGATCGACGGGCAGCCGTGCGGCGTGTTCAGCTGGCGGCCGCCCGCCGGCCTGGTGGTTGCGCTCTCGGACCTGCTCGACGAGGGGAGGCAGGCGGCGTGACTCTTCTGGAAGTTGAGCTGGCTGTCGGCGCCGGCGGGCTTGCTGCAGACGTTCAACGAGGCTGGCGTGTTGGATGTTTCGGACGTTCGGGTGGCCGACCGAATCTGCTTCCTCGGCAAAGAGTCCGACGAACGCGTGGCGTTGGCGGTCGCGCTGCTGGTGCGCGGGCTTCGCGGCGGATCGGTGTGCATCGAGTTGGCGACCATCGCTTCTGACATCGATGTCGACGACGTGCCGTGGCCCGATGTTGCCGGCTGGCTCGCGGCGGTACGAGACAGTGCGTTGCTTGGCCAGGTTCTGCATCTCTACGACGAGCGACTGCTCTACCTCGACCGGTATTGGCGCGAGGAGAAGCAGGTCTGCGACGACTTGTTGGCGCTGCAGGTGTCCAAACCGACCGGCGATGTGCCCGCCTCCGAGCGACTTTTCCCGGCCGGTTTCGAAGAGCAGCGCGAGGCCGCGGAAATTGCTCTGGCGCAAGCGGTCACGGTGCTGACCGGTGGCCCGGGAACCGGGAAGACCACGACGGTCGCGCGGCTGCTGGCGCTGCTCGCCGAGCAGGCAGAGCTCGCCGGTGCGCCTCGGCCGCGGATCGCATTGGCGGCGCCGACCGGCAAGGCGGCGGCCCGACTGCAGGAGGCGGTGCAGCACGAGGTCGCCGAGTTGGACGAGGCCGACCGGGCGCGGCTCGGCGAGCTGCAGGCGATGACACTGCATCGGCTGCTGGGCAGCCGGCCGGACACGTCGTCGCGGTTTCGGCACGATCGCGGAAATCGGTTGCCGCACGACGTGATTGTCGTCGACGAGACGTCGATGGTGTCGCTGACGATGATGGCGCGGCTGCTGGAGGCGGTGCGCCCGGATTCCCGGCTGATCCTGGTCGGCGACGCCGACCAGCTCGCGTCGGTGGAAGCCGGCGCGGTGCTGGCCGACTTGGTCGACGGCATTTCGGCGCGCACCGATATGCGGGTGGCGACACTGAAGACCTCGCACCGGTTCGGCGAGTCGATCGGCCTTCTCGCCGAGGCGATCCGGGTCGGTGACGCGGATCGTGCGCTGGAGCTGTTGCATGCCGGCGGCGAGCACATCGAGTTCATCGAAACCGACGATGCGTCTGACGCTTTGCGCTCGGTCTTGTTGCCGCATGCGTTGCGGCTGCGCGAAGCGGCGCAGTTCGGCGCCGACGATGTCGCGCTGGCGACGCTCGATGAGCATCGGCTGCTGTGCGCGCACCGGGAAGGGCCGTTCGGGGTGCGGCACTGGAATCGGCAAGTCGAGCAATGGCTTTCCGAAGCGACCGGCCAGCCGCCGTGGTCGGAGTGGTATCCCGGACGCCCGCTGCTGGTGACGGCCAACGATCACGGGCTGCACGTCTACAACGGCGATACCGGTGTGGTCGTCGCCCGCGCCGACGGTCTTCGGGCCGTCATCGCCGGCGCCGGCGGACCGCTGGACTTCGCGACCAGCCGGCTGTCCGACGTCGAGACCATGCACGCGATGACGATCCACAAATCGCAAGGCAGCCAGGCCGACGAGGTGACAGTGCTTATGCCAGGCGAGGATTCGCGGCTGTTGACGCGGGAGTTGTTCTACACCGCGGTGACTCGGGCGAAGAAGAAGGTTCGGGTGGTGGGGTCGGAGGCGTCGGTGCGGGCCGCGATCGAACGGCGGGCGGTGCGGGCGACAGGGCTTCGGCTGAGGTTTCAGGAGTGACGACGGTGGGAAATCTGGACATAAAGAAGCGTCCTTGCCTACAACCGGACTGATCATCGGATATTCCGAAAGCTGTATCTTTCTCGCAGTTGCCAAGCCCGAGCAACTGAGTTCGCCTACAGAAATCATCGACTTCGCGCGCCTCGCGGGAAGCATACGACAGCGATCCACCGACCATCGCGGAGGAAGGAAACGCTTACCTAGGCGGCCGGACTAGCAGGAAGGACGACTACTGATCCATCTCCGCTGCGGACGATATCTATAGCGACGTCAGACTGCGAACTTTCCCCGCTGATGCGCTCACCGAGAGCCCGAATCTGGTAGGCGGAACCGAGGAGGTCATCGGCTTCGCGCGCGCTTAACCAGATGTCCTTAAAGCCGCCGCGCCGAGACAGCTCAAGCGTCGAAAGCTGTTGCAAAACAGAACGAATGCCAGACTCTAACTGGTCCACTTCGTTACTGTCGTCATGAAGTGCGCCCACAAACGACTCGAACTGATTCGTTGTGTCGGCTTGCGCGTGATCGACTGCCTGGATCACAATCACCCGACGCTTTAGGGCGATGGCCAGAACGGCGAGCTCCAGCTGGGCCTGGAATTCTCCACCCTGGGTTCCGATGCCTTTGAATTTTTTTCGCAATCCGCCAAGTTCAACCGGGCCCTGCGATAGCTCCTCGAGTCCGGCCTGCCACACCTTCAGCCTGCGAGCCGCGGCCGCGATCGCCTTATCGATTTCGTGAACGGCAGAATCGAGCCCCAGCGAGATCCCGATGCGCCCCTTATCGAGGAGAAGAGCCGTCGCTTTCGTGATGGCCCCTCTGCACCCGTCGAGCGCGTTCTGCGCATCGACAAGCTTGCTCTCGTGTAGCTGTTCAAGTAGCTCAGTGATTCTGTCGATCGCTTGCTGCCGACGATGGTCGGCGTGAGCGCTGACGCCGACAGCTACCGCCATCAGAATGAGGGGCGCGGCAACAGTAAGCGCGCCCGCAGCGGCGGTGCCAGCTGCAACACCCGCCGCGGCCTGGCCCTGTGCCGGCACGAATGTCGCCTGCCCTACGATGCGTTTGCCGCCCACCAGCGCGCTGTGAACACCACCTTTCGCGGCTTTTGACGCCATAGGCTTAATTGCTTTGCTAGCAAACTGCTGGGCAACCTTGCCCGGCACGACCATTCGATACAGCACTTCGCTGGGCCCGCAGCTCCCGACGCCACCGGAGTCGCCTTCGCGGTGTCTCCTATCAGGTGAGACAAATGTTGCGCCCAGGGACTGGCCGCATGGAGTGCGATCCCATTGCTGCGGTCAAGGTCCTTCGGGACGGCGTGCACCTCAAGGGTCGCGATAGGCGAGTCCGCCATTGCGGCGAGCACCGTCCTCAGCTCTGCAAGCCGAGTGGGAGTCATCGAGCGGTCCAACTCGACGACAGGAGCAGTCACCTCCTTGGTGGCCAGCGCGTAGACAGGCGCGACTACGCCCTGCTCTTCCATCACAACCATTCTCCCTCCGTCTTTCGCAACCATAAGGTTGACATCGACGGCGTTGGCCCAAACCTGAGGGCTAAGCAATTCCCAGGATTCGAAATCTAAGTCATGCCACCGACAGGGATCTCAACTCCGGGGAGCGCGTAGGGACGAGGCAGCGTCCACCCCCTTATCGGTGGCCGCCGAGTGTTCGCGGGTCGACTCCGCTGCGCCCCAAAATGTCGGCGGTAACCGTTACATTCATTGCCACGATTCGAACATCAGTTCGGGTATGAATCAACCTTGCTGCCAGTTGGAGGCCGAACATGCATCTCGATCAAATCAGCCGCGGCGACGGGATCCTCGTGCTCCCAGATTCTAAGGACCGTCCAGCCTGCATCACGAAGCATCACGTCAACCTCGCTGTCACGCCACACGTTCCGATTAACTTTCTCAACCCAGTAATCAACGTTGCTACTCGGCTGCCTGTAGTGCAAGGGGCACCGATGCCAGAAACATCCGTCAACGAAAACGGCCACTTTTACTCGGGTGAACACCACATCAGCGGTACGCCGGACGCTCGGCAACGGCCGAGTAGCTACTCGATACCGAAGGCCGCGCCGGTGCAGGATCGTTCGGATAACGAGCTCAGGCACGGTGTCCCGACTCCGATTGCCCTGCATCGCCTTGCGGGTAGCGGTGGAGGTCATGAGAAGTGACTATCCCACCACGCGGCGTGGCCTTCGGGCGCCTCCCCGCAGAAGCCTGGCAATATAATTCCGGTGACGGTCAAGCCCGCCCTGCCGATCGCGACCGCTGAGTTCTTCTCCGGGATTGGCCTCATGGCCGCAGCCCTCAAGTCCCGCGGCTTCGAAGTCGTTTGGGCCAACGACATTGAGCCGGCAAAGTGCGACCTTTACCTTGCTAATCGCCCCCACATCAGCAGCAA
Organism: uncultured Actinomycetota bacterium; assembly: GCA_963758115.1. Taxonomy (GTDB): domain Bacteria; phylum Actinomycetota; class Actinomycetes; order Mycobacteriales; family Mycobacteriaceae; genus Mycobacterium. Next base: position 81,943 of record CAVWUG010000007.1, read on the forward strand.
GCTTGTGCTCGGCGATGTCAGAGCGGTTTGCGGCGACAAGCTACCCAGGGTCGATCTAGCCACAGCCTCTTTCCCGTGTATCGATCTCAGCCTCGCCGGCAACCGTCGCGGCTTGGCCGGCGACCACAGTGGAATGTTTTGGGAGTTTGCCCGAGTCTTGGACCAGATGGGTGACACGAGGCCCCGGGCGGTGCTGATTGAGAACGTCCCCGGGTTTGCGACCAGCAGTGGCGGCAACGACGTCCGCGTTGCGCTCGAGCGGATGGCGTCTCTTGGTTACAGCTCGGACGTGATCACCATCAACGCACGACATTTTGTCCCCCAGAGCCGGCGGCGAATGTTTATCGTGGGCGTCCGCGGAGACCTTCCGAAAGATGCGCATCTGGGCGTGCCGCCGCTTTCGGAGGTGCGACCTCAGTGGGTACGCGATATTCACGCCGCTAACGACGATTTGCCGATGCACTACTTGGACATGCCAACGCTGCCTGATGGTCCGAGGGACCTTGGCGAAGTGATCGAGCAAATTGACTCGGCCGACAACCGATGGTGGGACAAGCGACGAACTGAAGCGTTCGTGGCAAGTCTTCAGCCGCTTCATCGCCTGCGGCTGAAGGACTTAAAAGCAGACGAGAGTGTCTCTTGGAGGACAGCGTATCGACGCACACGCCACGGGGTCGCGACATGGGAGATCCGCGCGGACGCCATTGCCGGTTGCCTCCGCACAACCGGCGGCGGCTCGTCAAAGCAAGCACTAGTGCAGGCTGGCGGTGGTCAGTTGCGTCTGCGCTGGATGACACCGGCGGAATATGCACGGCTGATGGGCGCCGACGGATATAAGACGAGCGCTCGGACCGACAACCAAGCGCTATTCGGGTTCGGTGACGCCGTAGTCGTCGATGTGATCGCCTGGATCGCTGACCACTATCTTCTGCCAACGCTTTGGCCAAACCGCTCAACGTGAACCTAGACTTTGCCCGGACACGAAAGGGCAGATCAGGTGGCGAAGACAAAGATCAGCAAGAGGGATCAGCCGCCGGCTGCAGTCAAGCTGATCCGTTCTCGTCTGCAGAAATTGATGACGGAGAAAGATCCCGCGCAGCCGGACCAAGCCATTGGCGATTCAGTTGGCATCTACGCGTACTTCGACTACGACGACGAGCCGATCTACGTCGGGCAGACGTCCGAGAAGTTCCGCAGTCGTATCGGGCGGCACCTAACGGGTCAAAGATCCGATGCTGTAGCGAAATTCATTCTGGATCCGTTTGAGGTCGCCGAAGTGGCAATGTGGAGTGTCCCCGCCGTAGCAGCTGCCCGAGACCCACGGAACCCCGCGAAAGCAGCGACCACTGCAAGCAAGAAGCAGATGCTCAACCCGTACGAGTACTCGGTCTACAAACAGCTTGAGGGTGAGAGTCGCTTTCACGCCGTTCTGAACGAGGGATCGATTCCACCGACTGAGCTTGTAGAACTCGCGCAGCCGGTCCGCGGCAGCATAATTCCAGATGAACTCTGGGAGGACCGAAAACATACTGATGTGCGGATAGCTCGTCGCGCGTCGACCATCTCGCGGCTGTCACAGATGATCTCGGAACGGGAGGTTTCCGGCGGGATGCGTCGCACGCTTCTGCTGCAGGCTGAGCGCCTCGCTTGGCTAGCTCAGCAACGAATTCATGAGATCGGCATCGAACTTCCATCGCCCGAGGATTACACGCTCAACGATGAGAGTGATCTCATCGAAGACGACTAGTTCGAGACGAGCCGGTTACCACTTCCACAGCGTTGTGTTCCACCCGGCGACAGCCGAAGACGCTCGTCCGGCAAAATTCGCGGCAGCCCATATTTCGCTCTCGCCAGGGGGGTCCTTGAACGGGAGCCCGAGCAAATGCACAGGCTCGTTTGTGCGCCAATGGGGCAGCAGCACAGAACCTTCCACGCTGTGCCCGTGCTTCGAGTCGCTGACTGACTCGATGCGAAACAGAAGGGCATGTGGAATCGGCCAGGTTTCATCGTAGGACTCGAAGAACGGCCGGCAAGCGGCACGAAAGGCACACCAGCTGCATGATGCGGGCGACGGAGCCGCTTGAGACTCGTTAAGCCCCTCGGCCGCTTCAGTATTAACCCGCTCCAGCAAGCCGAGCGCCTCGTCGACTACACCTTGAACTTCCCAGGGCTCTACGGCGAACGAGAAGCGTTGATTTCGTGTGGTCTCCACAGTGGCGTACGCGGGTAACTCGCCTAACGTCGCTTCAATCAAGGCGCAATAGAACAGCAGTTGCTTGCGCTGAGCCTGCGTAGGATCTCCTTGATTAAGCCCGGTTTTGAGATCTACCAACCAGACTTCATCCTGTACGCGCTCAACCAAATCGGGCCTTCCAGCTAGCGGCAGATGGGGATGCCGCAACCACCTTTCTCGCCACGGGAGTGGCCTCTCCGAGCGCCTATCGCCGGCACCCCCGCGGTGATGGACGGCGTGAGCATCGTGCGTTGCGCTGCTGCGCTCCCAGGACTTTCGTGTCCGCACTTTGGTCAGTGACCACCCGGGCCAGCTTTCCGGCGATGGCACTGCTGCGGGTGCCCAATCTCGGGTTAGCGCCGACTGTACGCTGCCAACTGCCTCATCCCACACAGAATCGAAGTTGGTCGACTGGCCAATCTTACTCATCACCTCGTGAGCCACTGACCCGAGCGCGCTCGCGGGGCTCGACCGATTCAGCGTTGAGACAGCCGGGTCGCGACTGAATCCGAGACGCCACAGGCAAGCATCGCCCTCCACAAGCTGGGTGGGGGTGATGTACTCGAGAGGAGTGGGCTGAGGCCGTCTCGGCGTATGACTCACTGCAGGTGTGGCCAGATCACCAGCGGGTTGCGTCGAAAGGAGCGAATGTCTTCCAAAGCTACTCCCTTGAAACGCTCTTCAGCTTCATCGAACGCCGCCGCTTGCGCATCGGTGAAGAATGCGGACTCTTGGCGCCAGAGGGGGTGGCACAACATCACGCATCTGTCATTTCGCGTGATCACGGGAATGCCGGCGATTTGCTCAGCTTGCGATTCGCGTAATGCTTCGGCAGCGGTGTCCATCCACTGCGCTGCCGAAGGAAGTGAGCGGGCGGAAGTCAACTGGACGCCCGCTGCCAATTCCAGCATGTCCAGTGCAAGTCGCCAGTCGAGCAACGCGTGCTTTCGCGAATTATCATAGGAGCGAAGGCAATCCGGACATGAGGTGTCGCAACGCTCGGTGTGACCGGCGTCGTCCCACATGGTTCGCAGATCATCCAAAGTGCTTTTCAGCATCCGCTCAAATTGGTCTGCTTGACCTAGTTCGACCGCATATCCGGCCCCGTTCGCGGCAGTGTCGGCAATAAATATTGCTGCTGCCACTTGCGCTTTCGCGTCAGGCTCTTCGGCACCGAAGAGGGGTAGGCGCAGCGGCGTTAAACCGGTGGTTAATTCGCTTGGATCGAGGTCGAGGTATACCTCAGCACCGCGCCGGAGCGCCTCACCTAGCGAAGTATAGGCGGCTCGCCCCGACGGTTGATCGTAAAGCGCAACTGCGCCGGTTTTCACGTCAAGCCTCTTTGGTGTAACGAGTAGCGCGTCTGTTACGCGAATTTCGCCGATCACGTCGAAGCTAGGCGAGCCGCCGGATGCGGTGTCGGCGAGCACAGTTCCGTCCGACTCTAAGTTGAAGGTGTAGCCGCGGCCGAGATTGTCGTTGATCGATACGAGCCGGCTTTGCGAGTAGATGTCGAGATCGATCCGGTCCAATTCGTGGTGCTCGGTTGGAGACACGCTGAGCGTAAGGGCCGGACTTCCAGCGCCGCGCAGAATATCCAGATCATCGTCGAAGGGGCGGGGGCGGTAGTCGGTCCGGAAGCCGCGGGGCTCGTAGAGCGAAACCCTTTGCAACGTTTCGTGACACGCGCCGCAGATCGCTGATTCACCCAGCTCGGTGCGGCCGCACTTGGGACAGCGCCCTATCGAGTAAGGGGCGCCGAGCGGGTCGACAGTCTCCACCGTCCTTCCTCGCGGCATGTACGCGGCGAAGCCGGCAACTTTATGCACTAAACCGTCTTTGACGACTTGCGCGCCCGGGGCAAACGAACTGATAGCCATGTCGAGTGATCGATCGCTGACGACGTCGTTGCGCATGGCAGTCACATTTCGAATCGGCGCATTCCACAGGTTCCGCACGCGGGTTGGAAATCCGAACATCGGCAGGATGCCGTTTCGGGCCAGAGCGGCGCTGAGTTCGGTATCCGTTGAAGCGCTTTCGCGCTGGACGACTTCGTCTATCTGGTTCACCAGCGCTGCCTTCAACCACTGCTTGATTTCGGCGACTGACGTGATTCCAACTGGGGTGTAGGCCGTTAGACGGTCAACGATCTCGTCCACACGGTTTGTCGAGGCAAGCCAGCTCTCAATGGTGGGTCGAAATGCTGGCCAGTCAGCGATTTGACCGAAAGTCCCGTGATTGCTTTGGGGTTTCCATTCTGGTCCATGCTGAAGAGTCGCGAATGCCTCGAAGAGGCTTTCGCTGGCCGCAACCCGCTGAATGATGCGCTTTCGCTTTAGATCCAGAAATGGTTGGGGTGGGTTGTCGCCGGTCATGCGGTCGGCTCGATTGAAGTAGTACTCGTCGTGAGTTCGGTCGCGACAAACTGTCAGGGCAAAACTCAATGCCTGACCGGATCGGCCCGCACGACCGACGCGCTGCTGGTAGTTGAAGCGCTGGGGCGGCATGTTGGCCATCATCGTGGAGCGCAGGGAGCCGATGTCGACGCCGACCTCCATAGTCGTGGTGACGGATAAGACATCGAGCTCGTCGGTGAGATCGTTCTCGGTCAGGGTGAACGCGCCCTTGAACCAGCGCTGCCGATCACGCTGTGCTGAAAGTGGTTTGGTCTGCCCGGTCAATTCGGCGATAGCAAGACGCCTCGGTGCCTGATGCGCTAGCCAGGCGTAATAGTCTTGTTCTTCGGATGCAGATATTTCGACTTCGATGAGGTCGCCGCTGAAGCATTGCCTATTGGCGCAGACGCCCAGGCTTGGCTGGAGATGGGCGAAATTGCATCGGGCGCAACGCCACATCTTTGTGGACGCCGGCTGGAATACCAGGCTCGAGTCAGCTGATCCCGTCTTGAGCAGCCAGCCGGCGATCGCGCGGCTCACTGCTTGGTCATTCGCGATTCCCTCCAGCTGAACTTCGAGGGCACCTGCGTCAAGCCCAAGTTTGGCCGCTACCGCCGCCACATACTTTTTGATCGGCGGTGGAGTCAGGGCCTCCGGCCGTATCCCTCCGCGCTCGCTATTTTCAGTTCGGCCGAGTAAGCCCAGTATGCGCACGACGCTTCCGAGCAGCTCAAACTGCTGCTTTTCGTCGAGCGGCCCGGCGACGATCTTTAGCCCAACGACTGAAATATAGGCGATGCCAACGGATTCAAGATCTCGACGCGCTCGATCGAAGGTCGCATCGATGACGGACGTTCTAAGCGCCGCCTTGAGCTTCTCTTGGCCTTGCTGCAGTGGGGGTTCCGCCCACAGGCCTGGCTTCGGCGGGTTGAACGCGCGGTACCAGGGCGTCGTGCCATCTAACCGATCTTCCAGGTTCTGGTTATACGGATTGGCCCCACCTGGGTTCGACCCCAACGAGACGAAAGTGTCAATCACTCGCTGGCACAGGTCGTTGAAGGGAGTGCTTCGTGCGCTGGCGAGTTCATCCAGAGCCGCCGCCAACGCCACCTTGTCCGACGCGTCCAAGGGGACCCCGTTGTTTTCCTTCAACCGCGCGATGGCCGCACCGGCAAACCCGCGTTCCTGCACGCCAGCCATGTTTGTTCCGATCATCATGTCCAGCATGATGATCGGATCAGGGTTCGCGTTGATCTCTTGCCGGACGACCTGACGGACGAGGTCGCGATGGTGGTTCTTCGCGACGCCCGCAGAGGTGCGCGCGGCGTCATCTCGGCTGTCTGTGAAAACAATCGTCTTGGCGTCGCTGACCGACTCGCGCCCCGTCGTGCCTAAACTGAGGTTGCGAATAAGTTGCGACAGGTAGAGCTGGATGGCGGCTGTGGGCCCACCAGAATGGCCACGGATCGGAGAAAAGAGTTCTCCCGCACGGAATTTGGATTGGCGCACGCGAGATAAAGCCACATGCTGGGACAGCGGTCCGGAAGAGCCGGAATTCGATCTTCAGGCGCGTTGCCGCCGGCGACCAAGAGACTCAGTCCGGTTGCGTTTCTCCCTCCAACCTCTGCCAAACCAAGTCCGGGGTTCCAGGTCGTGGGGGCAAATGCAAGTTGAACACCCTCCTTGGTCCACGGACGGTGGCTTTCCGTCGGCACTCCTGGGCGATACCAGAAGAAGTCAGTCGCTGGCCGGAGGAAGACCAGCTTGCCACTCTGCTCTTCAGTCACTGGTCCGGGCGCGAGCAGAACTTCGTTTCCTTTGCCATCGTCACTGCGCTCGACGATGAATCCTCCGAGGCTGATGTCGCCGCATTCGTAGCAGTAGAGCAGCTCGAGCACACGCGAACCGCACGAGGCGCAGGCACCGAGCGGAGTGTTGTAAAGTCGTCCGATCTTTCGATCTTCATTACCGCCGGTGCAACGCCAGGACACTGAGCGTTACTGCACGCCCAAATGCCCCGGGGGTTTCTAACAAAAACGTGGCCGCGCAACGGTATAGACGAAGAGGCCGGATCTGCGTCCGCGAGCTGCTCAAGTAGCCGCTCCGTCAGCCCCCTGCGTTCGTCGTTGTCCGGAAAGATGCGATTGGCGATAGCGTCCACAGATGTTGCGCGGATCCGATTCTCGTCGGGGTCCACGCATGCCGAGCTCAGAAGGTGAGATATGGCGCTGGGTTGCAGCGCGCTGTCCTCGACGTCCTTGGCGGTGACACCATTGGGAGGCGCGACGGCCAGCTGGCGACCGGGTTGGATGGTGAAGGTTTTGCGGTCAAGACCGAAGAATTGCTCAAGGTAGTCCAGTCCGCCCGCCGACTCGGTCAGCGAAGCTGACGTTGAGATCACGCGCAACTGCGGGCTAGCTGGAGAGAACCCGAGGCGCCTCAGTAAGGCGCGGACAATCATTGCGACTTCGCTGCCTTGTGTCCCGCGGTAAAGGTGGAGTTCGTCCACAACAAGTGTGAACACGTGATCTGGGCTGGCGGTCAACCAGTCGCTGTCTGCTCGAATATCGGCGTCCTCGAAATGCCTCATCATCATCGTGTTCAGCATCGAGTAGTTAGTGACCAAAATATCAGGCGCGTGGGCGATCATGTCCCAGCGAGTCACCATCTCACCTGACCGTGGGTCGGTGAACTGGCTTAGATCGATCTCCGTCCGTCCTTTAGCACGCGATGCCACCAGATCTGCGAATTCTCGCTCGAACTGGCGTATTTCGGCGGCAACCTCACGGCCCGCAGCGGCGGACCCGGGCCGCGTCTTCGACCCGAGCGTGCTGCCGGTGTAACGCCCGAACCAGATCGGCCTCTCCGGGCGGACGGTACGGAGTTTGCTGACGGCGCGCCTCAACCGCGTCATCTGGTCCTCGACCAGAGCGTTCGTCGGATACAGGATCAGGCCTCTGATCCCGGGTGCCCGCGATTCCGGATGGCGCAAGGGTTGCCACCCCGAGGTATCCGATTCCCACCACCAATGCGGCTGATGCTGCGGCTGCCACGTTTCGGACTCGCAGATGAGCCTGAGCAGTAGCGGAAGGAGGAACGCTTCGGTCTTGCCCGAGCCTGTGCCGGACGTGACGACGACATTGCGTCCCATTGCCGCGCCATCTAAAAAGTGATGCTCTATCGACTGCGCTTGATGCTCGCGGAGCCTGAGGTCCTCGATCACGACGTCCGGGAATAATGCGCTGCCGACAGCCCGGGCAGCGGCTTCAGAGATGCCGAGTTTTGCTGAGACATCAAGCAGACGTTCGGTATTGGCGTACGGTATGACCGGCTCGATCATGATCTGACCGACCAGGGCCTCGCCCTGTTCGAGCAATAATCGACGTTCACCCATCACCGATTCATCGTTCAGCCAGAAGGCGGTGTCGAAGTATCTGATGTAGGCCTCTCGAAGCGCATCGGCCAACGACACCGGCGTTATCTGATCCATGTTCCGTTTAGTCCTAGGTGGTGAGGAGGGTGGCGAGAAGGTCGGCGGAATCGCTGCTCAACTTCGCCGTAGAGCAGGCACCGCCGCTTAGGACCGTCTTTCAAGCTGAGTTTTTTGGTGGCGGGCGGCCGCCCTGACATCGCGACTACGGCCCGGCCGTATAACCCTGGAAGGTCGCTTCCTTGCGGAAGCAGAACCGTATTGGTGTTCTTCTGGTAGCTCACTAGAGTTTTACCGACATCATTGGCGGCCAGGTGCTTAACGAGATGGAACGGAGCCACCGCGGCGGTCCCGGCCGCAACGTCGCTTTCTGCACGGTAGATATAGATCGACTCGAATCCGCGACGCAACCGATATGCGCCCGGGCGATAGGGATCCCCGGTCTCGTCCCAACTCGCAGTCGATACGTCGAATCGCTCGGCCGACTGGAAGCCGGGCATCGGGGTCCGCGGCAAAGCTTTACCGATGGACGACAACCGCGGAAGTGCTTGCAGCATCTGCTCCCCCGCCGCCGCCACCACGGCGATGCCCGATTCGGTGTCGCCCAGCTCCGCCGCGTCGTCATCACTGAGGTGGGAGACGACCCACGTGGATGGCCCGTCTTCGCCAGGCTCGATCTTGGAATCCGCCCCGTACTCAGCCGCCTGTTCGATCACGCCATCTATCGTGATCGGCGGCCAAAATCCTGTGAAACGGTATGAGCCACAAGATGTCTGAGCAATGCAAGACGGTGAGATCTCCCAGCGAGCCGCCCGGAAGTAGTCGTCGCGCTCAACGGCAATGTGGCCCAACACCTCAAGAGTCCGGACGAAATTATCCACAAACAGTGACGAGCCCTCGAGTTGCAAGGCAACCGATTCCAGCGAGCTAATTGAGCCGCCGCCCAGATGCATAAGCGCGTCCAGCGCGACATCCCAATTCGGAGCGGACTGCCCGTCGACGGCCTCAAGGTCGTGCACGGTAACGGACTCCTCAGAACCAACCGAGCTCAGTCTGCCCCGACCGAAACGGGGAAGCCACCCCGGAAAGCGCTTGACCAATCCGCAATACTTGCATTCACCGTCGATGAATTTCGGGGGGTGCCCACCCATCCAGGTGGGAAGGTTGATGTAATGAGCTCCGGTCACGATGCACGACTGTGGATCTGGAGTTCCGATCTGGATCGTGACTTTTTTGACAACCGGTCGATTACCCGCCCATGTAACTTTGCCTTTCGCCCGTTCTGTCGGCTCTATCCCGGCATCACCGGCGGCAGTCGCTCCGTCGACCAACGCCGCTTCTGTGTCAGCAGCCTCGCTCGCAGAAATGACGCCGCGAGGGTCGGCAAGTGCGTAAACAAGGCGGGGCGCACTGTTCCAAGAGACGTCAGGATCCGAACTCGACCGGAGTCGGATCGATGATTGCTGTACCGGGTTGGATTTCGCCCCGGCGAAAAGCGACACGCGATAGTCGCCATCGGCCAAGTCGGCATCCGCGAGCGGCGCTACCAGAGCTCCGCAGTCGGACTTCCATTCGTGAATGACGTCGTCAGTCCGGGAGTCCGCCAGCGTGACCCTCAGATTTCGCTCACTCTGGACAGCGGCCCGTACTTCCGGGGGGCTCAACGTCGACCACTTCCGGATTCTCGACGGAATCCGCAGCCCTCCCGCGATCGTAAGTTTGTTGCGGGCGAGAGGGATTAGCTCGTTCAGTCGCGCCGTCGTGGGAGCGCCGAACAACTGGAGGTCCTTGAACAAGACCCAACCCGTCGGCAGGCCGGTGAGCTCGTCGACTCGTTGAAAACCTGGTCGTGCGAACTCATTTAGCACACGCTCGACTTCGTCGACGACATTTGTTCTAACTTTGGTCTGCGCAACCGTCCTGACTAATAGCAACGAGTCGGCGCCAAGTTGTAGCCGCTCTGATTCGACGAAAGCGGACTGCAGCTCGTCGTAGATCAGTGGGATCACGGTTCGCGGAAAATGCTTGTACTCCAAAGCATCATCGCCGCCGGCATGGCGGATCCGCACTGCGCCCTCCAACATCGAGCCAAAGTCAATCGCTTTGGTGTAAGAGGTCCGCCAAAGGCCAGCCGTGCCTGGGGAGAATCCTATGTCGAGCCACTCTCCGGTGGTAGAACGGACTTCCATTTGCCCGTCCATATCTGACGTAAGCGGGCGAATGGCCAACGATATGTCAAGCGATGAGTTGAGGAAGCCGGCCCGAAGGTTGACCACGACCATCGCGCGAGTGGCTAGCGTTGTGCCACCAACGGTTAGCGCCGAGCCGTCCTCGAGGACGCCATCCCAGTTAGCAAGCTCGACCGCCGCCACAGTGGCAATGCGCTCGCGCGCGGGTTGTTGCGCCCACAACCGACGCAAGTACATTGACGCCGGCGAGCCCTCGCTACTCAACCAGTGGTCGAGGTAACTAACAAGGTCTTCGGGAGCGATCTGCATGCCAGGGCTCAGACCGAATTGGGCGAACATCGCGGGAAATTTACGACGATCGCCCTCCCGCACAAGCGCTTGCGACACCGGCAGGCCAACGTAACGATGGGTCAGCGCGTACGCGGTTGGAATTCCTCGCTCGCCATCGAGATCCTCTAGCCACCTATTCAGACAGCGCCACAGAAATTCCGCGTACCTTGGATATTGGTGCCTCAAGTTGGTGTCATCGTCCGGGAGCTGTAGTAGACGAGCGAGCCGCGCGTAGTAGGCGTGGCCAGCAATATCCTTCTCCGACTTGCCCATATCCTCTGCTGCCAGCACTGTGGCAGCCAAAAAGGCCAGACACGGCGGCGGCTTCTGGCCCTTGCTGGAAGACCAGACCGTCGTTCTGTGCGCGATTGGTGACAAATCGAATTGCTCGTAGAAGTCGACGGTGACGGCTCGTACTGACTCTGCCAGCGCTTTGCCGGAATCTTGGCCGCGGTGGCCTGCTTGTTCGGCAATGCGGTCCAACTCTGACGCGTCCATATCCATATAGGCCGGCGGGGCGTCTTCACCGACCGGATAAATCACGTCTGCGACGGCATCATTCCATCGCAGATACTGATCCCATGCCTGAGCAACCAATCCCGCACTACCCATCCGTCCCCCGAGGGTCTCGAACAAATCTTTATGGCCTGCCACGGTGTAGTCCTGCGCACGCGAAGATTAGCGAAGGAGTCGGACACAAAAGGGGTGAACGGTCTGAACCCTGCGGACATCTACGTGTCGTTCAGCCGTTCGGAGGACATGTCACAGTCCAGAAATCGCGGGCCAGACTGTCCGCCTTTCGCGCCGTCGTTGACGTTCCTCGCGCGGTCTCAGCGCCAACGCACCGGCCGGTGAGCGGTGGTCAGGGCCAATCTCGGGCAAGACGGCCACTCGCTAACCAAAGGACCGATACTGTGTGCTCACATTCAAGATCACGGGGAGGATGAATGGCGTTCGTTAGCGAGTTTCAACAAGTCGAATCCGACAAAAACGGTCGGCACAAGCCAGTCTTGTGTGGCTGGCGGGCATTTGACGCTGACGGAGAGACCATCCTGCAGTTGGACACTTACGGTTCCGCAGAGCGACAGATACCGAACAAGGTCTCGCAATCGCTGCAATTGGACCGCGAAGGGGCCGCAGCTTTGCTCGAGCTAATCCGTGGAACTTTCGTCGGACTGTGAACACGGCATCGATCGTGAACTGCAACAAGCTATGTGAGTATCTGCTACCGCTGGCCGAGCTTTGATTTCCAGTAACTGCAGCACACGCCTCGCCAACGAGCCTGAGCGGAAGGTCTACCGCACGCTCGTCGATCAGCTCCAACCAAACGACTTGCTCGTGCCCGGTCAGCGGGTAACAGACCACCTCAAGGACCATGAGGTTGACTTCGTGGCCGCGATTGAAGGTGCCGGCATCGTCTGCGTCGAAGTTAAGGGCGGGGATGTCTGGCACGACGGCAGGATGTGGCGGCAGCGGCGAGGCGGCACCGATCACGAAATCAACCCGGTCCGCCAGGCCCGTGACGCCTGCTACGCGCTGCGAGAGTTTGTCGAAGCCGACGACCGTTGGAGTCAGGGCCGAGTGCGCTGGGACCATGTCGTCGTCCTACCTAATGCTGAGATCGGTGAAGACTTCGCGCTGCCTGACTGCCCGCGATGGAAAGTTATTGACCGCAACGAACTTGCCTACATTGGTTGACAAGCTAAAAAACATTCTTGTGCGTCAGGAGCGTGACCGACCCCTGCTTACCGGTAAAGGTGTCGAGCAGCTCTCAATAGCTTTGAGCGGACGAGGATTACCACAACGTAGCGTCGTGTCCCGCGCACTGGCCAGCGAGGACGCGGCTGACACACTGACCGAACATCAGGCCGTCATCCCGGACGCTATCAAACTGCTACACCGCGTCGAGATTAGCGGAGGAGCGGGAAGCGGCAAGACGTTTCTCGCAGTCGAGCAGGCTCGTCGCCTCTCGGCGCGGGGCCAGCGCGTAGCCCTCGTCTGCTACTCGCACGGCCTGGCTTCGTTTCTAGAGCGGATCACTGCGAAATGGCGGCGGCGGCAGCAGCTGGCGTATGTCGGCGAGTTTCACGCGCTTGGTGTGCAATGGGGTGCACCCCAAGGTCCCGATGAATCGTTGCGTACCGATGAAACCGCGCAGTTCTGGGAGCATGACTTGCCGCGCTAAATGGCTGATCTGGCAGCGCAACTCGAGCCTGGACATCGGTTCGACTCGATAGTCGTCGACGAGGCACAAGACTTCGCCGACGCATGGTGGGATCCATTACTCGGAGCACTCAAAGACGATGAGCAAGGAGGCTTGTACGTCTTCAGCGACGAAGGGCAGCGCGTGTTCAATCGACACGGCTCACCGCCGGTCCCGCTCGTGCCACTGACCCTCGACCACAATCTACGGAACACGCGCCAGATCGCGACCACGTTCCAGCCGCAGGTCGATCACCCGATGCGCCTCCTCGGCGGCGACGGACCGGCTGTTACGTTCATCGCTTGCTCGCAGCACAACGCTATGAACGTCGGCGACGATCAGGTGGACGGTCTGCTGAACGAGGGTTGGCGGCCGGAGGACGTCGCGCTGCTGACGACCGGCACTCGCCACCCCGAGCAGAAAGAACGCCAAGCTGCGGGCAACGCCGCCTACTGGGACAGCTTTTGGGATACCGACCAGGTTTTCTACGGGCATGTCCTTGGCTTCAAGGGTCTCGAGCGTCGAGCTGTTGTTCTGGTCGTCAACGAGGAGTCTGCGATGGCACGATCGCGGGAGCGCCTCTACGTCGGGCTATCCCGCGCCCGCGAGCAACTCGTGGTGTGTGGCGACCCGCAATTCATTCGCGGAGTCGGAGGGCCGGATCTCGCCCGTTGTTTGCACCTCAGCGCGGCGGGGTTCGGGTCATCTTGACGGCGCGGCCAATCGCGACGGAGATGCCAATCGTGCGGAGCGTCGTGGCGTTCCGCCAATCAGGCCATCAACACCTGCGGTATCGGTCTTTAGCGCCTCTGCCATCTGATTCAGATCTAGCTATAAATTCTCCATCGGCTGCGCTCGGGAGCAAAACCTGCGGACGAAGATTTAAATTCAGGCTATTAGACGCTCTTTGCACTTTCATCGTCGGAATCTTGAACTAAACTATCTAATATCCTCTGAACGCGACCGAGCTTCTCGCGCTCGTTTAGGTATTCGCGGTAGGCATACTGGGCGTTCAGCAACAATTCCTGATACTGGACTACTCGAATTCCCTTTGCCTCGAGCATTCGAGCGCTTTCAAACCTTCCGTGCTGACGGGTCCAGTCCGATAACGGCTTACCCACTACGCATACAACCTCGACAGGTTCATCACCCCTGCCCGCAGTCTGCAGATAGTCGAGCAAAGCGTTTCGATACTTTTCGACTTGTGAAATCAAATTAGTTGAGCTTGTCCTAACATCCGCCCTTTTCAATTCGACGATCACATTAAGTCCAGACGTACGTTGATACCTGATATCGTAGCGAGAGTCGCGCTCATCATCTTTGATTTTTTCGGACACAGCGGCGAAAATCTTTCCGATTTTTTGCTCCATCGTAGGCATCGTGGCTCGTTCCCACCCGGGATCAAGAAGCCAGAGATGCTCAAAGAGATATTCCTGAAGTACCCGCTCCAGCTCGTTGTCGTCAACGAGCTGCTCGAGCTTTTCGATCACGGCTAACCGAGATCTGACGATTCGTAGGTACATCGCCGCCTCCAAATCAGCCGTATCTCTTAAAACCTTGCTCAAAGACTGAAGATCTGTCGCAGTGATCTGGTCCAAAGCATCGAGGTTGTCCTTCTGGCTCATCGTTTCAAAAGCGAGAATTCCGTATGCGTAGAGGTCAACCCGGTCTCGCTCCTCGAGGCCCAATTCGTTTATTTTGCCAAATAAACGCTCTGCGCGCCGCTTCCTGTCGCCGTCGAGCTCTTTGAACCACGCTTCGATTTCAGGGTTTTTAACCGCGTCTTCGGCACCGGACTTGTTGCGTAAATCTGACCACCTTGTTTTAATATAAGCAAGCTCAGTACGCACCCATTCCTTGAGATCAGAATACCTTGAGTCATCTTCTTTAATTTTTTGCCTGCTACTCGTTGCAATATCCGGCTCTGTATCTAAGTCTAAAAAGTCGGCATGAATCTCGCCAAAAAGGTAGCTCCGATAAATTCCAACTTCGTCAAATTCGTCAAGGATGTCCTCCTGAGCCATCTTTCCGCGGACGAAGATCGGGATGCGATTGTAACTTTCACCGGTTTGACCCGCTTTCAATGCAGTCGGCGTCCGCGCGGTTGCGATCCACCCCGCGACTTCGCTCTGCGCATTTACGGAGGCGATTCGCCTAAAGCATCCAGAGAGCTCTGTCGCTTTCGATATGATTTCTTCTTCTAAGGCGCCGCCCGTGTACAGCCAGAGGTACTGCGCAAGCGGCAAAAGATCCATATCGCTCGAATCCACTTCTTCGCCGTTGACAAAAACCCTAAAGTTGGCTGACGCGCCAAGAATGGTGAACCGCCGTGCCAGGCGCTTTCGCAAATAGGGGGTTGTCTTATCGATGCCCTTGCGCAAGTTGGTCAGGGTTATGCGGGTCCCATGCTCGAAATCAATCGAATCAGTTGGCTCTGCCGAGGGATTATATGTTTGGCTTTTTGACGGATCGTCGACGGACATGACTGCCTTAATGTCAGTCAGCTTTATCGACAGTGCACACTTGTTACTATCTTTGGCCGTTTCAACAAGAATTTCGTCAGCGATTCCGAACAATGCTAATTTGCCGATGCCCTTGCGTCCCATCACAGGCCGGCCGAATTTAGTCACGGGACTTGATTCATTCCTGCGCTGATATCCGACTCGCAGAAAGCGATCATTGATATCACTCTTCGTCATGCCATCGCCATCATCGCTGAGCACGATCTTTCCGTTCGCGATATCGAGATTGATATCAACGCGCGTCGCGTCCGCGTCCCACGCGTTCGCGACCGCTTCCGACAAAACAGCGGGGTTGCTGCTATAGAGATTCAGTCCAAGATGCTCAAGGACATTTAAACTCAGGGTCATCTCATACTCGTTAGACGTGGGTTGCACCGTCATCGCCAGCCGTCCCATCCTTCCCGATCAGCCCAAAGGCTACCGCCGCAGCGCCAGAGCTTCGGGCCTACTAGTCGTCATCTCGTGGCGAACGCACCTGACACACGGACCAATGCGGGGCCCCAGCTACGACAATCAGGCAGGCCATCCGCCTGTAAAATCGCCGCGTGCAACAAGTCAACCCTCATCCCGATGAGCGCGTTACCGCGTGCGCAGACGAAGTGTGCCCCTACTGCGGACACTCCTACAGTGACGGCGGCGGCCCCAGCCGGGATCACGCACCGTCGAGGGCACTCCTCCGAAAGCCGTATCCGCAGCAGCTGCCACTGGTAAGCGCATGCTTCAAGTGCAATAACGGATTTTCCGATGACGAGGCCTACGTTGCGGCATTCTTAGCTTGCGTGCTCGCCGGCACGACCAACCCCGATGGTATGTCGGACTCCGCAGGTAAGCGCATTCTTGCGCGGAACCCCCAACTGCGAACGGCAATCGACAAAGCGCGGTGCACTTCTAGCTCTGGTTCGACGAGGCGCTTGGAGTGGGCACCTGAAGTGGCTCGATTTAGCAAGGTTCTGGCCAAGAACGCGCGCGGCCACCTTTGGTATGAGTGCTACGAGATTCGACGTGAAACACCTGCTGTCAACTTCACGGCGTTGGAGCTACTGGACCAAAATCAGAGGCACTGTTTCGAGAGCGCCGACGAAAAATTATTACTACCGGAGGTCGGCACGCGACAACTTGATCGACTACTTACAGAAAACGATCTGGTCGCTGGATGGGTCGTCGTGCAAGAGGGCACGTATCGCTTCCGCATCGACCGACAGGCTGAGTCAGCTGTTCGTGTACGAATAGTTCTGTCTGAGTACCTAGGCGCAGAAGTAATCTGGTAAACGTCACTGCCACAGCACGCTGAAAACGGACGGCCGCAGCGCCATGTCTGTAGACGTGATTGACGTAGGTCACTCCGGCATCAGCGACGTCGATCTCCGCGTTCTGTATAGTCCCGCCAATTAAACCGTCTTGATTGTCCGAGAGTCAGCCAATCGAACTGTTGCCACGGATACACGTCGTCCAGGAGAGATACTGCGGAGATCGAAAACGCAGTTCGACTAGCCTCACCCCCCTGTCCCACCACCCTCCCCCGACGCAACCAACAACATGAACGTCCGCTCCGCCTTGCCCGCCTTGGTCGTCAGCACCAGCGGGTAATACCCATCCCGCACCGACTCCGCCACCTTGATCGTCACCGTCGACGTCCCAGACCCGTCGTCACCAAACTTCCCCGACACCGACGCCACGGAAATGCCTCTTTCAGAAGACTTTCCGCTGATCTCGTAGTCCCCGGGCCCGTCAACCATCCGCTGCACGTTCACAGTCACATCCGTCGACGTCCCGGCATCCATCGCGACAACAGCCGGCGAGACGTTAACCGTCAACGCAAGACTCCCCGCCCCAAACGACGGCGGCGCCGAAGACGGAGCAGTCCCCCAGGTCTTGTTCGGCTTCGACGACAGCGAGAACGCCACCTCGCCGCCGTCCGAAACAACCGACGGCGGAAGGAAAGTCTTATCGATCGACCGCCCGTCGACATGCAACCCACTGATGTACTGCATCCGATGATGCCCGGACGCCCCGGGCGCGGAGATCCGAATGGATTTGCCTGAAGGCAGGGCGATTTCGACCTTGTCGAACAGCGGTGTGTTCACCGTCAACACCGAAGTCCCCGGGACGCTGGGGTACAAACCCATCGCCGCCCAGACGTACCAGGCCGACATCGCGCCCAGGTCGTCGTTCCCCGGCTCGCCGTCGGGTGTGGGACTGAACAAGGTGCTGCGCACCCGGTCGACCAATTCCTGTGTCTTCCAAGGCTGCCCGATGTAGTTGTACAACCACGGCACCAAGAAGTTCGGCTCGTTACCGGCCCACAGATACGGATCCACCGGACCAACGTTGAGCTTCGAGGTGAACTTGTCGAGCCGGTCGGCCACCGCTTTCCGGCCACCCAGCGCGGTCACTAGACCGGCAATGTTCTGCGGCACGTACCAGACATACTGCTCGGCGTTGCCCTCGTCGAACCCGGCCTGGCTGAAGCAGCCGTCCCCGGGCGGCACCACTGCCGGGCCGTCGGGAAAGAATCCGAGCGCATTGCGCGGCGAGATGGAGTGTGTGGTCGGATTGAACAGGTTCTGCCAGTACTGCGCCCGCTCCTGGAACTCGCTGGCGGCATCGGAATCGCCTAAAGCAGAAGCGAACTGCGAGATGGCAAAATCGTCGACCGACCACTCCAACGAGATCGACGCCGCCGGGAACGAGCCATGACACGACGTCGACGGCAATGGTAGATAGCCGCGCTGTCGATAGGTCTCGATCTGCGGTCGCTCCACGTAACCGCGACGACCGACACCGCCTTCGGTCGCGGCGTCCAGCATGAAGTGCAACGCCCGATGTACGTCAAAGTCTTTGGCGCCGAACGCATAGAAGTTGGCGATCAGCGGCACCACGCTGTCGCCGGTCATCTCCGCGGTCGCGGTATTGGCCAGCGCCCACCGCGGATACGAACCGCTCTGCTCGGCGTCGTTGACCAACGACTGCGCCATGTCGCTGGCCTGGTGCGGGAACACCATTCCCTGCAAGGCCGCCACGCCGCGATAGGTGTCCCAGTCGGAGAAGTTGGCGTACTGGGTATGCCCGTCCGCCACCGTGTGGATTTCGCGGTCGAAGCCGATGTATCGGCCGTCGGTGTCGTTGAAAGTGTTGGGATTCAGCATCGAGTGGTAGAGCGCGGTGTAGAAGGTGACGATGTCATCCTCGGTGTTGCCGGCGATCTTGATGCGCGACAACGCATCGTTCCACTGCTTCGACGTTGCCGCCCGCACGTCGTCGAAGCTCTCCGCGGCCTCGTCGAGGTTCTTGCGCGCACCATCGACATCCACATACGACAGCGCCGTGCGCACCTCAAGCTCTGAGCCAGAAGGAAATTCGACGTATCCCCCGCTGGAGCCCTGGTAACTCGAATACGCCTTGTGCTCCTGCGGAAAAACCGAGAAGCCGTCCCAGGTGCCGAACGACGTGAACGGCTTGTTGAACTTCATCGCGAAGTACACCGTGTAGACGTTGTCCTTGCCGCAGAATCCGCCGCTGGTCGCCGATCCGGTGATCGTGGTGTTGTCCTCGCCGATCGCAATCTTCGC
Organism: uncultured Actinomycetota bacterium; assembly: GCA_963758115.1. Classification (GTDB taxonomy): domain Bacteria; phylum Actinomycetota; class Actinomycetes; order Mycobacteriales; family Mycobacteriaceae; genus Mycobacterium. The sequence continues at coordinate 100,815 of CAVWUG010000007.1, forward strand.
CGCCGAGGTGCCGCCCAGCGAGCCGCCGGGGCGCACCAGGAATCGGGCCGCCCGATCCTGCGGATAGTGGAACCGGCCCACGCCTGCGCGATTGGTGGCGGTCAGTTCGGCGGTCACCCCGGTCGTCGGGAAATGCACGGTGTAGTAGCCCGGCACGCCCTTCTCGCTGCGGTCGTGCGCGATCTCCTCGGAGAAGTCCCAGGGATCCTCGCCGATCGGACTCGTCGTCGGCAGCATCGAGATGTCACCGAACGCCGGGCAACCCACCGAGGCGTGCGTCATGCTGAATCCGGTCGCCTGATTGTTGGCGTGCGCATAGCCCGCGTAGTTGCCGACGGTGTCCGGCGAGTACTGCACCATCCCGAACGGCACCGAGACACCGGGGAAGTTGTTGATCTCCCCCACCGTCTTGCCGCCGTTGCCGGTGCCGATCAGGGTGTCGACATGGTCGACCGGGTTCGCGACCATCGGGGGCGGTTCGTAGGACGTGGGAGTAGCGCTGGCCAGCATCGCGCTGACCAGCAGCGCTGCCGCAACGAGCGCAGCGGCACCCCGCCGTGACCGCATACCTGTGTCTTACTCCTTCACTGGCATCTCGTGTTGGAACCGGGCCGGTGGGGCGACGCCCGAGCTGGGATCAGGTGCGCAAACACCAGGCGAATGTCGCTGCCTCCCGGCATACTGCGTGCTGTCAGGGGAGGAGACAGTGAGCACGGGTAGTTCACGCGTTGGGAGCACGTTCGGCAAGTACACGCTGAACCGCTTACTCGGCAAGGGCGGGATGGGCGAAGTCTACGAGGCCTACGACAACGAGAAGCGCAGAAGCGTTGCTCTGAAGATACTTGCCGAGCAGTATTCACAAGACGAACAATTCCGGACGCGCTTCCAACGTGAGTCATATGCTGCGGCGGTCCTTCAAGAGCCCCACGTCATCCCGATCCACGACTGGGGTGAAATTGACGGCAACCTTTACATTGACATGCGCCTGGTTAAAGGCCAGACGCTGCACGACTTGATCGAGCAGGGGCCGATCGAGCCTAAGCGGGCGGTAGCCATCGTCAATCAGGTCGCGGAAGCTTTGGACGCGGCGCACTCCGAGAGATTGATTCATCGCGACGTCAAGCCGCAGAACATCATCATCACGCCCGGCGATTTCGCCTATCTCCTCGATTTTGGTATCGCCGAGGCGCAAGGCGACACCCGCCTGACAGTGGCCGGCTACCAGATCGGCAGCTTCGACTACATGGCGCCCGAACGATTCGGCGACCACCCAACCACACCCGCGGCCGATGTCTATTCCTTGGCCTGTGTGCTGCACGAAGCGTTGACTGGGAAAAGGCCATTCCCGGGCGGAAGTGTCGAGCAAATCATGGGAGCGCACATAGCCACACCACCGCCACGTCCGAGCACCGTAAACCCCTCTATACCAATAGCTTTCGATGAGATTATTACACGTGGAATGGCCAAAAATCCCGACGACCGCTACGGCAGCGCGGGCGCTCTTGGGCGGGCCGCCCAGCGTGTGCTTGAGACGAACAGTTCCAACCCGTCCCAAACCGCGACTCAGCAGGCTCCCAGCTACCCACCACCTACCCCCATTCCCCAGCCGTACATGGGACCCCCCACGGCCCCGACAGGCGTGTCGCCCGTGCATTATTCGCACCAACGCTCACGGGCTTGGGTCTTGCCAACTGTGATCGCGGTCGCGGCTGCACTCGTGTTGGGCGCCGTTGGCGTAGTTATCGGCCTGCTGGTAAGCCAACGGTCCGAGCGCGCAGCGCCCGCTGCGACGGCGACCGCTTACCCATCGCCCACCAACCCAGCCCCGGAATCGAGCACGGAGGAGGCCCCGGCCCCATCCGACGAGCACCGAGACACCGGCACCTGAAAACTCTGAAACGGCGAGCGCACAACGACTGCAGGAACTCGCCGCGTCGGACCGCCCTTACGTCGGCGAAGTCCTGGCAGGCCGCTGGGTGCCCCAACTTAGTTCCAAACGACCGGGAGTAGTCGACGAGGGGCACACCTGGGACAACATGGAGACGCTGCAAGAGCATCTTCGACTGCGCGGCCGCTATCCCGGGGTCCGCCTGCTCTGGTCGGGCGACTGGTCGACTTTTTCGGATTCCAATTTCTGGGTCACGATCGTGGGAATCACATTTCCTGATTCCTCGGGCGCCCTCGGGTGGTGCAGAGACCGAGGTTTCGACTCGGATCATTGCGCCGCGAAGATCGTGAGCACGTCGATGCCCGTCGAAGGAAGCACGGCCTACAACTGATCGCTCAGCCGCAGCCGTTTCGCATGAAAGTATCCCGATCTGCGCTCAACCATCAAACGGGTCGGTGTAATCCTGGCGATCCTGCTGATGATCACGTCGTGCGGTGGCAACGACAACGCTGCCAGTCCGTCGAAACTGCTGAGGCGCCCGGCTTGTCGGAGTCCGAAGCCGCTGACGTCGCGACCGAGGCCTACGTCTATCCGCTCGTTTTCATTGGAATTCACCCCGCCGCGATTGACGAATGTCGTAGCCGCAAGAACACATCAAGGCATCGCGCCGTCGATCCTGGCACATTCCGCCGGTGAAGCCGGTTCCGTAAGCGCTACGTGCGCCGCGCGAACACGAACTCGTTGCCCGGCACCATGTCCTTGACCTCCGGGGCGGCGCTGCGGCCGAAACCCTCCATCAGCTCGGCGGCGGGCGTCACCGTCACATCCCAGCCGTGCCGGCCGAACCAGTCGCCGACCGGTTCGCGCTCTTCGAAGTACCACAGCTCGTCGGTCCTCGGGATCTCGCGCTGCGGCTCCACTTTGGCCGCGATCGCGCGCACCCGCTCCATCCGCTCACGCCGCTTGCCGCGAATTTCCTCGTCGAGAAATGTCGGCCCCAGCGCCTCCACCGCAACCCGGCTGCCCGGGGCGGTGAGCCCTTGATGCGTTCGAACAGCAATTCCTGTGCGGCGGCAGGCAGGTACGGCATCAGCCCTTCGGCCGACCAGACACTCGGCTGCGACGGGTCAAAACCAGCCTCCACCAACGCTTTCGGCCAGTCGTGGCGCAGGTCCACCGCGACCTCGACCCGGTTGGCGGCAGGCTGCGCTCCCGTCTCAGCCAACGCCGACAGCTTGAAGTCCAGCACCCTGTCCTGGTCGAGCTCGTAGACCGTGACGCCGTCCGGCCACGGCAACCGCCACGACCGCGCGTCCAGGCCTGCCGCCAGGATCACCGCCTGATGGATGCCCGAGTTGGTGGCGGTCTGAAAGTACGAGTCGAAAAACTTGGTCCGCGAAGCCATGTAGCCGACCATCGCCTGCATCTGCAGCGGCAATTCGGGTTCGGCTTCGACGATCTCCGGCGGCAGCTCGGGACCCGCGTGCCAGTTCCACACTCCATCTCCGGCGGCGTCGAGGAACACCCGCGCGAAGGGGTCTTGGATCAGCGGGTTGTCGCTCTCGGTTTCGGCCGCGCGTGCGGACGCCACGCCCAGTGCCGTCGCCCCCACGCTCTCGGTGATTTCCCAGGTGTCGTTGTCGGTTCTCGCCACGCTCATCTCCCTATCAATCCTTCCGCCAGCAGCTTTTTCGAACGTACGTGAGCCGCCTGTGTGCCAGCTGGGCGAATTCAGTGCAGAGGTGACACGTGTCACCGCATGCAGGTGATCTGTCGTTGATCGGCTAAGCTTTCGAATAACGTCGGTGCAGTAATGCCGACAGCGTCGTGGAATGCTCCGACATCCAAAGCTTCTTTCGCGGCGATCGATTTTGCCGACTGGCAATCTCGCCAACCTTGTACCCCACCAGCTGAACTGACAGTGCTGTCGCAGCAACGCGGTGCAACCGATGCCCGAGAGGCACCGAAAAACATGACTACCGATAGAACTTTCACCGAACTCGGCGTGCCCGAGTCACTGACCAAGGTCCTTGCGGCGCAAGGAATCACCGAGCCGTTCCCGATTCAGGTCGACACCCTGCCCGACACACTTGCCGGCCGCGATGTCCTGGGCCGCGGCAAGACCGGCAGCGGCAAGACGCTGGCGTTCGCCATCCCCATGGTCGCCCGGCTCACTCCGGGCAGAGGGCGGCCCTCACGGCCGTCCGGCCTGGTGCTGGCGCCCACCCGTGAACTGGCGACCCAGATCACCGCGGCGCTCGCTCCGCTGGCCGCCGCGCGCGGCCTGAAGGTCACCACGATCTTCGGCGGCGTGCCGCAAGGGCGTCAGGTCTCTGCGCTCAAGTCAGGTATCGACATCGTCGTCGCCTGCCCGGGGCGCCTGGAAGACCTGATGAAGCAACGCGTGATCAGCCTCGACGCGGTGGAGATCACCGTGCTCGACGAGGCCGACCACATGGCCGACCTCGGCTTTCTGCCGGGCGTGACCCGCATCCTGGCCGCAACCCCGGCCGGCGGTCAGCGTCTGCTGTTCTCCGCCACGCTCGATAACGGCGTCGACATACTCGTCAAGCGGTTCCTGCGCGACCAGAAGACCCACTCGGTCGACGAGGCGAACTCGCCGGTGGCCCAGATGACCCACCACGTCTTCCACGTCGCCGGTGTCGATGCCAAGAAGGATCTTGTGCATCGGCTCGCGTCGGGCAGCGGTCGCCGGATCCTGTTCATGCGCACCAAGCATCAGGCCCGCAAACTGGCCCGCCAGCTCACCGAAGCCGGAGTGCCGTCAGTTGACCTGCACGGCAACCTGTCTCAGCCCGCGCGCGACCGTAACCTGGCCGCGTTCACTTCCGGCACCGCACGCGTACTGGTCGCCACCGACATCGCCGCTCGCGGTGTGCACGTCGACGAAGTCGAGTTGGTCGTGCACGTCGACCCGCCGGCCGAGCACAAGGCGTATCTGCACCGCTCGGGACGCACCGCGCGCGCCGGAGCCACCGGCGACGTCGTCACGGTGGTCCTGCCCGAGCAACGCAAAGACCACGCGGCGCTGATGCGCAGGGCCGGTATCAACGTCCGGCCGCAACAGGTGACCGCCAACGACCCGTCCGTCACCGACCTGGTCGGTGAGGTCGCGGCCTACCAGGCGCCCGCTCCCAAGCAGGCCCAGGCGGCGCACCACGCCCCCGCCAACAACCCGCGTCGGCGTCGTCCCGTCTCCGGGGCGCGAGGGGGCCAACGGCCGCATCGACGCAGGAAACCCGTCTCCTCCTAAGCCTGGCGTCAACCATCCAAGGCCGGTCTCCGGTTATGTTGTCCGCGGGGACAGGCGCGGGGGCCGGAGGTTGTTGAAACATGCACGTCGATGGGCGTCAGGTCACCGTCACCGGTAGCCTGCTGCAGCCGCTGACCCGGCGTACCAACGACATGCTGCGAGTGGCGCTCTCCGGGGCGCTGCTGACAGTGGTGATCACCAGTTCGCTGGTCACCCGCACTCGCTGGGACGAGCTGGAGAAGTCCATCTCCCGCATCATCGGCGTACTGACCCCTGTCCAGTCCGACGTGGTCTACCTGGTCTACGGCCTCGCAGTGCTGGCGCTGCCGTTCATGATCCTGTTCGGCCTGATCCTCGCCCGGCGATGGCAGCTACTGATCCCATACGCCGCGGCCGCATTCCTCGCAATCCTCGCGCTGTCGATCAGCGGCACGGGCCTGGCCGCACCCAAATGGCACTTCGACCTGTCCGACCGGCTGCGCACGGTGCTGTCGCAGTTTCTCGACGACCCGCGCTGGATCGGGATGCTCGCCGCGGTGCTCACCGTCTCCGGTCCGTGGCTGCCCGCACGCTGGCGGCACTGGTGGTGGGGACTGCTGCTGGCCTTCATTCCGATCCACCTGGCGGTCAGCGCGATCGTGCCGGCCCGCTCGCTGCTGGGACTGGCGGTGGGCTGGTTCGTCGGCGCGCTGGTGATCCTGGTCAGCGGCACGCCCGCACTCGAGGTGCCGCTGGACGGCGCCGTGCGAGCGATGGCCAAGCGCGGCTTCTGCGTCACCGGGCTGACGGTGGTCCGACCTGCCGGATCGGGGCCGATGATCCTCTCGGCGACCACCGACGACGACGAAGACCACGAAGCCGTTGTCGAGATGTACGGGCCACATCAACGCAGCGGCGGCGCTCTGCGTCAGGCGTGGCAGGTTTTTCGGCTGCGCGGCAGTGAGACCGCCCCTCTGCAAACGTCGATGCGCCGCACCGTGGAGCATCGCGCACTGATGGCCATCGCGATCGGCGACCTCGGCGTGGCCAACACCTCGACGATCGCCGTGGGCTCTCTCGACCGGGGCTGGACGCTCTACGCGCACAAGCGCATTCGCGGTGGCCCGCTGAAGGAGTGTTACGCGACCATTCCGGTCACCGAAGTGTGGGAGTCGCTGCACAAGCTGCAGGAACACCAGATCGCCCACGGCGACCTGCGGGACCGAGAAATCACCGTCAGCCACGGAGCCGTGTTCTTCGGCGGGTTCGGTAGCGCCGAATACGGCGCCAACGACAATCAACTGCAATCCGACATCGCCCAACTCTTGGTGACGACGTCGGCGCTGTACGGCGCGGACCCCGCAGTGGAAGCCGCCATCGACGTGCTCGGCTGCGACACCGTGCTCCTCGCATCCCGCCGGCTGACGAAAACCGCTGTGCCGAAACATATTCGGGATTCAGTGGACGACGCCAAGGGTGTGATCGCCCGGAGCCGCGCGGCGGTGATGCGCCAAACCGGCACGGAGAAGATCAAATCCGAGAACGTCACCCGGTTCAGTCGTAGCCAACTCGTCCAGATGGTGTTGCTGGTCGCGCTGGTGTATGTCGCCTACCCGTTCATCAGCACCGTGCCGACGTTCTTCAATGCGCTGAGCAGAGCCAACTGGTGGTGGGCACTGCTGGGCTTGGCGATCTCGGCGTCGACGTACGTCGGGGCCGCCGCCGCACTGTGGGCGTCGGCCGACGAAAAGGTGAACTTCTGGCGGCTGTCAATCGCTCAGGTGGCCAACACCTTTGCCGCGACCACCACCCCCGCCGGCGTCGGCGGGCTGGCGCTGAGCACCCGAATCCTGCAGAAGAGCGGGCTCAGCACGACCCGCGCCACCACAGCGGTCGCGCTGCAGCAGTCGATGCAGGTGATCATGCACATTCTGCTGCTGATCTTCTTCAGCACCGCGGCAGGAGCGGGAACCGACCTGTCGCACTTCGTCCCGAAGCCCAGCCTGCTGTACCTGATTGCCGGTGTGGCACTGGGCATCGTCGGGATCTTCTTGCTGGTTCCCAACCTCCGACGCTTCTTGGCGACGGAAGTAGGCCCGAAGCTCAAGGAGATCACCAAGGACATCATCGAGGTGGCCCGCGAGCCCAAGCGGCTGGCGTTGATCGTCTTGGGCTGCACCGGAACGACTCTCGGTGCCGCGCTGGCGCTGTACGTCAGCGTCGCAGCGTTCGGCGGCCACACCACATTCGTCACCGTCACCGTCGTGACGATGGTCGGCGGAACACTCGCCTCGGCCGCACCGACGCCCGGCGGTGTGGGTGCCGTCGAAGCGGCGCTGATCGGTGGGCTGACCGCATTCGGCGTCCCCGCAGCGGTCAGCGTGCCGTCGGTACTGCTCTATCGGGTCCTGACTTGCTGGCTGCCGGTATTCGTCGGGTGGCCGGTGATGCAGTGGCTGACCCGCAACGACATGGTCTAGAAGTGACCTAGCGGCGAGATGGTATGTCACGCCTCGCGATCAGATCCGTAGTTCGGGCCGCGGGCTTTGCTGCAAACAGGTAGCCGAATAGTCACCCCGACCGGGTGCCGCCGGTGTGACACTTCTACCTGTGACATCGCCAAAAAGCGGAGGTGCTCGATGAAGTGTCAAGGGGCGATCCTGCGGGGAGTCGGCCAGGACTGGGAGATCCAGGAGATCACGCTCGACCCGCCCCGCGAGGGCGAGGTGTTGGTAAAGATGGCCGTCGCCGGAATCTGCCATAGCGATGACCACTTCGCCACCGGCGACATGACTCCGACCCCGGAGCTAGCGGCGATCATGGAGGCGACCGGCGCGCCGCCCCCCGACTACTTCCCACTGCTCGGTGGTCACGAGGGCGCTGGCGTGGTCGAGGAGGTTGGTCCCGGCGTGCGGTCTGTGCAGCCCGGTAGTCGCGTCTCTTTTTCGTTCATCCCCGCGTGTGGGGCCTGTCGATGGTGCGTGTCGGGAATGACCTACCTGTGCGACAACGGGGCCATGATCCTTGCCAAGGAGATGACAACAGACGGGACCACGCGACGTCACCTCGGCGACGAGCAACTCACCGCGATGACCCAACTCGGCACCTTCGCCGAGTTCGCCGTCGTCGCCGAGGAATCGGTCATCAAGATCGACGAGTCCATTCCCTTCGCGGCGGCCTCGCTGGTGTCGTGCGGCGTGACGACGGGCTGGGGTTCCGGCACTGTCGGCGTCGGAACGCGACCCGGCGACACTGTGGTGGTGATCGGCACCGGCGGGGTGGGGATCAACGCAGTGCAGGGCGCCCGCGCCGCGGGTGCCAACACCGTCATCGCCGTGGATCCGGTTGAATTCAAACGTGATACGGCTAAGTTCTTTGGGGCAACTGACACCAGCCCGTCGGTCGAAGAGGCCATTCCGTTGGTGCACGAGTTAACCCGCGGCGTGATGGCAGACCGGGTGGTGCTGACGCCGAGCGTGCTGCACGCTGAACTGGTGACCTCAGCGATGATGCTGACGGGCAAGGGTGGCACCTGCCTGATGACCGCGGTGCCGAAGTTCGAAGTGAATATGGTGCCGCTCTTACTCGTTGACATGATTCAGTCGTGTAAGCAGCTCAAGGGGCTGATCTATGGCGGCATGAACCCTCGCGCAAGCATGCCAATGCTGCTGTCGATGTATCGCAACGGCCATCTCAAGCTCGACGAATTGGTGACGCGCCGCTATCGGCTCGATCAGATCAACGCTGCGATCACGGACATGCGCGAAGGCCGAAACATCCGCGGCATCATCGAATTCGATTGAGGAGTCCACCGACGAGCAGTCGCGCGTGCTGAGAGGCATTCCAGCGGCCGCGGAGACCTGAGTGGTCCGCTGAGCGGACCGCGATCTTTCCTTTGCGCGTGGGCAGCGAGCGATGATGGCCGCATGAATCCATTCTTAGGCCAGTTACTGCTTGTTCCGTATAACTTCGTCCCCAATGGATGGGCGCTGTGCAACGGCCAACTGTTGCCGATTACTCAGAACGCAGCGCTGTTTGACCTCTTGGGGAACACCTACGGCGGCGATGGTGTCAGCACCTTCGCGCTGCCTGATCTCCGCGGTCGTGTGCCGGTATCGTCCGGTCAAGGCCCCGGATTGTCGAGCTATGTCGCTGGACAAACGTACGGAGTCGAATCGGTGACGCTCACTACGAATCAGATGCCGTCTCACACGCATTCGGTTAACTGCGACTCGGCCAGGGGGAAAGAAGCTGCACCAACTGGGTTCTATCCTGCTGAAGCACCAGCCAAAACCTACGGGAGTACCGCAAACACGCAAATGAACGCAGGAATGATCGGGAGCACCGGAGGCGGTGCGGCGCATGAGAACCGTCAGCCCTCTCTCGTGCTGAATTGGATCATTGCGCTGCAGGGCATCTTTCCCTCTCAGGCTTAGCCTTTCGAGCTTTCAAGTTCTGCTCGGGCCTGGTCGATGTGGTCGTATGCGTAGGTTGCCATGGCGGCGATGGTCATGTGTTCGCCTGCACCGGCTAGAGATTCGTAGGCCTGGTCGCCGAGGACGTCGCGAAGGTGGGCGATCGCGGTGCTCAGCTCGGGGTACGCCGCGCTCGTGAGGGGACTGAGCGCAAACCCGGCGATGATGGCCGCCGGTTCGTCGCGTCCGAGCCGGTCGAAAAAGGCAGCGAGGATAGCCAGCGGGAAACGGCTCATGGTGGTGTTGCCCGCGTCGTGGAAATTCCGGACCGCAAGTGCGACATAGTCGAGCGCGGCCAGCGGGTCGCCGAACTCGGCCTCGAGGCGGGACAGACTGCCCGCGATGCGTGTTTCGGTATTGCGGTTGCCGCTCTCCTGGGCGATCACCAGACCGCGGCGCTGGGCGTCTAGTGCCGTGGCGGGATCAGCGTCGCCAAACGCGTAACCGTAGGCGTAGAGCGCAAACGAGAGCGCAGTCGGGTTGCCGGTGGCCTCAGCAACCTCGATGAGGCCATTCGCGGCGGCCCTCGCCTCCTCACCGCAACCCGCGACCGTCAGTGCGACGGTGAGGCATGCCCTGGTGATCCCATGGGTGTCGCGACCGAATGCGAGCCGGGCGCGGCACCACTCGACCTGGCGTTCGGGTTGGCCGATGTGCAGGTACGCAGCGCCGAGTGTGCCTTCGAGGCCGAACGGCACCTCGTCGTGGCGGCCACTGCCGATCGCCAGCTGGCCGGCGTCGCTGTAGCCGACAGCTGCCTCGATCCGTCCGGGCCACCAGCACGAAGACGCCATCGCATACAGGAATGCGAGTGTCGGATGATCGGCGGTCCGGGCGGGCTCGATGAGCTCCTCGGCCCACGCTATCGGCTCGTAATTGTGTATCCAAAAGCCAAGCCATGCAGCCCATGTCGCGATGGTGGCGGCGACGTCGAGGTCACCTTGGTCGGCGGCCCACCGGAATGCGGTCCGCAGATTGGCCAGTTCGACGCTGAACCACGCGTACGCCTCCAGCTGCCGCGGGCTGTCCCACAGGGCAAGGATGTCGGCTTCGCGGCCGGCGAAGTAGCGGGCATGCGCGGTACGCGCCTCGGTGGCCGCACCGCCCGCGACCAATTTTTCCTCGGCGAACACCCGGATGGTCTCCAGCATCGAGTATCGGGTCCGCCCCGATGATCGATCGGCCACCAGCAGCGACTTGCGCACCAACGCATCGAGGCGATCAAGGACAGCGTAGTCGTCGAGGTCCTCGAAACCGGCCACTGCGCAGGCGCTTTCAAGGTCAAATCCGCCCGTGAACACCGAACACCTTGTCAACAGTGCCTTTTCGGCGTCGTCGAGCAGGTCGTAGGACCACGCCACCGCGTGGCGCAGCGTATGGTGATGGGCCAGGCCGCGCCGGCGGCCGACCAGTAGCCGGAACCGCTGATCGAGCCGATCCCGCACCTCAATGGCCGTCATCGACGCCATCCGCGAGGCCGCCAGCTCGATCGCCAACGGGACGCCATCGAGGCGGCGGCAAATCTCCACTACCGCGGCGGCCTGTTCAGCCGCGGCCAGCGAGAAACTCGGGGCCACGCTGTGGGCGCGGTCGACGAACAGGCTCACCGCGGCAGAGTCGACTTCTCCTTCCACATTTAGTGCCGGCACCGGCCAGACCTGCTCGTCTGCGACACCCAGCCTTTCGCGGCTAGTGGCCACAATCGTTACCGTCGCCGATGCCCCGAGAATCGCCTCGACCAAGTCGGCGGCGGCATCGAGCAGATGTTCGCAGTTGTCGAACACCAATAGTCGGATTCGGCCCTCCAATGCGGCGGCCACCGATTCCGCGACGCTCTTGCCTGGTTGTTGGGTAAGCCCGAGCACAGCGGCGACCGCATCCGGCACCGCCGCCGGATCGGCGACTGCGGCCAGCTCGAAAAACCACACCCCGTCGGGAAACTCATCGGCAAGGCGCGCGGCGAGTTCGATCGCCAGGCGCGTCTTGCCGACCCCGCCAACCCCGGTCAACGTCACCAATCGATGGGCTTTCATCGCCACTGCCAACTCGGCGACCTCGGACTCGCGCCCAATGAGGGTGGTGACCGCTGGCCGTAGGTTTCCCGGACTCGTATCCAGTGCCCGCAAAGGCGGATACTCCGTCCGCAGTCCGGGTGCTCGGACCTGAAACACCCCGACCGGCATCGGTAAATCCCGCAACCGTCGCGGCCCTAGATCCAGCAGATCCACTCCACTGAGAAGACCCGCAGTCGATTCAAGCAAGAGAATCTGACCGCCGTGACCGGCGGCCATCACCCTCGCCGCCCGGTTGAGCACCGCGCCGAAGTAATCACCGTCGCGCAGTTCGGCCTCGCCGGTAGCCAACCCCATCCGCACCGGCAACTTCAGCTCTCGCTGCGCCGCCACCGCCGCATCCACCGCAGATGTTGGTGACGGGAATGCGGCACATACCCCGTCACCGGTGTGCTTGAACGTGAAGCCACCGTGTGCCTTGATCGCGCTACGCAAGACTTCGTCATGGGCGGCCAATGCCACCCGCATTGCATCGGCGTCTGACTCCCACCGACGGGTCGACCCCTCAATATCGGTGAACAGAAACGTCACAACCCCGGACGGCCGCATACCACCGGACATCCGCACAGAGTCTCACACCTCGGCCGATCCAACGCGAGCGAACTGCAACCGGCTGCCGCTTGGATGATGCCGGGTCAACGTTCGGGGGTCGGCCGCACGGTAGCTGCTGTGATGGCGGCGCTTGGTCGGGCGACTCTGAGCGGGAAACCCTTCCCGTCCACCCTCCGGAGACTTACGCTGAGTGGCATGCGGCAAATCCTGCTGCGCGCAGTTCTGCTTCTCGGATCGTGGGCGATCGGACTACTGGTCGCTGCGTCGGTCGTTCCCGGGGTGTCGTTGTCGTCGTCGGGGTTCATCGTCGCCGTACTGGTGTTCTCGGTAGCGCAAGCGGTGCTGTCCTTGTTGTGCTTGAAGTTGCCCCATGGGTATGCGTCGCTGCTTCTTGGCGGCACCGGCCTGGCATTGACCGTTTTCGCGTTGAGTCTCGCCACGGCAGTAACGGACGGCCTCACCATTCGCGGCATGGCGTCCTGGGTGGCCACGACGCTCGTGGTGTGGCTCGTGACGACGATTGGGGCAGTGTCACTGCCCGAGCTGTTGGGCAGCCAGCGCGCCGGCTTGGCCTGACCACATCGAGACGGAGGCAGACGCGATGGGCGACACTCATCAGGATCCGACGGATCACTCTCGGACCACACAGCCGCACGCCGGTATCGCCATGAAGGACAACTTCTTCTGGCCGGGGTTGATCCTGCTGGCAGTGTCTGCCTTCGGGATGATCAGCACCGCGGCAGCCGCCGCGTACCGGCATTACGAGTGGCTCACCACGACGGCGCTCATAGCCGTACTCGGGGCGCTTGCCGGGGCGCTATGGATCGTCGTGGAGAACCGCCGGGTGACCCGGATCGAGAAGCAGTGGCACGCTGCGCATCCCGAGGGGATGCTGCGCTAGCGCGCGATGAAGGCGACTCGATCGAGTACCACCGCAAAGCAGATGGCGCTGTCGCGAGCGATCGAAACACGCAAGCCTGCCGCCGAGCGGATCTGCGACGATCCGTTTGCAGAGCGATTTCTGGGCCCGAAGTATCGAATGCTGTTGTGGGGTAGGCCTTTTCGGGATGTGGTGGAGGGACAGATCGAGCGGCGCTTCGCCGGGCATCAATACTACGTCATCGCTCGAACTCGATATTTCGACGATTTCTTGCAGCAACGGCTGGCGGTAGGGGCTGAGCAGCTGGTGATACTGGGAGCCGGCTACGACTCGCGGCCCTACCGGTTTGCCGATCAGCTGAATGGTGTGCAGGTGTTCGAGGTGGATCATCCCGCGACATCCACGGCGAAGCAGGCCAAGATCCGTGCCGTCATCGGTGAGATCCCCGCCAACGTGACCTACGTTCCAGTGGATTTCACCGTGGACAAGCTTGCCGACAAGCTGCAGGGGTCCGGCTACCGCACGACGCGCCCGACGGTGTTTCTGTGGGAAGGCGTGACGCCCTACCTCGATCTGGCAGCGGTAGATGAGGTGCTGGGCTTTGTGACGGCCACTGCCGCGGCCGGCAGCGCGATCGTGTTCGATTACATCCTGCGCTCGGTGGTGGACGGTACGTGCACGCTGCGCGGGGCGGCAAACGAATTCGCCAAAATGAGCCGCACCAGCGAGCCGCTCACTTTCGGGATCGACGAGGGCCAAGCGCCCGCATTCCTTGCCTCGCGCGGTTTCGAGAACGTGGTCGACGTGGGATCAGAAGAGTTGACGGCCCGCTACTTCGATCCGCACGGCGCAGGCCGCTACATCAAACCGTGGTGGAGGATGATTTCCGGCGAAGTCGGCTAGGCATCGAAGAGTCCCAACTCGAGCCGGTTCGCGATTTGGGTGATCGCCGCCTGCCCGCGCACGCTGTTGCCGGCCTTGTCCAGCGGCGGTGAGAATGCGGCAATCGCCAGTTTGCCCGGTGCTACCGCGACCAGGCCGCCGCCGACACCGCTCTTGGCGGGCAGCCCGACGGTGTAGGCCCAATCACCGGACGTGGTGTACATGCCCTCCATCGTCATTTCGGCAAGCATGTGCGGCACATTGGCTTTCGCGATGACGCGCTTGCCGGTGACCGGGTTGACGCCTCCGTTGGCGAAAGTCGCACCCATGATGGCCAGATCGACTGTGGTGACCATCGTCGAGCACTGCAGCGTGTAAACGTCGCAGACCTCCATCGGGTCGCTGTACATGTATCCGCCGCACAACAGCAACCACGCGATCGCGCGGTTGTGAAAGTTGGTCGCGAGCTCGGATTCGGCGATCTGTTCGTTGACCGTGATCGTGCGTCCGGCGAAATCGCTTTGAATCTGCACGACTTGGCGCTCACGGTCCTTCTTGTCGGTGGCCTTTATCAAGCTGGTCGTCGTCATCGCCCCCGCATTGACCATCGGCGAGTTCGGCTTGTCGTTGTGCAGTTCCAGTGCCAGCACTGAATTGAACTCCGCGCCAGTCGGATCAGCGCCTACCTTGCGATGGAACACCTCTGGGCCGACTTGTTCCATGGCGAGCGCGGCTGTGAAGACTTTGGAGATCGACTCCAGCGCGAACTCAACTTCGGCGTCACCGGCCGAAAACGTCTGACCGTCGACGGTTGCCACGCACACCCCGAACAGCTTCGGGTCAACGTCAGCCAAAGCCGGTATGTAGCTGGCGTTCTTGCCGCGGGAGTTGTTCTTGTGCTTCGCATACGCGGCGGTGACCGCCTCGGCGATCATGATGCCGTCGTCACGACGCGATGGATGAAACCCAGCTTGGCCACGACGTGCGGGAAGATCGTGAACGGGTACAGGTCGTCGCGGCCCATCGAATTGTTGACCCGGTTGAGCACCCCGGACAGCACCAACCAGTCGGCCATGATGTCCTCGATGGCGGCGTCGGCGTAGGACACCCGGGCGTCCACATCGGCGGGCAGGTCCCACTTCACTCGATCAGCTTCGACGACGAGGCCCGAATCGGCAATCGTGGCAAGGGTTCCGGTGATGTGCAGATAGTGCGCCCAGGTTTCCGCGAAATCTTCCCACGGGTGGGCGGTGGCGTACTCCGAAATGAAGTCCTGCTGCCAGTTCGCCGGCGCCTCGCCCGCATAGTGCCGCTGCAATGCGGCCTGGTAATCCTCCCGATCGTCGCCGAACATCGCTCGGGCGTCGTCGATCAGCGCGGTGTTCTGCACCAGCAGCATCTCGTAGTAGTGGCCGACCTCGTGGCGGAAGTGGCCCAGCATGGTGCGGTAGGGCTCGCGAAGCTTGATACGCAGACGCTCCCGGTACAACTCCAGCGACTCGGACAAGTCGATGGTGATGACGCCGTTGTCATGCCCCATCACCACCGGCCGTCCCAGTGTCGTGCTGGACAGCAGATCGAACGCCAAGCCGTGCGGGTCCGCGTAGTACGGGTGAACGGGCAGGCCCAGATCCATCAGCTCAAAGATCAACCGCCGCAGTGACTTCAGCGTCGAATCGAGTTCGGACATCGCCTCAGTGTCATCGGGTGCAGGCCCCTCGCGGACAAAGCTGTCCGGGAAGCAGCAACCCGACGCCTCGGCCAACCAGTTACAGCCGCGCTCCCAGTGCGTGCACCGAAACCAGTCACGCCCGTCCACCGTGACCGTTTCCGATGGTACGCAGACGATCTGGCACGACGGGTAGTGATAGCCGACCGCCTTCCCGCACGTCGGACATTGCTGGACCTCGAACGCGACCGCCTGCCCGCAGTTCGGGCATCTGAAGGCACGCACGGTCAGCTATTGCCCGACTCGATGTACGTCCACGGCTGCTGCGGACGATCCTTCACATAGCCACGCTGCCAATCCCATTGCGGATGTTGCTGCAGAAACTGCTCGGCGTCGAACCCGGTGCCGTCAGCACGCCCAGACAGGGCCCAGACGTTGAGCGCCTTGATGTCGGCCGAGCTGGCGACCTTGCCGTCCACCGATCCGAACGGGGTGAACGGGGTCAGCCCACTGTCGAAGCAGGGGTCGTTGTCGGAATGTGCGCAAATGGTTCGCGACGACGGACGGATGTAGCCGAGGTAGGTGTCGAACGTGTCGCCCAGCATGCGCTTGCCGGCCTCGACGTCTATGCGCCCGTTGTATTGGCCGAGCAATTGGCGCCAGCGAACTTCCCGCGCGCCGTTGGGGGTGCGCACGTCGCTGAACCCTGATCCGAAACATTCCAGGTTCCGGATCCGTGGATCCACCGGTTGGTTGTCGCCCCAGAAGTAGCCGTCGGTGGTGCGGCTCAGGCTTTGATACAGCAGGCCTTCCTCGTAGCGCGCGATCTCGCCGGTCTTGATGTCACCGACCAACCACGAGTTGGCGTACCCGCCGTTGTTGTCGGTGTTGAGCATCTCGACCCAGTGGTCGATGTCGCTGGCGTACTGCGAGGCTTTGCGGGCGCGAACGAACTCGGGGACCCGGGCCTCATCGTAGCCCTTGTAACCGTCGTAGCCGCCGATCGTGGTCTCGGTGATCGCCAGTCCGGCACTGGTCAGCCAGAAATCGCTCATGCTGGCGATCCACCCCGGTGCGGTCTGCATGACCATCCGGTTGCCGTCGTCAGGCGTCATGTCCAAGATGACGTTCTCGAACTGGCCCTGCCAGAAATCGGCAAAGCTGGTGTGGCCCAGAACAATCGATCCGTCAGCTGTCGCGCTGCCGGTCGCGATGAAGGCGCTGCAGTGGTTGCCCTCGCCGCCGGTCGGCGCCAACGCCGTGTAGCGGCCCGAGTTCTTCGGCCACCAGTAGCCGGTAAGCTCCATCCAGTCGTTGACGCCAAGCACGTCGTTGAACGTGGCAGGCACGCCCGCGGCCGTCAGACCCGAGGCCACACCTTGCATCTCCTCGCGCAGCTCGTCGGGAATCTTGTCGGCGTGCAACTCGGCGGCCCGCTCGACGAAGAACTCGTAGTTCATCCCGATGTCCTGGTAGGTCATCTCCCGATAGACCCGAATCGAGTCCGCGTATTCGTCCGCGACGAGAAAACCGTACTGAAAGCCGCGTGCGGCCGGTGATCCCTTGACCGTGACGTGCAGCCAACCGTTGACGTCGGTGCGCGACGACTCGGAGAGCCAACCCCGCTGCTCGTCGGTGAGTTCGGCGGGCGTGCTTCTCGCCGGCGCTGCCGCAGGCCCTGGCGGCGGTTGTACGTTATGACCCTTCGGAGTTGAAGCGATTGCCGTCACAGACCCTCCTTGGCCAGAACCCCCGCGCCGATGAGCTTAGTGCACATTCGTGACGTGTTTCGATTGTTTCAATTGAACGGCACAGCTGGTAGCCTGGACACATGTCCGCTGCCACCGCCGCACTGTCCCGTCAGGTCGCTGAACGGGCGTCGCAAGAGCCTGGCTTCGCCGAGGTACTCGACGCCGTGCTGAAGGCGCCAATCGCGCCGCAGGGAACGCTGGAGCGGATCGCCGCAGGCAGCCTGAACGAGGAACGCCGCGGCGCGTTGACCCACGAGTTCGTCGACGGTGCGCTGCCGACGCCGAAGGTGCAGCAACGCCTGGGCCTGCAGTCTCCGCAAGCGGTGCATCGGCTACGCAGCCGGGGCAAACTGCTGGGGTCCGCCGTCGGCAATCAAACCTGGTTTCCGGCTTGGCAATTCGACAGCGACCGGCTGCGGACAGATCTGCCGCAGATTCTCGAGCTGCTGGCTCGATTCACCACGGACCCGCTGGCCGCGGACCGGATCATGCGCCTGACGCACGACGATCTGGGCGGCTCGTCGATCGCTGAGGCGCTGCGCCGCCCGAAGACCGCCGACACCGCATGGCAGATGCTCGTCGCCGTCGGTGCCTGATCTAGCACCGGGCTATCGGGCGCCGCTGCCCGAGGCCAGGCCCGTCGGTCTGCGTCGTCGACGCGTCGACGTCGGCACCGAGTTGTGGCGGGTCGAAGCCGCTTCCCCGGATGACTGGACCTGGACCGGGTTTCCGACCGCGCTCTACCGCTTCGATCCGAAGTCCGGTGAATTCCGAACCCGTTATGCGGCAAGCACTCTCGTCGGTGCATTCCGCGAGCGCTATCGTCTCACCGGCTCCATGGTCCCCGCCGATCACGCCGACCATCGGCTGGTGCGACTGGTCGCCGCCCGCCACCTGCGGGTCCTCGACCTACGGACCGAGGCCAACCTCGACGTCCTCGGTGTCGATGACCAGATCAACACCGGCCAGCACCCCGACGTGTGGGACACCTGCCACCGCCTCGCCGATGCCGTCCGGCGCTGGTGGCCCGAACTCGATGCCATCGTCTTTCGGCCGCGCACCACTCCGGAAACCTCGATCAACTACGCCTTTTTCGCCCTCGACCCGTTCAGCTTCGAGTCATGGCCGCTCGCCGAGCGCACCGATGTGCTGGCCGATCTGGTGCTGCATCATGGCTTCACCGTCAACTGGGACCTACGGTGAAGTGATGGCCGAACAGTCGAACCCGATCACGAAGTCGCACCCGCCCAAGGCGTTCCTGCGTCTGGTCAACCCCGTTCTGGCATTGCTGCTGCGCACCCCGCTCGCGGGTGCCGCGCGCAACCAGTTCATGGTGATCGACTTCGCCGGCCGCAAAACCGGACGCCCGTATTCACTCGTGCTGAGCGCCCACGTGGTCGACGGCATCCTCTACGCCCTGACGGGCGCGACGTGGAAGTACAACTTCCGCGACGGCGCGAGCGCCAAGGTGTTGCACGCCGGGAAGACCACGACGATGCACGGCGAGCTCATCGAAAATCGAACGCTGGTCACCGATCTCTACTACCGCTGCGTCGAGTTCTACGGCATCAAGCGTGCCGAGCAGGTGATGGGCGTCGGTTTCCGCGACCATCGAATGCCGACCCGCGCTCAGTTCGCCGAGGCGGTCGACGAATTGGGTCTGACGGCCATCCGGTTCAGGCCGGTGGGGTAGCGCGGAACCATGTGGCGTTTTGCCCGCCTCCGAGCGATTGCGAAAGCAAAGTCGCTCAGAGGCGGGCAGATCGCGCCTCGCTTCTCCGAGAGGCTCATGTGGCAGATGTGACGAAGTCTGCGCTCTAGATATTGACAGGCTCGGATGCATTGTTTAACTGGAACTTGTGCTGACGGAGCCGTCGGATGTTCCCGAGGGAGTGCACTGTCTCGAAGCGACAGGAACGGTCACGTCCGATGACTACAGCCAGGCCTTCGCACCGTTAATTGATCGAGTAGAGCGAGCGGGACAGCGGCTACGTCTGCTCTACCGGTTCGGGCCCCGGTTTGTCCGACTGACACCGGGAGCGCTGTGGGCTGACAGCAAGCTCGGTGCCCGCTACCTTCATAGCGGCGTGGATGCCCTGTCCCATGCGTGTTTACGGCGATGAGCAGCGAGACGAAGCGGCTTGTTGGCTGGAATCCCTACCAGCCGGCAGAACGCCGTCGATTGCACAGATGGCGAAGACGTATGTCGGAGGCACCGGAGGCGCGGTAGCCAGCATCGCGAAGTTGTTGATCACCAAGCCCTTTCGAAAAAATTGACCAGTCGCGCCGGCTCGCGCCTCTCGCTTACAGCGCGCCCGCGCCGCCGGCGGCAAATGTCTGGCTGATCGCCGGTTCGTCGTAACCCGCGGCGCGCACTGCAGCGCGCACCGCTTCGTCAACGACGTCAACCCGATCAACCGGCACCAGCGCAATCACGCAACCACCGAATCCCCCGCCGGTCATCCGGGCACCGAATGCGCCCGCCGCCAAAGCCGTATCGGCGATCAGGTCGATGTGCTCAGTGGTGATATCGAAGTCGTCGCGCATCGACGCATGTGAGGCGGTGAAAATGCGGCCGGCTTCCGCATAGTCCGAGTTCCGCAGCGCCGCAACGACATCGAACACCCGTTGGTTCTCGGTCAGCACATGACGAGCACGACGGGCATCGACCGGGTCGGTGACGCTGTCCAGCACGGCGACCTCGCGGTCCTGGATCTCCCGCAACGACACCACACCCATGTCCGCCGCCGCCCGCTCACAGGACAGCCGACGGGCGGCGTATTCGCCATCGACATGACCATGCCGTTCACGCGAGTCGATCAGCAGCAACGCCACACCAGCCGCCACGGGGTCGAAGGGCACCGGCGAGACGGACAGCGTCCGAAAGTCGACCAGCAGCGCCGTCGACTCCTCGCCGAACAACGACGACAGCTGGTCAAGCAAACCCGTTGGCGCGCCGACGTACTCGTTCTCCGCACGTTGGGCGACAAGCCTGGTCCAGCCGGCCGATATGCAAGCCCGACGCCAGGGCCCCCAGCGCCGCACACTCCAGCGCCGCCGACGACGACAGCCCCGACCCGATCGGCACCTCGCTGGCCACCGACATGGTCCCACCGGGCACCGGATGCCCGGCCATCCGCAGCGCCCACACCACGCCGGCCACATACGCCGCCCACCCGGTGACCTCACCGGGCTTGGTAGTCAACGGAATTCGCACGATGCCGTCGGCGCTGTCACTGCGGACCTCCAACGTGTCAGCGTCTGACGGCTCGAAGGTGACGACGGTGCGCTGCGGCAGCGCGATCGGCAACGACCAGCCCAGGTTGTAGTCGGTGTGCTCGCCGATCAAGTTGACCCGCCCCGGCGCGGAATACCGGATCGTCATGCCAGCCCGCGCAGCCGCTCGGCCACCGTCTCGGGCAGCACGTCGCCGATGAATGCGTCCATCGCCGACTCGGATGCCGCCAAGTACTTCAGCGCGGTCGCGCTGCGAAGGATCGACATCAACTCG
This sequence comes from uncultured Actinomycetota bacterium, assembly GCA_963758115.1. Lineage (GTDB taxonomy): Bacteria > Actinomycetota > Actinomycetes > Mycobacteriales > Mycobacteriaceae > Mycobacterium. The sequence goes on from CAVWUG010000007.1 coordinate 121,748, forward strand.
ACGTGGAAGTAGCCCTCGCGAAGCGCGGAAGTATCTGAATATTGGTGCAGCGCCGAGATATACGGCAGCGGACCGTCGTACATTCGGTCGAACCGACGCAGCACGTCGAGGTAGATCTCCGCGAACCCGTCCATCTCGGCATCCGAGAGGTCGAGGAGATTGTGCACGAACCTGTTCGGGTAGATGTGCACCTCGACCGGCCAACGCGCCGCGAACGGGACGAAGGCGGTGAACAGGTCGGTGCGGGCGATCACGCGGCTGCCATCGGCGACCTCTGCCGCCAGTAAGTCGGCAAACAGATTGCCGCTGCGATGTTTACGAGCTTGCTCCATCATGGCCGCGGTCCGCGGGGTCAGATACGAGTAACCGTAGATCTGGCCATGCGGATGCGCCAGCGTCACGCCGATCTCCTCGCCGCGGTTCTCAAAGCAGAACACCTGCTGAATGCCCGGCTGGGCGAGCAGCGCACCCGTCCGGTGCCGCCAGGCGTCGACGACCAGCCGGGCATGCGCTAAAGGCAACTCTGAGAACGACCCGGTGTGGTTGCTGGAAAAACAGATCACCTCGCACCGCCCGACACCGGGCATCGGCACGAAACCGTCGGGAACCGCCGCGGCAGAGCCCGCACCGGACAAGCTCGGGAACCGGTTTTCGAAGACCACCACGTCGTAGTCGGGCGCGGGCACCTCACTCGTCAGCCCGGTCGGGCCGGGGCAGAGCGGGCATTGGTCGGGCGGCGGCTTGTAGGTGCGATCTTGGCGTCGCGCGGCGATGATCACCCACTGCCCCGTCGTCTGGTCGTACCGCAACTGCGATTGCCCGGGCTCGAACGGCGGAAGCGGCCGGCGATCCGCGACCGGGGCCGGAGTGTGGCCGGGCAGTGAGAAGAACAACAGCTCGCGGCCATCGGCCAAGGTCGTTCGCGTGCTCATCGGGTCTCATCTTGGCCGCTATGCCAGAGTCAAGTCACGATAGACATGCAATCCGCGAAAGAAAGCTGGTCACGAGTGTCGGGTGACGCCACCCCGCTGTACCAGCGGGCGCGTAACTGGGCGATCGGGTCCGACCCCGGCTTGCTGCGGCTGCGGATGGCAGCTCGCACCACCGGCGCGCTCGCGACGGCTCTGCTGGTCCTGTTCCTGCTGACCAAGGCCACCGGCCAACCACTGACCGTCGCGCTGCTCGGGGCGCTCATCACGATGGTCTCGGCCCGGTCGGTGAACGAACCCGATCCACGTCGACAACGCATCACCATGGCGCTGCTGCCGCTGCCCACCGCGCTGGCGATCACCGCGGCCGCGCTGGTGGCGCCGTACCCGGTAGTCGGCGACGTCCTGTTCGTCGTGGTGGTCTTCGTTGCGGCCTATGCACGTCGCTTCGGCCCACGTGGAACGACGCTGGGCATGGTCACCTTCATGTCCTACTTCTTCTCGCTCTACCTGCGGGCACAGTTCAGCGAGCTGCCGTGGCTGATCGGCGCCACGCTGGTGGGCACGCTGTGCAGTTATGTGTGGAGCGCGTTCATCCTGCCTGATCGGCCGAAAAGTATTCTGCGGGAGAATATTCGGTCGTTACGAGCACGGATGGCGATCGCCGTCGACAGTGCCGCTGATACCGTGCGAATCGGCAACCCCGACGAGCGGCGGCAGCGCCGACTGCGCATACGGCTTCGCCGGCTCAACGAGACCGCGTTGACGGTTCAAGCGCAGATCGAAGACCGGGTCAATCCGAGTGCGTTGTGGCCGGGAGTCAGCGGCGAGGACCTCGCGCTGTGGCTGTTCGATGCCGAACTCACCGTCGAACGCCTCGCGACCGCAGGCACCAGGGCGGCCTTCGCCGACATCCCCGCCGCCACCCGCGCCGAACTGGCCGACACGGTCGCCCTGCTGTCACGGGCAATCCGGACACCGAACACCGACGCCCTCCGGCTGACCGCGCACCTCGCTCAGCAGCAGCTCGAGAAAGCCACGGAGCCGGACGACTTACCCGTGCGCCGCCTGGCGCTGGCCATCGTCGATACGGCCAAGGCCACGGCAGAAGTCCGTAAAAGAATAGAAAAGGTCGCGACCGAAGCCGCCGAACAACCGGACATCGCGCCAGGCGAGCGGCAATTCCGGCCGGGCCTGTTGCCGACCACGCGGCAAGCCATCCAGGTGGCTGTCGCCGCCGCGCTGGCCATCGTTGTCGGCGAACTGGTTTCACCGTCGCACTGGTACTGGGCGGCGATCGCCGCGTTCGTCATCTTCGCCGGCACCAATTCTTGGGCCGAGACCCTCGACAAGGGCTGGCAGCGGTTGCTCGGCACAGTCTTGGGTGTGCCCAGCGGCGTGCTGGTCGCCACCCTGGTGTCCGGTAATACCATCGCCTCGCTGGCGATGATCTTCGTATGTTTGTTCTGCGCCTTCTATTTCATGAAGGTCACCTACAGCCTGATGACCTTCTGGATCAGCACCATGCTGGCATTGATGTACGGTCTGCTCGGCGAATTCACCTACGGCCTGCTGCTGTTGCGCATCGAGGAGACCGCCATCGGGGCGGTCATCGGGATCGCTGCCGCCGTGCTGGTCTTGCCGATCAACACCAGAGCGAAGATCCGCGGTGACGCCCACACGTTCTTCCTGACGCTGTCCGATCTCGTCGAGTCGTCGGTCACCAGTCTGCTCGGCACCCCGGCGCCCGCGAGATTGACCGAGACGGCACGTCAACTCGGCCGCGACCTGCAGCAGTTCCGGATCACCGCGAAGCCGATGAGCGCGGGGGTCGCTGGACTGGCGGGGCGTCGATCGATGCGGCACGGCTTGCGGATGCTCACCGCGTGCGACCGCTACGCGCGAATTTTGGCCCGCAGCAGCGAGATACACATCGAGACTTCTGCGGAGCTGGCAGACGCGATCAGGTCGGCCACCACCCAGATCCGCCGCAACATCGACGTGTTGATCACGTCCCTGGAGTTCAACCAGGCCGCGACGGTCTTTCCGTCGACCGACTACATCGACGCCGCGGAGACGCTCGCCCGCCAGCACGTCGATGAGCCGTTAGCACCGGATCATCGACGGCTGATGAACGCAGTGCACGCGCTGCGCCAGCTCGACCGCGTCGTCATCAACGCCGCCACCGACCTCGGCGCCGACAACGGCGTGCTGATGTCTGCCTAGTTGACCGCCGGGTCGAGCTGGAGTCGCGTCATCACCGGTCTGCAGCACGCAACCTCCGAAGAACAAGCCCTGCTCGCCGCATTCGACCACGCCCCATTGATCACCCACCCGCAGGCCGTCATCGACATCCTGATTGAGGCAGTCGAGACCTAGGCGCTTTCGTCATGGCGGACAAGGAAATCCAGCACCGCGTCAGCAAACAGGTCGTTACGGTCGCCGGCCACCATGTGCCCAGCGCCCTGGACGTCGACGAACTCAACCTGGGGGAAGCAAGCCAGAAACTCGTCGGCGCGATCCTGGCTGACCAGATCACTGACCTGACCACGCACCAGTAGCATCGGCACCCCGTCGGCCAGAATCCTTTGCACCGCAGCGTTCATCCGATCGACGTCGGATACCTCGCTCGGCGGGAGCGAGGCATTCTCGCTGATGAACTTGGGATCCCAGTGCCAGTACCAGCGGTCGCCGCGACGACGCAGGTTATTGCGCAAGCCATTCAGGTCAGTGGGCCGAGGCCGGTGCGGGTTGTATTCGGCGATCATGTCGGCGACTTCGTCGAGCGACTCGAAGCCGCTCTGCATCCGGTCGGCCATGAAGGTGTGGATCCGGTTCGCCCCAGACTGGTCCATGTTCGGCACGATGTCCACCAGGACGACCGCGCGAGCAATGCCGGGCGAAATCTCGCCCGCCAGAAGCATTGTGGTGAAGCCACCCAGCGACGCGCCGACCAGCACCGGCTGCGGGGGCAGGTGACGGAGCACTTCTTCGACGTCGCCGGCGAAGCTGACCAGTCGGTAGTCGCCGTCTTCTGACCAGTCCGACTCGCCGTGACCGCGAAAGTCGACCGTGACCGCCTGCCAGCCGCGTTCAGCCACCGCCGCGGCCGCCTTGCCCCACGAGCGGCGGGTCTGCCCGCCACCGTGCAGGAACACCACCGCGTGCTTATCCGGATCACCGAGTCGGTCGGCGACGATACGGGTGCCGCCGACGCCGCAGGTGGTGAACGTTTCCGGCGTGATCGTCATTGTCAGCCTCTATTCCGCAGTTCGTTTGCCAGCAGCCGGATTTCGCTGCGGAGGTCCTCGATCTGGGCCACGGTCGCCGCCTGATTCACAGCGTCTTCTTCTGCGACGCGCTGGATGATCCAGGACGCCAGGGAGGCGGTGACGACCCCGACGAGGCTGATCCCGCCGATCATCAGCAACACGGCGATCACCCGGCCGGTGTTGGTCACCGGGTAGACGTCGCCGTAGCCGACAGTCGTCACCGTGGTGATCGACCACCACACCGCTTTTCCGAACGAATTGATGGTGGCGCCGGGTAGATACCGCTCCTTGTCCCAGACCGCCAGCGATGCCGAGTAGATCAGCAGCAAGACGCCGGACACCGTGTAGATGACGATGCGCCCCCGAAAGGCATCCCCGACCGCCTTCTGCAGTACCTCGATCAGAACAAGCAGGCGCAGCAAGCGAAGTGGCCGCAACAGTGGCAGCGTGACGATCGCGAAGTCGAGCAAGTGGCGGAGAAACCAGTGCCGACGGTCAGAGGCAAGGAACAGCCGGACAAAGTAATCGACGAAGAACAGACCCCAGATAGCCCAGTCGACCGCCCAGATCATGTGCGCCTCGCGCCCGTGCGGCTGAATGAACACCTGCCGGGAGAACAGGACCAAGAACACGAGGGCGGCCGCCGCGAGCGGCCACTCCGCATGCCGCTCCCACCGCTGCAGCCTGGTTTCGGTATCCACGGAAGCCAGTTTCGCGGTTGTGCTACGTGTTCGTTAGGAGATCTAGAAAATTAACTGGTCAAGCGGGTGAAAGTCATTGCGGCAGCGACTTACCATGACATGCTGTTCGGGATCGGCATCACATGCGATATCACGTCAGGACGGGCACAGCCAGGACGGCACAATCCACTCGCCGTGCGGGACGACGGCGAGACGGTCCAGCAGTCCGGCTTCGTCGAAGGCGACGCCGAATTCACCGACTCCTTCGCTGAAGTGCTTCCACCCGTCGACGTGGGCGGGGATGACCAGCCGGGCACCCAGCACTTCGGCGGCGGCCGCGGCCCGCTGACCCGTCATTGTCAACGGGCGTCCACGCTCCTTCGCCGGCACCCGGGCGGCGCCCGCGAAAATCACCGCGATATCGACGGCACCCACCCGCTCAGCGATGGCCTTCACCGCGCCGACCGACGCGTTGTCCCCGCTGAGGTACACGGTCGGCAGCGATGCACCGGAGAGCACGAAGCCGGTCACCTCGCAGTTGACGTGACCACCGGCATCCCGTTGCCCGTCGGCGGGTCCGTGCACCGCCGGAACTGCCTGCACCGTAATGGCATTCGCGCCGCCGGCAGCGGGAAGCTCGAAGGTCTCGAACGGCGCGAGTTCCGACGGCCGGCGGTCCGAGCCGGGACGCGGCGCCCGGATGCGTCAACAGCAGCGGCGCGGCCAGCGCCACCCGTCTGCCCTCGGTGTCGAAGTTGTCCGGATGCTCGTCATGACTGACCAGCACCACATCGATATCGCCAAGTAAGGCAGCGGCGACCGCAGGCCCGACCGTCTTCGTCAGGTAGTCGTGCGGACCGGGCTCGTCGAACGTGGGGTCCATGACAATCCGCCGGCCGCCGAAGTCGACCACCGTCGTCGGACCACCCAGGACGCTGATCGCAACATCGCGACGTTGTGCGCTTACGCGGCTGCTCATGCCATGGACTGTAGATGCACCCGTTAGCCGGCAGTCAGCGCGTCACCCGGCTGCTGCTGACCGAGCAACTCGTCCTGACCGACCTCGGGCAGATTGCCGACGCGCTTGGTCGGCTTCTTCTTGTTCGGCTTGGCCGACGACACGTCCTCGGCGGGGTGATGGCCGTTGGACGGCAATCCGATCGCGGCGCCGACCATCTCGATCGCCTTCTCGGTGTACACCCGGTAGCCGAAGTTCGGCTCGTAACCGTGGATCTCCTTGGTGTCCAGATCGCGCATGAACTGCAGGATTTCGCGGCTGACCACCTGACCGGGCACCAACACCGGGAATCCCGGCGGATAGGGCGTCACGTACGTAGCGGATACGACATCGATTCCGGCGTCCAGCTTTTCGTCGATCTGGTCACCCATCAGGTATTCGCAATTCGTGTCGTCATACGACAGGTAGAACGCGCGACGGACATCGCCCTCGGGGGTCGGCTCGTCACCGCTGTGGTCCCGGAAGGCCGGGTGGAATCCGCTGAAGTTGCACAGCGGCACCGGACGTTCGGTCAGTCCATACACCGCCCGCTCGAAGTGTTCGCGCTCGCCCAGGCTCATCTCGGAGATGGCCTGATCGAGCTCACCGGCGATGCTGACCAACACCTCGACAAGGAATGCGACCGAGCTCCGTGTGGTGCCGATGTTCGTCATGAACAGCACACTGTTACGCGAGGTCTTGTTGATCTGAATGCCGTAGCGGTCCATCAGCTGTTCGCGTTTGAACGTGTCGCCGTCATAGCCGGTGCGGCCGATGGACAGCGTGATTCGCGATGGGTCGAGCACGAACTCGTCGTCGTGCCATGCCGCCATCATGTTGCGCAGGCCGGAGCGCAGCGGTTGATCGATGGCCGTCGGCCGGTACTCATTCGGGATGAGGTGCGACGTGCCAAGGCAATTCATGTACTTGCTCAGCAACGGATGGTTGTCGATCGCATCGCGCAGCTGCATCGCGTTCTCGATCTGCCGCTGCACCAACTCGGCGCCTTCCAGCGCCACCTGCCGACGGCCCAGGTCCAGCGACGCGAGGATCTGGTAGTTGGGCGAGGTCGAGGTGTGCGCCATGTAGGCCTCGTGGAACGGCACCGCGACCTTCTGGTCGAAGTCCTGATCGTAGACGTGGATCATCGAGCCCTGGCGCAGCGAGGTCAGCGTCTTGTGCGTCGACTGTGACGCATACACCCGCACCCGTGCTCGAGCCGGGTCGGGCATCAGACGACGGTTCAACAGGTCTTCGTCGCTGGGCTTCTCGGCGGTCTGCTTGGCCAGATACTTCTCGAACTCGGCCTTGTATTCAGGGCTGTGCAGCCGCTCGCGCACCGCCGCCGCCCCGGCCATCGCTGTGCGGGTGCGATACACCGGGTGGAACCGCGCGAAGGCGAACCAGGCTTCGTCCCACAGGAACACCAGGTCGGGCTTGATCGCGAGGCACTCTTCCATCACCCGCTCGACGTCATAGACGATTCCGTCGAAGGTGCAGTTCGTCAGCGACATCATCTTGACCCGGTCGAGCTTGCCGGCGCGCTTGAGCGCCAACAACTTTGACTTGATCTCCCGCAGCGGCACCGCGCCGTACATCGAGTAGTCGTTTAATGGGTAGGCCTCGAGGTACACCACGTTCGCGCCGGCCATCATCATGCCGTAGTGATGCGACTGGTGGCAGTTGCGGTCGAGCAACACGATGTCGCCGGGGGCCACCACCGCCTGAGTGATGATCTTGTTGGCCGTCGACGTCCCGTTGGTGACGAAGTAGGTGTGCCGTGAGCCATAGGCTTTCGACGCGAGCTGCTGGGCTTCACGGAGCGGACCGGTGGGCTCCAGCAGCGAGTCAAGGCCGCCGCAGGTCGCCGACGTCTCGGCCATGAACACTTCAAGGCCGTAGAAGCTGACCATGTCTTTGATCCAGTGCGAGTTGACGATCGACTTGCCCTGCGAAATCGGCAGTGCGTGGAAGACGCCGGTGGGCCGATGGCTGTATTGCTTGAGTGCGCTGAAGAACGGGGTGCGATAGCGCGCCGCGACGCCGTGCAGGATCGACAGGTGCAGCTCGAGCATGCCTTCCCGAGCGTGGAACACCCGCCGGAAGTACTGGCCCAGCCGCCCGGCGATGTCCTCCACGTCGATCTCGGTCATCAGGTAGAGGTCGAGCTCGGGTCGCAACTTCGCCATCGAGGTGGCGAGGATCTGCGCACGTTCTTCGGGTGTGCAGTGATCGGCCAATTCATGGGACACCCCGGTGTCGACGAACTCCGACAGCGACGACAGGTCCCGAGTCGATTCGTGCGAGAAGCGCCGCCGAATGACGACGGCTTGCAGGTTCACGTTGAGCCGTGCGGCGATCAGCGCCTCGTCGCCACTGGCCACCACCACGAGCTCGTAGACGAATTCGTCGTCCGGGCGCCGCCACTTGCGGACCTCGTTGCGCAGCGCACGTTCCTGGGCTTCGGTCATCTTCTCGACGACGAGCACCTCGAAGTAGGGGCGGTCGCGCTCGGCTTCGGTCTGACCTTCGAGTTGACGCGGATCGGACGGGAACATGTCCAGCTCGTCGGCACCCGCGTTCTCCACATCCCCGGTGCGGTACGACTCCTGAGTCAGCGCCCGGTTGATCTGCGCGACCGCCTGACAGAACTTGTCGTAGCTTCCAGCGGCGTAAAGCCTTTGCACACGGGCGAATTGCGGCGTGCCAGGGTAGGCCCAGTACGGCTCCAATGAGCTCAGCTGGGTCAGCAATTCCTGGCAGGAGGTAAGGCACTTTTCTTTCAGTGCACCCGCGGTGTCCGGGCGGGTCAGCCGGTCAGCGGCCTCTTCCAGCCGGCACCAGGAGTCACTGCGGACTTGCCACAGACTGTTGTAAGCGCGCAAGTGTTCTGTCATGGCAAGCCCCTTCACGGTGCGTCGAGCCCAAAGCGTCGAGTCAAGGCTCGCAGACGCAGCCCGCACGCTGGTGACCAGCAGACCAACAGTGAGCGTCCGTCGGATGTCTGCGGCAGCCCAGCTATGACAGCCGCGCCGCCTTCATCCTCGCCCCGAGTTCGAGCGCCTCGGCGAATCGCGTCGGCCCTTCGTGGGCACCCAGCAGCTTTCCGATCGTCTCGGTGCCGATCGTCTGCCCGCCCGCACCCCAGCTTCCCTCCGGAATCTCGACGAACACGACGTGGAGTCGCATCAGGTAGGACGGCGAAATGCGCACATCCTCGTACTGCAGGACAGTCCCGTCGTCACCGAGCACATCCACGAATGCCTGCGCGACCTCGCGCTGCATCTCATCACGACGCGGCTGGCTGAAATACGATGCGGCGACGAACGCCTCAACGGTCCAAAACATCTTGTCGGGATGCTCGGACAGCGGCACCCCACCCGGAAAGCAGTTCTCCACGTCGATCTCGTTGAACATGAATCCTGTTTTCGCCGTGCCACTTTCGGTGACCGGATCGATCTCCTGGCGGATGAGCGCGTGCACGAGTTTCGGGGCGAGGGCGGCCTTCTGCTCGGCGGTCAGCGCACCCTTGGGGCAGTTAACGCGGATGAACGGCATGATCGCTTCCTTTAGGCGGGCGCGCAGGACACAGGTAGGGAAATGTCGAGGTGAATCGCGCGGGGTCGGGCGCGATGCCGGTGCCCAACGGCGAATTCGTCAGCAGCGACAGCATGGTGTCCATCACGTTGTCGGCGAGGGACCGGCCGTTGAAGCCGGTGTAGTCGAAGGACGCCACACTGCCCAGTTCATACGGCAGCGTGAGCGACGCGAAGAGGTCGGCCACGCGACGCCCGTAGGCCTCCGGGTCGGACGCGGTCCCTGCTAATCGCGTGTAGTCCCGAACGGTCGACACGGTGCTGGCGGTGAACGGACTGTTGTCGTCGGCCGGGCCTGTCCGGTTGTACTGTTCACGCAACTCGCTGTCGCCGAGGAAGATGTGGGTGAACAACGGCAGACCCCACCGCGCGACCTGCTGTTCAGGGGCATGGCCGTACAGCGAGACTGTCGCCCACGCATTCACCCGAATAGTCTTGGAAATCAAGTGATTCGGCACCTCGAGAACGATCGTGGCGACCGTGCGATCGCGAAAGAAGTCGGCACGGCGAGCGAACGCCGCGGGCTCGTATTTGCCCTGCGCGAACGCGGCCTTGAACGCCTCGAGTCCTGGTGCGTCACCGGCGAACGGATCGTCGACGACCCCGGCGAAAGCCTGAACGCCGGGTGCTTGGTGCCCGGAGTCGGCGAAGATGACGTCGCCGGCAAGTCCCTCGGGAGCGTGGTCGGCGCGATACACCTCGTAGCTCGGGCCGGTGAACCGGACCTTGAAGGAGACGTCTTCGTGTTGATCGCCATCGGTGTCGAATCGGAAGGCGTAGACGGCCTCGTCGCGGAATGGTTCCGGAGTCTGTTGTGTCGCTGTGGGATTGACCGTCATCGCCATCACGGTGGTGTCGCCGGACCCCGCGAACAGGTAGAAGTCGCAGAGGTTCAGGCGAGGATCCTCGCGGGCGGTCGGGGTGTCGAAGTGATGCGACACAGTCCGCACCTTCCGTCGGTCTTTGAAGTTCCGTACGTTTGTATCACGAAACTGGTCTATTTAGTCCAAAGTAAGGTCAGCGCCGAAACGACTTGATGTACTCGATGGCCATGTCCAGCGCCACCTCCATCGGACGGGGATCATGCGCGGTCTGAGCGAGCAGATAGCCGCCTTGCAGTGCCGCCATCAGGCCGGTCGCCAATGCGGCAGCGTCGATATCAGCGCGCAGCAGTCCTTTGTCGCGCATGCGCTCAAAGGCTGCGGCGAACAACTGTTCCCAATCCGCGAAATGCTGGGCCAGCGAGATTCGGGCCGCGTCATCGACGTCGGACAACTCGCCCGCCAGCGAGCCCAATTCGCATCCCCAGGCACCGCGGCGCAACACGTTTCGCCGCACCACCGCGTCCCGCCATTGCGCGAGCCCGCGAAAAGAGTCGAGCTTTTCGAGCCGCAATCGTTGGCTGGTCAATGTTTCCTGAGCCCGCAACTCGATGACCTCCCGCACGAGGGCAGCCTTGTCGTCGAAGTGGTGGTAAAACTGCGATTTGCTGGTCGCGCTCGCCGACAAGACCTCGTCCACGGTGGTCGCTGCGACGCCCTGCACGTACATCAACTCGGCGGCCGACTGCATAATGCGGGTCCGCGTGGCGACCCCGCGGGCAGTCAACCGGGGCCGCGCGGCCTGTTTTCTCTGCGCAGCCACGTCTACATCCTAAAGTCGCGCCAACCTGTCACCGGTGTCCTTCAGAATAGGACCTAATCGTCCAACTGATGGGAGTGACAGATGAGCACCAACGAAGTCGAATCGATACTCACCGGCGTCGCGAGCCACATCGGCAATTACGCCGACGCGGTCAGGGTGCCTGCGGGCGCCGAACTCATCCACACCTCCGGCACCCCAGGACTGCGGGCCGACGGCACGGTGCCGGAAGACTTCAGCGAAGAAGCCGCACAGGCGTGGCGCAACGTCGAAGAAGCCCTGGGCCGTGCGGGGGCCGGACTCAGCGACATCATCAGCGTGCGGCAGTGGCTGACCGACGCCGCCGATATCCCCGCTTACGCTGCGGTGCGCTCGGCGGTGATCACGCATCAGCCGATCTTCATGCTCGGCGTGATCCCCGGGCTGGTCTGGCCGAACATCAGGGTTGAGATCGAGGTGACTGCGGTCGTCCCGCCCAATCGATGAGCATCGCTGCTCTCTGGCGGTAGCTTCGGACCGTGGAGATGTGGGAATTGGTGGCTCGCGAGCACATTCGCGACACGCTCGCGCGCTACAACTGGTCCGGCGACGCCGGTCGACTCGACGACCTGGCCGACACCTTCTGCGACGACGGCGTACTGGAGATTCGCGGCCTCGAACAGCTCAACGGACGAATCGAGATCGTGGCCTTCCTCGGCGGTGTCACCGGGAAGGTGGCCGCCAGCGCAGACGTCAAGGCGATCGTCCGGCACAACGTCGCCAATCTGCTTTTCGACGACGTGACCCCCGACCGGGCTCAGATCTCGTGCTACTTCAGCGTCGTCACCCACATCGGCCTCGATCACATCGGGCGCTACCGCGACACTCTGGTGCCCGACGGCGACACCTGGCGCATCAAGCATCGCAAGGTGTCCACCGACTGGGCAGCCCCAAATTCGGTCATGGCTAAACCCTCCCGTTGAATCGAGGAATGACGATGACGACTGCGCTGCCGGTTAGATGGGAAGACACGCTGGGCGTCGGCCTCGCCGACTTCTACAAAGATCTGCACGCCAATCCCGAGTTGTCGTTTCACGAGCATCGAACGGCGCAGAAGGTGCAGGACGCGATCGCACCGCTGGGGCTCGAGGTGACCGCCGGCGTCGGCGGCACCGGCGTCGTGGCCGTCCTCCGAAATGGGACCGGTCCGACCGTGCTGCTACGCGCGGACTTCGATGCCCTGCCCGTCGCGGAGAAAACCGGATTGCCCTACGCAAGCACGGCGCGCGGCGTCGACCCCAACGGCGCGGATGTGCCGGTCATGCACGCGTGCGGACATGACATGCATGCGACCGCGCTGGTCGGCGCGTTGCGGCTACTCCACGCGCAGAAAGACTCCTGGTCCGGCACGGTGGTCGCGGTCTTCCAGCCGGCCGAAGAAATCGGCGGCGGGGCCAAGGCGATGATCGACGACGGATTGTTCGATCGATTCCCGAAGCCGGAGGTCGTGCTCGGCCAGCATGTGATCCCGTTGCCCGCAGGGCTGATCGCCTACAAGACGGGCCCGGCGTTGGCGGCGGCGGACGCACTCAAGCTGCAACTGTTCGGCCGCGGTGGTCATGGTTCACAACCCGCGCTCACGATAGATCCGGTGGTGATGGCGGCCAACGTCGTTCAGCGTCTGCAAACCATTGTCTCGCGCGGACTTTCACCGTTCGATCCCGCCGTCGTCACGGTCGGATATCTGCACGCCGGGTCGAAGGAGAACATCATTCCCGACGACGCCGAGTTGGGCATCAGCGTCCGGAGTTTCCGCGACGACGTCCGCGAGACCATCCTCGCGTCTATTGAGCGCATCGCCAAGGCGGAGTCACTCGCCTCGGGCGCGGACAAAGATCCCGCGATCACCACCACCTACAGCTTTCCAGTGACCACCGTCGACGACACGGTCATGCAGGAGATCGCGGTCGACTTCCGCGGCCACTTCGGCGAAGGGCGGGTGTTCGAATCCGATCAGCCGGTGGCCGGTAGCGAAGACGTCGGCCTCTTCGGCACCGAGCTCGGCGTACCGACCGCATTCTGGTTCTGGGGCGGATTCGACGAGCAGAGCATCGCGCACGCCGTCGAGCAGGGAAAGCCGCTGCCCAGCAACCACTCTCCGGAGTTTGCACCGGCGATCGAGCCGACGCTGTCGACCGGGGTCGAGGCGCTGACCGTCGCGGCGCTGTCGCGCCTCGGCTGACGGATTCACCAGCCGCATAGGGCAATTTCCCTATATCGCCGGTTCGTTCCAAGGCGGATAATTTCTCTGATCATGAAGCGACTCATCCGTGTGGCAGCAGCGAGTGTGCTGCTGTGGGGCGGCGTCGCGGGGGTGCTGGGTGCCGGTACCGCCGAGGCCTCAAAGTGGTGCCCAGGACAATATGTCTGGCCTGGATTACGGGCGACCGGCTGGGACCTGAGCGTCTGCCACGAGTATCACGAGCAGTGCCCGCCCGGGTATTACGGCGGTTGCCCGGACAATATTGTCGAGGGACCCGAAGCGCCGACGCCACCGGGCCTTAACTTCTGCCCGATCCCGCCTTGGTGTCCGTAGCGGGCGCGTAGCCGGCGTTCTATGCTGGCGAACTGGGACCTCGGGGGCCGGAAGCGGCGGAGAGTCTGATGACCGAAGGCGACCCAACGGTAGTGCGGCATCGAAGCGGCGTGCCAGTATCAACGCTGCCACAGGCATTTCAGGAGACGGCAGCCCTAGACCCGAACGATGTGGCCATCCGGACGGTCGGGGACAAGGTGGTCATCACCTGGCGCGAGTACGCCGATCGCGTGCGGACGATTGCCACCGGGCTGTCGGCGCTTGGGGTGCAACCCGGCCACACCGTCGCTCTCATGCTGCGCAACCGCCCCGAGTTCCATCTGGCGGACACCGCGGTGATGCACCTCGGCGCGGTCCCGTTCTCGATCTACAACACCTCGGCGCCAGACCAGATCCGGTATCTGTTCAGCAATGCCGAGAACACGATCGTCTTCACCGAGAAGGATTTTCTGCCGGCGATCACAGCGGCCGGGGCGGACCTGGCTCAGGTGATCGTCGTCGATGCCGACGTCGACGGCTGCCTCACCCTCGAACATCTCGAATCTCTGCAGGCCACAGCAGATTTCGATTTCGACTCGGCGTGGCAAGCCGTACGGCCGAACGATATCGCGACGCTCATCTACACCTCGGGAACCACCGGCCCGCCCAAGGGCGTCGAGCTCAGCCACGCCAATCTGATAGCCGCGTTCTCGGCAATCGTCGATCTCCTTGACATGCAACCCGATGACCGCGTCACCTCGTACCTGCCGCATGCGCACATCGCCGACCGGGTGTCCTCGCACTACGCCAACATCGTTCTCGGAGCACAGGTGACCGACGTCGCCGACCCCGGGGCGATCGCGCAGGCGCTGCTCGATGTCCGGCCCACGACATTCCTCGGGGTGCCGCGCGTCTGGAACAAGATCAAAGCCGGGATCGAAACGAAACTGGCCACCGAGGCGACTGGAATCAAGAAGCGGTTGGCGCTGTGGGCCATCGACACCGGCATCCAGGCCGCCCGCCTGACACTGGACGGCAAACCCGTGCCCGCGCCCCTTGCCTTCCGCCGCAACATCGCCGACCGCCTCGTGCTGGCGAAGTTGCGCCACGCGCTCGGCATGGACCACCTGCGATGGGCGGTGATCGGAGCGGCACCGACTCCGATCGAAACGATTGAATTCGTTTGGGCACTGGGCATTCCCGTATATGAGGTGTGGGGAATGTCGGAGGGCGCGGGCTGTGGCACCTCGGCCCGACCCGGCGCGAACAAGGTCGGTTCGGTCGGGCAGGCGCTGTCCGGCATCGAGATCACGGTGGCCGACGATGGTGAACTGCTGCTACGCGGGCCAGCCGTGATGCGTGGCTACCGGCATCAACCGGAGAAGACCGCCGAAGCGCTCGACGCCGACGGCTGGTTGCATACCGGCGACATCGGCACCATCGACTCGCAAGGCTTTGTCACGATCGTCGACCGCAAGAAAGAGTTGCTGGTCAACGAAGCGGGAAAGAATCTCTCCCCCGCCAACATCGAAATGGCGATCCAGGGCTCGTCCGGATTGATCGGCCAGGTAGTGGCTTTCGGCGACGCCAAGCCGTACATCACCGCCCTTGTCATCCTCGACGGTGATGCGGTCGCAGCGCAGGCCGCCGCCCTCGGCATGGCCGGCCCCTCGCCGGCCGCCTTCGCGCAGACCCGCGAGGCGAGGGAAATGCTGACCGCCGCGGTCCTCAAAGGGAATTCCAAACTTTCCCGCGTCGAGCAGATCAAGCGGTTCCTCATCGTCGGCACTCCATGGGAGCCGGGCGGAGATGAGCTCACGCCGACCATGAAACTCAAACGTAAGCCGATTGCTGAAAAGTATTCCCCGGAGATCGACAAGCTTTACGCCGCGACGCCCGGACCGGACGTCGTCGACTTAGCTAATCCAGGATTCGAATCTGGCTAGGCGTCAACCGAATCACCGTCGCATCCGGGAGGTCGCAACCAATGCGCCTTGCCTCTAGGGCGACGCCGTGGGGCGCGACAGCAGAAACATGTTTTTCTGCAACGGTTTTCAGTTGCCTCGCTATGTTCTGCATGCCGCTGGCGAACACCGCCAGCGGCACCAGAACGATATTGCTCCGAAAGCTGCTCACAACCGCTCCATTTCGCGAGCCATGCGCGATCGCTCGAGATATCCGGCGGCGGCCGGATAGTGCTGATGGGGCGGCGGCAGATGCAGCGACGCCGCGGCTGTCCGGATCGCGGCGGCGAATCGGCGGGGTCCAGCAGCGACTCGCGCTGACAGGGCCACATGGGTGCCGAACATCACCTCCTGCTCGGTGATGAGGACGGGCGAAGCGGACGTCTCGTCCATGACCACGGGCTGCTGAGCTTCGTGAACGACATCGCGATTCACCGCGAATGCCTCTGACAATTGCGACATTTCGACTCCTCATCGTGTTGGCTTGCCATGAGGGCATGCCCGGATAGGAATTGAGTGTCGTCCGGCGACGATGCCGCGACCAGAAAGCAGGCACCACACCTGTGGTGGTGTGTACCCCCGGGTGCGTGCATCGTCGCGAATCGAGTAGCGCAGTACTCTAGCGGCCCGGCGCTAGTGCGCGCATACTTCGGACAAATCAAGATCAACGCCTGCACGTGGCGTTATCCGTTGAATATCCTCAAAGATTGAGGAAGGACGGCGTTACGGTGAGTGGTCCGATTTCGGTCGTTATTGCCGAAGACAACCTCTTGGTGCGCGACAGCGTTCACCGTGCGTTATCGACCGATCCGGACGTAACTGTCGTCGGCGTCGCCGAGGACTACGACACCACCGTCGAGCTGATCGAACAGCACCATCCGACATTGCTGTTCACCGATGTGCGGATGCCGCCGACGTCGACCGATGAGGGCATTCGCTTGGCCCGCTGGATGCGGACGGCGCACCCGGACGTCGGGGTGATTGTGTTGTCCCAGTATGCCGATCCACGCTTCGCCACGGGATTGCTTGACGGTGGTACTGCTGCCCGCGGCTATCTGCTGAAGGAACGCATTTCCCATTTCGACCAGCTCAGCGAGGCCGTGCATCAAGTCGCCGAAGGTGGGACGGTACTCGATCCGCTGGTCGTGGAAGCGCTACTTGCCCAGCCGAACTCGGTCGCGAAGGTCAGTCGGTTGACCCCCAGAGAACGTGAGGTGCTCGCCGAACTGGCGGCCGGGCGGAGCAACCGCACGGTGGCCAAACGGCTTGTGCTGACTCAGCGAGCGGTGGAAAAGCACATCAATTCCATCTTCGCCAAACTCGGTTTGACCGTTGATGATTCCGTTGATCGCCGGGTCAAGGCGGTACTGATGTTCCTCGACGACCATGGCCCTGCGACATGAAAACAGTGGTGTGTACACCATCGTGCTCGACAAGATCACGAACCATCATCCGAAGATGGCGGAGGATCGGGTTCGGGTCTGGGTTGTCGACGACCAGGTCAGTTTCCGGCGTGCTACGGCCGCCACCGTCGCTGCCACGGAGGGCTTCTCAATGGCCGGCGACTGCGAGTCTGGTGAATCCGCGATGGAACTCATTCCGTACGGCAGCGCCGGGATCGTGCTGATGGACATTCACATGCCCGGAATGGACGGCATCGAAGCCACTCGCCGAATCCGTGCCGCCCATCCGGCCCTAATCGTCCTCTTGACGTCGACGTACGACGTGGAAGACCTTCCGCCGGAAGCCGCTGATTGCGGCGCTGCGGCTTACCTACACAAAGAGGATCTAAGTCCCGAACTGCTGACCCGGATATGGCGAACGACCCACTGAGCCCCTCGGCGGCGGCCGAATCGGTGCCCTACTGGCGGGTGCCGAAGGTCCTCTTGGACGCGGCAGTGCGATCGTCGTCGTTGCTGGGCCACGACCTCATTCATCGGTTCACGGTGGAACGTTTTCAGCTGTTCCTAGCTGGTTACTTCGCCATGTACTTCGGTGCCGGCGTGCTGCTCTCCCTATTCCAATACGTGTTTTTCCTGCGATCCGCCTGGTTTCTGGCGATCGCCGCGATATGCACCGCGCAATGTCTCGTGCTGGCGGTCGCGCTGGCCTTGGCGCGTCGCGGTCGATATCAGCAATCGATCACCCTGGCGTGTATCGGTAACTGGATCGCCGTTTTTCTCATCACGTTCGTCGCACCGAACCTGCTGCCGGCGATGGTGCTCGCTGCCCTGGTACCTGTCGTATTCGCCCAGCCCTACATGCGCTGGCAGCGAGGGCTGGTTTTCGCCGTGATCACCGCCGGTTGCGTACTGGCGCTCGCTTCGGTGGCCCGTTTTCAGCATTTCGCGCACTTCGCCACGCCACCGCCGCGCTGGATCGAGCACGCGTTCATCATCATCGCGTTGCCGATGAATGCCTTTCATATTCTGGTGATCGCGTGGAACAACGCCGCCGCACTAGCAGTGTCGGAGAGCATGCTTGCCGAACGCGCCGCCGAAGTCGAGGCTTCACGCGGCCGGCTGGTCACGGCCGCCGACGAGGAACGGCGCCGCCTCGAACGCGACCTGCATGACGGAGCCCAACAGCACCTCGTCGCGCTGGCGGTGCTCATCCAGCTCGCCCGCAACGCTGAACACGACAAATATCAACCGCTGCTCACTGAGGCGACCGGACTGCTGGAAACGGCGATCACCGAGATCCGCAGGCTCGCGCACGGCATCTACCCTCCGTCGCTGGTCAGCGGCGGCCTGGCCCAAGCGTTGCCGACCGTCGCCGCGCACGCCCCGATCCCGATTCAACTCGACCTGCAGGGCCTCAGCCGCTACCCCGCTTCGATCGAGGCCGCTCTGTATTTCTGCTGCATCGAGGCGCTGCAGAATGCCACCAAACACGGCGGCCCAGATACTCGCGTCACGATCACCGGCCACGCCGACGCGCGGACATTGACCCTCACGATCAGCGACACCGGCTGCGGATTCGAAGCCGCAACCACCGGCACCGGGCTGACGAATATGACTGACCGCATCTCGGCGATCGGCGGCAAGCTGCATATTGACACCGCGCCCGGCCAAGGCACACGTGTCGCCGCCGTCGTCGAGACTGTGGCGATCCCCTCTCGGGTTTGAACTCGTTGTGGTGGCAGATCCCGGATCAGTCCGACGAGCATTTCAACTGGACTGTTCGAGTTCTGTTCGGGCCTGGTCGATTTGGTCGTAGGCGTATGTCGCCATGGCGGCGATGGTCATCTTTTCGCCTGCACGGGCGAGCGATTCGTAGGCCGGGTCGCCGAGGACGTCGCGTAGGTGAGCGATCGCGGTGTTGATCTCGGGTAAGGCCGCTGCCGTGAGGAGGTTGAAGGCGAACCCGGCGATGGTGGCCGCCGGTTCGAGGCGTCCGAGCCGGTCGAAAAGGGGGGCGAGGATCGCGAGGGCGCTGCGCACCCCGGTGGTGTTGCCCGCGTCGTGGTAATTGCGGATCACCAGTGTGGCGTGATCGAGGGCGGCCAGCGGGTCACCGTATCCGGCTTCGAGGCGGGACAGCTGGCCCGCCAGGAGTGACTCGGTGTAGCGGTTGGCGCTGTCCTGAGCGATCATCAGGCCCCGGCGCAGGGCCTCCAGCGATCCGGCGGGATCGGCGTCGCGGAAGGCGTAGCCGTGGACGAACAGCGCGTACGAGAGCACAAACGGGTTGTGGGTGGCTTCGGCGGCCTCGATCAGGCCGGTTGCGGCGGCCCTCGCCTCCTCACCGCAACCGGCCAGCGTCAGTCCGAAGACCAGTAATGCCCTGGTGTTTCCGTGGGTGTCGCGGCCGAGTGCCAGCTGGGCGCGGCACCATTCGACCATCCGGTCGGGCCGGCCGATGGCCAGGTACGCCGCGCCCAGCGCGCCCTCGCCGCCGAACGGCACCTCGTGGCGGCCACTGTCGATCACCAGCTGGCCCGCGTCGGCATAGCGGACCGCCGCCTCGATGCGTCCAGGATTGCAGCAGTACGACGCCATCACGTACAGGAACGCCAGCCGGGGATGGTCGACGGCGCGGGCGGGCTCGATGAGCTCTTCGGTCCAGGCGATCGGCTCGTAATTGTCGACCCACATGCCGAGGAATGCCGCGTAGGTGGCGATGGTGGCGGCGACATCGAGGTCACTTTGGTTGACGGCCCACCGAAACGCAGTGCGCAGATTGGCAAGCTCGACGCTGAACCGCGCATAGGCGTCCCGCTGCCGGGGGCTGTCCCACAGGGCCAGGATGTCGGCTTCGCGTCCGGCGAAGTGGCGCGCATGCGCGGTACGTACCTCGGTCGCCGAACCGCCGGCGGCGAGTTGCTCCTCGGCGAACTGGCGGATCGTCTCCAGCATCGAAAACCGAGTCCGCCCGGATGACCGTTCGGCGACCAGCAGCGACTTGCGCACCAAGGCATCCAGTAGATCCAGCACGGCGTAGTCGTCAGCGTGATCGAATCCGGCTACCGCGCAGGCGCTTTCGAGATCGAATCCACCCGCGAACACCGAACCCCGCTCCAGCAGCGCCTTCTCCGCATCGCCGAGCAGGTCGTAGGACCACTGCACAGCGTGGCGCAACGTCTGGTGGCGCTCGAGGCCACGCCGCGAGCCGACCAGCAGCCGGAATCGCTGATCGAGCCGATCTCGCACCTCGCCAGCGGTCATCGACGCCATCCGCGAGGCCGCCAACTCGATGGCCAACGGGATGCCGTCGAGACGGCGGCAGATTTCCACTACAGCGTCTGCCTCGCCGGGCCGGGCCAGCGAGAAGTCCGACACGACACTTTGCGCACGGTCGATGAAAAGGTTTACGGCGGCGGATTCGGTTCTGGAGTTGACGTCGAGCGACGGGACACGCCATAACTGTTCTTCGCTGACCCCCAATCCTTCGCGGCTGGTCGCGAGAATCGTTACGGTCGCCGAGGCGGCGAGGATCGCCTCGACCAGATCCGCGACACTTTCGACAACGTGCTCGCAGTTGTCGAATATCAGTAGCCGGACTCTGCCCTCCAATGCGGCCGCGACACTGTCAGCCACGCTCTTCCACGGCTGTTGGATGATGCCAAGCACCGCGGCCACCGCGTCGGGCACTGCCGCCGGATCGGCGACCGCGGCTAAGTCGAAAACCCAGACCCCGTCCGGGAATTCATCAGCCAATCGCGCCGCGACCTCCAGCGCCAGGCGCGTCTTGCCGACCCCGCCCACCCCGGTCAACGTCATCAACCGATGAGCCTTCACCGCGGCTTGCACCTCGGCTACCTCGGACTCGCGTCCGATGAAGCTGGTCGCCGCAAGCCGCAAGTTGCCCGGGCTTGTGTCCAGCGCCCGCAACGGCGGAAAGTCCGTGCGCAGGCCCTCCGCTTGGACCTGAAAAACCCCGACCCGGGTCGGCAGGTCCCGCAACCACCGCGGTCCCAGATCGATGAGATCAACACCGCTGAGTACACCCGCCGTGGAGTCGGCCAACAGGATCTGCCCGCCGTGACCGGCAGCCATCACCCGCGCGGCGCGGTTGAGCACCGCACCGAAGTAATCTCCCTCTCGCAGTTCGGCTTCCCCGGTCGCGACCCCCATCCGCACCGGCAACTCCAACCCACGCTGCGCAGCCACCGCCGCATCCACCGCAGACTTCGGCGAGGCGAACGCGGCGCACACCCCGTCACCGGTGTGTTTGAACAGCCAGCCCCCATGTGTCTCGATGGCCCGGCGTAGTGCCGCGTCGTGTGCGGACAGTGCCACCCGCATCTCCTCCGCGTCCGCCTCCCACCGTCGCGTCGAACCCTCCACATCGGTGAACAGAAACGTCACCACCCCCGAAGGAGCAGCCGCAGCAGAAGCGGGCATACCTGCACAATCTCACAGCAGACACGCGGTAGCACCGTGTCCGGTGCATTCGCGTATCGCCAGCCGTGCCAGTTGCGCCAAACATCCGAAGTGGCACTGTGGCGACCAGTTCCAAACTAGCCCAGCAATTTCGGCGTAAAACGGATACCGAGTTGGCTTGGTTTGTAAGCGGCGTACCCGAGCGGCACCACGGCGTGGAGCTTATAACCTGCGTACAAGTTGACCGCTCAGCTCCGCGCCGTGGAGCACTTCGTGCTGGTGGCAGATCCAGGATTCGAACCTGGGTAGGCGTTAGCCGACGGATTTACAGTCCGCTCCCATTGGCCGCTCGGGCAATCTGCCGTGGTGCGTGTAGCAGGATACAACGAAGATGTGCTCGGATAACAAACGACCAACTTCGATGGAAGGGGACGTATCCAATGGCGGATTCATCGTTCGATGTCGTGAGCAAGCTCGACCGGCAGGAGGTCGACAACGCGCTCAACCAGGCAGCGAAGGAACTCGGCACCCGGTTCGACTTCCGCGGCACCGACACCACGATCGCCTGGAAGGGTGACGAGGCGATTGAGCTGATCAGCTCCACCGAGGAGCGGGTCAAGGCCGCCGTCGACGTCTTCAAGGAAAAGCTGATCCGGCGCGACATCAGCCTCAAGGCCTTCGACGCCGGCGAGCCACAGGCTTCCGGCAAGACGTTCAAGGTCTCCGGCACCCTCAAGGAGGGCATCAGCAGCGAAAACGCGAAGAAGATCACCAAGCTGATCCGCGACGAGGGCCCCAAGAGTGTGAAGACGCAGATCCAGGGCGAAGAGGTCCGGGTCTCCAGCAAAAAGCGCGACGACCTGCAGGAAGTCCAGGCTCTGCTGAAGAAGTCCGATCTCGACGTCGCGCTGCAGTTCGTGAACTACCGGTAACGTGATCGGCACCACACCGCCGCCGGAGAAGCGAGGTTTGTGATGAGCGTGACCGACGTCGACGTCGTCATCATCGGAGCGGGCATTTCGGGCCTGGGCGCGGCTTACCGGATCACCGAACGCAACCCGGGGACCAGCTACGTCATCCTCGAGCGGCGAGAGCAGCTCGGCGGCACCTGGGACCTGTTCCGCTACCCGGGCGTGCGCTCGGACAGCAGCATCTTCACGCTGTGCTTCCCGTGGGAGCCGTGGACCAAAGACGAGCGGGTCGCCGACGGCGGGGACATCCGTGGCTATCTGAACGACACGGCGCGCAAGTACGGCCTCGACGAGCACATCGAGTTCAACACCCTCGTCCGTTCGGCGGACTGGGACTCCTCGACCGACACCTGGACCGTCACCGCCGAGCATGACGGTGACGACGTGACCTACCGCGGCCGCTTCGTGTTCTTCGGGTCCGGCTACTACAACTACGACGAGGGCTACACCCCGGACTTTCCCGGTCTCAACGAATTCGACGGCACCATCGTGCATCCGCAGCACTGGCCCGAGGACCTCGATTACCGCGGCAAGAAGATCGTGGTGATCGGCAGCGGCGCCACCGCGATGTCGCTGATCCCGTCGCTGGCCGAGCAGGCCACCAAGGTCACCATGCTGCAGCGCTCACCGACCTATCTGTTCTCAGCCGCCAGGAGCAGCGGGTCGACGAACTTCGTGCGAAAGATTCTGCCGCGCAGACTTTCTCATGCATACGCCCGCCAGAGCAACGCGTTGCTGGAAGGCGTGATCTGGTTCTTGGCCCGCAAGACACCGGGCTTCGTGAAGTGGTGGATCCGCTCGATCGCGGTGCACTACCTGCCCAGGGACTACGACGTCGACACGCATTTCAAGCCGCGCTACAACCCGTGGGACCAGCGGCTGTGTCTGATACCCGACGCTGACCTCTACACCGCGATCGGTGACGGCCGCGCCGAGGTGGTCACCGATCACATCGACCACTTCGATTCCACCGGAATCGCTTTGAAGTCCGGTGGGCATCTGGACGCCGACGTCGTCGTCACCGCGACCGGACTGCAACTGCAGGCGCTCGGCGGGGTAACCGTGTCCATCGACGGCGCCGAGATCAAGCCGCAGGACCGTTTCGTCTACAAGGCCCACATGCTCGAGGAAGTACCCAACCTGTTCTGGTGCGTCGGTTACACCAATGCCTCGTGGACGTTGCGGGCCGACATGACAGCGCGTGCGACGGCAAAGCTGCTGGCGCACATGAACTCTCACGGCTATACCCGCGCTTACCCGCACCTGGATGGTGAGCCGATGCCGGAGAAGCCGGCGTGGGACATTCAGGCCGGTTACGTGCTGCGCGCACCGCATGCGTTGCCGAAGTCTGGCATCAAGCGGCCGTGGAACGTGCGGCAGAATTACTTCGCCGACGCCCTCGACTACCGGTTCGACCGCATCACCGAGGCGATGGTGTTCGGTCGCGCGACCTCATCTGACCAACCGCCGGTAAAGATCGGGTGACGGCAATACGCTGGCGCCATGGCTGCTATGCGCGAACCGAAAGTCGTCGTCTTGGGCGGCGGTTCCTGGGGCACGACCGTCGCATCGATCTGTGCGCGCCGCGGACCAACCTTGCAGTGGGTGCGCTCGGAAGAGACCGCCAAGGACATCAACGAGAATCACCGCAATACCAACTATCTGGGCGAGGACGTCGAACTGTCCGAAAGCCTGCGCGCTACCACCGACTTTGCCGAGGCAGCACGGTGCGCTGACGTCGTCGTGATGGGAGTGCCGTCGCACGGGTTCCGTGATGTGCTCACCGAGTTGGCGACGGAATTACGGCCGTGGGTGCCGGTGGTGTCGCTGGTCAAGGGTCTCGAGCAGGGCACCAATATGCGGATGTCGCAGATCGTTGACGAAGTGCTGCCCGGCCACCCCGCAGGCATCCTGGCCGGGCCCAACATCGCCCGCGAGGTCGCCGAAGGCTACGCGGCCGCCGCGGTGCTGGCGATGCCCGACCAGCATCTCGCCGCCCAGCTCGCGCTCCTGTTCCGCACCAAGCGCTTCCGCGTGTACACCATCGACGATGTGCTCGGCGTAGAAATGGCCGGTGCGTTGAAGAACGTCTACGCGATTTCAGTCGGGATGGGCTATTCGCTGGGTATCGGGGAGAACACCAGGGCGATGGTGATCGCCCGGTCGGTACGCGAGATGTCAAAGCTGGGCGAGGCGATGGGCGGGCAGCGCGACACCTTCGCCGGGCTGGCCGGCATGGGCGATCTGATCGTCACGTGCACCAGCCAGCGCAGCCGCAACCGGCACGTCGGCGAGCAGCTCGGTTCGGGCAAATCCATCGACGAGATCATCTCGTCGATGAACCAGGTCGCCGAAGGCGTGAAGGCCGCCAGCGTCATCATGGAGTTCGCCGACAAATACGGCTTGAACATGCCGATCGCGCGGGAAGTCGACGGCGTGATCAACCACGGCTGCACCGTCGAGGACGCCTACCGCGGGCTGGCTGCTGAGACACCCGGGCATGAGGTGCACGGCTCCGGTTTCTGAGGGATATGGATGCTTTTCACAACGTAGCCATATGCGATATCAGAGGTCGAATAGTCCGATCGGCGGCCGATCTGCCAGCTTCTGCACGACCCATTGATTCATCGACACGTTCTGTTCGGCGGCCTCGACGGTCAGTCGTGCGTGCAGTGACGGCGACGTCCTGACCAGGAATTTGCCGCTGAACTGCCGCTCGGTCAGCGGCGCCGGTGGGTCTCGTTCCTCGGCTTCGCACTCGGCGACGTATTGGTCGACGGCGCTCTCGACCGTCGCGATCGCCTGCTGCAACGTCGGCGCCCACTGCGACAGCCACGGTATTTCGATGCACCGACCGATGTATTCGCCGTGCTCAGAGGACCATTCGGCGCGGTAGGTGTAGCGATTCATGCTGCGGTGATATCGCATATGGTGTCGATTCGGAAAGACACCACATGGTCAGCTTGTGGAGACTCCTGAGGCTGGTGTGACTAGCGTCCGGCCATCTCTTCGAGTCGGCGGATGCGGTCGGCGATCGGCGGGTGGGTGGCGAACATCGAGCCGATCTTCTCGCCGGCGCGGAACGGGCTGGCGATCATCAGGTGAGCCTGCGCGGCCAGTTGCGGCTCCGGCGGCAGCGGTGCGGCCTGCACGCCACCGGAGATCTTGCGCAGCGCGGACGCCAGCGCCAGCGGATCGCCGGTGAGCAGCGCACCCGACTCGTCAGCCTGGTACTCCCGTGAACGCGACACGGCCAGCTTCACCACGGTCGCCGCGATCGGGCCCAACATCGAAACCAGTAGCAGCGCAATGGGATTACCGCCCTCGCGGTTGTTGCCGCCCATCATCCCGGCGAACATCGCCATGTTGGCCAACGCGGTGATCACCGACGCCAAAGCGCCTGCCACACAAGAGATCAGGATGTCGCGGTTGTAGACGTGCGACAGCTCGTGGCCGAGCACCGCACGCAGCTCGCGCTCGTCGAGGAGATTGACGATGCCGGACGTGCAGCACACTGCGGCGTTGCGCGGATTGCGGCCGGTGGCAAACGCATTGGGCGCTGCGGTGTCGCTGACGAACAGCCGAGGCATCGGCTGGTGCGCGGCGGTCGCCAGCTCACGCACGATCCGGTACATCGCCGGCGCCTGCAGCTCGGACACCGGCTGCGCGTGCATCGCCCGCAACGCCAACTTGTCGCTGTTGAAGTAGGTGTAGGCGTTCATGCCGATGGCGAACAGCACCGCCAACCACATCATCGACGGGCCGAACGCCCTTCCGACGAGCACGATCAGCGCCGACATACCGAACAGCAACGCGAACGTTTTCGCGGTGTTGTGATGCGGGTGCCAGGTCATTAATTCCTCCAACTAGCGGGGTTCTCCCCATTTAACGCCGAGAAGGACCGCCGGAGTTCCGCGAACCTAGCCGTGTCGGTGGATTGTGTAGTCGACCAGAGTGACCAGCGCCTGGCGGCCGGGTCCGTCCGGCAGCCCGGCCATCTCCTCACGGGCCTGGGCGGCGTAGCGCGCCACGGTGTCCTTGGCCTTGGTCATGGCTGAGGATGCCCGCAGCAGCGTCAACGCCTCGGCCAGCACTGCGTCGTCCTCGATCGGCTTGGCCAGTAGTTCGCGCAGCCGGTCGGAGTCGGGCCCGCTGTCATGCAGGGCGTAGAGCACCGGCAGCGTGTGCACACCTTCGCGCAGGTCGGTGCCGGGGAGCTTGCCGGACTCATCGGGATCGCTGTCGATGTCGATGATGTCGTCGGAGATCTGAAAGGCCGTGCCGACCAGGTCGCCCAGCCGACTGAGCCGCTCGATCTGGTCGTCGTCGGCGCCGGAGAACATCGCGCCGAATCGCCCGGCCGCGCCGATCAGGCAGGCCGTCTTCTCGTGCACGACCTTCAGATAGTGCGCGATCGGGTCCGCGGCGTTCGCCGCCCCTTGGGTTTCGCGCATCTGTCCGGTCACCAGTTGAGCGAAGGTATCGGCGATGATCCGCACCGCGTCCGGGCCCAGCCGCGACACCAGCCGTGACGCTGTGGCGAACAGGTAGTCGCCGGCCAGGATGGCGACGTTGTTGTTCCATCGCAGGTTGGCGCTGGGTGCGCCGCGGCGCACCTGGGCCTCGTCCATCACGTCGTCGTGGTACAGCGTGGCCAGGTGCACCAGTTCGATCACCGCGCCGGCGATGGCCACCTCGTCGGAGTCCGGACGCGGACCGAGTTGGGCGGACAACACCGCGAACAACGGCCGGAATCGTTTGCCACCGGCTTCGAACAGGTGCAATACGGCGTCGGTCATCAGGTCGTCTGAGCCGCGCAGCTCGGTTTCCATCAGTTGCTCGATGCGGGCCACCCCGTCGCGGACGTTGGTGGCGAATGCGGCGTCGCCGAAGTCCACGCCTGCCACCACTGTCGCCGGAGTCCTCACGCAACCAACATACTGGTGAGCATGGACTCCCATGCCGACGTGGTGGTTGTCGGCGCCGGACCAGCCGGGTCGGCGGCGGCCGCGTGGGCCGCGCGGGCGGGCCGCGACGTGCTCGTCATCGACGCGGCGAACTTCCCCCGCGACAAGGCCTGCGGCGACGGGCTGACCCCGCGCGCGGTCGCCGAACTGGAACGGCTGGGGCTCGGCGAATGGCTGGACGCCCGCATCCGGCACCGCGGCCTGCGGATGAGCGGGTTCGGCGGCGAGGTCGAAGTCGACTGGCCCGGGCCTTCGTTTCCGTCCACCGGAAGTGCGGTGGCCCGCGTCGAACTCGACGACCGGATCCGCAAAGTCGCCGAGGAATCTGGCGCACGCATGCGACTCGGCGTCAAAGCTGTCGGCGTCAATCACGATTCGTCGACCCGGGTGACGTCGGTGACGCTGGCCGACGGAACACAGGTCGGCTGCCGTGAGCTGATCGTCGCCGACGGCGCTCGCTCGACACTGGGTCGGGTGTTGGGCAGGCGGTGGCACCAGGAGACCGTGTACGGCATCGCCGCTCGCGGATACCTGGCCACGCCGCGCAGCGACGACCCTTGGCTGACATCGCATTTGGAGCTGCGCTCCCCCGACGGCGCGGTATTGCCGGGCTACGGCTGGATCTTCCCGCTGGGCAACGGCGAAGTGAACATCGGCGTGGGCGCGCTGTCGACGACCAAGCGGCCGGCCGAACTGGCACTGCGACCGCTGATGTCGTATTACACCGACCTACGACGAGATGAGTGGGGCTTCGAAGGCCAGCCCCGCGCCATGTCGTCGGCGCTGCTGCCGATGGGCGGCGCCGTCTCCGGGGTGGCCGGCCGCAACTGGATGCTGATCGGCGACGCCGCGGCCTGCGTCAACCCGCTCAACGGCGAGGGCATCGACTACGGGCTGGAGACCGGACGGCTCGCCGTCGAGATGCTGGGCTCGGGCGACCTCGCAAACCTTTCTGAGGCGTGGCCGCATCTTCTCCAATCCCATTACGGCAGAGGGTTTTCGATCGCACGCCGGCTCGGGCTGCTGCTGACCTTTCCGCGGTTCCTGCCCGCGACCGGGCCGATGGCCATGCGCTCGACGACGCTGATGGGCATCGCGGTACGCGTGATGGGCAACCTGGTCACCGACGACGACACCGACTGGGTGGCGCGGGCATGGCGTGGCAGCGGGCTGGCCTCGCGACTGATCGATCGCCGAAAGCCGTTCAGCTAACCGGTTTTTCGTGCGCCTTGTACGCGGCGTGCAGCGCGACGATGCCACCGGTCAGGTTGCGCCACCGGACCGCCGACCATCCGGCGTCCGACATCTGGTGGGCCAGGTCGGCCTGGTCAGGCCAGGCCCGAATCGATTCGGCCAGATAGACATACGCGTCGGGATTACTCGACACGGCGCTCGCGACCCGCGGCAACGCCCGCATCAGGTACTCCTTGTACACCGTGGCGAACACCCGATTGGTGGGCGTGGAGAACTCGCACACCACCAACCGTCCACCTGGCCGGGTGACCCGGGCCATCTCACGCAAGGCCTCACCGCGGTCGGCGATGTTGCGCAGCCCGAAGCTGATAGTCACCGCGTCAAAAACGTTGTCGCCGAATGGCAATCGAGTTCCGTCGGCCGCGACCTTCGGCACCTTGCGGGCCTGCCCGGCCGACAGCATGCCGACCGAGAAGTCCGCCGCCACACACCACGCCCCCGAGCTGGCCAGCTCGACCGTCGACACCGCGGTACCGGCGGCCAGGTCCAGCACCTTCTCCCCCGCCCCGATGCCCAGTGCCAACCGGGTGGCGCGACGCCAGTAGCGGTCCTGGCCCATCGAGAGCACGGTGTTGGTCACGTCATAGCGCTTCGCGACGCCGTCGAACATCGACGCCACTTCACGAGGGTCTTTGTCCAACGTCGCGCGGTTCATACCGCTGAACCTACCGTCACCGGGAATGTGCGGCCGACGTGTGCGTTGCAGACGGGCATGGCTGAAAAAGTTTGGTTTATCACCGGCACCTCGCGTGGCTTCGGACGGGAATGATCTGGCGGCCAAGTACGGCGACGCGATTCTGCCAATTCAGTTGGACGTCAACGACCGCGCTGCCGACTTCGCCGCGGTGAAACAGGCCCACGATCAATTCGGACGCCTGGACATCGTCGTCAACAACGCGGGCTACGGCCAGTTCGGCTTCGTCGAGGAGCTGTCCGAGGCGGATGTGCGCGATATCAGTTCGAGACGAACGTATTCGGCGCGCTGTGGGTCACTCAGGCGGCACTGCCGTACCTGCGCGAGCAGCGCAGCGGCCACATCATCCAGGTGTCGTCGATCGGCGGCATCACGGCAATCCCCAACGTCGGCATCTACAACGCCTCGAAGTGGGCGCTGGAGGGCTTTTCCCAAGCGCTCGCGTACGAGGTCGGATCGTTCGGCATTCACGTCACGCTGATCGAGCCGGCAGCGTATGACACCGACTGGTCCGGATCGTCGTCGCGGCGCGCTGAATCGCTGCCGGCATACGCCGATGTGCAGGCGGCCACCGACGCGATACGCAAGCAGCGCTGGTCTGCGCCCGGTGATCCGAAGGCGTCGGCGGCGGCGTTACTCAAGGTTGTCGACGCCGACGAGCCCCCGCTGCGGGTGTTCTTCGGCGCAGCGCCGTTCGGGATGGCCAAGGCCGATTACGAGAACCGGCTGCGCACCTGGGAACAGTGGCAGCCGGTCGCGGAGTTGGCGCAGGGGTAGCTATTCGCCCTGGGCGTGCTGCCTGCGGGCCATGCGCGCCCGGGCCATCGGCGAGAGTACCGCCTCGTAGTGGCCGAGCAGCTCGTCGCAGATGGCGGGCCAGCTGCGCTCGAGAATGCTGCGACGGGCCGCCACCGAGTAGCGCTGCCGGTCTTCCAGCAGATGCGCGACGGCGTTGGGCAATTCTGCCTCGAATCCCTTGACGGGCAACAGCAATCCGGTGCGCCACGGTGTTACCAGGTCGCGTGGTCCACCGGCGTCGGGGGCGATCACCGGAAGACCGGACGCCAGCGCTTCCTGCACGACTTGGCAGAACGTCTCGTGCTCACCGGCGTGGACGAAGACGTCCATGCTGGCGTATGCCTTCGCCAGCTCTTCGCCGTACAGGGCGCCGGTGAAAACCGCTGTCGGCATTGCCGTTTGCAACTTGGCGCGGTCGACACCGTCGCCGACGATCACCACCTGGACGTTGCCGCCGGCAGCCAGCGAGGCGAGGCGTTCGACGTGCTTCTCCGGCGCGAGCCGGCCGACGAACCCGACGATCGGCTTGCCGTCCGGTGACCAATGTCGGCGCAGTGCCTCGTCGCGGGCCGACGGCGCGTAGCCGATCATGTCGACGCCGCGGGCCCACTTGTGCACCCGCGGAATGCCATGATTGACAAGTGATTCCATCGTCGCGGTGGACGGCGCCAAGGTGCGGTCGGCGAGACGGTGCAGGTGGCGGAACCACGCCCAGGCCGCCTTCTCTGTGACGCCGATGCCATAGCTGGCCGCGAAGCCGGGCACGTCGGTCTGGTATACCGCGACGGTCGGCACGCCGAGACGCCGCGCCGCCTTCACGCCTCCCCAGCCGAGCAAGGCCGGCGACGCCAAATGCACGACGTCGGGCTCGAATCCGCGCAGCACGCGCAGGATCCGCGGCAGCGGAAGCCCCAACGGCAGAGTGGTCACCTTCGGGAACATCCACGACGGCACCCGGTGCACCCGGATACCGTCGTAAAGACGGTCAGCGGGTTCCTCGCCGTGTGGGGTGTCCGGCGCGATGACGAGTGCCTCATGGCCCGTACGGCGCAGGTGCTCGAGTGTTCGGATGACGGAGTTGCTCACGCCGTTGACGTGCGGGAGAAAAGATTCCGCGACAATCGCTACTCGCACAACATCACGGTCTCAGCGTCGCCTGTCGATATGGTTACCGACTGGCGTACACGACACGAACTCTGACACAAAGGAGACCCCCACAATGCGGTCCTACCTGGGCGTATTGGCCACGATGCTGAGCTTGGTGATGTTCACCACCAACACCGCATACGCCGACGTACCACGCACCGTCGACGGTAACGGCGTGGTACTCGGATCACCAATCGCACCAGTGCAGTTGGAGATCTTCTGCGACCCGCAATGTCCGTACTGCGCCGAGTTGGAGTCAGCCGACGGCGACAAGCTGGGCAGCGCCCTGGCGAGCGGCCGGCTCGCGATCACTTACCGGTGGCTGACGTTCCTCGACCCGCGGCATCACAACGACGTGTCCGCGAGGGTCACCAATGCGCTGTTCGTCGCCGCCGACCCGGCCACGCCGCCGACGGCGTATCAGGCGTTCGTGCAAGACATCTACCGCCATCAGAGCGCCGACGGCCCGAGCAACAACGACATCGCCGCGATGGCCCGCGACAGCGGCATACCCGACTGGCTTGCCGACCGGATCGCAACCGGCGACTACGTCGTCGACCCCACCGCCGTGAACGACGCCAACAAGGCGCGTCTGAAAGACGAAAATCCGGACCACCCGGGTACTCCGACGATCTACAACGTCAACACCAGAAGCGTTGTCGACACTCAGGACTCGGGCTGGCTGGACGCACTGATCAGCTGACGGTCCAAGCGCTTGTCCAGCGCGGCCAGACCGGTCAGCGCGGCCGCCGCGATCAGCCAACCGACCACGGCGATCGAGCCGGCCGGGATGATCGCCAGCCTGGCGGTACGGTGCTGCACCCGGACCAAGTTGGGATTGCGCTTGTCGTATTCGACGTAAATCCGCATCCCCGTTGCCAATTCGGACGGATACAGCACGCCGAGCTCAGGACGGTACGTGACCCGGTCGGGTGTGACGAACTCGATGGTCGAGCGCCGCGGGCCGGCGTCGAGGACTTCGGCCTCGGCCACACCCATGTCGCGTGAGATGGCGTAGTCGTCGCGCCATGCCCCTGCCACCAGCAGCAGCGACTGCAGCGTGACCAGGCCGACGATGATCAGGACCGCGACGCGGGCCCAGCGGATGGCACGATGCCCCCGGGTGTTGGGGAACTCGCCGCTGCGGCCGTGAACGAGTATGCGCGCCCAGGCTTTCAGCACCGCGACGGCGCCGGCAAGTCGATTCACAGAGCAGCCTTGATGGCGGCGTGCAACTGCCGCAGCGAGGACCGGTCGGCCTTCACCTCGAGGACCCGCATCCCATTGGCGGGCTCGTCGAGCGCGGCGCCGAGATCATCGAGCTCGATCTGGCGGCTGTCGATGTGATAGGCGCGGCACAGGGCGCCGACGTCGACATCGTGCGGAGTGCCGAACACGCGGGCGGACACGTCGGAAAAGCGTGGGTCGCCCTGCTCGAGCAGTTCGAAGATGCCGCCGCCGTTGTCGTTGGACACCACGATGGTCAGATTCGCCGGTACCGGCTCGGTCGGCCCGATCAGCAACCCGGAACTGTCGTGCACGAACGTCAGATCGCCGATCAGCGCGACAGTGCGGCCACCGGTGCGGTCGTGGGCCAGCGCCGCCCCGATCGCCGTGGACACCGTTCCGTCGATGCCGGCGACGCCGCGGTTGGAGCGGACCTTGATGCCGTGCGGGTTCAGGCCGACCAGTGCCGCATCACGCACCGGGTTGGAGGCACCGAGCACGAGTTGATCGCCGGGGCGCAGCGCGTCGGCGACGGCGGCGGCGACATGCAGGCCGGTGGTGAGCGGGTGCTCGCCGAGTTGTGCGCGCACCGCGGCGTTCGCGTGCTCGTTGAGTTCGGCGCAGCGGCGTAGCCAGGCCGGGTTGGGCTCACCGCTGAGCACCGCACGCGTGCCGGTGGCCTGCGAGTTGCCGGAGACGTCGGGCCAGCGCGGCCCGGTGGTCAACGCGTAGACCGGCGTGGCCGGATCGGCCAGCAGCGTCGACACCGGTCGGTGCAGGGTGGGCCGGCCCAACATGATCACCTGCTTGGGCCGCAGCAGCGGCAGCGCCAGCGGATGCAGCGGGTTGGCGGGCGGCGGCGCGGTCGGCTCGGCGACGGTCGGCAATGCGGCCAGGTTCGGCTGCTCACCGGCGCCGTGGCCGGCGATGACGACCGTGTCCGGGGTGAGGTCGATGTCCAGCGGCTGATCGAAGATGACCGCCGGGCTGTAGGTCCACGGCCTACCGTCCGGCCGGCCCGGTGGGATGGGGCCGTGATCGCGGTCGGGTACCAGCGGCTCGCGGAGCGGGATGTCGAACTGCACGGGCCCCGCGTTGGCGGTGCGCGAGCCGGTGGCGGCGGACAGCACCCGGCAGGTCGCCGACCGCCAGGTCGCGTTGAGCGCCTCGAGGCGCTCAGGTGTGTCCTCGGCCAGGCCGAGGCTGATCATGGCCCGTACCTGGGTGCCGAAGTAGCCCAGTTGTTCCATGGTCTGGTTGGCGCCGGTGCCGAGCAGTTCGTAGGGCCGGTTGGCCGACAGCACGATGAGCGGGACCCGCGCGTAGTTGGCCTCCACCACGGCCGGACCCAGGTTGGCCACCGCGGTGCCCGACGTCATCGCGACGCACACCGGCGCGCCCGCCGCGACCGCCAGTCCGATGGCCAGAAAACCGGCGGTGCGCTCGTCGATGCGGACGTGCAGCCGAACCCGGCCGTCCCGGTCGGCGTCGTGCAGCGCAAACGCCAGCGGGGCGTTACGCGACCCCGGACACAACACCACATCGCGGACGCCGCCGCGGACGAGTTCGTCGACGACGACGCGTGCCTGGGCCGTCGAGGGATTCACCAGACCAGCCTAGTCGTGGGTCAGAACGCCACCGGGGTGAAGAAGTCCAGGATCGCAGCGTTGACGACTTCCGGCCGCTCCAGGAATCCGAGATGACCGGTGTCGGCGATCTGCTGGAAGCTGCCGTTGGGGATGGCGTCGGCGACTTCCTTGCCCAGGTGCGGCGGCGTGACCACGTCGTCCGCGAAGCCCACCACCATCACATGATTGGGGATGGCCTGGTAGACCGGCAGCCGGTTGCCGTGCGGCGAGGCCGCGCCCTGCCGGATCAGCCCCGGGGTGATCTTGATCGGCCAGATGGTGAACATGCTGATCCACTCGGCGACGGCCTCGTCGTTGCTCAGCGTCTTGGGGGAAAAGCTCTCCAGCAAACGAATTTTCGCGTCGTAGGCCGTCGGCACGATCACGCCGGAGGCCGCCAGCTCGTCCTCGGCGTCGCGGAAGAAATCGCGCGCCCGGTCCAGGCGGCCGCGGGTGGCCATCAACACCGCCTGGCTGACCAGATCGGGCCGCACCACCATCAACTCCTGGGCGATGTAGGACCCCATCGACACCCCGACGATCCGCACCGGGCCGAGGCCCAGAGATTCGATCAGCGCGATGGTGTCGCCGACCATGGTCTCGGTGGTGAATCCGTCAGCGTTGGCCGTCGCACCGACCCCGCGGTTGTCGAAGGTGATGGTGCGGTAGCCGGCCTTCTGGAAAGTCGGGATCTGGTGCAGGTGCCAGGTGCGCCCCAGACCGCCGCGGCCCGCGATGAAGAGGACGGGCTCACCGGCCCCTGAGACGTCGTAAGCCAGGTTGATCACGACGACGAAACTACGCGATGCCCACCCGTTCCCGCCCGTTGGCAGTATTTGGCAGTCTGCGGCGTCGTGCTGGCAGCGGGTTCGGATCTTGACTGTCGGCATGACAAAACTCGCGCTCAAGCAGGCAACCATCGAGTACCAGGAATTCGGTCCACAGGATTCGGCGCATCCGCCGGTGTTCTTCGTGCACGGCATCCTGGTCGACGGGAACCTGTGGCGAGACGTCGCAGAAGATCTGGGACGCCGCGGTTACCGCTGCATCGTGCCGACCCTGCCACTGGGCTCACACCGCATCCCGGTCAACGAGACCGGCTCGCTGTCGCTGCCCGGGGTCGCGCAGATCGTCAACGACGCGATCGCGGCCCTCGACCTGTCCGACGTGACCCTGGTCGGCAGCGACACCGGCGGTGGGATCTGCCAGTTGGCGGTCGACGCGCACCCGGAACGGATAGGCCGATTGGTGCTGACCAACTGCGACGCCTTCGACCAATGCCCGCCCGCCCCGTTCGACAAGGTGTTCGGTCTGCTTCGCGGCCCTGCGTCGATCCGGGCAATGTTCGGGCCGATGCGGATCGCAGCGCTGCGACGGTCTGCGCTCGGCTTCGGCTTGTTGATCACCCGACCCGATCCGCAGCTGACGTCAGACTGGATCGAGCCGTGCCTGAACGACATCCGCATTCGCCGTGATTTGGCCGCACTGCTGCGTCAGGTCGCTCCCGCTGACCTCACCGACGTCGCCGCGCGGCTGCGTCAGTTCGCCAAACCGGTGACGCTGGTGTGGGGCCAGGACGACCGGGTGTTCAAGCCGAGCCTGGGCCGCCGCTTGGCCGAGGTGTTCAGCAACGGCACGCTCATCGAAGTGCCCAACGCGAAAACCTTTGTCTCGTTGGATAACCCGAGCGCGGTGGTCGACGCGATCGCGGCCTGACCGCGTCAGCGACGGGCGACCTTGGCCCGGGCCGCCGCCAGCGCGTGGCTCCACATCAACTGCGTGCCGGCTTTCAGCTGGGCGGGCTTGGCGATGTCCCTGGCCATCAACGCGGTGGCGGCGGCCTTGGTCTTCACCGATGCCTTGGACATGTGACCGGAGTCGAACGGCGGCTGCGGGTCGTACTCCATCGACAACTGGATGACCTTGGCGCGGTCTTCGCCGCCGATTTCGCCGGCCAGCCACAGCGCCAGGTCGATGCCCGCCGACACCCCTGCACTGGTGACGATCTGGCCCTCGTGCACCACCCGCTCGTTGCCGACAGCGTTGACGCCCAACATTTTCAGTATCGGCAGCGCCGCCCAGTGCGAGGTGGCACGCTTGCCGTCGAGCAGTCCGGCGGCCGCCAGGATGATCGAGCCCGAACACACCGACGTCGTCCAGGTAGCGGTGCGGCTCGCTTGGCGGACCCAGTCCAGCAGCACCTCGTCGCGGGAGTGTTCCACCGTCGTCATCCCACCGGGCACCAAAACGATGTCAGGTGATGCCGTTTCGGCGAACGAATGGGTGGCGCCAATGACGAGGACGCCGGAGTCGGCCGTGATCGGGCCGCGCTCGTGCCAGACGAACCGGATCTCGGTGTCGGGCAGCCAGCGCAGCACGTCGTAGGGGCCGATGAAGTCCAGCGCGGTGAAGCCCGGATACAGCACGATCGCGATCTGAGTCATGCGAATGTCCTCCGGTATTGGTCGGGTGAGATGCCGACTCGTCGAATGAAGTTGCGCCGCATGGTCTCCGCGGTGCCGAAGCCGCAGCGGTTGGCGATCGCCACCACGGTGTCGTCGGTCTGCTCGAGTTGGCGGCGGGCCGCCTCGGTACGGACGCGTTCCACGTAGGCGCCCGGCGCCTCGCCGACCTCGTCGGTGAACACCCGGGTGAAATGCCTCGGGCTCATCGCGGCCAGACGAGCCAGGTCGTTGATGCTGTGCGGGCCGCCGGGTTCGGATTCGACGAAGTCCTGCACGGCGCGGATGGGTTCGCGTTTGGCCCGCGCCACCCACACCGGGGCGGCGAATTGCGTTTGGCCGCCGGGCCTTCGCAGATGCATCACCAGGTATCGGGCGACCGTCTGCGCGACATCGGTGCCGTGATCCTCTTCGACTAACGCCAGCGCCAGGTCGATGCCCGCGCAGACGCCGGCCGCCGTCCACACCGTCGGCGAACTACGGATGAAGATCGGATCCGGGTCGACCTCGATGGCCGGGAATTCGCGGGCCAACTCGTCCGCGTGGGCCCAGTGCGTGGTTGCCCGGCAACCGTCGAGCAGGCCCGCTTTCGCGGCCAGGAACGTTCCGGTGCACACGGTGACGACCCGCCGCGCCTGCGGGGCCGCGGCGACGATCCACTCGATCAGGCGCGGGTCGCGCCGATCGGCACGAGTTCCGCGGCCGCCCGGCAGGACCAGGGTGTCGATGGGCTCGCTCGGGTCGGGCAGTTCGACAGCGCCGAACGTCAGCCCGGTCTCGGTGTCGACGGGCCGACCGTCGAGCGACGCGACCACCGGGGTGTAGCCCTCACCGCCCTTGGCGGCTACCAGCGCCGACGCGGAGGTGAAC
The DNA here is from genome assembly GCA_963758115.1 of uncultured Actinomycetota bacterium. Taxonomy (GTDB): domain Bacteria; phylum Actinomycetota; class Actinomycetes; order Mycobacteriales; family Mycobacteriaceae; genus Mycobacterium. Next base: position 159,223 of record CAVWUG010000007.1, read on the forward strand.
ACCTCGAACGGACCGACCAGATCCAGCGCCTGGACCCCCGGAAAGCCGACAACCAGCACTTTTCGTGTCATACCGCTAGTGTCGGCGACGAGGCGCCATGTCGTCTACGCCATGCACCCCACAAATCAGGACAGCAGCGAAAAACAGGCCCTGACCCGATCGATCCACCACTGCCGCCGATCCGGGGCGGCGGCCAGCGCCTGCAGCCGCGCCGGGTCGGGTATCACCGGCCCGACCGGCAGGTAGCCGTCGACGGCCGCGACGGGCTCGGCGATGTCCTCGACGAACAGCCGGCCGGTGCCCAGCCCGCAGGCATGATGCAACTCCGGCAGGGCCGAGGCGGCGGACAGCCCGATCGCGATGCCCACCGCCGAGTCGAGCGCACTGGACACCACGATGGGGATGTCGATCTGCTGGGCGATGGTCAGCAGCGCTGAAATACCGCCCAGCGGAGCAACTTTCAGCACCGCGATATCGGCGGCGCCGGCCCGCACCACGGCCAGCGGGTCGCTCGCTTTGCGGATGCTTTCGTCGGCCGCGACCGGGACGTCGACGCGGCGTCGCACGTCGGCGAGTTCGTCGATCGTGGCGCAGGGTTGCTCGAGGTATTCCAGCGGCCCGCTTGCCGTGAGCGCTCCGGCGGCCTCGACGGCCTGGTCAGGCGTCCAGGCGCCGTTGGCGTCGACACGAACGATCGGCACCAACGCGCGGACCGCGTCGACGCGCGCGACGTCGTCGGCGAGGGTCTGACCGGGTTCGGCGACCTTGACCTTCGCGGTGCGAGCGTCGGGGAAGCGAGCCATGATCTCGGGCACCTGCGCGGCGGGCACCGCGGGGACCGTCGCGTTGACGTCGATCCGCATCCGCAGTGGCGGCGGCGGCATCCGGTAGGCCGAGTCGAGCGCGGCGGCCAGCCAGTCCGCGGCCTCGGCGTCGTCGTATTCGAGGAAGGCGCCGAATTCGCCCCAGCCGTGCGGGCCGTCGATCAGCGCCACCTCGCGGGTGGTGATGCCGCGGAAGCGAACCCGCATCGGCAGCGCCACCACGTGCAACCGATCGAGCACATCGTCGAGCGCGACGCTCATTGCGGGTAGACCTGGCGGCCCGCCAGATACGTTGCCCGCACGTCCAAGTCGGCGATCTGCTCCGGCGGCACCGTGCGCGGGTCGGCCGACAGCACCACCAGGTCGGCGTACTTGCCGACTTCCAGCGAGCCGACGATGTCGTCGGCGAACAGCTGCCACGCCGCGTCGATGGTCTGCGCTTTGATCGCCTGCTCGACGGTGAGCCGCTCCTCGGGGCCGAGCACCCGTCCGCTCGGCGCGGTCCGGGTGACAGCGACGCTGATGTTGCGCAGCGGCTCCTCCGGAGTCACCGGCGGATCGTTGTGCAGCGAAATCCGCATACCAGTGGCGACTGCGGATCCCGCCGGCATCCAACGAGATCCATGCTCCGGCCCGAACAGGCCGTCGACGATGACATCGCCCCAGTAGTGGATCTGGTCGACGAAAATGCTGCACGTGACACCGAGATCGTGCGCACGCTGCAGTTGCTCCGGCCGGATCGCACCGACATGTTCCAGCCGCAAACGGTGATCATTGCGCGGATTGCGTTGCAGCGCTTGCTCGTACACGTCGAGGATGGTGTCGACGCCGGCGTCGCCCTGCACGTGGCAAGCCATCTGCCAACCCTGCGGGTAATAGGCGCCGACGATCTCGGTCAGCTGTTCGGCGGTGTAGTTGGCGCAGCCGCAGGACCCGGGCGTGACGCCGATGGTGCGGGTGGCCTCGGTATCCAGATACGGAAAGGTCAGCGCGATGTTGCCGATCCAGGGCGAACCGTCGACCCAGATCTTGATGCCGACCTGGCGGACGATGTCGTCACCCTGACCGGGCGTGGCTGCGGTGGACATCGCCGGGTTGGACACCTCGTAGGTCCGCAGCCGAAACGTCAGGTCGTCGTGCAGCGCCTCGATCAGGGGCCCGAAGTTCGGGTCGAACGCCATCTCCGAACACGTGGTGAGGCCCGCGCGGTTGAGCCGGGCGCACTCGGCGCGCAGCATCGCCGGGAATTCGGCGGGCGAAATGGCACCGCCCAACAGTGGGAACACCGCCGCGATCTCCTCGGCGGTGCCGTCCAGTTCGCCCGCGGAGTCGCGGCCGTATTTGGCGCCCTTGGGATCAGGGGTGTCACGGGTCAGCCCGCAGAGCACGGCGGCTCGCGAATTGAAGAAGGCTTTGTGTCCCGAGTTGTGGATGATCACCAGCGGGCCGTCCGGGGCGATCCCGTTGAGCCAGGCCAACATCGGCTGCGGGAGACCGGGCTGCAGCAGCGCATCCCAGCCATGCAGATAGGCCCCAGCCGTTCCGCGAGCGGCGACCTCGCGCCGGATCGCCGCAACAACGTCGTCAGCACTCGGGATGGTCACTGGCCGGATGTCGACGACGCGGTCCGACAGCGCGATCGACTCCATCACCGGATGGCCGTGCGCCTCGATGAAACCCGGCATGACGCAGCCGTCGCCAAGTTCGACCGTCCGGGTGTCAGGGCCGATCAGGTCTGCGACGTCGGACCGGTCGCCCACCGCCACGATCCGGCCGTCGGTCACCGCGAGCGCCTCGGCGGTGGGCCTCGCCTCGTCGACGGTCAACACGGTTCCGTACATGACGACGTCTGCGGCGGCCATGTGGAGTGATCCTAATGATCTGCGCGGTTGCGCAGGGGGTGGCAGACAAGAATTGCAACACGTTCTAGTCTGGCCGTATGAGTGACGACCTGTTGCGCAATCCGACACACAACGGCCACCTTCTGGTGGGGGCGCTCAAGCGCCACAAGAACCGGCCGGTGCTGTTCCTCGGCGACACCACCCTGACCGGGGGTCAGCTGGCGGAGCGGATCAGCCAGTACACCCAGGCTTTCGAGGCGCTGGGCGCCGGCACCGGTGTCACTGTGGGGCTGTTGGCGCTGAACCGCCCCGAGGTGCTGATGATCCTCGGTGCCAGCCAAACCCAGGGTTACCGGCGGACCGCGCTGCACCCGCTCGGCTCACTCGACGACCACGCCTACGTGCTCTCCGACTGCGGTGCCAGCTCGCTGATCATCGACCCCAACCCGATGTTCGTCGAGCGGGCGCTGGGCCTGCTGGACAAGGTCGACTCGCTCAAGCAGATCCTGACCATCGGCCCGGTGCCGGATGCTTTGAAGGAGGTAGCAGTCGACCTGTCGGCGGAGGCAGCCAAGCACGAGCCCAAGCCGCTGGTGGTCGCCGATCTCAAGCCGGACCACATCGGCGGTATGGCCTACACCGGCGGCACCACCGGCAAGCCCAAGGGCGTGATGGGCACCACCGGCAACATCGCCACGATGACCCAGATCCAGCTCGCCGAATGGGAATGGCCGGAGAGCCCGCGCTTCCTGATGTGCACGCCGCTGTCACACGCGGGCGCCGCCTTCTTCACGCCCACGGTGGTCAAGGGCGGCGAGATGGTGGTGCTGGCCAAGTTCGACCCGGCCGAGGTGCTGAAAACCATTGAGGAGCAGAAGATCACGGCCACCATGCTGGTGCCGTCGATGCTCTACGCGCTGATGGACCACCCGGATTCGCACACCCGCGACCTGTCCTCGCTGGAGACGGTTTACTACGGCGCGTCGGCGATGAACCCGGTGCGACTGGCCGAGGCGATCCGCCGGTTCGGCCCGATCTTCGCCCAGTACTACGGGCAGTCCGAGGCGCCGATGGCGATCACGTATCTGGCCAAGGCCGATCACGACGAGAAGCGGCTGACGTCATGCGGGCGCCCGACGTTGTTCGCCCGCGTGGCGCTGCTGGGTGAGGACGGCAAGCCGGTGCCGGAGGGGGAGCCGGGCGAAATCTGCGTCAGCGGGCCACTTTTGGCCGGTGGCTACTGGAATCTGCCGGAAGCGACGGCCGATACGTTCAAGGACGGTTGGCTGCACACCGGCGACATGGCCCGCGAAGACGACGACGGCTTCTACTTCATCGTCGACCGGGTCAAGGACATGATCGTCACCGGTGGTTTCAACGTGTTTCCCCGCGAGGTCGAAGACGTTGTGGCTGAACATCCTTCGATCGCCCAGGTGTGTGTGGTCGGCACGCCGGACGACAAGTGGGGTGAGGCCGTCACCGCCGTCGTGGTGCTGCGCTCGGATGCCCCGACCGACGACGACGCGATCGAAACCATGACCGCCGAGATTCAGGCCGCGGTCAAGGAGCGCAAGGGCTCGGTCCAGTCACCCAAGCGGATCGAGATCGTCGACGCGCTGCCGTTGACCGGGCTTGGCAAGCCGGACAAAAAGGCGGTGCGGGCGCGGTTCTGGGAAGGCGCCGGCCGCGCGGTCGGTTAAGGCTCAGAGTCCGACGCCGCCGACCTTGTCGATGCGGACGTGGGTCACGAACCCTGGCGGCGCGTCCTTGGGCGGAAACACGTTGGGGTCCAACAGCTCCCCCGACAGAGTCGTGAGCAGCTCAGGCGCGCCACCCTCTTCGATCCGCGCGGTCCCGTCGATTGCGAGATACGGCCGCAGAGTTTTGCCCAAGTCTCCGGGAGACGCGATCGTCACTGCGACGCGAGGGTCACGGCGGATGTTGCGGACCTTCTTGTGCTCGCCGAGATGTCCAGTCACCAGCTCGTCGCCGTCGGGCGTGGACCGCAGGGCCACCCAGACCAGCGATACCTGAGGGCTGCCGTCGGGGTTCAGCGTGACCAGGGTGGCGTCGGCGCCGTTCCCGATGAGTTCACGCGCAGCATCGTTGAGTTTCATGCCTTGCTTCTACCACTCTCAGCGCCGGGAGACACCGGCCACTAATAGATCCAGCAGCCGGTCCGTCTGCTCGGGCGAGGCGCTCGCCAAGAAGATGCCGATCAAGCTGGACACCACATCGTCGGCCTGGACGTCGGAGCGCAGGCTGTCGTCGTCGATGCCGGCCCGCAACAACAGGTCGACGGCGGCGGTGATGCTGTCACGAGTCGTGCTGTGCTCCATGGCCCCCGAATCGAACATCGCGTGCAGCGATTCGGCCATCCCGCGCTTGGCGGCCACGAAGCTTGCGTAGCGATCCATCCAGCGACGCAGCGCCGTCGCAGGCGGATGCTGCGTAAGCAACTGTCCTGCGGCGGCGGCCACATCGGCGAGTTCGGTCCGATAGATCGCCTCGACCAGGGCTTCGCGGGTCGGGAAATGCCGGTAGAGCGTGCCGATCCCGACGCCGGCCTGGCGGGCGATCGACTCGAGCGACACCGGCTTCCCGTCCGCGGCGGCGAATGCCGAGGTCGCCACCTCGAGCAGCTTCTCCCGGTTGCGGCGTGCGTCGGACCGAACACTGTCAGCCAAAGCGGAGCCTCCTCCGGTTATGCTACGTTAGTAAGCGGAGGAACCTCCGCATAGTTCCAGTGTCTCACGAATAAGGGAGCACCATGACAGACCAGCCACACCCCGGCGGCGTGACCAGCATCGGTACCAACACCGTCGCCCGCGTCGGCTTCGGCGCGATGCAACTCTTCGAGGCGTCGCCCCACGACGCGGCCGCGGTACTGCGTCGCGCCGTCGAACTCGGGGTCAATCACATCGACACCGCGTCGTTCTATGGACCGGGCGAAGTGAATCGCCGCATCCATGCCGCGCTGGCGCCCTACCGCGACGACCTCGTCATCGTCAGCAAGGTCGGCGCGCGCTACACCGGCGATGACCCGGTGCCGCTGGGCGCCGCACAACGTCCCGCCGAGCTGCGCGCGGCGGTCGAAGACGACCTTCGCCAACTCGGCGTCGACTGTGTGCCGGTGGTCAATCTGCGCCGCCTCGACCTCGGGCCCGGCCTGCAAGCCGACGGCGACCAGATCGTCGACCTGGACGATCAGTTAGCCGAGATGATCGCGCTGCGCGACGAGGGCAAGATCGGCGGCATCGGGGTCAGCAGTGTGCCGCTGGAGATCCTGCAGCGCGCCCTGCCTGCGGGCATCGTCTGCGTGCAGAACGCCTACAGCCTGCTCGACCGCTCCCAAGAGGCGATGCTCGACCTCTGTCAGGCCGAAGACATCGCGTGGGTGCCGTACTTCCCGCTCGGGTCCGCGTTCCCCGGATTTCCGAAGGCGGCCGACAACGACGTGGTGCGCGCGATCGCCGACGAGGTCGATGCCACACCGGCCCAGGTCGGGCTGGCGTGGCTGTTGGCTCATGCGCCGAACGTGCTGCTGATCGCGGGCACGAAGTCGATCGGCCATCTCGAGGAGAACATCGGCGCCGGCGACGTTCACCTGAGCGCGGACCAGCTTGACCGCCTGGACGCCGTCACCGCACCGGGCGCGGACCCCATGCCGCACGGCATCGAGAGGTTCGTCGACCAGAGCTGACGAGTACGGTCCCCGTATGAGCGAATCGGTTCGACCACCGTGGTGGCTCAAGCCGGCGAACAAGCTCTTCATCCTCGCGTCGCGCCTCGGCCTGAGTTTCGGCGGCGAGAGCCCGGTCGTGTTGACCGTGCTGGGACGCAAATCCGGACGGGAGCGCTCGACACCCGTCACGCCGATGACCGTCGGCGGCAAGGAGTACGTCGTGGCGGGATACTCCGGTGCCGACTGGGTGGCCAATGTCCGGGCCGCCGGTGAAGCCACGGTGGCTCGCGGTCGCAGCGTTCGGCGGGTGGGGATCGTCGAGTTGTCCGCCGAGGACGCCCGACCGGTGCTTCGGGTGTTCCCCGAGAAGGTGCCCACCGGGGTGGGATTCATGAAGCGGGCCGGCCTGGTGGTCGAGGGCCGCCCGGAGGAATTCGAGGCGTTGGCCGGCCGCATCGCGGTGTTTCGATTGGACGGAATTCAATAACTTTGAGCGACAATCCTTTTCACGCTGACTCCTGGAAGCCGGTCGTCGGGTTCGACGAGCTGACCGACATCACCTATCACCGTCACGTCACCGACGCGACCGTGCGGGTGGCGTTCAACCGGCCCGAGATCCGCAACGCGTTTCGCCCGCACACCGTCGACGAGCTGTACCGGGTTCTCGACCACGCCCGGATGTCGCCCGACGTCGGGGTGGTGCTGCTGACCGGAAACGGGCCGTCGCCCAAAGACGGCGGCTGGGCGTTCTGCTCCGGCGGCGATCAACGCATCCGCGGGCGCAGCGGCTACCAGTACGCGTCTGGCGAGACCGCGGACACCGTCGACGCCGCGCGCGCCGGACGGTTGCACATCCTGGAGGTCCAGCGGCTGATCCGGTTCATGCCCAAGGTGGTGATCTGCCTGGTCAACGGTTGGGCTGCCGGCGGCGGACACAGCCTGCATGTGGTCTGCGACCTCACCCTGGCCAGCCGTGAGCACGCCCGGTTCAAGCAGACCGACGCCGACGTCGGCAGCTTCGACGGCGGCTACGGCAGCGCGTACCTCGCGCGGCAGGTCGGGCAGAAGTTCGCCCGCGAGGTCTTCTTCCTCGGCCGCCCCTACACCGCCGAGCAGATGCATCACATGGGTGCGGTCAACGCCGTCATCGACCACGCCGAACTGGAGACCGAGGCCATCCAGTGGGCGGCCGAGATCAACGCGAAATCGCCGCAGGCGCAACGGATGCTGAAGTACGCGTTCAACCTGCTCGACGACGGGCTGGTCGGCCAGCAGCTGTTCGCCGGCGAGGCCACCCGGCTGGCCTACATGACCGACGAGGCCGTTGAGGGCCGCGACGCATTCCTGGAGAAGCGGCCCCCCGACTGGAGCGCGTTCCCGCGCTACTTCTAGGCGTCGACCGGCGCCACTCGGCTGAGAATGAGGAGGAGGCGTGTGAAGCTTGCCGACTGTCCAGTCTTTCCCGCCGAGGCGGGAAACGCCCTGAGCACGGACCGCGGCCTGGGTTGGCGCCTGGCGCGACAGGCCGGCCCGGTTTTGCGACATCCAGAGGCGAACGGGGAGTTTGCCAACTGGGTGTTCGTGGTCGGGCGGGAGGAGGTGCTGGCGAATCTGGACAATCCCAGCTTGGATTGCACCCGGGCTCTTCCCGAGAGCTCTCTCGAGGCTCACGAGCAGCTATTCGCGCCGAAAGCCGCCCATGAGGTTGCGGCGAAGTTCCGTCCGATTGCGGCGGCGCTGATCGATCATTTCGTCGCCGCTGGTGGCGGTGACGCGGTGGTCGGTGTGACCACGCCGATGGCCGACGCCCTTTTCGACTGCGTGGCGCGCCTGCGGCTATTGCCGGTTGAGCACTTGTACGGGCAGTCCGGACATGTCTTTCTCGAGGCGTGCCGCAACCTGTTCAAACACGCCGGCTGGCACCTGTTCGAATTGGCCCGCCGCCCCGAATTGCGCGACATGCTGCGACGCCAGCCTGAACTGATACGCGGTTTCGTTGAAGAGGTCCTGCGGCTGGAACCGATGGTGCCGAGTTGCCGTCGCTTCACTGCCCAGCCAACGACCGTCGGTGAGGTCGAGGTGCCGGCTGACGCGGTGCTGATGTTGGCTATCGGCGCGGTGCAGCGGGACGGCAGCGACGCCTTGTCCACCGACGAGCTTGTGGTGAGCGTCAGGGCGCATCGGCATTGGACTTTGGGGAAGGGGTTCATGCGTTGCCGGGGCGGGCACATCGTCCGGCAGGTGTTACGCGTGCTCGTTGAGGAGTGGCTCGACCGAGCCGGGCATCTCGAGCTGGTTCCCGGTTTCCGGGCGGCGACCGAGTTCCCAGCTACTCAGAGCGTGCTGTGGCTGCCGCAGCTGCCGCTGGTGGCAAGGGCTTAGCTGTCTCCTCCCCTCCGGCGCCGATGACGCCGTGAGGGCGCCACCTAAACTCCTGACGTGAGTAAGAATCCACTGCGCCGACTGGCCGAGCAGATCACGCTGACCTCGATGCGGCCCCCGTTGACCGAGACGCTCAAGCTCTACCGACCGGCGGCGAAGCCGGTTGAACTCGAGGGCAAGCGAATCCTGCTGACCGGGGCCTCGTCCGGGATCGGCGAGAGCGCCGCCGAGCAATTCGCCCGCCTCGGCGCCACCGTGATCGCCGTTGCCCGCCGCGAAGACCTGCTGAACGAGGTGGTGGGTCGCATCACCGCGCACGGCGGCAAGGCCGAAGCGATCCCCTGCGACCTCTCCGACCTGGACGCCGTCGACGCCCTGGTCGCCGACGTCGACCAGCGCTTCGGCGGAGTCGACATCTTGATCAACAACGCCGGCCGGTCCATCCGCCGGCCGCTGGCCGAGTCGCTGGAACGCTGGCACGACGTCGAGCGGACGATGGTGCTCAACTACTACTCCCCGCTGCGGCTGATCCGCGGCATCGCGCCCACGATGCTGCAGCGCGGCGACGGTCACATCATCAACGTGGCGACCTGGGGTGTGTTCAGCGAGGCGTCACCGCTGTTCGCGGTATACAACGCATCGAAGGCCGCGCTGTCGGCGGTCAGCCGGGTGGCCGAAACCGAGTGGGCGAGAAAGGGCGTCACGTCGACCACGCTGTACTACCCGCTGGTGGCCACCCCGATGATCGCGCCGACCAAGGAATACCAAGGGTTGCCCGCGCTGAGCACGCACGAGGCGGCGGGCTGGATGATCACCGCGGCCCGTCGACGGCCGGTCCGGATCGCGCCGCGGATGGCGATCGTCTCCCAGGCGCTCGATACTTTCGGGCCTGGTCTGGCCACCAACCTGATCAGGCGCCAACGGCTCCAGCCCTGAGACGATGCAGAGCGCGGAGCGCGATGAGGAGGAGCAGGGCAATCAAATCAAGCCGCGAGCGTCTGCGTGATAGACACGAAGGCATGGAGATCCTGGCGAGCCGGATGTTGTTCCGGCCCGCAGACTACGAGCGGTCGCTGACCTTCTACCGGGACGAACTCGGCTTGGCGATTGCTCGCGATTACGGCGCGGGCACAGTGTTTTACGCCGGCCAATCGCTGATCGAGCTGGCCGGCCACGGCGCGCCGAAGCACCCCGGAGATTTTCCAGGTGCGCTGTGGCTGCAGGTGCGTGACGTACGGGCGACTCAAGCCGAGTTGGAAGGCAGAGGCGTGCCGATCGCTCGCGAAGCCCGCCAGGAATCGTGGGGCCTGCACGAGATGCACGTGACCGATCCCGACGGCGTGACACTGATTTTCGTCGAGATCCCGCCGGATCATCCTCTGCGCCGCGATACGCGGGGTGGACGCGCTCATCCCGCGGGTTAACCCCAGGCGAACATCTGACGACGACTGCAAAATACCTTGGATTCTCGACCTCGTTCTTTCGACAACCACACCCCACTACCCCCAGAATTAGGCCCGTGAACCTTCAGTTGTTCCTCTTGATCATCGTCGTGATCACCGCCCTCGCATTCGATTTCACGAACGGTTTCCACGACACCGGTAACGCGATGGCCACTTCCATCGCCAGCGGCGCGCTCAAGCCCAAGCAGGCGGTGTCACTCTCGGCGGTGCTGAACCTGCTGGGAGCGTTCCTGTCCACTGCAGTCGCGGGGACGATCGCCAAGGACCTGGTGAACGGTCACCTGGTGACGCTGCAACTGGTGTTCGCCGGGCTGGTCGGTGGGATCGTCTGGAACTTGCTGACCTGGCTGCTGGGTATCCCGTCGAGCTCGTCGCACGCCCTGGTCGGCGGCATCGTCGGCGCCATGATCGCCGCGGCCGGCGCGCACGGGGTCATCTGGACCGGCGTGGTGTCCCGCGTGCTGATCCCGGCGCTGGTGTCGGTGATATTGGCCGGCGTCGTCGGCGCGGTGGGAACCTGGCTGGTGTACCGGATCAACCGCGGTGTACCCGAAGAGCGCAGCGAAAAAGCGTTCCGTCGCGGCCAGATCTTCTCGGCTTCACTCGTGTCGCTGGCACACGGCACCAACGACGCGCAGAAGACGATGGGCGTGATCTTCCTGGCGCTGATCTCCTACGGCGCGGTCAGCCGGACAGAAACCCTGCCGCCGTTCTGGGTGATCCTGGCCTGCGCGTGCGCGATGGCATTGGGCACCTACACCGGCGGCTGGCGAATCATCCGCACCATGGGCAAGGGACTCGTGGAGATCAAGTCGCCGCAGGGCATGGCCGCCGAATCGTCGTCGGCGGTCATCATTCTGCTCTCGGCCCAGTTCGGGTACGCGCTGTCGACCACACAGGTGGTGACCGGATCCGTACTCGGTAGCGGCGTCGGCAAACCCGGCGCAGAGGTCCGCTGGGGAGTCGCGGGCCGGATGGCGACCGCGTGGCTGATCACGCTGCCCGCGGCCGGCCTCGTCGGGGCCCTCACCTACTGGGTGACCCACGGTATCGGCGGCTACGCCGGCGCGACCATCGGCTTCGCCATGCTGCTTGCCGTGGCCACAGTCATCTACCTGCAGTCGCGCAAGACGAAGGTCGACCACAACAACGTCAACGCCGAGTGGAAGGGCGACCTGACCGCCGGGCTTGACGAGGATGGCAAGCCCGGCCTAGCCGGCTCTCCCTTTACCGATGGAGAGGCCGCTCCGCACAACGCCGAGGCAAAGAAAGCGGGCACGCTATGAGCCACTTGAACCACTGGTTCAACTACCAGGCATCGTTGAAGATCCTGATCTTCGGTTTGATCCTCGGCAGTGGACTGCCGGCCCTGTTCGCGGTCGCTGTCCGAGTAGGCGCCGCGGGTGACGGAGTCATCGGCTCCGACGGCGCAGCCGTCGCGCAGAAGAACCCGGCCCTGACGGCGATCAGCTATGCCATCTACGCGTTGGCCCTGACCGCGGTGACTATCGGGGTGTTGTACATCGCCCGGGAATTCATCGGAGCGCATACCGGCATGTACATTCTCGGGGCCAAGCCCGCGTAAAGTCGGAAATTAATCTGGATTGAGGCTTATCGACGGCCCAGTGGGGGAAGTGATCACACTGTGAACCGATTCGTGAACTCGGTAGTCGCCTGGCTGCGTGCGGGATACCCCGACGGCATTCCGCCGACCGACTACTTTCCGGTGCTCGCCCTGTTGTCGCGCCGGATGAGCAACGACGAGGTCAAGCTGGTCGCCCACGACCTGATGCAGCGAGGCGACTTCGATCATGTCGACATCGGCGTCCTGATCACGCAGGTCACCGATGAATTGCCATCGCCGGTGGATGTCGAGCGGGTGCGGGAACGGCTGGTCGCCAAGGGTTGGCCGTTGGACGACGCCCGCGACGGCGAGGAAACCGTATAGCCGTCCTGCGCGAATTCGCCGTGGCGCAGGGCTGCTCGGTGCGGCCGCTGCTCGCGGCGCTGGAACAGGTCCTCGACGGCCAGGCCTCCGCGCTGCTGCCGGTTCCCGATCGCGGCTCCGTCTCGCCGGAGCTGCGGGTGGGTGACGTCATCGATGACGACGTCGCGGTGGTGGTGACGACGTCAGGCACCACCGGGACACCGAAAGGCGCGCTGCTCACCGCCGCCGCGCTGACCGCCAGCGCCACGGCCACCCATGACCGGCTGGGTGGGCCCGGCCGGTGGCTGCTGGCCCTGCCGCCGTATCACATCGCCGGGATCCAGGTGCTGGTGCGCAGTCTGCTGGCCGGTTCCGCTCCGGTCGAACTCGATGTCTCGACCGGCTTCGACATCAGCCAGTTGCCTTCTGCCATCGACGAACTCGGCTCGGGGCGGCGCTACACGTCGCTGGTCGCCGCGCAGTTGGCCAAGGCGCTGACCGATCCTGCCGCAACCGCTGCGCTGGCCGCCCTGGACGCCGTACTGCTCGGCGGCGGCCCGGCCCCGCAACCGGTCCTCGAAGCCGCAGCCAAGTCCGGCATCCGCGTGGTGCGCACCTACGGCATGAGCGAGACCGCAGGCGGCTGTGTCTATGACGGGGTCCCCCTCGACGGCGTCGCAGTGCGGGTGGACGACGCCGGGCGGATCGCGATCGGCGGCGCGACGCTGGCCAAGGGCTACCGCAATCCGCCGGACCCTGACCCCTTCGCCGAGCCGGGCTGGTTCCGCACCGACGACATTGGCTCAGTTGACGATTCGGGTGTGCTCAGCGTGCTGGGCCGGGTCGACGACGCGATCAGCACCGGCGGGTTGACGGTGCTGCCGCAGCTGGTCGAGGCGGCGTTGCGGACTCATCCCGCGGTGGCCGACTGCGCGGTGTTCGGCCTCGCCGACGAGCGGCTGGGACAGCGGGTCGTCGCCGCGGTGGTGGTCGCCAACGGCCACACCCCGCCGACGCTCGACACGCTGCGGGCACACGTGGCGCGGACGTTGGCCGACACCGCCGCGCCGCGCGAGCTGCACATCGTGGACGTCTTGCCGATGCGCGGCATCGGCAAGGTCGACCGGTCGGCGCTGATAAAGCTGTCCGAATCACGTCGGATGACATAATGCCCTGGTGAACCGGCCCGCAGTGAGCGAGTGAGTATGCATCGCCACATCATTGTCAGCGGTGACGACGCACTCGCCACGACGATCGCCGACGAGCTGAAAAACGCCGGCGCGAACGTCGTCAGGATTCACGATGCCGAGACGTCCGAGGCCGGCGTCGCAGGCGAACTCACCCTGCACGACGTGTCGCAAGCGCTCGCCGTCGTCTGCGCCGGAGACGACGACGCGCGCAACCTCGAAATCGCCTTGCTGGCAAGGAAAGCCAACCCCAACGTGCGGGTGGTGGCCCGGGTGGCCAACGAGGTGCTGCGCGAAGCGGTCGCCAACGACAACGGGCCCGGCGCGATCCTCGACGTCGCCGATCTGGCCGCGCCGCTGGTGGTCGAGGCCTGCCTGGCGCAGACCACCCACCGATTCGACGCCGCGGGCACCGAGTTCGTCGTCGCACGCAGCACGGCTTCGCGCGATGCGACACTGCGCGAGCTCTACGGCGACCTGGCCCCGGTGGCGGTGATTCACGGCGAGGACGCACCCGAGCCCGGCGAGGTCGACGTCTGCCCCGGCCGGGACCAACGCGTGCACCGCGGCGACTGGACGATGATGATCGGCACCGCGGACGAGATCGCCGCCCAGGGCATCAGGATCCCGGGCGCGAGCCGGACGCGCAGCCATCACCCTTGGCCACGACGGCTGCTGGACAGCGTCCGGGGCATCGTCAGCGACTTCAACCCCACGTTCTACCCGGTCGTCGGCGCCACGTTCCTGGTGCTGATCACCTCGACGATCGTGCTGCGCTTCGGCTACGAGGCTCCGCCCACGATGGGCTGGATCGACGCGTTCTACTTCACCATCGAGACGATGACCACGACCGGCTATGGCGACTTCAGCTTCGTCAACCAGCCGACCTGGCTGCGCACGTTCTCGACGATGTTGATGTTCAGCGGTGTGACCACCACCGCGTTGTTGGTCTCCTTCGTGGCCGACGTGCTGCTGTCGCGCCGCTTCGTTTTCGCCTCGGCACGGCCCCGTATACGTCATCTGCGCAATCACATCGTGGTGGTCGGATTGAGCGCGCTGGGCATCCGCGTGATCACCGACCTGACCGCCGCCGGGTACGAAGTCGTGGTGATCGAACTCAACGAGGAAAACCGGTTCCTGTCAGCTGTGCGCGACCTCGACGTTCCGGTTGTCTTCGGCGACGCCACGCTGCGCCAGACGTTGAAGGCGGCCCGGATCGATCGCGCCCGCGCGGTCGCGGTGCTGACGCGTGACGACATGATCAACATCGAGGCCGGGATCGTAATGACCGAGATGCTGGGCAAGAGAACCGTGGCCCGGGAACACTGGACGCCGATTCCACTGGTGCTGCGGGTGTACGACAACACGCTGGGCTTCGCGGTCGCGCAACGGTTCGGCTTCGAGAACGTGCGATCCACCGTCGAGCTGGCAGCGCCGTGGTTCATCGGCGCGGCGATCGGTCTGCAGGTCCTCGGCACGTTCTCGGTGGGCCAACGCTCGTTCGTGGTCGGTGGAATGCAGGTGGCCGCGGGCAGCGAGCTCGACGGGCTGCGCATGTACGAGCTGTCCACCCACGTCCGGGTCATCGCGATCACGACATCCAATGGGCTGCTCAAGCTGCACCCACGGCGCGACGCCCGACTGCACGCCGACGACACCGTCTACCTCGTCGGGCCCTACCGCGATCTGATCGAGACGCTGCGACGCGGACGGCCACCGCGGCCACCGAGCGCCGACGAGATTCAGCAGGAAGCCAAGGCCAGCTGAGCCGTCACGCCTGGTCGAACGGCAGCGGCACACCCGTGTGCGAGAGGCACTCCGTACAGGTGTGCTCGGGGCCGACCCGGCCGATCGCCGCACGCACGCGTTCCTTGAATGGCTCGATGTTCTTCGCGAATTCGCTGACCACCTCGTCGAGCTTGACGCCCGCGCCCGCGTCGATGCCTGCATCGAGATCGGTGACCAAAGCTATTGTCGCGTAGCATATTTCGAGTTCGCGAGCGAGTACAGCCTCCGGATAGCCGGTCATGTTGACCAGCGTGAAGCCCGCAGCGGCGAACCATCGGCTTTCCGCGCGGGTGGAGAACCGCGGGCCCTCGATGACGACCATGGTGCCGCCGTCGACGACTCCGGGTAAGCCGCTGATCGCCGAACGCAACGTCGGGCAGTACGGATCGGCGAAGGACACGTGCGCCGCGCCGGAGTCGAAGTACGTATCAGCGCGGTGGCGAGTGCGGTCCACCAGTTGATCGGGCACCACGATGGTGCCCGGGCCGTGGTCGGGGGTCAGGCTGCCGACCGCGCACGGGGCGAAGATCTGCCGCACGCCCAGCGACCGCAGCGCCCACAAGTTCGCGCGGTACGGCACCTTGTGCGCCGGAAAGCGGTGTTCGAGGCCGTGCCGGGGCAGGAACGCCACCTCACGCTCCCCCACCATGCCGACCGTGACCGGCCCGCTGGGCTCGCCGAACGGTGTGTCCAGGCTGACGCTGCGAGCGTCCGAGTCGAAGAACGTATAGAAGCCGCTGCCGCCGATCACTCCGAGCATCTACCGCCGCTCCTCCTCGTCACGCCGCTCCGCATCGCCGCCGGCGGGCATTTAGGCATTGTCGTGCACGGGCATGGAACGATCAGAGGGTGGCCAGTTTTGCGCAGTGGATCGCCGGCGCGCGACCGCGCACTCTTCCGAACGCTATTGCCCCGGTGATCGCCGGCACCGGCGGCGCAGCCTGGCTGCACTCGGCTGTGTGGTGGAAAGCGCTGCTCGCCCTCGCCGTGGCGGTTGCCCTGATCATCGGGGTCAACTTCGCCAACGACTACTCCGACGGCATCCGCGGAACCGATGACGACCGGGCGGGCCCGTTGCGGTTGGTGGGTTCGCGGTTGGCCACGCCCCAGGCGGTGCGTGCGGTGGCCATCGCGAGCTTGAGCATCGGCGCGCTGGCCGGGTTGGCGCTCGCGCTGACCAGCGCACCGTGGCTGATCGCGGTCGGCGCCTTGTGTATCGCCGGCGCCTGGCTGTACACCGGCGGCTCGCGGCCCTACGGCTACGCGGGCTTCGGCGAGGTCGCGGTGTTCGTGTTCTTCGGCCTGGTCGCGGTGCTCGGCACGCAGTACACCCAGGCGTTGCGGGTGAACTGGATCGGCGTGGTGCTGGCCGTGGCGACCGGGGCACTGTCCTCAGCAGTGTTGGTGGCCAACAACTTACGAGACATCCCGACCGACGCACAGTCCAACAAGATCACCTTGGCGGTGCGCCTCGGCGACAAGGGAACGCGCGTCTTCTACCAGCTGCTGCTGGCCACAGCCGCACTATTGACGCTGGCGCTGACGGCGGCCACCCCGTGGTGCGCGGCCGGCCTGCTCGCCACCCCGTTGGCGCTGCGAGCCGCGGCACCGGTGCGATCGGGCCGCATTGGCGCCGAACTGATTCCGGTGTTGCGCGACACCGGGCTGACGATGCTGGTCTGGTCGATCGCGGTGGCCACCGCTTTGATGCTGGCGGCCTGACCCGACGCTAGGCGGCCTTGTCCAGCAGCGTGACGACCGCGGAGCGCAGTTGCGCGGTGTAGACGTGCTCGGTGATCAGGCCGATGGCCGCTTTGTCGCCGACTCGCATGATGCCCAGTAGCAGATGCTCGCAGCGAATCTCGCTGTCCTTGTGCGCCAATGCTTCTCGCAGCGAGAGCTCCAAGACCTTCTTGGCGCCGTGATCGAACGGGATGTGCCCGCGACGGCGGCGACGGCGACCCGAACGCGACAGCGCCCGGTCGAAAGCGTCGGTGCCGAACGTGCGGGCCACGCTCTCGCGGACAGCGCGAAGGTCGATCCCGATCACGCTCAACGCATCGGCGTCCTCGTCGAAAGACTGCTCGGCGACTGAGGCTTTGGCCAGCCGGGTCCGCACTACCTCGGCGGTCAGGCCGTACCCGTTCAGCAGCGCCGAGAGGTCGTCGCCCGCAGCCTGCAGCACGCCGAGAAGCAGGTGCTGCGAACCGGTTTCGCGGTCACACAGTTCGCGTGCTTCCTCGCCTGCCATCATGACCGCGACCCGGGCGTTACGGGCGAACCGCTGAAACGGCTTCATCGGTCATCTCCTCCGGTTGTATTTCTGGTGCACGGCCTGCCGGCTCACCCCCAGGGTGGCGGCTATCGCCTGCCAACTCCAACCCTGCTCGCGGGCATTGGCGACGTGGATGGCCTCCAGCCGTTCCTGCAGCCGCTGCAGCGCCCGCACGGCGCGCAGGCCGACGGCAGGATCGGCGCTGCCCGCGGCATCGGCGGCGGGGTTCGGCGACAGGTCGGGCAATTCGCTCACGGGCGTCAAGATAACTTGACACCCGCCCGGCTGTCAATCAACGTTGACAGCTCTCACTCGCCCGGATCGGAAGCGTCGTCGGGGACGGTCTCGCCACGCAGCCTGGCCCGCAACTGCTCGCGGTCGCGACGGCGGCGTTCGGTGGCCACATCGATGCCCGCGGTGGCCCGGCGCCGCAGCGGGCCGAACAGCCAGAAGCCCAGTGGCATCGCGATCACGAAGGCAAACAGCACGGCGACGACGATCGGGAACTCCCGCACACCCAGAGCTCCGCCGATGCTGTAGATGACCGCGGCGAGCACTGCCACCAACGCCAGTCGCGCCGCGGCGTAGAGCAACACGCTGATGGCAGCGCGACCGGTAGGGCTCGTTCCGTTTGACACAGTGCGAGCCTAGGTCGCCGCGTATATTCGGACCAAGGAGGTGTTGCGTGCTCTATCTGCTCCTGGTCCTGGCTCTCGGGACTCTGGTCTACATCGGCTGGCGGGCGGCCCGTTCACAGGTCCGTCCGAAGAGTCGCGTCATCGGGCCCGACGACGATCCGGAGTTCCTGTGGGGATTGGGCAACGGCGACAACAAACCTCGTTCCTAGGCTGATTGCCCGGCCCGAATCGTCGCAGTGCGGCTAGATGAAGTGCTCGTTGGATCGGCGCTGATCGCTCGGAAAGCCATCTGCGACAACGGCTGCCAGCTCGATGAGTGCCTCCCGGGTTTCCCGCTTCAACCGGTTCAGGTCGATTTCGGCGCCTTCTTCGAGATGCGGGTCGAACGGCACCAAACGCACTGCGCGGCAACGCCGGGAGAAGTGGTCGACCACTTTCTGCATGTCGACCTTGCCGGATCGCGGCCGAACCGCGTTGATCACCGCGATCGAATTGCTGACCAGGTCCTCGTGGCCGTGCGCATCGAGCCAGTCCAAAGTCGCTGAGGCGCTGCGGGCGCCGTCGATCGAACCCGAACTGACCACAACCAGCGCGTCGGCCTTCTCCAGCACCGACGTCATCGCCGAATGCAACAGCCCGGTGCCGCAGTCGGTGAGCACCAGACCGTAAAACCGCTCGAGGATTTCCAGCGTCCGACCGTAGTCCTCGGCGCTGAACGCCTCCGACATGGCCGGATCACTTTCTGACGCAAGCACTTCCAGCCGACTCGGCCCCTGCGAGGTGTAGCTGCGGACATCGCTGTAGCGGTCGATGCCCTCGGCGTCGCGCAACAGGTGCCGCACGGTGGCCGGCGTCTCCAGCGGCACCTTCTGGCTCAGTGTGCCGCGGTCGGGATTGGCGTCCACGGCTACCACCCGGTCGCCGCGGATCGACGCGAACGTCGAGCCCAGCGTGGCGGTGATGGTCGTTTTTCCGACGCCGCCCTTGAGCGAGAGCATCGCGATGCGGTAGCAGCCACGCAGCGGTTTGTTGACCTGGACGGTGAGGTCGTTGTACCGCATCGTCCGCGGGCTTTCGCCGACGTTGATCAGCTGGCCCGACAGCCGGAACAGCAACCGGCGCCATCCCTCCGTCGGCGCAGGCTTGACATGGCGCAGCAGGGTGCTGGTGGACAGCTCCGGATACCGCGGGGGCGGCATGGGCGCATGCGACTGGCCGGCGTCCGCCGACGCGGGGGCAGGAGGTCCGCCGTAGTTGCCGTACACCCGCCGGGGCGCGTCACCGGATTCGACCACTCGCGGCATGCCTTGATACGGAGTGTGAGCCCAGGCTCGCGGTTCTTCACGGGTAGGGGGCAGCGGAGCGTGCTGCGTCGCGCCCTCGTTGAAGCGGCGCTCGGTGCGGAACCCGGCGAATGCTCGGGTTTCCGGCTCCGGTGGCGGTGGTGGCGGGTGCGGCGGCAATTCGGTCGTCGGATGCTCCTCGCGACCGCGCGCCGCTCCGGTATTCGCGCCGTGCGTCGGATGGTCAGACACGTGAATTTCCCCTTGTCGCGACGCTTGGGTCGCGTTGTTAGCGAACAGCCCTGCTGACCCGAACATATCGCAGCAACGCTGAGAGCCTGCTGATCGTGATTCAGCCAACCCCGGCGTAGGAGTGCAGGCCCACCGTCACCAGGTTGACGAAGAACAGGTTGAACACCATGGCCACGAAGCCCACGACGTTGATCCAGGCCGCTTTTCTGTCCCGCCAGCCCGCCGTCGACCGCGCGTGCAGGTACGAGGCGTAGACCACCCAGGCGATGAACGCCACAGTCTCCTTCGGGTCCCAGCCCCAGTATCGGCCCCAAGCCTCCTCGGCCCAGATGGCGCCGAAGATCACGCCGAAGCCGAAAACCGGAAATCCGAAGATCGTGGTTCGGTAGGCGATCCGGTCCAGCGTCTGCGCGTCCGGCAGCCGTCGGACCACCTGAGCGAAACCACCAGGGGCGTCGGGTTCACCGAATCGCGACGTCCGCAGCAGAAACAGAATGCTGGACACACCGGCGACCAGGAACACCCCGGAACCCAGGCTGACCACAGAGACGTGGATGGGCAGCCAGTAGGACTGCAGCGCGGGCATCACCGGCGCGGCGTTGGTGTACAGCCAGCGTCCGGACACCGTCAGCAGGATCAGCACCGGCAGCAGCAGGAACACCCACAGCGGGCGGTATTGCGGGCGGCGCAGCACGATCGCACCCGCGGTCAGGCCGCAGAAGCAGGTCAGGTTGATGAACTCGTACATGTTGCCCCACGGCACCCGCGTGGTCGCGAGACCGCGCAGCACGATGCACAACAACAGCAGCCCGATGCCGGCGTAGACCAGAACCAGCCCGGCCCGCCCGATGCGCTCGTCGAACGGCCTGCGCGGGGCGGCGGTCACGACGCCCGGGGTGGCGCTGTCAGCTCCTACCGATCCGGCGCTGACGAGTTCACGATCGGCTCCCCTGCTGCGGGTATAGGCGAGCTCGACGGCCAAGAGCAACAGGGCGACGACCAAGATCACCACCGAGGACGTGAACGCCCAGTCCGAGTTGCGCGCCAGACCGATGTCGACGTGAGTGGTATTCACGGGGTGCTCCTTCCGGTCGCGACCGGCTCGGCCGGCGACGCTGGTAGCCCGTCCTGCAACTTGGCGACAAGCCGCTCGAATTCATCGCCCCAACCGGCGTTGTCGGTCCGCGCCAAACCGCCTACCTGGACGTTCACCGTACCGGCCGACGCCGTCTGCAGCCGAATCCAGATGCGGCGCCTGCGCACCACCAGCGACACCACCAGCCCGGCCATCATGGTGATCGCCGAGACCAGCACCCAGATCTGCCCGGGATCGTGCGAGACCTGCAGGTTGACGAACGGCACCGCCCCGTCGAAACGCACGACGGTGCCCGCCGCCGGGCCCTGATCGACCCGAACGTAATCGCCGATGCGCAGGTTCACCCGTCTGACCCGAGTGAGCCGGTGCCGGTCGATGAGATGCGGGTCCAGCGTGTACAGCGATTGCGGTCGGCCGGTGTCCAGGCCGGTGTCGCCGGAGTAGATGTCGACCGCCACAGCGGGGGCATTCAGCGCGGGGAAGCTCGACGACAGCAAGGTGCCTTGGAGTTGCTCGGTCGGCGCGAGCAGACCCTGGATGGCGATCTGGTGTTGACGACGATCCGCGGCGTCCGGGTACGAACCGGCGGGCGGGTCGATGCGCGCGACACCCGAAGACAGCAGCGTGCGGGGATTGTCCGGTCGCCACTGCACCGTCGAGGTGCGGGTCTGCCCGTCCGGGAAGGTCACCGTGAACGTCGGCGCGTAGCCGTGACCCTGCAGGTAGACGCGGTCGCCACCGACCCGCAGCGGGTGGTTGACCTCCAGCCGATAGGGCCGCCAGCTTCCGCCGGTGAGGTCGCGGCCGGACTGATAGTCGATGTCCGCGGCGAATGACGTGGCCTGCCCGGATGGAAGGTAGCGAGCCTGGAAGTCGTTGACGCGCAGACAGATCGGGTGCAGCGATGTGCCGTCGACGGTGTTGCCCGCCCGGAACGAGTCGAATACTGCGGGCGATGCCGAGCAGAAGCCGGGCCCGCCGTCGGCGATGACGACGACGTTGCCCTCGTAGCCGAACAGCTTGCCTGCGGCGACCGCCACCAGCAGGCCGAGCAGCGCGAAATGGAAGACCAGGTTGCCGAATTCGCGCAGATAGCCTTTCTCGGCCGAGATCTCGATGGTGTCGCCATGCCGGACGACGGTGCGCCAGCCGCGCAGCCGGCTCGTCAGCGTGGTCGCAAGGTCGTCGGGCTCACCGGCGATGGTGGCCTCGGCGTGCTTGGGCAGCCGGGACAGGTTGCGGGGGGCGGTCACCGGCGTTGCCCGCATGGCGCGGGCATGCTCGAGTATCCGCGGCGTCAGGCAGCCGAGCAACGAGACGAACAGCAGCGTGTAGATCGCGGTGAACCAGAAGCTGCCGAACACGTTGAACGCCTGCAGTTTATCCAGCCACGGCCCGATCGTCGGGTGGGCGACCAGGTAATCGTCGACCTTGACGGCATTGAGGCTGCGCTGCGGCAACAGCGCGCCGGGCATCGCGCCGAGCGCCAGCAGGAACAGCAGCACCAGCGCGGTGCCCATCGACGTCAGCGCCCGCCAGGTGTTACGGGCCTTCGAAACAAGCGCAGTGAGTGGCCGGCTCATATCGGCAGCCTCACATCGGACACCAGGCCGTCGCGCAGCCAGGACACGAACTCGTTCCAGCCGCCGCTGACCAGGGCGATGCCGACGACGATCAGCAGCACGCCGCCGAAGATCTGCAGTGCTCGGGTGTGCCGCCGTAGCCAGGCCAGCCCGGCGACGGCCGTCGCCGATCCAAAAGCCAACAGTACGAACGGGATTCCCAGGCCCAGGCAGTAGGCGATCACCAGCACGATGCCGCGGGCCACGCTCGCGCCGTCAGTAGCCGACGCCACGGTCACCACGCCGGCCAGCGTCGGGCCCAGGCACGGTGTCCAGCCGAGCGCGAACACCGCGCCGAGCAGTGGCGCGCCGGCCACCGTCGACAACTGCCGCGGCGCGAACCGGAACTGACGCTGCAGCGCAGGCACGTAGCCTACGAACACCAGGCCCATCAGGATGGTCAGCACACCGCCGACCCGTTGCAGCACAAGCTGGTTCGCGATCAGCGTGGTGGTCATGCCCAATACGGCGACAGTGCCGAGCAGGAACACCACGGTGAACCCGGCGACGAACAACGCCGCCGAGCCCGCGACCCGCCACCGCGCACTAGCCCGCGCGTCTTCTGCCTCGTCGACGCCGACCACGGCGGCCAGATACGACAGGTAGCCCGGGACCAGTGGGACGACACATGGCGATCCGAATGAGACCAACCCGGCCAGCACGGACACCGCCAGCGCCAGCACCAGCGGGCCGGCGGCGGCGGTTTCGGTGAAGCCCATACTCATTGCGGCCCAGCAGCTTCCGCGGCGAGGCGTTGCACCACCGGCTGCAGATCCTGGGCGAGCAGTTCACGCAGGAATACCGCGGCGACCCGATGTTGGCGGTCGAGCACCAGCGTTGACGGGATGACCGAGGTCGGGAATTTGCCGCCGAAAGCGATCATGGTGCGCATTGCCGGGTCGTAGATCGACGGGTACGTCACCTGGTGATCCTTGACGAAATCCTGGGCCGCCTGACGGTTGGTGTCGCGCACGTCGATGCCCAGCATCGCGACCCCGCTCGCGCGAGTGGCGTCGTACACCTGTTGCAGCGCGGTCACTTCGGCGCGACACGGTCCGCACCACTGACCCCAGACGTTGACGACGACGACCTTGCCGGCGAAGTCGTCGACCGAGACAGTGCGGGCCGGGTCCATCAGGTCCGGGCCGGCAATCGGTCCCGGCTTGCCGCGTCGGTCCGGCGGGTTGTAGAAGATGTCGGTTTTGCCGCCGGGAGAGACGAATTCGAAAGTGCCGCCCTGGGCGACCGCGTCGTCACCGTGGGAGCAGCCGGCCAGTAGGCCTGCCACCGCTACGCCGACGAACGCCAGCCGCCACACGTTCAACTGAGCGCCGGCTCGAGGTACTCGACGTCGACCACCCGGTCGCCGTCGAACACAAACGTCGTCACCGAGCCCACATTGCACTCCCGGCGCCGCGGGTCATGCCAGAGTCGCTTGCCGGTCAGCGACAGCCGCGTCGTCCACACCGGCAGCTGATGGCTGACGCAGACCGCTTCATGGCCGGCGGCCCGTGCGCGGGCTTTGAAGACGGCGGTGGTCATCCGGGCCGCGATCTGCTTGTACGGCTCACCCCACGACGGGGTGAACGGGTTGCGTAGTTGCCACCAGAACCGCGGGTCCTTCCAGGCGCCGTCGCCGGGGCCCAGCCGCTTGCCCTCGAAGAAGTTGGCCGACTCGATCAGGTCGTCATCGGAGTCCACCGGCAGGCTGTGGCGAGCTGCGATCGGCGCCGCGGTTTCCTGGGCGCGCTGCAGCGGCGAGGCGATCACCGCGACGATGTCACGGCCGCCGAGCGCCTCGGCCACCGCCCGCGCCTGCCGATTTCCCTTGTCGGACAGGCGGAATCCAGGTAGCCGGCCATACAGCACGCCATCGGGGTTGTACACCTCGCCGTGGCGTACCACGTGGACCCGGGTCTGTTCGGCCATCAGGGCTTGCTCTCCTCAGCATTGGCGGCGGCACTTGCCGCCGCCGGTAACGCATCGGCGATGCGGGCGAACGCGGCGTCGTCGAGCGCGGCCGAGACGAACCACGCTTCGAACGCGCTGCAGGGCGGGTAGACGCCGGCGTCGAGCAGCGCATGGAAGAACGGCGCGAAACGCCACGTTTGGCTTGCCTTCGCCGACGCGAAGTCGGTGATCAGGTTCTCTCCGAAGAACACGCTCAGCATGTTTCCGGCCTGCGGAATCTGGTGCCTCACTCCGGCATCCGATAAGGCGGCAGACAGCAGTTCGGCCAACCGGTTCGCATTGGCATCGAGCGTCGCGTACACGGCGTCGTCAGCGGCACGCAGCGTGGCCAGCCCGGCGGCGACCGCCACCGGGTTACCCGACAACGTGCCCGCTTGATACACCGGACCCAGCGGCGCCAGCCGTTCCATCACCTCGGCGCGGCCACCGAACGCCGCGGCAGGCAGGCCGCCGCTCATCACCTTGCCGAAGGTGAACAGGTCGGCATCCACCGGATCGATGCCGTACCAACCGCTTCGGCTGACCCGGAAGCCCGTCATCACCTCGTCAACGATCAGCAGAGCGCCATGCTTGGCGGTCGCCGCACGCAGTTCCGCGTTGTAGCCCGGCCTGGGCGGGACGACGCCCATGTTGCCGGGGCTGGCCTCGGTGATCACCGCCGCGATCTGGTCGCCGAACTTCTCGAAGGTCTGCGCGACGGCGTCGATGTCGTTGTACGGCAACACAATCGTGTCGGCGGCGACGGCGCCGGTGACGCCGGGTGAGGACGGCAAGCCCAGCGTCGCGACGCCCGAGCCCGCGTCGGCGAGCAGCGCGTCGACGTGACCGTGGTAGCAGCCGGAGAACTTGACGATCTTGGCGCGACCGGTGAACCCGCGGGCCAGTCGCACCGCGCTCATGGTGGCCTCGGTGCCGGAGTTGACCAGCCGGATGCGCTCCACCGGTTGCACGCGGTCGATGATCTCGGCGGCCAGTTCGCTTTCGGCCGGTGTCGGTGCCCCGAATGACAACCCGCGTGCGGCGGTCTTGGTGACGGCGTCGACCACCGACGGATGCGCGTGGCCCAGGATCATCGGGCCCCACGAGCAGACCAGGTCGACGTAGCGGTTGCCGTCGGCGTCGGTGAGCCAGTAGCCCTCGGCGGAGGTGATGAAGCGTGGGGTGCCGCCTACAGCCTTGAAGGCCCGCACCGGCGAGTTCACCCCGCCGGGGATGACGGCGCAGGCGTCGTCGAACAGCTTCGCCGAGGCCGCAGTATGCACGTCCCCCAGTGTCCCAGCATCGGCGCGCGGCCCCACTACAGGGTGTAGTTGTCACGCGCGCCCGGTGGCGCGAGCGGCGGCCAGACCCCGCCCGCAGCTACACGCTGCGAGTTTTCGCCGCTGCCCGCTTCGCGCACGCCAGTCGCCGCTCCTCGGCCAGAATGGCCGCAGCCTTGGCGTCGATGGCCAACTGCTCGTATACCCGCAGAAACAGGCTCGCCGTGGCCTGCTCGGGTGCCGCCTCCACATGAAGATCGGTCATCAAATTCCTCCCCCAGTTGACGCGAGCCTCGTGACGAAGGTGCTGTGGCCCGCGTCACATAATTAGACCGCGGCCGATCGTCTCAAACATCAAATTCGTCAATATGGCTGCATCAGCCCCAGCAGCCACACCGGCCTCTGGAAGCTCGGCGGCTAGACCGCCGACCAGGGCGACTACCGCGACAAGCTGCGAGAGCACGCCGCTGCCCGATGCACGCAAGCCAGTCGCCGCTCCTCAGCCAGCATGGCTTCGGCCTTGGCATCGATGGCCACCTGCTCGTATGCCCGCCGATAGAAGTCGGCAATGATGAGCCGGTCCATGCGGGTGCACCACTCGACGACGGATGCATCGTCGCTGGCGATGGCACCGG
The DNA here is from genome assembly GCA_963758115.1 of uncultured Actinomycetota bacterium. Lineage (GTDB taxonomy): Bacteria > Actinomycetota > Actinomycetes > Mycobacteriales > Mycobacteriaceae > Mycobacterium. The sequence goes on from CAVWUG010000007.1 coordinate 185,351, forward strand.
CGAGAACGACCGAGTGCAGCCCGTCGAGTTCGGCGGCGTTCAACCGGGACAGCGGCCCGCACGGTTCGAAATCGACAACCTCGAGGCGCTCGCCGTTCGCCACCGACATAAGCCGAATGAGCAGGGCGTCGGATGCCGAGGAGGCCCACTGCGCCAGACCTGCGTGCCGCGACTGGGACATCTGTTCACAGATGCGCAGCAGCGTGGAGGTGGCGCCCTCAGGCAGATTGTCAACGGCGGGATGGGTCATCGGTTCCTCCTGAATGAGCGCTGTTGCGAAGTATTCGGAGCCGGCATCGTCCCGGTTGGGAGGACTTCTGGTCGGGCGGATCCAGGGGTTGAGGTCGGGCCCGCGATGGGGGTTGGATGGCGGTATGCAACTACCGCAGCGACTTGCCCGGTTCAACCGGCACGTGACCAATCCGATTCAGCGCATGTGGGCCGGTTGGGCCCCATCGTTCGGCATCCTCGAGCACGTCGGACGACGCTCGGGCAAGGCCTACCGCACCCCGTTGACAGTGTTCAACGCCGACGTCGACGGGAAGCCGGGCGTGGCGATCCTGCTGAGCTACGGCCCCGACCGCGACTGGCTGAAGAACCTCAACGCCGCCGGCGGCGGACAGATGCGCCGACACGGGAAAACGTTCCATGTCAGCCACCCGCAGACCGTCACCAAGGAGCAGGCGGCGCCGCACGTCACCGGCGCCGGACGGCGAGTCTTTCCCCGAATCCCGTTCGAGCAGGCAGTGCTGCTGACCAAGAGCTAATCAGGTTGCGCGGCAACGCGTTTGGTGACGAAGTACACCGCGACCACCACGGCCCAGGACAGCAGGCTGAGCCAGAACTGGACGTGAGCTGAGCTGTCGAAGGCCATCTGCGCCAACACCGCGACGATCCCGGCAACCGTCAGGATCGACAGGGTCGGGAAGAACCACATCATGACCCGTAGCTTCTCCGGCGGCGTCCTGCGGCGTAACACGATCTGCGACAACGCAATCAGCAGGTAGACGAACAGCACGATGGCGCCCGACGAGTTGAGCAGGAACGAGAACACGGTGTTCGGCGCGACGCCGGCCATGATGACGCAGAGAAATCCCACCACCGAGGAGCACACGATCGCGAGGTAAGGCACGCCGCGTCCACTGACTTTGAGCATCTGTGCCGGCGCCTCGTGTTGCCGGGCGAGCACGAACAACACCCGCGACGCGCTGTATAGCCCGGAGTTCAGACAGGACAGCACCGCGGTGAGGACGACCGCGTTCATCACATGGTCGGCGCCGGGGATGCCGATTTGCTTCAACGCGGCCACGAACGGCGACGAGCCGGACTGCACGACGTTCCATGGCAGGATGACGGTCAGCAAAAAGATCGATCCGACAAAGAAAATCGCGATGCGAGCGGCGACGGCGTTGGTGGCCCGCTGGACCGCGCGCTCCGGGTCGGGGGTTTCCGCCGCGGCAATGGTGGCGACCTCGGCGCCGACCATCGAGAAGATCACCACCACGACGGCGGAGAAGGCTCCGTGCACACCGTTGGGGAAGAACCCGCCGTGCGCATGCAGGTTGGAGAAGTCGCCGTGATGATGCGGCCACAGCCCCACCGCGTACAACGTGCCGAGCAGCAGGAAGAGCAGGATGCTCGCGACTTTGATTCCGGCGAACCAGAATTCGAACTCGCCGTAGGACGACACTGAGAACAGGTTCGTCGCCGTCATCAACATCATCAGGCCCAGCGACAGCAACCACAGCGGCGCATGGAACCAGTAGGTGATCACCTTCGCGCCGGCGACCGCCTCGAAACCGACGACGATCACCCAGTAGTACCAATACAGCCAGCCCACCGAGAAGCCCGCCCAGCCGCCCAAGGCTTGCCGGGCGTACTCGGCGAACGAACCCGTCGACGGGTTGGCCGTCGCCATCTCTCCCAGCATCCGCATCACCAGGATGATCAGCAGGCCGCACAAGATGTACGTCAGAACGGCCGCCGGTCCGGCTTTGCCGATGACGACGCCGGACCCGACGAAGAACCCGGCGCCGATGATCCCGCCGATGGCGATCATCATCAGCTGTCGCTGCGACAACCCTTGTTGCAGTTGCGGTGTGGCGCTCACAGGTTGACGGGCACCGGCTGGCCGGGAACGACGTGCAGGACCGGGATCGGATATGCGGCCCGCACCTTGTCGACCATCCCGAGGCGTAGCCACGACGAGCGGGCTTCGGCGATCACCAACTGGTCGGGCCGGAAACGCCGCACCGCGGCGGCGAGTGCCCGCAGCGGCCGGTAGTCGCCGAGCTCGCCCGCGGCGGACAGCCCGCTGCCCCGCATCGCGGTCAGGATGGCGTCGAGCCGTTCCTGCGCCGCCGTGACGGTGGCGTCGAGGACGAACACCGGGCCGGTGCGCTCGGCCTGCCCGGTGTTCACCGGGTTCACCGGCACGCAGATGTAGTAGTCGGCGCGCTGCTGCGCGTCGACGCGCCGCAGCACGTCGAAAAGCTCACTGGTGGAGACGTTTTTGTTGACCAGCACCAGGACGCGGTTCGCTTTACCGGTCGGTGCGACAGCCGAATCGGGTGTGGCCGGACCACGTCGCCACCGGGGCACGAAGTACAGCGCCAGCACCACCACCCAGGACAGCAGGCCCAGCCACAACTCGAGGCGGGCCTTCGGGTCGAGGGCCATCAGCACCAGCACGCCGACGATCGCCAGCGCGGTGAGCACCGACAATCCAGGATAGAGCCACATCTTCACCCGCAGCCGATCCGGCGGGGTCCGGCGGCGCAGCACGATCTGCGACAGAGCGATCAGCAGGTAGACCGAAAGCACAAGGGAACCCGATGATTTCAACAAAAATGTGAACACTGCGCCGGGTGCGATCCACGCCATCACCACACAGAGAAAGCCGACGAACGACGAGCAGAGGATCGCCACGTAGGGCACCCCGCGCCGACCCACCTTGACCAGAATCATTGGAGCCTCTTGGCGGGCCGATAGCACGAACAACATCCGGGACGCGGTGTAGAGACCCGAGTTCAGACATGACAGCACCGCAGTCAGCACCACCGCGTTCATGATGTGCCCCCCGAAGGGAATTCCCATGTCGCTCAACGCCGCAACGTAGGGCGAGATGCCTGGCTGTTGGGAGTTCCACGGCACGATCACGGCGAGCAGGAACACCGAGCCCAGATAGAAGATCACGATGCGCACGACAACCGACTTGGTCGCCCGCGCGACGGCCCGTTCGGGATCCGCGGTCTCGGCGGCGGCGATGGTGGCCACCTCGGCGCCGACCATCGCGCCGATGACGACCGAGACGGCGCCGAAGACCGCGCCGACGCCGTTAGGGAAGAAGCCGCCGTGCGCGGTGAGGTTGCTGAAGTCGATACCGTGCCGCGGCCAGGCGCCCAGCACGAACAGCGAGCCGAGCGCCAAGAAGACCACGATCGCGGCGACTTTGATTCCGGCAAACCAGAATTCGAACTCTCCGAACGCCGCCACCGAGAACAGGTTGGTCGCCGTCATCGCGACCATCAGGACGAGTGACAGCAGCCACAGCGGCGCCTTGATCCAATAGGACAGCACCGCGCCGCCGGCGATGGCCTCGAAGCCGACCACCACGACCCAGAAGTACCAATACAGCCAACCGACCGAGAAGCCCGCCCAGCCGCCCAGGGCTTGGCGGGCGTAGTCGGCGAACGATCCGGTTGACGGGTGCGCGCTGGCCATTTCGCCGAGCATCCGCATCACCAGGACAACGAGCACTCCGCAGAGTGCGTAGGTGATGAACGCTCCGGGCCCGGTCTCCTCGATGATGACGCCGGATCCGACGAACAGGCCTGCGCCGATCACGCCGCCGAGGGCGATCATGTTGAGCTGCCGTTGCGAGAGTCCGCGGCGCAGCGGTGACGCGCCGTCCGTCCGGGTCTCGTTGGTCGGCGGCATCACCGGACGCTAACACCTGGCCGCGGGGCGACGCTCGATTCAGACCGGCACGGCGCGCAGTGCCAGCGGCAGGCTGGGCAGGAAGTGTGTGGTCGCGAATACGCGGATGTCGTCGGCGTCGAGCAGCGGTTCGCGGACCGGCAGTAGCAGCACCATCGCCGCGTAACGCAGAATGGTGTCGGCCAGCTCATCGACCGCATCGGCGCCGATCCGCTCGGCGAAACCGTCGGGGAAGATCACCCGCAACGCGGCCGCCATCCGCTCGACTCCGGGCTCCCAGTGTTGATGCGCCAGCTCGAGCATCAAGCCGGGTTCGTCGGCGAGCATCCTGGACAGTACCCGGTGTTGCCGGAACCGCACGATCGACAGCGTGAACGCCTCGACGTAGTAATTCGATTGCGGCCTGCGGGTTTTCAGCTCCTCGGCGATGTTGGCGAACAGGACCGCGTTCTCCCGGTCGATGACGGCGGCCACGAGCTCGTCGCGGCCGGTGAAGCGCCGGTAGATGGTGGTGCGGCTGACCCCGGCGCGGCGGGCTACGTCGTCCAGGGCAACCCGGCCGAAGCCATGCTGCTGGAACTCGACGACGGCGGCGTCGAGGATCGCGTTGGTGGCCGAATCAGCCCCTGCCATAGCCGGCCTGGGCAAACCCGTTGTAGCGCAGTCCCATTGGCAGATGGTCCCACACCCAGTTCACCGGTCGTGACCGCCACACCGCGGCGAATCGCTGGTAGCGGCGTTCCTGGCGATCGTTCCAGGGCAGATCAAGCAGGACGCGGGCCCGCGGCGGCATGCCACCGGTGGTCAGGAACGCCGCGAGCGGGTTGAACACCGGCGCGATCACCCGCCATACCAGCGGCGAGACGCCTTTCGGCCGGGGGAAGCCTTTGGTCACATATCCGACACCGTATTTCGCGGTCGGGTGCGCGACCATGACGCGCTCCATCATGTGATCCCAGTACCGCTCGAACTCGGCGTAGTCGGCTGGCATCGGCCGCTCGCTGACGCCGTAGCGGCGATACCAGGTCTTCGACTCGAGGTAGATCTGCTGCTTCTCTTCGTCGGTCAGACGCTTGACGAAGGTGTCGGCGAAGTACAGCACCTGCTCGACGAAGGTGGCGTGCGCCCAGAAGTAAGTCTCGGGGTCCAGCGCGTGATACCGCTCGCCGCTCGGCATATCACCTTTGATCTGGTGGTGGAAGTCACGCACCTGCAGGCCCATGTTGTCGTCCTCAGACCCGTAGACCGTCTTGAAGATCGGTGGCAATGAGCGCTTGACCCGCGCCGCGGTGTCGCTGAAGAACACCGAGTGATCCAGGACGCCCTGACCGAGCTCGGCGAGCATGTTCTGCAACACGGCGGGCCGCGGGCCGATCAAGAACATCCTGTTATCGCCGAAATACCGCCACACCAACGATTGCGGCCCCAGCGGCAAGGCGTCACCAGTGTTCTCAGCGGCAGACTGCTCGCTCAGCTGTGTCATGTGGGACAGTGTTACATATTTTGCACTTTGTACCAAGTGGTCAGCAATCGTCCAGGAAATCGTGACCGCCATGTTGCTTTTGCGCGCGGCGTGTTTTGGCCGGCGACACCGCTCGGATCGGCAATATGTCGCTCATGCCCGACCTGTCCCGCCGTGCTGCGCTGCGCCTTGGGTTCAGTACGTTTGCAGGCGCTACCGGCGTGTGGTCGTTGAGCGCCCTGGTGGATCCGATCGCGGTCCCGGCCATGCCCAGTCCACTCGAGCCGGACCAGCCTGCGGCGCCGCAGCCGCCACCGGTCGCCGCTCCACTGCCGACCCGAGAGTCGGGCTCGTTCATCTCGGCGGCCCGCGGCGGTGTGCTGACCAACTGGATCGTCGCCCGCCCGCCTGGGCAGACCGGGCCGTTGCGGCCGGTGATCGCGCTGCATGGAGTGCGCGGAAGTGCCAAGCAGGTCATGAGTCTCGGCGTCGAACAGGGGCTGGCCGAGCTGGTCAAAGCGGGCCGGCCGCCGTTCGCCGTGGTCGCGGTCGACGGCGGCGACAGCTACTGGCATCGACGCGCCGGCGGCGAGGACGCCGGGTCGATGGTGCTCAACGAACTGATCCCGATGCTGCCGGCCATGGGTTTGGATACGTCCCGGATCGGCTTCATCGGCTGGTCGATGGGCGCGTACGGCGCGATGTTGCTGGGCTCGCGGCTGGGCCCGGCACGCACCGCCGGGATCTGCGCGGTCAGCCCTGCGCTCTATCAGTCGTACACCGCCAGCACGATCGGAGCGTTCGACAGCTACGACGACTGGACCAAGAACCAGGTCTTCGGATTGCCTGCGCTGTCCCAAATCCCGCTGCGAGTTGATTGCGGCAACGACGATCGGTTCAGCCCGGCCGCTCACCAGTTCATCGCTCAGTTGCACAAGCCGCCCGCGGGTGGATTCACCCCCGGTGGACACGACGAGGCGTACTGGCGTCAGCAGCTGCCCGGTGAGCTCGCCTGGCTGGCGTCCTGAAACTGCCTGAGCCGCAAGCTGTTTGTCACGACCAGCAGTGATGAACATGCCATCGCCGCACCCGAGATCATCGGGTTGAGCAGGCCCACGGCCGCCAGCGGGATGGCCGCTGCGTTGTAGGCGAACGCCCAGAACAGGTTCATCCGGATGGTGCGCAGGGTGCGGGCCGACAGCCGCAGCGCGGTCGGCACGGTGTGTACGTCGGCGCGCATCAGGGTCAGATCGCCCGCGTCGATGGCGACGTCGGCACCGCTGCCCATCGCCATGCCGATGTCGGCGAGGGCCAGCGCCACCGCGTCGTTGACGCCGTCACCGACCATGGCCACCGTCCGGCCCTGGGTCTGCAATTGCGTGACAACGTCAGACTTCTCGACCGGGAGCACACCGGCGATCACGTCGGCCGGTTCGATGCCGACGGCGGCCGCCACCTGCTCGGCCGCCGCGGGGCTGTCACCGGTCAGCAGCATCGGGGTGATGCCCATCGCCTTGAGCTCGGCGATCGCCGCGGCGCTGCCGGGCTTGACCTGATCGGCCAGCGTGATGACGCCGCGCAGCTGCCCGCCCCACGTCACCTGGACCGCCGTCTGACGCGTCGGCGGCGCCAGCAGGTCGACACCGGCCAACGAGCCGGCTCTCGATACCGAGACCTCGAGGCCGTCGACCACACCGACGACTCCGGTCCCCGGGTCGTTGACGAACTGGTCGGGGCCGCCGTATGCCAGTCCGCGGGCATGGGCGGCCGCCACGATCGCGGCGGCCACCGGATGCTCGGACGCCGATTCGACCGCCGCCGCGCGGGCGAGCACCACGTCGGCGTCCTCACCGGGCTGGGCTTGGACGTCATGCACCGCCATCGCGCCGGTGGTCAGGGTTCCGGTCTTGTCGAAGACGACGGTGTCGACGCCGTCAATGGTCTCGAGCAGCCGCGGGTCCTTGATCAGGATGCCCAGCTGCGCGCCGCGCCCGGTGCCGACCAGGATCGCCGTCGGAGTGGCCAGCCCGAGTGCACACGGACAGGCGACGATCAGCACCGCAACGGCCGCGGTGAACGCCGAGGACGCGGGTTGATCGGCCATCAGCCAGCCGGCCATCGTCAGCGCGGCGATCACCAGCACGGCAGGGACGAAGATGGCCGCGACCCGGTCGGCGGTGCGCTGGATCGGCGCCTTGCGGTTCTGCGCGTCGCTGACCAGCGTGCCCATCCGGGCCAGCTGGGTGTCGGTGCCGACGTTCACGGCGCGCACCAGCAGCCGGCCGTAAGTGTTCAGCGATCCGCCGGTGACCGTGTCGCCGACGGAGACGTCGACGGGTATCGGTTCCCCGGTCATCGCCGAGGTGTCCAAAGCCGTTGCGCCGTCGACGATCACGCCGTCGGCAGCAATCCGCTCCCCCGGTCGCACCACCACCACGTCGCCGACCTGAAGCTCGGACACCGGCACACGCACCTCGTCGCCGTCGCGCAGCACCGCCGCGTCCTTGGCGCCCAAGCTCAACAGCGAGCGCAACGCCGCACCGGACGCGCGTTTGGCCCGCGCCTCCGCGTAACGGCCGGCGAGTTGGAAAACCGTCACGGCGGCCGCAACTTCGAAGTACACCGGGCCCGTACCGCGCAGCACCGCGGTCGCCGACCACAGGTATGCGGCCAGCGTTCCCAACGACACCAAGGTGTCCATCGTCGAGGTGCCGTGCCGGGCGCCGCGCGCGGCGGCGAGGTGGAACGGGTAGCCGCCCCACGCCACGATCGGCGTGGTCAGCGCGAACGCCAGCCACTGCCAGCCGGCGAACTGCCATTCCATCACCATCGACACGGCGACCACCGGGATCGCCAGCAACAGCGAGCCGACCAGTCGCATCCGCAGCCGTTGGTGCGGCAGGTCGTCGGGCAGTCCGGGCCGGTCCGCGGCCACCGACGCCTGATAGCCCGTCGACTCCACCGCGCGGATCAGATCACTGGCCGACACCGCCGACCCGTGTTCGACATGGGCGCGCTCGAGGGCGAAGTTCACCGCTGCGTGGACGCCGTCGAGCCCGTTGAGCGCACCCTCGACGCGGGCCGCGCAAGCTGCACAGCTCATGCCACGCAGGTCGAGATCGGTGGTGGTCATGCCGGTCAGTGCTTGTCGGCCCGTCGCAGCCGGGCGACGCCGACCACGGCCAGCGTGCCCGCGGCTGTCGCGAAGAGCAGCGTCAGCAACAGCAGTGCGGGGTCATAGACCACAGACGTGGTCACCGGCTGGCCTTTGGCGACGGGTGCGACGGAGATCGTGGAACGCACTGCCGACCAGCTGATCGCGCAGCCCGCGACAGCGGCGCAGGCCAGCAGCAGTTCGACGACCGCGCGTAAACGGCCCATCACCACTGCAATCCGTCGTCGCCGTCGTCGTCTTGGGAGAGCTCGGCGGGGCTGACGCGCTCTTCGACCAGCGGGGTGAGCGCGTTGCGCAGATGACGGTGTTTACGTGCCCATGCCTGGGCGGTGCGGCCGCCGGTGAGCCGCAGACCGATGCCGATGCGGCCCTTGGGCACACCGGTCAACTCGCCGATCGCACGGGCCGACTGCCAGCGCTCCACATCCTTTTTCGACCCCAGCGGATGGTCAGCCGGCGGATATACCTTGACGATTTCGGCGACCCGGACGACTTCGGTGCCCTGACGCAATGTCTTCTGGCTCAGCTCGACCGAGGTGTGGATGCGCGCCGCTTTGACTTGCAGCGCAATGAAACCGGTCATGATGACGAGGAAAAACCCCGGAACCGTGATCTGCCAGCCGTTGCCGTTGGATTTTTCGATCCACAGCATGATCGCGGCCGATATCGGACCGGCCAGCAACCATAACCAGCTCGCGCCGACCTCGCGAAAGAGCAAGGTGTCGTCGGGATCGGTGCCTGCGGTCACGCCCTCCATCATCCCTTGTGGACGCTCAGGGCTTCGGCGGGGTGTTCCAGGGTCCCGGGCCGGGCGCCACGTGATGACACCCCGTCGCACCCGACACCACCATGTCCGGCGGGTTCGAGCGGTACGGCGCCAGAATGGTGACGTCGACCGTTCCATGTTCGTGGGGCAACGCGCCGCGCACCGACTGCCCCGGCTTGAGGACGAGTTTGTCCGCGCCGTGGGCTTTGAGCACCTCTGCTGCGGCATTGACGACGGCCTCGGCGTCACCGGCTGATGTCGGCGCGGACGCCTGCCACTTGGGAAGTTCGTAGATCGTGCCGGAGAGAAAGACGAAGGGCGGCTCGCAGCCCGCTTGTCCGCCGTCGGATGTCGTCGTCCACGTCGCCGCGGGATAGACCCGGCTGATGGCATCGCGGATGGCGGCGGCGACCGCGATCAAGTCGTTGGCGGCATCCTGCAGCGAATCCCGTTGTTTCAGTTCGTTTTCCAGCGGCGCCGCCGACGGCTCACCCGGCCGCGGCCACGGATAGGGGTCGGCGGTCTGGTGGTGACACGCGGCCGCCAGCAGCGCTACCAGCACGATCCACAACCGACTCATGTCAGCGTCCTTCTTTCGTCATGCCGGGCACGCCGGACAGCACGGCGGCCAGGTTGTAGCCCGACATCCGCAACTGTTGCCTAGCCGTGCCGTCGTCGCGTGGATATTCCGAATGCCCGCTGGAGCCGAGTCGGTCGACGTTCATCGGGTCGGCGCCCGGCGACGTGGACAGCTGAGTGATGTCGGGCATCTCATCGGGCGTCGCATCGAACGGCATCAGAGTCGGGAAGCCGCCGGTCGCCAGCCAGTCCAGCGTCGGGCCGACGTACGGAATCAGGCTGAGCGGATGTTGGACGCCGCGAATCGGGTCGTCGGGCGTCTGCTCGTAGTACGCGTGCCCGCCCTGAGCCAGATGCAGGTCGCTGGCGTGGCCGAGTTCCAGTCCTGGTGAGCCGTAGAACACCACGTCCTTCACCGGGGTGCCGCCTTGCAACGCCAAGCTCGTCACCAGCGATCCGTACGAGTGACCGAATGCGGTGATCTGCTGGTTCGGGTTCTCGGTGGTGGCGCCTAGTCCGTTGAAAAAACTGGTCAGATGCGGTGCCGCAGCGCGGGCGAGGCTGTCGTTGGTCACCCTGACGTCGTCCATGCCCGATGGTGGCTCGTAGCCCACCCACGCGACGGTGGCCACCGAATCCGGGTTGGGGTCGTGCGCCCAGGCCAGGATGTCGTGCGTAGTGTGCCGGAGATTGGTGGCCTCGTCAGCCATACCGGACAGGCTCGACGCGTTGGTGCCGACACCGCCGGTCGTGACGCCGAGGTGGGTGGCGTTGTCGACGTCACCAATCCCGATCGCGCCGAAGACGTGGCGGGGGTTCGACGTGGTGTCGAGCAGGATCAGGCTGCGGCGGTCTTCCGGCTTGATCGGCCGAGGCGATCCGTCCGCATTCGTCGGATACAGGGCGCTCCTGATGCCGTTCAGGTCGTCGAGCCGACCTTGCGCGCGGCTGAGGTCGCCCGGTGGGTCGCCGAGCTTGTCGATGTCCCCCGGGTGCAGATTGACCTGCTCCCAGTAGTTCGACTCGCGGCCCTTGGCGTCTTTGAGCGTCGACTCGGTGACTGCGAGTTCGTGGGGCAACCGGATCCGGTTGCCGGCGTCCCGGATGTCGCTCGGGATGCCGTCGCGATCGATCGCCGCCGGGTCGTGGTCGATGTAGTCGGTCTGCTGCTGAGGGGTGAGGCTGTCCCACCACTTTCTCAGGTCGGCCGGTTTGGCCTCTGCCGGTGGGGGTTTAGGCAGATTCGGCGGCGGGCCGCCGTTCGGTGTCGGCCCGGGCGAGGCTCCGTCTGCCGTTTGGATGGCGGCGGCCAGATCGCGGTCGACGCCGTCGGCGTCGGCGACGAGTTGCCGGATGCGATTCTCGACGTCGGCTTTGACCGCGTCCTGCTGCTTCTTCATTGCCACCGTGAGCACGGTGACGTTGGAGGTGACGGCGCCGGTCTGCTCGTTGATCCGCAGCTGCGCTTGGCTCGCCTCGGCCTTGATCGACGACAACCGGTATTTCAGGTCGGCGACGTCCGCGGACGCCTTGTGCGCTGCGGCCGCGACCCGCTTGCACTCGTCGGCGTGATTGGTCAGCGTGACCTTGATGCGGTTGGCCGAGTCACGCGCCGCGTCGGCCGTCGCGCCGTGCCAGGTGACGAAGGTCATCAGGTCGCCGACGGTGTCGCCGGTGGTCTGCGCGCCTTCGGCGCGGAATGTTGCGGCGGAGAACACCTGCTCGATCGCGGCCTCATCCCATGTCTCGATGTCCGCCAGCGACAACGACGTCATTGGATGCGCTGCACCCGTTCGGCGGCGTTGTTGTCCAGCTCGGAGAAGGTGCTCGCCGCGGTGTCCATTCGTTCGTGGTGATGGTTGATCATCTGGTGGTGGTCGAGCGCATGCGACTGCCAACGGTCCAGCAGCCCCGACAGCGCGGTACTCGAGGTGCCGACCCAACCGGACTCCGCGTCCCAGCCCTGCGACTGCGTCGACGCGTAGGTGGTGGCGAGTTGTTCGTGCTGATTACGTCCGAGCGCCGCTGCGTGGAACACCTCTTCGGGTTTGATTTTGAGGTTGTCCACAGTCACTCCCAGTAGTGATTCGACCGATTGGCCGAAATGCTATATGGCCTGGGCGAGGCCCACACTTCACCTTTCAGCTGCCTCACCTGGTGAAGTACTCGTGCGAGTCGAGGCGATGCAGCAGAAACATCCCGCCGGCGATCAGCACCGATCCGGTGATCCCCGCGATGCCGCAGAGCACGGCGTACATCGGCGGCCAGGTCACGGTGAACAGCCGGATGCCGACGTAGACGATGGTGGCCGTGGCGCCGCCGGTCAACACCGTCCTGGCCCAGCGATAGCCGGCCCGCATCAGGATCAGGAACGTCACGACGATGGCGCACAGCACGGCAGTGAACAGCCCTGCCGCGATGTACAGCGGCGTCGATCCGCGACCGTTCGACGTGCCGATCACATCCGCGCCGTAGCCGACCACCATCAGCGGCAATGCCACCAGCCAGAGCCAGAATCCGGTGTCGACATCGACCGGGCGGGTCGACGGCTCAGACCCACTCGGGGGCCCCTCCCCCGGCCACGGTTCGACGGGACCCGTCACGACAACCAGTTGGCCGCGCCGGCAGCCCAGTACGTCAGCACGATGTCCGCGCCGGCGCGCCGGATGCTGGTCAACGATTCGAGCGCCGCGGCGCGCTCGTCGATCCACCCGTTGGCGGCGGCGGCGCAGATCATCGCGTACTCCCCCGACACCTGGTAAGCAGCCACCGGCACGGTGGACATCTCCGCGGCAGCCCTGACGAGGTCCAGGTAGCTCATCGCGGGTTTGACCATCACGATGTCGGCGCCCTCGTCGAGGTCGAGTTGCACTTCGCGCAGCGCCTCGCGGGCGTTGCCCGGCTCTTGCTGGTAGGTGCGCCGATCGCCGATCAGGCTGGAGCCCACCGCATCCCGGAACGGTCCGTAGAACGCCGACGCGAACTTGGCCGCGTAGGCGAGGATCACCACTTCGGTATGTCCTGCGGCGTCCAGCCCGTCGCGGATCGCGGCCACCTGACCGTCCATCATGCCGCTCGGGCCCACCACGTGTGCACCGGAATTCGCTTGTGCGACAGCCAGTTCCACATAGCGTTTGAGGGTGGCGTCGTTGTCCACCCTGCCGCGCTCGTCGAGTACCCCGCAGTGCCCGTGGTCGGTGAACTCGTCCAGGCAGGTGTCGGCCATCAGCACCGTGACGTCGCCGAGATCCTTAGTCAGGTCACGCAACGCGACGTTGAGGATGCCGTCGGGGTCGGAGCCGGCCGAGCCTGCCGCGTCCTTGTCCTGCGCGCGGGGAACACCGAAGAGCATCAGTCCACCCACACCGGCGCTCACCGCGTCGGCCGCGGCGGACCGCAACGAATCGCGGGTATGTTGCACCACACCCGGCATCGAGGCGATCGGCTGCGGCTCGTCGATGCCGTCGGCGACGAACATCGGCAGCACCAGATGCCTTGGCTCCAGCGACGTTTGCGCAACCAACCGGCGCATCGCCGGAGTCGACCGGAGTCGACGCGGCCGCTGCCGGGGATACACGGTTACCGCCTGCGGCTCTTCTTACGCGGCGGTGGCAGCGCACCCTCGGCGCGCAGCCGGGCGGCGTGCTCGGCCAGCGCTTCGATCAGCGGACCCACCGCGGCGGTTTCCGGTTGCACGTCGACACGCAAACCGAATTCGGCTGCGGTCTCAGCAGTTTTCGGACCGATGCAGGCGACGATGGTCCGCGCGTGCGGCTTGCCTGCGATGCCGACCAGGTTGCGCACCGTCGAGCTCGAGGTGAAGCAGACCGCGTCGAAACCACCGGTCTTGATCATCTCGCGGGTGGCCGCCGGCGGCGGGGCAGCCCGCACGGTCCGGTACGCGGTGACATCCTCGATCTCCCAACCACGTTCGCGCAGACCCTCGGCCAGCGTCTCGGTGGCGATGTCGGCACGCGGCAGCAGCACCCGGTTGACCGGGTCGAAAATGCTGTCGTAGGGCGGGAATTCGTCGAGCAGACCCAGCGAGGACTGCTCGCCGGAGGGCACCAGCTCGGGGCTGATACCGAACGCGCGCACCCGGTCTGCGGTCGACTCGCCGACGCAGGCGATCTTCACGCCGGAGAACGCGCGAGCGTCGAGACCGAACTCGCCGAACTTCTCCCACACCGCACGCACCGCGTTGGTGGAGGTGAACACCACCCACTGGTAGCGGCCGTCGACCAGACCCTTGACTGCGCGCTCCATCTGCGCGGGGCTGCGTGGCGGCTCGACGGCGATCGTCGGCACCTCGATCGGCAGCGCGCCGTGCGCGGTCAACCGCTCGCTCATTTCGCCGGCCTGGTCCTTGGTCCGCGGCACCAGCACGGTCCAGCCGTACAGGGCGCGGCTCTCCCACCAGTTCAGCTTCGCGCGGTTGGCCACCGTCTTGCCGATGGTGACGACCACCGGCGACGGGGCGGCACCGTCGGTGCCGACGAGCAGGTTCGCGTCGGTCAGCCCGCCCAGCGTCGACTCCAATGAGCGCTGCGCACAGGTGGTTCCGGACGACGTCACCACACACGGGGTCGTGTCGGAGAGGCCGTACTCGATCAGCGTGCGCGCCGCGTCGGCCACATGCGAATAGGTGGCCTGCAAGATCAGCGGACCCGGCCCGGCGGCCAAAGCGCCCCAGTCGACATTTGGGTCACGCACGTCGGCGACGGTGTGCGACGAGCCGAGCGGCAGCCCGGCGTAGGTCGGCACCGCGTCGCTGGCTGACAGCCCGGGCACGATCTCGAAGTGCAGGTGGCTGCGGGCGACCGAATTCACCTCGGTGATCACCGAATCCACCGACAGCGGGTCGCCGGCCACCAGCCGGACCACGTCAGCGCCGGTACGGGCTTCGGCGACCAGAGTTTTGGCCACCTCGGCCGGATCGCCAAGCGCGGGGCGGATGTCGGGTCCCACCGACACCACGGCCGGTTGGTCCTCGGTTGTGGTCCCCTCGGCAGTTCCGTCGTCCGACTGCACGACCGGCTCAGCCGGCGCGGGCCCGGAGACGGGTGGCAGATCTTTACCGATCAACGCCAGCACCGGTTCGGGCACGTCGGGGTCTATGAACACCAGGGGTGCATTCGCCAGTACCGCAGCGGCCCGCGTCGTCAGTAGCGCTGGGTCGCCAGGACCCGCCCCCACGAACATGATGCGGCCAGGCCTCGGCTTGCGCCCTCGCGTCGTCATCGTCGCTCCTACCTCGTTTTCGCCCACGGCCTCATTGCCGCGCGCTCGACATGAGTTCCCGTGCCCCCAATTCGAAAAGTTCGGCGGCCACCGAGAGCCCGAGCTCCCGTGCCCGATCCGGACTTCCGATTCCGGACGCGCGGATCACGTCGGATCCGTCCAGCGCCGCCACGCAACTGCGCAACGACAACTCCTCGAAGACGTTGCCGTCCTCGTCGATGGACTCGACCACCTCAGCGATCGCGCCCACCGGCGCGGAGCAACCCGCCTCCAGTTCGGCGAGCAGGGCACGCTCGGCGGTGACGGCCGCGCGAGTGTCGGCGTCGTCCAGCTCGGCCAGCAATGCCGCGAGCCGGGTGTCCCCGGCACGACACTCGATGGCGAGCGCCCCTTGAGCCGGCGCCGGCAGCATCTGCACCGGCTCCAGCGTCTCGGTGACGTCGTCGAGACGTCCCAGCCGGGTCAGACCCGCCCGGGCAACCACAATTGCGTCCAAATCACCACTGCTTACCCTGTTCAACCTGGTGTCTAGGTTGCCTCGTAGGGGGCGAATTTCCAAACCGAGACCCAGTGCTCTAAGCTGCGCGGCCCGCCGGGGGGACGACGTGCCCACGATTGAGCCCGCCGGCAGCTCTCCCAGCACCAACCCGTCGCGGGCCACCAGTGCGTCGCGGGCGTCCTCACGTCGCGGGATGGCCGCGATCAGGAAACGCGGATCGTCAGCGGTCGGCAAATCTTTGTAGGAGTGCACCGCCATGTCGACGCGGTCGTCGTCGATGGCTTCCCGCAACGCGGCGGTGAAGACCCCGATCCCGATGTCGGCGATCGGCTCCTGTGATTGATCGCCCGCGGTGCTGATGGTGATCAGCTCAGCCTGGTGGCCCCTGGCCTGCAGGGCGTCGCGGATGCCACCGGCTTGGGTGGTGGCCAGCAAGCTGCCACGGGTACCTATCCGGATTACGTCGGTCAAGCGCTACTCGGCCGAATCGGTTGGTAGAGCGGGCAATTCGCCAGCGGTGGCCACGGCGTCGACGGCGGTCTGGTCGAGCTCGAACAGCTCCCGCAGCGCCTCGGCGTAGCTGTCGCCGCCGGGGGCGCTGGCCAGTTGCTTGATCCGGACGGTGGGTGCGTGCAGCAGCTTGTCGACGACCCGTCGCACGGTGCGGGCCACTTCGTCACGGTGTGCGGCTTCCAGGCTGGGCAACCGGCTGTCCAGGCGCAGCAGTTCGGCTTCGACGACGTCGGCGGCCCGTTGGCGCAGCGCGGTGACGGTCGGGGTGACCTCGGCCATCCGCTGTCCGGCCAGGTAGGTGGCGACTTCGGCGGCGACCATGTGGCGGGCGGCCTCAGCGTCGGCCGCCGCTGCTCGCGCTGACGGTTCGCGTTGCACGCGGTCCATGTCGACCACCCAGACGCCGGGAAGCCCGGACACCGCCGGGTCGACGTCGCGCGGCATACCCAGATCGCAGAACACCAGCGGCGGGTCGGTGTCCTCGCGACGGCTCGCGGTCAAAGCGTGGTGCACGTCGGCCAGCGAGACCACCGGGCTCACCGCTCCGGTACAGCTGACCACGACATCGGCGTCGGCCAGCGCGAGGCCGAGTTTTTCCAGACTCAATGCCTCTGCGACGGTGCCGGATTCGCGGATCTTGCGAGCCAACCGTTGCGCGCGGGGCAGCGAGCGGTTGACCACGTAGACGTGCTCGATGCCGGCACGGGTCAGGTGCACGGCCGACAATGCGCCCATCGCTCCTGCGCCGACGACGACCGCGGTCTTGCCTTGCAGCCCACCGACTTTGGCATCGGCCATGCCGAGCGCGACGGAGACCACCGATGCGCCCGCGGCGTCGATGCCGGTTTCGGAATGCACCCGCTTACCGACCGCCAGCGCGCGCTGGGCCAACTCGTGCAACGTCCGGCCGACGGTTTGGTTGGTTTCGGCGGCGGCGTACGCGCGCCGCACCTGGCCGAGCACCTGCTGCTCGCCGACGACGGCGGAATCCAGGCCGCCGGCCACGTTGAAGAGGTGCTCGACGGCGGCCTCGCTGTAGCGGACGTAGGCGTATTTGGTCAGATCGGGCAGCGACATCCCGGATTGCTCGGCAAGCACCTGGCCGATGGCCGACAGGCCACCGTGGAAGGCGTCGACGACGGCGTAAATCTCGACGCGGTTGCAGGTGGAGAGCATCATCGCCTCGGTCACCAGCGGTGACTGCATGACGCGGTCGACGATCTTGATCTGCTCGGATTCGTCGGTGCTGAGCTGCTCCAAGACGGAGACCGGCGCGCTGCGGTGCGAAACACCGAAGAGCAGAACGCTCACGGCTGAATCACCTGGCCTGCTCCCTTGCTAACACCGGTGAATAGACTCAGTCCACCGTAGACGGTTACCTGGTGGGCCACCAAATTTACGCTGAAGTCACCGGTCGGCCAGATCCTTGCGCAGGCGCGGCTCGTCGACCTCCCAGTAGCTGTGCTCGCGGCCGTCAAGCAGAACGACGGGCAACCGGTCGCCGAATTCCGCTCGCAGGGCAGCGTCACCTTTGGCCGCTTCGGCGTCGACGTCGGTGGTCTCTAGGTCGAAGTCGAGTTCGTCGGCCAGCTGCTTGAGCTGCGCGTGAACCCCGTCACAGATCGTGCAGCCGGCGCGGGTGAGCAGCTGGATTTGGGGACGGGTCATGGCTCCGTTAACGCTGCTGCCCGCTAATGCTCGCCATGCTGGCCTGGAACCACGCCAAGTGATAGTTGGCGCCCGTTCTGTCGCCGCGCACCAATGCTTCGATTGCTGCCAGAAGTTGCCAATTGCCAACGTCATTCGAGCTGACCTCGTCGGGATAGGCGTCGAGAACGCGCTCCCCGACGCTGTACATCTGATTCTGCAGCAGCTCTACTTCGGACGGATCCACGCCTGTGCCCGAAGAAGCTGCTTTGGCCAAGGTGTGGGCCAACCTTGGCAGCCCGTCGCGGAAAAGGGTGGCGCTGCCAAGTTCCCAGCCCAATTCCTCGATTTCCGCCGCGTGCCGAGGCCGTGGAGACGTAGGCACCGGCTCATCAGCTTCGGGAACATAACGATCAGGCGTATGTGTGACCGCCAATTTCACCTCACCAAGGAGCGCGACGAGGTCTCCTCGTCGGCGGCCCGGCTCCAGCAGCGAGACAGCGGCAGGGATGTCGATACCCGGCGGAATCCAGCCGCCGGCGAGGTCGGTGATGAGCACGGTTGTCTCGTCTGGACGATCGCCGACCGCCCAAGCAAGTCGCGACTCTTGGCGCGCCACGACGTCAACGATGCGCTGCAACCGAATTCGCGCTGTAGCGTCGGCCGAGACCACGCCGGCGACAGCCCCTCCCGCAGCAGCTGCAACGGCTTTGCCAGCGATGCCCATCGGTGCCGGTTGCTGCAGAGCAGACACAGGCACGGGACGCGCCGCAGCAGCATTGGCCACAGTGCTTGAGCCGCCGGCCGTGGGAGTGGTTGTTGGTGATCCTGGCGTCAGCGATGAGGTCGCCGACGGCGGAGGCAAACTGGGCGAACCGGCCGACATTGAGGCCGATGGGGGCCGTAGGTCGGTGCCATAGCCAGGCAACGCACCAGACGGCGCCGATGGTGCGGATGGCGTAAAGCCCGAACTTGTCGACGATGGCGAGCTCATCATCGGCGGCGCGGCCTGGCTGTAGGACGGCGCCGAGGCTTGAGGAACTGGCGGTTGCTGCGCGGGGATCGACGAATGCCAGTCTCCTGAGCCGGCTGTTGGCGCTGTCGCCGGCGATACCGGCGTCGGAGCGGCTTGGGGCGCGATCGGCGCTGCTGGCGGGATCCCGCCGGCTCCCCCGGGCCCCAGACCGGCGTCGGCGTGGTGCATGAACTCGCCCCCGCCAAAGCTGGGCGGCGGGCCGCCCTGGAATCCGCCTCCGTTGAACGGCATGCCGGATGGGCCTGGCGGTGCGCCGCCACCGAAGCCGGAGGACGCCGGGCTGAACATCGGCGGAGGGGCGGCGGGAGCTGACGCGGATGAGGCCGGCGCGGCAGGCGGTGCGGGCGACGAGTTCGGCCCGGAACCTGGCGACATGACGGGCTCGGACGTGGGGCGATGCTGGCGGCGGAGTTGGGTTGAACCCGGTGTTTTGCACGACCGGTGTTGGATCGCGGCGCGGGAGCGCGCGACTGGATTCGTGCTGGTTACATGTGCGCGCCGGTACCCCACCGGCGCGTCGGAGTCGGTGCAGGCGCTCCTGGCGGCGCGCGAGGGTGCGGCGAGCCGGCTGGCGATAGAGGGGGCGTGGTCGTTTGGTAACGCCATCGGCCGGGCGAGCGATCCTGCAAGACGTTGGATTGGCCCCAGCAGGAGTCCCCACTACCAGAGGCACCGCCTGATATTCCAGACACTGCAGGATTCACCGCCCGCGGGCTCCCCAGCACTTCCGTTCGCCCCTGCGGATCGGCCGACTGCTGAGTTCCCCGCTGCAGTCGCAGAACTGCGCTCCGCCGGACCCGCCCCCTGACAATCCAGGCAGCGGCGGATTAACCCCGGCCGGTAGCGCGCCAGCTCCGGCCGAACCAGAAACTGCCGGATTCACCCCCGCCGGTATCGAACCGCCGGTCCCACCTGCGGACGCGTCCTGACTGCTCAGAAATCCTTGCACAGTGGGCTCAAGCGCATTCGTGTCACGCGCGCGGAAGAGTTGGCTCATATCGATGCCATTGGCCTTGGCGAACTGGCGAAACGACTGTTCGCCAACCTCTTGGTCGAGAATGCGCTGGCCCGCGTCCCCGATGTCGCCGCCACAATTCGCGGCGGCGAGATTCGCTTCTTGTTGGCCTTGCCAATCGCCGCGAGGATTTGCGGACCTTTCAAGGCGGCTGGCTCGTTGGATTGAATGATTTTCTTAATTTCTTGGTTGTAGCGATCCGCTATCTCGGACAGCTTGCTCTCGGAGATTGTGAACGCTGCTGAGCGCTGCCGTGTACGAGTCTTTCTTTACGCCATTTTTGTTGGCGACGTCCCGTGCGAGCTGTTCACCGTCATCGAAGAGCTGGACGAGGGAATCGGCCGTTTTCCCTTGTTGCACAGCCAGCGGTCCAGTCTTGGCGGAGTTGAGTAAGTCGGCGATATTATGGTGAGCGTTTGCGATTTGTCCACGGTTCTGAATCCATGCATTTAACCGGAAATTGTCATATCACTTGGCCATTGATGCCCGACGATTAGAAATGATGAATCCGCCGGGCGGCCCCCCAGCCACCTGCATCATTTGCACAGCCCCTGAATGGTCAATGCGGTCTCGTTCGCCGTGTCTTGCTCCGGCACGGCCGGATCGGACGCGAGATTGTCTAACGTCAGAACTTGAAACACGTCAGCGAGTTTCCGCACCGCCGCAGCTAGGTCGGCCGAAGTTGCTGGTTCATTCAGCCAGTGTGGTGAACAGATATGCGCTACCCGCTTCGTATATCTGTCGCATCATTGATAGCCACCGCGAGTTGCGCTGTCGGGTCGTTTCCGCCCGTTCGCCCTGAATTCGTGACACTCGCGTGATGCACTTTCTCATAGGCAGCGCACACCTTCGACTTCGCTGCCGCGATCTGGTCTTCGCTGTATGCAGGCGCAGCTGGCGTCGACGTGGTCTCGTGCGGGATTGGACGCAACCAGGCAGCGACTGCCGCGCCGACGGCAACGAGCGTAACCAGCAGCATCACGAACATCGGCCACCGCGCAGGCTTGCTCACAGGAAACGGCCCGGGAAGCCCCCACGGACCCGTCGGGGGCGGCCCGGGCGGAAATCCGGCGGGACCTGGCGCCGATGGATGCCCTGTAGGCGGCGTCTCCGACATGAAGCGATGGTATCGCTGATCGGCATATCGAGTATTCAGCTTTCCGGCGGAGGACCGGACAGCCCTAAAACATCGATATGGAGTGAATAGCGGCGTCGTTGATCAGCGATATCATTGGCGAATACACCGTCTGTCACGGCAAGGCGGTCGGGTCGTGCGGTAGGAACCGCGACCAGTAGGCACTCCCACAAGGCAGGAGATCGCGATGGCAGGCGGTGACGAACTCCGCATCTACGTCGAGGAACTCGCGCAGGCCCTGCAGCACAATATGCCGCCGCCGCCTATCCCCGCCGACATGCCGGCGGGGGCGATCTCGGAAATCGACATGCTGCTCGCAGGCCTTGGGATGGCCGGAAACTCCGGCGACCCAACCGATATGGCTCAAGGCCAAGCCGGTTTCGCCCAGCGCGGCGAGAAGACCGGCGAGGCTATGGCCAAATTTCCTGCCAGTCAGGAAGATTCAAGCAAGTTCCTTGAGCAGATGATGGGCACCGCGCAGCAGCTGCCCCAACAGGCCATGCAGGTCTTCAGCGGGTTGTCTCAACCGCTCAACCAGGTCATGCAGCAAGCCATGCAAATGGGCACTCAGATGGCTAGCCAGCTGGGCAAAGCCGGGCAGGGCGCTGGCCTCGGCGCTTCGCTCCCCGCTAGTGCCCTCGGCGACGCGCTCGGCGCAGGCGGTTCGGCGCTGGGCGCTGGCGGAGGGGCAGGCGCGGAACTCGCAGGCGCGACAACCCCGGCCGGAAACCTCGGACCGCCGCCGACTCCGTCAGCCGGCACTTATCCAGCCTCGTCGCCGACGCCGCAGGCCCCGGTACCCACCTCTCCGGACGCAGCCGGAGCTCGCGGCCCGATGGGCGGCGGCATGCCAATGATGCCGCCGGGCGCTGCCGGTGCTGGAGCCGGCGGCAGCGACAGCAAGGCCGAGACCAAGCGCGTCGTGCCGCCGTCGGTGAAGAACGGCGCTCCCGTGCAGGGCCGGATCGCTACGCCACAGACGGCACCGGAGGTGGTGAAACGCGTTGCAGGCAAACCCATAGCCAGCAGGCGCATCCTCGCCCCCGACACCAAGCCCGAAGACAACGAAGACGACGCCGACCGCAACCGCTGATGGCAAGAGCCAAGTCGGCTCTAATCCCGTTGTCTCACAGCGTTAATCCGCTTCAGCGCGTCGCCGTTTCCAGCATCGCCAGGGTGAATTGTGTCGAATGCGCGACGCCGTTAGCTTGATCGCTATGGCGGAGCGCAGGCTGTTGAGGGTTGAACCCGAGGTGATGCACGGCGCATCACAAGCACTTTCGGGTGCGGCGAAAGACTTGCACATCAGACTCCTCGAGCTCGATGGCCAGGTTCGAGAGCTGCTGGCTGGATGGCAGGGTGGATCCGGCGACGCCTACGGCCAGGCGTGGGATCTCTGGCATCGCGGCACAGGGGAGGTTCAGTTAGGCCTGTCGATCTTGGCGAAGGCAGTCGGAGTCGCCGGAGTCGACTTCCAGAACCGCGACGACACGGCGACGCAGACAATGGACGGCGTCTACCGTGGCTGACGCGTTCAGCATCGACCCGTCGGCGCTGGCTGACGCGACGCAACGGATGAGCGAATTCGTACGGCACACCGAGAGCGTCGTCGCTGAAATCGATTCGTTAGTAACGCATCTGCACCGGACCTGGTCAGGTGAAGCGGCTGCTGCTCATGCCGAAGCGCATCGTCATTGGTCGCGCGGCGAGGCGACGATGCGAGAAGCCTTGAAGGCGATGAAGGCCGCCGGCACCGCAGCACATCACAACTACACCGACGTGATGGCAACGAATACGACCATGTGGTCTTGAGTCCATGGCGCCGCTCGCGGTAGACCCCGAGGTGCTCGATGGCGCCGGTGCCGCCGTCATTTCGGCCGGCGACGGATTAGGCCCGGTCATATCAACATTGACCACAACCCTCGCCGGATGCAACGGGATGGCCGGCAACGACCCGGCCGGTGCAGCATTCGGCAGCACTTACAACACGTCGGCCTCCAAGCTGCTGGAGGCGATGGCCACCACTCGTAATGGACTGTGCCGCTTGGGCGACGGAGTCCGAGTGTCGGCGCACAATTACTCAACGGCCGATGCGATGTCCAATGTGTCGGGACACAGCCAGCCCCTCCCCGCCCCGCACCAAACCGGCACCATTTCGGCGGCCTCTGCACCTTCGGCCGTCGGCAACGGTGTTGCGGCACCGGCAGGCTGGGGCTGGGTCTCGAAATACATTGGGATGATCTGGCCGAACGGCGATTCGACCAAGCTGCGAACCGCCGCGGCCGCATGGACCAGCGCCGGAACGCAATTCGAAGTCAGCGAGATACTCGGCGCGGTCGGTCCTATGGGCAGCATCGGCGCACAGCAGATCCCCGAAGGCCCGGCGATGGCCACAGCATTCGCCGCGACCAACCGAAGCGCCGCCGGAATCCTGCAGCAGTGCGGCACGATCGCTACTCAGCTCACATCGTTGGCGACCAAGATCGACACCGTCCACGCAGCGATCATCGATCTCTTGTCGCGCATCTGTAATCCGCTGACTGGGATCAAGGAAGTCTGGGAGTTCCTCACCGATGAGGACGAAGACGAAATCAAGAAGATCGCCAACGACATTCGCATCATCGTCAACCAATTCACCGCGGAAGTCGATGCGCTGCGTCAAGAGATCGCCAAGGCGCTGTCGGAAGCGGCGACAATCCTTTCCACAATGGCCCGCTACGCCGAAACGGAGTGGGACCACTTCTTGCACGACACGGATATCGGACGAGCCTTGGATCACGTCAGCCAGATTTGCGAAGGCGTATTCAAGGAGGCCGAGGGCTTCGTCAAAAGCTTCTGGACATTCAGCCCGGCGCGAGCCGTTATCGACCCGGACGGGTTCTGGCACTCCGTCTCTGGTTCCGTCGACAAACTCGAGGCGTTGACTGGAATAGACGGCGAACAGAAACTCAAAGACTCGTGGAAGGAACTCGGCAAGGACACACTCCACTGGGATGAGTGGAGTACCAATCCCTTTCAGGCGGCAGGAGAATCCGCTTTCGATCTCGCGACGCTGTTGCTGCCGGGCGGCGCTCTATCGAAACTGCCCAAACTGGGCCGCCTCGCCGCTGATGCTGCCGAGAAGTCAGATGGCTTTCATCCACCCACGCCGCCAAGCGAACCGCTACCGCCCCACGACAATCCGATGCCACGGAACTATCCGCCAAGCGGCGGACAGCCAGCGTCTGCACCGAACCCCAAGCAGCCGTTGCCGTCTTATGGACTCACCGAGTCGAAAACCCCGGATGGCCAGAAGCCGTCGGCAGGCACAGCTCCCAAGCCAGTCGAGCAACCTAAGCCAGGGCACGAGTCGGGGCATTCCGGCGCTCCAGCGTCCGCACCGCGCCCCCCTGTCAGCGAACTCCCGGCGAACGGCGTGACGACCAGTGTTCCCCCACCCCAGCCGTCAGGCATAGGCGCCGGACGCGTTCCGGCGCACGAAGGCGGTCCCCGTGAAACCCGCGTACCAGGCGAGCACACGCCGCACTCCAGCGAAGACATCGGCGGGCACCACGAGACCAATTTCGTCGGCCCCTACCGTCTGCCGGA
The DNA here is from genome assembly GCA_963758115.1 of uncultured Actinomycetota bacterium. Classification (GTDB taxonomy): domain Bacteria; phylum Actinomycetota; class Actinomycetes; order Mycobacteriales; family Mycobacteriaceae; genus Mycobacterium. The sequence goes on from CAVWUG010000007.1 coordinate 209,946, forward strand.
ACCAGACCTTGTCACGCCACCACCTAATGGCGCATTCTTCTGGTCTGGAAAAACGTCCGAAGGAATCGGGATAGGGCCAAGTTCAGCAGGCGGCGACGGGAGCGCCAATCTTTTTGCAGCCGAACATAGTGGGACCACCCTCGAAGGTCTACTGGACCGCAACGCTGTGAAGCCGCCCGCGTTCGACCTCACCGACACCGCTTCACAAGAATGGTGGTCAAAAGTTTCCGGCATGTACGCAGAGAATGTCCGAGGCGAAGTGCACGCTGTCATAGGTTCGAACCTGCGGCCAGGAAACGTTTGGGAGACAGTCGAACTACCACGCTTGATGGACAATCGCAACGTCACCAAAATCGTAGTCATCGATCCTGACACCGGGCTACAAAAGACCGTCTTCGAACGCTGAATGGAAAGACGAATGAACAGCACAGACATCAACACCGCTCTCGTCGCAGCTATCAAAGATTCGCCGGTTCCAAGTATTGATGCAGACCAGGTGACAAAGATCTTCGGTGCTACCGAAGGCGAAGCGCTGATCACGAAGATCTCTGAACTAGTGCGCGAAGCTGTTGCGATGCCGATCGAGTGGGGGGACATGACACTTGCAGAAGGTGTCAACGACATCCTGCAGAGGTTTCACGCCATACACCCCGAGTTATCTGACGAGGCGCTCCATCAAATTGGCAGGTGCGTCGGCTGGAATCTCCGCTAGCACCACCGCCTCCACCGACCTCCCGATCGGGCCGCGGCCCGATAGTGTTGACGCGTGACTTCACCCGACGGCCCGGATGCCGTCGAACCCGGCCCCGGTGCAGAGCCCAAAGCGGCTGAGCTGCAGTTCGAGACGTTGGCCGCCAATGCCAGCGCCGAACGCGCGCTGGCCGACGCACACAGCGAGCCAGGTCCGGAACAGCCGCCCGTCGACCTGACCGCAGCGGCATTCTTCGACGTCGACAACACCTTGGTGCAGGGGTCGTCGCTGGTGCACTTCGGCCGCGGCCTGGCCGCTCGAAAGTACTTCACCTATCGCGACGTCCTCGGCTTCGTCTACGCGCAGGCCAAGTTTCAGGTCCTCGGCAAGGAGAACAGCAACGACGTCGCCGCGGGCAGGCGCAAAGCGCTGGCGTTCATCGAGGGCCGACCCACCGAAGAGCTGATGAGATTGGGAGAAGAGGTCTTCGACGAGATCATCGCCGACAAGATCTGGGAGGGCACCCGCGATCTGGCCCAGATGCACCTTGACGCCGGCCAGCAGGTCTGGCTGGTCACCGCGACTCCCTACGAGTTGGCGATCACCATCGCCCGCCGCCTCGGCCTGACCGGCGCACTGGGCACCGTCGCTGAATCGGTCGACGGCGTCTTCACCGGCCGGCTGGTCGGCGACATCCTGCACGGCCCCGGCAAGGCCCACGCGGTCCGCTCACTGGCCATCCGCGAGGGTCTCAACCTCAAACGCTGCACCGCCTACTCCGACAGCTATAACGATGTGCCGTTGCTCTCACTGGTCGGCACCGCTGTCGCGATCAATCCCGACGCCGCTTTACGCGACTATGCACGCAAACGCGGCTGGGAAATCCGCGATTTTCGGACCGCCCGCAAGGCCGCGCGCATCGGCGTACCGTCGGCCCTGGCATTGGGTGCGGCGGGCGGCGCACTGGCTGCGGTGGCGTCTCGGCGGCAATCTCGCTGATAAGCTGCGCCGCTGAGCACCCATAAGAGTGGAGATCAGCGCATGTCATTGCCCGCGGGCACCCAGGGCCTCATCGGAACGCACTACCGGTCCCCGGACTACTTCGAGGTCGGCCGCGAGAAGGTCCGCGAATTCGCGATCTCCATCAAGGACAACAACCCGGTGCACTTCTCTGCAGAGAGCGCCGCCGAGGATGGCTACGACAACGTGGTGGCGCCGCTGACGTTCCTCGCGGTTGCCGGCCGACAAGTCCAACTCGACGTCTTCACCAAGTTCGACATCCCCATCAACCTCGCACGGGTGCTGCATCGGGACCAGAGGTTCATTTACCACCGACCCATGGTGGTCGGTGACCGGCTCTACTTCGACACCTATCTGGACTCGGTCATCGAATCGCACAGCACCGTGATCGCGGAGATCCGCAGCGAAGTCACAGACGGCGACGGCAACCCGGTCATCACCAGCATCGTCACTATGCTCGGGGAGTCGTCAAGCCCGGATGCCAACGCCGAAGCGACGATCGCCGCAATTGCTTCTATCCGGGGTGGGGCTTAGTGTCAGGCCGAACAAATCAAGGGGACCGAACACCGATGAGCAGCACCGATCTGACGCCGAACTTTGACGACGTCCAATCGCATTACGACCTTTCCGACGAGTTCTACCAACTCTTCTTGGACCCCAGCCAGACCTACAGCTGTGCCTACTTCGAGCGCGACGACATGACGCTCGAGGAAGCTCAGCGGGCAAAGGTCGACCTGTCGCTGGGCAAGCTGGGCCTCGAGCCCGGCATGACCCTGCTCGACGTGGGCTGTGGCTGGGGGGCCACGCTGCGCCGCGCGGTCGAGAAGTACGACGTCAACGTGATCGGCCTGACGCTGAGCAAGAACCAGGCCGCCCACGTGCAGAAGTCGTTCGACGAGCTGGACACCTCGCGCTCCCGGCAGGTGCTGCTGAACGGCTGGGAGCAGTTCCACGAGCCGGTCGATCGCATCGTCTCGATCGGCGCCTTCGAGCACTTCGGCTTTGAGCGTTACGACGACTTCTTCAAGATGGCGTGGGATGCGCTGCCGGCCGGCGGCACGATGATGTTGCACACCATCGTGGTCCCGACCGACCAGGAATTGGAAGACCGTGGCATCAAGATCACCATGACGAGGGCGCGGTTCGCGCTGTTCATGATGAACGAGATCTTCCCGGGCGGCCGGCTGCCGACGGTGGCCATCGTCGAGGATCACGCAACCAGGGGCGGCTTCGAGGTCACGCGCGTCCAACCGCTGCGGCTCCACTACGCGAAGACATTGGATTTCTGGGCGGAGGCGTTGGAGTCTCGCAAGGACGAGGCCATCGCGATCCAGTCCGAAGAGGTCTACGAGCGCTACATGAAATACCTGCAGGGCTGCGCCAACCTGTTCCGCGAGGGCAGCTGCGACGTGGCCCAGTTCACCCTGGTCAAGCCGGCCTAGCGCAGGCTTTCAGCCGAAGAACATATTGCGGCGTCCGGCCAGCAGCTGATACAGCGTCTGTTGGATGGTCTCGCGCACCTGGTCGGTCAGCTCGAAGGTGACCATCGGGTCCTCGGCGTCAGCACTCTCGTACTGCTCTGTCGAGATCGGCTCACCGAAGGCGATGTGCCACTTCGACGGCAGCGGTACCAGCCCGGCCGGACCGGCCAGCGGGAACAGCGGCGTGATCGGGAAGTACGGCAGTCCGAACAGCCGCGCCAGCAGCCTGACGTCGGTCAGCATCGGGTAAATCTCTTCGGAACCGACGATCGAGCACGGGATGATCGGCGCCTTGGTGTGCAGCGCTGCCGCGACGAAACCGCCACGGCCGAACCGCTGCAGCTTGTAGCGGTCTTTGAACCGCTTGCCCAGGCCCTTGTAGCCCTCGGGGAACACCGCGGTCAGTTCGCCGGCGCCTAGCAGTCGATGCGCGTCGGCGGTGCACGCCATGGTGTGCCCGGCCTTGCGTGCCGCGGCGCTGACCATCGGCAGGTCGAACACCATGTCGGCGGCCAGCAGGCGCAGGTCCCGATGCGCGGGGTGCTCATCGTGCACCGCTACCGAGGCCATCAGCCCGTCGAACGGCAGCACGCCGGCGTGGTTGGCCACCACGAGGCCCGCGCCGGTGTCGGGCAGATTCTCGATGCCACTGACTTCGACCCGGAACCAAGACTTGAAGAAGAACCGCAGCAGTGGGCGCACGACCGCTTCGTTGAAGTGCGGATCGAACCCGAATTCGTCGACGCGGTAGTCGCCGGTGAAGCGCTGTCGCAGGAAGTCGGCGACGGCGCTGACTTTTTGCGCCAGCTCGTTCGGGGTCTGCTCGACTTCGGCTCGATTACCCGCAGCGCGACGGTGCTGATCGATTTCGCGGACGACGGCGGCGATCTCGTCAGCCGACGCGCGAGCCTCAGGCTCGGAGAGCGCCGAGGGGTGTTGGCGAGACGCCTGCGCGCGACCGGCACGCCGCGCCGCCGCTGCACGACCTGAATTACCGTGCAGCGGAATGACTTTCGCCTTCGAGTCGCCCGCCACGCAGTTAACCTCGCCCCACCGTCAGTTGGTTTTAGATTCGGCCGCCAAAGCGCTGCGCTGCTGCTACGGCTCGACCTTCAATGGAGCGTACCCACTTGGGGTCGATAATGGGAGTCAAGCCCCTGCCACGCACATAATCGTCGAAAGCCTCCGCAGTGGTCCACTTGGGATGGTATTCGAGCTCCTGTTGCATCCGCGTCGTATCCATCACCCGGCCGTAGCTCAAGTAGTCGAGTTGCTCGCGGTTGATGTCGAGATAGCGGTTGGCTTTACGAACCGCATCCAGTGCGTAAAGGCCCATTCCCGGTACCGGCAACGCGACTCGGCCGGACCGACGGATCGCCTGCGACAGCATGATGACTCCGCTGCCGCCGATGTTGAAAGTGCCTGCCCTGCCTGCCATGACCGCGCGTTCCAACGCACCGAGCGCATCCTGTTCGTGCAGCAGCTGCAGACGAGCGTCACGACCGAGCACCGTCGGCACCAGCGGCCCGGCCAGGTATCGCGACAGCGTGGTCTCCATCGCAGGGCCGATCATGTTTGCCAGCCGCAGAATGGTCACAGCGATGTCGGGCCGACGCCGGCCCAGCCCGCGGGTGTAGCCCTCGATATCCAGGCTGTCCTTGGGAAATCCTTCTCGGAACGGGCGACGACTGCTGCTGTCTTCGGTGAACATCACCGGGTCATGCGGGCTGGACCCGTAGACCTCCGACGTCGACTTCAGCACGACGCGTTTCACCGACGGCGCCTTCTGGCACGCGGCGAACAATTGCATCGCGCCGAGCACGTTGATTTCCTTCAACGCCGCCCCGCCGCCGGAGCGCGGCGCGAATGACGCCGCGGCCGCATGTACCACCGTGTCGACATCGCCGTTTCTAATCACCTTGGCGACAAAGGGGTTGCGGATGTCGGCGCGGACGAACTCGGCGCGGCCCATCCGTCGCAGCATGTCCTTGCTGGGAGCGACGGCGTCGACCGCGATGACCCGATTGATCATCGGGTTCTGCGCGAGTCGCGCCGTCAGATAACCGCCCAGAAACCGGCAAGCACCGGTGACCAGTACGACTTTCGGATAGTGAACGGCATCGGTTCCAGTGCCCGATTGACCGCCCGACGACTCCACCTGGCTAGCCTAGCGACGGCAGCGACGGGTGGTTACTTACCGAGTTTTCTGCGCTGCACCCGCGTGCGACGAAGCAGCTTACGGTGCTTCTTCTTCGACATCCGCTTGCGGCGCTTCTTGATTACTGAACCCATAACTCCGCTATCTGTGCTGGATTGCCCGACTCCTCGTCGGGCTGTGGCGGCCCGAGTCCGCCATGGCCGGGCAATATGCAATAACCCGGATACTCTACCCGGCACGGCGCATCGAACACCAAAACCGGTGCCGGCGCCAAAATCCGGCACGTCCGTCATCGACTTGTGTGGGTGCGACGAAGCGCATCCGAGGGTTCCGGATGCGTCAGGACGCCAAAACGTCCTGCCTTGCCACGCGGGAGCGCTTTCGCGCTAGCCGGCGTCGAAGTAGGAGGTCTCCAGCATGTCGTGCACGGCCTTGGCGTGCACGCGGAAGGACCGCCCGACGCGGACCGCCGGCAGTTCACCGTTGTGAACCAGCCGGTAGACCGTCATCTTGCTGACCCGCATCAGTGCTGCCACTTCAGCGACAGTCAAGAATTGCGTCCTGGGCTGCTGGCCGTCTCCGGAACCTGAATCTCGTCCCGACTTACCGCCAGCTGAGGGCCCGTTCATAGACGTCATCGCAACCCAATCAGTCAGGCTCCTGCAATCCCAGCGGCTTCCCCTCCGCTGGCACCAACAGGTGCTATCCAAGAAGGAGAATAGCGGGACTAGTGGGGTTACTGCGACGGGTGGGGGTAATTAAATAAAATTCTATAAATCACTCTGTTGTAATTCTTAGCTGTTCAGAGCGGGTTTTTGCGGCGCGAACCGCTTCATCTACGGCAGCCCGCAAACCACGCTTTTCCAATTCCCGCACAGCAGCCGCAGTTGTTCCACCGGGCGACGTAACGATGGCTCTGAGCCGCGCCGCAGTGGTGTCCAGAGCCAGATCCCTGGACCTGTCGCCGCCCGTTCCACGGTCCTGCTCCATACGGTCCAGCAACAACGCCGCCGACCCCGCCATCGTCTGGGAAACCAGCTCAGTGGACACCGCCCGACTTAGCCCAGCGCCGACGCCGGCATCGACAAGAGCCTCGACCATCAGGAAGAAATACGCCGGGCCGGAGCCCGATACCGCCGTTACGGCGTCCAGATGCTCCTCGGAGACCGTCAGCACGGCGCCCACCGAGTCGAACACCGCGGCGACCTCCTTGAGCTGCTCAGGCGTCGCATAGCGGCCTGAGGCCATGGCGCTGATCCCGGCGCCGACCAACGCGGGCGCGTTGGGCATCACCCGGACCACCGGCGTGCCTGCCGGCAGCTTGGATTCCAGGTACGCCGTCGTCACGCCGGCCGCGACGGTGATGAACACCTGATCGGGGCTGTCGTGGGCAGCGTCGCAGGCGATCTGCGCGACCTCGCCGACGACCGATCCGACATCGGACGGCTTCACCGCGATGATCACGAACGTCGCGTTGCCCACCGCATCCGGCAGCGAGGTGACCAACACCGAGTAGGTGTCAGCGAGGTAGCGAGCGCGGTCGGGCATCCGCTCGGCCACCACCAAGTCCTTGACCTGTCGGCCGGCCCGCAGCAGTCCGGACAACAGGGCCTCGCCCATGCTGCCGCCGCCGACGATCGCGATTCTGGCCATGGCGTCCAGCATTGCAGACGACAGCGACTTTTTGCGGCCAGCGGGCGATTGCAAGCGCGGCGCGGCCGTGCGCAGCAGATCGCACGCCAACAACACCGGGCGATTGCAAGCGCGGCGCGGCCGTGCGCAGCAGATCGCACGCCGACAGCTAGGGCGCGGGGACCATCGCCAATTGTCGGCTCTGCACCACGATGCGGTCTTCGCAGTCGACGACGGTGTGGTCTTCGTCGAACCAGTCCTGACCGATCTGCATGCAGGTGCACACCACCCGCAGCCAGCCGTCGGCTGGCAGCCCGCGCAGGTAGGCGGTGAACTGAACGGTCGGCGCCCAGCCAGTGCGATCGACCGCGAAGCTCACCGGCGCCGAGATGTCGGCGGCCATCAGCGCGAACAGCACATCGGGTGCCACGTCGCGCGGACGCACCCAGTTCTGGATCACCGGCGGCTTGCCGTCGGTGGCGACGCCCAGCGTCGAGATCAGCGTCCGCACTTCGCAGCCTTCGGCCAGGTGCACCAAGCCGGCCAGTCGATGGCCCGGTGCGATGGGCAGCACGTCGTCCGGGGGTTCGGGATCCATCAGCCCCACCGCGGGGTTGGCCGACAGCAGCGGCGGCACCAGATGCTCCGGTTCGCCGAGGGTGATCACCGCGTGCACGGCCGTGCGATCGCCCTGCGTCAGCTCGACATCGACGACGCTGATCCGGCGCCCGCGTTTGCGCATCGAGGTGACCACCCGCATCGGGCCGGGGTCGGGTGCCCACAGGAAGCTGGCCGAAACCGCAACCGGCTCAACGGGTCCGCCGTGGGCTGCGCGAGCGGCCTTGGCGCACAACGCAACCATTGCCCCGCCATGCACCTTGGGGCCAATCGTCCAGTGCTTGTTCAGCTCGCCCTCGTAGATGCGGTTCGTACCGTCTTCATGAACCTCGCGAAGGGCCATCGCGGAGGTGAATAGCGCGGTCAACTTTTTGAATATCTTCTGAGTCTCATTGCGCCGCTTCTCCTCATCGCTTCGCTCCGCATCGTCGCCGGCGCTGTCAACGCAACAGGTGCGTGCGGGCGAATTGCAGCGACTCGGCCAGCATGGCCTCACGCTCGTGGGCGGAACGCGCACTCGACGTCGACACCTCCAACACGACATGGCCGGCGAAGTCGCCGGTGGCCAGCATCCCGCAGACCTCGACCACCGGCTGAGTGCCACGACCCGGTGTCAGGTGTTCGTCGGCAGGCAGTCCGGTGCCGTCGCACAGGTGCAGATGCACCAGACCCGAACCCATCCGCTCCGCCATGTCGACCGCGTCGGTGCCTGCGGTCGCGGTGTGCGACAGGTCAAGTGTGTAGTGCGCATGCTCGCCGTCCAACGGGTCGTACGACGGGGCGAACGCCGAGATGCCAGGCCCTGGCCCTCCCCCGCGCTTGCGCATTCGCTCCATCGTCTGACCGGCGCCGAAGAACCGGTCGGTGCGGAACGGGAACATGTTCTCAACGGCCACCAGCACGTCGCTGGACTCCTCCAGCTCCGCGACCTGTTCGGAAAAGCCTTCGACGTAGCGCCGTTGCCAGCGAAACGGTGGATGCACGACGACGGTCTGGGCGCCCAGCTTTTCGGCGGCCCGCACGCTGCGATCCAACTTGGCTATCGGGTTGGCGCCCCAGACCCGCTGCGAGATCAGCAGGCACGGCGCGTGCACCGACAGCACCGGCATCTTGTACTTCCGCGACAGCTTGGCCACCGCGCCGACGTCCTGGCTGACCGACTCGCCCCACACCATCAACTCGACGCCGTCGTAACCGAGATTGGCCGCATATTCGAAAGCGGCCTCGGTCTTCTCGGGATAGACCGAGGCCGTAGACAGACCGACCTTGATAGCTGGGCGCACGCGAATTCTGCTGAGCGCTAGCCGGATTGCAACAACGCCAGCGGGCCCAGCGTGACCAGGGCCCCCACCGCCACCGCGATCAGCGTGCTGCCGATGTCCTCGGTTTTGCGCACCACCCGCACGCCCACCACCAGGCCGAGGATGACGAGAACCGACAGCACCAACGCGACGATGTTGTTCCAACGCCACAGCTGATCGAACGCGATGAACAATCCAGCACCGAACGCGACGGCCAGAATCGATTGCAGCACAACCATTCCGCCGAAGCGCATGCTCTCAGCGCGAGACCAGGTGTGCGCCTCGCGGTCGAGGTCGTCGGGGTAGTCCTCCTCCTCGGCGACGTCGGCGATGTCGCGGTAGGACGCATCGCCGTGCGAGTCGTCGTCGCCCTTGCCGCTCGATGACCGCAGGTAGGAGCGCACATAGGCGGAGTCTTCGATGACCGGCTCGGCGTCACGAACGTCGGTGTCCATCACGTCCACCGACATGCCCGCGTAGTCCTCGATCGGGTCGGGGGCCATGCCCTCGGCGCCGGCCCGCTCCGTCGTCTTGTCGTTGCGGTCCTCGGCGCGGTCAGGCTGGGTCCGCCCGTTGGTGCGCACCGGCCGCGGATACTCGCTGCGCTGCGGGCGCGATTCGCGCTGCTCGGGTCGTGCTTCAAGCGGACGAGGCGGCTCGGACTCCGGCCACCGCGGCTCGGGTTCAGACCAGTACGACGACTTCCCGTTGTCTTCCCTGGGTTCTGCCGACACCACTTCGTCGACCGGTGCGGGGCTTTTGTGCTCGGCCGCCTCGGGATCGGTGTCGTCAGTGATGATCGGAATCTCGCCGGTGAGTTCGGCGACGGTCACCGCGTCAGAGTTGCCGCGACGACGGCGTCGACGCGTGGGAGCAGGCGCTCCGTGCGTGCCGTTCTTGGCCAACAACTCGGCAACCGAGATGGGTCGGGTGGTGTCGTCTGATCCCGTCATTTTTTGCCGCCATTCCGATCGGCTCGCTGGTTACCAGCATCTCGCAAAGATGTCTCCACGAGGGCGGTTCCGTCAGCTTCGCTGTCGAGTTTGCGCAAGATCAGGCCCTCTCGTAGCGCCCACGGGCAAATGTCCACCGTTTCTATCGACAGCGCTCGCATACTCGCCTCTGCGACCAAAGCTCCCGCCACAATCTGCGGCGCTCGCTCGGCGCTCACCCCTTCCAATTCCGCACGGTCAGCCGTCGTCATCCTAGATATGAAAGATATGAGCTGTCTGAGGCCATTGGCCGTTAGCGTTCTCTTGACGCGGGGCCCCGCGGCCGACGGCGCGGCACCGGTCAGTCGGGCCAGCGAGCGGAACGTCTTCGATGTCGCCACGGCAAGGTCGGGGGTCCCCGCGTCGAGCAGCTTGGCGCTGGCGTCGGCCATCTCGGCGTCCAGCCAGTCGCGCAGCATCGCCACCCGGCGGCGTCCCGGCGGATCTTCCTTGAGCCATTCGCGGGTCAGCCGGCCTGCGCCCAGCGGCAGCGACAACGCGACTTCGGGTTCCTCGTCGACGCCGTTGGACATCTCCAGCGAGCCGCCGCCGATATCGAGGTTGATGATGCGGCCCGCACTCCAGCCGTACCAGCGGCGCACCGCCAGGAAGGTCAGCCGCGACTCGTCGACGCCGCGCAGCACCTGCAACTGGACGCCGGTCTCCTTGCGGACCCGGGCGAGCAGATCGTCGGAGTTCTTGGCGTCGCGGACCGCCGAAGTGGCGAACGCCATCAACTCAGCGCATCCGGAGCTGTCCGCGATCTTTTCGAACTCGTCGATCGTCTCGATCAGCTTGTCGGCGCCCTTGCGGGTGATCTTGCCGGAGTTGTCGATCGACTCGGCCAGCCGCAGGGTTGCTTTGGTCGAACTCATCGGCGTCGGATGCCCACCGCGGCGCGCATCCACCACAAGCAGGTTGACTGTGTTGCTGCCCACGTCGAGTACACCTAATCGCACGACACACAACTTAGCCCCGCGACGATGCGTACCGCGTAGCGGCACGTTGAGAAGCGGGGCGATCCAACCGGCGCGGGTGAGGCTCCTGGCCCAGGATTGGTCTACCGTGAAAACCGTGGCAAGTGCGCAGCCAAACCACCCCGGTGAAGTCGAATTGGACTTCGCCCGTGAGTGGGTGGAGTTCTACGACCCCGACAATCCCGAGCATCTGATTGCCGCGGACCTCACCTGGCTGCTCTCCCGTTGGACTTGTGTGTTCGGCACACCGGCCTGCCAGGGCACCGTCGAAGACCGCCCCGATGACGGATGCTGCTCGCACGGCGCGTTTCTATCCGACGCCGACGACCGGGCCCGGCTCGACGACGCTGTGGCCACGCTGACCGACGACGACTGGCAGTTCCGCGAAAAAGGCTTGGGCCGCAAGGGTTATCTCGAACTCGACGAACACGAGGGCGAAGAGCAGTTTCGCACCCGCAAGTACAAGGGCGCCTGCATCTTCTTGAACCGGCCTGGATTTCACAACGGCCAAGGATGCGCGCTGCACACCAAAGCACTCAAGCTCGGCGTGGAGCCGTTGACGATGAAGCCCGACGTCTGCTGGCAGCTGCCGGTCCGCCGCAGCCAGGAATGGGTGACCCGGCCGGACGGCACGGAGATTCTCAAGACGACCGTCACCGAGTACGACCGGCGCGGCTGGGGCGCAGGCGGTGCCGACCTGCACTGGTACTGCACCGGCGATCCGGCCGCTCACGTCGGCACCAAGCCGGTATGGGTCAGCATGGGCGCCGAACTCACCGAGTTGCTCGGCGAGAAGGCTTACGCCGAGTTGGCCGCAATGTGTAAGCGGCGCAGCGGGTTAGGACTCATTGCCGTGCACCCGGCTACTCGGGCCGCCGAATAGCGCACCGCACCAGAAGGATTCGGCTGCCTGGCTCGAGTGCGCAGTTACATCGCGCCCATGTTGATCGCATAGGCCTGGGCCAGATCGTTGTCCATACCGAAGAAGATGTGCATGCCGAGGTGCGAGCCCGGCATCATGCTGTGGTAGTGCCAGCGGGTGATCGGACCGCCTGGAGTCGGCGGCGGCCCAGGGTAGGCGTTGTCGGCCAAGAACATGACTCCGACGAGCTTGAAGGAGCCGTCGGCCTGGTAGCCGTACATCATCTCCTCAGGCAGGTTGGGGTCCAGCAGCGTGTTGGGGTGATTCCGGTTCGCCACGTGCAGCATCATCATCTGGCCCGGTCTCTTGCTGGCGATGGCCTGCATGGCACTGGCAAGCCCCGGGGTCTGCGCGGCGCGGGCCAAGGTGCCGACGAGGCCGTAGCCGGCGGCCGAGGCCACGTCGGGATCGTTGAACTTCGCGGTGCCCGCCTCGGTGCGAAGCATCAGGTCGGTCGCAGCGGCGCGTTGCTCCGGCGTGGCGGCGGCCACGTCCGGCAGGTTCGGCATCGTCCGCGCATCCTGACCGTACTTATGCATCCAATCCGGATCGCCTGCTCCGCCATCTCGCTTGAACGGCCACATCTTGGTCGTTGCACGAACTCCGGGATTTCCAGATGGAGCCGGACTCATCATGCATCCGACGGCGGCGGTCATGAACACGACCGTGCCGATGACGACCGCGACGATACGTAGCCGTCTTCCCGCCCCGACTAGGGACGTGGCGCGGTTAGACACTGATCGACGAGAACTCGCGTGGTACATAAAGCCATTGTGCGCGCCCTGACCGGTAAGAACGTATGAAATTGCCAAGGATTCCGTCGCAGCGTACTGATCCGCGTCGATCAGCACGCCTGCTGCCTCAGCCCTCCAGCTTGTAGCCCAGACCCCGGACCGTCACCAGGTGAATCGGGTTGGCCGGGTCCGACTCGATCTTGGACCGCAGCCGCTTGACATGGACGTCGAGAGTCTTGGTGTCGCCGACGTAGTCCGCGCCCCACACCCGGTCGATCAACTGACCACGCGTCAGCACCCGGCCGCTGTTGCGCATCAGGTACTCGAGCAAGTCGAACTCCTTGAGCGGCAACGTAATTGATTCACCGTTCACCGAGACGACGTGACGCTCGACATCCATCCGCACCGGCCCGGACTCCAGCACACCGTCGGTGATCTCGGAGTCGTCGTCGCCGCCGCGGCGCAGCACCGCGCGAATCCGAGCGATCAGCTCACGCGCTGAATACGGCTTGGTGACGTAGTCATCGGCGCCCAGCTCGAGTCCGACGACCTTGTCAATCTCGCTGTCACGTGCCGTCACCATGATCACCGGCACGCTGGAACGCGACCGCAGTTGCTTGCACACGTCGGTGCCCGACATGCCCGGCAACATCAGGTCGAGCAGCACGATGTCGGCGCCGGCCCGGTCGAACTCGGCCAGCGCAGACTGCCCGTCGGTCACCACGGTGGCCTCGAAGCCTTCCTTGCGGAGCAGAAACGCCAGCGGGTCAGCCAGCGATTCTTCGTCCTCCACGATCAGCACACTGGTCATCAGCGCGATTCCTCCTCATCGCAACGCTCTGCATCGTCATACGCGCGGGTCATCTGTGTAGTTCTTCCTCTCGTTGGAGCTCCCGTTGGAGCTTCATGGGCCGAATCTCGCGCTCCGGCGATTGTTCGGGTGTCTCGTGGTCGGTGTCGTAGGCGGGGATGGACAGGGTGAACGTTGATCCGGTGCCCAGCTGGCTCCACAAGCCGATGCTGCCATTGTGGTTGGCGGCGACGTGCTTGACGATGGCCAGACCGAGTCCGGTGCCGCCGGTGGCTCGCGAGCGGGCCTTGTCCGCGCGGAAGAACCGCTCGAAGACACGCTCCTGGTCTTTGCGGGCGATCCCGATACCGCGGTCGGTCACGGAGATTTCGATGTTCTCGCCGCGGCGGCGACGGCTGAGCGACACCAGTGATCCACGCGGAGAATAGGCGATCGCGTTCGACACCAGGTTGGCCAGCGCGGTGACCAGCAGCGCTTGCTCGCCCATCATCCGCAGGCCGCTGGGCTCGTCGGTGCGCACGATGATGTCAGCGTTGTCAGCGGGCACCTTGTGGCGTGAAATTGCTTCGGCGACAACAGAATCGACTTCGACAGCGCCCATGTCCGGCAGACGCTCGGCGCCCTGTAGCCGGGACAGCTCGATCAGCTCGCTGACCATGTTGCCCAGCCTGGTCGCCTCGACGAGCACCTTCTCACCGAACCGCCGCACCGTTTCGGGGTCGTCTGCCGACGACAGCAGCGCCTCGGCGAGCACGGACATCGCGCCGACCGGCGTCTTGAGCTCGTGGCTGACGTTGGCGACGAAGTCGCGTCGGGTCGCCTCCATGCGGGCGTATTCGGAGTGGTCGTAGACGAAGACCACCGCGAATCTGCGGTCTTCCTCGCTGAGCAGTCGGGCTTGTCCGTGTACCGACAGTCCCGCACGACCGGGCACCAGCCGCTTGCCCGGCATCAGGTCGAACTCGACATCAGAGCCGTCGGCGAGCGTCTTACGCGCCGCGTTCCAGGCTTCGTCGTCGAGTTGCCGCTCGCGCACCAGGCCGAGCTCCTTGGCCCGCCCGTTGTGATAGACCACGTCGCGGTGCCGGTCCACCACCGCGGCACCCAGCGGCATCAGCGCGACGATGCGATCCAGCATCTGCGCGACGGTGATTCCGGCTGCTTCGACCGCCGCCCGTTGCCGTCGTTCCAGCGCTCGCGGCGCCAGGCTTGCGCCGACGGTGACGCCGACAGCCAATGCTGCGAGGAACAAGACCCCGGCCAGTGACAGGGCCGAGAACACGGTCACGTGAAGAGCTTACGATTCCGGTGAACGGCAACCCAGCAGCGCAAGGCCAAAATCGGGCATGTCACATGCCGCAAGACAGGTGTTCGAGTGCCGTTCACTCCGCGTTCGCCGAGTTGCTGCGATCGGACGGTTATTTGGCGCCTTGGCTGGCCACCGCGGCCGCGCCGGCAGCCGCCGCGTCCGGATCGAGGTAGCTGCCGCCGGGAATCACCGGCCGCATGTCGGCGTCCAGGTCGTAGCGCAGCGGGACGCCGGTCGGGATGTTCAGATTGACGACGTCGTCATCGGACATGCCGTCCAGGTATTTCACCAGTGCACGCAGCGAGTTACCGTGCGCGACGATGAGTACCGTCTTGCCAACCCGCAGGTCAGGGATGATGACGTCGGTGAAGTAGGGCAGGAACCGGACCACCACGTCGGCCAGGCATTCGGTCAGCGGACCGCCACCGATGTCGACGTAGCGGGGGTCGGCGTCCTGGCTGTACTGGCTGCCCTTCTCGATGGGCGGCGGCGGGGTGTCGTAACTGCGCCGCCAGGTCATGAACTGCTCGTCGCCGTAGCGGGCCTTGGTTTCGGCCTTGTCCAGCCCCTGCAGCGCGCCGTAATGCCGCTCGTTGAGCCGCCAGCTGCGATGCACGGGGATCCATAGCCGATCGGCGGCATCCAGGGCCAAGTGCGCGGTGGTGATCGCGCGTCGGAGCAGTGAGGTGTACAAAACGTCGGGCAGCAGGTCGTGCTGAACGAGCAACTCACCGCCGCGCACCGCTTCGCGGCGACCCTTGTCGGTCAGGTTGACGTCGACCCAGCCGGTGAACTGGTTGCTCGCATTCCATTCGCTCTCGCCGTGGCGCAGCAGAACCAACGTGGCCGTATCACCCATGGAAGAAAGTCTCTCACTCTCACCCGGCCGGCTCACTGGGGATCGGCGCTCGGTGAGGTGCGTCACAACGACTTCCCAAACCTTTCGCGGACGCGTTCCTGCGCGCAGTCGCGACTTAGTCCTCGTCCTCGTCATCGATCAAATGCGCGAACGCCTCGAGGTTCTTCAACGACTCGCCGCGCGACACCCGCCAATCCCACTCTTTCTGGATGGACGAGCGAAAACCCAACTCCAGCAACGTATTGAAGTCGGCGTCGACCGCTTCGAGCACCTGCCCGAGCACCCGGTCGATTTCGGCGGCGTCCACCGACGCCAGCGCCATCCGGCCCACCAGGTAGATGTCGCCGATGTTGTCGAGCGTGTAGGCCACGCCGTACAGACGGCGGTTGCGCTTGAGCATGAACTTGTAGACGCCCACGTGATTTTCGTCGGGCTTGCGGCAGACGAACGCCTCAATGCGCACCGAATGCTCGCCGATACTCAGGATGGTGTTGGTCTTGAGCCGGCGCTCACCGGGCAACTCGACGATCAGACCGGGCAAACCGCCATGTGAGCCTTCGTGGCGTGTGTAGACCAGTTCGTTGGTATCCAGGGTGTCTTCGATCAGCCGCTGGACGTGCGGTATCGGCGCGGCGCTGCCGCCGTTGGGGCCGCTCACGCCCACGCCCTCCGTCGCGATGTCCGGCGTCCGGACTGGGTGGCGGCCCTGCGGGCCGACGGCAGGCCGCGGACGGAACGACGGGCGGTGAAGTCGCCGATTGCCCGGCGGTAGCTGGCCAGCAGAGCGTCGACGGTGTGGTCCCAGGAGAAGCCGGCCGCGTGCTCGACGGCCGCGCCGCTCATCTCCTCCGAGCCACGGGCCAACTGCTCATCGATGGCCCGCGCCCACCGGTCGACGTCGTGGCCCGGCACCAGCGTGCCGGTGACGCCGTCGCGGACGGCCACCGGCAAGCCACCGACGGCGGCCGCGGCTACCGGGGTCCCGCAGGCCTGCGCCTCCAGGGCGACCAGGCCGAACGACTCCGAATAGCTCGGCACCGCAACCAGGTCGACGGCCTGGAAGACGGTGGCCAGCTTGTCCCGCGTCTGCGGTGGCAGGAACGTCACCCGGTCGGAGATACCCAAATCATGGGCGAGCCGAACAAGGCCGTCGGGGGCGGCCAGCCCGCTGCCGGATGGTCCACCGACGACCACGATGTGCACGCGCGGCAGTTTGGCCGCCGCGCGCAGCAGAACCTCGGGGCCTTTCAGCGGCTGAATCCGACCGACGAAAGCGACCACGTCCTGGTCGGCAGGCAGGCCCAACGTGGCCCGGGCGGCACGACGGTCGCCGGGCCGGAACACGTCGACGTCGACGCCGGGGTGGGCGATGTCGATCCGGGCGGGGTCGGCGTGATGTAGCGAAACCAGTTGTCGCGCTTCGTCATCGGTGTTGGCGATCAACCGGTCGGCTTCGTCGACCACCTGCTGCTCCCCGACCGTGCGCAGCCGCGGCTCAGGAGTATCGCCCTCAGCCAGGGCGGCGTTCTTCACTGCGGCCAGCGTGTGCGCGGTGTGCACCAGCGGCACCGACCAGCGATCCCGGGCCAGCCAGCCGACTTGACCGGATAGCCAGTAGTGCGAGTGCACGACGTCGTAGTAGCCCGGCTCGTGGGCGGCCTCGGCCCGCAGCACGCCGGCGGCGAACGAGCACAGCTGAGTCGGCAGGTCGTACTTGTCGAGTCCCTCGAACGGCCCGGCCACCACGTTGCGCACCAGCACGCCGGGCGCGACCCGTGCCACCGGCGGATCGGTGGACGCCGTGGCCCGGGTGAAGATCTCCACCTCGACGCCGCGGCGAGCGAGGTGCAGTGCGCTCTGCAGCACGTAGACATTCATCCCGCCGGCGTCGCCGATGCCGGGTTGAGCGAGGGGCGACGTGTGCACCGCCAGCACTGCGACGCGGCGCGGATTGGTCAGATCAGAAGGACCCACCATGCCATCTTTGCAGGACCGCTTGAAGTCGCCCGATGGCGCAGGTCAGGCGGGCGTCTCTGAGGCGACCTCGAACGCGGGCGCCGGCGGCTGGGCACGGCGCATGGCGCTCAGCGGATCGGCGTACAGCCCGGCCAGCGACACGATTCCGGCCCCGGCTTCCTGCACCCGGTTTCCGAACGCGGTCATCCGGATATCGCGCGGCGGCAGCACCGAGCGAGCCTTGTAAGCGGCTTCGACGTGCTCCATGGCCTCGGGGTATTCGGTGAACGCCTGCCCGCCGACCACCAGGTCATCGGGGTTGAGCAGGTCACGCAGCAGCGCGACCGCTTCACCGAGAACTTTGCCCCGCTCGGCCAGCAGATCCCTGGCCTGCTGGTTGCCGCTGCGGGCGGCCCGCAGCAATTCGGTGACGGCGACGCCCGACCCACCGGTGCGGGCAGGCAGGATGCGCAGCCGACGCGCGGCGGTCAGCACGGCCTCGTCGCTGACGGTGGATTCCAGCAGTCCGGTTCCGCCGAGCAGTTCGGACTGCGCGGGCAGGTTGGTGATGGTGCCCGGTCCGCTGGCCGGGCTGTGCACCCGGCCGCCGATCATCAGCGCGTAGCCCACCGTCTCGCGCGCGTAGACGTAGAGGCTGGTCGACGAGTTCGGCCCGAACCGGCGCATGCCGAGCAACAGTTCGGCGGCGGCCATCGAGTCGACGTGCGACGCCACCGACACCGGCAATTCCAGCGCCTCGGCGATCGCCGGGCCGACCGGCGCGTCACGCCAGCCCAACCGGGTGTGGTCGACGTGCCCGCTGGCGGCGTCGACCGTGCCACCGATCGCCACACCGACCCACAGCGCCCGGCGTCGATGCCAGCGCCGCAGGTAGCGCTGAGCGCCGTCGGCCAACGAGGCCAACGCGGGGCCCTGGGCGCTGCGCGGGGTGGGGGTTTCGACGGCGTCCAGGGTGCGGCCGAGCAAGTCGGTGGCGACGATGCTGGTGGTCCGCGCCCCGATGTGGATGCCGAGTGTGAGGAAAGGTTCGTGGTTGACCTCGACGGGCACCCGGGGACGCCCGATCGCGCCGGAAACGGCCAGGTCAGCGCGTTCCCGCAGGATGCCCGCATCCAGTAAGGCGATGACCTGACGGTTCACCGTCGCGATGGACAGCGAGGTGACCTGGGCGATGACGTCGCGGCCGATCGGGCCGCGGAGCCGTACCGCCCGGAAGACCGATGACGCGGCGGCGTCAGAGAGTTGCAGTGAGGGTGCCACGACCCGATGTCGTCCGGGAGATCGCCTGCGGGCAGGAGCGAGGTGGCTGTGGGTGGTGAAAGTTGTTGAGCGCATCTGCGTGTCCTTGTCCGAAGTCCGATGGCGGTCTGAGCCGCACACCGTCGCGAGCGCTTAGCGCTCGATCAGGCGCGGCTGGTTGCGCGGCAACAACACGCGCAGTCTGCGTGACAACACGCAGACTGACAGCCGAACAAGGTGTAGGTGAACACACGAGGAATTTAGCACGGTTATTAGAGTCGGGCAGATGAGTTCGACTAAGCAGCCCGTCGCGGTGGTCACCGGCGCCAGCGCCGGTATAGGTGAAGCAACTGCGAGAGCCCTTGCCGCGCAAGGATTTCACGTGGTCGCGGTGGCGCGCAGGGCGGACCGGATCGAGGCGTTGGCCGACGACATCGGTGGGACCGCGGTCGTGGCCGACGTCACCGACGACGCGGCGGTCGACGAGTTGGCTCGCACGCTGGATCGGGTCGACGTACTGATCAACAACGCAGGCGGCGCCAAAGGTCTGGCAACCGTGGCCGAGGCCGACCTCGAGCACTGGCGATGGATGTGGGAGACCAACGTGCTGGGCACACTGCGTGTCACCCGTGCGCTGCTGCCCAAACTGATCGACTCCGGCGACGGGCTGATCGTCACCGTCACGTCGATCGCGGCGATGGAGATCTACGACGGCGGATCCGGTTACACCGCGGCCAAACACGCACAGGGTGCGCTGCATCGCACGCTGCGCGGCGAGTTGCTCGGAAAACCGGTACGGCTCACCGAGATTGCGCCCGGCGCGGTCGAAACCGAGTTCTCGCTGGTGCGTTTCGACGGCGACCAGCAGCGTGCCGATGCGGTCTACAACGGGATCACGCCGTTGACGGCGGCCGACGTTGCCGAGGTGATCGGATTCGTGGCATCGCGGCCGTCGCACGTCAACCTCGACCAGATCATCATCCGGCCGCGCGATCAGGCGTCAGCAGGCCGGTTTAACCGCCGGGCCCAGCAGGGCTAGACGTCGTCGGCGTGCCCGACAGCGTCGGCGCGTCGCGCGGTGTGGCAGGCGCGCTCTTCGGAATCGAGACCGGCGACGGCTTGGCGCCGCTTGCCGGCGGCAGTGCCGACATCCCCACCCAGGTGTCCCAGCTGACGGCCCAGTCCCACAGGTCGCCGTCGGAGTAGGACAGCTCGATCGTGCTGCCGGTGACCTCGACCGGGTCGCCGTAGATCGCGCTGCCGAAGTACTGCTCGGCGTCCGATGTCGACAAGTTGATGCAGCCGTTGGTGACGTTGGTGTTGCCCTGCGCGCCGGCGCTGGACGGGTTGGCGTGGATGAACTCGCCGTTGTTGGAGATCCGCACTGCCCAGCGCTCGTGGATGTGGTTGTAACCGGCGGCCGGGTTGGACATGTAGAAGTCCGCGTACTTCTCGCTGACCACGTGGATGCCGTTGCGGGTCACGTTGCGGGGCTTGTCGGCCTCGCCGTAGCTGCAGGCGAAGTCCATGATCACGCCCTCGTCGCGGATCACCCGGATACGGTGCGACGGGACCTCGGCTTTGACGACCTGGCGGCGACCGATGTTGAAGCTCAGGCTGAAGTCCTGCTTGCCGTAGGCGTCGTCGCCGAACGGCAGCCCGTAGAGCTTGGCGTCGACGTTCACCTTGGTGCCTGCCGGGTAGTAGTCGCGGCTGCGCCAGTGCACGCGGGCGCCCTCTACCTCGTCGGGCAGCCACGCCCAACTGCCCTCGACGGGCGGCTCGGTGGTCACCTTGAGCGCGCGCTCGACGGCGGCCTTGTCTGAGATCGGCGCGTCGAACTGGATGATGATCGGTGCCGCGACTCCGACGGTCTGGCCGTCGTTGAGCTGGAATCCGCCGTCGATGACCTTGGTCGGCGCGATCGTGCTCAGCTTGCCCGCCACCGGGATGGCCTTGCCGTCGTGGCCGACTGCCGACCCGGTCCAGGTGTAGGTCACGTCGTAGCCCAGTGGCTCGGTGACGGTGAAAATGGTGCGGTCGCGGTTGAGCGAGCCCGCGACGGCCTTGCCCTCTCCATTGGTCAACGCGACGTGCTGGAACCAGCCGTCACGGACCTCGACGCTGGCCGGGGTCGTCGGCTTCACATCGGTGGTCTTGTCGGCGGGCCGGTAGGTGATCGTGGCTTCCGCCGGCGGCTTGGCCTTTTCCGCCTGCTTGGCCGATCTCGCCGAAGCACGCGGCCAACGCGTTGGGTGCTAACACGCCGACCGCCAGGGTCGTCAGGGCCCGGCGCCGGGTGACCGGCGACAAACCGCGTGCTGTGTTCACGAGAGTAAAGATACCGGCGGGAATGACCCTCTTCGTCTACGAGCACGTCACAACGAGCAGCCGACCAGCACCGGCTCGGGCACAAGTGTGACGCCAAACACATCGCGGACCCCGTCGCGGACAGTGCGGGCCAGCGCCACCACGTCCGCCGCAGCTGGCGTCGCCGCGGTTGGTCAGGGCCAGCGCGTGCTTGGTGGACAGCCGGCAGCGCGCGGTCGCGTCGTCCGGATAGCCCTTGCCGAAGCCGGCCTGCTCCACCAGCCACCCTGCCGCCAGCTTGATGCCGTCCGGCGCCGGGTAGTTCGGCACGGGACGATCGGCATTGTCGGCGATCGCCTGAAAATCCTGTTGTGCGACAACAGGATTGGTGAAGAATGATCCCACGCTCCAGGTGTCATGGTCACCCGCGTCGAGCACCATGCCCTTGCGGGCCCGCAGTGTGAGCACCGCGGCCCGCACCGCCGCGGGATCTGCACGTTCACCGGCCGCGGCGTCCAGCGCGGTCACCAGCTTCGCCGTAGCGCAACGGCGCGCTGCGACCCGACGCGTCGAGGGTGAACTCCACCTCCAGAACGGTGGCGGCATCGGAGTGTTTCAGCACGCTGGTGCGATACCCGAAGCCCAGCTCGTCGGCAGGCACCCAGCGGTCCTCGCCGCTGCGCCGGTCCAGTAGCCGTACCCGGGTGACGGTGTCGGCCACCTCGGCGCCGTAGGCCCCGACGTTCTGCACCGGGGTAGCGCCCGCCGAGCCGGGGATGCCGGACAGGCACTCCAGTCCCCCAGGCCGGCGCCGATGGCGGCGACGACCACGTCGTCCCACACCGCGCCCGCCTCGGCCCGCACAACGTTGCCGTCGACGCTGATGTTGTTGGCGGCCAACCGAATGACGGTCAGGCCGGCCACAGTGTCGGCGATCACCACATTCGATCCGCCGGCCAACACCAGCAACGGTCCGTGGTCGATGTCGGCGTCAAGATAACGCAGCGCGGCGACCACCTGCTCGGTGCTCACACAGGTGATGACCCGCGATGCGACCGGGCCGACGCGCAGCGTGGTCAGCGGCGCGAGCGGCACCCCCTCGTCGACGCGCGCACCCGCGAAAAGCGTTCCGGCATCGCGCGCTTTCATGAGTCTTGACGGTAGCCTGACCTGCTATGCCGCGTTCCTTCGACATGTCCACCGACTACGGCGTGACCGTCGAAGAGGTTCTTCGGGCGTTCAGCGAAGAGAAATACTGGCTGGCCCGCCTGGCCGATTCGGGCGCCGACGACACGATCCTGGAATCGATGGAAATCGGCGGTCCGTCCGGCGATGACGGCAGCATCGACGTGATCACCACCCAAGTGCTGCGCCGTGATCGGCTGCCCGGCGTGGTCACCCAGTTCCATCGCGGCGATCTGCGCATCCGCCGCGAGGAGCGGTGGGAGCCGATCAACGACGGCACATCCACCGCGACCGTCACCGGCTCGATCCTGGATGCGCCTGCGTTGTTGACCGGCACCGCCGTGCTGGAGCCGCTGGCCGAGTCTGGGGGCGCGCGGCTGAAACTCCGGGCCACCGTCGAAGTCAAAGTCCCGCTCGTGGGCGGCAAGCTGGAGAACTTCATCGGCGGCCAACTCGTCGAGTTGCTGACCTCCGAGCAGCGCTTCACCACGACCTGGATCGGCCAGACGGCCTGATCCGCCGCAACACCTATCCTGGCGGTCATGCGGATAGCGGTCGCCCAGCTTCTCAGCGGCACCGACCCGGCCGACAACCTGCGACTCGTGCAGGAGTACACCGGGCGGGCCGCCGATGCCGGTGCACAGCTGGTGGTGTTCCCCGAAGCCACCATGTGCCGGTTCGGGGTGCCGCTTGCCCCGATCGCCGAGCCGGTCGACGGGCCGTGGGCTGATGGCGTTCGGCGTATCGCGTCCGACGCGGGCATCGCCGTGGTCGTGGGCATGTTCACCCCTGCTGACGGCGACCGGGTGTTCAACACGCTGCTTGCCACCGGCCCGAATCAGCTCGACGCGCACTACGACAAGATCCACCTCTACGACGCGTTCGGGTTCACCGAATCGCGCACCGTCGCCCCGGGTCACGAGCCGGTGGTGATCACTGTCGACGGCGTCGAGGTCGGCCTGAGCACCTGCTACGACATCCGCTTTCCCGAGCTGTTCACCACGCTGGCCCGCCGCGGCGCCCAGCTGATCGTCGTCAGCGCATCATGGGCCGCCGGCCCGTCCAAACTGGAGCAGTGGACGCTGCTGGCCCGTGCTCGCGCGCTGGACTGCACCAGCTACATCGTCGCGGCCGGGCAGGCCGATCCCGGCGAGCCGCTGGCCTCCAGCGCACCGACCGGGGTGGGCGGCAGCCTGGTGGTGTCGCCGTTCGGCCATGTGGTGGCCTCGGCGGGCGCCGACCCGCAATTACTGGTCACCGACCTCGACCTCGACCAGGTCACCAAGGCCCGCGAGACTATTGCGGTGCTACGCAACCACTCAGCGTCTGCTAATCCCGATAAGGCAGAATCGCGCAGGTGACGAATCCGCAGGGACCCCCACCACAGGACCCGTCGATGTGGTCCCGTCAGGGCGAATACCCGCCGCCCACCCAGCCGACTCAACAGGCCTTTCCGCCGCCCGCCCAGGAATACCCGGCCACCGCGGAATTCCCGGCCGGCTCGCCGTACAGCCCGCCGCCGTCGCAGGACGTCACGGCTCCGGTGAAAGCCAAGCGCCGCTTCAGATTTCGCGGCGACCCGGTATCGATCATCCTGGTGCTGGTCATCGTGGCCGCCCTCAGCATCGCCGGACTGGTCGGCGGCGAGTTCTACGCCCGCAACCGCGCCAACAACGTCGTCGCCACCGCGACCGAATGTGTGGTGCAGGACGGCGCCACGGCGTCCTTCGGGCCCAGCCCGTTCCTGCTGCAGCACATCATGGGGCACTACAACGACATCACCATTCACACCGCCGGGCACAACATCCGCAACGCCAAGGGGATGACGGCCGACATCAACATCAACGACGTCGACCTGCACGGCAACGCCGACTCCAAGGGCACCATCGGCGAGCTGGACGCCAACATCACCTGGACGTCGGAGGGTATCCAGGAGACGATCGCGGACTCGATTCCGCTCATCGGCAGCCTGGTCAACAGCGTCAGCACCAACCCCAGTGCGGGCACCATCGAGCTCACCGGAGCGATGGGCCTGGGCGGCGTCACCGTCAAACCGCAGGTTTCCGACGGCGCGCTGACGCTGCAGGTGTACAAGGTCAACGCGTTGGGCGCCATCATCCCCCACGAAGCCGCCCAGTCGGCGCTGAACACCTTCACCGCGGCGCTGCTCAAGCAGTATCCGTTGGGCATCAAAGCCGACAGCGTGCAGGTCACCAATGACGGTGTGGTGGCACACTTTTCGACGCACAACGCAGCGATTCCCGCCGCTCAGAGTGACCCCTGCTTCGCGCATGTCTAAGGCCGGTCGCTGATGACGAATCCACCAGGCCCGGGCGACGGCGAACCGCCGGAGCGCGTCCGTCCGCAGCGGCCGGCCGGACCGCCCAATCGCGGGTTTCCGCCGCGCCGCAGGCCGCCGGTGCCGTCCGAGTCGCCGACTCGTCACATCCCGCAGCCCGGGCGCCCGCCGTCGACGGCTCGTGACGTCCCGCGGCCGCAGCAACCTGGCCGCCCGCCCGGCCCGCCGCAGCCACCGCCTCCGCCGATCAACCGGCCGCCGCAACAACCCGGTCTGCCGCCCAACCCGCGGCCGCAGCAGCCTGGTCCCCCACCGCTTCCGCACGAGCAGCTGACCACCCGGATCTCGATACCGACGCCACCGCCATCGGCACCGGCGAACGTTCCGGAGAAGCACAACCGCGCCTTCTTCGCCAACCGGACATCGCTGCTGCTGATCCTGCTGATCGCGGCGCTGGTGCTGCTGGCGGTGCCGATCGGCGCCGAGCTGTACGCCCGACACGTGGCGAGCACCAAGGTCGCCAACGCGGTGCAGTGCGAGGTGCAGGACAGCTCCAGCATCTCCTTCTCGCCGGCCCCACCGGTGCTGTGGCAGTACCTGACCAAGGACTACAGCGACATCTCCGTACAGACCGCCGGCAACCAGGTGCGCAAGGCCAAGGGCATGAAGGTGTCCTTCGACATTCGCGACGTCAAGTTGGAGAACGGCACCAACTCTCAGGGCATGATCGGCTCGCTCAGCGGGACGGTCACCTGGTCGACCGACGGCATCAAGCAGTCGATTCAGGACGCCGTCCCGGTGCTCGGCGCCTTCGTCAGCAGCGGCGTCACCGCCAACGCCAGCGATGGGACCATCGAGCTCAAAGGCGTGGTCAACAGCGCCACTCTCAAACCGCAGATCGTCAACAACGGGCTGTCGCTACAGGTCGTCAACGTGACCGCGCTCGGCGCCACGATCTCGACGGCCACCGCGCAGAAGTACATCGACGACCTGATGACCAAGGCCACCCGCAACTACCCGTTGGGGCTGCACGCCGACAGCATCAAGGTCACCGACAGCGGCGTGCAGGCCGCGTTCTCCACCAGCAACGCCACCATTCCGTCCGGCGGCAGCACGGACCCCTGCCTGGCAGGCCTCTAGCCAGCCGGAGAATTCAGCCGAGGCCGTCGAGCACGGCGCGGGTTCCGGACAGCCCTAACCGGGTGGCACCCGCGTCGAGCATCGCCAGGGCAGCGTCAGTGGTCCGAATGCCGCCGCTGGCCTTGACGCCCAGTCGCCCCCCGACGGTGTCAGCCATCAGCGCGACGGCCGCCACCGAAGCGCCGCCCGCGGGGTGAAATCCCGTGGAGGTCTTCACGAAATCGGCCCCGGCGTCCTCTGCGGCCCGGCAGATGTCGATCAGCGTCTGCTCGCCGGCCAGAGTGAGCAGCGCTGCCGACTCGACGATCACCTTGAGCACGGCGTCGGGCACGGCAGCGCGCACCACCGCGATGTCGGACCGGACGGCGTCGACCTCGCCGGCGACCGCCGCCCCGATGTCGATCACCATGTCGATCTCCGCGGCGCCCGACGCGACGGCCAGCGCGGCTTCTTGCGCCTTGAGTTCGGGCAGATGCTTGCCCGACGGGAAACCGGTGACCGCGGCGACCGGCACTCCGGCGCGGGATGCGTGCGACACCATCGACGGCGAGACGCAGACGGTGCAGACACCCAGCGCCGCAGCCTCATTGGCCACCGCAGCGACCTCGGCCGCGGTGGCCTCGGGTTTGAGCAACGTGTGGTCGACGAGAGCGGCCAGCTGGTCGCGGTTAATTCGGGTCGGCATCAGACCGGCTCGTGCCCGCCGCCGGGATTGCAGCCGGAGTTGACCATCGTGGCGTCGTCGACGACTGGACGCCACGGTTCCAGGTTCCAGCTGACCTTGCCGGGCTGGGCAGTCTCGGCGAATTGCCAGTGGCAGAGGAATTGCTGACGCATACCGGGGGAGCCGGCATTGGGCGCCAGCGCGAGCACTTCGGACCAGGCCTCGTCGGCCTCGGGCGTCGACGATCCGAGTTGACGCGCCGCGGCGCGCCCGGACTGCGTCGGATAGACCCGCAGACTCGACAGTTGATTCCACTGAGCCCACTCGGTGTGGTCGACGAACGGCGGCGCATACGGCAACGCGCTCGATCCCGGATCAGCCGACGCGGGGGCAACGCTCGACAACGCGCCGAGAACAGTCGCCGCGAGGGTCAAAACTCGCATATCGCTATCGCGACTTACCTTGTATCTCAAGCAGTTTGGGCCGGACGTCAACGAGGTAAACGCCCGCGGCACAGGCCGCGGCGACCGCCCCCATCACACTGAGCAGCCAGGCCGCAGGCACGGAGAGGCCCAGGATGATCAACCAGACCGGCTTGGTCATCTTGTCGGCGGCCGTGTAGGCATCGGGCCGCTGCATCGCCGCGTGCACAAACGCGTAGAGCGCCATCAGCATGATGGCGATCTGCAAGTAGAAGACGACGATATTCACCAGATCCACGCAGTAAGCGTAAGCGGGCGTCCCCGTAAACGTCGACTCCGAGTCACCCAACCGGGTAACTCGGAGTCGAGGTGTAGGCCGGTACTACTTCTGGGTGACCTTCTTGGCCGGAGCCTTCTTGGCGGGCGCCTTCTTGGCCGGAGCCTTCTTGGCCGGGGCCTTCTTGGCAACAGCCTTCTGCGCCTTCTTGGCGGCCGCGTCGGTCTTCTTCGGCAGCTCGATGCCGACCAGCTTGGCCGCACGCTCGCCGACCGCGCGGGTCTGCGAAGCAACGGTGCCCAGTGCCTCCTGGGTCAGTTCGACGGCCTGGTCGACGTAGCCCTCGGCACGCGCCGACGCGTCGTCCAGACCGGACTGGCTGCGGAGCCGCTCCAGGGCGGCCTCGCCGCGCTCGACCAGCTCGCTGTAGCGCGAGGTCGCGGCCTCGACGTAGCCCTCCGCGGCGCTGCGCAGCTCGTCGGCGGTGAACCGGTCGCGCAGGTCGCGCAGCTGCTCGGGCAGCTCGTCCTGCAGCTTGGTCAGGCGAGCACGGCTCTCCTCGACACGGCTGCTGGTGGTCGAGCGGGTCTCCTCGGCGCGCTCACGGAGCTCGGTGAGCAAGTCGTTGACCGTGGCCAGGGCCAGGTCGGCGGCACCCAGCGCAGCGAGCAGCGGGGCCTTCAGGTCTTCGATGTTCGGGTTGTTGTCTGCCATGGTTGTTCCTTTCGTCGTTCTCTTGTCAGTTGGTTTGCCAGGTTGTGCGGGTTCTAAGCAGGCGCAGTCTCCTCACGGTCAGCTTCGTTCTGCTGGACGAACGACGTGTAGATGTCCAGCAAAACTTGTTTCTGCCGCTCGGTGATCGCCGCGTCGGTGACGATGGCGTCGCGGACCTCGTTCTTCGCCCCGGGCTCGAGAATCCCGGCTTGCACGTAAAGAACCTCGGCGGAAACCCGCAGCGCCTTGGCGATCTGGTTGAGCACTTCAGCGGAGGGTTTGCGTAATCCGCGCTCGATCTGACTGAGGTACGGATTACTGACACCGGCTTTCTCCGCTAACTGCCGCACCGATACTTGCGCCAATTCGCGCTGCGCCTTGATGAAGCTGCCGATGTCTGACGCGGCCGTGGAGACCACAGCGGAGAGCTTTTCCTCCTGCGCCATGGCTGATGCCTCGAGTCCTTCGCGTCGGATTATTCGGTGCGAACGCGCTCACCGTAGCTAACTAGTGCTAGCAATTGCAAGCACTAGTTAGCAGTGCTCAAAAGAGCAGTCGCCCGATCGTGTAGATGATCAGCCCGGCCAGCGCGCCGACCACGGTGCCGTTGATCCGGATGAACTGCAGGTCACGGCCGACGTGCAGCTCGATACGCCGGCTGGCTTCCTCGGCGTCCCAGCGTTCGATGGTGTCGGTAATAATCGCTGTGATCTCTACCCCATACTGCGCGACCAGGTGTTCAGCGCCCCGCACGATCCAGTTGTCGACCTTGTCCCGCAACTCGGAGTCATCGCGCAGCGACTCGCCGATGCTCACCACGGCGTCGGCGATGCGGGTGCGCAATGCGCTCGACGGGTCGTCGACGCCCTCGAGCACCAGGCGTTTGAGCGTCTTCCAGGCGGTGGCGGCAGCGTTGGTCACCTCTTCGCGCGCCAACAACTGCTCTTTGACGGCCTCGGCCCGGGCGATCGTCGCGTCGTCGTGCTGGAGGTCGTCAGCGAACTCGAACAGGAAGCGGGTCGCCGAGCGGCGCAGCTCGTGATCCGGGTTGCGGCGCACCTTGTCGGTGAAGTCCATCAGCTCGCGGTGGATGCGGTCGCCGACGAGATGGTCGATGAATCGCGGCGACCAGGTCGGGGAATCGCGTTCGATGACGCGCTGGATCACCTCGCCGGCATTCAACGACCATTGGAACGCGCGGTCGGCCAGTAATTGGATCAGGGCTTCCTGCCGATGCTCGGCAAGCAGCGTGGCCAGCACCCGGCCGACCGGCGGACCCCACTGCGGCTCGGCAACGCGCTTGATGATCATCCGGTCGATCACCTGCTGAATGTCGTCGTCGCGCAACAACTCCACCAGCACCCGCAGTATGGTGGCCGACTCTGCGGCCACCCGCTGGGCGTGCGACAGCTCCGCGAGCCACTTGCCCAGCCGGCTCGGGATCTGGGCGTCGCGAATCTTGGTGCCCACCACCTCGGGCGACAGGAAGTTCTCCCGCACGAAGGTGCCGAGGCCCTCGCCGAGCTGGTCCTTCTTGCGCTTGATGATCGCGGTGTGCGGGATCGGGATGCCCAACGGGTGCTTGAACAAGGCAGTCACGGCGAACCAGTCCGCGAGCGCACCGACCATGCCGGCTTCCGCGGCGGCCCCCACATAACCGACCCAGGTGGCGGTGATACCGGCAGACTGCGCCCACCGACAGCCGAGGAACACTCCGGTCGCACCGATCAGAAAACTCAGCGCGACGGCCTTCATCCGTTGCAATCCGCGGCGACGTTCGGCGTCGGCCTGCGGGTCCGCGCCGGCGAACGATTCCGCGAACGAAGCGGGTTTGCTCGACGCGTCCGGCAGCGGCAGCGCCGGGTCCGCGGGCGTCATCGGCGCACGCCCTGGATCCGCTCGGTGTTTGGGCCCCGCTTCGGGTCTCCCGTTCAGTCCGACTGCCACCTCACCATCATCCGCTATCGAGGTAGCTGCGCGGTGACGGTGTTCATCCAGGTGTCGCCGGAAAACCCCCGGTAACTGTTACCGCGCTGGCAACACAACGCTGTTGTATGAGGTCCACGCGAGAAATCGTCGTCGATAAGCCGTACTATCGGAAATATCTGACGAATGGATCGGCACATAGTGGCACAGCAGGTCCCGGCCGGGACGCTAAAAACAGATGGCCGGAAGCGGCGGTGGCATCAGCACAAGGTGGACCGCCGCAACGAACTGATCGACGGAACGCTCGAAGCGATCCGGCGGCACGGCCAGTACGTAAGCATGGACGAGATCGCCAACGAGATCGGCGTCTCGAAGACCGTGCTGTACCGCTACTTCGTGGACAAGAACGACTTGACCACCGCGGTGATGATGCGATTCGCGCAGATCACCCTGATCCCCAACATGGCCGCGGCGCTGTCGACCAACCTGGACGGCTATGAGCTGACCCGCGAAATCATCCGGGTGTATGTCGAGACTGTGGCGAACGAACCGGAGCCGTACCGGTTCGTGATGGCGAACAACTCGGCCGGCAAGAACAAGGTGGTCGCCGACTCCGAGCGGATCATCGCCCGCATGCTCGCGGTGATGCTGCGTAGGCGCATGCGGCCGGCAGGCGTGGAAATGGGCGGCGTCGAGCCCTGGGCCTACATGATCGTCGGCGGTGTCCAACTGGCCACCCACTCCTGGCTGCTGGACCCGCGGACGAGCGTCGACGAGCTCATCGACTACCTGACCATGCTGAGTTGGAGCGCGCTGTGCGGGATCGTCGAGGTCGGCGGGTCGCTGGAGAAGTTCCGCGGCCAGCCGCATCCCTCGCCGATAGTGCCGCCGAGGCCCGACTAGCGGGACTACGTTGGCGCCGTGAGTAACGTTGCGGCGCGGTCTCGGTTCAGCTCGTGGGCGTATGCCCTGCGCACCACCAATCCCCCGCCGGACGGCCCGGTCGACGCGGTCACCCGATGGCTCGTCATCACCCGCGCCGCGGTGCTGCCGATGACGTTGTTCGCCGGCCTCGTCGCCGCACTGCTGGCAGTCGGACAGCCCGGATTCGATTGGCGCTGGCTCACGCTCGCGATCATCGGAATCCTGTTGGCGCACACCGTCAACAACCTGATGAACGATCTGTTCGACACGCAGACGGGTCTGGACAGCAACACCTATCCGCGCGCTCTCTATGCGCCGCATCCAGTGCTCTCGGGTCTGGTCAGCAAGCGCACCCTGCTCGTCGCGATCGGGCTGGTGAATCTGGCCGACCTGGCGATCCTGATCGTGCTGACCTGGGCCCGCGGCTGGCCCGTGCTGGCATTCGCGCTGTCCGGCTTCATCCTCAGCGTCGCCTACACCGCGCCGCCGGTCCGGCTGAAGAAGCGCGGCCTCGGCGAACCGGACGTCTTCCTGGTGTGGGGTCCGCTGATGGTCTGCGGCACCTACTACTCGGCGGTCGGCCACGTCGGCTGGGACGTGCTGCTGGCGTCGCTGCCCTACGGCCTGCTGTGCACGACGGTGCTGATGGGCAAGCACACCGACAAGATCCCGTACGACGAGCCGCTGGGCATCCGCACGCTGCCGGTGATCTTCGGCGAGGCCCGGGCCCGCGTGCTGACGCTCGCGATGATGGTCGGGTTCTATGTACTGGTCGTGGCGGCAGTACTGGCGAAGGCGATGCCATGGCCGGCGCTGCTGGTCGTGCTGGCGCTGCCCCGGCTGGTCAAGGTATGGCCGTATTTCCGACGCCCGCCGCCCGACGAGCCGCCGCCGAAATTCCCGGTGTGGCCACTCTGGTACGCCGCGTTGGCCTGGTTACACGTTCGGCAAGCGGGCGCCCTGCTGGTGGCGGGCCTGGCGATCGGCCTGCTGCTGCACGGACGCTAAACGCCTAGTACGAGTAGAAACCCTTGCCGGATTTCTTGCCCAGCTGACCGGCTTCGACCATGCGCAGCAGCAGCGGCGGCGGAGCGTAGTGCGCGTCCTTCAGCTCGTCGTACATCGCGTCGGCGATCAACTTCATGGTGTCGAGCCCGATCAGGTCGGAGAGCCGCAGCGGACCCATCGGATGCGAGAGCCCCGCGACGACGGCGGTGTCGACGTCCTCGACCGACGCCACACCTGACTCGACCATTCGGATGGCCGACAGCAGGTAGGGCACCAGCAACGCATTGACGATGAAACCGGATTGGTCACCGCAGCGCACCACCTTCTTGCCGAGTACCTCGCTCGCGAAGTGTTCGGTGCGCGCCGCTGCCTCTTCCGTGGTGACGAGCGTGCTGATCAACTCGACGAGCGGCAGAACGGGAACCGGGTTGAAGAAGTGCAGACCGAGCACGCGGCCCGGATTCTTTGTCGCCGCAGCGATTTTCATGATCGGGATGCTCGACGTGTTCGACGCGAGCACGGCGTCGGGGTCGGTGACGACCTCGTCGAGTTCGGCGAAGAGTTTTGCCTTGACGGCCTCGTTCTCAACGATCGCCTCGATGGTCAATTGACGGTCGGCGAAGTCGGACAGCTTGGTGGTGTAGCGCAGCCGCGCCAGCGTCGCCTCGCGCTCGTCGGCGGGCAGCTTGCCCTTGCTGACGGCGCGCTCCAGCGATGCCTCGATCCGGGCTTTGCCCGCGGCGGCCAGTTCCTCGGTCGGCTCGAAGACCACCACGTCGGCGCCGGCCTTCGCCGATACCTCGGCGATGCCCGCGCCCATCTGCCCGGCGCCGATCACCCCGACGCGCTCAATCGCATTGCTCACTGCAAGAAGTCCTCTCGATATGCGTCAGGCCCCG
The DNA here is from genome assembly GCA_963758115.1 of uncultured Actinomycetota bacterium. Taxonomy (GTDB): domain Bacteria; phylum Actinomycetota; class Actinomycetes; order Mycobacteriales; family Mycobacteriaceae; genus Mycobacterium. Next base: position 242,435 of record CAVWUG010000007.1, read on the forward strand.
CCCAGGGTTTCCGGGCGGGGCCTGCGCTGTCAAGCCGAAAGCTTGTGGCTACGGCTCGGTCTTAGTGGAACTGTCCTTCCTCGGTCGAGCCCGCGAGCGCGGTGGTCGACGAGGTCGGGTCCACGGTGGTGGCGATCCGGTCGAAGTAACCGGCGCCAACCTCGCGCTGGTGCTTGGTGGCGGTGTAACCGCGCTCCTCGGCAGCGAACTCGCGCTCCTGCAGTTCGACGTAGGCGCTCATCTGGTTGCGGGCGTAGCCGTAGGCCAGATCGAACATCGAGTAGTTCAGGGCGTGGAAGCCGGCGAGCGTGATGAACTGGAACTTGAAGCCCATCGCGCCGAGCTCCTTCTGGAACCGCGAGATGGTCGAGTCGTCCAGGTGCTTGCGCCAGTTGAACGACGGCGAGCAGTTGTAGGCGAGCAGCTGGTCCGGGAACTCGCTCTTGACGCCCTCAGCGAACTTGCGGGCCAGGTCGAGGTCCGGGGTACCGGTCTCCATCCAGATCAGGTCGGAGTACGGCGCATAGGCCTTGGCCCGGGCGATGCAGGGCTCGAGGCCGTTCTTCACCCGGTAGAAGCCCTCGGAGGTGCGCTCACCGGTGACGAACGGACGGTCGCGCTCGTCGACGTCGCTGGTGATCAGCGTGGCGGCCTCGGCGTCGGTGCGGGCGATGACGACGGTCGGCACGTCGGCGACGTCGGCGGCCAGACGGGCCGAGGTCAGGGTGCGGATGTGCTGCTGAGTCGGGATCAGCACCTTGCCACCGAGGTGGCCGCACTTCTTCTCCGAGGCCAGCTGGTCCTCCCAGTGCGAACCGGCGACACCGGCCGCGATCATGGCCTTCTGCAGCTCGTAGACGTTCAGCGCGCCACCGAAGCCGGCCTCACCGTCGGCGACGATCGGGGCCAGCCAGTTCTCGATGGACGTGTCGCCCTCGACCTTGGCGATCTGGTCGGCGCGCAGCAGCGCGTTGTTGATGCGGCGGACCACCTGCGGCACCGAGTTGGCCGGGTACAGACTCTGGTCCGGGTAGGTGTGGCCGGACAGGTTCGCGTCACCGGCAACCTGCCAACCCGACAGGTAGATGGCCTTGAGGCCGGCACGAACCTGCTGCACCGCCATGTTGCCGGTCAGCGCGCCGAGCGCGTTGACGAACTCCAGGTCGTGCAGTTGGCTCCACAGCACCTCGGCGCCGCGACGGGCGAGCGTCGACTCCTCGACCACGCTGCCCTGCAGGGCGACGACGTCGGCGGGGCTGTACGTGCGGTTGATGCCCTTCCAGCGGGGGTTGGTGTCCCAGTCCTTCTGGATCTCTTCGGTGGTCTTCGGCGCTCCAACGCTCGACATTGCGCTGCTCCTCGGGTCGATACGGATTTCCAGCCTTGTTAAGGCTTTCAGCTTCTTTACTGCTGTGCTAACACGAAGATGGCACAGCACTACGCCGCAGGTCCACCCATTTATGTTGCCAATTTTCGTTAGGGGTTGGATGCTTTTTGCAAATCTTGCGAAGATCTATCGCAACTTGACCGGTTCAGCCGTTACCGGCCGGTAACAAGAATTCGCAGGTCAGTGCCCCGTTTGCATAACGCTCGTACTGTTAGAGCGAGAAGATCGACGCCAGCGCTTTGATCTCGTCGCCGACGGCGTATGTGAGCGTTCTAACAGTGCGATCTGCGAGCTCTGCTCCGAAGCGATCAGTCGAGCCGGCCGGGTGCACGTGCGAGATGATCTCCAACTTGTCGCCCAGTGCCACCGCGGCATCGTGCTCGATGTTCACCCGCAACGGCGCCCTGAGCAACTCCGGGTACGACGAGAGGTAGTCCTCGACGACGCTCCAATAAACGGAATTGTTCATGTGGTCGAAGAAGTCGATGTCGGTGAATCGGACCGGGAACTCGTGAATCTCCGCGGCGTCCTCTCGGCTGCCCGCTTTCAGGTAGGCCTTCCACCGCAACCGGTCGACGTCGGTGGTCTTCCCCAGGCCCTGGAGAAAGTCGTCGGAGATGCGTGCCGGCGTCTGGGTGTCCCGGTTGAAGTTGATCCAGAACCCTTCCGACTCCAGCAAGCCGCCCTTGCGACCGTCGATGCGGACCCGCATCTCACACCACCGGTTCGACGTTCCCGAACACCACCGACGCATCCGCAGCATGTCGCCGAACTCGATCGGACGGATCAGGTCGATCATGGTGCGGCGAACAATCCAGAGCGGATGAGTTTCCTCGAAACCCATCTCGCGCAATTGATCCTGACCGATGTCCACGATGTGACGGGCTGCGGCATCGAAACGCAGCCGGCCGTCGCGGTCGATGTCGGCGACTCGCAGCGGCCACTCCCGGTCGAAAACGTCAGGATGCCGGTCAGGCACCGGCATCATCACTTTGTCCAGGCTCACGGCTTCACTCTCCGCTAACTCCTCCCGCCGCATGACGAGGCGTGGTCCGGCTACACCTCCCCCGATGATGGATGATGCCAAATGACCACGACGAGGCGCTAATCCTCGACACGGTTGCAAATCTTGCTAACACTCTCTTCGCAACCTGCGTACGCTGGGCGGATGTCCAAGACTTTCGTCGGCTCGCGCGTTCGGCAGCTGCGCAGCGAGCGCGGATTCAGCCAGGCCGGATTAGCGCAGCTGCTGGACATCTCGCCCAGCTACCTCAACCAGATCGAGCACGACGTCCGGCCGCTGACCGTGGCCGTCCTGCTGCGGATCACCGAGGTGTTCGGCGTCGACGCGACGTTCTTCGCCTCCCAGGACGACACCCGTCTGCTCGCCGAACTGCGCGAGGTCACCCTCGACCACGACCTGGGTGTCGAGGTGGACCAGTCGGAGCTGGCCGAGGTCGTCAGCGCGCACCCGGCCCTGGCCCGCGCCCTGGTCAACTTGCACCGGCGGTATCGGCTCACGACCACGCAGCTGGCGGCCGCCACTGAGGACCGCTTCTCCGACGGCACCGGCAGCGGGTCGATCACCATGCCTCACGAAGAGGTGCGCGACTACTTCTACGAGCGACAGAACTACCTGCACGAGCTGGACACCGCAGCCGAAGAGCTCACGGTGCGGATGCGCATACACCGCGCCGATCTGGTCCGCGACCTGTCCGACCGGCTGACCTCGGTGCACGACGTTCGCATCAAGCGAATAGATCTGGGCGACAACGTCCTTCATCACTACGACCCGGAAACGCGGACGCTGGAGATCGGCGGGCACCTGCCGTCCGGCCAGTACGCGTTCAAGCTCGCCGCCGAGCTGGCCTACCTCGAGCACGGCACGCTGATGGACGCTCTGGTCGACGAGGGGAACTTCACCAGCGACGAGTCCCGCAAGCTGGCCCGCCTCGGGCTGGCCAACTATTTCGCCGCCGCAACGGTGCTGCCGTACCAGCAGTTCCACGAGGTCGCCGAGAACTTCCGCTACGACATCGAGCGGCTGTCGGCGTTCTACGCGGTGAGCTACGAGACCATCTGCCACCGGCTCTCCACGCTGCAACGACCGTCGATGCGCGGCGTGCCGTTCTCCTTCATCCGCGTCGACCGCGCAGGTAACATGTCAAAGCGCCAGTCCGCCACAGGTTTTCACTTCTCATCCAGCGGTGGCACCTGCCCGTTGTGGAATGTCTACGAGACGTTCGCCAACCCGGGCAAGATCCAGGTGCAGATCGCCCAGATGCCCGATGGGCGCAACTACATGTGGGTGGCCCGCACCGTCGAACGACGGGCATCGCGGTATGGTCAGCCCGGCAAAACCTTCGCGATCGGGCTGGGCTGCGAGCTTCGGCACGCCAACCGGCTCGTCTATTCGGAAGGACTGGACTTGTCCGGCAATATCGCGACTCCGATCGGCGCGGGCTGCCGCGTGTGCGAACGGGACAACTGCCCACAGCGGGCGTTCCCCGCACTGGGCCGGGCACTGGATCTCGACGAGCACCGCAGCACGGTCTCGCCCTACTTGGTGAAGCAGGCATGACCGAACACATTGGACGTATCCCGGCAGGCGGTTTTCGCGAGTTAGGGCCGATCAACTGGGTTTTGGCGAAGGGCGCGGCCCGTACCGTCCGCGCACCGCGGATGCACCTGTTCGCCACTCTGGGACAGCACAAGCGGCTGTTTCTGGCGATGATGCCGTACTCGGCGTTGCTGCTGCGGGGCCGGCTGGCGCAGGTGGACACCGAGTTGGTGATCCTGCGAGTCGCCCATCTGCGCGGTTCCGAGTACGAGTTGCAACACCACCGCTGGATGGGCCGCCGCCGCGGACTCGACGATCAGGCGCAGGCGTCGATCTTCGCCTGGCCGGACACCTCCGCAGGCGAACTGACCGACCGGCAGCAGACCCTGCTGCGCGCCACTGACGAGTTCATCCTCAACCGCGCGATCAGCCCCGACGTCTGGCAGCAACTGTCCGGCCACTTCGACCGTCGGCAGATCATCGAATTCTGCTTGCTGACAGGGCAATACGACGGCCTGGCGGCGACGATGTCAGTGCTGCAGATTCCACTGGACAATCCCGGGCAATCGGACCGCTACAAATAGCTGTCGGCCAGCACACCGAGCGAGAGCAGCACCGGAAGAACCGGCAACGCGAACGCGAACGACGCCAGCGGAAGGTTGCGCTGGTGGCGCAGTTGCCGTCCCCACAGCACGGCGCCCACCGCGCACAGCAGCGAGACGATCAACACGACCGGACCCCACAAACCCACCGTGGTCAGTGCGTCGCCAATCGAGATCGCCACCAGCCATAGGACATAACCGGCCAGAACGCCGCCGATCCCGGCCCAAATCGACTGAGTGCGCGAGGTCACGACGCCATCGTATCCCTGCAGTCAGAAGTTGATCATGTGGCCGGTCAGGCCGTGGAAGCATTCCTGCAAGGCCTCCGACATGGTCGGGTGCGTATGGACGTTGCGGGCCAACTCGTTTGCGGTCAGGTCCCACTTCTGGGCCAGCGTCAACTCGGGCAGCAGCTCGGCGACGTCGTGGCCGACCAGGTGTCCACCGAGCAGTTCGAGGTGTTTGGCGTCGGCGACGAGTTTCACGAAGCCGCTCGGGTCGCCGACCCCGTGCGCCTTGGCGTTGGCGGTGTACGGGAATTTGGCCACCACCACGTCGTAACCCTCGTCGCGGGCCTGCTGCTCGGTGAGCCCGAAGCTTGCCACGTTGGGCTGACAGAACGTCGCGCGCGGCAGCATGCGGTAGTCGCCGAGAGCCAAAGTCTCTGCCCCGGCAATGGTTTCGGCTGCGACGACTCCCTGCGCCTCGGCGACGTGAGCCAGCTGCAGCAGACCGGTGACGTCGCCGATCGCGTAGACGTGGTCGACGTTGGTCTGCATGTAGTCGGTGATGCCGATGGCTTTGCGGTCGGTCAGCGCGACACCGACCTTGTCCAACCCGTAGCCGTCGACGTTGGGCGCAAACCCGATGGCCTGCAACACTTTCGCGGCCCTGAGCTCCTCGGTTTTGCCGTCCTTGCTGACGGTCACCGTGACCACCGAGCCGTCGTCGGCGATCGACTCGACCTTGGTGCCGGTGAGGATCTTGACGCCGAGTTTCTTGTACTGCTTCTCGATTTCCCTGGAGGCATCGATGTCTTCGTTGGGCAGCGCGCGCGGCAGGAACTCGACGATGGTCACGTCGACGCCGTAGTTCTTCAGCACGTAGGCGAACTCGATGCCGATGGCCCCGGCGCCTGCGATGATGATCGACTCCGGCAGCTCTCGGGACAGGATCAGTTCCTCATAGGTGACAACGTTTTTCGACAGCGAGGTGCCCGGTACCAGCCGGGTGCTGCTGCCGGTGGCGATGATGACGTTGTCGAAGGTGACCGCTTCGGTGCCACCCTCGTTGAGGTCGACCGCAAGCGTGTGGGCGTCGGTGAACTTGCCGTAGCCGTGGATCTCGGTGATCTTGTTCTTCTTCATCAAGAAGTGCACACCGGTGACCCGGCCGTCGGCGACCTTGCGGCTGCGGTCGAAGGCGACGCCGTAGTCGAACGTCACCTCGCCGCCGATGCCGAAGGTCTTGGCTTCTTTGTTGAAGATGTGCGCGAGTTCAGCGTTACGCAGCAGCGCCTTCGACGGGATGCAGCCGACGTTGAGGCAGACTCCGCCCCAGTATTTCGGTTCGACGACGGCGGTATTGAGGCCCAGCTGAGCGGCGCGGATGGCCGCCACGTATCCGCCGGGGCCTGCTCCGAGCACGACAACGTCATAGTGAGAAGTCACGGCTCCTACCCTAATAGCCGGATCGTCGGCGTCAGCTCGCCAACCATCTTTCGATGTTGTCGTCGTAATCGTCCGCGATCGCCAGACCGCGGCCCGGACCCTGGGTCAGCCAGCCGCGGCCAAGAAACACGCTGGTGATTGCGGCGGGAAGCGCCCCGGCCAGATGGACTCGACGATCGGTCCCGTCGACGCAGGAGCGGGCGAACACCCGTCGACTCGCCCGCAGCGCGGCCAGGTCGACGCCCAACTGGTCGACCAGGTCCAGCCCGTGGTCAGTGAGCTCGTGGTCGCGGTCATCGAGGGCGCGGATGGCACCGGCGGCCAGCAGCCGATCGCGCAATTCCACCCCGCGCCGCCCGGCCAGGTGGTCATAACAGCTGCGGGCTTCCGACAGCGCGCAGGCCGCCGGCTGCTCAGGAGGCGAGAGCAGCGGCGCCGGTGGCGCGATCTCCGCGATGGCCTCCAGCACGATGGCGACTTCCGGGCTGACGATCTCGTGGTAGCGGTGCCTGCCCTGGGTTCGGACCTTGATCAGCCCGGCGTCGGTCAGCCGGCGCAGATGCGTTGACGCGGTCTTGGGCTGCACCCCCGCCCGACGGGCCAACTCGCCCGCAGGAAGCGCCCGCCCGCCGGCCAGCGCGGCCAGCATCGCAGAACGCGCGGGATCGTCGATCACGTCGGTGATGGAGGTGAGACTGCGATCATCCGGCGTCTGGGAAGCCGAGACATCGCTCACCCCGCCAGCCTTGCACAGCCGTAGGACGGCTGCTCAGTACGGTAAGACGCCCGACAGGCAGCGGTGGTGGCTGTGGTCGCAGTAGAACTTGCCGTAGACCGGCGCGGCGCCGACAACGGCGGCGAACACCGCCGAGATCATCGCAATGGCCAGCGCCGAGACCAGTGGTTTGTCGGGCACCATCGCCAATATCAGGCCGACGACCGTGGTCACCACGACGAAGACCAGCACGACGAAGACCACCTCTGTCTTGTGCTTGGAGGCATCGTGGCTCCACCAATAGAACAGGCCCGCGCCGACCGCGCCCGCCGGCACCCAGACCGCGAGCAGCATCAGCAGCAATTGCCACCACCTGACGAACACGTGGCTACCGGGTACCGGTGCGTCGTCCGTCAGCGGATCATCGACCTCGGCTGCGTCGGCCCGTCGATGCCACCAGCGCCGTTTCCGGGCGGGCGGCTGCGCCTCGATCACCTCGGGTTCGACTTTCTGATGAACACCGGTGTCGAAGCTCGGCGTGAAGCGTTCGGTCAGCGGCATCGCCTCGGTGTCCAGACGTTCTGTTTCAGCCACGGGTCACCACCTCGATTACCGCGAGCACCCCGAACCAGCCCGGTGCCACCGCCGTGACGAACAGCCCGAGCGCGGTCAGCCATCGGCGCCGCGACAGCACCACGAACAGCAGCCCGACGACGCTGGGGAAACCGACCACCAACGCGATGGCGATGTCCGGTCGCATGCGGGCGTGCTCCACAGTCAGCGCGGCTGCTGCACCCAGCACCCCGGCGGCGAGGCCGACCAGCATCGCACTGGCCAGTACCCAACTCCGCGGAAGCGGTATCACGCATTTAAAGATACTGCCGCCGAAGGCGACTAGCGCTCTACCGCTCCGGCGCGCCCTGCAGGAACTGGGCAGGCATCAGCGGCTGACGCGACCACCGGTGCGCGGTCCGGTGGGCGGTCGCCACGCTCGTAGTCAGCGCCGGTGATCACCGGCGAGGCGTCCAGCACGGCATTCTCCTCGGCTCTGAAGGCGCGTCCGCGCGACAAGAATCGCTTGCCCTCGGGCGCTTCCAGGCTGAACCCGCCACCCCGGCCGGGCACCACGTCGATGACGAGCTGGGTGTGCTTCCACGCCTGGAACTGCGGCCCCGAGATCCACACCGGTACACCGTCTTCGCCGGTGTCCAAGACGCCGAGTAGCACGTCGCGGTCACCGACGATGAAATCGCCGTCCGGGTAACACATCGGCGACGACCCGTCGCAGCAGCCGCCCGACTGGTGAAACATCAACGGGCCGTGTTTGTCTCGCAGCTCGCCGAGTAGCCCGGCGGCAGCAGCGGTGACCACCACCCTGGGTGGCATAGCGCCGCTCCTCCTGCCCTTTCCAGATCGCACTGCTCTGTTTATCGTCGTCGGCGCGGTGGCATCAGAAGAAGCCTTGCGCCTTATCGGAATACGACACCAGCAGGTTCTTGGTCTGCTGATAGTGATCGAGCATCATCTTGTGGTTCTCCCGGCCGATGCCGGACTGCTTGTATCCGCCGAATGCCGCGTGCGCGGGATAGACGTGGTAGCAGTTGACCCACACCCGACCGGCCTGGATGTCGCGGCCGGCCCGGTAAGCGGTGTTGCCGTCGCGGCTCCACACTCCGGCACCCAGCCCGTACAGAGTGTCGTTGGCGATCGAAATGGCGTCGTCATAGTCCTTGAACGACGCGACCGACACGACCGGCCCGAAGATCTCCTCCTGGAAGATCCGCATTTTGTTGTTGCCGGCGAAGATGGTCGGCTGCACGTAGAAGCCGCCGGACAGGTCGCCACCCAACTCGGCGCGTTCACCACCGGTGATGACCTTGGCGCCCTCGTCCTTGCCGATCTCGATGTAGGACAACACTTTTTCCAGCTGGTCGTTGGACGCCTGCGAGCCGACCATCGTCTCGGTGTCCAGCGGATCGCCTTGCCGGACCGCCTTGGTGCGGATGGCCACCAGTTCGAGGAACTCGTCGTAGATGTCGGCCTGCACCAGGCTGCGCGACGGGCAGGTGCACACCTCGCCCTGGTTGAGCGCGAACATGGTGAAGCCTTCCAGCGCCTTGTCCTGGAAGTCGTCGTGGGCGGCCATCACGTCGGAGAAGAAGATGTTAGGGCTCTTGCCGCCCAGTTCAAGCGTGACCGGGATCAGGTTCTGGCTGGCGTACTGCATGATCAGTCGCCCGGTGGTGGTCTCGCCGGTGAACGACACCTTGGCGATCCGGTTGCTCGACGCGAGCGGCTTGCCGGCTTCGGCGCCGAAGCCGTTGACCACGTTGACCACACCCGGTGGCAACAGATCGCCGATCAGCGACATCAGATACATCACCGACGCCGGAGTCTGCTCCGCGGGCTTGAGCACTGCGGCATTGCCTGCGGCCAGTGCGGGCGCCAATTTCCAGGCGGCCATCAGAATCGGGAAGTTCCACGGAATGATCTGCCCGACAACGCCCAGCGGCTCGTGGAAGTGATAGGCGACGGTGTCGTCGTCGATCTGGCTCAGCGAGCCTTCCTGGGCCCGGATCGCTCCAGCGAAATACCGGAAATGGTCAGCGGCCAGCGGGATGTCGGCAGCCAGCGTCTCCCTGATCGGCTTGCCGTTGTCCCAGACTTCGGCCAGCGCCAGCGCATCCCGGTTCGCATCGATCCGGTCGGCGATCTTGTTCAGGATCGCGGCCCGTTCAGCGGGTGCGGTCTTGCCCCACGCCTTCGCCGCGCCGTGGGCGGCGTCGAGTGCGGTGTCGATATCGGCTGCCTCCGAGCGCGCCACTTCGCAGAACGGCTGACCGGTGACCGGCGTCAGGTTCTCGAAATACTTACCGCTTGACGGCGACACCCACTCGCCGCCGATGAAGTTGTCGTACCGCGACTCGAAGGACATCGGCGCCCCTGCAGCACCCGGTCGTGCGAATACGGTCATATTTCGCCACTCTCTCATCGCTAGGCGGTGTTACACAGCTCACACTACCGTCGCGGTAAGAATGGCTTCATGGCCCGCGCAGCGACGATGCAAAGGGCGGAGCGCGATGAGGAGGAGCCGCGCATATGGCTGAAGCCGCGCGTATGACGCACGAGGCGGACGACCGCTACCTGTGGCTGGAGGACGTCCTCGGCGATGAGCCGCTGAACTGGGTGCGCACCCGCAACGACCCGACGGTGGCCCAGTTCGCCGACGAGAAATTCGACCGGATGCGCGACCAAGCGCTCGAGGTGCTCGACACCGACGCGCGCATCCCCTACGTGCGCCGTCGCGGCGACTATCTGTACAACTTCTGGCGCGACGCCGATAACCCGCGCGGACTGTGGCGGCGCACCACGCTGGACAGCTACCGCAGCGACAGCCCGGACTGGGATGTACTGATCGACTTAGACGAACTGAGCCGAGTTGACGATCAAAACTGGGTGTGGGCCGGCGCCAACGTCATCTATCCCGAACGAACCCGCGCGCTGGTCGGCCTGTCACGAGGTGGCTCCGATGCGGCCATCCTGCGTGAATTCGACATGGCGACAAGGGAATTCATCGCCGACGGGTTCACCCTGCCGGAAGCCAAGTCCGGGTACACCTGGGCCGACCCGGACACCCTGCTGGTCGGCACCGACTTCGGCGAGGGCTCGCTGACCGAGTCCGGCTACCCGCGGATCATCAAGCGGTGGCGTCGCGGCCAGCCGCTCGAGCAGGCCGAGACGGTGTTCGAGGGCGCACCCAGCGACGTGATCGTCTCCGCCGGCGTCGACCGCACCCCCGGCTTCGAACGGACGATGCTGCGCCGGGCGCTCGACTTCTTCAACGACCAGGTCTACGAGCTGCGAGGCGACGAGCTGATCCGCATCGACGCGCCGACTGACGCCTCCCTGTCGGTACATCGACAGTGGCTGACCATCGAGCTGCGCACCGACTGGGACACCGGCACCGCCAGCTACCCCGCAGGCTCGCTGCTGGCAGCCGATTACGACGAATTCCTCGCCGGCACAGCGCAGTTACAGGTGGTGTTCTCCCCCGACGAGCACACCAGCCTCAACCACTACGCCTGGACCCGCGACCGACTCATCATGGTCACGCTCGCCGACGTGGCCAGCCGCGTCGAGATCGTCACGCCGGGCAACTGGCAGCGTCACGAGGTGACCGACGTTCCCGCCAACACCAACACCGTGATCGCCGGCGCCGACGATGACGACGACGAGATCTTCCTCGATTCCAGCGGATTCAACTCCCCGTCCCGGCTGCTACACGGACCCGTCGACGGCCCACTGAAGCAGATCAAATCCGCGCCGTCGTTCTTCGATGCCGAAAACATCTCCGTGGCACAGCATTTCGCGACATCGAAGGACGGCACCGCGATTCCGTACTTCGTGGTCCGTCCGAGTGGCGCGACGGGGCCCGGCCCGACCCTGCTCGGCGGCTACGGCGGGTTCGAGGTGTCCCGCACTCCCGGTTATGACGGCGTACTCGGCCGGCTGTGGTTGGCCCGTGGCGGCACATACGTGCTGGCCAACATTCGTGGCGGCGGCGAATACGGCCCGGGCTGGCACACCCAGGCGATGCGGGCTGGACGACACCTGGTCGCCGAGGACTTCGCCGCGGTGGCAACCGATTTGGTCGATCGCGGCATCACGACGGTGCCGCAACTCGGCGCGCAGGGCGGCAGCAACGGCGGGTTGCTGATGGGCATCATGTTGACCAAGTACCCCGAGCTGTTCGGCGCGTTGGTGTGCCAGGTGCCGCTGCTGGACATGCGCCGTTTCCATCTGCTGCTTGCCGGAGCATCGTGGGTCGCCGAATACGGCAACCCGGACGATCCCGCCGACTGGGAATTCATCGCCGAATACTCGCCGTACCAGAACATTTCGGCTGACGCCGATTACCCGCCGGTGCTGATCACCACGTCGACCCGTGACGATCGGGTGCATCCCGGACACGCCCGCAAGATGACGGCGGCGTTGGAAGCGGCGGGTCATCGCGTCTGGTACTACGAGAACATCGAGGGCGGCCACGCCGGCGCGGCGGACAACACGCAGACCGCGTTCAAGGTGGCCCTGAGCTTTTCGTTCCTGTGGCGGATGCTGGGCTCTTGACAGCCCGAGTGACGAAGGTGTGGTGTGGTGCGATGCGGTTGCCGTACTTGCTATGCGCCACGGTCACGGCAGCAGCGTTGTGTGCGGCGCCAGCCTGTACCAGGGTGGTGGCCGGCAGACCAACTCTCGATGCGGGCGCCCCGGCAGCCAATAGCACTGAATGCCAGTCGGTTTCAGCACCGATGACCACGATCGATTCGCACGCGGCAGCCGAGCCACAGCTGAAAATTCCGCAACCGCCCGGGTGGCAACGCTCGTCGATGCTCGACTCGGAGATCATTCGCTTCACGATGGGCAACAAGGCTCTGTCGGCCAGGAATTTCATGCCGACCACTGTCGTCACGCTCGAGTCGCTGCCCGGCGACCACGACCACTACAAGACGATCTTCAACCAAGAGCGGGCGGCGTTGGTACAGCGCCTTGGCGCCACCGGCTTACGCACCACCGAAACGACGTTGTGCGGCGACCGGGCCGAGTTGGTCGACTACGACGCGCCGAGCATGGGCCGGATTCCGCCGCGCCAGGTCAAGACGCTCATGGTCACGAGCGCGTTCAGCGGCAGCACCTACGTCGCGACGGTCACCGTGCAGTCGACCGACCCCTCCAACGCGAGCTACGCCCACGACACCGACACCATCCTGTCCGGATTCCAGATGCTGCCCCCGGACGGTGGCTAAGCCGGCGCATATTTTTGGCAACAATTCGGCTGAAACACGGCCATTGTGCTTCCGTGTGCCCTGGCTGAGGCGTACCTTAATTTTCACTGAGAAGTGCTGGAGGTCGGAGGGGGGTCGAGATGAACCCAGTGTTGGTGGGCACGTTGTCGGTGGCCAGCCCGCTGGTCGCGGTGGGTATTTACAAGCTGCAGGCGCGTCTCGAACAGTGGGACGCCCGGCGGCACGCCGAGGACTGATTGCGGAAGCTCAGCGCCACGGCTGAGCTGAGCTGTCAGCATTCAGGCATGCCAACCGATCAATTCGAGACACTGCTGTACTCGACGGCGGGATCCGTCGCGACCATCACACTGAACCGCCCCGAGCACCTCAACACCATCGTTCCGCCGATGCCCGACGAGATCGAGGCCGCCATCGGCATGGCTGAGCGGGATCCGGCCGTCAAGGTCATCGTGTTGCGCGGCGCCGGAAGGGCGTTCTGCGCCGGCTACGACTTCGGCGAGGGCTTCCAGCAATGGGGCGACTACATGAACACCGACGGGCAGTGGGACCCGGGCAAGGATTTCGCGGTGGTTACCGCCCCAACCGGACCGCATCAGAAGTTCATGAGCATCTGGCGGGCCACCAAACCGGTGATCGCCCAGCTGCACGGCTGGTGCGTCGGCGGGGGCAGCGATTACGCCCTGTGCGCCGACATCGTCATCGCCAGCAACGACGCCGTCATCGGCACCCCGTACAGCCGGATGTGGGGCGCGTACCTGACCGGGATGTGGATGTACCGGCTCAGCCTGGCCAAGGCGAAGTGGCACGCCCTGACCGGCAGGCCGCTGACCGGTGTGCAGGCCGCCGACGTCGAGTTGATCAACGAGGCGGTGCCATTCGAGCGTCTGGAAGCCCGGGTCGCCGAGATCGCCGCGGAGTTATCACGAATTCCGTTGTCGCAGTTGCGGGCTCAGAAATTGATCGTCAACCAGGCCTACGAGAACATGGGGCTGGCCTCTACCCAGGTGCTGGGCGGCATCCTCGACGGCCTGATGCGCAACACCCCCGACGCGCTGAGCTTCATCCAGACTGCGGCAACTGAGGGCGTCCGGTCCGCGATCGAGCAACGCGACGGGCCGTTCGGCGACTACAGCCAGGCGCCACCGGAGCTGCGGCCGGACCCGTCGCACGTCATCACGCCCTGACCGCGTCAGAGCGGCCTGCCGCGAGTTCGTAACGGCACCAACGGCAGCGCGGCCAGCGGGAAGACCGCGCACACCGCAAAAGCCAGCGGGTATCCGGACGCCATGATCAACACGGCGAACAGCGGAGGCGCGGCCGCGACCACCAGCCGCTCGAAGGTGTTCTGGGTGGCCAGCGCCCATCCGCTCCAGAACGGTCCGGCGAGCTCGGGGATTGTGGTAAACGGCAGTCCGTTGTCGCCGGCGATCGCCGAGGCGACGACCATCATCGGCACGGCAGCGAAGACCCAGCCGACGTGATCGGTGAAGGCGAGCACCATCATGACTAATGCGGTCGCGACGGAGATCTTCCGCAGTGGGCGCATCCGGGAGCCGATGCGGTCGGACCATCGCCCCACTGCAACACGAACCAGCGCGCCGAGCGCTTGCGAAAGACCCACCAGCACACCGGCCCACGCCATCGACAAGCCGTGCCGGCCGACGAACCAGACCAGCATGAACGTCAACACCACCGGCTGGGGAACCATCAGCAACGCCGACGCCAGGTGGATTCGCCACAACACCGGCGCGCGATACAGCGTGGCCAGTTCGTGGAAATCGACTCCGGCCCGGTCCGGCCGCGGCGGGTCGTGGACGCCGAAAGCACTGGCTGCCGCCGCCACCGCACAGAGCACCGCGGGAAATAGCAACGCCAGTGGGAGATTTCGCTTCGCAAGCTCCGGGATCACCAGGGCGGCCACCGCGATGCCGAGCGGCTGCGCGGTCTGCCGAATACCCATCACCTGGGCGCGCTGGTGCTCGCCGAACCAACCGGTCACCAGGCGACCGCTGGCGGCCAGAGTGCTGGCAGCCGCCATGCCGCCGAGGACGAGGAACGTCCCGACCGCCAGCATCGAATGCACCGACGCCGCGGCGAAACCCGCCGCAGCAGTCATCGCCAGGCCCAGGGTGAGCACGATGCGCTCCCCGACCCGGTCCAGCAGATAGCCCCAGGGGATCAATGTCAGCATCATGCCGACGTTGGGCATCGACGCCAGCAGCGCTGCTTGAACCAGGCCGACGTCGTGCTTTCCGACCAGCGCCGGAATCAGAAAGGCCGCGCCGTTGATAAAAACGTTGGCGCACAACGTCGCTGCCTGCGAGACGCCGAGCATCGACCAGCGCCGTGCGGCGCTGGTCGATTCGACTTGTGTGGTTACGTCGTCTTCAGTGGTCAGTTCATTGACCTTCCACGGTCAGCGGGCGAGCAGGATCTGGTCGACTCCCATGCGGCCCTGCTCGAAAGCGAGTCGCCCCCCGGCCAGATACAGTCGCCAGACCCGCGCGGCTTCCTCCCCAACCAGCTCTACCGCAGCGCCCCAATGGTCTTCGAGATTGTCGATCCATGCGTCAGCAGTGCGCACGTAATGTTCCCGCATCGCCTCGACCGAGATTATCGCCAGTCCGGAGTCCTCCAGCATCGCGACGGTCTCGCCGACCGGGCGCATGTGCATGTCAGGCGCGATGAACGATTCGATGAACGGTCCACCGCCGGGGTGGCTGCCGCGCCGCGACATCTGCTGAACCAACACACGGCCGCCGGGCCGCACACTTCGGTGCAGGGTGCTTGCGTAGGTCGGGTAATTGCTCTCGCCCACATGCTCACCCATTTCGATCGACGCGACCACGTCGAACGGCCCATCGGTCAGCGCCCGATAGTCCTCGACGCGGATCTCCACTCGGTCGCTCAGTCCCCGCTCGCTTCGCGCCGCATCGATGTAGGACTTCTGTTCTCGCGACAGGGTGAGTCCGACGACCTGAGCGCCGTAATACGCGGCAGCATGCAAACTCAAAGAGCCCCAACCACATCCGACGTCGAGGAGCCGCATACCGGTCCGCCTGTGCAGGCCGAGCTTGCGGCAGATACGGTCCAGCTTGTCGGATTGGGCCTGCGCCAGAGTCGAAACGGCTCGCGACGGTTCCCAGTACGCGCACGAGTAGGCCATCGACGGGTCCAGAATCAGCCGGTAGAAATCATTCGACGTGTCGTAGTGGTGGCTGATCGCCGCGCGATCGCGGGACAAGCTGTGCAATCGGCCGCGCATCCGGGCCTGTGTGGTCGGCGGTCGCAACGGAAGCCCGAACCCACCCAATCGCGCCACGGTGGCGCACAGCCGCCCCAACGCGATCGGCGATCGCTTGACCGGCCTGAGTCGGCGTTCGGCGACCTGCGCCCACACGTGGCTCAATGCCTCGACAAGGTCGCCCTCGACATCGATGTCGCCGGACACGTAAGCCTGCGCGGCGCCGAGTTCGCTTGGACGCCAGAGCATCCGGCGAAGTGCGGACGGACCCTGCAGCCGCACCACCGGTGCGGCTGCAGGCCCGGCCACGCTGTCGTCCCACCCGATTAGCCGGACAGGCAGCGCTCCCCCGATCAGCGGCTCGATAGCCGCCGCCAGCGCGGGTGCTACGTCGCTGGACTTACCCAATAATGTTGCGGCGGCCGTCACTGGCCTGGAGGCATCAGCACTGTGTCGATCATGTAGACCTGCGCGTTGGCGGTTGGCACACCACCGCAGACCAGCCCGGCGTTGTTGACCTTGAGGCCGTTGCCCGAACCAGTCACATTCACCGGTGCGCCCTGCACTGAGTTATGCGATCCGTCGACCTGGTTGGGGCTCAGCTGGCCGGGAACGACATGGTAGGTCAGGATGCTCTTCAGCAGGTCCGAGTTGGTCTTGAGTTGGTTGATCGTGTCGGCGGGAAGCTTGTTGAAGGCCGAGTCGGTCGGCGCGAACACGGTGAACTGGCCGCCATTGAGGGTGTCGACCAAGTTGACATTGGGGTTGAGCTGGCCCGACACCGCCGCGGTCAGGGTGGTGAGCTCGGGGTTGTTCGATGCGGCTACCGCGACGGGAACCGTCGACATTCCGGTGACCGATGCGGGTCCGTCGGCGTGCATCGCCGCGTAGTCGGCGCAGCCGGCGCCGATCAGGTTCGGTGCGGCCGCCGCGGGTGCGGAGTTGGCTACGACGAGACCGATGACGGTGGCCGCCATACCGGTCGCTGGGATGAGTTTGCTGTACATGTTCATGGTGGGTCATTCGGAGCCACACCGGCGACGGATGGGTGATCAGCCATAGGTGAAGGAAAACACCTGCACACCTTGACTGGGATGTACCTGCAGTGATCCCTGTGCCACGTCGTTGCCGTCGGCGATCTGACGGGCCTGCGGTGGCCCGTCGACGGGCAGCGTGGTCGTCTTTCCGTCACGGGTCACGGCAAGGTTGCCCGTCCCGCCCACCACGATGTAGACGTTCTTGGCACGGTAATTGAGCTCGATGCTCGATGCATCGCCGTCGGCCGTGGCACCCTGATAGTCCAGCGCCCAGGGCCCTTGCAGGGCGAACTTGTCGTCCGGCAGCGTCGGTGGAAACGAGAAGTTCGCCCGGCCTTCGTCATAGGTGCCGGTGCCGGCGTAGTTGATCACCTTGCCCACCCCGAAGTACGTCTCGGGAGTCAGCCCGCCTTGCGGAGTGGTGTCAGGGGCGTCCACCGGCACGGGCAGCGCAACACCGTTGTGCGCGTTGCTGATCAGTTCGCGGATCAACTTCTCGGTGCCGTTGTAGTCGCCCTCGCCGAACTTGGTGTGGCGCACGGTGCCATTGGCATCGATGAGGTACTCGGCGGGCCAGTACTGGTTGCGGTAGTTCGTCCACGTGGAGTAGCTGTTGTCCAGCGCGATCGGATAGGTGATGCCGAGATCTGCGGCACCCTTTTCGACGTTGCTGGTGACCTTTTCGAAGGCGTACTCGGGAGTGTGCACACCGATGACCTCAAACCCTTTGTCTCGGTATGCCTTGTACCAACCCTCGACATGCGGGATCGCGCGCTGACAGTTGATGCAGGAGTATGCCCAGAAATCGATCAATACCACCTTGCCCCGCAGTGAATGCAGGTCGATCGGCTGGTTGCCCGGCGTATTCAGCCACGCCACAATGCCTTTGAGGTCGGGTGCGGTGCCGCAGCTCTGCAACTCCTCCGATGAGTTGGCGCAATTCGACAATTCTTTGTTCTGGTCGTTGACGATGCCGCCGAGTTGCTGTTGGACCTGCTTGCTGTGGCCCAGCTTGTCCTCCAGCGAATGCGTGTAATCCGGGATAGCCCGCTGCAGGGCCGCAGGCAGGTTGAACACCAGTGCGACGGCCAGCAGGATAGTCACCACCCCGGCCGTGATGCGGATCCCGCGCTGGCGCCGCCGAAAAGCACTGACCCGCTCGGCAACCCGTTGTCCGGCCAGCGCAAAGAACAACAGCGGCAGCGCGGTCCCAACGGCGAATGCCACAGTGAGCATCACGATCGGCAGGCCGATGTTCGCGGTCGCGCCGGCCACCACAATTGCGGCCAGGACCGGGCCGGCGCACGGCACATAGAGCACACCCAACGCCAGCCCGAGGCCAAAACCGCTGGCGCGAGTGGCAATCTGCTTTTGCGGAATGCGGGCGAACGGCCTCTCGAGTACCTGTTCGAACCGCGGGAAGATCAAGCCCAGACCGATCGCCACCAACGCCACCAACGCAATCCAGCGGATTGCGTCCTGCGGCAGATGCAACAGCGACAGCAGCGCCGACCCAACCAGAGTGACGATGCTGAAGCTCAGCACCAGACCGCCGATCACCCGATATGGCCGCGAGACATCGCGTTTCGGCTTGACCGCGACCGCGACCCCGCCGTCGCCCGGTTCAGCGGCATCGTCGGCCTGCGCGCCGGTTGTGCTGGATGTGCTGGATGTGCCGGAAAAGAAAATCACCGGCAGCACCGGGAGTATGCACGGCGAAATGCCGGTGATGAGGCCTCCGACGAGACCGATCAGCGCGATGGACATCATGATCATTATTCGCCACCAGCGCCGTCTTGGATTGGTTCGGTGCCCTAACGAGCGATAAGGCAGCCCGGCGAACCGGACTGCCTTATCTCGCGACCGTCAAATACCGTTACTGACTGGGAGGAACCAGCACAGTGTCGATCATGTAGACCGTCGCGTTTGCGGTGTGCACCCCTCCGCACACCAAACCCGCGTCGTTGACTTTGAGGTCGTTGCCCTGGCCGGTCACGTTGACCTGGGCGCCCTGCAACGTCTTGTGCATCCCGGCGACCTTTGCCGGGCTCTCCTGGTCCTGAACCACGTGGAAGGTCAGGATGCTCTTCAACATCTCGGTGTTGGTCTTGAGCTCGTCGATCGTGCTCGCCGGCAGCTTGTCGAATGCGGCGTTGGTCGGCGCGAACACCGTGAACTGGCCGTTGTTGAGCGTGTCGACCAGGTTGACGTTGGGATTGAGCTTCCCGGAGAGAGCCGCGGTCAACGTCGACAGCAGCGGGTTGTTGGACGCCGCCGTCGCCACCGGGTCCTGCGCCATTCCGGTCACCGACGCCGGACCGGTCGGGTGCAGCGCCGCGTAGTCGGCGCAGCCGGAGCCGATCAAATCGGACGCGGGAGCAGCAGGCGCACCCGTCATCGCGGGCGCCGCGGAGCTGGTCGCCGAACTCGCGCTGGTCTGCGCAGAGTCGGATTTGTTACTCGAACACGCCGAGAACCCCACTGCGGCAAGTGCCGCCAGGCCTACTGCCAACGTCTTTGTATGCAGGTCGATCATTCCGCTTTGGCTCCTTTGTCAAGGCGGCGGGTGCCGCCGGTACGGCCGGACATCGTGTGATTCGGAGCAGCGATCGGCGCGGATGGCTCGCAAAGGTGACCTCACTCACGGGCATCCGCTGGCACCCCCGCTCCGAATACCCCGTGTGCACCACTCATCCGGACGGTCCGTGGCGGTGATCGGCAGCGGAGTTGCCGGTCTGACCGCCGCCTACGTGTTGTCCGGTCGTGACCGTGTCACCCTCTACGAGGCCGACACCCGACTGGGCGGTCACGCGCACACTCACTCGGTCGACCGGGGCGACGGCACCGTCGTCAATCTCGATTCGGCGTTCCTCGTCCACAACGACCGCACCTATCCGACGCTGTGCCGGTTGTTCGACGAGCTCGGCGTGCGTACCCAGGAATCCGACATGTCGATGTCGGTGCGGTCAGAAGCCACCGGCCTGGAATATGCCGGGGCGCTAGGCGTGCGCGGACTGTTCGCATCGTGGCAGTCAACGCGGCCCCGTTACCTGCGGATGCTCGGCGAGATCATCCGATTCCACGGCGCCGCGCGCTGGTTACTCACAGACGACAACGCTGCACACGATCTGGAGACCTTGGACGCGTTCCTGCGCAGGCACAACTTCTCGGCATTCTTCGTCGAACACTTCATCACGCCTCTAGTAGGCGCGGTGTGGTCCTGCGGCAGCAGCGACGCGTTGCGCTACCCGGCGCGCTACCTGTTCGTCTTTCTCGACCACCACGGCATGCTGTCGGTTTTCGGCTCACCAACTTGGCGCACGGTCACCGGGGGTTCGGCACAGTACGTCCGAGCCGTCGCCGAACGTCTGCACGAAGTCCGCCTCGGACACCCCGCACGGGCGGTGCGCAAACTGGCCGATGGTGTGCAGGTCCATGCTGGCGACGACGCCCCGCGAATGTTCGATGCCGCGGTGGTGGCGGTGCATCCCGATCAGGCGCTCGCGCTTCTCGACGATCCCTCTCCACACGAGCGGTCCGTACTCGGTGCGATCACCTACTCGACCAATCGTGCCCAGCTGCACACCGACGAATCCGTCCTGCCCCGCAGCCGAAACGTCCGCGCATCATGGAATTACCTGATCAGGCCCAACGATGACCAAGTGCTGGTGACCTACGACGTCAGCAGGCTGATGCGGATCGACGCTGACCGCCGCTTCCTGGTTACACTCGGCGGCCACGACCGGGTCGATCCGACCAAGGTGATCGCCGAACTGTCCTACGACCACCCGCTCTACACCCCGAACTCCGTTGCCGCACAAGGATTATTGTGGACCCTGGACGACGACCGGGTGGTATTCGCCGGCGCCTACCACGGTTGGGGATTTCACGAGGATGGTGCCGCGTCCGGGCTGCGGGCGGCTCAGCGGCTGGGCGCCGACTGGCCGGCACGTTCGACGCGGACGGAGGCACTGGCATGTTGACGCCGGCGATCTACCGCACGACGGTCACTCACGACCGGCAGGTGCCGGTGCGGCACTCCTTCGAATACCGCAGCTACAGCTGGTATGTCGACCTCGACGAGCTGCCCTCGCTGCCCTGGTGGCTACGGGCGTTTGCCCGGTTCGATGCGCGCGACCATCTCGCCGGCCGTCCGGGTCAGTCGCTGCGCGACCGGGTCGACGCGTACCTGGTCGACCACGGCGCCGCACTGCCCGGCGGCCGCATCACGGCGTTGCTGCAGGCGCGCGTACTCGGCTACGTCTTCAACCCGATCAGCGTGTTCTGGTGCCACGACCACCAGGGAGAGGTCCAGCACGTCATCGCCGAGGTGCACAACACCTACGGGCAACGCCACGCCTACCTGCTACCACCGGCAAACAAGCCCGCGGTGGTCGCCAAAAAGCTCTACGTGTCACCCTTCAACCGAGTGAGCGGCCACTACCAGGTACTGGCGCCGCGACCGAACCAGAAACTTGACTTGGTGGTGTCGCTGCACGATGGGAGCAAACCGGCCTTCGTCGCAAGACTGCGCGGTACCCACAGTCCTGCGACGCTGCGCCACATCACCCGAATGCAGATCGTGTCGCCTCTGGCGCCGTTGATGGTGGCGTTGCGCATCCGGATCCAGGGAATCGCCCTGTGGCTGCGCCGAGTCCCGATGGTGCCGCGCAACACTGCGATCAGCCAAAAAGACTTGCCTGCAATAGATTCAGAGCGTTGGCCCGCAGTTGCCACTGTGCCGTCCGGGCCGCGTGCCGCCGCATCGGCGATCGTCGCCAATCGGTTGCTGCGCCGTATCGGCAACCGGCTGCCGGTGAGATTCGCCTACCCCGACGGCTCGGCGATCGGCGCAGGCGAGGCGACGTCGCCGACCTTGATCATCAACCAACCGGACCGACTGGCTCGCCGGATCGGAAGGCACGGGCTGATCGGTTTCGGCGAGTCCTACATGGCCGGTGAGTGGGAATCGGACGATCTCGCCGGACTGCTGACCGTGCTTGCGCGGGACATGGCCGAGCTGGTGCCGTCTGCATGGCAATGGCTGCGGCCAATTGTCCTTGCTTCTCAACCACATTGGATGGAACGGAGCCGCGAGGAAGACCGCCGCGCCGTTGCCGAGCACTACGACTTGCCGAGCGAGCTGTTCAGCGAGTTCCTCGACGAAACCATGACGTACTCAAGCGCGCTGTTCGATCGACTGCCTGCCTCGTGGCCCGACCTCGCCGAGGCGCAGCGACAGAAGATCGACCGGCTCTTGGACGCGGCAAACGTGGGCCCCGGCACCACGCTGCTGGAGATCGGCACCGGATGGGGTGAACTCTGCATCCGCGCGGCTGCACGCGGAGCCGAGGTCCGCTCGCTCACCCTCTCGGAGCGCCAGGTGTGTGTGGCCCGGCGGCGAGTGGCGGCGGCCGGACTGTCCGACCGGGTGCAGATCGACCTACGTGACTATCGGGATGTCGGTGGAAACTACGACGCAGTGGTCTCCGTCGAGATGATCGAGGCGATCGGATTTCACGCCTGGCCGGAATACTTCCGCATGATTGATCGGCTATTGCGGCCGAACGGGCGATTCGCCATGCAGGCCATCACCATGCCGCACGATCGGATGCTGGCGTCGCGCAAAACCCACACCTGGATCCAGAAATACATTTTCCCGGCCGGGTTGATTCCGTCGACGGACGCAATCTCCGAGATCACCGAACGACACACCGCTTTACGAATAGTGGATTCGTTTTCGCTGCGCGCACACTACGCAGAAACGCTGCAACTGTGGCGCGAGCGGTTTGTGCAAGGCCACCGAACGCTGTCGCACATGGGTTTCGATGAGGTGTTCTCAAGGATGTGGGAGCTGTATCTGGCCTACTCGGAGGCCGGGTTCCGGTCGGGGTATCTCGACGTCTATCAATGGACGTTCACCCGTGAGGCGCAAACATGATCGTCGACTTCGCGATCGTTTCCGGGGCTTCAGTCGCGGCGCTGCTAGTCGTCTTCGCGATCACCTTCGCCGTCGCCCGGCGCATCGGCCGCTACAACGTCGTCGACGTCACCTGGGGACTGGCCTTCATCACCGTCGCGGCGGTCTCCGCGATCGTCGGCCACGGCGACCTGTCGCGCCGATTGCTGCTGCTGGTGCTGGTGTCGATCTGGGCGCTACGGCTCAGCGGATACATCCATCGAAGGTCGGCTGGTCAGGGCGAGGATCTGCGCTACGCCGACTTGTTGCGGGACGCCACCACCGGCGAGGTCATTCGCAAGGTGTTCCTGGTGCAGGGCTTTGCTACCTGGTTCATCTCGTTGCCGCTGCAGTTGTCCGCGGTCAGTGGCCCGACACCTCGCGCATTGCAGGCGATCACCGCGGCCGGCGTTCTGGTGTGGCTGACCGGTCTGCTCTTCGAAACCGTCGGCGACCGTCAACTGCGGGTGTTCAAAGCCGATCCATCACACCGGGGGGTGGTGATGGACCGCGGGCTCTGGGCCTGGACGCGGCACCCCAATTACTTCGGTGACGCCACCGTGTGGTGGGGACTCTGGCTGATCACGATCGCCGGATGGTGGTCGTTGGCCACGGTGTTCTCCCCGGCATTGATGACGTACTTCCTGGTTTCCGTCACCGGTGCACGGCTCACCGAGAAGTACATGAGGGGCCGTCCGGGCTTCGACGAATACCAGCAACGGACTTCATTTTTCATTCCGCGCGCACCCCGATCGGCACGAAAATGACGACACTCGTCGCGGAATCGCTAGGCTACCGACCGATGACAGAATCGAGGCACGGCGGCGACCTGGACGCATTGCTGCGCCAAGTGGCGCGTCGCGATGCTGATGCGTTCGCCGCGCTGTACGACCGCACCAGGTCAAGGGTCTACGGACTGGTCGTCCGGGTGCTGCGCGACGCCGGGTACAGCGAGGAGACCACCCAGGAGATCTACCTGGAGGTATGGCGCAACGCCGACGCCTACGACTCCGCCAAAGGCTCCGCGCTGTCCTGGCTGATGACCATCGCGCATCGCCGCGCCGTCGACCGGGTCCGCTCCGAGCAGGCCGCCGGTCAGCGCGACTCGCGGTACGGCGCGGCCACCGTCGAGCGATCCGGCGATCTGGTCGCCGACTCGGCGGTCGACGCGGACGAGCGACGCCGGGTGGCCGCATGCCTTGACTCGTTGACCGACGTGCAGCGGCAGTGCATCGACCTCGCCTACTATGGCGGGTTGACGTATGTCGAAGTGTCGCAGCGGTTGTCGGCCAACCTGTCGACGATCAAGTCGCGGATGCGCGACGCCTTGCGCGGTCTGCGCGGATGCCTGGGTGTGTCATGACTGAGCCAACCGGATTCGACCTGCTCGAGCTGGCCACGCCGTATGCGCTGCACGCCATCTCCGACACCGAACGCGTGACCGTCGATCGGCAGCTTGCCGCGGCTCCGACCGCGATCGCCAACTCTTTCCACGACGAGGTGCGCGCCGTCCGCGAGACGATGGCCATCGTGTCCGCGTCGACCTCGGCCGAACCGCCGGCCCAGCTACGCGGCGCAGTGCTGGCCGCCGCGCAATCCGACAAGACGAGCCAATCTCGTTGGCGCACAGTTCTGCTGTCAGCGGCAGCCGCGATCATCGTGGGTCTGGCGGCCGTCGGCATCGGCATCGCATTGCGACCGACGCCCTCGCCGACCATGACCGAGCAGATCATGGCGGCACCCGACAAGCACACGGTCTCCGGTCGACTGGCCGGCGGCACCGCGACGGTGGTCTTCTCCCGAAACATGAACGCCGGTGTGCTGACGCTGAACGACGTGCCGCCGCCGTCGCAGGGCACGGTGTATCAAATGTGGTTGATCAACGACAAAGGCCCGGTTTCCGCGGGCACGATGGACCACACGGCCATGGCACCGTCGATTACCCACATCGTGCGCGATCTCGGCACCTCGAAAATGCTGGCGTTCACCGTCGAACCCGGCACTGGGTCTCCACAACCGACCGGGACGATCATCACCAAACTGCCGTTGAGTTAGCCTGTCCGCAAGGGGGAGGACGGGCGTGAAAACACTCGATACGGATTATCTGGTCGTCGGTGCCGGCGCGATGGGTATGGCATTCACCGACACGTTGGTGGCCGAGACCGAGGCGAAGGTGGTGGTCGTCGACCGCGGCCCCGCGCCGGGTGGGCACTGGATCCGGGCCTACCCGTTCGTCCGTCTGCACCAGCCGTCGGCGTATTACGGCGTCAACTCTCGCACCCTCGGCAGCGACAGCATCGACCAACTCGGTTGGAACGAAGGGCTTTACGAGCTTGCAACGATGGGCGAGATCTGCGCCTACTTCGAGCGCGTCATGCACCAGGACCTGCTGCCCAGTGGTCAGGTGTCCTACTTCCCGATGGCCGAGTACCTCGGCGAGCGCCGCTTTCGCACGCTGGCCGGCGACGAGTACACCGTCGATGTCCGCAAGCGCATCGTCGACGCGACCTATCTGCAGACCACCGTGCCGTCCATGCGGCCGCCGGCCTATCACGTCGACGGCGTCGACTGCGTGCCACCGAACGACCTGCCCGCCAACGCGGCGAACCGCGATCGCTTCGTCATCGTCGGGGCGGGCAAGACAGGTATCGACGCCTGTTTGTGGTTGCTGCGCAACGGGATCGCACCCGATCGACTGACCTGGATCATGCCCCGCGACGCGTGGCTTATGGACCGGGCGAACATCCAGCCCGGCCCGCAATTCCTGGAGCGGTTCCAGGGCGGCTTCGCCGCGCGGCTGGGTGCCATCATGGAATCCACCTCGGTGCCGGACTTGTTCGACCGCCTGGAGGCGTCCGGCAACCTGCTGCGACTCGATCCGACGATGCGGCCGACCATGTACCGCTGCGCGAACGTGACGCAGACCGAGCTCGATCAGCTGCGACGCATCGACGACGTCGTACGATTGGGACGAGTCGAGCGCATCGAGCCCGGCAAGGTGACGCTGGCCGACGGCGCCGTATCCGTCGAGGGTTCGGCGCTCTACATCGACTGCAGCACCGACGGGCTCGAACGGCGACCGGCAGCAACGGTTTTCAGCGGCAACAAGATCACGCTGCAAAGTATCCGCGGCTGTCAGCAGGTGTTCAGCTCCGGGATGATCGCGCACGTCGAGTCCGCGTATCACGACGACGTCACGCGAAATGAGCTCTGCCAACCGGTCCCCCACCCCAACACCGACCTCGACTGGTTGACCACGACCCTGCTCGAGCACCGCAATCAGATCCGCTGGTTCGAAGACGCCGAGCTGATGGAATGGCTCGGCGGCGCCCGGCTGGATCTGATGCGACACATGTACGCCCCGCTGATCGACAAGCCGCAGTCGGTGCGCGACAAGGTGTTCGGGCTCATCGCCGCCGGGCTGCAGGCGGCCAACGGGAAGCTGGAAACCCTACTGAGCGAACACCGTTCAGCTCTTCCGCAGGCCGCCGAGCAGAGCCGCTAGTACACCCAGCAGCACCAGTCCACCGCCGGCGGCCAGCGTCAGGTCCAGCCAGTGGTGCAGACTTCCCCTGGCCTGGCCGACCATGACGTCGGCGATCCGGCGGATGTCGCCGGTGGTGTCGTTCAGCGTGTCGTTGATGACGCGACGGGCCACTTCGATGCCGACCCAGCCCGCGGCGCCGACCAGCAGCGCGGAGATGCCGAGCCAGGCCAGTGCCCGACCGCGACTGCGCGCGGCCGCCAGCGTCAGCAACGCACCGACGCCGACCAGTGCGGTCACACCGATGCTCGCCCACAACCCCCATCGGGCCACCAGCCGTAATTCACCCGGCTGCAATGCCTTTGGCGTCGACACGGTCACCGGCACCCGGACCGTATCGGGCACTTGCACGTGATAGGCGTCCAGCAGCGACGCGAACGCGCTGTCTTTGAGCATCCCGGCCAGATCGACGACCCACTGGCCACCCTCAGACTGCGTGTGGGCGCCGGTGAACATCCAGTCGTGCGCCAGCCGGTTGGCCTCGGCGAACTGCGACGGGAAGCTCGGGCCCGCGGTATAGCCGGCGGCCACACCGTGCACTCGCGCCGAGTCGACGCCGTAGCCGCGCTCGCTGATCAACACCGTTGCCCTGGTGGCCAGCTCGGAGGCCACCGCCGTCTGCAGCTCCGGGTCACCGGCCGCCCGACGGGCCATCGCCGTATAGCCGTCGACGTCGACGACATGGGTCTGCATCCACACCGTGGGCACGGCAACCGCCAACGTGACAGTGGTGAGCAGCCACAGCAGCGCCGTCAGGGCGAATCGCACAGTGGCTATTTGGCAGCGCGGCGCGGACGCGACAACGCCATCTTCGTCATCATCCGGTTCGTCCGCTTCAGCGCCTTGAGCGAATTGCTGTAGTAATTGCTGCCGGCACCGACGTTGGTGCGCGGCCCCACAACGGTTTCGACGCGACAGAATTTGCGCAAGCCGTCGGCGCCGCCGAACCGCGCGCCGATGCCCGAGGTCTTCCAACCGCCCATCGGCGCGGTCAAGCACATCAGGTTGGTGATCACGTCATTGATGTTGACCGCGCCGCAATCAAGCCGCAGGGCAACATTTTTGGCGCGGTCGAAGTCGCGGGAGAACACCGAGGCGCTCAACCCGTATTGGGAGTCGTTGGCCAGCCTGATCGCCTCCGCGACAGAGCCGACCTTCATGATCGGCAGCGTGGGACCGAAGGTCTCCTCGGTCATGCATGCCATCGAGTGGTCGACGTCAACGAGCACCGTGGGCGGGTAGAAGCTGCCCGAGGTGTCGGTGCGCCGCCCGCCGGTCAGCGCGCGGGCCCCAGCGGCCAGGGCATCGCGGACGTGACGCTCGGTCACCGCCAGCTGTTGCTCGTCGATCAACGCGCCGAAGGTATTCCCCTCGCCCGCACCGACTTTCAGTGACTGCACGTCGCTGACGACGGCCTTCACGAACTGGTCGTAGACCGAATCGAGCACATAGACCCGCTCCACCGAGACACAGGTCTGCCCGGCATTGAACATCGCACCCCAGACCGCGGCGTGCGCGGCGAGGTCGATGTCGGCGTCGTCGAGAACGATCATCGGGTCCTTGCCGCCGAGTTCCAGGCTGACCGGCGTCAGCCGGCGGGCAGCGCGTTCCATCACCTTGCTTCCGGTGGCGCTGGAACCGGTGAACTGCAGATAGTCGACGTTGTCGACGACGGCCTCCGACACCGCGCGGGCACCCTGGGCAAGCTCGAACACCTCAGGGCCGCCGGATTCCTGCCAGCCGCGACGCAGTACCTCGGCGGTCAGCGGGGTGCGCTCGGACGGCTTCAGCAGCACCGCGCAGCCTGCGGCGAGCGCACCGATGCCGTCCATCATGGCGTTGGCCACCGGGTAGTTCCACGGCGCGATGACGCCCACGACGGGCCGCGGCCGGTAGTGCACGGTGATCTTCTTGATAGCCATGAACGGCAATGCGGCCGGCCGCTTTTCGGGCTCCAGCGCTTTTTCTGCCGTCCTGATGTAGTACGACAGGATCATGATCAGCATCGACACCTCTTGGACCGCGTCGACGGCGGATTTGCCGGTTTCCTTGATCAGCAGCTCTTCGATCTCGCTGCGGTGATCGGCCAGCCACACCGCGAAACGGGCCAGCACCTTGTTCCTGCCCTTGGCGCCGCGCTGCTCCCACTCGTGCTGAGCGGCGCGCAGCCCGGCGGCGATGGTCGGCACGTCGGCGGGATCGGTCCACTGCACCTGCCCGGCGACGGCGCCGGTAGCGGGGTTCAGGATGCTGCCGGTGCCGGTGAAGTCAGCGTCAGTCGTGGGTGTAGCGGGTGTGATCGTGGTCATAGCAGCCATCGTAGACGCCCGCCTATCGGCCTCGACAGGTGTCAAGTTTTGCGAGGCTAAGGCGCGATGCCGAGGAGGTAGGCGGCCTGGCCGAGGTGCTGAGCGCAATCGTCGATGATGCTGACCAGCCGCGCGCTGGCCGTCACCGGCGGATCCCAGTTGTGGTCGACGATGCGCGCCAGGTCGTCGCCGGTGATACCGGCGACGAACTCCAGCGTCAACTCGTGCACTGCGTGGTAGTAGCCGGCCAACAGTTCGACCTGCGCATGCACCTTGGCGACCTGGTCAGGTCCGTGGCCGTAGCCGGAGTCGTTGCGCGGCAGGTCGAGCCCGAAGCGGTCCACCCAGCCGTCGCGCGTCCACACCTGGTCGACACCGGCGATCGGCGCGAGCTGAAGGTCCTGCACCCGTGCGCTGTGCCAGATCAACCAGGCGATGCTGTTCGCGCTCGGCGTCGGCTGGTAGTTGGCCTGGTCGTCGGTGAGCCCATCCGTCAGCTCATCGACGTGCTCGATCAGCCGAGTGAACGCGTCGCGCAGCAACTCACGCAGAGCAGTGTCGTCATTGGACATACATCGATCCTGGCATCTACCACCGACACGGTCGTAGATTATTTAGATGACCTACGACCTCATCATCCGCAACGGCACCATCGTCGACGGGCTGGGAGGTGAGCCGTACGTCGGTGACGTCGCTGTGCAGAACGGTGTGATCGCGGCCGTCGGCAACGTCAACGGTTCCGGCGCGACGCGGGAGATCGACGCGAGCGGGCAGCTGGTCACGCCGGGCTTCGTCGACCTGCACACCCACTACGACGGCCAGTCCATCTGGTCAGAGCGGTTGACGCCGTCGTCGGCGCACGGCGTGACCACCGTCGTGATGGGCAACTGCGGCGTCGGGTTTGCGCCGTGCCGCCAGGAAGACCACGACGTGCTGGTCGACGTGATGGCCGGGGTCGAGGACATTCCCGGTGTCGTGATGACCGACGGCCTGCCGTGGAACTGGGAGACATTTCCGCAGTACATGGATGCCCTCGACGCCGGCAAGCGGGATATCGACGTGGCGGCCTACCTGCCGCACTCGCCGCTGCGGGTCTACGTGATGGGCGAGCGCGGCGCCAATCGCGAACCGGCCACCGCCGACGACCTGGCCAAGATGCGGGAGCTGGCCAAGGAGGCCATCGAGGTCGGCGCGCTGGGCTTCGCATCGTCGCGGCTGACCATCCACAAGACCGAGAGCGGTTCCCCGATTCCCAGTTACGACGCGGCCCGCGACGAGATCGAGGAGATCGCGCGCGGAGTCGTCGACGGCGGCGGCGGGCTGCTGCAGTTCGTGCCCGACATTCCCGCCGGCGGCTATCAGCCGGTGCTGCAGACGGTGTTCGATGTGGCCGAAGACGTCGGGCTGCCGGTGACGTTCACGTTGGTCGTCGGCAACAGCGGCGACCCGACCTGGCCGGACGCCATCACGATGATCGAGAAGGCCAACGCCGCCGGTGGCGACATCACCGCGCAGTTACTGCCGCGTCCGATCGGGCTGATCATCGGCCTGCAACTGACCGCCAACCCGTTCGTGCTGTATCCCAGCTACCAGGAGATCGCCCACCTGCCGCTGGCCGAACGGGTCGCCGAGATGCGCAAGCCCGAGGTCCGCGCCCGCATCCTCGCCGACAAGCCCGGCGTCGGGCATCCGATCCTCTACGTCGCCCAGATGTGGGACTGGATCTACCCGTTGGGCGATAACCCCAACTACGAGCCGGACCCGTCGGACAGCATCGGGGCGCGAGCCCGCGCCAAGGGTCTGAACCCGATGGAAGAGGCCTACGACCGGTTGCTCGACGACGACGGCCGCGCCATGCTGCTGGTCGCGACCAGCAACCTGGAGAACAACACCCTGGACACCGTGGGCGAGCTGCTGCATCGCGACGACGTCGTACTCGGCCTTGGCGACGGCGGCGCGCACTACGGAATGATCTGCGACGCAAGCTATTCCACGTACTTCATGGCGCACTGGGCGCGAGACCGCACGTCCGGCCGATTCGAGGTGGCAGAAGCCGTGCGCCGACTGACCTCGGTGCCGGCTCGCGTCGCCGGGCTAGGTGACCGCGGCCGCATCGCCGTGGGTTACAAGGCAGATCTCAACGTCATCGACCATGCGGCGCTGCGCATCCACAAGCCGGTGATCATCTATGACCTGCCCGCCGGCGGGCGCCGTCTCGATCAGACCGCCGAGGGCTACGTCGCCACGATCGTGTCAGGTGAGGTGATCGCCGAGAACGGTGTGCCCACCGAGGCGCGGCCGGGCAAGCTGATCCGCGGCCGCCAGTCGGTACCGGCCTGATTTGGTCACATCCGCCGCAGCAGCCTCCGCCTGATCCCAGACGCCGATGTGCCCACCTCCGCGTAGAGGCGGGTGTGGCAGGTGGTGCGTTAGTTGGCCGACAACGCGTCGAACAGCGCGGCCAACTGGTCCGGCGACACGGAGTTGTTGCACCGGCCCTTGAGGTCGAGCAGCGGCTGGGCGATGCCCTTCAGTTCCAGCGCCTCGCCGACGTGGCCGAGGAAGTATCCGCGCACCGAAGCCTTCGCGTCGGCGGGCGACTGGTTGACCGCAGCGGTCAGCACATTGTTGACGTCCGGGTGGCCGTCGAGGTACCCACTGGCCGAGTTCAGCACGCCGCTGGCGGTGGCAGCCACGCCGCTGGCCGAGCACGGATCAGGCGCGGCGCCGGCGGTCGGCGCGACCAAGACGCAGAGAACGCTAGCGGGGATCACTCCAAAGATTGTGCGCCGTAACGATTTTCCCATGGTGTCGTTCCCTTCGTCCCCAACTGTTCGAATGTTCAGTACATCAGTTACCCAGATTCGCGGAAAACCCGGCCTATCCTCGGTCGCATGAGCCGCGTCGAACCCCTCGCCCTGCCGTGGAGCGAGGACGACGCCACTGGCATCAACAGCTGGGGTCATCCGGACCGCACGTACGAGCCACTGCTGCTGGTTCGCTGCCTACAACGCCACCCGACGCTGGCCGGCCGGCTGCGCAAGCTGGGTGAGTCGCTCTACACGGCGGCACTCCTACCGCCCCGCACCCGAACCATCGCGATCCTTCGGACCTGCGCCCTGGTCGGGTGCCAGTACGAGTGGGGCGGGCAGGCGGCGTTCTGGGGCCCCATCGCGGGCGTCAGCGACGACGAGTGCGACGCGCTGGTGACCGGCGGGCCGCACGATCCGCGGTGGAGCCGGACCGATCGATCGGTGATCGAGGCGGTGGACGAACTGGAGCGCACGGGCTCATGGTCGGACGCCACCTGGACAGCACTTGGCCGCGATCTCGACGACGAGCAACGCATCGAACTGCTCACGGCCGTCGGCTGGTATCGCACGATCTGCACGCTGTGCAACGCGCTCGCGCTGCCGGTGGAGGGCTGGATGCGCGAATGGCCCGCGTCAGCCCGCTGACCGGTCGCGGCGCAGGCCCGGATGCTGATTCTTCAACAGCGGCATCAGCAATCGTCGCGGCATGAACTGGAACAGCCGGGTGCTGAGCTGGCTCGGCAGCCCGGGGATCACCGTCCCGCGGTCGCCGTCGAGCGCGTCGACGCCGATACGCGCGACGTCACGCGACGCCATCCACAGGAACTTCGGAAACGCCGCGGCAAAGGCCCGTTCGTCCATGCCCGCGCTCTTCAGGAACTCGGTTCGCACCGGCCCCGGACAGAGCAACGCCACGGTGACCCCGGTGCCGGCCAGCTCACCGCGCAGTCCCTCGGTGTACGACTTCACGAACGCCTTGGTGGCGCTGTAGCCGAGTTGGCCCGGGAACGGATGAAAGCCCGCGGTGGAGCCGACGTTGAGGATCGCCCCGCGGCCACGCGGCACCATCTGCTGGACGGCGCGGGTGGTCAGGTCGATGACGGCCTCGACGTTCACCCGCACCTGGGCAATCTCGTCGTCGACGACGGTTTTCGTCACTGACCCGATGGTGCCGATCCCGGCATTGTTGACCAGCACGTCAACGGTCAGGCCTCGGCCGGCCACCTCGTCGAGAAGCCGGGCGCGCGCGTGGGGATCGGCCACGTCGCAGCCGACCGTCTCGATCCGAACCCTGTCCCCGAGTTCGTCGGCCAGTTCGCGCAGCTTGTCCTCGCGGCGCGCGACGAGCGTGACGCCGTGGCCGCGGTCTACCAGCTCACGGGCGATGTCGGCGCCGATGCCCGACGATGCACCCGTGACCACGGCGGTGCTGGTGGGCGATGGTGTCGGAAGGGACATTTCTCAACCCTACGGACCTCGAAATACGAAAAACCCGGCCCCACGCGGGGACCGGGCTTCTCGTAAGCGCGGACTAGAAGTCCATGCCGCCCATGCCACCGGTCGGGTCGCCCGCGGGTGCGGACGACTTCTCCGGCTTGTCGGCGACAACGGCCTCGGTGGTGAGGAAGAGCGCAGCGATGGATGCCGCGTTCTGCAGCGCCGAACGCGTCACCTTCACCGGGTCGGCAACGCCGGCCTTCAGCAGGTCCTCGTACTCACCGGTCGCGGCGTTGAGCCCAACACCCGGCTTGGAGTTAGCGACCTTCTCGGCAACGACGCCGGGCTCGAGGCCACCGTTGAAGGCGATCTGCTTCAGCGGAGCCGAGAGCGCCACGCGCACGATGTTCGCGCCCGTCGCCTCGTCACCAGTGAGTTTCAGATCGTCGAGCGACGGAGCCGCCTGGAGCAGAGCCACGCCACCACCGGCGACGATGCCCTCTTCGACGGCCGCCTTGGCGTTACGGACTGCGTCCTCGATGCGGTGCTTGCGCTCCTTGAGCTCCACCTCGGTGGCAGCTCCGGCCTTGATCACCGCAACACCGCCGGCCAGCTTGGCCAGGCGCTCTTGCAGCTTCTCGCGGTCGTAGTCGGAGTCGCTGTTCTCGATCTCGGCGCGGATCTGAGCCACCCGGCCGGCGATGGCGTCGGAGTCGCCCGAGCCCTCGACGATGGTGGTCTCGTCCTTGTTGATGACGACCTTGCGAGCCTGACCCAGCAGCGCGATGTCAGCCGTCTCCAGGGAGAGGCCGACCTCTTCGCTGACGACCTGGCCACCGGTCAGGATCGCGATGTCCTGCAGCATGGCCTTGCGGCGGTCACCGAAGCCCGGCGCCTTGACGGCAACGGACTTGAAGGTGCCACGGATCTTGTTGACCACCAGGGTCGACAGGGCTTCACCCTCGACGTCCTCGGCGATGATCAGCAACGGCTTGCCGGCCTGGATGACCTTCTCCAGCAGCGGCAGCAGGTCCTTGACGGTCGACACCTTGGAACTGACCAGCAGGATGTACGGGTCCTCCAGGACTGCTTCCTGACGCTCGGCGTCAGTGACGAAGTAGCCCGAGATGTAGCCCTTGTCGAACCGCATGCCCTCGGTGAGCTCGAGCTGCAGGCCGAAGGTGTTGGACTCCTCGACGGTGATGACGCCCTCGTTGCCGACCTTGTCCATCGCCTCGGCGATCAGGTCGCCGATCGTCTGGTCACCGGCCGAGATGGCGGCGGTGGCAGCGATCTGCTCCTTGGTCTCGACATCCTTGGCCGACTTCAGCAGGGTCTCGGTGATCTTCTCGACGGCCTTCTCGATGCCGCGCTTGAGGCCCAGCGGGTTGGCGCCGGCTGCAACGTTGCGCAGACCCTCTTTGACCAGGGCCTGAGCCAGCACAGTGGCGGTGGTGGTGCCGTCACCAGCGACGTCGTCGGTCTTCTTGGCGACCTCTTTGACCAGCTCGGCGCCGATCTTCTCGTAGGGGTCCTCCAGCTCGATCTCCTTGGCGATGGACACACCATCGTTGGTGATCGTGGGAGCGCCCCACTTCTTCTCCAGGACGACGTTGCGGCCCTTGGGGCCCAACGTCACCTTTACCGCGTCGGCGAGGGCATTCAGGCCCCGCTCGAGGCCGCGACGGGCCTCTTCGTCGTACGCAATCATCTTGGACATTGCGAAGTGATTCCTCCGGTTAGGGGGTGACACGTTCTTGGGCCGGGCGCAGTGCCCGCGACGGACGACCGCAGTTGTGTACGGACTGTGGTCTCACCGTCCCGACCTAGCACTCACCGATCGCGAGTGCCAACGTCATTCTTAGCACTCGCCTATGCCGAGTGCAACCAGCCCAAATGCCCTACCGACCCCTAAGAAGAGGCCCGCAAGCCGTCGATCACCACACCGGTTACCCGCTCAGCGCGCGCCTGGTCGTAGCCCTGCATCGCCTGGCACCCCACCATGAGCGTCTTGATCTCGGCCACGTCGACATCGGGTCGCACAGAGCCTGCGTGTTGCGCCGCCGACAGCAGCTCGCCGAGCAGGCCGCGGAAGGCGGCGTCGGCGTCGGGTGTCACCGAGTCGACGTCGATGCCCATGCCGGCCAGTGCCTCGACCAGACCCTGGTCGGTGGCGCCCCAATCCAGCACCATCGACCGTAGGAACGCGAACAGCGCCTCCGCAGGTCCGGGCACGTCCAGCAGTGCGCGACCCGCGTCGATGATGTGCCGTATCCGGCTGTCGACGACCGCGCGGAACAGATCTTCCTTCGTCGGGAAATGCCGGTAGACAGTGCCCGCGCCCACACCGGCGCGACGGGCGATCTCGTCGATCGGCACCGCCAGACCCTCGGCGGCGAACGTCTCGTAGGCGGTCTCGAGCACCCGGGCACGGTTGCGAGCCGCGTCAGCGCGCAGCGGCCGAGCGGGTACAGACATGACGGACACCACCTGTGGTTGACAAAGCGGGGCGCACGTTCCGTATAGTCGAGGCAGAACCGGAGCGCACGCCCCGTTTACCTTACAGCTTAGGAGTCTTCACATGGCCAAGTGGACAACAGCGGACATTCCCGACCAGACCGGCCGCGTCGCCGTCATCACCGGCGCCAACACCGGCCTCGGCTACGAGACCGCGGCCGCGCTCGCCGGCAAGGGCGCCCGCGTGGTCCTTGCGATCCGCAACCTCGACAAGGGCAAGGACGCCGCCGCGCTGATCCTCAAGCGCAATCCCGGCGCCGACGTGACGTTGCAGGAACTGGACCTGACGTCGCTGGAGTCGATTCGCGCTGCCGCCGAACAACTTCGGGCCGATCACGACCGGATCGACCTGCTGATCAACAACGCCGGGGTGATGTGGACGCCGAAGTCGACCACCAAGGATGGCTTCGAGCTGCAGTTCGGCACCAACCATTTGGGTCACTTCGCCTTCACCGGTCTGCTGCTGGATCGGCTGCTGCCGGTCGCCGGTTC
The DNA here is from genome assembly GCA_963758115.1 of uncultured Actinomycetota bacterium. Lineage (GTDB taxonomy): Bacteria > Actinomycetota > Actinomycetes > Mycobacteriales > Mycobacteriaceae > Mycobacterium. Next base: position 278,525 of record CAVWUG010000007.1, read on the forward strand.
GCGAATCGTGACGGTCAGCAGCGTCGGCCACCGCATCCTCGCCGACATTCACTTCGACGATCTGCAGTGGGAGCGCAGCTACAACCGGGTCGCGGCCTACGGTCAGGCGAAACTCTCGAACTTGCTGTTCACCTATGAACTGCAGCGCCGACTGACTTCGCATGGGACGACGCTCGCCGCGGCCGCCCACCCGGGTGGCTCCAGCACCGAGTTGGGGCGTTATCTACCCTTCGGGCTCGGTCGCGGGTTCGACTTGATCTCTCAAGACGCAGCGATGGGTGCACTCCCAACCCTGCGTGCGGCCACTGACCCGGCGGCGCAAGGCGGGCAGTACTACGGCCCCGACGGCTTCGGCGGAATGCGCGGCTACCCCAAGGTTGTCGAGTCCAACGAGAGGTCACACGACCCGGAGCGGCAGCGCAAGCTGTGGGCGGTCTCCGAAGAACTCACCGGCGTCACCTACCCGGTCTAGGGCAGATCGAGTAGCTGCTCGTAAAACCCGCCGATGCGACGGGCCGGGTCGTTCAGGTGGATCTCCAGGATCCAGTGACAGACCCGGCCGTCGCGATCGTTGCGCCGCATCGGCTTGCCTGAGCCCGGCGTGATGTACCACTCGGTGCCGTTGCCGAAGATTTTCTTATGCGGGAATTCGCCGAGCAGGTGCCCGGCGATGTGGCTGCCGAATTCGAAGCCCTCGGCGTGGGCCAGCTGTACGCAGTGCTCGTACAACTCGGCGCCGGTGACGTCGGGGTGGCTGTCGAAGTAGTCGCGGCCGGCCTGCCAGACCCGCGGCAGCGCGTCCCGTACCGCCAACTTCGCCGGGTCGTCGCCGAGCACGAAGGTGCGGCCGAAGTCGGCCTCCCACTCCTCGAAGATCGGGCCCAGGTCGAGGAACGCGATGTCGTCGTCGGCGATCACCCGGTCCGGTGGATGCTCCTTGAACGGTTGCAGGGTGTTCTCACCGGCGCGGACGATGCGCCGATGCCAGTGCGCAGTCACCCCGAGCATGTCGGCGGCCAGGTCGCGGATCTCGTCGGACAACGCTTGCTCGCCGACGCCGGCGCGGATCAGGCCGCGGCGTTCGATCTCGTCGAACAACTGCGCCGCCTTGGCTTGCGCGTCGAGCAGTCGTTCTGCCCGGACGCTTTCGTCAGCGATCGGCTTGGTCACCCCGTCGATGCTACGGGCGCCTGAACGTTGCGCCGGAGTCGTCCGCAGGTCAATTGCTCACGTCACCGTCGATGTAACGCTGCAGGTTCGGGGCGATCGCGGCGATCACCTCAGCCTCCGACATCGAGGCGACTGGTTCGATCTTCCAGACGTAGCGCATCAACGCGAAACCCATCATCTGCGATCCGATGAGCCCGCTACGGACCAGTCGGTCCCGCTCGTCGCTGCCCAGCTTCGAGACTCCCATCAGGCTGCCCTCGACGACGCGACGCAGTTTCTCGCGGGTCGACGGTTCGTGCGCGGCGGTCTGAAGGATCGCGCGCAGCGTCGGCCCGATCTCGTCGTCGGTCCAGCTGGCCAGGAGCAACGTGATCAGGGCCTTGCCGAGCTGCTCGATCGGTGTCGTCCAGACCTCGGCGATGCTCTCCAACCACTTCTGCGGAGGATTGGTGGCCGCGTCCAGCAGACCTTCCTTCGATCCGAAGTAGTGGTAGACCAGCGCCGGGTCGACGTCAGCCGACCGCGCAATCGCGCGGATGGTGGTTCCCGCCCAGCCGTCTGCGGCGAACTGGTCGCGAGCGGAGGCAACAATTCTCGCCGCCAACACCCCGCGTTCGTGCCGCGGCCCCGGCGGTATCGCTTTCTTCGGCATGAGTCTCATCGTACCGTGAATTTCCTCTTGCGTTGAGACTATTTTCAACGTAGCGTGAGACTAGTTTCAACAGACCGTGAAAAAGGACCCACTCATGAGCGCAACCCACAACTGCGATGTGATCGTCGTCGGTGCCGGACCCGTAGGCCTGGTCGCCGGTTGTGAACTGGCCCGCCGCGGCGTCCGGGTGCGGGTGATCGACAAACTCTCGCGACCCACCGATCAGTCCCGCGCCATCGCCGTGCATGCCCGCAGCTTGGACATGTTCGACCGAATGGGCATCGTCGACGAGATGCTCGACACCGGCGTCAAGGCGGTCGCCATGCAGATGCACACCGGAGGGCGCGACCTGTTCCGCGTCCCACTCGGCGAGATCGACAGCGCGTTCCCGTTCACCTTGACCACGGCACAAACCGAGACGGAACGTGTGCTCGCCGAACGCCTGCAATCGTTCGGCGTCACCGTCGAGCGTGGCGTCGAGCTGGTCGCGCTGACCCAGGACGACGAGGCCGTGCATCTCAGCCTGAAGAACGGCGGGTCAACCGAGCAGGTCAGCGCTTCCTGGGTGATCGGCGCCGACGGCGCACACAGCGCGACGCGAAAGCTGGTCGGCACCAAGCTCACTGGTTCGTTCGTCGGTGAACGTTTCATACTCGGAGATGTCGACGCAGAGCATCAGTTGAACTGCGATGACATGCACACCTTCTTCTCCCCTGAGGGACCGGTGGTGGTGCTCGCGATGCGAGACGGCCGGATGCGTTTTCTCGCCGAGGTGCACGACGCGCCCGGTACCCCCATCAATACGCATCCCAGCCAGGACGAGTTGCAGGCAATTCTGGATCGCCGGATCGGCGGCATCCGGGTGGTGCACTCGCACTGGCTGACCACCTTCGAGGTCCGGCACGCGCGGGTACCGGCCTACCGGTGGGGCCGCGTCTTCCTGGCCGGCGACGCCGCCCACATCCACAGCCCCGCTGGGGGTCAGGGCATGAACACTGGAATGCAGGACGCGTTCAACCTCGCGTGGAAGCTGTCCGCGGTGATCAACGGTGACGCCGGCGAGACGCTGTTGAACAGCTACGAGGGCGAGCGGGCACCGATCGCCGACGAAGTCATCAGATTCACCGACCGGTTGACCAAAGCCGGCACGCTTTCCGGTGTGCCGCGCCGGATCCGCGACGTGGTGGTGCAGATACTGTCCCGAGTACCCGCGGTTCGCAAAGTCATGGCGGAGAGCGTCGCGGAAGTCAACGTCGGTTACCCGCACAGCCCGATCGCGGTGGGCAGTCGGCCGAAGCACGCCAGAGTCGCTGCCGGCCAGCATGTTCCGCATTGTGCAGATGAAGCAGTGCAGAGGCAGCTTCGCGCGTCGTGCGCTCCGCATGCCTGTGACCACGTCGTGCTGACGGTCGCCGCAGGACAGGTCGCCCCCGCTGCCGGCGGACACGGCCCAGTGCAGGTGTTGGTGGGCACCGACGAAGTCCCGGTCGCAGGATATGACGCTGTCGTCGCTGACCCGAAAGGCGTTGTGGCACAGCGCTTCGGACTTAAGAACGGCGGCCGGGTGGTGATACGGCCAGATGGCTACATCGGCGCCATCGCCGCCTTCGACGACACCACAACCATCCCCGAATACTTCGCCAAGATCAGGAGCTGATCATCATGTACACCTACGACATCGACGCCGCGGCCATGTTCGACGACCGCACCCACCAGTTCGAGAAGTTCGGCATCCCACTCGACGAGATCGAGGCGGTCAGAGCAGCCACCACCGACATGTGGGCCGACGCGCCCGGCGGTTGGGTGTATGAGTGGTCGCGGCTAGCCGAACGGCACGCCGAGCGCGGCGACCATTACCTGGCGTCAATGATCTACGGCTGCGCAAAGTTCCCTTGCCTGACGGATGGGGCGCGGGCGACAGCAATGCAGCGCCAACTCGAACAGTTCGAGTTGGCGGCCAAGGACTTCCCTGTCGCCTTCGAGCGCCGCATCATCTCGGTCCCGTACCGAGGTGGCAGTGTTGAGGTGCCTGTTCACTTGTATTCCGCCGCAGGCGAATACGCCGGGCGGCCGGTCCTGATAGCCAGCGGCGGCGTAGACACCTGGAAGATGGACATCCACCCCTGGTGGGTGGGATTCACTCAGGGCGCCGGGGTGACCACTATGGCTTTCGACCACCCAGGCACCGGGGAAACCGCTATCCCACTGGACGACCACGCTGACGAAGTGATCCGTGGACTCGGCGACTACGCCCGCACTCTCGGGAATGGGAGCATCGCCCACTTCGGCGCCTCGTTCGGCGGTAACTTCGCCGCGATGTCGGGGTTGTCCGGCATCGTCGACGCCGCAGTCGATCTGGGTGGACCGGTCGTCGGGGCTTTCGAAGTCGACAACGTGCAGAAGCTGCCCTACGGCATGCACGACATTCTGGGCAACGCCATGCACTGGGATCACTCCCCCACGCTCAACGAACTCAGCGTCGGCTTCGAAGCACTGAACCGGCGCGAGCTACTTGCCCAGCAAGGTAATTCGGCGATGCTGGTGATCAACGGGGCCGACGACTACTTCGTCCCGCAATCCGACACGTTGGTCCTCCAGGGCCGTGCGAACACCGAAGTACACCTGATCGACGACACCGGCCACTGCGCTATGAGCAAGGCGCCGGAGGTCGTGCCGAAGATTATCGGATGGCTGGCCGCACAATTCGCCGAAGGCCGTTAGCGGCCCAGCAGGCGCTGCTTCTGTTCCTTGAACTCCTGCTCGGTCAACGCGCCGTTGTCACGCAGATCGGCGAGTTTGGTTAGCACGTCAGTGATTTCGCGCATCTGCGCGGCGGCTCCGGGCGCTCGATCGTCGGTCTTGCTCTCCGGTGTTGCGACGACGCCAGGCACAGCGACGCGCTGTCGGCCGGGGGTTTGCGGACCGCGGGCCGTGTCGCGACCGGGCATGCCCATCAGTGGGGCCTGGCCCATCAAAGGCATGTCGCTGAACATTCCCGGAGCACTCGCCGGGGCGGCGCTGGGCATCGGCGCCTCGAGGGCGGCGAGCCGCACCTGGGGTGCGGCCGAAGCCCAGCCCTGCGGCACCGACAGCCGGCCGAGCGAGCCCGACTCGCCCATCTCCGCCGACACCGCCGTCGCCCCTTTGGGCGCACTGGATCCATGCGCCTCAGGCGGCGGCGCGACTTTCGGCATAGGCGCTGCCGGGTCGTCGTCAGGTCCGAGCAGGTTGCCGGAGACCTTGTCCTCGGCCTTGTTGATGAATCCCGCGGCACCCGACAAACCGATCAGCCCGGTGCCGTTACCGATCAAACCGGTGCCGAGCTCGGCCAGGTCATACACGTTCGAGAAATCGTCGAACCCGGTCAGACCGGTGGACGACTCGAGTGACTGCAGCGCATTGGGCACCGCCGACATCGCCGATTGAGCGTTGCCGGCCGTCGTGCCCGCAGCTTGGCCGACGGCGGCATTCTTTGAGGCGAGCCCGCCCTCGTTGGTGGCCTGTTGCGGCGACGTGAAGGGTGTCACCTGAGACGCTGCCTTCGCAGCACGGGCGTAGCCGTACATCGCCGCGACGTCTTGAGCCCACGCTGCCCTACATGGCGCCGGCTTCAGCCCCACTGCGCGAAGTACGGACGCTCCGGCTTGCTCTTCTCGACGAGGATGAAGACGACACCCCACGGGTCGATGAACCATGTGGTGCGGACTCGCGCAACGTCCGCAATCCCGTCGACGAGAAAGCGCACACCCTTTGCCGCGAGTTGGGCCCGGGTGGCGTCGAGGTCTTCGCAGATCAGCCCCACATGCGACAAACCGTGGTCGGTAAGGGCCGCGGCGCTGCGCTGATCGCTGCCGGATGCGCCGAGATACTCGATCACCTCGAGAACACGATCTCCGTCATCGTCGAAACCGACGATGGCCGCTTTCATGGTCGGGTCGGGCACCAACTGGCCCATGTCCTCGCGAATCGCGTCACCCGCCATCACGTACGGCGGCGACAGCACACGCAGGCCCAACACATCACGGTAGAACGCCACTGCCGCCTCACAGTCAGGCACGCAAACGCCAGTGTGGGCCATTCCGGTAATCACGATCTGAACAATGTCAAACGCGCGGTCCTCGCACCAGACCCCGCAGGTCGACGACGTCCGACTCGCCGCTTTCCTGGGAAGATGCGCGCCCCGATGTGCCTGCCCTAGACTGCATCTCGACCAGATAGGAGTCTGCGGGTGCGGGCAGTTGAAGCGCCCAGTACCCGGGCTTTGCGGGGCTGGCAGCGGCGAGCCTTGGTGCGTTATCTGACCACCAAACCGCGCGATTTTCTGCTGGTCGCGACCCCTGGTGCGGGCAAGACCCAGTTTGCTCTGCGCATCGCGGGCGAGTTGCTGGCCGACCGCATTATCGAGGCGATCACCGTGGTGGTGCCCACCGAACACCTCAAGGTCCAGTGGGCGTCGGCGGCCGCGCTGGACGGCATCGCGCTCGACCCGAAGTTCCGCAACAGCGCCGCACACACCTCGACGGAGTATCACGGCACCGTCGTCACCTACGCCCAGGTCGCCAAGCACCCCGCCCGTCACCGGGTGCGCACCGAGGCCAGGCGGACGCTGGTCATCTTCGATGAGATCCACCACGGCGGCGACGCGAAGAGCTGGGGCGACGCGATCCTGGAGGCATTCGGTGATGCCACCCGCCGATTGGCCTTGACCGGCACGCCCTTTCGCAGCGACGACGCCGCCATCCCCTTCGTGCGCTACGAACCCGACGGCGCCGGCTTGTTGCGTTCCCAAGCCGACCACACCTACGGCTACACCGATGCGCTGGCCGACGGCGTGGTGCGGCCGGTGGTGTTCCTGGCGTACTCCGGAGAGACCCGGTGGCGGGACAGCGCAGGCGAGGAGTACTCCGCGCGACTCGGTGAACCTGCCACTGCCGAGCACACCGCACGGGCCTGGCGCACCGCGTTGGACCCGGCCGGCGAGTGGATGCCCGCGGTCGTCACCGCGGCCGACACCCGGCTGCGGCAATTACGCGCCGGCGGGGTACCGGACGCAGGCGGCATGATCATCGCATCCGATCAGGAGGCAGCCCGCGCTTACGCCGTTCTCCTGCAACGGATTACCGGCGAGACACCGACTCTCGTCCTTTCCGACGACCCGGGGTCGTCGGATCGCATCGCCCAGTTCGCTCGCGATACCAGCCGCTGGCTGGTCGCGGTGCGGATGGTGTCGGAGGGCGTCGACGTGCCACGACTGGCGGTCGGCGTCTACGCGACGAGCGCCTCCACCCCGCTGTTCTTCGCCCAGGCCATCGGCCGGTTCGTCCGGTCTCGGCGCCCCGGTGAGATCGCCAGCGTCTTTCTGCCGTCGGTGCCGACCCTGCTGCTGTTGGCCAGCGAGTTGGAAGCGCAGCGTAATCACGTTCTCGGCCAACCAGATCGGGAGAAGGACGAGCTCGCAGAGGCGCAACGAGGGCAGGACGAACCGTCCGACATCGACAACAAGTTCGAGTCACTGGGCGCCGACGCCGAATTGGACCAGGTGATCTTCGACGGCTCGTCGTTCGGTACCGCGACACCGGCCGGCAGCGACGAGGAAGCCGACTATCTGGGCATCCCCGGGTTGTTGGACGCGGGTCAGATGCGGGAGTTACTGCGACGCCAGCAGGAACAGCAGTTCGACCGTCGCACGCGCGACAGCGGCGGAGTGCCCGAACCGGTCACCCGGCACGGCCAACTACGCGACCTGCGTCGCGAACTCAACGCGCTGGTGTCGGCAACGCATCATCGAATCGGTAAGCCGCACGGCTGGATTCACAACGAGCTGCGCCGACTGTGCGGCGGTCCGCCGGTGGCGGCGGCCACCAGTGAACAACTCGCGGCACGCATCATCGCAGTCCGCGGGCTGACCGCCTGACTAGCGGATCGCCCAGATGCTGTCGGCCACCCAGGGCGACGCCTGCGCCGCGATCTCCCACGCCTGATCTTCCGGGACATCGATCAGCGGATAGCGCTTGACACCCGCAGCGGTGGCTGCCACCAACGTCGCGACCCCGGACCGGCGCTGAAATGGCGATTGGCGCACAGTCCAGCCGATGATGCCTGCGGCGGCGATGCAATCGCGGCGCCGTTCCACGCTGCCGGAACGCATGACCACCCAGCGGCCGTCGACCCGATGACCGAGAGCGTCGGCCCGGTCGACGGCCAGCAGCGCGCACCACGCGGTGACCGCGACCCAGGTCGGCCAGACCCACACCGGCACAACGGATATCCCCCATAATCCCGCCGTGGCCGCCAGCGCGAGACCCAGCAGCACTGGCACCCCCAGTGCCCGGGTCCAGCGCCGCGACGTGGCACGTCGGCCGTGACCGCGCAGCGGGCCCGTGACGACGTCGGGGTCGCCGACCAGCCCGGTCAACACCGCCTCGGCGGTCGCAGCAGGACACGGCGGTAGCAGCACCGACGACTCACCGGCGCCGTGCACACCGGTCATCACGGCATCGAGTCGGGCGCCGCCGAAGACACGCACCAGCACCGGCTGGCGCAGTGTGCCACCGCGCAACCTGCTCATGTCGTAGCTGCGTTCACGAAGCCGCAGCAATCCGTGCCGCAGGTGCAGCGTGTCCCCTTGGCGCGACAGCACCAAATTGCCCCAGGTGAGCAACGACCTGACCACCGCGAGCACCACCGACGCGACCAGGACCACTGCCACGATCACCCCGACCGTACCCGCCACGCCCAGCCGCTGCGTGGCCGTCAACGCCGATTCAACGGGTCGCCAATGTTGCAGCGGCCCAATGAATCCACTCTGATACACCACACCGGCTGCAGCCCCGATGGTCACCAAACCGGACACACTCATCGGCGAGTAGCGCAACCACGACGGCTGCCAACGGGCCAGCACGCCGCCCTCGGCCGCGGGCGCCGCGGTCTCCGCATCGGCTGGAGCTGACGACGCGGCCAGCAGGATCTCGCGCAGCCGCGGCACCTCGTCGACCGGGACGGCGTTCAGTTCGAAGACGCCGGAGCCGTGCTCGCCCCTGGCTTCTTGACCCGTGCTGACCCGCAAGACGGCCAGACCCATCAGCCGGTGCAGCAGCCGCGCGTCGCTTTGGACCGAGCGGATCCGATTGCGCGGCAACGACAATACTTTGCGTTGCAGCAATCCCGTTCGCAGCTGAACCTGACCAGACTCAGGATCGGGGTCGATGCGGTAGCTCGTAGTGAACCAGCGAGCCACGCCCACCGCCACGGTCCACGCCAGCACCGCAGCGGTCCAGGATTGGTTCCCGGTCGTCGACCCCAGCACGATTCCGCCGATCAGCAGCGGCAGTTCGCGCAGAATTTCGTGTACCGGATGGACCAGCAGCATCCTGGGACTGAGCCGCTGCCAACCGGTCTCAGCCATGAGCCGTCACGTGGCGTCCTCAGCACCGATCGCCGCGATATCGGTCAACTGCGCGACCAGATGATCGGCCACGTCGACGTCGAGGGCGCTGATCCGCACCGCCCCTGCCGACGAGGCGGTGGTGACGGTGACGGTGGCCAGGCCGAGTAGCCGGTCGAGCGGGCCGCGATACGTGTCGACGGTCTGTACCCGCGAGATCGGGGCGATGCGGCTCTCCTGCACCAACCAGCCGGTGCGAGTGAACACCGCCTGAGGCCCCAACTCCCAGCGGTGCACCCGATACCGCCACAGCGGAACGACGGATACCGCAATCACCGCACCGAGCAGTGTGAGAACACCGATCAGGATGTGCAGCGAGGGCATTCGTTTGTCGAGGCCGAGCCACACCGCTTGGCCCGCCGCCAGCAACAGCCACGGCAGCACACCGCCGATCGCCCACCGCAGTGGTGCTCGTCGGCTCGGCAGATGAGCGGGATCAACCATGTCCACGCCAACGAGGATGCCACCGAGCCTGGTAGCCCGGCGGCGACACGACGAGACCGATCGCCGGTGAGTATCGTTTTCGAGGATGAGCTCAGACGGCAAATGGACCACAGCCGAGATCCCGGACCAAACCGGCCGGGTGGCCGTGGTCACCGGCGCCAACACCGGACTCGGCTACCACACCGCTGCCGCGCTGGCCGAGACCGGCGCGCGCGTCGTCCTGGCGGTCCGTAACACCGAGAAGGGCAATCACGCCCTGGCGCGCATCGGCGCCGCTTATCCCAACGCGGACGTCACGCTGCAGGAACTCGACCTCGGCTCGCTGGCGTCCATCCGCACTGCCGCCGCGGCGCTGCAGAAGGCCTACCCGCGCATCGACCTGCTTATCAACAACGCCGGGGTGATGTGGACGCCCCGGCAGCTCACCGCTGACGGCTTCGAGATGCAGTTCGGCACCAACCATCTCGGCCACTTCGCCCTGACCGGATTGCTGCTGGAGAACCTGCTGGCGGTGCGCGGGTCGCGGGTGGTGACCGTGAGCAGCACCGGCCATCGCTTCCGCGCCGCGATCCACTTCGACGATCTGCAATCCGAACGGCACTACGACCGATTTGCCGCCTACGGGCAGTCGAAGCTGGCCAACCTGTTGTTCACCTACGAATTGCAGCGCCGTCTGGCCGGGCAGCACAAGAACACCATCGCCGTCGCCGCCCACCCGGGCGCGGCCAGCACCGAACTGGGACGCAACGCCCCCACGCTGGTCAAGCCGCTCTTCGCGCTCGCCGGCCCGCTGCTGTTCCAGGGTGCGGGGATGGGTGCCTTGCCGACCCTGCGCGCCGCCACCGATCCGGGTGTGGAAGGCGGCCAGTACTACGGCCCCGACGGGCTGGGCGAGCAACGCGGCCACCCGAAATTGGTCTCCTCCAGCTCCCAGTCCCGCGACGAGGATCTGCAGGACCGGCTGTGGACCGTCTCCGAAGAACTGACTGGGGTCACGTATCCGGTCTGACGGCGGTCCCGGCTCCGTAAGATGACCGCGTGGCACGACGACCCCGCGCGAACGCTGACAGTCCGACGTTCAGCCCGCAGCATTTCCTGTCGTTGCTGCGTTCGACCGTTCCGCCGGTGCATCCGGCCGGCCTGCCATTCGTCTCCGCAGGGCTCGGCGTTGCCCTGGTCGGTCACCGCTACCGCTGGCTGCGCCGAGCCGGCCTGCTGGCCGCAGGCGCCTGCGCGGGCTTTTTCCGGCACCCCGCACGGGTGCCGCCGACCCGACCCGGCGTCGTCGTCGCACCGGCCGACGGCCAGGTCTGCCTGATCGAGACCGCGGCACCGCCGTCCGAACTCGAGATGGGCGACACCGAACTGACCCGGGTCAGCATCTTCTTGTCGGTGTTCGACGCCCACGTGCAACGTGCCCCGGTGAGCGGTGAGGTGATTGCCGTGCAGCACCGGCCGGGCCAATTCCTATCTGCCGACCTTCCCGCGGCCAGTGCTGACAACGAGCGCAACAGCGTGCGGATCCGCACCGACGACGGTGTGGACATCGTCGCCGTGCAGATCGCGGGTCTGGTGGCCCGACGGATCGTCTGCGACGTACATGCCGGCGACAAGCTGTCGATCGGCGACACCTACGGCCTGATCCGGTTCGGGTCCCGGCTGGACACCTACCTGCCCGCGGGCACCGAAGTCGCGGTCCGCATCGGTCAGCGCGCGGTCGGCGGCGAGACGGTACTGGCCGAGCTGCCGTGATCACTAATAAGCCTCGCGGCAGGCGAGTCGCCCCACTGCGCATCCTGCCCAGCTCCATGAGCGTGCTGGCCATCTGCGCCGGGCTGACCTCGATCAGGTTCGCGCTGGAGGGCCAGCCGCATGTGGCGCTGGCGTTGATCGCGGCGGCGGCGATTCTCGACGGATTGGACGGCCGGGTGGCCCGCGCTCTGGACGCCGAGTCGCGGATGGGTGCGGAGATCGATTCGCTCGCAGACGCGGTCAACTTCGGGGTGGCGCCCGCAGTGGTGATCTACGTGTCGATGCTGTCCTCTTCCCCGGCGGGCTGGGTCGTGGTGCTGCTCTACGCGGTGTCGATTGTGTTGCGGTTGGCCAGGTTCAATGCGCTGCTCGACGACGCCACCCAGCCTTCTTTCACTCGTGAGTTCTTCGTCGGGGTACCCGCACCGGCCGGAGCAATCCTGGCGCTCGGACCGATTGCCGGCAAGCTGCAGTTCGGCGTCGGCTGGTGGACGTCGCCATGGGTTGTCTGCGCTTGGGTGGCGGCGTGCTCGATGCTGGTGGTGAGCAGGCTGCCGATGCGCAAGATGCACGCCGTCTCGGTGCCGCCGAACTTCGCCGCCGTGGCGCTCGCCGGTTTGACCATCGTCGCCGCCGCGGCGTTCCTGTTCCCCTACATCCTGGTCATGGTCATCATCGTGGCCTACCTCTGCTATATCCCGTTCTCGGTCCGCGGCCATCACTGGCTGGCCGAACATCCCGAGGCCTGGGGCGAGAAACCCAAGCAGCGGCGCGCTACCCGTCGCGCAATCCGGCGGGCCCAGCCCGGCCGCCGCCGTTCGGTGGCGCGGCTGGGATTGCGCAGGCCGACCGGCAGGCCATGACGGCACCCACCCGGCTCACGCTGACCGCCCGGCTGAACACCTCTGCCGTCGACTCGCGCCGCGGTGTGATTCGATTGCACCCCAGCGCCATTGCCGCCCTGGGCATTCGAGAATGGGACGCGGTGTCGCTCACCGGCTCGCGAACCACCACCGCGGTCGCCGGTACAACAGGCCCGAACGCTCCGGTCGGCACCGTACTGCTGGACGACGTCACGCTGTCCAATGCGGGCCTGAGCGAGAACGCTGCAGTCATCGTCTCCGCGACCACCGTGTACGGCGCCAAGTGGGTGACCTTGAGCGGCTCGACACTCACCACCCAGTCTTTGCCGTCGACCACATTGCGACAAGCCTTGCTGGGCAAAGTTTTAACAGTCGGGGACGCGGTCTCGCTGCTGCCGCGTGACCTCGGACCGGGCACCTCGACGTCTGAAGCCACTCGCGCGCTGGCCTCCGCGGTGGGCATCAGCTGGACCTCAGAACTGCTGACCGTCACCGGCGTCGATCCGACCGGGCCGGTGAGCATCCAGCCGAACTCGTCGGTCACCTGGGGTGTCGGGGTCGCGGTCGTATCCAACAACGCCAAGCCAGAAGAGCCCGGGCTCACCGTCAACGATCTCAAAGGGGTCAGCGCGCAGGCGGCCAAGCTGACCGAGTGGCTCAAGCTTGCCCTCGACGAACCGCACCTGCTGCAAAGCCTGGGCGCCACTACGAATTTGGGTGTGCTGCTGTCCGGCCCAGCCGGCGTCGGCAAGACCACGCTGGTACGCGCGGTCTGCGCGGGCCGCCGCCTGGTCGAGCTCGACAGTCCCGAGGTCGGCGCGCTGGCGGCTGACGAACGCCTGCAACGGGTGGCCGCGGCGGTGACTGCGATCCGTGACGGCGGCGGGGTGTTGTTGATCGCCGAGATCGACGCCCTGCTACCGGCCGAGGGCGAACCGGTGGCAACGCTGATCCTCGCCGAACTACGCAAGGCGGTCGACGCCCCCCATGTCGCGGTGATCGTGACGTCCGCGGTCCCGGACAATCTCGACCCGCGGCTCAGGGCGCCGGACCTGTGCGATCGCGAGCTAGTGCTCGGCCTGCCCGATGCTCCGACCCGCACCGCCCTGTTGGAGAGCCTGCTCAGGCGGGTACCCATCGATGATCTCGATCTCGGTGAGATCGCCGATCGGACACCGGGTTTCGTGGTCGCCGATCTGGCCGCGCTGGTACGCGAGGCGGCGCTGCGGGCGGCGGCCCGGGCCAGCAGTGACGGCAAGGCGCCCAAGCTGACTCAAGACGACTTGGTCGGTGCGCTGAGCGTGATCAGGCCGCTGTCCCGCTCAGCCGCCACCGAGGTGTCGGTGGGCTCGATCACCCTCGACGACGTCGGCGACATGGCCGAGACCAAGCAGGCGCTGACCGAAGCGGTGCTGTGGCCGCTGCAACACCCCGACACATTCGCCCGACTCGGCGTCCAACCGCCGCGCGGCGTCCTGCTCTACGGCCCACCGGGGTGCGGCAAGACGTTCGTGGTCCGCGCGCTGGCCAGCACCGGGAAACTGTCCGTGCACTCCGTCAAAGGGTCGGAGCTGATGGACAAGTGGGTCGGGTCCTCGGAGAAGGCGGTGCGCGAATTATTCAGCAGGGCGCGCGATTCCGCGCCTTCGCTGATCTTCCTCGACGAGATCGACGCGCTGACGCCACGGCGTGGGCAGAGCTTCGACTCCGGTGTCACCGATCGGGTGGTGGCGGCGCTGCTCACCGAACTGGACGGCATCGAACCGCTGCGTGATGTCGTGGTCGTCGGCGCGACCAACCGGCCCGAACTGATCGATCCGGGGCTGCTGCGCCCCGGCCGGTTGGAGAAGCTGGTGTTCGTCGAGCCGCCGGACACCCAGGGTCGCCTGGACATCTTGCGCACCGCAGGCAAATCGATCCCGCTGCGCGATGTCGACCTGGAAGCGTTGGCGGCCGACCTCGACGGCTACAGCGCAGCCGATTGCGTTGCGCTGCTGCGCGAGGCTGCGCTGACCGCGATGCGCCGCTCGGTCGACGCCGCGGAGATCACCGCCGCCGACGTCGCCTCTGCACGCGAAAACGTCCACCCGTCATTGGATCCCGCGCAACTGGCAGCGCTGCGCGCTTTTGCCGCGGAACGCTAAGCCGGTCTACCGGGAGTTTCGCCCAAGCTGGGCTGGAAGCCGCAGGCAACGACCGGTTAGCCGGGCGTGAAGCTCGTCAACAGCGCGCGAGACGCGGCGGCGACGTCGTGCTCCAACCACGATGGGATGGTGTCGTCGTTCGTATGACGCCGGACAACGGCGTACGGCAGATCGACCACTGCCCTGGCGACGGCGTCGATGCACCGAGGGTCGCTGCTGCCATACAACTCGTGCGCGAACGTCCTGACCCGCTCGATGAGTGGCGCGTTCTGGGCGGCGAGAGTGTCCTGAAAGTCGTCGTCGGGTTCGCCGTCGAGCAGGTCGCTTGGCCGGAGGGCTACCAGCAGTCGGGCGTCATCAGGAACCTCGCGCATGAAGTCAACCGCTGCAACAGCTGTCGCAACGGCTGACTCGAGAGCCGTCGCGGCAGTTGCCGCGAGCGCCCGACTTTGAAATCGCGCGAGGGCACGTAGCCAGGCGGCGGCCAGGATCCCGTTGCGATTGGCGAACCGGTGATACAGCGTGCCTGCCGGCGCCCCGCTGGCCTTGGCGATCGCGCCGACGCTGGCGGCGCGCGGCCCTTCGGCCAGTACCAGCGCGCGCGTTGCGTCCAGGATCACATCGGTTTGGTGCTTCCGCGGAGGTGCCATGATCTAGTACGGTCCTTCTATATGGAACGATTACCCTATATCGATGAGCATGCCATAACCGTCGCCGCCAGCCGGGACAGGACATGGCCCGCGGTGCGGCGAATCATCTGCCGCGACCCGCACGATCCCATGTCCGTCCCGATCGGTTTCGTCCTGGACGAGGCACGGCCGCCCGAACGATTCGCACTCAAAGGGCAGCATCTGTTTGCGACCTACAAGTGGGTGTTCGAGTTGGACGCCGAAGGGCCGGAACGCACTCGCGTTCGCTCGGCGACGTGGGCGCATTTCCCTGGTCTGCGCGGCAAGATGTATCGCGCACTTGTCATCGGCTCCGGCGGACACCGTGTTGTGGTGCGATGGACGCTCAAACGCATTGCGGCAGCTGCGATTGCCGAGCTCGAGCAGGCTGACGACAACACAGCTGATTACGTGGACACTTTCGAGGTCCCGCTCCTTGACGGCGATATGCGCACTGCCGAGCAAGCATTCCGCGACGGGCTGGGACGCAAACCCGGCGTCGGGGCACGCGTTGTGTTGTGGATTCACCGCCACATATTGCGATTTCGATTGGGGCCGTTTACGTCGCCCGAGCACGTAATCGGCTGGACGGTTGTGCGCTCAGATCCCGATGAATTCGTGCTGGCCGCGGACGGGCCGCTGATGCGCGGCCGGCTGACCCTGCGACGCGAAGATGGCTCGCGCGCAGTGCTGGCCACGCGCCTGCAATATCGACACCAGATCGCGGCGCGCGCAGTCTGGCTCATCATCGGCCCGCTGCACCGGATTGTGGCGCCGCAGCTGATGCAGCACACCGCTCAGAGTTGGCACCCCGGGAATTCCGTTCGCTGAGCTCATTCGGCACTCAGCTCCTTGGCGCGCCTGGTCGTGGTCTTCTGCCCGAGCTTCGCGTTCTGCCAGCGGCTACTTTTTGCAGTTGACTGCACTATTGCGTTTAACTGCAACTTGGGCCTACGATCACCCGGGTGACCGCTACGCACACAACCGCTCGGTCGGTGACCGAGTTCATGGACGACCCGATCAATTTCTTCGGCCAGTCCTACACGCAGATGCACAGCATCCGACGCGACCAGCTCGAAGCCCTGCAACGCCAAGCGATGAGCATCCGCTTCCGGCAGCACTACGAGCAGATCGAGATGCTGCGCAAGCTGGCGGATCGGCTCGGCATCACGACGCTCGGCGAGTTCAATGATGTTGTCCCGCTGTTCTTCTCACACACCGCATTCAAGTCATATCCCGCGGCCTTGATCGACAAGAAGCGCTTCGACCTGATGACCAGGTGGCTGGACAAACTGACCAGCTATGACTTATCCGGCGTGGATACCGTGGGTTGCACCGGGATCGACGACTGGATCGACCGCCTCGACCAGCAGACCCCATTGGGAGTCATCACCTCCAGCGGCACAACCGGCACCATCTCGATCCTGCCGAAGGACAAACGTGGCGCCGAGGAGGGCATGACGCTGTGGAAGATCTGCCTGTTCCAGACCTTCGGCCAGGAACCGACCGATGCGGAGCTCAACCCGTCGGTCGATGTGGTGTGGCCGAACTTCGCCGACGGCAAGCTCGGTCATCTGCGCATCGCCAACATGATCAAGCGCGGATTCACCGGTGGTGACGTGGACAGATTTCACGCGCTCTACCCGTTCGCGGTGGACACCGACCTGATGTTCCTGGCGTCCAAGATGCGGGCGGCGGCGTCCCGTGGCGAGCTTGACCGGCTCGAAATCGATCCCGCGCTCGCCGCGCGCAAGGACGAATTCATCGCCATGCAGGCGCGCCAACCCCAAGACATGGACGCGTTTTTCACCCGCATCACCGCGCAGCTGCGGGGCAAACGCGTGTTCATGCTCGGCACCTATCACCTGATGTACGACATCGCCAAGGCCGGCCTCGAGCGCGGCGTACGCAACGTCTTCGCGCCGGATTCGGCGATCCTCACCGGCGGAGGCATGAAAGGCATTGCGCTGCCTGATGATTTCATGGACGTCATCAAAGACTTCCTGGGCGTCGACCGCATCCAGGTCGGCTATGGATTCTCCGAGTCCAGCACGTTCCACTGGGGTTGCGCCGAGGGTCGCTACCATGTGGCGCCGTGGGTCATACCCTTCGTGCTCGATCCCGACACCAGCGAGCCACTGCCGCGGTCCGGCGTGCAGACCGGCCGTGCAGCGGTCTACGACATCCTGCTGCGCGCCCACTGGGGTGGCGTCATCTCCGGCGACGAAGTCACGATCGATTGGGACCTGCAATGTCCGTGCGGACAGGCGAGCGTCGCATTCGAGCCCGGGATCATGCGCTACAGCGAAAAGCAGGGCATCGAAGATGACCGGATCACCTGCGCCGCAACACATGAGGTGCACAACAAGGCAGTCAACTTCATGAAGGGGGTGGAAATGTGATCGCCTACACGGTTCCGCTGTTCCTGCGTGGCCGAGTCATTACCGACGATCTGGTGCCCTTCGATACCCGCGTCGGTGCCGCACAATTCCAGGCGCCGGACATGAGCAAGTACGTCGGGCAACTGCCACTGAAAAGCCCGGCAGAGATGAGCGACCTCTACGACGTGAGTTTCGACGAGATCCTGGACGTACTCGCCGCCCTCGGTGACGCGCTGCACTTCGAGTCGAACACCCATCTGCAGGAAGCCTACGAAGCCTCCTTCGTGGCCAACGTGCTACCGGCAGAGATGCTGAAGAACAGCTATCGCGTTCTGCAACCGATGTTTTCGCGAGAGAACGTCACCGAGATCGCCGACAGCCAAGTCGGCCTGGACTACCTCAACGGGTGGGTTCCGCAGACGTTGCGCGACGGGCGGGAGCTGCGGGTGCGGGCATTCGGCTCCCGGGTGCTGCACATCCCGGCGGGCAACGGTGGATTGGTGTCGGCGGTGACCATTCTGCGCTCGGTGATCACCCGCTCGGACGTGATCATCAAGGCGCCATCGAATGATCCGCTTACCGCAGTCGCGATCGCCCGGACTCTGGCCGACGTCGCACCGAACCACCCGATCACCAAGCATCTTGCGGTCGGCTACTGGAAAGGGGGCGACCTCTCCGTCGAAGAAGCGCTCTACCAACCGCAACACATCGAAAAGATCGTGGCGTGGGGCGGCCTGACATCGGTCAAGCATGTAACCCGTTACATCCAGCCGGGTTTGGAGCTCATCGCGCTGGACCCCAAGCGCAGCGCAACGATCATCGGCGCTGAGGCATTCGACGACGAAGCCACCATGCGCGAAGTCGCGCGTCGCGCCGCGACCGACATCGGCGTTGCCAACCAGGAGGGATGCGCCAACGCACGAGTCATCTACGTGCTGAGCGGAACCGACGCCGACGGTCTCGCGAAGGCGAATCGGCTCGGCGACATGATCTATCGCGAGTTGGTGTCGCTGCCGGCCGTCATCAGCACCGCGCCGCGCTACCCCAACCGCGAGCTGCTGGACCACCTGGAAGCCTCGCGAATGACCGAGGACTTCTACCGTGTCATTGGTGGCCAGCAGCGCGAGGGCGCGATCGTCGTCTCGCAGTTCGACGAGCCCGTCGACTATTCGCCGATGCTGTCTGGACGGGTCGCCAACATCGTGCCGGTGGACAGCGTCGAGAAGGTGACCGCCGCGGTCAATGCGTACACGCAGACCATCGGTATCTATCCCGAATCGCTCAAGCGCCAACTCCGAGACACGTTGCCACTCTTCGGTGCCCAACGGCTGACCAGCTTGGGCTACGCGTGCAACGTCGCGGTCGCATCGCCACAGGACGCGATCGAGCCGATCCGGCGGATGTGCAAGTGGGTCGTCGACGAGGAATGCGACGCCGGCGTCGTCATCCCGCTGTGGAAGCTCACACCAGCGTGACCGAATCCCACACCGCCCTGCAATTGGTCCAGGGAATTGACCTGTCCGGCAATGTCTGTGTGATCACCGGAGCTTCGTCCGGGCTGGGCCGCGAGTCGGCGCGGGCACTCGCCGCAGCGGGAGCCCACGTGGTGTTGGCCGCTCGCAACGCCGATGCCCTCGCCGAGGCGGATCGTTGGGTTCACACCGAGGTACCCGACGCCCAGACCTCGACGGTGCCGCTCGACCTCACATCCCTGGACAGCTTGCGCACCGCAGCCGCCGCGATCGGCCATCTCACCCCGGTGGTTCACGTCTTGATGAACAACGCAGGCGTCATGTTCACGCCGTTCGGACGCACCCATGACGGCTTCGAAATGCAGATCGGCACAAACCATTTCGGCCACTTCGAGTTCACCCGGCTGCTCATCCCGCAACTCAGTGCCGCCGAGGGAGCCCGGGTGGTCAACCTCTCTTCCGGAGGCCACGTCCTCGGCGGCGTCGACCTCGACGATCCCAACTGGGAACATCGCGACTACGACAAGTTCGTCGCCTACGGCGCATCCAAAACGGCGAACATCCTGCACGCCGTGGAAGCGGATCGACGTTGGCGCGAGCGGGGAATCCGCGCTTACGCCGTCCATCCCGGCACGGTCGCCACGTCGCTGGCGCGGCACATGTCGCGTTCCGACTTCTCCCAACTTCGCCAGTTCGCCGCCTCCAACAGTGCCGCACGCGGCGAACCGAGCGACGGCCACCTCGACTTCACCACGCCCGAGTACGGTGCGGCCACCCAAGTGTGGGCGGCGGTGAGCCCCGAACTGGCCGACCAGGGTGGGCTGTACCTGGAAGATTGCAGCGTCAGCGACGCTGTCGCACCCCATGCTCGTGATACCGAGCGCGCTGCCGCGCTGTGGTCGCTGTCTGAGAAGTTCTGCGGGCAATAGACTCCTGACGTGAACAGACTCGAGCGGCGGAAGTTGGAGGTGCGCGAGAAGATCCTCGCGGCCGCCTTCGATCTGTTTCTCCGCCAAGGTGTTGCGGCCACCACGATCGAGGAGATCTGCGAACGCGCCGACGTGGCCAACCGAACGTTCTTCAACCACTTCGCCACCCGGCAGGACATGATCCGGGCATTGGCCGAACGCCGACTGGTCAATCTGCATGACGTCGTTTTCGAACGCGCCGACGAAGCAATCCCGGCGCGGTTGATCGGTGTCTTCGACGACATCGGCGCAGCGCTGGTGCAATCCGGCGACACCTACCGGGAGCTCATCGGAGAAATGCTGGCCACCAGCGGCTACGGCATTCAGCGTGGGTTCAATTTGCACGAGACGTTCGCCGAGCTGGTCAAGGAAGGTGTCGCACGCGGCGAGGTGAGTGCGCGACATGACGTAGAAACGTTGGCCGACATCATTGTTGGGGCGTTGTCTGGCGGAATCGTCAACTGGACGGCAGACGGGACCTATTCGTTGCCGACCAACTTGCACAACCTTGGAGTTGCACTGGCAGAGCTGCTATCGGCCTAAAGCGGAGGAGCGTCTCCCTCGAAACGGATGCGCAACAACGACTCAGCGTGCGCTGCGGTGACGAACAACTCGTCGTATCGCCGACCGCCGATGCACAGATTGGTGGGCAGCGACCCGCCCGGTAAGTGAAGCGCGACGACGCGCCTGCCCCAGGTGTCCACCACATCGATGCGGTCGGCGGCGGTCAGAGCGACCCAGTAGTCGCCTTCCGAGCTGACCGCCATGCCGTCGGGCCAGCCGTCCTCGAAGGTGTGCAGGACCTCGGGCTCACCGGATCGCCGATAGTCGTAGGACAGCAGCTCCGACGAAAGCGTGGCCGTGACAAGCAATCTGGACCCGTCACGGTCGAAGCCCAGCCCGTTGACGAACACCGGCCCGTCCTCGATGACAAGTTGGGTTTCGCCGGAAGCGACATCAGTGGCATAGACGCGGCCAGGCAGGCCCGCTCCGGGAACGCTGACGTCGAATTCCGAGCGGGTGTCGGTGATCCACAGCCGACCATCCGGCCCGAACATCAGGTCGTTGGGGGCGCCGAGACCCTCGACCAGATAGTCGACCTGTGTGCCGGTGATCACCTGCACGCCGGGCTCGGCGGAACCGCTTGCGCCCCAGACTCCCCCGTTTTGCGCCACATAGAGCGTTCCGTCGGTGCCGCATGCCAGACCGTTGGGCCCGCCGCCGGTGTCGATTCGTTCCAGAGAACCGTCGTCCGGTTCGACGATGTAGACGCAGCCGTGGCTGATCGACGTCAGTGCGACCCTGTTGTCGGGCAGCCAAACGGGGCCCTCGGTGAAGCCGAGGCCGTCCGCGATCACGTCGATCAGCATGCTCAGACCTCCGGTTCGGGTAGCGACGCCCATTCTGCCGAAAGTCGGGAGGTGAAGCGCGGGGTCCGGCGCTCGAGGAAAGCTGCGACACCTTCGCGGGCGTCGTCTGTTCCCATCACCCGATGGTGCAGCTGCGTTTCCAGTGTTGCAACCTGACGCGGGGTGTAGCCATGGGTCACGCTGTCCCACAGCAGCCGCTTGGACAATGCCGCGGACATCGGCGCCACATTGGTGGCGATGTCTCGGGCGATCTCCAGCGCATGGTCGAGAACCTGCGCGGCGGGTAGCGCGCGATTGGCGATACCGAGCGCGACGGCTTCGGTTCCGCTGAACGTGCGTCCGGTGAGCAACACATCGGCCGCCACACCCAGGTTGGTCAGGTGTGCCAATGTCCAATGCGCCATACAGTCCGCTATCACGCCGCGACGGACCTGTGCCACAGCGTATTTGGCGTCGTCGGCAACTATCCGCATATCGGCCTGCAATGCGATGGTCAAGCCGATACCGACGGCGTGGCCGTTGACTGCGGCGATCACCGGCTTGCGCAATTCGAACGCGGCCGGGTCTATCGGCGACGCGGAGAAGCCGCTGTCGTCGCCGGGAGCGTCGAACGGCGACGCGCTGCCCGAGAAATCCGCTCCGGCGCAAAACGCCCGGCCTGCGCCGGTGATCACGATGGCCCGCACATCGTCGTCGTCGTCACAGTCCCGATAGGCCCGGCTGAGTAGGGTGCCCATCTCGGCGGTGTAGGCGTTGAGTTGGTCGGGCCGGTTGAGCGTGACCACGGCCACGCCCGCGTCGACCTCGACGGTCACATCGCTGCTCATCGCGTCGAAGTAGACCACGTGACCTCGTTATCAGCGGGCGGTTTCGAATTTCACTAGCCTGGTCTGGTCGGACACCGTGGTCGTCGACTCAGCACTGCCGGAGAAGCGAGACGGGCGATGGTCATGGCACGGATTGACGATGACAGCTGGGGCATCACCGAGAGCGTGGGCGCGACCGCGCTGGGCGTGGCGATGGCGCGGGCCGCCGAATCCGTGACCGACTGCCCCCTGTTCACCGACCGCTATGCGCAGATCTTCGTCGACGCCGCGATCGAGCGTGGCTGGGACTCTTCGGGTATCGCCTCGCGGCTGCCGATCATCAAGGACTACGCCGCGGTGCGCACCAAATGGTTCGACGAGTACTTCATCGCGGCCGGCGCCAACGGCATCGACCAGGCGGTGATCCTGGCAGCCGGTCTGGATGCCCGCCCGTGGCGGCTGCCCTGGGTGTCCGGCAGCAGCGTCTACGAGATCGACCAACCGCAGGTGCTGGCGTTCAAGGCCGACACACTGGCCGCCCGCGGCGCGCGATCCAAGGCGGGGTATCAGGCGGTACCGGTCGACCTGCGGGCTGATTGGCCGAAAGCGTTACAGGACGCCGGCTTTGACCCATCGACACCGACGGCATGGTCGGCCGAGGGGTTGCTGCCCTACTTGTCCGCCAGCGGCCAGGATCTTTTGTTCGAGCGGATCGTGAAGCTCAGCGCGACAGGAAGCCGGATCGCGGTCGAGGCATTGAGCCCGAGCGCCTTTGACCCGGACTATCTAGAGCGGGGTCGGCAGTACCTACGCGACCGCCAGCACGACGGCGCACCAAATATCCACGATCTGTTGTTCATGGAGGAGCGCACCGACCTTCTGCCGTGGCTGACCGAACGTGGCTGGGCTGTCACCGCCATCGAGACATTGAACTTGATGCAACGCTACGACCGGCCACCGGATCACGCCGTGAAGGACCTGGCGCCGCGCAACGTCTTCATCGAGGGCCGGCTGCACACGCCGCGGCGCTGCTACTCGGAGAGCTGAAACTCGATCATCGCGGCAACGGAGTCGACTGCCTCGTCCAGCGCCGTCAGCCGTTCGCCCGCCGACGGCGCCGACAGCACGGCGTAGCGGTCAGCAGGTCCGATCGGAATGCGAGATGCTAACGCGTACAGACGTTCCCCGGGCTCGTAGATTCGGTCGACGACGTCACCGAGCACTTCCTCCCGGCTCGGCAACTGAAGGTCGCGGGCAGTTGCGATGCGCTCGAACAGTCCGATGATGCGGTCTTCGAGCGCTTCGATCTGCGCCGCACTCACGGGCTCGCCGTCCTCATCGAGCCACACTTGCACGACAGCCCGCGGATACGGGTCATCCGGCAGCCACTCGCAGACCTTGATGCGTTCGGCCGTCCGGCAGCGCAGGATGAAGCGACCCGAGCCCGCGATGTCGACACATTCGGCGATCTCGGCGACCGTCCCCACGTCGCAGCGGACGTCACCGCCACCGACCTCGCGGCCCTGAGAGATCAGCACTACGCCGAAGCGAGGTTCGCTGTCGCGGAGGCAGTCTCGCACCAGCTCGGCATAGCGGGGTTCGAAGACCTGCAACGGCAGTTCCTCGCCAGGCAGCAACGCCGACTGCAACGGGAACATTGCCATCGTGGCGAAATCGGCTGCGCTCGCCATCAGATCTCCAGCTCGGCGACAAGCGCGTCGACCACGGCACGCAGATCCCCGTCGTGCTCCTCAGCGACGCGCCGCTGCCGCTGATAGGACGCCCCGCGTCGCGGGATGTCGGCCACCGCAGCGAGCTCGTCGGCGCAATCCAGAGATTTGGCAATGGGTTCCAGCCGGGTCAGCACATCGTCGAGGTCGTCGGTGACCAGACGCTCGTTACTGTCCGCGTCGAGAATGATGATCGCGTCCAAACCGTAACGGGCTGCGCGCCATTTGTTTTCCTGGTTGTGCCACGGTGGCATGGTCGGCAGCGTCTCGCCCGCGTCCAATCGCCGCTCGAGATCGACCACCAGGCAATGCGTCAACGCCACCAGCGCGCCGAGCTCGCGAACATTGGACACCCCGTCGCAGATCCGCACCTCGAGGGTTCCGTTGTGCGGCGAGGGCCGGACATCCCAACGCACCTCGTTGACGTCCTCGATGATCCCGGTCTTCTTCTGGTCGTGGACGAAACCCTCGAACTGGCTCCATCTTTCGAACTGGAATGGCAAGCCTGCGGTGGGCAGCTGCTGAAACATCATCGCCCGGTTGCTGGAGTACCCGGTGTCGTCGCCCACCCACCATGGCGACGACGATGACAGCGCCAGCAGGTGCGGATACCAGTTGAGCAACGACGACATGACCGGCATGACCTTGTCCGGCGAGGACACTCCGACGTGCACGTGCACGCCCCAGATGAGCATCTGCCGACCCCACCATTGGGTGCGCTTGATCAGCTCGGCGTATCGAGGCGCATCAGTCAGCTTCTGCGCCGACCAACTCGCGAACGGGTGTGTGCCCGCGCCGAACAACTCCATGCCGCGCTGCCGGACGATCGGCAGCACGGAACGCAGGGTGGACTGGAGATCATCCATGGCCTGCGCGGTGGAGTTGCAGACACCGGTCACCACCTCAACGGTGTTACGTAGCAATTCCTTGTGTACGTGCGGGTTCTGACCGATCTCGGTGAAGACCGCGGTGGCTTCGTTGCTCAAGTCGCGAGTCTGGGCGTCGACGAGAGCGAACTCCCACTCGACTCCAAGTGTCGGATTGGGTGATGACGCGAAGTTCACCCTGATAGCGATACCCCTGTCGGACGGTGAACTAACCGGCGCCGATCACGCCGCACGCCACACGCTTGCCGGCGTCGCCGGTGGACATCGTCGTCTCGTCGGGACCCGGTGCGCCGTTGACCTGGTTGTAGCGGTCGGCCGGGATGTTCGCGAAGTTGTCAGAACCGGCGTGGATGACGATCGACGTGCCACCGCCGGCCTGCAGGTCTTCCTTGGTGAAACCGTCGGTGGTGGTCACCAGCAGCGCCGAACCGTCGTGGCGGACCTGCAACGAGGTGAGGTCGCCGCTCGCTGGGCCGCCCGTCTGACCTTGTGCGTGGTAGTGGCCGCCTGCGGATTGGAAGTCGCCCGGTGCGCCGCCGTTCGGGGCGACCGAGTTGGCCTCGCACTTGCCCACCGAGTGGATGTGCACGCCGTGGAAGCCGGGAGACAGGTGCCCTCCACCCGTCGTCTCGATGGTGACGGTGACGTAGCCCTTGTCGAACTCGAACTTGGCAGACGCAACCTTGGTGCCGTCGGGCGCGGCCAAGTATGTAGTGATGCTGTCCGGTGCGGCCTCGCCGGTCTGGGGCGCTGCAGCCGACGGCGACGGCGATCCGGTCCAGATCGCCGGTGTCGTTCCGGGTGAGGTCGCCGGTGGTTGATTCGGCTTGCACGCGCTGGACAGCGCGACGGCGGCGGCGAGTGGAATCAGCGTGGCGGCGGCGGCGTATTTGCGGCGGCTGGCGGGCTTAACCATGGGGTAGAGCTTATCCCGGCGACGATGCGGGCCGGCACGGCCCGCTGAGAAGCGGGACCGACAAACAGAGCCCCGCGACGATGCGGGATCAGCCGACGGTCGGTCTTGTCGGACCGTTCTTGCATAATCGAATACATGTTCGATTCAACGCTGCAGCGTCAGTCGCCGCCTGAGGTGATCGCGGCGTTGCTGGACCGGATTGCTGCGTCGTGGCGCGCGCAGAATTGCGCTGCTGCGACAACTTTGGTGGCCATCGGCGATGTGTTCGCACACCGATTGACTCGCTCCTCCGAGACCGAGGACTGGGCCGTCGACACCGAGGCGGCAGTGAGCGCCGAGATTGCCGCGGCGCTGCGTATGAGTCAGGGGCTGGCGGCGAGCCAACTGCGGTATGCCCGCGCGATGCGCGAGCGGCTGCCGATGGTGGCCGAAGTCTTCCGAGCCGGGGACATCGATCAGCGGAGCTTCGCCACGATCGTCTATCGCACCGATCTGATCAACGACCCCGGTGTACTCGCGGCGGTCGACAGGCAACTGGCTCTCACCGTGACGCGCTGGCCGTCGATGACCCGAGGCCGGCTGGCCGGACAGGTCGACAGGATCATCGCGAAAGCCGACGCCGACGCGGTGCGCCGCCGCAGTGAGCAACGCACCGAGCGCGAGATCTGGTTCGCGGACCTCGAGGGCGGACTTTCAGAAATCCACGGCAGCATGCTGGGCACCGACGCGCACACCCTGGACAAGCGACTCACCGGGTTGGCCGGCACGGTGTGCGAGCACGACCCTCGCACTCGTGCGCAGCGCCGCGCCGACGCGCTCGGCGCTATGGCGATAGGTGCTGATCGGCTGACGTGTCGCTGCGGACGCCCGGACTGCACCGCCGGAAAGCGGCCCGCCGCAGCGTCTGTGGTGATCCACGTGATCGCCGACCGGGCCACGATCGAGGGCCGCGACCTTACGCTGGCATCCGAGGTCCGCGCTGACGGACTTGTGGCACCCGAACTACTCGCCGAACTGGCCGCGGAGGCCAAGCTGGTGCCACTGATGAACCCGGACGACGCCGCACCCGAGCCTGGCTATGTGCCGTCGAGGAAGCTGGCCGACTTCGTGCGGTGCCGCGATCTGACCTGCCGCTGGCCTGGCTGCGATCGACCGTCGGTCGACTGCGACATCGACCATACGATTCCTTTTGCGGACGGCGGCCCCACACACGCCTCGAACTTGAAGTGCTACTGCCGCACTCATCACCTCGTCAAAACTTTCTGGGGGTGGCGTGATCGGCAATTACCCGACGGCACAGTCATTCTCACCTCGCCTGCGGGAAAAACGTATGTCACCACACCCGGCAGCGCGCTACTCTTCCCCAGCCTGTGCCGGCCCACCGGTGACGTGCCCGCGCCGGATCCCAGCTCTGCGATCGACTGCTGCGGTGACCGGACCGCGATGATGCCCAGACGTCGCCGCACTCGTGGCCAAGACCGCGCGCATCGCGTCAGCACCGAGCGACGGCGCAACAACCGTGCCCGCGCAGCCCGCCGTCTGCGCTCGATGAGTTACTTGGGGCCGGCACCGCCTAACGCCGCCGACGACGATCCCCCGCCGTTCTAGCCCGTGACGGCCACGATGACGCCCGGGGGCTGGCCCGCAACGGCGGGGGTCCGCGGCGCGACCGGAGCCTTGAGCAGCTTGCCCACGGCGTCGGCGGTTTCCTTCTCGCCCTCGGCGCTGCCGAAATACACCGTCGTAGTCTTCACGTCGGGCAACGAAAGATTGCTGACCTCGGTGACGTTGTAGCCACCCTGCTTGATCTGATCGGCAGCCTTACCGGCAACGCCCGTTTGGCTGGAAATGTTGTAGACCCGCACGTCGGACTTTGCGATGACCTTCGCAGAGGTTGTTGTGGGTGCCGAGCTGGATGTCGCGCTCGAGACCGACGAGTCGTCATCGGAATTACTGCCCGAACCCATGGCCTGGAAACCGACCAGCAAAAAGATGATGCCGAGAAACAGCAACACCATCACCATGGCCCGCAGAGGAAGCCCGGTCGAGTCGGGAACGCGCTCATTCATTGACGTCACTGTATCGAGGAGTGCGCCAAAACCCACACCGACGCTCGGTGAGCAGGCAGAAAACTCAGGTGAGCTCGAACCCCAGCCGCCGCGCCGCCCGGGCCTTCTGGCGACTGGCCCGCAGCCGTCGGAGCCTCTTCACGAGCATCGGGTCGGCGGCTAATGCCTCGGGTCGATCGACTAACGCATTCAAAACTTGGTAGTAGCGCGTGGCCGACATTGCGAACAACTCTTTGATGGCTTCTTCTTTTGCGCCGGCGTATTTCCACCATTGGCGTTCGAACGCCAGAATGTCGTGTTCGCGGCGGGTCAGCCCATCGGCGAGTTCAGAGTCGTCTCCCGATCGATTAGCCCGCGCCATAGCGCTGTCCATAATCGCTTCCTCGACCCTTCCGGCGAATTCTCGAATGCTCGCTGCTCCGGCGATATTCAACCACGTCGACAACTGTTGACCCGGAACCCAAGCCCGCGAGTCGGCTGATGAGGTGAGATTGCCTGCCCCAAGCCGACTCCGCAACCGGAGCAGGTGGACTCGCGTTTAAGATTTGCGGTCATGGCAGTCGTACCCATCCGCATCGTGGGCGATCCGGTGTTGCACACGCCCACCACACCGGTACCCGTCGGGGCGGACGGTTCGCTGCCTGCCGACCTGACCGATCTGATCACCAACCTCTACGACACCAT
The DNA here is from genome assembly GCA_963758115.1 of uncultured Actinomycetota bacterium. Classification (GTDB taxonomy): domain Bacteria; phylum Actinomycetota; class Actinomycetes; order Mycobacteriales; family Mycobacteriaceae; genus Mycobacterium. Next base: position 306,945 of record CAVWUG010000007.1, read on the forward strand.
GGACGCCGCGTTCGGGGTTGGCCTGGCCGCCAACCAGATCGGTGTGAGCTTGCGGGTATTCGTCTACGACTGCGCCGACGAGCGCGGACAGTCGGCACGACGCCGCGGAGTGGTCGTCAACCCGGTGCTGGAAACGTCGCCAGTCCCCGAAACGATGCCCGACCCCGATGACGACGACGAGGGTTGTCTCTCTGTACCCGGCGAGTCATTCCCCACCGGCCGCGCCGACTGGGCCCGCGTCACCGGACTCGACGCCGACGGCACACCAGTCACGCTCGAAGGCACCGGACTGTTCGCCCGAATGCTGCAGCACGAGACCGGACATCTCGACGGCTTCACCTATCTGGACCGGTTGGTCGGTCGGCACGCGCGCGCCGCGAAGCGCTCGGTGAAATCGCACAGCTGGGGCGTTCCCGGATTGTCGTGGACACCAGGCGAGGTGCCGGACCCGTTCGGCCACTGATGGTTTCGTGGCCCGAGCTCGGGACCAGGGTGGCGGTTCGGTACCGTCGTCCGTCTGGCTCGGTGCCACCGCTGACCGATGCGGTCGGTCATCTTCTCGACGTCACACCGCTGGTCCGCGTCCGGACGAAGAGCGGCGCCGTCGTGCAATTCGCGTCCGAGGATGTGATCGCGCTCCGAGCGCTCAGCGATACGCCGGTGCGCGCCTCGGAGATTCGCGCGCTTGAGCACGCCGACGCCCTGGCCTGGCCCGGCATTGAGCAACATTGGCTGGACGGCTGGTTGCTGCGGGCCGGACGCGGCGTCACGCGCAGCGCCAATTCCGCAGTGCCACTGGAGACTTCCGCTAACCACAACGCCATCCCGTCGATCGAAGACTGGTACCTGCAGCGCGGCCTGACCGCGCAGCTCGCGATTCCCGATCGCCTCCTTCGGTTTTCGGAATCCGGCGAGCACGCCAACCAGATGCTGGTCCGCGATGTGAACCCGACCGAGTCAGACCCAGCCATTCAGTTGTCGAGCCGCCCGGATGACGACTGGCTCGAGCGCCACGACGTTCCCGTCGAGGAGTTGACGGCGGTCGTCGACGGCGAACTGGCTTTCGGCAGGCAGGCGGATGTGGCGTCGGCGCGGGCCTCGGTGACCGACGCCCCGGACGGCACGCGCTGGGTGGGTCTGTCGGCGGTCCGGGCGATCGACCCAGACGGCGGACGCGCCCTGGGTGAGGCGCTACTGAATTGGGGCGCGGGTCGCGGTGCGACCCGTGGCTACATCCGGATCGCCGATGACGACCGCCTGGTCGCAGCCCTCGCCCGGTCGTTAGGCTTCGCCCTGCACCACCGGGCGCGTTACCTAACGCCGACCACGTAGGGTCGACGCCATGCCCGACGGCATGCTGCGCATCGCAACATGGAACGTGAACTCGATCCGCTCCCGCCTTCCCCGTGTATTGGATTGGCTGGAGCGCGGCGACGTCGATGTGCTCGCGATGCAGGAAACCAAGTGCTCCGACGAGCAGTTCCCGACGATGCCATTCCTCGAACTCGGCTACGAAGTCGCGCATTGCGGCTTCAACCAGTGGAACGGCGTGGCGATCGCGTCCCGGGTCGGCCTCGACAACATCGAGGTCGGCTTCGACGGCCAACCGACCTGGAGCAGCAAGCCGGAGGTCGCCGCCGCGGCCGAAGCCCGCGCGCTGGCCGCCACCTGCGCGGGCGTGCGGGTGTGGAGTCTGTACGTGCCCAACGGCCGCGCCCTCGACGATCCGCACTACACCTACAAGCTGAATTGGCTTGCCGCACTGCGCGACAGAGCAGAGGGCTGGCTACGTGACGATCCGTCGGCACAGATTGCGCTAGTCGGCGACTGGAATATCGCACCGACCGACGACGACGTCTGGAGCGTCGACTTCTTCCAAGGCGCCACCCACGTTTCCGAACCGGAGCGCGCAGCGTTCGACGCCATCATCGATACCCAATTTTCCGACGTGGTAAGGCCTTTCACACCTGGGCCGGGCGTCTATACCTATTGGGACTACACCCAGTTGCGTTTCCCCAAAAAGCAGGGGATGCGTATCGACTTCATCCTCGGCTCACCCGCACTGGCCGGCCGAGTCGGAGACGCGCAGATCGTGCGGGAAGAACGTAAAGGCAAGGCACCCAGCGATCACGCTCCGGTTTTGGTAGAGCTTCGTGGCAAGTTGACGTATAGAAATCACCCAAACGGGTATTCACCCGCTGTTCATTTGCCAATCAAGGTCATAGGATTGCGGGCATCAGACTCACAGCCCAATACCGAGTATCAGGGAGTCATCATGGGTGTCGTTAACGGCGCCGTACACAACGTCAGCCGAACGGTCAGCCGCGTCGCCACCGCAACCACCGCTGCCGCAGGCGCCGTGAGTGGCGCCGCGGTTGACGGCGTCGTCGGCGCCGTGACCGGAGCGGCCGCCGGTGTGCAACGTGGCATCGACCGCGGCAGCCACTCGACGCCGGCCGCCGCGTTGACGCTGGGCGCCATTGGCGTCGCCGGTCTGGTCGAATGGCCGCTGCTGTTGGCCGTCGGCGGGAGCGCGCTGCTGTTGCGACGGCTCAACACCTCGCACAGCGACAACGCGCGGGCCCAGCCGACGAAGATCGCTGCGGTCAAGTCGACGAGTTCGGCGAGGCCACGCAAGACGCCGGCCAAGAAGACACCGGCACGTCAGCCCAGCGCAGCACAGTCGCGCACCCGTCGTTGACGCCGTCGAGTAGGTAGCGTCGTATTGGTGCGAGCACCCTTACCGTTCCGCGCGGTAACGCAGGGCCTTCAATCACTGGGCGCCATCGCGTCAACTGGCCTGAGCATGGCCGCGATCCCGGTCCGCGAAGGCGTCAAGGCGCTCTCGGATGGGCTGCCCGCGCCCACTCTGACCAGGCATAGCTGGCGCGGCAAAGGCCGGGCGTGGATCGAGGTCCGTGGACTCGACGGGCCCGACGGCGCCGAGCTCGGACGCATCGTCGTCGACGCCTTGACCGGACGCCCCGGCGTCAAGTCGGTCAGCCTGAATCGCCCGCTGTCCCGCGCGGTCATCGAACTCAACGGCGAGCAGGCCTCACTGCGCCAGCTGTGTAAAAACATCGACGAAGCCGAAAAGCACTGGCGTGCAATCGATAACGTCGAAGTACGGCGTAGCGACGCGCGGCCTAAGCCATTGCCCGGGGACGGCCTGTTGCTGGCCACCAACGCGCTCGGAGTCGGCGCCACCGCGGTCGGGGTCGGCGCCGCATTCGCCGGCCGGATCCTGGTGTGGCCGCGGCTGTTCGACGGTGTCGAGGCGATCGTCGTCGCCGTCGACTACCAACCGCGACTGCGCCGGCTGCTCGAAGACCGGCTCGGCCATTCCGCGACGGATGCGGTGCTGTCGGTGGCGATGACGGTCGCGCACGTCCTCGAACTCTCCCCCACATCACTGGTCGTCGACCTGACCATGGAGATCCTGAAGGCCGCCGAGTATCAGGCCGAAGCGCAGGCCTGGCGCCGCCTCGAGCCGACGCTGGCCCGGCATGCCGAAAACCCCCTGGTGCACCCGTCGTCGCGGCCGGTGCCGCTTCCGGATGGACCTGTCGAGCGGTACGCCCGGCGCGCCGCATTGGTACAAGCCGCAGGCACCGCAGCAGTCGGCGCGGCGACCCGCAACCTGCATATGGCATCGACCGCGACATTGGTCGCCACGCCGAAGGCCACCCGCACCACCCGCGAGTCGTTCGCCGCGGCCCTCGGCCAGGGGCTGGCGGAGCAGCACGCGGTGTTGCCGCTGCGCCCCGAAAAACTGCGCTGTCTGGACCGCATCGATGCACTGCTGGTCGATCCGCGGGTGTTGTGCACCAACACATTGCGGGTGGTGCGAGTCCGCGGCGCCGACGAGGACGAGATCTCTCCGGCGTGGAATCGCGCTCAGCTGCTGCTGGAAAAACGCGGCCTGCGCGCGGGCTGGCACGCGGTCCCCGGCGTCGCTGCCCGCGAATCCGACGCAGGCGTCGAGGCCTTGATCGGCCCCACCCACGACCCGCTGGCCGCGGCGGTGCTCGCTGAAGCGCGACGCGCGGGCCTCGAGTTGATCTCGGTCGACGTCGAGGATCTCGGTGAACTGCGGACAGCGTTCGACGAGTTGAACTCACTGCAACGCACCTCCGTCGACAATGCACTCGCGGCGGCGCTGGCCGACCTGCAGCAGTCGGGTCGCACCGTCGCGGTGATCTCCTCGGCCGCTGCTCAGGCGTTGTCGTCGGCGGACATCGGGCTGGGCGTGATGCCGAACTCCGACGCCGAGCCCCCGCCGTGGACAGCGGACGTGATACTGAGTGACCTCGCCGGTGCCTGGCGGTTACTGCACGCCATCCCGGTCGCCAAATCAGCCAGTCGGCGTGGTATCGAGATTGCCACCGGCGCAACCGCTTTGGGCGCGCTACTGATGGTGCCAGGAGTACGTGGTCGAGGTCCCGGCCCGGTCACGACGGGTGCGGCAGCCGGATTGGTGTCCGGGTATCTGATGGCGCGCCAGGTGTTGCGCGCGCCGGCCCCGCTGCCCGCGCCGATGCACGAATGGCACGCCATGTCGATCGAGCAGGTCCGCAAGATGCTGCCGCCGCCCCAAGACGAAGCAGACGTCGCGCCCCGGCACGGCGCGCTGGCCACCCGGGCTTTGGAGACGGCTCACCGAGGCGCCGAACTGGTTGGAGCTCCCCGCGACGCGGTCTGGCAATTCGCCAAGGCGGTACGCGCCGAATTGTCCGACCCGCTGACGCCGGTGCTGGCTCTCGGCTCGGCGGCCAGCGCGGTGCTGGGTTCGCCGGTCGACGCGGTACTGGTCGGGTCGGTGCTGACCGGAAACTCGATACTGGCCGCCAGTCAGCGTCTGCGGGCCGAAGGACGGCTGAACGAGCTTCTGGCTCAGCAGATTCCGCCGGCACGCAAAGTCACCACCGGTCCGGACGGCGAGCCGATCTACACCGACGTCAAGGCGGTACAGCTGCGGCCCGGCGACGTAATCGAGGTGCGGACCAACGAGGTGATCCCCGCCGACGCCCGGCTGATCGACGAGGACGACCTCGAAGTCGACGAATCGACGCTCACCGGTGAATCGCTGCCGGTGGAAAAGCAGGTCGACCCGACGCCGGGCGCCGAATTGGCCGAACGCCGCTGCATGCTCTACGGCGGAACCACCATCGTGGCGGGCACCGCGGTCGCTGTGGTGACCGCCGTCGGCGCCGACACCCAGGCTCGTCGCGCCGCCGAACTGGTCTCCAGCGAGCTCCCCCCGATCGGGCTGGAACATCAGCTCAGCCAGCTCACCAACCGGGCCTTCCCGGTCAGCGTCAGCGGCGGCCTGCTGGTCAGTGGGCTTGGCCTGTTGCGCCGCAAGGGTTTACGTGAGGCCGTGGCCAGCGGTGTCGCGATCACGGTCGCCGCAGTGCCCGAGGGCATGCCGCTGGTCGCCACGCTCGCACAAGCTGCGTCGGCACGACGGCTGACCAACTACGGCGCGCTGGTGCGGAACCCGCGATCGGTGGAGGCCCTGGGCCGCATCGACGTGGTGTGCTTCGACAAGACCGGGACGCTGTCCGAGAACCGGCTGCGGGTTTCGCAGGTCCACCCATCCGACGGCTTCTCCCGCGACGATGTCCTGCGCTGTGCCGCAAACGCGGCCCCGGACACCAACGGCGGCCCGCAGGTGCACGCCACCGACCGCGCCATCATCGAGGCGGCACAATCCGTCAACGGGTCGGCTCAATCAGCCGAGGAGGCTGGAGAAATCACAGCCCATCTGCCGTTCCGGTCCGGCAGGTCGTTCTCGGCGTCGGTGCTCGACGACGAGCTGACCGTCAAGGGCGCGCCGGAAGTGGTCTTGGCCGCATGTGCTGGCATCGGACCCGACATCGACCGGACGGTGCGACAACTGGCCGCCGAGGGTCTGCGGGTGATCGCGGTCGCGCGGCGCCGGCTCACGCCGGAGCAGGTCGCGCTGATTTCCGACGACGAGGACGCCATCGAAGGACTGGCGGGCGGCGATCTGACGCTGGCCGGGTTCCTCGGGCTGTCGGACACCCCGCGAGCCGAAGCACCTGCCCTGCTCGCGGCGCTGGTCGAGCGCGAGATCGGGATCCGGCTGATCACCGGGGACCACCCGATCACCGCCACGGCGATCGCGCGCGAGATGGGGCTGCCGGTGACGACCGAGCAGGTCATCAGTGGCGCCGAGTGGGACGCGATGTCGCGCAAGGACCAGGAGCGGGCGGTCGGCGAGCAGGTGATCTTCGCCCGGATGTCACCGGAGAACAAGGTGCAGGTCGTGCAGACGCTGGAACGCGTCGGCAAGGTCTGCGCGATGGTCGGCGACGGCTCCAACGACGCCGCCGCGATCCGGGCGGCCACCGTCGGCATCGGCGTCGTCGCCCGCGGCAGCGACTCGTCCAGCGTCGCCGCCGACGTGGTGCTGGTCGACGCGCGCATCGAGGCGTTGCTGACCGCGATCGACGAAGGCCACGAGTTGTGGAGGCGGGTGCAGGCCGCGGTGTCGGTGCTGCTCGGCGGCAACGCCGGCGAGGTGGCTTTCGCGGTCATCGGCAGCGCGATCACCGGCAATTCGCCACTGAACACTCGTCAGCTGCTGTTGGTGAACATCTTCACCGACGCCCTGCCCGCGGCGGCCCTGGCGGTCAGCAAGCCGAGCAGCCCGTCGCAGGCCGATGGACGCGGCCCCGACGAGCAGGCGCTGTGGCGTGCCGTCGCCATCCGCGGAGCGACGACGGCGGCGGCCGCGACGGCGGCGTGGACGATCGCCGGATTCACCGGGCGTCCGCAGCGGGCGTCCACGGTGGCGCTGGTTGCCCTGGTGTCAGCGCAGCTGGGTCAGACCCTGCTCGATTCGAGGACTCCGCTGGTCGTGTTGACCGCAGGCGGGTCGCTGGCCGTGATGGGGACGCTGATCAGTATCCCCGGCGTCAGCCAACTGCTTGGCTGCACGCCTCTGGGCCCGCTCGCTTGGGCGCAGGCGCTGGGCTCAGCCGGGGCTGCGACGGCCGCGGTCGCCGTTGCGAGCCGCGCATTCGCAGATAAGCCGCCACTGGAGCTGAATGACGCTGATCGTTCGCCGGACGAGTCCCCACGACCTCCACGGCGCCCACGCGCCACAGCAGCGCGTACAGCTCGATCAGCGGAACGGTCAGGAAACCAGCCACAGCTTCGCCTAGTGGGTCGGCGTGAGCTTCCTTCGTCGTCGACATAACTGCGAGGGTGACCGCATCACCAGTCACAACGGCAACGCTTAAGTAACTGAAAGGCAAACGATGGCAGAAAACAATGTGCGCGGCGGAACGTCCCAGTCCGACGCCGTCGCTCACATCCGGGAAGGTGAGACGTTCGCGATCAACCTGCCCGTACTAGGGCAGGTGGAGATCCCGCGGCCCGAACAGCTCGCCTATTACGGTGGTCTGGCGGCCCTGGCCGCGTTGGAACTCATTGACTGGCCGGTCGCCGTGGTCATCGCCGCAGGCCACCTACTGGCCAGCAATCACCGCAACAGGCTCCTCGAGGAACTCGGCGAAGCCATCGAGGACGCCGAATAGCGGTTCTAGCTCGCGCCGTCGTCTTTCAATGTGCGGCGGGCGGCCTCGGCGTCGTCGTGGATGGGCATACACATCAGCGTTGCGACCCGGTACATGAAGCTCGCCGGCGACAGCACGATGAGGATTTCCTTCTCCGCGAGCATTCGATCCAGCGCCGCAAATCCGGCGCTGTCGAGATATTTGACGCTGCTCAACTGAAGGATCAGCGGCCGCTCGCCGGGCAATTCGGATAGCGACCGGGTGAATTGGCGGACGTTGGACGCGTCGACTTCGCCGGTGACCGTGACCTCGACCGGCGTTGGCACATCGTCGCCATCCGCGACCTCGAGTTGGAAGACCGCGCGGCTCACGTTCTCACGCCCTCGACCAGATCGGATTCCGGAAGGACCGCGCGCTCGAACGTCAACGCGACTTGCGTACCGCCCGCCGAGCGTGTGGTTTTCACGTCGTCGGCGAGGCCGTTGATCATGGTGAGTCCGCGTCCGCGCTTCAGGCTGCGTTGGCTTGCCGACGAATCGCCCGACCACTGGCCGGCGTCGGTGATCGTCGCGGCGATTGTCCCGCCGCGCACGAAGGCTTCGACGGAAACTGTCTTGCGCCCGTCGGCGCCGCTGCCGTGCTCGATCGCGTTGGTCACCGCTTCCCCGGTCGCCAGCAGAATGTCGGATCCGCGCTTCGGGTCGGCACCGACACCGGAAAGCCAGTCGCGCAACCGATGTCGTACATCTGCGATGTGGTCCAGTGTTGCGGGAACCACGGCGGCGAAACTACGCGCCGAGCTGTGGCACGTACGTAGCGCCAGCAGGACCACGTCGTCGGTGTAGCCACCGGGCGGGGCCATCCGCTCGAGCAACTCCGCACACAACTCTCCGACCGGACGGTCGGCGCGGTATCCGGCTGCGCCCTGCAACCGCAGGAAGCCCTGATCGAGCGTCTCGCCCGGACGCTCGATCAACCCGTCGCTGTAGAGCAGGATCACGCTGCCCGGCGGCAATTCCTGGACGGCCGTGTTCTGCTTGAGCGGGCTTTCCCATGCGGCCACCGGCGGACGCCGCCCGTCCGAGAGAAACACCGCCGGCTCATCGGGCGTCACCAGTAGCGGATAGGGATGTCCCGCACAGGAATAGCTGACCCGGGTGATGCCGTCAGCCGTCGCCGTGTCGATCACCGCGTAGCTGACCGTCGCGCACCGGGCACCGGGCACCGTCGCGGCGTAGCGGTCCAGGGTCGCGAGCACCGCGCCCGGGTTGGCATTGGTGAGCGCGGTGGCAGCCACCGCCGCCCGCAGCCTGCTCATCGCGATCGCGGCAGGCAGGCCGTGCCCGACGACGTCGCCCACCGATATCGCAACCTGGCCCGCTTCATCCAGCGGCACAACGAGATACCAGTCACCACCGACCCGCATCGCCTCGCCGCCGGGCTGGTAGGCCGCGGCCACCACCGCGGCCGTCGAGCCCCGGTCCAGATCGAGCAGGTGATCCTGGAAATCGACGGCGATACGGTGCTCGCGTTGCATGTTGCGGATACCGTCGAGGGCCGACTGGGTCATCTTGGCAACCCTTGCCGCCCAATCGAGTTCAGCGGGATCGAACTCGCGCGGCGTCGGCCACAGCATCCCGAGTGAGCCGATGACACGGCCATCCATCCCCCGCAAGGGTTGGCTGATGCACGCCCGGACCACATCAACAGTCTCGTTCACCACGTGGCCATATCGCGGGCTCAGACTCAGCGTGTCGGTGATGATCATCGGCTGACCGGTTTTGATGACGTCGACGGGCACGATCGGGGTGCTCATCGAGGCGATGTGATAGCGATCGCGGATTTCCGGCGGCACCGGATCGCCGTATTCGAATCGAATGTTCTTGCCGTCGGAGTCGAGCATACCCAGACAGATGACCGGGACATCCCCGGACACGAACGAACAGCCTTGCAGCGCTTGGGCGATCGCCGCAGTGGAGTCGGCGGACTGCAGCGCGGCCTCGAGCTGAGCGAAGTCCAGCACCAGCTGCGCCTGCGCGTCCCTGGAACGCCGATCGGCGCGTTCGCGTGCGACGGCGGACAACCGCGCGGCGACGCGATCGATCAAGTCCTTGGAGGCGAACGGTTTTGGCAGATAATCGTCGGCACCACCCGAATAGCCCTCGCTGATCGCCTCGGCACCGGCCCGCGCGGACAGCATCAGCACCGGCGTGGCCGCCAGTTTCGGGTCGGCACGCATCGCGGCGATGAGTTCAAAGCCGTCCAGGCGGGGCATCATCACATCGGTCACGACCGCGTCCGGTCGGAACTTGCGGGCGGTCTCGATGGCCTCTTGTCCGTCGGCGACCAGGATCGTGCGCCAGCGCGGAGACAGCACCCGGTCCAAATGTGCTCGCATATCGGCGTTGTCGTCGGCGATCAAGACCAGTGCACGGTCGTCGGCCGCCGGCGCGTCGTCCCCCGCAGACGTCGGGCGCGACGTCACCCACTGGTCAGCCTCGATAACGTACGGATTGTCCAGCAGCGCAGCGGGTGAATGGTCGACGGGCTTGCCGCGCACCGATCGAGGCAGTCTGATGGTGACGGCGGTACCGCGCCCGAGTTCGCTGGTGAACTCGACGGTGCCGTGCTGCAGTTCGACGAGCCCCTGCACCAGCGATAGCCCGATCCCGGTGCCTTCGACGCTGCGGCCGTGCGCGCTGTCCGTCCGGAAGAATCGCTCGCCCAGACGTACCAGATCGGCCTCGGCGATGCCGATGCCGGTGTCACGAATAGTGGTGTGACACCACTTCTTATCGCTGTGCGTCGTGACGGTGATCGAGCCCGCCAAAGTGTATTTCACCGCGTTGGAGAGCACGTTCAGCATGATGGTCTCCCACATGCCGGGGTCGACGTCGGCCACCGCCTGGTGGCAATCCAGCACCAATTCCAACCCGGCACGCTGACAGAGTTCGGTGAACGACGCCGCGATGTCCGATGTCAGCGCGCCTACGTCAACACATATCAGGCTGGCGGTGGCGCGGCCGGCTTCGATGCGGGAGAAGTCCAGCAACGAATCCACGAGTCGCTGAAGGCGTCCTGCGTTGCGCCGTGCCGTACTCAGCTGACTCGACAACACGCTGTCCGGTGCGCTGTCGGTCAGCGCATCGTTGAGCGGCCCCAGTAAAAGTGTGAGCGGAGTGCGGAATTCGTGGCTCACGTTGGTCAGGAACGCGTTCTTGGCGCGGTCGAGTTCGGCCAGGGAGTCCGCCCGCTGCCGCTGCTCCTCGTAGGACACGGCCGACGCCATCGCCGAGGACAACTGGTCGGCCAGCAACTGGCAGAAGCCGACGTAATGCTCATCGAGCGCACTGAGCGGACTGGTGCCGACCAGCAGGGCACCGGCCACCTCTCCCTCGCCGAGCGGCAGCAACACCGCCTGGTCGGGACAATCGTCAGCCAGCGCGTCGTGGATACCGTCGATCATCGCCGCGAGGTCGTCGACGATGTGCATCGTGGTGCGGGTACGCGGCACGGCTTCGGATTTGGTCAACTTCGCCAGCGTCCGCGGAAATAACGGCCGCACCGAAGGCGTCGCTGCCCGCAGCGTGACATCACCGGTCTCGGGATCACCGATGTACGCCGCGATGAACGGAACGTCGGGCTGGTCGGCGCAGACCGTGATGGCCGCCTTCGCCGCGTCGTCAATCGTGTTGGTGTCCAGCACCGCCGAAGCCACCGCGTTCAGCAGGTGCAGCCGACGCTCACTCAACACACGCTCGGTGGTCTCGAACGACGGGCAGAAGATTCCGAAGGTCTTCCCGTCGTCGCCGATCAGCGGGCTATAGGTGAACGTAAAGTACCGCTCCCGCTTCCGGCCCGCGGTCATCATCGGCAGCATCAAGTCGTAGGACCAGGTCGCTTCGCCGGTGGCCAGGACGCTGTCGAGCATCGGCTTGACCGGTTGCCAGACGTCCCACCAGGCGTATTGGCCACGCTGCCCCAACGCCGTCGGATGCCGGTCGTCCAGGATCTGGATGTAGGCGTCGTTGTAGATCAGGAACAGCTCTTGGACGTCCAGCCATAACACCGTCGGAAATCGGGAGGTGAGTACCAGTGCGACCGCCGATCGGACCTCTGTCGGCCAGGATTGCGGTGGGCCCAGCGGATGCGCCGTCCAGTCGAACTCGCCGAAACGGCGGCCCATCTCGCCGCCGAGTGCGACCGCAGCGGCCAGGTCAGGTGGCAGTTCTTTCGAGTCCGGTGGCCAGCCGCGGCGTTGCTGGCCGCTCACGACCCCTGCTCGGAGTCGCGGCCTTCCAGTGCGTCAGGCAACGAGGGGTACAGCTCGAGCAAGGCGTCCAGGTTCGTCACCTCGATCGGACGAACCACCAGATCGTTGTCGGCAACCAGCCGGACTGCGGTCCCGACTCGCAAGCCCTGCTTGTGGCAATCCAGGATGGCGTTCAATCCCGCGCTGCCGAAGTACGTCACACCCTGCAGATCGACAATGAGTAGTCGGGATTCATGGGTTTCGGCCTGCTGCAGCGAGGCCTCCAACTGTGACCTGAGCTCTCCCGCGGTGCTGGAATCGATCTCGCCCTTCGCATGAACCAGCACAGCATCAGGTCGAACCTCGGAATCGACCACCAACAGCTCCATCGCGTTCACCCGCTTCGCAGCACTCAGATCTTAGGCCCGGGACCACGGGCCCAGTCGAGGCCGGCCGACGACAGCGCCGTACCCGACCTCGCCGTCTGTTATTGCGTCGAGCCTAACCGGGAGCACGCCTATGTGGTGGATTCACCAGGAACGCGTTGATCCACCGTCAGCAAGAGATGGTCGAACGCCTCCTGCACATTCGCCGATGCCGCAGGCAGGGTGGCGACTTCGTCAATCACCTGCTTCGCAAGCGAACGCAACTTCGTGTTGGTCTCCTGAGATCGCCACCGCAGCACACCGAAGGCTTGCTCGGGACTGACCCGGTAGACGGCCATCAGGATGCCCTTGGCCTGCTCGATCACCGCCCGTGCCTCGAACAGGTCGGGCAGCGCTTCGTCGAGGGCCACCTGTCGGGTCTCGACGAAAGTCGCGGTCAGATCGACGTAGTAGCCGGAGGTACCCACCACCGCGCCAGTGTCGTCGTACATCCGATCGGCCAGCACCATCGCGTCGTGCACCTTGCCCGCCGTGTCGATGAACCGGTGACGGCTGGAAAACGAGCTCTTGGACAGCAGCGCACGATCAAGCTGATCCTGGACATGACGGCGGTCGTCCGGATGCTTGTGCGACAGCATCAACTCCGTGGTCGGCTCCACGGTGCCCGGTTCGTAGCCGTACATCCGGGCAACCTCGTCGGACCACTCCCAGCGTTCGCCGACAAACCAGAACCGGAAAGCGCCCACGCCACCGTCGTCACCAACGGCCTCCGGCCGCAGAGCAGGCCAGGCATCGGCACCAATCCGGGTATCGGCGGCCTCACCCACGTCGATCATCCTTCCACCGATGGCGCAGCTTGCCCACCGATTGGCGATGACCTGATCGGGTCGGGGTGCACAACGCCCTGACTGCGCTAGCGTGGGCAACGCAACCAAAAATAGAAACACGGGAGCGCACACCCGGTGCGCTGAGAGGACGGCTCGGGGCCGTCGACCGTACGAACCTGACGGGTAATGCCGACGTAGGGAGATGACGCAATGACCGATGTAGTAGTCGAACCAACTGTGACGACCGGCGCGATCGCCGGAAGCAGCAAGATCTACCACAGCATCGAGGCCGTGCCCGGCGCGAAAGTGCCGTTCCGACGGGTGAACCTGTCCAACGGCGAGCACCTTGACCTCTACGACACCTCCGGCCCGTACACAGACCCCGACGCGGTGATCGACCTGACCGCCGGACTGTCGCCGCGCGCTGGCGTCGTCCGCGATCGCGGTACCCAGCTGCAGCGCGCCCGCGCCGGCGAGATCACCGCCGAGATGGCCTACATCGCAGCCCGCGAACAGATGCCGGCCGAGTTGGTTCGCGACGAGGTCGCCCGCGGCCGAGCGGTGATACCGGCCAACTACAACCACCCCGAGAGCGAGCCGATGATCATCGGCAAGGCGTTCGCGGTCAAGGTGAACGCCAACATCGGCAACTCCGCGGTGACGTCGTCGATCGCCGAAGAGGTCGACAAGTTGGTGTGGGCCACCCGCTGGGGTGCGGACACCATCATGGACCTGTCCACCGGCAAGGACATCCACGCCACCCGCGAGTGGATCCTGCGCAACTCGCCGGTCCCGGTCGGCACCGTGCCGATCTACCAGGCGCTGGAGAAGGTCGACGGCGATCCGACCGAGCTGAACTGGGAGATGTACCGCGACACCGTGATCGAGCAGTGCGAGCAGGGTGTCGACTACATGACGGTGCACGCAGGAGTCCTGCTGCGCTATGTCCCGCTGACCGCCAAGCGCGTCACCGGCATCGTGTCCCGCGGTGGCTCCATCATGGCCGCCTGGTGTCTGGCACATCATCAGGAGTCGTTCCTGTACACCAACTTCGAAGAGCTCTGCGACATTCTGGCGCAGTACGACGTCACCTTCTCCCTCGGTGACGGGCTGCGGCCCGGCTCGATCGCCGACGCCAACGACGCCGCTCAGTTCGCCGAGCTGCGCACGCTGGGCGAACTGACCAAAATCGCGAAATCCCATGGTGTGCAAGTGATGATCGAAGGCCCCGGCCACGTCCCGATGCACAAGATCGTCGAGAATGTGCGACTTGAAGAGGAGTTATGCGAAGAGGCTCCCTTCTACACCCTGGGCCCGCTGACCACCGATATCGCACCGGCCTACGACCACATCACCTCGGCGATCGGCGCGGCGATCATCGCGCAGGCCGGCACCGCGATGCTGTGCTACGTGACACCCAAGGAACACCTCGGCCTACCCGACCGCAAAGACGTCAAGGACGGCGTGATCGCGTACAAGATCGCCGCGCACGCAGGCGATCTGGCCAAGGGTCATCCGCACGCCCAGGAGCGCGACAACGCGCTGTCGACGGCGCGCTTCGAGTTCCGGTGGAACGACCAGTTCGCGCTGTCGCTGGACCCGGACACCGCGCGCGAGTACCACGACGAAACATTGCCGGCGGCGCCGGCCAAGGCCGCGCACTTCTGCTCGATGTGCGGGCCGAAGTTCTGCTCGATGCGTATCACGCAGGACGTCCGGGACTACGCGGCGAAGCACGGACTCGACAGCGAGGAAGCCATCGAGGCGGCCATGGCCGAGAAATCGGCCGAGTTCGCCGAGCACGGTAACCGGGTGTATCTGCCGCTCGCCCAGTGACGACCGCAAGCCCGGCGGAGCCGGGTGAAGCGGGTCGGCACTCGTCCAGCCCAGTGAATTATCTGCCGCTGGCGCCGCCGGGTGCGACGCCACCGCGGGTGCTGACCATCGCCGGATCCGACTCCGGCGGCGGTGCCGGCATGCAGGCCGATATCCGTACCTGCACTCTGCTGGGCGTGCACACACTGTGCGCCGTGACGGCGGTGACCGTGCAGAACTCGTTGGGCGTCAAGGATTTTCATCCCATTCCGCCGGACGTGGTCGCCGCCCAGATCGAGGTCGTGAGCACCGACATCGGGTTACAGGCCGCCAAGACCGGGATGCTCGCGACAGCAGAGATCATCGCGGCCGTCGCGCGCAGTTGGCGTGAACACGGCACGGGCATCCCCCTGGTGGTCGACCCGGTGAGCGCATCCATGCACGGCGATCCGCTGCTGGATCACGCTGCGCTGGATTCCCTTCGGACCGAACTGTTTCCGCTGGCGACGCTGGTGACCCCCAACCTGCACGAGGTGCGACTGCTGGTCGGCATCGACGTCGTCGACGCGACAACCCAGGCCGAGGCGGCCCGGGCCCTGCACGCGCTGGGGACGCAGTGGGCGTTGGTCAAGGGCGGACACTTGCAGGGCTCGACCAGCAGTACTGATCTGTTGTTCGACGGCAACGAGTTTCACGAGTTCGAGGCGCCGAGGGTGGACACCGGCCACGATCACGGCGCAGGCGACACGCTGGCCGCCGCGACGGCGTGCGCGCTGGCACACGGCTACACCGTGCCCGACGCGGTAGCATTCGGCAAAGGCTGGGTCACCGAATGTCTGCGCGCCGCTTACCCGCTCGGTCACGGCCACGGTCCGGTATCGGCAATGTTCAGGCTGCAGCAATGAGCGGCCTCGACGACATTGCCGGTATCGCTCACGAGCCCAATGGCACACCATCAGGTGTGGTCGCGCTGACGCACGGCGCAGGCGGTAGCCGCGACTCCCCGCTGCTGGAGAGACTGTGCGACGAGTGGGCCAGACGTGGCTGGCTCGCCGTCCGCTACAACTTGCCGTATCGCCGGCGACGGCCCACGGGGCCGCCGTCGGGGTCGGCCGCCACCGACCGGTCCGGCATCGTCGAGGCAATCGCGGTGTGCCGCGGGCTGGCCGATGGTCCGCTGATCGCCGGTGGCCACTCCTACGGCGGTAGGCAGACGTCGATGGTGGTGGCCGCACACGAAGCACAGGTGGACGTGTTGACGCTGTTCTCCTATCCGGTCCATCCGCCCGGTAAGCCGGAACGTGCCCGCACCGAACACCTGCCCGACATCGCGGTCCCGACGGTGTTCACGCACGGCACGTCCGACCCGTTCGGGACGCTCAACGAGCTGAGCGATGCGGCGGCATTGATACCCGCGCCGACGCAGATCGTCGAGATCGCCGGCGCCCGACACGATCTGGGCTCCAAGACACTCGACGTACCCGGACTGGCGGTGGCCGCGGCCCTGCGACTGCTCGGCCGCAAGTAATTCACGCACCCTTCCTGGATCCGCGCAGGCGGTGCCCGCGCACCATGTCGGCGGCGACATCGACCAGTTTGACGTTAGAGTCCTGCGATGTCTGGCGGAGGATATCGAACGCGTCGTCATCGGAGACATCGTTGATCGCCATCAGCATTCCGACCGCCTTACCGATGGAGCGATTGCTGGTCAGCCCGCGTCGTAACGTGGCCGCATCTTCGCCGTAGGCCGCCGCAGTGGTCGCCACGGTCGCGAATGCCCCTAACACGACCGCGTGCTCGATCGACGCGTTGTTCAACGCGTGGGGTGCGTCGGAGAACAGGTTGAGCGCGCCGACGTTCGACTGGTCGACCGGCAGGCGGATGCTCATTGCGCCCCGGACCGGCGTTTCGGCAATCACCCGCGCCGCCAGCGCAGGCCACCGGCCGCCCGTCGTCAGATCGGATTCGATTTGCGCGCTGCGACTTTCGATGGCGTCCAGGCATGGCCCGTTGCCGAGAATGAGTTCGAGCTTGTCGATCCGAGCGGCGACGGCATCACTGACCGCAGCGGTCCTGCAGGTGCCGTCACGACGAATCATCAGGCTGGCATGGTCGCAGCCGGGAACGGTCAGCGTTGCGGCCACGCAGATGGCGGCATAGAGCTCTGCTGGTGTCGAGCCCTGGCGCACGATGTCGGCCAACGACGCGAACACTCCTGGCGAATCCAGACACGCATACGATGGCACTGCAACCTCCTCACCTCGGCGGGGAAAGCTTCACCTTCGAACCTATGCACGATCTCACTCATAACCTATGTCAATTTCCAGAGATTTGATTTATCATGCATGGCAGGAATTCGCAAGTGTGGTACCAAAGTTTCCTGTAGCCGCAGCCAAGGATGATTTTGACGAACGATCGACTCGACAACCTGGACCAGCCCGCCGCGAGCCACGGTGTGTACGGCATCTCGGTGGCCGCCGAACTATCCGGTATCCCCGTGCAGTCGCTGCGACTGTATGAAAGCCACGGCCTGCTCACGCCGATTCGCAGTGACGGTGGCACCCGCCGGTACAGCTCCGACGACCTCGCCCGCCTCCGGCGGATCAGCCAACTGGCCGCCGCTGGAGTCAACCTCGCCGGCATCGGCCGCATCCTCGACCTGGAAGACGACAACGCGGCGTTGGTCGCCGAGAACCGCACGTCCGGTGCGAAGACGACCGGGAAGGCCAAGCCCAGCTAGGCCCCCGAGGATTACCAGTACCATGGGTACCGGGTATATTGTCGTGCCATGACTTCGGAGCACGTCGAGGCCCTGATCGTCGGTGCCGGCTTTGGCGGAATCGGCGCCGCTATTCAGCTCAAACGCATGGGTATCGAGGACTTCGTCATCCTCGACCGGGAAGACGACCTCGGCGGAACCTGGCACGTCAACCACTACCCGGGCCTGGCCGTCGACGTCCCCACCACCACGTACTCGTACTTCTTCGAACCGAACCCGAACTGGTCGCGGTTGTTCACCCCGGGACCGGAGATCAAGCAGTACGCCGCGGGGGTGGCCGACAAATACGACGTGCGCCGGCACATGCGGTTCAACACCGTTGTGGAAAGCGCCCGCTGGGACGACGAAACCCGCCGCTGGGAGGTGGCGCTGTCCGGTGGCGACGTGCTGTCGGCGCGCTACCTGATCACCGCCACCGGGTTCCTGTCCCAGCCGAAGACACCCGATATCCCGGGGATTACCACCTTCGAGGGCAAGGTCATCCACACCACCGAGTGGGAAGACGACTTCGATCCGACGGGCCGACGGGTCGGGATCATCGGGACCGGCGCGACTGCGGTGCAGCTGATTCCGAAACTCGCGGACAAAGCCGCCGATCTCACCGTCTACCAGCGCACCCCGATCTGGGTGGCGCCGAAGATCGACCTGCGTTTTTCCGATTGGGCTAAACGGCTTTTCGCCCGCTTACCGTGGACACAGCGATTCATCCGGACGATCACCGACACCATCTACGAGATGATGATCACCGTCGGCCTGGTGCGGTACCGGGTTCCGCTGAACCGGCGGCTCAACATCTCCGCGATGGATCTGTGCAAGATGAACCAGTTCGTGGCGATTCGCGACAAAGAACTGCGCCGCAAGCTCACCCCCGACTACGACCTCGGGTGTAAACGACCCACCTTCTCCAACGGCTACTTCCGCAGCTTCACCAAGCCGCACGTGCACCTGCAGGCCGACGGCATCGAGCGGATCGAGGCCGACGGCATCGTCAACGCCGACGGATCGAAGACCCACATCGACACGCTGGTGCTGGCCACCGGCTTCGACCTGTGGGAAGCCAACTTCCCGGCCATCGAGGTGATCGGCCGCGACGGCCGCAATCTCGGAAAGTGGTGGCGCGATACGCGTTTCCAGGCGTATCAGGGCGTGTCGATGCCTTACTTCCCGAACTACCTCAGCTTGGCCAGCCCGTTCGCCTTCTTGGGGTTGAACTTCTTCAACACCATGGAGTACCAGATGCGGTTGATGGACCGGCTTTTCGGCGAACTGAAAAGTCGGGGTGCGGACACATTCGAGGTGACCGAAGAGGCCAACGCGCGCTACCTCGACCGGATGACCGAAATGCTCGGCGATTCACTGTGGATACTCGGTAACTGCGCCACGTCACGTTCCTACTATTTCAATCCCAGCGGAGAACCCTCGCTGTTGCGACCGATGGCTACCTCGACAGCCATTGCGGAGGCATCGAATTTTCCGCTGAGCGACTACGCAATCAGCTGAGGAGGACTGGGAACCCATGTCGCGCAAGAGCAACCGCCTGGCCCGGTACTCCGGTTTGGCTTTGGCCGGAGCCGGGTTATCCCACTTCACCAATCCTGGACTGTTCGAGCCGATCACCAAGTCGGCGTTTCCGCGGAAAACCCGTCAGCACGTCTACACCAACGGCTCTATCGAGACCGTGCTGGGACTTGGCTTCAGCAGTAAGCAGACTCGCAGTGTGGCGACCGTCGGGTTGATCGGATACCTCGCCTACCTGGGCGGGAACGCTATCCGCCACGCTCAAAAAGGCTGACCTCCTCACCCGTCGACGGGTGAGGAGGTTATGCCCAGGATCGCTGAGACCGGTTGAGCCGCAGTGATTCACGCTCCAGAGATGATCCGGGCGCGCTGGTGTGTGTACTCGTCTTCGGAAACGGCGCCGTTGGCTCGCATCGTCTCCAGCTCCTGCAGACGCTGAGATGTCGAGGTTGCCGGCTGCCACTGCTGGATCGGCGCGCTCGACTGTCCGCCGACGTTGAGCAGACCGAGCCGCATCAGCAAGAGAATGAGCGTGCCGATGCCTCCGATCGGCAGTGCGAGGTAGAAGAGCCATCCGCCGGGCAGTCCGAACTGACTGAGGAAGGCGAAGCGCACGATGAGCGACAAGGCGAAAAGCGCTGCTACCGCACCGAGTATCACGACCATGGGTTTGTTGTTGTTCATGAAAGGCTTCCTTTGTTCTGGCCACCGGGTGCCGCCGTAGCGACACCCGGTGGCGAATTCTGGCTAGGGGCAGGTGACGTCGAGTTCGAACGACTTGTTGACCGGTCCGGCCATCGGGTTGGACATGTCCACGCCGCTGGCAGTACCGCTGATCTTGTAGGTGCTGCCGTCTTTGGTGGCCTGGGCCTTTCCGGTGGTTCCGCCGACACCCAATGACACGCCGTTGACGTTGCCCAGCGCAACGGATTTGACGGCGAGTGGATTGGCGTCCGTCAGCACGGCGCCGATGCCGGTGGGAACCCCACCCGAGCCGGATCCACCACCGATGGCGATGTTGACGGTGCCGGCGGCGGTGGTACAGGCCACTTGACCCTTCACGTTCTGGTCCTTGCCGTCGACCAATACCTTGGTGTTGGACGAGCCGGCCGGGGCGACTGCGGCGTTACCGGCGCTGACAGCCCCGTCGTGGTGTGAACAACCGGCCAGCACCGCGGCAAGTGTTGCTGCCGCACCGGCGGTGATCATAAGTTCGCGTTTCATAACTGCTCCTTTGTCTATTGCGGACGCGATGCCTGATCACAGTGCGGGACGGTGCTTTATGGATTCTTAATGACTCAGCGGTCGGAGTCGGTCGACATGTCCAGGTACATCGACTGGATGCCGACCCGGCCCGGTCCAGTGAACCGGTTGAAGATGAGATTGCCTGTGCCACCGAATATTCCGGTACGGAGCCCGTAGATCTGCGGCTCCATCCGCACGCTCTCGTCGCGGTAGATCCAGCTTCCCGGTTCCACATCGATCTGTTCACCGGGGGCCAGAACCTTCTCGAAGACATTGCCATAGCCGTGCAGCCAGACCACGCCCTCCGACTCTTTCGCGGCGAACCGGTCGACGAAGAAGCCAGTCGCTCCGAACAGCATGTTTCGGATCCCTTTCTGGCGCGCGAAGCTGTACTCCACATTGCCTGTGGCCGCGAGATATTGGTGCTCACGAACCTCGACGGCCGAGCCGGGACGCAGATGCAACGGAAATACATGTCCGGCGCCGTCGCGGGAAAACGCGATTTGCCCCGGCCCACGTGCCTCAGTCAACAGCAGCTGCATGCCGGCGATCATCCGCTTGAGCGCGCCCTTGCCCCTGACCCCGATCTTGAGCGCCGGGTCTTTCCACAAGACGATGTGATGCTCGAAGAAGACGGGCACACTGCCGTCGAGCCAGATGTGCAGCACCGGCACGAGCTCTCCGTCGATGCGGTAGTACACACCGGGCGCGCGCCCGTCGGCGACAGTGGTCGGCAGTAGTTGTGGTGGTTCGGGCCGGTAGTTCATCTGAGCTCCTCAGTGGATTGTCGATCCGGTTGTGCACAACAATCCGATGGCGGCCTGAACGGATCCTTAAGTAGGACGAGGATTGGTGTCGAGGGTGAAGTCGACATCGCCGATGCGAACCCGATCACCCTCGCGCAGTTCGGCGCTGGGGTCGATGCGCTGGCCGCGCACTCGGACTCCGTTCGCCGATCCCAAGTCGGTGATGAGAAACGTCTTGCCGTCATCGGTGATGACGGCGTGGTGACGACTGACCTTGGCGTCGGAGAGCACGATGTCGTTGTCGGGGCTGCGACCTATCCGGGTGGCCGTACCGACCAGCGCGTGGCACTGCCCGTCGGCGCCGCGTAGTGCCGCTGTTGTCGTCCGGCGCACCCGAATTGCGTTGTCGGACTGCGCGACAATGGTGTCCTCGGCGTGCGTCTGTGCGGCCTTGCGCACATCGAGCGTTTCCTGACGCAGGATCCGTTCGTAGAGTTCACGTATCGTCCATCCCGGGTCGATGCCCAGGTCCTCGGCCAGCAGGGTCTTCAGCCGCAGATAGGTGTCGAGCGCGTCCGATTGACGGTCGGCCAGGTAGTACGCGGTCATCAACTGGGCCCATAACGGCTCCCGGTAGCCGTGCGTCGCGGTCAGCGCCTCGAGATCCATGATGACGGCATCTGCTCGGCCACAAGCGATTTCGGCCTCGGCTCGGGCGATGTGCACGACGACCTTCTCCTCGTCGAGCGCCGCGGCGAGGGTGTCGACGAATTGGAAGTCCCGCAGGTCTTCGAGGACCGGGCCGCGCCACTGCGCCAGCGCGGCCGACAGGTGCCGGCCGGCCAGGTCGAACTGCCCGGCAGCGGCCGCCTGCAGTCCGGCATTCTTCTCAGCGACAAAGCGCCCGAAGTCGTATTGATCCTCGGCGATGGTCAGTTGGTATCCCGGCGGCCTGCTGGCCAACGCGGCACGGTCGACGCCCGCGCCGCTCAGCAGCCGACGCAGATTGGAGATGTAAGCGTGCAGTGTCGCGCGCGCTCCCGGCGGCGGTCGTTGATCCCACGCGGCGCCGATCAGCGTGTCGATGCCGACCGGTCGGTTCGCGTTCACGACCAGCACCGCCAGCACCGCTCGTTGTTTAGGTGTCCCCAGCGGTATCGACGCGCCGTCGTGGCGAATCTGCAACGGACCCAGTACACCGAAGTGGACCGCGTGGTCGGCGAGTCCGGCGGATGGCGGCGCCGCAAAGACCCGCCCCACCTCTACCCCATCGCTCATCATGATGTTTCCACGCCCACCAGGTATGCCAGCTAAACAACAGCAGCATAGCTTTCAGGGAGCCGAATTGATCATGTTGAACAAACCGCCAGCTTAGGATTTGCCCATGCCGGTGTCGGTGGGCGAACTGTTCGCGGAATACACGATCCTGCGTGTGCTCGGCGCCGGTGGCATGGGCACGGTCTATCTGGCCGCCCATCCGCGTCTACCGCGCCAGGACGCGCTGAAAGTGTTGCCCACGGAGTGGACTGCCGACCCGCAGTATCGCGCCCGCTTTTTGCGCGAGTCCGAGCTCACGGCGAGCTTGTCGCATCCAAACATCCTGGGCGTCCACGACCGCGGTGAATACGACGGTCAGCTCTGGATCTCGATGGACTACGTGGGCGGTACCGATGCGTCACGGCTGGTGCGCGAGCAGCATCCCGGTGGACTGCCCGCCGACGAGGCACTGGAGATCATCACCGCGGTCGCCTCGGCATTGGATCATGCGCATCAACGAGGGCTGCTACACCGCGACGTCAAACCGGCCAACATCCTGCTGGATCCCGAGGCGCAACGGATCTTCCTGGCCGACTTCGGTATTGCCCGGCTGATCGACGATCCGTCGGGCCTGACCGCGACGAACATGGCGGTCGGCACCATGGCCTACGCCGCGCCCGAGCAGCTGCGCGGTGAGCCGCTCGACGGCCGCACCGACCAGTACGCGCTGGCCTGCACCGCGTTTGACTTGTTGACCGGCTCGCCGCCGTACGTCGACTCAAATCCCGCCGTGGTGATCACCAAACATGTTGCGGCGCAGATCCCGTCACTCGGCGAACGGCGACCGGAGCTGGCGGCGCTGGATCCGGTGCTGACCAGAGCGCTGGCCAAGACTCTCACCGATCGATTCGCGACCTGCCGAGAGTTCGCCCGGGAACTCAGCGCTGCTCTCGGCACGTCGCCCAATCCGGTGCACGATCGTCCCGCACCAGCGCTACCGAGTCCACCGGCTCCGGCATCCACCGTGATGACAGTTACGCCGCGAATGCCAGGTCGTCGCTTGATGATTACCGCAGGGGTTGCGGTGCTCGCTGTCGCCGCGGCGGTATTCGCCGGCGTGACTTTCCTCCAACATCGGGATCGAGCTGGCGCGCCGGCGTCGGTGGTCGCCGCGCCCCATCCGTTCGACGGCACCTACCGGGCGAACTACGGACCGGGCACTGATCTGGACGGTAAGGCGGTCGCCGGAGCTCCACCGATGGCCGCGGCGTGGGGTGTGCGCTCGGTCTGCCGGGCAGGTGGCTGCGTCGCCACGGCGTCGTACCTCGGCGGCAGTGGCATCGTGCTCGTGTCGGATCTGGTGTTCGATCAGGTGGGCGGCAGCTGGATTGCGGTGGGCCTCGGCTCAACTCAGTGCAACGACGCTCCCGTCGAAGTGTGGGTGGTCTTCACCTTGCACCCGCAACCCGACGGGACGCTGTCAGGCGAAACGACCAGGGGCACGACCAACAGCTGCAGTGCCAGCAAGCGCACCGTGACCTTCACCCGCACCGGCGACGCCGACACCACCAAAGTTCCCGATCCGGCCGGCCTGCCGCCGCGGGCGGTGTCGCCGGCATCGGCTCTGCATGGTCGCTACCACGAGGCGATCACCTACGCGAGCGGCAATTCCTCACCCGGACAAGACGATGTCCAGGTGCATACCGAATGTCTTCGCACCGGGGATCGGTGCATGAGCATGTTCCATGCCCCCGACGGGGTCATCCCGTTGGTCTTCGCTGGCGGCAAATGGACGCGCGACGACTCGGGCGCGGTGCCGTGCAATCTCGGTGGCATGACGCAGATCAAAATCACCGCGGTGTACCCGCTTCCGGACGACCTGCAGGACCCGATCCCGGTGCTGATCGGGCACGGCTCGAATGTATCGACCGGAAGTGCCTGCAGTGGTGGTGATTTCGAGGACAAGTTCGTTCGCACCGGAGACTAGCTCAGCGCGTTAAGAATTCATTCAACGCCGATTCCTAGCGTGCTGACCATGAACATCAATCGCTATTCGAAGCAGGTCATCGGCGCAACGGTGCTGTCCGGCAGCATCGCTGCGGCCGGACTCGGGCTGGCGTCGGCCACCGCCTCGGCCGCGCCAATGCCATTCCCCACCGACAACTTCTCCGTACCCCACCAGTGGTGCCCGGGACAGCCTCTGCCCGCGGGCGACGTCCGGTGGGACACCAACATCTGCCACACCTGGTTCTGGGTCCCGGTCGGCGGGATGGGCAACGTCGGCGAATTCGTCTGGGACGGCGCTACTCCGCCGCCGCACGGTCCGCCACCGTGCTACGGCGCCCCGATCTGCCTGCCGGGGCTCTGACCCGACTACTTCGACAGCGTGTGGCGGGTCCGGTCCTCGCGGACCGGAATCCCGTTGCGGCCAGACAGATCTTGGGCGTACAGGCCGATCCCATAGGCCACGCCGCCGCCGTTGATACCCAACTCAGCGCGGTCGATGTGCTCCAAGGTGTCGGTGTCCTTATGGTAGTTCGGGTCGAAGGGCTGGTCGGCTTCGCCGCCCCACAGCTTCGCCTCCTCCGGCGTCTTCTTGACCTCCGCGCCGGAGAACAACCCGCCAGCCGGTATGCCCGCCACGGTGAACCCGTCGTAGTCGGATCGGCCGTCGAATTCCGTGTCCTGGGGAGTCTTACCTGCCGAGTTGAGGTAGGCGGCCAGCGACCGCTCGATGCCGGCAGATCCCTCGGGCACGACTGGAGTGCCCCGCTTGTCCGTCGGCAACGACTGATCGCCGTCGTAGGTGAAGAAGCCCGGGTTGGGCGACGCCAGCATGTCGAAATTCAGATAGAGCGCAATGTCTTTGAGCGCGTTGAGGTCCAACGACTCGACGTACTTTCGCGACCCGATCAGACCGAGTTCCTCGGCACCCCAGAAGCCGAACCGCACCGCATTGTGGATCCCCGGCGAAGTACCCAGTTGCAGAGCGGTCTCGAGCACCGCGGCCACGCCGGAACCGTTGTCGTTGATGCCCGGTCCTTCGGGGACGCTGTCCAGATGCGCACCCGCCATGACGACATCGCTGGTCGAGCCGGTCTTGGTTTGCGCGATCACATTGCGGGCCGAGATGGTCTTGTTCTCCGCGGACAGTTGTACGGTCGCGGGGCCCTGCATCGTGCGCAGCAGCGCGCCATCGGATTTGGTCACGCTGACCACCGGGATCTTGACGTCGGTGGTCTCGCCCAGGGTGCCGCCCATCTTCTCCTCGACGGCGTTGTCCGCCACCACCATTGCCACCGCACCGCGTTCGACGGCGGCCTTCTCCTTCTGGGCGAACGGGCAGGTGCCGCGGTCCACCAGCACCACCGCGCCGTTGACTGGCACGTTGTCGTAGTCGGCGGCGTTGCAGCCCGGGCTGTCGCTGACGGGCACCGCGACCAGCGGACCGGTCACTCCGACCGGCGGCGTGGCCAGGCTGAACTCCAATGCGCGAGCCTCGAACTTCTTGTCGGCGACGGTCACCGACCCCGGGTCAGCGTGGAACACCCGTGCTTCGAATTGCGGGGTCTGCACATCAAACCCCTTGTCCCGCAACTTGCCTGCGACGTAATCGACGCTGGCCTCGTAGCCAGGGGTGCCGACTGCGCGGGTGTTGTTGTTGGCCTTCGCGATGTCTGAGAGCTTCGTCAGGTGCGCCATCATCGCGTCCGCGGTGACCTTTCCGCGCAGCGACGCCGCGAAATCCGGCGCCGACACCGGCTTGAGCGAGTTGGCGGGGCCGGAGTCGCACCCGCCGGTTGCCAACATGAGCGCGACAGCGATGACCATGGACATTGATTTGTTAAGCATCGCGCCCCAGGTTAGACGCCCACGTCGCATTGGGCCGCTAACTCGCGACTTCAGCGGAATCGTCGAGCCGTAGATACGCCTGCACCGTGGTGCCGGCCGACGTCGTGTAGGTCCGCAGCAGATCCGCGATCGCGTTGACGACGAACAGTCCGTACGGACCCGAGCCGCCAGTCACCGGCGGCCGACGGCCCGCAAGCGGATCCGCCCAGTGGCCCATGTCGCGTGCCTCGCAGACCACGTACCCGGCCTCGTACCAAAACGCCATCCGGCACGCACCCCCGGCGTGGTCGAGGCTGTTGGTCGCCAACTCCGTCGCAACCAGGACGAGGTCGGCCAATCGATCCGTCGACATGCCAAGCAACCGGCCGTAGCGTTCCCCGCACTTGCGGGCCCCGGCCAGCCCGGCGGGGTGCTCGACGGTGTGGGTCACCGCGGCCGGATTCGTCGTCAGCGGCTGGTTGCACTGGTCGAGCGCGGCGTCAACCGCGTACTCGTGACAGTGCGTTCGCGATCCGCTCATCCAGATCTGCGGATGGGTGAGGCGGACATGGGCCAGCACGCTTTCGTCGAGACACGAGACGTCGTAGGGACACAGACCGGTGACCTTCGCGTCCGCGAACGCGATATTGGCCAGCGCCTCATGGTGCATGCACGCGAGATATTCCGATGCGGTCCGGCCGGCCCAGGCCAATTCGGCAACGATCCGGACATGCTGGTCGTGATGCCGATCGACGAACGCCAATTGAGTGGCCAGTATCCGACCGGGATTGCGGCCCAACTCGGTGATGTCCGCCATCGCCACATGGGCGGCGGCGCCTCCCAACGCGTCGCGCAGTGGCGACAGCTTGTCCCCCGGTACGCCGATCATGACCGGCTGTAGAAGGTCCAGACCCTCGCAGACGAAGGGCACTAACGAGTCGACGTATTCGCGCTCCGATTCGTAGAAGAGCGCCGAATGATCGAAAGTCTGACTGTGCACGTGGTTTCTCAGTGTCGTGTCGACGGATAACTCCCTCGGCGGTGCGTCCCTGCATGATCGCCTCGTTAGATTTACCCGGGCACTGAAAAACTAATCAGTTCTCGCCGGCCTGCGCCAGAATCAGGTCGGCAACTGCCCGCATACCTGCGGCGTTGGGATGAAAAGGTGCCGCACGCCACGGCAATGGCAGGCCCGCGGCCACCGCCCAGGGATCCGCCGACCACCCGTGGTGGGCACGGCTGGCGAGTCCGGCGCGGACCAGTTCGCAGCCGGTGGCCTGCGCGGCAACCGCGGTGACGTCTTCCAGGCGGGCGCCGACGAACCGCCCGAGATCGGCATGCTCCGCCGACAGCGGAGCGGCGGGCGCGCCGTCGGCCGGCAGGAGGGTCAGGTAGTCGACGAACAGCACCCGGGCTCGCGGCGCGCGACGGCGCACCTCGGTGCCGATGGCATGCAGTGAGTCGGCGACGTCGTCGAACGCGCGCTCGCGTGCGTCGCGGTCGAACAGGTCGCGCAACCGGCCGGCGAGCGGCGGCACCCAGCGAACCACCGCAGGTAACGACGCCGCCATCAGCAGCGGCACGTATCCGACGTCGTTGCCGCCGATCGTGATGGTGACCAGTTCCTCGGAGCCGTTCAGAGCCTCGATCTGCGGCTGCGCAGTGCGTTGGCGCTCGTTCAACACATGCGCGGTGGTGGCGCCGGAGAAGGTGACGTCGACCAGATCAAGGTTCAGCCGCTCAGCGACCAGATGTGCGTAGTTATGGGCCGACCGGCCTGAGCCGAACGGCGCGCCCGGCGCCGACGGCCGGATACCGGGCCCGGCCGCCATCGAACTGCCCAGTGCGACGTAACGCCCGCTCACAGGGTGGGACTCGAAGCCTGGGCCCAGAACCGCTTCGGGATCCGCCCGGCCCGGCGGGCCAGATAGCCCGCGGTGACGGCGGCGGCCATCGCCGCGGCCATTGCGGGCGGGTCGGCGGCGCGAGTCACGGCGGTGGCGAGCAGCACCGCATCGCAGCCCAGCTCCATTGCGAGCGCGGCGTCGCTGGCGGTGCCGATGCCTGCGTCGAGCACGACGGGAACACCTGCCTGGGCGACGATCATCTCGATGTTGTGCGGGTTGGCGATTCCCAGACCCGTGCCGATCGGTGAACCGAGCGGCATCACCGCTACGCAGCCGGTGTCTTCGAGCCGTCTGGCCAGCACCGGATCGTCATTGGTGTACGGCAACACGACGAAGCCGTCGTCAACCAATTGCTCTGCGGCACGGACTAATTCGATGGCATCGGGCAGCAGCGTGCGCTCGTCGGCGATCACTTCCAGCTTGACCCATTCAGTCCCCAAAGCCTCACGGGCGAGTTGCGCGGTCAGCACCGCCTCGGCCGCGCCGCGACAGCCCGCGGTGTTGGGCAGCGGCGTGATGCCGAGCCGACTCAACAGGTCGAGCATGCCGGTTCCGCCGGCGGCGTCGACGCGGCGCATCGCGACAGTGGTCAACTCTGTTCCCGACGCGATCAGAGCCTCTTCGAGGACGGCCAGGTTGGCCGCACCGCCGGTACCCATGATCAACCGCGAGCCGAAGCTGCGTCCGGCGATGGTCAGTTTGGCATCAGCCACCTTGCACCGCCGTCACTACTTCGATGTGCGCACCATCGGAAAGTGTTGTCGTCCAACTAGATCGTGGTACGACGGCCTGGTCGATCGCGACGGCGATCCCGCGGTCTGGGTAACCGAGAGACCGCAGCAGCGTCGCGACCGTCGTCTGGTCGTCGACCTCGAGGTCATCGGCATTAACGCGCACGATCATGCGCCGCTCCTCCTCATCGCTTCGCTCTGCATCGTCGCCGGCGGACGATCATGCGCCGCTCCTCCTCATCGCTTCGCTCTGCATCGTCGCCGGCGGACAATCATGCTTCAGCTCCAACCGGAATGAGTTCGGACACAATCTGTTCGGCGGTCCACGGTGCCAGCAGGAAGCCGGACCGGCCATGGCCGGCGGCGATAAGCGTCCGCCCGTCGAGGCGTCCGACCAGCGGCATGTTGTCCGGCGTCATCGGGCGCAGCCCGGCGACGCACTCCGCCAACTCGTACTCGCCCAGCGCCGGCATCACCCTGCATGCGTCGTCGAGGAGATCTCGTACACCGGACACCGTGGGCGCGGTGTCGCGGCCGTGCTCGTACTGGGTGGCACCGACGACAACGCCGTCAGCACGCGGCACCACGTAGACCTGACGTCCGTGCACCCGGGCGCGAATCACCCTCTGCGGCAACGGCATACATCCTGAGCGCCAGCGCAGCCTGAGCACCTCACCTTTCACCGGCCGAATCGGCAGACCGGGCCACAACGAAGGCGCGTCGATTCCGTTGGCGATCACGACTGCGTCGGCGTGTACGGAATCCAGGTCATGCACCGGCTCGCCCCACTCGACGCCGAGACGCTCGCAGGCCGTCGAGAGCCCGTCGAGCAGGACCCGATTGTCGACCGCCAACTCGGTGGGCGCCCGAAAGCCGTGCCGAATACCTTGCGCCAGCATCGGTTCCACATCACGGACCGCTGACTCCCACACCACGGGATGGCCCTGCGCAGACAACCACTCCGCGACCGTGCGCAGGTCGGCGACGTCGGCGCGATCGACCGCGACCGCAAGCGACTCCCGCGCGGTGATCACCTGAGGAGGCAGACCGTCGGTGAATTCGCCCTGCTGCCAGAGCCGCAGCGATTCCAGGCCGAGCTTCAGCAGTCGCTCTTCACCGGGCCAGCCTTCGCTGTGCGGCGCAAGCATTCCGGCGGCCACCCATGACGCACCGGGCTGCGCGGAACGATGCAATCGCACCGACCAGCCTGCCTGAGCGGCCCGACGGGCCACCGACAGCCCAATGACGCCGCCGCCGATGACGGCCAGCGTTCCCGAGTCGGGTGGCACCTTTCGCTCCCTTCGCCGGCATGATCCGGATCAGGTGTGACGGTAAGGGCTGGCGCGCCCACTCTCAGACCCCGGCTTGCGCATCTTGTCCAGCTCCTCCGCAGGCCTTTGGCCTGCATCGTCACCGAACCCTGGGACTCCCGTGTCGGGTTTCCACGGTAGTCGCTAGCGTCTCGGTGTGCACCCATCTACGGACCGGCTCGCCAAAGCCCGGCTGTACTTGTGCACCGATGCGCGTCGCGACAGTGGCGATCTGGCCGACTTCGCCGACGCAGCGCTGGCCGGCGGGGTGGACATCATCCAGCTGCGCGACAAGGGCTCGGCGGGTGAGCAGCAGTTCGGCCCGCTGGAGGCGCGCGACGAACTGGCAGCGCTGGAAATTCTTGCCGATGCAGCGCGGCGGCACGGCGCGCTGCTCGCCGTCAACGACCGCGCCGACATCGCCCGCGCAGCCCGAGCCGACGTGCTGCATCTCGGCCAGGACGATCTGCCGTTATCCGTGGCGCGAGACATCGTCGGCCCGGACACCCTGATCGGCCGGTCCGCGCACGATCATCAGCAGGCCGCCACCGCGACCGGCGAAGCTGTCGACTATTTCTGCGTCGGGCCATGCTGGCCGACCCCGACCAAACCCGGCCGCCCGGCACCCGGCCTGCCGCTGGTGCGGTCCACCGCCGACATGGCCGTCGAGAAACCGTGGTTCGCGATCGGCGGGATCGACGCGGCAAGGCTGCCGGATGTGCTGGCGGCCGGCGCGCGTCGCATTGTGGTGGTGCGTGCGATCACCGTCGCGGCGGATCCGCGGGCCGCGGCGGAGCAACTCCGCTCAGCCCTCGGCTGAGCGGGTCAGCCCACGATGCGCAACACCAGGCCGCCGTCTTCGATTTCGACCGTGCGGGCCAGATCGCTCCGCGGCTGATCGGCGCGGCTCCACGGCACGATCTCCAGGGCAGCGCGCAGCCGTTGCCAGCTGTCCGCGAATCCGGGGTGCAGTGGCAATTCGGCCACGTCGTCCTCGACGACCCAGCGCAGTTCGGCGCTCTCCATGTTCGGCACGGTCTGCAGCAGTTCATCCGCGTCGGCGACGACGGTGGTGTAGGTCCAGCGATTGCCATAGGCCCCGTTCACGTCGGCGGTGACGATGGTTGCCCGCACCGACAGCAGGTCGCCGGGCAGGCCGGCTTCCTCGTGGGCCTCCCGCTTCGCGCCTTCTTCGGGCGTCTCGTGGCTGTCGAGAGCACCGCCGGGCAGAGCCCAGGTTCCGCCTTGATGACTCCACGGCGCCCGGTGTTGCAGGAGCACCGCATATGTCCCGTCGGGTCGCGGTGCTCTGAGTAACAAGCCGGCCGCACCGTGCACACCCCAGTAATGCTTACCGGCGTCGGACACCACCCATCCGTCACCATCGCCTCGCACGCGTTCAGAATAAGCAGACCGACCGTCTCGCATCGTGTCCACGGGCTGAGACTGTGTCAGCAATCAAGCCCGACATCCCCGCATCTTCGTGGCTAGCTCTTAGAATTCGCTTATACCGTTCGAGTCACGCACGCCCGAAAGTTGAGGTTCGAACAGACGTGACCGTTGAGTTGGCGCACCCGTCGACCGAGCCGCTGGGTTCACGGTCGCCAATCGAACCCGCCCACCCCCGGTGGTGGTTCGTCGCGACAACCCCGGGACGCATCCTGTCCATCGGTCTTGTCTTGGCAATTCTCGGCGGGCTCAGCGCCTTCGCCACGTCGACCACGATCAATCAGCGACAAGATGCGCTGACCACCGTGCTCAGCCACACCGAGCCGCTGGCGTTCGCGGCCGGACGGCTGTACACCACGCTGTCGGTGGCCGACGCGGCCGCCGCGACCGCGTTCATCGCACGGGCTGAGCCTCGGACCGTGCGGCAGCGTTACGAGCAGGCGATCACCGACGCCGCAGTGGCGGTGACCAGGGCGTCCAGCGGGTTGACCGACGAGCCGCTGGTGCAGCTGCTGGGGCGGATCAACGCTGAGTTGGCGGTGTACACCGGCCTGATCGAGATCGCCCGTTCCAACAACCGGGCGGGTAACCCGGTCGGTTCGTCGTATCTGTCCGAGGCGTCGACGCTCATGCAGTCGAAGATCCTGCCGGACGCGCAGCGGCTGTACGGCGACACGTCAGAGCGGGTGGATGCCGAGACCACGGCGTCGACCCAGATTCCGGCACCGGTGATCCTCGTCGTCTTCGCGACGGCGGTCTTCGGCGCGTTCTCCCACCGGTGGCTGGCCCGTAGCACCAAACGACGCATCAACCCCGGTCTTGTCGCCGGTGCACTGGGAATTCTCGTTATGGTGGTGTGGGTGGGTACCGCGCTCGCGATTTCCACCAGCAGCAGCCGTAGTGCCAAAAACACTGCGGCAGAGTCACTGAAGACGGTCACGAATCTGTCCATCAGTGCGCAGCAGGCACGAGCCGACGAGACGTTGTCCTTGATTCGGCGCGGGGACGAAGAGGTCCGCAAGCAATCCTTCTACGAACGCATCGACGCTATGCACAAGCAGCTCGACGAATACCTCGCCCGGCGCGACGCCGTCGACAAGGGCGACCTGCAGGGTGCCGGCGCAGTGCTGAACCAATGGCGTCGAGCCGACGACCGGATCAACTCCTTCATATCGGTCGGTAATTACCGGGCTGCCACTGAGGTGGCGTTGGGCAGCGGCGCGGACGACTCCACACCGGCCTTCGACAAACTCGACCGTGCGCTCGGGAAGGCCATGGAGCAGAGCCGCCACGAACTGCGTGACGACGTCCTCAACGCCCGCGCGGGACTTGCCGGCGCGACGGTGGGCGGCATCGTGCTGAGCTTGGGCGCGGCCGTCGCGGTCGCTCTGGGGTTGTGGCCCCGTCTGATGGAGTACCGATGAAGTCGCGGCTGCTGTGCGCCCTCGTCGTGGCGGCGACGGTCTTGTCCGGGTGCAGCCAGTCCGGTGCCATGGTCGTGGCGCCCGCCCCGACGCTGCCACCGCCCACCCCGGCCGGGATGCAGGAGATGTCGCCGCAGCCGCCGTTGCAGCCGGACAAGACCGCCGACGAGTGCGACCCCACCGCCAGCCTGCGACCGTTCAGTGACCCGGCCGACGCCGACGCGGCGGTGGCCTACATCCGCGCCCGCGGCAGGCTGATCGTCGGCCTGGACATCGGCAGCAACCTGTTCAGCTTCCGCGACCCGATCAGCGGTGAGATCGTCGGCTTCGACGTCGACATCGCCGGGGAGATTGCGCGCGACCTCTTCGGCAACCCGTCACAAGTCGAGTACCGAATCCTGTCGTCCGCCGAGCGGGTCACCGCGCTGGAGAAGGCCGAGGTCGACGTCGTCGTGAAAACGATGACGATCACCTGCGACCGGCGCAAGGAAGTCAACTTCTCTACTGTGTATCTCGATGCTGCCCAACGCATCCTGGCGCCGCGGGACTCCCCGATCACCAAGCCGGCCGACTTGTCCGGCAAGCGGGTCTGCGTGGCCAAGGGCACCACGTCGTTGCACCGGATCCGCGAGATCATTCCGCCGCCGATCGTGGTCGAGGTGGTGAACTGGGCCGACTGTCTGGTGACGTTGCAGCAGCGCGAAGTCGACGCGGTCAGCACCGACGACTCGATCCTGGCCGGGCTGGTCTCCCAGGATCCCTATCTGCACATCGTCGGACCCAACATGGGCACCCAGCCGTATGGCGTCGGGGTCAAGCTGGATAACGACGGGCTGGTTCGATTCGTCAACGGCACGCTAGAACGCATCCGCCGTGATGGCACATGGAATGCGTTGTACCGCAAGTGGTTAACCGTGCTCGGGCTCGCCCCTGCGCCGCCCAGTCCGAGGTACGTGGACTGATGGCCGAGCAGGGGGTGGAGCCGGAAAGCCAGGACGCCGACGACGTCGCCCCTGGAACTCAGCCCGTCGATGGAATGGTCGACTCGTCCTCAGTGGGTCGCCCGCTCGCCACGCAGGCGATCTTCCGACCCGATTTCGACGACGACGACGATCACGATGACCTGCCGATGCACGTCGGCGACATCAAGCCGCCGGAGCGGGTGAAGTCGGCAACGCGCGCACCGGTGCGGCGACTCGGCGGTGGACTGGTCGAGATTCCACGGGTTCCGGACATCGACCCGCTCGAAGCGTTGATGCCCAATCCCGTTGTGCCGGAATCCAAACGGTTCTGCTGGAACTGCGGGCGGCCGGTGGGCCGGTCCAGTAAGGAAGGCAAGGCCCTCTCCGAGGGTTGGTGCCCGCATTGCGGAAGTCCGTATTCCTTCCTGCCGCAGCTGAATCCGGGTGACATCGTCGCGGGCCAGTACGTGATCAAAGGCTGTATCGCACACGGTGGGCTGGGCTGGGTGTACATAGCGCTCGACCGCAACGTCAACGATCGCCCGGTGGTACTCAAAGGCCTGGTGCACTCCGGTGACGCCGAGGCCCAGGCGATCGCGATGGCCGAGCGACGGTTCCTCGCCGAGGTCGTGCATCCGTCGATCGTTCAGATCTTCAACTTCGTCGAGCACCTCGACAGCCACGGCGAACCGGTCGGCTACATCGTCATGGAATACGTCGGTGGCCAATCGCTCAAACGGCGTAAGGGCGATCGGCTGTCCGTCGCCGAAGCGATCGCCTACGTGCTGGAAATCCTTCCCGCCCTGAGCTACCTGCATTCCCTTGGCTTGATCTACAACGACCTCAAGCCAGAGAACATCATGCTCACCGAAGAGCAGCTGAAGTTGATCGACATGGGGGCAGTGTCGCGGATCAACTCCTTCGGATACCTCTACGGCACACCGGGCTACCAGGCGCCCGAGATCGTCCGGACCGGCCCGACGGTCGCCAGCGACATCTACACGGTCGGGCGGACCTTGGCCGCGCTGACGTTGAAGTTGCGCGCCCGCGGCGGCCGCTACGTCGACGGGCTTCCCGAGGATGATCCGGTGCTGGCCGAGTACGACTCGTTCGGCCGGTTGCTGCGCCGGGCAATCGATCCGGATCCGCGACGGCGATTCGCCAGCTCCGAGGAGATGTCCGGACAGCTGTCGGGTGTGCTGCGCGAGGTCGTCGCCCAGGACACCGGTGTACGCCGACCGGGATTGTCGACGATCTTCTCCCGCACGCGCTCGACATTCGGAGAAGACCTGTTGGTCGCCCACACTGACGTGTACCTCGATGGTCACGTGCACGCGGAGAAGCTGACCGCGAAAGAGATCGTGACCGCGCTGCAGGTGCCGCTGGTCGACCCGGCCGATGTCGCGGCGCCGCTGCTGCAGGCGACCGTGTTGTCCCAGCCGGTGCAGACGCTGGATTCGCTGCGCGCATTCCGGCACGGCGCAATGGATTCCGACGATATCGATCTGTCGGAGTCGATCGAACTGCCGCTGATGGAGGTACGGGCGTTGCTCGACCTCGGCGACGTCGCCAAGGCCACTCGCAAACTCGACGACCTGGCCGACCGGGTCGGTTGGCTCTGGCGGCTGGTCTGGTATCGCGCGGTCGCCGAACTGCTCACCGGTGACTACGCGCTGGCGAGCAAGCATTTCAGCGAGGTCTTGGATACCTTCCCCGGCGAGCTGGCACCCAAGATGGCCTTGGCGGCCACAGCCGAATTGGCCGGCAGCTCAGACGAACACATGTATTACGAAGAGGTGTGGAAGACCGACGACGGGGTGATCTCAGCAGCCTTTGGACTGGCCAGGGCCCAGTCCGTCGAAGGCGACCGCGCCGGCGCAGTCCGCACACTCGACGAAGTCCCTGCTACGTCAAGGCATTTCACAACAGCCCGATTGACCAGTGCGGTGACACTGCTGTCGGGCCGGTCCGCCACCGAGATCACCGAAGACCAAATCCGCGACGCCGCGCGGCGAGTCGAGGCTCTGCCGCCGACCGAGCCGCGGGTGCTGCAGATCCGTGCGCTGGTGTTGGGCAGCGCATTGGACTGGCTCGGCGATCACGAGGCCAGCACCAACCACATCCTCGGCTTCCCATTCACCGAGCACGGGTTGCGACTCGGCGTCGAGGCGTCGCTGCGTGGACTGGCCCGGGCAGCGCCGACTCAGGCGCACCGCTACACGCTGGTCGACATGGCCAACCGCGTGCGCCCGACCAGCACGTTCTAACTGGATCGCAAGAACATCGCAAGATAATCCAGGCACACTGTCTCCGTGGCAGGCCAGTCAGACCGGTGGATTGCCACCGCGCGCATGCTGCGCCGTGCCGGTTTCGGTACGACGGGAGCAGAGGTCGATGCCGTCGCCACCAAGGACTGGCCGCGCTATGTCGATGCCGCGTTGGCCGCCAATCCCGACTCCGACCCCGGCGCGGTGAATTCGCCGATGCCGACTCTGGCTAGTTCTCACCGGCCGGGAAGAAGCGCGCCGTCCGAGGTCCGCAAGCAGTACAACCGCGAAATGTTCGGGCTGATGACGGGACTGTCGCAATGGTGGGTCCACCGTATGATCGCGGTACATCAGCCCATCCACGAGAAACTCACGCTGTTGTGGCACAACCACTTTGCCACTTCTGCAAAGAAGGCGGGCTTCCCGGCCGAGATGGCCGCCCAGAACCAAAAGCTGCGTACGCTGTCGCTCGGTGATTTCCGCACCCTCGCTTACGCGATGCTCACCGATGCCGCCATGCTGCGGTGGCTGGACGGAGACAAGAACAGCGTCGACGCGGTCAACGAGAACCTGGCACGCGAATTCATGGAGCTGTTCGCGCTCGGGCACGGCGGCGGATACACCGAAGACGACGTCCGCGCGGGCGCCCGCGCGCTCACCGGGTGGGCGGTTCGGCCCGTTGCCAAGACGACGCTGGTGGCACACAAACAAGATCGCACATCCAAGACGCTGTTTGGAATTACCAAAGAATTCGACGTCAACGGGTTCTGCGATATCGTTTTGGCCCAACCCAAGTCGGCCGAGCACGTCGTCAGTCGGCTCTGGGGTCAGCTGGCCTCCGACAGCCCGCCCTCCCCGGAGGCGCTCGGCCGCTTGGTCTCCGCTTACGGGCCTGCCCGCGATCTACGCGCGCTCACCCGGGCGATCCTCACCGACGACGAATTCGTCCGCAGCCGGGCGTCCATCGTCAACACGCCGGTGGAGTGGCTCGTCGGAGTCATCCGGACTCTGAAGGTTCCTGTCGATCAACAAATCCGAATGAAGATGGTGATGAACACGCTCAAAGCGCTTGGGCAGCAACCGTTTTACCCACCAGATGTGGGTGGGTGGCCGCACGGTCGGGCCTGGCTGTCGACCGCGAGCGCGGATACGCGGATGCGCACCGCACTGCAGTTAGTCCGTGCTGGCGATTTGTCCACAATTGAACACGCTGCTGCCACCGAACGGATCGATGCCGTCGGCTACCTGATCGGGATCGGAGCATGGTCCGACCGATCAGTGTCAGCCCTGAAGCCGTTGGTGCGCAATCCAGTTCAGTTGGTCGCGGCAGCCGTCAATACCCCCGAATACCTAACTTCGTAGGGGTATAGAGTGCCTGCCTTGAGTCGACGCAAGTTCTTGATTGCCAGCGCTGGGGCTGGGGCCGCCGGTTTGATGTCCGGTGCGGTGGGTTGCAGCTGGCCGGATTTGATGCGCGCGGCTCAGGAGCGACCGCTCTCTGAAGGCACCGGTGTTCTGGTGATTCTCACGCTCAATGGCGGTAACGACGGCATCAATACCGTAATCCCGTACGCTGACAACGCTTATCACGATGCCCGGCCTCAGCTTGGATTCGCGCCGAATGACGTACTCCATCTCGATGATCAGATGGGCCTCAATCCGGCACTCAAGGGCCTCGAGCAGGTATGGAAAGATCGGAAGCTCGCGATTGTCCGCGGAGTGGGATATCCCAAACCCGACCACAGCCACTTTCGATCGATGGATATCTGGCAGACAGCGTCGCCCGTCGAAGCCGTGCCGTCCGGTTGGATAGGTCGATGGCTCGATGCGACCGGTACCGACCCCCTGCGAGCTGTCAATATCGGTTCGGTTCTGCCACCCTTGGCTGTTGGCGAAAAGTCAACAGCTGCTGCGCTTTCCACGTCGGGGAAGCTGGAGTCGGCGGAACGATTCGCCGATACACTCGACGCGCTCGGCGTGGACGACCCGAATGACACCCCCGCGATGTCGGCAGTGTGCGACGCCTACCGCGCGACCCGTACCACCGACACGACCTTCCGTTCGGTGAAGCCGTCCGCCGACAACGCCCAGTCGTTGGCCGGCCAACTCGACATGGTTGCCGCGGCTGTCAAAGCGGCGGTGCCCACCCGGGTGTACTCGGTACAACTGACCGGTTTCGACACCCATGTCGTCGAACGCGGGATCCAGCAGCATCTTTTGGAAAAGCTCGACCACGCGGTAGCCCCGTTTCTCA
Source organism: uncultured Actinomycetota bacterium (assembly GCA_963758115.1). Taxonomy (GTDB): domain Bacteria; phylum Actinomycetota; class Actinomycetes; order Mycobacteriales; family Mycobacteriaceae; genus Mycobacterium. Next base: position 345,452 of record CAVWUG010000007.1, read on the forward strand.
AACAGATGGCCGGCGACAAATACGGCAAAAATGTTGTCCTGATGGCATATTCGGAATTCGGACGACGGGTCAAAGCTAACGGCGCCGGCGGCACCGACCACGGCACCGCGGGCCCGGTGTTCGTCGCCGGCGGTCCGGTCAAGGGCGGGTTCTACGGCGAGGAACCCAGCCTCACCGACCTGGACAACGGCGATCTCAAAGGCACGACCGACTTCCGGGATGTCTACTACGAACTACTTGCCAAGACGCTGCAGACAGACCCCGCCCCGTCGGTCGGCACTGGACGGAAGAGTCTGGGGTTTCTGGCCTAAGGAGCGCTCAGGATAGGTCTGGATAGGTCAGCCAGAGGGGCCATTCGGGCCTTTCGCGCCGGTCGCGCCGTCGTGGCCGAAGAGTCCGCCTTGGCCGCCGGCGCCGCCGGGGCCGCCCGACCCGCCGGGACCGCCCAGGCCCTGAATGCCATCGGAGCCACCGGCACCGCCGGCACCGCCCGTACCGCCGGCGCCGCCGGCGCCCCCATTGCCACCGTCGCCTAATAGGGACGCGCCGTTGCCACCCGCGCCGCCGTTGCCCCCGTCACCACCCATGTGCCCAGTGCCGCCAATAACGCCCGGGAGCAGGCTGTTGTCCGTCCCGGGGGCGCCCTCCGCGCCCATCCCGCCTTTGCCGCCCTCACCGCCCATACCGAAGAAGTTGCCGGTCACGTCACCGCCGGCACCGCCATCGCCGCCGTTGGTGCCGAGGGTCGTCGCGTCACCGCCGGCACCGCCTTCACCGCCGATGCCGTAGCTGGTGTCACCACCGGCACCGCCCATGCTTCCTTCGTAGCCGGCACCGCCCGCGCCGCCGTTACCGTCGTAGGCGATTCCGCCGGCGCCGCCGTTTTCACCGGCGATGTCACTGCTCCAGCCATGGCCGCCGTCACCGAAGATCAACCCACCGGCGCCACCGGTGGGATCTCCCGGTGTTCCATCGACGCCGTTGCCGATCAAAATGCCTTTGCCGCCGATATCGCCCCAGAACGCATTTAGCGCGTTATCCCAGTGAACCGTGCGGTCGCCCAGAATGCTTGTACCGTCGATCCACCTTTGATCGAAAGCGTGAATCGGGTCGTAGAGGTAGGTCTCGTACAGCTGCGCGAGGTCACCTGCCCCGGCGGGGACAGCGGTCGGGTCGGCGGAAGTCGACGCCGCGGACAACGCAGAGTCGATGTCGGGCATCGCGCCGGCCACACTCGACGGGTCAACAACCATCACACCCTGCAACGCAGAGTCGATGTCGGGCATCGCGCCGGCCACACTCGACGGGTCAACAACCATCACACCCTGCAACGCAGAGTCGATGTCGGGCATCGCGCCGGCCACACTCGACGGGTCAACAACCATCACACCCTGCAACGCAGAGTCGATGTCGGGCATCCCGCCGGCCACACTCGACGGGTCAAAGTTGGCCGCACCCTGCAACGCGGCATCGAGGTGGGAGAGCCAGCTAGTCAGGTCCAACGCCCCCGCGGGGTCCACGGCGGACAGGGAATTGATGATCTGTTCGATGATGACGTCTTCGCCGTCAGCCTTTGCCACCGGCATCGCGTTCAGCGGCGACAGACTGACGGTTAGGAACGTGGTGGCCGCACTGCTAAGGGTGATGAAACGAGCGTTGCGGCGCAGGAAGTCTTTTCGGGCATGCTTCCTTGAATGCCGACCAGCCATCGTCCTTGCCCTTAAGGGTTCCTGTGGCCTTACTTAAGACCTTCTCAGGTCGCATTAAGGTAACTGTCCGACGGGTATCCGGGAAGGGAATTTCAAAAAAAGTCGAAAAGACTTTCAGCTGATTCGCAGGATCGCGGTTTAGGCACTGGTCACAGGGTTGTTTGTACCGACCCTTCGGGCGTCGAGTCTAGGGAATTGCTGAATAGCTGGGGACGCCGACGGTGCAGCGGGTGGAGGTTTGCCTGTGAGCCGTGCTCAGGCTCGCCTAAGGCGGTGCGAACTTCCGGATCCAGGGCGGGTGAGGGAGCGCGGCGGTTGCTGCGCTCCCGATAGTCAAGACGACGACAGGGGCGGGTCCTAGTGCACGACTTTGACGATTCGACACATTCATTTCGTTTGCTCGGTGTGCCGTATCTGGACTTCCTTCCCGTATTGCACAGCCATTTGACGCCGCGCACATACTTGGAGGTCGGCACAGAGACTGGGTCTTCGCTGGCGCTTGTGGGGTGCGACGCGATCGCGGTGGAACCTCTGTTCCGGCTTGAGGTAACCGCCACCGGCGCCCGCAAGCGCACGATGTTTTTCCAGATGCCTTCGGACACTTTGCCTTTGAATCCGCGGATGGCGTTGCGGCAGTGGTTGCCCGGCGGTCCAGTGGAGACAAAAACTGCCCCTTCTGGACGGGTGATGTTTGGAAGTTGCTGCCGATCCTGAAAAAGTACCGCCCGGATCTGCGGCTCCACGTACTGGACTGCCCGTCGACTGGCCTGATCGCCATCACCCGCGTCGACCCTGCATCGCTCGTCTTAGCCGATCGTTACAACGGCATCATCGATGAGCACGCCGCGACAGTTATGGACGAAAACCGGTTGCGGTCGTTGTTGGGAGAAACTCGAAATCACCGACTCGGCTCCGCTCTGCGAGGAACCCGACCGCCTGACCGAGCTGTTCAGCCTTTACCAAGCCGGCATAGTGCGCTAAAGCGTTGGCCAGGAACGTTTTCCCACTGCGAGTGGTCCCGTGACGAGTACGTTGTGGGTGTCGGCGGGAACTCGCGGTGAGGTCGGCCTGCCCCACAGTTATCTTCGAAGACCGCAATTCTTGCTGTACTTTGCATCCATGCGGTTCGCCGTCGCGATTGCATCACCTCCGAATTTCCCGCACAGCAAAGCATTTGACGAAGTTGCGGAGGGACTGCACCGTGCCCTCCTGGCGCTTGGCCATGACTCGGTGCTGACCGACCGTCTCGACCTCGACGAGCGCCGCACCATCGTGCTCGGTGGAAACCTCCTCGTCCGGAACGACTTGGAGCCGCCGAAAAATCCCATCTTCTACAACCTCGAGCAATTGGGTGACGACTTACCGTCGATGACATTGCCTGGATTTTTCGACCTGTTCCGGCGTTACCCGACATGGGATTACAGTCAAGCCAACATTGAGCGGCTTGCGGCCCTGGGGCTGCCCCGGCCCACCTACGTTCCGATCGGCTACGTTCCCGAGCTGACACGGATAAGCCCAGCCGACGAGGACATCGATGTACTGTTCTACGGCGCCCCTTACGAGCGCCGATACGCCGTGCTTCGGGATCTGCACGACCGAGGTCTTCGGGTCAAGTGGCTATCGGGCGTTTACGGGCCGAGCCGCGACGCCTGGATCGCGCGCTCGAAGATCGTCCTGAATATCCACTACTGGGAAGCGAAGATCTTTGAAATCACGCGCGTTTCCTATTTGCTCGCTAACAGACGCGCGGTGGTCTCTGAACGCGGCGCCGATCCGGCACTGGAGCGCGACGTGGAGTCCGGCGTCGCATTCGCCGACTATGACGGACTGGTCGATCGCTGTGTGGAGCTCCTCAGCGACGAGCGCGCAAGACGCGAGCTCGCCGAGCGGGGCTATCAGGTTTTTTCGGCTCGCAGCCAGGCCGCTATCCTGCACCGCGCGCTCTCGGAAGGCCTCCAAGGTCTCGCGCACGAGACCGCCGCGCGTAATAACCCTTGCATCAATGTGCGCCTTGACGGCGAAGACCACAGCGCAGATCATCAGCTCCGGGAGCGGCGACTGTTCAGGCATAAGCTTGTGCCCGACCGCGATCTGTGGCTGGCCGAGGTCGAACGCAACCCCGAGGATGCACGGTCGGTCTTTTTCCTAGCCGAAACCTCTTTCCAAATAGACGATTTCGTCAGTGCGCGCAGGTGGTATGCGCGGCGAGTCGAGATGGGGGGCTGCGTCGAGGAGGTCTACTGGGCGATGTTCCGGCTCGCGGCCTCGATGGAGGAACTCGGTGAACCGTGGCCGGATGTTCAGGAGGCCTACCTCAGGGCGTGGGAGTTTCGACCGACTCGCGCCGAAGCGTTGCATGCCATTGCCTTTCGGTGTCGCACCATGCAGCGCTACTGGCTCGGTTACCTGTTTGGCCAGCGGGCCGCCGAGACCCCGTTTCCCGAAGAGGACCTCTTTGCCATCGGATACTTCGCAGAGGTTTACGCCTGGCGCGCAACCGATGAACAGGCGATTTGCGCATTCTGGATCGGTAAGCACGGCGAGGCGTTTGAGCTATGCCGCCGCCTCCTTGCCCGCCCCGACCTCCCCGAGCCTGATCGGCAACGGATTGCGGTCAACCGCGACTTTTCGGTACCGGCCATGATCGAGGCCGCCGCACCGTACCCCGACGCCCTGGTGCAGTCTCTGACCGCCGCCCCCGGCGACCAGACCGACGTCACCGTCAGCCTGGTCGCCGGACCAGACCGCAACACCACCGAGCAAACCCTGAACTCGTTTCTCACCTGCTGTCGCGACGTGTCACGAGTCCGGCGCTTCCTGGTGCTCGACACCGGCCTGTCCGCCCGCGACCGCGCAATCCTGCTGCAGCGCTACGGTTTTCTCACGTTCGCCCGTTCCGTTCTCAAGGACAAGCCCGCCGCCCAGCTCGCGCAGCTGCGCGCCCGGATCGACGGACGGTTCTGGCTGCACCTGAGCGAAGGCTGGCGGTTCTTCGCCCCCGAGAACCTCATCACCCGGCTGACCGCGGTACTCGACGCCGAATCACAGGTGTTTCAAGTGGGCATCAACTTCACCGATGCGGTCAAACACACCGGCGCCACCGCCGCCGAGCAGGCGGTGCGCCGGGCAGCTGACGCCGGCCGCTACCTACTCACCGAGGCGATGGCAACCGGCCCAGCCATGTTCGACACCGCACGCCTGGATCGGGCCATCAACGGGCAAACCAGCGACCCCGATCCTGGGCGACCGCCCGCCGCCACGCTGCGCACCGCCAGCCTCGACGAAGTGCTCTGCATCTCAGGTCTGTATCTCTAGATGGCAGAGGATGTTCCGCGCGGAGAGGCGGGAGGCAAGCGCAGCGGTCCATTGTGGGTGGTAAACCGAGGAAATTGTCAAGACGTGTGGATCGGGGCAAGTTTGAGGTTAGAGCACTTTCTGAGGTCGGCCGGGTGGCTCGACATTGGGTCAGTAAAGGGTGAACAGCTCGGTCAGGCGGTCGGGTACCTCGCAAAGCGGTCGCGAAGCCGTTAGTTCGAGTTCCTCCCAAAACGACCGCAGTCGATGGTCGTCCATAACGGTTGCGGCGTGCTGATCGACGATCTCGTAATAACAATCGCCAAGAACGCTCGATGCAGGGTCCAGCCGGGTGATCGCGACCAGGCCGGTCGGCGGACAGTCCAGCACGTGTAGCCGCAGGTCCGGGCGGTACTCGCGCAGAATCGGCAGCAGCTTCCACACATCACCGGTCCACCAGTCAGCGGTGTCTCCTTCGGAGGAATCGCCAAGCTGGAACTCCCGCAGGGCCATCCGCGTGTTCGACGGCACGCAATCATGCAGCAGAATCAGTGAACGTGAATGACAGGCGGCCTCCGCGCCAATGAAATCGCGCAGCAGGTATTCAAACCTGTGCAGGCCGTCCAGGAAGGCCATATCCACCGGCCGTCCCAGCAACGCGGCTGCATTTTCTGTCGCGAAGAAATCGTCTGAGGTCATCTGAAAAAAGAACGTGCGCCTGCGGTAACCGGTGGCGCCGGCCTTTATTTCGAACCGCGGATCCACCGCGATCGCATCGCAACCAGCAACCGCCAGCGAAGACCCAGTCGCGGTGCCAACCTCTAGATAGTTACGCGTTGCCAGGTGAGTATGCAGCGCGTTGAGGAAGTCTATGTAGCCGACGCCGCACAACCCGAAGGTTGCAGTCGCGTTGTCATCTTCGACCATCGGGCCGGGCCTTTCGTCGCACTCACAGATCCGTCAGGCCGCGAGCGCCGCCCTCACCCAATGTTGCAGCACTAAAGCTGGATCGTTGAGGCTGCCGTGTCGGCAAGGTCAAGGCGCTCACCGCGGCGTTGTTCGGAGTTTGTGAGCACTTCCGCGTACGTCGCGGCGCGTGGAGTTTAGCCTGATCGGATGGCACCCGGGAGGAATCGGGTAGGCCCGGCGCATTGCTGGGCGGGGCTCCTCAAAACCGAGCGAGCGGGTTCGGCTCAAGCAAGCCGCTGGCGCGTTGCGGGTTCCGGTCTGCTGTGTCGGCGAGTCCGCAGGCTGCGGTGGCACGAAGTGTGCATCAGGCGGGTTCGGTTCCCGTCCGGCGTGCCGCTTCGCCCGTGACGGGCATCAGATCAAACCGCAGACAGACCACGAGGAGACTCCCGGAATGGACGAACTGCCTCGCCGCGAGCTGTTCGATGAGGAGCTATACCTTCACACGTTTCCCGACATCGCGCTCGCCGTGCGTGATGGCGAGTTCTCATCGGGCTACGAACATTGGGCACGGCATGGCCGGTTCGAGCTCGCTTGCAGCCAGCGCGCGGCTGGATCATCCTTCCTGCTCGCATCGATCGACCGCGTTGCCGAGGGCTGCGGAGCTAGTGACGACCTGGCCAGCGACGACCCGCTAGGTCATCTGACCGCCGCAGGGACCTCGCTGGCGGTCGCGGAGTCGGGACCCGCGCAGCAGCAGAATGCCGGGTGCAAGCGCGTCAATCGACCAACTCGGAGTGGCGAGCCGGGTAATGCCGAGCTGGGATATCTCGTAGGCGATGGGCTTCGAGTCAAACCGCATCCGACGCAGCGTGACGCACATCTGATCGGAAATCTAATGAACGCTGGGGACATCGCGGGGGCGGCGGCAGTGGTCACCGACGCCGTTGACGCTGCAGGGCCGTCCGAGACGGCGGTCCTGTTCATTGCCCTGGGGATATTCCGCCGCGCTGACCTTCCACCCGGCCGGCTCATTATTAAGGCGCTTCAGGCCGAACTCACCGAGGCGCAGTACCAGTCTCTCGTTACCACTTGGACCGACTACTGCCGTGCTGGATTGTCAGAGGCGGAGGTGAAAAGCTTCCTCACCGCGATCACGACCGATCGCGAAATCCTGGACGGCACGCCAGGCGGCCGATCGACCGCCGTCAACGACAGGCTTTTCCCGCTCATCTTGGCGACAATGATCGGCACTATCAGGCTGCCGACGACACTGCAGATTCGCGTTTTCCACCACCTGCAGAAGGCGATCATCCACGAGCCTGACGAAACCGTACGCTCCCGCGTCTGGCCGATCCTGCAGCCAGCCCTCGAGGAGTACCTAAATGTAATCTCGGCCCGCAGAATGCTGGGTGGCTCTTCGGATTTGGCTTCGCTGGCCATTGAGTCCGCGACATCGCTATTCCGTGAATTCCACGAGCAGAACACCGCTGAACGGATGCACCTGGTCAGGCATAAGTCAGAGCAGGAACGCGATCGGTTGCTCACCGAGGTCCAACGCAATCCCGAGGATGCACGGTCGGTCTTGTTCCTCGCTGAGAACTATTTCCTGATAGGCGATTTCGCCGACGCGCGCAACTGGTGTACGCGACGAATCGAAATGGGCGGCAATCACGAGGAGATCTACTGGGCACTGTTGCGGTTGGCGGCCTCGATGGCGGAGCAGTGCGAACCGTGGCCAGACGTTGAGGCCGCCTACCTGCGCGCCTGGATTTTCCGCCCGACCCGCGCCGAAGCCCTCCACGCCATCGCGGTTCGATACCGCCTCGACCAACGCTACCGACTTGCTTACCTGTTTGCCCGGCAGGCAGCCGAAATCCCATGCCCCGGAGAGGATCTCTTCGTCTTCGGATATTCCGCCGAGATTTACGCTTGGCGCGCGCTCGATGAGCAGGCGGTGTGCGCACACTGGACCGGTAAACACGCCGAGGCGTTCGCGCTCTGCCGGCGCCTAGTCGCCCTCCCTGACATCCCCGACCGCGACCGGCAACGCATCGCGACTAACCGCGACTATTCAGTACCGGCCATGCTCGAAGCCGCCACACCATACCCCGAAGCCGTGGTGCAGTCCCTGATCGCAGAACCCGGCGATGCCCAGATCACCGTCACCCTCATCGCCGGACCGGACCCGCAGACCACCGTGCAAACCCTCAACTCATTTCTGACATGTTGCCTCGACGTGTCACGAGTCGGACGTTTCCTACTCGTTGACACTGGCCTTTCGGCGCCTGACCGCGCCGCACTGCGGCGCCGCTACGGATTCCTCAAGTTCATCCGTCGCAGACCCACCAGCAGACCAGGAACCGAACTCGCACAGCTTCACAACCAGACCGACGCACGGTACTGGTTAGACCTAGGTCAAGGTTGGCAGTTCTTCGCCCCCGAAAATCTCATCAGCCGCCTCACCGCGGTACTGCAAGCCCAACCACAGGTATTCCAGGTCGGCATCAACTTCGCGGACGCCACCACCCTCACCGGCACCACCGCAACCGACGACCGAGCACACCGAACACCCGAGGCCGGCCGCTACGCCTTCACCGAAGCCGTGGCCCACGGCCCAGCAATGTTCGACACCACCCGCCTTAACGCAGCCACCACCCGCCTTACCACCGGCCCGGACGGCACCACGCCGCGCACTGCCAGTCTTGACGAGGTGCTCTGCATCCAACCGAACTCCAAACTCGGACAGCAGGACAAACAGATTCCAGAACAGACACAAACGCCCCCCAAGATCGTGCGCCCGGCGTACCTAGATAAAGTCGCGCGACGTCTGAACCATGGATTGTCCGGCATACGCCTGTCGGCGACGCCGATTGTTGACGCGAAACCGGTTGTCCAGATGCCGTTCCACGATGTCCAGATTTGGTCGACCACCGGAATCGATCCTAGTTTTCAATTACATCTGCCGCCAAACTCCATTCGCATATATCCCGGCTGGTATGTGCTGAGCGTGGCGCTCATGCCGACCGCAGGCCGATTAAGTCATCCAAAGCTATACCTTGATCACGGTGATGGCTTTCGAGAGCAAGACAGCGACCTCCTTGTACTTGCCGACAACAGCACCTATCACCGGCTGCTCATCAAGGTCGAACGTCCCGTCTACGCGTTGCGCTTAGACCCCAGTGACAACTCCACCGTTAGCGAATTCCTGTTAGGCGGCCTGCGTATTCGCCGCATCAGTCCGCTGGAGGCGATGCTGCGCCTGGCAGTCCCAGAAATCAGGCGGATGCAAGACCGGGACGAAACATGGTCGCGCATCGTGCACCAGGTCTGTGGGGCGCTACACCGCGGACCGAGGGTTGCGTTCAAGAATCTACACCGCCACACGCATGAGGGAGGGCGCTATTCCCAGTGGATCAAAACCCACGACACTGTGGACGACATCTTGCGCGCGCAGATCAGGGACCATATTGACGCAATGGAAGAACGACCGCTGATCTCCATAATTTTACCGGTGTACAACCCGCCCGAACGATGGCTGCGCGCGTGCCTGGACAGCGTCCGCGGCCAACTCTATGGCGTCTGGGAACTCTGCATCGCCGACGACGCCTCGACGGAGCGACACGTCCGGCGTGTCTTGCAGGAGTACGCCGCTAAAGATAATCGGATCAAGGTGGTCTTTCGCAAGAAGAACGGTCATATATCGGCGACATCCAACAGTGCACTGGAACTAGCGAGCGGTGACTATGTAGCCCTGCTGGATCATGACGACATGCTGCCCGAGCACGCCCTCTTTTACGTTGCGCAGACTATAAGTGCACATCCCGAGGCGCGACTAATTTACTCCGATGAAGACAAGATCGACGAGACTGGAAAGCGCTATGATCCGTATTTCAAGCCTGACTGGAATCCCATCCTGTTTTGCGGCCAAAACATGTTCAGCCACCTCGGAGTTTATCAACTAGCATTATTGCGCGACGTCGGTGGCTTTCGCGAAGGCTACGAAGGTAGTCAGGATTATGATTTGGCTTTTCGCTGCGTCGAACGCGTCGGGCGTGACCAAATAGTGCACATTCCTCGTGTTCTCTACCACTGGCGCGCTATTGAAGGCTCAACCGCCCTTGCGTCAAGCGAGAAAGACTACGCGATGGTTGCGTCTAAAAAATCCATAGAAGGGCACTTCGAACGTCAGGGCGTCGAGGCATGCGTCACACCCATTCCGGACCGAGGCGGCAACTGGCGCGTTTCCTACCAGCTTCGGGAGCCGGAACCATCGGTGTCGATCATCATCCCGACCCGGAATGGCGGTGATATCCTGCGGCGTTGCCTCAACAGCATCCGGGAACGGACCGACTACAGCGACTACGAAATCGTTATCGTCAACAACCAATCGGACGAGCAAGACACAATCGACCTGCTCGAACAGGAGGGTCGGCGCCAGCACCAACGAGTTATCTTCTTTGACGAACCATTCAACTTTTCACGCCTGAATAACATCGCAGCGAAACAAAGCTGTCGTGACATTCTGGTATTTCTGAACGACGATACCGAAATCATAACGGACGGGTGGCTCAGGGAGCTCGTATCACTGGCAATCCAACCAGGTGTGGGTGCTGTAGGCGCGATGCTCTACCACCCGGATAATCACATTCAACACGCTGGAATTATTCTCGGACTGGGACCCGTGGCCGGTCAAGGCGTGGCGGGTCACGCTTACTACCGCATGGCCCGCGGATACCCCGGCGACAAATGCCGTGCAATGTTAGTCCAAGAGATCTCGGCTGTTACTGCCGCCTGCATGGCTATAAAGCGAGACCGCTTCGAGGACGTCAGCGGCTTCGACGAATCCCTTGCGGTCGCTTTCAACGATGTCGACCTGTGCCTACGTCTTTTGCGAAAAGGTTACCGCAACGTGTGGACACCCAACGCCGAACTCTATCATTATGAATCCCTCACCCGCGGCTTAGACATCGCACCGGCTAAGCGTCGCCGATTCGAGGGCGAATGTGACGCCATGCGAGCGCGTTGGGGCGACATGTTACTCAACGATCCCTGTTACCACCCCGCACTTTCGCTCGTCCAAGGCGATTTCATCACGTATTCCAGTCCCCGCAACTAAGGAGGTATACCCGATGGCCGCACCCTTTGATCGCGCCGCGACCCTTACCAAAAACCTGAAGCTCGAGAAGCAGGGGCTGGAAATTGGCCCACTGGATAAGCCGATAGTGCCCAAGAAAGGTACGGGCGTTCTGTATGCCGATCACCTGCCTACAGATAAATTACGTGAAAAGTATCGTAGCGATGAACACGTCAGCAACGACCACATCCAAGGTATCGACATCGTGATCGGCCCCTCGGGCCTAAGGAATGCAGTCGGATCACGCCGATGTAACTACGTTCTCGCCTCGCATGTGATCGAACACATTCCGAACCCGCTAGAGTGGTTCAATGAAATCCATGAATTCCTGGAGCCTGGGGGACTCCTTTCACTTGCAATACCAGATAAACGTTACTGTTTCGACCGGCTACGCGGACTCACCACCGCAACCGATTGGATTGGCACATGGCTGCAGAAAACAACAAGGCCAACGCCCGTACAGATTCTGGACTTCCTATCTAACAAAGTAGAATATGACGGCAACATAACATGGGGAGAAAACGTCGATCTACACGACTTGAAACACGAGTGGCATCCGCGTGAAGCTTTGAGAATAGCAGTTGAGTCATTGGATTCTGACGAATACCAAGACGTACATTGTTCGGTATTCACCCCGAGGTCATTTTGCAATCTTCTCCGCCAGCTGAGCGTATTTGGTCTCCTCAATTTTTATGTGGCTGATTTTCACGACAGCGTGGGTCACGAGTTTTTTGTCCAGTTGCAAAAGCCCGAAAAGTTTGAGTGGTCGGAACAGATAATATCTATTCCATTATTCCGTGAGGGGCGCTACAAAGCGCTTCCCGAAAACTTCGATGCAAGGTTCTATCTGCACCGTTACCCAGATATCATGCAAGCGCGCGTCGATCCCGCGGACCATTATCTCGAATACGGTCGTTTCGAAGGCCGTGCCGTCTGTGAGGCCACGGGCTGAGCTGTTCCTGACCGGCGATGCCCTCACCAGCTTCGAAGCCAAGGTGTTCCATTGATGAGATCTGAACTGCCCCAACACCGACCAATAAGCTGGCGCTATCTAGGGTCAGAGATGGTTGTTCGGTCAGCGCCTTACATATTCATGTTGGACGAGCCTGTCGAGGGCGCAATTGTACGACCCGCTACCTCCGTGAAAATCCGTGGCTGGGCCTATCTTGAAGGTATCCCCTTAACGCTCCACGTTGTTGTAGGTGAAGACGAGGTGGCAGTGGCAAGCTGCGAGATCTATCGCCCCGGCGTAGTAAGTCGCGTTGGCGATAAAACGGAAGGCCGTGTGGGTTTTGATGTGGAGCTGCCAGTTACCGTGCGACTAGGCCGAAAGGTGGAGTTGAGGTTCACAGACTCCAGCGGTTTTGTCCGAGCCGTGCATTCGCTTTCATTTGGCAGCAGCGACGCTTTCCAACGGATGTTTTTCGTACACCTCCCCAAAACCGCCGGGTCTACGGTAAACACCTTCATGAAGGATTGCTTGGGTGAGCGCGCGTGCGCGACCCATATCGAAACTCGTCCGGAATGGAAGTTCGGTAACGTACCGGACTCTATATTTGAGGATAAAGTGTTTCTTTCCGGTCACGTGCATCTCCGTTTTCTACGGCAGAAGCTGACTTTGCGAAACACGCTTGTTACCACAATGCTGCGCGACCCCATCGATCAGCTAATCTCCCACATTGCGTGGGCCCGTAGACTGGCTGAACCAGACGAGAAAGAGCGTTTTTACCGACACCATAGTGAGGTTCAGCACGTGGCAACATGCTTGGCGGAGCTGGATCTTGGATCCCCGGTGCATCTGGCTAAATGGGCCAGCGAGTTATCGCCTGGAGCCCGGTCGTTTTTCGACAATTGTCAAGTTCGCTACCTTACCGACCGTGGGCAGATCGACCGCGGGCCGACCGGCCGTGTCACGCAACGTGACCTTCTAGGGGCAATCGGGAACTTGGAAATCTTCGATCTCGTCGGCAGAAGCGACCGCGTCCCGTCATTCCTCAACAAAGTGGCTGCAAAGATGAGCCTGCAGGAGTGTAGCGGTTCCGACGTGAACGTCCGCGAAAATGTTACAAAAACAAAGTACGGGCTTGACCCCGGCGACGCCGGTATACGCGCAGCGCTTGAGTCTTTGATACAGTTTGACCAGGTGTTGTACGACAAAGTTGCGTCCAGCGAGTCTATTGCTCCGTCGGTGTAGGCGGTTCTAACCCGGATGTTTCGTTGGATTGATTTCGTGGCCTGATCGGATCGGAATGACCTTTTCGATCTTTATTTTCGGGTCGGCGGTGCGATGGTCGGCCCGGTCAACGGGTTCTGCCGGCTAATTGAGCGCGGACCAAGGCCGCCACGCAGTTGCAGGACGCGTTACTAGGCGTGCGTCTTCAGCGGCAGGGAGGCGCTGCCGTACTCGCTTCAGGCATGGGAATACTTCAAATCGTAGACGGCCGAGGCCTCTGCCTCCCAGGCGACCTGGGGCGGTCCGGTCTTCTCGACGAAACATCCGCTGAGCAGGAACGTGGGGTGGTTGCTCAATCCCTCAACAGCCGAGCCGTTGCTGTAGAGGGGCACGACGCTCGCCGGATACTGATACTGCGCGTCGACGACGCGGAAGCCGGTATGAACGTTAAAGATGCTGCGCCAAGATTCTTTCGAGAACCGAAAGAAGTCCCACGGCTCCTCGTGCAGCGGCCAAGACGGGTGCGAAATGATCAGCGCCTTTCCGCCGTCATTCAGCGTCTTGTTCATTTCCAGGGCGACCTTCCAGGGCATAAGAAGGTGTTCGAACGTCGAGACGGAGAACATGAAGTCGAATCTGCGATTGAAGCATCGGCTCAAGTGATGTGCATCGCCGATGATGTCGACATTCTGCCCCGCGTGAATGTCCATTCCCACGTAGTCTAGCTCCTCCGGAAACCAGGCGCGATAGACATTTCCGCTTCGCGCCCTGGAGCCGATCTCCAAAAGGCTGGGCTCGGGCTTCTTCGACACCTCCGCCACAAAGGCGCCGACCATCTGCGTGAACGCCTCATCGGGGCGAGGCCCGAAGATGTCGATGTTGGCGCTGGGAATGCCTTGGCTCAGGCGCAGCCTGAATTTCGTCTGGTCAATTTCGTTCGTAGGAAGCGTGGCGCAGGCGGCGAAACCCCAGCCTTCGGCATCCTTGCCAAATAGAGGCACGAGGTCGGGCCTCTGAACCGAGGCAAGACTCAAATTCAACCTTGTGTCGTCGTAATAGATCTCGATATCGGCTTCATTCGCCCATCCGTCGAAGACGACGGCGCGATTTATAATGGAAAACCGGTCGAGGAAGCCGTGATACTCCATGCTGCCTTCCCTTCAACTGCATCAAACGGGCCCGAGGGCATGGAGCTGACGCTCCATTCCCTCATATGCTTTTCGACCTTAGCGAAGTTAACCACGTGGTGGCGACGTTTGATTCGCGTTAGTCGCACTCAAGCCACCCGTTGACAAAGCACCAAATCCTGGCCCCCTCGTCCTATGCCGCGTGGAATAATCTTCTTTACGGCAAAATATTCCGACCACCTTTTGTGAATGTATTCGACGGTATGGAAAGAGGTCTGATAAAAAGCAGGGAGGCCCTCAGTGCCTCCGCCGACATAGTAATAGAACTCTGGATCTTGTAGCGATTCTTTCAAAACCGTTGGAATTAAGTCAATTGGATGCGTCGTCAGCACTGCAAACGATCCAATTCGGATAACTCTCCGAAGCTCTGACAGCCACATAAATTGCATGTCCTCGGGGAGATGCGTGAATATAGAAATAGAATAGATGAAATCAAAGTATTGATCACCAAACGGTAGGGGCGGCGTGTGATCGTTCACAACGAAAGTGCCAATCGGTTTGAGGACGGAGTTGCACCATGCGATCGCCTCAGCATCTATATCGGAACCGAACCAAAGAAGCTTACTGTCCGTTAAATGGCTGTCCTGGCATAATTCATGCAATGGTCTAATGACCCTGCCGCACCCGACGCCAAAATCAAGAACTCTGAAATCGTTCCCATAAGGTGCAGCACGTATTAGTTCCCCAAAAACATTCGCAGCCAAGGTCCTGCCCATGGACTCAAATCCGGGTAAATCATCACTCCCATGAACCCTTGCGCGGAGGCGGGTGGGTGCCGCTGGCCTTATAGTTGCTTGAATTGCTTCTCTATGATGCCTTACATAATCAAAAAACCGTGGAGGAACTCCTGGGCGATTTTCTAGATATCCGAATTCCGCAAAATGCTCCCACCCGTTCGTCTCCGGATAGTTGCGTATATGTTCGGCCACATCATGGTTTTCACGCAGATAAGCCTCTTCGTCAAAATCCTCGGGTCGCTTTATGTCGATCATATAGCTCCAATCAAATCGCGGGATTGACGGGGCGCAATCACGGCGAAAGTATACGACGTCACGTCGGCGAGCGATGCTCAGAAACTGCGGATGAGCCTCGACGATCCGACGAAAGTGGGCGCGCCTTTCCGAGGATGATCTGAAGTCCGGAGTGTTCTGATCAAGACCGGCGGCGGCGCGCTGGTTGGGAAGGTTCGCCCTTGCTAACGGTAGTTAACGATGCAGAATCGGCCAACGACAGCGACGGCAGTACGGATCGGTCACACACGAGCTTGAAAGACTGCGCTGTGCCCCGTGAGCAGGCCGGCATCAATCCGTATAACGCAGTGCTCCTATTTGGCTACGCTGCACCCGTGCGGTTTGCCGTCGCAGTTGTGACACCTCCGAGCAATCCAACCATCGGCGGAGGATTTCGCGAGATCGCGGAGGGATTGCATCATGCGCTTTTGGCACTTGGCCATGACTCGGCGGTGACCAGTCGTCTCGACCTCGATGACCGCCACACCATTGTGTTCGGCGCAAACCACCTCATCCACTACGGCCTGGAGGTGCCAAAGAATCCCATCTTCTACAACCTCGAGCAATTGGGTGACGACTCGCCGTGGATGGCTGTGCCTGAATTCATCGAGCTTTTCCGGCGTTACCAGAATTGGGATTACAGTCAAGCCAACATCGAGTATCTCGCTGCCCTGGGACTGCCTCGGCCCACTTACGTTCCGATCGGATATGTCCCCGAGCTGACACGGATCGCGCCAGCCCCCGAGGACATCGACGTACTTTTCTACGGCATGCTCAGCGAGCGCCGATACGCCGTTCTCAGGGACCTGCACGACCGAGGTCTTCGTGTCAAATGGCTATCGGGCGTCCTCGGCGCGAGCCGCGATGCCTGGATCGCACGCTCGAAAATCGTCGTTAACGTCCATTACTGGGAAGCGAAGATCTTCGAAATCGCGCGTGTGTCCTATCTGCTCGCCAACAGACGCGCGGTGGTCTCCGAGCGCGGCACCGATCCGACATTAGAGCGCGAACTGGCGTCCGGCGTCGCGTTCGCGGACTACGACGAACTAGTCGATCGGTGTATCGAGCTTCTCGGCGACGAGCGCGCCCGACATGAGCTCGCGGAGCGGGGCTACCAGGCTTTCTCGGCTCGCGACCAGGCCGCTATCGTGCACCGCGCGCTGTCAGGTCTTGAGGATGTCACCCACCAGATCGCTGCGCGCGACGATTCGCGCATCGATGTGCGCCTCGGCGGCAAAGAGCACGCCGCAGATCATCAACTCCGCAACCGCGACCTCCTCAGGCATAAGTCTGAGCAGCAACGCGATCAATTGCTGGCCGACGTCGAACGCAACCCTGAGGATGCGCGTTCGGTCTTATTTCTGGCCGAGACGTCCTTCCAATTGCGCGATTTCTGTAACGCGCGCAAGTGGTATCAGCGGCGGGTCGAGATGGGCGGCTGCGATGAGGAGGTTTACCTCGCGATGTACCGGCTCGCGCAGTCGATGCAGGAACTCAGTGAACCATGGCCAGACGTTGAAGACGCCTATTTGCGTGCCTGGATGTTTCGACCGACCCGCGCCGAGCCGCTGCACGCCATCGCTTTTCGGTATCGCGTCGAGCAGCGCTACAAGTTCGCGTACCTGTTTGCCGAGAGCGCCGCCAAAATCCCGCTCCCCGAAGAGGATCTCCTTCTCCCCGCAGAAATCGCACAGGTTTATGCCTGGCGCGCCACCGATGAGCAGGCGGTGTGCGCATCGTGGATCGGTAAGCACGCCGAGGCGTTCGCGCTGTGCCGGCGTCTGCTGGCCCGCCGCGACCTCCCCGACCCCGACCGGCAACGCATCGCGACCAACCGCGACTTCTCGGTGCCAGCCATGATCGAGGCAGCCGCCCCGTACCCCCAAGCCCTGGTGCAGTCCCTGACAGCCGGTCCCGACAAAGCCGAGGTAACCATTAGCCTGATCGCCGGGCCGGACCGCCAGACCACCGAGCAGACCCTGAACTCGTTTTTGAACTGCTGCCTCGATATTTCCGGGGTCGCCCGCTTCCTGCTACTCGACACCGGCCTGTCCGCCCCCGACCGCGCGAGGTTGCAGCGAGGCTACGGGTTTCTCAATTTCGTCGACGGCCGCCCCGGCGATAGACCCGCCGCCAGACTGGCGGCGCTGCGCGTCCACATCGGTGGACGGTACTGGCTGCACCTGGGTCAAGGCTGGCGGTTTTTCGCACCCGAGAACTACATCACCCGCCTGACCGCGGTGCTCAACGCCGAACCACAAGTGTTTCAGGTGAGCATCAACTTCGCCGATGCGGTCAATCTGACCGGCGCCAGCGCCGCCGAGCAGGCGATACGCCGGGCACCCGACGCCGGCCGCTACACCCTGACCAAGGCGCCGGCCCGCGGCCCGGCGATGTTCGACACCGCGCGCCTGGATCAAGCCGTCGCTGTGCAGCACAGCGATCCCGCTCCGCGCACCCAACCTCGCAAACAGGCCGCCGGCGCCGGGCTACGCACCGCCAGCCTCGACGAAGTGCTCTGCATGTCAAGTCAGTACCTCTAGCTACAACTGCCCGAAATTACCTGGGTCGGGGGATGTCATTACTGGGTTATTTGGGCGGTTGTGCCGAATCGTCTGACCGGAAAATCACCCAAATGACCGAACACGGCGAAGCCATGCGGTACTTGGTGTGCGCAATCTCGATGCCTTGCAAGCGTGTGGTGCAGCGGGCCAGCGCTGACAATTGCTTCAGTTAGGAGGTGAACCGCGTCATCGATGACGGCCGGCCGAAGATATTCAGCCGCTATTCGACCGCTTGGGCTAGCAGTTCCTTCAGAAAGCCTCAAACGCGTTCCTTGCCGCGCGTAGCCTCCCCGCAATGAGGAGAAGATTTCTACTGGGTCCGCGGGATTCGCGCGGAAGTGTTGACGCGGCGCAGCACGAGTTATGCGCTGACACGTTGCGGTGACCGATCCCAACGACACCCAAGCTGCTCCATATCTGGATGATCAGACGGAGGAAGGCACGGAGATCGCGCTGGGTGAGGCTGAGGCGCGCGAAGAGGCGCCGACGCAGGAAGATACCGACGAAGGTACCCCCTACATCCATCACCGCTCCGTCCGGCAACGCTTAGCAGAGGCACTAGTATTAAGTTTGCTTTTATTCGTGTTGGTCGGGGGGAGCGTGTTGGCGCTCGTTAACACGCTTAAGCACCCACCACGGACGCTTGTACAACCCGCGAAAGGCCCCATCGAGGGTACTTATCGCGTTGATCGATACCGAGGCGAAGGCACCACCCGCACGCCAGACGGGAATATTTCCGCCCCCACATCTGAAGACAGCACTGTCGAAACAGAATGGTGGGCTTTTCAATCGTCCTGTCAACCGCCATCGTGCATTGCGGTCGGCACGCGGCTCGACAACACCACCCACACTCAGGTCGTCGCGCCGGACCTAGCTGAGAATAAGAAGATGCAATCTCTTCATCTGGTCAACGGGCAGTGGGTAAGTGATCCCCCCAACCGCGTGCCGCAGGACTGCGCGGCCGGTATGCCAGGGCATAACGTGTGGCGCTTCAGCATGGAATTGACGCAGCTCGCCGACGGCACACTCAAAGGTCGGGAATACGACTCGATCGAATCGAGCGAATGCGTCCGTGTCGGCACTGTGGCGACGACACCGATTGTGGCGACGCGTATTGGCGATTTACCCGCTGGGCTTCCCCCGTTGAAAACAAAATAGAACTCCGGCGAGTCTTGGGGCCAAGGAGCCTGACAAGCCTGCCGGGCGGTTCCTGGTGTCACCAGGTCGGTGAGGTCGCGGACATACCCGCCTCGGTAGCTATCGAGCTCGACTGAATCTCGCCTCATTAAGTCGCGAAGAAATGCGCCAGCTCTTCGAGCACGACGTGTCTGACCTCGCGGCGTAGTCGTTCTGCGTCGCCCGCAGCGAGTCGCGTCATCGGCCCGCGAAAGATGCTGACTTTGGCCGGAAGCATCGCGCTCGACCCAACTACGAATCTTGCCGCCCGCGGCACGCCGCTGAATCGGCCAAGCAGCCGCCCGTCGAGAGGCTCGTCCTCGATGACGACCGCCACGTTGCTCACCTCCGCACGGAGATCGGCCGGCAACGAGCTCAGCGCCTCGTCAATAGCCTCTTCGAATGGATCGTCGGGATCCGGCTTCGAGTGCGCGCCCATTTAAGTAACGATGCCACAGACGGGCGCATTGTGAACGCCGGTTGCGCACGACGGCACGTTGACGGCGGGTCTGACGGACGTAGATCACCGCAACGTTGCCACTGGACTGGATCAACCTGGTGGTGGAGAGCCTGAACGCGCTGTTCACTTCCTGACCTGGAGGAGGCAATCCCGCGCGATGGCCAGCTCTTCGTTCGTCGGTATCACCAGGACGGCGATCTGCGACTCATCCGTCGAGATCCGGCGAGCACCCCTGACGGACTGGGTGTTTCGCTGCTCGTCGATTTCGATGCCCAGCGCGGTCAAGCCGCTCAACGCGTCGCGGCGCACGTTGGCAGCGTTCTCCCCGACGCCTGCGGTAAACGTCACCACGTCGGCATGCCCCAAGATCGCCAGGTATCCGCCGACGTATTTGCGCAGCCGGTGGATGAACACGTCGTAGGCCAATTGCGCTGAGCTGTCGCCAGATTCGATCAGCTTCTGCAGTCGACGGAAGTCGTTCTGGCCGGCCAGACCCATCAGGCCGGAGCGGTGGTTGAGCATGGACTCGATGTCGTCGACGCTCATCTCGGCTTCGCGATGCAGATATCCGACGATGCTCGCGTCGATGTCGCCGCTGCGGGTCCCCATCACCAAACCCTCTAACGGAGTTAGTCCCATCGAGGTGTCCAACGGGCGACCGCCGGCGATCGCCGATGCGGACGCACCGTTACCCAGGTGCAGCACAATCTGATTCAGACTGCCCCACGGCTTACCCAGGAAATCAGCAGCCTGTTCGCTGACGTAACGGTGCGAGGTCCCGTGAAATCCGTAACGGCGGATATGCCACTTCTCCGCCAATTCGCAGTCGATCGCATAGGTCGCGGCGGCCGCGGGCAGGTGATGGAAGAACGCGGTGTCGAACACCGCGACGTGCGGCACGTCAGGCAGCAATCTGCGGGCCACGTCGATGCCCTCGATCGCGGGCGGATTATGAAGCGGGGCAAGGATCGACACCTGCTCGAGTTCCGCGATGACGGCGTCGTCGATGAGGGTCGGCCGGTAGAACACGGCTCCCCCGTGCACGACCCGGTGCCCAACGGCCACCAAGCCGGCCGTCAGGTCGATGCCCTGATCGGACAGCTTCTCGAACGCCAGCTGCAACGCCGCCGCATGGTCGGCGACAGGTGACGATGGCTCTCCGATTTGCTCGACGGTACCGTCTGCCAGCGAAAGACCTGAATCGGGTTCGATCAGTTGGTATTTCAACGATGACGAACCGGAGTTCAGCACCAAAACGGTAGGACTAGTCACGACAACCCTGAGCCTGGATCGCGGTGATCGCGACGGTGTTGACGATGTCTTCGACCAGAGCGCCACGGGACAGGTCATTCACCGGCTTGTTCAAACCCTGCAACACCGGACCGATCGCGATCGCCCCCGCACTGCGCTGCACGGCCTTGTAGGCGTTGTTGCCCGCGTTCAAGTCGGGGAAGATCAGCACGGTGGCCCGACCGGCGACCGGTGAGTCGGGCATCTTCGTGGCGGCGACGGAGGGCTCGACGGCGGCGTCGTACTGAATCGGACCCTCGACTAGCACCTGCGGTGCCCGGCTGCGCACCAATCCGGTTGCCTCCCTGACCTTGTCGACGTCAGCGCCGGTGCCGGATTCACCGGTCGAGTAGGACAACATCGCCACCCGCGGCTCGATGCCGAACTGCGCGGCAGTCTGCGCGGCGCTGATCGCGATATCGGCGAGCTGCTCGACCGTCGGATCGGGAACGATCGCGCAGTCGCCAAATGCCAGCACCTTGTCCGGCAGGCACATCAAGAAGACGCTCGACACCGTCGATATGCCCGGGGCGGTGCGGATGATCTCGAACGCCGGCCGGACGGTGTGCGCGGTGGTGTGCGCCGCACCGGACACCATCCCGTCGACCATGCCGTTGTGTACCAGCATGGTCCCGAAAAAGGACACATCGTGGATGATCTCGCGGGCCTGCTCGACGGTGATGCCCTTCTTCGCGCGCAGTTGCGCATACTGCTCGGCGAACTGGTCACACAGGTCGCTGGTGCGCGGGTCGAATATCGTGGCGTCGTCCACGTTGACGCCGAGTTCGGCTGCGCGGGCACGGATCTGGCTTTCTTCACCGAGAATCGCCAGTTCGGCAATACCTCGCTGCAGCACTCGGCCCGCAGATTTCAGGATCCGATCGTCGTCGCCCTCCGGCAACACGATGCGCTTGCGATCCGCCCGCGCCCGTTCACGTAGCTGGAAGGTGAACATCTGCGGTGTGGTCACCTTGGGAATCGGGATCGCCAACTGCGCCAACAGGTCCGCGAGGTCGACATGGCTCTCGATCAGCTGCAGCGCGGTGTCGACCTTGCGCTGCGAGGTCGCGGTGACCCGACCGCGGGCCGAACCCACCGCACTGGCTGTCTCGAAAGTGCCCAACGTGGTGGCGATGATCGGCAGTCGGAGTCGCAGGCCGGCCACCAACGCCGCCACCGACCGATGCAACTCGAACCCGCCGTTGAGGATGATGCACGACAACGACGGAAACCCCTCGGCGGCATGGGCACTGGCAACAGCAAGCACCACATCCGAGCGATCACCGGGCGTCACCACCGCCACACCTTCGCCGAGTCGCTCCAACACATGATCGGCCGTCATACCGGCGACCACCACGCCCATCGCCTCGCGGCTCAGCAGCGCGGTGTCACCGCTGAGTAGCGTCCCGTTGACTGCGGCTTCCAAGTCGGCGACCGTCGGCGCCACCAGCAACGGCTCGTCGGGTACCGCATAGGCCTTCGGGGGGAAGCTTCGCAGTGCGTCGGCGATAGCGGTCAATTGTGTTGGCTCACAACGGTTGGCGATCACTGCCGCGGTGTGTGCGTGCTGAGCGTTCAGTTCGGCGAGGCAGACGTCGACGGCATGGGCGACTTGCTCGGCGGTCCGATCCTTGGCGCGTACCGCCAACACCACCGGCGCACCGAGGTTGACCGCAATGCGCGCGTTCACGCCGAGTTCGGCGGGGCTGGCCACGTCCGTGTAGTCGCTGCCGACGATGACGACGGCGTCGCATTGCGCCGCGACAGCGTGATAGCGCTCGACGATGTCATCGATCGCGGCATCCCGATCGGCGTGCAGCTGCTGGTAGCTGACGCCGATGCAGCGCTCGTAGGGCAGGCCCGCGGTGGCGTGGGCCAGCAGCAGATCCAGGACGTAGTCGCGTTCCTCATCTGGATTCGGCGACCCGCTGCACCCGGCTTCGCCGCGCTTGCGATCGCCGAGGCCGGAACGGCTGATCGGGCGGAACACGCCGACCCGGGCCACCGTCGACGCGAGCCGATGCACGATTCCCAGTGCGATGGTCGACTTGCCGCTGTCGCCTTCCGGCGCCGCGATGTAGATGCCGGGACTGGATGCGGGCACGCTGCGGGTCAGCCCAGCCGTCGCAACCGGGGCTCGAGATCCTTCTGGAACAGGTCAAGGAACCGGCGCTGGTCGTGACCCGGCGCGTGAAACACCAAATGGTTGAGGCCCCAGCCGACGTAGTCCTTGACCTTGGCGACCGCCTCGTCGGGGTCGGAGGCCACGATCCAGCGCTTGGCGACCTGTTCGATCGGCAGCTCATCGGCTGCCTTCTCCATCTCGAGCGGGTCGTGAATGCTGGTCTTCTGCTCGGCCGTCAACGACAGCGGCGCCCAGAAACGCGTGTTCTCCAGTGCGAGTTCAGGATCGGTGTCGTAAGAGATCTTGATCTCGATCATCCGGTCGATATCGTCGGGATTCTTGCCGGCCGCCTCGGCGCCTTCCCTCATGGCGGGGATGAGCTTGTCCTTGTACAGCTCCTCACCCTTACCGGAGGTGCAGATGAAGCCGTCGCCCGCGCGACCCGCGTACTTGGCCACCTGCGGACCGCCCGCGGCGATGTAGATCGGGATGCCGCCCTCGGGAACGTCATAAATGGAGGCGCCCTTGGTGTGGTAGTACTCGCCCTCGAAGTCGACGCGGTCGCCCAACCACAGCTCGCGCATCAGCCGCACCGATTCGCGCAGCCGCGCATAGCGCTCCTTGAAGTCCGGCCATTCGCCTTCGTAGCCGGTAGCGATCTCGTTCAGCGACTCCCCGGTGCCGACGCCAAGGAAGATCCGATCCGGGTAGAGGCATCCCATCGTCGCGAACGCCTGCGCGATGACGGCAGGGTTGTACCGGAAAGTCGGGGTGAGCACCGACGTCCCCAGCTGGAGCCGCTTGGTGCGTTCACCCACCGCCGTCATCCAGGCCAACGAGAACGGCGCGTGCCCGCCCTCGTGCCGCCACGGCTGGAAGTGGTCGCTGACCGTAGCGCTGTCCATGCCGTGTTCTTCGGCGGCAACCGCCAGCTCGACGAGTTCGCGCGGCGCGAATTGTTCCGCCGACGCCTTGTATCCAAGTTTGAGTTCAGCCACGTTGTTGTTTCTACTCCCTTTATGGCGGGCGACCCGCAGCGCCCGGCTTCGCCGAGCTTGCGATCCCCCGGGCCGGCATCCGCGCATGAGCTGCTGCCTAGACTCTCGGGCATGGCACCGGTGTTGAAAGCCGTCACCGAGAGCGTGCACCTCGTCCAGGGCGGCGCAGTGAACTGGCTGATCGTCACAGACGACTCTGGCGTGATGCTGATCGACGCCGGATACCCGGGTGATCGCGACGACGTGCTGGCCTCGCTGCGACAGCTCGGATATCAGGCAGAAGATGTGCGGGCGATCCTGCTGACCCACGCCCACATCGACCACCTCGGTTCGGCGATCTGGTTCGCCAAAACCCTTGGCACCCGGGTGTACTGCCATGCCGACGAGGTTGGCCACGCTAAGCGCGAGTATCTGGAGCAGGCCTCACCGCTGGATGTCGCGATGCATATCTGGCGGCCGCGGTGGGCATTGTGGACGGCGCACCTGGTGCGCGACGGCGGGCTAATCCGCGAGGGCATCCCGACCACACAACCCTTGACCGCCGACGTGGCCGCGCAGTTGCCGGGCCACCCGATGCCCATCCCCACTCCCGGTCACACCGGCGGCCACTGCTCGTATCTGGTCGACGGCGTGCTGGCCAGTGGCGACGCGCTGGTGACCGGTCATCCACTGCTGACACGCAGCGGGCCGCAACTGCTGCCCGCGTTGTTCAGCCACGATCAGGACGGCTGCATCCGCAGCCTGGCCGCACTGGCGCTGCTGGACACCGAGATTCTCGCGCCCGGCCACGGCGAGCTGTGGCGCGGTCCGGTCCGCGACGCCGCCAATCGGGCGAGCGCGCTGGCCCGCTAGAGCCCCAAGTGGTCCCGCAGCGTGTGACCGCTGTACTCGGTGCGGAACCCGGCTCGCTCCTGCAGTAGCGGCACCACATGGTCGACGAAGTCGTCCAGCCCGTGCGGCGTGAGGTGCGGCACCAGAATGAAACCGTCGCACGCGTCGGCCTGTATGTACTCATCGATCTCTGCGGCGATCTGCTCAGCGGTGCCGACAAACTGCTGCCGGCTGGTGACGGCGATGATCAGTTCGCGAATCGACAGATTCTCGGTCTGCGCACGTTCGCGGTAGCTGCGGGCCACCTCCATGGGGTCGCCATGGCGGACGCGGCCCTGGGTGAGGCTGATGTCTCCGGTCGGATCCTCCTCGGGCAGCGGACCGTCGGGGTCGTACTCCGAGAGGTCGCGGCCCCAAATCCGTTCGAGCATCGCGATCGCTGTCGGACCGCTGACCTGCTGATGCTGGATGTACCGCGCCTTATCCTCAGCCTCCTTGGCGTTGTCGCCGAGCACGAAAGTGGCTGCCGGAAACACTTTGAGCTGATCGGGATTTCGGCCGTATGACGCTGCCCGGCCTTTCACGTCGGTGTAGTAGCGCTGCCCGGCTTCCAGCGTCGAGTGCAAGGTGAACAAGGCGTCGGCGTAGTGCGCGCCGAAGTTACGGCCTTCGTCGGAATCGCCTGCCTGCAACAAGATCGGATGCCCCTGCGGACCGGCGGCCAGCGTCGCCACTCCGTGCACATTGAAGTGCGGACCGTGATGGTCGACGGTCCCGACCCGGCTGGGATCAACGTACGTTCCGGCTTCGACGTCGGCCAGGACGGCGTCGGATGCCCAGCTGTCCCAGAATTCCCTTGTCACGCTGAGGAACTCTTCGGCCCGCTGATAACGGTCGCCGTGGCCGAGGAAGCCACCGCGTCGAAAGTTCTCACCGGTGAAGGCATCCGACGAGGTGACGATGTTCCAGCCGGCGCGGCCGTCGGACAGGTGGTCCAGGGTGGCGAATTGCCGTGCCACTTCGAAGGGCTCGTTGAAGGTGGTGTTGATAGTTCCGGTCAGGCCAAGTCGATCGGTGACGGCGGCCAGCGCGGCCAACACGGTGAATGTGTCCGGCCGGCCCACCACGTCGAGGTCGTAGATCTGCCCGCGGTGCTCGCGCAGTCGCAGTCCCTCGGCCAGGAAGAAGAAGTCGAACAGTCCGCGTTCGGCTGTGCGGGCCATGTGCACGAACGAGTCGAATTCGATCTGGCTGCCCGACGCCGGATCGGTCCACACGGTGGTGTTGTTCACGCCGGGAAAATGCGCAGCCAGGTGAATCGGTTTGCGGTGCTTGCCTTCTCGGACGCTCACGCGCCTGTCCCCCAGCGCTTGGCGAGCAGTTCGTGCGAACGCAGCCGGTCCTGGTGGTCGTGGGTCACCGACGTGACGACAAGCTCGTCCGCGCCGGTGAGCCGTTGCAGCGCAGCCAACCGCTCAGCAACCTCGTCCGGATCACCGACAAATTGTGTCTCCAGCCGGTCCTTGACAACGGGCAGCTCGCCCTCCGAGATCGGCGGCCCGTCACCTGGACGCGGATAGGGCACCGCGCCCACCCCGGTGCGGATGGAAAACACCCAACGCCCGTAACCGGAGGCCAGTTGCCGTGCGGTGGCGCTGTCTTCGGCGACGACGACGTCAGCGGACACCACGACGTAGGGCTCCTTCAGATTCGCCGATGGCACAAACGTATCGTGGTATGCCTCAATGGCTTCCAGTGCAGTCGCCGGAGTGATGTGATAGCTCGCCACGAACGGCAGACCGTGCGCACCGGCCAGCCGCGCACTCTGACCACGGGTGCTGCCGAAGATCCACGGCGTCAACCCGGAACGCTCCCCCGGCACGGCGTGCACATCGAAACCGCCCACCTCGTAAGCGCCGTCGAGCATCGCGAGGATGTCGCCGAGTTGGTCGGCGAAGTCCGGCGCCACTGCCTCCGGTTGCTGCAGGACTCCCATAGTCGCCATGACGCGCTCGGTGTCGAGCAGCCCGCGCAGGTCGAAAGGCAGCGGGATCACCACACCGTCGACTTCTCGCCACCGGCGCGGCGGACGATCCTTGGACGACGGGTGCTTTGGCTTGAACCCGGTGTCGCGGCGCTGCCCGCGGCCCAGGCCCAGGTCGATGCGACCGGGGTAGAACACCTCGAGCATCCCGAAGCTCTCGACCACCGCCGCGGCTGTGGTGTGGCCCAGTTGAACGGCGGCCGCCCCGACCTGAATCGTGTTGGTAGCAGCTGCGATCTGCCCGATCAAGACCGCGGGCGCGGAGCTGGCGACGCCGACGAAGTGATGCTCCGCAATCCAGAACCGGCGATACCCCCACCGCTCGGCGTGCTGAGCCAGATCGATCGTGTTGCGCAACGCTGTGGCGGCGTCGCTGCCTTCGCTGATCGGCGACAAATCCAGAATCGACAGCGGGACCGTACTCATTTCACCTCCGAGTATCGATTGGGCGCGATCGGCAGACCGAGTCGCTCACGCAATGTCTCGCCATTGGTATACCCGCTGCGAAACACCCCGGCCCGCTGTAGCAGTGGCACCACCTCGTCGACGATCACCGGCAGATCGGTGGCGTTGACGGCAGGCCGCAGCCGCGCACCGTCGATGCCGCGCCGCTGCCACTCCAACAGCAGTTCGACCAAGTCGGCCGGGCTACCGTCGAAGATCAGTGCATCCGAGCCGAATTCGGTGTCGCCGCCGAATGTCACCACCACGTCGGCGTAAATCTTCAGATGCTGACCGCCGGCCGCCTTGACCTCATCGAGGATGCTGTCGAGCGTCGCATTGCCCGTCGGCGTGATGAAGACGAGATCGGCACTGGTAGCTGCAAATTCGTAGATTCTGGGGGCGTGTACGAGCGTCGCCACAACCGGCTGGCCCTGCGGTGGTCGTGGGGTGATCGAGGGGCCTTTCACCGAGAAATGCTTCCCGTGGAAATCGACGTAGTGCAGCTTGCCGCGGTCGATGTAGCGACCGGTGGCCGCGTCGCGAATGATCGCGTCGTCTTCCCAGCTGTCCCACAACCGGCGCACCACCTCGACGGCGTCGGTCGCTTCGTCGAACAGGTCGTCACCGTCCTGCGCAGCCTCGCGACGGCCGAACAGCGCGGCCTCGTGTGCCGTCGAACTCACCCGAGGCTGCCAGCCCGCCCGGCCGTGCGACACGTGGTCCAGGCTGGCGATCGCCTTGGAGATGTGGAACGGCTCGGTGTGGGTGACGGTGGCCACCGGAATCAGCCCGATGTGCCGGGTCACGGGGGCGATGCGAGCGGCGGTCAGGACGGCGTCGCCGCGGCCGGCCAGTCGTCGCGGACTGATCGGTTCGCGACGTCCCGGCTGGGACGTCAGGGTGTCGTCGATGGTGAGGAAGTCCAGCAGACCGTGCTCCGCGGTGGCGGCCAGGTCGGCCCAGTACCGGCCGCTGAGCACTGAGTCGGTCGCGGGATCGGCAGCCAGGGTGGTTCGCCAGGCCTGCCGATGCCAGCCGTAGCCATCGAGTGCGACCCCGAGGTGCAACCGGTCGGTCATGACAGATCCTTGACGAAGGCGATCGGAAACACCGGTCCGCGCGCTGGTAGCGGCTCGGAAAGTCTTGTGTAGCCGATTGATTCGTAGAGGGCTTCGGCTTCTGGCTGCCGGTTCCCGGTCGTCAGGTAGACCCGCCGGTAGCCCCTTTCGGCGATGATGCGCTCGAGCTCGATCACCAACGCTGTCGCCAATCCGCGGCGACGGTGCTCCCGGTCGGTCCAGATCCGCTTGAGCTCGGCGGTCTCGGCGTCGAATCGCTGGAACGCGCCACCGGTGACTGCCACCCCGTCGACCTCGCCGATGACGAAGCCGCCGTCCGGGGCTGCGAACTCCGCGGCAGGAACCGCCGTCAACCACGACATGATCGCCGGCGGCGTGCTTTCGTAGCGCTGGGCGTACTCGACCGCCAGCTCGTCGAGCAATGGCCGAGCCCTGGGATCGTCGCGACTGACCGCCGCAAAGCGAAGTTCTTGCGGCGGGGTGGGTTGGCTGGCTCGGGTCATTACCTACATGTCTAACGTCTCTGCGGCGGCCGCATTCCGGCCCGGCTACGTCAGAACTGCGCTGACATAGCGCCCTGCCACCGGCACGCCTTTTAGATCCTGACGACGCAAACCGG
This sequence comes from uncultured Actinomycetota bacterium, assembly GCA_963758115.1. GTDB lineage: Bacteria > Actinomycetota > Actinomycetes > Mycobacteriales > Mycobacteriaceae > Mycobacterium. The sequence continues at coordinate 374,501 of CAVWUG010000007.1, forward strand.
GTAGCCCGGTAGCGGTGAACAACTTCTCGAGCCCCGTCACGGCGGTTCGCCAGCCCAGCGCGGCCAGGGATTCGGCGACGTCGCCGTATTCATCTGCGTAGGTGAATTCGGCCATGTCGCCTTTGTATCCGAACTCTTGCCAGCGATCCGCGAGAGCGTGCTCCTGACTCACCAGTGGCTGCCGCCGCTCAGGAAAATAGTCGGCCGCGGCCCAGCTTCCGGGCGCACTCAAAGCGGTGACGTTGTCAAGCAACCGCTCCTGGGATGCAGGCCGCAGAAACCCGATGAACAGTCCTTCAGCGATCCACACGGTGGGTTCGGTGGCGTCGAAGCCGATCCTCCGCAGCGCCTCCGGCCAGTCCTGCCGAAGGTCGATTCCCACCGCGCGCCGGTTGGCGGCCGGAACCGCGTCGAGGCCTCGCAGCGTCTGAGTTTTGAAGTCGATCACCTCGGGCTGGTCGATTTCGTACACGGTGGTGCCGGCCGGCCACCACAGCCGATACGGCCGAGCGTCCAGCCCCGACGCGAGTATCACCGCTTGGCGAATCCCGGCCCGGCAGGCGTCGGTGAGGAAGTTGTCGAAGAATCGGGTGCGGACCGCCAAAAGATCTGTCAGCAAAGCTAATCCGTTGTTGTCACCGAGATCGCTGAGAGCCAGCTCGCCGCTGGCCACCTTGGTGAAAAAGTCCCTCCCGACGGCGGTGACCAACGGCTGGGCGAACGGGTCGTTGATCAACCCCGCCCTGTTTGCCAGCGCCCGCACGGTCGCCACCAGGGTGGCGGTGGTTCCGACGCTGGCGTCCGGACCCCAGGTGTCGTTGTCTATTCGCGCCATGGTCACGCCGGCCTTTTCGAGAGCTTGGCGCGCCGCGTGAGCAGGATGAACCCTCGCCAACCCAGCAGCAGCAGCGCGGTCACCGTCGACGCGACCACGACGAAACTCGCGGCGACGCCGGCCGAGGTGGTCTTGCGCAGCAGCATGCCGGCCGCGACCGTGCACAGCCAGACCACCACTCCGGTTGGGTACACCGCCGTCGGTCGCCGCCAGGCGCGCGACACGACCCAGCCCAAGACGGTCCCGCTCAGGAAGGGCCATGCCGTCGCGGCGATGCCCGCCACGTTGAGGCCCTCGTCGTGGCTGCGCCTACCGACGGCGCAGAACACCAGCACACAACCAACGTCGATGCCCAACCAGGCCAGACCTCGCCGCGGACGCTTCATGCCGCGGTACCCTACGCCCGTCGCCAGCGGCCGTCAGGGGTCGTCATCACTGCCGGACGGCGAGGCGCGATCGGAGTTGACGGCCAGCGTCGCGTGCCCGTCCACAACGCCGGTGGCGCATCGAGTTGTTTGGCCAGCAACAGCGCGATCGCGTCGTAGTTGGCCCGCCACCCCCGAAAGTGCGGCCACGCTTCTTCATCCGAGCGTTCAATGGGGTAATCGACCTCGCGCAGCATTGCGGTGGCCTGCTGAAAGTCTTCGTATGTCAACGATATTGGCACGTTCGGGTCGGGCTCATCGGGAACCGGCTCACGCATGGTCCGAGCGATCTGCCCCAACGCCACAAAGCCCATCCGAAGTGCTAGTCGGGGCGCCAGTTTGGGCTCCTTCGACGGCACCAGCGCAAGATGCAGTGCGGCCGCGTCCATCACCGCGATCAGCGACGTCAACCAGTGCGACAGGGGACGCGGCGACCGAAACCGGGTCAACGTGAAATAGGTGGTGTGGGATTCGGCCACCTCCGCGGCCCAGCGCTCCCACGAGAAGAACAGCGATTCCAGAACCCGCGAGATGTTGCCGTCCTCGATGCCCCATCGGCTGCGGGCCAGGATCTCCGGGCCCCACGACGGGACGCCGGCACGGGATGTGAGCAGGGTGACTTCGGTTTCGCGTTTGTTGAACGCGGAGTACAAGGTCGGTAGGTAGCCGACCTGCAGCCCGATCACGACCAGCCCGGTGAACGCGGCCAAATACTCCAGCGTCGTGCTGTCTCCGCTTGCGGGGACCGCGTACCCGAGGGTGAACACCGACGATCCGGCTTCGGAAAATGCCTGTCCCAGATGGCCTTTCATGCTCGGCAGCAACAGCAGCGCGAAACCGAGGATCAGCATTCCGAGCCAGGCGGCCAGCCGTACCAGCAACGACATCGGCGCCTGCCAGGCGAGAATCCGGTCTCGGCGCTCAAAAGTGCGCACTGGCCGGGTGATGACCAAGAACGTGATGTCCAGGAACCACTCGACCGTCAGCGACAGTGGAGAGTTGACCGCCCGCGGGACAACCAGCGTGCCCGCCACGCTCATCAACGTGCTTATGACAAGAAGCAGACCAACCCCGAAGCCCACCCATGCACCGACCATAAGAGCATTCAAACCAGCTGGAGCCGCGCTCCGTCGCATTTCGCGGCCGGGTCAACGCTTTTGTTTGGGGCGGATGCGCGCCTCCGCCTGGGTGACCTGCACGCTGTGACCCTCGGTGCACTGGACGTGAGTCACCAGAGGCGCGCCGCAGCCGTCACCGTGCACCAGGTCGAGCCGCCGCGCGTCGCCCTGCAGCAGCATGCCGAACTCGACCAGGCTGACCAACACCGGAAACAGCTGTCGACCGCGCCCGGTGAGTACGTACTCGTAGCGAGTGCGCTGCCCCGGCGACTTGTACGGCTGCTTGGCGAGCACTCCGGCGTCCACCAGTTGCTTGAGGCGCGTTGCCGCGATCTGCTCGGTGAATCCGGCGCGTTGGGCAAAGTCCTCGAAACGCTTCGTGCCCCAGAACGCTTCGCGGAGCAGCACCAGCGCCGACCGCGTTCCGATGGTGTCCAGGGCGCGTTCGATGGGGCAGACTTCCCGGTAGCCGGTCCTGTCTCCTTCGGCCAGACGACCAGTCAGGGTCATCGCGTCGGTAGCTGCAGTCATGTCATCACCTTACCCGCTGACCATACTTTTACATAGCCAGATTGCTGATTCGATTCGCCCGCTGATATCTGCTGTGAACAGGACAAATAGCGTCGTCGAGGTTCATCCGGCGCGAGCGATCGACTCCAGCAGAACATCACTGCGACACACTGCAAACGTCTGAAATATGCTGCTAATGTCGCCTTTTGGCGATGCTGGACATGACCCAAGCTGACTAGAGTTTGGGTGACGCTCAGCGCCCGGCAAGGATCAGGCAGTTGCTCGTCGCCGTGGCCAACAGCTTCCCGGCCGTCGTCTCCAAAGTCGCTTCAGCCAGGGCGGTCCGCCGGCCCATGTGTCGGACTGTGCCCGTGCATCGCACCGGTCCGGTCTCCACGCGTATCGCACCGAGAAAGCGCACCGAAAGGTTCTGGCTGGTGTAGCCCGTGCCGGCGGGCAGCAGAGAATGCACGGCGCAGCCCGCGGCAGAGTCCAGCAGCGTGCTGTACACCCCGCCATGCACGGATCCGATTGGGTTGTAGTGGAATTCCGACGGTGTCATACCGAACACCACGACGCCGGACTCAACTGACTCCAGTCGCATGTCCAAGGTATGCAGCAGTGGTGGCGCTGGCAGGGTCCCGGCCTGCATGGCAAGCAGGTATTCCAGACCGGTCATTTCCATGGCTGCTTGGGCCCCGGTCATCGGGTCGTCCCAGCTGAAGGTTCGTGTGCGTCGCAGGCCGTTCTGACCGTTCTCCGAGTGCACTACGGCGGTGTCTGTCATCGTGTTACCTCCAATTCGGCGCGGTTGGCGCGGACGAACTCTCGCAGCGACAACGGCGTTCGGTCGATCAGCCGAGTCAATGCGGTGAACTCGACCGGCGGCGCCCCTCGAGCCGCCACCGCGGCCCCGACATTGGCGATATGTCCAGCCATCGCGCGATTAACAACGCCGCCAGGGTGATGATCGGCAACTCGGACGAGCTCCTCGCGCCAACGTTCCGGCGAGATCGGCTCGAAGCTGATCGGTCGTTCGAGCTCCTGGCTCAGGATCTCGGCGATCTCATGATGATTGAGTAATTCCGATCCCGATGGGTAGCAGACCGGTCCATCGAACAGCTCGGGATGCAGCAGGGCGGAAACGGCGATTTCACCCGCGTCTCTGCCGCTGATCCAACCGACCGGCTTGTCACTGAAACTGTTGCGCAGCTTATTGTCTCGCTTGATCGAATCACCGTGCAGCGCGACGAGGTTCTCGTGGAAGGTCGCGGCGACTCGCAGGATCAGCACATCGAGTCCGCCCCAGGACATCACCTCTTCAGCCAGCCACTGGGCGCGGCCGAGCTCGCTGGGATGCTGTGGGTGCGCCGGCGCCATCGACATCACCACCGTCCGCACGGGGCGTTCCGTCTCGCGAACTGCGGCAGTGTAATTGGCGGCGGCCTGGACGACTCCCGCGTCGACCGGGTAGGTGAAGTACGCCAACTCGACGTCAGTAAGCGCGGTGACCAGACTGCGGCGATCATGCAGGTCTCCGACGACCACCTCGGCGCCGAGAGCGGCCAGTGCGTCGGTGCGCTCGCTCAGTGTGCGAGCCAGAATTCGGACCTGCTTACCCTCTTCGCGCAGCCTGCGCGCGACGTGGGCACCGGTGGACCCGTGACGTCCGGTGGCACCGGTCACCAGGATCGGTGCGACTGGTCCGCTCATCGAGGCCCTCCTCGGGTGTTGGCGGCGACACGGCCGCATCGACTTCGATAACCATCGCTTCTGGCTTGATCATTGTCAAGCCAACTAACGAGATCTCGCCCGCGATCGTGGTTGTCACGCTGAGCTTTTAAGCATCCGACGGGGTAACAGTCTCTGGCGGGCGCGACTGCCCGATACGAACCGATCACCGGCTAGTCGAATCCAGCGTCGACGTTGTTGCCTGTTGATCAGGCATTTATTCCCCTGTCGGTGTGAGTCGAAAAGCCAAGACCGGATGCCAGATGTGGCTTGACTTGAATAGAGCTAGGTGTGACAGTGAATGTCATCGCGAAGCCCTCGTCGAATGACGGCAAAGAGAAGGACGACTGATGAGCACTGACGTCACATCGATAAAGCCCACCGACCGGTCTGCGCTGCTCGTCACCGGCGCAGCCGGCCGAACAGGCGGCTACGCCGCACAACTCCTGCTCGAGCGGGGACATCGCGTGCGCGCGCTAGTCCATCGCTTTGACGACCGCGCCGCTCAGCTGCGCGACCGCGGCGCGGAGGTCATTGTCGGAGACCTCAACGACATCGACGTGGTGCGCGAAGCCGCCGAGGGCGCCCGCGCGGCCTACTTCGTTTACCCGATCAGCCCCGGCCTGCTCGAGGCGACGGCGACGTTCGCCCAGGCCGCCGAGGAAGCGGGGATCACCGCGATCGTCAACATGTCGCAAATCTCGGCGCGCCGCGGGGCCGCCAGCGACGCTGCACGAATCCACTGGCTGGGCGAGCGAATTCTTGATTGGTCGCCGATCGCCGCAACCCACTTGCGGCCAACGTATTTCGCCGAATGGTTCACGATTTTCGGCGCTCAGGGTATTCGCGACGAGGGTGTGTTGCGGCTTCCCTTCGGCAACGGTCGGCACGCTCCGATCACAGCCGAAGACCAAGGCCGCGTCATCGCCGCGATCCTGGAGCACCCGGAGGAACATGCCGGCCAGGTCTATCCGTTGTTCGGTGCCGTCGAGATGAACCACTACCAGATCGCCGAGGCCATCTCCGACGCTCTTGGCCGCCCAGTGCGCTACGAACCCGCAGACATTCCGACCTGGATCGAGAGCATCAAGGCTCAGGGCTTCCCCGACTTCCTGGCTCAGCATTTGAGCAACGTCGCCGTCGACTATCAGAACGGGATCTTCGCGGGCAACAACGACCTCGTCGAACGCATCGGCGGAAAGAAGCCGACGACGGTCCAGGAGTTCATCACCGACCACATCGCCGAATTCAGTGAGAGGTGACGAGATGACCATCGTTGAGCATGCGCCCTACCCCACTGATGTTGCTGTATCCCAACCGATTACCGATGACATCGCCTACGTCGAACCCGCACCGACGCCGACTCGTGACGTCGCACGACGCCGGCAATACAACCATCCGCGACGCGAGCGCTTCGTCGAAGACGCCGCGACGCGCCGGGAGATGTTCAGGTTGTGAGATTCGGGGGGTCACAAAGTGCACAGCGCGGTCAGCCCGGCAGATGTTCGGGGCGTTAATCGCTGTCGCACAACCGACTACAGGCTGCTGAATAGTCACTGTGAGACGGCGCGGAGCACCGACGTCATCGGCCCACCCGTTTATCATTGAATAACGTGACCACAGCAGAACACCCGCCGGAGTCACTACTCGCGGCGATGGCGAAGGCACGCATCCCGACGGAAAATCATCAATTCATCCGCGACGTCACCTCCGCGATCGGTATCGCGGAATTTCGTGCGGTCGTCAGTCCAGACAAGCCGTACGTCCTGGCCAAGCGGCGTGACGGTCTGCCCGATCTGCACATCTACCACGGCTATACAACGGGTTTCACCACCGAACAGGAAATCGCCGGCGTCACGGACAGCGGCGCCGGGCGCGGGCCCAGTTCGCGGAAGGGCACGTGGTACGTGGAACATCCGAAGAATCGGGTGCGCCTCGGCGGGAAGCGTTCCGGCGATGTCCGCCGGGAGGGAAGCTTCTGCGGTTGCGGCATGCAACTGTCCCTGACCGGGGTATGCGTGAACTGCGACTAGGTGTTGCCGCCGACCGCAGCCTGAGCCAATTCGGCTGTCACTGAGCGCAATTGTCCGGGCGAATCCAGTCGATCCGGGAAACCGATTCGCGTGTAGGCGATTCCGCGCGGCGTCTGCACCCGGATATCCAAGCCGTAGCGGTCGATTGCGGTGCACGTCGCGGTGTCGGCGTCGGGATAGCCACCGAATGCCCGGGCCATCGCGGCCAAAGCATCGGCATGGTCGGCGTTGAGATGCGCGATCGCGCCTGCCGTACCCGGGGTCACCGGATCCGGCGCGGCATCGTAGTATTCCTGGCCGGCCGCCGAATCCATCCGGCCGTAGCCACCGACCCAACGCACCCGCTGGACGTCTAACACCCAGAAGGTGAAATCGCTGTAATCGACGAAAAACCGACCGGCCGGGACAGCGCTCACATAGGCGGCACGGACCGCGTCCCGCTCGATCGACGAAGGCTGAGACACGATGCCGGACAAAGTGATTCGGCTACTGGACAACGGGTCGGTGTCACTGCTGCCAGCCACGATCGACAAACTGGCCCGCGGGTCGCCGGCGAGGTTGCGACCATGCTCGGCCAGATTCGACACACACAGCACCGGCCGCCCGTCCTGCAGCCCGTAGGCCACGAACGACGCCCACGGGTCGCCGTCGGCGGTCAAGGTCGCCAAGGTCGCCGCATTCGTCGACGCGGCAATCGTGCGCGCGTGTTCGGCGGCAGAAGGACGAACCGAGTGCGCCGGAGGCTGCAGCGGTGGCGGCGTCGAGGGCGCGTCGCCGGGGTCACCATGATCGCGGGGCGTCACAACCAGCGACGCTACCGCGTCCGCGGGCCTATACCGCCACCTGCGGCAAACCGCACCCTCAGAGCGTGCCCGACGGCGTCGGGGTCCAGGGGGTAGGTGTGCAGGTGCTCGAGCCGCACCGACACGTCGTCGGCGTCGACATCGATCAGCCAGGTGTGCGACGGCGCGAGCGCCCCGTCATCGTCGTGATACCGAGCGGCAAATCGACGCGTCGCTTCGGGGCCACGCCGATAGCCGGCCAGTCGCAACAGCCGCATCCCGGGCATATTCAGGTCCGCGACCTGGTCGGGCTGGATGTCATGCGACCAGAACCAGAAGCGCGGCGCGCTACACATCATTCCGGCAATTACGCGGCTCCCCGCGGTGGCAGGATGAGGAGATGAGCACTGGCAAACTTCCCGACTTCAACCCGCAGGATCCGCTGGGCCTGGACGGTTCGCTGTCCGACGACGAGATCGCCGTGCGTGACACGGTCCGCCAATTCTGCGCCGAGCACATCCTGCCGCACGTCGCGGAGTGGTTCGAGATCGGCGATCTTCCGGTTCGCGACCTGGCCAAGCACTTCGGACAGCTCGGATTGCTCGGCATGCATCTGGAGGGCTACGGATGCGGCGGCTCGTCGGCCGTGCATTACGGGCTGGCGTGTACCGAGTTGGAGGCCGCCGATTCCGGCATCCGCTCCATGGTGTCGGTGCAAGGCTCGCTGGCGATGTTCGCGATCTGGCGGTTCGGCTCCGAGGAGCAGAAGCAACACTGGCTGCCGGGCATGGCCGCAGGCGAACTGCTCGGCTGCTTCGGGTTGACCGAACCGGACGCCGGATCCGACCCGGCGGCGATGACCACTCAGGCAAAGCGCGACGGGTCGGACTGGATCCTCAACGGCCGCAAGATGTGGATCACCAACGGATCGGTCGCCGACGTCGCCGTTGTCTGGGCGGTCACCGACGACGGTGTGCGCGGTTTCATCGTCCCCACCAACACGCCGGGCTTCACTGCCAACACCATCCACCACAAGCTCTCGCTGCGGGCATCGATCACCAGCGAGTTGGTGCTCGACGACGTCCGCCTGCCGGACGACGCGATGCTGCCCGAGGTCAAGGGACTCAAAGGGCCGTTGTCCTGCCTGTCGGAAGCGCGTTACGGGATCATCTGGGGTTCGATGGGCGCGGCGCGCTCCGCGTGGCAGGCGGCGCTGGACTACGCCACCCAGCGCACCCAGTTCGGCAAGCCGATCGCCGGATTCCAGCTGACCCAAGCCAAACTCGTCGACATGGCGGTCGAACTGCACAAAGGTCTGCTGCTCGCGTTGCAGCTCGGACGGCTCAAGGACGGCGCCGGCCTACGCCCCGAGCAGGTCAGCTTCGGCAAGCTCAACAACACCCGTGAAGCGATCGACATCTGCCGCACCGCACGAACCATCTTGGGCGGCAACGGGATATCGCTGGAATACCCGGTGATCAGGCACATGGTCAACCTGGAGTCAGTGCTCACCTACGAGGGCACCCCGGAGATGCATCAACTGATCCTGGGCCAGGCATTCACCGGCATCGACGCCTTCCGCTGACAGGAGTATCGCGATGAACGCACGCCTGGAGTACACCTCCGAGCATCGTCAGTTCCGGGACATGGTCAGCGATTTCGTGCAGCAGACCGTCGTCCCGGCCCACGAGCAATGGGAGCAGGCCGGCTGCCTGGATCGGTCGTTGTTCACCGAAGCCGGCAAGCTCGGGCTGCTGGCTTTTTCGGTTCCGGAGGAATTCGGCGGCGCGGGTGTCGACGACTTCCGCTACAACGCGATTGTGGTGGAGGAACTTCAACGGGCCGGTGCGGCTGCCGAAGCGATCGCCTTGTCGCTGCAGAACGACATCGTGCTGCCCTACCTCACCGATCTGACGAATGCCGAGCAGCGACAACGCTGGTTGCCCGGCGTCGTCACCGGGGAGACGGTGATCGGCATCGCGATGACCGAACCCGGCGCCGGCAGCGACCTGGCCGGGGTGCGCACCACGGCAGTGCGCGACGGCGACCACTACGTCGTCAACGGGGCGAAGACGTTCATCTCCAACGGCCAGACCGGGGACTTGTTCGTCGTCGCCGTGCGCACCGCACCCGACCGGCACAAAGGCTTGTCACTGTTGGTCGTCGAGCCCGATACGCCTGGATTCAGCCGCGGCCGAAACCTGGAGAAGATCGGTTTGCACGCTCAGGACACCAGTGAACTCAGCTTTACCGATATGCGGGTTCCCGTCGAGAACCTGCTCGGTGAGGAAAACCGGGGTTTCTACCAGCTGATGAACAACCTTCCGCAGGAACGGCTTTCGCTGGCCGTCGGTGCGGTGGCCGCAGCAGAGGGAGTTCTGGCCGAGACGCTCGACTACGTTAAACAGCGCAAGGCATTCGGCTCCCCCATCTCCGGCTTACAGAACACTCAGTTTGTTCTCGCCGAGTTGGCCACCGAAATCGACGTCGCGCGTACCTATCTCGACGATTGCATTGCCGAACATCTGGCTGGCGAACTGACTGCGGCGCGGGCCGCCCGGTTGAAGTGGTGGACCACCGAACTTCAGGTACGTACTGCCGACCGCTGCTTACAACTGCACGGGGGGTACGGGTACATGCGGGAATATCCGGTCTCGCGTGCGTTCGTCGACGCCCGCATCCAGACGATCTATGGCGGGACAACCGAGATCATGAAGACGATCGTCGCCAAGGATCTCGGAATCTAAAGAGGCTCAGGCGCTCGCAGCGTGTGGCATCGACATTCCGCCGATGCCAGGCACAGGCTGACTGTCCAGGGCGGACGGCATCTTCACGGCCGCTCCGACCAGGATCATCGCCGCGGCGGTGGATGGGTCGACTTGCCATTGCGATCCGCTACCGAATCTCAGTAGCTTGTCGCGGGTTTCAGTGTCAGTGATGAACATGATCCATACTGGCTCGTCGTGTTTGTCCATTGCGCTACCTCTTCGATGGTTGGATGGGGACGTGGTCATGAGGACGCGGCCGCCAGGCCGCCTCGAAAGTCATTTGCTCGGAACGTTTTTGCCTGCGTGATGGAGATCAGGCTGGAGAATCCGGTGTCGATCTGGCCCCGACGGAATTGCTCGTGCAGCAATTCCTTTGTCTCGTCGACGATTTTGGCGAGTTGCTCAGGCTTGGCGTGGTTGAAGAAGTCGCGCCGGTTCCACCACAGCATTTTGGTTCGATAGCGGTCGTCGGGATACGGCGTCGCCGGAATCGGGGCAATCACCGGACCGGAGGAGCACCAGGTGTTCAGGATCGCCGTCGCGGCCGTGCACATACCGAACTGGAAGTCGAGCATGACCATCATGTAGAAGCAACTGCGCGCCAAAGCGCTGGTGAGAAACGGATTTCGATTTGCGGCGTCGGTGACCCAACCCGCCTTCATCTCCAGAACGCCGTAGGGCACCCGCTCGTCGATCATCTGCCGGACGGCTTGCTGACCGGGTTGGCCGGCCCATTCGTCGACCGCATGTGAATCGTCGGCTGATCGCAGGGCCTTGGCCCGCAGACCGGCCACCACCTGCCCTGCATCGTCGACGACGGCGCAAAACATGATGGTGTCCGCACCGTCGCGCAGCGCCTCGGTATCGAGGGCGGCCTCCACACCACGCTTGCGATAGCTGCGAATCGCGCCTGCGGAATACTCGGCCCACAAGTCGGGGTCCGCCGACGGCTGCGAAACAATGAGCGTGCCCTCGACGTCGGGGTCATGCCAGCTGAAGCCTTGCCGAAGGGAGAACCCACGGACTGCAGTGCTTAGCGCAGTGGTCTTCATCGATCTCCTCTCCGACTCGGCAAACTGATGTTTCTCTAATCTACGTCTTATCGTACGTTTGGTATCGTTTTCTACAATAGAGATACCAAACGAAGCTTCGCAACGCAATAGGCCGTTCGTATGACTTATTAAATGACCTTTGGCAGTGCAGTGGTATGGGGCTGGCTGTGCCATAGGTCACTGACCAGCGGCGAGTCGGCTCTCCGCTGCTCTTACATCGGGCAGCAGCGGCTCGCTGAGCGTGTTCCGCACCAGACTTGACACCTGTAAAGTTCGTCGGCATGGACAACATCAAGGGCAGAACCATCGTGATCACCGGGGCAGCTCGCGGCATCGGGTACGCCACCGCACAGGCACTGCTGGCACGGGGTGCACGGGTGGTCATCGGTGACCGCGACATCGATGCGCTGGAGAGCGCGGTCGCCGGTATCAGTAGCCTCGGCCAGATCACCGGCCATCCCCTTGATGTGACCGACAAAGAGTCCTTCGCGGCATTCCTCGACAAAGCGAGGGCCGACGGTGGCGGGCACATCGACGTGTTGATCAACAACGCCGGCGTCATGCCGGTGGGTCCGTTTCTGGACCAATCGGCGCACGCGATCCGCTCGTCGATCGAGGTGAACTTCTACGGCGTGCTCACCGGCTGCCAGCTGGTGCTACCGGACATGGTCAAGCGGCGCAGCGGACACATCATCAACATCGCGTCGCTGGCGGGCATGGTCGCGATCCCCGGCCAAGTCGTCTATGCCGGAACCAAATTCGCGATAGTCGGAGTGTCCACCGCGCTGGCCGACGAGTTCGCCCCACACGGCGTCAAGGTCTCCGCGGTGCTGCCGACCTTCACCAACACCGAGCTGATTTCGGGTACCTCGCCGTCCTCCGCGCAGAAGCCGGTCGAGCCCTCGGAGATCGCGGCAGCGATCGTCAAAGTGCTCGACAAGCCGAAATCCCGGGTCTCGGTGCCCAGTTGGGGTAAGTCATTCGCTGCCGTGACCACGCTGCTGCCCGACCGTGGTCGTCGATGGCTCAACAAGAAGATGGGCAACGACACGGTGTTCCTCAACTTCGACGCCACTGCCCGCCGCGGTTACGAAGACCGCGCGCAGCACGCGACGGGCGTCGTCGAACGCAAGGATTGATCAGCCGCCACGCGGCGCGTACATGATCACGCCGACGCCGGCCAGGCAGACCGCCGCGCCGATGAGGTCCCACCGGTCGGGTCGAAATCCGTCCAGTGCCATGCCCCATGCCAGCGACCCGGCGACGAACACGCCACCGTAGGCAGCCAGCACGCGGCCGAACTGTGAATCGGGCTGAAACGTAGCGACGAAACCGTAAGCGCCCAAGGCGATCACGCCCAGGCCGGCCCATGTCCAGCCGCGGTGCTCGCGGACTCCTTGCCAGACCAGCCATGCGCCGCCGATCTCGAACACCGCCGCCAGCACGAACAGCAGGATCGACTTGGCGACGCTCATGCCTTAACCGGCCGTTGACGCACTCAGGGTTCTGATGGTTTGCGATTCGCTGTTCTGGAACGCTGTTCCGTCCGGCCGCAGCAGGTCGTGGAACCACACTTTCGGGACCGCTGAATACGGGTGCTCCCACGAGTCCCACGGGAAATAGGTCTGAGTCTTGCCTGCCACCAACCCCCAGTTGATCGCACCGACGTTGTGCCGCTTGGCAATTGGCAAGATTGACTCGATGGTGCTGCCCTGAGGCCGAGCCATGTACTCGGTGCACAGGATGGGACGCCCGTGCGGGGTGAGCTCACCGATGCGGGACTCGAACGTCGAGGGGCCGGCGTAGGAGTGGAAGCTGATCACGTCGGAGCTGGTGAGCTGGATGTTCTGAATTGTGGTGCGGCTCGACGCATCTGCCCACTCGCCGTCCCATACGCCGCTGGTCAGCGGTTGACGGGCATCGACGCCACGGGCCCAGTTGAAGACCTGAGGAAGCAGATCCGCAACCCGGTCCAGCTTGTCGCTGCGCTCGACGCGACGGTACTGCGGCGCGGGATTGTCGGGTTCGTTCCACACGTCCCAGCCCAAAACCCGGTCGTCGTTGCGGAATTGGGTCATCACACCGGTGACATAGTCCTGCAGCGTGCGGGTGTAGCTCTTGTCGTCGATGCGGTCAGAGCCCGGGCCCTGCACCCAGCCCGAGTTGTGCACCCCGGGCGTCGGGGCATGCTGGCGACCCACTTGCGGATGCGGATCCCAGCAGGAGTCGAACAACACGAACAGCGGTTTGATGCGATGGCGGGAGGCGATGTTGACGAACTGCGCCAATCGCGTCTGGAAGCCTCGGGAGTCCTGCGCCCACAATTGGTCGTGCAGAAAGACCCGCACCGTGTTCAGGCCATGCATTCGGGCCCAACCCAATTCGGTGTCGATGCGCCGCGGATCATAGGTGCCCGGCTGGAACATCTCGAGTTGGTTGATCGCGGTGGAGGTGATGAAGTTCGCGCCGACCGGCCAACCCTGGGCCTCATACCAACGGTTGGCGCGATCCGACGACCATCGGCCGGACTCGGCGGAGGCGCGCGGCGGCTGCGCAGAAGCGCGCGGCGCCTGCGCCAGAGCCGTTCCTGCGGCCAGCAGCAGGGGCAGCTTCAGCACGGTACGGCGATACACAAAAAGACGATAAGTTCCCGAGGACGCCGTCCCCGGTATTCACGCAGCGCGTCGCGCCAGTTGTTATCTCGGCGTCATCAACGCGATGTGGCCAGCATCCGCTCCAGCGTCAGCGCCTGCGCGCCGGCCGACATCGACGTCTGCCCTGACGTGGCGATCATCGCCCACCGCCCGGGTACGACGGCGATCTCCTCGCAGGGCTGCTGCGCCGTCGCGAATTTCGACACCAGCGAGCGGATCTTCTCCGCGCTCGCCGTCGCTTCGGGAACCAGGACGCGCGTCGCCGCTCCGACACCGACCGCGGGATGGCGTGACATGAACTCGCGTAGGAACAGCGCGCCGGTTACTTTCGGATTGATGTCCTGGACGGCGGCGATGACGGTCTCGCCGAACTTCCCGCCCAACGTTCCGACCGCGAAGTCCACCCCGCAGTGCAGCAGACCGAGCCGCTCGTGCAGAGCTTTCATCGTCGTGCGCAGAGCCGTGTACATCTGTGGGTCGAGACCCAGCCCTGCCCAGTCCGCGGCGCCGACGAACATGTTGCCCTTCCACGATGTGCCACGCATGAATTGCAGGGTCAGCCCGTCCAGCAACTCCCCCGAACGAACGTGCGCCGATGGCGTCGTCAACACCGGCTCTCCGCCGACGTCCCTCTCCAGATACGTCACGTGCGCTTCGAGGACCTGATCGCCGCCGAGCGCCCAGGCGCCGGTCGCCAGTTCCTCCAGCCGCCGGCCGTCCTCGATGTCGATATTCGGCACGATTCGTCCACCGTTGCCTCCCTCGGAGGGCTTCAGGCAGGCATGCGTCAGCGCGTAGCGCTCCTTCAGCAGCATGGCCGCGCGCTGAAGCTCCCGACTGAAATCGTCGCGGCTCGACTGCCACGGCACGGTGTATCCCGGTACCACCGGCAGCGCCGTTCCCAGCGCCTCAAACGCCTCACTGGCCCGATGCTCGTGCTCCAAGATGACCGGGCCCGCTCCATCGGCCAGCAGGCCGTCCAGGCTCAGCGCGGACTCCACGGTCGGATGCAGCATCCGCTTGCCGTTCCACCGGCCGAGGCGGGAATCGTTGGCATCAACCCGAATTCGGTTCATTCCGGCCATTCGGGCCAACCAGATCACCAGTACCTGGAATTCGGGTTCGAAGTCGTACGGGGAAACCACCGTGGATGGCCGTTCGCGGAGGAACTCGATGATCTCATGCATCACCGGATCACGGTCTCCGCCCTCGACCGCGCGACGTAGCAGCGCCTGCGACATGTAGTAGTAATCGGTGTCCGGAAGTGCCAGGCGGACAACGCCACTCGCCGCCGGAGATTGATGCCACGGCCTGGTGCGACCGATGACGAGGTCGCCGCCGCGGGCCAGGTACAGACCGCGCGTCTCCACGTACGTCGTCAGGTCCATCACCGGGCGGCCGTCGACCATCGCGGACAGATCGGTCTCGAAACTCGAGGCGTACGGCGTGGTGGAGTGCACCATCAGGCGCGGTTGGCCGTTGCTTGGCGCCGAGAATTCGACCTGCTCGAGCACCAGGTATGGTAGCTCAGCGGGCTCGATCGACAGCAACTTGCGGGTGGCGATGGCGAAATCGGTCTCGTCGAACCGCAGCGGGCCCGCGTAGCTCTGCCACTCGATTTCACGGCCGTCGACGACGACGGTCCACTCATAGAAATCGCCGGTCAGCGGATGAGGTGAGGTCCGCGGCCGACTGTTGCAGGAAATCACTCAAGTCTCTCCATCTCTGGCCCGGCGCAGCCGGGCAGGCGGGCGGTGCGGTGGGCACCGTCATACCGCTATCGAGCACATCTACTATCGCGTTACACATAGCGTCGAAGGTTGTCAGAGACCGAATCCGTCGGGAAAATTGAACGACGGCACGGTGAACAGCGCCGAAACGGCCGGTGCCAGTTATTAGCTCAGTGCTTGGTCGATGTCGGCGATCAGGTCGCCGGTACCTTCCAGACCGACCGAGATGCGAACCACTCCGTCGCCCAAGCCAATTGCGGCACGCCCGTCAGGTCCCATCGCGCGGTGCGTGGTGGTCGCCGGATGTGTGACAAGGGATTTCGAATCACCCAGATTATTGGAGATGTCGATCAACTGCAGCTTGTCCAGCACGTCGAAAGCGCGTTGTTTGGCCGCGCCGTCGGCGACGTCGAGTTCGAACGTGACCACGGTGCCGCCGCCGGACATCTGCCGCTTGGCCAGGTCGTACTGCGGGTGTGAGCTGAGGTACGGATACCGCACCCACCTCACCGCCGAATGGCCCTCCAGGTATTCCGCGATCCGCTGCGCTGATGTGTTCTGGTGCTCAACCCGAATTGCGAGCGTCTCAAGGCCTTTGAGCAACACCCAGGCGTTGAACGCGCTCATCGCCGGCCCGGTGTGCCGCATCAGTTTCTGCACCGGGCCGTCGATGTACTCCTTGTCGCCGAGGATGGCGCCACCCAGCACCCTGCCCTGGCCGTCGATGTGTTTGGTGCCCGAGTACACCACCACGTCGACGCCGAGCGGAAAGCCCTGCTGCAACAGCGGTGTGGCAAAGACGTTGTCCAGCACGACTTTTGCACCAGCAGCATGCGCAAGCTCGCTCACCGCGACGATGTCGACCAGCGACTGCATCGGATTCGACGGCGTCTCGAAGAACACCGCCTGGGTCGGAACCGACAGCGCCTCCTCCCACTGCGAGAGGTCGTCGCCGTCGACGAACACGGTCTCGACACCCCAGCGCGGCAGAATCTCGCTGCACACCACAAAACATGAGCCGAACAGACTGCGTGAAGCGACCAGCCGATCGCCGGCCGCCAGCAGTGCGCCCAATGAGGTGAATACTGCGGCCATTCCACTCGCGGTGGCGAACGCCGCAGGCGCGCCTTCGATCAGGCGCAGCCGCTCCTCGAACATCGAGATGGTCGGATTGCCATAGCGCGAATAGACGTAGCGGTCGACCTCACCGGTGAACGCCTTCTCCGCCTCGGCCGCGGAACCGTAGACGTAGCCGGAGGCCAAATACATTGCCTCGGAGGTCTCTTCGAACTGCGACCGCATGATGCCGCCGCGCACCCCGATGGTGGCCTGGCTGACGCCGTCGGGCAGTGGATCGGGCGTGCGGACCGAGCGCTCGCCAGGCGTCATGTCTGCTTCCAGGGCAAACCGATTGCCCGCCAGCCACTTCCGCCGCGGTGACTGAAGTTGTCGAGCTGACCTTCGAAGCCGTCGAGCACGTTGTACGACGGGGCGATGCCGGCCTCGGTGGCAGCTTCGGCCGCTCCGATCGAGCGATTACCCGAGCGACACAGGAACACCACGGGCCGATCGTCGCGGGCCGGGACGTGCTCCAAGAGGTCGGCGACGAAGTTATCGTTTCGCTTGCCGTCAGCACTGTTCCATTCGATGTACACCACATCGCGGCCCAGACTCGCCAGATCAGGCGTGCCGACGAACCGCCATTCGGCGTCGGTGCGCACGTCGACCAGGACCGCCTCGGTGTTCTCGCTGAGCAGCTTCCACGCCTGCTCGGGGGTGATATCTCCTGCGTAGCTCACCCGCGAGAGTGTCCCATATCGAGCTGAAAGAGCCCGTGGCGGGCAAGCGGCTCGCAGCGGACTACCAGAGCCTGCGCAGCGCGGCCGACACCTCGCGGGCGCCGCTTCGTGCGATCTTCACGTTCGAGGCGGTGACGACGGCGGCTCCCAATGGATGCGGCGCTTCGTGATTGGCCGCGAACACTCGCACGTCACTCTCGGGCACCAGAAGCGCGTTGGCCAGCACCCCGCCGAGTTCCGAGCCGCCAGCTCCGTCGGCGCCGGCGTAGATCACTTCCGCGGCGCCCGGCGAGATCATGACGGTGTCGGTCGGCAACCCCAGCAGCGCCCGGGCTTGCAGGTCGAATTGCGAGAGCCGCTGGGTGCGCAAGGTGACCAGCCCGCTCTCGAACGGCCGCGCGGTGACGTCGCTGAAGTAGACCTCGTCGCCGCGGATCATCAACTCCACCCCGAAGACTCCCCGGCCTCCCAGCGACTTGACGATGCGGGCGGCGATCGACTTCGCCGCGTCCAACGCGAACGGGCTGAGGTCTTGCGGCTGCCAGGACTCCTGCACATCGCCGATCGCCTCGCCGTGACCGATCGGGGCGCAGAATTCGATCGTCGGACCCGTCGGCCCGGTGCTGCGCACCGTGAGGAGGGTGACGTGGAAGTCGACCTCGACCAACGTCTCGGCAAGCACCCGGCTGTGCACCGGCCGGCCACCGGCCGAGATCGCCCGCTGCCAGGCCGACTCGACGTCGGCGGGCATCAGAACCACCGACTGCCCCTCGCCGCCGACGGCCGCCACGGGCTGCACCCGCAGCGGATAGCCGGCGTGCTCGGCGATGGCATGCAGTTCGTCGAGCGATCCCGCGAACCAGAACGGAGCGGTCGGCAGACCGAGTTGGTCGGCAGCCAGCCGGCGCAGGCCCTCCCGGTCGGCGGTCAACCGAGCGCAGCGCGGGGTGGGAAACACCTCGGCGGAACCGCTGTCGGCAACGGTTGTCAGCGTGTCAGCGGCGACCGCTTCCGACGCCGCGACGAGGACGTTGGGCTGCACGCGCGTGATCGCGGCGGTCAACTCCTCGCCGTCGGCCATATTGACCACCAGCGCCTGGTCGGCCACGCCGTGCGCGGGGGCGTCGGCGTAGCGCTCGACGGCGATCACGCGGGCACCGAGCCGCTGCAGGGCGATCGCCAGCTCGCGGCTGTACTCCCCGGATCCGAGCAGCATGACCGTGGTCCGATGGCCGTCGCCGTGCGTCGACTCGTCCTGCGGCAGGCTCTCAGCCACCGGTTTCACCCTCTTCCTCGTTCAACGCAGCGTTCAACGCAGCCCAAGGATAGGTGTGTTGCCTGGGTGGGCCTTACGGCTGGCCTGGCAGCAGCCGGATCATCAGGCCGTT
The DNA here is from genome assembly GCA_963758115.1 of uncultured Actinomycetota bacterium. GTDB lineage: Bacteria > Actinomycetota > Actinomycetes > Mycobacteriales > Mycobacteriaceae > Mycobacterium. The sequence continues at coordinate 393,326 of CAVWUG010000007.1, forward strand.
GGCCTCGGCGAGCAGCGTTTCGCCGTCGAGCAGTTCGCCACGGACAAAGGCCTTGCGGCCCTCGGTCGCCGACACGTGACCCCGGACCACCAGTTGCGTGTCGGTCGGGGTGATCTTCCGGTAGTCGACGTGCAGGAAGGCGGTGCGACTGATCGGCCGGTTCGCGGCGTGCACCACCATCCCGAAGACGTGATCGAACAGCAGTGGCAGCACGCCGCCGTGCACCGCGCCGTTACCGCCGACGTGGAACCGGCTGAAGTGGCCACGCATCTCGACGCCGTCGGGATCGAATTTGCTCATCGTCCACGGCGGCAGCAGCAGGCTGCCCATGCCCGGCAGTTGCGGTGACCGGCCCGCGGGGGCCTGACCCTCGGGCGCCTGGAACGGAGCGAGTTGTGCCGCGAGCGCCTCGGCGTGCCCGGCGGCGTCGTCCCAGGCGTCGTCACTCGGGTCGGCGGATACCGCCAGATCTTGCAACCGCCGCATTGCCGCGACGAACCTGCCGAAACCCGGGCCCGGGGAGGCTGCGCCGTATTCCGGGAAGCCGCCGTGATGGTCGTAATCGGGGTCGAGTTGTTCGGGATGCTCCGGGGAATCCGTCACGGGCGGGCCGCCAGGACATCGCGACGCACAATGGTCTGGTCGCGGCCCGGGCCGACACCGATGCACGAAATGTGAGCTCCGCCAAGCTCTTCCAATCGCAACACATAGTCGCGCGCCTTGGCGGGCAAGTCGTCGAACTCCCGCGCCTCGGAGATGTCCTCCCACCAGCCCGGCAATTCTTCGTAGATGGGCGTGGCGCGGTGCAGATCGCTCTGGGTCATCGGCATCTCGTGCGTGCGTTTGCCGTCGACCTCGTAACCGACGCACACCGGCACGGTTTCCAGGCTGGACAACACATCCAGCTTGGTCAGGAAGTAGTCGGTGATCCCGTTGACCCGGGTCGCGTACCGCGCGATGACGGCGTCGAACCAGCCGCACCGCCGGCGCCGGCCGGTGGTCACGCCGAACTCGCCGCCGGTCTTGGAGAGGTATTCGCCGTTCTCGTCGAACAGTTCGGTCGGGAACGGGCCGGAGCCGACGCGGGTGGTGTAGGCCTTGAGGATTCCCAACACGGTGGTGATCCGGGTCGGTCCGACGCCGGAGCCGACGGATGCACCGCCGGCGGTCGGATTCGACGACGTCACATAGGGATACGTGCCGTGGTCGACGTCGAGCAGCGTGCCCTGCGAACCTTCCAGCAGGACGATCTCGCCGGCCTCCAGCGCGTTGTTGAGCAGCAGCCGGGTATCGGCGATGCGGTGCTTGAAACTCTCGGACTGCGCCAGCAGGGCGTCGACGACGAAAGCCGGGTCCAATGCCTTGCGGTTGTAGATCTTGACCAGCACCTGGTTCTTGAATTCCAGCGCGGCTTCGATCTTGTGGGTCAGCAGTTCGGGATCGAGCACGTCGGCGACCCGGATCCCCATCCGGGCGATCTTGTCCTGGTAACAGGGGCCGATGCCGCGGCCGGTGGTGCCGATCTTCTTGCTGCCCATGTAGCGCTCGGTCACCTTGTCGATGGCCACGTGGTATGGCATCAGCAGGTGCGCATCGGCGGAGATCAACAGCCGCGATGTGTCGACGCCGCGGTCGTTGAGGCCCTTCAGCTCCTCGAGCAGCACGCCGGGATCGACCACCACGCCGTTGCCGATCACGTTGGTGACGCCGGGCGTCAGCACTCCCGACGGGATGAGATGCAGGGCGAAATTCTCGCCGTTGGGCAACACCACGGTGTGCCCGGCGTTGTTGCCACCCTGATAGCGCACTACCCACTGGGCGCGACCGCCGAGTAGGTCAGTGGCTTTGCCCTTACCCTCGTCACCCCATTGGGCACCGATCAGGACGATTGCCGGCATGGCGTTTCTCCCACTTGTATTCGCCGCTTATGGTGTTCCAGCCGGTGACCCACACTATCGCAGCTGTTTGCGAGGAGGCTTGTGAATACCCCGCACGTCGCCGTGGTGATGTTCGATGGCCATCGCGTACCGCGTCCCTTGACCGGGCTGAGGGTAATCGACTTCGGCGACATCGACGACGCTTTGGCCTGGGCGCGGCGGCTGGTGGTGGTCGGTGACGACGCCGACCTGGCCGCGGTGCTGACCCGGTTGCTGCGGGCCGAGCGGCTCGACGTCGAAGTGGGCTACGCGCCGCGGCGGCGCACCGCCGCCACCCGGGTGCACCGGGTGCCGGCGGGCCGTCGGGCGGCCCGCCGGGCGCGGCGCGGGTCGGCTCAGCGGGTACCGCTGATCCGCGACGAGACCGGCTCGGCGATCGTCGGCGTGGTGCACTGGCGGCCGACCGCCGACGCGCAGCAGCTGCACGGCGAGGCGGTGGTCGATGACACCGTGCTGTTCGACGGCGATGTGGCGGGGGTGCAGATCGAGCCGACCGCGACGTTGCCGGGCCTGCGCGCCCGGGTGACGGGCGGCCGGTCGCGCCGCTGGGTGACCGGCCGTGCGGCGCAGTTGGGCAGCACCGGCGTCGCGGTTCTGCGCGATGGCGTGGCCGCGCCGCGGACGGCGCGGCGCTCGACGGTCTACCGCAACACCGAGGGCTGGCTGTTCGTCCGGTGACGGACGCCGAGAGGCGGGAGGAACCGGACCATGCTCACAGCCGGTGACGGTAGTTTCGTCGGGTGAGCGCCCACGAATTGCACCACTCGGTGCGGCCGAGTCCGATCTTTCTGGCCATCGTCGGCCTCACGGTGTTCGGCGGTGTACTGGCCTACCAGGACGGCTCCGACTTGGGGTCGATGGCCTACGTCTCGGTGTTCGTCTTCGTCATCGCGGGTTGGGTCGTGTCACTGTGCCTGCACGAGTTCGGCCACGCCTTCATGGCTTGGCGGTACGGCGATCAGAGTGTCGCCACGCGCGGGTACCTGGACCTGGACCCGCGCCGTTACGCCCACCCGGTGCTGTCGCTACTGCTGCCGGTCCTCATCACCGCAATCGGCGGGATCGGCCTGCCCGGTGCGGCGGTGTACGTGCGGACGTCGTTCATGACCGCAAAACAACGCACGCTGGTCAGCCTCGCCGGCCCGGCGGCCAACGTGTCGCTAGCGGTGGTGTTGTTGGGCCTGACCGAGCTGTTCTTCGACCTGAAGCACCTGGTGTTGTGGTCCGGAGTGGGGTTTCTGGGATTCCTGCAGGTCACCGCGGCTCTGCTGAACCTGCTGCCGATACCTGGCCTGGATGGCTACAACGCGCTGGAGCCGCATCTGAGCCCCGAGACCCAGCGCGCGCTGGACCAGTTCAAGCCGTACGGCTTCATGATCCTGTTCTTCCTGATCCTGGCGCGTCCGGTGAACGCGGCGTTCTTCAATTTCATCGGATGGCTGTTCGACCTCGCCGGAGTTCCCGCGATGCCGGTGAGCCTCGGCATGCAACTGATCCAGGTCTGGCACGCCTTCTTCTGACGCTCGGTCATCTTGCAATATATGCGTAGTTCCGCATATATTGTTCGCCATGGGCACCGGGCACGATCACGCAAATAGCGGCACGCCTGCACCGCGGATGGCCATCGCCACCGCGCTGCTGGGCGGTTTCTTCATCGTCGAACTGACCACCGCCCTGCTGATCGGCTCCATCGCACTCCTGGCCGACGCGGGCCACATCCTCACCGACGTCGCCGCCACCTTCATGGGACTGTGCGCGTTGATACTCGCCAAACGCGGCAGCACATCGCCGGGCCGCACCTACGGATGGCACCGCGCCGAGGTGTTCACCGCCGTCGCCAACGCCATCCTGCTGGTCGGGGTCGCGACGATCATCCTGCGCGAGGCGATCAGCCGCATCGGCCAACCAACCGAGGTGCCGGGCATTCCGATGATCGTGGTCGCACTGGCCGGATTGGCCACCAACGCCGTGGTGGCGCTGCTGCTGCGGTCGCAGTCGACGGAGAGCCTGGCCGTCAAAGGCGCCTACATGGAGGTGATCGCCGACACCGTCGGCAGCGTCGGTGTCCTGATCGCCGGCATCGTCACCATCACCACACACTGGCCCTACGCCGACGTGGTGGTCGCGGTTCTCGTCGCCATGTGGGTGCTGCCGCGGGCGTTGTCACTGGCCCTGAGCGCGTTGCGCATCCTGTCCGAATCGTCGCCCAGCCACATCGACGTCGACGAGTTGCGCGCCGCTCTGTGCGGCGTTGACGGGGTGACCGATGTGCACGATCTGCACGTCTGGACGCTGGTGCCCGGCAAGGACATGGTGACCGCTCACCTGACCAGCTCCGGCGACTCGGCGCGGGTGCTCGGCGAGGCCCAAACGATCCTTGCCGCACAGGGATTGGGCCATGCGACCATTCAGGTCGAGCCGCCGGGCGGCTGCGCGGTGGGCCGCTAGGCCCGACGGGCCGGCTTCGGACCTCCGGATCGTCCTTCGGATCCACCCGCAGATGGTCCCACAAGGACGTGCACGATCGGTGGGCGAATTAGCCGGGCGTCAGACCAAGCCCAGCGCCGCGCGGGCGCCCGGGTCGCAGTCGTCGAGCAGGTCCAGACACCGGGCCTGCTCGTCGGTTTCCCCGATGGCGTCAGCCGCTCGGGCCAGTGCGGCCACACACCGCAGGAAACCCCGATTGGGCTCATGCGCGTAGGGCACCGGCCCGAAGCCTTTCCAGCCGTTGCGGCGCAACTGGTCCAGGCCGCGGTGATAGCCGGTCCGGGCATAGGCGTAAGCGGTGACCGCCTTGTCATCGGCCAGCGCATCTTCGGCCAACGCGGCCCACGCGACCGAGGCGGACGGGTGCGCGGCAGCCACGTCAGTCGGGTTCTCGTTGGCGTCCAGCGCGGCCTCGGCTTCGGGGTCACCTGGCAACGCAACCGGCTCGGGTCCCAACAGATCATGCATCGGCGTCATGCCGCTATTGTGCCGTGCGACGCTAACGCCGCCACGCCGCACCCAGCGTCGGGTCGCTAAGCTCCAATAGGTATTTCGACTTCGAAGAGGACGGCAGCCCCAATGCCCAATCCATCAGGGCCTGATCCCGACGCCGTCGACCGCGCTGCCGCGACCGACTCGGTGGAATCCGACGCCGAACCATCCGCCGGCGCCAGCGAAGAAGTCACCGAGAGCTACCAAGCGGCCGACCCGGCCACCGAGGTCATCCCGCCGTCCACACCCGGACAGCAGCCCCCCGCACCGTCGCCTCCGCGCGGCGAACGCCGCTACACCGCGCCGGGTTTCGACGCCAAAGAAACGGCGATCATCAACGCCGCCAACGAGCCGGCCACCGAGGTGTTCGAGCCGGGCCGACCGCCTGGACCAGGTCAAGGACAGCCGAGAACCGCTCTGCCGCAATTGATTCCGCCGCGCCTCGGCGCCAAACTGCGGCCATCGACGCAGCGCAGTTGGGGCTGGGTGCTGGCGCTGATCCTGATCATTCTGGCGTTGGCCGCGATCGCGGTGCTGGGCACAGTGCTGCTGACCCGCAACCACACGAAGGCCGGCGCCTCACAGGAAGACCAGGTCCGCAGCACCATCCAGAACTTCGACGCCGCGGTCCAGACCGGTGACCTCACCACCCTGCGCAGCCTCACCTGCGGGAACATGCGCGACGATTACGTCAACTACGACCAGCGCGAGTGGAACGAGACCTATCACCGCGTCGCGGCAGCCAAGGAATACCCGGTCGTCGCCAACATCGATCAGGTCGTGGTGAACGGCAACCACGCCGAAGCCAACGTCACCGCGTTCATGGCGTACGCGCCGCAGACCCGTTCGACTCGCAGTTTCGACCTGCAGTACCGCGACGATAAGTGGAAGATCTGCGAATCTAACACTGGCTGAGGCTGTTTGAGCCTCAGGCCGAAACCGACTTGCCGTCGCAGTGCAAGTCGTGGCAGGCCTCGGTGACCCGCTCGGTCATCGATGCCTCGGCCTTCTTCAGGTAGCTGCGCGGGTCGTAGACCTTCTTGTCGCCAACCTCGCCGTCGACCTTCAGCACGCCGTCGTAGTTGGTGAACATGTGCGCGGCCAGCGGGCGGGTGAACGCGTACTGGGTGTCGGTGTCGACGTTCATCTTCACCACGCCATAGCGCAGCGCCTCTTCGATCTCCGACTTCAGCGAACCCGAGCCGCCGTGGAAGACGAAGTCGAACGGCTGGGAACCGTCCGGGAGTCCGAGCTTGGCCGTGGCGACCTTCTGCCCCTGATCCAGAATGTCGGGGCGAAGTTTCACGTTGCCGGGCTTGTAGACGCCGTGGACGTTGCCGAACGTCGCGGCCAGCAAGTAGTGGCCGTGCTCGCCGTGGCCCAGGGCATCGATGGTCTTCTCGAAGTCCTCCGGGGTGGTGTAGAGCTTGTCGTTGATCTCGGCTTCGACGCCGTCCTCTTCGCCGCCAACCACGCCGATCTCGACCTCGAGGACGATCTTGGCGGCGGCGGCCAGCTTCAGCAGCTCCTGGGCGATTTCCAGGTTCTCGTCGATCGGCACGGCCGAGCCGTCCCACATGTGCGACTGGAACAGCGGATCCTTGCCCGCCGCCACCCGCTCGGCGGAGATCGCCAGCAGCGGCCGCACGTAGGTGTCCAGCTTGTCTTTCGGACAGTGGTCAGTGTGCAGCGCGACGTTGATCGGGTACCTGGCAGCGATGCTCCGGGTGAACTCGGCCAGCGCGACGGCGCCGGCGACCATGTCTTTCACCCCGAGGCCGGAGATGAATTCCGCACCGCCGGTGGAGAATTGGATGATGCCGTCGCTGCCTGCGTCGGCGAATCCTTTGAGGGCGGCGTTGACGGTCTCCGAGGATGTGCAGTTGATCGCCGGGAAGGCGTACTCGTTCTCCTTGGCGCGTCGCAGCATCTCCGCGTAGACGTCTGGCGTTGCGATGGGCATCCGGTTTCCTTCCTGACGTGTTGCATCAGTATCGCAACACCCTAGGAGTGCCCGCAGCCCGGCTGGTAAAGGTCGGCCACCGGCGCCGGTATCTTGAACATCGTGATCACCACCGTGGTGGCTATGCCCAACATCCTCGACCCGATGTACTGGATCGGTCCCCAGGGACTGTTCGCATCGGCGGTGTTGCCGACGATCCTGGCCATCGTCTTCGTCGAGACGGGTCTGCTGTTCCCGCTGCTACCCGGCGAGTCGCTGCTGTTCACCGGTGGTCTGCTGGCCGCCCACGGCACCCTGGACATCTGGGTGCTGGCGCCGGCCGTGGCGCTGACCGCGATCCTCGGCGACCAGACCGGTTACTTCATCGGCCGCCGGATCGGGCCTGCGCTGTTCAAGAAGGAAGACTCCCGGTTCTTCAAGCAGCACCACGTCACCGAGTCGCACGCATTCTTCGAGAAGTACGGGCCCGCGGCGATCATCCTGGCGCGGTTCATGCCGTTCGTCCGGACCTTCACCCCGGTTGTCGCCGGGGTCTCGTACATGCGCTACCCGGTGTACCTGGGGTTCGACATCATCGGCGGCGTCCTCTGGGGTGGCGGTGTGACCGTCGCCGGCTACTTCTTGGGCAACATCCCGTTCATCCACCAGAACCTGGAAAAGATCGTGCTGGCGATCCTGTTCATCTCCATGCTGCCGGCGTTCATCGCCACCGGCCGGGCTTACCTGAGGCGCAAGCGGGCAGCCCGAGACGACAAAGAGCAGCTGACCGTCGCCGACTAGCTAGGCCGTCCGGAAGCCCATCGCCACGCCGTTCATGCAGTAGCGCAGGCCGGTCGGCTGGGGGCCGTCGTTGAAGACGTGGCCGAGATGACCGCCGCAGCGGCTACAGAGCACCTCAGTGCGAGACATGCCGTCGCTGTCGTCTGATCGCTCGAGCACGGCGTTATTGAGGGAGCGGTAGAAGCTCGGCCAGCCGGTGCCGCTGTCGAACTTGGTGGTCGACGAGAACAGGTCCAGGCCGCAGCCCGCGCATCCGAAGGTCCCAGAGCGGTGCTCGTCGTTGAGCGGGCTGCTGAAGGGACGCTCGGTGCCCGCCGTGCGAAGCACGTCGTACGCCGCCGGGGACAGTAGGTGCCGCCACTCGTCGTCCGTGTGGTTGACCTCGAATGATCCGGTCGGCGTTCGCGGCGCGCCGGATGCGGTGCAGGCAAGTACCGATCCGGTGGCGGCGAGCGCGCCGGCAACGGCGGTCCCGAACAGAATTTTCCTTCGACTGAGAACGTGCCGCGGTGGTGTTGAGGAAGTCACCTTCTCCAGCATAGCGACGGCGTCAGATGGCGACCTTGAAGTCGCAGCCCGTCTTGGCCCGTACGTCGTCGACCGTCACCCCAGGATGCAGTTCGGTGAGCGTGAGGCCGTGCTCGGGCTCGACCTCGAAGACGCACAGGTCGGTGATGATCACGTCGACCACGCTCTTGCCGGTGATCGGCAGCGAGCACTGCTTGAGGATCTTCGGGCTGCCGTCTTTGGCGGTGTGGTCCATCACGACGATCACCCGCTTGACGCCGGACACCAGATCCATCGCGCCGCCGGGTCCCTTGACCATCTTGCCGGGCACCATCCAGTTGGCCAGGTCGCCGTTCTCCGCGACCTCCAGACCGCCCAGGATGGACAGGTCGATGTGGCCGCCGCGGATCATCGCGAACGAGTCGGCGCTGTTGAAGAAGCTGGACCCGGGCAGGCTGGTGACGGTCTGCTTGCCCGCGTTGACCAGATCGGGGTCGACTGCGTCCTCGGTCGGATACGAGCCGATGCCGAGCAGCCCGTTCTCGGATTGCAGCGTGACCTTGATGCCCTCGGGAATGTAGTTGGCCACCAATGTCGGAATGCCGATACCCAGGTTGACGTAGTAGCCGTCGCGCAACTCGTGCGCGGCACGCCGGGCCATGATCTCGCGAATCGGGCTGTCGCTCTTGACCGCAGCGCCGCCAGTGGTGGTGCGGAACTCGATGCGCTTCTCATGATTGACACCCACGACGACGCGATCCACGTAGATGCCCGGGGTGTGGATCAGGTCGGGGTCGAGCTCACCGACCTCGACCAGTTCCTCCACCTCGGCCACCGTCACCGTGCCGCAGGTGGCGATCATCGGGTTGAAGTTGCGTGCGGTCTTTCGGTAGACCAGGTTGCCCGCCTTGTCCCCCTTCCACGCCTTGACGATCGCCACGTCGGCGCGAATGCCTTCTTCCAGAACGTATTCGGTGCCATCGAAGACCCGGGTGTCTTTGCCTTCCGCGAGGTTGGTGCCGAAGGCGGTGCGGGTGTAGAAGCCGGGAATGCCTGCGCCGCCGGCGCGCAGCTTCTCGGCGAGGGTGCCCTGCGGGGTCAGCACCAGATCGAGTTCGCCGGCCAGCACCTGGCGTTCGAATTCTTTGTTCTCGCCAACGTACGACGCGATCACCTTGTCCACCTGATGCGCTTTGAGGAGTAGTCCCATCCCGAAATCGTCGACACCGGCGTTGTTTCCGACGATGGTGAGCTTCTTGACGCCGCTGTCCACCAGAGCCTGGATCAGGTTCTCCGGAATGCCGCACAAGCCGAAACCGCCTGCGGCGATGGTTATTCCATCCTTGAGCAGGCCGTGCAGCGCCGACTCGGCGTCGGGGTGGACTTTACTCATTCGCTGGTCCCTTCTTTGACGTCGCCTGCGGTCACGGCGTGGGCGGCCTCCATCAGCATCCAGCCGGACAGTTGTACGGACAGGTCACGTTCGGCGATCTCCGAACCGGTCACCGCGCCGGCGACGAACTGGGCCTGTTGCCCGCCGATCGTCGGTAGCTCGGCGGTTCTGTCCCAGAACGGCCCGAACAGCGGCAGGCCCTCGATCGACTGGCGGTTGTCCCATGCCGCTTGTGCTGACGTCAGGACGATCTCGCGGGCGGTCTCGCGGGCGGCTGTGTCGGTGGCGGAATCCCCGGGCAGCGTCGTCGCGACCAACGCCAGGTAGCGGGCGGTGATGCCGGAGAACAGCCCGCCGTCGCCACCGCCCGCGCCGCGCAGCACCCCACCCGGCGCCATGTGCTGGTCGACGGCGGCCACCAGCCGGTGTACGCGCGGCGCGTGCCGGTCGTCCTCGGTGCGGGCGGCCAACTCGGTCTCCAGACCGAGAACCACGCCCTGGCAGTACGTGTACTGCGCACGGACCAGCGAGCCGGCCTTGATGCCGTCGAACACCAGGTGCGTCTTGGGGTCGATCAGCGTCTCGTCGATCCAGTCCGCCATCTGCTGGGCGCGGCGCAGCCGGTCGCCGTAGCGCGCCAGGAAGAGGCCGGCCGGGCCGTTGGCCGGCGCGTTGAAGAACTGGTCCTGCTTGCGCCACGGGATGCCGCCGCCGTCCTCGGGCACCCACGAGTTGACCAGCTGGTCGTTCAGCTTTCGCAGCGCGCGCTCGCGGTCCGCGCCGGCGATCCGCGTCGCGCGCTCCAGCGCGAGCGCCAGCCAGGCCATGTCGTCGTAGTAGCTGTTGACCCAGGATCCGTTGTTACGCAACCGGTGTCCGCGGATCTGCCGGTTGATCTTGATGCGCCGCTCTTCCTGCGGGTCGCGTAGTTCGGCGTCGACCAGGCAGTCCAGCAGATGCGCTTGCCACCAGTAGTGCCAGCCGCCGAACAATCGGTCGCGCCGAGCCGGCGGCCAGGCCACCACGCCGAGTTGGGTACCGGGTAGCGCCCACAGCCGCTTCAGATGCCGGCCGTTGATCGCGGCTTCCGCGCTGACTGCCCGGTTCACCCATACCTGATCCATGTCTGCTGATCCTGCCCTACTTGCCTTTCTCACCAAGCACTTCCGATATCACCGTGTTGGCTGATCCAGGTATGCATGGCGATTCCCGCCGCGACGGCGACGTTGATGCTGCGGGTGGAGCCGAACTGGGCGATCGAGACGGTCAGTGGGGCCCCTGCCCGAGCGTCCTCGCTGATACCGGGGCCTTCCTGGCCGAACAGCAGCAGGCAGTCCCGCGGCAGCGTGGTCTGCTCGAGGCGTGTCGCACCGGGCACGATGTCGACTGCGACCACCGTCAGGCCTGCGTCGGCGGCGAAGCCCAGCAGCTCGGCGGTGTTGTCGTGATGGCGCAGTCGCTGGTAGCGGTCGGTGACCATGGCGCCGCGGCGATTCCAGCGGCGACGGCCCACGATATGCACGGTGTCCACGGCGAACGCATTGGCGGCGCGCACCACTCCGCCGATGTTGGCGTCCTGACCGAAGTTCTCGATGGCGACGTGCAGCGGGTGACGGCGCGTGTCGATGTCGGCGACGATCGCCTCCCGCGTCCAGTACCGGTACGCGTCGACGACGTTGCGGGTATCCCCATCGCGCAGCAACTCGGGGTCGTAGCGCGGGTCGTCGGGCAGCGGGCCCTGCCAGGGGCCGACTCCGGCGGCTAGGACACTCCACTCGGTGGGGCCGGGGCCCGCCTCATCAGGGCCGTCGCTTTTCATTTGATCGTCCAGACCCCGGCGTGGGTGCCGACGATCGAGACGGTCGCGTACAGCAGCGCGTCGTTGAGCTCACCCTGGGTGCACAGCGACGCGTCGACGTGCACCGCGTCCAGCGACGCCTCGGGCAGGATCAGCACCGAGGATCCGTAGGTCGTGCAGGCGGGGCTCAGGCCGGGCGGCGGCAGGGTCGGCGAGGCCAGCAGCATCATCGGCCCACCCCGGGCCTCGGAGTCGTCGCGATACTTGGCGGCGATGGTGTCGGCGTTCAGGCCGAGCAGCATGTAGCCGCTGCCGTTGAAGGCCGCCGGGTCGCCCAGCGCGGCCTGGGTGAGTTGGGTGCCGTCAGCGCGCCACGCGTCGACGCTGGTGGTCTTCACCACCATGCCGGTGTCGCTCTCCTTAGTCGGTAGCAGCCCGACCGGGAACGCCGCCGGGTACGCCGCGGCGGTGTCGGCGATCCGGTCGCGGGGCGAGTAGAGGTAGACCCCGCGCACCGCACTTTGGTCCTTCAGCGGACCCAGGCACACCGTACCGGTCAGCCGCTTGCCGCCGGGCGCGGAAAGCGACTGGATGACAAGGTTTTTCATGTTGTCGCAGCTGCCGATACCGGTGGCTTCCATCGGATGCGCCAGCGCGCCGTACAAGCCGAAGCGGATGTCGCGTGGATCGGCGTGCGGCTTGGCCGGGTCGGTCGGGGCGGCGTCGACGTCGATCAGCACGTTGTCGTCTTGCCAGCGCAGGTTCGACACCGATGCGTTCCAACCCAGCACCGCCAGTGACTCGCCCAGCCGAGCAGTGCCCGCGCCGTACACCTGGTCGCGGTGACCAGCGCCGGAACAACCCGCGCACAGCGCGAGCGTCACCACGATCGCGATCAGGGTTCGCACGGCGGTTAACTCAGCCCGAGGTCCGCCAGCCCCAGCACGCTGCGGTACGGAACACCCTCGGCTTCAATGGCTTCGGCCGCACCAGTGGCACGGTCGACCACGGTCACGACTCCGACAAGGTGTGCGCCGGCGTCCTGCACGGCGCGGACCGCGGTCAGCGCCGACGCGCCGGTGGTGCTGGTGTCTTCGACCACCAGCACGGGCCGACCTGCGATATCAGGGCCTTCGATAAGACGTTGCATGCCATGGGTTTTCGTCGACTTCCGCACGACGAAAGCATCGATCGGGCGGCCGGGTGCGTGCATGACCGCGGTGGCAACCGGATCGGCTCCCAGGGTCAGGCCGCCGACCGCGGCGTAGTCCCAATCGTCGGTGAGGTCGCGGATCAGGCGGCCGATCAGCGGGGCGGCGCGGTGATGCAGCGTGGCCCGGCGCAGGTCGACGTAGTAGTCGGCTTCCTTGCCCGACGACAATGTGACGCGACCGTGCACCACCGCCAATTGGCGTACCAGGTCAGCTAATTCAGTCAGTTCAGGTTCGGCCACGGCCCCGGCCCAACACGCTTGTGGCGGCACGCGCCAGCGTTCGCGGCACCATCCGGCTTGCGGTGGTGATCGCCTTGTACTGCAGCCCGGGAACGATGACGACGGTGCCGCGGGCGGCATCGGACACCGTTTCCCGAACGACGTCGTCGACCTCGAGCCACATGAACGACGGCAGCGACGTCATGTCGATACCGGCTCGGTTGTGAAATTCGGTGTGCACGTAGCCCGGGCACACCACGTGTATCCCGACACCGGTGCCGCGCAGCCCGACGGCCAGGCCTTCGGTGAACGACACGACGTAGGCCTTGGACGCCGAATAGGTCGAGCCGCGGCCGGACAGCAGGCCCGCCACGCTGGCGACGTTGATGACCGTGCCGGCGCCGTTGTCGATCATCGCCGGCAGCGCGGCGCGGGTCAGCTGCATCACCGCAGTGACGTTGACGTCGAGTTGGGACTGCAGCACCGCGGGCTCAGCGGTCCAGAATTCGCCGGACGTGCCGAAGCCGGCGTTGTTCACGAGTACATCGACGCCCTTCGCCAACCGTTCGGCCACCGTGGCCCGGCCCGCGGACTCAGCGAGATCGGCCGGCAGCACCTCGACGTTGCAGCCACCCTCGTTGGACAACTCGGAGGCGAGTTGATTGAGCCGGTCGGCGTCGCGCGACACCAGCACCACGTCGTAGCCGTCGGCCGCGTAGCGGCGGGCGAAACCCTCGCCGATTCCGGAAGTGGGCCCGGTGATCAGGGCGACGCGACGAGGCACGGCGCCAGTGTACTGAGCGCGAATTCGCGGACGAGGCGTGTCCGGGAGAGAGGCGATCTGCCCGCCTATCCCTGCCGCAGCAGGAGCTGAAACTCAGCGCTGGTGATGCGACGCCTGGTGGCCGTTGCGACCCGTCGGCGGGCGGCGGATCGGCTCTTGATGCGCAGGCGGCGGGGTCGCCGCGGCGCGCGTCGTCGACCCGCTGTCACGGGTGGCGGGCTCGGCGTGCCGCTGCGGGGCCTCGCTGCGGCCGGCGGGTGCAAGCGGACGGCTGGGGGCCGACTTGCGGCGCGCGGCAGCCTGCGGCGCTCCGGCTGTTGCCGTCGACTGCGGTATCGGCGGCAACACCCTCAGCAGGTCGTTGAACTGACGGACGGTGCGCAGGCCCTCGTCCCACTGAGCGCGGGTGCTGCCGATCGGCATGCTGACCAGCGTCCAGTTCTGCTCGTTCCACATGATCTCGGCGCAGTCGGGCGCGGTGTGCGCGAAGGTGACCATGCGGCGATCGCAGGCACGACGGGCGGCGTCGAGGTTGGTGGAGTAGACCATCCGCGGCCCGATCGCGCCGAGCAGCCAGATGTCATTCTCCCGAGGCTCTTTCAGACCTTTGAGCCGCACGTCGACGACGACGTTGGTGCCGACCTTGCGGTGCAGGGCGATCACGGTGGCGACTTCTTCGAGGTCGAAGATGAAGACCGCCTCGCCGCGGATCTGGCCGAGCACGACGTTGCGGGCCGGGATATTGCTACCGACGGTCGACATGACTCCGCGCTTCCAGCGCTTGAGGATCTCGGTGGATTCCGGCTCGTAGTCGAATCCATGCGAACGCGCCCACGACTTACGGCGCCGGCCTCGGCCGCGGCGGCGGTCGATGTCGACGTACAACAACACCGCCGCGCCGACGAAGCACAGCGCGGAGAGCGTAAACCAGAGCGGAACCATCGCCACGTAGCCTAACCGCTGTTTGCCCTCAAGCGGGAATGCGAGCAGGTCACAACCGAATTAAAGTTTGCTACCGCTTCGGCGCAGGCATCCACGTCGAAGCGGTAGCAAGGGCACCACGATCAGCCGAGCACCAGCGAGTCGCCGTCGGCGCTGACGTTGACCGGAACCACGTCGCCGTCGTGCACGTCACCGGCCAGCAGCATCTTGGCCAGCTGGTCACCGATGGCATGCTGGACCAGCCGCCGCAGCGGACGGGCGCCGTAGACCGGGTCGAAACCACGCTTGGACAGCCACTCTTTGGTCGGCAGCGACACCTCGAGCTGTAATCGCCGCTGCGCCAACCGCTTTTGCAGCTGGGCCAGCTGGATGTCGACGATCCGCACGAGCTCGTCGGGGTCGAGCGCGTCGAAGATCAGCACGTCGTCCAGCCGGTTGATGAACTCCGGCTTGAACGCCGCACGCACCGCGGCCATCACCTGCTCCTGGGTGCCGCCCGACCCGAGGTTGGACGTCAGGATCAGGATCGTGTTGCGGAAGTCGACCGTGCGGCCCTGGCCGTCGGTCAGCCGACCCTCGTCGAGCACCTGCAACAGCACGTCGAACACGTCCGGGTGGGCCTTCTCCACCTCGTCGAACAGCACGACGGTGTAGGGCCGGCGGCGCACCGCCTCGGTCAGCTGACCACCCTGGTCGTAACCGATGTACCCGGGCGGCGCACCGACCAGGCGAGCCACCGAGTGCTTCTCGCCGTATTCGCTCATGTCGATGCGGACCATCGCCCGCTCGTCGTCGAACAGGAAGTCCGCCAACGCTTTTGCCAGCTCGGTCTTACCGACACCGGTGGGCCCGAGGAACAGGAACGATCCGGTCGGCCGATTGGGGTCGGCGACCCCGGCCCGAGTACGACGCACGGCGTCAGAGACCGCTGTCACGGCCTTCTTCTGGCCGACGACCCGTTGACCCAGCTCGTCTTCCATCCGCAGCAGCTTGGCGGTCTCGCCTTCCAGCAGCCGCCCGGCCGGGATGCCGGTCCACGCCGACACCACGTCGGCGATGTCGTCGGGGCCGACCTCTTCCTTGAGCATGACGCCCGTGCGGGCCTCGGCGTGCGGCAGCGCGGCGTCGAGCTTCTTCTCGACCTCGGGGATACGCCCGTAACGCAGTTCGGCGGCCTTGGCCAGGTCGCCGTCGCGCTCGGCGCGCTCGGACTCCCCGCGCAACGTGTCCAGCTGTTCCTTGAGCTCGCGGACGATGTCGATGGCATTCTTCTCGTTCTGCCATCTGGTGGTCAGCTCGGCCAGTTTCTCCTTCTGGTCGGCCAATTCGGCGCGCAACTTCTCCAACCGCTCCTTGGACGCCGCGTCTTCTTCCTTGGCCAGCGCCATCTCTTCGATCTCGAGCCGGCGTACCAGCCGTTCCACCTCGTCGACCTCCACCGGCCGCGAGTCGATCTCCATCCGCAGCCGGCTGGCCGACTCGTCGACCAGGTCGATGGCCTTGTCCGGCAAGAACCTCGCCGTGATGTAGCGGTCGGACAGCGTGGCCGCGGCCACCAGCGCGGAGTCGGTGATGCGCACACCGTGGTGCACCTCGTAGCGGTCTTTCAGACCACGCAGGATGCCGACGGTGTCCTCCACCGACGGCTCGCCGACGAACACCTGCTGGAAGCGTCGCTCCAGCGCGGCGTCCTTCTCGATGTGCTTGCGGAACTCGTCGAGCGTGGTCGCGCCGACCAGCCGCAGCTCGCCGCGGGCCAGCATCGGCTTGATCATGTTGCCGGCGTCCATCGCGCCCTCGCCGGTCGCGCCGGCGCCGACGATGGTGTGCAACTCGTCGATGAAAGTGATGATCTGTCCGGCGGAGTTCTTGATGTCGTCGAGCACGGCCTTGAGCCGTTCCTCGAATTCGCCGCGGTACTTGGCGCCGGCCACCATCGAGCCCATATCCAGGCTGACGACGGTCTTGTCGCGCAGGCTCTCGGGGACGTCGCCGGCGACGATGCGCTGGGCCAGACCTTCCACGATCGCAGTCTTACCCACACCGGGCTCGCCGATCAGGACCGGGTTGTTCTTGGTGCGACGGCTCAGCACCTGCACGACGCGACGAATCTCGTTGTCCCGCCCGATAACCGGGTCTAGCTTGCCTTCGCGAGCACGCTCGGTCAGGTCGGTGGAGTACTTCTCCAGCGCCTGATATGTCGCCTCAGGGTCGGGGCTGGTGACGCGGGCGCTGCCGCGAACCTTGACGAACGCGTCGCGCAACGTCTGCGGCGAAGCGCCGTGTCCGGTCAGCAGCTTGGCGACGTCGCCGTCGCCGGTGGCCAGCCCGACCATCAGGTGCTCGGTGGAGACGTACTCGTCGTCCATCTCGGTGGCCAACTGCTGCGCGGTGGTGATGGCCGCCAGCGAGTCGCGGGACAGCTGCGGTTGCGAGTTGGAACCGCTGATCTGCGGCAGCCGATCCACGATGCGTTCTGCTTCGGCGCGGATCGTGGCGGGCTCGACGCCGACAGCCTCCAGCAGCGGTGCCGCGATCCCGTCGTTCTGCGTCAGCAGCGCAGACAGCAGATGAGCCGGCTTGATCTCGGGGTTACCGGCGGCGGTCGCCGCCTGCAATGCCGACGTCAAAACGGCCTGCGTCTTGGTTGTCGGGTTGAAAGAGTCCACGACACCTCCGTTCAGGGTCAGAGAGGGGGTTAACAAAAATGCTTGTCGTGATGTTCAACGCCGTCAAGGTTGAGTCTGTTCCGCTCAACCCTAGAAATTTCTCCGACGATCGCTTTCGCTGAGTTATTCGAACGTATGATCGATCAGTGGGAGACCTCGCGTCGATCGGATACAACGGGCAACCGGCCCGCAACCCGTTCCGCGTCGTGCGCCCGCCGATCACCGTGCTGATCGACCTGACGGTGCTCTTTCCCCGCGAGCCGCACCGCTCGGGGCGGTTCCACGCCAATGGCCTGCAGTTGCACAAGGTCGTCGAGGGGCGGCTCAGCTGCTGGGGCGTCTGCGAGCAGGGCGACTGGTGGGGGCTGGTGACCTACCCGGTCGCCTATGGGTCCAAGCGCAAAACCGTCACGCACTGGGTGCCGGCCTGGACGCTGCGTCGCAACGATGCGGGCGCGAAGCGCGCCCGCTGAGGCGCGGCGCTATCAACACTGCGTCGCAACGATGCGGGCGCGAAGCGCGCCCGCTGAGGCGCGGCGCTATCAACACTGCGTCGTAACGATGCGGGCGCGAAGCGCGCCCGCTGAGGCGCGGCGCTATCAACACTGCGTCGCAACGATGCGGGCGCGAAGCGCGCCCGCTGAGGCGCGGCGCTATCAACACTGCGTCGCAACGATGCGGGCGCGAAGCGCGCCCGCTGAGGCGCGCTCTGGCGTCGATGTCACCTGCCGTTCGCCGGTTAGTGCGAAGATGCAGCGCGTGACTGGAAGTTGGGTTTCCGTGCTGCCCGCATTGGTTCCACTGGCGCTCGTCATCGCGATCTCGCCGTTCTCCGTCATCCCGGCGGTGCTGGTGTTGCAGACGCCCCGGCCTCGGCCGACCGGCCTGGCCTTCCTCGGCGGTTGGTCGGCGGGCCTGGTTGCGCTGACCGCGGTGTTCATCGCGTCCTCCGACCTGCTCGGAGGCCTGCACGACAAGCCGCCGGCGTGGGCGTCGTGGACGCGGATAACGCTGGGGCTGGCGCTGATCGCGTTCGGCATCTACCGGTGGTCGACCCGCAGCACCCATTCCGAGTCACCGAAGTGGATGCGGTCGTTCGAGACCCTCACGCCGCTGCGCGCGTTGGTCATCGGGCTGGTCTTGGTGGTGGTCAGGGTCGAGGTGCTGACGATGTGTGCGTTGGCGGGACTGGCCATCGGCAGCAGTGATCGGGGCATCGCCGGCGTCTGGGTCCTCGGCGCGATTTTCATCGCACTCGCCGCATCCACGGTCGCAATCCCCGTGCTGGCTTACGCGGCCGCCGGCCATCGTCTCGACGATCCGATGGCACGGCTCAAAGCGTGGATGGAGCAGAACAACGCCGCGATGATGGCCGCGATCCTGGTCCTGATCGGCGGCATGGTGCTCTACCACGGCGTCGACGCGCTCTAACCTCATCTGCCTGACCGCGCCTAAAATCGGCGGCCGTGAGCCTCAATGACCGGGATGCGCTGGCGGTATTGCACTCCGCCATCGACCCGGCTGACGGCAACGGGCTGATCGGGCGGTTCTACACCCGCTGGTTCTCGTTCGAGGCGTCGCCGCGCGACCTGTTCCCACCCGACATGGCCGCCCAGCGGGCCGCGTTCGCCCAGGCGCTGAGCTGGGTTTACGGCGAGCTGGTCGCCCAGCGCGCCGATGCGCCGGTCGCGTTTCTCGCTCAACTGGGTCGCGACCACCGCAAGTACGGCGTGCTCCCCGAGCATTACGCGACGCTGGGCCGGGCGCTGTATGCCACCTTTCGCGACGAGTTGACCGAGACGTGGACTGACGCCGTCGAGTCCGCCGCCGAGCAGTCGCTGAACCTGATCACCGGGGTGATGAGCGGCGCCGCCGACGCCGAACAGGGACCGGCCTGGTGGGACGGCACGGTCGTCGAGCACTTGCGGGTATCCCGCGACTTGGCCGTCGTCCGGTTGCAGTTGGACCAGCCGATGCCCTACCACCCCGGCCAGTACGTCAATGTCGCCGTGCCGCAGTGCCCGCGGCGATGGCGATACCTGACGCCGGCGATCCCGCCGGATGAGACCGGCGCCGTCGAGTTCCACGTCCGCACCGTATCGGGCGGCCTGGTCAGCAATGCCATCGTCAACGAGACGCAGCCCGGCGATCGCTGGCGACTGTCCAGCCCGCACGGCAGCTTGCAGGTCGACCGCGACAGCAGCGACGTGCTGATGGTGGCGGGCAGCACCGGGCTGGCGCCGCTGCGCTCGATCGTGATGGATCTGACCCGGTGGGGCGAGAACCCGCGAGTACACCTGTTCTTCGGCGGCCGCTACCCGTGCGAGCTGTACGACCTTCAAACGCTGTGGCAGATCGCGGCGAACAATCCGTGGCTGTCGGTGACGCCGGTTTCCGAGCGCAACGGCGACCCCGCCTGGGCCGCCGACTACCCCGACGTCACGCCGCCACGCGGACTGCATGTGCGGCAAACCGGCAAGCTGATGGACATCGTCACCAGATACGGCAACTGGGGCGACCGGCAGATCCTGATCTGCGGCGGACCGGAGATGGTCCGGGTCACCAAGGACACGCTGATCGCCAAAGGGGCTCCGCCGGAGCGTATTCAACACGACCCGCTGTACAGCTAGTCTCAGCGGGTGCACATTGTCACGCTGCGCGACCCGTCATCAGCCATGGAAGCTCAGTTCGTGCCAGACGCCGGCATGATCGGCATCTCCCTGACCGACTCGGGAACCGAGCTGCTCGGCCAGCGGCGCGGCCTGGACGCCTACGTGGCGAACGGGAAAACGATGGGCATCCCGATCTTGTACCCGTGGGCAAATCGGTTGGGCGCCAACACGTATAGGGCCGAAGGGATGACGGTCACGCTGACCGCCGGCGAGCACGGTGTGCGGGCCGACCCCAACGGACTGCCCATCCACGGCGTGCTCGCCGCGTATCCGGACTGGCGGGTGACGCACGAATCGGACAACGAGCTCACCGCAGAGGTGCACTTCACCGACGAGGACCTGCTGGCCAGCTTTCCGTTTCCGCATCGGCTGGCGGTGACCGTCACGTTGTACGAGCGGACGTTGCGGGTGCGCAGCTCGATCGCCCCGGACAGCGACCGCCCGGTCCCGCTGTGTTTCGGCTTCCACCCATACCTGCAGCTGCCCGGCGTGCCACGCGAGCAGTGGGTCATCGAGACGCCGGCGATGCGGCATCTGAAGCTCGACGAGCGTGGCCTGCCCACCGGTGAAACGACACCGCAGCAGCCCAGCACGGAGCCGCTGGGCGACAAGACTTTTGACGACGGATACGACGAGGTTGCCGACGGTGCCGTGTTCGCGGTGTCCGGCGGTGGCCGGCGCATCGAGGTGCACTTCGAGCAGGGCTATCCGGCGGCGCAGATCTTCGCGCCTCCCGGCGAGGACGTGGTGTGCTTCGAGCCGATGGCCGCAGTGACCGACGCGCTGCGCAGCGGCGGGTACCGGTCTGCGCAGCCCGGCGACTGGGGCATCGCCGAGTTCTCGATCCGGGTCAGCTGAGTTGCGGCTTGCCGAATCCTTAGTCGATCTCGCACTCTTGACCAGGGTTTATCTGTCGGTTGAGTAGACCTCAGCAGCGATACAAGTAACCGGCTACGCGCGCTTCTCATCGCCGCTCGTTTTACGTTCGCCAGATCATCAAGGCACATAGGTGTGGAGGCGATCGAGATGTTGGATCTCGGACTGTACGTGGAGGAAACACAGGATGCCATCACCGGCACCCGACCGACCGTAAGTGGTGACGAGGCATCAGAGCGGCTGTCTTCGGTCATCGGCCCACAGCCGCCGGTTCTGATCACCGAACACGAGGTGATGTTCGGCACCGCGGTAGCCCTGGCGCGACCGCCCACCTCGGTCATCCGCCGAATGATCGGTTCGCTTCGCGCCGCCGCCGCATTGCGCCCGCCGCCCCCGCGGCCGCACTACGCTCATCGCGCCAGCTATCTCGAGAACGCCTGCATGTCACGAGAAATGGACAGACTATGAGCCGCCCTGGCCGCCTCGCAGCATCTCAACCAACTGCTCGCGGGACCCTGCTCCCAGACGCTGGTACGCGCGATACACGTGTCCCTCGACCGTGCGCACTGACGTGACGAGCCGCTCGGCGATCTCCTTGTTGGACAATCCCGCGGCGACCAATTCGATGATCTCGCGTTGACGGCCGGTCAACGGTTGGCCTATCGGGTTTCGCAGCGCCGGCGTGCAGAGCCCGCCGCAATCGGTGGCCAGCTCCTGCGCCAACGCTGCGGCGTACAAGCTGCGCTTGCGCCGCTGGCTGCGGCTGAACGCCACGGCCGCCTGGGCGGCGACGTCGGCGGCAGCAGCTCGATCGCCCAGCGCACGGTAATCGGCCGATGCGGCGAGCAGGCCCTCCCCGTCATCCGCGAGCAGCGATTCCGTATGCCGCGCAACGGCGTCAGCAAGGGGAAACGACAGTTCGTCGGCCAGTTCACCCGCTCGCTTGGCGCCCGACGTATCGCCCCATTGAGCGGCCGTCTGCAGGCAGACCAGTTCATGCGTTGGCTGATTGCGCGTGCGCGCATCCTCGCCTGCGGCATGGGCCACCGAGATCGCGTCGGTCAGGTACCCGCTGGCCGCCAGCGCCCAGCCGCTGGCCATCGCGAGACCGGTCTGCATGAACAGGTAGTCGGCCGGCACGCATTGCCGTGCCTCGGTGATCGCGTGGTTCGCGGCATCCGGCTGCCCCAGCTTGGCGTGGGCTTCAGCCAACGCAAAGCAGCTCGCCGCTCGTAAACCGGTTGTGACGCTGTGCTTTTCCGCCCCGGCCAGGGCCTCGTGCAGAAGTGTCAGTGCAGCGGGGATAGCCCCGTGAACCAACTCGGCGTGGCCGAGCAGGAATGCGAGGTTCGCATAAGCAAGACCGGGAACGTCGCGTGTCGAATCGGCTAGCTGCTTGGCCGAGCGCATGCATTCGTCGTTACGCCCGTTCAACCGGCAGGCGCGCGCATAGACGGCGCCGTACCAAAACCTCATGGGCGACGCCTGAAACGAAGTGATCGCGCGATCGATGGCCTGCGCCACGAAGTCGTCGACGTCGACGATCCCGCCGAGGGCACCTTGCGCGATGGTCAATGCGATCGACGCCAACATGGCGTGAAAGTCGGGCAGGGTCGGTGAACTCAGCGCCGCATGGGCATTGTGCGTCGCGGATTCGCAGCGGGCCATCACAGCGTCCACGCATGATTCGATCGCGGCGCGCTCGGCCCGCTCGGCGGCGGACTCCGGCATCGATGCGAGGTCCTCGAGAATGGCCGAGGCCTCGGCGGGTCGACCGAGATTCCAGATCAGGTTCGCCGCCCGCACGGTCGCCCAGTGATGTCCGTCGGGGTCATCCGCACCGATTCCGGCGAGGATCACCTCCGCCTGACCGCCGTGCCCGCGCCCAGCCAGGCTTATCGCGCGCAGGCCGACAGCCTCGGTGAGCCCCGCATCGGCTGCGGCAGTGGCGAATCGGTCGGACAGATCCAGGTCGAGCAGCGTCATCGCGAACCGAGCCGCCTCCAGGTAGAGGTGCGGGTCAGCGGGAAGGTCGGATTCGAGGGCGAGAAGCGCCCGGCGCACCGTCGCGCGCATGTCGGCGTCGGACTCCTTGGCCAGTCGTTGCGCCAGCTTGCCGCGGATCCGCGACAGATATATCTCGCTCGCCGACGCCCGCCGAAGCTCGCCGAACAGCGGATGGGCCAGTCGGGCCATCAGCTTGGAGTCGCTGCGTTCCACGGTGACCAGGTGCAGCTGCTCGGCCGCCTCGAGATCGCGACGATGTACCAGATCGCACAGCAGGTCGACGGGCAGCGGCTCGTACTGCGACAACGTATCGACGACCAGCGCCACATCGGGGGCGAGCCGGCTCAATTGCCGACTGACCATATCGCCGAGGCTGTCTGAGACAACGACGTGCTCGTCCCACATCCACACCTCGGCAACCTGCCGTATCGCGCCGGCGGCAATTTGGTCTTTGAGCAGTTGGCGCAAGAACAGCGCGTTGCCGCCGGTCAGCTTCCAGAATCGCTTGGCACTGCGACTGTCTACCGCGCCGCCAAGCGTGGTCTCGATCACGCGATGGGTGTCCGAAGGCGAGAGCGGTTGCAGGTCCAGCCGTGTGAGCAGGTCATCTTTCCACAGCGCCGTGATCGCATCCGGTTCGTCACTGCCTGCGCGCACCGTGACCATCAGCCGTGTCCCGCGGGCCTGGGCCAACTGGTGTACAACGTGCGCCGACAAGCCATCGAGGAATTGCGCGTCATCGACCACGATCAGCCCGCGGCCCTGACGTTGCTGCGTGACAAGAGAATTGATGACACGTCGCACATCGGATATCGGATCGGACATGCTCGAGCTGATCGAGGCGTTGAAGGCGCCCAACGGGATCTGCTGTGCGGACTTGGTGCCCACAATCCAATACGTCTGCTCACCCGAGGCTTCGGCATGGGCCAACACTTCGCGTGCGAGCCGGGTCTTGCCCACCCCCGCAGCTCCGACGATGACGGCGCCGGAGTAATTGCCAACTCCGCTGAGCGCACGACGAATGACAGCTAGCTCGCTGTCACGCCCTGTCAGCGGGTCGCCGCTGATCACGGGCCGACTATAACCCGCGTGTCGAATTGGTGGCGCGAATTGAGCAGCAATTCAGCTACCCGGTTGTCGCCGGCCCGCTGACGCGGCTGAGCCGGCGTCAGTCCAGCGTTGCCCAAAAGCGGGTGAGGGCGGCCGCGCCACGGGCCGGATCTTGCACCATCCACCAATGCCCGAGCCCGTCGAGCACTTCGGTGCGTGCGCCAGCCCGCTCGGCGGCCCGACGGCGGATCTCATCGGAGCCGACAAAAGTGTCCTCGGTGGCGAGAAGTGAAAGTCCAGGCCGGACACGGGCGTTCGCCAACGACTGACCGGCTTCGGCCATCACCGGCTGACTCGCCGAGCGGTAGAGCAGCAGGATCGCCCGGCCCATCTCTGGCCCCTGACCCGCGGCGACCGCCTCTGCGACGCTCCGGGTGATGCCTCTTGCGACGAGCAGTTCTGTCCGGTCACCGACCGTACCGCCGAACATGGCGTTGACCAGTTCCTCGCCTTCGCCGGGCTTCTGCCAGACCTGGGCGAGGCTGTGCCACACATAGTCAGGGTCAAACAGCCCGACCACGTCGCTGGCCCAGCTGCGCACGAGTTCGGGTCGATGCATGATCACGTTGATCAGATGCCCGCCACCCCAGTCGTGCCCGACGGCATCGACCGGTTCGTCAAAGCGCTCCAACTCCCCTTCGAGCCAGTCGCGATAGGCGAGGTACGTCGCCGAGAAGTCCTCGGGCAGTGGCGCACCGAATCCCGGCGGTGACAACCGCACTAAGTCGTCGCGACCGAGAGCGTTGACGAACGGCCCCCAGATCGCGGCGGTCTCCGGATTGCCATGGATCAGTACGACCGTCATGGTCGACATACTGTCACGGCGCAGTGGCGATCAGTCCGAAACTCTCAGCGCCGCGGCGGACGCGGCTTCCAGACCACCACGGCGGTGCTCTTGGGCAGCACGGCGAGGTCACGCCGCTGGTTAGCCCGCAGCATCTCGATCTCGGCGGCCATCTCTTGGAGTCGGGACTGCAACGCCCCGACCTGGTTGGTCAACTCGATAATCCGTTTGATACCAGCCAGATTGACACCCTCGTCCTGAGACAGCCGCTGCACTTCGCGGAGCAGGTCCACGTCATGTTGCGAATAACGCCGTCCGCCACCGGAACTGCGGTCGGGACTGACCAGTCCGAGCCGGTCGTAGGTGCGTAGGGTCTGGGCGTGCATGCCGGCCAATTCGGCGGCCACTGAGATCAGAAACGTTCTGGCGTCGGGTTCTTTCGGATTCTTGGGCATCAGCGGTTACCGGCCCATCCGGCCCGCGGATCGAAGCCACTGGACCGCTCGGCGACCGCGTAGGCCTCCAACGCCTCTTTGGCAACGCCTTCCAGGCTCGGCGGAACCGCGACTTTGACCGTCACCAGCAGGTCGCCGTGCCCGCCGGAACGCTTGGGCACACCGCGACCGCGCACCCGCAGGATGCGACCGTCGGCCGTGCCCTTGGGTACCCGCACACCGACTTTGCCATCCAGCGTCGGAACGGAAAGGGTTGTGCCCAAGGCAAGTTCGGTGAAACTGACCGGAACGGTGACGGTGAGGTCGTCACCGTCACGGCTGAACACCTTGTCCGGCCGGACGTGCACGGTGACGTATAGGTCGCCCGACGGTGCGCCACGTAACCCGGCTTCGCCCTGGCCGGCCAACCGGATGCGTTGACCGTCTTCAACACCCGGCGGGATCCGGACGTTGATAGTGCGACTGCGGGTGGTGACGCCGGTGCCCTTGCACTCGTCGCACGGGTGCTCGATGATCGAGCCGCTCCCCCGGCATTCGGTGCATGGTTCGGAGAAGCCGAAAGCGCCTTGGTTGCGGTTGATTACGCCCGCGCCGTTACACGTCGGGCAGACCTTCGGACTGGTGCCCGGCCTGGCTCCGCTGCCGTGGCAGTTGGTGCACGGCGCCGGGCTGGTCAGCCGCAGCGGCATGGCCACGCCCTTGGTGGCCTCCATGAAGTCGAGTTCGGTCTCGGTCTCCAGGTCGTTGCCGCGACGCGGACGGCTGGGACGCGGCGAAGCACCACGCCCGCCACCGAAGAGGCCGCCGAACAAGTCGCCGATGTTGGCGCCGCCGCTGCGGCCTGCGGCGTCGAACAGATCGTTGAGGTTGAAATCGGCCCCGTCTCCGCCGGCGCCGAAGCCACCGCCGAAGTCGCCGCCGTTGTTGAAGCGGCGTCCACCGAATCCACCGCCGGCGAAGAGCCGACGGGTTTCGTCGTACTCCTTGCGCTTGGCCGCGTCGGTGAGCACTTCCTTGGCCTCGGATACGGCTTTGTACCGATCTTCAGCCGCTTTGTTGTCCGGGTTGCGGTCAGGGTGGTTCTCGGCGAGCAGCTTGCGGGCCGCCCGCTTGATCTCATCCTGGGTGGCGTCAGAGGAGACGCCCAGCTCCTTGTAGAAGTCCTTTTCGACCCATTCACGTTGGGCCATAGCGCGTCACCTCCTCCGCCGTCCTCGAATTTTCGTGTACCGCCCGAATCCGCCGTTACTTACCCGACGGTTCTGATTCTGCGTTCTGCTCACCCTCGTTCGCGTGGTTATCGGTCGTGTCGGTCGTCCCGGAGTTGTCCGTGACCGTGTCGACGACCCCGACCAGCGCGTGCCGCAGCACCTGCTCGCCGAGTTTGTAGCCCTGTCTCATGACGGTGCCGATCACCGGCCGGGAGCCTTCTTCGCCGTCGCCCTCGTGCTGCACGGCCTCGTGCAGCGCCGGGTCGAAGTCGTCACCCTCGTCGGCGAACGCCACCAACCCGAGCCCGCTCAGCGCGCCGACCAACTTCTCGGCCACCGACTTCATCGGACCCGAATCCAGGTCACCGTGTTTGCGGGCACGATCGAGATCGTCGAGTACGCCCAGCAATTGGCTGACCACTGCGGCTTTCGCTCGCTCTTGGGTGGCTTCCTGGTCGCGCAACGCCCGCTTGCGGTAGTTGGCGAAGTCGGCCTGCACCCGCTGCAGATCAGCGGTCAGCTCGGCGACTTTGTCGTCGGAGCCGGCATCGGCCGTGTGCTCCGGTGCCGCCCCCTCAGGGGCGGCACCGTGTGCCACGTGTCGTACTTCGCCGGTCTCGGGGTCGATCCGTCGCTTGTCAGTGACGGTTACCGGTTCGTCTGGGTTGCCTTCGGTCACTGGCCCTCCCGGTCATCGTCGACCACCTCCGCGTCGACAACGTCGTCGGCTCCAGCCGGGCCGGGCTCACCGGCGCCGCCTGCGGCCTCCTCGGACTGGGTGGCTTCGTAGATCGCCTGGCCGAGAGCCTGCGACTCCTGGCCCAGCTTCTCCATCGCGGACTTGATGGCGCCGATGTCGGCGCCCGCCAACGCCGTCTTGGCTTCTGCCACTGCGGCATCCACCTTGTCCAGCGTGTCGGCGGGGACCTTCGAGCCACCTTCGGTTTCGCGCTGCTCCTTAACGAACTTCTCCGTCTGGTAGACCAGCGTCTCGGCCTGGTTGCGGACATCGGCCTCTTCGCGACGCTGACGGTCTTCGTCGGCGTGCGCCTCGGCGTCCTTGATCATCCGGTCGATCTCTTCCTTGGAAAGGCCGGAGCCTTCCTGGATTTTGATCGTGTTCTCCTTGCCGGTGCCCTTGTCCTTGGCCGTGACGTGCACGATGCCGTTGGCGTCGATGTCGAAGGTGACCTCGATCTGCGGGACGCCACGCGGGGCCGGCGGGATGCCGGTCAGCTCGAAGGAGCCGAGCAGCTTGTTGTGCGAAGCGATTTCGCGCTCACCCTGGAAGACCTGAATCTGCACCGACGGCTGGTTGTCGTCAGCGGTAGTGAAGGTCTCCGACCGCTTGGTCGGGATCGTGGTGTTGCGCTCGATCAGCTTGGTCATCACGCCACCCTTGGTCTCGATACCGAGACTCAGCGGTGTGACATCAAGCAGCAGAACGTCTTTCACCTCGCCCTTGAGGACACCGGCCTGCAGGGCGGCGCCGACGGCGACGACCTCGTCCGGGTTGACGCCCTTGTTGGGCTCCTGTCCACCGGTCATTTCCTTGACCAGATCCGACACCGCGGGCATCCGGGTGGAACCACCCACGAGCACCACGTGGTCGATCTCCGACACCGCGATACCGGCGTCCTTGATCACCGACTGGAACGGCTGACGGGTGCGGTCAAGCAGATCCTGAGTGATCTTCTGGAATTCCGCGCGGGTCAGCTGCTCGTCGAGGAACAGCGGGTTCTTGTCCGCGTCAACGGTGATGTACGGCAGGTTGATCGAGGTGCTCTGCGAGCTCGACAGCTCGATCTTCGCCTTCTCGGCCGCTTCGCGCAGCCGCTGCATCGCCATCTTGTCCTTGGTCAGGTCGATGCCGCTGGTGCCCTTGAACTTCTCCACCAGCCAGTCGACAACGCGCTGATCCCAGTCGTCGCCACCGAGGTGGTTGTCACCGGAGGTCGCGCGGACCTCCACGACACCGTCACCGATCTCCAGCAGAGACACGTCGAACGTGCCGCCACCGAGGTCGAAGACCAGGATGGTCTGCTCCTTCTCGCCCTTGTCCAAGCCGTAAGCCAAGGCGGCCGCGGTGGGTTCGTTGACGATCCGCAGCACGTTCAGGCCGGCGATCTGGCCGGCCTCCTTGGTCGCCTGACGCTGGGCGTCGTTGAAGTAGGCGGGCACGGTGACTACCGCGTCGGTGACGTCCTCACCGAGGTAGCTTTCGGCGTCACGCTTCAGCTTCTGCAGAACGCGAGCGCTGATCTCCTGCGCCGTGTAGTCCTTGCCGTCGATCTCCACCGACCAGTCAGTGCCCATATGCCGCTTCACCGAACGAATCGTCCGGTCGACGTTGGTCACCGCCTGGTTCTTGGCGGGCTGTCCGACGAGCACCTCACCGTTGCGCGCGAACGCCACAACGGATGGCGTCGTCCGAGCACCCTCTGAGTTGGCGACGACGACGGGGTCGCCACCCTCGAGAACTGCGACGACGGAGTTGGTGGTCCCGAGGTCGATACCGACCGCACGAGCCATAGTGAATCCTCCCTGATAATCGAGCTTCGTATGCACTACGCTGCTGAGTGAACCGCGCTCAAGACTGCCTTCGGCGATGGGCCGTTGTCAAGCCCAGGTTGAGTCTAGCTCACTCAAGGTTGTCAGAGGGGTCAACGAGGGTCACCGCGAGTTTGTTCCCTATCTGTTGAGGCGTAGATCACGTCGTGGGATAGTTTCGCCACCATCCCACTTCAGCGGACGTACCCGGCGCCGCAGCGTTGCACCACGACGATAGGAACTCGATGCCACCGCTGCCCAGTGCGCCCGGCCCCGCTGATCAGGCGGCCGATCGATTCGCCCACGAGGATGAGGGCTATCACCACGACCTCAAGCCTCGCCAGATGCAGATGATCGCGATCGGTGGCGCCATCGGGACTGGATTGTTCATGGGCGCGGGAGGACGACTCGCGTCGGCGGGGCCCGGGCTGTTCCTCATCTACGGGATCTGCGGCGCCTTCGTGTTTCTGATCCTGCGCGCGCTCGGCGAATTGGTGCTGCACCGCCCGACCTCGGGCTCGTTCGTCTCGTACGCCCGCGAGCTCTTCGGCGAAAAGGCGGCCTTCGTTGCGGGCTGGATGTATTTCCTGAACTGGGCGATGGCGGCCATCGTGGACAGCACCGCGATCGCCAGCTACTTCCATTATTGGAACGCATTCCAGTCGATCCCGCAGTGGGCACTCGCGCTGATCGCCCTCGTGGCGGTGGTGTCGTTGAATTTGATCTCGGTGAAGGCATTCGGCGAGTTCGAGTTCTGGGCGGCGCTGATCAAGGTGCTGGCGCTGACGACGTTCCTGGTCGTCGGAATCGTATTTCTGGCCGGCCGCTTCAAGATCCAGGGAAGGAGCACCGGGCCCGGCCTCTGGACTGACCACGGCGGATTCTTGCCGACCGGCCTGCTCCCGCTCGTGCTCGTCACCTCTGGGGTGATATTCGCCTATGCCGCAGTCGAACTCGTCGGCACCGCCGCCGGAGAGACCGCCGAACCAGAGAAGGTGATGCCACGGGCGATCAACTCAGTGATCGCCCGTATCGCGGTCTTCTACTGCGGATCGGTTCTGGTGCTGGCCCTGGTGCTGCCCTACACCGCCTACAAACACGGGGAGAGCCCGTTCGTCACCTTCTTCTCGAAAATCGGCCTCACCGGCGCGGGCAGCCTGATGAACATCGTGGTGCTCACCGCCGCGTTCTCGAGTCTGAACGCCGGACTGTATTCCACCGGCCGGATCCTACGGTCGATGTCGGTGAACGGCAGCGGTCCGAAGTTCACCGCACGGATGTCGAAAAACGGTGTGCCATATGGCGGGATCCTGCTGACGGCGGCCATCGGACTGTTCGGTGTCGTGCTCAATGCGGTCAAACCGAGCCAGGCATTCGAGATCGTGCTCAACATCGCCGCGATCGGGGTGCTGGCGGCCTGGGCAACGATCGTGCTCTGCCAACTGCGGTTTTTCAGCTGGTCGAAGGCCGGAACCGTGCAGCGGCCACACTTCCAAATGCCGTGGGCTCCCTACAGCGGCTATGTCACGCTGGTTTTCCTGGCGGCCGTGTTGGTACTGATGGCGCTCGACCCCGAGAAGGGCCCCTGGGTTATCGCGGCGCTGGTGGCCGCCGTTCCCGCACTCATCGGCGGCTGGTTCCTGGTCCGCAACCGCGTGACGGCCACGGTCGCCGGAGTTGTCGACCAGGCCAGCCGGGTACCGGACCTAGCCGCTGAATAACAGAGCATCTGCTCTGTTATTCTTCCGGCATGCCCCGGCCGCGCCTGCATGAGCCGGATCGGATACTTGACGCCGTCGAATCGATGGCGGTCGAATCTGGTCCTGCCGCAGTGACCATCCGCGGAGTCAGTGCTGCGGTCGGCGTCTCCAACGGCGCGCTGTATCACTCGTTCGAATCGAGATCGGGCCTGCTAGGTCAAGCGTGGCTACGAGCATCACGTCGCTTCTTCGCCGTGCAAAATACTCTGGTAGACAGAGCTTTTGAGGAAACCGGCCCGCAGGCCCCGGTCGCGGCCGTCGTCGCCGCCGCTGACGCACCGGTGGTGTTCGCCGAGCAGTACCCGGAATCGGCGGATCTGCTACTGACGGTGCGACGTCAGGAAGTGGTGACTGCGGATCTTCCCGACGAGATCGCTTCGGAGATGCGCGATCTCAACCGATCGCTGATCGCGCTGATGATCCGGCTCGCGGTCGATCTGTGGGGTCGCAAAGACGCTCCGGCTGTCGATACGATCACCACCTGCATTGTCGACCTGCCGACAGCCATTCTGCTGCAACGTAAACGCATCGGCAGTACGACAGCACGCGCGCATCTACGCGCGGCGGTCCATGCGGTTCTCGACGTTGGACCGCCACCTCCGAAGAAGGGAAAGAATCATGGGAATTAGCCTCGACTACGACGACAAGATCGCCGTCCTGGATCTCGGCGACGACGAAAACCGTTTCTCGCCCGCGTTTCTCGACGAGATCAACGCCCACCTCGATGACGTCATCGGCACAGGCGCGCAAGGGCTAATGACCACCGGTGCAGGCAAGTTCTACTCCAACGGCCTGGACCTGGATTGGCTGATGGCGCATGGCGATCAGACGCAGTGGTACGTCGGGCGGGTCCAGGGCATGCTGGCCCGTTTTCTCACCCTGCCCATTCCCACCGCGGCAGCCGTCGTCGGGCACGCATTCGGCGCAGGCGCGATGTTGGCAGTGGCGCACGACTTTAGGGTGATGCGCGCCGACCGCGGCTTCTTCTGCTTCCCCGAAGTGGACATCCGCATTCCGTTCACGCCCGGCATGGCCGCGTTGATCCAGGCAAAGCTCACCCCGCAGGCTGCGGTCGCCTCGATGACGACCGGACGTCGCTTCGGCGGCGAAGACGCCGCGGGCCTCGGCATCGTCGATGCCGTCGCCGGTGAGGGTGAAGTGAACGCCGCGGCACTCGACATCCTGCGTCTGCTCAACGGCAAAGACCCCGGCACCCTGGGCGCGATCAAGCAGGCCATGTTCGGCCCCGCCGCGCAGGCGCTGACCGTCAGTCAGGACGACTGACCCGTAGCTGTGAGCCGCAGCACCAGGGCGCGTCGCGGGCGATTCTTGCCGTACTCCATGCGTACGCTTTGTTTTGCGATGTTTCCGAACAGCGTTACCACCACCACGACAGGCCGCCGGCTCCTGCTGGCCGGCCTGCTGCTGACTGCTGCGCTGGCCGCCGGATGCAGTTCGAATACCGACGGAAAACCGGTCGCCTCCCCCGGCGCCGGACCCACTGAGCCCACGATGCCGAAGGCCAGGCCGTCGATCACCTCGCCGGTCCCGTCGCGGCCCGCGCCGCCGAGCGCCACCCCGCCCGCCGGCGCCATCCCGCTGCCGCCCGACGACAACGGCCGCGTCTTCATCGAGACCAAATCCGGCCAGACCCGTTGCCAGATCGACAACGCGAGCGTCGGCTGCGAAGCCGAATTCACCAACTCACCGATGCAAGAGGACGAACACACCAACGGCGTCAACGTCACCGCGAATGGCGACGTGAAATGGGTGCTCGGCAATCTCGGCGACATTCCCACCGTCACCATCGATTACCAGACCTACGACGCGGACGGCTGGACGATCGTGGCCAACGAGAGCGGCACCCGGTTCACCAATCAGCACACCGGGCACGGCATGTTCGTCAGCGTCGAGAAGGTCGACACCTTCTAAACCGCATTTACCGACGCCCGCTGGCGCCCGGGTCGCCTTGCTCAACACGTGTGTTACAAGCTCACCGGTTCGGGGAACCCGCAACCCGAGATGGCGCCCACTCCGGGCGCTGTGAGCAGAGGAGCTGCAATGATCGAATCTGTAATCCTCGCCCTCATCGTGGGCGCGGTCATCGGTTTGGTGGCCCGTCTCGTCATGCCGGGTAAGCAAGACATCAGCATGGTTGCCACGGTTTTGGTCGGGGCTCTAGGTGGCTTGATCGGCTCAGCAATGACGAGCCAGTTCGGCTACCACAATGCCAATGGTGGAGTCGCTTGGATTCCGTTTTTCATCGGAGTCGTTGCCGCCGTTGCGCTCATCGCGGTCTACGAATCCGTGACGGGTCGGCGCACGGGCATCTTGGGCCGCCGCGGCAGCCTGACGGGTCGGCGCACGGGCATCTTGGGTCGGCGCGGCAGCCTAATGGGTCGGCGTGGCCGTACCAGGCTGCCTTGGTAGCCCGCACCAAAGCTCTCCGTTCTCCCGAGAGTCGCGTGGCTCGACAGCCCTTCATCACAGGATGACGGGTGCCCGCCGCAACCAGGTGTCAGTCGTCAATTGCTCGACCACGAACTGAGCGACATCGGCGCGCGCTATCTTGCCGCCGTTGATGCCGGCGAGGTCGGCGGTGGCCCGGACACGGCCACGCGGTGCGCCGTTGGTGAGCATGGCGGGGCGGACGACAACCCAGTCGAGCGAACTGGCGCGGATCGCGGCTTCCTGGCGGTCCTTGTCCTTGTAGGCGGGCACGAGCAGCAACGGCTGGAACAGCCGGTCGAAGACGAAGCCGCCGTGGCCGCGACTGTCGCCGACTCCGAGCGCGGAGATGCAGATCAGACGGCGGACGCCGGCGCGGGTCATCGCCGCGACCAGGGCGCGGGTCGCGACGGTCAGCAGGTCCACCTCGCGGAAGCCCATACCGGTGCCCAGCGCACTGACGACGGCATCGCAGCCGTCCAAAGCCCGCGCGAGGGTCCCCTCGTCGCGGACATCGCCCTCGATCAGTTCGGCTCCCGGCAGATCAGCGCGGGCTTTCGCACGAACCAGCGCCACCACGTAGTGACCGCGCGCCGCGGCGTCGCGGACGATTAGCTGACCGGTTGCCCCGGTTGCCCCCAAAACCAGAATCTTCATGCATTTTCTCCTCGCACCTAGTGGTCTATGTTCAAAACATGGTCTACGTTCAAGACCAGGTCTAATATATAGACCTTGCGACTGCGCCGTAAGGAGGCAGTTATTTGTAACCAGGTGAGATCGAGGGAACCCGTATGAACTCCGTGAACTCCGCAGTGAGCGCGATCGAGCGATTCAGCCGATACCAATCGGACGATGCCCAGTCAGTAGGGCCCGTACATTGCCCGGTGCGCGACGTGCTCGACCGCATCGGCGACAAATGGAGCATCCTCATGATCATGACCCTCGCGGAGCGACCACAGCGCTTCAGCGAGCTTCACCGAGCTATTCGCGACATCTCCAAGCGAATGCTCACTCAGACCCTGCGGGATTTGGAGCGCGATGGACTGATCACCCGCCATGTCTTTCCGACCAAGCCGCCGAGCGTTGAATATCGCCTTTCCCCGCTGGGCCAATCCCTGCTGGAGCCGATGGCGAGCCTCATAGATTGGGCCGACACCCGTTATTCCGATATCCACGATGCGCGAGACCGCTTCGACAGCGCACCGTGCGATGTTGCACGTTAAGGGCGTTCAGCCCTGATTTTTCGCGCATCGCGGCTGGGTGCGAACCTAAGCCGGCACGGCGTCAAATCGTGCGGCGCACAGCATGTTCCAACCGTATCGGCTATCAATGCTGACGTCGCAGAACAAGCGCAGCGCACGCACGAGGCCGCCGACGCAATTGTTCAATAGC
This sequence comes from uncultured Actinomycetota bacterium, assembly GCA_963758115.1. Classification (GTDB taxonomy): domain Bacteria; phylum Actinomycetota; class Actinomycetes; order Mycobacteriales; family Mycobacteriaceae; genus Mycobacterium. The sequence continues at coordinate 427,775 of CAVWUG010000007.1, forward strand.
GGCCCGCCCCCAGAGCCTCCACGTTGTTGCGGTTCGACTCGGGCTGCTTAGAAGGGGCCCGCGAATTGGCCGGGACCCACAGCAGTGCGGCGTCGGCCTACTCTGGCGCTCGTGGACTTTCGGGTATTCGTTGAACCGCAGCAAGGCGCGAGCTACTCCGATCAGTTGGCGGTCGCGCAAGCCGCCGAGTCTCTCAAATTCTCCGCGTTCTTCCGGTCCGACCACTACCTGGCGATGAGCGGCGACGGGCTACCCGGCCCGACCGACTCCTGGGTGACTCTGGGCGGCATCGCCCGCGAGACGTCGTCGATCAGGCTCGGCACGCTCGTCACGTCAGCGACGTTCCGGCACCCTGGCCCACTGGCCATCTCGGTGGCCCAGGTCGATGAAATGAGCGGCGGGCGAGTCGAATTCGGGATCGGCACCGGCTGGTTCGAGAATGAACACCTCGCCTACGCGATTCCCTTTCCGCCGCTGCGGGAGCGATTCGCCCGGCTGACCGAGCAACTCGAGCTGATCACCGGCCTGTGGACCTGTCCTGTCGGTGAGACGTTCGACTACGCCGGTGCGCATTACGCCGTCAACAACTCCCCTGCGCTGCCCAAGCCGGTGCAGCAGCCGTGTCCGCCGATCATCATCGGCGGGTCGGGCGCCAAGCGAACTCCGAGTCTGGCGGCGACCTTCGCCGACGAATACAACGTGCCGTTCGCGCCGATGGACACCATCAAGACGCAGATCGAGCGAGTCCGCGAAGCCGTCGATGCGGTCGGCAGGACCGCCGATTCGATGACGTACTCCGCGGCCTTCGTGGTGTGCGCCGGACGTGACGACGCCCAGGTCGCCGAGCGGGCTGACGCCATCGGGCGCGAGGTCGACGAACTGCGCTCGAATTCCCCATTGGCGGGCACACCCAACGAGATCGTCGATCACCTCGGGCCGTTCGCTGAGATCGGGCTGCAGCGGGTATATCTGCAGCTGCTCGACATGTCCGACCTCGAACACCTACGGCTTTTCGCCGACGAAGTACAGCGTCAGTTCTGACGTAGCATCAGGGCGTGACTGACTCCGGCCCTGAGGATTTGGCGGAGACTGCTGTGGTCGACCTGTCGGAGCAGACCGCATCCGAACCCGACTTCGCGCCAGATCCCTGGTACAAGAATCGCGTGCTGCTCGGCTTGTGGGCCACCGCGGTCGTCCTGCTGCTGGTGTTGATCGTCTACGGCATCGTCGAGATCTCCCGCGGCGCCGGAGGTAGCAGCACGCCCACCACGTCGTCCTCCACCACGACCACCCGCTCGTCGACAAGTCCGTCAAGTTCGTCGACGACCACGCCGTCATCGACCGGCGAGACGTCAACGTCCGAGACGCCAGAGCAGAGACCCGAAGAAGCGCCACCGCCGCAGGGCGACAACAACTCCCCCGCCCCAACCTCGCAGCCGCATCATCACCACCACTTGCACATCCCGTGGTTGCCGCACTGATTCCGACCCCTCCTCGACGGCAACCGGCCAGGATCCGGCGCTAGGATCGGCGCACGTGAGCGGATACGGACCTCCGGACGACCCCAGCGAAGCGCCGACCGGCTATTACGACTACGGCGACTCCCCCGCGGAGGGCGAAGCCCCGCCCGGATCACCCTGGTATCGCAGGCCCATCATTTCCGTCGTTCTCGGCCTCTTTGTGGCGATCCTGCTCGGGCTGGTGATCTATCTCCTCGCCGACCTGACTCATGGCAAAGCCGGTTCGACGCAGACCTCGACGTCGCCGACGTCGTCCACCGCGGTGACCACGACCGTCGCGACACCTGAACCCACGACTACTGAGCCGGCCGCCCCCGCGCCGACGACCACACTGTCCGAGCTGCCGACCACCACCACGGAGCCGACGACGACCGCGCCGCCGCCGACGACGACGAGCACGACCATCGACGACGGTCGTCACCATCACCACCACCGCGACGACGGCGGGACGCCCTAGCCATGGGGGCAAACCGGCGACCGGACGATGTCGAGAACTTCCCGACCAGCGACTTCAGCGTCGGCGACGCGCAGAATCCTTCTCCTTGGTATCTCAAGCGTTGGGTCTTGGCGCTCTGGGGCCTGGCGGTGATCATCCTGATCGCCACGATCATCTACGGCCTCGCCATCCTGGCCAGAGGCAACGGCGGCGGGGCACCGGCGCCCACCACGGCGCACCCGTCGACCACCACGTCATCACCGACGACGAGCACCACACCGATGCCGTCGTCGACAGAGACGACCACACCGTCGACGGAGACGACGATCGACACCACACCCGAGCAGACCTCCACGCCCTGGACGCCGCAGCATCCGCACCGCCACTGGTTGCGCAGCAACCTGCCGCAGCTGCCACCGATACCGCACTTCTAGGCGGTCAAGTTAGGGCATCCTTCCTCGCGGAGCCCCATGTGGAGATGTCACTATGAGCAGGCTTACGCGGCGTGAGCAGGCGCAGTAGTTAAGTTACTGACTGGTAACATAGGCTAAGTTACCGACCAGTAACCCAGGACTTGGGGAGACGCTTCCGTGCAGACGCAGATGTTGATCAGACTCATTGTCGGACTGGGCGGGACGGCGATCATCGCTTTGTTCGCTGCGCGCCGGGTGCTGTGGCTGCTGAAACTCACGCTGTCCGGTCAGCCGGTCACCGGTCGCACCGACGACGTCGGCACCCGGGTCTGGACGCAGATCGTCGAGGTGTTCGGCCAGCGCAGGCTGCTGAAATGGTCGGTCCCCGGCGTGGCGCATTTCTTGACCATGTGGGGCTTCTTCATCCTCGGCACCGTCTACGTCGAGGCCTATGGAGCGCTATTCGTCAACGACTTCCACATTCCGATCGTCGGCCATTGGAACGCGCTGGGCTTCCTGCAAGACTTCATCGCCCTCGGCGTGCTGTTCGGCATCACCACATTCGCGATCATCCGGTTGCGCTCCGAACCCAAGGAGTACGGACGCTCGTCGCGGTTCTACGGCTCGCACACCGGTGGCGCCTGGCTGATCCTCTTCATGATCTTCCTGGTCATCTTCAGCTTCTCGATCTTCCGCGGCGCCTCGGCGAACACCGGCAGCCTGCCCTACGGCTGGGGGGCGTTCTTCTCGCACAGCATGGGCGTACTCATGCACCCGCTGGGCATCACCGCCAACGAGTGGATCGAGACCGTCGCACTCCTCGCCCACATCGCGGTGGCGCTGGTGTTCTTGGTGATCGTGCTGCACTCCAAGCACCTGCACATCTTCCTGGCTCCGATCAACGTCATTTTCAAGCGGCTGCCCAACGGCCTGGGTCCGCTGCTGCCGATCGAATCCGACGGCAAGCCCGTCGATTTCGAAAACCCGCCGGACGACGCGACTTTCGGCCGCGGCAAGATCGAGGACTTCACCTGGAAGGGCAACCTCGACTTCGCCACCTGTACCGAGTGTGGGCGTTGCCAGTCCCAGTGTCCGGCCTGGAACACCGGTAAGCCGCTCTCGCCCAAGCTCGTCATCATGGATCTGCGCGACCACTGGATGGCCAAGGCGCCCTACATACTTGGCGAGAAGAAGGCCGAGCCGCTCGAAGGACTCGACCTCGAGACGGCCCACGAAGAGGGCCACCACGTCCCCGAATCCGGCTTCGGCCGGGTGCCCGGACACGGGCCCGAGCAGGTCGCCCGTCCACTGGTCGGCACTGCCGAGCAGGGTGGGGTGATCGACCCCGACGTGTTGTGGTCCTGCGTCAACTGCGGTGCCTGTGTCGAGCAATGCCCGGTGGACATCGAGCACATCGACCACATCATCGACATGCGCCGCTACCAGGTGATGATGGAGTCGGAGTTCCCCTCCGAGCTCTCCGTGCTGTTCAAAAACCTTGAGAACAAAGGGAATCCGTGGGGTCAGAACGCCGCCGACCGCACCAACTGGATCAGCGAGGTCGACTTCGACATCCCGGTGTACGGCGAAGACGTCGAGAGCTTCGACGGTTTCGAATACCTGTTCTGGGTGGGCTGCGCGGGCGCCTATGACGACAAAGCCAAGAAGACCACCAAGGCTGTCGCCGAACTGCTCGCCAGCGCCGGGGTGAAATTCCTGGTGCTGGGCACCGGCGAAACCTGCAACGGCGACTCGGCGCGCCGCTCGGGCAACGAGTTCTTGTTCCAGCAGCTTGCCCAGCAGGCCGTCGAGTCACTGGACGGACTGTTCGAGGGCGTGGAGACCGTCGACCGCAAGATCGTCGTCACCTGCCCGCACTGCTTCAACACCCTGGGCCGCGAATACAAGCAGCTGGGCACCAACTACAGCGTGCTGCACCACACCCAGCTGCTCAACCGGCTGGTGCGTGACAAGAAGCTCGTGCCGGTAAGCCCTGTCTCGGAAGACATCACCTATCACGACCCGTGCTTCCTGGGCCGGCACAACAAGGTCTACGAGGCGCCTCGTGAGCTGATCAGCGCCGCGGGCGCGAAACTGACCGAGATGCCCCGGCACGCCGACCGCAGCTTCTGCTGTGGCGCCGGCGGTGCGCGGATGTGGATGGAAGAACACATCGGTAAGCGGATCAACCACGAGCGTGTCGACGAGGCGCTGGCCACCGGCGCCACCACCATCGCCACCGCCTGCCCGTTCTGCCGGGTGATGGTCACCGACGGCGTGAACGACCGCCAGGAAGAGGCCGGTCGCGAGGGCGTCGACGTCCGCGACGTCGCGCAACTGCTCCTCGAGTCGCTGGACCGCGACACCATCACGCTGCCGGAGAAGGGCACTGCCGCAAAGGAAGCCGAAAAGCGCGCGGAGAAGCGCGCGGAGAAGGCAGCCCCGAAGGCCGAGGCCGCGCCCGTCGCGACCGAGCCGGCGAAGACCGAAGAGAAGGCCGAAGCCGCTCCGGAAAAGGAGACCAAGGCCGTCACTGGATTGGGTATCGCCGGCGGCGCGAAGCGTCCCGGAGCCAAGGCGGCAGCGCCGGCAGCCGACGAGAAGCCCGCCGAGGCAAAGGAATCCGCCGCCCCGGTCAAGGGACTCGGCATCGCCGGTGGCGCCAAGCGACCTGGCGCCAAGAAGGCGGCCGCAGAGCCTGAGGCCGCAACGGCATCCGCGCCAACATCCGAGCCAGAGGCGAAGACCGAGTCCGCACCCGCCGCGCCCGTCAAGGGGTTGGGTCTGGCCGCCGGAGCCAAGCGGCCCGGGGCGAAGAAGGCCGCTGCAGCACCGGCGGCCGCCGCGCCATCCGCGCCGGCAGCAGAGCCCGAAGCCGCGACGGAGTCGCCCGCGGAACCGGAGGCCAAGGCGCCTGCCGCACCCGTCAAAGGACTCGGTATCGCCGCGGGCGCCAAGCGACCCGGTGCGAAGAAGACCGCTGCAGCGGCGCCGGAGCCACAGGCCGAGCCCGAGGCTGCGAAGCCCGAGCCCGAGTCGGCGCCAGCAGCTCAGGCCTCGGACGAGGCCCCAGAAGAGCCGCAGTCCAAGCCGGCAGAAGACGCCAATGGCGACGCCGCGCCGCAGCCGCCCGTCAAGGGGCTGGGCATTGCCCGCGGTGCACGTCCGCCAGGTAAGCGCTGATCAGGCGGATTGCTGAATTATTAATTAGATAGACAACCGTGGCACCATTGTTGATGTGACCACTCACCAGCTGCCATGGCAAACCGCGGGGCATCAGCCGCGGCAGCGTACATTCGCGCAGTCGTCGAAGCTGCAGGATGTGCTCTACGAGATCCGTGGACCGGTGCATGATCACGCGGCGCGGCTGGAGTCTGAGGGGCACCGGATCCTCAAGCTGAACATCGGCAACCCGGCGCCGTTCGGATTCGATGCGCCCGACGTGATCATGCGCGACATGATCCAGGCGTTGCCGTACGCCCAGGGCTATTCGGATTCCAAGGGCATCCTGCCTGCGCGGCGCGCGGTGGTCACCCGCTACGAACTCGTCGACGGCTTCCCGCGATTCGACGTCGACGACGTATATCTGGGCAACGGTGTTTCGGAGCTGATCACGCTCACCCTGCAAGCCTTGCTGGACAACGGTGACCAGGTGCTGATTCCGGCGCCCGACTACCCGTTGTGGACGGCGTCGACGTCATTGGCCGGTGGCACGCCGGTGCATTATCTGTGCGACGAAACTCAGGGCTGGCAGCCGGATATCGCCGACATCGAATCGAAGATCACCGAGCGCACCAAGGCGCTGGTGGTCATCAACCCGAACAACCCGACCGGCGCCGTCTACAGCCGCGAAATCCTCACGCAGATGGGCGATTTGGCGCGCAAGCATCAGCTGCTGCTGCTCGCCGACGAGATCTACGACAAGATCCTCTACGACGACGCGCAGCACATCAGCATGGCGTCGGTCGCACCCGATGTGCTGTGCCTGACGTTCAACGGACTGTCGAAGGCGTACCGGGTCGCGGGTTACCGGGCCGGCTGGCTGGCCATCACCGGCCCCAAAGAACACGCCAGCAGCTTCATCGAAGGCATTCACCTGCTGGCCAATATGCGGCTGTGCCCAAATGTCCCTGCCCAGCACGCGATTCAGGTCGCCCTGGGTGGACACCAGAGCATCGAGGACTTGGTGCTGCCGGGTGGGCGACTGCTCGAGCAGCGCGATGTGGCGTGGTCCAAGCTGAACGAGATCCCAGGGGTGTCCTGCGTCAAACCCGCCGGCGCGCTCTATGCGTTCCCACGGCTGGATCCCGAAGTGCACGAGATCGCCGACGACGAGCAACTCGTCCTGGATCTGCTGCTGCAGGAGAAGATCCTGGTCACTCAGGGCACCGGATTCAACTGGCCCGCACCGGATCACCTCCGCATCGTGACGCTGCCCTGGTCGCGCGACCTGGCTCGCGCCATCGAGCGGTTGGGCAACTTCCTGGCCACCTACCGCCAGTAGGCACCCGGTCAGCCATTTACCTGGCGTCAGTGGTTCATTTGAACTTTCTATGAGTTTGCCCTCCGAGGGCGCGCCTCCGTGACTCCACAGGGCAAGATTGATTGAATCTGAGTCGGTGCTTTCTCGCATTGGCTTTCCACACAGCCGTGGCGACACGAGTTGATATGTGGTGCAGACGATCTGGTAGCGAGGGTGACGGGCGAAGCGATTAAGAAATGGTCGAGCCACCATCCCGTGATGGGGCTTGAACGGCGTGGTCAGACATGCGCTCACCCAGCACATCAACGAACCCGCAGCAGATCGAGCCATTCGCAAAGGAGAACTGCGATGCCCTACCGATGTATCTCGGTGGTGACGATCCCGACCGCACCGTGCGGACGCATCGTCGCCAGTGCGGAACGCTGACATGGACTTCGGCGCCCTACCACCGGAGATCAACTCAGCACGCATGTATTCCGGGCCCGGCTCTGCCCCGCTGCGCACCGCCTCGGCAGCGTGGAACCTACTGGCCGCGGAGCTGGAACAAGCAGCCACCGGTTATCAGTCGACCATCGACACATTGGCCGACGACGAATGGCGGGGGCCCACATCGGCATCGATGGTCACCGCCGTCGATCCGTACATCACCTGGATGAACACCACCGCGGCAAAAGCCGGCCACACCGCCGCCCAAGCGTCTGAAGCCGCGACCGCCTACGAGACCGCCTACGCGATGACGGTGCCGCCCCTCTCGGTCGCTACCAACCGCGCGCAATTGGCGATGCTGGTCGCCACCAACGTTATTGGTCAGAACGCGGCGGCGATCGCCGCCAACGAGGCGCAATACGGTGAGATGTGGGCGCAGGACGCCGCCGCAATGTACGGCTATGCCGGAAGTTCGGCTGCTGCCACGACGGTGCAGCCGCTCACCCCGCCGCCGGAGACGTCGAATCCAGCCGCCCAAGCGACGCAAGGTTCGGCGGTGACGCAGGCTACCAGCGCGAGCTCCGGGGCCGGCGTGCAATCGCAGCTCCAGCAACTGATCTCTGGCGTTCCGACGTCGCTGAACCAACTCACCTCGCCGTTGTCATCGGCCACGAATGCGGCTGCCAGCCCCGGGAGTGTGCTCACCGACTTCCTCGACTTTTTGGACGGCGCGGACGGGAACTCCATCGGAACCTTCCTGAACTCCAGCTTCGTGAACGGTTTCGTGTCGGCCGGGTATGTCAGCCCCGCGATCATCACGCCCGCGATCACCAGCGGTATGGCCGACATCAACTCGTTGGGGCCAGGCGAGAACGCTCCGGGGGGCGCGGGCGTCACCAGCGTGGTGACGCCGCAGGTGCCCGCCGCGGCGCCGGTGAGCGTGCCGAACGTGGGCGTCACGGTGAACACGACCGGCAGCACGATGGTCGGCAAGCTGTCCGTTCCGCCGTCGTGGACGGCGACGGCGCAGGTGGCCAACCACAGCGGCGTCACGTACGCAGGTGGCGGGTGGACCAATGCGGTCGGCCCCACCGGGGGCGGCACCGGAGCCGGAGCCGTTCCGGCGGGCATGCCTGGTATGCCCGGCGCGGCCGGCGGTAGGTCGGGCGGATTCGGGCACGGCCCGCGTTACGGAAACCGCCTGACCGTCATGGGACGTCCGCTGTCGGGCGGCTGAGTCAGCGCCGTTCCAGCAGCCCCAGCAGGTAGCTCCCGTAACCGGATTTCATCAACGACTTGGCCCGCTGTGCGAGTTGCTCGTCGTCGATGAAGCTCATCCGCCACGCCACCTCTTCGGGGATGCTGACCTTCAGGCCCTGCCGACGTTCAAGCGTCCGAACGTAATCGCCGGCGTCGGCTAACGAGTCGAACGTCCCGGTGTCCAGCCACGCGGTGCCGCGGGCCAGCACCTCGACGGACAGTCTCCCCTGGTCCAGGTAGGCCCGGTTGACATCAGTGATCTCGTATTCGCCTCGTGCAGAAGGCTTTAAGCCACGGGCGATCTCGACCACGTCGTTGTCGTAGAAATACAATCCCGGTATGGCATAGTTCGATTTCGGCGTGGCGGGCTTCTCCTCGATGGACAGCGCAATTCCGTCCGCACCGAATTCGACGACCCCGTACGCCGACGGATTGGCCACCCAGTAGGCGAAAATCGCTCCGCCATCCAGTGATTGGAAACGTCGGAGGTTGGTACCCAGACCCGGTCCGTGAAAGATGTTGTCGCCCAGCGCCAGTGCCACCGAGTCGGTGCCGATATGTCCGGCACCGATGACGAATGCCTGCGCCAAGCCTTCGGGCTCGGCCTGGACCGCGTAACTGAGGTTGATCCCGAATGCGCTGCCATCGCCCAGTACTCGCTGGAATGCGGGAGCGTCCGGAGCGGCGGTGATGACCTGGATGTCGCGGATGCCGGCCATCATCAACGTGGACAGCGGGTAATAGATCATCGGCTTGTCGTACACCGGCAACAGCTGTTTGCTGACGCCCATGGTGATCGGATACAGACGTGTGCCGGAGCCGCCCGCCAGAATGATGCCCCGCATATCGTGCCCCTCAGTCGACGAGATCGGCGTCGGTCAGTTCGGTCGCCGCCAAGGCTGCCGACAGGTCGTCGTGCCGGAATACCGATGTGACGTGATCGTGGACCACCCGAAAAGCCGACGCGACACTGCCGTTGGGGATGTTCTGTTCGACGACGACGACGCCGTCGTGGACGTAGATCCTGCCCACCTCGGCTTTGCGCGGATGGGCGGACGCCCACTCACGCAATGCGGCGTGGCCCTGTGCGGCGCCGTGTGCGTCGCCGACCTCGATGTCGTCGCTGGACAGCGAGATCAGGGTGTCGACGTCGGATGCGTTCAAGGCGTCGTGCCACGCCAGTACGGTGGCGATCTCCGATGTGGTCATGACGTGAAACGTACCGCGTGCGTCCAGCCAACCGGGCAAGGCTCCGGCCAGAGCACGCCGGCACCGGGTCAGGCGACGCGGCGCCCCAGGCAGTGCACGCGCCACCCGGCTTGCTGCCACCGCTGCACGTCGAGGCAGTTACGGCCGTCAACGACGACACGGGCTCGCACCCGGTCGGCGAGTGCGTTGGGGTCGAGTTCGACGAATTCCGGCCACTCGGTGAGCACCAGAACCGCGTCGGCGCGGTCACACGCTTCCTCCACCGAGACGGCGTAATTCAGGGTGGGAAAGAGCCGCTGGGCGTTCTCCAGCGCTTTGGGGTCGTACACGTTGACCGCAGCGCCGTTGAGTTGCAGCTGGCCCGCGACGTTCAGCGCGGGCGAATCGCGGACGTCGTCGGACTCCGGTTTGAACGCGGCGCCGAGCACCGCGATGTTTGCGCCCAGCAGCGAACCGCCGCATGCGCCGGTGGCGATCTCGACCATCTTGGTGCGGCGCCGCATGTTGATGTTGTCGACCTCGCGCAGGAAGGTCAGCGCCTGGTCAGCACCCAGCTCGCCGGCACGTGCCATGAACGCGCGGATGTCTTTCGGCAGGCAGCCACCGCCAAAGCCCAAGCCGGCGTTGAGGAATCGACGTCCGATCCGCGGGTCGTGGCCGAGCGCGTCGGCCAGCAACGACACATCGGCGCCGGAGGCTTCGCACACTTCGGAAATGGCGTTGATGAACGAGATCTTGGTCGCCAGAAAGGCGTTCGCCGAGACCTTGACCAGCTCCGCGGTCTGCAGGTCGGTCACCAGGAACGGGACACCGGCGTCGAGCATCGGCGCGTACATCTCGCGGATCGCAGCCTCGGCACGTGTCGAGCCATCCTGCACGCCGATCACGATGCGATCAGGCCGCAAGGTGTCCTGGACGGCAAACCCCTCCCGCAGAAACTCGGGGTTCCAAGCGATTTCGACGTCGACGCCGGGCTGTGCGGCGTCACGGGCCCGCTGGACCAGCTCGGCGGCGGTTCCGACCGGGACCGTCGACTTGCCGACGATCACCGATGATCGGGTCAATCGCGGTACGAGAGCGTCGATTACGGCGTGAACATGGCTCAGGTCTGCCCCGTATTCACCCCGCTTCTGCGGGGTGCCGACACCGAGGAAGTGCACCTCGGCGAATTCGGCGGCGAGGTCGTAATCCGTGGTGAATCGCAGTCGCCCGGCAGCGATGTTGTCCTGCAACATCTTTCGCAGGCCAGGTTCGTAGAAGGGAACGTCACCACCAGCCAGCTTGGCGACCTTACCGGGATCGATGTCGACGCCGACAACCTCGTGCCCCAGTTCGGCCATCCCCGCTGCGTGGGTAGCACCCAGATAACCCGTTCCGAAAACGGCGCACCTCATACACCCGTGTGTAAGGCGTCGCAATGATCTGACGGCATCGCTCTACTGATCGATGGGCAAACGCCAGGTGACGGTTTGCCGTCGAAGGTCAAAAGCCCAGGACAGGACTGCCGAGTCAGTGGCCGAATCCGTGGCCGCCGAAGCCACCGCCACCGAAGCCGCCATGGCCACCGCCAAACCCGCCGTGACCACCACCGCCGAAGCCGCCACCACCGCTGCCGTGACCGCCGCCAGGGTAGCCGCCGCCCGGACCCGGGTAGCCGCCACCACCACCCGGGTAGCCACCGCCACCGGGATAGCCGCCGCCACCTGGACCGTACGGACCGAATCGGGGCCCGCCGAAGATCCCCGGCAGCGGAATCGGCACCGGGATCGGTGCGACGACAGGAGGCGGCGCAGCGACAGGCGGCGGAGCCACCGGCTCCGGAGCAACCGGTGCCGGCGCCGCGGGTACGGGTTCGGGAGCCGGGGCGACCGGCACGGGTGCCGGAGCCGGGGCCGGAGCCTGGGGGGCAGGTTCAGGGGCCTGCTCCGGGGCCGCAGCAGCTGGTGCCGGCGCGGGAGCCGGCGGTGCCGCCGGCGCCGGAACTACGGGCGCAGCGGGCGCGGGCTTGGGCGCCACCGCCTGTTGACCCGGTTGAGGCCGGACGGCGGCGGTCGGACGCATGTTGATCGCTAGCGCCACCAGCAGCGCCGCGGCACCCACCACGAAGAGCGCCGCGACCGCGCTGGCCACCAGGAACAGCGGCCTGCGGCCGCCGTCCGACGGGATTTCGGTGACACCGGTGTAGGTACCGGTCTCGAAATCCGCCTGCTCGCCGGCGAACGCGGTGTAGGCGTCGACGTCATCGTCGGCCATCGCGCTGTAGGCCAGGGCCTGTTCGCCTGATGCGTTGTCGACGGCGACGTCGAAGTAGCCCGGCGCGACGGCGTAGGGGTTGATGAAGCCGGTGCCGGGATCCTGCGCGTAGGCCAAGGCTTCGGTCGACGACGAGAACAGCGGTGCGTTGGCCGACGCCAGGGCCGCGCCGCGGGCAAGCGCGGTCTCCGGCTCCTCGGGGGCGCTGACCATCAGCGCGGTGGCCGCCTCCAGCTGCGGCTTGAGCCGCGCGACGTCCACGCCCGAGCCGACGAGAAACAGGCCGTCGGGCCGCACGTTGAGGGCGTCGGCGTTGGAAATCAGGGCCGCCAGTTGGGCCGTGGAATCAGCACCGGGCGTCAGCGGCTGCCGCTGGACCTCGGTGATCGACCCGTCCGAGCTGTCGACGACGGCCAGCGTCGCAGTGTCCGGCTCGACGAACAGCAGCCCGGTCTGGGCGTAGCCGACCGAGCTGCCGACGACCTGGGCCAGCGCCGCCGCCGCCAGGAAGGACGACACCAGCATGACGTTCTCGACCTTGCGCGCAGCCAACGCGTCGCGCAGCGCCGCGGCCTCGATCGGATCTGACCAGGTCACACCAGTCGACCGCAGCTGGTAGCCGCTCTCGACGGCACCCTCTTGGGTGCCGAGGATCGCCGACACGACCTGATCGGCGGCATTCATGGTGGGCGCATCGGCCGCGATGTTGAGGTCGAAGCCGTCTTCGTCGACCGTCATGCCGTCGGCGTTTTCGCCCTCCACAAGAACCATGCGGACCGCAGTGGGTGCCATCGACACACCAAGGACGGTGTCCACTTCTCCTCCAAGCTGTGCGCTCGCTGACCGGGTCGGGGGATTGCCGGGATCCCTCGTGTGCTGGCAGGAACGGCGCGGGTTATTCGCCGATGATTTGCTAGTTCGACTTTACCGACGGCTGAACCGGGCGGCTATGGGTTGACGGTTGAATTGCTGGCGCTCACCAGCGGCCGTGGCCACCGCCGTGGCCGCCCCAGCCACCGCCGCCGTGCCCCCAGCCGCCACCGCCGCGGCCCCAGCCGGGTCCGCCGCCGTGCCCCCAGCCGCCACCACCGTGGGGCCCTTCGTCGCCGCGCCCCCAGGGTCCACCGCGGTCGCCGCGGTCGCCGCCCCATGGGCCAGGGCCTCCTGGGAACAGGCCCGGAATCAGCGGCCCCAAGCCTGGTATCGGGATCGGGATCGGTGCGGGCACCGGCGCCGGGCCCGGAATGAATGCCGGCGCGGGAGCCGGAATGGCCGCCGGAGCCGGCACGTGCACGGGTACGGGCGCCTGCACAGGAGCCGCGACGGGCGGGGCGGCCACCTGCGCCTTGGGCAGTGGTGCAGGCACGATCCTGGCCGGAGCGACGACGTTGTGGCTGAGGCTGGGCCGCGAGCTGGCCGACGGTCGGATGCTGAACGCCAGCGAGATCACCAACGCCATCACGCCGGTCACAAAGATGATCAGCACGCTCATCGCGGTCAAAAACGGTATGCGACTTGCGGGTTCGTGCTCCATCGCAGTGAAGTCAGGATACATGCCGGTGGTGAAGTCGTGTTCCTCGTCGCCCAAGGCGTCGGGGGCCATCTGGGTGTACACCGCAGCCGAATCGTCGGCGACCGCGCTGTAAGCCAACGCGTCTTCACGTGGCTCGGCGGAGACAGCCTCGGCGACGACCAGGTAGCCCGGCTCGTAGACGTGCTGGCTGACCGCGCCGGTGCCCGGGTCGAGCGCGTACGCCTGCGCGGCGGTCGACGACGCGAACAGCGGTGCGTTCGCCGACGCGAGTGCCGCACCGCGGGCGAGTGCCATGTCCGGCTGTTCGGGCACGCTCAGCGGCAGCGACGTCGCGCCCTCCAACGCGGGCTTGATCAACGGAATGTCGACGCCGGAGCCCACCACCAAGACGCCTTCAGGCTCGTCGGCAAGGCCCTCGGCGGCAGAAACCAGCTCGAGAAGTTTCGACACCGCCTGGTCGTCGTCGTCTGGCAATATCTCCCGGTGAACATCGGTGATCGACCCGTCGCTGGTATCCACCACCGCCAGCGTCGCGGCTTCGGGCTCGACATAGAGCAGCGCGGCGCGGGCATATCCCGTCGCGCTGCCCATCGACTGGGCCAGTGCCGCGGCGGCGAGAAACGCCGAGACCAGCATCACGTTCTCGACCTTGCGAGCCGCCAGCGCGTCGCGCAGCTCGGCAGCTTCGCGCGGGTTGGTCCACGTCACACCGGTCGACAGCAGCTCGTAACCGGCTTCGTCCGCACCTTCGCGGGTGCCCAGAATCGCCGCGACCACCTGGTCCGGCGCACTGAACGTTGCCGGGTCTTCGCCGTCGGTGACGACGAAATTCTCCTCGTCGACGGTCGCACCGTCGGCGTTTTCTCCCTCAACCAGCACGATGCGAACCGTCGTGGGTGCCATCGATACACCAAGTACGGTGTCCACGAATCCCTCCCACTTGTTTGCCAGCCAACCGCGAGCCGTGTCAGATGGCGCACCATTAAGGTCGCCCAACACGGTATTCAATCGCCGCACCGGTCTGCGGCGTTACTAACGCGGCATTAGCTATGGTCGGTGAAGTTCCGGCCGGGAGCTTTCGGTCGATGCCCCCCGGCTGACCCTTCGCAGAACGATTTTACCGTGCCGCCCTACGAGCCGCCGGGCCTAGTGGTGACCGCCGCCTCCGCTGTGGCCACCACCACCTCCGCTGTGGCCACCACCGCCGAAGCCTCCTCCGCCGAATCCACCCCCGCCGAACCCGCCGCCGCCAAAGCCACCGGGTTCGTGATCACCGGGACCATCGCCGAAGCCGCCGCCAAAGCCCGGGTTGCCGCCGAAACCGCCGAGTCCGGGGATTCCGCCGAAGCCACCGCCGGGGTTACCCCCGAAGCCGCCAAACCCGGGATTGCCGCCGAAGCCACCCGAGCCGGGGTTGCCGCCAAAGCCCGGGTTGCCGCCGAAGCCACCACCGGGCGGGCCGAATGACGGGGGACCACCGAAACCGGGACCGTGTGGACCGTCCGACGGACCCGACGGCGGGCCGAAGCCCGGCATTCCCGGCGACGGCATACGCCCCGGCGGTTCGGGCGCGACGCCCAGGCCAGGCTGCCCCGGCTCTGGCACGTGTACCGGTATCGGCATCGGTATCGGAATCGGCAGATGCCACGGCGGCTGGTGCGGAACGCCCACCGGCGGCGGGAATTGCACCGGCGGTGGCTGCGGCGAGATATGCACCGGCGCGGGAGGCGACACGTGCAGCGGAGCGATGTGGATCGGCGGGCTGACGGGAACCGGCAACGGAACGACAACCGGCGCTGGGGCGGCGATCGGCGGCGGCGGTGCGATAGCAGCCGGAACCGGCGGCGCGGCGGGAATCGGCGCGTGCACCGGTGCAGCCACCTTGACAGGCGCTGGTAGTGAATGAACCTGCGACACAGGGGCACTCACCGGTGCCGGCGCAGGCGCCTGCACCAGCGGCATGATGAGACTCTGCAATGGGCGGGGCAGCAGAGCGACGCTCGGCCGAACACCAAGTGCCAGAGCAACTTCCAGCGACAGAGCAGCGGCCACCACGACCACCGCCAGCATGCTGCCGAGGAGCACAAAGGGTCGGCGCTCAGAGCCGCCGTCAAAGAGTTCGTCGGCGGGCTCGAACGCCGCAAGGGTGTGAGCCGCGGCGTCCTCATCCGAAAGAGCGTCGAGCGCCGCGGTGTGGACCGCGGCTTCATCGTCCGGCAGTGCACTGTAGGCCAGGTCGTCTTCGCCCAGCTCGCTGCCGAGCGGAACATTGGGCACCGCAAGGTATCCCGGGGCGACGGCGTAGGGATCGATCGCGCCGGTACCCGGATCTTGCGCGTACGCCAGCGCGGCGGTCGACGAGGCGAACAGCGGCGCATTGGCCGACGCCAACGCTGCGCCCCAAGCCAAGGCGGTCTCCGGCTCTTCGGCCGCGGTGACCGGAAGCGACGTCACCGCCTCAAGTTGCGGTTTGACTGCGCCGACGTCCACTCCGGCGCCGACGATGAAGACGCTCTGCGGACGCGTCTCCGCCGCGTCGAGACCATCGACCATCCGGGCCAGCGCGGCGATAGTGTCGGCACCGGAGACCGCCTCTTTATGGACTTCGGTGATGGAGCCGTCGGCGGAGTCGACGATGGCGAGCGTCGCGGTGTCGGGCTCGAGGAACAGCAACGCGGTGTGCGCGTCGCCGACGGCGCTGCCGACCATCTGGGTGAGTGCGGCCGCGGCCATGAACGCCGAGACCAGCATGACGTTCTCGACCTTGCGGGTCGCCAGAGCCTCGTGCAGCGCAGCGGCGTCCACCGGGTCGGTCCAGGTGACGCCGGTCGATCCGAGCGCATGGCCGGCTTCGGTGGCTCCCTCGCGGGTGCCCAGGATCGCCGAGATCACCTGATCGGCGGCGTTGAGCGTTGACGCTTCGTCGTCAGTGGCGATGTCGAACTGGGTGTCCTCGACGGTGGCGCCGTCGGCGTTCTCACCCTCGACCAGCAACATTCGGACGGCATTGGGTGCCATTGACACGCCGAGCACGATATCCATCGCGCCTCCATGGGCCTTTGTAGCGCGCCACGGTTTTAGGCGGAGGGGAGACCGCGTCCGGCGCTACAGATAAATAGTCACTGTGGAAGCTGTGCGGAGAGACAGTCCAACTTAAGTGGACCTTATGAAATTTTGATACGACCTGGACGGCGTGGGTCCGCGCTGGCCCTGGTACTTCGAGCCCACCGACGCGCTGCCGTAGGGATGCTCAGCCGGACTGGTCAGGCGCAGGATGCACAGCTGACCGATCTTCATACCTGGCCACAAGGTAATAGGAAGGTTAGCGACGTTGGACAGCTCGAGGGTGATGTGACCGCTGAAGCCGGGGTCGATGAAGCCGGCCGTCGAATGTGTCAGCAGCCCGAGGCGTCCCAGTGACGATTTGCCCTCCAGCCGGCCAGCCAGGTCTTCGGGCAGCGTGCAGAGCTCCAAAGTCGAGCCGAGCACGAACTCGCCGGGATGCAGCACGAAAGGCTCGCCCGCGGCCGGTTCCACCAGGCTGGTCAGTTCGTCTTGTTGCTTCGCCGGGTCGATGTGGGTGTAGCGGGTGTTGTTGAACACCCGGAACAAACTGTCGAGGCGGACGTCCACGCTCGACGGCTGAACCAGGGCGTCGTCGAACGGGTCGATTCCCAAGCGGCCGGCGGCAATCTCGGCTCTGAGGTCGCGATCGGAGAGCAGCACGCGACGAGCGTAACCGCCTGTAATGCCGATGATCGGCGCGACGTCGGATGCTAGCCTTCGCAGGCAACATTGCCGATGTAGTTCAATGGCAGAACATCAGCTTCCCAAGCTGAATACGCGGGTTCGATTCCCGTCATCGGCTCCCCATCTGAGCGCCCACAGCCAGAGCGTCGCGCAGCCTTTGGCCCGTACCCCTTAGCGTTCGCTGTTGTTTACCTGTGTGCCGTTTTAAAACCGCACACTAACGGCATTGCTAACGCCGATCCAATAAGAAAGAAGGCGCATCAGATGCCCTCACCTCGCTGGTTGACCAGACTCATCATCCCCATGGTGGCTAGCGCTGCCGTGGTTGCTAGCCCTGCGATTGCATCTGCCGATCCGCTTAATGATGGATACCTGGCTCAATTGCGCGGCGCCGGCCTCACCTGGCCGCCGGGCCACGAGTCATCACTCATCGGAATGGCGTACGTGATCTGCGACGATCTCGGGTGGGGCTGGATGCCACAAGACATCGCCAACCAGATCCACGCCAACTTGGACCCGGAGAACGTCGGGATCCATGACGTCGGAGCCATGGTGAACATCGCCCGTGCGACGTATTGCCCCAATCAACGGTGCTGGGCCGCCCACTGCTGAGCGGTCCCTCGAGGACTAACCCAGGACGCTCAGAGCGGCGAGAATGTCGGCCGACTCGGTGCGGGTCGTGTAGTTGGGGTGCACGTCGATCCAGCGGATTACCCCGCCCCGGTCGAGGATGAGCACCGTTGGCATGGGGATGCCGTAGGTGCCGTCCGCGTTGAGATCTGCTAGGTCGAGGCCGAGGACGCGCTGCGCGCCGCGGGCGTCCTCGGTCGGCGCGGTGAGGATCCCGAGCGCGGCAGCGATCTGGTTGCCGGGATCGGAGACCACGCTGAAGGTCAGCTCGTTCGTCTCCGCCGCCGACAACGAACCGTCCGGTTTCTGCGGGCTGACGGCGATGAGCTCGATGCCTCGTTCGGCCAGGGTGGGGACGAGCTGCTCCTGATAGGCCCGAAGTGCCAGGTTGCAGTACGGGCACCAGGCGCCTCGGTAGAACACCACCACCGCCGGACGACCGTGACGTTGCTCGGCCAGCGACGTCGGGTCCCCATGCGCATCGAACAGGTCACCATCGGGCACCATTGCGCCCGCGCCGACGACGCCTGCGGGAATCCCGGCCTGATCCAGCCGGGTCTGCTCGCCGGCGAAGGTGGCCGCGACCTCTGCCGGAAGGTGGTCGCCGAGCCCGGCCTGCAATTCGGCGACTCGCGCGGCAATGGTGGGGCTTTCGGTAGTGGACATATCAAGACCTCTCGATACACGGTGAGCCACCCGTTACTCGGGTACGCATGTCCCCCATCGTGATCCGAGAAAAATGGAGTGTCAACTCCAGAATCTAGAGGGTCGTCATCTGCCCGCGCCTGCGGTCGCTGCCCGCGCGGAATCGGTGAGATGACAGGCGATGTGGTCGATCATCGCGTCCAGCGACGTCGCCAAGGGGGTGGTGTCGCGACGAATCTGGCTGAGCAGCAGCCCACCCTGAGTGGCGCCGAGAAGCGCGAGCGCCAGCCGATCGGTGTCGACATGGCCGGCGAATTGGCCCGCGGCGGCCATCGCAGCCAGACCGTCGCGCAGGATCTGCTCCCATGCGGCGAACGATCGGGCAAGCTGCGCGCGCGCGATCGGATCGGTCTCGGCGAGTTCGCTGCCCAGCGACCCGATCGGGCAGCCGCCCACGCACCCCAGGTCAGTCACGAGTTGCACCGCGGTGTCCCGCCAGCGCCGCAAATCGTCCAGCGACTCGACCTGGCCGAAACACAGGTGCTGGAAACCCAGGACCTGTTCCGTCGTTAAGTCGATCACCGCGGAGACGAGCGAGTCCTTATCGGCGAAGTAGTGATACATCTGCGACGCGCTCACTGCCGCGGCTTGCTGGATGTCCTCGATGGTGGTGCCGGCCACTCCGCGCTGAAGCATCAGCGTGGCCGCGGACGCGACGATCCGATCCCGCGTCAGCTGCCCCTTCTTGGTAAGACGCTTTCCGGTCCGAGAGGCCACGTCGTTGCTGGTCATCGCACCCTCCCTCGCTAGTATGGAGTATTCACTCCATTCACCGTAGCAGGCCGATGCGCGGCGAAACGTCACGCGCGAACGAGCTCGTCCGCCTTCTTCTCCGCAGGTGCCGGCCACGGTGACGGCTTCGGCCGCTGCCTGACGACCTGCGGCCACCAGAACCACTTGCCCAGCAGCGCGGCAATCGACGGCGTCATCAACGATCGGACGATCAACGTGTCGAACAGCAGCCCCAATCCGATTGTCGTACCGACCTGACCGATCACCGTCAGCTCGCTGACCGCCATCGTCATCATCGTGAACGCGAAGACCAGCCCGGCCGACGTGACCACCGACCCGGTGCCGCCCATCGACCGGATGATCCCGGTGTTCAAACCGGCGTGGATCTCTTCCTTGAACCGCGACACCAGTAGCAGGTTGTAGTCGGCACCGACCGCCAGCAGGATGATGACCGACATCGCGAGCACCATCCAGTGCAGTTCGATCCCGATCAGGTGTTGCCAAATCAACACTGACAGCCCGAACGACGCGCCAAGCGAGAGCAACACCGTGCCGACGATCACCGCCGAGGCCACCACACTGCGCGTGATGATCAGCATGATGATGAAAATCAGGCAGAGCGAAGCGATTCCGGCGATCAGCAGATCGTAGTTGCTGCCGTCGCCCATATCCTTGAACGTCGCTGCCGTACCACCGAGGTAGATCTTCGAGCCCTCCAGCGGGGTGCCCTTCAGCGCCTCCTGCGCGGCGTGCTTGATCGCGTCTATATGCGAAATGCCTTCTTGCGTCATGGGATCGCCCTGGTGGCTGATGATGAAGCGCACCGCATGCCCGTCCGGTGAGATGAAATTCTTCATCCCCTTCTTGAATTCGGCGTTCTTGAAAGTCTCCGGCGGCAGATAGAACGATTCGTCATTCTTCGAGTCGTCGAATGCCTTGCCCATCGCAGCCGAGTTCTTCTGCGACTCCTTCTGCTGATCCTGCAACCCTTTCTGGGTCGAGTACATCGTCAGCATGGTGGTCTTCATGTCCTTCATGTTGGCGATCATCTCGGGCATCAATGCCGTCAGTTGGGGCATGAGCTTGTCGAGGTTGTCCATGATGGGCAGCAGGCTTTGAATGTCCTCGGTCATGACGTCGATCCCGTCGAGCCCGTCGAACACCGACCGCAACGAGAAGCACACCGGGATGTCGAAGCAGTGCTTCTCCCAGTAGAAATAGCTGCGGATGGGCCGGAAGAAGTCCTCGAAATCGGCCATGTGATCGCGTAATTCGGCGACGTCGACGGTCATCGAGTGCATTTTCTGCACCATCACGTGCATGTCGTCGGACATCTGCTTGGTCAAGTTCTGCATCTTGACCATGCTGTTGATCGTCGAATCCATCATGGTCGCCTGCTTCAGCATGTCGGCCATCTGGTCGTCGTTGTATTTCTGGTTCAACTGCTGTGTGACGCCCTGCATGCTGATCTGGAACGGGATCGATGTGTGCTCGATCGGGGTGCCCTCAGGCCGGGTGATGGCCTGCACCCGACCGATGCCGGACACCCGGAAGATCTCCTTGGCGATTTTGTCGATGACCAGGAAGTCCGCGGAATTCCTCAAGTCGTGGTCACTTTCGATCATCAATAGCTCAGGGTTCATCCGCGCCTGGGAGAAATGCCGGTCGGCGGCCGCGTATCCGGCGTTCGCCGGCAGATCGGCGGGCAGGTAATTGCGGTCGTTGTAGTTGGTCCGATAGCCCGGCAAGGTGAGCAGGCCCACGAGTGCGAGCGCGATGGTCGCGATCAGGACCGGGCCCGGCCAGCGGACGACGAGCGCGCCGATCTTGCGCCACCCGCGGATGCGTTGCATCCGCTGCGGCTCGAGCACGCTGCGGAAGCGCGACGCGATCGAAATCACTGCGGGGCCAAGCGTTAACGCCGCCGCGACGACGACCACCATGCCGATGGCCAGCGGAATGCCCAGCGTCTGGAAGTAGGGCAGGTTCGTGAAGTGCAGGCAGAAGGTCGCGCCGGCGATGGTCAGACCCGAGCCGAGCACGACATGGGCGGTGCCGCCAAACATGGTGTAGTAGGCGTCTTCTCGCGATTCGCCGTTGGACCGGGCTTCCTGATACCGACCGATGAGAAAGATCGCGTAGTCGGTGGCGGCCGCAATCGCCAGCGTGACCAGCAGGTTGGTGGCGAACGTCGAGAGCAGAATGACCTTGTGATAGCCCAGGAATGCCACCATCCCGCGGGCGGCAGCGAGCTCGAACACCACCATCGCCAAGGTGAGCAGCACCGTCACCACTGAGCGGTAGACCAGCAGCAGCATCGTGATGATCACCAGGAAGGTGACGGTCTCGATCACTTGCAAACTGCGGTCACCCGCAATGTTCTGGTCGGCTGTCAGAGCAGCCGGCCCGGTGACGTAGGCCTTGACTCCGCTGGGCGCGGGCACGCTTTTGACGATCTTCTGCACCGCCTCGACCGACTCGTTGGCCAGTGCCTCACCCTGGTTACCCACCAGATAGACCTGGACGTACGTCGCCTTGCCGTCGTTGCTCTGCGCACCCGCTCCGGTCAGCGGATCACTCCACATATCCTGAACGTGCTCAACGTGTTTCGTGTCAGCATCTAGCTTTTTGACCATCTGGTCGTAGTACGCATGGGCATCGGCGCCGAGCGGCTTCTGACCCTCCAGGACGATCATCACCGAGCTGTTGGATTTGTACTCGTGAAACACCTCTCCCACGCGCTTGGTGGCGACCACCGACTGTGCGTCGTCCGGGCTCATCGACACCGAGCGCATCTTGCCGACCGCTTCCAACTGCGGCACAACGACGTTGAGCAAAGCGATCAGTGCTATCCAGCCGATGATGACCGGGACGGCGAACGTGCGGATGAACCGCGGGATCCTCGCGCGGGCAGAGCGCCTGGGCGCGACGGGGATCTCGTCAGTGTGGGCGTCGGGAAAGCTTGTGCTCATGCTGATTTCACCATGCAGAAGGTCAGGGCGTGCACGCCGTCGGAGGTTTTCTCGTCCTTGACTTCGTTGTCGACGGTGATACGGCATCCGAGGATGTCACCGTCGCTCTGCGCCGACACTGTCGGGAACACCGACGGCGCGGTCGTACTGAGGGTCAGCACCCAGGGCAGTGGCGCAGCGTCAAGCCGTTGCGGCTGCGCGCTCAGATCCAGGTAGTTGACGTTGGCGCGTTGGGCCGATCCGAACACCTCGTATTTCACGATCTTCGGTTTGTACGGCTTGGAATCGTCGAGTCGCGGGGTCGTGATGACGCCGGTGTCGTGCGCGCCGAAGAACGACTTGACCCGCGTCACCGCGAAACCCCCGACCACTACGACCATGACGATCAACAGCGGTAACCATGCGTTGCGGAATACCTTCGCTACCTGCACCTAGTACATGATGTGTACTTTTTGCAGATTGTGCAAGTTAAAAGCTTAGCGAATCTAAACTAGCTAGTGAAGATGCTGTTGACCAGCGCCGCAGCGCGCTCGACGTAGGGCATGGGCGTGTCGTCGGCGCCCTTCGGTTCGCTGCTCGACCAGCTCTCGAGGCCGGAGCGGATCGCGGTGATCGCCAGCGCGGAGATCAGCGCCGACATCTCATCCTCGGGCCCCATCGCCTGACGACGGGAGACGATCTCGGTCAAGTGGTTCTGGAAACGCTCCAGGTCAGCGAGAAACGCCGACAGCACCGCGGGAACCGTTTTGGCGAGTTCCAGCATCGCCTCAGCCTGTTCACGCTCCGGCGGCACATCGCGGATGTGGTGTGCCGCAAGGGTTATCAGCTCTGCCAGAACCACGGAATAGGAGGCCGGTCCGGCAGCGACGAATTCTTCGACCAACTCAGGCGGGATGTCTGACGGGCCATAGGCGATCGCGGACTCTTTGTTCGGGAAGTAGTTGAAGAATGTGCGGGTCGAGATTCCGGCTTCGTTGCAGATGCCTTCGACGGTTATCTTGTCCCAGCCGCGTTCACGCGCCAGTCGTACCGCGGCGCCACGGATGTCGGCACTGGTCTCGCGCCGCCGTCGCTCACGCAGGCCCATGGTCATATGCCCATGGTTGCACGTCATGCAAACTTTGCACCCGAAAGACTGCCCACCACTGGGCCGGATGGTGTCGACCCGCTTCGCCCGGCTCCGCCGCGCTCGCGATCGCCACTAGGCAGCTGATTTCTCCAGGATGTGCACGCCGCATGCCGAGCCGAGCCCGATCACATGGGCCAGACCGACTTTGGCGTTCTCGATCTGGCGGTCGCCGGCTTCACCGCGCAGGTGATGGCAGATCTCCCAGATGTTGGCGATGCCGGTCGCCGCGATCGGATGGCCCTTGGATTGCAGTCCACCCGAAACATTCACCGGGGTCGAGCCGTCGCGCCACGTCGCACCCGAGTTGAAAAAGTCCGCCGCTGCGCCCTTTTCGCACAGCATCAAGTTGTCGTAGTGGACAAGCTCGGCGGTGGCGAAGCAGTCGTGCAACTCGACCAGGTTGAGGTCACCCGGGCCGATCCCGGCCTGCTCGTAGGCGGTCGCCGCGGCGTTGCGGGTCAGCGTGTTGACGTTCGGCAGCACCTGGCAGCCGGCCTCGTAGGGATCGGTGGTCAACACCGACGCCGACACTTTCACCGCGCGTCGCCGTTGCTCCAGCGACAGCGACTTCAACGTCTCGCCATTGCAGACCACCGCCGCGGCGGCGCCGTCGCAGTTGGCCGAACACATCGGCCGGGTATTCGGGTAGGCGATCATGACGTCGTTCATGATCTGCTCGAGGGTGAATTTCTTCTGGTATGCGGCCAGTGGATTCAGCGTTGAGTGGGCGTGATTCTTCTCGCTGATGCGGGCGAACAGTTCAAAGCTCGTGCCGCCGTATTTGTGGCCGTATTCGGTGCCGATCTGAGCGAACACCCCCGGCATCGCCTCGGTGCCGATTCGCCCATCGACCGGCGCGACCGCGCCGTAACGACCTTTGGGTTCCCAGGTGTCGGCATCCTTCTTTTTCTGTCCGGCACCGCCGAGCAATCCGGCGCCGGAGAGTTTCTCCACGCCGACCGCCAATCCGTATTTCACCTCGCCGGCTTTGACGGCCATGATCGCGGTGCGCAGCGCGGTGGCGCCGGTCGCACAAGCGTTGGCCACGTTGTACACCGGAATGCCGGTCTGGCCGATCTGCTTTTGCAACTGCTGGCCGATCCCAGCGTTCGCGGCCATCAGATTCCCGGCGGCGATCACCCCGATGTCGGCCATCGTCACGCCTGCGTCCGCGAGCGCGCTGGTGGCGGCTTCGGCCGCCAGATCAACCGTGTCCTTGTCAGCGTGCTTGCCGAATTTGGTCATCCGGATCCCAACGATCCAGATTTCGTCGCTGGCGCTCATCGAGTCTTCTCCTTGTTAATAGAGCGAGGTGGTCAGACCGCAGGCTCGAAGCCGAAGCCAATCGCCTCGGTTCCGGCGGAATCGGCGCCGATCGGGTAGGTCGCCAGTCGCACCTTCATGCCGTCGTGGACGTGGTCGGGATCAGGCTCGACATTGATCAGGTTGGCCCGGACCTGGGTTCCGTCGCAGTCGACCACCGAAGCGACGAACGGGGTGGGAATACCGGGTGCGGCGAAAGTGACGATGGTGAACGCCCGCACCGTGCCCTCGGTCGGTATCGACACCGTGGTGAATTCTGACGCGAAGCACGCGGCACAGGCGTTGCGCCGATCAAAGAATCGAGCGCCGCAGTTCACGCATTCCTGAGCGCGGAGGTGCGGGTCACCGTCGTCGAGCACCAAATAGTCGACCAGGGGGATCTGCTCGCCCATCGAGACCTCCGTTGTTTCGGTACTCCCGACCGTAGCGATTCCGGCAGCGTCGCAGAGCCTAAATATCAAGATCGGAATGGCTAACGCTCGACAACGTTGTTTCGGGCGGTGGATCTTTTGGGTAAACCGAAGCATGAGTTTTCCCGCAGCCAGCGCCTACTCACCGCAGCCTGATCCGTCCTCGCCGGTCAGAAGAGTCCGACGACGGACCACCCTTGAACACCTGAATTTCTCGATGAACGTCATGACGACACCGCGATCGGCCCGCATGCGCCTTTCCGGCGACCTGGACTACGAGTCGGTGGACGTGCTGGTCTACGGTGTATCGCGAGTACTCGACCAACGCGCCGACCTGGCGAATCTGCACCTCGACTTCAGCGAGTTGACGTTTCTCGACTCGGCGGGGCTGTCAGGTTTGCTCCTCATCCATCGCCACACTTCGCATTCCGGGGTCGAGCTTCATCTCGACAACCGGCCGCCCTTCCTCGACCGAGTCCTACAGGTGACCGGGCTGTACGGGCACTTCTTGACCTCCGACTCGAATGCGACCGCCCGCAACTCAAATCTGCTGGACCAGGCAACATCCGGCGAATCAGGCGTTCGTTGAGCTCAATGCTCAACTAGTACAAGTGGTCTCGGCTGCCGCCGTAGCCGAAACGTGATGGATGCTTTACCGAAACGCGAACGCGCCGTTGGCGTCCAACATTCCGGACACCCCTAGTATCGCTATTGCAATCCCGTCTACTAGAAGGAACTGGCATGCGGGCGGTATCTAGGTCTTTTCTCGCGGCGGTTGGCATCGCTGCTGCGTCGGTTGTGGCTGATCCGTCGGGAGTCAGCGCCGCGGCGACGAATTCGTCACTGAAGCTCGCGATCGCCTCGATTCAGCCGAGCGTCGATCAGGTGGTCGGCGTGGCACACCCCGTCGTGATCAAGTTCCGCACGCCTGTCATCGACCGGCATGCCGCCGAGCAGGCTTTGAAGATCACCGCCACACCGTCGATGAGCGGTAAATTCGAATGGCTCGATAACGATGTCGTGCAATGGGTTCCGGACCGGTTCTGGCCGGCGCACAGCACCATCGCGTTGTCGGTGGGCGGCCTGTCGACGGACCTCAGGACAGGCCCGGCCGTCCTCGGCGTCGCAGACATCTCAGACCACACGTTCACGGTCAGCGTCGACGGTGTCCATGCGGGACCACCGCGACCGGCCCCACATCACCAGGCGCACTGGGGCGAAGACGGAGTGATGCCGGCCTCGATGGGCCGGCCGGAGTTCCCCACCCCCATCGGCGTTTACACGGTGATGTCCAAAGACCGGTCCCTGATTATGGATTCGAGCAGCGTCGGCGTTCCGCTCACCTCCCCCGAGGGGTACCGAGTTCCGGTGGACTACGCCACCCGTTTCACCAGTCGCGGGCTGTTCGTGCATTCAGCTCCGTGGGCGGTCAACGCGCTGGGCCACGAGAATGTCAGCCACGGCTGCATCAGCCTGAACCCCGCGGACGCCGAGTGGTACTTCAACACGGTCAACATCGGCGACCCCGTCGTCGTCAAGGAGTAACGACTCGGCAGCTGATGCTGTTGTCGCGCAATCGCTTACACAAACAAATGACGCCCCGGCCTCAGGTCGGGGCGTCATCACGTTGGCGACGAATCGTTACTCCGGCGGACCGGGAATGATCGGCTGACCGGGCTGAGGCCCATCCGCCGACGTGGTACCCACCGGCGCGCCTTTACCTCCGGCGGCCCCGGCCATGTCAGCGATCGGCGCACCCGCCACTCCGGCACCGGCACCACCAAGCGCGATCAAGGGCGCACCGGCCGGAACTACCGGCACCACAGGCACACCCGCAGGCACCGGAGCACCCGCCGGAATCGGAGCACCGGCGGGAAAGGGGAACGGTGCACCGGCAGGAACCGGCGCCGCGACTGGTGCGCCGGCCATGTCGGCGATCGGCGCTCCCGCGGGCGGAACGCACACCGCCGCCACCGCCGGGCCACCGGCGGCTGCAGCACCACCACCACCGGCGACTGCCGGCGCACCGACCTCGCCTGCGGAGCCCTGAATGCACGCATAGCCGCCCGTCATCCACGGGACGGCCGCGGCGGCCGGACTCAAAGCTACTGCGGCACCGAATAATCCAACGCCGGCAACAACTTTGATGTTGAACCGATCGAAGGTTGCCATCGACGTCAACTCCCTTGTCAAGCTTCGGGTATCTCCCGTAGTCCTTTCGGTGAGGCTCAACCGCACTGCCGTACCGAAGTCGTGTTTAACGACCAAGTCATTTTTAATGGACCGGTGTTCAACACGCACCACGCCGCACCGCACTGTTGCCAAATAGAGACGTTTGACCGGCGATCGGCCTGGGTAGCGAGCCCTGCCGAAAACGCAGGCAGCTCATCACGTTTGGCGTTATCGAACCGAAACCTTTGGTGGCTTAACGAAAGCCGGACAGCCTGCTAGCGGAAGTAGGCTTCTCTGCCGGTTAGATATCCGCCACCGTGAGTCGTGATGTGCACGTGGTCGTAATGCCCGTAGCCGGAACCTGAGGGGCCACTCGGCGTGTAGTACGTGCCGCGCCAGATGACGTCCTGCAGCGCAAAGCGGTCCGCGTTCTTGAACGCGAACCTGGCGATCTCGTTGCCGAGCGCGATGCCCGCGGCGCTGGACGGGTTGGGAATCATGATGTCGATCGCCAGACCCCTCGGGTGCCACGGCAGCGCATCCGGTCGGACACCGCCGATATTCGTGATCTCCGGGAACGCGGCGCTGACGGCACGGGCGGCGAGGATCGTCTTCACCTGCAAGCCCCGCTCGTTGGCGACTCCCACAGGAAGCATGCGCGGGGCGGCGCTGGACGCCACTCGCCATCGCGACGCGCGTGACGCCGGTGCGGCCTCGCCAGCGGCGTCACCTGGTTGCACGGCGGACGACGCCCAGGAGGATGTCGCCGGTGCGGTGGCCGTGATCTGCATGGCGCCTGTTGAAACGTCAGCAACCGAATCGGCGGCGTGATGCGTGCTTGCCGCGTGAGCACTTCCACCAAGGGCAAAGATCGCGGCGGCCGGAGCAATGACCGTAGCCTTGAGGAGCGGCGATTTTCGCCCGTTCCTGGCTAATTCATGGCGGCCCACGGCAAGCAGCTTACGAGCAAATCAAGAAATAGTCACGATTTGATAAAGATGCGCAGGTGGGCAGCTATTGGGGGTCCGTATTCACAGCGGCCAGCTGTCGGTTTCCGGTGCGAACTGCAGGGTGGGCACCGGCGGTAATAGCCGTCGACCTTCGGTCGATATCGCGTCCAGCATAAGGGCCACGTAGCGGCGCCAGCCGTCGCTGCCGGAGTCCATCGTCCACAGCACGCTGAACAGCATGGTGACCAGGCGAGGCAGGTCGGCAGGAGCCAAGTCGGCACGGACCACACCGGCTTGCTGGCCGCGCTCGGCGAGCTCGGCGAGCGCCTCGTAAAGGGTGGTCGAGACGTCCGGGGTCAACGAACCAGATCGGCGCACGGCGGTCAACAGATTGCGTTCACGCGTGCCCAGCGATATCGCTGCGTCGATGAGCTGCGCGATGCCCTCCAGCGGGTCGGCGGCGCCGCGGGCGGTCTCGATCGTCGGCGTGAGGTCATCGGCGATGACCTGGTCCAGAGCAGCCCGGACCAGCGCGGCCTTGGTCGGAAATCTGCGGTAGAGCGTCCGCTCGCCGACCCCGGCCCGACGGGCAACCGCCTCGATCGGCGCCTCCGGCCCGAGCTCACCGTAGATATCCCGCGCGGCACGCAGGATGCGCTCTGCGTTACGCGCGGCATCGGCACGCAACGGCCGGTCAGACACCGCGGTCATGGCCCCAGCGTAACTGACTGTTGACTGCCATTTAGGTGAGCTCTACGCTCGGTGCAACTGACAGCCATCTGACACTTAGCGAGAAATGCCGATGACGTCGACAACGTCCGATCTGCCCGTGATTCCAGCTCGCCGCGAGGCGCGCTGTCCGCTCGCTCCGCCAACCGAATTCGCCGGATGGCGAAAGGAGTCCGGCCTTCAGCGGGCGATGTGGAACGGCCAACAGGTGTGGTCGGTGAGCCGCTATCAGGACATCAGGGCCGCGCTGGTCGATCCACGCCTGTCGGCCGAGACCCTGCCGGATCTGTTCGGGGAGTCGAGCGACGTGCCGGTAGTTTTCGCGCGGATCGACGATCCCGAGCATCACCGGTTGCGGCGCATGATGACCAGCCAATTCACCTTCCGGCGCACCGAAGCCATGCGACCGCAAATCCAGGAACTGGTCGACGGTTATCTGGACGCGATGATCGACAGGGGCCCGCCCGCCGACATCGTGCGCGACTTCGGCCTGCCGGTGCCGTCGATGGTGATCGCGCTGCTGCTGGGCGTCCCACCCGAGGATCTCGAACTCTTCCAACACAACACCTCTGCCGGATTGGACGTGAAATCCACCGACGATGAAAGGGCGAAGGCCTTCCTCGAGATGTATGCGTACATCCAGGAGCTGGTCGCGCGTAAGCAGCGCGACCCCGGTGACGACCTGATCAGCCGGCTCATCACCGACTACGTCGCGACCGGCCAACTCGATTACAACACTGTCGCGGTCAATAGCGTGATCATGATGCAGGCCGGCCACGAGACCACCGCCAACATGATCTCGTTGGGAACCGTTGCGCTGCTGGAGAATCCGGAAATCTTCGAGCGTCTCGGACAGTCTGACGACGCAGCGGTCATCGCCAACGCCATCGAAGAACTCTTGCGTTATCTCTCCATCGTGCACGCCCAGGTGGACCGGATAGCGACCGAAGACCTCGTCCTCGGCGGCCAACAGATTCGCGCCGGGGACAGATTGCTGATGAATTTGCCGGCCGGGAACTGGGACAGCGAGTTCGTCGATAACCCAGAGACTTTGGACATCGCCCGAAACGCCCGTGGGCATGTCGCTTTCGGCTACGGCACCCACCAGTGCATTGGAGCCAACCTGGCGAGAGTCGAGATGCAGGTAGCGTTCGCGACGCTGGCCCGCCGGTTACCGGGTTTGCAGCTGGCGGTGCCTGCGGGCGAACTGAAGTTCAAAGACGCCGACATCTACGGCATGAAAGAGCTGCCGGTGACCTGGTGACCAACGACATGCGGTTCGACGACCAGGTCGCGGTGATCACCGGCGCCGGTAATGGTTTGGGCAAGCAGTACGCGCTGCTCCTCGCATCCCGCGGCGCGCGCGTCCTGGTCAACGACATCGGCGGCTCGGTCACCGGATCGGGGTCCGACGCCGACGCCGCGACGGCTGTCGCCGACGACATTCGCCGGCAGGGTGGCGAGGCCGTCGCCGACAGTAGCAGCGTGACGAGTCCCGAAGGTGGACAAACGATTATCGACGCCGCCCTGCAGGCCTGGGGCCGCGTCGATATCGTCATCAACAACGCAGGCATCGTCCGCGATGCGCCGTTTGAGGAGATCACCGCCGATCGGCTCGACCCGTTGATCGATGTCCATCTCCGGGGTGCGTTCTACGTGACGAGACCCGCCTGGAAGCTCATGCGCGAGCAGCGCTACGGAAGAATCCTGAACACCTGCTCGGCCGCGGGACTCCTTGGCGCCGAACGGATGAGCAACTACGGCGCAGCGAAAACCGGGTTGATCGGCCTGACCCGGGTACTGGCCGCCGAGGGTGCCGACCACAACATCAAAGTCAACGCGATCGCGCCGATCGCCTACACCCGGATGCTGGCGCATTCGGTCGAGACTGCCGGCCGGCCCGACGACCCCTCAGCTCAGGCAGTGCTGGATGAGCTTGTGGCGCAGTACCTTCAGAAGCTGGATCCGGCACTCGTCGCCCCGGTCGCCGCCTTCCTGACGCACCGCGACTGCCCGGTTTCCGGCGAGATCTACACCGTCGGAGCCGGACACGTCGCCCGGTTCTTCATCGGCCGGACCCAGGGCTTCTACAGCCCCGAGTTGTCGATCGAGCAAGTTCGTGACCATCTCGGCGAGATCCGCGACGAGGCCGGCTACACCGTGCCGGGCGGGCCCGCCGACGAGATGGCCGCATTGTTCGCGACGATCATGGCGGATCAGTCCAACTGACGACCTAAAGGTGGCTGGCGGCGTAACCCGCGGCCTGGGCGGTCATCCCGTTCACCGGGTATGACGAGTGGGCGAAACTCGGCAGCCCACCGGGATCGCCGTTACAGATCGTGTCTCCGTCTGCGCACAGGTCGTCGGTCTTGGGTGCGTAGAGCGGGCCGATGACGACCACGGGCGCGCCGTAATTCTGCAGCCACTGTGCCGACGGCTTGCCGAACAACGTCACCGCAGCGACGTGGTTGGCAATCTCGGGCGGCATCGGCTTCGGCAGGAACGACAGGTATTCGGCAGGCACTCCTGCGGGGATCGACGCCGCCGTGACAAAGCCGGCCACGGCCGCGCCTTGCGAATAACCACCGAGCACAATCCTGGTCTTAGGGCAGTTCGCCGCGGTGGCCTGGATGTGGTTGCCGGCGTCCTTGATCCCGTCGACGACGCTCTGGGCGAACTCGACCCGGTCGGAGAAATTGCCGCTGGCTTCGTAGTTGACCGGGTACACGTCGAGCGACTTCGGGCCGATCGCGGTGCGCAATTCGTCGACGAACGGTTGCCCGATGCCGCCGACGCCGGCTGGCTCACCAGTGCCGCGAGCGAACACCGCCTCGACGTCCGGACATGGCTGTGCGGAGGCGACCGGCATGGGCGCGCTGAACAACCCACCGAGGACTATCAGCACTGCGACAAGGACACGGCCGATCTGGCGTAGGCACATGGTCAACATTGTGGCGTTGTACCCGCGGACGTGTCGCATTATGCGGAGGTGACGCAGGTCGCGACTGCACATCGTGGCCGCGACCTGGTTATCCGGTCAGGATGCGTCTTCTGCGCCGTCCAGCACGCTGACGGTCATTCCGTACGGCAGGAATCGGACTCTGCGGCTCGCGTCGGTGTTGCTCTGGTTCGCCCGCAGCGCATCGAGTTCGCTGGCATAGACCTCTTCGACGCGGGCGCCTCCGTCATCGCTCACGGTGTAGATCGCCCAGACGCCGTCGCCCGCTTCTCCCGCCGTCTCCGGCCTGGTTCGGGTGCGCCGCGCCATGTCCTCGAAGACCGACGACCACCCCGACCGGTCGCCGGGCACGGTGAAGAACCGGCCCACTCCCCCGAACGCCTCGCGCAAGCCCTCGCTCGCGTCGCGGATCACCCGATCCAAGTCCTCGGGATCGAATCCGAACAGTCCGTTGTCGTCCATCACGCCTCCTGGCAGGTCCCACCACTACCTCCAGTGTGCGCATATCGGCGCTGTTGCGCCACGACTAGTAGCCGTACCCCGGATTCGTGTAGGGGTTCTGCGGCATATACGGGCTCTGCTGCTGGTAGGGACTCTGCTGATACGGGTTCTGCTGATAAGGGTTCTGCTGCTGGTAGGGGTTCTGCGGCTGCTGATTCGCCCCACCTTGCCCCTCGGGCACCTGTACCGGTATCGGCACCGGCACAAAAGGCAGGTTCAGATACGTCGTCGTCATCGCCACCGTCGACGAGGGGCTCGGCGGCGGGGGCGGAGGCGGCGGAGGTGTGGTGGTCTCGGTGGTGCTGCTCGGCGGCAACGTGGTCGTTGGCAGCTGCGTGGTGGTCGTGCGCGGCGCCCTGGTGGTCGGCGGCGGTTCGTACGTCGTCACCGGCGGTGGAGGCGGCGGCGGCGCAACGACGACGGGCGGTGGCGGCGGCGCCTCGCTGACGGGTGGTGGCGGCGCCTGAGTGGGTGGCGGCTCCGCGCTGGGCGGCGGCGGCAGCGGACTCGACGACGGGAGCTGGGAGCTCAGTGGCGGCGCCGGCACCGCGGTGGTGCTGCTCGGCAACGTCGGCGCCCGGCCGCCCGGGCTGCTGGTCAAGGTGAACGCCACCCCGCCGATGGCGACCATCGACACCAGCGCGGCAAGCCCCAGGAACAGTTGCGGCATCCGATTACCGCGCTGCTGCATGTCGAACGGCTCAACCCTCGGCCGCTGCATGAGTTGTGACGGCGCACCGCGGTCATCGTCATCGTCGTACGGTTCGCCGGTATAGAACACCGGCTCGTCGCCGGCGTCCTCAGCCAGCGACCAGGCCAACTGCTGCTGCGCCGCCGACGGAACGCTGTTGAAGAACGCATCCGCGGGAGCGGTGAACGTGCCGGTCGACGCGTCGAAGGTGGCCGTGGAGGTGCCGAGCGTATCCGTCGGTACAGCGAAGGTCCCGGTCGATACGGCGAAGCTGCCGGTCGTCGCGCCGACCAGCGTGGCCATCGTCGGGACCTCGACCCCATCCTCTTGCTCTTCGCTCGATTGCGCGGCGGCCAGCATCACCGCACCGACCGCCATCGCGAATCCGGGCTGCACGGCCGTGACCACCGGAGCTTTGGCGTGCGACGAAAGACGCTGAGCGACAACCGGAATCTTGGCGCCACCGCCGGCCATGGCCACGGCAGCGATGTCCTTACTGCGAATCCTGTTGCTACGCAATAGGTCGTCGAGCTCCGACAGTAAACCGCTGAGCCGGACGTCGATCAGGCGGTCGAGTTCGACCCGACTCACCTCGACACGGGAGCGCTGGCCGGGCAGCTCGACGACGAGCTCGGTCGTCGCCTCTTTGGACAGCCGTTCTTTGGCCAGTCGGCATTCCTCGCGCAGGCCGGCAAAGTGTGCGATGACAGCGGTGCTCGCGGGATCAACCCCGGTGCCGTGGCCGACGTTTTCCAGCACGTGAACCATCAGCGCCTGATCGAGGATGTCGCCGGAGAATTCCGGGTACCGCACGGTGTCGGCGATCGGAGTGAAGCCCGACGCGGCGTCGGCCAGGGTGATACTGGTTCCGCTGCCGCCGAAGTCAAGCAGCGCGACAACGCCCTCGGCGGGCAGGCGCGAATCGGAGTTCAACGCGGTCAGCGCGGCAACCGAATCCGAGATCAGCCGCGGCGACATGCCGCTGTGCACGAACCCGGCGTGGGTGCTCAAGGCGTCCTGCAGCACGCATAACGCACCCGGGCCCCAATACCCCGGAACGGCCATCGTG
This sequence comes from uncultured Actinomycetota bacterium, assembly GCA_963758115.1. GTDB lineage: Bacteria > Actinomycetota > Actinomycetes > Mycobacteriales > Mycobacteriaceae > Mycobacterium. The sequence goes on from CAVWUG010000007.1 coordinate 462,031, forward strand.
ATATTCGAGTTCGCCGCTTCGCCACCGGTGGTGGTGATCAACGCGTCGAGCGCCTCGACCAGCAGCAGTCCCGGGTCGTGGTTCGAACCGTCGGCGGGATTCAGGTTGTTCGACTTTCCGACGCGCTCGACGAATCCCGCCATCAACGTGCCGGTATCCGCGCCGTCGACGTCGTCTGAATCTTTCTCGGGCAGGCCTAATTTTGGCGCGCGATCAGGGAAAAGCGTCAGCACAGCGCGACGTGACACGGGAGGATTCCCGCTGCGGACCGCGACTAAATTGGTGGTCCCGATCGATAACCCCAACGGGTCATACATAACGCGAATACTTTCGTCGATTGCAGCTCGGTGGCCAGGGTCAACCATAACGGCGGCTGCGCTACGACTAACGGGCACAACATCATCGGTACACGGTCGATGCGGTTGCGTCACCGAAGTGATACCACCGACGACTTGACACGACGAAACGCGTCAGACCACCGTCAACGGCAGTGATTTCCGTGGCTGGAATTCGAAAGTCGCTCCACCGCTGACTTTAGCGATCGCAACTTCGGGTAGCTCGGTTGCGGCCGTATCGGTCTCGGCGAATTCAGCAGTCCAGTCTGTGCCGCTCCCAACGACCTTGACGGCGATGCGCGGATCGATCGCGGTGGCGATCGCCTGCAGCGGCTGAACGGATTCCGGCGAGCACAGCGAAATCCAGGCGGCGTCGTCGTGGGCCGGCGACCGGTGGACCCGTAACCCGGACTCGATCTCGGCGTTGACGTATCCGATCGGGTTGAGCAACGGGTGCAGCTCCAAAACCTTGAGCACACCGGCGATCCCGCTCGGCAGCGACAGTGCGCGATGGATGCGTTCGGCACCGAGCCCGGCGACACCGATCAGCTGGCGGGTGCACACCGAGTCGGCGAGATCGGTGTCGGACCCTGCTCGGGCTCGCACCGCGATCGCAAAGGAGAGATACAGCAGATGCATCTGGAGGCACACCTCGTCGGCCATCCGCACGAGCGCCGAGTGCGAGTAGGCACCGAAGTCGAAATCGGACACCACCGGCCCCGAATAGTCGGCCAGGCCGTCGTCGGATCGGTCGATTGCATCGAGTTCCCATGCCGCAGCGATGGTTTCGCTGACAATGTCCAACGCCGGGATGCCTTCGACGGGCGGGTAGGACTCGTCGATGACCACGGTCCAGGCGCAATGCGGCTGCCGGCCGGCCGGTACCCGGGGCGGCCGGTGCAGCGGGCGCACCTGCGCGCGGGCATTGGTCGCCACCGCCGTGGCGTCGAAGGTCGGGTCTTCGATCGTGTGGCACATCCCGAAGACGTAGTCATGGCCCATCGGCTCCACGTCGAGCAGTGCGCCGCAGTGGTCGAGATGAAACTCGCCGTGCCAACGGTCGTGGATGGTATAGCGGAAGTCCATGAACTGCGGCGGTGCGCCGATGTCGAGCTGCAGACCCTTGAAAATCGTTGGCACGTCGACGCCTTCGTAGTTCAGCGCCCGCTGCATGCGTCTGGTGTAGATCGGGCTGGCGCCGGCCCACTCCTCGATCGCGATCTGCACCATCTCGTCGCGCCCCCACTCCTGGATGCACCACGCCATTCCCGAGCGGTCGATCATCTGCCCGATCAGCAGCAGCTCGGGAAGCAGCACGGCGAGTTCCTGACGGGACAGCTGGGCGAATCGCGACTGGCTCACCGAACAAAAATAAAGCCGACTATGTTATAAAGTCAACAATGTCTATTGCCGCAGGCCAGCAGCCCCGAACGCCGGTCAGTCCGACCCGGCGGACGACGGCGCCGCGCAAACGTGGTGATGACACCCGCGCGAAGATCATCGACGAGACGGTGTGCTGCATCGTCGAAGAAGGCTTTGCCGCGGCGACCGCCAAGCACGTCGCCGAACGCGCGGGCGTCACCTGGGGGGTGATCCAGTACCACTTCGGCGACCGCAACGGTCTACTGATGGCCGTCGTCGACGACGGGGTGGCCAAGCTGCTGGAGAGCCTGTCCGCGGCCGATGTCAGCGAACTGCCGATACGGATGCGCATCGAGGTCGTCATCGACACGGCATGGAGTTGCTACAGCAGCCCGACGTCGATGGCGGCGTTCGAGATCCTGCGGGCCAACCGTGGCGGCCCGGGCGGCTCTTCGCGGCGCCACCTGATGGAGATGAACTCGGCGATCGGACAGCTGGGCAGGCTGATCACCGACGATCCTGCCAACGACGGTGTGGCCGAAGTGATTTGGGCGACGCTGCGCGGCGTGGTGCTGGCCCAGATGATCGTGGGCACCGAGGTGGACTGGCAGCGGGAACGCCGCGCGCTCATCGACATGGTCATCCACTACCTGCGCTGAGACCGATTCACCGCAGGCCGCGCAACGGGGTGTGCTGCAATGACCTCATGAGCTCTCACGATCACGCGGCCTACCTCGCCGACGTCGCAGCAGTCGAACAAGTCAAATACCGCTACCTGCGTGCGCTGGATACCAAGCACTGGGACGAGTTCGCCGACACCCTCACTGAGGACGTGACCGGGGACTACGGCTCGTCGATGGGCGAAGAACATCACTTCACCAACCGCACCGACCTGGTCGATTACATGCGTTCGTCGCTGCCGGCCAACGTGATCACCGAGCACCGCGTCACCCATCCGGAGATCACCGTCAACGGCGACGAGGCCACCGGCACCTGGTACTTGCAAGACAAGGTGATGGTGGCCGAATTCGACTTCATGCTGATCGGCGCCGGCTTCTACCACGATCGCTACCGGCGCACCGCCGACGGCTGGCGGATCAGCGCAACCGGATACGACCGGACCTACGACGCCACACTGTCGTTGAAGAACCTGGACTTCAAGCTGACGCCGGGCATTGGCATAGCCTGAATTTGATTGCCGCTGGCGGCTATTGGGTGATCGCCATCACTGCGCCGGGCTTCAACCACTGAATGATCTGCACCAGCTTGGCGTCGTCGATCGCCACGCAGCCCTCGGTGGCGCCGCCATCGGTGGTGTGGAAAAAGAATGCCGCGCCCTTGCCCGGCGCGCGGTTCGGGTTGACGCCCATCACCACCGCGTGTTTGTACTGCGGAATCTGGAGGTTCTCACTCGCGGACGTCGAGAACGGGCACTGCGCCTTCTGGCAGACCTGCATCGTGTTGAAGGTGGGGCTGCCGTCGTCGCCGTTCCACCAGTGGTTGGAGCCGACCTGGACGTACTGCAGACCGCCACCGGGGTTGGGTGCAGTCCCGAACGCGAACGGTAACGCGAAAACCCCCATCGGGGTTGCGGGATAACCACTCTTGGCCTCTTGGGCGAGACCGGCCGATCCGATATGAGTCGGAATGCCGGCCGCAACGGCCTCCCAGCCTGACGGAACGCGTTGGTAAACATCCATTTTCGCGTTCGAACCGCCGACTCCGACAACGGAGATCACCTGCGGCGCGTTACCGACCGAAGGCGCGAACCAAGGTGCGCCGACTGCACCCCCCTTCGGTGCCGTCGCCAGGGGTATGGCGGCTGCGCATATGGCAGCGCACAGTAAACCCAGCAGTCGGCGCACCCTCTCATCGTCGACGCCACGCGAGCAGGAGGTCAAGTCAAGGTTTCGCGTCAATCCGGTCACCGAGCGGCCGCAGCACCAGCGCCGGGCGCCCATCGCTGCTGGCTGCGTCTATATGGTCGTAGGCGTCACCTGCAGGTTCCCGGGGTATAGAAAGCAGTGGATGTCACCGACAGATCGCAGCCGCATGCCGCCCGCTGATGGCAGCACGAGCAAGTTCGCCGCAGCGGGCGAGGTCAGCGTGCCGCCTTTGACGGTCTGGCTCGGGTCGGCGATGTACACCTTCCCCGTCGACCGGGACGTCGTCGTCGGTCGCGACCGCGAATGTGACATCTGCTTCCACGACATCAATCCGGACGACCTGACGCTGATATCGCGGGTGCATGCGATCCTGCGATTCGACGGCGCCCAGTGGGTGGTTGTCGACAAGAGCCAGAACGGGCTCTACGTGTCGGGTTCACGCGCGAACCTGGTGCCGATTCGCGACCGCCTGAGTGTCGCATTGGGCAGCTCGCGTGGCCCGCAGCTGATGTTCCGGGTGGCCGCGCCGGGATCACGCAAGCCGGACGCTGTGGGCAACAGCCCGAAGACGGCGATGTTCCGACCGCCGCCCCCACCTGCCCCGCCGCCAGTAGCGCCCCGGCCGCGCCGGCCGATTTCACAGGTGACCACCGACCCGGCAGCGAAGACCTCGGCGACGGTCGGGCGTGCCAAAACCAACACCGTCGTCGTCGAGGATGCGTTGGCCTCCCGGGTGCATGCAGTGCTGGCGGCGACCCCGGCCGGTCTCGAAATCCGCGACAACAGCAGCAGCAACGGCACTTTCGTCAACGGCACGCTGATCAGCAGCGCGCTGCTGCGCGACGGCGACGTCGTCACGATCGGCAATACCGATTTGCTCGCGACCGGCAACACCTTGAAGCCTCAGCCCACGGTGTCCCGCACCAGCGGCCTGACCGCCCACGGGTTGGGGTTGACCGTCGACGGATGCCAACTGCTGCAAGATGTTTCGTTCAGCGCCAAGCCCGGGACACTGACTGCGGTGATCGGACCGTCCGGTGCCGGAAAGTCGACTCTGGTCAAGCTGATCGGCGGCGCGATGCCGCGCAGCGCCGGTGTCGTCGCGTTCGACGGGCACGACGTGCACGCCGAGTACGCCTCGATGCGTTCGCGGATCGGGATGGTGCCGCAAGACGATGTCGTGCACCGTCAGCTCACCGTCGAGCAGGCTCTCAATTTCGCGGCCGAACTTCGGCTGCCGCACGACACCTCGGCCGATGACCGTCGAGGGGTGGTCGAGCGGGTGCTCGACGAGTTGGAGTTGACCCCGCACAAGAAGACTCGCGTCGACAAGCTGTCCGGCGGGCAGCGCAAACGCGCGTCGGTCGCCATGGAACTGCTGACCGGCCCGTCGCTGCTGATCCTCGACGAACCGACATCGGGACTCGACCCGGCGTTGGACCGGCAAGTCATGACGATGCTGCGCCGACTCGCCGATGCCGATCGCGTCGTCATCGTCGTCACACACTCGCTGACCTACGTCAGCATGTGCGATCAGATCCTGCTGCTCGCGCCCGGCGGCAAGACCGCGTTCGCCGACCCGCCCGCTCAGATCGGGTCGGTGATGGGCAGCACCGACTGGGCCGACATCTTCGCCAGGGTCAGCACCGACCCCGACGGCGTGCACCGCGCGTATCTGGCCCGTCATCCCGCCGCCCCACGACGACCGTCGCCGACCGCGGGCGCGGCGCCACTGGGCCATCCGCCGAAAGCCAGCCAGTGGCGGCAGGTAATCACGTTGGTGCGCCGTCAAACTCGGTTGATCACGTCGGATCGCGGCTACTTCGCTTTTCTCGCCGTGCTGCCGTTGGTGCTCGGCGTGTTGTCGCTGGCGGTGCCGGGCAACACCGGGCTGGGATCCGTCAATCCCACTGCACCCGAAGAACCCATCGACATCCTGATCCTGCTCAACATCGGGGCGGTGTTCTTGGGCACCGCGTTGACTGTGCGTGACCTGGTCGGCGAGCGGATGATCTTCCAGCGCGAAAGGGCTGTGGGCCTTTCGGCGTCGGCCTATCTGATGGCCAAGGTCGTCGTCTTCAGCGCCGCGGCGTTGATGGGTACCGCGGTCATGGTCGCCATCACGACGATCGGCAAAGGCGCACCCGCGCACGGCGGAGTATTGCTGGGGCACAGCGTATTTCCCGGTGTCGTCGAGTTATACCTCGGCCTGGCGTTGACGGCCATCACCTCGGCGATGGTCGGGTTGGTGCTCTCGTCCGTGGCGCGGTCCACCGAACAGGTGCTGCCGATGCTCGTCGTCAGCATCATGGTGTCAATGGTGTTGGCCGGCGGCCTGATTCCCGTCACGGGACGGCTGGTGCTGAATCAGCTGTCGTGGTTGGTGCCGGGCCGTTGGGGTTTCGCCGCCTCGGCGTCGACCGTGGATCTGAACAACGTCGAAGCGGGGTTGCCCATCGACCGGTTGTGGCGCCACGTCGCCCAGGCGTGGCTGCAGGACACCGGCATGCTCGTCGCGCTGGCCGTCGTTCTGGCCGGGCTGGTCCGGTTCCGGCTGCGACTGGGCGCGCGGAAGTGAGTTGAACCATGCCAGTCTTCTTCCGCAGGCTCTTCGGCGTCGGGAAACTACCCGCCGAACTGCGGGCCGAGGTCGAGGCCGAAGGGGTCATCTACCTCGCCGAGTACGTCCCAGTCACCCGACGGTTCCAGGGCGCAATCCCGGGCCTGCGTTCGCCGAGCAGCCTCGCCAGCTACGTCGGCTCGCTGGTGTTCACCAAACAGCGCGCACTGGCGACCCTGTCATCGCTGCCCAAACTGGCCGGCCGTGCCGTCGACGTGCGTTGGGACACAACACAATCCGGCCCCGCGATCACCGAGATATCCGCTACCGGTCTACAGGTCGACCTCGACCTCGACGCGGTGAATCCCGAACTGACCGGCCACCTCTCGTTGCACTTCAAAGCGGCCGTTCCCGCTGACGTGCTCGCTGGGTTGCCGCGTCGATCGCTGAACTTCGAGGTGCCGCCGGAGTACGTGTTCCGCGCGGTCGGCGTCCCCTACCGACCCTGAGCGGTCAGCGGCGTGACAGATCGGGCCACGGTGGGCGCCGCACGAGGGCCAGGCTGGCAATCACCGCCGATACCAGCCCAGTGACCACGCCGATCAGCGCGATCCGATCCGAGTCCACCACGGGCACCCAGCGGGCGTTGTCGCCATGCACGACAAACACGCCGAGCGGCGTAGCAGTGTCGGCACGCACCTTCGCGACGGGAATGACCGTGCCGCCGTCCGCGGTCAGGTATGGATCACCCCAGGCGCGCCCGCGCGAGCCACTGGTGGGCATTTGCTGCACTACGTCAGGAATGTTCATCAGCTGATCCTTTGTGCGGTTGATCGGTCAAGTCTGGCCGATCAAGCCTTCCGTCAGGTCGAGTTGTGCGTCGCTGACCCCTCGGATCATGCACGTTTCCTACGATGGGTGGGTGAGCGATCACGAGTTCAGTCCGCAGGAGCGGCGAGCGGTGTATCGCGTCATCGCCGAGCGGCGCGACATGCGGCGGTTCGTGCCCGGCAGCAAGGTCTCCGACGAGGTTCTCGCGCGGTTGCTGCAGGCGGCGCATGCCGCACCCAACGTGGGGCTGATGCAACCGTGGCGATTCATCCGCATCACCGATGACGCGCTACGACGGCGTATCCACGCCCTGGTCGACGAGGAGCGCCTGCAGACCGCACACGCGCTGGGCGAACGGGCGCAGGAGTTTCTCGCTCTGAAGGTCGAAGGCATCCTCGATTGCGCCGAACTGCTGGTGGTCGCCCTCTCCGACGGCAGGGACAGCTACGTGTTCGGCCGTCGCACCCTTCCGCAGATGGATTTGGCATCGGTGTCGTGCGCGATCCAGAACCTCTGGCTGGCCGCCAGGTCGGAGGGCCTCGGCATGGGCTGGGTGTCGCTGTTCGACCCGATAAAGCTGGCGGGCTTGCTGTCGATGCCCGCCGACGCCGAGCCGGTGGCAATTCTGTGCCTCGGTCCAGTGCCGGAGTTTCCCGACCGCCCGTCGCTCGAGCTGGACGGTTGGGCGCTCGGGCGGCCGCTGGCCGAGTTCATCTCGGAGAACAGTTGGGGAATGCATCCGACCTGAACGTCGCCACCGCCGCGGCGCGCGGACGGCATTGACCGGCCCCCGACAGCTACGATGCCGGGGTGCAACCACCTCCACCGGGTTTCCCGCAATGGGGACCCCCACCGGACGCTCCTCATGAGCACAACGAGCCTGGATTCGGCGGTCCGCCGGCCCCTGAGACCTATGGTCAGCAGCCGGTTCCTGCCGGATACGGTGGGCCGACGCCGCCAGGACCGGGCTATCCCCCCGCAGGGTTTGGTCAGCAGCCTGGTTACGGCCCACAGCCGTGGGGCGGATACGGCGCGCCGGCGCCGACGTCTCAGCAAAAAATCGGCTGGATCACGTTCGCCATCATCGGCCTGCTGGGGTTGCTCGGCGCCGTCCTCACGCTGACGCTGTGGATCAACCTGGACAGCGCCATCAACCGTGCAGCCGAGACGTGCGACCGGTTCAGCGGCGAGTACGCCCGCTCGTGCCGGCAGCAGGTCAAGAACCTCGTCCCCACCGTTCCACTCACGTTGGTGGTCTGCATGTTCGCGATCATCGCGGCGCAATCTCGCGGCGGCCGGCGGGGCGGTGATGCTCTTTCTGAAGAAGCACCTGGGCCAGTTCCTCATCCTGGGCGGCGGCATCGTGATGCTGGTGTTGTCGATAGGTTGCGAAGCTCGCTACGGCGCCACCAGTCGACTCACCTACGACCTGATCGCCGGAGTCATCGTCTCCGTCATCGGAGGCCTCATGTTCGTGCCGGCATTCCGGGTGCTCCTGGGACTGCCGCCGAAGCTGACCGCCGGCCCCGGGCCGGGCGCCGGCCAGTGGCCATACGGTCCGCAGCAGCCGCCGCAGTACGGCGCGCCGGGACCTCCGCCGCAGCAGTGGTGAGCGCCAGCCGATAACGTCGACGGGGCCCGGCAAGCTCAGGAGGTGGCGGCGATCGGCGGCACAGACGCGGACCAAGACGTGATGCACGCACGGCGCGACAACGTGCTGCTCGTGCACTGGCACGACCTGGGTCGGTATCTCGGTGTCTACGATCATCCCGACGTCTCGAGCCCGCGATTGGACCAACTGGCCGCCGAGGGCATCCTGTTCACCAGGGCGCACGCCACAGCGCCGCTGTGCTCACCGTCGCGCGGATCGCTGTTCACCGGTCGCTACCCGCAGAGCAACGGACTTGTCGGACTTGCCCACCATGGTTGGGAATATCGTCCGGACGTTCGAACGTTGCCGCAGATTCTCGCTGAAAATGGTTATTTTTCAGTACTTTTCGGTATGCAGCACGAGACCTCGTATCCGACCAGGCTAGGTTTCGACGAGTTCGACGTATCGAATTCGTTCTGCGAGTACGTCGTCGAGCGGGCGCAACAATGGTTGCGCGACGACGACCGCGGCCGACCATTCCTGTTGACAGCGGGCTTTTTCGAAACGCACCGGCCCTATCCGCGGGAGCGCTACGAGCCGACCGATACCGCCACTGTCGAGCCGCCCGACTATCTGCCGGATACCGTTGAGGTACGCCAAGATCTGGCCGAGTTCTACGGATCCATCACCACCGCCGACGCCGCAGTCGGCCGGATCCTGGACACGCTCGCCGAGACCGGGCTGGACGCCAACACCTGGGTCGTGTTCCTCACCGATCATGGCGCAGCGTTCCCGCGGGCGAAATCCACACTCTACGAGGCGGGCACGGGGATTGCGATGATCATCCGCCCGCCCACTCGGATGTCCGCGGCCCCAGTGGTTTACGACGACCTGTTCAGCGGCGTGGATCTGCTCCCGACCCTGCTGGAACTGCTCGGTATCGCGGAACCCCCTGATGTCGAGGGCGTTTCGCATGCGCAGGCACTTCTGACACCGGATCGCACCGAGCCGGTGCGCGATCACGTGTACACCGGCAAGACCTACCACGACTCGTTCGATCCGATCCGCGCGATCCGCACGAAAGAGTTCAGCTACATCGAGAACTACGCCCGCCGACCGCTACTGGATCTACCGTGGGATATCGAGGAAAGCCCGTCCGGTCATGCCGTCGCACCACTAGTGACCGCGCCACGTCCAGAACGTGAACTGTACGACCTGCGTGCAGATCCCACCGAGACGAAGAATCTGCTGGCCGGCGACGGTCTGGACGGATCAGACCTGATTGCCGCCGATCTCGCTGTGCGCCTGGATGATTGGCGTCAGAAGACACACGACGTCATACCGTCCGATTTCGCCGGCAGCCGGATCGCGGCGCGCTATACCGAGACGTATCTGAGGATCCACGAGAAGGTGCCCACCAGTCGCTCGGCCATCGCCGGCGACCGCGGCATCGAGGACGAAGTCGGTCTGACCGAGCGGTAGCGGGCAGACCTCGGCATGAATAGGCTCACCTGATGCCCGACCATCCGACCGCGTATCTCGTGCTCGCGTCACAGCGCTGTGGCAGCACGTTGCTGGTCGAATCGTTGCGCGCGACCGGCAGCGCAGGCGAGCCGCAGGAGTTCTTCCAGTACCTGCCGACGACCGGACTGGCGCCGCAGCCGCGGCAATGGTTCGCCGACGTCGAGGACGACACGGTTCTGGACCTGCTCGACCCGGTGGAGCCGGGCACACCGGATACCGCGTCATCCGTCGCTTGGCGGGAGCACATTCGCAGCTCGGGCCGGACGCCCAACGGCGTCTGGGGCGGCAAGTTGATGTGGAACCAGACGCCGCTGCTCGAACATCGCGCGGCGTCGCTGCCCGACCGCTCCGGTGACGGTCTGCGGGCCGCCATCCGGGATGTGATCGGCAGCGAGCCGGTCTACGTTCACGTCCACCGGCCGGACGTGGTCTCCCAAGCGGTGTCCTTCTGGCGCGCCGTGCAGACGCGGGTGTGGCGCGGCAGGCCGGATCCGCAACGTGACTCTCGGGCCTCCTACCACGCCGGTGCGATCGCCCACGTGGTCTCGATGCTGCGGGAGCAAGAGGACTGCTGGCGCGGTTGGTTCGACGACGAGGGCATCGAGCCGATCGATGTCGCCTATCCGGTGCTGTGGCGCAACCTGACCTCGATAGTGGGCACGGTGTTGGCGGCCCTGGGCCAAGATCCCCGGCTGGCTCTGCACCCGGTACTAGAGCGCCAGGCCGACGAGCGCTCCGATGAGTGGGTGGACCGGTACCACGCCGATGCCAAGGAACACGGACTGCCGGTATAGCCCGAAGCGCTAACCGCCGACCTGCGCGACGAAGAACACCCGCCGGAATGGGAAGAACGTTGTCCCGTCCGCCCGGGGTGGATACGCGTCGGCGAGCAACGGGATGAGTTCCTCGCGAAACTCTTGGAATTCCTCGTCATTGAGCCGCTCGCGCACCGGCAGCAGTGCGGTTCCACTGATCCAGTCCAAGACCGGATGCTCGCCGCTGAGCTGATGCTCGTAGGTGGTTTCCCAGGCGTCGACCGTGCACCCCGCGTGGATCAGCAGTTCGGCGTAGCGTGCCGGCGCGTCGACCACATTTCCCACCCGAAACGGGATGTCCCGCAACGTCTTGGCGAACGGCTCGCGCCGCGCGACCGCCCGCACCGCGGCGTGCGACGGGCCTTCGAAGTTGCCCGGCATCTGGACGGCGATCCACGACCCGGCATCGAGTTGACCCGCCCATCGAACGAAGAGCTCGCGATGTTCGGGCACCCACTGCATCGCGGCATTGCTCAACACCACGTCGGTATCGGGTTGCGGCGTCCAGGTTCTCACGTCGCCGACCGACGCCTGCACACCCTGCTCCCGGGCAGCTTGCACCATCTCCGGCGAGCCGTCGAGCGCCTCGATCGCCGCATCCGGCCACCGGCGAGACAACTGCGTGGTCAGGTTGCCCGCTCCGCAGCCCAGGTCGACCACCCGACGTGGTTTCTGCGCGCCCACCTGAGCCAGCAAGTCGAAAAACGGGCGACCCCGATGATCGGCGAAAGCGAGGTACACATCCGGATCCCACATAGTGGTCCTCCTGTTCAACGGCCCGCCCGGCGACTGATATAGACAGACGGTATTACCCGCTGCTTTCCAGACGAGTCGAGGATGGACCATGACCCACGACGAGGTCGCCGAGGTACGGCAGATCTGGTCTGCGCTGGACCTACCTGGTGTGATCGATGTGCACACCCACTTCATGCCGAAATCGGTGATGGACAAGGTGTGGAACTATTTCGACTCCGCGGGTCCGCTCGTCGGTCGTGAATGGCCGATCGCCTACCGCACGGCCGAGTCCGAGCGCCTACAGACGTTGCGGCAGTTCGGCGTTCGCGCGTTCACGGCTCTGGTCTACCCGCACAAGCCGCAGATGGCGGCCTGGCTGAATCAGTGGGCACTGCAGTTTTCCCGGGCGACACCGGATTGCCTGACGACCGCGACGTTCTATCCCGAGCCGGACGCCGGCGACTACGTCGACGCGGCGATCCGTGACGGGGTGCAGGTCTTCAAGGCGCATGTTCAGGTGGGCCGCTACCAGCCCGACGATCCGCTCCTCGATCCGGTCTGGGGAGCCATCGAAGACGCGCAGATACCCGTGGTCACCCATTGCGGTTCCGGGCCGGTGCCGGGTGAGCACACCGGACCTGAGCCGATACGGCGATTGCTGCGGCGATATCCGCGGCTGCGGTTGATCGTCGCGCACATGGGGATGCCGGAGTACGCCGAGTTTCTCGACATCTGCGAGACCGCGGTCGACGTACGACTCGACACCACAATGGCTTTCACCCCATTTGTCGACGAGACCATGCCGTTCCCGTCGGCGCAGCTGCGCCGGTTGCCGCAGCTGGGTGATCGCATCCTGTTCGGCAGCGACTTCCCCAACATTCCCTACGGCTACGCCGAAGCGATGCGGGCCATCACCCAGATACCCGGCGTCGACGACAGCTGGCTGCGGGCAGTGTTTCACGACAATGCCGCGACACTGTTCTCGCTCGCCGAGGCGGCGAAAAGCTAACCGCTACTAGGCGATTACCTGGGATTGCGGCCGTGCGGTGCTGGACCAACGCAGCCGCTCCAGCAACAGCGCCTCGGGCAACACCACGTGACCGTCGAGCCGCTGACTCGACAGCGGGTCTAAGGCGCTCAGTGCCGCACGCTGAATACCGGCCTGTGAGATCAACCCGGGAAGCGGCCCGGTCGCACCCGGCGCTGCATCGGTGCGGAACGCGCAACCGACGGCCAGGGTCTGGTCGGCGCCCACGCCTGCGACCTCGAGCACCGTCCAGACTTCGCGGACCGGGTAGGACCAGATCGCGGCGAGCGTGTTCGGCAGCGCGGTATCGACCTTGACTCCATGCGCCGCAATGTAATCCGTGCTGGCCAAGCTGATCCCGGACCAGGTTTCGCGGGCATTCCGCGGGTACGGCGTCGGGACGTCGTCGTCGACGGTGAGCGATGCCGTCCAGCCACTCTCCCGCAGGTGATCGGCGAGGCGACGTGCCGCCACGTCGGCGGTCTCCTGCAGCGGAATCTGCCGCGAACGCGCCTGCAGCGCAGCGAGATTGTCGGCGGCAGACAGCGTCACGCCGATCCAGGTCTCGCGCTCCCGGGTGCCGACTTCGGAGGTGCTGTCGCGGCTGGTGACCCGGATGGCGTCCGCGTGCAGACCGTAGCGATCGGCGTAGCCGGCGATCAGCGACAGTGGCAATGCGTCGGCGTCGGCCAAGGGCGGGGTGACGCGCAGCAGCGCCGTGGCCCGCACGTCGGTCAGCGAGTCCTCGGCCCGACGAATACCCTGGTTTGGACGCAAGATCACCAGTCGCCGATACAGGATCGTGGTGACCGGCAGCCCCCGCCAACGCGCCAACAGCACGATCGCCACAGCGATGGCGACACCGACCACCCAGCGCTCACGGACGGTATGCCACGGGAAGGCGATGGCCGCGGCCGCAACAGCGAACAGCACCAAGGTAATCCGCCCGGTGGGTGGTGAGATTGATTGAGGCGCACTCACAGTGAGGCTTCCTTTCGTCGTCGTGCGGCGATCGTGGCGGCCGCTACGACGGCCAGGATGAGCGCGGCTGTCCCACCGAACGCGACGATCTTCGGGACGAGGCTCTTCGGTGCGGGTTCCGGCGGCGCCGCAACGTGTTTCACCGGCGATGCGTCGGTTTTCGCGGTGGCGGGAAGCTGCCAGGTGAGAGCCGCAACCGGGTCAACAGTTCCGGCGCCGACGAGGTTGGACGGCGCGCGCGGCCCGTTGTGCGCGGTTGCGGTGATCCGTTGGATCACCTGAGTGGCGTTCAATTCCGGGTACTTGCTGCGCACCAGCGCTGCCACACCCGAGACATATCCGGCCGCATAGCTGGTGCCGGACAACGGCACCAGCTGATTGTGTTCGTTCGGCTGGCCATTGGCCAGTCCCCCGTCATCACGGTTGCTCACCGAGACGATGTTCTCGCCTGGCGCGGCGATGCCCACCCACGGGCCGGCCATGGTGAATTTCGACGGCTGGTCACCCGGTGTCAATGAGCCCACCGACAGCACGTACGGCTGCCACCAGGACGGCACCGACACCGACGTCACGCCCGCCCAGTCGCGGGGGTCGTCGGGATGGCTCAAGTCGGTGAGCGGGTTGGAATCGCACGCCGTACCACTGGACGCCGATCCAGTCGAGCCGCTGTTGCCGGCGGCCGCAACAATGACCGCGTCCTTGTCGACGGCCGCGTAGCGGATCGCCGCGCCCAGCGCGCCCTGGTCGATGTTGCGGTCGGCGGGAAGGCAGGTGATGCCCGAGACGACGATCACCCGCGCGCCGAGGTCGGCCGCGTGCACGATCGCCCGGCCCAGCGCGGTCACGTCGACGGTGGCACGAGCCACGGTGGGATCGCCGCCCGCCGCGCGCGCCGAGAACTTGGCAGACGTCACCCGCAACGACACCAGCCGCGCCGCAGGAGCGATCCCGGCGAACCCGTCGTCGCCGGGCTGGCCGGCGATCAGGCCGGCCACCGCTGTTCCGCGTCCGTCACAGTCGGTCAGACCGTCGGTCGACTCGATGTAGTCACCGCCCGGTTGCACACCGGGTAGCCGCGGTCCCGGCCGCACCCCGGTGTCCAAAACAGCGACCAGTTGTCCGTCGCCGCGAGAAAACCGCCACGCCGCAGACGGATCCAGCAACCGCTGGCTCTGCGTCGGCGCGCTGAAGTCGGTTCCCGCGACGGCACCGGTGACACTGCACTCGCCGTACTTCTCCATCGGTGCCACCGGCCCGGGCGCACCGTTCGGCGGCGCTGCACCCGGGTCGACCTGCGGTCGGCTGATCGCCTGGGCGGGCGCGCAGGTCCACAGCGAAGCAACCAGAATTGCTGCGAGGCAACCGGATCGGCGAGTGCGGGCAGAGCTCATCGATTGAGCACCCAAGCGAAGATCCCGACCAGGTACGCGATCACCGGGATCAGCGATGCGTCGATACCCGACGCAAAGAATCCCACCAGTCGACGCAACGGCAGCGAGTAGGTGTCCGGCGAAGCGATCGACGGGCTGAGCGCAACGACGACCCACGCTGAGACCAGCGCGGCGAGAACCACCACGGCGATCAGCGCAGCCAGGTAGTGCGCGGTCGAGGTGTAGACGATCGCCAACGCCGCGGCCACCAGGTACGGCTGAGCCAGCAGCCACGCCTTGATTGCGGCCGAATCCCACACCCGGGCCCGCAGCGCGGCCGCAGCCGAGGTTGCGGCGACGACATACCAGCCCCAACCCGACAGCGTGTGCGGATTCCAGGCGATCGCCAATGACCCGACCGCGCTGAGCAATACGGCTCCGGCGATAAACCCGGTCTGGTGCGCGTCACTGATCCGGACACGTCGCGGCAAGTCCGCGAGCACCCGGGACGACGGCGCCGACGGGGTGGGGTCGCCCGGCGCCGGGATGACCGGCAACGGGAAGCGCGCCCACAGCGCAGACAACTGCGGAGCCTCGATGGTGACCAGTAGCGCCACCACAATCAGCACAGCGCCGAGGCTCGCCAGCGGCAATTGCCACAGCGACTTCACACCGGCGGCGACCAGCACACCAGCGCCGACGACCGCTGTCGCGGTGAAAAGGCCGATGAAACCGCCGATTTCACGACGCGGGAGGATCAGACTGATCAGCGACCACGCAGTGATCCCGGCTGCGGCCAACGTCACCTGGGCCGCGCCGAAGCTGCCCGGTACCGCCAAGACCAACGCCGCGGTGATGGGCACCAGCGCCGCAGCGGACAGCGCCGCGCCTGCACGAGGCGACCGCAAAGCCAAGGCCGCGATCACGGTCAGCAAAGCAAGTGCGGCGACTGCGAACAGTCCGACCGGCGAACCGGTAACCAGACGGTGAGTGACACCGAGACCAGTTGCCGCCCAGAGCAATCCGGCGAGGCCAGCGACCGCTCCGCGCTGGATGTGCGCGGAGCCCCACGGCTTCAACCGCGACGCCGAGAAGATCACCGCCGCGTCAGCGATGTCCTCGACGATGCCCGGAGCAGCAGGCCCGGCCGGGACCGGCTGCAAGGCCAGCAGGTCGCCGTCGACAACGCCGACCGTCGCCAGACTGGCATCGAGGCTAAACGGCGCACCGCCGATCGGAGCGAGGCTGAGTCGTACAGGTGTCGCCGGATCTGCGCCGGCGGCGTCGTCATCGGAGACGGCTGGAACCACCAGACGCTCGACGGCCGGGAGGATGTCGCGCAGCGGGAGATCTGCGGGCAGCGCGATTTCGGTCAGCCGACTGTCGGCGAGGATGGCGACCCGCACAATGGGTATCACGGCGCTGGACATCACTGACTCCTCAAGCTTCTGCGCGACATTGCTTCTCTTTCTGTTGGTGAATTGCTGTTGTTCGTGGAGGGGTTAGACGGTTTGTGGGTTGGGCTGAGTGCTGAAATCGCGGGACAGCCGGTTCCCCTCGAACCAGTGGCCGTCCGCTAACTGCCCGGTGAGTTGCTCAACGGCGACCGCGGTGGCGAACGCGGTACCGGGGCTGAACGTCGAGATCCATTCACCGTCGAACGCGCGCGACGGGCTGACCAGCACTCGGCCCGCGGTGGTGTCGACGATGCTCATGCCTACTTCCGTACTGGTGTGCCTGCCGTCGTGGCGACAGCCCGCGACGATTTCCACATAGCTACGCGGTCCGGTGAAGACCGACTCGACCACAGCGCGCGCGGACTTCGGGATGCCCAGGTAGTCAAGGACTTCGGTGAGCGATGAGCCGTTACGCAATCGCTCGTCGGCCCGCGCGCCGACTTGGGCCGGCAAGCTGAACTCGTCGAAGCGCGCCGGCGCGCGGTGCGCCAGCCCGACGCCGAGCACCGGCACCAACGCCCTCGCGTCGTGGATGTCCATCGCGGTGAACGTCACCAGCTGTGCGCTGCGCAGGGCCACAATAGTTTTCGGGGTTGCGCCGCCTCGCCGCGCGATGATCCCGCGCAGCAACTCGGCACCACCGCCCGCGGCGGCGGCCGATCCCACATAACGCAGGTCCATCCACCGGTCCGGGAAGCACACCGCCCGGATCCAGTCGGCTACCGCTGAGTTGACGACGCCGTCGGCCGAGATCATGCCCATCCGGGTCAGTTCCGCGTTCTGTTGATCGAGGAACGCACCCCGTTCGGAGGCATCACTGTATGGCGTGGTGATCGCCAAAACCCATGGGAACGTTCCCGCTCCAACGGTTTCAGCGATATACCACGCCTGATCGACAGTGAGCTCGACGGCGTTGGGCTTGGCAGACATCTACGGTGCGGACCCGCCCGCCATGTAGTGCGCCGTTGTCCGCCCGCTAAGCCGTGCCGTGGAGCGGATTAACCGCCCCACTTGGCGCCTTCGGCCTGGTCGCGAGCCAGCATCGAGGTGGTGTTGTTCTCGTGCGTGCCCGCCATCGCCCGATAGGACAACACCAGTTGCTCCATGGCCTGGTTCCACTGCGCCTGCCACGCCTGATAACTCATCCCGGTATCACCCTGCCAACCGGCCTGCAACGCGGCCTGCTCACTGGAGATATCGGCACCCAAACTCTGCAACGTGCCCGCATAACCGGCCATATCGGCCGAATGCGCCAGCATCGCCGGGTAGTTGTACATGATCTGCGACATCAGAAAACCCTTTCCTCAGACTCGGTCGGCTCAGAAGCCCGGGTAGCTGCTCGCCGCAGCACTGTCAGCGGCCACATACGTACCCGCAGCATCACCGAGGTTGGCCTGCGCGATATCCAGCAACGAATTCACCTTCGCCGCCGCCGCCACAAAACGAGCGTGCGCAGCCTGAAACGCCGCCGCACCATCACCAGCGAAATACGCCTGCGACGACATCGCCTCCTGCTCAGCCTGACCGATCGTCGACCGCATCAACCCCGCCTTGGCCCCAAACGCCGACTCCGACGCCACCAACTGCGGAATATGCGCATCCAACATGCTCATTCCTGAAATCCTTCCGTCGATTGATTACTGTTGCGATCCGAACACACTCAGCTGTCGCCCCCCTCCACTTCCGGCACTTCGGGATCCCACGTGCCGGGCACCATCGGCATGGTCGGCCCGCCGCCGAAACCATTGCCGTTCAACGTCGCCAGGCCTGCAGCCTCAGCAACACTGCCTTTGTCCACCGTGCCGGCGAAGCCCAACGGCCCCGCGCCACGATCCGAGCCCACAGCCGCCGCGACCGGCTCTCGGACAGCCTGCGCGTTCCAATCCGGGTTCACTTCGACATTCATATCGGCGAATTCGTCTGCGTGATCATGAAGTTCAGCCCGCCGACGCCGCCGCGTCCGCGTCTTGTCGCGACTCACGGCGCTGACAGCGGCTGCTGCGGCAATAGAACTCGCCGGCGCCTTGCTTTCGTCGCGGTCGATCAATGTCGGTCCGGGGCCATCGTCCGGGCCGATACCACCCACCACGTAACCGAAGCCCGCGGTCGCGGGCGTCGCCGTCGGGGCCGCGCCGACGGCAGTGCCTGCCGAGGTGGGAGCCGGAGCCGGAGCCGTCGCCGGAGTCGCGGGGGCCGGCGCCATCCCGACAGCCGGCTGAAATGGTTGGACCGACTGAGGGCTGCCGCCCGCCGGCGCCGTCAGGGCCGGCAGCACCCCGGCCGGGTTCGCCAGTAGCTGCTGCAGCGCCAACGGCAGGACGAGCGCCATGATCGCTCCGGCGGTCAACAAGGGATAGGTGATCGATGCAGCGATGCTTGTCGATACCTCGTACGCGATAAAGAACAACAGTGGGAAATAGGTGCTCGGGTTGGCGAGGATGGCGCTGATCGTCCCGCTCGGATCCTGGATCAGCTGCACCAACTGGTTGAAGATTTCGGTGAAGAAGTTCCCCGACGATGACGGGTCCGCGGCGGCCGACAACGCGCTGTTGGTCTTGAGCACCGGCGGCGCGGTGCTGGTGCGCGGAGCCGATGCCAATGCCGTCCCTGACACCGCCTGGTAGCCGGCCATCGTGGTGGCCGCCTGGATCCACATCCGGGCGTAGTCGGCTTCGTTGAGCGCGATCGGAATCGTGTTGAGGCCAAAGAAATTCGTTGCGAGGAGCACCCCGTGGATGGCGTGGTTCGCGATCAATTCCGGCATCGTCGGCATCGCCGCCAGTGCGGTGGTGTAGGCGGCAGCCGCGACCTCGTGCTGGGCGGCCACGCTGGCGCTGTTCTCGCTAGCCTCGGTCAGCCACGCCAGATACGGCAGATGCGCGCCGACGTACTGTTCGGCGGTGGGCCCTTCCCACGCTCCTGCCTGGACCGCGCCCAGAAGTGAGGTGAGTTCGCTTGCCGCTGAGGCGTAGTCAGCACTCAGCGACGTCCAAGACCCGGCAGCCGCTAATAGCGACCCGGGTCCAGGACCGCTGCTGAGGAGCACTGAGTGCACCTCAGGCGGTGAAGCCATCCACACCGGCGCGGTCATTGTCAGAGGCCGGCCAGGTATGTCGATGCGGCAGCCGCGTCGCCGGCCGCGTAACTCACGCCGGACGCACCGACACCCACGCCGGCACGACCGAGCTCTTCGACCCCTTCGGCCGCCACCGCGGCGTGCTCGGTGCCCTGGGCACTGAAGCCCGCGGCGGTCTGCAGCGACACCGGGTCAGCGGCCGAAGGGACGACGGCCGTGATCGCCGGGGCCGTGATCGCCTGCGCGGCGGCCAGTCGGGCCGTGATCGCTTCCACGGCGGCGCTTGCCGAGGCCAAACCCTCAGGAACAACTCGAAGCGTCATGACAGATACCCCTTTCGTTGAAACTCACCGACCATCGACAGCAACGCTTTCGTCGACGAGCGGATTGACCAATTGGACGTAAGTCGGTGTGTCGCTGTCGGTGAGCAGGATGCCCCGACCGGCGGGCAAGCGGTCGAACCGCTGACCGCGGACCTTGCCGCCGTCGACCGGATTGCCCGACAACATCAGCGTCGTCGCCTGCAGGTCGTTGAAACGACGCAGCAGTTGGTTGGTCATCAACGCGTGGCCTGCACCCGTCGCACGGGCGGTGACGATGACCCGGAGTCCGAGATCGCCTGCCTGCGCGAGCAATCCGATCAGCGGAGTCCACGGGCGTTGCCCGACATAGGGACCCGTCATCGCCGGTGTGTCCGGGATCTGGTCGGCGTCGTCGATGATCAGGTAGTGCGTGTGCCCCTCGAATGACCAGCCGCTGAGCTGTGCCGGCGTGAAGCCTGCCGGCGGGCGCCGCTGCTCGATGAGCGCCGCCAGTCCGAGCATCGCCGGGGCCACCCGGTCGATGTTGGCGGTGTACTCGTTGTCCGGGAACAGCGGCTCGTCGACGAGATGCAGCCGGCGATCCAGCACGGTGAACGCGACACGGTCCGGTGTCGAGTTATCCCGGATGGTCCGGATGATGTGCCGTAGCAACGTGGTCTTGCCAGACCTGGTGTCGCCCAACACCATCAGCAACGCATTCTGGTCGAAGTCGAGTTCGACCGCGGCCAGGTCCTCTTCGCGCTGACCGATGACGATCCGGTCCCCACCGCCATACAGCGGGCCGAGTGCGGCGGGCTCCAGGTTGGTCGGCAGCAACCGCACCGGTGGCGCGGTGATGCCGGCATGACGCTCGTTGATCGCCGAAATCTGGTTCAGCTCGGGTGCCGCGAACAGGAAGTGCTCGGCGGCCATGGTCAGACCGCGACCCGGCTGGTCGGCGGGCACGCCTTCAGCCGGCCGGTGCAGTGCGCCGACCATCCGGACGTTGCTGTCACGCGCGTCGTGCAGCTTGAGCTCCAGGCGCAGCCCCAGGCCGTCGCGCATCGCCAGCGGGACTTCGAGCCAGCTGGGCGTGGTGACGACGACGTGGATGCCGTAGGCCAGGCCGATGTTCACCAGCTCAGTGACCTTGCTCAGCAACGGGTTCCGGGTGTTGAACTGATCGGTGTTGTCCCGGCTGAACGCATACAGGTTGTCGATGACCAGGAATACCTGGCCCAGCCCGTCGTCGGGTCCCTGCTTGTCGCGGAACACCTCGCGCTGCTGACGTGACCGCAGCAGTTGCTCGAGCTCACCGAAGGTGCGCCGGATCCGTTCGGGTTCCAGTGACGACGCGACGCTGCCGACGTGCGCCAGGTCCTCCAACGCCCGCAACTGCCCGCCGCCGTAGTCGAGGCAGTAAAAGCTCACCTCACGGGGCGAGTGCAGGCTTGCCGCCGACAGAATGAACGTTTGCAGGGCAGCGGATTTACCGGACTTCGCGCCACCATGGATGACCAGGTTGCCTGCCGCCGACCTGGCGTCGAACACCAGCGGGTCGCGGCGCATCTGGAAAGGCTTGTCGATTTCGCCCAGCGGCCAACGCCATTCGCCTCGCGGCACCGCCGCGCGCGCCAGCGCTTTGCTCAGCGGAATGACCTCGTCGAGCGGCGGCAGCCACAACTCGGGAGCATGCGGGCCGAAACGCGCGAGCTGGTCGCCGATGGTGGCGATCAACTTGCGGGACGGAGCGATCGGTTCTTCGTGACCGTTCTTGGCGATGATCGTGGTCTGATCGGGCTCGACCCGCCCGGCGCTGAACAACTTCGGCTCCGGCACCGAGTGCACCACAAGGGTTTTCGGTGCCTGCGGCGCGTCGTAGATGCCGTCGACGTAGGTGCTGCGGAATTTGACCGGAGCCGCACCCGGAGCGGGCACCAGGAAGCCCACGCCTTTGTGCTCTTTGCCCGATTCGATGTGGTACGCGTCCTCCACACCGATGATCGACCGGGACACCGCCGGGCTGGCCACTTTCAGACCAATCCGGTAGGAGGTGTTCTTGTCGATGTCCTTGATCTTGCCGACGTCCAGAGTCTGCGACGCGAACAGGATGTGGATGCGGAACGAGCGACCCTTGCGTGCCACGTAGTCGAACAACTCCGCGTACTCGGGGTGATCGGCCAGCATCAACGTGAACTCATCGGCGACCACGAAGAGCGTCGGGATCGGTGCCAAGTCGTGCCCGGCGGCGATTGCGTTCTCGTACTCGGTGACCGAGTTGAACGCGCTGCCCTGCACCTTGCGGCCGGCATCGCGCAGGATCGTTTCCCGGCGCGCGACCTCGCCGCGCAGTGTGTCCGCGAAACGGTCGGCCAGCGACTTCTTCTCGGCCATGTTCGAGATCACCGCGACGACCTGTGGGAAGTTGCGGAAGATGTCCGCGCCTGCCTCACCCTTGAAGTCCGCGTAGATCACGATCAGTCGCTCCGCGGAGTGAGTCGTCAACAGCGACAACAGGATCGACATCAACGTCTGGGACTTGCCCGCACCGGTCATGCCGATCATCAAGCCGTGCGGCCCCATGCCGCCTTCGGCTTCGTCTTTGAGGTCGAAGATCAGCGGCTCACCAGTCGCGGTCACACCGATCGGAACCCGCAACTCGTCGTCGCGGAGCCGCGGGGCCCACAACGTCGGAACGTCGAGCCGCGATGCGTCCGGGATCCCCAGCAGCGTCGTGAAGGTGGCGCCGCGGGTGGCGGTCGACTGCAGGCCGCTGTGCGTTGGATTGGAGTCCCACCGGGACAGTCGTCGCGCGAGGTGCACTGTCTCGTCTGCGCGCAACTCGTCCGCGCTGTCGATGTAGCGCTGCCAGCCGCCGGTCTGCCACCGGTCGATCGCACCGTCGGCGATGCGCAGGATCGGTCGCTCGGGGTCGGAATACTGTTCGCGATGTGGTGCGGTGGTCGACCGGTAGATGACCGTGACGCCGGCTCGGCCGGTGGTCAGCGGCGAGGCACCCAGGTCGAAATCGGGGTCGTCGACGACGATCACCAAGTGCCGCAGCGCATCGGCCGATCCACCGGTGAACGCCGGACGATCCGTCAGCACCGACCCCAGCCGAGCGACCAGTTCCTCGGGCTTGGTGGACAGGTACCGGGCCGGGCCGACACCGTCCATCTCGGCCGGGACGTCCACGTGCGGGAGCCACTTCAGCCATGACCAATCCGGCGACTCGAGATTCGGAGTAGCCACTGCGACGCCGAGCACCGTCGGGTCGTGCCAGGTCACCGCTTGAGCGATCCACGCACGCAAGGCAGCGCGGACCTCGTCGTCGTCACCGAGCACGGTGATCCGCGAGACCTTGGTCAGGTCGATCCCGGTCGGCACATCGTGAACGGTTCGCTGGGTGTCCAACAGGCTGCGTAATGCACTGTGCGACACAGGTTCCAGATCGACCTCGTCAGCGGTGTCATTGACCCGCAGCGCGGTGCCCAGTGTGGCGGTGTGGATACCGGCTCGCACCACCAGGAAGTCGCCGTCTTGCGGGTCGCGCTCCCACTGCCGGCGCGACCCGGGGATCGCGGCCAACTCCGAGGGTGCCGGATGTGACCATTCGGCCGCAGCCCGTTGGGCGGACGCCTGCGCCCGGATGTTGTCCCGAACCACCGACAGGTAGCGCAGGTAATCGGCGCGCTCGGCGTCGATTTCAGCGGTGCTCGATTTGTTGTCACCGCGGAAGAACGCCGTGGCGGCAAGCAGCAACACGAACGGGAAGAACAACGTCTGCGGCGAGATGAGTCGCATCCCGGTGGCGACCATCGCAACGATCATTCCGACGATCAGCAAGACGATCACTACCGGCAGCGCCCGCTTCAGCATCGACGGCGGGATAACTCGGGGCAGTTCGGGCGGAGCTTCGATATTGATGCTGCCCTTGCGGGTCACCGGCGAGGGCAGCCTGCGGCGGGCCTCGAAGATCAAGCGGCTCATCAGTTTTGTCCTTCGGCTGAGGTGCGGCCAGGTCGAGAGTCGGGGGCCAGTCCGTCGTGAGCGAGCAACGCATCGGCGCGCGACAGCGTCGGCCCGGGTGCATACAACGACAGGATGGACCAGGGAGCAGGCGTCGGCGGTGCGTTCAATCCAAGAGACTCAACGGTTTTGGACTGTCCGGTGGGACCGGCCTGCGCGGCTTCGTTGTCGATGCCGTATCGGACGCCGGTATCGGAGATCCAGAACAGCGAGCCGGCGGTCGGCGACGCCGAGCCCTGCCCGACGGTCTGGGCGAAGTACCCGGTCCCAGGCGCGATCGCGACCCGGCTGGCGGTACCGCCGTTGCCCGCACCGACGAGCTCCTCGGTGTGCAACCCGTCTGGAATCGGAAGAGCCGAACCCGCCAGCAGTGTCAGCGAATTCGTGCTGGCTCCGGAAAGCTTGTTCCAATGCGCGCAGGTGACCGGATCGTGAGAAGCGTCGACGAGTTTGATCTGCTGCTCGGGGTAACGGCTGGTGTCCAGCGCCTTCGACACCGGCAGCTTGGCAACCTTGTCCGCACTCAGCCGCGGCGGCTGGTCCAGCCCGTAGGAATTCGAGTTGCGCAATATCGCGGCCAACACCGGCGAGATCGGCTGGAGGCCGTCGGGCAGCACCGCGTAGTAGAGCACGCCGCCGGAGGATGCGTCGGAAGCGCTTTGCAGTCCGTGTGATTCGACCACCGCGCCGATCGGGCCGGGTACCGGGAACCGCGCCGGGGTGCCTGCATCCGGGATGACCGGCAGAGCCAGCGGGGGCGCCTCGGGGATGGCATTGAACAGACCGACGGCGACGGGCCTGGCCGCGGGGATATCCGAGCCCAGGCCCAGCGCACTGGTCACCGCGTGGTCGGCGAGGTTGATCCGGCTGCGCCTGCCGTCCCACAACAGCCAGGTGCCGGTGGGATTGCTTGCCAGGACTGCGTTTCCGGCGGCCAGCGTCTTGGCCCGAGCGCCCGTGCTGTCGAGGGCTCCGACGATCACCGTGGTCCCGGCGGCAGTGCCTGCGGCGGATTCGCACACGGTCCAGTCGGCGTCCTTGTGGGTGTTCTGCACCATCCGCTGGGGTGCGCCCGGGATGCCGATCAGGTTGCCCAGCGGAAATTTGTCCAGCTCTGAGCTTTTCACCGTCGTCGGGCTGTCCGCCCGGCCGGCGATGAGCCGGGCCGAGGCCAGGTTCAGCACCGGGTGCAGCTGATCGCCCACCCGCACGTAGAGCGCAGAGGTGGTCCGGTCGGCCAGGATCGGCTTGTTGGCCGCCGACCCGTTCGGGTGAATCAGCGAAAACACGAAGCAGCCGACCAGTGCGGTGATCAGCACGATCACGCCCATCAGAATCGCACGCGTCTGCGTGCGCAGCGGGTCTACGAGCATCCGAGTGTCGTGCAGGGCAACCCCGGAAGCGATGCGGCGCATGACAAATCGCCAACCGGTCACCTGGTGACGGGTGACGAACCCGCGGCGGTAGACGACCTTGTCGGGGTTGTCGTTGACGGGGGTGCGCGATGCGAACGAGCGCCGGTCGTCCCCGGACTCAGGGGAGGTCATGCCGGGGTCTCCAGCCGCAGGCCTTCCAGCAGCGGCGGCACCGTGTTGGCGACGTCGGCGGCGGTGATCGTCATGAGCTCCTCGTCGGTGAATTCACCGGTTTTCGCGTGCTCGGAGTGGTCCAACCGGAATTCCCGTTCCTCTTCAGACTTTTCGACGACGTTACGAACGAATCGACCGTTACCGGCGATGTCCAGACCGCGGCGCTCGACACCCACCGAATCGGCTTTTGTGGTGCTGGCCAGGTGGGCGAACAGCGCTTCCAGATCGTTGAGCGCCGTGTGATCGAAGGTGCTGTCGCGACGTGTGGCCATGAAGTTCGCGATCTCGATCAGCTCGGCCGGCTGGTAGGACGGGAAGTCGATGGTGCGGGTGAACCGCGATCGCAGACCTTGGTTGGTGTCCAGGAACCGATCCAGGTCGGCGCGGTAACCGGCGATGATCACCACCAGGCGATCGCGGTCGTTTTCCATCCGGGCCAGCAAGGTGTCGATGGCCACCAGTCCGAAGTCGTTCTTAGCTCCGGTGGCAACCAGCGCGTAGGCCTCGTCCAGGAACAGCACACCGTCCAGGGCGCTGTCGATGATCGCGTTGGTCTTGGCCTCGGTCTCACCGATGTGCTGACCGATCAGGTCGGCGCGGTGCACCTCTTTGATGTTCTCTTTCTTCAAAAGGCCAAGGCCGCAATAGATTTTCGCGACGACGCGGGCGATGGTGGTCTTGCCGGTTCCAGGAGGACCGGTGAACACCAGGTGGTGGGTGCGCTGGGCCACCTCCAGTCCGCGTGCCTTACGCACCAACTCCATGGCGACCGCGCTCTTGAGCCGGGCGACCTGGTCCTTGACCTTGTCCAGACCGATGAACTCGTCGAGTTCGCGCTCAGCTTCGGACAGCAGCACGGCCTTGCGCTCCTGGGCACCGGGATCCACGAAGTCGCCGGGCTTGGGCTCGGTCGACGGATCCCACGGGTCGACGCGCGCATTGATGCGGTCTGCGGTGGTCGGCACGATGCCGAAGCTGGTATCGGTCAGCGCTTCTTCGACTTCAGCGTTCTCCGGGTTGGCCGCGTAGAGGTCCTGAAGCACCTCCCGCGCAGTGTCCTCGTCACCATCGGCGCGCAGTGACAATGCCCTGGCTAGTCCGCCGTCCACCGCCGCAACGGCGATCGGGCCTTCCGGCTCCTCGAGGTAGGCCAGCGCCGCGGCAAACATGCCCAGCCGCGCGAGTGAGACACCGAGGGCGATCTTCACGGCGTGCGCGTAGTGGTCGTCGAGGCCCGGGTCGTTGACGACCGGCGAGAGCAGTTTGACGACGTCCGCCCACCGTTGGGCGCGGTACTGAACGGTCGCAGCGACCCAACGAGCCTCCCGCGAACTCGGCTGCCGTTTGCTGACGTCGCTGACCAGCTCGTGCGCCTCAGCAAATCGTCCCTCGCCGGCCAGTGCCGCGGCGTAGGCAAGGTGGTAGTCGTCTGGCTCGGTCGCACGGAACCGTAAGTACAGCCCGGTGTCGTAATGGAATCCCAAGATGCCCGGCGCCAGTTCGACGTGGCGCTGCAGCAGTCCGGCGGTGGCGCTGTTGCCCGAAATCGCTTCCAGCACACGGGTCGACGTGTCGCCGGCGGCAGCTAGTCCGACCCACGCGTCGCATTGGTCGTGCGCGTGCCGGACGAGGCCGTTGAATCCGGACCGGGCAGCGGACAGATCCGCCGGGCGTGTGCGTTCGTACACGGTCAGCCCGAGCGCGCGGCAACACGTCGCGAATCGGCTCGCGAGGTCGTCGTCCACCCGGACCGTTAACGGCCGGGTGGCGATGATGCCGGTTTCAGCGGTTTCCACGCCTCAGACTCCCCTTCGGACGTAGTGTTGCCTAAGCTAACTTCGGGCGAAGTTAGCATTGCATATGCCAGGTGTCGAGACGCACGTATTGGCTGGACGAGTGGCCTCGATCACTGGGGCGCGAAATCCCAACCGTTGCAGGTCAGCCCGCATGGCGCCCTCCCGGTTGTGTCTAGCAGGTGCGCCGAGACAAATGGGTCCCGGAATGCCCGCCACACGATACCTTATTGAAAATGATTGCCGTTAAGGGCAGACTGTACGGCATCGCCATCCTCACTGCTTGACCGCACGGACCAAGGTGTTGCGGGTGATCATCGGACCGGCTTCGGTATCCGGTTCCGGCACCGGTCGGCCGACCTCGTGGAAGTACTCCGCCAGCGGCGTCGCGACCGCCGTCCAGCCGCGCTCGCCGAACCACTGCTCCGCCGGAGCATGCCGCTCGTTGTAGACGAGCTGGAAGAACGATCGCTCGTCCCCCTCCGCCTGGGCCGCGCGCTCCGCCTCGACGGCCGCGTTGAACGCCTCGGCCGGCATCGGCACACCGTCTTCGACGGCGACGTGGCTTCCCGGGCTGGCCAGCGAATCGATTCCGGTGAACAGCTGCTGCTGCCAGAAGTAGTCGTCGAAGTATCTGGTGCGGGCGCCTTGAAAGTTGACGAAATGCTCGCCGAAATCAGGTTGTTTGAGCTGATGGTCGGCGTTCTTGCCGTCCAGCACGTCGGCTGCGCTGCCGTCGACCGCCCGACAGAAGATCGCGGCGAACGGGTCGTTCGCCAGCGGGTCGGGCTTCTGCGCCTCCAGCGCTCGAGCGGTGGCCACGAATAACGCGGCCGCACCGACGCTCGTGGTGATGTCCCAGTTGTCATCGTCTGTACGCACGCCAACCGACCCTACGCCCGACGAGCAGCGCGTTGACGTTGCCCGATTCAGCCACGACGGCAGTCAATACGACACCGTGTCGTAGCCACAAGACCCCTTCCGGGTAGGGGGTATTCGCCTGCCCTGCTAGACCAATGGCTGGCCGGCTTTGATCCGGCGGTCCACGTCCCACAGCAGGACGTTGAAGGGGAAGCGCCGAACAAAGCGCGGCATGAGGTTATTGACCGTGCGCAACACGGCGATCACCCGGTCGAACCGCTTTTGCTTGGCCGAATCCCATGCAAGGTGCATCTCGTCGCGAAAGCGTTGCGGCAGAAAGCCGGTGGTGATCAGCAAACCCAGACTTTCCGGCCACCGGCGAAGCCACGCCGGCGCCCGCAGAGCCTGTATCCGGCCCACCGCGATGGGGTAGAGATACTCCCGAACGGCGTCGTCGATGTGGACCTTGTCGAGCTGCTCCTGCCAGTAGTGGTCGAAGGCGGCACGGTCGGCCGGCCACATCTCCGGCGGCACCTGCAAGGTCGTGCCCAGCACCATGCCGTCGCGGTAGTGCTCGTCGGCGTCCTGCTCGTCGATTTCGCCGACGAAGGTGCGATAGAAGTCGACGCCGCCCTTGTAGAGGCAGGCGGCGACCCACAGCTGCAGATCGGGGTCGAACGCGCTGTATTCGACCGGGCTGTCGGCGGTCGAATACACCTGGGCGTGTGCCCGGTTGACCGCACGCCGGAAGGCCGCCTTCTGCGTGTCGGTCCCGGCCATCGCCACCGCGAGATAGGTGAAGGTGGTGCGCGCCCGCTTGATCGGGTGCAGGTCGATGCGGCCGCTCTCGACGCGACTCTCCATCACGCCGTATCCCACCCCTGGCTGGGCCAGCTCCATGATCACGTTGGCCGGGCCGAGTAGCAGCGCCATCCCCATCAGCTGATCCTCAAGGCGCGCCCCCGGCCGTGGCCGCTTGATCGGTGGATCGCTCAGCGCACGGTCAACATGGCTGATTGGTTCACTGACCGTCATCGCACACCCACCTCTAAATCTGCGAACGCTTGTTTCCTGATATTGCAGCGTCGCGAGCAGTGGTGTCAAGATGGGCTTCATGGCAGGTGCCCCGACGACGAGCGCGCGGCCCTACGGTGGCGTCGACGCTGCCGACCGGCTGGCAGCGCGGCGGGCCAGATTGCTCGAAGCGGGCCTGGATCTACTGGGTGCCGATCGGCCGGACGCCGCGGAGCTGACGGTCCGCGGGATCTGCGGGCAGGCCGGGGTGGCCGCTCGCTACTTCTACGAAAGCTTCGTCGACAAGGACGAATTCGTCGCGGCGGTGTTCGATTGGGTGATCGCCGACCTGGCCGCGACCACGCAGGCCGCCGTCGCGGCGGCGCCGGCGGAGGAGCAGACCCGCGCCGGTATGGCCAACGTGGTGCGGGCCATCGGCGGGGATCCCCGAGTGGGGCGCCTGCTGTTCAGCGCGCAATTGGCCAACGCTGTGCTGATTCGCAAGCGGCTCGAATCCAGTGCCCTGTTCGCGATGCTGTCCGGCCAGCACGTCGAGAACGTGCTGCAAGTCCCGGCGAATGACCGGATCAAGGCCGCCGCGCACTTCGTGGTCGGTGGAGTGGGACAAACCATCGGCGCCTGGCTGGCCGGCGAAGTGCGGCTCGACGCTGATCAGCTGGTCGACCAGCTCGCGGCTCTTCTCGACGAGCTCGCCGACCCGGGTCTGTACCGCGACTGAGCCGTTGCCCTAGTGGGCGGCCGGAATGCGGCGATCAGCCGACGTCCGCGGCACAGCCCGCGTGTCGCGCTCCCCGAATTCCTTTGTCCAACAAGCAAATTCCAGGGTGATTCCGTCCGGATCCTGGAAGTAGAACGACCTGACGTAGACGCCGGGATGCACGGTCGCCGCGACCTGCCGTTCGCTCTCGTCGTGGTTGAGCACCGGGCCGACCCGTACGCCCTTGTCCTTGAGTCGCTGGCGGTAGGCGTCGAACTTCTCGGCCGGCACATGAAACGCCAAGTGATTCATGGTGCTGACTGCGCTGGTGATTTCACCGATGCCGGGGATGGCGGCCGGCGACGAGAGTCCGGGCACCCGGTCCGGTGCGTCGGCGAACCAAAAGAACGCCACGCAATCGCCGTTGCCTGCGTCGAAAAAGAAGTGCTGTCCCATTCCCCCGGGCAGATCCAGCGACTTGATCAGCGGCATGCCAAGCACGTCGCTGTAGAAGTTCACGGTCCGGGCCATGTCGGAGCAGACCAGCGCGACGTGGTTGATGCCGCCGAGTTCGAATTCGGCATTGCGATTGTGCGGCTTGATCATCCCCGACTCCCGTTCCGTGGCGGAGATCAGGATCTGAATCTAACATCAGGTTCAGGTTCGTTCTAGAAAATGTGACGGACGAAGGAGGCTCGCGGGTGTCCACCGTGTCCGATCAGCCCACCGGGCGGGCGCCACTCCCGACGAACCGCGGACGCCGGACCCAGGTCGCCATCGACACCGCTGCCCGGACCGTGGTCGCCCGCAAGGGAATCCTGGCCGCCACCATCGCTGACATCGCCGCCGAGGCGGGGCGATCGACCGCGTCGTTCTACAACTACTACGACTCCAAAGAAGCAATGGTCCGCGAGTGGGCGCTGCGGTTCCGCGACGAGGTCAACCAGCGAGCGCTGAACGTCACCCTGCACGGGTTGTCGAATCAGGAGCGCGTGCATCAGGCCGCCGCAGCTCATTGGCACACCTACAAACACCTGTTGGCAGAGATGATCAGCGTGTCGCAGTTGGCGATGATCAACGAAGACTTCGCCCGTTACTGGGCCGAAATCTGTGACATTCCAACGTCGTTCATCACCGAGATGGTGCGGCGGGCACAGTCCGACGGCTTTTGCCCCAGCGACGACCCGCAGTTGATCGCGGTGGCGATCGTGGCGATGCTGAACCAGTTCTGCTACCTGCAGCTGACCGGCCCCCACCCGCCGGACGACGACGCCTGCATCACTACGTTGACCAACATCTTCTATCGAGCCATCTACGACAAGGAGGGCCGCTGAAGTGAGTCGGGCCGTTGGCACCCCTGGGGTTATCCGTGAATTCATCGGCCTCCCATCGCCGACGGGGCGGCGCGCCGGCGCAGGCGGCCACCCATGCCAGGGGCTGTATCACCGCGGCGTCGGGCGCAAACCCAAGGTCGCGGTCATCGCCACGCACTACCAAATCGATTTCTCCGAGCACTACCTCGCCGACTACCTCGCAACGCGTGGCATCGGATTTCTCGGCTGGAACACCCGGTTTCGCGGCTTCGAGAACAGCTTTCTGCTCGACCATGCGCTGGTCGACATCGGCGTCGGCGTTCGCTGGCTTCGTGACACGCAAGCAGTGGAAACCATTGTGTTGCTCGGCAATTCCGGAGGCGGCTCTTTGATGGCCGCATACCAGGCACAGGCGGTCGATCCGCACATCACCGCGGTGTCCGGCATGCGGCCCGCGGCCGGGCTCACCGATCTGCTGCCCGCCGACGGCTATGTGGCCAGCGCAGCGCATCCGGGCCGGCCGGACGTGCTGACCGCGTGGATGGACGGCGCCGTCGTCGACGAGAGCGATCCGGTGATCTCCGATGCCGATCTCGACCTGTTCAACGAGCGCAATGGCCCGCCCTACTCACCGGAGTTCCTGACCCGATACCGCGCCGCGCAGGTGTCACGAAACCACGCCATCACCGATTGGGCTGAAACGGAGTTGAAGCGCGTTCGGGCAGCTGGTTTTTCAGATCGTCCGTTTTCCGTTATGCGGACGTGGGCCGATCCACGGATGGTCGATCCGGCCATCGAGCCGACCAGTCGCCAGCCGAATATGTGTTACGCCGGTCTACCGGTCAAAGCCAACCGCTCCGCACACGGCATCGCGGCGGCCTGCACACTGCGTAGTTGGCTGGCGATGTGGAGCTTGCGAACGGCCCAGACGCGGGCAGAGCCGCACCTCTCCCGGATCACCGCCCCCGCTCTGGTGATCAACGCCGAAGCCGACACCGGTGTGTTCCCGTCCGACGCCCAACGCATCTACGACGCGCTGGCCAGCACCGACAAGACGCTGTGCTCGATCAACACCGACCACTACTTCACCACCCCGGGCGCGCGCAGCGAGCAGGCTGACACAATCGCCAAATGGATAGCCAAGCGGTGGCGCTGAGTGTCCTCGCCCACTTCGTTCCCGGTCCCAAGGTGCTGGATTTTCTTGCAGCGGAAGCCGATTGGCTCGATATCCGGTGGTGCGCCGACGACGACTCGGTCGAGTCGCAAGCCGTGTTCGACCGGGAGTTGCCCCAGGCCGATGTCTTCTGGCACGTGCTGCGGCCGCTATCCCGCGCTGACATGTCGTTGGCGTCGCGATTGCAGCTGATCCACAAGTTCGGCGCCGGCGTCAACACCATCGACGTCGATGCGGCCACCGAGCACGGCATCGCCGTTGCCAACATGCCCGGCGTTAACGCGCCGTCGGTAGCCGAGGGCACGGTGTTGCTGATGTTGGCCGCAGTACGCCGACTGCCGACGCTGGACCGCGCCACCCGCGACGGCCGCGGTTGGCCGTCGGACCCGCAACTCGGTGAGACGGTCCGCGATATCGGCGCCTGCACCGTGGGGCTGGTCGGCTACGGCAACATCGCCAAGCAGGTCGCGGGCATCGTCGCCGCGATGGGTGCGACGGTGTTGCACACCAGCACGCGCGACAATGGCCTGCCCGGGTGGCGGCCGTTGCCGGAACTGCTGGCCGACAGCGACATCGTCTCGCTGCACCTGCCGCTGACCGACGCCACCCACGGGCTGCTCGGCGAGGCCGCGCTGGCCGGTATGAAAACCAGTGCGGTACTGGTCAACACGTCACGCGGCGCCATCGTCGACGAACACGCACTCGTCGACGCGCTCCGCGATGGCCGGCTGGCGGCCGCGGGCCTCGATGTCTTCGACGTGGAACCCGTGTCACCGGACAACCCGCTGCTGGGCCTGGACAACGTGGTGCTCACGCCGCACGTCACCTGGTACACCGCCGACACCATGCGGCGCTATCTCGTCGAAGCGGTCGCCAACTGTCGTCGACTGAGGGACGGCCAGCCACTGGCCCATGTGGTCAACCAACCCACCGGTTATTAGATTGGCAGGGTCGGGGCGAAACGGGCTCCGGGCAAAACCAAGGAAGGCGACCAATGCCGATCGCTATCACTGCTGAGCATCAAGACCTGGCCGATTCGGTGCGGTCCCTGGTAGCGCGGGTTGCGCCGTCGGATGTGCTGCATGCCGCGCTGGAAACACCGATCGAGAATCCACCACCGTATTGGCAGGCCGCAGCCGAGCAGGGTCTACAGGGCGTGCACTTGGCTGAATCCATTGGTGGACAAGGCTTCGGCATCCTCGAACTCGCGATCGTGCTCGCTGAATTCGGCTACGGCGCGGTGCCGGGCCCGTTCGTACCGTCGGCGATCGCCAGTGCGCTGATCTCAGCGCACGACCCGGACGCCAAGGTGCTTGCTGAGCTAGCGTCGGGTGAGGCCATCGCCGCCTACGCGCTGGACTCCGCGTTGACCGCGACGCGGCAGGGTGACGCTCTGGTGATCCGCGGTGAGGTCCGCGCCGTGCCCGCCGCAGGCGAAGCGTCGCTGCTGGTGTTGCCGGTCGCGATCGACAGCGGCGAGGAGTGGGTCGTGTTGCGCGCCGATCAGCTCGAGATCGAGCCGGTCACCAGCGTCGACCCTCTGCGGCCCATCGCCCATGTGCGGGCCAATGCCGTCGAGGTGGCAGACGACGTGGTGTTGAGCAACCTGAGCACAGTTGCCGCACATGCGTTGATTTCCACGCTGCTGTCGGCCGAGGCGGTTGGTGTCGCGCGATGGGCCACCGACACCGCTGCCGACTACGCCAAGATCCGCGAACAGTTCGGCAGGCCGATCGGTCAGTTCCAGGCCGTCAAGCACAGGTGCGCTGAGATGATCGCCGACACCGAGCGGGCCACCGCCGCAACCTGGGACGCCGCGCGTGCCATCGACGACGGCAGCGAGCACGTCGAATTCGCTGCGGCAGTGGCGGCCACGCTGGCGCCCGCCGCGGCCCAACACTGCACGCAGAACTGCATCCAGGTGCACGGCGGCATCGGCTTCACCTGGGAGCACGACACCAACGTGTACTACCGCCGCGCGCTGATCTTGGCCGCCGGTTTCGGGCGCGCCTCGGAGTACCCGCAGAAAGTGGTCGACACCGCGACCACCACCGGCATGCGCGCGATCGACATCGACCTGGACCCCGACACCGAGAAACTCAGGGACGAGATCCGTTCTGAGGTAGCCGCGCTCAAGGAGATGGACCGTGAACAGCGCACGGTGGCGCTCGCCGAGGGCGGATGGGTGTTGCCGCATCTGCCGACCCCGTGGGGTCGATCCTCCAGCCCGGTGGAGCAGATCATCATCGCCCAGGAATTCGGTAGCGGGCGCGTCAAGCGACCGCAGGTCGGTATCGCGGCATGGGTCATCCCGTCGATCGTCGCGTTCGGCACCGAAGAGCAGAAGCAACGCTTCCTGCCGCCGACGTTCCGCGGCGAAATGATCTGGTGCCAGCTGTTTTCCGAGCCCGGCGCCGGCTCCGACCTCGCCGGTCTGAGTACCAAAGCCACCCGCGTCGACGGGGGCTGGCGGATCAGCGGGCAGAAGATCTGGACGACGGCCGCGCAGTTCTCCCAGTGGGGCGCGCTGCTGGCCAGGACGGAACCAAACGCTCCGAAACACAACGGCATCACCTACTTCCTGCTCGACATGAAGAGCGAAGGCGTGACCGTGAAGCCGTTGCGCGAACTGACCGGGCAGGAGTTCTTCAACACCGTCTACATCGACGACGTGTTCGTGCCCGACGAGTACGTGCTCGGCGAGGTGAACCAGGGCTGGGAGGTCAGCCGCAACACCTTGACGGCAGAACGGGTGTCGATCGGCGGTAGCGACCTGAACTTCCTGGCCAGCCTGCCGCAACTCGTCGAGTTCGTGCGCGACGGCCAGTTCGATCAGGTCGCCCGCCACCGCGCCGGGCAGTTGATCGCCGAAGGGCACGCGGCCAAGCTGTTGAACCTGCGCTCGACGTTGTTGACCCTGGCCGGAGGTGACGCGATGCCGTCGGCGGCGATCTCCAAGCTGCTGTCGATGCGGACCGGACAGGGCTATGCCGAGTTCGCGGTGTCGTCCTTCGGGGCTGACGCGGCGATCGGCGACAAGGACACCGATCCCGGAAAGTGGGACGACTTCCTGCTGTCCAGTCGCGCGACCACCATCTACGGCGGTACGTCGGAGGTGCAACTCAACATCATCGCCGAGCGACTGCTGGGCCTGCCGCGCGATCCCTAGTCGCAGAGTCGATCTCACGGGCGCACAAAAAAATCCACGCCGACCTGGCAGGCTTTCAGGTCGGCGTGGATGTCATTGGGGGAAGGCTAGCCCCGTCATGCGCAAGAGGCGGGGCTAGCCGGTCCCCTGGTCAGATGGACTTAGCGAATGAACGGCGGGGGGAATCCGGGACCGAAACCAGGGCCGAACCCTGGACCGCCAAACCCTGGACCGCCGAACCCTGGACCGCCGAACCCTGGACCGCCGAACCCTGGACCGTGGCCCCACCAGCCGGCCGGGCCGAAGCCGCGACCGAAGCCATAGCCGCGCCCAAAGCCGTATCCGCGACCCCAGCCTCGGTGGCCCCACCAACCGTGGTGACCCCAGCCGAAGCCGCGACCAAAACCACCACGGCCCCAACCGCCGCGGCCGTAGCCGCCGCGACCCCAGCCGCCGCCGTGGCCCCAGCCTCCGCGACCGAAGCCTCCATGTCCCCAGCCCCCACGACCGAACCCGCCGTGGCCATGGCCGAAGCCGCCGCCGTGGCCGCCGCCAAACCCGGGGCGATCGGGCAGTGGGGCGCCGAACCCGGCCGGCGATGCCGGCGCGACATGGGCGATCTCGGGGGCTGCGTTGGCCGCCGGGGCGACACCCAATAGCATTGCGCCGGCCACCGCGCTCGCACCGATAGCGCTAGCGGCTACTCGGCGGGCAGAAGATAGTGAACTCAACATCGTGTTGCTCCTTCGTCATCTGGTGACTGACACCGAGAACGTTAAATTGCTTTCCTTAGCAAAGGCTAAATTCCCGTATTGATAATACTAAGAATAGCGAATTATCTGCGCATCGATTTTTCATGGCTTAAATGGTGAGTACTGATTACTTTAATTGATGACTTACTTCTTTCCTGACTTCAGAATGCTTGCCCGTACTGGAATCAGTAGGTCCACAGTCACAATAGTTCCAGTTCAGAGCTGATATCAGATTCTACTGAAGTCAGTACTTCCATATCTACGCAATTGCGCATGTCCGTATGTCTTCATCCACTATTGTTCGAGACCGATTCGCCATTCTCGGCGCACGCAGCGAATGAACAAATGAAGCAAACGCGCATGCCGAGCGGTGCCGTCAGCAATCATTGGCCAACCGGGCCCGCGGCGGCGGGTCTTGCCGCGTAGCGGCGCCGCCAGATCGCCTGCGGACACGCCGTCCAGCCGGCTAGCGATGCGTGACTCAGCTTTGGCGGACATACTTAAGTCCTGATCTACTGAAAACCTGCATCAACCGGAGGTCATCCCACCGTATGGAATCCAGCTCGCCGTCGTTCCGGTCCAAACCGCCCAGCCGCGCCAACGCCTCGGCGCAGACCGAACGCTTCTCGAGCATCCGGCAGAACTTCGACCACAAGCCGGACAAGCCGTCCCGGAACACCCAACGCACCAGGCGCACTGTCGACCTGTCCCCGGCCACCCACCGGGCGCTGGACATCTGGCAGCGGGAAGCCGCAGACCGGCTCGGATTCGCCCGCGTCACCGGACAAGAGGTCATCTCCGCGCTCATCGAGCTGTTGTTGGTCGACCAGAAACTGTCCGCCGAAATCACCCGGAGCATCCGCGAAGGGCGTTAATCGCACGGACAGCGCGCGGTGCTAGCTTCGCGGGCATGGCAGAAACCGAGCGCCCCGATCGTCGTCACCAGCAGCCGGCCGGCGAGCGTGCCATTCTGGAGGCTTTTCTCGACGACTACCGAGACGTTGTGGTGCGCAAGGTTTCCGGTCTTTCCGATGCGGATGCCCGTCGCCCGCTCGTTCCGTCCGGGACATCTGTGGGCGGGCTGCTCAAGCACCTGCGCTGGGTGGAATTCGGGTGGTTCGACCAGCTTCTGCAGGAAAAGAGCGACAACAACCGTCGGCCGCATGAACGCTCCTGGGAATTCACGCTCCTCCCGGAGGAATCAATGTCGACGCTGGTGACCGAGTACCAGAGTCAATGCGACGAATCCCGGCAGATCGCCGCGCGGTACTCGCTCGATCACGAGGTACCGCATCACCGTTTCGGACCGGTCTCGCTGCGCTGGATTTACACGCACATGATCGAGGAGATCGCCCGGCACACCGGACAGATCGACATCCTGCGCGAAACACTCGACGGCGCAACAGGATTCGACGGCTGAGCTAGTCGGCGTCGATCTCACGCAGCTCTCGTTTGAGGATCTTGCCGGTCGGGTTGCGCGGCAGCTCGTCGAGGAAGATCACTTCGCGCGGCACCTTGTATTTGGCCAGTTGATCTTTCACGTGCTTCTTGATGGTGTCCTCGTCGACGTCCGCGTTGTCCTTCTTGACGACGAAGGCGCGCAACCGGTGACCCCACTCCTTGTCCTCGACACCGATGGCGGTCGCTTCGACCACGTCGGGGTGTCCGCTGATGCAGTCCTCGACTTCGGCCGGGAAGACGTTCTCGCCGCCGGACACGATCATCTCGTCGTCGCGGCCGCTGATGTAGAGCAGGCCGCGCTCGTCGAAGTACCCGACGTCACCGGACGACAGCAGGCCGTCGATGATCTGCTTCTTGCCGCCGCCGGTGTAACCCTCGAACGGGAAGCTGGTGCCGACGAATATCCGGCCCACCTCGCCCTGCGGCAACTCCTTGCCGTTGTCGTCGTAGATCCTGACCTTGACACCCTTGACCGGAGGCCCGGCCGTCGTCGAGTTGAACTCCAGGTGCTCCGGTCCGGCGATGGTGGCGAAGGCGATCTCGGTAGACCCGTACATGTTGTAGACGACCGGACCGATGTCTTTCAGCGCTCGTTCAGCGACGTCAGCGCCCAGCGCCGATCCGGAGACGAAGATGATCCGCAAGCTCGAGAAGTCGGGCGCGTCGTCCATTTTCTCCAGCGCGTCGAGCATTCGCGACAGCATCACCGGAACCACCACGACGGCGGACACCTTATGCTTTTCGATGTCCTTGAACACCTGCTCGGGCTTGAACTTGCTGTGCAGCACCAGCGTCGAGCCCAGGAACATCCCGATGGTGGCGTGCAGGAAGCCCAGCGCGTGAAACATCGGCGCGGGCAGTGACGTCACTTCGTTCGCCTTGAACGGCACGTGCGACAGGATTCCGCCGATCGGCGCCAGCGTCGGCGGCAGGCTGCGGTTCGCGCCCTTCGGGGTGCCGGTGGTGCCACTGGTCAGGATGATGATCGACGAATGCTTGGTGGCCTTGGGGGCAGGCGATGTGCTGTTCGCCTTGACGACGTCGGCCAGCGTCTGGTCGCTGCTGCCCGAGTCTTTTCCGTCGGGGTTGGTGCCCAGTGCGCGCAGCTTGCCTAGCGTGGGTTCGGCTTTGCTGACGTCCTCGGTGTACTCGTCGTCGTAGATGATCAGCTTGGCGCCCTCGCGCTCGGACACCTCTTTGATCTGCGGGCCGGAGAAGGAACTGTTGAGCAGGATGATGCGGGCACCGACCCGCGCACACCCGTACTGCGCAACGGCGAACCAGCGGTGGTTGCGCGCCAGGATCGCGACTCCGTCGCCGCCGCGCACTCCTTTGTCCAGCAGCGCGTGAGCGATGGCGTTGGCGGCCTCGTCGAGTTCCCGGTAGGTGAACGAGCCTTCGTCGTCGATGATCGCCGCGCGGTCGGGTGTGCGCCTGGCGTTGAACGCAGGCAGCATGCCGATCTCGCCCCATTTCGCGATGTCAGCGGCCATTGCGGCGTAGTTCAGCGGGTTCTCCAGCCGGAACGTGCCGGATTCGATGATTTTGCGGAGGTAGTGCAGTTCGGATACGCCACGCTCGGCATACTGCTGAATTTTGGCTGCCGCTTCGCCAGGCAGATCGAAGAGATTAGGCATGCCTTCACCCTATGTGACGGACGTCGCACCCCGGTGCGAATGCTTTGCCCACTTACCATCGATTCATGGGGCCGGTGTCGCTTGAAGTGGGCGGACGCGAGGTCGACGTCACCCATCCGGACAAGGTGATCTTCCCCGGTCATGACTGGCACGCCGACATCACCAAGCTGGACCTGATCCGGTACTACCTGGCCGTTGCCGACGGCGCCCTGCGCGGCGTGGCCGGGCGCCCGATGATCCTGAAGCGATTCGTCAAGGGCATCGAGCAGGAGGCGGTCTTTCAGAAACGTGCGCCGGAGAAGCGGCCGGATTGGGTCGACGTCGCCGAGTTGAAGTACGCGCGCGGCACGTCCGCCAAGGAGGCCGTCATCCACGACGCCGCCGGCCTGGTCTGGGCGATCAATCTGGGCTGCGTCGACCTCAATCCGCATCCGGTGCTCGCCGGCGACCTCGATCACCCCGACGAACTGCGAGTCGATCTGGATCCGATGCCCGGCGTGACGTGGCGACAGATCCTCGAGGTGGCGCAGGTCGCGCGCGAAGTACTCGAGGATCACGGCCTGACGGCATGGCCCAAGACGTCCGGGTCCCGCGGATTCCATATCTATGCGCGGATCGCGCCGAGCTGGTCTTTTCGACACGTGCGGCTGGCGGCGCAGACGGTAGCGCGCGAGGTGGAACGACGCGCGCCCGGGCTGGCGACCAGCCGCTGGTGGAAGGAAGAACGCGAAGGGGTGTTCGTCGACTTCAACCAGAACGCGAAGGACCGCACTGTCGCCTCGGCGTACTCGGTGCGCGCCACCCCGGACGCCCGGGTCTCGACACCGCTGCGATGGGACGAGGTCGCCGATTGCGATCCCGCCGCCTTCACCGTGGCGACGGTGCCGGAGCGGTACGCCGACGTCGGTGACCCGTGGGAGGACATGGACTCGGCGGCAGGCGGCCTCGAGCGGCTGCTCACCCTTGCCGAGGAACTCGGCCCGGCGGAGAAGGCACCCAAGGGTGCGCGTCGCGACGCAGCCACCGGCCGGCGTCAGTCCGCGATGCCGCTGATCGAGGTTGCCCGCACCAAGACGAAAGACGAGGCGATGGCCGCGCTGGACACCTGGCGCGAACGCCATCCCGATGCGGCCGATCGCCTGCAGCCGCCCGACATTCTGGTCGACGGCATGCGCGGACCCAGCTCGATCTGGTACCGAATCCGGATCAACCTGCAGCATGTGCCCGACGATCAGCGGCCTCCGCAGGAGGAGCTGATCGCCGACTACAGCCCCTGGAAGGGGTAAGCCGACCCGCTGAACCCGCTGGGCTAAAGCGCTACGCTCACGCGGTGGACCAGCAATGGAGTCGGCGGGGGTTCCTGAGCGCCGGCGCGGCGACGGGCCTACTCGCGCTGGCGGCGTGCTCGTCGGACCACAAGCCGTCAACCTCGACCGGCCCCAATGGATCCGTCACCATCAGCCACGCGTTCGGCGAGACGACCATCCCCGCGCCACCCAAGCGGGTGGTCAGCGCCGGCTTCACCGGACAGGACGACTTGCTGGCACTCGGCGTCGTACCGATCGCGGTGACCAACTGGTTCGGCGACCAACCGTTCGGGGTGTGGCCGTGGGCCACAGCCAAGCTCGGCAATGCCAAGCCCGTTGTGTTGAACCTGGACAACGGAATTCAGGTCCAGCAGATCGCCGCCCTGAAACCGGATCTGATCGTCGCGACCGACGCCGGACTCGACCAGGACACCTACCAGAAGCTGGCGGCGATCGCGCCGACGCTGCCGCAGACCGGCGACGCGTTCTTCGAGCCGTGGAAGGA
Source organism: uncultured Actinomycetota bacterium (assembly GCA_963758115.1). Classification (GTDB taxonomy): domain Bacteria; phylum Actinomycetota; class Actinomycetes; order Mycobacteriales; family Mycobacteriaceae; genus Mycobacterium. The sequence continues at coordinate 503,184 of CAVWUG010000007.1, forward strand.
GCAGGCGACCGCCATCGGGGAAGCCGTGTTCCAATCCGGTCAGATGAAGTCGTTGATCAGCGGCGTGGACAAAGCCTTCGCCGCCGTCGCCGACAAGTATCCTCACTTCAAGAACAAGCGGGTGTTGTTGCTGCAGGGCAGGTTCCACGACGACAGCGTGGTGGCGACAACCGGCTGGCGCGCGGAGTTTCTCACCCAGATGGGGCTGGCCGTGCCCGAGAACGTCACGGCGATGTCCGACGACCAACAGCGCGCGCTGATTTCGCACGACAAGATCACATCCACGCTCGATGGCACCGACGTGCTGATCTGGCTGACGGAGAATCCTGCCGACGAGGCCGCGCTGATGGCCAATCCCGATGTGGCCGCGGCACGCTCGCGCAGCGTGTTCACCACCAAGGATCAGGCCGGGGCGATCGCCTATGCGTCGCCGCTGAGCTACCCGTTGGTCGCTGATCAGTTGCCTGGGCTAATCGCCAACATCGTGCACTGAGCGTGGCCGACACCGTCCTGGACTACGGCGATCGGGCTCTGCTGCTGCAATTCGACAGCACCGCTGAGGTTCTGGGGTGGGCGACGGCGTTGCGCGACGCAGCGATACCCGGTGTTATCGACATCGTCCCGGCCGCCCGCACGGTGCTCCTGACGCTCGACCAACCGCACCGGCAGAGCGCGATCCGCCGCCGACTCGGCACGCTGCGAGCGGCTGCCGAGGCGCAATCCAGCGCACCGTCCGAGCCAATGGTGATCGACGTCGTCTATGACGGCGCCGATCTCGACGAGGTGGCGCAGCGCACCGGGATGACCCCGACGCAGGTCGTCGAGGCGCATACCGCGGGCCCGTGGCGGGTCGGATTCTGCGGCTTCGCACCGGGTTTCGCCTACCTGGTCGCCGGCGACGCGCGACTGGCGGTGCCGCGACGGGCCGAGCCGCGGTCCGCGGTCCCGGCCGGCGCGGTCGGCCTGGCCGGCGAGTTCACCGGGATCTATCCGCGTCGCTCCCCCGGCGGATGGCAACTGATCGGCCGGACCGATGCGGTGCTGTGGGATATTGACCGGCCGAATCCGGCGCTGCTCACGCCGGGCATGTGGGTCCAGTTCCGGGCGGCGGCGTGACGACACTCGACATCGTCCAGCCCGGCCCGCTGGCCCTTGTTCAAGACCTCGGCCGGCCCGGGCTCGCTCACCTCGGCGTCACCCGATCCGGGGCCGCCGACCGGCACTCACACGCATTGGCCAACCGACTGGTGGCCAACCCCGATGACCGCGCGACGATCGAGGTGACGATGGGCGGGTTTTCTGCGAAAGTCCGTGGCGGCGATATCGACATCGCGGTGACGGGCGCTGATCCGTCACCGCGTGTTGATGGAAGAGCATTCGGCGCCAACAGCATTCAGCATGTTCGCGACGGTGAGCTGATCTCGTTCGGCGTCCCGCGATCCGGGCTGCGGACCTACCTGGCGGTGCGTGGCGGCATCGACGCGACGCCGGTGCTCGGCTCCCGAAGCTACGACGTACTGTCGGCCATCGGTCCGCTGCCGTTGCAACCCGGCGACGTCGTGCCGATCGGCGAACCTGTCCTGGAGTATCCCGGCATCGACCAAGCTCCGGTCGCTCCCATCGGCGGACAGCCGGTCGAGCTTCGGGTGGTACCCGGCCCGCGGGATGACTGGCTCAGCGATCCCGACGCACTCGTGCGCGCCGTCTGGACGACGTCCGACCGCAGCGATCGCGTCGGCATGCGACTACAGGGCCGCCCGCTGCAGCACCGCAGCCCGGACCGCCAACTCCCGAGCGAAGGCGCTACCCGCGGCGCGATTCAGGTGCCGCCCAACGGTTTACCGGTGATCCTCGGGCCCGACCACCCGGTCACCGGCGGCTATCCGGTGGTCGGCGTGATTGCCGACGACGACATCGACACACTGTCCCAGCTGCGGCCCGGCCAGCAGGTGCGACTGCACTGGTCGCGACCCAGGGATACGTCGACTTCGGTGGCGGAGGACCGGCCCAACTGGTAAACCAACAGTGTGCACACCCAGGTACACACCGCCCGCCTGGTCCACACCGCAGACCTGGAAAGCGACGCGCGACAGCGCGCGCACGACATGGTCGATGCCGCGTTCGCCGGCAACTTCACCGGCACCGACTGGGACCACGCGCTCGGCGGAATGCACGCCCTGATCTGGCATCGCGGCGCGATCATCGCGCACGGTGCCGTCGTCCAACGCCGGCTGCTGTACCACGGGATCTCGCTGCGCTGCGGCTACGTCGAAGCCGTTGCGGTACGCGAAGATTGGCGCGGCCAGGGCCTGGCGATCGCGGTTCTCGACGCGTGCGAGCAGGTGATCCGTGGCAGCTGCCAACTCGGGGCGCTCAGTTCGTCAGACCTGGGCCGACGGCTCTACACGATGCGCGGCTGGCTGCCGTGGACTGGGCCGACGTCGGTGTTGGCACCCACCGGCCCGACCCGCACTCCGGACGCGGACGGGTCGGTGTTCGTCTTCCCGCTCGGGCTCGAGTTGGACCCGGCGGCGACTCTGATGTGCGATTGGCGCGACGGGGATGTCTGGTAACGCCTGAGCTGCACCTGAGAGGGCAACGACACAGCAATTGGCCGGTAACGCGACGGAAATTTGGCGCGCATAGAAAACTCATATGAATCGCCCGACCGCACCGGCGCTCTCGGGTTATCGGGTGGCCGTCACCTCTGCGCGACGGGCCCGCGAGCTGTGCACATTGCTGGATCGGCACGGCGCCTCCGTCACCAGCGCAGCGGCGATCACCATGGTGGCACTGGCAGACGACGACGAATTAAGGCTTAACACAGAAATATTGGTTGCCAGGCCGCCGGACGTCGTGATCGCGACGACCGGTATTGGTTTCCGTGGCTGGCTCGACGCCGCCGCGGGCTGGGGGTTGGCGGACCGACTGGTCGCAGCGCTGTCCGAAGCCCGGGTGATCGCCCGTGGACCGAAGGCGGCCGGTGCATTGCGCGCGGCAGGCCTGCGTGAGGAGTGGTCGCCGGAATCCGAATCGTCCCGTGAGGTCTCGGAGTACCTCCGCGAATCCGGCATCAGCGGCGCTCGGATCGCGGTGCAACTCCACGGCGTGAGCGACAACTGGGATCCGTTCCCCGAGTTTCTCGACGAGCTCCATTCGGCCGGCGCCGAGATCATCCCGATCCGGGTGTACCGCTGGAACCCGGCGCCTCCGGGCGGCGAGTTCGACCAGCTGATCAGACAGATCGCCCACCGCGAATTCGATGCGGTGAGCTTCACGTCGGCACCTGCCGTCGCCGCAACCCTGATGCGGGCCGCCGACCTCCGCATCTCCGGTCAGCTGCTTGACGCGCTGCGCTCGGATGTCCAGGCGATGTGCGTCGGCCCGGTCACCGCGCAACCGCTCGTCCGCCTGGGAGTCCCGGCCTCGTGGCCGCAGCGCATGCGGCTGGGCGCGCTGGCCCGCCACATCGTGGAGGAACTGCCGGTGCTGCGGTCGAGGACGATGCGCGCGGCCGGGCACCGAATCGAGATGCGCGGCTCCTGCGTGATGATCGACGACACGGTGCAGGCGCTGTCGCCGGCGACGATGGCCGTGCTGCGCGCGCTGGCGCAGCGTCCGGGTGCCGTCGTCGCCCGCAGTGAACTGCTGCGCGCCCTGCCCGGCGGCGCCAGCGACCCCCACGCCGTGGATACCGCGGTGCTGCGGCTTCGAAAGGCACTGGGCGACAGGAACATTGTCGCAACGGTTGTCAAACGCGGTTATCGGCTGGCGATAGACGAGAACTTCGAGGCGACATTCGCGCGTAGCGAATAGCCGATCACAGCGTGCGGTCCGGTCAGGCGAAGGCCTGTGCGGCGTCCACCCCGATCGCGCGAAGCAGGTTGACGACTTTACGGTCAAGCGCCTCACCGACTTCGGCCACGGCATCGATGCCGAGGCTACCGAAGGCCGGACCGGGCTGGTCCATGGTGAAGATCGCATTGCCGTCGTCATCGCTGTAGACCAGCATCCGCAGCGGGGCGTACAACATCGCCTTCGGGTCATGACGGAACATGGTCTCGGCGATCACATGGTTGCCGATCAGGTACTCGATCGCCCGGGTGTGATGTCCTGCGACAGCGAATAATTCGGTTGCATCGATCTTGGCGTACACCATCAACTCATTCGGTGCGTTCGTCGCTGCGGTCGCCAGAACGTCGTCCCAGTCGCCGCCGGATTCAGCGATCCGCACGTAGGCCGCGCGGTTGACGGGTGGCGCCGCCTTCTCCAACGCGACGATGAATTCGTCGAAAGGAACGCCGGTGACGATGTCGACGCGGGTCATGCCGTGCTGCTCACGGTGAAAGCTTGCGCTCATCGGATCGCTTCCTGTTGGTTCGTTGACCGAACTTTCGAATTTCGAGTATATGGTTCGGTGAACGAACCTGCAAGCGTAGGATGTCGACGTGGCCCTGCCTCGCGAATACAGCGAAGAGATCTGCCCGATCGCCCGATCACTCGAGATCGTCGGCGAGCGGTGGACGCTGTTGGTGGTCCGCGACGCCTTCTACGGTGTGCGCAGGTTCAGCGACTTCCGCACCCACCTCAACATCCCGAAAGCTGTGCTCTCCGAGCGGCTTTCCTTGTTGGTTGACCAGGGCGTCTTCGCCAAGCAACCTGGTAGCGGCGGCCGCGATGAGTATGTGTTGACCGCCAAGGGCCGGCGGCTGTGGCCGGCGATCTGGTCGCTGGTCAGCTGGGGCAACGAGAACTACGTCGACCAGTCGCACCGACGCAGCTACCGGCATGCGGACTGTGGCGGTCGCATCGGGCCGGATCGGGTGTGCGGACAGTGCGGACAGCTTCCCGACGTCGCCGACCTCGTCCTGCACCCGCCGCGGCGACCACGCGACCACAACGATGCGGTCAGCATGGTGCTGCGCCGGCCACACCGGATGCTGGAGCCGGTTCACCGCTGACCGCGCCCGAGCGTGATCTGTCTCACGCTATGCCCGCGCGCCGGATACTATTGGAGTGGTCCTGTGATCCACGACACCTTCAGCCCTGGGGAGATGCGTTGTCCACCACTACCGAACTGGCCGAACTGCACGAGCTCATCGGTGGCCTGCGGCGGTGCGTGAGTTCGCTCCGAGCTCGCTACGGCGACAGCCCCGCGATGCGTCGCGTCGTGATCGATGCCGACCGTATTCTCGGCGACGTCGAATTACTTGACACCGATGTTTCCGAATTAGACCTAATACGGGCTACGGTGCAGCAATCCGGCGACAAGATCGCCATTCCCGACGCCGATTACGACCGCGACTTTTGGCGCGACGTCGACCAAGAGGGAGTCGGGGGCCACAGCAGGTCCTGACAATTCACGCCCCGCCGAGAATCTTTGGGGTGTGTCTGGGTACTCTTCGTCCAACAGCCCGTTCGAAGAGGAACAATTGATGAGCGCACCAACGGCGAACCATCCTGCGTCCGGTGTCTTTTCACCGACGCGCGCCCGCATCCAGCAACGGACGTTGCGCACCGACCGGTGGTGGTTGTCGCCGTTGCGGATCGACTTGGGCTTCGCTGCATTCGTCATCTACGCGACCTTCCGCGCGTTCCAACAAGATCACTATTTCGTCGCGCAGTACCACTACCTGACGCCGTTCTACTCGCCGTGCGTCAGTCACGGCTGCATCAAGGAGTCGAGCGACTTTTGGCCGCAACTCCTACCCGACGTGTGGTGGCTGCCCTATGCGGCGCTGACGCTGCCGTTCCTGCTGCTGTTCCGGCTGACCTGCTACTACTACCGCGGTGCCTATTACCGAACGGTGTGGCAGTCACCCACCGCCTGCGGGGTGGCCGAGCCTCGCGTGCACTACTCCGGCGAAACGAAGTTCCCGCTGATCGTCCAGAACACGCACAGGTACTTCTTCTACGCCGCGGGCCTCATCTCGATCATCAACAGTTACGACGCGATCGTCGCGTTCCACTCCGACCATGGGCCTGGCGGATTCGGCTTCGGGCTGGGCAACGTGATCCTGCTCGGCAACGTGATCATGCTGTGGGTCTACACCCTGTCCTGCCACTCCTGCCGCCACGTCACGGGCGGGCGGCTCAAGCACTTCTCCAAACACCCTGTGCGGTATTGGATCTGGACTCAGGTGAGTCACCTCAACACTCGGCACAAGCTGTACGCCTGGATCACTCTGGGCACGCTGATGTTCACCGACTTCTACATCGCGCTGGTGTCCAGCGGCACCATTTCCGACCTGAGATTCATTGGCTGAAAAGCCATTTCAGAATTACCGAATTAGCTGAGCGAGGATTTCATGGCTGAGGTCGAACGGCACTCCTACGACGTCGTCGTCATCGGCGCCGGCGGCGCAGGTTTGCGCGCGGTCATCGAGGCGCGGGAACGCGGCCTGAAGGTTGCGGTGGTGTCCAAGTCACTGTTCGGCAAGGCCCACACGGTGATGGCCGAGGGCGGCTGTGCCGCGGCGATGGGTAACACCAACCCGAAAGACAACTGGAAGACCCACTTCGGCGACACCATGCGCGGTGGCAAGTTCCTCAACAACTGGCGGATGGCCGAGCTGCACGCCAAAGAGGCGCCCGACCGGGTGTGGGAACTGGAGACCTACGGCGCGCTGTTCGACCGCCTCAAGGACGGCAAGATCAGCCAGCGTAACTTCGGTGGGCACACCTACCCGCGACTGGCGCACGTCGGCGACCGAACGGGCCTAGAGCTGATCCGCACCATGCAGCAGAAGATCGTCTCGCTGCAGCAGGAGGACCACGCCGAGCTCGGTGACTACGACGCCCGGATCAAGGTGTACGCCGAGACCACGATCACCGAGTTATTGAAAGATGGCTCGGAAAATGGGGGGCGGATCTCCGGGGCATTCGGCTACGTGCGAGAAACCGGCAATTTCATCCTGTTCGAGGCACCGGCAGTCGTGCTGGCGACCGGCGGCATCGGCAAGTCGTTCAAGGTCACCTCGAACTCGTGGGAGTACACCGGCGACGGCCACGCGCTGGCGCTGCGGGCTGGCGCGACGCTGATCAACATGGAGTTCATCCAGTTCCACCCGACCGGCATGGTCTGGCCGCCCAGCGTGAAGGGCATCCTGGTCACCGAGGGTGTGCGCGGCGACGGCGGAGTGCTGAAAAACTCCGATGACAAGCGATTCATGTTCGACTACATCCCGCCGGTGTTCAAAGGCCAGTACGCCGAGTCCGAGCAGGAAGCCGACCAGTGGCTCAAGGACAACGACTCGGCTCGTCGCACACCCGACCTGCTGCCCCGTGACGAGGTCGCCCGCGCGATCAACTCCGAAGTCAAGGCAGGCCGCGGCACCCCGCACGGCGGCGTTTACCTCGACATCGCGTCGCGACTGACGCCCGAGCAGATCAAGAAGCGGCTGCCGTCGATGTACCACCAGTTCAAGGAACTGGCCGGGGTCGACATCACCAAGGAAGCAATGGAAGTCGGGCCCACCTGCCACTACGTGATGGGCGGCGTCGAGGTGGACGCCGACACCGGCGCCGCCACCGTTCCCGGGCTGTTCGCCGCGGGTGAGTGCTCCGGCGGCATGCACGGCTCCAACCGGCTCGGCGGTAACTCGCTGAGCGACCTGCTGGTCTTCGGTCGTCGCGCCGGTCTCGGCGCCGCCGACTACGTGCGGGCGCTCAGCAACCGGCCGACAGTGTCCGAGGATGCCGTCGAGACCGCCGCCAAGCGGGCGTTGGCACCCTTCGAGGCGCCGACGAACGGCACCACCGCCGAGAACCCGTACACGTTGCAGCTGGAGTTGCAGCAGTCGATGAACGACCTGGTCGGCATCATCCGCAAATCCGAGGAGATCTCCGAGGCGCTCGGGCGACTCGACCAGCTTCGCGAGCGGTTCAAGCACATTCACGTCGAGGGCGGCCGCCAGTACAACCCTGGCTGGAACCTGGCACTCGACCTGCGCAACCTGTTGCTGGTCAGCGAATGCGTCGCCAAGGCGGCGCTGGAGCGCACCGAAAGCCGTGGTGGCCACACCCGCGACGACCACCCAGGGATGGACCCATCGTGGCGCAAGGTGCTGCTGGTCTGCAGCGCATCGGGCGACGACCCGATCGTCCCCGACGTCTCGGTGGTGCACAAGAACCAGACCCCGATGCGGGCGGACCTGCTCGACGCTTTTGAGATCTCGGAGTTGGAGAAGTACTTCACCGACGAAGAGTTGGCCGACCACCCAGGACGGAGAAGCTGATGACCTACGACGCAACCTTGCGGGTATGGCGTGGCGACGAGGCCGGCGGTGACTTACAGGACTTCACTGTGGAGGTCAACGAGGGCGAGGTGGTGCTCGACATCATCCACCGCCTGCAGCAGACCCAGACCCCGGACCTGGCCGTGCGGTGGAACTGCAAGGCCGGGAAGTGCGGCTCATGCTCGGCTGAAGTCAACGGCAAGCCCCGATTGATGTGCATGACCCGGATGTCGACCTTCGCCGAGGACGAAGTGGTCACCGTGACGCCGATCCGGACGTTCCCGGTGATCCGCGACCTGGTCACCGACGTGTCGTTCAACTACGAGAAGGCCCGGGAAATCCCCTCGTTCGCGCCGCCGAAGGACCTGCAGCCCGGCGAGTACCGGATGCAGCAGGAGGACGTGGAACGCTCGCAGGAGTTCCGCAAGTGCATCGAATGCTTCCTGTGCAACAACGTCTGCCACGTGATCCGTGACCACGAGGACAACAAGGCGAACTTCGCCGGCCCGCGCTTCCTGATGCGGATCTCGGAGTTGGAGATGCATCCGCTGGACACCCGCGACCGGCGCGACGAGGCGCAGGAAGAGCACGGCCTCGGTTACTGCAACATCACCAAGTGCTGCACCGAGGTCTGCCCCGAAGGCATCCATATCACCGACAACGCCCTGATTCCGATGAAGGAACGCGTCGCCGACCGCAAGTACGACCCGGTTGTGTGGCTGGGCAACAAGCTCTTCCGGCGGTAAGCCTCGAAGCTATACGCCGAGGCGCCGAAAGACGCTGCGGTGGAACACAATCGGCGTGATGTCGGCGTCGACTCGGACATCGCTGACCCGTAGCACCACGATCATGTGGTCTCCGGCCGGAATCGACTGCTCGATCGCAGTCTCCAACCAGACGCCGGTGCCCTGGATGAACACCGCGCCGCTGTCGTAGGACACCGTTTCCAGATCGGCGAACCGGTCGCCCGTCTTGGCGGCGAGAGCGCGCGCGGCAGCGTCATGCGATTCGCCCAGGACGCTGATGCCCAATGCGCGGACATCTTTGAGTTTCGGCCACGTCGTCGAGGTGTGCTGCACGCAGAACGACACCAACGGAGGATCCAGCGACACCGGCACAAAAGTGCTGGCCGCCAACCCTTCTCGGACTCCGTCGACTTCAGCGGCGATCGCGATCACGCCGGACGGAAAGTGGCCAAACGCCTCGCGGAGGGAGGTAGGTGTCAGCTTGTCAGGTTGGTTCACCGGGCTCATTCGCGTCGTGGAAAATATTCGCCGTCGACCCTACTCGCCGGGCGTTACATTTTGCGCGCCGCCCGTCACGTAGCCGTGCGCGGCGGCGACGTCGGGATGGGCGCGAAGCCTGCTCTTCCAGGCGTTGCGGCCGTAGACCGAGTAGATCGGGTCGGCGGGGTCGGGACGGAGGCCGGCGTGCTCTGCGAGTTCCGCGGGCAGCGTCAGGGTCGGGAACTGCGCGTCCAACCGGGGATTGAAGAAGTAGGGCACCGAAATCCGGTCGGTCGAACGCTGCAGATTCACCCGGTGCTCGGTGGCCTGCAGGTAGCCGCTGGTCGCCACTTCCAACAGCTCTCCGATGTTGACGACGAACGCTCCGTCTCGTCCGGGCACGTCGACCCAGCCGCCGTCCCGTGCCGCCCGCACCTGCAGGCCCTCGCTGTCTGGTTCGGCCAGCAGCAGCGTCAAGACCCCGGAATCCCGGTGCGCGCCCACGCCCTGCGAACTGGCCGCCGCCGCTGGGTAGCGCACGATCTTGATCAGGGTGGCCGGCGCCTCGGCGAACGCGGCATCGAAGACGTCCGGCGGGCTTCCGAGCGAGGCCGCCCAGTGCCGCAGCAGGGTGCGGGCGACGCCGCCGAGCGCGGCATCCCACTCCGCGACGATGCCCGGCAACTCCGGCACAGCTGCCGGCCACTGGTTGGGCCCTTGCAGCCACAGATAGTCCGGCTTACCTGGGCCACCGATCGGGGCGCGCTCCGGTCCGATGTCGATCTGCTCGCGCCAATCCACCGCGCCGCGGGTCACCTCACCGCCCAGCCGGGTGTAGCCGCGGAAATGCGGGCTGCGGACCATCGCTACGGCATCCTTGTCCGACCGTGGCAGCGCAAAAAGTTGTCGCGCCGCGGCCAGCACCCGGCGAGTGAGCGCCGCTGGAACCTGGTGCCCGATCAGATAGAAGAAACCGACCTCGTGGGTCGCCTCGCGAAGGCGTTCCCGCAGTTGGCCAGGACTGTCGCGCAGGTCTACTTCAGGCAGCGTCGTGACGCTTGACACAATTGTCACCTACCCATCATCATCCCAGGTGAACCGGTATGCCAGGGTCCTGATCAGCGCGAATCCAACTAGTTGGTTGGTTAGCCAATGAAATTTAGCTCACAGTCGGTTGCGTCGGGTTTCCGATGGGTATAACTTATCGGTGTTACTGGTGGGTAACTTAGACCCGAGTACCCAACCCTAAGTGGCGTTCTCATCGAGGAGGAACCAAGTGAGCCACTACAAGAGCAATGTCCGCGACCAGGTGTTCAACCTGTTCGAGGTATTGGGCATTGACAAGGCATTCGGCGAAGGCGACTACAGCGACCTTGACGCCGACACCGCCCGCGAGATGCTGGCGGAAATGAGCCGGCTGGCCGAAGGCCCAGTCGCCGAATCGTTCGTCGAAGGTGACCGCAATCCCCCGGTGTTCGACCCGGAAACCCACACCGTCGCACTGCCCGAGGCATTCAAGAAGTCGGTGCGCTCGGTCATCGAGGCCGGCTGGGACAAGGTCGGCATCGACGAGGAGCTCGGCGGCACGCCGGTTCCCAAGGCCATGGTGTGGTCGCTGCACGAGCACCTGCTCGGCGCCAACCCCGCCGTCTGGATGTACGCCGGCGGCGCAGGCTTCGCCAGCATCTTCTACCACCTGGCCACCGAAGAGCAGAAGAAGTGGGCCATCATCGCCGCTGAGCGCGGTTGGGGCTCGACCATGGTGCTCACCGAGCCGGACGCCGGCTCGGACGTCGGCGCCGGCCGCACCAAGGCCGTCCAGCAGGACGATGGTTCGTGGCACATCGACGGTGTGAAGCGCTTCATCACCTCTGCTGATTCCGACGACCTGTTCGAGAACATCTTCCACTTGGTGCTGGCCCGCCCCGAGGGCGCCGGACCGGGCACCAAGGGTCTGTCGCTGTTCTTCGTGCCGAAGTTCCTGTTCGACTTCGAGACCGGCGAGCCCGGTGAGCGCAACGGTGTCTTCGTCACCAACGTCGAGCACAAGATGGGCCTGAAGGTCTCCGCCACCTGTGAGCTGACCTTCGGTCAGCACGACGTGCCTGCCAAGGGTTGGCTCGTCGGCGAGGTGCACAACGGCATCGCGCAGATGTTCGAGGTCATCGAGCAGGCCCGAATGATGGTGGGTACCAAGGCTATTGCCACGTTGTCGACCGGCTACCTGAATGCTCTGGAGTACGCCAAGTCCCGGATTCAGGGTGCCGACCTGACCCAGATGACCGACAAGGCCGCTCCGCGTGTGACGATCCTGCACCACCCGGACGTGCGTCGCAGCCTGATGACCCAGAAGGCGTACGCCGAGGGTCTACGCGCGCTGTACAGCTACACCGCGACCTTCCAGGACGCGCCGGTGGCCAAGGCCGTGCACGGCATTGACAACGACCTCGCGCTCAAGGTCAACGACCTGCTGCTGCCCGTGGTCAAGGGTGTCGGCTCCGAGCAGGCTTACGCCAAGCTCACCGAGAGCCTGCAGACCTTCGGTGGTTCCGGCTTCTTGCAGGACTACCCGATCGAGCAGTACATCCGTGACGCCAAGATCGACTCGCTCTACGAGGGCACCACGGCCATCCAGGCGCAGGACTTCTTCTTCCGAAAGATCGTCCGCGACAAGGGTGTTGCGTTGGCTCACGTGTCCGGCGAGATCGAGGAGTTCATCAAGAACGAGTCCGGCAACGGTCGACTGAAGGCCGAGCGTGCGCTGCTCTCCACTGCCCTGGCTGATGTCCAGGCGATGGCAGCGACGCTGACCGGCTACCTGATGTCGGCGCAGGAGGAGATCTCCAGTATCTACAAGGTGGGTACCGGTTCGGTGCGCTTCCTGATGAGCGTCGGCGACCTGGTGATCGGTTGGCTGCTGCAGCGTCAGGCCGCCGTAGCCCTGGAGGCGCTGGACGCCGGTGGCGTCAGCGAGGCCGACAAGGCCTTCTACGAAGGCAAGATCGCCGTGGCCGCGTTCTTCTCGAAGAACTTCCTGCCGCTGCTGACCAGCACCCGTCAGGTGTTGGAAAACATCGACAACGACATCATGGAGCTCGAAGAAGCTTCGTTCTAAGGCGACGACGATGCAGCCGCGAAGCGGCTGAGGAGGAGTCGGCTAATCAGACCGAAGCGGGGCTGAACTGCAAAATCCCCCGTCCTCTTCGGAGGCGGGGGATTTTGCTATGGGGGACGAGTACAGCGAGAGGGGCCGTCGGCGAAATCCCCTCATTCCGTCGACGACCCCGGTCTCGAATCGGCAGCTGTCACCAGGCCGAAAGGCCACTCGAGGACGCTCCGCGCTGCCATCGGGTCGGGGGTTGAAAAACAGCACGGAGCTATCCAGCTGGTCGGCTACCCGAGCGGTGCGGTAGCTAAACGCCGACCGACGCGTTCGTATCAGGCCTCCAGGATCGCGGCCACGCCTTGGCCGCCCGCAGCGCAGATGGAAATCAGGCCACGCACCGGCTTACCGCCGTTGTGAGCCTTCGCCTCGTGCAACTGCTTGGCCAGCTGGGCGAGAATCCGCCCGCCTGTCGCGGCGAACGGGTGGCCGGCGGCCAGCGACGATCCGTTGACGTTGAGCTTGGACCGGTCGATGGAGCCCAGCGCGGCATCCAGGCCGAGCCGCTCCTTGCAGTACTCCTCGGACTCCCAGGCCTGCAGGTGCGCGAGCACCACCGATGCGAACGCCTCGTGGATCTCGTAAAAGTCGAAGTCCTGCAGGCTCAGCCCGTTGCGGGCCAGCAGACGCGGCACCGCGTAGGTCGGCGCCATCAGCAGGCCGTCGGTGCCGTTGACGTAGTCGACCGCGGCCGTCTCGGCGTCGACGAAGTAGGCCAGCGGTGTCAGCGAGTGCTCGGCGGCCCATTCCTCGGTGGACAGCAGCGCCACCGAGGCGCCATCGGTCAACGGCGTCGAGTTGCCCGCGGTCATGGTCGCGTCGCCGGCTTTCGCCCCGAACACGGGCTTGAGCTTGGCCAGCTTCTCCGCCGACGAGTCGGCGCGCAGGTTGTCGTCGCGGTAGAGGCCCAGGAACGGAGTGACCAGGTCATCGAAGAAGCCGCGGTCATACGCTGCCGCCATGTTGCGGTGGCTGGCTGCGGCCAGCTCGTCCTGGTCGACCCGCTTGATGCCCATCTGCTTCGAGGTGATCGCGGCGTGTTCGCCCATCGACAGCCCGGTGCGCGGCTCGCTGTTGACCGGGATCTCGACGCCCAAGCTGGCCGGGAGTTTGCCGACGAGCTTCAGCCGGTCGACATTCGACTTCGACCGGCGCAATCCGAGCAGGGTGTGACGCAGGTTGTTGCCCAACGCAATCGGCGCGTCGGAGGTGGTGTCCACCCCGCCCGCGGCGGCCACCTCGTAGCGACCCGCAGCGATCCCGTCAGCCGCGGCAATTCCCGCCTGCAGCCCGGTTCCGCAGGCTTGCTGCAGATCGAACGCCGGCGTGTAGGACGACAGCGCCGAGCCGAGCACGCATTCGCGCATCAGGTTGAAATCGCGGCTGTGCTTGAGGACCGCACCGCCGATCACCGCGTCCAGCCGCTCGCCGCTCAGATTGAACCGGTCGACCAGGCCGCCCAGCGCGGCGGTGAACATGTCCTGGTTCGATGCCTCGGCGTACGCGCGGTCCGACCGCGCAAACGGGATTCGATTGCCGCCCAGCACCGCGACGCGCCGCTTGGGGGCAGTCGCTTGGGAACTCGCAGAGGAGCTTTCAGAAGCCACGCTTATCTCCGTCAGTTGATGGTTATTCACGGTTAGGAGCCATAGTACTCACTGTTCTTACTCTGGAGTAAGTTAGCTCCCAAGTACCGTATGGATACCCGACAGCATGGAAGGCAACTCAGTGGCACCCGATCTATTCTCCCAAGTCGTCAACTCCGGGCCCGGCTCGTTCCTCGCCAAGCAGCTTGGTGTCCCCCAGCCCGAGACGCTGCGGCGATACCGTGCGGGCGACCCGCCGCTGGCCGGCTCATTGCTGATCGGCGGCGAGGGCCGGGTCGTCGAGCCGCTGCGAGCCGCGCTGGCCGGCGACTACGACGTGGTCGGCGCCAACCTCGGCGGCCGCTGGGCGGACTCCTTCGGCGGCCTGGTGTTCGACGCCACCGGCATCACCACGCCGGCCGGGCTCACCGCCCTGCATGAATTCTTCACCCCCCTGATGCGCAACATCGGCCACTCCGGCCGCTTGGTCGTCATCGGCACCACCCCCGACGAAGCCAAGAGCGCCGACGAGCGGATCGCGCAGCGGTCACTGGAGGGCTTCACCCGCTCGCTGGGCAAGGAACTGCAGCACGGGGCCACCGCCGCGCTGGTGTACCTGTCCCCCGACGCCAAGCCGGCCGCCACCGGCGCGGAATCCACCCTGCGCTTCATCCTGTCGGCCAAGTCGGCGTATGTGGACGGGCAGGTGTTCTATGTCGGCGCCGCGGACTCGACGCCGCCGGCCGACTGGGACAAGCCGCTGGCCGGCAAGGTGGGCATCGTCACCGGTGCCGCCCGCGGCATCGGTGCGACGATCGCTGAGGTGTTCGCCCGCGACGGCGCCCGCGTCGTAGCGATCGACGTGGAGTCCGCTGCCGAGGCTCTGGCCGAGACGGCCACCCGCATCGGTGGCACGGCGCTGGCGCTCGACGTCACCGCCGATGACGCCGTCGACCGGATCACCGAGCACCTGCGTGAGCACTACGACGGCCACGCCGACGTCTTGGTCAACAACGCCGGAATCACCCGCGACAAGCTGCTCGCGAATATGGATGACGCCCGCTGGAACTCCGTTCTGGCCGTCAACCTGCTTGCGCCGCAACGTCTCACCGAAGGGCTGGTCGAGAACGGCAGTATCGGCGAGGGCGGCCGGGTGATCGGGTTGTCGTCGATGGCAGGGATCTCGGGTAACCGCGGTCAGACCAACTACGCCACCACCAAGGCGGGCATGATCGGGCTGACGCAGGCGCTTGCGCCGCAGCTCGGCGAGAAGGGCGTCACCATCAACGCCATCGCACCGGGGTTCATCGAGACCAAGATGACCGCGGCCATCCCGCTGGCCACCCGCGAGGTGGGCCGTCGGCTCAACTCGTTGTATCAGGGCGGGCTGCCGGTCGACGTGGCCGAGGCGATTGCCTACTTCGCCAGCCCGGCGTCGAATGCGGTGACGGGTAACGTCATCCGCGTTTGCGGCCAGGCCATGCTGGGAGCGTGACGCGCCGATGACACAACCCAGCGGTCTGAAGAACATGCTGCGTGCGGCGGCTGGCGCATTGCCGTTCGTGCCACGCAGCGACAGTCTGCCCGCACGGACGCTGAACGTCCGGGAGTTGGCGATCGACCGGGCCAATGTCGCCGACTACGCCGCGGTCACCGGCCTACGCTACGGCGACGCGGTGCCGCTGACCTATCCGTTCGCGTTGACCTTCCCGACCGTGATGTCGTTGGTGACCGGATTCGACTTCCCTTTCGCCGCAATGGGATCCGTTCACATCGAAAACAACATCACCCAGTATCGACCGATCAAGGTAACCGACACCGTCAACATCGCGGTCCACGCGGAGAACCTGCGCGAGCACCGCAAGGGGCTGCTGGTCGACCTGGTCAGCGATGTCAGCATCGGCAACGAGGTGGCATGGCATCAGGTCACCACTTTCCTGCATCAGCAGCGCACCAGCCTGTCCGGCGAGCCCAAGGCGCCGCCGAAGAAGCAGCCCAAACTGCCTGCACCCAATGCGATCGTGCGGATCTCGCCTGGCCAGATTCGCCGCTACGCATCCATCGGCGGCGATCACAACCCGATCCACACCAACCCGGTCGGGGCCAAGCTGTTCGGCTTCCCGACCGTCATCGCCCACGGAATGTTCAGCGCGGCAGCGGTATTGGCAAACCTGGAAGCGGCCATTCCCGACGCGGTGACCTACTCGGTCAAATTCGGCAAGCCTGTGCTGTTGCCCGCGAGCGCGGGTCTGTATGTGGATCGGGTACAGGACGGCTGGGACCTCAGCTTGCGCAATATCGCCAAGGGTTACCCGCACCTCACCGGGGCGCTACGCGCGGCGCACTGATCCGCGGAATCGCTTGACCAGCAACTGCAGACCGTAGGTGCTCAGGGCGGCCGTCAGGAAAACCAGCACCAGCCACAGCGGCGGCCTGGCCAGTTCCCAGACGAAGATGGCAGCCCAGAGCGGTGCTTGTTGCGTAATGGCCAGCACTCCGGCCGACCCGGCCAGCGCGATGGCCGGCACGTGGAACTGCGTGCCGGCGATGGCGTTGATCGTCAGCACAAACAGCGTGCCGGCTGCCGCGCCGGTCGCCAGAGCCGGGGTGAACAACCCGCCCCTCGCGCCGGAGCGCAGAAACAGCGCTGTCACAACGAGTTTGACAACCAGGACTGCTGCTGCCGTGGGCAGTGTCATCCCGCCCGCGAGTATGACGTTGAGGATCGATCTGCCATTGCCCGGCAGTTCGGGCCACCGGTGTGAGCACACACCAACCAACAACCCTGCGCCCGCGATCGACGGGATCAGCAGCCAGGATCGGGGTAGCTCGCGCTGACCCGCCCACCCCATGACGCGGTTGAATACCAGCCCGACGACCAGCGCGATCGGGGCGAGCGCTATCGCGTAGGCGATCAGCCGGGGGGACACGTCCGGCCTGGGCCAGAGCAGGTTCGGCTGATCATGGGTGACGAACGACGACACGGCGACGGCCAGGCTTGCGGTGATCAGCGCAGCACCCACCGCACGCGGATGCCAGCTCTTCAGCATGATCCGCAGCGTGAACAGCGCGCCACCGACTGGCACCGAGTAGACCGCACCCAGTCCCGCCCCGGCCGCACAGGCGAGCAGAATCTTGCGATCGTGGGCCGAGAACCTGTCCAGCCGTCGGGTGACGAGGCTCGCCAGTGCGACCGCGAATTGACGGGGTGCTACTTCCCGTCCCAACGATGCACCAGAACCGACAACCAGTACCTGTAACGCTGCGTCGAAGCTGAACGGCAACAATCGAATACGCTCGGGATGCTCGACGGCCGCGCCCAGCGGCGGCACCTCGGTCCTCGACCGAAGGATCCACCAGCCCAGCCCCGCTAACGCGCCGCCGATCATCGGACCTACGGCCTGCCGGATCGGACTGCTCGCGCTGACGCCTTCCAGGAGCGATCCGAATGTGTAGTGATAGGTGATGTGCTCGACGAATCGCAACAGCATCGTCGTCGCCAACCCGGCTGCGCCGGCGAGCAGGCCGACCATGACCACCGCACCAAAGAAGTCAGTGTTGCGGCGGCCCATCGCCGATTAACCGGATTCGGTCGAGGGTTCCACCGCGTCTTTGTCGACCGGCTTCCCTTTGAGTCCGCGCCAGAACAGGTTGATCATCACGTCCGCAGCGCCGTCGAGGTCGGTGTCACCGGTGCTGAGCCGGGTCGCGATCGCCTCACCCGCGCCGACCAGGGCCACCGCGATCATCTCGAAGTCGGTGTCGGGCTCGGGATTTCGAGTACCCGCCTGCAGGACTCGCACGACCAGGGCGATGATTCGCTCACGTCCCTCCCGCACGGTGTGGGCGAACGCCTGGGAGTTCGTGGCCTGGGCATACATCACGATCCACGACGCGCGGTTGGCGTCGATGTAGCGCATGAACGCCACAATCGTGTTGTGCAGCAAGTCTCTCGGGCTCTGATCGAGATTGATGTCCTCACGCACACCGTCGATGAATCGCGCCAGCTCGCGATCCAGGCACGCGCCGAACAGTTCCTCTTTCGAGCCGTAATACAGGTACAGCATCGGCTTGGAGATCTCGGCTTTCGCGGCGATCGTATCCATGGACGTGTCGTGATACCCGTTGACGGAGAACATCTCCACCGCCGCATCCAGCATCTGCTGTTCGCGGACAGCACGCGGTAACCGCTTGGTACCACCTGCCATGCTGTCCCCCTTTAGCGGACCACTACGCAGACCAGCCTAGGCAATAGGCGGTCCAGACGCCGCATTACGGGCCGCAGTCGGGCCTCGGACCCTTGAATTTCGCGACCCGCAACACCGACGCGTCCACGTCGGGCATCTTCAACTCCCCTGCGGCCAAAGCCTTCTCCAACCGATCCAGCACAGCGGGCACCTCGTCGGTGGTCACCCACAGCGCGATGTCGGTGCCGGCTTGCAGCGTGTGAAGGACCGCCTCGGGCACCGTGTAGTGGTCCTTGATCGCCGCCATGCTGGACAGGTCGTCGCTGAATATCGGCCCGTCAAAGGCCGGGCCGTTGTAGCCGACGCCAGTCCGCAGCATCTGGACCGCGGCCCGGTTGACGCTGGCCGGCTCGTTGCCGGTGAGGTCTGGCACTTGCAGATGCCCGACCATCGCGCCCTGCGGGGCGACGGCGTTCAACAGTGCCCGGTAGGGCACCAAGTCGTTGTTCTGCAACTGTTGCAGCGGCGGCGTGACGATGACGGACCCGGTGTGCGAGTCACCCGATCCGTGGCCGTGGCCGGGGAAATGCTTGAGCACCGGGAGCACTCCGGCGTCGCGCAGACCACGGGCATACGCACCGGCGAACTCGACGACTTTCTGAGGATCGGGACTGAACGACCGGTCGCCGATCACCGTGTCGTCCGGGGCGTCGGTGACATCGACGTCGGGCGCGAAGTCGACGGTGATGCCGAGGCCGCGCATTCGGTGGCCTCGGTCCAGTGCCATGCCGTACACCTGATCGGGGGTGTACTTCTGAGCCAACTCTCGCGCCGACGGCGACGGTCCGATCAGCTTGGAGAGCCTGGCTACCCGGCCACCTTCCTCGTCGACGCTGACGGCAACCGGCAGCGCGGTGACGGCCGAGAGGTCCTTGATCAAATTGGGGCCCAAGATCTTCGGGTCGGTCCAGCTGCCGAAGAAGATGCCGCCGACGTGAAAGTTCGTCACCACGGCTTTGGCGTCGTCGCCGTCGCGGACGCCCACCATCAACAGCTGCGCCAGCTTTTCGCGTGGCGGCAGCCCTGTCGGGTTCCCACAGGCCGGCTTGGCGGGCGGAATCGGCTTGGCCGCGGGCGCGGTGGCCGGAGCCGAATTCGGTGGTTGCGAGGAGTGGCTACACCCCGCGATCAGCGCCGTCGACGCGGCGAGTACGGCCAGAATCCGTGGCACACCCATCAGGCCATGCTGTCATGAGCTGCGCTTTCCACGGTTACCGGCTGCGACCTCGACCTCTGCTAGGTTTGGCAGCTATGAATCGCTTTGTCGCGCCCGCCGCAGCCAGCGTCGTGGTCGGTCTGCTGCTGGGCGCCGCCGCGATTTTCGGAATCACGTTGATGGTGCAGCAGGACACCAAGCCGCCGCTGCCCGGTGGCGACCCGCAATCGTCGGTGCTCAACCGGGTCGAGTACGGCAACCGCAGCTAGCCGCCCTGCGACGATGCGGGCCGGGCAGCGACCCGGTGAGGAGCCGGGCAATCAGGCTTCAGCCGTGCCGCTGTCGCGACGGTGGCTGTGGCTGGTCGCGACGGTCGCACTCGGGATGAGCCTCGCGTCGTCACCCGGCGATATCTCGCCGGACACCAAGCTCGATCTCACCGCGAATCCGCTGCGCTTCTTGTCCCGCGCCACCAACCTGTGGAACAGCGAACTGCCGTTCGGCCAGGCGCAGAATCAGGCCTACGGCTACCTGTTCCCGCATGGCACGTTCTTTGTGGCCGGTCATCTGCTGGGATTGCCGGGCTGGCTCACCCAGCGGCTGTGGTGGGCCCTGCTGCTGACCGTCGGCTTCTGGGGATTGCTGCGTGTCGCCGAGGCGCTGGGCATCGGCACTCCGACGTCGCGGGTGATCGCCGCGACGGCGTTCGCGCTGTCCCCGCGGGTGCTGACCACGCTGGGGTCGATCTCATCGGAGACCTTGCCGATCATGCTGGCGCCGTGGGTGCTACTGCCCACGATTCTGGCGCTGCGCGGCGATCGGGGGTCGGTGCGCCGGCTGGCCGGCCAGGCCGGTGTGGCGGTGGCGTTGATGGGAGCGGTGAACGCGATCGCGACGCTGGCCGGCTGCCTGCCCGCGGTGATCTGGTGGGCCTGCCATCGACCGAACCGGCGGTGGTGGCGCTATACGGCGTGGGCATTGCTGGCTGGGGTGCTGGCGACGACGTGGTGGCTGGTGGCGCTGATCCTGATGGCGCGGATCAGCCCGCCGTTCCTGGACTTCATCGAGTCCTCCGGCGTGACGACCCAGTGGTCGTCGCTGGTCGAGGTGCTGCGCGGTACCGACAGCTGGACGCCGTTCGTCGCGCCCAACGCGACCGCGGGTGCACCGCTGGTGACCGGATCGGTCGCCATCCTGGCGACCTGTCTGGTGGCGGCGGCCGGACTGGCCGGGCTCACTGCGCTCTCCGCGCGCCGCATCCCCGGAAGCGGACTGCTGATCACGATGCTGCTCGTCGGCGTGGTGTTGCTGGGCGTCGGTTACAGCGGCGGCCTGGGCTCGCCGCTGGCCCACCAGTTGCAGGCATTCCTGGACGCCGGCGGTGCCCCGCTGCGCAATGTGCACAAGCTGGAGTCGCTGATCCGCATCCCGGTCGTCCTGGGTCTGGCCGAATTGCTGGGCCGGATTCCGCTACCGGGCAGCGCGCCGAAGTCGGTGTGGGTGCACGCGTTCGCTCATCCGGAGCGCGACAGACGGGTCGCGGCCGGGATCGTGGTGCTGACCGCATTGCTGGCCGGCACGTCGCTGGCGTGGACGCGGACGGATCACCCCGCCCGGGACGTTCGCAGAGATTCCGCAGTATTGGCATGAGACTGCCGGCTGGCTCTCCGTACACAACACCGGAACGCCGACGCCGGGTCGCGTGCTGGTGGTTCCCGGCGCGCCGTTCGCCACCCAACTATGGGGCACCAGCCACGACGAACCGCTGCAGGTGCTCGGCGACAGCCCGTGGGGTGTGCGTGACTCGATTCCGTTGACCCCGCCGCAGAACATTCGCGCGCTGGACTCGGTGCAACGTTTGTTCGCAGCGGGACGACCGTCGGCAGGTTTAGCCGATACTCTTGTTCGTCAAGGTATTTCGTACGTCGTGGTACGTAACGATCTGGACCCGGACACCTCGCGATCGGCACGTCCGATCCTGGTGCATCGAGCGATCACCGGATCACCGCGACTACAGAAGGTCGCGCAGTTCGGTCCGCCGGTCGGGCAGGGTCCGGTGTCGGGTTTCGTCACCGACAGTGGGTTGCGGCCCCGTTATCCCGCCGTCGAGATCTATCGCGTCAGTGCGGCCACCGGTAACCCCGCCGCGCCCTACCTCACCGACGTCGATCAGCTGCCCCGCGTCGACGGCGGACCTGAGGTGTTGTTGCGACTCGACGAGCGACGCCGGCTGATGGGCCTGCCCGCGCTCGGTCCGGTGCTGCTGACCGCTGATGCCGAGCACGCACAGCTGCCAGTACCGGTGGCGACGGTCACCGACACGCCGCTGGCCCGCGAGACCGATTACGGCCGCGTCGACGACCACTCGTCGGCGATCCGCGCCGACGGCGATGCCCGGCGCACCTTCAACCGGGTGCCCGACTATCCGAGCCCGGGCGCCGACACCGTCTACGGCGGTTGGAGCGGCGGACGGCTGACGGCATCCAGTTCGTCGTCGGACTCGACCGTGCTGCCCGATGTTGCCACGGCCGCGTCACCGGCCGCCGCGGTCGACAGCGACTCGGCGACGGCATGGGTGTCCAACGGCCTGCAGTCCGCGGTCGGCCAATGGCTGCGCATCGATTTCGATCGTCCGGTGACCAACAGCGTCATCACCATCACACCCAGCGCGACCACTATCGGCGCGCAGGTCCGTCGCGTTGAAGTCGAAACCGCTACCGGCACAACGACACTGCGGTTCGACGAGGCCGGAAAACCCATCACCGCGGCGCTGCCCTACGGCGAGACACCATGGGTGCGAATCACCGCGGTCGGCACCAGCGACGGCTCCGCCGGTGTGCAGTTCGCGATCACCGACTTGGCGATCACTCAGTACGACGCGGCGGGGTTCGCCCATCCAGTTGACCTGCGGCACACCGCGATGGTTCCCGCTCCCCCGTCGAACTCTGTTGTTGCGCAATGGGATATCGGATCAGAGCCACTGGATAGACCAGGCTGCGCGATGGGACTGGCCGGCGTCCAGTGCGCGCCGTCGATGGCGCTGGCGCCGGAGACGCCGGCAACGTTCAGTCGCACGCTGAGCGTGCCGCAGCCCACGCAGGTGCAACCGACGGTCTGGGTGCGGGCCCGCTCCGGACCACAACTGGCCGACCTGGTCGCCGAGCCGGGAACCACCCGCGCCCGCGGCGACTCCGATCTTGTCGACGTCCTCGGCGCGGCCTACGCCGCCACCGACGGCGACCCCGCCACAGCGTGGACAGCGCCACAGCGGGTGGTGCAGCACAAGACCGCCCCGACGATCACCCTGACACTGCCGGAGCCGACCGAGGTGGCCGGACTGCGACTCACACCCAGCGCATCGCCGCTGCCGGTGCACCCGACGATGGTGGCCGTCGACCTCGGGGACGGCCCGCAGGTTCGCCGCTTGACCGAATCCGGGCCGCAGAGCCTGCCGCTCAAACCCCGCGTCACCGACACCGTGACGGTCAGCTTGCTCGATTGGAAAGACGTGATCGACCGGACCGCATTGGGTTTCGACCAACTCAAACCGCCGGGCCTTGCCGAGATCGCGGCACTGGGAGTGGACGGTACGCCGATCGCGCCAGCGGATGCCGCGCGTAATCGGGCCCGCGACATCACCGTTGACTGCGAGCACGGGCCGGTGATCGCGATCGCCGGCCGGTTCGTGCACACCTCGGTTCATGCGACAGTGGGCGCATTGCTGGACGGCTCGCCGGTGAGTGCGGATCCCTGTGATCCGGAGCCGGTCGTGCTGCCGGCCGGCCAGCAAGAGTTATTGATAAGCCCGGGGCCGCAATTCGTCGTCGACGGTGCGAAGCTATCCGGGCCGCAAGAGATCCCACCGGCCGCCTCAGTCACATCGGCGTCCACCGGGGCATGGGGCCCTGCCCACCGCGAGGTGCACGTCGCGGACTCGACGGCCGCTCGGGTGCTGGTCGTACCGGAGAGCATCAACGCGGGCTGGGTGGCGCGCACCGACTCCGGGACTCGACTGACGCCGATCGTGGCGAACGGATGGCAGCAAGGTTGGGTGGTGCCGCCCGGAACGTCAGGCACCATCACGCTGACGTTCGCGCCGAATTCGCTGTATCGGGCAGGCCTGGCGGGCGGGCTGGCACTGCTGCCGCTGGTCGCCCTGTTGGCGTGGTTCCCGCGGCGCCGCAGACCGCCGGACGATCCCGCGGCGCGGCCGTGGACGCCCGGATCGTGGTCCGCCGTTGCGGTTTTCGCGGCGACGGCGGTGATCACCGGCCTCGCCGGCATGGTGGTGTTCGGCGCGGTGCTGGGTCTGCGGTGGGTGCTGCGCCACCGACCGCGACGACGCGACGAGGTCACATTGTGGCTGAGCGCCGGTGGCCTGATTCTGGCCGGCGCGACACTGGCCCGGCATCCCTGGCGCGCCGTCGACGGGTACGCCGGTCATTCGGCCTGGGTACAACTGCTCGCGCTGATTTCAGTTGCGGCGGTCGCGGCCTCGGTGGTGACGCGGTCGAGCGCTGAGGGTTAACGCGCATCTGTGCATAGGCCGCCCGTCAGGTGCGCGCGTGAATTGCCGGGCACGTGGGTCGCTGTTACGCCTGCGACATGTATCGAGTCGACTTGGCCGCTCTGGCGGCCTCGGCAGCGCGCGTCTCGGGACTCGGCGAGGACGTGGCGACTGCTCACCTGGAGTCGGATAACCGGATTGCGGCAGCCCAGTTGGGCTGGGTCGGGATCTCTGCGGCAGCGCTGAATACCAAAGCCGCCGAATGGTCGCGGACTTCGCGTCGACTTCTCGAGCGGCTGGGCGGCCATGCGCTGGGCTTAGCAGACGACGGAATCCGGCTGGCCGCAGCCGAAGACGCGAGCGCCGAGCGGTTGCGTGCGCTGGGCCCGGCCTGACCCGTGACCTTGACGGTGGCCGACATCGACCGGTGGAGTGCCGATGCGGTACGCGAGGTGTGGCTGGCGGCAGGCGAACGTAGCCGGGTGACCCTGGACGTCGCGAGCGCAATGACGCTGGCGGACTCGTGGATGGGCGCCAAAGCTGAGGTATATCAACACGTCAACGCATCCATCCGTGCCGACCTCGACGCGCACGGCATCGAGTCACTGGCTGTCGCGCGAGCAGCCGGCGTCGCCTCCGATCGCATCGCGCAGTTGCAGGCCGACCTGGCGGTGTTGCGCCACGACGCTGCCGAGCTGGACATCGCAATCGACTCGCTGACCAACACCGTGCTGCCGAGTTCGATGCAGCTGCAGCTGCGGCTGAACGCGATTGTGGCCGAGGCGAACTCGACAGACCGAGAGCTGGCGCGGGCGATCGGCACGGTCGACGTCGGGCCGCCCCGACTCCGAGGGACGGTTCGGCAGTCGTGGCCCACTCTGCTGCCGACTGATCCGAGACATTTCAACGAGCTGTGGAATCAGCTGACCCCGGACGAGAAAGACCGGCTCTTCCGCAGCGATCACAGCATCGGCAACCGTGCCGGAATGCCATGGGATCCGCCGGACCACTTGGGTAGGGATCACTACAACCGGCTGCACCTGGACGAACTCGCACAGCGCACGCAGTCCGATGTCGACCGAATGCGTGACAGCATCGCGGACTTGCTGGCCGGTCGCAACGTCGACGACGGCATCCTCTACTCGCTGCAGTCGCAACTCATCTCTGCCACGACACAAGTCGAAGGCTACCGAGCCGTCGCCACGCAGTTGAACTCGGGCAGCGGGACGAAACGCTACCTGGGTCTGCTGGACGAGTTCGGCCACGGTGCGGTCTCGATCGGTAATCCGGATACCGCCAGCCGCAACGCGATCTTTCTACCCGGAACCGGTCAAGATCTGTCCCGGTTGTCGTTCAGCAACGAAATCTGTTCGGCCACATACGCCGCCGTCCTGATCGCCGCGCCTGGCCTGACTCCCGCGGACGTCGCGGTCACAACGTGGATGGGTTATGACCGTCCGATGAATCTGGGCTCTGCAGCGTTTCCAGGACCGGCGCAGCGTGGCGCGGGCAGTCTGGACGCCTTCGAGGACGGGCTGCGGGCCTCGCACGTCGGTCATCGGTCGATCGACACCGTCATCGGCCACAGCTACGGATCAACTCTGCTGGGAGCGGCCGCATCCGGCGGGCACCACCTCGATGCCGACAACGTCATCGCGATCGGAAGCCCCGGCATGCTGGTCGAGCGGGCCGACCGGCTGAGCCTGGGCCCGGGTGCGCAAGTCTACGCGATGCGAGCCGGCAACGACGTCATCGGATTTGGCGGCGTCGTCACCGAGTGGACGTTGGGCGCCGACCCGACCGCGCCGGGCTTCGGCGCCACACGGCTCGCCGCCGATCCGGGACCCCCCGGTCCACTCGGCCTGCCCAGTGTCGACGCGCACAGCGACTACTGGTCCGACGGAAACCGGGCGTTGCAGAATCTCGGCGCCGTCATCGCCGGCTTGCCACCGCCGCACATCGTCGGACGACGATAGCCGTCGAATCCCGCTGAAACGCACTACTTCTGGTAGGACGTGGCTGCTGTTCCGGCGAGCTCCCAGCGGAAGCTCGCCCACCAGTCCGGTTTGCAGCGCGGTGACTTCTTGTTTCAACGCATCGCAGTCCGCCAGCACACGTCTGGCCCAGTGCACCAGCCGCTCACCCTCGGGCGTCAGGCCTACGAACTTCTGCCCGCGCCCGACCAGCAGACGCTACAGCGTCTCGTCGAGCTCACCGAGTCGGTCGGTCAAGCGCAGGTTCTCGGAGTAGTCGACCGGGCAGCAGATCAACGACACCCCGTCGTCGTCGAGGGCGGTCCGCAGCGTCGGCAACAACTCGTCGGCGCTGTTGATCCGATAGCCCTTGGCACCAAAGCTTTCGGCGAACTTCACGATGTCAGGGTTGCCGAATTTCACGTAGTGGTGCTCGCCGAGCTCGAGGTCCATCTTCCACTCGATGAGCCCATAGCCGCCGTCTTCCCAGATCAGCACGACCAGCGGGATCTTTTCGCGGACAGCGGTTTCGATCTCCTGCGAGTTCATCAGGAAGGCCCCGTCACCGGCCACGGCCAATACCTTGGCGTCCGGCTTCGCCAGCTTGACTCCGAGTGCACCGGGCAGCGCAAAGCTCATGGTGGACAACCCATTCGAGATCAGGCAGGTGTTGGGCTCATAGGTCGGGTAAAGCCGGGCCATCCACATCTTGGTGGCGCCGGTGTCGACCAACACGACATCAGAGCGGCCCAGCGCGGCCCGGGTGTCGGCGACCACTCGCGCAGGCGCCAGCGGATACCGCGAATCTTCCTGTCCGCGTGTGAATTCCTCGGCAAGTAGGCCAGAGCCGGGGATATCCGGGTCGGCGACGAAAACATGGTCGTCGAGCCCCTCGGCCAGCGAGTCCAGTGACTCGCTGATATCGCCGATGATCCCGACGTCGACGGAGTAGTGCGCGTCGACCTCAGCCGGGAACCGATGGATGTGGATGATCTTCTTGTCAGCTTTGGGATTGATCCGCACCGGATCGAACTCTTGCAGTTCATATCCCACCGCGATGATGACATCGGCGTTGTCGAATCCGAAGTTCACGTAGTCGTGCCGCATGAACCCGAGCGCCCCGATGCTGTTCGGGTGGTCGTCGGGCATGACGCCTTTGCCGTGGAAGGTGTTGGCGACCGGAATGCCGAATTTCTCGGAGAACCGGACCAAAGCGTCGGTCGCGCCGGAACGAGCGGCACCGTGTCCGGCCAGCAGCACCGGACGCACTGCCTGACGCAAGATGTCGACGGCGCGCGCCACCTGGCGGGCAGCCGGCGCGTCAGCGCGAACGACATTGCGCGGCAATGGGATCAGCTCGGGATAGTCGGCTTCGTCGGCGTCGATGTGTTCGGGCACGGCGAGATACACCGCTGCCGGGCGTTCGGTCTCGGCGAGCTTGAACGCTTTGCGGACCATCTCCGGTATCGCCTGCGCGGTCGGAATGCCGGCGGACCACCGGGTGATCGGCGCGAACATCGACACCAGGTCGACGTACTGGTGCGACTCCTTGTACTGCCGGTTCTGGCCGACCTGGGCCGAGATCGCGACCATCGGTGTGCTGTTGGTGGTGGCGTCGGCGACACCCAGCTGCATGTTGATCGCCCCCGGGCCCAGCGTCGCAGACACCACCGCCGCCCGCCCGGTGACCCGGCCGTACATCTCGGCCATGAACGACGCCGCCTGCTCGTGGCGCGTCAGCACATAGCGGATGTTGGACGAGGCCAGCGCCTGCACGAAGCGGATGTTCTCCTCGCCCGGAAGGCCGAAGACCACCTCGACGCCCTCGTTTTCCAGGCACTTGACTATCAGCTCGGCGGCTTTGCTCATTGGTACCTCCCAGGCCAGGATACGGTCCGCTCAGCGGACCGCTGGCTTGCTGCTGCCATCGCACTAGTGGCGCAATGATCACGATCACGTCAGACCAGGCGACGGAAGGTAAGGACATGACCGCGGTCAAGCCCGAGACAGGAACCAGCCTCACCGGCTACTGGGGAACTGACAACAGCCAGCACGTCAATTTCATCGGCGTCGACGACCACGTACACGAGCTCTACATCAAGCCGGGTACTGGTTGGGTCGACAATGACTTGACCGAATTGGCCGCCGCTCAATCGCCCGCTCTTCAATCGGGTCTGAGCGGGTACTGGCAGAGCGATGGCAGCGTGCACGTCTTTTACTACGGAGCCGGCACCGATAACCACGTGTATCAGCTCCGAATCTTTCCGGGCGCCCCTGGGTGGGTGTGGGAGGACCTGACGTCGTTGGCGGACGGAATTGTGCCCGAAGTCAGCAGGGCTCTCAACGGTTACTGCGGCACCGACAACAGCCAACACGTCAATTACATCGGCTCCTACAACCACATTCACGAGCTCTACCGGGCTTCCGGCGCCGGCCCAACCGACTGGACTGACAACGATCTGACCGCGCTGGCAAGTGCGGTGCCACCACACCCGAACACGGCATTAGTCAGCTACTGGGCCGGCGACAGCAGCCAGCACGTCTTCTTCATCGGTATCGACAACCACGTTCATCAACTCTCCATCGCGCCCGGGGCCGGCGGTTGGTCAGACCAGGATCTGACCACACTGCTCGCGGGCGATGGTGCTACACCCAACGTGAACACCGCACTTGCTGGCTTTGCGGACGACGAAGGCGGCCAGCACCTGCTCTACGTGGCGACAGACGGAGCGATCCACGAGCTTTACTCCGGCTCGGGTGCAATCCCTGGCTTCGACCACTCCCTGACCAAAGCGGCGCATGCTCTGGCTCCGAACGTCGGGACGGCGCTTGACGCCTACCAGGGCACCGACAACAGTCGTCACATCAATTTTTTCGGCGTCGACGGGCATGTCCACGAGATCTATGGCAGTCCTCAGAACGCCGGCTCCGGCTACGTCGATAACGACCTGACGAAAATGGCGAACGCGGTCGACCCTGCCATCGGTAACCGAGGACTGAATGGTTACTGGGGCAGCGACGGCAGCCAGCACGTGAACTTCATCGGGGCCGACGGCGATGTGCACGAGCTCTACATCGCACCCGGGACCAACGGCTGGGTCGACAACAACCTCACCCAGTTCGCCTGACGAAAATCGCATCCGATCACGGCGGGAAACGCGGCGAAAGTGAAGAAACCGCCGACTTGAGCAGTGGCGCGGAAGCCGGAGTGGCAGGGTGGAAGTTGAAACTTTCATCAACCATCGCAAGCGAAGGATGTCACCGTGCCCATCGCGACCATCAACCCGGCCACCGGCGAGACAGTCAAAACCTTCACCGCCGCTACCGATAGCGAAGTCGAGGCCGCGATTACCCGCGCCCACGAGCGATTCCTCGACTACCGCCACTCCACCACATTCGCCCAGCGCGCCGAGTGGGCCAACGCCACCGCCGACCTCCTGGAGAAGGAGGCCGACGAGGTCGGGGCGATGATGACCCTGGAAATGGGCAAGACCCTGAAATCGGCCAAGGGCGAAGCGCTCAAGTGCGCCAAGGGTTTTCGCTACTACGCCGAGAACGCCGAGAAGTGGTTGGCCGACGAGCCGGCAGAGGCTTCGAAGGTCGGCGCAAAGCGGGCCTACACCCGATGGCAGCCCCTTGGCGTGGTGCTGGCCGTGATGCCGTGGAACTTTCCGCTGTGGCAGGCCGTGCGATTCGCCGCGCCTGCGCTGATGGCCGGCAACGTCGGCCTGCTCAAGCACGCCTCCAACGTGCCGCAGTCGGCGCTGTACCTGTCTGATGTCATCGCTCGCGGCGGCTTCCCGGACGGCTGTTTCCAGACGCTGCTGGTGTCGTCCGGCGCTGTCGAAGCCATTCTGCGCGACCCCCGCGTCAAGGCGGCCACGCTGACCGGCAGCGAGCCGGCCGGTCAGTCTGTTGCCGCTATCTGTGGTGACGAGATCAAACCCACTGTCATGGAACTCGGCGGCAGCGACCCGTTCATCGTGATGCCGTCGGTCGACCTCGACGAGGCGGTCAAGACTGCGGTCACTGGCCGGGTGCAGAACAACGGCCAATCCTGTATCGCGGCAAAGCGGTTCATCGTGCACACCGACATCTACGACGCTTTTGTCGACAAGTTCGTCGAGAAGATGCAGGCACTGAAAGTCGGCGACCCGACCGACCCGGACACCGACGTGGGTCCGCTGGCCACCGAGTCGGGCCGCGACGAGATCGCCAAGCAGGTCGACGACGCCGTCGCCGCGGGTGCCACAGTCCGACTGGGCGGCAAGACGCCCGACCAACCCGGCTGGTTCTACCCGCCGACGGTAGTCACCGACATCACCAAGGACATGGCGCTCTACACCGAAGAGGTGTTCGGACCGGTCGCCTCGATGTATCGCGCCTCGGGCATCGACGAAGCGATCGACATCGCCAACGCCACCACCTTCGGGCTCGGATCCAACGCCTGGACCAACGACGAAGCCGAGCAAGAGCGCTTCATCGACGACATCGAGGCGGGACAGGTCTTCATCAACGGGATGACGGTGTCCTACCCCGAACTCGGGTTCGGCGGCGTCAAGCGGTCCGGCTACGGTCGTGAACTCGCGGGCCTCGGCATCCGAGCATTCTGTAACGCCAAGACCGTCTGGGTGGGGTAGACATGCGGCGATCGCAAGCGCGGCGGAGCCGGGCGCCGCGGGTCGCCGCCGTCAGACCGCTGCGCCGGCGAGGACCTGGGCGTCCTCGTCGGCGAAGGTGTCCTCCAACTGCACCGGCGAGTAGTCGAGGTCGATCTCAGCGAGCGGTCGACCCCGCGCGCTGCTGATCGTGCCAAAGCGTCGCATCCCCTTGTCGGCGGCGTACTTCATGAACTCGTCCACCGAAAGACCAAAGGGCATCGGGTCGTACAGCGCGAAACCTTCTTCGATGAGACGCAACCCGAGCGGCATAAGCTCGTTCATCCGCGCTTCGAAGACGTCCCAGTTGCGGTCGTCGGCGGCGACGTGCCGTCGACAGGTGAAGGTGCCCCACGCCATGTGGCGTCGCTCGTCGTCGCCGATGCGCCGCACCAGTTCCTGCATGCCCGGCAGGATGCCGCGCTCTACGCAGATCTTGTGCCAGCCGAAGTATCCGGTCAACGCCAACATGCCTTCGACCATGTGGTTGTAGGTGACCGACGCCCGGACCTGGGCCGCCGGTGACGGGTTGGTCATCAAGGCGTTCAACGACTCTGGCAACTCTTCGTAGAAGATGGTCCGGTAAGTCGGCACGTCATCGAGGTATTCGTGCAGATCGTCGGTGATGCCGACGGCGTCCAGCCACATCCGGAACACCTGCACATGCTTGGCTTCCTCGAATGCGAACTGGGTCAGATACATCTCGTCGCCGATGCGGCCTTCGGCCCGCATCGCGGACATGAACGGCTGGATGTCCTCGGTGACCGCTTCTTCGCCGGCAATGAACTCCGCGCACAGCCGGGTGGCGTAGTGGCGCTCGTCGTCGGTGAGCCGCTCCCAGTCGGCGCGGTCACGGGAGAAGTCGATGTCGGCGGGATTCCAGAATTTTGCGTTGCCGCCGGCAAAGAGCTTCAGCGGCAAGCTATCCCAGTTGAGCCCTCCGGCAACCATGGAACCGATACCCGTCCGTGTCATGTGACCTCCTTGGATTTCTTGCGGCTGAATTCTCTTGTTGTCGAGGGTGTTTCGCAAAACGCGGCGGCCAAGACGGCGACCAGTCTGCGAACCGCGAGTGCCGGTTGCTCCGGCGAAGGCTCGTCAAGCCCCAGGATCGGGTCCATGCCACGCATGTAGGGGGCCAGCGCCAAATGCGGAAAGATCAACAGCAGCAATGACAACAGCGCGTCGTGGTCGGCGTCCTCGCGGAAATCGCCACGAACCTGCGCGTCGCGGACCAGCGGCCGCAGCACCTCCAGGTAATGCCGGTGAATAACGGTGCGCACGCTGACACGGGCGTCGGTGTCGACCTCCAGGGTCGCCGCCGCGTGCACAGCACGTTCGTGCGGATGGTCGGCGAAGTACGCGACCCAAGTGTCGAGCCAGTCGGTCAGGAAATCGAAGAAAGGGCGGCTGGGATCGAGTTCGCGGATGCGCTCTTCCATGTACAACCGGACCCGTTGGCTGACCACATCGGCGATGAACCCGTACAGGTCACGCTTGTCGGCGAAGTATTGGAAGAGGCTGCCTTTGGCCACGCCGGCGCGCCGGGCGATGACGTTCAGGCTGCCGCCCGAGAAGCCGTGCGCGCCGAACTCCGCCTCGGCGGCATCGATCACCGCCGCGCGCCGCGCCGGATCGACGCGGGCCC
This sequence comes from uncultured Actinomycetota bacterium, assembly GCA_963758115.1. Lineage (GTDB taxonomy): Bacteria > Actinomycetota > Actinomycetes > Mycobacteriales > Mycobacteriaceae > Mycobacterium. Next base: position 535,585 of record CAVWUG010000007.1, read on the forward strand.
AGGTAACCGTCGGCATCAGCCCTCCTCCACTGGATGACCACTGGTCACTCTACTGTGAGCCACGTCACTTCTCAAGAGGTTAGGCCTGGCGATTGTCAACGGGCCGCCGCGCCCGACACCGGGGGAATCCGTCTCCCCGATCCGGACACCTGACGCGACAGGAGTCATAGCATCGGCTACGTGTCGTTACTGAATACCGCTCAGGGATCTATCAATACCGCTGACATCGGCGTCACGCTCATGCATGAGCACGTGTTCATCATGACCACCGAGATCGCGCTGAACTACCCGGAAGCATGGGGCGACGAGGACAAACGGGTCAATGACGCCATCGCCCGGCTCAACGAGTTGAAGTCCCGCGGCGTGGACACCATCGTCGACCTCACCGTGATCGGCTTGGGCCGCTACATCCCGCGCATCGCCCGTGTCGCCGCGGCCACCGACCTGAACATCGTCGTCGCGACGGGTCTCTACACCTACAACGACATTCCTTTCCGGTTCCACTACGAGGGCCCCGGCGGCATGCTGGGCGGCCCGGAGATCATGGCCGACATGTTCGTCCGCGATATCGAGGAGGGGATCGCCGACACCGGCGTCAAGGCCGGCATCCTCAAGTGCGCCACCGACGAGCCCGGTGTCACACCGGGTGTCGAGCGCGTGCTGCGCGCTGTCGCCCAGGCGCACAAGCGGACCGGAGTGCCGATCTCCACGCATACCCACGCCGGGCTGCGGCGCGGGCTCGAGCAGCAGAAGATCTTCGAGGAAGAGGGCGTCGACCTGAGTCGGGTGGTCATCGGACACTCCGGCGACAGCACCGACATCGGTTACCTCGAAGAGCTGATCGCCCCCGGCTCCTATCTCGGGATGGATCGTTTCGGGCTCGACGTGATCTCGCCGTTCGAAGACCGGGTCAACATCGTCGCGCAGATGTGCGAGCGCGGCCACGCCGACAAGATGGTGCTGTCCCACGATGCCAACTGCTACTTCGACGCGCTGCCCGAAGAGCTGCTGCCACAGATGGCGCCGAACTGGAACTACCTGCACATCCACAATGACGTCATCCCCGCGCTGAAGGAGCGCGGCGTGACCGACGAACAGCTGCACACCATGCTGGTGGACAACCCGCGGCGGATCTTCGAGCGCCAGGGCGCCTACGCGTGACCGCGCCGATCCCGCCGATCGGCGTTCAGATCTCCGCGCTGGCCACGCTCGCCCCCGACGAGCCCGCAGTCACCTGCGACGGACGCACGCTGACCCGTCGCGAGCTCGACCTCTCGACGAATCGGTTGGCCCGGGCTTATGCCGAGCGCGGTGTCGGCGTCGGCGACTACGTGACCATGGTGCTGCCCAATTCGATCGAATGGATTCAGGCCGCGGTGGCCTGCTGGAAACTGGGCGCGGTGCCCCAGCCGCTGTCGGCACGGCTGCCGGATGCGGAGTTGCAAGGTCTGCTGGACTTGCGGCCACCGGCTCTGTTGGTGGGCCGTCAACATCCCGAAATCGCCAGCGTGCCTGCCGGTTTCACACCCGACCCGGACCTGTCCAATGAGTCGTTGCCCGAAGCGGTGTCGCCGGTCTGGAAGGCGATGGGGTCCGGCGGCAGCACCGGTCGTCCGAAGCTGATCGAATCCGGCGGCGACAGCCGGATCCCCGCCGCAATCGGCTATCCACTCGGCGCGCAGGAAGGCGACATCACCCTGATGCCGGTGCCGCTGTCGCATAACACCGGCTTCACCACGGCGACCATCGCGTTGCTGATGCGCCACCACCTGGTGCTGATGAGCCGGTTCGAGCCGCAGCAGTTCCTGCGACTGATCGCCGACCACGGTGTCACCTTTCTCACCACCGTGCCGACCATCATGCAGCGCGCACTGCCCGTTTATAACGCCGATCCGAATTCCTATGACCTGTCGTCGATTCGGCGATTCTGGCATCTCGGTGCGCCGTGCCCACCCGCCATCAAGCAGGCCTGGATCGACATCCTGGGCGCGGAGAAGGTCTGGGAACTCTACGGCGGCACCGAGTTACAGGCGTTGACGTTCATCTCCGGCGATCAGTGGCTGGCGCACCGCGGGTCGGTCGGCATCGTGGTGGCCGGCGAGATGAAAGTGCTCGACGACGACGGCAATTCGTGCCCGCCGGGCGAGGTCGGTGAGATCTACATGCGGCCCAACCCGGGCAGTGCGCCCACCTACCGCTACGTCGGCGCCACCGCGAAATCACGCGACGGCTGGGACTCGCTGGGCGATCTCGGCTATTTCGATGGCGACGGGTTTCTCTACATCTCGGATCGCCGGGTGGACATGTTCACCGTCGGCGGCCGCAACGTCTACCCGGCCGAAATCGAGAGTGCGCTGGCTGAACATCCGGATGTGTTGTCCTGCTTGGTTGTCGGCGTGCCGCATGAGGACCTGGGTCAGGTGCCGTACGCCCTCGTTCAGGCCTGCTCAGCGCTGGACGAGCAGACGGTGCAGGAATTTCTGCGAAGCCGCATCGCCGGGTACAAGGTGCCCGGCACCGTCGAGTTCGTCGACGCCCCGCTGCGCGACGACGCCGGCAAAGCACGCCGGTCGGCGGTGCGCGCCGAGATCATGGAGCGATTGCGTCTTCTTGACGCAGGCTGACTGTTCCGCCGCCGGGCGGTTGCTTCTTCTCGCGTTTCTCCCAGCGCTGCAACGCTTCTCGGCACGGCGACTCGACGAACGCGTAACTGACCGCGGCGATGGCGATGCTGAACACCAACGTCAGCATCAGGACTTCGACGAAGTGTCCGTTGAACGAGAACTTGCCGATCACCGGGAACACCATCGTCATCGCGGCGAGGTGCCAGACGAAGATTCCGTAGGACCAACGACCCAGGGTCACCATCGGAGCGTTGCCCAGCAGCCGATGGCTGTCGTCGGGCCGATCCAACACCAACGGCGCCACCAGGCCCACCGCCACCAGAGCACCCATCACCGTCTTGATGGTGAACTGCGCCGCGCTGCTCGGAACCAATCCGGGCGGCCCGGCCAGCGGTGAGGCCGCCACCAGATACGCCGCCACCACGACGACGGCCATCAGTATCCGGTGCCGCGCCCACCGGTGCGGCCAGCCCGATGGGCTATGCACCCATTCGGCGAGCAGCATGCCCGCGGCGAACCAGGAGAAGAACGCCGGCGGCCAGGTCAACGGATTCAAGCCAGGCGGCGCATCTAACGGGAGCCAGCCCCAGAACCAGCTGGCGAGAGCCAGCACGGCGATCGCAGGCACCCGGCCGCGCACCGGAAGTCGGGCAGCCAGCATCGCCAGAATCGGCAGTGCGAGATAGAAACTGACCTCGACCGACAGGCTCCACATCTGCGTCAGGCCCGCCGTCAACGTCAGCGGCACGTACACCTGGGTGAGCGTGAGGTTCGCCAGCCACACAGTCAGACTCGCGTGATTGCCGTCGGGCAGCAGCGTCAAGATCAGCACGACCGCCACGACGTACGCCGGCATGATGCGCACCACCCGGGAACGCAAATAGTGGCCGGTCGCCGGTCTCGGGGCCAAGCCGCGCGCCGCTGCCGCGTGGCTGCGCCACAACAAGAAGCCCGACAACGCGAAGAACACGGCGACTGCCAGATCGAACCGGCCGAACAACCTGCCGTCGGTACCGGCGAAGTGCCCGGTCTCAAAGGCGACGTGCGTGACGACGACGCCGATGGCCGCGCACGCCCGCATCCCTTCAACGGCGGGCAGGAAGCTGCGTGTGCCCCCCACCACCTGCTCGCCCATGCCGACAGTCTGCCCGCGGCAGGCGTTCCAGCAAATGGGGTACACCCAATTTGCCCACGGGTTTCGTTATAAGGGGACGTCAATCACCACCTTAAATATTGCTGTTAGTGTCGAACGAGTTTTGCTTCGCTGTGGCACCGCAAGCAGTTAGAACCCCAGGTCGGGGGTTCGGAGCGGGACGGGGTCAGTGGCCTGAACCGAACGAGATCAGAAGGAGGTCACGGCAACGTGAACCGAGCAGTCATGTTGCGGATGGCCGCGTGCGGGATCATGGGCCTCGGAGCCGCACTGTTGATCGCCGCGCTGTTGCTGTGGACCTATACCGGCAGCAGGATCACCAAGATTCCGCTCAATCTGGACTCCACGTTGGTCAGTGACGGCACCGGAACCGCGATGGACCCCACGTCGATGACGACGATGAACTTGGTCGTCAACAAAAACGTGCCGCTGGTGTCCCAGCAGCAGATCGACGTCGAGTCTCCTGCCAACGCCGACGTCGTCACTCTGCAGGTGGGCACGTCGGTTCGGCGCAGCGACAAGCAAAAGGACTCGGGTCTGCTGCTGGCCCTGGTGGACACCGTCACCCTGAATCGCAAAACCGCAGCGGCGGTCTCCGACGACACCCATCCGGGCGGCGCCGTGCAGAAGCCGCGCACGTTCAATGACGAAAACCCGGCCACCAACATCGCGCTGCCGCACGACGGACTGTCCTACCGATTCCCGTTCCACACCGAGAAGCGCAGCTACCCGTACTTCGATGCGATTGCGCAAAAAGCCTTTGACGCCAACTACACCGGCGAAGAAGACGTCAACGGACTGACCGCGTATAAGTTCACCCAGGACGTCGGTTACGACGCCGACGGGAAACTCGCCGAGCCGATCAGGTACCCGTCGCTGTACCCCAGCGATGAAGACAGCAAGGTCACCGAGTTCGCGTCGAAGTGGGGTGTGCCCGGCGAACCGGACGAGAAGGTCACCATGACCCGCTACTACGCGGCGCAGCGGACTTTCTGGGTCGACCCGGAATCGGGGACGATCGTCAAGCAGCAAGATCGGGTCAACCAGTACTTCGCCCGCGACGCGCTCAAGCCTGAGGTGACGGTCGTCGACTACAAGATCACCTCCAACGAAGAGACCGTCGAGTCACAGGTCAATGCGGCGCGCAACGAGCGCGATCGGTTGTCGCTGTGGTCCCGGGTGCTGCCGATCACCTTCACCGCAGCCGGCGTGATCGCGCTGATCGGCGGGCTGCTGCTCGGATCATTCAGCCTGCGCTCCGAGACGGCGTTGCTCGAACCGGGTTCGGAGGACTCGGATCACGGTTTCTTCGGTCGCGGCGAGCCGCCGGTCGAGCGTGAGCGCGTCCCCGGCGCCGAAGCCGTCACCGAGAAGCTGCCGACGCCGCCCAAAGACGCTCAACGCGAATCCGGTGAGGGCTCGTCGGGTTCGAGTCCGTCGACGCCGAGTTCTAGCTAGCCAGACACGTGCGGGCGGTACCCCACTGGGTTCTGCGGTGGTCCCGCCCCGGCTACCCGTTGCTGCTGGCGCTGGTGGTGCTCGCGCCATTGCTCTCCCCCGGCTATCTGCTGCTCCGCGACGCGGTGTCCACGCCGCGGTCCTATCTCTCCGATAGCGCGCTCGGGCTGATCTCGGCTCCGCGGGCGACACCACAGGATTTCGCGGTCGCGGTGGCCTCACGCTGCCTCGACGGCGGAATCGTGGTGAAAGCCTTACTCGTCGCGGCGCTGTGGCTGGCGGGTTGGGGTGCGGCCCGATTGGTCGCAACAGTGCTGCCGGAATCCGGGGTCGGCGGCGAGTTCGTGGCGAGCACGCTGGCGATCTGGAATCCCTATGTCGGTGAACGCCTGCTGCAGGGACATTGGAGTCTGCTGCTCGGCTATGGCTGCCTGCCGTGGGTGGCGGCGACGATGCTGGCTTTGCGATCAACCGAAAATGCCTCCTGGCGTGGACTTTTCGGTTTGGCATTCTGGATCGCGCTGGCCGGGTTGACGCCGACGGGATTGATCCTGACCGCGACGATCGCAGTGGTGTGCGTCGCTGCGCCCGGCGATGGGAGACCACGCTGGTTGTGCGCAGCGGCCGCATCGGGCATTGCGGTGGCGGCGGCGCTGCCCTGGCTGACGTCGGCGATGCTCGGGTTGTCGTCGGAGGACCACATCTGGGCGCACGTTCCAGACGTCGCGGCGTTCGCGGCCCGCGCAGAACCCGGACTGGGCACGCTGGGCAGTCTTGCGAGCCTGGGTGGAATCTGGAACGCCGACGCCGTACTGGACTCGCGGGCAACACTTTTCGCAGTCATGTCGACTCTTGTGTTGCTGACGGTGGTCGCTGCGGGTAGTTATTCGCTGGCGCGTTACCGGACTGCCATGCCGTTGCTGGTCCTGGCGGCAGCGTCTGTCGTGCTCACCGCGGCGATGGCCACCGGTCCGGGTTTGACTGTCCTGCATGCCGCGGTCACGGCAGCGCCCGGCCTGGGCGTGCTGCGGGACGGGCAGAAGTGGGTCGCGCTGGCGATGCCCGGCTACGCCCTGGCCGGCGCCGGCGCGGTGCTGACGTTGAGGCGCTGGTTGCGACCCGCATCGGCAGTTCTGCTGTGCTGCGCTGCGTTGGTGTTGTCGCTTCCCGACTTGGCTTGGGGCGCAGCGGGAAAGGTCGAGTCGGTGCGTTATCCGGCCGACTGGACGACCGTTGCGGCGATGGTCAATCACGACCCCGCCGATGTTGCGGTGTTGCCGGCCGACACCATGCGGCGCTTCGTCTGGTCCGGGCAGGCACCGGTGCTGGATCCGCTGCCGCGCTGGCTGCGCGCCGACGTGCTGGGCACCGGCGACCTGACGATCTCCGGAACGACCGTTTTCGGCGAGGGCAGCCATGCCCGCGAGGTACAGCGACTGCTACTGGAAGGCGTTGAGCCGCAGCAGCTTCGCGATGCCGGCGTCGGCTGGCTGGTCGTCGAGCTGGGCACGCCCGGCGACGTGGGCTTGGCCGCCAGGACGTTGACGCTTCTTCCGGTGGCCTACCGCGGCCACGACCTCGCGCTGTATCACGTCGGCGGCGGGTCGACCGCAGTGTCGACCGATCGACGGTGGACCGCTGTTATCGCGCACTTGGCCTGGTTGGCAATGCTTTTCGCGGGAGCAGCGGGCATGGTCGCGACGGGTTGGCGTCAGCGCGGCGTCCACTCGGGCGAGCGGCCGAGGTGGGCCAGGATCCGATCGAGGTCGTCGACCGAATCGGTTGACTGAACAGCCGGTCCGAAGACCGCGTTCTCGATGGCGCGGAAGTCGCCGTCGGGCACGGCGAAAGCAATCGGCAACGCCGCGGCCACCACGTCGGCAGGCAGCTCGAGTGGCTGACCCAACGCGCGTGCGACATCCCAGGCGTGGACGACGTAATCCACCAGGTGGAAGCCGATTGCCATCGCAGCCGGGAAGCTCGCCTGCGGCGCCAACTCGGGCAGCGCGAACATCCCATCCTGCACGTCCGCATCGGCAAACGCCTCGATCACGGCGGCAGCGGCCGCGGAATAGCTACCCGCGGGATCGGACGCGACCGCGTCGGCGACGGTCGCGGGTTCCCACAGCGAGAGGTCTGCCCCGTCGCCACGTGCGGCGGCGGCGAAACCGCGGTGCTGCACCGTCATGTGAGCGAGCAGGTCGCCGAGATCCCAGCCGACACACGGCGTCGGCCTCGACAAATCGGCGGTCGTGACGGCCGAGACCACATCGACGGAAGCGAGCACAGCAGCCCGGTCTACTGACCGGAGATCAACAATAGTATTCATGCGCATATCATGTGTGTACGCTTACGATAAGTCAAGCACTACTATCGCGGGATGGCACGCAAGCCGCGGCGACCCGATCTCGCTGCAATGCTCGCCCAGTTGGGCCGGGAGACCGTCGCTGCCGAGCAGCCGGTGCTCGACTCGCATGGACTGTCCATGTGGGCCTATATCGTGCTCAGCGCTCTGGACTATTCCGCGATTCGCACCCAGGCGGCCCTCGCCGAAGCCATCGGGGCCGACAAGACACGCATCATTCCCACACTCGATGAGTTGCAGACTCACCGCTACATCGAGCGGATTCCCGACCCCGACGACCGTCGCGCGCGCCTGCTGGAAATCACCGAAGCGGGTCGCGCGATCAAGAATGCGGTACAGGCGGACATTCAGCGCGGCGAGGAGCGCTGGCTCGGGCAGTTGTCAGCCGGCGACCGAAGTGTCTTCCTGCGGGTGCTGCAGCAGCTCACCTTCGGTTGAGCGCTACACGACGCCGCTGACACGGTCGCCGGCCATCACCGACTCCAGAACCGTACGCATCGCGTCCGAGCTTTGCCGCCAAGAGAATTCGGCGCTGCGCGCTTGCGCCTTGGCGCCGAGCTGATCGCGGAGTACCGGATCGGCGAGTAGCTGCTGAAGCCGATCGACCAAGTCGTCGCGGCTGTCAGCGAGCAGTCCGGTGACGCCGTCGATGATCGAGTCGGCCAACCCGCCGGATGACCGGTAACCGATGGTCGGCACTGCGTGCTGGGCAGTCTCGATGACGGCCAAGCCCCAGCCTTCTTTGCGTGACGGCAGCACATGCACCCAAGACTGTTGGATGACATGGTGTTTGGTGGCGTCGTCGACGTGACCGTGAAAAGTCACCGCGCCGCTGATGCCCAGCCGCTGCGCATGGTCGACCAAACGCTCGGACCACCATCCGCCGCCGACGACGTCGAGATGCAGGTCGGGAATCGTCGGGCGTAGTTGGGCCACCGCGGCCAACGCGTCTTCGATGTGCTTGTGCGGCACCAGTCGGGACAACACCAGCACCCGCGGTGCCGCTGCCCGCGGACCAGCCAGCGACGGCGACGACACCTCGTCGAGACCGTTGCGCACCACGGCGATTCGACTGTTGTCGACACCGAGGCCGACCAGGTCGCGGGCTGACGGCAGTGACACCGTCACGTACTGGTTTCCGCGATGCAGTGTCGGCGACAACCACGACTCGACGAACCAGCCGACCCGGCTCAACACCCGGCCGGCCACCGGCCACTGCTCGCGATGGCAGTGGTGCACCAGCACCACGGCTCGCCTGCCATAGATCAGCCGGGCCAGAAACGGTATGCCGTTCTGGGTGTCGATCACCACGTCCGGCCGAGCGGATCGCAACGGACCGACACCCAGTCGTGCGGCCGCCATTGCCAGCATCGCCCAGACGTAGACCGAATAGCGCCCGCCCGAGCGGACGATCTGCACACCATCGACGACCTCGCGGCGGGCCGCGCCGGGGTAGCGCGCGGTGCGTAGCGTGACCGCGACTCCCGATGCGGCCAACTGGGTGCCGATGCGCTGCAGGTAGGTCTCGCTGCCACCGCCTTGGGGGTGGCCGGTGTCGCGCCAGCACAGCAGCAGCACTGAGCGCAGACCAGACATCGTGACAGCCTAACGATGGCCCCGCCTTAGGGTTGGCCGGTGGCCGTAACAGGGGTGTTCGCACATCAGGCAACGCTGTCCCGTTCGCTGCGACTGCTGTCGGAGTTCCGCTACGAACAGTCCGATCCCGCCCGCTTCTACGGCGTGTTGGCAACCGACACCGTCGCAATGGTCGGCGATCTGTGGCAGGGCATCCACGGCGCCCCAGCGACAGGCCAGTCGGTGCTCGACATCGGCGGCGGACCGGGATACTTCGCGACGGCGTTCGCCGAGGCCGGGCTTCACTACATCGGCGTGGAGCCGGATCCGGCCGAGATGCACAGCGCCGGAACCGGTCTCGCCGAAACAGCGGGCACGTTCGTCCGCGCCTCGGGAATGGCGCTGCCGTTCGCCGACGACAGCGTCGACATCTGCCTGTCCTCCAACGTCGCCGAGCACGTCTCGCGGCCCTGGCAGTTGGGCGCCGAAATGTTGCGGGTGACCCGGCCCGGCGGTCTGGTGGTGTTGTCCTACACCGTGTGGTTGGGCCCGTTCGGCGGCCACGAAATGGGTCTGACCCACTACCTCGGCGGAGCCCGGGCTGCCGACCGTTATGCCCGCAAGCACGGCCACCGGGCGAAAAACGACTACGGCTCGTCGTTGTTTGCGGTGTCAGCCGCCGGAGGACTGGATTGGGCGGTCAGCACCGGCGCCTTGATCGCCGCGTTTCCCCGCTACCACCCACGATGGGCGTGGTGGCTGACCGATGTGCCGGTGCTACGCGAGTTCTTGGTGAGCAATTTGGTGCTGGTGCTGCAGCCTTAGTAGGTCGGCAACAGCTCGTGACTGAAACGTGTTCTCGTTTCGGCGCGGCTTGGGTAGGGTGGCGGCCATGACCGACGTCACAACCACAACGGAGTACGACAAGCTTTTCATCGGCGGCAAGTGGACCGAGCCGTCGACAACTGAAGTCATCGAGGTGCACTGCCCGGCCACCGGCGAATACGTCGGCAAGACGCCACTGGCGGCACCCGCCGATGTCGATGCCGCCGTCGCTGCCGCTCGCGAGGCGTTCGACCACGGCCCCTGGCCGTCGACGCCGCCGAAAGAGCGGGCAGCCGTGATCGGCAACGCGCTCAAGCTGATGGAAGAGCGCAAGGACGCGTTCATCAAATTGCTCGGTCTGGAGACCGGCCAGCCACCGATGAGCGTCGAGACCATGCAGTGGATGAGTGGCATCGGGGCGCTGAACTTCTTCGCCGGCCCCGCCGTCGACCAGATCAAGTGGCAGGAAGTTCGCAACGGCGGCTACGGGCAGACCATCGTCCACCGCGAGCCGCTCGGAGTGGTCGGCGCGATCGTGGCATGGAACGTGCCGCTGTTCCTGGCGATCAACAAGCTGGGCCCGGCGCTGCTGGCCGGCTGCACCGTCGTACTCAAGCCCGCGGCTGAAACCCCCTTGAGCGCCAACGCCTTGGCGGAGGCGTTCGCCGAGGCCGGCCTGCCGGATGGCGTGCTGTCGATCATCCCCGGCGGCATCGACACCGGGCAGGCGCTGACGTCTAACCCCGACGTCGACATCTTCTCCTTCACCGGCAGCTCGGCGGTCGGCAAGGAGATTGGCAAGCGCGCCGCGGACATGCTCAAACCGTGCACCTTGGAACTCGGCGGAAAGTCGGCGGCCATCCTGCTCGACGATGTCGACATCGCCGCCTCGGTCCCGATGCTGGTGTTCTCCGGGATCATGAACACCGGTCAGGCGTGTGTCGCCCAGACCCGCATCCTGGCGCCCCGTTCGCGCTACGACGAAATCGTCGACGCAGTAAGCACTTTCGTCCAGGCGCTGCCCGTCGGGGAACCGACGGATGCCGGTGCCCAGATCGGGTCGCTGATCTCTGAGAAGCAGCGTGCCCGGGTGGAGAGCTACATCGCCAAGGGCGTCGAAGAGGGCGCACGGCTGGTGTGCGGCGGTGGCCGACCCGAAGGACTGGACAATGGGTTCTTCGTACAGCCGACAGTCTTCGCCGACGTGGACAACAGCATGACGATTGCCCAGGAGGAAATCTTCGGGCCGGTGCTGAGCATCATTCCTTATGACACCCAAGAGGACGCGATCAAGATCGCCAACGATTCGGTGTACGGCCTGGCCGGCAGCGTGTGGACCACAGACATACCGCGCGGCATCAAGGTCTCCGAGCAGATCCGCACCGGCACCTACGCGATCAACTGGTACGCGTTCGACCCTTGCTGCCCATTCGGCGGCTACAAGAACTCCGGTATCGGCCGCGAAAACGGCCCGGAGGGCGTCGAGCACTTCACCCAGCAGAAGAGCGTGCTGATGCCGATGGGCTACACCATCGACGCGTAGTGCTCAGAACGCCTCTTCGCGTAACTGCATGACCGCGAGATCGACATTCGCAGCGATCTCGCGGTCGGCGGTAAGCCGCGGCAATATGTTTTTGACGAAAAACTTTGCCGTAGTGACCTTCCCGGCGTAGAACGCGGCGTCCGCCTGCCCCGGATCACCGTCGAGCGCCACCAGCGCGATCTCTGCCTGCCGAAGCAGCAGCCACCCGATCAGCAGGTCACCGACCGCGAGCAGGAATGCCACCGACTCCAGACCCACCCGGTACAGCTCGCGGGCGTCCTCTTGCGAAGCCATCAGATACCCGGTCATGGTGTTGACCCAGGCTTGTATGTCGTCGAGCGCAGTGGCCAGATGCGCACGGGCATCGGCGAGTTCGGGACGGGCATCGGCGCTGTCGATGAAGGTCTCGAGCTGGGTGATGAGGTGACCCAATGCGGCGCCGTGGTCGCGGACGATCTTGCGGAAGAAAAAATCCTGCGCCTGAATCGCGGTGGTGCCTTCGTAGAGGCTGTCGATCTTGGCGTCGCGAATGTATTGCTCCATGGGATAGTCCTGCAGGAAGCCGGACCCACCCAGCGTCTGCAACGACTCGGTCAAACATTGATAGGCCCGTTCGGAGCCCACCCCTTTGACGATCGGCAGCAGAAAATCGTTGACCTTGTCCGCCATTTCGGCGTCGGCGCCAGAGACGATCGCGGCGGCCGACGGGTCCTGGTGGGCCGCTGTGTAGAGGTACAGCGCGCGGAGACCTTCGGCGTAGGCCTTCTGCGTCAGCAGAGCGCGGCGCACATCGGGATGGTGAATGATGCTGACCCGTGGTGCATTCTTGTCGGTCATCTGGGTGAGGTCGGCGCCCTGGACGCGAGTCTTCGCGTAATCCAGCGCATTCAGGTAGCCCGTCGACAGTGTCCCGATAGCTTTGGTGCCCACCATCATTCGGGCATACTCGATGATCCTGAACATCTGCGCGATGCCGTTGTGCTTGTCGCCGACCAGCCACCCGATCGCTGGGACGCCGTGCTGGCCGAACGTCAACTCGCAGGTGGCCGAGACCTTCAGCCCCATCTTGTGTTCGACGCCGGTGACGAACGCGCCGTTGCGCTCTCCCGGCTCACCGGTCTGAGGGTCGAGCAGGAACTTAGGTACCAGGAACAGGCTCAGCCCCTTGGTTCCCGGCCCAGCGCCCTCGGGCCGGGCCAGCACCAAATGCATGACGTTCTCGAAGACGTCGTCGCTGTCACCGCTGGTGATGAATCGCTTGACGCCGTCGATATGCCACGTGCCGTCACCTTGATCGATCGCTTTGGTTCGGCCGGCACCGACATCCGAACCTGCGTCGGGTTCGGTGAGCACCATGGTGGCGCCCCAGTTGCGGTCGATCGCCAGCGAAGCCCAATGCTGTTGCTGCTCATTGCCGATGCTGTAGAGGATGTTCGCCATAAACGGTCCGGCCATATACATGAACACCGCAGGGTTGGCGCCGAGCACCAACTCGTTGATGGCCCACTGCACCATCGACGGCGCGGGCACACCGCCGACGTCTTCGGCGAGGCCGACCCGGAACCACTCGCCCTCCCGCCACGCGTGCAGCGATTTTTTGAACGGCTCCGGCAGGGTCACGACATGGGTGTCGGGATCGAATGTCGGCGGGTGGCGGTCGCTGTCGGCGAAGGACTCGGCGACCGGCCCTTCGGCCAACCGGGCGGCCTCGGACAGCATCTGCTGCACCGATTCGCCATCCAGGTCGCCGAATGCGTTGTCGGCCAGCACCTGTTCGAGGTTCAGCGCCTCGAAGAGATTGAACTCCAGGTCACGTACATTGCTGATGTAATGGCCCATGGCTGATGCCTTTCGATCGCGTCGATCGAAGCCTAACGCGCTTTGGCGCCCTGGGAATTGAGCTTGGCGACACTTGCCCACCGGCAGCGTCAGATGTCGTGGACTCCGAGCAGTCCGTCTTGCAGCGCTCGGGCGAACAGTGCCGCCTTCGAGGGGGCGGGGCGGTCGATTTCGCAGTATCGGCGACGGATGCGCTGCAGATGCGTCCTCACCGTGCTGGACGCGATATGGAGGTCCCGACCGACCGACTCCTTGTTCTCGGTACGCAGCCAGGCGGTCAACACGCGCCTCTCCTGCGTCGTGAGGTCCGGCCGACCATGCTGGCGCGCTGCGTGCAGGGCCGCTAACGCAGATGGCCCGTGGTACTCAGAACCACTTTGGACGGCCACGATGGCATCCATAAGGTGTTGTGGCGGTTCGGATTTCGCGATGTAGCTGGCAGCCCCGACATCCAGATAGCTCAGGATGATTTCAGTGGAGGTGATGCGCGAATAGGCGATGACCGGGTACTTCAGTTCACACAGTTGCCGCAGTCCCTCGTGGTCAGGAGGTTGCTCGCCGCGTTCGGGGTCGTAAATGACCGCTACCGGCTTGGCGGAGCGGCGACGGTGCTCGCGGAGGAAATCCGCCGCCGCATGATAGGAGACGACTTCGCCGGTGTGACCGTGCGTTTCCGTCACCCACCGCTGAACACCCACGTGCACTACGGGGTGGTCGTCGATCACAACGACCGTTGTCGGCGTAGACACAGTTATCTAGCTCGCGTCTTTCGCAACGCCGAGACTGCGCGCGTGTTCGCTAGGGGGCTTCGTCATGTCTCGTTCTCCGGAGGATCGTCTGCCGAGTTTGCCGACGCAGTCTCGGGTGCAAGCTGGACGCGATGGGGCGCGTGTGTCGAAGAGGCGTTAGGAACTTGGAGGTACGCCGTGTACCTCTATAAATATAGGGGACAGTGCGTACCATGTAAATACATGGGGCCGACTAAGCATGGAGATGCCACTCTGACCAGGCCCGTTGACGGGCGGGCCGCCCGCTGGTCGGGTCAGCGGGAGAAGCGTCGCGCGGAGTTCGTCGAAGCGGCGTTGCTGGCAATCGCCCAATACGGCCCGCAGGCGTCGACTGAGCAGGTTTTCGATCACGTCGGCGTGACCCGCACGAAGCTCTACCGGTACTTCGACGGGGCAGCCGACCTGCACCGAAGCATCGCTCGGCGCGCCCATGAGATGCTCGTCGCCGAGCAGACTCCGACGTGGAACGCGACGGCGCGGCCGATGGACATGATCACCAAGACCGTGTCGGTCCATCTGCAGTGGCGCATCGAAAACCCGAATTTGTACGAATATCTGACCCGCCACTCGCTCAGCAATGACGCACACGGCATCGCCGCCATACACGACGTCAACAACACCGTGGCCACAAATCTGTCGGCCCTGATCGCGGCGGTCTTACGCACATTCGGCTTAGACGAACGCCCAGCCGTGCCATTGGCTTTCGGAGCTGTTGGTTTCGTGGAGTCCGCCACGACCCGCTGGCTCAACGACGCTGCGCCGGTGCCGTTGCCGGAATTCACCGCGCAACTCGCCGAGTGGATGTGGTCGCTGTGGGACAGCACGCTGCAAGCGGGTGGCATCCGTATCGATCCCCGCCAACCCATTGCCTCGCAACTGCGCGCCGCGGCCTCTCCGATCGCCTGACGGCGAATATGCAACGAAACATAATTAGTCGCGTTCACGGTTGGCAGACCGAGCGCAGGCCATGGTCAGCGGATCGCTCATTTCGGTCTCCATCCAGCAACGAAGCCTACAAGCGGTTGCTTGCTGGGCGTGAGTCTTATATGGTCTCTTACATAGTCCTCAGTCCAGGAGCGAACCATGCTGATCGTCGAACTCAACGTCGCCGGCTACCGCTTGAGCGGGGAATGGTCGGGCCTGCGCCGCAACACGCTGCGGCCTGCGCATTTCAATGCGCGAACCATTCAGTGGCGGATGCCGCAACTGCGCCAGACCCCCGCAGCCTGACGGCCCGCGGCACGACCATGACGTTGGCGACGCATGCCCGCAAGAAGCGGGGCGATACCCGAACCAAGATGCTGATCAGCGCCGCTGAGGTGATGCGCGAACGCGGCGCCGCCGGCGTGACCATCGATGAGGTGCTCACCCGCAGCGGCGCACCCCGCGGCTCGGTCTACTACCACTTCCCTGACGGGCGCAACCAGATCCTCGCCGAGGCGCTGCACTACGCCGGCGACGCGATCACCGCTGACATCGACAAGGCCGCCGGGCGGGGCGCGAAGGCACTGCTCCGACAGTTCGTCGAGTTCTGGGAACGCGTTCTTGCCGACAGCGACTTCACCGCGGGGTGTCCGGTGGTGGCCGCCGCGATCGGCTCAGCCGAGGACGAAGTTCCGTTGGCCGCCGAGGCGGCACGAATCTTCGCGCACTGGCGTACCGCGCTGACGTGGGCGTTCGTCGCCGACGGCTTCCCGGAATCCGATGCCGAATCGTTGGCGGTGATGTCGATCGCGGCATTGGAAGGTGCCGTCGTGCTCTGTCGGTCGAGCCGAAGCAGCGACCCGCTGCACAAGGTCTACGACCAGCTCGAATTCCTGGTCAAGGCAAGGGAATTCGTCCGCCGCAACGACCTGTCGGCCGCCCGCACAAGCTAGAGCTAGTCGCTGGCCGGAAGTGGTTTGGCTTCCTTGAGGCTCAGCACGGTTTGACCGACGGCCAAGGTCCCGGCGCCGGCCTTGGTCACCAGCACCTCGGCGCCTGCCTCGTCGACGTAACGCTTGCCCATCACCGTGCCGGTGGCGAACGCCGCATCCAATTCACCAGAACGCTCGGCGTCCAACTGCACCATCGGCGCTCCGCCGCAGCGCAGGTCGTCGAGGCTGTCCGCACTCCGCACGACGATGACCTGGGTGTCGCACACCTGGCTGGCCAGACGAGTTCCGTTTTTGATCATGATTTCGATCCTCGGTTCGATTACTGCTCGGCCGTTGCGGCGCGAAGCTCTTCGACGATGTCGCGGCGAAGCACTTTGCCCGTCGCGTTGGTGGGCAGCTCGTCGCGAAAGACTACCCGGTCAGGGGTGCGCGACCCCCGCAAACTCTTGCGGACGTGTTCGCGCAATTCTTCGGGATCGGGGTCGGTCCCGACGGCAGGCACCACCACCGCGACGATGGCCTGCCCCCACTGCGGATCCTCGACTCCCACCACCGCGACGTCACGCACGTGCGGGTGCTCGACCAGCACGTCTTCCAGTTCCGCGGGCGCGATGTTCTCCCCGCCGCGGATGATCGTGTCGTCGCTGCGGCCGCCGATGAACAGGTAGCCGCCCTCGTCGAGGGTGGCAATGTCCTTGGTCGGAAACCAGCCCTCGGCGTCGAGCACCGAGCCGATGCCGGTGTAGCGGCCGGACACCTGCTCGCCACGGACGAACAGCTCACCGGTCTGCCCGGCGGGCAGGACCGCGCCGCGCTCGTCACGAATCTGCACCTCGATGCTGGGCACCGGCTGCCCGACCGAACCCAGCCGCCGCACCACGGCCGGGTCTGCGGCGCCCTGCGCCTCGCGGTGGTCGTCCGGGGTGAGCACGGCGATGGTCGAACTCGTCTCGGTCAGGCCGTAGGCGTTGACGAAACCGACGTGCGGCAACAAGTCGAGAGCCGTGCGGACCAGCGGCAACGGCACCTTCGATCCGCCGTAGGCCAGGTTCCGCAATGACGACAGCTGGTGGGCGCCCTGCTGCAGGACCGTGACGATGCGGTCCAGCATCGTGGGCACCACCGTCGCGCTGGTGACGTGCTCCGCGTCGACCAGACCCACCCATTCCTCGGGGTCGAAGACGGGCAGGTAGACCATCTTGCGGCCGGCGTAGAGGTTCGACAGCGCCGCGCTGACTCCCGCGATGTGGTACGGCGGCACGCAGATCAACGCCGCGTCGGTGGGCTCGGCAGACCCGAATTCGACGGTGCCGGTGACATAGCTGGTCAGATTGTTATGGGTCAGCTCAACAGCTTTGGGCTGCGACGTGGTGCCAGAGGTGAACAGCACGATGCCGACCGAGTCCGGGTCGGCGAATTCCGCGGCCGGTTCGGCGTCGCCCGACTGTGTGAAGAAGTCGTCGGAGACGATCACCTGCTTGGCCGTGCCGGCCAGTCCGTCCGGGCCACCCAGCTCACCGAGGTAACGGGCGTCCGCGACGACCAACGGATCGGGCAGCCGGGCGATCAACGCCTTGATGCCGTCAGCGGACAACCGGTAGTTGATCGGCGTGAAGGGCACCCCGGCCCGCGCCGACGCGAACATCAGCAGCGGCAGCATCGCGCCGCCGAGCCCGATGTAGACGACGTGCGATGCCTCCGAGCGCGCGATCTGGCCGGCCCCGCCGTCGGCGAGATCGCTGAGCTGCTGAGTTGTCAGCCGGACATCTCCCGAAACGACGGCGGTCCGGTCGGGATCGTTCGACGTCGCCATCTCGAGAAGTAGCGAAATACTCACGTTCGCACTTTCTGTGGTGTTGACGCGTTACAAAGCTCGTCAAAAGTGTCATGCCCTGCCACGGCCATAGTTTAGATGATGCAACTATCGCCCGATCCCCGGCGCAGGACCGTGGCCGACGCCACACCGGCAATGCCGTTTACCTGCCCATCGATGGGTTACCCCGATCCGAGGCCGCCAGAAGTAGACAAGGCAACTACAAGTGAGTTCGGGGATTCCACGTTGACGACCTACACAGCACAAACACCTTCGACCGCCACCAGATTCACCAGGCTGCGCGCCGGAATAGCAGGCGCGATGCTGGCCGAGTTCTTCGGAACCTTCATCCTGTTGCTGCTCGGGCTGGGCACGTGCGCGGTCAACGCCGTCGGCCTGTCCGGGTCCGGCAGGCAGGACGTACCGTTCGGGCCGGCCAACTGGCTGATCATCGTGTTCGGCTGGGCGTTCGCCGTGATGCTCGCCGCCTATATATCCGGCGGTATCAGCGGTGCGCACTTCAATCCGGCAGTCACGCTCGCATTTGCGATCGCACGAAAGTTCGACTGGCGCAACGTCATTCCCTACTGGGTGGCGCAGATTGCCGGAGCCTTCTGCGGGGCCGCCGCGGTGTACGCCGTCTACAAGTCCGCGATCAACAGCTATGACGCGGCTCATCACCTCGCCCGACCCGATTCGATGAACACCTACGGCATCTTTGCGACCTCGCCCGCACCGTACTTTCACGGCGGCTACCTCGGGCCGGTCGTGGATCAGCTCGTCGGTACCGCCATCCTTTTGGTGCTGATCGCGGCCTTGATCGACAACCGCAACCAGGCGCCGTCCAGCAACATGGCGCCGTTGCTCATCGGTTTCATCATCGGGGTCATCGGCTGCTCCTACGGGACCAACGCCGGATATGCGCTCAACCCGGCCCGCGAACTCGGCCCGCGAATGTTCGCCTACCTCGAGGGCTGGGGGAAGTTGGCGTTCCCCGGAAATTACGGGCAGACGAGCGACTACTGGTGGATTCCGGTCTTCGTGCCACTGTTCGGTGCCGTTGCCGGAATCTTCCTGTACGACTTCTTCATCGGTCACGTACTGGATGCGCGCGCGACGATGTTGCGCACGCCGGAACCGGGTCTGGCACCGCTACCGACTACCGACTCCGCGGCGGGGGTGGCCGGACCGGTGACCGCCGAGGACAGTGCCGGGGCCGAGGAACTCCAGCAGGAGCACGCCGCCTGAGCTCAGGTGCCGGTCCACTTGGCCGGCCGCTTCTCGGCGAACGCGATCGCGCCTTCCTTGGCGTCGTTGGACGAGAACACCGGCATCAGGATGCTGTTCTGCTCGGAGAACTGGGTGTCAGGGCTCCAGCCGCGGGATTCGACGATGATCCGCTTGGTGGCGGCGACGGCCAGCGGACCGTTGACGGTGATCCGCTCGGCCAGCTCGATCGCCGCGTCCAGCGCGCCACCCGGCTCGGCCAGCACGTTGACCATGCCCAGCGCGTGCGCGCGCTCGGCGGTGAAGGCCTCCCCGGTCAGCGCCAGCTCCATTGCGATCGCGGGCGGGATGCGCACCGGCAGTCGCAGCAGTCCACCACCACCGGCCACCAGTCCGCGCTTGACCTCCGGGATGCCGAACGACGCGTCCTTGGACGCCACGATGAGGTCGGTGGCCAGCGCCAACTCGGTGCCGCCGGCCAGCGCATAGCCCTCGACCGCGGCGATCAACGGCTTGACCGGCCCACGCTCGGTGAAGCCCATCCCGCGGCCCTCGACGATGGGAACCTCGCCGCGGGCGAACGCCTTGAGGTCCATGCCCGCGCAGAACGTTCCACCCGCCCCGGTGACGATGCCCACCGAAAGGCCCGGGTCGGCGTCGAGCTTGTCCACCGCGTCGGCCAAACCGTGGGCCACCGCGGAGTTGACCGCGTTCTTGGCCTTGGGCCGGTTGATGGTGATGATCAGGATCCGGTCCCGCTGTTCGACGAGGACTTCGGGTTCGCTGGCGGCTTCTTCAGTGCTCACGGCGCTGTGACGCTCCTTGATAGTTTTCCGGTAAGGCTGTCGATAGGTGATGGTATCCAGCCGTCGCAGCTGGACTAGCATCACAGCCAAACCCGCGCTGAAACCCCAGGGGAATGCGTTGAACGCAACCGATATCGAACCCAGTGAGATGTCCAAGTGGGATCCCGGACTCACCGAACGCGTGATGGGCTGGCTTCGTCCAGTGATCAAGGGCTACCACCGGGCCGAGGTGCGCGGGCTGGAGTCGTTCCCCCCGGGCGGGGCACTGGTGGTGTCGAACCACTCCGGAGGCCTGTTCGCGATGGACATCCCAGTGTTCGCCACCGGTTTCTACGAGAAGTTCGGCTACGACCGGCCCGTCTACACCCTGAGCCACGACGTCATCTTCACCGGACCGACCGGTGAATTCTTCCGTCGCACCGGCTTCATCCGCGCCAACCACGAAAATGCCGACGAGGCACTGCGATCCGGCGGGGTCGTGGTGGTCTTCCCGGGCGGTGACTACGACGTCTACCGACCGACCCTGTCAGAAAGCACCATCGACTTCGACGGCCGCACCGGATATGTGCGCGCGGCGCTGAACGCCGGGGTTCCCATCGTGCCTGCGGTGTCCATCGGCGGTCAGGAAAGCCAGCTGTACCTGACTCGCGGCATGGGACTGGCCAAGGCGCTGCGGCTGGACAAGCTGATGCGGGTGAAGATCCTGCCGATCTCGGTGGGTTTCCCCTTCGGCCTGTCCGCCGTCCTGCCGGTGAATCTTCCGCTGCCCACCAAGATCGTGATGCAGGTGCTCGACCCGATCGATGTGACGGCGCAGTTCGGCGAAGATCCCGACATCGAAGCGGTCGACGCATACGTCCGTCAAGTGATGCAGGAAGCTCTCAAGGCATTGGCCAAGCAACGCCGCCTCCCGGTAATCGGCTAATCGCTGAGATGGCGGCGCTCGGCCTGCTCGGCACCATGGTCCGCGCGGGCATCATCGCGCCGCTGCGGCCCGACAAGTATCTGCGCATGGCCACCGCGGTTCGTCGCGAAGGTCTCTCGTTCACAATGGGATTCGCGTTGGCGGCGCAACGATGCCCGAACCGTGCCGCGCTGATCGACGAGCTCGGCACGTTGACATTCCGACAACTCGACCAGCGCGCCGACGCACTGGCCTCAGCGTTGCAGGGTCTGCCCGGTGGCACCCCGGAGGTCGTGGCGATCATGTGCCGCAACCACCGCGGCTTCGTCGAGGCGTTGATCGCCGCCAACCGGATCGGCGCCGACGTGCTGCTGCTCAACACGTCGTTCGCCGGCCCGGCGCTGGCCGACGTTGTCGAACGCGAGAACGCCGACGCGGTGATCTACGACGAGGAGTTCACCGAATCGGTGGACCGTGCGCTGGCCGACAGATCCGACACGACCCGCGTCGTCGCGTGGACCGACCACCCGGACAACCACGACACCACTGTCGAGACGCTGATAACCAGCCACCGCGGTGAGCGTCCTGCCCGCACCGGCCGCACCGGGAAGCTGATTCTGCTGACATCGGGAACAACCGGTAATCCCAAGGGCGCCAAGCATTCCGGTGGCGGTGCGACCGAACTCAAGGCGATCCTCGACCGCGTCCCGTGGCACACCGAGGAGACCACGGTGGTGGTGGCGCCGATGTTCCACGCCTGGGGTTTCTCGCAACTGATCTTCGCGGCGTCGCTGGGGTGCACGGTGGCGACCCGACGTAAGTTCGACCCGGAAGCCACGCTGGACCTCATCGACCGGCATCAGGCCACCGGCCTGTGCGTGGTCCCGGTGATGTTCGACCGGATCATGGACCTGCCCGACGACGTGCGGCACCGCTACAGCGGTCGCTCGCTGAAGTTCGCCACGGCGTCGGGATCGCGGATGCGCCCCGACGTCGTGATCCGATTCATGGACGAATTCGGCGACATCCTTTACAACAACTACAACGCCACCGAGGCCGGCATGATCGCCACCGCGACACCGGAAGATCTCCGTGCCGCGCCGGATACCGCGGGAAAACCCGCCGTCGGCACCGAGATTCGCATCCTGGATGCCGATCACCGCTCGGTACCCACCGGTGAAGTCGGCCAGATCTTCGTACGCAACTCCAATCGGTTCGACGGTTACACCTCGGGCGGGGGCAAGAACTTCCACGACGGCTTCATGGCGTCCGGCGATGTCGGCCGCCTCGACGAGGCCGGTCGACTGTATGTGGTCGGGCGGGACGACGAGATGATCGTGTCCGGCGGCGAGAACGTCTACCCGATCGAGGTGGAGAAGACGCTGGCCTTGCACCCGGGCGTCGCCGAGGCCACCGTGATGGGCGTCGACGACGAGCAATACGGGCAGCGGCTGGCCGCTTTCATCGTTCTGGCACAAGGTGATTCGGTTACCGTCGACGACCTCAAGCAACACGTTCGGGACAACCTGGCCAACTACAAGGTGCCTCGCGAGATCGTCGTACTCAACGAACTGCCGCGCAGCATCACCGGCAAGATCTCCCGCCGCGACCTGACGGCGATCCTCGAAGGTCAGGCCTGAGCCAGCGCTTCTTCGATCACCGTCAAATTCGCGGAAAGCCCTGCAGCGCGGCGAATTTCGATGAGCTCGTCGACGAAGGCCTCAGTCACCTCATGCGGATCGTCGACCGTGGCACCGTCGGCGAGCACCGAGACATTCAGCTGGTCGACGTAACTCCACACCGTGATGTTCAAGCCGCTGCCGGTGGTCAACGGACCTACCGAATAGATCTCGGTGACCAACGCTCCCCCGACCCGTCCGTATTCACGCGGACCCGGAACGTTGGAGATCGGCAGGTTGAGCACCTTGTTCTGACCGTCGCGACCGGCCAGCCAACGAAACAGCGACTCCGACGGTCCCGGCGGAAAATACGCCGCCCAACGGCTGACCAACTCCGGGCCGAGGAGTTGGTGGCTCTCCTTGGCGTCGACGGCGTAGTCGTGCGCACGCTGCACCCGCTCCAACGGATCATCGAGGTCGGCGGGCAGCGCGACCATCATCCCGGTGAACAGGTTTCCCGACACCCGATCCGGCGAGAAGTCGAAGCTCACCGGGACCGATGCCAGCAGCGGATGGTCGGAGTCGCCGTCGTAGCGCAGCCGCAGCTTGCGCAACGCCCCCGCTGACAACGCCAACACCATGTCGTTGATCGTGACGCCGAGGGCCTTGCTGGTTTCCTTGATATCGCTGAGCGCCAAAGTTGCTGTCGCGAAACGACGTTCGGACGTGAGCATGTGGTTCATGAAGGTCGGCGGCGGGGTGAACGGCATCGTCAACTCCGGCGACAGCTTGCGCGAGCTGCGGCGCACCCGGTTGATGCCCTTCGCGGTGTAGCCGACGGTCCCCGGGATCCGGCTGATATGGCGCATGTGATCAGCGAACGCCGACCGCACCAGCTCTCCGGTCGACGGCGCCGGATCGGGCGCGTAGCGGACCTCGCCGGTTTGCGGACCGGGCGCCAGATCCATCCCACGGGCCAACAGGTTCGCCGCAGCCACTCCATCGGCGAGCGCATGGTGGACCTTGCCGACCACCGCGATCCGGTTATCGGCCAACCCCTCGACGAAATACATCTCCCACAGCGGGTGATCGCGATCCAGTGGCGTGCTGGCGATCTCGCCGATCGCCTCGTCCAGCTCACGCCGACCACCCGGCGCGGGCAGCCGCCACGGCCGCACGTGATACGTCAGGTCGACGTCGCAGTTCTCCCGCCACATCGGATGGTGCATCTTGAGCGGAATGTCCACCAGCTGATAGCAGAATGGCTCCAGTTTGTAGAGCCGACTGTGGATGACCCGGCGGAACGCTTCGATGTCGAAGTCACGACGGTCTTCAGCCAGCTCGATGACGGCAATCTTGAGCGTGTGCATATGCACATTCGGTGTCTCGCTGTACAGCAGCACCGCGTCCCAGCCGCTCAACCGCTTCACCTGAGTGCCTCCCTCGCAGGACTCATGGGAGGGACCCTACAGTCGGGCGACGGCTAAATAACCTCTTTGGCCGCGATCATTCGGTTGCGATAAATCTGGCCGAGGAACAGCCCGATCGCGGTCGACATCGCGCCGGTGCGCGCGCCGTCGATCATGTCGAATCCATGGCCCGCGCCGGGCAACTCCGCATAGCTGACCACCGAACGGGACACCGACCTGAGCCGCTCGACAAAGTTGCGCGCCTGCTCGACCGGGATGACGCTGTCGCCGCTGCCGTGAATCACCAAAAATGGTGGGGCGTCTGGGTTTATCCGGGCGATCGGCGAGGCGTCGCGGAACACCTCGGGGTGGCGGCTGATTCTGCGTTTGACCACGACACGCTCGAGGAAATCGACGAACTGAATCCGCTCGTCGGTCGACTGGTCCTGCCAGTCGTAGCGACCGTAGATACCGACCACAGCGTCGACCGACGTGTCCGATCCGGGGGGCAGGTCGGTCTGCATCTCGGGGTCGTTGGGGGTGAGACCGGCCAGCGCGGACAGGTGCCCACCGGCCGAACAACCCGCCACCGCAATGAAATTGCGGTCGCCGCCGAACTTGTCGACATTGGCCCGTGCCCACGCGATCGCGGTCTTGACGTCGGTGATGTGCGACGGCCAACGGTTGTGCGGCGACACGCGGTACTGCACCGACAAGCACACCCAACCCATCTCGGCCAGATGCGACATCAACGCGTAGCCCTGCAACTGGCGCCCGCCGTGCACCCACGCGCCGCCGGGCACGAAGATCAACACGGGCGCAGGCCGGACCGGCAGATCTTTGCGGCGCCACACGTCCAGCAGTTGTACGGGGTGCTTGCCGTAGCGCACCGAGGTGCGATGTAGGTGCCGCCGGTGTTGCCTGAAGCGCCAGAACGGCGGAGTGCGCTCTGGTGCCGGCCACTCGATGTCCAGGTCCTTGCTGGACACGATGCCGCGCAACGCGGCGTCGGACACCGCCTGAGTTTGGTCGCGTTCGGCCTTTTTGCGTTCGCCGATGCCCGGGGTCAGCCACGATCGTGCCGACGCCGACATGAACGCCGGCGCCATCCGCGAACCCCAGATGCCCATCGCGGTCACCCCGCCCAGCGGTTCCAGATGCCTACCGACAATGGGCAACGACGCCATCGCGTCACTGGCCAGCAGCATGTAGTCGCCGGGGCGGGCCCGGAGCAACCATTTCGCCCGTGAGATCGCGGTGCGCCCAGGGGTGCGCGGCGCAGGTCGAACTGTCATCGGGCGAGCGTACCCGGAAGTAGGTTGGTCAAACTGGAAACACATCGCGTTCATCGGACCGCAATGGACTGTGCGGTAAATGCAGTCGGCATACTGGACCGATGCCCAGCGCCGATTTCCACCCTGACCTCCGCAAAGTCGCCCGAATCGCGCCTCAGTCGCTGATCAATCGGCGCTCGCTGCGACTGATCCGGACGCTCTCCACGGCGATCCAGCGCAAACCCAGCCCTGATGTCGAGGCACTCACCCTCGGCTCAGGCGTCGGGGTCCGGCTACACCGCCCGGCCGGCGTCGAGCAGCCCGGTCCCGCGTTGTTGTGGATTCACGGCGGTGGCTATGTCATCGGCACTGCGCAGCAAGACGACGACGTGTGCCGTCGGTTCGCCCGTGAGCTCGGGGTCACTGTCGCAGCGGTGGATTACCGGCTGGCACCCGAGCACCCATACCCCGCGCCGCTGGAGGATTGCTATTCCGCGCTGACCTGGCTGGCCAAGCTGCCCGCTGTCGACCCGGCGCGGTTGGCGATCGGCGGGGCCAGTGCCGGCGGCGGGCTGGCGGCGGCGCTGGCGTTCCTCGCGCGTGACCGCGGCGACGTGTCGCTGACCATGCAGCTGTTGGCGTACCCGATGCTCGATGACCGCAGCGCGTCAGGACCGGAAAACCCGAACTACCGGCTGTGGAGCCCGAAGAGCAACCGCTTCGGCTGGGCGGCCTATCTCGGCAACGCCGACCCGAATGTCGCGGTTCCGGCACGCCACCAGGATCTGAGCGGACTGCCGCCGGCGTGGATCGGCGTCGGCACGCACGACATGTTTCACGATGAGAACCTCGCCTACGCCGAGCGGCTCACCGCGGCCGGGGTGCCGTGCCAAGTAGAGGTGGTCCCCGGAGCGTTTCACGGCTTCGACCTGGTAGTGCCGAAAGCCGCTGTGTCACGGGCGTTTTTCGCCAGCCAGTGCGCGAGCCTGCGGACCGCCCTGGCCGCGAAGAACTGATCGGCAGCCATGCCAGCTTTCGTCGAGAGTGACGAGCACCGGGCGTTGCGTACCGCGACCGCCGACGTGCTGGCCCGCCATTCCAGTGAAGCCCAGGTGCGGACACTGATGGCGACCGACACCGGCTTCGACCCTGAAGTCTGGCGTGAACTGGCGGCCATGGGCCTGACGGGATTGCTCATCAGTGAGCAATACGGTGGCGCCGGCGCCGGTCCGGTCGAAGTCGGCATCGTGATGGAGGAGATGGGGCGGGCGCTCATGGTCGGTCCGTTCTTGTCGACGGCGGTGCTGGTGCCCAACCTGTTGGCTGAAAGCGGCGACGCAGCCGAGTGCGCTGCGGTTCTGCCCCGGCTCGCGACCGGCGACCTGATCGCCACTGTTGCCTTTGCCGAAGATGGCTCAGCCCGGCTGCCCACGATCGTCGCGACATCGGCCAGCGCCGTCGGGGATGCCTGGAACATCAACGGCGACAAGCATTTCGTCCTCGATGGGCAGTTGGCGAACGTGGTGTACATGTTGGCGAACACCGACGCGGGACCCGGCGTGTTCGCGGTCGACGCCGGCGCCGCCGGCCTGGAACGCACGCTGCTGAGCACCGTGGACCCGACGCGCAAGCAGTGCCGCCTGCGATTTGCCGATACTCCCGCGCGTCTCGTCGGGCGACTGGGCGCCGGCGTCGACGTCTTCACCGCCGCGCTGGATCGTTCGGCGGTCGGACTGCTCAGCGAACAGGCCGGTGGCGCACGGCGAACAGTCGAAATGGCCAGCCAGTACGCGAAGACCCGCTACCAATTCGGCCGGGCGATCGGCAGCTTCCAGGCGGTCAAGCACATGTGCGCCGACATGCTGTTGGAGGCCGAGTCCGCGGTGTCAGCCGCACGCTTCGTGGCCGGATCATTCGCCGAGCAGGCAGACTCCCGCATCGCGGATCTTGCATTGGCGCAAGCGTATTGCTCGGACGCGTTCGCGCACGCCGCGGCAACCAATATTCAGGTACACGGCGGTATCGGCTTCACCTGGGAGCACCCTGCGCACCTGTATCTGCGCCGCGCTCGCAGCAGCGCCCAGTTGTTGGGCAGCCCGTCGTGGCATCGCGAACGCTATCTTCGGCAGATCGGAGCCTGAGCCGTGAGCAACGAAGAAGTACGTAACTGGTTGGGGGCCAACTGGACTCCCGGTATCGACCGCGCCGCATGGGCCGAACTCGTCGTCGACGCCGGATGGGCGGTCCCCAGTTGGGAGCCCGAATGGTTTGGCCGCGGCCTCTCAGATTCCCAATCCCGCCTAGTCGCAGCAGAATTCGCCGCGGTCGGGGCACCGGGCACCGGGCATGACCGTGCGAATCTGTTCGCCTGCACCGTGCACGACGCCGGCACCGACGAGCAGAAGCGGCGGCTGATTCCGCCGTCGATCCGCGGTCAGAGCAAGTGGTGCCTGCTCTACAGCGAGCCCGGCGCCGGCTCCGACCTGGCCGGGTTGCGTACCCGCGCCGAGCGCGACGGCGACGAGTGGGTGGTCAACGGGCAGAAGGTGTGGACGTCGTTCGCGACCACCGCCGACTACGGCATGCTGGTCGCCAGAACCAACTGGGACGTGCCGAAACACCAGGGCATCAGCTTCTTCATGCTGCCGATGCGGCAGCCGGGCATCGAGATTCGGCCGATCCACCAGATCACCGGCGAGTCGGAATTCAACGAGATCTTCATCGACAACGCCCGCGTACCCGCCGAGAACCTGATCGGTGAACTCAACGGCGGATGGTCGGTGCTGCAGACAGCACTGGCCTATGAGCGTCGGTTCATGGGTGATCTCGCCCGCACCAGCAAGGGCACCAGCCGGCCCCGAGCCGAGAAGACCAATCTCCTGATCGAGTTGGCGCGCAACGCAGGTCGACTGGACGACCCCTACATCCGTCAGCAGATCGCCCGGGTGGATGCTTTGGTCACCGTCAATCGGTGGAACACCCAGCGCTCGAGGGCCGCGGCCGATCGCACCGAGGCAGCAAAGTTGATGGCGCTCGGCAAGATTGCGATGTCAGGGATCCTGCATGAAACCGCGCGGGTGGAAACCGAAATCGTCGGGGCTGAGGCTATGCTGGCCGGACCGGAGAATCCGGTCGGCGACGCGGTGACATTTCGGACGATGAACGCCTACTTCACCTCCATCGGTGGAGGCACTGACCAGATTCAGCGCAATATCATCGGTGAACGCGTCCTGGGCCTGCCGAAAGAGCCTGAGCCGTACCGCAACACACCGTTTCGCGATCTACCGCACTGATTCGCGGCCGGCGACGCGCCCGGGTTTGGTGCTTGTACTCCGTCCGCGGAGCGGCGATCCTGACAACATGGCCCCCCGCGAAAAGCCCTCGCGCGGGATTCTCGACCCTGTGGCACGCAAGCTACGTCTGCCATTCACGACGCCCGAGTTCATCGACCGGATCATCCGCGGAGGCGTGAACCAAGCCGGCCGACGAACGCTACACATGCTGATCACCACCTGGGACACCGTCGGTGGCGGGCCGTTCGCCGCCAGCGCGATCGCTACCGCGGGCCTGGCCAAAACGGTTGACATCGCGCAAGGTCTGTTCATCGGCCCGGTCTTCAACCCACTCTTGAAGGCGCTGGGTGCCGACCAGATCACCTTTCGCGCATCGCTGTGTGCCTCGCAAGTGGTCGGTCTGGGCATCATGCGGTACGGGGTGTGCGTCGAACCGATCCACTCCATGGATGTCAACACCTTGGTCGCCGCGGTGGCACCCACGCTGCAGCGCTACCTCGTCGGTGAGATCACCTGAATCACTGCATCTGGTAGGCGATTTTGCCGCTGATGATGGTGGCCGCGATCATGCCTGCGTCCAGTTCGGCCAGCGCAGTATCGGGCGGCACGCTCAGCACGCACAGGTCGGCAGGCTCGTCGGGGGCAACGGCGCGCGGCTTGGTGGGCTGTTCCGCTGAGCCCAGGAACATCGCCAAAGCTGTTCGTGCCGAGACACACTCGTGACGGCTCAGCACTGCGCCGCTGGGCGTAGTGCGGTGCACCGCGGCGCGCATCGCCGCCCACGGGTCGCCGTCGCCGAACGGCATGTCGGTGGACAGCGCCACCGGCACGCCCGCGTCGAGCAGCGACGCCACCCGCCAGAGTTGATCGTGCTCGACGGCGGGAACCTCGTCGAGGTACTGATCACCGCGCTCGGCAACGAAATTCGGCTGGGTGACGACGGTGACCCCGAGGTCGGCCAGGTCGGCAAGACAGTCCGGCGGCACGACGGCGGCGTGTTCGATACGGTCGCCTGCACGGGCACCGGCGTCGCGCAGCGCGGCGATTGTCACCAGTAGTTGCGCGGCAGTGACGCAGTGCACGGCAACCGGTCCGCCGTCGCGGTGACGCTGCGCGATCCAGCCGGCCAACTGATCGAGGTCCAGGTCGTCGTCGTGCAGGATTCGTTTACCGGGCGCCAGGCAGTGCACGTGTTGGCGGACGTCGCCGTGCCGCTGCAGCGCTTGGAGACGAACGATGTCGACGATCTCGAGATCTGGTGTGGCGTCGGTGATTCCGGTGACGCCGTAGCTGCTGAGCCGGCCGCTGAGGTCGGCCAGGCTGGCCTCGTTGCGGGCCAGCGCATCCGACCAGGAGTCGGTGCTGCGCAGCCTGCCGTCCGGATGGTCGGTCAAACCGACGCGGTCCAGGCCCGCCGAGTTGAGGATCCACAGCACACCGCTGCGATGCTGGACACGCAGCGGCACTGCCGGGAGGACGGCGTCCAGCACCTCACGGTCGAGCGGGCCGGCCACCGAATCGTGGTAGCCCACCGCGCGGATCCATCCGTCGTCGCCGGGGTCCGTGTTGGACAGCGCGTCGGCCAGTCCGGCACGATCGCGTACCTGCGGCGGGCCGACCCGGACCGAGTGCTCCGCGGCCGCGGCGGAATGCAGGTGGACGTGATGGTCATGCAGGCCAGGAAGCACAGTCCCGCCTGCCGCATCCAGGACGTCCTCCCCGGGCCGGGCGGGCAGCGAGTCCGCGACCTCGTCGATGCGGTCGCTCAACCGAAGATCGACGACCCTGCCGTCCAGCGTCGTCGTCCGCTGAATCAGCATGTTGCGCAATACCTCTCAGCCACAAGCTGCTCCACTGCGGCATTGTCCGCGCCCAGCCGCGACGCTAACGGGACGGCCGGTGGCCGCGCGGGTGGGCCGGCCGGCGTAGCGTCGCCCGCCGGCAACGCCGCGTAGCGTGCGGCGACTTGAGCCATCGACACGTCGATCACCTCGCCGCCGCCGCTGCGCAGCGACTCCCCCACCGCGCGGGCCGCCTCGAGTCCGCTCAGCGGATCCGCGACAGCGTCCCCGCAGAACACCGGTCCGTCGGCGGCGGTGCCGACCAGACCGCCGGCGACCGCGGCGTCATCGCCGAACGCCGGCCGGTCCGGCTGGTCGCGATAGCCGTTGATGCGCAACCAAATTCGACCTGGTCGGGCGGGCACCTGGTCAGCGCTCAGCGCGCGGCGTTGCAGTGCCGCAGGGCGCGATCCCTCGATGACGATGTCGGCGGCGGCTAGTAGCCGGCGCAGCGAGTCGGCGGCGTTGTCGAAATCGACTGCGTAGCAGAGCTTGCCGGTATTCATCCAGTCGAAGAACGCCGGCTCGCCAGCACGGGTGCCGTCCGGTCGCTTCAGGCTTTCCACCTTGACGACGACAGCCCCCGCGCGAGCCAGGAGTTGAGCGCACAGCGGCCCGGCCCACAGCGACGACAAGTCCGCTACCAGAAGCCCATTGGCGTCCCGCGGCCCGACATTGGCGCCGCACGCGCGTACCACGGGTGGCGAGGCGGCGGACTCCCCGAGCGCCGCGGCAGCGATGTCGAGCAAGTGGGCGCGTGCGACCACGGTGTCCGCCGGACGTGTTGCCGCCCAGCGGGTCAGCGCGGTCCAGACGTCACCCGCGATCTCGTCGACTTCCATCAACGCCGGCAGCGCCGCGACGTCATCGTCGCGCGGCAGTGCGACCACACACCAGCCGTCGGCGGCGGCCAGCAACCGGGTGGCCCCACCCGCCGAGACGCGGCCGCGGTCGGCGAGCTTCATGATCGCCGCGCGACCCGTCAGCGTGGTCGCCGCATCGACCTCGACGCCGAGAAGCCCGCCGATGTCCGCGGCGACATGCTCGGCCTCGGTCAGCACGGCGGCCGGCGTCACAATCACGCCTCCCATTGTGCGCGCGGGCCACTCGGCAGCGCGCTAGAGCCGGATTTCGTCGTAGTCGACGAGCAGATGTCGTGGGCCGCGGAACACCTGGCTGATCCGGTAGGGCGGTGGATCCTCGACCAGTCGGGGGTTGTCTACCCGGCGTACAAACGCGTCGAACGCGGTGTTGACCTCAAGCCGGGCCAGCGGGCCGCCGAAACAGACGTGAATGCCCCGTCCCCAGCCCACATGCTCGTTGTCCGCGCGTTGCGGGTCGAACCTGTCGGGATCCGGGAACCGCCGCGGATCTCGGTTAGCCGCAGCGTAGATCAGATAGATCGGTGCCCCCTGGGGGATCGTGGTGCCGGCAATCTCGATGTCCGCCAGCGCAGACCGAGTCGGGAAGAATTGCACCGACGACTGCAGTCGCAGCACCTCTTCGATGGCGCCGGGAATCAATTCAGGGCGGCCGCGCAGCAATTCGATCGATCCGGGGTTGCGCAGCACGGTCAGCACGCAGTGCGAAATCAGATTGACCGTCGAATCATGACCGGCGGTGAACAGCAGCATGGTGTTGTTCACGATCGCACTCGGCGACATCCGTCCATCCGGTCCGTCATCGTGGACCAATTGTGAAATCATGCCGGGGCCAGGTGTTTTCGCGGCCTTCTCGACCAGTCCGATGATGTATTTCTTGAATGCAATGTTGGCGGCTTCACCTTTGGCCCGGCGGATCCGGCCCTCCTCGGTAGCGATGTCGGGGCCGAGATCGAAGAGGCCGGCCCCGATGTCGGCGACCCAGGCGTGAAACTGCGGCTCGTCCTCGATCGGCACGCCGATGATCCGGCAGATCACGTTGACCGGCAGCGGATAGGCGAACTCGTCAACAACATCGATGCGCCTGTTTGCAGTTGCCTTATCGAGCAAGTCGTTCACGATCTGCTGACAGAGCGGCTCTTGGCTGGGGATCACGTCCGGCGAATGCGGTGGGCCGAAAAACCGCATGCACTGGCGGCGCGCGCGATCGTGGTCCGGCGGGTCCGACGCGATGAAGCTCGGGTCTCGGTCGTAGGCCTGAATCATCTCCATCACGGATTCGTCGGCAACGTGCCGATCGCCCGTGAGCGGCGAGCGAGCGTAACGACGGTCAGAACTCACCCGCGGGTCGTGGGCCAACGCGATGAGCTCGTCGTATCCGGTGACGACGTAGATACCGTCAGTTACTCGTACGACCGGCGTCTTGCGCAGTTCGTCGAAGTACGGATAGGGATTGGCGCGATTTTCGTACCGCATCGCTGCGTCGAAGGCTTCTTCCGGGCTCATTGGCGCCGCTCCTCCTCATCGCTTCGCTCTGCATCGTCACCGCCGCGGCTCATTGGCGCCGCTCCTCCTCATCGCTTCGCTCTGCATCGTCACCGCCGCGGCTCATTGGCGCCGCTCCTCTATCGCTGCCGTGGCCGGAACTCGGCATGGCGTTCGCTCGGGTCATGTCCCGTCAGCACCACATCCGGGGCTTCCGTCGGTACGCCGCGGGCCGGGAAGTCGGCGGGCATCACCCGCATGTCCTCGGGGAAATCAAACCCTGGCGGAAACGGCGGAAACGGTCCGGACCGCGCGATCTCCTGCCGGTAGTGCTCGATCCACTTGCCGTGGTTGAACGTGACCGCGCCGACAATGCGTCCGCGCCGACCGTAGGCCGCGGCGAACCGGCGCTGCTTCACCGAACCCTGGGTGAACACGATCTCGTCGCCAAAGGACGGCACGCCAACCGATTTGATGTTCACACCGAACTGACCGGACCAGAACTGCGGGATCAGCAGGTGCGCCCAACGATCGACCTCGTCGCAGACCATGTTGTGCGCTGCGACCTGCGCGCCGAGCACGGCGTTGTCCCAGTGCTCCATCGCCAGGAACTGATAGTCGTAGAGCACATGCGGGGCGCGCGCGACGTCGCCGGCCACGAAGACGTTGTTGGTGACGACTCCGTTGATGTCGAACGCGCGGCACCCGGCGTCACAGCCCACCCCCCAGAACCCGGCCGCCAACCCCGCGCCGTCGAGCCACTCGACGTTGCGGATCGACCCCAATGACGTCACCACGACATCGACGTCGAGTGCGCTGCCGTCGGATAGCCGTGCGCGGCGTACGTGGCCGGCCGCGTCACCCTCCAACGCCAGCACTGAAACGCCGGTGCGAAGATCCACCCCGGCATCTCGCTGCATCTCGGCGGCGATCGCGCCGATCACCCCGCCGAGTGCACCGGACAACGGGGCCGGTCCGCGCTCGGTGACGGTGACCTGCAGGTCGAGCTCGCGGCACACCGAGGCAACCTCTGAGCCGATGAACCCCGAACCGATGATCAGCACCCGCCGCGGCCGGGCGGCCAACGCCGCCTGCAGCCGGGCGGCGTCGGCATTCGTGCGTACCGTGTGGACACCATCGAGCGCGGCTTCCGCCGGGTTGGGCCATTGGCGAGACCGCACACCCGTCGCGATCAGCAGCCGGTCACCCGGAACCTCGCTCCCGTCAGCGAGCCGTATCAGCCGGTTGGCGCGGTCCAGGGCGCTCGCGGCCACTCCGAGTCGCCATTCGGCATCCACCCGGCGCAGCCGCGGAAGCTTCGTATGATCGGCGGCCACCCACCCTTTGAGGACCTGTTTGGACAGCGGCGGTCGGTCGTACGGCTCGTCCGGCTCATCGCCGATGAAGGTGAGCCGTCCGCGAAATCCCTCTTCCCGCAGCGCTTCCGCGGCACGAAGCCCGGCGAGCGAAGCGCCGACGATGACGATGCGGCCTTTGTCTTTGAAACCATTCCCGGTCATCGGCGTCGGCGTGCTATTCGGTGTCGAGCCGGTCCACGATGATTGCCTGCACCGGGCATGAGGCCGCGGCCCGCAATACCCGCAATCGCTGCGCGTCATCAGGGTTGGGGTCGTAGGTGAGGGCCTCTTCGCCATTGAGTTTGAGCACCTCGGGCGCCAACGGCACGCATTGCGCATACCCTAGGCAGCGGTTCAGGTCGATAACGATTCGCACAGCGAACCCCGATCCTCGTGGCTGAAGATCCAACGCTGCGCAGCGTACATCCAGCGGCGCCGCCAATCGCGATGATTGCGAAACCCTTTGGGCCTCCGACAGAAAGTATTCGTTCTTGGCGCCAACGCTCGCTTCGCTGACATTCACACCGGACAACCGCTGGGCGGTGGCCTAGAACTGCAGCGCGGTGAAACGCCAGTCCAGCACCTGTCGCGGCTCATCATTCGCGTCGCTGATGGCGTAGACCAGCGACCGCAGACCCAGCAGCCCGCCGTCGTCGGTGGGCTCGGCGGAGTCGATGTGCAGTTCGCTAAAGACGGTGTCGCCCTCATGCACCGGCCCGGTGTGGTCGCAGGACTGCCAGCC
Source organism: uncultured Actinomycetota bacterium (assembly GCA_963758115.1). Taxonomy (GTDB): domain Bacteria; phylum Actinomycetota; class Actinomycetes; order Mycobacteriales; family Mycobacteriaceae; genus Mycobacterium. Next base: position 570,284 of record CAVWUG010000007.1, read on the forward strand.
CAGCACCGTCGCCAAATTCGGCAGTAGCCGCGAGGCCTGCGCCAGCGCCAGTCCGATTGTGTGCCCGCCATACACCAGGCGACGCCCACCGACGCGTGAATCATGGTGCACCGAAGCGATATTCAGGGTCAGGCGAGCCAATTCCGGTGCACTGCTGACGACGTCGGCGCCGCTGTGCAGCACCGAACCCGTCAGGCCTGCATCGAAGTGCGGGCCTGGGACTCGCTCGCGGAACACCTCGCCGTTCCACTCGGCGGCGGCTGACGGCGGCGGCACCAGATCGGCGCCGATCTTCGACAGGTCGTCGGCGTGGTCGGCTGCGTCTGGGTCGGCGCCGGGGCTCAGCGGCAGCATCGCGCAGCGGTAGAAATCCAGGATGAGCCGATCGGCCTGATCAATGGTCGTCATTCGCAACGCCATCAGCCCGGTCGGCGCGCGACCCGGCTTGGCCGCGTTCTTCTTCAGCCCGACGATCTCAGTGCGGGTGAACAGCGTGTCGCCGATCGATGGAAAGCGGAAAAACGTCAGCCCGCGGTAGAACAGGTTGGCTTTGACGTGCTGGGTGGCCAGCGTCGACTGGCCGATGGCGACGTCGCACACCAGCCCTGGATGCGCCAGCGGCGCGGGCAGCTTGGTGACCGCCGCGGACAGCTCGGCGTCCAGCGGCAGTCGCAGCCGATCGCCCAGGATGCTCTGGTGCACGGCGGCCAGCCCAGGGGTCAGCGTCATCGACGGCGCACCGGTGAAGACCTGGCCGTTGTGCACCTGGTCGAAGTACGGGCCGACGGTCATCGGGGGCCGCCTTCCAAGCATGCCAACATGGGCTCATGGATGACGACGAGGCGATGCTGGTCGCGACGGTGCGCGAGTTCGTCGATAAAGAGGTCAGGCCGACGGTGCGCGAAGTCGAGCATGCCAACGAGTATCCCGAAGCGTGGATCGAGCAGATGAAGCGCATCGGTATCTTCGGGCTGGCCGTGCCCGAGGAGTACGGCGGCACACCGGTGTCGATGTGGTGCTACGTGCAGGTCACTCAGGAGTTGGCGCGCGGCTGGATGAGTTTGGCCGGCGCGATGGGCGGCCACACGGTGGTGGCCAAGCTGCTGACGCTGTTCGGCACCGAGGAGCAGAAGCGCCGCTACCTGCCGCCGATGGCCACCGGCGAGATGCGCGCGACCATGGCGCTGACCGAGCCGGGTGGGGGCAGCGATCTGCAGAACATGTCGACCACCGCCGTGTCCGATGGCTCCGACGAGCTCGTCGTCAACGGGTCGAAGACCTGGATTTCCAACGCCCGCCGCTCCGGGCTGATCGCGTTGCTGTGCAAGACCGATCCAGCCGCGCGGCCGCGGCACACCGGCATCTCGGTACTGCTTGTCGAACACGGCCCAGGCCTCACGGTGTCGCGGGATCTGCCCAAGCTGGGCTACAAAGGTGTGGAGAGCTGCGAGCTGTCGTTCGACGGCTATCGGGCGCCTCGCTCGTCGATTCTGGGTGGGGAAGCGGGGCAAGGCTTTTCGCAGATGATGAAAGGTCTCGAGACCGGCCGCATTCAAGTCGCATCACGTGCGTTGGGGGTGGCGACCGCGGCGTTCGACGACGCACTGGCCTACGCCCAGCAGCGCGAGAGCTTCGGCCAGCCGATCTGGAAGCACCAGTCGGTCGGCAACTACCTGGCTGACATGGCGACCAAGCTGACCGCGGCCCGGCAGCTCACCCGCTACGCCGCCGAGCGCTACGACAGCGGTGAACGCTGCGACATGGAGGCCGGGATGGCCAAGCTGTTCGCCTCCGAGGCGGCGATGGAGATCGCGCTGAACGCCGTCCGGATCCACGGTGGCTACGGGTATTCCACCGAATACGACGTCGAGCGGTACTTCCGCGATGCTCCGCTGATGATCGTCGGCGAGGGCACCAACGAGATCCAGCGCAACGTGATCGCTGCGCAGTTGGTGTCCCGCGGCGGGATCTGAGGTCGGCCGCGAAGCCGGCGGCTGCGTATCCGCTGCGCCAAAGACGGCGCAGCAACTTCTAGAAGTGCACGAAATTGCCGTGTGGCGCGGCTATGCCGATTCCGGTGCGATCTGCATTGAGAGGTCGACTACCGGCGCGCTCAGCGCTGCACCAGCGCCATGATCTGCGGCAAGACTTCACGGGTTGCGATCCGGCCTGCTTCGCGGGCGCGGTCGATCTGGTGCCATTCCAGGAATCCGACATCGCTTACGTCGGGCTGGATCGCGAGGTCGGCTCGGGCCAGCTCCGCGGCACAAGCCATCCCGCTGCCGATCATCATTGTCCGCATGAGGGTGTCGACGATGCTCGGTACCCGCAGGGAGCCGGCGTTTTCCGAAGTGGCGGCGGGATCTACCTGGCTACCGGTGCGGATGCTCACCGCGATGAGTGGGCCCTCCTCGCCCGCCAGCGCGGCGACGGGCAGGTTGTCCAGCACGGCGCCGTCGACGTGCAGCGCGCCGTCGTAAACAACCGGCGCGAACAGTCCTGGCACCCGCAGGGAACAGCCCACGACGTCGGCGAGCCGGCCTCGACGGTGCACGACGGCCCGCCGGGCCAGCAAGTCGACGCTGACGCAGCGGAATTGCTTCGGCAGCTCCTCGACGAGCCGGTCACCAAAGGTGCTGTCGAGGCCGGCCACCGTTCGCCGCCCGCGGATAAGTCCCTTGGTCGGCAACGTGTAGTCGCTGGTCAGATTGTGTCGGACGAAGAATTCGTAGGCGTTCGCGTCGGCCTCGGCTGCGTCCGCCCCGGTGGCTGCGAATGCCGCGACGAGCGCCCCCATACTGGCGCCGGCGAACCGGTCGACCGTCACCCCGGCCTCCTCCAGCACCTCCAGGACCCCAAGGTGGGCGAATGCCCGCGCGGCCCCGCCGCCGAGGACCAGCGCAACCGAGCGGCCCGCGAGGCGTGCGGCCAGCGGGCGCAAGTCAACTGCCGCGTGCGCGGCGCGGACCGCATGCATGGACCGCGGGGTTATCAATTCCTCCCACGCGCGCCGATGATCCGGGCCGCCGGGCGGCCCTGCCAGCACCAGGTCGGCACCCGCCGCTCGTGCCGGCAGCGATTCCAATGGCGGTGCCGGATCAGCCGCGACCAGCACGACCCGGTCGGCGACGCGCAAGCAGAAGTCCCGCCAGCCCGCGTCATCAACCGCCGCGTGTAGCACCACCTTGTCCGCAGCCCGCTCGGCGCGTTCTAACCCGTCACGATCGACGCGGCCGGGGTCCATCACCCGTAGCCGGATCGATAACGCGGTAACCAGCTCAGCTGCCACCATCGGTACGGGCGCGCCGGCGTCGACACCGACGACCGCGACGACCACCGCGGGCGACGCCGGGCGTGCAACCGCGGGTGGCGGCGTTTGGTGCAGCCGCGTGGCTAGGACCCGGACCAGTGCACCGAGCACGCCTGCATCGGCGATCTTGTCGAATTGCGCCCTGGTGAGTCGCACCAGCGTGGAGTCGCGCACGGCGCGAACCGATGCAGAACGAGATGCGTCAATGACCAATCCGAGCTCGCCAACGACCTCGCCGCGGCCCAACTCCGTCACCACGATGTCGTTCTGGAGCACCTGCAGCCGGCCGTTACGCACCACATATAGGGAGTCGGACGCCTCGCCGGCGTGGAACAGATACGAGCCTGCCTCCAGCTCAACGTGCTCGGCGCCGGCCCGCAGTTCCGCCAGGGCGACTGGGTCCAGCCCGGCAAACAGCGGCAGAGCTGCGAGCGGATCGACGTCGCCGGCAGCGGCCAGGGTCTCCGCGGGTAGGGACACCAGCCCGGGTGCCGACCGCGATGTCGGCGCATCAACCTGCGGGACCGGCTCGGGCTCACCCACCTCCGCGGTGTGGCGCGTGCGGCCCAGCAACACCCCTGCGATCGCGACCGCAACAAAACAGATCGCAGCGAGCACCCATCCTCGCCGCAGCGCCTCTTCGTACGCGCCCCGCCCCGGCGTCCCGATCAGAACCACCAGCAGCGCGATGCCGATCACGGCGCCGAGCTGGCGGGTACTGCTGACCACCGCCGAAGCAGTGGCATAGCTGCTGCCCGCGGCCAGCCCGGCGACGGCGGCACTGCCGAGCAGCGGCAACGTTGCGCCGACCCCGATGCCCTGCAACACCTGGCCGGGCAACCACGCACCCAGGAAATCGGGCGTGGACCCGACGCGCTCGAGGTACCAGAGCAGGCTGCCGGCCCAGATCAGCGCGCCAGCGACAACGATCATCCGGTAACCACGCCGGTCGGCGACGCGACCGAGCACCGCCGCGACGACGGCCGCGACCAGCGCGGCGGGGGCGACCGCGAAGCCCGTCTGCAACAGTGTGTAGCCCCACACAAAGTTCAGGAACAACACATGCGTCAGCAGGTAGCAGTAAAAGCCGGCGCTCGCGACCAGGGTCAGCATGTTGCCGGCCACGAACGACCGGACGCGCAGAAACGCCGGGTCGACCAGCGGTGCCCGGTGGTTTCGCGAGCTCAGCACAAATCCAACCATCGCGACCGAGCCGGCCATCATCGAGCCGATCGTCGCCGCGCTGGCCCAGCCCCAGTCATGACCCTTGACCAGCCCGAGCGTCAGAAACCCGAGCGCGATGGCGAGCAGCGCCGCCCCCCGCAAATCGGGCACGCGCCGCCGTCCTGAGGCGCGGCTCTCCACCAGTCCCCGCCGAGCCACTATCACAGCGAAAATACCCAGCGGAACGTTCACCAGAAACACCCACCGCCAGCTCGCCTGCACGAGAGCGCCGCCGATCGGCGGACCCAAGCCCGACGCGATCGCCGCCGCCGCGCCCCACAGGCCTACCCCGTGCGCGCGGCGCCCGGCGTCGAAGCTTTCGACGACGAGCGCGAGTGACGCCGGCACCAACATCGCTGCGCCGATGCCCTGCAGCACCCGGAACGCAACCAACTGCTCGACGCTGCCGGCGACCGCGCACAAGGCGGACGCGAGGGTGAACAACACCACGCCGTAGATGAACATCCGCTTGCGCCCGAGCAGGTCGGCGATCCTGCCCCCCGCCACCAGGAGGGCCGCGAAGGCGATGTTGTAGGCGTTGAGCACCCACGACAGGCTGCTGAGGTCGTTGTGGAAATACCTCTGGATGGCCGGGAAAGCGATGTTGACGATCGTGGAGTCGAGGAAAGCGAGGAAGGCGCCGAAAGCCGCCACCAGCAGCACCGCCGTCGACGAAGGCTGGCGGCGGCGAGTGAGCGGGCCGGCCGGCCGGCCGGCCCGGAGGCGTCGTCTGCCGGCATGAACCGGGTCCGTATCGAGGGTGTCGGTGACCCGGGCACCCCCGTTACTCGCGCGATCGACCGTGTGACTCGGGCGAGTCCCGAGCCGGGCAGCATCTCTGTTCGTCATGACGGATCTCCGTTCGGTGGGCCCGAGAACACGGTCAGGGACGACGCCTCCGCGTCGCCGACCATTGAATAGCCTTGTTCCACAAGGGCTTACGGGACATATTCGCCGAAGCAGCTAATAGTCGGCTTGCACCTGCCGCCGCGGCGCGGACAGTCCACGAATCGGCCATCGCCATAAGCCTTAGCCGGCCAAGCTTTGTGGCCATGGCGCGGTGTTGCCGGCTGAGATCGCGCTGGCCGGCCTCGTCGCCACGGGCGCCGGCCAGCAGTGCGCGGAGCCGCAGCACCCAGATCTCACGGTCCACCACGTCCATCCGGGCGGCCGCCAACCGCTCGATCGCGGTGTGGGCTTCCTGCAGATCGGCCTCGCCGCCGCGGGTCAGCAACGTCTCCACGAACATGCCGGTGGCAGGGATGCACCAGGCGAACTGTCCCGCATGGATCAGGTCCTCGACGGCTGCCCGCGTTGCCGAGATGGCACCGTCGAGGTCTCCACGCCGGCCCTGCTCCCAGGCGATGTAGGCCTCGATGAGCGGCACCTCGGATAGGGTCCAGTGCTCGTGCAGGCACATCTCGCGCAGTTGGGTGAGCACCGTCAGTCCGCGCTCGCGTTCTGCTGGTGAGTCGCGGTGCAACAGCGCCAGGCCGAGCGCGTATCGGGCGTGGCCCAGCGCGAAATCGTCAGCGGATCGTTCGGCGATCTGCAGCGCCTCATCAATGAGCTCCAGCGCGGCGTCGTCGGCCAGTAGCGCCCCAACGCATATCCCTAGCGCGTATGTGAAGGCGATGACCATGGCATGGGTCGTCGGGTCCGTCTCACGGGACATGGCGGCGGCGACGGGGAGGTCAGGCAGCACCTCTGCCAGTGGGCGGCCCGTGCCCGCTCGGCTAACCGCGCGCGTGGCGTAGGCGAACGCCAGCGGAGACCCCATGATGAGGTTGCCTTTGGTGGGGTCGCCATCGGCTAGCTCGATGACCCGCTGTGACCAGCGGAGCACGTCGACGTATTCGCCGGTCTCGATCTTGATGAGTGCCGGCATGCACGACAGCCCGACCGTCATGGTCGGATCGGCGATTGCTTCGACTAGGGTCATGAGTTCGGATGCCAGCGCCGAGGCCTCCCGCACGCTGGCATGAACCCAGTGGTCCATCACCTGCCCGGCCATGCCCATCGCCAACGATGCCTTGTCGCCGGCGATCGTGCTCAGTTCACGCAGCTCCTCAAAGCGCGGCAGGGAGTCTTCGGCATGGACTCGGTAGGCGGTGCCGCATAACAGGGTGCGCGGCGCGATACGCATCGCGGTGCGCGCCGGATCGTCGGCGGGCAACGCGTCGGCGATCTCGCAGGCGCGCTCCCAACTCAGCCGTGCCGCGGCGATATCGCGGTGCGTCGACCACCCGCCGGCTCGCATATGCCAGGCATACGCGAGAACCACATCGCCAGCGGCCTCAAGATGTTCGGCGATCATCGCAGCGTTCTGCTCGACCGACCCCGGCTCGCGTGCCTCGATGGCGGCGGCCAGGCGCCGGTGCAGCTTGGCACGCTCTGATTTCAGTTGTGATTCGTAGCCCACCGTGCGGATCAACGGATGCCGGAATGCGTACTCCGCGTAAGGGGTGAAGCGAACCTGATCAATCATCTCCGCCTTGACCAGCTCATCGAAGGCCGGCTCGATCCCCAGGCTGCTCAGCAGATCCGGGCCGAACCGCGATCCGATAACCGCCGCGGCGCTCAGCGTCTGTTTGGCCCCCGGTTCCAGGCGATCGATGCGAGCGGTGATGACCGCCTGCACGGTGGCCGGCACGGTCACCTCGGCAATGTCTGTGTGGCACACATAGTTACCGCGCTCACCCTGAAGCACACCGCGTTCGGCAAGCTCACGCACCATCTCCTCGGCGAAAAACGGGTTACCGGCGGTCCGCCCGGTGATCAGCGCGGCCACCGCGCCCACCGAGGGGTCCGGGCCCACCAGCTCACCGACTAAGGCCGCGATGTCGGCATCGCCCAGTGCTGCCAGCGCCACCGTGTGCGCGCCGGGCACCTGCGCCAGCGCCCCCCGATACTCCGGGCGGTAGGTGATCAGCGCCATCGACGGGGTTTGCGGGATCACCCTAACGAACTCGGCCAGCATGGATTCGCTGACCGCGTCGATCCAGTGCGCGTCTTCGAGGATGTAGATCTTCGGCTCGGTGCGCGCCAGCAACGCCGCGTTGATCAGCGCGGTCAACCGCCGCCCCCGCGCGGCCGGGTCGATTTGGGGCAGGGCGATGTCGGGATCGGCGATGCCCAGCAGATCATCGAGCAGCAGAAGATCCTGCGGGTCGGCGCCATCGGGAAATCGGCTGCGCACCCGCGCCCGCGCGGCCCCACCGTCAAGATCGCTGATCCCGGCGACGGCCATCAGCAGCCGCGCCACCACATGAAACGAGATGTCACTGGCATGCGATTCACAAAAGGTCGAAAACACCTCAACACCACGGCTCTTGGCGATCTCGACGGTCTCGTGAACCAGCCGGCTCTTGCCGATGCCCGGCGATCCCTCCACATCCACCACACAACCGTGGCCACCCATCGACCGATCCAACAGCCCCGTAATGGTGTTCATCTCCCATTGGCGCCCCACCAACGAGGTGTCAAAACGACCGATCCCCCCGACCTCCGCCGTCACGCCCAGCAGTCGACGCGCCGGCACAGGTGCGCGCGCGCCTTTGATCTGCACCATCTCCGGCTCACCCAGCACCGCGGCGCGCTCGACCAGCCGTGCGCAGGACGCGCTGAGCATCACCCCGCCGGGCGGTGCGACCGATTCCATCCGCTGGGCCATCCCGACCTGCTCGCCCACCGCGGTGTAACCCAAAGAACCCGAACCGATCTCACCGGCGATCACCTCGCCCGAATTGAGGCCAACGCGCAATTGCAGGTCCATACCGTCGCGGCGCTGCACCTCAGCAGCCAGCGGCTTGGCCTCCTCCTGGATTCCCAGGGCCGCCAAACACGCCCGCAATGCATGATCCTCCAATGCCACCGGCGCGCCGAATACCGCCATGATCCCGTCGCCGGTGAACTTGTCCACCGTGCCGCCATAGGATTGCACCACCGCGGCCGAACGGTTGACCAGCTCGGTCATGATCTCGCGCAATCGCTCCGCACCCAGCGCCGCGGCCATATCCATCGAATGAACCACATCGGCGAACAGCACCGTCACCTGCTTGAACTCAGCCGATGTGGCGGCCGGGGTGATTTTCGCACCGCACTCACCGCAGAACTTGGCGTCCACCCGCAGTTCAGTGCCACACGCATGGCACGAGGTCGCTGCCGCCATCAGAGCGCCGATCTGTGATCCGCAAGCCCCCGACTCCGCCAAGACTAGCGCCTCACTAACCCCAGCCGTAGGGTTCGCACGAATCGGCCCGATCACCCCCGATGTGCTGCTAAACCTGGTACCGGCGTAGCCGCCCGGCGCAACTCCTCAGCGAGTCGTGAGCTCACGATGTTCGATCAGGTCGCGCACACCCCCGAGGCCGAGCCGCTCGCGGAACGCCTGCACTGTATAGCCGATCACAATCGCCTCGGTGCGCGCCCGCACCGTCGCCGACCGCGGCAGGCCGAACAGCGTGCCGATCTCGCCGAAGTAGTCGCCCGGGGCGGCGACCTTCAGCAATTCCTCAGCGCCACTAGACAGTTCGCGCACAATCTCGAGCTCACCCTCGGCGACGAGGTAGATGAGATCACCCATCGTGCCCTGCTCGAACACCACCGAGCCCGGCGTCAGCTGCACGGTTTCGGGTGCCCGGTTCGTAGACGCCAACTGCGGCACCAGCTCCACGACGCGATCGGCGAGCGGGAGCATTCGGGTGTCGTGGGTGGCAACGACCACCACGCGGTCGCCACGCGCGAGCTCGCGGATCAGCCGCAGCACTTCCTCGACCTGGATGAAGTCGAGATGCGCCGTTGGTTCGTCCGCCAGAATCAGCGGCGGGTCGAGTGCGATCGCGCGCGCAACAGCGACGCGCTGTTGCTGTCCGCCGCTCAGATCACCCGGTCGGTGCCTCATGCGGTCTTTCAGACCGACGCGGGTCAGCAGTTCCTCGGCTCGTTGGCGCGCGGTGCCGCGGGAGATTTTGGCCGCGCGCATCGGCACCATCACATTCTCGATCGCGTTGAGGCTGGGCACCAGGTTGAACGCCTGGAATACGATTCCGACGGTGCTCCGCCGGTACAGCGCCAGCGCGCGGCCGTCCAACGAGGTGACGTCGACGTCGCCGAACGTGATCCGGCCCGACGTCGGGCTCAGGATGCCTCCCAGACACGACAGCAACGTCGTCTTGCCGCAGCCGCTCGGCCCGAGCAGGATCACCAGCGAGCCCGCCGCCGCCTCGAGGTTCAGATGGTCGATCGGACGGATCGCGTACCCACCACTGGAGTACTCGACCGTCAGATCCTCGATGCCCAGATCGGCCATGGCTCAAGGACCTCCGAACGCCAGCGCGGGATCGACGGTCACCGCGCGCCGCAGCCCTGCGGCGCTCGCGAGCAGCCCGATTACGACCGCGACCACGGGCAGCAGCAAGAATGCCGACACCGGAATGACCACGCGAGTCGGGAACAGCGGTGCGAGCGCGACCGATAGCAGCGCACCCAACCCCGCCGCGACCACAGCGACCAGGACCGCCTGCAAAGCCATGCCGCCAAGCACCGAACGCGTCGATACGCCGACCGCCTTGAACACCGCGAAGTCACGCGTGCGCTCCAGCGCGGACAGGTAGATCATCGAGCCCACGATCAAGGCCGCGACGATCCACAACAGGAAGGCGATGATCGTGAGCGTCTGATACGCGGGCTTCAACGGTCGCAGCAGGTCCTCTACCGCTCCGTCCCTGCCGACGGCCCGGTAGCCGTCGGGGACCCGGGCGAGCGGCCCGCGCAGACCGATTGACGAGATCAAGGGTTGGCTGGAGAACGCAACCTGCTGTGCCCCCGCGACCGTGACGAACACGTTGGGCTGATTGACCAACGCAGTGGAGTTGTCGACAATCCCGACGATGCGGAACGTCTTGGAACCGATCTCCAGATCGTCCCCGACGTCGCGCCCCAATGTGCTCGACACCGCGATCTCGCCGGAGCCCGACGGTGGCTGGCCCTTCGTCACGAGCGGTGCGGCGACGCCAAACAGGTTCACGTTGCGCGTCGAGCCGCCGTCCTTCGCCGTTGTGGGCGAGTACACCAACCCAACCGCATCGGTAACGCCAGCGACCTTGGCGACCACGCCGACCTGCTCGGCCGAGAACGGGGATGACCCGAGGAACGGACCGGTCGCGCCCGCTGTCATGACAAACCTGTCTATGCCTAAGGATTCGACGGTCTGCTGAGCCTCGACACGGAATCCGTTGGAGACGCCGGTGAGGACCAGCGTCATCGCGAACACCACACCTGTGCCGAATACAGCGATGACGAAGCGTCGCCGTCGCCATTGCAAGTCGCGCAACGCCGCGATCAGCACTGCCGACCGCACCCACCGGTCATCGCCAGGACATTACCAAGACGACCCAGGCGAAAGATGGGAGTTGGAGATCACCCGTCTAGACCGCTAACTTTTTGCATCAGCCAAGCCCCACGCCAACGCGGTATCGGCGTCGATCGTAACGCCGGACAACACCAAATATGCTGTGCGCCAACGGCCGATCCGCCGGGTCACGCTGACGGTGCCGCCGGCGCCCGGAATCAGGCCGAGGGTCAACTCCGGCAGCCCGAACACCGAATCCGCTCCCGCCTCGACCCGTCCACAGAACGAGGCCATCTCCAACCCGCTGCCCAGCACCCTGCCGTGCACCTCGGCGCGGCACGCCTTTCCGAGTCGCGCCGTCAGCGCATCGAGCGCCAGCGCCGGGCTGTAGCGGGTGCGGGCCAGATGCGCGTTGGACGGGTCGCGAAACGTGCCGAACTCAGCGAGGTCGCCGCCGCTGCAGAAGGACGGGCCATTGCCGGTCAGCACGAGCTCGTCGACCGATGAATCAAGTTGTGCCACAGTCAATGCCTCGAGCAACGCGGCACGGGCATCGGTGGAGAACGCGTTGTGCCGGTCCGGGCGGTTGAACGCGATCCGCAGCGTGTCGCCGTCGCGGTCGGCCAGCACCGGTTCGGCGGTGACGGGCAGCGTGGCCGGGCCGCGTTCGGCCAGCCAGCGGGCGAACTCCGGGCCGGCCTGCAGCGTGGAGTAGGCCAGTGATTCGGTCATCACCCCGGCGAACGCGGGGCCGGAGGCATCGACCGACCGCAGGACGTCGTCACATACCGCCGCGGCGATCGGCCAACGCTCGGCACGCGCGGTCAGGTCGTCAAGGGCGGCATCGATGGACGGGACGGTGATCGCCCGGCGGTCATCGGTCACATCCTCAGTGAGGGTGAATGTTGCTCTCTCCAGCCAGAATTCGGACGCGCTGGCGAGCGGTCCCACTGCGACCAACGGAACGTCGCATGCGTCGGCGTCGGACACCGGGTCCGAGACGTCGACGATGCGTAGCGTCACATCGAATACTTCGCGACCAACTCGTGCTTGAACAGCTTGCCGGTGTCGGTGCGCGGTAACTGCGCTTCGAAAGAGATCGACCGAGGACACTTGTAGTGTGCCAACCGCTCTCGCAGCCAACTCAGCAACTCGTCGCCGAACTCTTCGGTCGCGTCAGCCGGGTCGACGGTCTGCACCGCAGCCTTGACGCTCTGGCCCATCTCGTCGTCGGGGATGCCGAACACCGCTGCGTCAAGCACTTTCGGATGGGTGACGAGCAGGTTCTCGGCTTCCTGAGGGTAGATGTTCACCCCGCCGGAGATGATCATGTGGTGACGACGGTCGGTCAGGAACAGGTAGCCGTCCTCGTCGAGGTAGCCGACGTCGCCGACGGTCGTCCAACCGTGGGTCTCGCGGGACTTGGCGGTCTTGTCCGCATCGTTGAGGTATTCGAAGGAAAGGCCGCCCTCGAAATAGATTTCGCCGGGTTGACCCGCAGGCAACTCGTTGCCATCCTCGTCGAGGATGTGGATCTGGCATGCCATCGGCTTGCCCACCGAGCCGGGGTGGGTGAGCCATTCCTCGGCGCTGATCAATGTCGATCCGATCGCCTCTGATGAGGCGTAGTACTCGTCGACGATCGGCCCCCACCAGTCGATCATCTGCTTCTTGATCTCCACCGGACACGGCGCGGCCGCGTGCATCACCCGCTCCAGACTGGAGAGATCATACGAGTTACGCGTTGCTTCAGGCGTTTTCAGCATCCGGGTGAACATGACCGGCACGAACTGCCCGTGTGTCACCTTGTGCCGCTGGATGGCATCGAGACAGCTCTCGGGTTCGAACTTCTCCAGGACAACCGTCGTGATGCCGCCGGCCTGCACGCTCATCGACCACACCGACGGCGCGGTGTGATACAGCGGCGCCGGGCTCAGATACACCGCGTCCGGGTGCATCCAGAATCCGACGAGCGCCGACATCATGCCCGCCGAGTCGGCAGGCGAGACGTGCGGCAACTCGCGTTTGATCCCTTTGGGCCGGCCGGTCGTGCCGGACGAATACTGCAGCAGATCACCTTCAACTTCGTCATCGATCGGCGTATCCGGCTGACTGGCAACACATTCCGGGTAGCGCCGCCAGCCGTCGAGGTCCTCGTCGGCGATCAACAATAGACCCGGCAGCCCGCCGGGCAGATGCTCGCCGAGGTTCTCACACGTCTTGCGCAACGCGGCGGATCCGACAATCGCCTTGGCGGCGCTGTTGTCGATGATGTAGGCCGCCTCCGGCGCGGTCAGGTGAGTGTTGATCGGCACGTAGTACAAGCCGCTGCGGCGGGCGGCCCACATAACCGCGTGGATGTGTTCGTTGTTCTCCATCAGGATCGCAACGGCATCACCTTCGACCAGGCCGGCCTGACGAAAGTAGTGCGCGAGCCGATTGGCGCGCGCTTCCAGCTCGTCGAAGCTGACCACCGTGCCGGACGGGTGAAGGATGATGGCGGGCTTGTTGGCTCCCCCCTGACCGGAGGTGTGCTCGCGAATCTGCATGGGCAGACTGTACCGCCGCCAAACTTGACAGCTGTCAAGAGGCCTTGATCGGCTCAGCCTGCGAGTGAGGGTGCGGGTGCCCACCGTGACGCTTGGCCCGACCGCCGAACGGCGCCGACAGGGTCGGCAGCACTTCCCGCCGATAGCGCACCAACGCCGCGACCGCTATCACCGCATACACCCCGCTGAGCAGTAGGCGCCCGTCGGTCGCGGTGAGCGGGAACTGCACGACGAACAACGCGAGCAGCACCCACGCGGTCCAGCGCTGGAACCTCAGGCCGAGCAACAGCGTCACACCCATCAATGTCTGGGCAGCGGTCAGTACGATCTCCTCGATCTGGCGGCCGTCCAAATGCATTGCGGCGCTTCCCCCGCCGAGCATGTAGGCCACCGGCAGCGACCCGATGAGCAGGGTCCACTGGTTGACTTTCGCCGAAATCAGCGTCGCGATCGCGATCCCGCCCTTGCCCCGAGCGGCGAAGATGGTCGCGATGATGAACTCCGGCGCCTCCGACGCCAGCGGGGCGAGCCACTGCACAAGCAGGAAGCGGTCGATACCCAGCTTGGTCCCGGCGCCGATCAGGTTGTCGGCGAACGGTTTTGCGCATGTCACGATCACCGCGGCAGCGAAGATGAACATCGCGGCAACCGCGATGCGGCGTGCTCGGTCCGGCAGGGCACCCAATGCGGCGGCGGTGCCGATCAGCTCAGGTTCCTCGACGTCGCCGCGGCTCAGCTTGAACAGGTAGAAGCCGAACCAGCCCAGAAGCGCCACCCCCAAAGCGATGTGGATGCGGCCGGTGGCCGGGATGGCGAAGGCGGCCACCCCTGCGATCATCAGGAAGCCGATCTCCACCCGGTTGCTCGTCTCAAGCTCGAGCCCGTCGATCGTGCGCCCGGAGGTCCGGCGGGCCACCAGCACGCTGACCAGGACGACGACCGGCCAGCCGAGACCCATCAGCAGCCGATTCGACCCAGTCATGTTGGCCGCCGCGTATTGGGTGTACTCAGGCACGTGGCCGGCGGTGTACGCGTAATAGAGGTCCACCGCATATTCAGGCAGCACGGCGATCACGGCCAACACCGCCACGGCCAGGCTGCCGGACACGTCGACCTGGGCCGCTTCGGCGGCCCACGCGAGCACGAAGCTGGCCCCCACCACCGCGGCGCCATAGGTAAGGAGCCCGACAACGGGATCGAGCTGGATGCCGAGGATGCGCAGCACCAGCGCAGGACAGATGAAGACGCTGACAATGGCCAGTGAGCGAACCAATGTCCGCACCCCGACAGCCGGTGCCGTTACATCGCGTGCGGAGGTTGTCACGCCGCTAAATTACCCGCCAAGCATGGATCCAGCAACATAGCCCGGCTACCGAATGAATGCGGTGCACAACTCAAATCCGCTGCTCAGCAGGGCAACAAACCAGAGTTCGGCTACCCGATACCTCAGATGTGGCTACCCTGCCGGAGGCACCCGGAATGCGCTCGGCGCTTAGTCGGCTTCTGCGAGGCGCTGCTTGAGCGACTCGAACTCGTCCTTGACGCCGGTGGGCAGTTTGTCGCCGACGAACTCGAACCACTCTTCGATCAGCGGCACTTCCTGGCGCCACTCGTCGGCGTTGACCGCCAGTGCCCGCTCCACGTCAGCTGCTTCGACGTCGAGCTTGGTCAGGTCGAGGTCGCCCGCGGTGGGAACGACGCCGATCGGTGTCTCCTGGCCGCCCGCCTTGTGCTCGATGCGGTCGACGATCCACTTCAGCACCCGGCTGTTCTCGCCGAAGCCCGGCCACAGGAACTTGCCGCCGTCGCCGCGACGGAACCAGTTGACGAAGAAGACCTTCGGCAGCTTGGACTCGTCGGAGTTCTTGCCCAGGTCGATCCAGTGCTGGAAGTAATCGCCGACGTTGTAGCCGAGGAACGGCAGCATCGCCATCGGGTCGCGTCGGACGTCGCCGACCTTGCCCTCGGCGGCTGCGGTCTGCTCGCTGCCCATGGTGGCTCCCATGAAGACACCGTGCTGCCAGTCGCGCGCCTCGGTCACCAGCGGCACCGTGGTCTTGCGGCGGGCGCCGAACAGGATGCCGGAGATCGGCACGCCCTGCGGGTCGTCCCACTCCGGCGCCAGGATCGGGCATTGCGACATCGGGGTGCAGTACCGCGAGTTCGGGTGGGCAGCCTTGGTCTCCGTCTCGCGGAGATTCCAGTCGTTGCCCTTCCAGTCGATCAGGTGGTCCGGCTCGCCTTCCAGGCCTTCCCACCACACATCGCCGTCATCGGTCAGCGCGACGTTGGTGAAGACGGTGTTGCCCGCCGCGATGGTCTTCATGGCGTTGGGGTTGGAGTCCCAGTTCGTGCCCGGTGCAACCCCGAAGAAACCGAACTCGGGGTTGACTGCGTACAGCCGGCCGTCCTTGCCGAATCGCATCCAGGCGATGTCGTCACCGAGAGTCTCGGCGCGCCAACCCGGAATCGTGGGCTGCAGCATCGCCAGGTTCGTCTTACCGCAGGCCGACGGGAACGCGGCGGCGAAGTAGTACGCCTTGTTCTCCGGCGAGATCAGCTTGAGGATCAGCATGTGCTCGGCGAGCCAGCCCTCGTCGTGGGCCATCGCCGAGGCGATCCGCAGCGAATAGCATTTCTTGCCCAGCAACGCATTTCCGCCGTAGCCGGATCCGTAGCTCCAGATTTCCCGGGTCTCCGGAAAGTGCGTGATGTATTTGGTGTCGTTGCACGGCCACGGCACATCTTTTTGCCCGGGCTCCAGCGGAGCACCGATCGAGTGCAATGCCTTCACGAAAAAGCCGTCATCGCCGAGCTTTTCCAGCGCGGCCTTGCCCATCCGGGTCATCACCTTCATCGAGGCGACCACGTATTCGGAGTCGGTGATCTCCACGCCGAGCTTCGGGTCGTCGGCGCCGAGCGGGCCCATGCAGAACGGCACGACCCACATGGTGCGCCCGCGCATGCAGCCGCGGTACAGCTCAGTCATGGTCGCCCGCATCTCGGCCGGCGGCTTCCAGTTGTTGGTCGGGCCCGCGTCGACCTCACGCTCCGAGCAGATGAAGGTCCGCGACTCGACTCGCGCCACGTCGGACGGGTCCGACAGCGCCAGGTAGGAGTTCTTGTGCTTCTTCTCGTTGAGCTTGGTGAAGGTGCCCGCCTCGACCAGTTGGTCGGCGAGGCGCTGCCACTCTTCGTCGGAGCCGTCAGCGAAGACCACCCGGTCCGGCTGGGTCAGCTCGGCGACTTCCTCCACCCAGGACAGCAGCCCCTTGTGGTTAGTCGGGGCGGTATCCAGACCAGGAACGGTCGCTGAAGTCATCAAAATCTCCTGCACTCGCTTTTGCACGTGTTGCGCGGCTAGTTTTGCGCGGCGGCCTCAACACAGGTTATCGCGAGGTGAGTACCCATAAAAAGTCGAGGGTGTATTGGTTAACTCACAGGAACGATTCAGAACGCCTCTTCTGGCGCATTTGTAGGCGAGGTTTCGTCAATTTCCGCATCGTCGGCGTCCGCGGGCGCCGAGGTCTCGGACGCAGTGCCCGTGTCGTCGGACTCCGCTTCCGGTTTTGCCTCGTCGGGCGTCGGCGGTTCGCCGAGGTCGGTGCGCACCGCTTCGAGAGCGGCAAGCAGGGTCGGCATCTCCCGTCCACGCAGCGCCGCGGCGCGGGCTCCGACGACGGAGTGTTCGCGCAGCTCGGAATCGATCACGCTGATCTGCTCGGCGACCCGCGTGCTCTCCACTTCGTCCTGCGCGCCCATGGCGGCGGTGAGCGCCGACTCCGCCGACAGCACCCGGGTTGCGACCAGTTCCTCGGCCGCGGACTGCGCCAGCCCAGTCGCCTCGCCGGACCACCGGTCCAGTAGTCCCCGGTCGCGGAGCAGCCCACGCGTTCCGACCACCCACACCGTGAGTCCGAGCCCGATGGCGGCACACCCGACGGCTCCGGCGACAGTCAGCCCGGGCGCCAGGTGGGCCACCAACCGGCTGAGCGTCAGCGCCACCCCCAGACCGAAGCCGGCACCGACCAGCATCATCAGCCGGGATTCCAGCTTCCTCGACGTCAGCTGCGGAGCGGGCGGGTCGATCGTGGGCAGCGAAGCCGGCTTCGGCGTATCGATCGTCAAGTCCAGGCCGTGCGCGAGGTCAGCCAGATGGGTGGTCGTGCCGTTGTCCACCTCGGCGACCAGCTCGTTGAGCCGCACATGGGCGTGCGACGCGAAGTCCGGCAGCTTGGCCCGGGTCAAACCCGCC
This sequence comes from uncultured Actinomycetota bacterium, assembly GCA_963758115.1. Taxonomy (GTDB): domain Bacteria; phylum Actinomycetota; class Actinomycetes; order Mycobacteriales; family Mycobacteriaceae; genus Mycobacterium. Next base: position 587,974 of record CAVWUG010000007.1, read on the forward strand.
GCGTCCTCCTGCAGCTCAGAGCGCACCGAGGCGCACCGGTTGCGGGCGAAGTAGGAGAGCTGCACCTTCGCCTGCTGGGTCTGGCTGCGCAGCGCGATGGTGCGCTCGGACTTGGCGAGCCGGCGCTGCCGGAGAATCTCGCTGCGCTGCGCACGTAGCGCCTCCACCCGCGCGCGCCGACCGGCGCCGTCGGCGTCGCGGTCGTATCGGTCGGCGAAGGTTTGCAGCCGGGATTCCCACGCGCGCAGCCTGTTTCGTCGCGCTAGTCCGTCATCCGCAAGCCGGTCGGAGACCGCGGCAACCAGGTCGTCAACCTGCGGTTCGCCGACCTCCGGCGCGGCGGCGACGCCCACCCACGGCACGTCGCGGTAGCGCGGCGCGTGGGCGGCCAGCATCTCGCGGTTGGCGGCCAGCACCTCGTCCCAGTTCTGGTGCACGTCGATCTTGGAGAGCACCCCGATCACTGGATCGGTTTCGGGCATCGCCCCGTCCAGCAGCGCGCAGTCGGATTCGGTCAGCGCGGCGGCGGCCGAGACGACGAACACCACCAAGGTCGGCACTTCGCCCGCCGCCAGATCGGTCGACTCGACGAACCGCTGCTCGGGCAGCTGCTCGGTCAGGGCGGCGACGACAGCGCTGACCCCGGACAACCAGGGCCCGGTCACCAGCACCGCGTCCACCCGGTTGATGCTCGGCTCGCCGAGTCGGGGCCCGATCGCCGCCACCATGGCGTCCACCTCGGCAACCACGTCGTCGCCCGGCTCGTCGGTCACACCGTCCCTCCGACCTGGGTCCACATCCGCAGCGAACCCCGGACGATGTCCGCGCTGCAGGCGCGGTGCACACCCGATTGGTTATGCCGCCAGTCGGCCGCGCGACGTAGATGCGCGTCGGCGGTAGCCCCGCGGTCGACGGTCATCCCGCCCGCCTCGACAGCGTCCACCGCGGCCATCATCCGGGCGACCACTGTGTCATCGCAGGACAGGAATTCGCCGATCAACGGATTGCTGACAGCGAGCACTTCCAGGTCGGCGACGGCGTCCAGGATGCGCTGGTAGCGCACCGGCGCGCCCGCGAATTCGATTGCGGCGACGACCTCGTCGATGCAGCTCAGTCGCTTGAGCAGGGTGATGGTGTCAGCGCGGGTGGCGCCGAACCGGATGGCGGCGATCGCCTGCGCGATGCCGAACACGTCGAGAGTCTCGACAAGTCGTCGCTGCAGCGATGCCGCGAGGGGGTGCTCGTCGGCCAGCGCCTGCAGACCGGACCACAACGCGTCGTCGACCTCATCATCGAGCGCGGCGACGGCGAGCCGTCCTACCAGCGGTTCGATGCGCAGTCCGGTGCGAGCCGACAGCTGCTCACAGTGGATTCTGGCGGCACTGGTCGGGCCCTGCGGATGGCGACCGGCGTCGGTGGCGGCGATCAGGTCCGCCTTGGTCAACACCGTCAGTACCGGCCGGCCGGCGGCGCCGATCGCGGCGCGGTCTTCCGGCTTGACCACCTCGGCGATGACGTAGACATCCAGTTCAGCGTCCGATGTCGTCGTTACGGCGAGAGTTCCGGCACGCGTCAGCGCACGCGCGACGGTGCTGCGGCCGACGCCGGCGCGTCCCGACACCGCCACCCGCAGCGGGGCGGCGAGCCGCTCGGCGATCGCGCCGCAGCGCGGGTCGCGAACGTCGGCCGCGAACCGCTCCAGCTCATCGACGAAAATCGGATCTGCCCCTATCCGCTCACGTTCGCCTGAAGGTGCTGCTGCCGCCCCATTCTTGCTGAGCAACCGCGTATATCTGGGTAGCACCACGGGTTTGTCGGTCGAATGGTGACATCTGCACGGCCTCGAAGCGAGTCACTGGATACCAGTTAAAGGCAACTGTTGGGTATCAATCTGTCCCGTGGGCCGCGACATGATGGGTTCATGGGTGACGATGAACGGATGCGCGCGCAGCCCTCGGTGGACGCGGCCTCACCGCCGACGCCTTCTTCGGCCCTGCCTGGCGCGCGTATGTCCGGCTATCGCCGAAACACCAGCTTCCGCTCGCGGCGATCCCAGTTGTCGCACGCTCAGCAGCGGACCTGGGAGCGACTGTGGCCGGAGCTGGGCTACATCGCGCGACCCCCGGGCGACCCCGAAGCCGTGGGCGAACCGCTGGACACTCGGGCCTGGTTCGGCCGTGACGCTCCCCTGGTTCTCGAAATCGGCTGTGGCACAGGAACTTCCACACTAGCAATGGCGCAATCCGAGCCGGACGTCGACGTCATCGCCGTCGAGGTCTACCGGCGCGGGCTGGCCCAGTTACTGTCGGCCATCGACCGCGAGCACGTCACCAACATCCGGTTGATCCGCGGAGACGCCGTCGACGTGCTCGAGCAACTACTCGGCTCCGATTCACTGGACGGGGTCCGGGTGTTCTTCCCCGACCCGTGGCCCAAGGCCCGCCATCACAAACGCCGGCTGCTGCAACCGGAGACGGTGGCGCTGATCGCCGACCGTCTGCGTCCCGGCGGGATTCTGCACGCCGCCACCGACCACCCCGGTTACGCCGAGCAGATCGCCGAGGTCGGCGATGCCGAATCGCGACTGTCCAGGCTGAATGCCGACGCCGAACCCCCGATCTCGGTGGTCCGTCCGATCACCAAGTACGAGAACAAGGCACAGGACGCCGGTAGCGCGGTCACCGAACTGCTCTGGGAAAGACGGCAGTCATGAGCCTCACCGACCAGACGACCGCCGTGGCCGCTGCCCGACGGCCCGGTTGCCGACGCAGCGCCCAAGCCCAGCGCGTACTGCTGGTCTGGGATGCGCCGAACCTGGACATGGGCCTCGGATCGATCCTGGGCCGCAGGCCCACCGCGCTGGAGCGCCCACGCTTCGACGCGCTCGGCCGCTGGCTGCTCTCCCGCACCGTCGAAGTGGCGGCGAATCGGGACGACATCTCTGCTGAACCCGAGGCCACGGTGTTCACCAACATCGCCGCAGGCAGCGCCGACGTCGTGCGGCCGTGGGTCGATGCGCTGCGCAACGTTGGGTTCGCGGTATTCGCGAAGCCGAAGCTCGACGAGGACAGTGATGTAGACAGCGACATGCTCGAGCACATCGCGCAGCGTTCGCAGCAGGGACTGGCGGCGCTGATGGTGGCGTCGGCCGATGGTCAGGCGTTCCGCTTGCCGTTGGAGGAAATAGCCCGCGACGGGGTACCCGTCCAGGTGCTTGGATTTCGCGAACATGCGAGTTGGGCACTAGCGTCGGATACCTTGGAGTTTGTCGACCTGGAGGACATCACAGGTGTTTTCCGGGAGCCGCTGCCGCGGATAGGCCTTGATTCGCTGCCTGAGAAGGGGGCGTGGCTACAACCGTTCCGACCGCTATCTTCGTTGCTGACCTCGCGTGTCTGACAACTTAAAACCAATGCGCGGGTCGCTGCAGATCCAGTAAGGAGCTTACGTGTTCGCCTGGTGGGGTCGAACTGTATACCGCTTGCGGTACATCGTGATCGGGATCACGGTGGGGCTGAGTCTGATCGGCGGCCTTTTCGGGATGAGCCTGGGCAAGCACGTCACCCAGAGCGGTTTCTACGACGACGGCAGCCAGTCGGTCAAGGCGTCTGTCCTCGGCGACGACACCTACGGCCGCGACAGAACCAGCCACATCGTCGCGACCTTCACGGCGCCCAAGAGTCTCAGCGACCCGGCGTGGCAGCACCAGATGGTCGACGAGCTCAACGCATTCAAGAAGGACCACTCCGACCAGGTTGTCGGTTGGGCCGGCTGGCTGGCGGCGCCCACCAGCACCGACCCCGTCATCAAGGGGATGGCCAGCGAGGACGGCAAGCACACGTTCGTCAGCATCCCGTTGAAGGGCGATGACGACGACACGATCTTGACCAACTACAAGGACATCGAGCCGGACCTCCAGAAACTCAACGGCGGCAAGGTTCAGCTCGCCGGGCTGGAGCCAATTGCCAGCGCGCTGACCGGCACCATCGCGACCGACCAGAAACGCATGGAAGTGCTGGCCCTGCCGTTGGTGGCGGTCGTGCTCTTCCTGGTGTTCGGCGGGGTGGTCGCGGCTGCCCTGCCCGTCATAGTCGGTGGCCTGAGTATCGCCGGCTCGCTGGGCATCCTGCGTTTCATCACGATGTTCGGGCCCATGCATTTCTTCGCCCAGCCAGTCGTCACGATGATGGGCTTCGGTATCGCCATCGACTACGGACTGTTCGTGGTGAGCCGTTTCCGCGAGGAGATCGCCGAGGGATACGACACCGAGGCCGCGGTGCGCCGCACGGTGATGACGGCAGGACGCACGGTGGTGTTCTCGGCGGTCCTGATCGCCACGTCGGCCGCAGCCCTCTTCTTGTTGCCGCAAGGCTTTGTGAAGTCGCTGACGTACGCGGTGATCATCTCGGTGACGCTGGCCGCGGTGCTGTCGATCACGCTGCTGCCGGCCTGCCTGGCAATCCTCGGTCGCAACGTCGATGCGCTCGGCGTGCGCACCCTGTTCCGCATCCCCTTCCTGGCCAACTGGACACCGTCGCGCGTCTACCTGAACTGGCTGGCGGACAGGCTGCAGAAGACGAAGACCCGCGAAGAGGTCGAAGCCGGGTTCTGGGGCAAGCTGGTCAACGTCGTGATGAAGCGGCCGTTGGTGTTCGCCATTCCGATCGTCATCGGGATGATCGCGCTCGTCATCCCGCTGCATAACCTCTCGTTCGGCGGCATGAGCGAGAAGTATCTGCCACCGGACAACTCGGTCCGCCTCGCCCAGGAGAACTTCGACAAGCTGTTCCCCGGCTACCGGACGAACCAGTTGACGTTGGTCATCAAGAGCAACAACGGCGGCAAGGTCACCGACCAGCAGATCGCCGAGGTCCGGAACGACGCCTCCTCGATCAACGGGTTCACCGAAAAGACCTGGCAAGAGCGGGCCTGCCCCGAGATCGAGGGCAATCCATGTATCCCGGGGCCGAATGGGACCACCAAACCCAAGAATGATTCGGTTCGGGTGATCCAGAACGGTCTGTCCAACGCCAGCGACGCAGCCAAGAAGCTCACCGAACTGCGGTCGATCACCCCGCCAAAGGGATTGACGGTGCTGGTCGGTGGTGTTCCGGCGCTCGAGCAGGACAGCATCCACAGCCTGATCGACAAAGCGCCCATGATGCTGGTGGTTCTGCTCAGCACGACGATGATGTTGATGTTCCTGGCGTTCGGATCGGTGGTGTTGCCGATCAAGGCCGCGCTGATGAGCGCGTTGACCCTGGGCTCGACGATGGGGATCCTGACCTGGATCTTCGTCGACGGACACTTCTCCAAGCTGCTGAATTTCACGCCGACACCACTGATGATCGTGCTCATCGCGTTGGTCACCGCGGTCGGTTTCGGCCTCGCCACCGACTACGAGGTGTTCCTGGTGTCCCGGATGGTCGAGGCCCGAGCGCGCGGCATGTCCACCGCCGAGGCGATCCGGATCGGTACGGCGACCACCGGTCGTCTGATCACCGCGGCCGCGTTGGTTCTGGCCGTGGTGGCCGGTTCGTTCGTGTTCTCCGACCTGGTGATGATGAAATATCTGGCGTTCGGCCTGATGGCGGCGCTCTTGCTGGATGCCACCGTCGTCCGGATGTTCTTGGTCCCAGCGGTGATGAAGTTGCTCGGCGACGACTGCTGGTGGGCGCCGACCTGGATGCGGCGTCTGCAGAACCGGTTGGGGCTCGGCGAGATTCACCTGCCCGACGAGCGCAAGAAGCCGGTCCCCCGGGCCCGGTCCGAGCGCCCGGCCATCGCCGCGCGTACCGCCGCTGCCACTGCCACTGCCACCAAACCGCGTCCGCCGCACGACCCGAGCCATCCCGGTGCGGATGCTCCGCCGCGGCCCAGCCGACCGGCCGGCCCCGCGCCCCGTCCCCCGGCGCAGGAAACTCCGTCGGCCGCAGGCACCACCAAGATGCCGGCCGCCGGTCGAGCCGCGCCGAAAGAGGCACCGACGACTCGCTTTTCGGCACAGCCGAGCGCACCGGCGGCACCCGTCCCCGGACGGCCGCCCACCCCGCCCGGGCCGCAGCAGCGAGACGACCGGGAGATCGAGTCCTGGCTGAGCGACCTGCGTGGATCCGGGGCCGGCGACCAGCGTGGCGCAGCGCAGCCGTCCGCCGATCAAACTCGGGCGATGCAGATCCCGCGGGACCAGCCGTCGGCGAAACAGCCCGGCGAACCGGAGGACGCCACCACCGCGATCCCGACACCGCCGCGCGACGAGAAGGACTCCGACTCCGACACCGCAACCGAGAAGATGAACGCCAGCGGCGAGAACCCGCCGCGTCGGCGCGGTGGCGGGCTCAGCGCTGCCGATCTGCTACGCCGCGAAGGGCGCATGTAGTCACGAATTCGGCTGTCAGCCTTTGGATTTCAGCTCGTCCGGCTCGACCTGCATGATCGAGCCCTCGTCGTCCTCGGTTTCCTCCGCCGCGGTCTCGGGATCGTCGGCCAACAGCACCTTGAACGCGTTGTTCAAGAACGCGACCGTCGGAACCGACAACAACGCACCGACGATCCCGGCCAGCACACTGCCCGTCGAGATCGCGATGACCACTCCCAGCGGATGGATCGACACCGCCCGGCCCATCACCAACGGCTGCAGGATGTGGGCTTCGAGTTGGTTCACCCCGATGAGCACGCCCAGGGTGATGAGCGCGTAGACGAATCCCTTGGCCAGCAGCGCAACAATCACCGCCAGGAAGCCACTGATCACCGCACCGACCAGCGGGATGAACGCGCCGAGGAACACCAGCGACGCCAGCGGCAGCGCCAGTGGCACGCTCATGATCACCAAGCCGGTGCCGACTCCCGCCGCGTCGACCAGCGCCACCAGAAAGGTGGCCCGGATGTAACCGGTCAGCGAGTGGTAGCCGGCGGCGCCCGCGGCGCGCACCCGGTCCCGAACGTTGGTCGGGAAGATCTTGGTGACGTACTCCCAGATGTTGCGGCCGCCGTAGAGAAAAAAGATCAGCGTGAAGAACATCAACAGTGCTGCGGTGATGATCTCGGTGATGGTGGCCGCGGTCGCGAGCGCGCCGCTGGTGAGCTTCTCCTCATTGTTCTGCAGCGCCTGGATCGCTGAGTTGCCGGCGTGGTCGATCTGCTGGCGACTCAGGTGCAGTGGGCCGTCGATCAGCCACTTCTTGGCCGAGTCGATGCTGCGCTCGACCTGGTTGACCAGATCCGGCACACCGACCACGAACTGGCTGACGACGAATGTCAGGATGCCACCCAGGATCGCGAAGCCACCTAGGATCACCAACGCGACGGCGCCGCCGCGCGGGGCGCCGCGACGGTCCAGCCAGTCCACGATCGGGACCAGCAGGGCGCTCAGCATCAATGCGAGAAGCAGTGGGACGACGATGATTTCGAGTCGCTTGACCACCAACAACAAGGCGACCAGCGCCGCGAGGATGACCAGCAACCGCCAGGCCCAGGCCGCGGTCTTGCGAACGATCGGTTCTACCGACTCGGCGTAGTCGACGGCGGCCTTCTCCCCCATAGCGCCAAGCGTAGCCCGGCGACGATGCAGAGCGCGGAGCGCGATGAGGAGAAGCCGGGCCATCGAAGCTAGCCGTCGACGCGCCTGCGGCCGTCGGGAAAAACGAAGGCGGACACCGGTGTCGCGCAGCGATCCAGGCGCGACCTGCGCGGTTACCCTGAAGGCGTGTCGCACGACGCCGCGGCCAGCCACGTCGACGGGGCTCATGAAGAGAGCGCCCGCGGCAGATACTGGTGGCTGCGCTGGGTCGCTCTGGCCGTGGTCTCGGTCGTGCTGGCCGTCGAGGTCGGACTGGCCTGGGACCAGTTGGCCAAGGCCGCGCGTAGCCTCTACACCGCCAAATGGTGGTGGCTGCTGGCCTCGGCCCTCGCGGCCGTGCTGTTGATGCACAGCTTCGCCGAGGTGCAACGGACCCTGCTGGCCTCGGCGGGCGTGCGGGTGCGGGAATTGCGTTCGGAGGCCGCGTATTACGCGGCCAACGCGCTGAGCACGACGCTGCCTGGCGGTCCGGTGCTGGCGGCGACGTTTCTACTTCGGCAGCAACGGATGTGGGGCGCGTCGACGTTGGTGGCGTCGTGGCAGCTGGTGATGTCGGGCGTGCTGCAGGCCGTCGGGCTGGCACTGCTCGGCCTGGGTGGCGCGTTCTTCCTGGGAGCCAAGAACAACCCGTTCTCGCTGGTGTTCACCCTCGGCGGCTTCGTGGCGCTACTGCTGCTGGCCCAGGCGGTGGCGTCGCGGCCCGAACTGATCGACGGCATCGGGTCCCGGGTGCTGGCGTCGTTCAACTCGATTCGCGGCAGGCCGGCCGATACCGGCCTGGCCAAGTGGCGCGAGATGCTCAACCAGCTGGAATCGGTCAGCCTGACTCGGCGCGACATCGCGACCGCGTTCAGTTGGTCGCTGGTCAACCGCTTCGCTGACGTCGCCTGCCTGGGCTTTGCCGCCTACGCGGCAGGCGCGCACGCCTCGTTGGGTGGATTGACGGTCGCCTGTGCGGCCGCGCGGGCGGTCGGCACGATCCCGCTGATGCCCGGGGGCCTGCTCATGGTGGAAGCGGTGCTGGTGCCGGGCCTGGTGTCCAGTGGCATGTCGCTGCACGGAGCGGTCTCGACGATGTTGATCTACCGGCTGATCAGCTGGCTACTGCTGGCCGCGGTCGGTTGGGTGGTGTTCTTCTTCATGTTCCGCACCGAGGACCAGCTCGACCCCGACGACCTGGATGACGCAGCCGAATCGCAGGATCAGCTACCGCCGCCGGACGACGAACGACCTACCTGACCGCGCCCAGTGCGGGCATCGCCGCCGCACCGGGTACAACCGGCGCACCGCCCGTCGGCAACGCGTTCTGAGGCCCGGCCACGGCTTGCGCTGCGCCGCCCGACAACCCGCCCTGCGGGGACTGCGTGAAGCCGAGCACCTGAGGAAGGCTGATTTGTGGCGTCTGGCAGGTGCTCGACAGGCCCGCCAGCGGCAGCGCGATGGTCTGCATATCGCTGGCCGCTTTCGGGTTAGCGTCGAAGTAGCTCTCCAGCGCGTCGACCGACTGCGGTCCCGCCGGCTGCCGCAGAGCGGAGGTCATTACCTGGTTGGTCGCCGGATGTCCGTCGAGGTAGTCGCCCGCGGACCTGGCCACATTGCTGATCGTCCTCGCCATCTCGCTGGCCGCGCAGGGGTCGGTCGCGCTGACCGCCGTCGGCGCGGACAGCAGCACTACCGCTGCGGCACCGCCCAGACCGGTCGCGGTCAGCACGCCGAGCAGTCGACGGCGCAATGTCGCGGTACTCCCAGTCAGGGAAGTCATAGATCGCTCCTTGGAGGCTTGCGAGGAGTGATTCGTCTCGCAGACGGCTGCAGGCGGAGTGCCAGACAGCCAGACCGTCATCCTGCCATCGAATCCGGCTCCGCCGCCAACCCAGCCGTAGGGAAACTGGTCACACCGTTCGGGAATCGACATCGTTGCGGAGTTGTTGCAGCTCAGCGACCCGGGAGCAACATTGACACATAGGTTGCTCGGGTAGGCTTGCGCGATGCACGCGTCACGCTCCAAATGCGGGGAGATCGAAATCCAGCACTTCATGATGCGCCTTAAGCAGCAACCTGCGCAGGTTTCGCTGGCTGGTCTTCGCGGGTTGGTTTCTTGCGCTGATTCCCGCCGTCTATTTGGTGGTGACCTCGTCGGGTCACCTCACTGGCGGCGGTTTCGACGTGCCCGGATCACAGTCGCTGCGTGTGCACGACGAGCTGGAGGCGCATTACCCCGACCAGGGCACGTCGCCGTTGGCGCTGGTCGCCGCGCCGCGCGCCGATGCCGGCTACCAGGACATGAACTCTGCGGCCAACTTCCTGCAGGACGTAGCCAAGCAGGTGGCCGACGTGGCAGTGGTGAACAACCCCGCTCAGCCGTCGCCGCAGCCGGACCGCCCGTATGTGGTGTCGCTGCGACTGGACTCCAGCAACAACGCCAGCGCCAGCGACGCCGCGAAGAAGCTGCGGGCCAAGATCGGCGTGCAGGGCACTCGGCCGGGCCAGATGGCCGACGGCCGGGTCCGGCTCTACGTCATCGGCCAGGGCGCGCTCAGCACCGCCGCGGCGGCCAACACCAAGCACGACATCGCCAAGGCCGAGCAGTGGAACTTTCCGATCATCCTGATCGTGTTGCTCGCGGTGTTCGGCTCGCTCGCCGCCGCCGCGATCCCGCTGGCGCTCGGCATCTGCACGGTCGCCATCACGATGGGCTTGGTCTACCTGCTGTCGGCCTACACGACGATGTCGGTGTTCGTCACCTCGACGGTCTCGATGTTCGGCATCGCGCTCGCGGTGGACTATTCGCTGTTCATCCTGATGCGATTCCGCGAGGAACTGCGGGCCGGACGCCAGCCGCAGGAGGCGGTCGACGCGGCGATGGCGACCTCGGGTCTGGCGGTGGCGCTATCCGGGATGACCGTCGTCGCGTCGCTGACCGGCATCTACCTGATCAACACCCCGGCATTGACGTCGATGGCCACCGGCGCGATTCTCGCGGTCGCGGTGGCGATGCTGACGTCGACGACGATGACGCCTGCGGTGCTGGCAACGTTCGGCCGGTCGGCGGCCAAGCGGTCGGCGGCGCTGCACTGGTCACGGCGTCCGGAAACCACCCAGTCGCGGTTCTGGAGCCAATGGATCGGCTGGGTGATGCGTCGGCCGTGGGCATCCGCGGCGGCGGCCTCGACGGTGCTGATCGTGATGGCGGGGCCGGCGCTGTCGATGGTGCTGGGCAACAGCCTGCTGCGGCAGTTCAACTCGTCCCATGAAATCCGGGCCGGGGTTTCAGCGGCAGCCGAGGCGCTCGGCCCGGGCGCGCTGGGACCGGTGCAGGTGCTGGTGACCTTCCCCGACGGTGACGCGTCCTCGGCCACCCACACCCAGACGCTCGACGCGATCCGGCACGAGATCGGCCAGGCCCCCAACATGATCTCGGTGGCCCCGTCGACGTTCGCCGACAACAACAGCACCGCCCTGCTCTCCGGGGTGCTGTCGGTCGATCCCGAGGATCTCGGCGCCCGCCAGACCATCGCCTGGCTGCGCGACCACCTGCCGCACGCCGCGGGCGCGTCGGCTCAGGTATCGGTCGGCGGGCCGACCGCGCTGATCAAAGACTTCGACGACCAGGTGTCCAGGACCGAGCTGTGGGTGCTGGTCTTCGTCGCCCTGATCGCCTTCGTGATGTTGCTGCTCTCGATCCAGTCGGTGTTCCTGGCGTTCAAGGGCGTGCTGATGACGGTGTTGTCGGTGGCCGCGGCCTACGGCAGCCTGGTCATGGTCTTCCAATGGGGCTGGCTGGAAAAACTCGGGTTCGCCCAGATCAGCTCCATCGACAGCACCGTTCCGCCGCTGGTGCTGGCGATGACGTTCGGCTTGTCGATGGACTACGAGATCTTCCTGCTGACCCGGATCCGGGAACGATTCCTGCAGTCGGGCAACACCCACGACGCGGTCGCCTACGGCGTCAGCACCAGCGCGCGCACCATCACCAGCGCCGCGCTGATCATGATCGCGGTGTTCATCGGCTTCGCGTTCGCCGGTATGCCGCTGGTGGCCGAGATCGGGGTGGCGTGCGCGGTCGCGATCGCGGTGGACGCCACCGTCGTCCGGCTGGTGATGGTGCCCGCACTGATGGCGATGTTCGCCGAGTGGAACTGGTGGATACCCGCCTGGCTGGAGCGCATCCTTCCGTCAGTTGACTTCGAAAAGCCTTTGCCTGCAGTCGATCTCGGCGACATCGTGATGATCCCCGACGACATCTCGGCGCCGGCGGTGCCCGGTGCCGATCTGCGGATCGTGCTCAAGTCGGCAGCGCGGCTCAAGAATTTGGCGCCCGACGCGATCACGGTGGCCGACCCGCTGGCCTTCACCGGATGTAGCCGCAGCAGCGGGCCGACGACACGGATCAAGGACAGCGAGTACGTCGCCAGTTCGACCACTCGTCAGCTGGCGGTGATCGGGACGCCGACCGGAGACCAACGGAAACTCGGTCGCCCGGAAGATCGTCGGCGGGCGAACACACCGCAATGGCGGCGTTCAGCAGAGCGCGCGGCTCCGCGGACGGTACGGCCCGTGCACCCGGTCACGTTGTGGCGCGGCCGGCTCTCGGTCGCACTGGATGCCCTGGACGCCGAAGCCCGGGTCGACGAGCCGGAGTTCGAGCGCAGCAGCCCGATGGAAACCACCCACGTCCAGTTGCCCACCGGCGACCGGCTGCAGATCCCGACCGGCGCCGAGACGCTGCGACTCAAGGGCTACCTGATCATGAGCCGTAACAACAGCCGCGATTACGCGGATTTCGCCGAGCTGGTCGACACGATGGAAGCCGAGACCGCCGCAGTAGTGCTGGCCGGTATGGACAGGTATTACGCTTGTCAAACACCCAGGCAGCAGTGGATCGCGAGCCAGTTGGTCCGGCGATCTCGCCGACCCGCATCCGTCGGATCTTGCGAACGATGGTTGGCCCGAGTCCGATACCAAGGCAGACTGGGAAAAGGTCAGGCAACGCTGCCTGTCCGTAGCCGTGGCGATGCTGGAGGAGGCGAGGTGACGTTGGCATCGGATCGACGCCATGGATCGGCGCCGCACCGAGCGCCCGCACGCCCCCGCAACGGCGACCGACCGGTCGAGTTCTGGCCTACCTCAGCGATTCGTTCGGCGCTGGAAGGTGGCGACATCGCCACCTGGAAGCAGATCGCCGTCGCGATCAAACGCGACCCGTTCGGGCGCACCGCACGCCAGGTCGAAGAAGTGTTGGACACCTCGCGGCCGTACGGCATCTCCAAGGCGCTGGCCGAAGTGCTGGACCGGGCCCGCGCCCACCTCGAGGCCAACGAACGCAATGAAGTAGCCCGTCACGTCCAGGTGCTGATCGAACGGTCCGGCCTGAAGCTGCCCGAATTCGCCTCCCGAATCGGGGTCCCCGCCGACGAACTGAGCGAATATCTCAACGCCACGACCAGCCCGTCGGCGTCGTTGATGATCCGGATGCGCCGGCTGTCCGACCGCTTTGCGAAGGCCCGGTCGCACCAACCACCGCCACAGCCGCCCCAGCGGGCTCCGCAGCGGCCGCCTCGCGGTCATTGATGACGGGCCGTCCCGACGATCTGACGTTGCGGCGGATTCTGGCCGAAACCCGCTCCATCGCGGTGGTAGGCGCATCGCAGAACCCGGCCCGACCGAGCCACGAGATCTACTCGTATCTGCTGTCGACCGGCGAATTCCAGGTGTATCCGGTCAACCCGACGATCAGCGACATCGACGGCGCGCAGGTGTATCCACGGTTGGCCGACCTGCCGGTGGTTCCGGACATGGTCGACGTGTTTCGCCGGTTCAAGGAGCTGCCGTCGGTGCTGACCGAGACATTCGCCCTGCCGCAACGCCCGAACACCCTGTGGCTGCAGGAGGGGTTGTGGCACGAGCAGGTTGGCCGCGACGCTGAGGCGGCCGGCATGCAGGTGGTGATGGACCGTTGCCTGATGGTCGAGCACGCCCGGTTGCGCTGAGACTACCGGGGGTTGAGCGGCGACACCCCGAGCACCAGCCAGTGGTCGCTCTGTTTGGTCAGCGTCACGCGTAGCGCCAGCACCGCATTGCTGGTCTGCTGGCCCGGTTCGTTCTGGGTGGCCCGCAGGATGACCGCCACGCTGGCGGCGGCGGGCCCGATCGCCTCGAGGCCGGCCTCCATCGTCGTGGCGTTCGCGGTCACATTGCGATGCGCCAGATCGTTTGTGGCCTTTCCGAATTGATCTCTGAACGTGTTCGCCTGTTCGGGCACCATCATGGCCGCGGCCCGGTCGATGGCGGCCATCGGCTCCTGCGGTGAGAACGTCGCTGTCGCCTCGGCCATGCCGACCGCAATCCGAACCACGTCCGCCGAGTCGACTTTCAGGTCGTGATCCGGCCGCGTCCAGTGCGTGTAGCCGGTCAGCACCGCGGCGATCACCGCGACCGCGCACAGCGCGACGACGGCCAGACGCAGCGCCGGGGCGTCGTCGTCGGTGCCGACTGTCACCGAATCCCGGCGCAGCAGCCAGACATTCACCGCCGCGCCCTCGACGATCAGCAGGATCAACACCGAAGCCAGCGACACCCACCACAGCGGCCAGACGAGCACATGCCCGATCGCGAGCAGCGCGGCGATCGCGGCCAGGGGTGCCGCGACGTCGAACGCCAGCACCCGCAAGGCGTTGCTCATCGAATCGACTCCAGCCGCGAGATCATCAGCTTGCCGTCGACGTCGGCGATCCCAAGCCGCAGATTCCAGTGCACGGTCTGCGCCTTGCCGCCGGAATTCTCACTCACCGAGGTAGCCACCACCATCACGGTGTCGGTGCGACGGGCGATGGCAGCCGGCAACTGCTCAGCAGGCGCGGGCCGACCGGGCTGGGCGTCCAGGTCGTGGTGGATGGTTTCGAACGCCACCGCCTCGACCTCGCCGCGGCTGCGGGATTGCAGTCGCTGCACGACCTGTTGGTAGGGCTGGATCGCAGAGTCGAAATCGGCATTGAGTTCGCCGACTGTCCCGTCGTGCAACCGCTGCAGGCTGGCTGCGACGTTGTCGGTGTTCATGTTGATCAGCACGCCGGTCCAGTCGGCGGCGGCCTGCATGGCCCGGGTCTGGTAGCCCCGCTCGTCGACGTCGCTGCGGTGAGCCGACCAGATGAACCAGCCCAGCACCATCGCGGCAACCGACAGTGCTCCCAGCACCGCCGAGCCGATGCCATAGCCCGAGATGGCCGGACCGTCGGCCTCTTCGGGCTCGTCGGGCGTCGGCTCGTCGGCGCGCTCCTCGGCGGCTTGCTCGGTCTGCTCGTCGTCGGGCATGGGCGTGAGCCTAGCCGGGCGACGATGCAGAGCGCGGAGCGCGGAGCGCAGAAGCCCGGCAGTCGGATGACGCAAGGTGCACGGACCCGCAAGATGGTAAGGATGGTGGCGTGACGGTAGAAGTTATCCGCTCGGGCATCGACCTGAGCCATGTCGACGCTGGTGCCCGCCCCCAGGACGACCTGTTCGGTCATGTCAACGGCCGCTGGCTCGCCGACCATCAGATGCCCGCAGACCGCGCCACCGACGGCGCCTTCCGGCTGCTCGCCGACCGCGCCGAGGAGCAGGTGCGCGACATCATCACCGAGGCTGCCGCGGCGAACGCCGCCGATGGCACTGACCCGCAGCGCATCGGCGACCTCTTTGCCAGCTTCATGGACACCGCGACCATCGCGAACCTCGGCGTCCGGCCGCTGCTCGACGAGCTCGCGGGCATCGACGCAGCGCTGACGCCTGTCGAGCTGGCGGCCGAACTCGGCAAGCTCCAGCGCACCGGCATCGGCGGCGGCACCGGCATCTACGTCGACACCGACTCGAAGAACTCGACCCGCTACCTGCTGCACCTGTCGCAGTCAGGGCTCGGGCTGCCCGACGAGTCGTACTACCGCGACCCGCAGCACGCCACGATCCTCGCGGAGTACCCGAAGCACATCGCGCGCATGTTCGCGCTCGTCTATGGCGAGCATGATGCCGACTGGGATGCGGCCGCCGCGCGGATCGTCGCGCTGGAGACCAAGATCGCGGCCGCGCACTGGGATGTGGTGAAGCGCCGCGACGCCGACCTGACCTACAACCTGCGCACCCTCGACGAATTGCGTTCGGAGGCAAACGGTTTCGACTGGCCGGTGTGGCTGCACGCGTTGGGCGCCTCCAGCGAGCAGGCAGCAGAGGTCGTCGTCCGCCAGCCCGACGCGCTCACCGCGTTCGCCGCGCTGTGGAACGAACGAGGACATCGAGGACTGGCGCCGCTGGCTGCGCTGGCGCGTGATCAGTGGGCGGGCGTCGCTGCTCAGCGACGACATCGTCGACGAGAACTTCGCGTTCTACGGCCGCACGCTGTCGGGCACCGAGCAGCTGCGTGACCGGTGGAAGCGCGGCGTCGGTCTGGTCGAGAGCCTGATGGGCGATGCCGTCGGAAAGCTGTACGTCGAGCAGCATTTCCCGCCGGACGCCAAGGCGCGGATGGACGAGTTGGTGGCCAATCTGCGCGAGGCCTACCGCGTCAGCATCACCGACCTTGAGTGGATGACGCCGCAGACCAGGCAGCGCGCACTGCAGAAGCTCGACAAGTTCACGCCGAAGATCGGCTACCCCGCGAGGTGGCGGGACTACTCCACGCTCGTCATCGCCCGCGATGACCTGTACGGCAACTACCGGCGCGGCTATGCGCTGGAGTACGACCGCGACCTGGCCAAGCTCGGCGGGCCGGTCGACCGCGACGAGTGGTTCATGACGCCGCAGACCGTCAACGCGTATTACAACCCCGGCATGAACGAAATCGTCTTTCCGGCAGCGATTTTGCAGCCACCGTTCTTCGATGCCGAGGCCGACGACGCCGCCAACTACGGCGGCATCGGGGCGGTGATCGGCCACGAGATCGGCCACGGTTTCGACGACCAGGGCGCCAAGTACGACGGCGACGGCAACCTGGTCGACTGGTGGACCGACGATGACCGCGCTGAATTCGGCTTTCGCACAAAGGCATTGATCGAGCAGTACGAAGAGTTCACGCCACGCGGGCCTGGACGCCTCCTATCACGTCAACGGTGCGTTCACCGTCGGAGAGAACATCGGCGATCTGGGCGGGCTGTCGATCGCCTTGCTCGCCTACCAGCTGTCACTGAAAGGCGAGAGCGCCCCAGTCATCGACGACCTGACCGGCGTGCAGCGGGTGTTCTTCGGCTGGGCGCAGGTGTGGCGCACCAAGTCTCGCGATGCCGAGGCGATCCGCCGGCTGGCCATCGATCCGCACTCACCGCCGGAGTTCCGCTGCAACGGCGTCATCCGCAACGTCGACGTGTTCTACGAAGCGTTCGGCGTCGGCGACGCAGACGAGCTGTACCTGGACCCGCAGCGGCGGGTCCGGATCTGGAACTAGTTCCGGAGTCGAGCTACATCTGCCAGTCGTTGGAGCCGTCGTTCTTGCTGTAGGTACCGGTGGAGTTCTTCACGACGATCGGGTCGCCGGCACCGAAGTTGGTGAAGAACCACTTCGCGTTGGTCGGGCTGATGTTGATACAGCCGTGGCTGACGTCGCGCTTGCCCTGGTCGGCCACCGACCACGGCGCGCTGTGCACGAAATCGCCGCTGTTGTCGAACTGCACCGCGTCCTGGACGTCCACCTTGTAGCCGTAGGTCGAATTCACCGGCACACCGTAGGTGGACGAATCCATCACGACCTTGGCCTTTTTGTCGAGCACGTAGTAAGTGCCGTTAGGCGTCTGGTGACCGCCGGCAGCCATGCCCATCGACATCGGGAAGGTCTGCTCCACCGTCCCGTTGCGGGAGACGATCAGTTGGTGAGTCGCATCGTCGGCAGTGGCGATCAGTGAGTCACCGGTGACGAAGTTCTCCTGGGTGCCGGCCGCGTCGACGTGCACTGCGGTGTGTGCGGGCCAGAAGCTGAGCGGACGCCAGCGCACCTGGCTGGGGGTCAGCCAGTAGAACTTGCCGGACACCGCCGGGGTCGACGACACGTGGATCGCCTGTTCGGCCATGTGCTGGTCGGCGATCGGCCGGCCGAAGTTGATGATGATCGGCTCGCCGACTCCGACGGTTGAGCCGCTGACCGGGTTGAATGTCGGTGGCACGAAAGGCGGCGGACCGGTGAACGGCTCCGGGTTCTGCCCGACAACCGGGCCGGTCGGCACGCTTGCCGGGGTTGCCGCCGGCGGCGCACCAGCCGGGGTAGCGGCCGGGTCGCCCGGCGGCGGCGCGGGCACTAGCGGGTTCGGCGGCGGCGGTGCGGCAA
Source organism: uncultured Actinomycetota bacterium (assembly GCA_963758115.1). GTDB lineage: Bacteria > Actinomycetota > Actinomycetes > Mycobacteriales > Mycobacteriaceae > Mycobacterium. The sequence goes on from CAVWUG010000007.1 coordinate 605,835, forward strand.
CCGGGTCGCCCGGCGGGGGCGGCGGCGCGGGGGCATCCACTGCGGGCGGTGGCGGGGGTGGCCCCGGCTCCGGGTCGGCGACTGCCGATCCGGCCCCCAAAGTCAGCACAGCGAGCACTGCCACTGCGCTGAACGCAGCGGTCAGAGGACCCTTGGTCCAGCGCGACATTTCAATCCCTCCAGTCACGGTCTCAACCCAGTATGCAGTAGCGGAGGGCCCGCCCTTTAATTCAGCGATTGCCACAGCGTCAATAACGCGGCCGCAGACGGGTCGCTGACCTGCGGTTTTACTGAGAGCCGTCGGTGACTGGAGTGTCGAACAGGTGCCGCTCAGCGACCATCCCGGCAGCACCCGCACCGATCAGGATCGCCGATGCGGCGAACATCACCAAAACTCCGTGTTCGAAGAACAGCCCGCCGGCGAACGAGCCGGCCATGATGCCGATCTGGAACGCCGCCATGTACATGCCCGACGCGCCGTCGGGATCGTCGGAACCGGCGCGCATCGCCGCTGCTTGCAGCATCGGCGACACCGCGTTCGCGAATCCACCCCACAGCGCGATGGCAATGACGCCGATCAGGGCGGTGGCGATCGCCGGCAACCGGTGCATCGACAGCCCGGTCAGCACCAGCAGCGTTACGTACAGGCCGGCCATGCAGCTGATCGCCGCCGCTCGGGGGTGATGGTCCAGCGGCCGGGCGACCAGCGGCATCGCCAGCAGGCCGGCGATCCCGTAGATCGACAACAACCAGGCGATATCCGGGCCACGCACGCCGACGACGTCGCGGATGATCACCGCGATGAAGGTGAATGCGATGTAGTGGCCGGTCACCGCAACCATGGTGAGCACGCTCACGATCACCAGCCTGCGGTTGCGGTGGTGTCCGGCCGCCCGACCGACGCGGGCGAGCTGCACATCGGTCAACGACATCGTCGGAAGTACCAGGGCGGCGGCGACGGTCACGATGGCGGCGACCACGGCCACCGCGGCCACCGCAACGCGCCAGCCCCACAACAGGCTCATCGCCGCGGTGGCCGGGCTACCGACGACGACTGCCAGGCTGATGCCGACATAGATCGAGGTGGTGGCGCGCCCGGAGTGACTGGCCGGCACCAACCGGGTGGCGATCGGTGCCAGAACCGACAGGATCAGGCCGTGGGTGACAGCCGACAGCGCGCGTCCGCACGCCAGCACGACGAAATTAGGCGCCAGCGCCGAGATCAGCTGGGAGACGGTCAGACACATCAGCGACAGCAGCAGCGCGCGCCGACGCGGCCAGTGCGCCGTCCAGCGCACCAGGGGAATCGTCGTCAGCGCCGCCACCAGCGCGTACCAGGCCAGCAGGGTCCCGACCATGGGAAGGCTGACGTGCAGGCCCCGAGCGATCGCCGGCAAGGCGCCGACCGGCAGCAGTTCGGCGGTGACATAGGTGAAGGCCGCCGCGGCCAGCACCGCCAATTGCACCGCGATACGGGGTGTCCACGGCCCGTTGGCGGCGCGTGATCGCGCTGCTTCGTCGGCACGGGCTGGCCCCACGGCCACTACTCAACCATGCATTGCGGGCAAAACGTCAACCGTCAGGAACGGACGAGTCGCGCGATGGCGGCCGATGCCTCGGCAAGCTTCTGGTCGGCCTCCGAGCCACCTTGGGCGACCGCGTGGGTGACGCAATGCCCGAGGTGCTCGTCGAGCAGGTTCAGCGCCACCGATCGCAGCGCGTTGGTGGCGGCGCTGATCTGGGTGAGCACGTCGATGCAGTACTTATCGTCGTCGATCATGTTCGCGATGCCACGCACCTGGCCCTCGATACGCCGCAACCGTTTGGCGTAGTTGTCCTTCTGCGACGAGTAACCGTGTTCGGGTGCCATGAACCCCTCCAGCATCTGATCTGATCGTGCTCGGGCCGTCGCGACGGCACCGGTGTTGCCACCATTGTCGTCGTCGACCGAAGGCTGCGCCACGCCGCCCTGGTAAATCGGCGTTTCTCCGGTCGAACCGTGATACCCCATGAGGGTATTTTAATGATTTTGGCCGAACTATCGCTACGCGCATACTTGGCTGATGCCCTCAAGTAAAGACCCATCGACCGCCGTCGACATCAAACCCCGCAGCCGTGAGGTCACCGACGGGCTGGAGAAAGCCGCGTCGCGGGGGATGTTGCGCGCAGTAGGCATGGACGACGAAGACTTCGCGAAGCCGCAGATCGGCGTCGCGTCGTCGTGGAACGAGATCACGCCCTGCAACCTGTCGCTGGACCGGCTGGCGAAAGCGGTCAAGGAAGGCGTGTTCGCGGCCGGCGGCTACCCGCTGGAGTTCTGCACAATCTCGGTGTCCGACGGCATCTCGATGGGCCACGAGGGCATGCACTTCTCGTTGGTGTCCCGCGAGGTGATCGCCGACAGCGTAGAAGTCGTCATGCAGGCCGAACGCCTGGACGGATCGGTGCTGTTGGCCGGTTGCGACAAGTCACTGCCCGGCATGCTGATGGCCGCCGCGCGCTTGGACCTGTCGTCGGTGTTCCTCTACGCGGGCTCGATCCTGCCGGGCCGGGCGAAGTTGTCCGACGGCACCGAGATGGACGTCACTGTCATCGACGCTTTCGAAGCCGTCGGCGCGTGCGCCCGCGGCCTGATGTCGCGCGCGGACGTGGACGCGATCGAGCGGGCAATCTGCCCCGGCGAGGGCGCCTGCGGCGGCATGTTCACCGCCAACACCATGGCCAGCGCAGCCGAGGCGCTCGGTATGTCGCTGCCCGGCAGCGCCGCGCCGCCTGCCACCGACCGTCGCCGGGACGGATTCGCACGTCGCAGCGGCGAGGCCGTCGTCGGGTTACTGCGGCGCGGCATCACCACCCGCGACATCTTGACCAAGGAAGCGTTCGAGAACGCGATCGCGGTGGTGATGGCATTCGGCGGTTCGACCAACGCGGTGCTGCATCTGTTGGCCATCGCCCATGAGGCCGACGTCAAACTGTCGTTGGAGGATTTCAGCCGCGTCGGGGCGAAGGTGCCACATCTGGCCGACGTCAAGCCTTTCGGTCGCCATGTGATGTTCGACGTCGACCGGATCGGCGGGGTTCCCGTCATCATGAAGGCGCTGCTCGATGCCGGGCTGATGCACGGCGACTGTCTGACCGTGACGGGCAAGACGATGGCCGAGAATCTCGCGCGCATCGCACCGCCCGACCCGGACGGCAAAGTGCTGCGGGCGCTGGACAACCCGATCCATCCCACCGGCGGCATCACGATCCTCGGCGGATCGCTGGCACCCGACGGCGCGGTGGTCAAGTCGGCCGGTTTCGACTCCGACGTGTTCGAAGGAACCGCGAGGGTTTTCGAGCGCGAGCGGGCGGCGCTGGACGCCCTCGAGGATGGCACCATCACCCACGGCGACGCCGTGGTCATCCGTTACGAAGGCCCCAAGGGTGGTCCGGGCATGCGGGAAATGCTCGCCATCACCGGCGCCATCAAGGGCGCAGGCCTCGGCAAGGACGTGCTGCTGTTGACCGACGGCCGGTTCTCCGGCGGCACCACCGGATTGTGCGTCGGACACGTCGCGCCCGAGGCCGTCGACGGTGGACCGATCGCGTTCCTGCGTGACGGCGACCGGATCCGGCTCGACGTCGCCAACGCGACACTGGACGTGTTGGTCGATCCCGACGAGTTCGCTTCCCGCCGTGAGGGTTTCGCTCCCCTTCCACCGCGGTACAACACGGGCGTGTTGGCCAAGTACGTCAAGTTGGTCGGATCGGCAGCGACCGGAGCGGTCTGCGGCTAGGTCAGCGCACCACTGCGATGGCGAACCCGTCCCAGTGCTTCGCGCCCACCGTCTGCAGCACTGCGGTGTCGAGCTGGGGATGCTCCCCCATGATCTCCAGGGCGCGCCGCGTCCCGCGCACCACCGCGTCACCGCTGTCGGGTGACAGGATCGAGCCTTCGCGAATCACGTTGTCCACGATGACGACTGAGCCCGGTCGGGTCAGTTTGACCGCCCACTCCAGATAACCGGGATTGTTCTCCTTGTCGGCGTCGATGAACACCAGGTCGAACGGTCCGCCGGTGACCTTCGGCAACGAATCCAGGGCGGCCCCGACCAGGATCTGCACCCGATCGCCGACACCGGCGCGGTCGAGGTTGGCCCGGGCGACCTCGGCGTGCTTGGGCTCGTATTCCAGGGTGACCACCCGGCCGTCTGGACCGGCCCCGCGGGCCAGCCAGATCGTGCTGAAACCGCCGAGGGTGCCGACCTCCAGGATGCGTCGGGCCCCGACCGCGCTGGCCAACAAGCTCAGGAACTTGCCTTGCTGAGCCGAGACGGCGATCTTCGGCAGCCCGGCAGCGTCACTGGCCTCGAGTGCGGCAGCCAGCGCGGGATCGTCCTCCAACACGGTGGCGTCCAGGAAGTCGTCGACGTCGGCAGGATTCGGCTTTGAGGTCATGAGCCAACGCTAGCCCGCCGGCGAGACCGACCGCCACTGCTTTACGGCATCCTTGCCTGATACCCCCTAGGGGTATATCGTGAGCTGTGTCCGGTTCCGATCCAGCAGAGGTGAAAACGATGTCAAACGAAGCGGGAACACTGTTGAGCTGTGGTCACGACGGCTGTGGCTGCCGGGTTCGCATCGAGGTGGCGTGTCACTGCTCGGGCGAGCAGGCCTACGTGTGCAAGTGCGGCGACGAGATGGTCGTTGTCAGCTAAGCAAGTCAGCTAGCGCACGCCCTCTTTCGCGTAGACCACCCGGAGCACATGGCCGAGCTCTGGTCCCATGACCAGCTCGGCCAGTGTGCACAGCGTGGCAACGTACTGCGGTCCGTGTGGCGGCGATGCGTCGCAGAGATGGTGGGCGATTTCGTGGAGCACCACCAACTCGCGCATCGCCCAGTCTGCGGTCGCCAGATCGGGCACCGCGATAACTCCTGCGCCGTCGCGGTTTTCGTAGTGCGCCGCGCTCGCGGCACGCCGGGCCCGCACCGTCAACGGCGCCGTCGACGGCCACTCGCGTCGCACCGCGGGCAATGCCAACACGTCGTCGACATACCGCTGCACCGATTCCACCGAAGCGAACCGCGCCTCCGGCGGCAGCGTCAACTGCGTACCGAAGAACTCGATGCCGCGTGACCCGTGTTCGGCGGCACGGTCGAACAATGTCCGCACGAATTCTTCTGCGGCATAGACCTTTGCGCGCTGTGAGTCCCGGGCGGGCGGTTCCCCTGCGCTCACCGCTCCAACGCGGAACGCGCCCCCGAGAGTTGTGAGCTGGAGCCCAGCTTGGCCCGCTGACCGGCCCGGTCCCCCGCGCGCCTGGCCGACGACGAGTAGCCCGCGGTGGCCCGACTGGCCTGCCAGGTGCCGCGCGCCTTCGACGCAGTGCGGTAGTAGTCGCGAAGCTCAAGATCCTTGTTCCGCAACGCGATAGCGGTGCCGGGTGGGCGGCGACGGTCTTTCTTCGCTGCGCGCTGTGTCTCGTCGCGGGCCTCGGCCAGCCGCTGGCCGACCCGTGTACCGAAGGCCAGTTGGAAATTCAGCCTCGCGGTGATCGTCGGCGTCGGCCGATGCGCACCCGAGGAGGTGTAGGCATCGGATGCGCGGACCATCTGCACCACCAGGCCGGCGTACAGCGCGTGGGTGGCGTCGATGTCCTCGGTGAATCCGTAGGCGTAGACGAACGTCGAGTTGGACGCGACGTCGCAGCGCACGTCGTTGGCTGCGGCGATGACCACGAACAACTGCACGTAGGTCCGTAATCCCTTGGTGCCGGCCGCGCCGATGGTGATGGTGCGTTGAATCGGCGCCTGCGCCGGCGTGCGCTTGGCCGCGTGCGACCGGGCGACGGCCAGGTCGATCGACGTCGCGGTCGCCAGCCGTTGCGCGGCTGCCATGAAAGCTTCGGCCTCATGCGCGTTGTCGGTGCCTTCGGCCTGACGCAACAGGGCTGCGATCCGCGCCAGCATCTTGTCGTCAGTCAATGGCGCCGCTCCTCCTCATCGCTGCGCTCTGCATCGTCGCCGACGCTCATAGCTTGGTCCCCGACTCACGTCACCAACCTATGCGAAACCTATGACGCTGCAACGCAGCCATTCACAGTCGCGCGTTGATCCACGAAACGACGTCGTCGAGCACCTGTTCTTGCTCCGGCTCGTTGAATACCTCGTGGTACAGACCCGGGTAGACCTTCAACTCGACATCGGAACTGCCGACCGCCTCGACCAGTTGGTGGCTGCCGATTTCCGGGATCAGCCGGTCCTCTGACCCGTGCACTACCAGCAGCGGCGCGGTCAGCGAGGCGGCGCGCTGCGGCATCGTCTCGCCGACCAGCAGCAGCGTGCGGGCGATGCCGCCGGGGATCTTGCCGTGATAGACGAGCGGGTCGGTGTTGTAGGCATTCACCACTGCCGGGTCGCGGGAGACCGCGCTGGCGTCGAGTTCCTGCAATGGCAGGCCGGGCGCGATCGCCCCGATCGTTTTGGCGAACCAGCCCAGCAGCGGCGAGACCGCCGTCTGCGCCGCGACCGCCGGCCCGGACAGCACCATCAGGCTGTAGTCGTCGGGATGCTCGACGCCGTAGGCGAACACGATCCCGCCGCCCATGCTGTGGCCGAGGACGACGCGCGGAAGTTCCGGATGCTCCTTGGTGGCGATGCCCACCAGGGTGTCGAAGTCGCCGGTGAACTCGGAGATGTCTTTGACCAGCACCCGCTTGCCGCCCGAGCGGCCGTGTCCGCGGTGGTCGAGCGCGTAGGTGATCAGCCCGTCCCTGCCGAACCGCTCGGCGACATGGTCGTAGCGACGAGCATGTTCGCCCAGCCCGTGGGAGAGGACGACGATGCCGCGTGGTTCGGTGTCGGGAGTCCAGACGTCATAGACAATGCGCACGCCACCGACGCCGTCGAAGGTGTGTTCGGTACGCGTGATCGTCATCAGGGGCAGCGTAGACCCAACTGCGTAAGCTCGGTCCGGTGAGCGTGCTCGCCCGGGAGTTTGCCGACGACGGCCGGACCGACTTCACTTCCACCGCCGAGCCGTATCGGCGCGAACTGCTCGCGCACTGCTATCGAATGACCGGTTCGCTGCACGACGCCGAGGACCTGGTGCAGGAGACCCTGCTTCGGGCCTGGAAGGCCTACGACCGCTTCGAGGGAAGGTCGTCGGTGCGCACCTGGCTGCATCGCATCGCCACCAACACCTGTCTGACTGCGCTCGAACACCGCAGGCGCCGGCCGTTGCCGACCGGGCTGGGCGCGCCGAGTTCGGACCCGACCGCGGAGTTGGTCGAGAGCGCCGAGGTGCCGTGGCTCGAGCCGTTTCCCGAGTCGGTCGGCGACCCCGTGGATCCCGCGGCGATTGTCGGGTCGCGCGAATCGGTTCGGCTGGCGTTCGTGGCGGCGTTGCAACATCTCTCGCCCCGGCAGCGCGCGGTGCTGGTGTTGCGCGATGTACTGCAGTGGAAAGCCGCCGAGGTGGCCGATGCGATCGGTACCAGCACGGCCGCCGTCAACAGTCTGCTGCAACGGGCACGCGCGCAACTCGATGCTGCCCAACCGAGTTCGGACGATCCGTTGACGGCGCCGGAATCGGCCGATGCGCAGGATCGGTTGGCGCGTTACATCGCCGCCTTCGAGGCGTACGACATCGAGCGGCTGGTGGACCTGTTCACCAGCGAGGCGATCTGGGAGATGCCGCCGTATGTCGGCTGGTATCAGGGTGCGCAGTCGATCGTCACTCTCATTCACCAGCAGTGCCCCGCCGAGTCGCCCGGTGACATGCGACTGCTGCCGTTGATCGCCAACGGGCAGCCTGCCGCCGCGATGTACATGCGCGACGGCGACCACCACGTGCCTTTTCAGCTGCACGTGCTGGACATGCGCAACGCCGGGGTGTCTCACGTGGTGGCTTTCCTCGACACTGGATTGTTCGCCAAATTCCGCCTGCCTGAACGGCTTTAGAACAGCCGGCTGTCGGGTGACGGGCCGGACACCGAGCGAACCAGTCCGATGCCAGTGACCATCGGCAGGTCCAGCGCAGACAACAGACCCGGCTGCGCCTGACAGACCGCCGGAATGACGTTGACCATCCGCGACGCGCCAGCCATCCGGGCGCCCAGGTCGTGGTCGTGGTCGTCGGCCATCTCGAACTCGCAGCGCATGCTCGGCGAGCCCTCGATCTCCACTCGGTAGAGGCCGCGACCCGACGCCGGGCCGTAGCCCAGGTCGCGCGGTGGTATCGAGATGTGCGGCTGCGGCCAGTCGGGTGCCAGATCGTCGCGCATCCGGGTGACGTGGTCGATGACGAAAGTTGGCTTTCCGTCCACGTATCCGGTCAATGTCGACCGCATCGCCGCGACGGTTCCGGCCTCGATGTGCCCGGTTGGCGTGTCGAACGACTCGTCGGTGACGACGCGTTCGACGGTCTCCTCCAGGTTGTCGATCTTGACGCCCAGTCCGGCGGCGAGTTGGTGCAGCACCGGACCCCAGCCGAAGGTGAATATTCCCGGCGCCGCGGCGAACGCGGTGAACTCCGGCGGCTTGCCGAACCCCAGGATCTCGTACACCGCGTCTTTGTCCGGGTAGGTCGCATAGTTGAACATCTCGGTCAGCCGCACCGACTCGATAACCCGGGATACTCCGGTAAGCACCAGCGGCAGAACATCATTGGCGAAACCGGAGTCGATGCCGGTGGTGAAGAACGATGCGCCGCCGGCAGCCGCGGCCTCGCGCAGTGGCGCGGTGAACCCGGCGTCGACGCCGTCGGGGTACACCAGCGGCACCACCGAACAGGACACCACGTTCTTGCCGGCCCGCAAGATCGACACCATGTCGTCGATCGCATCGGCGGGCCGCAGGTTGGCCGCCGCGGCGTAGACCACCGCATCGGCGTCACCGGCCAGCAGCGCCGCGGGATCCTGGGTCGCCGTCACGCCGACCGGATCGATTCCGCACAACTCCCCCGCGTCGCGGCCTGCCTTGGCGTCGCTGTGCACCACCACGTCGACCAACTGCAGCTCCGGATGATCGATCACCCCACGCAGGGCGATCACGCCCATCGAGCCCGGACCCCACACGCCGACCTTGTACATCTTTCTCCTAATATTAGGAAGCTGTAAATGACATTTCGGACGGATGGTAGGAAGGTCGTCATGGGTTCGTCAATACCGGCGACAACGGTCAAGTCACCACCCACCGGCAGAGTGATGGATGTGCTTGCCGCACTGGCAGATTCACCGGACGGGCGAACGTCGGTCGAACTGGCGAAAAGTTGTGGGATCAGCACCTCGACGTGCGCGCTGGTGTTGGCCGAACTCGAAGAACGCACCTGGGTGACTCGGCGCGGCGATCGCCGCTACACGCTGGGCAGCGGCCTGTTCGGTCTGGTGCACGGCCTGCGAGGCCAATTCCCGCTGCTGGATCGCGGCCGCGACGCGCTCAGCTTCCTGCACACCGCGCTCGGCGCGGGCTGCTCGATGTCGAAGATCGGCAGGACTCACCTCACCACTGTCGACGCCGTCGGTCACGGCACCGACGGGGCGCACGCCGTCGGCCAACGCTTCCCGATCGGGCCGCCGTTCGGGTTGGTGGCGATGGCCTGGCGTGATGAGGACTCCATCGCCGGATGGTTGCGACGGGTCACCCCACGGCTCACCGACGCCGACATCGCCGCGCACCGGCAGGTGCTCGCCGAGATCCGCGACCGCGGCTACGGGGCGTGGCGGTTCGATGCCGCACACACGTCGCTGCACGATCGGCTCGCCGCGGTGCTCGCGTCATTGGAGCCGACGGCCCAGGTGACTCGGGAGCTCAGCACGTTGATGACCATCGTCACGTTGCAATCGGTCACTCGGGTTCTCGAAACCGAACTGGCGTCAACGGAATTCGTGGTGTTACCGATCTTCGGTCGGGACGGTCAGCCGGAGTATCAGATCGAGATCCACCTCGGCGGCCGTCACGAGTTGGACCTCGCCGATCTCGATGCCGCGCTGCGACACGCTCAGGCGCTGCTGAGCCCCGAGGTAACCTGACGTCTGTGTCCGACACCGTCCAGATTCGGCGCGCCGCCGATCGGCCTGTCACGACGACATCGTGGCTGACATCGCGGCATTCGTTCTCGTTCGGCGATCACTACGACCCGGCCAACACTCATCACGGGTTGCTGTTGGTCAGCAACGACGACGTGGTGGCGCCGGCGTCCGGCTTCGACACCCATCCGCACCGCGACATGGAGATCGTGACCTGGGTGCTGGACGGCTCGCTGGAACATCGTGACTCGATGGGCAACAGCGGCGTGGTGTATCCCGGCCTCGCGCAACGTATGTCGGCCGGAACGGGTATCTCCCACTCCGAAAAGAATGCGTCGAGCACCGAGCCTGTCCGCTTCGTGCAGATGTGGGTGCAACCCGACGTGTCCGGCATCGAGCCGGGCTACCAGCACCAGGAGATCAGCGACGGCGAGCTCGACGGGCAGCTGATGGCGATCGCGTCCGGGGTGCCCGGTCACGACGCGGCGATCACCATCCACAACCGGTCGGCCACCTTGCATGCCGCACGGCTGCAACCAGGCGATCAGCTCACCCTGCCGTCGGCGCCGTATGTGCACCTGTTCGTCGCGCGCGGGCAACTGGCAATGGACGGTGCCGAACTGGTCGAAGGCGACGCGGTTCGACTGACCGCATATACCGACATGCAAGTCACGGCAAGCGGGTCCGCCGAAATACTCGTCTGGGAGATGCACGCCGCACTCGGCGACTAGGGTGGGCGCGGACGAACAGGAGCCGCAATGTCCGAACCAGAAACCCGTCACGCAACAGCCGCCGGCCTGGCTCATCCGAAAGCGACGCGGACGGTATGGTTCTGGACCCTTCCCGTGGTGATCGCGCTGGCCGTGTTGGGGGCGCTGGCGACCTGCTATCTCGGCGGCATCCTTACGCCGATGACTAATCTGCGGCACTTCCCCATCGCGATCCTCAACGAAGACGCGGGTCCCACCGGCGCACAAGTGGTCAAGGGCATGATGTCCGGCTTCGACAAGGACGCCTACGACGTCCGGTTGCTGAACCACGACCAGGCCAAGGAGCAGCTGGACACCGCGCAGATTTACGGCGTCGCGGTGATACCACCGAGCTTCTCGTCCAAGCTGCAAACCTACGCGAAGAGCGCACTGACACCCGGACGAGTCGAGCGGCCGACCGTCATCATCTCGACGAATCCGCGGGCAGGCGTGCTGGGCGCCAGCATCGCCGGCCAGGCGCTGCAACGCGCCGTCGTCATGGTTGATCGCCTTGTCGGAGAACGTCTTTCGCAAGAAGTAGCCGAGCAGACCGGCCGCAAGCCGGAATCCGGCGCGGCGACGCTACTGCTCGCCAACCCGATCGACGCCAAGTCCACCGTGCACAATGCGTTGCCGGACGGCACGGGTAATGGCTTGTCCGCGTTCTACTATGCGCTGTTGCTGCTGGTGGCCGGGTTCACCGGCAGCGTGATGATCAGCATGACGGTGAATTCGATGGTCGGCATCCGGCCGGTGGCACTCGGGTCTGCGTCCGTCGACGCCGAAGAGATCCCGATCTCGCGGTTCCGCACATTGTTGATCAAGTGGGCAATGACGGTGGTACTCGCGCTGTTGGCGTCGGCCGGCTTCATCCTGATCGCCACCAAGCTGGGTATGCCAGTCCAAAACAGTTTGACGCTATGGCTTTTCGGCGCCCTCGTGATCGCCGCAGTCGGCATCGCGTCCACCTCGCTGCTCGCGGCACTGGGTGGGATCGGCGCGCTGGTCGGCTTGTTCGTCTTCGTGATACTCGGGCTGCCATCATCAGGTGCCACCGTGCCTGTCGAAGCCACTCCGGAGTTCTTCGGCTGGCTGTCGAAGGTCGAGCCGATACACCAGACATTCCTGGGCGCCAGGGCTTTGCTCTACCTCGACGGCCGTGCCGATGCGGGTCTGTCACACTCGCTGATCTCGACCGCGATCGGACTGGTGGTCGGGCTGTTGCTGGGCGTCGTGGTCACCCGCGTCTACGACCGCCGCGGGCAGCACAGTCCCGCTGACGACGCCCCGATCGCTGTCACCGAGCCGGCGGCTCCGACGGCGGCACCGGAGGCGACGGCGGCCACCGTGGAGAACTACCCGGAGCCCTAAACCCGTTCGGCCAAAACGTCATCCGACTGTTATCCAAGTTTGCTGTGTAAATCCTGTGGTGGATGCTGTGCTGGTTGCACCTGTTTGTGCGCCGAAAGGGCAACCGTGTCGCCTCTAGCCACCGCCCTCCGGCGTATCGCAGCCTGCTGCGGCGCGACAACGCTGTGCCTGACGCTGGCGACCAGCACCGGGCAGCCCGTTGCGCGTGCCGAATCGCGCGAACTGCTGGCCAGCGCTATCGCCAATACCCAGGGCGCGTACCTGGTGTACAACTTCGGCGGCGGCCATCCAGCCCCGCTGCTCAACGCCGCAGGCAGATGGTACGACGGGACCAGCGGCGGCCATCTGATGATCATCAAGGCGGCATCCCAACGGCTGCAACCACATCTGCTCGTCGACAGCCATCACGGCTATCAGGGGCGCTGCGAGCGTGATCCGCGGGCGCGCACCGGCGACGGGCTGATGCAGGCGTCGGAGACCTACACCGCGGTCCAGGCGTGGCAAGCGCTGGGCCAACCGACGATCGCGATCAACGCCAACTTCTTCGACATCCGCGGGCAGAAGGGCGGCTCCTGGCGGTCGACCGGCTGCAGCTCACCCCTTGGCGCGTACGTCGACAACACCCACGGACAGGGCCGGGCCAATCAGGCTGTCACCGGCACGATTCCGTATGCAGGCAAGCAAGGACTGTCCGGCGGTAACGAGAACTGGAGTGCGCTGGCGACGATGATCCTGCCGACACGGGGTGCGCCGTCGGTGTTGTGGCCGCGCGGTGGACGCGACGGTCACGACTACGACGCCGCCACCGCACCCGTCGCCGGCATGGTCGACCGCGGCGACCAATTCGTCGCGGTCAGCGGGCTCGGCCTGCTGTCTCCCGGAAATGGCGGTCAACTCAACGACGGTGGCCCCAGCGCGGCCCGCACGGCGTTGGCGTATTCCAAACCGCGCGATGAAATGTACGTGTTCCAGGGCGGCAGTTACACGCCGGACAACGTTCAGGACCTGTTCCGCGGCTTGGGCAGCGACACCGCGATCCTGCTCGACGGCGGCACGTCGTCCGCGATCGTGCTGCGCCGCGACACCGGCGGCATGTGGGCGGGAGCCGGTGTGCCCAAGGGCAATTGCGATACCCGCGAGGTGCTGTGCGACTCACACGAGCGCTCCCTACCGGGATGGCTCGCGTTCAACTAGAACTTGGGCGTCAGGTCCAGCGAGGTCACGGTGGTCATCTTGGTGACCAGCCAGTGCGCGTGATCCCGTTGCATGCGCAAGCCGATACGACAGGTATTTCAGCGACGGAACATCCTTGGTCGCCGGACTGGTCGACGTCGGTGTTGGTGTAGACGATCGCGGTGGCCTCCGTAGCCGTTCAGCGATTCCACCGCCGCACCGATGACCTGGGTGTTGTTGGTGACCTGGGCTTGCTTGTTGGGTGCGGCGATCGCGTCGATGTATTTGCGGTAAGCGGCCTCGAAATCGCCGCTGAGGTATTGCGACGCCCGGTCGGCCAGCTTGTCGATGTTTTCCGGGGTGTAGGTCCACAACGTCGTGATCGCGTTGGCGGCGGTCCGTGCGACGGTCTACTTGGTGTCCACGGTGGCGCGGTCGATCAGGTACGGCTGCATGACTCGCGCCGCCGAATGCCGCGGAGCCGACGAACAGCATGGCTGCCACTGCCGCCGCGATCAGCGACCACTTGCCTGGCCGGGCGCCGCTCGCGGAAACGAAGGACGGTGTCGCCGGCCTGCGCATCATCGTCTTCGCCGTTGTGCCATCGGCATTTTCGTCGCCAAGATCGGACTCGTCGAGATCCGACGTGACATCTGACTCGTCGCCGGCGGACTCATCGACGGTCACGTCTTCGGGGCCTCAGTCTCAACGACGTCGTCGATCGACAGTCGGGAGACTCGTCGGTCAGATCACCTGCTGCAGGCTGCTGATCTTCCACTTGTTGCCTTCCCGCTGAGCGGTGACCACCCAACGATTTGTGTTCTCGAGTTTTTGTTTTCCGTCGGGCGATTTGGAGGTGACGTCGGTCGCCACCATCACACTGGCGCTGCCGTCGTCGTTCCAGCGTTCCACCCCGACGGCGAGGGTGTTGCCCTTGGTCGGCTCGGCCTGGGCGATCTGGACCAGGATTTCGTTCTGCTTGTCGTGATACTGCTTGGCGAAATCGCCTGTCGCGTTGGCCAATATCCGATCGAAGTAGGCATTGGCATGAAACGGGTCCAGCGTCGTGAAGCCGGTCATGAACGCTGTGACGAAACCGAGCACGTCGGCGTGCTGCATGTAGTCCCGATGCTGCGATCGCTGATCGACCAGGACGAGTCGACGACGTCGTGATGGCGCCCAGCGGTGAAGCACCGACGCGCCGGCTGCCGCCGAGGGCAGCGCCCAGGTCCGCGACGGCTTCCACCACTGTCGCCGACAACGTCGGCAGCCACGGCAATCTGGACCACAGCGTCGTCTTCGGCAGTGCTCGAGTCAGCGGCTCTTCGCCGGGCTGAATTCGTCGGCGGGGGCTCACTTTTGCCCCTTGGGCGGAGCCGGAGGCTTGGCCGGAGCCGGTTTGGGTTTCGTCACCACATCTGAGTTCGTCGACGAGCCAGTGGCCGTCGTTGCCTTTGACGAGCGAAACCTGCACCGTCGCCGTGATGAACCGTTGCTTCGCCGCCACCGCCACGATGGCCCTGCATGAACATCAGCATCGTCGCGCTGATCCCGTGCTGCGACAGCACGGTGCTGTCGGTCACCCAGTACTCGTTGACGCCGGGGTGACCCTTCTGCACCGATTCCTGCTGCTTGACCAACTCCGGTCGATACTTGTCGGTCGTCAACGACCGAGCCCGGGCGAAGTCCTGTTGCAGCGATTTCGGCGTCGTAGGTCAGCATGTCGTGACGATCTTGGGTCCCTGCGCGTTGACCTCATCGCGCGTCTGGTCGGCTGTCCGATCAGGCAGATAGATCGCGAGGACGCTCATCGCGGCGCCGGCGACGCAGAGCAATACGGCAATGCCGATCGCAACTCGCGGCGTGGCGCCGGATTTCTGCCGGCCGCCGGTCTCGTCAAGGCGATGCACTTCGGTACGCAGCAGCAAGTCGGCGAAGGTGCGCCGACGCGAATCCCACAGCGGCCACAGCCATCCGACGAATACCGAGAGTGTGTCGAGCAGATGGGCAAGTTCCCTCAGCCATCAGTCGGCCGAGCCCGACGGCGGCGACCGTCCTGCTGTACCAACGTCGATACCGAGCAGCGCCCGCCCCAGGCTCCACCCGAGGATGGCCGGCAGTATCGCCCGGTTGGCCATCGTCACCAGAGCCGCGCCGGCGAGGATCAATATCGACGCCCACCACCACATGACTCTGCGGCGGTACCGCCAGCCAGACCAGCGCCATCGTCGCCACCACCGCAATTCCGGGCAGCACGTCTACCGCGAGGGCGGCTGCGCGAATGTGCCAGCGCGCCAAATCATTCGGCGTTGCTTCGTCGACTGCCGGTGCGGCTTCGGTCTCTTCGACCAGCACCGTCACCTCGCTACCTGGTCGAGTTTGGAAATTCGAAACTTGCCCTCTTCTTGCACCATCGTCACCCGCAGGCGGTAGCCGGCTTCCTGGTTCTCCGCCTCGGCGTTGGACACCTTCACCCGCAGTGGCACCAGGACCTCGATCGAACCGTCGGCGTTGTTTCGCTCGACGGCAGCGCGCAGGTCAGACACCTGGACGTGAGCGTTGGCGGCTTGATAGGCCTCGACCAGCAACCCGCTGTACAAGATCGCCTGTGACCGGAACGCTCCGGCGCCACACTCGATGATCTTCTGCGCGCTGGAAGCCATCGCCCCGATGTCGGGCGCCTGGGTGGCTCCCACACAGTCCTTCGCAGCTTCTACTGCGGCGACGTCACGACGCGCGGTGGCCTGGCTGTCCAGGTGTGAGCGCAGCGCAACAAAGTAGCCACCGGCCGCGAGGCCACCGGCGAGCACCACAAACGCAGCTGCGATGCCGATGAACCAGCCGCGGCCCAGCCGTGAGGTGCCGCGAGGATCGCTTTCGACATCGGTGACCTCAGCTAGGTCTTCGGCGTCCGACTCGGTGATCTCGTGGTCGGTCGCGTCGTCGGATTCCAGCGAATCCTCGGCAGTTTCCTCAGCGGTTGGATCGTCGGCTACTGGATCCGGTTTCAACGAAGGATCTTCGTCGGTGTCGTTCGGGGTCAGCCGGCTGGCGCCAGCATCTCCTTCCATCCGTCATCTCCTGTGTTGCGTGAGTTGTTGACGGAGTACTTGGAACCGTCGGGGCCCGCTACCTCGCCATTCATCGGACTATAGACGGCTGCCGGAGGCCCGCCTGGAGTGTAGATGCAGGGATTTGGTTGCTGACCGTTGCACTGGACCGTGCCTGAGCCTGGCCGTTGCAGCGGATCACTTTTCGGCGGAGGGGTCTGCCCGCCCGGTGGCAGGCGGTCGGCGGGCAGCGGATTCAGGCCGTTGTTGACCGACGGGGCCGGGATCACGAAGCCCGGTTTCACCGCCTGGTTGCAGCGCCCACCGGGGGCGGGGCAGTTCAGGATCTGGTTGGGATCGCCGTACCACGGGTTGGTGCCTAGGGGCACGTACGGCTTATTGCTGCGGCACTCTATTGGGGACGCCGCGCGTTTGCCGGGGACGTCAGCGCAAGGGATGTTACGCGCGCCGCGCACCGAGTTGGCGGGAGTGTCCATCGGAATCTTGCAGTACGTATCCGCTGGTACCGGCGCCAAGCTGACGTCTGCCGGCGACCGCCACTCCGATGCCGGAACAAAGCCGGTTAGGCACGGCGGAGGGAGGTTGACCGCGAATGAGAGGTCCAGCGCAAGTTGGCGGTCTTTCTCGAACGGCGAGCTGATCGCCTGCGCGATCGACGAGTACTCCGGCAGGATCACCAATGTCTGCTCGACGCCGGGGTGGTAGCGCTTGAGCATGTCAATGACGATCTCGAGGTTGGCCAACGTCTGCGGCAGCGACTCGCGGACGCCGCTGAACACCGAGTTGACCTGATCGGCGGTAGGGGCCGCCTGCGTCAGAATGCTTTTCACATGCGAGTCCTGCTGAGCAGTCTGCGCACCCAAGATGTTGAGGTTGTGCGCCCAACGTTCGATCGCGCTGGTCGACTTCGCCTGGCTGTCCAGGATCGGCCCGGAGTTCTGGATGATGTCGTCAACCTGATTGATGTTGGTCTTGAAGTCGCCGACGATCGCCTGGGTGGAGTCGACCAGGCGCTGCAACGCCGGTCCCAGACCACCCACTGCTTCAGCCGTCTCGTCCAGCAGCTGGCCGATCTTGTCCTTCGGGAGCACCGTCAACCCTCGGTTGGCGGTGTCCAGCGCCGGGCCGATTTCGCTCGGCACCGTGCCTTTCGTCATGGTCTGCCCAGGCGAAAAGAATCCGTGCGCCTTGCCCTCCGACACGAGGTCCAGATACTGCTCACCGACCGCCGACACTGAGTGCACGTTTGCGACCGCATCGAGCGGAATCTTGAACTTGCTGGAGATGCTCATCGTCGCCTCGGCGCCGTTCTCAGTCGGCTCGACGGCGGTGACCTTGCCGATGGTGATTCCGCGATAGGTCACGTTGGCCGTCGAATACAAACCGCCGGAGGCCGGCAGTTCGGCCTTCAGCTGGTACTGGCCGATGCCCATCAATGTCGGAAGCTGGAGGTAATAGATCCCCAGTACCAGCAGGGCAACCGCAGTCAAAATGCCGAAGAGGACAAGCTGTCGCTTGATCAAACGAGTCAGCATTGCCGGTCCGCCCTCTCCACCAGTGGTCCGCCCGGCGCGTCGTTCGGGTTCGGGGTGAACCGGACGTCAGGAATCATCGTGTTGGGATCCCGGCCATACGACTGCTCCAACGCCCGCAATGCACCGGAGAATCCGGTCCCGGTGAGGAACACGTTGTCGGTGGTCGGACAACGTCGTGTCGAGCGTGAGCGAGGAGTTCATGAAGTCTCCGCGGATCAGCTTGGGAGCGGTGTCGATGTCGAACGGAATGGTAAGGATTAATTTCAGAGCCGACAGCAGATCTGGCGAAGCCTTGCCCAGTTCCCTCAACGGGCACTGCAGCAACTGCAGGTTCTGGTGTAACGGGCCCCGAGCCTCGCCCAGGTACTGGGCGGCGGCCTGGCTGAGCGCGCCCACCGATTCGACAGCGTCGACCAGATGCTTCTGATACTCAGGACCCGCCAGAAACTTGATCAGCGGCGGGAATTCAGTCAGCGCACGGTCCAGCACATCGGACCGGTTGCCGACGACGGCCAGCAGCCGGTTGGTCGAGTCGATGGCGTGGGTGATGTCGTCGCTCTGCTCGTTGAGTCGGCGGGTGAAGGTGTCCAGTTTGCCGAGGAACGCGCGGATCTGTGGGCCCCGGCCGGTCAGGATCTTGGTGACCTCGTTCTGCAGCACCTCGAGATTCTGGAGGCCGCCGCCGCGCACGACCATCGCCAGGCTCGCCAGTGTCTGCTCGGTACTGGGAAAGGCCGACGAATTCTTCAGCGGGATGGTATCGCCGTTCTTGAGCATCTGCGACGACGGATCGGGCGGCGAGGCCAACTCGATGTGCTGTGAACCCAACAAACTGGTCTGCCCGATCTTGGCGGTGGCGTTCTTCGGCAGCTTGACGTTCTTGTCCATGCCCAAGGTGAGGGTGGCCACCCAGTTCTTCAGCTCGATCTTCCGGATCGAGCCGACGAAGACGTCGGCCACCATGACCTTGCTGTTGCCGTCGATGGCCAGGGTGTCTGGCATCTGCACGTAGAGCGTGTAAGCCCCGGTGCTGTCGCCCGGGCCACCCGGCAGCGAGACGTTCGAGATACCATGCCAGCCGCAGGAACTCAGCACCATTGAGGCGACGAGGAACACGAAGCTCTGCCAGGTCCGGCGGCGCAGTTTACTGATCATCACACTCATTAGCCCCCTCCCGATGCGGATGCCGCTTCAGCCGGCAGCTCGGGCCCCGGCGGTGCCTGGCCTGCCAACGGCGACGGTCCGGGCGCCGGTGCGGGAGGACCGGGAATCACGCCGGGTGCCGGTGGCGGCGGCGGTATCGGGCCGGGGTTCCCTGGTAACCCGACATACGGCGCCGGCCCGAGAGGCTGCTCGTTGTAGGCATTCTGGTACCCCGGGGGCGTCTGCAGGTTGGACTGCACCGGTGCGATGTCCGGCCCGCCCATCAGTTCGGCCAGCGAATCGGGAGTCAGCAGGCCCGCGGTGATCGGCCCCACCTTGACCCCCTGCATACCGGGTGCCGTGATCCAGCCGGGCTGGGTGTTGCGGTGCGAGGTCGGGGTGTCGGGCACCCAGATACCCGGCACTGTGGTGTCCTTGTAGCCGTTCGGCGGATGCAGCCGGTTCTCGGAGTAAGCGACTTCCTTCGGCAAGGTCGCGGCGGTGCTGAACAGGTTGAACCCGAACGGCAGGTAGTTGAACTTGATCGCATCCAAGACCGGCGCCAGGTATTGGGCGCAGAGTTCGGCGGACTCCTGGTAGCCCTGCCGGCTGCCGGCTTGGATGGCGCTGCAGAAGAATTGCATCGGGTTGGCGAAGCCCTGGGCGCCAGCGAGTGAGATCGGCTGGCCGATGAGGGCACCGTGCGCTGGGTGGTAGATCTCCATGGCACTCGCGAGCGCCGTGGGGGCCGCGTGCAGTACGGTTTCCAAACCGTTCAGCGGGCCAGGTTGGACCAGGGTGTTTGTCGTGTCGCCGAGGTTGTCGATGTCGTGCGTCAGCACCTCGCGGTTCTTGTCGAGGAACGGCCGAATCGTCGTCAGCAGGCCGTCGAACTGTTGCACCGCATTAGCCAGGTCCTGGTCGGAGCCGGTCAGGCTGTTGGTGAATTGCGCCAGGTTCTTGTTCAGGGCTACGAATTTCTGATCGTCCGCATGTAGCGCGTTGACGAACAGGGCAAGGCTGCGCACGACCGCGAAGAAGTCACCTCGACCCTGGTTGAGCGCGGTCAGCGCTCGCGACAGGTCGTTGAAGGTGGTATTGATCTGCTTGCCCTTGCCGGCCAGCCCGTCGGCGAAAGATTCGATGACCTCACCGAACGGGCCCTTGGGCTGCTCCTTGGTCGGCCCCAGCTTGGAGATGACGTTGGTGATGGTGTTGCGCAGGTCGTCCCACTCGGTGGGCACCTGGGTGCGCTCTTCCGGGATCACCGCGTTGTCGGCCAGCACCGGCCCGCCCTTGTAGGGGGGCTCCAGCTGAAGCAGTCGCGATGCCACCAGCGTCGGATTCAGGATCACCGCCTGCGCGTCGGCGGGCACCTTGTACTTGTTGGCGTAGTGGAAGGTGACCTTCATCTTGTCGCCGGCCGGCTCGATCTTGTCGATCGCGCCGACCTTGACGCCCATGATCTCGACCCTGTCGCCGTTGTACAGGGCGTTGGCGACCGGGAAATAGGCCACCGCGGTGTTGGTCGTCAGCTTCTTGTACAGCTCAAATCCGAAGAACGCCAGCACAAGTGCCGCCACCAGCACCAGAGAGCCGATGATCAGCGACGCGCGCGACAGCTTCGGCAGCCGCAAGTTGCGGACATCAAAGACGGTGCTCAATTCTGGCTACCTCCTTGCGCACCGCTACCGCCGGCGCCACCTGTGTTGCCGATGTACGGCGCGGGCAGGTTGTTGCCCGGCCCGGCGGGGCCGGGGGCCCGGGCGGTAAGGGTCCTGGTGGTGGTGCTGCCGCGGGGTTAGCCGGCGCCGGGCCGGGTAGCGGTCCGAGCGGCTCAGTGCGACTCCCGGGCGGTCCGGGTGCGATCGGCACCGGTGTTCCCGGCAGATCGGGTTGCACCTGGCCGGGTCGGCCGGCGATCGGGATTCCGGGGGTAGGGGGCAGACCGGCAGGGTTCGGCGGCGAGGACGCCACGTTAGGCAAGGCCGGATAAGGCCCATTCGGTCCGAACGGCCCCAGGTTCTGATCGACACCCGCGCACGGCATCGGGTCACCCGGCCGTGGCAACAATTCCGGCGGCGGCGCATACGAGCAGGGCGACCCCGGCGCGACCGCCGGTCCCGGATGATCGGGGGTGCCCTCCAACGCGGCCGGCGCAGGCGGCGGAGCACCGTTGGGGAACCGGGTGCCGTTCGGGTCGGGGAACCGGAATGCCGGCAACCCGGCATTGCGCCAGAAGTTCTCCGGATCGATCCCGCGCTTCTTGAATGCCGCATCGACCCACGGCTGCACAATCCAGTACGGCAACAAGTTGGCCAGCGATATCTTGAAGTACGGTCCCGACGCGACCGCCTCGTTGAGCATTGTGACGTTCTTCCCGAGCGATACGAGCGACGTAGCCAGCTCGTCCTTGTGCTTTTCCAAGAGGTCGGTGACCGTGCGTAGTTGCTCGAGGACGTGGTTGAGGTTCGGGTTGTCGTTGATCAGGCCCTGCACCTGGGCCGAGAACGTGGCCACGTTGCCCAGCAGCGCGCTGATCGCGCGACTGCGCTGATTGAATGCGGCCAGCAAGCTGTTGGCGTTGACGAACAACCGGTCGACCTGCTGGCTGCGATCGCCCAGAATGCTGGCGATCTTGTTGGCCTGTGCAAGCAGATGCGTGACTTGCTCGTCGCGCTTACCGATGGTGTCGGAGAACTTGGCGACCCCGTCCAGTGCCGCACTGAGGTGCGGGTAGGTCTGATCGATCGTCTGCGAGAGCACATGCAGCGACTCTTTGACGGTGTCGATGTTCCAGCCGGCGGCGGCTTTGGTGACGTCGAAGAACGCGTCGTAAATCTGGTAGGGGGTGGTGCTTTGCCCCAGCGGCAGCGTCCCGTCGGGTCGCAAAATCTGGGTGCCTCGCGGCTCGATCTCAAGCACCTTCTTACCCAAGATGGTGTCGGTCTTGATCGCCAGCCGGCTCTCGGTGCCGATGGTGTTGCCTCCGGTCGAGAACTTCATCACGATGTGATCGCCGTCGATCTTGATGGCCTCGACGTCGCCGACGTCCACGCCGGCGATACGCACTTTGTCGCCTTTGTTGAGCTGACCCGAGTCGGTGAACTGCCCGAAGTAGCTGGGCTGCGCGAACAGCTGCGGGGTGCTGGTCAGGGTTTGACCGACACCGACGACCATCACCGTGACGATCAAGCCCATCAAGCCGATGCGCTTCCGGTTGGCAGGTTCCAGCGTTCTCATTGGGGCGTGCACCTACCCGTCGGCTGCGACCAGATCTTGACCGTGCGGACCGGACCACCCGCCTGCAGTCCGTTCGTCTTCAGCGTGAGGTCGCACAAGTAGAAGGCCAGCCAGTCTCCCGAGCTGAAGGCGCGGCCCACAGATGTTCAACCCGGCTGGCGTGCGGCTGATCAGGTCGTCGTACTGAGGAAGCTGGTCAATGAGCGGCTGCTGGATCGGCTCCACGTAGTTCAGCGTCTTGTGCAGCAGGGTCCGGTTGTCGGCGAGCAGGTCGCCCACCGTCCCGGCCCCGTTGCTGATGTTCGCGATGCCTGCTGCGAACGGCTCGGCATGCTCGTTCAGGCCGCTGATCAGCTTCTCGAAATTGTCGACAGTCTGGTCGAAGTCCTTGCGGTGCTTGACCGTGGTGTCCAGCACGATGTTGAGATTCTTGACCACCTCGCCGATCGCCTCGTCACGCTCGGCGATGCGCGACGTCAGCTGCGCGGTCTGGTCGAGGATGTCGTTGATGGTGCCGCCTTGCCCCTGGAAGACGGTGATGATCGCCGTCGCGATGTTGTTCACCTTTTCCGGGTCGAGCGCCCGGAACAACGGCTTGAAACCGCCGATCAGCGCGTCCAGGTCCAGCGCCGGCGACGTGTGCGACAGCGGGATGAACCCGTGCGCCGGAAGAACCCGGTCGCCACCTTCGCCGTCGCCGCGCTTGAGCTCGAGGTAGCGGTCACCGATCAGGTTGAGGTAACGCACCTGGGCCGTCGTGGATTGATACAGCGGGACGGAGTGGTCGACGTTGAACTCAACCCGCACCCGATGCCCACCGTCAGTGAGCTGAATGTCTTTGACCTTGCCGATCTCTACACCGGACGCTCTCACGAACTGACCGGACCGCAGTCCGCTGACGTTGTTGAACTCCGCAGAGTAGGTGGTGGTCCGGTCGAAGCGCATCTGACCGAACACGACGGTGATCAGCGCGGTGAAGAAGATCAACACCAGCGAGACGACGCCGAGCTTGACGAGGGTTCCGGTCATTTTCATGGGTTGATCGTGTTGTCCCCCATTTGGCGGCCCCAGACGTACTCGACTGCGTACGGGGAGCCGGTATCTACGTGGTTGTACGGAGCGAGGCTCACGCCGGTGTCCATGACCAGGTACGGCGCGGGCCACAGCGTACTGGTGATTTCCTGCCAGCAACCCGGAGCGCCGCCCGGCCCGCCGTGCGCATTGGTCCGGGGCAAGTTCTCCGGGTAGGTGTACGGGTTGGGCGCCCCGCCGACCAGCGCGGCCAGCGCTCCGAGTCCCAGCGAGGCCGCTGTGATTCCGAGCCCCGGGAAGACTCAGCGCGAGGTCCGAGGCCGCCGAGAAAAGCAGTGTTGGAGCGAAGCGAATACGGGCTTGTGGCCGCAGCGACTTTTGGCTCGGAATCGTGGAGGTTCCGTACGGTGCAGTACAACTCGGGGCTGTAGGTGTCCAGCAACTGGGCTGAAGGCACGAGGTCCTTGGACCCGCGAGCCAGGTACGGCCCACCGCGGTTGAAGATGTCGGCACCGGTGGCACCGAATCCCGTTGCCGCCAGCAGCGCGCGGTCCAGATCCTTTTCCTGCGCATGGATGGTGTGGGCCGTTGTCGACGCGTTGTTGAGGAAGTCGAACAAGTCGGGCGAGGCGTCGGCGTAGGTGTCGCCCAGCACCGCCAGTTGCTGAATGTCGTGACGAATCAACGGCATTCGCGGATTGACCTCGTCGAGCGCGGCGTTGCCGTTGATGATCGACTGCCCGAACTTGTCACCCAGCCCGCTCAACGCCTGCGCCGCGGCGCTCAGCGTCAGGTTGACCTTGACTGGGTCCACCTTCTCGGCGATCGAGGTGATCGTCTCGAACAGCGTATTGACCTCAGTCGTCACCGACCGGGCGTCGATCACATTTTTCGGTGTGATCCGTTGTGGCAGTGGGTTGTCCGGCGCGGTCATCGACACATACTTCTCACCGAACACGGTGGTGGCCACGATCTTCGCGTCCACGTTCGCCGGGATCAGATGCAGATACTTGGGATAGACGTCCAGGGTGAACTTGACCGCGGGCTTGCCGTCACGTTCGACCTCGTTGATCTCGGCCACCCGGCCGATCTGCACGCCGTTGAAGGTGACCTTCGAACCGGGGTCCATCACCAGGCCGGCCCGGTCGGACAGCATGGTCAGCTTGGTCTTGTCGACGAAATCGCCGCTGTACTGCAGGTAGACCAACCACAGCACAAGCGCGGCGATGAGAAAAACGATGAGACCGGCGATCCGGTAAGGCTGAAACGGTGCCTTGTTGATTTTCCCGCGTGGATGCGTCGTGGTCATGGGCGCCTACACCGTGAAGTTGAAGTTGGGATTGACGCCGTAGAGCGCCATTTCGGCCAACAGGATGACGACAGGGGTAGCAACCAGTGAGAAACGCATCGACCGGCCGACCGCCTCGCCGACGCCGACCGGGCCGCCGCTGGCGTTGTAGCCGTAATAGCAGTGCGACAGCATCACGACCGCAGCGATGATGATGACGTCGACGAACGACCAGAACACGTCGTCGGGGCGCAGGAACGTTCGGAAGTAGTGCTCGTAGGTGCCCGACGTCTGTCCGTACAGGACCGTCGTGACGACCTGCGGCGACAGGAACGACAGGATCAGGCCGACGGAGTAGAGCGGGATGATCACCACGAGACCGGCGAGCATCCGAGTCGACACCAGGTAGGCGTTGGACTTGACGCCCATCACCTCGAGCGCGTCGATCTCCTCGCTGATCCGCATGGCGCCGAGCTCGGCGGTGGCGCCGGCGCCGACCGTGGCTGCCAGCGCGATACCGGTGACGATCGGGGCGACGAGGCGCACGTTGATGAATGCGGAGACGAAGCCGAGCAGGGTCTCAAGTCCGACGTGGCCCAACGACGCGAGGCCCTGAATGGCCACCAGTGAACCGGCCGAAAGAGTCACGAAGCCGATGATGACCGCGGTCCCGCCGATCACGGCCATGGCGCCGGTGCCCATTCCGACCTCGGCAATCAGTCGCAGAATCTCCTTGCGGTACCGGGTCAGCGCCCACGCCATGTCGCGGACGCCGATGATGGTGAACCAGCCCAGCTTTCCAGCTTCGTCGAGCGGTTTGGTCGCTGTCTCACCGATGCGACGAAAGTCGGCGGATACCCGCGGGAAGCGAGAGCGCAGTACCTGGACAGTCGACATCTCAGTGCCCCGTTCCGAATCGCACACCGATGGTGGTCAGTACCACGTTGACCGCGAACAGCGCCACCACGCACAGCACCACGGTCTCATTGACGGCGGTGCCCAGACCCTTCGAACCGCCACTCACGGTCAGACCGCGGTAGCAGCCGACCAGACCCGCGATCATCCCGAAGGACAACGCCTTGATCGTCGCGATCACCACTTCAGGCAGCCCGGTGAGCTGAGTCAGCGTCGCCAGATAGGCGCCGGCCGACACGTGCTGAAGATAGACCCCGAAGACGAACCCACCGACGAGCCCGACCATGCTCACCAACGCATTGAGCAGCATTCCAACTAATGAGCAGGCCAGTACGCGCGGCACCACCAGTCGGTGAATGGGGTCGATGCCCAGCACCTCCATCGCGTCGATTTCCTCGCGGATGGTGCGCGCGCCGAGGTCGGCGCATATGGCTGTCGACGCCGCGCCGGCAATCACCAGCACAGTGTTCAGCGGGCCGATCTGCGTGATCACTGCGATACCGGCGCCGGCGCCGGAGAGATCGGCGGCTCCGACCTGGATCAGCAGGATGTTGAACGTGAAAATAAAGAGGGCCGTGATCGGGACGGAGATCGCCATCGTCGGCAGAATGGCGACCCGCAAGATGAACCAGCACTGGATGATGAATTCTTTCCACTGGAACGGCGTGCGGAACAAGGCTTTTCCAGTGAGGACACACATCCGGAAGAAGCCCCCGATGAGAACCAGGGGCGGACCCAGCTGGTCGCGGATGTAGTCGGTGACCTTCGGCTGCGTAGTAGTCATTCGGGCCCCCCCACGAGATCACCGGGTGCCCTGCGGCGAAGCGGTTGATGGTGTCGCACGCCGACTCCTTCCCCCGGGCCTGGGTATGTGACCCCCGTCTCCCTACCGGTTGGTAGTAAGCCGGACCACAGGACTGTACCCGATGGCCTCAGGGACTTGCATAGCATCGGCGTTATTGACCTTTCGTCAATTTGACCTGCGGGTTCTTCGTTATGTTGACTCCGGCAATCCGTTGATGCGTAAGCACTTTAAGGGACGTCCGCGGCGCCCGCGGCCACTCCATAGCGGGTTCGTAATTCGGTCTTCAACACCTTTCCTGCAGGGTTGCGCGGCAGCGCATCGACGATCTCCAGACCCTTGGGGTGCTTGTAGCGGGCCAGTCGTTCGCCGAGGAAGTCGCCGAGGTCCTCGATGCGCATGTCGCTTTGAGTGACGGCGGCTACCGCGACCGGTACTTCACCCCACTTTTCGTGCGGGCGACCGATGACGGCGACCTCGACGATCGCCGGGTGAGCAGCCAGGACGTTCTCCACCTCGGCGCAGTAGATGTTCTCGCCGCCGGAGATGATCATGTCCTTCTTGCGGTCGACGACCCAGACGTAACCTTCCTCGTCCATCCGCACCAGGTCACCGGAGTGGAACCAGCCACCGGCGAACGCCTCCGCGGTCGCCTCCGGGTTGTTCCAGTAACCGCTCATCAATGTGGCTGCACGATAGACGATTTCACCGACCTCTCCGATGGGCACGTCGTTCATGTCTTCATCGACCACCCGTGCGGTCACGGTGGGGATCACCTTGCCAACCGAGCCGAGCTTCCTGATCGCGTCTTCGCCGAGCAGCATGCAGGTCACCGGCGACATCTCGGTCTGACCGAATGCGGCCAGGATCTGCGCGCCGGGAAAGGTTTCCGCCATCTGTCGCAGCAGGGTGTCTGACGCAGGCGCGGCGCCCCAGGAGATGACGCGGAGCTGCACGTCGCGCGGATTCGCCTGCTGCGCACTACATACCGCCTGCCATTGGGCGGGGACCAGGAAGATTCCGGTGACCTTCTCGGCGGCCAGCACGTCGAGCAGATGTCCGGGGTCGAAGGCGCCCAGCGGATGAATCACCGTCGGCAGGCCCATCAGAAGTCCGGTCAGCAGGTTGCCGATCCCGGCTATATGGAAGAAAGGAACACCGATGAAGCCGACGTCGTGGGCGTCGACGCCGTGGGTGAAGAGGTTGGACATGGTCTGTCCGGCCAGGTTGGTGTGCGTCAGCACGGCGCCCTTGGGCCTGCCGGTGGTGCCCGAGGTGTACATGATCAGCGCCGGTGAGTCGTTGGGCACGTCGACCACGTGCGCCGGATCGCCCGGCTCGTTCACCAAATCCTCGTAGCTGAGCAGACCGTCCCCGGCGGCGTCGCCGGCGACCACGATGGTGTTCAACACCGACGTGACGTTGCGGACGCCTGCGGCGACCGGAGCGAGCACCGACTCAGTGATCAGCACCCGCGCTTCGCAGTCCTCGGCCAGGAAGGCGATCTCGGGTGGGGTGAGCCGGAAGTTGATCGGGACCGCGATCGCGCCGAGCAAGTTGGCGGCCAGCACGGACTCGACGAACTCGGTCCGGTTCAGCATCAGGATCATCACCCGGTCGCCGGGGCCGACCCCGCGCCGGCCCAGCGCCGCGGCCACTGCGCCGACGCGCCGCCGAAGGTCGGCCCATGTGAACGTCTTGCCCAGAAATCTCAGCGCGGTCGCGCCGGGCTGCATCAAGGCGTGGCGTTCTAGCTGATTGACCCAATTCTGTCGTCGAGCGAGATACGGCTGCTCTGCGAAGGCACCGAGATTCGGGTCAGTCTCATCGGTTCCATGGCCGGTCAACTGCGCGGTCAACTGGTCGCTTCCCTTCTCGTCGCCAAGTCGTGCCTCAATTTGATATTTGATAAAACTTGGTGTTGTCTGGGTCACACTATGGTCTGGCCGTCGCGAAGACAACCCCGGTGACCTCGCTCAGCGAACCCGCGGTGACTCGGCTTTCCGCGGCGCGGCAAGGCCGACTTCCGCTGCGTCGGGCGCAATTGTCCGACGACGTTGCCGGCCACTTGCGGGCGTCGATCATGTCGGGTGCGCTGCGGCCCGGAACCTATATCCGACTCGACGAGACCGCGGCCAAACTCGGCGTCAGCGTGACACCGGTGCGCGAGGCTCTGTTGAAGCTGCGCGGCGAAGGCATGGTGCAGCTCGAACCGCATCGCGGCCACGTCGTGTTGCCGTTGAGCCGGCAGGACATCGACGACATCTTCTGGGTGCAGGCGACCATCGCCAAGGAGCTTGCCGCCACCGCCGCCCAGAACATCACCGACGTCGAGATCACCGAGCTCGAGCACATCGCCGACGTGATGGCCGCCGCGGTCGACGCCGCCGATATCGAAGCAATCGCCTCGACCGAGTTCGCGTTTCACCGTGCCTTCAACCACGCGACCGGGCGCATCAAGCTGGCCTGGTTCCTGCTGCACGTAGCCCGCTACATGCCGCTGATGGTGTACGCCGCCGATCCGGAATGGGGCCCAACCGCCGTCGCGAATCATCGCGAGCTGATCGCGGCGTTGCGCCGCCGCGACACCGCCGCTGTCGTCGAGCACACCAGTTGGCAATTCTCCGACGGCGCCCGCCGGCTCATCGAGAAGCTGAACACCAGCGGCATCTGGGATTAAGCCGCCGAGAGGTCCTCGGCGCGCTTCTTCAGAGCCTCGGCGAGATAGTCCAACACGTTATTCGCCAATTGCTTGACCATCGGCGCGGGAATCGGCAGCGAGGGCTCGACGTCCAGGTCCACCGTCAGCAGCGATGACCCACCGGTGTCGACGACGCTGAACAGCTGCTCTTGCTTCTTGAACAAGTTGCCCTGCTGCAACACCGTCTGTATCTGCGTCGGGGTCGGGTAGTAGACCGCCTGGATCAACGAATCCTCGATGGATTCGAATTTCGCGTCCAGCCGTAGCTGACTGGGGCGTCCGTCGTCGTAACGGGCCAGCACCCACAGCCCCGTCACCCCGTCGTTCCACTGCGGGTAGGACTCGAAGTCGGCGACGATGGCCAGGATCGATGCGGCGTCGACGGAAACCTCAACGGTCTTGCTCACAAATGGCATTGGGCGAGCATAACGAGAACGCTAATCGACGCACGCCGTCGATAGCAGCGAGCGGATGGTGTCGGGAATCGGCACCGGCCGGCGGCTGGTGCGGTCGACGTAGACGTGCACCCAGTGCCCGACCGCCGCGACCGGTTGCGGCTCGTCGGCGCCGCGGAAGACACCCAGTCGGTACGTGACGCTGCTGTTGCCGAGCCGCGTCACCGACACACCGACCGCCAGCTCATCCGGGAAGTGCAATTCGGAGAAGTAGCGACAACCCGACTCGGCGACGATGCCCTGCGCCGACGTCGTCACCGGGTCGAGGGCGACGTTGGTCTGGATCCAGCCGTTGATCGCGGTGTCGAAAAGTTGGTAGTAGACGGCGTTGTTCAGGTGGCCGAACATGTCGTTGTCGGCCCACCGGGTCAGCACCGGCCAATGCACTGGGAAGTCGTGGCTGGTGAGCCCGTCCGGCACGGGCGGAACCGAAATCATGGTTGTATTCGACCATGACGCAAATCCGGGGCGCCGTGCTGGAGCACATCGGATCGTCTCGCCCCTTTGCGGATTCGCGGCCCATCTCCATCGCCGACATCGATCTCGCAGCCCCCGGCCCCGGCGAACTGCAAGTCCGCATCGAAGCCGCGGGCGTGTGCCACTCCGATCTGTCGGTGGTCGACGGCAACCGGGTGCGGCCCACACCGATGCTGCTCGGGCACGAAGCGGCCGGCATCGTCGAGCGGGTCGGCGATGGGGTGATCGATGTCGCCGTCGGTCAGCGCGTGGTGATGACGTTCTTGCCGCGTTGCGGCCAATGCGCCGCGTGCGTGACCGACGGGCTGACCCCGTGCCAACCGGGCAGCGCGGCGAACAACGCCGGAACGCTGCTCGACGGCGGTATGCGGCTGAGCCGTGACGACGACAAGATCTACCACCACCTGGGCGTATCCGGCTTCGCGACGCACGCCGTCGTGCATCGGAACAGCGTCGTACCGGTCGATCGCGACGTCCCGCCGACGGTCGCCGCGCTGCTGGGCTGCGCAATGCTCACCGGCGGCGGCGCGGTGCTCAACGTCGGCCGGCCGCAGCCCGGCCAGACCGTCGCCGTCGTGGGGCTCGGCGGGGTCGGGATGGCCGCGGTGATGACGGCACTGTCCTATGCCGGAGTTCATGTGGTCGGCGTCGACATGTTGGATGAGAAGCTCACGGCTGCAAGCACTCTCGGTGCGCACGAGACGTACACCCCTGAGGTCGCCACGGAGCGTGGCGTCAAGGCCGCGGTGGTCATCGAAGCTGCCGGTCATCCGGCCGCACTGGAGACCGCCGTCGGCCTGACCGCTCCCGGTGGCCGAACCATCACGGTCGGGCTGCCACGCCCGGATGCGCGAATCAGTGTGTCGCCGTTGGGTTTTGTGGCCGAAGGACGGTCGCTGATCGGCAGCTATCTGGGATCGGCGGTGCCGGCCCGAGACATTCCGCGGTTTGTGGAGCTGTGGCGCTCAGGCCGGTTGCCGGTGGAAGCGCTGGTGTCTTCGACGATCACACTGGACGGGATCAACGCTGCGATGGACCAGCTCGCCGACGGCCTGGCCGTGCGCCAGGTCATCTCGTTCGAGAACGCCTGAACCGCAGCACTTGTCACAACAGTCCCATCAGTCTCCGCGGCCGACGATAGGCGTTGTGCCCACCTCACAGCGATTACGGGCGTGTGCCATTGCGTAGTCGCTATGAGGTGGGCAAATCAGGTGCCCGCTCAGCCCGGTGATTTGTGTGGCGGATGTGTTTCTTTCATCCCCTGGGCTCACGCCCCGTAAAACGCTCGTCGCAGCGCCCGGCCCTGCAGGATGAACAACTGCTCAGCCACCTCCCAGTCGGGCAGCAGCGAGTCGAACCCGTGGCAGGTGCCGGCGAAGACATGCAGTTCGGTCGCGACCCCGGCCTGCAGCAGCCGCGTCGCGTAGTCGAGCGCCTCGTCGCGCAGTGGGTCGATGTCCGAACAGCTGATGAATGCCGTTGCCAGGCCGTCTAATTGGTCACGCCGGGCGGGTGCGGAGTCCGCGGACGGCGCCATCGACCCGAGATAGTGATGCCACATCTGCTCGCAGGCGGGTCCGTCGAACGCCGGGGTGGCCGCGAACTCCGTCTTCGATCCGGTGACCCGGTCGTCGAGCACCGGCTGATGGAGCATCTGGAACACCACGGCAGGCAGCGAGCCGTCCGCCGACCGTTGCGCCAGGCAGGCGGCCAGTGCGCCACCGGCGCTGCTGCCGGCCACAGCAACGCGTGACGCGTCGACACCCAGCTCGGCGCCGTTGTCGCTGACCCAGCTCAATACCGTGATCGCGTCGTCGAGGGCGGCTGGATAAGGATGTTCGGGCGCCAGCCGGTAATCGACCGAGACCACCACACAACGGCCGCGGCGGGCCAGCTCCACACACTGCCGATGATCGGTGTCCAGGTTGCCGAGCATGAATGCCCCTGCGTGGCAATAGATGACGGCGGGCGCCGGCGCATCCGCCCCCTGGTAGATACGCACCCGAACTCCTGATGCGGTCGCATCACGGATCGCGACGCCGGAGCTGTCGACGTCCGCGACCGTCGCGCGGCGGCGTTCATCGATGGACTCCCGGATGACCTTGTACAACGACAGATCGGTGCGCGTGGTCGCCACCGCACGCAGCACCGGATCGAGACGTTCGTCCATCAACAGGCTCCAGAAATCGTCAGATCTGCAGGCATTGCCCACCGTCGACGACGAGCTCCGAGCCGGTGATGAACGACGCCTTGTCGGAGACCAAAAACGCGACGGCGTCAGCGACTTCGGTGGGCTGACCGATCCGGCCGAAGGGCGACGTCGCGGCCAGTCGGGCCTGGATGTCGCCGTCGAGCATCGGCGTCGCGATCGGTCCGGGGAACACCGCGTTGACCCGAATGCCCGCGGAGGCCAGTTCGGCAGCCGCGGCCTGAGTCAGGCCGCGCAACGCCCACTTCGCCGATCCGTAGGCGCCGTGTCGCGGGAACGGGCGGATCGCGCCGGTGCTGCAGGTGTTCACGATCGCGGCGCCATCGGCGGCGCGAAGCTGATCGAGTGCCGCCTGAATACCCAGGAACGCGCCCAAACAGTTGACCCGCCAGGATTTTTCGAACCCCTCGACCGACTCCTCCTCGAGGGATGCGCGATGCAGCAAGCCGGCGTTGTTGACCAGCGCGGTCAACGACCCGAACAGCTCGACCGTCGTCGCGACGGCTTGCTGCCACTCCCACTGCAATGTCACATCGAGCGGAATGCCGACGACCGCGTCATCACCCAAGCTGTCAACCGCGGTGCGCAACTCAGCGGCGTTGACATCCGTTGCCGCGACCGAAAAGCCTTCGGCGCGAAGCCGTTGCACGATGGCCCAGCCCTGTCCCCTGGCGGCGCCGGTCACCAGCGCTACCCGTCGGGTCACCGGTCGCCTTTCGCTTCGCCGAGGCCTTCGGCGGCTCCACGCCGCAGCGCCTGCGATTCCGACGCCAGTGTGATCATCCGGAAACCGAGTTCCGCCATGGCATGTCCCACCTTGCCGTTTCCCGCGTGGATCGCAGGAACCACGCCCGCGGCGGTCGCCGCACGGTGGATCTCGGCGATGGCTGTGCGCACCGCCGCATCGGTGTTGGCCTTGGTGAAGTCGACACCCATCGAGATCGCCAGATCGGCAGGCCCGACGTACACACCGGCAAGACCGGGAACCGCGCAGATCGCTTCCACATCGGCGAGCGCCCCGGTCGTTTCGATCATGGCGAACACGCTGACCCGCGCCTGCAGGCCTGCGGTGTCGACGCCCAGGCTGGCCCGCAACGGGCCGAAACTTCGTACACCGTTCGGCGGGTAGCGGGTTGCCGCGACCGCCGCGGCGGCCTGGTCGGCGGATTCGATCATCGCGACGATGATGGCGTCGGCGCCCGCGTCGACCACCCGCCCGATGGGTGCCTCGTCGACCGAGGGCAGTCGCACCGCGGTGCCGATGGGCACGTGTTCGAGGCGGCGCAACATGCGAGCGATGTCGGCGTCGTCGATGTATCCGTGCTGGGCGTCGAAGCCGACATAGTCGTAGCCGGCGCGGGCGAACTCTTCAGGCCCGATGTCGGTCGGTCCGGTGATCCAGCCGCCCCATACTTGTTCACCTCGGGAAAGCGCTTGCTGCAGATAGCTTTCCGTCATGTCACACCTCCACCGGCAAGCTGCTCCAGCCCCATTGGAAGCTGGACGGCGGCCGGAACGCCGCCTCGTCGATGATCCGGTAGTCCGGCACGCGCCGCAGCCATTCGGCCAGCAGGACC
Source organism: uncultured Actinomycetota bacterium (assembly GCA_963758115.1). Classification (GTDB taxonomy): domain Bacteria; phylum Actinomycetota; class Actinomycetes; order Mycobacteriales; family Mycobacteriaceae; genus Mycobacterium. The sequence continues at coordinate 639,587 of CAVWUG010000007.1, forward strand.
GAAACTTCCAGACGAGCCAGGTGATAACCCAGGCAGAAGTGTTGTCCGCGACCGAAGGCCAACGAGCGGCCGATGGCCCGGTTCCAGATGAACTCGTCAGGTTGCGGATATTCGCGTTCGTCGCGGTTGGCCGAGGCGATCAGGGTGATGATCCGCTGGCCGGGTTCGATGGTGGTGTCGTGAATCGTGAACGGCTTGCGCGCAGTTCGGGCGAACCACTGCGCGGGCGCGCAGTAGCGGATCATCTCTTCGCGCGCGACAGGGATGTTGGCCGCCGGATCGGCACGCACCGCCGCCAGTTGGTCAGGATGCCGCAACAGCTCCCACAGTCCGTGCGCGACGACCTTCGGCACGGTTTCGGTGCCGCCGATGAAGACGCAGAGCATCTGGGTGGCGACCTCGACGTCGTCGAGGGCCCGGCCGTCGGGCAGTCGGTAGCCGAGCAGGCCGTCGATCACCGGCAGCGCGCCACCGGTGGCGTCGGCCCGTCGCCGCCGCACCGCGGGGATGAGGTGTTCGAAGTAGTTCGGCCGGGCTTCTGCGGTGTCGACCCCGCTGCCGGGTTCGGCGAGACTGCCTGCGTTGACCGCGGTCAACACATCAGTGGCGAAATCAACTGGGATACCGAGCAATTCGCATACCACTGACGCAACGACGATGCCGCCGTAGTCCTGGGTGAGGTCGAACGTTCCGCGGGGCAGCAGTTCGTCGAGCCGTTCGTTGGCCAGCTCGCGGATCCGGGCCTCCCAGCCGGCGGCCGGCTTCGGCCGAAACGGCTGACTGTGCGCACGGCGCACGCCATCGTAGATCGGCGCATCGAAGTTCGCATGAAAAGGCAACGGCTGCAAGGGCGGATCGGCGACCGGGCCTCGATTGTGCCTGGCCAGCACGGTGGCCGGGGGCAGCGAACCCTCGGAAGCGACGAACGTTCCGTCGTTGACCGCCAACACGTTCCAGATGTCGTCGAAGCGCGACAACGCGAAGGTGTCCCACTGCGGCAGGTAATACACCGGGTGCTGCTCGCGCAGGACCCGGTAGTACGGCAGCGGGTCGGCCATCACCGCCGGGTCGAACGGATCGTAAGCGAAATCGCTCATTGCAACGGCGACGGTGGAAGTGCTTGCAGGATCGAGTCTTCCCATCCGTCGCGCAGCGCGGGTGCCACGCTCATCCAGGTGACGATCTCGGCCGGCGGACTGTCTTTCCACGACGGGTAGTGCTCGGCGAAACACTCCCAACCGCCTTCGAGCGCCCAGTAGTGGATGACTTCGTTGAATCGGAAGGTGGTGGTGAACGACCCCAACCAGTGCTTGCCGGTACGCTCGGACCACGGCACGTACAGCCGCTCCAGCTCGCGGATGTAGTCGTCCTGACGGCCCGGTTTGGTCTGCATGACCTCCTGAATCACCACGGTCGCACTGAAATTCACATCACTGAGCTGGGCCAGTGTCTTGTTGCTCGGCCCCGGATACATGAGCCGGCCCTCGCCCGATGCACCGATCCCGGACAGGAACGCCGACCATTTCGCGGCGGCCGCGTGGTGGCTCCCGCCGCGGGCTTGCGCTGTTCCGATCCGCGCGTAGTCGGCGAACGCGTCGATCTCCCAGATGATCGTCACCTGCGGCCAATGTCCGTTATACGGCGCGCTTTCCCACAGCGCGAACAGTCGTGCGCCCAACTCGCTCATCATGGGCTGGTAGACGTCGACGAACATGTCAGTGAATTGGTCGCTCGTTCCCGATCCGAGAGCGATCGTCTCGTGCAGGTAGAGCAGCGTGTGGCTGTGGTACTTGCGCATCAACCGACCGGGATCAGCTCGGAATCGACCGGCAGCGAGGCTTTCATGTCGCTGAGCAGCGTTTCGGTCGGACCGACGGTTCCCGGAATGCCCGCCGCGGCCAGGGCATGACGTTTGAAGGCACGCGCGGCGCTGCTGAGCACATGCTGCACCGGAGTCGTCCGGTGCCCGACGGCCAGCGGCCAACCGTCATGCCAGAGCGTCACTTCGGTCATCCAGCGATCCAGCGCGGAGAGCACCGTCTGCTTGATCAGCGGATCGGAGGCGTACATCTCGGCGCTGACCGCAAGGCCGCGGGCCGCGTAGTCGGTGCTGGTGGGCAGTGCCTGCGGGTCGAGGTCAGCGGCGTGCATGCCGAGGATCTGCAGTGGACGGCTGTCGCAGCGCTGCGGCAACAGCACGTTGACGTCCCAGCCGGCCCGCACCCGGTCGCAGAGCCAGCCGCCGACGGAGCCGACCACGTCAGCGGGGCTGGAGCCGATGACGTCGAGCCGATATTTGATTGATCCGCCGTCGCCGCGGGGCGCGCGCGGCCGCCGATTCCCGAAGTCCACCTCGAAGGTCTTCATCGCATCCCTTCAGCTCACGCGTCGACTATGACCCGGCCGACCCAGCGTGACACTTTTACATCAATCTGTAAAGTTTCAATTGGGTCAAGACTGGCGGCGCGCCTTGAGCTCGGCGAGAATTTCGTCGGTGTGCTGACCGAGTTGCGGTGCCGGCGAGCGCGGCGCCCATGGCGTGCCGTGAAAGTCCGCCGGCGTCGAGACCATCGGCACGCTGGCGGATCCGTCCGGGACGTCGACCATGCCGCCCGCGGCGTGGAACTGCTCGTCGGCGACGACATCCTCGATGGTGTTGACCGGCGACCAGAAGAAATCCGGCTCGCTCTCGAAGATCTCCGCCCACTCGTCGAGTGACTTGGTGGCGAAGATCTGATCCAATTCGCCGATCAACTCGACCGCGTTGACGGCACGCGACCGCGCATCGGTAAACCGCGGGTCATCGAGCCACTCGTCCTTGCCGACGGCGCGGCACAGCGGCGGCCAGTGCCGATCGACTTCCAGCCCGACGATCCAGAACCGTCGCCCGTCAGCTGTGGCGTAGTTGTTCATGCACGGGTTGAACATCTTTTCGCGTTGCCCGATCGCGATCGGCTGGCCCGACATCAGATAGGTGTTCAGATCGAAGCTGACGGTGTAGGCGCCTTGGCGGTACAGCGACGTGCTGACCAGCTGGCCCGATCCGGTGCGGGCCCGCGCTACCAGCGCCGCGCAGATCGCCGCGGCCAACGTCATGCCTGCGGAGTGATCGCCCATTCCGCCGCGCTGGAACGGCGGTGTCTCACCGGGCCGGGTCAGCAGGTGGGCCAATCCGCCGCGGGCCCAGAACGCGGCCACATCGTAAGCCGCCCGGTCGGCGTCCGGACCGGTCTCGCCGTAACCGGTGATCAACCCGTACACCAGGTTCGGGTGGTCCGGGGCCATCGACTCGTAGTCCAGTCCGAGCCGCCGCAACGCCCCCGGTCGAACATTGGTGACGAAAACATCTGCGCCGCTGATTAATTCGAGTGCAGCGCTCATTCCGTCCTCGGTGGTGAGGTCGAGAACGACGCTGCGCTTGGAACGGTTGTCCATCTCGAACGGCGGGCTGACGTCGATGTCGAGGCCGAGCATGCGGCCGAACATCCGGGCCGGGTCGCCGGTCGGCGGCTCGATCTTGACGACGTCCGCGCCCCAGTCGGCCAGGATGCCGCCGGTAGCCGGCCCCGCCACCCAGACCCCGAGCTCGACGACGTTGATGCCCTCCATCGGTCCGGCCATGTCACACACCATGCCACGGTCGGTCGTCGGCGTACCCTCTGGATCCATGAGCATGGTCACCGGACGCGGGCCGCTGAGCAGCGCTCCGGCCGGTCGCTTTTCCCCCGCCGTGCCCGCAGGCGCGGTCTATGTCGAGCCGCATCCGCGGCGCGTTCAGGCCGTGAAGGACGGGCGCGCGGTGATCGACACCGAGCACGCGTTGCTGGTTCATCGACCAGATCGCCCGCTCAGCTTCGCCTTTCCCGTCGAGGAGGCACCCGGCCTACCTAGCGACCCGGTTGCTGAGGCGCCGGGATACGTCGAGGTGCCATGGGACGCCGTCGACAGCTGGATCGAAGAGGGACGCACGCTGGTGCACTATCCGCCCAACCCGTACCACCGGGTGGACTGCCGTCCCACCCGTCGACGTCTTCGAGTCACCGCGGCCGGGATTACGCTGGTGGACACCGTAGACACCGTGATCGTCTTCGAGACGGCGCTCGAGCCGCGCCTCTACGTCGATCCAGCGCAGGTGCGGACCGACGTTCTGCGACAATCGAATACGTCGACGTATTGCAACTACAAGGGTCCTGCCCTCTATTGGTCAGTCATGGTGGGCGACGTGACTGTCGAGGACGTGGCGTGGAGTTATCCGGACCCACTGCCGGAGAGTTCGCCGATCAAGGGTTTCCTCAGTTTCGACGCGGCCCGCGCCGATGTTGTCGCAGAGTTGCCCGAGTCTCAGGACTTCGGCGGCGAATAGTTCGGCCGGCCCAGCCCGAGTGCGTGCTGGGCGATCATGTTGCGGAACACCTCGAGGGTGCCGCCGTAGATCCCGACGGGTGAGGCCAGCCGGAAGATGTACTCGGCACCGCCGTCATCGGCGGCCCCGCTGGTCTCGATCGGCAGCGCCGATGCGGTGCCCAGCAGGTCCATCAGCTCCGGCGCGACGTCGCGCATGGTCTGCGCGTTGGCCACCCGACCGAACATCCCCGGCGTGCTCAGGGCGGCCTCGGTGCGAGCAACGCTGCGGCCCAACCGATATGCCACCGAGGTGTCGTCGATCAGGCGGCGGCCGTCGGCACCCTGCCGGGTGACCAGCGCCGCGATCGCGTCGATCGCCTCCGCCATCAACGTCAGATGCTCGCTCATCACCGCGACCCGTTGCAGCCCGTCGTCTTCTTTTTCGGCGGTGCCGTGCTCTTCATCCAGTGCACCCCGCAGCACTCCCCAGCCGCCGTTGACCGGACCGATCCGGTATCGGTCGTCGACCCGTACGTCGTCGTAGAAGACGATGTTGGTCCGGTCGCCGTCGATAGTGCGGATGGGCTGGATATCGACGCCGGGCGAGTCCAGCGGGACCAGAAACATGCTCAGGTTCTTGTGCTTTGGCGCGTCCGGGTCGGTATTGGTCAGCAGGAACACGTACTTGGCGTTGTGCGCATTCGACGTGAACATCTTGGAGCCATTGATCACCCAGCTGTCGCCGTCGCGGACCGCGCGGGTTTTGCACGTCGCCACATCGGAGCCGCCCTCCGGCTCGGTGTAGCCCAGGCACAGCCTGGTCTCGCCGGACAGCACGCCGGGCAGCACCTCGGCGGTGAGTTCCGGCGGTCCGAACTCGCGGACCATCTTCGCGACCACGGCGGTGGTGCCCCAGTGGAACCACGGCGTATGGGCCTTGCCGATCTCGAGATCCCAGATGCGGCGGCGCAACGCGTTGAAGCCGCCGTCGGACTCGTCGTTCCAGTCGGCGGCCAGATACCCCTTGGCGCCCAATGCCAGATGAACGCCTTCGTCGAAGTTCTCGCCGGTCTCGCGGTCCCGTCGGCGTACCTCGTCGGTGACGATGTCGGCCAGGAACGCCCGCAGCTGATCACGGAATTCCGTGTCGTCCGGGGATAGTTCGACGGGCGCGAAGTCCACGAGTGTTACAGCCGCGCTTCGGTTTTGATGGTGCTGTCGCTGGTCCGCAGTGGACGAATCAGCGCATCCTGGGCGAACGACGCGATCAGTTCGCCCTCTTCGGTGTGCACGGCGCCACGGACATAGGACATGCCGGCGCCCACCTGGGTGCTCTCGTGTGTGTAGAGCAGCCATCCGGTCCACGACACCGGCTCGTGAAAGCTGACCGACACCGTCATCGGTGCGGTGGACACCGTCAGGTGCGACTGGGCGGTGCCGACGCCCTCGTGGGCACGCATCGTCGTCGAAATACCAAGGTGGCCGGTGAAATACGCGACCAGCGCCTTGGCCAGATCGTCGCGGGCCGGGATCGGGTCGTAGTGCAGCCAGGCGTACAACTCCGGCGGGCCGACCTCGTCGGGGCTGTTCACGTCGACCACATCCACCAGTCGCAGTTCGCGGCCTGCCATCACCATCCCGCCGTCATTGGCGTCGGCGGGCGCCGTCACCTCAGGACGAGCCAGGTGGTGCCGGATGACGTCGCCGGAGGGTACGTCCAGCAGCGTGGTCACGGTGATGGCGCGGCGGCCGTTCTGCGAGACGCCCACCACCGCGGTCGCCGTGGAACGTCCCTCGGCCACCACGTCGATGTCGATCTCGACCGGCGGCCCGACCAGGACGGCGCGGGCGAACACCGCGTGCACGGAGCGAACCGACTTCTCCGGAAACCGTTTGGCCACCGCGACGATGACCTGCGAGAGCACCTGGGTGCCCTCCACCACCTGACGTTCGTCCTCAGCGGCGATGCCGGTGTCGGCGACGAAGCGGTTGTCTCCGTCCGGGCGCGCGTCGAACAAGTCCAGCAGGCCGGCGACCGACCAGTGCGTCTGCTCAGATTCCGTTGTCACCTAGCGAGAATGACATTCTCGCAAAAACTTGTAAAGCCTTCCGCTCGTCAGCCGGCGTCGATGATCGTGGTCTTGAACCGGTCGATGACCTCCAGCGCGTGCGCCAGACTGTCACCTGGCAGGCCCACTTGCAGCCAATTCACGCCCAGCTTGGCAAGCCGTTCCAGGCCGGCAAGGTAGGCGTCGGCGTTGAAGTCGTCGTCGGCCGGGCTGCCACCCTCGAAGTTGCTGAAGACGATGTCGATGGTCGAGGCGTCTCGGCCTGCCGCGTCGAGGCGGCGGTGCAGGTCGTCGATGCCGTCGGCGAGGGCCTCCACGGAATCCATCGATGCCGTGCGCGCGGTCTGCGCCAACGCGGGGGGCGCGGCGAACGGGCACCACCCGTTGGCCTTCTCGGCAACCCGGCGCCGGGCGGCCCCGGTGTTGCCGCCGACCCAGATCGGCGGATGGGGACTGCTGATCGGTCGGGGATGCGCGGTGATGCCGCGGGCGCTGAAGTGCGTGCCTTCGAAGGTGACGTCGTCGGCGGTCCAGATGGCCTTGATCACGTCGAGCGCCTCGTCGAACAGAGCGGCGCGCTCCTCGAAGTCCACGCCGAGCGCGGCGAACTCCCGCTTGAGATAGCCGACCCCGACGGCGAGGGTGAACCTGCCGTCGGACAGCAGATCCAGCGTTGCGCCAGACTTGGCCACAACGAACGGGTTTCGATACGGCAGCACCACGATGTTCGGTATCAACCGCAGCGTCGTGGTGTGCGCCGCCGCGTATCCCATCGCGACGAACGGGTCCAGCGCGTCATGTCCGCCGGCTTCCAGCCACCGCTGGCTGGGCGCCGGGTGGTCGGTGAATCCGAAGCCATGGATGCCGGCGGCCTCGGCGGCGGCGGCCACCTTGGCGATGCCGTCACCCCGGACCAATTCCGGGTTGTAGGGATGGCTGTGCATCGGGTGGGTGACGGTGAAATGCATCTGCCGTTCTCCTTCGCTGAGCGCCGACGATGTCCCTGCAAACTACCGCGTGACATTTGTACGATAATCTGTAAAGCCAGCCGGACGATCGGCCGGTCCGCTTTACCGCCGCAGAGGAGCGACGCAGTTGGGCATCGTGACGACGAGTTCGGAGACGGCCTTCGCTCGATCGCCCGAGGCCATCTACGACTTCGTCACCAATCCGGCCAACTGGACCAAGACCTATCCGGGCAGCGCGCACATCACCGACCTGCCCGACGAGTTGCCATTGAAGGTCGGCGACACCTGGCAGGAGTCCGGCGCCGACGGCGACCGAATCTTCACCTGGCATCTGGCGATCGCGATGCGACCCAAGCTGTGGATGTTCAATTCCGTTGGGCGCCTTGGTCATGAGCGCGACGGCAACGGCGGCATGGAGGGCCGCATCACGGTGCAATACCAGTTCACCCAGCCCGGCCAGGACGTCACGCTGTTCACCCGCACGATGACGATCGAGGGCTATAAGCACGCGCCGTTGCCTGACGCCTTGTTCCAGCAGGTCAATCCCGCCAAGATCGATGCGTATCACGCGGCGATCGCACGAGAATTGGATGCGCTCGATGACGGCAATGGTTGAGGGGCTGACGCCGCTCGCGACGGGCTTCTGCTTCGGCGAGGGCCCGCGTTGGTTCGAGGGTCTGCTGTGGTTCTCCGACATGCTCGGCGAGGCCGTGCACACCGTCACCATGGGTGGGTCGCTGACCACCTTGGCGGTGCCAGGGCATGCGCCGTCCGGACTGGGTTTCCGGCCGGACGGCTCGCTGCTGATCGCATCCACCGAACGTCGCGAATTGCTCTGCTACGACGGCGAAACCGTCGACACCGTCGCCGATCTGAGCGATGTGACGCCCGCTGATCTGGGCGACATGGTGGTCGACGATCAGGGGCGTGCCTACATCGGGTCGCAGGCATTCCAGGGCGGCGTCATCGTGCGCGTCGATCCGGACAACACGACGCATGTGGTGGCCGAGGATCTGGACTTCCCCAACGGCATGGCGATCACGCCCGACCATCGGACGCTGATCGTCGCCGAGTCGATGGGCCGCCGGCTGACCGCGTTCAGCATCGGCGCGGACGGCGGACTGTCCGACCGACGAATCTTCGCCGACGGCCTGGACGGGCCGCCGGATGGCATCTGCCTCGACGCCGAGGGTGGGGTGTGGACCGCGATGACGCTGGCGCACCAGTTCGAGCGCATTGTGGGCAGCGGCGGCAAAGGGCACGTCACCCATCGCATCGACATCGGCGATCGGGTCGCGGTCGCCTGCATGCTCGGCGGCCCCGCGGACCGCATGCTGTTCATGGTGTCGAGCACCGACGCCTATCCCAAGCGCCTGGTGGGCACCCGGCTGTCCCGGATCGATGCGGTGCTCGTGGACACTCCCGGCGTGGGTGCACGATGACCGACTCCTACTACGAGCTGATCGACGCCACCGATGCGGTGGGCGAAAAGTTCCGTGCCACCGACTTGGTCCGCAGCACCTGGACCGCGGCGATTCAGCACGCCGCGCCGGTGTCGGCATTGCTGGTCCGCGCGCTCGAACGGTGCGCCGCCCGCGACGACACCCGGCTGAGCCGAGTCGCCGTCGACCTCCTGGGACCGGTGCCCGCCGAGGGCGACATGTGGGTCCGCTCGAAGGTCTTGCGTCCCGGTAAGCAGATCGAGTTGATCAGCGCCGAGACGCTGGCCTTGGGGCCGGACGGTCAGCCGCGTCCGACGGCGCGGGCCACCGGCTGGCGGCTGCAGCAGCAAAATACCGCCGAACTGGCGAGCGCCGCCGCACCACTGCCCCGTCCGCTCTCCGAGGCTCGCACCCGCAACCTCGCCAAGAATTTCGACCGAAACTACGTACACAGCCTCGACTGGCGGTGGCTGACCGAGCCGATCAACGACGGACCCGGCGAATCGTGGATCAAGCCGATCACGAATCTGGTCGACGGCGAGACCATGACGCCGCTGGAGCGATTGTTTGCGGTCGCCGACTGCGCTAATGGCATCGGCACCAAGATCGACACCGCCAAATGGACGTTCTTGAACAACGACCTCGTCGTCCATGTGCACCGGGTTCCCGACGGCGAGTGGGTCGGCATCCGGGCCGAGACCAACTACGGGCCGGACGGCATCGGCACCACGGTCGGCACCCTGTTCGACGAAACCGGCGCGGTGGGCAGTATTCAGCAGTCGGTGTTGGTGCGACGCCGGCCCGGCGGCTAGTCCACCAGTCGAAGCGCCGCAGCAGGGCATTGGATCACGGCCTGCTGCAACAGATCTGGATCCGCAGCGGTCGCGGCGTCGTGATCGATGATCAGCAGGCCGTCGTCCTGCACCTCGAAGACGTCGTCGGCGATGGATTCGCAGATGCCATGCCCGGTGCACTTGTCGACGTCGACTTCAAGCCTCATCGTCCGCGATGCTCCTGCGCCAATGTCGGTGCGGGAACCGGCGGGATGATGTCGACGACGCGCATATGCGTCCGCTCCGACGGGCTGATCGCCGCGGCGATCAGGCAGCTGACGTCGTCCGCCGGTACCCGCCCGGTCGACCGCACGATGGATGCCCGTACGTCGGTCCCGATGAACTCGGCGTCCAGACCGCGTGCCCATGCGTCGAGCATCCGCTGCCCGCCGGGCGGTGACGAGCCGACCAACTCCGGGCTGAGCAACACCACATCGCCGTGCCCCTGGTCGATCATCGGCGGAACGAGTTGCGCGACAAGATGTTGCGCACCCTCCCACGAGCCATCCGCCAGACCCGCGGCACTCACCAGGACGTCAGGGACACCGACCAGGTAGTCGGCAGTCTCGATGAACCGGTCGACCGAGGGCAGATCAGCGAGGTCCAAATGGGCGGCGAACGCCGAGGCACCACCGGACCGCAGCCGGTCAGCGAACTCCTCGCACACCCAGGTGCGGCGACTGCCCATCAGCACCACATCACCGCCGGCCGCTAATCGGGCCGCGGTGGCCAGCGCGACGGGCGACGATGCTTCGGTGATGATCACAGCTCTGGCGTGGCTCACCGCAGACGCCCGTCAACCTGGGTCCGCCCGGCTAAGCTCTGGTGGTCAGTTACCGCGGGTGGGGCCGAAGAGACCCTGGCCAGGGAACATGGCAGTGGCACGAAAACAGCGTGACACTTCGGCCTAATTTTGTAAAGTTGCGGGTATGGACCAGACGTCGACCGTTGAAGGCGACACCTCGACCCAACTGCGGATCCTCGCGGCCACTGCCGAGGTCCTCGGCCGCAACGGCAAGCGCAAGCTCAGTTTGTCCGACGTCGCCGTGCAGGCCGGGGTGTCGAGGCCGACGCTCTACCGCTGGTTCGCGTCGAAGGAAGACCTGCTCTCTGCCTTCTCCAAGTACGAACGACACACGTTCGAAACCGGTATGGGCCACGCGACGGCCGGACTCAAGGGCGCCGACAAGCTCGATGCGGCGTTGCGGTTCATCGTCGACTACCAGCATTCCTATACCGGTGTGCGCATGGTCGATATCGAGCCCGAGCATGTGATCAGCCAGTTCTCCAGCGTGATCCCGCAGATGCGCGATGGTCTGCAGCGGCTGATCCCCGGCCCCAATGCTGCGGTCAAAGCGGCGACGGCTATCCGAGTAGCGTTCTCGCACTACATGATTCGCAGCGACGACGCCGACGAGTTCCTGGCCCAGCTGCGTCACGCGGTCGGCATCAAGTCCCCGGGCTGACGGACGTCCGGATCGCCGTCGCGACCGCGTGCGGCGCTTCGGTCTGTGGGAAATGGCCCACACCGTCGAGTTCGGTCACCCCGGCGCGAGGCAGCACCCGGGTGGCTTGCTCGAGAACATGTCGCCCCGAGACCGGGTCGTCGAGGCCCCAGATCAGCTGCAGCGGACCCTGCCATGCAGCCAGCGCCGCCTCCCAACGATCGTGGTGCTGCGCTCGCTCGGTGTTGTAACGAATGAGCAAGTGCGCCAACTTATGTCCGTCGTTCATCGAGATGCCTTGCCAGAGTTGGTCGAACTCGTCGTCGCTGAGCTTCGTCGTTCCCCAGACATCGGCCAGCCCGGATCGCAGCGTGCGGGCGCTGACCCGGCCCGCGATCAGCTTGCCGATCACCGGCTTGTTCAACAGCTTCTGCAGCCGGGTGGGCCGGTAGGCGCTGTAGACGATCCCGCAGTTCAACACGGTCAGTCCGAGGATGGCGAAGGGGAGCGTGCCGTTCAGTTGGCGGTCGACGAGTTCCTGGCCGACGATGCCCCCGTAGTCGTGTGCCACCACGTTCACCGACGACAGATTCAGTAACGCCGTCAGGTCCTCGACGCTGTCGGCGGACTCCGCAACGGAGTAGTCGTAGGGGTTGGGCTTGTCCGAGGCGCCGTACCCAAGAAAGTCCAGCGTGATCACGTCGTGGTCGCGGGCGAGGTCGGTCGCCACCGCGGCATAGTCATAGGACCAGGTCGGAAAACCATGCAGCAGAACAACAGTCGGGCCCTCACCTCGCCTGCGGAATGCCAAGCGGTGGCCGCGGCGGCTCACCAGCGTCTCGCACTGCGCGATCCATTCTTTCGCCGGCGGGACACTGTCGGGCGAGGTCATCGTCGGTTTCCTTTTCAGTCGAACAGCACGGCCGCGTTGAGGTAGCCGGTCGGGTCGAAGGCCGTCTTCAGCGTTCGCATGGCCGCGATGTCGGCGTCGTCGCGGGACATGCCGACATAGCGTCGTTTGCGGCTACCGACCCCGTGTTCGGAGCTGACGTTGCCACCCGACTCCGCGATCAGGTCCATCATCGCCGCATACAGACCACGTTCCTGTTCGTCGCTGCAGCGCAACACGTTCAGGTGCAGGTTGCCCTCGCCGACGTGGCCGAACAGTACGCCGATCGCGTCGGCCGCATGCCGCTCTACCAGCGCCGCGGCGGCACGCGCGAACCCTGCAATGGCCGACATCGGCAGTGAGACGTCGAATTTCAGCGGCGGCCCGAACAGGCCGACCACCTCGGCCAGCGATTCGCGGACCCGCCAAAGCCGTTGTTGAGCAGCGATATCGACCCCGACCGCGGGCTCACCGCTGGTGCGCACATCATCCAGCGCCTCGGCCAGCCGTTCGGTCTGGTCGTGGTCGGACGCCAACTCCACCAACAGCAGCCAGTCGCCGAGCACCGGCGGGGCTACGCCCAGGTGTTCGTCGGCCAGCGCGCTGGCCCGCCCGTCGATCAACTCCAGGGCCGCGATGCCGTCGAGATCGCGAAACAGTCGACCGGCATCGACCACGGCACCGAGGTCGTCGAAGCCGCACACCGCGGTCACCCGATGCGCCGGATTCGGGTGCAGGCGCAGATCCAGCGCGGTGATCACGCCCAACGTGCCCTCGGCGCCGACGAACAGCGCGGGCAGGTCGTATCCGGTGTTGTCGGCGCGCACGCGGGAGTGCCGCCGAACCACGGATCCGTCGGGCAGCGCCACGTCGAGGCCGATGACCTGGCTGCCCATGTTGCCGTACCGCACGGTGCGCAGCCCGCCGGCGTTGGTCGAGGCCATGCCGCCGACGGTCGCGGTGTCGCGGGCGGCCAGATCAACGCCGAACACCAGGCCGGCAGCGCTTGCGGCACGCTGCACCGCCGCCAGGGTCGCTCCCGCTCCGGCCTCGACGCGGCGCTCGACGGTGTCGACTTCACTGATGGCGCAGAGTCTTTCGGTGGACAGCAAGACGTCGTCGTGTTCGGGGACGGTGCCCGCCACCAGCGAGGTTCGGCCGCCCTGGATGGTCACATGCGTCCCGGCGTCGCGGCACAGCCGCAGCACCTCGGCCACTTCGTCAGCCGAACCCGGGCGTACCAGGGCGCTCGCCCGGCCGCGGTAGCGACCGGTGTGGTCGACGCTGCGGCCGGCCAGCACATCAGGATCAGTGCTCACGTGACTCGACCCCACCAGCGACGACACCTGCTGCAGCACACTCGGGGTCATGATCTCAGTGCATCACACCCGCCCGGATACGCCGCGACTGATGCAGGATGAGAGTCGTGAGTACCAACCGTGAAGACGTCTGGTTCAACTCCGGCAGCGACCGGATCAGCGCATGGCTGTATCGGCCCGAGGGTGACGGTGACGCGCCACTGCTGGTGATGGCGCACGGGCTCGGCGCCGTGCGCACCATGAGACTGGACGCTTACGCCGAACGCTTCTGCGCGGCGGGCTACGCGTGCCTGGTGTTCGACTACCGCAACTTCGGCGACAGCGAAGGGGCACCGCGGCAATTGCTGGACGTCCGTATGCAACTGCAGGACTGGACCGTCGCTGTGGCATACGCCCGTACTCTGCCGGGAATCAATCCGGATCGAATTGGCTTGTGGGGCACGTCTTTCGGTGGCGGTCACGTGATCGCCACGGCGGCGCGGCTGCCGGGTATCGCGGCCGTCGTCTCGCAATGCCCGTTCACCGACAGCGTCGCGTCGCTCGCTGCAATCAATCCGCTGATCACCGCTCGCCTCACTGCGTTGGCGACGCGCGATCTCGTCGGCTCTCTCTTCGGCGCGTCGCCGGTGATGGTGCAAACTGCGGGAAATCCAGGCGAGGTCGCGCTGATGACCGCGCCGGACGCGTACCCGGGTTTCTTGAAGCTGGTGCCGGACGGCGTCCAGCTACGCAACGAGGTGGCCGCGCGGATCGGGGTGACGCTGCTGCCCTACCGTCCTGGCCGGCTCGCGGCGAAGGTGCCCTGCCCAATCCTGTTCTGCGTCTGCGAAACCGACTCGGTCGCGCCGCCAGGACCGACCCGTCGCTACGCCGCAATGGCACCGCGTGGCGAGGTGAAGCTCTACCCGGAGGGCCATTTCGCGATCTACGTCGGCGACGCCTTCGAGCGCGTCATCGCCGACCAACTCGAATTCCTCGGCCGGGTTTTGCCTACCTGATGACGCGCAGCAATCCGCGGGCGATCATCACGCCGATGCCGCGGCCGCCGCCGGTGACCACGGCGACCTTTCGGTCGAGGCGAAACAAGTCAGTCATGGCCATCAGTGTGGCGTACACGGCAGAGTGGGCGATCGTGAGCATTCGTTATGGCGACTCCACCCGGAGCCTCAAGGCAGTGCGGTCCCCGGCGATACCGGGTCGACCCGTAGCGCCGCAGCCGGTGCTGGCGTCCACCTATCACCTCGCTGCCGACGACACCGACGGCCTCGACACCTACGGGCGCGGCTCCAATCCGACCTGGCGGCAACTGGAATCGGGAATCGCCGAACTCGAGGGCGCGGCCAGCGCGCTGGTGTACGGCTCCGGGATGGCCGCGATCAGTGCTGCTCTGCGCGCACTGGCCAGATCCGGGTCGACGGTGGTCGTGCCCGCCGACGGCTACTACCAGGTACGCCGGTATGCCGCGGAATGCTTGAGTCCGTTGGGCGTCAACATCATTGAGGCCGACTGCGCGCAGATCTACGATGCCGCCACCGATGCCGACGTCGTATTGGCCGAGACACCCAGCAATCCCGCACTGGACGTCGTCGATCTACAACGCCTGGCCGCCGTGTGCCACGCCCGCCGCGCCCGCCTGATCGTGGACAACACCGCCGCCACACCCCTGGGTCAGCAGCCGCTGACGTTGGGAGCCGACCTCGTCGTGGCCAGCGCCACCAAGATGCTGTCCGGGCACAGCGACCTGCTCGCGGGATATGTGGCCACGAACCAGCCCGAGTTGGTCACCGCGCTGGAACGCGAACGGCTACTGGCAGGGGCGATCCTGGGCGGATTCGAAGCTTGGCTGCTGATCCGCAGCCTGGGCAGCGCGGGACTGCGATTCGAGCGGCAATGCCTGAACGCGCAGGCCCTCGCGACGATGCTGTCCGGCCATCCGGCGGTGACATCCGTGCGCTATCCCGGGCTACCGGATGACCCCGCGCATGCCGTCGCCGCAACGCAGATGCGTCGATTCGGTGCTTTGGTCGCGGTCGACTTGGCCAATGCCGCGGCGGTGGACGCACTGCTGCAGCGCAGCGACCTGCTGACCGCCTCGACCAGTTTCGGCAGCATTCACACGTTGCTGGATCGCCGTGCCCGCTGGGGAGATCGGGTGCCGGACGGGTTCGCGCGCATCTCGGTGGGCATCGAGGACACCGACGACCTTGTCGCCGACGTCGAGCAGGCGCTTGCCTGACCGTCTATCGCGAATTACGGCCGGCGGTACCGATTTCGGTTCTGACGCCCAGCGGTGACTCCACCCGGACCGCCTCGTCGCGGATCAATCCGCGCAGCAGTGCGGTGCTGAACTCGGCGGCGATCTCCTTCGCGCTGCGGCGTCCGCTCGGCCGCAGCCAGCGGTAGGCGCCCAGCGTCATGCCGATGTAGCCGAGGGCCAGGACGTGTGAGTCGCACTCGTAGAACTCGCCGCTGGTGATGCCGCGGTCGATGAGCCCGTGCACGTGCTCGTAGACCTGAGTCTCCTTCTCGCGGATCTCCTCGACCTGTTCGTCGGTGAACCATTCGGTGATGTAGGGCTGCTCCTGGAAGTACACCGCCGCGCCTTCGGGGTTGGCGGCGATCTGATTGAGCAGTCGCACGGTGTACTGGTAGAGCGCCTCGCGCGCCGACATCGTCGGATCGTCGTGCACAGCGGCCAGCGTGCGTTCGGCGGCCTGCTGGTAGATGTCGTAGAGGATCAGCGACTTGCTGGCGTAGTAGTGGTAGACGGTGGCCTTGTTCAGCCCGACCACGTCGGCGACGTCGTCCATCCGGGTGCCGTGATAGCCGCGCGCGGCGAACAATTTGGTGGCGACGGCCAGCAATTCCTCGCGGCGGGTGAGCCCGTTCTCGGATGGCATGTCTACTCGCTATCGGCAAGACCGGGACAGGCCCGGAGTCAATCAACTAGTTGGATAGTCTAGGCAACACGGCTGTTCACTGTTGCGCGTTGGCCGGTGGGATTAGACTTCCTGGTGAAACGCGTACCGACTCGAGAGGTAGTCAGATGCAACCGGATCCTGATCCCAGCTACGACTTTTCCGACGAACTCGAGTACTACTTCCGGTACTTGCCGTGGGGCCTGCGCGGCGTCACCGACGGGCAGGGCTACCCGCCGCCGGCTTACCCGCCCGTTTAACCCCGACTTACAGCGCTTTCAGTTCCTCAGCGACTGCGGACACCGACTTCTTCGCGTCGCCGAACAACATCGTGGTTCCCTCGCCGTAGAACAGCGGGTTGTCGATGCCCGCGAAGCCTGAGTTCATCGACCGCTTCAGGACGATCACCGACTTGGCCTTGTCCACGTTGAGAATCGGCATGCCGAAAATCGGGCTGGACGAGTCGTTGCGGGCCGCCGGGTTGGTGACGTCGTTGGCGCCGATGACGATCGCGACGTCGGTGCGGCCGAACTCGTCGTTGATGTCGTCCATGTCCTTCATCGCGTCGTAGTCGACCTCGGCCTCGGCCAGCAGCACGTTCATGTGCCCCGGCATCCGGCCGGCCACCGGGTGGATCGCGTACTTGACCTCGACACCCTTGCTCTCCAGCAGCGCCGCCATGTCCTTGACGGCGTGCTGCGCCTGCGCGACAGCCAGCCCGTAACCCGGGACGACGATCACCTGGTTGGCGTAGGCCATCTGGATCGCGGCGTCGGCAGCCGAGGTGGCCTTGACGGTCTTGTCGCCTGCGTCGCTGCCGCCGACGGCCACTCCACCGCCACCGAAGCCGCCCGCGACGATCGCCGGGATGGACCGGTTCATCGCCTTGGCCATCAGGTTGGTCAGGATCGAACCGGAGGCGCCGACGATCATGCCTGCGACGATCATCGCGGTGTTGTTCAGCGCCAAGCCCGCAGCGGCAGCCGAGAGACCGGTCATCGCGTTGAGCAGAGAAATCACCACGGGCATGTCGGCGCCGCCGATCGGCAGCACCACCATCAGGCCGAGTACACCGGCGGCGGCCAGCAAGCCGATCATCCACCAGAGCGAGACGCCGCCACTGCCCGGATGCGCGTCCAGACCGATCACCACGGCGGCCCCGACGGCCGCGACGAGCAGCAGCAGGTTGACCGGCTGCTGGGCCTTGCCGAAGCCGATCGGTGAGCCGGAGATGATCTCCTGCAGCTTGCCGAAGGCGATGATCGAGCCCCAGAACGAAATCGAGCCGATGATCGCGGCGAACAACGATGCGACGACGATGTGCACGGTTGGCGACTCATGATGCTGGAACGCCGAGAAGCCGTGCGTATCCATGAATTCCGCGAGCGCGATGAGCGCGACGGTGCCACCGCCGACTCCGTTGAAGAACGCCACCAGCTGCGGCATCGCGGTCATCTTGGTCAGCCGTGCCGGCGGGACGCCGAGCACGACGCCGACCACCAGGCCGGCGATGATCAGCGGCCACTGGTCGGTGTGCCGGATCTTCACCAGCGTCGCACCGACCGCGATGGTCATACCGACCGCCGCGATCAGGTTGCCGCGCACCGCCGTCTTGGGCCCGGTCAGGCCCATCAGGCCGTAGATGAACAGCGCGAACGAGAAGATGTAGAGGCCGATCACCAGGTAGTTCATTTGGCGACCTCTTCAGTTTTGGCGGGCACGGGCGGCTTCTTCTTGCCCTTGAACATGCCCAGCATCCGGTCGGTGACGATGAATCCACCGATGACGTTCAGCGTCCCGAACACCACGGCGACGAACAGGATGATCTGCACCGCCAGCGTCGGGTGCTCGACCTCCCCGAACACCAGCACGGCGCCGAGCACGACGATGCCGTGGATGGCGTTGGTTCCCGACATCAGCGGCGTGTGCAGCGTATTGGGCACTTTGGAGATCACCGCGAACCCGACGAACCCGGACAGCACCAGGATCGCCAAGTTGGCGAGTAGTTCGTTGTACATCTAGGCCTCCGCCTTCTCGCGCGTGACGCATGAGTCCGCGATGACTTCGTCGTCAAAGTCCGGCGCCAACGCGCCGTCTTTGATCAGCAGGTCCAGTAGCGCGGTGATGTTCTTGCTGTACAGCTCACTGGCGTGCTCAGGCATGGTGGCCGGCAAGTTCAGCGGCGAGGCGATCGTGACGTCGTGCTTGACGACGACCTGCCCCGGCTCGGTCAGTTCGCAGTTGCCGCCGGTCTCCCCCGCGAGGTCGATGACGACGCTGCCGGGCTTCATGGCCTCGACCGCGGCGGCGGTCACCAGGCGCGGCGCGGGACGGCCCGGGACAAGCGCCGTGGTGATCACGACGTCGAATCTGCTGATCGCGTCTTCGAGGGCCTTCTGCTGCTGGGCCCGCTCCTCGTCGGAGAGCTCGCGGGCGTACCCGCCCTCACCCGCCGCGGCCACGTCTTTGTCACCGAGTGACAACCACTGCGCGCCCACCGAGCGGACCTGGTCGGCCACCTCGGGCCGCACGTCGTAGCCGGTGGTGCGGGCGCCCAGCCGCTTCGCTGTCGCCAGTGCCTGCAGCCCCGCCACGCCGACGCCGAGCACCAGCACGGTCGCGGGCTTCACGGTGCCCGCCGCGGTGGTCAGCATCGGGAAGAACCGGGTGGACTCCGAGGCGGCCAACAGCACGGCCTTGTATCCGGCGACGTTGCCCTGCGACGACAACGCGTCCATGGCCTGCGCCCGCGAGATACGCGGGATGGCTTCGAGAGCGAATGCCTGCACGCCGACCTGCTTGAGCGCGCCGATCGAGTTCTCGGCGTTGCGTGGCGCGAGGAAGCCGATCAGGGTCTGGCCGCTGTGCAGCTTGCCGACCTCGTCGGTGGTCGGCGGGGCGACCTTGACGACGACGTCAGCCGCCCAGGCGTCACCGATGGTCGCGCCGACCTCGGTATAGAGCTCATCGGGCAGCAGGGCGCGCTCACCGGCACCCGACTCCACTACGACCGCGATCCCGCTTTTCACCAGCGGCGCGATTGCCTTCGGAACCAGCGCGACCCGTCGCTCGTCGGCCCCCGACTCGGCGACCACCCCCACCGTCGTCTGCGTTTCTGTCATGGCTTTCGCATCTACTTCCCTGTAACTCCCCAGCCCCGCTAGATCGGCAACAACCCTAACCTGATCACCAGAGCGGAAAATCCCGCCCATACTCCTCAGTTGAACGCGGACCGAAGTAGCGCCGCTGCGACTCTTCGATCGCGGCGTCGTTGATGCTGGCTTCGCGCCGGGCCATCAGGCCGGCCGCGTCGAATTCCCAGAGTTCGTTGCCGTAGCTGCGCCACCACTGGCCAGCGACGTCGCGACATTCATATTGGAAGCGGACGGCGATGTGGTTGTCGTTGAAGCTCCACAGGCTTTTGCGCAGCACGTAGTCGAGCTCGCCCTGCCATTTGCGGGTGAGGAAGGCCACGATCTCGTCGCGGCCGACGATCCGCTCACCCCGGTTCCGCCACTGCGAGTCGACGGTATAGGCGCGGCTGACACGCTCGGGGTCGCGACTGTTCCACGCGTCCTCGGCGGCTTGAACCTTCTGCATCGCGGTCGCCGATGTGAACGGCGGAAGCGGCGGGTTGACGTCGGTCATGTCCCTCATCCTGCGCCCCTGGTGTGGGCGTAAATCGGGTGGCTTATCGTGACGGTCATGGACTTCGCGATGTCAGCCAAAGCCAGTGACTACCACAAGCGACTGAGCGAGTTCATCACCGATCACGTCTTCCCCGCCGAGGCTGAGTACGACAAGTATCGCGAGAAAGCCGGCCCGCACGATCACACTTCCCCGCCGGTCATCGAGGAACTCAAGACCAAGGCCAAAGCCGCCGGTCTCTGGAACCTCTTCCTGCCGGCCGAATCCGGGCTGACCAACCTGGAATACGCGCCGCTCGCCGAGTTGACCGGGTGGAGCCTGGAGCTCGCGCCCGAGGCGATCAACTGTGCGGCGCCCGACACCGGCAACATGGAGACCCTGCACCTGTTCGCCACCGAGGAGCAAAGCAAGCAGTGGCTCGAGCCGTTGTTGAAGGGCGAGATCCGCAGTGGCTTCTCCATGACCGAGCCCGCCGTCGCCAGCAGCGACGCCCGGAACATCGAGACCTCGATCGTGCGCGACGGCGCCGACTACGTGATCAACGGGCGTAAGTGGTGGACCTCCGGTGCCGCCGACCCGCGCTGCAAGATCCTGATCGTGATGGGCCGTACCAACCCCGAGGCGGCCAGCCACCAGCAGCAGTCGATGGTCCTGGTGCCGACCGACACGCCCGGCGTGACCGTCGTCCGCTCCACCTCGGTGTTCGGGTACCAGGACCAGCCTGGGCACTGCGAAATCATCTACGACAACGTCCGGGTGCCGCAGAGCAATCTGCTCGGCGAGGAGGGCGGCGGCTTCGCGATCGCCCAGGCCCGACTTGGCCCCGGCCGCATCCACCACTGCATGCGCGCCCTCGGTGGCGCCGAACGTGCGCTGGCCCTGATGGTGCACCGGGCGAACACCCGGATCGCGTTCGGTCGCCCGCTGGCCGACCAAGGTCTGGTGCAGCAGGCAATTGCCCAGTCGCGCAACGAGATCGACCAGGCCAGGCTGCTGTGCGAGAAGGCCGCGTGGACGATCGACCAGCACGGCAACCGCGCTGCTCATCTGCTGGTATCCCAGATCAAGGCGGTGGCCCCGCAGATGGCGTGCAATGTCGTCGACCGCGCGATCCAGGTGCACGGAGCGGCCGGCGTCAGCGAAGACACCGTGCTGGCTCGGATGTACTCCTGGCAGCGAGCGATGCGGATCTTCGACGGACCCGACGAAGTGCACCTGCGGACGATCGCCCGGTCCGAGATCGGCCGGGAGAAAAGCGCTTTCGCGGCGGCGGTCACCTAAAGTGACAGCGGACCTGCGAGAACTGCAGGGCGCCTGGAACTTTCGCGACGTCGCCGACACCAACGGCGTGCTGCGACCGGGGCGGCTGTTCCGCTCCGGTGAATTGAGCGAGCTGGGCGGCGACGGCCGAGATGAGTTGCGCCGCTTGGGTATCACCGACGTCGCAGATCTGCGTTCACGCCGCGAAGTCGAACGCCACGGCCCCGGCCTGGTTCCTGACGGTGTGGACATCCACCTGCTGCCGATCCCGGACCTCGAGCCCACCGACGAGAACCCCGATGGCGAAGCACCCCACGAGCACGCGTTCCGGCGGCTGTTCGAGGAGAAGCCCGACGACGAGTCGGTCAGCGAGGCGTCCAGCCGGTACATGGTCGACGAGTACGCCAGGTTTCCCACTTACCCCGGGGCGCCGGAGGCTGTGCACCGCTTGGTGACCCTGCTCGCGGGCGGACGCACGGTGCTGGCGCACTGCTTCGCTGGCAAGGACCGCACCGGTTTCACCGTGGCGCTGGTGCTGGAGGCCGCCGGCGTCCAGCGCGACGCGATCGAAGCGGACTTCCTGCGCAGCAACCTGGCCGTCCCGCAACTGCGGGCCCGGATCATGGACTCGATCCGGCAGCGCTCCGACATCGAGATGACACCGGAGCTGCTTTCGCTCACCGAGGCCCGGCTGTCCGAAGAGGTTCTCGGTGTCCGCGCGGAATACCTGGACGCGGCGCGGAAGACCATCGACGACACCTTCGGCTCGCTCGACGGCTACCTGCGTAGCGCGCACATCACCGAGGCCGACGTGGCCCGGTTGCGCGACACACTGCTCGGTTAGTCGCGCCTGCACCAGTAACAGCGCTGCCCACAGCCTGTGGATAAAATCCCAGGTCACGTCCGGTTTCCGGAATATCTGTCTGACTTGTCGGCACTTTATAACGCAGAAAACTTAATTTTCGCCAACGAAAACCTGTGGATTTCTCAGACAAAGCCCCGCAACAGGCGTAGAACATATGTCTAATACCTGCGCCGCTGGGGTCGCATCGCGCCCTGACGACCAACAGCCGACTGCCCCCCGAAAGGTCGCACAATGTCAGGTCGCACGCTTCGTCTCATGGGTCTGGGAATGGTCGCCACAGCGGGCGCCGGCTTCCTCGGCCTGGCCGCAACGATGAACCCCACCAGCGCGCACGCTGACGGCGAGGACGTCGGCTTGGTCATCGGCGGCAGCGGCGATCCGTACCCGGGATCCGGCTATGTGGGATTGGCCAATGGGCTGTACATCGACAATCCCCTGCACCCCAATTTCCCCGGCACCACGTACCCCGCCCCTTACGCGAATGGCCTTTACACGCCCGAACAGTGGTATCCGATCGAGGGCGTGCACAACGAATACATCAACTACCCCAATGACGCCGCCGGCTTTTCAGACCAGAGCACATCGGTGGGCCAGGGCGTCACCATCCTGCAAAACGCGATCAACACCAACTTCCACGCCGGTGATGTTTCGACGGTGTTCGGCTACTCGCAGAGCGCCATCATCGCCACCCAGGTGATGGAGCAGCTCGACCCGACCAACACGCCAGGGGACGGCTCCATCCCGCAGGCCGACCTGCAGTTCCTGCTGATCGGTGACCCGAACAATCCCAACGGCGGATTACTCGAGCGCTTCAACGGTTTCGAGACGACGGCGACGGGCACCGTCCACGACGAACTGAACCTCCCGAGTCTTGGCGTCGCGTTCGACGGCGCGACGCCCGCTGACGCCTACCCCACTGACATCTACACGCTGGAATACGATGGGCTAGCCGATTTTCCGCGCTACCCCTTGAACTTCTTGTCCGACCTCAACGCATTCTTGGGTTTCGCCGAGATCCACGGCACGTATCTAACCGAGCCCGTGGACGGGGTTGGCCCCACGGCCGAACAGATCGCCACCGCGACTCTGCTGCCGGGTTCGGCGCTCGACGGCGTCACGGACAGCCTCACCAACTACTACATGATCGACGAGACGCCACCACTGGTCGCGCTGCTGCCGGCGCCGCTGCAAGAGTTGTTGGGGCCCGACCTGACCTATCTGATCAACCTGGGCTACGGCGACGGCAGTGAGGGTTACTCCGTGACACCCGATTCGCCGGCGGACGTGGCCACCCCATTCGGACTGTTCCCTGACGTCAGCGTGAAGGACGTCCTCACCTCGCTGGTCGCCGACACCAAGGAAGGCTTCCAGAACTTGATAAGCGGAACAGACCCCTACGCGTCGACACTCGACCCGGGATCGGCAGGGCAGAGCATCGCCGAGGCAATGGCAGCAGTGCACGCCGACCTCGCCGCCGACCCGGCAGGGGCGCTGACCGACCTCATCAATGCGCTCACATCCGCGTCGTCGGCGGCGTACTCCGCGCTGCTGCCGACGGCAGACATCATCAACTCGCTCGTGACCAGCATGCCCGCCTATGACGTCTCGCTGTTCTCGGAGGCCCTGACCAACGGCGGCGGACTGCTCGACGCGCTCGGCCTGCCGCTTGCGGCGGACACCGCGCTGGTCACGCTGGCCGCGGGCTTCGAGGTCGATGTCATCCAAAACACGATCTCTGAGATCGCCAGCGCATTCTCGAGTGCGTTCTAGTACAGGCGGGAAAGGAAGGCGCCGCCACCGTTGAGGGGTGCGGCGCCTTTCTTGTGAGGCGAGGCTCAGGGCTCCAGCACAAGCTTGCCGAATACCCCGCCGTCTGCCAGGGCCTGCAACGCAGCAGGCCCTTCCGACAGCGGATAGCGTTGCGGCGGCGGAGGTTTCAACCCGGCCGCGACCAACTGGTTGAGACCGAAGGAGAACAGCGACGCCGAGCCGGGCACTTGATGGAGGTACTCTCCCCAGGCGACGCCGAGGACGCCGGCATTGCGCAGCAGCAGCCGGTTGACCTTGATCGTCGGGATGGAACCCGCAGCGAACCCGATCACCAGCAGCTTGCCGTCGGTCGCGAGAACCCGCACGGCGTCGTCGAAGGCCTGGCCGCCGACCGGGTCGACCACGATGTCCACACCCCGACCGTCGGTGTGCTCGCGGACCGCCTTCGCCCATCCCTCGGCCAGCGGTAACACCACGTCGGCACCCAGCGACTCGACGAATTCCGTTGCAGCCGTTCGATGCACGACGGCGATGACCTTGCTCGCACCCATCGCTTTGGCGACCTGGATCGCAGCCGTACCCACACCACCAGCCGAACCCAATACCAGCACGCTCTCGCCCTGCCGCATGGCGGCGCGCCGGGCCAGCGCGAAGTACATGGTGTTGTAGTTCACCAGCAGTGACACCGCCTCGGCGTCGTCGAGCTCTGCGGGACTGCGCGTCACGTTCGCCACCGGAGCGATCACCTGGTCGGCCCAGCCGCCCAGAATCCCGAATGCCGAAACCCGTTCGCCGACTGTGTATTCGGAGTCCTCCGGCGCCCAGTCGACCACGCCGGCCGCCTCCATACCCGGGATGAACGGCGGTGGCAGCTTGAGTTGATACTCGCCCTTGCTCATCAACAGGTCCGGGAAACACACTCCCGCGGCGCGGACACCGATGACAAGCGTGTCGTTGTGCCCGCTGACGTCGTCGACATCGGTATAGGCCAGACCAGCTGGACCTGAAAGTTCCTGTACAACACAGGCTTTCATGAGATCGCGATTACCGGATCGAGAAGTTCGCTGCCTTCGCAGCCGACAGGTCGTCGATCTCACCCCAGTGCGAGGCGATGTCATCGACCGACGGCGGGGTCGTAAACGTGACGCCCTCGTTCTGGAACAGCGCGGCACGCTGCACCTTGCCACCGCCGACGATGAAGATCGAGCCGGTATCGGGCACCTCTTCGGTGACCAGATAAGACACCACCGGCGCGACGAACTCCGGGGTTAGGTTCTTCAACACCTCCGGCGGCAGGATGTCCTCGGTCATCCGGGTGGCGGCGATCGGAGCCAGCGCGTTGGCCTTGATGTTGTACTTGGCGCCTTCCTGGGCCAGCGTGTTGATCAGACCGACCAGACCCAGCTTCGCGGCGCCGTAGTTGGCCTGCCCGAAGTTGCCGAACAGCCCGCTGGTGGAGGTGGCGACGAGCACGCGGCCGTAGCTCTGCTCGCGGAAGTGCGGCCAAGCGGCGCGGATGACGTTGTAGCCGCCATAGAGGTGCACTTTGAGGACGGAATCCCAGTTCTCGAACGACATCTTGTGGAAGGTGCCGTCCCGCAGGATGCCGGCGTTGCTCACCACGCCGTCGATCTTGCCGAACTCGTCGATGGCGGTCTTGATGATGTTCTGCGCGCCCTCGGACTCGGCCACGCTGTCGTAGTTGGCCACCGCGCGACCGCCGGCGTCTTTGATCTCCTTGACGACCTCGTCGGCCATGTTGTGTCCGGCACCGCTGCCGTCGCGCGAGCCACCGAGGTCGTTCACCACGACGCTGGCGCCTTCTTTGGCGAGGGTCAGGGCATACTCGCGGCCCAAGCCGCCACCGGCTCCGGTGACGACGATGACGCGATCCTGCACTCCGGGCATGAACTTCCTATCTCTCGATCCTCAGTGACCAGTGATACACAACGGGACGGCGCAAGCTAGAACAGCCGGCGCGCCAACTTCCACGCCTTCTCTGTATACGGCGGGTAGATGAAGCTGGCGATGTCGGGTCGGGTCGGCTTGGTCAGCACCGATTTGCGGTGGCTGAACTCCTCGAACCCGAACTTGCCGTGGTAGGCGCCCAGGCCGGACGGGCCGACGCCGCCGAACGGCAGCTTGTGCGTGGCGAAGTGGAAGAGCAGGTGGTTGACCACCATGCCGCCCGCCGGCACTTCCTTGATCACCCGTTCGCGCACGGCCCTGGCCTTGGTGAACAGGTACGCCGCCAGCGGTTTGGGCCGCGCGTTCACGAATTCGATTGCCTCGTCCAGGTTTTGGACGGTCACGATCGGAAGAATCGGGCCGAAGATCTCGTCGGTCATCAACGGCTCGTCGACTGAAGGGTCCACCACCACCGTCGGCTGGATGTTTATCGTCGACGCGTCCGAGCCACCGCCGATGACGACCTTGCCCTGGGTCGCGGCGAGTGCGGTCGTGAGCCGGTTGAAGTGACGCTCGTTGACGATGCGCTTACCGCCGGTGGCGTTCTTCGCTTCGAAAGCGGTGACCGCCTTTTGGATCTCCTCAATCAGCTGGTCGCGGATCGGCGCCTCAGCCAGGACATAGTCGGGCGCGATGCAGATCTGGCCGGAGTTGATCAGCTTGGTCCAGGCGATCCGCTTCGCGGCCACCTTGATGTCGGCGTCCTTCGACACGATGACCGGGCTCTTGCCGCCGAGCTCGAGCGTGACCGGCGTCAAGTGCGACGCCGCGCCCTCGTAGACCTTGCGGCCGATTTCGGTGCCGCCGGTGAACAGCAGGTGGTCGAAGCCCTGTGCAATCAGCTCCTGGCTGACGGCGCCGTCGCCTTCGATCACGGCGATCGCGTCGCTGTCGAGGTAGCGCGGCACCAGCTCGGCCATCAGCGCCGACGAGGCGGGTGCGACTTCGGACGGCTTGAGCAGCACGGTGTTGCCCGCGGCGATCGCACCGACAGCCGGGCCCAGCGTGAGCGCGAACGGGAAGTTCCATGCGCCGATGATCAGCACGGTGCCGTACGGCTCGTACTCGACCCAGCCGCGGCCGGGTAGCTGCGACATTTCGAGTCGGTGATGGCGGCGCTTCGCCCACTTGGCCACGCTCTTCGCCGCGTACGCGGCCTCACCGCTGGTGCTGGCGACGTCGGCGAGCCATGCCTCGAACGGCGACCGGCCCAGGTCTTTCTCCAACGCGTCGGCGATCTTGGTCTCGTTCTCGACCATCAACCGCTGAAGTGCGCGCAACTGCTCTTTGCGCCATTCCAGATTGCGGGTGCGACCGGTGGCGAACGTCTGGCGTAGCCGAGCGACCGTCTTCGCGACGTCCGGACCGGTGGCCGCAGGAGCGTTCGTGGTGGTCGAGGTGACTTCGGTGGCATGCGTGGTCATTAGGGTCCCTTCCTGACCGGCGAGATTCCAATCCTAATCAACCGGCCGGTTGGGCAACAGGTCCCCTCAGCTAACGACGGCGCGCATCGTCACGGCTTCGCGGCCGAGATCCAGACAGCCCGGAACGTCGCCGCGACACTGGGATCTTCCGGCAGCGGCCGGCCCACCTCGGTGAGGTAGTCGCGGCCCTTCACTTCTTCGACCCGCCAACTCTGCGCGCCGAACCAGGCGGCTGGATCGCGGCGGTCGTCCTCGGTGTACCAGAGGTCCCCGGGATCGAACACATTCTCATCGCCCAACCGCTGGCGCAGTTCGTCGGCTCTGACCCGGCGCTTCGCGTACGCCTCGCGGGCCGCGTCGTCGAGGGTGAAGTCCTCGATGCAGGCGCGACTGCCCGGCGCGCTGAGTGTGTCGATGTCGGCGAACAACCGTTCCTCGGCCTCGCCCGGCAGGAACATCAACAGACCTTCGGCCAACCATGCTGTCGGCTGATCGGGTTCGAAGCCATTGTCGCGCAGAGTCTTAGGCCAATCGAACCGCAAATCGGCCGGCACCTCGCGACGGTCGACCACCGGTTGGACGCCGTGGGTGGCCAGGGTCGCGGCTTTGTACTCCAGCACCTTGGGCTGATCGATCTCGTACACCACGGACCCGGCCGGCCAGTGCAGCCGATACGCCCGAGAGTCCAGACCCGACGCCAGGATCACGTGCTGACGAATGCCCGACGCCGCTGCCGCGCCGAAGTAGGCATCAAAGAAGTGCGTGCGTGCGGCCTGGTAATTGACCATGTGCGCGCGAATCGCGGCCTGCTCGGGATCCGCCGAGTAGGTCGCGGCCATCTTGGCAACCAGCGCGGAGAGTTCCGGGCCGTCGATCAGCAACTGAGCGAACTCGTCGCGGATCAACGGTTGCTCGCTGGCCGTCTCGACGGCTCGCGCCGAGGCCACCATCACGGCGGTCGCACCGACGCTGGTGGCGATGTCCCAGGTGTCGCCGTCGGAGCGGCTCGCGCTCACGAGAGTTCGGCGGTCACGAACTGCGAGAACGCATCCTTATCGTCGGCCGACGGCACGCGCTCGACCCAGCGGTTCAGCCGGCGCATCTCGTCGTCGGAATTCTGCGCGGTGGCCCGCCAGCCGTGGTCGTTGAGCCATTCGGCGACGTCAGCGCGGTCCTCGTCGTGGTAGATCAGGTCCTGGATGTCGACGTTGCGGTCGATGCCGAGCTTTTCGGCCACCCGATCGAGGCGCTCCCGCATCTCCTGGCGACGCTGGTCGCCGTGGTTGGCCGCGGTTTCGGCAGCGATCCGGCTGGCTGGCGCGCTCAACTCGGTGATCTGCGTAAAGAGCCGGTCCTGCGCGTCGCCGGGCAGGTACATCAGCAGCCCTTCGGCCAGCCAGGCGGTCGGCGCCGTGGGATCGAAGCCCGCTGCGGTCAGTGCCGCCGGCCAATCCTGTCGCAGGTCGATCGCCACCTCGCGGCGGTCGGCCGACGGGGTCGCACCATGCGCCGCGAGGGTCGCCGATTTGTACTCCAGCACCTTGGGCTGGTCGATCTCGTACACCGTGGTGCCGGCCGGCCAGTCCAGCCGGTAGGCCCGCGAGTCCAGGCCGGACGCCAGGATCACCACCTGCCGGATGCCTGCGGCCACCGCGGCGGCGAAGTGTGCGTCGAAGAAGTGCGTGCGCACCGCCTGGTAGCCGCGCATGTGCTCGAAGATCGCCGCGGCCTCGGCGTCAATGCTCTGCACTTTCTCGATCAGGGAGTCGTCGAGCATCTTTTCCCACACCCCGGTGCCGGCCTCGCTCACCAGAATCTTCGCGAACGGGTCGCGGATCAACGGGTCGGGCTTGTCGGTTTCGGCGGCGCGGGCGGCGGCGACCATCACGGCCGTGCTGCCGACGCTGGTGGCGATGTCCCAGGTGTCGTCGTGGGTTCGTAAGGCGCTCATCGTTGTGCTCCTAGCTATTGCGAATGTGCTTGTGGATCAACCGTTTTCGCCGAGCCGCGCACGTAGCAGCTTGGTGGTGAAAGCCTCGTCAGCCAGGTCCAGCGGGATCGGCCGGCCCAGTCGTGCCATCTCGTCGGCGTTGCTGACCGAGCTCACCTGCCAACCGTGTTCGGTCAGCCATTCCGCGGCGTCCGCCCGGTCGCTTTCCTGGTAGGTGAGCGTTTCGACGTTGATGTCGAGGCCGAGCCGCTGGCGCATCCGCTCGAAGCGTGCGCGCCGCGCGGCACGGCGGCGGTCGTTGTCGGCCGCGCCGAGGCTGAACGCTTCGACGGCGACTCGGCTGCCCGGCGCGCTCAGCGATGTCAGGATCTCGAAGAGCCGGTCCTGCGCTTCGGCCGGCAGGTACGGCAGCAAGCCTTCGGCGAGCCAGGCGGTCGGTTGACTCGGGTCGAAACCCGCGTCCGTCAACGCCGTCGCCCAGTCGTCCCGGAGGTCGACCGGAACGGTCTGTCGGTTGGCGGTCGGCGTGGCGCCTGCCGATTCCAGGGTGGTCGTTTTGTAGCTGACCACCTGCGGCTGATCGATCTCAAAGACGCTGGTTCCGCCGGGCCAGTCCAGCCGGAAGGCGCGCGAGTCCAGGCCCGCGGCCAGGATCACCACCTGCCGGATGGATGCGCCGACAGCCTCGGTGAAGTAGGAGTCGAAGTAGTGGGTCCGCACTGCTTGGTAGTCGACGGCCAGTCGATGTGCGCGGCGCCCGTGGTCGTCGTCGCCGATCCATTCCAGGTCGCTGGCGAGCCGGGCCCACGACTGGCCGGCCGATGAGACCAACAGGTAGGCGAACTTGTCGCGGATCAGCGGATCGGCTGCCGCCGTCTCGACGGCACGGGCTGCGGCGACGCTCAAGGCGGTGGCTCCGACGCTCTCGGTGATGCGCCAGCTATCCCCGTCGGAACGGATGGAGTTCACGTCACGTAGATCAGTCATAGCGCAGCCCATGCTACCCAATAACTTAGGTAGGCTATATGTTCTGTGTGCTACGTCACTGCAATTCGTCGCGCTGGAGCGGGAGGCTGTTGGCCAGCAGTTGTTTGACCTGGTCGGCCAGGTTGTCGAACTCGTGCCGAGTGCCCACGTAGCCTGCATAGAAGCCGATGCCCAGCAGAACTGAGAGCAACATCGCGGCCAGGGCACCGGCATCGGTGTCCGGCTTCAATTCGCCTCGTTCGATGCCGTCCCTGATTGCCCACAGCAGGAATTCCCGAGTCGTACTGACCGGGTCGGCATGCGGGCGGCTCAGTTCGGGGTGACGCTGCGCCTCGAGCGTGGCTGTGATCAAAAATGCCGACGCTGTGCGGTTTTCCATTTCGGCTGCGATGGTGCCTTCGATGAACGCGGATACCCGTCCGGCCAAGCTCGTTTCGCGACGCGCTCGTTTCGTGCTATCGGCGACGAGCGAGTCGGTGGTCTCTTCCAGCACCTGCCAATACAACACACGTTTATTTGCGAAATAGTGGTTGATGGCGGGCCGAGTCAGATCCGCGCGGATCGCTATCGCTTGGAAAGTCGCTGCGCCATAACCACGTTCGCTGAACACCTCACGAGCCGCACTCACGATGCGCTGACGTGTTTCAGCCGCTTTCGCCGCGGGTGGACGGCCGGGACCCCGGCTCGCGGGCTGAACCACATATGGATTGTGCCATAGATCACACCCGCGAAAGTCACACTGGCCGAACGACTTGTTAGTTAGCTGCGTTACGTCATGCGGTGTGGCATCAAGCCATTGGCCGGCACGTGGCCGAACTTGCCCGCCTCGAAGTCTTCGAGCGCCTGGACCACGTCGGCCTTGGTGTTCATCACGAACGGGCCGTAGTGCACCACCGGCTCCCGGATCGGTTCGCCGCCGAGGATCAACACCTCCAGTGCAGAGACCCGCGAGTCTTGCGTTGACGCGGCGCTGACCGTGATGCGGTCACCGGGACCGAGAACCGCCAACTGGCCCTGAGTAATCGGATGTGCGAGCGGGCCGACCGACCCGCGTCCCGCGAGCACGTAGACCAGCGCGTTGTAGTCGCGGTTCCACGGAATGTTCATCCGGGCCCCCGGCTCAATCGTGGCGTGCGCCATCGTGATTGGCGTGTGGGTGACGCCGGGCCCGCGATGACCGTCAAGTTGTCCCGCGATGACGCGGATCAGCGCGCCGCCGTCGTCGGAGGACAACAAGGCAACGTCGCCACCTTCGATGGCCTGGTATCGCGGAGTGGCGAATTTGTCCTTTTTCGGAAGGTTGACCCACAACTGGATGCCGTGGAACATCCCTCCGCTCTCGACGAGTTCGACCGGGGGAGTTTCGATGTGCAAGATGCCGGCGCCGGCGGTCATCCACTGTGTCGCGCCGTCGGCGATGAGTCCGCCGCCACCGTGTGAGTCCTGGTGCTGGAACCTGCCGTCGATCATGTAGGTGACGGTCTCGAACCCGCGGTGCGGGTGCCAGTCCGTGCCTCGGGGCTCGCCGGGCTGGTACTCGACCTCACCCATCTGGTCCATGTGCACAAACGGGTCCAGCGCCGCGGTGCTGACACCGGCGAACGCGCGGACCACCGGGAATCCTTCACCCTCGTGGCCGCGCGGTCCGGTGGTCACCGAACGGATCGGACGTTCCATGTCGGTCGGATGAGCCGCTGAAACCCGCGGCAAGGTCAACGTGTCTGCGGTCACCGCGGGCATCGTGCGCCTCCTTGTACCAGTAAGTACCCGGTATAACCGGACCGCGGTCCATTTATTCCGGGCAGCTACCGATGCGCGGGGCGCCCCCGCGACCTCAGCTTTTCTGCCGAGCCGTTTTCGCCGCGGCTTCCTCGCTGGACGAGCCCGCGTGGTCTAACTGTCCGCCGGCGTTCTCCAGATGCGCCCGCACGAACCACTGGAACTTCTCCAGTTCCGCGGCGTGACCGATCAGGACGTCCTGGGTGACCGGGTCGATCTTCTCGGTCTCGGTGATGCCCTTGCGGGTGTCTTCGATGACGCCGTTGTAGACCAAGTCCAGCGCGGCAAGGTGCGCCTGGACGGTGTCCCGGCCGACTGAATAGTCGTCCCAGGTGCGGTCTTTCAGAATCGCACCCGGTGTGCCTTGCGGCGATCCACCCAGCGTGGCGATCCGCTCGGCCACCTCGTCGGCGTAGCCGCGCACCAGATCCACTTGCGGGTCGATCATTTCGTGAACGCCAATGAAGTTGGGTCCGACCACATTCCAGTGAACATGCTTCAACGTCAGATGAAGATCGTTGTAGGTGCTGAGCTGCTTCTGCAGCAGGTCGGCGATCTTGGCTCCTTGCTTGTCGGTCAAGCCCGGAATCGTGAACTGCGTCATGGATATCTTCCTTAAGTATCTGAACGGTCCAACGTCGCATACCCGATGACCACGGGTCGTAACCTCGGGCCGGTCAGAGCGCGCGGATGTCCTGCAGCGGCAGTCGCGCGCCGCGCCGCGGTTCGTGGGCCAGCCCACTGGCTTCCAGCACCCGGACCACCCGGTGCCGGTGAGGCCGCATCGGTTCGAGGAGTTCGACCATCTCGGCGTCGTCGATCGGTCGTCCCAGGAATGTCCAGCCGATCATCTTCGGGACGTGATAGTCACCGACCGACAGGGCGTCGGGATCGCCGAAGGCGCGCTGCGCGGTCTCGGCCGCCGTCCATATCCCGACGCCCGGCAGTGACGTCAACGCCGCCCGCGCCTGTTCGCCCGACCGGGACGTGAGGCGCTCCAGGGACGACGCGCGCTGCGCGCAGCCAACGACGGTACGGGCTCGACCCGGATCGACGTTGGCGCGATGGAACTCCCACGACGGGATGTAGCGCCAGACCTCGGCCGGCGGCAGCACCCGCATCCTCGCCGGTGCCGGCCCCGGTGCCGGCGTGCCGAATTTGGTGACCAGCAGACGCCATGCCCGAAACGCGTCTTTTCCCTGCACCCTTTGTTCGAGGATCGCCGGGATCAACGCCTCCAGGACCTGACCGGTGCGCCCGAGCCGCAGGTGCGGAACTCGTCGATGCGCCTCGGCGACGATCGGGTCGACCGGTGCGAAACCCGACGGATCGTCCTCCGCGCCGAGCATTGCCGGAAGGCCCTCGAGAAACTCCTCGGCGCCGCTCCCCCACGCTGTGCAATCCACCGCGTTGGCCGCCGCGCGGGTGATGCGGGCGGTGACGGATCCGCTGTGCAGCAAGCTGGTTCGCCAGATGGCGCCGTCGCTGTCGACCTGGAAGCAAGGATCGCCGGGGCCGCGGCGCAATGGGTACAGCGTGGTCCTCGGACTGACCACGCTCGGGAACGTCACCGTGCGAGCGCTACTCACCATCTGCTCCCGCCGGATGCCGCCACTGCTCGATATCGACTGATCATAGGTCGGGCGCCGCGCGTCCATGCCTGTCCGCGCATGATTGACCGCTCATGGCCTGGCGGGTCAGGATGGCGTAGTGACGACCCCCTTCGACGATCCGCAGGCCGAGTTGGCGTGGATGTTCCTGCAGTGCCTGTCGGAGGGCGGAGACGTGGACGAATGCTTCGGGCTGCTCAGCGACGACTTCACCTACTGGAGCATCGTGACGCGCATTCCGGTCGACAAGACGACGTTGCGCGACGAATTCGAGCGGCGCAAACGCCGGGTGGAGCTGAGTCTGGATTTCATCCAGTGCTTCAACGACGGCGAATGCGTGGTGATCGAGGCCGAGACCGACGGCGAGACCGCCGACGGCCTGCGCTACAACAGCCCCGCCGTGTTCATCTTCGAAACCCGGGACGGGCTCATCGCGTCGCTGCGTGAGTACAGCGACACCGAGCTTGCCGCCAAGGTCTTCGGTCCGGCGAATGCTTAACCGCGCTCGACGCTGACCTCGGCCTTGTCGGGATAGAACGCGACGTGGCCGGCAATCGCCGCGACCGCAGGGTACGGCTCGTCGTAGGTCCAGATCGCGTCGTCGACGGTATCGCCCGCGACGGTCTTCACGCTGTAGTAGGCGGCCTCACCCTTGTACGGGCAGTACGTGCTGGTGTCGGTGCGTGCGATGAGCTCTTGCACAACATCTTTCAGCGGAATGTATTGCACGGCGGGGTAAGTGGATTCCTGCAGCTGCAGTGCGTCGTGGGTGTCAGCGACGACGTCGCCGTTGATTCGAACCACGACCCGAGCTCCGGTCGGGTTGATCGTGATCGGGTGCTCGGTGGTGGGTTCCAGAACAGGTCGGCTGGTC
Source organism: uncultured Actinomycetota bacterium (assembly GCA_963758115.1). Taxonomy (GTDB): domain Bacteria; phylum Actinomycetota; class Actinomycetes; order Mycobacteriales; family Mycobacteriaceae; genus Mycobacterium. Next base: position 673,950 of record CAVWUG010000007.1, read on the forward strand.
ATCGTGACATCTCCTCGAGTGGCAATGGACAGTTCAACGCTGGCACACGGCGAAGATTCCCGTCCAGCGATGTCAGCCTGCCGGTGCGAGCATGTCCTTCCACCCGGTGTCGCCGGTATGGCGCGAATCTTCGAGCGAATACTTCGCTCCGTCAGGTCCCACGACTTCGCCGCTGGACGGAATGTAGATCGCTGTAGGCCCGGCCGGGGTGTAGATGCACGGGTTGGGTTGCTGGCCGTTGCACTGCACGTGACCCGACCCGGGTCGCTGCACCGGATCGTTGACCGGACCCGGTGCTGCGGGGAGTCGATCGGCCGGAATCGGGTTGAGTCCGTTGTCGACGGAGGGCGCCGGTATCACTTTGCCGGGGTCGACCGGTTGGTCGCATCGGGCACCCGGCGCCGGACAGTTGCGGATCTGGTTCGGATCGCCGTACCAGGGGTTGGTGCCCAGCGGGACGTACGGCTTGTCGTCGCGGCATTCTCGCGGCGTCGCCCTGCGCTTGCCCGGGACGTCGACGCACGGATAGTTGCGGGCACCGCGTACCGCGTTGGCCGGAGTGTCTTGCGGGATCTTGCAATAGGTGCCCGACGGCAGCGGCGCCTCGCTGGTGTCGGCGGGCGATCGCCACTCTGAGGCCGGCAGGAACCCGGTCAGGCACGGCGGCGGGTTGTTGAGCGCGAGGTTGAGATTCATCAGCACCGACCCGGGAGCCGACGCGACCAATGTCTGTGCGACCGAGGCAACTTCGGGCAGAAACACCAACAGCTGTTCGAGGCCTTTGTTGTAACGCTTGAGCATGTCGCCGACGACTTCCAGGTTCGCGAATGTCTGCGGCAGCGATTCGCGAACATCGTTGAACACGCTGGCGACCTCGTCTGCCGTCGGCGCCGCTTTCGACAAGATGCTCTGGACATGCTCGTCGTTGTGCGCGATCTGGCCGGTGAGCACGTTGAGGTTGCGCGACCACTCCGCGATCGAGTCGCTGGAGTCCACCTGGCTGTCAATAATCGGCGCGGCATTGTCGATGATGTTGTCGACGTCGGACATGTTGGCCTCGAAATCGCCGACGATCGCCTGCGTCGAGTCGACGAGCCGCTGCAGTGCCGGGCCCAATCCGCCTACCGCTTCGGCGGTTTCGTTGAGCAGCGCCGCGATCTTCTGTTTGGGCAGCACGGACAGCCCACGATTGGCGGCGTCGAGCGCGGGCCCGATCTCGCTGGGCACCGTGCCTTTGGTGATGGTCTGCCCCGGTGAGAAGAACGTCGCCGGGTTGCCGGAGGACACCAGGTCCAGGTACTGCTCACCGATCGCCGACACCGAGTGCACGTTGGCCGAGGCGTCGGTCGGGATCTTGTAGCGGCTGTCGATGCTGAGTGTCGCCCTGACCCCGTGTGCCGTGGGCTCGACCTTGGTGACCCGGCCGATCTGGATTCCCCGATACGTCACGTTGGACGTGCGGTAGAGGCCGCCCGACGCCGGCAGTTCCGCGGTGAGCCGATACTGGCCGACTCCGAGCTGGCTCGGGATACGAAGGTAATACCAGCCCAACGCAATCAGCGCCGCCATGGTCAGCGCGGCGAAGACCACCAACTGGGTACGGATGAACCGGGTCAGCATCGGCTATTCGCCTCGCTCCACCGGCGCGTCGGCCGGATTCGGGCTGAAGCGGATGTCGGGGATCATCGTCGAGGGGTCGCGCCCCCAGGACTGTTCGAGTGCCCGCAGCGCTCCGGAGAATCCAGTCCCGGTCAAGATCGCGTTGTCGACCGTGCTCAATGTCAGGTCGAGCGCTCCGGACACGTTGATGAAGTCGCCGCGAACGATTTTCGGCACGCTGTCGACGGTGAACGGCGGCGACAGCAACAGCATCAGCGCGTCGACCAGATACGGCGCGGCACGACCGAGTTGGGTGAGCGGCCGCTGCAGCTCCTGCAAATCCTGACGCAGATCTCGCCGTGCCGCGGACAGGGTGTCGGCGGTGACGGTGCTGACGCGGCCCACCGCCTCGACGGTGTCGGCGAACAGGTTGCGCTGTTTCGCGAAATGATCGACCAACGGCGGAAATTCGGTGAGTACCCGATCCAGAGTTCCGGTGCGCGTCCCCGCATACGACAACAGCCGGTCGGTGGAGTCGATCGCGTGCACGATGTCGTCCCGCTGTTGATTGAGCTCGCGCGCGAAAGTGTCCAATTTACCAAGGAAGTCGCGGATCTGGCGGGCGCGCCCGGTCAGGATTGTGTAGACCTCGTTCTGGATTACTTCGAGGTTGGGAATTCCGCCGCCGCGCAGCACCATGGCCAGGCTGGCGAGCGTCTGCTCGGTCGACGGGAAGGCCGAGGCATTGCTCAGCGGTACGGTATCGCCGTTCTTCAACATCACTGGCGACGGATCAGGTGGCGCGGCCAATTCGATGTGCTGAGAGCCGAGCAGGCTGGTCTGGCCGATCTTGGCGGTGGCGTTCTTCGGAAGCCTGACGCCCTTGTCGAGGCCGATGGTCAGCGTGGCGACCCAGTTCTTCAAGTCGATGGAGCGGACGGTGCCGACGAAGACATCGGCCACCAGGACTCGGCTATTACCGTTGAGCGCCATGGTGTTTGGCATCTGGACGAAGATCTTGTAGGCACCCGCGCCGTTGCCGGGACCACCGGGCAGCGGCACATTGGCGATGCCGCGCCAGTTGCCACACGATGTCAGCACCACCATGGCCATCAGCAATGCCAACGCCCGCAGCACCATGCGGCGCACCCGCCGCGCCGCCCTCACGGGTGCGCCTCCGCGGCACCGAGCGGTAGCTCAGCCGGCGGTGCGGCCACCGTGGGCGATGGCAAGGGCTGCGGGTACCACGGCGGCGGCAGCGGATTGTTCTCGTTGTAGGCGTTCGGCGGCCCGGCCATGTTGCGCTCAGGTGGTGGTGGCGGGATGTCGGGCCCGCCCATCAGCTCGGCCAACGACGCCGGCGTCAGCAAGGCGGCCGTCGCCGGCTGCACCTGCACTCCCTGCATGCCGGGTGCGACCACCCAGCCCGGCTCCGAATTGCGATGGGACCACGGGGTATCCGGCGAGAAGACACCGGGGACCGTGGTGTCCTTGTAGCCGGGCGGGGGCTGCAGGCGCGGCTCGGAGTACGCGATGTTCTTCGGTAGGGTGTCGGCGCTGCTGAACAGGTTGATCCCGTACGGGAAGTAGTTGAACTTGATGGCGTCGAGTACCGGTGCCAGGTATTGCGCACACAGTTCAGCGGAATCCTGGTAGCCGAGCCGGCTGCCGGCCTGAATGATGCTGCAAATGAACTGCATTGGGTTGGCGAAGTTGACCAGGGCAGGTATCCCGCTCAAACTCCCGTGTGCGGGTTCGTAGATCGCCAGCACGTTGGCGGCCATGTTCGGCAGAATGTGCAGCGCGGTCTCCAGACCATCACGCGGTTCCGGTTGCATGATCGCGGTCGTCACGTCACTGAGGTTGTTGACGTCGGTGGTGAGCACGTCCCGGTTCTCGGTCAGAAATGTCTGCGCCGTGGACAGCAGGCTGTCGGTCTGCTGTATTGCGTTGGCGGCGGCCTGATCCGAGCTGGTGAGCTTGTCAGTGATGTCGGCGAGGTCGGTATTGAGCGCGACGAACTGTTGGTCATCCTGGTGTAACGCGTTGACGAACATCGCCAGGCTGCGCAGTATCGAGAAGAAGTCTCCGCGACCTTCGTTCAGGGTGCTCAGCGCCGATGACAAGCTGTCCAGCGTCGTGTTGATCTGCTTGCCCTTGCCGGCCAGCCCGTCGGCGAAGGCCTCGACGACATCACCGAACGGTCCTTTGGGCTGCTCCTTACTCGGACCCAGTTGGCCGATGATGTGAGTAATGCTGTTGCGCAAGTCATCCCACTCCACCGGCACCTGGGTGCGTTCGATCGGGATGACCGCGTTGTCGGCCAGCGCGGGCCCGCCCTTGTAGACCGGTTCCAGCTGGATGCTGCGCGAGGCGACCAGCGTCGGGTTGAGCACCACCGCGGAAGCGTTGACGGGCACCTTGTACTTGTTCCGGTAGTGGAAGGTGACCTTCATCTTTTCGCCCGCGGGTTCGATCTTGTCGATCGCACCGACACGGATGCCCATGATCACGACCTTGTCGCCGGCATACAGCGCGTTGGTCTCCGGGAAGTAGGCCACCACCGTGTTGTTGGTCAGCTTGTCGTACAGCTGCCAGCCCACCAGACCGGCGACGAGTGCGACGGCCACGACGAGTGATCCGACGATCACCGCGGTTCTGGAGAGATGCGGTAACTGCAGCTTGCGGATGTCGAAGATCGTGCTCATGGCGCCCCTACCCCCCGTCTCCGCCAGAAGTGATGAACGGGGCGGGCAACTGCGGGCCGGGGCCCGGCGGCGGGGCAGGCTGCGGCGGCACCGCCGGCTGCGACGCGGCCGGTAAGAAGCCGTCGCGTCGCGCCCCTGGCGGCGCATTCGGCGGCAGCGGCACCGGTGTGCCCGGCACAGCGGGCACCGGATCACCGGGGTGTCCGGCGTCCGGAACGCCCGGTGCTGGAGGCAATCCGTGCGGGTTCGGGGCCGACGACACGACATCGGGCAGCGCCGGGTAGGGACCGTTGGGCCCGAACGGACCCTGTTCCTGGTCGAGACCGGCACACGGCATCGGATTGCCCGGCCGCGGAAGTAGATCCCGCGACGGCGCATACGAGCACGGCGTTCCCGGTGCGACGGCCGGACCCGGGTGATCGGGAGTGCCCTCGAGCACCCGCGGCGCGGGCGGCGGGGCGCCGTTGGGCAACCGGGTGCCGTTCGGATCGGGGAACCGGAACGCAGGCAGCCCGGCGCTGCGCCAGAAGTCCTCCGGGTCGATGCCGCGCTTCTTGAACGCCGCATCGACCCACGGCTGCAGAATCTGGTAGGGCAGCAGGTTGCCGATCATCACCTTGAAGTAAGGTCCCGAGCCGACCGCCTCGCTGAGCGCCGCGGTGTAGCTGCGCAGCGTATTCAGCACGGAGACAACGTCATTCTTGTGTTCGGCGAGAACACCGGTCACGGTGCGCAACTGCTCGAGCAGATGGTGCAGGTTCGGGTTGTCGTGGATCAGGCCCTGAACCTGGGACGAGAACGCCGACACGTTGACCAGCAGCGCGTCGATGGCCTTGCCACGTTGGTTGAACGCAGCCAGCAGCGACTGGGTGTTGCGCAGCAGCGCGTTGATCTGCTTGCTGCGATCGCCGAGCACACTGGCGACTTTCCTGGCCTCGGTCAGCAGGTGCTTGAGCTCGTCGTCGCGTTTGCCAATGATGTCGGAGAACTTGGCCACTCCGTCGAGGGCCGCGCTCAAGTGCGGACTGGTCTGGTTGATGGTCTGAGACAACACTTTCAGCGACTGCTTGACGGTGTCGATGTCCCACCCGGCCGCGGCCTTGGTGACGTCGAAGAAAGCGTCGTACACCTGGTAGGGCGTGGTGCTCTGGCCGAGCGGCAGCACACCGTTCGGCCGCAGCGGCGTACTACCCCGCGGCTCGATCTCGAGGACCTTCTTGCCCAGCAGGGTGTCGGTGCGGATCGCCAACCGGCTCTCGGTGCCGATCCGGTGCATCCCGGTGGTGAACGTCATCAAGGCGTGGTCGCCGTCGATTGCGACGTCTTGCACGTCGCCGACATCCATGCCGACGAGACGTACTTTGTCGCCCTTGCTCAGCCCGCCGGAGTCGGTGAACTGCGCGTAGTAGTGCGCCGTCGCGAACAACATCGGCAGGCTGCCAAAGCTTTGTCCCACACCGACGATGAGGGCCACGAGCGCGATGGCCAGTACCCCGGTGCGGACCCGGTTGGCGGGCTGCAGCGTTCTCATTGCAGCGTGCACCTACCCGTCGGCTGGGTCAGGAGCTTGACCGAGCGGACCGGCCCACCCGGCTGAAGTCCGTTCACCTTGAGCGACAGGTCGCAGAGGTAGAAGTTGAAGAAGTCGCCGTAGATGCCGCTGGCGCGCCCGATGATCTTGAACGCGGCCGGGACCTTCCCGACGAGGTCGCTGATCCGGTCGCGTTGCTCGACCAGTGGGTTGGCGAGCGTTTCCAGGCGGTTGACCGTCTCGTGCACCAACGCCCGGTTGTCGGCCAGCAGATCGGCCACCGTTCCGGCCGCGTTGCTGATGTGCGCGGTCGCATCCGCGAGCGGATCGGCCCGGTCCTTCAACCCGCTGATGAGTACGTCGAATTTGTCGATGGTCTGGTCGAGTTGGTCTCGGTGCTTGACCGTCGTGTCCAGCACGGCGTTCAGATTGGTGATCACTTCACCGACCGCCTGATCGCTTTCGGACAGCCGATCGGTGAGTTGTGCGGTCTGGTCCAGGATGTCGTTGATGGTGCCGCCCTCGCCCTGGAAGACGGTGATGATCGACGAGGCGATGGTGTTGACCTTCTGCGGGTCCAGCGCACGGAACAGCGGCTTGAAGCCGCCGATGAGCGCGTCGAGGTCCAGAGCCGGCTGGGTCCGCGCCAGCGGGATGAATCCCCCTGGCGGTAAGGTTCTTTCGGCGCCCTCGCCTGACCCTCGGCTGAGTTCCAGATACCGGTTGCCGATCAGATCCTGGTAACGAATCTGCGCGGTCGTCGACTGGTAGAGCTGCACCGAGCGGTCGACGGCGAAGTCGACACGGATCTTCTTGTCGCCCTCCACCAGATCGACTTTGTTGACCTTGCCGACTTCCACACCGGACGCCCGGACGAACTGGCCGGCGCGTAATCCGCTGGCATTACTGAACTCTGCGGAATAGCTGTTGGTGCGGTCGAAGCGCACCTGACCGAACACCACGACGATGATCGCGGTAAAGGCCAGCTGCACGGCCACGACGGCAGCGAGCCGGACGACTGTTCCGGTGAGCCTCATGGGTTGATCGTGTTCTCCCCGTACTGGCGTCCCCACACGTATTCGGTGGCCAGCGGCTGGCTGAGCTCGAAGTGGTTGTAGGGCGCAATGCTGTTGCCGGAGTCCATCACCAGGTACGGCGCGGGCCAGAGATCACGGGTGATCGGTTGCCAGCAGCCCGCTTTCCCGCCGGGTCCGCCTCGGCCGTTGACTCGGGGCAAGTTGTCCGGATAGACGTACGGGTTCTCCGTTCCTGCTATGGCCACTCCGAGCTGCGCCGCGTAGTGGTTCCCGCTCTCCAGGACGGCGACTTTGGGCGCCAGCTCAGCGAAGTTGCGAATGGTGCAAAACACCTGCGGGCTATAGGTATTCAGTAGGCGGGCGGTGGGCAACAAGTCGGTTGTGAGGCGTTCCAGATACGGCCGGCTGCGGGTGAACACGTCGTTGCCGGTGTTGGCGAATCCGATCGCAGCCAGCAGTGCCGCGTCGAGCTGAGCTTGGTGGCGGTTCAACGTACGTGCCGTCGTCACCGCATTCTCCAGCGCGTCAAAGAGATTCGGCGCGGCCTTGGCGTAGGTGTCGCCGAGCGCCGCGAGCTGGCGGATGTCGTGGTGGATCGTCGGCATCCGGGTGTTGATGTGATCGAGGACGGTGTTGCCGTTGACGATCGACTGCCCGAACTTCTCGCCCAGCCCGGTCAAAGCTTGCGCGGCGGCGCTCAGCGTCAGGTTCACCTTGACCGGGTCGACGTTGTCCGACAACTCGACGAGGGTCTGGAATACCGTGTTGAACTCCGTGGTGACCGAGGTCGCATCGATCACAGTTGCCGGTGTAATGCGCTGCGGTGCAGGCTCTCCAGGCGAGGTCAGGCTGACGTATTTGTTGCCGAACACCGTGGTCGCCTGGATCTTCGCGATCACGTTGACCGGTATCAGGTCGACGTACTCCGGGTCGACGTCGAGGGTGAACTTGGCCGCCGGCTTGCCGCGATGCTCGATTTCGGAGATGCCGGACACTCGGCCGATGCTCACGCCGTTGTAGGTGACCTTCGACCCGTCGTCCATCACCAGGCCGGCGCGCGCGGCCAGCATCGTCAACTTCGTCTTGGGGGTGAAGTCGCCGCGAAACTGGGCGTATATCAACCCGAGTAGCAGCGCGCAGGCCAAGAACAGACCAATGCCCGCAACGGTGTCCGGCCAGGTTCGAGACTTGCGGTCCTTTGTCGGGCTGGTCATCGTGGCGCTACACCGTGAGGTTGAAGTTAGGGTCGACGCCGTACAGCGCAAGGGAAGTCAGTAGCACGACGATCACGGTGGACACCAGTGAGAACCGCATCGACCGGCCGACGGCCTCCCCTACCCCGACCGGTCCACCGCTCGCGTTGTAGCCGTAGTAGCAGTGGGTGATCATCACGATCACCGCCATCACGATGACCTCTCCGCCCGACCAGAACACGTCCTCGGTGCGCAAGAAGGTCCGGAAGTAGTGCTCGTAGGTGCCCTGCGACTGTCCGTAGAACAACGTCGTCACGACCTGGCCGGACAGAAACGACATCACCAGCGCCATCGCGTACAACGGGACGACCACCACCAGACCCGCCACCAACCTGGTCGACACCAGGAACGACACCGACTTGATGCCCATCACTTCGAGCGCGTCGATCTCTTCACTGATCCGCATCGCGCCGAGTTCCGCCGTCGCTCCCGCTCCGACGGTCGCCGCCAGCGCGACACCGGTCACCACCGCGGTGACCACCCGGACGTTGGCCAGGGCGGCGAAGAATCCGGTGAACGCCTCGACACCGATATTGCCCAGCGACGCGAAACCCTGGATGGCGATCAGCGATCCGCCGGACAACGTCACGAAGCCGACGATCGCCGCGGTGCCGCCGACGACGGCCATGGCACCGGTGCCCATGCCGATCTGGGCGATCAGTCGTAGCGTCTCCCTGCGGTAGCGGCGCAACGCCCAGCCGACAGACCAGCCGCTGTTGATGGCGAACCGGGTGAGGTGGCCGGCCTTGTTGACGCCCCGGATAGCGCCGCCGCCATAGTGATTGACGTTCGCGACCGCACGCGGAAACCGCGCGCGAACGACTGCCGCGGTCGACATGTCAGCGCCCCGTCCCGAACCGGACGCCGATGGTGGTCAGCACGACGTTGACCGCGAACAACGCAATGACGCACAGCACCAATGTCTCGTTGACCGCGACGCCGACTCCCTTCGGACCGCCCTTGGTGGTCAAGCCGCGATAACAGCCGACCAGTCCGGCGATCGTTCCGAAAATCGCGGCCTTGATCGTCGCGATGATCACCTCGGGTAATCCGGTGACCAAGGTCAGGGTGGCGAGATACGCACCGCCCGAGACATTTTGGAGGCCGACGCCGAACAGGAAGCCACCGACCAGCCCAATGGTGATGACGGTTCCGTTGAGCAGCGTCGCGACGACCGTCGCTGCCACCACGCGGGGCACCACTAAGCGGTGGATCGGATCGATCCCCAACACCTCCATCGCGTCGATCTCTTCACGGATGGTTCGTGCGCCCAAATCGGCGCAGATAGCTGTGGATCCGGCGCCGGCCACGACCAACACGGTGGTCAGCGGGCCCAACTGCGTGACGGCCCCGAGTGCTGCGCCGGCACCCGAGATGTCGGCGGCGCCGAAAGCGGCGAGCAAGGTGTTGAGCGTGAAGACGATCAGCACGGTCAGCGGTATCGACACGGCGATCGTGGGCAGCAGTGCGACGCGGGTGATGAACCAGGTTTGGACGATGAACTCGTCCCAGTGGAATGGCGGACGGAACAAGGCTTTTCCGGTCAACACGCACATCCGTGCGAAACCGCCGACCGTCGCCAACGGCGGCTGCAACTGGTCGCGCACATAGCCGACGAGTCCTGCCGGCGTTGCTGTCGTCACCGTTGTCTCGAGTGACATGCTTCAGTGCGGCGACACCACACATTCACCATGCGTCACACTATGTAACAAAAAAGACTTTAGTTACCTCAGACACGCGGAGCATGCGCCGCGGTCATTAATCGGCAGGGGCGGCCTTGCTGTTGCGCTTGGCGTTCTTCAGGTTGACCCAGAATCGCGCGGCCTCACGGATCGACTCTTCGACGGGCCTTGGCTGCCAACCCAATTCGCGCACCGCCTTGCTGTGATCCACGGGCGCTTCGGCGCGCATCATCCGCACCGACTCGAGGCTGAGCTCGGCGTCTTTGCCGGTGAGTTTCGCTCGCAGACTGCCTGTCGCACCCAGGGCGTACAGCACCGGCACCGAGATCGCCCGCTGCGGCGCAGGCACTCCGGCCTCGTCGGCCGCGATCTTGACGACCTCACGCAACGCGATCATCCGCTCGGAAATCAAGTACTTCTCGCCGTCGCGGCCGTGTTCGGCGGCCAAGATCATCGCGCGGGCCGCGTCGTCGACTCCGACGACTTCCAACTGAATGCCGTTCATCAGGAACGGCAATTTGCCGTAGACCGCGCCGGCGATGAACGCGCCGTGCGGGGTCCGGCCCCAGTCGCCGTCGCCGTAGGTCGTCGAGACGCACATCGCGACCGCAGGCAGGCCGTGGTCGGCGACGTAGCGCATGACCAGTTCCTCGGCCTGCACCCGAGACTGGACGTAGGGGCTCACCCGTCGGTTGCCGATCCGGTCGGCTTCGGTGGCCACGTGGCCGTGCCGACGGTCCACCGTCGCGTAGGTGCTGGTGAAGATGAAGCGTTGCAGGCCAGCGTCTTTGGCCACCTCCAGAACGTTGCGAAGTCCTTCGACGTTGGTGTGGAACAGCGGCGCCGGGTCCTGCAACCATGCGCGGGTGTCGACGACGCAGTAGTACACCTGGTCGCAGCCGTCCATCGCTTCGCGCACGGTGGCGGTGTCGAAGACGTCACCGTGGAAGCGGGTGACGTCCAGGTCGTCGATGCTGCGGGTGTTGGCGCCTTCGCGCACCATCGCGCGCACGTCGGCGCCGCTGGCGACGAGTTGCCGGGTGACATGCGAACCCAGGAAACCGTTGGCCCCGATCACCAGCTTGGGCGCGCTCATTGCATTCCTCCGTAGGTCTGCATCCAGCGAGCGGCGTCGTCGTCCAGCGTGCCCAGCTTTTCCGCCTTCTTGCACCACTTGATGGCGGCCTGCACGAAACGCAGCGGGTTGTAGATGTCTTCTTGCCGCGACCATTGGCCGTCGCCGGCGTAGGTGACGATCGAGATGTTCGTGGCGCTGATGATCGTGCCGTCGCCGGGGTCGAGCATCGGGTTGTCCAGTTCGCAGATGATCCGGCCGGTGGATTCGTCGATAACGGACCACAGCGACGGGAACGCGGTCATGTGACTGCCCGGAAAGGTCGTCATCGTCTTGCGAATCCAGGTCCGCACTTCGTCGCGGCCCTTCATAGTCCCGGCGGCATGCTCGATGTAGTCGACGTCCGGGGTGTAGTGCTGCACCCAGTCGTCCCAATTCTTCGCCTGGGCGGCCTCGTCGACGGTCTGCTCGAAACGCTGGAACGCGGCGGCGAGTTCGTCGCGGGTAAAAACCTGCTTCACGCAAGGAACTAGAACACGTTCTACTGCGGTTTGTCGAGCAAGTGGATAATCGGGAAGATGACAGACTCGAAGAAGGCAATACTGGCCGGCGGCTGCTTCTGGGGGATGCAGGACCTGATCCGCAAGCAGCCCGGAGTGGTCGCGACCAGGGTCGGCTACACCGGCGACCCGAGTGTCCCCAACGCGACGTACCGCAATCACGGAACGCACGCCGAGGCCATCGAGATCACCTACGACCCGGACCAGACCGACTACCGGGCCATACTGGAGTTCTTCTTCCAGATCCACGACCCGACGACGAAGAACCGCCAGGGCAACGACCTCGGACCCAGCTATCGCTCGGCGATCTTCTACCTCGACGAGGACCAGAAGCGCGTCGCGGAGGACACCATCGCCGACGTCGAGGCCTCAGGCCTGTGGCCCGGCAAGGTGGTGACCGAAGTCAGCCCCGCGGGCGACTTCTGGCAGGCCGAGCCCGAACACCAGGACTACCTGCTGCACTACCCCAACGGGTACACCTGCCACTTCATCCGGCCGGGCTGGAAATTGCCGCGTCGGGCTGGCGCCGACCGCTAGTTTCCGATCGCCCGCAGTTGGTACAGGCCGCGGGTGGTGGCGACTGTCTGACCGTCGGCGTCGGTCACGACCGCCTCGAGGTTGAAGTCGGACTTACCCCGTTCGGCCGCTTCGGCCTCGACGCGGGCGATCGTCTCGTCATCGAGACTGGTTCGCGCCGTCAGTTGCGATCGGGCCATCCCGACGAATGCGATGTCGACGTTTTTGACCAGCGGGAAGTACTTCGAGCTGTCGAACGTGCTCAAAGCGATGATGCCGCCAAGGATTTCGGCCACAGTGAACTGGACGCCGGCATAGATGACGCCGAAGTGGTTACCGTTGCCCTCGACCGGGACCGTCGCCGCGGCAAAGCCGCGCCGCGCCTCCACAACTCGCACACCCATGTTGTGTGCCGTCGGGATCGTCGATCCCAAGGCGTTGTTCATCAGATCGACGAGTTGGCTGTCTTCGGCGGTCACGACCGACGATCTTAGCGTCGGCGTACCGCGATCTCCCCGCCGTCTTTCGGGGTGAAGGCGACCCCGCGGGAATGCCACTTCTCACCGGGCGCGGTCGTGGTCTCGATAGTGAAGTGGCGCAACACTGTTCGCAGCACGACGTCCATCTCCATATTGGCGAACGCGGCCCCCACGCAGCGCCGGACACCGCCGCCATACGGGATCCAGGCAAAACTGGGTGGCTTGGTCCCGACGAAGCGCTGCGGGTCGAACCGTTCCGGCTCCGGAAAAATGTCCGGGTCGGCGTGCAGGCGCTCGATCCCCACCAGAATCGACGACCCGTGCGGAATGACCCACTCGTCTAGTTCATAGGCAGGCGCATACACATGCCGGCCGGTCAGATCGATCACGGTGCGGCTGCGCTGTACCTCGAGGACGGTCGCCTGCCGTAGTTCGTTGTCGTCGGTGTCGGCCTCCGCGACCAGCGCGGCGAGCACGTCCGGGTGTCGGCTCACCCGCTCGAACGCCCAAGCCAGGGTTGCCGCCGTGGTTTCGTGTCCCGCCGCCAACAGTGTCAGCAGCTCGTCGGCGATGTCGCTGTGCGACATGGCGGAACCGTCTTCGTAAGTGCTGCGCAGCATCAGCGCCAACACGTCGGTCCGCTCTTCGAGACCCGGATCGGCGAGTTCCGCGGCGATGAGCTTGCCGATGATGAGGTCGTACCGGCGCCGCCAATCGGCCATCCGGCCCCACGGCGAGTACCGGCCGAAGGTTCGCTGCGGCTCTGGCAGCAATGCAAGCTTGGAGCCCAGAGTGACCCACGGCGGCAGGATGCGGCGCAGCTCGTCGAGCTCGGCTCCCTCAGCGCCGAATACCGCGCGCAGAATCGCGTTTAGGGTGATCCGCATCGTCGACGGCAGCGTGGCGAATGTGCGCCCCTCAGGCCAGCTTTCGATCTCGCGCAGCGTCTCTTCCTCGATGATGAGCTCGTAGTTCTTGATGCTCTTGCCGTGGAATGGCGGCGCCAGCAGGCGGCGACGCTTGCGATGCTCGTCGCCGTCGAGCGCGAAGACCGAGCCCGACCCGAGCAGCCGGCTCAGGTTGGGCGTGATGTTGCCCAGCACGTCGGGGCTGGTGGTGAAGATCTGCTTGGCCAGTTGCGGATTCGCGACCACCACGGTCGGGCCGAAGACTGGGACGTCGAGCATGAACACATCGCCGCGGCGGCGTGCCATGTAACGGACGGTCCATCGCCGTGAGATCGCAAATGCCAAACCCTGAACGGCTTTTGGCAGTCGCGTGGATGGGGGCAACCGGACGGCAGGTGAAACCGGGGCGGCCTGCGTTTCGACGGTGCTCATGGCTGTGCACTCCCAACATCGGTGCGGTACTGCGCCGTACCACTACTCATTCCGGTACGGTACCGTGTGGTACCAGGTGCTGGCAAGGGTCGGATCGAAGGAGGCGACGTGGCGACGACCGTCGCGGAAACCGCAGCGTCGAGCGACCCTGCCGGCGTACACCCATTTCGGCAGCGTCTGCTCGACGGCCTGGCGGACTCGATCACCGAGCGTGGTTACCGCGCCAGCACCGTGGCCGACATCGTCCGGCACGCCCGCACCTCCAAGCGCACGTTCTACGACCAGTTCCCGTCCAAGGAACAGTGCTTCCTCGAACTGCTGCACGCGGACGTCGGCAAGCTGGCCGAGGACATTCGTGACGCCGTCGATCGCGACGGCGACTGGCAGACCCAGATTCGTCAGGCCGTCGAGGCATACGTCGACCACATCGACGCCCGGCCGGCGATCACGTTGAGCTGGATCCGCGAACTGCCCTCGCTGGACGCGGCGGCCCGGCCGTTCCAGCGTCGCGGCATGCAGTTGCTGACCAGCTTGCTGGTGAATCTCAGCGACAGCCCGGGATTCCAGGACGCCGGCCTGCCGCCGTTGACCCGGCCGAAGGCGGTGATCCTGGTGGGTGGTCTGCGTGAATTGACCGCTCTGGCAGTCGAAGACGGCCACAGTGTGCGCGAGATCATCGAACCCGCGGTGGAGGCGTCGGTGGCGATGCTCGGGTATCGCCGCTAGAGCTTGAGAAAGGCCCGCAGCCGGTCCAGCACCAGATCTGGACGCTGCTCGACGATCCAATGGCCGACGCCGTCGACCAGTTCGACGTCGAAATCGCTGACGTGCTCGGCATATCCATCGATCAGATCGGGTGTGAGCACAGGATCGCCGGTACCGCTCAACCAGCGAACCGGGACGTTGACAGGCACGTCGTCGAATTCGCCTCGCAGCCAACGCAACATCTCGGTGCTCTGAAAAGTCCGATACCACCGCGAGCCCGCAACGGCATGCCCTGGCTGGCGCATGCACTCGACGTAGAGTGCGACGTCGTCATCGGGTACCCGGAATCCGGCACCGACCCAGGACGACAGCATCCTGAAATAGCGGGCCTTGCTGTCGCCGATCAGCCGCGGTCCGATGACCGGCAGCAGCATCGGAATCTGATACCAGAACCGCCAGATGTTGCGGATCCCCGACAGATCTCGCTTCACGTAGGGCGCCGCGGTGTTGAGCCCGAAAAAGCCGGTCACCTTCTCCGGATGGCGCAGCATCATGATGAATGCGACCGGCCCACCCCAGTCGTGCGCCACGAGTTTCACCGGCCCGATGCCCAGCCGGTCCAGCACGGCAGCCAGGTCATCGGCCATCTCGTTCTTCAGGTATCGGTTGCGTGGTGCGGAACTCCATCCCGCGCCACGCAGGTCGGGGCACAGCACGCGGTAGCCGTCGGCAGCCAGCGGGCCGATCATCTCGTGCCACTCCCACCAGTTCTCCGGGAAGCCGTGCACCAGCATCACCGGCGGCCCTTCGGCAGGCCCGGCATCGGCGACGTGGATCGTCACACCGCCACCCAGGTCGACGAACTTGTGATCGACACCGTCCAGGGCGGGCAGAGGAACCATGGGTTGCAAGCTAGCCGATCAACACGTCGGACCGGAACCACCTGTAGGCGGTCCCGGTCCGGTGTGCGGTGCTTACGCGGCGACGCGCTCGCGATCCTTGGGTTTGGTGTCGACGCCGCGAACCATCGGCGGCATCGCCAGCTTGATGATCTTGCGGACGACGGTGCCGAACTGCTTCGGCAGTGATCCTGAGTTGTAGGGGATGCCGTAGCGCTTGCAGATCTCCTGCACCTCGGACGCGATCTCCGAGTAGCGCTGAGCCGGCATGTCCGGGAACAGGTGGTGCTCGATCTGGTGCGACAGGTGACCAGACAGGATGTGAAAGAGCTTGCCACCGGTCAGGTTCGCCGAGCCGAGGACCTGACGGAAGTACCACATGCCGCGCGACTCGTCTTGGGTTTCCTCGACGGTGAATTCCTGTGTGCCGTCGGGGAAGTGGCCGCAGAAGATGATCATGTAGGACCACACATTGCGCATCAGGTTCGCAGTCAGGTTACCGGTGAAGACGAACGGCGCGAACGGCCCGGCCAGTAGCGGGAAGGCCACGTAGTCCTTCAGCATCTGCTTGCGCGTCTTCTGCCAAATCTCTTGCAGGATTTGGCGTTTGTCGGACAACCGAATCTCACCGGAGGTGATGCGCTCGCTTTCCATTTCGTGCAGCGCGACCCCATACTGGAACAGCACCATCAGCAGGAAGGCGTAGACCGGGTTGCCCAGGAAGTACGGCCGCCACTTCTGGTCTTCGCTCATCCGCAGGATGCCGTAGCCGATGTCGCGGTCCATGCCCACGATGTTGGTGTGGGTGTGGTGCATGTAGTTGTGCGAGTGCCGCCACTGGTCGGCCGGGCATGCGGTGTCCCATTCGAACTCCTGGCCGCGGATCGACGGGTCACGCATCCAGTCGTACTGGCCGTGCATGATGTTGTGGCCGATCTCCATGTTGTCCATGATCTTTGAGATCCCCAGCATCGCGGTACCCGCCAACCAGGCCGGCGGGAAGATTCCGGCGAACAGCAGGGCGCGGCCGCCCACTTCGAGTGCGCGCTGCGTCTTGATCATGCGGCGGATGTGGTCGGCGTCGCGCTGGCCGAGGTCGGCCATCACGCGTTCCTTGATCGCGTCGAGTTCAGCACCGAAAGCGTCGGCCTGCTCGGGAGTCAGTTGGATCTTTGGCTGCGTCATGGTGGAGCCTCCAATTCTCTAAAGGGCTGAAAGGATTTACAGAGCGATATCGACGTCGCCGACAGGAACGGACACGCAGATCTGCACGTCTTCCTCGGGGGCGGTCGACACCGCGCCGCTGGTCAGGTTGCGCACGACACCGCTGGTCTTGCGGCGGGTGCAGGTGTGGCAGATACCCATCCGGCATCCACTTGCGGGGTTCAGTCCAGCCGACTCCGCCTGCTCGAGCAACGAGCGACCGTCGTCGGTGACCTCAATAGCGCTGTCCGCGAACGTGACCCGTCCGCCGGATGGTTCCGCCGGCATGTCGAACGTAGGCGGAACGAAGCTCTCCGACTGCGCGTCCTTGCAGTGCTCGCGGACGGCATCGACCAAAGCTGCCGGGCCGCAGACGAACACGGCATCGGGCTCAGGCATAGCAGCCGCCAGGTGGTCGGCACTGAACCGGCCGTCGAGGTCGCCGCCGGTCGATCGGGTGTAGCCGTGCAGCACCCGGACACCGGGCATCGCGGCCAACTCGTCGTGGTAGCAGGCCTCGGCGCGGCTGCGCGCGTAGTGCACGAACGCGATCTCGCCGGCGTGGCCTTCGTTGACCAGCGTGCGCGTCATCGCCAGAACCGGGGTGATCCCGCTGCCGCCCGAGACGAACAGGATGCGACGAGGCCGCTGCGCCGGCAGGACGAAGTCGCCGCCCACGCCGGTGAGGCCGACGACCATGCCGAGCCGTGCGTGCTCATACAGATGCGTCGAGACCAGACCGCCGTCGTGTTGTCCGATGGTCAGCTCGAGGTGCGAGGCGCCCTCGGCGTTGGCGGGCGAGTAGCACCGGCTGTGCCGGCGCCCGTCGATCTCGACGGCAAGGTTGACGTATTGCCCGGCTGCGGCGGCGTCGGTGAACGCGTCGTTGGGCGCCAGTACCAGGGTGACGCTGCGCGGAGTGTCCCGGCGCACGTCGACGACCTTCGCGCGGCCCTCGGCCAGCGTCCAGGACGCGTCCACTTGTTCGGTATATCGGTCGACACCGTGCGGACCTGCGAGCAGTTTGACTAGGTTTGAACCCAGCACCCGCTTCGTCAAAGTTTGTGTGGAGTTCTGAGTGAACATGTGTATACCGTCCGCGCATCTACCCCAGTTCGTCAAGGGTTTTCCCAGCTCTGTGTTACGGTTCACACGGTGAACAGTCGTACTCCTAGCTCACATCCGCACCGATCGGGGCGCGGACGCAGGGGTGATGGCCCGTCTCGGGAGGAACGCAAAGAGGTCACCCGGCGGGCCATTGTCGGAGCGGCGCTCAAGCTCCTCGACGAGCGCAGTTTCAGTGGTCTGAGCCTTCGCGAGGTAACCCGGGAAGCCGGGATCGTCCCAGCGGCGTTCTACCGCCACTTCGAGTCGATGGACGCCCTCGGGCTGGTCCTGATCGACGAGTCCTTCCGCACTCTGCGCGACATGTTGCGTGGAGCCCGGGCCGGCAAGCTCGACCCCAACCGGGTAATCGAGTCGTCGGTCGAGATCGTCGTCGGAAGCGTCACCGAGGGCCGTGAGCACTGGCGTTTCATCGGACGCGAACGCTCCAGCGGCGTCACCGTGTTGCGCTACGCCATCCGCACCGAGTTCCGACTCCTCACGTCGGAACTGGCCACCGACCTCGCCCGGTTCCCCGGTCTGAACGAGTGGAGCACCGATGACCTCAACGTGCTGGCGAGCCTGTTCGTCAATTCGATGATCGTCATCGCCGAGGCTCTCGAAGACGCCCAGGGCGCCGAAGCGATCGACGACATCCGTCGTACCGCGGTCAAACAGTTGCGGTTGATCGTGGTCGGCGTCACCGGTTGGCGCAGCAAGCCTTAGCCCGCAGCGCTTTCCACGTTCTCGGCGCAACGGGCCAAAGCCTCGGCGACACTGCGCCGGTCGTGTTCCGAAATCCCCTGCAGCATCTCGGCTTCGACGCCGAACACCGCGTCGTGAGCGGCGCTGAGCCGGCTCGATCCAAGACGAGTGAGCGCCAGCGAGCGGGACCGCCCGCGCGGCGGCGCGTCGATGGTCTCGACCAAGCCGTCCGCCCGTAGGCCGGCCAGCACGTCCTGCAGCGACTGCCTCGTCACAAAACACAGCCGCGCCAACTCCGCCGCCGAGGCTTCGGGATGTTCGTGTAGCGCCCGCAACGTCGAGTACTGGGCCATCGACAGGCCGGTGGGCTTCAAAGCGCTGTCACAGCGGCGCCGTAGGCCCTGCTGCACCCGCTTGACCAGATACCCGACCGAGCGTTCGGCGTCCGACGGTCGCATGACAGGAAACTTACACTAGTGCTACGGTAACGTCAGGAACCTGACAAAGGAGAAATCACATGTCGACCATCACCGCAAACGCCGGCCACGCGACGCTGATCAACGTGTTCAGCGTGCAACCCGACCGGGCACGGGAACTCGTTGATCTGCTGACCGCCGCGACCGAGGACGTGATGCAGCACATCGACGGGTTCATCTCGGCGAACATTCACCTGAGCACCGACAGCACCCGTGTCGTCAACTACGCACAGTGGCGCAGCGCCGAGGCGATGCAGGCAATGCAGCAGAACCCCACGGCCCGCGAGCACATGGTGAAGTGCGCCGACCTGGCCGACGGGTTCGAACCGCATCTCTACACAGTTGAGTCGGTGCATTGCGCGTCATGATGGTGGGATGGCCACCAAGATGCGTGAGTTGCTCGGCAGCGCACTGACGTCGCTGCGCTACGAGCCAACTGAGAAACGCCTACGGATTGATCTGGACGGCGAACTGGTTGCCGATACCGTCGACGGCTTGCTGGTCTGGGAGCCGCAGCGGCTGGTCCCGACGTATGCGGTGCCGGTGGCCGACGTCGTGGCCAGGCTGGAATCGGCTGGCCGGGTCGACGGTGTCGTCGAGCAATCGCTGCTGTTTCCGAACAACCCGTTCACGGTGCACAGCTGCGCGGGTGAGATGTTCGACGTGGTCGTGGGCGACACGCGGCGCACGTCGGCGGCTTTCCGGCCGGATGATCCCGACCTGGCCGGCTACATCTCGTTCGATTTCAGCGCTTTCGCGTGGCACGAAGAAGACGAGCCGATCGTCGCGCACCCACACGACCCGTTCAAACGCGTCGACATCCTGGCCAGTAGCCGGCACGTCCGCATCGAGTGGGAGGGACGGCTGCTGGCCGAGTCGTCAGGCCCACTCTTGGTGTTCGAAACCCTGCTGCCGGTGCGGTTCTACCTTCCACGTGCCGACGTCGCCGACCTCGATCCGAGCGACACCATCAGCTACTGCGCGTACAAGGGCCGGGCGTCGTATCTCTCGGTGCCGGACGGACCCGCGGACGTGGCGTGGACCTATCCCGAGCCGCTGCGCGAAGCCGAACCCGTGCGGGACTACGTCTCGTTCTTCAACGAGCGGGTTGACATCACGATCGACGGCCGGCGCCAGGAACGGCCCGTGACGCACTGGTCACACTGACGGCGATGGGGCGAGCTCTCGCTGCGGCGACTGCCGACCGGCAGCTGGATTCTGGGCGGGTTCGTCGCGTCCGACTATGCGCTCGTATACCGCGTCATGAAATCACCGACTGCAGTGCCTGGTGGTGTCGCAGTGGCATACCGAGAGCGGATGGCCTTACCGCGCAATGCAATTCCGCACCACGCTGCGGGACACGACGAAGACGTCACCTGTCCACGTTGAACAGTGAGTCCCCGTCCTCGGGAGTTCCGTCGATCTGACCGCGATGGACACGCGCCGGCCGTTCCGCGGGCGGGCCGTCCTGGGGCAGCACATCTGGTACCTCGGCGCTGAGTTTGTACTCGAGCGACTCGCCCTCTTCCTCCTCGCGGGCCGTCATCCCGAACTTGTTCGCCTCGCTCCAGTCGTCGGGCGGATCGACGACGATGTCGCCGTCATCGTTACGAACCTCGTCGGAATCGGTTGACTCGCTCGGGCTCAGGGTGTCGTCGTCAGGCATAGCGGTTCGGTTGCCCTTCGCGGTACGCGGCTAAACCCACATAGGGATCAAGGGCGCAGATCGCAGTTGCCTCCATTGGGCTGATCTGCTGCGAGCAATTCGTCACATCAACTGAACCGGCTTCATCCGCTCGTCGTGAATGCATTGGAGGTCAATAGGGATCTTTGACTGGACCGCCACGCACGAGGAGACCGTCATGACAAATTTAGACCCGCAGACCACGGCCGACTTCTGGGAAGCCTACCTCCGCGCCGGCACCAACTCGGCGCAGGTCGGTGATACATTTCCCAGTGCCGCGCATGTCCCGGTGTCGGAAACGCCGAAAATCACCACCGCGGCAATAACATTCGCCTGGGACCGCGTACTGGTATCGGCTCCGATCGGTGCGGGAGCGCGACCCAGGGCTGCGTGACTCGCATCCCCCGAGCTTGCCGCAACCCTGGCGACCCGGGAACCTGGATGCCAGATTACGTTCCGCTGCAAAGACTCTGGTCAGATCATGCCGTGCGTATCTCGGTCTGTCCCTACCATGAGCCGGCCGTGGGCACGAAACCCTCGGCACCGGATTTTACGAATTCCTGACGCGCTCCGGTAGAAGGTTCCGAGTAGCGTCAATGATGAGGAGATGACGATAGATATGACGAAATTCGCAGAGCGAGTGTTGATTTCAGGCTTGGCGGAGCTGGCGATTATGAGTGCTGCGAGTGGTGTCGCGCTGATTGGGGAGGCTCACGCAGGCCCCACCGCGTGTGCCTATGGGACGAACCTATGCCAGCCGACGACCACAAACGGGCCGCTCCGGTCCTACACACTCATTTGCCAACCAACTGGGACGAAGGGCGGTGCTTCCTGCCATGCGGCCACGCGCCGCTGACCGGCCCTGATCCCAGCCTGCTCGACCGTCCCGGTCGGGGCGTTGAACTGCGACTGCTGCCACAACGACCCGGTAGCGTCGCCGCTCAAAGTCGGTCCGTCGAAACACCACATCGGCCGATGCGCTGTAACTTGAACAGCGCTGCGGGAGAGACGCGCCGGCTGAAAGTGCAGGGCGAGGTAGCACCCCGCGGGTAGAGCCGAGAGGAGAACCCGATGGCCTCAGACCGTCTGCGCAGTCTCGTCGGTTTATGCGCCGCACCGCTGACTATTGCCCTGTCGCTTCCTCAACTTGCCTTCGCCGACACTTCCTCGTGGAACGGCGAATACGCGATCACGTTCATGGTTGGTCCAAAGTCCGGGACCAGCATGGCGGTGGGCGAGCCTGAGGGCCAGCACACCGAGACCTACGGATTCCGATCAAACTGTACGAGCGGAAAATGCGTCGCCACGATCGTCAGCGGCCCCCCGCCAAGCAATCCAACGGTTCCGCAACCTGTCCAATTCACCTGGGATGGGTCGTGCTGGAGTCAGGCCAGCGATTTCCAGTGGGACTGCATGATGCCCGACACCACCATCCAATGGAGTCCGGCCCGATCCAAGGTGCGCTACACGCCCCAGACCAACGGAACACTTGCCGGCGTCATGCACACGGACATCGTGAGCGGCCCGTGCCAGGGCTGGATCGAGATGGACATGACGGCCGAGCGTGCATGACCGTAAGGGTGTGCCGCTTCGGCGTGCGCAGTGTTGCTGAGCGGTGACGATGCAACGCCAGCGGCGGGCGAGCGCCCTGGCCTGCCCGGCTGACACCAAATCGGCAAATGTTGAGCAATTTTGGCGGGTGGGCCCGGGCGAGAGCTACGCTTCCGCCCACAGGGGACTGCTGAAAAGGACTGCTCACGTGACGAAAAGCCTGGTGATACCAGCTCTGGTGACCGTCGCTGTCAGTTGTGCCATTCCGGCTCAAGCGGTCCCAGGCGACCAGAACGACGCAGAACAAGCGGTGGCTGCGGTTTACAACCAGGTGCAGCGCGGCTGTACACCCAGCATGCCTCCGTCGTTGCAATCGATCAGCTGGACGCGATTCAACCCCGAGTCCGGCGGCGAAGGCACGATTCACGACGCCAACCAGGGTCTGGGTGGCCCATTCATGGTGGCCTTTTGGAATCCAAAGGTCGGTCCGGCTCAAGCCACCGCTGGCTACCGCCCGTATGGCCAATGGGGCGTCAATTTGGAATTTTGCTAACGGGGTTGTCGCCACATCGGCCAGAGCGTCGGACCACCGTCGGGAATGACGATCTCGCCGGTCACCTCGAAGCCGAACCGTTCGTAGTACGGCACGTTGTCCGCCTTGCTCGATTCGAGGTAGGCGGGCGCGTGCTCGGCATCGACGCGATCGAGGCGGGAGCTCATCAGCGCCTGCCCGTAGCCTTTCCCGCGCACCGAGGGATCGCTGCCGATCACCGCCAGATACCAGTGCGGCTCCTCGGGGTGCCCCTGCTTCATCCGCGCGAACAGTTCGCCCAATCTCCTGCCGAGTGACAGCTGCGGTCCGAACCCGAAGATGAACGACGGCATCATCATCAGTTGTTCGCGCGTCGACTGCTTCCACCGTCCCGGCGGATCCCACAGGGCTGCGGCACCGATGGTCGACCCGTCACCTGCGATTTCCACACCGCCGCCGGCCAGGTGGTGGTGCCTGGTGACCGCCGCGAAGAATTTCCGCTGGTGAGCGGCCCGCGCCTGGTCATTGGGCATGATCCACATCGACACCGGATCGTCGTAGAAAGCGCGGCCCAGCGCGTGCGACAGCTCGCCGATGTCTGCTTTGAGCGCGGGACGCGTATTGATGGCCATCGGCAGCCAGAGTAGTAGCGTCGGCAATCGTGTGGGATTTCGAAACCGACCCCGAATACCAGCAGAAGCTGGACTGGGTCCGAGAGTTCATGGCCAACGAGCTCGAGCCACTCGACCTGGTGGCCCTGGACCCGTACGACAAGAAGAATGCCGAGACGATGGCGACGCTGCGGCCCTTGCAGCAGCAGGTCAAAGACCACGGGCTGTGGGCGGCGCACCTCAAACCGGAACTCGGCGGCCAGGGCTACGGCCAGGTGAAGCTGGCGCTGCTCAATGAGATCCTCGGCCGCTCGAGGTGGGCCCCGTCGGTGTTCGGCTCGCAGGCACCCGACTCCGGCAACGCTGAAATCCTGGCCCTGTTCGGGACTCCCGAGCAGAAAACGCGCTACCTGGAGCCGCTGCTCGACGGCGAGATCACGTCCTGCTACTCGATGACCGAACCGCAGGGCGGCTCCGATCCGGGGCTGTTCGTGACCAGTGCCGAGCGTGACGGCGACACCTGGGTGATCAACGGCGAGAAGTGGTTTTCCACCAACGCCCGGCACGCCTCGTTCTTCATCGTCATGGCGGTCACCAACGCTGAGGCGCGCACCCGCGACAAGATGTCGCTGTTCATCGTTCCCGCCGGCACACCGGGCCTCGAGATCATCCGCAATGTGGGAGTCGGCACGGAATCCCACGCCACGCACGGCTACGTGCGCTACGCCGACGTCCGAGTGCCGGCCGATCATATTCTCGGCGGCGAGGGCCAGGCCTTCGCGATCGCGCAGACCCGGTTGGGCGGCGGCCGCATTCACCACGCGATGCGCACCATCGCGTTGGCCCGTCACGCATTCGACATGATGTGTGAGCGGGCGGTGTCCCGGCAGACCCGGATGGGTCCGCTGTCGAATTTCCAGATGACGCAAGAGAAGATCGCCGACAGCTGGATTCAGATCGAACAGTTCCGGCTGTTGGTGCTGCGGACCGCCTGGCTGATCGACAAGCATCACGACTATCAGAAGGTGCGCCGCGACATCGCCGCGGTCAAAGTGGCGATGCCGCAGGTGCTGCACGACGTCGCGCAACGGGCCCTGCACCTGCACGGCGCGCTCGGCGTCTCCAACGAGATGCCGTTCATCAAGATGATGATCGCCGCCGAGTCGCTCGGCATCGCCGACGGCGCAACCGAGTTGCACAAGATGACCGTCGCTCGCCGCACGCTGCGCGAATATGAGCCGGTGTCAACACCTTTCCCGTCGCAGCACCTGCCGCACTCGGCGCGCCGAGGCGCAGGCGCGACTGGCCGAACGCCTCGAGCACGCGGTCGCGGAGTTCTAAGACTCGACGCGGTCGATGTGGGCGAGAAAGTGGGTCAGCACCGCATCGGGCGCTTCGAGTTGCGGCCAGTGCCCGATGTCGTCGGCCAGCATCACCACGTCGGCGCCGGGAATCACCTCGGCGTAGCGGCGGGCCATGTGCGCGCCGGAGTTGGGGTCGATCGGCCCGTCGATCAACCGCATCGACACGGCGGTCTCCCGCATCGCCCGGACCCACCGGTTCCGGTGTGTATGGCGGTCTTTGATGAATCGGCCGACCTTGTGCAGCACTCGGCGGCCCTCGTTGTAATCGAGGGTCTGGTTGAACACCGTCATCATGTGCTGTGTCGGTTTGGTGTTGGGGCCGAACATCTCCCGTATCGTCGGCTCGAGCGCGCGGCGCGATAGTGAACTGTTCTGCAGCGGACTGAGGATGTCGCCCAACGGAGTTCCCGACATCAGCTTCTGCGCGGCACGCGGCGTGTAGCTCTCGATGAACATGCCGCCGTTGAGCCAGGTGATCGAGTCGATGCGCAACTCGCCATAGGCGTGCTCACCGAACTCGTACCGCGCCAACAGTTCCTGGCCCACCGAGTCACCGATGTCGTGGGCCAGGATGTGCGCGTTGTCGATGCGGAGATGATCCAGCAGCGCCTCGTGCATATCGGCGTGGTCGTGCACCGAGTATTCGTAGTGCACCGGTTTCGCCGAAAAACCCATTCCCATCATGTCCGGTGCGATGACGGTGAACCGCTGCGTCAACGTCGGCCAGATCGGAGCCCAATCAAAGGAATTGAACGGATACCCGTGGATCAGCAACAGCGGCGGACCGCTGCCCTCCATACGGTAGAAGATCTCGAAGCCGAGATAGTCGAAGTACAGGCCGTCGTCCAGCCAGGATGCAAGTTCAGCGTCCATGACCCGCGCCTACGAGATGTAACGAACGACGCTCTCGGCCACGCACGCCGGCTTGTCCGAGCCTTCAACCTCCACGGTGGTCGACACCGTCGCCTGCGTCGCCCCCTTACCGAGGTCCTCGACACTCACCAGTGAGCTCTTGGCACGCACCCGCGAGCCGACCGGCACCGGCGCGGGGAAGCGAACCTTGTTGAGGCCGTAGTTGATTGCCAGCTTGATGCCGTTGACGGTGTACATCTGGTGCTGCAGCCGCGGCAGCAGCGCCAACGTCATGAACCCGTGGGCGATCGTCTTGCCGAACGGGCCTTTGGCCGCCCGCTCGGGGTCGACGTGGATCCACTGGTGATCGCCCGTCGCGTCGGCGAACAGGTTGACGTCTTCCTGGCTGATCGTCACCCAGTCGCTCTCTCCGATGCTTTCTCCTTGGATCGCGGCGAGGTCGGCGACTGATTCGAAGGTGCGCATAGCGTTGTCTCCTTTGTGTCGGCCCGACGGCGATGGGGGCCGCGCTGTTAAGCATGCTGCCACTGCGCCATCGCCGCCTCGCCACCGGGACGTTGCCTGGTGGAGGATGGCCCGGTGAGGTTGCTGCTGATCGCCGACACGCATCTCCCACGGCGTGCTCGCGAGCTGCCGACGCAGGTGTGGGACGAGGTCGACCGTGCCGACGTCGTCGTGCACGCCGGCGACTGGGTGACGCCCGACCTGCTCGACGAGCTGACGGCGAGGTCCACACGATTGGTGGCGTGCTGGGGCAACAACGACGGAGAACAGCTGCGCTCGCGGCTGCCCGAACGCGCCGACGTCGTCCTCGGCGGGCTGCGCTTCACCGTCGTCCACGAGACCGGCGCCGCGGCCGGCCGCGACGCCCGAATGTCGCGCTGCTACCCCGACACCGACGTGTTGGTGTTCGGCCACAGCCATATCCCGTGGGACACCACGACCAGCACCGGTCTGCGACTGCTCAACCCCGGGTCGCCCAACGATCGCCGCCGCCAACCGTTCTGCACGTACATGACCGCGCGCGTGGAAGACGGCACGCTCACGGATGTCGTCCTGCGTCGCCTGGAGAAGTAGCTCGCTGCTAGGTCGGCCATAGCGTCCACACATATTTAGCTCGTAAACAGAGACGAGTGGACACTCTCATCGATCCTCTCACCGAGTTGTCCGGCGTCGTCGGCAGATTCCGCCGGCAATTCCGCCGATCGGCCGGGCGCGGTTTCGACGCCGCGCGACTGACCGAATCGCAGTCGGAGTTGCTGTTGCTGGTCGGCCGGCGACCGGGCATCTCGGTGAGCTCAGCAGCCGCCGAACTGGGGCTGGTCGCCAACACCGCCTCAACCCTGGTCTCCAAGCTGGTGGCCAAGGGCCTACTCGTCCGGACCGCAAGCGAAACCGACCGTCGGGTCGGCCGGCTACGACTGGCCGGCGCCGCCCAACAGGTCGTCGATTCGTCGCGCACGGCGCGGCGAGCGGTGCTGACCGAGGTGCTCCAAGAACTCGACGACGACCAAATCCAGTCTTTGGCAAAGGGTTTGACCATCCTCGACACCATGACCCAACGATTACACGAGAGACGACGATGAGCGGATCACTGCCCATGGCCGTCGACGGCCGGAACCTGACCCACCGCTACGGTCAGTTCACCGCCGTCGACGACCTGACGTTGCAGGTGCGGCCCGGCGAGACGATGGGGCTGCTCGGACCCAACGGCGCGGGCAAGACGACGGTGGTGCGCATGCTGACCACCCTGACGCCGGTGCAGCACGGCGAGCTTCGCATCTTCGGCCTGGACGCCCGCGATCAGGCCGTCGACATTCGTAGCAATATCGGCTATGTACCCCAACAGCTTTCGATCGAGCCCGCGCTGACCGGTCGACAGAACGTGGCGTGGTTCGCACGGTTGTACGGTGTCCCCCGCCGCCAGCGGCCAGAGCGAGTCGACGAGGCCCTCGACGCCATGGAGCTACTCGACGTCGCCGACCGACTGGCCGGCACCTACTCCGGCGGGATGGTGCGTCGCCTGGAAGTGGCTCAGGCACTGGTGAACCGGCCGTCGTTGCTGGTGCTCGACGAACCGACTGTGGGACTGGACCCGATCGCACGCGACCGCGTCTGGGCGCACGTATTGAAGATGCAGGGCCAGTTCGGCATGACCGTGCTGTTGACCACCCACTACATGGAAGAAGCCGACGCGCTGTGCGACCGTGTCGCGCTCATGCATCACGGCACGCTGCGCGCCGTCGGGACACCCGCGACGCTGAAGTCGACGGTGTCGGCGTGCGCGACACTCGAAGACGTGTTCCGGCACTACACCTCATCCGAGCTCGCGGAGCAGACCGAGGCGGCCGGGACTTTCCGCGAAATCCGTTCCAGCAGAGAGGTTTCCAGCCGTGTCAGTTGACAGCGTGATCACACCGACACCCACTCTGTCCCGCGCCCCGCGCGGGTGGCAACGGGTCCCGTCGAGTCTCGGCCGGGTCAGTACGTTCGCGATCGTCGAGATGCAGAAGCTGCGGCACGACCGCACCGAACTGGTCACCCGCATGGTGCAACCGGCGTTGTGGCTGTTGATCTTCGGCACCACGTTCAGCAAGCTGCACGTGATCAACACCGGGCCGGTGTCGTACCTGGCCTTCCTGGCGCCGGGGATCATCGCCCAGTCGGCGTTGTTCATCTCGATCTTCTACGGCATCCAGATCATCTGGGACCGTGATGCCGGTGTGCTGGCCAAGCTCATGGTCACGCCGGCGCCCGCGTCGGCGTTGATCACCGGCAAAGCCTTCGCGGCCGGCGTGCGATCGGTGGCCCAGGTCGTCGGCGTGCTGGCGCTGGCCTACGTCATGGGTATCGGTATGACGATCAACCCGCTGCGGATCGTGGCGGCCATGGCGGTGGTCATGCTCGGTTCGGCGTTTTTCGCCTGCCTGTCAATGACGCTGGCCGGGCTGGTGCGTAGCCGTGACCGGCTGATGGGGATCGGTCAAGCCATCACGATGCCGTTGTTCTTCGCGTCGAATGCGCTCTATCCGGTCGACGTGATGCCGTCCTGGCTGCATGTGCTGAGCACGGTGAACCCGCTGAGCTACGAGGTCCACGCGCTGCGAGCGCTGCTGATCGGCACACCGTTCCACATCCTCGATGTCGTGGTGTTGCTGGTGGCTGC
This sequence comes from uncultured Actinomycetota bacterium, assembly GCA_963758115.1. Lineage (GTDB taxonomy): Bacteria > Actinomycetota > Actinomycetes > Mycobacteriales > Mycobacteriaceae > Mycobacterium. The sequence goes on from CAVWUG010000007.1 coordinate 702,603, forward strand.
CGTGCTCGGGATCGCCACCGCGTCAGCGCTATTGCGACGGCTGGTCGCCTGAGTCACGAATCCATAACGCGCCCTGCCGAATTCGTTTGGCAGGGCGCGTTTTCGCTGGCCAGACCGGCTCCGAATCGTGTTCGTTATCGGAGAGTAACGCTTCGAGCCTCAATCGTTAGCGAACCGCGATCGCACACTCCGAGGCGAACCACAAGCGTGTGACTCTCCCGGTGTTTGACTGCCACAGACAGCTATTCGACCGCACTGTGCGGCAGATGAAAGTTGGGAAGTGTAGGAGCATGAAGTTCGCAGAGAAGTTCCGCGGCACGGCAGGTCGCCTGCCGCGCCGGTTGGCAATCGCGATCATGGGGGCAGCGCTGCTGGCCGGCATGGTCGGTGCTATCGGCGGCTCGGCGACCGTGGGGGCGTTCTCCAAAAAAGGCCTGCCGGTCGAAACTTTGAACGTCCCATCGGCGTCTATGGGCCACGACATCAGGGTGCAATTCCAGGGCGGCGGACCGCACGCGGTCTACCTGCTCGACGGCTTGCGCGCACAGGACGACTTCAACGGCTGGGACATCAACACTCCGGCGTTCGAGGAGTACTACCAGTCGGGCCTGTCGGTGATCATGCCGATCGGTGGACAGTCCAGCTTCTACAGCGACTGGTACCAGCCGGCGTGCGGCAAGAGCGGTTGCCAGACCTACAAGATGGAAACCTTCATTACCAGGGAGCTTCCGACGTACCTGCAGGCTAACCGAGGCATCTCCCCGAACGGCAATGCCGCGGTGGGTCTTTCGATGTCGGGTGGGTCAGCGATGATCCTGGCCGCGTACTACCCGCAGCAGTTTTCCTACGCCGCATCGCTGTCCGGCTTCTTGAACCCCTCCGAGGGTTGGTGGCCGACGCTGATCGGTCTGGCGATGGGTGACGCGGGCGGCTACAGCGCCTCCAACATGTGGGGTCCGACCAGTGACCCGGCCTGGAAGCGCAACGACGCGATGGTGCAGATTCCGCGCCTGGTGCAGAACAACACCCGCATTTGGGTCTACTGCGGCAACGGCACTCCGAACGAACTGGGCGGCAACAGCATGCCGGCCAAGTTCCTCGAGCAGTTCACCCTGCGCACCAACGAGCAGTTCCGGGACAACTACACCGCCGCGGGTGGCAGGAACGGCACGTTCAACTTCCCGCCCAACGGAACGCACGACTGGGGTTACTGGAACCAGCAACTGGTTGCCATGAAGCCCGACATTCAGCGGACGCTGAGCGCGGCGCAAGGCGCCACCTGATAGATCCCCCCTATGCATCGGCAGCAGCGCACCCCCAGCGCTGCTGCCGATGTTTTTGTGCGGGAAGCTATTCCAGTAAGGCTTGCCGGTCTTGATGAAAATAGGTGTAAGCGGTTGTCACCGCGCAGATCGCTGAGGCGACGACCAACATGGCGGTTCCGTTGACGATCAGGCTGATGCCGCCACCCGCCGTGGCGCCCAGGATGAAACTCGCGACCAGCAGGAAGTAGCCGAGCCAGTCCGACAGGTTTCCGCCGGCGATATGACGTTCAATGCCCTGGCCCATTTTCACCAGGGTGCCGGTCACATAACTGAGCGGCACCGACGTTTCGCCGTCCTTGACGAACGACGTGTTGAGCGCGCCGATACCGAAGGTCAGCAAAAAGATCGGCGGGAAGTCCAACTCGTTCTGATCCCAGCCCAAGTCGAGCACGTCCACCACCGTGGCCGCCAAGAGGCTGAGGGTGGTCAGCACGGTCGGTCCGTGCGGGTGAGCCACCCAGAAATGCCGCCGGCACACCGACGCCACCACCACGCCGGAGACGAAGGCAACGATCAGCAGTCCGGCGCTCACCGACAGGATCACGTCGTCGCGGAAGTAGCCCAGCACCGCGCGTTGCGCGTTGCCGGTCATGAAGGTGACGAAATAACCTGCCGAGTGGGTGAATGCGGTCGCGCCCAGGACACCGGCCAACCCCGCCAGCACGTAGGACAATCGCGCTTCACTGTCGAATGTCTCCCGAAGCATGGCTCAATGCTTTCACCGCAGCTAGGCACACGGCAGAGCGGGGACAGCGATTCAGGCGGGACTCACATCAATTTGCTATCAACTTGGCGATCGATCGCAACGGAATGGGCAGCCAACCGGGCCGGTGCCGCGACTCGTAGCCGGCTTCATAGACCGCCTTGTCCAACTCGTAGGCCGCCAACACCGGCGCCGAATCGCGCGGATCGACGCCGGCTACCGACGCGTAGCCATCGCAGAACGCGGTTCTGTTCCGCTGCACCCACTCTCGGGCGCGCGCCGCGAGTTGCTTGTCGGCCGACTGATCGACCAGCGGTCCGTATGCGGCGTAATCGAAAGACCGCAGCATCCCCGCCACGTCGCGCAACGGCGAATCCGGTGCCCGGCGATCCTCCAGCGGCTGGCCCGGCTCCCCTTCGAAGTCGATCAGCAACCAGGACTCCGGCGTGCGCAGCACCTGGCCCAGGTGCAGGTCGCCGTGCACACGCTGCACGGTGATGGTCTGCTCGGCCAGCTTCTGGAAGCGTTCCTCGATGCTCGCCGCGTACTGCTCGAGTTCGGCAACTGCCCCGGTCGAGGCCGACAACCGGGCCAACATGGTGTCGACCGGGAAGGGCGCTTGCGAGGTCCCGAGAGCTTCGGCGAGGCCGGCGTGCACGGACGCGACGGCCTCCCCCAACCGCTGGGATTCGCCGGCGAAGTCGCCGCCGACCTCGTAGGCGTACAGATCGCCCTCCGCGAACAGGTCGCGCACGCTGGCCGTGGCCATCGCCCAGCCTTCGGCCGCGTTGGCCTCGTATTCGGTTGCCATGCCGAGCGGGCTGTTGGGGGCGCCGTTCCGGGAGGTCAGCTCGTAACTGCCCAATAGCGGCGCCACGTTCGGGTTTCCGGCCCGGCCCAGCACCCGGTTGAGCTCGATATCGGGATTGATACCGGGGCTGACCCGACGAAAGATTTTCAGGATGGCGTCGCGATTGAAGATCACGCTGGTGTTGCTCTGCTCGGCGTCCGACACCCGCGGATAGGCGCTCAACGGCAGCGTCACACCGGGCTCTTTGCCGAACGACACGTCGTCACGCGACGCCGAGGTGTCGAGCAGCGACAGCAGAAACGCCGCCGCGCCCGGCTCGTAGAGCGCGTCGTAGCCGACGCGATCGCCGTCGGCGCCGATGGTCGCGATCGAGCTGTATTCGGCAGGCGGTTCGGAATCCCAGCCGACCAGCACCTGGTAGCGCTCCGCCGAGCCGTCCGTGTAGGTGGTGTCGACCAGGACCAGATCCAGACCGTCGCGCAGGGCGACGACGTGTCCCGGTTCGGCGGTCGCCAGCTCGCGGCTTCGACCGGCATACCAGCGTTGCTGGGGTAGCCATTCGGACCAGGGCAAGTTCATTGCGACTCCTCAGACCCGCACAGCTGGAACCAGTAGAACCCGTGCCCCGGCAGGGTCAGCATGTAAGGCAGATGTCCGATGGGCGGAAATCTCACCTGCCCGGTCAGCTCGACCGGTATGTAGCCGTTCCAATGTTGCAGGTTCAGTTCGATGGGCTGCGGGAAGCGCGACAGGTTGTTGACGCAGACCACCACGTCGTCGTCGGACACCCGGGCGTAGGCGAGCACCGACGGGTTGGTGCCGCCCAATTCCTGGAATGACCCGGTTGCGAACGCATCGTGTCGCCTGCGCACCATCAGCATGGTGCGGGTCCAGTTCAGCAGCGACGTCGAGGTGTCCATCTGCGCCTCGACGTTGACGGCCTGGTACCCGTAGACCGAGTCCTGGCTGGCCGGCAGATACAGCCGACCGGGATTCGCCTTGGAGAACCCCGCGTTGCGGTCCGGCGTCCACTGCATCGGAGTGCGGACGCCGTCGCGGTCACCCAGCCAGATGACGTCGCCCATACCGATCTCGTCGCCGTAGTACAGCACCGGGGAGCCGGGCAGCGACAGCAGCAACGCGGTGAACAGCTCGATCTGATTCCGGTCGTTGTCCAGCAGCGGAGCCAGCCGCCGGCGGATCCCGACGTTGGCCTTCATCCGCGGGTCCTTGGCGTACTCGGAGTACATGTAGTCGCGCTCTTCGTCGCTGACCATTTCCAGCGTCAACTCGTCGTGGTTGCGCAGGAAGATTCCCCACTGCGCCATGTCCGGGATCTCCGGCGTCTGCCCGAGAATCTCCGAGATCGGAAACCGCGACTCGCGACGGACCGCCATGAAGATGCGCGGCATCAGCGGAAAGTGGAATGCCATGTGACACTCGTCGCCGCCGGTACTGGCGTCGCCGAAATATTCGACGACGTCCGCGGGCCACTGGTTGGCTTCGGCCAACAGCACCCGGCCGGGGAACTCGTCGTCGACGACTTTGCGGACGCGTTTGAGGAAGGCGTGCGTCTCGGGCAGGTTCTCGCAGTTGGTGCCCTCGCGCTCGAACAGATAGGGCACCGCGTCCAGCCGGAACCCGTCGATCCCGAGGTCGAGCCAGAAGCGCAGCACGTCGATCATCGCTTCCTGCACGACCGGGTTGTCGTAGTTCAAGTCCGGCTGATGGGAGAAGAACCGGTGCCAGTAGAACTGCTTGCGCACCGAGTCGAAGGTCCAGTTGGACTCTTCGGTGTCGATGAAGATGATGCGCGCGTCGGTGTATTTCTCGCTGGTGTCGCTCCACACGTAGAAGTCGCCGTATGGACCGTCGGGGTCGTGCCGTGACTCCTGGAACCAGGGGTGCGAATCCGAGGTGTGGTTCATGACGAGGTCGGTGATGACCCGGATCCCCCGCTCGTGCGCCGCGTTGAGCAACGCCACGAAGTCCTCGACGGTGCCGAATTCGGGCAGCACCTTATAGAAGTCGCGGATGTCGTAGCCACCGTCGCGCAACGGTGAGTCGTAGAACGGTGGCAGCCAGATGCAGTCGACGCCGAGCCACTGCAGATAGTCCAGGCGCTCCATGAGCCCCCGCAGATCTCCCGATCCGTCTGCATTGCCGTCGACGAACGCCCGGACCAGAACTTCGTAGAAGACGGCGTGTTTGAACCAGGTCGGATCGGCGGGCAGCGATTTGGCGTCGCCGAATTCGTCGGCACTGGGATGTTCGACTACGCCGGCTTCGACGTGACTTCCCTCGGCTGGATCGTGCTCAACGGTGTCGTCTCTGCTGGTCGTCAAGTCCACGATTTTACACGTACCCGAGGGGCTGGATCGAAAACCTTGCCCGCCATACGAATTGGTTACAGCGCCAGTAGCAGCGGCATTGGGATCAGCCCGGCGGGCCACCCGCCAACGCGACATTCGCGTTCCGTCCACCGAGTCCCACGTCGACACCGTCGCCGGGGTGGTGCTGGTCGAGGATGTTGGTCAGCGCGGTAGCGGAGTTGACCGGCTGGCCGTTGATCGCGGTGATCACGTCACCGACGTTGATACCGGCGCCCGCCGCGGGGCCGCCCGGGATCACCTGCCGGACGATGGCGCCACCGGAGCCGTCATTGACACCCACGCCGAGGAACGCGGTCGGGCCGATGTGCACCGTCGGCGACCCGGCGCCGGACCGAATCTGACCGGCGATGGCCATGGCCTCGTTGATCGGGATCGCGAAGCCCTGACCGCGGCCCAGGTGGTAGTTCTGCGAGGCCGCGGTGTTCATGCCGATCACCTGGTTGGCCGAGTTGACGGTCGGCCCACCGGAGTCGCCGGGGCGGATGTTCGCGTCGAGCTGGATCAGCCCGTTCAGCGTCTCGGTGCTGCCGGTCAGCGCGTCGTTCGCGGACACGGTCTGGTTCAGCGCGGAGATGCGGCCTTCCTCGACGGCAGGCGCTCCGCCGGCACCGCCGACGTTGCCCAGCGCGACGATCGGTTCGCCCACTCTGACCGAGTCCGAGTTGCCGATGTTGGCGACCGGCAGCCCGCCGCCGGCGAGTTGCAGCACCGCGATGTCGTGCTGGCGGTCGTAGCCGATCACCGTGGCCGGGTAGGTCTGGCCGTTGCCGATCGACCTCGCGGTGAGGTCGGTCGCGCCCGCGACCACGTGGTTGTTGGTGAGCACCACGCCGCCGCCGTCGATGACGATGCCGGTTCCGGCGCCGAGCGCGCTCTGGTAACCCAGTTTGGCGTCGATGTCGACGATCTGCGGGCCCACTTGGGCGGCGGCCGCCGCGGCGTCTCGCGGCGCAGGCGGCGTCAGCGGCGACGCGTGTGCGGGCGCCGTTGCCAGACCCATGCCTAGCACCGCCAGCAGACTGAGCAAGCGCAGCGACCCCCGCGGTTCACGGCGGTGCGATCCGCTCATCCCATTACCTCCCCGATTAGATTCCGCCCGAATATCGAGCCGGAATTGCCACAACATTTCGACGTTGACGCAACAACTTCGTTTATCTAACCGTAGCTTGCGTTGTCGCAACAGGCATATCAACGCCGGGTTTCCGCACCACATCAGGCCTTCGGTAGCTTCATACCGTCTGGCCGGACAACAACTCGACAGCAAAGGTGTCTATCCCATGGGCGTGCTCGATTCGTTCCGATTGGACGACAAAGTTGTGGTGGTCACCGGCGCCTCGTCCGGGTTGGGCGTGTCGTTCGCCCAGGCGTTCGCCGAGGCCGGCGCCGACGTCGTGTTGGGCGCCCGCCGCGTCGACCGGTTGGCCGAGACTGCCGAGCTCGTCGAGGCCACCGGCCGCAAAGCATTGACGGTCGCCACCGACGTCGCGGTACCCGAGCAGTGCCAGGCCCTGGTGGATTCGGCGATGCAGACATTCGGCCGGGTCGACGTGTTGATCAACAACGCCGGCGTCGGAACCGCCTACCCGGCGACCCGGGAGACACCCGAGCAGTTTCGCTCGGTGATCGACGTCAACCTCAACGGCGCCTACTGGGTGGCCCAGGCAAGTGGTCGCGTCATGCAACCCGGCAGCTCGATCATCAACATCGCCAGCGTTCTCGGCATCACCACCGCCGGTCTGCCGCAGGCGGCCTACAGTGCGAGCAAGGCGGCGATCATCGGGCTCACCCGCGATCTCGCGCAGCAGTGGGGATCGCGAAAAGGCATCCGGGTCAACGCATTAGCTCCGGGGTTCTTCAAAACCGAGATGACCGACGAGTATCCGCCCGAGTACCTGGACAGCCAGGCGCACCGACTGGTCCTCGGCAGGCTCGGCGATGGACGCGAACTCGCCGCCACCGCAGTCTGGCTGGCATCGGCCGCCGGCGGCTACGTCACCGGCCAGACCATCACCGTCGACGGCGGCCTGACGATCAACTGAGTCTTTAGGCTGCAGGTGTGGTCGACTTCGACGCCGCCGCCCGCTTCGCGCAGGCACCGGTAGCCCGCCTGGCGACCGTCGGTCCCGACGGCAGGCCGCACCTGGTGCCGGTCGTCTTCGCGGTTCACGGCGAGGTCGTCTACACAGCGGTGGACGCCAAGCCGAAAACGACCCAGCGGCTGCGTCGGCTGGCAAATATCGCGGCCAATCCGCAGGTGAGCCTACTGGTCGATCACTATGACCAGGACTGGACTCAGCTCTGGTGGGTGCGGGCCGACGGCATCGCCGAGGTACACCACGAAGGTGCCGCGCTACACGCCGGCCGCGACCTGCTGCGCGCGAAATATCCTCAGTATCAAACGGTTTCGTTGAACGGCGCGGTGATCGCGATCTCGGTTCTGCGCTGGAGTGGCTGGCAGGCCTGAGCTGACCCTTGTGCTGGAGGTCTGCCAGGAGAAAAGTGACCTGCATCACGTTGGCGCTCGGCTCGAGGAGTGGCCGTCATGGCAGACAAATCGCACGGTTCTCACAGCGCAGGAGCCGCCCCTGCCGTAGACAATCCGGCCGCCGTCCGGAACGTGGTGCTGGTAGGCCCGTCCGGCGGCGGAAAGACCACGTTGGTGGACGCCCTGCTGGTGGCCTCCGGGGTGTTGTCCAGACCCGGCTGCATCGCGGACGGCACCACGGTCTGCGACCACGACGACGCCGAGATCCGCCAGCAACGGTCGGTCAGTCTCGCGCTGGCGTCGCTGGCGCACGACGGCGTCAAGGTCAACCTCGTCGACACACCCGGGTACGCCGACTTCGTCGGCGAACTGCGGGCGGGACTGCGGGCCGCGGACTGCGCCCTGTTCGTGATCGCGGCCAATGACCAGGTGGACGAGCCGACGAAATCGCTGTGGCAGGAGTGCAGTCAGGTCGCCATGCCGCGAGCGGTGGTGATCACCAAACTCGACCACGCCCGGTCGAACTACCAGCAAGCACTGTCCGCGGCACAGAATGCGTTCGGCGACAAGGTGTTACCGCTTTATCTGCCGACTGGAGACGGCCTGATCGGGCTATTGTCGCAAACGCACTATGAGTACGCCGGCGGTAAGCGGACCACCCACTCGCCGGACTCCACGTACACCGGCCAGATCGACGAGGCCCGCGGCACGCTGATCGAGGGAATCATCGAGGAGTCCGAAGACGAGTCGCTGATGGAGCGCTATCTCGGCGGCGAGAAGATCGACGAGGCGGTGTTGATCGACGATCTGGAGAAGGCGGTTGCCCGCGGCTGCTTCTTTCCGGTCATCCCGGTGTGTAGCAGCACCGGCGTCGGCACCCTGGAGTTGCTCGAGATCGCCACCCGCGGATTCCCGTCGCCGCGCGAACATCCACTGCCGGAAGTCTTTACCCCGCAAGGCGCAACCTTCACCAAGGTCGCCTGTGGCTCGGACTCGCCGCTGTTGGCCGAGGTGGTGAAGACCACGTCGGACCCCTACGTCGGCCGGCTCAGCCTGGTTCGGGTATTCGCCGGAACCATCACCCCGGACTCGACAGTGCATGTGTCAGGCCACTTTTCGTCGTTCTACGGTGTCGGCCACCCAGATCACGACGAGGACGAACGCATCGGCACGTTGTCGTTTCCGCTGGGAAAACAGCAACGCCCCGCGTCGGTCGTGCTGCCGGGCGACATGTGCGCGATCGGTCGCCTGAGCCGAGCCGAAACCGGCGACACCTTGTCGGACAAGACGCAACCGCTGGTGCTGAAGCCGTGGCTGATGCCGGAATCCTTGCTGCCGGTGGCAATTCAGGCGCACGCCAAGACCGACGAGGACAAGCTGTCGGTCGGGCTGGCCCGCTTGGCCGCCGAAGATCCCACGCTGCGGATCGAGCAAAATCCCGAGACGCATCAGGTGGTGCTCTGGTGTATGGGCGAGGCGCATGCCGGTGTGGTGCTCGACGCGCTGACCAACCGCTACGGCGTAGCCGTGGACACCGTCGAGCTGCGCGTGCCGCTGCGAGAAACGTTCGGCGGCAAGTCGAAAGGCCACGGCAGACACGTCAAGCAGTCCGGCGGGCACGGTCAGTACGCGGTCTGCGACATCGAGGTAGAGCCACTGCCCGAAGGGGCGGGATTCGAGTTCGTCGACAAGGTGGTCGGCGGCGCGGTACCGCGCCAGTTCATCCCGAGCGTCGACAAGGGAGTGCGCGCCCAGATGGAGAAGGGCGTACATGCCGGTTATCCGGTGGTCGACATCCGAGTCACACTGCTCGACGGCAAGGCCCACAGCGTGGATTCGTCGGATTTCGCCTTTCAGATGGCCGGTTCGCTGGCGCTGCGAGAGGCTGCCGCAGCGGCCAGGATCACGCTGCTCGAACCGATCGACGAGGTCTCGGTGCTGATACCCGACGACCTCGTCGGCGCCGTGATGGGCGATTTGTCCGGCCGCCGTGGCCGGGTGCTCGGAACCGAGACCGTCGGAAACGACCGCACGCTGGTGAAATCCGAAGTGCCGCAAGTCGAGTTGACCCGGTACGCCATCGATCTACGTTCGCTCTCACACGGCGCGGCTTCGTTCTCGCGGTCGTTCGCCAGATACGAACCGATGCCCGAATCCGCGGCGGCCCGGGTGAAGTCCGCCGACTGAACCGCACAGCACGCGCAGCGCGCCGATTTACGCTTGCCACATCGGGCATGACGCGAAAAGTTCGGACTCACTCTTAGTGCGGGATTATGCCCTCTACCAGTCAATGTGAGTCGCATTTCGCCGGACTCATAACGACTTGCGCATTAATTGGTCCGTTTGCTGAGCCACGGATAAGGTACATATTAGGGAAACGGAATGTAAGCGCTTCCGGCTTGCATCTTCTCGGAGGGTGGACACCGTGCGCAGAGCGATGCGATGTATGGGGCTCGCGGCATTGATAGGCGTGTTGGCCATGGCGGCATCCGGCGCCCCGAGCATGGCGGCCATTGCACCCCCGACCGCGACCGACGGCGTCGCCTCCATCCAGCCGCCCAACGGCTCCGTCGTCGGCGTCGCCCACCCCGTCATCGTCACCTTCACCGCGCCGGTCACCGACCGCCCGGCCGCCGAACGGGCGATCACAATCGCCGCACCGAACCACATGACCGGGCGATTCGAATGGCTTGAGACCAACGTCGTGCAGTGGAAGCCGGACGGGTACTGGCCGGCACACAGCCACGTCGGCGTCCAGGTGCACGCGCTGTCAACCGGTTTCGACACCGGCGACCAGGTCGTCGGCGTTGCCAGCATCTCCGCGCACACCTTCACGGTCAGCCAGAACGGCGAGGTGCTGCGCACGATGCCTGCGTCGATGGGCAAGCCCACTCGCCCGACACCGATGGGCAATTTCACCGCACTGTCGAAAGAGCGCACCGTCGTGATGGATTCGCGGACCATCGGCATCCCACTCGACTCCTCGGAGGGATACAAGATCACCGCGCAGTACGCCGTACGGGTGACGTGGAGCGGTGTGTACGTCCATTCGGCGCCCTGGTCGGTGGACTCGCAGGGTTACTCGAACGTCAGCCACGGCTGCATCAATCTCAGCCCAGACAACGCCGCCTGGTACTTCGACACCGTCCACATCGGCGACCCGATCAACGTAGTGTCCTGACCCGCCCTTGTTTGCGCCGCCATAGCGGCGGTCACACCCGTGTGGTGGAAGAGATCGGCACACTCGCGAGTTGCGCTCTGAGTAGAGCTGCGCCGAGTCGGGCCGGCCACATCGAGGTGATAGGCAGGTCGCAATGACGGAAGCCAAGACGCGAGCGGTTCGTTTCGATCAATACGGCGGTCGCGACGTGTTGTACGTCGCGGACATCGACACCCCGGTCCCCGGTGCCGGCGAGGTGCTCGTCGAGGTTCGGGCCGCCGGGATCAACCCCGGTGAGGCGGGCATCCGCAGCGGTGCACTGCACGAGCGATTCCCCGCCACCTTCCCGTCCGGTCAGGGCAGTGATCTGGCCGGCGTCGTCATCGAGGTCGGCAGTCCTTCAGCCGGCGATGGCGAATTCGCCGTCGGTGACGAGGTACTCGGCTTCAGCTTCCAGCGATCCAGCCACGCGACCCACGCCGTCGTTCCGGTCGACCAGCTGATTGACAAGCCGGCCGAACTCAGCTGGGAGGCTGCGGGCTCGCTCTACGTCGTCGGCGCTACCGCCTACGCCGCGGTGCGCGCGGTCGATCCGAAGCCCGGTGAGACGGTCGCGGTGTCGGCGGCCGCCGGAGGGGTCGGAAGCCTGGTTGTGCAGTTGCTGACCCTGCGCGACGTGCACGTATTGGGTATCGCGTCGGGGAGCAACGCCGAATGGCTGCTGGCCCACGGCGTCGTTCCAGTCGACTACGGCGACGGGTTGGCCGACCGGCTGCGGGAGGCCGCGCCCGACGGTATCGACGCCTTCATCGACTTGTTCGGACCGGACTACGTTCAGCTGGCGATCGACCTCGGTATTTCGCCCGAACGGGTCGACACCATCATCTCCTTCGAGAAAGCCGTCGAAGTCGGCGCAAAGACCGAAGGCAGTGCCGAGGCGTCGACACCGGCGGTGCTCAGCGATATCGCCGGCCTGATCACCTCTGGCGCAGTCGATTTCGACGTCGCGGCGACATATCCGCTGGACCGTGTCGTCGACGCTTACGAACAGCTCGAACAGCGGCACACGCACGGCAAGATCGTGCTGCTGCCATGAGGGGAGTGCCCGCTGGCGTTCTTTAACGCCTAGGCTCGCAGCTATGTCTATTACATTGCAAGATCCCCGAGTGGCCGACGTCCTGGACCGGATGTACACCGAGTCGCGGGCGCAAATGTCCCAGTTGCGGGAACGACGTCCTGACATGTCTGCGGCGCGGACCATCCAAGAGCGCGCCGACGCGATGAGCGACTTCTACATTCCGGTGACACCGGAGGCCGGCCGGCTGCTCTACTCGCTGGTGCGGGCTACCCGACCCGCGACCATCGTCGAATTCGGTATGTCCTTTGGCATTTCGGCACTGCATCTGGCGTCGGCGGTCCGCGACAACGGGACCGGCCGGGTGGTGACCACCGAGCTCAGCCAATCCAAGATCGTCGCGGCGAAGCAGACGTTCAGCGACACCGGGCTGGACGACCTGATCACCGTGCTCGAAGGTGACGCGCTGTCGACCCTGGCCAGCCTGGACGGGCCGATCGACTTCGTGCTGCTCGACGGCTGGAAGGAGCTGTACCTGCCGGTGATCAAGCTCATCGAGGGTCGGCTGTCGCCGGGTGCCCTCGTCGTAGCCGATAACACCGAGAGCAAGGATGCCGGGTCCTACCTCGAGCACGTCCGCAACATCGAGAACGGCTATGTGAGCGCCAATTTCGCCGTCCGGGAGAGCGACAGCATGGAGATCAGCAGCTACGCCGGCGGCTAGTCACTTCTTGCGCAGCGACTGCTCGAGCCACGGCGTCAGCCACCTCACCCCTTCGTCGGTGAGGTGGACGCCGTCGCTGCGTACCGGCAGGTCGCCGACTTTGTCGGTGTAGACGCCGGCAGGGCACAGCTTCTTTTTGAAGTCCAGTACCTTGACGTCCGACCTGCTCCCAACGGTCTTGGCCAGCAACGTGTTCCACTCGTCGACCCGGTGCGGGTCGTCTTCCGGGTACAGGCTGCCGTTGGGCCGCTCACCGCGCCTGCTGTACGGCAGGTTGGTAAGGGTCAACGGCGCGCCGCCGAAGCTGAGGATGTCGATCGCGCGCCGCAATTCACCGGTGATGTAGGAGTCGAAGTCCGGGTCGCCGATGTGGGTCCATCTGCCCTCGTTGACCCGGTCCACGGTTTCCCAGCGACCGATGACCAGCAGCACGGCGTCGGGCTGGTCGAGTGACACCTGTGCCGCCCACCTGCTCGGCCACGACTCGCATTCGCTTTTCTGATCCAGGGTTTCGTCGAGGTAGCGGTACGGACCGCCGCGCACCAGGCTGCAGCCGATCACGGTGTGGTCGATGAACTGGAACCCCGGCGTCGCGGGCAGGAAGTGCATCATCGTCCAGCCGATCGAGTCACCGAACACCGAGACGGTGAAGGGCCGGTTCGGGTCTCGTTGACCGATAGCCCGCGCGGGCCTGAATCCCGCCGGAGGGGACGGCGAGACGACCGCGACCGGCGACACTCCGGGAGGCAGGCTGGCGGCCAGCGCCCCGTGACCTAGCCGGGGGGTGACCGGCACGATCAGCAGCGTGAGCGCGGCTGCGGTGGCGGCGGTGGCGCCGGCCAGCGGCAGCAGCGGCACCCGCACCGGTCGCCACTTCCGGATCGGTTGCTCGATCGCCCACCACGACACCGTCGCGACAGCCAGCGTGGCGGCACACCGCACGGCGAACAGCGACATCCCCGACCAGCCGGTGCGTTGGCCGTTCAGCATCAGGAAGATCGGCCAGTGCCACAGGTAGACCCCGTAGGAGATGGTGCCCAGCCACGCCAGCGGACCCCAGGCCAGTGCGGCGGCGACGGGACCGCGCTGGTCCAGCGCCACCGGCGCGATCACCAAGACCGCGGCGATCGCGACCGCGATCAGCAGGCCGCCGCGGAATTCGCGGGCGCTGCCGGTGGCGTAATGCGTGGCGGCTGCCAGCAGCGCCAGCCCGATCATCGGCAGCAGGCGGGTGATCCATGTTCCGGTCCGCGAACGGATCAGCGACCAGCCGCGATTCAGCGACGTCCAGTCGCCCACCAGTAACGCCGACGCCGCGGCGCCGACCAGTAGCGCCTGCGCCCGGGTGTCGGTGCCGAAGTAGACCCGATCCCGGGTGGCGTCGGAGGACAGCAGGATGGCGGCCGCCGCGGAGCCCAGTGCGCCCACGGTGGCCAGCAGAAACACCGTTAGCCGGACTCCGCCCAGCGTGGCCCGGGTTGCGCGCCGACGTGCCCGCGCCGCCAGCCCCAGCGCCACCGCGACCAGAACCAACGGCCAGGCCAGGTAATACTGCTCCTCCACGCCCAGCGACCAGGCGTGCTGCAGTGGCGACGGCGGGGCCCCGCGGCTGAAGTAGTCGGTCTTGTCGGCGACGAACATCCAGTTGGACACCCAGAAGAACGCGGCCACGGCGTCATCGCGCAACCGGGCCACCGCCTCGGGCGAGAACAACTGCCGCGCGGCGACCACGGCGAGCACCATCAGCAGCAATGCCGGCAGCAGCCGCCGCGCGCGTCGAATCCAGAAGTTGGCCAGGTCGATACGGCCGGTGCGGCCCAACTCGTCGAGCAGCAACGACGTGATCAGAAAACCGCTGAGCACGAAAAAAACGTCGACGCCGAGGAACCCACCCGACATGCCGGGTATGCCGCCGTGATCGGCGAGCACCAGCGCGACCGCGAGCGCACGCACGCCGTCCAGCGCGCGGATGCCCGGACGGCGTTCGTCGCCGGCTCTCCGTGAAGTCGACCGAGCTGTCGGCGGCGGGGCAATCCACCGGGGCCGCCGAGCAGAAGGAACCGGCGCGGGGGATGCCCCGGCCGGTTGACTGTTCACCTTCCCAGCGCTGCGACCAATGTCCTGGTCGGCGCCTTTTTTGCCGACGATACTGCGGTGCCCCTCCCTACTGATTTAAGCCGTCAGTTTAGGGGCGCACCGACCTCATCAGCCGCAGACACGACGCGGCGGCAGCCGAAAGATGGTGCCGCCCGGCAACTCCGAGAGTGGTGTCTTGTCGGTGAGATCCGCGGCCGATGTCAGTCGTCGGCGAAATCGATGATTCCGCGAATGTTGCGCCCTTCGCGCAGATCCACAAACGCCTCGTTGATCTGGTCCAGCCGGTAGTGACGGGTGACCAGTTCGTCGAGTTTCACTGCGCCTGCCTGATACAGCGACAACAGCATCGGCACGCTCGTGCGCGGATTCATCCCTCCGTAGAGCGCTCCTCTGAGTTGCTTGGCCGATAGCGTCATCTCCTGCAGGACCATCGGAACCGGCGGCTCGGTGTACGGGGTGATCCCGGTGAGCACGCAGACGCCGCCTTTGCGAAGCAACGCCATCGCCAACGGGATCAAGTCCACGTGCACGACGCCGGGGCAGACAACGACACGGTCGGCCATCAGGCCGTCGGTGATGTCTCTGACCAGCGGTATCGCTTCCTCAGCCGAGACGGCGCTGTGCGTGGCTCCGAAGATTTTGGCCGAATCCCGCTTGGAATCAACCGGATCCACGGCGACGACATATTTCGCGCCGACAGCCCGCGCCCCTTGCAGGGCATTCATCCCCACGCCTCCAGCGCCGATGACGACCACGGTGTCGCCGGGTTCGGTGCCTGCCGACACCGTCGCAGAGCCCCAGCCGGTACTGACCCCGCACGACACCAGCGAGGCGGCGTGAAACGGAATCGCTTCGTCGATCTTGATGACGGACTTTTCGGACAGCACCGCGTATTCAGCGAAAGTGCCCAACTGTCCATAGGCCAAAAGGTTTTCGTCACCGAGATGCCGTCGGCAGGTTCCGTCAGTCGGCATCTCCCGGACGAACAGGCTCGCGCCGATATCGCAGATGTAGCTCTGACCGTTGACGCAAAACCGGCAACTGCCGCACGCGGGGATGAACGACAGCGCTACGTGGTCCCCTGGCTGCACCGCCGTCACGCCCGGCCCGACCTCTGCGACGACGCCGGCACCCTCGTGACCACCAAGCAGCGGAAACCAGTCCGGCGCCTGCTGACCACTGGCGGCCAGCACCTCGGGGGTCGGCACCACGTCGCCGGTGAACAGATGGTCATCGGAGTGGCAGATTCCGGCAACAGCAAGTCGTACCAGGACTTCACCGTTGCGGGGCGGATCGAGATCGATCTCGCGGATTTCCCAATCCATGCCGACCCCGCGGATCACGGCAGCGCGACATTTCATAACGACTCCTGTGTGACCTGTTGCGATCGACGAGTGCTGTTGCGCGGCCGCTACGGCGCGTAGCCCAGAATGCTCTTGACTTCCAAATACTCGTGGAACCCGAACTCGCTCCACTCTCGACCGTTGCCGCTGCGCTTGTAGCCGCCGAACGGCGCGTTCATGTCAAATGCATGGTTGATCGTGACCCAGCCGGCCCGGATCCTGCGGGCGACCTCGCGGGCTTTGTCGGTGTCGGCTCCGGAAACAAAACCGGCAAGGCCGTACTCGGTGTCATTGGCGATCTCGATTGCCTGGTCGATGTCCTCATAGCCGAGGATGCACAGCACCGGGCCGAAGATTTCTTCGCGCGCAATCGTCATGTCGTTGGTGACATGAGCAAAGACGGTCGGTTGGACGTAGTAACCCTTGTCCAACCCTGCTGGCCGCCCCGGGCCCCCCACGACCACCGTCGCGCCGTCGTCGACACCCTTCTGGATCAGCCGCTGAACCTTGTCGAACTGCGCCTTCGAGGCGACCGGCCCGATTGTCTTACCGGCGTCAGGATGACCGACCGTTACCTGGTCGGCCGCCTCCCGCGCGATGGAAATGGCCTCGGCCATCCGGGAATTCGGGACTAGCATGCGCGTCGGTGCGTTGCAGCTCTGCCCGGAGTTCGGCATCATGTTGGCCACGCCGGCGCTCACGGCCTCGGCGAAGCCGCTGTCGTCGAGGACGATGTTGGGGCTCTTGCCGCCTAGCTCCTGGGTCACCCGCTTCACGGTCGGCGCGGCAAGCTTGGCCACCTCGATACCGGCGCGCGTGGAGCCGGTGAACGAAACCATGTCGATGTCCGGATGGCTCGCCAATGCCACGCCTACGCCCGTCCCGTCGCCGTTGATCAGGTTGAACACCCCGGCCGGCACGCCCGCGGCGTCCAGGATCTCGGCAAAGATGTAGGGCGAATACGGGGCCACCTCAGAGGGTTTCAGAACGACGGTGCATCCGGTCGCCAAGGCCGGGTAGACCTTGACCGCGACCTGGTTGATCGGCCAGTTCCAAGGCGTGATCAGCCCACATACGCCGATGGGCTCCTTGGCGATCAGGCTCTCGCCTTTGTGTTCCTCGAACGGAAAGTTCTTCAGCACGTCGATGGCGGTAGTCAGGTGGCCGATCCCGAGGAAGACCTGCGGCCCCGCGGCCAGCGATGCCGGCGCGCCGATCTCCTCGGTGACTGCCTCGGCGAGATCGTCGGCGCGCTTCTGGTATTCGGCGAGGATGGCCTGCAACAGATCCAAGCGCTGTTCGCGGGTGGTTTGCGACCAGCCGGGGAACGCCCGGCGGGCGGCCCTGACCGCCACGTCGACGTCGGCCGCCGAGCCCAGCGAGATCTTCCCGGAAACCTGCTCGGTCGCAGGGTTTTCCACGTCGAAAGGATTCGGCCGCACCGGGTCGACCCACTGTCCATCGATGTAGAACTTCAGGTATTCGCGCATCGGATTGATCCCTTTCTTACTGCGTGGCCTTACTGGGTGCCTTCGGCGTACCAGGTCCGGAATCGGTCGTACTTGGGCATCTCCTCAGAATTGGCCTTCGGATCGATACACACGTGCACGACACCGACTTTGCCACTGGCGTAGGCGCGAGCGATTGCCGGGCCGATCTCCTCTTCCTTCTCGACGTACTCACCGTGGCAACCGAAGCCCTCGGCAACCTTGTCCATCCGAACGTCCTTGCTCCAGTGCACACCGGGCTGCGGTGACGGCTGCTCGAACGTGCGTTTGTAGACGCCCACTTCCAAGCCCCACTGGTGGTCGACACCCACCACGCACACCAGCGGAAGGTTTTGCCGCGCAGCGGTTTCCAATTCGGCAATGTGGAAAAGGAAGGCCGAATCGCTGGTCAGCAGCATCACCGGGCGATTACCCCCCTCGGCGACCGACGCTCCGACCGCGTACGGCAAGCCGGTACCGAGGTGACCGAAGTTCTGGTTCCAGATGACGTCACGCGGCTTGGACTGCGAGTAGGTCCACTGGAAGATCACCGTCGCGCCGCCGTCGCGCACCATGATGCCGTCCTCGAGTTCGTTGAATGCCTTGGTGGCTTCGACGACGTAGCGCGCCGGGTGGATCGGCGAGCGCCCGGACGGTGCCGATTCCGCCATGTCCGCAAGCTCTTTCGCATCCTTGTCGATCAGGGTCTGCAGCGCGGGTGCGGGTTTGCGCGGAGCATCCTTGAGCGCCTCGACCAGCTGCGGCACGACTCCGCGCAGATCGCCGACCAGCGCCACGTCCATCGGACGGTTGACGCCGATGGCGGTCGGGTCCTGCTCCACGTACACCCATTTGCGACTCGCATCGTTGCCGGCCCAGTGCTGGGTCCGGCCGTAGTGCATCGGCTCACCGAGTTCGGTACCCAGCGCGACGCACAGGTCGGATTCCTCGACTGCCTCGTTGGCCGCCGGGGAGAACAAGTAGGGGAACGTCCGGTCCTGCAGTCCCGGGATGAACGAGGTGCCGCCGGAGGTCTGGATCACCGGGCAGGCCATCAGCTCGGCCAGCTCCTTGACCTGCTGTTGGGTGCGCGATGTGTGCACGCCGTGGCCGACCAGCAGAACCGGGCTCTTGGCCTCACGGATCAACTTCACCGCTTCGGCCACCTCACGCTCACCCGCGCCCTGGTTGACCAACCGATACCGGTGTGGCGGCAGCGGATCCGCAAGGTCGAGCTCCTCGAGGATGACGTGCGAGGGGTACTCGATGTACACCGGGCCGGGAGTGCCCGACATGGCCTGGCGGATCGCCTCGTGGACGATTTCGTCGGTCTGGTCTGCGTACTCGATCGAGCTGCTGTACTTGACGGAAGCTGCGAAAAGCGGCTCCTGCTGGACGAATTGGATGCGCCCACGGCGCACCCGGCGCTCGGTGATGCGGGCACGCTGGCCGCCGAGAAAGATGACCGGAGAGTTCTCGACGAGGGCGCACTGAATCGCTCCGGCGATGTTGGCCATGCCTGGGCCGAGCGTGCCGACGCACAGACCCGGCTTACCCGTCATTCGCGACGCCGCCTCGGCCATGAAACCCGCGCTGAGTTCGTGATGCGGCGCCACCACCGACCAGCCGCGAGCGTCGGCCTCGGCGAACATGTGCACGAAGTTCGGGTCCGGGATGCCGAACAGCGTATTGACACCCTCAGCCTCGAACAGGTCGAGGATGCGTTTGTAGACTGGCACAGCCATTGTCGGAACTCCTTCACTAACAAGATATTTCGTTGGGTAAGCGTTATCCCGGGTTCATGTCGACGGCCAGGCCCAGCTCGTCGAGGATCGCTGCGGTGTCGGCGCCGAGCTCCGGAGCAGGCCCCGCAACGCGACCCGGAGTCTGCGAGAACCAGGTGGGCACGCCCGGGAAGCGCACCGGTCCGTGCGGGGTCTCTAGCGTCTCGAACATACCGACGGCGTTCAGATGCGGATCGTCGAACAGCGCGCCGGGCGTGTTCAGCGGTGCGGCCGGTATCTCGAGTTCGCGCAGTAGCGTTAGCCATTCGACGGTGGACCGCTCCTTCATCGTCTCGGCCACCAGGCCATAGATCATGTCGATGTCGCGGGCTCGCTGTTCCAATGTCGAATACCGCTCATCGGCCCACGGCGGCTTCACAGCGTTTATGAAGGCGTTCCAGTGCTTGTCGTTGTAGATCAGCGCTGCGATGTAGCCATCGCTGGTGCGGTAGGGGCGACGGTTCGGCGCCACGGTACGCGGATACAGCGCGGGCCCTAGGGGCGGATCGAACAGGGCACCGTTGGCGTGCTCGACGAGAACGAACGAGGCCATGGTCTCGAACATGGCGACCTCGACCTCTTGGCCCTCGCCCGTGCGCTCGCGATGAAACAGCGCCATCATCGTCGCGTAGAGCGCCGTGAGCCCGGCCACCTTGTCGGCCATGATGGTGCCGACAAAGTCAGCCTGGCCGGTCAATTGCTCTTGCACTGCGGGAAGACCACATTCGGCCTGGATCGTGTCGTCGTAGGCGGGGCGGTCGCGGTCCGGTCCGCGCCGCCCGTACCCGTAGCAATTGGTGTAGACGATTGCTGGATTGATTGCTGCGACATTGTCGTAGCCGAACCCGAGCTTCGCGATTGCCTTGGCGCGCATCGAGTGGATGAACACGTCGGCGGTCTCGACCAGGGCGCGTAATGCGCGCACCCCCGCGTCGGTTCTCAGGTCCAGCACGATGCTGCGCTTGCCCCGGTTGACGTTGACGAAAACCCCACTCATGCCCGGCACCGGGCCGACCGAGATGTAGCGCGTGTTGTCTCCCTCTGGGGGTTCGACTTTGATCACATCGGCACCCATGTCGGCCATGATCTGCGTGCAGTACGGTCCCATCACCATCGCCGTCAGATCGATCACGCGCACACCGGCCATCGGACCCGTCGAGCTAGCCATTCGTCGCTCCTTGACGGTTTGAGCGGTGAGCCAGTTCGAAGCTGTAGCGGATGTGCTCGTTGTGGCCGTCCGGGACGACCGGAAAGATCAGCGGCGCCTCGACGCGTCGGATCGCGTCCACATGGCTGCCGACGTCCTCGATTGTCCATGACGACCGGCAGACACCTGGACTCTCGGCGATGACCGCCCGCGCAACACGACCCGCCAGCGCGACGAACAATTCGCCGGTCACCGAGCAGGATTCGTGAGCCAACCAACCCACAACCGGCGCAACGAGTTCCGGGCCCATCGGCGGGTACGCCGAGGTGTCGATACCTTCTGCCATGCGCGTCACCGCGGCTGGGACGATCACATTGCACTTCACGCCCTCGGCGGCGCCTTCGAGTGCGGCGACGTTCGACAGACCGATCACTCCGGCCTTCGCGGCGGCGTAATTGGCGACATTGCGGTTTCCGTACAGGCCGCCGATCGACGACGTCAGCACGATGCGTCCGTAGCCGGCCGCACACATGGTCGGAAATGCTTGTCGCACAACGTTGAACGCGCCTCGCAAATGCACATCGAGAACCGCATCGAAGTCCTCGTAACTCATCTCTTTCAATGATCCCGGCCGCACGTTGCCTGCGTTATGGATGAGGATGTCGATGCGGCCGTAATGGTCGAGTGCGGTGTGGATGATTTGGTCAGCGCCGTCGTGGTTGGCGACTGACGCGGTGCAAGCGACAGCTTCTCCCCCGGCCGCGGTGATCGCATCGACGACCTGTTCGGCCGGGACGGCGTCGGTCCCGTCGCCGTCGAGGCCGCCACCGTGATCGTTGACGACTACCTTCGCCCCGCGCGAGGCAAGCAGTTGTGCGTATGCACGACCCAACCCGCGACCGGCGCCAGTGACGACGGCAACGCGATCGTCGAATGTCGCGACCGTCATGCGTCCAAGACCAGGCCTTCCAGGTCGCCCTTGTCACGCCACACCCGCAGCAGGTCCTCGAAGGCGTAGAAGCCGGGACCGTAGGGATCTCCCAGATGTGATCGGATGCCCTCGCCGCCACCGCCGCCTTCGTTGTTGTAATAGCCCGGCGTGCAATGTGCGTCGAACGCGGAGTTGTCGATCGCGGTTTCGCGAACCGTCGCGCACCAATCGTCCTGAGCCTCTTGGCTGGGCTCCACGGTCGTCGCGCCACGGGCCAGCGCTTCGGCGATCACGTAGGCAATGTGTTCGCCCTGCAGCTCGTAGTTGGCGGCGATGTTGGCGGAGATCCCGACTTGGGTGAAGCCGGTATAGAACTGGTTGGGGAAACCGCGGCTGGTCATCCCGTGCAGCGTTTTGTAGCCGCTGTCCCAGTGGTCGAACAGCGAGATCCCGCCGCGGCCCTCGATCGATTCGATCGAGTAGCGGCGGCTGATTTCAGTGGTGATCTCGAAACCGCTGGCGTAAATGATGCAGTCGAGCTCGTATTCGACGCCGTTGGCGATCAACCCATTCTGGGTGGCCCGTTCGACGCCCTTGCTCGACGAGACGTCGACCAGGGTCACATTCGGCCGATTGAAGCTCGCCAGATAGTCGTCGTTGGAACAGGGCCGCTTGCACAGGAATCGGTAATACGGCTTGAGAGCTTCTGCTGTCGCGCCGTTCTCGATCAAGGTGTCGATGCGGCGGCGCAGCCGCTCCATGATCTTGTAGTCTTCCTCTTCTCGAATCCCCATGAACTGCTCGGGCGTCATGGACGCGGGGTCGTCCAGAGCGAGTACGCGGGCCGCGGTGTTGCGCCCTAGCTCGGTCCAGAAGTCGCACACCAGATCCGGCTGGCCCAGGGCCATCCCCTCGAACGTCCAACTGTGAAAGTTGCGCTGACGCTCCCGCTGCCAGCCCGGCTGCAACGTCTTGACCCATTCCGGGTCGGTTGGAGTGTTGTTGCGTTCGTCGACGGTGGAGGGTGTGCGCTGAAATACGTACAGGTGCTTGGCGTCGCGCGCCAGGAAGGGCACGATCTGGATCCCGGTGGCGCCGGTGCCGATGACTCCGACACGCTTGTCGGCGAGCTTCTCCAGACCGCCGGCGGCGTCGCCGCCGGTGTAGTCGTAGTCCCAACGTGACGAGTGAAAGCTGTGTCCACCAAATGCTTTGATGCCGGGAACGCCGGGCAACTTCGGCCGGTGGAACGGTCCTGAGGCCAGCACCACGAACCGAGCGCGAATGTCGTCGTCGCGATTGGTGCTGATTCTCCAGCGTTTGATCTCCTCATCCCAGCGCAGGTCCTGCACCTGAGTGGAGAAGATCGCCGCGTCGTAGAGACCGAAGTGCTTGCCGATGTTGCGACAGTGCTGGTAGATCTCGGAGCCGTCGGCGAACTTCTTCGACGGAATGAAGTCGAGCTCTTCGAGTAGCGGTATGTAACAGTAGGATTCGTTGTCGCACTGGATTCCGGGATAGCGATTCCAATACCAGACACCCCCGAAGTCGCCACCCAACTCGATGATCCGAACGTCGTCGACGCCCGCCTTCTTCAGGTATGCCGCCGACAGCAGCCCCGCGAAACCTCCGCCGAGAACGGCGACGTCGATGTCCTCTATGATCGGTTCGCGCGGTGTCACGGGTGTGTATGGATCAACCTCGTAGTAGCCGGCGAAATCGTCTTCTAACTCGATGTACTGCTTGGAACCTTCTTTGCGCAGCCGCTTCTCGCGCTCCAGCCGGTATTTCTCGCGCAGCGCGCCGATGTCGAAGTCATCGGGCGTCTGCGTCGGCCCACAATTGTCCTGGTACATCGTCATGCCGGCGGGCGCTCCTCAACTGAAAGTTCTTGGGGTGCACCGACACCCATGTATTTCGACAACTGGTAGTGCAGGTTGACCGTGCTGCGTTCGCGGTATGGGTTGGGCTTGGTACCCGGGAAGCCGAGCGATTTCATGCCCTGCTGCACCGCTGCCATGTTGGAAAAATCCTGCGGCAGGACCGACCGCCAACGCGGGTCGCCCACCGGCGTGTATTCCCACTCAGTCTCGGGCGCTTCCCCTTTCGGGTAGAGCTCGAATACCGACACCTCGAAAACGCATTTGTCGGGGTTGTAGCTCGGGTCTGGCCGCGCGCCGTAGCACAGCGCGCTGGTCAAGCCCTGCCCGATCTGGAAGTTCGGGAAGACCTGCCACGCGGTGCCCGCCTGCCCGAGGATGTCAGCCGGGATCGTCGGCCAGATCACCCCGCGGGTTTCATCGTCTCTGCGTGCTGATGCCAGCCAATGCTCGAGAACCTTGTCGGCCGATGTGCCCTCGGGCAATTCGTCCACCAGTCGCTTGGCGGCGTTCACCAATGTCTGGGTGGTGGTGGCGTTGGTCTCCTCCATCGTGTACACCTGCATCTCTGCAGTGGAGATGCGCGGATCGGTGCCAGTCCCGAGGCGGATCTTGGACTTGGTGGCCTCCATGTCTTTTGGCGCGTCATAACCGATGTTGCTGTGCCTGCCCTGCGCTTTGGCCCAGCCTTTGAATTCGCCGAAATGGTTGAATTCCGGATGCGTCGTGTAGACGTGGTAAGTCTCGTTGAAGGCCTCCAGCGCCACCTTCCAGTTGCAATCGAAGTTCAGCCACTTGCGCCACTTGAAGCGCATATTCTCCAAGCCGAACGGGTCAAGGATTTTGGCAGCGGGGAATAAGTAGTCGCCGAGTGGCTCGCAGTCGGGGTCCATGTTGATCCACAACCAGCCGCCCCAGGTGTCGACATTGACGGCCCGCAGATGGGTGTTGTCGGGGGTGAGTGCTTCCTGCCAGTCCTGTCGTTCGCGAATGTGCGTACAGGCGCCGTCCAGGCCGTAGGTCCAGCCGTGAAAGCCGCACACGAATGACTTACGAGCGCGGCCGCGAGTGTTCTTCGCCCCGTCTGGAATGTCGATCAGTCGGCGCCCGCGGTGCATGCACACGTTGTGGTGCGCACGAAATTCGTGCTCGCCGGTGCGCACCACGATGATCGAGTCGTCGAGGATGTCGTAGGTCAAGAAGCTGCCGACATCCGGCAGTTCTTCGACCCGGCCGACTTGCTGCCACACTTTGCGCCACAACCGGTCCCGCTCGGCGCGGGCATAGTCCTCGGACAGGTAGGCCTCGACCCCGATAGTCACCGGAGCGGAAAGCTGCTCTGCCGCTTCGGCTTTGACGTCGGTCATTCCATGCTCCTTATCGTTGCCCGGAAGGAGTCGTCCTTGAGAAACAACGAGGTGTTGTCAGCGCCCAGGTGCGTCCACTTGAGGTCCAGTCCGCCATCCACCAACAGGGTCTGGCCGGTGATGTAGCTCGATAGGTCCGACAGCAGGAACAGAATGGCGCCGGCGATCTCCTCGGGCCGGCCGCGCCGGCCCATCGCGATGGCACGACGATCGCGCTCGGCGTCGTCGTCGACGTAGGTGAGCGATGCCGGTGTCGCGGTCACCCCGGGCGCCACGGCGTTGACCCGGATTTCGTCGGACGCCAGTTCGACGGCCATCGTGCGCGTCATCGCGGCGACAGCCGCCTTGGCTGTGCCGTAAGCGATGTGGAACGGCGCGGTGTTCATGCCGCTGATCGATGAGATCGACACGATCGACCCGCGGCGTTTCTTCGCTCGCAATTCCGCGGCGACGGCCTGGCTCATGAAGAACGCGGTGTCCAGGTTCTGGGTGAACAGGTCGTGCCAGTCGCCGCGGGTCACCCGGGTCGACGGCATCCAGGTCTCCGGCGCCGCCCCGCCCGCGACGTTGACCAGACCGTGCAGGTCGCCATCGGCCCGTTGCGCCTGCTCGATCGCGGCGGCCACGCCGTCCTCGGTCGCGACATCGGCGGACACCGGGACGATCGGCAGTCCACGCTTGATCAGCGGGACGATGTGGTCGTCGAGGTTCTCTTTGGATCGGCTCACCGCGATGACCGTCGCACCGGCCTCGGCGACCATCCTGGCCACGGTGGTGCCGATACCGCCACCGGCGGCGCCGGCCACTACGACCACGCGCCGCTCGAGACTGAGCAGGTTATCGACCACTAGGCGTTGGTGGCCTTGTCCGGACAAAATAGCTCCATGCGCATAATTGAGAATATGATTCTCTGCAAATGGCTGAGCGTCAAGTGCTGTCCATCGAGCGTTATCTAGCTATTGTCTGGACCAGACTCGATTGCTAACGTGAACCGCCGCGACGCACAGGCTCGGAGGTCATCACTGATGTTGCTGCACGAAGGGCGCTCAGGCCTAGACGGGTCACCCGCCATCGCCGAGGGCTGGCAGATGGAGCGGCTCACCCCGCCGAGCCGCCTGTTCGGCGCCAATGGTCTGCGCACCGGCCCCGACGGCCGGGTCTACATCGCGCAGGTGACCGGCAGCCAGATCAGCGCCCTCGATGTGGGCAGCGGTCGGCTGGAGATCGTCAGCGCCAAGGGTGGCGACATCGTCGCGCCCGACGACGTGGCTTTCGGGCCGACCGGCGACCTCTACGCGACCGAGGTCATGGACGGTCGGGTCAGCGTGCGTGGGAGCGACGGCCGCACCCGGGTGCTGCGCGGTGATGTGCCATCCGCCAACGGCATCACCGTCCATCAGGGTCGGCTGTTCATCGGCGAGTGCCGCGAAGGCGGCCGGATTCTCGAGCTCGACCTCAACGGTGGCGAGCCGCGGGTACTGCTGGACAATGTGCCGTCACCCAACGCGATGGAAGTCGGCCCGGACGGCTTGCTGTACTTCCCGGTGATGGGCGCCAACGAGATCTGGCGGATCAGCCTCGACGGCGGCTCGCCTGAGACCGTCGCCACCGGTCTCGGTGTGCCCGACTCGGTGAAGTTCGATTCGGCGGGTCGAATCGTCTCGACCCAGGTGCACAGCGGACAGGTGTTGCGCATCGATCCACGCAGCGGCGAGCAGACGGTGCTGGCTGATCTCCATGCGGGCCTTGATAATTGCACCTTCGTCGGCGATCGGCTGTTCGTGTCGAACTTCACCGGTGAGATCACCGAGATCCTCGGCGACGGCGCCACCCAGACCGTGTTGCCAGGCGGGCTGAACTGGCCGCTGGATCTGACCGTCGGCGCCGACGGCAACCTCTACATCGCCGACGGCACATACTTCTACGTGCTGCGTCCCGATCACACGCTGCAAACCGTGGGCATGCTGTTCACGCCCGGTTACCCGGGATTCCTGCGCGGGCTGGCCACCGCGGGCCCGGACGAATTCGTCGTCACGACATCGGGCGGCCAGGTGTCGCGTTACCGGCCGGCCAGTTGCGAAACCGAAGTATTGGCGGACGGATTCGACCAGTTGTACGGCGTGGCGATCGGCGGCGACGGCACCATCGCGGCTGCCGAACTCGGGACGGGACGGGTGTTGTCGATCCGGCACGGGCAGGTTGAGGTGCTCGCGTCGGGGCTGAATGACCCGGTCGGGGTGGCAGTCGCTCCCGACGGCGGCTGGCTGGTCTCGGAGGCGGGCGCGGGCCGAGTGGTCAAGCTCGCCGGATCCGGCGTCGACACGGTGGTCGCCGAATTGGGCCGTCCGCAAGGCATTCTGGTCGTCGGCCGACAGTTGTATGTCGTCGACGCAGATGCCAAAGCGCTGATCGCCACAGACCTCGAGGACGGCATCCGACGCGTCATCGCGACTGGGTTGCCGGTCGGCGCCGCACCCGGTGTCATGCCCAAGCCGCTGAAAGGCATGCCGCCGTTCTCGGGGCCGCAGGGACCGTTCGCCGGTATCGCCGCCGGGCCGGACGGCACGCTGTATGTGTCCGCCGACGCGGACGGCAGCGTGCTCGCATTCCGTTTTAAGGACGTCGGCCATGACTGACACCCAGTCCACCGACCACCGCTACCTGCAGGTCGCGCGGACACTGCGCAAAGAGATCGTCGACGGGGTGTATCCGGTCGGATCGCAGCTGCCCACCGAACATCAACTGTGTGAGCGCTTTTCGGTCAGCAGGTACACCGTCCGGGAGGCGTTGCGGCGGCTCCGTGACGACAACCTGGTCGCCTCGCGGCCGAGAGCGGGCACGCTGGTGGTTCCCCGACCGTCGTCGGACTCCTACGTCCAGGACGTGGTCTCGATCAACGACCTGCTGGCCTTCGCGACCGGTGCCCGATTCGCGATCGAATCCACCGGGATGGTCCGCATCACCAACGAGCTGGCGACCAGGACCGGGCTCGGCAGCGGTGAAGAGTGGTTGGTAGTTCAGGGCTTTCGACGCATCGAAGGCGCCGAGTTCCCGGTCTGCCGGACCGAGTACTACATCAACCGGGCATTCGCGGCGGTCGGCCGACTACTGCCCCGCCATACCGGTCCGATTTTCCCGCTGATCGAAGACCTCTTCGGGTTGAGCATCGTCGGCGTGCGCCAGGAGATCGCGGCGGTGCTGGTCTCGCCGGAACTGGCCGACCAACTCAGCGTCGACGTCGGCAGTCCCGCGCTGGAGGTGCACCGGACCTACAGCACCTCGGACTGCGAGATAGCCCAGGTGACGATCAACACGCACCCCGCGGCACGTTTTCGTCACTCGATGACGATGCGACGGGTCCGCGGCTAATCTCTGATGCGATAAGCGATGTCGAATACCAAACTGATCAGTGGACGGACGGTTCGTTGGCACGAGGAGCGGGCCGCGGATGCTTACGCGCATGGCTGGTGGGTCCGCGGCACGCTGGCCGATTCGCTGGCCGACGCTGCGCGTGACACCCCGTGGCGACCGGTGCTGATTGACGGCGACGACGATCTCGACTGTCAACGTCTCTCCGCGCAGGCGACGACGTTGGCCGAGGCGATGCTGGACCGGATGCCGGCGGGCAGCGTGGTGTCGTTCATGCTGCCCAATTGGCATGAAGCCGTGGTCGTCTACCTGGCGGCGACGCTGGCCGGCATGGTGGTGAACCCCATCCTGCCCTCGTTACGCAATCGCGAGCTGCTCTTCATTCTCGACGATGCGAACACCCGGATGATCTTTGTGCCATCGGTTTTCGGGCGCCATGACTACGCGGCGATGCTGGATCGAGTGGTCGCCGACCTGAATTCTCCACCCGAAGTGGTGGTCGTACGCGGCGACGTGGCACCGGGTCAGACATCGTTCCAGTCGCTCATGCACGGCCGGCAGGGGTCCGCCCAACTGCCGACGTTGGACCCGGATGCGATTCGAATGATTCTCTACACCTCGGGAACCACCGGTCGCCCGAAAGGCGTTCTGCACAGCCATAACTCACTGCATGCGCTGATCTGCCAGCTCCGCGACCACTGGCGGTTGCAGCCCGGCGACCGGTTCCTGGTCCCGTCACCCATCGCGCATATCGGCGGTTCGATCTACGCCTTCGAATGCCCGCTGCTGCTCGGCACGTCCGCCGTGCTGATGGATCGCTGGAATGCCGACGAGGCGGTCCAGCTCATCCAGGCCCACGAGTGCACTCACATCGCCGGAGCGACGCCGTTTCTCGAGCAGCTGCTCGCGGCGGCCGAACGCGCCGGAACCCGGTTGCCCGAGCTCAAGCTGTTCATCTGCGGTGGCGCGTCGGTGTCTCCGTCGCTGATCCGCAGGGCAGCAGCCTATTTCGAGCGCGCCGCGGTGACGCGGGTATACGGCTCGACGGAAGTTCCGGTGACGACGGTCGGTGCCCCGTTCGACCCTGACCACGCCGCCGACACCGACGGTCGGGCCGGATTCGCGCAGATCGCCCTGCGCGACGGGACCGGCGAAATCCATACTCGCGGCCCGCAGATGCTGGTCGGCTACCTGCACGCCGACGACGAAGACGGTTCATTCGACACCGACGGATACTTCCGCACCGGTGATCTGGCGCGCTGGGTCGACGACGACTATCTCGTCGTCACCGGGCGGTCCAAGGACCTCATCATCCGGAATGGCGAGAACATCGCCCCCAAGGAGATCGAGGACATCCTCGTCGGCCATCCCGGCGTCGCGGAGATCGCCATCGTCGGCCTGCCCGATGCCCGCACCGGGGAGCGGGCCTGCGCCGTCGTGGTGCCCGCCGCCGCGCAGCAGCCCGATGTCACGAGCTTGCGTGAATTCCTGCTGGCACAGGGCGTCGCTATCTTCAAAGCTCCTGAGCAAGTGGTCATTTGGGATGCACTACCGAGAAACGAAGCAGGCAAGGTGCTCAAGCAGGAGATTCAATCAGCCCTGACCAGGACGGACGGATGACATGCAGGTAGCGATCGTGACCGGCGCGACCGGCGGTATCGGGTTCGGATGCGCGACCAAGCTCGCCGAAGCCGGTATGGCGGTCCTGGCCACCGGCCGCAACGAGGAACGGCTGGCCGAGTTGGCCGTAACCATCGGCGATCCTGACCGTGTCGAGACGGTTGCCGTCGACGTGACCGACGATGACGGGCCGGCGCGCATCGTGTCGGCTGCGGTCGAACGTTGGGGTCGGATCGACTTCTTGATCAACAACGCCGGGGTGGGCAACCCGACCCCGCTGCACGGCACCGACGACGAGACGTTGGACCACTTCCTCAACGTCATGTTGCGCGCTCCGTTCCGGCTCGCGAGAGATGTTCTGCCGCACATGAAAGCCGGCTCGGCAATCATCAACATCACGTCGACGTTCGCCGTCGTGGGAGGGCTGCGTGGTGGTCCGTACTCGGCCGCCAAAGGCGGGTTGACCGCATTGACCACTCACATCGCCTGCCAGTACGGCGCACACGGCATCCGCTGTAACGCCGTCGCGCCCGGCGTGATCCAGACAGCGATGACCGAAGAGCGGTTGCAGGATCCGCGATTCCGCCGGATGCAGATCGAGATGACCCCGCATCAACGGCTGGGCACTGTTGACGATGTCGCGAGCACTGTCGCGTTCTTGTGTTCGCCTGGCGGTAGTTTCATCAACGGGCAGACCATCGTCGTCGACGGTGGCTGGAGTTCGACGAAGTATCTGTCGAAGTTCGCGCTGACATCGGAGTGGACGGAAACGTGAATCTTCTTGCGGCTGCTGGATCCGGCTGCGCGGTCTGAAACGGTTCGAGCCTCAACGGCTTTCGAAGTGACTGCGGATACCGGCCAGCATTGCGACGTGCGCGTCGACCGCCTCACGCTCCGTTATCGCGGCGACCAATCGTGGGGCGGCGATCCGGATCCGCTCGGTCAGGCGGGTGCCCGACTCGATCGGCTCGAACGACACGACGCCGTTGAGTCGCACCCGCGGGAACTGACGGGCCTCGGTGATCACATCGCCGTGCACCGGCACCTCGACGCTCGCCCAGTACGTGATCGGAAGCGACAACGGCCCCAACGGAATCCGATCGTGCACCCGGTAGGTCTGCTGATAGCCGTCGGCGCTTGCGCGGCGCTCGAGGGTCTGCACCGAAACGACCAGCGGGTGAACGACTTTGATGTTGTCCAGGTCGACGTAGAAGTCACGGACCTGATCGGGCGGCGCCGGAACCTCTTCGCTGAGTGTTCGGTCGGCGTGCGTGATCCAGAGACTCATGAGCGGCCGCGGGCAAGCGACTCGAGGAATGCGTTGATCCGAACTCGGGTGTCCTCGGAAATCCAGCTGGCCCGCACGTCGGCGTCCGTCGCGGTACCGGCATCGATGGCGGCCCGAACCGGCCGGTGTAACTGCATCTTGGTGGCCGCGTAGGCGGCCGGCGAGTACTGACCCAGTTCGCGCGCCGTCGCGAGTGCCCGATCAACCACCTCGTCCTTCGGCACCACCTCGTCGATCCAGCCGCGCGCCAGCGCGGTGTTCGCGTCGACCGTCTTGGCCTGCAGCGCCGCCAGTCTCGCCGAGGTGCCCATCGCATCGCGGCAGATCTCCAGCGCGGCCACCGGGAACGGAACGCCGACGGCAAGCTCGGTGAGGCCGATCGTGCCACCGGACATCAGTCGCAGATCGGCGCACATCGCCAACACGCATCCGCCGGCGATCGCATGCCCGTTGATCGCCGCGACGACCGGCGCCGGGTGGTCGTAGATCGCGAGAAACGCTTCCGACAACGCGGCGACGAAGCGCCCGGAGTAGTCGGTGCCGCCGTCGGCGAGTGCGCGCAGGTCGACCCCGGCCGAGAAACTCCGGCCGGCACCGGTCAGGACCACCGGCCCCTCGACGCTGCGCATCGAGTCGATGATGACTTCCAACAGGTTCAGGTCGAGGGCGTTGACCGGCGCATTGTCGAACCGGACGATCGTCACCCCGCCGGCAGTGTCGAGATCTGTCACGTCTCCTCCGATCCCCACCCCATTGCGTGGCCGCGCGGCCGAAGAATAGCATTCTCCACATCTGCAAATGAGTGTCTCGGGGCTCGCGACGAAGGGGGCTCGGCTGCCAGTGACCGAAACGCTGAGCGTTCAACGGCCATGCGACGGTGTCGCCGTGCTGGAACTCAACCGACCGACCCGGCTCAACGCGATCAACGACGCCATGGTCGGCGAACTCACGGCAACACTCGCCGCCCTGGGCGCCGACAGCTCAGTTCACGCCGTCGTGCTGACCGGTGCGGGACGCGGATTCTGCTCGGGTATCGACATGCGCGACTTCGGTCCGCGAATTCCGGAGGCGACAGCGCCTGCGATCGACCGGTTGCGTTTCCAGGAATCAATGGCCGCGCTGCCACAAGCGGTCCGCGACATGCCCCAGCCAGTCATCGCAGCGGTGAACGGTCCGTGTGTCGGCGCGGGGCTGGCGCTGTGCCTGGCCACGGACATCAGAATCTGCTCGACGGCAGCGACATTCGGCAATGCGGCAATCCTGCTCGGTCTGTCCGGCGCGGAGATGGGAATGAGTTATTTTCTGCCACGCATCGTCGGAACCAGTGTGGCCGCCGATTGGATGCTGACCGGACGAACCGTCTCAGCCGTCGAAGCTGATCGCCGCGGGCTGGTGAGCGAGCTGGTCGCCCCCGATGAACTCACCGACCGCGCGCTCGACATCGCGACTCGGATAGCCGAACTCACTCCGCTCGGCGTCCAGTTGACCAAGCGTGCCCTGCAGGTTAACGCCGACTCCTCCGGGCTGGAGTCCGCGTTGGAACTCGAGAACCGCAACCAGGTGCTCAGCCACGCCACCGAGGAAGCCGCAGCGCGCCGCCGGCCCTGGTCGTCGTAACCGGCACGTGCACAACTGAGGATCGAAAGGACAATCAGTGTCTTGGGATTTCGCCACCGATCCGGAATGGGCCGAACAACTCGCCTGGGTCGAAGAGTTCGTGCGGTCGGAATGCGAACCAATCGACTACATCGTCAAGGAGTCTCACGACCTCAATGACCCCGTGCGCCAAGCACTCATCCCGCCGCTGCAGAAAATCGTCAAAGAGCGCGGATTGTGGGCGAACCACCTGGGCCCACATCTCGGCGGACCGGGCTACGGCCAGGTGAAGCTGGCACTACTCAACGAGATCCTCGGCCGGTCCGAATGCGCGCCGATCGTATTCGGCTCCCAGGCACCGGATTCGGGCAACAGCGAGATCCTGGCTCATTACGGCACTCCCGAACTCAAGTCGCGATACCTGGAACCGCTGCTGGACAACCGGATCATCTCCTGTTTCTCGATGACCGAGCCGCAAGGCGGGGCGGACCCGAAGGTGTTCACCACGACCGCCACCCAGGATCGCGACCATTGGGTGATTAACGGCGAGAAGTGGTACTCGTCGTTCGCGTCGATGGCCTCATTCATCATCGTGATGGCGATGACCGATCCCGAAGCGCCGCCCTACCAGCGGTATTCGATGTTCGTCGTACCCGGCGATACACCCGGTATCAACCTGCTGCGCGATGTCGGGCTGGGTTACCAACCGCTCGGCGGCGGCCGGGAGGGCTACGTCCGCTACGAGAACGTTCGGGTGCCCGACGACCACATGCTCGGCCCGCGTGGTGGGGCGTTCGTGGTGGCGCAGACGCGACTCGGCGGCGGCCGTATCCACCACGCCATGCGGACGGTCGGGCTGGTACGGCGCATCTTCGACATGCTCACCGAACGCGCTGTGTCGCGTTACACGCAGGGCGAGTTGCTGGCGAACAAGCAGATGGTGCAGGAGATGATCGCCGACTCGTGGATGGAAATCGAGGCGTTCCGGCTGCTGACTCTCCAAACGGCCTGGAAGATCGACAAATACAACGACTACAAGGCGGTCCGCGCCGACATCTCGGCTGTGAAGGCGATGATGCAGAAGGTGCTGCACGACGTGTCGTCGCGGGCACTGCAACTGCACGGATCATTGGGCACATCGCACGAGATGCCGTTTGTGCAGCATCTGACCGAGTCTTTCGTGCTGGGTCTGGCCGACGGTCCGACCGAAGTACACAAGGTCACGTTGGCGCGACAGCTGCTCAAAGACTGCAAGCCCTCGCCCGACATGTTCCCGTCCGAGCACCTGTTGCGACTGCGAGAGGCGGCTGAGGCGAAGTTCGCCGACAAGCTCGCCGGGTTACCACGCAGTTAGTCATTCAGCGCAACCAGCCGATTTCGCGCAGAAATGGCTGCGTGTGGGCAATGCGCCCGGTCATCGATTTCGGATCGGCGGTGACCAGGGTGAGCGCGGTCTGCGTGATGAGCTCGATGTCCTCGGTATCGGTCTTGGCCAGGTCGAGCGCGCCGGCGCCCTCGGTGGCCACCGGGTTGGACGGGGCAGCGGCGTTCACCGCGATGCCGTCGTTATAAAGCTCTGCCGCAAAGCTTTTGGTGAGCCTGTTCAATGCCGCCTTGACCGTGCCATAGACCCCGAAGCCGGCCGCCCGGTCGAATTCGGAAAACGGCGGGCCGTCGGGCAGGTCGCCGCCGACGGAGGTGATGTTCAGTACCCACCCGCGCCCGCGTTCGCGCATGGCCGGAATAGCCAACTGGGTCAGATGCATCGGTGCCAGAACATGCATCTCGATCATCAACTGCGCCCGCCGATCCGGAAACTCGTCGAGCGGACGCAGGAACGTCACCGCGGCGTTGTTGACCAGAATGTCCGGCGCCCCGACGCGTTGGACCAACTCGGCGAAGAGTCGCTCCCGGTCTTCGGATTTCGACAGGTCAGCTTGGACGGCGATCGCTGAACCGCCGGCGGCGGTGATCTCATCGAGCGTTAGTCGCAGCGATCCGTGGTACTTGGGATCGGGCTCCATCGTGCGGGCAGTCAGGCCGACCGTCGCACCCTCGGCGGCCAATCGCTGCGCAATCGCCTTGCCCAATCCCCGGCTGGCACCCGTCACCAATGCAACTTTGCCGTCGCACGCTCCTGACAACTTCGGCTCGCCTCCTCTGCGCTGAGAACGCCGT
The DNA here is from genome assembly GCA_963758115.1 of uncultured Actinomycetota bacterium. Lineage (GTDB taxonomy): Bacteria > Actinomycetota > Actinomycetes > Mycobacteriales > Mycobacteriaceae > Mycobacterium. The sequence continues at coordinate 737,366 of CAVWUG010000007.1, forward strand.
CTCCAACGGAGAGAATCACGTTACCAACCCAGTTGTGGGTTCAGAACAGCGCAGGCCCCTTGTGGCCTGGGCTGTCTGGCGTTTGAGGCTCAGTTGTCGGCGCCACCCATGACGGCGGCGCTGGCCTGGGCGATCAGCTTGACGGCCTCGTTGCGAGTCAGCGATGCCAACATCGGCGCGGCGGCCCGCATCATCTCGCCGGCCATCACGGTTGGCCCGTTGCCGAGGTTCTCGAATGCCTCGCGGATGACGTCGGCGACGCTATCGGCATCCGACGGCGTGTCGTCTTCAGAGCCGAGAACTCCTCGAGTGTGTTCGAGGCGGCGAAGCGCAGGCGTGTTGGTCTTGCCGAGGATGAGACCGAGCACGTCAACTCCCTTGTCGTGCAATTCACTCCACAACGCTTCGGCGAACACCATGTCGAACGCCTTGGTGGCGCCGTAGGCCACCATGTTCGGTCCGCCGGCGAGTCCAGCACCCGAGCCGAAGATGACAATGCCGCCCCGGCCCCGGCCCACCATTGCCGGAGCGACGTGGTGGCACAACTGCATGGGCACCACGCAATTGCGGTGCACCATCGCCTCCGCGGTGCTGATCGGGTTGGCGAGAAACGGCTCGAAGTTGGGATCTGCTCCGGCGCAGTAGACCAGGAAGCCGATGTCGAGATCGTCGGTGGCCGAGGCAATCGTCGCCGTCGCATCGTGCGTAGCGAGATCGACTGCCAGCGTGCGAGTTTGCACGCCGGTGCGATCAGCGATCCCAGCGGCCACCTCGTCGAGCACCGCCTGGCGCCGCGCCACCAGGACGACATTGACGCCACGTTCGGCAAGGCCTTCGGCGAACGCGGCGCCGACGCCGTCGGACGCACCGGCGACCAGCGCCCACGGCCCGTATTTCTCTGCGAACGTCATGCCGACCCTCCGATCGGGGCTACCCGCACCTGAATGAATTCGCGGTGGGTAACCCGCCATCCGTCGGCGGTCCGGACGAGATCGTCGTCGTAAAAGCCGGCGGCATTCACGCCGGAGTTGCTGTCGCCCACCATGATCAGCGCGTCGACATAGGTCCGCGACTGAGCGGTGTCGCCGTCGACCGTGATCACCTGATTGGTCAACCGGTGCATGGTGTGTCCGGCCATCGCATGCGCCTGTTGCATGAACTCCGTCACGGCGTCGACGCCTTTCCATGTTCCGACTTCGCCGTAGTCCAGTTGGCAGTCATCGGTGAAGACCGTGCGGAACAACGGCCAGTCCCGGCGGTCGATCCCCGTTGCGTAGCGCAGCAGAACATCGCGGATCTCTTCTCGATCGCTCACTTCAGATCTCCATTCGGATGCACGACGATTCGCGGTGGACCGTCGGATTTTCGGGCTAGATCAAGCGCATCGGGCACTTCGTCGAGGCTGACGACCGAACCGACGCTGGGCAGCGGATCGAGTCGACCCGAGGCGATGGCGTCCAGGGTGCCGTACCAGTCCTGCGGGTGTGGGCCACCACCGAATTGGATGGTGACGCCTTGGCGCGTCGCGTCGGTGATGCTCAGCGAGTCACCGGTGTACCACCCACCGGCGCAATAGATTCGGGTGCCCATATCGGCGGACTGCACAAGCTGCTGAATCAGGCCCGCGGCGCCGACGCATTCGAAGATGACCAGCGGGCCCCACAGACCGCGCTCGGCGCGCAGCTCGCGCCACACGTCGAAGGGCGATGTCTCCGCCGGATCGACCGCGATGTGCGCACCGAAGCTACTGAGCGCGAGGTCTCGCCGCTCCGCTTTGTAATCCGACACGACGATCGGCTCGACACCGCGGCTGGCCAGCGCGACGATAGCCGAAAGGCCGACCGCGCCTGCACCGATGACGAGCGGGATCTCCCCCGGCTCGATCCGCGCGGAGCGCACGTAGAACTCCCCGACCGCGAACGCATCGGTGAGTGCCACGGCGTTGCTCGGTGCGTCACCCTCGACGGGTTTGGCCAACGCCTCGGCCACCACCACCAACTCACCGAAGCTGCCCTGCGCATCCGGGTCCGTGCCCGATGACTTCGCCGACGAACTCGTGGCCGAGCACGATGTCGCGGTCCGGGTCATACAGCGAGCGGCCCGTCGGATCGTCGACGCCCATCTCCGGGTGATCCATGAAATGCACGTCCGACGCGCAGATCGCGGTGCTCAGTGTCCGAAGCAGTAACTCGCCCGGCCCTGGAACAGGGTCGGCGATGTCTCGGACATTGAGCCGACCGTCACGCAACACCACCGCACGCATCCGCGCACTCCCTTGTGCTTGGCTTTTCTCGATTATTCGAGATAGCATCTCGACAATCCGACACAAGGGTAGGAAGCGTCGGGAAGGGAAGTCAAGCTATTCCACCGTCACCGCCCACAGCGCGGGTTCTCGATGTCGTCGAACTGCTCGCCGGTTCCGGCGAGGATCGATTGCGGTTCTCCGATGTGGTGCGCGAACTCGGGCTGACCCAGGCCACAACACACGCCATCCTGACAACGCTGTGCGATCGAGGGTGGGCCAGTCGCGATCCGGTCGACAAGACGTTCTCCCTGGGGCCGGCCCTGGCGGTCGTCGCCGTGCGAGTAGAGACCTCGCGACCACTGGCGCACCGCGCACGCACGGCGGCGATGCAACTTGCCGACGAGTTCGGTTATGCCACTTCGGTTGTCGAACGGTCCGGCGACTCGCTGGTGATTACTGCGTTCGAGGATTCCGGCCAGCGGTCCAGCGGAGCGCCCGGTGAGCGGATCCGCTACGCCCCGCCATTCGGAGTTGCGTTCGCGGCCTGGGACACAGACGACGGACAACGGGCCTGGATTGCCCGCGGTGCGGCATCCAACGACTTTCTGGCGCAGCGTCTTTCCGAGGTGTTATCACGCACCCGCGAGCGGGGGTTCGACGTCGACTGCACGACGCCGGCATTGACCCAGGCGGCCCACGTGATGGGGACACTGCCCAGCGATGGATTACCCGGCCGCGTTCGCGAAATCACCGACCAGCTGCTGATGGAGTTCACCACGATCGGCTTCCTGTCCGATGACGGGCCGGCGCGTCAGGCACATCCGGTGGCCACTATTGCCGCGCCGGTCTTCGATTACCGCGGTCGGGTGGAAATGATCGTCGCCGTCCACCCGTTGCAAGCCCTGACCCGCGCACGGATCGATGCTGTCGGGCAGCGAGTAGTGCGGGCCACCGCCGCGATCAGCGGCACTTAAGTACGCGGGAGAATCTGGTATGGAGATTCAGCGGATCAGCGACGAACTCGAGATCACCGCATTGCTCAACAGGTACGCGCGGGCCGTCGACACCAAGGACTGGGATTTGTACCGTTCGGTGTTCACCGAGGATGCCCACATCGACTATTCGTCGGCAGGAGCCGTCGCCGGCAGTCGCGAGCATGTTGCCGACTGGCTGGCTCAGGGATTCGCCGCGATCGTGATGTCGATGCACTACATCACCAACATTGAAAGCGAGATCAATGGCGACGCCGCGCAGGTGCGTGCGATGTTCTACAACCCCATGCAGCTACCGGGGATGGCGGAACTCAGCTATTGCGGCGGCTACTACCACCACGACCTGGTCCGCACCGGCGACGGTTGGCGCAGCCATAACCTGCGTGAAGAGAACGTGTGGTTCGTTAACGCTCCCGACGCTTGAACGATCCGCACCAGACAAACTTGTTAAACCGGCTAACTACTTGTTATGCTAACTAAGTAATGTCCCGACTTCCCAAGGAGCACGCAATGCCGCGCACCGATAACGACACCTGGGACCTCGCAACCAGCGTTGGAGCTACAGCCACGATGGTTGCCGCGGCCCGGGCCGTCGCCACCAAGGCCGACAACCCCCTGATCAACGACCAATTCGCCGAGCCTCTCGTGCGTGCCGTCGGCGTCGATTTCCTGAGCCGATGGGCCGCAGGCGACCTGAACGCAGCCGACGTCGACACGGACGAGTCCAGCTGGAAGCTTCAACAGATGCCAGACGCGATGGCCGCCCGTACCCGTTTCTTCGACGCGTTCTTTGCCGAGGCGACGAAGGCCGGCATCCGCCAGGCCGTCATTCTGGCCTCCGGCCTGGATGCCCGCGCCTACCGGCTGAACTGGCCGACCGGCATGACCGTCTTCGAGGTGGACCAGCCGGAGGTGATCGCGTTCAAGACCGAGACCCTGGCCGAGTTGGGCGCAGCCCCGACCACCGATCGCCGGACGGTCGCCATCGACCTGCGTAACGACTGGCCTGCAGCATTGGCCGACGCCGGTTTCGACCGGAGCCAGCCCACCGCATGGATTGCTGAGGGATTGCTCGGCTACCTGCCGCCGGAAGCCCAGGACCGCTTGTTGGACAACGTCTCTGCGCTGAGCGCCAACGGCAGCCGGCTGGCCACCGAGGCCATCCCGGACATGCCCGAAGTCGACCAAGAGAAGGCGCGGGAGCTGATGCGCGAAGCGACTGAAAAATGGCGCTCGCACGGCTTCGACCTGGACTTCGACCAGCTCGGTTACCAAGGAGACCGCAACGACGTCGCCGTCCACATGGACACGCTGGGCTGGACCTCGATCGGTAAGCCGATGAGTCAGCTGCTGGCTGACTACGGCCTCCCGCCGGTCCCGCAGGGCAACGACTCGGTGTCGATGGCCGACACGATCTACTACACCTCGACCAAGTGACAGATGCTCCGCAGCGTCGAGGCTTCAACGAGTTCGTCACGCGGTTTTGGGGTGTGGCCGCACCGGCTTACAACCTGCCTTTCCTCCAGCAGTGGGTGTACCGTCCGGCGCACGACGAGGTGGTCGCGCAATTGCGCGACCACCAGTCTGCGCGGGTGGTCGATGTCGCTTGCGGCACAGGCATTCTCGCTGACCGGATCGAACGCGATCTACATCCAGCGACCGTCTACGGCGTGGACATGTCCGAGGGCATGCTCAACCAGGCCCAGTCCCGATCGACGGCGGTCCAGTGGCTGCGCGGCCCGGCCGAGCAACTGCCCTTCGACGACGGGGCGGTCGACGCGGTCGTCACCACCTCGGCGTTCCACTTCTTCGATCAACCCGCGGCGCTACGCGAATTCCACCGCGTCCTGGCGCCGGGTGGGTTGGTGGCGGTATCGACGCTCAGCGCACGGCAATCGATGTTCCAAGGGGCGTCGGACAGCCGCTGGAAGTTGGCGCACAATCCGTCACCATCCGAAATGCGGCAACTGTTCGAAGGAGCCGGTTTCACCATCGACGAGCAGCACCGGGTCCGGCGGCCGTTATGGACGCAGGCTATCTCCGACCTGATCACGGTTGGCATCAAAGACTGACTGCAGCGCCTCGCCGAGGCTCCAGACCGCGACGCCAAGCAGCACAACGTCTTTCAGCAGAAACTGGCCGGGGAGAGCCGACAGCACGGGGATCGGTCCGGCGAACCGGCTGATCACTCCCGGCGTGGTGAACAGAAAGCTCAGCGTTCCGCAAAACAGCACGATCGCCAGTGCGCTGCCGGTGGCCGACAGCCGTGCCGATACCGGACGGGCGACGATCAAGATCGCTGCCACGATCTCCAGGGTTCCCAATCCGCGCGCTACCGTGTTGACGCTGAACACGTCGTAGACCCAACTCATCAGCGGGCTGTGTTCGATCAGCACCCGGCTTTCCATCTTGATGTATTTGCCGAAGCCGATCCACGCCAGCACCAGCGCCAGCCCGTATCGGCAGATCCCCCGCCCAACCGCTGAAAGCCGGTTCGGTACTTGATCTTTCATCACATCTCATCCCAATGGTCGATGTTGACGACCTCGCCCAGAGGTCGGCGACGTACCGGTCCGTGCCGGCCTTTGGGCCAGCCGACCACGACATGTCCGGCCAGCATCCAGTCGTCGGGCACACCGACGGCATCGCGGAGCAATTGCTCACCGCCGTAAGCGCCCCAGCTGGTCAGACACGCGCCCAATCCCTGGGCGCGCGCTGCCAGCAGGAAATTCTGCATCGCCGGGAATATCGATCCGCCGAGCAGCAGCTCGGATGCCGTCGGAAAGTGCTTCTGCGCGAACAGAACTGAGGTGAATTCACCGGCCCGGTCGTGTAGCTCGTAGGTCGCCCGGTTGGTGCGGGCACGCCGGCTGTTGTCGTCGTCGGCCGGCCTGGTCATCCCGTAGACGGGCTCGATCACTTCCAGGGCGCGGGCGGCGGCCTTGGCCACCACGGCCCGCTGCCCCTCCGACCGCAACACGACGAAGCGCCATGCTTGAGCGTTGGCGCCGGACGGCGCCCACATCGCCGCCTGCAGGCACCGTTCCAGCGTGGCGTCATCGACGGGCTCGTCGGTGAACCGCCGAATGGTCCGCGCGGTCGCCATCGCTTCCCAGACGTCAGCGGTCGCTCCGGGCATGCCGGCTCCTTTCTGGTTTTCCTCCCGGAAGAGAACCTAGTGCCCGCTCAGTCGGCCCGGGGCGGGCGCTTGTCGTTGGGATCGGTCGGATCAGGATCGCCGAACCAGCGCGACGGTGCTTGCTCTCCATAGGCGTCGTGCCAGTCCCACCATTCGTAGGGCGGACTTTGCGGATAGCCCTGCGGCGAGTCCTCCCAGGTCTCCTGCCGACCGAGCGGCGTCATGTCCAGAAAGCTCCAGGTGTTACCCAGCACCTCGTCGCCACGGTTGTTGACGAAATAGGTGCGGAACACCCGGTCGCCGTCGTGGATGAACACGTTGGTGCCGTGCCAATCGTCCACGCCGAAGTCGGCATCGAAGCTGTCGGTGATCGTGTACCACGGCATCTGCCAGCCCATCCGCGCCTTGAGGTGCTCGATGCCCGCCTGCGGCGCGCGCGAGGCGAACGCCAGCGTGGCGTCGCGGGCGTTCAGGTGGGCCAGGTTGCCGATGTGGTCGGCGATCATCGAGCACCCCCGGCAGCCGTGATCGGGCCAGCCGTCGATGTCGGGCCCGACGAACGCGCGATAGACGAGTAGTTGACGCCGACCCTGAAACAGGCCGAGCAGGCTGACCTTGCCGTCGGGTCCGTCGAACTCGTATTCCTTGTCCACGGCCGTCCACGGCATCCGCCGACGCTGTGCCGCCAGCGCGTCGTGGGCGCGCATCAGCTCCTTCTCCTGCACCAGCAGTTGCTCACGCGCGTCCGCCCACTCTTGGGCCGACACGATCGGAGGTGTGTTCATGGTGATCTCCTTTCGGTTGCAGTTACTTCAGCCGAGCGCCGACAAGCCGGCCGCGGTGAGCAGGTAAGCGCCGTGGTCCGGATGCGCGCCGGCGGCGATCTCCACGACTGACCGGCCCACTTGCTCCGTGGTGAGCGCTGGCCCGTTGGCCTTGACGAAAGTGTCGACGTCGACGCCTTGCCGATCGGCGTACGCCGCGACCGCCGTAGCGCCCAGGCCGGTCGCCGAGGTCAGCCGAGGCAGTACGGATGTGAAGCTGATTCCCAGGCCGGCCCGCTGCGACTCGATCGCGGCATAGTCGGCGATGAATTTGACGGCTGCCTTCGCCCCTGCGTAGCCGCCACTGAGCGGTGAACCGTTGACCGCGGCGCCGCTGGACATCGCGATCACCGAACTACCCGGCGCCAGTGGGTATCTCAGCGCCTGGCGGGTCCAGTGAAACGTCTGCGCGACGTCCACGTTCCACGTCTGGCTGAAGCTGTCCCAGGTCTGCTCGTGTAGCGGGCTCATGGTCGGACTTGCCCCGGCGCACAGCACCAGCGTGTGCGGCTGATGCTCGTCGATGAGCCGGGCGGCCACGTCCGGGTCGGCAGCGTCGGCGACCACCGGGCTGAACGTGTCACCGAGCTCGTCGCGAAGCTCATCGAGTTGGGCACTGCTGCGGGCGACACCGACGACGTGCACACCGGCGCCCACCAGCGCCGCGCCGATAGCGCGTCCGAATCCGCGGCTGACTCCGGTCACGATCGCCGTCGCGCCAGCCAGCGCGTCGACCCGGTTCTCAATCGGTTGGTAAACGGTCATAGTGATTTCGATACGTTGCGAGGTCGGAATTCATCGCTGCGCGGCCGATGAATTTCCCGGGCCGGATGGCTCTATTGATATGTACCCCTGCGATAGGAGATCCACCGTGCCGGCCCAGCAGGACTTCATCGAGCAGGCGGCGCCGTTTCGCGGCGAGTTGATCGCCCACTGTTACCGCATGCTCGGCTCGGTGCACGACGCCGAGGACCTGGTCCAGGAGACCTACCTACGCGGCTGGCGCGGTTACTCGGACTTCGAGGAGCGCGCAGCGCTGCGGACTTGGCTGTATCGGATCGCCACCACGGCGTGCCTGCGTGCACTGGAGAACAAAGCCCGCCGGGTTTTGCCCGCGGGCCTGGGCGAGGGTTCGGCCGACCCGGACACAGATCCCGCCGGAGATCACGGCAGTTATCACTGGCTGGAGCCGCTTCCAGACACCATGACGCCCGAAGCCGCGGTAACTACGCGGGACAGCGTACGACTGGCGGTGGCCACCGCGCTGCAAGAGCTGCCGGCGCGACAGCGGGCCGTGCTGGTCCTGCGCGATGTGGCGCAGTTCAGCGCCGCCGAAGTGGCGGAACTGCTCGAGACGACGCCGGCCGCGGTCAACAGCGCGCTCCAGCGGGCACGCGCTCATCTCGCCGACGTCGCGCCGAGCGAGGAGGACGTGGCCGAGCCTGACGATGCGGCTCGGCGCGAGTTGATCGACCGCTACTGTGCGGCTTTCGAAAACGCCGACCTTGCTGCGCTCACCGAGCTGCTGCAGACCGACGTCAGGCTCGAGATGCCGCCGCTACCAATCTGGTTCACCGGCCGCGACGCCGTGACCCGGTTCCTCGCCCGCCGAGCTTTCGCCGAACCGGGCGACATGGTGCTGGTCCCGACGTCCGCCAACGGGCAGCCGGCCGTCGCCGAATATCGCCGGGCCGACGACGACGTCATGCGGGCACATTCGATCCACGTGTTGACTGCCGGTGCTACGGGCATCGCTCGGATGGTCGTCTTTCTCGATCCCGCGTTGTTCTCGGTGTTTGGTCTACCGCCGACACGCTGATCGTGTTTCGGATCAGATCGGCCCGAGCGTTCGGCGTTATCTGCTTAGCTTTAGCTTCGGGGACGACCGCCGCACGAAGGAGCCCGTGATGTCCCTCTCCCAGCTCATCCCTCGTCGATTGCTAGTCGGAGCTCTCGGCGCCGGGGCGCTGCTGTGCGGAGCCGCCGGAAGTGCGGCGGCTGATCCGGCGTCTCGGCCACCCAACTGCACGGCGGCGGACATCGCCGGCGTTGCGGCCGGCGTCGCGACGACGCTGTCGGCCTACCTGTACACCCACCCGGATGTGAACGGCTTCTATACCGGCCTGCAGGACCAGCCCAAAGATCAGCTACGCGACAACGTGCAGGACTATTTCGGCGCCAACCCGCAAGAGCAAACTGACCTCGAGAACATTCGTCAGCCGCTCACCGATATCAGGGAACGTTGCCAGTGGACTCCGTTACTGGGGCAGGGCGCCTTGTGACTGCCGTACGGATTCGAGCTGTCGCAGCGATCGCATTCCTGGCCTTCACGTCGATCCCTTCGCTGGTCGTCGTCGCGCAACCGTCCGGTGTGGCCAACGCGGACGTCTGCGCAAGCGTCGGCAGGCGCATTTCGGTGAGCGGATGTACCAACGTCGCCGACACGGTCAACGCCTACGTTCCGCCGCCGGGCGACTATGCGCCGCTTCCGCAGGATTTCCCGCCGCCACCGCCACCGCCACCGGTAACCGTGTGCGCCGGCGTCGGGCGGCGGATCCACGTCAGCGGATGCAGGTAGATCCGGGCCGACTTCGGTCAGCTCGAATTTCCTCGCGCGGCCGGGTCGTGGCGTAACACGTACGCTCGTCACTAACGGGGGATGTCAGCGTTCTCCCCATTTTGTCGTCCAGCCAAGGCCGTCACTTTGCCCAGGCGGTGCTGATCGACGCCGTAGAACTCGTGTGAAGGGTGGGGAATGAGAGTTCCGGGAATGACCGCCGTAGTCGGCGGAATCACCGGCGGAGCAGTCCAGATGTTGCAGGCGGGAGCGCAGAGTGTGGCGACCGCCGCCGACACCGTGCAGACGCTGACCGGTCCGGTGTTGGACACCGTGAGCCATTCGACGTCTCGTCTGATCGGGATCGGCGGCTCGACCAACGGCAACCGGGACGGCGCTTCGGCGACCGTGCGCTGGCAGAGCGGGCGACGGGTGCACATGGACCTCGACCCGTTGCTGCCGTTCCCGCGCTGGCACGAACACGCTCCGGTGGTCGAAGAACCCGTCCGCCTCATCCCGGGTGTCGCCAGCGCGCACGTCGAAGGGGCGCTGGGCAGGCTGGTCGTCGAACTCGACGACGACATCGACGGAGACGCAGTGCTGGAACGCGTCCGCACGGTGGTCAACGCCGCCGCGGCCGACGTGGCTGCGGCTGGGCCCGAGCCGCAGACCCGCATCGCGCCGTTCGCCGACCCCGGCAACCCGTTGGCTGTCTTGGTGCCGCTCACCGCGGCCGCCTTCGACGTGCTCGCGGTCGGCGCCGCGGTCACCGGCTGGGTGGTCCGACTGCCGGCCGCGCCGAAGACCACCCGAGCCGCCGCGGCCCTGCTCAAAGATCAGCCGCGCGTGGTCGCAGTGCTCGAGTCGCGACTGGGCCGCGTCGGCACCGACCTCGCCCTCGCCGCGTCGACGGCAGCGGCCAACGGGTTGACCCAAGCGGTCGGTACACCGCTGCTGAATCTGGTCGAGAGGGTCTTGCAAATCAGCGAGGCCGACGCCCATCGCCGTCAGTGGCGTGACCGCGAGCCGGAACTTGCCTCACCCAATCGGCCGCAAGCACCGGTGGTCCCCGTCATTTCCTCGACCGGCGCGAAATCGCAGGCCTCCCGGCACCACTGGGCTGCCGCCGCGGCGGGCGAGGCTTCGCACGTCGTCGTCGACGGAGCCATCGACGCCGCCATCGACACCGACAAGGGATCGATGGCCGGGCCGGTCGAGGAATACACGGAGCAGGCCGCGAACGGATCGTTGATCGCGGCCGCGAGCGCCTTGGTGGCCGGTGGTGGGGCAGAAGACGCCGCCGGCGCGGTGCTGGCCGGCATACCGAAGGCCGCGCACATGGGACGTCAAGCCTTCGCCGCGGTGCTGGGGCGTGGTCTCGCCGAAGACGGCCAGATGATCCTCGACCCCGGCGCGCTGCGTCGCCTGGATCGGGTGAAAGTGGTCGTCATCGACGGCGCCGCGCTGCGCGGCGACCACCGCGCGGTGCTGCACTCCCGCGGCGACATCCCGGGCTGGGACGACGACCGCGTCTACGAAGTCGCCGACGCGTTGCTACACGCCGAGGAGCCGCCGGAGCCCGACCCCGACGAGTTGCCGGCCAACACCGCGCGCTTGCGCTGGCTGCGCCCGGAAGGGCCGTCGGCCACCCCCGCTCAGGGCCTCGAGCACGCCGACCTGGTGGTCGACGGCGAAACGGTCGGCCACGTCGAAGTCGGCTGGGAGGTCGACCCATTCGCGGTGCCGCTGCTGCAGATCGCGAACCGCACCGGCTCCCGCGTCGTGCTGCGACACGTGGCCGGCACCCAGGACCTGGCCGCCAGCGTCGCCGCGAGCCATCCCAGTGGCACTCCCTTGCTGAAACTGGTCCGCGATCTGCGGGCCGACCGCGGGCCGGTGCTGCTGATCACCGCGTTGCACCGCGACTTCGCCTCGACCGACACGCTGGCCGCGCTGGCCATCGCCGACGTCGGGGTCGCCCTCGACGATCCCAAGGCAGCCACGCCATGGAGCGCCGACATCATCACCGGCACCGACCTGGCGGCCGCCGTGCGGATCCTCTCGGCTCTCCCCGCAGCGCGACAAGCTAGCGAATCGTCGGTCAACCTCGCCAAAGGCGGGACCACCTTGGCCGGGCTGTTGCTGGTCACCGGTGATTCGCGGACGTCGACGAGCCCGCTCGCGGTTCAGCGCTGGCTCAACCCGGTCAACGCCGCGGCCGCCAGCGCGCTGATCTCGGGAGCGTTCTCGGCCAGCAAGGTGTTGCGCCAGCCCGATCCGACACCGCAGCCGTTGACCGCCTGGCATGCCCTGGACCCGGAGATCGTCTACTCGCGGCTGGCCGGCCGGACGCGACCGCTGACTGCGATCGAGAGTGCTCCGGCCTGGCGACGCGTGCTCGGAGACCTGTCCTACAGCCCGCTGGTGTCGCCGCTGCGCGGTCCGGCTCGTCAGGCCGGCAAGCTGCTGTCCGCGACCAAGGCCGAGCTTGCCGATCCGCTCACCCCGATCCTGGCGGTCGGCGCTGCGGCCTCGGCAATCTTGGGCAGCAACGTCGACGCGGTGCTTGTCGGTGGTGTCATGGCCGTCAACGCGCTGATCGGTGGATCGCAGCGGCTGCGTGCCGAGGCAGCGGCCGCCGAATTATTCGCCGAGCAGGACCAGTTCGCCCGCCGCGTGGTCATCCCGACGGTGGCGACGGCGCGGCGTCGGCTGGAGGCCGCGCGCAACGCCGAACGCCTGGTCACCGTGTCGGCGACTGCGTTGCGTCCCGGCGACGTCATCGACTTGGTGGCTCCCGACGTGGTGCCCGCCGATGCCCGGCTGCTGGTTGCCGAGGATCTCGAGGTCGACGAATCTCTGCTCACCGGCGAGTCGCTGCCGGTCGACAAGCAGGTGGATCCGGTTGCGGCGGCCGATACCGAGCGGGCCAGCATGCTGTTCGAGGGCAGCACTATCGTCGCGGGCCACGCCCGGGCGATCGTGGTGGCCACGGGTGTGGGCACGGCCGCACACCGCGCGATCTCATCGGTCATCGACGTCGAGTCGTCGGCCGGAGTGCAGGCGCGGCTGCGCGAGCTGACCGGCAAGGTTCTTCCGCTGACCCTGGCCGGTGGGGCCGCTGTGTCAGGTCTGGCATTGCTGCGGCGTGCCACGCTGCGACAGGCGGTCTCTGACGGCGTCGCCATCGCCGTGGCTGCCGTCCCGGAAGGGCTGCCGTTGGTGGCGACGCTGTCGCAGCTGGCCGCCGCGCAAAGGCTGTCGACGCGCGGCGTGCTGGTCCGTGCTCCACGGACCATCGAGGCGCTGGGCAGGGTCGACACCGTCTGCTTCGACAAGACCGGCACGCTCACCGAAAACCGGCTACGCCTTGTGCTTTCAGTGCCGGCCGTTACCAGCCCGCAGGGTCCCTTCCCCGGCATCGCCGACCCGCAGGCCACCAGAGTCCTCCGGGCCGCCGCCCGCGCGTCCTCGCAACCAGACGAGGCGCAAGGGCACGCGCATGCCACCGACGAGGCGATCCTGAAGTCCGCGGAATCCTATGCAGGCAGCCAAGACCCCGAATGGAGCTTGCTCGCCGAGGTTCCGTTCGAGTCCAGCCGCGGCTTCGCCGCCTCGATCGGCACGCTCGACACTGACCCGAAGCAGCCCGTGCTGATGCTCAAGGGCGCTCCAGAAGTCGTCCTGCAGCGCTGCCGGTTCGCCGACCCGCAAGCCGATCGGGACCACGCCGAGTCGTTGGTGCACAACCTCGCCGAGCAGGGTCTGCGGGTACTTGCCGTAGCCAAGGGCCGCTGGAATCGCGACACCGACGACGAGAACACCGACGCTGATGCCGTCGACGCCGCCGCGCAGGATCTCGAATTGATCGGCTACGTCGGCCTAGCCGACACCGCCCGCCCGTCAGCGCGCCCGCTGATCGAGGCGCTGGAGGATGCCGACCGCAACGTCGTGCTCATCACCGGCGATCACCCGGTGACAGCGCGGGCGATCGCCCGCCAACTGGGACTACCCGACGACGCGCGGGTGATCACCGGCGCGGAGCTGGCCGGCCTCGACGAGGACGCGTCGGCCAAGATCGCCGCCGATGTTCAGGTGTTCGCCCGGGTGAGCCCGGAACAGAAGGTCCAGATCGTCGCGGCGCTGCAGCGTTGCGGACGAGTTACGGCGATGGTCGGCGACGGCGCCAACGACGCCGCCGCGATCCGGATGGCCGACGTGGGCATCGGGGTCAGCGGCCGTGGCTCGTCGGCCGCCCGCGGCGCCGCCGACATCGTGCTGACCGATGACGACCTGGGCGTGCTGCTCGATGCGCTGGTCGAGGGTCGCGGCATGTGGGCCGGTGTGCGCGACGCGGTGACGATCCTGATCGGCGGCAACGTCGGCGAGGTGCTGTTCACCATCATCGGGACCGCGCTGGGCAGCGGGCGGGCGCCGGTCGGGACCCGTCAACTGTTGCTGGTGAACCTGCTGACGGACATGTTCCCGGCGCTCGCGGTCGCCGTCACCCCGCAATTCGACGAACCCGATCTCGACGAATACGACACCGAAGAGGAAGCCGACGAGGCGCGCCGCGCCTATCAGCGATCAGTGCTCACCGCACCGACGCCGTCGCTCGACGTTCCGCTCATGCGTCAGATCGTGACCCGGGGCGCCGTCACGGCGGCGGGCGCCACCGCGGCCTGGGCTGTCGGACGCTGGACTCCGGGCACCGAAAGACGCACCTCGACAATGGGATTGACCGCTCTGGTGATGACCCAGCTGGCGCAGACGCTGCTGGACCGGCGGCACAGTCCGCTGGTGGTGGCCACGGCGCTGGGCAGCTCCGCGGTGCTGGTCGGCATCGTCCAGACCCCGGGCGTCAGCCACTTCTTCGGATGCACGCCAATGGGCCCGGTCGCTTGGACGGGCGTGGTCGGAGCGACCGCGGCGGCGACCGGACTGTCGGTGCTGGCGCCGAACTTCTTGGCGAAAACAGCCGGGTTGGCGCAGCCCGAACTCGCCGAGGCCACGGCGGACGGGCAATAAAACGGCAAATTGACGTTTTGGCCATCCAGCGGTGGGCACTCCCAGCAAGATCAATAGCGAGACCGACGCGGACGTTGCTGAGACTGAGAAGGAAGTCCGATGAGCCAGACCAGCGCTACCCAGACCCGAGCGTCCAACCTGGCGCAGCTGTTTTTGCAGCGCGTCGAGAAATCAGGAGACAAAGAGGCGTTCCGTATCCCCGCGGACGGCGACTGGACGTCGGTCACCTGGAAGCAGGCAGCCGAGCGGGTGGAGGCCTTGGCAGCCGGCCTGCTGGCGCTGGGCGTCGAGTCAGAGGACCGGGTCGGCATCGCCTCGACCACCCGGCTGGAGTGGGTCCTGGCCGACCTGGCGATCCTGTGCGCCGGCGCCGCAACCACCACCGTCTACCCCAGCACCAACGCCGAGGACACGGCCTACATCCTGGCCGACTCCGGCTCGAAGATCGTCTTCGCCGAGGACGACAGCCAGCTCGAGAAGCTCAACGAGCAGCGCAGCGAGCTGCCCAATCTGGCCAAGGTCGTGCTGATCGACGGATCGTCGGACGACGACTGGGTGATCACCCTCGACGACCTGGCCGACCAGGGCGCGAAATATCTGGCCGAGCACACATCGTGTGTCAGCAAAGTAGCCGACGAGATCAAACCCGAGCAGTTGGCGACGCTCATCTACACCTCCGGGACCACCGGCAAGCCAAAGGGAGTACGGCTGCGTCACTCGGCGTGGGTGTACACCGGCAACGTCATCTCCGACATGGGCCTGCTCGACGAAAACGATCTGCAGCTGCTGTGGCTGCCGCTCGCGCACGCCTTCGGCAAGGTGTTGATCGCGACCCAGGTCGCGTGCGGTTTTGCCACCGCGATCGACGGTCGCGTCGACAAGATCGTCGAGAACTGCGCCGTGGTCAAACCGACCTTCATGGGCGCCGCCCCCCGCATCTTCGAGAAGGCCTACAGCAAGATCATCACGCAGCAGAAGGGCGCGAAAGCCGTCCTGTTCGGGTGGGCGTTCGCGGTGGGCAAAGAGGTCGCCCGCCGCCGCCGCGAAGGCAAGTTCGTCTGGCCGCACCTGGTGGCGCAGCAGAAGCTGTTCGACGGGCTGGTGTTCGCCAAGATCCGCGACGTGTTCGGCGGACGTATCCGGTTCTTCATCTCCGGTTCCGCGCCGCTGAACCGCGACATCGCCGAATGGTTCGAGGCCGCCGGCGTATTGGTTCTGGAGGGCTACGGGCTGACCGAATCGTCCGGTGCAGGTTTCATCAACCGGCCGGATAACTACAAGCTCGGCACTGTCGGCCTGCCCTTCGAGGGCACCGAGGTCCGGATCAGCGATGCCGGCGAGGTGCAGTTCCGCAGCGACTGCGTGATGGCCGGCTACCACCACCTGGACGACGCCACCGCCGACGCACTGAAGGACGGCTGGCTGGCTACCGGGGACCAGGGCAAGCTTGACGACGACGGCTTCCTGACCATCACCGGCCGGATCAAGGAACTGTTCAAGCTGTCCAACGGCAAATACGTCGCGCCGCCGGCGATCGAGGCCAAATTCGCGACGCTGTGCCCGTACGCCAGCCAGTTCATGGTGTTCGGCGAAGGCAAAAACTTCGCCGCCGCGCTGGTCACCCTCGACCCGGACTCGATCAGCGGGTGGGCCAAAGACAACGGGCTCGACGGCAAGTCCTATGAAGAGCTCACGAAATCCGATGCGGTGCACGACATGATCGACGAAACCGTCAAGAAGCTGAACGCCAGCCTCAATCGGTGGGAGACGATCAAGAAGTGGGCCTTGCTCGACCATGACCTCTCCGTCGACGGTGGCCAGCTGACACCCTCGCTCAAGGTGAAGCGCGGGGTGGTCGCTGAGCAGAACAAGGAGACCCTGGATGGCTTCTACTCCTGAACCTGTCGCCGAGAAATCGGCGCAGGCGCCGGATGCCGCCAACGCAGCCGTGCCCGGGCACTTGCTGCGTGTGCTGGAGTGGCGCACCGGTGTGGAGTACATGTCCGCTCGCCTCGCGATGCGGCGCATCGCCGGTTGGCCGCACGGCGACGGCCACCCCGTTCTGGTGTTGCCCGGATTTCTCGCCGGTCCGATGTCCACCGACCTGCTGCGGAATGTGCTGCGCCGCTTGAATTATCGGGTCTACGACTGGGGACTGGGCTACAACCTGGGCTATCGGGCGAGCATGAAGGAGTCGCTGCCCGCGCGTCTGCACCACATCCGCGAGCGGTCCGGCGGTGACCGGGTCAGCATCATCGGCTGGAGCGCAGGCGGAATCTACGCTCGCGAGTTGGCCCGCACGTTTCCCGATGACGTCCGATCGGTGATCACACTCGGATCGCCGTTTCGGGGCAACCATGAAGCCAGCACCGCCTGGCGAGTATGGCGGCTGGTGAACCGCGGCGCCGACGCCACCGAGTCCGTCTCCGACACGGCGTTGGTGCGCCGCGCCCAACCACTGTCAGTGCCCACCACCTGCATCTACAGCAAGTCCGACGGCATCGTGGCCTGGCAGTGCTGCACCAGCCTGCCCGCTCCGCAGACCGAAAACGTCGAAGTGCGCAGCAGCCACCTCGGCTACGGCCATAACGTACACACGCTGTCGGTGATCGCTGACCGGCTTGCTCAGCCGGAGGACAACTGGCGGCCGTTCCAGCGGTAATGCAGCCTCAGCAGATGTCGCGGCGGCGAATCATTCAGGCACAAACGGTGAACGGCATGGGAAAACCGTTCTGCGTAAACCGGATTGGCGGGTCGCAGATTGCTCGGGTGAACCGTGCTGGGCGATGATCGGTGATATGGCCGACATCGATTTTTCGCTGCTGGACGTGCCGAGGTCAGCGCCGGTGCACGACCCGCAGGCGTACCTGCGCGCGGCGATCGCCTGGCACTTCGGTGAACAGACCGGTTCTGCGTTCTGGTTGCAGACGGCCGGAACACTGGACTTCAACCCACTGACCGACGTCAACACCTTCGACGACCTGCGACTGTTCCCCAACCTGCTGAGCGCCCTGCGCGACGTGCCCGTCGCCGACCTGATCCCCCGCGGTTACGGCACGCCGTCGCCGATACCGCAGATCTTCGAATCGGGCGGCACCACAGGTGCACCGAAAAGGACTGTGCAGCTGCCCGATTGGATTGCCCAGATCGTCGAGTGGCAGACCGAGGACTTTGCTTCCGGCGGCTTCCTGTCCGGCCGCGACTTCTTGTGCATGATGCCGAGCGGGCCGCACGGCGTGGGCTTCTTCTCCCGCCTGGTCTCGCAGCGGCTCGGATCGGTCTTTCACGCCATCGACCTCGACCCCCGCTGGGTGAAGAAGATCACCGCCCGCAATGCCGCATCGGAGGTGGCCGCCTACGTCGATCACCTCGTCGAACAGGCCGTACACGTGCTGCACACCCAGCAGGTGGCGAATCTGCACACCACGCCGCCGCTGCTCGACGCGATGGCGCGTAACGACGCCGTGGTCGAGCTGATGAACGAGAAGCTCGGCTTCATGCTGCTCAGCGGCGCCCATGTCGACCTCGACACCTTGGATCTGTTCCGCGCGATCTTCCCGAACACCGCGATCACCATGGCATTCGGCAGCACGATGATCATGTCGCAAGCGATCACCTGGCGAGACGACGACGACGCGTTTGTGTTCCACCCGCGTAGCCCGTACGCGACGTTCTGGGTGGTGGACCCGGACACCGGCGAACAGGTGCCCTACGGGCAGCGTGGGCAGGTGGTGATGAACCACATCAGCAAGGGCATGTTCATCCCGAACAACCTCGAGCGCGACAGCGCCATCAGGATGACGGGGCTCGCGGGACAAATCGGCGATTCAGTGAGCGAGGTGCGTCCCGTCGCCGCCTTCGAGGGCGAGCCGGTCATCGAGGGCGTCTACTGAAATGACCAGCGGTGCAGCGGAATTGATCTCTATCGACGCGCTCGGCCCCGAGGGTGCGTACCGGACCCGCACCCGCGAGACCGTCACGACCACGGCGGGCAGCGTCATCGCCGAGCTCAGCATCGCGCCGCCGCTCTACGTCTCGCGGGCCATCGACGCGCAGCGCGCCATCCGTCCGCTGGCGGCGCACGAGCGCGACGCCGCGCTGGCCAAGGCTGCCGACATCTTCGCCACCGGGGTGATCGCCGGACTGGACTTCGACGCGTACGCCGTTGCGACCAGCAGGATTTCCGGCGTGCCGATTTCGGTGACCCGTGTCGGCGCTCGTAGCGTCATCGACGGCGTCGCCGCCGCGTTCGACGCGGTGCGCCCGGCCCGGCCGGCAGGTGCGGTGCTGGACTGGCGCGACGAATGTACTCTCCACGGTGCCGCGGTGTGGGCGCGGCGGGGTGAGGTGTTCGCGGTGCTCGCCTCCGGCAACGGCCCGGGTGTGCACGGACTGTGGCCACAGGCGCTCGCGTTGGGATACCGGGTCGCGGTCCGCCCGTCGCGCCGTGAGCCGCTGACCGCACACCGCCTGGTACATGCGTTGCGGCAGGCCGGGTTTCGGCCGCAGGACGCCGTGTACCTGCCCACCGATCATCGCGGGGCCGACGAGATGGTCCGCTCGGCCGATCTCGCCATGGTCTACGGCGGGCAGGGCGTCGTCGACAAGTACGCAGGCGATCCGACGGTGTTCGTCAATGGGCCGGGCCGCGCCAAGATCCTGATCACCGCCGACAGTGACTGGCGGGACTACCTCGACGTCATCGTCGACTCGATCGCCAACCTGGGCGGCGTGGCGTGCGTCAACACCACCGCTGTGCTCTACGAGGGAGATCCTGCCCCGTTGGCCGAGGCGATCGCTCAACGACTGGCCACGATCGACGCACTGCCGGCCGACGACGACAATGCGGTCCTGCCTATTCAGAACATCGATGCTGCAACGGCTTTAGCCAGTCATCTGGCCGCCACGGCTGCCGGAACCGCACCGTTGCTCGGCGCCGATCAAGTGGTGGCCCCGCTGAGCGACAACTGCGCCGCGCTGCGCCCCGCCGTGCATCTGCTGTCCCGACCGGACGTCGTCAAGCTCAATGTCGAGCTACCGTTCCCCTGCGTCTGGGTATCGCCGTGGTCGCCCGCCGACGGACTGGAGCCGCTACGGCATTCGCTGGTGATCACAGCGATCACCGGACGCGGCGATGTGATCGACGACCTGCTGGCCGAGCCGACGATCGCCAACGTCTACCGCGGCCGTCATGCGACCCACCACACCGCCCCCGACATCCCGCACGACGGTTTCCTGGCGGACTTCCTGATGCGCAACAAGGGTGTTATCCGCGACTGAGGCTGTAAGTCGTTGCTACGCAGGCCTGCCGCGGTAGCGCTGGTAGAACTTCTCCACCCGGCCCGCGGTGTCGAGTGTGCGCCGGGTACCGGTCCAGAACGGGTGCGGGTCCGCGGACACTTCGACGACGGGTGAGAAATTGTGCGCCGGTATTGGCGTCCTCAAAGACCACCGGGTGGTAGCCGGGATGGATGTCAGATCTCATCGGGCTTCTCCGTCGTCGTTGCGGTGTACCGAGAATTCGCCTGCTGCATCAGGCGTTTCGTGGCACGGGTCCTGATGCCAATCGCCGAACGGGTCATCGAAATATGTCCAGGTCTGCGGCTCGGCCATCTCGTCGTCGGTGAGCAGCGCGCCATTGAGTCCGCGGGCGATCTCGGCCGGGTCGGCGCCGCACGCCAGAATCGTCATCGAGGTGTGTCGATCGCCGAATCGGTGCTCCCACATCAAGTCGGCAAACGCCCTGCGGTCCGGATCCACGTATGCCACTTCCGATGAGGTCATGGCCGCCAACCACTTTCCCGCTGAGGCGACCCGCAACCCGCCACCGGCGGACTCCAGCCACATGACCTGGTCGTCTCGGTTGGCCAGCCACAGTCGCCCACGGGTACGGATGACGCCGTCCAGCAGCAGATCGACCGCGGCATGCAGACGCTCGGGATGAAAGGGCCGGCGGGCGCTGAACTCGAGCAACCTGATCGCCCCGTCGGCGGCCAGCGGGGGCAGACCAGCCAGTAGTGGCGCGTGCGGATGATCGCTACGGCCACGGCGTGATTGGTCGTCGAGATTCGCCAGCGCCATCTCGACGCGGTCGACACCGATCGTGATTCGCGCGCGTGGAGCCAGACGACGCAACACGGCAAGCGCGGCCGGGTCGGGGCCGTTCAACACCAGCAGGTCCGCGAATTCCGCTTGGCAGACCGCCACTTGCGCGACAGTGCGGCCATCCTGCAGTTCCTGGTCGCCGAGCGCCTGCCCCAACCAGTCGCCGCTGTCCACACAGGTCACGACGCCGGCGATCGCGACATCGCGCGCGGCGGCGCCGTCGAAGAAGCCGGGACCGACGTGCACCCGGATGTGGTTGATCGCCCAGCAGATGGGTTCCGGCTCCAGCCACGGCGCCAGGTGCACGACGATCCGTTCGACGTCATCGCGGCGGTGCAGCTTGCGCAGCAACACCAGTAGGTCGTTGCGGATCGTGCAGGCCACACAACCGTGGGCCAGTTCCAGCGCCTCCACGGCGGTGACCAGTTCCGCGTCTCGCAGCATCACCAGCGTTCGGCGCACCACGTGACCGTCGAAGCGATGCTCGACAGCCGCCGTTCCCGATCGGTGCATCAGCATCCCGGTCACCGCGTCGGTATCGCCCTGGCCTCCGACCAGAACCACGGGTGTCCGCATCGCCACTCCTTCTTGAAAACGATTTTCATTAACCTACGGATCACGCTACAGTCCAACGCAAGCCTTGTCGAAAACGATTTTCATTAAGGGGGACGGTCGCATGTCCGCACGCTGCCAAGTCACCGGCCGCACGGTGAGTTTCGGCAACACGGTGTCGCACTCGCATCGACGCACGCGCCGACGTTGGTCACCGAACATCCAGACCAAGACCTATTACCTCGCATCGGAAGGCCGCCGCGTCACGTTGCGGGTCAGCACCAAAGGCATCAAGGTTATCGACCGCGACGGCATCGAGGCCGTCGTCGCGCGAATCCGGCGCTCTGGTGAGCGAATCTGATGTCCGGCAACGAGATTCGCTCGATCGTCAAACTGCGGTCCACCGCAGGCACCGGCTACACCTACGTCACCCGCAAGAACCGGCGCAATGATCCCGACCGGGTCGTGCTGAAAAAGTACGACCCCGTCATCCGCCGGCATGTCGAGTTTCGGGAGGAGCGCTGAATGGCCAAGAAGTCCAAGATCGTCAGAAACGAGCAGCGGCGCGCGGTCGTCGCCCGCCACGCCGAACGACGCACCGAACTCAAACACATTATTCGGTCACCGCACAGCACATTTGAGCAGCGGGCGGCGGCGCAGAGTGAGCTGAACCGCCAACCCCGCGACGCCAGCCCGGTCCGGCTGCGCAACCGCGACGCGGTCGACGGGCGTCCTCGCGGGCATCTCCGCAAGTTCGGATTGTCGCGGGTCCGAGTCCGCGAGATGGCCCACGACGGGCAACTGCCCGGCATTCGCAAAGCGAGCTGGTGATGGCGGGCAAGTCCACACGTCAGCGTCGCCCCATTCCGGCCGAGCCGAAAAGCGCGAAGCGGAGTCTGCTGAAAATCCTTGGCGTGCAAGCGGTCGACTACAACGACACCGCCCGGCTACGGATGTTCATCTCCGATCGCGGCAAGATCCGGCCCCGCCGGGTCACCGGCCTCACTGTGCAGCAACAGAGCCAGATCGCGACCGCGATCAAAAACGCTCGAGAGATGACATTACTGCCCTACGCCGGCACGACCGACCGCTGACGCCGCGGCTACGGCCTCTCACCGTGCACGACGACCGATAACGCCCGGACGGTCCCATCGGTGCGGTTGCAGTAGTGGTGTGGGGTGGCCGGGTCGAAGGCGAGCGAATCGCCGGCCGCGACGCGCAACGTCTCGAAGCCGACCTCGACTTCGAGCTCACCCTGCAGCACGTACAGATACTCCCGGCCGCCGTGACGGATCGACCGTCCGCTCTCGGAGGATTGGCCGCCGGGTTCGTAGACAACCTCCAGGAAGTCGACCTCGTTGTCATGGGACGGCGTGAGTCGCTCCCAACGGACTCCCGTCGACAGTTCGATCATCCTGCGGTCGCCCGCCCGCTGCAGGATGCCGGCGCCGCCAGGACCGGTGGCGCGGCCCCATCCGTCGCTGCCCAGCTGCGAGGGCAGGGGCGGATCAGATTCCGTGTCGTTCGTGCCGAACAGGTAATCCAGCGAGATACCCAGTATGTTGGCCATCGCGTACACCACGCCGGCAGAAGGAGTGGTCACACCGCGTTCGACTTGTGAGACCAGGCTTGCCGAGCAACCCGCCCGGCGCGCGAGTTCTCGCACCGACATACCCCGTGCGGAGCGGATCCGTCGAAGTCGTCCACCCAGACCACTGGGCATCTCAGTGCCCGCGTGGGAGGCTGAAACCACCATCAGCTCGCTCCTAGTGTGCAGAAAGCTGTACACAGCGATATCGGCAGAGTCTACACCTGCCTGCTCCCGGATATCGAGAGAGCGTGCTGATCAGTGGCACATACGGGTGACTGTGCTCACTGCTGCTTGACCACCATGCCGCCCATGTTGTGCACTATCCTGCACATGGAGAGGAATCGGTCATGAGCGAAGCTGACCCTCCAGCGACCACGGTCGGCTGGATGGGCACCGGTCGGATGGGCAGCGCCATGGCCGCCATTCTCATCACCGACGGCGTCCCGGTCACGGTGTGGAACCGAACGCCGTCGAAAGCCGCCCGGCTCGTCGAACTCGGCGCTGCCCAAGTCGAGAAGATCAGCGACCTCGGCCGCTGCGACGTCGTGTTCACGTCGGTGATGTCGTCGTTGGACCTTCTCGACGTGACGCTGGGTCCCGGCGGACTGCTCAACGCGCAGCCCGCACCCACGGTGGTGGTGAACACCTCGACCGTTTCTGTCGAGGCCGCTGCCCAGGTCCGCACTGCCGCGAGCAGCCGCGGCATCGAGTTCCTGTCCGCTCCGATCAGCGGCAATCCCGAGGTGGTCGCCGACGGACACGCGGTGATCGTTGCCTCGGGCTCCGAGTCGGCGTTCGACAGCGTGCGCCCATTCCTGGAAGCGATCACCACCAGCGTGACCTACGCCGGGGCCGCTGACGAAGCGTTGCTGGTGAAACTCAGCCACAACCTGCTGCTGGGTGTCATGGCCGAAGCGTTGGCCGAGGCGACGGCCCTGGCCGAGAAGGGTGGAGTGTCGGCATCGACATTCCTGGATTTCATCGACCGCTCGGTGCTGGGCTCGACATTCTTCGGCTACAAGGGCCGGGCAATACGCGCCCACGACTACGAACCCACCTTTTCCACCGAGGATCTGCGCAAGGACTTCGATCTGGGCCTCGGCGCGGCGCGAGCCCTCGAGGTTCCGATGCCGGTCGCGGCAACCACCTACCAGGCCATCCAGACCGCCATCGGGCACGGTTACGGCAATTCAGATTTCGCCGTTCTCTACGAGATGGCCGCGCGCGCAGCCGGGATTTCCCGAGAGGATGTCAGATGATGGTCACGAAAACCCCTGGCGGCGTGACGATTACCGGAACAGCGGCGCTGGTGACCGGAGCCAACCGCGGGCTGGGCAAAGCCTATGTCGACGAACTTCTGCGCCGCGGTGCGGCCCGCGTCTATGCCGCAGCGCGCAATCCCGACACCGTCGATGTCACCGACGACCGGATCGTTCCGGTGCGCGTGGACGTCACCGACCCGAGCGACGTCGCCACCGCGGCGGCGCAGTGCTCCGACGTCGCGGTGTTGATCAACAATGCCGGCGCGATGCTGCGGACACCATTGCTGGCGGGACCCGACACCAGCGCGGCGCGCAGCGAGATGGAGACCAATTACTTTGGCACGCTGGAGATGTGCCGTGCGTTCGCACCTGTCCTGGCCCGCAACGGGGGCGGTGCACTGGTCAACGTGCTGTCGGTCGCCAGCTGGCTGACGTCACCGTTCAACGGGTCCTACGGTGCGTCGAAATCGGCCGAGTGGGCATTGACCAACGCGGTTCGCGTCGAATTGCGCTCAGCGGGAACCCTTGTCGTCGGCGTGCATGCGGGGTGGATCGACACCGACATGGCGGCCAACGTGCCGGACGCCAAGATCTCGACCGGCGACGTGGTCAGCCAGACACTGGCCGCTGTCGAGCACGGCGAGGAGGAGGTGCTGACCGACGACTGGACACGCGACGTCAAGGCGTCCCTTCCCCGGGACCTCAGCACGCTGTACGCCGCGGTCCAAGAACAATGGGATGCCCAGGACTGGCCCTGGAAGACGCCGAAGGACTAGCGGCGCAACGGCTTTCCTAATCGACCGGCGCGGTTATTCTCTCGTTGAGGATGGGGTAGACCTCGTCGTAAGATCCGTCGCGCTCGGCGAACCGCAATCCCTTCGCGAGCTCGACGACGATCTCGTCGGCGCCCGTCTCCAGCAGCGCCATTGTCTCGGTGATGTACTCTTCCAGCGGCATCCCGCTCGGATCGTATCCACGCTCGCCCTGCAGTGCCGTCTGCACCCGCGGCGGGACGATCTCGATGACCTGAACGTCGGTGTCACGCAGCTGATAACGCAGCGACTGGGTGTAGGAGTGCAGCGCGGCCTTACTTGCGCAGTACGTCGGCGTGAGCGCGCTAGGCATGAACGCCAACGCGGACGTGACGTTGAGGATCGCGGCGTGCGGCTTTCCGAGCAACGAATGCACCACCCCGGCGGTGAGCCGGATGGGCCCGAGCAGATTGATGGCGATGGTCAGCTCCGCCGTCCCGGCTCCGGCGGTGGTGATGTCCTCGACCCGCTGAATGCCGGCGTTGTTGATCAAGACGTTGACGTCCCGGTAGCGGTCGGTCAACTCGATGCAGAATCGCCGGATGTCGGCGGGGTCGCCTTGGTCCAGCGACAGGTATTCGATGCCGGGGTTGGCTTCGGCGACCTCCTTCAGCAGTTCGTGGCGGCGGCCCGCGATGATCACTTTGTTGCCCAGTCGGTGAAATGCTTCAGCCAGGCCGCGACCGATTCCCGTGCCGCCTCCGGTGACCAAGACGGTGTTGCCCGTCAACTGCATGGTTCATCCTCTCCATCGCTTTGTGTTACCTGCATACTCGCGGTATCGGGCTCACCGCGCGACTATCCCGGAGAAGAACGGGTAAACGTGTCGGGCTACTGAACTAGCCTGTAACGGTGGCGCAGTTTCCGCGGACTCGCTACGCCAGTTGTAGCGAAGTCGACATCGCCTATCAGGTCCTCGGCGACGGACCGACCGATCTGCTGGTGCTGGCCGGGCCGTCCATTCCGATCGACACCATCGATGCCGAGCCGTCGATGTACCGCTTTCACCGACGGCTGGCGTCGTTCAGTCGGGTGATCCGGCTGGACCAGCGCGGGATCGGGATGTCCTCTCGAGTCCCCTCGCTGGACATGATCGGGCCGAGGTTTTGGGCGAAGGACGCCATTTCCGTCATGGACGCGATCGGGTGCGAGCGGGTGACCATCCTCGCTCCCTATTTCGCGTCGATGACCGGGCTGGTGCTGGCAGCCGACTACCCCGAACGGGTGAGCAGCCTGGTGATCATCAACGGGGCGGCCCGTACCCTGCGCGCCGACGACTATCCGATCGGATACGAGATCGCCGAGGCCGATCCCTACGCCACGGTCGCGATGGAGCCGGACGCCGTCGACCAGGGCGTCGACATCCTGGGCGTGATCGCGCCGAGCGTCGCCGGCGACGACGCGTTCCGATCCTGGTGGGACATGGCCGGCAACCGTGCCGCCTCGCCCAGCATGGCCCGCGCCGTCATCGAGACCGTCCGCCAGTCCGACGTGCGCGACACCCTGGCCCGCATCACCGCGCCGACGCTGATCATGCATCGCGACAACCCCGATTTCACGCCGATCGCCAACGGCCGATACCTCGCCGAGCACATTGCCGGATCTCAATTCCTCGAGCTGCCCGGTAGTGACGCCCTGTACTGGGCCGGTGACACCGCACCGATGCTCGACGAGATCGAGGAGTTCATCACCGGCGTGCGCGGCGGCTTCGGCGCCGAGCGGGTGTTGACCACGATCATGTTCACCGACATCGTCGGCTCAACGGAACGCGCCGCGATCCTGGGCGATCGCCGATGGCGGGATCTACTCGACAATCACGACCGCATCGTCCGCAACGAGCTGGAGCGATTCGGCGGACGCGAAGTCAACACGGCCGGTGACGGATTCGTCGCAACATTCATCAGCCCGAGCGCCGCGATCGCCTGCGCCGACGCCATCGTCGACGCGATCCGCGTGCTGGGCATCGAGGTGCGGGTCGGCATTCACGCCGGCGAGGTGGAAGTGCGGCGCGGCGCGGCGAAAGAAGACGTCGCCGGGATGGCCGTGCATATCGGTGCCCGCGTCGCGGCCTTGGCCGGCGCCCGTGAAGTGCTGGTGTCCTCGACGGTCCGCGACATCGTCACCGGCTCACGGCACCGGTTCGCCGATCGCGGCGAGTACGAACTCAAAGGCGTCCCGGGTAGCTGGCAATTGTGTGCGCTCGTGCGGGAGCACGCGACGGTCACGCAATAGATCTTCACAGCTGGGACACAACTGGCGTCGCTAGGCTCGAACGCATGCCGCCGCGACTGAATCTGTTCACTAATCGCGCTCGCGCCAACTCATTTGGTGGCGCGGCCGACAACTACGACGCGTTCCGTCCGCGATATCCCGATCAGCTGATCGACGACGTGTTGGCGCCCGGCGCGCGGCGCGTTCTCGAGGGCGGCGCCGGTACCGGCATCGCCTCGATGCAATTGATCGAGCGCGGCGTAGACCTGCTCGCCGTCGAGCCCGACGCACGGATGGCCGCTGTCGCGCAAGCCAAGGGCGTCCCCGTCGAACTCTCGACATTCGAGGAATGGGACCCCGCAGGACGCCGATTCGACCGGGTCGTGTTCGCGGCGTCGTTCCACTGGGTCGATCCCGCTGTGGCGCTGCCGAAAATACGCGAGCTCCTCGACGATGGCGGCAAGCTGGCGCTGATCTGGAATCGGCTGCGCCCGACCAATCCGTCGCGCGCCGACTTCGAGGCGATCTACCGCGACTACATGGATGTCGAAACCCATAGGCCCGATGGCAATCCCGACGAGATCGTCACACTCATCACCGACGCCGGCTTCACCGTCACCCAGCAGCGCTATCCGCACAACCTGCACTACACCGCGCAGCAGTGGGTCGACATCGCCTTCACGTTCTCCAACCAACTGCTGGTCGACGCCGACAAAGTGCCGGAATTGCGTGCGCGACTGATCGATCGGATCGGCTCCGCAGGCGTTGCGGTCGGCGGAGACGCTGTGGCGATTTCTGCCACACCCGCCTAGCGGCTACACCGAGAAGGAAGTTCCGGTTTCCCGTTCGCCGAACTCGAAAACCCTTGCGGCCGTGTCGTAATCGCAGGCCAGAGTCGACCGGCCGATCAGGACGGGTCCGCCTTGCAGCCCGAACCGGCCGTCGACCCCGACATAGCTGCCCGGTGGGATCGGCTCGCTGACGCAGTACAACGTGGGCGCGGCGCCCTCTTCGATGTCGTTGCCGAACCTGCTGGCCAACGTCGTCACGGCCTGATGGAATCCCCCCATCAACCGCTTGTCCGACACGTTGGACAGGTTCGACGACACCCAACCGGGATGCGTCAGTTGAGCGCTGATCGGCGATTTCGCCGCTCGCAGCCGACGATCGAGCTCAAGACCCCAGAGCATGACCGCGAGCTTGGAACGCGCGTACGCCGGATAAGCCGTCCACCGATTCGACCGCAGGTGCATGTCGTCGAGCCGCAGCGTCGCCGCCTTGTGGGCGTCGGATCCGACGTTGATGATCTGCGAGCGCACCCGTCCCAGCAGCAGGTTGGTCAACGCGAATGGACCTAAAAAGTTTGTGCCGATGGTCATTTCGAAACCGTCGACGGTTTCGGTGCGATGCTGACTGAGACCCCCGGCGTTGTTGATCAGAATGTCGACGTCGCCGTCGAACTGGTCGGGGAAGGCGCGCACCGATGCGAGATCGGCGAGGTCGAGTTTGGCGATCGAGGTGGATCCGCCGATTTCGGTGGCCCGCCGGGCCCCCAACTCGGTGTTACGGACGGCCAGGATCACGTGGGCACCCGCGCGGGCGAGCAGACGTGCAGTACCGAGGCCCACGCCATTGGTCGCCCCGGTCACGATGATGCGTTTGCCGGTCAGGTTGCCGAGTCGGCCCGGCGACCACGATGTCGTCACGGACTGACACTAGCGCTGTTACCCGGTCCGCACCCTTGGTGGGTGGATCGGGCAGGCCTTCCGGCGTAGGCTGCGGACGATGGTGCGCGGTCTGCGGATCGCCGCTTTCCTCGCGTAAACGCTTGTGAAACAGGACATTTCAGCAAAGGAATGCACATGACCAGCAATGCGAGCACGACGCTGCCGCCCGCCTTGGACAGGGCGCTGGGCTTACTGGCCGATCCGCCGGCCGAACCGGACGTCAGCAAAGGCTATCTCGACCTGCTTGGCGACCCAGCCGCTGGCAACGCCGACGTGGAGAAGAACACCGGCGTCATCCAGAAGGCCTGGGCATCGCCGATCGGGTCGTTGCTGTACGACAACGCGCAGGCGCTGACCCGCCGTTTCATCGCGGCAATGCGGCTGCCGATCGACTGGTTGAACATCCCTTCGGGTGGCACGGCACTGGACGTCGGCTGCGGTCCCGGGTCGATCACTGCGCAACTTGGCCGCGCCGCCGGACCTGGCGGGCTCGCGCTCGGCGTCGACATCTCCGAGCCGATGCTGGTGCGGGCGGTGAATGCCGCGGCCGGTTCGCAAGTCGGGTTCTTACGGGCCGACGCGCAGCAACTCCCCCTGCGCGACGCGAGCGTCGACGCCGCGGTGTCGATGGCAGCGCTGCAGCTGATACCCGATCCGGCAGCGACGTTGTCCGAGATCGCCCGCGTGCTGCGCCCGGGCGGGCGCGTTGCGGTGATGGTGCCGACGCTGCGCGTCGCGTTCGACCTCTGGCAAAAGTTGCCCACCGCTGGAGCGCACGTGTTCGACGAAGACGAGATCGGCGACATCCTCGAAGATCATGGCTTCGTCAGCGTGCGGACCAAGAGCGTCGGGACATTCCAGTGGGTGCGCGGCAAACGCGGCTGATGTGAACCGGTCAGATCGACGGGGTGTTCTCGCGCACCCCGCCGTACATGCCGCGCCGGACGATCAGCGGCATGACGATCCGTTGCACCGACCACGACGGCAACCGGAACCGCTGACCCGTCGGTAGGAAGACCTCCAGGCCGTTGCGCTGAATCCCCAGTAGCGAGCCCCAGCGTCTACCCGGGGCCTTGTAGCGGCTTAACGGGCGGCCGTCGAATGTGGCGCGAATGTTCTTCGCCACCAATGCATCTCCGCGGTTGCGTGCGGAGCTGCGCAGCGGATCGGTCGCCGCGACGTCACCGGCCGCGAACACGTCCCGATGGCGGGGGGACTGTAGTTCAGGCGTGACGCGCACGAAGCCGTGCTCGTCCAACAGCTCCGCGGGCAGCCACTCGGTGTTGGGTTGCACCCGTCCAACCGCCCAGAGAACGGCGTCCGCGGCAGCCGGGGGTTGTCCCGTCGTCCACTGCACGGCACCGCTGGTGATCTCGTCACCGGCGAATCCGTCCTCGATCGCGGCGCGATGCCCTGCGTGCACTCCCACGCCCAGGGCTTCGAGTCGCCCGCGGATCTGTTGCCAGATCCTCGGGTGGTAGCCCAGCAGGGCCCGCTCGCCGGGGAAGTACAGGTCGATTCGCTTGTCCGGCCAGGTGGTTGCCATGTTGGCGGCGCTGCTCACCGCTGCCGCGCCCCCACCCACGACGATCACCGACCCGGCTGCAGCCAGCCGATCGTGCGCGACGCCGAGATCCCCGCCGATGTCGGCGGCCGACTGCAGGGTCGGGCGACGCCAGAAGCCGTTGCTGACCCCGGTGGAGACGACCAGTGCGTCGTAGTCCTCGGTGAAGGTCGTGCCGTCGTCGAGTCGGCCGGAGACGGTCTTGGCGGCCAAGTCGACTCCGGTCAGGCTGCCCTGGATGATCCGGACCCGGTCCAGCCGGCGGAATCTGTCGAACGGGATCCAGTAGTCGCGGGCCCAGTCGCGGGGCCGAGACAACCGGACGCCGAGTTCCTGGCCGCTGACCAAACCCGGCTTGACCGAGATGCCGACGACATCGGTGTAGCGCGACAGCCGCATCGCGGCGAGGATGCCGACGTCCCCGAGGCCCGCGACGACAACGCGTTGGCGGCTCATAGTGTCAAGGCGTTCACCGCGGTGAACCGGAATGTCGTTGGACGTCTGGACTTTTGGCCAGGCTGAGGCGTTGCCGATGACGACGCACCAATCATCTCAACCTCCTAACCGCCAAACTGTAACACGTTCTAATTTGCTATTAGTCGGTCGGACAATTGCGCGAGAAGCTTCCGCTCTTGGAAACAAGCTGGCTAGAATCCGGCGTGTGATGACCCCGTCGACTCCCTGGGGAAACGAGCGTGGGCATCTTCCGCAGCGACTGCAGCTGCACCATCACCTCATCGGTCGCCGGCAAGCCCGCAGGCTGAGTCGGCGCTGCGCGCGCGTCGGCGTGACGACGACCCCTGACCGGCTTCGGGTGATGCTGGCGGGCTCGCCGGCCTCGTACGCCGAGGTGTCTGACTTCAACTTCGCGTTGATCGCCACGCAGCTCAAACGCGAGCAGTTCAGCGCGCGGGTCCGGCGGATGAAGCGCCGCGGGGCACGTTCGCTGCTCTTCGTGGGCATGGTTCTGGTGACGCTGAACTTCCTGTTCTGCATGGCGTACGCGTTGTTCAGCATGACCCTCGAGGCGTCTCCGCTTTAGCCGAGACTCCGGAACGTTGCGCCGGCGAGCTGCACGATCTCCTCGCGATCAGCGTCCAGTACGAACCCCGCCCCGATCGTCGAGTCCAGCGCCGCGGCGAAGCGCTCCAGATACTCCGCTACCCCACCCGGGTAGAGCCGGCGCAGGGTCGCGGCGTCGAACGGTTCACCGGAGCCGAAGATCGAGGCCATCGTGCTGTCGTCGCCCCCGTCACCGGATGTACGGGCAACCGGCACATCCACCCACGGCGTTCTGACCCCGCCCGTCGCGATCCCATGCGCATCGAGAACGGGCTCGGCGTCGCGCAGATCCAGAGGTGCGCCGGTGGGCGGAGGGTGGCCGCTGCGCACCCAGTCGCAAAGATGCGACAGCGCGGCCTGCAGCACATAGTGGTGCTGCGGCGCGAAGTTGATGCAGTGGTCCAGTTGTTGCCCCATCAGCATGTTGGTGGGTGCGTATGCCGCGACGATGTCCGCCAATGCCGCGGTCCCGGTGTCGATCGGCGCAACTTGGATCGTGTAGTTGTCGGCATGCGCCGTTCCGGCGATCTCCCACACCCGAAGCTGTTGAGTGTCAGGCTGTCTCGCGCCGTAATAGCCCGGCCGCCGACCGCTGACGAGGTCGGTTTCGGTGATGATCGTGACGAGCGGAACGCGCAGGTCGGTGCGGAACCTGACCGGCTGCGACGAGGCGTTCTCCAGCGCTTCGAAGATCGAACCGCCGTCCAACGGGGCGGCGGGCCCGAATCGGGAGTGCACCAGGAAGCCGTCGTAGACGCGCGCGATCGGGTCGACGGCGTTGATGTAGGTCGTCAGGAACAGCGCTGACTGGGACTCGCCCAACGCGATGACATCGTCGATGTGCAGCCCGCTCAGAATATCTCGGACCAGCCGTCCCGCCTGCGAGAAGATGTCGTAGGCATAGGCGTCGCCGGGATGGTGTAGCGACGAATACCGTTGTGGATTCTGGTTTTTCAGGGACATGTCGAGGCCCATGAGATTCTCGCCGCCCTCGACGCCGACTCGTTGGGCGGACACCGCGACGTAGCCGTAACCGGCGCGCAGCATCTCGCGATGGGCCATCATCCACACCGCTGGCGCGTCGATGCCGCCGCTGACATTCAGCCACTCGACGAGCACCGTCCCGTTGAACCGGGTTCGGTCGATCGGTGTCAGCACCACGATCCGGGTGGTGAAGACGGCCGCGTCCGACGGTGTCACAGTCCATTGGCCGTCCGGACCGAGCTCGGTTGCTGAGCTGTAGGACGAAGCTGTCCCGGAGACGAAGAATTCCTCGGCGACATAGCCCACGTCGGCGATATCGAAGGCGCCCAACAGGAGTGCCGGTTTCCCGGGCGTCGGGGTGTACGTCGCCGGAGCATCATTGATCGGCACGTGCGCATCTTAACGCCGGTGTGGAACAGTGACTGCCGAGAAATGATCATCATCGTCGGTGCAGGTATCTGTGGGCTCGCGACGGCGTATGAACTGACGCGCCGCGGCGACCACGCGGTCGTCATCGAGCGTGGTGAGCCGTTCGCCGAGCAATCGGCTGGATTGGCGCGGATCTTCCGCATCGCCCACCAGCGCCCACAGTTGTGCAGCCTCGCGATGCGGGCCCGCGCCGGCTGGCAGCGCTGGGAGGCGGATTTCGGCGCCGGACGCCTGTTGGGCAACGAGGGCTACATCGCCGCAGGCAACACCGAAGATGTCGCGACGGCGATGACGCAGGCCGGCGCCGAGTTCTGCTGGCTCGATCGGTCCGGGATCGCGGCGCGGATCCCGTTTGCGGCCCCGCCTTGGGACGGCGGGGTTTTCGATCCGCTCGGCGGAAGCCTGCGCATCCGCCGTGCCCAGGCCGAACTCGCGCGTCGAGTCACGATCCGCCGCGGTGACGTCACGGCAGTCGACGACGACGGTGCGACTACGCTGGCCGACGGCACCGTCCTGCGCGCCGATCGCGTGCTGCTGTGCGCGGGCGTGCAGACACCGTCGCTGTTCGGCCCGCTCGACGTGGAGTTCGCTCCGCACACCCGCTTCACCTATCAGGGCGCCGGCGCGGTCGGTGCCCCGTGCATTTCCGCCGCCGAGGGCTACGGATTGCCGCTCGGCAGCACCGGGCGTTGGGCCTTCGGTCAGCCGGTGCCGGACGCGGATATCGTCCGTGCGCTCTTCCCGTCACTGACACCGGTAGCCGAGGTGAATTGTGTCACCGTGCGAGCGCCGTGGCTCGACGCGGGTGGCGACGGCTGGACGGTCGCACGCCGCGGGTGCGTTACCGCGTTTGTCGGGGCCAACCTGATGAAATTCGGTCCCCTGCTGGGCGAACTGCTTGCCGATACGGTGGTGAACGATGCTCCGCCCGCCGACGTGATTCTGGATTAAATGCGTTGCGATCGCGGTCTCGCCGGGAATAACTTCCCAGGCGGCATCGTCGTGTCAGATCACGACATCTGAGCGGAAAGGCAGTCCATGAACCGGCCGAGCGGGTCAACCAGCGTGTTGGGCGGGCCGCGACCGGTCAGGACGCCTCGGGCGAACATCGAGTTCGGTGCCGTTTTGGCTGTGCTGCTCGCCACCGGATGGGTGGCCAATCACTTTGTCGCGTTGATGCCCGCCATCAGCGATCGCCAACACCTCAGCACGGCCACGCTCGACGCGATCTTCGGAATCTACGCAGTCGGGCTACTACCCGGCCTGCTGTTGGGCGGTCGCGCGTCCGACGCGTTCGGCCGCCGCGCGGTGGCATTGACCGGTTCGGCGACCGCCGCCGTCGGCACCGTCGCGATGCTGCTGTCCCAGCAGCCCGAAGTGTTGACCGTCGGACGGTTGATCGTCGGCGTCGGCGTCGGTCTGGCGATGAGCTCCGGTACCGCGTGGGCGTCCGATCTGAAGGGTCCTGCCGGTGCGGCCACCGCGGGCGCGGTGTTGATCATGGGTTTCGCGATCGGGCCTTTCGCCGGCGGGTTGATCACCGGCGCCGGCGAGCCCGGCGTTCAGATTTCGTTCGCGGTCGCTGCGGCTCTCGTCGTGGCCGCCATGGCGCTGGTGATCGTGGTTACCCGTCGCCCATCGGAAACCGCTGCGGCAGAACCAGGTAACCCTGAGCGGAAGACGCGCCCGGGGCAGGGTGTCGGCCGGGCACTGAGTTGGGCTCTGCCACTGGCGCCATGGGTGTTCGCCTCGGCGACACTGGGATTCGTCACCATTCCGGCTCGGGTCCACGTCGGATTGGCCGCGCCGGTGGCGGCGGGGTTCGCGGCGTTGATCGTCAACGGCGCGAGCGGGGTCATCCAGATCATCGCCCGTGGAGCCAAGTGGGGACCGCAGGCAGGGACGACCGGCGCCGTGCTGGCCGCACTGAGCTACGCGCTCATCGCGGTGGCGCCGCCCACCATGACGCTCGCGCTGAGCCTGCCGCTGCTGCTTCTTCTGGGGTGCGCGTCCGGACTTTCGCTACGGGAAGGCCTGATCGACCTGGAAGCCGCTGCGCCGCAGCGTGTTCGGGGAACGCTGACCGGCGTGTTCTACTCGGTGACGTACATCGGC
This sequence comes from uncultured Actinomycetota bacterium, assembly GCA_963758115.1. GTDB lineage: Bacteria > Actinomycetota > Actinomycetes > Mycobacteriales > Mycobacteriaceae > Mycobacterium. Next base: position 772,565 of record CAVWUG010000007.1, read on the forward strand.
TTCGGCTTACCGCTGGTGTTGACCACCGGCGGACCTGAGGTCACCCAGTTGGTCCTCGCGACGATGGCGGTGTTGGCGTCGGCCGCAGCGCTCAGTCGAACGATGCGGCTACGCCGAGACCGTCACCGGCAGAACTGATTCGGGACAGCCCGAATCAGGCGGCCACCACTTTGCGGGTCAGGACCCCGGCGACCGGAATGGGGTCGTTGCCCACCACGCTCAGCCCGGCGAGTCGTCGCCACGACCGGATGGCGTTGCGGGTGACCTCCAGAATCCGCGCAGCGCCTGCGTCTCCGTTGGCCAGTCGGTGTGCGCGCAATGCATTGCCGGTCACCGCGTCCAGGGTGTCCCAGTCGTCGGTCTCGACGAGTGCGGTGGACTGGCAGGCCGCACGCACCGCATAGAGTTCGGCGCCTTCCGAGGACTCACCGGCTGCGCGCGCGGCGCGGGCGGCGCTGTCCCACTCCGGGATTGGCGGCATGTCGCCGGGCGTGAGTCGGCGGTGCAGTTCCGCGATGTCGGCGATCGCTTCGGCCGCGGCGCCTCCGGCGTACCGGGCGACACCCCACGGTGGGCTGGTCAACAACTTGGTCACCCAGATGTGCATGACCGCGTCGGCGACGTCCGCGGTACCCACGGTCAGCCAACCGAGGTCGAGCACCAGCAGGCTGTCCTCCGGTGAGAGGTATCCGTCGGGACCGGCCAGCAGGTCATTGCACAGCTGGATGAACGACGCCAACGGGCGGGCGGAGGTGGCTGGAAAGTCGGTGATCTGTTCGTCGCCGTTGATGTAGGAGATCACGTTCATGGCGCACCCTTTACCCGAGCCCGGCTGGTGCGATCCCCTGGCCAGCCGCATGGGGTTGGTGATCCGGTCGAGGTCCATAAAGTTGCTTCCTATCGGTGTCGGCCGCCCCGCGGGCGTCGTACCGGTGCAGTGAAAAGCAGCCTATGGCAGATGAAGTCGTGATCTGGTTGCGACACGGCGCCTGCTGTGCGCAGTTACGGCCTCAGAGCTCGCCGGAGAAGTCGGCGGTGATCCAGCGGTCGGGGCGAATGGCGAACAGCACGCTGCTTTGTGCATCCAGGCTGCGGACGAAGGCGCGGCCGCCCTCTTCGCCCAAGTACCGGATGGCGATGGCTTCCCGGACGTCCAGTGGGGTGGGCTTGGTGATGTCGACGACGGTGCCCTCGACAACGACGTACTGGTACGGCGGTTCCTCATGCTGGACGACGAGTGTCACCGCACCGGCCTGTTCGATCAGCTTGGCTTTGCGCGACGACGCCCCGGTGTTGACCAGGATGTTGCCACCGGGCGTGTAGCCGTACCACATCGGGACGCTGGCCGGCGGTCGACCGTCGGCGGCGACAGACAGCACGCCGACGTGCTTGGCCGCGAGGAACTCTTGGCGTTGGGTCTCGGAAAATGCGCTCATGTGGGGGCGCAACCAACGCGGGTCCGCTGACTATTCCCGTTCGAGCGTCATGTCAGCGCAGTTCTTCGGTGGGCACCGCGTAGCGCTGCTGATACGCCCGCACCCGGTCACGAACTTCGCCGGCGTCCAGGCCGGTATCCGCCCAGGTGTAGCGGCCGCGACCACCGTCGCCGGGGTGGTCGGCCAGGAAATCGCGCATCTTCGTCGCGGCGCCGGGGCTCAGTTCGCGGCCGAGCGACGCATAGATGTCTTTGATCGTGGCCCACGGGTTGCTGATGAAGTCGGAGAACTGGACGTCGATCACCCGGTCGGCTGGGACGGCGCCGCTGTCACGCAACGCCATCGCACGATCGAGTCCGACGACGATTTCTTCGTACGATTGCGCCGCGCACTCGGCGATGTCGGATTCGTCGCTGGCCATCCGCCGCAAATGGTGGGTCAGCGCGGCGATCGACGAGATGACGTTGAGCGGATCGCGGTGCATCTGCACGATCAATGCATCGGGATACTCGGCCAGCAGCGCATCGAGTTGCCACAGGTGCGCGGGCGATTTCAGCAACCACTGGCCTGGAACACCAGACTGCAAGTGCTGCAGAAAGATTCGGTGGTAGCGGTAAGCGCGGGTGTGATCGGCGTCGTACATCAGCCAGCGGTAGTAGCTCGGCAGTCGGTACTGCACCGAGAAGATCATGCTGGTGAACTCGCCGGCGGTGATGCGAACGCACTCCTGACCGACCAGCGCGCCCATCGGATGAAACGCCAGGAATCCGGGGATGATCTGCTCGGAGAGTTCAATACTGGCCTGCGCCTGCGCAATTCGCGGGTCATCGTGATATGTCTCGGGTTGCGGCACTGGGCAGGGCGCGTCGACTTCCCACGTCAGCGGTGCGCGCAGCTCGGGGTCCTGGGCCAGCAGGTCGTAGAGGATGGTGGTGCCGGAGCGGGGCTGGCCGACGATGAAGATCGGCGCGGTGATCGGTTGCTCGGCGATCTCCGGATGCTGCTGACGCCAGGCGATCACCTCGAGCCGGTTCTTCAAGGCGCGGATGACGTCGAGGTGGGCGACCTCGACACCGATGACCGACAGCCGCGCCTCGTCGACCAACTCGTCGGTCACGCGGGTCAGACCGTCCTGCCAGCCGTCATCGCCGAAGTCCTCACTACCGGCTTCCGCACAGGCCGACGCAATGAGCGTGTCGGGATTGAATCGCTCCTTCAGAGTCACGCCGGCTCCTCACTTCGGCGCACCGTCACCGTGACGGCAGGCGGCTCGGGATTGTCCAGCCAGCGCAGCACGACGAATCCGCGCTCTCGACCACCGGTGTCGAGCCAATGGCCAAATCCGAAGTCCGCGGAAGAGATAGCGATGCGAACCAGCCCGTCATCGTCTGGCCGCACCGCCCGACTGGTCACCGAACTCCGCCGCTGCCGAGGCTCCAGACATTCGTGCCAGATACTTTCCAGCGTCACGTTCCAGTACCGGGTGTCGGGTGGTCGCACCTCGAGCACCAGGGCTTGGTCGGGGTCGAGCCGGAACGTGCCCATCATGTAGAGGTTGTCCGGGGTGGTGTCGGCAGCGCCGAGATCGGCTGCCTCCGCCGTCAGCAGGGAGTTGGGCTTGTCGAGCAGCTCCGGTTTGATCGTGCGGTGCAGCGTGACGAGCTTCATCATGGTCCACGCCATCGCGGTGAGCTGGTCGGCAAGTTCGTCGTCGGTCAGCGGTCGCAGTGGGTCGGGATCGAGGACGTCGATGCGCATCGTCGCCAACTCTTCGGACCCGCGATCACCGATGTACTCGCGGACGACGATTGACGACGCGTCTTCGGGAATCTGCATCCATTGCGCGCCGTAGAGCTCAGCCGGTTTGTCTGCCGACAGCACAACGTCGAATTCGCCTGCGCTGAGGTCTAATTCGACATCACTGAGGTACGCTGCCATCCGCCGTGGCGTCAGCCCGGTGCCTGCCAGGATCTGAAATCCGAGGTAGGCGCTGGTGCCGCGGGTCCCGGCGATCCGATAGTGCCGATCGCCGCGGATCATCGCCAGGTAGTAATTGCCGTCGGGGTTGGGCCCGCCGATCATCCGGTTTGGCGAGCACATGTCGAAGAAGGCGGGGCGGCTGAGATCGGCCTCAACAGATAATTGCGAACACAGCGACGAGACCCGCGCGATGACCCGCAACCCCTCGAGGAGTTCCCGCTCGGACTCGGCGTCCTCGGTCACGATCTTGGTGACGTCGGCGACCATCTGCTGAAAGAACTGCCAGGCGGCGGTGCTCTTCGGCGCGCGGTCGTCGGACTTGTGAGTCATAGCGTCATGCTTAGACCATGTCCCACCCGCGCGGAGCCGATCGGCTCGGCTGACCGCCGTCACTTCCAGGCGAACACCGGTTGCTCGAGTTCGTCGACCGGATCGTGGCGATCTTCCAGACACAACCAACGCAACTGCAGCAGCACCGCGCCGGTCGGTGCGTGGATGAGATCGTTCCCCAACGGAATCTGCACCACCGGACGCGAGCTTTCCGGAATGTCGATGAAGCGCGGCGAATCCGCGCGCAGCAGCTGATGCAGCCCGACCCGGTACACCGCGACAACCTCATCAGGCGCAGGTTGCGGATCGAGCCGGCCGCCACCCCAGATCACCACCGGGGTGATCACGTATCCGGATCGGGTCGGGTAGTCATCGAGCAGACCCAGCACGGTCGTTTCGGTGAGTTTGACGCCGACCTCCTCGTCCAACTCCCGCAGAGCCGCATCGATTGCGCGCTCCCCCTGGTCCAGGCGACCTCCCGGAAGTGCCCACTGCGCAGGATGGGATGTTAGACGAGATGTCCTGCGACACAACAGGAAAGCGGCTCCACCCGATACGTCGACCATGCGGCCGTCGAGGCCGGCCTCGGGCATCGGGCGTCCCGCGATCCAGTCGTCCACCGGCGCCGGATCGATCCTGTCTTCCCCGACCTCTGAGTCGACGAGTACCACCGCGACGGCTGCATGGCGCTTGGTCGGATCGGCTATCACGCGGCGGTCATGACCCGCCAAACGGTCCCTGATCTGCTCACGCAGTGTCTCGTCGTAGCCGATCGTCATATCCGCAGCCTAGGCGCAAATGTGTGACCTATCGAACTCATGCCTAAGTACCTCAACAGCGGCCTGCTAGGTACAGTCAGCTATATCCAGCAGACTCGAGCGCGAGGCGGACGTGACAACGACCATGGAGCTACCGGCGACGCGCGCGACGTCCACCGTTCCCGTTGTGTCCGCCGCGCCATTTCTGGCCAGCCTGGACCTTTTCATCGTCAACATCGCCTTCCCTGATATCCGCCAAGCGTTCGGCACGGCGAACCTCGGCGCGATGTCGTCTGGCATAACTGATTAACTGGTCGGGATGGCAGACATCACGATGCTGATCCTCGCCGACCATGACTGGTTCCGCGAGCAGTTCGCCAAGCTGGACGATCTGCAGGGGCAGAATCCGGTCAACCGGCGCGCGCTGGAACGGGTTTGGCGCCCGCTTGCCGACAAGCTCGACGTGCATGCGTATATCGAAGAGAAGATCTTCTACCCGCAGTTGCTGCTGCGTGGTTCCGGCGATGCAGAGGGCGAGACGCTTGACGCTATCGGCGACCACAACGACATCCGGGACGGCGTGCGTGACGCGAACGCCGCGGAAGTAGCAGCCGATGAATGGTGGGCGGCGGTCGGTCGGACCCGCGTGGCGAATGACGACCATATGGGCGAAGAGGAACGAGAAGGCTTGGCCGACTTCCGCCGTAACGCCCCGATCGGTCTACGCGAAGCGCTCGGGCGCCAGTACAGCGATTTCATGGCACAGCACCCGACAACGCGCGGACTGACGATCGTCGACCGCGACCCTCAGCGCTACGTCGAGCAGAACGAGCGGACAACCCGGCCTGCGCGCACCGACTTTTCCCTGGGCATCGGCAGCCTGAAAGACCAGTGAGCCGACGCCGAATCACCCCAGCGCCGACTCACATTCGGCTCGCGGATTGTCGTTCCGAGACGACTCACGCGGCCTGGTCACCCAGGCCGCCCGAGCCGATTCCTCAGTAGGGCAGATCAGCCGTGGCCGCAGCCAACGCCCGCAAGACATCCACCCGGCACGCCGCCCGGACCCGCGAACTGCCCGCCGGACCCACAGCCGACACCCGCCACGCAGCCCTGTCCACCAGGACCGCCGCCGGGGCCGCCCTCCTGGCCACCGGATCCGCAGCCTTGGGCGGTGCAGCCACCGCCACCCGGATCCTGCTTGTAGATGACATGAGTGGGTGCTGATCCCGCGGGAGCGCCCACGTACGCCTCAGCAGCCGCAACCGGCATCACTGCGATCGCTGCAGCAACAGCCCCACCAACGACAAACGGTTTCATGATCTTGAATTTCTCTAACATGCGCAGAAAAGTACCCACTTCCACATATGTCCAAAACATCCTCTGCGCGACTTTTTTTGCCGCCCGAATCTCAGTGCGAGTGGCTCGACCGAGTGACGGATTAATCTGGCGCCCATGGGCGGCGACCGGATACCTGGCGGGGTGGTGCACAAGCTGCCCGCCGACTTGCGCGCCGCGCTGCTCGACGACGCGACCGCGCTCGCCGCCTGGAAAGACATCACCCCGCTGGCCCGCAACGAGTTCATCTGTTGGGTCGAGGACGCCAAGCAGGAAGCGACCCGGAGTCGGCGGATCCGGCGGACCCGGGAAGAGCTCGAAGAAGGCAAGCGGCGACCGTGCTGCTGGCCTGGCTGCAAGCATCGCGAGCGCACCGGTAAATAAGGCCTGTTCGCGCTCTTTACCTGCGCCGTCTCAAGTACTACGCTCTGTGGTACTACGTACCATAGTAGATGCTCGGCAGGGTCACGGAGCAGCGGCTTTGGCCGTAAGGGGATGGTCGACATGAACCTCCGACTGGCGGATAACGCGATGCGCCAAGCCGACAATGTTGACGCGCGATATCACCCTTCAGCCGCGGTCCGGCGCCAGCTGAACAAGGTCTTCCCGACGCACTGGTCGTTCCTACTCGGCGAGATTGCCCTGTACAGCTTCATCGTCCTGCTCATCACCGGCGTCTACCTGACGCTGTTTTTCGACCCGTCGATGACCGAAGTCGCCTACCACGGGGTCTATCAGCCGCTGCGCGGCGTCGAGATGTCGAAGGCTTACGCATCGGCGCTCGATATCAGCTTCGAGGTGCGCGGAGGTTTGTTCGTCCGGCAGGTCCACCACTGGGCCGCGCTGATGTTCGCCGCGTCGATGATGGTGCATCTCGCCCGCGTCTTCTTCACCGGCGCCTTCCGCCGGCCTCGCGAAGCGAACTGGGTGATCGGTTCACTGATGCTGATCGTGACGATGTTCGAGGGCTATTTCGGCTACTCGCTGCCCGACGACTTGCTGTCCGGCATCGGCCTGCGCTGCGCATTGTCGTCCATCATGTTGGGACTGCCGGTAGTGGGCACCTGGCTACATTGGGCCTTCTTCGGCGGCGATTTCCCTGGCGACGCCCTGATCCCGCGTCTCTACGCCATCCACATCTTGCTGTTCCCCGCCATCCTGATGGCGCTGATCGGGCTGCATCTGGCGATGGTGTGGTTCCAGAAGCACACGCAGTTCCCCGGCCCCGGCGGCACCGAGAACAACGTCGTCGGCGTCCGAGTGATGCCGGTGTTCGCAGTCAAGTCCGGCGCATTCTTCGCGCTGACCACCGGCGTGCTCGGCCTGATGGGCGGCCTACTGCAGATCAACCCGATCTGGAACCTCGGCCCCTACGCGCCGTCGCACGTCTCGGCGGGATCGCAGCCGGACTTCTACATGATGTGGACCGAGGGTCTGCAGCGATTGTGGCCGGCATGGGAGATCTACGTCGGCCACCACACGGTGCCTGCCGCCGTCGGTGCCGCGATGGTCATGGGCATAGTGCTGGTGTTGCTGACGATCTATCCGTTCCTCGAGAAACGGTTCAGTGGCGACCGGGCCCTCCGAGCGCATTGCCACCTATTGCAGCGTCCACGCGACGTTCCGGTGCGCACCTCGATCGGCGCCATGGCCATCGCCTTCTACATGGTGTTGACCCTGTCGGCCATGAACGACGTCATCGCGTACAAATTCCACATCTCGCTGAACGCCACCACCTGGATCGGACGCATCGGCATGATCGTGCTGCCGCCGATCGTCTACTTCATCGCCTACCGCTGGTGCATCGGCCTGCAACGTAGCGACCGCGCGATCCTCGAGCACGGCATCGAAACCGGCATCGTCAAGCGGCTCCCGCACGGCGCCTACATCGAATTACATCAACCGCTGGGCCCGCTGCCGCTGGAGTACCAGGGCGCGCCGGTGCCGACCAAGATGAACAAGCTGGGCTCAGGCGGCAGGCCGGGACTCGGCAGTTTTCTGCGCGCCGACCCAGCCTCCGAGGACACCGCGCTCACCGAGGCGGCACATGCCGCCGAACGCCGCGCCCTCACCGCCCAGCGGCGCGGCTGACAAAACTCAGGCGTGTTGCGCGCTGCGCGTGGTGCTCTTGATGACGGTGGCCAACTCGTCGGCAACCGCGGGTGTGGCGGCGACGGTCGAGTCGGATCGATGGGTGTGTGGATCACCGTGTGCATCGGTGACCAGCGCGCCCGCTTCGCGCGCCATGAGGACGCCGGCCGCGGTGTCCCACGGCTTGTTCGACATCATCACGCAAGCGTCCAATGCCCCTTCCGCGACGAACGCCAAGTCGAGCGTCGCCGCACCGACCATCCGGATGCGCTCGACCAGTGGCACCAGTTCGGCGGTGAGCGCCAGGCGTTGCCGATTCTGTGTGGCGGCAGCCGGGCCGACGGCGTAGTCGCCAAACGAAATGATGGCCTCGTTCAAGCTGCCGGTGCGGCTCGCCGAGATGGGTTGGCCGTTGAGGAACGTCCCGGCGTCTTTGACCGCATGATAGATCCGGCCGAGCAGCGGTGCATTGGTGACGGCGACGACCGGATCGCCGTGATGCACCAGCGCCAGCGACACCGCGCACAGCGGCAATCCGTGAGCGAAGTTCGATGTCCCGTCGATCGGATCGAGAACCCAAAGCCATTCTGCTGCATCGATATCCGGCTGCTGCGCCGACTCTTCCGCGAGTAGTTCGACATCGGGCGTGGTCTTGGCCAGAAATTCGGCGATCTCGTGCTGGATCGCAAGGTCGATGTCGGTGACCAGATCGCGGTCACCCTTGTGCTGCACGGTGCCGGGCTGCGATGTACCCAGCGTCTTTGAACCGATTTGTGTTGCCTGCCAGGCTATTTCGAGAAAATCTTGAAGCGTTCTCATATTATTCAGACACCTCGCTTCCATGAGTTGTCGGACAAGTCGAGTAACGGCGGAAGAGTTACCGTGGGAATGCTTCGACGTTTTTCGAGCATAACGGGTCCGCGACAGAAGGCCCAAGTCGGACGCACATAGCGCGTGCTCGCAGCAGGCTTCTTATGCGTTACAGCAAGATTCGATCGTGACAGACGTCACCCGCTGGGTGTGTTTAGCCGAAGCGATCGAGCATGCCGAGTTGCTGTAGCCGAGGTCACAAAATTGCTTGCGCCCCTCTGAGAATTTGTTCTACCTGGAAGGCCGTAACTTTCGCTGGCTCAATCCTTTTGCTAACTCGAGTTAGGTCGGTTGTCACCGTGAGCTTCGGAAGCGATTCAGATAGTGTCTGGACCGATCGAGCTTGGCGGGCCGCGCGCAACGCAATCATGTTCGGAAAATTGAACTTTGGTGCATCGCGCGGCACGGGCAACGAGGCCGGCCTGAACGACGGCTGCCGAAGCGATCTTTATTCAGCAATCCCTATACGATTAGCAGGCAGGTGATGAGGTATGACCGCGATCGACGAACGGTTCAGTAGTCCTACTAGCCCTTCGATGATCCCCACGATGACGCTCCACAACGATGCGCAGATGCCGGTCCTCGGCCTTGGCGTCGCGAAGTTGTCGGACGAAGAGACTGAAAGCTCCGTGCTCGCCGCGATCGAGGCCGGTTGCCGGCTGATCGACACGGCCGCCGCATACGGCAACGAGGAAGCTGTGGGCCGGGCGATCGCCGCTTCGGGCATCGACCGCGAGGATCTGTGGGTGACCACCAAGCTCGGCACATCCAGGCAGGGCTTCGAGAGCGCGCAGGAATCCTGCAAGGCCAGCCTGGACCGGTTGGGGCTGGACTACCTGGACCTCTACCTGATCCACTGGCCGGCGCCGTCGGTCGGCAAGTACGTGCAGAGCTTCGCCGGCATGATCCAGTCCCGCGACGAGGGCCACGTGCGTTCGATCGGCGTCTGCAACTTCACCGAGGACCACCTCAAAGCGGTGATCGACGAGACCAACGAGGTGCCCGCCGTCAACCAGATCGAGTTGCACCCGCGACTCAACCAGGCTGACCTCCGTGAGACTCACGCCGCTCACGACGTGGTGACTCAGTCCTACAGCCCGCTGGGCGTCGGCGCGATGCTGAAGCACCCGACGGTGACGTCCGTCGCCGCGGAATACGGTCGGTCGCCCGCGCAGGTGCTCGTCCGCTGGAATCTGCAGCTGAACAACGTGGTCGTCTCGCGGTCGTCGAAACCTGCGCGAGTCGCGGAGAACCTGGACGTCTTCGACTTCAGCCTCGACGACGAGCACATGGACGCCTTCGAGGCACTGCACGACGGCACCCGCGTGCTGCACGACCCGATGGTGTTCACCGGGACCTGAGAATCCCGCGCCATATCTCTGCCGGCGTCGCCGTTTCACGAGACATGATGTCGACATGACCACCGACATCCGCGTGCTGGACAGCGAAAGCGACCTCATCGCCGCGGCCAACGTGTTTCGCACCGCCATGATCGGTTTCCCGCCGTTGGCGAATCTCGCACCCGGCCAGATCACCACACTTCTCGAGCCGGGCCGCACGATCGGTGCGTTCGTCGACGACCAACTCGCCGGCACCGCCGACGCCGTCACGAGCGGCCTGACCCTGCCCGGCGGGTCGATTGTGGGTCACGCCGCGGTCACCCACATCGGGGTCCTGCCGTCGTTCACCCGACAGGGTCTCGCCAGCGAACTCGTCCGCCACCAGCTCCACGACATCGCCGCACGCGGTGAGGTGGTCGCATCGCTGCGGGCATCGGAAGCGACGATCTACGAGCGGTACGGATACGGCGTCGCGAGCTCGTCGCAGACCGTCGAAGTCCACACCGCACGCGCAGCCCTCCGTCCGGGCGTCGGGGCCGGCGGCCCAGTCCGTCTGCTGGACAGCACCAAGGTGTGGGATGTGCTGCCCCGTATCTATGCCGAGAATCGCCCAGCGCGGCCCGGGACCATTGACCGCCCCAATGTGTGGTGGCAGGGTTCGCGGATGCGCACCGAATCATCTTCGGGGGCTTGGTATGTGGCGGTCCACGGTGAGGCAGGTTCGGAGTCCGGCTTCGCGCGTTACCGTCCCATCGACACCGAGACCTGGTTTGTCAGCGACCAGCGCACGATCGTCGTGGAGGACTTCTTTGCGCCGACGATCGACGCTTATCTCGGGTTGCTGCGCTTTCTCCTCGGGCTCGATCTGATTGACCGCGTGGTGTTCTGGATGCTTCCGGTTGACGATCCGCTGCCATCGCTGCTCCTCGATCGCCGAGCAGCGCGCGTCACCGCCGTGCACGACGAGACATGGCTTCGCGTCATTGATGTGAAGACGGCGCTGACAGCGCGGGAATACCGCGGCAACGGTGCCGTCACGATCGCCGTCGATGACCCTGTGTTGCCTGGTAATTCAGTCAACCTGACCGTCACTTCCGATGGCGCATCGAAGATGGACCGGCGTCCGGACCTTCAGGTCGGCGTAGCAGGGCTCGCGACCGTGTTACTAGGCGGCGCGACATGGCGCAGCCTGGCGGTTGCCGGGTTGGCGCATGCCGAAAATCCGGCAGCGTTTGAGACAGCCGATGAACTGTTCGCGGTGCAGCAGGCGCCGTATGCGGGCTTTTTCTTCTAGCGACGATCAGATACCGAGTGCGGCGGCGAGCTCCTCGGCCGAATACTGGCCTGGCCCAATCTCGGTGCGCACCGTCGTCCGCGCTGCGCGCGCCAGCGCGGTGTTGATGGGCGCCGGAATGCCGTGCCGGTGCGCGATCCGGACGATCTCGCCGTTGAGAAAGTCGGTCTCGACGTTGCCGGTGTTTCTGGTCAGCGACTGCCACGTGGAGTTACTCGGCCCGGCGTCGTAGCCCGGCACCGATCGTGGAGTCGGACCGTCGGCCCGGGCCGCGACGGATATCTCGAACGAGACGAATTCGATTCCAGCGGCGTGTAATACCTGCTCCCCTTCCGCGCGCAGCGCCGCCACAACCGAGCTGAGATCCACACCCGGTGCGGACAGCGCGCCCGCGGCGTTGGCCAGATTGCTCAGCAGCTTGTTGTACTTCCAGGGCGCGACATCGTCGGCGACCCGCACGTGGATACCGGCAGCGGTCCATGCGGTGGCCAGTGCCTGCAAAAATTCGCCGTCGTCGTGTGTACGCAGCGACGCAGGCCACCGCCCGATGTGGAACTGACCGACCACCGGCCACGACCGGACAATCACTTCACCAGGCTCGAGGTGCACGGCAGGCAGCCAGACACAGATGCCGAACACATGCCGGAAGTAGCGCAACGCTTTCTCCTCGGCCGCAACGCCATTGAGTGCCGTCATCGCCGGCAGCAGTTCACCCGCGGTGCCGATGACCCCATCAGTGCCGTACACGGGTTGGTCCACCCACTCCTGCAGCGCCGGGTCGATTTGCTGGGTCTTGGTGGTGAACACCAGGACGTCGCCGCGAGTCAGACGCAACTGCTCGGGCCGGGACACCGTGGCCACCGGGGTGTGAAAAGCGCCGTCAGGTGTCCTCAGCGTCAGGCCGTTGGCCGCGAGAGTCTCGGCGTGGCGGCCCCGGGCAACCAGCACCGTTTGGATCCCGGCCCGCGCCAACGCACCGCCCACCGTCGCACCGATGGCGCCCGCGCCGACAATCACATACCTACGGTCGCCGTCGTGCGCAGATTCCAATGCCATTGGGCGAGAATATATCTGCGGATCACGCAGGGTTCAGGCTGGTTGGTCTAGACCAAATAGTAATAGTGCTTGGCATCTCCATTGGAGCCGACGCCAACCGCTGGGACCGGGTCACCGGCTTCGTCGAATCCACGCAGGGCGTGGGCATAGCGGACTGCCTTCAGCGTCGCGGAGAATTCCTTCTCCTCTTCGGGGAAGACCCGCTCCGCCGGGAACCACTTGTCGAATCCGACGTTCGTCAACAGTGTCCAGAGGTCGGTCTGCACGCCCGCGAGCAGGACGGTCACGCCGCTGTCGGTTTCCTCTCGGACGAATTTCTCGATGCGCTGGATGACGACCGCGTCCGGGTGACGCACCCGCTTGACCCGCAGCACGAGGTATTTGATGTTGTCCCGCTTGATGCGTTCACCCAGCGCGTCGAGGTAGTTCTCCAGTTCGGGTGCGGCGCCGAAGAACAACTCGCCCTCGAAGTCATAGATCAGCGTCGAGGGATCGGACGGGTCGCCCGGCACCCGCTCGCGGACCACCCGCTCGGGCGCGACCACAAGTTCCCGCGCCTTGAGTTTGGCCGCCCGCGGCACGAACAGCAGGATCGACAGCGCGACGCCGAGCAACACCGCGGTGTCCAGATCGACCAGCACGCCGACGAGCGCGGTGATGATGACCAGCCCCGCGTCGTAGCGGGACGCCTTGATCGCGTAGCCCAACCGCTTGATGTCAATCAGTCGTGCGGCGGTGATCAGCAGCAGACCGGCCAGCGCGGCACGTGGCATGTAGTGGAACAGCGGCGCGAACAGCAGCACAGCGATCGCGACACCGGCCGATGCGACGACACCGGAGAACCGGGTCGCCGCGCCGGCCTGGTAGTTGATCGGCGAGCGGGTCACAGAACCCGAGCCCGGCACGGCCTGGAAGAAGCCGCCGGCGAGGTTTGCCAAGCCTTCCGCGAGGATCTGCCGGTTGTAGTCGATCTTCTGCCCGCTCTGGTAGGCAATGGCTTTCGCGATCGACAGCGCCTCGAGCAGGCCGATGAACGCGATGGCCAGAGCACCCGACGACAGCTGGCCGATCTCACCAAGCTGTACGGACGGAATGTGTGGAATGGGCAGACTCTGCGGAATTTTCGCGGTCAGAGTCACCGCGGTTTTACCGGTGTGATCTTCACTCGACCAACCCGCGAAGTACGCGATCAGGGCGGCAATGACCAGCACCGCCAGCAGGTCCAGTTGCGGCAACCCGAACCGTTTCACCAACCGCCGCAAGACAATGGCCAACACGACCGTCGCGACGCTGATGATCAGCGCACGGTAGTTGAACGCCTCGCCGTGGAACAGCGTGAGGTAGGTACGTTTCAGCACCGACTGGTGCCCGTTGCCCTGATCCTTCACCCCGAGCGCGTTGCCGAGCTGCCCCACCGCGATCAGAATCGCCGCCGCCAGCAGAAAGCCCAGGATGACCGACTCGGAGATGTATCGAGTCAAATCACCGAGCCTGAACACCGCGATCAGAATCTGGAATGCGCCGACCAGGACACCGAGTAGGAACAAGGCTTCGAACAGGACCGTCCGGTTTTCCGGGTCCAGGAACGCCAACGAGCTGAACACCAGCAGCGATATGGCACTCGTCGGGCCGTTGACCAGATGCGACGACGAGCCGAAAATCGACGCGACGAAGGTCACCACGATCGCCGAGTAGACGCCGAATTTCGGGTCGACGCCGGCCACCAACGCGTAGGTGATGCCCTGTGGCAACGACACCGCAGCGACAGTGAGCCCGGCGATGAGGTCTCGGCGCGCTTTATCCCCGTCGTAGTTCAGGCTTTTCAGATTGTCCACAATGCTCATGGCGTCTTCACCTTTCGCCGAAATGTGCAGACGCGACCCTGGCCGGGGCGGAGGAGACCACGTCGTAGATGCCGTTGGTGCCGAAGAACTTCTCCTGCGCGTCGTACCAACTCTTGGCGACCGCAGTGATCGGGAACAGGTTGATGGGCGGTAGCCGATCCGCGTGCTTGGCAAGGATTTCCGGCTTGACCGGACGGTAGCCAAACTGGGCGGCGGTTTCCTGTGCGGCATCGGTGTAGAGATATTCCAGATAAGACTTGGCGTAGGTCGCGATTCTCTTGTCCTTGAGGTTCGCATCGACCCAGGCGACGGCCGGCTCGGCGAGAATACTGACGGGCGGATAGATGATCTGGAATTCGTCCTTGTTCTCCGCCACTTCGCGGAGGGCTTCGTTCTCCCACGTCAGGTGTACGTCGCCGATCTTTTCCACCGAGTAGGAAATCGCGGCGCCGCGCGATCCGGTGTCGGCGACCTTCACGTGGCTCAGCAGCGCTCTGACGTAGTCAGTGGCCTCCTGGTCGCTACCGCCGCGCGTCGTCACCGAACCCCAGGCCGCGAGAACACTCAACTTTCCATTGCCCGAGGTGCGGGGATTGGGTGACACGATCTCGACGCCGTCTTTGACGAGATCCGGCCAGTCGTGAATACCCAATGGATTGTCCTTGTGGACGACGAACACGATCGTCGACGTGTAGGGGACGGAGTGGTTCGGCAGACGCTTCTGCCAGTCGGATGGGATGAGTCCGCGCTTCCTTAGTGCGTCAACATCACTCGGCAATGCCAGCGACACGACGTCGGCCTTCTCATGGCCCTTGATGACTTCCGTAGCCTGCCGTCCCGAACCACCATGTGACTGCTTGACTTCCACCGTGACGCCGGTCTGCCGCCGGTACTGGTCGACGAAGGTCTTGTCGATTGCCGCGTACAGCTCGCGGGTCGGGTCATAGGAGACGTTGAGGATCTGGTTCGGCGAGTTGTCGTGATGCAGATTGTGGACGCCGATCAGACCGGCGGCGAGGACGATCGCGACGATACCGAGGATGTTGAGTCGCGATACCGAGAACGGCAGTGTGCCGCGGCGCTTTTCCGGCTGCGCGGGCTCCGTCATTGCCGCCTCCTGGTGTCGGAATCATGGGAATTGCCGGTCACCGGCGATGGACTGCTTTCTGCGCTGGTTGTTCTCACCAGCCGCGAGATGTGGAGCGTATCGACGGCGCTCCTGAAAGACAGCTGTGTAAATCAGCATGATTGCAATAGCCGGTTCGAACCACGCCTACCAGCGGATACGGCTAGATCTTGGTCGGGACGTAGCCCATCAACCCGCCATCGACGACGAATTCCGAAGCTGTCGCGTACGACGACTCATCGCTGATCAGAAACACGACGAAGTTCGCGATCTCGGCCGGCGACGCACCACGACGCATCGGGATCGGCGCCATGAATTCCTTCGTCACACCTTCGCTCAACGGCGTGTGCACCAGGCCGGGGTGGATCGAGTTCACTCGAATGTTGTAGCGCGCCAACTCCACCGCAGCCGACTTGGTGATCCCTCGCAATCCGAACTTCGCGGCGACGTAGGAGTGCAGGTTGGCACTGCCCGCCAACCCTTCGACCCACTCAGCGGTTTCCGGACGGGACGCTGCCTGAGGTCAGCGATGTGGTGCACATCGCGACTTTCCTGTTCATCGCCGGTCACGAGACCACCGCACGTCTGCTGTCGAGTGCGCTGCGGGTGCGCGCCGAGGACATCGACCTTCAGGAGTCGTTGCGCGCCAACCGCGATCGCATACCGAACTTCATCGAAGAGATGCTGCGGCTGGAGAGTCCGATCAAGAGTGACTTCCGATTGGCCCAAGTCGCAACCAAACTCGGCGGTGTAGACATTCCGGCGGGCACCACCATGATGTTGCTTCCCGGCGCAGCCAATCGCGACCCCTCACACTTCGACTGCCCGGCGGACCTGCGGATCGACCGTCCGAACGCTCGCCAGAACGTCGCCTTTGCCCGCGGGGTGCACAGCTACCCCGGCGGCCCACTGGCCCGCATCGAAGGGCGTGTCACCACCGAACGGATGCTGGACCGGCTGCGGGACATCAGAATTGACGAAGATCATCACGGCCCGGCCCACGATCGGCGATTCGACTACGTGCCGCTCTACATCATCCGCGGCCTTCAGGAACTGCACCTCGAATTCACCGCGGCATCGTGACCGACGCAGAGGACATCCGCCGCTGGGTCGACAAGAGCTCGTTGACCGCACTCGTCGCCGCCCTGTCCGCCGGGGTCGACCGTGCTAACAAGCAAGCGATCATCGACTGTTACGCGCCGCAGTCATACGACGATCACGGCGGCTTCAAAGGATCAGGAAGCAAATTCGCCGAGATGATCTGCGCGCCGGCAGGCCGCGCCCAGCAGCTGACCATGCATCACCTGCTGGGCCGATCGGTCTTTGATGTCCGCGGCGACGATGCCTGGGGCAAAACCCTTTTCGTCATGCACGCGCTGATCGGCGGGCGAGTCGAGGTCGGATACGGTCGCTATATCGACTACTTCCGGCGACTCGCTGGTGCGTGGAAACTCGCCTACCGGCGGGTGGTCCCCGACGTCACCATTCCCGGCGACGACCTCGCCCTGTACTGGCGGCCGAGCCGAGACCACACCGATCCGCGGTATGACCGCCTGACGGCGCCGCCTACTTAGACCGGCGCCGCGCCAGGAGATAACGCACCGGCCGTAACTGCCGGTCGTCACGCCCCGGTGCCCACAACCCGATCAGGACGGCGCTGACGGCGATCAGGATCCCGAGCACCAGCAGTGACGAATGCATGGCATCGATGAACGCCGTCTTGCTGTCCTCTGACAGTCGGGCACCCGCCGGTCCCAGTCGTCGCGCGACCTCCAGCGCCTGGCCCAGCGACGTCGACGCCGCGTCACCCACCGATTTCGGGAATCCGATCAGATTGGGAGACAACGTCTTAGCGTACTGTGCGGCCAACATCGACCCGGCGAGCGCAATACCAAGTGCGGCACCGATCTCCCGGCTGGCATCGTTGACCGCCGACGCCACCCCCTGCTTGTCGTCGGGAGCGGTTGTCATGATGACCGACGTCGTCGGGGCGGTGCACAATCCGATCCCGACGCTCATCACCAGCATCGGCCAGGCCGCCCGCCAGTACGGCGAACCCACTGTGATGCCGAGCAGACAGAATGACCCGGACGCGATCAGCAAGAGTCCGCTGAACACGACCGCGCGCAGGCCGAGTCGGGGCAGATACCAGAACGACAGCACGGACAGGATCAGCATCGGGCCCATGATGGGGCTGAGCGCAAGCGCCGTCTTGTTGGGGCTGTACCCGAGGATCATCTGCATGTACTGCATGAGCAGGAACATGAAGCCGAACATCGACAAGAAGAACACCGTGATGGTGGCAGCGCCGGTGGCGAATGCGGGAACCGAGAACAGCCGCACATCCAAGAGCGGATAACGCTGCCGGATCTCGACGAAGCCGAAAGCCAGGCTCAGCAGCAGGCCGACGGCGATGTTGGTCACCACCAGCGGGTGCGTCCACCCGCGCGCCGGCGCCTCGAGGATGCCGAAGACGAGCGTCGCCACGGCGCCGCCGATGACCAGGGCGCCACGCCAGTCCAGCGGCTTCGCGTCGGCATCTCGCGAACTCGCGATGGTCAAGGTGAGGATGAAGATCGCCAGCGCCGCGCCCGTGAATGCCCAGAAGATGGAATGCCACGACCAGAAAGCCAGCAGGCCACCGGATCCGAGCATCCCGATGACGGCACCCGATCCGGCGACACCGGCCCAGATGCCAACTGCCTTGTTCCGCTGATCTTTTGGGTGAGCGGCGGTGATCAAGGAGAGCGTGGCGGGCATGATCAGCGCCGCGCCCGCTCCGGCCGCCCCGCGGGAAACGATGACGACCAAGGGATTGGAGAGAACGGCCGGGACCAGCGATGCCGCGGTGAATATGGCCAGACCGACCAGCATCGCGCCGCGCCGACCGTAGCGGTCGCCCAGTGCGCCGGCTGGTAACAGCAAGCAGGCGAGGACCAACGTGTAGCTGTCGACTATCCAGGTGAGTTGGGTCTGGGTGGCCGACGTGGCCGTCGCGATGTCGGGAAGCGCGGTGTTCAGCGCGACCATTGAGGCGATCACCAACAGCACGCCGAAGCACGCGACCGTGAGCAACCAGAGCCGGGCCCGCTGCGACAAGCCGGCCAGCGCGAAGTCGCTGCCTTGGTCTGGGTGAGTCAACGCGTTGACCACGCGCCACCCCCTCCGGCGATCGATCAAGCTGCGGGTTTCACAGACCGAATATCTCCGAGACTAACAGTCTCGTTTCTCGGCGGCTTACTGAGCTTGCGGCGGCGTCGGTCCGACCAGCAATTGCTTGATCACCGGGGCGGCCCAACGGCTGAGCTCCTCGCGGCTGAGGCTGGCGATCGGCGGGTTCACCAGGACGTACCGGGTGATCGCCAGGCCGATGACGAACGCACCCATCAACCCGATCCGCTGCACGGGATGGTCCGGGGTTGCCTTGATCAGCTTGGGCGCGACCTGCTCTGAAAACACCCGCCGGAGCGTGTCGGCCGCCAGCGGGCTGGTCATGGCGGCACGCAGCAAGGCCAGGAACGTCTCA
This sequence comes from uncultured Actinomycetota bacterium, assembly GCA_963758115.1. GTDB lineage: Bacteria > Actinomycetota > Actinomycetes > Mycobacteriales > Mycobacteriaceae > Mycobacterium. Next base: position 791,554 of record CAVWUG010000007.1, read on the forward strand.
TCCTCTTCCCACACCGCGAAGAAACGCGGCAGCAGTATGCCGGCGACATCGTCGGGATCGACGGTCGACAGATCCGGGAGGTCGATCTCGAAGTCCGCTGCCGCCGCGAACAAGTTCTGCTTGCTGCCGAAGTACCGGATGACCAGAGCCGCGTCCACGCCGACGTCGGCGGCGACCGCCCGCAGGGTCGTCCGCTCGTATCCCTCGGCTCCGAAGCGACGGCGCGCCGCGGTCAGAATGTCGGCACGGGTCTGCGCGGCGTTGCGAGGCCGGGTAACCGTCACGACGGCGCCGGCCCGACAAGTAGTTGCCGAAACACCGGCGCCGCCCACTGCCGAAGCTCTTCGCGACTCAACTCGGCTGCCGGAAGGTTGCCCAACACCGACCGGGTAGCGGCCAGCCCGATGACAAATGCGTCGGTCAAGGCGATCCGTTGCTGATCGTTATCAGGAGTGGCGGCCTTCAGCGTGGGCGCGACATGCGTCGCCAGTGTCTCGTTCAAGGTGTCGGCAGCAACCCTGCTCGTCATCGCAACCTGCAGCAGCGCCATGAACGAGTGGTCTTCTTCCCACACGGCGAAGTACCTCGGCAACAGCATGTCCGCGATCTCATCCGGCGCCGCGTCCGTCAGATCCGGCAATTCGATGGTGAACTCGGTAGCGGTCGCGAACAGGTCCTGCTTGCTGCCGAAATACCGGATGACCAGCGCCGCATTGATTCCCACGTCCGTGGCGATCGCGCGCAGCGTGGTGCGGTCATAGCCTTCTGCCGCGAACCGGCGCCTGGCAGCTTCCAGGATGTCCGCCCTGGTCTGCGCCGCGTTACGCGGCCTCCTTGTCATCGTTACCCAACGATATATGTCATCGACCGTTGACTTCGCAACCCACCCCGCGTATGTTCAAGTCACCAACTGTTGACAAAAGTCATCGAGTGTTGAGTTCTGCGAGCAGGTGAACTGATCCGTGACCGGGAACGTGTTGGCAATTGAGGGGTGTTGCACAGCATCGACCCCCGCGGGCAGTCACCGATTTAAGCAGTAGCGGCAATGGCGCCGGCAAGCCACGTCGTCCACGAAAGGCAAGTCACATGAGCGGCAAAGATTTTCGGGCCCACAAAGCCGGCAGCGTCATTGCGGGTGTGCAAGGCGCACTGCCAGAGCATCGCTACGCTCAGCACGAAATCACCGAGACTTTGGCCGCGCTGCCGGCCTTCAAGAATCACGCGGATGCGCTGCGTCAGTTCCACGCGAGCTCCAAAGTCGACAGTCGCTATCTGGTACTGCCGCTCGAGCAATACGCATCGCTGACCGACTTCGGTGATGCGAACGCCATCTGGATCGAGAACGCAGTGGAGATGGGCTGCGCGGCGCTGTCCGCCGCGCTCGACGAGGCTGGCCTGCGACCGGAGGACGTGGACGTCGTCATGTCGACAACGGTCACCGGCCTTGCGGTGCCCTCGGTGGAAGCCCGCATCGCGTTGCGGATGGGGCTTCGCCCCGACGTGCGGCGGGTGCCGATGTTCGGCTTGGGCTGCGTCGCCGGTGCCGCCGGCGTGGGACGGCTCAACGACTACCTGCGCGGTGCGCCCGACGACGTCGCGGTGCTGCTCTCGGTTGAGCTGTGCTCGCTCACCTTCCCGGCGCAGGGTCCATCGTTGGCGTCGCTGGTTGGCACCGCTCTGTTCGGCGACGGCGCCGCGGCGGTCGTCGCAGTCGGCGAACGGCGCGCCGAGAAGATCGGCGCGCGCGGTCCGGAGGTGCTCGGCTCACGCAGCCACCTGTACCCCGACTCGCAGGACACCATGGGATGGAAAATCGGCTCGACCGGCTTCGGGCTCATCCTGTCGCCGGACGTCGCGAGTGTCGTCGAGCGGTATCTGTCCGACGACGTCGGCGGGTTGTTGGCCGGATACGGTCTGGACATCGAGGATGTCGGTGCCTGGGTCAGCCATCCGGGCGGCCCCAAGGTCATCGAGACCATCCTGTCGTCACTCGGATTGCCTGACGACGCACTGGAATTGACCTGGCGCTCGTTGAGCGAGGTCGGCAACCTGTCGTCCTCATCGGTGCTGCACGTCTTGCGCGACACGATCGCCAAGCAGCCGCCGAGCGGCAGCCCGGGCATCATGCTCGCGATGGGTCCCGGCTTCTGCTCCGAACTCGTCATGCTGCGCTGGCAGTGAGACGGCCATGATCTGGTATGCGCTGTTGATCGGTACGGTCGCGGTCGAGCGACTGTTCGAAGTACGTGTCGCCGAGCGTCACCGTGTCGTGAGCAAGTCGCGCGGTGGGGTGGAGTTCGGCTCCGGGCACTATCCTGCGATGGTCGCGTTGCACTCCGCCCTGTTGGTCGGATGCCTGGCCGAGCCAATCATGTTGCATCGCAGCTTTATTCCTGCGCTGGGCTGGCCGATGTTCGCCATCGTGGTGGCGGCGCAGGCGCTGCGTTGGTGGTGCATCACCACACTGGGCTACCAGTGGAACACCCGCGTGATCGTGATCCCGGGCGCCACTCGCGTCACCGGTGGCCCGTACCGCTTGCTACCCCATCCCAACTACGTCGCGGTCATCGCCGAAGGTGTGGCGTTGCCACTGGTGCACACCGCGTGGATCACCGCGTTCGTGTTCTCGGCACTCAACGTGTGGCTGCTGAGCACACGGGTGAAAGTCGAGAATGCGGCGCTGGCGGGCCTGACATGATCGATCTTCTCGTCGTCGGCGGAGGCCCGGCCGGTCTGGCCACGGCGATCCATGGCGCCCGCGCCGGATTGGAAGTCGTTGTCGCCGAACGGCGCAAGGGCGTGATCGATAAGGCGTGCGGCGAGGGGCTGATGCCGCATACCCTGCGTCATCTGGAGCGCCTTGCGGTGCACCCGCACGGCAAGGCGATCCGGGGAATCAGCTATCGGGACGGCTCGCGGCAGGTCGACGCGAAATTCAAGCGAGGCACCGGGCGCGGCGTGCGACGGACAGTCCTGCACGGCGCGCTGATCGACGCCGCCGTCGAGGCCGGCGTCCAGATCTGCCAAGACGAAGTGCGCGAGATAAGTCAGGACTCCGACAGCGTGCGCGCCGGACGCTGGCAAGCGCGCTACCTCGCCGCGGCCGACGGACTGCACTCCCCTATCCGTCGATCTCTGGGGTTGGAACAACCGAGTCCCGGGGCCCGCCGATGGGGGATCCGCCGACATGTGCAAATCGAGCCGTGGTCGGACTACGTCGAGGTGCACTGGGCGCCGGGCGCCGAGGCGTACGTGACACCGATCGCCAACGACTGTGTCGGCATCGCGATGCTCACCTCGCATAAGGGCGGATTCGACTGCCACTTAGCGGAATTCCCGACTCTTCGGGATCGCATCGACGGCAGCGCGCATGAGCCCGACCGTGCCGCGGGACCGTTACGACAGAAGGTGTCGAGTCGCACGGCCGGCCGGGTGTTGCTTGTCGGCGACGCGGCCGGTTACGTCGATGCGCTCACCGGCGAGGGTCTTGGCCTGGCCTTCGGCGCAGCCGAGTCGGCGGTGGACTGTGTACTCGCCGGGCGCCCGGAAGAGTACGACCGGCGATGGCGCCAGTTGACTCGGCGCTATCGGATGCTGACCGCGGCGTTGCTTCAAGCAAGCGCCTACGGACCGGCCCGGTCGCGCATCGTGCCTGCCGCGGCGGCGATGCCTGCCGTCTTCGCCGGTGTGGTGAATCTGCTCGCGCAGTAGCTATTACGGGTGCGTGACGAGATACGTCTCGTTCTTGAGCCCACTGGTGAGGTCGTCGATATCGAAGGGCCGGCTGAATCGGGCGTTCAATCTCTTCGAGCCGATGAGCATGCTGATTTCAGCGGTCTGGCGCGCGAAAAGTCGTGCAATCACGGGGTATATCCGACGCATGACTGCCCGCTCTGCCGCTGTGCAGCACGATGCGCAGTAGCCCACGTGACCAATCTCATCGGTGAGGATTTCGCTGTAGAGCAGTTCGATCCGTTCGGAGACTTCGGGCTCATCGGCGAACAATTCAATCCCGACCCGGCGGAGCTCGTCGAACATCACGCAGCCCGCCATCTCTGACGCCCCAACGAATGCGAAACCGAGCCGCTTCGGAATGAACACCGCCAGCTTGACGAATTGGCGCATCACCAATGGCGGCGGCACCACCTGGAATGTCAGGTCGAACATGTCCAACACGTATGCGAGCAAACGAGTGTGGTAGTGCTCCTCGAGTTCGAGATACACCCGCTCGGGCGGCACATCGTCATCGCTGTTTTTCCCATAAGCTTCCCCAAGCCCGACCCCGAACCGCTCCGCCTGATTCAACTTGGCAGTGGCCAACAAGAACAGCATCTTGCCGTCCAAGCCCGGCTCAGGCTGCCGTCGATGAAGATTCCGTGTGAAGGCCGCCCGGTCGGCCGGGCTTTTCGACCGGACCGGATCGGAGACAATGCCCTCAAAAAACTGTTCACGATTCGCCAAGCGGCGGTTGAGCAGGTCCGCCTCTCCGTCACGCTCCTGCAGAAACTCCCGATAACCTTCAATTGTGTTGGTGCTCATCGCTTCTCCAATCCTTTGACAAATGTGGTGATGTATCGGCTCAAGAGGGCGTCCGGCGTAGCGGAATCGTGCGCACCGATCGCGAGCAACGCGAATAGTCCGGTCAGAAGAAACACGGCGAGCTCTGCTGGATCTGCGTCCGGCACGACCCGGCCCGCCTGTTGTGCTTCGGTGAGCACGCCAATCAGGAACTCGGCCACCGGGTGCCGAGCCAACTCAGACTCGACTGGTCGAGCCGACGAGAAATGCAGTGCCAGCATTTCTCGGAAAACCCTTGCACCCAAGCGGCGTTCAGCGGCGGTCACGCGCTGCACAAGGGTGGAAAGCATCGCCACCAAATCATTGGCGTTGGTCTCCAGGCCGCCGAGTTCCTCGACGATCTTGACTTCCTCGTTTCGCTCCAGTTCGACCAGCACGTGCTCTTTGGTCGGGAAGTGGAAATAAAACGTTCCCCGCGCGACCCCCGCGGCACTCGCAATGGCGCTGACGTCAGCGCCGGCTAATCCAGACCGGCCAATCTCGGTCAGTGCAGCATCGAACAGGCGCGCGCGGGTCTGGAGTCGTTGCGCCTCTCGCCCTCCGCCGGCCGGGGCATCACGCTCGTGAACAGCCTGCCTGGTCGCCATGGACGAACCGTACGACCTTCACTGACGGTCGTCAATGACGAGTGTCAATGAATGTCGGCTTACCCGTGCTCGCTGGCGGGTATCCGGCCAGATACCGGTGTAACCGCCTCAACCGCGACGCGCAGGGCACCGAATCACCGGATGGCCGCAGCCACATTCCGATGCACCCATTAGGCTGGTCCCCGACTCGAAGACATCGTTAGGAAAAATAGTGACAAATACCTCCGGCACAACGCCCAGCTCAGCACCTCGTGCCGAGTCCAAGTGGTTGTCGAAGTCCGCGGCCCAAACTCGTGGGTCGGACAAGAAGGAAGTCCAGTTCCACTACGACATCTCCAACGATTTCTTCCGGCTGTGGCAGGACCCGTCTCAGACCTACAGCTGCGCGTACTTCGAGAAAGACGACTACACGCTCGAGCAAGCGCAGGCGGCCAAGGTTGATCTGTCGCTGGGCAAGTTGGGGCTGAAGCCCGGCATGACGCTGCTGGACATCGGTTGCGGCTGGGGCTCCACCATCCAGCGCGCGGTGGAGAAGTACGACGTCAACGTCATTGGCTTGACGCTGTCGGAGAACCAGAAGCAGCACATTGAGGACAACCGGTTCCCGAACATCGACACCAAGCGCAGCATGGAAGTGCGCCTGCAGCCCTGGGAGGACTTCGACGAGCCGGTCGACCGCGTGGTGTCAATCGGCGCGTTCGAGCACTTCGGCTTCAACAAGTACGACGACTACTTCAAGAAGACGTTCAACTTGATGCCCGACGACGGCGTGATGATGCTGCACACGATCATCATCCCGAGCGACGAAGAGATCAAAGCGCGAAAACTGCCGCTGACGATGTCCCGCGTGCGTTTCATCAAGTTCATCATGGACGAGATCTACCCCGGCGGTCGTCTACCGCTGGGCGCGCAAGTCGAGGAGCACGCGGTGAAGGCGGGGTACACGGTGACCCGCAAACAAGCGCTGCGTCCGCACTACGCCCGTACCCTCGACACGTGGGCTGCCAACCTGGAGTCCAAGAAGGACGAGGCTATCGCTATCACGTCCGAAGAGATCTACGAGCGCTTCCTGCACTACCTGACCGGTTGCGCTGACCTTTTCCGCGAGGGCTACACCGACGTCTGCCAATACACCTGCGAAAAGGCGCCCGCTTAGCTGATTTTGTGAAACTCCGTTATAAAGTTCGTGTACAACAGTTCCACTCTGAGGGACACGAACGGATCGACGACCCGAAAGGTCAATGCTTCATGACGGACAACGGGCTGGGCGACTCGACGCAAATGCGGCCGGCTTACGAGGACGTCCAGGCGCACTACGACCTCTCCAATGAGTTCTTCGGGCTGTTCCAGGATCCGACGCGTACCTACAGCTCCGCGTATTACGAACGCGATGACATGACGCTCGAGGAAGCCCAGATCGCCAAGATCGACCTCGCGCTCGGCAAGCTGGGCTTGGAGCCCGGTATGACGCTGCTCGACGTCGGCTGCGGCTGGGCGTCGATCATGAAGCGCGCGATCGAAAAGTACGACGTGAACGTCGTCGGGCTGACCCTGAGTAAGAACCAACGCGCTCTGGGTCAACAGATACTCGACCAGCTCGACACCAAGCGCTCCCGTCAGGTGCGCCTGCTCGGCTGGGAGGAGTTCGACGAGCCGGTCGACCGCATTGTCAGCATCGAGGCGTTCGAGGCGTTCCCCAAGTCGCGCTACAAGGCGTTCTTCGATACCTGCTACCGCATCATGCCGAGCGATGGCAGGATGGTTCTGCAGACGATCATGGGTCACCCGCTGAAGCGCTGGCCGGAGATGGGCATTCCGATCACCATGAGCGACCTCCGGTTCATGAGGTTCATTGCGGCGGAGATCTTTCCCGGCGGCGCAGTACCGTCCGACCAGGATGTCGTCGAGTACTCAAGCAATGCCGGGTTTTCGGTCGAAGAAATACAGAAGATCACCCCGCACTACGTCCGCACTCTCGACACTTGGGCGGAGAAGCTGGAAGCCGCTCGCGACGAAGCCATCGCGGTCACCTCGACCGAGGTCTACGACCGCTACATGCGCTACCTGGTTGGCTGCTCCGACTTCTTCCAGCGCAACATCTCCGAGGTGGGTCAGTTCACCCTGGCCAAGAGCTAGTCGATCAGACCTGATTGAATCCGCCGTCGGCGTCGATGGTGGACCCGGTGCTGAAGCTGGACAAGTCGCTGGCCAAAAACACTGCGGCGTTGGCGATTTCGACGGGTTCGGCAAAGCGTGCCAACGGTATGGTCGTGACGCGGGCCGCGCGGAACTCCTCGACTGAGGCGTTGGGATTGGTCTGAGCGGCCAGGTTGTCGCTTCCCGGGGTGGCGGTGGATCCGGCGACGACAACGTTGACCCGGATATTGCGACCGGCCAGTTCGTTGGCCCAGCCCCGCGCGAGTGACCGCACGGCGGCTTTCGTTGCGGCGTAGATGCTCAACCCCGGACGGCCGCGATCGGCGGTGCTAGATCCGATCAGAATGATCGAGGCGCCGTCATTGAGCAGCGGTAGCGCCTTCTGCACGGTGTACACCACGCCCTTGATGTTGGTGGTCAGCAGCGCGTCGAGGTCGTCGTCGGTGATCTCGCCCAGCCGCGCGACTCTGGTCGAACCGGCGTTGGCCACGACGGTGTCCACACCCCTACCTGCCGCGGCGACCTCGGTGTAGAGGCGGTCGACATCGCCCGGTATTCCGACGTCGCCTTGCACAGCGACCGCCCGAGAACCTAATTGTGCTGCAGCGGTGTCGAGTTCAGCCTGTCGCCGGCCGGTGATGAACACCCGGTCTACTCCTTCGGCGATGAAACGCTCAGCGGTCGCCAGGCCGATACCGGAGTTCGCGCCGGTGACGACAGCGGTCTTGTGGTCAAGCAGTCCCATCATGGCCTCCTGAGGAAGTCGACTTCGACATCGCGTACGTCGAGGGTTATCGCCGGATAAGTCATATCGCAGGTGTTGTCAGGGTCACGACGGTGGATCCGGCGCCGGGTGGGGAAGGTCGGGCCGGCGAGATCACCGGGCGGCCATCTTTACGCGTGTAGCCGAGTTGACCGGTGCTGTACGTAGTGGTGAGGAAGTCGAGAATCTCCGGATCGGAGATCGACGCGTAGTCGGTACGTGCCGTGTGTGAGCTCATGGCAGCTTTCAACTACCCGCATGTTCCGTTTATTTCGTTACAGCTGAAGGGATTTCAGTTCTTTAGACAGCACCCATGCAATGCGATATCTCCGCGGATGATATCAACTTCGCGGAGTTGACTCAACTGTGTTTGACCTAGTATTCCGGCAGACGTTAACAGAAGTTTCCGAATCAGCTAACTCAGCCCATATTTAGTTAGCGGGGTTAGTCTGACCCGCATGACTGCGACATCGGATGTCATGACGCTCCACGGGCGCACAGCGAGCGGCGATCGTTCGATCACGCACGAGTGGTGCCCGATCGAGCGGGCACTACAAGACATCGGAACCAACTCCGCATGGCTGCTCCTTCGCGAGATCTTCTACGGCGCTCGACGCTTCGAAGACCTGGCCCGCCTGGCTGACATCACCGAGCAGATGGCGGCGATCCGGCTCAAGCAACTCGTCGAAGCCGGCATTCTGACCAAACAGCCGTATAAAACTCCTGGGCAACGCACTCGCTACGAGTACGTCCTGACCGGGCGTGGCCGAGAACTCTTTCCCGTCATGGTCAGCCTGATCGAATTCGGGCTGCTCATGCAGGGTGACTCCAAGCGCCTGGACCTGATACACGGCGACGGGTGCGGCGCGTCCATCGTGTCGCAGGTGCAGTGCGCTCAAGGGCACGTCGTCCCGTTGGCGCAAACCGAAGCGCGGGTCAAACGGCGCCGGCGCTGACCTAAGCCACCACCGGTGTGGGCGTGTCCACAATCGAGTAGTCACTGGCGTCGCCGGACACGATGCGGCTGCGCTCACCGTTCACACTCACCGGAATATCGCCGGCGAGGGTGATCCGGTGCATAACGCGGTGCTGAGTGCCGTAGTCCGACACCGCGTAGTGCTGAGTTGCGCGGTTGTCCCAGATCGCGACGTCGCCGAGTTCCCAGTTCCACCGAATCGTGTTCTCCAGCCAGGTAATCCGGTCCTGGAAGATCTGAAACAACGCCCGCGACTCCGCGCCGTTGACCCCCAGAATGGCCTTGACGAAGTTCCCGAGCAACAGTGACCGCTCGCCGGTTTCGGGATGCACCCGCACGACGGGGTGATGCGTCTCGTAGTGAGTGGAGTGAAACTGGTTGGCGTACTTCAACAACGCTTCGGGGTCCGCTTCCAGTGCGGCAAGCTTGGCGGGATCGGCCTGGCCGTAGTCGAAGGCGTTGTTGTGCATCGCCCACAGGCCGTCGGCGAGCTGCTGGAGGGGCTGCGGCAGCTGGTTGTACGCGGCCACCGTGGACGCCCAGGTCGTGGTTCCGCCGTAGGCCGGCAGCTCCACCGCGCGCAGGATTGAGGCTTTCGGCGGACGATCGACGAACGTCACGTCGGTGTGCCACTGGTTGGCCCCACCGCCGCCGATGGACTCCAGGCGCATGACCTTGCTGCCTTCGAACTTCAGCGTCGGATGTGGGGTCGTAGGGACACCGAGGCTTTCGGCGACGGCGTAGTGCGAGTCGTCGTCGAGGTGCTGCTGCCCGCGGATGAAAACGACCTTGTGGGTGGTCAGTGCGGTGTTGATCGCGGCGGCCGTCTCGGTGTCGAGCTCACCGAGTCGCACCCCATCGATGCGTGCACCGATGTTCTCGCCCAGCTTCACAACCCGGAAATCGCTACTCACTGCTGCTCCCTATCGACGTATCTCGGGTGTAGGCACCTGACTACACCGCGGATATCCGCTACTGTACACAGATGGCTACAGCAGAAGCAACGGTTACGACCACGGCGAAGCCAATGGGGAAAGACGAGGTCATTGCCGCTGTCCTCGAAGCGGCCAGCGAGTTGTTCGCGGAGAAGGGCCCGGCCGCGACGTCGATCCGCGAGGTCGCCGCACGAGCCGGCGTGAACCACGGTTTGTTGCATCGTCACCTCGGTAGCAAGCACCAACTCCTGGCCGCGACGCTGCAACACCTGGCTGACACGGCGGCGGAGCTTCGCGAGTCCGGTGCCCCGCTCGCGCAAATGGAGGCCGCAAGCGAGCTCCAGGCGCGCGTCATGGTGCGCTCGACACTCGATGGCTTTCCCGTCGAAGAACTCCAGCAGCGCTTTCCCGGCATGGAAGCGTTCCTGGACGTGGTGCGGGCCGGCCACAGCGACGAGCGGAGGGCGCGACTACTGGCCGCCCACGGCATGGCTCTGCAGATCGGATGGGGCCTCCTCGGCCCGACCCTGCGGGTCGCATTCGGATTGCAGGACCTCGATGACGCCGACATCCGCGCGGCGGTCACCGATCAGATCGCCAAAATCGTTGCCGGTGACTGACTTTCGCGGGGTCAGCCGCCTTGGCGACTCAACAGATCGGCCCAGTTGTCCGGGACTCGACTGCGAGGGCCGGGCACGGTCTGATCCTCGGGATGGCATGTGGGCGGGGCAAGTTCGGGACCTTCGTAGTAGTCACCGGTGTTGTAATCCCAGAACCAGTCCTCGCCCGGTTCGAACGACCGGATGATCGGATGCTTGGTCTTGAGCCAGTGCTGAGTCGCGTGACGGGAGAGCGAATCGTCGCAGCAACCGATGTGACCGCACGCTGCGCACCGCCGAAGGTGCACCCACCATCCGCCTGAGGCCTCGCACTCCACACAGCCGACACCGGTGGGCGGCGCCGAGGGGTCGACGTCAGTCATCAGACGGCCTGTTGCTCCTTGGTCTCCCCCGCCGAGTTCGCGCTCAGTTGCTGCACCAGGTTGGCCGCGATGGTCCGGAGCGGGACGTTAGTGGATTGACTCTGCTTGCGGAGCATGTTGAAGGCCTCGTCGGCAGCGACCTGGTGGATGGCCATCAGCATGCCCTTGGCCTGTTCGATGGGCGCACGGGTCTCCAGTGCGCGCTGGATCGACGACGCTACGTCGCGAGCAGACCGGAAGCGGGCGAAGTCACCGATGGCGCGCGATACCGCCGATGTCAGCATGGCCAGAATCTCGGCGTCGAAGTCGTCGAACGCCGACCGCGACCGTCCATAGAGATTCAGCGACCCCAACGACTGCTCCGTGGTGAACAGCGGAGCGGCCAAGAAACTGCGGATTCCCTCGTCACGGGCCGCGGCGGCGAATCGTGGATAGGCGGCCACGGCTTCGTCGGCGTCGACCAAAATGATCTCGCGGCGCCGCGAGGCATCCAGGCACGGTCCCTCGTCGGCGTCATATTGCTCGCTGTCGACGCGCAGGGTGCGGTCGTCGGTATGGACTGCGGTGTACACGTGACCGCCCAGATCGATGGTCACTCCCGTACTACTGGCCCCACTGATCGCGGTTTGTGCGATGTCCGCGACGTGCTGCAGCAGCGTCAGGAGATCGTCCTCATCCTCGATGCTGCGACTCGCGCTGACCAGCATCTGGCCCAGCATCGTCGGTGTGATCCTGCTGTCCGCTGCAGCCTGGATGACCAGTTCTGCGGCCGCGTCGACATCTTCTACCGCCGTAGACGCCGGTAGCGAGACGTCGATGCGCGGGTCATGCTCAGCCATCTGCACAGTCTGTCAGAAGGTCTCGCTGGTCACACGGTTGTTGGGCAGGAGTTCAAGACGCTTCGAAACGCCGAGGGGGAAAGACAGAACACTCTGTCTGTACCTGACTTCTGTAGCTTGGCCGTCATGCACACCGCGGCGCGGATCGGGTCGACGGTTTGCTCGACCTTGGACGCGGCCAATGCTCCGTTGTAGAGCAGCTGAACCTGTCGCGCTGCCTTTACAACTCGCCGCCAATGCTCAGCAGCAGGACCGTCAGGCCGACGGCGCATTCCGATGTCGCTCTGTTACCGGAACGTGCCCGGGTTGTACCAGTTGCTGGTTTAGGTTTACGACTCGACCGCAGCGAACCTGACGGCACAGGGCTGAGAATCGATGATAGGCAAGGAGTCTGATGGATTTCGAGGGCGCTCACGCCCGCGACCTCGTGTCGCTGATTCACCTGGCACTGCGAAATGAGAACGCCGACAAGGGATCGCTGTGCACGGCTGCGATCAAAGTCATCGACAACCCTCCCCGAGACGGCGTCTTGCGCAGCCTCGCTGACCACGTTTGCCAAGCCGTATTCGACTGGGCCTGTTTCGAGGGCTCATCCGCGCGACTGGAGGGCGTCGTGCACGGCTACGAGGCTGCGGCTACGGCGCTCAAAGCACTCGAAATCGAGCACCTCGACACGCTGCGGTACTGAACGGGTCTCAGCCGAACCGGTCGGCCGGATGACGCGTAGCTTCAGCGGACCTGTCGTGCGTTGGGCGTAGACGAATTCCTCGCCGGGCACCACTGCACGCTATCCGTCGGCGCCGCTACACCAGCGTCGCCGTCAAATAGCCGGAGCCACTGCCGAAGGACGCCAACTCGTCATCGGGCAACTCGAACCCGTTGGCCGCGTAGATCTCTGCGGTGGTTTGGGTGTCCACCCGCCAGCCGTGCGCGCCGAGGTAATCGGCGGCGGTGTTGCGCTCACCGGTGTAGAACAACTCGGCGAGGTTGATGTTGGAGCCGATCCGCCTGGACCGCTCGGTGAGCCGCTCGGCCCAATCCGACGGCACGTCGCTCATGTCCATGTGCTCGGTCGCCGCACGGCTTCCCAGCGCGGACAGCGCCGCGACGTTGTCGAAAAGTCGGTCCTGAGCCTCCGGCGGCAAGTAGACAAGCAGACCTTCGGCGCTCCAGGCAGTCGGCTGCTGCGGATCGAATCCAGCCTCGACCAGTGCTGCCGGCCAGTCTTCGCGCAGATCAATTGCGACCGTTTGCCGTTGAGCGGTGGGCGCGGCGCCCAGGTCGGCCAAAGTCCCAGTCTTGAACGCTATGACCTGAGGTTGGTCGATTTCGTAGACCACCGTGCCGTCCGCCCACGGCAGTCGGTACGCCCGGGTGTCCAACCCCGACGCCAGGATGACTGCCTGCCGGATACCTGCCTCGGTCGCCCGCACGAAGAATTCGTCGAAGAAGCGAGTGCGCACGGCGATCTGCTCGTTCATCGCGCGACGATTCAGCAGCGGGTCATCGGCCTTCCCGATCTCGCCGTCGATCAGCTTCACGAAAGTGTCGATGCCCACCGCGCGGACAAGCGGATCCGCCCACGGATCGTTCAGCAGCGCGTCCGGATTCTGCGATGCCATCGCCCGTGACGCAGCGACCGCGGTTGCGGTAGCTCCTACGCTCGAAGCCAGGTCCCAGGTGTCGTTTTCGGTACGCGTCATGCTCGTAGCCCTCCCTCACAATAAGATTTACTTAGCCTAATTAAGTTTATCAGCAAGGTGCAGCTCACTTCAACGTCGGCACTCCCTGCGCTGCGTCCGCGGTGATAGAGCCCTAATGTGTCTCTTATGTTGCTGACGCCGATTGGGCGATTGAGGATGGGCGGCGCCGCGCCGCACGCGCTGCTGAAACTGCTGAGTGTGGGGGTGCTGCTGGCCGCCGCCTTGACCTCGACACCCGCGATCGGTCGGGCCGCCGACGGCGAAGGATGCCCCGACACCGAGGTGATTTTCGCCCGCGGCACCCTCGAGCCTCCGGGTGTCGGTGCCACCGGGGATGCCTTCACCGATGCACTCAACGGCCGCCTGGGCAACAGCCCCGCCGTGATCTATCCGGTCGCCTATCCAGCATCACTGGACTTCAACCAGGCGGGTGCGGGCGTGGCTGACGCGGCCAACAAAGTCCTCGACATCGTCAACACGTGCCCTGCGACCAGGATGATCATCGGCGGCTACTCGCAAGGCGCTGCCATCGCGGCCTACATGACCGCTGCCAGCATTCCGCCCGGTACCGACCTGCCACCGGGCATCACCGGGCCGTTGCCACCGAATGTCGCCCGCCACGTCGCGGCTGTCGTCTTGTTCGGCAAGCCGTCGAGCGGCTTCCTCAACTTGGTGGACCACAGTGCCCCACCCATCAACATCGGCCCGTTGTACGCCAACAAGACGATCGATCTGTGCGCACCGCAAGATCCGGTCTGCAGCGGCGGCGGTGGGTTCAGTCGCGCCGCACACAGCGCGTACAAGACCAACGGCATGGCGGATCAAGCGGCCGACTTCGCCGCGAAGGCGGTCGGGCGCTGATCCTCAGGCGCTGAACGCCGCTCCGTCGAAGCGCTCGCGAACCGCGAATTCGCCGACGGGTCGGCGCCGGAGCTTGGTGACGCGACGGGCCGGTTGGCCGAGCGGAACCACCGCGGCGAGCGCGTATGAATCGGGAATGCCCAGAAGGCTTTTGACGCGCGGCTCCTCGGCGACCGCCATCGTCGTAAGCACTCCGCCATACCCTTCGTTGCGGGCCGCGAGCAACACGTTCCACACCAGGGGGTAGACCGACGCCCCCGGCGTTACGGCCACGCGATCGAGATCCTGATCCACAGCGGCGACGACTTCCAGGTCGACACAGAACACGAGCACCACGGGCGCCTCGCGAAAGGGCGCCGACATCTGCTCGGGCACCTGCGTCGCCGCGATGGTCGACGCATCCACGGCCGGCGGGTGCAACGGGTTCCACGGCGACTCGCCATGCTCTCGCTGCGCCATGTACCGGCGGGCAGCCGGCAGCGCCAACTCCGCAAGCGCCGAACGTGAGCCTGCGTCGCGCACGATCACCACGCGAGTGCCCTGCCGATTGCCACCTGAAGGCGCGAAGCGGGCGTTGTCGAGGATTCGGCCTAAGATCTCGTCGGGAAGCGGGTCATCGGTGAATTCGCGGACTGCGGGCGTCGATCGCATGACGTCATAGAGGTCCATGCTCACCAGAGTGCCGCATGGGGCGAGGTGTCGTAGATCACTCGGCAGGTCCGGAATCGCAGGGTATCCATTCCACTTGTAGCAGGCAGTACACAGCAACAGCACATGGAACCGAGGGACGGGGACCACATCATGAGCACACCGCCGGCAGCGCGCAGGCGCACCCTGATCACTCGGGTCGCACAAGCCACGATATTCGCCGCGCTCGCCGTCGCCGGGGTCTTCGCTAACGAGGTCGCCGGTTCGGTCGCCACAGCGAATGCCGATGCCTGCGCCAACGTCGAGGTCGTGTTCGCTCGCGGCACGATGGAAGGACCGGGCGTCGGCGCGACGGGCCAGGCCTTCGTTGACGCCCTCAACGCGCGGGTGCCGGGCAAGAGCGTCGACGTCTACGGGGTCAATTACCCGGCCTCCCTGGATTTCGGTCGTGCCACCGAGGGAATCGCTGACGCCAGCAACAGGATTCAGTCGATCGCGGCGAGCTGCCCGTCGACCAAGATCGTGCTCGGCGGCTACTCACAGGGAGCCGCGGTTGCCGGTTACACCACCGCTAGCTCAGTTCCCGACGGATTCGCCCTTCCCGCAAGCATTTCCGGGCCGATGCCGCCTGCCATCGCATCGCACGTCGCGGCCGTCGTCCTGTTCGGAACGCCCGATGACTGGTTCCTCGGCCTCGCCGACCACAACGCGCCGCCGATCACCATCGGACAGCTCTACGCCGGCAAGACCCTGCAACTGTGCGCCGCCGGCGACCCGGTTTGCTTCCCGGGCGGCACGGACCGCTCCGCGCACAGCTCCTACAAGGTGAACGGAATGGCCGTCCAGGCTGCGGACTACGTCGGCCACCAGCTGGGTGTCGTCGCACCAGCGGCACCGGTACTGCAGTCTTCAGCTCAGATCAACACGGACCCACAGGCTCCGGCCCCTGCACCCGTCGGCTGACCGCCGGCACCACAGTGAAGCCCCGGCCAGCGGCTCCCCCCTCCGTTGGTCGGGGTTTTTCTGTTCCCTACTCGACCAGGTCGACCGGGTAGAGGTTGTGACTTCCTTGGAAACCCTTGAGTTCGACTTCGCGAGGTTCGCCGAACTCGATCTCAGGCACGCCGTCGACGGCCTCCCTTACCGACTCGCTGACCAGAATCTCGCCGCCGTCAGCTTGTCCGGTAATCCGTGCGGCCAGAGCGACATTGCGCCCGAACAAGTCGTCGCCGCGTCGCACCGATGGCCCCAGATGCATTCCGATGCGCACCCGGATTCCTTCCCAGCGTTCGGGGTCGTCGAGAGCCTGCTGGATGTCGACCCCGCACAGCAGGGCTTGTTCGGCGCTGGCGAACGCGATCATGAAACCGTCGCCCTGATTCTTGATCACGTGGCCACCGCGGTCGTCGACGAGCTTTTGGACGAGGCGGTTGTGCCGCTCCAAAATCTTGAGCCATCCACGGTCGCCGAGGGTTTCGTTGCGAAGGGTGGAGTCCTCGATGTCGGAGAATGCGACCACGACGTCGCCCTCAGCCGTCAGCCTGGCCAGATCCGGGCGCTCGACCTGAGCCCACCCGGCGAGATCTTCGACCGAGTTACGGACAGTGGCGCCAAGGCCTTTCGATATCAACGAATCAGCGGTCCTGAACGCGGTCCTGATGGCCAGCGGTGCAACGCCTCGCCGTCTGCGCCGTCGACCGGACTCGAGCCTCTTCTTCCGTTCCAGCTGCGCTCGCACATCCTTCAACTGCCGGCGCGACACGCCCAGCAACACCACGAGCGGGACGATGCAGCCGAGTTCGAGGACAGCGGCCGCCCCGAGCAACACAGATGCGGTCATGGCGCGGTCGCTGCTGTCATCGGCTGATTATCGCCGATGCGGCACACGCTCTTTCTGCGCGGCATCTTGCCTGTGGTGGTGATTAGCTGACGGCATGGGTGATTTCACTGCCGTACGCGGCAAACATTTCATCGCTATCCGAATAGCCGTCGCCTTGCCGATCGGAATAATGGGCGCAATCATCGTCGGGATCGCAGCCGGATGGCAGTACGCCCCGGCTGCGGGGTGGATCGCGACGTCGGCGATCTATCTTGTGTGGACGTGGAGAATCATCGGTCCTCTTAGCGCCGCTGACATCGAATCGCTTGTGCAGCAACAGCGGCCGACGCACGGGCCGAGCGATACATTTATTGTGCTGGCCAGCATCGCCAGCCTTGGCGGCGTCGGCTACTTGCTGATGGCGCCTAACGTCGAAGGTCCTGACAGCACTATCTCGGCGTTGATCGGGTTTTCGAGTGTGGTGGCCTCGTGGTTGATGGTGAACACCATTTATGCACTCCGCTACGCGGTGGAGTACTACACCGAGCCGGTGGGCGGCATCGAATTCAATGACGACAACAAGCCCGCTTTCGCTGATTTCACGTACGTGGCGTTCACCATCGCGGTGACCTACGGGGTCACCGATACTGCTTTGAAAAATCGGCGGGTCCGGATCACTGCGTTGCAACACGCTTTGGTGTCTTACCTTTTCGGCGCGGTGATTCTCGCGATCGTCATTCAGGTGTTCGGCAGCCTGACCGGTCCGCAGCACTAGCAGCAACGTTCACGGACGGCGGAGCGTCACAATCGTCACGTCGTCGTGGGTGTTCTCCGACATCACCGTTCTGATCCAGGACGCCGACGCATCGCTCGCGTGGGCGATGGCCTCGGCCAGCCGGTCCATGTTGTCGTCGATCGACTCGCCGCGCCGCTCAACCAGTCCGTCGGAGTAGACGACCAACCCACTTCCGGGCTCCATCGTGAACACGCTCGGTTTGTACGTCACGCCTTTGAGGCCGATCGGCGGCGAGAGCTGGATCGGTGCCCGCACGACGGGCCGCGACGCACTCGTCAGGAAAGGAATCAAATGGCCAGCGCACGCGGACTCGACCTGCCCTGAGTCCAAGTCCACCCGCGCAACGAGAACAGTCGCGAATGCGTTGGGCAGCATGTGCAAACAGAAGTCGTTGAGCTCGGTCAGCGCCGCGGCCGGTGTCGACCCGGCGAACAATTGAGCGCGCAACACGTTGCGTAACTGCGCCATGATCCCTGCCGCCTGGATGCCATGGCCCGCGACATCACCGAGCAACACAATCAGCCGGCCGTCGCGTAATTCGAATGCGTCGTACCAGTCGCCGCCGACTCGACCGCCCGCGGCGGGCTCATAGTGCGCCGACAGCTGCCAGTTCTCCAGTTTCGGGATCGAGTCCGGCAACAGGCTGCGCTGCAGCGTCTCCGCGACCCGCAACGCGCCACGGGTGCGTCGGTACAGGGCTTCGACGAGGTAGCGCCGCAACGCCTCGGCCGATTCGATCTCGCCGGGCGCCCAGGGTTCGCTGCACTCACGGACGATCTCGCGCCACCGTTCGAACGATTTGCGTGGACTCAGGCGGACTCCGTCGCCCTCGCTGACCGCGATCGCCTTGTTGTAGGGGTCGCCACCCCAGTCCACCGATCGCAGTTTCTCGCGGCGGAACCAGATCGCGGATTGTCCGTCGGGCAGGTTCAGGACGAGCGCACCCGCAGCCAATTGTGGATCGATGTTCAGATCGGGCAACTCGTGGGACAGACACTCGGAGCTCGCGATTTCATCGCCCGACTCGAGCGCCCAGTCCGCGATGGCGGAGGTGATTTCCGCCGACGGAACCGAGCCGCGCACCTCTCGCTCGCCCGCGATGTGGACGACGACACCTTCGGCGGCCACCAGGTCGAGCAGGTCGGGCGCTCCCAGCATCGCCGCCGTGAGTGACTCGCTGTCGTCGAGCGTCGCCGCGGTGAGCTTGCCGAGCACCGCCTGCGCCGTCAGCCGCTTCTGCAGTTGGTCGTCGTCGAACCGCTCGACGAGGCGCAACGACAGGGTCGAGCCAAGGAACTCGGCCGCCGCCCTGGTGCCGAATGGCGGCAGATGCGGACCGGCGTAGTGGTGGCAGGCGATCAGCCCCCACAACCGCCCGTTGCGCAGCAACGAGATCGACATCGATGCGTGCACCCCCATGTTCTGCAAGTACTCCACGTGGATGGGAGACACGCTGCGCAGCGTCGCGTGCGTCAGATTCGGCGGCGCGCCAAGATCCGGGTGGACGGCCGGCACCAGCGGCGCCGGGGCGTAATCCACGTCCGAGATGAGCCGGATCCAGTTCTTCTCGTACAGCGCCCGCGCCTGCGCCGGAATGTCGGTGGACGGGTAATGCAGCCCGAGAAACGAATTGAGGTCGTCCCGCTTGGCCTCGGCCACCACTTCGCCGTTGTAATGCTCGTCGTAGCGATACACCATCACCCGGTCGAATCCGGTGAGGTCGCGAACCGCGCGAGCAGCGGTGTCGTACAACTCCTCGAGGGTGGCGACCCGGTTGAGCTCCTCCACCGAGCCGCGCACGGCCTGATAGGTGTTCGGGAAGGAGAACGGACGCTCGCCGTAGGCGATCTCCAGCTCGACCAGCAGCACTCCGCCCGGCTCGCGACGCATGATGGCATCGAAAGCCCGCTCCCTGCCGGCCACCTCGATCACGCACTCGATCGGATTCCGCTGCCGAACCTCCCCCGGTGCGCGCATGGCCTCCACGATCCGGGCTGCCTGGTCCGCGCCCATCAGCACCGACAGGTGCTGCCCCAGGACGTCATCGACCGGACGGCCGAGCAGCTCGGCGACATTGGCGCTGACCTGACGCACGTGGAAATCCGTCTCGCGGACGATCGCAAGCACGCCTCGCGGCTGGATGCTGCCCGGGATGTGGATCGGTTCGCGGGCGCAGTTGTCCAGATCGATCGGCGTCCCGACCGGGACGAGGTCATCGGCCGACTCGAGATGCGGGTGTTCACCGGTCACTCGGTTAATGCCTCCTGGCGCGATAGGCCGCCAGATTAGCGGCGAGCTCGTCGAACAGCGCCTGGTTCAATCGGAAGGCCAGCTTGACTTCGTTCACCACCTGCTCGACCTCCTCGGTGTGCAGCGTGAGATCATCGAGACGGGCACGGTACGAGTCCTTATAGCGTTTGGCATGTATCGGAAAGTCGTAAAACGCTAAACCGATACCGCCAAGGTTATACACGTGGTTCAGCGCGCGTCTGATCACTCGACCGCCCGATAGGTCGCCCAGGTATCGGGTGTAGTGATGGGCCAGCAATGCGCCGCCGCGCACACTTTCCAGCCGGCTCCGATACTCGTCCGCCGCAGATGAATCGATGTCGGGCGGTGCGTTGTCGGCCCAGTGACGCAGGTCGGCAGCAATGGCAGGTAGACGTTCGAGGGCCGGGTCATAGACGGCTGCTACCAGCGGGTTGTCGCGATCAGAGCGCACGGCGCGCTCCAGAGCGGATAGATCACGCGCAAGCGGAGCAGGTAGTCGACGTACGCGTCTTTGACGAGATTTCCGCTGAGCAATTCGGCGATAAACGGTGACTGTTCGGCGGCCTCATGTTCATCACGGGAGCCCGCGCGCATCGCGGCCGACAACGGCCGAACGGGCTTGGTCACAAAAGAAGCTTGCATCAACGTGCTCCACGCCGGGTCGCGTTCACGGTGACAGGCACTTTTACATTTGGCCGATTCGGACAGTCTTTCAGACTTCGGCGGGCAATTCTGCGAGCACGGCCGCATGTCATCAAGGGGCTCAATCCGGGCCGGATTTGGATCAGCATTGCGCCGGCGTTCTCCGACAATCTTCGCCCGGCGGAAATAAACCTTCGTTTTCTTTTCGTTAGAGAGGTTTAGTTCTTCCGTGACCCGGCAAATCACATGGATGTAAGTCACAACACTCACACCAGCACCACACGGCACTAGCCGAAAAGGATCTCCACAATGAACACAGTCCTCTACTTCAGCCCCGGCGGCCTCGTCTACGAAACCCGCGCCTACACCAAAGCCGATATCGCCGAACTCGTTCAGAATTACGGACTCGAAAGCCTGACCAGCAGCGATCGGCAGTTCGACTTCTGGTTCACTCCCTCAATCCGGCAGTGCACCCACAAAGTCAACCGCAGTGCGACCGAAATGCTGCTGGCCACGACCGGGTTCAACGCCAAGACAGTGCCGCTGCTGCACGGCGGCGTTGTGCTCGCCACCCACGACTCCGATGGCAACCTCGACGGACTCAGCTGGCAGCAACTCGACCTGCTGATCAAGCTGAGCGCCACCATCACGCGCCGCGACGACCGTGTGCTCAACCGTCGAACCAGCCGGGACGAGCGGCGTCAGCAGCACGACCACGTCGCCGAGGCTGCCCCCATTCCCGTTCGCGCCGGACAGCAGCACGCCGCTCGACGCTGACCGATCTCGACCTCCCCGCGGGGCCTGCCCCGTGGGATCTGGCTGTCGGTGCACGACGAGTAGCCTCTGGTTCCGATCGAGTGAAGTAGCACCGGATCTGCGACTCGATCGGGAAGGCGAGTGTGCAGGCGATCCCCGTGGTGTGCTTGACCGGCTACCTCGGGGCCGGGAAAACAAGCCTTCTCAACCACGTACTACGCACTCCTGGCGCCCGGATCGGCGTCATCGTCAACGACTTCGGCGAATTGAACGTCGACGCCATGTTGGTGTCCGGGCAGATCGACGAGCCCGCCTCGATCGCCGGCGGCTGTATCTGTTGCCTGCCTGACGACGGCGGGATCGACGACGCACTCCGCAAACTCACCGATCCGCGACTCAATCTGGACGCCATCATTGTCGAGACCAGTGGCTTGGCAGATCCCGTCGCCGTCGCCCGGCTCCTCGGTTTCAGTGAGGTCACCGGTGTGCGGTTCGGTGGAATTGTCGATGTCATCGACGCCGCAACACATTTCGAGATTGTCGACGTGGGTGAGGTCGTGCCCGCGCGCTACGGCGCAGCATCCCTCGTCGTCGTCAACAAACTTGATCAACTATCCAACAGTGACCGGGCGGCCATGGTCGAGCGCGTGGAACAGCGCGTGCGCGAACGTAATCCACGCGCGATCGTCGTCGGAGCCACCGGCGGCCGAATCGATCCGGGCCTGCTGTACGACATGGCGGAGTCCCGCGACGAAACCGGCCAACTGTCGCTGCGCGAATTGCTGGTCGATACCGGCGACCACGATCACGTGCACGCCGACTCCGTGTCGTCGACCAGCGAGGGTGAAATCGACCCGGGCGCACTGATCGATCTGCTCGAAGATCCCCCGCCTGGCGTGTACCGGCTCAAGGGGGCGGTCGATGATGCGATACGGAACCGCAACGCCCACCTTTGCGATCAATGTGGTCGGTACGGCAGTCGATATTGCGAAGGCGCCGCCCGGGGCGACGGCTAACTGTCTGGTGGCGATCGGCATGCACCTCGACACCGACGCCGTCCGCACCCGACTCGATATCGCTCTGCGTCCGAGCACGGAATCGCCGACGCTTGCCAATGCACACCGCCTGCGGCGGTACCGTCGGCGCAACCTCTAAACGACTGACGGGCATCGATGATGGGTCACCCACCAACACCAGAGCGCTTTCCAACGCAACCTCCGCGGGCGCGAAATCGCGCCGGCCGGTACGCACTGGCGTTGCTCACCGTGCTGGCATCTGCCGCGTCGATCTTTCTGTTGGTGTCGTTGAACAAACCGGCCGCGTCCGACATCGACCGCAGGGGTGGCACCCGGGTCACGCTGACCCCGCGCTCACCCGACGGGTCTGCGCCGTCGGCCGAGGATCTCTCGCAGGCCGAACACGTCATCGGTAAACGCGTCGGCGACGCCCGGATCAGTATTTCCGGCGAGGCCCTGACCGTCACCGTGCCCGGGCAGCACCAGTCCTATGCCGAAAACCTGGGCCAGGTAGGCCGGCTCAGCATCCGGCCGGTGGTGCACTCCATCCCAGCGCACCCAGTACCGATGGCTGGCCGGCGCCCTGTCGGCGCGGCTCTCGGAGGCCTGAACACGTCAGACCCCGCCGAACGGCTCGCCAACGAGAAGAACATGCGACAGAGCAAATCGCAGATGATTCAGCTGCTCGCGTTGCAATTCGAAGCCACCCGTTGCGAAGGGCCGGACGCCTTGGCCGACAACGACGATCCCGACCTGCCGCTGGTCACCTGCTCAGCCGATCACAAATTCGTGTACTTGCTCGGGCCTTCGATCATCAACGGCAACCACGTCCGCGAGGCCAGATCGCAATACGACGAACACAGCGGCCACTACGTCGTCGATCTCCAGTTCGACAATACGGCGGCAAGCGCCTGGAGCAACTTCATCGCCACTCATCGTGGCACTCCGGTCGCCTACACCGTGGATACCCGCGTCATCAGTGCACCCCCGGCCGCGGGTGAAGCCAAAATCACCAGCGATTTAACGGCTTTCACGTCTGATAGCGCCCGCCAGCTCGCACGCACCCTCAACTCCGGCCCGCTGCCGCTACCGTTCGACACCTCGAAACCCGCAGCCGTCGCGCCGAATCCGGATTCCGCCGGGCTGTGGCAATCACGCCCACCGGTCGGGCTCGTCGTCACGGCTATCGGTGTGGTCGCGATCCTGCTGTGCTGGCAGGCATACCTGTACCGGCCGGAACGGCGGCGCGACTCCGGAAAGCCATTCTCGACAATTCAGTGAACAGATGTTTACTTTGTAGTACGGTGGGCATCCTTGCCTGCACTACTGATGGGAGTACAGCGTGCCGGATTACAAAGTCGTCCTCGTAGGCACCGACGGCTCGGAGACATCTTTTCGCGCGGTCGACAAAGCAGCGGCGATCGCCGCCGAGTCGAATGCGAAGCTGATCGTCGCGACGGCGTATGTGTCCAGCGACTCGCATTCGCGCGGGACGGATCCCGATCAGCTCTCCGGTGAGGGCTATCGAACCGAGGGCAACGCCCCGCTGTACGCGATGCTGAGCGACGCGAGTGCGCGGGCGAAGGACGCCGGCGCGCAAGACGTCGAGACCAAAGCAGTAGAGGGCAATCCGGTGGACGCTCTGGTGAAGCTGGCCGAGACCGTCGGCGCCGATCTCATCGTCGTCGGCGATGTGGGGTTCAACTCGGTGGTCGGACGCCTGGTCGGATCCGTTCCCCGCGCTGTTCGTCACCGCGCCAAGATCGAGGTGTTGGTCGTCGACACGAAATAACCCGCGTCCGTGATCCGCCAGGGATTGCCGCGACGATTGGGTTGCGTGGAGATGATCACCGCGCCGCAGCTGGCCTCACAACTCGATCTGGCCGTCGTCGACCGGCCGTCCGTACTAGTCGCCGACCTTTCCAGCGGCACATCCGTGCGGGTCGTGGGACAGGAGCACGAGACCGTCCGGCCTATCCAATTATTGGGCCTGGACCGGACTTTGCCGGTGTACCCGACTGTCAGCGACGCATTGTCGGAGCGCACGTCCGACGAATGAAGCCGGTCGGCTGAACGGCGTGCCGGCATCAGTTCTGTCTCTGTTGCGAATCACAGCCTCGCGGCCCGTCTGCTGTCATTGCGCACATTGGCCTCAACGCGTTTTCACGGCACGCTTAGGTCACGGGCGATGCATCCAGCTGTCGCACCTCCAACGGACCCGAAGGGGAGCAGCGATGACGAGCGCGCCGAAAACGATTCACCAGGTGACCTATGAACTCTTGCGTGAACTGGGATTGACGACCGTGTTCGGCAACCCGGGTTCGACCGAGCAGACTTTCCTCAAAGACTTCCCCGAAGACTTCACCTACGTTCTGGGTCTGCAGGAAGCTTCCGTGCTGGCCATTGCCGACGGGTTCGCCCAATCGACAGGCAAGCCCGCGTTGGTCAATCTGCACACCGCGGCGGGCACCGGGAACGCAATGGGAAGCCTCATCGCCGCCTACAAAGCCAACACACCGCTGATCGTGACCGCGGGCCAGCAGACTCGCGAAATGTTGTTGTGCGAACCATATTTGAGCAATCCTGATGCGACGCTGCTGGTGAAGCCCTGGGTGAAATGGGCCTATGAGCCGGCACGGGCAGAGGACGTGCCCGCGGCGTTCATGCGTGCCTACACCATCGCCGTCCAACCACCGGCCGGGCCGGTTTACCTGTCAATCCCGCTCGATGACTGGGAGAAACCCGCACTGGGCCCTGCCGTCGTGCGCACAGCCAGCCACAGAACTGCTCCTGACGCGCATCGGCTGGCCGAATTCGCCGAGCGGATCAACCGCGCGCAGCGCCCGCTGATCATGATGGGCCCCGAGGTCGACCGCGCCGGTGGGTGGGACGCCGGAATTGCCTTCGCGGAGAAGGTGAACGCCCCGGTCTACAGCTCCCCTCTCGCCGACCGCATCTCATTCCCCGACGATCACCCGCTGGCGCAGGGACCGCTGCCTATGACGCTGGAGGGCATCGAGGACACCTTGCGTGGACACGACCTGGCGATCATCGTGGGCGGCCAGGTATTCCGCTACTACCCGTTCGTCGCAGGCAATTACCTGCCGGAGGGCACCGAACTGCTCCAGATCACCAACGACCCCGCGCTGGCCGGCGCCGCGCCGGTCGGAGACAGCTTGCTGGGCGACACCCGACTGGTGTTGGAACAGCTCGTCGACCTGGTGCAGTCAGGCAGCGGCCGTCCCGCACCCCCCGTCGTCGAGCACGGCCCAAGCCAGGTGGCGCAGGCGTCAGCACCTATGACGGCGGCCGATGCTTACTCGGCGCTCGCCACGGTCAAGCCTGCGAACTCACCGCTTATCAATGAGTCAACCTCCACGCTGGTCGACCAGTTGCGTTACCTACCCACTCAGCACTCGGGGGGCTACTTCCAGACCGGTAGCGGCGGAATCGGGTGGGGTGTTCCCGCGGCCGTCGGGGTGGCACTGGGCGACCGTGCTGCGGGCCGCAAGCGCCACGTCGTGGCGACCATCGGTGATGGATCATTCCAATATTCGATACAGGCGATATGGACTGCCGCCCAACACAAGCTACCGCTCATCTTCGTCGTGTTCCGCAACGGCGAATATTCCATTCTGAAATCGTTTGCGCTGCTGGAAAAGACACCGAATGTTCCGGGTCTGGACATTCCTGGTCTCGACATAGCCTCGCTGGCAACAGGATTCGGACTCAACGCCGTCACAGTTGGATCGCCTGAGGAATTGGTAAAGCACTTCGAAGCGGCGTTGTCCACTGACGGACCCACCGTCATCGTCGTGCCCACCCAGCCGCAATCAGTCCACCTCGGATAGCAATGCGCGCCATCGAGGTTGCCGCCCTGGGCGGTCCTGAGGTCCTGACTCTCGCCGATCGGCCGATACCCGAGGTGGGACCCGACACCATCTTGGTCAAAGCCGAAGCCATCGGCGTGAACTTCATCGACACCTACTATCGAACGGGGCTCTATCCGCGTGCGCTGCCGTTCATCGTTGGCAGCGAAGTCTGCGGCACCGCCGTGGCGGTCGGCTCGAATGTCACGACCGTCGCGGCGGGTGATCGTGTGGTCAGCGCAGATGCCGCGGGGACCTATGCCGAATACTGCTTGGCCCCAGCAGGATTGACGGCAGTCTTACCCGACGGAGTGGACTCGGATATTGCCGCCGCGGCCCTACTCAAGGGATTGACGGCACATTTTCTGACTCATTCGGTTCATCACGTTCAGGACGGTGACGCGGTCCTGCTGCACGCCGGCGCCGGCGGGGTCGGCCTCATCTTGACCCAGTTCGCCGCCGGCATGGGGGCACGCGTGATCACCACTGTGTCGACGCCTCAGAAAGCGGCCTTGTCCAGGCAGGCGGGCGCCGTCGAAGTCTTGGACTACCCCGCCGATCCCGCGGAGTTCGGTGCCGCGATCCGCTCGTTGACCGGTGGTGACGGCGCCGTCGTGGTCTACGACGGTGTCGGCAAGACGACGTTTGACGCCAGCCTGGCCAGCCTGGCGGTGCGCGGCACGCTGGCACTGTTCGGCGCGTCGAGCGGTCCGGTGCCACCGATGGATCCGCAGCGGCTCAATGCCGCAGGTTCGGTGTTTCTGACGCGTCCATCGCGAGTGCATTTCAACCGCACGTATGACGAATTCTCTTGGCGCGCGGGCGAACTACTCGACGCGATCGCCGCGGGATCGATCACGGTCACCGTCGGCGATCGCTACCCGCTCGCCGATGCCGCACAGGCACACCGGGACCTGGAAGCGCGTAAGACCCACGGGTCTGTGATCCTCACCCCTTGGCGCGCAATGGATCTCAGCTGAGGCGTAAAGCCTCGACCGGTCCGGAGAGGATTGTTTTCACGTGCTTGGTGAGCTCATCCACCAGCACTTCCGCGTCGCCATGTTGGATACCGTCGAGTATCCGTTGCGCCACAAACCGTGGATCGCTCTTCTGGACATCGAATTCGGCAACCATGTCGGTGTCGATGTAGCCGACATGGACTGCGGTGACGAGAGTCCCCTGCTTTTCCAGTTCGATGCGCAGTGTGTTGGTGGTGTGCCAGAGCGCCGCTTTGGAAGCTCCGTAGGCGCCGAACCCCGCGACCCAGGACAGCACTGAGCAGATGTCGACTAGGGCCCCGCCGCCGTGGTCGGCCAGTATGGGGGCGAATGCCTTGGCGACCCGCAGCGGTCCGAAGTAGTTGGTCTCGAACACTTCGCGAACCTCGTCGATGCCGCTGGACAGGAGTTCGTTCGCCCCGTTGGTGCCAGCGTTGTTGATGACGATGTCGGCATCGGTAGCGATTGCTGCCAGCGCGGCGACCGAGTCTGCTTGTGTGACATCAAGTTCGACGCTGACGACCCGCGGATCGTCGCTGGGTTGCGGTGCGCGCGCCGTGGCGTACACCTTGGCCGCGCCTCGGTCCAGCAGTTCTGTCACGATGGCTTTGCCGAGCCCACGCTGCCCACCGGTGACGACCACCGTCGAGCCCTTGATGTCAACCACGGGCGGATCTCCTTCATTGAATTTGGTGTCAGGACGTTTGTCGGAGGCAGTAACAGCATCTGCGGCGCTGAAATTCCAATCAGGCGCCGGCGACCTACCGCTTGCCCGCCGCCTTCGCAAAGTCAGCGATCCCCGTGACGAGGGTCTTGCTGGCCGGGAGTTCGTAGAGATGGCTCATCACCAGCATTCCATGCATCAACGTAACGAGGAGGCCTGCCAATGCGTCGGGGTCGGTGCCCTTCGGCAGCATCCCGGCGCTGATCCAGCGTCGGGTCAGCGTGGTGAAGAGTTCGTTCATCTTGGCGTAGAAGTCGTAGGCGAAGAGAGCTTCTCTCTCACCAGCCCTGCCTTCGGGCACGGCGCCGCCATCCCAGAGCGGCACCGCGGCCGACTTTCGGCGCCAACGTCTCTCCTGAACTCTGCTCTAGACGCCATGGTCGGCCATGTCATCGCGCGCGCCCGGCTCGACGGCATGTACGAGATTCGCTAACCGCGAATCAGGCTGAGCGACAACGCTTCCGCAGTGCTACGGATTGCCTGCGCCGGGAGCGGGGGCTGGGAACGCAACAACCAGCCCGGTAGGTTGGGTCGGCTGAGGGCCGCCCCACTCCTGGCCGACGACGTAAAGCTGCGGTCGATCGCCGCGGCTCAGCGCGCAGGCGAAGGCACCTCGGTCCAGTTCGACCGTGGCAAGAACCTCACCGCCCTCGCGCATCCGCACGCAGTGTCGGTTACCCACATCGGCGTACCAGACCGCACCCTCCGCATCGACGCAGATCCCGTCGGGGTGGTCGTTTCCGGCGTCAGCCCACGTTCGCCGGTTAGCCAAGTCGCCGTCCGGACCAATGTCGTAGGCGGTGAGCCGGTTGCCGTGGGACTCGGCCACGATAAGCGTAGAGCCATCGGCTGTGATCGCCATGCCGTTGGGAAAGGCGAGATCGTCTGCGACTCGACGGACAGCACCCGCGGGCGTGACGAGCACGACCATGCCGGGTCCGGGCTCACCACCGGGGAAATCAAATCCGATGTTGTTGACGTAGGCGTTGCCCCGCGTGTCCACCACGATGTCGTTCCACGGCTTCTGCGAGATGGCGGCCAGATCAGCGTGGGTGACTATTGAGCCGTCAGGCTCGCGGCGAAGCAGTCGCCATTGCGCCGAGTCCACCACCAGCAATCGCCCGTCGGGCAGAAAGTCGATGCACATCGGAAACGATGGCACGCTGACCACCACCTCGTGGCCGCCCTCGGGATCGAGCGCGACCACCTGATGGGCGCCCCAATCGGAAAACCACAGTCGCCCGTCGTGCCAACGCGGCGATTCACCGAACGAGATTCCTTCCATCAATACCGTCACGAAAAGACAGACTGCCAGCAATGCCAAGTCTCATCGTCTTAGGCGACCAGCAGCCCGATGCCAAGCGAAGAAAGTCCGGCGGCCAGGACGACCGCTCCGGTGTAGACGAGCGCGATGAATGCATTCGGAGTCTTGCGGCCCCGACCCATCGACGAGAAGAAGAAACCGGCAGGCATCAGCAACGCCGCGGTCGGCACCCCGATGCGTGAGAGCCATCCCCACACGCCGGTCAGGTGAGCCGCGTCGGCGTAGAGCAGTCCAATCAATGAGAGAACGAGAAGCACCGCGGCGTGGGCGTGCCCGGCGCGGGCAAAACCCAGCTGGAACGGTGTCGCCGGGGCCGAACCTCGCACCAGATTGATGAGGTAGATACCCCCGGTCTCGACTGTGACCAGGGACAACAGCAGGATTCCAGCCAGAATCCGGGTTGTTTCAGACATGGGATGCCTCCTAATTGGTGACTTGCGCTATCCAATATTGGATAGCGCAAGTACCCGATGTGTCAAGATAGGGCATGCGATTGGCCGAACTCTCCGCACAAAGTGGCGTCACGACGTCGACCATCAAGTACTACCTGCGCCTCGGGCTGCTGCACGCCGGTGAGCAGCAGAGCAGCACCTGGTCGGACTACAACGATTCCCACCTACGTCGGCTGGCCCTGATCCGAGCTCTGATCGAGGTGGCCGGCCTGCCGCTGGACGCGGTGCGCCGCGTACTCGACGTCGTCAACGACGAAACCGTCCCCCTGCATCAGGCACTCGGAACCGCGCAGTGGCTCCTCTCCCCTGCGGTCGTCGAGGAACCGAGCGTCGAGTCCGCCGAACGGGTGAACGCGTTGCTCGCCCGACACGGCTGGGAGCTCGACTCAGACAGCCCGCACCGCCGCGTTCTGGCCGCAGCGCTCGACCGACTCGACCACCTCGCCTTTCCGCCATCCGATGTGCTGCTGGACCAGTACGCGCAGACGCTTACTCGACTTGCCCCCGATGAGATAGAGCCAGTCACCACTGAGACTGAACGCGCGACAGCAATTGAGCACCTGGTGGTCGGAACTCTGCTCTATGAACCGCTATTGGTCACAATGCGTCGCATGGCGCATGAATCCGCGTCGGCCCATCGTTAGCACGTCGAGCACGGATCTCGCGCGACGCACAGGTGTTTGGACTAACGTCGCCGACACGGAAGGCTCCTGCCTGTGGGTCGCGGCGAGGCAGGGCATTCGGCCCGCTGGGAGGGATCTCATGACGCACCGGGGTGCCGGGCGGCCGCTTCGCAGCAGCAGCCGTGCGGCCGCGCTCACCCTGGCCTGCCTTGTCGCGACAACCGCCGGCTGCGCCCCGACCGTCATGGAAGGTCGGGCGGCCTCCATGCTTTATGACCCCGACCGGGTCGGAGGCTTGCACGCCACCGACGGACTGAGTGGCATGCGCCCCGACGCACCCGCACCCCAGGGCACCGTCGAAGGCACCGACGGCGGCGACAACGATCGACTTGCCCTGTTGGCAGTCAACGACATTCAAGACTTCTGGTTAGCCAGCTATCCACAATATTTTCCTGGCCAGTACACGCCGATCTCGTCGATCAAATCCTACGATTCGACAAACCCGTCAAGTGCGCGCGTGTGCGGCAGAACCGTCGTCTACAGCGACCCCAACGCATCATATTGCCGTCACGATGACTCCATCTCATGGGACCGCGGACTCCTTATCCCCAACGCGCGCAAATACTTCGGCGACGCCGCGGTGGCGGGCGTGCTTGCTCACGAATTCGGGCACGCCGTGCAGACCAGAGCACACAGCGTTCATCTATTGACCCGCACCATCGTCAGGGAGCAACAGGCCGACTGCTTCGCCGGCGTCTATCTGCACTGGGTGGCCCAGGGCGGCTCGAAGCGGTTCGCCCTGAACACCACCGATGGCCTCGACCGCGTGCTCGCCGGCGGCATTACCTTGCGCGATCCGACCGACGAATCCGAAAACGCGCCCGGCGCACACGGTTCCGCGCTCGACCGAGTCGGCGCGTTCCAAGAAGGGTTCGACGGCGACGCCGCCACTTGCGCCGCAATCGACCACGACGAGATCGAGCGCCGACACGTCGGCCTTCCAGCTGCGCTGCAGAATTATCCGTCCAGTGGTTCCGAGACCGGCGAAATGCCCATCACCGCAGACTCGTTGACGCTGCTGATGGAAACTCTCTCCCAGATCTTTCATCCCGATAAGGCACCGACCTTGTCCGTCGGCGGCGCTACCGCGTGTGCTGACGCTCGGCCCAGCCCGCCGGCCTCGTACTGTCCCGCCACCAACACGATCGACGTCGACCTCGCCGGCCTGCGACAGATCGGCAGCTACGCCGACAACAAGAACCGCGAACTCCTTCAAGGCGACAACACGGCATTCTCCGCAGTCACGTCACGTTACATGCTTGCTGTCGAACACCAACAGGGCGTTTCACTGACCGGCGAACGCGCCGCGCTGCGCACCGCGTGCCTCACCGGCGTTGCCCAGCGCGATATGGCCACGCCCGTCGCGCTGCCGTCCGGTCGCACTCTGGTGCTAGCCGCAGGCGACCTCGACGAAGCGATATCCGGTTTGCTGACAAACCATCTCGTCGCCAGCGACGCCAACGGCGACAGCGTGCCCGCCGGCTTCACCCGGATCGTCGCGTTCCGATCCGGCCTGGTCGGTAACGCCGCACAGTGCTACCGGAACTTCCCATGAACGAGCCGCGCCGCCCAGGCCCGGGCAACCGACCCGGACCGAACCCGCCCTGGCATTCACGCCGCCCGAATACGGACGACGATCAGACCAGCATCGCCAGGTCGCAGCCGGGCCCGCCCCGCAGGTACCCGCCGCCTGCTGCGCCGCCCGCATACCGTCCACCCCAACCGCC
Organism: uncultured Actinomycetota bacterium; assembly: GCA_963758115.1. Lineage (GTDB taxonomy): Bacteria > Actinomycetota > Actinomycetes > Mycobacteriales > Mycobacteriaceae > Mycobacterium. The sequence continues at coordinate 823,660 of CAVWUG010000007.1, forward strand.
GGATACCCCCTGGTATCTACAACGTCCGAACCGTTCAGCAGCCCCGAAACCCCTAACGGAACACCAAAAGCCAACCACTACAGTAAAAGACGCCCGCCCCAGCCGCATCCTTACCTGGCTGCTGGTCGGAGCGGGCGGCCTTGCGCTGCTGACAGGCATCGCGGTCCTGGCTGTCAACATCCCGAAGCTCGCTGTGACCGGAGGCACGGTCCTCGACGTACGCAAGGTTCAGGCCGGCGTTCTGCAGACCTTGTCTGATCCCGCTAGCGGTTACGGCGCCAACACCGTCACCGATGTCAGTTGCAACAACGGCCATAACCCCAGCGCCGACAAGGGAACGGCATTCACCTGCGACGCGACGGTCAACGGCACCCAACGTCATGTCGCCGTCCTCGTGTCAGACGACAACGGCACCTACGAAATCGACGGCCCGCGGTGAGCCGGAACAGGGTCGCGCTCATCGCGCTCGGCGTAGCCATTGTTGTTGTCGCCGTGTGGATGTCGACGCGATCACAACCGTCCAATCCCGCACCGCCGGCAACCGGCGCAGCGAGCGGATCGACGTGCCCGATTGCCACCCTGCCGCCCGAAGTCGGCGACACCGTGCGACACATCCACGCAGGCGGTCCCTTTCCGTTTCCACACAGCGATGGAGCAGTGTTCGGCAATCGCGAGGGCCACCTCCCCAAACAGCGCCGCGGGTATTACCACGAGTACACCGTGATCACTCCGCGTTCGCGAGACCGGTCGATGAGGCGGATCGTCACGGGCGGAACACCATTGACCGATCCGACCCAGATTTTCTACACCGGAAACCACTACGACTCGTTCTGCCTGGTCACCGGCACTGGAGGGCAACGATGACACGAGAGCCGGGCAAGAACATGCCCGTCGTCTACCGGGTCGACGGCCGAAAGATCAGATCCGCCAACGACTTCTACCGCGAGGTCGGTGCCTCTGTTAATGGACCCGGCGGATACTTCGGCCGCAATCTCGACGCGCTGGCCGACTGCCTGCGGGGTGGATTCGGCACCCCGGACGACCGACCATACGAATTCGAATGGCAGCACAGCGCGCAGTCGCGGCACTTCCTGGACGGAATGCATCATGGCCAGCACACGTTGTTCGAGGCGATACGGGACGTCTTCCGCGACGCTGGAGTACCGCTGACCCTCAAGTGATTTCCGGCGCACGCGTCGCCTAGTCGTCGACCGGGGCGTCCTTGCGCTTCTTGGAAATCTCGATGTGATAGCCGTGCAGGACGGTCACGATCATCGAGATCGACACGACGCCTTCGGCGATGAAGAACGCGGCGAAGTCGATGAGCGAGCCGATCGGCGGATCTCCCGGAACGGCATTGCGCAACGGGATGAGCGCGAAGAGCAGCGTGCCGAGGAATCCGAGGGCAGACCAGAACAAGCCGAGCCTGCCGCTGGCGACGTACCACGCCGCGATCAGCGCGGCGATGGTGAGGCACCACATGAACACCATGATGAAAACGGCGAACACGACTGTGCTCGTGGAACGTTCGACGGTTGCGGTTGCTGCGAAGTGTGATTCGGGTGCGGCGATAGTCTTGGTTGCCACTGCTCCGCCCCGGTGCACTTGAATGGAGTTCTCCTGGCGTGGCGCCATTTTGAAGAAAGCGTCGATGTTGTCGAACACGACTCGGACCGGGACAGCGTGCTGATTGGTGCCGCTGCCGACCAGCACGTGAAAGAAGAAGTTCGCCGTGTAGCTGTCGAGGGGGTAGTCGGTGATGACTCCGTCGCGAAGCGCGAATTGGACTGCGACGAATTCCGGGCGCTCACTCGCTTTGGCAACCACTGTGGGATTGGTGACCGCGTTGCTGACCAGGGTCGCGTCTTCTTTCAAATCATGCGTGCGCTCGTCCACCAGCGATCCTGCACCCTTCAGTTCCAGTTGGGCGCTGATCCGCGCGGTGGCGGGATCGACGTTCTGGATCAGGACGGTGACGGTCATGTGGTCCGGGTCAGTGGTGTCACCCAGGACGGTCGCATGGCTGCCCTTGTGATGTTCCAGCCAATAGAACGAGATGCTCGCGATTGTGAGTGCGATGACCAGGAGCGCCAGCGCGCTGAGCCTGGTCAGGCTCGGCAGCCGCGGTAGGCCGGCGGGCGTTGGGCTGGTGAGTTTCGACGTCGGCTTACTCAGTGTTGACGTGGACATACTGGGCCTCCCCTGAGGTATTTGGTCTGCGGCCGCACGCGCAAGAGTCGAGATATTGCGGGGCCCTCCGGCCCGCCATCATGCCTCAGTGACCACCGCCAGCAAGCTGGGGACGCGCCGCACCGTCATAACGTTTGCGCGTCCTTTACGCGCGCGTTCCTCGCCCGTCCGTGAGCGTGGCGATGCCTGGAGGCGCGTCGACGACGACCTCACGGCGATTCGACTGGGGTGAGCGCCGAATGGCGCTGACCTCGGGCGTAGTTGACCAGACACGTTTCAGATCGCGAGAAAATTGTTACCCTCAGCCTGCCGATACCTGGGGGCTGTTATGGCGATCGTCCGAGACGCGGACCACCCGTGTCGAACTGTCGCGCGGCCATCCGGGTTCAGCGAGCTTGGCGGCGTTGCGTATGGCGGTTGACACTCCGAGAGGACTGCCGGCGGGGAGTACGCGACCCGAGCGACTCAGTCGCGTCGGATCAATTCTGAAGGCCGCGTGGAGCGAGCCCGACCAATTCGATTGGATCACGACTTTCCTGCGCGAGCGTGGACTGCTCGGTTCGGCGCGGATGATCCTGGCGACGGTGGCGGCGACGGCGGGGACGGTCCCGGTGGCCATGGTCCTGGGTGAGCGTCGACCGTCCGCCGCCCTGTTGGTCGCACAGGGGGCCGGTTTCGTCCTGACCATCGTGATGGCTTTCTACTGGTGGAGGCGATGGCCTACTCGCCGTCAATCACAAGCTGCGGTGCTTCTGGGCCTGCTGTGCGTCGCACTCTGGAGCGTGTCGCAGCGCATACCCGCGATGGGCGCAGAGGTGTGCGCAGCCGCCGCGATCACTGGCGGCTACATCGCGTTCCTACACAGCAGCAAGATGCTGGTGTTCAACTTCGCGGTAGCGCTGACGATCGACAGCCTCGCAACCTTGCGTCTCGTGCGCGAAACGGACCTCGGGAACGCGGTCGGCTCGTTCTGGCTGATTTTGTTTGTGAACCTGTCGGTGCCGATAGCGATCCGGGGAGCCACGCGCGCCATCTGGCTGTATGCGACCCGCTCCACCACGGATCCGCTCACCGGTCTGCTCAACCGGCGGGCCTTCACCGACAAACTCCTGACTCAACTGAGCGACCGGCCAGCCACCGACACTCATCTCATCGTGTTGCTGGTCGACCTGGATGGCTTCAAGCGGGTCAACGACACCTACGGTCACGCGACCGGAGATCGCCTGCTGGCAGCTGTCGCCGACGTGCTGCGCTGCCAGATAACCGACAGCGCAACGGTCTGCCGCGCCGGCGGCGAAGAATTCTTGGTCGCCTACACCCGCGCCGACGCGGACCCCGCACCCCTGGCAGACCAACTGTGCGCAGCCATTGCCGGGCTCTCCCCGTCCGTAACAGCCAGTATCGGCGTCACCAGCGCAACCTTGCAGAGCGCACCTCGGCCCGTCACCGCGGGTTTCGTCGACGAACTCGTCGACGTCGCCGACCGGGCGATGTACGCGGCTAAACGCGCCGGGGGCAACCACGCCCACCATGACCTGCCTGCTCCGACCTGATGCCGGTTCGGCCGTGTTGTCGCTCAGCACGCCTCGGCATCCGCTGCCATCGGGGGTGGCCGGCGGCCTGGAGAGAAGAGTGCCCGCAACGATTCGCAGATCGGCCGTCTTCCTCGCGTGCACAGCGGTGTTCGCGCTCGCACCTCCCGCCGTCGCTGACCCGGCCGACCCCATCGCCGGCAATGGGTTTCTTCCGCATCGGGCCCGACATCGCACCCGGCCTCGATCACACGGGCGGGACTGCATCGACGTGGGGAGTGTGGATCAAGAACCTGCCGACCCCGGACGAAATGTGTTCGTGGTTCACCTACAGCACGCCTGATCAAGAACATTCCGACGACGGTCAAGGCGTTCGAGTCGCAGAACTGTCAAAACTGGACGCGGGTTCCGTAGCCGGCGGCTCGGAGTGCTTGGGTAACAGGCCTATTGAATGGGTTCATCACCGAGGACGGTGGTACGCAGCATCTCTCGTTGCGAGTCGGGATCGTAGGGCGCGGCGCGGTGCCGCGGTTGTCCCAGATGACGGTGTCGCCGATCGACCAGGAATGGCTGTAAACCTTGTCCGGCAACGTGGCCCGCTCGAGCAACTCGTCGAGCAGGGCGCGGCCCTCGTCGAGATCCATGCCGACGACGAAGTCGGCACAATGGGTACCCAGCCGCAGAGACGATACTTGGAGGACTTTAGATATGGCGCGAATCCTGACGGTCTCAGACACCGTCGACATCGATGCGGACGCGGACCAGCTCTACGGCTTGATCAGCGATCCCACCCGGATGCCGAACTGGAGTCCGGAGAACCTCGGAGCAACCGTCTTAAATCCCGCGAGTGACGGCGCGGCTTTCGTCGGTATGACGTTCGAGGGGCGCAACAAGCGAGGCCGGGCTTCGTGGATTACCCGTTGTACGGTGACCGCCGCCGACCCTGGGCGACGTTTCGCCTTCACTGTTCACTCCATCGGCGTGAAGAAGCCGCGGCTGCGCAGCGCAAACGCATCCTGGGAGTACCGATTCGAGCCGACCGGACCTGGCAAGACCAAGGTCACCGAGACCTGGAGAGACGACCGGACGTCGTGGCCTGACCCGCTGGTCGCGGTGTTCGATCGCGTTGTCACCTCAGGCAAGACCTTTCCAGAGTTTCAGCGCATCAACATCCGCAAGACTTTGGCCGCGCTCAAGCGGGCGGCTGAGGGTGCCGCGATCTAGACGGTCGGTTTACCCGTGGTCCGTCCGGGTACGCCTCGCGAATGGTCAAAGCATTCGGATACAGCAGCAACGGCGGCCCTGACGTTCAAGAGTTCCTCGACCTCGAGATGCCGACCCCGATGGCGGGTGAGTTGCTCGTCGAAGTCCGCAGCGCAGGAGTGAATCCCGTCGACTGGAAGATTCGGTCCGGGATGTTCGGCGCAGGCGATCTGCCTGCCGTCCTCGGTTCCGAGGTCTCCGGCGTGGTGCGCGGCGTCGGCAAGGACGTCGAGGGTTTCGCCGAGAACGACGAGGTCTTCGGATCGGTGGCGCCGGGTTCGGGCGGCTATGCCGAATACACCCTCGTCACCGCTGGCGCCGCCGCCCACAAACCGCCGCAAGTCTCGTTCAATGACGCCGCGACGCTTCCGGTTGCGGCCGCCACGGCCTACGACGGCGTCACGCAACTGGATTTGAAGGAGGGCCAGACGCTGCTCGTCAACGGTATCGGCGGTGGGGTGGGCGTCGCTGCCGCTCAGATCGCCCGGGACCTCGGCATCAACGTCATCGGGACCGCGAGTGAGGACAAGCGTGCGTTGGTCGAGACTCTCGGCGCCACCTTGGTGCCCTACGGCGACGGAGTCGACCAGCGGATCAAAGAGATCCTCCCCGACGGCGTCGACGCGATCCTCGACTTGGCTGGCGGCGACGGCCTGCGAGCGGTCGCGGGGTTGGTCGCCGACCGCAACAAGTTGATCAGCGCGGGCGACCCTTCGGTCGCTGAACTCGGCGGACACATGATCGAACGGGACAGGACCGGCCGCGTCCTCGAGATCGTCGGAAGCCTTGTTGCTGGCGATAAATTGGATCCCCACGTGGAGGATGTCAGACCGCTCGACGAGGCAGCAGACGCACTCGCCGCGGTCGAAATCGGGCATGCGCGAGGCAAAGTCGTCATCGAAGTCAGCTGAGCAGTAGGGGGATACCGTGACCGTCAACGTCGTCGACGCGGGACCGCGTCGGATCGCGCGATCGGTCGACGTGGCCGCGCCGGCCGAGGATCTTTACGCGATGGCGGCCGATCCCCGTCGCCACCATGAGCTGGATGGTTCGGGCACTGTTCGACACAACATCGATACCCCGCCGAGTCTTGCTGTGGGGTCAAAGTTTTCGACGCACATGAAGGTACTCGGTGTGCCATACCGCATCACCAGTACGGTCACCGCCCTCAAACCGAACGAACTGGTCGAGTGGCGTCACCCGGTGGGTCACCACTGGCGCTGGGAGTTCGAGGCGCTCTCACTCGCGACGACCAGGGTCACCGAGACCTTCGACTACCACGACGCCGGCGCGGTGAAGAACGCTCTCGGTTACTACCACCTGATCGGCGCGACAAAATTCAACGCGACCGGGATCGAGTCCACCTTGTCCAAGCTGCGTCACCGATATGCACGAGGGTCCTAACGGGCTTCAGCTAGGTATAGCGTACTATATCCAGAGTGACGTCTCAGCTGCCCCGTCGTCTGGCGAATCACCCGACTGTGCGGAAGGTGATGGCCAATCGCGTCGATCGACCTCCGCGACCTGACGTGCTCGACGCCGACTGGCTGAGGGATATCTGCTTGGCCGCCGGCGCCGACGACGTGGCGTTCGCGACGGTGGACAACCCTGATCTCGCGTCTGAGATGCCGTATGTCGAACAGGCATTGCCAGGTACTCGCAGCTACATCTCGTTGGTAGTCAAGATGAACCGCGACAACGTACGGTCGACCGCCCGCAGCGTGGCGAATCAGGAATTTCATCGCAGTGGCGAGATCCTCAACGAGGCTGCGCATCGAATCACTCGCACCCTGGAGGATCGCGGCTACCGCGCGCTGAACCCGTCGGCCACGTTCCCGATGGAGATGGATCGCTTTCCGGGCCGGATCTGGGTAGTGGCCCACAAGCCGGTCGCGGTCGCCGCGGGCCTCGGCGTTATGGGCATTCACCGCAACGTCATTCATCCGCGGTTCGGGAACTTCATCCTCCTGGGCACGATTCTCGTCGATGCCCCGGTCAGCTCATACGGGCAGCCTCTGGACTACTCGCCGTGCCTCGAGTGCAAGCTGTGTGTCGCCGCTTGTCCCGTCGGCGCGATCAGTAAAGACGGTGCGTTCGACTTCTTCGCATGCTCGACGTATAACTACCGGGAGTTCATGGGCGGCTTCACCGATTGGGTGCAGACCGTCGCTGACAGTTCTAATGCGGAAGATTTCCGTGCACGAGTGACCGATGCTGAAAACGCTTCGATGTGGCAGAGCTTGTCATTCAAGCCCAACTACAAAGCGGCGTACTGCCTTGCGGTGTGCCCCGCCGGTGAGGACGTCATCGAGCCGTACCTCGACGACCGCAAGGCCTTCATGGACCAGGTTCTGAAGCCCCTGCTGGACAAGCGCGAGACGTTGTACGTGCTGCCCAATTCGGCCGCAAAGGCGTACGCAGAGAAGCGCTTTCCGCACAAAGACGTCAAGGTGGTCGACGGCGGAATGAGGGGTCGAAGCTAGTCTGGCTCGGAGACTGCGGCCTGCCACCGGGTGCGGCGCTGCTCGTCGGTCTCTTCCCACCACGGCGGCGAACCTCGTTCGCCCAAAGCGACTTTCGAGGCCTGTACACCTGCCCGGGCGGCAGCCTCTTGCCGCGTCCCCTTGGTGCGACGCACCTCTCGGCGCCACGCCATCAAGATCCGGACGAGCTCCGTTCGACGATCCTCGGGAATCGACGGGTCGGTCGCGCGCCACCGCCGGCCATCGATGATGACGTAGTGCCCGTCATCGTTGACTTCCGGTCCATCCATCAGGTGATCGTATGTGGATACGAACCCTCTCAGACTTACGGCGGCGAAGCGCCGTAGCGTCAGCAGCGCCGTAACCGACGGAACGGAGTTCGGAATGCGTTTCAAGAGGGTCCGCACTGACGCGGAACTCGTCTACGAGGTACAAGGACCTGACGGGCAATGGCAGCCACGCCCGGGTTGGGAACCGCTGGGCCCATCACCCTTCACGCCGGCCTTCGAGCGGGCGAACGCCGACGAATACCTCGCCGTGGCAGGTCGTTGTCTTCCATTCCAGCCGTTGTCTTTTCGCGATTTCATGCTTCAGGAGCAGCACGTCATCGATGCCGGCCGCGGCATGTTGCGGCAATTCCATCCCGGTCTCCATCGACTGTCCACGACGTTCGAAAAAACGACCGGTCGCACTTTCCCGCCGCTCAAGCCCAAGCCGCTGTGGTACCGCGAACCGATCTACTACATGTCTAATCACGTCACCTTCGTCCCAAGTGGCACCCCGACGACCTTCCCGCGTTACTCGACAGCGCTGGACTTCGAGCTCGAACTCGGATTCGTGCTCGCTCGTGAACTCCGGGACGCAACACCCGAAGCCGCTGTCGATGCGATCGGGGCATTCGTCGTGCTCAACGACTTCAGCGCCCGCGACGTGCAACGACCCGAGATGGAAAGCGGCTTCGGCCCGCAAGCATCCAAACATTTCGCGAGCTCGCTGTCCGAGACGGCGGTGACCGCCGACGAGATCCTGCCGAAGGTCGACTCCCTCACGGGGTCGGTTGCGATCAATGGCCGGACCATCAGCACTGTGTCGAGCGAGGGCATGAAGTACACCCTCGGCGAGGTGTTGGCACACGTGTCCCGCAGCCAGACGCTGCGCGCCGGCGAGTTGTTCGGCACGGGCACACTCCCCGGCGGCAGCGGCATGGAGATCGGCTACTGGCTGCGACCCGGGGATCAGCTCACAATGACCATCGACGGGATCGGCGAGATCGAACACGAAATCGTCAGCAATCGGTAACTCGCTGTTAGGGATACCGCGCCGACGTTGATCACACTGACGGTGTAGGAGCTCCTGCTGCCCAGCGTATTTGGTTCCGATCACGACGATCTGGATTCTTCTGCGCAGCTCAACTCGGTGCATACCGTGCACAGGTGGCAACGACTGTCGGCAGCATTCCGGCCCAGATACCCCGGGTAACCCCGGCGACTTTCAAGCAGGCGCTCTTCATCGCCGTGACTGCCGGACTCGGCTACGGGTTCGACTCGTACGCGGTCAACATCTACGGCCTCGTGCTGCCCGAGATCAAAAAGACGCTGCACATCAACGACGCCCAAGCGGGATACATCGGCTCCATCTTCTTGCTTGGCTACACCATCGGCACGATCGGTTTCGGATTCGCCGCTGACAGGTGGGGACGCAAGAACACCCTCGGGGCGTCGATCCTGCTTTACGGTGTGACAACTGCATTGGCCGGACTCACGAGCAACATCGCCGCGTTCACCGGACTGCGATTCCTGACGGGCGTCGGCGGCGCGGGGGAACTCGCGGTCGGGGCGCCATACACTGCAGAGGTCTGGCCGGCGAAGACGCGCGCCATCGGGGTTGGCGGCGTGATCTTCTCACTGTTCTCGCTCGGCTATGTGCTCGCCGCCGGTGTCGCCCTGGCTTTGGTTCCGCACTTTGGGTGGCAGTCGGCGTTTCTTGTCGCGATAGTGCCTGCCATCGTCTTGTTCCTCATTCGGCGCGGCATCACCGAGTCGCATCGCTACGTCGAGGTCCAGACCAAAGGGACTGTCAGACCACGGCTTTGGCAGCTCCCCGGAGTGCGCCGACGCCTGGTCGCAGGCTGGCTCATCTACACCGCCAACGCCGTCGGCTACTGGGGCATGACGCTGTTTTTGACCACCTACATCGTCAAGAAGTTCCATGCCGCCCCCATCGAGGCGATCCGCTACGCGATGGTGTTCTTTCTCTTGCAAGCCGTCTTCGCCTTCCTGGGAACTGCGCTCGCGGACTGGATAGGCCGACGCCCGTCGGCGATCCTCGCCGCCCTCATCGAGGTTGCCTCGACGATTCTGGCGGCAACTTCCGACTCACTCGACCACTACCGGATTTTTGGCGCCATCGCGATAGCCACCCTGGGCTGGCTGTGGGGCGTCGGAGACACCTACATCTCCGAACTGTTCCCAACAGTGCTGCGCGGCACAGGATTCGGCATTGCCGTTGGTGGTGGTCGCGTCGTCTCTATCGCGGCGCCGACCGTGATCGGCTGGGCCATAATGCATTACGGACTGCAGACGCCGTACCTGGCGCTCAGCGGGCTGTGGGTCTTGACGGTGATCGGTTACCTGCTCGGACCGGAGACCAAGGGCAAAGAGCTCGAAGCCCTCACCGACGAGGCACTCACCGAAGATCTCCCGACAGTCACGCACTGACGCACGCGCAGTTGCTTCATCGGCGACGGACGGCTCGGTATGCCCCCGTGCACCACAGCGCCCAGATCACGAGCAGCGGCTGGAACAGCAGCCGAATGCCACGGGCGCTGTCGGAGTCGAGCCCGAAAGCATTGGCGTGCGTGACGAATTGGGAGATGTTGCCGGGGAAAACCAGGACGAAGAAGGTCGCGACGATCCATCCGACCGGTACGCGCCAGCGAGTCAGCAGCACCAGACTTGCTCCGAGCGCGATTTCCACCAGGCCTGAGGCGACGATGACGAAGTCGGCATTCAACGGAAGCCAGGGCGGTACCTGCGCATAAAAAGCGGTTCGGCCGAACGTCAAGTGGCTGACGCCGGTGAATAGCAGGAAAGCCCCGAGAACCAGTCGCGCGATGGTTCGCGGTAGGGAAGACACCGGTCGATCGGCGCTTGGCTCACTTATCGACACATCCTCCCCGGATGGTCCTGCAGTCACCCGCCGATGATCAGTAGTTGTTGCAGGTGCCGGCCAGCTGCGCCACGACTCCAAAGTATTGCCCGGCTTCCGGCATCGCCATCGCCTGCTGGGCCATCTGTCGACGCTGGCCGGGCGGGGCGGCAAGGAATTGGCGCAGATAGGACTGAGCCAGTGGAGAGCCGTTGAATTCCGCTGCTGCCCCGGGGTTTTGAGCGTTGAGCGCCCCTACCACCTGCGGATAGCTGCAGGTGGTGTTGATAATCGGGTCCAGATTCGGATCCGCTGTACTGACTCCGGCGGGAGCAACGAGAAACAACGCCAGACCGCTCAATGCGCCAGCCAACTTGGTGCGTGACGAAATACCCATAGGAACAGCCTACGGGCGGCCGCCCTAGCACTGCCGTGGTGCGCTGACGGGCGCAGCTCAGAACATATTGGTCAAATACAGTTCCAACGACTGCCATACGCTCTCGAGCAGCCCGCTGCCGGCGGCCCCGTGCTCGAACACTGCACTCAGCCAAGCGTCAGCGTTGTTGATGTTGTCGGAGATGTCGACGAGTTGGAGCGAACCGTTGGTCGACACGGTCGCATCAGCGACCTGGTCCGGTGTCAGACCCAGGTACTCCACGTGCTGGAGGAACAGATGCGAGATCGTGCTCAGCAGACCGCCGGATTCGAAGTCTTGTTGGAAGTCGGCGACCCCGTCGGTATCCAGCGAGTAGATCGTCGCCGGGTACAGATCGGTCGGCGTCAAGTTGCCCAGGACCTGGTCGAAGCCAAGCGCGGTGAGAAGATGGTCCGCCTTTTCCGGCCCAATCAACGAGCTCAGATCCGGTTCCAGATTGGGCCACACGCCGGTGCCTTCAAGAGACGGGTCGCCGATGAAGACAAAGTGCAGGTCGTCAAGCGGGATGCTGTCCCCGTGGGCGAGGCTGTAATCGTTGATCTGGGTCATGGCGATCGACTCGGCGGTGGCGCTCTGCGAGTATCCAAAGATCGTCAGCGGGTCGTCGGGGCTGAAAGCGGTCGGGGTCGCGTTGAATTCGTTCTCCACGGCGAGAGTGATGTCGTCTGCCGCGGTCAGACTGCTGGGGCCCTGCTGAATCAGTTCTGGCGTCGTCAGCACCTGCAACGGGGCGAAGCACGGGTCGGTCCCGATCATGTCGCAGACCGTCGAGCCGGTCGCGCCGCCGTCGAAACCCAGCGGATTCAGAAACAGATTCTCGGCTGCCTGCGCGAATGCGAGCGACGGTGTGGGCTCGGTGGTTCCGCCGAGGATGATCGCCGTGTCGCTTCCGGCCAGCGCGTCGCCCAGCATGTCGTCGGCGCGGGCAGCTTGAAGGCTCGCGGCGCTGGCAGCGCCGGCAATCATGCACAGTCCGGCAACTTTCGCGAGCATCTTCGATCCATTCACCGCTGCACTCCCTCGTTCCCACCCGCGCACAGTCTGCGTCTTCGCATGTTCTTATCGGAAGTTAAGCCTGGATTCAGGCGTTCCGACGGATCGGGTCCTTTTCGGCGGCGGCGCGTTGACTTGACCGGACGCGTCGAACATATGTTCTAATAGCTCCGACCGCCGGCCCGCTCAGTGCGGGCGATGTCGAGAAAGGGGTTCGTCGCAACGATGACTGTAGACACTCTGGCAGCAGAAGCAATGACAACCGACTTTGATACTTCCGCCGTGTCGGTTCCTTCTGGCGAGCGCACCCCGCCGGGGAGTACGTCGGCGCACGACGCGCCGGCCCATGAGGCTTCTGTCGGGGAGCAGCCGAAGCGGGCTCCGGCCAGAAAGGCGTCGGGCAAGAGGACCAAGACCCTCGAACTGACCGTCACTGTCACCGGTACCGCCGACGGCGAATGGCGCGCCGAGCTCAAGCAGGGCAGCACCTACCTGGTCCGCAACCTCGCGGTCGCGGCCGCCGCCGTCTCGCGTGCGGCCAAGGAGCTGCACGAGGATCTATCCACCCCGATCGACGAGGTCATCGAGGAGGCGCGCACGCAACAGGCCGCCCGGGTCACCGCGCTCGAAGCCGAACTCGACGCCGCTCGTAAGGCCCTCGCCGACCTGGATTGAGACCCTTTGCCAAGATCGCTGTCGCCGTTAACAACTCACGGTTTGGCTGGCGGGTCGGGTGCGAGGCTGCCGTCCGGAGCGATGTGGGCAAAGATCTGTTGCACCAAGGTGAGCACGTGCGGGTCCTCGACGGTGTAAATGTGCCGGCGTCCGTCTTGGCGTGCGCTGATCAGGCCGGCCAGTCGGAGCTTGCTCAGATGCTGGCTCATGGTGGCGACACCAACGCCAGTCCGTTCCGCCAGTGTGCTGACGTCATGGTCGTCTTGGGCCGCAAGCCATAGCACGTGTAGCCGGGTCGGGTTGCTCAGGAGAGTGAAAGTGGCTGCGGCCGAACCGAGTTGCGGCCGGGTGGGCTCCGCACGTGGGACCGCATGTGCGGTTTCGGGTGGCCGTACTTTCCGATTTGCCATGACGGCGTCCATTCTTACCCACCGGTGAGGATAGTGTTCGCTTCATCAAACATTTTAACACTTGCGAACATGACGAAATGTCGTCAAGATGGGGTCTGTCCAAAACGGGTGACTCCAAATGCCCGAACCTGCGTGCAACCGAGGAAAGGCAGGTCCCTCATGGCGCATGTCGCATTGCTCATCGCCTGCGCGGTGGCGATCTATCTGTCCTGCGAGTGGTTCGTCAACGCGGTCGAATGGCTCGGTCTGCGGCTCAACATCGGGACCATGGCCGTGGGGACCATCCTGGCCGCCGTCGGCACCGCACTGCCGGAGTCGGTCGTCACGCTCGTCGCCGTTACAACCGGCCCCACCGCCGAGATCCGCAACATCGGTGTCGGCGCGGCCATGGGCGGCCCGCTGGTACTGGCTACCGTGGCCTACGGGGTGACAGGCGCCATGCTGCTGTTGCGGCGTCGCACCCAGAGCCGCGAGCTAGTCACCGCCGGAGTCGGCGCGGCGAGTTTCGATCTCCCCACAGATGAGCGGGACAATGACGGCGCCGCGATCTTGTCCGATCGCGCCTGCACGGCGCGTCTGGCTAAAGACCAGCGCTGGTTCATGGCGGTATTCGTGGTCAAAGTCGCTCTCGGCTTGATGGCCTTCGCAATCAAGCCGTGGCTGGGTCTGGTGTTCTTCGCCGCTTACGGCGTCTATTTCTGGCGGGAGATCCGCTGCGGCAGCATCGCCGAAGACGACGACCACGAATTGGCGCCGCTCAAGCTGCAGTCCCGCGCGGTGCGACCGGCTACCTCGGCGGTCGTGCTGCAGACGCTCGGCACCTTGGCCGTGATCTTCGTGGCGTCGCAGATCTTCGTCCAGCAGCTCGACGCAATCGGCCCGATGCTCGGACTGTCCGGGGCCGTCACCGCCCTTCTGCTGTCCCCGATCGCCACCGAACTGCCCGAGATCATGAACGCGATCATCTGGGTCCGACAAGGTAAAACCCAACTCGCCCTTGCCAACATCTCCGGCGCGATGATGATCCAAGCCACCGTGCCCAGCGGGCTGGGCCTGCTCTTCACCGACTGGCGACTGGACCACGCCCTGGTCTGGTCGGGCGTCATCACCATGGCTGCCATCACCTACCTGCTCGTGACGATGCGCGCCAACAAGCTCACCCCGGCACGGCTAGCCAAGGCCGCGCTGATCTATCTGATCTTCGCCGCCGGCCTCATCTTGATCTTGATCTGATCGGCGAACCGACCGAACCCCTACAAACCCGGATCGCGAGGCAGCAATGACTTCCCTAATCACCGAGGCGCCCGCCGCGGTCGCCATCCGTCAAGTGCGTTCACTCGGCCCGCTGCGATCACTTATCGCAGGCCTTGTCCTGGCGGGCGCGCTCTTGAGCGCCGCGGGGGTCGCGTCGCCGATTGCGCGCGCCGACGCGGATGAGAGCGGCAACTTCCCCAGCGCACTTTCCGCCAACGGCATCACCTTCGGGTCCAAGCAAGCTGCGATCGTCGCCGCTCACGAAGTCTGCGGTGAACTCGATCGAGGTATGCAGGCAAGCGACGTCGCCAACGAGGTGATGACCCAGTCCAGTTTGGACGGCTATCACGCCGGGTTTTTTGTCGGAGTCAGCATCGCCGCTTTCTGCCCGCGCCACAGCCAGTAAAGCCGTCGGCTGAAGCGCGATCCGGTGCCTACTGGCGGCCTTCAACGGCGTTGCCCTTGCGGTCCGCATGCGGCACTTGCGTTGAGCGGCTCTGGTTTCCGCCAGCACGCTTGGCGGCGTACATGGCCTTGTCGGCGATGTTGACCAGATCGTGGATGAGTTCACGCTCGGACGGGTCGAGGCTCGGGCCCAGCGGGGTGCTGGCGATCCCAACGCTCGCCGTGATGGGGTACTGGGTGGCAGCGATGGCGCTGCGCAACTGTTCGGCGATGTCGTGGAGGTCGTCGGTCCGGTAGATGTCGGCGATGACGAATTCTTCGCCGCCGAAGCGTCCGATCATTGCGGTGGGTGGGCAGGCGAGGCGCAGGGCGCCGGCCACCGCAACGAGGGCTTTGTCCCCAGTGAGATGACCATGGGTATCGTTGAGGCGCTTGAAGTTATCCAAATCGATCATCGCGGCGCCCAGATAACTCGGCCCTTCCCGGCGGCTGAGCAGCAATCCGTAGGTCGCCTGATAAAAGGCCCGGCGGACCAGCAGACCCGTGAGCGTGTCGCGGCTGGATTGGAGCAATTCGCGAGCTAGCGAACGGACAAGCCATTGCACCGCAAACGGAAACGCCACATTGAATATCAGGACAAGCAGAAACGCGCAGCCCGCCACGACAGCGTCAAAGTGGCGAACGAGACGCTCCACGAGCACCGCGGCGGTGGTCATGGCGATCGCGAAGTTGATCATCATGTACGGCGCGGCGTGAAAAAAGGCGATGTACCCGCCGAGCACCGCGAACGCGCCACAACCCAGCAGCCCCGCGAGCGGGTCGCCTTGCGCGAGGCACGCAGCCGCAATGCAGACGCTCCCGGCAAGGGCGTACAGGACGGATTGGCTACGGGTGGGCCAGCGGATCAGCCACAACAGCGCCACCATCACGCCGAAGCCGCTGGCCAGCGGTGCCACGACTTCCGCGGCTGGGTAGTGCGGCAAGGTCGGCCTGACCAACGCGACAGCCGGCACCACGGCCATCGACGCGATCACGGCGGCGATCAATGCCCGCCATCTCAGCCGGATACCCCGGGTGTTCAAGTACAGAGTCAGCCAGTCAAAGTGGTCGCCCCGACGCCACCAGCGCCCGACAGCATTCACATGCGCACCCCTGCTTCGCGATTCATACTCCATAGGGACGACATAACTCCGATCTCTCGGCACGTCCCATGCCGTCAGATGTTGTGCGGCTCAGGTGAATAGTGGCATGGAGAGGTCTCGGAAGTCACTCTCCAAGCTTCGGAGCTCTAACGTTCTACTCGTGGACACGCGGGCGTTTCAGTGACGCCAAGCGTTGCCTTCGGTCAGTAGTTGTTGCCGAAACGTGTTGCAAGCAAGAGGAATATGTCGTCGACAATCTCAACGATGGTTTGCCGTGACACCGGTTTCATCGTCATGAACAACTCGTTCCGGAGCACATCGATCGGAAGTGAGACGATGCGTGGCGATGGCATTGCATTGAGCTCTCCGCGTTGTAATCTCAACGCGCGGCGCGACGGCAATATCACTCGGTCATGCGCGAACGCGCCGCCGCCTCGACCCGAGGCGTATATCCTGCAGGCTGCCGCAGAGGTTTTATGTCCGGATGCAGTTACGAGTTCGTCTGTGATGCAGCTGATTTCGGGATCTGGACCGTGCGCAGCGTCAGCACGGTGAGCTCACTGGGTGCGAACACCCGGAACGGTGGGCCCCAGAATCCGGTACCCCGACTGGTATAGAGCTGCGTCCGCTCGCCGTGGCTGCTTAACCCGTGTACGACGGGTTGATCGAGCCGGACGAGGAAGTTGAACGGCCAGATTTGCCCGCCGTGGGTATGCCCAGAGATTTGCAGATCGACCCCCGCCGCGACCGCCTGCGCAACCTGCTTCGGCTGGTGAGCGAGAAGCAGCACCGGCAGCGTCAGATCTGCCCCCACGAGCGCTGCGTCGACATCGGCGCCGTGCCCGTCGAGACCCGTTCCCCGCGCGGTGACGTCGTCGACGCCGGCAATCACGAGCGCATCACCGCCACGTTCGACGACGATGTGCCGGTTGCGCAGCGTCTCCCAACCGATGCCCTGCATGTATTCCAACCAGCCCTCGACTTCACTGAAGTACTCGTGGTTGCCGGTGACATACACGCGCGCGTGACTCGCCTGCACGCGGGCGAGCGGCGCGGCCTGCGCCTCCCGCATATCCGCTGTGCCGTCGGCGATGTCACCGAGGTGGCACACGACGTCGGCGTCGAGTTCGTTCACGCGGTCCACCACCGCCGCCGACCAGCCGGCGCGATCGAGCGGGCCGTAGTGCGTATCGGTGATGATCGCCACGCGGAGGCCGTCCAGCGCCGCGCCAAGGCGCGGAATCGTCACGTCAACGTGTCTGACGCGCGGTACCCGCATCGCCTCGAAATATCCCCACACGAGCAGCGCAACGACCACCATGACGACCGCGGCCGCGGCGATCCGCGACCTCGCCGGATCACCGACGCCGAACATCAGCAGAGCCAGCCGCGGTACCTGGGACAGCACCGACCAGACGAAGAGCACCCAGACGGCACCCAGCAGCACGTCGCTCGTGACGGCCGCCCAGTCCCAGTGCCGACGCCCGTGCCCCCACACCATCGTCACCAGCAGCGCTAATACTGCCGCTGCAAACGCGAACGACCCGATGACGAGCACAGGGGTGGGCCAGCGAGTGCCCGCGACCAAGAGCGTCCACCACGGCACCCCAAACAACAGCAACAAGATCACGGACACCACGAGCAGGCGGAACGCGATGCGCCGCGCCCGAGAGCGCCTATCAGGTTGTGCCCGCAGGGTCTGATCAGCCATCGATGACGACGCTACCTGGGCTCAGCACCCGAGACGTCCAGCTCGACGGCTTGATGAAACGGCGCGAAACCCGAACTCACTCCGGTCCGCGTGGGATACAGGATTAACAACAGTCACATTGTTAACATCACGCGATGCATGACTTGTCGGGGGCAGTCGACCTCCGGCTGCCACGCCCGGTTTCCCGGCGTGACGCGCTGCGTTACGCCGCCGCCGCGTCGGCACTGGCCGGGCTGGGTGCGGTCTCAATGAGCGCCGGCGCCCCCACGGCGTCCGCCGCCGCTCCTACGCTGATCGACTTCGCCATGCGCCAGATTCCGGCGCAGGACATCCGGGCCGCGGGCCACTCAGGGGTGGTCAACTACGTCTCGCTATCGCGTCCCGGCTCGTCCTTTGGCGCCAAGCCGATCACCCGGCCCTACGCAGAGTCGCTGACCGCCGCGGGCCTGGCGATCGTCAGCAACTACCAATACGGAAAGCCAGGCAGCACAGCACCTTCGGACTTCACCCGTGGGTTTGCCGGTGGCGTTGCTGACGCTCGCACCGCCTGGCAACTGCATACCGCGGCAGGCGGTGGCCAGAGTGCGCCGGTCTTCTTCACCGTCGACGACGACATCAACCGCGACACCTGGAACAACGTTGCGCTGCAGTGGTTTCGCGGGATCAACTCTGTGCTCGGGGTGCAGCGCACAGGCGTGTACGGAGGAATCAATACCTGCCAGTGGGCCGCCGCCGATGGCGTTATCGGGAATTCACGCACGCCTGGCAAGCGGTGGGCTTGGCAGACGCGGTCCTGGTCTCACGGTCAAGTCGACCCTGCCGCAGTTCTTTACCAGCGCATAGTGAGCACCGCGTCGAATCCAGGCCCGGTGGTCGGCGGGCTTGAAGTCGACGTCAGCGACGCACTTGCGCAGGATTGCGGCCAATGGAGTCTGCATCCGTGAGGTCGCAGACCACTTCTCATCAGGTCGTTTGTGCGAATGCCCCTCGCATCGGGTTTGAAATTCCCGGAGTTTGGATAAGCCCTCAAATTAGTCGAATTTGCGGCTATTGATCGCAGGCAAGTAGCGAAAGGTTGAGTTACGTGATGTTCTCCAAGATCGCATCGAAGACGACCGCGGTCGCTGCCGGTTTTGCGGCGGCAGGAATTGCACTGGCGTCGCCGGCTCTGGCGGACCCGCAGGTCGTCGGGTTTGGCCAGTCAGCAGAGATTCCCGGAGCCGTTGGCGTTGGGGCTATCAATTACACCGTTGGTGACTTACAGCCCAGCGGTCACAATGACGGCGTGTGGTTCTCCGACGTAACGGCCCAAAGTGTCAGCGGCTCGCCGACCCCGAATATTGCCGACTTCAACGCGCGGGCGGTTAACAGCTCGACCTACGCGGTGATGAAGGGGAACGAAACCGACGGTCTTCCTAACGGTCCGCTCGCGCCCGGTACCACCGCGACCGGGAAGCTGTACTTCAAAGTCCAGGGAGGAACAGCGCCCGACAGTGTCGTTTACCGGGATGCCGGCGGCACGGACAAGGTCGTCTGGAAACAGGGCTAGACCGTTTCGCCACCCGGCGACCTGGACGTTCGATAGCTAGAAAGTGCAATCCGCTCCGGACTGCGGCGCCTGCCGAACATAACGCTTCGGCTAACTTACAGTCACTTCACAGTGCAGGTAATGCCGCAGTCCAGGGTGGTTTTGTACGCTATTGGCACCATGAACGAGTGCCACAGCGCAAAGGTTCGGCGACGAGTACATGCCGCAGCAGTCGCCTGCGCGCTGAGCTTGTTCGTGGCGCTGGTCGCGGGGTCCGCCTTGCGCCCGCATTACACCACCAACGCGCTTCCGGAACCGGCAGCCTGGACCCATTCCGTCGAGCAAGTCCATCACGATTTCACACAGGTGCCGCCCGTCAGCGCCAGCGGATCTTTGGTCGCCCTGCAACCCAGCGGTAACTCGCGTCCAGTGCCGATTGTGCGAAAGCCATTCCGCTACGTGTGGATGACGCACGATCTCCCGTCGAACTGGGTTCCGTTGCCACCGCTCTCGGACTGGTCGGCATTACCGAAATCCTTTGTCTCGGTCAAATTTCAGCCGCGCGGCGCCCCTCGTGCTGCGTTCGCGGGGCATTCTGATACCCGACATACGTCAACCCTGTTCAGCATTATTCGCTGCTGAGGTCAGCCGTACGGTCTTCGTGCCGTGTGGCTCGGGCCGGAGCAAGTCAAGGCAGAAGAACTCTCCTTCACTCTGCGGCCTCGATATCTGAAGGCTGTCACCGACCCTGATTGATCGCGCTGAATCGCGCGCAATCATTACGGGCGGTTTCGATACGGCCAGACGACACGAAACCCAAGCGCCGGCCTGATCTTCCGTGCCAGCTCACGGAGAAGGCCATCGGTGCGCGCGCGTTCGTCCAAATCAGGTCAACAATGCTGCGGCTGAAATCTCGATTTCGCGCCATGAATGTGTTGGCGCAGAGCCTTCAGCCGTTGCCAGCCGTATCCCAAATATCAATCACGAACATCACCAATAAACCAAGCGTGACAGGAGAATTCTCATGATCGGAAAATCTCTCATCGGTGCCGCTGGAGTGGTCATTGCCCTCGGCCTGGCCGCGCCCGCCGGCGCCAGCCCCGTGCCGCAACCTCGCGCCGTCCCGGACTTCCTGGCCGCCGCACGCGCGGCGGGCATCACCGGAGCGGATCCGGCGATGCTGGAAGACGGCTACAGCGTGTGCAGGAGGCTGTGGGTTCGGCACATGGATGCCGGTCAGATCGCCCAAGGCCTGGTGCAAGACCATCCACAACTGACCTGGGACCAAGCGGGAAAGTTCGTGCTGGCCGCATACCACGGCCTGTGCCCGGTGGCTGGCGGCGCCTACGACTACTGGGCATACAGCACCAGCTGAAATCAGTTAGCCTGCAACATCAACGGTGGGCCAGGATCCGATGGTGGCGGGAACTGGCGCGCTGCAACATAATTCGGTGTGCCAGTGCAGCGGGCAGCTGCACAGTAAGAAAAAGCGGCTGCCCGCTGTCGCCGGTCTAGTCCAGCTCAACGGAAGCGTCGTGGGCTTTCGGCGCTTTGATTGGACTTCAGTTCGACCAGGGGTATGCGAACAATGGCCCGAGGACCGAAGATGTGAGGAGCCACACCGTCGCGCACAAGATCAGTAGCAAGATCGCCTGGGCGACGAATCGGATCTTGTTCGCCACGATCAACTCGAACCGGATGACGGCACCCAGCCGGGCCAGATCGCCGGCAGTCAGGAACACTTTCCCCGTTCCGACCCTCAACATGTAGCCGCGCGTCCCGTTAGGCCGGTCCAAGCGGACGAGGAGCAGCCGATCCCCGGCCCTGTCTCGCAGGCCGATGAGGCTGGTTAGCTCAGGTTGTCGCACGGCATTCCCCTTAGGTTGGGTTGGGACTTCCTGTGCGGGGAACCCACGCTACTCGCCGCGATGACCACGCACAATACTTTCTCTCACAAGCGATTTCGGACTGCCGCGCTTCTCGCTTGCCCGATATCACCCGACAAGTTGAAGACCGTGCGTCGTCGCCTCTAGCTGCAGAGATATTGTCGGTTGAGCAGGCAATTCGACGGGGGCGAGTAGGAACCGGTCAGGACGCCCCGTAGACCACCTGTGGCTGAACCACCGGGTGCAATGATGCGATTCCAATTCGCGGGGGTGAGGACGTAATGCGTGCCAGATTGGGTGAGGGTGCTATTCCACGTGTGCGAGACGGATTCTCCGACCGGCAAGTCGAATTCAAGCTTCCAGTCGGTTAGCGGCGCCGCGCTCGAGTTGGTGATGGTGAAGTGGGCGATGAAACCGGTCTGCCACGTCGATGCCACCGACAATGTCGCCGTGACCGCAGCCGCGTGAGCTACGGGAGCGATAGCGAATCCGACGATGGCCACCAGCAATGCGGACACGCTTACGTGAAGCGCTGTGCGCCACCGTTTCACGTAATTCTTCAGTCCGGCCATAGCACCCAACACTAAAGCCAGCGGGCGACATCGGCCCTCGCATCGCGGGTAGGCTGCACTACCTTTGCTCAACCGAAACCGTCATGAAATCTTTCGCGGCGCAGGGAAGCCTGTCTACGTCAGTCGACGGCCACGGCTCGCACAAAGTTTGCAGCGAGCTCCGTGCACACGGTGTCCAGGTCAGGCAGCTCCCACATCTACCTCGCCGGCACCGCCGCGATCGTCATCGTCGGCACGGTCGCACTGTCGCTGGGCGCCTCATTCGGTCTGTCCGTGCTGTTGTGGCAGGACATCCTCGGCATCCAGTTGTATTGGATCGTGCTGGCGCTTGCCGTCATCTTGCTGTTGGCGGTGGGATCGGACTACAACCTGTTGCTCATTTCCCGGTTCAAAGAGGAAAACCACGCAGGACTCAATACCGGCATCGTCCGCGCCATCGCCGGCAGCGGATCGGTGGTCACCTCCGCAGGCCTCGTGTTCGCGGCCACCATGGCGTCCTTCATGTTCGCCGATCTCCGGGTTCTCGGTCAGATCGGGACCACCATCGCGCTAGGTCTGCTGTTCGACACGCTGATCGTGCGCGCGTTCATGACCCCATCGATCGCCGCTCTACTCGGGCGATGGTTCTGGTGGCCGTTGCGGGTGCGGCCGCGCCCGGCCAGCACGATGCTCCAGCCCTACGGATCGCGCTCCGCGGTTCGTCAGCTGCTGCTCTGGGAAGACGAAGACCCAGCGGTAGCCTCCGACGACACCGTCACCACCAAGGCATAGGAGCGGGACGGTGGCTTTCGGTTTATATGGTTTCCTCACGATACTTGTTGCGGTGCTGGGGCTTTCGTTCATCGCCTGCGCATTCGCGTTCATACGCCGGTTGGAAGATCGAAAGCCCGCTTCGTTGGGCGAAGAGGTAGGCGCTCACAAGGCGGTTCTGGCCAAACTGCGTGAAGGCCAACCAATGTCGCAGGATGAGCTTGATTACGCGCGGGAAATGATCTCTGATTGCCGCTCGCTGCTCGCCTACTCACTACCCGCGACCCTGTTCACAATGGGATGCTTCTATATCTTCGGCTGTCTGCAGCAGCTACACGGCGCCACGCCGTCGATTCGAACGTTCATCGGGGTGCTCCCCATGTTCGGATCCACAAACCTCACGCTCCAGCTGCTCAGAGTCGCGCGATTGAAAGGGCGTCTACAGGAAGCTGTTAGGGCAGCTCGTGAATCGTCTGAAGCGTTCACCACGGCCTAACGGCAGTCAGTCCAGGAAATCGACAATCGAGTAGTGCGCTACTCACGCCGTTTTTCCCGTCGTCGGCAGACACTATTGATAGCCCTTCAACGACGTCGGGCCATGAATAACGGGAGCGGACATGCTGATCGCGATTCTCAACCAATCGACTTTGGTGTCAAATGCGGACGCCGCCATGATGACCCAGGCAATCGCTGCTCAGGTCCGACTGGATGCAGCCCCGCTTTGGGACCGAGCTCCCGCGGCGGTGATCTTCTACACCAATCCCAAGGACGTGCCCGCTGCGGCGCACGGCATCGCCTTGGTCGACACGATCAAAGACCAGCCCCAGGGTGTGCTCGGATTCCACACCGAGGACGCGGGCGGGAAATTGTGGGGTGTGGTCGCGACCAAGCCCGAGCTCGACAACGGCGGTAAGCCGACGACGGGAGACTGGAGCGTCTCCAGCGTCCTATCGCACGAAGTGCTCGAGATGTTCATCGACCCCAACTGCAACCTGTGGGCCAACGACGGCCATGGGAAGTCGTACAGCTTCGAGGTGTGCGACCCGGTCGAGGCGCCGACGTATCCGGTCAACGGTGTCTCGGTGTCCAACTTCGTGACGCCGGCCTGGTTCGATCCGCTCTCGGATCACGCCACCGCGCAGTACGACAAGCTCGGAAAGCTGCACGCGCCCTTCAGCATTCTGAAAGGTGGCTACGTCGTATACGAGTCCGCCGGCGCCGAGCACCAGACGTTCGGCGACCAATTCCCAGCCTGGCGCAAGAAAATGAAATCGGGCAAGCTGGCCCGCACCCAGCGCCGCCTCAAGCAGGCCGAGGCTCTGTTCGCGCCGGCAAACGCGTGACGTCGAACCTCGTGTGATGGACGCGACGATGAGTGCCGCGCAACCCGCTGTTTTCGGCGATCAGTCCCAGCCCGCGGCCGAGCTACGTCTCGCGGTTGCATTCACCGGGGGCGTGAGCCTCGCGGTCTGGATGGGTGGAATGGCGCGGGAGATGAACCTGCTACTGGCCGCCAGTCGGTTCCGGCAGAAGGAGCCTGTTCCGGACACCTCTGAGCAGGGCCGCAAGGTGCGGGATCTGTATGGGGCGCTACTCGACCTGCTCAATCTTGATGTCAGCATCGACGTCATTTCCGGCACGAGCGCTGGCGGCATCAACGCCGTCATCCTGGGGCTGGCGAACGTTCAACGCTTCGACTTGGATGGCCTGCGCGAACTGTGGTTCAACGAAGGGGCCCTGGGCAAGCTGCTGCGGGATCCGGCGGACAAGCAACCTGCCTCGCTCCTCTACGGCGACAAAGTTCTGCTCCAAGGGCTTCGCGACGGCTTGGCCAAACTCGCCGGTTCGCCGCCGGATAACCCTGCGTCGCAAGATGATCCGACGCGCGTGTTCATCACCACCACGCTGCTGACGGGCAAGGCGAGCACGTTCACCGACGAATACGGCACGCTGGTTCGCGACACCGACCACCACGGGCTGTTCAGCTTCACAAACGCGCAACTGACGGCCGATAACGTGTCGGCCCTGGCGCTCGCGGCACGCTGTAGCGCGTCCTTTCCGCTCGCGTTCGAACCGGGCTTCATCCCCATCGGGGGCAACAGCGGCGACATCCACCCAGATATGACCCCGTTCACGGGCATCGAACAGACGCAGTTCGCGGCCGACGGCGGCCTGCTTGCCAACCGCCCGCTTGGCCCGGCGTTGCAGGCGGTATTCGACCGGTCGGCCGACCGTGAAGTGCGCCGCGTGCTCGCCTTCGTCGTGCCGACGGTCAGCGGAGGCGCGCCGTCGTCGTCGCAGCCCACCCTGGCTGACGCGCCCAGTCTTGCGGAAGCTTTAGGGGCGGACATCGGTTCGGTGCTGGCCCAGACCATCTCCGGTGAGCTGACCGCCATCGCGGCGCACAACCAACGGGTACGCGCCCGCAGCGATGCCCGGCAGCAGCTCGCCGTCCTGGGTACGCAGATGGAGCAACTCGGCGCACAAACTTCGCGTCTCGGCGAGGTGTTCTACCGCCGCTACCGGGAGTGTCGGGCCGACAGCATCGCGCGGGCCGCGTCGGACGAAGTCATGACGCGGATGACAGTCGGTCAGCGGGCATCCGACGGTCGCCGGGTCGGATCGGGCGCTGACGCCAACGATGCCCGGAATGCCGCCAACGCCAAAGCCATGGAAGTCTTGCCCGCCCAACTGCCGAAGGTCGGGGACTACGACGAGATGAATGCGGCGGGCCGCGATGCACTCGACGAAGGGCGGGCCACGATTCTTGCGGTGCTGAGCCGTGCGTACCAGTTGCTGCCCTCCGCGCAGCGCAAGCGAGCTCTTGGCGATCTCCGGGCACGGGTCAGCGCCGCGATGCCGGACCGCGTGAAGTCGAGTCAGAAGGACATCGTCACGCAAGCGCTCGACCTCGCGACGCGGACGCCTGACCCCGTTCCCGGAGTCGACACGCTCAAGACCGAGGCTGCCACCGCCGCGAATGCCCTGCTCAGCGCCAACATGGGGGACGAACCCACGCGCCAGCCGTGGCGCGATCTCGCCACCGTAGTGATCGACCTGCGTCGCCTGCTGGGTACGCCCGACGACTCCGCGCCGGCTTCGGCCGGCACCGCGCAGAACGCGCCCGACTCGGCTGATGAATTCGTCAGCGATCTCCTCGGTTACCTGACGGGGCCAACCGGAGACAACTCGACGGACATCGTCGCCGCCAGGCTGTTCGACCTGCATGTCGCGCGATACGCCATGCAGCCGGACGCTGTTCTGGCCGATCAAGCACTCGAGCTGGTCCAGATGAGCTCAGACACGCGCACCAATTTGGACCGCAGAAGGCTGGCCGAGGAGAAGCTCACCGGCATGGCGATGCGCCATTTCGGCGCTTTCTACAAGGCATCGTGGCGGGCGAACGACTGGATGTGGGGGCGCATCGACGGCGCGGGGTGGCTCGTGCACTTGCTGCTCGACCCGCGGCGGCTCCACCAGCTTGCTGCCGAGGCCGACGACCCGACGTCCTTTCTCAACGGCCTACGGGCAAGCCTCCAGCAGATCGCCGGCGGTGCTGCGCCGCCGCCCGGCATCTGGGAGCGGATCACGCCTGACGATGCCGCTGAGATGGAATTCCTCACCCTCCCCACGGCGCCGCCCAAAAGCCTTCCGCTGACCGCGATGTGGGTCGCGGCCGGCCTCCAGCGACTCATCGCAGGCGAGGAACTCGAGCACGTCGTCGAACAGATAACCACCGACAAGAACAACGGCGCCGACGAGGACGCGGCGAGCGACTTCGTTTCCACTTACTACAACGCGGTCGGCAACGACGCCGGCGTGGTACCCGCGGCGAAGGCCGCCGAGGTCCTGAACGCGTGCCAGATACCAGCGGAGAAGATCAGCAGCGAGGTGGGTAGCCGCCAATTCACCCAGACTGTCACTCGCGCGGGCGCTGTCGCGATGAAGATGGTGGATCTGGGCACGGCCACTCCTGCTTCCGTTCGTCCCCTGCTCACAACTGCGCGCACTGTCACCTCGCTCGCCTACTGGACGACCAGCGTCGGCCCGGCCGCGCGCCGCCCGCTTCTCGCCGGACTTTGCCTCGTCGCGCTCGGCGCGCTTGCCAGCACCAGCGCCATCCACCTGCTCGACGTCGCCGGGTTGCTGGCAGTGCTGGCCGGGGTGCTTCTGGTTGCGGTGAGCGCTGCCCGCCGGATCATGCTGGCGTTGTCGATCGTCGCCACCGCTGCCGGCGCGGCACTCGCAACGGCCGCCTACCTGCCCCTGCTGCGTGATCACCTGTTCCCGTGGTTGGAGAACACTGCCATCCCCAATCTCGCGAAGCACCCGGCGCAGTGGGCGATCGTTGTGATATTCGTTCTGCTGCCGCCGATCTGGACCGTCGTCGCGATCGTCGAGCGGATGACCCAGCGACGGAGAACTCGCCAAACCCAATCTTGAGGTTTGGCGACTCTGTTACTTGCCGCCCAGCTTGTCGATGTCTGCGCGCAGGGCGCTGATGTCTATGAGGCTGCTGCCGGAATCTTCGGAGGTAATGATGACCCAGGCCTCGTCGAGGCAGGCCTTGGTCCAGTCCGTAGTGGAATGTTGCAGTGCGCCCCAGGTGATCCAGGTGTCGGTGCCGTGGCCGTCGGCTTGGATCTTGACGATGCAGTGACCATCTTGCGGGTCTGGTTTCTGGCCGTTGGCCACTGTCCACGGTTGGCCGTTGCCGAACAGTTGGTCGGCGTCGTCGGTGAGGTTGACCCCGCAGTAGGTGCCGGTAAATGCGGCCATAGCGGCATCGACTGCAACCGGGTCGGTGTGGTCGACGGGGGCGAAGGCGAGGATCTTGCCCGTGCGATACCAAGCGAGGAGCAGGTCGGCGATGTTCGCGCCTTGATCCTGTCCGTGATCATATTTCAGGTACTCGGCGACCAATTGGCTTGAGGTTTCCCAGGCTTCGGTTTCCTGCCCGCGTTTGGCCTTGGCCATCCGGTTGTGTTGGCGACCGGCGAAGGTGCAGTCGCCGACCCCGTTCGGGTGGGCTCGACACGTGGGGTCAGGGCCGTTGCCAAGCATTCCCCAGTCGGTAATGCCTTCGGACATGTCGACTGGGTATTGCGGGGCGGGCAGTGGCTGTCCGGCCAAGGCGTACTGATGGAGGTACTTCAACGGGAATCGGTCGGCGGGTTTCTTGGCGGGGAGCCGACCGCGTTTTCCCGGTGTGCGGGTGCGGGTTTTAGTCATTGGTCTTCGTCCTTCCGGTGACGAGGTGGTTGCGGCGCTGCCTTGCGTATCTATTGCGCGCCGATCGGCGTGTTTAACCAAGAGCGCGGTCCGCTGAGCGGACCGGGATAGCGCTGTGGGCGGGCAGATAAGCGCGACCGCGCGCGACCCGGTGCTATTGGATGTAGAAGAAAACCGCCGCGTCGTTTCCGCCCCGGCAGATGACCGCATCGCCTTCCCTCAGACAGGTCATCGTGTAGTTCTCGTTCGTGACGGGACTCCACGCGTCGATCACCCACGAGTCGGCCCCCGAGGCCGCTCCTTTTGGGTTCGCCAACTCGTACTGTTCGAGGACATTCTGGGCGAACGGACACGACGTATTGCTATTGACCCAAATAGCACCGGCACATTCGTTAGAAAATTCTCCGCCTGGAGGCGAATGGCGTCGGGGCGGGTGGACCTGGTACATAGCAAACTCCTTCTGGCACACGGTTTCTCAATAACGGTCCCCGGAGTCGTGCGGCGAAGGCAAGAGCGCGGTCCGCTCAGCGGACCGGGACCGGGCTATGCGACCGCCGCACCCAGCAGGGCGAGTCCCGTGCGCAAGGCGTCCGCCGAAACGTCTTCCACCACGTGATGCATGACGATCAGGCCATGCATGAGCGAAAATAGAGTGGCGGCAACGGCTTTGGTGTCTGCGTCGCGCGGGACATGCCGGTGGTCGCGCCACCGGTCGGCCAGTTCGCCGATGTGGTCAAGAGTATCGAGGTACAGCTCGCGAGCCCGTGCCTGCAGTACCCGATCGCGCGGGGCCTCCGCCCAGGTCTGTAGCGCTATCCGGGTCATGTCGTAGTCGCGTTCGGGCTCGATTGTGTGTGACGTGTTCATCAGCGTCAGCAAGCTTGAGGCGCGACGCCTCACGCTACTTCACCTATTTCAACAATCGCACATTATTAACGACATCGATATAATTCACTCCTCGCTCTTATTGAGCTCTGACGGACTCGAAAATTGTTTCGAACGCCATCACCAAGCTTTGCGGTGTGCACGCTACACCTTCTAAAGAACGCATTCGTCTACTGATTTGGATCAGCGTGGATCATGCGCTGACCTGCACAGAATATTGACGGTGAGTTCGCCTAATAAGGGCTGAAGTTTTTCTCCATGTTGCTTTATAACAGTTAGCCAAGGAGTACCTTAACGCCAACTGAGAATATTCAGATTGCGAGGAAATCCTATGGCTGATCGGGCGCAGCACACGGAAATCGTCCCGCAACACCAAGGTGCACCGGCGCCGCGGTGCGGTGGGTTTCGGCACCACAGCCCTTGCGGTGCAACGGCTGTGACCACGGCAGGGGAGGCGCCGGCCGGACTGGCGGCGCGGCATCCACAGCACAGCCAGCAACACCGGCTCATCACCACGGTGTTGCCTCCAAGAATTCTTCAAGTCGGCTGCCGCATCTACGTGCGAGAGCGGCCCGTGCGGTACCGGACACAACGGCAAGCCTGCCCAAGTGCCTGCGGTGATTAAGGAACGAGGAAAAATGAGGAAAGCAACTATTGGACTGATAGTCGCAGTTGTGGCCTTGGTGGCTGGCCCGCTACTCGCCGTCGCCGGGCAGGTACCGCGCGCTAACGCGCGCTGTTGGCAGGCGGGCGACACATTCTGCTGCGCCACCGCCTTCCGCAGCTTTTGTAATCCGGTCGCGCAGCGACCGGTGCAGCCAGCCAGGCCGGCCCAGCCCGTCCATCCGGCCCAGCCCGTCCATCCGGCGCAGCCAGTCCATCCTGTCGAGCCAGTCCATCCCGCGCCCACCGTGCCGGTGCACGCACCACCTCCGCAGGTCAAACTGCCGCCGCCGCCGAAAGTGCTGCCCGTGATCGCCCCGAGGATTAACGCGCCAGCACCTGGGGCTCCTCGAATTCCTTCCTCGTTAATAACTTCGCCGAAGGGAATAACTGCACCCACACCGGCGATCAACGCGGCCAAATCGGCCCCGGCGATGCGGGTCAACCCCGCCACCCCGCCGCCGCCACCTAAACCGGTGAACTTCGCCCAACAAGTGCAAACGGTTGCCAACAACCATGGCGGTGTTGACGTCGTCAAAGTTGACAACCAGCCGTTAACCCGGCCCCACCATTGGGATTACCTCGATTACGACGTCTTCCACCGTCCGAATTTTTACAACCCGCTGACCGGGCCGATGACGTTCCACTACTTCTATGACGGCGCCTACCGGGATGTCTACGTCGCTGCCGGCGCCCGCGTCGCACTCGACGTCGCTACCGCCGCGGTGTTCCCGTTCACCGCGGTCGGCGATGACTACCTGGCAGCAGGCAGCTTCGACGGTGGAGCCTGGGTACCACCAGACGGCTGGGACGGCCCACCGCCGCTGGACTACACCCCGCCGGCGCCCCCCGCGATCTACCAGAACGTCCTGGCTGACGTCCCGGCGGCGAACCAGCCCGTCGAGGTTGGCCAAGTCACGATGGTCGGCCACGACGACAGCAAGCCCGCAGGAGAGCAAGACACCTTCATGCTGGATGACTCCATGCTGGCCTGGGGTCAGGTCAACCCTCCCAACAGCCCGACCCAGATCACGGTGAACAAGACTCAGTCCCTGCCAGGGGTTGGCCCCATCGACGATGGAAAGTTGTTGGTGGCGCTGGCCGCGAAAGAGCAGCCCACCCACGACGACAGCTGGTGGCCCTGGGCGCTCGGCGGCGCGGTCCCGGTAGCAGCGGGCTTGATCGGCTGGATGCTCATCCGTCGTAAACGCAGCGCCGATCTAGCCGCCGCCGTCTAGCACTCGGTGCCGACCATGCCGCAGCAGGACCGCGGCATGGTCGGCAACCGTCATCGCCCAACGACCTCGCTGCGTGCCAGGATCTCGTCACCCACCCGTCGCTAAACGGCCGCTCAGCACCGAGCACGGTCGGTAACATCGCTGACCAGACCACGCAGGAAGGCCAACCCGGTGCAAGAAGTGGTGTTTGGGCGCTACACACTGCTGTCACTGATCGGCCAAGGCGGTATGGGTCGGGTGTATCGGGCCCGCGACACCACAATCGGCCGCGACGTCGCCCTCAAGCTCCTTCCCCCAGAAGTGGGCACCGACCCCGCCTACCGTGAGCGTTTTCGCCGCGAAGCCCACACCGCAGCCCGATTGACCGAACCCCACATCATCCCCATCTACGACACCGGCGACATCGACGGTCAGCTGTATCTCGTGATGCCGATCATCGAAGGCATCGACGTCCAGGGCCTGATAGGGCGCGACGGACCATTAGATCCCGCCCGCGCCGTGCACATCATCGAACAACTCGCCTCCGCGCTCGATGCCGCACACAGCCAAGGCCTCGTCCACCGCGACATCAAACCCTCCAACGCCCTGCTGACGGAACAGGACTTCGTCTACCTCATTGACTTCGGCGTCGCCCGCGGTGCAACAGCCACCAAACTGACCAGCACCGGCGTCTTCATGGGCACCCTGGCCTACATGGCCCCGGAACGCTTCATCGACGGGGTTGCCGACGCCCGCTCCGATATCTATGCGCTGGCGTGTGTGTTGCATGAGTGCCTGACCGCCAACACCCCCTATGCCGGCGACAGCATGGAACAACAAATCGCCGGCCACCTGACGATGGATCCGCCCCAGCCAACCAGGAGTCGCGCCGCCCTGCCCGCTGGATTTGACCGCGTCATCGCCACCGGAATGGCTAAAGACCCCGATCAGCGCTATGCCACTGCCGGTGAGCTGGCCAGCGCCGCCCGCGCCGCCCTGACCACCGCAATGTCTCAGGCCCCGGTCACTGCCCCTCATTCGCGTGCCAACCCAACCGGGCCAGCGCGCACGCCGAATCTTTCGACAAATCAACAGGATTCAGACATTGGACCGTTGCCGGCCACCGATGACCTGGTATCTGAGCCGGTCCCCCGTCCAGGACCGCACGTTACGGCAGGCCCGGTCATCGTGGCCGCGGTGACCATAGCGATCCTGACCATCGGCACCGCCGCCTACCTATCACGCCCACACCGGCACCCACCCGACAACGCGATCACGCAGTCCATCGAATCTCCAGCACCGCCGACGCCCGCGGTGACAAGTACCGCGCTGCAAGGACTCCTGCTCAACCCCGACCAACTCGACACCGCGACCGGCACCACCACAATGACAGTGACCGGCACGCTCACGACATTGCCCGACGGCAGCGACCAAGTACCCGACAAAACGTGCGTACCGCTCGAGGGCGCGGGGCAAGCCACCATCTATGCCGACAGCGGCTACAACGCCGTCAGCGGACAACGAGCCGCCGACCAGACTCATGCGCATCTCGTCGAGCAAATCGTGGTGTCGTTTCCCTCCGCTCAGGAAGCCCAGGCGTTCTACACCAACTCCGCCCAACGTTGGCAGGCCTGCGCCGGCCGCCCGCACGACGAAACCACGCCCGCCGGTCAAACCGAAACACACACCGTAGGACCGGTCTCCAATACCAACGGCACACTCAGCGCCACGATCACCGGCATCCTCGCCCGCAACGGCAGCAGCGAAGCCTGTGAACGGGCACTAACCGTAGCCAACAACGTTGCCATCGATATCGCCGCCTGCGGCGAAAACCCCTCCGGCACAGCGGTTAGCATCGCTGATCAGATCGCGGCAAAAGTGCCGGTCACACATTAGCGAATCTCAAAGCAACGACACCGGCTCTTCCGAAACCGAGTGTTCCTGCGTGTGGCACGGTGCGCTTTGCTCTTGACGCGGAAACTACAGCACTGCAACGAGTTCCAGTCAGTATGACCTTTGCCATTTCATTTCCCTTTCCCGGGCAAACGGCCTTGGCGGGCAAGCTTCACCAGAAAGTTGGCCTTTCTGCCTGCCGGAGTGCCCGTCCGACACAACGTTGCGCGCCGGTGAGTTCGGGCCTGCTTAGTTAGCCGGCCGGGTGTAGGGCAGCGACTCCTCGACCACACGCGGCGCCGCCACCAGCGCCGCGCTGCACAGCAAACCCACTACAGCCATCGCCGCAAGCGCTGAATGCTGGTGTAGGGATGCGGAGATCAACCTAGGCTCTGCCGCGTTGCCGCCGAGCCGGGCAAGACCCCTGCACGCGCCGTCGTAGCGCAAGGCCTGAATCGCGTGCTTCCCGGCGTGGGTCGTCTCAGGTCCTTCAACGCTGCAAGGGTTTTCATGTCGGCCCCTGCATAGCGGCTATCCGAGCGATCCTGCGAGGACGCGGCCAGCGCCTTGGAGGATCTCAAAGAATTCCTGTGCGCCATCGATAACCAGGTTCCACGCCGGTTGACCAGGCTGTATTGTCGGTACAGTCGGTAGTCGTCAGGCATGCAAGAGCCAAGGACTCGCGAGGCGAGCGATGATTCGCGAACGTGAAATTGCGTTGCTGTGCAACAGCTTCGGCGCGCTGCGTTTGAACGTGGGTCGTGGCGTGCGACAGTCTCGCCTCGGCGCTGATTAGGACGGGGCGGCGATGGCGGTCCTCAATGAGGGATCGGGAGGGCGTCCCGACGAGCCACTGGCTTACCTCATCGTCAACGACGGCGGCCCTGAACGCCGTGTCCCGATCTTCGATCAGCTGTACGTCGGCCGCGAATGCGCGGGGATCAGCGAAGCACGCAGACTCGTGCTCTCAGGTCCAGAAGTCTCACGGACTCATC
Source organism: uncultured Actinomycetota bacterium (assembly GCA_963758115.1). Classification (GTDB taxonomy): domain Bacteria; phylum Actinomycetota; class Actinomycetes; order Mycobacteriales; family Mycobacteriaceae; genus Mycobacterium. The sequence continues at coordinate 856,922 of CAVWUG010000007.1, forward strand.
TCGAGATCCGGCTAGACGTCGCCGCGGATCGCGCTGTCGTCATCGACACGAGCAGCAACGGAACCTCAATGAATGGGGTGCGGCTTGAACGTGCGGTGTCGTTGCCGATCAAGCCCGGCGACGAACTGCGGATCGGCGATGTTGCGCTGACATTTCGCTCTCGGTGGTTTACCACCGTCCCGGGGATCGATCCGAGGCGTACCCGGGCCCGCATTGGCCGGGCTGCCATGATGATGGTGGTCGGCGACATCGTCAACTATTCGACCATCTCGCAGGTAACCGATGAACAGGTGATGGCGCACAGCCTGCACACCGTGTGGAATGAGATCGGCACGATCTTGGCGGCCCACCGTGGCACACTCAACCACTACGCCGGAGACGCGATCTTTGCGGTCTGGGAAGTCGCCAGATTCCCCGACGCCGCCTCGCGGGCAATCGATTTCGCGCTTGATGCCAACCAGCTCGTCGACCGCCTCGGGCCTGAGTTGCCGTTGCGCGGCCCGGACGGGCTGCCTATCCACATGGGGTGGGGTGTCGTCCAGGGCATGGCGGCACTCGCGGCGATGACCAGGTCTGTCGACGCGGTCATCGGTGACGCGACCAACGTGGCATTCCGCCTATCAGGACTAGCCGGGCGCCAAGGGCGGGCAGCGGTAATGGCGACCAGCGGAGTCCACAACGCCGTTGCGACGCAATTTATCTGGGGTGCAAGCGAATCCGTTGAAATCAAGGGCCGAAACGGAATGGAGATCGTCTTTCCCGTGCTCGCCCGCACGCCGGCCGGCAACGTCGAGCCTCGGACTTAGGGTCACGTTAGGCAGCGAGACCGCCCGGGTAGCTCGTCCACAGCGCCGGTAGGTTCCTTACCCGTGCACCAGCTCCATGATGTGCGGCATGGCGTCGCGGACGGCGGCCCGGCCGATGTCGCGTGCGGCGTCGATCTGGTGCCATTCGAGGAATCCGATGCTGCTGGTATCGGTGTGGATTGCCAGATCGGCTTGGGCAAGCACCGCCGATGAGGTCATGGCGCTGCCAATTGTCATGGTGCGCATGAGCGTATCGACGAGGTTCGGCACGCGTGGGGGCCGCTTCGCCTCGGCGGCAGAGCTCGGTGGCTGCCCGCTCCCGACGGTCACCGCGATCAATGGTCCGTCGTCGCGCGCCAGGGTGGCTACGGGCAGGTTGTCAAGGACACCACCGTCGACATGCAGCGAACCGTCGTAGACGACAGGTGCGTACAGCCCCGGCACGCGCAGCGAGCAACCAACAACCTCGGCCACCGGGCCGCGGCGATGCACCACGGCTTGTCGCGCTAGCAGATCGACACTGACGCAACGGAATTCGTGCTGTAGTTCTTCAACGTGTTGCCCACCGAATGCATTCTGCAGTGCAGCGAAGGTGCGCCGGCCACGGATCAGTCCTTTCGATGGCAGGGTGTAATCGCTCGTCGGGTTGCTGCGGATGAAGTACTCATAAATGGTGGCATCGACCGCGGCGGCGTCCCTGCCGGTCGCGGCGAGTCCGGCGATGATCGCACCCATGCTGGTGCCGGCATAGCGGTCGATGCTCACCCCAGCGGCCTCCAATTCCTCGAGGACACCGAGGTGCGCGAAGGCGCGAGCGGCTCCACCGCTCAAGATCAACCCGATTGAACGGCCCGCGATTCGTGCTGCCAGGGGTCGTAGATCCAGGGCCGCGTGTGCGGGTCGAACCTGATGCACCGAGCGTGGCGCCAGCAGTGTCTCCCATGCACAACGGTTTTCGCGGCCGGCCGGGGCACCTGTCAAGACGAGGTCGGCGCCGGCGGCGCGTTCGGGCAGCGGGCGTGACGGCAGGGCCGGGTCGGCCGCCACCAGGACGACACGATCAGCTGACCGCACGCAGAAGTCCCGCCAGTCCGCGTCATCGACGCTGGCGGACAGCACGACTTTGTCGGCCACCCGCTCGGCGCGTTCCAGGCCGTCGCGGTCCACGCGGCCCGGGTTCACCACGTCAAGCCGACCCGACAGCGCATCAACGAGTTCGGTGGCCACCATCGCCACAGGTGCGGCGCGGTCGATGCCCACGACCGCGACAACCACGTCGGATACGGGTGTGCGCGCAATGACCGGCGGCGGATTCTGGTGCAGACGCGTCGCCAGCACTTGTAGCAGTGCGGCAAGAACACCGGCGTCGGTGATCGCGTCGAAATTAGCCTTGCTCAGCCGCACCAGCGTGGAATCGCGGACGGCGCGGATCGACGCCGACCGCGGCGCGTCGATCAGGAAACCCAGCTCACCGGCCACATCGCCCCGACCTAAATCCCTGAGGACGACGTCGTTTTGGAGGACCTGCAGCCGTCCGCTACGCACCACGTACAGGGAGTCCGACGGCTCACCGGCATGAAAGAGATACGAGCCCGCCACCAGCTCCACCTGTTCGGCGTGATCGCGAAGCCTGCCCAGCGCGCCGCGGTCCAGCCCGGAAAACAGCGGCAAGGTAGCCAGCGGATCCACCTCGCCAGATGCGGCGGGCTGCGCCTCGGCGAGCGCAGCGTGACGGGGGCCGAAGCGCGGGGCCTGCGAGTCCATCTGCGGCACAGGCTGAACGGCGTCCGCTGCGGCGGCGGTGTTCCGCACTCGCCCGAGTGACACCGCGAAGATCGCCACCAAGGCAAAACAGCTAGCGGCCAGCACCCAACCGCGCCGTAGCGCTTCCTCGGCTACACCGCGCGCCGGCGTGCCGACCACAATCACCAGAAGCGCGACACCAATCACCGCACCAAGCTGCCGGGTGCTGCTAACCACCGCCGATGCTGTCGCGTAACTGCCGCCCGCAGCGAGCCCCGCCAACGCCGCGCTGCCCAGGATCGGCAGCGTCGCGCCCACCCCAATACCCTGCAAAATTTGACCGGGCAGCCATTGCGTCAGGAAATGCGGTGTAGGCCCGACACGTTCGATGTACCACAACAGACTGCTGGCCCAAATCACGGCGCCGACAACGATGATGGGGCGATAACCCCGCCGGTCGGCGACGCGCCCCAATACCGCAGCCACCACTGCCGCGACGAAAGCAGCCGGCGCAACTGCCAAACCGGCGCGCAGCAAGCTGTAACCCCACACATAGTTCAGGAACAGCACGTGTGTCAGCAGATAGGCGTAAAACCCTGCGCTGGCAACCAAAGTCAGGGCATTGCCCGCCGTGAATGATCGAACGCGCAGAAACGCCGGCTCGATCAGCGGCGTGCGATGAGTGCGTGAGCTCGCCACAAAGCCGGTCAGCGCGACCACGCCAGCCAGAAAGGAGCCGATGGTCGCCGGGCTGAACCAGCCCCAGTCGGTGCCCTTCACCAAACTCAGCGTCAAGCATCCCAGCGCGAGCGCCAGCAGCGCTGCCCCCCGCACGTCAGGCACGCGGCGGCGCCCGGTGGCGCGGCTTTCGACCAGCCCGCGCCGCGCCACGATCACCGCGACCATACCCAGCGGCAAATTCACCAAAAACACCCAGCGCCAACTGGATGCGTCCACCAATGCACCACCGATGGGTGGACCCAGACCCGACGCAATCGCCGCCGCAGCGCCCCACAGACTCACTCCATGCGCGCGGCGGGTGTCGTCGAAACTGTCGACGACCAGCGCCAGCGATGCGGGCACCAGAACCGCCGCGCCAATGCCCTGCAGTACCCGAAACCCCACCAGCTGGCCGACAGTATCGGCGGCGGCACACAGCCCCGAGGCGACGGTGAACAGCACCACGCCGTAGATGAACATCCGCTTGCGGCCCAGTAGATCAGCGAGCCTGCCCCCGGCCACCAGGAATGCGGCGAAGGCGATGTTGTAGGCGTTGAGCACCCACGACAGGCTGCTGATATCGCTGTGGTGGAAATACCGCTGGATCGCTGGAAACGCAATGTTGACGATCGTGGAATCGAGGAACGCCAAAAATGCGCCGAAAGCCGCCACCAGCAACACCGCCGTCGACGACGGTTGGCGGCGAATGGCAAGCGGCCGCGTGACTTCGCTTGGCCATCGCCTGTTCGCGTGAATGTCGTTTCCGTCGACGGTAGCAACGCCGCGGACACTCGTGTTCGCCATGAGCACCCCTATCCCGTGCCGGTGTTGCCACCCCGTTGACCCAGCCATTGTCGCTGACCAACACCGATCAGTCCGCAAAATGAAGGGATGTGTGGCCTACCCGGCTAACCTTCGCCCAGCAAAAACCCGTTCTGCGATCTATCGTGTTCTCGACCATGGCTGCCGGGAGGCAGATGTGGACGGGACCCCGTTCGGGCGGTACCACTTGCTGGACTTACTCGGGCCGTGGCGGTATGGGCGAAGTGTGGCGAGCCCACGACACCGCGACCGACCGGGTTGTCGCCATCAAAGTGCTGCCGCCATCTCTGTCGGCCGACAAAGAATTCCAACAGCGATTCCGCCGAGAAGCCCACGCTCGGCTTGCTGACGTAATACTTGCCATCGCAACAGCATTCGGCAATCCCATCCAAATCGGCGGAGGGTGCCGCGCCCTCCTGCCTTGGGGATGGCGTTGTCGATGAGGACGACCGCGATGGCGGCGGCGGTGGCGAAGGTCTCGGTGTTGAGGACTCGGCTGCGGGCCGAAGCGCCATCCAAGAGCAGCGCCAGTTGTTCGCCGACCGCGGTGCGGCCGATGATCGCTGATCTCCAAAGTCGCTGTGCGACAAGGACTTTTGTTGCTACGCTATGACCGTTTCGCGACGACGCTCAAATGCCATGCCTGCGTGATCGCATCGTGCATCAAATCCACGATATCCGCAGTTCATCAACGCCTGACTCGGGCTACAGCCCGGATGGTACGACCTTGCCGTTTACCGTCACGTCGACCTGGCCGGTCTTCGGGTTGTAGTTGATCGTGCCGTGCTCGAAATTCGATACGAGCAGGTCGCTGACGGCGGTCTGGTCGCTGACGGGGAAGCCCAGCGGACCTGCCGAGCCGTTACTGCCGTCGATCGCAGGCACGCCGCTCGGGTCGCGCGGGACATTCCAGGCCTCCCGGATCTTGCCGAGGGTGACATACGCGGGCGTTCCGGCGTCGTCGTTCTTGGCGGTGATCACGCCACCCTCGAATTGCTGGAATACCAATCCGCTCGCCCGCGTCCCCGCGTTGCGGTCACCCGTCAGTGGCTTGCCGAGGGCCTCCTTCTGCTTCTCGGTTGCCGACGAGTACTTGGCAGCGATCGGGCCGGTCAGAGTCACCTCGACGTCGCTCTCCCCGATGAGCTTCACCACCGCGGGCTGCGCTGGGGTCATAGACGTAGAGGTGGCGTTCACCCCGCCATGAGGTGGTGCCGACGCGTCGACGCTCTTGCCATTGCTGCAGCCCACAGTGATGAGCGCGACGGCGGCCAGGCCGACGCCTGCCGCGTGGCGGTATGCGATCGTTCTCATTGGCTTCCCCTCGCTGTTTTTTGGTCCCGTTGCCGCTGACCCCCTCGCCCGGCCGGAACTTCAACCGAATCACCCTGAGTGGCGCAGGCGGGTCGCGGTCTTCGTAGCTCCGAACAAACCTACGACGCGGTCAAAGACGGCTAGCCAGCGCATCCGAAAAGGGTCACCTGGGTTGGTACGACCTTGCCGTCAGCCGGCGGAGAAGTAGTTGCCGTTGTCCAAGTCGGCGAGCAGGCTGGGCTGGGCGGGTTCCCAGCCGAGAGTCTGACGCGTGATGAGGTTCGACGCCGGCAGGTCCATCGTGACCGGATACGCGAGGGACCCAAAGTATCCCGGCAGCATCAAAACGTCCGCCGGGATGCTCACGACGGGCAGGTCCAGACGGCTGCCGATGGCCTCGGCGATCTTGCGGAACGGGATGCCCTCGTCCTCGACCGCATGCCACGCTTTGCCAGGCGGGCTCTTCTCGAGCGCCAAGCGGAACAAGGCGGCGGCGTCGCGGATGTGCACGGCATTCCACTGGTTCGCGCCGGCTCCGGGGTAGCCGACGACGCCTTTCTCCTTCGCGAGTGCGATCAGTCCCGGGAGGAAGCCGGCACGATCCGTCACGCTGTGCGCAATGAGCGGAAGCCGCACGACCGAAGACCGCACACCCTGCTGGGCGAGGCTGATTACGGCCCCCTCCACGGCGTTACGAAACCGCAGAGTGCCCTTGTACTTCTCGCCGCCGGAAAGGACCGGGTCGTCCTCGGTGGCCGGCCGGCCCAGGCCATCCCCGGGCGAGCCAATACTGCCTGCCGTGACCAGCGGCTTGTCCGTTCCCGCTAGTGCCTCGCCGAACGCAGCCAGTTGCGCGAACTCGACGGCTGTCACGGCGTCGATCCCGCCAGTCGGAAGCAGGTCACGCCGGAACGCGACGTGGATGACACCGTCGGAGTCCGCGGCCGCCTCCTTGAGCCCGTCGAGATCCTCGATGTTGCCGCGGCGCGGCGTCGCTCCGAGCTCGGACATCACCGCCGCGGCGGTGTCCGACCGGGCCAGGCCGGTGACCTCGTGCCCGGCGGCGATGAGCTCGGAGATGATGTACGAACCGGCATGGCCGGTCCCACCAGTGATGAAAACGCGCATGCGAATGTCCTTCTGAGGATTGGTGATTGGAGAGTGGTCTTCTCGTGCAACGCGAGAAGTGTTGGTGTGGCGGCGAACTCAGTCGAGGGCAGCGCAGTGAACTACCGCCCACCTTGGGATCGGACCGTGCGAGCGTGCGACGCGGCCCTCATCGTCAGTCCCCATTCGTGCGCAGTTCCCAGGGCTTCATGCCGAGGTGATTCGACAGGTGCCCCTGCATCTCGACTGCGGACGGCAGCGTGCGCCACCATATGGTCACCTCAGCAATCCTTCCGTCGGCGTCCAGCAGGATGTAGTCCATCCCGTCGACCACGGTCTCTTCGATCTGCAGCCGGAAGTACGCCGCGTGGTGCGTCTCGCCGCTGAGGACTTCCCTGTAAGTGAGGTCTGCCGCCAGCGTGCCGACGGCCCGCATGGCTTCGGCGACTGCCTCGCGGCCGGTGAGGGGCTCATCGCCGAGCGGGCTATACAGCACCACGTCCTCGGCGAGGATTCCGGAAAGAGCGTCTTTGTCTGCGCCGCCGTGCATGCAGTCGATGAAGAACTCCACGGTGTCGCGGTGCGGGGCGAACGTGGTCATGGTTGCTCCCTAAATCCGTTGTGGCTCACTAGATCACCGTGGTGCCGCCGTCGACCACCAACTCCATGCCGTTGACATAGCTCGAGTCGTCGGAGGCGAGGAACAACGCGGCCGACGCGATCTCCTCAGGGCGGCCCATCTCGCGCCGCGGGATCATGGACTCGAACTGCGCTTTCGCTGCCTCGTCCATCACTTCCGCCAACATCGGCGAGGCGACCTGGCCGGGGGTCAGCACGTTTACCCGGATCTTCCGGTCCCTCAACTCGGAGACCCACACCCGCGCGTAGGCGGGCAGCACGGCCTTGCTTCCCGCATAAACACTCCAATTGGGGTAGCCCCTGAGCGACGCGTTCGACCCGGTCATGAAGATAGAGCCGCCATCGTTGAACAGCGGCAGCGCCTTCTGGACCGTGAACAGCGTGCCGCGCGCATTCAGCCAGAAGGCGTCATGGAAGTCCTCCTCGGTGATCTCGCCGAGTCTGCTCTGCGTGCCCACCCCGGCACTGGCCCACAAAACATCGATCGCGCCTTTTTCCCGCTTGATCGTGTCGAACAAGCGGTCCAGATCGTCGAGGTTGGCTGAGTCGCCCTGCACGCCGGTGACGTTCCGGCCGATCTGTTCGACCGCTTCGTCGAGCGCATCCTTCCGCCGGCCCGAGATGAAGACGTGTGCTCCTTCTTCGACGAACCGCTTGGCGCCGGCCAGCGCCATACCGCTTGTTGCGCCGGTGATCACCGCAACCTTGCCATCGAGCTTTCCCATGTTCACTCCCGTTGAGTTGATGGTTGATGTTTGGTACGCACACCGATCGGCGTGCTCAGATGCCGCGACGAACTCAGCCGACGTTGACTCCGAGGGAGAAGTCGAAGTTCCCCACGCCATAGCGAGCCAGGCCCATCGTCAGCAGGCCCGCGCCCTCCAGCCAGTGCGCCATGCTCAGGTCGCCGGTGTCCCGCGGGTGCAGTCCAAGGCTTTCGATGAACGCTGACATGCGCGCCTTGGCCTGCGTGTCATCGCCCGCCATGAACACGTCCAGCGCGCGGCCCTGGGCCAAGACGTCGCCGAAGAGGGTGTTGAACGCCTTCACGACGTGGGCGCTCGAGGGGGCGGCCTTGGCGACCTGTTGCGCGACGGAGGTGTCGTCAGGGATGGCCAGTCCGGTGGCGCTGGGGTTGAAGGGGTTGGTGATATCGACGATGATCTTGCCGGCCAGCGCGTCGCCGTACTGACGGACGACCGGCACCGCGCTGTCGAAAAGCACGGCGAGGATGACGATGTCGCCGGCTGGGGCTGCGCCGGATGTACCGGCCGTGGCGCCGCCCCCGAGCGTCTTGGCCAGGGCCGCGGCTTTGGCCGCGTCACGGCCGATGACCTCGACGGCGTTGCCGCCCTTGACCGCCAGGGCGCCGATGGCGCTGGCCATGTTCCCCAGGCCGATGATGCTGATGCTGCTCATGAGATATCCCCTCTGGTTTGACGATCGAAAAGGTTGATGAGTCAACCATATGGACGAATGGGTGATGCGTCAACCAATCAGCGGTAGCATGGCGGTCGATGGAAGCAAACTGGCTGGACATTCGTGAAGACCGTGCCTGGCGAGCGTTCATGCACGCCCACCATCAGCTCGCCGTGCACCTGAACCGGGGCCTGCAGGAATCGGGTCTATCCGGGGCCGACTACGAGGTCCTTGCGGTGCTCTCGGCTCACGACGGGGACCGCATGCCCGCCCGCGATCTGTGCATCGCACTGGGCTGGGAGAAGAGCCGGGTCTCCCACCAGCTGCGGCGCATGCAGAAGGACGGGCTGATCAGCCGCGGGCCCAATCCCGACGACGCCCGCAGCACCATGGTCTGCCTGCTGCAGACCGGCCGCGACGCCATCGAGAAGGCGGCACCCAGGCACGTGCAGGACGTTCGCCGAAGCTTCATCGACCTGCTCACCCCGGCTGAGCTCGACATGCTCGCCACCCTCAACGAACGAATCCTGGACCACCTGGCCACAAACCACGACTCCGCCGCCGATGACGAGCTTTCGTAACCTTCACCAGCGATTCGATGGCGCGAACAGTCTTCCGGTTTGCGCGACCGGTGCTACGTCGTGCTGGGTGGCTCTGTGGCGATCGTGTCAGCCGCTTGGTGGCCGATGAACTCCAGCCCGGCGCGAATAGCAGGGCGATGGCGCAATATTCGGTAGTGAGCTAGACGGCCGAGCCCTCGCGTGGTCAGCAATTGCGAGCCTTGCCATGACGTGGCCAGTCGCTCACTGGCGGCATGCGGGCTGTCCGGGTCATCGGGGTCGTGGATGAGAAGCAGCGGCGGGTAATTGGCTCGCCGACCGATCCGCGTCATGTTCGTGTCTTCCAGCGGCATGGCGATTCGTTTTTCCAGACGACGGTGCAGGCCCGCCCGGATCCGGCGCCCGAAGCCATGGCGTGCGGCGAACAGATCGAGGTAGAGGGGGAAATCGCCCATGGGAGCTAAGAAGACCAAGCGCCCTACGGGTGCGCCCTGCGCCGCCGCCAATGCAGTCGCGTTCGCTCCGAGTGAGTGAGCTACCACCGCGTGGGCGGGCCCATGGGTTTCGATCATCGCGGCGATCGCATCGGCGCACTCGGTGGCCGTAGTACGCCCGGGCGCGAGCGCACCCGGGTCAGATTCGTTATGGCTAGGCAAGTCGAACGCAACGACGCGATACCCCGCCTCTACCAGCGGTTTGACGAACACTGCCAGATGCGGGCGCTGCCCGCCCCATCCGTGTACCAGATATACCGGCGGCCCCTCGCCCCATTCCTCACCTGCGACCCGATGCCCATCCCAATGCGCTTCTATCGGCCTGCCCGAGGACACGCCCGGCGGCATGCGCAGACTCGACTCGAGAACCGGTGGGGTGCACCACAACTCGACTGCCCACCGTGATCCCAGATACGGCGCCACCCGCTCGAGCAGCCAAAATAACCGGCGCACTCGGTCAGCGACCGGGGGCAGGATTCCGGAGCCCTCGACATCGAGCGCGGGAACCTCGCCGGCCTGTGCTTGTGCAGACGCCGGTCGAGGTGCTCCTTCCGTCATGAACTGCGATCGTAGTGCGGGCCGGCCCGCGTCGGGTCTGTGGGACAGTGGTGCGCTGGATGCTGGGCATTCTGCGGGGACCCGGCGGCTGCCCGGTTGGATGCACCGCGGTCGCCCCGAGCCTCGCTATCACTCGGGGATTGATTTCTGTGTGCGATGCCCTTGTTTGTCGAGACCAACCTGAGTTACGCCTGAGCTCTTGATAAATCAGACGTGAGAAGCAAATATGACCGGAGTCAATCGTCGGGATGTCGCGGCTCTTCGGGCTCAGGCGCGCTTTTTGGCGACCAGCAGGATCGGAGCGAGGTTCGAAATGCTGAAAGGTCTTGGAGTCGTCGCGGCGGTTATCGGTGCGATGGGCGTGCCGATCACGCTATCTGCATCCGTTCACGCTGATGTGGGTTTGCTGTCGCCAGACGATGTGTTGTCAGACAGCACCAACGCAATCTTCCTCGGCGGCACCTTTGAACCGACACCATCGACGATTTATGTGGAAACCGCGGAGAAGCTGTTTCTGGATCCACTGGGTTTCGCCGGCGTTGCAGGAAGCGCCTCGACCATCTGCGATATTTCTGGAACCACGCCCTGCGGCGCGCCGTTACAGGTGTTGACGACGCCCGAACTGCTCGAGTTTGGCCCAAGCAGCCTTCAAGATGAGACGGACCTCGTCAATGCGGTCGAAGCTGACTACAGCGCGGGAGACATCAGTGCCGCGGACCCACTGACGGTGTTCGCGTACTCGCAGAGCGCTATAGCCGCTTCGGCGGCAGAGACTGCGCTCTCGCAATACGGCATTCCCCAAGCCGACCTTCATTTCGTGTTCATCGGCGACCCCAACACCGCAGACGGGGTGGCCACCAACATCTACGCAGACTTGGTCTCGGCGTTTGGCGGCGGCACGCACGGTACGACTCTGACAAACGACATTCTCAACTTCGTCAACGAGGACCAATTCGCCCCCGGTGGCCCCTTTGCCGGTGTTACACCGGATGATCTGTATCAGACGACCATCTACACGATCGACACCGACGGGGTCGCCGACTGGCAAGAGGATTTCAACGCGTCCCTTGTCGCCAACGACGGCAACTACTCGGACGCCTTCGGGAACGCTCTCCACCACTTCGTCACTACCCACGCTGAGTACCTGGGGTTGACGCCGGCGGACGTCGCTACCGGCGTTGCGACGACCGACGGCTTAACCACGACCATCACCATTCCGGACGGATCGGACCCGGGCACCCTCATCAGCGATGGGACGGCGTTGATAGACGCGTTTGCGCATGGGATTGCCAGCAGCGGAGTAGGAACAAGTTTGCTGGAATCAATCGCTGACCTCTTTAACCCTGCCTACGCTTGACCCCACGTCAACGTCTCCGCGACTTCCGGGTCCTCCAGACGGTCGAGGGATTTCACCGCGACAAACGTCATTTCGGCGATGCGGATGAGTAGATGATCGGGAGCATGTCGACGAAGGCGACCATCAAGCGCGGCCTTTGTCGACCGCCAGGCCACACATGTGCTTGAGCCGGCGGGTGCTGGAGATCCGCTCTTGCTGATGATGGCGACGACAATGGCGCGCAGAAAACGCTGTGAGTAGCAGCGATGGCGGTGAGTCTGTTGTGCACCCGGCAGGATTCGAAACGGTTGCAGCAGCTCCGTCGAGCGAAACGGTGGATCGAGTGGGGCTTGTTAAACAAGACTGCTCACTTTGTCAAAACTTCGGCGTGTCGCGAGAGCTTGCTAATCTTCGCTGCATAAGCCCAGGTCAGCTGGACGAAGAACGCCACTCGCGCGCCACCGTGGAAGCGGTGCGACAAACTCAGGCCGACCTGGCCGAGGTTCGCTGCAAAGCCCAGGTCTGGAACTCTGGCGGTTCCCAAACTCGACCCCAGCCCGTTTAGACGCGGTCCTCACCGAACTCTTGAAGCCGACAGTCGACTTTGTCGCCGGACACGACGACCGGGACCGGATGACAACCCATGAGCCGCAAATCGACGGTGCTGCACGCCGGACGTGGGGAACGTAAAACTCGCGCTACGAATACATCTGGTCGATCACGTCGGCGTATCGAGTCGCGATCGGCTTTCGTTTGAGCTTGTTGGTCGGCGTCAGATACTCACTGCCAGGTTCCCATGTTTCGGGCAGGATGGTGAACTTCTTGATCTGCTCCACGCGAGATAGTTTGGCGTTCGCGGCGTTGACACCGGCGTCCACGGTCTGCCGGATCAGCGCACTTCCAACAAGGTCAGCGGCGGAGAGGTCGTCGAGCCCGTGCTTGTCGGCGAACGCCGCAGCGGCGTCGGGGTCGAGGCAGATCAGCGCGGTGTTGTATTGCCGTGCGTCGCCGATCGCGACGACGATGCCGACGAGTGGGCAATTGGCGGCGATGGTGTTTTCGATGTTCGTCGGCGACATGTTCTTACCTGCCGCGTTGATGATGAGTTCCTTCTTGCGATCGATGATGGACAGGTAGCCGTCGGCGTCGATGGATCCGATGTCCCCGGTGTGCAGCCAGCCATCGGCGTCGATGGTTTGCGCTGTTGTAGCGGGATCTTTCCGGTACCCGCGCATCACCATCGGGCCGCGGGCCAGCACTTCGCCGTCGTGGGCGAGGCGGATCTGGGCTCCCGGAAAGGGTGTGCCGACGGAACCGATCTTGATCAGATTGGGTCGGTTCACGGTGACCCCCGCTGTGCACTCGGACATGCCCCACCCCTCGCAGAGGGGCAAGCCGAGCCCGAGGATGAACTCGTGCACTTCCGGCGGGATGGGTGCGGCGCCGGTTACCGCGAGGCGCACCTGGTCCATCCCGAGTTGCGCGCGGACCTTCGACAGCACCAGCCGATCGGCTAGGGCGTATCGGATTCCGTGCAGCACGCCGAGCCGCCGACCGCCCGATTCGGTGCGGGCCTTCGCCTGTCCGGTCGCGAACGCCCAACGCGCCAGCTTTCGCTTCACCGGATTGGGCTCGTCGGCGATCCGTTGTTCCAGCGCTAGAAGGTGCTGCCCGTAATCGACGATTTTGGCAGCGATGTCGGCGTTGCGTGTGGCCTGGCAGCGACCCTACCTGTGAAATATGATGCGGCACAACAGAATAACCTGTTTGTCAGAATTTGTGTCCACTCGCGGACCCCCAGAGCTCTGGCGATGCAGCCTGTCGCGAGTAGTTCATCAGAACGGCGGCTTTTTCATCGAGTAGCAGATGGCGCCAACTGCTTTGCCAGATACGGCGCCGTGCGGCTGTGTTTCGCACATGCCACCTTTTTAGGCGGACCCGCCGCAACGACCCGACCGCCGTCGCTGCCGGCTCCCGGTCCCAGATCAATCACCCAGTCCGCACCCGCGACCATCCGCATGTCGTGTTCGGCCACCACCACGGTATTGCCCGCGTCGACCAGGCGGTGCAGTTGACGATCGAGCAGATCCACATCGGCGGGGTGAAGCCCGGTGGTCGGCTCGTCGAGGACGTAGAGGGTATGCCCCCGCCGAGGTCTCTGTAGTTCGGAGGCCAGCTTGATCCGCTGCGCCTCGCCACCTGACAGCTCGGTCGCGGGCTGTCCGAGACGGAGATATCCCAGTCCGACCTCTCGCAACATGGTCAGGCTCCGCGCTGCATTGGCAATGTCGGCGAGAAACTCCGAGGCCTCGTCGACGGTCATCGCGAGCACGTCGGCGATCGTACGGTCGTGGTAGCGCACCTCGAGTGTCTCCTCGGAGTACCGCGCTCCTTTACATGCCGGGCATGTGGCGTATGTGCCAGGCAGGAACAACAATTCGACCGACACAAACCCCTCCCCCTGACAGGTGGGGCAGCGACCTTCGGCCACGTTGAACGAAAACCTACCCGCTGTCCAACCGCGGCGACGCGCCTTGGAGGTCGCAGCGAATTCGCGGCGCACGGCGTCGAACAAGCCGGTGTAGGTCGCCAGCGTCGAGCGCGGTGTGCGTCCGATCGGGCGCTGGTCGACTGATACCAGTCGGTTGATCTCCTCCACCCCCGCTGCCGTCACGCCGACGCTCGCGTCGTGATCCAGATCGAGGATCCCGGTGTCGGCTTCGTTGTCGTCGGGTTCGGCCGCCTCGGCAGCGCGTGCCGTGCCGAGATGGCTGTTCACGACATCGCCGAGGACCTTGACGACGAGCGTCGACTTGCCGGAACCGGACACTCCGGTGACGGCGGTGTACACCCCAAGTGGCAGGTCGACATCAAGGTCTCTCAAATTGTGGAAGCAGATCCCGCGCAGCCGCAGCCGCCCGGACTGCGCGCGGGGTTGACGAGACGGCGGCCCGGCCCCCTCGAAAAGGTACTTGCGAGTGACCGACTGCTCGATGTCGGCGAGACCCGGCACCGGCCCGCTGTAGAGCACGTCCCCGCCAAGCTCCCCCGCCCCAGGGCCAACGTCGACGATCCAATCGGCACGGCGTACTACGTCCATGTCGTGCTCGACCACGAATAACGAATTGCCAGCGCGCCGCAGGCGATCAAGCACGTCGAGTAGCGGTTCGGCGTCCGCGGGGTGCAGTCCAGCTGACGGCTCGTCGAGCACATAGAGCACGCCGAACAAGCCGGCGCGCAGTTGAGTGGCCAGCCGCAACCGCTGCAGTTCGCCGGGTGACACCGTCGGAGTGCGGCGACTCAGCGTGAGATAGCCGAGGCCGAGATCGATGAGTATCTGCAGGCGTGCGACGAGGTCGGCGGCGATCATGGTTGCCACCTCCGTCAGCTCACCGGATTTCGTGGACTCGTACGCGGCGGCGGTATCGGTCCGAGAAGCCGTCGGGCGCAACGTATCAGCAAGATTGGCCAACGGCATCGCCACGTAGTCGGCGATGGTGCGCCCGGCGAATGTCACCTTCAGCGCCTCCGCACGCAGCCCGGAACCCTCGCACAATGGGCACTCGACGCTGTCGACGAATTGCAGGACGCGGCGACGCATCATCGCGCTATGGGAGTTGGCCAACGTGTGGCGGACGTGGCGTTCGGCGCTGGAGAACGTGCCGTTGTAATAGTAATCGGCCTGCACGGGGTGCTGGCCCGGATCGATTTCGACTGTGGGCTGCTCGTCGGTGAACAGAATCCAATTGCGTTGACGCTTAGGAAGTTTCCGCCACGGCTTGTCGATGTCGTACCCCAGCGTGACGAGGATGTCGCGTAGGTTCTGGCCCTGCCACGCACCCGGCCACGCCGCAACGGCGCCTTCGCGGATGGTCAGCGACGGGTCGGGTACCAGTGTCTCTTCGGTCACCCGATGGATTCGCCCCAGCCCGTGGCACTCAGGGCACGCCCCAACCGCGGTGTTCGGGGAGAACGCATCGGAATCCAGTCGTTCCGTGGCCCCCCGCGGGTAGGTTCCGGCACGGGAGAACAGCATCCTCAGCAGATTCGACAGGGTAGTGACGGTGCCGACCGTCGACCGCGACGTCGCCGAACCCCGGCGCTGTTGCAATGCGACGGCGGGCGGTAGCCCGGTGATGTCATCTACCTTTGGCGCGCCAGTTGGCAATAGTAGGCGACGCGCGTACGGAGCGACCGATTCAAAATAGCGGCGCTGGGCCTCGGCATAGATGGTCCCGAAAGCCAACGACGATTTGCCGGATCCGGAGATCCCGGTGAACGCGACCAGCGCGTCACGCGGCGCCACGACGTCGACCCCCCGCAGATTGTGGACCCGCGTCCCGTAAACGCGCACGCAAGGGTCGATGCCATCCGTGCTTCTGTAGGACTCTGTCATCGTGCTCAGACGAGTACCCGTGCTGCGCCGGAGCAAGCATCGTGTCTGCTGCTCGACCACCGGGTCCGACGCCGCGATCGTTCCCTCGTTCGTAAACGCCGCTGGATCGATCAGCGGCCTAAGCCATCACGAATGGTCAACTACCGCGTTTCGTGCTCTTTGTTTTTGTGCGCGCCGACGCGGTGCCGGCTGCGGTGGGGCTGAGGATGCCAGGGATGACGAAGTTGCGCAGCGTTGCTCGCCTGTCGATGCGAGCGTCGTGCTGGCCTTCCGCGAGGTGATCTATCAGCAGCATCTGCGCAACCCGCACCAGCCAGTCAGCGACGGCGTCGGGATCGAGTTGCTCGCGCAACTCGCCGTTTGCCTTCGCAGCGTCGACGTAGGGCCGGAGCGCCTGGCGGATCCGATCCCGGAAGGCGGTGGATGCGGAGGCGGCCACCGTCATGGTGAGGCTCTCCGGCGAGAACAGCACACGCAACCAGCGTGACTTCTCCACCGCAGCGATCGCACCGTCGAGAGCATCGAGTAGCCGGTTGCTGAATGAACGGTTGCCTTCCATCGTCTGCTGGGCCCCGTCGATCACGGCGGCCGACTCACGCAGGATCACGAATGCCAGCACGTCGTCGCGGGATCCGAAGTAGCGGTACACCGTCGTTCGGTGCACGGACGCTTCCCTGGCGATGTCGTCGACCGTGGTGCGACTGACGCCGTGACGCGTGTAGCACACCTCGGCCGCATCGAGGAGGCGGTTGCGCGCCTCGTCGTCATCGATCGGCGGACGATCGCCCCACGTCCCGGGACGGGTCGCCTTGTCAGTGACCCGGAGTCGACTGGGTGTCACGAGTCGACCTCAGATCGCGGGACGCCGGACAGCCGATCCACGGCCGCCGCCGCACGTGTCGATTCGCATCTGGCTAGGGATCTCCTTCGTCGCCGCGGAAACGCGTACACCAACAACGTAGCGAACAACCGCTTGCGCCCGAGCTTTGATGGCGTGATCCGGCGCGGATTGCGCGCCGCATCGATCCTCACGTACCCGACACAGATGCAACACCCAACGCTGTTTGTTGTATGTTTCCTGTGCGCGGTGAGTACATGGCGCGGCAAGGACTGTTGAAACTGCTTGCTTCAGGGGGTTGCATGGCTGCTACCGGTACGAACCTTGACCGGCCCCGTATTTCGATCATCCAATCCAGCGACGCCAACCACTACAGCGCGCTCCTGGCCGGCGTGGCCCGGTTCGCAGTCAGGCACAAGGTAATAGTCGTGGGCGTGTGGCTGGGCCTGGCGGTGCTGCTGGCGTTGGCGTTCCCCCAGTTGGAAAGCGTCGTGCGGCGGCAATCGGTGGATCCGGTTCCGCGCGACATCCCGTCGTTGCAGGCGCTGGATCGGATGGCGAAGGCATTCGGTGAAGAAGGTTCGACCACGACGGTGGTCGTCGCCATGGAGAATCCGGACGGGCTGACTCCGCAAGTGCGACAGCGCTATTCGGCAATGGCCGATAAGCTCCGCGCTGATCCCAACCAAGTGAAGCTGGTCCGAGACCTGCTGTCGGATCCGGTGACTGCGGGGCAGGCAACGAGTCGTGACGGCAAAGCCTGGTACTTGCCGATCGGGATCGCCGGGACCCTGGGCAGCCCGCGGGCGGCCGAATCGGTCCAGTCCGTTCGCGATGTCGCCGCCAACGCCTTCAGCGGCACAAAGACCATCTCGAAGGTAACGGGTCCGGCCGCGACGATGAGCGATCAGATCGTAGCCGCCGACCACGATTTGTTGCTCATCTCGGTGGCCACCGTGGCCCTGATCGCGGCGATCTTGCTGTTGGTTTATCGTTCGTTGTTCACGGCACTGCTTCCCCTGGTTGTCATCGGACTCAGTTTGGCCGTCGGCCGCGGGATACTGGCGGCGCTCGGCGAGGCGGGTGTACCGGTCTCGCAGTTCACGATCGCGTTCATGACCGTCATCTTGCTCGGCGCCGGCACCGATTACTCGGTCTTCCTGATCAGCCGATATCACGAGCAACGACGACAGGGTATTGCGGTCGATGACGCGGTCGTCCATGCCACCGCGACGATCGGGCGCGTGATCCTGGCGTCGGCAGCGACCGTCGCATTGGCTTTGCTGTCAATGACATTCGCCACGTTGAACATCTTTGCGACATCGGGACCGGCGTGCGCCATTGCGGTGCTCATCGGATTTGTCGCCACGGTGACGTTACTGCCGCCGGTGTTGGCAGTGGCCGCCAGACGTGGCATCGGTGAACCTCGCGCCGACCGCACACGTGCTTACTGGAACCGCATCGCCGTCACGGTGGTCCGCAAGCCGGTGCCGTTGTTGGTGATCAGCCTGGTGGTGTTGTTGGCGCTGGCCGCAGTCTGCCTGACCATGCGAATCAGTTACGACGATCGCAAAGCGCAGCCCGCCGACACCGCCAGCAATGAAGGCTACCGACTGTTGGACAGGCACTTCCCCAAAGACACGACCATGACGGACTTTCTGCTCGTGGAGTCGCCGAAGGACATGCGCACTGGCACAGGACTTGCCGATCTTGAAGAGCTGGCTTCCCGCGTCTCGCAGATAGCGGGGGTGACGAAGGTCGTCGGCGTCACCAGGCCAACCGGCAAACGCCTGCAACAGGCTGAATTAGCTTGGCAGAACGGCCAAATCGGTGACAAACTCGGCGGCGCGGTCCTCGACGGAGAAGGTCACAAAGATCAGCTCTCGCAATTGACCGACGGTGCGGATCAGTTGGCTGACGGACTGACCCAGCTCGATGCCAGCGTACGTAAGGCGTTGAGCCCGATGACGGGTTTACTGGATCGGCTGCAGGGAGCGGGCGGGCACGCCGACGGTTATCGGGCGGTGCTCAAGCAGCTAAATGCGATGGCGCCCAACATTGATCGCGCTCTCGCGGACCGCGACAGTCTGCGACCGTTGGCCTTACGTGCCGCCGACGCGATTGCCGCAATCGAACCGCTGGCAGCAATGCTCGACGGCGCACCGTGGTGTGCAGGGACGCCGCAGTGCGTGACATTGCGCGAACACGTCGCGACCTTGGTTGCGCTGCGCAGCGGCGGCTTCTTCGATCAGGTCGCCGGCCTTGGTGATGATTTGACCGCCAAGGGCGGGCAGATGTCTGTCGAACCGACGATATCGGCGATACAGGAGGCGGCGGACGCCATCGGCCCAAGCCTCGGCGGCACTACGGGCCAGGATGCTGGTCTGCCGGCCGAGACTCGGCAGCTGCAAAGCGGCATCGGACGACTCGCCTACGGTGCCCGGGCGCTCGCGGTCGGAGTGCACACACTCGCCGACAGCAACATCGCGCTGCTCGGAGGTATGAGCCAAATTGCCGCCCAACTCAAGGAATCGGCACGCGCCACGCAAGGATCGGATGCGGCCGTCGGGTTCTATCTACCTCCGAACGCTCTGCAGGACAAGCGATTCAATGAGGCCGCTCGCCAGTTCGTTTCAGCGGACGGCAAGACCGCTCGATTCGCGATCGAGTCGCAATACGATCCCTACACCGCCGAGGCGATGACGCTCGTTCACAAGATCGCCGACGTCGCGGTGGCTGCGACACCTAACACGTCGCTGGCCGGCGGGAAGGTTTCGATGGTCGGGTTTCCGGCGGTCAATGCCGATATTCAACATCTGATGGTCGGCGACTTCGTCAAGCTCGGGATCGCAACGTTGATCATCGTGGGGCTGATACTGGTTGCGCTTCTTCGGGCGGTTCTCGCACCCCTCTACCTGCTTGCCACGGTGGTGCTTAACTATGCCGCCGCGATGGGCACGGGAGTGTTGGTATTCCGTTATGGCCTGCACCATGACATCACCTGGCCGGTGCCGTTGTTGTCGTTCATCATCTTGGTCGCAGTGGGCGCGGACTACAACATGCTCCTGATCTCGCGACTTCGCGAAGAATCGGCCAACAATATCCGGGTAGGCGTACTACGGACCGTTGCCAGCACCGGCTCGGTCATCACCTCGGCTGGTTTGATCTTTGCCGCAAGCATGTTCGGTTTGATGGTTGGTTCCATCGCAACGATGGTGCAGATGGGGTTCATCATCGGATGCGGACTGCTACTGGACACGTTCGTTGTCCGAACGTTGATGGTGCCCGCCATCGCCACGTTGCTCCGAGAGGCGAGTTGGTGGCCCGGCTACGGCCCTCAAGCAGCACCGCACAGGGCTCGACGGGTGGCCTCATGAAGTCCTCACTGACCTTCGACGTCGAGGACGTCGATTTCGCGTTTGACGATCAGCCGGACTTGCACGCCGTACTCGCGCGGCTGCGGGCGCGGAAGCCGTACGCCGTCGTCCGGTTCGCAGGACTGCCTGCTGTGCTGCTGTTGACCGACGAACTAGTTCGTGCCGCCTTCAGAGACGAGGCGGCGTTTCCGGCTGCACCTGTGTACGCGATGACCACCGAACCGGTATTCGGCAGAACGGTTTTAAGCATGTCTGGCGCCGAACATCGCGCCAACCGGGTGATGGTCTCGGCGCCGTTGCGGCGTCATCGCGTCCAGGAGTATGTGCAGCCGCTGGTTGAACCGGTCATCAATGAGTTGATCGACCGCTTTGCCGATCAAGGAAGGGTCGACCTGGTCGCTGAATTCACCCACCGATATTCACTGCTGATCATCAGCCGCTTGCTGGGCATTCCCGTGGACGACGAAGCCAAGGTTCATCGCTGGGCCCAAGCAATGATCCGCTACGTGTTCGACCCGGGCTGGGCCACTCGGTCGGCTCGCGAGTTCACCGAATATGTCGCGCCTTTGGTTGCCGAGCGTCGCCGTGAGCCGAGGGACGACATGATCTCGATGCTGATTATGGCAAGCACAGAAGAGGGCGAAAGCCTCCCCGACCACGAAATCTGCACGTTTTTGCGAATGCTGTTCCCACTGGGTGCCGATACCACCATGCTCGCCCTGGGGAACATCTTGTCGGCGCTTCTCAACCATAGCGAGCAGCTCGACCTACTTGGATCAGACCTCGAAAGATATGTGCAACAGGCAGTCTGGGAAGGGATGCGCTGGGAGCCCGCGGTCGGGATGTTGCCCAGGTTCTGTCCCGAGGCGGTGACATGGCACGGGATCGAGATCCCTCGATCGTCCCCGATGATCTTCGCTATCAATGCCGCGCATCGAGATCCGGCCGTCTACGACCGGCCCGACGAATTTGACATCTCCCGCAATGTCATGCCGACGGTGTCGTTCGGGCAGGGCCCGCACAGCTGTATCGGGAACTGGCTGGCCAACACCGAGCTCGTCGCAGCACTGCGGTTGTTGATGCGGCGCTTGCCTGACCTCACACTGAACCCAGAGCAGGCCCACACGTCTACGATCACAAGCCAAGTCGGTACCACGCTGCGCGGACCTGACGCTCTGCACGTCACGTTCACTCCCCGATGACGTCGCGGGCGACCGCTACAGTTCCTCGATGCAGCCGTCTGACCATTCGACGCGCGTGCCGTAGTCGGGATGCGCGTATATATGGATGGTGTAGAGGTCGTGTAATGATTCCCACCAAGCGCAACTTCGCGCGCCCACGCGCCAGCGTTGCGCGACCGTGCCGTCGGTGAATTCGCACATCTCGAACTGGACTTGGTTGGGCTCACCATAATTGGCTCGCTCAGACCCCGCCTTCAATGCCTTGGCGTGCGTTCGGTAGACGACTGCGGTTCTCAAAGCTGCCTTTCAGGTACTTCTTTCGAAACGCGGACCGGACCCTTCGTCTTCATAGCCAGTTCTGGCGATCAACGCGTCCGTGGCCTCACGCAGTGCCTGCTATGACGATCTCGCCACCGAATCGCGAATGCTTCGATTCCACTCCTCCGTTCACTGCGATCCCGCTTGCAAACCATCAGACCGCGACCATCCATTCGGCAGCATCTTCAGCTTCGCCCGGCGGCACCCCTCAGGCCGCCGGCCCCGCTCGTCACAACGGCGTCGTCAACCGGCAGACGGCCCTTGCAGAGCATGGCTGGTCCACGTCGCCTCCTGTCGGTGTCACGACCTAGCCGTAGCCAATCGGACTGCGCAGCAGTGCGATATCCGTTAAGCGCCTCGAACTTGTCCGCTTGCCGTCAACGAAGGGCGCGCGCAGTTTCTCGCTGAACCGTGGCGCGGGTCGGGCTCGGTTTGGCGGCCCAATAGCATGTGGTTTCAGCGGGAAGAAGCCCATCGTGGAATCCGAGGCGGGAGCAACAATGTCCGAGTTTGCCGTCGACCTGTCGCCTGAATTTCGAACAACGGACGTCGATGAGGCGGCCGAGGCTTTAGGCCGTGTCTATGTCGCCGCTGAACTAAATCCTATCGGTACCAATTCGGTGAACATGCAGATGAACGCGCTGCAGCTTCCCATGCTGACCGCCGGTTACCTTGGCTTCGGCGTCCACGTCGCTATCCGGGCAGACGACGTGACTGCGTACTACATCGATGCCCCGCTATCCGGCCGGGCGATCAGTCGGTGGCCTGACGGCGGGCTCGTCAAGACGACGATGGGGTCAGTCGCGGTATTCACACCAGGCACGCCATGCGTGCTTGACTGGTCCAGTGACTGCGGTCAGGTCTGTCTGAAGATTCCTGAACCGCAAATGCGGTGGCAGCTGGAAGCTATGCTCAACCGCCCGGTGCGCGAACGAATTACGTTTGACCGGCAGCTCAAATTAAACACCACCGCCGCGAACGATTGGTACCAACTAGTACAGCTCTTGACCCGCGAAGCTTGGCAACCCGGAGGGCTTCTCAATCACCAGCTCGCCCTAAGCAACCTGCAGCTTCTGCTCATACAGGGACTGCTACAGATACAACCCAATAATTACACGGAAGCTTTGGCTGAAAACGCAGGCGCGGCGAGCCCGGCCGTAGTGAGGCGGGCAATCGATCTAATGCACGCGCACCCTGAAATGCCCTGGAGCACGGCTGAATTGGCACGAGTGACCGGGGCTAGCGCACGAGCCTTGCAGCGGGCGTTTGAGCGCTCCGGCCAGCCCTCGCCGATGACGTATCTTCGGCACGTTCGGCTTCACCGTGTGCACGCGGACCTCGCCGCGAATTCGCCAGACTCGGTCACAGTGACGATGGTGGCGGGCCGTTGGGGTTTCGCGCATCTCGGCCGGTTCGCCAGTCAGTATCGTCGCCTGTTCGGCGAGGCTCCCTCGGAAACACTGCGCGCCCGACGCGGTGCAGCTCATTCATAGCTATAAGGCAACGACGGCATGCGACGTTTACTCCTGGCTGGCCCGGGTAGGTCTGAACACGATTGCGGGCGGCGCGCTTGGCTTCATATAGTGCGATATCGGCGCGGCGCAGGCCCTCTCTGAGCGGATCGATTCGATCGCTGCCGAAGATGTCGGCGAAATTCAAGGTCGCGACCCCCACGCTGGCGGTGACGGGAATTTTGTCTCTTGGATCGTGTACCGCGGCACGGATCGCCTGGGATGTTTCGGAACTGTCGCGATTTGTCATGAGCACGGTGAACTCTTCGCCGCCGGTGGCGCCAGCAGGCCGTTATCACCAAGGATTGCCGCCAGGCGATTGCTGGTGCGGATGAGCACGTCGTCGCCCGCGGCGTGGCTTTGAAGTGGTCGAGATCGACGAGGATGAAGTCAACCCGCGTCGGGTGGGACCGCAGTAGCTGCTCTGCCCACAGCTCGAGGCCGCGCCGATTCAGAAGACCCGTGAGCGGATCCCGGGTGGCGTTGTCGAGCTGGGTATCGAAGGATTTCTGCACGCCACGGGTGAACGCATTGAGGATCATCAACGTGGAGTTCGCGGCCAGCAGCACGGTCAACAACCTGGCGACGACGGCAGCGGTGTCGTATCGACCTTGCCGCCAGGTCAGGACCGCCAGCGCCGTGATGGCGATACTCGTGAAGACGACATGTCCTATCACCACCAGCCTGGGGGTGAACGCGGCCAGCTTGTCCATGCTCGCTGTCCCAGCGGACGGCGTGAGCACTGCCTCCCTCACGTCAGCGGCGTCATCATCCACAGCCCGTAGTTCCCGACGTTGGTCACGCTGCGACCCCCCGGCGGCGCCGGTACGATTAGCGAGAGCAGTCAGTCAGGAAGGGCGCCGGAGCCCAGCGGGGCGTGGATTATTCCGTCTGCGTCTTAGACTATCGAAATAGTCACTCCAACTTCACCTTTCGCGAGGGTCGTTATGCACGATGAACTATTTTCTGGCTTCAGTGAAACCGGGTGGGATGAGGCGCCCTGGGACGTCGAACCGGCATTTACACCTGCCGAGTTACAGATCCTGCTCAACCCAGCATTATCGGTCGCAGAGGCCGCCGACCGCGTGGGCTGCGTCGAACATGACGTCCGGCGGCTGCGCCTCACGTCCTGAATGCCGCACTGCCCGTTGGACAAATAGCAACGGACCCCAACTCAGGCAGGTACGGCCGGTTAACTCTTGTCGCTCCGTCTTTGTGGCGTGAGGGTCAGCAGGTAGCAGCCGATGGGCGCACGCACCGCCGGTTGGTACTAAATAGTTCTGGCAACTCGGCGACCACCTTTTCAGCGACGGCAGAGAGCTTGATGTTGAGTTCTTGGGATCGCCACTTAAGCACTGCGAACGCGGCATCGGCACTGAGCTGATAGATCACCATCAGCATGCCCTTGGCCTGGTCAATGACCTCTCGGTGAGACACGATAACTTGTAACTCTTCGCTGATCGACTGCTGAAGATCAGCGTTGAAGCTCTCGGTGATGTCGATGTAGAACCCGCGGGTATCACTGAACGTGTGCTCAGCTCCAACGTCGTCGCCGAACGGGCCGCGCGCAGAGCGTTGGTGTTTGGTCGAGGCGCCCATGGGTAATCCCTGGATTGCGACGCGCATGGCATTGTCTTCGCGCCGCTCTCACCGGTCGAACCCCAGCCCCGAGTTCGACCATCTCCGGTTTCTTCGCTAGCCACTTTTCCCATGTCGCCTGGGAGGCGCAATGTTTGTCCACAACAAAAGTCTTCAATTCGAGGTCCGAGTCAACCAGCCCGATCCACGCTTTGCGTCGCTCATGCTGGAGCAATTCGGCGGCGCCAACGGCGAACTCACCGCTGCGTTGCAGTACTTCACCCAAGCCTTCGTGCTGCGGGAAAAGAATCCCAAGATGTACGACCTCTTCATGGACATCGCTACCGAGGAACTGAGTCACCTCGAGATGGTCGGCTCAATGATCACCATGTTGCTGGACGGACTCAACGACGATCTCAAAATGGCCAACCAGAAGTGTGACTGGATGCCGACAGTGGCCTCACCGGACGGCCGCGAGCAAGCCATTCACCAGGTCGCGGTCAGCCCGCTGTTCTTGACACTCAGTGGCGGTGGCCCGGACGTCAAGGACTCGGCCGGTAACCCATGGACGAGTACCTTCCTCAACGCGAACGGCGACCCGGCCGTAGATCTGCGCAGCAACCTCGCAGCGGAGTCGCGGGCAAAGGTGGTCTATGAGTACCTCAAGCAATTCACTGACGATCCGGGTGTGCAGGATTCGTTGACGTTCTTGATGACTCGTGAGGTGGCCCACTACCAGCAGTTCACCGCTGCTCTCAACGAGCTGCCGGTGAACTTCCCTCCGGGCAAACTTCCAGGGGACCCCCGGTTCCAAAATGTCGCGTTCAACATGTCCAACGGTGAAGGATCGGTGCGCGGTCCTTGGAATGAAGGTCAGGGACCGTGGCCAGAGGGCATGGAGTGGGACTACGTCGAGAAGCCCGAAGAGCAGTGGCTGGGTACGGTCATCCGGCAGAACACTGGCGCCAAGCAGAACCCGTCGGGTTCACCCGATGTCGAGGGTGACAAACCGTTCACTCACGAACAGCATCTGCCCACAACATAATTGGTTCCTGTTGATGGTCGGTGTTCGACGTTCGACGCCGACCATCCAACAGCCTTCGGAAAGGCGAACTATGGACGCGTTGACATTCCTACGTCAGGACCACAAGAGCGTGCTGGGCATGCTGGAGGTGCTTGATGAGGCGCCCTCGGGATCCGGTGCTGACATCAGCGGCTTGGAGACGATGGTGACCAACTTGGTCATCGCTGAATCGCAGCACGAGGCTATCGAGGAGCAGTTGTTCTGGCCCGCCGTCCGCGGCGCTCTCGAAGAGGGAGACGCGCTCGCCGACAAAGCGATAGAACAGGAGCAGGATGGCAAAAAGTTGCTGCAGCGCCTAGTGGACGGCGAGCCCGGTGAAGCCGAATATCACCAGGCGCTAAAGCAATTCGTCAAGGCGGGCCGCGACCACATCGCCTACGAGCAAGACGTCGTCTTCCCGCGGTTTGAAGCGGCGGTGAGTCGGGAGCAACTGGACAAGCTCGGCGAGAAGCTCGAACGAGCAAAGAAGATCGCACCCACCCGTCCGCACCCTGACACTCCACCCAACCCCACTGTGCTGAAGACGATGGGCATGGTCGCCGCGACGGTCGACCATGTGCGTGACGCCTTCACTGGCCGTGCAGCAGATAACCCACCGGACCCGCAGATCCACTAACACGGGGGAGCGCGCCGTCAGCGGCGACGCGCAGTGGGTTACCCGAGGGCGATGCGAAAATCTCTCAAGCGCCGCACGGCTGACGCAGTCGGGCTCCGGCGTCGGGATCTACCTGTTGTCGCGGGTGTCTATGACTCGTCGCGCGACATCAGCAAGTTTTGTTTGGCTTTCCTGCGAGATGGCGCGAAGCATGTCGAAAGCGCGGACATCATCGACCCCGTAGCGCTCCATGATGATGCCTTTGGCTTGACCGATACGGTCTCGTGTCGATATGGCGGTCTGCATCTGCTCTCCCTGACGGCTGGCTAAGATCGCCGCCGCACCGTGCGCCGCAAGCACGGAGCCGGTGGTCTCCGCATCGGTGTCCCACGCTTCGGGCTGGAAGCCGAATAAGTTCAGCGCGCCGGCAGTGCGGTCTGCGGTATATAGCTTGAAGGACAGTCCACTGAGCACCCCGAGTTTCACCGCTGCGGGCGCATAACGTGGCCAACGCGATTCACGTCGCAGATCGTCGCTGCGGACAACCGTTTCCTGGAGAGCGGCCTCGGCGCAGGGTCCTTCGCCGAAGTCGTGCTGGAGCTGGTCAAGCTGCCCCACCAAACCGTCGGTATCTGCCAGCGATTCAAACTCCCCTCCCCGCTTCACCAGTAGCACTCCCGCGGAGTCTGCCCCTGGTATCAGCTGCACCGCTGCCGTGGTCACATCATTGAGAATCTGCTCAAGCGTGCGGGGGGCGGTCATCGCGCGTGCGAGTTCGGCCATGCGAATTGCCAGGTCGTGCCTGAGGTCGGGGTCCGAAGAGTCCATGCGATCTGATTTTGCACGACGCACGGGCATTGGCGATCAACGCGTCTACCAAAGCCTACGTGAACCAGACACCGCTGGGCCGGCAGAACCTCAGCGTTACGGGCGCAATGCACAGACCCGGCGACGGCGGGGCAGCGTGTTCTTCGAACATCGGGGAGGACAAAGTCGAGCGAGCGGGTCACAGATCGGCCACAGTTCTTTGAGCATTTTCTAAGAGATCGTGCGAGTCTCTGAAAGCCCTCATAAGAACGCGCGCCGATTTGTCGTCCACTTCACACAATTGGGCTCGACGGCCCCAGATACCCTGCGTGCGAATGACATTGCGGGCTTCCATGCGTTCATCCTCCACTCAGACAGCTATTTCGCTCGAGTACTTTGGAGTGAGGGACAAGCAGGGTTCCCGGCTATCAGTCCAGTTCGATTCGAAGGACACACTCATCATGAAAAGGAACACTATTGTTGCGCGTCGACGCGTAGCCGGTTTTAGCGTCGGGTGTCTGCTCTGGGGATTGGCGATAGGGATCGCCGCTGCGCCGTCGGCGGTGGCGGCCCCCGACTGTTCTCCCGATGCCGTGAACGCCACCGTCTCCTCCGCGACCGGATCGGCGCAGCAGTACCTCTCGGCGCACCCCGACGCCAACCAGGTGGTCATGGCCGCCTACGGGCAGCCTCGTCCGGAGGCAGCGTCCGACCTCCGTAACTATTTCACCTCGCACCCGCACGAGTACTACGACCTGCGCGGCATCCTGTCTCCGATCGGCAACACCGAGCGACAGTGCAATGTGGCGGCACTGCCGCCGAACCTGGAGTCGGCCTACCACGAATTCATGGCCGGCTGATCGGTCGACGACAGGAGCCCGCCACAACGGTGTAGCGGGTTCCTGTCATCAGATCACTCGATCGCATCGGGTACATTTTGCTCTGCAATCATGGCCAACCGCCACGTGCATTCGCGGTTCCGCGGCGCCACCCCTAGCAGTTGGACACTGTCGGGCACCCAACTCAGCGGGCGACTCGCGGCGACCTCAATCATTGTCAGCCGGCAGCGCCCATCCTGAAGGTCATTCAGCCGCAGCGTAATTCGTGCTGTCGCCGCTGGCCTGACCTTTGCCAGCAAGACGAGTTCCTTACCAGGCACGCAACTCTGCACCACAGTCTCATCGTTA
The DNA here is from genome assembly GCA_963758115.1 of uncultured Actinomycetota bacterium. Classification (GTDB taxonomy): domain Bacteria; phylum Actinomycetota; class Actinomycetes; order Mycobacteriales; family Mycobacteriaceae; genus Mycobacterium. The sequence goes on from CAVWUG010000007.1 coordinate 885,312, forward strand.
ATCACCGCCGGCCAGGTCCCGATCGAATGCAGAATCCGGGTGCCTGCTGCTGGCCAATCCGAATCCACTGCGCGGATGCGGCTGTTACCGACGACCCAGCCTGAATAGGTCCAGCCGTTAGCTAGCACGTCCCACACGCGCTCGCGGGTGGCGGCGATGTCTCGGGTCACGGTCATGAATGTCCTTACGTTCCTATGCCATCGGCGTTCACTGTTGCGTGTGGGGTACCCAGAACGCACAACGGGATGCGTCGCAGCCACCACCGGAGGTACCGATTCACCCCGGCCCCGATAGGGCTTGCGCGCATCCGACTTGCTGACCGTCGGCGGGAATCTGCGCCGCGAAGAACAGCCCATCGCTATCCGCGCGCACAAATTATGTTCGCGAAAGTTTCTGCGCGACTACCCATCCGACCGCATGAGTGCCCGATGCTCGGTGGGCGGCTGGTCTGGTTGTGGGCCTGACTGCCCGCCCCCGGGTGTATGGGCCTGGACGGGGCGGTGGGTCCTCCGCTGAGCGGAGCGCACCGTGTTGTGTCCGGGGGCGGGCAGCTCGGCTATCTCTATTGCGATGCCACCACCTGCCTTTCAATCGGATTGGGACCTCCGCCGCGGGTCGGTCTGAGACCAGCGAGCTGCGTTGCATGGCCTGCGGGGGTCGTACTGGCCGCGCCTCGGGGCGGGCCGGTGCGTGGTGGCGCCGGCGGTCGACCGGCTGATCAGGCGTTGATGACGTTGTGACCGTTTCGGCCTCCGATCGCAATTTTGCGGGGTTTTGCCCTTTCAGCCACCGGGATCCGCAGCCGCAGCACGCCTCCGTCATAGGCCGCGTCGATCTTCTCTGTGTCGAGGTTGTCGCCCAGCACCAACTGCCGGCTGAAAACCCCGCGGGGGCGTTCGGTGGCCAGCATGTCCCGGCCTGGATCAATGCCGGGACGCTCGGCGCGCACCGTCACCACGTTGCGTTCGATGTCCAGGTTCAACGAATCATCCTTGATCCCCGGCAGATCGAACTCGATGATGAATTCCTCACCCTCGCGCCAAGCGTCCATCGGCATCACGGCCGGCCGTGCCGCGGTCCCAAACACCAGCCCAGGGAATCGATCCAGGTCGCGGAATGGATCTGTTCGCATCAACATGTTCCCCACCTCAACTCTCCTCCAATCTGGTTTCCATGTCATCGTTAATCTATGCCTTACAGCATAGCTTTTATATAGCATCAGCCGTCGCGCGGAAGCAAGAGGGCGCCACGATTTTTTTCGCGACGAGAACAACGCGGCCGCCAGCGCCCCTGACCTGTCGTCGAGGGCGTGAGCCTGACCCGACAGCGGTGCAGCAGGAGCGTCAAGAATGCGAGCCTTGCAAACCCGCCGAATCAGACCGTCTCCTCCTCGGTCTGCGCGTCGGAGCGTCGCACATAGGCCGCGTCGTGCACCGCATCTTCAGTTTCCAGGGCCGCGCCCAAAGCACCCCCGATCATCGCCAAAGAGCAAGTCAGCCAAGCTAGTTGGAAGTAATCCCGCAGCGACCCCGGGTGGCCGACAGCGCTGTTGAAGACTTGCGGCACCACGAACCAGAACGCGGCAACCAGCGCCAGTAGATAGAGCACCGCGTAGAGCACGGTCACGCCGATCACGACGGTAACCGTGGTCGCAATGTTGAACAAGAGCACCTGCTTGCGTACTCCGGGCGCGGCGGTGCGTTCCCAGAGCCCAGCTCCGACGATCAGGGTCGCCGCGGTAGCGCCTACCGATAGCAGCGCCGTTCCGACCAGCCGCTGCCATCCAAAGGCGTCAGACAAACGCCAGACGTCGGAGTACACCAGCCCGAAAACCCCGACGGCCACCGCGCTGGTCAGCGCGCGCGACAATCGCAGGGACAGCCGCCACGGCTGGTTAGCCGCCACCATCCCCCCTAAGAGCACCAAATTGCCAGTCAGCACGCGAGCGGTGAAGGCGAACGCCCCGTCGGCGGTGTCGGTGCCCAGTTCGCGCACCCGCTGCACCGACAACCGCCGCGGTACAGCGACCACTCCCTCGCCGTCAGCACCGTGGGCATGGGATCCGATCAGCCGCTCAACCAGTCGCACGATCCCCTCGCGAGCCCGATGCCGTGCACTTATCGCGCCGAGGGCAGGCACCGACACAATCGCTACGTTGTGGACCGGGTTGGCGTGAGCCACGACAGGGCGCCGCTGAATGTGCAACGGAAGGTCGGTTAGGCACACCGCCATATCCCAGCCGCTATCCAGCAGCAATCGCCGCGCGGCCTCGACGATCACCGCGTCGGTGGCGGGCGGTTTCACCAGGCGACTCTCCACGAGCTCCAGACGCCACCGGGCTCCCGGTAGCCGTCGCGCGAGTTCCTCAGCTAAACCCGCGTCGGCCAGGTCGCGGGCCAGGGAAAAAGCCGCACCCGGCGCCCCGACGAGGCCCAGCACGATTTGTGGACCGTTGTGGGCGTTCTGAACATCGGTTGTAGACACCATCCGTTGATCGTCACATCCGCCGTTGTCGCCGCTCGGCCTTGACGCGCCAGTCAAGTCACAGGTCTCAGAGCCAGTCCCCGGTGCGCTATCGCGGTGCGCGAGCCCGAACTAACGTCGTCCCGAGTTGCGTGTAATGGTTGATTCGGTCGAGGAAGAGACGACCTCGTCGTCCGCAGACCACCAAATGCGCAGCGCACATAGCACTTTGACAGCCGAGGCGTGCGCCGGGTCTGGTGAGTCGACGACGTCAGCCATCACCGCAATGCCCAGCGATTCACTTTGAGGATTTCGGCAGCAGCGGCCGGCGAGAGCGCGAGGAACCGAAGGCCAGCAGGCATCCGGCGAACGGCCGTTCCGCTATCATCGAAGGCGATTTAGACGTGCGCCGGTTCAGCCCCAGCCTCACGCGCAGTTAGCAGTGCGGTATCGAAAATGGCTCATCGAGGCGAATCTGATCAGGCACCGAGCAAGTTTCCGACACCGCGGCTGTGCTGACCGTGGCCGGCGATATCGATATGGTGACGGCCCCGCAACTGCGAGTGCACGCCGATGCGGTCCTATTGCGCCGGCCCCCGGCGTTCATCATCGACTTGTCAGATGTGGAGTTTCTAGGGTCCGCTGGCATCGGTGTCCTGGTACAAGTCCACAACAGCGACCGTGACATGTCCTACGCTGTCGTCGCTCGTGGGGCCGCCACCAGTCGGCCATTGCATCTTTTGGGTCTCGACAAAATGTTCCCGATGATCGAACCTGCGGCCGCCCGCAACGCTGGCGCCTGTACCCACAGCCAGCACGCCGATGGCGGCGCGGTTGCCGTATTACGCGAACTGCGTCGGGCGTGGCAGGTGGCGTCGAGTCGACCCGCGCACGCCTGGCACGCTTCGGTCGCCCAACCGAGACTCGTGACGCTGAGCCGCGACCGACGTCGGCAGCCGCTGGGGTCCGGAAGCTAGCCCGTCGACAACAATGTGGACGAAGCACATCTTGTCTATGTCTGCGGCGTTGATAGCACCGGGGGAGCCGCCAAGCATTTTCGCCTCGTCAGTGATGGTCCGCGCTCGCATCTTCGTCCGCCGAGCGCGCGGCGCTCCCAGCGGACGATCCCGTCGCTCGAAAGATTCGCCGGCGAGAGCACGTTTGACCGCGACGGTAGCGGGTTATCTTTCTGTGTCCGGGCCTGAGCAGGCATAACAGAAGGAGCAAATAATGACGAATGCGCGGCGACTAATTCTGCTGGGCGGTGCGATCCTCTTTGCCGCGGGCGTGATCGGGTTGTTTGTTCCGGTGACGATCTCCGGCGGTATCGGGTGCGGTAACGCGGTACATTCCGACTTGTCGGCCGCGCGTGAGCAGGACAACCACAACATCGGCAACTCCCCTGTCGTTCAGCAGATCCCGATTGCAAACCAACTCGCTCCCAAAAGCGAGTTCGTCTCCTCCTGCAACTCAGCTCTGGGAAATCGGCGGCTGTGGACGATCCCGCTAACACTGCTCGGCCTGGTTGGCGCTGGCTGGGTCGTTGCGCAGCGTCGCGAAGGAGCCAACACGGGCATTTGAGCCTTCCGCGCTCCGGTGTCCTCGCAGCGCATGTCGTCGCGAGGCCACCGGACGCGGCAAGCTCGGCCGGTCCCAGCCAGCGCGGCGACTGTGCGTGCAGGTTCTGCTCAACACATCCGCCACGGATCTTCAGCCTTGACTCACCCGTTGTTTCACGGGTATCACTGCCCGCCCTCCTGGAGTCCGAAAGCGTTTGCAGAACAACGTAATTCGGGGGCACTGTCGAGATGCAGGGAAGATGGACAAGACACGCCTACCTAGTTTGACAAGACTTCGGCGTGTCGCTTCCCACCGCTGCTGGGTGCGCCCACGAGTCGGGTCAGAACGTATTGGTCAGATAGAGTTGCAGGGACTCGAAGAGGCTCTCGAACAGTCCGCTGCTGCCGGCCCCGTGCTCGAATACCGCACTAATCCATGCGTCGAAGCTATTGACGTCGTTGTCGGCGATGTCGATGTTTGTGAGGTCGCCGTCGGTCGACGTCGTCGCGTCACCGATTTGGGTGGGTGTCAACCCCAAATATTCCACGTGCGTGGTGAAGAAGTTGTCCAGCACATCCGAGAGCCCTCCAGCGGTGAAGTCCTGTTGGAAGTCGGCGACCCCGTCGCCGTCGAGCGTGTAGATCGTCGCCGGGTACAGGTCATCGGGCGTCACGCCTTCCACGGCGCTGTCCATGCCGAGAAGGCTGAGAACAGTGTCGGCCTGCGCGGGGCTGAGTACCGAGTCCACGGCCGCCACCAGATTCGGCCCTATGCCGGTCGGCAGGGAGGGGTCGCCGATGAACACGAAGTGCAGTTCGTCGAGCGGGATCTTGTCTGCTGCGAGTTGGGTCATGGCGATCGACTCGGCGGTGGCGCTTTGGGAGTATCCGAAGATCGTCAGCGGGTCCTCGGCGGTGAAAGCGCCTGGGTTCGCGCTGAATTCGTTCTCCACGGCGAGAACGACGTCGTCGGCGTCGGTCACACTGCTCGGGCCCTGCTGGATCAGTTCGGGCGTCGTCAGCACCTGCAACGGGGCGGCGCATGGGTCGGTCCCGACCATGTCGCACACTGTCGAGGAGGTTGCGCCACCGTCGAAACCCAGCGGGTGCAGATACAGATTCTCGGCGGCCTGCGCGAAAGCCGTGTCCGGTGTCGGCTCGGTGGTTCCGCCGAGGATGATCGCGGTGTCACTGCCCGAGAGCGGGTCGTCCGCGTCGCCAAACGCAGCCGCCGCGGTCAGCACCGCCGTCAGCACCAGCATCCCCCCGGTGCCCGCCAGCAACCCGAACCGCCGCCAATCAGACGCCTGACCACGCATTGCGACCCCTTCACTTCCGCCAGAACGGATTCTCCCGAAAATAGACGAATCGGGCAGAACGTATCATTTCCGTGCTGTGGGTGGCCAGAGTTTGGTGAACGACTGGGCCGCCATGCGGGGCATGCGCCTGAGCAGTCCTGCCGTGTCTCGGCACACCCCGCATCAGCAGGGCACACCGACACAACAGCACGACACCGCTGATGGGTCCGACGCGATACCAAGACGACTAGTCTTCAGCACAATCAACGAAGCAGAGAACGGTTATCACAACAGCAGCTCGGCCACGTGAAGTCAGGAAACCAGGATTGCCAACTTCGCCACGGCGCCGTGGCCGGCCGGCGGGCGGCGGCAACACCGCAGAGCAGACCCGCGAAATCCTCCTTGACGCCGCCGAACGCTCTTTCCGGGTCCGCGGCCATCGCGCGTCGACCATGGAAACCATCGCCCAAGACGCCGGCTACTCGAGGGCCGCGCTTTACCGCCAATTCCCCAACCGCGAAAGTCTTAACGCCGCGCTCATTCACCGAACAACGCAACGCCACATAGTTCGCCTGCTCGAGCGCCATCAGGGCGCCGGCCTCGTCGACATGATCGTGGAGACTCTCGTGATCGTCGCCACTGAACTCGCCCACGACCCGCTGCTCAAGACCATCACCGATGCGGCCGATGAGGGCACCGTCGCCCAAATGCTAGCCAACAGCAGCACCGTAACGGGGCTGGCCGAACCGCTAATAGAAGCCATGCTCCGCGAGGACGCCGGGCAGCACTTCCGACCCGGCATCCACTCCCAAGACCTGACCCAGTTTCTCATCGCAACCGCCCTGAGTCTGCTGCTCGGCATCATTCCCGATAGCGAAAACGCCGACGTGGCACGACATTACATTGAGGTCTTCGTCCTTCCCGCCATCATCAAAGACCCGCCCCAGCCGCGGACGGTCTTCCCCCGGCCTTGACAACCGTTGAGCTGCGGTATCTTTCGGACGACGCCCGACGACTCGTGCTCGTCTAAATACATGTGTGGGACGCTTCGGTGTCTTGCGTGGAAACTTCGCCGTCTTCGCTGAGGTTCCGTCACTGTGACGCCTGATTGGGAGCGCGTTGCAAGATGATCGTCTCGGTGCCGCAGTCCTGGCGCCGCTTCCGGCATCGTGCGGAGACGCGGCACTACCCGTACCGAATTTCATGGCAATCATCGGTGCCACACCGAGCAGCTCGCAGCTGGGCGTGTGACGGCCTCGGGACGAATGAGGGCGCCGGTGATGGTAATGGAGTTTCCAGTCCCGGCTGACAGCGATCCGTTCGCATGATGCTCCTAACCGTGCAGCCCTAGCCGCGGCTGAGATGGGCTTGAATGGCCGAGATGGTCGCCGCGACGGCATCGGCGCTGCCGCCGCCGAACGGTGCGAGACTGGCAAAGCCGTGCGGGAGTGCATCGAACTGGCGGTGGTCCACGCTGACACCCGCCGAGCGCAGCGCCGCGGCGTATGCGTTCCCCTCGTCGCGTAGCGGATCGAATCCCGCGGTCAGCACCAGAGCCGGCGCCAGACCGGACAGATCGGCGGCCTTCAGCGGCGAGACCCGCGGATCATCGGCTGCAACTCCAGCTCCTTCCAAGTACAGCTTCGTGAACCAATCCATGTCCTGCTTGGACAGGAAGAATCCGTCGGAGAACAACGTGCGCGACCGGGTCTTCGCGGACAGGTCGAGGCCCGGATAGAGCAGCGCCTGCAGCGCTGGCTGTCGAATGCCCTCGTCGCGGCTGCGCAGCGCGACCAGCGCCGCCAGGTTTCCACCGGCGCTGTCCCCGCCGACGCCAATGTGGTTCGGGTCGGCGTCTAGTTCGGCGGCATGTTCAAGTGCCCATCGATAGGCCGCGACGCAATCGTCGACCGCGGCCGGGGCCTTGTGTTCCGGCGCGAGCCGGTAGTCCACCGATAACACATGAATCCCCGCGTCCCTGCAGATCGTCCGGCATAGCCCGTCATGAGATTCGATGTCGCCCACGACGAAACCACCCCCGTGGAAGAACACCAGTAACGGGGCCGGCGCCGACTTACTGGGCAGGTAGTGCCGTGCCCGCAGCGGGCTGTCGGGACCCGGAATTGTGAGGTCGGTGGTGGGGACGGCGACGCGGGCGCCCATCACCGAATGCGAGCTGCGCATCAGAGTGCGGGCGACTTCAGGATCGTTAGCAGCCGACAGGCCGCCAGTACGTGTGGTTCGTTGGGCGGCAAGTACCAGTTGAACCGTGCTGTCAAGGGTGTTGCCGTCTATGGTGACCCTTTTGCCGCCGACGAGAAGGCGCTTCAGCCAAGGCGGAATCCGCGGCACGACCTGCACACCGATACGAAGGGCTGCGTTGAGCACCGAGAGTGACGGGCTCCTAAGCGTCGTAGGGGCCATAGCTGCTCCTTGCGTCATTCGAGGTCAGAGAGCACGCGTTCGTGGCTTCCTCTTTTGGGGACGGGCTGGCCGCGGCGCCGGGGCAGGTACAGCCGGTGCCGCCAACCACCGACGCAACGACGGCCGCGTCATGTCGGTGGTCCCAGGGACAGCGACAGGCGCGCGAAATAACGTCGAGACCTTCGGAATTCGGGCCAAATATGCCGTCGGCGTGTCACGGGGTCGAGTTGGTTTGGTCGAACTCGATATGCAGCGCTGTGAGACCTCGCATGATGAACGTCGGTTCGTACTCGTATCGGCGATTCTCCGCCGGACCGTGCGACGCCTCGGCGATCCTGATTCGCGCCATGCGATCCAGCATGCGATTCATCGAGATCCGGCCTTCGGCGCGAGCGAGCGGCGCGCCCGGGCACGAGTGGGCGCCGCGACCAAAGGCAACGTGCTCGCGCACGTTGCGGCGGTCGTGCTGGAATTCGTGGGGATGGTCAAACTTTCGTGGATCGCGATTGCTGGCGCCTGGCAGCAGCATGATGATTGTGCCCGCCGGGATCTCCACGTCGCCGATGTTCGTGGTGGTACGCGCCAACCGGAAGTGACTCTTGACTGGACTCTCCATCCGTAATGCCTCCTCGAGGAACACCGGGATCTGTGCACGGTCATCGCGCAGGACTTGTTGAATGTCGGGGCGTTCGGCAATCACCCGCATCGCGGTGCTGAGAAGCTTCGTCGTCGTCTCCATGCCGGCAGCGAAGAGAAACGTCGAGAGCTTGACCACCTCCTCCACCTCGGGCGTCGAACCGTCTGGATAGGTCGCCGCGGCGAGTTCGGTAAGGACGTCGTCGCGGGGGTCGCGACGACGGTCGGTGATGTACTCCCGGAACTTATCGTCCAGCCAGACCAGAGGATTGTGCGCGACGGTGTCACTCATTTCGATGTTGCCCACGACCTCGTTGCCAAGAACGGCGCGAAACTGATCGTGATCTTCTAGAGGAACGCCCAGTAGGTCCGCGATCACCAACATCGCGAAGGGTTTGGCGTAATCGCCCATGAACTCGCATCGGCCCTTGTCGATGAAGGTGTCGAATTGGTGATCGGCCAAGCGCCACATGAAGTCTTCATTTTCGCTGAGCCGTTTGGGTGTAATCAGCCTGGCCAATAACCCCCGGGTCTTGGTGTGATCGACCGAATCCATCGTCACGACGTGTTCGGACATGGGAATTTTGGACCGGTGCGCGTCGATCAGGTCACCGATGTCGTCACCGTCGGGGGTAAACGGCAAAGGCGGGAACGGGCCCGCCACAGCAACACACGATGAGAAAGCCGAATCCTTATAGGCAGCCAGCGCCTCGGAATGACCGGTGACCGCGACCACACCGTGTGGCGTCGCCGGACGGACCGGACACTGAGACCGCAGGTAGTCGAAGTAGGGATAGGGGTCGGGCACCAGCGATGGGTCAAAGAAATAATCGATCTTCTCGAAATCGCTCATCGCGCCTCCTCGACGGACAGGGACTATGGCCTCGGTCGAATCCCCGATAGTCTACGCGGAGAACAAATGTTTGGTTAATTCGACTCTCGCTGGCGCGGCAACGGCTTTGGGTATGGACGTGTCGGATCCATCAACAGCCTGGAAAGCAACCCATCATGACGAACTCGTCCTCCTGGACACGCCGTGGCTTCCCTACACCTGATCGCGATCCTTTCTATGCCAGCCCCGCCGGTCTGGGTGGGCTCGCACCCGGGACAGTGTTGCGGTCGCGGGTGGTGCCGGTGTCGTTCTTCGGTCGCCTCCGGCAGGGCATGGCGGTGCAGCTGATGTATCGCAGCACCGACGCCCACGATCGTCCCCGAGGCGGCGGTGACCACGGTGATAGTTCCGCGTGGCAAAAACCCGGCGCGGTGCCCGGTGCTGTCTTACCAGTGCGCCATCGACGCCGTGGCGGCGCGGTGCTTCCCGTCCTATGCGCTGCGGCACGGCGCCGAGCTGGTCGGGGCCTCGGTTCAGGCGGAGTTCCTTTTCATCACCGCTGCCCTATCTCGCGGGTGGGCGGTCAGCATCCCGGATCACGAGGGGCTGCAGGGCATGTGGGGCGCGCCGTACGAGGCGGGCTTTCGTGTTCTCGACGGTCTGCGTGCCGCTGTCAACTACCCGGAGTTAGGCCTTTCATCGAACGCGTCGATGGCGGTGTGGGGGTATTCCGGCGGTGGCCTGGCCAGCGGATGGGCCGCCGAAGCCGCCGCCACGTACGCACCCGAGCTCAACATCGTCGGGGCAGTGCTGGGTTCACCGGTGGTGGATCCGGAAAGCGTTGCGCGCCGGTTGAATGCGTCGCCGTGGGCGGGTCTTGCAGCGTTGATGATCGCGTCCTTGGTGCATGTGTTCCCCGAGGCGAAAAAGGTCGTCGATGAACACGCGACCGAGGATGGCAAGGCCCTGCTCGCAGAGATCGAGGGAATGTCGACCGGAGGTGCGATCCGACGCTTCCGCAATGTCGACATCGCCGACTACGTCGACCTGAGCTTTCAGGAATTGTTCGCGTTACCCGAGCTGCAGCATGTGTTCGAGGTGACGCGGCTCGGGCAAAAGACACCGAGCATGCCCGTGCTACTCATCCAGGGCGTGCACGACAAGATCGTCGACGTCGCCGATGTGGACAGGCTGGCCCAGACCTACACCCAAGGCGGCGCCGCGGTCAGCTACCACCGCGACCCCCTTGCCGAGCACCTGTTGTTGTATCCCTTCGCGGTTCCGATGAGCCTATGGTGGCTCGCCGAACGACTCGCCAAAAACGACCGGCCCAATAGCTGGCACACCTGGCCCGCGCTGCTCGATGCGCGTACCTACGCAGGCCTGCCGGCACTCGCCGCCGCCGCATCGCAAGCCGTCAAGTCCGGTTTCTCCCCAGGGCGATCGCTTCGCCACCGACGTCGGAAGAAGTAGATCGAGGGCCCGTACCATCCATACCGTGGGTGTGACGCGCCACGCGACCTCACATATCGTCGCGATGTTTTGAGGCGTCGAACCTATTGCGCCAGAGTTGAATCCGCCTGTGTCACGAGTCTCAGCCATGAGGTTCCAGCGACGAATCGACACTTCTGGCGGCGCCAGCGTGGCGCGAAGCCAACCCACCGCTGCGCTAGCGCGCTGACTTAGAGGCGCTTGAGCACCAGCACCGATTCGTTGTACGGAAAGAGCCGGTACAGCCACCGCGAGGCCGGACTCACCTGGGGGGCCACCTCGCTTTTGGCGAGGAGGACGGGATGGCCGACCGCGACAGTCTTGCGGTGCTTGCAGATGGCGGTGTCGCCGCCCGCGAGAACGTTTCGCACCCAGTGTGTTTGGGGTCCGTAGCCGACGAGCAATGCAAAGCCGTCGGTCGTGTCGAACACCAGCAACGGTGTACGGTAGCGTGCTCCGGATCGGCGCCCGACGTGGTAAAGAATTCCCAGACCAGGCATTCGGTCGACCACCCGAAGGGCGGCAGGATTGGTGAGTCGCTTGTTAAAGTTCGCGACTCGACGCGACACGCGCACACCGAACTCCTCTCAGTGCATCCGAGCAGCCTCAACGTCTGCTTCGTTGAGAGTCTCATGGCGCGAGCAGTGGCTTCCAACCACAAGTAAATGGCTTCTCCCGCCAGCGGCGCAACTCTGACCGGCAGTACTCCATTTTGAGGAGCCTAGATGTTGCCGGACGGACGGGCCGCAAACCGAGACGGGCTTGTTAAACGCTCTGGCAGTTTGTCAATCTTTGCTGCATAATCCCAGGTCGGTCGCCCAAGGCAACCAGTCGGCGCTGCTGTGGTCCCCTGTTAGTGTCGCGAGTTGACGATGACGTCGCGGGCGGAGCACCAACCAACATGTCGAACGTATCTACTACTGTCGCGGTGGGCGGGTCTACCTATTCCAGGAGCGGCCGAAGAAGTTCGGCCTATGGGTTCCTGTACGAATTCCTGGCCACAGCCGACTACTTCCTGCGCTGCCTCTGCGCCAACGATATTTACCTGGCCGGCGTGGCCTTGCTGGTAGGACCGACTCCAGGTGAGCCTTACCGACAACGAAGGGCCCGGCACGCATAGCTCATTGAAACGCGTAGCGCGGCAGGGTGTTCGGAATATCCAGAGAGCTGAGCAGCCCGGGTGGTGCGTCCACCACGTAGGGGACCGCGTTCACGACTCGCATCGCGGTTGCGGCCATCGCCGCGTGGCCCGCCCGGTGTCCTTCCGCCGCGCCCATCGTCATCGCGCAGTGAATGTCGGGCTCGCCATCAATGTCGACCCGGTAGGTGGCGTCGGAATCCGAATTCGGCCAGTGCGGGGCGACGTCGCGCGACATCCGGATGATGTGCTCCACCACGATCGCCTCGCGGCCTTCGACCACCGCGGCCGCCCGGGTCCGGACCGCGCCGCAGGTGCCGGCCGGAATCGTGCCGAACGCCACCTCGATGTCCCTGTCGGTCAGTTCACGGTCCAGGGTCCCGCGGATTTCCTCGACCTCGACGCCGAGCCCGGCGGCAATGAGATGAATCGGTGCCTTCCAGGCGATCTCGATGAAACCTGGTGTCTTCAGCATCGGCTCGAAGTCCAGAGAGCGAGCGAAGCCCATGCCGTTGACCATGACGTCGGCCACCGGATAGTGGTCATTCAGGGCGATCTCGGTGACCGTCAACGTGCGGATCTTCTTGGACTGGGTGCTCATCAACAGCGCGAGCTGATCGGACGCGAATCCCGGGAAGATACCCGACGCATAGAACGACGCGCCTCCGGTATGGGCGGCGGCCGCGAGTTGGTCACGCCACTCGGTGGCGTAATACGACGGGGGATAAATCAGGCTGGTGGTCGACGTCGACACGACGTTGATGCCGGCACCGAGCAACTTGAGATAGTCCGGGATCGCCCCCGCGTCACGTTGCGGACCACTGGCGGCATACACAACGCACTCCGGCTGCAGAGCGATGAGCGCGTCGGCATCATTGGTGGCAGCCAGCCCCATCGGATCACCACCGCCGAGCTCGCCGGCGTCGCTACCCACTTTGTCGAGTGAATGAACCCACACCCCAACAAGTTCCAAATCCGGTCGACGCCGGATCGCATCGATGGCGACCGAACCAACCCCGCCCGTCGACCACACGACCACGCGAAGGGGATCTGCCATCGGGTTTTCCTTGCTCATCCGTGGACCATCTGGGCTTGCTGATGTGCCGCCACCGCTGTCTGCAGGTATCGCCACGCCAGCTCGGGGTCGATGCCGCCGCACAACGGGTGCAACGGTAGGGACTTGCCTGCGCGCACGAATTCCGTTGCCGCAGCGGGTGTCAGGATGCGATACGGTCCGCCTGCTAAGCGCAGCTCAGCCACCGTCTGTGCCCGGGTGATGCTGGCCACCGAGTCGTCACCGTGCCGGTAGGCCGCCGCCATCGCGGCGTCATGTAGCAGGTGTGGACC
>CAVWUG010000008.1:0-585788 GCA_963758115.1 uncultured Actinomycetota bacterium
GACGTATCGCTTTCCAGCCGCTGACGGCGTCATCGGTGTGTAAACCGACGAGGAGACCGCCGATTCCGTAGGGAAGGTCGACCGGCGCCAGGATCCCGATCCCTATGTCCGGAACGTTACTCAGAGCGCCCGGGACACCGAAAAAGATTGATATCAGGTCGCTGATGGTACTGAGCGGGGAGGTGGCGGCCGTCGGAGTAGCGGCGCTCTGCAGGGCATTCGGCACTGCGGAGAGCGTCTGCGGGACGCTTGACACGATGTTTTGCGCATTGCCCGCCGAGGTAGTGGTGGCTTGACTCACCGCGGCTGCTTGGTTGGCCGTTCCGCCCGGGGTGGTGTTCTGGTGTGGTGAGGTGAAGGGTGTCAGTGTTGTCGCTGATGCCGACGAGCCCGCGTAGCCGTACATCGCACGGCGTCCTGTGCCCACATCTCGGCGTACAGCGCTTCGGTGGCCGCGATCGCCGGCGTGTTCTTGCCGAGGAAGTTTGTCGCCACCAGCGCCGCCAGCAAGCTGCGGTTTGCGGCGATCTCCGGTGGTGGCACGGTGAACGCGAACGCCGCCTCGTAAGCGGCGGCCGCGGCCATGGCTTGGCCTGCGGTCTCCTCGGCCTGGGCAGCGGTGGCGCTCAGCCATTCCACATAGGCGCCGGCCGCGGCCCTCATCGACGTGACGATGGCCCCGACCACGACCCGGAGGTCAGCTCCGACGCCACCGAGCCGTAGGCGCTGGCCGCCGTGTACAGTTCGTCGGCCAATGCCCCCCAGGCCTGCGCAGCGGCCAGCATCGGCCCCGATCCCGGACCGGTATACATCCGGCCGGAGTTGATCTCCGGCGGATAGATCCCGAAATCCATTGCTGCGCATACCCTTTCCGGACATCAAGCGCTACCGCTACACGGCGGCGGGGGACGGTTCAGCGGCCGAGCAGGCGATTCTTCTGCTCGGTGTACTCCTCGTCGGTCAAAATTCCCTCGTCACGGAGCTTGGTGAACTCGCGTAGTTCGGCGGCGACACCAGTGACCACCGTTCGTGGCTTGCCTTGCGGTTCTTGATCTTCGGCGACGACTTTGTCGCCGGATTTCGTCGCGGCTGGGGCGCGGGTCCCCGCGCGCGGAGTCTTTCCGTCGCGGCTGACGCCGGTGCCAACGGTTCCGGCCATGGCTCTGCCGGCCATGCCGGCCAGTGCCATCCCGCTGAGCATGCCGCCCGAATCCGATTCCGCAGCGGCAGTGGGCGCGCCCTGCGGCAGCGCCGGCAGCGTCATCGCGACGGGGCGCACCGCCGGGGTGGCCACGGTCCAGTTCGGTGGCACCGAGAGCGCGCCGACGTTGTTCGCTTCTGCGATTCCGGCAGCGATGCTCGGCGGGGGTATCGTGCCGGGCGTGGTCCTGTAACGTTGCCGGGAATGGCTTGACCGGAGCCGGTCCCTTCCCCGGCCAGCCCTCCTGGCCATTCCAACCGCTGACGATGTCGTCGGTGTGGATACCGGTGGGTAGCCGCCGATGTCGAAGGGAAGGGACACAAGCCCAAGGTGCCCAGTGGCACGGAGATGAAAATCCCGGCCAGGTCGGCAGGCAGGTCGACGAAGATGGAGATCAGGTCGCTGATGGTGCCCAGTGGGTCGCGGCTGCGGCAGCGGGCGCCGCGTGCCGCGCTCTGCAGTGCGCTGGGCACCGCGGAGAAAGCCTGCTGGATGGTGCTCTGTGCATTGCCGGCAGCAGTGCCGGTTGCCTGGCTGGCCGCGGCCGATTGGCCCGCAGCGCCGGTCGGGTTGGTGTTCTCCTGCGGGTGGGGTGAACGGCGTCAGCGTCGTCGCCGCCGACGACGAGGCCGCGTAGCCGTACATCGCGGCGGCGTCCTGAGCCCACATCTCGCCGTACTGCGCCTCGGTGGCTGCGATCGCCTGCGTGTTCCGTCCGAAGATGTTCGTCGCGACCAGGGTGGCCAACTGACCGCGGTTGGCCGCGACCAACGGCGGCGGCACCGTCGATGGAAAACGCGGTCTGATAGGCGGCGGCTGCGGACCTGGCCTGTGCACCCGTCTCCTCGGCCTGTGCGGCCGTGGCGCGCAGCCACGCCATGTAAGAGGCCGCAGCGGCACTCATCGACGCCGACGCCGGACCCCGCCACGGTCCTGCGGTCAACCCCGACACCACCGACTGATACGAGTTTGCTGTGGAGTGCAGTTCGGCGGCCAGCGTGTCCCAAGCCTCGGCGGCGGAGAGCATCGGCCCGGACCCCGGGCCCGCGTACATGCGGGCAGAGTTGACCTCCGGCGGGTAACTCCCGAAATCCATTGCTCGCCAACCCCTCTAATTCACCACGATCGAGGCGGCCCGGCACCCGGTCCTGGCCACGCCATTGACCGTCGTGTGAATGTTGGCACGCGTTACAAACTTTGTCGCTCGCACGTGCGGCGCGTCGTCAGTCCAGGCCGAAATCACCCGGGGAGCGGGGATCGCCGCATCTGCGCCGCTCATCGCAACGGCGGCAGTCAGCAAAATCACCGGTCGACGATTGCAACATTCGGGCTCAACGGTTCCAGACAGCAATGCTTTCCCTCCCGATAATGGTTGAGCAAGCCGCACAATTCATGGCGTTTGGTCATGGCATAGGTCATCCACCAGCGAACTCTTTGCCAGCGGACGAATGCCATTATCGGTGCTCAACGAGAGCTATACAATTGATTGCCCCTGCTCAATAGCAATGTGCGGCAGCAATCACCCATATTTCTCAGGTTAATCACTCGTATTTCTCAGGTTCACTGATCCGTAGACAGCCGTTCGCGCCCCCGGGTCAGGCTTCCGCCCGATTCTATGGGGTTAGACGAGTGGCCTCTCGCCGGGAGCGGCGTCTCCAGGTAGTTGCCAGGAACTCGCCAGCAAGTTGTACGAAGGGAATCAATCAGCCGGTTTTGGCTTGGCGACCGGCGCCGGTGCGATCGGGGGCGGATTGGTCCTCGCGCCTGGCCGGCGCTGGCGGCGGCAAGCCCTTGCTCAGCATGTCCAGCAGCTCCCGGTGCGGCCCGACGAGGTACACGGTGTCGCGAGCGCAGAGCCGTGCGTCGCGCTGTGGGTGCAGCTGGATATCTGCGTCCGGCCGGCTGACCGCGATGACCCGGGTATTGGTCTCCACGTCCCGCAACTGCTGCCCGTCGAGCTCGCTGCCTTCGGCGACACACATCGCACCGATCATGAAGGAGTTCTGCCGGATCGAGAAGGTGCCCAGCACCTCCAAACCCATCGCGGCCCCGACGAACCACGGTGCGGCGAGCGCAACGGTCGAGCGGACGTTCTCGAAACCGAACCGCTGCGCCACGGCGAAACCCAACGCCCGGTCGTACACCCGGAGCACCAGCGACACATCGGCGCGACGGTTGGCCTTCGGCACCACCCGGGGCCCGAGTAGCTCGGCCAGCACGATCCCGGTTTCGATGTTGATCATGTCGTCGCGGGTCAGCACCGCCACCGCGCGGGCGCGCTCGACCCGTGCCGCCTCCAGCGTCTGCATCAGCGTCGCGTCACCGAAGATCACCGGCACGTCGAGTTCCTGCGCCGCAGACAGAAAGCGGTTGTTCTCGTTGATTTCGATGACCGCAACATCGTGGCCGGCCGCGACCAGATCGCTGACCACGCGCATCCCGAGTGCGCTGAGCCCAACGACGATGACGTGATTGCGCAGATGGCGGACCCGGGGCCGGGCGACCGCGAAGACGAAACGACGGGACAACAGCACATCGGCGATGAACGCGACCAGCAGGGCAACGGTGGTCGCGCCGCCGAACATCAGCCCGGCGGCGAACAGGCGCAGCCAAGTCTCCTGGTGGGCGAAGCTGAAGTCTCCGTATCCCGTCGTCGTGATCGTCTCGATGGTGAAGTACAAGGCGTCGACCCAGGACATTCGCGGGTGCCTGTAGTTGGCGTGCAGCAGCAGCATCGAAGTGAAGATCAGGAACAGGGCGGCCCCCAACGCCGGGTAGAACGCGGGGTTGAAGTCGTTGACGACGGTGCGTACAGCGTCAAGGACCCGCCGGACCCGGGCACGACGTGACCGCGTTCCTCTCACCCGTCGGACCCTGATCCCGTGCTGGGACGATTCCTCGACGGTGCCGATCAACACGGCGTGGTCCCCGCCGTGCACCTGCTGCTCCCGTCTCGGGCAGACGTCTACCTGGCCGGGATCCGATGACTTGTCGCCGTGAATGACCGCGACCGGGGTCAGCTCGCCGAAGATCTCGCGCAGCGTCGCGTCGCGCGGTGCGTCAGTGCCCGCGACCACGAACTGGATACCGGCCGCTTCGAACGGGTGCGTCGGCTGCGCCAGGCACGCTTCGACGACCGACGGCGCCGTCAGTTCGGCGACGTCGAGGATCGCGCCCGGCCCGTTGTCGTCGGCCACCGCCGCCCGTAACACGTCATTCGCGATCCTGGCGACGACGCGCACACTCGGGTTGGCTCTCCTTGCCAGCAAAGCGATTTCGAGATTCGCGGCATCGTCATCGCCGGCGCAGATCACGGCTTGGGCTTTGGACACCTCGGCGCGGCCGAGTTCGCGGGCAACGCCGGTGAATTCGCTGGTGCCCAGTTTTACAACGCTTGCGCCTGCGGTTTTCAGTTCCGCGATAATCGTGGTGGCCAGCGCATCGTCACCGCTGACAATGATGTGATGATGCATTCTCTCGTCCGCCACTCGGTTACCTGCTCGCGATCGAGTTGCCACTCGCGCGGGTAGGCATCCGCTTTGCCGATGCCGTTAGTGGTCAAGGTTACACCACGGCTTTAACGTATTCGGTCGCTACGATTAATTTTGCTGGCACGGAAAGCTACTCGTCACGCCTTCGTTGTGATCACGAATACGGCCGCTGAGAATTGTTCTCGCGCACCGGGTTTGCGCCGGCCGCGTAGACAGGCTCGAGTCGTCATGCCTCGAAGCGATAACCCATACCCGCCTCGGTCAGCAGATGATGCGGGTGCGACGGGTCGTCTTCGAGTTTGCGTCGCAACTGCGCGAGAAAGACACGCAGATAATGGGTTTCCCGCGCATACTTCGGCCCCCAGACCTCTTGGAGCAGCTCCTCGCGGCTGACCAGCTTGCCGCGATTGCGCACCAGCATTTCCAGCATGCCCCACTCGGTCGGGGTCAGGTGAACCTCTGCGCCGTTCTTGATGACCCTCTTCGCTGCGAGGTCGACGAGGAACGACTTGGTCTCCACTACGGGGTTGTCCGCCCCGGTCGCCACCGCGGCTCGTCGCACCGCGGCACGCAGCCGGGCCAGCAGTTCGTCCATGCCGAACGGCTTCGTCATGTAGTCGTCGGCGCCCGCGTCGAGCGCGCCGACCTTGTCGGATGAATCGGTGCGCGCCGACAGCACGATGACCGGAGCCGACAGCCAGCCGCGCAGCCCGGTCAGCACGTCGATGCCGGGGATGTCCGGCATGCCGAGATCCAGGATCACCACTTGGGGTGGGTGCTCGGCGGCGGCCGCCAGCGCGCGCGACCCGGTGGCGGCGGTGACCACCTCGTAGCCCCGCACCGACAAGTTGATCCGTAGCGCGCGTAGCAGCTGGGGATCGTCGTCGACGACCAGTACGCGATTCATGGACGCTCCCCGTCGGGCGCGGTCAGGTCGACCAGAATGGTCAGCCCGCCGCCGGGGGTGTCGGTGGCGGTCACGGTACCGTCCATCGCCTCGACGAAGCCCTTGGCCACCGACAGGCCGAGGCCCAGGCCGGTCGTGGTGTCGAAATCGCCGAGCCGCTGGAACGGCTGGAACATCTGCTCGGCGGCGCCCTTGGACACTCCCGGTCCTTCGTCGACGACGTTGAGCAGGACCCGCGTGCCCACCTGGCCCGCGTTGACCCGCACCACGCTGCCCGGCGCGTAGCGCAGCGCGTTGTCGATGAGATTCGAGATCACCCGTTCCAGCAGACCGGCGTCGCCCATCGCGATCGTCCCGCCGACCTCGACCTTGACCTGGTCCAGGGTGCCGCGGCCGATCATGGTGCTGCGTCCGCCGATGCTGACGAGAGCGCGCTGCACGACCTCTTCGAGATAGACCTCGGTCAGCTCGGGCTTGACCACGCCTGCGGCCAGCCGGGATGAGTCCAGCAGGTTGGCCACCAGCAAGGTGAGCTGATCGACCGACTCTTCGACGGTGGCAAGCAATTCGCCGGTGTCTTCCGGCGAGAACCACACATCTTCGGCGCGCAGGCTGGACACCGCCGCCTTGGCCGCGGTCAGCGGGGTCCGCAGATCGTGGCCGAGCGCGGACAGCAGCAGGCGGCGCAACTCGTCGGCTTCGGCGAGCGAATGCACCTTGCTGGCCTCTTCGGCGAGCTCGTCGCGCTTGACCAGACCGGCGGCCTGCGTCGCGACCACGGACAGCACCCGGCGGTCGCGGCCGGTCAGGCTACGCCCCGACATCAGCAACCAGAACTCCTCGTCGCCGACCTTCACCGCGGTGTCCGCGGAATCGACCTTCACGCAAGGATTTACGCCCACTCCCGCGACGGCCTCTGGCCGACCGTCGACGTCACGTATGAGGCACACCGCCCGTTGGGAGTAGGCCTCCCGCACCCGTTCCAGCAGCGTGTTCAGATCGGCGCCGCGCAGCACCGACGCGGCGAACAGCGACAGCAGCTCGGCCTCCTGGCTGGTCCGCCTGGCTTCGCGGGCGCGGCTGGCCGCGGCGTCGACCAGAACGGCGATCGCCATCGCGACGCCGAGCAGAATGACGATGGTCAGCGCGTTGCTCATGTTGGCGACAGCGAAGGAGTTGCGTGGCTCGGTGTGGAAATACACCAACAGCGCACCGGAGATCAGACCCGACAGCACGGCCGGTGCCACACCGCCGAACAACGCGACGGCGATCACCCCGGCGAAGAAGATGGCGGTCTTGCCGCCGACATCCAGCGTTGGGTCCAGCCAGCCTGACGTGATCGCCAAGATCGCCCACGGCAGGGTCAGAGCGGCGAGCCAGGACACCACCTGGCGGGCATGCGGCGAAATCGACGAGAACGGCAAGCCGCGGTTGGCCTGCTCGTGGCTGACCATGTGAACGTCGATCTTGCCCGAGTTCTTGATGGTGGCCGTGCCGATGCCCTCGCTGAACATGCTCGCCCAGCGGGACCGCCGCGAGGTGCCCATGACCAGCTGGGTGGCGTTGGTTTCGCGGGCGAAGTCGAGCAATGCGCACGACACGCTGTCGCCGACGACGGTGTGGACGGTGCCGCCCAGGCTGGTGGCGAGTTCGCGGACCTTGCCCATCTCGCGGGGGGACACAGTCGACAGCCCGTCGCCGCGCGCCACGTGCACGACCATCAGCTGTGCGCTGGATTTCGAGGCGATGCGAGACGCGCGGCGTACCAACGTTTCCGACTCAGGGCCGCCGGTGACTGCGACGACCACTCGTTCGCGCGCTTCCCAGGTGTCGGTGATCTTCTTGTCGGCCCGGTATTTCGCCAGCGCCGCATCGACCTGGTCGGCGAGCCAGAGCAGCGCGATCTCACGCAGCGCCGTCAGGTTGCCGGTGCGGAAGTAGTTGGTCAGCGCCGCGTCGATGCGCTCCGACGGGTAGACATTGCCGTGAGCGAGCCTGCGCCGCAACGCTTCCGGTGTGATGTCGACCAGCTCGATCTGAGCTGCTTTCCGGACGACTTCGTCGGGCACGGTCTCGCGCTGTTCGATGCCGGTGATCTGGGCGACGACGTCGTTGAGGCTCTCCAGGTGCTGGATGTTGAGTGTGGAGATCACCATGATGCCCGCGTCGAGCAGCGCTTCGATGTCCTGCCAACGCTTGTCGTTGACGCTGCCCGGGATGTTGCTGTGCGCGTACTCGTCGACCAGCGCGACTTCCGGCTTGCGCGCTATCACCGCCTCGATGTCGAGCTCGGGGAACGTCGAACCCCGGTAGGAGATGTGGTGCGGCGGAATGACTTCGATGCCCTTGATGAGCTCGCCGACCTTCTTGCGGCCATGCGTCTCGACGACCGCCGCGACGACGTCCGTGCCGCGTTCCAGCCTGCGGTGTGCCTCTCCGAGCATGGCGCAGGTCTTGCCGACACCCGGTGCAGCGCCGAGGTAGATCCGCAATTCGCCGCGGCGCTGCGGATAAGCCCGTTGCGCGAAAGGATCGTCGGCGCTTGCCGCGGTGGGCGCCGGCGACTCGTCGGTGGAGGTCACAGGGACATCATCCTCTGCGAAGTTCACGACTTCACCGGTGACTCGCGATCTAACTCGAGATTGACGGCCAGCACGTTGACGACCGGCTCGCCGACGAAGCCGAGCAGTCGGCCGTTTTCGTTGTGACGGACCGCGTCGCGCACTTGGCCGGCGCTGATTCCCCGCACCCGGGCCACTCGCGCTACCTGGATTTCGGCATACGCGGGGGAGATGTCCGGGTCGAGTCCGCTGGCGCTGGCGGTGACCGCATCGGGCGGCACTTCCGGTTGATCCGGTGCCGAGCCGCGAATGGGGACGATCTGCCCGACGGAGTAGTCCTGGCCGTACTGCGCGCATTGCACGCGCACTCCCTCGTAGAACATTTGGAATACCGCCGCAGGCGCGTTACCGGGCTTCGAGCAGGGTTCGTTGATGCTCACGACCTGGGCCGGATGCGTGACGTGGCCGAATTGATCCCGCGGCCCGATCACTGACAACACGGCACCGACTCCACCGCCTGTGCAGAACGGGCGTGATCCGTCGACCTTCTCGAGACGGCCGATCGCGATGCTGCGTGAGCACACCTGAGTGAGCAGGGCCGGTTTGAATCCCGCGGCGGACGGATCGGTGCCGGGGGTCAGCTTTGCCGGATCCGCAGGCGTGTCGACGATGCTCTCCGGCCCCAGGTTGGTGGCCCCGGATGAGGTGGGGTCGTAGCCTGTCCCGGCCGCCGACGGTCTGCTCTGGAAGTACTGCGGCAGTGGATTGCCGTCCTTGTCGGTGAACAGTTGCCCGATCAGCTTGCTACCGACCGCCTTCCCCGAGTTGCTGACGATCGACCCCTCTGCCTTGGCGTGCAGTCCGGGAAGAAAAGCAATGCCCCAGACGAACAGCGGGTAGATGAAGCCGGTGATGACGGTCAGCGCCAGCAGCGCTCGCAGCGCCGCCCAGTGTTGACGGATCACATTGGCAGCGTTCATATGCGCCGCTCCTCCTCATCGCTTCGCTCTGCATCGTCGCCTGCGCGGTTCATATCAGCTCATCCCCGGAATGAATTGAACAAGCAGGTCGATCAGTTTGATACCGATGAACGGGGCGATGACGCCGCCCAGGCCGTAGATGTAGAGGTTGCGGCTCAACAGTTTCGACGCACTGCTCGGTGTGTACTGAACTCCGCGCAGCGCCAACGGAATCAGCGCGACGATGACCAACGCGTTGAAGATCACCGCGGACAGGATCGCCGACTGCGGACTGTGCAGCCGCATCACATTGATCAGACCCAGTCCGGGGAACAACCCCACGAACATCGCCGGGATGATCGCGAAGTACTTGGCGATGTCGTTGGCGATCGAGAATGTGCTCAATGCGCCGCGGGTGATCAACAGCTGCTTGCCGATCTCGACGATCTCGATCAGCTTGGTCGGATCGGAGTCGAGATCGACCATGTTGCCGGCCTCTTTGGCCGCGCTGGTTCCGCTGTTCATCGCCACACCGACGTCGGCCTGGGCCAGTGCGGGCGCGTCGTTGGTGCCATCACCGGTCATGGCGACCAGACGGCCACCCTCCTGCTCACGCTTGATCAGCGCCAGCTTGTCTTCTGGCGTGGCCTCGGCGAGGAAGTCATCGACCCCGGCCTCATCGGCAATCGCCTTGGCTGTCAACGGGTTGTCGCCGGTGATCATCACGGTGCGGATGCCCATCTTGCGCATCTCGTCGAAGCGGTCACGCATTCCGTGCTTGACGATGTCCTTGAGGTGGATGACACCGAGTACGTCGGCTTTCTGACCGTCGGCCGTGTTGGTCACCACGCCGACGACCAGCGGGGTGCCACCGGCAGCGGAAATACCGTCGACGACTTCCCCGAGTCCGTCGGGAATGGTGCCGCCCTGTTCGCGAATCCAGTTTGTGACGGAGTTCGCCGCACCCTTGCGTAGTTGTCGTCCGTCGAGGTCGACGCCCGACATCCTGGTTGTCGCGGTGAACTCGACCCAGTGGGCGTGGCTGAGCTCACCGGGAGGGCGCTCTCGCAACCCGAAGACCTGCTTGGCGTAAACGACGATCGAGCGCCCCTCCGGGGTTTCGTCGGCCAGACTGGACAGCTGAGCGGAGTCAGCCAGATCCTCGGGCGTAACCCCTTCAACCGCAATGAATTCCGATGCCTCGCGGTTGCCGAGTGTGATGGTGCCGGTCTTGTCCAGCAGCAGCGTGTCCACGTCGCCGGCAGCTTCGACCGCGCGGCCCGACATGGCGAGCACGTTGCGCTGGATGAGCCGGTCGATGCCTGCGATGCCGATCGCCGACAACAGCGCGCCGATCGTGGTGGGAATCAGACAGACCAGCAATGCCACCAGCACAACGCCGTCGACGCCATTGCCGGTCAGGGCCGATGTGTCGGGCACACCGGGGTTGCTGATCTTGGAGTAGATCGCCAACGGCTGCAGGGTGACCACCGCGAACAGAAAGATCACGGTCAGCGCCGCCAGCAGAATGTTCAGCGCGATCTCGTTGGGGGTCTTCTGCCGGTTGGCGCCTTCGACGAGAGCGATCATCCGGTCGATGAAGCTCTTGCCGGGTTCTTGGGTGATCCTGATGACGATCCGGTCGGAGAGCACGGTCGTGCCGCCGGTCACCGCGGAGCGGTCGCCACCGGATTCTCGGATTACCGGCGCGGATTCGCCGGTGATGGCCGATTCATTAACCGACGCAATGCCGTCCACGATGTCGCCGTCGCCGGGGATCGTTTCGCCGGTTTCGACCACGACGATATCGCCCTTCTGCAACTCTGCTGCCCGGACGTCCTCCTCGGTGCCGGGTTTGTCAGGTGACCAGCCGCGCAGGCGACGAGCAACGGTGTCGGCCTTGGATTTGCGCAAGGTGTCGGCCTGGGCCTTGCCCCGGCCCTCGGCGACCGCTTCGGCGAGGTTGCCGAAAAGCACAGTGAGCCAGAGCCAGAACACCACAAGCCAGCCGAACCAGGACGATTCGCGAACCGTCAGGGCCGTCGACCAGAGGGCGCCGACCTCGACGATGAACATCACCGGGTTGCGCCACAAGGTGCGCGGGTTGAACTTGCGGAAGGCGTCGGGCAGCGCCCTCGCGAGCATTGCGGGGTCGATCAGCCCACCCTGGACAGGAGCATGACCGCCGTGTTGCTGCCGTGGTGGCCGAGTGGACGGGAGCGTGGTGGCCGTCGATGTTGTCGTCATCTCAGTGAATTCCTTCGGCGAGGGGGCCGAGCGCTAGAGCCGGCAGGAACGTCAGAGCGCACAGAACCACTGTCACGGCCGCGACAAGTCCGATGAACTGCGGCCGGTGGGTCGGCAGGGTTCCGGGAGACTCGGGCGTATGACCCTGTCGGGCAAGGGAACCGGCCAACGCCAGCACCAAAATCATCGGCAGGAATCTCGCGAAGACCATCGCAAGACCCAGCGCGGTGTTGTACCAGGTGGTGTTCGCCGACAGGCCGGCGAAGGCCGAGCCGTTGTTGTTGGACGCGGAGGTGAACGCGTAGAGCACCTCGGAGAGGCCGTGCGGTCCGGTGTTGGCCATGCCGGCGCGCGGGCCCGGCAGGCCCATTGCGACTCCGGTGCCCATCAACACCAGCAACTCGGTCACCGGGAAATAGCTTGCCGCAAGCTTCATTTCGCGAGGCCGGATCTTCTTGCCGAGATACTCCGGGGTGCGCCCGACCATCAGGCCGGCAACGAAAACCGTGATGATGGCCATGATCAACATGCCGTACAAGCCTGAGCCGACCCCGCCCGGTGCGACCTCACCGATCTGCATGTTGAACATCTGGATCAGGCCGCCGATGCTCGTGTACGAGTCGTGAGCTGAATCGACAGCGCCGGTGGACGTGAGGGTGGTTGCGTCGGCGAACA
Organism: uncultured Actinomycetota bacterium; assembly: GCA_963758115.1. GTDB lineage: Bacteria > Actinomycetota > Actinomycetes > Mycobacteriales > Mycobacteriaceae > Mycobacterium. The sequence goes on from CAVWUG010000008.1 coordinate 12,042, forward strand.
CCGCGGAATTGGCGACGCCGAAACGCTGCTCGACGCCCTCCATGGCCGCGCCTGCCGATGTGGGCACCGTTCCGTGGTGGCTCATTTGAAACAGCTGAGTCATGGTGAGGCTGACCACCGCCAAGACGCCCATCACCGCGGCGATGGCGTAGCCCTGCTTGGTGCTCTCCACCATGCGCCCGAAGGTCCGCGGCAGCGAGAAGCTGATCGCCAACAACAGAAATATCTCGACCCAGTTCGTCAGCCTGGTCGGGTTTTCGAAGGGATGCGCGGAGTTGGCGTTGTAGAACCCACCTCCGTTGGTGCCGAGTTCCTTGATGGCCTCCTGGCTGGCGACCGGGCCTCCGGTGATGGTCTGTTGCGTGCCGTTCAGCGTGGTGACGATCTGGTCGTGCAGGTGGAAGTTCTCGATCGCGCCACCGGCGATGAGCACGATCGCCGCGATGATCGAGATCGGCAGCAGGATGCGCACCGTTCCGCGGACCAAGTCGACCCAGAAGTTGCCGACGTCATTGGTCCGGACGCGGGCGAAGCCGCGAACAAGAGCGATCGCCACGGCCATACCCGCTGCGGCAGACACGAAGTTCTGCACGCCGAGACCGGCCATCTGCACCAGGTGTCCCTGTGTGGACTCGCCTGAATAGGCCTGCCAGTTGGTGTTGGTGACGAAGCTGATCGCGGTGTTCCATGCCAGCGACGGCGTCATCTTGGTGGCCGGATCGTGCAGGTGCAGTGGGAGCTTGTCCTGCAACAGTTCGAAGAAGAACAAGAACAGCACGCTGACCGCGGAGAACGCGAGCAGGCTGCGGGCGTACGCGTACCAGGGTTGTTCGGCTTTGGGGTCGGCGCCGATGATCCGGTAGACGACCTTCTCGATGCGCCAGTCGTGCTCCGACGTGTAGACGCGGTACATGTACTCGCCCAGCGGTACGTGCACGGCCACCAGCGCCAGTACGAGCAGAACAATTCCCGCGGTGGCTGTGCTCACCTAAAACCTCTCCGGAAAGTACAGGGCGGCGACCAGGTACACGACAAACACCGCTGCCAGTGCAAGGCCGATGCTGTTGTCGAGGCTCATTGGCGCCACTCCTCAGCATCGCGGCGCTCTGCATCGTCGTCGGTGTGACTCACAGCTTCTCGACCAGCTTCTGCGCGAGGCCCAGGACGGCGAAGACAACCACCGTCAGCAGGACGTAGGCGACCACTGCCATCGCTTCTCCGTTCGTCACAAGCCGGTCAGGTCGATCGGCGATCGAATCTTGGTACCGGCATGCAATTTAGCCTCGTTGATGAGGTCTGAAAAGAAGTTAAGCGCCCCCGGCGCCTAACGGGTCATCCCTGACGATTTCTTTACGTACAACCAGCTTCTCCGGCTTTGCCGCGAGAATCAATACACGCCGTCAAGGGATCAACTAACTTTGCTGCGGCGACGTGTGACGCAGCCAACTAAATCAGCGGTAGCCGCACCCGGAAAGTGGTTCGGCCGTCAGCGGATTCAGCGGCGACCGAACCGTGGTGCGCTTTAACGATCGAGTCGACAATCGCCAGGCCCAAGCCATTTCCCGATCCGTCGTGCGGGGCATCCTTTGCCCGCACGAACCGATCGAAAAGGTGCGGGAGTAATTCTTGGTCGATGTCGGGACCGTCGTCGGCAACCGTCAGCTCGGCGAACGCCGCAGCGCCGGAGGGGCGATGACAGGCGATTCCCGTCGTCACCGTCACGCCGGGTGGCGTGTGCACCCAGCCGTTGGTCAGCAGGTTGCTGACCAGTTGATGCAGTCGATCCGGGTCGCCGACTACCCAGACCGGATCGTCGGGCAGATTCCTGACCCAATGGTGGCCGGGTGCCGCCACCGCTGCGTCGTTGACCGCGTTGAGGACGACGTCGCCCAAATCGACGTCTTCGGTGCGAAGATCGTCGCCTTCACCTAGTCGGGAGAGCAACAGCAACTCGTCGACGAGCGAGGTCATCCGGGTGGCTTCCGACTCGATACGGGCCAACGCGTATTCGGTCGTCGGCGGAAGATCGGCGCTGTCCTGGCGGGTGAGCTCGGAGTAGCCCCGGATCGCCGCCAGCGGGGTGCGCAGTTCGTGGCTGGCATCGGTGATGAATTGCCGCATGCGCCGGTCGGATTCGGCTCGGTGCGCGAGCGCGCTGTCGACGTTGTCCAGCAGTCGGTTCAATGTGTGTCCGACGATTCCGACCTCGGTGTCTGGATCGGTGTCAGCCGGTTGCACCCTGGTGGTGATGCGATGATCGTCGCCGGTGAGCGGCGTACCCGCGACATCGGCAGCGGTCGCGGCGACCCGGCGCAGGGGGCGTAGTGCATAGCCGACCAGCAACGCGGTCAGCCCGCCTGTGACGAGCAGTGCGGCGATCAAAAGCACCGTGGTACTGAGGATCCGGCGGTTGATGGTCCTGTTGGCCAGGTCCAGCGGAACCCCGATGATGAGTTCGTCATCGACTCCGGCGCTTTGGCTGCTCACCCGAAATGAGCCGAGTCCGCCCAGCTTCACCGTGCGCAGCTGGTTGTCCTGCCACGGCTGTGCCTTGATCGCGGCGACGACGTCCGATGTGGCCGGGCGCGGATCGTCTTCGTAGAAGACCGCTGTCCCGACCACATCGCCGTGGTGGATCACGGCGATGATGTTGCCCGCATTCTGGCCGGTGAATCCGAGCAGTGCGTGGTCGACGTTCTCTTGATGACCGGCTTCGCCGTGACGATATCTCGCGTACGAATGAACAAGTGAATCAAGCGATTCGTCGACTTCGGCGTCGTTCATCACGTTGAAGTACGTGCGCAGGCTCAGCACGGAGACGATGCCGACGGTGAGTACCACGATCGTGACGATCACCGAGACACCGACGACCAGTTGACGGCGCAATGTGCGCGGGCGCCACCACGACCTAGTTCGGCGCCCGGTCATCTCGCGGTCATCTCGGTGCTACGCCGGGGGACGCAGCATGTATCCGACGCCTCGCACAGTGTGGATCATCGGCGCTCTGCCGGCGTCGATCTTCTTCCGTAGATACGAGATGTACAGATCGACAATGCTTGTGCGTCCCGCGAAGTCGTAATTCCAGACCCGGTCCAGGATCTCGGTGCGGGTCAATGCCCGGCGCGGGTTGCGCATCAGGAATCGCAGTAGCTCGAACTCGGTCGAGCTCAACGAAATCGACTCGCCCGCTCGAAACACGTCGTGGCTGGCACCGTCGAGCTTGAGGTCGCCAATCTTCAGGCTCTCTTCCGCGGGCGGGGCGAGTTGGTTGGAACGGCGTAGTAACCCGCGCAGCCGAGCGACCAACTCCTCCAGGCTAAATGGCTTGGTCATGTAATCGTCAGCGCCCGCGGTCAAACCGGTGACTCGGTCCATCACCGAGTCTCGCGCGGTCAGAAACAGCGTGGGCGTGTAAGGCTCGGATTCACGAATCCGCTGCAGGATCTGCAGGCCGTCGACGTCGGGCAGCATGATGTCAAGGACAAGCACGTCGGGCCCGACTTCGTCGAACTTGCTGACGGCTTCTCGGCCGTTGTGTGCGACGTCGACGGTCCAGCCTTCGTAGTGTAGAGCCATCTTGACCAGGTTCGTCAGCGCGGGTTCGTCGTCAACGAGCAGGACCCGAATCGGCGATCCGTCGGCCCGGCTGATCCGGGGCAGCTGACCGAGGATGGCCTGCCGCGGCCGCTGCTCACGTGCAGATCCCGACACAACTGTCACGTTTCGCAATTCTTCCGTGCGCACACCCAATTGTCACGGTGCTCATACCTTTCTCAAATGTTTCGGCTGTCAGGCTGACGGTTGGCGGTCCGCTTCCAAATGCGTCCGGTGTGTGTCCTGATCCGGCGGTTTTGGATGGTCGCCGCGCCGACGGAATGGGAATTGGGGAAGGTAGCTTTTGACGACCAATGACTAGAAGACGTTTCCCGCTGCGGCCGGTGACATTGGAGGAGGCACTCTTCGCTGCAGGGCATTTGCAGTGTCGGCGGAACTATTAGGCGGCGCGAAGTCGGGCAGCCCAGCCCGCGCAACCAACACGCGCGTCGTGCTCGCAGTCGATCCTGCTTCCGATGAGTGGCGTAGTACTCATGCCTCACCCGGCGAGCGCTACGAAGATCGCGTACCGTACCTGGCAATTCGGGACTGCGGGAGGGCGTCATGACAGCCGCTGAGCCGATCATTGTCGTGCTCGGCCCCTGGTGTGGCGGCACGTCGGCCATCGCTAAAGTGCTTCATCATCTCGGGGTATTGATGGGCACGCGATTCGATGTGGGTGTTCGCGAACTAGACGACACCTGGGAGGACGCGGATCTCAGCCTGTTGTGCCGCAGGGCTTTTAGCGAGCCCGGTGGTCAGCCGTTAATGGATGCCCATACCTTGAGAGCGAAACTTCGAGATTGGGCCGTCAACCATCGGCATGCCGCCCGCATCGCGGAACGTCGGCCCGGTGTGAAGCACCCCGCTCTGTGCAGCGCGGTGGACCACATCCGGGAAGCCTGGGGTCCGTTGGTGCCGGTCGTGGTAGACCGACCCCCAGCCAAGGTTTTGGCGTCGCTGAATCGACTTGGATGGTGGACGGACGAAAAGGAGCGGGCTGAGTCGACGGCTCGCCTGATCGCCGCCCGCGACCTCGCGCTGGCCGACATTGCGACCGTGCGGGTCGACTTCGAGGAACTCCGCTCTGCGCCCGCCACTGTGATCCGCCGTCTTGCAGGCGATTTGGGCCTCGAGATAAGCGAGGAGGAATTCGAGGCGGCCGTCAGCAGTGTGGTGCCCGAAGCTGACGTCCCTCGAGACATCGATCCTCAAAAGCGGCTCATCAAGCGTTTCCTGTCGGAAGCGGAGAGCGACCCCGACGATCCACTACCTGTGCATATGTTGGCGCAGATCTATTTCAACGTTCAAGACTTCGCCAACGCGCGCACATACTCTGAACGTCTGATTGAGATCGGGGTCGACGATGAGAGTATCTTCTTGGCGATGCTGCGGATTGCGCAGTCGATGGACAAGCTCGACACGCCGTGGCTCGACGTCCAGGACGCGTACATGCGAGCCTGGGAGTTCCGACCGACCCGCGCAGAACCCTTCTACGGCATCGCCCGGCATTACACTGTCGCCAAACGCTACCGGGTCGGCCACCTATTCGCTGAACGCGCCGCCCAAATCCCACTTCCCGCGGATGACTTGGTTGTTCACGACCCAGCTATCTACGCCTGGCGCACCATCGACGAGCAGGCGGTGTGCGCGTCCGGAATCGGCAAGCATCCCGAGGCTTTCAACCTTTGCCGGCGCCTGTTAGGCCGCCCCGACATCCCCGACGATGACCGAAACAGGATTGCGGCCAACCGCGACATGTCGGTTCCGGCCATGCTCGAAGCCACCTCGTTGTACCCAGAAATGTTGGTGCGCAACCTTATCGATGGGCCACGCGACGCCGACATTACCGTCAGCATGATCGCCGGACCGAACTGGACCGCCAGCGCAGCCACACTCAATTCATTTCTGCACTGCTGCATCGACGTGGCGAAGGTCGGACGCTTCCTTATATTCGACCACGGTCAAACACCTGAAGACCGCACGATTCTGCGTCAGCGCTACCCGTTCCTCGAATTTGCCGAGTGCGCCGACGGCGCCGACCTTCGCGAGCACATCCGCGGGCGCTACTGGCTTGACCTGGACCAAGGGTGGCGGTTCTTCGCCCCCGACAACTACATCACCCGACTTACCGCGATCCTCGACGCCGAACCCGAAGTGTTCCAAGTGGGAATTAACCTTGCCGACGCGACCAGCCTCATGGGCGTCAGCGCCCCAGAGGCAACGGCGCGCCGGACACCGGATGGCGGCCGTTACGTCCTGACCGGCGTGATGGCCGACGGTCCGGCGATGTACGACACCGGGCGGCTGGATCAGGCCGACAGCTTTGACGTTGCCGCAACTCTCGACGAAGTGCTATGCATCAAATGCGATGACTAAAGCCTCGGCAGCCAGATATCGTTGCGTGGCAATAACTTTAGTGCCACGCCAACTGTTGCAATGATGAGCTAGGAAGTATGCTGCACCGAATTCGACGGTGTCCCGAGCGGTTCCCGAATGTCGCCGGTGGCTGTATAGCGGTAGAAATGGCTGTGGCCCGCACACCCTTCGGGTGTGCGGGCCACAGTACTCGTGGGGTGTCAGGCCCAGCTGGACCCGACAGCGGAGTCGGTGCTGCTCATGTTGTTGCCCGCGGTCTGCACCTTCTGGCCGTGGGAGTTGGCCTGCTCGTAGATCACCTGGAAGTTGCGACCCAGCTGGGTGATGAACTCCTGGCAAGCCACCGAACCCGAGCCACCCCAGAAGTCACCGGCAGCCAACACATCGCGAACGATGGACTGGTGCTCGGACTCCAGGGAAGCGGCCTGGGAACGGATCATCGCGCCGTGGGCGTCCACGTCGCCGAACTGGTAACTGATCGACATGACTGTTCTCCTAAAGGTTTTCGGTCGTGGACTAGCTGGACAGGATGTGCTGCGAGCCCTGCTCTTGGGCCTCGTAGTGGTTCGCGTCGCGGATCAGACCGTCGCGCACACCGTGCAGCATGTTGACGATGTTGCGGAACGCGGTGTTCATCTGGCCCATGGTGTCGTAGGAGGTGGCCTGAGCGGTACCGCTCCAGCCGGCTCCGGCGATGTTCTGGCTCGACGCCCACATCTTGCGGGCCTCGTCCTCCACCGTCTGCGCGTGCACGTCGAAACGGCCCGCCATCGACCGCATCTCGTGCGGGTCAGTCATAAAACGTGTAGGCATATCTCTCTCCTTGTTCTGTGAATTGATGGTACTGGCTACGACGCGATTTGCCGGTAGGTCGAGGCGGCGTCGAGATCAGCGATCGGTCTTAGGCGGGCGGCACCGTCCCCCTCCCCGTCATCAGACGAACACCTGCTTCGGCATGACCTTCGGCTTGACGCCGTAACGAGGTCCGCCGATTCCCATGCCAGACTTGCCGCCAGCGGACGCCATTCCCGGCATCACGCCGTTCATGCCGCCGCCGCCCATGCCGGTGGCTGCCTCGTCAACAGATGCGGTCCAGCCCGTTCCGGCGAGCGTGGTTTCGGCGGCGGCGCCAGGAGCGCCTGCACTCCAGCCGGCCGGCACCGACATGCCGCCGACCTCGGACGCCGTCCCCATGCCGGCCAACGTCGCCCCGCCGACACCGGACGTCGAGCCCGCCAGGGTCGTGCCGAAGCCCAATCCTGCACCGAGGGGGGTGGCATCGCTCATCGTGAAGCCGAACGGAGCACCGGCAACGAAGTGCGACAGCAGCGGGATGGCCGACATGCCGATGAACAGGAACCACGAGCCAGTGACGTTGACGGTGTTGATCGAGTCTTCCACCGCGCCGACGCCGAAGAAGCCTTGGATGGCGGCCATCAGTCCACCACCACCCGCCGCCGAACTGGCCGCCGAAGTGGCCGCCGGGGTCGCGAGCGAACTCGCCGAACCCTGCAGGTTGCCGAGCAGGCCGTTGAGGCTCGAGTTCGTCGCGTTGCCGTTGACGGCGCTGCTCACCGCGGCAGCTTGTGCTCCCGCGCCGCCGGGGTTGGTGCTCTGGGTCGGCTCGGTCAACGGCGTCACCTGCGCGGCCGTTGCCGCGTTGACGGCGTAGGTCGACATCGCGGTGGCGTCTTGCGCCCAGAACTCGCCGTACATCGCCTCGTTGGCCGCGATCGCCGGGGTGTTCTGCCCCAGGATGTTGGTTGCGACCAGCGCAGCCAGTTGAGCCCGGTTGGCGTACACCACTGGTGGCGGAATCGTGGCGGAAAACGCCGCCTCGTATGCCGCCGCCGAAGCGGTGGCCTTGGCGGCGGCTTCCTGCAACTGCACGGAGGTGGTTTGCAGCCACTCGATGTTCTGCTGAGCCGAGGCGGCAGCCGCGGTGGCCGACGGCCCCGTCCATTCCGAGCCGGTGAGTTGTTGGATGATCGACTCATAGGCGGCCGCGTTGGTACTCAGTTCCGAGCTAAGGGTGCCGAACGTGGAGGCGGCAGCCATCATCGGTCCCGCTCCGGCGCCGGAGTACATCAACGTGGAGTTGACTTCCGGTGGGCGTGCAGCGAAATCAAAAGCCATGTCCTAAATCCTGTCTATGAGGTGGATGTGGGTGCGCTTGCTGGGGTGGTCGGCCAGCTCTGGCCGATCGGGCTGCTAGCTGAGCTTGGCAACCGCTGGCATGACCTTGGGCTTGAGGCCGTACCGCGGCGCCCCGAAGCTCGAACCATTGCCGCGGCCGCCGTTGGCGACCGCAGGCATCCCGGCGATACCGTTCGTCGGCACGCCACCGGTGGCCGCGCCCATGGGCATGCTCTGCGACGCCAGCGTGACGGGCGTGCTTGCCGCCGGAATTCCGGCGGCACCCCCGGCCCAGCCGGGCGGCACCGACATGCCACCGATCGAGGATCCCGCGCCGGCCGAAGCCAGCACCGGCGCTGCGCCGATGCCGCCGGCGCCCGCCGCTGCGGGACCGACATCGCCGGCCAAGGCAGTCCCCAAGCCCCCGATGTCGCTGCCAGCGGCGGCAGCAGGACCGGACAGCGCGGTGAGAAGACCACCGCTGGTCACACCGATCATGTCCGAGGCGGCCGATGCGTAGTTACCAACCTGGATGTTTGCCAGGTTGGTGATGTTGCTGTTCAGGAACGAGCCACTGAGGGTGCTCGTCAGCTTGTTGATGAAGCCGGTGAGGCCTCCTGCGGCCGGACTGGCCGCCGAACTCGCAGCCGACGAGGCGCCCGACGCGCCGCTGGACAGCGCATTCGCGCCGGCGGCGGCCTGGTTGGCCGTTTCAGTGTCCTGGTATGACCCAGAGCTCTGGTTCATCAGCTGGACGAACTGCTGGTGGATGGCCTGGGCCTGGGCGCTGACCGACTGGTAGAGCTGGCCGTAGGTCGAGAACACGCCCGCCTGCAGGATCGACACCTCGTCGGTGGCTGCGGGAAGTACGTCGGTGGTCGAGCTTGCGGCAGCCGAGCTCTCAGCGGCAAATGAATTGCCGATGCCCTCTAGCTGGGTAGCGGCGGCAGAAATTGCTGCGGGCTGCGTCTTGACGAACGCCATATTTCTCTCCTGGGTGGCAAGAAGCCGACTCCGGTGAGGAAGTCGGCCACGTTGGTCACGATCAGTGGTTGCTGGTAACCGGCGGCGGTTCCATGGGCTATACCTTGGCGTAACCTGAGGTGTACCGCATACCTCGTTAATGGCTTCTTAACGTACGGTCGGAATTTTTAACACAGCTCTGAGACCGACCTGCGGATTCGGGTATCTGATAAAGCGTCGGCGGTCGACGCGTACATTCGTCGCTGGCCCCCATAGCCCAATCGGCAGAGGCAGCGGACTTAAAATCCGCCAAGTGTCGGTTCGAGTCCGACTGGGGGCACGGTTGCGACTCGTGCTCTGTCTCAGCTTCGTCTCAGTGCGCTCTCAGGTCCTTAAGGTCGGCGCCGTGAACTTCGCTGTTCACAACTCCACCTTGAACCCGCCAAAGTTGGGTGCGCCAGCGTCCTGACGCTTTCTTCACGGCACCTCATCCGCACTGTGAGGGCGCCGTGATGAGGCGGGGCGCGGAGTGCGGATCGTCGACCAGATCTCGTTGCATCCAGGCCACGTCATGCCAGCCGCCCAGCTTCCACAACAGTCGCCGGTAGCACCCCGCGTCTTCGAACCCCAGCGAACGATGAAAGTCATTGCTCGCCTCGTTGGGTTGAGTGATACCCGCGAAGGCCTGTCGGTAGCCGCGCTCGCCGAGTCGGCGCAGCAATTCCGTGTACAGCGCAGCGCCGCCGCCGGCGCGATGATGATCTGCATCGACATAGATACCTGTCTCAACTGACCACTGCACGGCAGGCAGGAACCGCTTGAGCGACTGTCCGTACGCGAACCCGATGATCTCGTCATCGTGTTCGAGCACAAGCCATTCATGGGAGGCACCGAGTCCGGTGATCCGCGCGGCCATCTCCGTCACCGTTGGTACGTCAACTTCCCAGCTGATCGCCGTTTCCTCGACGCAAGGGCGGTAAATCGCCACGCACGCTGCCGCATCCTGCGGCGAGGCCTGGCGCACGGTGCTGCGGCCGGCATGCATACCGTCAGCCTTCCAGCCGATGGACGGCTCGTCGAGGTCCTATAGTTGCCCAGTGGTTGATGAGCCTTCGGGGCCGAGTGCCGCCGCCGGGAGTGCGCCAACCGTCTTCATCGCCACACCCATGTACGGGGGAATGGCCATGGGGACCTACACCTGGTCGCTGGCGCAAACGCCAGCGATCTTCATCCGCAATGGACTTGGCCTCCTCTATCAGTACAGGATGAATGACGCTCTCGTCGCGAACGCGAGGAATCACCTAGCTCGCCAATTCCTTGAATCCGAGGCGACTCACTTGATGTGGATCGACGCGGACATCGGATTCGACGCCGTTGACATAGTCAGCATGATTTTGGCTGATCAGGACATCATTTGCGGAATCTACCCGGTGAAGGCGATCCACTGGGAGCGAGTCGCCCAGGCAGTCAACGACGGTGTCCCGCCGGCCGAGTTGAAAAGCCACGTGGGGCTATTTGTTGTCAGGACGATTAGCGGCCAGGCGGACAGCGCTTTCGTCAATTCCGACGGTTTGGTGGAAGTTGAGGCCGGGGGGGCCGGATTCATGCTGGTCAAGCGCGAGGTCTTCGAAGGGTTGTCTGAGGTTGTGCCGGAATATCTGGCCGACGACACGACACTTAAAGAGTTTTACACGACCGGCATTGACCCTGAGACGAGCCAACTAGTAGGGGAGGACTACTACTTCTGCAGGCTCGCTCGTAGCTGTGGGTTCAAAGTGTATGCGGCCCCGTGGGTTCAGTTGACCCATACTGGCTCGTACATTTACGAAAGCCATCTCGAGCCGAACTGGTTGACGTAGAAGTCGCCTCCGAGCTAAAAGCCGGTTCGGCCTTAGCGGCCGCCGCCTGCGCCGCCGCCGTGAAAGCCGCCGCCTGCGCCGCCGCCAAAGCGCCCGCCGCCTGCTCCGCCGCCGTGGAAGCCGCCGCCCGCGCCGCCGCCGTGAAAGCCGCCGCCTGCGCCGCCGCCAAAGCGCCCGCCGCCTGCTCCGCCGCCGTGGAAGCCGCCGCCCGCGCCGCCGCCAATGATCGTTGCACTGCTGATGTCAGTCATGGCGCTAATTATCGCCGAAATCGAGTCGGCGGCAACATCATTCGATGTGAAAAACTGCCTGTCTAAACGGTAAACGGCGACACTTATTCAGATGAACGGACGGATATGCACGTCAGGTCGCCGGCAGAGCCATTGCCACGAAGTCGGTTCGCCACAGAGCCTGGAACAACGTCCGGACGAAGGTCTCGATGTCGGCCATGTCCGCGTCGGGAACTTTGTGCTTCAGGGCGACGCACTGCAAAATCTCGCGGATCGAGCGCCGGCCGTCGATGTTTTGGACGAACGGCAATTGAGCCTGGTTGAGGCCCACGCGCGAACCCGGCCAGACGATATCCGTCCCGGAGAGCCCGCAACGGTATCGGAACACCGGAACGTAGTCGAGCGCGGCAGCGGACGAAAAGTCAATCTGGTAGCTGGATTTCGGCCGTTGTGGATGACACGCCATGAAGAAATGGCAGCCGTTCATTGTCTGTAGGCGTTCCATCACCGCCCAGATCTTGTTCTCGGGCAACGAATTAACGGCCGAGAAATAACCACCGGGCTGGCCGCTCACATCGTGTGGATAGTACGGCGTCTTGTGGAACCATCCTTGGAACTCGAGTTCCGCCGAGTTGACGAAGTCGATGCAATCTTCGACGGTGTAACTGCGCGCACGGCCGTGCAAAAATGTGTCCACCAAAGCGGCGTCGTCCTGCAAATCGCGTGCTCGCTTGATGTAGCTGTGGACTGGGTGGTCCGGCGGCAATGCCGCGATCGTATCTTTGACGATTTGAATCGACTCGTCGTCCTGGCCGAGACCCATGTCGCGAAAAGCCAACTCCAGCAACTCAACTCCGACTCGCCCGTGCCTTCCGTAGAGCATCAGGGCCATGGCGCCGTCCGGACGTAGGCATCCCGCAAGGGATTTCAGACCGGTCAGTGGATCGGCCATGTGGTGTAAGACGCCGGTCGACACAACGAGGTCGAACTGCCGGTCCAGCGTCGACAACTCCTCGATCGGAAGCAGGTGCAACCGCAGGTTGTGTAAGCCGTGCTTGTCCTTCAGATACTGCTGGTGATCCAGCGATGGTTGGCTGATGTCGACCGCCACGACGCCGGCGGCAGGATTGTTGTATGCGAAGACCGCGGCCTGGTATGTGCCACACCCGGCGACCAAGATGTCGAGGTCTGGCCGGTAGTCCCGGTCGGGCCACAGGACCCGGTGTGCATGCGTCGGATCGAACCAATCCCAGTTGTTGACCGTCCAAGCCGCGAGGTCATGAATAGGAGGTGGATATCTCCACCGCTCGTACTGGCGACTGACAACGTCGGCGCGCGCGTCGTCGTTCACGTCTGCGCTGACTCCTTCGCATGCACCGGGGAATTATCGGTTACCCCTGGCCGGCAGGCAATCCGGCGGTCTTGGCGTGCCCACTGGTGGTGTGTCTTTGAACTCACTGTGATTCACGACGCTTTCGGTACTTCATGGCTAAGAATTCCTTATTCACACGTAATTCGGTCCCAGGTTGCGCTCGTTAGCGAGTAGCAAGAACCACCAGGCGAAACCGGTTGCTGTGTTTGCTATTTCGATTTGTCCGTGGTGCCCCTCGAATATTGCTTAAGGACACTCTGAGGCGCTGGCGTGACGTGGGCAACAATCGGTCGTGTTGCGCTATTTTCGCAGAAATTCCGTCGCTAGACTCGGTCGGAAGCGGCGCCTCAGCGCGCCATCCCAGGCATCTGGGTCGCGGTCCGCGGAAGCTTTGGACCGCGTGAACTGTTACAGCGCCAGATGCTGCTGTCCGCCCACCACGGACCAACAAGTAGAGGCTGGTGCCACTGTGAGCGATGTTGGCGGTGCGATTAAGCGCACCGATGAAGGGCCAGTGACCGCCCCGGGTTTCTCGCGGTCCGCAGAAATCTCCGTCGAGCGCGGTCCCATCAGCGGAGTCGCCATCAGTCCCAACGGCGGACTGTTGATGGTCACCCACTACGGCGATGACTGCTTCTCGTTGATCGACGTCAACAGCGGTGCCGTCGAGCAGACCGTCGGCGATGTCGACGAACCGTTCGCCATCGCCATGTCTGACAAATCGACCGGTCGCGCCTACATCAGCAGCGCGTCTGCCAGCTACGACTCGATTCTTGCGTTCGACATCGACGCCGATCGAATCGTCGAGACCTATCCGCTGTCCTACGCCGTCAGCGACTTGGCGGTGAGCCCGAATGGTCGGCACGTCTACGCAGGCCGCACCAGTGCCGACGGCGCCGACGTGGCGATCCTCGACACCGCGACCGGCGACGAGCAGTCGATCAGCATCGCGGCCACCGGAACCGCGACCGAATGCCTTCGGTTGAGCCCGGACGGCCGCCGGCTCTATGTCGCGGCCAACGGTGCGTCCACCGCCGAACTGGTGGTGGTCGACACGCAGCGCAACCGTGTGCTGAGCACGATCGAAATCGGTTCTCCCATCAGGGATATCGCGCTCAGCCCAGACGGCGGCACCGCCTACGTCGGCAGTTGCGGTCCTGATTTCGGGACCGTCCTCGACGTCGTGAACGTTCGAGACGCGCGGAAGTGCGCTGTGACCGCCACCTACAAAATTGGTGACACCGCCGGCGTGCTGAGCCGGTTGACCGTGAGCCGCGACGGCAATCGGGCCTATCTGGTCGGCGACACCAGCGTCACGGTGCTGTCCACCAGAACGCAGGACGTCATCGGCAGCATCGCGACCGGCGCCCAGCCGTCATGTGCGATCGAGAGCCCGGCCGGAAACCGACTCTACGTCTCCGACTACGCCGGCACAGTTACCGTTCTGGCCGTCGATGCGGCGGCCACTCCCGCCACCGCGCTGACATCGGACGACGCGCCGACCACCCCGCACCCGTGGGCCTTCGCCGACCTGCGGGCACTCGAGCCGTCGCTGGCTTAGCCGCATCGCCGTCTTGGCGACTGAACGCTCGTGGAATGATCGCCACGAGGGTCGGTGCCTCGCGGGCCGGCCCCGCTTAGCAGGCGGGCGGAACCAAAGGCGGTCCAGCGATGTACAGCACGATGCACGGCTTCCCTTTGACGATCACCGCGATCTTGCGGCACGCCTGCCGTGTCCACGGCACCCGTAAGGTCATCACCGCAACCGGTGACGGCTACCGCGAGTGCACGTACGAGGAACTCGGCCGTAACGCCGCGCAGCTGGCGAACGCATTGCGGCGCATCGGCATCACCGGCGATCAGCGGGTCGCCACCTTCATGTGGAACAACGCCGAGCATCTGGCGGCGTACGTGGCGGTGCCCGCGATGGGTGCGGTGCTGCACACCCTCAACATCCGACTGTTCCCCGAGCAGATCGTGTACGTCGCCAACGAGGCCGAAGACCAGGTGGTGCTGGTCGATACGTCGTTGGCGAAGCTGCTGGCTCCGATACTGGCTGAGCTCGATACCGTGCACACCGTGGTCGCGGTCGGCGATGGCGATATCTCCGAATTCGAGAAATCGGGCAAAACCGTGCTGCGTTATGCCGATGTGGTGGCTAACGAATCGACGGAATTCGACTGGCCGGAGATCGACGAAAACTCCGCGGCGGCAATGTGTTACACCAGCGGCACGACCGGCAACCCCAAAGGCGTTGTCTACAGCCATCGTTCGAGCTACCTGCACTCCATGGCGATCTGTACCAGCAACGGCATCGGGATCGGCTCCGGCGATTCGGTGTTGCCGATTGTGCCGATGTTCCACGCCAACGCGTGGGGCCTGCCGTACGGGGCGCTGATGGCCGGGGCCGACCTGGTGTTGCCCGATCGGCATCTGGACGCCAAGTCGCTGGTCGACATGATCGAGAAGCTGAAACCCACCATCGCGGGCGCGGTGCCGACCATCTGGAACGACGTCATGCACTACCTGGAGAAGAACCCCGGCCACGACGTGTCGTCGCTGCGGATGGTGCCCTGTGGCGGCTCCGCCGTCCCGGTCTCGCTGATGCGCACCTTCGAGGAGCGGCACGGCGTCCAGATCCGCCAATTGTGGGGGATGACGGAAACGTCGCCGACGGCAACGATGGCGTGGCCGCCGCCGGGCACCCCGGACGACCAGCACTGGACGTTCCGCGCGACCCAGGGGCAACCGCTGTGCGGGGTGGAAGCCCGCCTCGTCGACGACGACGGGCAGACACTGCCCAACGACAACGCGGCCGTCGGCGAGATCGAAGTCCGCGGTCCGTGGATCACCAGCTCTTACTACCGCGGCCACGACGAAGAGAAATTCGACAACGGCTGGCTGCGCACCGGTGACGTGGGCCGCATCGACGAGTACGGCTTCATCACATTGACCGACCGGTCCAAAGACGTGATCAAGTCTGGCGGCGAATGGATTTCGTCGGTCGACTTGGAGAACGCATTGGTCGCCCACGATGACGTGGTCGAGGCCGCAGTGGTCGCGGTCCCCGACGAGCGCTGGCAGGAGCGGCCGCTGGCCGTTGTCGTCGCGCGGGAAGGATCCGACGTCAAGCCTGAAGCGCTGCGAGAGTTCTTGGCCGACAGAGTGGTTCGCTGGTGGCTGCCGGAGCGGTGGACGTTCGTCGACGAGATTCCCCGTACCAGCGTCGGCAAGTACGACAAGAAGACCATCCGATCGCGGTATGCCGACAACGTCTACGAGGTCAGCGAAGCGCGAGACTGAAGGGATTGCGGTTATGAGCCTGCGGGTCGTGCAATGGGCGACGGGGTCGGTCGGTGTGGCCGCGATCAAAGGTGTGCTCGAGCATCCTGAGCTGCAGCTCGCGGGCTGCTGGGTGCATTCAGAAGCCAAGAGCGGCAAGGACGTCGGTGACATCATCGGCACGCCCCCGCTCGGTGTCATTGCGACCAACAGCGTCGACGAAATTCTGGCGCTCGACGCCGACGCGGTGATCTACGCGCCGCTGCTGCCCAACGCCGACGAAGTCGCGGCGTTGCTGCGCTCCGGCAAGAACGTCGTCACTCCCGTCGGCTGGTTCTACCCCGGTGCGAAGGAAGCCGCGCCACTGGAGGCCGCCGCGCAGACCGGAAATGCCACGCTGCACGGCGCGGGTATCGGCCCCGGCGCCGCAACCGAGCTGTTCCCATTGTTGTTGTCGGTGATGTCGACCGGTATCACTTTCGTTCGCGCCGAAGAGTTTTCCGACCTGCGGACCTATGGCGCTCCGGATGTGCTGCGCTACGTGATGGGCTTCGGCGGCAACCCGGACAAGGCGCTGACCGGGCCGATGCAGAAGATTCTGAACGGTGGGTTCTTCCAGTCGGTCCAGCTCTGCGTAGACCGGCTGGGCTTCGCCGCCAACCCGGAGATCCGCTCGTCGCAGGAGGTGGCGGTGGCGTCTGGGCCGATCGACTCGCCGATCGGCGTGATCGAGCCGGGCCAGGTGGCTGGACGGCGCTTCCACTGGGAGGCGCTGGTCGGTGACACCGTGGTCGTCCGGATCACGGTCAACTGGTTGATGGGTGAGGAAAACCTCGATCCGGCATGGTCTTTCGGGCCGGCAGGCGAACGTTACGAGGTCGAGGTCCGCGGAAACCCGGACACCTTCGTCACGGTGAAAGGCTGGCAGCCGGAGAGTGTGGAAGCGGGGCTGAAGAGCAATCCCGGGATCGTCGCGACCGCCGCACACTGCGTCAACGCCGTCCCCGCCACCTGCGCGGCGCCGTCGGGCATCCAGACCTTCTTCGACCTGCCGCTGATCACCGGCCGGGCCGCGCCGGGTCTGTCGCGGTAGCCTGCCCGCATGGCAAGCACTTTGGCTGTCCAGCAGTCCCGGGTCATCCCGGTCGCCGTCGACGACGCCTTCGCCGGAACGTTGCCGATACCGCTCACCACCATCTTCAGCCGGTGGTACGGACCCATTCCGCCGGTCGCCGAGGTCCGCGAGCAGGTCGGCGAATGGGGGACCGCAGGCCAGACCCGGCTGGTGGCATTCAAGGGCGCCGGCGGTATGCGCGAGAAGCTGACCAGCGTCGACCCGCCGCGCTCGTTCGGCTACTCGATCACCGGCATCACCGGCCCGCTCGGATTGCTGGTCGGCAGCGCCGACGGCGAGTGGACCTTCGAGCCGAGTGGCAGCGCGACCACCATCACCTGGCATTGGAACATCCACGCCGCCTCGGCGATCAGCGCGCCACTGCTACCGCTGGTGGGCGCGCTGTGGAAGGGCTACGCCCGACAGTCGCTGGCGACGCTCTCGGCGGAGTTGACCCGCTGATGTGCCGACTTTTCGGGCTGCACGCCGGCACCAACGTTGTCACAGCCACGTTTTGGCTACTGGATGCTCCGGACAACCTCGCCGAGCAGAGCAGAAGAAACCCGGACGGCAGTGGTCTGGGTGTCTTCGACGGCCAGGGTCATCCGCAGGTGCACAAGCAGCCGATCGCGGCGTGGCAGGACGCCGAATTCGCCACCGAAGCACACGATTTGACCGGTACCACGTTCATCGCGCACGTGCGCTATGCGACCACCGGCTCCCATGACGTCGTCAACACCCATCCGTTCCTGCAGGACGGCAGGATATTCGCGCACAACGGAGTGTTGGAGGGCCTCGACGTGCTCGACGCGCGGCTGCGTGAACTGGGCACCGCCGATCTTGTTGTGGGGCAGACCGATTCCGAGCGGATGTTCGCGTTGATCACCGCGTCGATCCGGGCGCAGGGCGGGGACGTGACCTCGGGGCTGGTCGACGCGATGCGGTGGCTGGCCGACAACGTGCCGATCTACGCGGTCAACATTCTGCTCAGCACCGCCACCGACCTGTGGGCGCTGCGGTACCCGGAGTCGCACGAGTTGTATGTGTCGGACCGTCGCAAGAATCCGTCCGAGCATCGCTTTCATCTGCGCACCAACAGAATTCGTGCCGACTCAGAACATTTGCGACACCAGCCGTCGATCGTGTTCGCCACCGAGCCGATGGACGACGCCTCGCGGTGGCGGCTGCTGGAACCCGGCGAGTTGGTGCACATAGACGCTGGGCTGCAGGTGCACCGCGATCTGGTGCTTCCCGATCCGCCGCGGCATCTGCTGCGTCCCGAGGATTTGAGCCCGGCCGCCCAAGCCTCGCTGCAGCCGTCGGCGTGACTGCACAACGAGCGCTGGTGCTCGGCGGCGGTGGGGTAGCCGGAATCGCCTGGGAGACGGGCCTGCTGGCCGGCATCGCCGACGAGTCATCCGCAGCAGCCCAAGCACTGCTGACATCCGATGTGCTGCTGGGCACCTCGGCCGGATCGGCGGTCGTCGCGCAGATCGGCAGTGGCCTGAGCATCGACGATCTGTTCGCGCGACAAGTCGCGGAGGAATCGGCCGAGATCGACCCCGGCGTCGCCATCGACGCCATCGCCGACCTCCTCCTTGCCGCCCTGTCGGACCCGGACGCCACCCTGTCCGAGAAGCGCCGGCGGATCGGGGCCGTCGCGCTGAAGACAGATACCGTGGCAGAGCCGTTGCGGCGCAACGTGATCGCGCAACGTCTGCCGTCGCACAGCTGGCCCGACCGGGTGCTGCGCGTGACCGCCATCGACGTCGTCACCGGTGAGCTGGTGGTGTTCGACGGCGATTCCGGAGTCGACCTGGTCGACGCGGTGGCCGCCAGTTGCGCCGTGCCGGGCGCATGGCCACCGGTGACGATCGGGGATATCCGCTACATGGACGGCGGGATCGGCAGCACGATCAACCTCGCCCTCGCCGAAGACTGCCGCGCGGCAGTGGTTCTGGTGCCTGCGGGCGAATCGGCACCCTCGCCGTTCGGTGCTGCAGCGGCGACCGAGATCGCCGGCTTCGATGGTGCGGCCTTCGGCGTGTTCGCCGACGACGAGTCGCTGGCCGCGTTCGGGGCCAACCCGCTCGATCCCCGCTGCCGCCGCGGCTCGGCGGAAGCCGGGCGCGCGCAGGGCCGCCGTGTTGCGGTCGCCGTCGGCGAATTCCTCGGTGTCAGGTAATCGGCGGCGAGTCGAGGTCGTCCAACGCCTTCGCGGCCAGCACCCGGCCGATCTCGATCACCTCGGCCGCACGGTGGAATTCCAGTCCGCGGCAGACCGAGCGCGGCACCTCGATCAGCAAGTCCGGCGGGTAGGCGGCCAGCGTGTGGCGCGCCAACGCGGCCTGGGCGATGTCGATGGTGCGGTTCATCACCTCGAAGCTGCCCAGCCGGGGCACCTCGGGTTCGTCGTCGGACAAGTCCACCGGTTCGTCGTCGGCCTCGGCGTCGTCTTCAGTGTCGGGGTCGCCCGCGCCGAACCGACTCAGCAGGGAGCGGGCAGAAGCGTTGTCGAACAGCACCGACGTGCTGCGCAGCATCCGGTTCAGCCAGTCGCTCGACGACCGGGACTCGGCCTCCTGGTCGGCGACGGTCTCGCTGCCGGACAAGCTGACCGCGATGGTCAGATCGGCGTTGACCGCGGCGATCGGCGCCATCGGCAGCGGGTCCAGGATCCCGCCGTCGGCAAGCAGTCTGCCGTCCATGACGTGCGGTGCGATCACTCCCGGGATCGCGATCGATGCCCGAATGGCCTCGTCGACCGCCCCGCGCTGCAGCCACACCGATTTGCCGGTCAGCAGGTCGGTGGCCACCGCGGTGTACGGGATCGGCAGCTGCTCGATGGTGACATCGCCCAGGATGTCGCGCACGGCGTCCAGGATCTTCTCGGCCCGCAGCACACCGGCCGCCATGATCGACGGATCCAGCAGCCGCAGGATCGCCCGCTGCGTCAAAGAGATTGCCCAGTCAGCGAATTCGTCGAGCCGATCAGCCGCTTGTAAGCCGCCCACCAGCGCGCCCATCGACGAGCCGGCGATCCCGGTGATCTGGTAGCCGCGGTCACGCAGTTCGTGGATCACCCCGATGTGGGCGTAGCCGCGGGCCCCGCCACTGCCGAGCGCCAATGCCACCCGGGGCGCATTGTCGGGCGCGGGGAGCACATCGGGATCGGTCATGGGTCTATTTTGTCGTGCTGCGAGTGGGTTTTCCCAACCGTGATCCGAATTGCGGTGACGGCTCGTCTACCGATCAGCCACACTCGTCGTTGGCGGCCGCCTTGGCCGCGACGATCACCCCGGCCTGGCGCGGCAGCGACAGCGCGGCCCAGGCGGTGTTCCAGGTGCCCGGACCGGTGACGCCCGGCTGCTGGACTGCGGACAAGTAGCGTTCGACCAGCGCCTGATGGTCGCCTGGATGGCCCTTCATCCAGATATTCGCCGCGTGGCAGGCCTGGAAGTACTCCTCTTCGGTCGAGTGCGCGGGCACGTCGATCTTGGTGGTGACGCCCGCAGGCGAGAGCGAGACGGTGCTGGGCCCCGCCTCGGCGGACGCCGTCGTCGCGGACGACGGCGTCACGGCGGCGGGCGGGGACTTCCGCTCGCCGGACGAGCAGCCCGGCACGGCGCCGATCACGGCAATCGCGCACCACACCAGGGGACGACTTGGGGCCCACCGCACTCGGTCAATCTATGCAACACTGGCGGCCGTGATGCTGCGAACCGGGTTTTGGGAGTGTTGTCGGCGCTGACGTGCCGCCGTCCCATCAATCGCCCGTTCGCTCTGGAGCTTCCTGAATGGTTTCCGCTCACCTCACTGCCGACCCTGTCCGAGTAGCCGCCCACGCGCGGTCCCGCCCTTCCGCCCTGCGATCCGTCCCCGGACCCACCCGACTGCGGCTGGCTGACCTCTTGCACATCACCGACCGGACCGCTGACGACGTGCTCAGCGGTCGATACGACCATGTCGTCCCGCCGAGCGGCGTGCCCACCGACGACCGTTGGTTCGCCCGGCTGCATGGCGACGACGAGGTCGATGTCTGGCTGATCAGCTGGGTGCCCGGGCATCGCACCGAACTGCACGACCACGGCGGGTCACTGGGTGCGTTGACGTTGCTGTCCGGGTCGCTGGACGAATTCCGCTGGGACGGAGAAAGATTGCGTTGCCGACGGCTGCAGGCCGGGGATCAGGCCGCGTTCCCGCTGGGGTGGGTGCACGACGTGGTGTGGGCGCCGACCGGACCGCGTGCTTCGGTCACCTCGCTGGCGGACACCCAGGGGGCGTCGCTGAGCGTGCACGCGTATTCGCCTCCGCTGACGGTGATGTCGTACTACGAGGTCACCAACGACCAGCGGTTGCGCCGCGAGCGCACCGAGTTGACCGATCAACCGGAGAACCTATGAGCCGCATCGATCAGATCTTGGCGACGGCGCGCGATCGACTGCACCGACTGGCCGCCGAGGAGGTGCCCGCCGCGCTGCGGCGCGGCGCGTTGCTGGTGGACATTCGGCCGCAGGCTCAGCGAGCGCGGGAAGGGGAGGTGCCGGACTCGCTGCGGGCCATCGTGATCGAACGCAACGTGCTGGAGTGGCGTTGCGACCCGACCAGTGAGGCCCGCCTGCCGCAAGCAGTCAGCGACGATGTCGAGTGGGTGGTGCTCTGTTCGGAGGGCTACACGTCGAGCCTCGCCGCGGTCGCCCTGCAGGATCTCGGACTGCGCAAAGCGACGGACGTCGTCGGCGGCTATCGGGCGCTGGCCGCCGCCGGCGTGCTGGCTGAGGGTTAGCGCGGCTTAGCCGCCGCCTCCGCCTCCGCCGCCACCGTCGGCGCCGGCGTTGTACCAGTAGTCGTTGTAGTCATTGGGGTTGTAGTACTCGTAGTTCTGTTGCGGCGGGGCCGGCGGCGCCGGCTCCGGGGCCGGATCCGCGGGTGGGGGCGCCGGTAGCACGATCGGTGCGTCACCGAAACCAGTCGCCGCCAACGCCGGTCCGGCGAAAGCAGCGGTTGGCACCGCGATCAGTGCGCCCGTCACCGCGATCTTGATCACAATGCGGCCCGCACCCGCTGCAAATGTCCAGGTCATCGATAGCTCCCTCTCTGGGGTTCCGATGAGGGTAATCGTCCCATTTGACTGACGGGGCTGCCAGGCGTTACGCGAAACCCTTGGCGCACTCACAGCGCCCGTTCACCTGGCGTTAGCTGTCGCTGGCGTGCAGCAACGGACGCAGCCGCGCCGTTTTGGCCGGCGACCACCCGGGCGGCTGCAGCACCGCCGCCCACCCGTCGGCAACGTCGGCGACGTAGACATGGCCATGGCCCTGGGGCACGTCAACCGCCACCGCCATGTCGGCCGAGACCTGCAAGAACGTCACCACCGGGATCCATTGGGTTTCGGGAAGGACGTCGTAGCCACGCTTTTCGCTGAACCAGTCCGGTTTGCGGAAGAGCAGGCCGGGATTCCACCACGCAATCGGGTCGGAGGCGTGCTGGAGATACACCACCCGTGGCGAATTCCATTGCGGGTCAGGGCGGTTCAGATTATCCGGCCGCGCCACGAAGCGGACGTTGTGGCCGCGGTCGTAGATCGGAAGCCACTCCGGTGAACCGCGGTCACGGGTAGCGGTCAGATCTGTCCAGATGGTGTTCTTGAACGTCGGTCCGGAGAACAGCGCGCCGTCGGTGCGGGCCAACACATTGTTGAGGCTGAGGAACGGAGCCTCGCCGCCGAACGAGCCCAGACTCTCGCCGAACACAACGATCTTGGGCCGCTGCGCTTCCGGCATCTGCCGCACCAACCGGTCGACCGCCTCGAACAGTGCTTGGCCGGCATGGCGGGCGTTCTCCTTGTCCACCAGGAACGACAGCCAACTGGGCAGGAACGAGTACTGCATGCTCACGACCGCGGTGTTGCCGTTGTACATGTACTCCAGCGCGTCGGCTTCTGCTTCGTTGATCCAGCCGGTGCCGGTCGTGGTGCCGACTGCAATGACGGCGCGGCGTAAACCGCCCGTCCGCTGTAACTCTCGCGCGGCCATCTCCGCGTCGGCGGTGATGCCGTCAGCGGTAGCCAGTCCGGCGTAGGCGCGGATCGGCTCGGTCGCGGGGGCGCCGTTGAACGCCGTGAGCTGGGCGACGGTCGGTCCGCCCTTGACGAAGATGCGGCCCTGGTGTCCCAGCGACTCCCACGAGACCAGGGACTGCGGCCCGCCGGAACGCAGTGCTGTCTTCGGCGCGGCGGTGTCCGGGTCCATTTCGTTGTTCACCGAGGCGAAGGTGTTGTTCATGGTGCGCATCGCGAACTTCACCACCACGCCGTTGAGCAACGCGATGGTCAGCGCCACCAACAACGACACTACGATGACAGCCGAAACCCGCGGCGGTGCAAAGCGATCCAGTCGCAGATCGAGAAAGTGCACCAGCTTGCGAATGAGCTGCCCGGCTTCGACGACACCGAACAGCACGATCAGTGACAGTGCGCCGGTCAACGGATAGTCGAGTCGTACCAGGTGCCTGACCCCCATCAGGTCGCGCACCCGGTCCTGCCAGACGTGAAACCAGATCACCATCGCGACCATGCCCACCGCGCCGACGCCGATCAGCGCCAGCCAGGCGGCCCGCGGCGCCGGTGGACTGGAATCCCGGGACAGCATGAAGCGAACCAGCCACACCGCGAAAACCCCGATGGAATAACCGAAAGCACCGGCCAGGCCGCTGACCAAGCCCTGAAACAGCGGGCCGCGCGGCAACAGCGACGGCGTCATCGACAACCAGATGAACACCAGCCCGGTCGCGGTGCCGGTGAACGTGTAGTGCCGGACCCACCACGCATCGCGGCCTGCGGTCACGGTCGACTGTTCGGACTCGCTCACCGTAGGACGCTCAGCGGTGGGTGAAGTTCGGCGGACGCTTCTCGATGAACGCGGCCATGCCCTCCGACTGGTCTTCGGTCGCGAAAGTCGAATGGAACAGCCGGCGTTCGTAGAGCAGGCCCTCGGTCAGAGTCGATTCGAACGCGCGGTTGACCGCCTCCTTGGCCATCCGGGATGCCGAGCGCGACATCTGCGAAATGGCAGTGGCGACCGCCTTGGTTTCGGTCAGCAGGTCGTCGGCAGGCACCACCCGCGAAACCAGGCCGCTGCGTTCGGCCTCGGCGGCGTCGATGGTGCGTCCGGTCAGGATCAGGTCCATCGCCTTGGCCTTGCCGATCGCCCGGGTCAGTCGCTGCGAACCGCCCATGCCGGGCAGCACGCCGAGCTTGATCTCCGGCTGGCCGAATTTCGCGGTGTCCGCGGCGATCAGCAGGTCGCACATCATCGCGAGTTCGCAACCGCCGCCCAGCGCATAGCCGGCCACCGCCGCGATCGTCGGCGTGCGCACCGCGGCAAGCTTGCCCCACGGCGCGAAGAAATCGGCATCGAAAGCGTCGGAGAACGCCAGGCCGGACATCTCCTTGATGTCGGCGCCTGCTGCGAACGCTTTCGCCGAACCGGTGATGATGATCGCGCCGATGCCGGTGTCGTTGTCGAATTCGGCTGCAGCGCTGGTGACTTCGCCCATCACCTGAGTGTTGAGCGCGTTGAGCGCTTTCGGGCGGTTCAGCGTGATGATGCCGACCCGCTCGTCGTGCTCGACCAGGATGGTCTCGTAAGCCATGTCTCCTCCTAGAACGTCAGTTCGTCGTCGACGGGTGCGAAGTAAGCCTCGACGTCGGCTGTGCTCACAGCGCTCAATGACGCCGGCGACCACTTCGGGTTGCGGTCTTTGTCGACCAGCTGGGCGCGGATGCCTTCCACCAGATCGTGTGAGCGCAGCGACGCCGATGACACCCGATAGTCTTGGGCCAGAACGTCTTCCAGGGTTTCGAGCTTGGCGGCGCGGCGCACCGCCTCCAGCGTCACCGACAGCGCGATGGGGGAGCGGGTGGCGATCAGGTTCGCGGCGTCGTTGGCCGGTCCGGCGTCATGACCCCGCAGCGCGGCAACGATATCCGTGATGGTGTCGCCGGCAAAGCACTCATCGATCCACTCTCGTTGCGCGGCAAGATCACTGGCGGGCGGTTCGATGGCATGGGTGGCCAGCGCCTGCTCGACACCGTCGGCGGCGATCGCCTCGCGCAGGGCGTCCACCTTGTCGTGCGGCACGTAGTGGTCGGCGAAACCCAGCGCGATCGCGTCGGCTCCGGAGAACGGCGCACCGGTCAGCGCGGCGTGCAGGCCCAACGATCCCGGCGCCCTGGAGAGCAAATAGGCGCCCCCGACGTCCGGGATGAAGCCGATACCGACCTCGGGCATGGCGATCTTGGACGTGTCGGTGACGACGCGCGTGTTGGCGTGCGCGCCCACCCCGACGCCGCCGCCCATCACGATGCCGTCCATCAGTGAGACGTACGGCTTGGGGAAGCGGCCGATCTTCCCGTTCAGCAGGTACTCGTCGCGCCAGAAGCGCTTGGCCTCGACGCCGTCGGCACGCGCGCTGTGATAGATCGCCACCACGTCGCCGCCGGCGCACAGGCCGCGCTCCCCGGCCCCGGACAGCACTACTGCACTGATCGCGGAGTCCTGCTCCCACGTGCCCAGCACGGCGCTGAGCACGTCGATCATGGTCTGGTTCAGCGAGTTGATCGCCTTGGGGCGGTTGAGTGTCACAAAGCCGACACCGTTGTCGACGTGGCTCGCCACCTCGACAGATTCGTCCGTCACGCGCGTGTTCTCCCCTCGAGGTGAAGGCCTCGTCGAAAGCTGGTCAGGACTTGACCAGCAATCTAGATCGTTACCCGCGGTGCGACGCTCGCGGGTAAGGTCTTGGCAGAACGATGCCCTGGCCGGGAACATGGTTGGCGCGTCGTTCGTTGACCCCTTGTTCGCACAGCTCGAAGTCACAGCTCAAGAGAGGAACCGACGGTGCGGGAGACTAGCAACCCGGTATTTCGCTCGCTGCCCAAGCAGCGCGGCGGATACGCGCAGTTTGGCAGTGGCGTCGCGGGAGCCGCGACTCAGTACGGACATCAGACGGACGCTTACGCGCCGTACACCGACCAGCGGTCAGGCGTTTCCCGCCCGCTGACCATCGACGACGTCGTCACCAAGACCGGCATCACCCTGGCGGTGCTGTCAGCCGTCGCCGTCGTCTCCTACTTCATGGTGGCGGCCAACCAGGCGCTCGCCGGGCCGTTCAGCATCGTCGGCGCCCTCGGCGGCTTCGCGCTGGTGATGATCGCGACCTTCGCACGTAAGCAGGACAGCCCGGCTATCGTGCTGACCTATGCCGCTCTCGAGGGCCTGTTCCTCGGGGCCATCTCGTTCCTGCTGGCCAACTTCTCGGTATCGAACACCAGCGCCGGCGTGATGATCGGGCAGGCGATCCTGGGCACTTTCGGCGTTTTCGGCGGGATGCTCGTGGTCTACAAGACCGGTGCCATTCGCGTGACCCCGAAGTTCACCCGGATGATGGTCGCCGCCATGTTCGGCGTGCTGGCCCTGATGCTGGGCAACCTCGTGCTGGGCATGTTCGGCGTCGGCCACGGCGAAGGACTCGGGCTGCGCAGTGGTGGCCCGGTGGCCATCATCTTCTCGCTGGTCTGCATCGGCATCGCGGCGTTCAGCTTCCTGATCGACTTCGACGCCGCCGACCAGATGATCCGCGCCGGCGCTCCGGAGAAGGCCGCTTGGGGCATCGCGTTAGGCCTGACCGTGACCCTGGTCTGGCTCTACCTCGAGATCCTGCGTCTGCTCAGTTACTTTCAGAACGACTAGCGCTTGACACTAAAAAGGCCGGCACGCACGCGTGCCGGCCTTTTTAGTGTGTGGTGTCAAGCGCCTGAGGTTGGTTCGGCTCAGCCAGGCAGTCCGTTCTTGATGGCCGTGTCCTGCTTTTGGCCGAGTTCGATGACGAAATCCGGCGGGCGGCTGCATGTCGGGAGGGCCGACAAAGCTCAGGGTGGTGAACGCCTTGCCCTCGGTGAACAGCACCATCATGACCCCCTTGGAGCCGTCCGGTGAGTTGCCCGACACCAGGGTGCCGCCAGTTCCGACGGCGGCTGGTCCGGGTGTTCCGACGACGGAATCACCCAGCTTCGCCTTGGCGGCTTCGAGGGCGCCGG
The DNA here is from genome assembly GCA_963758115.1 of uncultured Actinomycetota bacterium. Lineage (GTDB taxonomy): Bacteria > Actinomycetota > Actinomycetes > Mycobacteriales > Mycobacteriaceae > Mycobacterium. Next base: position 39,070 of record CAVWUG010000008.1, read on the forward strand.
CCGCCGCTGAAGGATCGCCCATGACGAGGATGGTGTCGTGGATCTGGCGGGTTTTGTCGTCGTTGCTGAATGTCGTCTCCACCCCGGCTTGGTCATGAGGGTTCTGTGTCAGGGGACCTGCGGTGAAGGCCATCGGCGTCTCGATGTCTTTGGCCTGGATCAAGAGTCGGCTGTAATCGGCGGACTGGGCTTGCGCCGAACTCGATGTCGAACTCTGGCTTGTCGTGGCCGAGGTGGCTGACTTCGACGACACCGTCGCTGATTTCGGGTTGCTACTGCAAGCGGTCGCCGAAGCCGAAGTGACTGCCGCTATCGCGGCCGTCACTATCGCGATCGTTCTCAGGGAAATACTCACGGCGCCGCTCCTCGTCCACCGAGTCATGGTGAACTCGGATGTATAGGCCACCGGGCGGCAGCCGGCAAACCGTAACCCAATCCGGGTGATTCCATGCCCGAACCGAGTGGTCACGCCACTTTGAGCGGCAAAAACAGAAGAAGCGTCCTGCGTGCCCCCCGGGATGACTAGCGCTTGACACTAAAAAGGCCGGCACGCATGCGTGCCGGCCTTTTTAGTGTGTGGTGTCAGTTGAGCCGCTCGATGATCAACGCCATGCCCTGACCGCCGCCGACGCACATGGTCTCCAGTCCGAAGGTCTTGTCGTGGGTCTGCAGGTTGTTGAGCAGCGTGGTGGCGATGCGCGCACCGGTCATGCCGAACGGATGGCCCAGGGCGATCGCACCACCGGAGACGTTCAGCTTGTCCTCGTCGATGCCCAGCTCGCGGGCGGAGCCGAGCACCTGTACCGCGAACGCCTCGTTGATCTCGAACAGGTCGATGTCCTTGACCGACAGGCCGGCTCGCTGCAGGGCCTTCTTGCTCGCCTCGATCGGGCCCAGGCCCATGATCTCCGGCGACAGTCCGCTGACGCCGGTCGACACGATGCGAGCCAGCGGCTTGAGGCCGAGTTCTTTGGCCTTGGTATCGCTGGTGATCACCACCGCAGCGGCGCCGTCGTTCAGCGGGCAGGCGTTGCCCGCGGTCACCGTGCCGTTGGGCCGGAAGACCGGCTTGAGCTGGCTGATCTTCTCGTAGGTGGTTCCCGGTCGCGGGCCGTCGTCGGTGCTGACCGTGGTGCCGTCGGGCAGGGTGACCGGCACGATCTCGCGCTCGAAGAAGCCGCTCTTGATGGCTTCCTCGGCACGGTTCTGGCTGCGCACGCCCCAGTGGTCCTGGTCTTCGCGGGTGACCCCGGTCAGGATCGCGACGTTCTCGGCCGTCTGCCCCATGGCGATGTAGACGTCAGGGATCGCGTGGTCTTTGCGGGGATCGTGCCAATCCGTCGCTCCCTCGGCGGCCGTAGCGGTGCGCTGCGCGGCCTCGTCGAAGAGCGGGTTCTTGGTGTCCGGCAACGAGTCCGAGCTGCCCTTGCCGAACCGGGACACCGTCTCGACGCCGGCCGAGATGAAAGCATCGCCCTCGCCGGCCTTGATCGCGTGAAACGCCATCCGGATGGTCTGCAGCGACGACGAACAGTAGCGGTTGACGGTGGTGCCGGGCAGGAAGTCGTAGCCGAGTTCGACGGCGACCGCGCGGGCCATGTTGAAGCCCTGCTCGCCGCCGGGCAGGCCGCAGCCCAGGATCAGGTCGTCGATCTGGTGGGGGTTGAGCGCCTCGACCTTGTCGAGTGCGGCGCGCACCATCTGCGCGGCCAGGTCGTCGGGCCGCATGCTGACCAGCGACCCTTTCATGGCGCGCCCGATGGGCGAACGGGCAGTTGAAACGATGACGGCTTCCGTCATTTCGGCTCCATCCAAACGGGGTGTGGTCTGGACCCGAATCTAGCCCGGCGACGATGCGGGCCGTTAAACGGCCTGCTGAGGAGGCGGGCAATCAGACCTAGCCCGGCGACGATGCGGGCCGTTAAACGGCCTGATTGAGTCAGCCGGCGGCAGGTACGACGATCGGTGCAGGCACCCCGGTCGTAGGGCGCCGCCACAGTCGGGAGAGCACGCGGAGCACGGTGAAACCGGGGCCGGCCTCGGTGCCAGAGGACGAATGCAGGGCCGGCGTCGGCGCGTCGGGCCAGTCGCCGAGGGCGCTGCACAACGCCGGCAGCAGCTGGCTCGCCGCGAGCGCGTATCCGGCCGCTGACGGATGGAATTGGTCGTCGGACAGCATCAGGTGCGGTGAATGCCGAAACTCGTCGTTGACCAGCGACGCCAGCGGCACTGGCACGCCGCCGGCGGACCGGACGGCGCCGGCCTGTGCCCGGGCGAGCCGCAGTCCCAGCGTTCGGACCGTCCACCGCAGTGGTTGCGGGATCGCCTTGACGACACCGAAATCGGGGCAGGTGGCGACGGCGACCTCCGCGCCGCTGGCACACAACCGCCGCACCGCGTCGCCCAGCCGCCGCGACGAGGCGCCGATGCTGTTCAGCGCGATGACGTCGTTGGCGCCGATCAGGATGACGGCGGCGTCCGGCGGCGCCCCGGCGACGAACATCGCATCGACCTGTCCGGACAATCCTTTGGACGTGGCACCGACAATCGCCTTGGTGCTCAACCGGACTCGTTTGCCGCTCTGCTCGGCCAGCCCTCGTGCGACCAGCACCCCGGGAACTTCGTCGGCGCTGCGACAGCCGTACCCGGTGGCTGTCGAGTCGCCAAAGATCATCAGGTGCAAGTCGACCGGCATCCCGCGTTGCCAACGCTGCACAGGACCGCCGCCCGGAACGTACACACCGTCGGCCCGGGGCGGCACATCCCATGACTTCGGTATGACGCTTCGGGCCTTCGCGGCCTGGCTGATCAGCAGGTTGCGTGCCCCGACATAGGCGGTGCCGGTCGATGCCAGCGCGCCTGCCGCGGCCAGCGCGACCATCGAACCTCGCGGTGCGCCTCGTACCACGCGAACAGTTTATGTCGCCGATCCTCGGCCTTCCCGGAGCCCGGCTTCCACGCGATTACGGGTCGGAAGAAATCCGGTATCGAATCAGACTCTTTGATTGTTGAAGTTCTTTAAAGTGTCAAGCTAAGTTCTCGAGGTTGGCTGAGCGCCAGGATGCCTCGTCGACATGCTCTACAACGACGTAGGAGTGTTGGCATGACTGCACCGAGCAAGGTTTCGGGCTCGCCCCGTTATCCCATTTATGGCCGCGACGTGCTGCGGGCCCGTAGGTTTCCCGCCAGCGATGGCGTCCCCGTCGAGGTCGTCGAGAGCGGACCCAGCCTCCCCGGGATGATGGCGGCGCTGGCCTGCCGGTTGACCATCCGCCCAGCTCTCGGCGTGGTCGGCAATTTTCCGTTTATCCCTTTCCCGTTCGGCATCATCGACTTCGCCTGCCGAGCCTTGCTGCCCGGACCCGGGACCGTGCGCAAGACCATCGAGTTGCCGCACGCCTCCGCGCAACTGGTGCGCGCTCCGGGCGTGCTGCCGGCCGACGGTAAGCGCCGAGTTGTGCTGTATCTGCACGGCGGCGCCTTCTTGACCTGTGGAGTCAACTCGCACGGCCGAATCGTCAACGCGCTGTCCAAGTTCGCCGACGCTCCGGTGCTGGTGGTCAACTACCGGCTCATCCCGAAGCACTCGGTCGGCCAAGCCCTGGACGACTGCCACGACGCCTACCGCTGGCTGCGCCTGCGCGGGTATCAGCCGGACCAGATTGTGGTGGCCGGCGACTCGGCCGGCGGATACCTGGCTCTTGCTCTGGCACAACGGCTTCAGCAGGCCAACGAAGAGCTCGCGGCGCTGGTGGCGATCTCGCCGCTGCTGCAGCTGGCCAAGCAGCCCAAGCAAGCGCATCCGAACATCAAGACTGATGCTATGTTCCCCGCCAAGGCATTTGACGCGTTGTTCTCGTTGGTCGCCAAGGCCGCCCGCAAGCATGTCGTCGACGGCAAACCCGAGCAGCTCTATGAACCGCTCGACCACGTCGAGCCGGGGCTGCCCCGGACCTTGATTCACGTGTCGGGTTCAGAGGTCCTGCTGCACGACGCGCGTGCTGCGGCCCACGCTCTTGCTGCGGCCGGGGTGCCCACCGAGCTGCGGGTCTGGCCCGGCCAGATTCACGACTTCCAGCTCGCCGCACCGATCGTGCCGGAGGCCGAGCGGTCGCTGCGTCAGATCGGCGAGTACATCCGCGAAGCGACCGGCTAGTCCTCACCGGGCAGCCGCTGCGCGTGGCCGCATCTGACCTGAGACGATCTACCCATGCGTATCGCGCAACACATCAGTGAAATCATCGGAAATACTCCACTGGTTCAGCTGAACTCGGTTGTGCCGCCGGGCTCGGGGCGCGTCGTCGCCAAGGTCGAATACCTCAACCCGGGATTGAGTAGCAAAGACCGGATCGCGGTGAAGATGATCGACGCCGCCGAGGCCAGCGGCCAGCTCAAACAGGGCGGCACCATCGTCGAGCCGACGTCCGGGAACACCGGTGTCGGCCTCGCCCTGGTGGCCCAGCGCCGCGGTTATCGGTGTGTGTTCGTCTGCCCCGACAAGGTCAGCGAGGACAAGCAGAATGTGCTGCGCGCCTACGGCGCCGAGGTCGTCGTGTGCCCGACGGCGGTACCGCCCGAACACCCCGACAGTTACTACAGCGTCTCCGACCGGTTGGTCAGTGAGATCGACGGCGCCTGGAAGCCCGATCAGTACTCCAACCCGCAAGGCCCGGCCAGCCACTACGAAACCACCGGTCCGGAGATCTGGGCCGACACGGACGGTCAGGTCACCCACTTCGTGGCCGGCATCGGCACCGGCGGAACGATCACCGGCGCGGGGCGCTACCTCAAGGACGCGTCGAACGGGCGGGTGAAAGTCGTCGGCGCCGACCCGGAGGGCTCGGTGTATTCGGGCGGCACCGGCCGGCCCTATCTGGTGGAGGGCGTCGGCGAGGATTTCTGGCCCTCGGCCTACGACGCAGCGGTGCCCGACCAGATCATCGCGGTGACCGACTCGGACTCGTTCAACATGACCAGGCGGCTGGCGCGCGAGGAGGCCATGCTGGTCGGCGGCTCGTGCGGGATGGCGGTGGTGGCGGCGCTGAAGGTGGCCGAAGAAGCCGGACCGGATGCGCTGATCGTCGTGCTGCTGCCGGACGGCGGTCGCGGCTACCTGTCGAAGATCTTCAACGACGCGTGGATGTCGTCCTACGGGTTCCTGCGTTCCAGGCTGGACGGCTCGATCGAGCAGCCCACGGTCGGCGACGTGTTACGCGGCAAGTCCGGTCATCTGCCCGACCTGGTGCACACGCACCCGTCGGAGACGGTGCGCGACGCGATCGGCATTCTGCGCGAGTACGGGGTGTCGCAGATGCCCGTCGTCGGCGCCGAGCCACCGGTGATGGCCGGCGAGGTGGCAGGCAGTGTCTCTGAGCGCGAACTACTTTCGGCCGTCTTCGAAGGTCGCGCCAGCCTGGCCGACGCCGTGGGGCAGCACATGAGTCCGCCGCTGCCGATCATCGGCGCAGGCGAACAGGTCAACGCTCTGGCCAAGACGCTGCGCGACCTGGACGCCGTGATGGTCGTCGAAGAAGGCAAACCGGTCGGCGTGATCACCCGGTACGACTTGTTGGGCTTCCTGTCCGACGGGGCGTTACGCAAGTAGCGGGACGACTCGCAGGCAAATTAGTTCGAGTAGCGAAAAATCACCGTGCAAAGGGAAACCCGCTCATGACCGACCAGATCCCACCACCGCCCGGCGACGCCCACATGCCGCCCCCGCCACTGGGAGGCGGTGGCTACCCGCCGCCGCCTCCGCCGTCGGGCGGATACGTGCCGCCACCCCCCGGGCCGGTCATCCGCGGTCTGAGTAAGGAGTCCTACACGCCGTGGCTCACCCGCGTCGCGGCCTTCGTCATCGATCGTCTGCCGGTCGCGCTCATCATCGGCGTCGGTTATCTGGTTCTGCAGAACTCCGTCCAGAGCGCCTGCCTGACCGATATCAGCCCCTACTCCGTCGACCAGATCTGCTCGATCGGGTACTCGACGATGGGTCTGTCGGTGATGACGATTGCGGGAATGCTGGCGCTGGCCTTCTTGATCTGGAATCTCGGCTACCGGCAGGGCGCGACCGGATCCAGCATCGGTAAGTCAGTGCTCAAATTCAGGGTCGTCAGCGAAAAGACCGGTCAAGCCCATCGGTTTCGGGTTGTCCGTGCTGCGCGAGATCACCCATCTTGTCGACTCGGCCATCTTCTACGTCGGCTATCTGTTTCCGCTGTGGGACGCCAAGCGTCAGACGCTGGCCGACAAGATCATGGCGACGGTGTGCCTGCCACTTGAGCCGGCGGCGGACGCGTAGTCAGATCACGGGCACCACGGCGGTATCGGGCAGAAGTTAAGTCCGGGTGCCGGTGGTGGCGGCGCTGGGGGCTGGTCGCCTTCCCAGATGGTCCGGGCGACGTTGCCGCCGCCTCCGGTGCGCCAGTAGGTGTGGCACACGTTGTTGTCCCAGCGGACCGGATCCACCCGCATGTTGCCGGTCTGGACCGGCGGGTCGCCAGGACACCAGTGGCAGGGGCCTTCCGGATGCTCGTTGGGACAGCCCGGAAAGGCGTCGGCGGCGGCCCGGCCGGCCACGCCTGCGACACCGCCCCACAGCAGAACTGTCGATGCCAGTCCCGCACATAATCGCTTCATAAACCGGAGATTCTGCTCGCCGGCAGGCGCGCTGCGCATGGGGCGATTGCCCTATTTGTGGCTTTCGGCGGCCGACTGCCGAACGACCGTGACGACTAGGCTGATCGGCGATGAGCGAACACTTCGAGAAAGCCGGGTTGGCGACCAAGGCCATCCACGCCGGCTTTCGGCCTGATCCGCAGACCGGCGCAGTCAACGCGCCGATCTATGCCAGCAGCACCTTCGCCCAGGATGGCGTCGGCGGTCTGCGCGGCGGGTTCGAGTACGCCCGCACCGGCAACCCGACCCGGGCCGCGCTGGAAGCCGCGCTGGCGGCGGTCGAAGACGGCAGCTTCGGCCGGGCGTTCAGCGCCGGCATGGCGGCCACCGACTGTGCGTTGCGCACGATGCTGCGCCCCGGCGATCACGTCGTCATCCCCGACGACGCATACGGCGGGACATTCCGTCTCATCGACAAGGTCTTCACGCAGTGGGGTGTGCAGCACACTCCGGTTGCGTTGTCCGATCTGGACGCGGTCCGCGCGGCGCTCACCCCGAACACCAAGCTGATCTGGGTGGAAACTCCGACCAACCCGCTCCTGTCGATCGCCGACATCGCAGGCATTGCCCAGATCGCGGGCGACCGCGGTAAAGGTGTTGGTGGACAACACGTTTGCCTCGCCGGCGCTGCAGCAGCCGTTGACCCTAGGCGCCGATGTGGTGCTGCACTCGACCACGAAATACATCGGCGGACACTCCGACGTGGTGGGCGGCGCCCTGGTCACCAACGACGCGGAACTCGACGAGGCGTTCGCCTTTCTGCAGAACGGCGCCGGCGCGGTGCCGGGCCCGTTCGACGCCTACCTGACCATGCGCGGCCTCAAGACGCTGGTGTTGCGGATGCAACGGCACAGCGAAAACGCCGCTGCGGTAGCCGAATTCCTCACCGAGCACGCGTCGGTGGGCACTGTGCTGTATCCGGGTCTGCCCAGTCATCCCGGCCACCAGGTCGCCGCTCGGCAGATGCGCGGTTTCGGCGGCATGGTGTCCGTGCGGATGAAAGGGGGGCGGCGCGCCGCCGAGGCGTTGTGCGCCGACACCCAGATATTCATCCTTGCCGAGTCGCTCGGCGGGGTGGAGTCGCTGATCGAGTTCCCGGGTGCGATGACGCATGCGTCGACGGTCGGTTCCCAGTTGGAGGTTCCCGACGATCTGGTCCGGCTCTCGGTCGGCATCGAAGACATCGCAGACCTGATCGCCGATCTCGAGCAGGCGCTGAGCTAGGTGGCGCTAGGAGGTAGTAGGCGCTCGCACAACGAGTTGTCGTCGTCGCTTACGGGTGGAATTTTCCAGCACCACACTCCGCGATAACTGGGGACGTCCAGCCGGAGAATCGAGGCGTTCTCGGGGGCACTGACGACGACATCGGTAACGGTGTGAGCCCCTGGGACAATCGGCTCGGAGATCGCTTCCGTACCGCGGCCGCACTTTGCGTGCATGTAGAGGCTTCCGGTGAAATTCCCCATACCGTCTCGAATACTCCAATGGGGGAGAGCCAGCGCCTGCGCGGTGATTGGGTTGGCAAACTGATCGACGTCCGACCACACTTCGAGGTCAAACCGCAGATATTGCGCAGGACTTATCAATAAGCCGTGCGGCTCGACGCACTGCACATTTTGCTCGATTTTCGTCACCACGAAAGAGAGCTGATTGGTCAGCCAACCCCGAGCGTTGTCGCTGTCGTTCGGCTGTGGCGGGTCTGTCGCCACCTGCCTGTCCCAGACGTTGTACTCACGATTGGATTTTCGCTCCCAGATCGGAAGGCCGAATAACAGGCCTGTCGACAACACTGCCACCATGGCAAAAGAAACCTTCGTCGCGAAACTACGGCAGCACGCGGCGCCGTTACGGCGTTCGCGATAGCACGCACCGAGCTCGATGACCGCGAGGAACGTCAGCACCACAGAAATCGTGCCAATCACTGCGTTCCCGGTGTTCACTGACTTGCTGGTCAGGAATTGGGTCACGGTCTGCGTCACGGCCGCCAGGCCCAGGAGGGCGACTGCCGGTATCAGCAGCAGACGGGCGATCAGGTCGAGTTCGATCTGATGGACGGTGCGACCGCCGACTGCGGTGAACGCCCTCGCCTCAGCGCCGGCTAACCGTGCCTGCTTGCCACGAGCGATAGAAAATGCCGGGAGCATCGGCACGATCGCCACGACAGCCGACCAGGCGACAATCATCGCCGCACCCGCGAAAAAGTAGGCTTCCTGCGGGTGCTGTAACGCCGCAAGGCGGTAGGCGTTCTGAAATGCAGCTATCGCGGCGGACCGATTCACACTGATTGCGGCGGCGATGAGATCACCGAGAAGGTTCCGGTACCCGGCGTGACACAACCATGCCAGTAGATAGGCGACGGACAGTACGGCCATTAGTCCCACCGGCACGATCAATGCCAGACGAAGCCTAGGGGGCAGCGATTCTTCGAAATGGTCGAGCATCTCGAGATCGCCATGTTGTTCGTCCGCGTTGTCTGACACGACGCCGCGCCTCATCACACCGGACTTGAGGGCATCAGCGCACCGATACAGATAACGGACGAACAATGCAAGCACCAAGTAACGCGGGGCTGGAAAAGCCAGCCAATGTGGCAGCCATGGCTTTCCGGGCTTTACCCAGGAAACCATCGGTGCATTGTTCACACTGTCCAGCGCGTCGGAATAGCCGGTGAGCAGCGCGTGCAGTTCCGGTGTGACGCCTGATAATTCGGCGGTGCCGACAGGCCCGTGCTCAGTCGACTCGATGGAGTTGCTGATTGTGTCCATTGTCGGCCCCAGGTGTGTGCGATGTTTTCGCAAACCTAGGCCGACCGCGTGGGCGCATGCCTGAGTAGTGGACTACTCGATTTTCGGCGCGGCCCAGCCGAGTTTTAAGACCCGTAGCGCCGGTCAGGCGTGGTACGGCTCCGCGCTGACCAGAGTGACCTCGACGGTGTTGCCGTTAGGCACGGTGTACTTGCGGGTCTCGCCCTCTTTGGCGTCGATCAGGGCGCCGCCCAGCGGTGAGTTCGGCGAGTACACCTCGAGCTTGCCGTCGTGGACAGCCTGCTCGCGGGTGCCGATCAGGAAGGTCTCGCTGTCGGACTTGTCGCCGTCGTAGTAGACCTTGACCACCGATCCGGGCAGCGCGACGCCGGACTGCTTGGGCGCCTCGCCGACCTTCGCGTTGTTCAGCAGCTCCTGCAGCTGGCGGATGCGAGCCTCTTGCTGGCCCTGCTCTTCACGGGCCGCGTGGTAGCCGCCGTTCTCACGGAGATCGCCCTCCTCGCGGCGGTCGTTGATCTCCGCGGCGATGACCGGACGATTCCCGATCAACTGGTCGAGCTCGGCCTTCAGTCGGTCGTGTGATTCCTGGGTCAACCAGGTGACCTGGGTGTCCGTCATCTCGTCGTGCTCCTTGTGGTGTCAGGTGGGGCGGAAATCCGCCTCGGCAGGCTGTCGGTCGTGCTGCCGGGTGGTGACTCCACGTGTACTGCCGACCCCAGTAGTCGGGTGTACCCCCTGCGTGGCGAATCAGGCCACTAATGCAGCAATACACGGTCCCAGCCGGAACCGTGCATCCGACGATGCTACACCGCCACGGTGGATGCCGAGGACATTTTCCACAGCGCGGGGTTTGCCAGACCTGGCCCGCGTCAGGGCGCGCGGAGGTAGCCGGGCACATCGGTGCCACAGCCGTAGACGCCGCCGACTGCCGGCGGCTTGCTGGACTTCACGATCGCCGTCACCTGCACTGTTGCCTGGGTGGACGGCGGAACCAGCACTTCTCGGCGGCCGCTCTCGCTGCCGTCTTTCGCGCGCACCCGCACGATGCAGTCGACCGGTCGGGACGGGTCGATTCGGGTCACGCTGATCGTTACTGACACCGTCTGGTCGTCGACCAAGCGGTAGCCGGCCAGCGTGCCCTCGACGTCGCTGCGGCCCAGCCGCTGGTAACCGACAACGGCCAGCGCGACGCCGGCGGCGACCACCACGACGGACAGCGCGATGAACCAGCGCCGGGACGGCCGGGGAAACCGGCCGCGCCCGTAGCGGGTCTGCGGCGGCGAGTGTGAACCTTCGGTCATGGTGTGGTGGGGTCGGTGCCGGGGGTTTCGAGCCCCGGCGGCCGGGATGGAACTATTAGACCTGGAACTATAGGTCCACGTTTACAGCGGATAGTCAGGGAGCACGTGAGCGAGCTGCGGTTGATGGCGGTGCACGCCCACCCGGACGACGAGTCGAGCAAGGGCGCCGCCACCCTCGCGCGCTACTCGGACGAGGGTCACCGGGTGCTCGTCGTGACGCTGACCGGTGGCGAACGCGGCGACATCCTCAATCCCGCGATGGACCTCCCGGAAGTGCACGGGCGCATCGCTGACATTCGCCGCGACGAAATGGCCAAGGCCGCCGAGATTCTCGGCGTCGAACACACCTGGCTGGGCTTCGTCGATTCCGGGTTGCCGATGGGGGATCCGCCGCCACCACTGCCGGAGGACTGCTTCGCGCTGGCGCCGCTGGAGGTGTCCACTGAGGCTCTGGTCCGGGTGGTACGTGAGTTCCGGCCGCACGTGATGACGACCTACGACGAGAACGGCGGCTACCCGCACCCCGACCACATCCGCTGTCATCAGGTGTCGGTCGCTGCCTACGAGGCCGCCTCCGACTACCGGCGATTCCCGGATGCCGGGCCGGTGTGGTCGGTCGCCAAGCTGTACTACAACCACGGATTCCTGCGTCAGCGGATGCAGATGCTGCAGGACGAATTCGCCAAGCGCGGGCAGATCGGCCCGTTCGAAAAGTGGCTCAAGCATTGGGATCCCAAGCACGACGTGTTCGCCGGCCGGGTGACGACCAAGATCGAGTGCTCGGCGTACTTCGGCCAGCGTGACGACGCGTTGCGGGCGCATGCCACCCAGATCGATCCGAACGGCGATTTCTTCGCCGCGCCGATCGAGTGGCAGCAGCAACTGTGGCCGACCGAGGAGTTCGAGTTGGCACGCTCGCGGATTCCGGTGCGTCTACCCGAGTCCGATCTGTTCACTGGAATCGAGGCTGAGTCGTGATGCACCTGCACTTGCTCGCGCTGACACTGCTGGCCGAGGACGGGCCGCACAACAGCGGCCCCGATTTCGGCAAGGCCAGCCCATTCGGGTTGCTGGTGGTGGTGCTGCTGCTGATCAGCGTGCTATTCCTGGTCCGCTCGATGAACCGGCACCTCAAGAAGCTGCCGGAGTCCTTCGATCGGCAACACCCCGAACCCGATCAGGCCGTCGACGACGGGACGATCGATCAGCCGCCGCATGAATCCGGCGGCTAATCAGCTCGCCGGGGCGGCCAGCCCCTACCTCCGCCAGCACGCCGACAATCCGGTGCACTGGCAACAGTGGTCGCCGCAGGCACTGGCCGAGGCCGCGAAGCGCGACGTGCCGATCCTGCTGTCGATCGGCTACGCCGCGTGCCACTGGTGTCACGTGATGGCCCACGAATCGTTCGAGGACGACGAGATTGCCGCGGCGATGAACGGCGAATTCGTCTGTGTCAAAGTGGATCGCGAGGAACGGCCCGACATCGACGCGGTCTACATGAACGCCACCATCGCGCTCACCGGGCAGGGTGGTTGGCCGATGACGTGCTTCCTGACACCCGACGGGCGGCCGTTCTTCTGCGGTACCTACTATTCGAAAGCAGACTTCCTGCAGCTACTTTCGGCGGTGACCGAGACCTGGCGGGACCGCCGTGACGAGGTCGAGCAGTCGTCTGATCACATCGCAGGCGAACTGCGCAAGATGTCCGCCGGACTGCCCGGCCAAGGCCCGCAGGTGGACCCGGCGCTGTGCGACCACGCCGTCGCCGCGGTCCTGCGTGACGAGGACGTCGCGCACGGCGGCTTCGGCGGCGCACCCAAATTCCCGCCGTCGGCGTTGCTGGAAGCGCTGTTACGGCACGGGGAGCGAACCGGGTCACCGCAGGCACTTGAGGCGGTCCGGCGCGCCGGCGCCGCGATGGCCCGAGGCGGAATGTACGACCAGCTTGCCGGCGGCTTTGCCCGCTACAGTGTCGACAACGCTTGGGTGGTACCGCATTTCGAGAAAATGCTGTACGACAACGCACTGCTGCTGCGAGCTTACGCGCATTGGGCGCGCCGCACCGGTGATCCGTTGGCCCGCCGAGTTACTGCCGAGACGGCGAGCTTCCTGCTCGACGAACTGCGCGAGGGCGACATGTTCACCTCGTCGCTGGATGCCGATGCGGACGGGAGTGAAGGCTCGACCTACGTGTGGACGCCCGCGCATCTGACCGAACTGCTCGGCGATGACGACGGGCATTGGGCCGCTGTGGCTTTCGGTGTGACCGAGGCGGGCACGTTCGAAGCCGGCGCGTCGGTGCTGCAACGACCCGTCGACCCAGACGACCCGGAGCGATTCGAGCGCATCCGGACCGCGCTCCTGACGGCCCGCCGGACGAGGACGCAACCAGATCGGGACGACAAGGTCGTCACCGCGTGGAACGGGCTGGCGATCACCGCCTTGGCCGAGGCGAGCGTCGCGTTGGACGCACCCGAGTTGGCGCACGCGGCCGCGAACTGCGCGACGGCGCTGCTGCGGTTGCATCTGGTGGATGGTCGACTACGGCGTTCCAGCCTGGGCGGTCGGGTCGGCGACAGCGCGGCGATCCTGGAAGACCACGCGATGCTGGCCACTGGGCTGCTCGCGCTGTACCAGCTGACCGCTGAGGAAGCCTGGCTGACCGCTGCGACCGCGTTGCTCGATATTGCGTTGGCGCACTTCGCCGATCGCGACCGGCCGGGCCGCTGGTTCGACAGCGCCGACGACGCTGAAAAGTTGATGTTGCGGCCCGCCGACCCATATGACGGCGCCACCCCGTCGGGCGCCTCGTCGGTCGCCGAGGCGCTGCTCACCGCGGCCCATCTGGCCGGGGGAGAGCGCTACCTGCAAGCGGCCTCCGCCACGCTGTCCGCGCACTCGGTGCTGCTGGCCGGGGCGCCACGATCGGCAGGGCACTGGCTGGCCGTCGCCGAAGCCGCTGTCCGTGGGCCGTTGCAGATCGCCGTCGCGTGCACCGACCCGAGTTCGTCGTTGCTGTCCGAGGCGCGTCGACTCGCGCCCGGCGGGGCGATCGTCGTTGGCGGCGCAATGGACTCGTCAGAGCTTCTGCTCGGCCGTGACCGGATCGCCGGGGCAGATGCGGCCTATGTGTGCCGCGGCCGGGTGTGCGACCTGCCGGTCACCAGCACCGAAGCCTTGGCCGCCGCGCTCGCCCGGTAACGATGCGGGCTGTGAAACGGCCCGAGGAGGAGGCGGGCCATCAACCTCGCGGTAACGTCTCGGGACATGCCCAGTGCTGAACACATCACCGAGACCGTCAACCGCTACATCAGCCTGGTTGCCGAGGGCACCGCGGACGACATCGTCGAGTTGTACGCCGACGACGCCACGGTCGAGGACCCGGTCGGCGCGGAGATCCACATCGGCCGGCAGGCGATCCGCGGCTTCTACTCGACCTTCCAGGACATGGAACGCGAGAACGAGCTGACGCTGCTGCGTGTGGCAGGCAACGAGGCGGCATTCGGGTTCCGGTTGACGGTGAAGGCGGGCGGCGGCGCGATGGTCATCGAGCCGATCGTCGTGATGGAGTTCAACGACGAGGGCAAAGTCGCTGCGATGAAGGCGTATTGGTCGCCCGACAACGTCACACAGTTGTAGCGGGTCAGAACACCGCGAACCAGATCGCGATGTAGTGGCAGATCGCGGCCACCGCGGTGCAGGCGTGGAAGAACTCGTGATAGCCGAACGTGCGCGGCCACGGGTCGGGCCAACGCAGGGCATACAGGATGCCGCCGATGCTGTAGAGCGCCCCACCGACTGCCAGTAGCACCATCGCCGCCACCCCGGCGTGGTGCAGGATCACCGCGATGTAGAACGCGGCCACCCAGCCCAGGGTGAGATACAGCGGCACCCCGATCCAGCGCGGCGCGGTCGGCCAGCACATTTTCAGCAACACCCCAGCGAGTGCACCGCCCCAGACGATGTAGAGCACCACCGTTCCCTGCTTTTGCGGCATCGCCAGCAACGCGAACGGCGTGTAGGTGCCGGCGATCAGCACGAAGATCATCGAGTGGTCGAGCCGCTTCATCCAGATTCGGGCCTTGGCGGTTTTCCAATGCACCCGGTGATAGGTGGCGCTGACGGTGAACATGCCCACCACCGCGCCGGTGTAGATAAAGGTAGCCAGACCCGCCTTCAGTCCCGCCAACGGCCAGGACACGGCGATCAGCGAGGCACCCGCGATGACCGCCACGACCGCCGACACCAGGTGGATCCAGCCGCGCGCCCGAGGCTTGACCAGCGCCTGGGCAGTGTCCTTGACACCTTCGACGATGTGTTCGGCCACTTCTCCGACGGCGTCGACCGTCCCGGACACGCCGTCCCTAGCAGCTACGTCGGTCTCGCGGTTCAATCTCGCTCCCCAATCCCTTGCTGCCATTGCAGCAGGATCGCCGATGAGCAGTTGCGACCACAGTAATCTTGGTCCCTGTGGAGATCATCCCGCCGCGATTGAAGGAACCCCTGTACCGGGTTTACGAGATGCGGCTGCGGCAAGGACTGGCCGCATCGAAATCCGCGCTGCCGCGTCACATCGCCGTGTTGTGCGACGGCAACCGGCGCTGGGCGCGCGACGCCGGCTACACCGACGTCAGCTACGGCTACCGGATGGGCGCAGCCAAGATCGCCGAGATGCTGCGCTGGTGTCAGGAAGCCGGCATCGAAATGGCCACTGTCTATTTGCTTTCCACCGAAAACCTGCGTCGTGATCCGGCCGAGTTGGCCGCGCTCATCGAGATCATCACCGATGTCGTCGAGGAGATCTGCGCGCCCGCGAACCAGTGGACGGTGCGCACGGTCGGCGATCTGGAGCTGATCGGCGAACAGCCGGCCCGACGACTGCGCGATGCTGTGCAGGGCACCGCCGTGACCGGAAACGGCGGCTTCCACGTGAACGTCGCGGTCGGCTACGGCGGCAGGCAGGAGATCGCCGATGCGGTGCGTGCTCTGCTCGGCAAGACACTTGCGGACGGCGTGACCGGCGAGGAACTCATCGAAGCCGTCACTGTCGACGCGATCTCGGAGAACCTCTATACCTCCGGGCAGCCCGATCCCGATCTGGTCATCCGGACGTCGGGGGAGCAACGACTGTCCGGTTTCCTGCTGTGGCAGAGCGCCTATTCGGAGATGTGGTTCACCGAGGCGCACTGGCCCGCGTTCCGTCGGGTCGACTTCCTGCGCGCACTGCGCGATTTCAGCCAGCGACATCGCCGCTACGGCGCCTGACCGCGGCGATCGCAAGCGCGGCGCAAGCCGGGTGCAGCGGGTCGCCGCCGAGAGACCGGCGCCGTGCCACACTGAGATATGGCTGCGCTGTCGGCGTTGGTGTTCTCGCTGAGCTGGTGGCTGGGGCTCTATCTGTTATCCCGTAATCCGCGCAAGCCGGTGCTCGCCTTCTCCGCGATCGGGCTGTGCGGTTTTGCGACGGCGGTGGCCCTGGATGCGGTGCGGACCGTGACGCATTCGGCGTTGCTCGGCCACGTCGAGATCTATCTGGTTGCCGTCCCCGGTGTGGCATGGTTCGCGGTGCTGCTCGAGATCGCGAGGGCCGACGACAACGAGCGGTCACGTGCAGGCGAGGTGCTACTGGTCGGCGGCGCGGGCGCGTTGACGTTGGCGGGCGCGGCAATGGCCGGCAGCGTCGAGGGGCCGTTGCGGCTGGGCCATGTGGTGATGTGCGTGGTCATCTCGACGTCCACGCTGGGCGCGATGATCGTCGCGTTGCGGCGACGAACACGGAAGATCCCGCTCGTCGGGCTGATCGTCACGGCGACGATGTTCTTCGCGTTGGCCAACGCGATCTTGATCATTCCGCTGGGCGTGGTGCCGAGTTGGCTGGCGTTGGCGTCGACGAGTTGCGACGTGCTGAGCCTCGGTGTGGCAGTGGCGTTGTGGGATGCGTTCGACGAAGGTCAGGCGCTGCGGGCCGACATGCTGCGCTCGTTCACCGGCGCAGGGATGGTGGTGTCGCTGCTCGGCGGCCAGATGCTGATCGGCATCGCGCTGACCCGTCAGCAGCCCACCGCGCAAACCGCGCTGACCGTGCTGCTGTTTACCAGCCTTGCGATCGCGGCGTCGGTGCAGGTGCTGGCGGACCCGCTGGCCGGGCTGCTGGACCGGATGGTGTTCTCCAGGGCGCCGCTGCTGCGCGCCCACCGGGCGACGTTGCGGCGCACCGAAGCCGCGCTGCCGCTGCGGTCGGCCGATCCACTCGACGGCTTCGACGACGACACGTTCGCGCGGCTGACCCGCCGCGCGCTGGGGCACTACGGCGACTTGTCCAAGCTGGTCGCCAACCCGTTAACCGCGCTGACCGCCATCGACGAGCGGTTGGCCGCCCGCGGCGCCCCTGATCAGCCGCTGGAGCGGGCGATCGAGCTCAAAGCTCTGCTCGCAGACCGCATCGCGCAACTCAAACCGCGCGACGGCGGCGACTTCGGCACCACCGAGCAGTGGCGCCATTACAACGCCCTCTACTTCCCCTACGTCGTGGGTGTGCGTGCCTACGCGCAGAACGCCACCGCCGCCGGGCTTGACCCGACCGCCCGGCAGGCGTGGCAGTGGTTCGTCACCGAAGTGCCGCAGCGTTCGCTGCACAACTGGCAGAACGCCGCGGCCAGGTTGATCGCCGCTGACCTGCGCGGCCGCGTGTCTGTCGCTAGCTAGCTCACCTAGCTAAGGAATACGTGGCCTAGATCACGTGGTTGAGCAGCGCATGGCAGTGCTTGGCAGTGCCACGCGTCGATCTGGCAGCCCCGGAACGGCACGCTCGAAGTAGTTCGACCCGCCACCGCAAGGAGTTCCGACATGACCGCCATCACCGGACTGTCCACCCGACCCTTCGCCGATTCGACCGACTCCCTGTTGCGTTTCGCCATGCGTCTCGACGCAACGCTGGGCGGGGCCGTCGGTCTCTTCATCGCCCTGTTTGCGGACTCGCTCTCATCGCTGACCGGCCTGAGTTCTGCCGCTGAATTCAGCGGCGGCGCGCTGCTGGTGCTCGGCGGCCTCGCGGTGTACGCCCTCGCCGCGGCACCTGATCTCCATCGCGTCGGGACCGGCCTCATCGTCGGCAACGTCGTCCTGACGGTCGCGGTGCTTGGCGTGGTTGCCGCAGGCGTCTTGCCGCTCACCGAAACCGGCGTCGCTGCGACGTTGGCTACCGGCGGATACTTCGCGCTGATGGGCTACCTGCAATACCTCGGAGTGCGCCGCCTGCCGGCGTGACTCCCATCCCGCCGATGCGGGGCGCCGCTGTCAGAGGTTGCGGTGCGCGCCCCCGCATCGGCTCGTTGTGCGTCTACAGCTTGCGCAGCCGCAACCGGTTGATGGAGTGATCGGCGTCTTTGCGTAGCACCAGGGTGGCGCGCGGCCGGGTAGGCAGAATGTTCTCGATCAGGTTCGGCCGGTTGATCGAACGCCAGATGTCGCGGGCGGCGACGTTGGCCTGCTGGTCGGTCAGCCCCGCGTAGTGGTGGAAGTGCGACACCGGGTTGGCGAATGACGTCGAGCGCATTGCCAGAAATCGGGATACGTACCACTGTTCGATGTCTTCGATCCGGGCGTCCACGTAGAGCGAGAAGTCGAACAGGTCCGACACCATCAGCGTGGGTCCGGTCTGCAATACGTTGAGACCCTCGAGGATCAGAATGTCGGGGTGCCGGACCACCTGCTTGGCGCCGTGCACCCGGTCGTAGTGCAGATGCGAGTACACCGGCGCGCAGACGTAGTCCGAACCTGATTTGACCGAGGTGACGAACCGCATCAGCGCCCTCCGGTCATAGCTCTCCGGAAAGCCCTTGCGGTGCATCAGGTTTCGGCGGCTCAGCTCGGAGTTCGGGTACAGGAAGCCGTCGGTGGTGACCAGATCGACGCGCGGGTGGTGATCCCAGCGGGCCAGCAACGCCTGCAGTACACGGGCCGTCGTCGACTTACCGACCGCGACGCTGCCCGCCACCCCGATGACGAACGGCACCGGCCGGTCGGGATTCTGCAGCGGTTCGCCGAGGAATTCCGCGGTGGCGGAGAACAACTTCTGGCTCGCGGTGACCTGCAGATGCAGCAGCCGGGCCAGCGGCAGGTAGACCTCTTCGACCTCGAGCAGATTGATCTGCTCACCGAGACCACGCAAGCCGACGATTTCTTCTTCGGTCAGTGGCTGCGGCGTCGACATACGGAGCGCGCGCCACTGACGTCGATCGAACTCCACATAGGGGCTCGGCTCGCTGGGCCGCGGCATGACGTCAGTCTTGCAGCCTTTCGCACGCCATGGGCGGCTGGGGGCACGACCGGATAACCTTCCCCGGCATGGAACCTGCCGCACTGATCCGCGAATACCTGCTCCTCGGCCTGCGCTTCGACCGGATCGAATCGGGTTACGTCGACGCGTTCACCGGCGATCCGGCGCTGCGCCAGACGGTGTCGGCCGAGCCCGCTCCCGACGCGGCCGACCTGGTTCGCCAGGCCCGCCGGCTGATCGACGCCCTGCCGGATGTGCCATACCGCAACGGGTTTGACCGGCAACGCGCCGAGTATGTGGGTGCGCATCTGCGAGCGCTGGAATGCGCGGGACGCAAGTTCGCCGGCGAACAGATCGGCTTCGTCGACGAGGTGCACAACTACTTCGACGTGCGGATCAGCAAGGGCGATGACGAGACCTACCGGCAGGCTCACGTCCGGCTCGACGAGGCGCTAGGCGGCAGCGGCGCGTTGGCCGATCGGATGGCGGCGCACCGCAAGAGCGAGGAAATCCCGCCCGGGCGGCTGGCCGAATGCATCGACGCGTTCTCCAGCACGCTGCGCGACCGCGTGCGCGCCGAGTATCCGCTTCCCGACACCGAGACCGTCGAGTATCAGGTGGTGACCGACAAGCCGTGGTCGGGTTTCAACTACTACCTCGGCGACTACCGCTCAACCGTCGCCGTCAACGCTGACATCACCCAGTTGGCATCGAACCTGCCCCGGCTGGTGGCGCACGAGTCCTACCCGGGCCACCACACCGAGCACTGCCGCAAGGAGGTCGGGCTGGTCAACGGCAAAGGCCACGACGAGCAGACGATCTTCCTGGTGAACACCCCGCAGTGCCTGCTCGCCGAGGGCCTGGCCGATCTCGCGCTGTACGCGGCGATCGGCCCGGACTGGGGACGTTGGGCTACCGAGATCTACGCCGATCTTGGACTGCGGTTCGACGGCGAGCGGGCCGCGGCGGTGTCGGAGGCGTCGGCCGCGCTGGCCGGCGTGCGCCAGGATGCGGCGTTGATGTTGCACGACGAACACCGCGACGCCGACGAGGTCGCGGACTTCCTGCGCCGCTGGCTGCTGGTCGACGACGTTCGTGCCAAGCAGATGCTGAGGTTTCTGTCGTCGCCGCTGTGGCGGGCCTACACCAGCACCTACGTCGAGGGATACCGGCTGCTGCGCGCCTGGCTGGACGACCGGCCGGCCGGGACGAGCGTCGTCGAGCGGTTCGGTCGACTGCTCGATGAGCCGTTGATCCCCTCGGCGCTGCCCGAGTAGTCAGACAGGTCGTGGGCTCTCGATAGACTGGCCGACGTGACTGCCGCACCTGATGCCCGTACCAAGTCCGCCATGACGGCCCCGTTGGCCGAGGTCGACCCCGATATCGCCGAACTGCTCGGCAAAGAGCTCGGCCGCCAGCGCGACACGCTGGAGATGATCGCGTCGGAGAACTTCGTGCCGCGCGCAGTGCTGCAAGCGCAGGGCAGCGTGCTGACCAACAAGTACGCCGAGGGTCTGCCCGGCCGGCGCTACTACGGCGGTTGCGAGTACGTCGACGTGGTGGAGAACATCGCCCGCGACCGGGCCAAGGCCCTGTTCGGCGCTGACTTCGCCAACGTGCAACCGCATTCAGGCGCACAGGCGAACGCCGCGGTGCTGCACGCGCTGATGACGCCGGGGGAGCGGTTGCTGGGTCTCGACCTGGCCAACGGCGGTCACTTGACCCACGGCATGAAGCTGAACTTCTCCGGCAAGCTCTACGAGAACGCTTTCTACGGCGTCGACGCCACCACACACCTGATCGACATGGACACGGTGCGCGCCAAGGCGCTGGAATTCCGGCCGAAGGTCATCGTCGCCGGTTGGTCGGCCTACCCGCGGGTCCTGGACTTCGCCGCGTTCAAGTCGATCGCCGACGAGGTCGACGCCAAGCTGTGGGTGGACATGGCGCACTTCGCCGGCCTGGTCGCGGCCGGCCTGCACCCGTCGCCGGTGCCGCACGCCGACATCGTGTCGACGACCGTGCACAAGACCCTGGGCGGCCCGCGATCCGGTCTGATCATGGGCAAGCAGGAGTACGCCAAGTCGATCAACTCCGCTGTCTTCCCCGGTCAGCAAGGCGGACCGTTGATGCACGTGATCGCCGCCAAGGCCGTCGCGCTGAAGATCGCGGGCACGCCGGAATTCGTCGAGCGGCAGGAGCGGACGCTGTCCGGTGCCCGTATCCTCGCCGAACGCCTGCTGGCTCCCGACGTCGCCAAGGCCGGTGTCTCGGTGGTGAGCCGCGGCACCGACGTCCACCTGGTTCTCGTCGACCTGCGCGACTCACCGTTGGACGGCCAGGCCGCCGAGGACCTGCTGCATGACGTCGGTATCACCGTCAACCGCAACGCGGTGCCCAACGACCCGCGCCCACCGATGGTGACGTCCGGGCTGCGTGTCGGCACGCCGGCGCTGGCCACCCGGGGCTTCGGCGATGCCGAATTCAGTGAAGTCGCCGACATCATCGCGACGGCATTGGCCGCCGGCAGCGCGGCCGACGTGACGTCATTGCGCGACCGTGTGACCCGTCTGGCCAGGGAGTTCCCGCTGTACGACGGCCTGGAGGACTGGTCGCTGGTCTGACCGGCGCGGTGATTTCACGAAGGTGTGTACGTCGGTTACAGTTACCGCATGGCACAGAAAACTGTCCCTAACGCGCTGATTCTCGAACTCGAGCCGGTTGTGAGCCAAAACATCGACCGCCACCTCGCGACCGAGCAGCTGTGGTTCGCGCACGACTTCGTGCCGTTCGAGCAGGGCGAGAACTTCGCCTTCCTCGGCGGGCGTGATTGGGATCCGTCGCAGGTGACGCTGCCCAAGGCCATCACCGACGCATGCGAAATTCTGCTCGTCACCAAAGACAACGTGGCGGGTTACCACCGCGAACTCGTCGAGCACTTCATCCTCGAAGAACCGTGGGCACAGTGGCTGGGCCGGTGGACTGCCGAAGAACACCTGCACGCCATCGCGCTGCGCGAGTACTTCGTCGTCACCCGCGAGATCGACCCGACCGCCAA
The DNA here is from genome assembly GCA_963758115.1 of uncultured Actinomycetota bacterium. Classification (GTDB taxonomy): domain Bacteria; phylum Actinomycetota; class Actinomycetes; order Mycobacteriales; family Mycobacteriaceae; genus Mycobacterium. Next base: position 61,150 of record CAVWUG010000008.1, read on the forward strand.
CGAAGACGTTCGCTTCCAGCACGTGTCGGTCAAGGGCTACCGCGCCGACCAGTTCTCCCAAGTCGAGACGCTGGTGTTCATGGCGTTCTTCGAGCGCGCCCACGCGGTTTTCACCGCCAACCTGGCTGCCCAGATCGAAGAGCCGGTGCTGGCCGGACTCATCACCCACATCGCCCGCGACGAAGCACGGCACGAGGAGTTCTTCGCCAACCTCGTCGCGCACTGCCTGACCTACACCCGCGACGAGACGATCGCCGCCATCGCCGCCCGCGCGGCTGACCTCGAGGTCATCGGCGCCGACATCGACGCGTACCAGGACAAGCTGGAGAACATCGCCGCAGCAGGCATCTTCGGCCCAGATCTACTGCGCCAGGTGATTTCTGACCGCATCACCGCGTGGGGCGTTGCAGACGAGCCCGCGCTGCGTCAGCTCGTCATCAGCTAGCGTCGTCGGCGGGTTTGACTGCGCCGCTCCTCCTGCCCTTCCGGATCGCACTGCCCGTCTAGCGCCGTCGGCGCGCCTGCGCGGCGCACATACGCGCACGGGAGTAGCGTCGCTTCCGATGGCTAGCGACATGCTCTGCTATCCGGGCGGCGCCTTTCGTAACTACTACGACAGGACCGTCGGCCCCGGTCCTGGCGCCGCGGCTCCCGCCGATTCAACCGTGCGGGCCGCACGGGTTTCGACCCGGCGACGATCCGGCCCGTGCCGCGGGCAGCTGAAATGCCGGTCCATTCAATCCAGTCCGGTTGTCGTGCTGTGCGCGCATGCGACAGCGAACCGGGCGATGAGCTCGAGGAGCCCTTCGTGACTGATTCCCCGGCGGTTTCCCAGGACACCATCAGGACCTACGTGCTCGACACGTCGGTGTTGCTGTCCGACCCTTGGGCCTGCTCCCGCTTCGCCGAACACGAAGTGGTGGTGCCGTTGGTAGTGATCAGTGAGCTGGAAGCCAAGCGCCACCACCACGAGCTGGGCTGGTTCGCCCGTCAGGCGTTGCGCTTGTTCGACGACATGCGGCTTTTGCACGGCCGCCTCGACCAGCCCATTCCCGTTGGGAAAGAGGGCGGTACGCTGCACGTCGAGCTCAACCACAGCGACCCGAGCGTGCTGCCCGCCGGGTTCCGGACCGACTCCAACGACTCCCGCATCCTGTGCTGTGCCGCCAACCTCGCCGCCGAGGGCAAGCGAGTGACGTTGGTGAGCAAGGACATTCCACTGCGCGTCAAAGCGGGTGCGGTGGGCTTGCCCGCCGACGAGTACCACGCGCAGGACGTCATCACGTCGGGCTGGACCGGCATGACGGAGATGGAAGCCACCCCCGACGACATCGACGCGTTGTTCGCCGATGGCGAGGTGGACCTCGCTTCTGCGCGAGACTTGGCCTGCCACACCGGTATTCGGTTGCTCGCGGGTAGCTCCCACGCGCTGGGTCGGGTCAACGCGCACAAGAAGGTGCAGCTGGTCCGCGGCGATCGCGAGGTGTTCGGGTTGCGCGGCCGCTCGGCCGAGCAGCGGGTGGCCTTGGATCTGCTGCTGGACGAGTCGGTCGGCATCGTGTCGCTGGGCGGCAAGGCGGGCACCGGTAAGTCGGCGCTGGCGCTGTGCGCCGGCCTGGAAGCTGTGCTGGAGCGACGCACCCAGCGCAAGGTCGTGGTGTTCCGCCCGCTGTACGCCGTCGGCGGCCAGGAGTTGGGTTACCTGCCCGGCAGCGAGAGCGAGAAGATGGGCCCGTGGGCGCAGGCCGTGTTCGACACCCTCGAAGGGCTGGCCAGCCCGGCGGTGCTCGAAGAGGTGCTCTCCCGCGGAATGCTCGAGGTGCTGCCGCTGACCCACATCCGCGGACGCTCGCTGCACGACTCCTTCGTCATCGTCGACGAGGCCCAGTCACTGGAGCGCAACGTGTTGCTGACCGTGCTGTCGCGGCTGGGCGCGGGCTCGCGGGTGGTGCTCACCCACGACGTCGCCCAGCGTGACAACCTGCGGGTCGGGCGTCACGACGGTGTCGCTGCCGTCGTCGAAAAGCTCAAGGGCCACCCGCTGTTCGCGCACATCACCCTGCTGCGCAGCGAGCGCTCGCCGATTGCGGCGCTGGTTACCGAGATGCTCGAAGAGATCAGCCAGGTCTAGCTGCCATCAGGGTCGGGGCTGCTCGGCGGTGACCCGCTGCACCCGGCTTCGCCGGGCTTGCGATCACCGCTGGGTAGGCTGGCGCCGTGCCGAAACGACCCGACAATCAGGTGTGGCGGTATTGGCGCACCGTCGCAGGCGCAGCGGCGGCCGCCGTCATCGTGGGAGTCGGTGCGTTCACCGGGCATGTCAGGTTCGCGCACGCCAACGACGTCGTCGACTGCGCCCAGGTGAAATGTGTGGCGTTGACCTTCGACGACGGCCCGACGCCCTTCACCGACCGACTGCTGGGCATCCTCAACGCGAACAACGCCAAGGCGACGTTCTTCGAGATCGGCAACAAGGTCGCGGCCAACCCGGCAGGCGCCAAACGGGTCGTCGACGCGGGCATGGAACTGGGCAGCCACACCTGGGAACATCCGAACATGACGACGCTGCCGCCGGTCGACGTTCCGGCGCAGTTCTCCCGGGCCAGCGACGCGATCGTCGCCGCCACCGGCGTGACGCCGAAGTTGTGGCGACCACCGGGCGGGCTGACCGATCCAGCCGTCAACGAGCAGGCCGGCAAAGCAGGTCTGGCCGGAATCCTCTGGGACGTCATCCCTTTCGACTGGATCAACGACTCCAACACCGCGGCCAGCCGCTCCCTGCTGATGACGCAGATCAAACCCGGCTCGGTGGTGTTGCTGCACGACACCTACTCCAGCACAGTCGATCTGGTGTACCAGTTCATTCCGGTGCTCAAAGCCAACGGCTACCACCTGGTGACGGTCAGCCAACTCCTCGGGCAGCGCGCCCCGGGCAGCGTCTACGGCGGTCGCGAGAACGGGCCGCCGGCCAACGACCTGCAAGGCCTTCCGGCGTCTGAGATTCCGTCGCTGCCCAATACGCCGTCACCGGCGCCGATGCCCAACTTCCCGATCAGCGATGTCGCCGGCCAGAACTCGGGCGGACCGAACAACGGCAGCTGACGCAATGCCACCGAGCCGGCTGCGCGTCCCTGGTTGACGTTGGCGGTCAGCGTGGCAGCGACGTCATGTGCCTTCCTGTTCATCAACTGCGGTGTGTTCTTGATCCCGGCACTGCAAACCGTCCGGCACACGTCGCTGACGGAAGCTGGTCTGTTGTCGGCGATGCCGAGCTTCGGCATGGTGCTGACACTGGTCGCCTGGGGTTATCTGGTCGACCGGATCGGCGAGCGGATGACGCTCGCGGTCGGCACGGGTCTGGCCTCGGTCGCGGCCTTTGCCGCGGCGCCGCTGCACTCGCTGCCGGCGATCGGCGCGCTGCTGTTCGTCGGCGGAATGGCCGCTGCCAGTAGCAATGTCGCAGGCGGCCAGTCCCTACCGGGACTCGAATGTGCTGCAGCGCATCCACAGTTCATCAGCACTGCTGATGGTTCCGCAGTCGGTGACGGTGACCTTCATGCTGGTCTGGCTGATCGTCGACCATCACTGGGCGGTCCCGGCCACCGCGATCACCGAGTTCGCTGGGCCGTTCTGGAGCGGACGTGCGCTGGGCGCGCAGAACACGGCCCAGCGCGTGATGGCGGCGGCGGCACCGCCGGTGTTCGGTGCCCTGATCACCGCGGTCGGCTATCCAATCGCTTTCGCGGTGTGCGCACTGTTCCCGCTGTTGGCCGTGCCGGTGGTGCCGGTCAAGTCCGAGTCATTGCCCCGGTAGCTCGCCGGAAGCGGCCAAGGCCAGCAGCTCGCCACGGCCGATCTGCGTCACCAGGCTGGCGCTGTCAAAGTAGATGCGCTCATTGATGATTCGCTCGCCGTCGAAGAAGAAGACCGCGATGATCGGCACCCGAAACGTCTTGCCGGTAGGCGGCATTCCGTAGAACTCGCCCAGATTGGTTCCCAGCAGGTCGAATTCGGTGATCACAGCGTCGTCACTGAAGTGGTACCGGACGTTGTCGTGACGCTGATCGGGGAACGCGGTCCGGGTGGTCAGGTAATAGTTCATTACCGCGTCGTCGCCGTCGAAAACCTGACCGGTGGCCATGATCTCGTAACGCGGGTGTCCGTTGAACGTGGCCAGGGTGCGATCGAACTCCTTGGTCACCTCGGTGTTCATGTGCTCTTCGATGAGCGCGAGGCGCCGTTGGCGGAGTCCGTCGTCAAGCATGCTTACTCCTCGGTGACCTTGGCCATGGCGAGCACGTCGAGACGACGGTCGAGTTCTTCTTCGGAGAGTTTGTCACCGATCAGCCCGCGGTCGATGACGGTTTGCCGAATCGTCTTGCGCTCCTTGAGCGCCTGCTTGGCCACCGCGGCCGCCTCTTCGTAGCCGATCGCCGAGTTCAGCGGCGTGACGATCGACGGCGACGACTCGGCCAACTCGCGCAGGTGGTCCTCGTGGGCCGTCAGCCCGGTGATGCACCGCTCGGCGAACAACGTCGAGACGTTGGTCAGCAGCTTGAACGACTCGAGCAGGTTGCGGGCCATCATCGGGATGTAGACGTTGAGCTCGAAAGCGCCGCTCGCTCCACCCCAGGCGACCGCCGCGTCGTTGCCGATCACCTGAGCCGCGACCTGGGTAACTGCCTCGGGCAGAACGGGATTGACCTTGCCCGGCATGATTGAGCTACCCGGCTGCAGGTCCGGCAGCTGAATCTCGGCCAGACCGGTCAGCGGGCCGGAACCCATCCAGCGCACGTCGTTGGCGATCTTGGTCAGCGACACCGCGATGGTGCGCAGCGCGCCGGACGCCTCGACCAGCCCGTCACGGGCGGCCTGCGCTTCGAAAGAGTTGACCGCCGTGCGCAATTCGGTCAGACCGGTGTCGGCGACCAGCACCTGGACGACCTTGGCGCCGAACCCGTCGGGGGCATTCAGGCCGGTGCCGACGGCGGTGCCGCCGATCGCCAACTCGCCCAGCCGGGGCAGCGTCGCCTTCACCCGCTCGATGCCGGCTTCGATCTGGCGGGCGTAGCCGGAGAACTCCTGGCCCAGCGTCACCGGGACGGCGTCCATCAGGTGGGTGCGACCCGACTTGACCACGGTGTGCCATTCGCGGGCCTTGCCGTCCAGCGCGTTGTGCAGCACCTGCAGCGCCGGGATGAGATGGCGCACAGCGGCTTCGGTGGCCGCGATGTGGGTTGCGGTCGGGAAGGTATCGTTCGACGACTGCGACATGTTGACGTCGTCGTTGGGGTGCACGGTCACACCGTTGGCGGCCGCGATGCTGGCGATCACCTCGTTGGTGTTCATGTTGGAGCTGGTGCCCGAACCGGTCTGGAAGACGTCGATCGGGAACTGGTCGTCGTGCTTGCCATCGGCGATCTCGGCCGCAGCGGCGACGATCGCGGCGGCCTTCTCGGCGGACAGCAGCCCGAGGTCCTTGTTGACCTGCGCGCACGCGCCCTTGAGCAGGCCGAGCGCGCGGATCTGGGTGCGCTCCAGGCCGCGGCCCGAGATCGGGAAGTTCTCCACCGCACGCTGAGTCTGGGCCCGCCACAGTGCTTTAGCCGGCACCCGGACTTCGCCCATGGTGTCGTGTTCGATGCGGTACTCGGTATCTGCCATCGGCAAAGGCCCCTCGCTAGGTAGTGGTTACGGCAGTGGGTATGCGGCGCTGCTGTCGCCGGTGAAGTCGATGGCCGAGTATTCGTTGAGTTTGGTCAGCCGGTGATAGGCCTCGATCATCCGTAGCGTGCCCGACTTCGACCGCATCACGATCGACTGGGTGGTGCAGCCGCCCGGCTCGTAGCGCACACCCTTGAGCAGGTCGCCATCGGTGACGCCGGTGGCACAGAAGAAGACGTTCTCCCCGGATACCAGATCGCCGGTGGTCAGCACCTGGTCGAGGTCGTAGCCGGCGTCGAGCGCCTTCTGCCGTTCTTCGTCGTCCGTGGGTGCGAGTTGCGCCTGAATCTCGCCGCCCATGCAGCGGATCGCTGCCGCAGTGATGATGCCCTCCGGGGTGCCGCCGATGCCGGCCAGCATGTCGGTGCCGGATCCCGGTCGGCAAGCCGAGATCGCGCCGGCCACGTCGCCGTCGCTGATCAGCCGGATCCGGGCGCCGGTGTCCCGCACGTCCTGGATCAGCTGGGCATGGCGCGGCCGGTCCAGAATGCAGACCGTCATGTCCGGCACGGACAGTCCCTTGACTTTGGCGATCGCCCGGATGTTATCGGCGATCGGCGCGGTGATGTCCAGCACGTGGGCGGCGTCGGGACCCACGGCGATCTTGTTCATGTAGAACACTGCTGACGGGTCGAACATGGCGCCGCGGTCGGCCACCGCGAGTACCGAGATGGCGTTGGGCATGCCCTTGCTCATCAGCGTGGTGCCGTCGACCGGATCGACGGCGAAATCGCAGTCCGGTCCGTCGCCGTTGCCGACTTCTTCACCGTTGTAGAGCATCGGCGCGTGGTCTTTCTCGCCCTCGCCGATCACCACGACGCCACGCATCGACACCGAGTTCACCAGCTGGCGGATGGCGTCGACAGCCGCGCCGTCGCCGCCCTCTTTGTCCCCGCGGCCCACCCAGCGACCCGCAGCCATGGCGCCGGCTTCGGTGACCCGGACCAACTCGAGGGCGAGGTTGCGGTCTGGGGCTTCACGACGAGAACCAGCGGTCATGGTTGCCGATTGTCCCAGAAGCAGGTTGCCGCTCGGTGGCTGGGATACTGGTGCTGTGACGACGCAGCCCGAGCCGACAGCCAAACCGGCGAAGCCGCGGCTGCTTCAAGACGGCCGCGACATGTTCTGGTCGATCGCACCGCTGGTGTTGGCCTGCATCGTCGTGGCGGGCGTGGTCGGAATGTGCTCGTTTTCGCCGACCGGAGTCAACCGCGGAACGGTGCCGTCTTATGACGCGGCCAAAGCGCTGAAGGCCGACGCGCAGACGCTGGGCATCCCGGTCCGGCTGCCGCACCTGCCCCAGGGCTGGCAGGCCAACTCCGGCGGTCGCAGCGGGATCCCGGACGGGCGAACCGACCCGTCGACCCATCAGCGACTGCACGCCGTTGTCTCGACCGTCGGCTACATCAGCCCCACTGGGATGTATGTCAGCCTGACGCAGAGCAACGCCGACGAGGACAAGCTGGTCGGCTCGATCCACCCATCCATGTTCCCGAACGGGACCGTCGACGTGAACGGCACCCGGTGGATCACCTATGCGGGCGACGGGCCCGAGCCGGTGTGGACGACACGGCTGAACAGCACAGCCGGTCCCGCTCAGGTCGCGGTCACCGGCGCGGGCAGCGCGGACGAGTTCCGTACGCTGGCAGCCGCCACTCAATCGCAGCCGCCGTTGCCGGCGCATAGGTAGAAGGACAAGCATGGGCGCACCCGAAGCCGACCTCACTGGCTGGTCAGTCGCACCGTTCACCGGCGGCGGCTACACTCACGACGTCTACCGCAAGGGGCAAGGCCCCGGAGTGGTGCTGATCCCGGAGATCCCCGGCATCCATCCCGGTGTCCTCGGACTGGGAAACCACTTGGTGGACAACGATTTCACCGTGGCGATACCGTCGCTGTTCGGTGAGCCCGGCCGTGCCAAGGACCCCGGTTATGTCGTCTCGACTATCGCCCGGGCCTGTGTGGCAAGGGAATTCGCGGCGTTGGCGACCAACAAGCAGCGCCCGGTGTCGGTCTTCTTGCGGGCGTTGGCCCGCGACCTCAACAAGGCGACGCCGGGTAAGGGCGTCGGGGTGATCGGCCACTGCTTCACCGGTGGCTTCGCGCTGGCCGCCGCGGTCGACGACAGCGTGCTCGCCCCGGTGCTCAGCCAGCCGTCGGTGCCCTTTCCGCTGACGCCGCGCCAACGGCGTGATCCCGGGGTCAGCGATCTGGAGTTGAACGCGTTCAAAGACCGTGCCGCCAACGAGGGTTTGTGCGCGATCGGCCTGCGATTCAGCGAGGACAAGATGGCTCCGGGCGAGCGGTTCACGACGCTCAAGGAGCGCCTCGGTGACGCGTTCGAGGTGATCGAGATCAACTCGCGCCCAGGCAATGAGCACGGCTTCTCCCGGATGGCGCACTCGGTGCTGACCGACGAGGTGCGCGAGGTCGACGGCCAACCGGCCTACGAGGCGCGCAAGCGCGTCGTCGAGTTCCTCAACGAACGGCTGCGTTAGCCGCCTGCCGTTTGCGTTGATCGGTGATGAAGCGAATCGACATGCGCTGCAACAGGGTTGGCGCCAGTCGAGCGAAGAGCCAGGACGCGTAGGCCTGTGTGGGCTTCACCAGCAGCGCCTTGTTGCGACTGACCGCCTTCAACGTGTCGCGGGCCAACCGGTCGGCGCTGTAGGCGTTCTTCGTGCCCTGCCCCCGCAGGTAGTAGTCGCGGCCGACGAAGCCGCCGATCGCGCCTTTGTCCAGAATCGGCGTCTCAACCGCGCCGGGGCACACCGCCAGCACGCCCACGCCGCGGGAAACGGCCTCTGAGCGCAGCGCCAGCGACAGCCCGACGATCGCGTGCTTGGTCATCACATAACTGGTGATCTGGCCGGCCGCGGTCAGCCCTGCCATCGACGCGGTGTTGACGATGTGGCCGTGGCCCTGCCGCAGCATCACCGGATAGGCAGCCGTCACGCCGTGCACCACGCCGCGGATGTTGACGTCGATGATGGCGTTCCACTGATCCAGCGTCAGCAGTTCGGTGTCTCCGCCCCAAGCGATTCCGGCATTGTTGAACATCAGGTCGAGCCGTCCGGCGCGCGCAACGACGTCGTCGACAGCGGCTTGCACCGCGGCCGGGTCGGTCACGTCGAGGGTGGCCGATGTCACCGTGCCGGCGCCCTGCAGGCTCTCGGCGGTGCGGGCCGCGGCGGTACCATCGACGTCGGTGCAGACCACATCGGCGCCCGCGGCGACCAGGGCTCGGCACAGCGCCGCCCCGATGCCTGAGCCGGCGCCGGTGACGATCGCCTGCTTGCCGGTGAAAGTCATTGCGCCGCAAGCTTCATGATGTGGCCCGTCAGGTCGGGGTAACGCTTCATGTGTGCGCCGCCGTTGAGGTCGAGCACCTCGCCGGTCAGCCACGGCGCCTTGCAGAGGAACAGCACGGCCTCAGCGATGTCCTCAGGAGTGCCGGCCCGGCCCAGCGGCGTGTTCTCCACATATTCGTCGACGACGCCGGGGATGTGGGTGGCCGGCTCTGTCAGCGGGGTGTGCACGAATCCGGGTGCGACGGCGTTGACCCGGATGCCGCGCGGCGCGAGTTCGAGCGCGGCGACTTGGGTCAGCATCGACAGCCCGGCCTTTGCAAGGCTGTGCGCGTTCTACGCATTCGGTGTGCCTTTGGCCCAAGCCCAGGCCGCTAGACGCCACTCGGTGTCGACCTTGCGAAGCGCCACCGTGAAGAGTGAACCGGTTTGCGTGACCGGGTTCCCCCGAAGGTTGAACGTCATGGTTGCGGGAACAACGACATACCCGTAATCGCCGGTGAGATCAACATGCCGTGGCTCGCCGAGAGCGATGTTATAGCCGGACGCCCCCAGGTGCTCGCCCTCGGCAAGCACGTCCTTCCACCAGTCTTCGGCGGCTGTCGGCCCCTGCCATACATGCGGCGACATTCCGTCAAGAATCTGCATCGGGTCAGCACATGCCGCCGCCATCGCCTTCGCGTCACCGTTGTTGAAGGCATCGACGTACTGACACACCGCCGTCATCGGATCGTTCGAGGTAGGCATAATCAGATCGTCCCCTCTCCCTAGTGCCAGTGCCATTGTTCTGGGGCGCGCGATCCCAGGTGTGCTATTTCTCGCATCCCGCCTTGGCGGGGTGTCCGCTCAAACCCACGGTTCGCCATTGCCGAACGACCAATCCGAGCGGTCAACGAAAACCGTGTTGATCATGATGTCGTCAGGGCGTACGGAAAGCTTGCTCTTCAGTTCGTCGGCTATGTATCGGAAGAGAGCAAGCTTCGAGTCCTTATCATTTCCGACAGTGCTGGTCACTTGGATCAAGATGAAGTCGGGCGAACGATTCCAGCCGAGGAAGTGTTGGTCGTAGATCAAATTATCGGGTGAATGCTCGTTGATGACGATGAAGCGATCGCCGTCCGGTGCCTTAAGGACGTCGACTATCCCCCTGTACACGATGTCGGCAACAGCGACGCGATACTCGGCGGTCTTTCCCTGAAGCAGATCGATTCGTGCAAACGGCATAGTGTCTCCTCTGGCTGCAAATTGTTGAGAGAACTGGGATAGTGTTCAGGCCACCGCGCTATTGGTGCTGTTTCTCTCATCCCGCCTTGGCGGCGCAGTAGGCGCTCATCGCCGCGCGGGCTGGCGGCCGTTGAGCGAGCTGATCGACACCAGCGCGCCGCCGTCGCGCAGTCGCGGTGCACCATGCTTGATCACCAGGAAGCTGCCGGTGAGGCAGACATCGACGACTGAGCGAAAATCCTCGACCGGCAATTCGGTGATCAGCCCGAGCGAGCTGTAGCCGGCGGTGTTGACGACGACGTCGAGCTCACCGGCATCGTCGAACAGGGCCCGTACCGAGTCTTCATCGGTGACGTCGACCATGGCGGCGCTGTGCGAACCGCCGAGGTCGGCCGCGACGGCGCGTGCGCCGTCGACGTTACGGTCGCCGACGATCACCCGGTGGCCATCGGCTGCCAGGGCCTGCGCCACCGCCTTGCCGATGCCCGATGCGCCGCCGATGACGACGGCTGTTGGTCCGCTCACAGATGTTCCTTCCATTTCGCATCGATGACGCCCCACGGGTCGGCGTAGCGACCGGGGTAGCGGTAGTACGGTGCCCGGCGTTTCAGCAGAAGGTGCGCCAGCGGGGCGCCCAGCCGCGCCGGATAGCGACGCCATCCCATTCGCTCCGCGGTCTCAGCGAGCAGCTGCGGCCAGGAAATTCGTTGGAAATCAAGGGCTTCCACTGAACGCGTGGTGTCCATCCAGTCGGTGCCGAACCAGTTGGTGTCGCTATCCGGGTCGCCTTTGCGTCCGGCGGGTATGCCGCCGACCAATCCCATCGCGGCCGCCATCGATGGGGCGAGATCGCCCTGGACCAACCGGTGTGAGTCGTCGCCGCCGATCAGCAACGTCTCACCGACGACTGGCGCGGTAGTGGCCGCGATGAAGGCACGCGCCACGTCACGCACGTCGACGGTCTGGATGCGGCCGTCGACCGGCAGCGAGCCCTCGAAGTAGATGGTGTCTAGATCGAGGTCCAACCGCGGCTCAGCGGTGAGTACGCCGCCGAGTCGCAGAATCACCCAGTCGATACCGGAGCCGCGCACCAGTTGTTCGGCTTCGACCTTGTGGGCGCCGTAGATGTCGGACGGCCGCAGCGGGGTATCGGCGGTGAGCACGTCGGTGACGCGGTGCGGGTTGCGGGCGCCGTAGGTGGCGACGCTGGATGCCTGCACGAACCGCGGCGGCTCCGGGAGTGCTGCGGCGGCCTCGAGCAGGAACCCGGTCGCGTCGACGTTGACCTTGCGGGCCAGCGCCGGCCGGTCATAGCAAGCCGGCGGTATCACCGCGGCGAGATGAATGATCGCCGCGGGCTTGACCGTTCGCAGCAGCTCGGAGACCGCGGCGGGATCGGTAAGGTCGGCCCAGCACACCTCGGTGGAGGGCATGTCCTCGGCCGCCTTGCGATTGGCCGGCACGTCGAGGTCGGTGGCGACCACGTGAGGTCCCTCGACCACCAGTTGTCGAACCGTTTCCGAGCCTACAAGCCCGAACGCCCCGGTGACCAACACTGTTTGGGCCATGGCGCATTACGCTACACGCAGACGCGGAATTCCCCGACTACTCCGCGACGGCGGGCGCGACGACGGCCACCGGCCGCGGATCGGCGACGGCTTTCATCTGGTCGAACAACTCGATGTAGTACGGCAGGCACTCTTTCATCGCCTGCTCCGTGGTGAACAACGGCCGGTAGCCGAGGTCGCGGGTGGCCTTGGCCACCGAGAAATAGTTGTCCAGGTACAGCCGCTCGACGGCCAGCGGTTCCAGCGGCGGCTGCGGCAGCCCGAACTTGAAATGCAGCCGCTGCCAACCCAACATCGCCGCACGTACCGCGGCGCCGGATATTCGCAGCCGGGGCAGGCGCTCACCGCATGCCGCGATCACCGGTCGGGCGAACTCGAACATGTTCACCGGTTCGGCGTCGTTGATGAAGTACGCCTGGCCGGGCGCCGTTCCACCGGGCACCAGGTGTTCGGCGGCCAGGATGAAGCCGTGAATCAGGTTGTGCACGTAGGAGTTATCCAACAGGGCGTTCTTGCGGCCGACCAGCACCTTGACGTGGCCGGCCAGCACAGACTCGAACACCTTGCGGAACATGGTTTGATCGCCGCGGCCCCAGATTCCGCTCGGGCGTATCGAGCACGTCAGCAGGCCGTCAATCCCGTTCTGGGACAGCACAAATCGCTCAGCGACCACCTTCGTCTCGGTGTAGAGGTCGTTGAATCGGTCGGTGTAGGGCAACGTCTCGTCGCCACCGGCGATCCGCTTGCCGCCCATCACCACGCTGTTGGACGCCGTGTAGACGAATCGCTTGACCCCGGCACGCTGTGCGGCGTGCACCAGGTTTTTCGTTCCTTCGACGTTGACGCCGAAGCTGCGCTGCCGGTACTCCTCGGAGACCGACGCGCCGCCCATCAGCTCGATGAGAGCGGCGGTGTGGAACACGGTGTCGATGCCGTCGACCGCGCCGGCGACGATGTCGCGGTCGCAGATGTCGCCCTGCAGCACCTCGAGACCGGGTTGGGCCGGTAGTGGCGAGGGTGCACGGTCGAAGGACCGTACGTGATATCCGCGGTCGAGCAGGGTGGTGACCAGGTTGGCGCCGACGAATCCCGAGCCGCCGGTGACCAGCACCCGGCCCAGTGCGGCGGTCGGCGATTGTGCAGTGTTCTCAACCATGCCGACGAGAATAACTGAAACGTGTTCCAGTTTCGAACAGATCTCCGTAAATTAGTTGCGGTGTCAAGAATCTTCCGGGTCGCCGGCGGCCAGTGCGTCGGTGACCCGCTTGCGGGCTCCAGCTAAGTGCTCTTCGCAGCGTTTAGCCAGCGCCTCACCTCTTTCCCATAGATTCAGCGACGCATCGAGGTCCAGCCCACCCTGCTCCAGAAGCCGGACGACCTCGATCAGCTCGTCGCGGCATATTTCGTACCCGAGCTGACTAATAGGTGTAGCTTCGTCACTCGCCATCGGCTGGTCCTTCGCTCATCGCCGCGATCGCGCCGTCGCCGACCCGGACCCGCAGCGCCGTCCCGGGCGGCGCATCTGCGGTGCTGCGCAGCACAGTCGGCCGACCTTCGGGCGTCATCGCCTGCACCACGGCGTATCCGCGGGCCAGCGTGGCCGCCGGGCCCAACGTAGCCAGTCGGGCTGACAGATGTCCGACGCGTTCGCTTTGCACGTCGATGATTCTGGTGATGTCCCGGCGGACCGCGGACCGGGCGCGATGGATCTCGTCGGCACGCGCCGTCAGCGCCGCCAGCGGTTCGGCCAGCACCGGGCGGTTGCGCAACTGTGCGAGCACCCGCTCTTCTCGGGTCACCCAGTTGCGCAGCGCCTGGGCGCTGCGTCGGCGTAGGTCGTCGAGCAAGTGCTGCTCGGCGGCGGTGTCCGGGACGATCCGCTTGGCCGCATCAGTGGGCGTGGCGGCGCGGAGGTCGGCGACCAGGTCGCAGAGCGGGTTGTCGGGCTCGTGTCCGACGGCGCTGACCACCGGCGTGCGGCACGCGGAGATCGCCCGGCAGAGCGTCTCATCGGAGAACGGCAGCAGGTCCTCGACGCTGCCGCCGCCGCGGGCGAGCACGATCACGTTGACATCGGGGTCGGCGTCCAATTCCTTGAGCGCGGTGACGATTTGGGATACCGCGGTCGGGCCCTGGACGGTGGTGTTGCGAATGGCGAACTGCACTCCTGGCCACCGTGCGGCGGCGACTGTCGTCACGTCACGCTCGGCGGCGCTGGCTCGGCCGGTGATCAGTCCAACGGTGTTGGGCAGGAACGGGATCGGCCGCTTGAGTCGCGGATCGAAAAGGCCTTCGGCGTCCAGCAGCTTGCGCAACCGCTCGATGCGGGCCAGCAGTTCGCCGATACCCACGGCGCGAATCTCGCTGAGCCGCAACGTGAATGTGCCGCGCCCGGTGAAGAAGTTCGGCTTGCCGCAGACCACGACCTGCACGCCCTCGGAGAGCTTGACCGGGGCATTCTCCACCAGGTGACGCGGGGCGGTAACCGAGAGCGACATATCGGCGGCCGGATCACGCAGCACCATGAACACGGTTTTGGCGCCGGGCCGGATGTTGATCTGGGCCAGCTGACCTTCTACCCAGACCGTGCCGAGCTTCTCGATCCAGCTGGCGATCCGAATCGCAACTGCGCGAACGGGATACGGGTGCTCGGCAGAGTTTTCGGTCACTTCGCCGTCGCGCGCGTGATCCTGTTGGCAAGCAGCGTCTGGAACGGCGCGCGGCCTTTGGTGGCCTCTTCGTAGGACAGCAGGGCTTCGAGCTCGTCGACGTCGAGTGACTGCAGCCGGGCCCGCAATTGAGCCAGCGTCAGCTCTTCGTAGTCCAGCTCCTCGACTACTGCGGGCGCAGACGGTCCCCGGTTGCCTGCGGGCTTTTTCGCGGGCGCGCCCGCTGTCGGCTCGGGGGAGGAGTAGAGCGCGAACCGTCCCTCGGCGCGATGCTCGGTGCCCGCGGCGCCGAAGGCGTCGGAAGAGTCCGAGTCCTCGCCGTCGGACAGGTCCTCGTCGAATGTCGCCCACTCCGGCTGCTCGTTCTTGGGCGGGAAGATGTGCTCCAGGGTGGAGTCGCCCTTGATCACCAGCTCGGCCACGTTCTGCTGGAACCGCATCACGAAGTGCGCGGCCGTGCTGGCCAGCGTCATCGGGTACATCAGGATCGTTTTCGGCAGCCTGATGGTCTCTTCGACGGCCATTGTCGCCGCGCCCACCAGCAGCCGGAATCCGTATGGTGCAGTAGCCATGCATTCCAGCCTGCCTTAACCGGCGGTCAAGTCCAAGCGGAGCGAGTTGGCGGCCCAGTGTCGACGGAAAGTACGCTGGTGGGCATGCCACCGACCGTGAACATGGGGATCCCCGGCGCCACCGCATCGGTGACCGAGCCGGCCACGGGCAAGCGGGTGCTGCTGGCCGAGCCGCGCGGGTACTGCGCAGGCGTTGATCGCGCCGTCGAGACAGTCGAGCGTGCGCTGGAAAAGCACGGTGCACCCGTCTACGTCCGGCACGAGATCGTGCACAACCGCCACGTCGTGGAGACCCTGGCCAAGGCCGGCGCAGTGTTCGTCGCGGAGACCGACGAGGTTCCCGAGGGTGCCATCGTCGTGTTCTCCGCCCACGGCGTCGCGCCGACGGTGCACACAACGGCCGCCGAGCGGCGGCTGAAGGTCATCGACGCAACCTGCCCGCTGGTCACCAAGGTGCACAACGAGGCCAAACGCTTCGCGCGCGACGACTACGACATCTTGCTGATCGGCCATGAGGGCCACGAGGAGGTCGTCGGTACCGCCGGTGAAGCTCCCGACCACGTGCAGCTGGTCGACGGGCCCGGCGCGGTCGACGGTGTGACGGTCCGCGACGAGGACAAGGTGATCTGGTTGTCGCAGACCACGCTGTCCGTAGACGAGACCATGGAGACGGTGCAGCGGCTGCGGCAACGCTTCCCGAAGCTGCAGGATCCGCCGAGCGACGACATCTGCTACGCGACGCAGAACCGCCAGGTGGCGGTCAAAGCGATGGCACCCGAGTGCGAGCTGGTGATCGTCGTCGGATCACGCAATTCGTCGAACTCGGTGCGGTTGGTCGAGGTCGCGCTGGGCGCCGGGTCGGAGGCCTCGCACCTGGTCGACTACGCCGACGACATCGACCCGAAGTGGCTGGACGGCGTCACCACGGTCGGAGTGACGTCCGGTGCGTCGGTGCCGGAAGTTCTGGTGCGTGGCGTGCTGGAGCGGCTGGCCGAATACGGCTACGGCACGGTGCAGTCGGTGACGACGGCCAACGAGACGTTGGTGTTCGCGTTGCCGCGCGAGATCAGGCCACCGCGGACTTAGTTAGCGCCCGTAGTCCCAGTTGTCGCCCGCGGCTTTGCGCGGCGGCCGCGGTGACAACGGCTCGTCGGGCGATTCACTGTCGCGGTATCGGACCCGTGAGATCGGGTGGTGGCTCGCGGTGACGCGGGATGTCCCATTTGCCCCTGGCCTGCGTCGCGGCGCAGGCGGCGGGGTGGACTCGTAGGGCGCCGCAGGCTCACGCGGTTCGTAGCGGCTACTGCGGCTCGTCGGCCGGCCCCGGCTGGCCTGGGTGTCGCGGCGCACTTCCCAAGGCGGTCGACCGCGCTGTTCGAGATCGCGCGGCAGCCGGCCGCGACGGGGCGGCTCGGAGCCGTCTGGCTCACGGGCCGGACGTCGGCGCCGGGCGCGATCGCGGGTCGGGTCGGCGGTCTCGTCCAGCGGGGGACGAGGACGCCGGGCACGCGCTGCGGCCGGACGCCCGTCTGTCCTTCGCTCCGAGGCAGCCCTGGTCGACCGCTCCACGGCATGTGTGCGCCTCGTGCGGGGGCGGGCGGGCTTGTCGGCCGGTGCGTCGTCGGCGGACTCGCGGTTGAAGAGCGACGCCAGCTTGGCGACCAATCCGAGCGCTACGCCGCCGCTCGCGGCCTCAGCCGCGTCGGCCTCGGCGGCGTCATCGTCTGCCGTCGCGCGCGAGCGGCGGACCACCCGGTCCAGTCCCCACCGGACCACACCGACCAGCAGCACGGCGGCGGAGGTGAACAACATCAGCGGGAAACGCTCGATCAGCGGATAGCCGCAGTTGATCAGCAGGTCCTTGATGCCGGTGAATTTGGCCCCGTGGAACAGGAAGTAGGCGCCCGGCACCGCGCCGAACAAGATCAGCGGGGGCTGGATCACCGCGGTGAAGATGCCGACCTGACGTACGGCGCACACCGCCGCGAGGCACCCCACCACGTACAGCCCGGAGAACACGCTGGTCAGCTCCTTGCCGGAGCCGGCGTCGAACGCGAAACCGACGGCTACACCGGTCACTGCGACCACCACCGCGGCCCACCACGGCACACCAGGAACCGACGGAACGACCGAGCGGTGATCTGCTGTTACCGCCGACCGCGCCTGCTGTGCTGACACATGTCGACCGTACCGGCTCAGTCCCGAAAGACGCGTAACGACCTCGTTAGGGTTACGTGGGCGTGCCTCATATGTCGGTTCTCCTACACTTGTCTCCCTGTGAGCTTGAGCCTCGGGATTGTGGGTTTGCCCAACGTCGGCAAATCGACCCTTTTCAACGCGCTGACCAGCAACAACGTGGTCGCAGCCAACTACCCCTTCGCCACTATCGAGCCGAACGAAGGCGTTGTGCCGCTGCCCGATCCGCGGCTGACGAAGTTGTCGGAGATGTTCGACTCAGAGAAGATCGTGCCGGCACCGGTGACGTTCGTCGACATCGCCGGAATCGTGAAGGGCGCCTCCGAGGGTGCTGGTTTGGGCAACAAATTCCTGGCCAACATTCGCGAGTGCGACGCGATCTGTCAGGTGGTGCGGGTGTTCGCCGACGACGATGTGGTGCACGTCGACGGGAAGGTGGACCCCAAGTCCGACATCGAGGTCATTGAGACCGAGCTGATTCTCGCCGACATGCAGACCTTGGAGAAAGCCGTCCCACGGCTCGAGAAGGAAGCCCGCAACCACAAGGAACGCAAGCCGCTCCTCGATGCCGCTCTCGCCGCGCAACAGACTCTCGACGGTGGGACCACGCTCTTCGCGGCCGGTGTCGATGCATTGCTGCTGCGTGAGCTGAACCTGATGACCACCAAGCCGTTTCTCTATGCGTTCAACGCCGACGAGTCGGTCTTGACCGACGAGGCACGCAAGGCCGAGTTGCGTGCAATGGTGGCACCGGCCGACTCAGTGTTCCTCGACGCGAAGATCGAGTCGGAGCTCATCGAGCTCGATGAGGAATCGGCCGCCGAGCTGTTGGAGTCGATCGGTCAGACCGAGCGTGGCCTGGATGCCTTGGCGCGGGCCGGTTTTCACACCCTCAAGCTGCAGACGTACCTGACCGCCGGGCCCAAAGAGTCACGAGCCTGGACCATCCACCAGGGCGACACCGCACCGAAGGCAGCCGGCGTGATCCACACCGACTTCGAGAAGGGCTTCATCAAGGCCGAGATCGTGTCCTACGACGATCTGGTCGCCGCCGGGTCGATGGCCGCGGCGAAGTCAGCGGGCAAGGTCCGGATCGAGGGCAAGGACTATGTGATGGCCGACGGCGACGTCGTCGAATTCCGGTTCGGATCAACGTCTACGTCGAAGCAGTAGAAGGCGGCACCTTCGCTGCGAGTTCGCTTCTCGGAGTTGATCCGTTAGTTCGCACCTGCTGCACAACGACCCAGATTGCGGCAAGTATGGGGACCAACGTGTAGGGCATGTTGAAGATGTAAAACCAGGCCAGGTTTGTTGGCGGTACATCGCCCCCTAAGTCCTCGACCAGGTAGATGCCGTTCGCGACGACTGCCATCCCAGCAAGCGGCAGAAGGACATAGGTTACCCAGGTTGACCTTCGGAAGAGTCCGTATGCGGATAGGGCGTAGAGCGGCCCAAACGCGAAGCCAAACCAGCCGGAGGTGACCAACCACGAGGGCGGGCTGCGGAATATCGGGTCAACCTCGTTCGCATACCAGCCGGTTGACCTGTCGATGAGCCCGAACGTCGCGCCGCCGTCCGATCCGAGCCATCCGATGAACAACACGACGAAAAGGATCGCGAGCACGATGTCGACTTTCCGGCGCACAGCACTCCTCGGGATGAACGGTCGGGTCCGTCATAGCATGCAGCGATGGCAGAGTCGGCGCGGACAAATCGCGCAGCTTCGCGATTGCCTCGCTGGCCTCATGGGGATGGCACCGATGGTGACGTCGTCGAGTTCCGGTTCGGATCAACGTCTACAAGCAAGCACTAACGTCCCGTCGACGCCCACCCGCTACCCGTTGCTCGACCGGCGGTCCTGAGAATTTCCGAATCACAGCCCAGCCCGCAGGCTCTGCGTACGCTCGGAAAATGCAACTGCAGGGCAAACGAGTACTGATCACGGGGGCATCGCGGGGAATCGGCGAGGTCCTCGCCCGCCGCTTTGCCGATGCCGGGGCCACCGTGGCTCTCGTCGCTCGGACCCGAGACGCCCTGCTGTCGCTCGCGGCGGAGCTTGGCGGCACTGCCCATCCTGCTGACCTCTCGGACGCGACCGAGGTGGCGACCCTGATCCAGAGAGTCGAGGACGAAGCCGGACCGATTGATGTCCTGGTGAATAACGCCGGCCTCGGCTTCGCTGGTGGCTTCTGTGAGGCGCCTCCCGATGAACTGCGTCGCGTCACCGAAGTCAATTACTTGGCCCCGGCCGAGTTATGCCGGCAAGTCATTCCCCGGATGCTTGAGCGCGGTGGTGGCCACATCGTCAACGTCTCTTCAGGGGCGGACTGCATGGTCATACCTGGCCTCGTGACGTACTCGGCGTCGAAGGCAGCGCTGTCCCATTTCACGGCTGGGTTGCGCGCCGATTTCCGCGGGTTGCCGATCGGTACGACTCTCGTGGAACTCGGACCGGTACTCACCGACATGCTCACGCACACCGAGGATTACGAGCCGACGGCGAGGTCCTTCGAGCGGAGTTACCGATTGCGGCTCGGGGTAAAGGTCAGCCCCGACATGGTTGCCGAGGAGGTCGTCAAGGCGGTGCGGAAGGGCAGACGGCACGTACGGGTCCCCAAGCGCATGGCCGCGTTCCCCGCGTTGGTTGAAGTGCCTCGGCGAATGACGGAGATCATGCTGACAGGCATTCCTCACCAAGCGAAGTCGTAGAACTCAGGGGCCACCCGACCGTGTGGCCGACGGCGACGTGGTCGAGTTCCGCTTCAACGTCTAGCCAGTGGCCAGCCTGAGATTTCGAATCACCGCCCAGCCCGCAGGCGCTCGAAACGTCATCGACTGCGCCAGTCTGGCCGGAAATTCCGACGCGTCGACGAGTTCGGCCGTTGCGCCATGCAGCGATGTTCGCAGACTCCATATGCCGCAGTAAGAGTGGTCGCGTCTGCCTACAGCGGGACGCCCGAGAACTTGAGCAGATCGGCAATCGTGGCGATGATCTTTGCGCCACCAACGTTGATGCCGTTTGGTTTGACGGCCGGATCCTGCGAATTGTTGATGTAACTTGCGTTGTCCCGGCGAACCAGCGCGGTCAATGTCTCGGCAACGATGCGGCTGCCGACCGAACCGAGACGGTCGCCGCCCTGCTGCACGTCTGCCTCGCGCAGGATGTAGTACCAAAGCGGGGTCGCGGTGTCGAAACCGCCGCCGATGACCGCGTCCTGGATAGATCCTTCAGACGCTCCCTGCAGGTCGGCAGGCGTTAGCGGCTCCGTCTGCATCGCGTCGGCGACAGCCTGGCCCGTGGGAATCGAAAGCAAGAAGCCGCGCAGCAGATTCCGCCGCGCCAGGTGCTGCAACAGATCGCCCACCAGAATCTTCGAGCCCTGCAGGAAAACCGGGAGGTTTGCGAGGCCGGCCGAGATCAGTGGATCGATCTTGCGCGCCATCTGCGGAGCCGGTTGACTGCCGATCTGGGCGAAGTTGTGCCAGGCGATGATATTGGCTCCGGCGACTTTCGGTGGAACGCCGCCGTCGAGCAACCCTCCGACGTTAAGGAGCTGCATCAAGCTGAGCGGCGGTGTCGCTGCGTTGAGCTGGTACTGCGGGCGGATCATGGAGTGCCCGAAGCGGAACGCGGCGACCGAAAACTCGAGCGGCATAAAGAGCAGATCGTTGTCGGGCGCGTAGTAGCGCAGACCGTTCGCGGTCACGTCGCTGACGACCGCCGGGTCACAGACGGTGGGCAGGTAATCGTTAAGCACGATGTACTGGTATGCCCAACGGACGAGCTGGCGCGCCCGGATATAGCGCTGGTCCGCCGATAGCCCGCCGGGCAGTTTTGCTGCGACCGCATTGTGGAACAACAAGAACGCACAGTGCAATTGACTGACGTTGAGGTTCTCGTTGTTGCGCATATCGGCGATGATCGCCGTTCCGTCATCCTGGCGCGGTACGTCGAAACCGGGCGGATCGGGGACGACATTGAAACTCAGAGTTGCGGGATCAAAGAGTTCGTCCGCTTCGGTTGGGCTCGCATTGGTGCCGAGCCTTGGACCGTCGCCGTAGAGTTGGCTGAGATCCAGCTTCGGACGACGGCCGTTGACTAGCTTCTGGACTACTTCGCTCGAAGGCAACGGAGTGATGTCCATCACATTGCCGTCCGGGGTGGCAATTCGGCTTACGCCGATCTCCCGGTCAGTTTGTGCCGTGATGTTGTGATCGATGAACTGACCGAGGTAGGTGAAGACGGCGGGAATGGTCGAGTCGAGCGACATCGTTAGGGTATCGCTCGCCATCGCTGTTCCGAGTGACAAGAGTGCGCCTTGAGTGCTCGCTCCCGGCGGCAGCACACATTCCGGGTTAGCAGCCTGCAATGGAAACATGTAGTTGAACCGCGTGTTGAACAAAATCTCGGCGACGTCAAGCGTGCCGCCGTGCGTGAACTCTTTGAACGGGTCCATAACACCTTCTCGCTTCTCGCGTGAGAACAAGACTGTTGGACGGGACCGCCCAGCAGATCTAACGCACACCAATCGGTGCGGGCAGGCAAGCGTGCGGTCCGTTGAACGGACCGGAACCTCGTGGAGCCATCCGAATACATTGGGCCCGTGGGTCCTTGCCGGTGTGGGTAGCCGTGGCCGCGCGACTACCTGGCTCAGGTCAAGCAGTCGAAGTGACCGCCCATCGACCGGGATGTGGTGCATCTGCTCGATCGTGTGCGGGTTCCCCTGCTCTATTCGGCGGCGAATAACTGGGAACGCGGCACTGACGCTTATCAGCGACGTCGTCGAGTTCCGGTTCGGATCAATGTCTACGTCGAAGGGTTAGCGCCGCAAGGCAAACAACCCCCCACCGATTCTGCCGCAGTCTCAGCCGCGCACCGGTTCAGTGGTCACGGCGGCAGGGGCGACGGCACTTTCGCGCTAATAGCTTCCGCTTGCGAGGCCGAGGCTTCTAACCTGGGTGCCAGGGGCCGACAAGAGGGTTTCGGAATGGCGCGCAGAACTGTGCAGGTTTCGCAAACAGGAGAACGGTTCGTATTCGACGACAGGTGGAATGATTCGCGCGGTCGTGTGATGCAGTTGGAGTACATGCTCCAGCCCAACTGCAAGGTGGCCGAGCACTATCACCCGGCTACATCGCAGACGTTTGAAGTTTTGTCCGGGACGCTTCATGTCAGGGTCAGCGGGGGAGACCCCCTGGCGTTGAACCGGGGAGATCGAGCGACGACTGGCGTAGAGGGTGTTCACGCTCAGTGGAATGAGGGACCGGATCCGGTCACTGTCAGAGAGAGCTATGACCCTCCGCTTGACATTGAACCGTTCTTCACCGTGTTACCGCCCGCCATGGCAAGCAAGAACCCGTTGAAGCGTGCCGTCTTTGTTTCGGATTTCGACTCAATAATTGCTCTGGCGTCGAAGCCTGCTCAGTTCGCAGTCGCGGTCTTGGCGCCTCTTGGTCGGCTTTGTGGGTTGGCACACTGGTACGAGCCCCTACTACCTCATGCAGCTACCGGGCTGGATAGCCGGGCGGAGTGAGTGGGAGGCCGACGGCGACGTCGTCGAGTTCCGCTTCAACGTCTAGCCAGCCAAATTGGCCGCGAGAGCGGGCAAGCCCAGCGTCAGGTTTGGAATTTCGCTGAGGCGGTATCCGAGACTGCCGCCATCCGTGGCGGTACGGGGGGACCCGCACGAGCCGCTATCTGAAGGAGACTCATCGTGGTCCTGCACATCATTTGGATGATCGTTCTTGGTCTCGTCGTCGGCCTGATCGCACGAGCTCTCGTGCCTGGCAGACAGCCGATGGGATGGATCGCAACAGCAGTGCTCGGCATCGTCGGCGCCTATGTCGGCGGCACGCTAGGCAGCGTTGTGTTCCCACCACATCAGTTCGATGTTCACCCGCCGATCAAGCATGCATTCCTGGGGGCGCTGGTCGGAGCCGTGGTGCTGTTGGTGATCTACAAACTGGTCACCTCGCGAACCAGGACCCTGTAGACGCTCCGGAATTGTGTGCTGGACTCCAGAGCAGCTCGCTCACATCGATGCGGCCCGCGAACTTGAGATTGCGGTGCGCCGCGCGGACGGGACGCTCGGGCGCTGGACGCCGATCTGGGCGGTGCATGTCGCCGACGCCGTCTATGTCCGCACGTGGTACCGCCGAGATACCGGCTGGTTCGGCCGCGCCGTCAGTACCGGGTGCGCACGCGTCCGCGTCCCGGGCGTCGAGGTCGAGGTGCGCGTCGAGGACGTCGGTGTCGGCCCGTCGGGACTTCGTGGCAGCGTGGACGATGCTTACCGCGACAAGTACGGCGGCGGCTCAACCGGAAACATGGTGGGCGACGACGCCGCGGCGACGACGCTGCGGCTGCTAGTGAATGATCGGGCGAGCGCCGGTTAAGCGGACCGTCTAAGCGCCCCGGTACCCCCGACGTCGGTCTAGCTTGGTGATCGAGCTGATCAGGGGAGTAGATCGATGGCACAGGGAATTGAACGGATCGTTCTCGACTTCGTGCACGCGGCGTATGGCGAGCACATGGATGTGGACGCCATGACTGCCTTGATGGCCGAAGACTTCGTATGGCAGCTCAACGTGCCGCTAGCACCGATCATCCGCGGACGCGATGCGGCGCGTGCCGAGCTGGAGAAACACAACCAGCTGGCATCCGGCATGGTCGACGGCAGCGAGATTCGCACGGTGGTCTCCAACGACGAGACGGTCGTGGTGGAGCGGCTCGACGTGAACGTGATTGCAGGCAAGAGAGTCTCGTTCCACGTGACGGCGATCTTCGACGTCCGCGACGGCGCGATCACCTGCTGGCGCGAGTACTGGGATACGGGCGACATCGCCCGGCAACTCGGCGGTGATCCGGCGCAGATGTTCGAGCAAATGGGGTCCTGAGCTTCGGGTGTGGAATTCCGGTCCGACGTCTAGGTTTAACCGCAGACGCGAGGAGTTGGACCATGTCAGTTCTGGTAAATGTGGACAACTTTGCCCGCGCGGAGACGCATCGGATGTTCTCCGACATTCAGGTCGCCGCGGGGGTGGAACTACCTGATCCGCTTCTACCGCCCTCGCCCGGAGATTCTCGATGGCAGCTGGACGGCACCAACGCTCACGCCGTGCGCGTCCTGAGCTACTGCGAATCCTCGGCAGAGAAGACATCGATCGACCGGCCGGTCGCCAACATCACCAGCGGGATCTGACGGCTGGTCGACTGCTGATACGTGAGGTACGGCGGGTAGAGGTGGGCCATGTACGACCACACCTCATGCCGTTCTTCGGCTTCGGGTTCCCGCCAGGTGGCCTCGAATGCCTGGGTCGCGATCTGCACGCCAATAGTGTTGCTTCCCAGGATGTTCAAGTACCACCCCGGATTCGTGTCGGCACCGCCCTTCGATGCGACGATCACGATCTCGCCTCCGACGTTGCCGTAGATCAACGGCTTCACATAGACCTTCGCCGACTTGCGTCCCACACACTTGATCAAGCAGTGCGTGGTCAGCGCGCGGCCCCCGATCTCACTGAGGTCCATGATGTGGCCGCGGGTGCCACCGGAGGTCAGGTAGGTCTCGAGGTGATCGCCGATCCAGTCACCTCGCTCCGCTCTGATTGCTGCGGCATCGGCATCGCCCATGGGTGGCTCCTGAATGTAGATGTGGCGAGGTCATGTAACCATGCGCGCATCCAGTTGATGACGACGGCTGTCGGCGGCGACTAGCCGCGAATGGAGGCGACCGTCCAGGCCGGCAGGATCGGCGCTCGCGTGAGGAAGTGATCGCCCTGACCGATGCTGCGCAGGAGTTCCTGCGTGCGCAGGATGCAACAGCCCATCCGGACCATGGCGAAAATCTCGTACCAGTGCAGGTCGACGAGCGGTCGGCCGATCATCTCCTCGTAACGGCGGATCACCTGCTCCCGGCTGTCGAACCCGGGCAGTTCCGGGTCCAGGTCGATGCCGTTGACCTCCAACGTCTGCCGGCGGGTGGCGAGCCACCAGGCGAAGTCGGTCTCTGCCGGGCACACGCACGCCTGCTCCCAGTCCAAGGCTCCGACGATCTGTCCCGCGTCGTCGAAGATCGCGTTGGACAGCCGCGCGTCGTTCCAGCAGATGCTCAATTCGGTTGTCTGTATGGGCATGTGGCGGGTCAACCAGTCGAACGCCTCCGACATGATGTCGGGAACCTTGTCGGATCCCCATTCCGCGTACTCGTGCCACCACGTGAGTTCGGCGATGACGCCGGTGCCGGAGGGTCGTGTCAACCAGGACGCCTCATCGATCGGGATGCGGTGCAGCGTTGCGAGCGTCTCGAGGAACGAGTCCTGCGCGCGTCGCTGCACAGCGGGACCCGCATCGTGCAGCCAGCCGCGCGTCACATACGAGGTGTCCGACGGGGTATGGCCGACGATCCGCGGCATCACGAGGAATTTCGAGCCGATCCATTCACTGTCGGGTTCGTACCAGATGGGCGACGGAGTCGGGATTCCGTATTCACGCAAGAACTCCTGCGTCCGGGTCTGCATGCCGAGGTCGTAGTCCGGAAAGATGCCGCCGCCGGCGGGCGGAATCCGGATGACGTATTCGTCGTTCGTGCCGCCGACATCGGCGGTGAAGATCAGGCTTTCGCTCGACCAGCCCGCAGCCTTGTTGGCTGCACGCAAATCCGACACCACCGCGTGGCCCGCGAACCGATGCTCGAACCATGACTGAAGCCGCGTCCGAGTGCCCGCCAGATCGCGTTGCGTCATTGCGATTCCTGCCACGCCGACAAGAGTTACATATCGTACGTCTGATGTAAAGCAATCAGTGGTTACGTTTAACTGCATGCATGTAATACGATTCCGTGGTGACTGAATCGGGCCCGCGCACCTTCGGAGACATCGACGACACTTCGCTTCCACTCGCTGTTCTGGTTCACGGCTTCCCCGACACGCCCTACACCTGGCGGCACCTCGGTCCCGAACTTGCGCGCCGTGGATACCGGGTCGTCGCGCCCTGGCTGCCTGGCTATGCCACGCCCGTCGGCAAGGCGGTCAGCGTCGGCACCTATGCGCGGGCCGTTCTCGACGTCCGTCGCGAGTATCAGGGCGACGAACGCGCGGTCTTGGTCGGGCACGACTGGGGTGCGATCGCCGGCTATGCGACCGTGGCGTTCGACCCGGAAGCATTCGGCCGATTCGTCGCGCTCGCCGTGCCGCCGACCGCCGCGCTGGTCGCCGGCATCTTCAGTTACGCCCAACTCAAGCGATCGTTCTACATCTGGTTGATTCAGCAGGTCGGCCTGGCAGAGGGCATCGTCACGGGTCAGGGCTTCTTCGAATCGCTGTGGGCGGATTGGTCGCCGGGTTACGACTCGACCGAGGATGTCGCTGAGCTACGTCGACATGTCAACGCGGACAACATCACCGATGTCATCGGGCCCTACCGCGCATCGTTCAACCCGAGCCCGGAATTCGCCGACCCCGACGCAGAAGCCGAAGCGGCGGCGGGCATGCAGCCACCACCGGTGCCGACGCTGTACCTGCATGGCGCGACCGATGGGGCGCTCGGCGCCGACATCCTCGCCGACGTCGACACCCATCTACCCGCTGAGGGTTCCGTCTTCGAAATCATCGACGGTGTCGGTCATTTCCTGCACTTAGAACAGCCAGACCTGATCGCTGGGAAGATCACCGACTGGCTGGCCGGTTAGCCGGCGGCCGCCCGGCGCAGCCGGCGCCGAGACGCGTCAAGGCCTGCGGCGTGGCGTAACTCGGCGAGGAACTGGTCGGAGCTGTCACCGGCAATCATGTAGTGGCACACAGCTATCCGCACCACCGCAGCGGCGGCGATCTCGCTGTCGTCGCCGGGGATGATCCGCGCGATCCGCTCGTGCATGATCGGCAGCACCCGCTTCATCTGATAAATGACATGTTCGGGCTCGATGTCGGCGAGTGAGCCGAGCGAGTAGTCGCTCTGGAACGCGACGATGAAACGCAACGCGGCGTCCAGCCGGTCGGGGCCGCTGAGTCCGGCCATCGCCGCCGCGATCCCCGAGTCGAAGTTGTCCTGCTCGTAGAGACCGAACGCCTCCAGCAGACCGTCCTTGGAGCCGAAGTACCGGTACAGCGTCGGGCGGGACACCTTGGCTTCGGCGGCGACGTCGGACAGTTGCAGCTTGCGTCGCCCGTCTCGAGCCAACACGACGAACGTGGCGGCAAGAATCCGGCGGCGCGTCGATTGTTCGGCGTCGAGGGACGGATGGTTCGGCACAATCACCCACTTTACATTTGGTAGATCAAATGTCACACTGGCGACGGTCCGGTGGCTATGTGTCCACGCCTCAGCGCGAGACATCCAGGCGTGTCAATGTTAAGCCCGCTACGTGGAGGTGGCGACCGATGACGACACTCGTGGTCCGCAAGATCCCGTGGGAGTTCGACTCGTCGGTGCCGTTCATGTGGCAGCCGGCCAACCCCGACTTCGGGTTGTTCTGCAACGTATTCACCTTCATCGCGGTGCCCTTCGAGCGTTACATCGTCAGCGTCGTGCGCCAAGCGGCCGACACGCTCGGCAAAGATCCTGCAGTCGCTGCCGAGGCGGATGCCTTCCTGAGGCAGGAAGCCCAGCACGCCTCCGCTCACCGCAAGCACATGCTCGCGCTCGTCGCGCGCTATCCCGAACTCGAACGCTGCTACCAGGACGCCTGCGATGCCTACGACCGGCTGATCGAAGAACAGCCGATCCAGTTCCACGTCGCCTACATTGCCAATCTCGAGGCCACGTTCACCCCATTGTTCAAAGTGATTCTGGACAATCGGGATTCACTGTTCGGCGGGGGAGATCAGCGCGTTGGCTCGCTGATGATGTGGCACTTCGTCGAGGAGATCGAGCACCGTAGCTCAGGGCTCGTCGTGTGCAAGCACATCAACCGTGACCCGTGGTATCGCGTCAAGCAGATCCGCCGCACCTTCCGTCATGTCGGAGAGATGGCCGAGAAGGTCGCCGCGACAATCGACGAGGTCGTCCCGTTCGAAGATCGGGGCGCCTCAGCGCGCGAGGTGCTGTCGAACCTGCTCTACGACGAGTTCAAGTACCGGACGCCGGGCGGGCGCCGTCGCCGGGCGCGCCGTCATGGCCCGCCCACGCTGTTCCACGCGGTGCCGACCGGCCAATTGATCACGATGATTTGGCGGCTGTGGCTTTCGCAGACGCCATACCATGATCCCGCCGACCAACCGCTGCCCGGCTGGGCGGACACCTGGATGCAGGAGTACGACAGCGGTACCGATATGACGAGATTTTCCGGAGGAAGCTGATCGCTGTGCTGTCAACGAATTACGGCGCGCTGGTGCCGGAGGATGAACTACTCACCCACCAGATCGTCGATACGTTCGCGTCCGTGAGCCAGTCGGATCCGTCGTGGACGGAGAAGATCTGGACGATCGCGCACGCCCGCGACAACTCGCTGCAAGTCGTTCTCGGTGTCGGCAAATACACCAATCGCGGCGTCTTCGATGGTGCTGCCGGCGTGTGCCGCGGCACCGAACAGTGGACCGTGCGCGGTGGGCGGCGGCTGTCGTCCGATCCGGCCGGCACCGACGTAGGGCCGATCCACTACCGGGTCATCGAACCGCTGCGCGCGATCCGGATCAGCCTGGACGCCTCGGAGCATGCGCCGATCGCGTTCGACGTCGAGTTGCGCAGCAGCTTCACTCCCGCGCTCGAAGACCCGTGGCCCGACCGCAGTCCAGACGGCTATCGGGTGACGCATAATGTGCTGCGTTATCACCAGATTGGTGTCGCGACGGGCTGGGTCGACGTCGAGGGAACCCGGACCGAGATCGACGCGGAGAAGTGGATTTCGATCCGGGACCATTCCTGGGGTCTTCGACCCGGCGTGGGCAAACCGATTCCGGGGCTGCCGCGCGGCGGCCGGAAGATCAAACAAATGTTCATGACCTGGCTGCCGATGACCATGACGCGCCCGGACGGGTCGAGCTATTCGCTGTTCGTGATGTACCAGGAGGAACGTGGCGACGGCTTCCTCGAGATCCGTTGCCAGGCAGAACAACAGAACGATGACGGCACGTCGCACCGGTTCGTGTCGGTGGAGCAGGACATGCACTTCCAGGATGACAACCGCCGCTTCACGCACGGCACGATCACGCTGATCGACGCCGACGGAACGAAGCGGCCGTTGACCGTCACCGCCGCCGGCCCGACGGGCTTCCATCTGGGCACGGCAGGCTATTACGGCTGGAACGACTGGGTCTACGGCCAGTGGGTCGGCGAGCAGAGGGTGGAAGGCGGCCATGTCACCGCTGCCGATAAACCCGAGACTGCCCGTGAACTGCATCAGCTTCGCGATCTGCTTGTCCGAGTGGAGGATCCCGTCGGCGGCGGCACCGGTCTCGGCAACGCCGAAACCTTCGCGTTCGGCGCGTTCCCCGAGCGCGGGTTGACCGCGGAGAACTCGTTCCTGTGAAAGTCGCCGTCATCGGGGCCGGGCCCGGCGGCATCGCGATGGGCATCCAGCTTGCGGAAGCCGGCCACGACTTCACCATCTTCGATCGTGGTGACGGCTTCGGCGGCACGTGGCGTAACAACACCTATCCCGGTGCGGCCTGTGACGTGCCGTCGCACTTCTACTCGTTCTCGTTTGCGCTGAATCCGCACTGGAGTAAGACGTTCGCCCAGCAGCCAGAGATCCTTTCGTATCTGGAGAAGGTGGCCGCCGAATACGGACTACACCGTCACCTCGTCGGCAACGCGCGCATCACCGAATTGCGTTGGGCCGACGACACACAACGGTGGTCGGTCACCACGGCCGACGGTGCGACCGACGACTTCGATGCCGTCGTGACCGCGGTCGGCATGCTTGATGTCCCCAACATTCCGAACATCCCCGGAGCGGATCGATTTCAGGGCCGCACATTTCACTCGTCATCGTGGGACCACTCGATATCGACTGCTGGAGAGCGCGTCGCGTCGATCGGTACCGGAGCCAGCGCAGTCCAGTACGTGCCTGAGGTCGCCGCCGACGCCGCACACCTGACGGTGTTCCAGCGCACGCCCATCTGGGTCAGCCCCCGCTACGACGAACCGTTCACACCTGAGCAGCACGCGCTCTTCGAGAGTGACCCCGACGAGGCCCGCAAAGTTCGCAATGAGGCCTTCGTGGCCTACGAGTCCGCCAACTTCGGCGCCGATTCGGAGATGACGCAGGGGCTCACCGAGATGGCCCGCGAGTACCTGGCCCGCAAGGTCGACGACCCGGATCTACGGGCCAAGCTCACCCCGTCGTATCCCGTCGGATGCAAGCGGCCGCTGCAGTCGCGGGCATGGTTCCCGACGTTCGCACAGCCCAACGTCAGCCTGGAGACGACACCGATCGTCGAGTTCACCGAGCGCGGCCTGCGCACCGCAGATGGAGTCGAGCACGAATTCGACACCGTCATCTACGGCACCGGCTTTCACGCTGCCGACTACCTGCTCAGCCTCGACGTCTACGGCACCGATGGCCGCCGACTGCGCGACGAGTGGCGCGAGGGCGCCGAGGCGTATCTGGGCACCGTCGTCCCCGGCTACCCGAATCTGTTCACGCTGTACGGACCCAACACCAACGGGGTGACGTCCATCATCTACATCCTCGAAGCGCAGGCCGAATTCGTCCGTCGGATGCTCGACGACATGGCGGCCGAGGGCGTGCGCGCCGTGGACGTCAGGCGCGACGTCCACGACAGCTACAACGCCGAGATTCAGCGGGCGATGCAGGGCACCGTGTGGCTGGCGAACTGCAACAGCTACTACCGGCA
Organism: uncultured Actinomycetota bacterium; assembly: GCA_963758115.1. Lineage (GTDB taxonomy): Bacteria > Actinomycetota > Actinomycetes > Mycobacteriales > Mycobacteriaceae > Mycobacterium. The sequence continues at coordinate 92,205 of CAVWUG010000008.1, forward strand.
CCCCAACGGCAAGGTTGTCACCCAATTTCCCTACAGCGGAACCAGGTTCGTGGAAATGTTGGCCAAGGTGAAACTCGACGAATTCGACCGGAAGGGATGATCGCATGCAGGGAATCCACCACGCGGCGATAATCACCGCCGACGTCGACGCGTCGATACGGTTCTGGCGCGACGGACTCGGCTTCACCGAGTTGTTCGACCACGTCTTCACCGGCGATTGGAAGACGCTGTTCGGCGCGGACACCGACCGACTGCGGTCGATCTTCCTGGGAGATCCCGCCAATCCGGAAACGGGCATCGTCGAACTCGTCATGCTGGAGGGAAGTCACGCCGCGCCTGCGCAACCGATCGGCCCGGCGTTCGGATTCTTCCTGCTCTCGCTGCAACGCGACGTCGACGCGACACTGGCTACGTTGGCGGGCTTGGGTTTCGACGACGGGGTGCGGCGCATCGACATGCCCGCCCCCGGCGGGAAGCGGGTGGACATGGCCGTGCTCAACGCGCCCGACGGGGTCCGCGTCGAACTGATCGGCCCGCCACGATGACCGCCGTCGTCACCGGTGGCGCTTCCGGCATCGGGCTCGCGGTCGCCGAGCGGCTGCGCGCGGGCGGTGACAACGTGGTCGTCTGGGACATCGACGGCGGCGACATCGACTGCGACATAAGCGATCCCGAGTCGGTATCTGCTGCGATCGGCCGAACAATCGTCAACCACGAAGTCCCGGACCGGCTAGTGGCATGCGCGGGAATCGGCGCGTCGGGTCTGCTGCTCGATCAGGAACCCGCCGACTGGCAGCGCGTCATCAACATCAACCTGACCGGGACATGGCTGACGATGCGTGCCGTCGCGCAGGCGATGGTCAATCAGGGCACCGGCGGCTCGATTGTTGCGGTGTCCAGCATCAGCGGGACGCTGGCCGACCGGGACATGGGTGCTTATTGCGTGTCCAAGGCGGGCATCGACATGCTCGTGCGGGTCGCGGCGCAGGAGTGGGGTGCGCACGGCATCCGCGTCAACGCCGTCGGCCCCGGGGTGACACGCACACCCATGCTGGCCAACCCCGAGCAGCTGCCCGGATGGGTCGAGGGGCTGGCCGAACGCACCCCGCTCGGCCGCCTGGGCGAGGCAGACGACGTTGCCGAGGCGGTCGTCGCGGTGCTCGAATTGTCCTGGGTCACAGGGCAGACCGTCTTCGCCGACGGCGGACTCTCGTTGCACAGCCCGATCGACTCCTACGGGCAGTTGCAACGCGTGATGGCCCGTCGGCCTCGATAGTCGCCGATTGTCGGTGCGCGTCTTTATCATCGGCGCATCGTGAAGATCACCTACCTGTTCCTCCCGGTCTACTTCGGTCTCCTGGCGGGCTTGCTCGGCCACAGCGTCTGGACGGGTGTGGCCGGCGCCGTCGTCGGCGGCGTGCTGGCCTTGGTGTTGACGGCAGAGGCGATCCGGCGCCCAGTCGCGAACATGGCGTCGATCGACGTCATGACCGGGGTCGAGTTCGAGGACTACGTCGCCGCCCGGTTGCGGCGGGCCGGCTGGCAGGTCGACTTCACCTCGGCGACCGGTGACTACGGCGTCGACCTGATCGCCGTGAAAGACGGCAAGACGGTGGCGGTCCAGTGCAAGCGTCACGGCAACACGGTCGGCGTCGCGGCTGTTCAGCAGGTGGTCTCCGGTGCACGCCACCACGACTGCACCAAAAGCATTGTCGTCAGCAATCAGGAGTTCACCCAGGCGGCCAAGCGGTTGGCCTACACCCATGGTTGCCAGTTGATCGGCCGCCGGACGCTGGAGACCTGGGTGCCTGCTCCTGCGCGACGGGCGGTTTAGGGCGTGCCGACCCGGCGGCTGCGGCACACTCATGGACATGGCGCGAAGGGCGAGCATCCTGACGGTCGGCTTCGCGCTGTGGTTTGCCACTGGCGTAGCTCAGGCGGCCCCGGGCCCCACCTACCACTGGTGTCCCGGCCAGCCGTGGGATTCGAGTTGGGCCCCGGTGTTGGACTGGAACTGGAATCAGTGCCACGACTGGCAACGCGCGGGCGGGCCGGCTCCGTTCAGCGCGGGGCACTGGGGACCGCCGCCGCCGTGGGCACCGCCGGCGCCACCCCCGCCGTCGTGGGCGCCTGGAGCCAACGTGATGTGGAACCAAACGGCCCGCGCGTGGGGATTCTGGAACGACGGCATCTGGCTGACGATCTGAGTTCCGAAGGAGCGTCATGTCTTTGCGCGGTTTAGCCGACAAAGTCGTGGTCGTTGTCGGGGGAGCGACCGGCCTGGGAGCGGCTACCGCGACGCGTCTCGGCGTGGAAGGCAGCCGCGTCATCATCGGCGACATCGCCGAAGCGGCCGCGCAGCAGACCGCGCAACGCATCACCGGGGCCGGCGGCATCGCGACAGCGGTGGGCTGCGACCTCGCCGACCCCGAATCGGTCAGCAATCTGATGCGTGCGGCCGAGGCAACCTACGGCGGTATCGACGCGCTGTTCAACGTCGGTGCCGACATGAGCACTTTGCCTGCCGATTCCGACGTGGTCGATATCGACCTCGAGGTGTGGGACCGCGTGATGACGGTCAATCTTCGGGGCTACGTGGCCGCGATGAAGCATGCGATTCCACGACTCCTGGACCGCGGCGGCGGGTCGATCGTCAACATGTCCTCGGCCGCCGCTTTTCAAGGTGAGCCCACTCGACCCGCCTACGCCACCGCCAAGGCGGGCATTGGTGCGCTCACCCGCCACGTCGCGTCGCGCTGGGGCAAGGAAGGTATTCGTTGTAACGCTGTGGCGCCAGGCTTTACGGCGACTGAGGTCATCCGCTCGATCCCGCAGTGGCTGGAACTAGAGGCCTCCGCGTTGCGGCGTATTCGAGGGACGCGGGTCGGTGATCCCGACGACGTCGCGTCGTTGGTGGCCTTCCTGCTGTCGGAGGAAGGTGCGTGGATCAACGGCCAGATCATCAACATCGACGGCGGAACTGTTCTGCGTTAGCGGCCGCTACAGATTTTTCGCGACCAGCGCCGGGCCGATCCAGCGGTGCAGATAGGCACGGAGTTCGGCCGTGGACCGGGGCGGATCCGGCGGCGCGACCACCATCGACTGAATGTTGCGCAGCAGAAACTCGACGAGCTCGTCGATCGTCTGGTCGTCGAATCCGAGTTGGTCCCAGTCGATCTGAGCGTGGTGAAGGATTGTTCGGCAGCGGCTGATCACGTCGGGGTTCAGCATCGCGCGGCTGAACATGTTGGATCGGTCGTTGGCGAGCAGCAACACCAGCTGGGGTTCGTGCGGTAGCCGCTCGATGATGTAGGCGACGACTTCGACCAGCTGACTGGTGACGTCCATGTCGGCGACCAGCTGGTCGATCTGCGCGACAAAGCTTCCGAGTGCCACATCGGCGACCGCGGTGAACAGCTCCTCGGTTCCGGCGAAGTAGCGGTAGACGGTCCGGCGGGTGATGCCCAGCGCGTCGGCGATGTCGGACACCGTGGTTTGCGCTGCACCGCGCCGATCCACCAGCCGCAGGGTCGCGTCGACGATCCGCTTGCGCGCCTCGGCGTCATCCGTCGGCGGTGAGCCCGCCCAGCCCTTGCGTCCCATCAGCCTTGACTCTTCCGTTCGACTGCGCCAAGAATACACGCATGACACATGCATGGGTATTGTGTGTAATCAAGTCTCGGAGGTCTGATGACCGACCTTGAGGTCCGCCGGCCGAAGTTCGACTTCACCGACGACGTTCCCTGGGAGTGGAACCCGGCGAATCCGCAGTTCTCCTTCTTCATGAATGCGACATCGATGATCGCAATCTGCTTCGAGCAGATGATCGTGGCTGCGGTGCAGGAGGCCAAGCCGCTGATCAGCGACCCGGCGGTGGCGGCGGAGGCGATGGCGTTCCTGCGGCAGGAGGCGCAGCATTCCAGCACCCACCGCAAGCATGTCGCAGCGCTGATCAAGCGGTATCCCGGCCTGCAGCACACCTTCGACGCGGCGATGGCCAGCTTCGACGACGTCACCGCGACGACGCCGCTGAAGTTCCGGCTGGCCTACATCGCCGACCTGGAAGCGACATTCACGCCGAGCTTCAAGCTGATACTCGACAACGAGGACACGCTGTTTTGGCCCGGCGACGATCGGGTGGCGTCGTTGCTGATGTGGCACTTCGTCGAAGAAGTCGAGCACCGCAGTTCGGCCCTGGTGATCTACGACGCGGCAGTGGGTGACAGCTGGTATCGAATCCGGGCCTTGCCGAAAGTCTTTCGCCATCTGATCGAGGTGACTCGCATCATCGCCGACGGCGTCAATGCGCATGTGCCCGAGGCGGATCGCAAAGTCGATGCCCGTACGCTGCTGCCCACCTTCGGTCTGCGGGAAGCGTTGCGCGAGCGACTCGCTCGTCAACGCCCGACGACACCGAAGGCTTTCTCGTCCGTGCCGCGCACGCAGATCCTGACTGCGGTGTGCCGAATCCTGTTGAGCCAAACGCCGCATCACAACCCGGACCGTCAGCCTCTACCCGCGTTCGCCGACCGCTGGTTCGAGCGGTGGAACTCCGGCGGTGACGTGACACGCTGGTACACCGGCCGAGTCGCATCCTGATGACTCAGCAGTGCACCGCGGAGTTCGACGCCATCGCCCGCACGCTCGGTGACTTCACCTGTGATCACGCGCCGGCCATCATCCACCTGCGCAACCCAGGGGCGCTGACCAACTGGACCTTGCCCGTCCTGGAGTTGATGATGGTTGCCGGCGCGGTCATGGCGCTCGTGCACGCCGTTCGTCGGCTACACCGCGATGGCGACCCGACCAACATCGCGCTCTGGTTCGCGACCGTCGTCTATCTGTTCGTCATCGAGATCCCGCTGTATTTTCCGAATGCCTTCGGCATCCAGGACCAAATTGGAACAGTGTTCGCGCACAACGTCTTTACTGTGCAGTTCCTCTTCGACAGGCTGCCGCTGTACATCGTCGCGCTGTATCCCGCGGTCGTCACTCTCGCGTACGAGGTGGTCCGCAGTCTCGGGGTGTTCCGTGATCGGGGCGTCGTCGTCGGCGCGGTCTGTGTCGGCTTCGTGCACCACTGCTTCTACGAAGTGTTCGATCAACTCGGGCCACAACTGCGTTGGTGGGCGTGGAACGACGCCGATCCGATCAACCACCCGATGCTCGCATCGGTCCCGATGACAAGCATGTTCATCTTCGCCACCCTCGGCCCGATCGTCGTCACCGTCCTGGTTTTGCGTCTGGTCGGCACCGGCACCGGGTGGAACGTGGTGTGGCGGACGGTATCAGCGGGTGTGTTGGTACCCGTCGGCATCGCAGTCTGCAGCTTGCCCACATCAGTGTTCGGTGTCCGCCATCCGCACGCCGGTGTGCAAGCGGTGGTCTTCTCGGTGGAGCTGGCCGCGATAGCGGTCATCGCACTGCCGATCCTGGTCCGTCAGTCGCGACAGAAACCAGTGTTGCCTAACGGATTTGTCCGCATCTTCGGCCCGATGTACTTGATCGTCCTCGCGGCGCTGTGGATCACCTCAGACGGAACACCAACCGAAGGCGAGGTTTATGCGGCCGTATGCTTCGCGATCGCCGCGTGGACGGTCAGCCTGCAACGACAGCGATTTCGGAGCCCAGGCGATACGGTGCGACCAGCGGAAGATCATCGCCGCTCCAAAACCGGCCAGGGTCAAACCAGTTAGACCGCTTCTCCGTCTCGATCATCCCCATCTCTTCGTACGTGACGGCGACAGTCTCAGCGCAGTAGGCCGATTCGAACTGGCCTTTGCGCTGCTCGGCCCGGCGCCGACGCGTCGATTCGCGAACCTTGCTGTCCACCACCGGGATTCCACGTACCCAGTCGTACCTCGTCGGGAGCTGACCGCGCAGCCATCGCAGCGTCAGCCGGGCCGTGGACGGAAACGGGGTGCCGTCCATCCGGGCGATGACGCGCAACAGTCGGTTCTCCTGCTCGCGGTCCACATCGGGGGTGAGTTGGCGCAACCAGCAGCGCTGCCCGTAGCGAGTCAGCCACCGCTCGACGGCTTCTCGTGCGTCGTTGAGTTGCACGCCGCGATGGTTGGTGCCGGTCCAGAAGTCGGTGAGTTTGTCGCCGAGTTCGGCATGCCACATCAACGGCGGCAGATCCTCGATCGCCACCGTCATACCAACGTGGTTGACCGGGCTGTTCGACATGGTCTGAATCGCGCGGTCTGGTCCGGAGTGTCCGCGAAACAGCCAGACGTCGCCGGTCCTGGTCTCCTCCATGGCGCGGTCCAAGGTCACCGTGTGCGTATCCACCAACGAACCATATGCACATACCACCGCTATGGGGATGCACTCGCGAATAACCTGAGCCCATGCGCACCATCTGGAAGTTGCTGGGATTGGCCGGGGTCGTCGGGGTCGCAGCCGGGGGAGCGCTGGTCGTTCGCGATCAGCGGCGACGACGGGCGTACACGCCCAACGAGATCCGCGACCGCCTCCACCAACGGCTGGCCGAAGCGGGCGAGGGCTAGGCTGACCGGGTCAAGCCACGGCGTAGAGCCGGTGCTTGCCGGCGAAGCCCTTCAACTCGGCGTCCCGGCCGTCGTCGAATGAGATGTCCTCGCAGCTATTGAGGGCGTCGCGCACCGCATCGCTCACCAAGATCTCGCCGCCGCCGGCTTCGGCGGCGACCCGTGCCGCCATCGCGACGTTGCGGCCGAACAGGTCGTCGCCGCGGCGTACTGATCGACCGGTGTGGACGCCGATTCTGACTCGAATTCCGTTGTGCCGCTTGCGCTGCGCATCTTTCTGCAGCGCGTCCTGCATATCGATGCCGCACCGCACCGCCTGCTCGGCGCGGGCGAACGCGATCATGAACCCGTCGCCCTGACTTTTCACCACATGCCCGTCGCGCTGCTTGACGAGCTTGCGGACCTGCTTGTCGTGTTCGCCGATCAGCTTCACCCAGGCCCGGTCGCCGACCCGCTCGTTGAGAGCGGTCGACTCCTCGATATCGGAGAACAGGATTGCGACTTTGCCGTCCGCGGTCACCCGTGCCAGATCGGGGCGTTCGACTTCGGCCCAGTCGGCGAGATCCTCGATGGAACTGCGCATCGCGGCGCCGAAGCCCTCCTTGCGGACCAGGTTCGCGGTCTGCCACACGGTCTTGACGGCTTTTGACCCGAAACTTAGCAAGTCGGGCGGCTTCCGCAGCGCCTCGACCTCAGCCTTACTGCGGTTCAGGAGTTGCCAGAGCACGACCAGTCCTACGGCCTCAACGGCGGCAAGTCCGGCCAGTACGTAGGCCGTGACATGCAGCAGATCACCCACGGTGCACCATTTAACACGTCCGCCATGTGCGCGGTTGAGCTTTGCCCCGTCGTGGGCAACGTGTCGCAGGCACTCATGGCGTCTTCCGCCTCATGGGTCGACCCGCCGGCCGCGCAATACCGGCCGAATTCCACCCAATCACGTTGGAGTGCGGCAGATTTGACTACGGGTTCCCGGCTTCGTCGTCGATGTGTATCGGTGGGTCATAGAAGGCAGGCCCAAAGGGTGCTGGTCGGGACCCATTATTTGGCAACTCTTCTCCGGCGGCATGAGACTGATGCCGGAGCCCGACCTGCCGGAACTGGTCATATTCACAACGCAACGTTGCCAGCTGCCGTCAGCCTGGACGGGTCCATCGCACCTGCTGCCAACGCCTCCTCCGTTCTGGCAGCCGGCGCTGGCCGGGGGCGCTGAGGCGATCAGGCCTCCGGCGATCAGCGCGGCGGCCGGTCTCCCAGCCGCTGCGCTTGCCGGCGTAACGCCGTCGTTCCTTGGCTCCGCAGCCCAATCGTGGCGCGGCAAATCATCATGCCCTCCCGGTGTTTCCGGCGGGGAATCGAAAGATCAACTGCGAGTGTACGTTCCAATAACGCCTTCACCAGGCGTTTGTCCACCTCCGTGAGCGGCTACCCATCTGCTCTGTTCTGGTTGTCGGGCCGAACCCCCACGTTTAGGGTTGAGGCTGGCCGCGGGATCGTTGTGCAGCCGACTAGTCGACTTTTCGTGGAGGTCCCGATTGGCCGAAGCCGGCGATAACGGCTCAGACTTGCTGGTGATCTTCGGGATCACCGGCGATCTGGCCCGCAAGATGACCTTCCAAGCCCTGTATCGCCTCGAGCGCAGGGGATTGCTCGAATGTCCGATATTGGGCGTGGCCAGCGACGACATCGGCACCGAGGAGCTGGTCAAGCGGGCTCGTACGGCGATTGTCGGCGCCGGCGAGAAACTCGACGACGAGGTGTTCGACCGGCTGGCCGGCCGGCTGTCCTACCTGCACGGCGACGTCACCGATAGCGCGCTGTACAACGCGCTGGCCAAGCAGATCGGTTCGAAGCATCGTTGCCTCTTCTACTTGGAGATGCCACCGTCGTTGTTCGCGCCGATCGTGGAAAACCTGGGTAAGGCTGGGCTGCTGGAACACGCCCGCGTCGCGGTGGAGAAGCCCTTCGGTCACGACCTGACCTCCGCGCGCGAACTCAATGACCGGCTAAGGGCACTACTCGACGAGGACCAGCTCTTCCGGGTGGACCACTTCCTGGGCAAGGAGCCGGTCGTCGAATTGGAGTACCTGCGCTTCGGCAACCTGGCGCTGGCCGAGTTGTGGAATCGCGACGTCATCTCCGAAATCCAGATCACCATGGCCGAGAACTTCGGCGTCGACGACCGCGGCAAGTTCTATGACAGCGTCGGCACCCTGCGCGACGTCGTGCAGAACCATCTACTGCAGGTACTGGCCGGCGTGGCGATGGAGCCACCTGTCGGGCCGAGCGCAGACGACATCAACGACAAGAAAGCTGACGTCCTGCGCGCGATACCGGCAGTGGACCCGGACCGATGCGTCCGAGGCCAGTACCGCGGCTACACCGACGTCGACGGCGTGGCCAAGGATTCGCAGACCGAGACCTTCGTCGCGATGCGGTTGGAGATCGAGAACTGGCGCTGGGCCGGGGTGCCGATCTTCCTGCGGGCGGGCAAGGCGATGAGCGAACGGGTCACCGAGGTGCGGCTGTTCACCCACCGCGTCCCGTCGCTGAGTTTCCTGCCGGACCGCAAGCGGGCCCAGCCTAATCAGATCGTGCTGCGGATCGACCCCGATCCCGGACTGCGCATACAGCTGACCGCGTTGGACGGCGACCGCTGGCGCGACCTGCACTTGGATTCGTCGTTCATGCAGGACCTCGGCGAGCCACTGTTGCCCTACGAGCGACTGCTGCACGGTGCATTGAATGGAGATCACCAACTGTTCGCCCGCGAGGACGCCATCGAAGAGACGTGGCGAATCGTGCAGCCCTTGTTGGACAAACCCGGCGAGATCCACGGCTACGAACCCGGCTCCTGGGGGCCGGACGCGGCACGCGATCTGCTACGCGGACATCGCGGCTGGCAACAGCCGTGGCTAGCTGACAACCACCACTAAGGAGAACGAGACACTATGCAACTAGGCATGATCGGTTTGGGCCGAATGGGCGGCAACATCATCCGCCGAGTGGTGGATGCCGGGCACGACGGCGTGGTGTACGACCACGATGCAGCGGCGGTAAAGGCGTTCGACGGCGTCGAGCACATCACCGGAGCGTCGTCGCTGGCGGATTTGGCCGAAAAGCTCAGTGCGCCAAGGATTGTCTGGGTGATGGTGCCCGCAGGCACTATCACCACCGGGGTGATCGACGAGCTGGCCGAAACCCTGGAAAAGGGCGACATCGTCATCGATGGCGGCAACTCCTATTACCGCGATGATCTCAAGCACGCAAAGACGCTGTCCGAGAAAGGTATTCACCTTATCGACTGCGGAACCAGTGGCGGCGTCTGGGGCCGGGAACGCGGCTACTGTCTGATGATCGGCGGCGACGACTACGCCTTCGAGCACGCTGAACCGCTGTTCTCGACCATCGCCCCGGGCGTCGACGCCGCGCCCCGCACTCCTGGCCGCGAGGGCGAGGTCGCCCAACCCGAGAAGGGCTACCTGCACTGCGGCCCGACCGGCGCCGGGCACTTCGTGAAGATGGTCCACAACGGGATCGAGTACGGGATGATGGCGTCCCTGGCCGAGGGGCTGAACATCCTGCGCAACGCCGATATCGGCAAGCGCATCCAAGAGGGCGACGCCGAAACCGCGCCGCTGTCGAACCCCGATTGCTACCAGTACGACTTCGACATCGCTGATGTCGCCGAGGTGTGGCGGCGGGGTAGCGTCGTCGGCTCGTGGCTGCTGGACCTGACCGCGATCGCCCTGCACGAGTCGCCGGATCTGCATGAGTTCTCCGGACGGGTTTCCGACTCGGGCGAGGGCCGCTGGACCGCTATCGCGGCGATCGACGAGGGTGTGCCTGCGCCGGTGCTGACGACCGCGCTGCAGTCCCGCTTCGCCTCGCGCAGCCTCGACGACTTCGCCAACAAGGCGCTGTCCGCGATGCGTAAGCAGTTTGGCGGACACGCAGAAAAACCCGGAGTAGGTGGCTAGCGGCGGGTCGCCGCGATCGCGCTAGCGCGTCGCGAACGTCACGACGACATCGCTGAAGGCGTCGTTGTCGTCGCCGGCCGCGGTGTGCCCGGCGCCGGACAGCTCGACGAATTCCGCGTTGGGCACGGTTTCCAGGAAGTGCTGCACGCCCTCCGGGCTGACCACGTCGGAGAGTTTGCCGCGGATCAGCAGCACCGGGATCTTGAGGTCGGCGGCGGCGCGTTCGAAGTTCTCGGTGCGCAGTTCCGGGTCGTCGCCGGGCTTGGTCATGAAGGCCGGATCCCAATGCCAATACCAACGGCCGTCGCGCAGCCGCAGGTTCTTCTTCAGGCCCTCGGGGCTGCGTGGCTTGGGCCGGTGCGGCAGATAGGCGGCGACGGCTTCGGCGGCTTCTTCGAGCGATGCGAACCCTTCGAGGCCGCTGAACATGAAGTCGCGGATCCGGGCGCTGCCGTTCTTCTCGAATCTCGGCACCACGTCGACCAGCACCAACCGCGTGACCCGCTCGGGTCCGGCCTGATCTGCGACGAGGATGCCAGTCAATCCGCCCATGCTCGCGCCGATCAGAATCACCGGCCGACCGATCTGGTCGAGCACCGCTATGACGTCCGCGGTCAAGGTGTCGACGTCGTAGTCGGCGTCCGGGGCGCGATCGCTGTCGCCATGGCCGCGGCTGTCCAGCGCAACGACGTGGAAGCCGGTGTCGGCCAGCACCTGACCGGTGTTCTTCCAGGAGTGCCGGTTCTGGCCGCCGCCGTGCAGCATCAGAACGCTCGGTCGATCAGCCGCGGAGTTGCCTTGATTCCACTCGTCGGCGACAAGGGTGAGCCCTTGGGTACCGGAAAACTCGACAGTCTGCGGAGCGCTACTCACGGAACTCACGGGCGGTCCTCTCGGTCGATCGCACTCTGACGTTACCCAGATGACTTTTCGCCGTTGCCGGGGTCTACCCCATAAGACAGACACAACTGAGACACGTACGACGACAACCAGGAGGCACGCATGCCCTCGATCACGCCGTCGCTGTGGTTCGACCACAACCTCGAGGAGGCGGTGGCGTTCTACAGTTCGGTTTTTCCGAATTCGCACATCGAGGACCTGAACCGAAGCACCGACGCCGGGCCGGGCGACCCCGGTTCGGTCCTGTCCGGCACCTTCGTGCTGGACGGCAACCGGTTCATCGGCATCAACGGCGGCCCGCAGTTCCCGTTCAGCGAAGCGGTGTCCTTCACCATCGGATGCAAGGACCAGGACGAGGTCGACCATTACTGGGACAGGCTCACCGACGGCGGCGAGGAATCGCAGTGCGGGTGGTGCAAGGACCGATTCGGCCTGCGTTGGCAGGTCATCCCCGACCGGCTCTATGACCTGGTCAGCCACCCGGATCCGGCGCGGGCCGCGGCCGCCACCCAGGCGATGTACGGGATGCGCAAGATCGTCCTCGCAGATCTGGAGAGCGCGGCCGCGTCGGTCTGAAGGATCACGGTCGGTACTTTGGGAGGCATGCCCGACGATGCCGCAGTCGACGTCGTATACCTCCGGCCGGCCCGATCGCCGGCCCAAGTCGAACGGATCGCGCTGGTCATCGGCATGTTCGCCGGCGTGGCGCTGGCAGCGCTGGTGGGCTGGCTCGGTTTCCGGACGTACGAGGCTCAGAGCCGGGAGGCCCAGCGCGACCTGTTCGTGCGGACGGCGCAAGACGTCGCGATCAACCTCAGCACGGTCGACTACCAACACGCCGACGCGGACGCACAGCGGATCGCGGATTCGGCGACGGGCGGGTTCGCCGACAGCTTCGCCCACCGCAGGCAGGCCTACATCGACGATGCCACCCGCACGCGTTTGCAACTGCTGGGTACCGTCACCGACGCCGGGCTGGAATCGCAGAACGGCGACCAGGGACGAGTGCTGGTCGCGGTGACCGTGAAGTCCGCCGATCCCGCGCATGAGCCGCGGTTCCTGCGGATGCGGCTCACCGTGCAAAAGATGGGCGACGTCGCCAAGGTCTCCGACGTGGCGTTCGTGTCATGACGCGGCCACAGTCGGTCAACTGGTCGCGGGTACTGGTGTACGGACTGCTTCCCGGTCTGGCTTTACTGCTGGCGATGTCCGCCGGCTTGCTGAAGTGGAAGGACTCGTCGATCCGCGATATCGACGATGCCCGCAACCAGTCGATCGCGGCGGCAAGGGATTCGGCCGTCTCCGTGCTGACGTTCCGGTTCGACACCGTCGACCACGATGTGGCGGCGACCCGCGAGAAGCTGACCGGCGAGTTCCTCGCCACCTACACTCAGCGCACGCAGCAGGAGCTCATCCCGAACGCGAAGCAGCGGCGCGTCGCCGCAACCGCGGTTGTGCCCGCGGCGGCGTCAGAGTCAGTGACGTCCAGCAAGGCCGTGGTTCTGCTGTTCGTCGACCAGACCGTCAAGATCGGCGACGACCCGCCCATCGCAACAGAATCCAACGTTCGGGTGACCCTCGACAAAGTCGGCGAGCGCTGGCTGATCTCCGACTTCGACCAGTACTAGACCCACGAAAGATCAGGTGATGAGCCGACCCCGCTGGATCGACGTCCGCACGCCCACCGTCGAATTGAAGGCCCTGACGTGGGGCCCGTCCGACGGCCCGATGGCATTGTGCCTGCACGGTTTTCCCGACACCGCCTACGGATGGCGGAACGTCGCGCCGCGACTGGCCGAGTCGGGATGGCGGGTGGTGGCGCCGTTCATGCGTGGCTATGCGCCGTCGTCGATCCCGTCGGATGGCAGCTATCACATTGGGGCGTTGATGGACGACGCCTTGCAGGTGCGCTCGGCGGCGGGCGGCACCGCACGCGACGTGGTGATCGGCCACGACTGGGGTGCGATGGCGGCCAATGGTCTGGCCGCGATTCCCGACAGTCCGTTCGCCAAGGCGGTGATCATGTCGGTGCCGCCTGCTGCGGCTTTTCGGGGGAAAGTGCCCGACGCGGGACGGTTGCTGGCCCAGGTCCCTCCTCAGCTGTTGCGTAGTTGGTACATCATGTATTTCCAATTGCCCTGGCTGCCAGAGCATTCCGCGTCCTGGGTGTTGCCGCGGCTGTGGAAGCGCTGGTCGCCGGGCTACGACGCGAAAGACGATCTGCGCCACGTCGACGCGGCGATCGGCACGCCGGACAGTTGGCGAGCGGCGCTGGGGCCATACCGGGCCACGATCCGCAACACCCGGCCGCCGGCGCAGTACCGGAGTCTGCATTCGCATTGGATGTCGTCGCCGAAGCTGCCGAGCCTCTACCTGCATGGACGCGACGACGGCTGCATGACATCAGCTTTCACGCACTGGACATCCAGGGCATTGCCGGAAGGCAGCGACGTGACAGTCGTCGATCATGCCGGGCATTTCCTTCAACTCGACCAGCCGGATCGCGTCGCCGACTTGGTGTTGGACTTCATCGGCTCAGCCGACTAATGATTCCGGCTCGCGGTTGGCTGTGATCGGTGTCAGACTCAACCGTGCCCATAGGTCCGTTCCGTCCGGTTCTTGCCACCGCGGCAGCGCTGCTGGTTGCCGGTGGAGTCGCCCGTGCCGATACGCCGGACGCCCAGTTTCTCGGGTTGCTGGCGAGGGACGGAATCACCGCCGGACCACCAGATCAGTTGATTCCGCTTGCGCATGAACGGTGCGACGACGACAGTCTGTCGCGCTCCCAAGTGTTGACCATTCATTTCGGCGCGATGCCAAGCCCGTTCAGTACCGCTCTGCGGCAACTTGCGGCCAAATTACAAGCTCAGGGTCTGGAGGCTCCGCAGGTACGGCCGTTCTTGCTGGATGCCATCAGCGTGTATTGCCCGGGCGCGACGCCGGCGAGTTGATCCGGCTCGCGTTCTGCTGTGATCGGTGCCACTCTTAGTCATGACCGTCGATCCACTTCGCCCGGTTCTCGCTGCCGCGGTAGCGCTGGTGGTTGCGGCGGGTGTCGCCCACGCTGACCCGCAGGACGACCAGTTTTTGGGGTCGCTGGCGAACGACGGACTCAGCGTCGCCCCGCCGGATCAGATGATCGCCATCGCGCATGAACGGTGCAACGACGAGGGCCTTTCTCGGGCGGATTCGTACGGCCTGTACTTCGGCGGGCACCCAAGCCCGTGGCGGGTCGCCATGTCAAAGATCGGCGTCAAGCTGGAAGGCCTGGGTTTGACGGAGCAACAGGTGCGGCCGTTCATGCAAGACGCCATCAACGTGTACTGCCCTGGTGCGACGAATTTCGGCTGAACCCGCGAAGGCAGTTGCCCGATGAGCGCGTGCTCCTTGCCGCCATTGGTTCCGTGCCTATGGACGTCCTGTCGTCACTCGGGTTGAATTAGCTATCGAGCAGATGACACCGAGGAAATGGAAATCCTGCGTGCGCACCGGAATCGCCAGCCTTGCAGACGCTCTGGTTACTGCCTCGGTGGTGCTGACTGCCGCAATTATTTGCGCCGGCACGGCAAGCGCCGATCCAAGCCAGCAGGATCAGTTTGTGGCGCTGCTCGAACAAGATCAGATTCCCCTCGTCGATAACTTGCCTGCTCTCGTCGCGCGAGCCCATCAAATTTGTGCCGAACTCAATGGCGGCACTTCGGTCTACACCGTGGTAGACGAAGAGATGAAGGGCATTTTCGAGGAAAATCCGGCGCTCCACCAGGAGTCTGCTCGGGTTCATAGAACCGCGATCAGATTCATCGCCGTATCAGCGCAAGTCTATTGCCCAAGCCATCTTACCGATGCGTATGTAAGCGACGATGTCGGCTTCTCTATCCTTGGTCCATTTGCAGGGGTGCGTCACCAGACGTAGACGAGGATTCGCGTTGTGGGACAACGTCGACCGTCGATTACCTAGGATGCAGACATGTCCGCGCGGATGACAGCCGTCGACGCGCAGTTCTATTGGATGTCGGCCAAGATCCCCAGCGATCAGTTCTTTCTCTACGCATTCGACGGCGTGCCAAGCGATGTCGAGCAGACCCTCAACGACATCCGCCAGCGCGCACAACAAGTTCATGCCTTGACGGTGCGGGTGGAAGACGGATCGCCGCTGACCTACCCGCACTGGGTACCGACAACCATCGAGCCCGCGCGAATCAGGCGTCACCGGATTGACGACGACAGCTGGCGCGGCTGCCTGGACGCCGTGCTCCGACTCGACGACGATCAGCTCGACATCCGCCGAGCGCCGTGGCGCCTGCACATCTTCACGGCAATACGTGACATACCGAAGAGCACTGGGCCGGGCACCGTTGCGGTACTGCAGGTCGCGCATGCGCTGGCCGACGGCAACCGCTCCATGGCGCTCGTTGGCTGGCTATTCGGCCGACAGGCACTCGTACCCGACGTGGCGTCGTCATCCACAGGCTTCTTGCCGTGGCGAGCTGTCGACGCTGCCCGCTCTCACCGAAAGCTGTTGCGCGACATCAGCTCCGGGATGCTCACTCCGTCGCCCGGGCTACGGCCGTTGTTGCCCACCAATGCCCGGCCCGGGAACGCGCGGGCCCTGCGCACGGTGGTACGCCAACGCTCGCAGTTATCAGGCCCCACGGTGACCGTTGCTGTGCTCACTGCGGTGTCCGCCGCGCTCTCGGCTCACCTCCACGAGGATGCGGCATTACTGGGCGCCGAGGTACCGATGGCCAAATCCGGCGCGCCACAAGCGAACAACCACTTCTTCAACGTCACGGTAGGGCTGTATCCCGAGCTGGGCCGAGAGGCCCGCGGCGAGCGGATCGCCGCGGATCTGGCTCATGCCCGTCAGCGGTCCGAACACGCCGCGGTCCGGGCAGCCGACCGGGCATTTGCTTCGGTGCCAGCTCCGCTGCTGCGATGGGGTGTCGGCCAGTTCGATCCCGAAAAACGTCCGTCGCAGGTATCCGGAAATACCGTAGTGACAAGCGTTTCCAGCGGAGCTGCCGACTTGAGCTTCGGCGGTGCGCCGGTACTGCTGACCGCAATCTACCCGGCGCTGTCGCCGGCGATGGGGCTCACCCACGGTGTGGGCGGCGTCGGCGACACCATCGTGGTCAGTGTCCTTGCCGCCGAGTCGGCGATCGGTGACATCGACGAGTACGTCGCTCGACTGGACGCCGAGTTGTAGTCAGGCATCATCGGTTTCGCGGGTGCGGCCCGCGGCGACGATGAGCTCTTCGTGGAGTTCGAACCACACCGTGTGGTAGGAGTCGATCAGTGGGCGGGACAGCCAGACCGTGTCACCGCCGTGGACCTTGTCCAGCGCTGTCTGCAGCTTGGCCGAGTAGCGGCCAAGCCGGGGGAGTTGGGCAGCCACGGCGGCGACGATCGGCGTCACATGGCGATGTACATCGTCGAGCCGGGCCAGAACGGCGGCGTCATAATCGGCGTCGTCGTGTGTGTTGGGCTGCCCGTCGCGGACTTGCCAGTCGGTGACCAGCGTCTTGAAATCGGCGTTGACGTCGCGAAAATCGTTGTAGACGGCCGATATTG
Source organism: uncultured Actinomycetota bacterium (assembly GCA_963758115.1). GTDB lineage: Bacteria > Actinomycetota > Actinomycetes > Mycobacteriales > Mycobacteriaceae > Mycobacterium. The sequence goes on from CAVWUG010000008.1 coordinate 109,168, forward strand.
CCGCTTGGTCGACGGTCGATCGTTCGGCGGTCAGCAACTCGTCGAGGCGCGCGCGGCCGTCGGGGCTGATGCGCAACGCCGGACCCTCCACCAGCAGGCCGGACCGGATCAAGTCGTCGACCAGCTCACCCGGATCCTCACCCAGCGTGGCGGCCAGGTCGGCGCGGTTCACCCGCCCCTTCAGCCGAACCCCTTGCAGCACAGCGAGAAAGGTCACGAAACCTCGCTGAGCCGTATCGCCTCCAGCATCGCCAACAGTGGACTCGCGGACACCACATCGGAGTGTCCGCTGGCCAACGCGGTGCGCACCGCGGCCTCGGAATCAGGATCCAGCCGTGGATAGTCGCCGCGGGCGTGCGCCCGTAATGGGCTGACCCGTCGGGCGATATCGGCCAATTCCCGCAACTCCGGGGTGTTGTCCTCTGACCACGCGGACAGGGTCAGGGTGCCGTCGCGCACTTCGCCCGCGTTGCCGTCGACGGTGACCAGCTTGCCGGCCAGCGCTTCGGTGACGCCACTGCCACAGCCGACCACGGCCGGCCGCCCGAGCTCACGGCTGACGACCGCCGCGTGACTGGTGGCGCCGCCGGTCTCGGTGACGATCCCGCGCGCGACCAGCATGCCGTGAATGTCGTCGGGGCTGGTGTGGTTGCGCACCAGGATGACGTCCTCGCCGCGGTCGGCGGCGTCGATCGCGGCGTCCACCTCGCTGTACACTCGCCCCGATGCGATACCCGGTCCGGCCGGTACGCCTTTCGCCAAAAGTTCTGCGGTCAAACGGATTTCCGGTTGCAGCGACGGCTGCAGCAACGCCTGCACATGCGCGGGGGCCACCCGTCGCAGCGTCTCAGCCTCGTCGATCAAGCCGTCGGCGTGCAGTTGCAGCGCCAGCCGGACCGCGGCCTGCGCCGACCGTTTGGCTGCCCGCGTCTGCAGCAGCCACAGCCTGCCGTCTTCGATGGTGAACTCGATTTCCTGTACGTCGGCCGCGAGCCGCTCCAATGAGCGGGCCGCGGTGATCAGATCGTCGTACACAGCGGGCAACCGGGTGCGCAGCGCGGCGATCGATTCCACGTCGAGGGTGCCCGATACCACGTCGTCGCCTTGGCCCCCAGGCAGCCACTCGCCGAATTCCGCGTTGGCCCCGGTCATCGGGTTCCGCGAAAACACCACGCCTGCACCGGAATTCGAATTGATGTTGCCGAAGACCATCGCCTGCACCACCGCCGCGGTCCCGCCGAGATCATCGAGTCCGTGGTGTGAGCGATAAGCGACGGCACGTGACGAGTTCCACGACGAGAACACCGCCTCGATCGCGCCGCGCAATTGGAGATAGGGGTCGGCGGGGGGCGCACTTCCGACGATCCGCTGGTACGACCCGGCGAACCGGCGCCGAGTGTCGCGGGCGAATTCTGCTGTGTCCTTGAGTGTAAACGCGTCCTCGACGGCGTCGGTGAATCCGAGATCCAACAGGGTGTCCATCATTCCGGGCATCGACATCGCGGCGCCCGAGCGCACGCTGACCAGCAGCGGATGCGGTCCCCGCCCGAAGGTGCGGGACGTCGACGCCTCCAGCGTTCGGATCCCGTCCAGTACGTCGTCCCAGATCGCGGTCATCGTCGCATCGGGTTCGGCGCGATAACGCGCGCCCACCTCAGTGGTGATGCAGAACGCGGGCGGCACCGGCAGACCGTTGCGCCGCATGACGTCGATGCCATGTCCCTTGTGGCCGAGAAGCTGCGACGGTGACGAGGCGTCACCATCCAGCAGCACTACCGACCGTATGGACATGCTGATGTTCAGGCTCGACCGCACGGCAGGCCGAACGTCAGGTCGTCGCCGTGCCGGGCGCCGCCCAGCGTGCGCCCGACGTTGCCGACCCCGATAATCGCGATCTTGATGTGCGGCTCCTTTGCGGTCACGTGCCGGGTGGCAGGATACCTGTGCTTATCCGTACCTACCCGATGATCTAGGTTGGCGTCTATGACTGCCTATGATGTCGGTTTACTGATTCTTCGGCTGGTGCTGGGCCTGACGCTGGCTGCTCATGGCTACAACAAGTTCTTCGGTGGCGGACGTATACCCGGAACTGCGCGTTGGTTCGAGAGCATCGGCATGAAATACGGCACGTTCCAGGCCGTGGTCGCGGCCAGCACCGAGATCAGTGCCGGCCTGGGGCTGGCTGCGGGGCTGCTCACGCCGGTTCCGGCCGCTGGCTTCGTCGCGCTGATGTTCGTCGCCGCGTGGACCGTACACCGTCACAACGGCTTCTTCATCGTCAAAGAAGGCTGGGAGTACAACCTGATCCTGGCAACCGCCGCGGTGGCCGTCGCCACGATTGGCCCCGGGAAGTACAGCCTGGACTACCAGATCTTCGGGTCTCAGCTCTTCTACCCCGGATGGCACGGCCTGTTCGGCTCGTTGCTGCTCGGCGTCGGCGGCGCGCTCGGCCAGCTGGTGCTCTTCTACCGGCCGCCGAGCAAGCAGACCCACTAGCCGGCCCCTTCTTGCTGACCCATTCGGTTCGGACTCATCGCAGCGCTGATGAGTTCCCGATCTCTGAGCACTTGGCGTACAAGATCGCCCAGGTTGCCGCCGATCCGGTCGCCGTTCCGGCGGAGACCGCGGCGATGCTGGTCAACCGCGTCATCGACAATGCGGCGGTCAGTGCCGCTGCCGTCGTCCGGCGGCCGGTCACCACGGCCCGCGAGCAGGCCTTGGCGCACCCTGGGCGTCCAGGTGCGACGGTGTTCGGCGTTGACGGCTCCTTCTCGGCGGAGTGGGCGGCGTGGGCCAACTCCGTCGCCGTGCGTGAACTGGACTTCCACGACACGTTCCTGGCCGCCGAGTACTCCCACCCCGGCGACAACATCCCGCCGCTGGTCGCGGTCGCTCAGCAGCTGGGCGTGCGCGGGGCTGATCTGATTCGTGGCCTGGCGACGGCGTACGAGGTCCAGGTCGACCTGGTCAAGGGCATCTGCCTGCACGAGCACAAGATCGACCACGTCGGGCATCTCGGGCCGTCGGTGGCCGCCGGGCTGGGCACCATGCTGCGCCTGGACGTCGAGACGATCTATCAGGCGATCGGACAGGCGCTGCACCTGACCACCGCCACCCGGCAGTCCCGCAAAGGGGCGATCTCGAGCTGGAAGGCGTTCGCGCCGGCGCACGCCGGCAAGGTGGCCATCGAGGCCGTCGACCGGGCGATGCGCGGCGAGGGCTCACCGGCGCCCGCCTGGGAGGGCGAGGATGGCGTGATCGCCTGGCTGCTCGGCGGGCCCGAGCGGGAGTATCAGGTGCCGCTGCCCGCGCCGGGGGAGCCCAAGCGCGCGATCGTGGACACCTACACCAAAGAGCACTCCGCGGAGTATCAGAGCCAGGCGCCCATCGATCTGGCCCGTCGGCTGTGTGTCCAGATCGGTGACCTGGATCAGATCGCGACGATCGTGCTGCACACCAGCCATCACACCCATGACGTGATCGGCACCGGCTCGGGTGACCCGCAGAAGTTCGACCCCGGCGCATCGCGGGAAACGTTGGATCACTCGTTGCCTTATATCTTCGCGGTCGCGCTGCAGGACGGCACCTGGCACCACGAACGTTCCTACGCCCCCGAGCGGACCCACCGCGCGGACACGGTCGAGTTGTGGCGCAAGATCTCCACTGTCGAAGACCCGGAGTGGACCCGCCGCTACCACTCGAATGACCCGGCCGAGAAGGCATTCGGGGCGCGTGCGGAGGTGACGCTGAAGAGCGGTGAGGTGATCAGCGACGAGCTCGCCGTCGCCGACGCACACCCGTTGGGTGCCCGGCCGTTCGAACGCGAGCAGTACATCGGCAAGTTCACCGAACTCGCCGACGGCGTGGTGGATTCCGCTGAACAGCAACGATTTCTGGATGCTGCGCAGCACATCGAAGATCTGAACGGTGACCGCCTGGACGCGCTGAACGTCCGGGTGCTTCCCGCGGTACTGCGGACCGCGCCGGCGGCACCGCCGGGGATTTTCCGCTGACTACAGCAAGTCGGTGATGGTCTTGAGGCCGGCGTCGTACAGCACGCCGGGCAGCATGCCGCCGTCGCACTCGATGGTCGTGCCGTTGACGAAGTCCGCACTTCCACCTGCCAGGAAGACGCACACCCGGCCGACTTCTGCGGGTTCGCCCGCGCGCTGCAACGGGACAGCGGCGAAATACCTTTCACCACTCGGGTCGTCTCTCGGCAGCACGAACGACCGGAAGTTCTCGGTCATCGTCGGGCCGAGCGCGATGCAGTTGACCCGGACCTTCGGTCCCCATTCCTGCGCGAGTGAACGGGTGAGTTGATTGAGCCCGCTCTTGGCCGCCCCGTAGGACACCAGCGTCGGCGAGCCTGCCGGATGCCCGGCACCGCTGGAAATGTTGATGATGCAGCCGGGGCCGTCCTGGCCGGCCATCTGTCGATACACCCGGATCGCGAACCAGAGTGGGCTGATCAGGTTCATCTGCACCGCGAAGGCGTGGAAGAGCGCGGTGCGCTCGAAGTCGTCATCGCTTCGCGGCGCGCCCTGAATGCGTTGCACCAGTTCGGGAATGCTCTCCGCATGCGGCGCCGGGACCGTCCCGCCCGCATTGTTCACCAAGATGTCGACGCGGCCGTGGGTGGCCACGACGTCGGTGACGAAGGAGTCGATCGAACGATAGTCGCCCTGATCGCAGACCCGCTGGGACGCACGCGCCGCCCAGTCTGCGTCGATGCCGGGGATGGTGTCCAACGATGAACGTGAGCACCCGATGACCGTGGCGCCGGCGCGCAGTAATTCGTGGGCAATGCCGACGCCCACGCCGCGACTGGTTCCGGTGACGATGGCGATCTTGCCGTCGAGGGCATCCATGAGCCGACCTTCCGTCGTCGTTGACAGTGACTGTCAGACGGTCATACTGTGCCACAATGAGCAAGTTGCGCGTCATACAGTGGGCGACCGGCGGCGTCGGCAAGGCCGCGATCGAATGCGTGCTGAACCATCCGCAGCTCGAATTGGCCGGCTGCTGGGTGCACAGCGCGGACAAGAACGGACGCGACGTGGGGGAGATCCTCGGCATCGAACCACTCGGCGTCGCAGCGACTTCCAGCATCGACGACGTGCTGGCTCTGGACGCTGACTGCGTGATGTACAGCCCGCTGATTCCCAACGACGATGAGGTCGCGGCGATCCTGCGGTCGGGCAAGAATGTGGTGACCCCGGTCGGCTGGGTGTACCCGGACCTCAGCCATCCCGCTGTCGCCGCGATCGCCGTCGCGGCCGTCGCGGGTGGGGTGACACTGCACGGGTCGGGCATTCACCCCGGTGGCATTACCGAGCGCTTCCCGCTGATGCTCTCGTCGCTGTCGTCGGCCGTCACTCATGTGCGCGCCGAGGAGTTCTCCGACATCCGCACCTACAACGCTCCGGACGTGGTCCGACACATCATGGGTTTCGGCGGAACGCCGGAGGAGGCCATCGCGGGCCCGATGGCCAGCCTGCTGGAAAACGGGTTCAAGATGTCGGTGCGAATGATCGCTGACCACATGGGATTCGACATCGAACCCAACATCAGGACGATCCAGGACATTGCGGTCGCGACTGCCGACATCGACTACGGACCGTTCACGATCACACCGGGAGCTGTGGCAGCCCGCCGGTTCCGTTGGCAGGCCCTGGCCGATGGCGAGCCGGTGATCACCGCGGCGGTCAATTGGCTGATGGGCGAAGAGAACCTCGAACCGGCCTGGGATTTCGGCGGGCGCGGCGAACGCTTCGAGGTCGAGATCACCGGTGACCCGACCGTCGGCCTCACCTTCAAGGGACTGCAGCCACCGTCGATCGCCGAAGGGCTGCAACGTAATCCGGGCGTGGTCGCCACCGCCAACCACTGCATCAACGCCATCCCTGACGTGTGCGCAGCCGAGCCCGGCATCAAGACCTACCTGGACCTGCCGATGTTCGCCGGACGCCCAGCCATGGGCCTCCAGGGCGCGTCGTGACCGTTCTGCCCGACGTGTCGTTCTGTCACCTCGTCGTCGGAGTGACCGACATGGACCGAGCCCTGGCCTTCTATCGCGATGCGCTCGGAATGGACGTCGTCTTCGAGACGCTGATGTCCGGCGAGTCTTTCGACACTGTCCTGCATGCCAGCCGCAAACAGGAGGGTCGCGTGGTGGGCGGCCTGCTCGGCGGGTTGATGATCGAATTGCTGTCGCTGGGGTCCGCACCCCCGGCGGACAAGCCGGCCCGCCGGGGCATCACCGGGATTCACAACCTCGCACTATCGGTCACCGACCTCGACGACACCCATCGGCGCATCCGCGATGCCGGCTACCTGCCGGAGCAGGATCCCTTCGAAATCGGCGGCGTGCGGATGTTTTTCGTCAAAGACCCGGATGGAACGCCGGTCGAATTCATCGAGCTGCCCGGCGGGGTGCGCAGCACCTACGAGATGCACCGTGGCGTCACGCTGCGGATGGGACCGGCTGCATGAGCTACACCCACCCGGACTCGATGCGGGGCCACGTCGCGATCGTCACCGGCGCCGCCCAAGGCGTCGGAAAGGGCGTCGCCGCAGCGCTACTCGAGCGCGGCGCGGCAGTCTTGCTGGTTGACATTCAAGACGAAAAGCTGGCCGCGACCACCGACGAGCTCGCGGCGGTGGGCCGAGTCGAGCAACTGGTCGCCGATCTGCGGGATCCGGACAGCGCCGGGCGGATTGCCGCGAAGGCAGTCGACGCCTTCGGCGGCGCAGTGCACGGGCTGGTGAACAACGCGATCGCCACCAACGAACCGAAGGCGTTCGTCGACATCACCACCGAGGACTTCGCTCTCGGTCATGACGTCGGGCCGCGCGCAACGTTTCTGCTCATGCAGGCCGTGTACCCGCTGATGGTCGCGGCAGGCGGTGGTTCGATCGTCAACCTCGGCTCGGGGACCGGGACCGGTGGCGAACCCAAATGGGGCGGGTACGCGGCGGCGAAAGAGGCCATCCGCGGGCTGTCCAAGGTCGCCGCGCTGGAATGGGGTCGCGACAACCTTCGCGTCAACGTGGTCTGCCCGTTCGCCGAATCCGACGGCGTCAAAATGTGGAAAGAGTTTGCGCCCAAGGATTTCGAGAAGTCATTGGGGCGCGTGCCGATGAAGCGCATCGGCGATGTGCGTGACGACGCGGGCGCGCTGGTGGCATTTCTGCTCAGCACCGACGCGACGTTCATCACCGGCCAGACCATTCACGTCGACGGTGGAATCGGCTCATTCCGATGACCGAGTCGCTGCGCGAACGGCAGCGGGCGCAGATCCGGGCCGATATCCGGCGGGCGGCATTCCGGCTGATCGTCGAACGCGGGTATGACGCGGTGACGACCGAGGAAATCGCCGCGGCCGCAGGCGTTTCGCCGCGCACCTTCTTCCGGCATGTGCCGACGAAGGAAGAACTACTGCTGGCGCCGGTCCGGCATGGCGGGACCGCCATCGTCGCACTCCTCGAAGACCGGCCCGCCGCTGAGGCGCCTGACGAAGCGCTGATCAACGCGATCGTGACCCGGACCCGCTCGTTCGGCGAGGCCGACACCGAGGAGTGGCGGGCTGCCTTGCTGGTCGCGCCAGACCTGCTCGGCAAGCTGACCGTGCACCTGCCCGCCGACAAGGAGCGGGCGACGAAGCTGGTCGCCGCCCGGATGGGCGCCAAACCCGGCACCGACATCCGGCCCGGCCTGTTGGTCCATCTCGCCTTCGCCGCAGCCGATTTCGCGTTTCAGCAGTGGGTCCGCCAATCGACGAGGAAGCCGAAGCCGCTCGACCGCTACGTCACCGAAGCGCTGGATGCGGTCAAAAGTCCGCACTGGAAGGGGAGAAGCACCTGATGACAGAGACGATGGGCAAGACGCGATCGCTGACGATCGTCACGCTGGCGTACGTCGTGGCCGTCGCGGTCGCCGCGGCCTGGTTGATCTGGGGCGCGCCCACCGGCCGGCTATGGCTGGACACCCTGATCGCCGACCTGCTGGCCACTCTGGTGGTGTTCGTGTTCAGCCGGGCGTACGGCAACTCGAGCTTCTACGACGCGTACTGGAGCGTGATTCCGCCGCTTATGCTGTTCTTCTGGTGGAGCCAGTCCGGTGGGCACCAGCTTCGCTGCTGGCTGATCGCGGCGGTCGTCGTGCTGTGGGCGGTGCGATTGACCGCGAACTGGCTGTACTCGTTTCCAGGTCTGCACCACGAGGATTGGCGCTATCCGATGTTCCGGGAGAAGGCAGGGCGGTGGGAGTTCCTCGTCGACCTGGTGACGATTCACCTGATTCCCACGCTGCTGGTCTTCGCCGGCATGCTGCCGGTGTACGTCGCGGTGACCCGGCCCGGCGGCGACATCGGATGGCTGACCGGCGTCGCGTTCGTGGCGGGCTTGGCGGCCGTGGCGCTCGAGTTGATCGCCGACATGCAGATGCACCGCTTCGTCCGGCGAAAGGCCAAGGGCCGGGAAGATGAGGCGATGGATCGCGGACTATGGGCGTGGTCGCGGCATCCCAACTATTTCGGCGAGTTCAGCTTCTGGGTGTCGTTGGCGCTGTTCGGTATTGCCACCGCTCCGGCCGACGCGTGGTGGGTGAGTCTGGGAGCGCTGGGGATGTTGGGGATGTTCCTCGGCGGCAGTATCCCGATGATGGAGACGCGCAGCCTGGAACGACGCCCGAGTTATCAGGACGTCATCGATCGGGTGCCGCGCTTCGTGCCCCGCCCGCCGCGACGGGCTTAACAGGCGGCCGGGTGCGTCTCGCAGTACGGCGTGGCGCCCGGGAACCGGTAGCGGTGTCCGACCACCCACCGATAGACGACGTCCTCGATGAGGCGAATGCCGGGAAGTCGGTAGACCACCAACGGGATTCGGTTACCGATCGCGGCGCTGAGCGCGGCGTTGGCCGCCTCCGCACCGGAATATATAGTGCCCGAGGCGTCCAGCCAGCGGACCGAATCCAGCAGGCTCGCCGGCGTGATACCCAGTCGTTCCGCGACTCCGCGGCCCTGCAGAGGCTCGGTATGCACGTTGCCGTTGCGATCGAATTTCAACAGGAAATCCTTGGAGCGGGTGCACATCCCACACGCTCCGTCGAAGTACAGAGTTCCCTTCATCGTGCTACCTCCTCCACTATCCGCCGGGCCCGCGCGCCGACGACGGCAAAGGCCAGACCGGTGCCGATCTCGGCGACCGCGCTGAACCAAGAAAACCACGTCACGTTGATCCGCGGGCCGGACACGAAGCTGTCTTGATAGGCCGGCCAGAACGACGGCAGCAGATGTGCGTAGCTGAAGAGGACGGCGCTGCCGAAACCGACGATGATCGCGGCATCGGGCGCCTGCGGACGTCGAGTGAGCGCCAAGGCGATGGCGACGACGACGAAAACCCCTGGATCGTGCCGCCAACCATGATCGCGTGCGGCGCCGACGACATCCCGCGACGAAGATGATCGATCACATGAACGCCCCAGCCGATGCCGAATGGCATTGCCGCCCAACGCAGAGACCGGCTCGCGGAGTCAAGCGGAGGCGAGAACTGAATGGTCATCGCGGATCACCGTCCTTGATGCAGACAACGCTGCACTTAGTTCCATTGTGCTACTACAGCGCGTAGTAATCAAGGGTTCTGTCGCGATCCGACGAACCGGAACCATCCGGCTAGAACACGTTCTAGTCTTGCCGCCATGGGATTTCTCAAACAGGAAACTCCGCAGATCGACTTCGACGAGTGGACCAAGGGCACCCGCTCCGAGAAGATCATCCCGATGGCCCGGCACTGGGCCGAGGTGGGCTTCGGCACCCCGGTGGTGTTGCACCTGTTCTACGTCGTCAAGATCGCGCTCTACATTCTGGCCGGGTGGCTGTTGGCACTGGCCACCACGGGAATCGATGGGTTCACCAATGTCGCGCACTGGTATGCCGAGCCGATTGTGTTCGAGAAGGTCGTGCTCTTCACGATGTTGTTCGAAGTCGTCGGCCTCGGTTGCGGCTTCGGGCCGCTGAACAACCGGTTCTTCCCGCCGCTCGGCTCCATCCTGTACTGGCTACGACCGAGCACCATCCGGCTGCCGCCGTGGCCGGGGCGCGTTCCGTTCACGAAGGGGGATAACCGGACGCCGGTCGACGCACTGCTCTACGGCGCGCTGCTGGTGCTACTCGTCGTCGCGATCTTCTCCGACGGCACCGGCCCGATTCCGGCGCTGCGGACGTCGGTAGGCGTGCTGCCGGCTTGGCAGATCTGGGCGGTGCTCGCCGTGCTCGCCGTGCTCGGTCTGCGCGACAAGGTCATCTTCCTGGCCGCCCGCGGTGAGGTGTACGCCTCGTTCACCGCCGCGTTCCTGTTCGCCGGCTACGGGGTGGACATGATCCTCGGCGCCAAGTTGGTGTGCCTGGTCATCTGGCTGGGGGCGGCGACGTCCAAGCTGAACAAGCACTTCCCATTCGTCATCTCAACGATGATGAGCAACAACCCGGTGTTTCGGCCCCGGTTCATCAAACGTGGCTTCTTCGAACACTTTCCAGACGACCTGCGACCGGGCCGGCGTTCGCGCTGGCTCGCACATTTCAGCACCGCTATCGAGGGTCTGGTGCCGGTGGTGTTGTTCTTCAGCCACGGTGGCTGGCCGACGGCGATCGCCGCGTTCGTCATGCTGTGCTTCCACTTCGGGATCCTTTCGTCGATCCCGATGGGCGTGCCACTGGAGTGGAACGTCTTCATGATGTTCAGCGTGCTGGCGCTGTTCGTCGGGCACGCATCGATCGGACTGCGCGATCTGACCACACCGCTGCCGATCCTGCTGTTCCTCGTCGTCGCCGGCACCGTGGTGACCGGAAACCTGTTGCCGCGCAAGGTTTCCTTCCTGCCGGGCATGCGGTACTACGCCGGAAACTGGGACACCACGCTGTGGTGCATCAAGCCGTCGGCCGAGGCGAAGATCGTTGAGAACGTCGTTGCGATCGCCAGCATGCCCGCCGCGCAACTGGAGAAGTTCTACGGCAGCAAGGAAGCCGCACAGATCCCGATGTTCATGGGATATGCCTTCCGCGCCTTCAACACTCACGGCAGGGCGCTGTTCACCCTCGCCCACCGCGCCATGGTGGGCCAGAACGAGGACGACTACGTGCTGACCGACGGTGAACGAGTGACCAGCACCGCCATCGGATGGAATTTCGGCGATGGGCACTTCAGCAACGAGCAGTTGGTAGCGGCGCTGCAGAAGCGGTGCCGCTTCGAGCCCGGCGAGGTACGGGTGGTGATGCTCGACGCCCAGCCCATTCACCGTCAGACCCAGCAGTACCGGCTGGTGGACGCCGCCACCGGCGAGTTCGAACGCGGCTACGTGCGGGTGGCGGACATGGTGACCCGCCAGCCATGGGCCGACGACGTGCCCGTCCACCTGCATTCGTAGCCGCTCAACGACGAAAGCCGGGCGCCACGTATGTGCACCCGGCCTCCGGTCAACGTTCAGGCGTTGGCGCGAACTTCCTTGGTCGCAGCGACCAGGTTGGCCAGCGATGCCTCGACCTCGTCGGCGTTACGGGTCTTCAGGCCGCAGTCGGGGTTGACCCAAAGCCGCTCGGCGGGAACAGCTTTCAATGCGGCCCGCAGCGACTTGGCGATCTCGTCGGTGCTCGGCACCCGCGGTGAGTGGATGTCGTAGACACCCGGCCCGACGCTGTTGGAGAAGCCGATCGCGTTGAGGTCGTCGAGCACCTCCATGTGCGAGCGGGCCGCCTCGATCGAGGTCACGTCGGCGTCGAGATCGGCGATCGCACCGATGACCTCGCCGAACTCCGAGTAGCACAGATGCGTGTGAATCTGCGTGGCATCCGAAACGCCCGACGTCGCCAACCGGAACGAGCCGACCGCCCAGTCCAGGTAGGCCTGCTTGTCGGCGTCCCGCAACGGCAGCAGTTCGCGCAGCGCCGGCTCGTCGACCTGGATGACCGCGATTCCGGCCTCCTGCAGATCCACGGTCTCGTCGCGAATCGCCAGCGCCACTTGGTTAGCCGTGTCCGCCAGCGGCTGGTCGTCGCGGACGAACGACCACGCCAGGATCGTGACCGGACCGGTGAGCATGCCCTTGACCGGCTTGTCGGTCAGCGACTGTGCGTACTTGGCCCAATCCACCGTCATCGGGTGCTGGCGGGTCACGTCACCGAAGAGCACCGGCGGGCGCACGCAGCGGCTGCCGTACGACTGCACCCAGCCGTTCTTGGTGGCGAAGAAGCCGTCCAGCTGCTCGGCGAAGTACTGCACCATGTCGTTGCGCTCCGGCTCGCCGTGCACCAGCACGTCGATCCCGAGGTTCTCCTGCAACTTGATGACGTCGGCAACCTCTTGCTGCATCCGGCGCTTGTACTCGGCCTCGTCGATCTCACCTGCTACCAGCGCGGCGCGGGCCTTACGGATCTCGACGGTCTGCGGGAACGAACCGATTGTGGTCGTCGGCAGCGGCGGCAGGTGCAGCCGATCGTTCTGCGCCTCGCGACGCTCGGCCGCCGGGCCACGTTCAGTGCCACCCGACTTCGCGATCGACTCGAGGCGTGCGCGCACCTCGCTGTTGTTCAGCCGCGGGTCCTTCTCACGTGACTTCACCGCGGCGTTGGACGCCTCGATCTCTTTCGCCACCGCGTCGCGGCCGTCCTTGAGCGCCCGAGCCAGCGTCGCGACCTCGTGCACCTTCTCGGCGCCGAACGCGAGCCAACTGCGCAGCGCGTCGTCCAGATCGGTCTCCGGCTCCAGCGAGTAGGGCACGTGCAGCGTTGAGCACGATGTGGAAACTGCCACGGCCCCCGCAGTTCCCAGCAGGCTGGCGAGCTTGCTCAGCGCCGATTGCAGGTCGGTGCGCCAGATGTTGCGGCCGTCCACGATTCCGGCCACCAGCGTCTTGTTGGCCAGTTCGGGGACTGACGCGATGGCGGCGTCGGAACCGTAGACCAAATCGACGCCGATCGCCTCGACTGGCGTCCGTGCCAGCGCGGCCAAGCCCTTGCCCGCGTCGCCGAAGTAGGTGGCGACGTGAATCGCGGGCCGCTTGTCCAACGCGCCCAGCGTGTTGTAGACGCGCTCGGCGAGCGCTGGCGCGTCGGCGGAGATGTCAGTGACCAGAGCGGGCTCGTCGATCTGCACCCACTCCACGCCCTTGGCCGCCAGCTGGTCGAGTAGATCGGCGTAGAGCGCCGTGAGCTCGTCGAGCCGCCCGATCGGTGCGCCACCGCCGTCGACCGCCTTGCTGAGCAGCAGGAAGGTAACCGGCCCGATGACGACCGGGCGTGCCGGAATGCCTTGGTCCTGGGCCTCTTTGAGTTCCGACAGCAATTTCTCGGGGTGCAGCGAGAACTTCGTCTTCGGTCCGATTTCCGGAACGATGTAGTGGTAGTTGGTGTCGAACCACTTGGTCATTTCCAGTGGCGCGATGTCCCCGTTGCCGCGGGCGGCTGCGAAGTAACGGTCGAGGTCGTCGGAGACGGCCTGCACACGTGCCGGCAGCGCACCCAGCAGGACCGCGGTGTCGAGCATCTGGTCGTAGTAGGAGAAGGTGTTGATCGGCACCGAGTCCAGGCCCGCGGCGGCCAGTTGAGCCCAGGTGTCGCGGCGGATGGTGGCGGCAACCTTTTCCAGCTCTGATCGGCTGGTCTTGCCTTTCCAGTAGCTCTCGGTGGCGCGCTTGAGTTCGCGCTTCGGCCCGATGCGTGGGGATCCGGTGACGGTGGCGGTAAACGGTTTAGCGGTCACGATGGTTCGTAGTCCTTCAATCGACGGGTGGTCGCCGCCAACGGACGCAGAACCGATCCGGCGCAACGGACACACAGCCACTGCAACCGTTTCAGCCAGACGCCCATTCCACGAGGCGGTGAGCCGCCAGGCGCGGCGCGCCCGGCACAGTCGGCAGGTCTTCGGACTCACAGGCGCGCACCCGAAGGTGCTCCTAGTGGCCGTCGCTTCCCAGTCTTGCGACCAGTGCTGATGACGGCGTTCGTTCCTGCATACCGCTGCGGGACAGTCCCGGACTCTCACCGGGTTCCCTCTTACGAAGCACATCTAACATGCTTCGCTCGATGCCGACGGCGCCACGTGTGGCGATGCCGGCAAACCAGCTGCGGGCTTGAGGCTACCCGATTGACTGCGGCGACCCGCTGCGCTCGGCTTCGCCGGCCTAGCGATCGCCGCAGGCGGCCAGCGCTTCCGGTATTGGCAGGTCACCGTTGTTGAAGTCGATCGTCCGGTGAATCGTCGAGTCGTCGTTCAGCGCGGCGGCCGCCACCAAAGCGACGTCCTCGCGGGACACTTCAGCCTTGTCGGCAGCGTCGGCAGCGTCGGCACCGACGGCGATCCGCCCGGTCGCCGGTTCGAGAGTGAGACGGCCGGGCCCGAGCACGGTCCAGTCCAGATCGCTGGCCCGCAGGTGAGCGTCGGCCGCCGCTTTGGCCTCGGCATACGCGTAGAACGAATTGTCCTGCGATACACCGTGGTCCGGTCCGGCGCCGAAGTACGACACCATCACGAACCGTCGCACGCCGGCCTGACCGGCGGCGTCGATCACCCGGATCGCGGCGTCGCGGTCGACGGCGTAGGTGCGCGCCGGGTCTCCGCCACCTGCGCCTGCGGCGAACACCACCGCGTCGTGGCCGGTGAGCAGATCGGCCAGCGCGCCGGTGTCCAGCTTCTCGATATCGGCGACGGTCGGCCGGGCGCCGTTGGCGGTGACGTCGTCGGCGTGGTGGGGATTGCGGATGACCGACGTCACCTCAGCATCGCTCCGCTCATGGAGGATGCGCGCGAGGTGTAAAGCGACCTTGCCGTGGCCGCCGACGATGACTATGCGCGACATGCTTTTGACGCTACCTATCGCTTGCGCACCCCGGCCGCGGCCCAACTAAGCGGTTGGTCAACAATCGAACGCAAGTCCTCACGTCAAAGGAGATACGTCATGGCTGAAGCCGTCATTGTCGAGGCAGTTCGTTCACCAGTCGGCAAGCGGAACGGCGGCCTGTCCGGCGTGCACGCCGCCGACCTGTCCGCGCAAGTACTCAACGGTCTGGTCCAGAAGGCCGGCATCGATCCCGCACTCGTCGACGACGTGATCTGGGGATGCGTGATGCAGGCCGGCGAACAGGCCCTCGACATCGCCCGCACCGCCGTGCTGACCGCCGGTTGGCCCGAGACCGTGCCCGGCGTGACCGTTGACCGCCAGTGCGGGTCCAGCCAGCAGTCGATCCACTTCGCCGCCGCCGGCGTGGTCGCCGGGCACTACGACGTCGTCGTTGCCGGTG
This sequence comes from uncultured Actinomycetota bacterium, assembly GCA_963758115.1. GTDB lineage: Bacteria > Actinomycetota > Actinomycetes > Mycobacteriales > Mycobacteriaceae > Mycobacterium. Next base: position 124,461 of record CAVWUG010000008.1, read on the forward strand.
GCGTGGAGTCGATGTCGCGGACCCCGATGGGAGCCTCGCTGGCCAACGGCGGCCGGCCCTACGCGCAAGACTTCCTGGACCGCTACCACGGCCAGATCCCGAACCAGGGCATCGGCGCGGAGATGATCGCCGAGCAGTGGGGATTCGACCGGACCGCTGTCGACGAATTCTCCCTGGGCTCCCACGAGAAGGCCGCGGCCGCACAGGATTCCGGCGCATTCGATGACCAGATCGTCGGCATCAAAGACCAGGACGGTAACCCGGTGCTCAAGGACGAGGGCATCCGTCGCGGCACGCCGATCGAGAAGATGGCACAGCTCAAGCCCGCGTTCAAAGAGGACGGCGTGATCCACGCCGGTAACTCCAGCCAGATCTCCGACGGATCGGCGGCGTTGCTGTTCATGACGGCCGAGAAGGCGAAGGAGTTGAAGCTCACCCCGATCGCCCGGGTCCACACCGCGGTGCTGGCCGGAGCCGACCCGGTGATCATGCTGACCGCGCCGATCCCGGCCACCCAGAAGGCGCTGAAGCGATCGGGTCTGACGGTGGACGACATCGGCGTCTTCGAGGTCAACGAGGCCTTTGCGCCGGTGCCGCTGGCGTGGCTGAAGGACATCGGAGCCGACGAGAAGAAGCTCAACCCCAACGGCGGCGCGATCGCGCTCGGCCACCCGCTCGGTGGATCCGGCGCCCGGATCATGACCACGATGCTTTACCACATGCGGGACAAGGGAATTCGTTACGGACTGCAGACCATGTGTGAGGGTGGCGGTCAGGCCAACGCCACCATCGTGGAGCTGTTGTGACCGACCCTGCGGTGCTCGTTGAGCGCCGGGGCAACGTCCTGGTCATCACCATCAACCGGCCGGAGGCGCGTAACTGCGTCAACGGCGCGGTGAGCATCGGGGTGGGCGACGCGTTGCAGCAGGCGCAGGACGATGCCGATGTGCGAGCGGTCATCCTCACCGGTGCCGGCGACAAATCCTTTTGTGCCGGAGCGGATCTCAAGGCGATTTCGCGTCGCGAGAATCTGTATCACCCCGATCACCCGGAGTGGGGATTCGCCGGTTACGTCCACCACTTCATCGACAAGCCGACTATCGCCGCCGTCAACGGTACGGCGCTCGGTGGCGGCACCGAGCTGGCGCTGGGCAGTGATCTGGTGGTGGCCGAGGAACGCGCGCAATTCGGTCTGCCCGAGGTCAAGGTCGGTCTGCTTGCAGGCGCCGGTGGCGTCTTCCGCATCGCGGAGCAGCTGCCCCGCAAGATCGGCATGCAGATGCTGCTCACCGGTGAGCCGATCGGCGCGGCCGAGGCGGCCAACTGGGGACTGATCAACCAGGTCGTGCCGAACGGCACCGTGCTGGACGCCGCGCTGGCTCTGGCCGAGCGGGTGACCGTCAACGCGCCGCTGTCGGTGCAGGCCAGCAAGCGGATCGCGTGTGGTGCCGACGACGGCATCATCCCCGACGAGGAGCCCAGCTGGGCCCGGACCACCCGCGAGTTCGCCACGTTGCTGCGAACCGAGGACGCCAAGGAGGGGCCGTTGGCGTTCGCAGAGAAGCGCCAGCCGGTCTGGAAGGCGCGCTAGCCGGGCGAAAGCGCTCAGGCGTAGCCCAGCGCCGCGTTCTCCACCCGGATCCGCACCGTCAGCAACAATGCATTGGCCACCGTGAAGCAGAGCGCGGTCAGCCACGCCGTGTGGATGAGCGGAAGCGCGACACCTTCGGTCACGACCGCCACGTAATTCGGGTGGTGCAGCCACCGATACGGACCGCGTCGGACCAACGGCGCATCGGGAACCACGATCACGAGCGTGTTCCACCGGTGGCCCAGCGTCGTCACGCACCACCAGCGCAGCACCTGCGTCAGCAGCACCACCGCCACCATCGGCCAGCCCAACCACGGGATGAACGGCCGGTGCAACGCCCACACCTCGAGGACGCATCCGAGCAATAACGCGGTGTGGGTGGTGACCATCACCGGATAGTGGTTGTGGCCGAATTCCTTGCCGCCGTGGGCGAAAGCCCATCGCGCATTGCGTTTGGATACGACAAGCTCGGCAAGGCGCTCGACGCCGATCGCCAGAATCAGCCAGTAGTACACGGCCTACCAGCCGAGCAGCACGAGTTCCGAGCAGAACGCCGGGCCCATCGCGATCATCAGCCCGAACGATCCCGGCGCAGGCGGATCGGCCAGGTTCGCCCGGAGCACATCGAGCACCGACACCGACGACAGGTTCCCGTTGTCGCGCAACGAATTCCGGGTGTGATCAAGCGCGTGAACCGGCAGGTCGAGGGTGTTCTCGATGGCCTCGATGACTTTCGGTCCGCCGGGGTGACAGACCCACGTCGCGATGTCTGCGGTGGTCAGGCCGTGATCGCTGAGGAAGTTCCGGACGTCCTCGCCCACGTACTTCTCGGCGACGGTCGCCACCTCGGTGGACAGCTTGACCTTGAACCCGGCGCTGCCGATGTCCCAACCCATCACATTTTCGGTGTCCGGGTAGATCCGGCTGCGGGTGGCCAGCACCCGGGGTCCTGCGGCCGTCCGGTTGGCCCCGGTGCCGACGACGGCAGCCGCGCCGTCACCAAACAGGCTGGCGGCTACCAGATTGGCGATCGAGTAGTCGTCGCGCTGCAGCGTCAACGAGCACAGCTCAACGGCGAGCAGCACCCCGACGTGATCGGGGAACGCAAGCAGGTAGTCGTGCATGCGGGCCACGCCGGCGGCGCCGGCGACGCAGCCGAGACCGAACAGCGGCACCCGCTTGACGTCCGGCCGCAGCCCGAGACGCGTCGCCAATCGAGCTTCCACGGTGGGCACCGCGAGGCCGGTCACCGTCGTTGAGAAGACGACGTCGACGTCGGCGGGCGTGACCCCGGCAGCGTCCAGCGCCGAGCGGATCGCACGTTCGGCGAGCGTCATCGCGACGTCGATGTAGACGTCGTTGGCTTCGGTGAAGCCGCTCAGCTTGCCGTACTCCGACAGCGGTAACGCGAGGCGGCGCTGCTCAACTCCCGCGCTGGCCGCGAAACGGTCGAACTGCGGACCGCCGAATCCGGTCAGGCCGGCCAGTGCTTCCTGTTGGCCAACCTGATACGGCGGGAATTTGACAGCTACCGCTGAGATGGATGGGCCTGTTGTCATGTGGCTTTCACCGCCTGCGATCCGGGTTAGACGGGGGACATTTCGCGATGCAGTCCATGTGCTCGAAGACGCCTGGACCGCCTGGTTGGTTCAATCCGAATACTTGGAGCTTAGCGACTGTCAGCCGGAATCGATGAACCGCGAAGGGGTCGGGTCGGGTGTGACGGCGAACACGCCGGTTTGCCGCCTAGGGCGTACGGGCAACAACTGAACTCAAATGTCAGTACGCATCACGATCGGTAGGTTGGAACTGTGCGAATTATCGTGACCGGTGCGACCGGTTATGTCGGATCGCGACTGGTCACGGCGCTTCTGGATGCCGGTCATGAGGTGTTGACCGCTACCCGCGACCCCGCGAGGCTGGAGAGCTTCGGCTGGCTCGACGACGTCAGACCGCTACAACTGGATGCCTCCGACGCCGATTCCGCTCGTGCGGCGTTATCTGTCGCCGGTCCCGTCGACGTCATCTACTACCTGGTGCACGCCATCGGTCAACCCGGTTTCCGCGATGCCGACCGGGCTGCGGCCGGCAACGTCGCCATCGCGGCGAAGGAAGCCGGTGTCGGCCGCATCGTCTACCTCGGCGGCTTTGTTCCGTCGGACGAGGGATTGTCCGAGCACCTGGCCAGCCGGGCCGAGGTGGCCGAGGCGCTGACCATCGACGGCGGCCCGGAAGTGGTGTGGCTCGGCGCCGCGGTGATATTCGGTGCGGGCTCGACGTCGTTCGAGATGCTGCGCTACGTCGCCGACCGTTTCCCGGTCATCCCGATACCGAAGTGGATGGACAACCCGATCGACCCGATCTCCATCCGCGACGTGCTGCACTACCTCGTGGCGGCTGCCGACGACGAGAAGGTTCCTGCGGGTGCCTACGACATCGCCGGGCCGGACACGACGTCGTATCGCGAACTGCTCAGAACCTATGCGCGCATCGCCGGCAAATGGCACACCGGGCTTCCGGTGTGGGGCATCGACACGACGGTGGCGTCGTGGGTGACCGCCTTGGCGTTGCCGGTGCCCGACGGATTGGCCGCGGACCTGGTCGAGTCGCTGGACTACCCGATGCAAGCGAGCGGCACCGGCTTACGCGACCTGGTTCCCGACCCGCCGGGCGGATTGCTGTCGATTGACGACGCGATCACCCGGTCGTTGTCCAACCGCCGGGCGCAGCCGGTCAACGCCCTCGCCGACCCTCATCACCTGGCCGACAGCGATCCGGGATGGGCCGGTGGCGATGCGCTGCGGTTGCGGCGACTTGCGTGCATAGTGACACCATCGATCGTGCGACCCGGTCTCGGATTGGTGGATAGTGTTCCTGGTCCGATCGCCGGTGCGTTGCGAACCGGGCTCGACATTCTCATCACGCTGACACCGAAGGTGCATTTCGCATGACCAAGCTGAGCCGACGACGATGCAGAGCGCAGCGATGAAGAGAAGTGGCTCGACCGACCTGAGCGCTCCTCCCGCTCCTAGCGCGCTGGAGGAGATCCGCCGCGGGATTGTCAATGTCGCTGTCCCGCACAACGAACCGCCTTCGGTCATCCGCCGCAGACGGATCGTTGTCGCGATCGTGCTGGTGCTCGGCGCGGCGGCATTGAGTTTCGCGCTGCGAAAGCACCCAGGTGAGGCATCTTTCTACTGGTGGTCGTTGGCGTTGGCGGGCGTGTGGGCGCTCGGCGCCTTCATATCCGGACCGCTGCACCTCGGCGGCGCCCGTTGGCGAGGCCGCAACCAGCGCCCAGTGGTCAGCGGCACCACGATCGGATTGCTGCTCGGCGGCATCTTCATCGTCGGCGGGTTGATCGTCCGCCAGATTCCGATCGTCGCCGAGTTCATCACTCGGCTGCTGCGGTACACCGACCAGGGTTCGTGGCGGCTGACCATGGCTATCGCGCTGCTGGCCGCGATCGCCGAAGAGATGTTCTACCGCGGCGCGCTCTACACCGCGCTCGGCAGACATCAGCCGTTGTTGATCTCAACCCTGATCTACGCGATTGCGACTCTGGCCAGTAGCCGGAACCCGATGCTCGCTTTCGCCGCGATCGTCCTCGGTGCGGTGTGTGCGCTCGAGCGCCGCGCCACCGGCGGGGTGCTGGCGCCGATCCTGACCCACTTCGTCTGGACCCTGGTCGTGCTGCTCGGGTTGCCGCCGCTGTTCGGCTTGTGAGTGCTCAGCTGTCAGTGAAGTCGGGTTTCCGGCGTTCTTGGAAAGCCCTTGCGCCCTCGCGGAAGTCGTGCGAATTCAGCAGCGCTGACTGACCCTCGAGCTCACGCTGCAGGGCGGGCTCCAACTCGGTGAGGGTGGCGGCGTTGATGGCCTGCTTGGTCTTGGCGAATGCCACCGCGGGGCCGTGCAGCAGCCCGGACACCACCGTGTCGACCTCAGCCTCGAAGCCGTCGGACGGGTAGACGGCGCTGATCAAGCCGCCCGCCAGCGCGTCGGCGGCGGACAGTCGCTCGGCCAGCAACGCCATCCGCATCGCACCGATCCGGCCGATCGCCGCGGCGATCAGCGCTGATGCGCCGCCGTCGGGCATCAGACCGATTTTGGTGAAGGCGAGCATGAAAAACGCTGTGTCCGAAGCCAATACCAAGTCGCATGCCAGTGCGATCGAGACGCCGACACCGGCCGCCGGGCCGTGCACGACGGCGACAACAGGGCGCGGCAGCGCGGTGATCGCCCGCACCACGCGGTTCGCCGCCAGGATCAGCTCATCGCCCGGACCGGCACCCGCCACGTCGTCGGCGCTCATGCCCGCACCGGAACAGAAGCCGCGGCCCGCGCCGCCCAGCCGCACCACTTTGACCCGCGGGTCGTTCGCCGCCTGCTCCATGGCATCGGCGAGGCCCTCGAACACCGGCAGCGTCAGCGAATTCAGGCTGTCCGGACGGTCGATCGTCACCGACAGCACGCCGTCGGCCAGGGAGACGGCGAGCCCGTCGACGGGCGCGAGGGTGTCGATACCGGAATCGATGGCGGTCATGGCTCGACTTTAAGCCACCGGGGTGCAGGGCCAACCGGGCCGACTGCGAAGATGCCATTGAGTTTGGTGGCGACCCGCTGCGCCGGCTTTGCCGGGCCGGCGATCGCCACGAAAGGTTCGTCGACAGGGAGGTCGGAGATCATGGCGGGACCGCTGACAGGGTTGCGAGTCATCGAGCTCGCCGGAATCGGACCCGGCCCGCACGCCGCGATGATCCTCGGCGACCTCGGTGCCGACGTCGTGCGAGTCGACCGGCCCGGCGCCAGCGGCACCGACCCGATGCTGCGCAACCGCCGGTTCGTGATCGCCGATCTGAAATCCGACGAGGGCCGCGACTTGGTGCTCAAGCTGGTCGCCAAAGCAGATGTGCTGATCGAGGGCTATCGGCCGGGCGTGACCGAGCGGATGGGACTGGGCCCGGACGACTGCGCCAAGGTCAACGAGCGGCTGATCTACGGCCGGATGACCGGGTGGGGTCAGACCGGTCCGCGCAGCAAGCAGGCCGGCCACGACATCAACTACATCTCGCTCAACGGCGTGCTGCACGCCATCGGCCGTGCCAACGAGAAACCGGTGCCGCCGCTGAACCTGGTGGGCGACTTCGGCGGCGGGTCGATGTTCCTGCTGCTGGGGATCCTGTCGGCGCTGTTCGAGCGGCAGACCTCCGGCAAGGGCCAGGTCGTCGACGCCGCAATGATCGACGGATCGTCGGTGCTGGTGCAGATGATGTGGGGCATGCGCGCCATGGGTATGTGGAGCGACGAGCGCGGCGCCAACATGCTCGACACCGGGGCGCCCTACTACGACACCTACGAATGCGCCGACGGGCGTTACGTGTCGGTAGGCGCCATCGAGTCGCAGTTCTATGCGGCGATGCTGGACGGGCTCGGCCTGGACCCCGCCGACCTGCCGGGGCAGAACGACCGTGACCGTTGGCCGGAGTTGCGGGCCCGGTTCACCGAGGCGTTCGCCAGCAAGGACCGCGACCACTGGGCCAAGGTGTTCGCCGATTCGGACGCCTGCGTCACGCCGGTGCTGGCCTTCGGTGAGGTCGAGATCGAGCCGCACATCACCGAGCGCAATACCTTCTACCGGGTGGGCGAGGGCCTGCAGCCGCTGCCGGCGCCCCGATTCTCCCGCAGTGCCCCGGATCAACCGCGGCCACCACGGCAGCCGGGGTCTGACACCGAAGCCGTCCTCAGCGACTGGGTATAGTCCCGACCAACCGGTCGGTCGGCCCTCGCACGGGGAACCCCGGCCGGACCCAAAGTTCGACCTTCTGAAAGGAACTGTGCGTGGAGATCAGAGATGCCGTAGCGCTCGTCACCGGTGGGGCGTCCGGCCTGGGCCTGGCCACGACCAAGCGCCTGCTCGATGCCGGCGCGCAGGTGGTGGTGCTCGACCTCAAGGGCGAGGACGTGGTCCGCGAACTCGGTGATCGTGCCCGCTTCGCGCCCGCTGACGTCACGGACGAGAACGCGGTGACCGCGGCGCTGGACATCGCCGAATCTCTCGGCCCGCTGCGCATCGTGATCAACTGCGCGGGCACCGGTAACGCAATCAAGACGCTGGGTAAGGACGGCGCGTTCCCGCTGGCGGCGTTCCGCAAGGTCGTCGAGATCAACCTGATCGGCACCTTCAACGTGTTGCGACTGGGCGCCGAGCGGATCGCTCAGCAGGACCTCGTGGGCGAAGAGCGCGGTGTCATCGTCAACACCGCGTCAGTGGCGGCATTCGACGGCCAGATCGGTCAGGCGGCGTACTCGGCATCGAAGGGGGGAGTGGTCGGCATGACGCTGCCCATCGCTCGTGACCTCGCCAGCAAGCAGATCCGGGTTGTGACCATCGCTCCCGGTCTGTTCGACACCCCGCTGCTGGCCGGCCTGCCTGAGCCGGCCCGGGAGTCGCTCGGCAAGCAGGTGCCGCATCCCAGTCGGCTGGGCAACCCGGACGAGTACGGTGCGCTGGCCGTGCACATCGTCGAAAACCCGATGCTCAACGGCGAGGTCATCCGGCTCGACGGCGCGATTCGGATGGCGCCGCGGTAGCACGACGACAGCACAAGAAAGCCCCCGCTCAGCGCGGGGGCTTTCTTGTGCGTGTGTTGCTCTTCGTGGGCAACGAGGAAACGCCAAAGGTGCAGGTGAGGCTGGCGATCACCTCGTGACCGGCACGCCCTGAAGTGCGAGGGCGTGTGCCGCGCGAGCTAGCTCGCGTTGGGCAGCGGGTGCCAGTCGTCGAGCTGCTCCGAGCACTCACCCTCGACCAACACGTCGCCGTGGTAGAGGGCCTCGAAATCAGCTTTGATCACGTCGGCGCTGGAGTCATCGATCCACATGCTTATGAGCGTATGGGCAACGTTTAAGGAATCTTTGAGTCACGATTCGGAAAATCGTGGCAATTGTTACCGCCCAGTAGGTCCTCCCGGGCCGTGCTACCGGTCGGTAAGGGCTCTCTCACCGGACGTCACGTCCGGATGGTTGGAACTGGGCTATTGGGCAGGCGTGTAATCGCCTAGGATCCGAAAATGTCCTGGTCAATCGTGCGTCGCGGTGAACGATCGCGGGTCCAGGCTCGTGCTTGTCGTTGAGGCGCAATCGATGATCAAATGTGGTTGCGCAAATAACTTAGCGCTGATAAGTTAGCGCGGGTATCACGACGGGAAGGACGGAATGCTGCAGCGGATCGCTCGCCTCGCCATCGCCGCGCCCCGGCGGATTCTCGCGGTGGCGGTTCTGGTGATGGTTGCGGCCGCGGTATTCGGCCTTCCCGTCGCCAAGAGCCTGTCGGCCGGCGGCTTCCAAGACCCGGCCTCGGAATCGGCCCGGGCAATTGCGTTGTTGGGCGACAAGTTCGGGCAGAGCGATCAGCAGCTGATCCTCGTGGTCTCCGCACCCGGCGGCGCGCAGAGCAGTCAGGCCCGCCTCGTCGCCACTGACATCGTCGCGCAGGTGCAGGCATCGCCCGGGGTCTTCAACGTGGCCTCGGCATGGACCGGGCCGGCCGCTGCGGGTCCGTCGCATCTGGCCGCCGGTCTGGTGAGCAAGGACGGCAAGTCTGGATTGATCGTCGCCAACCTCGAGGGCGGGGAGAACAACGCGCAGAATTACGCCAAGAGCATTGCGGCGCGCGTCGTTCACGACCGCGACGACGTCACGGTTCGCGCCGGCGGCGTGGCGATGGCCTACGACCAGATCAACCGCCAAAACGAGCGCGACCTGTTGTTGATGGAGTCGCTGGCGATTCCGCTGAGCTTCCTGGTGCTGGTCTGGGTCTTCGGTGGGCTGCTGACCGCGGCTCTACCCGTCGTCCTGGGTGGGCTCGCCATCGTCGGGTCGATGTCGGTGCTGCGGCTGATCAGCTTCAGCACCGATGTGTCGACCTATGCGCTCAACCTCAGCAGTGCGCTGGGGTTGGCGTTGGCCATCGACTACACCCTGCTGATCATCAGCCGCTACCGCGACGAACTCGCCGACGGCAGCGAGCCGAACGAGGCGCTGATCCGGACCATGGCCACCGCGGGCCGCACCGTGCTGTTCTCGGCCACCACCGTCGCGCTGTCGATGGTGGTGATGGTGCTGTTCCCGATGTACTTCCTGAAGTCCTTCGCCTACGCGGGAGTGGCCACCGTCGGTTTCGTCGCGGTGGCGGCCATCATCGTGACGCCTGCGGCGATCGTGCTTCTCGGGCCACGACTGGACGCCCTGGACGTGCGCCGGCTGGGACGGCGAATATTGGGCCGCCCGGACCCGGCGCGAAAACCAGTCCAGCAACTGTTCTGGTACCGCTCGACCAAAGTCGTGATGCGGATGGCCGTGCCGGTCGGTCTGGCGGTCGTCGCGTTGCTTCTAGTTCTTGGGATTCCCTTCCTTGGGGTGAAGTGGGGAATGCCCGACGATCGCGTGCTGCCGACGTCGGCCTCGGCGCACGCGGTTGGTGACCAGTTGCGTCACGATTTCGCCGACGATTCGGCGACTGCGGTGCCGGTGGTCGTCCCGGATGCTCGAGGGGTGCGTCCGGGCGACCTCAACCGCTACGCCGCCGACCTGTCCCGGATCGCTGATGTCTCAGCGGTGTCCGCACCGGGCGGGACATTCGTCGGCGGCAACCAGGTGGGACCGCCGTCGGCGGCCACCGGGATTGCGCAAGGCAGCGCATTCTTGACGGTTGCCAGTACCGCGCCGCTGTTCTCGAAGGCCTCCGACACTCAACTCGACCGGTTGCACGCGGTGCCCGGTCCGGCGGGCCAGTCGGTGGAGATGGCGGGCGTGGCCCAGATCAACCGCGACAGCGTGGACGCGATCACGAACATTCTTCCGCTGGTACTGGGGCTGATAGCCGCCATTGCCTTCGTGCTGCTGTTCCTGCTCACCGGCAGCGTGGTGCTGCCGCTGAAAGCCTTGGTCTGCAACATTTTATCGCTGACAGCGGCGTTCGGCGCCCTGGTGTGGATCTTCCAGGACGGCCACTTCGGCGCGCTGGGCACCACACCCAGCGAGACGCTGGTCGCCAATATTCCGGTGCTGCTGTTCTGCGTCGCGTTCGGCCTGTCGATGGATTACGAGGTATTCCTGGTCTCCCGGATCCGGGAGTACTGGCTGGCGTTCGTCGCAGCCCGGCCCGCGACGGTGGATCGCCGAAAGATCCGCGCCGACAACGACGAGAGCGTCGCATTGGGGCTGGCTCGCACCGGCCGCGTCGTCACCGCCGCCGCAGTGGTGATGTCGATTTCGTTCGCCGCGTTGATCGCCGCGCAGGTGTCCTTCATGCGGATGTTCGGCCTCGGCCTGACCCTGGCGGTGCTGGCCGACGCGACGCTGGTGCGCATGGTTCTGGTGCCCGCCTTCATGCACGTGCTGGGGCCATGGAGTTGGTGGGCACCGAAACCGCTTGTGTGGCTGCATGATCGGATCGGGATCAGCGAGTCGGACTCGGCGCCGGTGTCGTTGCCGGTTGCCGAACCGGCGACCGGACGACACCGCCGTCCAGACGGACCGCCGGTCGCTTCCGCCGCGTCGAGCGGCCAACGTGCTGCGGCGACGGTCATCGACAGTGGCTAGCCCGTCGACCGAGAATCTTCGCCGCAGGCGTGCGCCCCGCGGATCCGGCGATCTGCTGCGCGATGAGATTCTCGATGCCGCAACCGAACTCCTGCTGGACACCGGCCACGCCAAGGCGGTGTCGATCCGCTCGGTGGCAGATCGCGTCGGCGTGACGCCGCCGTCGATCTACCTGCACTTCCAAGACAAACACGCACTGCTCGACGCGGTGTGCGGCCGCTACTTCGAAAAGCTGGACGACGAGATGCAACGGGTTTCCGCTGCGCAGTCGAGCAACGTCGAGGTGCTGCGGGCTCAGGGTCTGGCGTATATTCGGTTCGCCACCGAGACGCCCGAGCTCTATCGGATCGCGACGATGGGTGAATGGCGGTCCGACAGCGATGTCGATGCCGCGCTGGCCAGTTCGGCGTTCGCGCACATGCGCGCCACGGTGCAGGCGCTGATTGACGAAGGCACCTTCCCGGCGGGCGACGCGTCCGACATCGCGCTGGAACTGTGGAGTGCCGCGCACGGCGTGGCCTCGCTGCTGATCGCCAAACCGCATCTGCCGTTCGGCGATGTGGAGGCGTTTGCCGACCGGGTGCTGCGTGCGGTCTTCACCGGGAATATGGTGACTGGACTGGTCGGCGCGGACACATCTCCCGATGAGGTGGTGGAGCGGCTCACCGCGCTCGGCTCCTCGTTCACAGGGTTGAAAGGTCAGTCGGCATGACGTCATCGACGACGCTCGACCATCCGTTCTTCGCTCGCATCTGGCCCACCATCGCCGCAAACGAGACCGAGCAGATGCGCGAGTCGCGTCGGGAGAACCTCGCCGGGTTGTCCGGCCGGGTCCTCGAGGTCGGTGCGGGCACCGGGACGAACTTCGCGTTGTACCCGGAGTCGGTGACCCAGGTTGTCGCCGTCGAACCTGAGCAGCGGTTGGCGGTTCGGGCCCGCGACGCGGCCGCCGGCGCAGCCGTTCCGGTCGAGGTGACGAACACTACGGTGGAGAGCTTCTCGGCTGCCGAACCGTTCGACGCGGTCGTCTGCTCACTGGTGCTGTGCTCGGTAGCTGAACCTGATTCGGTTCTGCGGCAGCTGTTTTCGTTGTTACGGCCAGGCGGCGAGCTGCGCTACCTGGAACACGTGGCCAGCGCCGGACTGCGGGGCCGGTTACAGCAATTCGTCGACGTGACATCGCTATGGCCGAGGCTGGCGGGCAACTGCCACGCTCACCGGCACACCGAGAGCGCAATCCGCGCTGCGGGATTCGACGTCAATCGCACCCGAACCGAGCAGTCGTTGCCGGCGTGGGTGCCGTTGCCGGTGTCGGAGTTCGTCTTGGGCCGCGCTTACCGCCCGGCTTGATCGAACAGGCTCAATTCAGCAGCGCGGGCAACCGTTGCATCAGCGTCGGCAGCGCCGTGCTGGCGCTTTCGCGCACGGTGATCGTCGCGCTGTCCGACAGCGGCGTCGGTTCGGGGTTGACCTCGACGACAACTTTCCCGCGGGCCACCGCCAACTCTGGCAGGCCCGCCGCCGGGTAGACGATGCCGGAGGTGCCCACGACGACGAGCACGTCGGCCGTCGTGGTCGCTTCGACGGCGCGTTGCCAGGGCTCCTCTGGCAGTGCCTCCCCGAACCAGACGATGTCGGGCCGGATCAGGCCGCCGCAGTGGTCGCAGCTCGGTGGCTCGACTTCCAGTGCGGGCTCCTGCATCTCGGGAAGTCCGCCGGTGTAGGGCAGATTGCAAGTCGCGCAACGGAATTTGAACAGGCTGCCGTGCAGGTGATGTACCGGTGAACTACCCGCGCGCTCGTGCAGGTCGTCGACGTTCTGCGTGACGACACTGACCTCGGCGTGGTCTTGCCAGCCGGCGACGGCAAGGTGGCCGGCGTTGGGTTCGACGGTGCCGACCAGATAGTGCCGCCAGAGATACCATCCCCACACCCGTTCGGGATTGCGCTGCCAGCCTTGAACACTCGACAGTTCATACGGGTCGAATCGGGCCCACAGTCCGTTCTTGTCGTCGCGGAACGTCGGTACGCCGCTTTCGGCGGAGATTCCCGCGCCGGACAGGACGGTGATGCGCACCTCACCAAGATAGCCGGACTGCGGGATACTGGGTTGGTGGAACTGGGGGAGTGGCTGCGGGTGGACGGACAAGCGGGGCGACCGCTGTTCGACCAACTGCGCAACCAGATCATCGAGGCGATCCGGGCCGGCACGCTGGCGCCGGGGACCCGGCTGCCGACGGTGCGCGAACTGGCCGGCGAACTCGGACTGGCCGTCAACACGGTGGCGCGGGCCTACCGCGAACTGGAAGCCGCGGGCATCGTCGAAACACGTGGGCGCTTCGGCACATTCGTCGCTCGGGCGGACCCGTCGGACACCGCGATGGCCGACGCGGCGCGGGCCTACCTCGACGTCGCGCACGGACTCGGGCTCGGCAAGGCCGAGGCGGTGCGCTATATCGAAGCCGCCTACGACGACTGAGCGCGCAGAACCTTGACCAGCGTGCGCAGGTTGCGGGTCGTCGTCGACGATTTGTATCGCTTCTTGCCCATCGTCTTGCCGATGGCGCTGTCCAGGGTGTGGTTCTTCGGCACCTGCCAATAGATCACGCCGGCGGACTTCGGGCCGCGGGCGATCTTCTCGTCGGCGCCAGCGTCGTCACCGAGCGCGGCGAGTTCGTCGAGCACGTCGGCATCGCTGACGAAGGTGACATAGGACTGGTAGCCGTCGACCTCGGCGTCGAACGGGTAACCGTCGACGATGGTCTGCACCTTCTTGATCGGGTAGACCAGCACCCAGGCGTCGTAGCCGAATTGCTGTCGTAGTGCCTTCTCGGCCGTCGCCCGCACCGCGTCGGCAGTCTTCGGCGAATCCAGCGTGACGTTGCCGGTGGCCAGAATTGTCCGCACCTCAGCCAGTCCCGCATCCGTGAGGGCGGCCGCAACCTCCGCCATTTTCAGGTTGACGCCGCCGACGTTGACGCCGCGCAGAAATGCCGCGTACAGGGTCATAGCGCGATGGTAAGACGCCGCCGTCGGCTCGGGCGGGTGATCTGCACCGCCGGGTAGGCTTTCGCCATGAGCCGCCAAGTGTTCGACGACAAGTTGCTGGCAGTGATCGCGGACAACTCGCTCGGCGTGCTCGCCACCCTCAAACGTGACGGTCGCCCGCAGCTGTCCAACGTCACGTACTACTTCGATGCCCGCAATGCCGCCGTCCAGGTGTCGGTCACCGAGCCGCGGGCCAAGACCCGCAACCTTCGTCGCGACCCCCGGGCCTCGCTACTGGTCAGTTCCGATGACGGTTGGTCCTACGCCGTCGCCGACGGCACCGCGACACTCACACCGCCGGCGGCCTCGCCCGGCGACGACACCGTCGAGGCGCTGATCGCGTTGTACCGCAACATCGCCGGCGAACACCCGGACTGGGACGACTACCGCCGTGCGATGATCACCGACCGCCGAGTCGTGCTGACCATGCCGATCGCACATGTCTACGGCATGCCGCCCGGCGTGCGGTGAAGCTCACTGAACTGCGGCGGGCGCGCTAGGCTTCCGGCATGGCTGAATCGGCGTCCGAGGACGACGCGAAACGCAAGTTCCGGGAAGCGCTCGAGCGTAAGAACGCAAAGTCTGCGACGCGATCGGACCACAAAGACGGTGCTGCCAAGCAGCCCGGAGCGCACGGCTCGGCAAGCAACCGCCGCGAGTTCCGCCGCAAGAGCGGTTAGCCGACGTTCTGCTCGGCGCGCGTCAGCTCGAAAAATGCTGCTGGAACGACGAATTCGACCGCCGTCAGCACTTCCTGGAACCAGTGCGGCCTGCCGTTGTAGACCAGCGAGATCAGCCGTCCGACAGCGCTGATCAACATCAGGCCGGCCAACGCGCGCACCTCGCCGGCATGGATGGGTGATCGGCGGGCGGCCCGCAACCACGCCACGCCATAGCCGGCGAAGTACGCGGAGTAGAACCGCTCGCGTGAATCGACGGTCGCGTTCGCATCGGCCGCACCGGGAACCGAGGCGGTGCCGAGTGCGAAGTGATAGATGCCGATCGCTACGCAGGACAGTCCGGTGAACCCGGCCAGGTTTCTCAAGTAGCGGGCGTTCGTCATGGCCGCGCTCCCTTCACCGAATGAATGGCGTACCGCCACCGTAATAGATGGGCAGGGGCCGTGGTGATCGTGTCATGGGGGCCATTCCGCGAAGCCAGATCTTCAGCTAGCTGAGTCGTTCAGACTTCGGGCGGTGTGAAGAGACTGATCGAAGGGTCGGCCTGGCCTGGTTCGCCGCGCAGGCTTCCCCGGGTGCTGGGGTGTTCGAAGTTCACTCGGGACGGGTCGTTTTGGTATGCCCAGTCAGCCACGATGGTGCGTTCCCTGAACTTCCACCGGCCGTCGTGTTTGGTGTACTCGTCCAGGTACCGGCCGCCGATGATGACGTCTATGTCGTTTTTGGGCCCGGCGAAGGTGTGAAACACCAGGCAGTAGATCTCACCCCGGCCGGTCTCTCCCTCGATCACGAAGTTCGTCGTGGTGATGTTGTGTTGGGAGACAAGCACATACGGTTCCGCCGCCTGCAGTTGCGTGATGAACGGCTCGACGCCGCCTGTCGAGAACGAGCCGTGCGAGTCGGTCGCGTCGGGGTGATAGAGGTTCCGAAGCGCTCCGTAATCAGCACGGTCGACGGCCCGGCAATAGGCAGTCACGAGTTGATGCAGCTCGTCGCGGGCCAGCATCAGTTCCAATCTGGCCTCATCCACCACCACGCCACGATAACTCGATGGTTACGTGCTGGTCGCCGGCGCCGTTCTGATGGATAGGGTCGAAACGCTGACTCATCGGTCCTAGGGTGTTCAGCGGAAGGAGGTTGTCGTTGACTGTGAAGCTCTGGCTGGCGCAGGAGTCCGAGGCGGATGAACTGCTCGCGGAGAATCCTTTCGCGCTGCTCGTCGGGATGGTGTTGGACCAGCAGATACCGCTCGAGCGGGCATTCGCCGGTCCGAAGACCATCGCCGATCGGATGGCCCGTTCTCAGCGTGTCGACCTCGACGGGCGGATTGTTCTCGACGCCGCGCAGGTCGCCGACTACGACCCCGAAAAATTCGCCGCGCTGTGCTCGGAAAAGCCTGCGATACATCGGTTTCCGGGATCAATGGCGAAACGGATCCAGACGCTGGCCCAGATTGTCGTCGACGACTACGACGGCGACGCGACCGCGCTGTGGACCGCGGGCGACCCCGACGGACCTGAGTTACTGCGGCGGCTCAAGGGTCTACCCGGGTTCGGCGAGCAGAAGGCGCGCATCTTTCTGGCGCTGCTCGGCAAGCAGTACGCGGTCACCCCGAAGGGTTGGCGGGCCGCGGCCGGCGACTTCGGCAAAGCTGGCACGCATATCTCGGTCGCCGACATCGCCGATGCTCGTTCACTCGACAAGGTCCGGTCGTACAAAAAGGAAATGAAAGCAGCCAAGAAGGCTCAGGGAGAGGCAGCACCGTGAAGACACATCTGAATTGCCCGTGTGGCGAGGCGATCACCGGCAAAGACGAAGACGAATTGGTGGATCTGACCCAGGCCCATCTGGCCAGCGCGCACCCCGGTCTGGAGTACGACCGCGACGCGATCCTTTTCATGGCTTATTAATTGAGCATGGCCTGTTAACGGCTGATCCGCCGACGCGCACACGACATCGGGTGCGCGCCGGCGGCCATTAACCAGGCTTTAGAGCATCAGGCTCAGGGTCTCAGGGCACCACCGTCGAACCGATGGTGGGCATGAACTGGCACTGCTTGTCTTTCGTCGTGACCTGTCCGAAGACCGTCGACATGATGCTGCCCGACCCGGTGTCGACCGTGGCGGTCAGCGTGGTCGGCCCCTGCGGGTTGATGTCGGCCTGCGGCTTTAGTGTCGCGCTGCCCGACTTGCCGCTGGTCAGGTTCACCCAGGTGACATTCAACGGCAGCTTCTGCACGTCGGCGGGACCCGAGGTGCCGATCGCGGTGAACACGTAGGCCGTCTGGCCGGCGGCCGGACCCGGCGCCGGGATCTTGGCAGGTCCGGCAACCGACAGCACGGGCGCCAATACGTTGCCGCCGTCGGCCCCGCAGTTGTTGCTGATCGACGGGTACATGAAGTCCTGCGTGGGCGGGGCGTCCGGGCTGAAACCCGGGGCCGCAGCCGGAGCGGCTTCAGCGGGCGGAGCCGGTGCGGGGGCGGCGGCAGGCGCCGGCCCGGCGGGCGCTGCGGCAGCCGGGGGAACGGCTGCCACCGGGACGGCATTGGCCGGAGCGGGTGCCGCTGCTGCGGCCAGGGGTCCGGGCCCCGCGGCGTGCACCGGGTCGATACCGGTCGGCAGGTGTGCCTGCGTGCCCGGCTCCACACCCGGCGGGACGACGTGCGCTGTCGAAGCGACCTGGTTCACCGACTCCGCAACGCTTTTCGACTGCTCGGTCGCTGACGGGTCGCGGCTGAAGGCCTGTGCCGCGGCCATCAGCAGCTGCGTCGCCTGCTCCGGGTTGCCGGCGGCCTGCTGGATGATCGGGCTCAACTCGGTCAGTGCCGGAAGTCCCGGCAGACCTGGCATTCCCGGGATCTGCTGAGCGGGGATCGGTGCGGGCGGTGCCGCCGGGTCGGCGGCCGCGGTGGGGCTGAGCACCACGGCGGCGCTGGACGCGATGGCCGTTGCGGCGACTGCGCTGATGAGGTTCCGTGCGATGAACATGATGTTCTCCCGGGGTCGTCGTCGGTGTTGGTGGCCGGCTAGCGCGGTCGCGCTAGCCGGCCGGGGTGTTCATCAGGGCAGAGCGGCAACCGGGAACAGCGACGCGGTCGGTGCTGCGACCGGTGCTACGGCCGCCGGTGCGGCAAACGCCGGCAGCGCTGCGGCCGCCGGTGCGGCGGCAGGTATGCCCGCCGCCGAGGCGAGTCCGCTGGTGAGCGGAGACCCGCCGCCGATCAGCGAGGTCAGGTCGCCGGGCAGCGACACCTGCTGGGGCAGCGGGAACGGCAGCCCCGGAATCTGCGGCAGGTTCAGTTGGGCTTGGGGCAGCATCGCCGCGGGGCCGGCAGCCGGCGTGGCCGCGGCCGGAACCGACGGCGTCAACCCGGGGATTCCGGCCAGTGGCGACGTCGAAGCCGGAACGGCCGACGTCAATCCCGGGATGCCGGTGGTCGGCGCGGTCGAGGCAGGCTGCGTCAACCCTGGGATGCCCAGTGTGGGTGCGGAACTCGTCGCCGGAGCGGTCATCCCGGGAATGAGCGACGAGGCTCCGGGCGCCGTGCTGGCGGCTTGCTGCGGCATCTTGATCGAGGCGCTGGCCAGCGGCGGCGGCGTGGCCGGTTGACCGCCCAGCGCCCCCGCGACGTTTTGCAGCATCTGCGGCGCCTGGGCCGCAGTGCCGACGAGTTGCTGACTGATGTCGGGGGTGGGCACCGGCGCCGGGTCGGCGTGGGCTGTGCCCATCAGACCGCCCATGAGCAAAGCCGCCGATGAGCCCACCACGATGGTGGTGGCTCGTACGAACATCCGAACGTTTGACATGACTCTCCCTGGTTATCGATGACAGGCGTCGCGGCTGATAGTTCGCCTGATATGAAAGTGACTCAAGTGACACGTGTGGCATTTATGCGACCGTTACGGAACCGAGCGTCTGCGGTGACCGAACGGGTCCGGGAGCAGGAACGGCCGTGCGCTTCTGCGACGCCGATAGAGTCGTCGAGATAGACACCACCTCGGCCGCTCCGGCGGCAGCCACCGACAGCCGGCGAGCTTTTTCCGTGAGCACGCTCGGGCCGGTGTTGTTGATCGTCAGCATCGCCGCGCGGCTGGCCTGGACGTATCTGGCGCCCAATGGCGCCAACTTCGTCGACCTGCACGTCTACATCGGCGGCGCTGCCACCATCGACCACCCGGGCAGCCTCTACCGCTACGTCTACGCCGATCAGACGCCGGATTTCCCGCTGCCGTTCACCTATCCGCCGTTCGCCGCGGTGGTCTTCTACCCGCTGCACCTGCTGCCGTTCGGCCTGGTCGCGTTCTGCTGGACGATCGGGACGATCGCCGCGCTCTACGGTGTGGTCCGGATCAGCCAGCGTCTGTTCGGCGTGTCGGCCGGCGAGGGGCACCGGCTGGCGATGCTGTGGACCGGGGTCGCGATCTGGCTGGAGCCGCTGCGCAGCACCTTCGACTACGGCCAGATCAATGTGGTGCTCGTGCTGGCCGTGCTGTTGGCGGCGTTCACCACCCGGTGGTGGTTGTCGGGGCTGCTGATCGGCACGGCAGCCGGGGTGAAGCTGACGCCGGCGATCGCCGGTCTGTATTTCCTCGGCGCACGCCGTTGGCGTGCGGCGGCGTTCTCAGCAGTCGTCTTCTTCGCCACGATCGCGGTGTCGGCGTTGGTCGTCGGTGACGAAACCCGCTATTACTTCACCGATTTGATCTTCAAGACCGACCGCATCGGGCCCATCTGTACGACGTTCAACCAGTCCTGGCGGGGCGGCATCTGCCGGATCTTCGGTCATGACTCCGGCTACAGCCCAGTAGTGGCGATCGGAATCGTGTTCACCGCAATACTTTCCGTTCTCGCCTGGCGAGCACTGAGCACCCGCCGAACAGACCAACTCGGCCCGCTGCTGATCGTCGAACTGTTCGGGTTGTTGCTGTCCCCGATCTCCTGGACCCACCACTGGGTGTGGCTGGTGCCGTTGATGATCTGGCTGCTGAACGGGCCGCTCTCCGAGCTCCGCGGTGCGCGCATCCTCGGCTGGACGTGGCTGGCGCTCACCACGATCGGCGTGCCGTGGCTGCTGAGTTTTGCCCAGCCGACGATCTGGCAGAACGGCAGACCGTGGTACCAGGCCTGGGGTGGGCTGGTCTACATCGTGGCGACGCTGGCCACCCTGGCCTGGATCGCGGCAAGCCGAACGCGCGAGGCTACTCAGCGATAATCGCGTCGATGTCGTGCGCCATCGCGACGTCCTTGTCGGTGATGCCGCCCTCGGAATGCGTCACCAGCGCGAAAGTCACTGTTCGCCAACGGATATCGATGTCGGGGTGATGGTCTTTGGCCTCGGCGTGCTCGCCGACCCGGCGGACCGCGTCGATGCCGGCGAGAAACTCTGGAAACTTCACCGATCGGCGCAGCGCGCCCTCTTCGCGTTCCCACCCGTTGAGATCAGGCAGTGCGGCGTCTACTTGTTCGTTCGTTAACACAGCCATGGCTCCGAGCGTACGTCGCACACCGAAAAGCCCAGGTTGTGGCTGTGACGTCGCCCACAGACGACCAAGCCTGTCAAGACCGGATAACGTCACCGGCGATGCCGAACCAGGTCGTGGTCGCCGGGGCCCTGATCGCCGGATCGATGGTGCTGGTCGCACAGCGCGTTCGACCGCCGGAACTGGCCGGTCGTTGGGAATTGCCGGGCGGCAAGGTCGCCGCGGGGGAGACCGAACCCGAAGCGCTGGTCCGCGAACTCGCCGAGGAACTCGGCGTCGAAGTGCAGGTTGGCCCACGATTGGGCGATGACGTCGTGCTCACTGCGACGACGACGTTGCGGGCCTACCAAGTCAGCCTGGTCCGCGGCGAACCCGAGCCGCACGACCATGCCGCGTTGCGCTGGGTGTCGGCGGCCGAACTGGGCGACGTCGACTGGGTTCCGGCTGATCGGGCTTACCTGGCACCGCTGAACGCCGTCCTGACAGCGCGCTGACCGCACGTCTGCGCGTTACCGCTCGGTTTCGCGATAGACGACATGCACTGAAACAATCACCGACGTGGATTTCCGAAACGTCGCCATCGTCGCTCACGTCGATCACGGCAAGACGACCCTGGTTGATGCGATGTTGCGGCAATCCGGGGCGCTGACCCATCGCGGCGACGACTCGACCGACCGCCTGATGGACTCCGGTGACCTGGAGAAGGAAAAGGGCATCACGATCCTGGCGAAGAACACCGCCGTGCACCGCCAGCACCCGGACGGGTCGATGACCGTCATCAACGTGATCGACACGCCTGGTCACGCCGACTTCGGCGGCGAGGTGGAGCGCGGCCTCTCCATGGTCGACGGCGTGCTGCTGCTCGTCGACGCATCCGAGGGCCCGCTGCCGCAGACCCGGTTTGTGCTGCGCAAGGCCCTGGGCGCGCACCTGCCCGTCATCCTTGTGGTGAACAAGACCGACCGGCCGGACGCCCGGATCGCCGAGGTCGTCGAGGAGAGCCACGACCTGCTGCTTGACGTCGCCTCCGACCTCGACGAGGAAGCCCAGGCGGCGGCCGAGAACGCGCTCGACTTGCCCACGCTGTACGCGTCGGGCCGCGCGGGTATCGCCAGCACGAGCGAACCGGCCAACGGCGAGAACCCCGACGGCGAGAACCTCGACCCGCTGTTCGACGTGCTGCTCGAACACATTCCGCCGCCGCAAGGCGATCCCGAGGCGCCACTGCAGGCGCTGGTGACCAACCTCGACGCGTCGGCGTTCCTCGGCCGACTGGCCCTGATCCGGATTTACAAGGGCCGCATCAAGAAGGGCCAGCAGGTGGCCTGGATGCGCGAGGTGGACGGCCATCCCGTCATCACGAACGCGAAGATCACCGAACTGCTCGTCACCGAGGGCGTGGAGCGCACGTCCACCGAAGAAGCTTTCGCTGGTGACATCGTCGCCGTCGCGGGCATCCCCGAGATCATGATCGGCGACACGCTCGCCGACACCGAACATGCTCACGCACTCCCGCGCATCACTGTCGACGAACCGGCCATCTCGGTCACCATCGGCACCAACACCTCGCCGCTGGCCGGCAAAGTGTCGGGACACAAGCTCACCGCGCGAATGGTGAAGTCCCGCTTGGACACCGAACTCGTCGGCAATGTGTCGATCAAGGTCGTCGACATCGACCGGCCGGACGCCTGGGAAGTGCAGGGCCGTGGTGAGCTCGCGCTGGCCGTGCTCGTCGAACAGATGCGTCGCGAAGGCTTCGAGCTGACGGTCGGCAAGCCGCAGGTGGTCACGCAGACCGTCGACGGCAAGCTGCACGAGCCGTACGAGGCGATGACGATCGACTGCCCCGAGGAGTTCGTCGGCGCGATCACCCAGCTGATGGCCGGCCGCAAGGGGCGTATGGAGGAGATGGCCAACCACGCCGCCGGGTGGGTGCGGATGGACTTCATCGTGCCGAGCCGTGGGCTGATCGGCTTCCGCACCGACTTCCTCACGCTGACCCGCGGCACCGGCATCGCCAACGCCGTCTTCGACGGCTACCGGCCGTGGGCGGGCGAGATCAAGGCACGGCACACCGGGTCGCTGGTCTCGGACCGCAGCGGGTCGATCACCCCGTTCGCCATGATCCAGCTCGCCGATCGCGGCCAGTTCTTCGTCGAACCCGGCGAGGACACCTACGAGGGCCAGGTGGTCGGCATCAACCCGCGCGCCGAGGACCTGGACGTCAACGTGACGCGCGAGAAGAAGCTGACGAACATGCGGTCGTCGACGGCCGACGTGATGGAGACACTGGCCCGGCCCATGGAACTCGGCCTCGAGCAGGCCATGGAGTTCTGCGCCGAGGACGAGTGCGTCGAGGTGACGCCCGAGGTGGTCCGGGTCCGCAAGGTCGAGCTCGTCGCGACCCTGCGCGCGCGGGCGAAGGCGCGGGCCAAGGCCCGCAACTAGCTGCCGGATGCGCGTCGCCGAACAGACGGGCACCGATACCCTGTGGGGCGTGCCGAAACCAGCCCGCCGCGTCTACGTGACCGCGGGCCTGCTGGTCTCACTGCTGGTATTCGTCGGCTGCACGGTCAGCCCGCCGCCTGCGCCGCAGAGCACCGAGACCTCGCGCAGCACCGCCCCGCCGCCGCAGCGCAAGACGCAGATCATCATGGGCATCGACTCGATCGGCGCCGGATTCAACCCGCATCTGCTGTCCGACCTGTCCGCGGTGAACGCCGCGATCAGCGCGCTGGTGCTGCCCAGCGCCTTCCGCCCGGTCGCCGACGCGGGCACCCCGACCGGCTCGCGCTGGGAAATGGACCCCACGCTGCTGACCTCGGCAGAGGTGACCAACGAGAACCCGTTCACGGTGACCTACAAGATCCGGCCGGAAGCCCAGTGGACCGACAACGCGCCGATCGCGGCCGACGACTTCTGGTACCTGTGGCGGCAGATGGTCGGCCAACCCGGCGTGGTCGACCCGGCCGGGTATGACCGGATCACCGGCGTGCAATCGATCGACGGCGGCAAGCAGGCCGTCGTCACCTTCTCGCAGCCCTATCCGGCGTGGCGCGAGTTGTTCAGCAACATCGTTCCGGCGCACATCGTCAAGGACGTGCCGGGCGGCTTCCCGGCCGGTCTGGCCCGCGCGTTACCGGTCACCGGCGGGCAGTTCCGCGTCGAATCCATTGACCCGCAACGGGATGAGATCCTGCTGGCCCGCAACGACCGTTACTGGGGACCGCCGGCCAAACCGGACCTGATCCTGTTCCGCCGGGCCGGCGCACCGGCCGCGCTGGCCGACTCGGTCCGCAACGGCGACACCCAGGTGGCCCAAGTACACGGTGGCTCAGCGGTTTTCGCGCAGCTGTCGGCCATCCCTGACGTGCGGACCGCCCGGATCATGACACCCCGGGTCATGCAGCTGACGCTACGCGCCGATGAGCCGAAATTGGCTGACGCACAAGTGCGTAAGGCCATTCTGGGGCTACTCGACGTGGACCTGCTCGCCGCCGTCGGCGCGGGTAGCGACAACACCGTCAGCCTCGATCAGGCGCAGATTCGCTCGCCCAGCGACCCCGGCTACGTGCCGACCGCGCCGCCGGCACTCACCCGCATGGCGGCGCTCGGGCTGCTGGAATCGGCGGGCTTCCAGATCGACAACGACACCGAAACCCCTCCGGAGAGCACCCGCGGCCGGGTCAGCAAGGACGGCAAACAGCTGACGCTGGTTCTGGGAGTCGCGGCCAACGACCCGACCTCGGTGGCAGTGGCCAGCACCGCCGCCGACCAGTTGCGCAGTGTCGGCATCGCCGCGACCGTGTTGGCGCTGGATCCTGTGGCGCTGTACCGGGACGCGCTGGTCAACAACCGGGTGGATGCCCTGGTGGGCTGGCGCGAAGCCGGTGGGAATCTCGCGACGCTGCTGGCCTCCCGCTACAGCTGCCCGGCGCTGGAGGCGACGGCAGTGTCGACCGCGGCTTCCGTCGGAAAGCCGTCCGCCCCGGCCAATCCGTCGCTGCCGGCCAAGCCTGACCCGGCCACCACGACGCCGACCTCGACGCCCCCCTCCCACGCGCAGGAGCCCGGCGCGCTGGTGCAGGCGCCGTCGAACCTGACCGGTATCTGCGACCACAGCATTCAGGCCGATATCGACGCCGCACTCACCGGCAGCAGAGACATCAACGACGTGGTCAATGTGGTCGAGCCGCGGCTGTGGGAGATGGCGACGGTGCTGCCGATCCTGCAGGACACCACGATCGTCGGGGCAGGGCCGAGTGTGCAGAATGTCAGCCTGTCCGGCGCGGTGCCGGTCGGCATCGTCGGTGATGCCGGCGAGTGGGTGAAGAGCGGCGCATGAACCCGCTCGTAACGATTCGGCATCTGTCAGACGAAAGTCAGTGAACTCCACTACCTAAGGTTGCTCTCAGGTAGTGTTCGACTCACCGGTTCAGCAACGAGCCGGCGTGGTATCAACCATTCGAGATCATGCTCGCGATCAGACGCGGGCGGATTCCTCGCAGGTTCTGTGCGATCGAAGATCTCCGTGCGATCGACGGACTCTTCGGCATCCCATACGCCAAAGGCGGACCGACCAGGGGGCGGCCCGCCTTTGGCATTTTCCGGGTCAGTATCCGCACGCCTGCACGGCTGAAAAGTATTGTGCTGCTTGGCGATAACGTCAGTCGAACGTCGGCTGGGCGATCACGGTGTCGACGATCTGGGCGAGCTGACGTTTGCTCGGTGGCGCGCCGGTGAGCAGGACCTGCTGGTTGATCAGCGCGGTGCCGACGCGTGCGGTGTACGGCGTCAACCTGGTGGCATCGAGCTCGCCGTTGGCCGCACCGATCTGCAGAACGGTTTCGATGCATTGCAGCCGGGGCCCGACGACCGCGTCGGCAAAGATCGCCCGCAATTCCGGCTCGTGCAGCAGCTGGTTGATGGTCGTCATACCGGGAAAAGCGGTCTTGCCTGCGACGACGTCGCTGTGCGCGGTGAAGATGGCCAGCAGGTTGTCCCGTGCTGACCGGTCCGGGCGCGGCTCGGGCAGCGGTGGCAGCGCATATTGCAGCGTCGCGTGCACCAGATCGTGCTTGCTGGACCAACGGCGATACAGAGCGGCTTTCCCGGTGCGGGCACGGGCGGCGATCCCCTCCATGGTCAGCGCGCCGTAGCCGACGGCGGCCAACTCGGCGAGCGTCGCATCGTAGAGGGCGTCCTCGAGTTCTTTGCCCCGCCGACGGGTGCGAATCGACGCCGTCTGCTCTGCCATTCGATGATAGTAGCCACCGGCGTTTCTTTTGGCAGTGCGTGGCTTTGCCGAGTGATCGATTATCGCTGCGGCTCAGACGTTTAACTCAGCGAAATCCTTTGCCGCGCAGCGCAGCGGTATGGTGCGACCATGCAGGAGACACCGCGGCTGTTGTTCGTGCATGCCCACCCTGACGACGAGAGCATCACCAACGGCGTCACCATCGCCCACTACGTCTCGCGCGGAGCGCAGGTGCAGGTCGTCACCTGCACACTCGGCGAAGAAGGCGAGGTGATCGGCGACCAGTGGGCGCAGTTGGCCGTCGACCACGCCGACCAACTCGGCGGCTACCGCATCGGCGAACTGACCGCCGCGCTGCGCGCCCTCGGCGTCAACGGCCCGACTTACCTTGGCGGACCGGGCCGCTGGCGTGATTCAGGCATGGTCGGCACCGAACCGCGGAGCAGACCGCGGTTCGCCGACGCCGACCAGCACGAGGCCGTAGGCGCGCTGGTCGACGTGATCCGCACGTTGCGCCCGCACGTCGTGGTGACCTACGACCCCAACGGGGGCTACGGGCATCCCGACCACATCCAGACCCACGTCGTCACGACTGCCGCCGTGGCCGCGGCCGCCGGTGACGACTATCCGGGCTCGCCGTGGCAGGTGCCGAAGTTCTACTGGACGGTCATCGCCCGCAGCGCGTTCGTTGCGGGCTGGGAGGCGCTCGAGCCCGGCGACATGCTGTCAGAGTGGATGATCCCGCCGCCCGACGGCGACTTCGGCGATCTGGGTTTCCCGGACGACCAGATCGACGCCGTCATCGACGACCCGCGCGCGCTGCCGGCCAAGGTCACCGCGCTGACCGCGCACGCCACCCAGGTGGTCGTCGGCCCGACCGGACGGGCGCTGGCGCTGTCGAACAACCTGGCCCTGCCCGTCATCGCGCAGGAGCACTACATCCTTACCGCGGGCGTCGCCGGTGATCGCGACGGGCGCGGCTGGGAGACCGATCTGCTCGCCGGACTCGACCTCGACGGGTCGGTCTCGGGGTAGGCTTCTTGCGACCAGGCAGCCATGGAAGGAGTCCGATGGATCCGGATCTGGACCAGAACCAGCAGCACTGGCAGGACCGACTGGACAGCTTCCAGTGGGTTCTCATGTCCATCGCTTCGCAGTTGGACAGCGTCCCGACCTGACCGCCGCCAAGCCGCACGCCAGCCAGATCGGCGCGACGGACTCCGCTCTCCGAATTGTCTTCATGACGATGCTCGCGGTCGACGGTGTCCTGTCCGCAATCGGCGGCGCGTTGCTGTTGCCCTCCTACATCGGTGCGATCCCATTTCCCATCAGCGCTTTGATCAGCGGCCTGCTCAATGCCGCCCTGGTGTGGGCGGCCGGGAGATGGACCGAGTCGGTGCGGTTGGCCGCCCTGCCGCTGTGGACCTGGCTGCTGACCGTCGCGGCGATGTGTTTCGGTGGCCCGGGCCACGACATGATCTTCGGTGGGCGCGGCATGATGGCGTACAGCCCATTGCTGCTGCTTGTGGCGGGTGCCGGGCCGCCGTTCTGGGTCCTGGTGCGACGCCAGGTCGCACGCTAAGGGCAGCGACCCGTTCCCGCACGGCCGGAGGCTACTGTTGTCGCTCATGGCACGTGTCGGCGTCGCAAATAGTGAGGACGTGCGGATGAAATTTGGATGGCGGGAAGTTACACCAACGTGCCGTTGACTCCGGGCGAAGAACCGACCCTGCTGCCGAGCCCGTCGGTGCCGCCACGATCTCGCGGATCCAGTGGCTCCGCGATGCGCCGTGTGCTGCGTCGGGCGCGCGACGGGGTGGTGCTGAACGTCGACGAGGCGGCCGTTGCGATGACGGCCCGCGGCGACGACCTGGCCGATCTGTGTCGCAGCGCCGCGCGGGTGCGTGACGCCGGTCTGGAGTCGGCGGGACGGCGAGGCGCCGCCGGCCGGCTCCCGGTCAGCTACTCCCGCAAGGTGTTCATCCCGGTGACGCATCTCTGCCGGGACAACTGCCACTACTGCACCTTCGTCACGGTGCCCGGCAAGCTGCGCGCCGAGGGCACCGGGATGTACCTGGAACCCGACGAAATCCTCGACATCGCGCGCCGCGGCGCCGAACTCGGCTGCAAGGAAGCGCTGTTCACCCTCGGTGACCGCCCCGAAGACCGGTGGCCGGAGGCACGTGAGTGGCTGGATGAGCGTGGCTACGACTCCACCTTGTCGTATCTGCGCGCGATGGCGATCCGGGTGCTGGAAGAGACCGGGCTGCTGCCGCATCTGAACCCGGGCGTGATGAGCTGGTCGGAGTTGTCGCGGCTCAAGCCGGTCGCGCCGTCGATGGGCATGATGCTCGAGACGACGTCGCGGCGGCTGTTCGAGACGAAGGGCCTGGCCCACTACGGCAGCCCGGACAAAGATCCCGAGGTGCGGCTGCGGACGCTGACCGACGCCGGTCGGCTGTCCATTCCGTTCACCACCGGATTGCTGGTCGGCATCGGTGAGACGCTCACCGAGCGGGCTGAGACGATGCACGCGATCCGCAAGTCGCACAAGGCGTTCGGCCATGTTCAGGAAGTAATCGTGCAGAACTTCCGGGCCAAGGAGCACACCGCGATGGCTTCGGAGCCCGACGCCGACATCGACGAGTTCCTGGCCACCATCGCGGTGGCGCGACTGGTCCTGGGCCCGGCGATGCGCATCCAGGCGCCGCCGAACCTGGTGTCGGCCGAGGAATGTGTGGCGCTGATCGCCGCGGGTGTGGACGACTGGGGCGGCGTCTCACCGCTGACCCCCGACCACGTCAACCCGGAGCGGCCGTGGCCCGCGCTGGACGACCTTGCCGCCGTCACCGCGCAGGCGGGCTACGACCTGGTCGAGCGGCTCACCGCGCAGCCCAAGTACGTCCAGGCCGGCGCCGCATGGATCGACCCGCGGGTGCGCGGCCATGTCGCCGCACTCGCCGATCCGGCCACCGGCTGGGCCCGCGACGTCAACCCGGTCGGCATGCCGTGGCAGGAGCCCGACGACGTCGAGTCGTCTGGTCGGGTGGACCTGCACGCGGCGATCGACACCGAGGGCCGTAACACCGAGTCGCGCAGCGATCTGGAGAGTGCCTTCGGCGACTGGGACTCGATCCGCGCCCAGGTCCACGACCTGGCCGCCCGCGCGCCCGAACGCATAGACACCGATGTGCTCGCCGCGTTGCGCTCGGCCGAACGCAACCCCGCAAGCTGCACCGACGCCGAGTACCTGGCGTTGGCCACCGCGGACGGCCCGGCAATGGATGCCGTTGCCGCGCTGGCGGATTCGCTGCGCCGTGACGTGGTCGGCGACGACGTGACGTTCGTGGTAAACCGCAACATCAACTTCACCAACATCTGCTACACGGGCTGCCGATTCTGCGCGTTCGCGCAGCGCAAAGACGACGCCGACGCCTTCTCGCTGTCGGCGGACGAGGTCGCCGAGCGGGCCTGGGAGGCGCACGTCGCCGGCGCGACCGAGGTGTGCATGCAGGGCGGCATCGACCCCGAGTTGCCGGTCACCGGTTACGCGGACCTGGTGCGCGCGGTCAAGGCGCGGGTGCCGTCGATGCACGTGCATGCCTTCTCGCCGATGGAGGTCGCCAACGGAACGACCAAGAGCGGCTTGAGTGTTCGCGAGTGGCTGACCAGTCTGCGGGAGGCCGGCCTGGACACCATCCCGGGCACCGCGGCGGAAATTCTCGACGACGAAGTCCGCTGGGTGCTTACCAAGGGCAAGCTGCCCACCTCGATGTGGATCGAGATCGTGACGACGGCTCACGAAGTCGGGCTGCGGTCGTCCTCGACGATGATGTACGGCCACGTCGACGACCCGCGGCACTGGGTCGGCCACCTCAACGTGTTGCGTGGCATCCAGGACCGCACCGGTGGTTTCACCGAGTTCGTGCCGTTGCCGTTCGTCCACCAGAACTCACCGCTGTACCTCGCTGGGGCAGCGAGGCCGGGCCCGACTCACCGCGATAATCGTGCTGTGCACGCGCTGGCGCGGATCATGTTGCACGGCCGCATCTCTCAGATCCAGACCAGCTGGGTCAAGCTCGGCACCGAGCGCACCCAGGTGATGCTCAACGGCGGCGCCAATGACTTGGGTGGCACGTTGATGGAGGAGACCATCTCGCGGATGGCCGGCTCTGAATTCGGCTCGGCGAAAACCGTCGCCGAGTTGACGGCGATCGCCGAGGGCATCGGCCGGCCGGCGCGCCAGCGCACCACCGACTACACGCCGCTGGCCGCGTAGTTGTCGGAGGCCCCGGGTATACCCGGGGCTGTGAATGATCACATCGACAACGACCGGTTTCCCGAATGGCAGCCCTTCGTCGATGCGGCACAGCAGCGTGGGCCGGACGCAGGCACCTGGTGTGAGGCGTGGACGGTGCGAGACATCGTGATCCACCAAGCCGGTAACGCCGAGGAACTCGCCCGGGTACTGGGGGCTCACCTGGCGGGCGAGCCGGTCGCCACCCGTGGTTTCGAGGAGCGGGAAGCGCCACTGCGCGCGATGAATGACACCGACCTGTGGGCGGCGGTGCACCGAAACATGAGCGTGCTGAACGATGTTGCGGAGGCGGCCGAAGAGGTACCCGCCGACACCGACGTGGCGTGGACCGGTCGCACCATGAAGGTGCCCTGGTTCGCCGAGCACATGAGGGAAGAGCTCGTCTTGCACGGATGGGACATCACCGGCGACAGCGCGGCGGCACAGGCGTATCTGGCGGCGCCCTGGATGACGACCCACAGCGTGCAGGCGGTGGGAAAGCCGCTGCTGGTCAAAGGCGCCAAGGAACTGGCGCCCGGTGAGCGGATCGAGGCGCGGCTGCGCGTCGCCGACGCCGACGACGTTGTGGTCAGCGCGGATGCCGGCAGCGCCACCATCGAGCTGGCCGACCCGGACGGTCCGGCCACGCTGGAGACCGATGCCGCCGCACGGGTCCTGCTGTTGTGGGGCCGCAGGCCCGCCGACCCGTCGCGGATCCGTAGCCGGGTCGGTCCGCAGACCCTGGGCCGGGTGCGCACCCTGCTGTCCGGCTACTAGAGCCGGGCCGCCAGCTCGGTGCCTTGCTTGATCGCACGCTTGGCGTCCAACTCCGCGGCGAATGCTGCGCCGCCGATGATGTGCGGGTCGATTCCGTTGCGCCGCAAGTCTTCTTCCAGCTCACGCACCGGCTGCTGGCCGGCGCAGACCACGACGTTGTCCACCGCGAGCAGCTGGGGGCGCTCTCGCTTCGGGCCGAAGCTGATGTGCAGGCCCTCGTCGCTGATCCGCTCATAGTTGACCCCGGAGAGCTGTTGAACGCCTTTGGCTTTCAACGATGCCCGATGCACCCAGCCGCTGGTCTTGCCGAGCTTGCGGCCCTGCACGCCGTTGGTGCGCTGCAGCAGGTACACCTCACGCGCAGGCGGCGCCGGGATCGGGGTGGTCAACGCCCCAGGGGCATCCCATGGATCGGCCATGCCCCACTCGGCCTTCCATTCTTTGACATTCAGCGTTGGCGAGTTGTCGGTGACCAGGAATTCGCTGACGTCGAAACCGATTCCACCTGCCCCGATCACGGCGACGCTGTTGCCGATCGGCTTGGCGCCGGTGATGGCTTCGGCGTAGGTCAGCACCATCGGATGCTCGATCCCGGGGATGGCCGGCATGCGCGGTGCCACGCCGGTGGCGAGCACGACATGGTCGTAACCGGCCAGCTCGGGGGCCGACACCCGCGTGCCCAACCGAACCTGGACGCCGTTGGTGGCCAGCATCGTCGTGAAGTACCGGATGGTTTCGTTGAATTCCTCTTTGCCCGGAATCCTTCTCGCCATGTCGAACTGGCCGCCGATGTAGTCGTTGGCTTCGAACAGTGTCACCTGGTGACCGCGTGCGGCGGCGTTGACCGCGGTGGACAGCCCGGCCGGACCCGCGCCGACGACGGCGATCGAGCGGGTGCGACGGGTGGGGAGGAGCACCAGCTCGGTTTCATGACCGGCCCGCGGATTGAGCAGACACGACACCGTCTTCTTCACGAACGCATGGTCCAGGCAGGCCTGGTTGCAGGCGATGCAGGTGTTGATCTCGTCGGCGCGGGCGGCCTGTGCTTTGAGCACCCATTCCGGATCGGCCAGCAGCGGCCGCGCCATCGACACGAGTTGGACGTGGGTGTCGGCCAGTATCTGCTCAGCGGCCTGCGGCATGTTGATCCGATTCGAGGCCACCACTGGGATGTTCACTTGTCCGGCGAGCGCGTGGCTGATGTCGACGAAGGCGCTGCCGGGCACCGACGTGACGATCGTCGGCACCCGCGCCTCATGCCAGCCGAAGCCGGAGTTGATCATCGTCGCGCCGGCGTCTTCGACTTCGGTTGCCAGCGAGAGGATTTCGTCCCAGCTCTGGCCGCCTTCGACATAGTCGGCCATCGACATCCGGTAGCAGATGATGAAATCGGATCCGACGGCCGCGCGGGCGCGACGGACGATCTCGACCGGGAAGCGGCGGCGCTTCTCCGCGGTGCCACCCCAGTCGTCGTTGCGCTTGTTGGTTCGCTCCGCCAGGAACTGGTTGAGCAGATACCCTTCGCTGCCCATGATCTCGACGCCGTCGTAGCCGGCTTCGCGGGCCAGCAGCGCGCAGCGCGCGAAGTCGTCGATGGTGCTCCGCACGCCACCCGAGGACAGCCGTCGTGGGCGAAACGGGTTGATCGGGGCCTTGATTGACGACGCGCTCACCGAGAGCGGATGGTAGGCGTACCGGCCGGCGTGCAGGATCTGCAGCAGAATCTTGCCGCCGCCGTCGTGCACCGCGCTGGTGACCTGGCGATGCCTGCGCGCTTGTGCGGACGAGGTCAGGTCCGAGGCGAACGGCAGCAACCAGCCGGTGCGGTTGGGCGCATAGCCGCCGGTGATGATCAGGCCGACGCCGCCGTGTGCTCGTTCGGCGAAGTACTCGGCGAGCCGATCGACATGGCGGGCGCGGTCTTCCAGCCCGGTGTGCATCGAACCCATGACCACCCGGTTGCGCAGCGTGGTGAATCCGAGATTCAACGGGGACAACAGGTTTGGATAGTTCATCGGTTCTCCTGCTTCGGGCCCTTCAGCGCGCCGGTCACTTCGTCGAGCCAGTCGATCGTGCTTTCCTCAGCGCGAATTCCGCCGCGCAGCACCAGATACTGATGCAGCGCACTGCCGTCGAGCGCCGCCGGATCGGGGAACTGTGTCTTCTCGAATCCCCGGTAGGTGTCCAGCAATTGGGCACGCTCGGCACGTAGGGCCGATATCTGCGTGCGCAGCGCGTTGGCGTCGCCGTACCCGGCGCCGCGCAGCTTGACGGCGATCTCCCTGGTGCGGGTGTCACTGAGCGCCCCGCCACGCGCGGACCCCCCGTCGCCCAGCGGCGCGGCGATCCAGCGAGCCAATTCCGACCGGCCGGCCGCGGCGACGGTGTAGACCTTCTTATCCGGCCGGCCATGCTGGATGACCACCTTCGCCGTCACCCAGCCGTCGTCCTCCATGGTCCGCAGCGTGCGGTAGATCTGCTGGTGGGTGGCGCTCCAGAAGTACCCGATCGACCGGTCGAACCGGCGCGCCAGCTCGTAGCCCGAGCCGGACTGCTCGCACAGCGACACCAGGATCGCGTGGGGGAGTGTCACCGCCGCAGCATAAGAACAGCTGCCGGGCTATGCAACTAGTTGCACTGCACCGACGCGCATAGAGGCAGGTGCTTGCTTTGTATATGCAACGTCTAGTATCAGTAACCAAGACATTGCACCGCCGGAAAGCTCACTGACCGGCTCAGCCAAACAGCCACCTGGAGACCGTGGAGGAGACGTCTGTGACGTACACGATCGCCGAACCCTGCGTCGATCTCAAAGACAAGGCATGTATCGAGGAATGCCCTGTCGACTGCATCTACGAGGGCGCTCGGATGCTTTTCATCCACCCCGACGAGTGCGTCGACTGCGGCGCCTGCGAGCCGGTCTGTCCGGTCGAGGCGATCTACTACGAGGACGACGTCCCAGAGCAGTGGGGCCAGTACACCCAGATCAACGCGGACTTCTTCGCCGAACTCGGATCTCCCGGTGGCGCAGCGAAAGTTGGCCTGACCGAGAACGACCCGCAGGTCATCAAAGATCTTCCGCCGCAGGCTCACGACGACTGAGCGGCCTGGTGAACCGCCGGCCACTGTCGGCTGTCTCGGCTCTACTGCCGGAGTTTCCGTGGGACACCCTGGCCTATGCCACTGCGCTGGCCAAGTCGCACCCGGACGGCATCGTCGACCTGTCCGTCGGCACGCCCGTCGACCCGGTCGCACCGCTGATCCGTGACGCGCTCGCCTCGGCGAGCGCGGCGCCGGGATACCCCACCACCGCGGGCACCCCGGAGCTTCGCGAGTCAGCCGTCGCCGCGCTCGAACGTCGGTACGGCATAACCGGGCTGACCGAGTCGGCCGTGTTGCCGGTGATCGGCACCAAAGAGCTGATCGCCTGGCTGCCAACCTTGCTCGGCCTGGGTGCACGACGATCTGGTGGTCGTTCCCGAGCTGGCCTATCCGACCTACGACGTCGGCGCGCGGCTGGCCGGAGCTCAGGTGCTGTACGCCGATTCGCTCACCCAACTCGGCCCGCAGACGCCGGCGCTGGTGTTCGTGAACTCGCCGAGCAACCCGACCGGGCAGGTGCTCGGCGTCGACCATCTGCGCAAGCTGGTCGGCTGGGCCCGGGACCGCGGCGCGCTGGTGGCCTCCGACGAGTGCTACCTCGGCCTGCACTGGGACGCCGAGCCGGTGTCGGTCCTGCATCCGTCGGTGTGCGACGGCGACCACACCGGTCTGCTCGCGGTGCATTCGCTGTCCAAGAGCTCATCGCTGGCCGGCTACCGGGCCGGCTTCGTCGCCGGGGACGCCGCCGTGGTGGGCGAACTGCTGGCGGTGCGTAAACATGCCGGGATGATGGTGCCGCGGCCCGTGCAGGCGGCGATGGTCGCGGCCCTGGACGACGACGCCCACGAGCGCGAGCAACGCGAGCGTTACCGCCGCCGCCGCGAGGTGTTGCTGCCGGCGTTCCAGTCGGCCGGCTTCACCGTCGATCACTCCGAGGCCGGACTGTATCTCTGGGTCACCCGCGGCGAGCCGTGCCGCGACACCGTCGGCTGGCTCGCGGAGCGCGGGATCCTCGCGGCGCCCGGCGAGTTCTACGGACCGCGCGGTGCCCGGCACGTCCGGGTCGCGCTGACCGCCACCGACGAGCGGATCGCCGCCGCCGTCGAGCGTCTCAAGTAACCGGGAGTCAAGCGCATGACCGACTACAGCGTCGAGGCG
Organism: uncultured Actinomycetota bacterium; assembly: GCA_963758115.1. Lineage (GTDB taxonomy): Bacteria > Actinomycetota > Actinomycetes > Mycobacteriales > Mycobacteriaceae > Mycobacterium. The sequence goes on from CAVWUG010000008.1 coordinate 159,455, forward strand.
GTCGACCGGCTGCCGTTCAGCACCGACGAGAAGGCCCAGCGCTACCGCACCGAGGACTACCGGGGAGCCGTCGGCCTCAACTGGTATCGCACGGACCCCACGCTGCAAGCGACCGTGGCCTACTACCTACAGCCCGACGAGTTGGCGGTCGTCGAGCCCCACCTGGACGGCATCGGCGCATTGATGGGCGGTCCGGTGGCCCGGTGGGCGGAGCAGACCGACCGCGACCCGGCCCGGCTGCAGCGCTATGACCGCTGGGGCCACGACATCAGCCAAGTGATTCAGCCGCCGTCGTTCATCGAGTCCAAGCGGGCGGTGCTAGACGCGCAGAAAGCGCTCAAGGACGACGCGCGACAGGCCGGTTTCAGGTCGTCGATGCCGCTGTTCGCGGCCAACTATCTGCTCGACCAGGCTGACATCGGTATGGGCTGCGCGCTGGGCACCGGCGGCGGCATGGTCAAGTCGCTGGTGGCCGCCTACGCCCCGGCCGATGTGCGCGAGCACGTCCTCGACAAGTTCGCCACCGGTGAGTGGGAGGGCGAGACCGCACAGCTGCTGACCGAGCGGGCCGGCGGCTCCGACCTCGGCATGCTGGAGACGACGGCAACCCGGCACGGCGACAGTTGGTTGCTCAACGGCTTCAAATGGTTTGCCTCCAACTGCGACGGCCAGGTGTTCGTCGTGCTGGCCAAGCCCGAGGGCGCCGAGGACTCCAGTCGCGGCGTGGCGACGTTCCTGGTGCTGCGGACCCGCCGCGACGGCACCCGCAACGGCATTCGGATCCGGCGCCTCAAAGACAAACTCGGCACCCGTTCGGTGGCTTCCGGTGAGGTCGAACTCGTCGACGCCGAGGCGTTCCTGTTGTCCGGCGAAACCAGCACTGAATCGCAGCCCGCCGATGGCAAGGGGCTGGGCCGGATGATGGAGCTGACCAACGCCGCCCGGCTCGGCATCGCGCTGTTCGCGGTGGGCAACGCGCGACGTGCCCTCGTCGAATCGCTGTGTTACGCGCGGCAGCGGCGGGCGTTCGGCGATCGGCTGCTCGACAAGCCGTTGATGCGCCGCAAGCTCGCCGAGATGATCGTCGACGCCGAAGCCGCCCAGGCGCTGGTGTTCGACGGCGTCGGCTTCGCCAACCACCGCCAGCCCAGGAAAATCCGGCAGCGGATCGCGGTACCGCTCACCAAACTCAAGGTCAGCCGGTTGGGCATCACCATGGCGTCGGACGCGATCGAGATCCACGGCGGCAACGGCTATATCGAAACGTGGCCGGTGGCACGGCTTTTGCGGGATGCCCAGGTCAACACGATCTGGGAGGGCGCCGACAACATCCTCTGTCTGGACGTGCGGCGGGGGATCGAGCGGATCCAGGCTCACCAGCCGCTGCTCGAGCGCCTGCACGACGCGGTCTCGGTGTCCGACGACGACGAGACGACCCGGTTGGTGCGACGGCGTATCGAGGATCTCGAGGCGGCGATCACCGCGTGGACCAAGCTGCCCGCCGAAGTGGCCGAGGCCAGGCTGTTCCCGTTGGCCCAATTCATGGGTGACGTCTACGCCGGCGCACTGCTGACCGAGCAGGCCGCGTGGGAACAGGCCACCGGTCGGTCCGATCGCAAAGCGATGGTGGCGCGGTTGTACGCACGGCGCTATCTCGCCGACCGTGGGCCGCTTCGCGGCATCGATGAAGACGTCGACGAAGGACTGGAGCGGTTCGACGAACTCGCTGATGGGGCATTGACAGCGGATTGACCGGTGGCGGCCAGCTAACGACGTCCCGGAAACCCGAGGGCATCAAGATTCCGTAAAGAACATTCCCAGCTGGCTGTGGACACGCGTTCTGGCGGGCGCGATCAGTTGTGCGACCGTAGGCTTTGTCGGGGTCTCATAGGAGTTTGTCCGAAAACCGTGAAATTGCGTAAGGAATTTGGTATGGCACAGCAGGCCAGCGGGCAATTATCGCCGCTTTCGCCGTCGTTTTCCGACCGATGTAAGCGCCTTTTGCTCGGCAAGCCGATGATCAACGATCAGCTCCAGCACGAGCGGCTGTCCAACCCGATCGCCCTCGGTGTGCTCTCTCCCGATGCGATCTCCTCGACCGCATACGGGTCCGAGCAGATCATGATCGAGCTGCTGCCGGCCGCCGGCCTGGCCGCGTTCGCACTGCTGCTGCCGGTTACCGGCGTGATCCTGGTGATCCTGGTGCTGGTGGCGGCGTCCTACCGCCAGGTAGTGATGGCCTACACCCGCGCCGGTGGCTCGTACGTCGTCGCCCGGGAGAACTTCGGGCCGAAGGTCGCGCAGATCGCCGCGGCATCGCTGCTGATCGACTACGTCGTCACGGTCGCGGTGCAGTGCGCGGCCGGCACCGTGGCAGTGGTGTCGGCGATACCCGTCCTCGGGCCGTACAGCCTGGAAATGACTGTCGGAATCGTGCTGCTGATGTGCTACGCGAACTTGCGCGGATTGCGCGAGGCCGGCGTTCCATTTGCGATGCCCACGTATTTCTTCGTCGGCATGGTGTCGCTGACCATCGTCGTCGGAATCATTCGAGAATTCTTCGGCGGTTTACCGCTGTACGACCCGGCGCACACCGATGGCGCGGTGGCGGTGCATCAGGGCAGCGGCCTGATCATGGGAGCCACCCTGCTGATCGTGTTGCGGGCTTTCGCCAACGGTGGCTCGTCACTGACCGGTGTCGAGGCGATCTCCAACACGGTCAACGCCTTCCGGCCGCCGGAGAGCACCAACGCGCGAAAAGTGCTCACGGTCATGGCCGTCGTTCTCGCCTTTCTGCTGTCCGGTGTCGCCTGGCTGGCCCACGTCACCCACGCTTTTCCGTACGAGAGCGGATATCCGTCGATGCTGTCCGAGATCGCTCGGGCGGTGTTCGGCAACGGCCTGATCGGCAAGGTGCTGTACTTCTGCGTTCAGGCTGCGACGGCTTTGATCCTCTATACCGGCGGAAACACCAGCTTCAACGGCTTTCCCGCATTGGTCAGTTTCGTTGCCGAAGACAGCTTCCTGCCGCGCCCGCTGATGAAACGCGGCCATCGGCTGGTGTTCTCCAACGGCATCATCGTGCTGACCGTGCTCGCGGTGGCGCTACTGGTCGGGACGGGCGGGTCGCTGAATGCGCTGGTGCCGTTCTACGCGATCGGCGTGTTCACCGGCTTCTCGATGGCCGGCTACGGCATGACCAAGCACTGGCTGAACCATCGTGAGCCCGGTTGGCGTTACAAGCTGGCGATCAACTTCTCGGCAGGAGTCTTGTCCACGATCGTGGTGGGAATCTTCGCGATCGCCAAGTTCACCGAAGGCGCCTGGCTGGTCGTGGTGGTTTTCCCCATCTTGGTGTTTGCGCTGATGCGGCTCAACAAGCAGTACCGCGCCGAGGCGTCGGTGCTGGAGACGTCGCTTGCCGAACCACCGGACCTGACCAAGTACGCCCGCCATCGCGTGCTGGTGTTCATCGATTCGGTCGATCTGGCCGAGGTCGAGGCAATCCGCTACGCGAAGGGGCTGGAAGCCGACGAGCTGACCGCCGTTCACTTCGTGCTCGACTCGGCGCACGCGGATCGGCTGCGGCAGCAATGGCAGTACTACGGCCATGTGGCCGAATTGCGGACCCTCGATTGTCTGGACCGCAACCTGGGCAGGGCCGCACAGGACCTGGTCCAGCAGATGTTGGAAGAACACACCGACACCAAGGTGACGGTGCTCTTGCCGCGCCGGGAGTATTCACAGCTTCTCGGCAGACTGCTGCACGACCGCACCGCAGACTTGATCGCGCGGGTGGTCAGTCGCATCCCGGATGCGAGTGCGCAGATCGTGGCCTACGACATCGCGACTCGGATCGCACAGGCAACTGCCAGCGGCGGCCGGTCTTCGAGTTCTGCGAACAATGTTGACGATCGGTTAGAGTTGCCCGGGCTGGAGGGGGTTCTTGCGGATGACTTGACTCCACAGGTCGTCGACTCTGGAGGAAAGTGATTCGTGGTAACGAAATCGGACCGTAACGCGGACATCCCGCCGTCCTTCGTCGACGGATGGAAGCGCGCCTTTCTCGGCAAGCCGCTGACCAGCGAGCAGCTCGAATCGGAACGACTGTCGAATCCGGTTGCGCTAGGCGCACTTTCGCCGGACGCGATCTCGTCGACCGCGTTCGGTCCGGAACAGGTCATGATCGAATTGCTGCCGCGAGCGGGAATGGCCGCGTTCACGCTGTTGCTGCCGATCATGGGCGTCATCCTGATCATTCTCTTGTTGGTCTCCGCGTCGTATCGCGGCGTTGTCACGGCCTACACCCGCACCGGTGGCGCGTACATGGTGGCGCGAGACAACTTCGGGCCCCGGATCGCGCAGATCGCTGCTGCGGCCTTGTTGATCGACTACGTGGTGACCGCGGCGGTCCAGCCTGCGGCCGGGACCGTGGCCGTGGTGTCCGCGATACCGCAGCTGCGTCCGTATCACCTCGAACTCACGGTCGCCATCCTGATCCTGATCTGCATCGCGAACCTGCGCGGTTTGCGGCAATCGGGCCGGATTTTCGCGGTCGCGACATATTGGTTTGTCGGCATGATTCTGCTGACGATCGCGACCGGCCTGATCCGCGAAGCCTTCGGTGGCCTGCCGAAATACGACCCGGCGCACATCGACGGGGCGGTGCCGGTCCATCAGGGCGGCGGCTTGGTGATGGGTGCCACCGTCCTGGTGGTTTTACGCGCGTTCGCCAACGGCGGTACGTCGCTGACCGGTGTCGAAGCGATCTCCAACACCGTCAACGTGTTTCGGGAGCCGCAGGGCCTCAACGCCCGTCGGGTGCTGACCATGATGGCGTGCATCCTCGGCGTGTTGCTGGCCGGCGTGGCCTGGCTTGCCCACATCACGCACGCCACCCCGTACATCGACGAATACCCGTCGATGCTTTCGGAGATCGCCCGCACGGTCTTCGGCCACGGCGTGCTGGGCAACCTCCTCTACTTCTCTGTCCAGGCGTCCAGTGCCGCAATCCTTTTCGCCGGCGCCAACACCGGATTCAACGGGTTTCCGGCACTGGCGAGCTTCGTTGCCGAGGACCGCTTCCTGCCGCGCCCGTTGACCAAACGCGGTCACCGGCTGGTGTTCTCCAACGGAATCATCACGTTGACCGCGCTGGCCGTGGCGCTGTTGCTGGTCACCCGCGCCAAGCTCAGCGCGTTGGTGCCGTTCTTCGCGATCGGCGTGTTCACCGCCTTCGCGATGGCCGGCTTCGGAATGGCCAAGCACCACTACACCCGCCGTGGACCCGGATGGCTCCGCAAGGTGGTGGTCAACTTCTCGGCGGGCGTGATGTCGACGATCGTGGTCGGAATCTTCGTGGTCGCCAAGTTCACCGAGGGCGCCTGGTTGGTCGTCGTCGTGTTCCCGATCCTGGTGTATGCGCTGATCCGGCTGAACAAGCAGTACAGCGCCGAGGCGTCGGTTCTGGAGATGTCGCGGACCGAGCGGCCGGAACTGAACAAGTACGCGCGACTGCGGGTGTTCGTATTCGTGGACTCGGTCGACCTGGCGGAGGTCGAGGCGCTGCGCTACGGCAAGGGCCTGCACGCCGACGAGTTGACCGCCGTGCACTTCGTGGTCGACGCCGATCATTCCGCCAAGCTGCAGGACCGTTGGCAGCACTTCGAGCACGACACCCAATTGCGGGTGATCGATTGTCCGGATCGGAATCTGAGTCGGCAGGCGCAGGAGCTGGTGCTGCAGGTCAAGCGGGACCACCCGGACACCAAAGTCACCGTCTTGCTGCCGCGTCGTACCTACTCGGCGATGCTGGGCCGGTTATTGCACGACCGCACCGCCGACAAGATGGCGCGGGCCGTCAGCCGGATTGAGGGTGCCACCGCGATCATCGTGCCTTACGACGTCGAGTCCCGGATCGCGCGCGTCGACCCTGACGCCCTGACCACCGCGGGCCAGGCATAACACCCGCCGAGAGCCGTTAGCCCGTCGAACCCGACCGGCGGCTGCCGACCGCGTCCTAGACTTCGGTGGACGCTGAATTCGGATGGGGTGGTCGTGACAGCAGAAGCCGGTGAGCAAGACATACCGTTGTCCCTCTCGGACGTGTGCAAGCGGGTCTTCCTCGGGAAGCCACTGATCAACGAGGAGTTGGCTTCCGAGAACCTCTCGAATCCTGTTGCACTGGGCGCGCTTTCGCCTGACGCGATCTCGTCGACCGCGTATGGACCCGAGCAGATCCTCACCGAGCTGCTCCCGCATGCCGGGCTCGCCGCATTCGTCCTGCTGCTGCCCATCATGGGCGTGATCCTGTTCATCCTGGTACTGGTGGCCGCGTCATACCGGCAGGTCGTGATGACCTACACCCGCGCCGGCGGCTCCTACATCGTCGCGCGGGAGAACTTCGGGCCGCGGGTGGCGCAGGTGGCCGCGGCCGCATTGTTGATCGATTATGTCGTGACGGTCGCGGTGCAGTCGGCGGCCGGCACGGTGGCGGTGGCCTCCGCCGTGCCCGCGCTGGGCCCCTACAGTCTGGAGATCACCGTCGGGGTGGTGCTCCTGATCAGCTACGCAAACCTACGAGGGTTGCGCGAAGCGGGTCGGCCCTTTGCCGTTGCCACCTACGCGTTCGTGGTGATGGTGACGTTGACGATTGTCGTCGGCGTCGTGCGCCACATCTTTTGGGGTTTACCGCAATACGATCCCGGTCACGCCGCAGGCGCGGTGCCGGTCCATCAGGGCAGCGGTCTGGTGATGGGGGCGACGATTCTGGTGCTGCTGCGGGCGTTCGCCAACGGCGGTTCGTCGCTGACCGGCGTGGAAGCCATCTCCAACACCGTCAACCTCTTCCGCAAACCGCAGGCCATCAACGCGCGGCGGGTGCTGACCACCATGGCCCTCATCCTGGGTTTCCTGTTGGCCGGCGTTGGATATCTGACCTACGCGACCCACGCAGCGCCCTATCTCAGCGAGTACCCGTCGGTGCTCTCGCAGATCGCTCACACGGTTTTCGGCAACGGGTTGCTCGGCAACACGATGTACATCCTGGTGCAGGTGTCGACGGCGGCCATCCTGTACACCGGCGCCAACACCAGCTTCAACGGGTTTCCCGCGTTGGCGAGTTTCGTTGCGGAAGACCGTTTTCTGCCGCGCCAGCTCATGCAACGCGGTTACCGGCTGGTGTTCTCCAACGGCATCATCACGCTGGCGGTGTTGTCGGTGGCACTGCTGATTTTCACCGGCGGGTCGGTCAATGCGCTGGTGCCGTTCTATGCGATCGGGGTGTTCACCGGCTTCTCGATGGCAGGCTACGGAATGAGCAAGCACCACCTGACCGAACGCGAGGCGGGTTGGCGGCACAAGTTGGCGATCAACTTCTCGGCGGGGCTGATGTCGACGATCGTGGTGGGCATTTTTGCGGTGGCCAAGTTCACCGAGGGGGCCTGGCTGGTCGTCGTCGTGTTCCCGATACTGGTCTTCGGGCTGATCCGGCTCAACCGCGAGTACCGCGCCGAGTCGGCGATCCTGCAGGCGTTCCGCACCGATCGCCCCGAGATGGTGAAGTACGCGCGGCATCAGGTGTTCGTCTTGGTCAACGCGCTGGACCTCGCGGTGCTGGAGGCGCTGCGCTATGGCAAGGGACTGCGCGCCGACGAACTGGTGGCGGTGCATTTCATGGTCGACGCCATGCATGCCAAGCAGCTCAGGAAGCGTTGGGACGACTTCGATCTCGACACCCCGCTGCGGGTGGTGGACTGCCCGGACCGGCAGCTCAACCGTGCGGCGCAGGTGCTGGTCTGCAAGGCACGAGCCGATCATGAACACACCAACGTGACGGTGTTGCTGCCACGCAGGACGTACGCGCCGCTGTTGGGCCGGTTGTTGCACGACCGCACCGCGGACAAGATCGCCAAGGCGGTCAGCCGGGTCCCGGACGCCGCTGCGACCATAGTCCCCTACGACGTGCAGTCCCGGATCCGCGAAGCATTCCCAGACATCTTCGAGCAGCGAATCGCGCGGGAGGTGGAGAAGATCGAGGCCCGTATCCTGCGCGACGACGGCGATGCGGTGGAGGCTTACGAGCATCCGCAACGGCCCGCGGCGGTGATCTCGGTGGACAGCGTGATCCCGGGACGTCGCGCCACCATCGAAGGACGATGCAATCAGGTCGAAGACGTCACCAAAGATCGAAAGACGCTCCGCCAGATCGTGGTTGGCGATGACAGCGGCGAAATCAGCGTCACCTTTCACGGCGACGGCAACGGCGCGGACATCCAGCCAGGGCAACTTCTGCGGATCACCGGGAAGGTGCAGCAGAGCGGCACGCGAGAAGCATCGATGCTCGACCCGACCTACCAGGTGATCGACGTGCCGGAGGAGCAGTCGTAACGCACTCTCACCGGGTGAGGATGTAGTCGTCGTCGCGTGGTTGATTCAGCATGCGGGTCAACCGCTTTCGGTCGAACGGCCACAGGTCGATGCGGTTGTCCTCGGCGAAATACCACGAGTTGCACCCGGTGTTCCACACCGTCGGCACCATCGCCTCGGCGACATCGTCGGCGAAACGGCTGGTGGCTTCCTCGGTCACCTCGACGGTGCTCATCTCGCCGTCTCGAAAACGCTTGAGCCAACCGGTGATATACCGCGCGGTCAGTTCAGCGACGTGTTGCAGCGATATCGATCCGGTGGGCGAATTGGGCCCCAAGACCATGAAAAGGTTGGGAAATCCGGGGATTGCGGTCATGCCCCACGCCCGGGGGCCCTTGGCCCAGGCGTCGTCGATCGACAGTCCGTCCCGCCCGCGCAGCGTCATCGGGCGCATGTAGTTGTGCGCCGCGAAGCCGGTGGCGAGCACGATCGCGTCGAGGTCGTGATGGACGCCGTCGGCGGTGCGCAGTCCGGTCTCGGTGATCTCGGCGATCGGCTCGCTGACGAAGCTGGCATTGGGCCGCGAGATCCGCCGGTAGTAGTCGCCGGAGAGCACCTGCCGCTTGCAGAACGGCTGGTAGTCCGGGGTCAGCTTGGCACGAAGATCCTTGTCCCGCACCAACGCTCGCAGACACATCCAGCCGTAGCGTTGCGCTGCCCGGCGTCGCCAGGTCGGCCGGATGACCAGGTCGACCAGGTAATCGGAGCCGACGAACTGTGCCAGCCGGACCGTCTTCTGCTGCTTCGGGAACTTCTGCAGTAGCCGCCCGACGAAGCGTGGTTGCCGCATTCTCATCGGCATCCACATCACCCACTGCGGTGTGCGGGCGAAATGGGTGATGTGCGCGGAGTCGGGTTGTAGCGCTGAAAAGACCTGTATTCCAGTGGATCCTGTGCCGATCAGTCCGATGCGTTTGCCACTCGTCTCGATGTCGGTCCACCGCGCGGTGTGCACCACCGGCCCGCTGAATGTGTCGAGACCCGGGATGTCGGGGATGGCGGGGTGGTGCAGCACGCCAGTAGCGGCGATGACGAAGTCGGCGTCGATCGCGTCGCCGTCGGCGGTCGATACCCGCCACCGGTTCTCGGCGAACACCGCCTCAGTGACTTCGCAGCCAAGCCGCAGATGCGATCTCAGCTGCAGCTCGTCGATGAGATCACGGTGATACCGCTGAATCTCGCTGCCGGTCGCCCACACGTGACTCCAGTCGGGCTTGGGCGCGAACGCGAATTGGTAGCCGTAGGAGGGCACGTCGCAACGCAGGCCGGGGTAGCGGTTCCAATGCCAGACGCCGCCGACGTCAGAACCCTTTTCCAGAATTGTGAAGTCGGTGAAACCGGACTGCTTCAGCACGTGAGCGACAGCGATTCCCGACATGCCGGCGCCGACGATGACGATCCGGGGGTCCCGCTGACCTGTCGTGGCGGTCATAGGCGGACCTTAGGCGCGCCGATACGTGCGCGGCAAGAGTTACCGGCCCCCGCGTTAGTGCGCATGCAACGTCGGTTCACATGCGCGAGGGGCGATGCGCGCCTAAAGTTCCCGACGGGCACGTCCCTGCAGGCCCTCAACTGAAGACGCGGAGGATTCAGTCATGGCGAAGGTTCTTTTCATCGTCAGTGCGGCCGCTTACTGGGTGCTCAAGGACGGCACCAGGCACGCCACCGGCTATTGGGCGGAGGAGTTCGCGAACCCGTACGAGATGCTCACGGACGCCGGCCATGAGGTGGTGGTCGCGACCCCCCAAGGCGTGATCCCCACGGTCGACATGATGAGCTTGCGACCCGAGATGGCGGGCGGCATCGACGGCGCGCTACACCTCGAGGCCGTCATCCGCTCCGCGGAGGTGATGCGGCGGCCGCTCCAGCTTTCGGCTGTTCGCCTCGAGGACTACGACGGCGTGTACCTGCCGGGCGGGCACGGCCCGATGGCCGACCTGGCGTGGGACGCCGACGCGGGCCGGCTGTTGACCGCCCAGCTGGCGTCGGGCAACCCGCTGATCATCGTGTGCCACGCGCCTGCCGCGACGCTGGCCACCAGAATTCACGGCGTCTCGCCCTTCACGGGCTACAAGATCACCTGCTTCACCAACGAGGAGGAGGAGGCCGTCGGGCTGGCCCCCAAAGCGACGTGGCTGCTGGAGACCGATATCAAGGAGAAGGTCGGTGTCGACTTCAGCCGCGGCCCGATCTGGGAGCCATACATGGTGGAGGACCGCAACCTGGTCACCGGCCAGAACCCCCACTCTGCCGCCGTACTGGGTGACCGGATGCTGCAGATCTTCAAGGGCGCCTAGGTCGAATCGACACCGGCGAAGCCTCATCACGGCCCATCGTCGTCCTCGTCACAGAGCAGCTTTTCCGGTTGGTGGTAGGCGTTCACCCGTGGTTGACCGCGGTCGAGATGTGGCGGTGGTAGCCATTCGGTCCGGCCGTCGCCGCGTGTGCGGGTGGTCCAACCCTGCTCGGCCAGCGTGTGGTGCGGGCCGCAGGCGAGCGTGAGGTTGTCGATGTCGGTTTCGCGGCAGCGGGCCCACGGTATGACGTGGTGGACTTCGGTGAGGTACCCGGGTACGTCGCAGTCGGGCGCTGTGCAGCCACGATCCTTGCCGTACAGCACAATTCGTTGAGCGGCCGAGGCGAGACGTTTGGTGTGATACAAGGCCAGCGCGCGGCCTTTGTCGAAGATCGCCAGGTAGTGGTGAGCGTGGCCGGCCAGCCGGACGACGTCTGACATCGGCAGCAGCGAGCCACCACCGGTCAGGGCTTTTCCGCAGCCGGCTTCGAGGTCTTGGAGGGTCGTGGTGACGATGATGGTCGCCGGTAAACCATTGTGCTGACCGAGTTCTCCGGATTCCAGCGCTGCGCGAGCCAGTGCCAGCAATGCATCGTGATTGCGCTGACCTGTGCTGCGGGTGTCGCCGTCGATACCGGGGTCGTCAGGGATGCACATCCCCGGAGCGGCCAGCTTGGCCAGCACCGCGTCGAACGTCGCCCGGGCTTCGGGAGTCAGGTAGCCGCTGATCGGGGACATTCCGTCGACGTCCTGCCTGCCGATGAGGATGCCGCGCCGCCGGGCCCGATCGACATCGGTGAAATCGCCGTCCGGGTTGAGGCATTCGATGAGCTTGTCGGCCAGCTTGCTCAGTTCGTCGGGGCGGTGTTCGCAGGCCAATCGGGCAAGCTGCGCTTCGGCTTTGCGACGGGTCTCGATGTCGACGAAGTTCGGAATTCGGTGGGAGAAAGCACGGATGACCGCGACGTGGCCGGCACCGATGTCGCCGTTCCGTTGCACTTCCGCCGCGGCGGCCAACAGCGGCTCCAGAGGCTCGCCGGTGACCGCTTTCCGCTCGCCCAACTCGGCCGCCTCCTGAATTCGGCGTGAGGCCTCAGCCTTGGTGATCAATAGCCGGTTGGCCAGCGCCGAGGGCAGCTTGCCGCCCAGTTCGGTCGCGTCGGCTTGCTCGCCGATCTGGTTGATCAGTGGATGCTCGACGGCGGGCAGCTGCCGACGTAGCTGCTCGCACTGCTGCAGTAAGGCCAGTCGCTCGGGGGTGGTCAATGCGTCGAAACAGAGATCCAGCGCGCGCTTCACGTCGGCTTTGAGCGCGTCGAATACCGCGACGATCTCTTCTCGGCTACTCGAACGCATGTTCTAATAGTAGCGACGGGGTCCGACAAATCCCTGTGGTTAAGTGGTGGCCGTGAAGAAACTGACGGCTGCGCTGGCCTCGCTGGCCGGACTCGCGGCCACCGCCAACGGTTATCAGCCGCTGAGCAAGCGCGGGTACCTGTCCATGTACGCCTTCAGCTTCGGGGTGTTCGCCACTGAGCTGCCACTACAAGTGATCGCCGGGCAAGTCGCGCTGTTGGCCGCCGTGACTCGCAGGCTCTCGCCGCGGTTGCGCTGGTTCAGCTGGCTGGTGTCGGCGGTGTCATGGTTGGGATTGTTCGGCCTGCACCGCATCGGCGCCCAGGCCGACCAACCGCTCAAGGCCGCACTCGACGCCGGGTTGGGTCCGGATCGCCGCACCGAGTCGGGGGATCTGTGGAAGCGGCCGGCCGGCGCGGGCACCGCCAAATCGCCGGGCGTGCTTCGCATGGCACGGATATACGGCAGCTACGCGCACGACACCGACATCAGTTACGGCGACCACGGCACCCGGAACCACCTCGACATCTGGCGTCGGCCCGACCTCGATCGCGGCGGCAAGGCGCCGGTGCTACTGCAAGTACCCGGCGGTGCCTGGATGGTGGGAAGCAAACGGCAACAGGCATATCCGTTGATGAGCCATCTCGCCGAGTTGGGCTGGGTCTGCGTCGCGATCAACTACCGGCTCAGCCCGCGCTCCACCTGGCCCGACCACATCGTCGACGTCAAGCGCGCGCTGGCGTGGACCAAGGAGCACATCGCCGAGTACGGCGGCGACCCGGATTGGGTCGCGATCACCGGCGGCTCGGCCGGCGGGCACCTGTCGTCGCTGGCCGCGCTCACCCCGAACGATCCGCAATTCCAGCCCGGCTTCGAGGACGTCGATACCAGTGTGCGGGCGGCGGTTCCGTTCTACGGGCTCTACGACTTCACCGGGACGGACAGCGCGATCCACCCGCTGATGGCGCCGACGCTGTCGAAGTACGTCTTCAAACTGAGGCGACCGGATCTTGTCGATGCGTTCCGTGCCGCGTCGCCGATCACCTATGTGAACCCGGACGCCCCACCGTTTTTCGTGCTGCACGGCCGCAATGACTCGCTGATCCCGGTGGAGCAGGCGCGCGCCTTCAGCAAGCGGCTGCGCGACGTCAGCCGCCAGCCGGTCGCCTATGCCGAATTGCCGTTCGCACAACACGCATTCGACATCTTCGGCTCGGTTCGGGCTGCGGATTCGGCAATCGCGGTCGAGCAGTTCCTCGCCGAGATCTACGCCAAGAGTCAGGTCTCGTTCTAGCTTGAGGGCCGCGGACTGCGCTCGTCGAGCAGGGCGATGACCCTCGCCGCGAGATCGTCGATGTCGGCGCCCGCGGTGTCCAGCACGAGGTCCGCATGCTCCGGAGGCTCGTAAGGCGCGTCGACCCCGGTCAGCCCCTTGAGTTCGCCATTGCGCGCACGCGCGTAGAGGCCTTTGGGGTCGCGCTTTTCGCACTCAGCTAGTGACGTGGCGATGTGCACTTCGATGAACGGCAGTTTAGCCGCGTCGCTCAGCGCGCGAGCGGTTTCGCGATCCGACTTCAGCGGAGACACCAGCGACGCCAATGCGACCACACCGGCGTCGGCCAGCAGTCGGGTCAAATGACCGACCCGACGGATGTTTTCGGTGCGGTCGCCGGGGGAGAAGCCGAGATCGTCGGACAGGCCGTGCCGCAGATTGTCGCCGTCGAGCAGGTAGGCGATCCGGCCGGATTCGACCAGCGCGCGCTCGACGGCCACCGCAACGGTCGACTTGCCGGAAGCGGGTAGGCCGGTGAACCAGATGGTCGCGCCGGCTTGTCCGGTGGCATGCCAGCGATGGCTGCGGTCCAGCGCCGACGGATGCCAACGGATGTCGCTGCGCGAGTGGGTGCCCGGCTTGACCTCGCGGGCTTCGATGATCGTTCCCGCACCGATGGTGTCGTTGGTGACTTCGTCGATCAGGATGAATGCGCCGCTGTCGCGGTTGTCGGTGTAGCTGTCGGCGATGACGATCGAACTGGTCCGAAGTGTCACGGTGCCGATGTCATTGAGCGCAAGCTCAACTGGGCCGTCGAGTTCGTCCAGTGTTTCGGGGTCGAGTCGGGAGTGCAACTCCTGCACCGTGGCCCGGACAGTCGTCGTGGTCTGCTTCAGGGCCAGCCGATCACCGGCCCGCAACGGGGAATCGACGAACCAGCAGACGTTCGCGTGCAGCTCTCGGGCCAGCACCGGCAGTGACGCATCGTCGGCGGCACTGACCAGCACGTCGCCTCGACCCACGTCGATGTCGTCGGCGAGCTCTACCGAAACTGACAGCGGCGCAACGCCGGTCGTACGCTCATCATCCAGGGTGTCCAGTGCCGTCACCGTCGACTCGGTGCCGGCCGGAAGCGAGATGATCGGATCGCCGACGCTGAGGGTTCCCGCAGCCAGCCGCCCGGTGTAGCGGCGGCGCTGGTTGTCCGTCGGCCGGGAGACCCACTGGATCGGCAGCCGTAACCGGGCCGGTTCGGCTTGCGGCGCAGCCAGTTCGACGTCTTCCAGATAATCCAGCAGCGTCGGGCCGTCGTACCACGGGGTGTGGTCGGAGCGGTGCACCACGTTGTCGCCGAGCTTGGCGGCGATCGGGATCACAGTGATGTCCAGCCCGCCGAGGCGCGTGCTTAACTGCTGCAGCTCGGATTCCACTTCGGTGAACCGGCCCTGGTCGAAGTCGACCAGGTCGATCTTGTTCACCGTCGCGACAAAGTGCTTGATGCCCAACAACTTTGCGATCCGGGCATGCCTGCGGGTCTGGCGCAGTACTCCGGCGCGCGCGTCGACCAGCAAGGTGGCCACATGCGCGTTCGACGCGCCGGTGAACATGTTGCGGGTGTAGCGCTCGTGGCCGGGTGTGTCGGCCAGGATGTAGCTGCGGCTCGCGGTGGAGAAGAAGCGGTAGGCGACATCGATGGTGATGCCCTGTTCGCGTTCGGCGCGCAGCCCGTCCGACAGCGCGGCCAGGTCGGCGACGCCCTCTTCGTCGGTGACGGCTTCCAGGTGGTCCAACGGCAGGCTGTCGGTGTCGTGCAGCAGCCGACCGATCAGCGTGCTCTTGCCGTCGTCGACCGAACCCGCGGTGGTGATCCGCAGCAGTTGGCGCGTAATGCCTTCGGCCAGTTGAAAGCTCGCGGCCTGCTCGGTGTCTTCGCTGACGCTCATCAGCCCAGGCCTGTCTGTTCTTCTTCGCTGACGCTCATCAGAAGTAACCCTCTCGCTTTCGGTCTTCCATCGCTGCGACCGAGGTGCGGTCATCGGCCCGGGTTTCGCCGCGCTCGGACACGGTCGCCGCCGAGATCTCTTCGATGACGCCGCCGATCTCGGTGGCCCTGGACCGCACCGCGCCGGTGATGGTCAGGTCACCGACGGTGCGGTAACGCACCCATTCGGTGACGGCAGTTTCGCCATTCTGCGGTTCGGTGTACTCCGAAAGCGCCAGCAGGATGCCGTCGCGCTCGAACACCGTCCGTTCGTGAGCGTAGTAAATCGACGGTATTTCAAGGTTTTCCAGCTCGATGTAGCGCCAGATGTCGAGCTCGGTCCAGTTGCTCAGCGGGAACACTCGCACCTGCTCGCCCTTTTTGATCCGGCCGTTGTAGAGCGACCACGGCTCCGGGCGCTGAGCGCGGGGATCCCACTGCCCGAACTCGTCGCGGAAGCTCAGGATCCGCTCCTTGGCGCGGGCCCGCTCCTCATCACGGCGAGCGCCGCCGAACGCCGCATCGAAGCCGCCGGCCTCCAGCCCGTCGAGCAGAGTCCGGGTTTGGGCGCGGTTGCGGGACGCGTTGAGACCGGGGTCGGCTACCCGGCCTCGGTCGATGGAATCCTGCACGGATGCGACGATCAGCTTGTGTCCTTCGCCGGTGACCCTGCGGTCGCGGAACTCGATCACCTCGGGAAAGTTGTGGCCGGTGTCGACATGCATCACCGGGAAGGGCAGCGGCAGAGGCCGAAATGCTTTCTCCGCCAACCGCAGTAAGACGATGGAGTCTTTACCGGCGGAGAACAGCAGGACCGGCCGCTCCAACTCGGCGACCACTTCGCGGATGATGTGCACCGCTTCTGCTTCGAGCAGACGCAGTTCGTCGACGCGCTTGGTCTCTATTGCGGCGTTAGTCATTGGCGCCGTTCCTCCTGGTCGTCCCAGATCGCACTGACCTGTCTATCGTCACCGGCGCGAGTCATAACGGCAGCCCCTCTTTCTCGGCGTCGGCACGGTAGCGGTCTACCCATTCGTCGGAGCGCTTGTCGGCCTGACGCTCCAGCACCGGCCGCGGTGCCAACTGCGGGTCGAGACCCAACGACTCGAGGACGGTGCCCACGACCTCAGTCAGGTTGCGCCACAACACCGGATACGGCACTTCGAACGGTTTGATGTCTTCTTCGGCGAACCAGTTCTGCCAGCCCTTCTCCTGTTCGCGCAGCATCGTGACGACGTGTGCGATGGCGCCGGCATGGTAGGTGGCGCGCGCGTCGCGCACCGGATCGGGCCGGCCGCGCCATACCCGGGTCTGCACCGCCCGCCAGAACGACACCGCCTGTGAGACCACGTCCGGCCGGTGGATGTGAATGAGCAGCGGTTCCTCGCCGACGACGTCGCGGATCGCGGCCAGCAGTCCCTCGCCGGAGCGATGCGGCAGTTGGCTCGCCCGCTCCAGCAGCAGCGGTGTCTGGTTCCACATCAGCTTGCCGCCCCACACACCGTTGGGCGTCCGTCCGACGGTGCGGATGTAGTCCCGCCAGATCTCGGCCGGGGCCAGGTCCGGCTTCCCCGCGTCCAACGGGTCGAGCAGTTGGAGAATCGACGTGTCCTCGGCGTCGGCAAACCACTCACGCGGTTGCGGCGACTGGCTCGTCGTCGGCAGATACTGAAAAAACTCTTGCGGCTCGCCTGCGACGCCCGTTGCCCGCAGCGACTCGACGAGCAGTGTGCTGCCGCTTCGCTGGGAGGCCAGCACCAGGTAGGTCGACGGGTGGTCTGTCACCCAATGAAGCTTAGCTGACGGAAAATTGGTGCGCTGCTTGAAGTTACGTTCATGCTGAAGATAACTGTTGCGCGAAGCGGGCCTGACTTGCTTGCGCTATGTTTGCTCGACAGCCCGCAATCCGAGTGACAGCAACAGTCGAACATCGGGATCGGCCAGCGACGTCGCCAGCAGCTTCTCGATCCGGCGAACCCGATAGCGCACGGTATTGGGGTGGACGTGCAACTGCGCTGCCGCGGCAGCCACGTCACCGAAGCCGTCCAGGTACGCGCGCAGCGTCTGCACCAGCGCGGGATCATGGGCGTGCAGATCGCGAACCCGTGGATCCACAAGTCGGTCGTCGGCGCCGACCATCGTAATGATCTCGTCGAGCAGAACAGTCGTATGCGCTTCGGCCAGCGACGTCACTTCCCGGAACGAATCCGGATGGCGCTCAGCGCTATCCAGCACTCGATCGACCTCTGCACGCACTGCGGGCAAGCCGACCAGTCCGGGCAGCGGCGCGGCGACCACCGCCCGCAGCTGCAGCCCCAACTCGGTGCGCAGCGCACTGATCGTGCCGCGAATCCAGGACTGTAGCGATGAGCGCTTCGTCGTGTCAGGCAGCAGCACGTACACCCGAGAGCCACGCGCACCCACTTGGGCGTCAGCTCGAAAAGCGCTGGCGCTCAACGCGAGTACGTCGGCCAATCGGTCATGACGGCCCGGGCTGTGAAATGCGATCACGGCGGCGTTGCCGTCGGTGACGATGCCCAGCTCGCGACTGATCGCGTCCACGTCGACCGGTCCGCTGTCGACCAGGCCCAGCAGCTGCTGGGCGCGCAGAGCGTGCGTCGACGGCCGTGTTGTCAGTCGGGACATGATGCGCGCCGCCAGTACCGCGGCTCCCCGTAACACCTCCTCGGCGTCGTCGGCCAACGGCCGCGAGCCCTGCTGCACCCAGATGGTGCCGGCGAAGCCCGGTGCCCGTCGGGCGTCGACGCCGGGCTGGTGGACGCCGACGGCCAGCCTTGGTCGCAGGCCCAGTTCCGGACGTTCAGCGACCCGGATCACGTCGCTGCCGGACCGCAGCGCATCGAAAATGCCCCATTGACCGATCCACTTCAGGTGCTCGGGCGGGCCGGCGCGGCCCAGGATCGACAGCCTGCGCAACTCGTCGGCCTCGTCGTTCGACGCGGAATACGCCAGCACGTGCGACTGCGCGTCTTCGATGCTGACCATGCCGTGGATCCGGTCGGCCAGCGACTGCGCGAGACCGAACAGGTCGGTCCCGGAGTCGTGCCGCGGATCGGCACGATCGCCATGGTGCTCGAGCACGTGATTGACCAGCCGGTAGATCCGCTCCCAGCGGGCCTGCGGTTCGACGGCCACCACGGCCGTACCGGCTGCGACAGCCCGGGCCACCAGCGCATCGGAAGGATTCTTGGCGAAGATCGCCACCGGCGCGCGTCCCACCGGTCCGGTCTCGATCCAGCGTTGCGCCTCGTGATCGGAGACGCTGAGCAGAAAGAAGACGTCGGCAGAATCCGCGCCGCTGGCCAGCCCGAGCCGGACGTCGTCGGAATCGATCAAAGCGGCTGACGCTACGGCCAGGTCCAGCCCGCGAGGCGCCTCGATGAGGCTTGCCACCGTCGTATCCAGCGCCAACAGCAGTTGGCCAAGTCCGACCCCCGCTGTCTGCATGTTGTCCGATATTACTAGCAAGCCGGTAATTCCTTGTCCGATCAGCCAAGCTTGTGGGTTCGCGTCGCTGAGATCCTGAGATATGGACGCGATTACCGCTGTACCACCGCCCGTCAACGAACCGATCCACGACTACGCGCCGAGTTCACCCGAGCGGACACGCCTGCAGAGCGTGCTTGCCGACCTCGCCGACCACCCGATCGACCTACCGCATGTCATCGGCGGCGCCCACCGGATGGGCGATGGTGAGCGGATTTCCGTGGTGCAGCCGCACCGGCACTCGGCAACGCTGGGCACCTTGACCAACGCCCAACATGCCGATGCCGCCGCCGCCGTCGACGCCGCCATGGCAGCCCGGATAGATTGGGCGGCAACGCCATTCGACGAGCGAGCCGCCGTCTTTTTGCGTGCGGCCGACCTGCTGGCCGGTCCGTGGCGGGAGAAGATCGCGGCGGCGACCATGCTGGGCCAGTCCAAGACCGCCTATCAGGCCGAAATCGATGCGCCCTGCGAGATGGTCGACTTCTGGCGATTCAATGTCGATTTCGCCCGGCAGATCCTGGCGCAGCAGCCGCTGAGCGTCCGCGGTGAGTGGAACCGCACCGACTACCGCCCGCTGGATGGATTCGTGTACGCGATCACGCCGTTCAACTTCACCGCGATCGCCGCCAACCTGCCGACCGCGCCCGCGCTGATGGGCAACACCGTGGTGTGGAAGCCGTCGATCACCCAAACCCTGTCGGCGTATCTGACGATGCAACTGCTGGAGGCGGCCGGCCTGCCGCCGGGAGTGATCAACCTGGTCACCGGCGACGGGTACGCGGTATCCGATGTGGCGCTGGCCGATCCGCGGCTGGCCGGGATTCACTTCACCGGATCGACGGCGACGTTCCAATGGCTGTGGCAACAGGTCGGCGTCAACATCGAGCGCTATCAGAGCTATCCGCGACTGGTAGGCGAGACCGGCGGCAAGGACTTCGTGGTCGCCCACGCATCTGCTCAGCCGGATGTGGTGCGTACCGCGCTGATTCGCGGTGCCTTCGATTACCAGGGTCAGAAGTGTTCGGCGGCATCGCGGGCGTTCATCGCGCACTCGGTGTGGCAGCAGATGGGCGACGACTTTCTGGCCGCCACCGCCGAGTTGCCGTTCGGCGACATCACCGACCTGACCAACTTCGGCGGCGCTCTGATCGACGAACGGGCCTTCGCCAAGAACGTCAACGCCATCGAGCGCGCGAAAAGTGCGGCGGGCATGACCATTGCGGTCGGCGGCGAATACGACGACAGCGAAGGCTATTTCGTGCGCCCGACGGTATTGCTCTCCGATGATCCGACCGACGAGGCCTTCTCGACGGAGTACTTCGGTCCGCTGTTGTCGGTGCACGTGTACCCGGACGGCGAATTCGACCGGATCCTCGACGTCGTCGACACCGGGTCGCGGTACGCGCTGACCGGAGCGGTGATCGCCGACGACCGCGACGCGGTGCTGACCGCGCAGAACCGGCTGCGGTTCGCGGCGGGCAACTTCTACGTCAACGACAAGCCGACCGGGGCGGTGGTGGGTCGTCAGCCGTTCGGTGGCTCGCGGGGGTCCGGGACCAACGACAAGGCCGGCTCGGCGCAGAACCTGTTGCGGTGGACGTCAGCTCGCTCGATCAAGGAAACCTTCGTCCCGGCGACCGATCACACCTATCCGCACATGGGGCACTGATGACGGGGCGATCGCAAGCGCGGCGAAGCCGGGCGCAGCGGGTCGTCCCCTTTGGCCCCGGCCTGTTCACCAAAACGCTGCGACCGGCGATCATGTCGGCGAGTCGCTCCGACGGGCTGCGGCGCACCGCTGAGCGTTTACCGGTGACCCGCAAAGTGGTGCACCGATTTGTACCGGGTGCGACCCTGGACCGGGTCATGGACAGCGTTGCGGTGCTGCGAGATTCGGGCCGGCTCGTCAGCATCGACCATCTGGGCGAGGATGTCACCGACGTGGACGGCGCCGACGCCACCGTCCGTTCCTATCTGCAACTGCTCGACGCTCTGGGCCGGCGACCCGACGTTCGCCACGACGGCGTGCGCCCGCTGGAGGTGTCGCTCAAGCTGTCGGCGCTGGGGCAGGCGCTGGATCGCGACGGCGACAAGATCGCGTTCGCGAACGCGCACATCATCTGCGAGCGGGCACAACAGGTCGGTGTGTGGGTGACCGTGGATGCCGAGGACCACACCACCACCGACTCCACGTTGTCGATCGCCGCCGATCTGCAGACCGAGTTTCCATGGTTGGGTGTGGTCGTGCAGGGTTACCTACGGCGCACGCTCGGTGACTGCGTGCAGCTCGCGAAAACCGGGACCAGGGTCCGGCTGTGCAAGGGTGCCTACGACGAACCCGCATCGGTCGCCTACCGGGATGCCGAGGCGGTCACCGACTCGTACCTTAGCTGCCTTGCGGTGCTGATGGCGGGAGTCGGCTATCCGATGGTGGCCTCGCACGATCCGGCGGTCATCGACGCGGTTCCTGTCGCGACCCGCAAATATGGCCGTAGCACAGCTGATTTCGAATACCAGATGCTCTACGGTGTTCGCGACGACGAGCAGTCGCGGCTGGCATCAGCCGGCAACCAGGTGCGGGTCTACGTGCCGTTCGGCACCCAGTGGTACGGCTATTTCATGCGGCGACTGGCCGAGCGGCCGGCCAATCTGACGTTCTTCATGCGGGCGCTGGCGCGGCCGTGACGGTCGCAAGCGCGGCAAAGCCTCGCGCAGGGGGCCGTCACCACAATGGCGGTCACTGAGCACGGCGCGGCCTCGGCCGGTCGTTGGCGAACCCCCTGACCACGTGCGCGCGAACGAAGTCGGCGACGACGTCGGGGTCATCCATGTCCAGCATCGACGACGGTGTGCTGAACAGCGAGAACAGGATTCGCGCAAACCACTCGCCCGCCGAGTGGACGTCGAGGTCTTTGCGGACCTCGCCGGTCAGCTTCGCCGCGGCGAGGTGCGGCGCCAGGAAGTCCACACACTCGCGCAGCAGGACGGCGGCGTCCTTGGTGAGCAGCAGGCTGATCGCGTCGACGTCAAAGTATTTCTCCGACGCGATCGCGCGTCGCGCCTGCGTCACGAATACCGCTGCGCGACTGAGCTTGTCCTCCAGTGGGCCGCCGCGGTCCATCGCGTGCGACATCTCCCGGTAGAACCACTCGGACGCGTGTTCGGCGCATGCCTCGACGATGGCAGCCTTGTCGCGGAAGTACTCGTACACCGTGCTGCGGGACACGCCGGCCAGCTTGGCGATGTCGACGATGGTCGCCTTCTGCAACCCCTGCTTGCGAAAGCACGCATACGCCGACTCCACGATGAGTTCGCGGGTGTCGGTGGTCTGGTTCAATGCGGAAGCGTGCGTCATGTCTACTGGTCCGGCGCGAGAATCAGTCCGCTGGTGGGCACTCCGGTGCCGGAGGTGACCAGGACGTGCTCGACGTTGTCGACCTGGTTGTGCGACGTGCCGCGGATCTGGCGGACGCCTTCGGTGATCCCGTTCATGCCGTGGATGTAAGCCTCGCCGAGCAGCCCGCCGTTGGTGTTGATCGGGAGTTCGCCACCCAGCGAGAGTCGTTCGACGGTAGCGAAGTCCTTGGCCTCGCCGCGGCCGCAGAATCCGAGTTCCTCGAACTGGGTGAACACGAAGGGCGTGAAGTGGTCGTAGATGAACGCCGTCTGGATGTCCTGCGGCTTGAGACCCGAATCACGCCAGAGCTTCTCAGCGACGACACCCATCTCGGGCAGCCCGGTGATGTCCTCGCGGTAGTAGCTGGTCATCATCTCGCCGTTGTGGGCTGCGCCCTGGGCCGCAGCCGCGAGCACCGCCGGTGGCTGGCGCAGATCGCGGGCACGCTCAGCGCTGGTGACGACCAGCGCGACGCCACCGTCGCTCTCCTGACAGCAATCCAGCAGCCGCAGAACGGGTTCGACGATCCAGCGCGACTTCTGGTGGTCATCCAGCGTGATCGGGCGTTCGTAGAACCACGCGTCGGGGTTGGTCGCCGCGTGCTTGCGGTCGACGACGGCGATGCGACCGAAGTCCTCGTTGGTGACACCATAGGTCGACATGTACCGCTGGGCGTGCATCGCGACCCACGCTGCGGGAGTGAGCAATCCGAACGGGGCGTAGTGCGCCATGAACAGCGGCGTCTCGGCGCTGGTGCGTCCGCTGCCGCCGAACCGGAAACCCGACCGTTCGTTGAAGGCCCGCCAGCACACCACCACGTCGGCGACACCCGCGGCGACCGCCATCGCCGCATGGGCGACGGTGCCTGCCGCCGCCCCGCCGCCGTGCGGAACACGGGAGAAGAAGCTCAGGTCGCCGATGCCGACGTTGCGGGCGACGTCGATCTCGTCGCTGGAGTCCATGGTGAACGTCACCATGCCGTCGACATCGCTGGGGGAGAGGCCCGCGTCGTCGAGTGCGGCGCTGACCGCCTCGCACGCCAATTGCAGTTCGCTGCGGCCGGATTCCTTGGAGAACTCGGTCTGACCGATGCCGGCGATCGCGGTGTTACCGGCCAGCAGCGAGGCACTCACGCGCGGGCCCCGTCGAGCAGGCTGACGACTGCGGTGCCGGACACGTGATCGCCGAGGCTGTTGGACGCCTTGAACGCGACGTCGATGAAGTTCTCGCCGTCGGTTCCCTCGCTCTTGCCGGTGACGTTGCCGGTGAAGCGCAGCGGATCGTCCGGAAAGCACGGCACGCCAAGGCGAATCGACAGCTTGGTGATCATCGCCTCGGGGCCGGCCCAGTCGGTCAGGAACCGGACGCAGTAGCCGTTGGACGTCAAGATGTTCATGAACAGGTTGGGCGAGCCCTGCTTGACGGCGTAGTCGCGGTCGTGGTGCACCGGCATGAAGTCTCGTGACGCGATCGCGCCCGCGACGATCATCGTGGTGGTCACCGGGATCTCCAGCGGGGTCACCTCATCGCCGACGCTGATGTCGGTCCACCGCAGGGTGTCGGTGCGGGATTTCGCGGTCGTCATGGCCGTCCTTCCGGGTACGTGCTGCCGAGATGGGCGAGTTGCTGGGTCGCCGAACCCAACGTGAGCTCGTTGTGCTTGGCCCACAAGAAGTAGCGGTGCAGGGGATAGGTGACGTCGATTCCGATGCCGCCGTGCACGTGCTGGGCGGTGGCGGCGATCCGGGCGCCGGCTTCGGCGGCCCAGAACTTGGCGATTGCCGCCGCCCGGGTGGCAGGCCGGCCCTCGGCGATCAGCCACGCCGCGTGCCAGGTGGTCCACCGGATGGACTCCAGATCGATGAATCCGTCAGCCATCCGCTGCTGCACCGCCTGGAAGCTACCGATCGGCCGGCCGAATTGCTCACGCCCGCTGGTGTACTCGGCGGCCATGTGCAACGCGCGGTCGGAGACCCCCAGCTGGATCGCGCACAAGCCGACCAGGGCGCGGGTATACAGCGATTCGACCAGCTGATCGCCGTCAAGCTTGTCGACGGCGACGGAGACACTGGCGCCGTCGAGGAATACGTCGGCGTGCGGTTCGCGGTTGGTAGTCGCCACCGACCGGATCTCGACGCCCTGAGCATCCGTCGGCAGCAGGAACAATCCCGCCTCGCCGCCATCGATGGTCGCCGGAATCAGGAGCGTATCGGCGAGCTGGCCGAAAGGCACCAATTCCTTGACGCCGTCCAGCCGCCACTTGTCTCCGTCACGACGGGCGGTGGTGACGGGCTTGGTCGGATCGGAGCGGCCGGGTTCCTGCAGACCCGCCGACAGGATGCGGGTTCCGTCGATCACGCCGGGCAGAAAGCGCTGCTGTTGCTCCGGGCTGCCGTGCCGGGCGATCGGGTCGGCACCCAGCAGCAGTGTCGGATAGGCCGGAACCGGCGCTACGGTGGCACCGACTTCGGCAAGCAACACACCGAGTAAGACGAACCCGTCGCCCGAAACGCATGAGCCGCCCAACGACTCCGGCAGCGCGGTACCCAAGAGGTCCACGCCGGCCAGCTCTTTCCACAGCGCTGCGTCGTAGCGGATGTCGCCGGCCTCGAGTTCGGTCAGCCGATCGGGTGTGGCTCGCCGCTCCAGGACGTCGCGGGCCAGCGTGCTGACGGTCTGCTGCTCGTCGGTGAACGTGAAGTCCATGTCACCGCGCCGACCGGAACTGGTGCAGCACAAGGTCTCCGTCGTACTCCTGGTAATAGACCTCGACCGGCATCCCGACCTGGACGTCGGCCGGATCGATGTCAGTCAGATTGGACACCAGCCGAACACCCTCGGTCAGTTCGATCAGGGCGACGATGTAGGGATAGTCGAAGAACGGGAACTTGGGTTGGTGCGGCATCACGTAGCTGTAGACGGTGCCGCGGCCTGACGACTCGATCGGTTCCCAGTCCAGCGAGCGACATTTCGGGCACATCGGTTGCGGTGGGTTGCGCAGGGTGCCGCAGCCGCCACAGCGCTGGATCAGCAGCTTGTGCTCGCGCAGCCCGTTCCAGAAGAACTCGGTGTCCGGGCTGAGGGTCGGGGCCAGTCGAGTTGCCATCAGCGGGCCGGCTTGAATCGCAGGACCCGGAAGCGTTGTTTCCCAAGGACTTCACCGTGCTGGTCGCTGTAGGTGAGCACCCAGGTCACGAAGAACCCGGTACCCAGCGCCGTGGTCTTCTCGTCGGACACCTCTTCGTACACCGACGTCGCGCTGATCACGTCGCCCAGCTTGGGGTAGCGGTTGATCTCGAATTCGGAGTTGGTCGCGACGATGCTGGTGTATCCGGCCTCATCCAGGAACGCCGTCGGGTTGTCGGTGATCTCGATGGGTGAACCACCACGCTCGCCGATGCCTTCCAGTTTCGGTGCGGGCATCGTCCAGGTTTGCAGCATCACCGGCGGCGAGACGATGCCACCGAACCGCGACGCGGCCGCGAACTCCGGGTCGAGGTAGACCGGGTTCATGTCGTCGAGGGCGTACGCCCAGTGCCGGATCATCGGCTGATTCACCGGATCCGGTGCCATTGAGGGCTTTGCGCTGCCGCCGGTGTGTTGCCCGACGAGCGCCGTGAGCCTGTCGTGCAACTGGGTCGTTGAGTCGGTCACTAGGTGGATCCTCCTGACTTGTCTGTGGCGCGAAGGTCGCGTGGTGCGCGTGGCATGCCCAATCCGGCCATTGCGATGATGTCCCGCTGTATCTCGTTGGCGCCGCCGCCGAAGGTGCTGATGACGGCGACCCGGTAGGCCGATTCCAGCGCACCGCGCAGCGGCGCGTCGGCGCCGCGTCGTAAACCGTTGTGGTCGAGCACTTCCAGCAGCTGGCGAGCGACCTGCGGCGCCAATTCGGTGCCGAACACCTTGGCCGCCGATGCTTCACCCATATTCAGCGCGCCTTGGGCCATCGCGGCGTTGACCCGCAGGTTGATCAGTTTGTATGCGGCGACTTCGGCCTCGACCCGGGCCAGCGCCAGTTGCACCCAGGGTTGGTCGATGACCCGGCCGCCGTCGAGTTCGGTGTCGCAGGCCCATTGCAGCGTCTGCTCGAACAACGGCTCAAGGGCACCGAGGTTGCCCAGCGCGGCGCGCTCGAAGTTCAACTGCGTCGTGATCAGTTGCCAGCCCTGGTTTTCCCCGGCCACGATCGCGCTCGCCGGCACCCGGACGTCGTCGTAAAAGGTGTAGAACGTCGAGATGCCCGGCATGGTGTGCAGCGGCTGACAGGAGAACCCGGGTGACGAGGTGGGCACGATGAAGATGGAAATGCCTTTG
The DNA here is from genome assembly GCA_963758115.1 of uncultured Actinomycetota bacterium. Lineage (GTDB taxonomy): Bacteria > Actinomycetota > Actinomycetes > Mycobacteriales > Mycobacteriaceae > Mycobacterium. Next base: position 186,012 of record CAVWUG010000008.1, read on the forward strand.
TGCTTCTTGGCATCCGGGTCGGTCCTGGCGGCCAGCCAGATGTAATCGGCGTAGGCGGCACCACTGGTGAACATCTTCTGGCCGTTGATGATGTAGTCATCGCCGTCGCGGACCGCGGTGGTGCGCAGCGACGCCAGGTCGCTGCCCGCGCCCGGCTCGGAGTAGCCGATAGCGAACTCGACGCTGCCTTCCAGGATCGCCGGCAGGAAGGTCTGCTTCTGCTCGTCGGTGCCGTAGTGCATCAGCGTCGGCCCGACGGTGTTGAGGGTCACCAACGGGATCGGGGCGTTGACCCGTCGTGCCTCCTCGCCGAAGATGAACTGCTCGATGGCTGAGAAGCCCCGCCCACCAAACTCTTTGGGCCAGCCGACACCGAGGAGATCGGCAGCGGCGAGGGCACGCACACAGTCGCGCACCGCAGGCCCACCCTCGACGCGTTCGCTGACCGCGGCCTGGCGCTGGGGCGTCATCACCTGTTCCATCGTCGCGCGGATCTCGTCGCGCAACTGCTCTTGCTCGTCGGTGTACTCGAGGCGCATCGGTCAGGCTCCCAGCCGTACCGGCATCCGCTTCACCCCGGGAACCATGGTGGCGCGCATCCGGTCGACATCGCCGACCAACTCAAGGCGGGGGAAACGACGCAGCAGCTCCTCGAACATCACCGTCGCTTCGAGGCGCGCCAATTGTGCTCCCACGCAAGAATGTTCGCCGCACCCGAACGCGATGTGCGGGTTCGGGTGGCGAGTCACCTTGAACTCCTCGGAGTCGGGGCCGAAGACATCCTCGTCGCGGTTGGCCGCTTGGTACAGCATCACTACCACGTCGCCTTCGGCGATGCGCTGGCCACGGATCTCGACGCCGACGTTCGCGGTGCGGGCCATGTGCACAACCGGGCTGTTCCACCGCAGCATCTCCTCGACGGCACCGGGAATCAGCGACGGGTCCTCGACCAGCAGTCGGTACTGGTCGGGATGGGTGATCAGGGCGAGGGTGCCCAGCGCGATCAGATTGCGGGTGGTCTCATTGCCGGCGACCAGCAGCAGAAACGCGAAGTTGAGCAGATCCTCGTCGGTGAGCGAGTCACCGTCGATTTCGGCGCCGGCCAGTACCGACAGCAAATCGTCGCGCGGCTCGATTCGTCGCGCCCCGATGAGCTTCTGGAAATACTCGAACAGCTGGCCGACGGCCATCATCGGGTCGAGATCGATCTCCGGGTCGGCGGTGCCGGTGGCGGCGTCTGACCAGGTCCGGAACTGTTCCCAGTCGTCGGGCGGTGCGCCGATCAGCTCGGCGATCATCCGGGTGGGCAGCGGGGCGGCGATCTCTTCGGCGAACTCGTGCACCGAACCGGGTTCCAAACCGTCGAGCACGCCGCGCACGATCTCGCGGATCTTGGGTTCGAGCACGGCAACACGACGTCGGGTGAAGCCGGAGTTGATCAGCTTGCGCATCTGCCGGTGCCGCGGCGGGTCGGTGAAGATGAGCGCCCCGGGCTGCACCGGGCTCGGCAACGCGGGGTCCGGAATGGTGATGCCCTGGGTCGAGCTGAACGTGGCCGGGTTGCTCGATACAAACCGGACGTCTTCGTATTTGAGCAGTGCCCAGAAGTTCGTGACGTCGTTCCAGCAGACCGGCGTCGTCGCCCGCAGGTCGCGGTACGCAGGGTAGGGATCGCCTGCGTAGAAGTCGGGGGAGTGCAGCGGGTAGGGCGAGCCGGCTTTCACGTGCGCTCACGCCTCCTCGACGACCGCGATCGAACATTTATTGATGATCTGTCCGGTGCACCTTGTTTACTCCGACCGCGTCACAGATGTCAATGATCTTGCAGCTGAGCGGAAATACTGGAATATCTGCGCCGAGCATTGACGACATCGATGCGACAGGTGTAGACCGAACGTTGAGCCGCCGGACCGTCCAAAGGCCCCGGATCTTTAAAGGAATGGACATGGCTGACCCACGCTCGCTGATCGACTCCTATGCGGTCTACATCGACGGCCGATGGGTCGAACCCGATAACGGTCGTTACGACGACATCAATCCGGCCACTGAGGCTGTGATCGCCTCAGCCCCCGACTCGAGTCACACCCAGGTCGACAGCGCGATCGCGGCGGCACGTGCCGCCTTCGACGCAGGACCGTGGGCCGAGGCCGGTCCCGAGCAGCGGGCGGCGTATCTGAACCAGCTGGGCGAGGCTCTGCTCGCACACGCCGACGACTACTTCGCGTTGGCGCAGCAGGAATGGGGTTGCACGGAGAACGAGCGGGTGATCCATGTCGAGGGGCCGGCGTTCGCGGCACTGAACGCCGCCGAACTCGCCACCCATCCGGTCGAGGAACAGATCGAGGCCTACGGCGCCGCGGGTAAAACGCTACTGCGTTACGAGTCGCTGGGCGTGGTCTCGATCCTGACGCCATGGAACTTCCCGCACACCCTCAACGTGATGAAGGTCTGCGCCGCGTTGGCCGCGGGTAACACCGTCGTGCTCAAGCCGTCGCCGCTGGCGCCGCTGGCGGGTCTCGCGCTGGCCCGAATCATCGACGAGCACACCGAGATTCCGTCGGGCGTGGTCAACGTCGTCACGCCGACCGGCATCGAATCCAGCAAGCTGCTGACCGTCGACCCGCGGATCGACATGGTCAGCTTCACCGGTAGTTCGGCGGTAGGCCGCGAGGTGATGGCCGCGGCGGGCGGGACCATGAAACGGCTGCTGCTCGAATGCGGGGGCAAGTCAGCCAGCATCGTGCTCGACGACGTCACGCTGAACGACGAACTGCTGCAGCGGATGTTGTTCGAGTCCTGTTCGTTTCACGCCGGCCAAGCCTGCATTCTGCACAGCCGGCTGCTGCTGCCCGACGCGATCCACGACGAGGTGATCGACCGTCTGGTGGCGCTGGCCAAGTCGGTCAAGGTCGGCGACCCGACCGATCCGGGCGTGCAGATGGGCCCGTTGATCAGCGACACCCAGTGCAAACGTGTTCAGGCACATGTGGATCGGGCGCTCGACGACGGCGCCAAGCTGGCGACCGGAGGCGGTAGGCCCGCAGGTCTGGAGAAAGGCTTCTACTTCGAGCCGACGATTCTCACCGAGGTCACCCCGGACGCGACGATCGCTCAGGAGGAAGTCTTCGGGCCGGTGTTGTCGGTGCTGCGCTACAGCGGCGACGACGACGCGGTGCGCATCGCGAACAATTCGCAGTACGGCCTGTCCGGTGCGGTGTGGGGCACCGACGTCGATCGCGCCGTCGGTGTGGCCCGCCGGATTCGGACCGGTCAGATCGCCGTCAACGGCTTCGGCCCGGGCGGTGCGCCGTTCGGCGGCTTCAAGCAGAGCGGAATCGGCCGGGAGAGTGGCGGAATCGTCGGCATCCGGCAGTACATGGAACCGAAGGCCATGGGACTGCCGGCATCGTGACGCGTCACGACGATGCAAAGCGAAGCGATCAGGAGGAGTGGCGCCATAAGGCAGGGGCTCTGAGCGGGCTCCGCGTCGTCGAGATCGCCGACGAGATCTCCGGCCCGTACTGCGGCAAATTGCTCGCCGATCTCGGTGCAGAGGTCACCAAAATCGAAACGCCAGAGGGAGATTCGCTGCGAGGCTGGGGGCCCTTCCCCGATGGCAAGCCAGACCGTGGCCGCTCCGGGCTGTTCGAGTATCTCAACGGCGGTAAACGCATCGCGGTCCTCGACAGTGACAGCGCCCGTCGACTCATCGCCGACGCCGATGTGTTGATCGACACCGGCTCAACGCCTCTCTCAGAGCCCGGCCCGGTGCTCGTGCACATCTCGAACTTCGGACAGCACAGCCCGTTTCGCGACCGGCCCGCGACGCCGCTGACCATGCAGGCGGCATCTGGCTGGATCAGCGCACGCGATCCCGACCGCGCGCCCGTGCAGGCGGGAGCCCGAATCGCCGAATACGTCGCCGGTGCTTATGCGGCGTTGGGCGCGCTGACCGCGCTGCGCATCGCACCCGGCGGTATCGAGGTCGACGTCTCGGTGCTGGAGGCGCTGTTGTCGACGCTGCCGTATCCGATGTTGATGAACGAACGCATGCGTGCGCTGGGCTTGCCGACCAACACCCGTCAGGCTCCGATGCTCGGTGTGGTGCGCGCCGCCGACGGGTGGGTCGGAATCAACTGTCTCACTGGGCAGCACTGGCTCGACGTGTGCGCGATGCTCGAACTCCCGGAGTTCGGCGAGCAGCAGTTCGAGATCATGATGGGTGGCCCGGAGCGGGCCGAATTCTACGCCGCCGCCCAGCCATGGCTGAGCGACCGAACCGTCGCCGACATCGTCGAACTCAGTCAGGCACTACGCATTCCGGCGGCCCCGGTCGCCGACGGCGCCGACGCGCTGCAGTGTCCGCAATACCTCAAGCGGGACTTCTTCGTCGAGGGCGGCAGCGGCGGCTGGTCGTTTCGACAACCCGGGCCGCCGTTCCGGCTCTCGAAGACACCCGCGGGGGCCGGGCAGGATCAACCGTCGAGAAGACCACGGACCGCCCCGGCCGAGGACCCCTCGCTGCCCTTCGCGGGCCTGAAAGTCCTTGATCTGACCACGTTTTGGGCAGGCGGTTATCTCACCTGCTACCTCGGCGCGTTCGGGGCTGACGTCATCAAGGTCGAGTCCATCCAGCGGCCGGACGGCTTCCGGTATTCCGGTGCGCATCCGCAGGAGGGCGAGGACTGGTACGAACGCGGCGTGCTGTGGCAGGCCACCAACCTGAACAAGCGCGACATCACCCTGGACCTGACCTCGCAGCGGGGCCGCGACATCGCCTACCGGCTCGCGGCGCAGGCCGACGTCGTCGTGGAGAACTTTTCCCCGCGGGTGGTGGAACAGTTCGGGCTGGACTATCCGGCGCTGGTCGCGTTGCGGCCGGACGTCATCGCGGTGCGGATGCCGGGATTCGGCCTGGACGGGCCGTGGCGGGACTACGTCGGCTGGGCGCTGAACATCGAGCAGGTCTCCGGGATGACAGCGGTGACCGGCTACCCGGACGGTCCGCCATGCAACGTGCAGGGGCCCGCCGACCCGATCGTCGGGGTGCACGCCGGGGTCGCGCTGCTCGCCGCGCTCGACCATCGCCGTCGCACCGGCGAGGGCCAACTCATCGAGGTCGCGCAAATCGAAGTCGGCGCCGCGGTCACCGCCGAACCGGTGATCGAGTATTCGATGAACGGCATCGTTGCGCCGCGCGAGGGCAACCGACAGCGTGGCTACCGCCAGGGCGTCTACCCGACCGACAGCGACGACGCGTGGGTGGCGCTGTCGGCGCGCGACGATACCGACCTCGCGCAGTTGGCCGACGAGATGGGCCGGCCCCGGCTGCCGGACGATCACGACGCCTTCGACGAGGCTGTCGCGGCGTGGACCCGGACGCGGTCATCCGCCGATATCGTTGCGGCGCTGCAGGACCGCGGCGTACCCGTCGAACCCGTCGTGACGTCGGAGCAGATGTACGACCTGGCCGGGCTCGACAAGGGGTTCTACGAAGACTTCCACCATGCGGTCAGCGGTCACCACCGCTACCCCGGTTGGCCGATGCGCATCACGCCCGGGCCGACACGTCATCACCGTTTCGCCCCGCCCACCCTCGGACAACACAACGACGAGATCCTCGGCGGCCTCGGGCTCTCTGGCGACGAGCTGGCCGCGCTGCGCCGCGACCGGGTGATCGGCGAACGGGTGATGAGCTAGCCTGCGGGACGTGCTGCTTAGCTCGCTGAATCCCGCCGTCGTCGCAGGCGGCCATGACATCGAGGACGCCGTCCGCTTCGGCGACGTGACGCTCAGCCGTAGCGACGTGGTCGGGGCCGCCACCTCGGTGGCCGAACGGGTCGGCGGCGCCGCCCGGGTCGCCGTCCTGGCCACCCCGACCGCGCCGACTGCGCTGGCCATCGCGGGCTGCCTGATCGCCGGCGTGCCAGTGGTCCCGGTTCCCGCCGATGTCGGGCAGGCCGAGCGCCGCCACATTCTGTCCGACTCTGGGGCGCAGGCCTGGCTGGGCGCAGTACCTGACGAGCCGGAGGGTCTGCCGCACATCCCGGTGCGCCTGCACGCCCGGTCGTGGCACCGGCTCCCCGAGCCGTCGCCGCAGGACACCGCGCTGATCATCTACACCTCGGGCACCACCGGCCCGCCCAAAGGCGTGCAGCTGAGCGGCGCCGCAATCGCCGCCGACCTGGACGCCCTCGCCTCGGCCTGGCAGTGGACCGCCGACGACACGTTGGTGCACGGCCTGCCGCTGTTCCACGTGCACGGCCTGGTGTTGGGGCTACTCGGCTCGCTGCGGGTGGGAAATCGCTTCGTGCACACCGGAAAACCAACGCCGGAGGCATACGCCGCGGCGCGCGGCAGCTTGTATTTCGGTGTGCCGACGGTGTGGTCACGGGTCGTCGCCAACCAGGCCGCCGCCGAGGCGCTACGACCGGCGCGACTGCTGGTGTCCGGTAGTGCCGGTCTGCCCACGCCGGTGTTCGACGAGTTGGTCCGGCTCACCGGGCATGCGCCCCTCGAACGCTACGGCGCCACCGAGTCGTTGATCACGCTGTCCACCCGCGTCGACGGTGAACGCCGGCCCGGCTGGGTGGGTCTGCCGCTGACCGGCATCGAGACCCGGCTGGTCGACGACGACGGCGGCCCGGTGCCGCACGACGCGGAAACCATTGGGCGACTGCAGGTTCGCGGCCCGACACTGTTCAGCGGTTACCTGAACCGGCCGGACGCCACCGCGGAGGCGTTGGGCGCCGACGGCTGGTACCGCACCGGTGACGCCGCGGTGATCGACGGCGACGGCATGCACCGCATCGTCGGCCGCGAGTCGGTCGACCTGATCAAATCGGGTGGTTACCGGGTCGGGGCGGGTGAGATCGAGACCGTGTTGCTCGGGCATCCGGGCGTGGCCGAGGCAGCGGTGGTCGGACTGCCCGACGACGACCTGGGCCAGCGCATCGTCGCCTTCATCGTCGGCTCCGGTGAGGTGAAGGCCGAGCCGCAGGAGTTGATCGACTATGTGGCCCAACAGCTTTCGGTGCACAAAAGGCCACGCGAGGTGCGCATCGTGACCGAGTTGCCGCGCAACGCGATGGGCAAGGTACTCAAGAAGCAGTTGCTCAGCCAGAACTGACCGCGCGGCGGTGTGACACGAGCGCCCTTTTTCCCTACCGTCGTACCGGTGCACCGAAGCAGCCAGGCGACGATGACGGTGGCAGCTGTGCCACCGGTCACGCCGATGAGACGCGTCGCGGGCGCGTGTCTGGTGGGCTCGGCGATCGAGTTCTACGACTTTCTGATCTACGGCACCGCTGCGGCGCTGGTGTTTCCCACCGTGTTCTTTCCGCATCTCAGCCCCGCGATGGGCACGATCGCCTCGATGGGCACGTTCGCGAGCGCGTTCGTGTCGCGGCCGATCGGCGGGGCCGCCTTCGGCTACTTCGGTGACAAACTGGGCCGCAAGAAGACGCTGATCGCCACGCTGGTGCTGATGGCCGTCGCCACCGTCAGCGTCGGCTTGGTGCCGCGGACCGAGACCATCGGGGTCGCAGCCCCGCTCATCCTCGTCGCGTTGCGTTTGGTGCAGGGGTTCGCCGCCGGCGGGGAGTGGGCCGGGTCGGTTTTGCTGAGCGCTGAATACGCGCCGGCGGACAAACGCGGCCGATACGGCATGTTCACGTTGCTCGGCGGCGGCACCGCGGCAGTGTTGTCCAGCCTGACGTTTCTGGTAGTGAGCTCCACCGTCGGTGAGAGCAGCCCGGCCTTCTTGCAGTGGGGCTGGCGGATCCCGTTCCTGATCAGCGCTGTCCTGATCGCCATCGCCCTGTACGTGCGGCTGCGGATCGAGGAGACCCCGGTGTTTGTCGCGGAGAAGGCCCGCGACCGGCTACCGACGGCTCCGATCGCCGAGTTGTTGCGCCAGCAACGGCGGGAGATCGTGTTGGCCGGCGGGAGCATCCTGGGCGGCATGTCGTTCGTCTACATGGCGAACACCTATCTCACCCGGTACGCCCATGCGGAACTCGGCTACCCGCGCAGCTTCATCTGGGCCGTCGGGGCGCTGGGCGGGCTGGTCAGCATCACCTTCGTCGCGCTGTCGGCGACGCTGTCTGACCGGTTCGGACGACGCCGGATGATGCTGCTCGGCTGGGCGGGATGCGTGCCATGGGCGCTGGTGGTGATTCCGCTGATCGACAGCGGCAACCGGGCGCTGTACGCGGTCGCGATCGTCGGCATGTGCGCGATCGGCGCGATCGGCTCCGGGCCGACGGGCGCGTTCATTCCCGAACTGTTCGCCACCCGCTACCGCTACAGCGGCTCTGCGTTGTCGGTCAACCTGGCCGGGGTTTTCGGCGGCGCGCTGCCGCCGCTGATCGCGGGGACGGTGCAGGCCAGCTACGGCAGCTGGGCTGTCGGTCCGATGCTCGCCGCGCTGGCACTGGCCAGCTTCGTGTGCACGTATCTGTTGCCCGAGACCAGGGGAACGGCGCTGCACTCCGGCGAGTAGCCCCTTTTTCTCGAAATCTCCAGCCGCACAGGCTATCTGATCTCCCGGCGGTAACGCCTTTCCGGGGATCCATACGTTGCATTTTCGCGCGCTCAAAATATCAGCGCGTATTACATGCGCGTTACAAGCGCATTTCTGATGGATTTTGGAAAAGTGGCAGCCATGGGCTCCTCGGTGGGCCCTGCCGCAGAAACCACACCGCCGAAGCCTCCAAGCTCGGCTGAAGTTTTGTGAGGAGAAATTCATGTCTTTCGTGACTACGCAGCCTGAATCGTTGACGGCTGCGGCAAGCGCACTGCAATCCCTGGGCACGTCCATGGATGCGCAGAATGCGGCCGCGGCAGGTCCCACCACGGGACTCGTGCCTGCTGCAGCCGACCCAGTCTCAGCCATGCAAGCCGCACAATTCACCGCCTATGGAACCTGGTACCAGCAGGTCAGCGCTCAGGCCGCGGCGGTTCATCAGATGCTGGTGAACACCCTGAACACCAGCGCCGGCTCCTACGGGGAGACCGAAGGGGCCAACCAGACCGCGACCGGCTCGACGTCGTTGTCGGGGCTGCTCAATGGGTTGGGTGGATCTGGGGCGGCCACGAGTTCAGCGACCTCGTCGTCCACGGGCGCTGCTATCGGGACCCCGTTCAACTACTTCCAGAATGTCGGCGCGGCCTCGTCCGACTTCATCGCGCTGGGCCAGGGCCAATTCCTTCCCGGCGCGGTGAACTGGGAGCCTGGTTGGGACGCCGCGGCGGGCGCCCCGTTCATGCCGACTGCCCCGATAGCCCAGGCGACCGGCGCGGGAACGGCGTCAGCGCCGGTACTGGCAGGCGTTGGTCAGGCATCCTCGCTCGGCGGGATGTCCGTGCCGCCCGGCTGGGCGGGCGCATCCGCGGTTGGCTCCGCTCCCTCGGCATTGCCGGGCGCGGGCTGCACCAGCGCCGTGCCGCACACCCCGGCGATGACGACGATGCCCGCGGGCATGCCGTCGGTGGCTTCGTCCGGGCGCTCGGGTGTCGGTTTCGGCGCGCCCCGTTACGGCGTCAAACCCACCGTGATGCCGAAGTCGATGGCCGTCTAAAACACCGAAACCACTAAGCCAGAAAGGATTACAAGACATGACTTTCGATTTCGGAGCGCTACCCCCCGAGGTCAACTCGACCAGGATGTACACCGGCCCGGGCGCGGGACCATTGATGGCCGCCGCGGCGGCGTGGAATAACGTTGCGGCCGAATTGAATACCACAGCTTCCGCCTCACAGTCGGTGATCTCGACACTCACCGACGACGAGTGGAGGGGTCCGTCCGCAGTGGCGATGGCTTCAGCCGCCACGCCCTACCTGGAGTGGATGCAGACCACCGCAGGTGCCGCTCAACTCGCCGCCGAACAGGCGATGGCGTCCGCGGCGGCTTACGAGGCGGCCCTTGCGATGACAGTGCCCCCGCCGCTCGTCGTAGCGAATCGGGTTCAACTGGCTGCCCTGGTCGCCAGCAATGTTCTGGGGCAGAACACCCCGGCGATCGCCGTCACCGAAGCTCAGTACGGCGAGATGTGGGCTCAGGACGCCGCCGCCATGTATGGCTACGCCGGCTCGTCGGCCAGCGCAGGCAAGTTGGAACCGTTGAGCGATCCCGCGCCGACCACCAATGCGGGTGGGCTTGGCGGCCAGGCCGCCGGCACGTCTGCGGGGCTGCCGGGACTGGTGTCCGGGCTACCCGCCGCGACGCAGTCGCTGTCCGGCCCGCTGTCCGGTGCTGCGGCGCCCGCGTCGGCCCTGAGCGATTTCTTCAGCAACAACCTGGTGGAGAACATCCCGAACGGGATCTTCGACATGGCGTCGTGGAACGGCTTCAATGCGATCGTGACCGGAATTCTCTACGCGCACACCGCCGATGCCGGTCTGATGAGCCATAAACTTCCGCTCGCGTTCGGCGGTCTCGGGACAGAGGGTTGGTGGCCGAAGGACGTGCCGCCCGCGGCGGTTGCGACTTCCGCCGGCAGCCCGATGTTGGCCGGGATGGGCCAGGCGTCGACAGTCGGCAAGCTATCCGTGCCCGCCGCCTGGTCAGCGGCCACGCCGGCTGAGCCCGCCGCCGCTGGGCCGTTGGCGGGTTCGGGTTGGACCGCACCAGTGGAAGAGCGCGGCGGTGTGTCCACGGTCGCGACCGGGATGCCGGCGTATGCCTCGGCCGGTCGCGGGGGTTACGCGATGGGACCGCGATACGGCGTCAAACCGACGGTGATGCCCAAGCACCTCGTCGTCTGATCAGTTGGCGTGCAGGTCCTCGTTGAGCGCGATACCGCGCCCGTCGCGGGACACCACTTCCACCGCTCCGGTCAGCGAGTTGCGCCGGAACAGCAGATTGCTGCTGCCGGCAAGCTCGCGGGCTTTGACCGATTTGCCATCGGGTAGAGCAACTTTCGTACCCGCCGTGACATACAGGCCGGCTTCCACGACGCAGTCGTCGCCCAGCGGGATGCCCAGCCCGGCATTGGCGCCGAGCAGGCAGTGCTTGCCGATCGAGATCACCTCGGTGCCCCCGCCGGAGAGCGTGCCCATGATCGAGGCGCCACCGCCGACGTCGGATCCGTCGCCGACCACCACGCCCGCCGAGATACGGCCCTCGACCATCGATGCGCCCAGCGTGCCGGCGTTGAAGTTGACGAAGCCCTCGTGCATCACCGTCGTCCCGGATGCCAGGTGCGCGCCCAGGCGCACCCGGTCGGCGTCGGCGATCCGCACCCCGCTGGGCACGACGTAGTCGACCATGCGGGGGAACTTGTCCACGCCGTAGACGGTGACCTGCCCGTGGCGGCGCAGTCGCGCCCGCACCGTCTCGAAGCCGTCGATGGCGCACGGTCCGTGGTTGGTCCACACCACATTGGTCAGCACCCCGAACAGACCGTCGGCGTTCAGCCCGTGCGGGGCGACCAGCCGATGCGAGAGCAGATGCAGCCGCAGGTATGCGTCGTAGGCGTCGACCGCCTTGTCGTCCAGCGAGCCGATGACGGTGCGCACGACGACGGTCTCGACATCGCGCTCGTCATCGCGGCCGGCCAGCGCCGCGAACTCCTCGGGTACCTCGGCCACCGACAGCCGCGCCGTCCCGCTCTCGCCCGATTCGATCAGTTCCGGTGCGGGGAACCAGGTGTCGAGGACCGATCCGTTTGCGGCCAGCGTCGCCAGCCCGATCCCTGAAGCTGCAGTCACGAGCCCCACGCTACCCACCCACTACGCTGAGATCGTGCTTGACCTACGCGGCGACCCGATCGAGCTGACTGCGGCTCTGGTCGACATCCCGAGCGAGTCGCGGCATGAAGACCGCATCGCCGACGAGGTCGAAGCTGCGCTGCGAGCGCAGACGTCCCACTTCGAGATCATCCGCAACGGCAACGCGGTGCTGGCGCGCACCGCGTTGGGACGCCCGACGCGGGTGATGCTGGCCGGGCATCTCGACACCGTCCCGGCCGCGGGCAATCTGCCGAGCCGACGCGACGGAAGTTTGCTGCACGGCTGCGGCACGACCGACATGAAGTCAGGCGATGCGGTCTTCCTGCATCTGGCCGCCACGGTCGCCGAGCCCGCACACGACCTGACGTTGGTGTTCTACGACTGCGAGGAAATCGAGTCAACCGCAAACGGTTTGGGGCGCATCGAGCGTGAGTTGCCGGACTGGTTGGCGGCCGACGTGGCGATCCTGGGCGAACCGACCGGCGGCTACATCGAGGCGGGCTGTCAAGGGACCTTGCGCGTGGTCATCCGCGCGACCGGTACCCGCGCGCACTCGGCACGATCATGGCTGGGCGACAACGCAATTCACAAGTTGGGCGCCGTGCTGGATCGGCTCGCGGACTACCAGCCGCGCAATGTCGAGATCGACGGCTGCACCTACCGCGAGGGGTTGTCGGCGGTTCGCATCGACGGCGGAATCGCGGGCAACGTCATCCCCGACGCGGCGTCGTTGACGGTCAACTTCCGGTTCGCGCCCGACCGCACACCGGATGCCGCACTCCAGCATGTGCACCAGGTGTTCGACGGTCTCGACGTTCGGATCGAGCAGACCGACGCCGCGGCAGGGGCTTTGCCGGGGCTGTCGCGGCCCGCGGCCAAGGCTCTTGTCGACGCCGCCGACGGACAGGTCCGAGCAAAGTACGGCTGGACCGACGTATCGCGGTTCGCCGCCAGGGGCGTCGCCGCGGTGAACTACGGACCCGGTGATCCCAACCTGGCGCACACCGTCGACGAGCGGGTGCCGGTCGAGCAGATCACCGCCGCGGTGACGATGCTGCGTGGATACCTCTGCAGCTAAGCGGGCGTTCCTCGAGTGGCAACGCAATGGACGGCAAAGCGCAATCAATCTGTGTGCGTTTATCTGGGTGAAAGTCCGTAACACTGACGTAACGTGAGTCACATGGCGACGTTGCCGACGAAAAAGGTTGCACGCAATGCAGCTTTTGGTGTTTTTACGCTGCTCGGCGCGGCACTTATCGGTTCCGCGCCGATTGCTGGAGCGAGTGTCCCGGTAGCGGCCTCTGCGTCAGCCCATTCCGTGTCGGTCCAGAACGTCAAGGACTTTCAGGACCCCGACATCGACCCTGCTCCGCTGATCCAGGATCCGCCAGGAGTCCAAGGCCCATCGAATCCCGGCCAGAAGACGCTGACTCCGCAACGCCACCGCAGCCGCCATCGGGCACCGACCAGTACGTAAATCCTCCAGCGGCCTACAGCCGCTCGGCCTGTTTCGTCGCGTCTGCCGCTGCCGGATGCAGACCCTGATCGGCCAGGTCCGCAGCCACGTCGGCCAAGCCCGCCGCGTCGCCGTCAGCTAACGCCCGGGCGTGCGCCAGCGTCAACCGTCCGAGCACACAGTTCACTTCGACCGCCAGGCGTTCGGCCCGTTGCACGGCGCGCACATCGCCGAGTCGCGCCGCGTCCTGCAGCGCCCGCACGGCGATCGCCGACTGGCCGCCACGCTCCGCGGTCTGCACCGCCTCGCGCGCCGCCTCGATTGCGCCCGTCGCGTCACCACGGGCCGCCTTCGACCATGCTTTCGCGAGCGCCAATTCCGGAGCGAACAAGGTCGACTTCAGGCCGTGCCGTGACTCCGCTCGACTGAAAACCTTTGCGGCTTCCAGTTGTTCGCCCTGCTGGCCGAGGGCCTGCGCCAGCAGTGTCAACGACAGCGGACCCCAGGAATAACCGGTGCGGGCCAGCGGGTCGGCGGCCCGGCTCAGCAGCGTCACGGCGGTGTCGAAATCGCCTTGGGCGATCGCGACGTAGCCCACCAGCGTCTCGCCGATCGCACGGCCGGGCTGCTGAAGTTCGGCGAAGTCGGTGTAGCGCTGCGCCAGCTTCCTGGCGTCGGTCAGCCGCCCGGCCAGCACCAGCGCGGTGATCCGGCCGAAACCACTGGTGAAACGCAGCAAACCGGGATGGTCGGCGGCGGTCGCACGCCGGGCCAACGCCTCGACGTTGTCGAATTGCCCGGCCCGCGCCGAACTCAGCGCGGCCGCTGAAGCCGCCCAGCCCACGGCCACTTCGTCGGCATGCGGCGACGACAGCACTTCGTCGGCGATCCGCAACGTCCGCAACGGGGTCCCCGCGTTCATCGCGAACGTCGCGGCCAGCGCGTCCAGGGTGGCCTGCGCCGCCGGCGCCGAGACGCCTTTGCGGGTGGTCTGCAGGAATGCGGTCGCCCGCTCCGGCTCGCTGAGCATCCAGAACTGATTGGCCGCCCGCGGCAGCGCCCAAGCGATCAACTCGGGCGGCGACAACTGCTCGGGATCCACCGCCGCCAGCGTCGCGTCGGCTTCGCGCCCGCGGCCCTGCCAGGCCAGTGCGTAGGCCAGCGCCAGCCGCGCCGGCAGTCCGCCTGCGTCGTCCAGCGCCACCTTCGCGAGCTGCTCGGCCAGGGTCAGCTCCCCGAGCCGCAACGCGTGCTGGGCGGCGGCCACAGTGTCGGCGACCGCGGCGGGGGCGTCGCTGCCGACGCTCAGCGCGGCCAGGCGCAGCCGGTCGCCGGCGTGGCCGGTTGGTTGCGCCGTCAGGTGCTCGACCAGCGAGGTACGCAGCCTGCGCTCGGCGTCCGGCGTCAGCGCGGCGCGGGCGCGAGCGGAGTAGATCGGGTGGGCCGGGTAGACCATCCCGTCGCCGTCGACGGCGATTGCGCCGAGGGACTCCGCTTGGTCGACGGCGTCCTGGCCTACCAGCGTTGTCACGTCGCTGCGGCGCAACGGCTCAGCCAGCGCCAGCCGGTCCAGCACGGCTCGTACCGGTGACGGGAGTCCGGACAGGTAGCCGTCGATCAGCTCATCCAGGGACGTGCTGGCCTGCGGGTCCTCGAGGCCGACGAGGTGCTGCAGATGCAACGGGTTGCCCTTGCTGCGGGCTAACACGTCGTCGATCGCCGCGTCGTCCGGCGGCGTGCTCGAGGCTGATTGCAGCAGCGTCGCGGTTGCCGCTCGGTCCAGCGGCGGGACCTCGACCAGGGTGAGCAGTTCATCGGCCCACAGCGCCGCGATCGCGTCCGGCAGTTCGGTGTCGGCCCGGACTGTGATGATAAGCGGCGCCGAGCCGCTCAGCGCCACCTGGTAGACGAGCGTGGCCGACAGGTGATCGAGGAGATGGGCGTCGTCGACGACGAACAGCCGCGCGGCCCCGTCGCCGGTCAGGTGGTCATGCGCGGCGCGCAGCAGATCGGCAGGTCTGCCCTCGGCGATGTCGGTGACGCCGGAGTCGGCCAGCAGCGCGCCGAACGCGCCGAACGGGACGGTCCGCTGCGTAGCAGTGCCGACCACCCAGCGGACTCGGCCGTCCGCGAAATCCTCCGCCGCGCGACGGGCGGCCAACGTCTTGCCGACACCGTCGGCCCCGATCAATGCGGCGCCGCGACGTTCCGTCAGGGCCGCCGCGACATCGCGCAGCACGCTCTCCTGCGGGGCGGCAACCCAAGCACTCGGCACCGCCGGATTTTATGGCCCGCGCCCGGGGCGATATGCGGTTAG
Organism: uncultured Actinomycetota bacterium; assembly: GCA_963758115.1. Lineage (GTDB taxonomy): Bacteria > Actinomycetota > Actinomycetes > Mycobacteriales > Mycobacteriaceae > Mycobacterium. Next base: position 201,518 of record CAVWUG010000008.1, read on the forward strand.
GCCCAAATGCGCTCGGCGGCAAGGGTGGACCGTCTCGATCTACTACGGTTCGACTGTGCCCCCCACACCCGATGCACGGGCGGTCTGCGTGTATTGCGCGTCCGGACCTACTCACCCTGAGCTGCTGGCGTTGGCCGCAGAACTCGGCGAGGCGATCGCCGATCGGGGCTGGACGCTGGTCTGGGGCGGCGGCAACGTCTCCGCGATGGGCGCGCTGGCCACCGCCGCGCGGGCGCGCGGCGGCTGGACGGTCGGCGTCATCCCGAAGATGCTGGTGCGCCGGGAAGTCGCCGACCACGACGCCGACGAGCTGATCGTCACCGACACCATGCGGGAGCGCAAACACATCATGGAAGACCGCGCCGACGCGTTCATCACGCTGCCGGGCGGTATCGGCACGCTGGAGGAGATGTTCGAGGCCTGGAGCGGCGGCTACCTCGGCATGCATGACAAACCGGTGGTGATGCTGGATCCGTTCGGACACTACGACGGGTTGCGGGCGTGGCTGTCCGGGCTGTTCGACAGCGGCTACGTCTCGCACACCGCGATGGACCGTCTGGTGGTCGTCGACGATATCGCCGCGGCGGTCGCGGCCTGCGCACCCAACTGAACGAGTTAGCTGAGCATGATTAGGCTGGCCGCCATCTCCAACAGCGCGAAACGAGGGTTAGCCGTGTCCCAAAACAACTCTGGTTCCGATACGTCGATCGGTCTGATCGACATCGCGAGCCGGGTGCCCGCCGTGTTGGCCGACCTGCCGGTGATTGCCCGCGGAATGCTGACCTTGGCGCGTGCGCAGCCGAACTTCAAGGTGTCGATCGGCAAGATCTTCCAGGACCGTGCCGCCCACTACGGCGACCGGGTGTTCATCCGGTTCGGCGACCAGCAGGTCACCTACCGTGAGGCCAACGCGACAGCCAACCGGTACGCCGCGGTGCTGGCCTCGCGGGGCGTCGGGCACGGGGACGTCGTCGGGATCATGCTGCGCAACTCGCCCAACGCCGTGCTGATGATGCTGGCCGCGGTCAAGTGCGGCGCAGTCGCCGGAATGCTCAACTACCACCAGCGCGGCGACGTGCTGTCGCACAGCATCGGCCTGTTGGAGGCCAAGGCGCTCATCGTCGAATCCGATTTCGTCGATGCGGTGGACGAGTGCGGTGGCGCCACGATCGCCCCGACCACCATCGAGGAGATGGAGCAGCTGTCGGTTACCGCGCCGACCAGCAACCCGCAGTCGGCATCCGCCGTGCTGGCCAAGGACACCGCGTTCTACATCTTCACGTCAGGCACCACCGGTCACCCCAAGGCCAGCGTGATGACCCACAAGCGGTGGCTGTCCGCGCTGGCGGTGTTCGGCGGGCTGGGCTTGCGGCTGAAGAGCTCCGACACGCTGTACAGCTGCCTGCCGCTCTATCACAACAACGCGCTGACTGTGGCGGTCGGATCGGTGATCAACTCCGGGGCGACGCTGGCGCTGGGCAAGTCGTTCTCGGCGTCGAAGTTCTGGGACGAAGTGATCGCCAGCAAAGCCACCGCCTTCATCTACATCGGCGAGATCTGCCGGTATCTGTTGAACCAGCCCGAGAAGCCCACCGACCGCGCGCACAAGGTGCGGCTGATCGCCGGCAACGGGTTACGTCCGGAGATCTGGGACGAGTTCACGTCGCGATTCGGCATCGCGCGGGTTTGCGAGTTCTATGCGGCCAGCGAAGGCAACACCGCCTTCGTCAATGTCTTCAACGTGCCGCGGTCGGCCGGCTGGGCGGCGCTGCCGGTGGCATATGTCGCCTACGACGCCGAGACGGGCGCACCGGCGCGCGGTGCGGACGGCTGGGTGCAGAAGGTGCCCGCCGGCGAACCCGGTCTGCTGCTGAGCCCGGTCAGCAGGCTGCAACCGTTCGACGGCTACACCGATAAGAGCGCGAGCGAGAAGAAGCTGGTACGCGACGCATTCCGCAAGGGCGACTGCTACTTCAACACCGGCGACGTGATGAACCCGCAAGGCATGGGCCACGCCGCTTTCGTCGACCGTCTCGGCGACACCTTCCGCTGGAAGGGCGAGAACGTCGCCACCACCCAGGTGGAGCGGGCGCTGGGGTCCGACAAATCCGTCGAGGAGTGCACCGTCTTCGGCGTGGAGGTCCCGCGCACCGGCGGCCGCGCCGGGATGGCTGCGGTCAAGCTGCGCGACGGCGCCCACTTCGACGGGAAGTCGCTCGCCCAGACCGTCTACGAGCAGTTGCCGGCGTACGCGCTGCCGTTGTTCGTGCGATTGGTCGAGTCGATGGAGCACACCACCACGTTCAAGAGCCGCAAGGTGGATCTGCGCGAGCAGGCTTACGACTCGAGCGTCGAGGATCCGGTCTATGTGTTGGCCGGGCGCGGCGAGGGTTATGTGCCGTTCTACGACGACTACCCCGAGGAGGTTGCGGCCGGTAAGCGACCGCAGGGCTAGTCACCAGTTGTCACTCCAGTAACGCGAGATGGGGGCCACTCGTTTTCGAGATCGTCGTCGTATGCGATATCAGCTCGCGGTGATATCGCCCGTGATGCGAAATCGAAAAAAGAGAGTCGTCTTACTCAGCGACCGAAGAGACTCGTGAGTCTTGTGAGGTTCAGCTCGCACCTCAGTACCCGCCCGGTGAGGGCAACGGGCACCATATAAGGGTGCAGTCCACCCTGTGCGGCCGCCCGGTGAGCGCCGATCGCCCGCTGATCATGGCGATCGTGAATCGCACGCCGGATTCGTTCTATGACCGCGGCGCGAACTTCAGCGACGACGCGGCCCAAGCCGCTGTGCACCGTCTGATCGCCGAGGGCGCTGACGTGATCGACGTGGGCGGGGTCAAGGCAGGCCCGGGGGAGACCATCGACGAGCACTCCGAAATAGCCCGGGTGGTGCCGTTCATCGGGTGGCTGCGGGACGCCTACCCCGACCAACTGATCAGTATCGACACCTGGCGGTCGGAGGTGGCGGGGCATGCGCTGCGCGCGGGCGCAGACCTGATCAACGACAGCTGGGGCGGCTACGATCCCGCGATGCCCGAGGTGGCCGCCGAACACGGCGCCGGCCTGGTCTGCTCGCACACCGGCGGCGCGCTACCGCGTACCCGCCCGTTCCGGGTGAGCTACGGCACCAGTACCCGCGGCGTGGTCGACGACGTCATCAACGAAGTCACCACCGCGGCGGAAAAAGCCGTCGCCGCCGGGGTGGCCCCCGACCGGATTCTGGTCGACCCGACCCACGACTTCGGCAAGAACACCTTCCACGGATTGGCGCTATTGCGTCACATGGAAGATCTTGTTAACACCGGGTGGCCGGTATTGATGGCGTTGAGCAACAAAGATTTCGTCGGGGAGACTCTAGGCGTGGAACTGACCGAGCGGCTGGAGGGCACGCTGGCGGCTACCGCGCTGGCGGCTGCCGCGGGCGCGCGGATGTTCCGGGTGCACGAAGTCGGGCCGACCCGACGGGTGCTGGAAATGGTCTCCTCGATCAACGGTCAACGGCGGCCTGCGCGCACGGTGAGAGGACTCGCATGACGGCATCAGAGCTGGTCGATCTCACCGCTGAGGGCGCACTGACCGCCCTGCCCGGTGATGTCTGGCTGGCCGACCGCTGCTGGACCCGGCCGCAGTGGACAGTCGAACAGCTGCTCGCCGCCAAGGCCGGACGGACCGTCTCGGTGGTGCTGCCTGCGCTGAACGAAGAAGAAACCGTCGAGTCGGTGATCGACAGCATCTCGCCATTGGTCGGCGGGCTGGTCGACGAGCTGATCGTGCTCGACTCGGGGTCGACCGATGACACCGAGATCCGGGCAATCGCTGCAGGCGCCCGCGTCGTGACCCGTGAGCAGGCGCTGCCCGAGATCGCGCCGCGGCCCGGCAAGGGCGAGGTGCTGTGGCGCTCACTGGCAGCCACCAGCGGCGACATCGTGGTTTTCGTCGACTCGGATTTAATCGAGCCGCATCCGATGTTCGTGCCCCGTCTGCTCGGGCCGTTGCTCACCCAGGACGGCATCCATCTGGTCAAGAGTTTCTACCGACGGCCGCTGAAGAGCGACGACGCCACCGGCCGCGAAGGCGCGACCGGCGGCGGGCGGGTCACCGAGCTGGTGGCGCGTCCGCTGCTCGCCGCGCTGCGCCCCGAACTCGGCTGCGTGCTGCAGCCCCTTGGTGGCGAGTACGCCGCCACCCGCGAACTGCTGACCTCGGTGCCGTTCGCGCCCGGCTACGGCGTCGAGATCGGCCTGCTGGTCGACACCTATGACCAACTGGGCCTGGAAGCGATCGCTCAGGTCAACCTGGGCGTGCGGGCACACCGCAACCGGCCACTGGCCGAGTTGGGTCCGATGAGCCGGCAAGTCGTCGCGACGCTGCTGTCTCGCTGCGGCATCCCCGACTCGGGCGTCGGCCTGACCCAGTTCTTCGTCGACGGCGACGGCTACACCCCGCGCACCTCAGCGGTGTCGCTGGCGGACCGGCCGCCACTAGAGACCCTGCGACCGCGCCGCTGAGAGCACCTGGACAGCGTCGTCGGTGCCATAGGGCAATATCGACGCCGTGGCGTTGGTGTTGCTCTACCTGGTGGTACTGGTCTTGGTGGCGATCGTGCTGTTCGGTGTGGCCAGTCTGCTGTTCGGTCGTGGCGAGCCGCTGCCGCCGCTCCCTCGCGGCACGACGCCCACCGTGTTGCCCGCATCCGGCGTCACCGGCGCCGACGTCGATGCGGTCAAGTTCACCCAGACGATGCGCGGATACAAGACCAGCGAGGTCGACTGGGTGTTGGACCGGCTCGGCCAGGAACTCGACCAGCTCCGCGGCGAGCTGTCGTCGGTGCACGCCGTGGCCGCCGCGCCGGAAGCGGACGTCGACGACGTCCACGCCGACGCGGGCGCCGAGGGCGACCAGGAGCCGACATGACCGCGCCGGACGACGACGGGCACGTTCGCTGTGACTGGGCGGTCGGTCGCCCCGGCCCCGACTTCGTGCTCTATCGCGACTATCACGACCAGGAGTGGGGCCAGCCGCTGCACGGGCGAGTCCCGCTCTTCGAGCGGATGAGCCTGGAGGCCTTCCAGAGCGGCCTGTCCTGGCTGATCATCCTGCGCAAACGGGAGAATTTCCGGAAGGCGTTCGGCGGCTTCGACATCGAGAAGGTCGCCCGCTTCACCGACAAAGATGTGGCCCGGCTGATGGCCGACGAGGGCATCGTCCGCAACCGGGCCAAGATCGAGGCGACCATCGCCAACGCACGGGTTGTCGCCGATGGCCCAGATGACCTCTCGGAGTTGCTCTGGTCGTTCGCCCCGGCGGCGCGACCCCGGCCCAAGACGCTGGCCGATGTGCCCGCCACGACGCCAGAATCCACCGCCATGGCACGCGAATTGAAGCGCCGCGGATTCCGCTTCGTCGGCCCGACAACCGCGTACGCACTGATGCAGGCGACCGGGATGGTCGACGACCACCTGCAGGCCTGCTGGGTCCCTCCCACAGTCGACTGAAACGCCGACGCGGAGGTCATGCACACCGACCGGCGCGGATAGGGAACAATGGAGGGGTGAATGTGCAGTTCAATGTCGGGAATGACTGGCCCACTAATATTTATGTAACGCCCGCTGGCGGGGCATGTCCGGCGCTGATCAGGTCCGCGACGACGGGCCGGCTCGAATTTGGAGGGAGCGCTCGATGGCGGCGATGAAGCCCCGGACCGGTGACGGTCCACTGGAAGCGACGAAGGAGGGGCGCGGCATCGTGATGCGGGTACCGCTGGAAGGCGGTGGCCGACTCGTCGTCGAGCTCACACCCGACGAAGCCGCTGCTCTGGGCGACGAACTCAAAGGCGTCACCAGCTAGACCTCGCCGTCAGGCGCACACTTTCTGGTAGATCTCCAGCGTCTGCTGCGCGATCTGCGCCCAGGAGAATTCCGCGATACAGCGCTGCCGTCCCGACTGGCCGTAGCGCTCCGCTCTCGACGGATCGGCGACCAGGGCGTTGACGGCCGCAGCGAGTCGGCTCTGGTAGCCGACCGCGTCGTCGGGGTCGTAATGCACCAGCGAACCGGTGGCTCCCTCGGCGACCACCTCAGGTATGCCGCCGACGTCGGAGGCCACCACGGCGGTGCCGCAGGCCATCGCCTCGAGATTGACGATGCCCAACGGCTCGTAGACCGACGGGCACACGAAAACTACTGCAGCCGAGAGTATTTCACGAATCTTTCCGATCGGCAGCATCTCTCTGACCCAGAAGACGCCGCCGCGTGCGGCGGAAAGCTCGGCGACCGCGGCGCTCACTTCGGCGGCGATCTCCGGGGTGTCGGGCGCTCCGGCGCACAGCACCAACTGCACCTCGGGATCGAAGTCGTGCGCGGCGGCCAGCAGGTGTGCGACGCCTTTCTGCCGGGTGATCCGCCCGACGAACGCGACGATCGGCCGGCTGCGGTTGACGCCGAGATCGGCCAGCACCGACTCGTCGGGCAGCGGCTCGGCCGGATACCAGACAGCGGTGTCGATCCCGTTGCGCACGACGTGCACCCGATTGGGATCCAGGGTCGGATACACCTTCAGCACGTCTTCGCGCATGCCCGAACTGACCGCGATCACCGCGTCGGCCGCGTTGACCGCGGTGTGCTCCACCCACGACGAGATCCGGTAGCCGCCGCCGAGCTGCTCGGCCTTCCACGGCCGCAGCGGCTCGAGCGAATGTGCGGTCAGCACATGCGGCACGTCGTAGAGCAACGACGCCAGGTGCCCGGCCATCCCGGCGTACCAGGTGTGCGAATGCACAACGCTGGCTTCCGCGGCGGCATTGGCCATCACCAGATCGGTCGACAACGTCGACAGCGCCGGATTCGCTCCGCGCAGTTGCGTGTCGGGCTGGTACGCGAACGCACCCGGCCGCGGCGCTCCCTGGCAGTGCACGTCTACCTCGCACAATTCGCGCAGCCGCGCGACGAGTTCGGTGACATGCACACCGGCGCCGCCATATACCTCCGGCGGATACTCCCGAGTCATCATCGCGACGCGCATACCCGGCACCGTAGTAGCCGCGTGCGACTCGCGCAGGGGGGACCACCCGCTCACCGGCTGCCCGTCCGTAGATTCGTCGGTAATCCAAATTGGTTGATGGACAATCCGTCAGCGTGGGTATTCACCTCCTTGATCTGGCAGGGGTTCGCAACGGCCGTTAGGTTTGATTCATGAGGGAAGCGCCACACGTGCTGGGTATCGTCCTGGCCGGCGGTGAGGGCAAGCGGTTGTACCCGTTGACCGCCGACCGGGCCAAGCCCGCGGTTCCCTTCGGCGGCGCATATCGACTCGTCGATTTCGTCCTGTCCAATCTGGTCAACGCCCGGTATCTGCGGATCTGTGTTCTCACCCAGTACAAGTCGCATTCACTGGACCGCCATATTTCGCAGAACTGGCGGTTGTCGGGGTTGGCCGGTGAGTACATCACTCCGGTTCCTGCCCAGCAGCGGCTCGGCCCGCGCTGGTACACCGGCTCCGCCGACGCGATCTACCAGTCGTCGAACCTGATCTACGACGAGGACCCCGACTACATCGTGGTTTTCGGCGCCGACCACGTGTACCGGATGGATCCCGAGCAGATGCTCCGGTTCCACATCGACAGCGGCGCCGGGGCGACGGTGGCCGGTATTCGGGTGCCACGGGCCGAGGCGAGCGCGTTCGGCTGCCTGGACGCCGACGACTCCGGCCGGATCCGCAGCTTCGTCGAGAAGCCCGTTGAGCCGCCCGGCACCCCTGATGACCCGGAGTCCACGTTCGTCTCGATGGGCAACTACATCTTCACCACCAAGGTGCTGCTCGACGCGATCCGTGCCGACGCGGACGAAGATCATTCCGATCACGACATGGGCGGCGACATCATCCCGCGACTCGTCGTCGACGGCAGGGCAGCGGTCTACGACTTCGCCGACAACGACGTGCCCGGCGCCACCGACCGCGACCGCGGCTACTGGCGCGACGTCGGGACGTTGGACGCGTTCTACGACGCCCACATGGATCTGGTGTCGGTGCATCCGGTGTTCAACCTGTACAACAAGCGCTGGCCGATCCGCGGTGAGTCCGACAACCTCGCGCCCGCCAAGTTCGTCAACGGCGGCTCCGCCCAGGAGTCGGTGGTGGGCGCGGGCAGCATCATTTCCGCGGCGTCAGTGCGCAACTCGGTGCTGTCGTCGAATGTGGTGATCGACGACGGCGCGATCGTCGAGGGCAGCGTGATCATGCCGGGCGCCCGGGTGGGACGCGGCGCAGTGGTGCGGCACGCCATCTTGGACAAGAACGTCGTCGTGGGCCCCGGCGAGATGGTCGGGGTGGATTTGGAGAAGGACCGCGAACGCTTCGCGATCAGCGCCGGTGGCGTGGTCGCCGTGGGCAAGAACGTCTGGATTTGACCGCTCGACGACGATGCCGCCGCGGAGCGGCGGAGGAGAAGTCGGGCTATCGGACTGAGCTCACCAGACATGGGGCAGCAGGCGGTAGTGCACCGTCCGCTCGTACTCCCGGTAGCCGCTCAACTCCTCTTCGAGCAGTCCTTCTTCGTCGCGAATGCGCAGGACGAGCACAATGACGCCGGGGACGACGACAAGCAATCCCCAAAAAGAGCCGAGTGCCAGCGGGATGCCGAGCATCAACACCACATTTCCGAGGTACATCGGATGGCGCACCAGCCTGTACAACCCGGTGGAGGCGAGCTGCTGGCCCGACTCGACCGTGATATTGGCTGCCGCATAACCATTTTGGATGATTACCAGCATCGACAGGCCGAGCCCGATCGCGACCAGAACGTCGCCGATCACCGACACGGACGGCGGCACCAGCGACCATCCGAAGCGGCAGTCCAGTGCGCTGATGATGAACATGGCCGGAAACGAGATGTATACGACGGTGATGAGAATGCGCTGGATCCAGGTGGACACCGCGAACACCGCCAGGAAGACCCAGGCCTGCCAGTAGTGAATCGTGCCGGCCGGCACGAACAGCAGCAGTCCGAAGGCCACTAGACCCAAAGCGGCCGAGAGTAGTCCTTTGGCAGCAATTTTCATCGCAGCGTCCCTACGTCTGCACGTCGCGACGGCGGAACGCCGCTACACCGAGTCCGATCAGCGCGGCGTCGATCGCCAGCAATGCGAGCAGCGGAACCGGTGTGAAGGTGTCGCCGGTGACCAGCGGAATATGCGCGAACGGGTCCAGGTCGAGCACCCACTGCGGAAAGCCGGACAGCTCGCCGATGAGGTACAGCGCGACGAATCCGACCAGCACACCCCAGGCCACCGGACTGAACCGCGGTGCCAGACCGAACAAGGCGACGGCCACAGCAGCCGGTAGCCACATTGCGGGCAGTTGAACCAGGGCGGTGCCCACGACCATGAGCAGTTTGCCGTCCACGTCATGAGCGGCGATCCCGTACGTCAGCCCGGCAACGACCCCGGCGATCACGATCGCGACTGCCGATCCCGCGAGCGCGAGCATGAGATGGCCCGTCAGCCAACGGCTTCTGCTCACCGATCCACTCAGCAGCGTCTCGGCTCGTTGGCCGGTCTCTTCCTGGTGCACGCGCAGCGTCAGCGAGATGGCGAACGCGGCTGCCATCATGCCCAGCATGCAGAATGCGGCCCCGACGAACGCCTGCTCCACGACTGTGGTGCCGCCCATCCGGACGACGATGTCCCGCGCGGTGTCGCCGCCGAGTTCATCGCCGATACCGTGCACGATGCTGCCGATCAGCAGGCCGTACAGGCAGAGCCCGACGGTCCACAGCAGCAGGGCTCCGCGGTCCAGTCGCCAGGCCAGCCCGAAAGCATTGCGCAGCAAGGGTGTTGCGCTGCCGGGGCCGGGCCGCTCGGCGATCAGTCCGGCGCCGACGTCGCGGCCGGCGAGCAGTCGGTAGGCCAGCAGGGTCAACAGCGCCGTCGTGGCCAGATGCAGCAGCAGCACCCACCACCGGTCGCCGGCGTACGGTCTGACCTGTAGCGACCAGCCCAGCGGCGAGAGCCAGGACAACGCGGCCGAGCCGGCGTCACCGGCTGCGCGCAGCGAGAACGCGGCGCCCAGCACCGCGAAGGCGGCGCCGCGGGCGAACCGCGCGCTTGTCGAGAGTTGTGCTGTCACTGCGGCTACCGCGCTGAACACCAGACCGGAGCACGCCAGCGCAGCGCCGAACGCCAGCGAGCCGGTCGCCGGGACGTTGGTGCTCAGCAGGCCGGCTGCGCCGAGGCCGCCGGTGAGCAACGACGCCCCGAACGACAGCAGCAGCGCCGCAGTCAGGCTCGCGTAACGGCCCACCGCGGTCGAGTCGATCAGTTCGGCGCGGCCGGTTTCCTCGTCGGCGCGGGTATGGCGGATGACGGTGAGGATGACCGAAACCGCGATCAGTGTGTGGAACATCCCGGCTTTCCAGATACCGGTCGCGCCGAGGCTGTCGTTGTAGATGTTCCCGTACAGCGCCCGCTGCGCCGGGCTGGCCATGATCATCGCGGCGAAGCCGGCGCGGGCGGCCTGGTCGGGGTAAACCTTCTCGACGCCGGCGATGTAGACGGTGGCCAGTGGCGTGGATAGCAGGAACACCCAGAGCGGCAACACGATCCGGTCGCGTCGGAGGTACAGCCGCAGCATCCCGAGCGTCCCGGTGAACGACGACGCATACGAAGGCGTTTCGTGTGCCGGATGATGCGCCCGTTCCAGTGTGGTGGTCATCAGCGTGCCCCGTGATCGCTCAGCTCGCGCTGATCGTCGGCGCCGTAGTGCCGCATGAACAGTTCTTCCAGGGTGGGCGGCTGGCTGACCAGGCTGCGCACGCCGGTCTCGCCGAGCACCCGGATCAGCTCGCCGAGGCCTTCGCTGTCGACATGGGCGTGCAACGTGGCCCCTTCGTAGCTGACGTCCTCGACACCGCGAATACGGGTGAGATCGCCGGGGTTCGCGAGCAATTCGGCCGTGATCGACGTCCGGCTGAGGTGCCGCATCGATTCCAGCGTCCCGCTTTCGACGGTCTTGCCGGCACGGATGATCGTCACCCTCCCGCACAGCCGCTCGGTTTCGGCGAGGATGTGGCTGGACAGCAGCACTGTCGCGCCGCGATCGCGAGCCTCCGCGACGCATTGCTGAAAGATGTTCTCCATCAGCGGGTCCAGGCCGCTGCTCGGCTCGTCGAGCAGAAACAGCCGCGCCCGCGACGAGAACGCGGAGATCAGCGAGACCTTCTGACGGTTGCCCTTGGAATAGGTTCGCGCCTTCTTGTGCGGGTCGAGTTCGAAGCGCTCGATCAGCTCGGCGCGCCGCTTCTCGTCGATGCCGCCACGCATCCGGGCCAGCAGGTCGATCGTCTCGCCACCGGTCAGGTTGGGCCAGAGTGTGACATCGCCCGGGACATAAGCGATCTGGCGGTGCAGATTGACCGCATCGGACCACGGGTCGCCAGCCAGCAGGCGAACCGTCCCGCTGTCGGCTTTCACCACGCCAAGCAGAATGCGGATCGTCGTCGACTTTCCTGCTCCGTTGGGCCCGAGGAAACCGTGCACCTCGCCTTCGCGGACCGTCAGCTCCAGGCCGTCGAGCGCCCGTGCCTTACCGAAGGTCTTGGTCAGATCGTGGATCTCAATTGGGTGCATGTGCTTCTCCTTCTTCTTGGCGTTGGGCTTCGCCTAGGAATGCGTCGTACATGTGGCCGTCGGTCATCAGGCCGTCGGTGTAGAGCTCGAGGGCGGGCAGCACCATGTCGCGGGCGTAGTCGCGCAGCACAGCCCGTAGATCGGTTGGGGTTTCGTGCATTTGGATGTACAGCATGAATCCGCCACCGCCGGTGATCGCCAGATACTTCGCCCGGGCAGCCGGGTCTCGGCTGGGCTTGAGGATGCCAGTGCGCACGCCGTCATCCAGATAGCTCTCGGCGTTGTCGATCATGTTGCGCCACAACGTCTTCGCCAGCTCGCCGCCGGACTGCATGCTGCGCACCAGATACGCCATCATCGGCGCGTACTCCTCGATCTCGGCCATCGCGGCGAACCAGGTTGCCGGGTCGCTGGACTGCATCGCCTCGGACTTGCTGCTGCGAATCTCCTCGGCGACGTAGTCGTCGCAGGCCTTGCGCAGACCGTCCTTGGAGCCGAAGTGGTGGATGACGAGCGCCGCGCTCACGCCGGCCGCTTCGGCGATCGAACGCAGCCCGACGCTGAAGCCCTGCTCGCCGAACCGCTCGATCGCCGCGCCGCGGATCCGGGCCGCGGCGGTCAGATCGTCGACTGAACGCATGTTCAAAACACTAAACACTCGTTCAGTCGTACGTCAAGGGGTTACCCCGTCAGGAATTTGTCAAGGTGGATCAGTCGCGAACGGCGGCCAACAGGCCGTCACCGAGCGGGACCAACGCGGGGGTGAGCAGTTCGTTCTCGGCGATCAGGCGTGCGGCCTCGCGGACAGCTGCCACCTCGGCGTCGCGGGCGGCCGGGTCGCCGGCTCGCCCGCCCAACGCCGCTCCGTGCACGACGATGGCCCCGCCGGAGCGCAGCAGCCGAAGCCCTTCGACCACGTACTCCGGCTGGTCGAGTGGGTCGGCGTCGATGAAAACCAGGTCGTAGGAGTCATCGGCCAGTCGGGTCAGCACGTCCTGCGCGCGGCCGCTGATCAGCCGCGTCCGCGACGGGCCGATGCCGCCGTCGGAGAACGCCTCTTTGGCGATCCGCTGGTGTTCGGGCTCGATGTCGATCGTGGTCAGCACGCCGTCATCGGCCATGCCGGACAACAGCCACAGGCTGCTGACGCCGGCGCCGGTGCCGACTTCGACGACGGCTTTGCCCCCGCTGAGTTTGGTCAACAGGCTGAGCAGCGCTCCGACCGCCGGGGTGACGGCGCCGGCACCGATGTCGGCGGCACGCTCGCGGGCGGCCAGCAGCACGGTGTCCTCCGAAATCGACCCCTCGGCGTGCGCCGAGAGTGACTCCGCCCGACTCTGTGCGGGTTGGCCCGCGGTGCGGTCGGTGGTGGCCATGCCCGCAGCGTAGATCCAACCCACGGCGGGTGCAGACAGGCGCGCCCGGTCACCGCGTCGCGACACGCTCAAATCCTCACCGTGATCGAAATGAGATGTGACTCGAACGAGCAGCGTAATGGGGGTAAATGCGCCATTCTCAGTGAAAGCTCAGTGCGGTCATATCCCGCGCATACGCCGGTAGACAACGGTATTGCCCATGGAGCGTGGAAGCCGCTGGTCCGGGAATACCTCTCGGCATCTTCGCGTTACGCGCGGTGATGAGTTGCCTAGCTTTGACGGCAAGCTGAACCCGGAGGATTTGAACATAGCCACACTGATGAGCCCGGCCAGCATGTCGCACCCTGAGAGGTACCGCGACGCTGACTGGGTTGAGCCCGCTGAGGAGCCATACGGCACCGCCGTCTTCGACGCAACCGGAGACAAAACAGCGATGCCGTCGTGGGATGAGCTGGTGCGCCAGCACGCCGACCGGGTCTACCGGTTGGCCTACCGCCTGTCCGGCAATCAGCAGGACGCCGAGGACCTGACCCAGGACACCTTCATCCGGGTCTTCCGGTCGGTGAAGGACTACCAGCCGGGGACGTTCGAAGGCTGGTTGCACCGCATCACCACCAACCTGTTCCTGGACATGGTCCGCCGCCGCAGCCGCGTCCGGATGGAGGCGCTGCCCGAGGATTACGACAGGGTGCCGGCCGACGAGCCGAATCCCGAGGAGATCTACCACGACTCCCGGCTGGGTCCCGACCTGCAGGCGGCGTTGGATTCCCTGCCGCCCGAGTTCCGTGCGGCTGTGGTGCTGTGTGACATCGAAGGTCTGTCCTACGAGGAGATCGGCGCAACGCTGGGCGTCAAGCTCGGTACCGTGCGCAGCCGCATCCACCGTGGCCGGCAAGCGCTGCGTGACTATCTGGCGGCGAACCCCGAGAGCGCCGTCGGCGCACTGCCCGGCCTCGCTGACTAGAGACACAAGCCTGCTGATCGGCTCTTCGTCCGTGATCCGCGTCGTCCAGCGCGCTACATTCGAAGTAGTGCCCAACATGTGTGGGTGGATCGAGCGCTGAAATCGAGGGGAGCTGGTGATGGCCGAGCGGGGTCATGTCTTCCGCCGCGCGTTCTCCTGGCTCCCCGCCCAGTTCGCCTCGCAGAGCGACGCTCCGGTCGGCGCGCCGCGGCAGTTCGGCTCGACCGAGCACCTGTCGATCGAGGCCATCGCGGCTTTCGTCGACGGCGAGTTGCGGATGAACGCCCACCTGCGCGCGGCGCACCACATCTCGCTGTGTCCGGAGTGCGCTGCCGAGGTCGACGGTCACCGTCGGGCCCGCGCTGCCCTGCGCGATTCCCATCCGATCAGAATCCCCAGCACGCTGCTGGGATTGCTGTCGCAGATTCCGCACTGTCCGCCCGAGGACGACGGGGGTGCCCAGCAGAACGGTCAGTTTGGGCCTCCCGGCGCGCGGGGCAACACCGCCCAGCCCCGTCCGCGGGGCAGCGGTGGGCCGCCACCGGAACGGCGAGCCAGGCCGTCCGGTCGATTCGCCGACGGCAACCCGCGCGATCGCCCAGAGCCTCGGTAGGGTGGAGACCTGGTTTGGTCAAGCCGGTGCGCGGCGCCGTGCTCGAGTCCATAGCGCGCGTTCACCCCGCGCTCGGAAGAGGATGACGTGAGCTCCGATCAAGAGAACAACGGCGCCCCTCGGCTGGCGCCGCGGCCGATTTCCCGGCCGCCCGTGGATGCCGCGACGGGTCAGGCTTTCAGCCGTCCGGGCGGCGTCCAGGGCTCCTTTGTCGCCGACCGGGTACGCCCGCCGAAATACCGCGATCAGAGAGAGTTCACTCCGCACAGCGAAGCTGCCGACCCGGTGCTGACCGAGGCGTTCGGACGGCCGTTCCCTGGGGCCGATTCCCTGCAGCGGCACCCGACCGATGCGGGCGCGCTCGGGGACGGCAAAGACAAGGACCAGGCCGAGGACCCCGAAGACCCGTGGCGCGATCCCGGCGCGGCCGCCGCACTCGGCGATCCCGCGGTGGCGCGGTCCACCGCGGTCGGATCCGGCGATGCCGGTGGCCGGCTGGGCGTGCGGGACGTGCTGTTCGGCGGACGAGTTTCCTACCCGGCGCTGGCGGTGCTCGCCGTACTGGCGCTGCTGATCGGCATTGCCGGCGGTGTGGTCGGACGCAAGACGGCTGAGGTCGTCCAGGCGTTCACCACCTCCAAGGTGTCGTTGTCGACCAACGGCAACGCTGAGGCGCCAGCCGGTCGATTCGCCAAAGTTGCTGCCGCAGTGGCCGATTCGGTCGTGACCATTCAATCGGTCAGCGACCAGGAGGGCATGCAGGGCTCCGGCTTTGTCATCGACGGCAAGGGGTACATCGTCACCAACAACCACGTCATCTCCGAAGCGGCAAACAACCCGAGCCAGTTCAAGACCACCGTGGTGTTCAACGACGGCAAGGAAGTTCCGGCCAACCTGGTCGGCCGCGACCCGAAGACCGACCTGGCCGTGCTCAAGGTGGACAACGTCAACAACTTGACGGTGGCCCGGTTCGGCGACTCCGACAAGGTTCGGGTCGGCGACGAGGTACTGGCCGCGGGTGCTCCGCTGGGCCTGCGCAGCACCGTCACCGAGGGCATCATCAGCGCGCTGCACCGCCCGATCCCGTTGTCGGGGGAGGGATCTGACACCGATACCGTGATCGACGCCATTCAGACCGACGCCTCGATCAACCACGGCAACTCCGGTGGGCCGCTGATCAACATGGACTCCCAGGTCATCGGCGTCAACACCGCAGGCAAGTCGCTGTCCGACAGCGCCAGCGGTCTTGGTTTCGCGATTCCGGTCAACGAAGTGAAACTGGTTGCGCAGACGCTGATCAAGGACGGCAAGATCGTGCACCCGACGCTCGGCGTGAGCACGCGGTCGGTGAGCAACGACATCGCGCAGGGCGCACAGGTTGCCAACGTCAAGGCCGGCAGCCCCGCTGAGAAGGGCGGGATGCTGGAGAACGACGTGGTGGTCAAGGTCGGCGGCCGCGGTGTGGCCGATGCCGAGGAGTTCGTTGTCGCCGTGCGCCAGTTGACGGTTGGGCAACCCGCGCCGGTCGAGGTGGTCCGCGACGGTAGGCACGTCACACTCACGGTGACCCCGGGGCCGGACGGCGGCTAATGTTCGCCAACGTCGGCTGGGGGGAGATGCTGGTCCTCGTTGTCGTAGGACTGGTGGTCCTGGGACCCGAACGACTGCCCGGCGCGATCCGCTGGACGTCCGGCGCGCTGCGCCAAGCCCGTGACTACCTGTCCGGCATGACGACTCAACTTCGCGAGGACATCGGCCCGGAGTTCGACGATCTGCGTCAACCACTGAGCGAGTTGCAGAAGCTGCGCGGCATGACCCCGCGGGCAGCGTTAGCCAAGCACCTGTTCGACGGCGACGATTCGCTGTTCACCGGAAACTTCGACCGACCAGCAGCCTCTGCGCCGGATAGCGTTGCGCCACAACCGGTTACACCGCAGCCTTCGCAGCAGTTCACCGGCGGCCCGGCGCCGTTCGATTCCGACGCTACGTAGCCACTAACCGCGAACGGCGGCGGTGGCCTTCACTAGAAGATCTGACAACACCTGCTGAGGGTTGAGTTCGTCCGCGGTGCCACCCATGACGGCGATCGACGTCTGGTCACCGATTTCGGCTGTGAAGATGTACTCGGAGGGAGCGTTGTCATCGGACGGGGTGATCTTGACCCCGGTCGTCGTCACACCGTCGATCTGAGGTCCGGGAATGGATTCGGCAGTTCCGGTCGCCTCAGGGGAACCGGACAGCCCGACATGGTCGCAGCCGTCCGGCAGCGGCGTGGCCGGAATCGGCTTCGGCAGATTCATTGCGACGACGAAGATTTCGCCTTGATCGCCCTCAGCGCTGAGCCCGGCGGCCCGGGTACCGACGGCCGGGTCGATGTAGGGGGGAATGACCAGCGCGCGACATTGCGGCGGATCGAACTTGGCTTTGGTGAACGGGATGATCTTGGGGTTGTCGATGTCGCCCTGGTTCAGCGTGATCGCGGGACGCGGGTCCGGCTTGAAGCCGGCGGGCAATGCGTCCTTGACGTTGTCGACCTTGGAGATGTCGTACTTGCTCGCGGGTGCCGACTGGGCGCCGCCTGACGATGGCGCCTGTGTCGCCGACGAACCCGAGGGTTTGGCCGGCTCGGACCCTCCGCAGCCCGCGACGGTCAAGGTGACTAAGCCGAGTGCGGTGAGCGTGGAAGCGATCTGCCGCGTTGCTCGTTGCGAAGAAGTCAGCATGCGGCTAACCCTACCGCTGCGGTCCTATGCGCCAACTAGCTGACGGCTGTGGCGATCGAGAAGCCTCAGTGGCGGTTGGTGTCGAGTCCCAGCGACATGCCCGCCAGCCCGCGACGTCGCGCCGACAGGCCGTCGGCGACGCCGCGCAACTCCTTGCCCACCGACGAGTCGGGGGCGCTGAGCACGATCGGCACCCCAGCGTCACCTGCGGCGACCAGAGCCGGGTCCAGCGGAATCTGCCCCAGGAGTGGAACATCGGCGCCCATCACGCGGGTCAGCCGCTCGGCGACCTGCGCGCCGCCGCCTTCGCCGAACACGTTCATCGTCGAGCCGTCGGGTAGCACCAGCCCGGCCATGTTCTCCACCACACCGACGACGCGCTGCTTGGTCTGCAGTGCGATGCTGCCGGCCCGTTCGGCGACCTCAGCTGCCGCCAGCTGAGGCGTCGTCACCACGACGATCTCGGCGTTCGGGATCAGCTGGGCGACCGAGATCGCGATGTCGCCGGTGCCCGGCGGCAGGTCGAGCAGCAGTATGTCCAGGTCGCCCCAGTACACGTCGGCCAGGAACTGCTGCAACGCCCGGTGCAGCATCGGCCCGCGCCACACCACAGGGGTGTTCTCCTGGGTGAACTGGGCGATCGAGATGACTTTCACCTCGTGCGCGATCGGCGGCAGGATCATCGACTCGACCTGGGTGGGCCGATCGGTGGTGCCCATCATCCGCGGGATCGAGTGGCCGTGGATGTCGGCGTCGAGCAGCCCGACCGACAGACCGCGCGCGGCCATCGCCGCGGCCAGGTTGACCGTCACCGTCGACTTACCGACCCCGCCCTTGCCGGACGCGACCGCGTACACCCGGGTCAGCGATCCCGGCTGGGCGAAGGGGATGACGGGCTCGCGGGAGTCGCCGCGCAGCAGCTTGCGCAATTCGGTGCGCTGCTCGTCGTTCATCACGTCGAGGGTGACCTTGACGGTGCCGGTGCCCGGCACGTCGGCGACGGCTTGGCTCACCCGGTCGCTGATTTCGGTCTTTTTCGGGCAGGCGGACGTCGTCAGGTAGATCTCGACGTGCACGTCGCCGCCAGGGCCGACCTCGATGTTCTTGACCATCCCGAGTTCGGTGATGGGCCGGCGGAGTTCAGGGTCGATCACCTTGGCGAGCGCGGCGCGTACGCCGGAAGTTAGATCGGACATCACCGCCCGAGTCTAGTTCGCCGACGATGCGGGCCGTTTCGGCCTGCTGAGAAGGCGGACCATTGGGCTTAGGCGCCGGACGAAAGACGCCCAATCAGCCAGCAGGCGCTGGCGGGGCGACCGGTTGTCCACCAGGCTCGGGCGCAGGGGCCGACGCGGCGGGTGCCGGCAGCGGGGCCGGTGCCGCGGGAGGCAGCCACGGCTGCGGTGCGGCAGGCGGTGGCGGAGCGGGGAACAGGTTCGGCAAGTTCGGGAATAGCCCTGCGGGGGCGGGCGCCGCGGGCGCGCCACCAGGCGGTGTGTTGAACGTTTGCTGGGGCGGCCCGGCTCCCTGGTCGATGCAGATCACCGTGCACGACGGCATGTAGGAGACCGCCGTGCCCTGCTGCCACGGCAGTGCCGGCTGGTTGATGCTGTTGGGCCCGCCGCTCAGATCGATCAGCGGCACCCGGGCCAGCGGGTCGGTCGACGGCAGCCCATGCATGTTCAGCGGCAGGTTGGGTCCGAGGCCTTCGGCGTTCTCCAGGTGCGCGTCGCCCAGCGGCGGCGGGGGCCCTGTCATCGGCGGTAGGTCGACCGGAACGACGCCGGTGGCATACGCCGCCGCCCAGCCGAGCACGTTCTGCGCGTAGGGCATCGAGTTGTTGTAGCGCAGGATCGAGGACAACACCTGCGACTGGTCGCGCAGATTGAGATTGCCGCTGCACAGGTACCGGGCCGCGGCCAGCGTGGCGTCGTACAGGTTCTGCGGGTCGGCCTTGCCGTCGCCGTCGCCGTCGGCCGCGTATCGCGCCCAGGTGCCCGGCAGGAACTGCATCGGCCCCATCGCCCGGGCGTAGCTGACCCGACCGCCGGTGTTGCCCTGAACGATCACCTCGTTGCCGGGCAGCGTCCCGTCCAGGGTGGGCCCGTAGATCGGTCGTACTGCGGTGCCATGCCCGTCGGTGGCGCCGCCGTTGGCGTGTCCCGACTCGATGCGTCCGATACCGGCTAGCAGGTTCCAGCTGATGCCGCAGTTCGGGTCGGAGGTGGCCATCATCCGCTCGGCGTTGCGGTACGCGGTCAGCGCCATCATCGGAATGCCAAGCGCGCCAGGTGTATTCACCACCACTGTGGGCGGGGGAGCCGACACCGTGGCCTCGGCGATGTGGAAGCCGATCTTCGGGTGCAGGGCGGCGATCACCAGGGGGCCGGTCGGGTCGGTGGAGGCACGGGTGACGGCGGCAACCGGGGTGATGGCGGCGTCGCGCACTGTCGACTTCGCCATCGGGAACGGTGGCGCGGCAGCGCCGTCGACGCCGGTGAGGATCAGGCAAGCGATGATCGCCACGCCGAACGCCGGAGATCGGGATGTGCGGGTCAGCCCGTCACCAACGGCCGTCCTGGTGGTCGTGAACGCCCGCGCGACTGGGGCGACGGCGCGCCGGATGCCAGGAATTTTGGGGATCTTGGGCATGCGGACGATCCGCTGCCGCAGTTCTGCAAGGGCCGAACGTAGACCCATGCGTCCCCCTACCCGCACTCGATGCGTCATTGGTGTTCGAGCGTTCTCGTCCTCGAGGACGTCTCAGCCGCCGTGAACTAGGTCACCATACATAACAGCGGCAACGGGAGTGACAACAATCACGGACTTATCTGCCTGTGAAAACACTGCTCCGCGGGCCTCGGTGTCAATTAGGCGAAGCGAGTTCTTCGTCGCTGTCGTGGGCGTGGTCGAGGTGCCGGTCCTGCAGGAGTTCGCGCAGGTCTTCCAACTCGCGGCGGATGTAGTCGCGAGTCTTGGCCACATCGCCGATCGCCAGCCGCAGCGCCGCCAGTTCGCGGGCCAGATATTCGGTGTCGGCCTTGGTTTCTTCGGCGCGTCGGCGATCTTGATCCAGCGTGACGCGGTCGCGGTTCTCCTGACGGTTCTGGGCCAGCAGGATCAGCGGCGCGGCATAGGCGGCCTGAGTCGAGAACGCCAGGTTGAGCAGGATGAACGGGTAGGGGTCCCAACGCAGGTGGACCGCGGAGATGTTCAGCACGATCCACACGATCACGAGGATCGTCTGCAACAGCAGGTAGCTGCCGGTGCCGAAGAACCGGGCGATCCCTTCGGTGAAGTTTCCGACGGCGTCGGCGTCCAGCCGCGGCGTGGGCACTCGGGAGTTGCGCGGGGTGTAGAGCTGCGGGCGCGACGACGAATTGCTGCTCATCACAGCCCCCCGGCGGCGTCGAGTGCCGGCTCCTCATTGGTGGCTCGCCAGTCGTGCGGCAGCAGGTGGTCGAGCACGTCGTCGACGGTGACCGCGCCCAGAAGATGGTGCTGTTTGTCGAGTACCGGGCCGCAGACCAGGTTGTACGCGGCGAAGTAGCGGGTCAGCGCGCCCAGCGAGGTGTCGGGTTCCAGCCAGGGCAGGTCGGCGTCGACGATGCCGCCGACCAGCATCGACGGCGGCTCGCGCAGCAGCTTTTGCAGCGACACGCAGCCCAGGTACTGACCGGTCGGTGTCGCGGTAGGCGGGCGAACCACCAACACCAGCGACGACAACGCCGGCGTCAGGTCGGGATCGCGGACGCGGGCCAGCGCCTCGGCGACCGACGTGTCGGGCGTCAGCACCACCGGCTCGCTGGTCATCAACCCACCCGCGGTGTCGGGGGAGTGTTTCAGCAGCCGGCGCACCGGGTCGGATTCCTCAGGATCCATCTCCCGCAGCAGCCGCTCGGCGAGCGTCGGGGCCATGGTGCCGAGCAGGTCGGCGGCGTCGTCGGGATCCATCTCCTCGAGCACGTCGGCCGCGCGCGCGTCGCCGAGTTGCATCAGCAGTTCGGCCTGCTCCTCCTCGGACAATTCCTGCAGGATGTCGGCCAGCCGGTCGTTATCCAGCGCGCTGGCCACCTCATAACGCCGCTTGGCGGGCAGCTCGCGCACCGCGTCGGCCACCTCGATCGGCCGCCACTTCTCGAACTGATGCAGCAACTGCGCAACGGCTTGACCCGGCATCGCCAGCGCGGACGGGGTCAGCCCCTGCACGCTGCGCCAGTTCACGATGTGGGTGGCGCTGCGCCGGCCGATCCGACGGGGAACACGCACCGCGACCCGCGTCACCATCCAGTCGCGGGTTCGGCTCTGCTCCAGGCCGAGGTCGGTGACGACGACCTCGGTGTCGGCGAGCTGGGGCAGTTCAGGGTCTTTGACGCTCACCTTGGTGTCGACGATCTGGCCCAGCACCAGAACTTCGCCGGGCCGTTGTTCGAAACGCAACATCGAGACGCTGTTGGTGTTCAGCGTCACCGCGTCGGGCTCAATCGAGGCGACGCGCAGGATGGGTACGAAAATCCTTCTGCGTGAGGTCATTTCGACGACGAGCCCGAGGACTCGGGGTTGCTGACGAACGATGCTGATGCTGACCACGACGTCGCGCACTCGTCCAAGTGACTCGCCCATCGGGCCCAATACCAACATTCGTGCCAGCCGCGCCGCGTACACCCTGTTGATCGAGGCCATAGGTCAAAGGGTAGGAGTGGAGCGTGACGAACGCGTATCGGCCCCGCCGCACATGCCTTTCCGTGCCCGGCAGCAGCCAGAAAATGATCGACAAGTCCAAAGGCCTTCCTGCCGATGAGGTCTTCCTCGATCTCGAGGACGCGGTCGCGCCGGACGCCAAGGCCGACGCGCGCAGCCGGGTGGCCGCCGCACTCGCCGGCCCGGGGTGGGCCGACCAACTGCGTGGCGTTCGGGTCAACGGCTGGACGACGCCGTGGACGCACGCCGACATCATCGAGGTCGTTTCTGCCGTCGGCGCCGCACCGGACGCCAGGCTCGACGTGGTGGTGCTGCCGAAGGTCTCCGACGTCTCGCACGTTCAGGCGCTCGATCTGCTGCTGACGCAGTTGGAGACGATCCACGGACTTCCGGTCGGGGAGATCGGCATCGACGCGCAGATCGAAGACGCCCGAGGCCTGCTCAACATCAACGAGATCGCGGCCGTACCCCGGGTGCAGGCGCTGGTGCTCGGCCCCGCGGACCTGATGGCCAACCTGAACACCCGCACGCTGGTCGTCGGCGAGCAGCCGGAAGGGTACGACGTCGGCGACGCCTATCACCACGTGCTGATGACGATCCTGGTGGCGGCACGCGCGCACGGCATCGCGGCTGTCGACGGCCCGTACCTCAAGGTGCGCGACGTGGAGGCGTTCCGCCGGGTGGCGGGCCGATCGGCGGCGCTGGGCTACGACGGCAAGTGGGTGCTGCATCCCGACCAGATCGCCGCGGGCAACGAGATATTTAGTCCCCGGCAGGCCGATTACGACCACGCAGAGTTGATCCTGGAGGCCTACGAGTGGCACACCTCGGCCGCCGGCGGTGCCAGGGGTGCGGTGATGCTCGGTGACGAGATGCTCGACGAGGCCAGCCGCAAGATGGCGCTGGTGATCTCCGCCAAGGGTCGCGCGGCGGGCATGGAGCGCCAATCGGAGCGCTTCGAGCCACCGACGGGTTAGTGCAGCAGCGTCAGCGACTGCAGCGCCGCGGCCAGCACGGCGATCATGATCACGGTGATCGCCGCGGTGGTCGCTCCGATGGCGAGACCAGCGATGGCCATTCCGCGGCCCCGCTGATGGGTCTGTCTGATCTGCCCGAGCGCGACGCCGCCCAGCACCGCTCCGACGATGGGGATCAGCACCCCGATGTAGCAGAAGATGGCCAGCGGAATTCCCAGCAGGACGCCGGCGATCGACGTCACCAATGACGCGACGGCCAGCCCGTTGGTCTGCTGTTGCCCCGCCGGATAACCCAGGTAGGGGTCGTAGGGGCCGGGGTAGTACGGCGGCGGCGGTGCGCCGTATCCGGGCGGCGGGGGCGGATAGCCGTAAGAAGGGCCCGCGGGTGGCACCCGCTGGGGATACGTCGGCGGGTAGTCGTAGCTGACTGGTGCCTGCGGGTCCACCGGGGCGTGTGGGTACTGCTGCCAAGGCTGCGGCTCGGCCGGGCGCGGGAAGGGCGGTGTGTCGTCCCGGGATTCCTCCCCGTAGCCGCCGCCCTGACTCGTCATGGTGTTCAACCTATCGTGGGCGCGACTGCTCGAGACGTGTCCGCTGGTCGATGGCGGGTCTGCCCGACGGCGCACAACAGCGCACAATGGAACGATGAGCAGCCCTTTTCAGCCCGGACAGGTTCCCGGTGCCGCACCCGGCGCCCCCGCCGGGAGCAGGCGTCCTCCGGGCCTGCCGACACCACCGAAAGGTTGGCCGGTCGGTTCGTATCCCACCTACGCCGAAGCCCAGCGGGCCGTCGACTTTCTGTCCGATCAGGAGTTCCCGGTACAGCAGGTGACGATCGTCGGGGTTGACCTGATGCAGGTCGAGCGGGTCACCGGTCGGCTGACCTGGCCGAAAGTACTCGGCGGCGGCGTGATCAGTGGCGCCTGGCTGGGCCTTTTCATCGGCATGGTGCTGACCCTGTTGTTCTCCAGCCCGCATCCGTTGGAGGCGCTGACCACCGGTCTGATCGCCGGAGTGTTCTTCGGCCTGATCACCTCGGCGATTCCGTACTCGATGGCCCGCGGCACCCGCGACTTCAGCTCGACGCTGCAACTGGTCGCCGGCCGCTACGACGTGCTGTGCGATCCGCAGAACGCCGAGCAGGCCAGGGATCTGCTGGCCCGGCTGGCCATTTGATTCGTCTGGTGGCCAGTCGTCGCGGGCGCGCACGCCGGCTGGGCGCGGCCGCGGTGCTCGCAGCCGCGTCGGCCCTGACCGGCTGCGGAGCCACCGACGACGGACGGGTGATCAGCTTCTACACCCCGGCCAGTGGCGCCCCGACGTACGCCGCGATCGCCAGGCGCTGCACTGAGCAGTCCGGTGGACGGTTCACCGTCCGGCAGTACAGCCTGTCGCGGTCGACCGACGATCAGCGCATCCAGTTGGCCCGGAGGCTGAGCGCCAACGACCGGTCGCTGGACGTGCTGGCGATGGACGTGATCTGGACGGCCGAGTTCGCCGAAGCGGGTTGGGTGCTGGCGTTCTCGGACGACCCGGCCCGCCGCGCCGAGGCCGACGCCATCTCCGACACGCTGCGCGGACCGCTCGCCACCGCGACGTGGCGGCATCGGCTCTACGCCGCGCCCGTCGTCACCAACACCCAATTGCTCTGGTACCGGCCGGATTTGATGGACACGCCGCCGACGACGTGGGATGCCATGGTCGACGAGGCCACCCGGTTGCACGCCGCGGGCCGGCCCAGCTGGATCGGCGTGCAGGCCAGCCAGAGCGAGGGCCTGGTGGTGTGGTTCAACACGTTATTGGAAAGTGCTGGTGGCCAAGCGCTTTCCGATGACGGCAAGACAGTCACGCTGACCGACACCCCCGCGCACCGCGCCGCGACCGTCGACGCGCTGCGGATCATGAAGTCGGTGGCCACCGCGCCCGGTGCCGATCCGTCGGTCACCCGCAGCGACGCGGGGTCCGCCCGGTTGGCGTTCGAGCAGGGCAGGTCGGCGCTGGAAGTCAACTGGCCGTACAACTTGGCGTCCATGCTGGAGAACGCGGTGAAGGGCGGCGTGCCGTTTCTGCCGCTGAACCGCGACCCCGACCTGGCCGGCAGCGTCAACGGTGTCGGGTCGTTCCAGCCGACGGATCAGCAGTTCCGCGCGGCCTACGACGCCAGCAAGTCGGTGTTCGGGTTCGCGCCCTACCCGGGTGTGCACCCGAATGACCCGGCCAAAGTGACGATCGGTGGCCTGAACCTGGCTGTCGCCAAGACAACCCGGCACAAAGCCGAAGCCTTCGAAGCGATCCGGTGTCTGCGCGACCCACAGAACGAGAAGTACGCCGCGCTCGACGGTGGCATGCCGCCGACCAGGACCTCGCTGTATTCCGATCCGCAATTCCAGACGAAATACCCGATGTACGAAGTCATTCGCCGCCAGTTGACCAATGCCGCTGTGCGGCTCGCGAGCCCGGTCTACCAGTCGGTGTCCACCCGGATCGCCGCCACGCTGGCACCGATCACTGCGATCGACCCGGAGAAGACGGCCGACGAACTCGCCGTCCAGGTGCAGAAGGCGGTCGACGGCAAGGGCCTACTGCCATGACGCCTAAGACTGACCGGCGACTGGCTTTCATCCTGGTGGCGCCGGCGGCGACGCTGATGCTGGCCGTCACCGGTTACCCGATCGGTTATGCGGTGTGGCTCAGCCTGCAGCGCAACAACTTAGCCACCCCGAACGACACCCGATTCATCGGTCTCGGCAACTATCAGACGATTCTGACCGACCGGTACTGGTGGACGGCGCTGGCCGTGACGTTGGCGATCACGGTCGCATCCGTGTCGATCGAATTCGTCTTGGGGCTGTCGCTGGCGCTGGTGATGCACCGGACGCTGATCGGCAAGGGACTGGTCCGCACCGCGGTGCTGATCCCGTACGGCATCGTGACGGTAGTTGCGTCCTACAGCTGGTACTACGCCTGGACGCCGGGCACCGGTTATCTGGCCAACCTGTTGCCGCACGGCAGCGCGCCGCTGACACACCAGTTTTCGGCGCTCGGCGTCGTGGTGATCGCCGAGGTGTGGAAGACGACACCGTTCATGTCGTTGCTGTTGTTGGCCGGGCTGGCGCTGGTGCCCGCGGACGTGCTGAAGGCCGCTGAAGTCGACGGCGCCGGAGCGTGGCGGCGGCTGACGAAGGTCACGTTGCCGTTGATCAAGCCGGCGATTTTGGTGGCGCTGCTGTTCCGCACGCTGGACGCCTTCCGGATCTTCGACAACATCTACGTGCTCACCGGCGGCACGGGCAACACCAGTTCGGTCTCGGTGCTGGGCTACGACAACTTGTTCAGAGGCTTGAATGTCGGCCTCGGGTCGGCGATCTCGGTGCTGATCTTCGGCTGCGTGACGGTGATCGCCGTCATCTTCGTCACGGTCTTCGGCGCCTCAGCACCCGGTGGTGGTCACGATGGCCGCTGACCGCGTCGACGCCCGGCGCGCCGTGGGATGGGTCGCCGTCGACACCCTGGTGCTGACGTATGCGCTGCTGCCGGTGCTGTGGATCCTGAGCCTGTCGCTCAAGCCGACCTCAACGGTCAAGGACGGCAAGCTGATTCCGTCGTCGGTGACGCTGGACAACTACCGCGGCATCTTCCGCGGCAATCTGTTCAGCTCGGCGCTGGTCAACTCGGTCGGCATCGGCGTGCTGACCACGGTGATCGCGGTGGTGATCGGCGCGATGGCGGCGTACGCGGTGGCCCGCCTGGAGTTTCCCGGTAAGCGGTTGCTGATCGGCGCCGTGCTGCTGATTTCGATGTTTCCGGCGATCTCACTGGTGACGCCGCTGTTCAACATCGAACGGCGGATCGGGCTGTTCGACACCTGGCCCGGCCTGATCATCCCCTATATCACCTTCGCGCTGCCGCTGGCGATCTACACGTTGTCGGCGTTCTTCCGGGAGATCCCGTGGGATCTGGAGAAGGCGGCCAAGATGGACGGCGCCACACCGGGTCAGGCTTTCCGCAAGGTGATCGTCCCGCTCGCGGCGCCGGGCATCGTGACCACAGCCA
Organism: uncultured Actinomycetota bacterium; assembly: GCA_963758115.1. Lineage (GTDB taxonomy): Bacteria > Actinomycetota > Actinomycetes > Mycobacteriales > Mycobacteriaceae > Mycobacterium. The sequence goes on from CAVWUG010000008.1 coordinate 228,555, forward strand.
TTCTGGTCTTCATCTTCGCCTGGAACGATCTGCTGCTTTCCCTGTCGCTGACCGCCACCAAGGCCGCCATGACTGCGCCGGTGGCGATCGCGAACTTCACCGGCAGTTCGCAATTCGAGGAGCCCACCGGATCGATCGCGGCCGGGGCCATGGTGATCACGGTCCCGATTATCGTTTTTGTTCTAGTCTTCCAACGACGGATCGTCGCGGGATTGACATCAGGCGCGGTGAAGGGATAGCTCGATGGCCGAGATTGTGTTGGATCGGGTGACCAAGAGTTACCCCGATGGCGCGGCGGCCGTGCAGGAACTCAGCCTCACCATCGCCGAGGGCGAGTTCATCATTCTGGTCGGTCCGTCCGGCTGCGGAAAATCGACCACGCTGAATATGATTGCCGGACTTGAAGATATCTCTTCTGGAGAACTGCGCATCGGTGGCGAGCGGGTCAACGAGAAGGCGCCCAAGGATCGCGACATCGCGATGGTGTTCCAGTCGTATGCGCTCTACCCGCACATGACGGTCCGGCAGAACATCGCGTTTCCGCTCACGTTGGCCAAGATGAAGAAGGCCGACATCGCCCAGAAGGTGGAGGAGACCGCGCGAATCCTCGACCTCTCCGATGTTCTGGACCGTAAGCCGGCTCAGCTGTCCGGCGGCCAGCGTCAGCGGGTCGCGATGGGGCGCGCAATTGTGCGCCAGCCCAAGGCATTCCTGATGGACGAGCCGCTGTCCAACCTCGACGCCAAGCTGCGGGTGCAGATGCGTGGCGAGATCGCCCGGCTGCAGCGGCGGCTGGGTACCACCACCGTGTACGTGACCCACGACCAGACCGAGGCCATGACGCTCGGCGACCGTGTGGTGGTCATGCGCGGCGGCGTTGTGCAGCAGATCGGCACGCCCGACGAGCTGTACGAGCGGCCCGCGAACCTGTTCGTCGCGGGCTTCATCGGCTCGCCGGCAATGAACTTCTTCCCCGCCACGCTGACCGAGACCGGGCTGACGCTGCCGTTCGGCGAGGTGTTGCTGACCCAGCCGGTACTGGACGTGCTGGCACAGCATTCGGCGCCGCAGAACGTGATCGTCGGGGTGCGCCCGGAGCATCTGCAGGACGCCGCCTTGATCGACGCCTATCAGCGGATCAGCTCGCTGAGCTTCGAGGTGAAGGTCGACATGGTCGAATCGCTCGGCGCCGACAAGTACGTGTACTTCACCACCGAGGGCGCCGTCGTGCACTCCGACCAGCTCGCCGAGCTCGAAGAACTCGAGGCCGAATCCGGGGCAGGGCAGCACGAATTCGTCGCCAGGGTGCCCGCCGAGTCGAAGGCGGCGAAAGGCAAGAACCTCGAATTGGCTTTCGGCACATCGAAACTCGCCGTCTTCGATGCCGCGACCGGGGCGAATTTGACTGTGCCGCCCGCGTGAGTCAGCCCACCGACCGGGTGCGCGGGCATCTGGATGCGCACTTCGGCCAGGCCGAGCCCGATGTCGCCAGCGTGACGTTTCTGGGCGCTGAGCCGATCGACGTCTTGCGCTACCGACCCGGCGCCGACGGGATCGTGCACTACGTCTCGCTGGGCTGCTCGCGGCATCCGATGGTCGACCCGACCTCGGTGGTCGCTGACCCACACCGCGGCCCGCGTGCCGAAGTGGTTCTGCGCCTGAGTGATCCGGGGGCGGTGACCGGCCTGGCCCGCAGCCTGGCTGTGGTGGCGGCGTCTCCGGCGGTCGAAGGTGTGGTGTTGACGCCGGATGCGTTGGTCGATCTCGGCTCGCCGTTGTGGGCGCGGCCGTCCGGTCGGGCACCGTTCACCGCGGTGCTGTTGGGCGACAGCGACATCGACGACCTGCCACTGGACCCGCCGAGTGACCCGGTGCGCTTTCTGTCGGCCACGCCCATCACCGCGACCGAGGCCGCCTGGGTCCGGCTGAAGGGCGCCGAGGCGATGCGCGACGCGTGGCGAAGCGACGGTGTCGACGTGGCGGACCCCAATCGGCCTGCTGCACAACCGAGCTGAGCCACTACAGCCAGTCTTGCCTGCGGAACCGGTAGTACAGGTAGACACAGGAGACCGCCATCGCGGCCATCACTCCCGGGTATCCCCACGTCCAGTTCAGCTCGGGCATCACCTTGAAGTTCATCCCGTAGATCGCCGCCACCATGGTGGGCACCGCCAGCAGGGCGGCCCAGGCTGCCATCTTGCGCATGTCGTCGTTCTGCTGCATGCCGACACGGGCCAAAGCGGCTTGCACCAGCGAGGTGAGCATGTCGTCGTAGCTGCCGATCTGGTCGGCGGCCTGCGACTGGTGGTCGGAGACGTCGCGCAGGTAGCGCCGCACCTCTTTGGAGATCAAGTCCTTGTGTTCGGTCTGCAGCCGCAGAAACGGCACCGACAGCGGGTTGACCGACCTGCGCAGTTCGACGACCTCGCGTTTGATCTGGTAGATCGGCTCGATGTCGGTCCGGGAGCCGGGAGTGAAGGCCACCTCTTCGATAGCGTCGATGTCGGCCGCCATCAGCGTGGTGACCCCGAGGTAGTGGTCGACAACCGAGTCGGCGATCGCGTGCATCACCGCGAACGGGCCCAGTCGCATGTGTTCGGGGTCGAGGTCCATTCGTTTGCGGACGTCGGACAGCCGACCGTGTTCGCCGTGCCGGACGGTCACCACGAAGTCCGTGCTGACGAACACCATGATTTCGCCGGTCTCGACGACTTCACGGGTCAACACCATCGACTCGTGCGGGACGTAGTTGACCGTCTTGAGCACCAGGAACAGCATGTCGTCGTAACGCTCGAGCTTCGGCCGCTGGTGGGCGCACACCGCGTCCTCGACGGCCAACTCGTGCAGGTTGAACACGTCGCCGACCTCTTGCATCTGATGCTCGGTGGGCTCGTGCAGGCCGATCCAGGCGAACGCCTCCCGCCCGTCCAGTCGCAGTTCGGAAACCTTGTTGCGCGCGTCGGTGTAACTGCAGCTGCCGGCGAGGCGTTCTCCGTCGACGTACACGGCGCAGTCGACGACGGCGTGGTCGGCGGGTTCGTCGACCGGCGGCGCCACATGATGTTCGACGGTTTCGGTTGGAGCAAGGGTTCGCAGCGTTTCAGGTATGTCGCTGAGGTCGCGGAACGAGGGCACGTGACACCTCCCCGGTGTAGCTCTCACATCAGATCCAAGCGTCGGTCATGCTACGCCCGTCAGCTGGCTATTTCGTGTCGGCGAGTTGGCTGGCCAGCGTTGACGCGGGGTAGGGATTTATCAGGCCGGCGCGTGCGCTAGTTTCGACGCGACGCGATTGCGCATCGGGCGGATCTGAAGCATGCCGGAAAATCTTCACAAGGAGCGGATAGACGTGAGCACATCACCACTGAAGATCGCCGTCACCGGCGCCGCCGGCCAGATCGGCTACAGCCTGCTGTTCCGTTTGGCCAGCGGCTCGCTACTGGGCCCCGACCGTCCGATCGAGCTGCGACTGCTCGAGATCGAGCCCGCGCTCAAGACGCTCGAGGGTGTCGTGATGGAGCTTGACGACGGCGCCTTCCCGTTGCTGTCCGGCGTCGAGATCGGCGCCGACCCGAACAAGATCTTCGACGGCGTCAACCTTGCGCTGCTGGTCGGCGCCCGTCCGCGCGGCCCGGGCATGGAGCGCGGCGACCTGCTCGAGGCCAACGGCGCGATCTTCACCGCGCAGGGCAAGGCGCTGAACTCGGTCGCCGCCGACGACGTGCGCATCGGTGTGACCGGCAACCCGGCCAACACCAACGCGCTGATCGCGCAGAACAACGCCCCCGACATCCCCAAGGAGCGGTTCTCCGCGCTGACCCGGCTGGATCACAACCGGGCCATCTCGCAGCTGGCCAAGAAGACCGGCGCCAAGGTGACCGACATCAAGAAGGTCACCATCTGGGGAAACCACTCGGCGACCCAGTACCCGGACATCTTCCACGCTGAGATCAGCGGCAAGAACGCCGCCGAGGTCGTCAACGACGAGAAGTGGATCGCGGACGATTTCATCCCCACCGTCGCCAAGCGTGGCGCGGCGATCATCGACGCGCGCGGCAGCTCCTCAGCCGCCTCGGCGGCATCGGCGACCGTCGACGCGGCCCGCGATTGGCTGCTGGGCAGCCCGCAGGACGACTGGGTGTCGATGGCCGTGTTCTCCGACGGCTCCTACGGCGTTCCCGAGGGTCTGATCTCGTCGTTCCCGGTGACCACCAAGGACGGCAACTGGACCATCGTGCAGGGCCTGGACATCAACGACTTCTCCCGTGGCCGGATCGACAAGTCGACCGCCGAGCTCGCCGACGAGCGCAGCGCGGTCTCCGACCTGGGCTTGATCTGAGTCACAGGAGGATCTCGTCGATTAGGGCTACTAATGAGTAGTCAGTACGCTGGACGACGTGTCTGAGTTGGTTGAATCGATACAGACCCACACCGAACAAGGCGCCATCACCGACGCAGAGATCTTCGAGGCGCATTCGGGGGGCAAGCTTTCCGTAGGCCTGACCACGGCGCTGGACACCCAGCGCTCGCTGTCGATCGCCTACACGCCGGGGGTGGCACAGGTCAGTCGCGCCATCGCCGGCGACCGCACGCTGGCGGCCCGCTACACGTGGTCGGGCCGGCTGGTGGCCGTCGTCAGCGACGGCAGCGCCGTGCTCGGCCTGGGTGACATCGGGCCTGCGGCGTCGCTGCCGGTGATGGAAGGCAAATGCGGGCTGTTCAAGGAGTTCGCCGGGCTGGACGCCATCCCGATCGTGCTGGACACCAAGGACCCCGACGAGATCGTCGAGACCCTGGTTCGGCTGCGCCCGACGTTCGGCGCGGTCAACCTCGAGGACATCTCCGCGCCCCGCTGCTTCGAGATCGAACGCCGCGTCATCGAGGCGCTCGACTGCCCGGTGATGCACGACGACCAGCACGGCACCGCGATCGTGGTGCTGGCCGCACTCATGGGCGCCGCGACGGTGCTCGACCGTGACATGACCGCGCTGCGCGTGGTGGTGTCCGGCGCCGGGGCGGCGGGCGTCGCATGTGCCAATCTGCTTCAGGCCAAAGGCATTTCGGATATCACCGTGCTCGACTCGCAGGGCATCCTGCACCGTGACCGGGCCGGCATGAACGGCGTCAAAGCCGAACTCGCCGCCCGCACCAACCCGCTCGACCGCACCGGTGGCATGGTGGAGGCGCTCGAAGGCGCTGACGTCTTCCTCGGGGTGTCCGGTGGCGTGGTGCCCGAGGAACTGATCGCAACGATGGCGCCGAAGAGCATTGTGTTCGCGTTGTCGAATCCCGATCCGGAGGTCCACCCGGACGTGGCGGCCAAGCACGCCGCGATCGTCGCCACCGGGCGCAGCGACTTCCCGAACCAGATCAACAATGTGCTGGCCTTCCCCGGTGTGTTCCGCGGCGCGCTGGACGCCGGTGCCCGCAGGATCACCGAAGAGATGAAAGTGGCTGCGGCCGAGGCGATTCTCTCGGTCGCCGCCGACGGCCTGTCGGTCGATCAGATCGTTCCGAGCCCGCTCGACCCGCGGGTTGCGCCTGCGGTCGCCGCTGCCGTGGCTGCCGCCGCAGATAGCGCTGAGTGATCGCCGGCCGGCTATCGCTGCTGGCGCTGGTTGTGGCGCTGGCGATCTCGGGTTGTGGCCACCGGGCCGAAAACCACGACCGCTCAGCTGAATTGGTGGTCGGATCGCGGGCCGGCATCGAGTCAACGTTGCTGGCCGACGTCTACACCGGGGCACTGCGCTCCTACGGGTTCCCGACGCGCACCGAGCAGGCGCCCGACCCGCTGACCAAGCTGGACTCCGGCGCGTTCGTCGTCGTCCCGAGCCTGACCGGGCGGGTGCTGCAGGTCTTTCAGCCCGGTGCCGCCGCGTGGTCTGATGCCCAGGTGTACAAGACGATGATCGGCGCGCTTCCGGAGGGCATCGCCGCCGGTGACTACGCGACCGCCGCCGAGGACAAACCCGCGCTGGCAGTTGCGGATGCGACGTCCAAGAGTTGGGGTGGCGGCGATCTGGGCGCGTTACCGCGGCACTGCGACGGCCTGACCGTCGGTTCGATCGCCGGCGCCCCGACCCCTCCGGCGATCGGCAGCTGCCGGCTACCGGCTGCTCACGAATTCCACGACGACGCAACGCTTTTCGCCGCAGTCAAGTCGGGGGAGGTGACGGCGGCGTGGACCACCACCGCCGATCCGAATGTTCCGGCCGACCTGGTGGTGCTGACCGACGGCAAACCGGCGTTGGTCCAGGCCGAAAACGTGGTGCCGCTCTACCGCCGCAATGCGCTGACCGACCGGCAGCTGCTGGCGGTCAACGAGGTGGCCGGCGTGCTGGACACCGCGGCGCTGGTCGACATGCGTCGCCAGGTGAGCGCAGGCGCGGACCCGCAGGCCGTGGCCGACGCCTGGCTGAACGAACACCCGCTCGGCCGCTGACGACGATGCAGACCGGAACGGTCTGAGGTGGGGGTACCCCCAGCCGCGACGCGGCGAGGGGGCGAGCAGCGCAAACGGCAGCGCTAGTTAGCGCGACGGCGGCTTGATCCGGCCGATGACGGGGGCGAACAGTCGCTGGTAGTGCGAACCGGTGATCCGCACCATCAGGTCGATCACGACGGCGTCCTGGCCGACGAGCACTCGCGCCTTGTTCTTGCGGACGCCGTCCAAGATGATCTCTGCCGCTCGTTGCGGGGTGGTGCTGGCCAGTCGCTTGTCGAAGACCTTGGACTGCGCCGCGGGATCCACCCCTTCAGCGGTCAGGCCGTTGCGGGCGATCGCGGTTTTGATGCCACCGGGGTGCACCGTGGTCACCTTGACCGGTTCGCGGTTATGCGCCATTTCTTGGCGCAGCGCCTCGGTGAAGCCGCGTACCGCGAACTTGGCCGCGTTGTAGGCGGCCTGCCCGGGGACCGACAGCAGCCCGAAGAGGCTGGAGACATTGACGATGTGGCCGTCGCCGGAGGCAATCAGATGGGGGATGAAGGCTTTGGTGCCGTTCACGACTCCCCAGAAGTCGATGTCCATCACCCGCTCGATGTCCTTGTACGCGGTGATGTCGACGTCGCCGGTGTAGGCGATGCCGGCGTTGTTGTAGATCTGGTTGACCTTGCCGAAGTGCTCCTTGACACCGTCGGCGTAGATGTGGAACGCCTCGCGTTCGGTGACGTCGAGTCGGTCTGACTTGACCGGTGCGCCAATGGCTTTCAGCTGCTCTTCGGTCTCCGCGAGGCCCTCCAGGTTGACGTCGCTGATGGCCAACGACGCGCCTGAGCGAGCCAGTTCGAGGGCCAACGCCTGGCCGATGCCTGAGCCGGCCCCGGTGACCGCGGCGACTTTTCCGGCGAAGCCTTCCATGGACACTCCTTGCTAGGTGTGGTGCCGTTCAGGTTAGCCGGTACCGGCGGTATCGAACTCGGCCGGGTGGCTTCGCGCACCCCGGAAAAAGCTGTGGCCCGCACACCCATCGGGTGTGCGGGCCACAGTACTCGTGGGTGTCAGGCCCAGCTGGAGCCGACAGCGGAGTCGGTGCTGCTCATGTTGTTGCCCGCGGTCTGGACGTTCTGGCCGTGGGAGTTGGCCTGCTCGTAGATGACCTGGAAGTTGCGACCCAACTGGGTGATGAACTCCTGGCAAGCCACCGAACCCGAGCCGCCCCAGAAGTCACCGGCAGCCAGCACATCGCGAACGATGGACTGGTGCTCGGCCTCCAGGGAAGCGGCCTGGGAGCGGATCATCGCGCCGTGGGCGTCCACGTCGCCGAACTGGTAACTGATCGACATGTTTTCTCCTAAGACGTGTGTGGGCGGATGGACTAGCTGGACAGGATGTGCTGCGAGCCCTGCTCTTGGGCCTCGTAGTTGTTCGCGTCCCGGATCAGACCGTCGCGCACACCGTGCAGCATGTTGACGATGTTGCGGAAGGCGGTGTTCATCTGGCCCATGGTGTCGTAAGAGGTGGCCTGAGCGGTACCGCTCCAGCCGGCTCCGGCGATGTTCTGGCTCGACGCCCACATCTTGCGGGCCTCGTCCTCGACGGTCTGCGCGTGCACGTCGAAACGGCCCGCCATCGACCGCATCTCGTGCGGGTCAGTCATAAAACGTGTAGGCATATCCTTCTCCTTATATTGGGCGTGTTGTCAGTTGGAATATGTTGTGCGACAGGGTGTTTAGCCGCCGGCGGGCGAGCGGGGCATGACCTTGGCGGCGACCCGAGAGCCCATGGAACTCATACCGCGTCCGGCCAGAGCACCCATCAACCCCTGCGAGAACGGGCTGCTGGGCAAGCCGTGCATCAAGCTCGGCGGGGCAACGCTGGTGGGCGGCAGTGCTGGCATCGCGCGTTCGATGCCGGCCCCACCGTGCCACCCGTGCGGCACTGACAGCCCGCCCGCGTGCATCGCGCTGGCCATCTGCGCCTGGATGCCGGACTGGATGCCTGCGCCCCACTTGGAGAGCTGGCCGCCGACACCGCTCATCACGGTTGCGGCTTTGCCATCGATCATCTTGCCTACATTGTCGAGCAGCGAGTCCTTCATGCTCACCAGCGTGTCCATGCTGGCACCTGCACCGGCGCTGCTGCCCGAGCTCATGAACATACGAGCGGGCGTGCTGCCCAGCATGCCTGTGTAGTAAATGCCTTGGATCGGGAGTAGCGCGGCAGTGGGGTTGCCGGCGATCGCGGTCACTGCCCCCGGGAGCCAGGAATCAAACCCGCCCAAAGTGCCAAGTGGCGTCCCCGTGTAACCGAAAAGGTTCGCGGTGGCGTTCAGCAGCGAGGTCAGAAACAGGTCGGCACCGCTGGTCGAACCCGAGGCCGCCGGAGCCGCCGTTGCCACCAAGGCCTGCGACCCGCTGGCCACCATCGGGGCAGCCGTCTGCGCGGGCAGTGCCGAGGACGCGCCCGTGGAGTGCAGCTGGTAGGTGTCCATGCCCAACGCGTCCTGGATCCACATCTCCAGGTAATTGGCTTCGTTGGTGGCGATCGCCCCGGTGTTCTGACCGAGGAAATTGTTCGACACCAACGTGGTCAACTCGGCCCGGTTGGCCGAGATCTCGGCCGGCGGCACCATCGACGCGTATGCGGTCTGGTAAGCCGCCGCCGCTGCCTTGGCCTGGGCGCCGGTCTGGGCCGCTTCGGCCGCGGTGCTCTGCATCCACGCGATGTAGGGCTCGGCTGCCGAGTTCATCCTGTCCGACGACGGGCCCAGCCACGCTCCTGTGGTCAGGTTGGTGATGGCGGTCTGGTACTGGGTGGCGGTGGACTCGAGGTCACTGGCCAGCCCGTCCCATGCGGCCGCCGCCTCCAGCAACGGAGACGACCCCGCGCCGGAATACATCAGCGCGGAGTTGATCTCCGGTGGTATCAGCGAAAAGCTCATCGACGCGCTAACCGATGACGGATGCGGCCGCGTTGGCCGCTTCAGTCAGCTCGTAGGCGCCGGCGCCGGAACGCAGCGTGGCGACTAGCTGCTCGTGCACCGCGGCGGCCTGGGCGGCGATCTCTTGATACGTCGCACCCTGCTGACCGAACCGGACCGCCGTCATCGCGGACACCAGGTCCGAGGCGGCCGGGGCCAACCCCGTCGTCGGAGCGGCTGCTGCCGAGTTCCGAGCTGCCAGCGCTTCACCGATGCCGGACAGACTGCCTGCGGCCCCCTGCAATACGTCTGGCTGTGTAGTTACAAACATTTCCAACCTCCACTTACGACCCCGCCGGCACTGAAGCTGAAGAGTACTTCAGTTTCGGACGTTTGGGTGGACCTCCCCTAGAGCGATTGCCATACCTGATGGCGGGGAAATCGTAAGCTTTTTTCGCGTTCTGCGATACCCGAATCGCGAAACGATCTCGCCTGGAAACAGCGTGTTTACGTCTAAGCATTTTCACAGCATTTGAGCAGGCTGAGAAGTCTGTGAACCGATAGGCAAATCCAACTCACATCAAGCGCGTAGGCGGCATTACGTCCCGCCAGGCCCACCCGCGTCGTTTCGTGGTCGCCGGCGGCGGGACTGTATCGTTGCCGCGTGACCGGGCAACCGCCAAAGCTCTACATCTTTCCGCATGCCGGGGGATCCGTAGAGTATTACGTTCCCTTTGCCAAAGCGTTTGCTAGCGATATCAAACGCACCGCAGTGCGCTATCCAGGACGCGGTGGTAATCACGACCTCGGGTCGTTCACCAGCATCACCGATCTCGCCGACAAGGTTTGCCAAATGGTCAAGCCGCCGGAGAGTGCTGACGACAAGGTGGCGTTCTTCGGCCACAGCATGGGTGGCCTGCTGGCTTTCGAGGTCGCGCGCCGCTTCGAAGCGGCAGGCAGCCCGATCGCCGCGCTGTTCGTGTCCGCGGCCGCCGCGCCCGGTCGCGTCGGCTACGAGCACATCCCCGAGTCGGATCAGGGCCTGCTCGCCGCGGTCAGTGAGATGACCGGCGTCAATCCTGAGTTCTTGGAGAACGAGGAATTCGCCGCCAGCATCCTGCCGACCTTGCGCGGCCTCAAGGCGATCTCGAAATACGATTGCCCGCCCGATGAGAGATTGTCGTGCCCAATCTCTGCGTTCCTGGGCGACGACGACGACGTCGCGAGCTACGACAAGGTGTCGGGGTGGTCGGAACGCACGACATCGGAGTTCACCATCCGGGTATTTCCCGGTCACCATTTCTATCTCAGCGACCACATACCCGAGCTCGCTAAAGACGTTGAGGACAAGATCTTGTCCTCTCGTTGAGGTCGACCCGGCAGTGTAATAAAACGGTCGTTGTCAAAATGCCTGACGCAATCAGCAGAGGCAAACTTAACAATGGTATTAATCGCCCCAAACGTTAGTTAGCCGAAGAATTAGACATTCTGTTCGAGAACTTGGACGACTGGGCTACGCGGTGTAACGCCGTTATAGGCGGGAGATGTGCGGAGCAACTGAGCTGGGCATCGTTGGCGAAAAGTGAACAACGCCACACCTCGACTTCGGCGCGGCGAAATCCAGCAAACCGCCTCCTTGACGGAGGTTTTGCGGGTGCGCGGCGGCGGCGGCCGGTCAGCCCGGCTCGGCGAGGTCAGGCAGGTGGCAGGTGGGGGCCATTTGGGCGACGTTGAGCCTCGCGACCTCGCAAAAGAGCTGAGAGTAGCCTTAGAACCGCGAAGTCATGCGATGAAACTGACCGTCCGGTAAGATAGATTTGGCACATCTGGCACAGGGACCCATCCAGGTGTGCGATTCATAGCAAACGTCCAGTCCCAGCAATGACGCAGGCGAGAACGGAGCTTTCGTTTGACATGCGTATTACATTCTAGGGTTTTCGGTCCGAGAAGCGTGATGCCCCTGTTAATCTCCTGCATGCAAAGCGCCCCTGTCATTGGTGTTCGGGGCTCGAGATCTAAAGGGGTGGCCCGATGGCAGTAACTGAAGGCTCTATTCCCGGTGTCCTGCGGGATTGGGCCCGGCAGCAACCCGACGCGCCGGCCTACAGCTACATCGACTACGACATCGACCCGGCAGGCTACGAGCACAAGCTGACTTGGTCGGAGCTCTTCGGCCGCGTGCAAGTTCTCGCCGCCGAGATCGCGACCATCAGTGCGCCCGGCGATCGTGCGGCCATCCTTGCGCCGCAGGGCCTGGAATACGTCGTTGCGTTCTACGGCGCGCTGGAGGCCGGACTCGTTGCGGTCCCGCTGCCCGTTCCGCAGTTCGGCGCTCACGACGAGCGCGCGTCCGCGGCTCTGCAGGACTGCGCACCGACCGTGTTGCTGACCACCTCCGTGGTTGTCGACGACGTCGTCGGATGCACTCGTTCGCTGCCCGGCAACCCGCCGGCGGTGATCGAGGTCGACAGCCTCGACCTGGACGCCCCGCCGAACTTCGAGGCGCCGACCGCGCCGCGGACCAAGAACGCGGTGCTGCAGTACACCTCCGGTTCGACGCGTTCGCCGGCTGCCGTCGTGGTCACCCACAAGAACATCCTGGCCAACTGCCAGCAGGTCCGGGAAGACTACTTCGAGGCCGAGGGGGCAGTCCCGCCGTCGGACACCACGCTGGTGTCCTGGCTGCCGGTGTATCACGACATGGGTCTGCTGCTCGGCGTGACCGGCGCCCTGACCATGGGCCTGCATTCGGTGCTGATGAGCCCGATGGCGTTCTTGCAGCGCCCCGCCCGGTGGGTCCAGCAGATGGCCCGCAACACCCGCGTCTTCACCGCGGTCCCTAACTTCGCCTTCGAGCTGGCCGCGCGCCGGACCACTGACGAGGACATGGCCGGGCTCGACTTGTCCGGTGTGCACACCATCCTGTCTGGCAGCGAGCGGGTTCACGCCGCGACCATTCGTCGTTTCATCGAGCGGTTCGCGGAGTTCGGTTTCCCGGCCAGCTCACTGAAGCCGTCCTACGGCCTGGCCGAGGCCATGGTGTACGTGAACTCGTCCGGTCCGAACCGCGCTCCGACGGTCGCCACCTTCGACTACGAGAAGCTGTCCGCCGGGCACGCCGAGGCCTGCGACACCGCGAGCGGGGTCGAGCTGGTCGGTGTCGGCACGCCGCGTGCGTCCACCATCCGCATCGTCGACCCGGAGAACCGCGTCGAGAACCCGGCTGGCATGGTCGGCGAGATCTGGTTGCACGGCGACAACATCGCCGCAGGCTACTGGCGCAAGCCGCAGCAGACGCAGCGCACCTTCGGCGGTCAGCTCGTCGACCCATCCACTGGCACCCCGCTGGGGCCGTGGCTGCGGACCGGTGACCTGGGCGTCATCTACGACGGCGAGCTGTTCATCATCGGCCGCATCAAGGACCTGCTGATCGTCGACGGGCGTAACCACTACCCCGATGACATCGAGGCGACCACGCAGGAGATCAGCGGCGGCCGTGTCGCGGCGATCTCCATCGAGGGTGAGCGCACCGAGCGGCTGGTCGTGATCGCGGAGATGAAGCAGAAGGGCTCCGAAGCCGAGCAGCAGGAGCGGCTTCGCAACGTGAGACACGCAAGTGACGACGGCGATTTCGAAGTCGCATGGGCTGCGGGTCGCCGATCTGGTGCTGGTGCCTCCTGGCTCTATTCCCATCACGACCAGCGGGAAGATCCGCCGTTCCTCGTGTGTTGAGGTCTATCGGCAGGATGAGTTCAGCCGTTTGGATTCCACCGCGTGACGGCTGTCGGCCATGCCGACAGGGCCGCCTAGTGGCGTCCAGACGGCTTTACACCGCAGCGGGAGTAAAGCCAATGTCATCACAGAGATTTTCAATACCCGCTGTACAGGGGTGCTTCGTCCATCAAGAGCCCAATGCCGGTAACATCGGACACTTCGGCTGGGCTGAATATCGTCGGCGCAATGAGGCGAACCGACCGGATACGCCCGGATGATGTCCGTGGGCGAGGCCGAGCTCTTCGCACACGGTGAAATAACTTCAACCACTTTCCGACAGACCGGGGGGAGCGCGATGACTGCTGCACCGTCGGACCGTCGGGCGATCATCACCGAGGCGCTGCGCAAGATCGACGACCTGACGGCGCGGCTGGAGATCGCGGAAAAAGGTGACACCGAGCCGATCGCGGTGATCGGGATGGGTTGCCGGCTGCCCGGCGGGGTGGAGAGCACCGCGCAGTTCTGGCAGCTCCTCGAAGACGGCGTGAGCGGCATCGTGCAGGTCCCCTCGGAGCGTTGGGACGCCGACGCGTTCTTTGCCGACGACCATTCGGTGCCCGGGACGATCTGCAGCAAAGAGGGCGGCTTCCTCACCTCGTGGCGGCCCAGCGAATTCGACGCCGAGTTCTTCGGGATCTCGCCGCGCGAGGCTGCGGCGATGGATCCGCAACAGCGGCTCTTGCTCGAAGTCACCTGGGAGGCATTGGAAAACGCGGGTATCCCCGCGCCCGCGATCCGCGGCACCCAGACTTCGGTCTTCGTCGGTATGACGACGTATGACTACACGCTGACCCTGGCCGGTCGGCTGCCGCCGGAAGAGGTCGACCCGCACGTTCCGTTCGGGAACGCGGCGAACTTTGCTGCCGGACGCCTGTCCTACCTCCTGGGTGCGCACGGCCCGGCCGTCGTGCTCGACACCGCGTGTTCGTCGTCGCTGGTCACCGTGCACCTGGCCTGCCAGAGCCTGCGCAAGCGGGAAAGCGACCAGGCGCTGGTGGGTGGAGTCAATTTGATGCTGAGTCCGGAGAACAGCATCGCTACCTCGCGGTGGGGGATGCTGGCTCCCGACGGCCGCTGCAAGACCTTCGACGCCAGCGCCGACGGCTACGTCCGCAGCGAGGGTTGCGGCGTCGTGGTGCTCAAGAGGCTGAGCGACGCGGTGCGCGACGGAGATTCGGTACTCGCGGTGGTGCGCGGGTCAGCGGTCAACCAGGACGGTCCGAGTAGCGGCCAGACGGTGCCCAGCGGCCCGGCCCAGCAGGCGGTGGTGCGCTCGGCGCTCGCGTCGGCGCGGCTGGATCCCGCGGACATCGACTACATCGAGGCGCACGGCACCGGCACCGCGTTGGGCGATCCGATCGAATTAGGCGCACTGCACCAGGTTTTCGGTGAGCGCAATGGCTCCGCGCCGCTGGTACTCGGGTCGGTGAAGACTAACTTGGGTCACCTGGAGTCAGCCGCGGGGATCGCCGGTTTCATCAAGACCGTCCTCACCGTGCAGCATGGCTACATTCCCCGGCATCTGCATTTCACCGAACTGACCCCGAACGCCGTCGATGGCGCGTCGAAGTTCACCATCGCCGCCGACGGGATGTCCTGGCCCGCAGTGGATCGCGCGCGGCGAGCCGGTGTGTCGTCCTTCGGTGTCAGCGGCACCAATGCCCACGTCGTCCTCGAGCAGGCTCCAGGACCTGAAGCACCGAAAAATTCAGCGTCGCAACCGGATCCGGTCGTCACCACGCTGGTGGTATCGGGCAAGACGCCGGCGCGGATCGCGTCGTCGGCCGGGATGCTCGCCGACTGGATGACCGGTGCGGGCGCACCCGTGTCGTTGACCGACGTCGCTCACACCCTGAACCATCACCGCACGCATCAGAAGACGTTCGCCACGGTGTGTGCCCGCGACCGCGCCCCCGCGATCGCGGGGCTGCAGGCACTGGCGGCGGGCCAGTCGGCCATCGGACTGGTCGGCCCACGCGTTGGGTTCTGCAAGCCGGGCACCGTGTTCGTGTACTCGGGCCAGGGCTCGCAGTGGGCCGGCATGGGTCGGCAACTGCTGACCGATGAGCCGGTGTTCGCCGCGGCGGTCGATGAGTTGGAGTCGCTGTTCGTCAAGAACATGCGGTTCTCGCTGCAGCAGGTGCTGACCGAGGGGCAGCGGGTGGCCGGCGATGCGCGGGTCCAGCCGGTGTTGATGGGTCTGCAGTTGGCGCTGACCGCGTTGTGGCGTTCCTACGGCGTGGAACCCGATGCGGTGATTGGACATTCGATGGGGGAGGTGACCGCGGCGGTGGTCGCCGGTGCGCTCACTCCCGACGAGGGATTGCGGGTCATCGGTGCCCGGTCGCGGCTGATGTCGCGGCTGGCCGGACAGGGCGCGGTGGCGCTGCTGGAGATGGACGCCGACGCCGCCGAGAAGTTCCTCGCCGACTATCCCGGAGTGAGCTTGGCCGGGTTCCTCTCGCCGCGGCAGACTGTGGTCGCCGGTCCGGTGGCGCAGGTCGGCGAGGTGATCGTCGCCGTCAGCGCGCAGGAGCGCTTCGCGCGGCGGGTGAACATGGAAGTCGCCTCGCACACCGCGTTGATGGACCCGATCCTGCCCGAATTGCGCTCGGCGCTGGCCGATCTCACTCCGAAGACGCCGTCGATCCCGTTCATCTCCACCGTAGCCGACGGTGACATCGGCGCCGAAGCGCTACTGCTGGATGCCGAATACTGGGTCGCCAACGTGCGGCAGCCGGTGCGCCTGCACCAGGCCATCTCCGCCGCCGCCGAGCAGCACGGCACCTTCATCGAAATCAGTCCGCACCCGACGCTGACCCACGCGGTCACCGAGACGCTGGAATCCGATCACCACCACAGCATTGGGACGTTGTCGCGCAAGGGTGACGACACGGTGAGTTTCCATACCAGCCTCAACAGCACTCACACCATCCGTCCGCCCCAGTTGCCGCATCCGCCGGAGCCGCATCCGGTGCTGCCGAGCACGCCGTGGCATCACTCGCAGCACTGGATCAGCGCCGAACAGTATGTGAAGACAGCCGAATCCGCGCCGAAGCCCGGCACGCTGCTCGGTCAGCACATTCCGGTCGCCGCCACACCGCCTACGCATCTGTGGCAAGCACGGCTTGCGCCCACGACCAAGCCCTATCCCGGGTCGCATCACAACAACGGTGTCGAGATCATCCCGATATCGGTTCTGCTGCAGACTCTTTCCGAAGCTGCGGCCGCCAGCGGCGGCTCGGCGGTGTCTGGCATCCGATTCGAATACCCGATCGTCGTCGACGAGCCGCGCGTCGTCCAGGTGGTGGCCGACGGTGGATCGGTCACCGTGTCGTCGAGTGCCTCAGGCACCCAGCACTGGATTCGCCACGCGAGCGCTCGCATCGCTGACGCGGCGGAGACCCTGTCTGACAACGCGATTGCCGCACCGGGTGCCACCGACACTGACTTCACCGATGAGTCGGTCACCGAGTTCTGGCAGACGTGGGGCAGTGAAGGGCGGCCGTTCGGCTGGTCGGTCAGCTCCTGCCGGTCAAAGGCGGGTGTGCTGCAGGCCGACGTCGAGCTGACCAAGCCATCGTCAGTTGCACTGCTGGACGCCGCAATTCACCTCGGCCGACTACTCGACAGCGCCAACCCGCGCCTGATGGTGCCTGCTGCGGTCACCGGCGTGCACTTCGGCGCCGAACTCGCCGACCCGTCCGGTCGCGTCGAGGTATGTCGCCGCGGCGGCGACGGCGAGGACCTCGTTGTCGACATCACGGTGACCGCGGCCGACGGCGGCATCTGTGTCGAGGTACGCGGGCTGCGCTACACCGCGGTCGATTCGGCCGCGGCCACCGGCCACAGCGACGACCCCGCGACGATGGTGCACGCGGTCGACTGGGAACCCTTCACTCCCGACGAAGCGCTCGAAATTTACGACGGGCCGAAGACCGTCGCAGTGGTCGGTGACTACAAGGCGGCCGGCGCACTGAGCAATGCCGGCTACTCGTCGGCGCCCCTCACCACAGCGCGCTACGTCGTCTACGTTCCCGAAATCCGTTCCGGTGAAGCTGATTCCGACTTCGCGATCCGCACGTCGCTGGAACTGGCCGAGCTGGTCCGGACCCTGGCTGAGCGCGACGACGACAACCCGGCCTCGCTGTGGATCGTCACTCGCGGTGTCCGCGAAGGCAGTTCGGCTGCGGGCGTGACACAGAGCCCGTTGTGGGGGACCGGCGGAGTCATCCGTGCCGAGCAACCGCAGCTGTGGGGCGGACTGGTCGACCTGGCCGACGACGCCGACATCGACGAGCACCTGTCGACGATTCTGTCGACGCCGTCCAAGACGATTCTGGCGCTGCGCGACGGCGAAGTGCTGACCCAGGCGCTGGTGCCGGTGTCCGGCGAGCCGACGCGTGAGCCGTTGCGTTGCCGGCCGGATGCGGCCTACCTGATCACCGGTGGCCTGGGTGCGCTCGGTCTGCTGATGGCCGGCTGGCTTGCCGATCACGGTGCCCGTCGGGTGATCCTGGCCGGCCGTACCGCCCTGCCGCCGCGCCGCGACTGGGACGCTGAGAGCAACGACGCCGACACCACGCAGAAGATCAACGCCATCCGCGCGCTCGAAACACGCGGTGTGGCAGTCGAAGCCGTGTCGCTCGACGTCGGTTCGGCCGAGGCGATGCACGCCCTGCTGACCAAACGCGACGACGAGGGAGCCGTGCCGATCCGCGGCATCATCCACGCCGCCGGTATCACCGACGCCCATCTGTTCACCGACGTCACAGAGAGCCAACTACGGCGCACCGTGTGGCCGAAGATCTCCGGCGCCCAGGTGCTGCACCAGAACTTCCCGCCCGGCAGCGTCGACTTCTTCTTCCTGACGGCTGCGGCCGGTGCGGTGTTCGGTGTGCCCGGCCAGGGCGCCTACGCGGCGGCCAACGCCTACCTCGACGGTCTGGCCCGCGCACGGCACGGACAGGGCTGCCACACCGTCAGCCAAGACTGGGTGGCCTGGCGCGGACTCGGTTTCGGCGCCGACGCGGCGATCGCGCTGCAGGAACTCGAGCGGCTGGGCTCGCGCCCGGTGACCGCCGAAGAAGCCTTCGCGGCGTGGGACCACCTCGAGCGTTACGACGTCGCACAGGCCGTGATGGCGCCACTGCCGTCGTCAGGCGAGTCGGCCGACGACGAGCCGCAGGACACATCGCCGGTCTGGGCGGAGATGTCGTCGGAAGACGTGCACCGCGAACTGCAGGACGGTCTGCGCGCCATCCTGGCGCGCGAACTGCAGATGCCCGAGTCCGAGCTCGAGTTGGACCGGCCGTTCGCCGAGCTGGGCATGAACTCCGTGATGGCGATGTCGGTGCGGCGCGACACCGAGCGATTCGTCGGAATCGAGCTGTCGGCGACGATGCTCTTCAACTACCCGACTATCGTGGCACTCGCGGGGCACCTCGCGAAAAAGGTGCTGCCGCAGACGGAATCGGAGAGCGAGCTGGACTCGCTGGGCGACTCCGATGACGATGGCGGCATTCTCGGTGAGTTGTTCGACAGCGTGGAATCGGCACCAGCTGGTAGCGAGAGGGGTATCTGATGGGGCGCGACCGGAAGCGTGCATCTGGCCGACTGAAGGTCTGCTCATGACGTCGTCGTACGACGAAGGCGCGCTCCGACACTGGCTGGCTGACTACCTCGTCACCAACGTCGGATGCAGTCCGTACGACATCGATTTCGACGCCTCGATGAGCGACCTCGGTCTGGGATCGCGCGACGTCGTCGTGCTCTCCGGTGAGCTCTCCGAGCTGCTCGGCCGCAAAGTCTCGCCGGTCGAGTTCTGGCAGCACCCGTCGATCGCCGAGCTGGCGCGGTTCCTCACCGACGCCGAAGCCGCGATGGCCGCCGAGGCCGAAATCGAGCCGGACCGCTACCAGAAGGACGAGCCGATCGCGGTGATCGGTTTGGGCTGCCGTTTCCCGGGCGGCATCGCCGGTCCGGATCAGTTCTGGCAGTTCATGGTTGACGGCAAGAACGCGATCACCGAGGTGCCGGCGGACCGCTGGGCGCCGTTCGACGACGGCACACCTGAGACCACCGCGGCGCTGGCCCGCACCACCCGCTTCGGCGGCTACATGGACAACATCGACGAGTTCGACGCCGACTTCTTCGAGATCTCCAGCCGCGAAGCAGTCAAGATGGACCCGCAGCAGCGCATGCTCCTCGAAGTGGCTTGGGAGGCACTGGAACACGCGGGCATCCCGCCGAGTTCGCTGCGGCGCTCGCAGACCGGTGTCTTCACCGGCGCCTGCTACACCGACTACGGCTACGTCGCGGCCCTGGACATGACCAACGTCGACGCCTGGAGCAACTCCGGTGGTGCGCTGAGCATCGTCTCCAACCGGTTGTCCTACTTCCTGGATTTGCGCGGCCCGTCGGTCACCGTCGATACCGCGTGCTCGTCATCAATTGTCGCGCTGCACATGGCCTGCCAGAGTCTGCGCACCGGCGACTCCGACCTCGCGCTGGCCGGCGGCGTGAACCTGATGCTGGCGCCCGCCGTCGTGCGCGCCTTCGACCAGACCGGTGCGCTGTCGCCGACAGGGGCCTGCCACGCCTTCGACGCGGACGCCGACGGGTTCATCCGCGGCGAGGGCTGCGGCGTCGTGGTGCTCAAGCGCCTCAGCGAGGCGGTGCGCGACAGCGACCGGGTGCTCGCCGTGGTGCGCGGTTCGGCGGTCAACCAGGACGGTCGCTCCAACGGCCTGCTGGCCCCCAACCCCGCCGCACAGATGGCAGTGCTGCGTTCGGCCTACGCGAATGCCGGTGTGCCGCCACAAGAAGTGGACTACGTCGAAGCGCACGGCACTGGGACGCCGCTGGGCGACCCGATCGAGGCCCGCGCGCTCGGCACAGTGCTCGGCCGCGGACGCGCTGAGGACGCACCGCTGCTGATCGGCACCGTCAAGACCAACATCGGCCACCTCGAGGGCGCGGCCGGTGCGGCCGGCCTGATCAAAGCGGTGCTGTCCGTGCAGAAGGGCAGCATCCCGGGCAACCTGCACTTCCGTACCCCCAACGAGCACATTCCGTTCGACCAGTTGCGATTGAAAGTTGTTGACAAGCAACAGGACTGGCCGGAAACCGAGCACCCGCGTCGGGCGGGCATCTCGTCGTTCGGGTTCGGTGGCACCAACGCGCACGCGGTGATCGAGCAGGCTCCCGCCGCCGTGCCGGTGATCCGCGAAGCCGACCCGGCGGTGACGACCCTGGTGTTGTCGGGCAAGACGCCCGAGCGCATCGCCTCCCTGGCGGCCTCGATCGCCGACTGGCTGGAAGGCGAAGGCGCCGAGGTCCGACTGGCCGACGTCGCCCACACACTCAACTACCACCGCGAGCGTCACCCGCAGTTTGCCACCGTCGCCGCGCGTGACCGTGGCCAGGCGGTGACCCGGTTGCGGGCGTTGGCCGATGGCCGGGCGACCGAGGGCGTCGCCGTCCCGCACGACGGGCCGTGCGGCCCCGGCACGGTGTTCGTGTTCTCCGGACAGGGTTCGCACTGGGCGGGAATGGGTCGCCAACTGTTGGCCGACGAGCCGGTGTTCGCCGAGGCGATCGCCGAGCTGGACCCGATTTTCGTTGAGCAGGTTGGCTTTTCGCTGCAGCAGATCATCGAGAACGGCGAGTCCATCAGCGGTGACGCGCAAGTCCAGCCGGTGCTGATGGGACTGCAGCTGGCGCTGACCGAGCTGTGGCGCTCCTACGGCGTGCACCCGGACGCGGTCATCGGTCACTCGATGGGCGAGGTCTCAGCCGCGGTGGTGGCCGGTTCGCTCAGCGTCGTCGACGGGTTGCGGGTCATCGCGATCCGCTCGAAGTTGATGTCGCAGTTGGCCGGTCAGGGTGCGGTCGGGCTACTCAAGCTCGACACCGACGCCACCGAGGCGTTGATCGCGGACTACCCCGATGTGACTGTGGCGGGCTACATCTCTCCGAAGGAGACGGTGATCGCCGGACCGGTGGACGCCGTCGACGCGGCGATCGCCGCGGTGAGCGCGCAGAACAAGTTCGCTCGCCGGGTCAACATGGAGGTGGCGTCGCACACCGCGTTCATGGACCCGATCCTGGGCGACTTGCGCACGGCCCTAGCCGATCTGGCGCCGGAGATCCCGACCATCCCGTTCTATTCGACGGTGATGGAAGGCTTCACGTCGCCGATGCTGGACGCCGACTACTGGGTGGCCAACGTCCGCCAGCCGGCACTGCTCAGCCACGCCGTGGCCGCGGCTGCCGACGAGCACACCACGTTCATCGAGATCAGCGCGCATCCGATCCTGACGCACGCGGTCGCCGACACACTCGATCCGGCCGATCACCACCACAGCTCGGGAACGTTGTGGCGCGACGGGGACGACACGGTCAGCTTCCACACCAACCTCAACACCGTCCACACCAACCACCCGCCGCAGATTCCGCACCCCGTCGAGCCGCACCCGATGCTGCCGACCACCCCGTGGCACCACGGCAAGCACTGGGTGAACCCCAGGCCGTTGTCGCCGGTCAGAAGTGTTGCGGGGCATGCGGATTCGTCCGCCTTGCTCGCATTCGACGGGCCGATTCCGGCGGACTGGTACAGCCAGCTGGGCTGGCCGGTTCGGGAGCTGACCGCCACCGATGCCGACGCCGACGCCTCGTGGCTGGTGATCACCGACTCCGACCTGGGTACAGAGATCGGCGGCATCCTCGGCGACGAATTCGCTGCGGAGACCGCACCGTTGGCGCTGCTGGCCGACGGTGCCGACTCGACGGCGATTACCGACGCGCTCGCTGGGGTGACTCATGTGCTCTACGCGCCGGACGCGACCGGCGGGCCGTTCGACTTCGAAGCGGGATATGCGTTGTTCAACGCTGCCCGCCGACTCATCGCTGCGATCGCCGAGATGGGTGTCGCGCCACGGCTGTACCTGCTGAGCCGCAACGCCCAACCCGTCAGTGAGGGCGACCGGGCCAACCCCGCGCATGCGGTGCTGTGGGGCCTGGGCCGCACGCTGGCGCTCGAACACCCCGAATTCTGGGGCGGCGTCATCGACGTCGACGAATTGGTGCCCGACAGCGTGGTCGCCAGGTACGTGGCCGACGAGGCCGGTGCCGGCGACGGCGAGGACCAGGTGGTCTACCGGGCCGGTCAGCGCCGTGTGCCGCGCTTGCAGCGGGCATACCCGACCGCGACCGCGCCTGCGGCGCTGCACAAAGACCGCAGCTACCTCGTCGTCGGCGCTACCGGAAACATTGGGCCGCATCTGATTCGGGAATTGGCCGAGTCGGGCGCGGGCACCGTTGTCGCGGTTTCGCGTAACCCTGGGACGAAGCTCGACGAGTTGGCCGCGAGCCTGTCCGGCACCACGCTGGTGACCGCGGCCGCCGACGCGGCCGACGAGTCGTCGCTGAGCGCGGTCTTCGACCGCTTCGGCGCCGACCTGCCGCCGCTGGCCGGCATCTACGTCGCCGCGTTCGCCGGTGGGCCGATCACGTTGCTGGACATGACGAACGACGACGTGACCGCAATGTTCCGGCCGAAGCTGGACGTGGTGTCGGTGCTGCACAAGCTTTCGGCACGGCACGCCGTCGAACAGTTCGTGCTGTTCTCGTCGATCTCCGGCATCACCGGATCCCGGTGGCTGGCGCACTACACCGCGACGACCACCTTTCTGGACACCTTCGCGATGGCCCGACGCGCCGCCGGCCTGCCGGCCACCGCGGTCAACTGGGGTTTGTGGAAGTCGTTGTCCGACACCCAATCCGAGGAAGAGCGTCAGGTCACGATCGGCTCTGGTCTGCTTCCGATGGATGACAGCGTCGCGATCAAGGCGCTGCCATTGCTCACCGGACCCGGTGCGCCGGCCCGCCCGACGGTGGCCGCCGCGGACTGGGGTCTGCTGGCCACCGCGTACCGCACCCGGGCCGCACTGCACATCGTCGACGACCTGCTGCCCACCCAGGACGGCGGCGAGGAGGGCGAGGCCGGACGCACCACCGAGTTGCGGGAAGCGTTGCGCGACGCCGAACCGGGCCGCCGCCGGGGGCTGCTGGTCGACCACGTCACCGCGCAGGTGGTGCAGGCGATGGGGTTGGCGTCGGCGCAGTTGCTCGACCCGACCGCCGGCTTCTTCCAGTCCGGGATGGACTCCCTGATGAGCGTGACGCTGCAACGCTCCCTGTCGGACAGTCTCGGCGAAACTCTGCCCGCCTCAGTGGTGTTCGACTATCCGACGGTCGAGGCGCTGTCGGATTACCTGGCCACCCTGCTGCCCGAGCTCGTCGAGGCGGCCGAGGACGAAGACGTCGACGACTACGGCGACTTCAGCGATGACGAACTGCTCAAACAGCTTTCGGACAGGTTGGGCTGAGCGCGATGACAGCACCGCCAGATCGTCGGGCGATCATCACCGATGCGCTGCGCAAAATCGATGACCTGACTGCCCGGCTGGAGATCGCTGAAAAAGCCGACACCGAGCCGATTGCCGTCGTCGGTATGGCCTGCCGGCTCCCCGGTGGTGTGAGCACGCCCGCCGACTATTGGCAGCTGCTGCACGACGGGGTCAGCGGCGTTGTCCGGGTGCCCGAGGACCGCTGGGACGCCGACGCCTACTACGCCGAGGACCACACTCGTCCGGGCAAGATCTGCAACCGGGAGGGCGGATTCCTCACCTCCTGGCGGCCCGACGAATTCGACGCCGAGTTCTTCGGCATCTCCCCGCGCGAAGCGGTCGCGATGGACCCGCAGCAGCGCCTGTTGCTCGAAGTCGCCTGGGAGGCACTGGAAAACGCCGGCATCACGCCCAAGTCGATCCGCAACACCCAGACCGGGATCTACGTCGGCCTGACCACCTACGACTATTCGTTGATCGCGGCACAGGGTCCGCCCGAAGACATCGACCCGTACATACCGTTCGGCAACGCGTCCAACTTCGCCGCCGGACGGCTGTCGTACTTCCTCGGCGTGCACGGTCCCGCGGTGGTACTCGACACCGCCTGCTCGTCGTCGCTCGTCGCGATCCACTCAGCCTGCCAGAGCCTGCGCAAGCGCGAGACGGATCAGGCGCTGGCTGCCGGGACCAACCTGATCTTGACGCCGCACAACAGCATCGCCTGCTCACGGTGGGGCATGCTGGCGCCCGACGGCCAGTGCAAGACGTTCGACGCCACCGCCAACGGCTACGTTCGCAGCGAAGGCTGCGGCGTCGTGGTGCTCAAGCGACTCAGCGACGCCGAACGCGACGGTGACACCGTGCTGGCTTTGGTGCGTGGGTCGGCAGTCAACCAGGACGGACCCAGCAGCGGGCAGACCGTGCCTAGCGGGCCCGCCCAGCAAGCGGTGCTGCGCGCCGCGTTGGCTTCGGCCCGGGTGCAGCCGTCGGAGATCGACTACATCGAGGCGCACGGCACCGGCACCGCGCTGGGCGACCCGATCGAACTCGACGCGCTCAGTGCGGTTTTCGCCGACCGTGAGCAGTCCGCACCGCTGGTACTGGGCTCGGTCAAGACCAACATGGGGCACCTGGAGAACTCGGCCGGTATCGCCGGGTTCATCAAGACGGTGCTCAGCATCAACAACGGCTACATTCCGCCGCATCTGCACTTCACCGCGCTGACGCCGAACGCAGGCGCGGGAGCCTCGAAGTTCACCATCGCCGCCGACGGCATGGACTGGCCGGATGTCGACCGTCCGCGCCGGGCCGGAGTCTCGTCGTTCGGGGTCAGCGGTACCAACGCTCACATCGTGATCGAGCAAGCTCCCGCGCTAGAAACTGTTGCAGCGCAACCAGAACCGGCCGTCAGCACGTTGGTGGTGTCCGGGAAGACCGCGGCGCGCATCGCGCCGTTCGCCGCCATGCTGGCCGACTGGATGGACGGCGACGGCGCCGCGGTGCCGCTGGCCGACATCGCCCACACCGTCAACAACTACCGCGGGCGGTACCGCAGCTTCGCTGCCGTCGCTGCGCGTGACCGGGCCGAGGCCGTCGCGGGTCTGCGTGCGGTGGCCGCCGGCGAGCCCGCGACCGGCGTCGTCGAACCGCGTGAGAAGCCGCACGGCTCCGGCACGGTGTTCCTGTATTCGGGTCAGGGTTCGCAGTGGGCCGGTATGGGTCGGCAGTTGTTGGCCGATGAGCCGGCGTTCGCTGCGGCGGTGGCTGAGCTGGAGCCGGATTTCGTTGCCCAGGTTGGGTTCTCGCTGCGCGAGACGTTGCTGTCTGGTGAGCCGGTGGTCGGCATCGACTGTATTCAGCCGGTGCTGGTCGGTATGCAGTTGGCGCTGACCGCGCTGTGGCGCTCCTACGGCGTGGAGCCGGATGCGGTGATCGGTCACTCGATGGGTGAGGTGACCGCGGCCGTGGTGTCTGGGGCGTTGAGTCCTGCTGATGGCCTGAAAGTCATTGCGACACGGTCGAAGTTGATGAAGCGGCTGTCCGGCCAGGGGGCGATGGCGCTGCTGGAACTCGGTGCCGACGAGGCCGAGAGATTCGTCGGCGGATACCCCGACGTCACGGTCGCGGTCTATGCCGCACCGCAGCAGACGGTCATCGCCGGCCCGCCCGACCAGATCGAGGCGGCCATCGCGGCGGTCGACGCGCAGGGTCTGCTGGCGCGCCAGGTCGAGGTCGACGTGGCCTCGCACCATCCGACCGTTGACCCGATCCTCGACGAATTGCGCGCTGCGCTGGCCGATCTGAAGCCGACCGCGCCGCGGATCAAGCTGATCAGCACGGTCGGACACCAGGGCGGCGCGCAGGCGCCCAGCTTCGACGCGGACTACTGGGTGGTGAACCTGCGCAACCCGGTGCGGTTCAGCCAGGCCGTCGCAACCGCCGCCGAAACCCACGCCACCTTCGTCGAGATGAGCCCCCACCCGCTGCTCACGCACGGCATCGGCGAGACATTGGCCTCGGTGGGGTCGCGAGACCGCTTCGCCGTCACGTCGGCGATGAAGCGTGGCGACGACGAAACCCTTTCCGTCCATGAGCAACTCGCCACCCTCGGTGTGACCGGGCCGTTGGCCGAGGGCCGTCGACGTGTCGACATCCCCGCGTCACCGTGGCTGCATGCCAGCTACTGGGTGGAGAAGAAGCCCGGCAGCCGGCAGTCGATCGACGTCCACCCCTTGCTGGGTGTGCACGTCGAGATGCCGTCCGGCCACGAACACGTGTGGCAGACCGACATCGACAGCCGAGCCGTACTTGCGGCGGCCGTCTTCGCCGAGACCGCGTTGGCGGCCGGCTCGCAGGGCCTCGGCGTGCCCGTCGGCGAACTCCAGGTCAACGCGCTCGCGATCGAAAAGCCGTTGGCCCTGGACGCGCAGACCCGCGTCACCACCCAGCTCTCGCAGGAGGGTGGCCTGAATCGCGTTGAGATTCATGCCCGTTCGGCCAACGGCAGCTGGTCGCGCCACGCCGTCGCCGACATCGCGACGGCGCAGCCGGCCGCGCCGACCAGTCAGCGCGAAGTCGCGCGGGGCACCGCGATCGTGCTGCCCGACGAGGTAGCCCACCACCCCGAGTACCGCATCCACCCGGTGTTGCTGGACGCCGCGCTGGCGCAACTGGCCGCCGCGGTGCCCGCCGACGCCGATGGCGACACAGCGTTTCAGCCCGTGTCGATCGAGACGATCCGGGTGTTCGGTGCGATCGGGGACCGGGTGCACTGCGATACCGACGTGGCCGAGGAGCAAGGCGGCTACCGAGGCAACCTCGTCCTCACCGACGAAACCGGAATCTCCATTGCGGAATTGACCGGAATTGAGTTGCGGCCGGTGGACCTCAGCTCGCTGCCGATGGACCTGGGCCAGAAGATCTTCGATGCCGAATGGGTCGCCAGCCCGGCACCGGCCGGCGCCGCGGTGCCCGACGGCACCTGGCTGGTGTTCGCCGAATCCGACAGCGCGGCGTTGGCCGAGCAGATCGCGACCGGATTCGCTTCGGCGACAAGGAAAGTCGTCACTGCCAAGCTCTCCGGTGAGGTCGGCGACATCTTCACGGAGACCGCGGGTGACACGCCGGCCGGCATCATCGTGCTGCTCGACACGCATCCGTTTGGCGTCGACGACACCGACACCGCGTTGCACCGGGCGCAGGATCTCGTCGTCGACATCACCGCCGTGGCGCACGCCGCGGTAGACGGATGGAAGGGCGCGTCGCGACGGCTGTGGGTGGTCACCCGCAACGGGCTGTCGGTCCGCGACGACGAACCGGGCGATCCGGCCGTCGGCGCGCTCAAAGGCCTGATCCGCAACTGGCGGTTCCCCGGCGAAGCCGCTCGCGTGCTGGCCGGCGAACCGGATCTCGACGTCACGCTGCTCGACCTCGGCGACCCAGCCGACGCAATTGCGGCCTTGACCGCCGAATTGTCCTCGGCAGCAAACGATGACGTGGTCGCGGTGCGCGCTGACGACCGCTACGTCGAACGCATGGTGCGCGCGACGCTGGACGGCGGTCACGAGGAGGCGGTCGTCCGCGCCGACGGCTCCTACATCGTCACCGGCGGCCTCGGCGGTCTGGGCACGGTCGTCACCCGCTGGCTGGTCGAGCGCGGGGCGGGACGCATCGTGCTCAACGGCCGCAGCGAGCCGTCCGACGCACAGCGCGCCGACCTCGACACGCTCGCCGGCGGCACCGAAATCGTTTTCGTCGCAGGCGACATCGCCACACCAGGTGTCGCCGAGAAACTGGTCGAGGCCGCCGAGCAGACCGGACACCCGCTGCGCGGGCTCGTGCACGGAGCCGGTGTGACCGGCGACGGCTTGGTCGCCGCGTTGACCCGCGACGGCCTGGAACGGGTCTGGGCACCCAAGGTCGCCGGCGCACTACGGCTGAACGCCGTGACCGTGACCCGCGAACTGGACTGGTGGGTGGGCTTCTCGTCGATGGCGACCCTGCTCGGTCTGCCCGGCCAGCTGGCCTATGCGACCGGCAACGCGTGGCTCGACGCCCTGGTGTCATGGCGCCGCGCGTCGGGACTGCCGGCTACCGCGATCAACTGGGGCCAGTGGTCCGGCGTCGGCATGAGCAAGTCGCTGACCTACAGCGTGCTGGACCCGATCACCCCCGACGAGGGCACCGAAGCGCTGCAGACGCTGGTCGGCGGCCCGATCAAGCGGGTGGGCGTCGGACGGCTGCGGCTGGACCGCGCGGTCGCGGCGAACCCGGAATTCCGTCAACTGGACTACTTCGCTGAACTGGTTTCCGAATTCGATGCCGTGTCCGGTGCCACCGCCGTCGAGCAGCGTCCCGCCGGTGGCCCCGAGGAGGCGGCCGCGGCACCGGACTGGTCGACGCTGTCCAGCGAGGAGCGCCTCGACGAGCTGCAGACCAGGTTGCGCGCCATCCTGGCCCGTGAACTACGGATGTCGCCGTCGGCGGTCAACCTCGACGCGCCGTTCCCTGAACTGGGCCTGGACTCGATGATGGCGATGACGGTCCTGAAAGAAACTCAGAAGCTTGTCGGAATCGACCTTTCGGCGAATATGTTGTTCAACCATCCGACCATTGCGTCACTGGCGACGTATGTGACGGGCCTGCTTGCACCCCCCGAGGTGCCGGAGGAGGACGCAGACGATCTGGCGTCCGAGTCGGCGGGCAGTGTGTTGGATGAATTGTTCGACAGCGTCGAGTCGGCTTCGGCAGGCAGTGAGAGCGGAATCTTCTGATGGGGACGATCTACGACCGAATTTCGGCGATGCCCGGCGAGAAGCGGGACGCGCTGATCCAGCAGTTCGACAAGGCGAGGCGGGTTGCTTCTGCGGAGCCGATCGCCGTCGTCGGCATCGGGTGCCGTTTCCCCGGTGGGGCGAACGGCCCGGAGGGCTACTGGAAGTTCCTGGCCAACGGCGGCGACGGGATCAGCGAAATCCCCGCCGACCGTTGGAACGCCGACGAGTTCTACGACCCGGACCAGTTCGCGCCGGGCCGGATGTCGTCGAAGTGGGGTGGATTCCTATCCGACGTCGCCGGCTTCGACGCCGACTTCTTCGGGATCTCGCCGCGCGAAGCCGAAGCGATGGACCCCCAGCAGCGCCTCATGCTCGAAGTGGCCTACGAAGCCATCGAGCACGCCGGGATCGCGTCAGAGGACCTGTCCGGGGTACGTGCCGCAGTGATGATGGGCGTGTATTACGGGGAGTACCAGACGATTTCGGCTGCCAACCCGGATGCCATCGACGCCTACTCCGCGACCGGTAATGCCCACGCGGTGGCCGTCGGACGTATCGCCTACACCTTGGGGTTGCGCGGCCCGGCGGTGGCCATCGACTCCGCGTGTTCGTCGTCGCTGGTGACGATCCACCTGGCCTGTCAAAGCCTGCGGTTGCGGGAAAGCGACCTCGCCCTCGCGGGCGGGGTCAGTTTGATCCTGCGCCCGGAAACTCAAATCGCCATGGCCAAGTGGGGAATGCTGTCCCCGAACGGCCGGTGCTACTCCTTCGACTCGCGTGCCGACGGCTTCGTCCGCGGCGAAGGCTGCGGTGTCGTGGTGCTGAAGCGCCTCACCGACGCCGTCCGCGACGGCGACCGTGTGCTGGCCGTGGTCCGCGGCTCCGCGGTCAACCAGGACGGCCGCTCCAACGGGCTGACCGCGCCCAACACCATTGCGCAGCAAGACGTCATCAAGAGCGCTCTGCGCAGCGGCGACGTGGCCGCGGGCTCGGTGAACTACATCGAGGCGCACGGCACCGGCACCGGGCTGGGCGACCCGATCGAATTCGAAGCGCTGGCCGACCAATACGGCAAGGGTGACGGCGACTGTGCCTTGGGCGCAGTCAAATCCAACTTCGGCCACCTCGAGGCCGCGGCCGGTGTCGCCGGGTTCATCAAGGCCGCGCTGTCGGTGCAACGCTCCCAGATTCCACCGAATCGCAACTTCGAAAAATGGAATCCGGCGATCGACCACAAGTCGACTCGGTTGTTCGTCCCCACCGAGCTCCGGCCGTGGCCCGCGGAAGAAGGCCCGCGCCGGGCCGCGATCTCGTCGTTCGGCATCGGCGGGACCAACGCCCACGTCGTCATCGAGCAGGGTCCTGAGCCCGCGCCGCTGCCGGAATCCGAAACTGCCGCTCCGGTAACCACATTGACTATCGCGGGCAAGACCGAGCAGCGCATCGCGTCCTGGGCGAAGGCCTTGGCCGAATGGATGGACGGCGACGGCGCCGCGGTGCCGCTGGCCGACATCGCGCACACCGTCAACCTCTACCGCAGTCGCAGCAGCAAATTCGCCACCGTGTCCGCGCGTGACCGCGGCGAGGCCATTGCCGGACTGCGCGCTCTGGCCGTCGGTCAGCCGACACCGGGTGTGGTCGGCCCACGCGCCGCCAAGCGTGGCTCGGGCACGGTGTTCCTGTATTCGGGTCAGGGTTCGCAGTGGGCCGGTATGGGTCGGCAGTTGTTGGCCGATGAGCCGGCGTTCGCTGCGGCGGTGGCTGAGCTGGAGCCGGATTTCGTTGCCCAGGTTGGGTTCTCGCTGCGCGAGACGTTGCTGTCTGGTGAGCCGGTGGTCGGCATCGACCGTATTCAGCCGGTGCTGGTCGGTATGCAGTTGGCGCTGACCGCGCTGTGGCGCTCCTACGGCGTGGAGCCGGATGCGGTGATCGGTCACTCGATGGGTGAGGTGACGGCGGCCGTGGTGTCTGGGGCGTTGAGTCCTGCTGATGGCCTGAAAGTCATTGCGACACGGTCGAAGTTGATGAAGCGGCTGTCCGGCCAGGGGGCGATGGCGCTGCTGGAACTCGGTGCCGACGAAGCCGAGAAGCTGGTCGGGGAGTACCCCGACATCACGGTCGCGGTCTATGCCGCGCCGCAGCAGACGGTGATCGCCGGTCCGCCCGACCAGGTGGACGCGGCCGTCGCGGTCGTCGATGGTCGCGGCAAGCTCGCCCGCCGCGTGGAAGTGGATGTGGCGTCGCACCATCCGACCGTTGACCCGATCCTCGACGAATTGCGCACGGCGCTGGCCGATCTGAAGCCGCAGACGCCGAGGATTCCGTTGATCAGCACGGTCGGACACCAGGGTGGCGCGCAGGCGCCCAGTTTTGATGCCGACTACTGGGTGGTGAACCTGCGCAACCCGGTGCGGTTCAGCCAGGCTGTCGCCAGCGCTGCGGAAAAGCACTCCATCTTCGTCGAAGTCAGCCCGCACCCGCTGCTCAGCCACGCGATCACCGGCACGCTGGAATCGGCTCGCCCGCGCGGCGGCGTCCAGGTCGCGGCGACGCTGACCCGGGACAACCCGGAGACGCTGGCGTTCCATACCCAACTGGCCACCGTGCGGCCGCCGTCCGCGGCGGCGGCGACCAACGGCGTCAAGCGAATTGCCGACCTGCCGCCAACGCCATGGCAGCACGTCCGTTATTGGGCGGCACCGACCGCGACCAACCGGCAGCCGGCCAGCGCGCATCCGCTGCTGGGCACCCACGTCGAGTTGCCGTCGGGCCGCGACCACGTCTTCACCGCCGACGTCGGGACCGACCTCGTTCCGTACATGCTCGACCACAAGGTGCACGGGCAGCCGGTCATGCCCGGCACCGGCTTCGGCGAGATCGCCTTGGCGGCAGCCTGCGAGGCTCTCGGCCTGCCGGCGCAGTCAGTGTCCGTCGGGGTCGAGGTCGAGCAGATGCTGCCGCTGGCCGAGTCGACTCAGCTCACCACGCAGCTGACCCGCGGCGAGAAGGACGGCGACGAGATCCGCGTCGAGATCCATTCCCGCTCGGCCACCGGCGCCTGGATCCGTCACGCCGTCGCGAAAGTCGAAGTGGGGCAATCGGAAGCACCGACGGTTCCGCCTGTGAACTCGGAACCCGGTACGGTGCTCTCGCCCGCCGATCTGTATTCCGCGCTGCGCGCCACCGGCCTGCACCACGGACAGGCGTTCGCCGCGCTGACCCGCATCGTGCGCAGGCCTAACGGCACCTCGGAAACCGAGATCGTGCTGCCCGACGAGGCAACCGGCCACCGCGGATACCGCATCCACCCGGTGCTGCTCGACGCGGCGCTGCAGGGCCTTGCTGCCGCGCTGTCGAGTGAGTCGCTGGCCGACGCCGACGAAGCGACCTATCTGCCGGTGTCCTTCGAGAAGATCCGGGTGTTCGGCGAGGTCGGGCGTCGCGCCCGATGCCGCGCCGAGCTGGTGAACACAGACGGGGCCGGCATCAACGGGCGCGTGCTGATCAGCGACGAGACGGGTAAGCCCACTGCCGAGATCAGCGGTATCTACCTGCAACGCGTGCAGCGGCGCACCGTGCCAATGCCGTTAGAGCAGAAGATCTTCGACACCGAATGGGTGCCCAGCACGGTCGACGCAGCGGCCCAGCCGGCCGACGGCAGCTGGCTGGTGCTGACCGACGGCGCCGAGTCCGAGTCGGTCGCACAGGCGTTCACCGCCGCGTTCGGTTCACCGACCCGACGGATGGTCAGCGCCGACCTGGCACGCGAATCCGCTGTCCTGGAAGCGTTCTCGCAAGCCGCGGGAGACGCGGACCTGCCGCCGGTCGGCGTGGTCATCTTCGCAGGCAAGCAGTCGTTCGACGGCTCCGAGAACGGTGACGCTGCGGGCCGCGGCCGTGACCTGACGTGGGGACTTGCGTCGACCGTTCGCACGATCCTGACCGGCTGGCACGGCAAGCCGCCGCGGCTGTGGGTGGTGTCCCGCGACGGACTGGCCGTCAACGACGGCGATTCCGGCGACCCGTCGATCAGCGCGCTGACCGGTCTGATCCGGGTGCTGGCCTACGAGCACCCCGACCTACGCACCACCTTGGTGGACCTCGCCGGCGATGACGTGTCGTCGCTGGGTACCGAATTCGGGTTGGCTGGTGACGACGTGATCGCCTGGCGTGACGGAAACCGTTACGCTAAGCGGCTTTCCCGCGCGACGCTGAGTACTGCTAAGGCCGACAGGGCCGTTCGGCCGGACGGGTCCTACATCATCACCGGTGGTCTGCGCGGGCTCGGTCTGGCGATGGCCCGCTGGCTGGTCGACAAGGGAGCCGGGCGCGTGGTGCTCAACGGCCGGTCCACGCCGTCCGACGAAGTGCAGGCGGTGGTCGACGAACTGCGGGAGCGGGCCGACATCGCGGTCGTACTCGGCGATATCGCCGAATCCGGCGTCGCCGAGAAGTTGGTGACGGCGGCCGAGGAAACCGGGCTGACGCTGCGCGGCCTGATGCACAGCGCCGTCGTGCTCGACGACCAGATTGTCGCGGGTCTCAGCCAGGGCAGCCTGGAGCGGGTGTGGGCTCCGAAAGCCGTTGGCGCACTGCGACTGCATGTCGCGACGGTCGGCAAAGAACTCGACTGGTGGCTCGGCTTCTCCTCGACGTCGTCGCTACTGGGCGCGCCCGGGCAGGGCGCGTACGCCGCCGCCAGCGCCTGGCTGGACGGCCTGGTCGACTGGCGACGGGCGTCGGGACTGCCTGCCACGACCATCAACTGGGGCCAGTGGTCCGACATCGGTGTGGCCCGCGCGTTGACATTCAGCGCGTTGGACCCCATTTCGCCGGCGGAGGGTATCGAGGCGCTGGAAGCCATCCTGGCCAGCCGACCCGTCAACATCGGGGTGGCGCGGCTACGGCTGGACCGGGCAGCGGCCGCGTTCCCAGAGATCCAACAACTCGGCTTCTTCGCCAAGTTGGCCGAGGAACTCGACATCGACAGCGAGGACGACGACTGGGCCGGTCCGGACGCGTTGCGCGAGCTGAATGCCGCCGAGGCCAACCGGGTCATCGTCGGCCGGCTGGCCACCCGCATCCTGGCCATCATGGGTTACCCGAAAGACAGCACGATCGACGCCGATCAGCCGCTGACCGAGCTGGGCATGGATTCGCTCATGGCCGTGCGTATTCGGAACACAGTCCGCGGCGACTTCGGTGTCGAGCCGCCGGTGGCTCTGCTGCTGCAGGGTGCCTCACTGGCCGCATTGACCACCGATCTCATCCGCCAGCTCGGCCTGGAAGAAGCGGAGAAGGTCGAAAGCGCAGGCGGAGTTCGTGATCGAGCCAAGCAGCGTGCCGCAGCCCGGCAGCGTGCCGCCGCGAGGCGAAAGGTAGGAGACCGAGCGTGACCAGCAACAGCGAACTGCCGACCAACGCAATTGCGGTTGTCGGCATGGCCGCCAGGTTGCCCGGCGCCAACACGCTGTCGGCATTCTGGGACAACCTGGTCCGTGGCGAGGAATCCATCGTCACGCTTTCCGAGGACGACCTGCTGGCCGAGGGCATTCCGGAGAAGGCCCTGGCCAATTCCGGCTACGTGCGGCGCGCCGCGTTGATGGACGGTATCGACGAATTCGACGCCGACTTCTTCCGCTTCACCCCGCAGGTGGCGCGTTCGACCGATCCGCAGCACCGGCTGTTTTTGCAGACCGCGTTCCACGCGATCGAGGACGCCGGCTACGACCCTGCCGAGATCGAGGGCACCGTCGGCGTCTACGCGACCAGCACTACCAGCGGATACCTGCTGCACAACATCATGTCCAACTATGACCCCAATGTGGTTATGGGACAGGGTATTACGTTCGACATGGTCAACCTGTCGATGCAGAACGACAAGGACTACCTGGCCACCAAGGTGGCCTACGCGCTGAACCTGCGCGGGCCCGCGCTGTCGGTGCAGACCGCGTGCTCCTCGGCGCTGGTCGCGGTACACCTGGCCTGCCAGAGCATCCTGAACGGCGAATGCGAGCTGGCGCTGGCCGGCGGTGCGTCGCTGCGCATCCCGCATCACGTCGGATATTGGTACGCCCCAGGCTCGATGGTGTCGCCGACCGGTCACTGCCGGCCGTTCGACGCCCGCTCGGACGGTACGATCTTCGGCAGCGGTGTCGGGGTGGTGATGCTCAAGGCGCTACAGGACGCCGTCGACGACGGCGACCGGATCCACGCGGTGATCCGCGGCTCCGCATTGAACAACGACGGCTCGACGAAGATGACCTACGCCGCCCCGACCGCGGCCGGTCAGGCCGACGTGATCGCCGAAGCACACGCGATCGCCGAAGTCGACTCGTCGGAGATCAGCTACATCGAAACGCACGGCACCGGCACACCGCTGGGCGACCCGATCGAAATCGAAGGACTGCGACAGGCTTTCGAGGTATCCGAGGAAACCCGCTCCGGCCCGTGCTACGTCGGCTCGGTCAAATCCAACATCGGCCACCTGGAATCCGCCGCCGGTATCGCCAGCCTGATCAAAGCGATCCTGTGCCTCAAGCACCGGGCCATTCCGGCAACGTTGCACTACACCAGCCCGAACCCCGAATTGCACCTCGACCGTGGACCTTTCAAAGTCCGCAGCGAATATGGCCCCTGGGAATGGGACGGTGTGCTGCGAGCAGGGGTCAGCTCGTTCGGTGTCGGTGGCACCAACGCGCACGTGGTGATCGAAGAAGCGCCCGCCGTCGCGGCGTCACGACCGGTGTCCGGCCCACAGGTACTGCTGATGTCGGCGCGAAGCCCCGAAGCGCTGCAGCAGTCACGCTCCGCGCTGGCCGCCGAGATCTCCGGTGACGACGCGCTGAGCCTGCCCGACGTCGCCTACACCCTCGGCCGTCGCCGCAAAGAGAAGATCCGGATGGCCGCGGTCGTCAACGACGAGCAGCACGCGCGGACTGTGCTGGAAACTCCGGAGAACGACAACGTCTTCATCGGCGAATTCACTGGCAATACCGATAATTCAGACCAGGTCGTCTTCCTGTTCCCCGGGCAGGGCGCCCAGCACGTCGGCATGGCTCGCGGTCTCTACGACGCCGAGCCGGTGTTCGCCGAGCACTTCGATCAGTGCGCCGCAGGCTTCGGCGAGGAACTCGGTGTAGACCTGCGTGCCGAGATCTTCGAAGGCAACGCCCGCAACCTCGAGCGCACCGACCGCACCCAGCCCGCGCTGTTCACCGTCGAATATGCACTGGCGAAGCTCATCGAGAGCTACGGCGTGCACCCGACGGCGATGGTCGGGCACAGCATCGGCGAATACGTCGCGGGCACCATCGCCGGCGTCTTCGACATCGACACGGCCATCAAGGTGGTCTCGATGCGCGCCCGGTTGATGCATGCCGCGCCGCGTGGCGTGATGGTCGCGGTGGCGTTGAGCCCCGACGCCCTCACCGAACACCTGACGGGTGACGTCGACATCGCCGCAATCAACGAACCGGGCGGCTGCGTGGTCGCCGGGACCGAAGAGAGCATCAAGGAATTCAGCGACCGGCTCAAGGACAAGGGCGTCGTCGCACGCCGCGTCCGCACGTCGCACGCGTTCCACTCGCGACTGATGGACTCGATGATCCCGGAGTTCACCGGCTTCCTGGCCCGCCAGACGCTGCGCGATCCGCAGATTCCATTGCTGTCCAACGTGACTGGCACCTGGCTGGCAGCCAGCGAGGCCGCCAACCCGTCGACCTGGGCGCGGCAGGTCCGCTCCACGGTCCGGTTCTCCGACGAGATCGACGTGCTGCTCGGCGAACCGCGCCGCATCCTGGTCGAGGTCGGACCGGGCGGCACGCTTACCGCGTCAGCGACCCGGCACCCGAAGTGGTCCGGCGGGCACCACGCTGTTCGGCTGATGCGTCACCACGCCCAGAACCGCGACGACCGCGACGCTTTCCTGTTGGCGCTCGGCCAACTCTGGGCGGCCGGCGTCGACGTCGACTGGTCACCGCTGCGCGGCGGGCAGTCCGGCACTCTTCTCACACTGCCCGGCTACCCCTTTGAGCGGCAACGGCATTGGATCGAGCACCGCCAGACCACGTGGACGGGCGATGCGGCGACGACCAACGGAGCCGCCGCCGCGACCGGCGGTGCCGACGCTGCGCAGGCCGCCAAGAGCGGCAAGTCGCCGATGGAAGCGACGCTGCAACGCATCTGGGGTCAGTGCCTGGGCCTGCCGTCGGTCGAACGTAACGCGAACTTCTTTGAGCTGGGCGGTGATTCGCTGGTCGCGATCAGCGTCGCGATGACCGCCTCCAACGAAGGTCTGGACCTCACCCCACAGGATCTCTATGAGAACCAGACGGTGGCCGCATTGGCCAAGGCGCTGACGGCCCGGTACGCGTCCGGCGGCCTGGCCCGCCAGTCGCCGGGTGACGTCACGCATCCGCCAGTGCCGCCGAACATCTCGTACTTTCTCGAGCACGGGTTGCGTGAGCACGAACAGTGGCGTGTTCCGCTGATTCTGCAGCTTCGACCCGACGTCAAGGTCGACGACATCTGCGCGGTGCTGACCGCGCTGAGCAACCACCACGAGGCGCTGCGGCTGCGCCTCGTCGAACGCGCCGGCGCCTGGGAACAGGTGATCGGTGAGTCAGTCGAGTTCGCCGATTTGGCCACCCGCTCGCTCCCAGAGGACATCAAGCCGGGTACGCCGCAGGAGCGCGATCAGCTGCTGTCGACCCTGATTGACGTTGTGCGCCAACAGGACCCGTCCAACCCGCTCATCGCGACGTACGTCCGAGGGGTGCCGGGTGGTCCGTGCTACCTCGCGATCAGCGTGCGGGCGATCGTGACCGACAACGCATCGCGCGACGTCCTACTGACGGACATCTTCACCGCGTTCGGACAACAGTTGGCCGGCGAAGAGATTGTGCTGCAGCCGGTGACGGTGCCGTGGAGCGAGTGGTCGCAGCGTTGCGCGGCGTTGGCCGTCCACCCGGCGGTCGTGGAGAGCCGGGACTACTGGCTGCAGACCGCGGCAGCGTCGACCCTGAAAGTGGTGGGCGAGCCGGCCGCTGAGGCACCGGGTGTCGCCGATCTCGCCCGGACCGCGTCGTCGCTCAGCGTCGCGGAGACCACCGAGATCGACGATGCCCGACGACGACTGCGGGTACCGATCGACGAGATGCTGTTGGCCGCGTTGGGTCGCACGATCGCCGGCGCGGTCGGCGAGGGGACCGTCGCGGTCGACCTCAGCGGCGAGGGCCGCTCGGTGCTCAAGCCCGACGTCGACCTGCGTCGTACCGTCGGCTGGTTCAACACGGTCTATCCGATCGCGCTTGCCTGCGCCAAGGACAGCGGCGCCAAGCAGTCGCTCGAGGACGTGCACACCACGCTGAACGACGTGCCGCACTACGGAATCGGCTACGGGTTATTGCGCTACCTGTACGCGCCCACCGCCCGCACACTCGGCGCGGCGGCTCCGGCCGACATCTTCTTCTCCTACATCGGCACGATCCCCGATCTGCCGCCGCTGGGTGACGATCTCGCGGTCCGCTTCGACTCCGACACCGCGCTGCCGGTGCGCGAGGCGATCCCGGGCCTCGGCCACGGAATCGAGTTGCGGGTCTTCCGTACCGCGGGTGTGCTGCACCTCGATTGGTGGTACGACAGCCGCCGGGTCGACCCGGCCACCGTGCAGTCGCTGGCCGGCGGGTTCTCGGCGACGTTGCTGGAGCTGATCCGGGAAGCGCTCGCCGAAGACGAAATGGACTCCGGCAGCGACGAACTCGAACTCGTCGACTTGTCGTAAGAAAGGCGGAACGTGTTTCCATCGTCGGTCATCCGCAAGTTGGCGCTGAGCGAGGAGATGCTCGCCGAGACGCACAACTTCGTGGGTCTCGCCGCGCAAATGGACGGCCCGATCGACATCGATGCGTTGTCGGATGCCTTCGACACGTTGCTCGAGGCGCACCCGGTGCTGATCGCGCGCCTCGAACGGGGTGAGGACGGTCGGCACGAGTTGGTCTCCGACGACCTGATGCACTCGGGTATCGAGATCATCGAGGTCGACGGCCCCGACGATGAAGGGCCCGCACCGCATTTCGACCAGGGTGAGGCGCTGGTTCACCTGCGGGTGACCGTCCGCGACGGGCAGGCGCATCCGACGCTGTATGTGCATCACGCGCTCGCCGACGGCCACCACATGTACGGCCTGATCGAGGAACTGCTGTCCTTCTACACCGATCTGGTCGGCAAAGGGAAGACCGGTCCGATCACCGCTCAGGCCGCGCCCGAGTCGATCGAGACCGTGCTCGCCGATCGCGGCATCCAGAAGGGACCGCGCTCAGGCATCGAGCGGTTCATGCCGGCGCTGTTCGCCTATGACCTGCCGCCGTCGCGCCGCGCCGACACCGGCGTGATACCCTCTGAGCCCGTTCGGGTTCCGATGGTGTCGGCTCGGCTCAGCGAGGCGCACACGCACGCCCTCGTCGATCTCTGCCGCACGGAAAAGATCGGTCTGCACTCGCTGCTGTCCGCTGCGATCCTGATCGGCGAGTGGGATATCCGGGGCAAGCTGAACATCCCGGTCCCGTTCATCTACACCGTCGACCTGCGGTACTTCCTCAACCCGCCGGTCTCAGCGACCGGATGCACCAATCCCGTGGGTCTGGGCACGTATCTGGCCGAAATCAACCAGAAGACAACGGTTGTCGACCTGGCGCGTGATATCGCCGCGACGTTCAAGTCGGACCTGGACGAAGGCGTCATCCAGCAGTCCCGGTTGCACTTCAGCCCGCAGTACGTCGGCAACGCACCGGGTATGCCCGATGTGGTTCTACTGTCCGACAACGGTTTGGTGCCTCCGGTCCGTACGCCACCGGGTGTGGAGGTGACCGCCACGCACGGAGAGCTGTACTTCGCCGTGAGCGCCGGAATCGAGATCTACTTCACCCAGATCTATGCCGACCAGCTCAACATCGAATACAACTCGCACGGGCCGGAGCCGGAGAAGTCAGTCGCGGCGATCGAAGCGCAACTGGTGGCCGTCGCCGAGCAGCACGCCGCGAGCGGTGTCAGTTGACGGGACCGAAGGCGTAACGGTGGTATTGGAAGGTCCGGCGCAGCGGCGGCAACGGACGGACCAGCTGCCGCATCAACCGGAACACGCCGGACGCCCGGCCGAAAGTGCTTGCGTCGAAGAAGGTTACGGCGTCAACCACGCGCACCCCGGACAGTTTGTCCACGACGTCGGATGCGTTGTTGACGGCCCAGTACAACGTGGATCCGGACTGCCGCTGCAGGCGGTGCGTCTTGCTGCGACCGGACGACGAGGCGGC
The DNA here is from genome assembly GCA_963758115.1 of uncultured Actinomycetota bacterium. Lineage (GTDB taxonomy): Bacteria > Actinomycetota > Actinomycetes > Mycobacteriales > Mycobacteriaceae > Mycobacterium. The sequence goes on from CAVWUG010000008.1 coordinate 268,691, forward strand.
TGTAGTAGTCGATCTGGATTTCGCCGGTCTTGAATCGGTCGACGACGTGCTGCAGCAACGCGATGCCGTCGTCTTCGCTCAGGTACATGCTGATGCCCTCGGCCAGCAGCAATGTCGGACGGTCGGCCGGAATCTCGTCGAGCCACGACGGATCGGTCGCCGGCGTGGCCACCAGGTGGTAGTTCGGCCGGCTCGGAAAAACCTTCTCGCGCAGCGAGATGACCGCCGGATAATCGACGTCGTACCACTGCACGCCGGGCCCGGGATTCAGTCGGAACACCCGGCTGTCCAACCCGCAGCCCAGGTGGATGACCGTGGCCTCGGGATGAGCGGCCAGAAACTCGCCCGCCCAGACATCGAACTGGGCCGTCCGTACCGTGACCAACGGCGTCCAGCGGTCGGTGACCTTCAGGGCACTCCAGTCGTAGTCGATGCGGGCCACCGCGTCCCGGGCGAAGGTGTCGCCCAAGATGGGCCGGTCCCAATCGGCGTCGAGTGCCTTGCAGTACAGCGTGGTCAGCATTGTCTGCGAGGGACCGCTGAGGTCGACGGATACTTTCGGGGTCACGACGCCAAAGCTTAGTGTGTGACATTTGACGATGGAGGTGCCATGACGGATACGACCAACGCCGGCAGCGACGGACGCCCGCCGCGGGTGCTGCTGCTGTACTACAGCTACACCGGGCAGTCGCAGAAAGTGCTCGATACCGCGGGTGAGGTCTTTCGCGGCCGCGGCTGCGACGTGCAGACCGCCGAGATCAAATTCACCGACCCGAAATACTCCGAGAAGTTCTCCCGATTCCCGATGCGCCGGGTGTGGCCCGACATGCTCAGTGTGCTGAACGCCCAGAAACGCAACGAGACCGGCGAGATCCAAACCCCGGACACCGTGCGCGACGGCGACTACGACTTGATCCTCATCGGTTCGCCGACCTGGTGGGACAATGTCAGCATGCCGCTGCGCTCCTTCCTCAAGTCTGATGAGGCGCATAAGCTGTTGTCCGGCAAGCCATTTGCAGTTTTCGTGGTATGCCGCACGTTTTGGCGGGAAAACCTCGAAGGGGTGCGTGAGCTCGTCGAGGCGCAGGGTGGCCGCTACGTCGACGAAATCCACTTCACCTATCCGGGCGACAACCTCCGCTCGATGCTGGCGCTGACCAGCTATCTCGGCACGGGGGAGTACCGCAAGAAATCCCTGGGTATCAAGCTTCCGCCGACAAACGTTCAGCCTGAACAGTTGGACCAGGCGCGGACTTTCGCGTCCCGCTTGGCGGATCGATTGCTGTCCAAGAGTTCGGCGGCGCCAGGTCAGGAAACGATCTAGATGCCAAGGTCATTCGACGTCGCCGTTGACTCCTCCGCCAGTGTTGACGAGGTGTACGCCGCGTTCAGCTCCGAGGACTATTGGCTCGCCCGGATCGCGAACCAGAATGGTCACTCCACGCTGGAATCCGTCAAGGTCGACGACGACCGGACGGTGCGGGTCACCACCAGCCAGGACCTCGGCCGCGACCTGCTGCCCGGGATCGTCTCGAAGTTCTATCGCCGCGATATCAAGGTCCGGCACACCGAGACGTGGACGCCTTCGGGCGATGAACTGCGGGGAGAGATCAGCGTCGCAGTATCCGGCGCACCGGGCTCCGGTTCCGCCGCCGCGTCTGTCGCTCCCACCGAGGCCGGTTCACTGCTGACGTTGAACGGGACCGTGGAATTCAAAGTGCCGCTGGTCGGCGGGACGGTCGAGAGCTTCATTGCGCGCGAATTCGCCCAGGGCATACCGGATGTCCAAGACTTCACCGCGAGGTGGGTCACCGAGAACGCATGACCGACGACTCTCCGTACGCCGACGCATTTCAGGTAGCGCCCAGCACACCCGATGCGCTTGCCGGCCTGAGCATGCCGCTGGCGGAAGCGATGCTGACTCAGCGGGCGGTACGGCGCGTCCATGCCGATCCGGTCGACGATGCCGTGGTGTTGAAGTGCATCGAGCTGGCGCTGCACGCACCGACCGGTGCCAACGGCCAGAACTGGGAATTCATCGTCGTCAAGGACCGCAGCGTCATCAAGAAGCTCGCCGGCCGCTATCGCAAAGGCTGGAAGTTCTCCTACGGCGGCCTACTCAGTAGCGCGGGCGACAACGACGAGTCGCTGGCCAAGGTCATCCGAGCGGCGCAGTGGCAGGTCGACCATTTCACCGAGATCCCGGTCCTAGTGGTGGCCTGCCTTCGGTTGACAGTCCGTGACGGCCGCGCGCCGTATTCGCTGATGCCACATGCCGCGGTGTCCGGCTATTGGGGATCGATCTATCCCAGCGTGCAGAACCTGCTATTAGCCGCGCGTGCAATGGGTTTGGGCGCATCGCTGATCACCTTGCCGCTGTGGGGCGTATCGCGTGCACGCAAGATCCTCGGACTTCCCCGCTCGGTGACGCCGTGTTGCGTTGTGGCACTTGGCTGGCCGCGCGGGCGCTACGGACCGACCACGCGTGTACCGGTTGACCAGGTGGTTCATCTCGACGCGTACGGCAATCGCGCCTGGCTCGGCACCTAGTCGAAACTGGTCGGCTTCGCGCCCGATCCAACTGCAGCTCTGTGCCGAATAGCTGTCGAAGATCCTCTCAGGATTTCGCCAGTGGGGCTCACAGAGATTCGGGGGGATCGTCATGCAGGCCACGTCACGTCCATATGTCCTGGTAGGAGCGATAGTCGCGGCGGCGGGTGCCATCACCGTCGCAGCGGTTGCGCCGCGGCAGTCCGATCCTCCCGAGCGCGCCATCGAGACGCGTCTCGTCGATGCGGACTCGGTGCTCAACATTCCGATCAACCTGTTCGATGACATCGTCAACATCCCGGCCAACGAGGTCCAGGGCCTGGACACCGCCGCAGACTCGTTGTTTTTCAACGACAACATTTTTGTCGTCGGCGCCGCCAACCTGTTCGGTGTCGACCCCGGCGATCCGACACACGTCGCGGCGATCGACTCATTGATCGCGCCGTTCCCGGCGCTCATCGACGGAAACGGCGGCCTGGACTACCAAATCAGCGGTCTGCTGGCGTCCGAGCTGCCGACAAATCTCGGCTGCGCCGTCCTGACTTGCTACCCCATCGTCCCGCCAGACGTCATCACCGGCATTACCGGGATCGACCGGGACATCGGCTTTGCCGAAGCACTGGTCAGCCCCAATTTCGGGCTGTTTCGCGACTTCTTCTCGGTTCCCATCACCGGCCCGGACAGTCTGTTGAGCGGATACACCTTCAGCCCGGACGCCCCCGGCAGCATCGACAGCGGACCGGTCTATTCCGGGTTCGGTTTCGACAACGGCGACCCCAACTTCTTCCTCGGCGGCACCGTCGACCCGGCGACCGGCGCACCCGCGTACGACCCGACGACAGGGGTGTTCGACCCGGATGCCACGACGGTGCCTTGGGCCGGCCACACCTACACGTTCGACCTCCTGCAGCCTTTCGAAAACTTCTACAACAGTTTGCTGGAGACGCCGTCGACCGACGGGCTGTTCGGTACCGGCATCGAGTCGTTCACCCTGACCGACGTCTTCCAGGCGCTGCAAGCCGACGCCGCGGCGTTTGTCGTGACCTTCAATCCGTTCGAGCCGGGGAGCCCTGTCTGCCCGGGGGCCTGCGAAGCATTCGGTTCGACGGGCCCGCTCGGCATCACCCTGCCGATCGTGCAAGACATCAATGCGCTGACGCCGGGTGGTAATCCGATCATCAACGAGTGGCTGGCCGCCGTCGCCGGCGGATATGCAAACGTCCCGACCCAGACGGACATCGATTACACCGTGGGTCTACTGGATACCGGGCTGTTCACGTTCACGCCGGCGGAAGAGACCAGCATCATCGACTCGCTGACCGCGATCAATCCCGAGCTGCCGAACCTCGTCATCAATGCCGGATTCTTGACCGACCCCGGATACCTGGCCGTGTCCCCCGGGGTGTTGGCGGACCCGCCGTTAGCGGAGTACGGCGGCTTGGATCCCCAGTTGATATTGCCTGACCTCCTGGCGCTATTCGGCGGCGGTGCGGCGACGGCGGACCTGGCCCCGGATCTCACGAGCATGTTGTCAAGCTTGTTCTGAGTAGGGCTGATCCGTTATCGACAACTGGTGCAATGGTTTTGGGTGTTTCGGCCCGTCCGCACTTGATCGGTGACATCGATTCCGCCTGTCACAGTGGGTAATTGACGACAGGTTATTAGACGCACAAGTAAATATGAGGTTCGCAAGAGTCCACCCCTGAGGGGCGCGAGCTAAGGGTTTCTGAGTTTAGTTTCAGGATCGCTAAAGCTTCGTCGGCCGAAAAGGGGTGACTGCCATGCACATTGCCGCACGTCCATATGCCATGGCGGGTGCAGTTCTCGCGACGGCGAGTCTCGTCGTCGTCACTCCGATCGCACAGAGGACACTGACGCTCCCGCTGCGCAGCATCGAAACCCGGCTCGTCGACGAGTCCTTGCTCAATGTTCCGGTCAACCTGTTCTACGACATCATGAACATCCCGTTCAACGAGGTCGAGGCGTTCAATTCGGTTGCGGGATCGAACTTCCTGGGCGGCAACTGGTGGGTGCCGAGTTCGACGAACCTGTGGGGCGTCGACACCGGCGACCCGACGAAGGTCGCGCTGATCACCAACATGTTCGCGCCGTTCCCGGCGCTGAACGAAGGGGTCGGTGGTCTGCAGTATCAGATTGCCGGCCTGATGGCCGCTGAGCTGCCGGTGAGCGGCTCTTGTGACGCCGAAACCTGCTTCCCGATGACGCCACCGGACGTCATCACCGGCAGCACCTCGTGGGACCGGGCCATCGGCTTCATCAACGCGCTCACCGGCCACGGCAGCGGCGAGAACTTCGGGCTGTTCCAGAACTGGTTGCGGGTGCCGATCTCTGACCTGATCAACGGCCACCAATTCGACGATGCCTACAGCCCCAGCGGTCCGGCGTACAACGACCCCGCGTTCGGCTTCGGTGACGGCACCAACCCCTTTATCGGCGCGACCGGCGAAGGCGATGCGATGCCGTGGAACGACACCACCTTCACGCTGAACCTGTTCCAGCCGTTCCAGAATTACTGGGAGCACCTGCTCGACGACCCGGCCACCGATGGCATCGCCGGGACCGGCATCCAACTGCCGACCCTCGAGGGCTTCGGTCAGTCGTTGCAGTCGATCGCCGCGTCGCTGATCGTGGCCTTCAACCCCTACGTCGCTGGTAGCCCGGCATGCCCGGCGCTGTGCGACAACATCCCGGAATACCTGACCACCCGCTCGCTGGTCGACATGCTCGACCCGAACGACTCGAATCCGATGATCCAGGCGTGGCTGGACGCGTACGACGGGACGGGTGCGTTCCCCGACAACAACGCGACGCCCGATCAGGTCTACGCCGCCATCGCGCTGCTGCAGACTGGGATGTTCAACCTGACTCCCGAACAACTCGACTCGGCCATTGATTGGCTGGACGACGTCAACCCCGCGCTGCCCGCACTGGCCGTCAACGCCGGCTTCCTCACCGACCCGGGCTACCTGGACTACGTGAACGACCCCGCCGGCGGGTTCGACCCGGTCTACGGCGGCTGGAACCCGGCACTGGTCTGGCCCGACATTCTGCAGTTGTTCGGCATCGACACAGGTGCGCCCGAAGTCGGCGATCTCGTTGACCCGGCCGCGGCGGTCGACACGGCCTGGCTGGGGGACCTGAGCGCGATGTCCGTCGAATTCTCGGAGAACCTGAGCGATTTGTGGAGCGCGTTCGATCCGGGTGGATTCTCAGTGGACTGGGCAGCGCTATTCGACGGCTTTGACGCGGCGTCGTTGTCAACCGAGTGGGCCAATCTGATCGAAGACCTGACGGCCGCCTTCGTCCCCGACATGGCGACCTCGGCTCTCAGCATGTTTTAAGCGGTCTTACCAGGATTTTCGAAGCGAACCTGCGATTTTTTGACCGGCAACCACGGACGCTTTTCTGGGTCTCTCGTCCAAGATATTGGACAATAGAGATCACGCCGATTGGGTCAGTTAAACGGCCCGACGCCATTTATTCACTTTTCGTAACAACTTAGAATTTCTTAGTGTAAGTTCAGTTGCTGTTGAGGTAACCGAACACCGAAGAGGGGGAGCCGTGCAGGCTACTTCGCGTTCATACGCTCTGGCCGCTGCCGCGATTGCCGCGGTCAGCACCGTTGTTGCCATGCCTGTCATGGCGCGTCAGGCTCCGCCGTCCGTTCAGGGTATTCCGGCCAAGCCGCCAGTGCGGAGCATGGACGTCACGCTGGTTGACTCCGGAGAAAGCCTGCTGAACATCCCGCTCAACCTGTTCGACGACATCGCGAACATCCCCTACAGCGAGCTCGAGAGCGGCGGTCTGGCCAGCGTGGGGGACTCGTTCCTGTTCACCGGGACCTGGTGGGTACCCAGCTCCACGAACCTGTGGGGCATCGATCCCGGTGACCCCACCCACATCGGGCTGATTGACAACTTCCTGCCGTTCGAAGCGTTCACCCAGGGGTTCACCAACTCCGCCGGCGTGTACGAGCCCGGTTTGAACTACGAGTTCGATGGATTGTTGGCGGCCGAGCTTCCTTTTAGCTCGGGCTGTGACGCGGAGACCTGCTTCCCGATGACCCCGCCCGAGGTCATCACCGGCAGCACCGCGTTCGACCGCGACATCGGCTTCTTCGAGACCCTCACCGGGAACACTGACAACACGCTGTTCTCCAACTTTTACCAGGTGTCGATCTCGGACCTGCTCCATGGCTACACCTTCAGTTCCACTGACCCCAGCGGTTCGGTGAGTGGGGAGGGCGACCTCGGACTCACGGGTTACGGCGATACCGGCAACCCGTTCGAGGGCGGCACCGGCGTTGGCGACACCGTGCCGTGGAATGGCACGGACTTCAAGCTGAACCTGCTTCAGCCGTTCGTGACCTTCTACGACAGCCTGACGCAGCCTGTGACCGGCGGCATCGCTGGCACCGGCATCGAGGTGCCCACGATTGAGGGCATCGCCCACACCTTTGAGAACATCTTCGCCGGATCGATCATCGACTTCGACCCGTTCACCGAAGGCAGCCCGGCCTGCCCGGCCCTGTGCGAGAACGTCACCACGCCGGCACAGCTGGTCGCGGACATCTCCAAGCTGGACCCGTCCAACACCACGCTGTCGCAATGGGTGACCGACTTCAAGATGAACCCCGCCTTGGTCAACGAGCCGACGCAGCCAGACATCGATGCCTCCGTCGCTCTGCTGCAGACCGGCGAGTACAACCTCACCCCGACCGAGTTGACAGACGTCGACGAGCTCTTGTACAAGATCAATCCCGAGCTGCCGCAACTGCTGACCAACATGGGGATCTACACCGATCCCGATTACGAGGCCTATGCAACGGCCGGTTCCACCACCTACATCGACCCGGGGTCGGCCACAGTCGAGCCGGGCACAGTCGAGCCGCTCCTCGACGCGACAGGCAACCTCAACACGGCGTACGGCGGAGAGGACTTCTACAACGTCGGCAGCGACCTAATAAAGCTGTTCGAAAACCCCTGGGGCAGCATCAACGGCCCGGATTGGGCGTTCCTGGCCGATCCGGTCAGCACCCCCGACCCGCTTAACGGCATGCAGATCGATGGTGGTACCAACACCTTCGGCGACTGGCTGACCAAGCTGTTCGACGGCGGCGTGTCAACCGCTCCGGACCCGGCGGCCTCCACAGCCGTGGACTCGGGCGGCATGTTGGCCAGCATGCACGCCGAGTTGGCCACGCTGCTGGCGGGCATGGCCACCACAGCGGGTGCGGATGCCACGGGTGCCACGGGCGGCTTGTTCGCCGACATGGCCGGTCAGTTCTCTGCGGACCTGGCCACCTGGTTCCCGAACCTGTTCTAAGTTCAGCCGATCAACAGTCGGACCCCCAGCTCACGGCTGGGGGTCCGATTGTTTTTGGGTCCTGAGTTAAATTGCGCGACAAGGCATTCAGCGCGCAAGTGCAACCGATCCGACCGGGCTGACCGCGGATCTGAGCACGATGCTGGCGAACGTGGGCGCCGGTACAGGCTCGGATGTATTGAGCCAGATCCTCAGCGAACTCGGCACGCAGTTCGCCACGGATCTCGGAACCCTTGTGCCGCAGTCGATCCTCAGCGCGTTCTGAGCTAGCCCTTGAGCCCCGTCGACATGACGCGGTCCCACATGCGGTCGCTCAGTAGCGCCCGAGCCAGCACGGAGGCTTTGCCGGACGCCCCGACGATGTAGCGGGGTTTCGGGTTCTTCGCCTTGATCACCCGCACCACAGTGCGGGCCACGGTGTCGGCGTCGACGGTCGCACCCGGTGTCGTAGCCAGCTTGCGGGTGGTCTCCGAGTAGCGAATCTTGAACGCGCCGTAGGGATCGTCGTCAGGATAGGAGTGCACGGTCTCGAACTGTGAGGTGACGAACGGCGTTCGGACCCCGGTGGGGTCGATCAACACCACCTTCACGCCGAATTGCGCGACCTCGGCACCCAGCGACATTGACAGAGCCTCAACCGCGTACTTCACCGTGTGGTACGCGCCGGCGCCCGGACTGGTGAATCGTCCCCCGGTGCTACCGATCGTGATGATCTTTCCCGCCTTGCGGGCCCGCATACCGGGCAGCACCGCTTGCGACAAATGCAGCGTCGCAACGACATTGGTCTCGAATAATGCGCGCAACTCGTCCAGCGTCACCTGTTCGAGCGGCCGGGGGAGCGGGTATCCGGCGCTGTTGACCAGCACATCCACCCCACCGTGCTCGGACTGGATCTCCGAAACGACCTGAGACACCGCGCCCTCATTAGTGACGTCGAGAGTGCGGGCCTGTAAACCCTTCGCGCGCAGGGCTTTCAGCGCGTCCGGGTTGCGGCCAGTTGCGAACACCAGGTAGCCACGATCGTGCAGCCGGTGCGCGGTGGCTTCGCCGATGCCGCTCGTCGCGCCAGTGATCAGCGCTACAGGTTCGGTTTTCATCGATGAACGCTTTTCGTCACGGCTATATTGTGCCTCGGTCTGCGACAAGGTCGGCGGCGGGTCGCTGTGCGACCCCGAGGTCGGAGCCGACGTCAGAGAATGCCGGTCAGAAGTGAAGCCAGATGATCGGGCAGCATCGCGCTTATCTCAGTCCCGAGGCCACCGAGGTTTGCCAGATCGCCAACGTCCAGGCTCGATAGCAGACCGCTCGATTCCGCCGACAGGTCGACAGCGGCCGCGGAAGCGGCGTCGGCGCCCGAGGCAAAGGGGTCCACCGCCGTGTAAATCCCTTCCGCAAGGGTGGTGAAGACCTGGACGATGTTGGGCAGCGGCTCGATAGGGTCGGAGGAGGGTGCCGCGATCAAGCTGTCCCAGAGGTTGGTGAACGGCTCGAACGGGTTCAGCGTGAAAGTCGTTCCGGCCCAGGGATACAAATCTCCGTCGATGGTGCCCGGAAAGCCGAACGCCCCGTCAACTGCGCCGCCGGGATCCACGGAACCCGGTGCGGAGGGATCGAAGTAATAACCGGACAGCAGCTCCGACAACGGAACCTTGAACCAATTGTCCAAGACTTCGAAGACGCCCAGGCAGAAGAACGTCGCACAGTCGGGATTCGTCGGCAACTCAGCTTCGTAGAAGCCGGCGATCTGCTGGCCCAATGACTCAGACAGGGCTGGGAACGGTAGCAAGAGGTTGATGAGCGCGTCTACCTTCGGGGGGTCGGCGACGTCGATACCCCACAGGTTCGTTGCGCTCGCGTCGAGCCAGGGTCCCCCGTAGATAAGTGCATTCCCCAACTCTTGGAGGGCATTGAGCTCGTTGGCCGGAACGTTCATCAGGTCGTAGAAAAGATTCACCGGGACGTTCATGATCGAATCTTCGGCGTCGACCAGACGTGTCGGCATGCTGACGATACGAGGCTCAGGTGCGCGCGGCGGAAGCGAAGCGACCGCGACCAAGCCCGCCAACATGAGTGCCGAGCTTGACGCGACAGCACGACCAACAGCCGCTTGCATGAATGCCCCCTCGAATCAACCCACCCCGGCGTGCATCAATATACTCATCGGAGTGCGGCCTTGGTCGAAACGCAGCAGTTTTCATATGAACATATGAGCACCGGCATGTCACAAGCGGGTAAGTCGAATACCCTAGGAGCTGAAACGTTTTGGATTCCATTGATAGTGCATGAAAAGCTGTGACCACCGTACTGGAAGTTATCGATCGGGGTGACGTCAGCGAGTCGCATCCGGTTCCGTTGTTGTTCGTCCACGGGGCCTGGCATGGCGCGTGGTGCTGGGATGAGAATTTCCTCAGCTTCTTTGCCGACAGAGGCTATCGTGCTGTGGCACTGAGCTTTCGCGGTCACGGCAACAGTCCGACCGACAAGCCGTTGCGGATCTTGTCGGTATCCGATTACGTCGAGGACGTCAGCAGTGTCGCTGGCGCGTTGCCGATACCTCCGGTGCTCGTTGGGCACTCCATGGGAGGCCTCATAGTCCAGAAGTACTTAGAGTCACACGCAGCCCCCGCCGGGGTACTGCTGACATCGATGCCGCCGCAAGGGAATCTCGGGTCTGCGTTGCGCTGGATCAGAACCCATCCGTGGCATTTCGCAAAGATGTCATTAACCGGTAGAGCGTTGCCCTACATCGGTACGCCTGAGTTGGCTCGGCAGAGATTTTTCAGTGCAGCGACGCCCGAGGATGACGTCCGCAAATACGCCGCGCGACTTCAAGAGGACAGCTCGCGAATCGGGATCGATTGCCTGCTGCTGCGCCTGCCCCGACCCAAGCGGGTGACGTCACCGATCCTGGTGCTCGGCGCCGACCAGGACGGTGCGCACACCCGCGACGAAATCCTCGCCACCGCACGTGCTTACGGGACCAAGGCGGAGTTCTTTGCCGGCATGGGACACAACATGATGCTCGAACCGGGTTGGACCATGGTCGCCGACCGCATCGACTCGTGGCTGAGGAGTCGCGGGCTGTAACGACTCGCGGATCAGGCCCCTGCGGCCGGAATCAGTTCCAGCGGAAGGTGTTCCAGCCCGCGCATGGTTGGGTTCCCCAGGTAGCGGTAAGCGCCGTTGAGGCGAATCGCCTCGACCCGCGGCAACAACTGCGAGAACACCCGGGCGCCCTCCAACCGGGTCAGCGGTACCCCGAGGCAATAGTGCACACCGCCACCGAATGCGAGGTGGTCGGTCGGATTGCGGTCCAAGTCGAAGGTGTCCGGATCGGCGTACTTGCGCGGATCCCGGTTGGCAGCCGCGAACAGCAGCAGCACCCGCGCGCCCGCCGGAATCGTCTGTGCCCCAACGGGGTAATCACACGTCGCGGTGCGGTAAAAGCCTTGCACCGGTGAGCCCATCCGCAACTGCTCCTCGACCGCCGCGGGGATCAGCTCCGGGTGGGCGCGCAGGCGCGCGTACAGCTCGGGCTGCTGCGCGAGAGTCAACAGCAACCCGGACAACATGTTCGTCGTCGTCTCACTGCCGGCGCCGATCAACATCGCGGCGCTCCAGAAAATCTCGTCGTCGGTGAGCACGTCGTCGCGGTCGGCCGGCGTCATCATCGAGATCAGGTCGTCGCCGGGGGTGAGCCGTCGCTGCGCGATCAGCGGGTCGAGGCTGCGTCGCATCGCCGCGGTGGCGCTGCCGGAGCGCGCGGAGAGCCGCATGCCGTGCGGTGTCAACGGCGCGAAGGCGCCCGCGACCATGTCGTCCGACCACGCCACGAACTGCGGTTGGTCCTGCACCGGGATGCCCAGCATTCGCGCAATCAGCCGGGTCGGGAGCGGCTTGGCGAGTTGGGTGACCGCCTCGGCGTGGCCCTGGGCGATCACGTTGTCGACGAGTTCGTCGGCAACCTCGTTGATGTTTGTCTGCCAGGCCGCCATCGCCCGCGCGGTGAAGGCCCGGGAGACGAACTTGCGCAGCCTGGTGTGGGCCGGCGGGTCAGCCGCGTTCATTGACGGCAGGTAGACCCGGAAGCGGGACTGGCTCTGGGCTGACGACAGCTCTTCGTTGTCGCGCAACGCTTTTCGCACATCGTCGTATCCGGCGATGATCCAGATGCTGCGCTTGCGGTTGTACCAGACGTTTGGGACGTCGCCGCCGGTCAGCAATGACTGGTAACCCGGATTCGGGTCGTGCATGGCTTCGGCCGAGAACGGGTCGAAGTCGGTGTGGGGCGCGGTTTTCCGGCCGGTCAACGAGTAGCCGTACGAGGTGACCTTGTCGCGCGCCACCCCGAGTCCCCCGTCGACACCGACCTTCATCAGGCTGGCGCGAAACCGCAGCCTGCGAGCCAGCGTCATGCGGATAGACCCTCTCGTGAAGACTTACCGACGCAAGCGTGGAAGTACGTCAGTCCTTGGTGAGATGGTATGCGCGGTAGTCGATTTCGCCACGCTCGAGGTCGTTGTAGAACCACGAACCGTCGACCACGGCGAACTCGCGGCCGAACTTCCGCAGGAAGGCCGGCAGGCGGGTGTTGATGATCTCGTTCGAACGGCCCGAGTTCTGCTTGAGGCCGCGCAGCACCTCGTCGTTGATGACCCGCGACGACACCTGACGCAGGCCCGAGTTCGCCAGATCCGACTCCCAGTTGCCGAAGTTGTCGCGGTTGCGGAAGTCGACGTGCAGGAAGTGTCCGCCCGGGCGCAGCACCCGACGGACCTCGCTGAGGAAGCGGTCGAAGTGCGGGTAGATGTGCGAGGCCTCGACGTTGACCACTGCGTCGAAGGACTCGTCCGGGAACGGCAGGTTCTCGGCGTCGCCGTGCACGAAGCTCAGCCCCGGCACGTTGTGCCGCTCGTTGCAGAACTTGACTCCGGCGGCGTTGAAGTCGAGACCGGTGTAGCTGGCCGGCTTCAGCGTGCGGGACAGGTAAGAGGCGCCACCGCCGTGGCCGGAGCTGCACTCCAGCACCTTCTTGCCGGCGATGTCGACGCCGTCCTGGGTCGCGCACTGGTGGTAGAGCTGAATGCTGTACCGGTTGGGCTCGTCGGCCGGGTCGAGGGGGAGGCCCAGTGGCGGGTCCTCCTCGTAGCCCCAGTTCAAGAACTGGACGTCGTCCTGGTTGTGCAGCCGCTTCGTCATCAGCGGGTACCAGTACCGGAAAAGCTTCTTGTACGTCGCAGTCGAACCGATGCGGTAGACGAGACTTGCGCCGACGTTGTCCAATGAAGGGCTACGAACCATGGGGGAAGTATCGCATAGCATTCCAGTCCTTGTTGTGGCATGCCTGTTTCCGCGCGAAGTCAGTCGATGAGACCGTTCGTCGATTGTCGAATTTGCTGACATACCAACGAAAGGTGATCACACGATCACCTAATGTGTTGTGCAGCAGGAGTTTTAGGCTACGTTCGCCGGGCTTGGCATGTGAGCGCGTTGTGGCTCACTGCGATAGCGCGACGCCGGACCGCTGATTCTGCAAATACGCCACATCAACAGAGCGGCGGGGTTCATCAACCCCAGTTCGTCACAGAGCATCCGGATATCGCCGAACATGTCGCGCAGCAGCTGGCGCGAGTCCGGTGCGCCGGAATACAACTCCCTGCGGACCGATCGCGGTATGTCGAACTGCCGGCAGAAGCGGCGTTGCGGAACGATCATCGCCTGACCCAGCATCCGCATGACCACCGGCGCATACAGCGACAACCAGAATCGGGAGAACCAAGTCAGGCGCGGAACACGCCGGTGCAGGTTTTCGTGAGCGAACGAGATGTGGCGGGCCTCTTCGGCGACGTGAATCGCGATGAGATCCTCCATGAGCGGGTGCACCGACCGGGGCGCAGGCTCGCGCAACAGATTTGTCTGCAGGTAGTCGAAGGGCACTTCGCCGGCCAGGACCCCGAAGAAGAACGCGTTCGGCATCGGGCCGGCATAGAACGGCACGACAATCGACAGCACGCGAAGCCAGCGCGGCATGCCCGGAACGTCAGCGCCGATGCGGTTGACGATTTCCTGGAACATCAAGCTGTGGCTGCATTCTTCGATGGATTCGTGCACGCAGTAGCGATATTCGGGCGAGCCGTTCGGAACCCAGAAGGCGTAGTGCAGCAGGCCTCGGACCAGAATGCCCTCGAACTGCGTGCCGACCTTGGCCATGTTGGCCTGACGCCACATACCGATCGCAACCTGCTTGTCCAGCGGTTGGGATTGGTACCAGGGATGACTGCCCAGCGGGTCCGATGTCGACAACACCCAGCGGGGGTCGTTCTCGGTGACCGTGAACACCGGCGCTTCCCAGTCGATATCGGTGTAGGGATTGAAGTGCCGCACCGATGCTTCGGAGAGGGTTGCGAGGGTCGCCGCGTAGTCGGTGTCGGCGCTGACGTCCATGTTGCGCTTCAGCCGCTTGACTGTGCGATACGCGACGAACAGGAGCAGCGAGCACACCGAGAGAACGACACCCAGCACGAAGAGTGGAAAGCTCAGTGTGTTCGGCAAACCGAGGCCCTCCCTCCGGCTCAGTACAGCATGCGGTTTTCTGCACATGCACTTCGCGGGCACAGTTGGCCTAAAACTTACCTGGCAAGAGTCTAAGACCTGGAACGGAACGGCCTCATTCTGGTGACTATCTCTGTGCCTCGGTTTTTAGAATCAGCGCTGGTTGTGCCCCTCGAACAGCCAATTCCGGTATGACAGTACACATACTCTGACCGGAGGTCGACCGTTCGGTTCTTAAGGCTACGGGATCAGATGCGCGATGTTGAGCAGGGTTCCCTCCACGGCGTCGCCGATCGGGCTCAAACCCAGGAAAAGCGCGAACGGAACCAGTGCGACATCGGCAGCGATCGGATCGCCGATCGCTGCGAGCAGGTTGCCGGCCTCGAGCTGATCCAGGAAGACCGTGGCGTCGAACTCGGGGAGTGAGGTCGTCAGGGCGCTGACGGTGTCGGCGATCGGCAGCAGCGTCGCGTAATCAGCCGACAAAGTGCTGGTGAGGTCGTTGATGATGTCGATAGGCGGCGACGCGAAGGTGACGTCGGACAGCGGGAACGTGCCGCCCAAGAGCGCCTGGGTGAGCTCTTGAGAAGTCGGTTGCAGGGTGTCTACCAGGCCGGACGTATATGCGGCATCCACCAGTGCAGCCAATGTCGGATTCTCCAGCAGCGGCGTGAGGTGGTAGTCATCCGGATTCTTCAAGTCGGCGACGGCGGTCTGAATGCCTTCCCCCGCGCCCTTGACCAGCGCGGATGCGACATCGTGGACACTGATGTCGCCCGGCAGCAGCCCGAACGGGGTCGGTACGTTCGCCGGGCCCTGACTCCACCCGTCGGTGAGGCTGCCGTAACCGAGATCGACCAGCACCTTCATATCGGGTTGCAGGAGGTCGGCCAGCGGGTTGCCGACAACAGGAATCAGCCGTAGCGGATCCAGCAGCGGTAGGTCGTTGACCGGAATCATGTAGTAGTTGGTGAGCGTGTCACCGACGGTGTCCAGTGGTATGGCGTGCTGAATCTGATCGGGGTCCAGAGTCAGATAGGTGAGGTGCTCGTAGATCATCCCGGCGAAGGCGTTGAGGTCGGCGATCGGATTGATCGGGTACTGCGGGAAGTCCGCGTAGCCGTCGTACTCGAGCGTGTAGATGTCGGTCGGATAGAGGTCGGCCGGCGTCGGGTTGCCGAATGTGAAGCCGAAACTCGGGACCGAAAATCCGCTAGGAAGGGCGAAGCGCTCGAGTATGCCGCCGTCCGGCGCGGCGGTATCGCCGACCAGCACGAAGTGCACGTCGTCACTGGGCACGCCCTGACTTTCCAACTGCTGCATCGTCATTGACGAAAACGCAGAGCTCTGCGAGTAGCCGAAGACCACGGCGGGATTCTCGGCATCTACCTTTCCGGTGCCGATCTCGCCCAGGATCGCGTTGGTGAGAATCTTCGAACCCTGAGCTTCGGACGCATCGGCAGTCAGACTGTTGACCCCGGTGGTGGGGTAGTAGCCCTCCGGTGTGTCCAGCCCTTGCGCCGTGCCGGTGAAGCCGCGCGGCGCCAGATACAAGTTGTCAGCGGCTTCGACATATCGCTCCGCCGGGATGGGGATGCCGCTGCCGCCGATGACCAGTGCTGTGCCGTTACCGAGGAGTGAATCCGCGGAGTCGGCGAGCCGTACCCCGCGAGCCTGGACCACGGGTGCGGGCGGGGCCGTGGTGGGGACCGCGATGAGTCCCGCCGCAGCGATCAGCGACGCGAGGCTGAGGTGGCAACGACGGCTGGGGCCAAGCATGTGGGTCCTTCGAGACGTCCGAACTGACTTCGGGACGGTACTCGAAGAAAACCAATGCTGTTGGACATTGTTACAATTCGGCCTACCTCGGGCGCGCCGAAAACCAGCGTGCGCTGCTCGGTCGGTTTCGGTCTCGTTTCACCGTCGGTGTGCAGAAGGTACCGTTTAGTGCTTATGGGCGAGCAGCAGTTCGATGTCATCATCGTGGGGGCGGGTTTCGGCGGAATTGGCGCGGCGATCCAGCTGAGCAGCCTGGGATACGAGAACATCCTCATCGTCGACCGTGAAGACGACCTGGGTGGAACATGGCACGTCAACCACTATCCCGGACTGTCGGTCGATCAGCCGTCACCCACCTTCTCCTACCGGTTCGAGCCGAACCCTTACTGGTCGCGGATGTACGCGCCGGGTTCCGAACTCAAGAGCTACGCGGTGAGCGTGGCCGAGAAATATGACGTGCGACGGTTCATGCGGTTCAACACCGTCGTCGAGGGCGCGCGGTGGGACGAGGACGCCCAGCTGTGGAGACTGGCGCTGGCCGGCGGCGAGACGCTGAGCACCCAGTACCTGATCGCCGCGACCGGCTTCCTGTGCCAGCCGAAGGTGCCCGACATCCCCGGCATCGAGACGTTCGCCGGCCGCATCGTCCACACCGCGCAGTGGGACGACGAGTTCTCGGCCACCGGGCGTCGCGCCGCCGTCATCGGAACCGGTTCCACCGGCGTGCAGGTCGTTCCGGAATTGGCGAAGGACGTCGCTGAGCTCACCGTCTATCAGCGCACCCCGATCTGGGTGCTGCCGAAATTCGACGTCAAGTTCTTCCCGTTGGTACAAAGGCTTTTCGCCAACTTCCCGGCGACTCAGCGCGGGCTGCGCTGGTACACCGACGCCATTCTCGAAGTCTCCATGGTGCTCACTATGTGGAAGTTCCGGTACTTCAAGCTCTTCAACAAAGGCATCTCGCAGTTCTCGCGGCTGTACCGGCTGCTGCTGGTGCGCAACCGAGAGCTATCCCGAAAGCTGGACCCCGACTTCGACTTTGGCTGCAAACGGCCTACCATCTCCAACGACTTCTACCGGGCGTTCACCAAATCCCATGTGCACCTGGAGACCAACGGCATCGACCGGATCGAGCCCGATGGCATCGTCGCCAGGGACGGCACCAAGCGCCTGATCGACACACTGGTTCTGGCAACCGGATTCGACGTCTGGGAGGCCAACCTGCCCGCGATCGAGGTGATCGGACGTGACGGCAAGAACCTCGGAAAGTGGTGGCGCGAAACCCGATTCCAGGCTTACCAGGGCATTTCGATGCCCGGCTTCCCCAACTTCCTGTCGATGGCCAGCCCGTACGCGTGGGTGGGCCTGTCGTGGTTCAACACCGTCGAGTACCAGATGAAGCACATGGAACGGCTGTTTGGCGAGATGCAGCGACGCGACGCCCGCACTTTCGAGGTCACCGAAGACGCCAACGCCCGCTTCCTCGATCGGATGACCACCCTGATGAAGGACTCCGCGTTCGAGCTGGGCAACTGCGTGGGCTCGCGGTCCTACTGGTTCCGCAACTACACCGGCAAAGGCGAAGCGCCGCTGTTCCGGCCGACATCGGTGCGCAGCGCCGTGAAGGAGCAGGAGACCTTCCCGCTGTCGGACTACGCGATCGCCTGAGCGTTCGGCGGGCTGGCGGTAGTTGCGGCCTCAACTATCTTGTTGAGGGCAATCGCCGTGGTCGGGGACTGAGACGGCGCCGGCACCATTCGACGCCGATGTCGCCCGGCGGTAAACGACCGCGCGTGCGTGTCGACCCGGCACCCACACTATGCCGCCGTTGTGATGGCGTTCGCCCGGCTCATCGGTTGGCGCGAAACGGAGTTCCCGCAGCAGTGTGCGCAGGGTGACGTCCATCTCCATGTGGGCGAATGGTGCGCCGGGGCAGCGGTTGACGCCCCCGCCGAAAGGAACCCACGCGTGGGACTTCGGGGCGACGCTGCCGAATCGGTCCGGGTCAAACGAGGCGGCATCCGGAAAAATCTCGTCTGACGTATGGGCCAGTTCGTTATAGGTGAGCACCGTGGTGTGCTCAGGAATAACCCACTGCCCCAATCGGATTCGTTTATTCGTCTGCCGCACTGAGCCGTCGGCCACGGACCGGATGCGCTGGGCTTCGAAGATCGTCGCCTGCCGCAATTCGGATCCGCCCGCGTCGACTTCGTCAGTGAGTCGCGATAGGAGTTCTGGGTGCCGGCGCAAGCGCTCGAGTATCCAGGCCAATTGTGAGGCTGTCGTCTCGTGACCGGCGGCAACAAAGGTCAGCAGCTCGTCGGCGATATGCCGATCCGGGATCGGCTCACCGTTCTCGTCGCGGGCCCGCAACAGGAGTGCGAGCACCTCGGTGCGCTCTTCAAAGGCCGGGTCGGCCCGGGCATCGGCGATCAGCGAGTCGATGACGGCATCAAACCGGCGCCGGTACTCCGCGTATCGTCCGCCCGGGCTCCGGCGGCCATAGTCACGCCGCACGATCGGCGGCACCATGATGAGTTTGCAGCCGAGCGCCACCAGGGGCGGTAGCAGAACGCGAAGTTCTTCCAGTGCGGCCTTCTCGGCCCCGAAAACAGCACGAAGGATTGCGCCGAGAGTCAGGCGCAGCATCGGCTCGTGCGTTTCGAACTCTTCCCCCTCTGGCCAGCTTGCGATTTCGCGCAGCACCTCGTCTTCGACGAGGTTCTCGTAGCTTCCCATCCGCTTCGCGCGAAATGATGGGGTCAGCAGTCTGCGGCGCGCGAGGTGTTGCTCGCCGACCAGGCTGAATGTCGAGCCAGGACCGAAGAGCTCGCCCAGGGTGAGGAGATCAATCGGGCGCTCGATTAGATCGGTGCTCGCGCTGTACACGTCCTTGTACAAGGCGGGGTCGCTGACGATGACCGTCTGGCCCATGACGGGCAAATTGAGGGTGAACGCACCGCCCCACCGGCGGGACAGCGCGGCAAACATTTCGCGCTTTGCTGCCAGCCAGATAATGCCCTGGACCAACTTCGGCATCCGGAGCCGCGGCGGTAGCCGAATCGGTTCGGTTGTCGCCGTTGCCATCTCGTATCCTCCCGATGCCGGTGCTCGAAGATCCCCGCAACGGCTCTTCAAAATACCCGAGGTCGCCGTGTCCTGCAGATGTTTGCGTGAAAGCTGGGACGCGGCAGTCGCACGCCCAGGGATTGTCGCGCCCAGCAAACGTTCCTCGCCTGCGCGCGACCCACGTCGCTCAATTTCTGGTGAAGCTGTACATCCGGTAGGAGTTGCGTCCCGCTTCCAGTTCGCGGTAGATCAGCGAGCCTGGAACACCCGCGAACAGCCGGCCGAACGGGTGCAGGATTGCGGGCAGACTGTTGATCAACTGCAGATACCGCTTCGAATTCTTCTCCAACGCCAGGAGAACCTGCGGATTGATGACGCGTTGCGAAACCTGCTGCATCGGGGCTTCGGCCAGTGTCGTCTCCCATTCGGAAAATTCTTGATGGCCGCGCAGATCGGCGTAGAGGAAATGTCCTCCCGGGCGCAGCACGCGCGCCACTTCGGCGATGAAGCGGGGAAAATGGGGGTAGGCGTGCGAGGCTTCGACATTGAGCACCGCGTCGAAGGATGCGTCGGGGAAGGGTAGGTTCTCGGCGTCGCCCTGGACGAAATCGATGCCCGGGATCTGGTGGCGTTTCTGGCAGAAGGCGATGCCTTCCCCGTTGAAGTCCAGCCCCGTGTAGGCGGCGGGATGCACCGTTCGCATCAGGTATGAGGCGCCGCCGCCGTGACCACAACTGATCTCCAGCACCTTCTTGCCGCTGAGGTCAACCTGCGTCGCGGTCTCGTGGTAGAGCTGGATGCCGTACCGGTTCGGCTCGTCGGATTCGTCGAGCGGCAGGCCCATCGGTGGGTCCGTCTCATAGCCGTAGTTGAGAAAGACGACGTCTTGCTCACCGAAACGGCGGCTGAGGAGGGGATACCAATACTTGCTGACCAGTTTCTTGACGAACTTGGTCGTGCCGATGGGCTTGACGCGAGGCTTATTGCTAACGGGCATATTGGAGAAGTATGCCAGGCGGCTTGTCGTGGCGCGTGCCTTCGTCAAACTCGGTGCGACAGCACACTGCTCGCTAGCGGCCTTTGGTGAGGTCGATGTCGAGTATTAGCCTTTTGCCCCAACGACTTTGCTGAGGTCATCCGTCGTGGTTGGCTACCGAGACTGGGTCGGTATCCCTTGCTGCGGGGCTCTTGCGCCGGTAGACGACAGCGCGTCCGCCCCGGGATGGCATCCATGCCACACCGCGGTTGATACGCCATTCGCCCCGCGCATCGCTTGGTACGAAACGGAATTCCCGCAGCAGCGTGCGCAGGACAACGTCCATCTCCATGTTCGCGAACGACGCACCGGGGCAGCGGTGTACGCCTCCGCCGAACGGCACCCACTTGAACGGGGGCGGACTGGCGCCGAGGAAACGGTCCGGATCGAATGTCAGCGCATCCGTGAAATTGTCTTCAGACTTGTGCGCCAGTTCGTTGTAGACGATCAACGCGGTGTGTTCCGGAAGAACCCACTCGCCCAAGCGGATTCGTTGCTTTGTGCGGCGCACCGTACCGTCGACGCACGGCCGGATACGCTGGGCTTCCCAGATCGTGGCGTGTCGCAATTCGGATCCGCCGGAATCGATTTCGTCAGCCAAGCGTGACAGCAGTTCTGGGTGCCGGCGCAGCCGTTCCAGCGTCCAGGTCAATTGCGAGGCGGATGTCTCATGGCCGGCGCCGAGGAAGCACAGTAGCTCGTCGGCGATGTGCGAATCCGGGACCGGCTCATCGTTGGTATACCGGGCCCGCATCAGCACCGCGAGCATGTCGCCACGCTCTTCGAAGTTGGGGTCCTTGCGCGCGTCGGCGATCAGCGAGTTGATGGCCGCGTCGAATCGTGCCCGGTAGCGCGCCAACCGTCCACCGGGGCTCCACCGGCCGTAGTCACGCCGCACCGGGGGCGGCATCATCACCAGGCGGGAGCCGAGCGTCACCATGACCGGCATGAGGCCGCGAAGCTCGTCGAGTGCTTCGCCCTCGGCGCCGAAGACGGCCCGCAGGATAGTGCCGAGAGTCAGCCGCAGCATCGGTTCCTCGGTCTCGAACTCCTCGCCCTCGGACCAGTTCGCGGTTTCCAGCATCACCTCTTCTTCAACGATGCGCTCGTAACTCTTCAGCTGCTTGCCGTGAAAGGCCGGAGCCAGGAGTTTGCGTCTGTTGAGGTGTTCGTCGCCGTTGAGGGCGAAGGTCGAACCCGGGCCGAAAATCTCGCCGAGGCTGAGAATGTCGACCGGGCGTTCGATCAGATCGAAGCTGGTGCTGAAGATGTCCTTGAGTAGAACCGGGTCGCTCACGACGACCGTCTGGCCCAAGAGGGGCAGATTGATGGCGAACGGGGTGCCCCATCGGTTGTACAGAGCGCCGAACATCTGATGTTTGAATGGCCCGAACCCGATGCCCTGGAGCAGCTTCGGTGCGCGGAGCCTGGGCGGTAACCGCACTGGCTCCGTGGTCGCCACTGCCATCTCGTCCCCCTCTTGACCGGTATGTCGAACGCTTGTCGTGGCCCGCCAAAAATATCCGAGGTCATCGCAACCTCGCTATGTTTGCACGAAATATCACCGTGCGGTTGTTTGGTGCGAACTGGGACCAGCGACGCCGCGATGCCTGGGCTACGAGCGATATCGTGCAGTCTGCGGCAGTGGCACGGATCAGTCCTTGGTGAACTGGTAGATGCGGTATTCCGCGCCGCGACTGTCGATGACGTTGTAGATCCCGGTCCCCGGCACGCCGGCGAAGTGGCGGCCGAACGGCCGGAACACCTTCGGCAGCTGCGCGCTGATGAGGTCCAGCTTGTGCTGTGCGCCGGCGTCCATCGACCGGATCACGCCGTCGTTGATCACCCGCATGGAGACCTGACGCAGCGGCATTGCGTCAAGAGCGCCCTCCCACACCGGGAATTCAGGGCGGCCTCGGAAGTCGGCGTAGAGCAGGCTGCCGCCCGGCTTCAGCACGCGGTTGACCTCAGACAGGAACTTCTCCAGGTTCGGATAGGCGTGCGAGGCTTCGACATTCACGATCGCGTCAAAGCTGTTGTCCGGGAACGGCAGATCTTCGGCGTTGCCGTGCACGAAGCTCAGGCCGGGCAGCTTGTGGTGCGCGTTGCAGTAAGCGACACCGTCCGGGTTGTAGTCCAGCCCGACGTACTCGGCAGGTTTGAACGTGCGCATGATGTAGGACCCGCCACCACCGTGGCCGCAGCTGCACTCCAGCACCTTCTTGCCGGCCAGGTCGATCTGCGAGGCGACCTGGTTGTACAGGTTGATCGAGTACCGGTTGGCGGCGTCGTTCTCGTCCAGCGGAAGGTTCAGCGGCGGGTCACCCTCGTAGCCGTAGTTGAGGAAGGTGACATCCTGGGTGTTGAGCCGACGGGTGAGGAATGGGTACCAGACCTTGTTCATGAAGGCCTTGTAGCCGCGGTAGCCGATGTCGGTGACGCGTTCCTTAGTCGTAGGCATGCCGGGAAGTATGCCAGGCGAGGGTTCGAGTTAGCTGCTGCGGTCCGCGACCGACACCGAGTCGCGACCAGCCGGCTCGGCGTCCGTCCGCCGGTACACCACCGCGCGCGCACCCCGGCCCGGTGCGATCGCCACGCCGCGGAAATTGCGGCTCTCGTCAGGTGCATCGGTTGGCGTGAAGCGGAATTCGCGAAACAGCGTACGCAGCGTGATGTCCATCTCCATGTTGGCGAACGACGCACCAACGCAACGGTTTACGCCGCCGCCGAATGGAACCCACCGAAACGACGGGGGAGTGCCGCCGAGGAATCGGTCAGGGTTGAACGCTTCCGGGTCGGTGTAATTGACGTCGGACTCGTGAGCGAGTTGGAAATCAACCAGGATGCCGGTGTCCTCGGGAAGAACCCATTCGCCCAAGCGAACCCTGGCCTTCGTGGTGCGCATTGAGGCCGCGATGGTCGGCCGGACGCGCTGGATTTCGTAGATCGTGGCCTGCCGCAGGTCAGATCCCCCCGCGTCGACTTCCTCGGTGAGGCGCCGCATCACGTCCGAGTTGCGACGCAATCGCTCGACGGCCCAGGCCAACTGGGATGCGGTCGTTTCGTGGCCGGCGGCCACCAGTGTCAGTAGCTCGTCGGCGATGTGACGGTCCGAGATCGGCCGGCCATCTTCATAGCGGGCCTGCAACAGCAGCGCGAGCATGTCGGTGCGGCCGTCCAATGACGATTCGGCACGCGCCTCGGCGATGAGTTCGTCGATCACTGCGTCGAAACGTCTGCGGTAGCCGGCCAGCTTGCTGCCGGGGCTCCAGCGACCGTATTCGCGCCGCACGATCGGCGGCATCCGCTGCATCAGCGAGCCCAGCGTGATCAACGGCGGAATGACGATCTTCAGCTCGTCAAGCGCGTCGGCGCGCTCGCCGAAGGTGGCCCGCATGATCGCATTGAGCGTCAGCCGGGTCATCGTCTCGAGCGTCTCGAACTCCTGACCCTCCGGCCAGTTCGCGGTTTCGCGCAGCACCTCGTCTTCGACGATTCGCTCGTAGTTCTTGACCTTCTTGCCGTGGAAGTTGGGCAGCACCAGCTTGCGGCGCTCGAGGTGTTCCTTGCCGAGCAGGCTGAATGTCGATCCGGGCCCGAACGCCTGGCCGAGGACTTTCGTCGAACGCTCGATCAGATCGAAGCTGGTGCTGTAGACGTCTTTGACGATGTCACGGTCGTGGATGACCACCATCTTGCCGAGGATCGGCAGGTTGATTGTGAACGGTCCGCCGTAATGCCGGCTCAGTCGTGGTGCGACCGAATACTGCAGCGAGGTCAGGAACAGCACGCTGGTGACGATCTTGGGTAACCGCAACGTGGGCGGCATTCGCACCGGGTCGGTCGTCTCCGCTGCCATGTCGCCCCCTTACCAGTACCGAAACCCTAAGTCATCCCGCGTGGGGACTCAGTCCTTGACGAAGTGGTACACGCGGTAGGTGTACTCGCCGCCGCGCAGTGCGCCGTTGAACGCCCAGTCGGTCATGTCGCTGGCGGCCCGCGCGAAGTTCCGGGTGATCGCCGCTCCGTGCTGGCTGATCCGGGCGTGTTTGCGCGGGGCGTTCTTCTCGTTGCCGCGCAGCACGTTCTGGTCGATCACCGACATCGACAGCTGCCGCAGCGGCGACTTGGCCAGCGCGGCCTCCCATTCGGCGACCTCCTGGCGCGGGCGGAAGTCGGTGTAGAGGAAGTGGCCACCGGGCCGCAGCACTCGCTGGGCCTCGGAAAGGAACTTCGGGAAGTCGGGGTAGAGGTGCGAGGCCTCGACGTTGACCAGGGCGTCGAACGACGCGTCGGGGAAAGGCAACTCCTGGGCGTTGCCTTCGACGAAGTCCAGATTGTCGAGGTGGTGCCGGTTCTTGGCGAACTCGATGCCGGCCGGGTTCAGGTCCAGCCCGGTGTAGGACGCCGGATGCAGGGTGCGCACCAAATACGACGCACCACCGCCGTGGCCGCAGCTGCACTCGAGCACCTTCTTGCCGCCGAGGTCTGTCTGGGTGGCGGTGCGGTGATAGAGCTGGATGAAGTACCGGTGGGGCTCGTCCGCCGCCTCGAGCGGGATACCCAGTGCCGGGTCTTCCTCATATCCGTAGTTGAAGAACAGCCAGTCGTCGCCGCCGAGCAGGCGAGTCTGCGATGCGAACCGTGTGGTGGCGAACGACGTGAATATCAGTCGAAACATGAAGGGGTTAATGACGAGACGGTGAATCGGATTGCGTACCAGGCGGTTCGTGGTGGCCATCGCGGCAGTATGTCATGAACGCCTGCGCGCGGTGCAACGTGCCCTCGACCGTCGATCGGTCGGCTTCACGAAAGGCCCAGGTACAGCGAAGAACCGGCGGCCGGCGCTTTCGCCGGCCCGGGAATGGGCACCGCGCCTGTCGCCGATGTCGCCAAAGGTTTGCCAGAGCAACTCGGAATGATCGAAAGTGTTGGCGTGAAAGGGCGTTTCTGCCATTGTCGGTGCCCGGCCGCCGGCTGACCATTCATTGCGTCGGATAACCGTCTTTAGGGCGCCAATGTCATGAGCGTGAGACCGTTTATTAACGGCGTGAAAACATGATTGGTTCAAGGCTGTTATTGACGGCATAACCGCAGCTAAAGCGGTTGCGAGAGGGTAAGCCTGATTCTTAGATAATGCATCAGGAGATCACAACATTAACGGTCGACAGCGTGGTTGACTCGAGCCGTACTGGTCGCGCTCGTATCGACGCGCCGCTCGCGTTCGGGACGGGGCAGGGAGATGACGTTCGCTGGAGTGCTCAAGCGGGTGTGGATACCGCTGGTTGTCGTCGCGGTGCTCGGCGCCGGGGCATTCAGCGTGTTACGGGTGCGCGAAGCAGTCTCTACCGAGCCCCGCCCATACGCCAACGCCACGTTTTCGGACGCCAAGCAGTCGACCGTGAAGTCCGTGGTTTACCAGGTTTTCGGTCCGGTAGGCACGGTGGCGGACATCAGCTATTTTGATGTGAACACCGACCCGCAACGGGTTCACGGCGCTCGGTTGCCGTGGACGATGACGCTGACTGCGAACGCTACGACCGTCGTGGGCAACGTTGTGGCGCAGGGCGACAGCGACAGCATTGGCTGCCGAATCGTCGTAGACGGTCAGGTCAAGTCCGAGAGGATCTCGAACGAAGTGAACGCCTACACGCACTGCTTGGTCAAGGGCGCATGATCAATAATCACGGGCGCAGCGAGGAGACCGAACGGCCATTCGTGGCGAGGATGGTCCGTCAGCTGTCGGTGCCCGTCATCCTCGGATGGTTGGCGTTCACTGTTCTGCTGACCGTCGGAGTTCCCCCGCTGGAGCAGGTTGCCCGCGACCACGCCGTTTCGATGGGTACGAAGGATGCGCCGTCGATCAAAGCCATGGCGCGCATCGGACGGGTGTTCAAGGAATCCGATTCCGACAGCATGGCGATGGTCGTCATCGAGAGCGACAAGACACTCGGCAAAGACGCCCATCAGTACTACGACCAGGTGATTCGGGGGCTGCGGGCAGACCCGAAGGATGTTCAGCACATCCAGGATTTCTGGAGCGACCCGCTGACCGCGGCCGGCGCCCAGAGCGCCGACGGCAAGGCCGTCTACGTCCAACTGAATCTCACCGGCAACCAGGGCGAGACGCGTTCCAACCTGTCCGTCGAGGCCGTCCGCAAGATTGTCGACGGAATCCCGGCACCGCCTGGAATCAGGGCCTACGTCACCGGTCCGGCCGCCGTCGCGGCCGACGGAAACAGCAGCGGCGACAAGACAATCGTAAAAATCATGGTCGCCACCGTCACGGTGATCTTCGTGATGCTGCTCTTCGTCTACCGCTCCGTCGTGACGGTCGCACTGCTGATGACGATGGTGGGCATCGAATTAGCCGCTGCCCGAGGCATTGTCGCGTTCCTCAGCCTGCACGACGTCATCAAGCTCTCGACGTTCGCCACCAACATGCTGGTATCGCTCGCGATCGCGGCGGGCACCGACTACGGGATCTTCTTCCTCGGGCGCTATCACGAGGCGCGTCATGCGGGTGAAGATCGCACGCGCGCGTACTACACCGCGTATCGCGGTGTCGCACATGTGGTTTTGGCCTCCGGTCTGACGATTGCGGGCGCGACCTACTGCCTCAGCTTCGCGCGGTTGCCGGTCTTCCAGACCATGGCTGCTCCGTGTGCAATCGGGATGCTGGTCGCGGTCGCGGTCGCGCTGACCCTGATTCCCGCGGTCATCACCATCGGCGGGCGTTTCGGTTTGCTGGATCCCAAGCGCCAGTTCGATGTTCGCGGATGGCGCCGGGTCGGCACAGCAGTGGTGCGCTGGCCCGCGCCGATCTTCGCCGCCACCTTCGCGGTGACCATGGTCGGCCTGCTGGCACTGCCCGGCTACAAGGTGAGTTACATCGACCGCGACTACATACCGAAGACCACGCCCGGCAATGTCGGGATGGCCGCCGCGGAGCGGCACTTCTCCCAGGCGCGGATGATGCCCGAGATCCTGATGGTCGAGTCAGATCACGACATGCGCAACTCGGCCGACTTCCTGGTCCTGGACAAACTCGCCAAGGGGATTTTCCGGGTCGAGGGAATCGCCCGGGTACAGGCCGTGACTCGGCCGCAGGGCACGCCGCTCGAGCACACGTCCATCCCGTTCCTACTCAGCATGCAGAACGCCGGGCAACTGCAGAACTTGCAGGTCGCCGAGAGCCGGCTGGATGACATGACGAAGCTGGCCGATCAACTCAACGGAACGATCAGTTCGCTGCAGCGGCTCAACGGCATCATGAACCAGCTCGCCGCCACCACCCACCACGTCGCCGGTACCACCAAGGACACGGCGGCCATCACCAATGAGGTCCGCGACAACATCGCCGACTTCGACGACACGTTTCGGCCGCTGCGCAGCTACTTCTACTGGGATCAGCACTGCTACAACATCCCCATCTGCTGGGCGATCCGGTCCGCGTACAACGCCACCGACGGGGTGGACAAGCTCGCCGAAAAGGTCGCCGAACTCAGCAAGGACGTCGATTCCGTCGACGCCGTGGTCCCGCAGTTGATCGCGCTGCTGCCGCCGCAGATCGAGACCATGAAGAGTGTGCGGAGCATGGTGCTGACCATGCACAGCACGATGTCCGGGATGGTCGATCAGGCCAACGAGCTGAGCGGTGACGCGACCGCGATGGGCAAGGACTTCGACGCGGCGAAGACCGACGACTCGTTCTACCTGCCGCACGAGGTGTTCTCGAACCCCGACTTCCAGCGGGTGATGAAGCTGTTCCTGTCGCCGGACGGCAAGGCGGCGCGGTTCATCATCTCGCACAAGGGTGATCCCGCGACCGGCGAAGGCATGTCACGCATCGACGCGATCCGGACGGCGGCCTACGAGTCGCTCAAGGGAACGGCGCTGGAAGACTCCAAGGTCTACATCGCAGGCACCGCAGCAACTTTCAAGGACCTGCGCGAGGCCTCCAGCTACGACTTCCTGATCGCGGGCATCTCGTCGCTCTGCATGATCTTCATCATCATGCTGATCATCACGCGAAGTCTGGTCGCCGCGTTGGTGATCGTCGGCACGGTGGCACTGTCGCTGGGCGCCTCGTTCGGAATGTCGGTGCTGCTCTGGCAGTACGTCATCGGGGTCAAGCTGCACTGGCTCGTGATGGTGATGTCGGTGATCATCCTGTTGGCGGTGGGATCCGACTACAACCTGCTGTTGGTCGCCCGGTTCAAAGAGGAGATGGGCGCCGGGCTGAAGACGGGCTACATCCGTGCGATAGGCGGCACCGGCAGGGTGGTGACAGCCGCGGGTCTGGTGTTCGCGTTCACCATGGCCTCCATGGTGGTCAGCGACAACCGGGCGGTCGGCCAGGTGGGCACCACCATCGGACTAGGGCTGCTGTTCGACACGCTGGTGGTGCGGTCGTTCCTGATGCCGTCGATCGCGACGATGCTGGGACGCTGGTTCTGGTGGCCGACGAACGTTCAGTCCCGACCGCCGCGCGTTCGGCGGCGTCCCGCCGCACCGGAACCCGTGCGCGAACAACGGGCCGAAACCGATGTCACCGCTCCGATGGCGACAGTCGGGCACGGTTCACACCGCCGCTGAGCCACCTAGCGGCTCAGCGGAATGCTTCGTCCAGGATCTCCTGCTGCTCGACGGCGTGCACCTTCGACGAACCCGATGACGGTGCCGACATGGCGCGGCGTGAAATCCTTTTGATGCCAGTCAGTTTGCCGGGGAACATCTCGGGCAGCTCCAGGCCGAACCGGGGCCAGGCGCCCTGGTTGGCCGGCTCTTCCTGCACCCAGAAGAATTCGGTGACGTTCGGATAGTGGTCCAGCGTTTCGCTGAGCCGGGTCCGCGGCAGCGGTGCCAGCTGTTCGATCCGGACGATCGCGACGTCCTCGCGGTTGTCTTTGGCTTTCCGGGCGGCCAACTCCCAGTAGAGCTTTCCGCTCGTCAGCAGCATTCTGGTGGCCTTGCTGCGGTCGCCGATGCCGTCTGCGTAGGTCGGCTCCTCGAGCACCGAGTGGAACCTGTCTTCGGTGAATGCCCGGATGTCGCTGACCGCAGCCTTGTTGCGCAGCATCGACTTCGGGGTGAACACGATCAGCGGTCGCTGCACCCCGTCGAGGGCGTGGCGGCGTAGCAGGTGGAAGTAATTGGCCGGTGTCGACGGGACCGCGATCGTCATCGAACCCTCGGCCCACAACTGCAGGAAGCGTTCGATGCGACCAGAGGTGTGGTCGGGGCCCTGACCTTCGTGACCGTGCGGCAGCAGCAACACGACGCTGGACAGCTGCCCCCACTTCGCCTCGCCGGAGCTGATGAACTCGTCGATGATGGACTGGGCGCCGTTGACGAAGTCGCCGAACTGGCCCTCCCACAACACCAATGCGTCGGGGTTGCCGACCGTGTAGCCGTATTCGAAGCCGACAGCCGCATACTCCGACAGCGGCGAGTCGAACACCAGGAACTTGCCGCCGGTCGGGTTGCCGTTGCGGTCGATCGTCAGCAGCTGCAACGGGGTGAACTCTTCGCCGGTGTGGCGGTCGATGATCACCGAATGCCGCTGCGAGAACGTGCCGCGGCGGGTGTCCTGACCGGACAACCGGATCATCTTGCCTTCGGCCACAAGCGAACCCAACGCCAGCAACTCGCCGAACGCCCAGTCGATCTTGCCTTCGTAGGCCATCTCGCGGCGCTTCT
Organism: uncultured Actinomycetota bacterium; assembly: GCA_963758115.1. Classification (GTDB taxonomy): domain Bacteria; phylum Actinomycetota; class Actinomycetes; order Mycobacteriales; family Mycobacteriaceae; genus Mycobacterium. Next base: position 298,725 of record CAVWUG010000008.1, read on the forward strand.
CCAGCACCGGCTGCACGCGCGGGTGTGAGCTGAAGCCCTCGGGCACGTCCAGGAACGCATCTCCGATGCGGGCCAGCAGCGCCTTATCGACCGCGGTGTCCAGCCCGGTGGCGAGCATCTGGTTGGACTCGACCGAGGCGCTCGGCTGCACGCCGTGTTTCTCGAGTTCCCGGACGTCGTTGAAGACGCGTTCCAGCTGGCCCTGGTAGTCACGCAACGCGTCTTCGGCCTCTTTCATCGAGATGTCGCCACGGCCGATCAGCGCTTCGGTGTAGGTCTTGCGGACCCCGCGCTTGACGTCGACGACGTCGTACATCGCGGGGTTCGTCATCGACGGGTCGTCGCCCTCGTTGTGACCACGCCGGCGGTAGCACAGCATGTCGATGACGACGTCCTTCTTGAATTTCTGTCGGAAGTCGACGGCCAGCTTCGCCACCCACACACAGGCTTCCGGGTCGTCGCCGTTGACGTGAAAGATCGGCGCCCCGATCATCTTTGCGACATCGGTGCAGTACTCACTGGATCGGGAGAATTCCGGCGCGGTGGTGAAGCCGATCTGGTTGTTGCAGATGATGTGAATGGTGCCGCCGACGCGGTAACCGGGCAGGTTGGCCAGGTTCAGCGTCTCGGCGACCACACCCTGGCCGGCGAAGGCGGCGTCGCCGTGCAGCATCATCGGCACCACGGAGTCGCCGTCTTCACCGTCGCCCTTGTCGAGCAGGTCCTGCTTGGCCCGGACCAATCCCTCCAGCACCGGGTCGACGGCCTCCAGATGCGACGGGTTGGCAGTCAACGACACCTGAATGTCGTTGTCGCCGAACATCTGCAGGTACACACCGGTGGCGCCGAGGTGGTATTTGACGTCCCCGGAGCCGTGCGCCTGCGCGGGGTTCAGGTTGCCCTCGAACTCGCTGAAGATCTGCGAATATGGCTTGCCGACGATGTTGGCCAGCACGTTGAGCCTGCCGCGGTGCGGCATGCCGATCACGACCTCATCGAGCCCGTACTCGGCGCACTGGTCGATCGCGGCGTCCATCAACGGGATCACGCTCTCGGCGCCCTCGAGCGAGAACCGCTTCTGCCCAACGTATTTCGTCTGCAGAAAGGTCTCGAACGCCTCGGCTGCGTTGAGCTTGCTCAGGATGTACTTCTGTTGGGCCACCGTCGGTTTGACGTGCTTGGTCTCGACACGGTGTTCCAGCCATTCCAGTTGTTCTGGGTCGAGGATGTGGGTGTACTCCAGACCGATGTGTCGACAGTAGGCGTCGCGCAGCAGACCCAGAATGTCGCGCAGTTTTTTGTACTCAGAACCGGCGAAGCCGTTGACCTTGAACACCCGGTCCAGATCCCACAGCGTCAGCCCGTGGGTGATCACCTCGAGATCGGGGTGGCTGCGGAATCGGGTGTTGTCCAACCGAAGCGGGTCGATGTCGGCCATCAGGTGCCCGCGGTTGCGGTACGCCCCGATCAACTCCATCACCCGGGCGTTCTTGTCGACGATCGAGTCCGGGTTGTCGGTGCTCCACCGGATCGGCAGGTACGGGACGCCCATCTCGCGGAAGATGTCGTCCCAGAAGTCGTCGGCGAGCAGCATCTCGTGGATGGTGCGCAGGAAGTCTCCCGACTCGGCGCCCTGGATGATGCGGTGGTCGTACGTCGACGTCAGCGTGATCAGCTTGCCGATACCCAGTTCCGCGATGCGTTCTGGGCTGGCGCCCTGCAATTCGGCTGGGTACTCCATGGCGCCCACGCCGATGATCGCGCCCTGGCCCGCCATCAGACGGGGCACCGAGTGCACGGTGCCGATGGTGCCGGGGTTGGTCAGTGAAATCGTCACGCCGGCAAAGTCTTCGGCGGTCAGCTTGCCGTCGCGGGCCCGCCGGACGATGTCTTCGTAGGCGGCAACGAATTCGGCGAAACTCATGGTCTCGCAACGCTTGATGCCCGCGACCACCAGGGAACGCTTGCCGTCCTTGCCCTGCAGGTCGATGGCAAGACCGAGGTTGATGTGCGCCGGGGTGACCGCGTTGGGCTTCCCGTCGATCTCGGCGTAGTGCCGGTTCAGGTTCGGGAACACCTTGACGGCCTGGACCAGTGCGTAGCCCAGCAGGTGGGTGAACGAAACCTTGCCGCCGCGAGTGCGTTTGAGTTGGTTGTTGACGACGACGCGGTTGTCGATCATCAGCTTGGCGGGGATGGCCCGGACACTGGTCGCCGTCGGAAGGTCCAGCGACTGCGACATGTTCTTGACGACCGCGGCGGCCGCGCCGCGCAACACCTGATTCTCGTCGCCCTCGGCGGGCGGTGGCCCGGACGGCTTGGCGGCGGGAGCCGGCGCAGGCGTGCTCGCCGCACCGTTGCCGGAGGGGGCCGCCTGGGCGGGCGGCAGTGTCGCCGTGGGTGCCGACGGCGGTGTTGCTGCCGGAGCCGGTGTCGCTGCGGGGCGGGCTTGGGCGGGCGGCTTCGCTTCGGCGTGACCGTCGCCGGTCGGCTCGGGGTTGTAGTCGACCAAGAAGTCATGCCAGCTCGGGTCAACCGAGGAGGGGTCGTCGCGGAACTTGCGGTACATCTCCTCGACCAGCCACTCGTTCTGGCCGAATGGTGAACTCGTACTGCTCACAGCAGCTGCTCGCCTCGATTCCTCTGTCCGAAAAGCGCTATGCCGCGCTTGCCACTAGTCCTCTACATGCTCACGGTGTCTGGCGCGCCCGCGTTGATTGTCCGGCTCCTCCTCGGGACCACCCGCATCGTCGCCGGACAGCTGCGGCACACCGACAGTCATCGCCCCATAAAGGCTAACCCTTTGACGACGATCCGCCATGTGACTTCGTACCGGCTCGGTCTGCTGTTACGCAGTGTTCAGGGTGCGTCCGAAGCGGTCGGCAGCAGGTGCAGGGTGCCCGTCCACCGCGCGGGCGGCTTGCCGAAGGCATTACGGGCGTTGCGGACGATCTTCTTGCCTGCGAGCCGGTTGCCGACGGCGCCGATGCCGGCACCGATCCCGACCGGCAGGACCTTGCCGAACAGCAACGCGCTGCGTTTCAGCGTGTAGCGCCGCACGGCACGTTTCATCAACCGCGAGTTCAGTTGCGACAGCGACGACATCGGCATCGATGCCACGCCCTCCGACAGCCACGCCCCGCTGGTGCGGCCCGAGCCGAGCAGCTCGGCCATGGCGTGCTTGCTGTCGTCGCCGACCAACACCGACAGCACCAAAGCGCGGCGCCGTTCCCGGTTTTCGGCGGAGACCCCGTACACAGCTGCGGTCGCCAGCGCGAAGAATGCGGTGGCCTCGAGAAACACCGCGGTCTCACCGGCCGCTGCAGACAACGCGGCGATGGTGCCGAGGCCCGGCAGGACTGCCGTCGAACCCACTGCCGCGCCGCTGGCCGTCACGGCCGCGACATAGCGCTTCTCCAGCTTCTCGGCGATCGTGGCGGGATCAGCGCCCGGGTCTGCGCGACGCAGGCGTTCGACGTACGCCGCCGCGGCGGGACCCTGGATGCGGGCACTGCGCTCGACGATGCTCGCCAGCGCGCGCGCCGACATCTTGGGCTTGCCTTCGGTGGTGTCGGGCAACGAATCAGACGATGACCGGTTCCATCGGGCGCTCATGGATGCCTCCAGGAAGTGTGGGTGCCCGGCTCCTCAGCGGGCAGTGACGTGCTTCCAGGCTAGCGCCGACGCCCGGAAAGGTGGGGCCAGCCGTCGTTGTGACTACTCCATTAGGAATAATCCGGCGTGAACAAGTCGAGACACCTTCGATGACGACGCGGGGTCATGCCCGGCCCGACGATGCGCCAGGGCGGCCCGCCGAGCAAGACGGACAGGCGATGGCCTACCAACTCACGTCGCTGGGCATTTCAGTCCTGGCGCTGCTCCGAGCCCGCCCGATGCACGGCTACGAGATGTTCCAGACGCTGGTCGAACGGCATGCGGACCGCATCGTGAAGGTGCGGCCCGGGTCGCTGTACCACGTGGTCGACCGGTTGACGGAGGAGAAACTGATCCGGCTCGCCGCGACCACCAGAGACGGCAGGCGACCGGAGCGGGCCGTCTACGAGATCACCGACGCCGGCGGCGAGTCGCTTCAGCAGCAGGTGGCTCATCTGGTCGCGACGCCGATGTACGAGTTTCCGCAGTTTGCCGTCGCGCTCGCCGAGATAGCTACCCTGGGTGAAGATGCCGCGGCTCACGCGGTCGACGACCGGGTCGAGGCATTGGAGGCCCGGGTTGCCGGGGTCATGGCGCTTCGCGATGCCAGCGTCACGCCCGCCGGATACCTGGTGGCGTTTGATTATTTGCTGGCGATGATGCAAGCCGAGCTGACCTGGCTGCGAGGCTTTGCGAGTTCGATGCGATCCGGTCGCGCGGGGCGACACGACACGGACGAGGTGGGGATATGACCACGGCGACTGCTTGGCGGGGACCGGGCGGCGGCCCGGCGGGCCGCGCGGGAGACGTCAACCCGTGGCACGCGCTGTGGGCGATGATGGTCGGCTTCTTCATGATCCTGCTCGACTCGACGATTGTGGCCGTCGCCAACCCGAGCATCATGAACTCGCTCGGCACCGGCTACGACACGGTGATCTGGGTAACCAGCTCCTACTTGCTGGCCTATGCGGTTCCGCTGCTGGTAGCGGGCCGACTCGGCGACCGGTACGGGCCGAAGAACCTCTACCTGGCCGGCCTGGCCGTCTTCACGCTCGCGTCGCTGTGGTGCGGCTTGTCGGGGACGATCGGCATGCTGATCGCCGCCCGGATGGTGCAGGGCATCGGCGCCGGGCTGCTGACTCCGCAGACACTGTCGACGATCACTCGTACGTTCCCCGCGGAACGCCGCGGGATGGCGATGAGCATGTGGGGTGCCACTGCCGGTGTGGCCACACTGGTCGGGCCGCTGGCCGGCGGCGTGCTGGTCGACACGCTCGGCTGGGCATGGATCTTCTTCGTCAACGTCCCGATCGGCATCGCCGGTCTGGCGCTGGCGTACTGGCTGGTGCCGGAATTGCCGACGAACAAACACCGGTTCGACCTGATCGGCGTGGGCTTGTCCGGGGTGGGCATGTTCCTGATCGTCTTCGGATTGCAGGAGGGCCAGTCCAACGACTGGGCGCCGTGGATCTGGGCGGTGCTGGTCGCCGGCATCGGGCTCATGACGGCGTTCCTCTACTGGCAGTCGCTCAACACCCACGAGCCCCTGGTGCCGCTCTTCATTTTCCGCGACCGGGACTTCAGTCTTTCCAACGTCGGCGTGGTGGTGATCAGCTTCGTCGTCACTGCGATGGTGTTGCCGTTGATGTTCTATGCCCAGGCGGTGTGCGGACTGTCACCCACCCGCTCGGCACTGCTGACCGCGCCGATGGCGATCACCAGCGGTTGTCTGGCGCCGTTTGTCGGCAACATCATCGACCGCGTTCATCCGCGCCCGCTGGTCGGCTTCGGGTTCTCGGCGCTCGCGATCGGGGTGACCTGGCTGTCGTTCGCCATGACGCCGACGGCGCCGATCTGGGAGTTGGTTCTGCCGTTCTTCGTGCTGGGTGTCGGGATGGCGTTCATCTGGTCGCCGCTGGCGACCACGGCGACGCGTAATCTGCCGACTCAGGTCGCCGGCGCCAGTTCCGGTGTGTACAACGCGACCCGACAGGTCGGCGCCGTGCTGGGCAGCGCAGGCATGGCGTCGTTCATGACCTCGCGGATCAGCTCGCACCTGCCGCCGATCCCCGACGGGTTCGGTCCGCAGGGGGGCAAGGGCGCTGCGCTGCAGCTGCCGGAATTCCTGCGGGAGCCGTTCGCCACTGCGATGTCGCAGTCGATGTTGTTGCCGGCGTTCGTGGCGCTGTTCGGGGTCGGGGCGGCGTTGTTCATGGTCGGTTCCGACCGCCCTGTGCGCGGCCCGCGACTTCGCGACGGTGACGCGTCGGCCGATGGCTTGGAATATAGCGACCCGCCGACCCGCCGCGTTCGGGTACGGCCCAGTGCCGCAGAGGGTTTCGAGAGCGGCCTCGCCGGCTACCGGGATGGCTTCGACGATGACGACGACTACGTCGAGTACACGTTGTCGCCCACGCGAACTGCGCCGCCCCGTCGGCCCGCTACCGCTGTGCGGCGTCCGCCGGTGCGCGAGGACCTTACCGAGCCGCTGCCCAAATACGTCGAGCACCCGCGGCCGGCGCCCGCCGAGAACTGGCATGGCGCACCCGTTGAGTCGTGGCACAGCCTGCTCGAGGACTTGTCCGCCGAGACCGAGGATGAGCCAATCGGGTTTGCTCACAACGGTTTCCATGTCGACGAGGAAGAACGCTTCGGCCCGATCGAGAAATTCACGCCCGGCCAGCACCGCCCGGTCGACCACGACGAACCGTTCTACGACGACATCGACACCTATGGCGGCAGCACCGATCGGATGCCTCGTTCAGGCACGGTCGATCCTCGAGGCCAGTCGCGCAACGGCTATCACCCGCCTGGTCCGCACAGCGGACCGGGGTCAGCGAGTCGCGCAGACCCGGACGACGGTCCGGGTAATGGGCGGCATTCGCACCCCGGCTCTTAGCCCGCGAGCCCTGCTGGGGCGTCGGGGGTCGTCAGGGCCAGGAATGCTCCCAGTTCCACCAGACCGGTTGGCGCGGCAGGCAGGTAGTCGGTCAGCGTCTCGGCCCGCACGATCACGGCCGCATACTGTGCGCGGCTGATCGCCACATTCAACCGGTTTCGGTTGAGCAGGAACGGGATTCCCCGCGGAATGTCCTCGACCGACGAAGCGGTCATCGAGATGAAGGCCACCGGCGCCTCGGCGCCCTGAAACTTGTCGACGGTGCCGACCCGGACATCACCGAGGCCCGCCTCCGCCAGGTACCGCCGCAGTAGCACCACCTGCGCGTTGTAGGGCGCCAGCACCAGCACGTCCGCCGCCGTCAGAGGACGGGTGCCGTCCTCACTGGTCCACGCCGAGCCGATCAGGCGGGTGATGTGGTCGAGGATCGTTTCGGCTTCCTCAGGGCTTTCGGTGGCGTTGCCGTCGTGCCGGACGCGGACGACGTGGACGCCGGCCGGATATCCGCTGAGCTGACGAGCGGCGGTGATCTCCTCGTAGGACTGCAACCGGCCCTCGTAGGCCAGGGCCGACACCGGTGCGCAGACGGCAGGGTGCATGCGATGGGTGCGGTCGAGAAAATAGCCGCGCTCGGCGGGCAATGTGCGGTGATCTTCGACCAGCCAGCCCAGCGCGGACCCGTCGACCGGCTCGGGATGAGTGCCCTGGCTGACCTGCGGCAGCTGTTGCGGGTCGCCGAGCAACAGCACGTTGGCTGCCGCGGGTGCCACGGCAATGGTGTTGGCCAGACAGAACTGGCCGGCCTCGTCGATGACCAGCAGGTCGAGGCTGCCCGGCGGAACCCTGTTCGGGTTGGCGAAATCCCATGCGGTGCCGCCGATCACGCAGCCGGGTGTTCCGGCGATGAACGCGGCGTACTCGTTCTCGCCGATCTGTTTCCAGCTGACATCGTCGCGGTCCGATCGCTTCTTCGCGACCCGCTGCGGATCGATGCCCGCCTCGACGGTGCAGCGCAACAGGTTCTCCACCACGGCGTGTGATTGCGCCACGACACCGATCCGCCAACCATGCTCGGCGACAAGCCGGTTGATGACGCGCGCGCCGGTGAAGGTCTTACCTGTCCCGGGTGGGCCGTGCACCGCCACGTACGACGACTCGAGGTCGAGGAGTGCGGTGGTGATGTCGTCGATAGTGTTGCCGGTTCGGGGCAGCTCCGCGCCGCTGCGGGAGCGGGGCGGGCGCCGCAGCAGGATGTCGATTACCGCGGTGCGGGGGAGTTGCGGCAGTCCGGCCGCAACAGCCGCGGCGACCGATTGAATCGAATCCCGCAGTGGCGTCGTCGAGATCGGCTGGCCCGGCGTCAGCGCGAACGGAAGCTGGTCAAAAGTGTTGTCGTCCTTCGGTGTTCGCTCGAGCACGATCACCTCGGTGGGTGCGGCGGCGTCGTCGCACTCGAGCACCTCGGCGCGGCCGGCCGCGCGCCGGTCCGGGTTGTCGGTGAGACCGGTCGGGGCCGGCGGATCGTAGAGCGCGAAAACGTCGCGGTTCAGCGCGCCGCGGGCGAGTTCGCCGGTCAGTTGCAGCTGACGTTGCTTTTTGCGCTTCCGCGGCGGCAGGTTCCAGTCGACCGCGACGGTTGCGTCGCTGACGATGAAGACGTCCGCCTCATCGGCCCATTCGTCGACGGGGTAGTTCAGCCGGTCGAAATGCGCCCACCAGAACGGTTTGTCCTCGCGGCGGTGATAGCCGCGGGCAGCCGACACCAGCGCGACCGCCGTCTGCTCGGGAGTGCGGTCCGGGCTCGCCGCGACCCCGGAGAACTCCTCCAGCTTCACCGCGAGCGCGTCTAATTCCTCGATGACGCCGCCGTCGGAGACCGGTTGAGTGCCAAGGGGAGTGACGCCGGATTCAAATGCTTGCATCAGCAGCCAGTCGCGCAACTCGCGGGTGGACCGGCAGTCGTAAAGGTTGTAGTCCTCGATCTCTTTGAGCACGCTCTCCGCCTCGTCGAGCTCGCCGTTGCCACGCAGTTCGCTGTACCGGGCGTACTCCGTAATCGAGGCGGCGGCCGTGGTGACGTCGCCGGATCGCAGCTGCGCTCCCATGTAGAGCGGCTCCAGCGCCTTCAGGCTGAGTGATTCGCTGCCGGTCCGAATGCTCTTGCGCACAATCGGATACAGGTCGACCAGAGTTCCGCTGCGCAGCAAGTCGTCGACCGCGTCCTCACCGACTCCGTGCCGGCCGGCCAGCCGCAGCAGCGCCGTCTTCTCATACGACGCGTAGTGGTAGATGTGCATGTTCGGAAACCGCTTGCGCCGCTTGGCGACCAGCGCGAGAAAGTCGGTCAGCGCGGTGCGCTCCTCGGGCCGGTCGTGTGCCCACAGTGGGTGGAAGGTTCCCTCTTTCCCGCCTTCGAGAACACCGAACAGGTACTCCAGGCCCCAGTCGACGCCGTCGGCCGTCCACAACGGATCGCCCTCGAAGTCGAAGAACAGGTCACCCTTGTCGGGCTCGGGCAGCAGCGTGAGCGGCTGCGGGTCAGCCACCTCGAACTGCGGTGTCCCGGTCTCGCGCTCGCGAATCTGCAGCTTGGCCTGGGCGACCAGGGTGTTCAGTGAGCGGGCGGACACGTTGGCAACCGGGCCGGTGTGCTCGGCCAGTTCAGCGACCGTGCTGAGGCCTGCGTCGATCAGCTTGGCGCGCTGAGTGACCCGCATGCCCGCGACCAGCAACAGGTCGTCAGCCGCGCGCACCTGCTCGTCGCAGACCGGGCATCGGAAACATGCCCGCACCTGCTCGTCGTCCCAGCGCACCGGGGTGCCTGCGGCGTAGTGCTCGTCGAGGAGCCGCTGCAGCCGGTCGCGCTGCTCGAGGTACACCGGAATCAGTTCGTCGACCTGATAGTTGACCGCGGTGCCGTTGCCGAGAATCAATTCGGCTTCCTGATCCACCGGAATGCCCGCGCGGTTCAACGTGTCGGCGTACGCGGCGATCTGAAGCAACGCCGTGACTTTCGCGGAGCGGGCCAGCTTGGTGTCCGACACCTGGTACTGGCCGTCGCGGCGGACCAGGAAGTCGGCGAACCCGACGAAGCGGCCGTCGAACATCGCGGCCTGGTAGACCACCGGCGCGCTGCGGTCGATGGCCCGCCGGGTGGCCGCGGCGGCCGCGCTGATGTTCTCGACGGTGAACGGGAAGGGACGGCCTATCACGGCGACGTCGCCGTCGTGGTCTGCGCGCAGTTGGTCAAGGCGGCGTTGCTCGTGCTCGTCACCGAGAGCGGCCGTGCGCGCCAGCAATTCGTCCTCGACGGTGACGCCCGCAGCCCAGCCGAGTTTCGCGTCGAACGACCGCAGCAGCGCGTACTCACAGCGAGCAGCGGCCGCGAGATCCGACGCGCTGTAGATGATGCGCTCGCCTGCCATGAACACAGCAGCCACTGTAGGCGGCTACACCGACATCCCTAGTCAGCGTCCGCCGTTGGCGATCAGCTCGACTCCGTTGCCGTTCCAGCGGAACTTGACCACGCTGGGCAATCCGATGCCGCCGGAGTACATCAACGCCACCGTGTCGCCGGTGCAGCCGGAGAGGTCCAGTCCGTTGAACCCGTAGGTGTCGGGCACTCCCTGCGGCGGTATCAGCTTGCCGAGATGGAACATCACCGCTCGGGTGTTCGGGGACTCGGCGTTGGTGTTGGCCTTGACGATGACCGCCGACAACTGAGCGCACTCGTTGAAGTTGCCGGCCAGCGGCTCAGGGTTCCACGGCTGATGGCTGCGGGGGTCTTGCGGCAGCTCGGAGACGCCTCGTGCGATCGCCGGGTCGGCGAGGTTGACCACGCACGGGTCCGCCGGCGCCGCGCTGGTCGGCGTCTCGCCCACGATCGGCGGAGCCGTCGGGTGCGGCGCGGCGGTCGGATGGGCGGTGGCCTGCGGGGTCTTGGCGACGGTCGAATCCCCTGATCCACAGCCGCTCAGCGTCGTCGCGAGCAGTGCGGCAGCGACAAGCCAGGTGGCCCGGCAGGTACCGCTGCGTCGTGTCCACACAACGCCGCACCGTACCTTGACCAGGTCTGTCGACGCGGCAGGCGTGGCCGAGCGCCAGTTGACCCGTAAACTTTTGCTCGACATGAACTCCCCAGATGATGGCACGGTGACGTTCGCCGACCTGCAGATTCACCCGTCGGTCCTGCAGGCGCTCGTCGACGTCGGCTATGAAACCCCCTCCGCGATCCAGGCCGCGACGATTCCCGCCCTGATGGCGGGCTCGGATGTGGTCGGTCTCGCACAGACCGGCACCGGCAAGACGGCCGCGTTCGCGGTTCCGATCCTGTCGAAGATCGACACCAGCAGCAAGGCCACCCAGGCGCTGGTGCTGGCACCGACCCGGGAGCTGGCGCTCCAGGTCGCCGAGGCATTCAGCCGATACGGCACGCATCTGCCCCAGATCAACGTGCTGCCCATCTACGGCGGGTCGTCCTACACCGTGCAGCTGGCCGGACTGAAGCGCGGCGCCCAGGTGGTGGTCGGCACACCCGGTCGCGTCATCGACCACCTCGAGCGCGGAACGCTGGATCTGTCCCGCATCGATTATCTGGTGCTCGACGAGGCCGACGAGATGCTCACCATGGGTTTCGCCGAAGAAGTCGAACGGATCCTGGCCGAGACTCCGGAATACAAACAGGTCGCGTTGTTCTCCGCGACGATGCCTCCGGCGATCCGCAAGCTCAGCAACAAGTATCTGCACGACCCGACCGAGGTCAAAGTCGAGGCGAAAACCGCCACAGCCGAGAACATTTCGCAGCGCTACATTCAGGTTGAAGGTCGGCGCAAGATGGACGCGCTGACCCGGGTCCTGGAGGTCGAGTCGTTCGAGGCGATGATCGTCTTCGTCCGCACCAAGCAGGCCACCGAAGAGGTCGCCGAAAAGCTGCGCGCCCGAGGGTTTTCCGCGTCGGCAATCAACGGTGACATCCCGCAGGCCGTGCGTGAGCGAACCATCGCTGCCCTCAAAAAAGGGGGCAGCACGGGAATCGACATTCTGGTTGCCACCGACGTCGCGGCCCGCGGGCTGGACGTCGAGCGGATATCGCACGTGCTCAACTACGACATCCCGCACGACACCGAGTCCTATGTGCACCGCATCGGGCGCACCGGCCGGGCCGGGCGGTCGGGTTCGGCGCTGTTGTTCGTCTCGCCGCGAGAACGCCACCTGCTCAAGTCAATTGAAAAGGCAACCCGGCAGAAGCTCATCGAGGCTCAATTGCCCAGCGTCGACGACGTCAACGCCCAACGGGTGGCGAAGTTCGCCGACTCGATCACCGGCACCCTGGGTTCGCCCGCCATCGAACTGTTCCGCGGCCTTGTCGAGGACTACGAGCGTCAGCACGACGTCCCGATGGCCGACATCGCGGCGGCGCTGGCACTGCAGTCCCGCGACGGCGAAGCGTTCCTGTTGTCGCCCGAACCGCCACCGGACCGCCGCCCCAAAGAGCGCTCGGATCGGCCCGACAGGCCCGTCCGCGGCGCAGGCGAGGGTCCGAAGAAAGGGTTCGCCACCTACCGCATCGCGGTCGGTAAGCGGCACAAGGTCGGCCCGGGCTCGATCGTCGGTGCGATCGCCAACGAGGGCGGATTGCACCGCAGCGACTTCGGTCACATCACGATCAAGCCGGACTTCTCACTGGTGGAGCTGCCGGCCAAACTGTCCCGGGAAACGTTGAAAGCGCTTGAGAAGACTCGTATTTCCGGTGTGCTGATCAACCTGCAGCCGGATCGAGCCAAAGGCGACAATCGTGGCGGGGGCCGCGGCGCGCCACGCCGGGGCCAGTCCGGATGACCAAGGCCGACACCACGGCCCAGGGCGGCCTGGAGCAGGTCGCCGGACCCAATCGGGTCGCGTCATTGACGGGCATTCGCGCCGTCGCCGCCCTGCTCGTCGTAGCGACACACGCGGCGTACACCACCGGCAAATACGTCCAGGGCTACTTCGGTCTGGTCAGCGCCCGATTGGAGATCGGCGTTCCGATTTTCTTTGTGCTGTCGGGGTTCTTGTTGTTCCGGCCGTGGGTGAAATCGCTTGCCACCGACGGTGCTGAGCCGTCGCTGCGGCGCTATGCATGGCACCGGGTGCGCCGCATCATGCCCGCATACGTGGTGACGGTGCTGATCGCATACGCCATCTACCACTTCCGAACTGCCGGGCCTAATCCCGGCCACTCCTGGTACGGGTTGTTCCGTAATCTGACGTTCACCCAGATCTACACCTTCAACTACCTCAGGGGATACCTGCATCAGGGGCTGACCCAAATGTGGAGCCTGGCAGTGGAATCCAATTTCTACGTGGTGCTACCGGTGCTGGCCTACCTGCTGCTGGTGGTCCTGTGCGGACGCCAGTGGCGACCGAAGCTGCTGCTGTTCGGTATCGGCACGCTGATGCTGATCACGCCGGTGTGGCTGATCGCGGTGCACATGACCACCTCGGTGCCCAACGGAGCCCGGCTGTGGCTGCCGACCTACCTGATCTGGTTTCTCACCGGCATGAGTTTGACGGTGCTGCAGCAGATGGGTGTGCGGTGTTATGCGTTCATCGCGTTGCCACTTGCTGCCGTCTGCTACGTCATTGCCTCCACGCCGATCGCCGGGGATCCGACGACGTCGCCGTTGATGCTGTCGCAGGCGCTGTACAAAGCGGTGTTCTATGCGGCGATCTCCGGACTGATGGTTGCGCCACTGGCGCTGGGTAATCACGGCCTTTACGCCCGGTTTCTCGCTACGCGACCGATGGTGTGGCTGGGGGAGATCTCGTACGAAATCTTCCTCGTGCATCTGATCACCATGGAATTCGCGATGGTCTACATCATGCAAGATCATGTCTACACCGGTTCGATGCCAGGGCTTTTCGTGGCGACCATGGTGCTGACCATTCCGCCTGCCTGGCTGTTGCACCGGTTCACCCGGGTGCGGGACTGACCTGTTCGATGGGGACGACGACCGGCGCGACGAACTCGTCGAGCATCGCCCGCTCGTCGGCCTCGTCGCGGCCGGGGAAAATCAGCAGCGACGTGATGACGCGGACCAGCCAGCGGCTGCGACCGGCCGCATTCGCAGGGTGGTCGGCACCGAGCGAGCTGACGAACGCCGTGGACAACGCCGCGATCACGTCGGACTGCTCGGCCAGTTCGGCGCCGATCGGCGGGGCGGCCGTCGCGAACCAGGCTGACAGCGCGGGACTTTCGCGGACCAGTCGCAGCGCGGTGACGATGCCGGCGACCAGTCGATCCCGCGGGTCCTCGATGCCATGGATCTGCTCGCCGACCATCTCGAACGCGCGATGGGTCTCCCGGCTGACGTAGGCAGTGCGCAACGCCTCACGGTTTTCGTAGTAGCGGTACAGCGTCGCCCGGGAACAGCCTGCGGCCTTGGCGATCTCGTTCATGCCGACCGTGCTCGGATCGTGGCGGGTGAACAGCTCCTCGGCGGCGTCGAGGATCCGGTCGGCGGCCACCTCGGTGCGCCGCTCCGAGAGCCAGTCGTTGGCCGCCATTTACGAGGTGACCCGGAAGGGTACCGAAAGCGGACGTCGGACATAGCTCCCGCCGGCCCACACGATGTTGTCTTCGTCCACCTCGAAATCGGGACAACGCGAAAGCAATTCGGTCAAGGCGACCCGCGACTGCATGCGTGCCGCGGCCGCACCCAGGCAGTGGTGCGCGCCGTGGCTGAACATCAGCAGGTTGCGCGGATGCCGCTCGACATCGAGTTCTCCTGCATTGGAGCCGAATTGGCGTTCGTCGCGATTGGCTGAGCCGTAGACCAGCAGAGCCCGACGCCCTTTTGGAATGGTGGTGTCGGCAACGGTGACGTCGCGGGTCACGGTACGGGCCAGCGCCTGCGCCGGAGACGTCAACCGCAGGAACTCGTCGACGGCGCCGGGGATCAGTTCCGGCTTCTCGGCCAGCAGGCGCCGCTGATCGGGTCGCTGGTGCAGCAGCTGGACTGCGCCGCCCAACATGCCGGTGGTGGTGTCGTTTCCGCCGGTGATCATCGTGAAGACGAACGCGAGGACCGACAGCGTGCCGGCGATGTCGCCGTCGGCGCCGACACCTGCAGCGACCAGATGCGAAATGGTGTCGTCTCCGGGCTCGGTGCGACGGCGTTCGATCAGCTCGGAGAAGTAGGCCATCATCGACCCGACCGCGTCGCCGACCGATTCGAGCGCGCCGGCGATGCCACCCTCGGTGGTGTTCGCCGCCACGATGGCCTCGGTCCAGCCGTCGAATTGGCCACGGTCTTCCTCCGGGACACCGAGATAGTGCGCCACCACCATCGACGGCAACGGCTTGAACAGTTCGGCCACGATGTCGCCGGCGCCGTTGGCGATCAGCCGGTCGAGGCGCTCGACGACGAACTCGCGGACTTTGGGCTGCACCGCTTCCACCTGGCGGGGCGTGAAGCCGCGGGCCACCAGCTTGCGGAACTCGGTGTGCACCGGCGGGTCCTGCATCACCATCGGCGGATTATCTTGTAGCCCAATCATTTCCAAGTCGCCATAGTTGACGGTCAGGCCCTGGGCCGACGAGAAGGTCTCGTGGTCGCGTGCCGCCTCCCAGATGTCGGCATGCCGGGTCAGCACGTAGTAGTCGTCTGCTGGTTTGTGCGTCGGCACCACGTGGTGGACCGGGTCGTGGTCGCGCAGCGCTCGGTACATCGGCCACGGGTCGGCCCAGGTCTCGGCGTTGGCCAGGCGGAACTGCGGTGCGTGAGACAAAGTTGCCGTCATGTCTTATTGATATGACAAGCGAGTGAATATGTCAACCATCAGGCTGACGACGCCCAGCGCCGATCGATCTGGGAATTCCGAGGCTATTGAACATCGCGATGAACTTGCCGGTGTCCCCGAGCTTCCCCACTGCCCCGCTGAAGAACATGAACCCGACGCTGAGCCGCATCAATAAATTCGGCAGCCAGCCCAATGTATTCAGCTGATCGGCAATACGGCCGTAGTCCGAGCGAAAGCGAGCGGCGGTCGTGAACGATGGACGGACCATGCGGTAGCTCCTGTGACTAGACGCCTGCGCCGGGGTTCAGCAGGCCCTGCGGATCCAGCGCGTCCTTGATGCGCTGATTCAGCGCCATGGCGTCCGGGCCCAGATAGCCGGCCAGCCATGGTCGCTTCAACCGGCCGACGCCGTGCTCACCGGTGATGGTGCCGCCCAGTTCCACAGCAAGGTCCATGATCGCCCCGTAGGCCAGGTTGGCCCGTTCGGTCTGCGCCGCATCGTCAGGGTCGTAGACGATCAGCGGGTGGGTGTTGCCGTCGCCGGCATGCGCGATCACCGCGATCATCAGGTCGTGCCGCTCGGCGATACGCGCGATCCCGCCGACCAGGTCGGCCAGCGCCGGAAGCGGCACACCGACATCCTCGAGCAGCAGCGGTCCCTTGTCCTCGACGGCCGGGATCGCGAACCGGCGAGCGGCGACGAACGCCTCGCTCTCGTCGGGGTCATCGGTCGAGAACACTTCCGTCGCACCGTATTCGGTGAACGTCGCGGCCATGAATTCGGCGTCGTCGCTGCCCGACTGTCCGCGTTCGTCGGATGCCGCCACCAGCATCGCGGCGGCACCACGGTCCAGGCCCATCCGCAGCTTGTCTTCGACGGCGTTGACGGTGGCCGAGTCCATGAATTCCAGCATCGCCGGGCGCAGCCGCGAGGTCACCGCGAGCACCGCGTTGGCAGCGGCTTCCACCGACTCGAAATACGCGACCACCGTGCTCAGCGGCTGCTGCGGCGGCACCAGTCGCAGCGTCACCTCGGTGATCACGCCCAGCGTGCCTTCGCTGCCGACGAACAGCTTGGTCAGGCTCAGACCGGCGACGTCTTTGAGCCGCGGGCCGCCCAGTCGGACCGCCGTGCCGTCGGCCAGCACCACCTGAACGCCGAGCACGTAGTCGCTGGTGACGCCGTATTTCACGCAGCACAGGCCGCCCGCGTTGGTGGCGATGTTGCCGCCGATGCTGCAGATCTCATACGACGACGGATCGGGCGGGTACCACAGGCCGTGTTCGGCAACCGCCTTTTTGACCTCGGCGTTGAGCAGCCCGGGCTGGCAGACCGCGGTGCGCGTCATCGGGTCGACGACGATGTCGCGCATCTTCTCCGTTGACAGCACGATGCCGCCGTCGACGGCGGTGGCGCCGCCGGACAGGCTGGTGCCCATCCCGCGGGTCACCACCGGAACCTGGTTCGCGGCCGCCCATCGCATGACGGTCTGGACCTCTTCGGTTCGCAGCGGACGCACCACGGCGAGCGGCTTTCCGGCCGACGGATCCAGAGCGCGGTCCTGCCGGTATCCCTCGGTGATCGAGGGGTCGGTGACAACCATTCCCTCGGGCAGCTCGGCAATGAGGCCGGCCAGCGCATCTGCGGCCATGGCTGCGATCCTACGGAAACGCGATCGGGCACAGTGGAACGGTGACGCTCGCCCACCCGCGCACCGGTGCATTGTTCGACTCCCCGGTGCCGCCCGGCACCGGCTGGCCCGGCGATCCCGCGACTGCCCGCACAGCCGTGGCGTCGGAGCCGGCCCAGGTGACCGCGATGGCCGACGCCGCGAACTCGCTCGCACAACTCGACGCCGAGGTGTCGGTGTGCCGGGCCTGCCCGCGGCTGGTGGAGTGGCGTGAAGAGTCCGCGCTCACCAAACGGCGGTCATTCGCCGACGAGCCGTACTGGGGCAGGCCGGTTCCGGGCTGGGGCGATGCGCGCCCGCGGATCATCATCGTCGGCCTGGCACCGGCGGCCAACGGCGCCAACCGAACCGGCCGGGTCTTCACCGGCGACCGCTCTGGAGATTTCTTGTACGCGGCATTGCACCGGGCGGGCCTGGCCAACTCGCCGGTCGCCGTCGACGCCGCCGATGGCTTGCTGCTCAACGACACCCGGGTGGTGGCCGCCGTGCGATGCGCACCGCCCGCCAATGCGCCGACCCCGGCCGAGCGGTCGACCTGTGCGCCGTGGCTGACCGCCGAGTGGCGGCTGGTTGGCGGAGACACCCGAGTGATCGTGGCGCTCGGCGCATTCGGCTGGCGCTCCGCGCTGGACATGATCCGCTCCGGCGGCGGTCAGGTTCCGCGGCCGCAGCCCAAGTTCGGCCACGGTGTCACCGCGACGGTGCGGTCCGCTCGCGGCGACGTGGCGCTGCTCGGTTGCTACCACCCGAGTCAGCAGAACACTTTTACCGGCAAATTGACGCCCGCGATGCTGGACGACATCTTCGGCGAGGCGAGAAAGATGGCAGGTCTGCGATGACGACGGTCCTGGTTTCCGGAGCAAGCGTCGCTGGCCTGGCGAATGCCTATTGGCTTGAGCAGCAGGGCTATTCGGTAACGGTGGTGGAACGCTACGACGGCTTGCGGCCGGGCGGCCAGGCGATCGACGTGCGCGGGTCGGCGCTGAGCATCTTGGACCGGATGGGTCTGCTGCAGGCCGCTGAGGACGAGAAGACCAGCATCCGCGGGGCGTCGTTCGTCGATGCCAACGGCCACGGCCACGAGCGCGGTTTCGCCAACTATGAGGCCGCATTCCGTGGCTACGTCGAACGCACTCAGGCGCTGGTCGACCTCGACGAGGGCATGAACGGCGGTCCGATCGCGCCCGACGACTTCCACATCGTGGTGCACTCGATCGAGCTCAAGGACTACTAGCAGGGAACGTTCCGCAGACGGGAGGCGTTGACCACCTCATGCGGCTTTCCGTACTCGACCTCGTTCCCGTCCGCACCGACCAGACCACCTCGGATGCGCTGGCGGCCACCGTGCGCCTGGCGCAGACCGCCGACCACCTGGGCTTCACCCGCTACTGGGTCGCCGAACACCACAACATGCCGTCGGTGGGCGCGACCAGTCCGCCGGTGTTGATCGCCTACCTTGCGGCGCAGACCTCGCAGCTGCGGCTGGGCTCGGGCGGCGTGATGCTGCCCAACCACGCGCCGCTTGCGGTTGCCGAGCAGTTCGCGCTGCTGGAAGCCGCTGCGCCCGGTCGGATCGACCTCGGTATCGGTCGCGCGCCCGGCTCGGATCCGGTGACGTCGGTGCTGCTGCGCGGCCCCGCCGGACGCGACGATCGCGACATCGACCAGTTCCCGGAATACCTCGACCACGTGCGGGCGATGATGAGCGCGCGGGGAGTGCCCGTGCAGTTGCGCGACGGCGACTACATCCTCAAGGCCACCCCCGCGGCGGCCAGCGAGCCGCGGCTGTGGCTGCTCGGGTCGTCGATGTATTCAGCGCGGCTGGCGGCGGCCAAAGGCCTGCCCTACGTGTTCGCCCATCACTTCTCGGGCAACGGCACCGAGGAAGCGCTGGAACTGTACCGATCCGAGTTCGTGCCCAGCGAGTTGACTGCCGAGCCGGTGACGTTCTTGACCGTCAACGCCGCGGTCGCCGAAACCCGCGACGAGGCAACAGCATTGATACTGCCGAACCTGCACATGATGGCCCGGCTGCGGACCGGGCAGCCCCTGGGGCCCCTGCAGCTCGTCGAGGAGATCGACGGCGCCGAGCTCACACCGCAACAGCAGCACATCGTCGACAGCGGACTGAGCCGTGCCGTTGTCGGCTCGCCTGCCGAGGCCGCAGAACAGCTGACCGCTTTGGCGCAGCGATTCGGCGTCGACGAGGTGATGGTGCATCCGGTTGCGTCGGCGCACCGCGGCACCGACCCCAGGACCGCCACCGCGCGGGAGACGACGCTGGAGCTACTGGCCAAAGAGCTGTTCTAGGCGGGCTTCAGGATGACGGACCGGGATGGGTCGTGACGTCTTCTCCTGGTAGGCCTCGTAGCGGTTGCTGTTGTTCTTGTTGACGATCTTCCACAGCCGCGCATAGTCCGGGTTGTCGGGCAACACCGGGCTGGCGGTCACCCGAAAACGCTTGGGTCCGACGTTGATTTCGACGCTCGGGTTCGCCTTCAGGTTGTGATACCAACCCGGCGCTTTCGGATCGCCACCCTTCGACGCGACGATCAGGTAGTCGTCACCGTCACGGGCATAGGTCAGCGTCGCGCTCCGGGCTTTGCCGGTCTTGGCGCCGACGGTGTGCAGCAGCAGGCTGGGTATACCGAGTATGCGATGCCCGATCCAGCCATTGGTCTTCTGGTAGACGGAGTCGTGCACGCGCAGCACATAGGGAAGCAGGGTTTGCTCGAACGGAAGGGCCATGCGACCAGTATCAGCTGTCGGCGTCGATCTCCGCCAGCGCGTCCCGCAGGATCCGGCCGGTCGCCTCGCGGTCGGGGTCTCGGCGCAGCAACAGCCCCTTGGCCACCGACAGCTTGTCGCCGTTGCGCCGCGGCAGCACATGCAGGTGGATGTGGAACACGGTCTGAAATGCCGCGCGGCCGTCGTTGATGCCGATGTTGGTGGCGTCGGCCAACTCCGTCGAACGGGCGGCCTTGGCGATGCGCTGTCCAATCGTCACCATGCCGGCCAGCGTCTCCGGCGCCGTGTCGGTGAGATCCACCGAGTGATGCTTGGGGATCACCAGGGTGTGGCCGCGGGTGAACGGTCGGATGTCGAGGATGGCCAGGTATTGGTCATCTTCGTCGATGCGAATGGCTGGGGCCTGACCGGTGACGATCGCGCAGAACACACAGGACATCACGTCACGGTAGCGGTACGTGAGTAGTCTCCCGGGACATGGACCTCGCAGAACTGGCCTTTGCGGGCGCTGCCGAACAGGCACGGTTGCTGGCCGCAGGCACCATCACCGCGCCGGCGTTGCTCGACCTCTATCTGGAACGCATCGCGCGCCTGGATCCGCAGTTGCGCAGCTACCGGACCGTGCTGACGCAGACCGCGCGCCAGGAGGCCGCCGCCGCGCAGCACCGGATCGATGCGGGCGAGCGACTGCCGCTGCTGGGCGTTCCGGTCGCGATCAAAGACGACGCCGATGTCGACGGCGAACTGACGGCGTGCGGCAGCGGCGCAGTATCGACCGCCGCCGTCCTCGACGCTGAGGTGGTCACCCGCCTGCGCGCCGCAGGTGCGGTGATCATCGGCAAAACCAATGTGCCGGAATTGATGATCTACCCGTTCACCGAGTCGCTGACGTTCGGTGCGACCCGCAACCCGTGGAACACCGCACTCACACCGGGCGGCAGTAGCGGCGGCAGCGGTGCGGCGGTGGCCGCCGGCCTTGCCCCGCTAGCGCTGGGCTCCGATGGCGGTGGCTCCATCCGCATCCCGTCGGGCTGGTGCGGCCTGTTCGGGCTGAAGCCGCAGCGCGATCGAGTGCCGTTGGCGCCCAACGATGATGCGTGGTGCGGGCTGTCCGTCTTCGGCCCGATCGCACGCACGGTCGAAGACGCCGCGCTGTTTCTGGACGCGACCACGACTTCAATGCCCCGACCTGCCGAGGGGTTCGTCGGCGCAGCTCGCAAGGATCCGGGCCGACTGCGAATTGCGTTGAGCACCAAGGTTCCACCGCCGCTGATGGTCAAGGTCGGCAAGGAACAACGCGCGGCGGTTGGTGAGGCAGGTGCTTTGCTGCGCGACCTCGGCCATGACGTCGTGGTGCGCGACCCCGACTATCCACCCGAGGCCATCTACGCCAACTTCCTGCCGCGGTTTTTCCGCGGGATCTACAACGACGCCCGCAAGCTGCCGCACCAAGACCGGCTGGAGAAGCGGACCCGCAACATGGCGCGGATGGGGTCGATGCTGTCGGATCGACGGATGGAGACGGTGCGGGCAGCGGAGTCGGCGATCGCCGAGCGGGTCCAATCGATCTTCGACGACGTCGATGTCGTGATCACCCCCGGCAACGCGACGGGGCCGTCCCGGGTCGGGGCTTACCAACGCCGCGGCGGCATTTCGAGCCTGATGCTGGTTTCGCAGCGGGTGCCGTTCTTCGAAATCTGGAATCTCACCGGCCAGCCCGCGGCCGCGGTGCCGTGGGCCCTCGACCCCGACGGCGTTCCGCTGTCGATTCAGTTGGTCGGGCGGCCGAGCGACGAGGCGACGCTGCTGGCGCTCAGCGCGCAGATCGAGACGGCCCGACCGTGGGCGCACCGGCGTCCGCCGGTGTCATGACAGTGCAATCACCCGCCAGGCAGCCAGCTTCTGGCCGGCGGGCATCGCGCGGGCCGGGCTGCTGGACGGCAGCAGTCGATAGCTGACCGGGGCGTTGACGTCGACCATCCGCTCGAACAGTTGCTGCGCAACGCGGCCGTTGAAACACACCTGCTCAATCGATCGATGCCTGGCGAACAGATGACGAAAGTCATTGGCCACCAGACTCTTCGTGTTGAACTTGGCATCTGAACTGCCCGACCGGCGACACCTGTGCAGCACATCCCACAGTGCCACGCCGCGCGATTGCAATGCGGCGAGCCGGATTTCGTAGGGCGCCGCGGCGTCGAAGCCGAAAAGCTCACCGGTGATCGGCCAGAACGCATTTCGCGGGTTGCCGTAATACTGGCGAACGGCCAACGACTGAACACTCGGGAACGACCCGAGAATCAGCAACCGGGCGTCATCGTCGACGACAGGCGGGAAGCCCTCCAGCAGCGGTATGGACATCGACCCCATGATGCCTCGCCACGTTATACGTTGGCGGAGTGGATGACTCCCTAGATCCGAAAGCTGAGAACCTGCTCGACGGTTTGGAAGGCGACGCGCGGGCAGAACGCGCTGAGCTGATCCAGTGGCTGTTCGAGCAGGGCATCACCGCCGACGAGATCCGCTCGGCCCCGGTCCCGATGCTGGTGGCGTCGCGCCGGCTGATGGGCGACAACGGCGATTACGTCTCGACGCGACAGATCAGCGAGGAAGAAGGCATCGACCTGGAACTGCTGCAGCGCGTGCAACGCGCCATCGGCCTGGTGCGGGTCGACGATCCTGACGCCGCCGTGCATCTGCGCGCCGACGGGGCCGCCGCGTCGCACGCCAAGGAGTTTCTCGAGCTCGGCGTCCATCCCGACCAGGTGGTGCAGGTCGTTCGTGTTCTCGCCGAGGGCCTTTCGCACGCCGCGGAAGTCATGCGCTACACCGCGCTGTCGACCATTCTTCGGCCCGAAGCTCGTGAACTGGAGACCGCCAAGGCCTCCCAAGAATTGGTGACCCGCATCGCGCCGCTGCTCGGCCCGATGATCGAAGACATGCTGTTCATGCAGCTGCGGCACATGATGGAGACCGAGGCCGTCAACGCCAGCGAACGGGCGGCGGGTGCCCCGCTGCCCGGGGCGCGGCACATCACCGCCGCGTTCGCCGACCTGGTCGGCTTCACCGCGTTAGGCGAAGAGGTGCCGCCCGAGGAACTCGGGCAACTGGCCAACCGGCTCGCCGACGTCGCCCGCGACGTGGCGACCCCACCGGTGCGGTTCGTCAAGACGATCGGCGACGCGGCGATGTTCGTCTGCACCGAGCCTGCGCCGCTGCTGGACGCCGTGCTCAAGCTCGTCGACATCACCGACAGCGACGACGACTTTCCCCGGTTGCGGGCGGGCATCGCGTCGGGAGACGCGGTCAGCCGGGCCGGCGACTGGTTCGGCAGCCCGGTGAACATCGCGAGCCGGGTGACGGCGGCATCGCGACCCGGCGCGGTGCTGGCCGCCGAGTCGGTCCGGGTGGAACTCGGCGACTCCGCGGGATTCAGCTGGTCGTTCGCCGGCGCACGGCACCTCAAGGGGATCAAGGGCGAGGTGAAGCTGTTCCGCGCCCGCCGCGGCGAGGGTGAGAGCTGACCGGTGCCCTGTTCGCCGGAAGTGAACGGCGTCCCATCAGCCATGTAACGGTGTAATCATGTAAGTATGAAACATCAACATGGACATGGGCGGCGCTATGGCCGCCCCGGCGGCTGGCAGCAGGCCGGCCAACCCGAGGCAGGCGACGCTCCGGACTGGTTCGCAGGTCGCCTGCCCGACAGCTGGTTCGCCGGCGACCCGACCGTCGTCGTCGACCGCGAAGAGATCACCGTCATCGGGAAACTCGCGGAAGCCGAAGGGCGCGCGGAGGACGAGAGCGAGGCGCACGCGTCTGGCCGGGCTTCGCGATTTCGCGAGGAGACGCGCTCGGAGCGGATGAAGATCGCCGACGAGGCGCAGGAGCGCTACGGCCGCAAGGTGTCCTGGGGTGTCGAGGTCGGCGGCGAGCCGGTCCTGTTCACCCACATCGCCGTTCCGGTCATGACGCGGTTGAAGCAGCCGGAGCGCCAGGTGCTCGACACCTTGGTCGACGCGGGCGTGGCCCGGTCACGATCCGACGCGCTGGCCTGGTCGGTGAAGCTGGTCGGTGAGCACACCGAAGAGTGGCTGGCCAAGTTGCGCGACGCGATGTCGGCGGTCGACGACGTGCGTGCCGAAGGTCCCGAACTCTAGCCTGCTCGGTAGACCTCACTGGCCTCATCGGCCTCGCCAGTCACTGGCTGGAGGGTTACTCACTTCTTCGTTTTGTGGGCGCATGCGATATCACGGCCCCGGTGATATCGCATGTGTCGACGTTCTCAAGCACGGTGCCATGGGCGCTGGCTGGTGCTGGTGTGGCAGCAGAGCCTCAAGCCTGCGTCATCCGGTAGTAGGCGCCACGGCGGGCCAGCAGCTCGCCGTGGTTACCCTGCTCCACGATCCGGCCCGACTCCATCACCAGGATGACGTCTGCGTCGCGAATCGTCGAAAGGCGATGGGCGATAATGAAACTCGTCCGGTCGCGACGAAGCTCACGGGTGGCTTTGGCGATCAGTAGTTCGGTCCGGGTATCCACCGAGCTGGTCGCCTCGTCCAGGATCAACAGCTGCGGTCGAGCCAGAAATGCCCGCGCGATCGTGATCAGCTGACGCTCGCCGGCGCTGACGTTGCCGCCGCCGTCACTCACCCGGGTCTGATAGCCGTCCGGCAGGGTGTGCACGAACCGGTCCACATAGGCGGCTTTCGCGGCGTCGATGATCTCGTCGTCGCCGGCGTCTGGACGGCCGTAGGCGATGTTCTCCGCGATCGTCCCGCTGAACAGCCAGGTGTCCTGCAGCACCATGCCGATTCGTGATCGCAGCGAATGGCGGCTGACGGTCGCGATGTCGACGCCGTCGACCAGGATGCGGCCGGAGTCGACGTCGTAGAAGCGCATCAACAGATTCACCAGCGTCGTCTTGCCCACCCCGGTCGGTCCGACGATTGCCACGGTGCTGCCGGGTTCGGCGGTCAAGGAGAGATCGTCGAGCACCGGAGCGCCGGGCTGGTAGGCGAAGCTCACCCGATCGAATTGGACTCGCCCCGTTGGTCGTTCACCGTTGGGCGACGGAAGTGTCAATTCGCTGTCGGGCGACTCCTCGGGCTCGTCGAGCAGGTCGAAAACCCGTTCCGCACTGGCCACCCCGGACTGCAGCGTGTTGTACATCGAGGCCACCTGGTTCACCGGCCCGTTGAATTGCCGCACGTACTGGATGAACGCCTGGATGCTGCCCACCGTGATCTGCCCGGTCGCCACCTGCACGCCGCCGACCACCGCCACCCCGACGTAGCTCAGGTTGCTGATGAACGTCGTCGCCGGTCCGACCAGACCCGAGAGCAACTGGGCGCCGAAACTCGCCTGGTACACCTCGTCATTGAGCCGGCGGAACTGCTCTTCGATCTGCGCACGCTGGCCGAAGGTCCGGACCAGCATGAAACCGCTGTAGCTCTCCTCGATGTGGGCGTTGAGCCGGCCGGTATTCGTCCACTGCGCAACGAACATCCGCTGCGATCGCCGCGCGATCGCCCGCGTCGCCACCACCGAGACCGGAACGGTCACCAATGTGATCGCGGTCAGCAACGGCGAGATCAACAGCATCATCAGCAGTACCGTCGCCACGGTGAGCACCGCGCTGAACAATTGGGCGATCGTCATCGAAAGCGACGTCTGCAGGTTGTCGATGTCGTTGGTCACCCGGCTGAGCACCTCGCCGCGCTGCCGGTTGTCGAAGTAGGACAGCGGCAGTCGGTGCATCTTGTCCTCGACCTGCGATCGCAACGCCTGCAGCGTGCGTCGCACCGTCACGTTGAGCAACCGGGCCTGCAGCCAGATCATCAGCGCGGCAACCACATACATCACCAGGCCGAGTGTCAGCGTGCGGGCCACCGCATCGAAGTCGACACCACGGCCGGGAACCACATGCATGCCGGACAGCAGGTCGGCGAAGGCGTTGTTGCCGTGCGCGCGCGCGGCGGCGACCGCCTGGTCCTTGGTGATACCGGCAGGCAGCTGCCGGCCGATGACGCCGTTGAACAGCAGGTCGGTGGCATGGCCGAGAATCCGCGGCACCACCACGCCGATCGCGGTGCCCGCAAGACTCAGGATGATCACCGCAATGGCTGTGCGCCGTTGCGGCGCCAGCAGTTTCACCAGTCGGACGGCGGACCCGGTGAAGTCCCGCGGCCGCGTCGCCGGGGGAGTGGCGGCGCGCCGCACGGCGCCCATCGGCGCGGTCACCGGGTACCACCCACTCCGGCATCCAGTGACTGCGACTCGGCGAATTCCCGGTAGGTCGGGCAATCGGCCAGCAGCGATGCATGGCTGCCCACGCCGACCACGCGCCCGTCGTCGACGACGACCACCTGATCAGCATCGATGATCGTCGAGATACGTTGGGCGACAACGATCACCGTCGCGTCGGCGGCGGCCTCAGCCAGTCGGGAGCGGACCTGCGCATCGGTGTGCACATCGAGAGCGGAGAACGAGTCATCGAAGATGTAGACGGTCGGACGGCGGATCACCGCCCGCGCGATCGCCAGGCGCTGCCGTTGCCCGCCGGAGAAGTTGACGCCACCCTGCGCGACGCGCATCTGCAGGCCGTCGGGGTGTGCGCGCACGAACTCGTCGGCCGCCGCGATCCGCAGGGCGTCCCACATCTCGTCTTCTGCCGCATCTGATTTGCCGTAGCGCAGGTTGTCGGCGACCGTGCCGGAAAACAGGTAGCCGCGCTGCGGTACCAACCCGATCTCCGACCACAGGCCGTCGATGTCGCGGTCGCGGACATCGACGCCGTCGACCAGGACGGTGCCCTCGGTCACGTCGTACAACCGGCAGATCAACGCCACCAACGTCGACTTTCCCGAACCGGTGCTGCCGATGATGGCGGTGCTGGTGCCGGGCCGGGTCATTATCGAAATATCCTGTAGCACAGCACGATCCGCACCGGGGTAGCGGAACGATGCGCCGTCGAGTCGCACGACGCCGCGTTGGTCCGGCAGCGGTGGCAGCGGGTTCGCCGGATTGCCGACCGCCGGCGTCGTCGACAGCACCTCGGTGATCCGCTCTGCGCACACCGCCGCCCGCGGCAGCACCATCACGGTCATCGTCGCCATCATCACGGCCATCAGGATCTGGGTGAAGTACGCGAGGAACGCGATCAGTGACCCGACCTGCATCCGGCCGCTGTCGATGCGTAAGCCGCCGAACCAGATCAGGGCCACGCTGGAGCAGTTGATCGTCAAGGTGGTCACCGGCAGCATCAGCGCCTGCCAATTGCCCGCGGTCTGAGCGGCATTGGACAGCGCGACGTTGACGTCGTCGAACCGCTGCCGTTCGAACGGTTCCCGGGCGAAGGCCCGCACCACGCGCACGCCGGACAACTGCTCGCGCATGACCCGGTTGATGTTGTCGATCAGCCACTGCATGCGGCGAAAGATCGGCAGCGTGTTGGAGATGATCCAGTAGTTGGCCACGACCAGCACCGGAATGCTGACCAGCAGTAGCCAGGACAGGCCCGCATCCTGGTGAATCGCCATCGCGATCCCGCCCGCACACATGATCGGTGCGGCGACCAGCACCGTGCTGGCCATCTGTATCAGGAACTGGATCTGACGGACGTCGTTGGTGGTGCGGGTGAGCAGCGACGGCGCGCCGAACCGGGCGGTCTCGTGTTCGGAGAATGTGGTGACCTGATGGAAGACCGCCGAACGCAGGTCGCGACCGCAGCCCATCCCGGTTCGGGATCCGAAGTACATCGCGCCGACCGCACACAGCACCTGCAGGCCGGTGACCGCGAACATCAGCCCGCCGAGCCGGACGATCGTGGCAGTGTCGCCCTTGGCGATGCCGTCGTCGATGATCGTCGCGTTCACCGTCGGCAGGTAGAGCGACGCCAGGGTGCTCACCAGCTGCAGCGTCATCACCGCCGCGACCAGCCAGCGGTACGGCCGCACGAACTGGCGCAGCAGGGCCACGAGCATCTGGTAACTGTTGCATACAAGAAAGCACAGCTCACCGCGTGTGCGATGGTTGCCCAAAGGTGCTGCCGCTACAGTGCAACCTGTGATCACCAGAAGGTGTGGCTAGCGGTGCGGCAGAACGTGGCGGCGCTGGTCCTGACGGCAGCGACATTGATTCCGTTGGCGTCCGCGTGCTCTGATTCCGGCTCCAACCAGTCCCAGTCGTCCGGGCCCTCGGCACCGGCTTCGGGACAGGGCAATCACGGTCCGTTGTTCCCGCAGTGCGGCGGCATCACGGACGAGACGGTGACGAAGCTGACGCAGATCAACGGACTGGTCAACACCGCCAAAAACTCGGTCGGGTGCCAATGGCTGGCCGGCGGCGGGATCCTGGGCCCGCACTTCTCCTACTCCTGGTACCGCGGGAGCCCCATCGGTCGGGAACGCAAGACCGAAGAGCTGTCCCGCTCGAGCGTCGAGGACATCAACATCAACGGCCACGGTGGTTTCATCGCGGTCGGCAACGATCCCCAGCTCGGTGACTCGCTGTGCGAGGTGGGCATTCAGTTCTCCGACGACTTCATCGAGTGGTCGGTGAACTTCAGCCAGAAGCCATTCCCGGATGCCTGCAACGTCGCCAAAGAGTTGGCGCGTCAATCGATTGCGAACTCCAAATGAGTGCCAGTGTGCGTCGGCGGTTCCTCGTCGGGATGGCCGTGCTGGCCACCGCGCTGTCGGTTGCGACCGGCTGCACGCGGTCGGTGGGCGGCAGCGCGGTGAAAGCGGGCGCAGGCGACAACGTGCCGCGCAACAACACGTCCGAGCAGCAGTACCCGAACCTGCAAAAAGAGTGTGAGGTTCTGACCACCGACGTGCTGGCCAAGACGGTGGGCGCCGACCCGCAGGACATTCAGAGCACGTTCGTCGGCGCCATCTGCCGCTGGCAGGCGGCCAATCCCGGCGGGCTGATCGACATCACCCGGTTCTGGTTCGAGCAGGGCAGCCTGGCCAACGAGCGCAAGGTAGCCGAGTTCTTGAAATACCAGATCGAGCAACGCGCGATTGCCGGCGTGCCGTCCATCGTGATGCGGCCGAACGATCCCAACGGCTCCTGTGGCGTCGCCAGCGACGCCGCCGGCGTGGTCGGGTGGTGGGTGAACCCGCAAGTGCCCGGCATCGACGCGTGCGCGCAGGCCCTCAAACTCATGGAGTTGACGCTCTCCACCAACTCGTGATTCGAACACGTCTGTGCTGGTGGCGGCGCCACAACGAGAGGTGAGCCAAAGCGATTGAGGCGGTTAAATTTCTGGACATGGGATAAGGGTCACACGCTGATAGTCGCGTTCGATACGATCGCACGATGTCTGAAACGCCTGAACATGAGACGTCCTCCGCAGCGGCGGGCGTCACCGAGTCTGCCCCTGTGATCACGCCCGCGCCGACAAGTCACGCAGCCCCAGAGCCCGCCCCGGCTCCCGCCGCGCCACCGTCGAAGTTGACGAAGTGGCTTGCGTTGGCGGCCTTGGTGATTGCCGTGCTGGGTCTGGCGGGCGCCGTCTACGGGTATTTCTTCCCGAACGAGAGCGCGGCAGCCGCGGGCAAATACAGCGACCAGCAGCGCAATGACGCCAAAAAGCACATCTGTGAGACCTTCAAGATCGTCGACCGCGCCGTGGTCCGGAACTCGCACCTGAAGAACCCGGACAACGGCGGGCCGATCGGCGCACTCTCGGTGGCGACCGCCCAGCGCTTCGCCTTCTACGACGGTGGCGATTTCCTGCGCGACCGGGTGGCTTCTGAGCCCGCGACCCCGAAGGATCTGGCCGACAACGCCAACGCCCTGGGCACTCAGCTCGAGGAGCTCAGCATCGGCTACCTGGCCGGTGCGCAGGACTTCGCGCAGGACGAGTTACGGCAGAACCTCGACGACAAGATCAAGAAGATCGTCGAGATCTGCAAATAGCTCAACGCGGAACGTAAAAGACGTCGAGCTCGGCTGACCCGGGCTCGACGTCTTTCCATTCGCGGTCGAAACGCAGCACTGCCATCGCCGATGTCGGAAACTTCGACGAGATACGTTCGGCGGCATCGGTGTTGGCGCTGCGGGCCAATCCCAGCGCCAACCGGGACATCGTCGGCTCGTGTCCCACGACCAACAAGACCGCGACGTCCTCACCCACGCCGTTGATTTCGCTGATCACCGTCCCTGGGGTCGCGTCGTAAAGCCGGTCGACGTAGCTGACCGGGGCGTCGATCGCGGTGCGCGCCAACGTTTCGCGGGTGCGGGTCGCCGTCGAGCACAGCACTGCGTCGATCGCGGACAGATTCGCCCGCAGCCAATCGCCGGCCAGGCCGGCTTCGCGCTGTCCGCGGGGCGCCAGCGGCCGGTCGTGATCGGCCACTCCGTCCGGGTAGGCCGACTTTGCGTGCCGCAATAACACCAGCGTCCGGTCGTGTTCCGTCATAGGGACGAGGTTACGACAGCACGATCGCCGGACCTGCCGACCGAGGTCCCCGGAGTTGTCGGCACCGAGTCCTAGACTCGCGATGCCCGCTCTCAGACGGGCTTGAGCGGTAGCGGATTGAAGAGAAAGGACGGGGTCACGATGCGATTCGTACACACTGCCGACTGGCAACTCGGCATGACCCGTCACTTCCTCGCGGGCGAGGCGCAGCCGCGCTACTCCGCGGCCCGTCGCGATGTCGTTGCCGGGCTCGGGTCGTTGGCGGCCGAGGCCGGCGCGGAGTTCGTGGTGGTGGCAGGCGACGTTTTCGAGGCCAATCAGCTTGCGCCGCAGGTGATCAGCCAATCGCTGGAAGCCATGCGCAGCATCGGAATTCCGGTTTATCTGCTTCCCGGAAACCACGATCCGCTCGATGCGTCGTCGGTGTACACCAGCGCGTTGTTCACCGCCGAGTGCCCGACTAATGTGACGGTGCTGGACCGGCCCGGGATCCACGAGGTCAGGCCGGGCCTGCAGATCGTCGCGGCGCCGTGGCGGTCCAAGGCGCCGACGACCGACCTGGTCGCCGACGTGCTCGAGGGGCTGCCGGCCGACGGGGTCACCCGGGTGCTCGTTGCCCACGGCGGCGTCGACGTGCTCGACCCCGACCCCACCAAGCCGTCGTTGATCCGGTTGGCCGGCCTGGAGGCGGCGCTGTCCCGTGGTGCCGTGCACTATGTGGCGCTGGGCGACAAGCACTCGGTGACCGACGTCGGTGGCAGCGGGCGCATCCGCTACTCCGGCTCACCGGAGGTCACCAACTACGACCATGTCGAGCCGGACCCCGGCCACGTGCTGGTCGTCGACATCGATGAGACGGATCCTTCACGCCCGGTCAGCGTCGTGGCCCCGCGGGTTGGCCGCTGGCGCTTTGTCACCCTGCACCGCCAGGTCGACAGCAGCCGTGACATCGCGGACCTCGACGTGAACTTGGACCTGATGCCAGACAAGGATCGAACTGTGGTTCAGCTGGCCCTGATTGGCTCGCTGACGGTCACCGACCGCGCCGCGTTGGATGCCTGCCTGGACAAGTATTCGCGACTCTTCGCATCGCTGCGGGTGTGGGACAGCCACAGCGATCTGGCGGTGGTGCCCGCCGACGGCGAGTTCACCGACCTCGGCATCGGCGGTTTCGCCGCGGCCGCGGTCGAGGAGTTGGTCGAGGCGGCGCGGGTGGCGGACGGCGAAGCCGCCGGCGACGCACAGGCGGCGCTGGCGTTGTTGTTGCGACTGACCGAGCGAGGTCAGCAAGGTCGGGGTGCGGCATGAAATTGCATCGGCTGGTGCTGAAGAACTACCGCGGCATCGACTACCGCGAGATCGACTTCCCCGACCACGGCGTGGTGGTGGTGTCCGGAGCCAACGAGATCGGCAAGTCGTCGATGGTCGAGGCGCTGGACCTGCTGCTGGAATCCAAAGACCGCTCGACGAGAAAAGAAGTCAAGCAGGTCAAGCCGACGCACGTCGACGTCGGATCCGAAGTCACCGCCGAAATCAGCGCGGGCCCTTACCGTTTCGTCTATCACAAGCGCTTCCACAAGAAGTGCGAGACGCAGCTGACGGTACTGGAACCGCGCCGTGAGCAACACAGCGGCGACGAGGCACACGATCGTGTGCAGGCCATGCTCGCCGAGACCGTGGACACCGAATTGTGGCGTGCTCAACGGGTATTGCAGTCTGCATCGACCGCAGCGGTGAACTTGTCCGGCTGTGACGCGTTGACCCGAGCACTCGACGTCGCAGCCGGTGACGCGGCGGCGCTGTCCGGGACTGAGCCGTTGCTCATCGAGCGGATCGACACCGAGTTCGCCCGCTACTTCACCCCGACCGGCCGCCCCACCTTGCAGTGGGCGACGGCCGTCAAGGCGCTGGATGCCGCCGAGCGGGAGGTGCAGGAGTGCGCAGCGGCCGTCGCCGAGGTCGACGACAAGGTCCAGCGGCACGCCGCGCTGACCGCCGAGTTGGCCGCATTGTCGCCCGAGCAACAGGCTGCTGATGCGCGGCAGACCGCGGCCCGGGCCGCCGCCGATACCATCGCCCAGCTGATCGAACACGTCAGCCAGGCCGAGTTGGTCGCCGCTGCCGCTGCCGCGACCAGCATCGCGTCGACCGGGGCGCACGCCGAGCGGCTCCGGCTCCGCACTGAAACCGACACGCGCACAACGACGGTCGCGACACTGGAAGCAGAAGCCGGCGAGGCTGCCGAAGCCCGGGCGACGGCGCGCGACGTCACCGTGGAGGCCGACGCTTTCGTCGAGCAGGCCGGTCAACTGCTGGCCGCGGCCAGGCAACGCGTCGAGACGGCGCGACGCGTCGTCGACGACTTGGCCCGTCGCGAGGAGACTCAGCGGCTGGCAACCAAGCTCGCGAAGATCGACACCGCGCTGCTCGACCGGCAGGTGATAGCCCAAGAATTGTCGACGATCGCGCTCACCGGCGACTCGCTGCGAAAGATCGAGCAGGCCGCCGCGGCGGTCGAACGTGCCGAAGATCAGCTTGCATTGGTCTCGGCGACAGTCGAATTCGTCGCGTCCACCGATATCGAACTGGTCATCGGCGACGAAAGGGTGTCGTTGGCGGCTGGTCAAAGCTGGTCGACCGTCGCCGACGCCGCGACCGAAGTCGAGCTGGCTGGTATCGCGACCGCACGTGTCACCCCGGGTGCGTCGGCGCTCGACATTCAGGCGAAATACGCTGCCGCGCAGCAGAATCTCACGGAAGAATTAGCAACAGCACGAGTCGCCGATCTGGCTGCGGCGCGGTGTGTCGATCAGCGGCTCCGCGAACTGCACAGCGTGCATGACCAGTTGACGGCGACCCTGGCCGGGCTGTCCGGCGACGACGACATCGAGCAGCTTCGCGCGCGGCTGGCCGAATTGCGTGCCCTGCCGTCGCTTTCCGACGACGTCACGATGGACGCTGCGGCCGCGCGCCTCGAACTCGACGAGGCAGAGGCGGCCCGCGTCACAGCCGAGGCGGGCTGCGAGACACACCGCCTGGTGGCTGCGGCGGCGACGGGTCGGCTGACCGAAGCCTCCACCCGGGCAACACTCGTGCAGAGCAATCTGGCTACCCAACGTGCCGAGCTCGCCGCTGCCGCGGGCCGGCTGACCGAGCAGCGCGTAGCGCTGGCCGACGAGCAGCTGGCCGCCACTGCTGAGGCTGAGGCGCTGGTGTCGCGCACCGCGGCGGGCCGGGTCATCGAATTGGCCGACCAGCTGGCCGCCGCTGCTCCCGAGGCGGTGGCAGCAGAGCTCGCCGATGCTGTCGCTGCGGCGACCGCGTTGCGCGACAGGCACGACGAGATCGCGCGGGCCCTGCACGAGATCGGTGTTCAGCTCAGGGTATTCGGCACCGAGGGCCGTCATGGCAAGCTGGACGCGGCCGAGACCGTGCGCGAGCAAGCCCGTAGCGAGCACGACCGGGTCGGCCGCCGGGCACGCGCGGTGCAGTTGCTGCGCGAGGTGATGGGGCGGCACCGCGACACCACCCGGCTGCGTTACGTCGAGCCGTTCCGCGCCGAACTGCAGCGACTCGGCCGCCCGGTATTCGGCGCGAGTTTCGAGGTCGAGGTCGACACCGACCTGTGCATCCTCAACCGCACTGTCGACGGCTGCACCGTTCCGTACGAATCGCTGTCCGGCGGAGCCAAAGAGCAACTCGGCATCCTGGCCCGGCTCGCTGGAGCGGCGTTGGTCGCCAAAGAGGACGCCGTTCCGATCCTGATCGACGATGCGCTCGGCTTCACCGATCCGGACCGGCTGGTCAAGATGGCCGAGGTGTTCGACACCCTGGGCGAGCGCGGTCAGGTGATCGTATTGACCTGCACGCCGGCACGATACGACGGTGTCACCAGCGCGCAGTGGATCGAGTTGTGCGCGTGAGGGTCAGCTGGCGCGGATAGCGTTTCAGCGCCGCGCGTCGACGCACACCGGGATGGGCCCCTTTGCGACGGTGGTGCACGGCGATTCCAGAGGAAAGTCCTTATCCGTCGACCGGATTCGGATAGTTCGGACGATGGTGGCGAGCGCGAGGGTTGTCACCAGCATCGCGAAGTGTTCGCCGATGCACGAACGTGGGCCGGCGGCGAAGGGGATGAACTGCCAGCGGTCGCGGTTCGTGGAGCTCTCCGGGCTGAACCGATCGGGGTCGAAGACCAGCGGGCGCTCCCACAACGCCGGATCCCGGTGCAGGGCATTGATTGCAACGGCCACAATGGTGCCCGCCTCTACGCGATAGCCGTCCACCGCGATGTCGCGCAGCGCCAACCGGCCGACCCCCGCGGCCGGCGGGCACAGTCGCAACGACTCGTTGAGCACCTGGGCGGTGTATCCGAGCCGGGGGACATCGCCGGGCGTCAGTTCTCGATCGCCGATCTCGGCAACCTCAGCGGCGATCCGGTTCTGTATGTCGGGGTGATGCCCCAGCTCCCACAACGCGTAGGTCAGCATCGTCGCCGTTGTGTCGTGGCCGGACAGCATGAAGATCAGCAACTCGCCGCAGATGTCGTCGTCGGACAGTGGCCGGCCGGTGTCTGGGTCGGTGGCCGCGATCAACGCGTGAACCAGCGGTGCATCGCGGGTCGGATCTGCGCGGCAGGCCCGCAGGATGTCCATGGTGGCCTTGCGCATGGTCGCAACCGCGGAGCGAGCGCGGCGGCGTGACGGCGTCGGGAGCCACCGCGGCGCACGGATCGGCCGCAACGCACGATCGGTCGCGTACGCCGATGCCACGTGCATGTTCTGAGCGATCTCGTCGCCGAATTCGTTGACGTCGACACCGAGAATCGAGCGGCCGAGCGACCGCATGGCGAGTCGGCGGCATTCGGCGTCGAGGTCGACGTCACCGACCTCGCGCCAGTGCTCGGCGCACGTTTGCGCCGCCTGCGTCATATGTCCGCCGAGGGAGTCGACATTGTGTTTGGTGAAGACCGGTTGCAGTACTCGTCTGCGCGGAGCCCACTCCCTGTTGGGCAGGACAAAGAGGTTGTCGCCCGCCACATTCCGCACTTCCTGGTGGATCTGGCATCGCTCGGTGAGTCCGTCCGTGCGCCCCAACACGTCGCGCACCCCGCTGGGCGAGCTGACCAACACAAGGGCCGGGGCAAATAACTTCGGCAGCGGGACGAAGCGCGTCACCGGTCCGCCTGCTTCGCTCAGCAGTGGCAGCCCGGTGTGCAAAGCGCGCGCCGCTGACAGCACCTGCAGAATGGGCAGCGGATTTTTCGGCGCGAGCGGAAGCGCGTCAACGTCGAGTCTGTCGATCGTCGCGGTCATGGCACCAACCATTATGCCGTGCCTGGCGGATTGCAAGACTTTGCGCGTAACGATCAGCTGCGCATGAATCCGATCGCGGTGTAGTTGAGGTCGGCCAGCCCGGCCGCGCCGAAGTTGGCCAACGAACTGTTGACCGCCACGTTGCCGGGGGATTGGGTCAACGGCAGGCTGAACCCCTCGGCCCAGATCAGCTTGTCGACCTCGTTGGCCAGCACCCGCGCTTTGGCTGGATCCAGCTCTTGGAGCGTCTGCTCGATCTTGGCGTCGATCTCGGCGCTGCCGATCTTGCCGAAGTTACTTTCGCCGTCGGAGGCGTAGATCTGGGTGAGCGCCGACAGCGGGAAAGCGTCTCCCTGCCAGCCGAATTGCGCGATGTCGAAAGCGCCCACGTTGATGTAGTTGGTGAAAAAGCCGCTGCCGGCCTTGGCCTGCAGCTCGAGTTTCACGCCGATCGCGGCCAGGCTGTGCTGCGCGATCAAACCGAACTGCCGACTGGTCTGCGCGTCGTAGAACAGGTCGCGGACGACCAGCTGCTGCCCGTTCCGTTCGCGGAACTGCCCGTTGAGCTTCCAGCCCAAC
The DNA here is from genome assembly GCA_963758115.1 of uncultured Actinomycetota bacterium. GTDB lineage: Bacteria > Actinomycetota > Actinomycetes > Mycobacteriales > Mycobacteriaceae > Mycobacterium. The sequence continues at coordinate 334,818 of CAVWUG010000008.1, forward strand.
GCATCGAGGTCACGCTCGGCCTTCTCCGGGTTGTAGGCGACGACAGCGCTGTTGTCTTCGTAGCCCTGCTGGCCCTGCACAAAGATGTGGTTGTTCAGCGCCGCCGGGTCACCGCTGAGGCCATGCTGGGCCACCGACGCGATGCTCTGCCGGTCGATACCCTCGGCGACGGCGCGACGCAACGCAGGGTCGGCAAGTATCGAACCCTTAGCGCCGTTGAAGGTGAAGTGGTACCAACTCGGGGTTGGCGCGCGCCGGATCGAGATGCCTTTGGTGCGTCGGGCAATCGTCAACTGGTCCAGGCTGCCTACACCGGTCGCGTCGATCGCCTTGTTCTGCAACGCCGGTAACCGCGCGGAGTCATCGAGCACCAGGAAGGTCATCCGGTCCAGTCGTGGCTGTGTGCCCCACCAGCGTGGGTTGCGCGTCAAGATAATTCGCTGCCTGGTGTGATCCAGCGCGGAGACGATGAACGGCCCGGCAGACGGACCGGGTCCCGAGAGTTGCGCCGTGTTGAACGCATCGGGAGTGACGGTCATCCTCTTCGGCAGCAGCATGGTGTTGCCGGCGAACATGCCGCGCCACTCGGCGTACGGCTTGGCGAACGTCATGACCGCCTGTTGGTCGTTGACGCCGCGGGTCACCGACTTCACTCGTTCGCTGCCGTTGGTGCCGGCGATGGCGAAGGTCTTGTCGGCACCGCTGGTGGCGTGGATCTGGCTGGCGATGTCTTCCCAGCTGAGCGGCGTCCCGTCCGACCAAGTCGCCTTCGGGTTGATCGTGTAGGTGACCACTTGCGGGTTGGTCCCGGTGAGTTCGACGCTGCTGAAGTAATCCGTGTCGACGGTCGTGGAGCCGTCCGGCCCGATGACGAACGACCGCGGCATGGTGGCTTTCAGCATGCCGCCGACGTCGGCGGAGTTGCCGTCGATGTGCAATGTGTTGAAGTTCGAGGGGAATTCGGTGAGCGCAAGCCGCAGATCGCCGCCGTTGCGCAGCGTCGCCGGGTCTTGCGGATTGACATCGCTGGTGGCGCCGACGGCGGTACTCGGTCCCGGAGCCGACAGGTCTGCACCTGCCGAACACCCGCCGAGGACGAGGCCGACAGCGAGTGCCAACGCCGCGACCCTAGCCCAATTGCCCAGCTCCTCCTCGGGCCGCTGCACGGCCCACATCGTCGCCGGGCTAGCCACGGGCTGAATCCGGTTGCGGGACAGCGGCCAGCAGCCGTTGGGTGTATTCGTGTTGCGGCCTGCTGAAGATCTCATCGCTGTCGCCCTGCTCCACGATGTCACCGCGGTACATGACGGCGACCTGGTGGGCGAGATGTTTGACCACCGAAAGGTTGTGCGAGACGAACAGATACGACAGCCCCAGGTCCTGTTGCAGATCGAGCAGCAGGTTGAGGATGCCGGCCTGGATCGACACGTCGAGTGCGGACACCGGTTCGTCGAGCGCCAGGATCTTCGGCCGCAGCGCCAGCGCTCGCGCTATCCCGATGCGCTGTTTCTGCCCGCCGGAGAATTCTGCCGGATAGCGGCTGGCATCGGTGCGCGGCAGCCCGACCGTCTCGAGCAACTCGGCAACCCGACTGCTGGTCTCAGCTTTGCTGAATCCGTTGGCGTGCAATGGCTCTGCCAGCAGTTCGAACACCGGCAGCCGTGGATCCAGCGAGGCCGCCGGATCCTGGAACACGACCTGAATATCGCGCCGCAAGGCGCGCCGACTCGACGAGCTCAACGTGGCGACGTCGGTGCCCAGAACGTCGATCGAACCTGACTGCGGCGGCGCCAATTCGAGGATCTCGTGCAACGTCGTCGACTTGCCCGAGCCTGACTCGCCGACGATCGCCAGCGTGCGTCCCTTCCGGAGTTCGAAGCTGATGCCGTCGACCGCGCGGACCTCGCCGATGTTGCGACGAAACAACACACCTTTCGTCAGCGGATACGTCCTGACCAGATCGCGGACCTTGACGACGACGGGCGGTTCTCCGGGCTCGACGGGCCGCGCTTCGGTGCTGACCCCGTAAATGTCTGCGGCACTGCGGCCGACGACGAGTTCGGTGCGGATACAGGCCGCGTCGTGGTCGGGGGCTACCGACACGAGCGCCGGCTCCGCGGAGCGGCACTCGTCGACGACCAGCGGGCAGCGCGGCCCGAATGGGCAGCCCGGATCAAGAGCCGACAGCGACGGGGGAGCACCCGGTATCGGCACCAACCGGGTGCCCTGCGGGGCGTCCAACCGTGGGACCGAGCCCAAAAGCCCAACGGTGTAGGGCATCCGGCGGTCCCGGTAGACATCGGCGACGGAGGCCGACTCGATGATCCGGCCGGCGTACATCACCAGCGCACGGTCGGCGAATTCGCCGACCACACCCAGGTCGTGGGTGATGATGAGCACCCCGGCGCCGGTGACATCCCGTGCGGTCTTGAGCACCTCGAGGATCTGCGCCTGCACGGTGACGTCGAGGGCGGTTGTCGGCTCATCGCAGATCAGCAGATCCGGATCGTTGGCGATCGCGATCGCGATGACCACCCGCTGGCGTTCGCCGCCGGACAACTCGTGCGGAAAGGCGCGAGCACGCCGGTCGGGCTGAGCAATGCCGACCAGCTCGAGCAATTCGACCGCGCGTTGCCGGGCGGCCTTCTTCCCGGTCTGCGGCTGGTGCACCTGGATCGCCTCGGCGATCTGGTCGCCGACGGTATAGACGGGGGTCAGCGCCGACATCGGATCCTGGAAGACCGTGCCGATCGTGTTGCCGCGAAACCGCGACATCGCATCGTCGCGAAGGCCCACCAACTCGGTGCCCTGCAACCTCGCTGAACCCCGGACGTCGGCGTATTCCGGAAGCAGACCCACCACCGCCATCGCGGCCGTCGACTTGCCCGAACCGGATTCGCCGACGATCGCGACGACCTCGCCGGAATCGACGTGAAAGTCGATGCCGCGCAACGCTTTCAGTGCCGGACCATCAGTGGGGAAGTCGACGCTCAGGCCGGTGACGTCGAGTAGCCGGCTCATCGACGCCCACCTCGCGCCGCGCTGCTGGCCGGATCGAGCGCGTCGCGCAAGCCGTCACCAGTCAGGTTCGCGCACACCAGGATCAGCACCAGGACGCCGGCGGGGAACAGGAAGACCCATGGAAACGTCGTCGCGGACTGGGTGCCGTCGGCGATCAGCGTTCCGAGCGACACGTCCGGCGGCTGGATGCCGAAACCAAGGAAGCTCAAACCAGTTTCGGCCAGAATCGCCCCGGCCACGTTCAGCGCCGCGTCGATGATCAGGATCGACGCGACGTTCGGCACCACGTGATGGGTGATGATCCGCCGATTGGAGACGCCCATATACCTTGCGGCGCGGATGAATTCGCGCTCGCGCAGGCTCATGGTCATGCCGCGGACCATCCGTGAGCTGACCATCCATCCGAAGGCCGCCAACAGCAGCACCAGCACCACGACGTTGCCGGAACTCTTGGTGCGCGGCGTCAAAATCATGATCAGGATGAAGCTGGGTACCACCAGCATCAGGTCGACGAACCACATCAGGACGCGGTCGCGCCAGCCGCCGAAGTAGCCCGCGATCGATCCGACGGTCGCGGCGATGCCGGTGGAGATGATCGCCACGAAGAGGGCGATCAGCATGGACTTCTGCATGCCCCGCAAGGTCTGGGCCAACAGGTCCTGGCCAAGAGCATTGGTGCCCAACCAGTGTCGGCTGTCCGGCGGCTGCAACAGCGCGTTGAAGTCCAGGTCGGTGTAGGAGTACGGCAGAAAAGACGGCAGGGCGTAACAGCCGACGAAGAGCGCCAGCAGCACCACCACCGATGCCACCGCGAGGGGGGTGCGCAGGAAGCGGCGCAACACCAGCGTCCGACGAGACGCGAATTGTGTTGTCGGCGATCTTGATTCGACATCCAGCGCGCGAGTCATGAGACCCGCACCCGGGGATCGAGCGCGGCGTAGATGACATCGGACAGCAAACCTGCCAGCAGGACGACCGCACCGGCGAACACCGTGATCGCGGCGACGATGTTGGTGTCCTGCGTCGCCACCCCCTGCACCATCCACTCACCCATGCCGTGCCAGCCGAAGATCTTCTCGACGAACACCGCGCCGGTCACCAGACCGGCCACCCCGTAGGCGAACAGAGTGGCCAGCGGTATCAGCGCGGTGCGTAAGCCGTGCTTGATCAGAGCGCGGCGACGGGTCAACCCCTTGGCCCGTGCGGTGCGGATGAAATCCTGGCCGAGGACGTCGAGCATCGCGTTGCGCTGATAACGGCTGAATCCCGCGGCGGCGCCCAGCGCCAACGTGAGCGTCGGTAAGACCAAGTGCTGCAAGCGGTCAACCAGTTGCGCCCATAGCCCGTCGATGGCGGCGGGCGACGTCTCTCCGGTGTACTGGAACAGCTGCGCGCCCAGCGCCCAGTTGACCCGCAGCGCGCCCAGGATCAACAGGTTCGCGATGACAAAGGTCGGAGCGGACAACACCAGCAGCGACAGCAGTGTGATGACGCGATCGCTGAGCCGATACTGGCGGATCGCCCCCCACGCGCCCAGCACCACCCCGGTGATCGTTCCGATCACCGACCCGATCAGCAGCAGACGCAGGCTGACGCCGATACGCCGCCACAGTTCGCCCGACACCGGATGACCGGTGACGGTGGCGCCGAAGTCGCCGCGAACCGCATGCGAGGCCCAGTTCGCATACCGCAGCGGAATGGGTTTGTTCAGGCCGAGCTGGGCGGCCTTGGCGTCGATCACCGTCTGCGGGGGGCGCGGGCTGCGCTGCATCAGGCTCTCCAGCGGCGAGAACGCCACCGAGGTCAGGCAGAACGTCAGAAACGACGCCAGCGCCAACAGCACGACGTAGTTCAGCACGCGACGTGCAAGGAAGCGGGTCATCGCTACCGGCCTCGCCCCTGTCGCATTGGCCCAGACTAGGAGACGCGTCGACGATCAGCGCGAGGGCGCGCGTTGCGATCCGGTTGATTCAGACCGGTGAATCACGCCGGCGGCGTAGCTAATGTTGAGTGCCGTGACCGTCACCGACGACTACCTGGAAAACAACGCCGCATACGCGAAGTCTTTTCAGGGTCCGCTGCCGCTGCCGCCCAGTAAGCAGGTGGCCGTGTTGGCGTGCATGGACGCCCGGCTGGATGTGTACCGCGTGCTCGGCGTCAACGAGGGCGAGGCGCATGTCATTCGCAACGCCGGCGGCGTGGTGACCGACGACGCGATCCGCTCCTTGGCCATCAGCCAGCGATTGCTGGGCACCACCGAGATCATCCTGATCCACCACACCGACTGCGGAATGCTGACCTTCACCGACGATGACTTCAAGCGCGCGATCCAGGACGAGACCGGGGTGAAGCCACCGTGGTCGGCCGAAGCCTTCCCCGACCTCGTCGAGGACGTCCGGCAGTCGTTGCACCGCATCAAGAACAGCCCGTTCGTCACGAAGCACACGTCGGCGCGCGGGTTCATCTTCGACGTCGCCACCGGCGAACTCCACGAGGTCACCGGCTAGCGACCCGCCGCTCGTCCCGCGCCCCGGCCTGGTCGCCGGGCGTTTTCTGCTGAATCCGTTGACACCGATGTGGGTCGGCTGGTTTCATACTCGGTAATGTCTGTAATGCTGACCAGATCTACCAACTTTACCGAGAATGAGGGGCCGATGACCGAGGTGACGGCGAGCCCGGCTGCCGGGGCGAACGATCACGGCCCGGTTCCCGGGCAATACGAGCTGAGCCATTTGCGCTCGCTGGAGGCCGAGGCAATCCACATCATCCGCGAGGTGGCCGCCGAATTCGAGCGTCCGGTGCTGCTGTTCTCCGGCGGCAAAGACTCGATCGTGATGCTGCATCTGGCGCTCAAGGCGTTTGCGCCCGGCCGGCTGCCGTTCCCGGTGATGCACGTCGACACCGGCCACAACTTCGACGAGGTCATCGAGACCCGTGATGAGCTGGTCGCCGAGACCGGGGTGCGGCTCGTCGTCGCCAAGGTGCAAGACGACATCGACGCGGGGCGCGTCGTGGAGCCCATCCCGTCACGCAACCCGATCCAGACCGTGACGCTGCTGCGCGCGATCCGGGAGAACAAATTTGACGCAGCGTTCGGCGGTGCCCGGCGCGACGAGGAGAAGGCCCGCGCCAAAGAGCGGGTGTTCAGTTTCCGCGACGAGTTCGGCCAATGGGACCCCAAGGCCCAGCGGCCCGAGCTGTGGAACATCTACAACGGCAAGCATCACAAGGGCGAGCACATCCGGGTGTTCCCGTTGTCGAATTGGACCGAATTCGACATCTGGTCCTATATCGGCGCCGAGAAGATCAAGCTGCCGTCGATCTACTACGCCCACCGCCGCAAAGTATTTCAGCGCGACGGAATGCTGCTCGCCGTCGATCGCCACCTGCAGCCGCGCGCGGACGAGAAGGTGTTCGAGACGACCGTGCGGTTCCGCACTGTCGGCGACGTCACCTGTACCGGCTGCGTGGAATCGGAGGCGGCCACCGTCGCCGAAGTCGTCGCCGAGACCGCGGTGTCGCGACTGACCGAGCGGGGTGCCACACGCGCCGATGACCGCATCTCCGAGGCCGGCATGGAAGACCGCAAGAGGCAGGGGTACTTCTGATGCCAACCACGTTGCTGCGCATCGCAACTGCCGGCTCGGTTGACGACGGCAAGTCCACGTTGATCGGGCGACTGCTCTACGACTCCAAGGCCGTCATGGACGACCAGTGGGCCTCGGTGGAACGCACCTCCAAGGACCGCGGCCACGAATACACCGACCTGTCACTGGTCACCGACGGGCTGCGCGCCGAGCGTGAGCAGGGCATCACGATCGACGTCGCCTACCGCTACTTCGCCACGCCCAAGCGCAAATTCATCATCGCCGACACCCCGGGCCACATCCAGTACACCCGCAACATGGTGACCGGAGCGTCCACCGCTCAATTGGCCATCGTGTTGGTCGACGCCCGCCACGGTCTGCTGGAGCAATCCCGCAGGCACACCTTCCTGGCGTCGCTGCTCGGCATCGAGCACATCGTGCTCGCCGTCAACAAGATGGACCTGATCGACTGGGACAAAGGCGCTTTCGATGCGATCCGCGACGAGTTCTACGCCTTCGCCACCCGACTCGACGTGCAAGACGTGCTCACCATCCCGATGTCGGCACTGCACGGCGACAACGTGGTCAGTAAGTCGGACAACACCCCGTGGTACGACGGGCCGGCATTGCTGTCCCACCTCGAAGAGGTGTACATCGCCGCCGACCGCAACCTGGTCGATGTCCGGTTCCCGGTGCAGTACGTCATCCGGCCGCAGACCCGCGAGCATCAAGACCACCGCAGCTACGCAGGCACGGTGGCCAGCGGGGTGATGCGCCCCGGTGACGAGGTGGTGGTGTTGCCCGCAGGCAAGCCCACCCGGATCACCGCGATCGAGGGGCCGAGCGGCCCAGTGGAAGAAGCGTTTCCGCCGATGGCCGTTTCGGTGAGCCTTGCCGACGACATCGACATCTCCCGTGGCGACATGATCGCGCGGCCAGGCAATGCGCCGAGGGTCACCCAGGAGTTCGACGCGACGGTGTGCTGGATGGCCGACGCTGCAGCACTGGAACCCGGACGTGACTACCTGATCAAGCACACCACCCGGACCACGAAGGTGCGGGTCGCCGACCTGGACTACCGGCTGGACGTCAACACGCTGCGCAGGGAGAAGGACGTCACGGCGTTGCAGCTGAACGAACTTGGCCGCATCACGTTGCGCAGCCAGGTGCCGTTGCTGCTCGACGAGTACACCCGCAACGCCAGCACCGGATCGTTCATCCTGATCGACCCCGACACCAACGGGACCGTGGCCGCGGGCATGGTGCTGCGCGAGGCGACGACGAGCACCGCGAGCCCCAACACGGTGCAGCACACGTCGCTGGTGACCGCCGCGGACCGGATGTCGCGGGGCCGCACCCTATGGTTCACCGGCCTGTCGGCCTCGGGCAAGTCGTCGGTGGCGATGCTGGTCGAGCGCAAGCTGCTCGAAAAAGGCATCCCCGCATATGTTCTCGACGGCGACAACCTGCGCCACGGTCTGAATGCCGACCTCGGCTTCAGCATGGCCGACCGGGCCGAGAACCTGCGTAGACTGGCGCACGTGTCCGCCCTGATCGCCGATTCCGGACACACCGTGCTGGTACCGGCGATCAGCCCACTGGAAGAGCATCGTGAGTTGGCCCGCCGGGTGCACGTGGACAACGGGCTCGATTTCGTCGAGGTGTTCTGCGACACCCCGATCGAAGACTGCGAGCAGCGAGATCCCAAGGGGCTCTACGCCAAAGCGCGTGCGGGTGAGATCACGCATTTCACCGGGATCGACAGCCCGTATCAACGACCCAAGAACCCTGACCTTCGGCTCACCCCGGACCGCAGCCTGGATGAGCTCGCGCAGTTGGTCATCGACCTGATCGAGGCACGGCCATGAGCGGGTACAACGATCACGAGGTGGCAGCCCGGCTGGCCACCGAAGCAGGCAAGCTGTTGCTCGCGGTCCGTGAGGAACTCGCCGACGCCACCGAAGCCGACCGAAAAGCGGCAGGTGACAAGCGGTCTCACGACTATCTGATGGAAGCGCTGGCCCGCGAGCGCCCGGACGACGCGGTGCTCTCCGAAGAAGGCGTCGACGACCCGGTGCGGTTGAGCGCCGAGCGGGCGTGGATCGTCGACCCGCTCGACGGCACCCGCGAGTTCTCCGAACTCGGCCGCGAAGACTGGGCCGTGCACGTCGCGCTCTGGCAGTCCGGTCAGCTCGTGGCCGGCGCGGTTGCGCTTCCCGCGCAAGGCGTCACGCTGGCCACACCTGATCCCACACCGCCGCCGGCACATTCCGGAGCGCCCCGGATCATCGTGTCACGGACTCGGCCGCCCGCGGTCGCGTTGCAGGTCCGCGATCAGCTCAACGGCACGCTGGTCGAGATGGGATCGGCCGGGGCGAAAGTCGCCGCGGTGATCCAAGGAGTGGCCGACGTGTACGTGCACGCCGGCGGGCAGTACGAATGGGACTCGGCGGCGCCGGTCGCGGTGGCCCGCGCGGCTGGTCTGCACACCTCGCGCATCGACGGGTCGCCGTTGGTCTACAACCGGGCCGATCCGCTGCTGCCCGACTTGGTGGTGTGCCGTCCCGAATATGCCGACGCCGTCCTCGCGGTCACCGGCTGACCTGACCCCAGTGGGAGGATCCACATCCATGCGGATGTCTGCCAAGGCGGAGTACGCGGTGCGGGCGATGATCCAACTGGCCACCGTCGAAGACGGTGTCCTCGTCACCACCGACGACTTGGCGACCGCTCAGGGGATCCCGCCGCAGTTTCTGGTCGACATCCTGTCCGAGCTCCGCACCGATCGGCTGGTGCGCAGCCATCGCGGTCGCGACGGCGGCTACGAATTGGCCCGTCCCGGAACCGAAATCAGCATCGCCGACGTTCTGCGCTGCATCGACGGACCGCTGGCCAGCGTGCGTGACATCGGGCTCGGGGACCTGCCCTACACCGGTCCGACCACTGCGCTGACCGATGTCTGGCGGGCGCTGCGGGCCAGCATGCGCTCGGTCCTGGAGCAGACCAGCCTGGCCGACGTCGCCGCAGGCGCCCTGCCCTCGCACGTCGGTCGACTGGCCGACGACTACCGCGCCCAGGAAAGCACGCGCCGCCCGCGCAGTGCCGGCTAGCCGCCCGCGCCATGCTGTCTGACTGCGTGCCAGAATCGCGGTCGTGCGGATATCGATGACCATGCCGGTCATGGAGCCAGACCTGGATGCCGGTGTGCTGCGCGACTGGGCCCGCGCGATCGACGACGGCCCGTTCTCGTCGCTGTGCTGGGGCGAGCGGATGGCGTTCGACAACCCGGAGACGTTGACGCTGCTGGGGGCCCTTGCCGCGTGGACCGATCGGGTCCGGTTGGTGACGACGGTGATCGTGCCGCAACTGCACGACCCGGTGATGCTGGCCAAGGCGTTGGCGACAGGGGACATGTTGTGTGGTGGGCGGCTGACCGTGGGCATCGGCGTCGGCGGCCGGGTCGAGGACTACCACGTGGTGGGCGCTGACCTGTCGACGCAGACGATGCGCGGCATGGCCGAACGGGTCGCCATCATGAAGCGGGTGTGGGCGGGCGAGAAGATCACCGGGTCGGTGCTGCCGGTCGGACCCGCGCCGGTCCAGCCCGGCGGTCCGCCGCTACTGGTCGGGGCCATCGGGCCCAAGACCGTTCGCAGCGCCGCGGCGTGGGCCGACGGCCTGGCCGGCACCACCTTGGATCTCGACGTCACGAAACAGAACGAACTGTTCGACGTGGCGCGCACCGCCTGGGCACAGACCGGCAAGCCGAAGCCGCACCTGGCCACCTCGTTTTGGTTCGCGCTCGGTCCGCTCGACGATGCCCGGAGCCAGGTGCACCGGCACCTGCGCCGCTACATGAACTGGATTCCGGCCACGTACGTTGATGCGATGGCGCCGACCACCGGATTCGCCGGCAGCGAAGAGGATCTGGCCGCGGTGCTGCGCGAGTTCAAGGCGGTCGGTACTGACGAAATCCAGCTCATTCCAACAAGTTCCGATGTCGATCAACTGCGACGAGTCGCAAAGATGGTGAGGACGATCGATGCCTGAACGCAACGTGCTTGGCGGGCCTCTGGAGCCGTGCAGCAGTGATCCACTGACCGGATTCTACCGCGACGGCTGCTGTTCGACCGGGCCGGAAGACCTTGGCCTGCACACCATTTGCGCGGTGGTGACGGCCGAGTTCCTGGAGCATCAGCGCGTGATCGGCAATGACTTGTCGACCCCGATGCCGCAGTTTCAGTTTCCCGGACTGGTGCCCGGGGACCGGTGGTGTGTCACCGCAGGCAACTGGCTGCTGGCCTACCGCGACGGTTTCGCCGCCCCTGTCGTGCTGGCGAGCACACACGAGCGCACCCTCGACGTCGTCCCGCTGAAGACATTGCAGGAGCACGCCGTCGACGTACCCGACGACCTCGGCGGTCTGTGAGGCCGGCGCCGAAATCCGGTTCATGGACCGATCCTGGCCGCACCGGTAACATCCCGAAATGCCGAGGTGCCGACCGGGGAAGAGCCAATGACTGATGATGCGGAACGCTTCGGCGATCCCCGTTTGCCCGACGAGACGATCACGTCGCAATCGCATTTGTTCCGTCTCGCGGCGCTGACTCCCACCAGATATGACGGGGGTTCGCAGCAACAGGCGCACGAGGACAACTTCCCGATACTCAAGGGCCAAGAAGCCAGCATCCAGCTGATCACGTTGCAGCCGGGCGGTATTCGCGAGCCGCACTGGCATCCCAGCGCGTGGGAGATCAACCTGATCACCAAGGGAGTCGCGACCTGGGTCCTCGTCGACGGAAACGGCAACGAAGAGAATTTCGACGCCCACGTCGACGACCTCGTGTTCGCCCCGCAGGGTTCCCTGCACTATTTCGAGAATCGCGGTACGGAAGACCTGGATGTGCTGATCATCCAGAACACCAGCGCAGCTGAAGACAAGGACAACATCGGCATCGGCGAGGCGGTGAGTCAGCTCCCGCCGGAAGTGTTGTCCGCCGTGTTCGGCGTCCCCGCGGCGACATTCCGTTCATTCAAGAAGCTCGACGACGCGGTCACCATACTGCGATCGCACTAGATGAATTGACCTTTGGCGCATCGTGATTCGAGGTAATGAATAATGTCGATCAATCGTCGCAAAGTCTTGGGTGGAGCGGGACTGGCCGGTGCCGCGGCCGCGACCGGCGTCGGCGTTGACCGCCTCGTCGCAGGCGGCCCGTCCGGCTTCCGCGCTGACAAGGAAGAGTCGACGTCCGACGATGCGGCGCGGTTCGGCGATCCTCGCCTACCCGACGAGACGATCACCTCGCGGTCGCACTTGTTTCATCTCGGCGATCAGCCGCACACCACGTACGACGGAGGCTGGTTCCAGCAGGCCGACGAGGAGAACTTCCCGATACTCACCGGCCAAGAAGCCAGCATCGTGCTGCTCACGTTGGAGCCCGGCGGTATTCGCGAGCCGCACTGGCATCCCAGCGCGTGGGAGATCAACCTCGTCACCAAGGGAGCCGCGGCGTGGGTCGTCGTCGACGGGAACGGCAACCACGAGAGTTTCGACCAGCACGCCGGTGACGTCGTGTTCGCACCCCAAGGGTCTTTTCATTACTTCGAGAACCGTGGCCCCGATGACATGAAGATCGTGATCATCCAGAACACCAGCGCGCCGGAAGCCAAGGACAGCATCGGAATTGGTGAGTCGCTCAGCAAGCTTCCACCCCGGGTGTTGTCGGCTCTCTTCGGTGTTCCGGCAGACGCATTCAAGCCGTTCCGGAAGATCGACAACGGGCTCCTCATCCTGCGGCGACCGCGCTAGCGCGTCGTCAGCGTGTAACCGACTTAACAGAATCGCTGGTCCGTCCAGGGGCTTATGATCGCCTGACGTCGTACATCACCGTCAGGACGGCCAGATGAGTTATCCCGCACCGGCACCGCAGCCTGGTTGGTACCCGGACCCGTCGGGCGGGCCAGGGCAGCGGTATTTCGACGGCCACCAGTGGACGGTCGCGGCGCCGCCGGCACCACCGTCGCAAGTTCTCGTCGTCGGCGGACCCAACAACGCCCTGCACCTCGCCCTGACCTTTCTCACCTGTGGCATGTGGTTGCCGGTGTGGCTGATCGTCACGCTCGTCGACAATCAACGAGCCCGTGCCGCAGGCCAGCCGAGACGGGCCAATCCCACGCTCATCGCTGTCCTTGCCGTCGTCGGTGGTCTGTACCTCACCGGGCTCGCAAGTACGAATTGGCGGGTTTTCCTGGTCCTGGTGACCCTGGCGGGCGCCGGCTACGTCGGATACCGGACACACGAGCGCAGAGTTGGGCGGCGCACCCGGGATGCTGCGATCTCGAGCCGCGCCGACCTGCAGAATCAGGCCTTCATGACCGGCGATCCCGCCGGCTTCTACGGCGAATACCCGCCGATGACGCCAACCGATCCGCCGCAATGACTTTCACGTAAACGCGGCTACGGCAGGTGCCCGCGGGATATACCCTTCGGCCATGATGCGCGTTGCGATCGTGGGCGGGGGAGCCGCAGGTGTGCTGGCCGCGGTGCATCTGCGCCGCCGTAAACCGGACGCGCAGATCACGTTGATCGACGCCTCGGGGCGCCCTGGCACCGGTGCCGCCTACGGCACCCACGATGGGACGCACCTGCTGAACGTTCCCGCGCCGCGCATGTCGGCCTGGCCGGACGATCCCGATCACTTCAGCCGTTGGCTCGACGACCGGGCCGTCACACCGGCCGAAAGCTTCGCACCACGACTGGCTTACGGCCGCTACCTGCAAGACCAACTCGTCGCCGCCGACGTGCGGATCGAGACCGCCGAGGTGGTGGAACTGACTCCGGGCGCTCCCGTGCGATTATCGCTCAGCGACGGACGAGAACTGTCGGCGGACGCAGTCGTGCTCGCCTCAGGCCGCCCGCAGAGCGGCATGCCCGACTCGCTGGAACGTGCCTTCGCCCCGGTGCTGGCCGAAGGCACTGACGGCAGGATCGTGCTGGATCCGTGGGCGCCGGGCGCGCTGGAGGCGCTGGGAGCGCGCCGGCCTGCCAGCGTCCTGGTGATCGGTTCGGGGCTCACCGGCGTCGATGTCGCATTGCATCTCACGGCGCGCGGCGCGGCCGTCACGCTGCTGTCGCGGCACGGCGCCCTCCCCCGTCGATTCCGCGCCACCGGGGCGCCCGCGGAGTTGCCGAACCTCGACGCGCTGGCCGCCGAGGTGTCACTCGAGGAATTGCGGGGCGCGCTGAGCGCCGACCTCGCGCACGCAGCCCAGGGCGGCGCGGACTGGCGCCAGGTGATCGACGCGGTGCGGCCGCGCACCGCCCGGCTCTGGCAGTCGTTGGGGTGGGAGGACCAGCGCCGGTTCCTGCGTGAGGACCTGCGGCAGTGGGAAGTCCTTCGGCACCGGATGCCGCCCACCATCGCCGACGCGATCTACGCGGCGATCGACAGCGGCTGTCTGGTCATCGAGGCAGGCGAGGTGGCCGATGTGTCGCTGCGCCGCAAGGGCGTCGAGTTGGTGGTGACCACCAATGATGGATCGGTGCGCCGCCGCGGTGACGCCGTCGTCGTCGCCGCCGGCGCGGCCTGGGACCGGCGGTCTCTGCAACGCTCCGCGCTGTGGGCGAAACTGCTCGCTGCCGATGTCGCATCGCTGCACCCGTGCGGGGTGGGAGTGCGGCTGACATCGGACGGCTTCCTCATCGACGGGGCGGGTGGCACGGTTCCCAACATCGTCTGTATCGGCTCGATCCGTCAGGGCGAGGAGTGGGAAACCACCGCGATTCCCGAAATCCGCAGTCAGGCTGCGGCTATCGCGACGCTGCTCGCCGAGGACACTCTCGACCGCCCGGCGCGGGCGCCCAGCCTCATCACGACTGAGCCCGAATTGACCGGTGCCCCTGCGTCATACGCCGAAGGTGTGCGCCGCCTGCTCGCCGTCCAGGACGGCGCATCGTCCGCTTTCGCCACCGCGGTCGCCGACGATCCACACCACGCCCGTGCACACGTCGCGTTGGCGATGATCGCGACCGAACGACCCGATCGGGCCGGCGGTCCCGACGCCGTCACCGGCCATCTCGCCCGGGCGCGCGCGGCACTTGCGCGCGGCAGCGATGAAGACCGAAGCCACGTCGAGGCCATTGCGACCTGGTGTGAGAAGGGCAATGAGGCGGGCACCGACGCACTCATCGACCACCTCGACCGTGTCCCGGACGACGCCGTCGCTTTGCTCGTGCTCGCACCGTCGATCGCCTTCGCAGGGGCAGGCGATGCGTTGCCGGACGCGTGGCAGTACGTCGAACGGTTCACCGGTGTACACGGCGAGGCGCCGTGGTACCTGGGCTTGCGCGCCTACGGCCGGACCGAGCAGGGCCTCTGGTATGACGCGGCCGACTTGGCCGACGCCGCACTGGAACTCGACCCCGGCAACGGCAACGCCGCGCACGCGCTGACCCACGTGCACTACGAGACCGACGCACACGGCGCGGGGCTGAAATGGTTGACGGACTGGATACCAGGCGACGGCAGCACACAGCGCTACGTGCCGCACTTTCAATGGCATGCCGCGCTGCACGAATTGGCGATGGGCGACGCGCCCGCCGCAGCACGCCGGTACAACGCGGCTCTCGCGCCCCCGCATTCGGGGGGTGTACGCTGCCTGGTCGACGCAGGCTCTCTCGCGTGGCGAGCGCGCCTGCACCCGGACTGGGTCACCCCGCCGGATCCGATGCTGGTGCTCGGCGAGGCTGGCTCGCTTGCCTTTTCGCCGCAGACGCCGTTCATCGCGTTCCATGCGATGCTGGTGCTCGCCGCGGCGAACGATCCGACCGCGATCCGCGCAATACACGTTCCGGGTGCCACCGACGCGCAACTGAACACCTTGCGCCTGATCGGCGAAGGCCTCATCTCCTTGACGGCGGGGGAGCCGCGCGCGGCGCTCGACTACCTGCTCGAATCGTTGGGCGGACTGCCCTCCATCGGCGGCAGTCGCGTCCAACAAGAAGTGATACTCGAAACCGCGTTGGCCGCAATGCTTCAGCTGGGTGCGCCGGGTCAGGCGGCGCGCCTGTTGTCGAGGCACCGTGCGGCGCCGGGACCCCAGGTCACCCGCGGCGCCGTCAACTGACGACTGAGCTCAGTGGACGCGGTTGGGCTCCGGCTGCGAAAAGTCTTCAGCTGCATCGCTCAATCTCGCGTACACGCGGGCTACTGCGTTGTAGCGACTCTCGACGTCGGCGCGGTCGGACGCCTCGGGTACCGACTCGAGATTGGCACGCTGGATCATCGCCGCCTCGTCCATCAGCACGCGGGCGTGCTCGGGATCGGTGGTCTGCTCCATGATCGCTTTGAGCGACTCGAGTTGGCGCATCAGCAATGCCGGCATGCCGAGGCTGGCCTGCCGGATCTTGTCGAACGACCGTCGCACGAGATTGTCGTAGCTCACCTGCTCACAGATGACGCGGATGGCGCCGTCGCGGTCGTGATAGGTCTGGGCCGGGGTCCACACGTGCCCCAGCTTGCACAACGTATTGCTCAGCCAGTCAACGCATGTCAGTGCCGTATAGGTGTCGTTGACCGCTGGAGAGAGCGCCCGAATCGCGATCTCGACCAATTGGTCCACACCGAAAGCCGGGTCTTGGGCAAGGGTCCGGACCGCTCCGGTGACCTGTGCGCGCTTCAGACATCGCGCGATCGAGTCAGCCGCTTCCGGTGGCCACACCGCGGCGAGCTCCCCGTCCTCCACCAAGAAATTTCCCGGTCGATAGGGCACATGCACGACAGCGTTGACGGCCGATGCCTTCCGCACCAACAAGTCGTACCGAATGGCCTGCAGATAACCACCTTTCGGAGTCCGGATCATCGCGCCGGACGTCTCGATCCGGTGGATCAGGGCCGCGATTTCCGCGGGGTCTTCCGGCTCGTCAGGTGTGGCCATGCGGATGTCGGGCTTTTTCACTCGGAGGTAGCGCGTCAAATCGCCGGCGATACTGGCGATGACGAAGGGCAACTGGATCTGGATGGCGATGTGGTGCAGGAAATAGATGAGCACTGCCAGGTCGAGCAGGACCAGTAGGAACACCACCGAGACCGACAGATGCGGCACGAACTCGCCGTGTTCTGCCGGACCGATCGCCAAGAGCACCAACACGCAGTACACCGCTGTCGCCACAAAGGTGCCGAGCGTCAATTGCGTACCGCGGTCGCGGATGAAGTTACGCAGCATACGGGGCCCGAATTGGGTCGACGCCAGCGTCAGCGTGACGATCGTGACCGAGAAATTGATTCCGATCACCGTCATGATCGCCGCGGCGACCGCCAGGAGGATCTCGCGTGCCGTGTCCGCACTGCCGGCTTCCACCCACGCCGGCAACCAGAGTTCGTGGTGGTAGACGGCGCGGTCCACCTCCAGGGTGGCGCAGAACAGTGCGATCGCCGCGAGCACTTCCATGCTGGGGACCAGCCAGAAGTTGGTCCGCAGTACTTCGCGCCGCCACTGCGACACGGGCATCCCTGAAATCCATGGCATGCCGCAAGGCTAGAGGACAGAGCTGGTTACCGCCGAAACCGCAAATCTATGAATTGCGCATGAAACGGCGCCTAAGATATAGCCCAATGTCCCGAATTGAATAGTGAAACGGCATCCGAATGCCATGAGCAATTGGGGAAATCATGAAGCCGTCAGGGACATTGGCCGCCTCGTTCGTCGTTGCGGCCGCAACGTTCATGCTGCCCGGCACCGCGTACGCCGGTGGACCACCCAATGACGGTGGCGGTGGCGGTGGCAGTACTGCCGCCACACCAGGCGTGTGCGCCGATGGCAGCCTTGCGGTCACCAACGGACCGCTCGAATCGGCCAACACTTTGCGCCATGTCGTGGTGTCGTTCACAAACACGTCGTCGAATGTGTGCACGCTCGTTGGATATCCCGACGCGAATCTGGTCACCGCAGCGGGCGGTGTGCTGGTTCACGTCGAGCCGCGGCCGGCCTTGGCGGCGCACCTGCTCCACCTCAACCCGGGTGACGTTGCGCCTGCGGATGTTCAGGCGTCTGCGTTGGACGTCAATGGGTCGGGAAATCCTTGCCCTCGCGAAGGGACGTTGGTCGTCACTGCGCCGGGAGGCTCAGTCGCACACACACTTCCGATCGCGCTGCCGATTTGCAATGCGACGATCACTTCGGTGGGCGGCATCTAGCTTCGCTACTCGAAGAGTTTCATCAACTGTTCGACGGCGTCCTCGGCTGCCTGCCCGCGCTGCTGCAGTTCGATGAGGCAGAAGACCGCGAGGTCGACTGATCCGTAAACGTGAAACGCGAGCATCGCCAGATGCGAAAGCTGTTCGCTGGTCATCTGTTCCGGGTGCGCGATGTCGCGAACATAGACGATGTCTGCCTCGAGCACCTGGTTCCCGGGTGTCCAGATGTCGCCGTCGAACACTGTCGGCGCGATCGCCCACTTCTTCACGTCGGGCATCGAGTGCGGCACGAAACCCTGCGCCCGCAACTCGGCATCCACATCACCAAACGTGGGTTGCCCCAGATACAGCGGAACGAATGACATCTCGGTGTGCACCGCCACCGCGTCGCGTAATCGTTCGCGGCCGTTTTGGAACACCATCAGTTCCGCGCCCTGGACATCGATCTTCAGTAGGTCGAACACGTCGATGTCGAGATCATCGAGACGATGGGTCTGAACATCGACTTCCTCGATGACCGAACCCCAGTCGGTGTACGGGGTGAACAGTCGAAGCTGATTCTGATCAGGCGTGAGAAGGCTTGTCATGCCTTCGGCTTTGGTGATCTTCAACCGGTGTTCGCGGCCGTCACCCACAACGAGCGGTAAATAGCGCTCCAGCGCCCCCTTGCGTTCATCCAGCTGTGCCAGCGGGCGTTTCAGTGGTTCGAACCCAGTGACCGTGCACAGGCCGTAATGGAGCATTTCCTTGTATGGCGAATCGCCTTCGATGAGACCGGCTCCGACGTCAATAATGTTGGTCGGCCGAGAACAACGCACCAGTTCGCGAAGAAGCTGCGGAGAGGTCATGTGCGCATCGTCGCACGGTCAGGGCGCGACGACGAGGAGCGGCGAAATAGGATGCCGAGTATGAAGCGAGTAATGACCGTGGCGCTGGTCGCCGCCGCCATGCTGACTGCGCCCCTAGTCCGCGCCGACCCCGACCCGCACAAGCCGGACCCTGGTAAGCACTTTTGCCCAGGTGGCGGCACGGTAGACCAGATGTCCCCTCTCGAGCCATCGTGCGACGGCATCCCCTACGAGGACGGCGCCTACTGGCGCGCCATCAACCGGGGCGCCCCTGGGACGGCATCTCTGGTGGTGGTGCAGTGCGTCAAGCCGCCGCCGCCGCCAGGCATCTTCGGCGGGCCGCAGCTCACCATGCCCGTACCGGCGCCGCCCGGCAGCTGCCAGTAAGGCGTTGCTGCTGGTCAGGATGGTGCCCCCGGCAGGATTCGAACCTGCGGCCTTCTGCTCCGGAGGCAGACGCTCTATCCCCTGAGCTACGGGGGCGCACGCGAAAATGCTGCGCCAACGGGCCACGACAGACTAACGCATCACAGGGTCCGGCTAGGCACCGGAATGGATTCGAAGCCAGAGGACCTCAGCCCATAGGATGGCCTGCGTGAATCCGTCCGACCTGGCTGAGCTGCTGAGGGCCACCGCGAGCGCGGTGTTGGCCGAGCATGCCCTGGACACCGCCGCGCTGCCGGCGACGGTCACCGTCGAACGGCCCCGCAACCCCGAGCATGGCGACTATGCCAGCAACGTGGCGCTGCAGGTCGCCAAGAAGGTCGGCGTCAATCCGCGCGACCTGGCCGGATGGCTCGCCGACGCGCTGGCCCGCGCCGACGGCATCGCCTCGGCCGAGATCGCCGGCCCCGGCTTCATCAATCTTCGGCTGGACGCCTCCGCGCAGGGCCTCATCGTCAACAACGTCATCGACGCCGGCGACACCTACGGCAACTCCGACGCCGAGGCCGGCCACAACATCAACCTCGAATTCGTCTCCGCCAACCCGACCGGTCCGATCCACATCGGCGGCACCCGCTGGGCCGCCGTCGGGGACGCGCTGGGCCGGCTCCTCACCACGCAGGGCGCCGACGTGGTGCGCGAGTACTACTTCAACGACCACGGCGCCCAGATCGACCGGTTCGCCAACTCGCTGATCGCCGCCGCCAAGGGCGAGCCGACGCCGGAAGACGGCTACGCGGGCAGCTACATCGGCGACATCGCCGCGAAGATCCTGCAGCAGGCGCCCGACGCGTTGAGCCAGCCCGACGCCGAGCAGCACGAGACGTTCCGGCGCATCGGCGTCGACCTGATGTTCACCCACATCAAGGAATCGCTGCACGAATTCGGCACCGACTTCGACGTCTACACCCACGAAGAGTCGATGCACACCAGCGGTCGCGTCGACCAGGCGATCGCGCGGCTGCGCGAAAACGGCAACATCTACGAGAAAGATGGCGCAACCTGGTTGCGCACCAGTGCTTTCGGCGACGACAAAGACCGCGTCGTGATCAAGAGCGACGGCAAGCACGCCTACATCGCCGGTGACCTCGCCTACTACCTGGACAAGCGGGAACGCGGCTTCGATCTGTGCATCTACATGCTCGGCGCCGACCACCACGGCTACATCTCCCGGCTCAAGGCCGCGGCGGCCGCGTTCGGCGACGACCCTGCCACCGTCGAGGTGCTCATCGGTCAGATGGTCAACCTGGTCCGCGACGGTCAGCCGATGAAGATGAGCAAGCGGGCAGGCACCGTGATCACTCTCGACGACCTGGTCGAGGCGATCGGCGTCGACGCCGCGCGCTACAGCCTGATCCGGTCGTCGGTGGACACCCCGATCGACATCGACCTCGCGCTGTGGTCATCGGCCTCCAGCGAAAACCCGGTCTACTACGTGCAATACGCGCACGCGCGGCTCTCCGCGCTGGCCCGTAGCGCCGCCGAGCTCGGTCTGATCGCCGACACGAGCCACCTCGAGCTGCTCACCCACGACAAAGAGGGGGCGCTGGTCCGTAGTCTCGGCGAGTTTCCCCGGGTGCTGAAAGCCGCGGCCTCGCTGCGTGAACCGCACCGCGTCTGTCGTTACCTGGAAGACCTCGCCGGCGACTACCACCGGTTCTACGATTCGTGCCGAGTGCTGCCGCAAGGTGACGAGGAGGCAGGCGAACTGCACACCGCGCGATTGGCGCTCTGTCAGGCGACCCGCCAGGTGATCGCCAACGGGCTGTCCATCCTGGGTGTGCGTGCACCGGAGCGAATGTGAACGCCCATCCCGCCGGACCGCGGCACGCCGAAGAGTTCCACCACGGTGGCGTTCCGCCCTGCCCCGGGTCGGCAGAAGAACTCCTGCACCTGGCGCCGAATGTGTGGCCGCGCAACGCCGTCCGCGGCGACGACGGTGTGGTCAGCATCGCCGGCGTCTCGCTGACGTCGCTCGCCCAGGACTACGGCACGCCGTTGTTCGTCATCGACGAGGACGACTTCCGGTCTCGCTGCCGCGAGATCGCGAAGGCATTCGGCGGCGGCGCCAATGTGCAGTACGCAGGCAAGGCATTCCTGTGCAGCGAAATCGCCCGCTGGATCGACGAGGAGGGGCTGTCGCTGGACGTCTGCACCGGCGGCGAACTGGCCGTCGCGCTGAATGCTGACTTCCCGCCGGAGCGAATCGCGCTGCATGGCAACAACAAATCGGTCAGCGAGCTGACCGCGGCCGTCAAGGCCGGAATCAAGCACGTCGTCGTCGACTCGATGATCGAGATCGAACGTCTCGACACCATCGCGAGCGAGGCGGGCATCGTCCAGGATGTCCTGGTCCGTGTCACTGTCGGCGTCGAAGCCCACACCCACGAATTTATCTCCACCGCCCACGAAGACCAGAAGTTCGGGCTTTCGCTGTCCAACGGTGCTGCGATGACCGCGATCCGGCGGGTATTCGCCACCGATAACCTCCGACTGGTCGGCCTGCACAGTCATATCGGCTCGCAGATCTTCGACGTCGGTGGCTTCGAGATCGCCGCTCACCGGGTGATCGGCCTGCTGCGCGACGTCGTCGCCGAATTCGGAGTCGACAAGACCTCGCAGATGTCCACGGTGGATCTCGGTGGCGGACTGGGTATCTCGTATCTCCCCAACGATGATCCACCGCCGGTGAGCGAACTCGCCGACAAACTCGGCGGCATCGTGCGCAACGAATCCGCGGCGGTGGGCCTGCCGGTGCCGCGCCTGGTCGTCGAACCCGGCCGCGCCATCGCCGGACCGGGAACCATCACCCTCTACGAGGTCGGCACCGTCAAAGACGTCGGGGTGAGCGCGACAGCGAACCGGCGTTACGTCAGCGTCGACGGCGGGATGAGCGACAACATCCGCACGTCGCTGTACGGCGCCGACTACGACGTGCGGCTGGTGTCTCGGAACAGCAAAGGGGCGTCGACACTCGCTCGAATCGTCGGAAAGCATTGCGAGAGCGGCGATATCGTTGTTCGGGATACTTGGGTGCCCGACGACGTCGCGCCGGGCGACCTGGTTGCCGTGGCCGCGACCGGGGCCTACTGCTATTCGCTGTCGAGCCGCTATAACTTGGTCGGCCGCCCGGCTGTTGTGGCAGTGCGCGACGGAGGGTCCCGCCTGATTTTGCGCAGGGAGACGGTCGACGACCTGTTGAGTTTGGAAGTGAGGTGAGCCATGAGCACTGATGAAAAGCCGGTTGGTGTCGCGGTATTAGGACTGGGCAATGTGGGCAGCGAGGTTGTTCGCATCATCGAGGAGAGCGCCGACGACCTCGCCGCCCGGATCGGCGCGCCGCTGGTGCTGCGCGGTATCGGGGTGCGTCGAGTCGCCGCGGACCGTGGTGTGCCTGTCGATCTGCTAACCGAGAACATCGACGAACTGGTCTCGCGCGACGACGTCGACATCGTCGTCGAGGTGATGGGCCCGGTCGAGCCGTCGCGCAGGGCGATCCTGTCCGCACTCGAGCACGGCAAGTCCGTGGTGACCGCGAACAAGGCGCTGCTGTCGGTGGCGACCGGCGAACTCGCGCAGGCCGCTGAAAACGCCCACGTGGACCTCTATTTCGAGGCTGCCGTCGCGGGTGCCATCCCGGTGATCCGTCCGCTGACACAGTCACTGGCCGGCGACACGGTGCAGCGGGTTGCCGGCATCGTCAACGGCACCACCAACTACATCCTGTCCGAAATGGACAGCACCGGCGCGGATTACGAGAAGGCTCTGGCCGATGCCAGCGCGCTCGGCTACGCCGAAGCCGACCCCACCGCCGACGTGGAAGGCTACGACGCCGCGGCGAAGGCGGCCATCTTGGCGTCGATCGCATTCCACACCAGGGTCACCGCCGAAGACGTCTACCGCGAGGGCATCACCAAGATCAGCCCGGATGACTTCGTATCGGCGCGCGCACTGGGTTGCACCATCAAACTGCTGTCGATCTGCGAGCGGGTCACCACCGACGATGGGCAACAACGGGTTTCGGCGCGGGTGTATCCGGCGCTGGTGCCACTGGAGCATCCGCTGGCGACCGTCAACGGCGCGTTCAATGCCGTCGTCGTCGAGGCCGCGGCCGCCGGCCGGCTGATGTTCTACGGCCAGGGCGCAGGCGGCGCGCCGACCGCATCGGCGGTCACCGGCGACCTGGTGATGGCCGCCCGCAACCGGGTCCTCGGTAGCCGTGGGCCGAAGGAGTCGAAGTACGCCCAGTTGTCGGTCGCACCGATGGGAGTGATCTCCACCCGCTACTACGTCAGCATGAACGTCGCCGACAAGTCGGGTGTGTTGGCCACCGTCGCAGCCGAATTCGCCAAGCGCGAAGTGAGCATTGCCGAAGTCCGCCAGGAAGGGGTCGTCGGCGAGGGTGGCAAGCGGATCGGTGCCCGCGTCGTGGTGGTCACTCACAGCGCCACCGACGCGGCACTGTCTGAAACCGTCGACGCGCTGGCCGAACTCGACGTCGTGCAGAGCGTGGCGAGCGTCCTTCGGCTGGAAGGAACCAACTCATGAGCCCCTCACACGCCGCCAAATCCGCCACGCATCGGCAGTGGCCGGGCCTGATCGAGGCCTACCGGGATCGGCTGCCGGTCGGCGATGACTGGGTTCCGGTCACCTTGTTCGAGGGCGGCACTCCGCTGCTCCCCGCCCCCCGACTGTCGGCGAAGACCGGCTGCACGGTTCACCTGAAGGTCGAAGGGCTCAACCCCACCGGCTCCTTCAAAGACCGCGGCATGACGATGGCCGTCACCGACGCCGTCGCGCGCGGCCAACAGGCGGTGCTGTGCGCATCGACAGGCAACACCTCGGCGTCGGCCGCGGCGTACGCAGCCCGGGCCGGCATCACCTGCGCGGTGCTCATCCCGCAGGGCAAGATCGCGATGGGCAAGCTCGCGCAGGCCGTGATGCACGGCGCCAAGATCATTCAGGTCGACGGCAATTTCGACGACTGCCTGGAGGTCGCCCGCAAGATCGTCGCCGACTTCCCGACAATCGCTCTGGTCAACTCCGTGAATCCGGTTCGCATCGAGGGGCAGAAGACGGCGGCGTTCGAGATCGTCGACGTCTTGGGTGCGGCGCCGGACGTGCACTCCCTGCCGGTCGGCAACGCGGGCAACATCACCGCGTACTGGAAGGGCTACACCGAGTACCACGCAGACGGACTGATCGACAAGCTGCCGCGCATGCTGGGCACGCAGGCGGCCGGAGCGGCGCCGCTGGTGTCGGGTGAGCCGGTGAAGAATCCCGAGACGATCGCTACCGCTATCCGCATCGGGTCGCCGGCGTCGTGGTCGCAGGCCGTCGCGGCGCAACAGCAGTCCAACGGGCGATTCCTGGCCGCCACCGACGACGATATCCTCGAGGCGTATCACCTGGTGGCGGGCACTGAAGGCGTCTTCGTGGAACCCGCGTCGGCGGCGAGCATCGCCGGTCTGCTCAAATCCGTCGAGGACGGCTGGGTCGAGCGAGGATCGACCGTGGTGTGCACGGTGACCGGCAACGGCCTCAAAGATCCCGATACCGCGCTGCGCGACATGCCTACTGTGTCGCCGGTTCCCGTCGACCCCGTCGCCGTCGTCGCGAAGTTGGGATTGACGTAGTGGCGATGCTGCCTGCCGGGTTGCTGGGCAGCTCGGTCGTCCCGGCCTCCAGCGCCAACCTCGGACCCGGCTTCGACAGTCTCGGACTGGCGTTGAGTCTGTACGACGAAATCATCGTCGAGACAACCGATTCCGGGTTACATGTGAATGTCGAGGGGGAGGGCGCCGGCGAACTGGTGCTCGACGCCGGGCATCTGGTGGTCCGCGCCATCGAACGGGGGCTGCAGGCCGCCGGGGCGAGCGTGCCGGGCCTGAACGTGCGGTGCCGTAATGCCATCCCGCACTCGCGCGGCGTCGGCTCGTCGGCGGCGGCAGTCGTCGGTGGTCTCGCCGCGGTCAATGGTGTTCTTGCGCAAGCGGGTTCGACGCCCCTGAGCCAAGCCGACCTGATTCAGTTGGCGTCGGAATTCGAGGGCCATCCCGACAACGCAGCAGCTGCGGTGCTCGGCGGGGCTGTCGTGTCGTGGACCGACGTGAGCGGCCTGCCGCCGGCATTCTCGGCGGCGCCGGTGCGGTTGCATCCCGACATCCGGCTGTTTCCCGCCATTCCCCAGCATCGCTCGTCCACGGCGGAGGCGCGGGTGCTGCTCCCCACGCAGGTCAGCCACCAGGACGCGCGCTTCAACGTCAGCCGCGCCGCGCTGCTCGTGGTCGCGCTGACCGAGCGTCCTGACCTGCTGATGGCCGCCACCGAAGACGTCCTTCATCAACCGCAACGCGCGGCCGCGATGCCGTCATCGGCGGAATACCTTGCGATATTGCGTCGTTACAACGTGGCAGCTGTGCTTTCCGGCGCTGGTCCTGCGGTGATTGCGCTGACCACAGCATCCAAGTTGCCTGCTGAGGCTGTGGCGTACGCCGCTGCAAACGGGTTTGCCGTCAGCGAGATGTCTGCAGGCGACGGGGTGCGATGGAGTTCGGGAGCAACCGTTCCCAGCTAGCGTCCCTCGGCACGGCTGCCAGGCTCCTTGCTTCCGGCATCGAAGCAGGTTATTCTCGGAGCCGTCCAGCAATCGCAGCATCTGCATCTGCGTTAACACTAGGACGAAACACCAAATTCTTCTCGTGGACGATGGTTCGCCATTAATAGCGCCAATCTGGGCGATCACCTCTGCAGAGACGACTCTTGGCTGCACTCGGCGATTTGGCTGAATGCAACGAACCCCTGGCTTGATTCGATCAGCGAGGGAAAGAAAGGAAATCCGTGACCGATACGGACCTCGTTACGGCTGGCGACAGCACCGAAAGTGACAAGCTGCCCAACCCCGTGACCCCAAACACTTCCAGCGACTCCGACGCCAACGCGTCCGATGGCTCGCTGGCAACCATGGTGCTTCCCGAACTGCGCGCACTGGCCAATCAGGCCGGTGTCAAAGGCACGTCGGGGATGCGCAAGAACGAACTGATCGCCGCGATCCGGGAAAGCCGTCAGGGACACACCAACGGCACACCTGCCAACGGCACACCACCCAACGGAGACGCCGGCGCCGAATCGGACAGCCACGACGCGAAGGCCGCGGACAACCACGCCGACGACGCGCCGCAAGCCGATTCCAACGGACGTGACTCTGCCGCCGAACACGCCGAAGAGCGCAACGACCGGACCGACACGAACGACAAGAGCGACAAGCCTCAGAACGACAAGCCCAAGCGCGACAAGCAGGACAACAAGTCTGACGAGCGCGATTCGGACAAGAACGCCGACAGGGGCGATTCCGACAAGGGCGGCGACCAGCAGAACTCGGGTGGCCAGCAGAATCGCGGCGGCTCGAACCAGAACCAGCAGGACGACGACGGTGATGGACGCGGTGGCCGCCGCGGTCGCCGGTTCCGGGAGCGCAGGCGCCGCGGCGACCGCCCCGGCGATGGTGGCGGTGGCGGTGGCAATGACACCGAGCTGCGCGAAGACGACGTCGTCCAGCCGGTAGCCGGCATCCTCGACGTCCTCGACAACTACGCGTTCGTCCGTACGTCCGGCTACCTGGCCGGCCCCAGTGACGTCTACGTGTCGATGAACATGGTGCGCAAGAACGGCTTACGCCGCGGTGACGCGGTGACCGGCGCGGTGCGGGTACCCAAGGACGGTGAACAGCCCAATCAGCGGCAGAAGTTCAACCCGTTGGTGCGCCTGGACACTGTCAACGGTGGACCGGTCGAAGACGCCAAGGACCGTCCCGACTTCACCAAGCTGACGCCGCTGTATCCCAACCAGCGGCTGCGTCTGGAGACCACCGGCGACCTGCTGACCACGCGGGTCATCGACCTGATCATGCCGATCGGCAAGGGGCAACGCGCGCTGATCGTGTCGCCGCCCAAGGCCGGTAAGACGATGATCCTTCAGTCGATTGCGAACGCGATCACCAAGAACAACCCGGAATGTCACCTGATGGTCGTGCTCGTCGACGAGCGACCTGAAGAGGTCACCGACATGGCGCGCTCGGTCAAGGGCGAGGTCATCGCCTCGACGTTCGACCGGCCGCCGACGGACCACACAGCGGTCGCCGAATTGGCGATCGAGCGGGCCAAGCGGCTGGTGGAGCAGGACAAGGACGTCGTGGTGCTGCTGGACTCGATCACCCGCCTCGGCCGCGCGTACAACAACGCGTCGCCGGCATCGGGCCGCATCCTGTCCGGTGGTGTCGACTCCACCGCGCTCTACCCGCCGAAGCGTTTCCTCGGCGCGGCCCGCAACATCGAGGGTGGTGGGTCGTTGACCATCATCGCCACCGCGATGGTCGAGACCGGATCCACGGGTGACACGGTCATCTTCGAAGAGTTCAAGGGAACCGGTAATGCCGAGCTCAAGCTCGACCGCAAGATCTCCGAGCGACGCGTCTTCCCAGCCGTCGACGTGAACCCGTCGGGTACTCGTAAGGACGAATTGCTGCTGTCGCCAGACGAGTTCAGCGTCGTGCACAAACTGCGTCGCGTGCTGTCCGGGCTGGATTCGCACCAGGCCATCGACCTGTTGATGTCGCAGCTGCGGAAGACCAAGAACAACTACGAGTTCCTGGTTCAGGTGTCCAAGACGACGCCGGGCATGGACAACGACTAGCCGGCAAAAACCGGTTAGCACATCACCGCGGTCGGCCAACCACGGCCGTCTGCCTTTGCGGCCGACGCCGCAGCGGTAACCTGCGCCTGTCGAAGACCGACGGGGAAAGTGGTGAGCCGTGGCAGACACTATTCAGCAACTGCTTCGCACACGTAGTGCCGACTCCACGCCTGCGGTCAAATACGACGACCGGGTGTGGACCTGGCAGGAGCATCTGTCGGACGCCTCGGCCGCCGCCGCCGCACTCATCGGTATGGCCGACCGCGCGCGTCCACTGCACGTCGGTGCACTGCTGGGCAATACACCCGACATGCTCACGGCAATGGCAGCGGCAGCATTGGGCGGCTACGTGTTGTGCGGCATCAACGACACCCGTCGCGGAGCGGCGTTGGCCAAGGACATCAGGCGTGCCGATTGCCAAATCCTGCTCGTCGATCCAGCCCATCGCGTGCTGCTCGACGACGTCGAACTGCCGGGTGTCCGCGTCGTCGACACTGCCGGCGACGAGTGGGCCGCACTGCTCGCGGCGGCGGGTCCACTGGTCCCGTATCGAGAGGTCGTTCCCACCGACACGCTCATGATGATCTTCACCTCGGGCACCAGCGGCGAGCCCAAGGCCGTCCAGATCACGCATCTGACCGTTATCTTCGCCGGCGCCAACCTGATTGGCCGATTCGACGTCGACTCATCGGGTGTCTGCTACCTGTCGATGCCGTTGTTTCACTCCAACGCGCTGCTTGCCGGTTGGAGCGTGGCGGTCGGCTCCGGCTCGGCGATGGTCCCGGCCAGCTTCTCGGCGTCCGGTTTGCTGTCGGACCTCCGTCGCTACGGTGCGACCTACATGAACTACGTCGGCAAGCCGTTGGCATACGTGTTGGCCACACCGGAACAGCCTGACGACAAAGACAACCCGCTGAAGGTCGCCTTCGGCAACGAGGCAAGTGACCGCGACATCGCGGAGTTCAGCAGGCGTTTCGACTGCACGGTCTGGGACGGCTTCGGCTCCAGCGAAGGCGCGATCATCATCACCCGCGAAGACGGCTGCCCGCCCGGCTCACTCGGCCGCGGCTTCCCCGGAGTCGGGATCTACAGCTCCGACACCCTCGCCGAATGCCCGGTGGCCGCGTTCGACGACGACGGCGCACTGATCAACGCCGATGAAGCGATCGGTGAGCTGGTCAACACCACCGGCGCCGGACTGTTCGCCGGTTACTACAACGACAAGGACTCCACCGACGCGCGGTTGCGTAACGGCATGTTCTGGTCCGGTGACCTGGCGTACCGCGACGCTGACGGCTGGATCTACTTCGCCGGGCGCAGCGGGGACTGGCTGCGCGTCGACGGCGAGAACATGACCACGGCGCCCATCGAGCGGATCCTGCAGCGGCAGCCCGCCGTCAGCCACGTCGCGGTCTATGCGGTACCGGATGAGCAGGTCGGCGACCAGTTGATGGCGGCCGTGGTGCTGATCGACGCCGCCGCCCTCACTCCTACGGAATTCAGCGCGTTTCTGGCTGATCAGCCGGATCTGTCCCCGAAGGGCTGGCCGCGGCACGTGTGGATTACCGACAGCCTGCCGACCACCGCCACCAACAAGATCCTCAAACGCGAGCTCAGCGCCCGTGGCGCCATCCCGGACGGCGGCACGCTGTGGACACGATCTGGCCGCGAGACCAGCTATGCCGTCGTCGATCGACGCAGCTCAGCTGGGGTCAGCGGCGGCGGGTAGGACCATCTGCCCGATCAGTCGGGCCGGGAATGTGCAGGTTCACGCAGGCGTTTAGGGACACAGCGGCTGAACTGGCATAATTGGCAGCCGACGTTCAGGTTCCGGTTCACGTCCGACCATCAGCACGGCAGGGCGACCCGGCGACCACAAGTGAAGAGGACACCATGAAAGCTGACATTCATCCCGCCTACGGCGAGACCACCGTGGTCTGCGGTTGCGGAAACACCTTCCAGACCCGCAGCACGAAGGAGAGCGGCCACATCGTGGTCGAGGTCTGCTCGCAGTGCCACCCGTTCTATACCGGCAAGCAGAAGATTCTGGACAGCGGCGGCCGGGTTGCGCGCTTCGAGAAGCGCTACGGCAAGCGCAATGCCGGCGCCGAGAAGGACGCTGCGGCCGACAAGTAGCACGATCGACGCCCGACCTGTTGCGGACACCGCGCAGGCCGGGCGTCGTTTTGCGTTCGGACAATTGACAGTGCGGTCGAGGAGGTGGACATGGCGCAGGGCGTGCAGGCGATTGACGCTCTGGTAGCTGAACACGCTGCCCTCGAGCGTCAGCTGTCCGACCCTGAATTGCACAGCGATGCCGGCAATGCCCGCAAGGTCGGGCGCCGGTTCGCTCAACTGGCGCCGATCGTCGCGACGCACGGCAAGCTGACGTCCGCTCGCGACGATCTGGAGACCGCGCGTGAATTCGCCGTCGACGACGCGTCGTTCGCCGACGAGGTCACGGAATTGGCGTCGCGGGTCGACGAGCTGGAAACCCAGCTGAGCGACATGCTCGCGCCGCGCGACCCGCATGATGCCGACGACGTCGTACTCGAGGTGAAATCCGGCGAGGGCGGCGAGGAATCAGCGCTGTTCGCCGCGGACCTGGCCAGGATGTACATCCGCTACGCCGAGCGGCACGGCTGGAACGTGACCGTATTGGACGAAACCACGTCGGATCTGGGTGGCTATAAGGATGCGACCCTGACGATCGCCAGCAAGGGCAACTCCGTGGACGGCGTGTGGTCCCGGATGAAATTCGAGGGTGGCGTGCACCGCGTGCAACGCGTGCCGGTCACCGAATCCCAAGGTCGCGTGCATACTTCGGCTGCCGGCGTACTGATCTACCCGGAGCCCGAAGAGGTGGCCGAGGTACAGATCGACGAGTCGGACCTGCGCATCGACGTCTACCGGTCGTCCGGCAAGGGTGGTCAGGGCGTCAACACGACCGACTCGGCGGTGCGAATCACGCACCTGCCCACCGGAATTGTCGTCACCTGCCAGAATGAGCGTTCACAGCTACAGAACAAAGCGCGGGCCCTACAGGTGCTCGCGGCCCGCATGCAGGCGCTGGCCGAAGAACAGGCGTCTGCCGACGCATCCGCGGACCGTGCCAGCCAGATCCGCACCGTGGACCGCAGCGAACGCATCCGCACCTACAACTTCCCGGAGAACCGGATCACCGACCACCGCATCGGTTACAAATCGCACAATCTCGATCAGCTACTCGACGGCGACATGGACGCGTTGTTCGACGCGCTCGGCGCCGCCGACAAGCAGTCTCGACTGCAGCAGCAGGCATGACCGATCTCCGGCGACGATGCGGGTCGGAAGACCCGGTGAGGAGGCGGAAAATCCAGCCGAGTCTGCGGTCCGCGATCGATTCGGCGACAACGCAACTCGCAGACGCCGGCATCGACTCCGCACGCTACGAGGCCGAGGAACTGGCCGCGCACGTCGTGGGCACCGAGCGTGGGCGGCTGCCACTGGTCGACTCGCCGGACGATGGTTTCTTCGACCGCTATCACGACGTGATCGCGGCGCGCTCGCGTCGCATCCCGCTGCAGCACCTGACCGGTAGCGCCGCGTTCGGGCCGTTGACGCTGTCCGTCGGTCCGGGTGTGTTCATTCCACGCCCGGAGACTGAGTCCATGCTGGAATGGGTGACGGCGCAATCGCTTCCCGCCGCCCCGGTCATCGTCGACGTCTGCACGGGTTCGGGTGCCCTGGCCCTGGCTTTGGCGCGGTATTGGCCCGATGCGCGGGTGGTAGGCATCGACGACTCCGATGCGGCACTCGACTATGCGCGCACCAACGCGGCAGGCACCGGGGTGCAGTTGCTGCGCGCCGACGCCACCGCTTCCGGCGTGCTGCCTGAATTCGACGGGCAGGTCGATGTACTCGTCTGCAACCCGCCTTACGTCCCGGATGGTGCTGAACTCGAACCTGAAGTACTGCACCATGATCCGACTCATGCCGTGTTCGGTGGACCGGACGGGATGACGGTGATCGACGCCGTCGTCGGCCTCGCTGCACGCTGGCTTCGCCCAGGCGGCTGGTTCGCGGTCGAGCACGACGACACCACGTCGGCACTGACGTGCCAGCGTCTCGGTGAGACAGGGCTTTTCGGCGACATCGCGGCCCGGATCGACCTGACCGGACGGCCGAGGTTCGTGACGGCGAGGAGGGTCGCCGATGGCTGAGATGTTCGACTGTTCCGAGGCCGACCAGCGTTCCCGTGGAATCTCGACGGCGGTCGGAGCCGTGAAAAACGCTGGGCTGGTGGTTCTTCCGACCGACACGGTGTACGGCATAGGTGCTGACGCGTTCGACAGTTCGGCGGTGGCCGCGCTGCTGTCGGCCAAGGGCCGCGGGCGTGACATGCCGGTGCCGGTACTGGTCGGCTCCTGGAACACCATCGACGGCCTGGCGCTGTCGGTGTCCGCAGCGATGCGCGATCTCGTGCGCGCTTTCTGGCCTGGCGCGCTGAGCCTCGTGGTCCGGCAGGCGCCGTCGGTGCAGTGGGATCTGGGCGACGCGCGCGGCACGGTCATGCTGCGAATGCCGCTGCACCCGGTCGCTATCGAACTGCTGCGCGAGGTCGGACCAATGGCCGTCTCCAGCGCGAACGTGTCCGGCCGTCCGCCCGCCGTCGACGCCGAGAACGCCCGCGAGCAACTCGGTGACCTGGTCGACGTCTACCTCGACGCCGGCCCGTCGGCACAACAGTCCGCCTCGACCATCCTCGATCTGACCGGAACCGAACCGCGCATCCTTCGATCCGGGCCGGTCAGCGCCGAACGGATCGCCGAGGTACTCGGTGTGCACGGCGCGAGTTTGACCGGCTGATCCGCCGGGTCAACTCAGTGCGATCTCAGGGCGGTGCAGTAGGTTTCCGGGATGGTTAGCGGTGCCCACACCCTCGCTAGCGGTGTGATCGGCCTGTCCGATCGTGGTGCCGGTGTCCCACTGCGTGAGCTCGCCCTCGTCGGCTTGACGGCCGCGATCATCACGTACTTCGCGACTGGACCGGTGCGTCTGCTGGCGACCCGGTTCGGTGCGGTGGCCTATCCCCGCGAGCGCGATGTGCACGTGACGCCGACCCCGCGAATGGGCGGGCTGGCCATGTACATCGGCGTCATCGCGGCGGTGTTTCTCGCGTCTCAATTGCCCGCGCTCACGCGTGGTTTCGTCTACTCCTCGGGCATGCCCGCAGTGGTGGTGGCCGGCGCATTGATCATGGGCATCGGTCTGATCGACGACCGTTGGGGACTGGACGCGCTGACCAAGTTCGCCGGTCAGATCACCGCGGCCAGTGTGCTGGTGACCATGGGCGTCGCCTGGAGCGTCCTCTACATCCCACTGGGCGGCGTCGGGACCATCGTGTTGGACCAGGCGTCATCGATCCTGCTCACGCTGGCGCTGACCGTGTCGATCGTCAACGCGATGAACTTCGTCGACGGTCTCGATGGGCTGGCCGCCGGGCTGGGACTCATCACCGCGCTGGCGATCTGCATGTTCTCCGTCGGCCTGCTGCGCGACCACGGCGGCGATGTGCTGTTCTATCCGCCCGCGGTGATCTCGGTGGTGCTGGCCGGCGCGTGCCTGGGCTTCCTGCCGCACAACTTTCACCCGGCCAGGATCTTCATGGGAGATTCCGGTTCGATGCTGATCGGCCTGATGCTGGCGGCAGCGTCGACGACGGCGGCGGGACCGATCTCGCAGAACGCTTACGGCGCCCGCGATGTGTTTGCTCTGCTGTCGCCGTTCCTCTTGGTTGTGGCCGTCATGTTCGTGCCGATGCTCGATCTGCTGCTGGCGATCGTGCGCCGAACCCGAGCCGGGCGTAGCGCGTTCAGCCCGGACAAAATGCATTTGCATCACCGACTCCTACAGATCGGCCATTCGCACCGGCGGGTTGTGCTGATCATCTATTTGTGGGTCGGCATAGTCGCTTTCGGCACCGCGAGCACCATCTTTTTCAACCCGCGCGACACCGCCGCAGTGATGTTGGGCGCGATCGCGGTCGCCGCTATCGCGACGCTGATTCCGCTTTTACGACGCCGGGACGACGTCTACGACGAGGGGTAGTAGGGTCATCGTCGGTGTGGTACGGTGCTGGTAGAGCCCGAATTAACCTCGCGGGTTGCCGGCCACCGGCCAACGGACTTGCGTCCGATTGCGCCGTCTAACGACCGACAAAGGGGAGCAGTCCCTTGGGTGATGCGAGTGCGATCAATGCGCTCCGATACGCTCAACGGGCCACGCCACGATTGACCCGGCAACTCCCCCCGAACGAGGACTGAGGTGCAGCAGTGACAACACCAGCGCAGGACGCGCCGTTGGTGTTTCCCTCCGTTGCTTTCCGGCCTGTTCGGCTGTTTGTCACCTCACTTATGCTCACCGCCGCCGCGGTCGCAATCGCTGCTTCGCTCGGCCACCCGAAGGTGGGCGTGTTCTTCGGTGTCGGACTCCTGCTGGGTTTGCTCAACGCCCTCGGCGTGCAGCGTTCGGTGGAGTCGATCACCGCGGAAGCGCATCCGCTGAAAAAGAAGATGGCGTTGAACTCTGCGGGCAGGTTGATGGTCATCACCGTCATCGGACTGACCATCGCGTTCGTTTTCCGGCCGGCCGGGCTGGGCGTCGTATTTGGGCTCGCGCTGTTCCAGGTGCTGCTGGTGCTGACGACCGCGCTGCCGGTGATGAAGAAGCTACGTGCCGGTACGGCCGACGTGATTGAAGGGACAGGAAAGAGCGATGACTGAGGCGTTTCTGGCCGAAGGCGCCATCGAGGTCGGCCATCACGAGACCGCCGATTGGTTCGGCTTGACCGTCAACGTCGACACCGTGACGTCGTCCGCGATCGCCGCTGTCATCGTCATCGGGCTCGCGTTCTTCCTGAAGGCCAAGGTCACCTCCACCGGGGTCCCGGGTGGTGTGCAGTTGTTCTTCGAAGCGATCACCGTTCAGATGCGCAATCAGATCGAGAGCGCGATCGGCATGAAGATCGCCCCGTTCGTATTGCCACTCGCTGTAACGCTTTTCATCTACATCCTGATCTCGAACTGGTTGTCGGTGCTGCCGCTGCAGTACTCCGATGACGGGAAAACCACCGAGCTGCTCTCCTCGGCTGCGGCGGATATCAACTACGTGCTTGCCTTGGCCCTCTTCGTGTTCATCTGCTACAACGTGGCGGGCATCTGGCGTCGCGGCATCATCGGACACCCGATCGCGGTGCTCAAGGGACACGTCGCTGTGCTCGCGCCGATCAACGTGGTGGAAGAACTCGCCAAGCCGATCTCGCTGTCGCTCCGACTCTTTGGCAACATCTTCGCGGGCGGCATCCTGGTCGGGCTGATCGCGCTGTTCCCGCCGTACATCATGTGGGCGCCCAACGCGATCTGGAAGACATTCGACATGTTTGTCGGCGCCATCCAGGCTTTCATCTTCGCGCTTCTGACGATCTTGTACTTCAGTCAAGCGATGGAGCTGGAAGGGGAACACGAGTAAGACCGCTAGACAACGCCAGCTCCCAAATACCACGACGAACTTGGTAGACCGCTACCAAATATCAAGGAGGATAAGCAATGAACCCCACAATCGCTGCCGGCGCCCTCATCGGCGGCGGGCTGATCATGGCAGGTGGCGCGATCGGCGCCGGTATCGGTGACGGTATCGCCGGTAACGCACTGATCTCCGGCATCGCCCGCCAGCCCGAGGCGCAGGGCCGACTGTTCACACCGTTCTTCATCACGGTGGGTCTGGTCGAGGCCGCCTACTTCATCAACTTGGCCTTCATGGCGCTGTTCGTCTTCGCCACCCCGGTCAAGTAACCGCCGAGATGGGTGACATGAACGCTGCGGTCCTGGCTTCCAGCCAGGCAGAGGGAAACTTCCTCGTTCCCAACGGCACCTTCTTTGTCGTGCTGATCATCTTCTTGATCGTGCTCGGCGTGATCGGCACCTTCGTGGTTCCGCCGATCTCGAAGGTGCTCAAAGAACGCGACAACATGGTCACCAAAACGGCTGCTGACAACAAGCAATCGGCCGAACAATTCGCTGCCGCACACGACGACTACGAGAAGGCGATGGCCGATGCCCGGCTCACG
This sequence comes from uncultured Actinomycetota bacterium, assembly GCA_963758115.1. GTDB lineage: Bacteria > Actinomycetota > Actinomycetes > Mycobacteriales > Mycobacteriaceae > Mycobacterium. The sequence continues at coordinate 370,714 of CAVWUG010000008.1, forward strand.
GCATCGGCTGCTCGCGACGAAGCCCGGGCTGCGGGCCGCAAGGTCGTCGAGGAGAAGCGCGGCGGCGCTGAACAAGAGGTTTCGGCGACACTGCTGCAAGCCAACGAGCAACTGAAGCGGGAAGGCGACGCCGTCGCGGCCGAACTTCGCGCTCAGGTGGACAGCATCTCCACAACGTTGGCGAGCCGCATCCTCGGTGTCGACATCACCACCTCAGTCTCGGCCACGGGGCGGTAGGAGACATGTCAACATTCCTCGGACAGCTGGTCGGCTTCGCTGTCATCGTCTGGCTGATCTGGCGGTACGTGGTGCCGCCGGTACGCAAGCTGATGGCGGACCGCCAAGATGCTGTGCGCCAACAACTTGCGGACTCCGCGGCTGCCGCCGATCGCCTGGCCGAAGCCAGCCGAGCCCACAATAAGGCGAAGGAAGACGCCCACGCCGAGGCGAAGCGAATCACCGCGGAAGCGGAGTCCGACGCCAAGCGCATCGCCGAACAGCTGCGTGAGCAGGCCGATAGCGATGTCGAGCGGATCAAATCGCAAGGCGTCAAGCAGGTCGAGTTGTCGCGTGCACAGCTGATTCGCCAGCTTCGGCAAGACGTCGGTGCCGAATCCGTCCGACGGGCAGGCGAATTGGTGCGTGGTTTCGTTGCCGAGCCGGCTCAGCAGGCGGCCACCGTGGACCGGTTCCTGGACGATCTCGATGCGATGGCACCGTCCAAAGCGGATGTTCAGTACCCGGTCGCGGCCAAGATGCGCTCGGCCAGTCGGGACGCACTAGCTGACCTGTTGAAGCAATTCAATGAGATAGCCGAAGGCCTCGACGACAACGGACTGTCGACACTGGCCGATGATTTGACGGCGGTCGCAGCGTCGTTGAGCCGCGAAGCCGTCGTCACCCGGTACCTCACTCTGCCGGCCGAGGACCCGTCGCCCAGAGTTCGGATGATCGAGCGGTTGGTGTCGGACAAGGTCGGACAGCCGGCGCTCGAAGTGCTCAAAAGTGCTGTCGCCGAACGCTGGTCAGCCCAATCTGATCTCGTCGACGCCGTTGAGCTGGTGTCGCGGTCGGCATTGTTGGTCCGCGCCGATCGGGCAGGACATCTTGACGAGGTCGAAGACCAACTTTTCCTGTTTTCGCGCGTTCTCGACGCTCAGCCGCGTCTCGCTATCTTGCTGGGCGACTACGAGGTAGCGGCCGACACGCGGATTGGCTTGTTGCGCAACGTGCTCAGCGGTGCGGGCACGGGCGTCGACGCGATCACGGCCGATCTGCTGTCCAAGACGGTCGAGTTGTTGCGCGGACAGTCGGCCGAAAACGCCGTGTTGGGTCTCGCCGAAGTGGCGGTGGCTCGGCGTGGCGAAGTCGTCGCACATATCAGCGCGGCGACCGAACTCAGCGACGCGCAACGCACGCGACTTACCGAAGTGTTGAACCGGATCTACGGCCATCCGGTGGCAGCGCAATTGCACATCGACCCAGAGCTGCTCGGCGGATTGGCAATTTCGGTCGGCGACGAGATCATCGACGGAACGCTGTCGTCTCGTCTCGTCGCAGCCCAAGCCCAGCTACCGGACTGAATCACCACCTAGCCAGACACCATCGACAAGCAGGAAGAACGAAAAGCCATGGCAGAGTTGACGATCTCCGCTGACGACATTCAAGGCGCGATCGAGGAATACGTAAGCTCCTTCACTTCCGACACCGCTCGGGAAGAGGTAGGCACGGTTGTCGATGCCGGAGACGGCATCGCGCACGTCGAGGGCTTGCCATCGGTGATGACCCAGGAGCTGCTCGAATTCTCCGGCGGCGTCCTGGGTGTCGCGCTGAACCTCGACGAGCACAGCGTCGGCGCGGTGATCCTGGGTGACTACGAGAAGCTCGAACAGGGCCAGCAGGTCAAGCGGACCGGCGAGGTGCTCTCGGTGCCGGTCGGCGACGCCTTCCTCGGCCGGGTCATCAATCCGCTCGGGCAGCCGATCGACGGCCAGGGCGACATCGAGTCGGAGACCCATCGCGCCTTGGAGATTCAGGCTCCTTCGGTGGTGCAGCGGCAAGGTGTAAGTGAGCCGCTGCAGACCGGTATCAAGGCGATCGACGCCATGACTCCGATCGGCCGCGGCCAGCGCCAGCTGATCATCGGTGACCGCAAGACCGGCAAGACCGCCGTGTGCGTCGACACCATCCTCAACCAGCGGCAGAACTGGGAGACCGGTGATCCCAAGAAGCAGGTCCGGTGCGTCTACGTAGCGATCGGCCAGAAGGGCACCACGATCGCCTCGGTTCGTCGCGCACTGGACGAAGGTGGCGCGATGGACTACACCACCATCGTCGCGGCCCCTGCGTCCGACTCGGCCGGGTTCAAATGGCTTGCGCCGTACACCGGTTCGGCCATCGCCCAGCACTGGATGTACGACGGCAAACACGTGCTGATTGTCTTCGACGACTTGAGCAAGCAGGCCGAGGCCTACCGTGCGATCTCCCTGCTGCTGCGTCGCCCGCCGGGCCGCGAGGCGTACCCGGGTGACGTGTTCTATCTGCACTCGCGGATGCTGGAGCGCTGCGCGAAGTTATCCGACGAGCTCGGTGGTGGCTCGCTGACCGGTCTGCCGGTCATCGAGACCAAGGCCAACGATATCTCGGCCTACATCCCCACCAACGTCATCTCGATCACCGACGGGCAGTGCTTCCTGGAGTCCGACTTGTTCAACCAGGGTGTGCGGCCGGCGATCAACGTCGGTGTGTCGGTGTCGCGGGTGGGTGGCGCGGCGCAGATCAAGGCGATGAAAGAGGTTGCCGGTTCGCTCCGGTTGGATCTGTCGCAGTTCCGCGAGTTGGAGTCGTTCGCGGCTTTCGCCTCCGACCTGGACGCCACGTCGAAGGCACAGCTGGAGCGTGGCGCCCGGCTGGTGGAGCTGCTCAAGCAGCCGCAGTACCAGCCGTCACCCGTTCAGGAGCAGGTGGTTTCGATCTTCCTCGGTACCGGTGGCCACCTGGACTCGGTTCCGGTCGAAGACGTCAGCCGATTCGAGTCCGAGTTCCTCGACCATGTCCGGGCCTCCCACGAGGGGATCCTGTCCGAGATTCTGGAATCCGGAAAGCTCAGCGAGGAAAACGAAAACAAGCTGACCGACGCAATCAAAGACTTCAAGAAGGGCTTCGCGGCTACCGGCGGTGGCTCGGTGGTGCCTGACGAGCATGTCGAACCCCTCGACGAAGACAAGGTTGCCAAAGAATCAGTGCAGGTTCACAAGCCCGCACCGCCGGAGCAGAAGAAGTAATCGAGAATGGCTGCCACACTTCGCGAACTTCGGGGTCGGATCCGTTCGGCCGGGGCGATCAAGAAGATCACTAAGGCCCAGGAAATGATCGCGACGTCCCGCATCGGCAAGGCGCAGGCTCGGCTGAAGGAGGCCCGGCCTTATACCGTTGCGCTCACCAGCGTGCTCACGACACTCGCCTCCGAAGCTGCACTGGATCACCCGTTGCTGGTCGAGAACCCGCACCCGAAACGGGCCGGCGTGCTGGTGGTGTCGTCGGACCGCGGCCTGTGCGGTGCGTACAACTCCGGCGCTTTCCGACGGGCCGAGGAGCTGTTCTCGCTGCTTCGGGAGCAGGGCAAGGACCCCGTACTCTTCGTCGTCGGCCGTAAAGCGTTGAACTACTACACCTTCCGAAACTGGGAGATCAGCGGATCGTGGACCGGCTTCTCGGAGCGACCCAGCTACGAGGACGCCGCAGAAGTGGCTGAGACGCTGGTGAGCGCCTTCATGGCCGACACCGAGGCGGCCGGTGACTCCGAGCAGCCCGCTGTCGACGAATTGCACATCGTCTACAGCGAGTTCAAGTCGATGATGTCTCAGTCGCCCGAAGCGCACCGCATCGCCCCGATGGTCGTGGAGTACGTCGAGGATGACAACGAGCCACACACGCTGTACTCGTTCGAGCCTGACGCGACATCACTTTTCGAGGCGCTGCTGCCGAGATACCTGAGCACCCGCATCTTCACTGCGCTGCTCGAGTCCGCCGCGTCGGAACTGGCATCGCGCCAGCGGGCGATGAAGTCGGCCAGCGACAACGCCGACGATCTGATCAAGGTGCTCACGCTCGAAGCCAACCGCGAGCGGCAGGCTCAGATCACCCAGGAAATCAGCGAAATCGTCGGTGGCGCCAACGCGCTCGCCGACGCCAAATAGGCCCATCAGGAAGCGAAGAGGATATGGCTGCTACCACCAAACAGGCTGAGAAGTCGACGAACTCGAAGGGCGGCGACACCAACGGCCGCGTGGTGCGGATCACCGGACCCGTCGTCGACGTCGAATTCCCGCGTGGCTCGGTGCCAGAGCTGTTCAACGCTCTGCACGCCGACGTTACCTACGAGGAGCTCGCGAAGACACTGACGCTCGAGGTGGCCCAGCACCTGGGCGACAACCTGGTCCGCACCATCTCGATGCAACCGACCGACGGACTGGTCCGCGGCGTCGAGGTGACTGACACCGGGAAAGGGATTTCCGTGCCGGTCGGCGACGGCGTCAAGGGCCACGTGTTCAACGCCCTGGGTCACTGCCTGGACGAGCCGGGCTATGGAGAAGACTTCGACCACTGGGCCATTCACCGTAAACCGCCGCCATTCGCCGAGCTGGAACCGCGCACCGAGATGCTCGAAACCGGTCTGAAGGTCGTCGACCTGCTGACGCCGTACGTGCGTGGTGGCAAGATCGCACTGTTCGGCGGTGCGGGCGTGGGCAAGACCGTTTTGATCCAGGAGATGATCAACCGCATCGCCCGAAACTTCGGTGGTACTTCAGTATTCGCCGGCGTGGGGGAGCGCACCCGTGAGGGCAACGACCTCTGGGTGGAGCTCGCGGACGCCGACGTGCTCAAGGACACCGCGCTGGTGTTCGGTCAGATGGACGAGCCGCCCGGCACCCGTATGCGCGTTGCGTTGTCGGCCTTGACGATGGCCGAGTACTTCCGTGACGAGCAGGGCCAGGACGTACTGCTGTTCATCGACAACATCTTCCGGTTCACCCAGGCCGGATCCGAGGTGTCGACGCTGCTCGGCCGGATGCCCTCGGCGGTGGGTTACCAGCCCACGCTCGCCGACGAGATGGGTGAGCTTCAGGAGCGGATCACCTCGACCCGCGGTAAGTCCATCACCTCGATGCAGGCGGTCTACGTGCCCGCCGACGACTACACCGACCCGGCGCCGGCGACAACGTTCGCGCACCTCGACGCCACCACCGAGCTCTCGCGAAATGTGTTCTCCAAGGGCATCTTCCCTGCGGTCGACCCGCTGGCGTCCAGCTCCACCATCTTGGACCCGGCGATCGTCGGCGACGAGCACTACCGGGTGGCGCAGGAAGTCATCCGAATCCTGCAGCGCTACAAGGACCTCCAGGACATCATTGCGATTCTGGGTATCGACGAGCTGTCCGAAGAGGACAAGCAGCAGGTGAACCGGGCACGACGCATCGAGCGGTTCCTCTCGCAGAACATGATGGCGGCCGAGCAGTTCACCGGTCAGCCCGGCTCCACCGTTCCGCTGAAGGAGACCATCGAGGCGTTCGACAAGCTAGCCAAGGGCGACTTCGACCACATTCCCGAGCAGGCATTCTTCCTCATCGGCGGTCTTGACGACCTCGCCAAGAAAGCCGAAAGCTTCGGCGCCAAGCTGTGATGTGTGCTCGCCGGCAACGACGGTTGAGCGGGGAAGGACGGTAGTGAGATGGCCACGATGAACGTGGAGATCGTCGCCGTCGATCGGAAGATCTGGTCGGGCGAGGGGACGTTCGTCTTCACCCGCACCACCGTGGGAGAGATCGGTATTCTGCCGAGCCACATTCCGGTGGTGGCGCAGCTGGTCGACGACGCCATGGTCCGTGTGGAGCGCGAGGGCGAGGACGATCTGCGGGTTGCGATCGACGGCGGCTTTCTGACGGTCACCGAGGAGGGTGTCACCGTTCTCGCCGAGTCCGCAGAATTCGCGTCGGAGATCGACGAGACCGCGGCCCAAGAGGATTCGAAGTCAGACGATCCGCGGATAGCCGCCAGAGGTCGAGCAAGACTGCGTGCTGTCGGCGCGATCGACTAGCGGTCCGCGGCGATGAGCACGCTCATGATTGTCATGGCTGTGCTCGTCGCTTTCCTGGGACTTGCCGTCGTAGCGCTGAGTTTTCGGCTGTGGAAGCTGCGTCAGGGCGGCACAGCCGCGATCATGCGGGATCTGCCCGCGATCGGAGGGCACGGCTGGCGTCATGGCGTGATCCGTTATCGCGGTGGTGATGCCGCCTTCTACCGGTTGTCCAGCGTCCGCTTGTGGCCGGACCGTCAGCTGAGCTGGCGCGGCGTGGATGTTGTGTCGCGACGGCCACCTCGCGGCGACGAATTCGACATCATGACCGAAGAAACCGTCGTGCTCGAACTGCGCGACAGCACGCACGAACGCAGAACCGGCTACGAAGTGGCGTTGGACCGCGGCGCGTTGACCGCATTCCAGTCCTGGCTGGAGTCACGTCCTTCGCCGCGGGCCCGCCGCAGAAGCATCTGACCGACGACCTCTACTCCGTGGGCGAGTCGGTCTTTCCGCCGCCGGGTTGCCACAGCACGTCGCCGCCGGGATTGACCACGCGGCACAAGATGAACAGCAGATCGGACAACCGGTTCAAATACTTCGCGGGCAGCGGACTGATAGCTGAGGTGTGTTGCTCGAGGGCGTCCCACGCCGAACGCTCGGCGCGTCGCGCCACCGTGCGGGCAACATGTAACAGCGCGGAGAGCGCCGAACCGCCTGGCAGGATAAACGAATTCAGTGGTGCCAGGTTCTCGTTGAACTCATCGCACCAATTCTCCAGCCGGTCGATGTAGGGCTGGGTGATGCGCAGCGGCGGGTACTTCGGGTTGTCCACGATCGGCGTCGAGAGGTCGGCGCCGGCATCGAAGAGGTCGTTCTGGATCTGCCGCAGCACGTCGACGATCTGCTGCTCGGGTTTCCCCAGCGCGATCGCGGCGCCGATTGCCGCATTGGCCTCGTCGCAGTCCGCGTACGCCACCAACCGCGCGTCGCTCTTGGAGACCCGGGAGAAGTCGCTCAACCCGGTGGTCCCGTCGTCGCCTGTCCGGGTATAGATGCGGGTCAAGTGCACTGCCATGACTAGCAAGGTACCGCTCCGACTACGCCTGCCGACTGACAGGGCGATGGCGCTTCACTAAACTAAGCGAGTGGCTGAGCATTTCGTGGTGACCGGTGGTAGTCGGTTGTCGGGCGAAGTCGCCGTTGGGGGAGCCAAGAACAGCGTTCTGAAGTTGATGGCCGCGGCGTTACTGGCCGAAGGCACCAGCACGATCACCAACTGCCCCGACATCCTCGATGTGCCGTTGATGGCCGAAGTGCTGCGAGGGCTGGGTGCGACGGTCGAACTTTCCGGCGCCACCGTGCGCATCACCTCCCCGGACGAGCCGAAATACGACGCCGACTTCGCCGCGGTCCGTCAGTTCCGGGCCTCGGTGTGCGTGCTGGGGCCGCTGGTCGGACGGTGCAAACGAGCCAAAGTCGCGCTGCCCGGCGGTGACGCCATCGGGTCTCGTCCGCTGGATATGCACCAGGCCGGACTCCGACAGCTCGGAGCCGTCTGCAATATCGAGCACGGGTGCGTCGTTGCTCACGCAGAGTCGTTGCACGGCGCGGAGATTCAGCTGGAGTTCCCGTCGGTCGGTGCCACGGAGAACATCCTGATGGCGGCGGTCCTGGCCGAGGGCGTCACGACGATTCACAATGCCGCGCGCGAACCCGACGTGGTGGACCTCTGCACGATGTTGAACCAGATGGGCGCGCAGGTCGAAGGCGCCGGTTCGCCGACCATGACCATCAACGGGGTGCCGCGCCTGTATCCGACCGAGCATCGCGTGATCGGCGACCGGATCGTCGCCGCCACGTGGGGCATCGCCGCGGCGATGACCAGGGGGGACGTCACGGTGACCGGCGTCGATCCGGGGCACCTGCAGGTCGTCCTGCACAAATTGCACGACACCGGCGCCACCGTCACCCAGACGAACGACAGCTTCCGAGTGACGCAATACGAACGCCCGAAGGCCGTCAACGTCTCAACTCTGCCGTATCCCGGTTTCCCGACCGACCTGCAGCCGATGGCGATCGGCCTCGCATCGATCGCCGACGGCACGTCGATGATCACCGAGAATGTCTTCGAGGCCCGATTCCGATTTGTCGAGGAGATGATCCGGCTCGGCGCGGACGCCCGCACCGACGGGCACCATGCCGTCGTGCGAGGTCTTCCTCAACTGTCGAGCGCCCCGGTGTGGTCCTCGGACATTCGCGCCGGCGCCGGACTGGTGCTTGCCGGCCTGGTGGCCGACGGTGACACAGAGGTCCACGACGTCTTCCACATCGACCGGGGCTACCCGCTGTTCGTGGAGAATCTGGTCAGTCTTGGCGCCGAGATTGAGCGCGTAGACTAGGTCGGACATTGCGTCGCATGCCGACTTCAATGGAAGCGGTTAGCGAAGTTGACGGTATCCGTGCGCCGGAGTACAGTAGCAGGGTTGCCCGAAAACGGGTGTTGTTTGAGAACTCAATAGTGTGTTTGGTGGTTTTTGTTTTTGTTGTTGTTTTTTTGGGCCATGCTTTCTGCTTCCCGTGTGGGGGTGTGGTTTTTGTTTGTTGATGCCAGTTTTTGGTGTCTTTTTGTTAGGTCAGATTGTTCTGATTGAATTCTGCCCTGCCTGTTGTGGTGGGGGGTTTTTGTTTGGAGAGTTTGATTCTGGCTCAGGACGAACGCTGGCGGCGTGCTTAACACATGCAAGTCGAACGGAAAGGCCCTTTCGGGGGTACTCGAGTGGCGAACGGGTGAGTAACACGTGGGTGATCTGCCCTGCACTTCGGGATAAGCTTGGGAAACTGGGTCTAATACCGGATAGGACTACGGACTTCATGGTTTGTGGTGGAAAGCTTTTGCGGTGTGGGATGGGCCCGCGGCCTATCAGCTTGTTGGTGGGGTGATGGCCTACCAAGGCGACGACGGGTAGCCGGCCTGAGAGGGTGTCCGGCCACACTGGGACTGAGATACGGCCCAGACTCCTACGGGAGGCAGCAGTGGGGAATATTGCACAATGGGCGCAAGCCTGATGCAGCGACGCCGCGTGGGGGATGACGGCCTTCGGGTTGTAAACCTCTTTCACCATCGGCGAAGCCAGTAGTTTTTGCTATTGGTGACGGTAGGTGGAGAAGAAGCACCGGCCAACTACGTGCCAGCAGCCGCGGTAATACGTAGGGTGCGAGCGTTGTCCGGAATTACTGGGCGTAAAGAGCTCGTAGGTGGTTTGTCGCGTTGTCCGTGAAATTCCCTGGCTTAACTGGGGGCGTGCGGGCGATACGGGCAGACTGGAGTACTGCAGGGGAGACTGGAATTCCTGGTGTAGCGGTGGAATGCGCAGATATCAGGAGGAACACCGGTGGCGAAGGCGGGTCTCTGGGCAGTAACTGACGCTGAGGAGCGAAAGCGTGGGGAGCGAACAGGATTAGATACCCTGGTAGTCCACGCCGTAAACGGTGGGTACTAGGTGTGGGTTTCCTTCCTTGGGATCCGTGCCGTAGCTAACGCATTAAGTACCCCGCCTGGGGAGTACGGCCGCAAGGCTAAAACTCAAAGAAATTGACGGGGGCCCGCACAAGCGGCGGAGCATGTGGATTAATTCGATGCAACGCGAAGAACCTTACCTGGGTTTGACATGCACAGGACGACGGCAGAGATGTCGTTTCCCTTGTGGCCTGTGTGCAGGTGGTGCATGGCTGTCGTCAGCTCGTGTCGTGAGATGTTGGGTTAAGTCCCGCAACGAGCGCAACCCTTATTTCATGTTGCCAGCGCGTAATGGCGGGGACTCGTGAGAGACTGCCGGGGTCAACTCGGAGGAAGGTGGGGATGACGTCAAGTCATCATGCCCCTTATGTCCAGGGCTTCACACATGCTACAATGGCCGGTACAAAGGGCTGCGATGCCGCGAGGCTTAGCGAATCCTTTAAAGCCGGTCTCAGTTCGGATCGGGGTCTGCAACTCGACCCCGTGAAGTCGGAGTCGCTAGTAATCGCAGATCAGCAACGCTGCGGTGAATACGTTCCCGGGCCTTGTACACACCGCCCGTCACGTCATGAAAGTCGGTAACACCCGAAGCCAGTGGCCTAACCCTTGTGGGGGGAGCTGTCGAAGGTGGGATCGGCGATTGGGACGAAGTCGTAACAAGGTAGCCGTACCGGAAGGTGCGGCTGGATCACCTCCTTTCTAAGGAGCACCACGAAAAACACTTCCGTTGTGGGGGTGTGAGCCGTGAGGAGCCTGGTGTCTGTAGTGGGCGCGGGCTTGGTGCACAACAACAAATTTTGTCTCGTTTTCGAGGCTGCGAATTCTGCCGGCACACTATTGGGTCCTGAGACAACACCTCAGGCCTGGTGAAGATCGGGTGGTGTTGTCCCGCCATTTTGGTGGTGGGGTGTGGTGTTTGGTAATTGGATAGTGGTTGCGAGCATCTTAAGCAAGATTTGCTGATTTTTCAGTGGGTTTTGTTCGAGTGTTTTTTGTTGTGTTTGTAAGTGTTTAAGGGCACATGGTGGATGCCTTGGCATCAGGAGCCGATGAAGGACGTGGGAGACTGCGATATGCCTCGGGGAGTTGTCAACCGAACGTTGATCCGAGGATGTCCGAATGGGGAAACCCGGCACGAGTGATGTCGTGTCACCCGCCGCTGAATACATAGGCGTCGGGAGGGAACGCGGGGAAGTGAAACATCTCAGTACCCGTAGGAAAAGAAAACAATAGTGATTCCGTGAGTAGTGGCGAGCGAAAGCGGAGGATGGCTAAACCGTGCGCATGTGTAACCGGGTAGGGGTTGTGTGTGCGGGGTTGTGGGGATGATGTGTCTGGTCCTACCTGACCGGAGAGCAGCAGTGTGTGGTTAATCGAAGTGGCCTGGGATGGTCTGCCGTAGACGGTGAGAGCCCGGTAGGTGAAAACTGCATGCCTGTTTTGTGTCATTACCCGAGTAGCAGCGGGCCCGTGGAATCTGCTGTGAATCTGCCGAGACCACTCGGTAAGCCTGAATACTTCCTGATGACCGATAGCGGATAGTACCGTGAGGGAATGGTGAAAAGTACCCCGGGAGGGGAGTGAAAGAGTACCTGAAACCGTGTGCCTACAAGCCGTCAGAGCCTTCCCTTTTGGGTGGGGTGATGGCGTGCCTTTTGAAGAATGAGCCTGCGAGTCAGGGACATGTCGCGAGGTTAACCCGTGAGGGGTAGCCGCAGCGAAAGCGAGTCTGAATAGGGCGTATCCACCGTGAGGTGGTGTAGTGGTGTGTTCTGGACCCGAAGCGGAGTGATCTACCCATGGCCAGGGTGAAGCGCGGGTAAGACCGCGTGGAGGCCCGAACCCACTTAGGTTGAAGACTGAGGGGATGAGTTGTGGGTAGGGGTGAAAGGCCAATCAAACTCCGTGATAGCTGGTTCTCCCCGAAATGCATTTAGGTGCAGCGTTACATGTTTCTTGCCGGAGGTAGAGCTACTGGATGGCCAATGGGCCCTACTAGGTTACTGACGTCAGCCAAACTCCGAATGCCGGTAAGTGAAAGTGTGGCAGTGAGACGGCGGGGGATAAGCTCCGTGCGTCGAGAGGGAAACAGCCCAGATCGCCGGCTAAGGCCCCTAAGCGTGTGCTAAGTGGAAAAGGATGTGCAGTCGCATAGACAACCAGGAGGTTGGCTTAGAAGCAGCCACCCTTGAAAGAGTGCGTAATAGCTCACTGGTCAAGTGATTGTGCGCCGATAATGTAGCGGGGCTCAAGCACACCGCCGAAGCCGCGGCAATCCAGTAATGGATTGGGTAGGGGAGCGTCCTGCATCCAGTGAAGCAGCCTAGTGATGGAGCTGTGGAGGGTGTGGGAGTGAGAATGCAGGCATGAGTAGCGATAAGGCAAGTGAGAACCTTGCCCGCCGAAAGACCAAGGGTTCCTGGGCCAGGCCAGTCCTCCCAGGGTGAGTCGGGACCTAAGGCGAGGCCGACAGGCGTAGTCGATGGACAACGGGTTGATATTCCCGTACCCGTGTGTGCGCGCCCGTGATGAATCCATTCTGCTAACCACCCAAAAGGTGGCCCATCAATCCCCTTCGGGGGTGCGAGAGCCACCGGCTGCGTGGGACCCGGATGGGTAGTAGTCAAGCGATGGGGTGACGCAGGAAGGTAGCCGTACCAGTCAGTGGTAATACTGGGGCAAGCCCGTAGGACGACACTTAGGTAAATCCGGGTGTCACAGAAGTCCGAGAGGTGATGCATAACCGAATGAGGTGAATTCGGTGATCCTATGCTGCCGAGAAAAGCCTCTAGCGAGCTCACACACGGCCCGTACCCCAAACCAACACAGGTGGTCAGGTAGAGAATACCAAGGCGTACGAGAGAACTATGGTTAAGGAACTCGGCAAAATACCCCCGTAACTTCGGGAGAAGGGGGGCCCACACACCGTCAAGGCCCACGCGGCCGGCAGCGGAAGTGGGTCGCAGAAACCAGTGAGAAGCGACTGTTTACTAAAAACACAGGTCCGTGCGAAGTCGCAAGACGATGTATACGGACTGACGCCTGCCCGGTGCTGGAAGGTTAAGAGGACCCGTTAACCCCTCGGGGTGAAGCGGAGAATTTAAGCCCCAGTAAACGGCGGTGGTAACTATAACCATCCTAAGGTAGCGAAATTCCTTGTCGGGTAAGTTCCGACCTGCACGAATGGCGTAACGACTTCTCAACTGTCTCAACCATAGACTCGGCGAAATTGCACTACGAGTAAAGATGCTCGTTACGCGCGGCAGGACGAAAAGACCCCGGGACCTTCACTACAACTTGGTATTGATGTTCGGTACGGTTTGTGTAGGATAGGTGGGAGACTGTGAAACAATTACGCCAGTAATTGCGGAGTCGTTGTTGAAATACCACTCTGATCGTATTGGACCTCTAACCTCGAACCGTATATCCGGTTCAGGAACAGTGCCTGGCGGGTAGTTTAACTGGGGCGGTTGCCTCCCAAAATGTAACGGAGGCGCCCAAAGGTTCCCTCAACCTGGACGGCAATCAGGTGTTGAGTGCAAGTGCACAAGGGAGCTTGACTGCAAGACTGACACGTCAAGCAGGGACGAAAGTCGGGACTAGTGATCCGGCACCTCTGAGTGGAAGGGGTGTCGCTCAACGGATAAAAGGTACCCCGGGGATAACAGGCTGATCTTCCCCAAGAGTCCATATCGACGGGATGGTTTGGCACCTCGATGTCGGCTCGTCGCATCCTGGGGCTGGAGCAGGTCCCAAGGGTTGGGCTGTTCGCCCATTAAAGCGGCACGCGAGCTGGGTTTAGAACGTCGTGAGACAGTTCGGTCTCTATCCGCCGCGCGCGTCAGAAGCTTGAGGAAACCTGTCCCTAGTACGAGAGGACCGGGACGGACGAACCTCTGGTCCACCAGTTGTCCCACCAGGGGCACCGCTGGATAGCCACGTTCGGACAGGATAACCGCTGAAAGCATCTAAGCGGGAAACCTTCTCCAAGACCAGGCTTCTCACCCATTCAAGTGGGATAAGGCCCCCCGCAGACCACGGGATCGATAGACCAGACCTACAAACCCCGCAAGGGGCGCAGGGAACTGGCACTAACCGGCCGAAAACTTACACACAACGCAACCACAATCCACAACAAACACCCCGTGTTTGTTGACCACACCCCACCCCACCACCAAACACACCTAAATAAAGTTACGGCGGTAATAGCGACAGGGAAACGCCCGGACCCATCCCGAACCCGGAAGCTAAGCCTGCCAGCGCCGATGATACTACCCAACCGGGTGGAAAAGTAGGACACCGCCGAACACAACCCCCAAGACCCGTGCCCCCCAATCCAATTGGGGGGCACGGGCACTTTTATGTGTATTCAAATTCGAATGGCTTTCGCCGGTGACGTAATTCTTTCTTGTTTCCGCATTCGTTGAATCGTTGTGCTCAGCGGCCGAGTGACGGCGCCGCCTGCTTGACCGGGCCGGCTGGGTCTCGGTTTGGGCCAAGCATCATTGCACTCCGGTCTCGGAGGTCGCGGTAGCGCAACGCTCAGGTTGCCAATGGTTATCGTTCCGTGTTGTTAATGTTATAAAAGCGCTCTACCGTTACCCAAGTGATACTTGTGCTCTATGAGGCACAGGTTGCTGAGGAGGGGAGCTCTAGATGACGGTAGTGAGCGGAGCGGGTCGATTGCGCCGCCCGATGAGGGGACGGGCGAGCTCTGATGACCAGCGAACGACAGTGGAGGCAGTTGTCGTCAAGGTGTCTGCAACGGCACTGCGGCCCGTCATCGTCACGGTGGCCGTTTTCGCCGCGGCGTTGGGTGCCAGCGCCCACGCGCATGCGGATTCGGTTGGTGACGCGATGGCGCCAGTACTCAACAGTGCAGGTATCGGCAACAACGGTCCGGTCAGCGGCACTATCGCGCAGGTCGGGCAATCCATCTGCCCCATGCTGGTCAAACCCGGCAGCGGCCTGGCCAGCAGCGCGGCTCAGATCAGCGGCAACGGCGGGCTCGCTCCGCCATTGGCCGGCTTCCTGGTCGGGATGGCGATCCAGTCCCAGTGCCCGTCCTTCATGACGTCTGTCGCGAATGGCAACATGCCGTTCCCCATCTCTGGAGGCATACCGGGCATACCGGGCATGCCAGGTGCCGCGCCGGCAGGCCTCCCATTTGGTCCGCCCGCGGCACCGTCGCCGATGCCGTTCGGGATGCCCGGGTTCTAGGCCACACGCTCAATCGAAAAGGGATGGTGTCGCGGACGTCCGTGTTCGCTCCATATCGAGCAGCCACCTTTTTCGATTGAGCCCGCCGCCGTAACCGGTGAGGCTCCCGCTGGCACCGATGACCCGATGGCACGGCACGATGATGGCAATCGGGTTGTGGCCGTTGGCTAATCCGACGGCGCGGGCGGCGCCGGACGCGCCGATCTGGTCTGCGATCTGCCCGTACGACCGGGTTTCACCGTACGGGATCGCCAGCAGCGCCTGCCAGACCCGGCGCTGAAAGTCGCTACCAACCAGGTTGAGGTCGAGTTCGAAATCGGTGCGTTCGCCGGCGAAGTAGGCCTCGAGCTGGTCGACGACGTCCGGGAAAGCCCGCTCATCGGGCGCCCAGTCCGAGCGGTTCGGCTCGTACGTTTGGTTCAGCATGCGCAGGTGGGACAGCGCATGGCCATTGCCGGCCAACGCCAACGGGCCGATCGGGCTGTCGATCGTGCGGTAGTAGATCATGCGATCCCCTTGGGTGGCCAGTGGTTCACGTCGTGCTCCAATGTGGTCCAGAGATGTTGCGTGGCGTAGGACCGCCACGGGCGCCACGCGCCGCTTCGTGCCGTCAATGCCCGCTGATCGGCCGGCAGGCCCAATCGCTCTGCTGCTAAACGCAATCCGAGATCACTAGCAGGAAAAGCATCGGGATCACCCAGTCCGCGCATCGCGATCACTTCTGCGGTCCACGGCCCGATTCCCGGAACCGCCAACAGTTGGCTGCGAGCCGCTTCCCAGTCACAGCCGGGGTCCAGCACAACGCTGCCATCGGCTAGGCCTGCAATCAGGGCGGTGAGGGTGCGGCGACGCGCTTTCGGGACGGCAAGATGTGCCGGATCGATCTCGCCGAGCTGCTCGATCGACGGAAAGGTATGCGTCAGTGTGCCGTCGGCGTCATGAACTTCTTCGCCGTAGGCGGCGACCAACCTGCCGGCGTGGGTCCGAGCGGCCTTGATGGACACTTGCTGACCCAAGACCGTCCGGACGGCGAGTTCGGACTCGTCGACGGTGCGGGGTATGCGCTGCCCGGGGGCCTTGGCGATCACCGGGGCAAGCGCGGTGTCGGAACTCAGCACGTCGATCACCGCATCCGGGTCGGCGTCGAGGTCCAGTAGCCGTCGGCAGCGAGCGATCGCGGATGTCAGATCGCGGAAGTCGTCGAGTACCAACGTGCATCGGACATGGTCTGGCGCCGGCGTGAGGCCGGCGATGCCCTTACCGAACGGCAGACGCAGCGTGCGGCGATATGTGCCGTCGCGCACTTCTTCGCATCCCGCCACCACGCTGGCGGCGAGGTGGCCGAATACTCCGTCGTAGGCGAACGGGACTCGAACCGGCAGGCGCAGCGATACCGTGCCCGGCGACGTGACGTTGTGGTCTGGTCGGGTGCTGGCGCGACTGCGCAACTCGGTCGGCGTGCCGTCGTACACCGAACGCAAGGTATCGTTGAACTGACGGATGCTGGAAAATCCTGCGGCGTAAGCGATCTCGCTGACCGGCAAAGCTGTCGTCTCGATCAGCAACCTTGCCGTCTGGGCGCGCTGCGCGCGAGCCAGCGCGAGCGGTCCGGCGCCGGTCTCTGCTTGAAGCAGTCGTTGCAGCTGTCGTGAGGTGTAGCCGAGGCGAGTGGCCAAGCCCAGTACACCTTCGCGATCGACCGTGCCGTCGGCGATCAACCGCATGGCCCGTGCGACGAGGTCGCCGCGCACGTTCCATTCCGGTGACCCCGGCGAAGCGTCCGGACGGCAGCGCTTGCACGCCCGGAAACCGGCACCCTGCGCCGCCGCCGCGGTCGGAAAGAATCGCACGTTGCGGGCGAATGGCGGCCGGACCGGGCAGCTGGGTCGGCAGTAGATCCCGGTGGTCTGCACGGCGGTGACGAACCAGCCGTCGAACCGGGCGTCCTTGGATTGGACGGCTCGGTAGCAGCGGTCGAAATCTTCGTGCACGCCTCGACATTTACACCCCGCCACCGACATTTCTAGCGGAAAAGCGACATCGCGGTTTGGCCTCGGATTCAGGTGTCTGGCAGTGCGATGACCCGGTTTAGTGTCAGGTGGGTCGGACGTGCCGACGTATGCAGAGAAATGGGGCAACCAATGACCACGGTGGTCACGAATGTCACTCGGGTGTTCGCGGCCGCACTGAGCGCCGGCGCGTTACTGGGCGTTGCGAGCGGCACCGCGTCGGCCTGGCCGATCCCGATCACACCGGAACAGCAGCGATACATCGATCAAGCGCGCGGCGCCGGCTTCCCCGGCGACGACGACGCAGTTCTGCAAGCCGGTATGCAAGCGTGCCGCGCGCTCTACACCAACCAGGGCGTGCAGGGTGCGACCGGCACGGTAGCCGGCCAGGCCGGGGTGAGTCCGGATCAGGCCGGCGTCGCGGTGCGTCTCGCTCGCGGCATCCTGTGCACGCAGGCGCCGGGCTAACCGCGCCTGCGCTGCAGCGGGGATCTACAGCTCGGGTGATTCGGACGCCCGGGATGGCAGGACACGAGCGAAGGCCGCGAAATTTCGAGTGCGCAGAGTGTCCTCATTGAGGTCGTGCAAGCGCGCGGCGAGCAGGTCCTCCATGACTAGGTAGCCGAGTTCGGCGCCGTCTGGCGAGACCACCCGCAACGGACGGCCGTTGGACTCGGCCAGGACATTCGCCGCATGCCGCAATGTGTCGCGAGGCGCGACGGTGCCCCCTGTCGGCTTCTCCGGGGGTTCAGGCCGCATGACTTCTTCCACGAAGAAGGCTTCCAGCGGGTCTGTCGAGTATTCACACGTGATGTGTAGTCCGCGGTGGGCGATCTTCTCGGTCAGAATCGATCGGTCGAGTACGAGCACCGATGCCGCGTAAGCCGTGAACGAGGAAATGATCAATGGAAACAGCGTTGGCCAGGCATGGGTGAGTTCGAGGGTGAACACGATCCCGGTCAGCGGCGCGCGCATCGCGCCGCCGACCACCGCCGCCAAGCCCAGAAGCGCCCAGAATCCGGGGAATACATGCGGCAACCACTGTCCGACAAAGGCTCCGAGCGCGCCGCCGATCATGAAAAGCGGCGCGAGCTCACCTCCGGACGTACCTGAACCGAGCGATAGTGACCAGATGGCCGTTTTGACAATGAGAATGCCGACGATTAGCGACAGCGCGGCGTGGCCGGTCAGCAGGGCATTGATGACGTCGTAGCCGACGCCCAGTGCTCGGGGCTGGATCAGGCCGCCCACACCGATGATGAGCCCGCCGATGGCGGGCCACCACATCCAATGAAAAGGCAAACGCGAAAAGGCAACTTCGGACAGAAACACCAACCGCGTCGCGACGACAGCGACCACCGCGCCGCACACGCCGGTGATCAGCGCCAACACGTCAATATTCCAAGGGATTTGAGTGATATGCGCGGTGATGGGGAACATCGGGTCGGGACCGAGAATGTGGTGGCGTACCAAGGTTGCGACGACGACCGCGGCGGTGACCGGAACCACGCTGCGCGGGCGCCACTCGAACAGCATGACCTCGACTGCCAGCAGAATCGATGCCAGCGGCGCATTGAAGATCGCCGCCATCCCGCCGGCGGCGCCGGAAACGAGCAGGATTTTGCGTTCGTCGGCGGTCAGATGCAGGAACTGGGCGAGGAGCGAACCGAGTGCTCCGCCTGTCATGATGATCGGGCCCTCGGCGCCGAACGGGCCGCCGGTTCCGATGCTGATTGCCGCCGAAACCGGCTTGAGCACAGCGACTTTCGGCTCGATCCGGCTGCTGCCGATGAGGATCGCCTCAATCGCTTCAGGCATACCGTGACCACGGATCTTCTCCGATCCGAGTCTTGCCATCACGCCGACGATCAGACCACCCACGACGGGGGCTCCCAGGACAAGCCACCAAGGATGATGACGCGCACCCGGTGCAATGAGTTCGTAGGCCCAGCGCTGGTAGAAGACCAGGTTGGTGACCAGCCCGATCAGGTGTACCAGGCACCATGCAGCACCCGCAGAGAGCGCACCGATAGGCAATGCGAATGCCGTGATCACCAGCATCCGTCGATCAACGACGAAATCGGCTAACCGAGTGCTCATGATCGGTTCAGGGGGTCGGAGAGTCGCGTAGTGTTCGGGCTCAGTTCGTCCACGCCCGAAGTATCGCGTACCGAACCGCGGCGTTACTGTGGGGTCCGGAAAAGTCGACTAGCCGGGCAGCAATTCGTCGTCGGGCGATGAGTCCCAAGCGATTTCGGATAAATCGGTGAACGCCACAACGGCCAGTTGCTCGCTGTCGCGAATCAACACCGGGTCGCTGATCAAGGTCGGCATGGTCCACCCGTCGGCATGCTGCAGTCGAATCACGGTGTTGGCGTGCTCCCGCAGCGCCGCGACGACTCCGGAGTGCTGCGCGGTAACGCACGGTGCCACGGCTTGTGCCGTCATCTCGACCAGGTCGTCGCGGGAGTAGCCGACCATTGCCGCGAACGCGTCGTTCGCGAACTCGATCGCACCGCCGTCGTCGACGGCCAGGATGGGCACGGCAAGCCGGCTGAGCGCGACCAGCGCCGGAAAGTCACGGAGGAACTCGATTGCAGACTCGTCGCGCGGACGTCGTTGCCGTTTGTCGATGACCGACGACGCTGTCTGAGAGCCCATCCTCAAGTTCCTTTCGATGCGCGCCGGCCTTTGGGGGTGAGAGAGTACTCACTTACAACTGGGGACGCAATTGCGGTACGGTTCCTGCCGTGAATCAGGCCGAGGGCTCCGGTCGCGATCGAATTCTGGACGCGGCGCTCGCACTTTTCGCTAGTCGTGGGTACGCCGCGACGTCGACTGCTGAGATCCAGAAAGCCTCCGGAATGTCGCCCGGATCGGGGGCGCTCTACCGGCACTTTCGTAGCAAAAACGACGTGCTGCGCGCCGCGCTCCGTCGTGGCCTGGACCGGATGCGGCTATCGCAGGCCTGGCAGCAAGCCACCGAGCCGGCCGCGAGACTGGACGCGCTCAAAAACGTCGCCACGGCAGCACACGAGGCCATCACTGGCAACGCGGATCTGGTTCGGCTGATGATCTATGAACCCGAGGCGGCGTCGGAACTGGTCGACGAACTGTGGGTGCAGAATTTGAGTCATGCCCACGCCATCATGGGACACGCACTGCGGGCCAGCGCGAGGGAAGTCGGCACTGAGGTCGATGATCCCGAAGCGATCAGCGCGGTGCTTCTCGCCGCGTTGAGTTACATGCCGATCATGCAGGTCCTGCTCGGCCGCACCCCCGGCGATATGAATCCCGAGCGCTTCCGGGAAGCCTGGCTGCGACTGAGCCGCTCAGTGTTCGTCCACGGCGTGTCAGACTAAGCGGGAGACGCCAGCTGCGTCGGTTGATCGTGGCCGCGCAACGTGACGGTCTTTCCCAAACACCAACTGCCCCGCTCGTTTTCACTCGCGGCGTTGATGGTGTCCGACGATGCCAACAGGCGGCCCGGCTCGGACTTCGCCAGCTCGCACAGTCGCGCCGCCTCGTTCACCGGCTCACCGATCACGGTGTACTCGAACCGCTCCTGCGCGCCGACATTGCCCGCGACGGCGTTACCGGCGGTGACCCCGATGCCGGCGCTGCACTCGGGCACCTCACTCGCGAGACGACGGGCGATGGCGCGGGCGGCGCCGAGGGCAGCGTCTTCCGGCCGGTCGAGGTGGTTGGGTGCGCCGAACACCGCGAGCACCGCGTCGCCCTCGAACTTGTTGACCAGCCCGCGGTGTCGATCCACCTCCTCGACGATCACCGCGAAAAACCGGTTGAGTAGCTGCACGACTTCTGCGGCCGGCCGGCTCGTCACCAACTGCGTCGAGCCGATGATGTCGACGAAAACCACTCCGACATAACGCTCTTCGCCGCCGAGTTCCGGCTTGTCACGTTCGGCAGCGGCAGCCACTTCGCGTCCCACATGGCGGCCGAACAGATCGCGCACGCGTTCGCGCTCACGCAACCCGCCGACCATCGAGTTGAAACCGCGTTGCAGTTCGCCGAGTTCGGTGCCGTCGAACACCACCAGGTCACCGCGCAGATCGCCGTCCTCGACACGCTTGAGCGCTGCGCGCACGACCCGCACCGGCGTCGCCGTCAGCCAGGCCAGAATCCACATCAGCACGAAACCGAAAATCAATGCGGCCGTTGATATCACCAAGATCGCGACCGCCAGCTGGGTCTTGCTCAGATTGTCGAGCAGCACGCCACCGAGCAGCGCGGTGACGACGATGCCGAGCACCGGAACGCCGGACCCCAGCAGCCACACCGTCAAGGTCCGGCCCATGATCCCCGGGGCCAATCGTCTCGGCGACCTGCCGGCCTCGAGGGCTTGCGCGGCCACCGGCCGAAGCGCGAACTCGGTGAGCAGATAGCACCCGGTGGACACCAGAATTCCGCAGAAGCTGACGCAGAAACCGACGATGGGAATGAAGGTGCTGTCGGCCAACCCGTAGAGCGTCGTCAGCAATCCGGCGCCGACGCCCCAGAGCGCGAGCACGCCGAACGCCAGCCAGAACGGAGCAGTGAATGTGGCTTGCTCATCGTCCGGGGTGGGCTCACGCTCCTCGATCGCCCATCGCAGGGCGGCAATGGTCCGGTGGGTTATCCAGTAGGTGCCGAGCGCCAGCGCGACGGCGCAGTACGCCGGTATGACGGCGAAGGTGATCCACAACGGCGCGTCGCTGAAGATGCTCGGCGTGGGGAACGCGATGGTCAACAGCAGCGTCGCGACGCCGATACCGATGACATTGGTCGCGAGGATGAAGACCGTGATGATCAGCTGGATGCGCACCCGGCGGCGGGCCTGGCTCTCCGACACCCGTCCTAGCAACCAGGAGCCGTAGGCCGGTGTTTCCGGCAGCCGACCACTCTGCTGCGTCACCCGCTCCAGCACTCGTCCGAGCCGTTGCGCGGTCGATCGCGTAGCCATCATGGTGGCGTCAGCCTAATTGGTTCGAGGGCTCGCGCTTAAGGTGTGTTGCGTGCGCCTCGTCATCGCCCGCTGCACCGTGGATTACGTCGGACGTCTCACCGCTCATCTGCCCTCGGCCCGCCGGTTACTACTGTTCAAAGCCGACGGCTCGGTGAGCGTGCACGCCGACGACCGTGCCTACAAGCCGCTGAACTGGATGAGCCCGCCGTGTTGGTTCACCGAGGAACTCGAGGGTGCCGCGCCGGTCTGGGTGGTGCAGAACAAAGCCGGCGAGCAATTGCGCATCACCGTCGACGAGATCGAGCACGACTCGAGCCACGAATTGGGAGTCGACCCGGGTCTGGTCAAGGACGGCGTCGAGGCCCACCTGCAGGTGCTGCTCGCCGAGCACGTCGAGCTGCTCGGCGCGGGCTACACACTGGTGCGCCGCGAGTACATGACGCCGATCGGACCAGTCGACCTGTTGTGCCGCGATGATCAGGGGCGCTCTGTGGCGGTCGAGATCAAGCGGCGCGGAGAAATCGACGGGGTCGAGCAGCTGACGCGCTACCTGGAGTTGCTCAACCGGGACAGTCTGCTGGCGCCGGTCAGCGGGGTGTTTGCGGCGCAGCAGATTAAGCCGCAAGCGAAGACTTTAGCCGTTGATCGCGGAATTCGTTGTCTGACATTGGATTACGACAAGATGCGTGGCATGGATTCCGATGAGTTCCGGCTGTTCTGAGCAACGTCATTAGACTGCTGTCATGGCTCGACGCCGCAGTTCACCGCGTCGGCAGCAGTCTCATCCGCCGCTGCCGGCCCCGCGTCGGACAGAGACCGGGCCGGACGGACACGACTACGAGGTCCGTCAGGTCGCAGGCGCCCGCGCGGTCAAGACCTACCGCTGTCCGGGCTGCGATCACGAAATACGCTCGGGCACAGCTCATGTGGTGGTGTGGCTGGCCGACTTCGGTGAGGTGGCCGTCGACGACCGGCGGCACTGGCACACGCCCTGCTGGGCCAACCGCGCAACGCGTGGGCCGACCCGAAAGTGGTCTTAGGGAGTCAGTGCGCCGAATCTGAGTCGTCGGCCGGTTCGACCAACTCGATCAGGACACCGCCGGCGTCCTTGGGGTGAATGAAGTTGATCCGCGAGTTCGCTGTGCCGCGCCGGGGTACCTCGTACAGCAGGCGGAGGCCCTGCTCGCGCAGGCGCTCGCTGAGAGCGTCCAAGTCACTGACCCGGTACGCCAACTGCTGGATGCCGGGACCGCGCTTGTCCAGAAATTTCGCGATCGCCGACGAGTCGTCGATCGGGGCCATCAGTTGCACCTGCGCGCTGCCGACTGCGGCGCCGCGCACCGACAGCATCGCCTCGCGAATGCCCTGATCGTCGTTGACTTCCTCGTGCAGAACGATCATGCCGAGGTGGTCGTGGTACCACGCGATCGCATCGTCCAGGTCGGGGACCGCGATGCCGACATGGTCGACTGCTGTCACCAGGGCGGTACTGAGTACTCGACGGGTGTCAACTTGATCCGTGGTCATCACGTAACGGTAACCTGACGGGAAAGAATCCGCCTCTGTCGATCTGGCTGATCGGCTGTTGAACCCCGCCCTGGAGGTAGTCATGACGACGTCGGTCATCGTTGCTGGAGCACGCACGCCGATTGGCAAGCTGATGGGCTCGCTCAAAGATTTCAGTGCCAGCGATCTGGGCGCCATCGCGATCAAGGGCGCGCTGGCGAAAGCCAACGTGCCCGCCTCGTTGGTCGAGTACGTGATCATGGGCCAGGTGCTGACCGCCGGAGCCGGCCAGATGCCGGCGCGGCAGTCCGCTGTCGATGCGGGGATCGGCTGGGACGTTCCTGCGCTGACCATCAACAAGATGTGTCTTTCCGGCATCGACGCCATCGCACTCGCTGACCAACTCATTCGGGCCGGAGAGTTCGACGTGGTGGTGGCCGGCGGCCAGGAGTCGATGACCAAAGCCCCGCACCTGCTGATCGACAGCCGGGCCGGCTACAAGTACGGCGACGTCACGGTCCGCGACCACATGGCATACGACGGCTTGCACGACGTGTTCACCGACCAGCCGATGGGCGCGCTCACCGAGCAGCGCAACGACGTGGACAAGTTCACCCGGCTGCAGCAGGACGAATTCGCCGCTCGCTCGCACCAGAAGGCCGCTGCGGCGTGGAAAGACGGCGTCTTCGCCGACGAGGTGGTGCCGGTCAGCATCCCGCAGCGCAAGGGCGATCCGCTTCAGTTCAGCGAAGACGAGGGCATCCGGGCGAACACCACCGCCGAATCGCTGGCCGGACTGAAGCCCGCATTCCGCAAGGACGGCACCATCACCGCCGGCTCGGCATCGCAGATTTCCGACGGCGCGGCCGCGGTCGTCGTGATGAACAAGGCCAAGGCCGAGGAACTCGGTTTGACCTGGCTGGTCGAGATCGGCGCGCACGGCGTGGTCGCCGGCCCGGATTCGACGCTGCAGTCGCAGCCCGCGAACGCGATCAAGAAGGCGCTGGGCCGCGAGGGTATCTCCGTCGACCAGCTCGACGTGGTGGAGATCAACGAGGCGTTCTCCGCGGTGGCGTTGGCGTCCACCCAGGAGCTCGGCATCGATCCCGAGATCGTCAACGTCAACGGTGGTGCGATCGCGGTCGGGCACCCGATCGGCATGTCCGGCGCGCGGATCACACTGCACGTCGCGCTCGAGCTGGCCCGCCGCGGCTCCGGATACGGCGTTGCTGCGCTGTGCGGAGCGGGCGGTCAGGGCGACGCGCTGATCCTGCGCGCTGGCTAGTTACCGGCCAGTACGGTTTTCCTACGATGTATTCGGTGCCGCGCTGCGAAGTTTGCTGACGCCGCGGTCGCGGTGCCGACTCACGCCTTCCTGTGACGTTGGTCATACGGTCGCCTGAACCGGGTGAAACCCGGTGGACGGTCCCGTGCCAGACTTGATCGCGTGAGTCGTCCTCGCCCTCCGATCGGGCCCGCGTTGGCCGGCGCGGTCGACCTGTCTGCCCTCAAGCAACCTCCTCCTGCCAGCGGTGACGCCAGCGCTCAAGGGTCGGCGGAGGCCGCGGGCATCGAGGTCAACGAAGCCAACTTCGAACAAGAAGTACTGCTGCGCTCCAACGAGGTGCCGGTGGTGGTGCTGTTGTGGTCGCCGCGCAGCGAGGTGTGTCTGCAGCTGGCCGACACCTTGTCCGGCCTGGCCGCCGCTGACAACGGCAAGTGGGCGCTGGCCAGCGTCAATGTCGACGTCGCTCCGCGGGTCGCGCAGATCTTCGGCGCCGAAGTAGTTCCCACCGTGGTGGCATTGGCTGCCGGACAGCCGCTTTCGAGCTTCCAGGGCATGCAGCCGCCCGAGCAGTTGCGGCGCTGGGTGGACTCGCTGCTGTCGGCGACCGCCGGAAAGCTCAGCGGTGCAGCCGATTCCGATGAGCCGGAGGAAATCGACCCCGAGCTTGCGCGGGCCCGTCAGCAACTGGAGGACAACGACCTCGGATCGGCGCTCGACTCGTATCAGGCGATCCTGGACGCCAACCCCAACCACGACGAAGCCAAGGGCGCGGTGCGCCAGATCGCATTCCTGATGCGCGCGACGGCACACGGGACCGAGGCAGTAGCGGCCGCCGATGCAGCGCCCGATGACATCGAGGCCGCGTTCGCCGCTGCAGATGTCCAACTGCTCAGCCAAGACGTCAGCGGCGCGTTCGACCGTCTCGTCGGGCTGATTCGACGGACGTCCGGTGACGATCGGACCTCGGTGCGCACCCGTCTGATCGAGCTGTTCGAGCTATTCGATCCCGCCGACCCGGACGTCATCGCGGGTCGGCGCAATCTGGCGAACGCGCTCTACTAGTCGCTTACTCGGGTTCGAGCCACAGCGCTGACATGGGCGGCAACGCCAGCACCGCCGACGCGGGGCGGCCGTGCCACGGTTCGTCGGTCGCGTCGACGCCGCCGAGGTTGCCGATCCCGGTGCCGTCGTACACGGTCGCATCGGTGTTGAGCACCTCGCGCCACCGCCCGGGGCGGGGGAGTCCGAGGCGATATCCGCTGTGCTCGGCGCCGGCGAAGTTGAACACGCACGCCAGCACCGAGCCGTCGCTGCCGTATCGCAGGAAACTCAGCACGTTGTTGGCGGAGTCGTTGGCATCGATCCAGGAGTAGCCCTCCGGCTTGATGTCCTGGCTCCACAGCGACGAGTGGCTGCGGTAGATCGCGTTGAGATCCTGCACCATCCGCGAGATACCGCTGGAGAAGCTGTTTTCGCCGAGTTGGAACCAGTCGAGGCCGCGTTCCTCGGACCATTCGGCGCGCTGCCCGAAGTCCTGTCCCATGAACAGCAATTGCTTTCCCGGATGCGCCCACTGATAGGCCAGCAGGCTGCGCAATCCCGCCGCCTTCGCGTGGTCATCGCCCGGCATGCGCTCCCACAGCGTGCCCTTGCCGTGCACGACTTCGTCGTGGCTGATCGGCAGCACGAAATTCTCGCTGAACGCGTAAAGCATCGAGAAGGTGATCGCGTGGTGGTGGTAGGTGCGGTAGATCGGGTCACGGCCGATGTAGTCGAGGGTGTCGTGCATCCAGCCCATGTTCCACTTCATCGAAAAGCCCAGGCCGCCAACATTCGTCGGCCGTGTGACGCCCGGCCATGACGTCGACTCCTCGGCGATCGTGACGATGCCCGGCGCGGCTTTGTGGGCCGTCGCATTCATCTCCTGCAGGAACTGCACGGCCTCCAGGTTTTCGCGGCCGCCGTAGACATTCGGCGTCCAACCGCCTTCCGGGCGGGAGTAGTCGAGGTAGAGCATCGACGCGACGGCGTCGACCCGCAGGCCGTCGATGTGGAATTGCTCTAGCCAGTACAGCGCATTGGCCACCAGGAAGTTGCGCACCTCGGATCGGCCGAAGTCGAATACGTAGGTACCCCAGTCGAGTTGCTCACCGCGGCGGGGATCGGAGTGCTCGTAGAGCGGTGTGCCGTCGAACCGGCCCAGCGCCCACGCGTCTTTCGGGAAGTGGGCGGGAACCCAGTCCACGATGACGCCGATACCCGCGTCATGCAGCGCGTCGACGAGGACCCGGAATTCGTCGGGCGTGCCGAATCGAGAGCTCGGGGCGTAGTACGACGTGACCTGGTAACCCCACGATCCGCCGAACGGATGCTCGGCGACGGGCAACATCTCGACATGCGTGTAGCCCTGCGCCACAACGTATTCCGTCAGCTCGCGGGCTAGGTCGCGGTAGGACAGGCCCGGCCGCCACGAGCCGAGATGAACTTCGTAGGTGCTCATCGGTTCGAACACCGGATTGCTCTTTGCGCGCGCGGTCATCCATGCGTCGTCGCTCCAGCGATAGTCGCTGACCGTCACCCGCGAGGCGGTATGCGGGGGCACCTCGGTGCCGAACGCCATCGGATCGGCCCGGTCGGTGACGGATCCATCGGCGCCGTGTACGCGGAACTTGTAGAGCCCGTCGTGCGGGAAGTCGGGCCAGAACAGCTCCCACACACCCGATGAGCCGAGTGCCCGCAGCGGGGCATCGTTGCCGGTCCAGCCGTTGAACTCGCCGATCAGGCTGACGCCCCTGGCGTTGGGCGCCCAGACCGCGAACGAGACACCGTCGACCACACCGTCGGCGGTGGTGAACGAACGTGGATGTGCGCCAAGGACTTCCCACAGTCGCTCATGGCGACCCTCGTTGAACAGGTGCAGATCGACCTCGCCCAGCGTCGGCAGGAAGCGGTACGCGTCGGCGGCCGCGTGCGGATCGTCGTCGTCGTAACGGGTCTCGAGGCGATAGTCGATCAGGTCGACGAACGGCAGCGCGATGGCGAACAAGCCGGAGTCGATGTGCTGCAGCGGGAATCGTTCCTCGCCGACCAGGGCAACCACATCGGCGGCGTGCGGCCGGAATGCCCGGATGACTGTGTGGTCGCCGTATTCGTGGGCGCCGAGAATGCCGTGTGGGTTGTGGTGCTCGCCGGCCACCAGGCGGGCCAGGTCGCCGGGTGGGGGCGCCAAATGGGTTTTGGCGAGTTGGTCGGTCGACTTCATCGCAGCGTCACCTCCGGCTCAGCAGCGGGATTCGTGCTTCGGACGGTATGAGCGGCATGTTGATGATGTGGGCGACGGCTCGGCCGGGATCGAGACGCACGTAGTTGGCCGCTCCCCATTGGTATTCCTCGCCGGTGATTTCGTCTCGCACCCAAAACCGCTCATGGTGTTCCATACCCAGCGCAGCCATGTCCAACCACAACGTCGCATCCTCTGGGCCGAATGCGTTGAGTGTCAGCACGACCAGCACGCAGTCGCCGGTGATCGGGTCGAACTTGCTGTAAGCCAGCAGCGCGTCGTTGTCGATGGCATGGAAGGTGATGTTGCGCAGCTGCTCGAGAGCGGGATGCAGCCGGCGAATGCTGTTCAGCCGCGCGATGAACGGCTCCAGCGAGCGTCCCGCCGCCAGCGCGCCGGCGAAGTCGCGCGGTCGCAGCTCGTACTTCTCCGAGTCGAGGTATTCCTCACTGCCCTCGATGACGGCGCGGCCCTCGAAGAGCTCAAAGCCGGAGTACACGCCCCAGGTCGGGCTCAGAGTTGACGCCAGCGCGGCACGTATCGCGAACATGCCCGGCCCGTTGTGTTGCAGCGAAGCATGCAGGATGTCGGGGGTGTTGACGAACAGGTTGGGGCGCCGGAAGTCGGCGATTTCCGGTATCTGCTGGCCGAATTCGGTGAGCTCCCACTTGGCGGTGCGCCAGGTGAAGTATGTGTAGGACTGGGTGAAGCCCAGCTTAGCCAGCCCGTACTGCCGCGCCGGGGGAGTGAATGCCTCGGACAGGAACAGCACGTCAGGATCGACGGCTTTGACTTGTGAGATCAGCCAGGCCCAGAAGTTCGGTGGCTTGGTGTGCGGGTTGTCGACGCGAAAGATCTTGACGCCGTGGTCCATCCAGTACCGCACCACGCGCAGCACCTCGTCGTACAAACCGGCTGGGTCGTTGTCGAAGTTGATCGGATAGATGTCCTGGTATTTCTTCGGCGGGTTCTCCGCGTAAGCGATTGTGCCGTCCGGCAATTCGGTGAACCACTGGCGGTGATCCTTGGCCCACGGGTGATCTGGCGCGCACTGCAACGCCAAGTCCAGCGCGACCTCCATACCGAGGCTGTTGGTCGCGGCGACGAACTTGTCGAAATCCTTGATCGTGCCGAGCAGCGGGTGCACCGCATCGTGGCCGCCCTCGTCACTTCCGATCGCCCACGGCGATCCGACGTCGCCAGGCACCGCCGTCGCAGTGTTGTTGCGGCCCTTGCGGTGGACCTTGCCGATCGGGTGGACCGGCGGCAGGTACACCACGTCGAAGCCCATCTGCGCGATCCGGGGCAGATCCGCCGCAGCGGTCGCGAAGGTCCCGTGCACGGGGTTGCCGTCGGCGTCCCAGCCGCCGGTGGAGCGCGGGAACAGCTCGTACCAGGAGCCGAACCGGGCCAGTGGCCGGTCGACCCACACGCCGTACTGTTCGCCGCGGGTGACGAGCTCCCGCAGCGGATAGTCGGTCAGTAGCTCGGCGATCTCAGGGGCCAGGGCCAGCGCGGCGCGCAACACCGGGTCGCCGGGGGTTCGCAGCGCTGCCGCGGCGGCCAGCAGCGGATCGCGTCGGGCGCGAGGAACTCCGGCCGCGGCGCGCTCCAGCAGTTGTGCGCCGACCGCCAGATCGTTGGACAGTTCGCTCTCGCCCTGGCCGGCGTCCAGCTTGGCCTCGACGGCGTGCCGCCAGGTGTGGATCGGATCGCCCCAGCCGTCCACCCGGAAGGTCCACAACCCGACGGCGTCCGGGGTGAACGCGCCGTTGAATTCATAGGGCTCGACGCCCGGCGTCATCGCGATGTGCAGCGGCTTGACCTTGAGAACCGGGTCGGCGGCAGTCGCGGGCGTGGGCGGAGCCGCCTGCGTGGGCGCCTGCACTGCCTTCAGCCGCCGCGTCTCGCCGGCCAGCGGGTAGCGCGGTCCCAGGTAGCGCACCACCAGCGTCGCTGCGACGGCGTCGTGCCCTTCGCGCCACACCGACGCGCGAACCGGAACCACCTCGTCGACCACGGCTTTCGCCGGGTAGGCACCGCACGATACGACGGGGGCGACGTCATCGATCTCGACACGACCGGGCACCGACACTCCTTTTTGAGTTTCCGCTAGTCCGTTGTCGTTCTGGGCGCGGCTGAATCGCTACGCGCTCGCTTTTTGAAAACCTCTGCGCGCCCAATACCCACCGTAGTGTCGTGCCACACCCGAGGTTGGGTTGAGCGAGCCGTTCGGCGGGCAAACCCCACGCGAATGTCAGTAAGGTGGTGACGCGTGAAAGCCCTCCGTCGGTTCACGGTCCGCGCTCATCTTCCGGAACGCCTGGCGGCGCTCGAACAGCTGTCCATCAACCTGCGATGGTCGTGGGATACGCCGACACAGCAACTCTTCGAAGCTATCGACCCGACGTTGTGGAGCCAGTGCGGTCGCGATCCCGTCGCGCTGCTCGGCGCGGTCCGCCCGGCCCGGCTGGACGAGTTGGCTCTCGACGGCGCTTTCCTGAATCGGTTGGACGAACTGGCGGCCGATCTCGACGACTATCTGAGCCGCCCGCTCTGGTACCAGCAACAGAAAGATATCGGCGAGGGCGAAACAGCCATGCCCAATGGCATCGCGTACTTCTCGATGGAGTTCGGCGTGGCCGAGGTGTTGCCGAACTACTCCGGCGGCCTGGGGATCCTGGCCGGCGATCACTTGAAGTCCGCCTCCGACCTCGGATTGCCGCTGATCGCCGTCGGCCTGTACTACCGCTCCGGCTACTTTCGGCAGTCGCTGACCGCCGACGGTTGGCAACACGAGAACTACCCGGCGCTGGATCCGCAGGGCTTGCCACTGCGACTGCTCACCGATGACACCGGTGCGCCGGCCTTGGTCGAATTGTCGCTGCCGGATTCCGCGCGGCTGCGGGCCCGGGTCTGGATCGCACAGGTCGGTCGGGTGCCGCTGCTGCTGCTGGATTCCGATATCCCGGAGAACGACCACGACGTCCGCGGGGTCACCGACCGTCTCTACGGCGGTGACCAGGAGCACCGCATGCAGCAGGAGATCCTGGCCGGCATCGGCGGCGTGCGGGCTATCCGCGCATACACCGCCATCGAAGGGCTGCCCGCGCCCGAGGTGTTCCACATGAACGAAGGCCACGCCGGCTTCCTGGGCACCGAGCGCATTCGCGAATTGGTCGACGCCGGGCTGGATTTCGACACCGCGCTGACCGTGGTGCGGTCCAGCACTGTGTTCACCACCCACACCCCGGTGCCCGCGGGCATCGACCGGTTCCCGGTGGAGATGGTGCAGCGGTATTTCGCCAACACCGCGGCGGACCCCGACTTCGCGCCGCAGTCGGCGCTGCTGCCCGGGGTGCCGCTGGCCCGGATCCTGGCGCTGGGCGCCGAGGACGATCCGGAGAAGTTCAACATGGCTCACATGGGTCTGCGGCTGGCGCAGCGGGCCAACGGTGTCTCGCTGCTGCACGGCGACGTGAGCCGGCACATGTTCAACGAGCTGTGGCCCGGTTTTGACGCCGCCGAGGTGCCGATCGGGTCGATCACCAACGGCGTGCACGCCCGTACCTGGGCGGCCCCGCAATGGCTGGAGCTCGGTCGCGAACTGCTCGGGTCGGACTCGTTCAGCGATCCCGGCGTCTGGCTGCGGGTCAACGAGGTCGACCCGGGTCACCTGTGGTGGATCCGCTCGCAACTGCGGGCGCTGCTGGTCGAGGACGTCCGCGCGCGGCTGCATCGGTCGTGGCTGGTCCGCGGCGCGCCGGAGGCTGAATTGGGCTGGATCTCGACGGCCTTCGACCCGAACGTGCTGACTATCGGATTCGCCCGCCGGGTGCCGACGTACAAGCGGCTGACACTGATGCTGCGCGATCCGGATCGACTGGAACGCCTGCTGCTCGACGCGGACAAGCCGATCCAGCTGATCGTGGCCGGCAAGTCGCACCCCGCCGACGACGGCGGCAAGGCGCTGATCCAGCAGGTGGTGCAGTTCGCCGACCGGCCCGAGGTGCGTCACCGCATCGCCTTCTTGCCCGACTACGACATGTCGATGGCCCGGCTGCTCTATTGGGGCTGCGACGTCTGGCTGAACAACCCGCTGCGTCCGCTGGAGGCGTGCGGCACCTCGGGGATGAAGAGCGCGCTCAACGGCGGGCTGAACCTGTCCATCCGGGACGGCTGGTGGGACGAGTGGTACGACGGCGAGAACGGCTGGGCGATCCCGTCGGCTTCCGGCGTGTCCGACGAAGCACGACGCGACGATCTCGAGGCGGCCGCGCTGTACGACCTGCTGGAGAAGTCGGTGGCGCCGAAGTTCTACGAGCGTGACGAACACGGAACACCGCGCCGGTGGATCGAAATGGTGCGACACACGCTGCAGACGCTCGGCCCGAAAGTGTTGGCCTCGAGGATGGTTCGCGATTACACCGAGCGCTACTACGTGCCTGCCGCACAGTCGCTGCGCAGCACGGTGTCGGTCGACGGGGACGGCCAGGTGGACTTCGGGCCGGCCCGCGATCTGGCCGACTACCGTCGCCGTGCCTACGCGGCGTGGCCGCACATCGACGTCACCGACGTCGACAGCACCGGACTGCCCGATAGCCCAGTGCTCGGGTCGAAGCTGACGCTGACCGCGACGGTCCAGCTGGCCGGTCTGCGACCCGACGAGGTGAGTGTCCAGGCAGTCGTCGGCCGGGTCGACACCGGCGATGCGCTGCTGGATCCGGTCACGGTCGAGATGCCCTACACGGGTACGGCGGCCGGTGGCGACCACATCTTCGCGACGACGACGCCGTTGCCGGTGGCGGGTTCAGTCGGCTACACCGTGCGGGTGTTGCCGCATCATCCGATGATGTCGTCGGAAGCCGAGTTGGGTCTGGTCACTCTGGCCTAGCCCGCCGACGGTGCGGGCCGGAACGGGCCGTGGAGACGGCGGGCAATCAGGCCGAGCTCAATCGGCTCAACGCCGCGCGCACCGCTTGAGAGTCGGTGGTCGGCCAGTACGGCGGCAATGAGGCCCGCAGGTAACCGCCGTAGCGGGCGGTGGCCATCCGCGAGTCCAGCACCGCGACGACTCCGCGGTCATCGATGCGGCGCAGCAACCGGCCGGCGCCCTGGGCCAGCAGCAGTGCGGCGTGACTGGCGGCGACGGCCATGAAGCCGTTGCCGCCGGCGGCGGCCACCGCCCGCTGCCGAGCGGACAGCAGCGGATCGTCGGGCCGCGGGAACGGGATGCGGTCGATGATCACCAACGACAGCGACGGGCCGGGCACGTCGACGCCCTGCCACAGCGACAAGGTGCCGAACAGCGACGTGGCCTCGTCGGCGGCGAACCGCTCGACGAGCGTGGCCGTGCTGTCGTCGCCCTGACACAGCACCGGCGTCGACAATCGTTCGGACATCGCATCGGCGGCCGCCCGGGCTGCCCGCATCGACGAGAACAGCCCGAGCGTTCGTCCACCCGCCGCGGTCACCAGATCGGCGATCTCGTTCAGCTGCTCGGTCGACCCGGTGCCCTCGCGGCCGGGCGGGGGCAGATGCGAAGCGACGTAGAGGATCCCGGCTTTGGCGTGCTCGAACGGCGATCCGACGTCGAGCCCGCGCCACGTCGGCTCACCCTCGTCGTCGTCGGCCAGGCCCCAGGCGGCGGCCATCGCATCGAACGAGCCGCCGATCGTCAGCGTCGCCGACGTCAACACCGCCGTCGAGTTGGCGAACAACCGGGTGCGTAACAAGCCGGCCACCGACAGCGGCGCAACCCGCAGCACGGTCCGCGTCGAGCCGCGGTTCTCCTCGTGATCCAGCCAGACCACGTCGGTGCGGTCGGGAATCGCCGGTGCGAACGACGCCAGGATCCGCGCTGCGGTATCGGCGATTTCGGCCAGGCTGGCGACCGCTTCGGCGCGCGACGCGGCGGCCTTGGGATCGGTCGGCGAGACGTCGATGGCCGATCGGGCCGCGTTGGCCGCGTCGCGCAACGCGGTGATATCGGTGGCGAGCTCGTCGTCGAGGTGATCGATCCGACCGGCGGATATGTCGTGGATCGCCGCGGTGAAGGTCGCGGATGCCCGCTCCCAGCGCTGTGCCAGCTCCGGTTCGATCAGCCTGGTGATACGCCGCGAGGCCACGCCGAGGGTGGTCGCCGTCAGCTCACCGGTGGCCACCGCGGTCACCCGGTCCACCAGATCGTGTGCCTCGTCGACCACCAGCAGGGAGTGTTCGGGCAGCACCGCCGAGTCGGTGACGGCGTCGATGGCCAGTAGCGCGTGATTGGTGACGACGACATCGGCCTGACCGGCGGTGGCCCGGGCTTTTTCGGCGAAGCACTCGGTGCCGAACGGGCAGCGGGCCATGCCCAGGCATTCCCGCGACGACACACTGACCTGCGACCACGACCGGTCGACGACCCCCGGCTTGAGGTCGTCGCGGTCGCCTGATTCCGTCGTCGACGCCCACTCGGTAAGCCGCTGTACGTCGCGACCCAGCGCGGTTTTCGCCTGCGGTTGGAAAAGCTCCCCGGGTGTCTCGTCATCGGCGGCGGAGCCGTTGTGAATCTTGTTGAGGCACAGGTAGTTCTGCCGGCCCTTCAGCAGCGCGAAGCGAGGTGCGCGGGGCAGCTCATCGGTGAGCGCCTCGACCAGCTGGGGCAGGTCGCGGTTGACCAGTTGACGTTGCAGGGCGATCGTCGCGGTCGACACCACCACCGGGTTGTCGTCGGACAAGGCGTGGCTGATCGATGGAACCAAGTACGCCAACGACTTTCCGGTGCCGGTTCCGGCCTGCACCGCGAGGTGTTCGCCGTTGTCGAAGGCGTGCGCGACCGCGGTGGCCATCTGCAGTTGGCCGCTGCGTTCTTTGCCGCCGAGCGCCGCCACCGCGCTGGCCAGCAGCTGCGTTACGGGCACCGGCTCGTCGTTGGGCGTGGCTACTCCTGCGTTTACGGGCGTCGGGCCGGGATCTGCGTGGTGTGGATCGCCGGATCGCCGTGCGACAACATCAGACCCTCCCACGGCAAGCTTCGCAAGCCTGACGCGACCAGTTCGCGCGCCGCGCCGAGGTCGTTGTCCATGACCGCCTCGCCGTGCCGCGCCAACGGGACCGTCAGCGCCCGCGACGGCTCGGCGCCGGGTGGCGGATCGCCGGCTGGATGGACGATCTCTTCGGTGATGGTGCCGGTCGAACGGGACAGTCGCAGCGCCGCTTTGCGGCCGCCGTGCGATTCTTTGCGCGCGCTGCGCTTCTCCACGGGGATGCCGTCGACCTCGACCAGCTTGTAGACCATGTTCGCCGTCGGCGCGCCCGAGCCGGTGACCAGCGAGGTGCCGACGCCATAGCTGTCGACGGGTTCGGCCCGCAAACCGGCGACGGCGAACTCGTCGAGATCGCCGGAGACCACGATGCGGGTTCCCGTCGCGCCGAGCCGGTCGAGTTGCGCGCGGACCTGGCGGGCCAGCACGCCCAGGTCGCCGGAGTCGATGCGCACCGCGCCCAGCCCGGTGCCGGCAGCCGCTACCGCGTTGTCGACGCCGGTAGTGACGTCGTAGGTGTCGACCAACAATGTGGTGCCTGCGCCGAGCAGGTCGACCTGTGCCGCGAACGCGGCAGGCTCGTCGGGCCCGTCCGGGCCGGTGTGCAGCAGCGTGAACGCATGGGCGCTGGTGCCTTCGGTGGGCACGCCGTAGCGGCGGTGGGCCTGCAGATTGGACGTCGCAGCGAACCCCGCGACGTAGGCGGCGCGGGCCGCCGCGACGGCGGCGTGCTCGTGGGTGCGACGAGAGCCCATGTCCATCAGCGGCCGTCCCTCGGCGGCGCTGACCATGCGCGCGGCCGCCGAGGCTACGGCGGTGTCGTGGTTGAAGATCGACAGCGCCAGCGTCTCGAGCACCACGCATTCGGCGAAGCTGCCGTGCACCGAAAGGACAGGGGAGCCAGGGAAATACAGCTCGCCCTCGGCGTAGCCGTCGACGTCTCCGCTGAACCTGAAGTCACGCAGATAGGTCAGGGTGTCGCGGTCGAGGAACTCCGCCAGTGAGTCGCAGGCATCGTCGTCGAAGCTGAACTCGGGCAAGGCTTCCAGGAACCGGCCCGTGCCGGCCACCACGCCGTATCGACGTCCGTCGGGCAGCTTGCGGGCGAACAGCTCGAACGTGGCCCGGCGGTGCGCGGTGCCGTCGCGCAGCGCCGCCGACAGCATGGTCAACTCGTACCTGTCGGTCAGCAGCCCGGAGTACGCCGAGTTGTTCACACCGCAACGGTATCGGGTGTGCGGGGGTGGCTCGGTATCCTGGAGCGCATGGTTGCGTCAGCTCCGACAAAGCCCGGAACAACCGGGAAGCGAGAAGCAGACACGGTCGAAGCAACGGCCGCTCCCTGGGTGACCATCGTCTGGGACGATCCGGTGAACCTGATGAACTACGTGACATACGTCTTCCAGAAGCTGTTCGGCTACAGCGAACCGCACGCCACCAAGCTGATGTTGGAAGTGCACAACGATGGCAAAGCGGTGGTGTCATCCGGCAGCCGGGAATCCATGGAGGGCGACGTGTCGAAGCTGCACGCGGCCGGGTTGTGGGCCACCATGCAGCAAGATCGTTGAGACAGAGGGTGTTCGGGTTCTCAGGTGCGTAAGTGGAAGCGGGTCGACACCGCCGGCGGTCCTCGTTTCCGGTCCGGGTTGGACTCTCACGAGACAGCTCTGCTGAGGAACCTGGTCTCGTCGATGATCGGGCTGCTCGACGAACGCGAATCCTCCGCGCCGGCAGACGAACTCGAGACGATCACCGGCATCAAGACTGGCAACTCCCACCCGCCCGACAACGCCACCCTGCAGCGGCTGTTACCGGACTTCTCCAAGCCGGAGGAAACCAGTGACGAGGCCACCGACAGCCTGAACGCCGCCCTGCGAAGTCTGCACGAGCCTGCGATTATCGACACCAAACGTCTTGCAGCTCAACAACTTCTGGACACTCTTCCGGAAGACGGCGGCAAGTTCGAACTGGCCGAGGATGCCGCGCACGCCTGGGTGGCCGCCGTCAACGACCTGCGGCTGGCTCTGGGGACGATGCTCGAAATACACCCCGACGGCCCGGATCGGCTGCCCGACGACCATCCGCTGGCTTCGCACCTCGACGTCTATCAGTGGCTGACGGTGTTGCAGGAGTACTTGGTTGTGGCGTTGATGGGGTCGCGGTGAGCGCGATCACCGACGTGGCAGGCATTCTGGTCGGCCATCACCATCGGCTGGACCACGACGCAACGATGGGGACGGGCTGGGCGTCCGGAGTCACCGTTGTGCTGACCCCGCCGGGCACCGTCGGTGCGGTCGATGTCCGCGGCGGCGCGCCCGGCACTCGGGAAACCGATCTGCTGGACCCGGCCAACAGCGTGCGCTACGTCGATGCGGTGTTGCTCGCCGGTGGAAGCGCCTACGGACTGGCCGCGGCCGACGGGGTGATGCGCTGGCTGGAGGAGCATGACCGCGGCGTCGCGATGAAGGGCGGGGTCGTGCCGATCGTTCCCGGCGCGGTGATCTTCGACCTGGAAGTCGGGGCCTGGAGCAATCGCCCGACCGCCGAGTTCGGGTATGCGGCCTGCGAATCTGCCGGCGCACCGGTCGCCGTCGGCACCGTCGGCGCCGGGGTGGGGGCCTGCGCAGGCGTGTTCAAGGGGGGCATCGGAACTGCGTCGACCACGCTGCCGTCCGGGGTGACCGTCGGCGCGCTGGTCGCGGTGAACTCCGCGGGCAACGTCGTCGACCAGGCCACCGGCCTGCCGTGGTTGGCGTATCTGGTCGAGGAGTTCGGGCTGATGTCGCCGCCCGCCGAGCAGCTCGCTGCGCTGGCCGAACTCGATTCCCCGTTGAGCTCGCTGAATACCACCATCGCGGTGGTCGCGACCGATGCGGCGCTGAGCCCGGCGGCGTGCAGCCAGATCGCGAGCACTGCTCACGACGGGCTCGCCCGCAGTACTCGTCCGTCGCACACCCCGGTGGACGGCGACACCGTGTTCGCCCTGGCCACCGGCGCCATCGAGGTGCCTCCGCCCGCCGACGTGCCCGCTGCTTTCTCGCCGGAGACGCCGCTGGCCACTGCCGTAGGCGCCGCGGCGGCCGATTGTTTGGCGCATGCTGTGGTCGGTGCCGTGATCGCCGCCGAACCGGTGGCCGGGATTCCGACTTATCGTGGAGTGTTGCCGGGAGCATTCCGGCGGTCGAAAGGTTAGGCGCGGGCATGAGTAACTACATGCAGACACCGGCGCGACAGCCGAAGAAGCGGCCCACGTTTCTGGTCGGCGGGGCCACCATCCTCAGCTTCGTGGCGCTGCTCTACGTCGTCGAGTTCTTCGACCAGCTCGACGGGCATCACCTGGATGAGTACGGCATCCGCCCGATGGAGACCGACGGCTTGTGGGGGATCCTCTTCGCACCGGTGCTGCACGCCAACTGGGGGCACCTGGCCGCCAACACCGGGCCGGCGCTGGTGCTGGGTTTCCTGGTCGCATTGGCCGGACTCTCGCGCTTCTTCTGGGCGACGGCGATCATCTGGATCCTCGGCGGCCTCGGCACCTGGCTGATCGGCAACTTGGGATCGCCCTGCGGCCCGACCGATCACATCGGCGCCTCGGGCCTGATCTTCGGCTGGCTGACCTTCCTGCTGGTGTACGGCTTCTTCATCCGGTCCGGCGGTCAGATCTTCATCGGGCTGCTGGTGCTGGTCATCTACGGCGGCGTGCTGTGGGGAGCCGTGCCCGTGCTCAACGTCTGCGGAGGCGTGTCGTGGCAGGGGCATCTCTGCGGCGGCATCGCCGGGGTGCTGGCTGCCTACCTGTTGTCCAACCCGGAACGCGAAGCGCGACAGCGCCGCCGACAAGGGGCGGCGTCATGAGTGACGCGCTGGCACCGATCGGGGTGTTCGACTCCGGCGTTGGGGGGTTGACGGTGGCGCGCGCCATCATCGACCAGTTACCCGACGAGGACATCGTCTACGTCGGCGACACCGGCAACGGTCCCTACGGTCCGCTCACCATCCCCGAGATCCGGTCGCACGCGCTTGCCATCGGCGACGACCTCGTCGATCGCGGTGTCAAGGCGTTGGTGGTCGCGTGCAACTCGGCGTCGTCGGCCTGCCTGCACGACGCGCGGGAACGCTACGACGTGCCCGTCGTCGAGGTCATCCTGCCCGCGGTCCGGCGGGCCGTCGCTACCACCCGCAGCGGCCGCATCGGCGTGATCGGCACGCAGGCCACGGTCTCCTCGGGCGCCTACCAGGACGCGTTCGCCGCGGCCCGCGATACCGAGATCACCGCGGTGGCCTGCCCCCGGTTCGTCGACTTCGTCGAGCGCGGCATCACCAGCGGTCGCCAGGTGCTCGGGCTCGCCGAGGGCTACCTCGAGCCACTGCAGCGTGCTGACGTCGACACGCTGGTGCTGGGCTGCACCCACTATCCGCTGTTGTCCGGCCTGATTCAGCTGGCCATGGGCGAGAGCGTCACGCTGGTATCCAGCGCGGAGGAGACCGCTAAAGAACTGCTGCGCGTGCTGACCGAGCGTGATCTCCTGCACCCGCATCCGGATCATCCCGCCGACGCCCGGCCGCGTCGCTCGTTCGAGGCGACCGGCGACCCAGACGCGTTTCTCGCACTTGCGGCGCGGTTTCTGGGACCGGCGATTACCGGCGTCGAGCCGGTCCATCGGCACATCGCGGCGTCCGGCTGACCTTACTCATTAGTAAAGCCGGGATGTTTTCATCATGACGGCTCTGGGCATGGCACAGTAGTGACCGTGCGAATTACCGTGCTGGGCTGCTCCGGGAGCGTCGTTGGCCCGGATTCGCCGGCATCGGGTTATCTGCTGAGAGCTGACGACACCCCGCCGCTGTGTATCGACTTCGGTGGAGGCGTGCTCGGCGCACTGCAGCGGCACGCCGATCCGGGTTCGGTCCAGGTGCTGCTGTCGCATCTGCACGCCGACCATTGCCTGGATGTACCCGGCTTGTTCGTCTGGCGCCGCTATCACCCGTCGCCGCCGGTCGGCAAGGCGTTGATGTACGGCCCTAGCGACACGTGGTCGCGGCTCGGCGCCGCGTCGTCGCCCTACGGCGGTGAGATCGACGACTGCTCCGACATTTTCGACGTGCGGCACTGGGTAGACGGCGAAGCCGTACAGGTGGGCGCGGTCAACGTCACGCCGCGGCTGGTGTGCCATCCGACCGAGTCCTACGGCATGCGCTTCACCGACCCAGCCGGGGCGACGTTCGTCTACAGCGGGGACACCGGCTACTGCGACGCGGTGATCGACTTGGCCCGCGGCGCCGATGTCTTCCTCTGCGAGGCGTCCTGGACGCACTCGCCGGACCGTCCGCCGAACCTGCACCTGTCGGGCACCGAGGCCGGTCGTATTGCGTCCGCCGCCGGAGTGGGGGAGCTGTTGCTCACCCACATCCCGCCGTGGACCTCCCGCGAGGATGTGATCAGCGAGGCCAAGGCCGAATTCGACGGCCCGGTGCACGCGGTGGTGTGCGGCGAGACTTTCAGCGTCGCCCACAACTGAGCGCACGCTAGGGTTGGCCTCGTGTCAAAACGAGAAGACGGCCGCCTGGATGACGAGCTTCGACCGGTTGTCATCACCCGCGGATTCACAGCGCATCCGGCGGGATCGGTGATCATCGAATTCGGCCAGACCAAAGTCCTGTGCACCGCCAGCGTCACCGAAGGCGTGCCGCGCTGGCGCAAAGGATCGGGCCTTGGCTGGTTGACCGCGGAGTATGCGATGCTGCCGTCGGCCACTCACACGCGCAGCGACCGGGAATCGGTGAAAGGCCGGCCGTCCGGACGCACACAGGAGATCAGCCGATTGGTCGGCAGATCGCTGCGGGCGTGCATTGACCTGGCGGCGTTGGGCGAGAACACGATTGCGATCGACTGCGATGTGTTGCAAGCCGACGGCGGGACTCGCACCGCGGCGATCACTGGGGCTTACGTGGCGCTAGCCGATGCGGTGACCTACCTGTCGGCCGCCGGCAAACTGTCCGATCCCCGACCGCTGTCGTGCGCGATCGCCGCCATCAGCGTCGGCGTCGTCGACGGCCGGGTGCGAGTGGATCTGCCGTATGAAGAAGACTCCCGCGCCGAGGTCGACATGAACGTCGTCGCGACCGACACCGGGACGCTCGTCGAAGTCCAGGGCACCGGCGAAGGCGCGACCTTCCCGCGTTCGACGCTGAACAAGCTTCTCGACGCCGCGGAGGGCGCGTGCGAGACGCTGTTCGCCGTTCAGGCCGAAGCGTTGGCGTTGCCGTATCCCGGTGTGCTGCCCGAAGGACATGCGCCGCAGAAGGCGTTCGGAAGCTGACCCGCTTGTTGGTGGCCAGCCGCAACCGCAAGAAGCTGGCCGAGTTGCGGCGCGTGCTGGACGGGGCCGCGCTCGACGGGCTGACTCTGGTCTCGCTCGACGATGTGCCGCCGTTCGACGAAGCTCCGGAAACCGCTGCGACGTTTGAGGACAACGCGCTGGCCAAGGCGCGTGACGGCTTCGCGGCGACCGGGTTGCCGACCGTCGCCGACGACTCCGGTCTGGAAGTCGCCGCTTTGAACGGCATGCCGGGCGCGCTGTCGGCGCGGTGGTCGGGCAATCACGGTGACGACGCAGGCAACACCGCTCTGCTGTTGGCGCAACTGCGGGATGTGCCCGACGAACGTCGCGGCGCAGCGTTTGTGTCGGCATGCGCGCTGGTCTGGGCGTCAGGCGAGGTCGTCGTTCGCGGTGAGTGGGCCGGCGCGATCACCCGGGATCCGCGCGGCGACGCGGGCTTCGGCTACGACCCGGTGTTTCTGCCGGACGGCGAGAATCGCACTGCGGCGCAACTGACTTCGGCCGAGAAGGACGCAGCGTCGCATCGCGGTCGCGCGCTTGCGCTGTTGCTGCCCGCCCTGCGTGAGCTCGCCGGGTAGCCGAATTGGCTTGGCCTACAGGGCGAAGCGCGTCTTGACGTCTTTGGTCTGGAAGTGTTCGACGATGATGCCGAGCAGCGGGATCGTGCCGGCGAGCAGCACGCCGACCGTCTTGCCGATTGGCCAGCGGACCTTGATGGCAAGGTTGAATGCCGCCAACACGTAGATGAAGTAGACCCAGCCGTGAACGACTTCGATCCAACGGATTTCGTGATGGAACACGACGTGGGAGACGATTTCGTAGCACAGGGCGATCAGCCACAGACCCGTCGTCCACGCCATCACCCGGTAGGCGAGCAGTGGGGTGCGGATGTTCTGGCCCGGTGCGGTCATGCGGTGGTCCTGTTCTGTCGTCGATCGTTGTCGTTGTCCGACTTGGCAAGCTCGGCCAGGTAGGCGTTGTACTCGCGCAGCGCTGGATCATCGGCGTTGTGCTGCGCGGACTTCGGTCGCTCGGGCAGCAGTCCGTCAGGTACCTCGGTCACGGCGCGGTTGTCGTGAAGCTCCGGCGGCTCGTCCTCGTAGCGGACGAATTTGTAGTACGCGTAGACGCAGAACCCGGCGAACGCCGGCCATTGCAGCGCATAGCCGAGGTTCTGGAATGAGCCCGATGCGGATTGAAATCGTGTCCACTGCCACCAGCCCAGGGCCAGGCAACCGCTCGCCGACAGCAGCGCCAGCGCTATCAGCGCGGGCCTCCGACGACGCGTAGTTGACACCCCTAGAAGGTACTCCCAGGTGGGAAAGGTGCCGGGCACCACCGGAGGCCTTAGCGGACAAGTAGAGCGCTACGCTCGTGGGGCTTGCGGGCGTGATGGAACGGCAGACATGCCGGCTTTAGGTGCCGGTGCTCGAGAGAGCGTGAGGGTTCGAATCCCTCCGCCCGCACAGATGCTCAGAACGACGGGGCCGTGGGGCTTTACGGTTCGTTCACGCGATCAATCGCGCGGGCGAGCCTACCTCTGGTCCGCTCGAAAAAGCCCAACGTGTGCACATCGGTAGGCCCCGTGACGCGCAGGTGGACATTGAGCTCCTTGAAACGGCGGTAGCGCATGATTTTGAGCTCGATGCTCTGAGGATCAGGGCCCGAGGTGGTCGTCGTATACGTGACGGAGATCGACGTGGGGCTCTCCACGCGATCGAGGCAGTCACGAAGATCAGCACCGGTCACGGTGCCCTGATCGTCCACGTTGCCGACGGAGTAGTCGCCTTTTGTGGCGGGCGTCCCGAGCGAACCGGCGCAATCCGCGACTACGGGTTCGAGGGCGTTCCACGCACCGACCACGTCGGTGCCCTCGACCTCCAATTCGGCCAGGTGACTTGTGCTTGCCACTGTGTGATCGCCTCCTCTCACGCAGCATAGTGGCCGGTGTGAGGGTCGGAGACGCTAAGCGGCCAGCCTCCGTTAACCGTGCGGGGGTGACTGGGATGGCTGCGCGAGCTTGACCGTTGCTCCGGGTGAGGATCCCGATTCGTGCAGGACGATCTGGGTCGGGCGCACGCCAGGCGGCACGTCGAATGCCAGCTTGAGGCTCATCTGAAGACCTGGGTCGATCTTGTTGACCAATGGCGGGTCCATGAAACTCGCCGAATGCCCACGCCCATCGCTTTCCTTCAACGACTGAGCCGCCATGTCGAAAGGCTGTGCCTCCGTGCGGAGATTCCTGACGGCCATTGACACGATCAGCCAGACACCTCGGGCAGGAGTGTTGTCGAAGGTGGGAGAGGTGCCGATGTCGTTGACGATGAAGGCGAACTTTCCGTCAACGACTTCTTGCCCCATCCCAGCCGCCGCGGAGGTGGTGTGAAACAAGCCGCACGATGCGAGGAACACTGCGACCGGCACGATGATGAATGCGGCGGGCCTTCGCCCGCGTCTGAAGAACATGCGGCTTAGGCTATTTAGGTTCTGCTATTGCAGGGTCAGCTTCTAGTGCAGTTCATTTTGCGTTCTTCTAGCAGTTCATTGGGCTGATCTACGCCTCGGGCAGCCGCCGGGCGACCGCGTCGCCGCTGCTGTCGGGACTTGAGTTGAAAGCAAGCGGCGTCAGCGGCGCCCCGTGCCTTCGTTCATGCCCGGCGGGATAGCCGGATCCGTGAAGTCGACGGCGTCGGGGGCATATCCGATCACTAAGACGCGAGTCATCTGTCCCTCTCGTCGTGACTCTTGGTCAGCGCGTTGATCTACGACTCTTCGAAGGCTCGCACGCGAGACCGTCGCCGTCGAGATCGAGGTCCGGTCGATAGGCCGGGTCATTCGATGGGATGCTCCAACGCCCGTCGGCGTGTGCGGCATTGCAGTCCGGGTACGGCGGACCCGCTGATGCCACCGGTGAAGCTGACGCAGTTGCCCAGTGGCAGGCGGTAGCCACCAGCACGGGAGCCGCAGCGATTGCGAGTTGACGCCGCCTATCGCTCATGAGATCGCAGATTACCCGCCGGCGTCCCAGGGCGCGCGGCGTCGACGCCGACGCTTGAGGTGTGAGCCGTCGCCACATAAGCCGCGGCCAGTGAAACGGATCACGATCCGTGTGAACAGGGCAGTTATCCGGTCACTCGGGTGTTGATAGACGGTACCGGCCACTAAATCGGACGTGACCCCGG
Source organism: uncultured Actinomycetota bacterium (assembly GCA_963758115.1). GTDB lineage: Bacteria > Actinomycetota > Actinomycetes > Mycobacteriales > Mycobacteriaceae > Mycobacterium. The sequence continues at coordinate 415,130 of CAVWUG010000008.1, forward strand.
AACACAGCGAGGCTGAGATGACACACATCGCGAGCGGATGTCGCCAGCACAGGTACCCGAACGTCCAGAAGCTGATCGTCCTCGCAGGTATCGCCGCGGCCGCCCTGGCCGCGTTCGCCGCGGCACTCGCCATTGCTGCGCCGGCGCGGGCCGCGACCATCGACTCGAACTTCGACATCTGCGGAGCGCTGCGGGGCGGCACCAGCCTCGCGTCCATCGAGACCTCCCTCGAGGCCCGCGGATACAGCGCAACCAAAGCCGGCACCGCGACCGGCAACGCCATTCGGGTGCAATGCCCCGAGCAGGCTGCACCGGCCATGGCGCAGATTTCGTAGAAGCCCGACTCTCAACCTGTCACCATTGACAGCGTGACCGCCGCGATTGTGGTGCTCGTGATCCTGTTGGCCATCGGCATTGTGGCCAACGGTCTTCTCCGGCTGCGCCGATGGCTGCAGAACTCGCCGCCGGCCCAGGAATTGCAGCCACCACCTCGCGATGAGCTCGAATAGCCGTTAGCTCAAGAAGGTCGGACCCAGACGATGTGCTTGTCAATCCGCCGACGAAGTCAGCAACCCACCTCGATCTTGAACGGCCGTGTCACAGAGACATGGGGATCGTTCAACTGGGATCCTTCGGCCGTGCCCGTGATGGTGTAGGTGTCGTTGGCGAAGTGGATTTTCGTGTCGCCCGCGCCTGAGTTGGCGACGCCGGAGAAGCCCGCGAAATTATCGAAATGCACCGATTCAACCGTGGGCTTATCCGGGTCCAGCTTGAGCAGCACCCGGACATTCGCGGGCGCGGCGCTGATGTTCGCCGTCAACAGCCAGTCGACCTGGCTGCACATGACGGCATGTGAGGTGCGGGTGTTGTTGTCGACCGTGATGCGAGCGGTCTTCTGCGTCGGCTTGTCGTTGGTAAAGCATCCCGAGCACGATGCCGCCACCAATGAAGCGCTCACTGCCGCGGTGATAAGCCGTCGTCCCACCGGTCACCTCCCAACGCACGCAGGTTTACTTGGAACACTTTGTCTATCAGCCTGCGTGCGTCCTGGGGAGCAAACGTCCGTCAAAGAGCTAGCCAAGCGAGATTCGGCCCATGAGCATGTCGATGATCGGCTTGCCGGCTGGGAACGTCCCGGTGCTCGAAGAGTTGACGTGTCCGTAGTCGACCAGCAGAGTCACTCCGTTGACGCCGGCGGCGGCTGGGCTGTTGAGGAACGCCATCACGTTGCCCATTTGCTCGGGCGTGTGCGTTGCGGTGCCAGTGGCCTCGCGGTAGTCCTGCGCGAACGACAGCCACAGATCGGCATTGGCCCGGGCGAGAGGAGTGTCGGTCGGACCCGGGCAGATCGCGTTGATCCGAATTCCCTTGGCCAGGAAGGGAAATGCATGTGTTGCGACATAGGCATTGATTGCCTGCTTGCTGGTGCCGTAGTGGCCGAAGTTGTCCGCCTCGTGGGCTTTGCTCCAGGCGTCGGCCGACTCGAAGTCGGGTGTGGCCAAGAACTCTTGAAGCCGCGGCAAGTCGGTCTCCCATCCGATCCCGGCGACCGACGAGATGAAGCAGATGGCCCCACCGCTTCCCAGTTGACCATTGCTGATCAGCTTGTCGATCACGTGCCGATGCCCGATGAAGTTGATCTTCATCAGGTCGGGACCGTCGGCGATGCCGGCGGCAGAGAACAGTGCATCGACGTGCCCGACCCGCTCCAGTGCGCTGTCGATCGATGCGGGGTCACGAAGGTCGACCTGGATTCCACGGCCGAGTCCGGAGTCGACTGGCGCGTAGTCCAGGTTGATGACTTCGGCTCCGAGGTCGCCGACGATCTTCGCCGCCGCGGCGCCCATGCCGGTGGCGCCTCCGACTACCAGCGCCCGCTTGCCGTCGTAGCGGAACTGTTCGATACCTGTCATTTCTGTCCTCTCTGGGAAAGCCAACGGTAAGGCTCGCGATTTACTCTACGAAAACAGATCTTCGGTCATGGAAGGTGGGTCGACTCGATCGGTGCGAGTCAGTACGCCGCAAGTATGCGTGGACGGGAGTGGCTACCGGTGAGTATTCGGAATTCTGCGGTTCAGTCGCGCACGGCGGCGCCCCGCAGCACTGTGTCGCGGGCGTTGATCAACGCGGCGCGCGTGCCCTGAGCTCGCACGATGTTTTCCGGCATCCAGAGGATGTCCATCACGCACCGCGACAGCATCGCCAGCGAGGGCGCATCCTCGATCCGGATATCGCCGGCCTGAATGCCCTCCGACAACAGCGTTTTGAGCTGCCGCAGACGCATGGTGAATGCCAAACCAGGGTTGGGGGTGTCCGGCGGCGACTGCCGCATCCATGCGAGCTGGATCTTCCATTCGTCGGGAAATTGGTCCAACGCGTTGATGTTGACCCAACTGAGCGCATCCAGCTTTTCCGCGGCTGTGGCGTCGGTGCGCAGCACGCTGGCGAATCCGCCGCCGGCCTTCACGCCGAACGACTCCATGATCGAACCGAGAAGTTCGTCCTTGGATCCGATCAGCCTGTACACCGTCCCGGTGCCCATACCTGCCGCCGATGCGATGTCTCGAATCGTGGTGACTTCGTAGCCTTTCTTGCCGAATTCAGCTCGCGCCACTGCGCGGACGTGCGCTGCCTTGTCGTTGGCCTCGGCGTCCTCGTCGGCCCAGGTCTTGATGGCGGCCTCCGCGGCTGCGAACGCGCTCGAAGCGATCCAGTTCCTTGTCAGATAGCGGTCGGCTGGCCAACCCGTGCAACATGATTCGGCACAGCACGACCGCGGTCTCGTCGGCTCCGGCGGTATGACGAATGATGTCGAGTCCGACGTGCATCATGGTCTGGCAGATCCGGTCGGCGAGCGTCGGGAGATCGATATTGGACCTGATGAAGCCACTCCATCGTCCGGCGCGCAGCGTTTGCAGCATCGCCTGCTGGACGGCGGTGGGCGGTTTCTTCAGCAGTTCGACGAGCTCCGGATTGGCGTTCGGCGCTTCGTAGAACGACATCTGTAGAGCTGCGCGATGATCCACCGCGCAGCGTGCGATCGCCGACCCCAGCTCGACGATCTTGTCAGCGGCCGAGCGAGAGTCGGACTTGTCCAGCTTCTCGTGGGCGATCTCGCCGATACGGTCGAGGTCGGCGTAGTACCGGCGAACCAGCTCGACGAGGATCGCTTCTTTGGATTCGAAGTGGTGGTAGAGACTGCCGGGCAAAATGCCAGCGGCGTCGGCGATCTCCTGCAGCGACGTCCGCAGCCCCGACGACGCGATCAACGTGGCCGCCGTCTGCAGGATTTCGGTCCGGCGGGTGCCGTCGTCGTATGCGCCGCCGCGGCCGTTGGCCTGATCGGGGAGGGTCCGGCGGGCACCTCGCGCCCGTGGCGTCATCGGAGGACGTCCGGGTCGAGTGGTCCGCGCCAACGGATCGCCATCGCGCAAGTCTAGGCGCGTTGAGTCAGCTGTGGCCGCAGCCTCGGGGGGTTGCTGAAGCGCCACGACACCTCCACAGGCCGGTCCTGCGAGACCGCTGACCCAATATTTGGTCTCACGCTACCAGCTTGCTGCTGCTCAGCGGTGTGGCTTGAAAAGGGTGCGACTGCCTTTGCCTTTCAGCGATTCACGGATTCGGCAAACTGTGCGCCGACTTCGACGAGATAGCGGTCGGGTGCTCCGAGAAAGGCGCTCCAGCTCAGCAGCCGCTTGAGATACAGGTGGGCATCGTGTTCCCAGGTGTAGCCGATGCCGCCGAACACCTGGATGGCGGTGTCGGCGACGGCGGCCAGTTGGCCGGCGAAGGCTTTGGCGCGCAACGCAGCTGAATGCCTTTCGGTCCGATCGGCGGCGTCGGCCGCCCACAGTGCGTGAATCACGCCGCTACGTGCCAGCTCGACCGTCTCGTACATGTCGACGCAAAGATGCTGGACCGCTTGGAACGAGCCGATCGGCTGACCGAATTGACTGCGCACCTTCGCGTATTCGACGACGAGATTGAGGATGGCGCGTGCGGCACCGAGTGCATCCGCCGCCCAGGCGACGATCACATCGTCGGTCAGCGCCTCGACGGCGTCAGGCGAGGCGCTGCCCAGGCATTGCGAGGGGGTGTCGTCAAACCGGACAGAGAACTGCTTACGGGTCGGGTCGATGCCGGCCAGCGGCGTCACCTCGATGCCGGGGGTCGACGTCGGGACCGCGAAAAGGCTTGTGCCGTCGCGATCGTCAGCCAGAACGAGCATCAGATCGGCGGCCGCAACATCCGGCATGCTGTCGATCACGCCGCGCAGCGCGACGCCGTCTCCGTGCTCGACGGCATTGGGGCGGACACCGTCCAGAGGGCCCACGGTGACGGTCATAGATCCGTCGGCGATCCCGGTGAACAGTGGGGCCGCCGCGTTGCCGTCGACGCCGAATCGCATGAGTGCGCGGGGCGCCGCGACAGCGCTGGACAGCCACGGACCCGGCTGCAGCCCGGCACCGAGCTCTTCGAGAACGATGCCGGCCTCGACCATCGTCATGCCGGCGCCGTCGTATTCCGGCGGCACGAGCAGGCCGGTGGTACCCAGTTCGGCGAGCCCGCGCCATACCTGTTCCGTCGTCCCGGTCGGGTCGGCGAGTAGCTGGCGGACGTGCCCAGCGATCGACGCTTTATCGGCGAGAAAACCTCGCACCGTGTCGCGGAGCGCGACCTGTTCGTCGGTCAACTCCAGATTCATGATCGCGGCAACCCCAAGACCCGTTGGGCGGTGATGTTCTTGTTGATCTGCGTGGTTCCACCCGCGATAGTCAGTGACCGCGATGTCAATCGGTAGTCGGCCCATCGACGTCCGTCGGGGTGCGACCCGAGGAGATCGAAGGCCAGCGCGCCGATCTGCTGCCCGACCTCACCCCAGATCGTCTTGGCCAGGCTGGCCGAACCGAACGCGTCGCCACCGTACAGAATCGCCGAGATCGATCGTTTGCAGAGCACCTCGAGATACTTGATACGCAAGGCGATTTCGCCGAGCCGTCGCAGCGTCGTGGGATCTTCGAGTACGGGCCGATTGTCGATCCGGACGTCGGCCAGGTCGGCGACGAGCTCAGCCAGCCGCTCCTGCATCTCGGTGTACAGCCGCGCCGCGCCGGCACGTTCATAGCTCAGTGTGGTGGTGGCGATCCGCCAGCCGCCGTCCACCGGACCGAGCAATGCGTCGGCAGGTACCCGGACGTCGTTGAAAAACACTTCCGCAAAATCCGCCTCGCCGTTCAACGTGACGAGCGGGCGAACCTCGATGCCCGGCAACGACATATCGAGGATCAGACAGGAAATGCCCTTGTGCTTCGGCGCATCCGGGTCGGTCCGCACATAGAGCTGGCACCAGTCGGCCCGATGTCCCAACGAGGTCCAGATCTTCTGGCCGTTAACCACGAAGTCATCGCCATCGCGCACCGCGCGGGTGCGCAGGGAGGCGAGGTCGGAGCCGGCTTCCGGTTCCGACATCCCCTGGCACCAGATGTCGTCGGTGCGCATCATCCGGGGGAGCAGGGTGCGTTTCTGTTCTTCGGTTCCGTATTGCATGAGCGCGGGCGCGATGTTGTTCATCCCGATCACGTTGAGATGAACCGGCACCTTGGCGCGGGTCGCCTCCTCCGCGCAGACCAGTTGCTCGAGCACCCCGGCTCCGCGCCCGCCGTATTCCTGCGGCCACGAGACCGCGGCCCATCCGGCGTCGGCCATCGTGGCATTCCACGCGCGAAGGGTCTGAAAGGCGGCCTCGTTTTTACCTCGCCCGCGATTGGCGGCGATGACCTCGTCGGTCAGGTTCGCGGCCAGCCATGCCCGCAATTCCTTGCGAACCTGTTCCACCTCTGGTGGGTATGAGAAATCCACGTTTCCTATTGACTCAAGGCGATTGACTTCGGTCAATGCCGAACTCTACGGTGGAACAGATATTTGGTCAACAAACCTCAGGACGAGGTGAAGATCGACCTGCGAGTGACGGGACGAACGGCTCACGAATGGTGCCCCTTGCCAACCGACTGCATTCCGGTAAGGCTCTCCATAGTATTCTGCGACCGGCGCTCTGCTCAGCGTCCCATCAACGAAAGAGCGACAAACATGACTGAGACTGTAAAGGTCCGCTTCGAGCCGAAGATGATGATCGACGGCAAGTTGGTCGACGGTCAGGCCGGCACGTTCACCAACATCAACCCGGCAACCGAGGAATCGCTCGGCGAGGTCTCCGACGCTTCGAAAGAGGACATGCACCGGGCCATCGACGCCGCCCGCCGGGCCTTCGACGAGACCGACTGGTCGACCAATCACAAGCTGCGTCAGCGGTGCCTGCTGCAGTTGCACGACGCGATCGAATCCGAGAAAGAGGAGCTGCGCGAGGAACTCATCCTCGAAGTCGGTTCTCCCCGGGCCATCACGTTCGGCCCGCAGTTGGACGCGCCGTTGGCCGACGGGCTGAAGTACCCAGCCCGGTTGATCGACGAGTACGCCTGGGAGACCGATCTCGGCGACCGGGTGATCAGCCTCACCGGGGCCAACACCTCCATCAAGGTCTGGCGGGAGCCGGTGGGCGTGGTCGGTGCCATCGTGCCGTGGAACTTCCCGTTCGAGGTCACCCTGAACAAGCTCGGGCAGGCACTGGGAACCGGCAACACTGTGGTGCTCAAGCCGGCGCCCAACACACCGTTCAACGCGAACCGGCTGGGCAGGCTGATCGCCGAAAAGACCGACATCCCAGCCGGCGTCGTCAATGTCGTCACCGCATCGGATCACTTCGTGGGCGAAGAGCTGACGTTGTCACCCAAGGTCGACCTGATCTCGTTCACCGGCTCGACGGTGGTCGGCAAGCGGATCATGGAAAAAGGCGCGGCCACCATGAAGCGGCTTTTCCTGGAACTCGGTGGCAAGTCGGCCACCATCGTCTTGGAGGACGCCGACTTCGGGTTGGCCTGCGCGATTGGCATCGCGCCGTGTATGCACGCGGGGCAGGGTTGTGCCAACCCGACTCGGATGCTGTTGCCGCGGTCTCGCTACGAGGAGGGTGTGGCGATCCTCAAAAGCATCTACGAGAACATCACCTGCGGCGACCCGCAGGACCCCGGCACCCTGTGTGGCCCGGTGATCTCGCAGCGACAGTACGAGCGCGTGACGGGCTACATCCAGAAGGGTGTCGACGAGGGTGCCACTGCTCTGGTCGGCGGACCCGGTGCCGAGACCGGTTTCGACAAGGGATACTTCATCCGCCCAACGCTTTTCACCGACGTCGACAACAAGATGACGATCGCCCAAGAGGAAATCTTCGGCCCGGTGCTCTCGGTCATTCCGTTCGACGACGAAGAAGAGGCCATCCGGATCGCCAACGACAGCCCGTACGGCTTGGCCGGCAACGTGATGTCGGGCTCTCTGGAGCATTCGCTGGCGGTAGCCCGGCGCATCAAGGCCGGCTTCATGGGCGTCAACGGCGGCGCACCCTACGGCGCCGACGTGCCGTTCGGCGGTTATAAGGACAGCGGCGTGGGCCGGCAGAACGGCATAGCCGGTTTCGACCAGTACACCGAGGTCAAATCCGTGGGATACCCCGTCGGCTGAAGCACGTGCAGTAAATCGGACGGTCCGCGGGCTACCTTGGTCCCGTGACCGAAGCCGGGCAAGCGCAGCGGGTGGTCGGCCGCAGGATGGCTATCCGCTACGCGGCCGGCCTCGCCGGCGGTCACCTGATCGGGACCGCCGATGCCGCCGCCATCGTCATCCCGCTGCACGGTCAGTTCGCTAATAACGCGCAGGCCTACTTCGCGCCGCCCAGCCTCGTCCTCGCGGCGGTGATCGTTGTTCTGGGAACGATCGCGGTCACCGTCGGCGGTATAGCGAATCTTGTCCCGGTCCTGCGGTGGTTCGTCCGACGGCAGCAACCTGATCCCGACCAACGACGCGCGGCCACGCGCCTCCTCGGTCGGCAGTCGATGCTCCTGGCCGCGGTATGGACGCTCAGCGGCCTGACCTACCTGCTGTTCAACCTCGACGGTCTAAGAGTCCTTGTGGTTCCGACCGTGTTGGCGATTGTCTTCGGTGGGACCGCGGCGGCAAGCCTGAGCCTCCTGCTCACCCAGCGAACCCTTCGCCCCATTCTCCTGACGGCAACTCAGGGCTCCGACGGTGTCGTGATCGCGCCCCGTGTTCTGACCCGACTGATCGGGATGTGGCTGCTCGGCAGTGGCCTGCCGTGCCTGGCGATCGCGGGCCTGGTGTTGACTCGCTCCAACGGTTGGATCATTCAGAAGACCGGGTCGGTCGAAATGCCCATTCTGGTGGTCACACTCGTCGCGCTGCTGATCGGGCTGCCGGCGATGATGCTGACCTCCCGGTCGATATCGGATCCGATCGGCGAGGTTGTCGACGCGATGGCGGAGGTCGAACGCGGCCGCATCAACACCGTCGTCGGGGTGTACGAGAAGTCTGAAATCGGCCGACTGCAAAGCGGATTCAACCGCATGGTGGCCGGAATCGGTGAGCGTGACCGGCTGCGGGATCTGTTCGGTCGTCACGTCGGAGCCGATGTGGCGCGTCGTGCGATCGAACAGGGCACGTCACTGTCGGGTGACGTGCGAGACGCCGCAATCCTTTTCATCGACCTGGTGGGCTCGACAACGTTGGCCGCAAGCCAACCACCGCAAGAGGTGGCCCGGATACTCAACGACTTCTTTCGTATCGTCGTCGGCACCGTCGACGACCACCACGGGCTGATCAACAAGTTCCAGGGCGACGCCGCGCTGGCGATCTTCGGAGCACCGCTGGCCTCCGACGGCGCCGCAGCGGCCGCGTTGGCGACGGCCCGTAGCCTGCGTGATCAACTGCGACAGCTACCGATGGTCGACTTCGGGATCGGTGTCTCCGCCGGTCCGGTCTTTGCCGGCAACATCGGCGCCGAAAACCGTTATGAATACACCGTCGTCGGCGACGCCGTCAACGAAGCAGCCCGCTTGGCCGACTTCGCCAAGACGCTGGATCAACGCATCGTGTGCTCAGCATCGGCGATCGAGCGCGCTGACGCGGTCGAGTGCAGGCACTGGGTCTCGAACGGCAAGGCCGAGTTGCGCGGTCGCGCCGAGTCCACCGTTGTGTTCACGCCAGCAGACACAAGCAAGGCGAGCAAAGATAGCGAGGATTCGTCGTGGTGAAGGTGGCTCGCGAGGCTGTCTTTGCGGCAGTGGCCGGCCAGCGGCGACAGATCGCGGACCTGATCGACGAGGTGGACGAATCCCAACTGGCGACGGCAAGCCTGTGTACGGGTTGGGACGTCAAAACTGTCGCCGCCCATCTCGTGAGCGTATTCGCCGACAGTTTCTCGGTTTTCATGATGCGGGCGGCTCGTCGTCGGAGCTTGTCTCGCGCCATCGACGAACTTGCGCGCCGACGCGCGACGGCATCGGCCGCCGAAATCGCCGACACGTTACGTCGGAACGCCGACTTTCGTCTGAGCCCACCGACGTTCGGGCCGCTCGGCCCGCTCGCGGACAACTTAATCCATCACGGCGATATCCGAATTCCGCTCGGCCTTCCGTTTCAACCAGATCCCGAGGTGGCTGCGCTCGCGCTGGATTTTCTGACCGGGCCGCTGCGGGTGGGATTCGTGGCACCGGGCCGGCTGCGCGGAATTCGCCTGCACGGCATCGACGTCGATCGTTGTTGGGGCGAGGGTGCTGAAATTCACGGGCCTGTCGCCGCGCTGGTGATGAGCGTTGCGGGCCGAACGGCCTTGATCGACACGCTCGATGGACCGGGCTTGCCGCTGCTGCATCGTCGATTGGCTTGAGATATCGGCGTGCTTGGTGGGAATCCGGGCAACTCCGTCGCAGCTCTTGTCGAATGGCTTACAGTAGTCCAGTCAGTCGGGCCGGCTGATCGGACCTCAGCGCGCGAAGGGGCGAATATCGCGATGTCCATTCCCCGATATCCGGACGACGTCACCCTTGAGTGGCTCTCAACCGTGCTGAACAGAGGCGACGCGGTTGCGACGTTGTCTGATGTCCAAGTGACCGCCATCGGCACCGGCCAAACCGGAGCGACCTACCGAGTGTCCGTCAGCTACGCCGAGAACCCGGGTCGTCTGCCCGACACATTCGTGATCAAACTGCCTGCCCAGGACGACACCGTCCGTGATCGCGTGGCCATCGGGTACCGCAGTGAATGCGCTTTCTACACCGGGGTCGCCGACCGGGTCCGGGTGCCGACGCCGCAGTGCTTCTACTGCGAGATCAGCGACGATGCTCTGGATTACGCCCTGCTGCTCGCCGATCAGGCGCCCGCGGTGCAGGGCGATCAGATCGCGGGCTGCGAAGAGCGCGAGGCGCGACTGGTCGTCACGGCGCTGGCCGGCCTGCATGGGCCCAGTTGGTGTGACACCACCTGGCTGGACTTTCCCGGGATCGCTTTCGCCCGCCCCGACGTTGCCTCGGCGAACGGTATGGGCGAGGTAGCGCGGATGAGCGTAGAGATCACCTTGGACAAACTCGGTGATCGTATGAGTGCTGCTGACCGTGAGACCTTCACCACGGCAATGGATTTGACTGCTCCCTGGCTGCTCGCCGAGCATGACCGGTTCGCCCTGTTGCACGGTGATTACCGGCTGGACAATCTGCTCTTCTTCCCCGACGCGGCAGGGGTGACGGTGGTGGATTGGCAGACGCTCGGAGTGGGTCTGCCCGCGCGCGATCTGGCCTACTTCACCGCGACCAGTCTCAAGCCGAACCTACGCGCGGCGATCGAGCACGACCTTGTCGACGAATACCACCGGGCTCTGCTGGGCTACGGCGTCAACGACTACGACCGCGAAACCTGTTGGCGCGATTACCGACTCGGCACACTGCAAGCTCTGCTGATCTCGGCTCTGGGATTCGCATTCGCCACCGCCACCGACCGCGGCGACGACATGGTGCTCACCATGCTGGCCCGCGGGTGCCAGGCGATCCGTGAACTGGGCACCATCGACCTTGTCGGCGAGTATGCGTCGGAGCAGACGACCGCCGTGGCGAATCAGAACTGAGTCGAGCCCTGGTCGACGGGGACTGCTGCCGCGGTGACAAAGCGTGACTCGTCGCTGGCCAGCCAGCAGACCGCGTCGGCGATGTCTTCGGGCTGAGCGACCCAGTCCGGCAAGAACGGCGTGAGGACGTTGGCCATCTGCGGAATGGCCTCGTTCGCTTTGGCGACCGCGGCAACCATGTCGCCGCTACCCATGGCGGTGTTGACCGGGCCGGGGTGCACGCTGTTGACCCGGATCGAGTGTCTGCCCAGTTCCGCGGCGAACGCGCGCGCCATCCCGGTCACGGCGTGCTTGCTGGCGGTGTAGTGCACCATGAACGGCTGCATCTTCAGGCCGGCAGCCGAACTGATCAGGATGATCGAACCGCCCCTGCCGCCGTCGATGATCTTCTGCGCGCCGGCCATCACGGTGTTCCAGGTCCCCGTCACGTTGATGTCCAGCACGTCGCGGAACGAGTCGGGAGTGATCTCGTTCCAGGCCTGCGGCGACGAGATGCCGGCATTGGCGACGATGACATCCAGACGCCCGAGTGAGGCTACCGCGTCGTCCACCGTCTCACGCAGACTGTCGAAGTCACGAATGTCGACCGCCGAGGCCACAATTCGGCGACCAGATGCCTCGACCAGGCGAACCGTTTCAGCCAGATCCTCGGGTGTGGCCGAATCGTAGGGCACGCAATCGGGGAGTTTGCCCGCGATGTCGATCGCGATGATGTCGGCGCCTTCGCTAGCCAACCGCACGGCGTGCGCGCGACCCTGTCCCCGCGCTGCCCCGGTGATGAATGCCACCTTGCCGGCCAGCCGACCGCTCATGTGCGCTCCATATCGTAAACGTCACTGTAACGCAGACGATAGCAGTGCCTGCTTCGCCGGTACGCACCCGATCGTCACTGCTTCCGCTGCGCAGCCTTGATCAGATTCGAGCCGATGATCAACCGCTGAATCTCGCTGGTGCCCTCGTAGAGTCGCAGTAGGCGAACGTCGCGGTAGATGCGCTCGACCGGAACCTCGCGCATGTAGCCGCTGCCGCCGTGAATCTGAACGGCGAGATCGGCGACCTTGCCTGCCATCTCGGTGCAGAACACTTTCGCCGCCGATGGAGCGACACGGCGATCCTGCTCGGTGAGCCAGAGTCGAGCGGCCTCGCGGACCAGGGCGCGGCCGGCCATCACGCCGGTCTGCTGGTCGGCGATCATCGCCTGAACCAACTGGAAACTGCCTATCGGAGTACCGCCCTGGGTGGCCGTCGCCGCGTAGTTGACGGATTCGTCCAGTGCGCGCTGAGCGGCCCCCACCGCCAGCGCGGCGATGTGAATTCGCCCGCGGGCCAACGACGTCATCGCGGCGCGGTATCCGATGTCCTCGCTGCCGCCGATCAGGGCGTCGTCGGAGACGCGAACGTCGGCGAATCGCACATCGGCGGTCCAGGCGCCCTCCTGTCCCATTTTGGCGTCCTTGCGGCCGACCTCGACGCCCTCGGCGTCAGCCGGTACCAGGAACACCGCGATGCCAGGTCCGTCGTCGTCGGCGGGACGGGTCCGGGCGAACACGACGAACAGATCCGCAACCGGTGCGTTGGTGATGTACCGCTTCTCGCCCGAGATCAGCCAATCCGATCCGTCGCGAATTGCTTTGGTGCGCAAACCTGCCGGATTCGATCCCGCGCCCGGCTCGGTCAGTGCGAACGAGGCGACTTTTCCGGATGCCAGCCCTTCCAACCAAGTGGCCTTCTGTTCGTCGGTGCCAAACCCCACCAGGACCTGGCCGGCGATGCCGTTGTTGGTGCCGAACATCGAGCGCAGTGCCAGCGAGGTGTAGCCGAACTCCATCGCCAGCTCGACGTCTTGGCTGATGTCGAGCCCGAGACCACCCCACTCCTGCGGAATCGCGTACCCGAAGAACCCCATCTCTTTGGCCTGGTCTCGAAGATCCTTCGGCACTTCGTCGTTGGCGAGAATCTCCTGTTCGCGCGGCAGCACGACATTGCGGACGAACTGGCGGGTCTGCTTGAGAATCTGCTGGAAATCGTCGTCGTCGACGGCAGCAGTGGGCATGAATCAACGCTCCTTGTCCGGCGGGACGGGGGTCATCGGAAGGACACCCGGGCACCGATCATATATGAAATATGATGTGCGATGATGTCCACGTTCAACGACAACATAGGAGGACGGTGATCGTGTGTCATTGCTGACCGGTCAGACCGCAGTCATCACTGGCGGAGCGCAAGGGCTGGGTTTCGCCATCGCGCAGCGGTTCGTTGACGAGGGTGCCCGGGTGGTACTCGGGGACGTGAACCTCGAGGCGACCGAAACGGCTGCCAAGCAGCTGGGCGGCGACGACGTCGCCTTGGCGGTGCGCTGCGACGTGACGTCCGGGGAAGACGTCGACGCGCTGATCGGTGCGTCAGTGGACGGATTCGGTGCGCTGGACATCATGATCAACAACGCCGGCATCACCCGCGACGCGACGATGCGAAAGATGACCGAGGACCAGTTCGATCAGGTGATCGCCGTGCACCTGAAGGGCACCTGGAACGGGCTGCGCAAGGCCGCGGCGGTGATGCGGGAGAACAAGCACGGCTCGATCGTGAACATGTCGTCGATCTCCGGGAAGGTCGGCATGGTCGGCCAGACCAACTACTCGGCGGCAAAGGCCGGCATCGTCGGCATGACCAAGGCGGCGTCCAAGGAACTCGCCCACCTCGGTGTACGGGTCAACGCGATCCAGCCGGGGCTGATCAGGTCGGCAATGACCGAGGCCATGCCGCAACGGATCTGGGACTCAAAAGTGGCTGAGGTGCCAATGGGCCGGGCCGGCGAGCCGAGCGAGGTCGCCAACGTCGCCTTGTTCCTCGCCTCCGACCTGTCGTCCTACATGACCGGAACCGTTCTCGAGGTGACCGGCGGGAGGCACCTGTGACCCGTGAAGCGGTGATCTGTGAGCCAGTCCGGACCCCGATCGGGCGCTATGGCGGAATGTTCAAGCCGCAGAGCGCCGTTGAGCTCGGCGTAGCCGCGCTGACCGGGCTGCTCGACCGAACCGGAATTCCGGCCGAAGCGGTGCAGGACGTCATCCTCGGGCACTGCTACCCGAATAGTGAGGCGCCGGCTATCGGACGCGTCATCGCGCTCGATTCCGGATTGCCGGTGACGGTGCCAGGCATGCAGGTCGATCGTCGCTGCGGGTCGGGGCTGCAGGCCGTCATCCAGGCATGCCTTCAGGTCGCCGCCGGCGACAACGATCTCGTCGTCGCCGGCGGCGCGGAAAGCATGAGCAACGTCGCATTCTATTCCACCGATATGCGGTGGGGCGGCGCGCGCGGCGTGCAGGTGCACGACGGGTTGGCCCGCGGGCGCACCACTGCCGGAGGTCGGCACTATCCGGTGCCCGGTGGAATGTTGGAGACCGCGGAAAACCTGCGCCGCCAATACAACATCTCGCGCGAGGAACAGGACGAGCTCGCCGTGACGTCGCACCAGCGAGCCGTCGCCGCGCAGAAGGACGGCCTGCTGGCCGAGGAGATCATTCCGGTCACGGTGCGCAGCCGTCGCGGCGATGACGTCATCGACACCGACGAGCACCCACGCGCCGACACCACCGTGGAATCGCTGAGCAAGCTCAAACCCGTTCTGCTCAAGGATGATCTAGATGCCACGGTGACAGCGGGAAATTCCAGTGGGCAAAACGATGCGGCATCCATGTGTCTGGTAACCACAGCGGAGCGGGCGGCCGAACTCGGCCTGACGCCGCTGGTCCGGTTGGTGTCGTGGGCCGTCGCGGGCGTGGAACCCAAGGTGATGGGCATCGGGCCGGTGCCGGCTACCGAGCGCGCGCTTGCGAAAGCGGGCCTGGCATTGAGTGACATCGACCTGATCGAACTCAACGAGGCGTTCGCCGCGCAGGCTCTTGCTGTGATGCGGGAGTGGGGCTTCAGCGAGGCCGATCGGGATCGGACCAACGTACACGGCTCGGGGATATCACTGGGCCACCCGGTGGGCGCTACCGGCGGCAGGATGCTGGCGACGTTGGCCCGCGAACTCACTCGGCGAGACGCGCGCTACGGGCTGGAAACCATGTGCATCGGTGGTGGGCAGGGTCTTGCCGCGATTTTCGAGCGGGTCGGGTCGCAGTGAGCGCGCCGCTGGCTGACCTCACTGTCGTGGAAGTCTCCAGCTTTGTCGCCGTGCCGTTGTGCGGAATGACGTTGAGCCAGTTGGGCGCCGAGGTGATCCGTGTCGACCCGATCGGTGGCGCGTCCGACATCAACCGCTGGCCATTGGCCGCCAGCGGTACGTCTATCTACTGGACCGGCCTGAACAAGGGAAAGCGTTCGGCCACCATCGATTTGCGTTCACCCGACGGTCAGGATCTGGTCCAGCGGCTGATCGTTGAGGGTGACGGCGTGGTAGTGACCAACGCTTCCGGTCTGTCCTGGTTGTCGTTCGACAAGCTTGTGGCACAGCGGCCTGACGTGGTTCATCTCCAGTTGTCGGGCCGCCACGACGGCTCCACTGGCGTGGACTACACCGTCAATGCGGCAGCTGGGTTCCCGTTGGTGACCGGTCCTGCCGACCATGCCGGCCCGATCAACCACGTGCTGCCGGCGTGGGATGTCTCCTGTGGGTTGTATGCCGCACTCGCGATCGTCGCCGCGGTTCGTCGCCGCGATCAGACGGGAGTCGGCGCTCAGATCAGCATCGCGTTAGAAGACGTCGCGTTGGCCACCGCAGGCAACCTGGGATTGCTGACCGAGCCTCAGGTGAACAGCGGGGCCGAACGGCAAAGACTGGGCAACGCGATCTACGGACAGTACGGCCAGGACTTCACCAGTCACGACGGGGCCGCGTTCATGGTTGTGACGTTGACCAAGAGGCATTTTCACGACCTCGTCGAGGTATCCGGCACCAAAGTTGCGGTTTCGGAACTCGCCGAGTCGCTGGGTGCCGATTTCGCCGACGAGGGAGTGCGCTACCGGTACCGCGATGTGCTCAGCGGACTGTTCGGGACGTGGTTCGCCGATCATACCGCCGACGAGATCACGACGGCGCTGTCTGCCACCAGCGTGTTGTTCGAGCGCTATCGGAGCTTCGCCGAAACGGCCAAAGATCCACGTGTCACGAACAATCCGTTGTTTGCCAAGTTGCATCAGGATGGCCTGGGCGACTACCTCGCGCCAGGGATGCCGACCGTCTTCGACGGCAACCATTTCGCCGCCGAACCCGCACCCACACTCGGTGGCGACACCGCTGACTTGCTCACCGCACGCCTGGGACTGAGTGCTGCCGACATCACGCGTCTGACCGACGCGAAGACGATCGCCTGCTGAACGCGAAGAAAGGCGTCACATGACGAAACTCGCTGAGACACTTGGACTGACCGAAATCCAGACCGAGATCATTGCCACGGTCCGGCAATTCGTCGACAAGGAAATCATTCCGAACGCGCCGGAACTCGAACGCACCGACACGTACCCGCAGGCGATCGTCGATCAGATGAAGGAGATGGGCCTCTTCGGACTGATGATCCCAGAAGCGTACGGCGGGCTGGAGGAGTCACTGCTGACCTACGCCTTGTGCGTCGAAGAATTGGCGCGCGGCTGGATGAGCGTCTCGGGGGTGCTCAACACACATTTCATCGTTGCCTACATGCTGCGTCAGCACGGCACTGACGCGCAGAAGCAACGTTTCCTGCCGCGGATGGCCGTCGGTGAGATCCGCGGCTCATTCTCGATGTCCGAGCCGGAGTTGGGTTCTGACGTCGCCGCGATCCGTACTCGTGCGACCCGGGGCAGCGACGGCGATTACACCATCAACGGGCAGAAGATGTGGCTGACCAACGGCGCCAGTTCGAGTTTGGTTGCAGCGCTGGTCCGCACCGACGAGGGCGCAGAAGCACCGCACCGCAACCTGACCACATTCCTCATCGAGAAGCCCACCGGTTTCGGTGAGGTGAAACCCGGACTCTTGATCCCCGGCAAGATCGACAAGCTGGGCTACAAGGGAATCGACACCACGGAGCTCATCTTCGACGGATACGCTGCCAGTGCCGACGACGTCCTGGGCGGTGCGCCGGGCCAGGGCTTCTACCAGATGATGGACGGCATCGAGGTCGGCCGGGTCAACGTGTCAGCCCGGGCGGTCGGGGTGGCCATCCGGGCCTTCGAGCTCGCTGCGCGTTATGCCCAGCAGCGCCATACCTTTGGCAAGCCGATCGCCGAGCACCAGGCTATCGCCTTTCAAATCGCCGAGATGGCAACGAAAGTCGAGGCCGCCCATCTGATGATGGTCAACGCGGCCCGGCTCAAGGACTCCGGTGAGCGCAACGACGTCGCTGCCGGAATGGCGAAATATCTGGCCAGCGAATTCTGCTCAGAGGTCACCCAGCAGAGCTTCCGCATCCACGGCGGCTACGGCTACTCCAAAGAGTACGAAATCGAGCGGCTGATGCGCGATGCCCCATTCCTGCTCATCGGTGAAGGCACCAGCGAAATACAAAAATCGATCATCAGCAAGCGACTGCTTGCCGAGTACCGGATTTGACCGTGAGCGTCCCGGATTTCGCCGCGCGACCTCAACTCTCCGAAGACGTTGCGCGCTATGTGCGTAAGCGGATCTTCGACGGCACCTATTCCGCAGGCGAGTACGTCCGTCTCGACCAACTGGCGGCTGAACTCGGGATCAGCGTCACTCCTGTGCGGGAGGCCCTGTTCGAATTGCGCGCCGAGGGACTGCTGGATCAGCAGCCGCGCCGCGGATTCGTGGTATTGCCGGTGACCGGAAGTGATCTCGCCGACGTCGCCAATCTGCAGGCATACGTGGGCGGTGAACTCGCGGCACGCGCCGCAACCAACATCGACGACGACCAGCTGCGTGAGCTGACGAGGATCCAGACCGAGCTGGAGGACGCCTACGCCGGTAACGACATCGAGCGGACGGTGCGGCTCAACCACGACTTCCATCGAGCGATCAACGTGGCCGCGAAGTCTCCCAAGCTGGCGCACATGATGTCGCAGATCACTCGCTACGCACCGGAATCGGTGTTTCCAGTGATCGCCGGCTGGCCCGACCAGTCGATCAAAGACCATCGACGAGTGTTGTCGGCGTTGGCGAAACACGATGGCAAGCTGGCCCGCAGAGCCATGTCCGAGCACCTGGCTGCCGGTGCGGCTCCGTTGATCGACCATCTGGTCGAGCACGGGGTAGTCGAGTCCGATGGTGGTTAAGCCCCAGCGCCGCTGAGTAACTCGCGCAATTGTCGAACGTCGACCTTGCCGGTGGGGCCACGCGGAACCGAGTCGTCGGAGCTGACGAGCAGCCATACCGTCGGGACCTTGAACGCGCTGAGCACCTCGCGGACTGACGCGCGAAGCCGCTCGACGGTCAGCGTGTCGCACACGACCGCGGCTCCCACCTGATCTCCTTGTACCCCTGGCACATTGGTGACAAAGGCGCCGGATACTCCGGCGATGCCCCGCAGCGCTTTCTCCACTTCGCCGGGATAGACCGTCGCGCCGCTGACTTTGAACATGTCGTCGGACCGACCGTGATAGAACAGGAAGCCGTCGTCGTCGAACCGGCCGAGATCGCCGGTGGGATAGAAGCCGTCAGCGGTGAAGAGGTCTTCGCGACTCCGCCGACATATCCCGCGCAGGGTGTGCGGTCCGCGAATCTGGATCATCCCGACAGCGCCCGCCGGAATCGGCTGCCCGTCGTCCGGGTCGGTGATCCGGACCCCCATGCCGGGGAACGGCTTACCGCAGCTGCCCCATGCCGAGCGCGGCATGTCGGTGTCGGCCGGGTAGCCGCAGTAGGGCCCGAATGCCTCGGTCATACCGAACAACGTTGCCCGGGAACCGGGTTGAGCCCGTTGATCGGTCGGCAGCAGCGCTTCCAGACTGCCGGGGCGCAGCGCCGACAGATCGGTGTCGGCGCGCGACGGATGGCGGGCCAGTGCTTCGGCCTGATCGGGCCAGCCCCGAAACAGCGTCACCTGCTCGCGCTGCAGCAGACGCAGCGTGGTCTCCGGTTGCGGGGCCTCTTCGGTCACCAGCGTGGCCCCTGCCGCCAGCGCCGACAGCACGCCGCTGCCGAATCCGCCGACCCAGAAAAAGGGCATCGGCAGGTACAGCCGGGTCTCGGAATCGATGCAGCGACTGGCCAAGCCGGAGCGCACCGCACCCAGGGCGCTGCCGTGCGAGTGCACCACGCCCTTGGGCGCCCCGCTGCTGCCGGATGTGAACATGATGACCAGCGGGTCGCTGGGCGTCACCGTCGCAGTCAGCGCCTCGACGATGGAGTCAGCCGGTGCTTCTGGCAGGTGGTCAGCCGGCCAAATCTGGCGCAGCGCGGGAAGTTCAGGGCGCTGCAGCGGTGCGGTCATATCCTCGACGTCGAGAACCGACTGGAGTTGGTCGAGATACCGGTGCCCGCGAAATTCCTCGACGCTGATCAAGAACTGCACCGACGCGGTCCGCAACTGTGCGACCAGCTCGGGTGCCCGCAGCAGCGTGCTGAGCGGGACCAGCACCGCGCCGATCCGGGTAAGCGCAATCGCGACCTGTACCCAGCGGACGCTGTTGGGCATGACGAGGCCGACACGAGTGCCCTTGCCAACGCCCGCGCCGACGAAAGCCGCGGCGAGATCGGTTGTACTGCAGTCGAGTTCGCGGTAACTGAGCCGGCCTTCGGGATCGATCACCATCGGCTTGGCGCCGTGCTCACCGGACTGGGTCCGCACCAGATCGTCGATGGTGTCAGGCATCGAAGAACCTCGCCAGCTCCTGCCGGTTCACTTTGCCGCTGGACAACAACGGAATGTCGCCGGACGGCACGAAGGCGAATCGCCTGGGGATCTTGAATGCCGACAATTCCGCGGCGAGCCGGCGGCGAAGCGTGGCCGCGTCGAACGCTGCGTCGTCGTCTGCAGCGATGACGGCAGCGACCACTTCGCCGCGGTCGGAATCAGCGATACCGACGACATGCGCCACAGCGCCGTCGGTGACTTTGGCGATCGCCTGTTCGACTTCGCCGGGAGAAACGTTGGCACCGGCCGTCTTGATCATCGCGCCGCGCCGGTCGAGGTAGTAGATGAATCCGTCGTTGTCGGTGGCGGCCAGGTCGCCGGTGTGCAACCAGCCGTCGGCGTCGAAGCATTGTTCACGGCTGCGCTTGTAGTACCGCTGCATCAGACAGGGGCCGCGGAAGCACAGCTCTCCAGGCGCACCGTCCTCGACGGGCATCCCGGTGTCCGGGTCGATGATCTTGGCCGCGAGTCCCGGCGCCGGTGCGCCGAACGATCCGCGTCGAGACTCCGGTTGGTCGCCGTCGTCGGCGCTGATCAACGCGACGCTGCCGGCCTCGGTCAGCCCGAGCATGTTGTGCCGCAACTCCGGGTCGATCGGCCGTGCTTCGGGCGCCATGATCGGGTAGAGGTTGCCGCGGCGCATCGACGAGAGGTCACGTCCGGCGAAACTCGGGTGCCGGGCCAGGTGTGCGATCCCGGCGGCGAAACCATTGGTGACTGTTGGCTTTTCGGCCTCCAGTAGATCGAGCGTGCGGCCGGGGTCCTCGGCGTTCGAACAGACCAGCGTCGACCCGGCGATCAACGTCGCCAGCAACGCGAATCCGAAGCCGCCTACCCAGAAGAACGGCGAATTGCAGAACAGGATGTCGGTGGCGTTGAGGTTCCGGATCGTGTTCAGGTTCCGCTGGTGGTTCACCAATGCGGCGTGGGTGTGCAGCACACCTTTGGGGGCGCTAGTTGTGCCCGATGTGTAGATGATCGCCAATGGATCGGCGCCGTCGACATCGTCTTCCATGGCGGCCAGCAGCGCTTCGTCGAGGGTGTCGGTGATCGCGTGATCGAAGACGATATGACGCAGTTGTGGTGCGGCGACGTCGAACAGCCGATCGCCGGAGTCGACGCGCGAGCGCGGCAACACCTCGGCGAGCCGTCGCCGGTAGTTGTGCGATCGGTACGAGGCTGCGGCGAGAAGGACCGAGGTGTCGCTGTCGACCAACTGCTCGCGTAATTCCCGGGCGGTGGAGAAGGTGGAAAACGGGACGACGACGGCGCCGATCCGCGCTGCGGCGAGCATGCCGACGACGAAGTCGACGCCGTTGGGATACAGCAGCCCGACATGATTGCCCTTGCCCACCCCGAGGGCGACGAGGCGACGCGCCAACAGCGCG
The DNA here is from genome assembly GCA_963758115.1 of uncultured Actinomycetota bacterium. Taxonomy (GTDB): domain Bacteria; phylum Actinomycetota; class Actinomycetes; order Mycobacteriales; family Mycobacteriaceae; genus Mycobacterium. Next base: position 436,342 of record CAVWUG010000008.1, read on the forward strand.
GAGCGACGTTCGGCGGCTGCGTAACTGACGCGGTCGTCGTCACAGATCAGCAGCGGATGATCGGCTCTGCGGCAGGCTTGCGCACGGAGTACCGCGCCGACGGTTGGCGATTCGTTCGACATGATCACCCTGCGTGAGAGTCGCTGAAGTGGGCGCGGATTGCGCCCAGATCAGGCTTGCCCGACGGCGTCCTGGGAAGTTCGGCGACGATAGCGACGTCGGTGGGGATCTCGTAGCGCGCCAGCCGCGTTCGCAGGTAGTCGATCAGCCCGGGAGCGTCAGCCGATCCCGGCTCGCGTAGTTCCACCATTGCGACCGGTGTTTCGCCGAGACGGTCGTCGGGCCGTCCGACGACCGCAGCCCCTGCAACCGCGGCATGACTTTCCAGGGCGTTGCGCACGTCGTCGGGCATGACTTTGAAGCCACCGCGGATGATGGCCTGGTCGGCGCGGCCGAGGATCCACAGAAAGCCGTCGGCGTCGATGCGGGCCATGTCGGTAGTGCGCATCCAGTCCGCGGCCCGCCCGAATTGCGCGGGTTTGACCTCCAGCAGACCGACCTGGTCGGGCTCGAGCGGGTTGCCACCGTCACCGACGACACGTAGGCCGGCCCCCGGGTTGGCCCGTCCCACGCTGCCGCGTTTGGCGTGCCAATGTTGCTGGTAGTCGGCCAACGTCCAGCCTGCGACGCCGCCGCCGAATTCGGTTGCGGCATAGGAGGTCAACACCGGAATTCCGTATTTCTGGGTGAAGGCATCCGAATCGTCCGGCGACAGCGGCGCGGTGCCGGACGTCACGGCTCGAATGCTCGCCAGGTCTTCAGGAGGCAAATCGGAATGCAGCACCATCCTCAGGGCGGTCGGCACCAGCGAGACTGCACGGGGTCGATGGGTGCGGACTGCGTCGGCCCACCGCTTGAGTTCGAACCGCTCCAGCAACACGAACGGCCGCGCCTCGGTGACACATTGCAGGATTCGGAACACCCCACCGATGTGGACGAGTGGCGAGTTGACGATCGCAACACCGCGACGCAACTCGGTCGGGCTCGCCGTCCGGTCATCGGCGGGCCCCATCACGCTGTGCGCCAGCATGTCGTAGCTGAGGTCCACTCGTTTGGGGGGCCCGGTCGTCCCGCTGGTCAGCATCCGCACAGCGACACCGACCCGCTGGTGGTGCGGTGCACGAGCATTCTCGGCTGCGCGCACTGTCGGCTCCGTGTCAATCCCTGCGATGGATACCGTTGTCGCGTCGGGTGTCTCGCCGAGCGTGGCGAGGTCGCTCGGCTCGCCGATGATCACCGGAAGGGTGAGCCCGCCGACGTCAGCTTTGAGACGGTCGTCGCCCCGCGTCGGGTTGATCACGACGACCGTCGCACCGCAGCGCAGCACGCCAAGCAGGGCTGCGACCTGCGCGGGACGGTTACGGAGCAGGATCCCTACCTCAGGTCGCCCATTGCCGATGAGCCTACGAATCCGTGTTGCCGACTCGTCGAGTTGTCCCCACGACACCCACTGCAGGTCATGTTCCAGTGCAGGCGATTCGGGCTTCAGGCGGAGGACCTCGTCGATGCGCTGGCTGAGCCGGTGCCCGGAGATCGATGTCATCGGATTTCGGGATCCGGCACGTGGCCGCCACCGCGGGCGGCGAGTTGGGCGGTGCCGATGGGATTGCCCAGACGGGTATAGATCAGGCCCTGATCCAGCGCGGCACGATAGGGCTTGTCCAACGACTCCCAAATCGCCTTCACTGTGCCTTGCGTCGCCGACGGTGGTTTGGCCGCAATGGTCGCCGCGATCCGGTGCGCACGTCCCCACAGATCGTCCCGCGCGACCACCTCGGAGACCAAACCGATCCGCAGCGCGGTATCGGCGCTGATCCGCTCGTCGTTGCCCATCAACGCAATTCGCAATGCCTCACCGAGACCGATGCGGCGCATCAACCCGATGGGCTCCAGCGCGCACACCAACCCGGCCGACACGTGGGAATCGAAGAATGTCGCGTCGGTTGAGCAGATGACAACGTCGGACTCGTTGATGAAGTAGAACGCGCCCGCTGTGCACATCCCCTGCACGGCGCACACCACGGGCTTCCACATCTTCTGCCACTTCGGGCTGAGCGCTTCACCGGGATCTTCGTGATTCCAGATGTTTTCGGGCTGCCCATACGGTGTCTTGACGTCGAGCCCAGCGCTGAACGCCCGATTCCCTGCCGCTCGCAGCACGACGGCATGAACCGCATCGTCGGCTTTGACGAGTCGCCACGCCTCGGCCATCTCGTCGCACATGGTTCGGTTGAACGCGTTGAGCTGATCGGGCCGGTTCAGCGTGATGGTGGCGACCCGGTCCTCGTTGTCGACAGCAAGCTCGATGGTCTGAAAGCTCATCGGCACCGCCATTCCGGTGGCCGCTTTTCGACGAACGCCTGAGGCCCTTCCAGTGAGTCCTCGGTGTGCAGGTTGCGTTCGCGGAACGCTTCGGCCAGCATCTCGGCTTCGTGCAGCGGTAGATCCAGACCCTTGAGGATGGCCAACCTGGTGCCCCGGACGGCGAGCGGTGCGTTCGAGTTGACGATGTCGGCGATTTCGTGGGCCCGTTCCAGCAGCCGGTCGTGGTCGACGATCTCGCTGATCATGCCGAGCTCATAGGCGCGTTGTGCACTCAGCCGTTCATGCTTGCCCATCAACGCCATCCGCAGCGCGATCGAGCGGGGCAGCACTCGGGCGACCCGGACCAACTCGCGTGCGGCGACGAGTCCGATGCTGACGTGCGGATCGAAAAACGTTGCCTTGTCAGATGCGATGACGATGTCGCCGGTGGTGACCCAATCAAGTCCGGCGCCGCAACATAATCCGTTGATCGCGGCGAGTACCGGCTTGGCCATCGTCCGGAACGGCGGTGTGCCTTCTTGCGGCGCCTCCCACTGTTCATAGCTGGACAGATACGGGCGCTCGCTGATCACTTTGCCGTCGCCGGGGATCGCCTTGACGTCAGCGCCGGTGCAGAACGCGCGCCCGGTGCCGGTGACGATGAGAAGCCATACCGCGTCGTCATTTTCGGCTTCCGAGTAGGCGTCCCGGAGTTCGGTTACCATGTGCGGGCTGAGCGCGTTGAGGGCATCGGGCCGATTCAGCGTGATAGTGGCTTTGTGCCCGTCGACGTCGTATTTGATGGTGTCGTATGAGGGCGTCACGATTCCCCTTCGCTGTGATTCATCGGCCGCGAAACTCTGGTGGTCGTCGGTCCCGGAATGCGGCAAGTCCCTCTTTGAAATCGCCTGTTCTGCAAGACAGCTCGAGGTCGAAGAGTTCCTGCGTCATCGACTGGGGCAACGTCGCATGCTGGCTGTAGTGGAGCGCCTGTTTGGCCAGTCCCAGTGCCACCGTGGGTCCGTTGGCCAGTCGGGCGACCAATTCCTCCGTCGCCCGGTCCAATTCAATTGGATCGACGGACTGATGGATCAGCCCCCAGTCGGCCGCGTCGGAGGCGCCGACTTTGTCGCCGAGCAACAGCATCTGCTTGGCGCGGGTGAGCCCGATCAATCGGGGGAGCAGCCAGGTCGCACCTGAGTCGGGACTGAATCCGCGCGCGGCGAACGGCTCCCAGAACACCGCGTCAGCGGCGGCCACAGTGAAGTCTGCGGCCAGCGCCAGATTGCAACCGAGGCCGACCGCGAAACCCCGCACACTGCAGACCACCGGAAGCTGGACGCTGTGTATCAACTCGATCACACGATGCGCGCCGTGCGGTATCCGCCGGAGGAGGTCGCCGGTGCGGGGCCGTTGATCGCCGACGTCGTTGGCGGCGACCCAGTCGGCGCCTGAGCAGAAATCGTCGCCGGCGCCCTGGATGAGGATGGCTCGCAGCCCGTCGTCGACCGCGGCTGCGCTCAACTCGGCGACCAAAGATGCGATCATGCTGTGGCTCAGCGAGTTACGCCGCGACGGCCGGTCGAGCGTGAGCCGCAGGACGGCACCGTCTCTCCTCGCGATGAGCGAGCCGTCTGCGGCCGCAGAATCCACGTCCTGACTCACCGTCGAATCTGCCCTTCCCTGACGATACGGATACCCCTACAGTAGGCAATACGAGTGCTGCGCTGTATAACTTAGCAAGGAAAGCCGCGCGACGGAACAGCAGCGCCGGGAAGAGGTCGGATGGGCGAGCACCACGAAGCGGCAGTTCCCGCGCGATTTGGCGAGGCGCCGTTGTCCCAGACCGTCGCGGCGGCCGGTGCGATCCGCCGCATCAGCTCGTTGCTGCTGTCGCTGGAGCACGCTCATCCCACGGTCGACGCGATGATCACACAGATCGGCGAATGGGAGCGTGAGCTGAGCTCGGCGGTCCCGTCGGACAGCAGGCCGCGGATCGGCGACGACGACGAAACCAGACGCGTCTATCTCGACCACGCAACGGATATCGGCGCGTTCAACCCGTGCTTTCCGGAATACCGCTTCTCTTCCATCGACGGTGAAACAGCCGCCGGTGATGTCACGTTCCCGCTCACCTTCGAAGGCCCGCCGGGACTGGTGCACGGTGGCTTTCTGGCGGTGTTCTTCGATTGCGTGATGCAGCACCAGAACTGCGTCAGCGGGCTGTCCGGCAAGACTCGGTCGCTGCAGGTCAAGTTCCGTCGGCCGACGCCAGTGCTGACCGAATTGCGCTTCGAGATTTCGCGTTCCGAGGTCGAGCGGGGGATCGCCTCGACGTCCCGACTACTGCTCGACGACGAGGTGTTGTGCATCGGCGAAGTCACCACGCTGGCATCGCCGCCGGAGAAGTTGACCGGGCATCGATTCGGCAAGCGGCGAGCCGAGGCGGGCTGACGTGGCCGTGCAGCGTTTTCGTCAACCACGCGTCGCGGAACTCGTCGCGTCGAAGCTACGCGACGACATCCTGTCCGGCCGACTGAAAGAGGGCGACGTTCTTCCCTCGCAGGAAAGCCTTTTCGGTGAGTTCGGTGTCAGCCCGCCGGCGCTACGCGAGGCCATCCACATCTTGGAGACCGATGGGCTGATCTCGGTCCGTCGCGGCAATGTCGGCGGAGCGGTCGTCCATCACCCGACGGCCGAGCGAACGGCGCACATGATCAGCATGGTGCTGCAGACGAGGGCCGCCACCCCGGTGGACGTCAGCGAGGCGCTGATGCACCTGGAGCCGATCTGCGCGGGGATGTGCGCCGCACGCGAAGACCGGCTGACTGAGGTCGTACCCCATCTGCAGAGCGAAATCGATATCCAAACAGCGCAATTCGACGACGTGTCGCAGTACGTGCCGAACGCTCGCCGGTTTCACGAAACGCTGGTTTCCCGATGCGGCAACGAGCCGATGATCCTGCTGATCGGGTCACTAGAGCTGATTTGGTCGACACACGAGTCGGCCGTATGGAATGGCGACGGAGGGCCGGCGCCGATGGTGGACAAGACCCGGAGAGCGGCGTTGCGTGACCATCAGCGATTGGTCGATGCCATCCGCGACGGCAATGCCACCAAGGCGGTCCGACTGGCACAGGACCACCTGGCCGCGGCACGCCGCAATACGCTCGCCGTCGGTGCCGGCCACACCATCGAGGCCAAGCTGATGGCGGATCTCGGCGCACGAGTGGATTCGCGCAACATGAAGGGGACCAATTCATGACCGTCTCAGACAGCGGCGACGAACGCGTTCTCTTCGACGTCGATCCGGAAAACCGGATCGCCACAATCACATTGAATAATCCGCAGCAGCGGAATTCTTACGATGCCGCGATGCGCGACAGCGTCGCCCGGTGTCTGGACCGCGTTGCCGAAGACGATGACCTCACCGTGGTGCTGCTTCGCGGGGCGGACGGGGTGTTCAGCACCGGCGCAGATATGAACAATGCGTACGGCTGGTACGGCGAGGGCAACGCCGGCGGCTCAGCGGCCGGAGAAAAGCGCGCCAAATCCCGTCCGAGCCAGCGCCGCCGACTCACCGTCGACCGCAAGTCGTTCGGCTTCTACCACAACCTGATGGGCTTCCCGAAGGTCACTGTGGGGGAGATCAGCGGCTACGCATTGGGCGGTGGGTTCGAGATCGCATTGATGACAGATATTTCCGTGATCGCCCGCGACACCAAGATCGGTATGCCTGCGACCCGCTTCCTCGGACCGGCGCTGGGCAGCCTGCACATGTTCTTCCACCGACTGGGCCCGGTGCTCGCGCGTCGCCTGCTCCTCACCGGCGACATCATCGAGGCTGCGATGGTCGAACACCTCGGGATCTTCACGGAGACTTGCGATCCCGGCCAAGCGACGGCGCGTGCACGGTATTGGGCGGAGAAAGCCGCCAAGATGCCCGCAGACGGTGTCGTCATCGCCAAGGAGGCCTTTCGGCTCGTCGAACAGAGCCAGGCCTACCAAGGTGAGGAAGTGGCGAGCTATCTCTTCCACGCCTACGGCACGAATCTGCAGTTCGCGCCAGGGGAGTTCAACTTCGTCAAGACTCGGGCGGAGCACGGCACCAAGGAGGCATTCCGGCTACGTGATGAGCACTTCAACGTACCGGAACCTCCGCTGAGCTAAGCTACGTCCGCGACGTTTTACGTTGCCGGGACGACGTTGACTTACGTTGGCGGGCTGTTGATTTCGAGCTTTGCTCGATCAGTCGGGTGGCGTGGTCGAGGATGCAGTCCAGGCCGTACTCGAAGTTGTTGTCGTCGGCGGCACCGATGTGATGCCCCTGCGTCGTCATCTGCGCCAGCAACGGGGTGGTCTCGGCATCGATGACCATCGCGTCCTCGATGGAGCGCCCGCCGTTCTCCGTCGGCTGGTTCTTCTCTTGCAGTCGGTGCAGCACCACCGACCCTCGAACATGAACCGAGACCGCGGAGTAGGTGTCGAACGCCTCTTCCGGCGACAGGCCGGCCTCGACCAGGCCGGCGATCGCTTTCTCGATCTCCTGGACGCCGACGCGGGCCGCCCGCGGACTGAGCGCCGACCTGATCAGAATCAGGTCGCACAGAATTGGGTTGCCCATGAAGGTTTTCCGCATCGAACGCGCGTGGTTGCGCAAAGTCTCGCGCCAATCGCTCGCCTCGACATACGGCGTGGCGAAGACGTACTTGCTCAGCGCGCGGTCGGTCATCGCGTTGAGCAGGTCGTCCTTCTTGCGGAAGTACCAGTAGATGCTCGTCACCCCAACACCGAGATGCTTGCCGAGCAACGGCATGCTCAGGTTGTCGATCGAGACTTGTTCAGCGAGTTCGAATGCGCCGCTGATGATGTCGTCGGGGTTGATGGATCCGCGTTCGCGCCGCGGACGCTTCTCCGCGGTTGCTTGCTTGGCCACTGCGGGCACCTCCATCACGTTCGACGCTTCGCGGCCGATGGCGTCGAATCTACCGGCGGTTGCCGGTTGATCTGCGGTGACGCAGCCGTATCGCCATCTCCGCCTGCTACTGTAATACCTATCGTAGGCTTTTTGGTACGCACTGCAGCACGTAAAAGCCGGCCATCGTGTCGACGGCAACGGCCTGCCTCAACCGATAGACGAAATACGTTCAGCCGCGGCCGTTTTGGTGTTACTGCACAACTCTTCGATGCCCATCACGAGCGGCGACGTCGTCGGCGTTTCTGACGTCACCCAGCCGAAAGATTTTCGCTGTTCGGACGGCCCGAAACTGCGCGCGAAGACAGTTGCAGAATGCGCTACCGATAGGTATACAGTATGCGTACAAGCTTCGCCGGAGTTGCCGCCTGAGCTCGAGGAGGAGTGGCACGGATGAGTACCGCTGACAGCCTCGTCGCCGACTCCGGCCAGAACGAGGCGGTTGTCTACGAGGTCACCTCGAGTGGCGTCGCTGTGCTCACCCTGAACCGGCCAGATCGACTCAACACCTGGGGCGGCGACATCGCTACCGCGTTGTACGCGGGATTGGACCGCGCCGAGGCGGACTCGACGGTTCGGGTGATCGTGCTGACCGGTCGCGGCAAGGCATTCTGCGCCGGCGCCCAACTCGGTTCGATGGGCAACGTCGCGCAATCGATCGAGAAGACCGACGAACGCAAACTGGCCAGCCTGGTCGGCGACCGGCAGCCCTACTACCTCACCTCACTGTCCAAGCCGGTCGTGGCGGCGATCAACGGATCGTGCGTCGGTATCGGTCTCACGCAGGCACTGATGTGCGATGTCCGGTTTGCCGCGGCCGGCGCAAAGTTCGCGGCGTCCTTTGCCCGGCGTGGGCTGATCGCGGAATACGGTGTCTCGTGGATTCTGCCGCGGCTGACCGGCTGGGGCGTCGCGCTCGACTTGCTGTTGAGCGGACGGACTTTCCTCGCCGACGAGGCCGCTCAGCTTGGGCTGGTCAAAGAAGTCGTGCCACCCGAACAGCTGATGAAGCGGGCGATGGACTATGCAGAGGATATCGCCCAGAACTGCTCGCCTGCGTCGATGGCCGTCATCAAGAGGCAGGCCTACGGCGACGCCATGCGTGAAATCGCCGATGCCAGTTCGCGATCGGATGCCCTGCTGCAGGAGTCGTTGCGGCGTCCCGACGTGATCGAAGGCGTCACCAGCTTCCTCGAGAAGCGAGTTCCAAGTTTTCCCGGGCTGAGTGCTTCGGCAGTCACCGCGGACGAATCTTGAGGTACCGGAAAGGATCACCATGAGCAATCTGGGCTATAAAGCGATCGACGTCGACAACCACTATTACGAGCCGGTGGACGCGTTCACCCGGCATCTGGACAAGAAGTTCCGCAGGCGCGGTGTGCAGATGTTCACCAGCGGTAAACACACCCAGGCGGTGATCGGGGACCGGGTGAACCGCTTCGTTCCCAATCCGACCTTCGATCCGATCATCGTGCCGGGCTGTCTGGATTTGTTGTTCCGCGGTGAGATCCCCGAAGGCGTCGACCCCGCCTCGCTGATGAAAGTCGAGCGGCTCGAGCAACACCCCGAGTATCAGAACCGCGATGCCCGCATCACCGTAATGGACACTCAGGGCATCGAAACGGCCTTCATGCTGCCGACTTTCGCATGCGGCGTCGAGGAAGCGCTCAAGCACGACGTCGACGCCACCATGGCATCGGTTCACGCGTTCAACCTCTGGCTCGACGAGGATTGGGGCTTCGACCGGCCCGACCACCGGATCATCGCTGCACCCATCGTCTCGCTGGCAGATCCAGTCAAGGCGCTCGAGGAGCTGGAGTTCGTCTTGGCCCGTGGAGCCAAGCTGGTACTGGTCCGTCCTGCGCCGGTGCCGGGGACCCTCAAGCCGCGATCATTGGGCGACCCCCTGCACGACCCGGTCTGGGCGGCGCTGGCTGAGGCTGGAGTTCCGGTGGGCTTCCACCTCAGTGACAGCGGCTATCTCCAGATCTCTGGAATGTGGGGTGGCAAGTCGACGTTCGAGGCATTCGGCGGGTCAAATCCGTTGGAGCAGATACTCGTCGACGATCGTGCGATTCACGACACGATGGCGTCGATGATCGCCCACGGTGTGTTCACCCGTCACCCCCAGCTGAAAGCGGTGAGCATCGAAAACGGATCGTATTTTGTGTACCGCTTGGTCAAGCGGCTGAAAAAGGCGGCCAACAATCATCCGAATCTCTTCCCGGTGGATCCGGTCGAACAGCTCCGCAACAACGTCTGGATCGCTCCCTACTATGAAGACGACCTGCCCGACCTGGCCTCGGTCATCGGAGTCGACAAGGTCCTGTTCGGGTCGGACTGGCCACACGGCGAGGGGCTGGAGAATCCGGTGTCGTTCACCAAGGAGCTGACCGGCTTCAGTGCTGCCGATATCCGAAAAGTGATGCGCGACAACGCGTTGAATCTGCTGGATGTGAAAGTCGGCTCACCGGCGTGAGCGGTCGCACGAAGCCATGAGCGAGTGGACCATAGGTGCGGTTCTGGACGTGATCGCCGAGGTGATCCCCGACCGGGTGATCACGATCTGCGGCGAGCGGCGCCGGACGTTCGCCGACACGGCGGATCTCACCCGGCGGCTGGCAAACTACCTCGCTGCCAACGGCTTCGGCGCACACCAGGAACGAACGGACTTACCGAACTGGGAATGCGGTCAGGACCGGGTCGCCCTCGTCATGCACAACGACCTCTACGCCGACATGGTCATCGGTTGCCTGAAGGCACGGACCGTCCCGGTGAACGTCAACTACAACTACACGCCACGCGAAGTCGGGGAGTTGCTCGACTACGTCCGGCCGCGTGCGGTGATCTATCACAAGTCGCTCGGCGCGAAGTTCGCCGATGTCTTTACATCGGACGGCATTGATCTGCTGCTGTCGGTCGACGACGGTAGCGATATGCCGGAACTGTCCAGTGCGGTGTCCCTGGACGACGCGGTGTCGCAAGGGAATACCGACCAGAATCTGACCCCGTCTCCCGACGATCTGCTGATGATCTGCACCGGCGGCACCACCGGTCGGCCGAAGGGTGTCCTCTGGCGCCAGTCAGACATTTACGTGTCGTCGATGGTCGGCGCCGATCACGCTTCCGCGCAGGAGATTCGGGACAAGGTGAGCCGCGTCGCCGGACCACCGTGGTTCGCGGTATCACCATTGATGCACGCCGCAGGTATGTGGACGGCGTTCTCCGCGATCATGGCCGGCTTGACGGTCGTGCTCTATGACACCAGCAAGAGACTCGATCCGCGATCGGTGTGGAGGACGGCGGAACGCGAGGGCGTGGCGATGATGACGATGGTCGGCGACGCCTACGCTGGACCCCTCGTGGCCGAGCTGCAGCGCGGTAGATACGACTTGTCATCGCTCGCGACGATCGGCACCGGCGGTGCTGCGACGAACCCGAAATACCAAGAGGCGCTGCTGGAACTGCTGCCGCAGCTCACCCTGATAAACGGATACGGATCGTCGGAAACCGGCAACATGGGATTCGGGCACAGCCGCAGTGACATCCGCACCGACACCTTCACGCTGCGTGAGGGTGGACTGGTGCTGGCCGAGGACTACAGCCGTTTTCTTCGCCCCGGCGAGCAGGAGGTCGGCTGGGTTGCCAGGGAGGGCCGGATTCCTCTGGGGTACTTCGACGATCCCGAGGCGACCGGCAAGACGTTTCCGGTGATTGATGGGAAGCGCGTGGTGATCTCCGGGGACCGCGCCAGTCTGGAAAGCGACGGGACGCTGCGGTTGTACGGTCGCGATTCGTTGGTGGTCAACACCGGTGGCGAAAAGGTGTTCGTCGAAGAAGTCGAAGAAGTCCTGCGCGCACACCCGGTGGTCGCCGACGCGTTGGTGGTCGGCCGCCCCAGCGACCGGTGGGGCGAGGAACTGGTCGCGCTGGTTCAACTGCGAGGGGGAGCGGACGCCAGTCGCGAAGAGCTGCATGCGCATTGCACCTCGCAGCTGGCCCGGTTCAAGGCACCCAAAGACGTCATCTTCGTCGATCAGGTTCAACGTCTCGGCAACGGAAAGGCCGACTACCGCTGGGCGAAACGGCAGGCTAGAGATAAGGCGCCGATGTCGACATGAATGCCAACCGAGTCATCGACTGTCTCGCCAACGTGCACTTCGGCGAGACCGAGAAGCAACCCACGTGGATGCTCAAGGTGCGCGACGACTACTTCAAGGGTCCGGACTCGATGTTCGCTCCGGTCGACCTCTCCGAGCTGCTCGATGAAATGGACGAGCAGGGTGTGCGCAAAGCCGTCCTGATGGACAACTTGGCCAAACCATCGGTCACCGCACGCAAATTCGTCGAGGCCAAGCCCGAACGTTTCGCGCTGGCGATGGGCGGTGTCAATCTCCTCCGTCCGATGCCGTCATTGCGCGAACTGAGCGCGGTTGCCGCCGATCTTCCCGTCGTGTACGCCGTTGTGGGACCGAGCTTCTGGGGTGACGGGCAATACCCTCCAAGTGATGCCGTCTACTATCCGCTCTACACGAAATGCGCTGAGATCGGGCTGCCGCTCTGCATCAATACCGGCATCCCAGGACCACCCATTCCGGGTGAGGTGCAAAACCCCATTCATCTCGACCGAGTCTGCGTGCGGTTCCCCGAACTGAAGTTGTGCATGATTCACGGCGCAGATCCCTGGTGGGACATCGCGATTCGATTGCTGATCAAATACGCCAACCTTCGCCTGATGACGTCGGCCTGGTCGCCGAAGCGGCTGCCAGACAGCCTATTGCACTACATGCGGACACGCGGGTCCAACAAGGTGATCTACGCCTCGGATTGGCCGGTGTTGAAGATGCGCCGTGTCGTGCCCGAAGCACAGTCGCTAGACCTGCCGGCCGAGGTCCTGGAGAACTACCTCTACAACAACGCGCACGAATTCTTTTTCGAGGGTCGGGAGGAGCACTGACCATGGACCGCTACGAACTTCGCCGAATCGATTACAGCCTGAGCGAGGATCATCAGGCGCTGCAGGCCGCGTACCGAGACTTCTTCAAGACCCGTTGCTCGATCGAAATAGTCCGAGCCGCTGAGGAATCGGGCTTCGACAAGAGCCTGTGGGAACGGTTGTGCGGGATGGGCGCGACGACGATGGCCTTGCCCGACTCCGTCGGCGGCGACGGAGCGACGCTGGTCGATCTGACGCTGGTGGCTGAAGAGGTCGGCCGCTCGCTGGCACCTGTCCCGTGGATCGACCACGTCTGCGCTGCGCGACTGCTCGCCGGACTCGGTTCGGTCGATCCCGACATCGTGAGCGGTAAACAGATCGCGGCGCTCGACCCGCAGCACGACAACGTATCTGGAACCCGGCTGATCCCGATCGGGTCGATCGCCGACCAGATCATCGTCCGCGACGGCGAAGACGTCGTGCGACTGACCTTCGACACCCGACCGACAAAAGTCGACAACATCGGTCGGTTGCCTATGGCCTGGGTCGATCCGGCCGCCGCGGACACCCGCGCCGTATTGGCAAGTGGTGCCGATGCTTTGGCGCACTATCAACGGGCACTGGATGAATGGCGAGTGCTGAGCGCGGCAGCGTTGACCGGTCTCGTCGAAGAGACGATGACGATTGCCGCGGAGTTCGCCAAGACCCGCTACACACTCGGCGTTCCGATCTCGACGCTGCAGGGCATCTCGCACCCGCTCGCCAACATCGCGATCACCGTGCAAGGAGGTCGCAACCTGGCGCGGCGTGCCGCCTGGTTCCTCGACAACGAACCCGCCACCCGGCCCGAGTTGGCCCCCTCGGCGTTCGTCTTCATGGCCGAGGAGGCGTCGAAAGCCGCCACGATGGCGGTCCATGTGCAAGGCGGCCTCGGTGTGTCCGCGGAAGCTGCCGCAACCGCGTACCTGGTGCGGGCCCGCGGATGGTCGCTGGCCGGCGGCGACCCGGGAGTCAGCGCCAAATACATCGCCGAGCTTGTCGCCGCCCGCGAAAGCCTGTGAGGAAAGGGCATATAGATGGACTTCTCTCGAGTCACGCTGTCCGACAGCGATAAGGCCTTCCTCGACGAGGCTCGTGCCGTGCTGCAGACCCACGTCACCGAGGACGTCCGCCGTCGGGACCGGGAAACCGGTGACAACTTCGACGAGGATGTGCATTTGGCGCTGGGGGCCGCGGGCTACCTGGCGGGCGAATGGAAATCTGCCGCCGACGGCGGGTTCACCCGAACGCATCGACGCATCTGGGAACTGGAGAAACGCCGGGCCCACGTCCCGTGGGTGACCTGGGGGACGACCGCCATGGTGGCGCGATCGGTGGCGAAGTTCGGTTCACCGGAACTGCAGGCCGACGTCATGCCGAAAGTGTTCAGCGGCGAGGTACGACTGTGTCTGGGTTACACCGAACCCGAAGGCGGTTCGGACATCGCCACCTGCAAGACCCGCGCGGTGCGCGACGGTGACGGTTGGATCGTCAACGGTTCCAAGATGTTCACCACCGGCGCACACAAATGTCAATACGTCTTCCTGATCACCAACACTGACCCCGATGCGCCGAAACACCAGAGCCTGACCATGTTTCTGGTGCCACTGGATTCTCCGGGCATCGACATCCAGGGCATCCGTACCGTCGACGGTGACCGCACCAACATCGTCTACTACAGCGATGTCCGTGTCGACGACAAGTACCGACTCGGGGAGGTCAACGCGGGCTGGACGGTGTTACGTGAACCACTGAACACCGAGCACGGCGCGGTCGCCGCGGCGCCGGACGGGTTGCAGGACGTCTCGATCATGATGCATCAGGCCGGATTCATGGCGTATGCGCTCGACAAGACGGCCGCCAAGGTGACCGAGCGGGATGTCAACGGCCGCAGACTCATTGACGACGATTCGGTGGCCTATCGGTTAGGTCGCTGCACCGCACGGATCGAGGCCGCCCTGAGCGCGCCGAGCATTTTCGGCCGCGTGGCGATCGCACAGACCATGCGTGACGTCTCACCGGAACTGATGGACATCTTGGGCACGGCGTCGACGTTGCCGTTCGGCACCGACGGCGCCGCGGACGACGGCGCGTCGGAGTATGTCTATCGCTTCGCGCCGCTGGTCGGAATCTACGGCGGCACGCTCGAAGTGTTCCGCAACATGATCGCTCAGTACATGCTCGGCCTCGGTAAGCCGAACTACTCGGCGCCGAAAAAGGCCACGGCTGTCTGAGATTCAGGTCGTCAAGATCGTCGCCGCCGCGGTGCCGGGCGCACCGTAAACCTGGGCGAAGCCGACCCGCGGGGTGCCGGGAACCTGACGTTCGCCGGCCTCGCCACGTAGTTGGCGCACCAGTTCGTGCATCTGCCGAAGACCCGACGCACCAATCGGCTCGCCATTGGCGATCAGGCCACCGTCGGTGTTGACCGGCATGGCACCACCGATTTCGGTGGCGCCGTCGGCCAAGAGCTTTTCCTGTTCACCGTCGGCGCAGAAGCCGGCCTCTGCCATGTGAATCACCTCGGCACCCGCATCAGTGTCCTGAAGCTGGATGACATCGACGTCTTGCGGTGTGACACCGGCCTTTTCGAAGGCGGCTTTCGCGGCATACACGGTCGGCGAGACATCTTCATCGACGGGCGCATACGTTGTGTTCACCTCGTAGGCGCCGTAACTGCGGGTGCGAACTTCGACCGCTCGCACGTAGACGGGTTTCGACGTGAAGCGATGCGCGATGTCGGCGCGGCACATCACCACGGCAGCGGCACCTTCGTCAGGAGCGCAGAACATGTACTGGGTCAGCGGGTAGTTCAGCACCGGCGAAGCCAAGATGGCTTCCTCGGAGATCGGCTTGCGGCGAAAAGCGTTGGGATTCAGGACACCGTTGCGGAAGTTCTTCGCGGCCACCTTGGCCAACGTCTCGGTCGAGATGTCGTGGTCGTGCAGATACCGATTGGCCTTCATGCCGAAGAACTGGGTGGTGAGGTACTGACCGTTCTGCGCATACCAACTCGGCATCCCCACCAGCGCGGGGTCTTCGGTGAAAGCGCCGCGCGGGTGTTTGTCCATGCCGACCGCGATACCAATGTCATAGTCGCCCAACCGGATACCGTCGGCGCACGCTTTCGTCGCGCTGGCCGCAGTGGCGCAGGCGTTGAACACGTCGGTGAACGGGATGCCGGTGAGTCCCACCATGCCCACGATCGCGTCCGGGTTGGCCACGGTCCAACTGCCGCCCACGGCGAATTGGATGTCCTTCCATTCGACGCCGGCATCGGCGAGCGCCAATTGAATGGCGTCGACGCCCATCTGCATGGCGGACTTGCCCTCGAACCGGCCGAACGGGTGCAGACCCGCGCCGATGATGGCGACCTCATTGACCACGTCAGCGCCCCTTCAACGTCAAACGTCGCGCGTATCCGAACATACTACTGTAAAGGTTACGGTTGAACGCCCGAGATCGCCGTTCGTGCTGCGACGCAGGTCGGGGCAGTTGGCAGCCGCCCCGACCCGGCAAGTCTTAGCTCGCCTTCGCGTGCATTTCGGGATACGGGCCGCCGACCGGCGTCGCCGACTTCAGAATGTCCGAGATGGCGGAGAGGTCCCCATCTGACAGCGTGACGTCGGCAGCACCGGCACTGTCCTGCAGGTAGGTGATGTGCTGTGCGCCGACGATGGCCACCTGGACGCCGGGCTGAGCGATCGTCCACGCGATCGCGAGTTGGCTGATCGAGACGCCGAGGTCACCCGACAGGTGTTGCAGTTGCTCGACCACATCCAGGTTGCGCAGATAGCCGTCGCCGGTGAAGATGTCGCTCTTGCCGCGCCAGTCTCCGGAGGCAAAGCTGGTGTCGTGCTTCATGGTTCCGGTCAACAAGCCGTGCGCCAACGGGCCGTACACCATCACGCCGATGTCGTGGTTGTGGCAGTACGGCAGTAGCTGGTCTTCGATGTCGCGGCGGAACAAGTGGTAGGGCGGCTGAACGACTTCTACCGGGAGGGTTGCGGAGAACTCCTCAATCTGGGCGGTGTCGTAGTTCGACACACCCACGTGCCGAATCTTGCCTTCTGACACGAGATCTGCGAGTCCGCCTGCAGTTTCGGCGGCCGGGCGGCTGGTGTCGGGCCAGTGCACCAGGTAGACGTCGATGTGGTCGATGCCCAATGCGCTGAGACTGGATTCGACGCCTTTGCGCAGCCATTCCGGGCTGCCGTCGCGGACCAGTCCGTTGTCGGTGGCGCGCAGACCGCCCTTGGTGGCGATGACAATGTCTTCGCGGTTTCGCGACAGTTGGCTGCGAAGGGCTTTACCGAGGATGCGCTCCGACGCGCCGAACCCGTATTGCTGTGCGGTGTCAAAGAAGTTGATCCCGAGGTCACGTGCGCGCTGGATCATGTTGATCGCGGCCTCTTCGTCCGCGTGGCCCCAGTCGCTGGAGAACTCCCAGGTTCCGAAGGCCAGCCGGGAAACCTCGAGTCCCGTCTTACCGAACGTGGTGGTTTTCATATCGACCTCCCCAATGGATAGACGTGTGCTGGTGCAGCGTAGGACGCTGACTGCCGACATGTGCTCGCCGGGTTCGTGCCCATGACCCGTACCCGGTCTGCGGGAGAGGAAACCTCGTTACCTGCTTGCGAACGTCACCGGCAACGCTGTGGGGGACCGGAACGGCTGGCCGTAGATGTGCGGGTCGTCGTCGGTGACAAGCTGCACATTGGCCAGGCGTTCCAGCAGACACTCGATCGCAACGCGAGTTTCCATGCGCGCCAAGTGAAGTCCCAAACACGTGTGTTCACCCGCCGCGAACGAAATGTGCGGAGTCTGCTTGCGAAAGATGTCGAATTCCTCGGGGCGGTCCCAGCGGTTCTCGTCCCGATTCGCAGAGCCGATGCACAGGTCGACCGCCGAGCGGGCGGGAATGTCAACCCCGTCCAATTCGGTGTCCTCGGTGGTGAACCGTTGCACGGTGGTCAGCGGCGTCTCGAACCGCAAGCCCTCGTCGATCGCCGGTATGAGCAACTCGTGGTCGGCCCGCACCGCGTCGAATTGCTCGGGATGGGTGAGCAGCAGGAACAGCAGATTGCCCGATGAGCGGTAGGTGGTTTCCAGGCCGGCGGGCAGCAGCAGCCGCAGGAAGGAGTAGATGGCTTCGTCGCTGAGCTTTTCGCCGTCGATCTCCGCGGCGACGAGGTCGCCGATGATGTCGTCGGTCGGTTGGGCTTTGCGCTGCTCGATCTGATTCAGGAAGTAGTCCTTGAGCGCAGCGGAGGCTTCGAAAGCGCGCTCGTACTTCACGGTGTAGTTGATCAACTGCACCGCGCGTTTGCGGAAGGTGGGCAGGTCTTCGGCTGGCAGGCCCAACAGCTTGGCGATGACGCGGGTCGGGAACTCGAACGTGAAGTCACCGACGAGGTCTGCTCGCCCGGCATCGATGAATTCGTCGATCAGGTCGTCGCAGATCGGCCGCACAATCGCCTGTTCCCAGCGTGCCAGTGCTTTGGACTTGAATGCAGCCGACACCAGATTGCGGTGTTCGCGATGTTTTCTGCCCTCCATCGCCAGGATGGATGGACCGATGAACAGGCCGATCGTGTTGTCGTAGTACCTCGAACTGAATACCCGGCTATCGCGGAAAGCTTTGTTCACGGCCTCGAACGACACGGCGGCGAAGGGGTTTTTAGGCCGCAGCGATTCGGGGGTCTTGGAGTAGTCGACGACGGTGCCGTGGAACACGCCGCCGCCACTGCGTTTCTGGGCGAAGTACGGGTAGGGGTCACGGATGAAGTCGGCGGGTTTGTCGTCGTTGGCGGCGGGGTCCCGAAGTTGACTTTCCACCGCTGCTCTCCAGCTTCGTCGAACCGACCGGCATCCAGCCGCATGATCGTACTGTAAAACTTACAGTAGCGTATACCAGCTGACCGGCCGTCGAGAAGTGGTTGCGGTGATCCCGTCGTCCGGGTGCGTGTGATGCTCAGGCGTCGCCGCGGCGCGTACGCCTGACCAGTTCTACGCCGAGCTCATCTGGGGGCACTGAATGCCCTTCGGTGCAACGCATTTCGACCGCGGCGTCGGCGCCGCAGTCCAGGTGGGTGAGGCGCAGTCGATTGCTGCCGGGCAGGTGTTGCTGCCCCCACTGGAACATCGCCCACACCACCGGCATGAAGTCGACGCCGGCTTTGGTGAGCACGTACTCGTCGCGGGTCCGCTGGCCCGCCTCGCGATACGGTCGCCGGCTCAGCATTCCGAGGTCGACGAGCTCGGACAGTCGCGCCGATGCCGCGGCCTTGGTGATGCCCACCCGGCGGGCGAAGTCGTCGAAGCGGGTGGTCCCGTAATACGCCTCGCGCATGATCAGCATCGCTGACTTGGTGCCGAGCGCCGACATGGTCTTCTCGATCGAGCATTGCCCGACCGTTGTCCAGGCGTCACGGTCGGCGAGCACGCCTTGCAGGAGTGTCATAGATCACCTCACTTCTGGGTTGCTACCAGTATACCTAGGTGTTACACCTGGGTATATATAGCAATACTCAGCGTGAACTCAAGGAGGAGTCATGGCATACCAGGATTCAGATGCCGTCATCGTCGGTGCAGTTCGTACGCCGGTCGGAAAGGGCAAGGCCAGCGGTGCGCTGCATGGTGTATTGCCCGCGGACTTATTGGCGCACAGCCTGCGCGAGCTGGTCCAGCGCACCGGTGTGGATCCCGGCCAGATCGACGACGTCATCGCCGGAGCCGTGACTCAAGTGGGGGATCAGGCGGTCAACATCGCACGTAATGCGCTGCTGGGCGCAGACTTCCCGGAGTCGGTTCCGGGTACCACGGTGGATCGCCAATGCGGCAGCAGCCAGCAGGCCATCAGCTTCGCCGCCCAGGGCGTCCTCGCCGGCGCATACGACGTGGTGGTGGCAGCTGGTGTGGAATCCATGAGCCGGGTACCGATGGGCAGTTCGGTCCTGCCGGGCAGTGACCCGTTCGGCGAAGGTATGGCGGCTCGCTATCCCGAAGGCCTTGTGCCGCAGGGGATCAGCGCCGAGCTGATCGCCGCTCGCTGGGGGTTCTCGCGCGCTGAACTCGACGAGTTCTCCGCGGCCAGCCATGAGAAGGCGGCGCGGGCCACCAAAGAAGGACTCTTCGACAACGAGCTCGCGCCGATCGCCGGGCTCAGCACCGACGAGATCATCCGGCCCGGCACCACTGTCGAAACGCTGGCAGGGCTCAAGCCGGCGTTCTACAACCCCGCGGTGGCCGATCGCTTCCCGGAGATCTCTTGGGAGATCACGCCTGGCAACTCGTCGCCGCTGTCGGATGGCAGTGCCGCCGTGCTGATCACCAGTGGCGCAGCAGCCAAGAGACTGGGTCTGCGTCCGCTCGCCCGGATTCACACCACCACGGTGGTGGGCTCGGACCCGCTGTACATGCTGACCGGCGTTATCCCCGCTACCGAGAAGGTGTTACACCGCTCCGGGTTGACACTGGCCGACATCGACCTGTTCGAGGTCAACGAGGCGTTCGCGCCGGTGGTGCTGGCATGGGCCAAGGACACCGGGGCAGATCTGGCCAAGACGAACGTGCATGGCGGCGCGATCGCCATCGGACATCCGTTGGGGGCCAGCGGTGCCCGCATCATGACCACGATGGTCAACGCCCTGCAACAACGCGGCGGCCGGTACGCGCTGCAGACGATGTGTGAGGGCGGCGGCATGGCCAACGCCACCATCATCGAGCGACTGGACTAGTCCGCGCCGTGCGGCTGTCTGAATGTGCCCGCGTTGACGTCTCACGCTCTTATGCTGGTGAAGCCGGGGGACGGCGGAAGGTCGGGATGGCCGGAGCGACCGCGTGCGGTGCGTGTGGCACTGAACCGCGGAAGGGCGCGCGGTTCTGTGACGGCTGTGGTGCACCCGTCACCGAGCAGGACATCCGTGCGGAGTACAAGCAGGTAACCGTCCTGTTCGCCGATGTCGTGCACTCAATGGAGATTGCTGCGGCAGTGGGTCCGGAGCGGCTCCGCGAGATCATGGCTGACCTGGCTGACCGGTGCGCGGCGGCGGTGCACCGCTATGGCGGAACGGTGGACAAGTTCACCGGGGACGGCATTATGGCGGTGTTCGGCGCTCCGGCGGCCTTGGAGGACCATGCTGTTCGTGCCTGCCTGGCCGCCTTGGGCATCCAGGATGAGGCGAAGCAGATTGCCGTCACCGTCCGAGAACTCGACGGTGTGGATCTGCGGCTGCGGGTGGGACTCAACTCCGGCCAGGTGATCGCCGGTGATCTCGGGTCGGGCCCTTTTGGTTACACCGCCTTCGGCGAACAAGTCGGCATGGCTCAGCGGATGGAATCGGCTGCCCCGCCTGATGGCGTGATGCTGAGCGCGCCGACGGCGCGGCTTGTTGAGGGCACTGCGACCCTTGGTGAAGTTGAGCTGATTCAGATCAAGGGCGCCGAGGCGCCGGTGTCCGCCCGTCGGCTGATCGGTATGGGGGAACGAACTGCTCAAGGGCATGCGGAATCGAACTTGGTCGGTCGGCGCTGGGAGCTGTCCGCCATCGATAGTTTGTTGGGGCGGGCGACCGCGGGCCACGGCGCTGTGGTCGGTGTGGCCGGACCGCCCGGCATCGGCAAGAGCCGCCTTATGCGTGAAGTTTCCAGCAAAGCGAGATCCCTTGGCGTGGACGTGTTTACCGCATTCTGCGAGTCGCACACCGGCCGGGTCCCTTTTCATACCATCGCACGCCTCCTCCGTGCGGCAACCGGCGTCCAGGGTCTTGACGGCCAACTCGCCCGCGATCGAGTGCGTGACCGTGTTCCCGACGCGGACCCCGAGGATTTGGTGCTTTTCAACGACCTGCTGGGCATCGCCGACCTGAGCACTCCGTTACCCGCAATTGATCCCGATGCGCGTCGGCGAAGGTTGACCGCGCTGGTCAATGCCGCCTCGTTGGCCCGATCGGCCCCGGCGGTCTATGTCGTTGAGGACGCCCACTGGATCGACGAAGTCAGCGAATCGATGTTGGCCGACTTCATCAAGGTGATCCCTCAGACTCCATCGCTGATGCTGTTCACCTATCGCCCGGAATATCAGGGCGCGCTGACCCACGTTGCGGACGCTCACACCCTGGCTCTCACGCCACTGAGCGATAACGAGACTGCCGCGTTGATAACGGAACTGCTCGGGCCTGGGTCCTCCGTTGTCCCGCTAGGACAGACGATCGCCGAAAGGGCAGACGGCAACCCATTTTTCGTCGAGGAGATCGTGCGCGAACTCGCCGAACGTGGTGTGTTGGCGGGGCAGAGCGGCGCGTACGTGTTGACGGCGGCTGCGGACGTGAGCGTGCCCGCAACCTTGCAGGCGACCATCGCCGCGCGCATCGATCGCCTTCCGGCAGAAGCGAAGCGCACGCTGAGCGCCGCGGCGGTCATCGGCACACGTTTCGACCTCGACCTGTTGACCGTGCTGGGCATCGAACCAGCGGTCGCGGACCTCACAGCGGCCCAGCTGATTGACCAGGTGAGGTTCACCGGAGAGCTTGAATTTGTGTTTCACCATCCGCTGATTCGCGCCGTGGCCTACGAAGCGCAGCTCAAAGCCCACCGGGCCGAGTTGCACCTCCGTCTGGCGGCCGCAATCGAAGCGCGCGCCGGCGCGTCGGTGGACGAACATGCGGCGTTGATAGCCGAACACCTGGACGCCGCGGGCGACCTTCGTAACGCTTACGACTGGCACATGCGCGCCGCGACATGGTCGACCAATCGCGACATCAGAGCGGCACGGCTGAGCTGGGAGCGGGCGCGGCGGGTCGCCGATGCGCTGCCCGCCGACGAGCCGAATCGTACGGTGACCCGTATCGCGCCCCGAACGTTGTTGTGCGGCAGCACCTGGCGAATTTTCGGCACCACATCGGAAGCTGAGTTTCATGAGTTGCGGGAGCTGTGTCTTGCGGTCGATGACAGGCGGTCGCTCGCGATCGGGATGGCTGGATTGGCGACCGAGCTGACGATCGCGGCCCGCCTCCGGGAAGCGTCGGAGCGGGCGTCCGAATTGATGAGTCTGCTTGAGGCGATCGATGATTCGACGTTGACCGTTGCGTTGTGTTTCGCGCCGATGGTCGCCAAGCACGAGACTGGCGAGCTATCCGACTTGTTGCGCTGGTCGCAAGCCGTCGTGGAGATGACCGGCGGCGACCCAACCAAGGGCAATCTCATCATCGACTCGCCGTTGTCTTTGGCGTTGACATGGCGGGGCATCGCCAAGGCGAGCTTGGGGCGCCCGGGCTGGCGAGATGATTTCGACCGCGCGGTTGAGATAGCGCCTGCGGGTGAAGTGCTCTCTCGCGTCGTCTCAATCAATTTCAGATACAACCTCGGGATACCCAATGGGGTCTTCGTTGCCGATGACGCCGCCCTGCGGGAAATCCACGAAGCGCTGACGATTGCCAAGAAATCTGGCGATGACGTTGCGCTCGGTTTGTCGCTGCATGTGCTGGCGACCGTGATGGCCTACCACGATAATCCGGACCGTCAGCCGGCGCTCGATGTCATGGACGAGTTACGGCAGATGAGTATTCGCAACCGGTTCACCCGCACCGCGATACCGATCATCGACGCATGGAAGGCTCGAGAGCAGGCGCGGCGCGGAGACCGCGACGGCGCACTGGGGCAATTGCGATCGGTGGTCGCCGAATTACGCGCCGCTCCACAGTTTGCGCAATACATCGCCGCTACCCCAATCCTCATGGAGACGCTGCTACCTGGCGCCGACGAGGCAGACTTGCATGAGGCTGAGGCGGTAATCGACCAATTAGCAAGCGCCGCAGGCGATGACCTGGTGCTGCGGGACATCATGCTGCTGCGGTTGCGGACGATGTTGGCGCGGGCTCGCGACGACGAGCAGTCATACCGTGAGTATCGTGACCGCTACCGCGAAATGGCGACATCGCTTGGCTTTGAGGGTCATATCAAGTGGGCCGAGGCGATGCCGTGAAGAACGTCGTTCTCACGCTGCGCGCTGCCGACTACCTGCGAGGCGGCAGGCGAGTGTCAGCCGCGTGTGTCTAGTGAGTCCGCGAGTCGATCGAGCGGGCGTGTCAGCAGGTCACTGTCGAGAACGGAGGGCTTGTTGGGAACGATATGGCAACGACGCCTTCTCCAACCGATGCCAGAGCATTAGGCTGATCTGCAGCAGATTTCCTCAGGGAGTGTGGGCACATGGCGGTGCCGGTCCGCGAGTGGATGCATTGGGTGGCGGGTTATGGAGTGCCGCGCGCGTCCTTGAACCTGCTGGCACGGCACGGCGATCCGCTGGCACAACTGCTGACATTCGACATGAATCCGGTCGAGGACATTTATCCGCTCATCGAGCAGGTTCGTCGACGCGGACGAGTATCCGCGTTGCCAGGTGGCCGATGGGTCACCGCGGACGTGCAGATTGCGCGCGAGGTGCTGCGAGACGACCGGTTCAGGACCCTCAAACCTCTAGACCGGTCACCGTTGCGTCTCGTCCAATGGCTCCTAGCCAAGACCGACCCCGATGTGCTGAATCCGATCGGACCGCCGTCGATGTTGGTCACCGAATCGCCGGAGCACACCCGGCTGCGCCACCCGGTCGCCAGGGCGTTCACGCCCCGGGCGCTGGACGGGCTTCGCGCGCGCATTCATGAGGTCGTCGACGGGCTGCTCCGCGAATTGGAGGGCAACGCAGAGTGCGATCTTGTCGCGGATTACACCTCGCGGATTCCGCTCGCGATCATCGTGGAGATGATGGCGATGCCAGCCGGCGACGAGCGCTACCTGCAATACGTCGGCGATGCGGTCACGGGGTTGATCGGTAACGTCGCCGCCTCGTGGCGTGAATTCCGTTCCGGGACGCAGGTTCTGCGCGAATACGACCGCTACCTCGGGAAGCATCTTGAGCGGCTGAGGAACGACGAGACCAGTGACAGCATCCTGTCGTCGGTTGTACGTAGCGGGGACTTGACCGAAACCGAGCTCCGGATGCTGGCAAACCTTCTGGTCGGTGCGGGCTTCATCACCACGAGTCATGTTATGGGAAAGGCCGTCGTGGCGCTCGTACGCCATCCGGATCAGCTGGCCGCACTGCGGGCTAACCCTGACGGGTGGCCGGGGGCGATCGAGGAGATTTTGCGGTACGACACGGCGGGCCAGGTAGTGCCGCGCATCGCCACCGAAGACGTTGACGTCCATGGATGTTTGGTCCGGGCCGGCAAGCCGTTGTTCTTGTTGGTAGGCGGGGCGAACCGCGATCCGATTGTGTTCGAGAATCCCAATTCCCTTGACACAGCCCGCGCGAACGCCCGCGAGCACATCAGCTTCAGCACCGGAATACACGTCTGCCTCGGTGCGGCACTGGCTCGCATGGAACTGCACATCGGCTTGCAGTCATTGTTCGAGCGCTTCCCGCAGTTGGCCTTGGCCGGTGAACCGACCTTCAACAAGAGCATCGGATTGCATGGGCTGACACAGCTTCCGGTGTCACTCGGCCCTGCGCATGCAGTCGCTGTCTAGCGTTGCGTCACCGAGCTCGCGCTGAGCTCATCCGGGGTAGCCGGCCGCGATCACCAAGTTCGACGTGGCCGAGCCGTGGCGCAACCCGACCACAGCCTGATATTCATCGGACTCATACCAGGACCGAGCCTGCTGCTTGCTCGGGAACTCGATCAGCACGGTCCGCGTGAAAGGCCAACTGCCCTCAACGATGTCGACGTCTTCGTCCACGCCGACCAACTTCCCGCCGAATCGGTCGAAGATCTCGAGGTGGCCGGCGGTTTCGTATTGGTGGTACTTATTCCGGTCGTCGATGGCGATCTGCACGACGACGAATGCTTTTTCTTCGGGCATGAGCGGACTCCTCGATGGGGGCGTGCAGCCAACGTATGCATTCGTTGAGTGAAAGTCAATGAGTAAAACTCGATGAATTTCGTTCGTTGTGTTGTGCTCGACAGGTGGGCGGGCGCACGATCTACCTGTGACTGCCGGCGACGCCAAACTGACTCGACAGACGCCGCGGCCCGCCACACGGCGGCAGGAGCAGGCTGAGGGAACGCGTCGCAAGCTGATAGAAGCTGCCGTCGAACACTTCTCGGCTCGTCACTTCGATGACGTTGCGGCCAGTGACATCACCGAAAGCGCCGGTGTCGCACAAGGTCTGCTCTTTCACTATTTCGGGAACAAGCGCGGGATCTACCTCGAAGCGCTGCGTGACGCGGCCGGCAGGCTCAACGCCGCAGCCACGCCGCCGCCCAGTGACGGCTCGCCTGGCGAGCAGTTCCGTCAGATGTTGCACGCCCATCTGGCGTACTTCAGCGGTCACGACGTTCTGGCCCTTCGTCTCATCGTCGGTGGCAATGCCGGCGACCATGAAGCGTGGGAGATCTTCGATCAATCACGTTGGCACACCATCGAATGGACGTGCCGGTTGCTCGGTCTCGACGTCGCTCGGCCGGCGGTGCGATTGATGCTGCGTTCATGCGCAGGCGCTCTCGATGAGGCCACTACCTACTGGCTGAAGAACGACCGCCCGTTCGATCCCGACGCGATGGTGGAGGTCATTGTCGAACTTCTCGTCACGTCGTTGCGATGCGCGGCACAACTCGACCCGGATCTGGACGTGAGCGACGCCGTCGCGCAATTTACGGAGTCAGCATCGAAGCCGTGAGGTGTCGCAGCTACGGGCGAGCCTGCGGAGTGACGAGGAACTTCTCCCCGGTAGCTCGTTTGTCGTAAGCGTAGAACGCATCGGGTTGCAACATGCCGGCGAGTGACACTTCCTGGGTGTAGGCGCTCGCAAATGTCGTGGTGAGCTCCGCGGCCACCCTGGCCCGGAGTCTGGCAAAGCCTTCTGCCCCAATGCTTTGTAGGAAAGGCGTCAGCAGCCAACCGCCGAGACCCCACGCCATCCCGAAGTTCCGGGTGAGCGTCGTCGGGCCGGTGTCGAGCCCGCCGTAGATGTAGACCTGCTTGTGCACGGCCGAACCGTAGCGGGAGTATTCCGTGGCGGTCGCATTCGCGGCTTGCTCCATGCCGCTGAGGATCTGACTTGCGAGCGTCCCACCACCGGTGGCGTCGAAGCCGATCGTCGCCGATGTCGCCGTGAGAGCGTCGACAAGGTCCGCCCGGAAAGTCGGCGACGATGAATTGCAGACGTGCTCGGCGCCAAGCGATCTCAGCAATTCTTCCTGCTCGGTCTTGCGGATGATGTTGACCAGCGGCACTCCGTCGGCGATGCAGAGCTTGACGAGCATCTGACCGAGATTCGAGGCCGCGGCGGTGTGCACCAGTGCTGAGTGGCCTTCGCGGCGCATGGTTTCCAGCATTCCGAGCGCAGTCAGCGGATTGACGAAGGACGAGGCACCGTCCTTTGGCGTCGCTCCGTCAGGCAACACCAGGCACGCGGATGCGTCAATTGCCCGGTACTGCGCGTACATACCGCCACCGGCGACGCCCACTGTCGAGCCGAGAAGGGCCTGCGCTGCAGGTGATGACCCGGCGGCCACGACGGTGCCAGCACCTTCATTACCCACGGGAAGCGGCTTGTCGACGCGCGCCGAAAGCGCCTTCACAGCACCGTCGCGCAGCGGCGCGGTGACGACCGGGTGCTCCGCGGTGCCGGCAACCGTCGCGGCGGACAGGTCGGCGCCGGCGGTGAGGACGCCCAAGTCTGACGGGTTGATCGGTGAGGCCTCGACGCGGACAACCACCTCATTGGCGGCCGGGGAGGGAACGGGGACGTCGTGCAGCGAGAGCTTGAGCATGCCCTGCGACGTCACCAGCGAACGCAGTTCAAGGGCCTGTTCGGGTAAATCTGCGGTCATCGGGGGGTGCCTCTCCTGTGGATGTGTCCTCGGGCTATAGAACGCAACTCAGTCGCGGATCTTCCCAATGGCTCCTATTCGCTGACCGCTTGGTCGCGCGCCCAGCGGTAGTCGGCCTTGCCCGCGGGGCTGCGTTCGATGGCCGCGCGGAAGACGACCGCCTTCGGAAGTTTGTAGCGGGCCAGTGTCAGCGCGGCGTGGTCGATCAACTCGGCGGCATCGGCATGCGCCTGTTCGGCGAGCGCGACGACGGCGACGACTTCCTGGCCCCACCGTTCGCTGGGCCGTCCGGTGACGACAACATCGATCACGGCCGGGTGCGATGCGATGGCGGTCTCGACTTCCTCGACGAAGATCTTCTCGCCGCCGGAGTTGATCGTCACCGAATCGCGGCCCAGCAGTTCGACGCAGCCGTCGGCGCGGTGGCGCGCCCGGTCGCCGGGCACCGCGTATCGCACACCGCCGATCACCGGGAAGGTGGCCGCCGTCTTGGCGGCGTCGCCCTTGTAACCGAGCGGGACGTAGCCGCGTTGAGCCAACCAGCCCATGCCGTCATGACCTGGCTCGAGGATCGATCCGCGATCTTCTGCGGCGACGAAAGTGTCGGGTCCGGCGTTGAAGGTTCCCGTCGATACCGTTGCCGCCGTGGACATGTGATGCATCTGTGCGCCGGTCTCCGAGGATCCGACGCCGTCGACGACGATCGCGTTCGGCAGAACGTCGATTAGGCGCTGCTTGACGAACGGGGTCAGCAGTGCGCCGCCGTTGGCCACCACGGCCAGCGAGGACACATCGGCGATGCCCTTCTCGATCGCGGCGACCAATGGCCGCGCCATCGCGTCGCCGACCACTGTCACGCTCATCACCTTCTCCCGCTCGATGGTGCGGACGACGTCGTCAGCGTCCAAATGGTCGACGACGGAAGGGAATACGACTGTCTGCCCGGTCGTGATCGCGGTCATCACGCTCCACTGCGCAGCACCGTGAATGAGCGGCGGCAGGATCATCAGCTTGCTACCGGGGTTGGCGGCCACCCGTGTCACGATCTCGTCGAGCGAGGCGGTGGGTTCGCCGGTCATCAGATTCCGGCCGCCGAAGGACGTCATGAAGATGTCGTGCTGCCGCCACAGCACACCTTTCGGCATTCCGGTGGTGCCGCCGGTGTAGAGGACGTACAAGTCGTCGGGGGAGTGCTGCAGTGCGGGCTCTGGTGAATCCGAGCCGATGATGGTCTCGTAGTCCACGGCGCCATCGAGTAATGCGTTGCTCGAATCGTCGGCGATCTGGATCAGCACCCGCAGCTGCGGCAGATCTGGCAACACCTCGGCTACCCGCGGTGCGAACGCGGCGTGGTAGAGCAGCGCGGTGGCACCAGAGTCGGCCAGCAGATACTGCAATTCGGCCTTCACGTAGCGGAAGTTGACGTTGAACGGGGCCACCCGTGCGCCGAATGCGCCGAGCAGTCCCTCAACGAACTCGTTGCCGTTGTAGGCGTACAGGCCGATGAGATCTTGTCCGGCCTCATGGCCGTCGAGGTCCGATCGTTCGGTGTAGCAACCCAATCCGCGCGAGTGCAGATATGCGGCAAGACGGCGGGACCGCGCGATGACATCCCCGTAGCTGAAGCGCCGTTCGCCCTGAATGATCAGCTCGCGGTCCGGAATCGCTGCCGCGACAGCAGCGATGACGTCGGGAACGGTGAATTGCGTTGCTATGTCGGACATTGCGCCTCTCACGGCTGGTGCGGAAGTAAGCGAACCATCAGGCCGTTGGCCTCAGTGAGCACGGCGCCGTCGGCCGCAGTCATGGTAGCGGTGATGAAAGCTTTCCTACCGTCGATTGTGGAGATGTGGCCCTGCGCTGTCAGAGGTTCGTCGATGGGGGTGATCTTGCGGTAGTCGACGTGCAGGTATGCAGTGCGGGTCGGGCGAATCTCGGCGGACGTCACCACCATCCCGAACAGCCAGTCGTACAACAGCGGGATCATGCCGCCGTGCACGGCCTGGTTTCCGCCGACGTGGGATTGCGTGAAGTGCCCAGCCATCGTGACACCGTCAGGCCCGGCGCTTGTCAGGGTCCACGGCGGCAGCAGCGGATGACCCAGCCCGGGCAGGCTGAGGACCCGGCCAGCCACCACGTCGACTTCTGAGACCTGATGACCGTCCAGCAGGGCGCACGCGTTTTCCACGTGCTCGGCCGCCGCAGCCCACAACTCGCTGTCTGGGCGAGTTGAGACGGTCAGATCCTGCAGGCGATGCAGCGCGCCGACGAAGCGGCCCAGTTCGGGCGGGGCGTCTTCGACAGGCCTGACTTCGGGGAATCCGCCCCGGGTGGTGGGCGCGGTGTTCGTGGCGTCGGTCACGAAGTCTTCTTATCAGGCCGGCCCCACGTCTGGATCAGCTCGTCGGTGGAGGTGATAGTGGCCAGCAGCGACAACGTGTTGTCGATGACCGCGGTGCCGTACTCGGCGGGAATTCCCGCAACAGCGTCGCGCGGCACGACGACGCGATAGCCGGCGTTGACCGCATCCATGACGACGTTGGGGATCGCGATGTTCAACGAAACACCGACCACCACGATGGTCGACACCCCGAGGTTGCGCAGCACCGCGTCCAGATCGGTGCCACCCATCGGGCCCACACCGTGCCATCGTGCGAGAACGAGATCCGTTGGTTCAGGGCCTAATTCAGGGAGAACCGCTGCTCCTGGCGTACTCGGAACGATGTTCACTTCGCCGCGGCCGATGGAGAAGATCTTGGCATTGTGATTGGAGCCGAGCCCGTCGGGCCGCCGCTGCACCACGCAGTGCACCACCTGCACGCCCGACGCCCTGGCCACGGGCAACAGCGTGGTGATGTTGGGCAGTGCGACGCGGCGGGCTTCGTCGGCGAGCATCGCCAGCCCGGCGTCCGGCCCGATCACCGCGCCTTGGCATTCCTGGGTGACGATCGCGGTATGCGCGGGAGCTACGAGATCGGCGAGCGACGGCTTCACGCGGGCACTTCGTAGAACTGCTGCGCCCACTTACGTAGTGCCATATACCCTTTCGCGTCGGTCTTGGACAGCGCCGGATGCTCCACATACTTCTGGTAGCGCCAGATCTGCAGATCGTCGAAGACCGTGGACAGGAACTGCTTTTCGATGACCTCGCGCAGCTTGCCATGCGGCACATCGGCGTCATCGTCCGGGAGGCGAGGCCACCAGATGGAGTAGAACAGGTCGGAACACTCGTCGTCGACCGGCGTACAGGTGAAGATCAGCCGGTGATTCTGCGCGCCTTCGAAAACGCTTATTGCTCCGCCGAGACCGAACAAGTGGCTGTGGAACCGCAACGCGAGATCGTCGGGGTTGTCGCTGCGTGCGTCCGGCCAACCGGCGACGAATTGCCACTCTTGGTCCACGATCTTCCAGTCCAGCACCCGGGGTGTCACCGTGGCGTGGTGAACGTATTCGAAATGTGCACTGTCGGGAGCATTTTCGGCGACGATCTGCGGATGCACCGGTTCGCGCTCGGCGCGCCGAGAGAACTCCGGATAGGCGCGGTAGTAGGCTGCCGGATCGGTCTCGAATTGTGAGAACTGGCGGAAGATGTCCGGCATCTCCCACTGCGGATCCTTCCCGTCCGGTTGATGCCAGATGAACACGCAGTCGTACTGCTCCCGAACCGGAAATAC
The DNA here is from genome assembly GCA_963758115.1 of uncultured Actinomycetota bacterium. GTDB lineage: Bacteria > Actinomycetota > Actinomycetes > Mycobacteriales > Mycobacteriaceae > Mycobacterium. The sequence continues at coordinate 467,161 of CAVWUG010000008.1, forward strand.
CCGCAGCCGTAGTCCGCGGTTGGGGCGGTCCGGCTGATAAGGGATATATCGATTGGTGCCATCCGGCCCCCAGCGCCACCCGTGGAAGGGGCATTGGACGCAGTCGCCGACGACGATGCCGCCGTGGCCGATATGGGCGCCGAGGTGTTTGCAGTGCGCCTCCATGACGTGCAGCTCGCCGTCTTCGTCGCGGTAGGCGACCAGATCCTCGCCGAAATAGTGCAACGGCCGGACCTCGCCGACCGGGAATTCCGGCGACCAGCCGACCATGAACCAACCAGTGACTTTCCAGGTGAACGGGACTTTCACACCGGCTCCTCAAGCACTCGTGGCGGCGATACTAAATACGTTACAGTATGCATTCCAGGTTGAGGGAGGCGTTGCAGAGTGGCCGACGAGTTCGAAGCGATCCGGCAGTTGAAAGCACGCTATTGCCGCTTTCTCGACGCGAAGGACGCCGACGGTTGGCGCAGTGTGTTCACCGCCGACGTGGTGGTTTTGCTCGATATGGCGGTATCCACCGGCGGCGCCGATCCGATGACCGCCCCGCCGGTCGAGGGCGTCGACACTTTCGTCCCAATGGTGCTGGCCAGTCTGGAGAATGCAGCCACCATGCACCACTGCCACACCCCGGAGATCACCCTCACGTCGCCAGTCACCGCCACCGGTATTTGGGCGATGGAAGACTGGATCATCTTCGGCAACGGCAATGAGTTGCACGGCGCGGGTCACTACCACGAGACCTACGAGAAGCAGGACGACACCTGGCGAATCAAGACACTGCATCTCACCCGGACCATTCAGCAGATCAGCAACGCCGATGCGTGACGGCGGTCAGCGCTTTGACGCGCTGGTGATCGGCGCCGGCTTCTCCGGCTTGTACACGCTGCATCGGCTCCGTCAGCTCGGGATTCGGGCCCGCGTGCTGGAAATGGCCGAAAACGTGGGCGGCACTTGGTTGTACAACCGTTATCCCGGTGCGCGATGCGACATCGAAAGCATCGAGTACTCCTACAGCTTCTCCGACGAGATTCAGCAGGAGTGGGTGTGGACGGAGTCGATGCCGGCCCAGCCCGAGATCGAGGCCTATCTCAACTTCGTCGCCGACCGGCTGGATCTTCGCCGCGATATCCAGTTCAACACCAAGGTTGTCGCGATGGTCTTCGACGAGGAAGCCGCTGAGTGGCTGCTACAGACCGAGACAGGCGAATCATTTGTGGCACCGTTCGTGATCGCCGCCTCCGGCATCCTCTCGGCGCCGCTGGATCCCGACATCCCTGGGATGGCCACGTTCTCTGGCACGTCGCTGTTCACCAGTCGCTGGCCGAAGGAAGGCTTCGAGTTCGACGGTAAGAGGGTCGGTGTCATCGGCACCGGCTCGACCGGTGTTCAGCTGATCCCCGTGGTAGCTCGGGAGGCCGGGCAGCTCTGCGTATTTCAGCGATCACCGACCTACACCCTGCCGTGGCGGGTACACCGGTTCGAGCCCGGAGAGCTCGATGAGATGAAAGCCCACTACGGCGAAATCCGGGCCACCCAACGAGCGCACCCGATCGGCGCCGCCCGGCTGAGCGCTTTCTCGGTGCTACTCGAGATGCTCGGCAGGCCGCCGCTGAAGTCGGCGTCCCGTGAAGAACAGTTGCGCGCCATCGAGGACAACGGCGTGATGGGTGCACTGAATTGGGGCGACATCTTCTTCGACATCGACGCCAACCGGATGGCGGCGAAACTCTACGGCGAGGCGGTGGCCCGCATCGTCAAGGATCCCCAGACCGCGGCCTCCCTGGTGCCGGTCCATCCCTTCGCGTGCAAGCGGCCGATCATCGATCAGGGCTACTACGAGACGTTCAACCGCGACAACGTGACGCTTGTCGACCTGCGCGGGAGCCCGATCCGCGAGGTGACGCCTACCGGCATCAGCACCGAACAGCGTTTCTTCGACCTCGACGTCATCGTCTACGCCACCGGGTTCGATGCGATGACCGGCGCGCTGAGTCGTATCGACGTCCGCGGCCGCGACGGCATGTCACTCGGTGACTTCTGGGCCACCGAGGGCCCGCTGTCCTATCTCGGCTTGGCGGTCGCCGGCTTTCCGAACCTGTTCACGGTGCAGGGACCGGGCAGCCCGGCCGCCGCCACCAACTTCGTGGCCGCACTCGAGCAGCACGTGGAGTGGATCGGCGACTGCATCGCATACTTGCGCGCCAACGGAATTCGCACCATCGAGGCGCTGACCTCCGCGCAGCAGGAGTGGATAGACCACACCACCGCGCTTGTCGCCCCGACTGTGCTGGTGCACCCGTCCTGCAACTCTTGGTACAACGGCGGCAATGTGCCCGGGAAGAAGCGGATGTACATGGGCTATGTCGGGGGCATCCCGGAGTACCGACGTCGCTGCGACGAGATCGCGGCCGACGGCTACACCGGATTCAAGCTGGCGTAGCGGGGTTAAGGTGACGGGCATGTCGTGGGCACACCGTGGCGTCGATATCAGCCGTGAGTTGGGCCTGGTGCTGCCACGCACGCTTGCCGGCCTCAACGAGTCGACGGGGTGGGCCCCGGTATCGCCGCGGGGGGTGCGCCAGTTCGGCGAGGTCATGCTGGACGAGCTTGTGCTGGCGGGCTTTTCGTTGATCGGCGATGCGCCGGAGGTGGTGCGCGCACCCGATGCGTGCGCCGACGCGGCCGACGAGTTGTCGGCGTTGGGCATCGACGATGCGCATGCAGATCCCCAGCCGTTGCGGGTGAAGGCGACGCAGCCCAGGCGCATCGGCGGTCTGGCGTATGAACGAGTGACGTTCGAGCATGATCCGGCGTTGCCGAAATCCCTGGCGGTGGAAGGCTTCGGCGGACCGGCAAGGGCGGTCGTGCACGTGTGCCGGCACCGCGACGGGCCGAGGCCCTGGCTGGTCTGGGTGCACGGCGCGGGTCAGGGCGGCACCGAAGACTTGGTGCTGTCGCGGATCCGGCGCATCCATCATCAGCTCGGCTACAACGTCGCGATGCCGGTGCAGCCCGGCCACGGCTGCCGACGGCGCGAGTGGCCGGCCTATCCGGACATGGATCCGCTGGGCAACGTCGCCGGCATGATGCGCGCGGTGTCCGAGGTGCGGGCCGTTGCCCGGTGGGTGCGACCGCACGCCAGCACCGTTGTGGTGGCCGGTATTTCGATGGGCACCCCGGTGGCGACGTTGGTGTCGCATCTGGAGCGGGAGGTCGACGCGGTCGGCCTGTACACCCCGATCCTGGGATTGAACGGGATGATCGCGCAGCACCTGGGCCGCTGGGGTTCGTCGCGGACCGCATTCCAAGAATTGTTGGGATCGCCGGTGGTCTCCAAACTCACGTCGGTGATTGATCCGTTGGCTGCCGATCCCGCGCCGCCGCCGCATCGGCGGTTGATCGTCGGCGCGTGGCACGACCGGATGGCGATGCGCGATCCCGCGATCCAGCTTCACGAGCGCTGGGGTGGCCAATTGTATTGGTATGACGGCGGCCACGTCGGTCACATCTTCTCCCGGAAGGTGTACCGGGAGACGGAGCAATTCCTGCGCAAGGTGGCCGACAACGCGGCGCCCGCCTGATGGGCGCCACCCGGACGGCGCGCGAGGTGGTGGAGCTGTACAACCTCGTAGTCTGGAACGAATACAACATCGACCTGGCCGGGGAGTTGCTCGCCGACACCGTCATTCGGCACGAGGTCGGGGAGATGCACACGTTGACTCACGCACAGGCAGTCCAGCGGGTAGCGGATATGTGGGCACTGGTCGACTCGTTGCACTTCGACCTGAACATCGTCATCGGGGGCGATGATGGCGAGCACGTCGCGATCGTCTACGACTCGACCATCACCGCCGGCGGCGGCAAAACAGATATCGCCAGTATCGAGGTGTTTCGCGTCGTCGCCGGCAAAATCACCGAGGTCTGGAACTGCGGCTATAAGCAAGGAGTTTGGAGTTGACCAACACGCTTCCCGAATTGGGTTACTACCTGTTGGCCGGGGCCGGCGGCGAAGGCCCGGCCACGTTGATGGATGAGGCCCGTCGCGGCGAGGAGTTGGGCTTCGGTACCGCGTTCATCTCCGAACGCTGGAACGTCAAAGAGGCGTCGTCGCTTGTGGGTGCCGCATGCGCGGTCACCGACCGCATGCAGATCGCCACGGCCGCAACGAACCACAACACCCGGCACCCCTTGATCACCGGTTCCTGGGCGACCACCATGCACCGGCTTTCCGGCGGCCGGTTCACCCTTGGCATCGGCCGCGGGATCGCCGCGATCTACGGCGCCTTCGGCATCCCCGCGGTGACAACCGCGCAGATGGAAGACTGGGCCCAGGTCATGCGGCGTCTCTGGCACGGCGAGGTGATCTTCAACCACGACGGCCCAATGGGCAAGTACCCCATCCTCTTTCTCGACCCGGACTTCAACGAAGACATTCGACTGGCGCTGGTGGCGTTCGGGCCCAACACGCTCGCACTGGGCGGCCGAGCCTTCGACGACGTCATCTTGCACACCTACTTCACCCCGGAGACGTTGCAAGGCTGCGTCAAAGCCGTCAAGTCCGCCGCCGAGAAAGCGGGCCGCGACCCCGACAGCGTCCGCGTGTGGTCATGTTTCGCCACGGTCGGCGACCACTTGCCCGAACAACTGCGGCTGAAGAAGACCGTGGCGCGGCTGGCCACATATCTCCAGGGCTACGGCGACCTTCTGGTGCGAACCAACAACTGGGATCCGGCAGTACTGCAACGCTTTCGGGAAGACTCGGTGGTCACGTCGGTCACCGGTGGGATCGATCACAAAGCCACCCCGGAGCAGATCGAGCACATCGCGACGCTCATCCCGGACGAATGGCTCGAGCCGTCGGCGACGGGGTCGGCGCGACAATGCGTGGACCGGATCGGCAAAGAATTCGACTACGGCGCCGACGCGGTGATCATGCACGGCGCTACTCCTGACGAACTCGAGCCGATCATCGAGGCTTACCGAGCGACCAGATAGGAACGACGTGTCGAAGTATCTGCACGACAAGGTGATTATCGTGACGGGCGCCGCCAGCGGCTTCGGCAAGCTGATATCGGAGAAGTGTGCTGCCGGTGGCGCAAAGGTCGTCGGCGTGGACGTCAGCGTCGAAGATTTGACTGCAGTTTTCGACGGCATCAGGGCGGCCGGCCACGACGGGACCACTCACGTTGCCGACGTGACCGACATGACCCAGGTGCAGGCCGCGGCCCAGCACGCCGTCGACACCTACGGTCGCATCGACGTGATCGTGAACAACGCCGGCGTCATGCCGCTGGCGTTCTTCGCCGACCACGAGCGCGCATGGCAGAAATGGCACAAGGCAATCGATATCAACATCAAAGGCGTCGTGAACGGCATCTCGGCTGTCTACGACACGATGATCGAGCAGGGCCGGGGCCAGGTGGTCAACATCTCGTCCATCTACGGCAGCACCGGGACCGAAGGCTCCGGCGTCTACAGCGCGACCAAGGCCGCTGTCGATGCGCTGTCGAATTCGTTACGGGTCGAGGCCCAAGGCAGGATCAAGGTGACCACGGTCAGGCCGACCGGCGTCCTGGGAACCCATCTCGCCGGCGGGGTCGTCAACGAGGCGGCGATCATCGGTATCACCGGTCAGAAGGCCGGCCAGTTCGCCGAGAACGTTGGCAAACTGCAGAGCGGCGCGCTTCGGCCCGAGCAGTTGGACGTGGACTCGGTCGCGTACTGGCTGATCACTCCCGACGACCTGGCCGACGCGGTGGTTCACGTGATCGATCAACCCTGGGGAATCAGCATCAGCGACGTGACGGTACGCGCTAGCGGCGAAAACTACGTCTTCTGAGCCTTGTTCACGGCATGATGACGGTCCGGGCCACCGGCTCGGCAGCGGCCTGGCGGCTTGACAGTCCTCGCCGAAGGGCGGCCATCAGCGCGTCACGTGTTTCGCGGGGATCGATGAGCTCGTCGAAACCCATGGATTCGGCAGACCGATACGACGCCTGCAGCTCGGCATCGCGCAGTTTGGCGGTGAGGTCCTCGCCGGCATGCGATGCCTTGCTCAACGCCGCGGCGCTCATCGCGCCCATCGTCGCGCCCGGGTACGCGAAGGTTGCGCCCTGATTGTCAAAACTCAACAGCGACATCACCATCGAGCCGAAACCGTATGCCTTGCGCAGCGTCACGTGCAGCTTCACGGTGCTGGCAGCCGTCTGCGCGGCGAACATCCGCGCACCCGCACGCAGTACGCCGGTTCGCTCAGAGCGACTGCCGGGCAACATGCCTGGGTTGTCGGCGAGGAACACGATGGGCAGGTGGAAGGAGTCGGCGACCATGATGAAGTGCGCTGCCTTGTCTGCGGCATCGGCGTCGATGGAGCCGGCCAACACCTTGGGCTGATTGGCCACCACCGCGACCGGATGACCGCCGAGATGAGCCAGTGCACAGATGATCGCCTTGCCGAACCGCGGCTGAACCTCGAACCAGTCGGGGCGGTCGAAGATGGCGTCGAGCACCGCGCGCATGTCGTAGACCCGGCGGTTGTCGCGGGAGACGAGGTCGATCAACTCGGGCAGCTGCCGCGGCGCCGTCGTCTCGTCGTCGACTGACGGCGACGGGTAAGACCAAGCGCTGGATGGGAAATAGGACAGGTAGCGGCGGATGTCGTCGAGCACCGCTTCGTCGTCCTCGGCTACGTTGTGGATCACGCCGCTGGGCAACGCGACACCGGGTCCGCCGAGGTCTTCCTTCGAGATGTCTTCTCCGGTCGATTCTTTGACCACGGGTGGCCCGGCGGTGAAGATGGCACCCTGCTCGCTCATGATGCGGAAGTCGCACACCGGGGCCACCAATGCGCCGTGTCCGGCCGACGGTCCGAGTACTGCAGCGACGGTCGGCACCTTGCCCGAGCACTGTGCCTGTGCCAGCAGATCGGTCGGGGAGCGTCCGTAATGCCCACCGCCCGGACGAAAGCCAGCGCCTTCGAGCAACATCACCAACGGGATCTTGTCGCGCAATGCCAGTTCGGCGATGCGGTACCGCTTGGAGTTTCCGCCCGGCCCGATACTGCCGGCCAACGTGGTGAAGTCTTCGGCGCCGAGCATCACAGGTGAACCGTTGATCAAACCGGACCCGACGATGATGCCGTCAGCGGCGGCCGTCTCGCCGCCGACCAGCGTGCCGATTTCGCGAAACGTACCCGGATCCAGCAGGTACTCGATGCGCGCCCGTGCATCGAGCTTGCCCTTGTCGTGGTGCTTGGCCAGTCGCTCCGGACCGCCCATCGCCCATGTGCGCTGGCGGCGACGATCGAGATCGTCGAGCGTCTCCTGCCAATCGGGAGGCTTCGTCACGGGCACGTCCTTACTCGTCGGCCGGCACCTACTGAAGTGCTTACTGTAGCGTCTGCGAGAGAAGGACGGCCAGCGGTCGCCCAGCGACACGGCGAGGGAGCGCGACGATGGGCATCCGACTGACGAGGGAAGAGGCCTGGAAAGCCGTGGAATCGGCGCACACCGGAATTCTGACCACCCTTCGTCGCGACGGTGTGCCGATTGCGCTTCCGGTGTGGTTCGTCGTCGATGGCCATGCGATCGCGCTGATGACCCCGGCCGGCACCAAGAAAATTGCGCGCGTCCGGCACGATCCGCGGGCTTCGTTCCTCATCGAGTCGGGGGAGCCGTATCTGGAGTTGCGTGGCGTCCATTTCACCGGACGGGTCGACACCGTTGAGGATGCCGACGCCAAGGCCCGTATCGAGGCCGCCGTCAACGCCAAATATGCGTCGTTTCGCCCACCTGCCGGTGACCTGCCGGCGGCCGCGCAGGCGTACTACGCCGAGCAGGTATTTCTGCGTTTTGTGCCGGACGAACGAATCCTGACGTGGGACAACGCCCGGCTCGCGGTGCGAAAGTCGTGACGAATCCGCTGTGCCGCAGGGCTTTTGCCGCGACGTCCACGGCCATCATTGACCCTATCGAATCGCTTACTGTAACTTCACGAGTATGACGCCTGACGCGCGCGGTCTGAAGGTCGACGGCGGCGTCTTCGCCGACCTCGCCCGCGTGCCGGAATTGGCGAAAGAACTCGAGTTGCAGGGCTACGACGCGTGCTGGACCGGCGAGATCAACCATGATCCGTTTCTGCCGTTGCTGCTTGCCGCCGAACACACCTCGCGGCTCGACATCGGAACCAGCATCGCGGTGGCGTTCGCCCGCAATCCGATGACCGTGGCCAACACTGCCTGGGATCTGCAGAGCTACTCGCAGGGCCGCTTCATCCTGGGTCTGGGCACCCAGATCAAGCCGCACATCGAGAAACGGTTCAGCATGCCGTGGAGTCATCCGGTAGCCAGGATGCGGGAGTTCGTCCTTGCGCTGCAGGCGATCTGGTCGTCTTGGAAGGACGGCAGCCGGCTACGTTTCGAGGGCGAGTTCTACACCCACAAGTTGATGACGCCGATGTTCACCCCTGAGCCGCAACCGTTTCCGGCGCCGAGGATATTCATCGCGGCTGTCGGCGAGGCGATGACCGAGATGTGCGGCGAGGTCGCCGACGGTCTGTGGGCCCACGCCTTCACGACGCGGCGATATCTGCACGAGGTCACCATTCCCGCGATGCAGCGCGGCATGCAGCGCGCCGGGCGCGATCGGTCGGCGTTGCAGGTGGCGTGTCCGGTATTCGTCGTGACCGGTGACGACGACGCCGAATTACGGCTCGGCGCAGCGGGTGTCCGCAAGCAGATCGCGTTCTACGGGTCTACGCCGGCCTACCGCAAAGTCCTCGAGCTGCACGGCTGGGGAGAGGTGGCGGATGAGCTGCATCGGCTGTCGCTGCAAGGCGAATGGGATGCGATGGCGACCTTGGTCGACGACGACATCCTGCACGCCTTCGCGGTGGTCGCCACGACCGACAAGCTCGCGGCCGCGATCGCCGACCGCTGCGATGGCGTCATCGACCGGGTGATGCCTGCTTTTCCCCGCACTCTTCCCGCAACCACCGTCGCCGCGGTGCTGCAGGAGTTACGTCGATGAGGAGCTGCCCATGAGCACACCCACGATGGATGACGCCGCCAAGGTCCTCGCCGACCCGCAGGCGTATGCCGACGAGCCGAAACTGCATGCGGCACTGGCTCATCTGCGTGCCAACGCTCCGGTGTCCTGGGTCGAGGTGCCGGACTACCGGCCGTTCTGGGCGATCACCAAACATGCGGACGTCATGGACATCGAACGCAACAATGCTCTGTTCACCAACTGGCCGCGTCCGGTCCTGACGACCGCGGAGGGTGACGAGTTGCAGGCCGCCGCGGGAGTGCGCACCCTGATCCACTTGGACGACCCGCAACACCGGGTGGTGCGGGCGATCGGCGCGGACTGGTTCCGGCCCAAGGCGATGCGAGCTTTGAAGCTGCGCGTCGACGAGTTGGCCAAGACCTACGTCGACAAGATGCTGGCGGTCGGTCCCGAATGCGATTTCGTCCAAGAGGTCGCGGTCAATTACCCGCTGTTCGTGATCATGTCGCTGCTGGGCATCCCCGAATCGGACTTCCAACGGATGCTCAAGCTCACCCAGGAGTTGTTCGGCAGCGACGACAGCGAGTTCAAGCGCGGCAGCTCCAACGAAGACCAACTCCCGGCTCTGCTCGACATGTTCGGCTACTTCAACGGTGTCACCGCGGCGCGTCGCGAACACCCGACCGAAGACCTGGCGTCGGCGATCGCTAACGCCCGCATCGATGGTGAGCCACTGTCCGATATCGATACGGTGTCCTACTACCTGATCATCGCCACCGCCGGCCACGACACCACCAGTGCGACCATTTCCGGTGGCCTGCATGGTCTGATCGAGAACCCAGACCAACTCGATCGGCTGCGCGACGATCTCGATCTCATGCCGCTGGCGACCGAAGAGATGATCCGCTGGGCCACGCCGGTCAAGGAATTCATGCGGACCGCCGCCGAGGACACCACGGTGCGTGGGGTACCGATCGCGGCAGGGGAGTCGCTGCTGTTGTCCTACGTGTCAGCCAACCGGGACGAAGACGTCTTCACCGACCCGTTCCGCTTCGACATAAGCCGTGACCCAAACAAGCACCTGGCGTTCGGCTACGGCGTGCACTTCTGTCTCGGCGCCGCGCTGGCCCGCATGGAGGTCAGCAGCTTCTTCGCCGAACTCGTACCCAGGCTGAAATCCATTGAGTTGAGCGGTGATCCGCAACACGTAGCCACGACGTTCGTCGGAGGACTCAAACACCTGCCGGTTCGCTACGCGCTGCGCGGAGCCGGTTAAGCCCAATCGTCGTCTTCGTCTGTCCGCAATAGCTTTTCGGGATGATGGTACGTGTTGACGCGAGGTTGATCGCGGTCGAGATGCGGTGGCGGGATCCATTCGGTGTCGCCTCGGCTGTTCTTGCGGGTGATCCAGCCTTGTTCGGCGAGTTTGTGGTTGGGGCCGCAGGCCAAGGTGAGGTCGTTGATGTCGGTCGTGTGAGTCCTGGCCCAGGGTTTGACGTGGTGGACTTCGCAGAGGTAGCCGGGGACGTCGCAGTTGGGGAACGAACACCCGCGATCCGTGGCGTAGAGCACAATTCGCTGCGCTGGTGAGGCCAACCGTTTGGTGTGGTACAGCGCCAGCGCTTTGCCTTTGTCGAAGATTGCCAGGTAGTGATGGGCGTGTGAGGCCAGCCGGATCACGTCGCTCATCGGCAGCAACGTGCCGCCGCCGGTCAGCGCTTTTCCGCAGCCGGCCTCGAGCTCTTGCAATGTGGTGGTGATGACGATGCAGGCGGGCAGGCCGTTGTGCTGACCGAGGTCACCGGATGCGAGCAGGGCGCGGGCGGCGGCGTGTAGTGCGTCGTGGTTGCGTTGTGCGGTGGTGCGGGTGTCGTTGTCGATGGCGGCCTGTGACGGGGTGCCGCTGACGCACGGCTCGAGATCTGAGGAGTTGCACATGCCTGGGGCCGCTAGTTTGGCGAGGACGGCGTCGATGGTCGCGCGCGCCTCCGGCGTGAGATGACCACTGATGGGCGACATCCCGTCGAGATCCTGTTTGCCGATGGTGATGCCGCGCCGTTTGGCGCGGTCGATGTCGGTAAAGTCGCCGTCGGGGTTGAGGCAGTCGGTGAGTTTGTCCGCCAACTTGGCCAACTCATCGGGGCGATGCTCGCCGGCGAGGCGAGCTAGCTGGGCTTCGGCTTTGTGGCGGGTCTCGAGGTCGACGAAGTCAGGCAGCCGGTGCCAGAAGCTGCGGATCACCGCGACATGACCGGCACCGATCTCACCGTTGCGTTGTGCGGCGGCGGTCGCAGGCAGCGTCGGCTGCAGCGGCTCGCCGTTAAGTGCCCGCCGCTGGCCCAAGTCGGCGGCCTCGTGGATGCGGCGCGACGCCTCGGTGCGGCTGATGCGCAGACGGTTGGCGAGTGCCGCGGCCAGCTTCCCGCCCAACTCGGTGGCATCGGCCTGTTCGCTGAGCTGGTTGAGCAACGGATGCTCAACGGCGGACAACAGGCGGCGCATCTCTTCGCAGTTCTCCAGAACGGCCAACCGTTCCGGCGTGGTGAGCACGTCGAACGTCAGATCAAGGGCGCGCTTGAAGCCGGCACCGAGCCCGTCGAACACCTCGACGATCTCCTCACGACTACTAGAACCCATGTTCGAATAGTAACTAGTGGGTCTGACATCCGCAGAAGGTTATCCACAGGCGAAACCGAAGTGATACAAGTGATTTCAGGCTCGTAGTCGGCAGCGCTCGATCAGGATCTCGGCCAGCAGCCGGGGCTCGCTGATCATCAGGTCGTGGCCGGTGTCGACGGGGATCAGCGTCTGCACGCCGCCCAGCGCGGCGATGCTGCGCAACTGGGTGCGCCGGAACAGCGCATGATCACGCAGGGTCAGGATCCAGGTCCGTGGAACGTCGCTCGGCAGATCGTTGCGATCGACCGGCTCGGAGATGAGCGTCACGGCCTCAGCATGGATCCGCGACATAGTGAAACGGCGTTGCGCACGGGTCATGCCATTACAGAAGATCAACGCGCTCAGCACATTCGGCATTGTCGCGGGCGGCTTCCGGAGCTGGACCGCGCGACGGACGTACCAGGCCAGTGGACCGACGAGCGTGTCGACGATCGCCGTGCCCTGCAGGGGCAGGCAGGACGCCGCCAAGACCATCTCGCGCACCCGGGCGCTCCCCAATGTGGCGACGACGCCAGGCACGGTCAGCCCGGCGAGTGAATGGCCGACCATGATCACCTCGTGCAGTCCGGCGTCCTCGATCTGGCTGACCGCCGACCGCACGCAGTCGGCGATGGTGACCGTGGTCAGATCTCCGGGTGTCGCGCCATGGCCGGGCATGTCGATGGCCAGCACAGGCAATTCCGGGGCCAGACGGCGCAGTTCGTCGATGGTGAGATCCCAGCAGTCGCCCGAGTGCTGACCGCCGTGAACGAGAACCAAAGCGGGGGAGCGCAGTTCTATGTCACCCCGAAATCGATGATGCCGCGGACGATCTCGCCGTTGAGCAAGTCGGTGTAGGCATCGTTGATGTCGTCGAGACGGTAACGTCTGGTGATCATCTCGTCGAGCATCAGCTGGCCGGTCTGGTAGAGCCTGGCCAGTCGGTCGATGTCGGCCTTCGGATTGCATGAACCGAAGATGGTGCCTGCCAGCGTCTTGTTCATCAGGATGAATTCCTGCAAGTTGATCTTGACCGACTGGGTCAGCTGCGACGTCATCCCGGTGAGCACGCAGGTGCCGCCCTTGCGGGTCAGGGCCACCCCATCGCGGACGTCTTCGCGGCTCATCAGGGACGGTGAGACCACAACGGCATCGGCCATCACGCCGTACGTCAGACCCCGCACCAGGTCCAGCGCCTCTTCGGCCGAGGCTGCGCTGTGCGTCGCGCCGAACTGTAATGCCGACTTCTGTTTGAACTCAACGGGATCGACGGCGATGATCTGCGCGGCTCCGTTGATGCGGGCGCTCTGTATGGCGGCCGTGCCGATCCCGCCAACGCCGATCACCACGACGGTGTCGCCCGCGCGCATGTTGGAGCGGTTGGCGACGGAGCCGTAGCCGGTCGGGATCGCACACGACAGCAGCGCGCTCGGCGCCAACGGAAGGTGTTGCTCGATCTTCACCAGCGAATTCGTCGATGCCACCGTGTGTTCGGCGAAGGTCCCTACCTTGGCGAGGTGGCCCAGGTCCCGGCCGTCGGCGGTGTGGTGGCGGAATGTGCCGTCGGTGGGCATGCCTGGGATCATGGTGCCGATGCCGGCGTCGCAGATGTATTCGGCTCCCGTTGCACACCAACGGCATTGACCGCAGACCGCGACGAATGACATCACCACGTGGTCGCCCGGTGCGAACTCCGTTACGCCCTGCCCGACCTCCTGCACGATGCCCGACCCCTCATGTCCACCGATGGTGGGGAACATGGTGGGTAACCCCATCGAGCGCATGACCTCGTTGGGCGCGGACATGTCGCCCTTGAGGATGTGGTCATCGGAGTGGCACAGCCCGGCGGCGGCCATCTTCACCAGAACCTCGCCGGCCTTCGGGGGATCGAGTTCGAATTCCTCGACAGACCACGGCCCGCCGACGTCGTGCAGGATCGCGGCGCGGCTTTTCACGACACCGGGGTGAAGGTGACGGGCAGACTGTTGGGCGATCTGAACGTGACGCCGACGATTCGCGTCTCGTCATCGGGCGCGAGCGTGAGGTTCTCGACCCGGTCGAGCAGGCTGTTCAGCATCACCCGGGTTTCCAGCCTCGCCAGGTGTATTCCCAGACACATGTGGATGCCGCCGGCGAACGCGATGTGGGCTTGGCGCTTTCGGTGGATGTCGAATGTGTTGGCATCCGGCCAACGGCTCTCGTCGCGGTTGGCCGATGCCATGCACATGTCGACCTGGGCGTTGGCGGGAATTGTCTTGCCGCCGATTTCGACTTCCTGGGTCGTCGTCCGCATGACCATGGTCAGCGGGGTCTCCACTCGCAGGCCCTCCTCCATCGCCTGCGGTATCAATGACCGGTCCTGCTGGACCATCGCCAACTGCTCGGGATGGGTCAGCAGCAGGTAGAGCAGGTTGCCGGAAGACCGGTAGGTGGTCTCCAGGCCTGCAGGCAGCAGCAGGCGCAAGAACGCGATGATCGCCTCGTCGTCGAGCCTCTCGCCGTCGATCTCTGCGGTGCACAGGTCGCCGATGATGTCATTGGTCGGTTTCCTGCGTCGCTGCTCGACCTGATCGAGAAAGTAGCCGTGCAACTCGCTGGCCGCGGTCAAGCCTGCCTCGATGTCGGTCTGTATCGAGATGAGGCCGAGGGAAAGTCGCCGGAACAAGTCGAGATCTTCGCGGGGCAGTCCGAGTAGTTCGGAGATGATCCGGGTCGGAAACTCGAACGTCAGAGCCTTCACCAAATCCGCGTGGCCGTCGCGCTTGATCTCGTCGATCAACTGGTCGCAGACCGGCGCGATCACCGACGGTTCCCACCGCTGGAGTGCGGTGGCACGGAAAGCCTTCGCCACCAAGCTTCTGTGGTCGTGATGCTCTTTGCCGCCCATCGCCAGGATGGTGTGGCCCATCACCAGGCCGATCGTCTTGTCGTACTCGGCGGAGGTGAAGACCTTGTCGTCACGGAAGCCCTGGAAGACACCGTCGTAATCGAACAGCACCCACTCGTCTGCGGGTTTCAGTTCCGGCGGCAGCAGGTCACTGTCGATCAGCGTTCCGCGAAACACCGGATCCGTGTGCCGCATGTACTCGAAGAACGGGTAGGGGCTGGTTTCGCCGGTGGTGTCGAGAACGATGGGCTGATCCCCAACCTCTGACTGTTCGGTACGCAGCGTCATTGCCGCTCCTTCGGGCTGTCGGGAATTTCGCTATCATAATATAAATAGCAACGAAGCCCAACGGCTTGTCGTGGTTACCGTGACAAGGACAGTATTGAACCGTGGCTGAACGCCGATTCGTGTGTCCGCTCGACGAGCTACCGCCGGGCGCGATGAAACTTGTCGACGTCGGAAAGTTCGGTGTCGGGGTGTACAACGTTGCCGGGTCCCTGCACGCGATCGTCAACTACTGCTCCCACGAGGGCGCTCCGTTGTGCGAGGGCCTGATTGGCGGTACCAACGAATCGGCCCCCGACGAACCTGGCGGTCTGCGTCGGGTGCGAGAAGGCCAGATCGTTCGGTGCCCTTGGCACAACTGGGAATTCGACGTCACCACCGGGCAGAACCTCGCCGATCCGAAGCGGCGGGTCCGTACCTATCCCGTCGATGTCACCGACGGGCAGGTGTATCTGAACGCATGATCATCGACGCGAACGTTCAACCGCATTTCCGCTATAACGCCGAAATTCGCAAGTACCTGCCCGCCGCTCATCGACTGCGGTCGATCCCCGACGTCGAACAGCAGTGGTACCAAGCGCCCGGCGGCAACTACCGCGAAGACCTGTACGGCGAGAAATACCCGGGCTCCGATCCCGAGACCGTGGCCCGGCATCTGTTCGACGATTCGGGGGTCGACTACGCCGTGTTGAACCCGTTGACCCGTGGCAACATTGCCGACTACCTGCTCAACAGCCGTATCTGTGCTGCGGTCAACGACTGGCTGCTCGACCGGTGGCTGGAGCCGGACACCACGAATCGGTTCCGCGGCACCATCCGGGTCAACCCGGAAGACCCCAGGGGCGCGGTGGCCGAGATCGAGCGACTCGCCGCGCATCCGAAGCTGGTTCAGGTCGGCGTCCCGATGCAGTCCCGCGAGCCGTACGGCAAACCGATGTTCGAGCCGATCTGGGAAGCGGCGGCGGCGCACGGGCTTCCGGTGGCGGTGCACATCAACGGCGGCAACGGCGTCGACTATCCGCCGACGTTCGCCGGCCACGCGCACACCTATCCCGGCTACGCGTCCTTCATGCCGCTGAACTACTTCGTGCACCTCGCCACGCTCATCGTCGAGGGTATGTTCGGGCGTCACCCGGATCTGAAGTTCATCTTCGCCGACGGCGGCTACGACATCCTCACTCCGCTGATGTGGCGGCTGGACACCTTCTGGCTGTCGATGCGCGATCAGACACCCTGGGTCGACCGCTATCCCAGCGACTACCTGCCCGCCCACGTCCGGTTCTGTTCGTCGGCATTCGACGGGCCGACCGACCCTGGTCAGATGCAGCGATGGATGGACTTCTCCGGCAAGGCCGATCTGCTGATGTACGGATCGAGCTACCCGCACTGGTCGACCGCCGCGCCGGGGGAGGCCGCCGCCGGACTCGGTATTGCACAACGCGACAACGTGTTGTGGCGAAATGCCAGTGCGCTCTATGGGCTCACGGCACCGATTGAAGCCGTGCCGATCAACGAAAGGAGCGTGTGATGACCACGATCGAACGGGTCGACGCGCATACCGAGCACGACGACGAGGTCGCGGTCGCGATCGTCGACACCGACGTACACCCGATGCCGGTGTCGACCGACGTGCTCAAGTCGTATGCGCCGGCGGATTGGGTCGACAAGATCTGGCCGTCCGGGAACGCCGTCACACCGCTGCCGCATTTCTACGACACGCCCGACTCGTACAAGACCATGTCGATGCGGGTCGACGCAGCCCCGCCCGGTGGCGGGTTCGCCGGGACCGACCCTGACTACGCGGCCAAGCAACTACTCGTCGACGCGGGGGTCAGCATCGCGACGTTGGAGCCAATGTGCGACGCGCAGTTGCCGCAGGCCGAGCACGTGCTGAAGTCCACCTACAACGACTGGCTTGCCGACGTCTGGCTGGACCGCAACAACGCGCACGGTCGCTGGCGCGGCTCGATCAGCGTCAGCGCCCAGGTGCCCGAGCAGGCGGCACGGGAAATCCAGCGGTGGGCCGGTCATCCGTATATGGCGCAGGTGTTGATGACGCCGCAGACGCGTGGAATCCCTTTCGGTAACTCGCATTTCGATCCGCTCTATGCCGCCGCGGCGGCTAACGGGCTGCCGGTGGCCACCCATTTGATGGGTCAGACGCCGTTCGAGCTGATTCCGATCTATCCGGTCGGCAATCCGGCGCACTGGCATGACTTCTTCGCCGCGTGGCCGCTGCTGTACGTATCGCACCTGATGAGCCTGGTGTTCGACGGCGCTTTCGACCGGCACCCCGACCTGCGGGTGGTGTTCGTCGAGGGTGGATTCACCTGGGCGATGCCGGTGATGTGGCGGATGGACCGGATCTGGGAAGCCCGCCGCGCCGACCTGCCGCACGTCCGTCGTCGTCCGTCGGACTACGTGCGCGAACACGTCCGATTCACCACCCAGCCGCTGGAAGATGCCGACGTCACCCAGTTCCGCGAATACCTGGAGATGATGGACCTCGGCGATAACTTGATGTTCTCGACGGACTACCCGCACTGGAGCTACGACGCACCGACCTATGCGATCAACCGTTTCCCGGCGGCGCAACGCGAGCGGATCATGCGCGGCAACGCGACCGCGCTGTACGGGTTGCCGCCGACGGTCAAAGCCCTCCCCGGCGAACGACCCGCTGCCGACGTCAGCTTCGAGTGACAGGCACCGCAAGTCATAGGGCGACCAAGCCAACGGCTTAAATAGGGTGACCTAATACGGCTGAAGGGCGAGAGCATGACGACTGAGACCGATCGCGCGCGCCCCCGGAACCTGGGTCGGATCGACCCGGCGCTGCGCGACGCCGCAGCCGCCCTCGATATCGCAGAGTTTCGGGCCGAGTCGCTGCCCGCCGAGCGGGCACACGCCGAACGGCTCGCCGCCGAACGTGCCGCGACCGTCGGCGACAGCAACGTCGAGATCAGCGACATTGCCATCGCCGGTCCGAGCGGTGAGCAGCTTTGCCTGCGCCTTTACCGTGGTCCGAGCACGTCGGCGTCGCCGCTGGTGATCTATGCCCATGGCGGCGGCTTTGTGACCGGCAATCTCGACACCGACCACCCGGAGTGCGTGGAGTTGGCGCGCGAGGCCGAGTGTCTGGTCGTGTCGGTCGGCTACCGCTTGGCGCCCGAGCACCCCTGCCCGGCGGCGCTCGACGACATGCAGGCCGCCCTGCGCTACGCCGTCGACAACAGCGCGAGCCTCAACGCTGACGGCAGCCGCGTCGTGGTGATGGGCCGCGATGCGGGCGCGGCTCTGGCAGCCACGCTGGCCCAGCGCACCTTCGACCACGAGGGTCCGACGATCCTGGCTCAGGTGCTGCACCAGCCGATGCTCGATTCCGATGCGACGCCGTCGCGACGGGAATTCCAGCGCACGCCGGGACTCAACGGTCCCGCGGTCAGCAGGGCATGGGCGCATTATCTCGGCCACAGCACCGCGACGGCTGACCTCGTTCCCGCGCACCGGGCGAACCTGGAGGGCCTGGCGCCGGCGTTCATCAGCTGCGCCGAGATCGACCCATGCCGTGACGAAGCGATCGACTATGCGATCCGATTGCTCCATGCATTCGTCCATACCGAATTACACGTTGTCGCCGCGACCTTTCACGGGTTCGACTCGGTGGTGCCGGACTGGGTGGTCTCCCGGGAAAACGTTGCGCTGCATGCCCAGACGCTGCGGCGGTCCTTCGCCGTCTGACCGGTGTGGCGGCTAGATCGGATCGAATTTATTGATCAGCCAGCCGCCCCGCACCTTGACCAACGACACCATGACGCTGCTCGCCGCCGAGCTCGGGTCCGGCCGCTCTTTGCTCGCGGTCACCTGATTGACGAACACCAGCACGACCGCAGATTTCGGATGCAGATCAGTGGCGGCCGCGCCCACCACCTGAGCCATGGTTGTCACGCCCTTGTCCTTGGCGGCAGGCTGCACGATCTGTTTGGTGAATGTGTCGTAGTAGTTGAGGAAGTCGCCGGTCAGATGGGACTTCGCCGCGGCGAAGTCCCGGTCGAGGGTGTCGGGTTTGTAGGACAGCATGGCCACCGTGCCGTCGCGTGCCGCGTCGACCGCCGACTGAGAGGCCGCGGCATCGGTCGCCTCGTCTGGCCGGTACTGCGAGAAGTACAGCCACCCGGCCAGCCCGCCGGCGGCCAGCAAGGCCAGCACCAGAACTACCGGGATGACGGGGACGGTGCGCAGGGACCGCTTGGCTGTCGCCTCTTTCGCGTCCGCGCTGGTGTCGATCTCGACGCCGTCGCTGGGCTCGACGTCCGGCGCCGCGTCGGTGCCGTGTTCCTGCTCGGTGTTCTCGTCGTCGCTCACAGCACGAACTCCACTTTCGACAGCTTCAATTGATCTCCGTCGCGGATCACCGACACCCGGAATCGGAAGGTCCGTGGTTGGTCCTTGGCTCCGGCCATATTGGTGACACGCTCATTGGCCAGCACCAAGACAATCGCGGAGTCGTTGTTCATCGACTCGACGGCGGTGGCGGCCACTGTTCCTTCGGCTACCGCTTTCGTGTCTTTGACGACCGACGCGAAATCGTCTGCGGTCTTTTGAAATTGGTCTCTGAACTCGCCGGTCGCACTGTCCACGATGCGCTGGACGTCTTCCTTGGATTTTTTGAAGTCGAGTGACGTCAAGTTGATGATGCCTTGCCGGGCGGTCGCGGCGAAGGCCGCGGATTGCTGGCGGTCCTTTTCGACGTTGTGGTGCTGCCAGGCCATCCAACCGCTTGCCCCGAGCAACGCGCAGATCGCGACGACGGTGGCCGCGACCAGCAGCACGGACAACGGCACGCGCAACCGGGACTCGGTTGAGGTCGCTTCGGACTCTTCGGCCTGGGCCGTGTCGGGCGTCGCCGGGGTCTCGGACGCTGCGACCGTCTCGGTCGATTCGACGGAGTCGTCGCTGGTCTCAACGACCTCGGGCGTCTCGTCGGCTGCCTCGGCCTCTTCGGCAGCTTGTGCCTCCGCTTCGCGGCGCAACTGAATGGCCCGGGCACGTGCGCGCGCCGCGGTGGCGAGCGCCTCGGCCTCGGCGGCTTCGGCTTCGGCTTGCTCGGCCAACGCGATCGCGTCCAGCTTCGCCTTGGCAGAATCCTGCGACTGCTTGCCGATGTCAGCCATGGTGACTGCGGCTCCTCAACGTCATTATCGACTGAACTCCGGTATCTCTTACTGTATTGCTCATTGCTACCATCGAAATCACCAGTGACCACGACTGGGACCGATCGGACGGATGACCGGGACGCGCCCGAGCCCTCATCCCCAACGGTAGGAAGGCCAGGAAGGTCTCAGCCATCGCATGACTGTCGTCGATTCCCCCGAAAAGATACTCTTCGCCTCCACGACCCAAGCATTTCTGCAAAAAGAGGTGCCGCTGAGCCGGGTGCGTGAGCTGCACTCCGAAGGCATCTCCTTCGACCCCGCCTGGTGGCGGCGCGCCGCCGATCTGGGATGGACGGCATTGCTGGTCCCGGAGGAACTCGGCGGCGGCAGCGTCTCCGGCGATGGTGTGGCAGATCTGGCGATGGTCGCCGAACAGCTCGGCAAAACGGTGGCACCCGGCCCGCTGTACCCGGTCAGCACAGTCCTTGCAGCGCTGGTGGACAGCGCCGATCCGCAGTCGCACGAGGCGACCATCGAAGCGCTGATCGCCGGCGAATCCGTTGCTTCGTGGGCGGTGTACGAGCCAGGTCAGGGTTGGTCGCCGCGCACGCCGTCGGTGACGGCGACGGCGACGGATTCCGGCTACCGGATCGACGGCGTGAAAGACCGGGTGGAGGCGGGCGCGCAGAGCGATCTGCTGCTCGTGGTGGCGCGGACCGACGATGGAGTGCGCCAATTCCTGGTCCCGACCGATGCGACCGGGGTGCGCGTCGAGCCGCAGCAGTCTGTCGATCTGGTCAAGCAATACGCCCGTGTGCATTTCGACGGGGTGACCGTCGACCGAAGCGCCGCCGTCGACGGCAACGCCGCTGACCTGTTAGACCGGCAGAGCCAGATCGCCCAGGTGCTGCAGTGCGCCGAAGTGGTCGGCATTCTGCAGACCGTGTTCGATTTCACCGTCGCGTGGGCGTTGGACCGGCACACCTTCGGTCGTCCGTTGGCGTCCTACCAGGCACTCAAACATCGTTTCGCCGACATGAAGATGTGGCTGGAGGCGTGCCGTGCGACGACGGGCGCTGCGGTGGTGGCCATCTCGAGCCGTTCCCCGGAAGCCAACTTGTCGGCGAGCATCGCCAAGTCCTACGTCGGCGAAATGGCGACCGACATCATCCAGGGCTGCGTGCAGATGCACGGCGGAATCGGTGTGACGTGGGAGCACGACCTGCACGTGTACTTGCGAAGGGCTGCGTTGTACCGGTCGATGTTCGGCACGCCGGAAGAACACAATCTGCGGGTGTACCAGTTGCAGGAGGCGGGCCAACAGGCGCCGAGGTCTGCCTGATGAGTGAAGCCACTGGCACTGTCACCGACGTCGAATCCGTCGACGAATTCCGTGCGCGGGCGCGAGCCTGGCTGGCCGAGAACATGCCTGCGATCGATCCCGCGCACCCGCCGGCCGCGCATCGCGACGAAGAGCGCTGCTGGCTGCGTGCCCGTGAACTGCAAAAGCGGCTCTATGAAGGCGGATTCGCGGGAATCTGCTTTCCCCGCGAATACGGCGGGCTCGGTCTGGACTACGAGTACCAGCAGGCGTTCGACGGCGAGAGCCTCGGTTATGAGATGCCGCTGATTCTGAACACGCCGACGTTCACCATCTGCTGCGCAACGCTTCTCGACACCGCGAGCGAGGAGATCAAGCGTCGGCACATCGCCGCGGCGCTTCGTGGTGACGAGGTGTTGGTGCAACTGCTGTCCGAGCCCAGCGGTGGTTCGGATCTGGCCGGTGTCATCACCCGGGCCGAACGCGACGGTGACCGCTGGGTGATCAATGGGGCAAAGACGTGGAGCACCAGCGCATTCGCCGCTGACTACGGACTATGCCTGGCACGCACCAACTGGGGTGTGCCCAAGCATGACGGCCTGACCATGTTCCTGGTGCCGATCAAGCATCCCGGAATCACGTTGCGGCGCATCACTCAGCTCAATGGCTCGACGGAATTCTGCGAAGAGTTCCTCGACGGAGTCGACGTCGGCGATGACGCCGTCATCGGCGAGGTGAACGACGGATGGTCGGTGGCCTCGCGGCAGCTCTACCACGAACGCCGCGCGGTGGGTATGGGTTCGGAGTTCGCCAGCGGCAGTGGCAGCGAGGGTGGGCGATCGACGCCGGTGAACTACGTGGCGCTGGCCAAGACGATCGGCCAGCAGGACAACGAGCGGCTGCAGCAGTTGGCCGGTCGGGCGTTGGTGCACCGCGCGGTCAGCGATCAGCTCGGCGGTCACGTGTACCGCAGTGTCCGCGACGGCATCCTCCCGCCCGCCGCCGGAACCCTGATCAGGCTCTTCCACGCCGAGACCACGACCCTCGAAATGGACACCGGGCTGGCGATCACCGGAACTGCCGGCGTCGTCGGCGCCGAGGGGGAGGGCCTGCAGACCGGGCTGCGGTACCTGGCCCGCCAGGCAGTCTGTATGGGCGGCGGCACTATCGAGATGGCGCGCAACGTGATCGGCGAGCGGGTGCTGAACTTCCCCCGCGAATACGCCGCCGACCGCGGTGTGCCCTTCAACCAGGTCAAGCACGGCAACTAGTACTAGGCACGACGGGGCTGACAACGCTGCGCGGTCTATGTTTTGCTGAATGACCGCTGAGCAGCGCGCCGTGCCGTACGGTCGGCCCATGACCACATTGATGTGTCACGTCGTTGCGTCGTTGCGTCGCCGTGGCAGGTCGGGTGCAGTGCTGGTCATCGCCGCGACGATGATCGTCCCAATGGCTGAGGGCGGGTGCTCGAAGAATACTTCCGGCACCGGCGCATCCTCGACTACCGCGGCGACCGGCACGGCAAGCTCCAGTCCCGGAAATTCCTCCAGCCCAAGCAGTTCGGTCGTTCCCTCGGCGACGGCCAGTGCCCGCTTCGTGGGCGAGTGGCACGTCCACGATTCAAGCCTCAACATCACCCCGGCGACGGCCACCCTCACAGCGAGCGCGGGCATGGGCCCGTGCATGCAAAACCCGCAGGCCCCCTGCTCGGAGACCGACCAGTTGGCGGTTACGTCTGGCGACGACACGCAGCTAACGCTCACGGTCACCGGCGTGAGCTACACCTTTAACGATTTCCAGACAGCCACGGCTAAACCCACACCGGGTCCGTCAACGGCCGTGGGTGACTCAATCCAGTTGGTGTGGCAGGCGCCCGGCTTACTCAAGGCGGCGGTGCTAAAAGGCTTTCCCGGTATGCAGGGCGGCATTCCCTACTGGTGTGGGGCCGGCATTAGCCAAAGCGATGCGCAAAAGTGCGGCGCATAGGGCTCATCGCTTCAGTTGGCGGTTCCGCCGATGATGCCGCTGCTGGTGCCGGATCGTTAACTAGTAGGCGAGAATAACGACGAAGTCGGTGCCTAGGACGGCGCTCCGCGTGGCCGACGTATTGAAAAGCGACCGCGGCGCCCATGACGAACGCCAGTAGGGCGGAAACTAACACGGCCGCCTTCGACGGCATCGCCGAAGTGTAGCGCTGAGGCCCCCCGAAGTGAACGTCGAAATCTGGCAGGCCAGTGCCGGCGCCTGCCTGGTTTCAACCCGGGACTAAACGCACGCTAGCTGCGCGGCACGTTTCCGTTGAGCGGGCAGCTAAACCGTTCGCTCCAATCGGTGCGTCAGCAGTTCGGCGAATCGCGCCGGGTCTTCTGGCGCATTGCCCTCGGCAAGAAGCGCTGCGCCGTAAAGCAATTCGGCAGTTTCGCCGTTCGTCGGATCGTCGCCGCGGTCTTTGTGCGCCTGCTGCAACCCGGTGATCAACGGGTGACTCGGATTGAGTTCCAGCGTCCGCTTGCCGACCGGGACGTCCTGACCGGTGGCCCGGTAGATCCGGGCCAGCGACGGGGTCACGCCGAATGCGTCGGTGATCAGGCAGGCCGGCGAGTCGGTCAGCCGGGTGGACAACCGCACTTCCTTGACATGCTCACCGAGGGTCTCGGTCAGCCACGTCAACAGATCGGCGAACTGCTGCTCCTGCTCTTTGCGCTCGGCCTCGTGCGCCGACTTCTCTTCCTCGGTGTCGAGGTCGAGGTCGCCCATCGCAATCGACTGCAGTGGCTTGGCGTCGAATTCGGTGACCGACCCCAGCCAGATCTCGTCGACCGTGTCCGAAAGCAGCAGCACCTCATAGCCTTTGGCTTTGAATGCCTCGAGATGCGGCGTGCTGAGGATCTGCTGCGGCGATTCTCCGGTCGCGTAGAAGATCTGCCGCTGACCTTCTTTCATCCGCCCGACGTATCCGGCGAGCGTGGTCAGTTCGTCCTCGCTGTGGGTGGACGCGAACGAGGAGACCTCCAGCAGCGTCTCCTGGTTGTCGAAGTCGCGCATCAGGCCCTCTTTGAGGACTTTGCCGAATTCACCCCAGAAGGTGCGGTAGTCGTCGGGACGCTCGGACTGCAGATCCTTGATCGTCGAAAGGACCTTCTTGGTCAACCGACGCCGAATCGCGTTGATCTGTCGATCCTGTTGCAGGATCTCGCGGGACACGTTCAGCGACAGGTCCTGGGCGTCGACGACGCCCTTGACGAACCGCAGGTATCGGGGCATGAGCTGATCGCAATCGCCCATGATGAAGACCCGCTTCACGTACAGCTGCACACCGATGGACGCATCGGGCTCGTACAGGTCCAACGGGGCACGCGTCGGAATGAACAGCAGGGCTTGGTATTCGAAGGTGCCCTCGGCCTTCATCGAGATGACCTCGAGCGGCTCATCCCAGGCGTGCGCGATGTGTTTGTAGAACTCTTTGTACTCTTCTTCCGACACCTCGTCTTTGGGCCTGGCCCACAGCGCCTTGCCCGAGTTGAGCGTCTCGATTTCCCGGGTGACGGTGTCGTCGCCGCCATCTTCGGCGGGTGTGGTCCTCTCGACCTCCATCCGGATCGGCCACGCGATGAAGTCGGAGTACTTCTTGACCAGCGTCCGCAGCTTCCACTCCGAGGTGTAGTCGTGCAGCGCATCCTCGGCGTCGACGGGCTTGAGGTGCAGCGTCACCGACGTCCCCTGCGGGGCATCGTCAATCGTTTCAATGGTGTAGGTGCCGTCGCCGCTGGACTCCCACTTGATGGCCTCGCCCTCGCCGGCCTTGTGGGTGAGCAGTTCGACCTTGTCGGCCACCATGAAAGTGGAGTAGAAGCCGATGCCGAACTGGCCGATCAGCTCTTCGGAGACGTTTGCGTTCTTGGCGTCACGAAGCTGCTCACGCAGCTCGGCGGTACCCGACTTGGCCAGGGTGCCGATCAGGTCGACGACCTCGGCGCGGTTCATGCCGATGCCGTTGTCGCGAACGATCAGCGTGCGGGCGTCGTGGTCGGCCACGATCTCGACGTGCAGATCGGACGTGTCGACGTCCAGCTCCTTGTCCCGGAATGCCTCGATCCGCAGCTTGTCCAGCGCGTCGGACGCGTTCGAGATCAACTCCCGCAAGAATGAGTCTTTGTCCGAGTAGACCGAGTGGACCATCAAGTCCAGCAGTTGGCGGGCCTCGGCCTGGAACTCCAACTGCTCGACGCCGCTACTCATGACTGTGCGCTCCATGACATGGCTGGTGAATCTACCGGGACACACATTGCGGCGTTGAGCGCGCCGTGCACGGCGGCTCTGCCGTTTTTCGGTGTCTTTTCTATTTTAGGTAGTATAGATACTATAGAGATCCAGTCAGCCTGTCCTGCATCGGCGCAGCGTCACGGAAGAGAAGCGATGGAGTCGAACGCTCGTCCGGTCCCACTCGGAGGCCGGGTCAGCGCCCTTGCTCAGACCGTGACGACCAGAGCGTTTCCCGGTGTGCACACCAAACGGCTTGAACCCCAGCAAAAGTCGCAGTGTTGAGCGCTTGAGGAGGGATCGGCTATGGGCAGAGTGACAGGCAAAGTGGCCGTCGTCAGTGGAGCAGCGCGTGGCCAAGGACGCTCACACGCTCGGATGCTCGCCGCCGAAGGCGCCGACATCATCGCGCTCGACCTGTGTGAAGACATCGAAACCAACGAATACCCCCTCGCCCGGCCCGAGGACCTCGACGAAACCGCTCGGCTCGTCGAGAAAGAGGGCCAGCGAGTTTTCACGGAGATCGCCGACGTCCGTGATCGCGCGGCGCTGTCCGCGGCGATCGACCGGGGTGTCGCCGAACTCGGCGGCCTTGACGTGGTGGTGGCCAACGCCGGAATCTGCCCGCTGACGGCAGGTCTGCCTGCACAGGCGTTTGCCGATGCCGTGGACGTCGACCTGGGTGGTGTGCTCAACCTGGTGCACGCCAGCCTCAAACATCTCGAAGCCGGCGCGTCGATCATCGTGATCGGATCCAACGCGGCGTTCATGTCCTCGATGAACACCACCGGTATCGACGGCGGACCCGGGGGAGCCGGCTATGCGTTCGCGAAAATAGCTGCGGCGCACTATGTCAACGACTTCGCCCGCGCGCTGGCACCGTTTTCCATCCGGATGAACGCGGTACATCCGACGAATGTGAACACCGACATGTTGCATAGCGCGCCCATGTACCGGGCATTCCGGCCCGATCTGCAGAACCCGACGCGGGAAGACGCCGAGCCGGTTTTCCCGCTCGTCCAGGCCATGCCCATTCCCTACGTCGAACCCGAAGACATCAGCGAGGCGGTGCTCTTCCTGGCGTCCGACGGCGCTCGGTACATCACCGGTCAGCAGTTGCGCGTCGACGGCGGTGGTTTCCTGAAGGTGAAGCCGTGGTCGGGTTCGTGACAAGCGGCCAATCACACTGCACAGCAACCGAAACGGAGAGGTAATGGCCAAAGGGATCATCTACCTGGAGACCATGCCGGTGTCGCCGGATCGCGTCGACGAGTACAACACGTGGTACAACGACACGCACCTCGCGGAAATCTGCTCGGTGGACGGCATCGTCTCGGCCCGCAGGTTCGCCCCGACGGACGGCAACGGTCCGTTCATCGCGATTTACGAGCTCGACTGCGATGACCTCGACGGGGTGGTGCAGAAGCTGGGCGAGCTCGGCGCCAGCGGCAAGATGTCCTCGCTAAAGCTGCTGAACATGGAGACCCCACCAATTCCCAAGGTGTACCGGCAGATTGGTGACTACACAAAGTGACTCCGGCGGTGGAGGTTCCCGCGGAAGTCCAGAAGCGTCTCTATGCGCTGATGGTGTTGATGAAGGCCGCCGACGACCGGTTGTCCAAGGGGATCGGCACCGGAGAATTCATGTGCGTGTACTGGCCGTCGCGCGGTCAGGAGGCCATCGCCGCCGCGATGGGTGTCGCACTACGCGCCGACGACCAACTGGTCACCACCTACCGGGGGCTGCACGATCTGATCGGCAAGGGTGTGCCGCTCGAAGAGATCTATGGCGAGATGATGGGCCGCGTCGTGGGGGCCAGCCGCGGCAAGGGCGGCACCATGCACATCGCCAAACCGGAGATCGGGGTGATGCTGTCGACCGGCATCGTCGGCGCGGGCCCGCCGGTCGCGGTGGGTCTGGCGATGTCCGCCAAACATAAAGGCTCAGAACGAGTCACGGTAGTCAGCTTCGGTGACGGCGCCACCAACACCGGGTCTTTTCATGAGGCGGCCAACATGGCCGCGTTGTGGGACCTGCCGATGGTCTTCGTGTGTCAGAACAATCTCTACGCCGAGATGACGCCGACCAGCGACACCATGAAGATCGAGCACGTCGCCGACCGGGCGGCGGGCTACGGCATGCCCGGAGTACGCGTCGACGGCAATGACCCGCTGGCGGTCAAAGAGGCGCTCGACGAGGCGTTGCGACGGGCGCGCAACGGCGACGGCCCGACTTTCATCGAGTGCGTGACGTTCCGATTCCGCGGGCACTACTTCGGTGACCGAATGCCGTATATCCCCAAGGAACAACTGGCGGCGGCGATGGATGCCGACCCCGTCCCGAAATTCCGTGCTCAGCTGGCCGCGGCGGGTATCTGCGACGAGGCGGAGCTGACCAGCATCGACGACGATGCCCTGGCGACGGTGGAGGCTGCGCTGCAGACCGTGATGGCGGCGGATTCCCCATCGGTCGACGAACTCGAACGCGACGTGTACGCAACCCCAATCAAGTTCCCGGTGTAAAGGCATGGCAGACAAAGAGATGACGATGCGCGAGGCGCTGAACCTCGCGTTGGACCAGGCATTGCAGAGCGACGACCGGGTGTTCTTGCTCGGCGAGGACATCGCCGACCCCGGAGCATCCGGGCCGACGGCAGGACTGTCGACGAAGTACGGCCACGGCCGGGTCCTGGACACCCCGATCTCGGAAGCCGCCATCCTCGGCGCCGCCATCGGCGCGGCCATCGACGGGATGCTGCCGGTCGCCGAGATCATGATCATGGACTTCATCGGTATCGCCGCCGATCAGTTGATCAATAACGCTGCCAAGCTGCGATTCATGACCGCGGGTCGCACCACCGCGCCGATCACCGTCCGCACCCAGGTCTACGCGGGATTGGCTACCGGCGCAACGCATTCGCAGAGCCTGGAAGCATGGTTCATGCACATCCCGGGCATGAAGGTGATCTTTCCCTCCACCCCGCGGGATGGCAAAGGCCTGCTGGCTTCCGCGATCTTCGACGAAGACCCGTGTCTGTTCGTCGAAACGGTGCGACTGCAGAGCAAGAAAGGGCCAGTGCCCGTCGATCCGGACTTCAGGATTCCGTTGGGCCAGGCTGACATCAAGCGGCCGGGTGCCGACGTCAGTCTGATCAGCTACGGCCGTGCCGTGCACGATGCGCTCGCGGCCGCAGAGATGCTTGCCGAGCAAGGCGTCAGCGCAGAGGTCGTCGATCTGCGGACCCTGGTCCCACTCGATGTCGAGACGATCGTCGAGTCCGTCCGTCGTACCCGCCGGGCCGTGATCGTCCACGACGCAGTGCAATTCGCCGGGCCGGGAGCGGAGGTCGCCGCTATCCTGCAGGCCGAACTGTTCGGCGAGCTGGTCGCGCCCGTTGAGCGGGTGGGTGCCAGATTCGTGCCCAACCCCGCCGCGGCCGCACTCGAAGCGCAGGTCTACCCGTCCCCGCAGCGCGTGGTCGCGGCCGCTCAGAAGACCCTGGAGAGGGCCGCAACGCATGGCTGACTTCATCATTCGCATCCCGCGGGTGTCGGTCGCTGTCGCGGAAGCCGAGCTCACCGATGTGCTCGTCGCGGCAGGGCAGCACGTCGATGAAGGCACACCGCTCTTCGTGATCGCCACCGAGAAGGTGGAACAGGAAATCGAAGCAGGGGCCTCCGGCACCGTGCGGTGGACCGGCGAGGTCGGAACCAGCTATGACATCGGCGCAGAAATCGGCGTCATCACTCAGGAAGGGTAAACGTATGGACATCAATGAAACTCGTGAGCGGATCATCTACCAGAAAGACGGGCCGATCGCGAAGATCACCCTCAACTGGCCGGAGAAGGCGAACGCCCAGGACCAGAAGTTGGCCGAGGAGGTCGATGCGGCACTGCTCGATGCCGACCGCGACTACGACATCAAGGTTTTGGTGCTGAAGGCCAACGGCAAGGGGTTCTGTTCCGGGCACGCCATCGGCAACAACGCCGTCGACTATCCGTCGTTCGTGGAGAACGCCATGGTGACAGGCAACCCATGGAAGGCGCAGTCGGATCTCTTCGTCAAGCCGACCCTGAACCTCTGGGAGTTCTCCAAGCCCACCATCGCGCAGGTGCACGGCTACTGCGTGGGCGGTGGTACGCACATGGGCCTGACCACCGACATCGTCATCGCCTCCGAGGACGCCTACTTCTCCTACCCGCCGCTGCAAGGGTTCGGTATGCCATCCGGCGAATGTTCCATCGAGCCTTGGGTGTTCATGAACTGGCGCCGCGCCGCCTACTATCTGTTCACCGCCGAGGTGATCGACGCCAAGAAGGCGCTGGAGGTCGGCCTCGTCAACGAGGTCGTCAAGCGTGAGGACCTGGATGACCGCGTGGACGCGATCGCCCGCCACATCGCCCAGGCACCGTTGACGACGCTGATGCTCACCAAGGCCAACCTGAAGCGGGCCTGGGAACTGATGGGTATGCGGGTGCACTGGCAGAGCTCCAACGACTTGGTCGCGCTCGCGTCGATCAGCAAGGACGTCCAGCAGCTGATCCAGACCGTGTTCAAAGACAAGGTGTTGCCCTCCGAGCACGCCCGGCGCCAGGCCGCTGCCGCCGCATCGACCGACGGCGCGTCAACCTCGTAGGCCTGGCTGTGGACATCGCCGATCACGCGGTCAGTGCCGGCCGGTCGCCGGCGCTGATCATGTCCGACGGCGATGTGATCACGTTCGGTGAGCTGTACGCCAGAAGCCAACGGGTTGCCGCGGTGCTGCACGGCGCAGGACTGCGCCGCGGCGACGGCGTGGCCCTGGTCTCGCCGAACCGTCCGGAGTTCTTCGAGATCACCTGGGGCTGTCAGCTTTCCGGTCTGTACTACACAGCGGTCAACACCCATTTCACCCCGGACGAAGTCGCCTACGTCATCGACGACTCCGACGCGAAGGCGGTCTTCGTCGACGCGTCGATGACGGATCTCGCGGCCCATCTGCG
Organism: uncultured Actinomycetota bacterium; assembly: GCA_963758115.1. Lineage (GTDB taxonomy): Bacteria > Actinomycetota > Actinomycetes > Mycobacteriales > Mycobacteriaceae > Mycobacterium. Next base: position 497,720 of record CAVWUG010000008.1, read on the forward strand.
CGGCGCCAACGCCGGTGTCGACGTGCACATCGCGGTCGGTGGCGCCCTGCCGGGTTGGCAGTCCTACGACGATGTCTCGGCGAGCGCAGGCGAAGCACCCGCCGTGGTTGACGGTTCGGAGATGCTGTACTCGTCGGGCACCACCGGACGGCCGAAGGCAGTGCGCCGCGCACTCCCGGCCGACGGGAACGGGTCGTGGGCGCAGTCGGTGCTGGAGATGGCGCTGACTCACAAGTACCGCATGACTCCGGGCAGCGTGTACCTGTCGCCCGCGCCGATGTATCACGCGGCCGGGGTGAACTACACGATGGCAGTCAATCGGGTGGGCGCCGCGGCGATCATCATGGGCAAATTCGACGCCGAAGACGTGCTGCGCCTGATCGAAGCCCATCGGGTCACCCACGCCCAGTTCGTGCCGACGATGTTCGTCCGGATGCTCAAACTGCCCGAGGCCGTTCGCCGGCAATACGACGTGTCGAGCCTGCAGTGCGTGATCCATGCTGCCGCGCCGTGTCCGGTGGATGTCAAACACCAGATGATGACGTGGTTCGGCCCGATTATTCACGAATACTATGGCGGGACAGAGGGATTCGCCGGTACGACGATCGGGCCACAGGAGTGGCTCGCCCATCCGGGCTCAGTGGGTGTGCCGATGTCTCCGGTACACGTGGTCGGCGACGACGGGGGTGAGCTCTCGATCGGGCAGACGGGTGAGCTCTTCTTCGAGGGCGGGCCGTCCTTCGAGTACTTCAAAGACCCTGCCAAGACAGCATCGGTGTACAACGACCGAGGTTGGCGGTCATTGGGCGACATGGGCTACGTCGACGAGAACGGCTATCTCTACCTCACCGACCGGTCGACGTTCATGATCGTGTCCGGCGGGGTGAACATCTACCCGCAGGAGGCGGAGAACCTGCTGGTGATGCATCCCAAACTCGTCGACGCCGCGGTCTTCGGCATCCCCAACGAGGAGTTCGGCGAAGAAGTGAAAGCCGTCGTGCAACCGCTCGACGGCATCGCGGCCGGGCCCGATCTCGAAGCCGAGCTCATCGAATATTGCCGAACACACCTCGCGAGCTACAAATGCCCGCGCACAATCGAATTCGATGCCGCACTTCCTCGGGATCCGAACGGAAAGCTGTACAAGAGGCGAATCCGCGAACGCTACTGGCAAGGCCGGGCGTCGCGGATCGTATGAGGTGACAAGGACAGCGAGATGGCCAACCAGACAAGGGTTCCGTGGGCGGTTGACACCCCGGATCGGATACCCAAGCAGCGGTACTACGACCCCGACTTCTACGCGATGGAAGCCGAGCTGTTCTGGCCGCGGGTCTGGCAGATGGCGTGCCGGCTCGAGGAGATCCCCAAGCCCGGTGACTTCGTGGAGTACGAAATCCTCGACCAGTCGATCATCGTCGTACGGGTCGACAGCGACACCGTGCGGGCGTATCACAACGCCTGCCGTCATCGCGGCGTAAAGCTGGTCGAAGGCAACGGAAATCGGCGTACGTTCGTCTGCCCGTTCCACGGTTGGTGTTGGGGCATCGACGGCAGCAACACCTTCGTGCTGCGGCCCGAAGCGTTCGCCGAACAGAACATGGCGGCCGACGATCTACAACTCGTCTCGGTCAAGTGTGAGCAGTGGGGTGGCTGCGCCTGGATCAACCTCGACGACAACGCTCCGCCGTTGCGCGACTGGATGGAGCCGTTCGCGTCGATTTACGACGCGTGGAAGGTCGAATCGCTGCGGGTGGAGTGGTGGCAGTCGTGCCGGCTGCCGGTGAACTGGAAGTTGGCGACGGCCGCGTTCATGGAGGGTTACCACGTCCCGCAGACGCATCCGCAGTTGTTGCCGTCCGCGCGGACCGGCAGTTCGTCGGAGGCGGTGCATCCAGTCGTTGCCAGCAGTCTCTATTTCATGCGCACGCTGGGCGACGGTATGGGCGGCATGACTCACGAAAACGACATTCGCATCGCCGAGGGCATGCAGACGATGACGCTGCCGTCGGATCCCGCTGAGGCGCTGGCCGGTTGGCGCAGCGCGCTCAACGATTCCGTGGTCAACTGGCATCGCGCGCGGGGGAGTGCGATGCCCGACCTGAATGACCTGATCCGCCGCGGAATCACCGACGCGATCGGTTTCGCGTTCCCGCACCACTTCATCCTGCCCACCTACAGCAGTGCCTCGTCGTACCGGATCCGTCCGCTCGGCCCCGAAGAGACATTGTTCGAGATCTGGTCGTTGACCCGGATGCCCGACGACCTCTCCACGGGCAAGCCGACGCCGCCGCAGCCGTTACCGCCCGACGATCCGAGCTGGCCGCCGATCCCGGCTCAAGACTTCTCCAATCTGCCACGGCAGCAAAAAGGCTTGCACTCCAAGGGTTTTGAATACATGCGGCTATCCAATCAAATCGAGGGGCTGATCTCGAACTTCGAAAGGGTCGTCGACGGCTTTCTCGCCGGGCTGCCGTACGACACCCTGGTGCCCGCGATCCAGAAGACGAATACCACGATCGACGTGCCAATCGTCGACCTAGGTCTGACCACGGAGGCGCGATGACGACGCAATGGGATCGATCTGTCGACCTGGTGATCGCCGGCAGCGGGGGCGGCGGCATGGTGGCCGGGCTGGTCGCACTCGACTGCGGACTCGAGCCGCTGGTGATCGAAAAGCAATCTCTGGTCGGCGGATCGACCGGGCTGTCCGGTGGGATCGTGTGGCTGCCGAACAATCCGCTGATGCGGGCCGACGGCATCGCAGACTCGCACGAGGACGGTCTCGCCTACCTCGCCGACGTCGTCGGTGACATCGGTGCGCCGTCATCGCCCGAGCGTCGCGAGATGTTCCTGACCGCCGGCTACGAGATGATCAACTTCCTGGTCCGCAAAGGTGTTCAGCTCATCCGGTGCGACGGGTGGAGCGATTACTACCCGAATCATAAGGGCGGCAACGCATCCGGTCGCGCCGTCGAAGGAATTCCTTTCGACGCGGCCGAACTGGGCAGCTGGCACGACAAAGTCCAGCCGTCGCTGGCCAAGAACTACGGATACGTGGTGTTGACCAACGAGCTTCGTTCGGTGCAGTACTACAACCGCGCTCCCCGCGCGTTCGCCGTCGCGACAAAGGTGTTCGCGCGCAGCGCTGCGGCACGCGTGCGCCGGCGCCAAATCCTCACCAACGGGGCGTCGTTGATCGGTCAGATGCTCAAGGCGCTGATCAGCCTTGGCGGCGGCGAGCCACCGCTGTGGACCAACGCCGCGATGGACGACCTGATCGTCGAACACGGTCGCGTCGTCGGAGCGCGCATCGTCCGCGACGGGAAGACGATGAATGTCGAAGCCCGCAGGGGCGTCCTGTTGGCGGCGGGCGGTTTCGGCCACAACGCCGACATGCGCCGCCGCTACAGCGGCGACCAGCCCAACGAAGCGCAGTGGTCGATCGCCAACGCCGGCGATACCGGTGAGGTGCTGCAGACCGCGATGCGGCTGGGCGCCAAGACCGATCTGCTCGACGAAGCCTGGTGGCTGCCTTCGGTGTTCATCGCCAACGGTGGCGCCGTCGCCGCGTCGCTGGGTTCCGGTAGGCAGCGTCCCGGTGCCATCTACGTCGACTCGACGGGCCGCAGATTCTGCAACGAGTCCAATTCCTACGTCGAAGTCGGCAAGGCGATGTACGCCAACAAGGCCGTCCCGTGCTGGATGATCTTCGACGACGGTTATGTACACCGGTATGTCACCGGAACCAACCCGCTCAAACGGAATCAGAACCTGCCGCCCGCACTGATCGAGAGCGGTGCGGTCAAACGTGGTCAGACAATTGCCGAACTCGCAGGCCAGATCGACCTTCCCGCAGACAAACTGGCAGACACCATCGCGCGGTTCAATCGATTCGCGGCCCAGGGTCTGGACCCCGACTTCGGACGAGGTCAGTCCGCCTACAACGACTGCCTCGGTGATCCCGGCTATCGGCCCAACGCGGCGATCGGCCCGCTCGATCACGCACCTTATTACGCGACCAGGGTGCTGCCCGCCGACGTCGGCACTTGCGGTGGCGTGATCACCAACGAGCACGCGCAGGTTCTCGACGAACAGAACCAAGTGATCGAGGGCCTGTACGCAACCGGCAACACCACCGCGACGGTAATGGGCAGGACATATCCGGGCGCCGGCGCCAGCATCGCGAGCTCGATGGTGTTCGGCTATGTCGCCGCACGCCACGCCGCGGGCCGCAAACTGGCAGGCGAGATGAGCCGCTGAGTTACGAGCTGTCGCCCGACGTCTCGTCGCGGTCGACGAAATCCTTTGGCTTCAAACCGGATTGCATGAGCTGTGCTCTGCGCGCCTGAACGTCGGTGGCCGCGCCGACCATGTTGGTCAAGATGTGGCTGACTTGCAGATGCACCCGCATCCCCATCAGTTCGTAGGCGCGCTTGACGTTGTTCTTCACCGCCATCAAGGTGGTGAGCGGGATCTGGGAGAGCTTGCGCGCCATCTCTTCGACGGTGTCCTCGAGATCGTCTCGAGGTACGACCTTGTTGAGGAGCCCCCAGTCGAGGGCGTCCTGGGCGGTCAGCGTCGGCGCCAGCAACAGCCAGTCCATCGTCCGGTGCCAGTTCATCAGCAGCCACGGCTCGATCATGGTGTGCCCACCGGGTTCGCCGAGGCTTTGGGCAAGCGGCATCTGGAAATACGCGTCATCGGATGCTACGCAGAAGTCGGTCAGCAGGCCCAGATAGATGCCGCCGCCCATGCAGTAGCCGTGAATCTGCGAGATCGTCGGCTTCGAGAATTCCCAGAGGTACAGCGTCGGCCACAGGAACAGATCGGCGGTGCCCTTGTAGAGATCTTCGAAGGTGTCGCCGAAATCCGGGTAGGGGTTTTCGTCGGGACCCCATCGGGCCACATGGCCACCGCAGAAGCCCTTGCCGTTGGCCTTGATGATCACGACCTTGATCTCGCGGTCGCGGTCGGCCTCGTGCAGGCAGTCGTCGACTTCCTGCACGAGGGTCGCATCCTTGGTGTTCGCCTTGTCGGGGCGATTCAGGATGATCCGCGCGATCGGTGGTTCGCGTTCGTAGATAACGGTTTTTAGGGTCCGCTGCTCCATGTCGGCGACCCTATTACGGCGAGCCGCCGGATCAGGCTGATACCGGCTTGGCGACCTTCATCAACTCCATCAGGTTGCCCCCCATGATCTTGGCGACGTCCTCTGGGCCGAAGTCGGTGAGCTCGTCGACGAAGCTGATCGGGTCCTTGAGGCCCTCAGGGTGCGGCCAGTCAGACCCGAACAGCACCCGGTCGGTGCCCATCATGTTGACGATCTCGGTGAAGCGGTCCTCCCAGAACGGGGTGATGTAGACGCACCTCTTGAACGCCTCGACCGGGTCCTCCAGGAAGGCCTGCGGCATCTTCTTGTAGACGCCGGTGAGGCCCTTGAACAGGTCGGGCACCCAGTCGGCGCCGTTCTCGATGGACAGGATCCGCAGCTCCGGGTTGCGGGACAGCGCGCCATGGCACACCAGCGCACCCATGGCGTCCAGGATCGCCCGGTGGCCCATCGCGAAGCTGCGGAATGCGGTCGGCTTGAACGGCAGGAACTCGTCGCCGGGCTCCCACACGTTCGCGAACTCGGAGTAGCCGCTGTCGGACGCGTGCATCGAGACCGGCAGATCGGCCTTGATGCAGGCTTGCCAGAACGGGTCGAACTCCTCGAGTCCGAACGACCGGCTGCCCTTGAAGCCGGGCACCGGGGCCGGCCGGACCAGAACGGTGCGGGCGCCGCGCTCCAGACACCATTCGAGCTCTTCGAGCGCGCGGTCAACGATGGGCAGGGTGATCACCGGGGTGGCGAAGATGCGGTCCTGGTAGTTGAAGGTCCACTGCTCGTACATCCACTCGTTGAGCGCGTGGATGACGTCGTGGGTCATCTCCGGGTCATCCTTCATCCGCTCTTCGACCAAGCTGGCCAGGGTCGGGAACATCAGCGCGTAGTCGATGCCGAGCTCGTCCATGACCTCCAGGCGTGCGCCCGGCTCGCGGAACGCGGGGATCGCCTTCATCGGCTCGCCGAGGATCTCGCGGTAGCTCTTGCCCTGGGCGCCGTTGCGGAAGTAGTCCTCCTGCGCGCCCGGCCGGGCGACGACCTCGAACGTCGGGTTCGGGATGTACTCGCTGATGTGACCGCGCACGACGATCTTCGTTCGGCCGCGGACCTGCACGTAGTCGATGACGCGCTTGCGGTTGTCCGGGAGGAACTTGGTCAGCGCCTCCTGCGGCTCATACATGTGGTTGTCGGCGTCGAACACCGGGAAGGAAAGCTCGCGTGACGGCATGAAGATCTCCTTGAGGGCTGGATTCTCACGAGGTGGTAATGACGTTACCACTCTCGTCCGACAAGCCGTAATCGATCAGGCCGGCGGCCAATCCGGCAGCTTCGGGGTCGCGCCGTTGATCACGGCGAAGTTCACGGTTGCGGTGGCGAGTAGCGCCTCGTCGCCGTCGTCGTCGCTGAGGACATCGATCTGCATGACCATCGCGCGCCTGCCGTTGCGCAACATCCGCGGCACGGCGTACGCCGTGCCCTGCCGGATCGGTCGCAGGTACCGGATGACCAAATCGGAGGTCGTGATCGTGGTGTTCTCCTGCAAGTAATCCAGCCCGAATTGTCCGCCCGCAACGTCGACGAGGGTGGCGATCAGGCCACCTTGCAGGGCGCCGGACGTGTTGATCACTTGCGGGCTCACCGGGATCGTCATCGCGAACTCGCCGTCGCGGGCACCTGGGCGCATGCCGATCTGGTTGAACAGCTCGGCCAGGGACGGCGTTTCCGGTTGGACACCGTCGTCGTTGCCAAGCGCGCGGATGCAGAAGTCGTACAGGTGTGCTGCATCGATTGGCGCACCGGTCAATTCGGCCCCGAGCCAGTGCAACCGCAGGGCGCCCAGGATGGTCTGCGTGATGATGGCCGCGGCGGGCCCGACGGCGAGGTTGGGCCGGAAAATTCCTTCGGTGATGCCGCGTTGCACGACGTCACGAAGGAGTTCGTGGAATGGGGTGAGTATTCGGGCGTAATCGCGCGGGCGCGTTTCGGCCAGGTGCTGGTTGTAGAGGTTCATCGCCCGGTTCAGGCTGTCCTGCGTGCTCGACGCGGGTTCCGCGCTGACGCGGTCGATGATCAGCTTGATCGCCGAGGCGCTGTCCAGGTCGGCCGTCTCGGCGCGCCAGGCCTTCGCCGACTGCGCCATCGTCCGTTCCAGCAGCGCGATCAGCAGTTCGTCCTTGCTGCTGAAGTGTTGATAGAAGGCGCGCAGCGACGTCTTGGATCGGGCGACGACTTCTTGCACGGTGAAGTCGGTGCGCCCGGTTTCCCCCAGGATCTCGACCGCGGTCTTGATGAAGCGGGCGTCGCGGGTCGTTGGGTCGGCTTCGTCGTCCTTGGGCATGCCGCCTCCTCGGTCGCACCTGATCAAGTAGTGAGAATGAGGTTACCGCGCTGAGTCGTGGGTGCAGGTATCCCGGTCCGACCTTTGCCATGGTTTGAGTGCGGCTCGCACGGATATCCGAGACACCAGCGCAACAGGACGACCCAGTCCCGCGCAGAGGAGGTCATCATGATTCATCAACTGGTAATGGCGGCATACAGCCAACCGGAAGCCGCCGGCTTCATCCTGCGCGGAATCAAGGGCATATTCGTCGCGATCGGCAGTGTCATCGCGGCGATCATCAGCGCGACCATCGCTGCGACAAAGGGCCGCAACCCATTTGGCTGGGGACTTCTCGGGCTCTTCTTCAGCATCCTGACGTTGATTGTGGTGATTGTGATCCCGTCCAAGAAATAGCTGCCACTCCTAGAACGGCGGCGGATCACCGTCACGGGCAGGTGCAGCGCACCCCGACGGCACCGGGCCAGTGCCTGTCGGGCTGTTGAGCCTGCGGGTTCCTTAGCGGATACTGAGCGATCCGGAGATTGCCATGCGGTCCTTTTTGTGGCCGCCGACCGTCTGCTTTTTCCGGCCGAGGAAGTTCGATGGCGGTTGAGCAGCATCAATGTTGCAGAGCGGGGTGGCAGGGAAGAAGCGGAGTTGCCGGAACAATTTTGCTCAAAGTCGTGCCGAAGCAAAACCCAAGGATTACCTTAAGCAAACCTGAGATCCCACGCCCTTGTCTAGGAAGTACAAGCGATGGCTGATCGACGCGGCACCAAGCACAATCCGCACTCGCGCAAAGCTAGGATCCACCGCCGTCAGCGTGCAGTCGGGTTGACGAGCGCGATCAGCGCGTTTTTGACGCTGGGGCTCGGGTCGCTGGCCAATCCGCCGAAAGCCACGGCCGATGGGTTTGACGCGGTCATCGACCAGGTCGTCAATGCGATCACCGGTTCGTTGGGTGATGTGGCTGCCGGTTCGGCGGCGGTTTCCGAGCTGGGCAGTCTGGGCTTGGGTGCCACCGAGTCGACGGCGGGGGTGGGCCTGGGTTCGCTTCCTGATGTGGGCTCGGTAGCTGCGGCCGCTCCGGCGGATACCTGGTTGCAGGGGCTCGAGCAGGCCTGGATTAACAGCCCGTTTGGTCAGCACGTTGACACCGCGCTCAACGATTGGTTCAACCATGTCGATCCCGGTGCCGATCCCACCGCCGGCGCGTCCGGGTTGGTCAGCAACGGCGCTGATGCGCAGCCGATGAGTGAGAACTTGCTGGTCAACCCCAGCTTCGAAACGGCCGACCCGTCCGGGACGGGCTACAGCGGGGTAACCGTTCCGGGTTGGAACGAGACTGGCACCCCGACCGTTGTCGAATACGGCACCCCGCGCGGTTATCCATTTGCGTTCTCGCATCCGTTGCCAACATTCACGGGGGCTTTTGCCTATCCACACGTCGCGCCCCCTGGCGCCGGCGACTATTTCGCCGGCGGCGGACCCGTGGCCACGTCCACCCTCAGCCAGACCGTCGACCTCACCGGGGCGGACGGGACGCCGTACACGCTGAGTGCAGATCTCGGCGGCCAGGGCTGGAACCCGTCCGACGCCACCGTGCAGGTCACCTTCGAGAACGCCAACGGGGACGTTCTGGGCACCAACCAGCTCGACCCGGTGACGGTATGGGATCGCCTCTTTACCACCGGGTTTGAGCAACGCGACGTCTCCGGGACAGTCCCCGAGGGCACCACGTCCGCACAGGTGACCACGATTTTCACGGACAAAAACACGGTCCTGGGAGACTACAACGGCGCCTACGCCGACAACGAGTCGTTCACCGTCGGCGATCCAAGCCTCACCGCGGGGCCGCTCACCACACCTAGCTCGGACGGCGTCGGCCAACTGGATCACGTGTTCCTGATCTACATGGAGAACAAGGGCGTCGACGACATCGTCGGAAGCCCCAACGCGCCGTACATCAACAGCCTGATCGACCACAACGGCTACGCGGACAACTACTTCGCGCTGGGCCACCCCAGCGACCCCAACTACATCCGGCCCATGGGCGGATCGGACTTCGGCCTCGACTACAACCCCGCCGGGAACGTCATCGACGCGAACAGCCTCATGCAAGAAATGGATCAGGCGGACATATCGTGGGCCGGCTACGCGCAGAGCATGCCCTACCCGGGTGACATCACGTCATCGGGTGACTACGCCGTCGACCAATTACCCTTTGCCCAATTCAGCTACGTCTACGACAACAGCCCCGCCTACCTGGAGCAACACCTGCTCCCGCTCACACAGCTGCAGACCGATCTCCAGAACCCAAGCAGCTTCCCGGAATTCACCTGGATCGCTGCCGACGAGAACCACAACATGGAAGGCCCTATCGATTCTGTTGGTGGCATTGCCCGCTTCCTGATCAGCCAGTTCACAAACCACCAGTACAACGTCGCGGCCGGCGACCAGTTCGTCCAACAAGAGATTTCCACCATTGAACACTCGGCGACGTGGACTGACCCGACGCAGAAGGACGCGATTTTCCTCACGTTCGACGAGGACAACAACAACCTGTCACTGGGCTTCGGCAACGAGGGCAACAACGTTCCGATGATCGTCATCCCGAACGGTGGCGCCGTGACCGACGGGGGGATGATATCCGGTCCCTTCACCACGGGCGACTACTACAACGAGTACAGCCTGATGGCCACTATTGAAGACGCCTTGCGCACTACGCCGGGAACTCTGGCCCCGCTCACCACCAACGACATGTACGCCCCACCCATGAATGCTTTCTGGAAATGATGGCAGCGATTGGCTTAAGAACACTTCACAGCGTCAGTACGCGCCGAGCGCCCGCCTAGGCGCTAACACGATTGCGACGGCGCTGATGGGCTACGCGCCTGCCCGTGGTTTCATGCCCGCGCCCGGCGAGTTGGACGGTGGCATTACGTCGCGTCGAAATATGTCAGCATTGACGACGTGAGCGCACGCCGGATCGCTTGTGTCCTTAGCGCTGCTGTGGTGACAACGACAACCTTGGCGTCGCTGAATGCAGCCGTCAGCATTCCTTCCGCCTTGGCTGATCCATGCCCCGACATCGAGGTGGCATTCGCCCGCGGCAGCGATGATCCACCCGGTGTTGGCGTGGTCGGAGAAGCGTTCGTCGGCTCGCTGCGCTCGCAAGTTGGCGGGAGGTCCGTCGGGGTCTACGCGGTTAACTACCCTGCCGGGCACGATTTCTATAATTCCGCCTCCGCCGGTGCTAAAGATGCGAGCGCTCATGTCCAGTACATGGCCGCGAACTGTCCCAACACCAGGATGGTGCTCGGCGGATACTCCCTAGGCGCGGTCGTGATCGATGTCATCACCTCGGCCGATGTGCCGTTGCCCTTCGGCTTAGCCCCCGCGCCGATGCCGCCCAAGGCGGCTGACCATGTCGCTGCGGTAGCCGTCTTCGGGAATCCATCGACTAGAGGTCCAGCTGGGCCGCTAACCGCGATCAGTCCGCTGTATGGGGCTAAGGCCATCGACTTGTGTATGCCATCCGATCCGATTTGCTCAGATGGCAATAACTCGTCGGCGCACATTCAATATGTGCAGTCCGGGATGACTCGTGAGGCCGCGACTTTCGCCGCGAGTCGGCTCTAGCCATGGGAGAGTTTTGACGAGGTGATGGCTCCGACTGGCTGAAGAACACTTCAGGGACAGAATGGCCAGCATCATTGGCAGGCTTGTATCGACCCTCTACTCACTCACCTTTGTTCGGGATGGTCGGCATGTTCGGCCACGGGGTCGTGCCGGGCGGACATTGAAACCATTGAAACTCCGGGAGAACACAAGCTTTTCCTTCTCGCACATGGTCGCCACTAGTGCCGTAGTCGTGGCAGCCGGACGTGTCCCAAGCCGGGTAAATCGGAACCGGCTTCATCACGCCATTTGCGTCAGGTGCAACTCCCATGACCGGCGGATCTCCAGGACACCAGTAGAACGGTTTGGCGTCGGCGGTACCTGCGCCCAGCCCCAAACCTGCTACCGCCACCGCACCCGACAGCAGCGCACCAGCAGTGAGACTCTTCATGTTATCGGCGATGTTCACGGCGGCTACCTTTCGTCGTCGTAGGAGCAGAATTTAACGCCGACCGTTTAATAAATACTTAACGCCGACCGATTGCCAACGTTGTGCGCTTTGATCACGCCAGCCCCAGAAAGTCTTGACCAAACGATGTTGGCGGCACAGGGCTTTTCAGCCCGGGAGTACTCCAGATACCTCGCCATCAGCCCATGGGAGATCTGCAGCGGCCGCAGCAATTTCCGGGGTGATTGATCCAGGGTGTCGGTGACGGTAGCTACTCGGCCGTGATTTTCCCGACGTCCTCGAGGTTCACGCCCGCGGTCTCGATGCGGAACAAGTAGGTCACCACTGCTCCCAGCAGGAAGCACACGACCAGACCCCAGAGCAGCGCGGTGGTGCCGATGGACTTGAGCAGGATGGGGAAGAGGAACGCCGTCAACACCGCCCCGATCTTGGCGAAGGACGCGGCGAAGCCCGCGCCTTTGCCGCGCACCTCAGTCGGGAAGACCTCGCCGGCGAGCAGATAGGTCATCGCGTTCGGTCCGAAGTTGACCATGAAGTAGAACAGCGTGAAGCCGAGGAAAAGTAGCCACATGGTGTTGGTGCCGTCCTTGTGGACTGACAGCCCGGACAGCAGCAGACCCACGGCACAGCCGATGAAGCCCCAGATCTGCAGCTTGATACGTCCCACCCTGTCGACCAGGAAGATCGCGACGATCACGCCCAAGACGAACAGCACATCCATCATCGCCGAGCCCTTGGCTCCCAGGATGTCGTTGTGGATGGTGTCCGACAACGCGTGCGACTTCGACTCCTTGCCGATGACGGCACCCAGGATCGTCGGTGTGAAGATACCGATGCCGTAGACGCCCAGGTCCTGCAGGAACCACGGAACCGACGCCAGGATCGTCGCGCGACGATTTCTCTTCTTGAACAGCGCCGCGTAAGACCCGTGCTCCTCGGCGGCCTTGGCCGTCTGGGCCAGGTGTCCCAGCGAGACGTTCTTGGGGTACTGCGGGGTGCGCTTGAGCAGTTGGGTGGTGGCCTTCTCACCGTGCTCGATTCGACCCTTCGACACCAGCCAGTGCGGGCTTTCCGTGACGTACAGCCGCCCGATGACGACCAGGATCGCCGGTACGATCGCCGACGCGTACATGATCCGCCACGCGCCCAAGTCCGGGTTCGCGTAGAGGATGCCGAAGCCCAGCGCCGTGCCGAAGAACGCTCCGACGGCCTGGAACGCGAACGCGCTCAGCACGAGTCGGCCGCGCATCGATGTCGCGATGCTCTCCGAGATCACCATGTGCGCGGTCGGATAGTCACAGCCCAGCGCGATTCCGGCCCCGAACAGACAGATCACCAGCGTGACGAAGTTGGGGGCGAACGTCAGACCCACCAGGAACACCGCGAAGATGATCATCTCGATGATGAACATCTTCTTGCGCCCGTAGCTGTCGGCCAGGCCGCCAAGCGCCGTGGCGCCGACCAGGATGCCCGCCAGCGACGCGGCGGTCACCATGCCTTTCTCGGCTGCGTTCAGGTGGAACTGGATCGAGATCAGCGGCAGGGCGACGCCGGTCATGAACACGACCATGCCCTCGAAGAACTTGCCCGCGCAGGCCAGTGCCCAGATGCGGAACTGCATGGCGGTCATCGGCATCGACTTCAGCGCTGTGCCGTCCGGCCACTGCGGAAGCTCGTCGATGTATTCCTGCACCGACTTGCCGTTGACCTTCGGTTTGTCGTGCCCTGTGTCGAGCGTGTCAGTCATGTCACCTCTCCGGTGCAGCGAATACAGCGCGGCTTAGCCGGCACGCACAATCGGCCCACCAGCGTCAACTTGGCAGACGTTAAGTCAGATAGCTGAACGTGCGCTGACGGCCGGATGAATTCAGCGAGTGCGGTCTCTACCGCAGAGTCCGGCGTGGCCGAGTGACGACCGGGTCGACTTCACGCAATTCGCCACTACCTCAGCACCTTTGAGCCCCTTCAGGAGAAATTGACGCCACCGCGGAGGGCAGAACCAGCGAGCTCCGACCATTGCTTCACCTGTTGTTCGCTTCCGCATTGATCCAATTTCGATATTGGTGACTTTTAATGTTCGCTGACGTGCTCGACCCGACGCGCGGTGCTGGGGCGTGCCGATGTGCGGCCAACCGATTGTTGTCAAGGAGGCAAACATGAAGCAGCGCAACGGATTCCGGGTCGTCGCCAGCTTGCTCGCCGCGGGCGTGCTCGTGCTTTCGGGGTGCACGCACCTGGACACGCCGCCCAAGTACGCCAAGGGCGTCCACGTCGACTGCGGCGGAAAGCAGGACCTCACGGGCAGTGGTTCGACCGCGCAAGCCAACGCGATGAACCACTTCATCACCAGCTACCAGGAATCCTGCTCGGGCAAGCAGCTCACCTACGCGGCCAATGGCTCCGGTGCCGGCATCCAGGACTTCCTCGCAGCCAAGACCGACTTCGGCGGGTCGGACTCACCGCTGAGTGGTGACGAGCGGACGGGCGCCAAGCAGCGCTGCGGCGGCGCGGACGCGTGGGACCTGCCGGTCGTCTTCGGTCCGATCGGTATCACCTTCAACGTCGCGACGACCGACGACCTCAACCTCGATGCGGTCACGCTGGCCAAGATCTTCAGCGGCGCCGTCACCCGCTGGGACGACCCGGCCATCACCGCGTTGAACGGGCGCATGCCGGCAGAGGACATCCACGTCGTCTACCGCAGCGACGCGTCGGGTACCACCGACAATTTCCAGCAATACCTGCAGACTGCCGCCGGCGGTGCGTGGACCAAAGGCGCCGGAAAGGTGTTCAACGGCGGCACGGGGACTTCTGCCGCAGGCAACGAGGGCACGTCCGAAGCGGTCAAGAACACCGAAGGCGCCATCAGTTACAACGAGTGGTCGTACGCCATGAAACAGCACCTCGATGTCGCCGGAATTCACACCGCGGGCGGCGTCGTGCACATCGGCAACGACTGGGTCGGCAAGACCATCTCCAACGTCACTATCAAGGGGCAGGGCGCGGACCCCAATGATCTCGTGCTCGACCTGTCGAAGGTGTACGCCACCACGACGCCCGGGGTGTACCCGATCCTGTTGGCCAGCTATGAACTGGTGTGCGCCAAATACCCCGACGCCGAGGCCGGCAAGGCGGTCAAGGCGTTCATGCAGTCGACCGTCACCGATGGGCAGCAGGGGCTGAACCCACTGGGGTACATCCCGCTGCCGTCCGACTTCCAGACCAGGGTTGCCGCGGCTGTCAACAGCATCGGCTGAGAGCGGCTCAACCGCCGCGGGCTTCGACCATCGCTGAGCGGTTCACCTTGGTCGCCGCCGTGCGGGGAATCTCGTCGACGAACTCCACCGTCTTGGGCACTTTGTAGGCGGCCAAGCGGGTCTTCGCGTAGGCGATGATGTCCCGCTCGCTGAGCGAGTTCGCCGGGTCGGCAGGCTGGACGACGGCGTGCACCCGGCGTCCCCACTCGGGGTCCGACAGGCCGATGACGACCACGTCGGCGATGTCGTCGTGTTCGACGAGGGCGCATTCCACTTCTGCGGGAAAGACGTTGGCGCCACCGGTGATGATCATGTCGCTGCGGCGGTCGGCGATGTAGAGGTATCCGTCGCCGTCGATGTGACCGATGTCGCCGGCAGTGCGGAACCCGTCGGCCGTCGACGCCAGCAGCGGCGCACCACCCAGATAGTGGTAGCCGGCGCTCATCGGCGAGCGCAGATAAATCTCACCGAGCTCGTCGACACCCACCGGCTTGCCCTCTTGGTCGAGGATCCGAACTTCGGTGTCCCGGAAGCCGCGGCCGACGCTGCCGCGGTGGGCCAACCACTCGTCGCCGCGCAATGCGGTCAGCCCCAGATTCTCGGTCATCCCGTAGGCCATCACGACTTGTTCGGGGCTGAGCAGGTCAAACCAGTTATCTAGCAACGCGTGTGGCATCACCGCCGCGCCCTGCAGGATCCACGCGACGCTGGACAGATCCCGGTCACGGATGTTCGGAAGAGCGGCAATGCGGGCCAGCATGGTCGGCGTCGCCGTGAAATTGGTGATCCGGTAGCGCTCGATCGCGTCGACGACGGTTGCCGCATCGAATTTCTCGAGCACCACCAGCCGGTCACCACCGAGCAGATAGGTGAGCGGTGAGAAACCGTTGGTGTGATACATCGGTCCCGGAACCAGGATGGTCTGCGGCTGTGGCGTCGGAGCCCACGCCGCCAGGAACGGGAAGGACGACTCCGGTGTCCAGATGCCTTGTGCCAGTGTGAGGATGACTTTGGGCAGGCCTGTCGACCCGCTGCTGCAGATTCCGTTGGCGTTGGGGGAGACCACTTCGGGAAGCGGGTCCTCGGACTGGTTGTCGGCACTCGCGGTGAGGGTGTCCCGGGTGTGGTCGTCGATGACGACCGCCGGGTCGATCACCTCCAGCACCCGGGATCGCTCCCAATCGGGCAGATCCCAGCGCATCGGAACGGGAACGGCGCCGATCTTCCAGCAGCCCAGCGCGGCGAGCACCAGTTGCGATGAATTGGGAATTGCCAGTGCGACAAGCGAACCGACATCGGCGCCGGCGGCGGCCAGTGCCCGCCCCCACTGATTGGCCCGCCGATTCAGCTCGGCGAATGTCATCGACTGCGCGGTGCCGTCGCGCGCGACGATGGTCAGCGCTGCGTCATCGCGACGTTGTTCGGCGAGCTGTGCAAGCTTGGTGCCGAATGGAATTCCGTCGACCGGTGGATTGACCGCGAGCCCAGAACCGACTTCCTGCGTGCTCATGCCGATACCGGTGCAGAGAACAACGTCTCCAACTGGCCGCCGGGGATGCCCTTCGTGAGGCGCATCGCCAGCACCTCGGCGCTGACCGGCAGCCGGATCAGGGACTGCGTGTGCCTGTCCAGCACGCTGACATCGGACTCGTCGCAAAAGCCCAGCGCTCCGAGCAACTGATGTGCGGTACGGAGCACCTGCCGCGCGGTGTCGGCCGCTTTGAGCCGGAGTATCAGGGCATCGGCCGAACGCACCTGTGCCGGTGCGGATTCCGTTCGGCTGATGGTGTACTTGGCGAGTTCGGAAAGCCCGCGAGCGGCGACCGAGGCGTCGGCGACAGTGAAACGGACCGCTTGGAATTCAGCGAGCGGCTTGCCGAACTGCATCCGGGCGCTGACGTGTTGTCGGGTGATCTCCAAGGCCTGCTGCACCGCGCCGAGAATCCGCCACGACCCGAGGTTCAGGTGCGTATCGACGTCGACGGACGGCACGGTGCCCTCGGGCGGGCTCAGCGTGGCCGACACCAGAAACGGCCCGAGCTTGGCACCGGTCCGCGACGACGGCTGCACCCGGTAGCGCGTGCCGTCGAGATCGGCGGCGATCCAGTCGCCGGCCAGATCCCCGTGGTCGATGCGCGGTGCGTCGGGGTTCACCAGTGCGAGCCTGGCGCCCTCGACCGCCAACAGCTCCTCGACCAGTGGGTAGGGCAGGGCCGTCGCCCCGGCGACCTGGCAGAGCACGGCTGCGGCCAGCAGATCCTCGGCGGACGATCGGACGTCGAGATCGAATGCGCCAAGATCCGTCAGCGCGGTTCGGGCCGCGGCCCGGAGTTGATCGTCGGTCTCGGCCCGTAGCGCTGCGTCCGGGCCGCCGAACCGGGCGAACCGTTTTGTCGCGACAGCGCCGAACTCGGCGATATCTCCCGGCAGAGCGGTTTTCATCCGTTGCCTCCCAGAGCTTCGCGTGCGACGAGCATCCGCTGCACTTCGATGGTTCCCGACGCCACGGTGGCCGCTTGGGCGTAACGCCAGTGGTCCTCGATCGCGCCGTGCAGCGGTGCCGAGGATCCGCTGTCCAAGGCCGACGGGCCGAGCACGTCGAACAGCAACTCGGCGACCTGCTGGTCGCACGTCGTGGTGGCGATGCGGGCGGCGCTGGCTGCCGCACCGGCCGAAGGGTCGTCCTGCAACGACACCGCGCGGTACGCCAGCAGACGCGCGACTCGCAGGTCGATCAGCGCCCGCACCCAGCGGGTGCGAATCGACTCGGGTAGCGCGTCCCAGTCGTCGCCGAGTTCGGCCTGCATGCGATCGAGCAGCGACTCGCACCGGGCGTAGCGGGCGATGCCGACCCGCTCGAAGGCGAGCGCCTCACGCATCACCCGCCAGCCGTCGCCGACGTCGCCGAGTACCTCGTCGGCCGACACCTCGACGTCGTCGAGGAAGACTTCGTTGAGGTGGTGCGGTCCCAGCATCGACCGAATCGGCCGCACAGTGATGCCGGCCCGGTCCATCGGTACGAGAAAGAGGCTGAGCCGCTTGGGTTTCGGCGCGTTCGGATCGGTACAGGCCGCCAGCACACACCACGACGCCATCTGCGCGTAGGACGTCCAGACCTTCTGTCCGGTGACCCGCCAACCGTCCCCGTCGGCGACGGCGCGGGTGCGCAGCGACGCGAGATCGGTCCCGGCCTCCGGCTCGGAAAACCCTTGGCACCAGATCACTTCGCCGGCTGCGATCGCCGACAAGTGCCGCGCCTTCTGGTCGTCGGTTCCGTACCGCATGAGCGCAGGCCCGACCCAGTTGATACCCATGTACTGTGCTCCGCGCGGCTCGTGGTGCGCCCACATCTCCTCACGCAGCACGGTCTGCTGCCACACCGAACCGCCCCCGCCGCCATGCTCTTTCGGCCACGCCAGGGCGAGCAGCCCGTCGGCGGCGAGCATCTTGCAGAACGATTCGGTGGTCGCAAGATCCTGTGGGTCGTTGGTGCAGGCACCAAGGAATCCCTCGGGGATATGCGTGGATATCAACTCCCGCAAGCGCTTCCTGAGGTCGACGGCGTCGGAGCCGAGGTCGTAATCCATCGTCATCCCTTCGGCAATCCGAGCAGTCGCTCGGCGATGATGTTGCGTTGGATCTCAGATGTGCCGCCGTAGATGGTCGCGGCCAGCGCGTCCTGTCGTTCGAACAGCAGGTCGCTGTCGTCGATCGAACGCGGCCCTGCGGCTGCTGCGGCGAGCTCCCAAACACGTTGCAGAGTCTGCGAACCGAGGAGTTTGAGAATGTCGGCTTCCGGGCTCGGCCGCCCGTCGAGTTCGTTGTTCAGCGCGCGGTATCCGGTGGCCCGCACCGCTTCGGCGTCGGCCAGCAGGGAGCCGAGTTCGGTGAAGACCTCGCCGGAGGCATAGTCGTCGTGGGTCGTCTTCGATTCGCGGACGGAGTTGAGTCCGCGCTGGATCTCAACCCAGTTCATGATCCAGATCATCTGCCGTTCGTGATTCAGCGACGACATGGCGACCTGCCATCCGCCGTTGCAGGGTCCGAGCAGATTGTCGGCCGGCACTTCGACGTCATCGAGAATGACTTCGCAGAAGGTTTCGTCGGAGATGGAGGACATCCGGATGGGTTCGATCGTCACCCCGGGGGATTCGAGATCCAGGATGAGGCAGGAGATTCCGCGGTGTTTGGCGGCGTCCGGGTCGGTGCGGGCGTAGAGCGTGCACCACCGCGACAAGTGCGCTTGTGTCGTCCAGGTCTTTCTGCCCTTGACGCGAAACACGTCGCCGTCGCGCACCGCCCGGGTGCGCAAGCCGGCGAAGTCGGATCCGGCTTCAGGCTCAGACATGCCCAGCGCCCACCATTCGTCGCCGCGCAGCAGCGGGACCAGGAGCCGGTCGATCTGCTCGGGCGTCCCGAACTGCCGGATGCCCGGGGCAGCGACGCCCGGCCCCGCGACGTTGGGCAACTTGGGCGCCGATTGCATCGCCGCTTCGAGCCGGATCTCCATCGCCTCGGCCAAACCCAGCGACCGGCCGCCGTGCTCGCGCGACCAGGTTGGCTGCAACCAGCCCGCCTCGAACGCGGCGCGTTGGTAGCCACGCCGCAGCTCGATGTCCCAGCGGTATTCGCGATAGCGCTGGTAGTAGTCGTTCGGCAGAAAGTCCGACAGCCAGCCCCGGAATTCTTTGACGACATCGAGGTTCATGGGCACCACTCCTCCCCATCGCTTCGCTCTGCATCGTCGTCGGCGCGAGTCATGCGGCGCCTCCGGCGAAGCGGCGCCCCACCGCGTGGTACAGCGCGCGGCTGTCTCCCAGCGTCGAAGCCCCTTGCCATGCATGCCGCAGAAATAGATGGATGTCGTGCTCCCAGGTCTGCGCCAACGCGCCGTGGACCTGCACCGCAGTGCGGGCGCAGCCGACCGCCGCCTCGCCGGCGGCCGCCTTGGCCAGTGCTGCCGCGTTCCAGCCGGCGGCCGGTGGTGTGGTGGGATCGTCGAGCCGCGCCGCGGCGGCGTAGGTCAGGCCGCGGGCCCGCTCCAGCGCGACATAGTTGTCGGCCAGGGCGTGCTTGATTCCCTGGAATGCGCCGATCGGTTTGTCGAACTGGTGTCGCGTTTTGGCGTGCTCGACGGAGCGATCCAGGGCGGCGCCCGCGACGCCGACCAGATCCGCGGCGGCGGCGAGCATCGGTATCGCGAACGCTGTCTCCAGCTCCACCGGCGCGACGGCCACCGGTTCGGCGTCTATCTCGACATCGGCGACCGGCTGCGCGGGATCGGTGCATTCGGCGTCGCGCACCGTGACACCGTCGCCGACGTTCACGACCGCGGCGACCGGTCCGTCCGGCGACGAGGCGAGCGTGACGATCAGTTCGGCGCGGGGAAGGCCGGGCACCGCGACGGCGTGGCCTTGTACGCGCCCATGCTGCAGCGTCATGGGAGCTCCGGGCAGACGGTACCCAGGCGGATGAACGGCCAGCGCGGCCACAATGCCACTGCCGATGTCGCTCAGCGGGTCAGCGACAGCGGGGCCGGCGAGACGCAGCGCACCCGCGGCCAGGCCCACGCTGGACAGCAACGGGATGGGCGCGATCGCCGCGCCACATTCTTCGAGAACCACGGTGAGATCCAAGAGGCCGAACGCGTCGTCGCCGTCGCCGCCGGGCACGGCGAGTTCGGTCCAGCCGAGGTCGACCACCGTCTTCCACACCGTGCGCCAGCGCTGCGGATCGGTCATTGTCTGTCTCGCGATTGCCGGGGGGCACTCCGTGCGCAGGACGTCGCGCACGCTGTCACGCAGCGCCAACTGACCCGAATTCAGTCCGACGTCCATAAGGCCCCTAACATAGTAAAAATAGTAAACTAGCGCGACAAACGTCAATCGCCGTGGCGTCGTGCTGAGCGATCCCGTACGGAGGTTGGCAATGGCCGAGTGGTATCTGTTCCTGCCGCAAGTGCGGGTCCCGGTCGCCGACATCGTCGAGCGAGCGCAGCATGCGGAGGCCAGCGGATTCACCGGCATCGCATTCATCGACCACCTCGAGGCGCCCGGGCTGCCCAACGAAAGCATCTGGGAAGCAATGAGTGTCGCCACCTGGGTGGCGGCGAAGACCGAGACGTTGCGGATCGGCCACCTGGTGCTGTGCGACGCTTTCCGCCATCCCGCGGTGCTGGCCAAACAGGCGGTCACCCTCTCCGATGCCTCCGAGGGCCGCTTCGACCTCGGTCTGGGGTCAGGCTCGTGGCCTGCGGAATTCACCAGATTCGATGTTGGACAACAAGACCCGAAAGCGCGGGTCAAGCAGCTCGAACGGCACCTCGGCTTGATCAACGACTATTGGGGAGGTGGCGAGGATGCCAGTCACAGCCAGTCGCCACGTCCCTCCCATCACATCCCGCTACTTCTCGGTGGCACCGGACCGAGAATGATGGAACTCGTTCGCAGACATGCCGATTGGTGGAACATTCCGGCCAACCACATCGACAAGCTGGCGGAGTTGGCGCCGGCCACCGGTTCGGCTCGGGTGTCGATCCAGCAGATGATCGGTTTCGTGCGTGAAGACGGCGATCCCGAGAAGGTGCGCGACATAAGCACCCGGCGTTTCGGAAATCTCGGATCAGGCCTCATCTGCGGTGACGCCGATGAATTGTCCGGACATTTCTCGAAATTGTCCGGTCAAGGTGTCGAGCGTTTCTACGTCTGGTTCGCTGATTTCGCCGCACCCGAATCGCTGCACGAATTCGGCGAAACGGTGATCAAGAATTTCACCGGCTAGCGGTCACTGACGCTGCGTAGCTCTTCGGCGCGCCTCGGTCGGTACGACCGGCTTGCGAGCGAACGGTCCGCGTGGAACCGCGGACAGTCGGATCTCCGGCAGATCCACCGACGGGTCGACAGTGTCGAGCCAGGCCACTGTATCGGCGACGTCGGAGACCTGGATGGCGTTCATCTCGAACGGAACATCTTGCAGCATCTCGGTTTCCACCGGGCCGGGCGTCACGATGTGGACGGCGATGCCGTCCCGGTCGACCTCGGTCGCCAGCGCACGGGCAAAAGCGTTCATCCCGGCTTTGGACGCCGAATAGGCGGTGCGGGCCATCATCGGTTCGTGCGCCGCGGAGGACGAGATGAAGATGAACCGTGAGCCGGCGCGCATCTTCGGCAGCGCGGCCGAGGTCACCACGAAGCACGAATCCAGGTTGGCCGACATGATCGTCCGCCACTGCTCGAAACTCTGTTTGCGCGCATAGGTTCCGCCGAGCGTGCCCGCCGCATGCACCACCAGATCGATTGCCTCCAGCGGGCTCACTGCGTTGGCGAAGCCGTCGGGGTCGGACGCGTCGGCCGCGATGTACCGCGCGCCGATCTCCTCGGCCGCCGCGCGGAGCGGTTCGGCGCGGCGCGCGGACAGCACGACGTCGTAACCCAACTCGCAAAGCTTGGCCGCGCAGGCTTTGCCGATTCCGCCGCTGCCGCCGGTCACCAGTGCGGTTCTTGCACCGATCAGTTCGTCCACGATTCAGAGATGACGGTTGTCCCGCGGGCGGCCCAACGCTTGCGGCGACACCGCGTAGATCCGTTGGTCCGGTCCGGCGGCCAGCACATGGCTCTGGGTGTCGGACAGATGGCGGGCGGAGATTCGCCGGGCTCGGTCGACGTCGCCCGCCTCGATCATCTCGGCGAGCTTGACATGCGTTTTCAGCACCGCGCGTCGCTCGCTCAGCGCGGGGTAGGTGCCCTTGGCCGCGCTCTCGTCGGCCCACTGCTGTTCGTGGCTGGTCCACAGGGTTTCCAGAGTGCCGACGACGGCGATGATCGTGCGGTTGCCGCAGCCGCGGACGACGGAATCGTGGAATCTACGGCCGATTTCGGTGAACTCGGGCCCGTCTTCCAGGTGCGTCTCCATCGCGTCGTTGATCTCTTTGAGCTCGGGCACGATGGTGTCGGCGCGGTCGGTGCGCTGAGCCGCCAGTGCCGCGCAGGCGGGTTCGAGTTCCAGGATCGCCGTACCGAGATCGGCGACGACCACCGACTCGCTCTGCAGCAGCAGACCCAGCATGTAGGCGGCGCTGGTCTTCGCGGGCGCATGCACGATGGCGCCGCCGCGGTTGCCGCGCCGAACGGAGACCAGTCCCTCGGTCTCCAGAATTCTCAGCGCCTCGCGCAGCGAGACGAGGCTGACGTTGAACTGCTCGACGAGCACTTCCTGGCGGGGCAGCAGGTCGCCGTCAGCCAATTCGCCGTCGATGATTTGGCGGCGCAACTCGTCGGCGACGATCTCGGCGATTCGCGGCGCAGACAGGCGGCGGCGCGCCTCAGGGCCAATTCCCAGCGCAGTCATGTGATTCCAGCAGCGGTGCGTCCGGTCAGAGTCGCGGCGCCGCACCCGCGATCTCCATTTACTGCAATCTTAGCAGTAATGGCATAATAGCCGCGCTGGTCAAGAGCATGGTTCGACGCGAGCCGGCTGCGATCGGCAACGTTACTAAGATGGCGTGGGCACATTCCCGACGACGTGGACGGGCACAGGTTGAGCGACGGGCACGACAGCCGACCGACACCGCTGGACGATGTCCGTGTTGTCGAGATCAGCGACCGGATAGCCGGCAGTTACTGCGGGAAGCTGCTGGCCGACGCCGGCGCTGAGGTCAGGAAAATCGAGCCGGCGCAAGGGGATTCGCTGCGGAGGTTCACCGCGAGCGCCTCGCCGGTGCCGGACGGTGCGGATTCGCCACTGTTCGGGTATCTCAATGCCGGCAAGCGGAGCGTGACCTGGCCCGCCGCTGATCTCGATGTCGAGTTGGCGGGCGCCGACGTCATCGTGGTGACGGCTACCCGGTCGCAGGCCGCTGAACTGGGCATCGATCCACAGCGACTTCTCGCGGAGTTCCCCCGGGCGGTGATCGTCACCATCTCCGACTTCGGCTGGACCGGGCCGTTCGCCGAACGTGCCGCCAGCGAATTCACCCTGCAGGCATGGTCGGGCTTGACCGGATTCCGTGGCGACCCGGCCGGGCCGCCGATCGCGATCGGCGGCGACCTCGGCGAGTACATGGGCGGGGTGTTCGCCGCCTTCGGCGCACTCGCGGTGCGCCGCCGCGTCGAGCAGGGCGGGCCGGGTGAACACCTGGATCTGTCCATGCTGGAGGCAATCACGCTGATGCAAAGCGGCGAGTGGCTACATTCCCAACTGCTCCAGGTGCCCCCCGTTTCGCGCACTGTCGAAGTGCCGTCGATCGAGCCGGCCAGGGACGGCTACATCGGGATCACCATGGTCACCGGCCAGCAGTGGCTGGACTTCGCCGCGATGGTCGACTGCGCCGAGCTCACCGAACTTCCGCAACTCAGCTTTCAGATCGGGCGATGGGAATATCGCGACTTCATCCGCGAACGCATCCGGCCCTTTCTGGCCGAACGCACCGTCGAGGAGATCGTCGAGCTCGGTCAGCTTTTCCGGCTGCCGATCGCGGCGCTGGGCAACGGGGCCACCATCCGGGACACGGCCTACGCGAAAGAACGTGGGGCCTTCGTGCGCAACCCGGCAGGCTTTCATCAGCCGCGCACACCGTGGCTGATGTCGCGGTGTCAGCCCGCGCCGCTGCGCAGCGCGCCGGCCCAGGGGGAGGCCGACGACACCGCGCCGTGGCCGCCGCGCGAATACGGCGGGCCGCCCTCCGATCCGCAGCTGCCGTTCGCCGGTGTCCGCATCGTCGACCTGACCGCGTTCTGGGCCGGACCCGCGGCAACTCACCTGCTTGCGGCATTCGGCGCCGACGTCGTCAAAGTGGAGTCGATCCAGCGTCCGGACGGCATCCGCTACTCGGGCGGTATGCGAAAAGACGTCGACGACTGGTGGGAATACGGCTGGGTGTTCCACGCCATGAACACCAACAAGCGTTCGGTGACAATGGATTTGGGTTCCGAGGACGGCCGCCGCCTGTTCAACCAGCTGATCGCGGACGCCGACGTGGTGATCGAGAACTTCTCCCCGCGGGTGATGGACCATTTCGGATTGACCGCCGACGCGCTGTTGGCCGCCAATCCGAAACTGGTGATCGCCCGGATGCCTGCGTTCGGTCTGGACGGTCCGTGGCGCGACCGGGTCGGGTTCGCGCCGACGATGGAGCAGATCGCCGGGCTGGCATGGGTCACCGGGCTCGCTGACGGCCCACCAGTCCCGCCCAGGGGAGCCTGCGATCCATTGGCCGGTGTGCACGCTGCTTTTGCTGTGACGGCGGCGCTGTCCCATGCGGCGCGCACCGGACACGGCCAACTGGTGGAGCTGCCGATGATCGAAACGGTGATGAACGCCACCGCTATCCAGCCGATGGAAGCCGAGGTCTTCGGCAAGACGCTGAGCCGTCAGGGCAATCGCGGCCACGGTGAGGCCGTTCAGAACCTGTACCGCTGCGCGGGCGAGGATGACTGGATCGCCGTCACCGTGTGCACCGACGAGCAGTGGCAGGCGCTCGTCGACGTGATCGGCCGCCCGTCGTGGACCCACGACGACCGACTCGGCGCGGTCGCGGGCCGGCGGGAACGGGCCGACGATATCGACCACGAACTGCAGGCCTGGTTCGGCACCCGGGAGTTGAGCCGCGTCGTGGATGATCTTGCCGCGGTCGGCGTTCCGGCTGCACCGGTGATATCGCCGTCGTTGGTGACGGAAAATCCGCAACTGCAGGAGCGCGGGTTCTTCGAAACACTCGACCATCCGCGTACCGGTCCGGGCCGCTACCCGCGCCCGCCGTTCGCCCCGCTCGGCGGTCAGCAGTGCTGGCTGATGCGTCCGCCGCCGACGCTCGGCGAGCACAACGGCGAGGTCTTGCGGGGCCTGTGCGGGCTCAGCGACGAAGACCTCGTCCGTCTGACAGCTGCCGGGGTGATCGGCACGCGGCCCAAGGGTCTGTGAACAGCCGGGCAATTACAGCAAAGGAGCAAGCGATGCGAGTGATCGTCGACGAATCATTGTGTGAGGCCAACGGGTTCTGCGAATCCCTGGCGCCGGACGTCTTTGTGATCGGCAAATCCGACGTGGTGCACGTCGCCGACGGCGAGGTTCCGGAGCACCTGGAGATCGACGTGGCGGCCGCGATCGACCAGTGTCCCAAGGCCGCTCTGCGGCTTGCGGACTGAGATTTACCGCGCTTTCAGCGTGATCGGCATCTCGTCGTAGATCGACATGTTGGTGGTCAGATTCGGATAGGTCACCTCGGCCGGCCCGAGAGTGATGCCATCACAACGCAGTAGCAGTTCATCCAGCACGGCGCGGATCTCGGCCCGGGCCAGCATGGCGCCAAGGCAGTGGTGCGCGCCGCCGCCGCCGAACGCGACATGCGGGTTGGGATGGCGTCCGATGTCGAATGTGAACGGCGACTCGAAGACGTCCTCGTCGCGATTCGCCGAACGCAGCATCGACACCACCCGTTCTCCCTTGGGGATGTGCTGACCGTCCATCTCGATGTCGACCTTGGTGCTGCGAGTCCAGTACGCCACCGGCGATGCCCACCGAAGCACCTCCTCGACGGCACTGGACCGCACGGTTTCGTCGTCGCGATACCGCTCGATCTGGTCGGGATTCGCGACGAACGTCTGCAGCGCGATGGCCAGCGCGTTCTTGGTGGTATCGCTGCCGGCGAAGGCCAGCACGAAGAAGAAGAACTCGAGTTCGTTTGCGGCCAGGCTGAATTGCTCACCGTCGTCGCCGGTGATGACGCCAGAGGCGATCGTGCTCCAGATGTCGTCGGCCGGATTGCGCCGCTTCTCGGCGGTGAGCTCCATCGCGTAGCCGAAAATCGCCGCGAACACGTCGGTGTCCATCTGGGTGCCCTTGGATTGGACCTTGAGGATGTGATCGAAGCCGTCGAAGATGCGCGGCCGGTCCTGTTCCGGAATGCCGATGATGTCGCCGATGACGGACATGGGCAACGCGTCGGCGACGTCGTCGATCCAGTCGCCGCTGCCACGGGCGAGCAGGTCGTCGATCATCCGCGACGCGCGGGCCCGGATGCCGTCTTCGAGCTTGGCGATCGCCCGCGGCGTGAATGCACTCGAGATGAGTTTGCGGTGCTTACTCTGCTCCGGCGGATCCAGCGTGATGATGGTCGGATTCGACGCGAAAAGGTCGGCAGGTTGGATGAGCGGCCCTTCGCCGGCGGTGAACGAGTCGGCATCGCGGTGCAGGCGTACGGCGTGCCGGTGTTTGGTGGTCATCCAGAAGTCCCGCTTGACGGTCTTCGCCACACCCGGCGTCAGCCCGTGCCGGAACAGCGGCCTGGTGCGGCGCAGCTCGGCGAACAACTCGTCGGGAAAGCCGTTGCGCCACAGTCCGAAATCCGACAGATCGACCGTCGACACCGTCATCCACAACCTCGATTCACTCGGACGTCTGAACCGCGAAAACGGCCGGTTTGCTGACTCACAGTACCGCCGGCTGAGGGGCTCGTTGACGTTCAATGCTTAAAATAGTAAAAATAGACGGAGTCTTCCACCAGGCGGTGGTGTAAGCGCGTCCGTGCGCCGGTCGGCTGCGCGGGAAACGGAGTGATTTAGTGACGGATACGATTTCGGACTCGTCCATCGATCCATCCGAACGCGAATTCGGGCCGAGCGGCATCAGCCTGTCGCCGTACCGATTCCCAACCGGATGGTTCATCGTCAGTTTCGCTTCCGACCTGGCCGCCGGTCAGGTCAAGCGGGTGCACTACTTCGGCGAGGAGATGGTGCTGTTTCGCACTGAATCCGGCGAAGTGCATGTGCTCGACGCCTACTGCCAGCATCTCGGCGCCAACATGGGTGTCGGCGGCACGGTCGAGGGCGAGAACATCGTCTGCCCATGGCACGGGTGGCAGTGGCGCGGAGACGGCACCAATGCGCTGATTCCGTACAGCAAGATCGGGTGCAAGAACAACGTCCGCGTCCGCACCTATCACTGCACCGAGTGGTACGGCTTCATCCTGGTCTGGCATGAGCGGCACGGCCGGGCGCCGTACTGGCAGCCGCCGGTGCTGCCCGAACTGGAAACCGGCGAGTACTACCCGCTGCACCCACACAGTCGGATGCTCAACAGGGTCAAGGTGCACGCGCAGATGATCATCGAGAACGCCGCTGACCCGTATCACGTGCAATACGTGCACAAGGCGGCGAACCCCGCGAACACCACCTCGTTCGAGGTTGCCGGATACCACCTGCATGCCACCGTCAGTGCGCACTTCGGCGGCGGGCGGGCGCAGACCTGGCTGACCCCGAACGGGCCTGTCGACGCCAAGATCATCTACGACAACTACTCGCTGGGCCTAGGCATCGTCCGGTTCCCCAGCGATCTGGTGGCCACCATCGAGGTGACCGGGCAAACCCCGGTCGACGAGGATTACACCGACTACTTCTACACCCAGGCCTCCGTGCGCGAGTCCGGCGACACCGGCGACGCGCCCACCGGCCGCGCCGCGAAATTCCTTGCACTCCAACAAGAAGTCATCAAGCAGGACTTCTTCACCTGGGAGAACATGAAGTACCTGGAGAAGCCGAACCTCGCACCCGAGGAGGCACACGACTACGCCGCGCTGCGGCGCTGG
Organism: uncultured Actinomycetota bacterium; assembly: GCA_963758115.1. Classification (GTDB taxonomy): domain Bacteria; phylum Actinomycetota; class Actinomycetes; order Mycobacteriales; family Mycobacteriaceae; genus Mycobacterium. The sequence continues at coordinate 526,073 of CAVWUG010000008.1, forward strand.
GCGCATCGTTTCTACCCGGGCGAAGAATCCTCGCCCGAGGACTTCGGTTACCACGCCAACGGCGACCCCGACCCGGCGGCTGCGAAGGTTTAGAGGAGCCCGAATGGCCCGCGTGCCGGCTAGCGCGGCACCCGCATGCGATGGAAAGCCGATCGGCCCGGCTGATTTCGGTGTCGATCGGTTCAGCGTCGCGGCGGTCCTCGACGCGCGCGCCGAGCAGTTCGCGGATCGGGTGATGATGTCGATCGCCGGCATCGACGTCACCTTCGAACAGATGCGACGACGGTCCTGCGCGGCGGCCAATGCTCTACTGGACCGGGGTGTTGGACCAGGTGATGGTGTCGCGTTGTTCACCTCGACGTGTCCGGAATGGGTCTACTACTGGTTGGGTGCGGCACGCATCGGTGCGGTCGCCGCCGCGGTGAACGCCGCCAACAAAGGTGACTTTCTACTGCACGCGCTTCGATTGTCGCGAGCCAAGGTGATTGTCACCGACCGCGAACGCCAGCAACGCGTCGCTGAGTTGTCCGATGAATTGCCGGGTCTGGCAACCATTGTGGTCGACAAAGATTCGCTCGACGAGAACAGCGGTGCGGTCGCCGAGCACATTGGCGACGTCGGGGACATCGGGTCGTTGTTCTTCACCTCGGGCACAACCGGGGCGTCGAAGGCGGTGGCCACCACATGGCACTACCTGTTCACCACGGCCGCGACGGTCGCCTCGGCCTGGGAGTTCGGGGCCGGTGAGGTGTTGTGGACAGCAATGCCGCTGTTCCATCTCAGTGCGGCGCCCGCGGTTCTCGCACCCATGCTGGTCGGCGGGACAACGGTTTTGGCCCCGGCATTTCATCCTAGATCGGTGTGGGACGACGTGCGCGCATCCGGCGCCGCGGGATTCGTCGGCGCCGGCGCGATGGTCTCGATGTTGTGGAACCAGCCGGCTGAGCCGCGCGACGCGCAACTGCCGCTGCGATTCATCTCTGCCGCGCCGATCGACGCGGGGATGTACCGCGACATCGAAAAGCGTTACGACTGCCGGATTGTCACGATGTACGGCCTGACCGAGGCTTTCCCGATCGCGGTCAAAGGTGTGGCCGACCACGGAGTGCCCGGAACGTCAGGAGGGCCGAATCCCAGCTTCGAGGTGCGGATCGTCGACCCGAACGGTGCTGCGCTGCCGGACGGATCGGTCGGGGAGATCGCCTGCCGGTCCCGCTATCCGCACGTGATGAGCGAGGGCTACGTGAACCCCTCCGGCGTAGGCGTTGACCAGCACCCGGAGTGGTTCCGTACCGGCGATCTCGGTGTGCTGGACAGCGACCACAACCTGACGTACGTGGATCGGGTGAAGGACTCGCTACGGCGCCGCGGGGAGAACATCTCGTCGGTCGAAGTCGAGACCGTGGTGATCGGGCATCCGGCCGTGCTTGAGGCGGCGGTGGTGGGTGTGCCGAGCGACCTGGGTGAGGACGACATACTGCTGTTCGTCACGACGCGGCCGGACAACGCGCTGGATTGCGTTGAGCTGCTGGACTTCTGCGGCGAGCGGATGCCGTACTTCTCCGTGCCGCGGTATATCGAGATCGTCAGCGAGCTGCCAAAGACCATCATCGGGCGGGTCCGCAAGGACATCCTTCGCGCCCGAGGCGTCGGGCCCACCTCGTGGGACCGCGAAAGCCACGGATACATCGTCAGTCGGTAAGACAGGGAGAAAAAACATGGCCATGACCTACCAGCAGCAGTTCGTCCTCGACGGGGCAGTGGGGCGCGACGCCATCCTGAACCTGACGGCGCGGCACAACCGGTGCCATTCGGCGGGTGACCGGAACGGATGGATCGCGACGTTCCGCCACTCGGGTGCGCGATTCACCCGCGACGGCACCGAGTACACCGATCTGCGTGAGGCTTTCGACGGGGGCAACGGCCGCCTGGTCACCGTCGACCACGACATCAACATCGACGGGGTCAACGCGACCCAATGGTGCGTGGGGTTGCTGTTCGCGGCCGGCGCCGACGGCGCCACCGTGTTGCAGGCCACCGGCACCTACCGCGACGAGCTGATCTACGAGCGCGGCGGTTGGTACTTCACTTCCCGTGAGCTCGAGTGGGATTCGGTGTCGAACGGCCACACACTGCCGGTGTGACGGGGCGCGTCAGATACCACGGTCGATCTGGTCGGACGAGTATGCGATGACCGGAGCGGAGTCGCCGTAGATGTCGAGCGTGTGCAGGAATCGGTGCAGCCCCATGGCCGAAGCGCAGGTGAAGCCGAGTTCGATGATTTGTGCTGCGGTGAAATGCTTTCCAAGGCGTTGATAGAACTCGTCGTCGATTGAATGATGATCGCCGGAGAGTAGATCGAGGAATTCGACGGCGATCTGTTCCTGCGGTGTGAGCGTGCCCTGGCCCGGAGTCAGCAAGCACGCAACGTCGTCGTCGGTGATGGACTCGTGTTTGCGTGACTGGCTGCAGGGCGCGCATTCGCCGAGCTGTGCGCTGCGGATACGAATGAGTTCCAACAGCCGGCCGCCGAGAAGCGTGTCGGCACCGAGGTGAGTGCGCGCCATGTTCACCTGGGCGAGTTGCGCGCTGCGGTAGGCGAAAATCTGCAGCGGCACCGGGGTCGCGTAGAGACCATCGGCGACGCCGGCTTCGACGATGTCGCGCGACTGCGCGCTGAGCTCGTCCATGGGAATTGGCGCGATGCGTGGCATGGACCGACATTAACGCTGCTGGGCCCCATTGGACAGCACTGATGTGTTCTCTTCCGTTGACAAGTCGGCAGGCACGGTGTGATAGTCATTGCGGGCTTATCTGAAAACGCTGTTCTCAGTTTGGCCGCCCGTCGACGCGGACGGAAACGGAGGAAGCATGGCAGAGGAAGACCCAGCGGCGGCGTGGCGGAATCCTCTTGCCTGGTTGCCGTTCTCCATCGCGGAAGCGGCGCTGTCGGGCGATGCCAGTCGGGACGTCGAGCTGGCCGCGGCCTGGGCACAACTGCAGGCGCGGTTGACGGCGGCCGGAGAACTGGTGGCATCCAGTTCCGTCAACCGCAACGACGTCGACTACGCGGCGGGGATGCGCCACCTGATGGTGCTGCTCGCGGTGGGCATCGATGTGGCGCTACGGGTGGACCCAGACCCGGTTCTCTCGGTGGTTCGCGCCAGCATGGACGACACCGTCACGTGGGGTATGGAGTGCCCGGACTGTCTCTACATGAACGCGACCTTGCGTGCGGGCGAGACGTATCGGCTGTTCGGTCAGCGCGGCACAGCGCGGTACGTAGGTCTGCAGACCATGGACGGCATTGCGGCGACTGCCAATTGCCTCGTCGACGATCTCGACGTGGACGGCGACGGCAATTTCGAGGTCATCCTCTCGTCTGATGGGAGCGAAGGTCTCAAGCTCGCCGGTGACCATCCCACGTTGACCGTCCGGCATTTCTTCTACGACTGGGACACCGAGGTTCCGTCATCGCTGCGGATCGAGCGCATCGGTGCCGAAGTGCCTGTGCACGATCGTACGGTTGCGCCAGACGTCTCGGTCTCCCGGCAGCTGTGCGCGCTGGGCGAGTTCGTTTACGACAACCTGAAGTTCTTTCTGGATTTCGGCGGCATGGCCCAGCCGAACAGCTTCGTGCCGCCGATGGACATGACCGATATGGGCGCGGCTGCCGAGAATCGTCCTGTCATAGGGCGTTTCGATTTGGAACCGGACCAGGCTTTGATCCTCGAGGTCGAGCCACCCAAGGGTGTGTACTGGAGCTACTCGTTGGGCAATCCGTGGTTGGAGACCATTCACTACGGACGCCACCAGTCCAGCCTGAACGGGCATCAGGCCGTCGTCGACCCCGATGGCGTTGTGCGCGTTGTGGTGTGCGCGCGGGATCCGGGGGTGGCGAACTGGCTCGACTCAGCGGGCCACAGTAACGGCGCGATCATCCTGCGTTGCGTGCGAACCGAATCCGCGCCGGTGCCTGCTACCCGCGTCGTGAAGTTCGGCGACGTCGTCGCCACGCTCCCACCCGGCACCACGATGACGACACCCGTAGAGCGCGCCACGATCATCGAGGCGCGCCGTCGATCCGTCCACGAAAGGTTCTATCGATGACGTTCTCCGCAGACGAACTCGAAGAGGGCGCTCGCGCGGCCACGGGTCTGGACGACTTCGGCTCGTCCTATTACCGCGAAGGCCTGGAGCGCACCGTCGACGCGCTGAACAACGAAGCTGATCTCAACGACCTGGGCCGGATCATGCAGCATGCGACAACCAGCAACGCACTCATCCAGCGGCTCAAGATCATCGACACGTACAAGCACAGTCCGGAGATCGCCGACGAGATCATCGACGGCCCGGTCGTCGTCATCGGCCTGCCGCGCACCGGCACCACCGCGTTGAGTCACCTGGTGGCGGCCGATCCGCAATTCCGTTCGCTGCGTACCTGGGAATCCCAGGCGCCCACCCCTCCGCCGCAGGACGCCACCCGCCACACGGATCCACGGATCGCCCAATGCGCCGAGGGTCTCGCGATGATCGACCAGATGTTCCCCGAGTTCAAAACCATGCTGAACTCTGAACCCGAAGCGGCGACCGAGTGCCAGGACCTGATGGGAATGAGCTTCCGCACCTTCCACTTCGACGGCGTCGTCCGCGTCCCGAGCTATGTCGAGTGGTTGATCGACTGCGACATGCGGGAGACATACTCCTTTCACAAGGATGTGCTGAAACTGCTGCAGTGGCACTGCAAGCCCAATCTGTGGCATCTGCGCACACCGGTGCACATGTTCGCGCTGGACGCCTTCGTCGATGCCTACCCGAACGCCAAATTCCTGTGGAGCCATCGCGATCCGGCGAAGGTGCTGGGTTCGGTGTGCAGCCTCATCGCCTACGTCCGTAGCTGGAGCAGCGACCGTAAAGACCCGAAGGAACTCGGTGCCGAGCAGCTGGCCTGGTGGTCGCAAGGCATCAACCGCGCCATGGAATTCCGCAAGAAATTCGGCGACGACCGCTTTGTCGACGTCTCGTTCGCGGACCTGCAAACCGAACCGGTGAAGACGTTGGAAAGCAGCTACGACCAGCTTGGTATCGCGTTCACCGAGTCCGCGCGGGCCACGGTCCAGAAGTGGGCCGACGAGCACAAGCCGGGCCACCGGGGCGCGCACAACTATGAACTCGCCGATTACGGCTTGTCCTCAGAGCAGGTGCGCGAGGCCTTCAGCGAGTATCTCGCCACCTACGACGCCTCGGCCTGACTGATCAGCTCGGCCCCAACACATAGTTGCCGGTGTCCGGGTGGTGGTACCAGCCGGAGGAGGCCTGCGTTCCTCCGTCGACGTGAATCGTTTGTCCGGTGATATAGCTGGACATATCGGAAGCGAGAAACACCGCGGCACCCGCCATTTCATCGACGTGGCCCGCTCGGCCCATCGGTACGGTGCTCCTGAACCGTTCCTCTGAACCCGGGGGAGCAATCGCCATGATGCCCTCGGTCAGGGTGATGTCGGGCGCCAGCGCGTTGACTCGAATGCGGTGCGGCGCAAGCTCGAGAGCGGCCGTCTTGGTGTAGTTGATGACACCGGCTTTCGCCGCCGCGTACGTCGCGTATCCCGGTGCCGCGCGGACGCCCTCGATCGAGGTGACGCTGATGATGCTGCCCGGCAGACTCTGTTCGACGAGCGCGCGCGCAACCCGCTGGGTGCACAGGTATACGTGGCGCAGATTGGACTTGTAGAGCGCATCCCAGCCGTTCTCGCTGGTCTCGAGAATCGACGAGTAGAACACCCCGCCGGCATTGTTCACCAGGATGCTCACCGGTCCGAATTCGGCGACCGTCTGCGCCAATGCGGAATCAACCTGTGCGCTGTCGCGCACGTCGGTGGGTATGCCGAGTGCACCGATCTCGTCCGCGGCGGCCGCACACGACTCCGGATTGCGCTCCCAGATTGCCACCGACGCGCCGAAGGCCTTCAGGCCGGCCGCGATACCGCGACCGATGCCCGCGCCACCGCCGGTGACGACGGCGACGCGACCAGCGAGGGATGTTATTGAGGGATCGATAGACATGAGATAACACTAGAACAAATGCCTGTTAACGTGTTACGTTTTTTACGTCTGATGTCACTTATGTAATAAATCAGAGAGGGGCGGCCGCCATGGCGAGCACCGTCTTCGTGACCGGAGGAACTGGCCAGACCGGAGCCAACGTCTGCGTGCAGCTGATCGAGCGCGGCGACAACGTTCGGGCTCTGGTCCGCAATCCGGACGAAGCCGTTGCGTTGAGCGAGATCGGCGTCGAGCTCGTCAAGGGCGATATCTCCGATCCGGACGACGTCCTTCGGGCGGCCCAAGGGGCCGAGGCCGCCATCCACTGCGCGGCGCTCCTGGGCGGGGCGAGTCAGGACTTGGAGGACTTCAAGGCCGTCAACATGCGGGGCACGACGAATGTGCTGGACGCGGCGAAGGCGCATGGCATGCGTCGCGTCGTGGCGTTGAGCACCGCGACCTTCATCAACCTGAGCACCGAGTTGCCCTTCGAGGAAGCGCCCGTTCTGGAGAACCCGCCGGGCGACCCGTACACCGTGACCAAGCTGGCTGCCTTCCTGGAGGCGCACAAACGCGCCGAGGCCGGCGACGATGTGCTCACCTGCCATCCGGGTGCGATCTTCGGGCCGGGCCTCGTCGTCGAGCGTGCGCTGCACCGGACCAGCTTCAACCGGGTGTTGTTGGCCGGCATGCGTGGTCGGATCAAGCGCTATCTGGCGTTCCCGATGACTTGGGTTGCGGGCGCAGACGTCGCTGCGGGATCGATCGCCGCCCTTGATCGTGGGGTGGCAGGTGAGCGTTACCTGCTGGTCGGCCGGCCCGAGGACACCCTCAGCACCGCCGCCGGCATCAACCGTGCCTGCGAGATCGCCGGAATCGAGCACCGGGTAGAGGATCTCGACTATCGCTCCGATCCGGAGGCCTTGACCCGAGAGTTCGGTCCGACGCTGATGGCAATCGCCGAAGCCGCGGCCAAAGACGTACGGGCACCCAGGGCAACCGACAATCCGACGAGTCGGCGACTCGACTATCACCCGATGTCCTTCAGCGACGGCCTGCGCCTGCTCATTCCGTGGTTGCGCAAGCTGGGTCGTCTCGAGTGAACGGCCGGAACGTGACCGTCGAACCGCGGCGATCTGGACCTGATCGGCGTGATCTGAGCGAACGCATCCTGGATGCCGCGCGACAGTTGGTGGTCCAGCAAGGCGCTCGCAGGCTGTCGTTGTCCGAAGTGGCGACGCTGGCCGGGGTCTCGCGGCCGAGCATCTACCGTTACTTCGTCTCCAAAGAGGAATTGATCGACGCGTTGGGAAAGCTCGAATACCGGCGCTTCCACGATGTGATGGACGAGGCTGTCTCGGCTGTGTCGGGTCAGCGACGGTTGGACGCGGCAATCGATGTGGTGGCGGCGTTCCTGGAGGATCAACCGCCGCGTTCGCTGATCGACCTGGAGCCGGGGTTCGTCAACGAGCAGATGGCGCAAGTGCTTCCGATGGTGACGGACGCGTTGGTCGCAGTCCTGACCCGCTGCGCCGACGAAGACGGCCGCGTCACTGCTGCGTCCCCGGCTGACATGGCGGCCGCCATCGCGCGAACAGCGTTGAGCCACTACATCTTTCCTGAACCGGACGAGGCAGCCGCTCGGCGTCAGATCCGCGCCGCCGCCGGCCTTCCTGCCCGCTGATCACCGTGACCCAGGTAGTGCGTAGCGTTGAGCCCGATGGCTGACGACATCAGTTACAAGTACACGTTCGGGACCTACGAGGACGCGCTGAAGATGGTGGGTCTTCGCACCGGGCCCCGCGTTGCCGGAACCGTTGTCAGCGGTGCGCGGATCCAGCACTTCGCTGCGCTGGTGCGTGACGGCAACCCAGCGTATTGGGACCCCGACTTCGCGACCCAGACGTGGGGCGGGCTGGTCGGGCCGCCGGCGTTGCTGATGGGCTGGCTCATTCCGCAACCGTGGATCCCTGACGGTGTTCGGCCGACGGCGGGGATCGTGATCCGGGTTCCCTTGCCGGGCAGAACCTTTGTGAACGCGTCCAACGAAGCAGAGTTCCTGATCCCGGTGGTTGAGGGCGACCGGCTCTCGATCGTCGAGGAGGTGGTTTCGGTGTCGCCCGAGAAAACCACCAAACTCGGTGTCGGGCACTTCGTTCAAACTCTGGACACCTTCCTGCGCGACGACGGAACCGTAGTCGCCTTGAACCGCAACACGTTGTTCCGCTTCAATCCGGTCGAGGGCTCCGATGGCGGCTGACGACACCGGTTTTCGCCGATTGGATTGGCACGCGCTGACCGTTCCCGCCGACTTGCCCGAGGTGGTCGACGAGATCGGCTATGAGCGGGTGGTGATGAACGCGAGCGCGACCTGGGACTACTTCCCCGGTCATTTCGATCCGGAATATGCCAAGCGCCAAGGCCATCCGACGATCTTCGTCAACACGATGCACCTCGCCGGCTTCGTCGACCGGGTGGCGACGGACTGGGCCGGTCCCTACAGCCGGGTTGTCCGGCGCAAGATCGCGCTGGCGGGCTCGATCTATGCGGGTGACACGATGATCGGTCGGGCGAAGGTCATCGGCAAGCGATCCGAGACGTCTGGATCGACCCAGCGGTATCTTGTCGACCTTGAAGTCACAGTGTCGAACCAGCGCGGCGAACTCTGTTGTCCTGCCGAGGTTACCCTCGAGGTGTTGCAGCCGTAACCGCTAACCGGACAGCGGCGGCATGGTGCCTTTGCTGATCACCGACTGCAACTCGACATACTCGTGCAGGCCCTCGGGGCCGAACTCGCGGCCGATGCCCGATTGCTTGAAACCGCCGAACGGGCTGCCGATGTCGAGGGTGTACATGTTGATGCCATAGGTGCCGGCTCGCACGCTCGCGGCGACTTCCAGACCGTGCGCGATGTCGGCGGTCCACACCGATCCGGCCAGACCGTAGTCACTGTCGTTGGCGATTCGGACGGCGTCGGCTTCGTCACGGTAGGTGAGCACGCTCAGCACCGGCCCGAAGATCTCCTCCCGCGCGATGCGCATGTCGTTGGTGACGTCGGCAAACAGCGTCGGCTGCACGTACCAGCCCTGGCTGCTCGGCGCGTCCTCGCCGCCGAGGACCATGCGGGCGCCTTCTTTGACCCCGGACCGGATGTAGTCCTGAACCCGGGCCTGCTGGCGTTGAGCGACCAACGGCCCGATGTCGGTCGCCTCGTCGGAGGGATCGCCCACCCGAAGGCCGGACATCATCTCGGCCAGCGCATCGATCACCTCGTCGCGGCGCCGTTCGCTGACCAGGATGCGGGTCTGCGCGACGCACGCCTGGCCGTTGTTCATCAGGCTCGCGGACTTCAGTTCCTTGACGGTTTTGCCGATGTCGGCGTCGTCGAGAATGATCGCGGCCGACTTGCCGCCGAGTTCCAGGCTGACTCGCTTGAGTTGCTCACCGCACAGGGTGGCGATGCGGCGTCCGACCGCGCTCGACCCGGTGAAGGAGATCTTGTCCACGCCAGGATGACGCACCAGTGCCTCGCCGACGTCCGTGCCGCCGGGAAGGATGGACACCACGCCTTCGGGCAGGTCGAGTTGCTCGATCATCTCGGCCAACCACAGAGCGTCCAAAGGTGTTTCGGGCGCGGGCTTGACGATGACGGTGCAGCCGGCGATCAGCGCCGGGATGAGCTTGGGCATGATCAAGAACTGCGGCACGTTCCACGGCACGATCGCGCCGACCACACCGACCGGCGCGCGTCGCAGGTGTACTTCGCCGAGTACACCGTGCCTGCGCTCGCTCCAGGGAAAGTCGCGGGCAACGGCCAGGGACAGATGAATCATCGACACCGCCGCGGCGGCCTGGCCCAGCCGGCTGAAGCTGCGCGGCGATCCCATCTCGTCGGTGATCAGATCGGCCATCTCGTCGAGGTGCCCACCGTAGATGGTCGCGAGTTCTTCGACCTTCCGCATGCGTTCGCTCGGGTCCAGCCGCGGCCACGGTCCATGGTCGAAGGCCTCTCGCGCGGCGGCGACCGCGGCGTCGACGTCGGCGGGAGTCGCCGCAGGGACGTCGCCGATCGGTTTTTCCGTATGCGGGGAGATGACCGTCAGCCGCTGATCGGTGGTCGGCTTGCGCCAGTGACCTCCAACGAAAAGCTGCTCATAGCAACGGTGGTCGAGGGTTTCCGGCATTGGGGCACCACCTTTGAAAAGGCCGCAGCAACTTCGCTATTGATGCTAACATAGCAAAAAAGCCGGGCTGCCCGACGCCGGGCCCACTTCAATGGTGAAGGCGACGTGAGCAACGAACTCCGGGTGACGACGGACAGCGACTGGCGTAAGTACCCGTTCCGGCTGGTGCCGGGCAACGACACGATGGACTTCCCTGAGGCCGAGGGCGAGCACGCCGACCAGGAGTCCGACACCTGGTTCATCGCCGGCGAGCTGACCGGTGGCACAGGGCGTACGTTCGCGTTCCTGACCATCTTCAACAAGAACCGCCCGGGTGGAACGGTCGTTGCCGACTTCTACACCATGGCCCTATTCGACTGCGACACCGGCGAATACGGCACCTACACCGACTACGACATGCCGCCGAAGAACATGCAGCCGGGCGCGACGCCGAAGATGTCGATGGCGGCCGGCTACCTTGAGATCGGCTATGACAGCAGCGCCGGACCAGTCGCGTGGACGACATGCCGCGACGAGCAAGGCGACCTGAAGCCCTACACCTACACGGTCAGACTGCGCGGCACCGATCAGGCCGGCCAGCCGATGGCGCTGGACTTGACTGTCACGCCGACGCGCGCGCCGGTGCCCGTCGGAGCGGGCGACGGCCAGATCAGCTGCTTCGGTCAGGACGACACGTACTCGTACTTCCAGACCGGAATGGCGATGACCGGAACACTGCGTTGGGGCGAGCTGCAGGACGAGGTCAGCGGCAAAGCGGGACACGTCGACCGGCAGTGGTTTCCCAAATACGCCGGCGGCGGTGGAACCGGGGGAGACCCGCGGGCCCGGTCTCACGAATGGCGCACGATCAACTTGGACAACGGCGTCGACATGAGCATCTGGCGACAGTTCGATCGGCTGGATGGCAATGCGCCGCAACCGTTTACGGGTGTGACCGTGAGCTATCCCGACCCCGCGATGGCTCCCGAGTGTGCGGAGGACGTCGACGTCACGGTCAGCAGCTACGTCCGCTGGCCCGACTCGATCCGGCCGCTGGTGCGTCCGCCGGCCCCTAACCGCTTCATGCCGGATCGGCACCGGTTGCGATGCGCCAGTTTGGAACTCGATCTCACCGGTGAGCCCATGGTGCCAGCACCCGCCCATGGCCTGCCGATCGAATACATGGAAGGTCCGTGTCGCTATCGCGGAACAATGCGGGGAGAACCGGTGAGCGGCTTCGCATTCTACGAGCGCTCGCTGGCGCTCTACCGCGATTGGGAGCTGATCGAGGTGCTTGCGTCGGCGGTCGAGAATCTCAGCGCAGCCGACCCAAAGCCGGCCGACCAAGTCGATCACCTGCGTGCGCTCATCGCATCGGGACATCGGCCGCAGGCTCGAAAGTTGTTGCAGACCTTGCTCGCAGCTCTGCCCAGCGACAGCGTCCACTGCCGGGACGTCATCGACGCCCTGATCCAGGTGCTATCGACCGACAACTGACGCTTGTGGCGCCATCGCCTCCGGGTTCAGAACAGGCTGGCCAAGAGATGCAACGCTGCCTCGACGTGTGGGAAAGGATCGAGCAGTGTGTCGGCGGGCAGGGCGGCCGACGGGTCACCACTGGCAGCGACGAACGGATCGAAGAATTGTTCGTGGTTGAGGCCCGCGGCGAAGTCCACATTGGTGTGAACGGGGTGTTCCCGGCCAAAGGCGTTCACCACATATTCCGAAATCTGATTCCCGGATGGAGAGGTGAGGTCGAAGTAGATGGTCTCGCGCCCGCCGTCTGTGTAATCTTCGATCACTGAACCGACCGGCGGGATGTCGCTGGGTCCGGTGCCAGGTGTGCCTGATACGTCGTTCATGACGAGGAGCGCCTCGCTGGCACGGTTGCCGCTCTTCAAATCGGTGGTCACGTCGGCGTCGAAAATCCCGATCTGAGCATGGGTGGTCGGGTCCTCCACAGCGAACTGCTGATATCCCTGCACAGACACGTCAGCGGGCGGCAGCCCGTTCACCCCAGAATACGTCTCGGTGGAGACGGGGACGATCTCGTAGTTTTCGGTGGGCAGCACGATGCTGTGGGTGGAAACTGCTTGAGTCGCATCAAGATGGGCGTGTATGGGTGACTCATCCCCGTTGGGGTGAATACGGTAATCCGAGATCGCGTTGCCGTCCGGCGAGGCCAGGTCGGAATAGATGTAGTAGTGATCGTCGCTGCCGTAGTAGAACACGTTGAATATTGAGCCCACAGCCGGAACGTCGCCGGGGTCGGTGCCCGGGGTGCCTGATATGTCCTGCGTGACGAGGAGCGCCTCGGTGTAGTTGCCGACGAAGTCCGATGTGTTTGCTTGGACGGCGTCGAAGGACCCGACAGTCGCGCCGCTAGGGTCGACGAAGTTGAATTCCTGGGCGCCCTGAACATCTATGTCCAGAGCGGGAAGTCCGTTGACCGCTGTGAGTTGCTCGCTGTTCGCAGCGAAAGGCACGATGCTGTAGTGGTCGGCGAGATCGATTGGCTTATTGCCCAACGAGTCGTCAGCAAGTCCTTTCGCTACGTCGTAATCGGTGTGCACGGAGGTGATATGCCCGTTGGGATTCACCCGAACCTCGGAAACCTTATCGCCGGATGGCGAGGTCAGCGCGGTGTAGATGGTCTCGGTATTGCCCAAGTTCGAGATCTCGATGACTGAGCCGGGCGCCGGAACGTTGCCGGCGCCGGTGCCCGGTGTGCCTGATATGTCCTGGGTGACTTGATATTCCACGTGATCGCGACCGACCTGCGTAACAGACTGTTCGGCCTCGAACGTGCCGACGGTATGGCCCGTGGTCACATCGACGTAGTCGTACAAACTAGACCCCTGAACGCTTCCTTCCACCACCGGAGCAGTGTTGATGAATTGGCCGTAGAAGCCGCTAAGCGTTTCCACCGAACCGAGATCGGGGACGACCTCGTAGGTGTCGGCCGAGGCGATGCTTGCCGGGAGGAATACGGCGCCCAGCAGTCCGCCCGCAAGCGCCCCGAGAGAATGTGTGACTTGACGTCGATAGTCGATCATGAACCCCTCCAAGCGTTGGGCGTAAATGAGATGTGACGGAGGTGTGGGGGTGTGCCGAATCGCCTGAGAAAATTATAATGATCTCTCAGCTTTCTGCATAGATCACGTTAAGACGCAGGCAATTTGTTCGAATCGCAACACCGCGTCGCACTGTCGGGGACAATGGCCGCCGCTGCCCCGTCCATCCGCCCCGGCGGTTCCCAGGCGAACCCGCTCGGGGGAGAACTTCAGCGATGAGCTGCGCCCGCTGATCGCTGCGGGTCATCGCGCAGACGCGCGAAAGCTATTGCAGGACAGGATCGCCGATTTGCCGGCAATCGGCCGAGCTCTGGTCGAGGCCCTGATCGAGGCGCTAGCTGCCGAGAGCTGACGCCCAGGCCATGTGGCGGTGTTGCAACCCTGGCTCGTTGCGTCCGAACAGCAGGTGATCGCGGCCGCCGGATTCCAGGTTGGCCTGAAGTCCGGCGACGAGGCGGTAGTCCTCGTCGCGCACGGTGGAATGGGCGTAGTCGAAGACGGCTTGTGCGCCCGCGGCCACCGACTCCTCAGAAGTGTCCAACGGCGTCGAATTCTGGTGGACGGTAATGGATCTACCGGGCTCGTCGGATGGGTATATCCGAAACAGCTCCCCGTTCGCGATGGTCACCGACAGCACGATGTTCGGGAACAGTGCGTAGATCACCACCATGTTGTGGAACGGATTCCACTCGTCTTCGGGCACTGTGTCCAACTCGAGGACGGAATTCAGCGGGAAGATCAATCGGTGATGCGGGCCGTACGCATCGAACACCGTGCAGTTGCTGCGGGCGATGGTCGCGAAGGTATCCCGGTGGACGGTGGCGAAATGGTAGTTCTCCGAGAACGTGTCAACAGCCAGTTTCCAATTGATCGGTGAGTCCAAGACTTTCTCGCCGAGTGGTGACCAGCGGCCGATGCCCCACGAGTCGAGCTCTTCGGCGAGTGGACCGAGGTGGGAAGCGACGTCCAGGGTTGCCTCGGGATCGAGTGCAACCCAAAGGAATCCGGCGAACTCGGCGGCGGGTAACTCCGTCAACCCGTCGGAGCGGACCTCCACGCCCGGGAAGCCTTCTCGCCCGGGTACCGCGACCAGCTGCCCGGTATTGTCGTATGTCCAGGCGTGATAGGGGCAGGTGAAGCGCTTCGCCGTGCCGCAGCCGGTGGCCACCTGCGACTGTCGATGCAGACAGATGTTGTTGAACGCCTTGATCGATCCGTCGGAGGTTCGGGTCAGTAGCACCGATCGGCCCATCACCGTTTTGGTGCAGTAGGAACCCGGCGACGGCAGCTCGGAGACGTAGCCGACCAGTTGCGGGCTTGCCATCAACATGTCGACGTCCTGCTTATGGCGCTTGGTCGATGTGTAGTCGCTGGCCGACACGGCATGCTCGGCCGGCGCGAGATCGGTGGCCTTGTCGCGCGCCAACTTCACGGCACGGCGGGTCAAGTCGATGAGTTGGTCGCGTTCCATCTGCGGTCCTCTACCGTCGATCGGTCATCCAGTCGCCGTAACTTTACTATTTTAGCAAGAAAGGGCAATCAGCCGAGTCGGGAGCACCCCGATAGATGCCGCTGTGAGCGGACTTCCACGTGTTGGCTGCCGACCTCGGTGCCCAGCTGTTCAGCAGCTTCGGCATCCCGGACATCTTCCTACCCTGGTGAGCCGATAGGTCGGATGCGGTGAATCAGCCTGGGGGCTGCATGCCCGGCGGCTCCCAGGCGAACCCGCCTGGGGTGCCGACACAGTTGACTGGGCCGCCCGTGTTCGAAATAGCCGCCGCGCCATTCTGATCCGGGCCGCACGGCATGCCGAGCGCAGGACGGGTGTCCAGTCCGCCCGGCGTTGTCGTCGCGGGCATCGATGATTTCGGCGCGGTCGTGGTCGCCCGGGTGGTCTGTGGCGCCGTGGTCGTGGCGGTCGGCGTGACTTTCCTGGTCGTGACTGGCGCCGAAGTGGTCACGACCGGTGGCGGCGGCGCCATCACCCGCGAGGTGGGAATGGGTGGCGGAGGCGCTATCGGTTGCGGAGTTTCGATAACCGGCGCGATGGCGGGTTCGGCTGAGGTGGTCTCGACGCTTGTCGGTGCGTCGTCGGGTTTGGAAGCTGACCGCAAAGCGCGGACACCGAGGAACCATGCCAGCACGACCACCAGAATCGTGCCGGCGATGGCCACGGTCTGTTTCTTCCGGCGACTGCGCGCCACGTCGTCGTCGACGTCATCGTCGATGTCGTCGTCATCATGTGCCGCAGCTTCAACGGGCGCGGGGGCTTCGCGTACATGCCGGTTGGGCGGCTTCGCCGGCGGGGCGATTTCGGTGATCGCAAGGGAGGCTTCGGTGACCGGGGTGGCGATGTCGGCGGCCGGAGGGGCGAGTAGCGCGGGCTCGGTCGGCGCGACTCCGTTGCTCTGCGGCACCGCCGGCGCGGCCGTACTGCCATTGCTGTGGTCGCCGAAGTCGGTCGTGGCGCGCACGTGTGATCGCATGCCGCCGTTCAACTCCAGTGCGCGGGCGAAGTCTCGGCATCGCCGGAATCTGTCCACCGGAGCTTGTGAGAGTGCGCGGGCGAAGATCGCGTCGAACTCGATCAGGTCGGGTCTGATGTCGCTTGGCCGCGGCGGTCGTTCGTTGAGGTGCTTGTTGACCAACACCGCGGGGTTGAAATGTGCGAACGGCGGTGTTCCGGTCAAGAGATGAAACGCGCTGGCCGCCAGACCATACTGGTCAGCCCTACCGTCGATCGTGTCATCCAACAGTCGCTCGGGAGCGGTATAGCTCGCGGTGCCGATCATGACGTTGGGCCGGGTCAGAGTGTTGTTCTTGTCCCCGAAGGCGCGGGTAACGCCGAAGCCGTACAGCACAATTCGCCGCTTGTCAGCCGGTGCTCTACCGACCAGAATGTTGCCGGGATTCACGTAGCGATGCACCACTCCGTGATCGTGTGCGTAATCCAGGGCTTCTGCGATCGCGGACACGATCTCGATCACCATCTTCGGCGGCATGCCGTCGGGATGGCTGTCGCCGAGCAACTGCGCGGCGTCGCTGGCTTCGACATAGTCCGTCGAGATCCACAGCTGATCCTCGAAGTCGCCGCGGTCGGTCAGCCCGAGGATGTTCGGGTGCCACAGCGTCGCCGCCAGGTCGGTCTCTTGTCTGAAATCCTCGCGATAGTCCAAATCGGCCGAAACCTCGGCCGGGATCAGCTGCAGCAACTGAAGCCGCGGAAGCCGCGGATGCTCGGCGACGTAAAGCTCACCGAACTCCGCGTGTTCGAGCTGCCGCACAATGCTGAATCCGGCAGCTGTCGCTCCACTGACCAGCGGCATGGGGAGGATCGTACAGACTGCAACCCAGCGTTAACGGTTCTGGTGCAAAGGGGTCACCGAATTGAGACCGGGTGAAAATATCTGGGTGAGTGAACCTGCAACTCCCGTGGTCCGGACCCATCGGCTGCTCCGAATGTCAGGGCGCGACCCGCACGAGCCGCACCGCGTGGCCACGCCGTTGGAGTTGCTGTTCGATCTGACGTTCGTGATCGCCTTCGGCGTCGCCGCGTCGCAATTCGCGCACATGCTGGCATCGGGTCACGTCGGCGCGGGGCTGGCCGGTTTCAGCTTCGCGACGTTTGCGGTGAGCTGGGCGTGGATCAATTTCAGTTGGTTCGCTTCGGCGTACGACACCGATGACTGGGTGTATCGCCTGACGACGATGCTGCAGATGGTCGGCGTCCTGGTCCTCGGACTCGGGATTCCGCAGGTGTTCACCTCGATAGCCAGTGGCGGGCACGTCGACAACCGGGCCATGGTCGCCGGTTACGTGGTGATGCGGGTAGCGATGGTGATCCAGTGGCTGCGGGCCGCCGGGCAGGACCCCGAACGCAGGCTCGCCTGCCTGACCTATGCACTGACCGTCACCGTCGCGCAGATCGGTTGGGTGACGATCGCGGTTGTCAACAGTTCGTTGGGCGTCACCTTCGTGTTGTTCGCGGTGATGGTCGCAATAGAGGTGTCGGGCCCGCTGATCGCCGAGAAGCGGATGGGTGGAACGCCGTGGCATGCGCACCACATTGCTGAACGCAACGGATTGCTGACGATCATTGCTCTCGGCGAAGGCATGGTGGGCACGGTTGCCTCGCTCTCGGCGGTCGTCGCCGAGCAGGGCTGGTCGACGGACGCGGTGCTGGTGGCGATCGCCGGGACCGGCCTGACCTTCGGTATGTGGTGGGTCTATTTCGTCGTGCCGTCCGCGCATCTCCTGCATGGGCATCGCGACCGCTCGATCGGCTACGGCTACTTGCACATTGCGGTGTTCGGGTCGATCGTCGCGACCGGCGCCGGGTTGCATGCGGCCGCGGACTTCATCGAGCACCGGTCCGCGCTGAATTCGGTGTCCACAGTCGTGACCGTTGCGGTACCGGTCGGAGTTTACGTCGGAGCGGTTTTCGGGACGTATCTCCTGTTGACCAGGGCCTGGGACGGGTTCTACGGGGCGGTCGTGCTGGCGACGATGGCGGTGCTGGGGTCCGCGGTAGGCCTGGCTTCCACAGGTGTCTCGACTTCGCTCTGTCTGCTGGTCGTGACGGCGGCGCCGGCGGTTGTCATCTGTGGTTTCGAGTTCCTCGGGCACGAGCGCACAGCGGACGCGCTTGCCCGGGGAGTCGGTGACGTCGGGGGGATATCAACAACATCGGCACCCCGCAATTCGGGCAGTGGGCTTGAGGCTACTGACGGGTAAGTTTCCAGCAAACTCCTGCTGAATTGTCAGACAGCCCGATTTTTGTCAATCAGAGCGTGACGCTTCTTCTGTCGTTAACGGCAGCGCACGATGAAGCGCAGATTTTCGAGGTAACGATTAGATAACAATACTGCTTTGATCTGCGCAGTTATAGCTACTCAACCGTAACCACCTTCATGCAGCAGGTTTGGTCCGGACACCGTGAGCCGTCGTTGAGCGGAGTGTTACCCAGCACACCATTACTCGCGCGTAGAACTCACCAGTAACCAAATTGCGCCGGAAACCTCCGAATTTCTTATGACACTCTTAGTGCAGCCGATGACGCCCCCTTGGCTTGATCCGCGCAAGCCGGGTCCGTCGAGACGTGGCCGCTGAGGCGGGGGCTCAGTCGGGAACGAGACGGCATTTTCGGGGCAGCGCGGCTCCGGCATATAGGCGACGGATAAGCGCTTGAGGGAGAAACACACGTGACTATCTACGAGCACCATCGGGTGTCTGCTGACCAGAACGGGACCGCCGATGCGGCCCACGGCTCCCATGCGCTCGTCGATCGTCTGACTGACGGTGAGCCCTACGCCGTCGCCTTCGGCGGCCAGGGCGGCTCCTGGTTGGAGACGCTGGAAGAGCTGGTGTCCTCGGCCGGAATCGAATCGGAATTGGCGACGCTGGTCGGCGAGGTCGACATGCTGCTCGAGCCGGTCGCCCGCGAGCTCGTCGTCGTGCGGCCCATCGGTTTCGAGCCGCTGCGCTGGGTTCGCGCGCTGGCCGCAGAGGATCCGGTTCCGTCGGCCAAGCAGCTGACCTCGGCCGCGGTGTCGCTGCCCGGCGTCTTACTCACCCAGATCGCCGCGATTCGAACGCTGGCTCGCCAGGGCATGGACTTGATCAAGACACCGCCGGTGGCCGTCGTCGGACACTCGCAGGGCATCTTGGCTGTCGAGGCGTTGAAGGCGGCGGGGGCTCGCGATATCGAGCTGCTCGCGCTGGCACAGCTTGTCGGCGCGGCGGGCACGCTGGTCGCACGCCGACGCGGGATCTCGGTGCTCGGCGACCGACCGCCGATGGTGTCGGTCAGCAACGCCGACCCCGAGCGCATCTACCGGCTGCTCGAGGACTTCTCCCAAGACGTCCGGACCGTGCTGCCGCCCGTCTTGTCGATCCGCAACGGCCGGCGCTCGGTCGTCATCACCGGAACGCCTGAACAGCTGTCCCGCTTCGAGCTGTACTGCCGGCAGATCTCGGACAAGGAAGAAGCCGAGCGCAAGAACAAGATCCGCGGCGGCGACGTGTTCGCGCCGGTCTTCGACCCGGTCCAGGTCGAGGTGGGCTTCCACACGCCGCGGTTGGTCGACAGCATCGACATCGTCGGTGACTGGGCGCAGCAGGTCGGCATCGATGTCGAGTTGGCCCGCGCGATGGCAGAGGCCATCCTCGTCCAACCGGTCGACTGGGTCGACGAGGTGATCCAGGTTCACGAGGCAGGCGCGCGCTGGATTCTGGACCTGGGACCCGGCGACATCCTCACTCGGTTGACTGCGCCGGTCATCCGTGGCCTCGGCGTCGGAATCGTGCCCGCGGCGACCCGTGGCGGGCAGCGCAACCTGTTCACCGTCGGTGCGGTTCCCGAGGTCGCCCGGCCATGGTCGAGCTACGCCCCGTCAGTGGTCAGCCTGCCCGACGGCCGCGTCAAGCTCTCCACGAAGTTCACCCGGCTGACCGGCCGGTCGCCCATCCTGTTGGCGGGCATGACCCCGACGACCGTCGACGCCAAGATCGTCGCGGCCGCGGCCAACGCCGGCCACTGGGCCGAGCTCGCCGGCGGCGGGCAGGTCACCGAACCGATCTTCGACGGCCGCGTCAAGGAGCTCAGCGGGCTGCTCGAGCCCGGCCGCACCTATCAGTTCAACTCGCTGTTCCTCGACCCCTATCTGTGGAAGCTGCAGGTCGGCGGAAAACGGTTGGTGCAGAAGGCCCGCCAGTCCGGTGCGGCGATCGACGGCGTGGTTGTCAGCGCAGGCATCCCCGAACTCGAAGAGGCCGTCGAGCTGATCGAGGAGCTCAACGAGATCGGCATCACCAACGTGGTGTTCAAGCCCGGCACCATCGAGCAGATCCGTTCGGTGATCCGCATCGCCACCGAGGCGCCGACCCGGCCGGTCATCATGCACGTCGAAGGCGGGCGCGCCGGCGGTCACCACTCCTGGGAAGACCTCGACGATCTGCTGCTGGCCACCTACTCGGAACTGCGGTCACGGCCCAACATCACCGTCTGCGTCGGCGGCGGCATCGGCACCCCCGAGCAGGCAGCGGACTACCTGTCCGGGAGCTGGGCGCAGGCCTACGGCTTCCCGCTGATGCCCGTCGACGGCATCTTGGTGGGCACCGCCGCGATGGCGACGCTGGAGTCCACCACCTCGCCGTCGGTCAAGCAGATGCTGGTCGACATCCAGGGCACCGGCCAGTGGGTCGGCGCCGGAAAAGCTCAGGGCGGCATGGCTTCCGGCCGCAGCCAGCTGGGCGCAGACATCCACGAGATCGACAACACCGCTTCGCGCTGCGGCCGCCTGCTCGATGAGGTCGCCGGTGACGCCGACGCGGTCGCCGAGCGTCGCGACGAGATCATCGCCGCGATGGCCAATACGGCCAAGCCGTACTTCGGCGACGTCGGCGAGATGACCTACCTGCAGTGGTTGCAGCGTTACGTCGAGCTGGCCATCGGCGACGGCGACAGCACGGCCGACACCGCCGCGCCGGGCAGCCACTGGCTGGCCGACACCTGGCGCGACCGGTTCCAGCAGATGCTGCAGCGGGCCGAGGCGCGGCTGGACCTGGTGGACTCGGGCCCGATCGAGACTTCATTTTTCGGTTCCGCCGGCTCCGACTTGTTGGAGCACCCGGATCAGGCCATCGCCGCACTGTGGGCCCGCTACCCGGACGCCGAGACCGTGCAGTTGCACCCGGCGGACGTGCCGTTCTTCGTCACGCTGTGCAAGACGCTGGGCAAGCCGGTCAACTTCGTGCCGGTCATCGACAAGGACGTACGCCGTTGGTGGCGAAGCGACTCGCTGTGGCAGGCGCACGACGCCCGCTACGACGCCGACCAGGTTTGCATCATCCCCGGCACTGCCGCGGTCGCCGGCATCACCCGTCTCGACGAGCCGGTCGGCGAGCTGCTGGACCGCTTCGAGCAGGCCGCGGTCGATGATGTGCTCTCGACCGGCGTGACGCCGATCGCGGTCACCGCACGCCGCCAGCACCGTAGCGATGTGCGCGGGCCGCTGGCCACCGTGCTCGACGCGCCAGATGTGTTGTGGGCCGGCCGCGCCGCCACCAACCCGGTACACCGCATCGCCGATCCCAGCGAATGGCAGGTGCACAATGGCGGCGACGAGGCGCCCCGCGCGACTCACTCGTCCACCGGTGCACGCCTGCAGACCGACGGTGACCAGGTCGTGTTGAGTGTGCCGGTTTCCGGTGTGTGGATCGACATCCGATTCAGCCTGCCCGCCAGCACAATCGACGGCGGCATGCCGGTAATTCGCACTAAGGATGCGATCGAGGCGATGCGTTCGGTGCTCGCGATCGCCGCCGGCGCCGACAGCCCGGAGACGTTGCCTCGGGTGCACAACGGGACCGCCACCGTGAACGTGCACTGGGACCCCGAGCGGGTCGCCGACCACACCGGCGTCACCGCCATCTTCGGCGAGCCGCTGGCCCCGACCCTGACTACGGTGCCCGACGCGCTGGTCGGCCGGTGCTGGCCCGCGGTCTTCGCGGCCATCGGCTCCGCGGTCACCGGTGAGGGCGTCCCGGTCGTGGAAGGCCTACTGAGCCTGGTGCATTTGGATCACGCCGCTCACCTGGTCGCCGCACTGCCCAAGGTGCCGGCCGAATTGATCGTCACCGCAACGGCTTCGGTGGCCACCGATACCGAGGTCGGCCGAGTCGTCCCGATCTCGGTGACAGTTGCCGCCGCCGACCGCACGGTGCTGGCCACCATGGAAGAGCGTTTCGCGATTCGTGGCCGCACCGGTGCCGGCGAACTCACCGACCCAGTGCGTGCCGGTGGGGCGGTCTCCGAGAACGCCACCGACACCCCACGTCGTCGTCGCCGCGACGTCACGCTGACCGCGCCGGTCGACATGCGGCCGTTCGCGGTGGTGTCCGGGGACCACAACCCGATCCACACCGACCGCTCTGCGGCACTGCTGGCCGGCCTGGAATCGCCGATCGTGCACGGCATGTGGCTGTCGGCGGCTGCGCAGCACGTGGTCACCGCCACCGACGGCCAGGCCCGCCCGCCGGCCCGGCTGATCGGCTGGACGGCCCGATTCCTGGGCATGGTGCAACCCGGCGACGAGGTGGACTTCCGGGTCGACCGCGTCGGAATCGACCGTGGTGCAGAGGTTTTGGAGGTCTCTGCCCGCATCGGTTCGGATCTGGTGATGTCGGCGACCGCGCGGCTGGCCGCTCCCAAGACGGTCTATGCGTTCCCGGGCCAGGGCATTCAGCACAAGGGCATGGGCATGGACGTCCGGGCCCGCTCCAAGGCCGCCCGCAAAGTGTGGGACGACGCCGACAAGTACACCCGCGAGACCCTCGGCTTCTCGATCCTGCACGTGGTGCGGGACAACCCGACCAGCCTCATCGCCAGCGGCGTGCACTACCAACACCCCGAAGGCGTGCTGTACCTGACCCAGTTCACCCAGGTCGCCATGGCGACGGTGGCCTCGGCGCAGGTTGCCGAGATGCGCGAGCAGGGCGCATTCGTCGAGGACGCGATCACCTGCGGTCACTCCGTCGGCGAGTACACCGCGCTGGCCTGCGTCAGCGACGTCTACGGCCTGGAAGCGTTGCTGGAGACGGTATTTCAGCGTGGCTCGAACATGCACGACATTGTTCCGCGTGATGAGCTGGGCCGGTCCAACTACCGGCTGGCCGCGATTCGCCCGTCGCAGATCGACCTCGATGACGCCGATGTGCCCGAGTTCGTCGACGAGATATCGCGGCGCACCGGCGAGTTCCTGCAGATCGTCAACTTCAACCTGCGTGGCGCACAGTATGCGATCGCGGGCACGGTCCGTGGTCTGGAGGAGCTGGAGGCCGAGGTCGAGCGGCGTCGCGAAATCTCTGGCGGCAAGCGGTCATTCATCCTGGTGCCGGGCATCGACGTGCCCTTCCACTCCGAGGTGCTGCGGGTCGGCGTCGCCGATTTCCGTCGCTCGCTGGAGCGGGCGATGCCGTGGGGCAAAAGCCCCGATATGTTGATCGGGCGCTACATCCCGAACCTGGTGCCGCGGCCGTTCAGCCTGGACCGCGACTTCATTCAGGAGATCCGGGATCTCGTGCCGGCCGAGCCGCTGGACGACATTCTGGAGAATTACGACAGCTGGCTCAACGAGCGCCCGTCCGACTTGGCGCGCACGTTGATCATCGAACTGCTGGCCTGGCAGTTCGCCAGCCCGGTGCGTTGGATCGAAACCCAGGACCTGCTGTTCACCGAGGAGGCCGCGGGCGGCCTGGGTGTGGAGCGGTTCGTCGAGATCGGCGTGAAGTCGGCGCCTACTGTCGCCGGGCTTGCCACCAACACCCTCAAACTGGCCGAATATGCCCACAGCACAGTGGAAGTGCTCAACGCCGAGCGTGACGCCGCCGTGCTGTTCGCCACCGACACCGACCCCGAGCCCGAGTTCGACGAGGCTCCGGATTCCGACGCTGCCGCGTCGGAAGGCGCACCTCCGTCTGATGTCGCACCCGCCGTCGCGCCGGCTCCCGCCGTCGCTCCGTCGGGCGCTCCGCGACCCGACAACATCACCTTCGACGCGGCCGACGCCACCCTGGCGCTGATCGCGTTGTCGGCCAAGATGCGCATCGACCAGATCGAGGCACTGGATTCCATCGAGTCCATCACCGACGGTGCCTCGTCGCGTCGCAACCAGTTGCTGGTCGACCTCGGTTCGGAGTTGAACCTGGGCGCCATCGACGGCGCCGCCGAGGCCGACCTGACCGGCCTGCGGGCTCAGGTCACCAAACTTGCCCGCACCTACAAGCCTTACGGCCCAGTGCTTTCCGATGCGATCAACGACCAGTTGCGCACGGTGCTCGGCCCGTCCGGCAAGCGACCCGGGGCGATCGCCGAAAGGGTCACGAAGACCTGGGAGCTCGGCGACGGTTGGGTCAAGCACGTCACGGTTGAGGTCGCGCTCGGCACCCGCGAGGGCACCAGCGTCCGTGGCGGTGCGATGGGCAACCTGAACGAAGGCGCCTTGGCTGACTCCGCCGCCGTCGACCGCGTCATCGACGCCGCGGTCGCGGCGGTGGCTGCCCGCCGCGGAGTCTCGGTGGCGCTGCCGTCCACCGGTGGCGGTGGCGGAGCGACCGTCGATGCGGCCGCGCTGGGTGAGTTCACCGAGCAGATCACCGGCCGCGACGGCGTGCTCGCGTCGGCGGCCCGCTTGGTGCTGAATCAGCTCGGATTGGACAACCCGGTCAGCGCGCCGGCAGCTTCCACGGATGCCGACCTGGTCGACCTCGTCAGCACCGAACTCGGCGCGGACTGGCCGCGGCTGGTCGCGCCGGTGTTCGACGGCAAGAAGGCCGTGGTGTTCGACGACCGTTGGGCCAGCGCTCGTGAAGATCTGGTCAAGCTATGGCTGGTCGACGAGGACGAGGCGAACGCCGACTGGGCGCGGCTCTCGGAGCGGTTCGAGGGCGCAGGCCACGTGGTGGCGACTCAGGCGACCTGGTGGCAGGGCAGGTCGCTGGCCGCAGGCAAGCAGATCCACGCTTCGCTGTACGGCCGGATCGCTGCCGGCGCGGAAAACCCGGACACCGGCCACTACAGCCACGAGGTCGCAGTGGTGACCGGCGCGTCGAAGGGCTCGATCGCCGCATCGGTCGCCGGGCAGTTGCTCGACGGTGGTGCCACCGTCATCGCGACAACGTCGAAGCTCGACGACGAGCGATTGGCTTTCTACCGCAAGCTGTATCGCGACCACGCCCGCTTCGGGGCATCTCTCTGGGTGGTGGCGGCCAACATGGCGTCGTACTCCGACATCGATGCGCTTGTCGACTGGGTCGGCAGTGAGCAGAACGAAAGCCTTGGGCCGCAGTCGATTCACATCAAGGACGCGCAGACCCCGACCCTGCTGTTCCCGTTCGCGGCGCCACGCGTGGTCGGCGACCTCTCCGAGGCCGGTTCGCGCTCGGAGATGGAAATGAAGGTGTTGCTGTGGGCGGTGCAGCGTCTGATCGGCGGTTTGTCCAAGATCGGCGCCGAACGCGACATAGCGTCACGCCTGCACGTGGTGCTGCCCGGCTCGCCCAACCGCGGAATGTTCGGCGGCGACGGCGCTTACGGTGAGGCCAAGTCGGCGCTGGATGCGGTGGTCACCCGCTGGAGCGCCGAGTCGTCGTGGGCGCAGCGAGTCAGCCTCGCCCACGCGCTGATCGGTTGGACGCGCGGCACCGGGCTGATGGGGCACAACGACGTGATTGTCGACGCGGTCGAAGAGGCCGGTGTGACAACGTATTCCACCGACGAGATGGCGCACATGCTGCTCGGGCTCTGCGGTATCGACTCGAAGGCGTCCGCGGCTGTCGCGCCGATCAAGGTCGACTTCACCGGGGGACTCGGCGATGTCGAGCTGGATATGGCCGAGTTGGCTGCCAAGGCCCGTGAGGAGATGACCGCGGAGTCCGCGGTCGATGACGACGCGCCCGCAGAGGGCACGATCGCCGCGTTGCCGTCGCCGCCGCGTGGCTTCACTCCGGCCCCGCCGCCGGTGTGGGGCCACCTCGATCTCGATCCATCGGAACTGGTGGTCATCGTCGGCGGCGCCGAACTCGGCCCGTACGGCTCGTCGCGGACCCGCTTCGAAATGGAGGTCGACAACGAACTGTCGGCCGCCGGCGTACTCGAATTGGCTTGGACCACTGGGTTGATCAAGTGGGAAGAGGATCCGACACCGGGCTGGTACGACACCGAATCCGGTGACTTGATCGACGAGGCCGAATTGGTCGAGCGCTACCACGACGTCGTTGTCGAGCGTGTCGGCATCCGCGAGTTCGTCGACGACGGCGCGATCGACCCCGATCACGCGTCGCCGCTGATGGTCAGTGTGTTCCTGGACAAGGACTTCACGTTCGTCGTCTCCTCGGAGGCCGACGCTCGCGGGTTCGCCCAGTTCGACGCCGAGCACACGGTGGTCCAGCCGGTTCCGGGCTCCAGCGACTGGCAGGTTACCCGCAAGGCGGGCACCGAGATTCGTGTGCCGCGCAAGACCAAGCTGTCGCGGACCGTCGGTGCGCAGATCCCGACCGGGTTCGACCCGACGGTGTTCGGCATCAGTCAGGACATGGCCAGCTCGATCGACCGGGTCGCGTTGTGGAACATCGTGGCGACCGTCGACGCGTTCCTGTCGTCGGGCTTCACGCCGACCGAGTTGATGCGCTGGGTGCACCCGGGTCTGGTGGCCAGCACCCAGGGCACCGGCATGGGCGGTATGACGTCGATGCAGACGATGTATCACGGCAACCTGCTCGGCCGGAACAAGCCGAATGACATCTTGCAGGAAGTCCTGCCGAACGTCGTTGCCGCACACGTCATTCAGAGCTACGTCGGTAGCTACGGGGCAATGATTCATCCGGTCGGCGCCTGCGCCACCGCGGCGGTCTCGGTCGAGGAAGGCATGGACAAGATCCGCTTGGGCAAAGCTGAGTTGGTGGTGACGGGTGGTTTCGACGACCTGACACTGGAAGCCATCATCGGCTTCGGCGACATGGCCGCTACCGCCGAAACCGGCATGATGCGCGGTAGGGGCATCAGCGATTCCAAGTTCTCCCGGCCCAACGACCGGCGCAGGCTCGGCTTCCTGGAGGCCCAGGGCGGTGGGACCATCTTGTTGGCCCGCGGTGATCTCGCGGTCAAGATGGGCCTGCCGGTGCTGGCGGTGGTGGGTTACGCGCAGTCGTTCGCCGACGGTGTGCACACTTCGATCCCGGCCCCAGGCCTCGGTGCGTTGGGGGCCGGACGGGGCGGCAAAAACTCGCCGCTGGCCCGAGCGCTGGCCAAGCTGGGCGTCGGCGCCGACGACGTCGCGGTGATCTCCAAGCACGACACCTCGACGTTGGCCAACGATCCCAACGAGACCGAAATGCATGAGCGGCTGGCAGATTCGATCGGCCGCTCGGAGGGCGCGCCGTTGTTCATCGTCTCGCAGAAGAGCCTCACCGGTCACGCCAAGGGTGGCGCGGCGGTCTTCCAGATGATGGGGCTGTGCCAGATCCTGCGCGACGGCGTGATCCCGCCGAACCGCAGCCTGGACTGCGTCGACGACGAACTGGCCAGCTCGTCGCACTTCGTGTGGGTCCGTGACACGTTGCGGCTCGGCGAGAAGTTCCCACTGAAGGCCGGGCTGGTGACCAGCCTCGGGTTCGGCCACGTGTCCGGACTGGTTGCGCTGGTGCACCCGCAAGCCTTCCTGGCCACGCTGGACGACGAGCAACGTGCCGACTACCTGCATAGGGCAGACGCCCGCCTGCTGGCGGGACAGCGCCGACTGGCCTCGGCGATCGCCGGCGGTCGCCCGATGTACGAGCGGCCTGCTGATCGTCGTTTCGAGCACGAGGTGCCCGAGAAGCGGCAGGAATCGGCGATGTTGCTCGACGCGGACGCACGGTTGGGCGACGACGACGTTTACCACCGGTGAGCATCCGATAGGTTCTAGTCGATGAGCATCGTCGGAGTGGGGATAGACCTTGTCTCGATCGCTGAGTTCGCCGAGCAGGTCGACCAGCCTGGAACGGTTTTCGCCGAAACTTTCACTCCCGGTGAGCGGCGTGACGCGTCGGACAAGAGTTCCTCGGCGGCGCGCCATTTGGCGGCGCGGTGGGCGGCCAAGGAGGCGGTGATCAAGGCCTGGTCCGGGTCGCGGTTCTCCCAGCGGCCGGTGTTGCGCGAGGACATCCATCGCGACATCGAGGTGATCACCGACATGTGGGGGCGGCCGAAGGTGCGGCTGACCGGCGATATCGCCCAACATCTCAAGGACGTGACGATCCACGTGTCGTTGACGCACGAGGCCGGCACCGCGGCCGCAGTGGCGATCCTCGAACTGCCGTAGCTAGCCTCGAGGCCATGAGCGATCTCGTCGAACGCGTGCGCCAGCTTTTGCCTTCGGTGCGCGACGATCTGGAGAGCCTGGTGCGCATCGAGTCGGTGTGGGCCGACCCGGCCCGCCGCGACCAGGTGCACCGCAGCGCCCAAGCTACCGCGGACCTGTTGTCGCAGGCCGGTTTCGACGATGTGCAGATCGTCAGCGAAGGCGGTGCACCCGCAGTCATCGCGCGCCATCCCGCGCCGTCGGGCGCGCCGACCGTGCTGCTGTATGCCCACCACGACGTGCAGCCGGAGGGCGATCCCGCTCAGTGGGTGTCGGCGCCTTTCGAGCCGACCGAGCGCGACGGTCGGCTCTACGGTCGTGGCAGCGCCGACGACAAAGCTGGTATCGCAACACATTTGGCCGCGTTCCGGGCGCACGGCGGCCGGCCTCCGGTCGGCGTGACGGTCTTTGTGGAAGGCGAAGAGGAGTCCGGTTCGCCCTCGCTGGGCCGGCTATTGGCCGCACATGGTGACGCCTTGGCCGCTGACGTCATCGTGATTGCCGACTCGGACAACTGGAGCACCGACGTGCCGGCGCTGACCGTGTCGCTGCGCGGGCTGGCCGACTGCGTGGTCGAGGTGGCGACCCTGGACCATGGGCTGCATTCCGGGCTGTGGGGCGGTGTAGTCCCCGATGCGCTGTCCGCGCTGGTGCGTTTGCTGGCCAGCCTGCACGACGACGACGGCAATGTGGCGGTGGCCGGTCTACACGAAAGCGTCGCTGCGACAGTCGATTATCCCGCTGACCGGGTGCGGGCCGAGTCCGGATTGCTCGACGGCGTGGCCGAGATCGGCTCCGGCTCGGTGCCGCAGCGGATGTGGGCCAAGCCTGCGATCACGGTGATCGGCATCGACACCACATCGGTTGCCGCGTCGTCGAACACGCTGATCCCGCGCGCCCGCGCCAAGGTCAGCATGCGGGTTGCGCCCGGCGGTGACGCCGCCGCTCACTTGCAGGCGCTGCGCGCGCATCTGGAACAGCACGCACCCTGGGGTGCGCATGTGACGGTGACTCCCGGTGACGTCGGTCAGCCGTACGCGATCAACGTCACCGGCCCGGTCTATGACGCTGCGCGAGCGGCGTTTCGGCAGGCGTGGGGGGTCGAACCCGTCGAGATGGGCATGGGCGGCTCGATTCCGTTCATCGCCGAATTCGCCGCGGCATTCCCCGACGCGGCAATCCTGGTCACTGGCGTGGAAGACCCTGCGACGCAAGCGCACAGCGTCAACGAGAGCCTGCACCTTGGAGTGCTGGAACGGGCCGCGACCGCCGAGGCGCTACTGCTGGCCAATCTCGCCTGACGGGGAGATGGAAATCCGCGCCGGATCCCGGCCCGCTTTCCGGGCGGTATCGTTGTCTCCTAAGCCATTTCATACAGCTTCGGCCAGGACCTCCATGCACGCGTGGTACCGTTCGCTGACGGCGTAATGGCGTGGTTTGAATCCGGTTTCCTCCAGCAGTGCATATATCTTTTCGCGAGTGAAGTTGTGGTAGTGCTCAATTTCGCACCAGTACGGATTCTGATTAATCATGTCCCAGTGGTGCCATAGCGGGGCGCTTGCGTTCGGCATGGAAATAAGCAGCGTGCCCGGGCAGTCTATAAGCTCCCTAGCGCTGCGCAGAACATCTCTCGGAAATGGTTCATGTTCGACGACATCTGCCATACTGATTACCGTCGGTTTAGGTATGAATTCGATATCCTCCATCGCGTCACGCAGCGTCCCGTGATATGCCGGAATTCCCAGCTTCGCGATATCTTCGACATTCTTTTTCCGCAGGTCGAGGCCAAGTACCTCAAAACCGAACTCTTTGGCCGTCATCAGCAACGACCCATTGCCAAATCCAACATCAAGCCACAACCTGTTGTTCGGCAACCCATGTGCTGCGACCACTCGCTCGACCATCTTCGCTGAGACGAACCTGTGATATTCCATGTTCTCACCAACAGTCTGTGAATGCTGTGTGCTGCTGAATAATACTTCTAGCGCTTGATCGGTGAAATACCCTTCAGTGAATACATGTTCACAATGTCCGCAATTCACCCAGGATATGTATGGCTCTAAAGGTGCCCGCCACGCTTGGTGGCCTCTACAGTCAACGGTTGATAGCGGACGAATATCCGCTGAGTGACACAAGGGGCATGCATCATATTTGATTCTTTCATTTTCCATTTTCGTCTTTCTATGTCTGCTCTGGAGTCGTTTCGGTGCGTTATGGCTTCACGTCCCATGTCTCCCCCTCGGGGGCGACGGTCTCTGAGGGCTCTAGCGTCGAGCCGGGCGGCAAACACTCGCCGGCGATGTACGACTGCTGAGCGTCAGGTGGCGGCGTGATCGGTTCTGCGACAGCTGGAATCGTCATCCTTGGAGGCGCTGTGGAACTGTAGCTCTCTGGCAGTGCTGAAGAATCAGCTGCTGTCGGCTGGGTGTTGCCGCACGCTACAACTGGCGCGAACAGCGTCACACAGGTCGGGGCGTGGAGCGTCTTGCTGGGCATCTGGCCAGGCTATGCCCGCCCATCCGATCCGGCGTTCAGATAGCCGCTGAGCTTCGGCAATCGCGCTCAACCAATGACCCCGGTTCTAACCCGAACGTCGCTCGGCGGGGCCTCTCAGCCCTGAGCGGCAATGAGCTTTTGAATTTTTGTTGACGTGTGTGCAGCCTTGACGTTGTACTGGGCCTCGGCGATCTTGCCCTTCTCGTCGACCACGAACGTCGATCGGATCACGCCCATAACCGTCTTGCCATACATCTTCTTCTCGCCGAACGCGCCGTAGGCCGTCAACACCGTGCGGTCCGGATCGGACAGCAACGGAAACGTCAGTTTCTCCGCGTCGCGGAACTTTGCCAACTTCTCCGGCTTGTCGGGGGAGATGCCGACGACATCGAGGCCGGCTCCGTTGAGTTCCACAAGACTGTCCCGGAAGTCGCAGGCCTGCTTGGTGCAGCCCGGCGTCGATGCCGCCGGGTAGAAGTAGACGATCACGCGACGGCCCTTGTAGTCGGCCAGCGAGACTTTCTTTCCGTCAGCATCCGGCAAGGTGAAGCCGGGCGCTGCGTCGCCAGGCGCTAGGCGTGCGGTGTCGGTCACGAGGGTGCCTTTCTGTTCACCGGCACGTGGGATCCAGGCCGGCTGATCTAGGGTAGGGCGGCAGGCACCAACCTAGACCGAGCCTGGTCTTGGTGCGCCGACGACAGGGAGGATGAGCGTGGCGGAGCGGGATCCCGACACCATCAAGCGGGAGATCGACCAGGCCCGCAACCAACTCGCGTCGACCGTCGACTCACTCGCTGTGCGGGCCAATCCGCGCCGACTTGCCGACGACGCCAAGGCCCGGGCGATCGAATTCGTCAAGAAGCCCGCGGTGGTGATCTCGTTGGCCGGAATCGCGGCCATTGCAGCCGCTCTGGCGGTGCGCCGGATTCGTCATAGGTGAGTTGACAAGCCTCCGCGACTGAACACGGATCGCTGCGTTCCGTTCGCCGGCACTACTTCGCATACCTGATTGCGGACTCGACTGCAGAAACGGCCTAGTCACGCGTCTGATCCGCCCTATTCTTGGGCAAACTCCATCGGCTGGCGCTGATCTTGAACCAAAACGGCGCTGCAATCGTGCTACCAGTGAAAGGCTGGTAATGGATACGCCGGAAGCCAACCGGACAGTGGTCGCCGACGCGTTCGAGCGGCTGTCTGCTCAGGATCGCGCCTGCGTTCGGCGCGCGTATTACTACGGCTGGACAACCGCACAAATTGGCGAGGAACTGGGAATCGCCGAAGGCGCCGTGAAATCGCGGCTGCATCACGCGCTACGAGCCTTGCAGCAGACGCTGCAGGAGATGGGAGTGGCACTATGACCGCCTTTCCCGGACAGGGAGCGCCGGTCCCCGGACTGCGCGGACACGAGTACGCGACGTGGGACGCGGCCTACGTGCTGGGGTCATTGTCGGAGACGGACCGGCGCGAATTCGATGCACACCTGGCGGAGTGCCCGGAATGTCGGGATGCGGTAGCCGAGCTTTCGGACATGCCCGCCCTACTCTCGCTGCTCGATCTCGACCAGGTTCTTGACCAAGATGACCGGGTATCAGTTCGGCCGCCATGGCCGCAGCCTGATCTGGTCGGCCGGCAGTGGGAAATGTCTGCCGTTGCCGGCTTGCTGGACCGTGCACTTGATGGGTACGGCTCGGTGGTCGGCGTGGTCGGCTCGCCGGGTATCGGCAAAAGCCGTCTCGTACGTGAAGTTTCGGCGATGGCCGAGGCCCATTGTGTTGACGTGTTCACTGCCTCCTGCGAATCCCACACCAGCCAGGTCCCCTTCCATGCCGTGGCGCGGCTGCTGCGCGCAGCCAATGGCGTCGAGGGTCTTGACCCACCCGCTGCCCGGGCCCATATCCGTGCTCAGGCCGGCGACGTTTTGCCAGAGGACTTGTTGCTCTTTGACGACCTGCTGGGCATCGCCGATCCCGATGTAGAGCTGCCGAAGATCGATCCGGATGCGCGTCGGCGGCGGTTGACGATGCTGGTCAATGCGGCCTCGCTGGCCCGCCGGGCCCCGGCGGTCTTTGTCGTCGAGGACGCCCATTGGATCGACGAGGTCAGCGAGTCGCTGTTGGCCGATTTCTTCACGTTCATGTCGCAGACGGCTTCGCTGGTGCTGGTCACTTACCGCCCCGAATATCGGGGTGCGTTGACCCGAGTGGCAGGTGCTCGAACTGTCGCCCTTGCACCGCTGAGTGATTCAGAAACCGCGGGACTGGTCTCGGAACTGGTCGGGCCGGATCCGTCGAACGGCGCGCTGCGCCAGAGGATCGCCGAGAGGGCCGCAGGCAATCCGTTCTTCGCCGAGGAGATCGTGCGCGAACTGGCCGGGCGCGGCGTGCTGCGCGGCGAACCGGGTGCATACCTCTCGCCGGCAGGGGTTGGCGAGGTGACCGTGCCGGTCACGCTGCAGGCAACTATCGCCGCTCGCATCGAGCGACTCGACGCAACGGCAAAGCGCACGCTGAGCGCAGCGGCAGTGCTCGGCGCACGATTCGACCTGGACCTGCTGGCCGCGATGGGGGTTGAGACGGTCGTTGACGATCTGCTGGCCGCCCAGCTCATCGATCAAGTCCGCTTCACCAGGCAACCGGAGTACGTGTTTCATCATCCGTCGATCCGCACGGTGGCCTACGAATTGCAGCCCGAATCGGATCGTGCCGAGTTGCATCGGCGCGTCGCGGCCGCCATCGAGTCGCGCAACCCGGTAGCGGGAGCTGAAAATGCCACGTTGATTGCCGAGCATCTGGAGTTGGCCGGCGATGGTCACGCCGCTTACCGCTGGCAAATGCGAGCCGCAACCTGGGCGACCAACCGCGATATCGCCGCGGCATGGCGGAGTTGGGAGCGTGCCCGGACGATCGCGGACGTCCTACCCGCCGATGACCCCGACCGCGCATCCATGCGCATTGCTCCTCGCACCATGTTGTGCGGAATCGCCTGGCGAGTCCACGAACACGCGACAGGCGCCCGCTTTGAAGAATTGCGGGAGTTGTGCGCCGCGTCCGGGGACAAGGCGTCACTGGCCGTCGCGATGTCGGGGCTGGTGATGGATCACTTGCACCAGGCCCGGCTGCGCGATGCCTCGCAGCTCGCGTCGGAAGCGATGGCCCTGATCGAGTCGCTCGGCGATCCGAACTTGACGGTGGGCCTGGCCCTCGCGTCGATCTACGCCAGAACTGAGAACGCCGAGTGGCCTGACGCGCTGCGGTGGTCACAGATGGTGATCGACCTGGCCGACGGTGATCCCTCGAGGGGCAACTTCATCATCGGGTCTCCGTTAGCGCTTGCCCACGCGACGCGGGCTACCGCCCGTTTTTGCCTGGGACGTCCCGGATGGCGCGAGGACCTGCGGCACGGTCTCGCGATGGCCCGCAGCACCGACCCAATGTCCTACGCCACCGTTGTCACCTACTCGTACTCCGCAGCAATACCGCCGGGCATGCTGAGGGCCGACGATCGAGCGATGCGCGAGATTCAGGATGCCCTGCGGATCGCCGAAGAATCCGGCGACGATGTCGCGTTGGCCATCTCCCGGATGACGCTGGGCCTTGCGTTGGTGCACCGCCCAACGAACGCGGAACGCGAGCGAGGACAACAGATCCTGGCGGAGGTCGGTGAAGTGTTCGAGCGCCGGGGGTTCTTCCTGGCCGATCTGCCTATCGTCGAAGTCTGCTTGGCTCGTGAGAAGGCTCGGCGCGGAGATCGCGACGGCGCAATACCGCTCATGCGGGCGGCCGCCGACGGGCAATTCCGCGAGGGAAGGCTGATGGGGTGGAGCATTCCGTCGACGGGTGTTCTGGTCGAGACGCTGCTGGACCGGGGGACTGAGCGTGACGTGGCCGAAGCCGAGGGCGCGATCGAGCGGTTGGCTGGGGCCACGATCGAGCGGTTAGCGGTGGCGACCGATGACAGTTTCGCGGTGCGCGAGATCTGGCTGTTGCGGCTGCGGGCTCTGCTGGCGCGGGCGCACGGCGATGCCACGTCCTACGCAGACTTCCGGGACCGCTACCGCGACATGGCGGAAACGCTCGATTTCGAGGGGCATATGGAATGGGCCGAGGCAATGCCATGACCGTCGCTCGACACTTTTGATGGTCAGCCTAGAAGTCCAGAGCCGTGAAGTGCTCCAATGCTCGGCGACGGGCGCCTTCGCGATACCAGTCACCAAGAGCGTTATTTGCGCGCTGGTACTCCGTCGATGCGTCGGCGGCCAACCGCCAGGCGGCGCGGTCATCTTCCGACAACTCACTAGGGGGCTCATCGGCGGACTCGATTCGCGCGACCAGCAGATTTAGCGCGGCCTCGCCAGCCTCGTCGAACGTGTCGACAGCCTTATGGCCGTCGCCGGCCGCGATGTATTCGTGCGCCGCTGCGACAAGACTTCGAACGTTCGCCTCCTGTGCCGCCTTATCCTGCGATTGATCTGACATGTTCCCATTACTACCCAATTCGCAGCAGACCGAAAGCTCCCAGCGCACCAGGTCTAACGCCGCCACCGTCGCCGGATTGTCTGGGTCCGCGCAGATTTATCAGCACTCCCAAGACGAAGCGCCGGCGGCCGCAGTAAAAACGTTGGGCGCAGTTGTGACATCGTCGTGGCACGAGGCCGTGGCATATCCGCCGGCCTTGACGCGGATTCGCGTCGAGGGAGGTTAAAGAGGTTTTGTAATGGTGCGCCGTCAGGGTTTCGAACCCCGGACCCGCTGATTAAGAGTCAGCTATGAGGCATCCGCAGCGGTCTACCGGCGGCCATTGGGGTATCCCGGCTAGACCACAGTTGTGACCGTGAACTGCGGCGTTAGGTTGTCCGCGCCCAGGCGAGTCCGAGGCCGTCCGCCGAGGGGTTTTGGCTGAGTTGTGACAACGTCGTGACACCGAGAGCCCCGCTGCGACGGGGCGGCTCGCTCCGTTGTCGGTGTTTCGTTGGGTAGGGTCAGCGTGCTGTACCCACCGGTGAACGACCGTCGCCCGGTGGGGACTAGGCGTGAGAGTCTGGCCAATTAAGCTTTGCGGAATTACCGCACGCCGTAAGTACAACGCGCCGCAGCGGCGTCGAGACCTTGCTGACGCCGCAATCGAGGTGCTGGGCAACTATGGCAGCCGCATGCTGACCCACGCCAAGGTTGACGAGCGCGCGGGTATGCCGGACGGGACGACTTCGTACTATTTCCGCACCCGCAAATCCCTGCTGCTGGGTATTGCGGCGCGCCTCGATGAGCATGACACCGGGGCGCTCTCGATGATGAGCGAGCTGTGCCATGACGAGACGGCCGGCTACTCAGGCACGCTAGGGCTGGCCCGCCTGATCCTCTTGTCGGGGACTGAGCCCTGGCTGACCCGCAGCCGTGCCCGTTACGAGCTGATACTTGCCACGCGCCACGATCCCGAGATCGCCACCAGGATCGTGGAATACGGGCTGCATTTCTACGCCCTGACACGAAATGTGATCGCACAGTGGCACCCTCAGTCCCCGCCACCGCCGGCCGCGCTCATCGAGGAACAGACCGCGATGATCCTGACCCTGATCAACGGCATCATGATCAGCTACGTCGCCGGCTTCCCGGCGATCACCGACGCCGCCCGCCTCGACCGCCACATCCAAGCCATGTTGGGCAGCATCACCGCGCCCACCGAATAAAGACCGCACTAGCCGATGCGGTAAACGGCGAAAACAATCCTCTATGTCTCCAGAGAATGTTAGGGTCCGGCATTACGCCAGCGGCACCCAACGGCGCCGGCTCCGCTACGCAGGCGGGTTCCAGCAGAGGAGATACTTGTGAGTTCATTGCGAGGATTCGTCTGGAATGCAGCGGTGTCCCGACACAAGTGGCTCATGTACCTCGGTGCTGCTGGCGCCGCCTTTGGCGTGGCTAGCGCGCTGACTAGTGCAGCTGCGTACGCCGACGCTGGCGACCCGCTGGCGGGGAGCGACACGGCGATCATCCTTGGTGGAACGGGTGAGCCGATGCCGTCGACCGCGTTCGCGCAGGCTGCCGAGGACTTGTATCTGCACCCGCTGGGTTTCGACGGCGGCGCGACCGGCTCGACGGTCTGCGACATGGTCGGGACCGACCCCTGCGCTGCGCCGCTTCAGGTGCTGAACACCCCTGAGCTGTTTCAGCAGGATCCGGGAAGTTTTTCCGACGCGGACGACGTCGTCCTGGCCGTGAAGAACGAATTCGCAGCTAATCCTGGCGCTTTCACCAAAGAAGACCCGCTGACGGTCTTCGGATACTCGCAGAGCGCCACCGCCGAGTCGATCGCGATGAGCCGACTCGAAGCCGACGGCATCCCCAGCGACGACCTGCACTTCGTGTTCATCGGCGACCCCTCCACCCCGGTCACCGGCGAGTGGCTTACTTTGCAGCCGATCCTGGATTCGATGCTCGGTGAGAAAAAGACGAACTATATCCTCGACCTTTTCCAAATTCACAGCGTCCAGAGCGTCGTGACGCCGGATGATCTGTATCCGACGACCATCTACAGTTTCGATCCGATCCGATTGCCAACTTCCCACAGGCAGTCCAGGACGACGGCGTGACTGGCGCGCTGCTGAACGTTTTCGGCACGCATGTTGAATACCTGGGGTTGACGCCGGCGGAGATCGCGAATGCGACCACCACGACGGAGGGGGATCTGACGTTCGTCAACATCTCCGACAGCGGTGTCAACAACGGCGACGCATTCCTTACAGCATTACTTGAGCACGGAGTTGCCGACAGCCATCCGTTCCAGGCCGTATTTCAATCCCTGGAACTGTGGTTCTCCAACGCCTACTGACCCCAGTCGACGGCGTCGAGCGGCGGCGGCGAGTAACACCGGCTCGAGCGGTTCTCCGGTGATCTATCGGCGCTCACCCGGATTCGTCGGCAGCAATACGTAGGCCATGTTTCTGCATCTACTGGCGCCCGCGTATTCCTTGGAGCGCGGAAAGGATAGCGTCGGTATGGTTTCGCAGCGCATCGTCCAACCGGTCGAGCGGGTCCGGTTCGGCATGCGGTGTCACTGTCAGGGGAATCGGCTGTGCCATATGGAATCTACGCCTCCTGCGCGGTCTTTATCTGCACCAATTCGCGAAAACGGTAGCCCGATTGCCGCCATTTCCTCTCCACCTCCACACCGCCTTGCGGAGTCGGATGGCCGAAGCGGTGATTGGTGCGCGGTAGCGGACTTTCTCCGGCAGATCGTCCCACAGGCGCAGCCCCAGCGACTCGCGGCACTCTTCTTTTCGCGCTGCGACCGAACCCAGCTCCAACCGTGCCCGGCGCATCGCTTCCTCTCGCGGAAGGCCGCTGCGCACAAGGTCGGCAGCATAGCTCTCGATATGGAATTCGAGCTCGGACTGCATCTCCGCATCCAGCTGCGGGCGACGCGACATCGCTCGCAGCCACGACCGCATTCTCGACCAGGTCTTCATATCTCGCCCGCCTTCACGCTCAGGATGCCGCCGATCAGCCCCGCCATCCGGTTCCATTTTTCGCTCTCCGCGCGCAACTGCTTTCGTCCCGCCGCCGTGAGCTGGTAGAACTTCGCCTTGCGGTTGTTCTCCGACTCGCCCCACTCGCTCGCGATCCAGCCCTGGTGCTCGAGCCGGTAAAGCGCGGGGTAAAGCGACCCTTGCTGGATCTCTAACTGACCGTCCGAAATCTGCTGAATGCGCAACAGCACCCCATAGCCGTGCAGAGGCCCCAGCGAAACCGCCTTCAAGATCAGCATGTCTAAAGTGCCCTGTAAAAGATCGACTTGTTTCCCCACGCGTCCTTCTCCTAGATCAACTAGGAGTATCTCGCATCTCTCCTAGACCGTCAAGGAGTCGCACCTCGCTGCCCAGCACACCTTGAATTGTCATCCCAACCGTCTGTCTTCCATCGCTCAGACAACTTTAGCTTTGTCATCCCGACCGGAGCGCAGCGGAGTGGAGGGATCTGCGGTTTCAGTGATGTTCCCGGCACGCGCTAGACCCATCTCGCTGTGCTACGTTTTCTTCATGAGTCAGCACACTATCCTCATCACTTCCAAAGGCACCGGCCCCAAGCCCGAATACATAGCACAACTGCGAAGCAACGCCGAGGTGATCGTCGGCAACACTCCCGAGGCCTTCGCCAACGCGGCTCCGGAAGCCAGCGTCATGCTCAATTGGTCGGCACCGCGGGAGTTGAACCGGAGCGTCTTCCTCATGGCTCCGAAGCTCGCCTGGGTGCACTCCCGCAACGCTGGCCTTGATTCCTTCCTCTTTCCCGAACTCATCGAGAGCCCCGTCACACTCACCAACGGCTCCGGAGTCTTCAGCGCTCCGCTCGGCGAATTTGCGCTCGCCGCAATGCTCTACTTCGCCAAGGACTTCCCGCGTATGCGCCGCAACCAGGTCGCCGCAAAATGGGAGCCCTTCGACGTGCTTAGGCTCGCCGGGCAAACCGTCGGCATCGTCGGCTACGGAGACATCGGCAGGGAAGTCGCGTGGCGTGCCCACGCCATGGGCATGCGCGTCTTCGCCTTGAAGCGCCATCTGCCCCCGCCCGGAAGCGATCTCGGCCCGATCGAAAAGATGTACGGAACGAGCGGGCTCCGCGAGATGATCGCGGCTTCCGACTACGTTGTCGTCGCCGCGCCGCTCACCGCCGAGACTCACCACATGGTCGGTGAAGCAGAGTTCGCCGCGATGAAGCCCGACGCAGTCATCATCAACGTCGGCCGCGGCCCGGTCATCGACGAGGCAGCCATGACGCGAGCACTCGCCGAAGGAAAAATCAAAGGCGCAGGCCTGGATGTCTTCGAACACGAACCGCTCGCCGCCGAAAGCCCGCTCTACAGAATGGAGAATGTCCTCATCTCTCCCCACTGCGCCGACAACACTCCCGATTGGCTCGACAACGCAATGAAGTTCTTCATCGCCCAGTTCGAGCGCTTCCAAAAAGGCGAGCCGCTACAGAATATCGTCGACAAGAATCTCGGCTACTAAGAACCAGTGAATGGAGTCGAGCTATCAGCAGTTTTTAATATGTTGGCTACTTGAAGGGGCACGGCTTCAGCCGTGCCGTAACCCGAGGAATGAGCTGCGGCTTTAGCCGCTGAGGGAACGCTGATCCGAGGCTCTAGCTTCTTTTTCCAGCAGTCCCATAAAGTCCTTCAACTCCGCCGGTAGTTCCGATTTCAGCGCAAGGTCTTTCCCCGTCCGAGGGTGCTCGAATTCAAGCTCCGCCGCATGAAGAAAATTCCGATCCAAAGAGAGAGACTCCGCGTCATCCTCGGCAATCTTTTTTCGACGCACATTGGCCGCCGTCACAAGCTGAATCCGCCCCGGAGCGCCATACAGCGTATCCCCAACCACGGGGTGCCCAATCGAAGCCATATGCACGCGAATCTGATGCGTACGCCCCGTCTCAATCCGCACCGACACCAGCGTGAATCGCCCATACCGAGTGTTGAGCCGGCGCAGCACCTTGTAATGCGAGATCGCCGTTCTGCCGGTGTCCGAACGCCGCGTAGTCATTCGCGTTCGACGCACGAGATCGCGCGTAATCGGCGCATTAATGGTGCCCGATTCCTGCTTGACCTCACCATGCACCAAAGCGAGATACGTCTTGCTCAGGCTGCGGCTCGAAAACATCTCCGACAGCGCCTGATGGGTGCGATCGTTTTTCGCAACGATGATCAGGCCACTGGTCTCTTTATCCAGCCGATGCACAATGCCCGGACGCAAGTCACCCGCCGTCGACGACAGCGACTGAAAATGATGCAGCAAGGCATTCACCAGCGTGCCCCGGTTGCGCGCGTCTTCAGTGGCGCCCGCGCCGGCATGCACCATCATCCCCGCCGGTTTATCGATCACCGCGAGGTCGGCATCTTCAAAGACGATGGTTAACGGAATCTCTTCCGCAACCGCCCGCAGCGGAGGTGGTTGCGCTTCGCCAGTCACCGCGATCGACTCAGTTCCATGCAATTTGTGCGAAGCCTTGGCAAGCTTCCCATCCACCATGATGCCGCCCTGGTCGAGCAGCAACCGGATCCGCGAGCGGCTCACGCCGTCCAGGCTTGCGACCAGGAATTGGTCAAGGCGCTGCCCCGCTTCGTCTGGAGTGACCTGGAAGATTCGCGTCGTGGCTGCGTCGTCCGACTCGTCATCGGGAAGTTCCCCATCTGCAAGTTCAATGACCAGCGGATCGATCTCGGGTATGGCGTCTGGCATGGTGCTCCTTCTCAAGAGTACCCCGTCGTCATGCGAAATCGCATTCAGCGGCCATGCAGCCGACCAATTGCCTCCGGAAGACATCCTACAAAGACGCAGGAATCGCGAAGGAGAGAAAGTATCGCATGGTAGAAGACCAAGACAAGAAGGACAAGAAAGACGAGCCGAAAGAAGACATAATCCTGATCGCAGACGTCAGGGCCCATTTGCGCGATGGCGAGACAGTAGACCTACTGCCCTTCAAGCACGAAGAGGATGTTCGCACAGAGGTCAACAGGTTCATCGAGGACTGGTCCAAGACCGGATTTCTGCTGAAGGACAATCTCATGTACCCCTGGAATCGGGTCAAGCTGGTCGAAGTGGTCTCGGTGCAAGCGATGACTCACGCGCAGGCCGCCCCTTACGTCGATCAATGGAACCAGGATACCGAGGCGCAAAAGGTCTTCTGGAAGACCCGCAAGCCGCAAGCGAAAAAGGAAGAGCAGAAGGAAAGTGCCGCCCCGCCGCCACACTAAGCTTTCTAAAAAGTGAGCCGCAACGCGAGTTGAATCTGGCGCTCGCGGTAAAGGGCCGTGCTATTGCTGTTGGTAATGCTGCCGAACTTGGTTTGGTAGGTGAGTCGGGGCATCGTTTCCGGCGACGAAGCACCGTCGATCAGGTAGCCGGCGCTATCGATGTTGGTAATGTTCTGATGGTTGAGCAGGTTAAACGCCTCTCCAATCAGCTCCAGATCGACGCGCTCCGCAAACTTGAGTGTCTTTGTCGCGCGCAGATCGATGTTCGTCACCGCTGGGTATCTGATAAGTGTTTCGCCCAATCTCGGCGATGCGATTGTCGCCTCCCGAGCCGTTGATGCTCGCGCCAAGCCCGCTCAGAGTCTCAATCCGGTTCACCGTATCGACGTATTTCGTCGAGGGAATCGAGCCGGACGTCCGCAGCGTGTACGGCAAGCCCGTCCGCCACTCAACCACCGGCGCAAGCGAATATCCATTGAAAAGATAGCCCTCGACACCATGTAGCTTCCAGGGGGTTCGCGCAATCGCCGTCCCCGTCACGCGCTGGCGAATATCGAAGTTCGACGCGCCATACTCCAGCGCGAAGTTAGCCGGATCGAGGATGTCGTTATTGTCTGCAAAAGTCGTGGAGTTCTGGTTGTAATCTGCCGCATGAGAATAGGTATAAGTCGCGTGAAGATCTCCGTCACGCCCCATGGAGTGGCTCAACCGCACCATCCCCGCCTCATACGTTGAGTTCGTTTCCGTAAAGATGTCGGTGAGCTGGCCGTAGTTAGGGTTGAGCCGCGCAGTAAAGAACGAGGTCGTATAAGTCTTGCCCGGTAAGGGCCCCTGGCCAGTCGAGTTGTCGATACTGTAAGTGATCGTGCCGACCGAGCTCAGGTCGATATTCTTATCGACAAAGTTAGGCAGCTTCCGCCCCAGGCTGCCGAGAAATGCAAACGAAATCTCCGTCCGCGAACCTAATCTGCTGTCCCAGCGAGAGCTCCATCTCCTGAACGACCGGGTTCCGTGCATGAGGATCGAAGTAGACCGCGTTCGGCTGGTTCGAGAACGGCGGCTCAGCAGTGAAGACATGCGGAAACGGCGGCGCGCCCACGTCTACCGGTTTGAAGTAGTAGGTCTTCTGCGCGGCCGCCACCCCGGTATTGGTCAGCGCGGCATACACCGTGGAGTTCACAAACCGCCCAAAATACAACCCATAGCCCGCGCGCAACACCGTGTCCCCTCGGCCAAAAATGTCCCACGCAAAGCCGAAACGCGGCGCAAGGTTCTGCCGCTGATGGGGTAGCGCGTGTGTCTCCGGAATATCGGGATTGACGAGCAGTGGGATTGGGGTTTGGCAGCTGTTGGAATTCCTCGCGCAGCCCGAGCGACAAGGTGAGGTTATGCACGATCTTCCATTCGTCTTGCAGATAGGCAGCATAATCGTTGGTCGTGAAGCGGAAGATCGACGGCCCCAGCGCCTGCGTCTCATAGTCATAGCAGGGAAGAACGCCGACGCCGGTTGAGCCGGTGTCGCAACTGCTGGGCTTGTAGTAGTCCGAGGCAAAACTCAGCACGTTCGTGTACACATAACTTCCCGTCCCGTTATAGAGGTTGTTGGTGTTATCGATCACATGGCTGAAGTCGTAGCCAGCCTTCCACGAGTGCTTGCCATGCACCCAGCTCACTGTGTCTACAAACTGCGAGCGGTATTCATCGGGATAAGCCGCACGGTTTAGCGACGCCGGCTTGCCAAACGTAAAACCATAATTCCCGCTGGCCACAGAAATCTGTGGTGAAAAGCCATCGGGATTCTTCGCGAACGGCTGCTCAAAGGGCGTCGGAGTTTGCGTAAACTCCGACTCAAAATCGCGTCCAAACTGGTAACGTGCTTCGTTTAGCAGGTTCGCGGTGATGAAGTAGTTCCACCGCGCAATGGCCCAATCTTCCGCAACATAATCGTTGCCAAAGCTCGCAATGCCGTAGTCGCTCGATGCCGCCGTCTGCACCCCGGCTGGCGAGTTCCAACGCATCCGGTTGTATTGGAAGATGAGATGGTTGCGCTCATTCAGGTCCCAGTCGACCTTGGGGAACAGGATGTACTGGTTTGCG
Source organism: uncultured Actinomycetota bacterium (assembly GCA_963758115.1). GTDB lineage: Bacteria > Actinomycetota > Actinomycetes > Mycobacteriales > Mycobacteriaceae > Mycobacterium. The sequence continues at coordinate 569,588 of CAVWUG010000008.1, forward strand.
GTGCGCGGCACGGGGCCAAGCATCGAGTCCAGCCCCGTGAGTATGTCGTTATAGTGTGCCAGCGCGACGGCGACGCTCGTCTGCGTACGCGCCGCAAGTGTCGCGACTTCCTGCGCCGATGGCGTCGCAAAAAGCTCCGGCGCAGTTCCAGACGTCGCATCGGCGGTGCGCGCGGTTCCCGGAAAATTTCGCCGGTATTGGTCATAGGCAAAAAACCAGAAGAGCTTATCATGCCGGATCGGCCCACCCACTCCCGCGCCCCATTGCTTCCGCCAATCCGTCGGCTTGAAAGGAGTCACAGAATAGCTGCCGTCTGCAAGCCGCTGGGTCAGCGTCGTATACGGATTCGTCGCCCCCCAGTCGTTGTCGCGGTCGAAGAAGAATGCTTGTCCATGGAATTGATTTCCCCCCGATCGCGTGACGGTATTCACCACGCCGCCGGCCGCGCGGCCATACTCCGCCGCATAGTTCGACGTATTCACCTGGAACTCCTGCACCGCCGCCTGCGTCGTCGAATAGCCAATCCGGGTGCGGCCTCGCTCCTCAGAGAAAAACGCCTGGTTGTTGTCCACTCCATCGATCGTGTTGTTGTTCAGCAGCACGCTGATGCCGCGAAAGCTCAACAAGTCCGTCGCCGTTCTGGTCCGGAGTCACCCCCGCCGCCAGCAACGCAAAGTTCGACCAGCGCCGCCCATTGCTCGGCAGGTTTTCAAGCGTGGTGTTGCTCAGGTTGGTCGTGATCGCGGCCGAGCTCGTCTCGAGTCCAGCAGTCTCCGACTTCACCAGCACAGTCTCACTATGCCCTGCAACTTCTAGGTGAGGCGCGAGCGTGGTGATTCTCCCTACCTCGATCTCCACCGACCCCGCGTGCCACGGCGCGAATTTCGCCGCGCTCACATCGACCGTATAAGCATCCGGGTCTAAGTCGGCAATGCGGAAGCTGCCTGTTGCGTCGGCGATCACCATCCGCTCCTTGCCCGTTGCGGCGCATCGCGCCACGACGCGAACGCCAGGAACCACCCGTCCCTGAGCATCGGTGATCGTCCCTTCCAAACCTCCGGTCGTATTCGACTGCGCGTTTCCCGCGAAGCAGCAGGACACAGCGAAGATCGCCACAACCAACCAGGATCGGCGCGCCATAAGAGCCCTTCCAGTGCACACGGCTGGTCGACGAAGCGATTACCAGCGCCGGCCGCCAATCATGAAGCGCCGGTGAAGCAGGACGCCGATATCGCACGGTCATTCCATCCGCGCGCAGAAACAATAACTACCTTTGGGAAATTGGGGGAAGAATACGCCATTGGCTACACTAAAGACAGCCATAAAAAGCGAGAATTTTCGCAGCGCCGGGCTCAAGACGCTAAGCCGCGCCAGGTAACGAGGAAGAAATGTTTGTCGACGAAGCAAAGATTAAAGTAAAAGCCGGCAATGGCGGCAACGGATGCGTGGCCTTTCGCCGCGAAAAATTCGTGCCCCGAGGCGGACCCTCCGGCGGCGACGGCGGCCGCGGCGGCGACGTCATCATGGAGTCGAGCGAGCGCCACAATACGCTCATCCATTTTCGCTATAACCCGGAGCATAAAGCCGAACGCGGAAAACACGGCGAAGGCTCCAACTGCAGTGGCCGCGAGGGTGAGGACATCATTTTGAAGGTGCCCGTAGGCACCGCCCTCTACGACGACGAGACCGGCGAACTGGTGCACGATTTTCGCCAGCCGGACGAGCGAATCATCGCCGGCAAAGGGTGGTCGCGGCGGACGCGGAAATCAGCATTTTGCCACCTCGACTCACCAGGCTCCGCGCGAGCACGAACCCGGCCGCGCTCGGCGAAGAGCGCGTCTACCGCCTCGAGCTGAAACTGCTCGCCGATGTCGGATTAGTAGGTTTTCCCAATGTGGGAAAGTCGACTCTGATTTCACGAATTTCCGCCGCCAAGCCCAAAATTGCCGACTATCCCTTCACCACCCTCGAGCCAAACCTCGGCGTCGTCTCCGTCGGCGAGCCTCCGCATGAGGAAAGCTACGTCGTCGCCGACATCCCCGGCCTGATCGAGGGCGCGCACCTCGGCGCCGGCCTCGGAGTCCAGTTTCTCCGCCACATCGAGCGCACCCGGGTGCTCGTCCACCTCGTCGACGTCTCCGATGCCAGCGGCCGCCCCGACCCCGTCGCCGATTTCAAGGTCATTATGGGAGAGCTCAAAAGCTTCGGCCACGGCCTCGACGAGAAGCCAATGATGGTCGTCGCCTCCAAAGCCGACGTCGCCAATCCAGAGAAGCTGAAGAAGCTCCAAACCATGGCCAAACGGAAGAAGCTTCCGTTCTACGCAATCTCGGCCGTAAGCGGGCTGGGGGTCGAAGCACTGAAGTACGCCATCGGCGAACAGGTCCACGATCTGCGCGAGCGCGAGATCCAGCTGCGTGAAAAGCCCGAGCAAGCGGTTTCAGTTTAGCCGCCGATAAGATCCGCTCTCACCTCACGCGCACGGAATTTGTTCTGGGCAGCGGACCTTTCGTTCAGATATCATCGTGGCCGCCAGTGAAGTTCCGGGAAGGAAGGTGTCTATGAGGAAGATAAGAAACTGGGCCGTCGTCTGCGCCGCAGTATTAATACTGTTCAGCACAAAACCGATATTCGCCGCGACCGATGTTACGGGCAGCTGGACCGCCGACATGAAGGACCCCGATGGCAACAGCTTCTCACTTACCTTCGCGTTTAAGCAGGATGGGAGCAAACTGACCGGGACGGTAGCCGGACCGCAGGGTGATCCGCTGCCGATCGATAACGGCAAGGTCGATGATGACAAGCTGTCCTTTACCGTCTCCTTCAACGGCACGACCATTACGCACACAGGCACGATCGGCAAAGACGAAATCAAGCTGACCACGAAGGCCGATCAGGGAGATTTTCCAGGCGGGGAACTCACGCTTAAGCGCTCCAAATGACCCAAGATTGAACGGCGATGCTCACTGGCTTTGAGCTGGTGCCTAGCGGAGAATAGCGCCACCTAACCGCTCGGACTCAACCCTCCAGCAGCTTCTCCCGCGTCAACTCATTCCACTGCAACATCGACTCCGAAACAGCCGGCGAAACCATCCCCGGCTGCACCATATCCACAATCGCTTGCGGCGGAACATTCTTCCCCCGATCCTGAAACAAAGCCTTCACCCAAGCGGTCGAAGCCAGTCCCTCCCGCGAACGCGTCGTCTGCTCCATATAAAACCAGCGCTCGTCCCAGCACAAGGTTCCGCGTGGTCATCGTGAACGGAGCCCACAACGCCAGCGATCGCCGGTAGACAATATCGATCGACCCAACCAGCGGAGTCCAGCGGCTGCCGCACCACGATGCCCAGAATCCCCGTCGCCGCCAGCATGTGAATGCGCCCATAATCCATGCAGGTCAGATAGCGCGAGTTGTTCAGGTGAAAATTGAAGTCGATATCGGTCGGCCAGACCCGCATCTTCACGCACGTCTTCCTCGAGCACGCCAATCCTCGGCAGCGGGCGAATGCGCTCGCGAATCGCCAGCAGCGGAATCCGAACGAAGCTGTTGATGTGGGCCACTCTTCGCAGTGTATTGCAGCCGCTCCGTGAGCTAGGCTAAATCCAGTCGCGGCCCGAGTCTCTTCGAACGCAAACCAGCTATGATGGTCGGGTTGCAAGACTGCCATCGCGAAGCCAATTCGCGTGGATGCGAGGGAATGGATGACGACACGGCGTAGATTTCTGGCAGGCATGGCGGTAGCGCCTTTGGCAGCCCGTAGCTCCTGGAGCCAGTCCGGCAAACCCAATGGAGGGGCCATGCTCTTCGTCGGCACCGGAACCAACACCGGCAGCAAAGGAATCTATCGCTTTCAATTCGATTCATCGACCGGCGAACTCAAGCCGCAAGGCCTCGCCGCCGAGGCGCCATCGCCCTCGTTTCTCGCCCTGTCCCCCGACAAACAGTTCCTCTTCGCCGTCAACGAAATCGACACCTACCAGGGCCAGAAGACCGGGGCCGTCAGCAGCTACGCTCTCGACAAAGCCAGCGGCAAACTCACCCTCATCAACACCGTCGCCTCCGGCGGCTCCGGCCCTTGCCATGTGAATACCGATCAGACCGGCCGCGTCCTGCTGGTCGCTAACTATACCGGCGGCAGCGCCTCCTCCTTCCAGATCGACTGGAACGGCCATCTCAGCAACGCCGTCTCCACATTTCACTACGAATCAACCGGCGCCGGACCCGGCCAGGATAAAGACCGCCAGGCCGCCGTCGCACGCCCATCATGCCACCACCTCGCCCGACAATCGCTTCGCCTACATCAATGATCTCGGCCTCGACTGCATTCACATCTATAAACTCAATCCCGCTACCGCAAAGCTCACGGCAAATAATCCCGCCGATTGGAAGGCCGCGCCCGGATCCGGTCCGCGCGTCCTGCGTTTCCACCCCAACGGTCAGTGGGCTTATTGCGTCAACGAGCTCAGCCTCGACGATCGATCTCCTCAATTGGCATCCGAGGACCGGCGAACTCACGCTCGTCCAAAAGACAGAGCTGTTACCCAGAGACTTCCACGGAGTCAGCAGCGCCGCCGAGATCATCTTCGACAGCAAGGGCCAGTACGCCTACGCCTCCAACCGCGGCGACAACTTTCTCATGGGCTTCGCCATTGATCAGTCCAACGGAAAACTAACCTTCCCCCGCCGGAGCTCATGCGGAGGCAAGACCCCGCGCCACATCGCCCTCGACCCCACAGAGAGGTGGATTTTAGTCGCCAACCAGGACTCGAACCTCATCGCCGTCTTCGGCCGAGATCCAAAGACCGGCCAGCTCCAAACGTCAGGACCTACGGCTCCAATCCAGTCACCGCAGTGCCTGCTCTTTGTTTGAGTGTCCTTTGATTTCTTCCTAACCAAACTCCGCTGCCGCCGTCAGTAGAGAGTTCGCCATCGCACCCATGCGTCCGATTATGGACGCTGGTCGACCACCGTCGTCTTCATAGAGTGCTATTGGTTGCGTTTCGCGATTGTATTGAACTGGAACATAGATTCTTACGTCTATCTTCCAAGCCGAATCTTGCCCGCAACGGGCCAGCAAGCACCACCGAGGAAACCGATGCAAGCACTTCTCCAGAACCTTCGTTTCAGCCTCCGAATGCTGGCCAAGAACCCCGGCCTAACCACCACCATTCTTCTGACTCTGGCGCTCGGAATCGGTGCTAATACGGCAATCTTCACCGTCGACTACGCCACGATGATGGCCCCCCTGCCCTATCCTCAGCCAGACCAGCTAGTAATCGTTTGGTCAAAGATCAAGACCTACCACAACTCCGTTGCGGCCGGTGACTTCACCGACTGGAAGCGGCAGAGCACATCGTTTCAGGACCTGAATGCCTGGAGCGGCAGCCGCTTCAACATCGCCACCAAAGATCAGCCGGAGCTCATTCAGGGCAGACTCGCAACCACTGGCTGGTTCCAGATGATGGGGCAGTCCTTCACTCTTGGCCGTGGCTTCTTGCCTGAGGAGGGTGTAGAAGGCAAGAATCACGTCGTCGTGCTGACCCACAAACTGTGGATGAAGCTGGGCGCTAGCCCGCATATCATCGGCACGACGATGCCCATGGACGGAGAGCCCTACACCATAGTCGGCGTCCTCGCGCCCGGTCCCGACGATCGCAATGATGCTCAGATAACGGTGCCCCTCGTCTTCAAGCCCGACCAGGTAAATCATGACTTTCATTGGTTGCTCGTTATGGGTCGCCTGAAGCCCGGAGTGACCCTTAAGCAAGCGCAAGCCGATATGGACTCGGTCACCACTCACATCGCCGAGCAATATCCGAAGAGCGATAAAGGATGGGGTGCCTGGGTCGAACCGCTCAAAAACGACTTCATGCCCAAGGAGCGAATCCTCATCCTCTGGCTACTCCTCGGCGCAGTCGGATTCGTCCTCCTCATCGCATGCGTCAACGTAGCCAATCTCCTGCTCGCCCGTAGCATGGTTCGGCAAAAGGAACTGGCCGTGCGCAGCGCCCTCGGCGCGACTCCGCGCACCATCTTTGTTCAGCTTCTTACGGAAAGCATCCTGCTCGCGCTCATGGGCGGCGTTCTCGGCATCGGCGCTGGCTACGCTATGCTCGCCGGACTCGTCGCGGTTATGCCCGAAGGCACGCTGCCCACCGAGGCCAGCCTGCACCTGAACATTCCCATCCTTATCTTCACCTTGTTAGCGACGACCCTCGCCGGACTGCTCTTCGGCTGCGTCCCGGCATGGTATTCCTCCCGGGTCGACCCGGCAGAGACCTTGAAAGAGGGCGGCCGCACCGGCACCAGTGCAGGTCGTCACCGGTTGCGGCGGATTCTCGTGGTCGGCGAATTCACCCTCGCGCTGGCACTGCTCGCCGGTGCGGGCCTCGCCATTCACAGCTTCTGGAACTTGCTGCGCGTCGACCTCGGAATTCAAACCGACCACATTCTTACCTTTGGCTTGCCCGTCCCGGATTCGCGCCCCAAGGATCCCGAAAAGATAGTCGCCTATTATCGGCAGGTTCTCTCCAGCATCGCCGCCGTCCCTGGCGTTACTCACGCCACGGCGATGACCGGAATGCCGCTTCAGGGTACATATTTCGGCATGCCCTTTACCATCGTCGGCCAACCCGCTGCCGCCGATCCATCGCAACGGCCCGGTGCAGGCTTCCAGATGGTCACGCCGGACTACTTTCAGACCTTCGGCATTAAGCTCATCTCGGGGCGTTTCCTCAACGACCAGGACACTGCGGCCAGCACCAAGGTCGCCGTCGTCAACGAAGACTTCGTCAAGAAATTCTTGAAGGGTACCGATCCCCTGAAGGCGAGCCTCGGGGTAGAACAGCTCATTCCTGGAGTCACCAAGCTTGGGCCCGAGGTCCCATGGCAGATCGTTGGCGTCTATCGCAGCGTCCGCAGCCGTGGCTTCCGTGACGAGAATCCCGAGATCACCATTCCCTTCTGGCAGATCCCGTGGCCATCGGCTTCGATTGGCGTGCGCACCGCAGAAGATCCGGCGAGCATGGTTCGGAGTATCGCTGCCGCCGTCCACGGCGTCGATCCACAGATCGCCCTCGACGAACCGAAAACCCTCGATCAGGTGCGGGAAGACGTCCTCGCCGACGACCGCTTCACCGTCATCCTGTTCGTAAGCTTCGCTGCGGTGGCCCTATTGCTCGCCGCTCTGGGTATCTACGGCGTGATGTCCTTTTCCGTCGCGCAGCGTTCCCACGAAATCGCACTCCGCATGGCGCTTGGGGCAAATCGCAGCCGCGTGGTTGCCCTCATCGTGAGAGAAGGCGTGATTCTGGCGCTGGTGGGCTTGGGCTTCGGACTGATCGGCGCATACTTCGTGGGCCGTGCGATGCAAAGCACTCTCTACGGCGTCGGAGCGATGGACTTCACCGCATTCGGCGCGGTCGGCGCAATTCTGGTAATCGCTGCACTGCTGGCCTGCTGGGTTCCAGCACTCCGAGCAGCATCAGTGGAGCCGATGCGCGTGCTGCGCACCGAATAGAGTGCTGATCGGCCTTTTCCAGTCCCACGTATACTTCGACTCGATGACAGCACCGACACCAGCACTCGCCTCCTCCATTCTCGTCTCCTGGAGCAGCGGCAAAGACAGCGCCTGGTCGTTGCATCTTCTCCGGCAAGATCCCAAATACCAGATCTCCGGCCTCCTCACCACCTTGAACACCGAATTCAACCGTGTCGCCATGCACAGCACCCGCCGCGAAGTATTAGAAGCACAAGCCGCAGCCGCCGGCCTGCCGCTTCACATAATCCCGCTGCCCTGGCCCTGCTCCAACGAAGCTTATGAAGCGGCCATGCGCACAGCCTGCGACGCCGCCATCGCGTGGGGCATTAAGGCAATCGCCTTCGGCGATCTATTTCTCGAGGACATCCGCCAATATCGCGAGGAGCGACTCAGCGGCACAGGGGTCGCTCCGCTCTTTCCCGTCTGGAAGCGCAACACCCACGCGCTCCTCCGCGAGATGATCGACGCTGGAGTCAAGACCCGTATTGTCTGCATCGATCCGAAAAAGATGCCTCGCGAATTCGCCGGACGGGACCTCGATGAGAGTTTCTTTCGCGATCTGCCCGAAGGCATCGACCCCTGCGGCGAGAACGGCGAATTCCACACCTGCGTCTACGACGGCCCCATGTTCCGTCACCCCATTCCCATTGAAAGCGGAGAAGTCGTCGAACGCGACGGCTTTGTTTTTGCGGATATAAAACTGAAGAGGTAGCTCCCTCGCGCGCTACCTCTCTATATCCGCGAACTTCGTTGCGAAAACTACCGCAACTATTTCGCCGCGCGTTGCGTGCCCATGCGGAACATTTCGTTCACGGTAGCGACAAAGTGGTGTGCCGAGGCGGGAGTTGGCACCGCCCCGCTCAGGATCGTCTTATACGGAATCTCTTTCCCGTAATACGTGGTGGTATCGGTGGTGTTCTGGTTCACCACGTCACCGTTGAGGTCGACGCCGGCAAACAGACCCTGGCTCCGCGAATAGGTAAGAAAACCAGCGTTCGCTAACTCTGTCGTGGATGCCTGGGTGTTCCTTCCAACCGGCCCTGCCGACGCCGCTGCGTCGCCGCCCAGCTTCAACTTATCATGCAATAAAAGATCCATGCTGTTATTGCTTACGCCAACCAGGACCAGGTCTGTCGCTTGGCCGCCGGCCTGGAAGCCAAAGCTTCCGCCGGTCAGCTGAATGAACACTGGCGCGCTCCAGCCGCGTGCGGTGCGGCAGGTGGCGATGCCCTGGCCATATTCTGCGCCCACAATGAATGCGCCCTTCTTGACGCTGGGTATCACAGCCACGCAATGGGCCTTCGCAGCGACATCAAGTGGAATGCCCTTGTCGGGAGTATCCATCAACTCATGCAACACGGTGTGGGCCGCGGCGATGCGATCATCAAGCTTCGCGACATCAGAAGCGGCAAAAGCCGCACTGCCAAGACCAAATAGAACTAGGACGGCGGACAATATCTTTTTCATAGGGCTCCTTAAACTTCGTAAGTGGCGATGGAACCACATACGCGCAAGGAGTAAGAGTCGTAAACCAGGGAGATGGTTGTAGCGCTAACAGAACAAGGGCCGATCTTCTAAAGGCGCGGTGGTATTGTGCCAGGAAGATAGCTGCTGTAGGCAGCCGTCTCATCAATCCAGCCGTACCAGGTAAGCTGTGCCCTCAGAAGGTTTGTCCTTCTCAGCGATCTCAATCGCGCGCTGCTTATCGTCATGTGCCGGGCGAATCCTCACCCAGTGTCCTGTCGGCCCGGTGAACTCGATCACATTTGCCGTCGCATACTTCTTCTGAAGATGTTCCTCGATCTTCTTCGCCTCGCGCTCGCTCTGGATCGCGCCAATCTGCACGCACCAGCGGCCGCCCTCGTCGATCGGTGCGGGAGTCTCGTAGACATCGATGCGCACCTGCGCCGTCCCGGGACGATACACGCCCACCACCCGTGCCGAAGCCAGCGAGAGATCGAGTACCCGGTCCGGCACGAACGGCCCTCGGTCCGTGACGCGCATAATCGCCGACTGCCCGGTTTGGATATTTGTCACTCTTAGCAGCGAATTCATCGGCAGCGTGCGATGCGCCGCAGTCATCGCTTCCTGGTCATAAACCTGGCCGTTGGCGCCCTTGTGATGGTTGTAAGGAGGTCCATACCAACTCGCCTTCCCCGTCTCCGAATAGATCGGCGTGTGGGTTGCGACAAATTCCGCGTCGGTCGAGCTGTCGGCCGGCGGAATGTTCCCCGGTATTGGAACGCGTCCAGAAGCGGATGCTTCATTGTCTGGCGGAGCAGTTGGCGCTACCGGAGGAGCCGCAAGGGTCGGCGCGGAAGCGGCGGCGCTGATCGTCGGCTGGTGGCGATGCGAGCAGCCGGAGGCAAGAAGCACTATGGAGAGCGAGATCACGGCGAAGGCGGCGAAACAAGGTGTGCACCTCGAAGCCATCCTCTGCGCCGCGTCAAGCTTCATTCAAGGCCTCTTGTCGAGGTGCTCGGCCAGCCGGCTCAAGTGATCGGCCGCTACGCGCAGCGCCTGCGAAGAGTTCTGCCGCACCTGCGGGACAACTTCGTCGTTCAGGTAGGCGATTACTTTCTTGACCTCTTCTTCAACCCGCGGCACGCCTTCGGCAAAGCGCTCGTCGAGCTTGCGCCCAAATTCCTCAAACCGCGACTTCGCCGACGCCGGATCCTGGACCATATACCCTCACCACGAAACTACACAAAGCTCCAACCTAAGTATGGCGCGAAGGTTGCGCGGGTCAATGAGAAAGCGGGCTGGAGGCGCGCCTCGGTGCCCTAAGGGTAAATGGCGAGCCGCTTCCGTCGCATGCAATTGAACCCAGCGGCCCTGGGACACGTCAGACGTGTAGCCGCTTGCCGAAGGATCGCGAGAGCTTCGAGGTATCTGTCGAATGGCAAAACATTTCGCGCTTCTCCTCACGTTCCTGCAACTCTCTATCGCTCCATCCTGGAGCCAGTCAGCATGGGCGCACTTTGGTACGGATGGAAAGCTGGTGTACAAGAAGACGCCCCTTGGCGATCGTATTCCGGATTTCTCCTATGCTGGCTATCGCGGTGGTGGCGTTGCCCTGCCGCTGCTAAAAACGCGCATCAAGGTATTGCCCACAAACGCTGCCGACGATACGCCTGCGATCCAAGCGGCGTTAGACAAAGTTGCTCGACTCGCACCCGACGCGCACGGTCATCGCGGCGCCGTCGAGCTTGCGCCGGGATACTACCATCTCGCCGGTACGCTGACGATCCACGCATCCGGCGTGATGTTGCGGGGTACGGCGGCCATCGGGCCGACAGCGTCCGTGCTCGAGTTAACCGGCGCGCCACATCGCGCGATCAACATTGAGGGCGAATACCATCAGCGCGCGCTCGGCACTCCAACCTGGCTTACTGATCGCTACATTCCCGCTGGAAGTGCGACGGTTCACCTCGCTGACGCTTCCGGCATCCACGCTGGCGACGTGCTCGAGATCATCAAATTGGTCAAGCCCGCATGGACGCATTTCATGGGCATGGACCATCTCACGCGAGACGGCAAACCTGAAGTCTGGCTTAAGTACGACATCCCCGTCCTGCGGCGTGTTGCCTCGGTCGATGTCAACGCAGTACGGCTCTCACTCCCGCTGAATGACTCTTTCGACTCGAAGTTTTACCTGGGCCAGCACGCGACCGTGACCCGCGTCGAGGTCACCGGTCAAATCGCCGAAACCGGTGTCGAGACTCTGCAAATTCTCGCTCCCGATCGGAGCATCGCCTACCGCGTCGATCAGGAGTTCGATGGAATTGCCATGGACAACACCGTCGACTCCTGGCTGCGCTATGTCGCCTTCGTTGACACCACGAACTCGGTGCGCATCGAGTACCATTCAAATCGCATCACTGTCCTCGGCGTCGACGTCCAGCAGCATTCCGCCGTAACCAGTCACGCCCAGCCATTTGACTTCCGCATAAGCGGCTCGCAGGTACTGCTCGACCGCTGCACCGGCCAGGGCGACCGCGTGACTTACGTCGGCACACAGTCCCGGTCAGAGGGCCCAAACGTCGTCCTGCATTGCCGGTTTCTCGGCACCGGCAAGATTGAGGGACATCAGCGGTGGTCGACCGCATTTCTCGTCGACGGATGCGAAGTGCCGGATGGTGACATTTATCTGAGAAATCGCGGTACCATGGGCAGCGGACACGGCTGGACCCTCGGCTGGTCGGTTCTCTGGAACAACAAGGCCAGAACGATTCTGGTGCAAAACCCTCCCGGTGCGCTCAACTGGTCGATCGGCGATATTGGCGATCAGATAACCGCACCAATGCCGGTCTCGGATGCGCCAGAGGGAGCGCGCCTGCCCAGCGGAATCGTCGAATCTGCGGGCAAGCCTGTGGAGCCGGCCAGCCTCTATCTCGAGCAACTGCGCGAGCGTAAGGGCTCAGCTGCCGTCGCCGCCATCGGATATCACTGACGAAGTGCTCCCCCAAAAGGAGAACAAAGGGAGCCCATTGGACGCTCCCATTCAGCCCCCTAGAATCCCTTCCAATGCCAAAAAATCCCCATTCAGGAGGAGCCGGTTCACTTTCACCCGTCCCGACAGTACCCTTAAACTGGTAAAGTTCTGAGGAGGCGCGGGTTACGCTATCCGTCGCCTACCCTGTTAACCGATCGAAGACGCATCGTTTTCATCGCCAAAGTAGTCGTATTACCTGCAAACATAGTCTCAGTGGTCAGGGTCAATCTCCGGAGGAAACAATATATGTCAAAGACCGTGAAATATGCAGAAAGAGCAGTAACCATAGCCGCCAAGGGCGCATGGGCGGTTTTTGAGAAGCTCAACAGCATCAGCCCCAACCCCTCCTTCACCCCCAAGTGGTCGGACAAGCCCCTGCTCAAGTCCTACCAGAAGGAAAAGCCCCCGCTAGGCTGGCCCCGCACCACCGATTCGCTCTGCCCCAAGTGCGTCCCCGAGATTCGCCAGCAGATCATCGACGGCAAGCTGCCGCACGAAATCCTTTTGAATGAGAAGGTTGGCGAAATCAAGGCGCAGATCATCGAGCGCGACGGCCAAATCCTCATGGTCAAGGATTGCCCCAAGCACGGCCACTTTGAAGACGTCATGGCGATCGATACCGCCTTCTTCAAGCACCTCGAAGAAGTCTTCCCCGGCCGCGACATCCGCGCCCACAATGACGAAGGCCTGCACAACCACGGCACCTCGACCGTCACCCACGGCCGCGGCTCGGTGCTGACCATCGATCTGACCAACCGCTGCAACATGATGTGCGATCCCTGCTTCATGGACGCCAACCAGGTCGGCTTCGTCCACGAGCTCACGTGGGACGAGATCAAGACCATGCTCGACAACGCGGTCTCGATCAAGCCCCGCCGCCAGATGTCGGTCCAGTTCTCCGGCGGTGAGCCGACGCTCTCGCCCTACTTCCTCGACGCCGTCGCCTACGCCCGCAAGGTCGGTTACACCTCGGTCCAGGCCGCAACCAACGGCATCGAGTTCGCCAAGAGCAAGGAACTCTGCCGCGCCGCCGCCGAAGCCGGTCTTCGCTACGCCTATCTGCAGTTCGACGGAATCGGCAACGCCGCCAACTCGCACCGCAAGGTCGGCAACCTGTTTGATGTGAAGCTCCAGGCCATCCACAACCTGCACGAGGCCGGCGTGGACATCGTCCCCGTCACCACCATCATCAACGGCATCAATAACGAGCAGGTTGGCCGCATCATCGAGTTCGCGCTCGACAACCCCAAGAAGATCAACTTCCTCAGCTTCCAGCCGGTCTCCTTCACCGGCCGCGACGAGGCCGTCACCGACGAACGCCGCCAGGCGCAGCGCTACACGCTGAGCCACATGGCCCACGACGTCAAGAACCAGACCGGACTCGGCGAGCCCACCCGCGACTGGTTCCCGATCAGCTTCATGAGCACCTTCTCCGACTGGGCCGATCTCGTTCACGGACCGAACCGCGACTGGGGCCAGCTCTCCTGCGGATGCCACCCCAACTGCGGCATCGGCATGGCGCTGATGATCGATAAGGAAACCAAGGAAGCCGTCCCCGTGACCGCCTTCCTCAACGCCGATCGTCTCGCCAAGGACGTTGCCAAGATCAACGACGCCGCCCGCGGCAAGTTCCTCTCGATCGCTGGCGTCACCCTCGCGCTGCTCCGCAACTACGACCCGACCAAGTCGCCGACCCACTTCAAGATTTTCGACTTGCTCGCGAAGTTCGATAAGTGCTTCGGCGCCACCGGACGCAACTACGGCAAGGTCACCGCCGACCGCACCATGGAAGATATCGAGAAGCGCCGCAAAGATCGCTGGAACTTCCTCTTTATCGCCGGCATGTGGTTCCAGGATCTCTTCAACTACGACTTCCGCCGCACCGAGCAGTGCATCATCCCCTACGCCACGCAAGAGGGCGAGATCAGCTTCTGCGCCTACAACACCGGCGTCGGCTGGAGGAACATCATCGAGAAGATGCACATGACCTCCACCCTCACCAAGTGGTATGAGGAGCATGGCCGTCACGAAATCTTCGCCGGCGGCAAGAAGGTCGGCATGGGCGACGCGCAGAACGACCTGCTGCTCAACAAGGAGCACGTCGACTCCGCCGCCAACGACACCTTCGAAAAGCTCGGCATCGCCAAGAACTCCCGCGAAGAGAAGATCGCGGCCCGCGACGCCAAGCTCAAGCAGGACGCCGAAAACGCCCGCATGGCCAAGCTCTACCGCGAAGAGATCCTCGGAGAGAAGCCACCCCAGGACGGATTCATCCCGCTAGGCAACCTCATCCAGTCCGCCCCCAAGGCAGCGGTCAAGGAAGAGTCCGCCGAACCAGTAATGGGGGACTAGCCGTCCAGGCAATCGCGGCTTCGCCGCAAAACACAAAAGCCATCCTTCGGGATGGCTTTTGGTGTTTCTTGTAGATGGCAGCGGCAAGTCGCGTCCGTTTCCTCTCCCCAGCGCCGAGCCTGTCTGGCTGGCACTGCTTACTCTCCCGCGTGTAATATCGCCGCACCCGGCGACTCTCCTCGAACATCGTCGCCAGAAATAAGAGACGGGGAGCGCAAAATCTCGAATCAGATTCCGCCTTTCCAAGTGACAGCCTTCCGGCCGCAAATGACCAAACACTTTCTCGCGTTCACGGCTCCCGATTCTGCCGTTCTGAAACGCTCGGAATCCATCGAGCACTATTGGGTTGGTAGCCGGACTCTGCTCGCTGCCAAACCCCCCTGATTGACAGATTTGCTTCACTAACAAAACTGCGCGGTTCGAACCTCCGACCCAAAAAATATCAAGGAGAAATAATGAAAGTCCTAACACTCTGCTCGCCCTGGGGCTGATGGCCGCCATATCACCGGTCGCCAATCGGTCCTTCGCTCAAACTGCAGCCCTTAAGCCAGCCACGCCAATCGCCGCATCTGCGCCAACCGCCGTTCCCGCCCTCGTTCCCTATTCGGGCGCGGTGATCGCTGGCGACGGCAAAACTTTCGCCGCAGAATCCGGCGTCACCTTCCAGCTCTACAAAGACGAAGTCGGCGGAGAAGCTCTCTGGACGGAAACCCAGACCGTCGCCATTGACTCCACCGGACACTACAAAGTGCAGCTCGGCGCGGCCAACCCGAACGGCCTGCCCTCTGATCTCTTCGCCTCCGGCGAGGCCCGCTGGCTCGAGGTTCAAGTCGCCGGGGAACCGCCGCAACCCCGCGTGCTGCTGGTCAGCGTGCCCTATGCGCTCAAGGCTGCTGATGCCGCTACGCTCGGCGGTTTGCCGGCCTCGGCCTTCGCTCTGGCCCGCCCCGCCTCTGAGGCCGTCGCCGCTGCGTCCCCTGCGATCACACCCAACGTCACCTCGAACGTCACCACGACCGGAGGCACGCTCGAACATGTGCCCGAATTCTCTGGCACGAGCTCGATCGTCAACTCACCGATCATTTGTGCACACCGGCAGCGAAGTCGGCATCGGCACCACTACTCCCACCGCGACCCTGACCGTCACACGGTACCTCGCACCTCCACTGAATGGGTAAGTCCTGTACTGCCGCAGGGAACGGCCACGGCTTCCGGGGGCTTCAATTCGCAGTTCATCAAGCTCAATGCCTCGGCTTTTAACTCGTCCACCACGACGGCGGTTTCTCCCCGGTTTCAGTGGCAGGCCGAAGCCAACCGGCAACGACACCGCATCGCCCGGCGCAACGCTGAACCTGCTTTCGTCGTCGAGCTCCGGCGCCCGCACGGAGACAGGTTTTTACTCAACACCAACGGAACCATCCACTTCGCCCCCGGCCAGACCTTCCCGGGCACCGGGATCAGGCACCATCACCGGCGTCACTGCCGGCACCGCGCTCACCGGCGGCGGAACCACCGGTACGGTCACGCTCAACGTCGACACGACCAAGGTTCCTCTGCTGACCTCGGCCAACAACTTCGCCGGCGCTCGCAGGCAATCACCGGCGCGGATCTGTCACTGGGATCCACCTTCAACGCGAACATCCGGCGTGATCAATATCGGCGGAATTCCATTTCTGCATGGATATTCCAAAGGCAATCAGAACGTGTTTGTTGGCGGCGCGGGTAACTTCACCACGACCGGGACTGCCAATGCCGCCACCGGCTTCGGCGCGTTAGCCGCCCAGACCTCCGGCAGCCACAACACCGCGGCCGG
>CAVWUG010000009.1:0-54750 GCA_963758115.1 uncultured Actinomycetota bacterium
CGAGGCCACCGGTCGGGTTCTCCTCGCCACGCGCAGTGGCGACCTCACGCCAGCCCGGCGCACCGACCAGCCACTCAATGAGTCGGTCTGCACGTCCAGCAAGCCCGGAACCTCGAGAGGCTCACGCAGCTTGGCGAACGAAATGCGATCAGGTGCTCCGGGTACGGAGCTATTTGCGGAAGCGGAAGAACTCGAGTGGTTTTTCTTGCTCTGGCGGGAGACTGCCAAGATGCATCCTTCCAGCACCTAGTGCGACAGCAGACCCGGAGAAACCGGACCCGTTCGCAGCTTTACTTGTCGGTTCGGCTGGCGAACGATCTGTCCGATCTCACGCACGCAGCTAGTTATCTGAACTAAAGACAGCTCAGGCTAGGACCACGGTTTCAGGTGGCAGGTGAGGTGGGCAGGAGGCAGCCAGCGCAACGTCCAACAATAGCGCAGGACGGCGCATTCCTCAACTACCGTGCTCCGGGGTATCGGCGCTGGCTGGCGACTCGAACTTCCCGTACACACATACTGCCCAACAGAGTGACCCCTCGGGGCCCTTCAGTCAAGAGGTGACGCGCCAAGTTGGTGGACTAACTCCTCTCGTGACGGTGGCAAGCGCGGCGTAGCCGGGCGCAGCGGGCCGTCACCATCAGACCCGGACTCAGTACCCGCGCTGGGTGGGGATCGATGCGGTGTCGGCGTCGTCGCGGTGCCGCGAGCGGTCGTCGTAATTCTGGTTCTTCGCGGACTCCTGCTTGTCGGCCTCGAACGACTCGAGGATCGCCTCCTGAGCATCCTTGGGCAGCAGGTGCAGGTTCTCGCGCACCCGGGCCTGGCGACGCCCGGCGGCCTTGCGCTCCGGCATACCCGGGGTCGCGGTGATCTGCGGCGGCACGCCCTCAACCTCGTCGGTGCCACCGTCGTGGTGACCGGCCTCGATGTGGGCCTGCTCCTCGGCCATGGTGGCCTCGTCCTTTTCCTCCGACATACCGATCGGGCCGATACGGCGACCGTTGAGGAACTGTTTGACGACCGGCTCGTCGCTGGTCAGCAGCACCTCACGCGGACCGAACATGACCAGCTTGCGGCGGAACAACATACCCATGTTGTCCGGCACCGTGCGGGCGATGTTGATGTTGTGCGTCACGATCAGGATTGTGCAGTCGATCTGGGCGTTGATGTCGATCAGCAACTGGCTCAGATAAGCCGTACGGACCGGGTCCAGACCCGAGTCCGGCTCGTCACACAGAATGATCTGCGGGTCCAACACCAGCGAGCGGGCCAACCCGGCACGCTTGCGCATACCACCGGAGATCTCACCGGGGAACTTCTTCTCATCGCCGCCCAGACCCACCATCTCCAGCTTCTCCATGACGACGTCACGGATCTCGCCTTCCTTCTTCTTGGTGTGCTCGCGCAGTGGGAATGCGGTGTTGTCGTAGAGGTTCATCGACCCGAACAGCGCACCGTCCTGGAACATCACGCCGAACAGGGTGCGGATGTCGTAGAGCTCTTTGGCCGAGCACTCGGTGATGTCGGTGCCGTCGACCACGATCGAGCCGCGCTCCGGGCGAAGCAGACCGATCAGCGACTTCAAGAAGACGGACTTACCGGTACCCGACGGGCCCAGTAGCACGCTGACCTCACCCTCGGGGATGTCCATCGTGACGTCTTCCCAGATTCGCTGGGCACCGAAGGACTTGGTCAGTCCTTCTACCTGGATACCGATACCCATGCGATTTCCTCCCGCTGACGTTGCTCATCGCAGCCCAAGCCCAGCTTGTGGCTTGAGTCACTGTAGCGCACAGCCTTATCGGTAGTGGGCTACTACAACCATCGCCGAAATTTGAATCTGGACGGCAATTCGATCAGTTCCGCGGCGCCCAATTGCCGTGGAATCCCATCGGCACGCGCTGCGGCAGATGCACCGTAGCAACTGATTCGCACGTTTGCGCATCGAGCAACACCAACTGACCTTCGTCGCGTCCGCGGTGATACCCGTAGCCGATCAGCACGCCGTCGTCCTCGGCCAGCGGGGCCGAGCCGCCGGGCCGCGGCACGAAGGACATTTCGCCGATCAGCAGGTCGGGGTCGAGCGGGGCGACCAGGCTGGATCCGTTGGAGTAGTCGTGCTTGTACAGCGATGTCGACATTTTGGTTCTGCCTGAGTCGACGAAGCCGCCGTCCACACCGACGGTGTAGCCGAAGCGGTGTCGGCTGCCCAACAGCGTCTCGTTGATGCGAGGGAACTCCTGGGAGCGGTCGTCACGGCGTTCGCTGGTCACCGCGCCGGTGGTCAGGTTGATCGTCCAGCGGTCCAGGGCGGGGGTGACGCCGCCGGGGCCGCGCCGGTCGCGGTCGAACATCCGGTCATAGCGGACCACGTCCAGCACCAGCATCTCGTGGCCGCCGCGCATCTCGGAGTAGGCGTTGAGCGGGTGATAGACGTAGCAGGGTTCGATGTCGAACCAACGGACATCTTTGTTGCCGCCCTCGCGGGGCATGACGCCGATGCGGGCCGGGTAGCGCGGGTTCCAGGCGTACGGCATCTGATAGGCCGGCTTCTCGTTACGGTTGAACATCGCCGCGATCGGCCCTGGCACCGGCACCTGCCCGACGACCGCCTCGGCCACCAGGCGGGCCGGGCGTTTCATCCACTTCGGCATCTTTTTCGGCAGCACCTGCATCGGGTCGAGTGTGACCGGCAGGTCGTAGAGCACCACATACTTATCGGTGAGTGAGAAGTCGTGCATCATTGGCGACCCCGACACCTCGATGTCGACCGTCTTGCGAGCGTGGCCGTTCGCGTCGATCACCGAGTACTGCACCGTCTTGCCCCGGGCGTAGGAGTAGGACACCGCGTGCAGCTCGCCGGTGTGCGGGTCGCGATGCGGGTGAGCGGTGTAGCCACCGGCCAGGGTCCCGTCGAAGTCGCAGGCACCGACGGTGTCGAGGTCGTCGGTGAGTTCGTAGTTGGCCACGCCGCCCTCGACGAGCGCGAAGGTCTTGCCCGCGTGGGCCAGCACATTGGTGTTGGCGCCGAGGGATTGCATGCCGGTTCGCGGGTTGGCTGCGGCCGCAGGCTCGCCGAGTTGCGCGCGCACCGGGGCGCTGCGGACCCAGCGGTTGCGGTACCAGCCGGCCTTGCCGTCCTGCAGGGCGACGCCGTGCACCATGCCGTCGCCGGTGAACCAGTGGTAAGTGGCGGGGTCGACCTCGGCTACGGGGTTGGGTCCGTTGCGCAGGTATCGGCCGTCCAGGAAGTCGGGGATCTGCCCGGTGACCGGCAGATCGGTCGCGGTGACCTCGGCGCTGACCGGGGCCAAGAAGTCGTCAAGATACGGGTTCGCTGGTGCTTCAGTGATCGGCGTGCTCACAGTGGCCTCCTAGCTCGAATAACGATGTTATGCCACTGTTATACCGATCCCCGGATAGCTATGTCAAGATGTCAACCGATGACTTCAGAAACTCAGCAGGCCGATCGCAACGTGCGCGACGAGTTGCTCGGTGTCGCCGTCGAGATGCTCAACCAGGACGGCCCCGACGGATTGCAGACGCGCAAGATCGCCGGCGCCGCCGGGACGTCGACGATGGCGGTCTACACGTATTTCGGCGGGATGCCCGGCCTGATCGCTGCGGTTGCCGACGAGGGGTTACGCCAGTTCGACGCGGCGATGACCATGCCGTCGACGGACGACCCGGTCGCGGATCTGGTGGCGACCGGGATCGCCTACCGGCGCTACGCGATCGAACGTCCGCACATGTACCGGTTGATGTTCGGCAGCACCAGCGCGCACGGCATCAATGCGCCTGCGCACGATGTCCTCACCCTGAGCGTGGCCGAGATCAACGACCACTACCCCAGCTTCGCCCACGTCGTGCGTGGCGTGCACCGTTGCATGCTGGCCGGTCGAATCGCAGCAGGATCACCCGATGATGACGCCACCGTGGTCGCTACCGCCGCACAGTTCTGGGCATCGGTGCACGGCTTCGTCATGCTCGAACTCGCGGGCTACTACGGCGCGCAGGGCAGTGCCGTCGTGCCGGTGCTGGCCGGATTGACCGGGAATCTTCTTGTCGCGCTGGGTGATTCGCCTGAGCTGATGCAGAAGTCACAGCTGGACGCGGTGCACCGGCGCTGAATGCACGAAACCCCCGGAACCCTTGGGCTCCGGGGGTTGTCGCGATGTGACTACTTGACGGTGACGCTGGCGCCGGCAGCCTCGAGCTTGGCCTTGGCCTCCTCGGCAGCTTCCTTCGGCGCCTTCTCCAGCACGGCCTTGGGCGCGCCGTCGACCAGGTCCTTGGCCTCTTTCAGGCCCAGGCCGGAGACGATCTCACGCACAACCTTGATGACGCCGATCTTCTTGTCGCCCGCGGCTTCGAGGATGACGTCGAACTCCGACTGCTCCTCAGCGGCCTCGGCCGGAGCGCCACCCGCGGCGGGGCCGGCGGCGGCAACGGCGACCGGGGCGGCCGCGGTGACCTCGAAGGTCTCTTCGAACTTCTTCACGAACTCCGAGAGCTCGAGCAGAGTGAGTTCCTTGAAAGCGTCGAGCAAATCGTCAGTGGACAGCTTGGACATTGTGTTGGTCCCTTCCTGATTGATACGGGGTTATTCGGTGGTCTCGGCGGGGGTTTCCGCGGGAGCTTCGGTCGACTCCGCTTCGGCCGCAGGGGCCTCGGCGGCGGGGGCTTCAGCGGCAGGTGCCGCTGCTTCGGCAGGAGCCTCTGCAGCCTTCTTCTCTTGCAGTGCGGCAACCAGTCGAGCGACCTGCGAGGCGGGCGCGTTGAACAACCCGGCCGCCTTGGACAGGTTGGCTTTCATCGCGCCGGCCAGCTTGGCGAGCAGAACCTCTCGCGACTCCAGGTCGGCGATCTGCTCGACTTCGGCGACGGTCAGCGCGC
Source organism: uncultured Actinomycetota bacterium (assembly GCA_963758115.1). GTDB lineage: Bacteria > Actinomycetota > Actinomycetes > Mycobacteriales > Mycobacteriaceae > Mycobacterium. The sequence goes on from CAVWUG010000009.1 coordinate 4,897, forward strand.
GACCGTCCATGTAGCCGCCCTTGATGACCAGCGCTTTGTGGTCCTTGGCGAACTTCTTGATCGCCTTGGCTGCGTCGACGGCTTCGCCGCTGACGAACGCGATCGCGGTCGGGCCGACGAAGAGCTGGTCGAGCCCTTCGATGCCTGCTTCCGATGCGGCGCGCTTGATCAGCGTGTTCTTGGCGACGGAGTACGTCGCCGAGCCGGCCAGTGAGCGGCGCAGCTCGGCCAGGTTGGCGACGGTCAGACCGCGATACTCGGTGATCACGGTGGCGGTCGACGCCTTGAACTGCTCAGCGATGTCTGCAACGGCGGTGGCCTTCTCAGCCTGGGCCATGCATCCCTCCTTGGGTTCTCGGCCTGGAAATGACGAACGCCCCGACGCAGGAAGCGGTCGGGGCGTGAAGATGGCGTCGGCGTGCGACGGTCTTGCCTCGTCCTCCTGCGTGGGCCGCCCGGGAGTTCCCGGACCTTCAACCGATTGCTCGGTGACCGACGGTCTTCGGTGGATCGCCCGCCACCATACAGTGCACTGCCGTCATCAGCCAAAACGCCTCTCAGGACCAATAGCCGAGTTGCCCGCCTCCGAGCGATTCGCCTCGGCGCGCAGCGCCAGCACGCGTTGGTGAATCCGGTGTTCGGTACCGCGCGGGATCGGACCAGGGCCGTAAACGGCGCGTCCCAATCGACGCACTCGGCCTCGACGCCGCTCCCAACGTAGTGCGTCGGAGATTGACTTCGGCGCCGGATTCGCGACGCAGAATCCGTGGAATCCAAGGACGTCCACCAGCTCGGTGATGGTCGCTGGACCGTGAAGCGCCAGATGCAAGGTAAGCACGTAGCGCAGTTCGATGCCTCGCAGGTTTCGCATCGTCGGACGGTCGCACGGCGGTCCGACATGGAGCTGAAAGTCGCTCGGAGGCGGGCAATTCGGCATATGTGTCCGCCGAGTTGCTCATGTGACAGCAGAGGCAAGCGCGGCCGCGCCGATCAAGCCGGCGTCGCCGCCCAGCGCGGCAGGCACCACCCGCAGATCGCGGATGAAGCTCAGACCGGTGTAGTCGGCCAGCGCTTCGTTCAACGGATCGAACAGTGTCCGACCGGATTTGGCCACTCCCCCGCCGATGACGACGCGATCCAGGTCGCACGCCGCGCCGACCGACGCGATCATCGCGGCCAACGCCGTGGCGCCGCGGCGAAACGCCCGCACCGCCACGGGCTCACCGGCGTCCGCCGCGTCGGCCAACGCCGCGGCATCGGCACCCGGTGGCCCGGCCCAGCCGTTGTCCAGCGCCCACCGCGTCATCCATGGACCGGCTGCGAGGGTCTCGACGCAACCACGGCCGCCGCAGTGGCACAGCAAGCCGTCGGGTTCGACGACCATGTGGCCGACGTGGCCCGCGTTTCCCGTCCGCCCGAGGTACGGCGCTCCGTTGAGCACCAACCCGCCGCCCACGCCGGTGGAAACGACCATGCCGAGCAGGAAGTCGATGCCGCGACCGGCTCCGCGCCAGTGCTCACCGAGTGTCATGCACACGCCGTCACCGCCCAGTAGCACCGGAACGTCCGGCACTGCCGCGACGACCCGGTCACGAAGCGGGAAGCCCACCCAGGTAGGGATATTGACCGGGCTGACGGTCCCGGCCGTCGCGTCGATGGGGCCTGCGGAGCCGATCCCGACGGCCTGCACGGCGCCCTCGGCCACCGCGATCGTGTCGGCGATCATCTGCCGCAGCACGCTCCAGACATGTTCTGCGTCTTGGTGATTCGGAGTCGGGCAGGTGGTGGTATGCACCAGCTCGCCGGCCTGGTCGACGAGACCGACGGCGATTTTGGTGCCGCCGACGTCGATCGCCAGGGTCAGCACGTCGTCACGTTCACCGCGTGCGAGTAGACCAGATGTCCGGCGCAGCCGACCCGGACCAGCGCCCACCATCGACCGGGCTTGACCCACGGCGGCGGCGTCACGTCGAAGCTGAGCTCGACGGTGCCGTGGGCCGGCAGGACCGCACCCCGGGTGGGCGGGCCGATCCAGTCCCACGTCCCCCACGGACTGATCACATGCGCCTCGAGGGCCAGGTCGGCGGCGGCCTCGCTACTCACCGTGACGGCCAGTCGCGCCGAATCACCCACCGCCACTTCGACATCGGCGGGCCCGTCAACGAAGCGCAGCAACGTGCTGTCGTCGACGTCGCCGACCGTCACCAGGCAGACGTCCTCGACGATCTGATGCCACGACGGCGGCAGCTGGTCGCTGCTGAGCCGTAACTGCGCGCGAACCGGATAGACACCGGACTCGACGTGCTTCGGAATCCGCACGGCCACATCACTTTCCATGTGCCCACCAGGCTGCAGCGCGAACTGAACGGACTCCGCCGACCAGCCCGGCGGGCAGACCAGGGTGACGGCGCCTGTCAGCTCCGCGTCGACGCAATCGCTGGCGACCGTCAACCGCAGAGCCAGATCCTTCCCGGTGGCCTCGACCCGATGCGGATGAAGATGCGCGACCACTGGCAGGCCGCCCAGCGGTGCGGGTCCGCGATTGTGCAGCCAGTACCGCGCGTACAGCGGCTGGCAGTTCTCGGCTTCCGGCGCCAACGGCGTGGCAGCGGAGTCGATCAGCCGCGGTACGTCGAGGCGGCCCAGCTCGGTGCTGATCTGGTAGCCGGTCAGGGCAGCGGTCGGCCTACCGTGTCGATCGGGCAGCGGTGTTTCGAGCAGGTCGGCAGCGTGTAGGTCGGAGATGCTGCCAAGCGCGGAGTGCACCGCGGCGTCCACGGTGCGCCCGCAGGTTTCGACCAGCCGCAGGGCGATCGCGGCGGGGTCGACGGGGCGTGCGCTGTTGCGCGCCAACGGGTTTCCGGCGGGCTTCAGCGCAGCCAGGTGCACGCCGTCGACCGGTGAGACGTCCAGCAGCGAGCCGGTGGTCGGCAGCCGGCCGGATCCGCGGGACCGCTGCACGCTCAGCAGCGGTTCGGAGAATTCGGCGCTGCGGGCCGGGATCGCCGCCTCGCGCCAATCGCCGTCGCCGGCGACCAGCGCGTAGTCGAAGCTGTGCGTCCAGTGCTGCAACTGAAAGCTGGTGCCGTCGGGGGCAGTGCGCCGCGGGTCGTCGATCCAGGACCGCGACGGCCATCCGGTGCAGGACCGCATCAGCGCGGTGTGCAGCGTGCCGTCACTGTCGACCGCGAAACTCGGTATCCCCCGGTTCAGCAACGCAACGGTCCGTGACTCGCCGTGCTGCATCCCGCTGGGCACTTGCTGTTGAATCGTGATCTCGGCGTCGGCCAGGTCGTCGACCACCGAGGCGACCGCGGCGCCGAGTTCGGCGTCGTCGCGCGACGCGATCACCAGTACCGGCAGCGCCGCCGCGTCGCGCAGGTCGGCGCCGGGCAACCAGCCGTCGGCCAACGGGGCCGCCGCGGGCACCCAAACCGCGGCGCGGCCCACGCCGGCCAGCTGACGGTCGACCTCGGCGGCGTAGACCGGATCTGCCGCCGCCAACACGGTTTTGGTGAACGCGTTCTGGCTCGGTCCGCCGACGACGATCCGGGCGTCCGGCAGGTTGGAGTCGACGCCGAGGTAGCCGTAGCGCGGACGGTCGGCGCCGCTGCACGTCGCGGTGACGCCGGACCGCGCCAACGCGACCATCAGCTCGCGGGCCAGCGATCCGGACTCCGACTCGGTCGGCACCACCACCTCGGCCACCGACATCGCCCGCACGCCGGCGCCCTCGCGGACCCGAACCGCCGACGACAGCCCGAACCAGCCAAACGCTGAGTTGTCCAGTGTCCACGGATGACTCGCCGAATCTACGGATTCAGAACCGTTACCCAGCAACGCGAAACCGCGTCCGATCACTGCGTCGCCGACTTCGCTGACCGGCATCGCGCCCGGCACGGGGCAGGGCCAGCGCAGCCGGAGCAACTGGTCGGCGTCGTTGAAGTCGTCGATGGTGGTGCGGCAATCGACCCGGTCGACGCCGTGCCACAACGTCAGGGTTTGGGTGTAGCGCAGCACATTTCCGATGCGACCGCGCACCACCAGCCGGTGTCCGACCGGGCTGTAGTCAGCGCTGACCCGCGCTGCCGCTTCCGAGGAAGTGACCACCGTCCCGTTGGGCACCAGATGCCATGGGCCTTCGCCTTCGCGCGGGTGAGCCGCGTATTCCTGGTAGATCGCCAGCTCGTTGCCGACTCGGCCGTCGGCGATCAGTTCTCGCCCGTGATGAATCAGCGACGACACTCCCCCGCCCCGCGCCGGGTCAACGGAAACGCGATAGTGCTCGTTGGCAATCTCATTGCCCACCAGTGGCTTCCAACCACTCACGGCGTCGCCCTTGGCCAGCCGATAGGCCCGCCAACCCAGCGACGGCACGTCACGCGCCAGCCAGGTCAGCGTGTGGCCGTCGTCCTCGATGACCGCAGGCACCTTCACGCCGTCGACGTCCACCACCCGCATGCCCGCCTCGATCGGCGTATCGAGGTGCACCGTCACCATGTCAGTACGGTTATGCGCCAACGGGTTCCACACCACATGCGATTCGCCCGCATCGATCGCTCGGGACAACACCGCAAGCGAGTTGTCCCGCGCGGCGCGGCCCAACTCCCATGCATCGCGCCACCCAGTCAACAGGTCCAGGTACACCTGGTCGGACTCCGAACCGGTGATCGCGTCGTGGTGGGCGCCATAGACCAGCTGCACCCACGCCTTGGCCAGCGCCGCCGATGGGTAGTCGACTCCGCCGGCCAGGGCGGCGAACACCGCGAACTTCTCCGCGGCCAACACGGCGTGCTCGGCCGCCCGGTTGGCCAGCTTGGTGTCGATGTAGGACACATGGCAGCCGGTGTAGATCGGGTTCATGTCGCGGGTCTGCGGCGACGGCGCCGCGCCGCGGCCTTTCAATTCGGCACGCACGGCGGCGAAGAACTCCCGCGGCAACGCGCTGACGAATCGCGGCCAGGTGTAGCGCGACGCCCAGTCGCGCTGGATCTCCATCACCCACCGGTTGGGTGGCGTGTAATCGGTGCCGACCGGCAGCAGCACGTTGCGGGTCAGCGCCACCTTCTTCAGGTCGTAGAACAACCGGTACACGGCGTCTTCAGCGTCGGCCAGCGATGCCGATTCGTCCATCCACCAGCCCGCGGCATAGTGCGCGGGCATGTAGTGGGTGAGCAGTCCGCGGCCCGACGGGGCGACCCATTCGAACTCGCTGGAGAACTGCATGCCGTCGACACCACACTCGTTGTGCGTCGGCCCCCACTGGTGGTGCGGGCCGCGCGCCCAGGCGCTCGACGTCAGCCCGGCGTCGGCGGCCATGCCGGGGAATTGCGGGTCATGCCCGAACACGTCGAGCTGCCACGCCGTCGCCGGATCAGCACCGAGCACGTCGCGCTGGAAACCGAAGCCGTGCACCAGAGTTCGGATCGTCGTCTCGGGGTTGACCAGGTTGCTGCTCGGCTCGTTGTAGGTGCCACCCATGATCTCGACGCGGCCTTCGGCGATGAGCCGCCGCAGATCGGCCCGGTCTTCGGGGTGGGTATCCCAGTACGGCTTGAGGTAGTCGACCTCGGCCAGCACGAACTTGTAATCCGGCTCGCTGCAGGCCTTTTCGAGATGCATGCGGACCAGGTCGAAGGCGTGCGTCTGGCGGCAACGGCCGGGCGGGTCCTCGGTCCAAACGCTGGTGTAGGCGCCCTGGGTGTTCCACCAGACTGGGTCGTAGTGAAAGTGGTTGACCATGAACATCGTCCAGCCGGGCTCGGCCACGGTGAACACGAACGACGTGATGGAATCACCGACATGCACCTGCGCGGAGCGGCGCTGACCGGTCACCGGCGAGTCCACCGTCACCGGCACCTCGATGACGCCGTGGCCGACCACCGACCCGCGAAGCCCGTCTCCATCGATACGGACCTCGACCGGCCCGGCACCGTTCCCAACCGTCACCCGCGCCAACTGCACCGGCGCGTCCGGTGGCCCGACGAAAAGTTCCGTTGACTCCGCCGAAATGACCTGCATTACTGCACCCTACGACCGGGTGACAGGCTTGCGCCTAAGCAACGGAAGGATCGTCGATGCCTGCTCTTGCCTCGCCTGTATCGGATGAGCGCAGCGCGCTGCGCGAGTTCCTGGCTTACCACCAGAGCGCCTACTTCGCGGTGGCCTACGGCCTGACCGACGAGCAGGCCCGCTTGACCCCGACGGACAGCGCGTTGTCAGTCGGCGGGCTGGTCAAACACGCCACCGAAATGCAGCGCAACTGGATGGCACGCGTCGCCGCGGCGCCGGACGCCCCACCCAAAGATCCCCGGCCGTTCGAGCAGATCGCCAAGGATTTCGCCGATCAGCATGTGATGCGACCCGACGAGACGCTCGACGGATTGCTGACAGCGCTCGAGACGCAGAACGCCGAGTCGCTGCGCCTGGTAGACACCGCCGATTTGGACGCGAAAGTGCCTGTTCCGCAGGATATTCCATGGTTCCCGCGGGGTATCAAAGCCTGGTCGGTGCGGTGGGTGATCCTGCACGTGATCAACGAGCTGACCCGGCATTCCGGCCACGCGGACATCATCCGGGAGAGCATCGACGGCGCCACCATGTATGAACTGCTGGCCGGGCTGGAGGGCTGGGCGATCGACGGCTGGGTGCAACCCTGGAAGAAGAAACATGCTGACTCGTAGCGGCCTAGCTCGCCGCGACGGCGAGAATGGCCCAGTCGAGCTCTTCTACGAGGACCTCGGCGACGAGACAAACCCGCCGGTGCTGCTGATCATGGGGCTGGGCGCCCAGCTGCCGATGTGGCCGGACGGCTTCTGCGCGCGCCTGGTCGACGCCGGCTACCGGGTGATCCGGTTCGACCATCGCGACACCGGGCTGTCGGCCAAGATGCACGGTCAGCGCGCCGAGGGCTCGGTGTATCGGCGGGTGATGCGCTACGCGGTGGGCCGACGCAGCCCGGTGCCCTACACGCTGCTCGACATGACGGCCGACGTCGTCGCGCTGCTCGACCACCTCGGCATCGGGCGAGTGCACGTCGTGGGCGCCTCGATGGGCGGCATGATCGCGCAGATCCTGGCCGCCACCGAGCCGGAACGCGTCGCGTCGCTGGCCCTGATCATGTCCACCACGGGCAAACCGTTCTCTCGGTTGCCGGCGTGGCGGGTGATCAAGCTGGCCTTCAGTTCGCCCGGTGACGACGCGTCCGACGAGGAGAAGCTGGCCTTCGAGGTCCGTAACGTCGCGACCTTCAACGGCCCGAACTTCCTGCCGCCGGAGGCCGAGCTGCGCAGCCGCGTCGAGCAGCTCGCCGAGCGCTCCACCTACCCACCGGGCATGTTGCGCCAGTTCGACGCGGTGCTGGGCACCGGCAGCCTGCTGAGCTTCAGCAAGGCCATCACCGCGCCGACGGTCGTCCTGCACGGGTCGCACGACCCGATGCTGCGTGTCAACAGTGGCAGGGCGATCGCCGCGGCCATCCCGGCCGCCCGCTTCGTGGTGATCGACGGCATGGGCCACGACCTCCCCGAACCGGCGTGGCGGCCGATCCTGGAGGCGTTGACCGAAAACTTTGCCAAAGCGGACCTCCAGTGAGTGGGCTCACAGGAATTGGGACTTGACACCACCGGTTTGGCAGACTGCACCAATGAGTACCAACAACCACCGCGAGGTTGCCAGGCTTGACCGGGTGCCGTTGCCGGTCGAGGCGGCGCGCATCGGCGTGACGGGTTGGCAGCTCACTCGCACTGCAGCCCGCGTCCTGACCAAGCTGCCCGGCAAGGGGCCGTTCCAGCAGAAGGTGATCAAGCAGATCCCGCAGACCTTCGCCGACCTGGGCCCGACCTACGTCAAATTCGGCCAGATCATCGCGTCCAGCCCGGGCGCGTTCGGCGAACAGCTGTCCCGGGAATTCCGCAGCCTGCTCGACCGGGTGCCACCGGCGAACACCGGCGAAGTACACAAGCTGTTCGCCGAGGAACTGGGCGCCGACCCGTCGGAACTGTTCGCCAGCTTCGACGAGGAGCCGTTCGCGTCGGCGTCCATCGCCCAGGTGCACTACGCCACCCTCAAGACCGGTGAAGAGGTCGTCGTCAAGATCCAGCGGCCGGGCATCCGCCGCCGGGTGGCCGCCGACCTGCAGATCCTCAAGCGGTTCGCCCAAGCCGTCGAAATGGCCAAGCTGGGCCGCCGGCTGTCCGCGCAGAATGTCGTCGCCGACTTCGCCGACAACCTGGCCGAGGAGCTGAACTTCCGCCTCGAGGCGCAATCGATGGACGCCTGGGTGTCGCATCTGCAGCCGTCCCCGCTGGGCAAGAACATCCGGGTGCCGCAGGTGCACTGGAAATACACCAGCGAGCGGGTGCTGACCATGGAACGGGTGCAGGGCATCCGCATCGACAACGTCGCCGAGATCCGCAAGGCCGGGTTCGACGGCACCGAGCTGGTCAAAGCACTGGTGTTCTCGCTGTTCGAGGGCGGGCTACGGCACGGCCTGTTCCACGGTGACCTGCACGCAGGCAACCTGTTCGTCGACGAGAAGGGCCGCATCGTCTTCCTGGACTTCGGCATCATGGGCCGTATCGACCCGCGCACCCGCTGGCTGCTGCGCGAGCTGGTCTACGCGCTGCTGGTCAAGAAGGACCACGCCGCCGCGGGCAAGATCGTCGTGCTGATGGGCGCGGTCGGCACCATGCGGCCAGAGGCGGAGGCCGCGAAGGACCTGGAGAAGTTCGCCACCCCGCTGACCATGCAGACCCTGGGCGACATGTCCTACGCCGACATCGGCAAGCAGCTGTCCACGCTGGCCGACGCCTACGACGTCAAGCTGCCTCGCGAGCTGGTGCTGATCGGCAAGCAGTTCCTCTACGTCGAGCGCTACATGAAGCTGCTGGCTCCGAGCTGGCAGATGATGTCCGACCCGCAGCTGACCGGATACTTCGCCAATTTCATGGTCGAGGTCAGCCGCGAACACAATTCCGATCTAGAGGTTTAACGCATGCAAATCCGCACCGGCACAGCACGTTCGAGCGATGTGGACATCTACTACGAGGACATCGGCGACCCGAGTGACCCGGCGGTCCTGCTGATCATGGGACTCGGCTCGCAGCTGCTGCTGTGGCGCGACGGGTTCTGCCAGAAGCTCGTCGACGCCGGCTACCGGGTGATCCGCTACGACAACCGGGACGTCGGCCTGTCCAGCAAGACCGAGCGTCGTAAGTCGCCCGGCGCGCTGATCCCGAACATGCTCAAGTTCTGGATCGGACTGCCCGGCGACGCGGACTACCGGCTGGAAGACATGGCCGACGACGCCGCCGCGGTGCTCGACCATCTCGAGATCGACGGCGCGCACATCGTGGGCGCCTCGATGGGCGGCATGATCGCCCAGGTCTTCGCTGCGCGGTTCAGTCAGCGGACACGCTCGCTGGCGGTGGTGTTCTCCAGCAACAACCAGGCGTTCCTGCCGCCGCCGGCGCCGAAGGCTCTGCTCGCGATCCTCACCGGCCCGAAGCCCGATGCGCCGATCGACGTGATCGCCGACAACTCGGTGCGGGTCTGGCGGATCATCGGCAGCCCCAAATACCCCGCGCCCGAACATCGGCTTCGGGCCGAGGCGATCGAAGGCTACGAGCGTTGCTACTACCCGTGGGGCGTCGCAAGGCATTTCGGCGCGATCCTGGCCAGCGGCAGCCTGGCGCACTACGACCGGCAGATCACCGCGCCGACCGTCGTGCTGCACGGCAAGGCGGACAAGTTGCAACGGCCGTTCGGCGGCCGGATGGTCGCCCGGATGATCCGCGGCGCCCGACTGGTACTGATCGACGGAATGGGTCACGACCTGCCCGAGCAACTGTGGGACAAGATCACCGGCGAGTTGACCGCAACATTCGCGCTGGCCTGAGTTTTCGAGATTCGGTCTGACCAGGCCGATCGACTAACATGGCTGTCGGATTGCCGGGGGGCGGGTAGTCACCCCCTCGATGCGGTGTGACTGCCCAGAAAAGGAAAGGCGCGTTGCGCAATGGCCCAAAAACTCAGGCCGCATTTCGAAAACGTCCAGGCGCACTACGACCTGTCTGACGACTTCTTCCGACTCTTCCTCGACCCGAGCCAGACCTACAGCTGCGCCTACTTCGAGCGCGACGACATGACGCTCGAGGAGGCTCAGCAGGCCAAGGTCGACCTGGCGCTGGGCAAGCTGGGCCTGCAGCCCGGTATGACGCTGCTCGACGTGGGCTGCGGCTGGGGCAGCACGATGCGCCGCGCCGTCGAGAAGTACGACGTCAACGTCATCGGCCTGACGTTGTCGAAGAACCAGGCCGGGCACGTACAGAAGACGCTCGACGAGATGGACAGCCCGCGCACCAAGGAGATTCGGCTGGCGGGCTGGGAAGAATTCGACGAGCCGGTGGACCGGATCGTGTCGATCGGCGCGTTCGAGCACTTCGGCCACGACCGCTACGACGACTTCTTCAAGATGGCCAACAAAGCCATGCCCGACGACGGGGTGATGCTGCTGCACACGATCACCGGCCTGACGCCCGCGCAGATGACCGAGCGCGGCATGCCGCTGACGTTCGAGCTGGCCCGATTCATGAAATTCATCGTCGACGAGATCTTCCCGGGTGGCCGGTTGCCGTCGATCGAGATGGTGGAAGACCGCTCCTCGAAGGGTGGCTTCACGCTGACCCGCAGGCAGTCGCTGCAGCCGCACTACGCCAAGACTCTCGACTGCTGGTCCGCCGCGTTGGAAGGGCACCGCAAAGAGGCCATCGAGGTCCAGTCCGAAGAGGTCTACGACCGCTATATGCACTACCTGACCGGGTGCGCGAAGGGTTTCCGCGTCGGCTACATCGACGTCAACCAATTCACCTTGGAGAAATAGCCCGAACATGAACTCCGAGGTCAGTCTGGTGATGTCCAATCCCGGGTATGGTGCTTGCACCACGCGATATCGTGCACACTCGGCGAGCACCGACTCGTTTGAGGCCAAAGCAGTAGGAAGGGTTACACGAGGATGATGACTGACAATCCAGTCTCACCGACGGACACGCGGACGCGCCCTGAAGATATTCAGGCGCACTACGACCTTTCCGATGACTTCTTCGGGCTGTTCCAGGACCCTACGCGGATGTACAGCTGCGCCTACTTCGAGCGTGACGACATGACGCTGGAAGAAGCCCAGATCGCCAAGATCGACCTGAACCTCGACAAGCTCGACCTGAAGCCCGGCATGACGCTGTTGGACATCGGCTGCGGCTGGGGTACCACGATGCGCCGCGCGATCGAGAAGTACGACGTCAACGTGATCGGCTTGACCCTGTCGAAGAATCAGCACGCCCGCACCACCCAGGTGCTCAACGGACTCGACACCAATCGCTCACGGCGGGTGCTGCTGCGCGGCTGGGAAGATTTCAGCGAATCCGTCGACCGGATCGTGTCCATCGAGGCGTTCGAGCACTTCGGATTTGAGAACTACGACCACTTCTTCAAGAACTCGTTCAACATCATGCCCGAGGACGGGCGGATGACCGTGCAGAGCAGCGTGGCATACCACCCGTACAACCTGCACGCGCGCGGCAAGAAAATCACCTTCGAGATGGTCCGATTCATCAAATTCATGCTGACCGAGATCTTCCCCGGCGGTCGGCTGCCCAGCACCGAGATGATGGTCGAGCACGGCGAGAAGGCCGGTTTCATCGTTCCCGCACCGCTGTCGCTGCAGCCGCACTACGTCAGGACGCTGCGAATCTGGGGTGACGCGCTGGAAGCCCACAGAGACGAGGCCATCGCGGCCGCCGGTGTAGAGAACTATGACCGGTACATGAGGTACCTCCGCGGCTGCGAGCAGCACTTCTCCGACGAGGCGATCGACTGCAGCCTGGTCACCTACCTCAAGCCCGGCGCCGCCGCCTAAATTTTCTGTCCGCCGCTGTCGGATTGCGCCTGCGCCGTTCGTCGCACAGGTAGAGAGTGGAACACAGGGTTCTGCTCACTACCGGAGGTGACCACGATGCAGTACTTGGCTCTCTTGATCAGCACGGAGCGCGACCACACCGACGAGCACGGCGACTTAATGGCCGCCTACCAAGACTTCCACGCCAAGGCCGGGTCGGCGATCCGTGCCGGCGACGCGCTGACACCGGCGGCCACCGGTATGCGGATCACCGGCGGTCCTGACGCGCCGACGATCACGGACGGCCCGTTCGCCGAGTCCGCGGAAGTCGCGGGCGGCTACTACGTGTTCGAAGCCGAAAACCTCGACGACGCACTGGAATTGGCTCGTGATATTCCTGCCGCCCAATACGGTGCGATCGAAGTTCGGCCGATTTTCCACACCTTCGACGCCGAGTGGTCGCGGTCGGACGCGCAGTGGCTGGCGCTGTTGCTGGAGCCACCCGCGAATGTCCACACCCCGGGTACACCGGAGTGGGAGGCCGAAGCGGCCAGGCATGGCGAATTCGCCGCTGCAGCAGGCGATCACATTGTCGCCGGGGCGGCATTGCACGAGCCGGCGACGGCGACGACAGTGCGCGTTCGGGACGGCCAGGTGATGCTCACCGACGGGCCGTTCGCAGAAGCCGCCGAGATCGCCACGGGTGTCTATCTGCTGACGGCCGCCGACCGCGACGAGGCCGTGAAGCTGGCGTCGATGATTCCCGCTTCTGCTGTAGAGGTGCGACAGCTGGCCGGGGTTTCCGGGCTCTAGCCCACGAATGGTCAACCTGGACGGCGTCTTTCGGCGGGAGTGGGGTCCGGCCGTGGCTGCGCTGGCCCGGTGGTCGGGTGATCTCTCCGTCGCCGAGGATGCCGTCCAGGAAGCCTTCGCCGAGGCGCTGCGGGCCTGGCCACGCGACGGCGTGCCGGACAACCCCGGCGGATGGGTGCTCACCGTGGCGCGAAACCGCGCACGCGACCGCTTACGTCGCGAGTCGGTCCGCCCCGGAAAGGAACTGGCGTCGGTGGTCGACAACATTCGAGCGCGCACCGAGGTGGACGTGCACCCGGTCCGCGACGACGAACTGCGGATGATGTTCACCTGCGCGCATCCGGCACTCGACCGGTTGTCGCAGTTGGCGCTGACGCTGCGGCTGGTGTCCGGACTCACCGTCGCCGAGATCGCCCGCGCGCTGCTGCAAACGGAAACGGCAGTCGGACAGCGGATCACCCGGGCCAAAGCGAAAGTCAGGCACGCGAATATCCCGTTGCGGGTTCCGCCCGCCGAGTTGCTGCCCGAGCGCACACCACACGTGCTCGGCTGCATCTACTCGGTGTTCACCGAGGGCTACTGGTCGACAGCCGGGCCGTCGGCCATCCGCGACGAACTCTGCGACGAGGGAGTCCGGTTGGCCGCCGAACTGTGCACGCTGATGCCGAACGAGCTGGAAGCGCATGCGCTGACCGCCCTTATGCTGCTGCATGATTCGCGGCGGGCGACCCGGGTCGACGCCGACGGCGCGTTGGTGCCTCTCGAGGAGCAGGACCGCGCGCGTTGGGACCGCGGCCGGATTGCCCGCGGCCTCGATCGGCTGCGGCTGGCCCACGGTTCGACCGGGCCCTACCTGCCGCAGGCGGTGATCGCCGCGCTGCACGCGACGGCGTCGTCGTGGGAGCAGACCGATTGGCGGGCGATCTGCCTGGCCTACGACAAGCTGGCCGCGATGACGGATTCGCCGGTGGTGCGGGCCAACCGCGCCTTGGCGGTGGGCTTCCGCGACGGTCCGGAGGCCGGCCTGGCCGCATTGGAGACGGTGGCCCACGACCCGCGACTGGCCCGGTCGAATCTTGTCGCCTCGGTGCGCGCCGATCTGCTGCGACGAGCCGGTCGGCGCGACGACGCGCTCAGCTGGTATCGAACGGCGTTGGCGTTCAACGGTTCCGAGCCGGGTCGTGACTACCTGCGCAAGCGGATCACCGAGTGCGGAGGCTAGTCACGAGTGATGGTGCCGTAAGCCCAATTCGCCGTTGAGATATTGGGCGCGGCACGCCCGACGGGCCAGCTTGCCGCTCGTGGTTCGCGGGATGACCCCAGCCGCCACCAGCAGCACGTCGGCCAGCGGCAGGTTGTGCCTGCGCGACACCGCCGCCCGGATGGCATCGATCACCGGCTGCAGCTCCGCCCGGCCGGCCCCGGCTGCCCGTTCGGCGACGATGACCACACGCTCCCCGGCCTCGTCGGCGGATGCGCCCGGCACCGGTACCGAGAACGCCGCGACGTAACCCGATCGCACTGCCGGCGACGCCTCGGCGGTGGTGGCCTCGATGTCCTGCGGATAGTGGTTGCGGCCGTCGATGATGATCAGATCCTTGATGCGACCGGTGATGTAGAGCTCACCGTCGAGGTAGACGCCGAGATCGCCGGTCCGCAGCCAAGTGGCCTCGCTCGGCGCCCCATATGCATGACTGCCTAACGACAACGGCCGCTGCAACTTGTTGCCGAACACCCGCTTGGTTTCGTCGGGCTTCGCCCAGTAGCCGCGGCCGACGTTGTTGCCGTGCAACCAGATCTCGCCGACCTCCCCGTCGGGTAATTCCGCTTCGGCGTCCGGGTTCACGATGATGCCCCACTGGCTGCGAGCAATCCGTCCGCAGGAAACCTGCGCGATGGCGTTGGGCGCGTCCGGCGAGACCTTGACCGCCCGCCCCGCGCCCAACTCGTCGCGGTCCACGTGCACCACGGTCGCCCCGGCGAGGGCGTCGATTGTCGAGACGAAGAGGGTCGCCTCGGCCATGCCGTACGACGGCTTGATCGCCGTGCTCGGCAGCCCGTACGGGGCGAACGCCGCGTTGAACTTCGCGATCGAGTCGATGTTCACCGGCTCGGAGCCGTTGATCAGCGACACCACATTGCTCAGGTCGAGGTCTTCGCCCGGATCGGGCCGCCCGCGCTCCGCGGCCAGCTCGAACGCGAAATTCGGAGCCGCCGCGAACGTGCGGCCGTGGTGGGCCTCCCCTGCCAGTTCGCGGATCCAGCGCTGCGGCCTTCGGACGAATGCGATCGGCGACATGAGCGTGACCTGGGTGCCGAATACCGCCACACACACGATCATCAGCAGGCCCATGTCGTGGTAGAGCGGCAACCAGCTGACGCTACGGATGTCAAAGTCCATGCCGGTTGAGATCACCATCTGCAGCACGTTGGTGCCGATCGCCCGGTGGGTGATCTCGACGCCGACCGGGGTCCGCGTCGAGCCCGACGTGTACTGCAGATACGCAACGTCGTCGGTGTCGAGCCGGACCGGGGCAAACGTGGCGCCCACCGAGTCGGGGACTTCGTCGATCGCGATCACCCGCGGTCTGCGGTCGCGCGGCATCGACCGCACGAATTCTTGCACTGCCACAGCCGCGGCAGCGGTGGTCAGTACCACGGTAGGTTCGGCATCGCCGAGCACCGCGTGCAGGCGCTCCGCGTGCCCGGGCAACTCCGGCGCGAACAACGGCACCGCGATGGCGCCGGCCTTGATCGCCGCGAAGAAACCGACGATGTAGTCGATGCCCTGCGGAGCCAGGATCGCGACCCGGTCACCCCGCGAGGTCACTTGCTGCAGGCGGGCACCGATGGCCCGCAACCTGGCTCCCAGCTCGGTCCAGGTCAAGTCGATGATCTTGCCGTCGGCCTGGTGGGAGTAGTCGAGGTAGCGGTAAGCGACGACATCGCCGATGCTGGCGATATGGCGGTCCAGAAACGTCACCAGGTTGACGCCGTCCGGCAGAAATATGCTGCCATCCGGATCGAGGTAGTCCGTCAACTCCGGCCGACTCGACCGTGTGCCACCTTCGTTCGCTGAGGCACTTCTCATGAGGAAAGAGTCTAAAGACCGGGGGCGCGTTTTACCGTCAGCGCCCGCCGGTGATCAGCCGATTTGCTTACGCCTCGGAGAAGTTACGGGTGACCCCCGGGTCGACCGGAATGCCCGGGCCGTTGGTCGTCGACACCACGATCTTCTTCAGGTAACGGCCCTTCGACGACGACGGCTTGTGCCGCAGCACCTCGTCGATCGCCGCGCCGTAGTTCTCCGCGAGCGACTTCTCGTCGAACGACGCCTTGCCGATGACGAAGTGCAGGTTGGCCTGCTTGTCCACCCGGAAGTTGATCTTTCCGCCCTTGATTTCCGACACCGCCTTGGTGATGTCGGGGGTAACGGTTCCGGTCTTCGGGTTGGGCATCAGGCCACGCGGCCCGAGGATGCGCGCGATCCGGCCGACCTTGGCCATCTGGTCCGGGGTGGCGATCGCCGCGTCGAAGTCCAGGAAGCCGCCCTGAATCTTCTCGATCAGATCGTCGCTGCCGACCACGTCGGCGCCGGCCGCCGTTGCCTCTTCGGCCTTTTCACCGACCGCGAACACCGCGACGCGGGCGGTCTTACCGGTGCCGTGCGGCAGGTTGACCGTGCCGCGGACCATCTGGTCGGCCTTGCGGGGGTCGACGCCGAGCCGGATGGCCACCTCGACGGTCGAGTCCGCCTTGGCCGACGACGTCTCCTTGGCCAGCTTCGCGGCTTCCAGCGGGGTGTAGAGGTTGTCGCGGTCCACCTTCTCGGCGGCGGCGCGATATGCCTTGCTGTTCTTGCTCATTGGATATCCAATCTGATGTTGGGTTGTGGTAACAGTCGGGCCGAAGCGGGCCCTCCCACGGGTGTTCAATTGTCGGACTTCTCAGCGGGCCGTGACCGGCCCGCATCGTCGTCCTCCGGTATTCGGTTGTGGCCGAAAACTATTCGACGGTGATCCCCATCGACCGGGCGGTGCCGGCGATGATCTTGGCGGCTTGGTCGACGTCGTTGGCGTTCAGGTCGGCCTTCTTGGTCTCGGCGATCTCCTTGACCTGAGCCCAGCTGACCTTGGCGACCTTGGTCTTGTGCGGCTCGGCCGAGCCCTTCGGGATGCCCGCAGCCTTGAGCAGCAGTCGGGCGGCAGGCGGAGTCTTGAGCGCAAAGGTGAAGCTGCGGTCTTCGTAGACGGTGATCTCCACCGGTACGACGTCGCCGCGCTGGCTTTCCGTTGCGGCGTTGTACGCCTTGCAGAACTCCATGATGTTGACGCCGTGCTGGCCCAGGGCAGGACCGACCGGCGGTGCGGGGTTGGCCGCCCCGGCCTGGATCTGCAGCTTGATCAGCCCGACGACCTTCTTCTTCGGGGGCATGCGTGTGGTGTTCCTTCCTCGTTCTACTAAATCTTCGAGACCTGGGTGAAGCCCAGTTCCACAGGTGTTTCGCGGCCGAAGATGGACACCAGCACCTTGAGTTTCTGCTGTTCGCCGTTGACCTCGTTGATCGTGGCAGGCAACGTCGCGAACGGCCCGTCCATCACCGTGACCGACTCGCCGACCTCGAAGTCGACCTCGATCACCGGACGTTCCAGGCCGCCTGCCTCTGCCGCCGCCGCGGTGCTGGCCGCACCCTTGGCGGGCTTCTTGGCAGCACCTTGGGGCAGCAGGAACTTCACCACGTCGTCGAGCATCAACGCTGACGGCCGTGACGTCGCACCGACGAAGCCGGTGACGCCCGGGGTGTTGCGCACTGCCGACCACGAGTCGTCGGTCAATTCCATCCGCACCAGGATGTAGCCCGGCAGCACCTTGCGGTTGACCTGCTTGCGCTGGCCGTTCTTGATCTCGGTGACCTCTTCGGTGGGCACTTCAACCTGGAAGATGTAGTCGCCGACGTCGAGGTTCTGCACACGGGTCTCGAGGTTGGCTTTCACCTTGTTCTCGTAGCCCGCGTAGGAGTGAATGACGTACCAGTCGCCAGGCTTGGTGCGTAGGTCGGCCTTCAGCGCGGTGGCCGGGTCGACCTCTTCGGCCTCCTCGGCCGGCTCAGCAGCTTCTTCGGCTACAGCTTCGTCGGCCACAGCTTCGGCGTCGGCCGTCTCGGGTGTGTCGTCGGCGGTGACCTCGTGCAGGGCGGCTTCGATGTCGACCGTCTCACCCACGGGCGTCTCGCCGTCGGAGGTTGTCACGGTTAATAGGTCCTTCCTCATACGTCAGCTCTTGGTGTCCTTGAACCAGCTCAGCCGAATACCAGCAGCACGAGCTTGGCCCAGCCCAGGTCCACCAGGCCGATCAACGTCACCATGAACACCAGAAACGCCAGCACGACCGAGGTGTACGAGCCCATCTGCTTCCGGTTGGGCCAGATCACCTTGCGCAGCTCGGCGACGACCTGCTTCAGGTAGGTGAAGATGTAGACGAGCGGGTTGCTCGGGGCTTCGCTCGGCTTGCGGGCTTTCTTCGCCTTCTTGGTCTTGCCGGCCTTGTCGTCGGCCTCGCTCTCGGTCAGCTCAACGGCACCGGAGCTGTCGTCGTCCGCGTCCCCGCGCTGGCGGGATCGCTTGCCGGTGGGTCGCTGCGGTCGCGTCACTACGGCCGTACGGCCGCCTTGCGCGTCGTCGGTTCCGTCGCCGTCGGCTGCGGCGTCGGCATCGACGTGTTCGTCGCTCACCGCATGCTCCTTCGTTCAATCGTGTGCGTGGTGGTCACCGTCCAGTGTCCACCATTGCAGGGGCGACAGGACTTGAACCTGCAACCTGCGGTTTTGGAGACCGCTGCTCTGCCAGTTGAGCTACGCCCCTTCGCAGGTTGGCAGGCCAACCTGCGCGTGCCGGGGCCTCATTGACGCGCGCGCTCTCCAATTTCTGGAAAAACGCGCTGGTAATGGGAAAACCCCGAGGTCCGAGTGTACAGCGGAGCAGGTGTCAGGTACTAATCACGCCGTTCTGACGATCTGCCCGCGCTCCATGTCCCACTTGATGTTGACGGAGTCATCGCCTTCGTGACCCATTACCGTGGTGTAAGCCTCCAACACGACCTCGCCGGCCTCGTTGGTGCAGGTGTTCCTGGTGACCACGATGTCGGCGCCGAATCGCTCCACGACGGAGTGAATTTCCATCCGGGCGTGTAACACGTCGCCGGCAAGGATCGGCTTGTGAAAGACGAACCGCTGGTCGACCTGGACGATCTGCATGGTCTCGTAGCCGGTATCGACATTCCGCATGAAGTCCGCCTGGACCAGCTGCCCGAGGATCGTGACAAAGGTCGGTGGAACGACCAGTGCGTCATAGCCGAGTTCGGCGGCCGCCGCTTCATCCAGACAGGCCGGGTCGTCGGCCTGGACCGCCTTGGTGAATTCGCGCACCTTCTCGCGGCCAACCTCGTAGCTGTCCGAGTAGTCCCACACCATTCCGACGATGTCGCTGTTGATTGCCACTGTTACGCCAGCTTCGCCGATGCAATCGCGCGACCGAAGATCTTCTTTCCGTCCGTGGTGGCCGTCAAGGCGATCGTCACCGATTTGTCTTCCGGGTCGACCGACTTGACCCTGCCGCTGAAGATGATCTCGGCGCCCTTGCCATCATTGGGAACCGGCACCACCGCGGTGAATCGCACGTTGTACTCGGTGACCGCGCCGGGATCGCCGACCCACGAGGTGACGAAGCCGCCACCGAGACCCATGGTCAGCATGCCGTGCGCGATCGCGGTGTCCAGCCCGACGACCTTGGCGATCTCGTCGTCCCAGTGAATCGGGTTGAGGTCGCCGGAAACGCCCGCATAGTTCACCAGATCCTGACGGGTCAGCGGGTAGGTCCTCTCCGGAAGCTGGTCACCCACTTTCACCGAATCGAACTCACGCAGTGGCATCTTTGAAACCCTCTTCCCCTTCGTCGGCACGACCCGCCAGGGTCGTGTAAGTCTCCTGTACGACGTCGCCTGCGTCGTTCGTGATGGTCTGCTTGGTCATGATGATGTCAGTACCGTGGGCGCGCCGGATCGATTCGATCTCCACGTCGCAGTGCAGCCGATCTCCGACCGTGATCGGGGCGAAAAACTTCAGCGCCTGATCGACCTGGACGACCTGGGCATCGTGAGTCTCGATGCCGACCCACTCGAAGAATGCCGCGACGGCCTTGTAACCAAACACCGAGATGAAGGTCAGCGGCGCCGGCAATCCGTTGTAGCCCAACTCCCGGGCGGCCTTGTCCTCGCGGAACAGCGGATCGTCGTTCTTGACCGCGATCGCGTATTCGCGAATCTTCTCCCGCTCCACGATGTAGTGGTCGGGGTAACGGTAGCGCTTACCGATGGCGTTTTGACCCAACGACACAGCTCTAGAACCTACCTAGTCAGACTCGATACGCGCTCGCCGGTAGGCGCTACCGGGTCTCGCGGTGGGCTTGGTGTTTACCGCAGTTGGAGCAGAACTTCTTCAGCTCCAGCCGGTCGGGGTCGTTGCGACGGTTCTTCTTGGTGATGTAGTTGCGGTGCTTGCACACCTCGCAGGCCAAGGTGATCTTGGGCCGTACGTCTGTACTGGAGGCCATGTCGGTTCTCTTCTCGGGTGTTCGTTGTTCTCTGGTAGCGATGGCCGGACTCGAACCGGCGACCTAACGATTATGAGTCGTTCGCTCTAACCAACTGAGCTACACCGCCTCGGTACAGGCCACCTGCCTGCTTGGCGTCCGCCGAGCCCCCTAACGGAATCGAACCGTTGACCTTTTCCTTACCATGGAAACGCTCTACCGACTGAGCTAAGGGGGCCGCACCCGTAGCGTCCAAAATGGTCACGCCTCGGGCCTAAAAGAGGGTACAGCCTGGCCAGCTAGCGCACCAAACGATGAGGTTTACCCGGTATCGCGGGCCTGTTGGGCCTCCAGCGCGGGGCTAGGCTGAGCGGGTGTCTGACTTCTCTTCTGGGGACCGGTTGTACTTCCGCCAGTTGCTCTCCGGGCAAGACTTCGCCCAAGGCGACGGTATCGCAGCACAGATGCGCAACTTTGCGTACTTGATCGGTGACCGGCAGACCGGAGACTGCGTGGTGGTCGACCCGGCCTATGCTGCCGGCGATCTGGTCGACGCGCTGGAAGCCGACGGGATGCACCTGTCCGGGGTGCTGGTCACACACCATCACCCCGACCATGTCGGCGGGTCGATGATGGGCTTCGAACTCAAGGGCCTGGCCGAGTTGCTCGAGCGGGTGAGCGTGCCGGTCCACGTCAATTCCCATGAGGCGCAGTTCGTTTCGCGGATCACCGGTATCCCGATGAGCGATCTCACCTCACACGAACACGGCGACAAGGTCAGCGTCGGCGCCATCGACATCGAGTTGTTGCACACCCCCGGCCACACGCCCGGCAGCCAGTGCTTTCTGCTCGACGGTCGGCTGGTTGCCGGCGACACCCTGTTCTTGGAGGGCTGCGGGCGCACCGATTTCCCCGGCGGCGATTCCGACGAGATATTTCGCAGTCTGCAAAAACTAGCCAAACTTCCGGGAGATCCGACGGTATTTCCGGGCCATTGGTATTCGCAGGAGTCGAGTGCGTCACTATCGGAGGTGAAGCGGTCCAATTACGTCTATCGAGTCGCTAGCCTTGATCAGTGGCGAACGCTGATGGGCGGATAGATTTGCGCGGACAAGCTCGTCAGCCTGTTTTTGCGCGCGTCAGCGCCGCGATTTAAGCAAAGGGATGGGTTCTTCGATGGAATGGATCCACGCGCGTTGGCACCAACTGGTGAGCGCAGGGTCAGGTGCCTGGCTCGCGTGGGCCGTCTGGGCCCTGCTCGCGCTCGGAGTTATCGCGCTTATCTACATCGGTCAGCAAAATCGGCGTAATCGTCAGGTCGCCTCCGACGAAATCCGTCCGCACGTCGGAATGTTCATGGAGCCGCACGCCGCCGATTGGCATGTGATCGAGCTGGTCGTCCGGAATTTCGGCAAGACCCCCGCTTACGACATCTCGTTCACCTTTCCGCACCCCCCGACTGTCGCCGAATACGAAAACGCCACCGACGGTTATGCCGACGTCGTCGAATTGCAGCTGCCCAAGCAGTTGCCGACCTTGGCGCCCAGCCAGGAGTGGCGAACCGTGTGGGACTCGGCGCTCGACCGCACCGAGCTCGGTGAGGGCATCGAGTCGCGTTTCCCGGGCACCGTGACCTACTTCGACCACCCCGAGACGCCGAAGGGCTGGAAGTTCTGGCAGGGCGGTCGGCGTCCGCTGGAAACCAAGGTGGTGCTGGACTGGGCATCGCTTCCGCCGGTACAGCGCATCGAGTTGATGACGACGCACGACCTGGCCAAGCGGGAAAAGCAGAAGCTCGAATTGTTGCGCAGTCTGCTGACCTACTTTCACTACGCCTCCAAGGAAACTCGCGCCGACGTGTTCCGCGGCGAGATCGAGCGGATCAACCGCGCGGTCGACGAGACCAAGGATCGCTGGCGCACCCGGCAGATCGAAGCGCCGCCGACCGACGTCAGCCTCCGGTGGGGCAGCGCCGAAGAGGAACTCGGAAAGCACCGCGGCGAGCGGGTCTGATTCAATCTCTTCATGAGCGGACCGGTCAGTTATCGCCTCGACGAGTCCATTGCGTTCATCACGATGGACGACGGCAAGGTCAACGTTTTGGGCCCCACCATGCAGCAGGCTCTGAACGAGGCTCTCGACCACGCTGACAGCGACGATGCCGGTGCCATCGTGATCGCAGGCAACCATCGGGTTTTCAGTGGTGGCTTTGACCTCAAGGTGCTGACGTCGGGCGACATTCAGCCCGCGATCGACATGCTCAAGGGTGGCTTCGAGCTCTCATATCGGCTGCTGTCGCACCCCAAGCCGGTGGTGATGGCCTGCACCGGACACGCGATCGCGATGGGCGCTTTCCTGTTGGCCAGCGGCGACCACCGAGTTGCCGCGCCAGGCTTCAACATTCAGGCCAACGAGGTTGCGATCGGTATGACGATTCCGTACTCGGCGCTGGAGGTGATGAAGCTGCGGCTGACGCCGTCGGCCTACCAGCAGGCGGCCACCCTGGCCAAGACGTTCTTCGGCGAGACCGCCGTCGCCGCCGGCTGGCTGGATGAGATCGTGTTGCCGGACATGGTGCTCAGCCGGGCCGAGGAAGCCGCACGCGAATTCGCCACGCTCAAGCAGCACGCCCATGTCGGGACGAAGCTGCGGACCCGGGCCGATGCGCTCGCGGGTATCCGCGCCGGAATCGACAATATGGCAGCCGAATTCGAGGTCTAGCCCTTACGCCACCGGTCGACGGAAGCGTTCGAGGTAGTCCTCCCAGTTCCAGGTGGACAGGAATGCGTCCGCCGCGTCTCGGCCGCTCTGGTAGAGCTCCTGCTTCTGTTTGTCGCCGATGCTGAAGTCGAGGAACCCGACCTTCGACGAGTCGACGCGGATCGCCCGGGAGTCGACCCACGGCTGATTCAGGTACGTCTGGTCGCGGCCGACGATCATCGTGGTGATCAGCGCTTCGATCAACGGCGGACCACCGAAGACCCAATTCACCGGCCCAAGAACCGGAATCACCTTGTCGTTGCCCTGCGGGAGGTTGGGCAGCAAGGTGACGCCGAACGTCGGCCAGCGCGGTAGCTTGCCGTCGCGCCGGTCGAACGAGTCGATCGGGAAGTTCGACAGCATGCCACCGTCGACCAGCGTGGACGTCAGGCCGCTCGCGCTGGTCAACTTGGTGGTTCGGAAGAAGAACGGAATCGACATCGAAGCCCGAACGGCGTCGGCGACCTGCTGCTCATCGGGATCCAGGCCGTACAACCTCTTGTAATCCCACGGCAGTCGGACCAACTGGCCGGTGGTCACGTCGGTCGCCGTGACCACCAATCGGTAGCGCTGTTCGGGCGGCAGGTGCGGGGCGTCGATAGCGAGGTCGCCGAATGTGCGGACGCCGAGGTTGGCCAGCTCGGAACGGATCCAGTCGTGAGCGAAATCGCCTTTGTAGATGCCGGTTTCGCTCAGCACTCCCCATGCCGGGCCGAGCAGCGGTATGCCGGTGATGCGTGTCGGGTCGAGGAATTTCTTGTAGGGCAGCGTCATGGTGAGCTGTTCGACCTGCTCGGGGGTCAGTTCATCGGCGCCGGCGGCCAGGATCGAACCGACGACCGAGCCCGCTGACGTCCCCGAGACCCGCTGGATCGCGTAGCCGGCTTCCAACAGCGCGACAGCGGCGCCGGACAAGCCGATGCCCTTGACGCCGCCACCGGACAGGACGAGGTCTGCCTTCAGTTCGGAGGTCACGCCCTAACGGTAGCCGCCGGGCCGACCAGCGCCATCACCGCTTCGAAGCTGTGGGTGACGTCGGCGCGGTCCGACGAGTCGGTCACCGTGGCCAGACTCAACCGCTGAATCGCCTCGGCTTGGCGGATCAGCGGAGTGCGGCGTCGACGATCGGGAGTTTGTTCGATGATCTTCGCCAACGCATCAAGTTGCCGAATCATAATGGCGGGCATGCCAATTGCGGCCTGCCGGATGGTGTCGAAGCAGCGCTCCACAATCCGGTCGAAATCGGGCTGGAAGGCGATGACGCGTATGTACCCCTGCGCGTCACGCCGGATCCGATGCGGATGCCACGTGGTGGAAAGCCGGACCAGGCAATCGGCGATCCAGTCCACACAGGTCATCCCGGTGAACGTGTCATTGACCGCTGGCGACAGCGCGCGCAAGGCGATCTCGACCAGTTGGTCGAAGCCGAACGAAATATCCTGCGGAAGTGTGCGATAGGCACCCGTCACATGCCCCAGCGCCAGACGGTCCTCAACAGACGCGGCCGCCTCGGGCGGCCATACTCGCGCGATGACCTGACCAGCGACGACGAAATGACCGGGACGGTAAGGCAATTGAACGACGGCGTCGGCCTTCGACGCGATCTTGACCAACGTGTCATGCCGGATGACCTGAAGATAGCCGCTGCGCGGCGTGCGGATCGGGGCGCCGGACTCGGCCAACTGCGTCAGTAGTTCCTCGTGCGACCGGCCGCGCGCCGCGCCGATCCCGAAATCGTGCTCAACGGCGTCGATCTCGGCGTCCAACGTCCCGGCAATCTTCGCGATCACCACTGGGAGCTGGATCATCGAAGCGATGTGATTGAAGAAGAAAATCAACACGGCGACGTCGACCAGCGTGAAGAGCAGGGTGACCGTGATCGACAGATGGGGAACGAATTCGCCGTGTGGACCGCCGCCCACCGAGACAAGGGCGATCATCGCGTAGCAGAACGACGCCACGAAAGTTCCCAACGCAATTTGAGTTCCGGGGTCGCGCACGAAGTTGCGCAGCATCCGCGGCCCGAACTGCGTCGAGGCCAGTGTCAGGGCCACGATGGTGATCGAGAAGACGATGCCGACCACGGTGATGATCGCCGCGGCGACGGTCGCCAGCAGGACCCGCGCGACATCGGAGGTGCCGCTGAGCACCCATGACGGCAGTTGAATCGTTCCGTCATACGCCGAGCGGTCGACCGTGTACGTGATCGCGAAGAGCGCAACCACAAAGACGGTCTCGACCACCGGAACGAGCCATAGATTGGTCCGTAGCGCTTCGCGTCGCCAATCAGCCTCGAAGTAGGGACTCTGCATTTAGCAAAAGCTATGCGTGCGCGGCGTGCCGCGCGCGTTTATTGACGAATTCTTTACGACTGTGCCGAAACCCAGTCGTAGGGAAGGAATTTCCCGTCCAGGGTCACCACAACGCGGTCGCCGGACGGATGCGATTTCTTTTCCAGGTCGACGCTGAAGTTGATCGCGCTCATGATGCCGTCGCCGAACTGCTCGTGGATGAGCTCTTTGATCGCCCCGCCATAGACCTGCAGCGCCTCGTAGAAGCGGTAGATGGTCGGGTCGGTGGGGACCGCGGTGGGCAGTCCCCCGCGCATCGGCACGGCGGCCAATACCGCTATTGCCGACTCGTCGAGACCCAGCTTCTCGACGAGCACCGTGCCGATGTCGGCGGGTATCGGGTGCTGGCCGAGGAGCGCTGCCGTGGTCCACACGACCGGGCGGTCGACCGCGTCGGCCAACTCCTGCCAGGTCAGCCCCTTGGCCAGCCGGGCGACCACGATCTGTTCGGTGAGCTCATGTCGCGTCATATCTGCACCATTAGACACCTTTACGAATGAGCACCACATGCGATATCAGCACTCAACGCGAAAGGCCAAGTACCCGTTCTGCGTTGAGGTAGTAGGCGTCGATCACCGGCCGCGGCGGGACGGTGGGATGCAGATAGATCGGCACACCGAGTATCTCGGCGGATTCGAATACCGGCCAGAAGAATTGGTCGTCGAGGAAACGGCCGTCGACGTGTCCGTTGATCAGCGCGCCGACGAAGCCGTGATCGCGCACGGTCCGCTCCAACTCGGCTGCGGCGGCGTCCGGGTCGCGCATCGGCAAGGTGGCGAAACCGAGGAACCGATCCGGGTATGCCGTGACGGCGTCGACCACCAGGTCGTTGGCCTGCCGGGCCCAGTTCGACCGCCAGCGGTATCTCGACCGCCTCGACGCCGGGCACGTTGGACAGGATCTGCACGTCGAGACCGGCCGCGTCCATCGCCGCGATCCGCTCCTCCCCCACATCGTTGATGCCCGGCGGCGGCCAACCAGCGCCGGTGCGCGACGACTCCCACCGTACGGATTAGCCGGCAGCTCAGTGGGTAGCCCCTGTTCAGGATTCGGACCCCTGCAGGTTGCAAGGACGCACCGCCCATTCATTGGTTCGCCAGCTTGAGAGAAGACCGCCATGGCGACTTCCCATCTCCACATCAGCAGATATCAGCACGAACAACGGGTCACGGTGGCGAGTTGGATTGCCGTCCTCTTCACCGCCACCGCGTAAATGTGGATCCATCACACCGCGTCGGCTGGACCACGAGATGCACCCCTCGACGCCCAAGTAGAGCCGGCACCGTCGATGCCGGGATGGCTTGCACAGTCCCAGCCGTTGGTCGACGGCCTCGTCGTTGCGCGAAATAACATCGCCGCTGCCGCAGCACAACGGGATCTCTCCGCGACGGGAGCAGCCTGTCAGACCGCCAACAGCGCGGTAGAGAGTCTGCATCAACAGATGCCCAGCCCGAACCGGCGCTCACCAACACGCTGCAGCACGTCATCAGCAGCTACAGCGTCGGGCTACGCTACTGCATTTCGGCGTCGAAAACCCGGGACGGCGAAGGCATCCAGAAAGCGGTCAGCTATATCGCCGACGGGGACGACGCCATGCGGATCGCCACCGACATGCTCGGCTGCAAACCCTTCGGTCAGGGTGTGCTGATCGTATAGCTTGAGGCGGTGGCCCACGTCGACCGCAACCGCACCATCGCCGCCGGCCCGAAGGCCGTGTGGGATGTCCTCGCGGATTTCGGCACCATCAGCTCTTGGGCCGACAACATCGATCACTCGTGCATCCTCAATCAGGGCACCGACCCCGTCGGTACCACTCGGCGGGTCCAGATCGGTCGTAATGCCTTGGTGGAGAACATCACCGAGTACGACGACATGCATGCGCTGGCCTACGATGTCGACGGGCTGCCGAAACGACTGCGCCGGTTCACCAATCGCTGGAGCCTGCGCCCCTGCGACAAAGGCACTGTCGTCACGCTGACCAGCATCGTCGACATCGGCTCTGGCCCACTACGCACTCTCGCTGAACGGGCGGTGTGCCGCCTGCAGGTCACACAGTCCGACATCATGCTCGCCGGTCTCGCGCGCCGATTGGAGAACTCTGGTGACTGATCGACCCGACATCATCATCCTGATGACCGACGAGGAACGCGCGATACCGCCGTACGAGTCTCCCGAAGTCCTCGCCTGGCGCGACCGAACATTACACGGCCGCAAGTGGTTTGATGATCACGGCATCAGCTTCACTCGGCACTACACCGGTTCGCTGGCCTGCGCCCCCAGTCGACCGACCATTTTCACCGGCCACTACCCCGACCTGCACGGCGTCACCCAGACCGACGGCCTCGGCAAGATGCCCGACGACTCGCGCATGCGCTGGCTGCGGCCCAACGAAGTGCCGACGATGGGCAACTGGTTTCGCGCGGCCGGATACGACACCCACTACGACGGCAAGTGGCACATCTCGCACGCCGACCTGCACGAGGCCGACGGATCCGTCGTGGCCACCAATGACGACAACGGTGTCGTCGATCGTGCCGCGGTTCGGCGCTATCTCGACGCTGATCCCCTTGGACCCTTTGGCTTCTCGGGATGGGTCGGCCCGGAGCCGCACGGCGCGCTGCTGGCCAACTCCGGCACGCGGCGCGACCCACTGGTCGCCGATCGCGTCGTCACCTGGCTGACCGATCGGTATGCCCGTCGCCGCGACGGCGATCCCGCGGCGCTGCGGCCGTTCCTATTGGTCGCCAGCTTCGTCAACCCGCACGACATCGTGTTGTTCCCCGGCTGGGTACGTCGCAGCCCGATCAAGCCCTCGCCGTTGGATCCGCCGCACGTACCCGCGGCCCCCACCGCCGACGAAGACCTGACGAGCAAGCCGGCCGCCCAGATCGCCTTCCGGGAGGCCTACTTCTCCGGCTACGGCCCGCCGGCTTTCATCGACCGGACCTACACCCGCAATGCGCAGCGGTACCGCGACCTGTACTACCGATTGCACGCCGAGGTCGACGCGCCGATCGACCGGGTGCGTCGCGCGGTCACCGACGGCGGATCGGACAACGCGGTGCTGGTGCGCACCTCGGACCACGGCGATCTGCTCGGCGCGCATGGCGGGCTGCACCAGAAGTGGTTCAACCTGTACGACGAGGCGACCCGGGTGCCGTTCGTAATCGCCCGGATCGGTTCCGGCGCAACGTCGTCGCGGATCGTGACGGCGCCGACGTCGCATGCCGACCTGCTGCCCACGCTGCTGGCCGCAGCCGGGGTGAACGTCGCGGCGGCGGCCAACAGCCTGGCCGAGTCGTTCTCCGAGGTGCATCCGCTGCCGGGCCACGACCTGATGCCGGTCGTGGATGGCGGGCCCCCCGACGACGACCGCGCGGTGTATTTGATGACCCGCGACAACATGCTCGAAGGCGACACCGGCGCCTCCGCCGTGGCGCGGCGACTGGGCCGGACCTCTAATCCCGCTGGACCGCTGCGCATTCGGGTGCCCGCATATGTGGCGTCGAACTTCGAAGGCCTGGTTACCCGCGTCGACGGCCAGCTGTGGAAGCTGGTGCGCACCTTCGACGATCCGGCAACCTGGACCGAGCCGGGGGTCCGTCACCTCGCGGCCAACGGGTTGGGTGGCGAGGCATATCGGATGAGCCCGCTGGACGACCAGTGGGAGCTGTACGACCTCACCGATGATCCCACCGAGGCCGATAACCGTTGGACCGACCCGGATCTGCACGAGCTGCGCCAACAGCTGCGCGCCCAGTTGAAGCAGGCGCGAGCGACATCGGTCCCGGAGCGAAATCAGCCGTGGCCGTACGCCTCTCGACGGCCTACTTAGCTTTCATTGCAGCTTGGGCCATCTGCTTGAGCATGCTGTCGTGGATGATGTCGATCCGCGAGCGGGCTTCGGCGGATACGTATGGATCGCGGATCACGGTCAGCTGGTTGTCCTGTTTGGATTCGCCACCGGTGGACCAGTTGGTCGAGCCGGTGATGACGTCGACGCCGTCGATGATGACCATCTTCAAGTGCATGATCGCCGACTTCTCACTGTGGCCGATCGCGATGCTGTTGCCGATCTTCTGGTTGAGCCACGGCGCCAGCAGCGCATGCTCGACTTTGCCCGCGGCCTGCGTCGAGTCGAGACTCATTTGCACATACATCTTTTCGTCGTTCAGCGCCGACTGCAGCACCGAGTGCAGCTCTGGGTCGTCGTAGCCGTACATCGCGACGATGATGCTCTTGTTGGCCGATTCCAACAGATCCTTGAGTGCCTCGTGCACCTGGTCGACCGGGCTGTAGAACGTGCGGGTGGTGTCGGGATAGCCAGGCGGAAACGGTGCGGCCTTGTGTTTGTCCAGCAGGGTCAGCGAATCCAGTGCCATGGTGGTGGCTCCTCTACAACGCGGGATGGGTCCAGTCGACGGGGTCGGCGCTCTCTTGCTGTTGCCCTGCGGTCAAATTCGGCAGATAGCCCGGGTTGTCGCGGCGGCGCACCAGGACGCTGGGGTGCACCAGCGCGTCGGGCCCCATCGGCCTGCGCCGACGCCCGACGAGGTACCACAACCTGCCGTTGTCGTGGATCGGCGCGTCAGAGAAGTCCGGGGTTACGCTGCACTGCTCCCGGTAAATCCCCGCATCCAAGTCCAATTCATCGACGATGCCGTCGGTCACCCACTTCAGCGCGATCGTGGCGAGCCGGTGATCGGAGAAGGTCCCGCCGACGTCGGCGTGCACGCCGGCGAACCACCGCTCTTCCAGCCCGAGCGGGTGCCGCTCGACCAGGTATTCGCGGTAGGGACGGCGACGTTCGTCGATCGAGACGGCGTGGCGGATGCGCGCGACATTGCACAGCGCGCGGGTGTAGGGCCATCGCAGCGTGCCGATCCGCAGAAAACCGGCCGCCTTCACGGTGTCCCACAAACCGAGGTATGCCACCGGGACGGCGTAGTGCCACACCTGATTCGGGCTGTTCTTTTTCACGGTCTCGAAAAGCGGCTCGTTCTCGGTGCGCCAGCAGAACGCGCGGGCGAACTGCGCCCAATCTTCATACTCGGTTGGGGTGAAATACCGGTTGATCGCGTACTTTTCGACGGCGTACGGCAGCAGGTTCTCCGAGCCGGGTCGTAGCAATCCGGGTCGCAGTAACATGCCGGCCAATGCACGTGCGGTGTAGGCGCCGCGGCTGAAACCGAAGATGTAGATCGCATCGCCGGGCCGCCAATGCTGCATCAAGTATTGATATGCCTGTGCCACATTGTGTTTCAGGCCCGCGCCGAACGCCTGCTCGTACAGCAGGGTCAGCTTGCCGATCAGCGAAGAGGACTCTGGCGCCAGCGTGCCGACGCCCGGGTCGTAGTAGCCGAGCTGGCTCGTCGGGTCGTCTTTCTTCAACATGTCGAAGATCTTGGCGACGTTGGTCAGACTCCCGGCCCCGATTTGCTGAGCGGTGCCGTCAAAGCAGAGAACGATCCGCTTGGCCTGCGGTGTCTCCGTCATTTGCGGGACTTTACGTGGTCGCCGTCAGCGATATCGGATCTTTGGCAACGTCCATCTCGCATCTAGAACGTGTTGACAAGCTTGTGCTCCTCGGCCATTTGGCGCGACATCGTGTAGTGGTGGTAGTGCATCGCGCACTTGATCACGCAGATGAACAACAGGCTTGGATCGGGCCGTCGGCGGACCATCGTGGTCATCCGACGGCGATAGATCCGACGCAGTTCGGGGTCAGGAATATTTTTCATCAGCCGGAGGAACAGGCCACCCGCGAGCAGAGCATCGACTGACTGCGACTTCCATTTCTGCCACCGATGCGTGCGCCAATAGGCATTGCGAGTCCGGCCCCAATTGAATTGCCTTGTCAGGAAAAGATTCTCGAGGCGTTCGAAGTAGAAATCCGGATCGTACAGGTCCTGCATCAGGCCGACGTACCCGTCGCGCAACTCGTCGCGAGTCATGCCAAGCGGAATGACGTTGGTGCCGAACGGTTGTTCATCGTTGAGATCGAGGCGGCCCTCCTTTTTCAGGCGAGCGTGCAACGGCGTCTTCGGGATCGCCGACAGCATGCCCACCATGCCGTGCATGATGTCGGTCTGGCGCAGGAACTCGTGCTGCGCCTTGAAGATCCGGGTGTCGTCGTGGTCGAAGCCGACGATCATGCCGCACCAGACTTCGATTCCGGAGTCCTGCACTTTGCGGACGCGGTCGACGATCGACCCGGATTTCTTGACGTTCTGATACTTCTTCGTCTCGCGCAGCGAGTCCTCGTTCGGGCTCTCGATGCCGATGAAGACGGTCACGATGTTGGCCGCGTCCATCAACTGCATCAATTCTTCGTCTTCGGCGAGGTTGAGCGACGCCTCGGTGAAGAACGTGAAGGGATATCCCTGAGCGGCTTGCCATGCGGCGAGCTCGCGCAGCAACTCCTTCACCGCGACCTTGTTGCCGATCAGGTTGTCGTCGACGATGAAGGCAATTCGCAAGTGCTGCTTGCGCATTGCTTCCAACTCGGCGATCACCTGCGTGCTGGTCTTCAGCCTGGGCCGACGACCGAACGTGACGATGATGTCGCAAAACTCGCATTGGAACGGACAGCCGCGGCTGAATTGGACGCTGCCGAACAAATAGTCCTTGGCCTTCAGCAAGTCGTAGCGCGGCACCGGCACCTGAGTCATGTCGGTCGCTTCGGCTTGCTGGTAGCGGCTCTGATGTCGCCCCTCGGCCCATTCTTCGAGAAACTGCGGCCAGGTCGTTTCCGCTTCGCCGACGAAGATCGCCTCGGTCAGGCCGTCGAAGTAATCTTCCTGCACGCTCACCCACGGGCCCCCGACGACCGTGAAGACACCACGGGTTTTCAGTTCGCGCAGAATCTCGCGCATTCGACCGCGCTGGACCGTCATGCCGGTGAGCGCCACGATGTCGGCCCGCGCCAGCCGATCGAAGTCGATCGGCTCAACGTTTTCATCGACGATCGTCACGGAATGGCCGGCAGGGGTCAACGCCGCGAGCAGCGGCAGGCACGCGGTCGGTAGATTGCACTTCTTGCCGAGCAGCGGTAGCGCGTGTTCGAGGCCCCAGTAAGACACCTCGAACCGAGGATTGATCAGGACGATATCGGCCATAGGACTCCTTCCGGTGCCCCCCATGAACCGCTCGCTCTCCAGCACATCTTCCCACGTGAGCGAGGAAGTGCACGCGTTGCGGACTACTCTAATTCGCGGGCTCGCGCACGGTCGGCCGCAGCGGGTGGTTAACTGCGACCGTGCATAGAGAACCCGAGCTGGCGCGACGTTTCTTCGATCGATTCGAGCCGGTGCACGGCGTGACCTACTTCGCGCCCGAGGCCCGCGAGGCGTTGGACGGGTTGGGTTACAAGGGTTACTGGATGGGCTATTTCGCCGCGCGGTCCGCGCCGCTGGGCACGGTGCCGCCCGAAGTGGTGACGGCGATCTTCTACAACTTCGCACCCGAGCGAGTCGCCAAAGCCCTGCCCGCCGCGTGGAGCATCGCCGGTCCTGAGGAGGCATTGCGTGTCCGGCTGGACACCGCGGTGATCGCGTTGCGACGCTATGGCCTCGAAGATGATGGAAACGTCGCAACCGCAGCGGAATTGGCAGGTAAGGCGGCGCGCAATGCCCCGCTCTGCGGGCGGCCGCTGTTCGCCGCGAACCGGGCGCTGCCCTGGCCGGACGAACCGCTGGCCGCGCTCTGGCAGGCCACCACACTGTTGCGTGAGCATCGCGGCGACATCCACACCTCGGTGCTCAGTGCCGCCGGAGTGACGGGCCGGGAATGCAACGTGTTGCACGCCGCGGCGGGCGGGATCCCGCGCGAGTACATCGCCCGCAGCCGCGACTACGACGACGAGGCGTGGCAGACCCAGGAAGGGCAGCTCGCCGCACGGGGGTTGCTCGGTGACGACGGATCGATCACCGACGCAGGCCGAAAGCTGAAAGACCACGTCGAATCGACCACCGACACGCTGGCGCTCTCGGCGCTCGAGGCGCTCAGCGACGACGAGGTGGAGACGCTGTTCCAGGCGCTGACGCCGATCACCCGGGTCGTCGTCGAAGGCGGCGATGTTCCCGCCGTCACCCCGATGGCTCTGCGCCGCAACGAGTTAGACGACAGCAGCGCGCATCTAGCGGGCTAGCGGTTTGTAGAACACGATGCCGTTGCCTTTGTTGTCGTAGACGACGGCGCGACGCTCGTGGGCGTCGTCGTAAGGGCCTTTCACGATGCCGCCGCCGCTGTCCTCGACGGCCTTTGCCGCGGCGTCGACGTCGGCGGTCTTGATCCCGACGACAACCTGACCGGGGATCGGATGGTCGACCGAGGTGGCCAGCGCGAGCGTGACGGGGCCGCCGTCCATCGCGGCGAAGTGCGCGCCGTCGCGAAACTTCAGCGACATGCCCAGGGTCTCGCCGTAGAACCGGATCGACTCGTCCAGATCGTCGGTGGACAGGATGACCAACTTGACTTCGTGGTCGCTCATCAGCCGGCCGCCCACTTCTTGGCCTTGTCGAGGTCGTCGAGCGTGAACATCGCAAGTTCGCCGGGGATCATCCACGACAACGCGTGCAAGGTGTGTCCGACCCACGCTTTGTCGGACACCACCGCGATTCGTTTGAACGCCGAATGATGCGGCAGCACAGTGCCGAACGCCAGCTTCAGGTCTTCGAACAACCCACCGGGCCCGAAGCCTTCGTAGTCGGGCGCGATGACCTCGACAATCCTGATTTCGTCGGTGTTCAGCATCTCCGAGACTGCGGGTTTGATCTCGCGCAATTCGTCGCCGCCTAGCCGACCCGATACCCGCACACCGGTGACTCCTTGCGGCATGTTCGCCAATATCTCGATCATGCTTGCCAGGCTAGCCAGATTCGGGGGTCGGTTGGCCGATACTCAACAGATGCTCGGTCATCTCGGCATCAACGTCCCGGACCTCGCGGCGGCGAAGCGCTACTACGACGCCCTGATGCCGTTGGTCGGCTTCGAGACCTTCTTCGCCACCGACGACGAGTTCTCCTACAAGCCCGCCGGCAACAAGCGCGGGACGTTCATCTTCTTCTACCCGTCCGCTGCCACGACAACACTTTCCGCAATACCCCGGTCACTACTACGCGACGTTCTGGTCCGACCCGTTCGGGATCAAGCTGGAGGCGGTATGCCACTACGATCGCGACTAGCCTGGATCGTTGGCCCGCTGGCGTATCTGATCTTGGAAGCTGTTGCGGCCGCGGCTTTTCCGCAGTACAGCTACGCGCACAACTTCATCAGTGAACTCGGTGTCCCCTCGGTTTCCCCGCAAGCCTTCCTGATGAACATCGCGTTCTGCCTGCAGGGAACGTTGTTTCTCGTCGGCGCCATCTTCCTCGGCGGAAGTCGCCTGTTCCTGTCGCTTGTTGCCGCGAATGCGGTCGGGAATGTGCTCGTCGCGATCTTCCACAGCGGAGTCCCGATCCATGCCGTCGGCGCTGTGCTGGCGATCGTCGGCGGGAACGCCGCCGTCCTGACCGGGCCCCGGTTCCACCGCGGGGTGTCGACTGCACTCGGGGTGTTCGGCCTGGTCAGCTTCGTGATCTTCGTTCTCGAAATGAGGACTCCGACGGTCGGGGTCTGGGAGCGGTGCAGCGTCTACTCGATCCTCGTGTGGCAAATGTTCACCGCCACCGGGACTCTATGGACAAGACTGGACCGATGACAGATTCCGGCGAGGGCCGTGTTGCGGTCTATCTCGACTTCGACAACATCGTCATCTCCCGCTACGACCAGGTGAACGGTCGCAACTCGTTTCAGAAGGACAAGGCCAAGGGCCTGGACAAACACGCGGATCAGCTGGAGCGGGCCACCGTCGACATCGGCGCGATCATTGACTTCGCGTCGTCGTTCGGCACGCTGGTGCTCACCCGCGCCTACGCTGACTGGTCAGCGGACGTCAACACCACCTACCGCGAGCAATTGGTCGGCCGTGCAGTCGATTTGGTGCAGCTGTTCCCCGCGGCGGCCTACGGCAAGAACGGAGCCGACATCCGGCTGGCCGTCGACGCAGTCGAGGACATGTTCCGGCTGCCCGACCTGACCCATGTGGTGATCGCGGCCGGCGACTCCGACTACATCGCGCTGGCGCAGCGCTGCAAGCGGCTCGGCCGCTACGTGGTCGGGGTCGGGGTGGCGGGTTCATCGAGCAAGGCGCTGGCGTCGGCCTGTGACGAGTTCGTCACCTACGACGCGCTGCCCGGGGTTCCGGTGCCCGCCCCCGCACCGAAGACCAAGAACACCAAGCCCGCGGACGACGAGCCACCGGCAGCCGACGAGCAGGCCGCAGCCACCGCCTTGTTGACCCGCGCCCTGCGGATCGGCACCGAGAAGGACGACGTCGACTGGCTGCACAACTCCGCGGTCAAGGCGCAGATGAAGCGGATGGATCCGTCGTTCAGCGAAAAGTCTTTAGGGTTCAAGTCTTTCAGCGACTTTCTGCGTGCCCGCACCGACGTCGTCGAACTCGACGAAAGCTCGACGACGCGGCTGGTCCGGCTGCGCTAGGTCCGCCGCGCGGAGATGAACCAGTGCGTCGGCGAGGCCTCTTCAAGCCCCTCCGGCGATGGGCGACCGTAGCTGGCCATCAGCTCGTCGGACGGCGTCGCCGTGACGTCCCAGCCGTGGCGGCGTAACCAGTCGCCGACGTCTTCGCGCTCTTCGAAGTACCAGAGCTCGTCGGTCGCGGGGACCACGAGCTCCGAGATCCCGACTTGGCCATCAAGTCACGAACGCGGTCCATCCGCTCGCGGCGCTGGGCGCGCAACTCGGGGACGGCGAACTCGGGCCCGAGCCCCTCGACGGCGATCCGGCTGCCGGGTGCGGCCAGGTCCTGGATGCGGTCGAACAGCAGGTCCTGGGCGGCGGCCGGCAGGTACATCAACAAGCCTTCGATCGACCAGACGCTCGGCGCGGACGGGTCAAAGCCGGCCTGCTGCAACGCTGTTGGCCAGTCCTGACGTAGATCCACTGCGACGGCAACCCGGTTGGCCTTCGGTTCTGCGCCGTGCTCGTGCAGCGTCGACAGCTTGAAATCCAGCACCCGGTCCTGGTCGAGCTCGTAGACCGTGGTGCCGTCGGGCCAGGGCAACCGCCACGACCGTGCGTCCAGCCCGGCGGCCAGGATCACCGCCTGACGAATGCCCGCGTTGGCGGCATCGATGAAGGACGTGTCGAAAAACTTTGTCCGCGTGGCGAAGTAGCCCACCAGCGCCTGCATCCGCTGCGGCATGTCGGGTTCGGCCTCGATGACCTCGGCGGGCAACTCGGGACCGCCGTACCAGTTCCACACCCCGTCGCCCACGGTGTCGAGGAAGATCCGCGCGTACGGGTCGTTGATCAGCGGGTTGTCGCTCTCGGTGTCGGCCGCACGGGCCGCCGCCACACCCAGCGCCGTCGCGCCGACACTCTCGGTGATTTCCCAGCTGTCGTCATCGGTTCTCGCCACGCCCCGACCCTACGTGAGGCTGCTGTACGGAAGAATCACGGTCACATGGACGAAGAACCTGCTCCGACCTCGCGTCGACGCCACATCATCCGGCTCGCGATATTCGGTGTCTTTCTGCTCGTGATGTTCTATTTGTTGGCCGTTCGGCATGTGGTGAACATCGAGGACGTGCGCCGGACGGTCGCCGCGACCGGGCCTTTGGCGCCACTTACCTACGTCGTGCTGTCGGCCGTCTTGGGCGCGATCTTCGTCCCTGGTCCGATCTTGGCCGCGAGCAGCGGGCTGCTGTTCGGGCCGATCCTCGGCGTATTCGTGACGCTGGGCGCGACGGTAGGCACAGCCGTGGTCGCGAGCCTGCTCGGCCGTCGAGCCGGTCGCGACAGCGCGCGTGCCCTGTTAGGCGCTGATCGTGCCGATCGCCTTGACACGCTGATCCAGCGGCGCGGGCTGTGGGCGGTGGTCGGTCAGCGCTTCATTCCCGGCCTGTCGGATGCGCTGGCCTCCTACGCGTTCGGTGCGTTCGGAGTTCCGTTGTGGCAGATGGCCGTCGGCGCGCTCATCGGCTCGGTGCCGCGAGCGTTCGTCTACACCGCGCTGGGTGCATCGATCGGTAACAAGTCGCCGGTGTTGGCGTATGTCGCGATCGGAGTGTGGTGCGTGACAGCTGTCGTCGGCGCGTTCGCGGCGCGCAGCGGATTCCGGAAGTGGCGTGCGCGTGACGGGCAGGACTGACTTTCGTCCCACCCGTCACGCAGCCACACGATGTGGCGAATTGCCTGCCTCCGAGCGATTTCAGTTCTGCTGGAGCGCCTCGATCGCCAGCGTGATCGTCACTTTGTCACCGACGATGGCGCCGCCGCCGTCCAGCAGCAGTTCCCCGCCGACTCCGAAGTCTTTGCGGCTCAGCACAACCGAGGCGTCGAAACCGGCGACTTCACCGTGTCCCATGCCTGGGCTGACGCCGTTGAAAGCCAGAGTCAAGGTGACCGGCCTGGTCACGCCCTTGAGGGTGAAATTGCCGTCGAGCACGTAGTCATCGCCGTCGGCACGCACCGCGGTGGATGCGAACGTCGCGGTCGGGAACTGCGCGGCGTCAAAGAAGTCGGGGGCCTTGATGTGCGCCTCGCGTTGTTCGTTGCCGGTGTCGATGGAATTGATGTCGACCTCGGCGCGCACGGATGGGGTGCCGTCTTCGGCGATCGTGATCGCACCGCTGAACTGGCCGAATCTGCCGTGCGTCTTGCCGACCACCAGGTGGCGCACCGAAAAGTTGACCGAGGAATGGACTGGGTCGATCGCCCAGGTCCCGGCGGTCAGCTTATGGGTGTCAACGGCTGCGGTCATGGTGGTTCTCCTTTGAGTTGGACTAACGGGCACAACTCAAAGTTAACCGGACTACGGTCCGGATTATTTCCGAGGCGCTGAGCAGCGCCTAGCTCGCCTCAGGGATGGAGATCGGCGAATTCGATGCCCTGGTTGACCTGATCGAGCGCCCGGTGGGTCAGGTCGAGCGCCATCTCGCGGTGGCCGCCTTTGTCCGGGTCGGCTGTCTGCAATTCGAAGAGGGCCTGGTTCAGATGGTCTCTGGCGTTAATCATGTGGGGCTGGAAGGCATACGCCACCCCGGCACCCGCGCCGCTGAAGGTGGCCGCCACGATGACGCCGGCGACGGCCAACCGAACCTTAGAAATCTGCATGTTCTGTGCTCCTTAAAAGTGGCTCGTCCAATCATCCGGACGATAACGCAGCAAACGCTTCTCTCAGCCGGATTGCACACTTTCGGTGCCCTCGGTTGACAGTTGCGAGCGCATGTACTCGAGAACGTCGTCAATGATGGCGAAGCCACCGAGATGGCTCTCTCCTGAGCGGATGACGAGGTCGGCGTCCTGCAGACGCGAGATGGCCGTGTGGACGCCGTCGATCGGGACGACGTGGTCGGTGTCGCCGTGCCACCACCGCACCGGCACCTTGACGTCGACCAGCCGAAAACCCCAGTCGCCGCCCCAAGAGTCGAGCGTCGTCGACCATCGCGAGGCATCGTCCGTGAAAGGCGTTGACCATGTCATCGACGAAGATCGCCTGGACTTCGGGATCGGCGAGCACGCGCCGGTCGTCTTCCGGCCACCTGCTGGCGTAGACCCGGTAGGCGTAGTGCGCAAAGGGAATCAGGGGGGCCAACAGGATCGTGGCGAGCACTGACAGCGGTCGCCGCAGCTGCGTGAGCAGCCGGTGGCAGCGGCGAGCCACGTCGACGACGCCGCCGGGTGTGGCCTCGGGGCCCATCGACGGGACGGTGCCGTCCAGGACGGCGACGGCCGCAACGCGAGCGACGAGTGGGGCGAGCGCGCCGCAGGCCAATGCATAGGGGCCGCCGCCGGACAGGCCTACGACGCCCAACCGTTCGACGTCGAGCGCATCCGCCACCTGAGCCATGTCGGCGACCCACTCGCTCACCGAGCCGTAGCGAT
The DNA here is from genome assembly GCA_963758115.1 of uncultured Actinomycetota bacterium. Classification (GTDB taxonomy): domain Bacteria; phylum Actinomycetota; class Actinomycetes; order Mycobacteriales; family Mycobacteriaceae; genus Mycobacterium. The sequence goes on from CAVWUG010000009.1 coordinate 44,250, forward strand.
GCGAGTCGGACCACCCTGTGCCCGGTCGTTCGACGACGATGACCCGCAGCCCGGCCCTCTCGGCCGCGCGCCGTCCGACCATCGGCATTTGACGCCGTGCGCCCAGGGTGCTGTGGAACCACAACACCACCGGGCCGGTCGCGCTGCCGAACTCCGCGTAGCCCAGCTTGCGACCATCGGCAAGGTTAAATTGACCCTCCACGCGTGGCTTCTCGACACGCGGCACTTTAGGCGGGTGCCGCAACCGGCTGCTCAGGCTCATCGGTTTCCAGAGTCTAGGGGCACTGCTGGCGTGACTGTTTGCCGACATTGCCTTAGCACCAACAGCTTTCCAGCTGTTAGCTCGATGTTCGCGCCTGGTTCAGCCCGGATTTGTCGCGGTGACCAAGTGGGTCGATAGCCAGGGCCACGGGCATGTCAACGATGTTGTGTGCCAACCCAATCCATTGCCGCACGCCGCTAGACGGCGAAGTCGTGGTGGAAACGCGGGTTGCAACTTCGTCACAGACGCGTATCTATCAGTGCACCATGAATCACAGGGAGCACACAGATAACTATTGTCACATCAACCAGTTACGGACTTCGAACGCGGCGTCCCTGACTCGGAAAGGTGTGACATGTCGGCGCTTCGACGAATCGCATCGGTATCGGCGGCGTCGGCGGTGGCCATCGGAGTAGTCGTTCCGGTAGACGTCGCGCCATCCGCGACCGCCGCGCCGTGCGCACAAACAACTCCTGCCGCAGGAGCGAGCGGCGTGGCGCCGACGTTGCCCGTGCCACGGCCGGTCGAGCACCTGCCGATAGGGCGCAAGCCTCTCGGCGCGAACGACCGGGCGCCGTTGCCGAGGCTGGGTCCGCTTACCGATGGCCCGGATTCAATTAACTCCGCGCCCCTGCAAGACCAAAGCGCGGTGATACCTTGGCCCAATCCGCCCGGCATGGGCAACCAATCGGTCCCAAACGCCATTCAGCAGAATCCGAATGCGGCCCCGGCTCCCGCAGCAGCGGTCCCGGCGCCGACCACATCGATCGCCGGCTGGGTGAACGGACCGGCCAGTCCGAACAACACCTTCCAACGCTTCGGCATGTCCGGTGCTGACCTTGGGATCCTTTGGGACAACGGCAATCCCAGTAACGACCAAGTGCTCATGGCATTCGGCGATACGTATGGCGATTGCAGCGTCCCAAGCCAGCAATGGCGGAGGAACACGATGTTCCGTAGCCCAGACAGCACGCTGGCCGACGGAATCACGGTGCCAGATGGCGTAGTTGGTGACCCATCGTCCGGCTCACCGGAAGATCAACCGAGTTTCTCCAAGGAGATCATCGACAGCCTCAACCTGGTGGCAACGGAGCCGTCAGTCATTCCGACCGCCGGCATCTCCGTTGGGGCAACCCAATACGTCAACTTCATGTCCGTCAAGCAGTGGGGCAATCCCGGCCGGTGGACGACGAACTTTTCGGCGATCGCGACGTCCACCGACAATGGCGAAAACTGGGCGGTCGACCTTGCGACGATTCGTTCGGCTGGGCTGGGCCGCGTCCCGGGACTGGGATTCGTCTCGGGAAACCAGAATTTCCAGCAGGGGGCGTTCATGCGGCCCGGCGACGGTTACGTCTACTCATTCGGAACCCCGTCCGGCCGCGGCGGTGCGGCGCATCTGGCGAGAGTGCCCGAGAACTCGGTGCTGGACCTTACCCAGTACGAATACTGGAGCAAAGCCTTCTTCGGCGGCGGATCGTGGGTACTGAACAAGCCGTCGGCTGCCACCGCGGTGATCCCGGCACCGGTAAGCGAAATGTCGGCCCAATACAACACGTATCTCCAGAAATACGTGGTGCTGTACTGCAATGGTGCCAACAACGTCGTCATCAGAACCGCGACGGCTCCGCAGGGACCATGGAGCGCGCCGCAAGTGCTCGTGAGGTCGACGCAGATCCCGGGCGGCATCTATGCGCCATTCATCCATCCCTGGTCGTCGGGTAGAGATCTCTACTTCAATTTGTCCCTATGGTCGGCGTACAGCGTGATGCTGATGCACACGGTGCTGCCCTAAAGTCGGCAGGCCGCGGACTCATAATTCCGTTGGTCGCGGGTTCGAGCCCGGCCAGCGACCCGCCGCCTTCGAGATTGTTGGCCCGCCGAGGCGCGGCACCCGCATCGTTCCCTGCCGCGATGGCGGCCAAAGTTCGCCGGCACTCGACGAACTCCCGCTGAAGCGGGAAGCTTACGGTCAAACGCCCGCCCCCAACAATGCTGAGAACCCCGGACTCCCGCTTCGAAAACCTGGCGGGCTACCCGTTCGCACCGCACTACCTCGAGGTGGCGTCGAGGGGCCGCGCCGACGGCCCGCCGATCGTGCTGCTGCACGGCGAGCCGACCTGGAGCTACCTTTACCGGACGATGATTCCGCCGCTCGCCGACGGCGGCTACCGCGTGCTCGCCCCGGACCTGATCGGCTTCGGCCGCTCCGACAAGCCAAGCCGGGTCGCGGCGCTGAATCCAGCGCGAACTACGAACTCGGTTGCGGGCTCTCCGCATCGCGGCGGTCGCTGGTCGCGATGAAGTCCTCGATCAGCTCGACTACCTCGTTGGGCGCCTCCACCTGCGGGAAGTGACCGACGCCCGGAAGGATCTCGAGTCTGCTGTCGGTGCGCGCCTCGTGCGCGGCATAGGCGTGGTCGACGGGAATGATGCTGTCGCTGTCGCCCCAGATCGCCATCACCGGTAGCTCGGTGCGCAGCGCCAGCCGGTTCAACGCGCTGACCGATTGCCCGCGATAATCAACCACGGATCGCAGCGTCCGAAGAAACGACGCCCGCGTCGCCCCGTCCGACAACGACGAGTAGGCGCTCCACAACTCGGCACCCCGCGGCGACTGAATGCCGGCGCCCCGCAACCATGACCTGAGCTTGTTGCCGACGGTGAGCACCGGCTTGGGCGCAATGATCGGCAACACCAGCTCCGCCCCGGGCGCCGACAGCAGCCGCAGCACCAGCCCGACATCAGGACCCAGGCCTCCGCTGCTGATCAGGATCAACCGCTTGACGTAATCGGGGTGCTGATAGACGAACTGCATCGCCACCCCGCCGCCGAGCGAATGCCCGACCACGGTGGCCTGGCTGACACCGAGTTCGTCGAGGAGATCGCGCAGAAATACCGCGAAGGCACCCAGCGAGTAGTCGCTGCGGGGTTTGGCCGACTCGCCGTGACCCAGCAGGTCAGGCGCGATCACCCGGAACCTCTTCGACAGTTGCGGCAAAACGGAGCGCCAACTGTCCGAACTTCCGGCCATGCCGTGGATGAGTAGCAGCACTTCGCCGTCACCGTCGTCGCGGTAGGCCACCCGATCGCCGTGCAACTCCAGGAACTTCAACTCGTTCATGTGAACCTGTTCCCCCTTTGGTCCCCGTCGACGCCATCGTGACAGAAAACTTAAAGCGCTGCGGGCCGCAGGAGTTAGGCCGCTACAGCGAGCGGCCCAACAACGGCACGCCTGCGGCCGGGTTTGGTCACCTCTGTCCCACCGGTTACACCGCCGGGCCACTATGCGAAATGCCCGCCTCGTAGCGACTTTTCAACGACGGCGTTGGCCAAGCCGCGCTCCGTCAAAGACGCAAGGCCTGGGCTGCCGCCGTAGCCACGTCGCCTCGCAGACCTGAGATCGGTGGGCTGCCTCGCAGATGGATTGCGTTCGTAAGCAGGATTACGTATGTATCTGAGCCCGGATCCATCCACAGCGACGTCCCGGTAAACCCGGTGGCGCCAAAGCTGCCGATGGGAAAGATCAGGCCACGCGGCTTAGAAAAGTCCGTGTCGATATCCCAGCCAAAGCCGAACAGTCTCTGATCATCGATCGCCGGATAGTTCGGCGCGAGCAGAGGATCTGTCGTGTTCGCTGTCTTTGCGATGGCCTCGCGGGCAGCACCGTTAGCTGCTTCGACTTGTCCGGCTGTATGTCCGGGCTGCTGAGGAGTCGTCATCACAGCCAGAGTCGCTTGTCCTAGTGGAAACTTGCTGGGTCGGCCCGCAAGCCGATCAAGCAACGCCTGCGCATAAATGCTGACGTCGTGCGCCGTTGAGAACACACCGGCATGTCCGGCCACGCCTCCCATGCGGCGTGCCGTCGGGTCATGCACGGTGCCGCGAAGCAGGTAAGCAAAGTCGGGATTCTTGCTCGGGTCGGCGTTGCTTTCATCGTCAATGGCCGTCGGCGCGATGCGCGGCACAAGACTGGCGCTCCATGTGCCCGCAGGACAGGAGGCCGGCACACCCCCGTTGGGGGTGGGAGCCCAGGCAATCGCAGCGCCCCGATTCGTATGTGGGCCGCATGCTTTGGTCGGAGGAAGGTAGCGGGTCTCGTCCATACCGAGCGGCGCAAAGACATTCCGCTCAACGTAAACGTCTTCGCTTTCGCCGGTGAGTTTTTCGATCAGCGCGCCGAGCAGGATGTAGTTGATGTCGGAGTAGCGGAATTCCTCACCGGGGCCTGACTGCAGTGGCGTGGTGAGCGCACGATGGACGCCTTCTGCTTTATCGCCCGCCTCCAGTCCCCATGGATCTTGGAGGTTGACGTCTATCGGCTCGCCTGAAGTGTGCGTCAGCAACAGGCGGACCGTGACCAGTGCACGGCGTGGATCGTTTGCCGTATTGAACTCGGGCAGATACTTCTGCACGGGATCGTCGAACTGAACCTCGCCGTGTTCGTAGAGCTGCATGACCGCAGTCGCCGTTGCAAGGGACTTCGTCAACGACGCGATGTCGAAAATCGTGTCTTCGGTCATTGGCTCGGCGGGTGCGGGCGAGCCGTCCAGCCCCGGTTCGCCGGCCAGCTTGCGCGACCCATAGGCCCGCTCGAAGGCGATCCTGCCACCATGCCCGATCACCACCACACCACCTGGTAGCTTCTCGGCCGCGATCGCATCGTTCATAAGCTTTGAGACTGCTGCGAATTCGGTTGTGGGAGTTGGTGTCCCCTCGCCACTTACTGCGTGTATTCCCTCGCGGCTCACTGTGTACCGGGCCGAGGCCGCTACCACGAGCATCAGCACCGCGATTCCAACAGCGATGGCTGTTCGCGCAGATGCCTTACTGGCCAGGCCTCGTAGACCGGACCGGGATAAAACAGAGCCATTGTCGATGCGTACCTGTGCCAGCGTAGTCGGATCGACGGGACGAGATGATCGGCGAACGGCTTCAGGTAGGAGAGCTGGGGGCGGGCGGAACCGGAATGGGCGCGAGTGAGTTGCCTTCCCGGATCGACGAACAGTTCTGCGGAGCCGGCTGGCCGGCGAAACGCTGTTTGATCCACGCGGTCGCGCTGTGCAGCCAGACGGGGACGCTCCAGATGTGGCTCAGCGCGGCGTACTCCTCGTAGTAGACAGTTGCACCCTTGGCGCAGTAATCGCGAGCGAGCGTGCGCACATCCCCGGCAATCATCACGCCGTCGCCGGCGCCGATGCCCGTCTTATTTCCCGGGGTGCCCTCGAGCTCTCCGTTGGCGCCCTGACCGATGAACAGCGGGATTGTCGGCGTGCCACCCGTACCCATGATCAGCGTGTTGGCGCAGCGGACGAAGACCGACAAGTGCTCCGGAGTCGGGTATCCGGGGCCGACTAGATCCGTCCACTTCAGACCGGGGTACTGACCGAGCACATTGACAATCGACGCGGTCTGCATCTCGTGAAAAATTCTCGCGCCGTTGGGGCTCAAATATTGCGCCAGCTCCGTCTCGATCCCGAATGCGCGCGCGATCCCGACCAACGCCATCGCCATGACGCCGGCCCAGAACCCGGTCCCCTCGACGTAGTGCAGATTGTGCGCCGGATGCACCAGCACGCCGCCCATCGCGGCGCCGATCAGGCGTTCGTTGGCGTCGGGTGCGTAGGTGGGGGCCAGCTCGGCGGCCCATTCGGTGGCGATCGCACCGCCGGAGTATCCGAGCATCGCCACCTTCGCGTCATTCGGGACGGTCGACGAATTGACCGCGGCGCGAATCGAATCGAGCGTGTTCATTCCGTACTCGGGCCCCGCGGCGAAGTCGGCCTGCTGGCCCTCGGTGTCGGGCACGATGACCGTGTACCCCTCGGCGAGGAACGGGCCGAAGACCGCCGCTTCGACGCTGGTGATGACGCCGCCGATCCTGAGCCCACCCCAGATCGCGTATGACGGTTCGTCGTTGCGGTTCAGCGAGTCGTAGGCGGACTGATACGAGATAACCCTCGTCGCGCCGAAGTGGAACGGCGGCTTGATGATTGAGGTGACATTAACGGTCGGCTTGCCGGTCTGGCTGGTCGACCGGTAGAGCAGCTGAGTGGTTTCGAGCAACGTCGGGAAGCCAAACAGGTGGTACTGAAAGCGGCGAGTGTTCAACACCGTTCCCGGTGCGATGCTATCCAGCGGCGTGGAGCCGGTGTAGGAGTAGAACGGATCATGTTGCGGCTGCGGCGATGCCACGGCAATGCCGGGCACGCCGCTGCGGCCTGGATACCAGACCGGTAGCGGTGGTGTGGTCATGTGTTCCCCCTAACGGACGTCGGCTCGGCCGACGGCAGATCGGCGGCGTCGACGGATTCGACGGCCTTGTCTTCAATCTCCTCAATGAGCGCGTCTCGCACGTGTCCGCCTGCACGCTCGAGTCGGGCGGCGGCCTCGGCCGCGTCAACGCCCGCGAGTAGCGCGACGATCGCGGTCTTGGCGTGACCGCCCGCGGCGGCGAGCGCGGCGGCCGCAGCCTCCTCGTCGACGCCCGCTGCGTCGCGGACGATGCGCACCGCGCGGCGGCGCACCTTCGCGTTCGTCAGGCGCAGGTCGACCATCCGCGGCCCGTAGGCCTTGCCGAGCGCGATCATCACGCTCGTCGAGAGCGCGTTGAGCACGACTTTCTGGGCCGTCCCCGCGGTCAGCCGGGTGGAGCCGGCGAGAACCTCAGGGCCCGTGAGCAATTCGATCACCAGGTCGGCAACCGCCTCGCTGCCCGGGTTGTTGACGATGGCGACGGTCAGCGCGCCCGCCGCGCGTGCGTGCGCGAGTGCCCCGAGCACGTACGGCGTGCGGCCCGACGCCGTGATCCCGACCAGCGCGTCGGCGGCGGTCAGGTCGGCGAGATCGGCGGGGTCGAACGCGTCCTCGGCGCCCTCGATCGCCTCGGTCAGCGCCGCCGGCCCGCCGGCAATCACGCCGCGCACGAGGTCAGTGCCGAACGTCGGCCCGCACTCGGCCGCATCGAGCACACCGAGCCGCCCAGGAGTACCGGCGCCGGCGTAGATCAGGCGGCCACCACACTTGAGCCGCGCGGCAATCGCCTCGGCCGCCGCCGCGATGCGCGGGACCGCCGCCGCCACCGCGCCATGCGCCTCGCCCTCGGCGGCGACGAGCAGCGCGACGACCTCACCGATCGCCCGCGCGTCGAGGTCGTACAGGTCTGGGCGCACGCCCTCGGTGGCGAGCGCGTCGAGCCCGTGCGGCGCAACGGCTTTGGCGGCCGCCTGCACGCGGATCACGTGCGGCTCGTGGATCGCCCCGAGCCGCAACGCGCCGTCGAGCGCGTCACCGGCGGCGGGGACGAGGTCAAGCCGTTCCCGTAGAGCCTGGACGCCGGCCAGTCCGCCGACCATCGCCACCGGGCCGTTCCCGACCGCGCGGGCGGTCGCGGCGAGCGCCTCGGCGGCGGCGCTGACGATCGCCAGCGCCGCGGCGTCGTTCTTCGCGGCGAGGACGTCGGGCGCGAAGGCTCCGAGCACGGAGGCACCCGTGAGCTGCACCGGCCAGGTCTCCGGCGCGCCGAAGCGGGCGCGGGCGGCGTCGAGCAGGGTCGTCGACGGGCCGCGGCCGTCGTGGGCGCGCAGGGCCGCGCGCAGCCCGGCGGCGCCGATCCACGCCCCGCCGCCCTCGTCGCCCAGCCACGGGCCCCAGCCGTCGGCTCTCCGCAGGGCGCCGTCCGCGTCGATCGCGAGCGCCACGACGCCGGTGCCCACGATCAGCACAACGCCCGGCTCACCGTTCAGCGCGCCCGCGTGCGCGATCACGGCGTCGCTGGTTACGGCGACGTGCTCGACGCGCAGCGAGGTCAGCAGCGCGTGGCCCAACGCGCGGGCTGCGTCCGGCGCTGCGAACGCCCCGGCGGCGCCCACAATCACCTCATCGACCGGGCCGAACTCGCGCGCGACAGTAAGGATCGCCGCCTCTGCGGCCCGCACGCCGCCAGGCGCCGCGAGGCCCGGCGCGCCTGCCCCCTCTGCCCTGCGGCCGGCTGCTGCGGCGCGGCAGAACGTCTTTCCGAGATCGACGGCGAGGATCATCGCGGCGGTGCGAGGTAGCGGCGCGCGCCCCAGTAGTCCGCGTCCAGCCGAACCGGGGTGATGCGCACTGGCAGCGACTTGTCGTATGCCTCGATCATGTCGCCGTTCCCGTAGTACATGGCCACGTGGTACATGTCGTCGGGATTGACGGGGTCGCTGCCGCCGTGCGAGTAGAAGAGCAGATCGCCGGGTTGCAACGCGGATTTGTCGATCGCGCGGCCGCGGCTGTCGGCGGCTTGCGGACCGGCGTCGCGCGGCAGGGTGATGCCGTGCACCTGGTAGACGGTGGCGGTGAAACCGGAGCAGTCGATCCCGAACCCGGCGTCGCCGCCCCATACGTAGGGGACGCCCACGAACGTGGCGGCATACCGGACCAGATCGGCTCCGGTGGGATGCGGTATGTCCGTGGGCTTTTCGTAGATCGACACCGTCCGGGCGTCCAGCCACTTCGGGCCGCGGTCGGGAGCGAATATCTGGACGGCCTTGTCGGTGCGGCTCAGGACGGGAAGCCTGGTGTTGGCGCTGATCTCGAGATCGCGATCGGAGAGTCCGGGTTCGCGGTACAGCCACGTGGTGACGCCGCGATCGGCCAGCGCAAAGGGCGCGTGTTCCTTCAGCGCGCCGTAGCTCGGGTCGATGGTCAACTGCGCCTTGGGAATCCAGCCGGGATAGCCCTGGGAGTCCTTGGGCGTGGACTGACCGGGAACCCGTATCTCGTCCCAGTCACCCTGCTCCCGCACCACGAGGACGCGGTCGCCGAACAGGGCCTGCGTCTGGTTGAGTTCGTCCCCGGTGAGCGCTTCCTGCTGGTCCAGCGTCATGTCGGACAGCCAGCCGCGAATATCGACCGGATTAGTCAGGGCGGGATGGTCGACCGGGCGCGGACTCTGCGGCGTGGTCCACACCGTGGCCACCGAAACGGCGACATAGGCGGTGCGCGCCCCCGGCGACGCGGAGAGGTCGGCAGGGTCAGCGATTACCGATACTGCCGCCAGCCCGATGGACAAGACGCCGGCAAGCGCTGTTCGGGTCGCATTGCCGGTCACGTCCGTCGACGTTATCGGAGCCGCGCTGGCGTGTCCGGTCACCGCGCTGGAAAACATCGCAGGCAAGGATGTCGATGGCGTCAGACGCCCGCACATGGGCTCATGGCCGATGCCTGGCGCCGCGGCCCAGAACACCGTTCGAGGCGGCATGCTGTATTAGCAGAATGCAACACTAGGAGGCGTCATGACGAACACCTCTGATCGGGTAATCCGCGTTGCAGCCGACCTCATGGAAAGCGCGGCTGCCGAGGGTGCGCGACATGGCCGCTCTGCCGAGCAGCAGCTCGACCACTGGGCGCGGGTGGGATGCGCGTTGTCTAGTCAGCAGACGGCGGCCCGTCGGCGGGTCGAAGCCGCACTGACCGGCGATCTGGAACTGCGCGATCTCAAGGGCGAAGAAAGCGCGGTGTTTGACGCCGAGATCGCCGCGGCCGTCCAAGAGAAATTGGCAGAATCCGATTACGGGACGCTATTGGCAGAGCGCGGGATCACCACCGTGACGCTCGATGAGAACGGTGACATCGTCGAGCACCGCCCTGACGGGTCATCGGTCGGGCTGGCCGCAAAACACCATGCCGAGAACGGGCCAGCGACGCACCCCGCCGGGTAAAGCCGCACCGCGAAACGCGACGTGATCACCAATGCCCTTGGTGGACAACCTCATCGAACGGTCGACGGTTGGGTTTGCGGATCGGCTTGAGCGGGCGGTCAGCGGGATATCCGAGACCCATCAGGTAAACCACTGTTGTGATCATCGGGCACGCCAAGGATGGCGCGCGCTTTCTCCTCATCGCCGATTGACGAGTGGCCGGTGCCGATTCCCAGGTCGGTGGCCGCGATCATCATTGCCATGGTGGCTTGCCCGATGTCGTAATGGTCGGTCCGTGTCCGGCGGTCATCCTCTGGCGCCGGCAGGACGAAAGCAATGGCCGCGGCAGCCTTCGCGATGTGACCGGCGCCTTGCCAGACGGTCGAAAGCTCTTGTAGCTGCTCAGGATCCGTGACGACGACAAAGTCCCAGCGCTGACGGTTCTTGCCCGACGGAGCCCGCCACCCGGCCTCGGCGATTCGGTTGAGGTCCTCGTCCGACACCGGCTCTGGCGTGTACTCGCGCACGTTGCGTCGGGCTGTGATCGCATCCCAGGCTTCCATCT
>CAVWUG010000010.1:0-279017 GCA_963758115.1 uncultured Actinomycetota bacterium
CGCAGCGACCCACCACGAGTTGATTCAAAGTCGGTGTCACTTTCCGCCCGGATTGTGGAGCGAATATTCGCCCGTTTCGAAACAGGCGCGTCGACCCTAGCTTTGGTCGCGACCGTGTTAAGTCGCGCCGGGCTGCCTCTCCCACGCTCACGTCGAGCTGACTGCAGTCCATCTGGGGCGTGTCGGCCATCAGGAGCGATCCGACGAACCGCAAAACATCAGCGCAAACGCGCATATTTGCGGCCGACGGAATATACGACCCCGACCGCGCAGATCTACGCGCGTTGGCCGACGTTGTGGGCCTCGTGGCGCCGGATAGTCGAGTCAACCGCCGGACCCAGCGGATTTAAGTAGTGCACTACTCAAGTCGTCGGGGCTGGGCGTTGACACATTGAGTTTTCCAGAAAGGTTGACGGCCATGCTTCTAGCGCCCGTACCACCGCCTGACGTTGCCGAACTGCACTTGGCGCCGAAGAATCCGCTGCGGTATCGCGACCAGCTCAGGGCCATGCGGTCGCTGATCGACGGGCACCAGGAGCTCATCAATGCTGGCGGCCCCGTCACCCGAATCGTGCTCGGGCCCAAATGGCTTTTCCCGACGGCCGTTTTGATCGCATCGCCGCAGGGTGCCCGAGACGTTCTGGGCCGCACCGACGAGATCGCCGATCGCGGCTTAACGACCACCGCGATTGAGCTGCGACGGCTGATGGGGGGCAATCTGCTGGTCCTCCCGCACCACGAATGGTTGCCGCGGCGCCGAACCCTCCAGCCGATGTTCACCAAGCAGCGCATCTCGCGCTATGCCGGACACATGGGCGCGGCCGCGCAGTCCGTGGTCGATGGCTGGCGCGACGGTGCGTCAGTTGATCTGGACAGCGAATGCCGCACCCTTAGTTTGCGGGCGCTCGGCCGGTCCGTGCTCGGCATGGACCTCGATGCCCGGGCCGATGCCATCGGGGAGGCATTGCGACCCAGCCTTACATGGATCGCGGACCGCGGGCTTCGGCCCGTGAATCTGCCGCAATGGGTGCCCACCCCCGGCCAGCGACGGGCACGTAGGGGCAATACGACGCTGCATCGGCTCGCCGCCGAGATCCTCGCCGCGGTGCGAAAAGATCCCGACCGGGATGCGCCACTTGTGCGTGCCTTGATCACCGCAGCCGATCCGCGGACGGGCCAACCGCTTTCGGACGATGAGATCTGCCACGAGTTGGTGCTGTTCATCCTCGCCGGCCACGACACCACGTCGACCACGCTCGCGTACTCACTTTGGGCGCTTGGTCGTCACGCTGAAATCCAAGACCGAATGTTCGAGGAGATCAGCGCTCTCGGTGACCGGCCACTGACACCTGACGACGTGCCCCGACTCGGTCACACCGTGCGGGTGCTGCACGAGGCCCTCCGGCTGTGCCCGCCCGCCGCCGGAACGCCCCGCATGCTCACCAAGGATGTGGCCGTCGACGGCTACCGGCTGGAAGCCGGCACCATGGCGGTGGTCAGCTTCTACACCATGCACCGGGATCCGGAACTGTGGGACCGACCGCTGACATTCGATCCGGATCGGTTCCTGCCGGAGCGATCGCAGGGCCGAAGTCGTTGGCAGTACCTGCCTTTCGGCGGCGGACCGCGGTCATGCATCGGCGATCACTTCGCCATGCTGGAAGCCACTCTCGCACTGGCGACGATCGTCCGCGGCGCCCGGATCGAATCGCTCAAGGGCGACTTCCCACTGGCCACACCCTTCACCGTCGTCGCCGCCGAGCCGGTCGATGCCCGTGTCCGCGCGCGGACGTCAAGCCAGCGGAGATCAGCTTGAGGTGTGCCGCGCCGCTTCCTGGACCAGTTGCACACGCGAGGTCAGGCTGAGTTTGGTGTAGACGTGGGTGAGGTGCGTTTGCACGGTGCGCGGTGAGACGAAAAGCCTTGTGGCCACGTCGTTATTGCTCAGTCCTTCGCTGACTAGTCGTACGACGTCTAGCTCGGCCGGTGTGAGTGAAGCCCATCCGCTGGTGGGTCGTTTACGTTGACCACGGCCTCGCTGTGCGTAGGCGATCGCTTCGTCGGTGGACAACGCCGCGCCCTCGGCCCACGCGGCGTCAAAGGCCTTCTGGCCCAGGGCTTCTCGCAATGCATCTACCGAAGTGTCATAGCCAATGTCGTAGATCTTGAACCGGACGGAGCCGATGCGTTCTCGCATGGCATATGTCGCACCGAACAGCCGCGCCGCTTCCCGGTGACCACCGGCCTCGCCGGCAACCATGCCGAGGCATTCCAGGATGTCGGGGATGAATAGGTACGCCTCGTCCTTGGCGGCACGTGCGAGCGCGTCGTGGGCGTCACGCTCAGCCTGGTCTGGCTCACCTTGTGCGATCGCCACGCGGGCGCGCGTCGTCAGCGGATCCGACCAGAACGCGCCCGTCGTTGTCGATATGGCGTCGTCGGCCCAGCGGCGGGCAGCGACCAGATCCCCGCCCGCGAGCGCGGCCTCCGCACTGAGGACTCGCTGCAGCACCGTCGTCATAGCACTCACCTGTGGCCAGGCCGCCTCGGTCGCGTCTTGCGCCGTCGCGGCATCGCCGGCGGCCAGGGCCGCTATAGCCAACACGTGGTAGGCGGCGCCCGCTTTAAGCCCGCCAAGCTCGGCAGTGGCCTCGACGGCCGCGTCGGCAGTGGCCCGGGCGGCCGCGATGTCACCCTGGTACGCCAGCGCGAAGGCCCGGGCCACGACGCTATCCACCCTCCAGATCTCATCGTGAGCCGCCTCGGCCTCGTCGGCCACCGCGGTGAATTCTGCGACGGCTCCGGCCAGATCACCTTGATATACCTGTGCGACTGCGAGGTACCAACGGCACCGGCGCGCATCGAACCGGTCACCGATCGCGTCGGCGAGATCGCGTCCCTCCTCGGCGGCCGCGCGTGCCGCGATCGAGTCCCGTGCTGCGAGAGCCGCGACGACTTGCGCGACGAGGATCTGGCAGAGCCGCCACCGGTCGCCCAAATCCCGGGCCAGGCCGATCGCCTCGGCCAAATACTCCCGGGCCGACTCTGCGTCGAAGTAGGCGGCGATGTAGCCGCACGCGGTGAGCGCCCGGACCAGCAGTATCGGGTCATCCACGTCGCGGGCGATCGCCAGGGCTTGCTGAGCCTGATCCGGGCTGTCGGCTGCGCCCGCCCAGAGGCCGAGGGTGGCCCTATCGGCCAGCGCCCGTGCCCGCACAGCGGGCAACACCCCATGGTAGTGCGCGTCGAGGTCGGCCAGGGCGGCGTCGAACCAGGCCAGTCCTTCCCGGAGGCGTCCCCGCGCTTGCCACAGCAGCTGCAGCGACGAGGCGAGCGTCAACACCAGCTCGGCATCGGAGTTTTCCCGGCTCCACCCGAAGGCGGCGCGCAGGTTGTCGATCTCAACCTCGGCCTGCTCGAGACGCTGCTCGTAGTCATCGCCGGACGGCACGTCAAGCAGCGCGGCCATCGACGTGTAGTGGTCGCGGTGGCGCGTCCGCACAATGTCGGCCTCGCCGGACTCGCCAAGTTTTTCCAGCCCGTACTGGCGCACCGTCTCCAGCAGCCGGTAGCGCGTTCGGTTGCCACTTTCGTCGGCCACTACGAGCGACTTGTCCACTAGCAAGGCGAGTTGATCGAGCACTTGATAGCGCTCCACACCGCCACCTCCACAGACGGTTTGGGCTCCGCCGAGGTCAAAGCCACCCATGAATACGGCCAGCCGTCGAAAGAGCACACGCTCGGGTTCAGTCAGCAGTGCGTGTGACCAGTCCACTGAGGCGCGCAACGTCTGCTGACGGCGGACCGCGGTGCGTGCACCGCCGGTCAACAGCCGGAACCGGTCATGCAAACTGCCGAGAATCTCGGCCAGCGACAGCGCCCGCACCCGCGCTGCCGCCAATTCGATCGCCAGCGGCACTCCGTCGAGGCGCCGACAGATCTCCGCCACGGTCGCGGCGTTGTCGTCCGTGACGGCGAAATCCGCTCGAGCATGACGGGCCCGGTCGGTGAACAGTTCGACGGCTTCATCGGCCAGCGACAGCGATGGCACCCGCCAACTCACCTCACCAGCGACGCCGATCGGCTCCCGACTTGTCGCCAAAAGCGTCAATCCCGAACACGCTTCGAGCAGTTCTACGATCAGCGCGGCGGTCGCATCCAGCAGGTGTTCGCAGTTGTCCAGGACCACCAGGATCTGCCGGTGGCCGATAAACCGGGTGATCGTGTCCATCGTGGAGCGGCCGGGCTGGTCCGGCAGGCCCAACGCGCGGGCCGCCGCAACAGGCACCAAATCAGGGTCGGTGATCGGCGCCAGATCCACGTACCAGATCCCGTCGCTGAACTCGCGGTCTACTTGGGCGGCGACGTGTATCGCCACCCTGGTCTTGCCCACGCCGCCGGCGCCGGTCACGGTCACCAACCGACTTTCGGCCAGCAGGTCGCGTAATTGGGCCAGCTGTTTCTGGCGGCCCACAAAACTCGTTAATTGCACCGGAAGACGCTGAGCAACAACGGCTTTAGCTACTCGTAGCGGCGGGAAATCGTTGACCAAATCTGGGTGGCACAGCTGCATTGCCCGCTCGGGGCGGGGGAGATCACGTAGCGAGTGTGTGCCCAAGTCGGACAGCCACACGTCGTCGGGAAGCCCGTCCAACACAAGTGCTTCGGTGGCGCCCGATAGCAGGGTTTGGCCGCCGTGGCCCAGGTCGCGCAGTCGCGCGGTGCGGTTGATCGTCGGGCCGGCGTAGTTGCCTTCGTCGCGTAGTTGGATTTCGCCGGTGTGGATCCCGATGCGCAATCGGATCGGTGCCAGCGGGGCGCGCTGCAACGCCAGCGCGCAGGCGACCGCGTCGGAGGCGCGGGCGAAGGCGGCCACGAAGCTGTCGCCCTCACCTTGCTCGACGGGACGCACGCCACTATGTGTGGCGATGGTTTCCGAGACCGTCTGATTCATCCGGGCCATGGCTGCGGTCATCTGCTCGGGTTGCGACTCCCACAGCCGGGTGGAGCCCTCGACGTCGGCCAACAGCAACGTCACGGTGCCAGTGGGTAATAGCCCGCTCACGCTTAGTTCGCTCCAGTCCGCCAGGGGCGTGTCCGCGCGTGGATCGATTTCGCTCATGCTAGTCAGCATGCGCGAAGCGCGTACCGCAAAACATCAGCGCAAACGCGTATATCGCAGCCGTATCTACGACCCCTGATTGTCAGATCTACGCGTTCTGACCGATGGTCTTGCTCTCGCAACCTCGGATAGTCGACTCAGTCGAATCCTAGGAGAGGCCACCATGACCGTCGACGCCGTCGGCACCAACAAACCCACCGTTTTTGATGCCGGCCTGCCGCCCATCGCCTATGAACACGCACACAGTCCCGAAGAGGCGCACCGGCTCATTCGGCAGGCCCGTCTGCAGGGGCCGATCGCGCTGGGCCCGCACGGACCGGAAGTGTTGAGCTACGAGCTGGTCCGGACTGTTCTGCGCGATACCCGGTTTCGCATGCCGAAGGGGATCGCGCTTGCGGCACAAGGCATCACCAGCGGCCCGGTCTGGGACAAGGCCACCGCAGGCCTGTTGAGTCGGGACGGCGCCGATCACAATCGGCTGCGTCGGCTCGTCTCCAAGGCGTTCACACCACGGTCAACCGCACGACTGAAGGCCACGATCGTCGAGTGCATCACCGAACTGGTCGACCCGGTGACCAGCACGGGGCGCTGCGATGTGGTCGCCGACATCGCCCGCCGGTATCCGATTGTGATCATCAGCGGGTTGCTCGGCGCCCCACGTCAGGACTGGCAACTGTTTTCTGACTGGGCTGACGACATCTTCAAGATGCTGACCTGGAACGTCGCCAACGACACGCCGGTCATCATGACGGCCTTCGGCGAACTCGATGCCTACATCGAGGACATGATCGCCAGGCGGCGCCGCAGCCTCACCGACGACCTGGTCTCTGAGCTGATTCGTGCCGAAGATGGCGGGGATCGGCTCACTGCCGCCGAGCTAGTCATGCTCGCGGAGGGCCTGCTGATGGCGGGCACCGACACCACGCGCAATCAGTTGAGCGCTGCCGTGCAGGCTCTGTGCGATCACCCTGAGCAATGGGACCTGCTGGCCGCGCATCCCGAACTCGCACCGCAGGCAGTCGAGGAGCTAATGCGCTATAACCCGGTCATTTTCGGCACCATCCGCCAGCCCATCGAGGATGTCGAACTCGACGGCGTCACGGTGCCTGCGGGCACGCACCTGATGGTCAATACCGCCGCCGCCAACCGCGACCCCGCCGT
The DNA here is from genome assembly GCA_963758115.1 of uncultured Actinomycetota bacterium. Lineage (GTDB taxonomy): Bacteria > Actinomycetota > Actinomycetes > Mycobacteriales > Mycobacteriaceae > Mycobacterium. The sequence continues at coordinate 6,284 of CAVWUG010000010.1, forward strand.
CTATGACGATCCCGACCGCCTCGACATCACCCGCGAGGGGCCGGCGACCATGCTCACGTTCGGCGGCGGCATCCACTACTGCCTGGGAGCGCACCTCGCCAGGGCCGAACTCGCCGAAGCCCTGGCCGTCATCACCCGCCGGATGCCCAACCCGCGCCGCAGTGGCCCCGCCCCGTGGAAGCCGCTGATGGGCATCACCGGCCCGACGACCCTGCCCATCGAGTTCGATGCCGGCCACTGAACCGGCTGGACATCAGAGGCTCCATCAGATGTTGACGCATGGCTCTTGGCCGTTTGGGGTACGCCTGGATGTCGGTCGAGTTTCTGTCACTTAGGACGTCGCTATGCCTCTCAATGTCGCGCTCAAACTGATCGAATCGCACCTGGAATCCGGCGAGATGACGCCGGGCGAAGAAATCGCCATCCACATCGACCAGACGCTGACCCAAGACGCGACGGGCACGCTGGTGATGCAGGAATTGGAGTCGCTCGGACTCGACCAGGCGCGCACCGAGGTCAGCGTGCAGTACGTCGATCACAACCTGCTGCAGACCGACGAGAAGAACGCCGAGGATCACGAGTATCTGCGCACCGCTTCGCAGCGATTCGGATTGTGGTTCTCCAAGCCGGGTAACGGGGTGTCGCACCCGACGCACATGCAGCGGTTCGGGATTCCCGGCAAGACGATGGTGGGCTCGGACTCCCATACGCCAGCCGCGGGATCGTTGGGCATGCTGGCGATCGGCGTCGGCGGGCTGGAGGTCGCACTGGCGATCACCGGGCGTCCGCTGCACATTCGGATGCCCGAAATCTGGGGCGTCAAGCTCGAAGGCGACCTGCCGGAATGGTGTTCGGCCAAGGACGTGATCCTGGAGATGCTGCGCCGCCACGACGTAAAGGGCGGCGTCAACCGGATCATCGAATACTACGGGCCCGGGTTGGCCGGCCTGACCGCGATGGACCGCCACGTCATCGCCAACATGGGCGCCGAATTAGGCGCCACCACAACAGTTTTCCCCAGTGACGAGACGGTCCGCGATTTTCTGCGGGCCGAGGATCGTGAAGACGACTGGGTTGAGCTCGTGGCCGACGACGACGCCGACTACGACGTCGACGAGACCATCGACCTCTCGGAGATCGAACCGTTGATCGCCAAGCCGTCGTCGCCGGGCAACGTGGTGCCGGTCCGGGAGGTGGCGGGCGAGGAGATCGCGCAGGCGGTGATCGGGTCGAGCGCCAATCCGGGTTTGCGCGATTTCGCGATCGCCGCCGCGATGATCGCCGGCCGTCAGACGGTGCCCGGCGTCAGCTTCGAGATCAACCCGACGTCGCGAGAGATCTTGACCGACCTGACGAAGATGGGCGCGACCACCGAACTGGTCATCGGTGGCGCCCGCATTCACCAGGCGGGGTGCATGGGTTGCATCGGCATGGGCCAGGCGCCCGCGACCGGCCGCAACTCGCTGCGGACGATGCCGCGCAACTTTCCCGGTCGCTCGGGCACCAGAGAAGATTCGGTCTGGCTGTGCTCGCCGGAAACCGCTGCCGCATCGGCGTTGACGGGTGTGATCACCGATCCACGGGACTGGGCGAGCGAGGCCAAGATGGACTACCCGAAGCTCGAGCTGCCGCACCAGTCCGCGGTGAACACCGCGATGCTGGTGCCCCCGCTGGATGCCGAGGAGGCGCAGAAGGTCGAGCCGGTCAAGGGGCCCAACGTGTCGAGCCTGCCTGATCTCTCACCGCTGCCCGACGAGATCGAGGCGCCGGTGCTGCTCAAGGTCGGCGACAACATCTCCACAGACGAGATATCGCCGGCTGGGGCGAGGGCGCTGCCATTCCGGTCCAACATTCCCAAGCTCGCGATGTTCAGCTTCACCCAGATCGACGAGTCGTATCCGGAGCGGGCCAAAAAGGCCGACGAGACCGGTCACATCATCGTTGGCGGCGAGAACTACGGTCAGGGCTCCTCGCGTGAGCACGCGGCGATCGCACCGCGTCACCTCGGATTGCAGGTCGTCATCGCCAAGTCGTTCGCCCGGATCCATTGGCAGAATCTGGCCAACTTCGGGGTGTTGGCGCTCGAGTTCGACGACCCCGACGACTACGACAACATCGATCAGGACGACACGCTGCGCATCAAGGATGCTCGGGACGCGTTGGCCGACAAGGACACCCTGCAGGTCGACAACGTCACCAAGGATTCGTCTTTCACAGCACGACAACGTCTTTCGCCGCGACAGGTCAAAGATGTGTTGGCCGGCGGCCTGATTCCCCGGATCGCGGAAGACGAGAAATAGCCTAGGCTGTGGCCGTGACAGACTCGATGCCACCGGCCGTCGGCCGGCGTCACCTTCTCGAAACGTCCATATCAGCAGCCGGTGCGATCGCGCTGTCGGCATGTGGCAGCCCGCCGCCCAAGCCCGGCCCGACTCAGACCGGCGCACACGACGCAGAGGACATGGCAGTCACACCGCCCGAGGACCTTATGCGCGAGCATGGCGTACTGAAGCGCATCTTGCTGATCTATCGGGAAGGCATCCGCCGCCTGCAGGCCGAACAGCCGGATCCATCGCAAGCGCTGAATGAGAGTGCAGGCATCATCCGAAGTTTCATCGAGGACTACCACGAACACCTTGAAGAGCAATATGTCTTCCCGAAGTTGGAAAAGGCTGGGCGCCTGACCGATATCACCAGCGTCTTGCGTACTCAGCACCAGCGGGGCCGTGTGCTCACGGACCGAATGCTCCGTGCCACCGCTGGAGCGGCTGCGCATGATCAACCTGCGAGAGAAGCGTTGGTGCAGGACATGTCGGCATTCATCCGGATGTATGAGCCGCACGAGGCGCGCGAAGACACGGTCGTTTTCCCCGCTTTGCGGGATGTGTTGCCCTCCAAGGAATTTAGCGAGCTCGCAGAAACCTTCGAAGACGAAGAGCACCGGCGGTTCGGTCCGGCCGGCTTCCAAGGAGTGGTGGAAAGGGTCGCCGATATCGAAAAAAGCCTCGACATCTATGACCTGAGCAAATTCACTCCGACATGACTACGGTTTGCCCGATTTGGTCAGTTCAATTTCCCCACACCGACTGGGCGCCGGAGTCGCCGATCCGAACCACCTGGACGATCGACGCGACCCCCACAATGATCGCGACGCCGGCGACCAACACGCTGACGACGAATCTGGGTTTGGCTGCTCGACCTTCCCGCCAGTGCAGCAGCGCCAACGCGACGGCGACGACGAGCAGCGCGATGGAGAAGTAGATCATCGCGCTACCGCGGTCGGCATGGGTGTTCAAGATTTCGCGGTGATGGCGCTCTTGTTCGTACAGCCACCCGCCGGCATTCGCGGTGATCGGTGTCAGCGCGGCAGTGACTACAGCAAAAGCAATCACCAACCACACCAGGCGCCGCCGTGCCGCCGGCCACAGCGCGCACAGAATTTCCAGCAGCGCCGTCAACGGAGCCAACACCACCATGGCGTGTACAAGCAGCACGTGGGCCGGGAGCCCCGAGATCGTGGTCAACGTCATCGCGCCCTCCTCAAGTCGCTGCCCCTTGCTGACTTCCTACACTGTGCCGGTGCGTCTTGTCTTTGCCGGAACCCCCGAGCCCGCGCTGCCTGCGCTGCGGAGTCTTATCGACTCGCCGCGCCACGACGTGGTCGCGGTGCTCACCCGGCCGGACGCCGCTTCCGGACGGCACGGCAAGCTGCAACCGTCGCCGGTGGCCCGGCTGGCCCTCGAGCACGAGATCCCGGTGCTGCGCCCGCCGCGGCCCAACAGCGACGGGTTCGTCGCGGAGCTCTCGGAGCTGCAGCCCGATTGCTGCCCGGTGGTGGCATTCGGTGCGCTATTGCGTGACGGATTGCTGGCGGTGCCTGCGCGCGGCTGGGTCAATCTGCACTTTTCACTGCTGCCCGCCTGGCGCGGGGCGGCTCCAGTGCAGGCGGCGATCGCGGCGGGGGATACCGTCACCGGTGCGACGACTTTCCAGATCGAATCCGGCTTGGACTCGGGACCCGTCTACGGGGTGGTGACCGAGGCGGTCCGCCCGATCGATACCGCAGGGGATTTACTTGAGCGCCTTTCGATTTCGGGTGCGACACTGCTGTCGGCCACCTTGGACGGCATCGCCGATGGGGCGCTGACACCGGTCCCGCAGTCCGCCGACGGGGTCAGCGTCGCTCCGAAAATCACCGTCGAGGAGGCGCGGGTGCGCTGGGACCTGCCGGCCGAGGTCGTCGAACGCCGTATTCGCGCCGTCACCCCCAATCCCGGCGCCTGGACGCTGATCGGCGACCTGCGGGTCAAACTGGGACCTGTGTACGTCGACACGGACGGCCAGAACCTGCCAAACCCACTGTCGCCCGGCGATATTCACGTCGACCGCCGCAGCGTGCGGATCGGCACCGCCTCGCTGACGGTGCGGCTGGGCCAAGTCCAGGCGCCGGGGAAGAAGCTGATGAACGCTGTCGACTGGGCCAGGGGAGCCCGGCTCGACCCGTCGGTGCGAGCGTCATGACGCCACCTCAGGACAAGCCGCGTCGTGACCGATCGGCCGCACGCCCGGTACAGCGATCGCCGCGACCGCCGAGGCGTAAGCCGATGGATCCAGCCCGTCAGGCCGCATTTGATGTCCTGCGGGCGGTGCGCGAGCGCGACGCCTACCCCAATCTGCTGTTGCCAGGGCTGTTGCGCGGAAGGAATATCCACGGTCGGGACGCCGCGTTCGCCACTGAGCTCACCTACGGCAGCTGTCGAATCCGCGGTCTGCTGGACGCGGTCATCGGTTCCGCCGCGAACCGGTCGCCGGAGACCATCGACCCGGTGTTGCTCGACCTGCTGCGGCTCGGGACCTATCAACTCCTGCGCACCCGCGTCGACGCGCACGCCGCCGTCTCGACCACCGTCGAGCAGGCCGGACTTGAATTCGACTCGGCGCGTGCGGGATTCGTCAACGGGGTTTTGCGGACCATCAGTACTCGCGACGAGCAGTCCTGGGTCGACGAGCTGGCGCCGGATCGATCAACCGACCCGATCGGTCACGCCGCGTTCGTGCATGCCCACCCGCGCTGGATCGCTCAGTCATTCGTCGACTCGCTCGCAGCGTCAGCCGGCGAACTCGACGCCGCGCTGGCCGGCGACGACGAGCGGCCGCAGGTGCATCTGGCCGCCAGGCCCGGCGTGCTGACCGCCGAGGAATTGGCCGGCGCGGTGAACGGCAGCGTCGGGCGCTATTCGCCGTATGCCGTGTACTTGCCCTCCGGCGACCCCGCGCAGATCGGCGCGGTGCGCGACGGGCAGGCCCTGGTGCAAGACGAGGGCAGCCAGTTGGTCGCTCGCGCGCTCACCCTGGCTTCGGTCACCGACGACGCGGGCCGATGGCTGGACCTGTGCGCCGGACCGGGTGGCAAGACCGCGTTGTTGGCCGCGCTCGGCGTGGGTTCGGGGGCGCGGGTGACCGCAGTGGAACCGGCCGAGCACCGCGCCGATCTGGTCGTCGAGAACACCGTAGGCCTGCCGGTCGATGTGGTGCGGGTCGACGGCCGGCAGAGCGGTCTGGAGCCGGGCTTCGACCGGGTCCTGGTCGACGCCCCGTGCACTGGTCTGGGTGCTTTGCGGCGCAGGCCGGATTCGCGCTGGCGGCGGCAGCCCGCCGATATTCCGGCGCTGACCCGGCTGCAACGCGAATTGCTGGCCTCCGCGATCGCACTGACGCGGCCGGGTGGAGTCATTCTGTATGCCACCTGCTCGCCGCATCTGGCCGAGACGGTCGGGGTGGTCGCCGACGCGTTGCGTCGTTATCCGGTGTCCGCGTTGGATACTCGTCCGTTGTTCGACCCCGTCTCCGATCTGGGTGACGGTCCTTACGTTCAGCTCTGGCCGCACCGACACGGCACCGACGCCATGTTCGCCGCGGCGCTGCTCAAGTCGGACGGCTAGCCCGTAACACCCGACTCAGCCCGACTAGGCTGGCCTCCATGTCAGGCAACACCGCTCGGCCGCTGATCGCGCCGTCGATATTGGCCGCTGATTTCGCCCGGCTGGCCGATGCGTCCGCCGCGGTCGAAGGCGCCGACTGGTTACACGTCGACGTGATGGACGCGCATTTCGTGCCGAATCTGACGCTCGGACTGCCGGTGGTGGAAAGTCTGTTGGCCGCCAGCGACATTCCGATGGACTGCCACCTGATGATCGACAACCCCGACCGCTGGGCGCCGCCGTACGCCGAGGCCGGCGCCTACAACGTCACCTTCCACGCCGAGGCAACCGACAATCCGGTGAGCGTGGCCCGCGACATCCGTGCCGCCGGCGCGAAAGCCGGGCTGAGCATCAAGCCCGGCACGCCACTGGAGCCCTACCTGGACATCCTGAAGGACTTCGACACATTCCTGGTCATGTCGGTCGAGCCCGGTTTCGGCGGCCAGAAGTTCATTGCGGAGGTGCTGAGCAAAGTCCGCGCGGTACGCAAACTGGTCGACTCCGGCGAGTTGACGATCCTGGTTGAAATCGACGGCGGCATCAACGCCGACACAATCGAACAAGCCGCCGAGGCCGGTGTCGATTGCTTCGTCGCCGGTTCGGCCGTCTATGGCGCTGACGACCCGGCGGCGGCCGTCGAGAAACTGCGGCGGCAGGCCGGTGCCGTGTCGCCGCACCTGCGCCTGTGACCGACCCGGCCGTCAGCTACGACGCCGCCATGCAACTGGCCGTCGAGCAGGCCGAACTGGTCAAAGGGAAGACTTATCCGAACCCGCCGGTCGGCGCCGTCATCCTGGATCGCGACGGCAGCGTCGTGGGCGTCGGCGGAACGCAGCGGACGGGCAGCGCGCACGCCGAGGTTGTCGCATTGCGCCGGGCGGGTCGGCTCGCCGAGGGCGGCACGGCCGTTGTCACGTTGGAACCCTGCAATCACCATGGCAAGACCCCGCCCTGCGTCGACGCGATGCTCGAGGCCGGCGTCGCGACGGTGGTCTACGCCGTGGCCGACCCCAACCCGACCGCGGCCGGCGGTGCGGCTCGGCTGGCGGCCGCCGGTGTGCGCGTCGTCGGCGATGTGCACACCGATCTGGTTGTGACCGGACCGCTGCGCGAATGGCTGCACAAACAGCGCACCGGCTTGCCGCACGTGACATGGAAGTATGCCGCCAGCATCGACGGGCGGAGCGCCGCCGCTGACGGTTCCAGCCAGTGGATCACCAGCGAGGCCGCGCGCGCCGACGTGCACCGGCGCCGGGCGACCGCCGACGCGATCGTGGTGGGGACCGGCACCGTTCTCGCCGACGACCCGACCCTGACCGCCCGGCTGGCCGACGGCAGTCTCGCCGAACGCCAACCCTTGCGAGTGGTGGTGGGCAAGCGCGAAATACCCTCGGAAGCAAAGGTTCTCAACGACGATTCGCGGACCATGGTGATTCGGACGCGCGAGCCGGCGGAGGTGCTTCAGGCGCTGTCGGATCGCACCGATGTCCTGCTCGAAGGCGGGCCCACGTTGGCCGGTGCCTTCCTGCGGGCGGGGGCAATCGACCGCATCCTGGCTTACATCGCGCCGATTCTGCTGGGCGGTCCGATCGTCGCGGTCGACGACGTCGGGGTGCCGAACATTGCCCGGGCGCTGCGCTGGCGTTACGACGGCATCGAGCCGGTCGGCCCCGATGTGGTGCTGAGCTTGGTGCCGCGCGAGCCGCCGTCCGGCTCGCTCAGGAGCGACCGCCCAGGCCCGGGATGAGCATCGGTACGCGGCGACGATAATCGCGGTACCGGTCCCCGAAGATGCCGATGAGGTCGCGTTCCTCGAATTGAACTGCCAGCAGGATGTATCCGGCCATCACGGCAGCAAAGAGTAAGTGTCCCAACGTCATTGTGGGCGCGGCCCAGAAGGCGATGAGAAAGCCCGTGTAGATCGGATGCCTGACCAGTCGGTAGAAGAGGGGTGTCGTGAACTCATGCTCGGCAGCGCGCCCGCCCTTGAGTCGCGCGAACACCTGACGCAGCCCGAACAGGTCGAAGTGATCGATCAGGAACGTGCTGATCAGCACCATGAGCCAGCCGGCGATGCTGATCACGAAAAGCGCGGCTCGCCAAGGCTGCGCCGTCACGTGCCAGATGTCGGTGGTGAGCGGGCGCCAAGCGACGACGAGAATGATGAGACAGACGTTGGTGGCAAGGACGTAGGTGGATCGCTCTGCGCTGGGCGGGATGATGCGAGTCCACCAGCGTTTAAATAGCGGCCGCGCCATGACGCTGTGCTGCATACCGAACAGCGCAACTAGTGCGACGTCGATGACGACCGCGGCGACTGTGAGGGCGCCATCGCCACCGCCGCGATCGATGCTCTTGCCGACGACTCTGACGCCGCCGACGGTGAAGTCGGCGTCGGCGACAAACCCGATCATGTAGAGGAAGACGAGAAGGAAGACGCCGTAGGTGGCGAAGCCGAAGGCCGCGACCAGGATGCCCCCGGTCGCGCCGCCCGCGGGTCGCGGTGACACTTCATCGCCTCGAGTCACGGCGCTATTGTCCTCCGCTATCCGACCAGACAACAGATATTCGGCCATGACCGCATACTGAGCGGACCCGCCGACCGGAGGACGACGTGCACAACGCCTGGCGCATTGCGGAAATCATTGCCGTGATCGTGTTCGGCATCGCGGCGCTGCAGGCGCTGATCTGGGTCCCGATCATCGTGTGGTGGCGCCGCAAGTCGCGTGCCGCCACCGCGGAACTCGCCGCGGCCATCGAGTCCGAGATGGTGCTGCGCCCGCCCGAGAAGGGCATCTATCGCGGCGCTACGGCCCCGGGTTATCCGGGCGTCAACAACAACGGGACGATCGCGCTGACCGGTCGCCGCCTGATCTTCATGACGATCACCGGAAGAGTCATCGAGATTCCCTGCGCCGAGATCATCGGCGCCCGCGAATCAAGAGTCTTCAAGTCGTCTGTGCGGGGCGCTCGGTCGCACCTGGTGATCCAGATCCCGTCTGGCGAGATCGCCTTCTACGTCTCGTCCAACGCTGACTGGATCCACGCGATCACGATGGTGAAGTCGGATTGAGCGGTCTAAACCCGGGGGCCGACCGATTGCTCCTCGAGCAGTTCGGGCTCCTCGGCATGCACGCTCCTGCTGCCGATCAGCAGACCCAGCACCGCACCCACCAGGCAGATGACGACCGTCGCGGTGAAGATGCCGCCATACATCTCGGCGAATCCCTGGCGATACATCGTCGCCTGATGCAGAACACGTTCGGCCAGGCTGGCGTCGGGCGAGATCTGCGTTGCGAGCTTCGCCACAATCCGGGGCAACTGGTAGAAGCCCCACGCACTCAACGCGGCGACCCCGATCAGCATGCCGGTCATCCGCGCGACGACCACTGCCGCTGAGGCGATGCCGTGCTGAGCCGAGGGCACCACCCGCAAGCTTGCCGATGTCAGCGGAGCGATGACCAGGCCCAACCCGATGCCGGCCGTTGCCAGGTCGGTGTCCAACGCCGGGAGTGAGAACAGCCCGAAGACGTTGTGGCGCATGCTCAAGAGGTCGATCGACCACTTCGAGATCAGGAAATAGCCGCCGGCGGCGATCAGCAGCCCCACGAAGGCCACTGTCCGGTCGCCGATCTTGGTGGCGATCCAGCCGCCGAGCAACGCGCCGATCGGCAGCGCCGCCAGGAACCACAGCAGCATGATCGCGGCGTGGTCCTGGTCCTTGCCGAGCACGCCCTGGGCGAAGAGTTCGACATCGACCAACGTCACCATCAACGCCGCACCGGCGCACAGCGACGAACCCAGTGCGGACAGGAACGGCCGGAAGTGCACCCCGGTGGGCTCGATCAACTTGGTGCGCGAGAAACGTTCCCAGACAAAGAAAATCACTGCGGCGACGACAGACGCGACGATCAGCGGTGGGCCGTAGCTCGGCAGCGCGTGCTTCCCGTCGGGGTTGGCGTTGTATAGACCGATGACCGCCAGACCGAGGGTGATCGCCAGTAGCAATCCACCGATCACGTCGATTTTCTCCGGCTCTGCGCTGCGGTCTCGCGACGGCAGGCTGAACTGGATCATCACCATCGCCGCCAGCGCCAGCGGCACGTTGATCCAGAACACGTCCTGCCAGCGGCTCGTCAGCCAGACGATGAAGATTCCGTACAGCGGACCGAGCACGCTGCCCAGTTCCTGCGCGGCACCGATGCCGCCGAGGACTCCGGCCCGGTTGCGCTGAGCCCAGAGGTCGGCGCCCAGCGCGAGCGTCACTGGCAGCAGTGCGCCGCTGGCGATGCCCTGGATGGTGCGGCCGACCACCAGCACGTCCAGATTGGTGGATAGCGCCGTGATCACCGACCCGGCCAGGAAGGTGGCGAGGCTGACCTGCAGCAGCAGCTTGCGACCGAATCGGTCAGAAGCCCTGCCCAGCAGTGGCATCGCCGCGATGTAACCCAGCAGATACCAGGTGATGATCGGGGTGATGCGCTGCAGGTGGTTGATCGGGATGCCGATGGTGCTGATGATGTCGCGCATGATGGTGACCACGACATAGGTGTCGAGGGCACCAAGCAGTACGGCAAGGCTGCCGGCGCTGATCGCGATTCCGCGCCCGGCGTGCGGCGTCGCCATCAGGCCACCGGGGGCTTGGTGACCTGAACCGGTGCGTTCCAGTTGGACAACGCCATCTGCACCGAGTTGCCCGGGGTCTGCTCGAGCTGAACCTGCACCAGCTGGTGGTCACCGTTCTCCTCGACCCATGCGGTGGTGTTCGCCGGCTGCGTTGCCTTCATCTGCGGGGCAAGGCCATTCACCGCGTCCGCCGACGTGGTTCCGGTGATCTTGATGGTGCTTTGTCCGTTGATCGTCTCCCGCGACTCAGATTTCGGGTTGCTGAGGTTCGTCAAGACGTTGGCCAGGCCGGTGCCCGGGTTGAGGATCGACGACGGGTCGTAGATCGCCGCCGCCGGGCCGAAGTTTTCCCACTGACCGGGGCTGAGCGTCGCGTACAGGTTTCCGCTGTCGACCACGAACTGGGCGTCGATGTCCGAGCCGCCGAACGTGATGTTGGCGTTGCCCTGGGCGGCGGTGGCCGGAGTGGTGGTCAGATCGCCGGTCAGGGTCTTGATCGGCAGATGCTTGATCTTGCCGTTCACCGTCAGTGCCAGGTGCACGCTCTTGACGTTCGTGGTGGTCTGAGCGGATTCCTTGACCAAGGTCGCCGCATTCGGGAGCGCACCGCCGGATTGCTTGGAAGACGATGAGCAGCCGCTGACCAGAGCGGCGGCGATCGAGAGGAAGGCGAGAACGGCGAGGATAGGCCTGATTGGGCGCGACGTCTGCATAGTGTGCATCGTAGAGGGTCCGCTTGACCCGACCACGAAGCACAAGGTGAAGGCGGCATCGCGCACGGGAGTGGGAGTCATTAGCCTGAGCGTGTGTTCACCGGCATCGTCGAGGAATTAGGCGAGGTCGTCGACAAAGACGACCTGGGCGATTCCGCTCGCTTCACCATTCAAGGCCCAGTAGTGACCGCCGACGCCGGGCATGGCGACTCGATCGCTGTCAACGGCGTGTGCCTGACGGTCGTCAAACTGTTGCCGGGAGGCCAGTTCACCGCCGACGTGATGGGCGAGACGCTGAGCCGATCCAGCCTGGGCCGGCTGGTCGCAGGCAGCGCGGTGAACCTCGAGCGGGCCGCGGCGATCAACAGTCGCCTGGGTGGGCACATCGTGCAGGGACACGTCGACGGCACCGGACAGATCCTGACCCGCTCGCCCGCCGAGAACTGGGAAGTGATCCGGATCGGCATGCCGGTCGAATTAGGCCGCTACGTCGTCGAGAAGGGATCCATCACCGTCGACGGCATCTCGCTCACGGTCTCCGGTCTCGGAGACGACTGGTTTGAGGTGTCGTTGATCCCCACCACGCTGGAGCTGACCACTTTGGGCAAAGCGGCGCCGGGGACATCGGTCAACCTTGAGGTCGACGTGATTGCAAAATATGTTGAGCGGTTGCTCTCTCATGAGACTTCTTTGAACAGCGGAAACGCCGAAGAGGTCGAAGATAACAAGTAAGCACAGCGCTCTGATATGCACGGTCTGCGTAGGGCTTACAAGGCCGGATGCCGATGTGACCTGTGCAAACAGGCTGAGGCGGAGTACAAGTAAGGAACTTCGTCAGCGGCACATCGACCTGAGCGCGGTGACGTTCTTCTGCAGCCACGGGCTGAGCAACCTGGTGCGGTTCCAGATGGAGGGCGCAACCAAGGGCATCGCAGTCACGGTGTCCAGCGACAGCACCATGGTCAATCGCGTAATTCGGGCTACGGCACTCGACGAAATCCTGCCGGTATTCCCGTCTGTCGAGGACGCGCTCCGATAAAACCCTGAGTTATTTCGACTTACCGGACTTACCGGACTTACCGGACTTACCGGACTTACCGCCGGTTCCGCCGTGCCAAGAGCCTGACCCTGGCCCATGTTCGGAGTGGCTGTTGGTGTTGTCCCTGTCGTGCGTCCCCGGGTCGTGGTCCGGCGATTCCACGCAGTCACCGTTTACGTTGTTGTAGCTACCGCTACCGCACAACGAGAGGGCGTTCGATGACAGCGGGCCCATCAGCGACAGTGGGGCCAGGATCAGAGCCGCGGCCATTGCGGACAGGTCGGTTTTGGCATGAATATGAGTTTGGGGTCAGCGGTCGTGTTCCGTCCTCAGTTTGAACATGAATCGGCCCGCCCCGAGGAGAGAACGGGGCGAGCCTGCCCACCGCAGGCGGCTGAGCACCCCCGGCAGCTGCTTGGTTAACCACCGGGGGGCCAAGAGCCGCTGACCCCCACGCTTGACGGCTCCTGCAGACACTGCTACCCAGCAAATGCCACGGCCACACCCAAAGGTGAGTGTCGCCCGCAAACTGGGTATCCAACCGGCCAGCGTGGCCACGAGGCAGTTGCCGGTCGGCGGAGAGAACTCGCAAAGGAACGAAACACTATGAACGTTAAGCGCATCGCCAGGGCGGCGGGCATCGCTGCCAGCGGCGGCATATCAGCACTCATATTCGGTACCGGACCGGTCAGCGCCGTCCCGCTGGACCCATCGCCGTCCCCGGTCAGCCCAGCGCCCGACCAGCCGCCGGCGCCAGGCCAAATAGCCCTCCCGCAAAGCGGGGGATCACAACATGGCGGTCACCCACTACCAATGCAACCACCGCCCGGGACTCCCTAAGTCCTAGCCACATCTACTGACCAACAGATCGGCCCGCCCCAGGAGATTGAGAGCGGGCCGATAATTGTTCAGACGTCGGCAAGTCCGACGTGGTTTCCCGATGCCGTGCGTAGTAGCCGAACTCCGCGTGCACCCGCTACTTCCGCCAGACGCTTATGCGGCGCAGGTCATTAACTCGGTGGCGGTGCTGCCGCTTGGGACAATGCATCGACCGGTATCGCGATCAGCGAAGCTGACTCCATCCCGCCTATCACAGCGCTGTTTACCGTGACGACACCCAGCTCGCAACGAATGTCAACAATCGCATCTGCGGTGGGTTGGCTCAGGTCGAGGGTGCTTTGCAGTGGCACAGTGATGCCGTAACTCGAGCCAATTTGAAACGTCGTGCTGTCCAAGGTCGTAGCGCCGTCGAGCGTGGTCATCGACACGCTCACGTCAGCCGGCGTTCCGTTGGTGTTTATGACGGTGACTTTGCCCCATATTACGAACTTCCCTGTGTTCGGCAGGCGCATTCGGACGGCAACTGCTGGACTGTTGTTACTCAGGGTGATGCCGGGGCCCCCTTGATTCTGCCAGTACGCGGTCACGGTCATTTATGGCCTCCGGTAAATGAGACTGTCGGACCTGCCTGCCTGTGAAACGCGGACCGCGTTTCACAGTTATTGAGAACCTAATTGGTGTGGCTGGCCAAGAGCGCGGTCCGCTGAGCGGACCGGGATGCCTCCCATGAGAACAGCGTTTAAAGGACCTTTGACCTGGCCCTCGCTGCCGCGGTCTTGCCGGCTCAGCGGAAAAACCCGTCCAAAGGTGTAGGACTCGCACTTTCTTTGGATCGAAGGGGGCGCCCTTTCTCCGGTGTGGAGAGAGGTAACGCGGTCAAACATATTTCACACCACAGCGTTGACAGACGACCGGCGTTTTAGCAGTTCAGGCACAACGTACGGTCGCCGCTAATTGCAAAGTACGTCGAGCGCCTGATGAAGGCTTAGGACGTCGCACCTGGGGGCGCCGGCGCTGGCGCCGGCGGAGGAGGTGCCAGATGGTGGCGATCGTGAGCTTCTTGTCCGTCGATAGCCGGGACAGGCGGCTGGGGCGGCGGCGCCGGCGCGGCATGCGTCAGTGGAGTCGGGCCGACCAGCACCAGAGCTAAAGCCATCGTCGCTACCGCCGTCCATCTGCGCCGATGGCGCAGGACATCATCGTCCATGCAGGCCAGTGTAGTTTCGCGCGTGACGAGTGGACGAAGATCGCCTGCGTCTTTACGGAACTAGGTCGAAGACGAGCAACGCCCGCTCCGCCGGTCGGCGAAGCGGGCGTCTCGCGAGGGTGACTCTTTACAGCGGAATCCAGACTCCGAAGAAGTTGAATCCCCACTGGTTGAACCCCGGGTTCCACATGGGGTTCTCGTTATAGCCGTAGTAGTTGATCGGGCCGTCGTTCCACCTTCCACCGGGCGGAGGAAGCGGCCGGCCCCAGTTGGGATGCGGCGGCTCGCCAGCACCCCAAGGTGCAGGTCCGTCGCCCCACGGGGCGCCGTGGAAGTAGCCGCGCTGGTCGTCGCCGTGCCACGGACCACCAGGTCCGCCGGGGCCGTGGAATCCAGGGCCGCCAGGTCCGTGGTCGCCGGGGCCGCCGGGTCCGTGGTCGCCGGGGCCGCCGGGTCCGTGGTTGCCGGGCCCGCCAGGTCCGTGATCACCCGGGCCGCCAGGTCCGTGGTCACCAGGTCCGCCGGGGCCGCCAGGTCCATGGTCACCGGGCCCGCCAGGCCGTGGTCACCGGGGCCGCCAGGTCCGTGGTCACCAGGTCCGCCGGGCCCACCCGGGCCGCCAGGTCCCGGGCCACCAGGCCCGCCAGGTCCACCCGGTCCGTGGCCTCCGCCGCCACCCGGTTCATGAGGCGCGGGTCCGGCGTGGCTGACTGCCGGCGGGCCGCCGTGGCCGCCACCGGATCCGGGGCCGGGAGCGGCGCTGGCCGCACCAGCGCCCACGCCCAACGCGGCAGCCCCGAGGGCGCCGGCGATGGTCGCTCCGGCCATCAGTTGCTTGAGTTTCATCGTGCTTCACCTGTCTACTTGGGAATGCAGTGGACACTTGCCCCCCGACGTACTGAACGCTAGATAGCCTCCCTATGAGTCAGCTATGCGGGTCCAGTGGAAATCTTCAGCGATGTCGCGCCCAGCGGGGAACCTGGTGAGGGCGTCCGGTCAGTAAGACATGGCAATAACGACGGCCACATGGTGGTTCATACTGGACGTAACATCTGAGGGCTTCAGGTGAGTTTTTCTGACGAGGTGACATCGATGACGAGGTTGGACTCGGTCGAGCGCGCGATCGCCGACATCGCGGCCGGTAAGGCCGTCGTCGTCGTCGACGACGAGGACCGGGAAAACGAGGGGGACCTCATTTTCGCGGCCGAGAAGGCCACACCGGAGCTCGTCGCGTTCATGGTGCGGTACACGTCGGGGTATCTGTGCGTGCCGCTGGACGGAAACATCTGCGACCGACTGGGTCTGCTGCCCATGTATGCGGTCAACCAGGACAAGCACGGGACCGCATACACCGTGACCGTTGACGCGAAGCATGGTGTGGGAACTGGTATCTCGGCGTCAGATCGCGCAACGACGATGAAGTTGCTCTCTGACCCGGGCAGTGTGGCAGAAGATTTCACCCGCCCCGGGCACGTAGTTCCGTTGCGCGCCAAGGACGGTGGCGTCCTGCGGCGGCCCGGCCACACCGAGGCCGCAGTGGACCTGGCCAGAATGGCCGGCCTGTCGCCGGCGGGCGCGATCTGCGAAGTCGTCAGCCAGAAGGACGAAGGTGCGATGGCGCAGACCGACGAACTGCGGGTGTTCGCTGACGAACATGATCTTGCCCTGATCGCCATCGCCGACCTGATCGAGTACCGCCGCAAGCACGAGAAACACATCGAACGGATCGCCGAGGCTCGCATCCCGACGCGGCACGGCGAATTCCGGGCGGTCGGATACAGCAGTATCTACGAGGACGTCGAGCACGTGGCGTTGGTCCGCGGCGAGATCGCCGGACCGACTTACGACGGCGACGACGTACTGGTCCGCGTGCACTCCGAATGCCTGACCGGCGACGTGTTCGGTTCCCGTCGCTGCGACTGCGGACCGCAACTGGACGCCGCGATGGCGATGGTCGCGCGTGAAGGCCGAGGCGTGGTGCTCTACATGCGCGGTCACGAAGGCCGCGGCATCGGTCTGATGCACAAGCTGCAGGCTTATCAGTTGCAGGATGCCGGCGACGACACTGTCGACGCCAACCTCAAGCTCGGATTGCCCGCCGACGCACGGGATTACGGCACCGGTGCGCAGATCCTGGTCGACCTGGGTGTTCGCTCTATGCGACTGCTGACCAACAACCCCGCCAAGCGGGTCGGGTTGGACGGATACGGCCTGCACATCATCGAGCGGGTGCCGCTGCCGGTCCGGGCCAACGCCGAGAACATCCGGTACCTGATGACTAAACGCGACCGGATGGGTCATGACCTGGTCGGGCTGGACGATTATCACGAATCCATCCATCTGCCAGGCGAATTCGGGGGAGCTTTGTGACCGCCGGCGACGATGCAGCGCGCAGCAATGCTGAGGAGCGGCACCAGTGAGTGGTGCCGGCGTTCCCGACATCGCACCAGTAGACGCCTCCACCCTCACCCTGGCCATCGTGGTGAGCACCTGGCACGAAAAGATCTGTGACGCATTGCTGGCCGGTGCCCGCCGGATCGCCGACGAATGGGGCGTCAAAGATCCGACTGTAGTGCGGGTCCGCGGCGCCATCGAGATCCCGGTCGTGTCGCAGGCAGTGGCCCGCAGCCACGACGCGGTCGTCGCGCTCGGAGTGGTAATCCGCGGTCAGACACCGCATTTCGACTACGTCTGTGACGCCGTCACGCAGGGCCTGACCCGGGTCTCGCTGGACGAGTCGACGCCGGTCGCCAACGGTGTGCTCACCACTAACAACGAGCAGCAGGCGCTCGATCGCGCCGGCCTGCCCGGATCGGCGGAGGACAACGGCGCTCAGGCGACGGCGGCCGCGCTCAGCACCGCGCTGACCCTCCGGGATCTGCGCGCGACGTCGTGACTGTGAAGACCGAGAGCGAGTGGGACGCGCAAATGCGGCCCCGCCTGACGCCCTACTTCGCGTACGCCGCTGCGATCGTCCTCGTCGCAGCGCACATCATCATCGGCCTGTTGCTCAAGATCGGAGCCACCGGCGTGATCTTCCAGACCTCGGACCAGGTGGCGATGGCGGGGCTCGGCGTCGTCCTCGCCGGACTGGTGCTGCTGTTCGCCCGGCCACGGCTGCGGGTCGGCGCTGCAGGCCTGTCCGTGCGCAATGTGCTCAGCGATCGCCTGGTGCCGTGGTCGGACATCGTCGGTGTGTCGTTCCCCGTCGGCGCACGCTGGGCGCGAATCGATTTGCCCGACGACGAGTACATCCCGCTGATGGCGATCCAGTCCGTCGACAAAGAGCGTGCGGTCGACGCCATGGACACAGTGCGGAACCTGATGAGCCGATACCGGCCGGACCTGTCGACGCACTGAACGCGCGTCCCGCTGTCGAACCCACGGACTAGCCTGGAAACCGTGCCCGATCCCGCAACTTATCGCCCGGCGCCTGGGTCCATCCCGGTCGAGCCTGGCGTTTACCGCTTCCGGGATCCGCACGGACGGGTGATCTACGTCGGCAAGGCCAAGAGCCTGCGCAGCCGGTTGACGTCGTATTTCGCCGACATCTCGAGCTTGCATCCACGTACCCGGCAGATGGTGACCACCGCCGCCAAGGTCGAGTGGACGGTGGTCAACACCGAGGTCGAAGCGCTGCAGCTGGAATACAACTGGATCAAAGAATTCGACCCGCGGTTCAACGTCCGTTATCGCGACGACAAGTCCTACCCGGTGCTCGCGGTCACCCTCAACGAGGAATTTCCCCGGTTGATGGTTTATCGCGGCCCGCGGCGTAAGGGAGTACGGTACTTCGGCCCGTACTCGCACGCCTGGGCGATCAGGGAGACCCTGGATCTGCTCACCCGCGTATTCCCGGCACGCACCTGTTCGGCTGGAGTGTTTAAGCGGCACAACCAAATCGACCGTCCGTGCCTGCTCGGATACATCGACAAGTGCTCGGCGCCGTGCGTCGGCCGGGTCAGCGCGGAGCAGCACCGTCAGATCGTGATGGACTTCTGCGACTTCCTGTCCGGCAAGACCGACCGGTTCGCCCGGGAACTCGAGCAGCAGATGCACGTGGCGTCTGACGATCTGAATTTCGAGCGAGCGGCACGACTACGCGACGATCTCGGTGCGCTGAAGCGGGCCATGGAGAAGCAGGCGGTAGTGCTCGGTGACGGCACTGACGCCGACGTGATGGCGTTTGCCGACGACGACCTGGAAGCGGCGGTTCAGGTCTTCCATGTGCGTGGCGGCCGCGTTCGCGGCCAGCGCGGCTGGATCGTCGAAAAGTCAGCGGAGGCAGGCGATTCCGGTGAAGCACAGTTGGTAGAGCAGTTCCTGACGCAGTTCTACGGTGATCAGGCTGAACTCGGCGGCTCCGCCGACGAATCCGCCAACCCGGTGCCCCGCGAAGTTCTGGTGCCGTGCCTGCCTCCCAACGCCGAGGAGTTGACGACCTGGCTGTCGGGGCTGCGCGGTTCGCGGGTGGTCTTGCGGGTACCGCAACGCGGTGACAAGCGGACGCTTGCCGAGACCGTCCAGCGCAACGCCAAAGATGCTCTGCAGCAGCACAAACTGAAGCGGGCCGGCGATTTCACCGCCAGATCTGCTGCGCTGCAGAATATTCAGGAAGCACTGGGTCTGGCCGATGCGCCGCTGCGGATCGAGTGTGTCGACATCAGTCACGTGCAGGGGACCGACGTGGTGGGTTCGCTGGTGGTATTCGAGGACGGGCTGCCACGTAAATCCGACTACCGGCACTTCGCGATCCGGGAAGCCGCAGGCGAGGGCCGTTCTGACGACGTCGCGTCGATCGCCGAGGTGACCCGCCGGCGCTTCGTGCGACATCTGCAGGATCAAAAAGAAGACCCGAAAGTCTTGTCACCGGAAGGAAAGTCGCGCCGATTCGCCTATCCGCCCAACCTGTATGTCGTCGACGGCGGTGCTCCGCAGGTCAACGCCGCGAGCGCGGTCCTGGAAGAACTGGGCGTCACCGACGTCGCGGTGATCGGACTGGCGAAGCGGTTGGAGGAGGTGTGGGTGCCGTCAGAGCCCGACCCGATCATCTTGCCGCGCAACAGTGAGGGTCTGTACCTGCTGCAGCGCGTGCGCGACGAGGCCCACCGTTTCGCGATCAACTATCACCGCAGTAAGAGATCGAAACGAATGACGGCGTCGGCGCTGGATGCGGTGCCGGGACTGGGCGAGCATCGCCGTAAGGCTCTGGTTACCCATTTCGGATCACTGGCTCGCCTCAAAGAGGCTACGGTCGACGAGATCACGTCCGTTCCGGGTATCGGGGTTGCGACCGCGACCGCGGTGCTCGAGGCGCTGCAAGACGGCGTCGCGGGATCGGATGAGCAGGCGCAGGACCGGGTCGCTGAGCGGGCATCGGGATGACGGGCGAGGGAATGGGCGGAACCGAAAACCAGAGCGGCTCAAACGGATCCGGCATCGAGGTAGTACTGGTTACCGGCTTGTCGGGTGCGGGACGCGGAACCGCCGCCAAGGTGCTCGAGGATCTCGGATGGTATGTCGCGGACAACCTGCCACCGCCGTTGATCAGTCGGATGGTCGACTTCGGACTGGACGCCGGCTCGCGGATCACACAGTTGGCCGTAGTGATGGATGTTCGTTCTCGTGGGTTCACCGGCGATTTGGACTGGGTGCGCTACGACCTGGCCACCCGCGGCATCACCCCGCGGGTGGTGTTCATGGAAGCGTCCAACGACATGCTGGTCCGTCGTTACGAGCAGAATCGCCGCAGCCACCCGCTGCAGGGGGAGCAGACGCTCGCCGAGGGCATCTTCGCCGAGCGCGAGATGCTCGCACCGGTTCGCGCGACCGCCGACCTGATCATCGACACCTCGGCGCTGTCGGTGCGCGAATTGCGGGAAAGCATCGAAAGGGCTTTCGGCGACGCGACCGTCGCACAGACCAGCGTCACAGTGGAATCCTTCGGCTTCAAATACGGCCTGCCCATGGACGCCGACACGGTGATGGATGTCCGGTTCCTGCCCAATCCGCACTGGATCGACGACTTGCGGCCGCACACCGGGCAACATCCTGCCGTTCGTGACTACGTCCTTGGCCAGACGGGCGCGGCGGAGTTTTTGGAGACTTACCATCGGTTGCTGTCCCTCATCATCGACGGCTACCCCAGAGAGGGGAAGCGCTATATGACCGTGGCGATCGGCTGCACCGGCGGTAAGCACCGCAGTGTCGCCATCGCCGAGGCATTGGCGGGGCTGCTCGAATCCGACGAGCAGCTGTCGGTGCGGGTCTTGCACCGGGATCTGGGCCGCGAATGAGCCCACGCATTGTCGCCCTGGGTGGCGGACACGGTTTGTATGCGACGCTGTCGGCCGCCCGTCGGCTCACCCCGCACGTCACCGCCGTCGTCACCGTCGCTGACGACGGCGGATCGTCAGGGCGGCTACGCAGCGAGCTCGACGTGGTGCCTCCTGGCGATCTACGAATGGCGTTGGCGGCGTTGGCTTCTGACAGTCCGCAAGGCCGGTTGTGGGCGACGATCATGCAGCACCGGTTTGGCGGCAATGGCGCATTGTCCGGCCACCCGATCGGCAATCTGCTGCTCGCCGGCCTGAACGAGGTGCTCGCTGATCCGGTCGCCGCGCTCGACGAAGTCGGCCGCATCCTGGGTGTGCGGGGCCGGGTGCTGCCCATGTGCCCGATCGCGCTGCAGATCGAGGCCGACGTGTCCGGCTTGGAAACCGACCCGCGGATGTTCCGGCAGATCCGCGGTCAGGTGGCCATTGCCACCACCCCGGGCAAGGTGCGGCGCGTGCGGCTGTTGCCTGGCAATCCACCGGCCACCCGTCAGGCCGTCGACGCGATCATGTCCGCCGATCTGGTGGTGCTCGGGCCCGGGTCGTGGTTCACCAGCGTGATTCCGCACGTATTGGTGCCCGGCCTGGCCGCAGCGCTGCAGGCGACCTCGGCCCGCCGTGCGCTGGTGCTCAACCTGATGGCCGAGCCGGGGGAGACGGCAGGTTTCTCGGTGGAGCGTCACCTGCACGTGCTCGCCCAGCACGCGCCGGACTTCACCGTGCACGACGTGATCATCGACGCCGAGCGGGTGCCGAGCGAGCGAGAGCGCGAGCAACTCCGGCGTACAGCCACCATGCTTCATGCCGAAGTTCAGTTCGCGGATGTGGCCAGGACTGGTACACCTTTACATGACCCGGGCAAGTTGGCGGCGGCGCTGGATGGGGTTGGTGTCCGCGACACCGGTCGGCCGCTGTCGGCGATAGACACCGGCGCGCTGGCGATCGAGCGGGAACGTCAGCAGACCGGCTCAGATGGATCGGGTCGCAACGGACCAAGGGGTGACGACGCGTGGCGATGACGGCCGAAGTCAAAGACGAGCTGAGCCGGCTTGTGGTGAGCTCGCAGACCGCGAGGCGCGCCGAGGTGACCGCGCTGCTGCGGTTCGCCGGCGGGCTGCACATCGTGGCCGGCCGGGTGGTCGTCGAAGCAGAGGTGGACCTCGGCAGCATTGCCCGACGTCTGCGCAAGGACATCTTCGACCTCTACGGCTACAGCGCTGTCGTGCATGTGTTGTCCGCCAGCGGAATCCGCAAGACGACGCGATACGTGCTGCGGGTCGCCAACGACGGCGAGGCGCTGGCCCGTCAGACCGGTCTGCTCGATCTGCGCGGTCGCCCGGTACGCGGCCTGCCCGCACAGGTGGTCGGCGGCAGCGTAGGCGATGCCGAGGCTGCCTGGCGCGGTGCGTTCTTGGCGCACGGTTCGCTCACTGAGCCGGGACGGTCGTCGGCGCTCGAAGTCAGCTGCCCCGGCCCGGAAGCAGCCCTGGCGTTGGTCGGTGCGGCGCGCCGACTCGGCATCAGCGCCAAAGCCCGTGAGGTACGGGGCGCCGACCGGGTCGTGGTGCGCGACGGCGAGGCCATCGGCGCGCTGCTGACCCGGATGGGCGCCCAGGACACCCGGCTGGTCTGGGAAGAGCGGCGGATGCGCCGCGAGGTCCGCGCGACCGCCAATCGGTTGGCGAATTTCGACGATGCCAATCTGCGTCGCTCGGCTCGCGCCGCGGTGGCCGCCGCCGCCCGCGTCGAGCGGGCACTGGAGATTCTCGGCGACGGTGTACCTGACCATTTGTCGGCGGCGGGCAAGCTGCGCGTTGAACACCGGCAGGCCTCGCTGGAGGAATTGGGCCGGCTGGCCGATCCGCCGATGACGAAAGACGCTGTGGCCGGCCGTATTCGGCGATTACTATCGATGGCCGACCGCAAAGCCAAGGTCGACGGCATTCCGGACACCGAATCGGCGGTCACTCCAGACCTGATGGAAGACGCCTGACGCCAGAGGCACACTCACAGCGTTCTTCAAGCTCAATTCGGTGATGCGGCTACATTGATTTCGCCAACGGTGGCGCACCTGAAACGAGGCCGTTATGGGATTCATCACCCCGGACCTTCCAGACGTTGACCCCGAGACCTGGCATGACCTGCCGGCCTCGACCAGGTTGCAGGTGGTGACCAGGCACTGGGTGGAGCACGGTTTCGGAACGCCATCGGCGATCTACCTGCTCTACGTCGTCAAGATGGCTGCCTATGTCGCAGGCGCAGCTGCGGTCATCGCACTGACACCGGGCCTGGGCGGGCTGGGACAGATCGCGGTGTGGTGGACGCAGCCGATCGTCTACCAGAAGCTCATCATCTTCACCCTGCTGTTCGAGGTGCTGGGCCTGGGCTGTGGATCGGGTCCGCTCACGGCGCGATTCTGGCCGCCGATCGGCGGCTTTCTGTACTGGTTGCGGCCCAAGACAATTCGCCTTCCACCGTGGCCCCGCGAGGTTCCGTTCACCAGCGGAGACACCCGCACGGTGCTGGACGTCGGCCTGTACGCGGTCGTGCTGGGCTCCGCGGTCTGGGCGCTGCTCTCGCCCGGCCATGGCGGATCCGTCACCGGGACAGGCGATGTCGGATTGATCGACCCCGTCCGGGTGATCCCGACGATCGTTGCCTTAGGGCTGCTGGGGCTGCGCGACAAGACGATCTTTTTGGCGGCGCGCGGCGAGCACTATTGGCTGAAGCTCCTGGTGTTCTTCTTCCCGTTCGCCGACCAGATCGCGGCATTCAAGATCGTCATGCTCGGACTGTGGTGGGGTGCGGCAACTTCCAAGCTCAACCACCATTTCCCCTACGTCGTCGCGGCGATGACGAGCAACAACCCGCTGCTGCGCGGACGGCCTTTCAATTGGTTGAAGCGCAGGCTCTACCGCGACCCGGTCAACGACTTACGCCCAACGTGGATACCGAAGATGATGGCCCACGTCGGCGGCACCACAGCGGAACTCATCGTGCCGGCGGTGTTGGTATTCGCTGCGGGTGATCACCCGTGGCGGTGGGCGTTGATCGCCTTCATGGTGGTCTTCCACCTCAACATCATTTCCAACCTGCCGATGGGTGTCCCGTTGGAGTGGAATGTGTTCTTCATCTTCTCGCTGTTCTACCTGTTCGGGCACTACGGCCGCATCACCATCTACGACCTGAACTCCCCGCTGCTGCTGGCGATCCTGTTAGCAGCGCTGCTCGTTGTTCCGATCGTAGGAAATATGTTCCCACAACAGATTTCGTTCTTACCCGCGTTGCGCTATTACGCAGGCAACTGGGCGTCCAGCGTGTGGTGCTTCCGCGACGGTGTCGAGGACAAGATCGAGGCCAATGTCGTGAAAAGCTCAGCGCTGACCGTCAACCAAATTGCCGGGCTCTACGACCGGGGGACCGCCGAAATCATCAGCGACAAAGCCCGCGCCTTCCGTGCCATGCACGTTCACGGCCGCGCACTCAACGGACTGTTGCCTCGTTCGCTGGACAACGAGGCGGACTACGCGCTGCGTGAGGGGGAGACCGTCGCCGGGGCGCTGATCGGCTGGAACTTCGGCGAAGGGCACCTGCACAACGAACAACTGGTGGAAGCCGTGCAGCGCCGCTGCCAGTTCGACGAGGGCGATCTGCGGGTGATCATCCTGGAAGGCCAACCGATCCATATCCAGAAGCAGTGGTACCGCATCGTCGATGCGAAGACCGGGCTGATCGAGGAGGGCTACGTCGCCGTCGAGGACATGCTGGCCCGTCAGCCGTGGCCGGAGGCCGGCGACGAGTTGCCTGTCCACGCGACGCGCCGGAACGACGCCTAGCCGACTGAACAGGCACAACGGCAGCGCATCGAGCAGACCGACTGTGATTCGCGGCACGTAGTCGCAGCTACTAGGCTGGCAGCGAGCATTTCGTCGGCGATGAAGGAGACACACGTGACGGTCCGGGTAGGCATCAACGGCTTCGGTCGCATCGGACGCAACTTCTACCGGGCCCTGCTGGCGCAGCAAGCTGCGGGCACCGACACCGAGATCGAGGTGGTCGCGGCTAACGACCTGACCGACAACGCGAGCCTGGCGCACCTGCTGAAATTCGACTCGATCCTGGGCCGGCTGCCCTTCGATGTCAGCCTTGAGGGCGATGACACCATCGTCGTCGGCGACCACAAGATCAAGGCGCTGGAGGTCAAGGAAGGTCCGGCGGCGTTGCCGTGGGGCGACCTCGGTGTCGATGTCGTCGTCGAGTCCACCGGAATCTTCACCAACGCCGCAAAGGCCAAGGGCCACTTGGACGCCGGTGCCAAAAAGGTGATCATCTCCGCGCCCGCGACCGACGAGGACATCACCATCGTGCTGGGCGTCAACGACGACAAGTACGACGGCAGCCAGAACATCATCTCCAACGCGTCATGCACGACGAACTGCCTCGGGCCGGTGGCCAAGGTCCTCAACGACGAATTCGGCATCGTCAAGGGGCTGATGACCACCATCCACGCCTACACCCAGGACCAGAACCTGCAGGACGGTCCGCACAAGGATCTGCGCCGGGCCCGGGCCGCGGCGTTGAACATCGTGCCGACGTCGACGGGTGCGGCCAAGGCCATCGGCCTGGTGCTGCCGGAGCTCAAGGGCAAGCTGGACGGCTACGCGTTGCGGGTCCCGATCCCAACCGGCTCGGTCACCGACCTCACCGCCGAGTTGAAGAAGTCGGCCACCGCCGCCGAGATCAACGCCGCGATGAAGGCCGCCGCTGACGGTCCGATGAAGGGCATCCTGAAGTACTACGACGCCCCGATCGTCTCCAGCGACATCGTCACCGACCCGCACAGCTCGATCTTCGATTCCGGACTGACCAAGGTGATCGACAACCAGGCCAAGATCGTGTCCTGGTACGACAACGAGTGGGGTTACTCCAACCGCCTGGTGGATCTGGTCGCGCTGGTCGGCAAGTCGCTGTAGCCGTGGCTATCCCGAATCTGTCAGACCTTCTTGCACAAGGGGTTTCGGGTCGAGGCGTGCTGGTTCGGTCCGACCTGAACGTGCCCCTCAGCGACGACGGGTCGATCACCGATCCCGGGCGGATCATCGCCTCAGTGCCCACGCTCAAGGCGCTGGCCGACGCGGGTGCCAAGGTCGTCGTGACCGCGCATTTGGGACGGCCCAAGGGTGAACCCGACCTGAAATTGTCGTTGGCGCCGGTCGCCGCCGCACTCGGTGAGCATCTGGGCAAGGACGTGCAGTTGGCCGACGACGTCACCGGCCGCGATGCGCGCGCCCGTGCCGAGCGTCTGACCGACGGGGACGTCCTGCTGCTGGAGAACATCCGTTTCGACCCCCGCGAGACGAGCAAGGACGATGCCGAGCGGCTGGCGCTTGCCCGCGAGCTCGCCGAATTGGTCGGATCCACAGGCGCTTTCGTGTCCGACGGATTCGGTGTGGTGCACCGCAAACAGGCCTCCGTCTACGACGTCGCCACGCTGCTGCCACATTACGCGGGCACGCTGGTCGCCGAGGAGGTCAGCGTTCTCGAGCGACTGACCAGCTCGACCAAGCGGCCCTATGCGGTAGTGCTCGGCGGTTCGAAGGTGTCGGACAAGCTCGGCGTCATCGAGCAACTGGCCACCAAAGCCGACAGCATCGTGATCGGCGGCGGCATGTGCTTCACATTCCTTGCGGCAAACGGTTTTTCCGTGGGCACATCTCTGCTACAGGAAGAGATGATCGAGACCTGCCGTCAGTTGCTCGACACCTACGCCGACGTCATCCGGCTTCCGGTCGACATCGTGGTGGGCGACAAGTTCTCCGCCGATGCGACACCGGAAGTGGTTGCCGCCGAACGGATTCCGGACGGCAAAATGGGATTGGACATCGGGCCGGGGTCGGTCGCCCGGTTTACCAAGCTGTTGGGCAACGCCGAGACCATCTTCTGGAACGGCCCGATGGGGGTCTTCGAGTTCCCGGCTTTCGCCGCAGGCACCAAGGGTGTCGCCGAGGTGATCGCCGCCGCGACGACCAAGGGCGCGTTCAGTGTGGTCGGCGGCGGTGATTCCGCTGCAGCTGTGCGTGCGCTGGGTCTGCCCGAGGACGGCTTCTCGCACATTTCCACCGGCGGCGGGGCGTCGCTGGAATACCTTGAGGGCAAAGAGCTGCCGGGCTTAAAAGTACTGGGCACCTGAGCGAAGGAAGTCGATGAGCCGCAAGCCGCTGATAGCCGGCAACTGGAAGATGAACCTCAACCATTTCGAGGCCATCGCGCTGGTGCAGAAGATCGCTTTCTCGTTGCCGGACAAGTACTTCGACAAGGTCGACGTCGCGGTCATTCCGCCGTTCACCGATCTGCGCAGCGTGCAGACCCTGGTCGACGGCGACAAACTGCGGCTCACTTATGGCGCCCAGGACGTGTCGCAGCACGACTCGGGCGCGTACACCGGTGAGATCAGCGGGGCATTCCTGGCCAAGCTGGGTTGCCATTACGCCGTGGTCGGCCACTCCGAGCGGCGGACGTATCACAACGAGGACGACGCCCTGGTGGCCGCGAAGGCTGCTGCGGCGCTCAAGCACGACCTGACGCCAATCGTCTGCATCGGCGAGCACTTGGAAGTACGCGAGGCCGGCGAGCACGTCGGCCACTGCCAGAACCAGCTGCGCGGCTCGCTGGCCGGGCTGTCCGCCGAGCAGATCGACAAGGTGGTCATCGCCTACGAGCCGGTCTGGGCGATCGGCACCGGCCGGGTGGCCAGTGCCTCCGACGCCCAGGAGGTCTGCAAAGCGGTCCGTGCTGAACTCGGCACATTGGCGTCGCCGAAGATCGCCGACAGCGTCCGGATCCTGTACGGCGGCTCGGTGAACGCCAAGAACATCGGCGACATCGTCGCGCAGGACGACGTCGACGGCGCCCTCGTCGGGGGCGCGTCCCTCGACGGCGAGCAGTTCGCGACGCTATCCGCCATCGCCGCCGGCGGACCGCTGCCGTAGTTCGACCGCCGACCAGATGCGCCAGGTCGTGCTCGAGCCGCGGCGGGACGACTGGGTTTTTAGCTAAACGAAACCTGAGAGAAACCCATTTCCGTTATGTTGTGCCCATCACATCCTTTCTCGATCCAGTAGGTGAGGGCATTTTGATGGCCGGTCGCAACAGCACCAGCAAACCAACCCGCGGCGTCGGGCTGCGGATCACGCGAGCGGGTTCGGTGGCCGTGGCTGCGATGGCGACCGGTTTGTTCGTCGGCGCGGCGCCGGCAAACGCGGATTTCGAGGACCTGCTCGACCCGATCCTGCAGCCGCTCCTGACCCACGTCACCGACTCACTGGCCGGCATGGACGGCGCATTCGCCATGGACGTGACGGCCTGGGCTGACCACGCGCTCGCTCATCTGGATTCACTCGACGCCGCGACCGCCGCATCGAGCAGCGCAGCGACTGTGGACACCGCGGCCACGCCGGACCTCACAACCGCCAGCATTCCGATCAGCATCGCAGAGAACACCGAGCCGACCATTCAAGCCACCGTCGACGGGGCCAACAACACGTTGCTCGTCGATACCGGATCGGGAGGCCTTGTCATCCCGTGGCAAGAACTCGGAACGTCGCATCTCGAAGTGCTGAGGGAGCTTCGCGCGGCCGGAGACCACCTCGAAAAGGCTGGCCACAGCGGCTACAGCGGCGGGGTCCAGTACACGTATCGCGAATACAACGGCATCACCGTGGACTACGGCAACGGCGATTTGACCACCACCAACACCCCCGTCGACATCGTCTGGAACTCGCACGGGACATTCGGAAGCGACATACGCAACTTCCAGGAGTTCCTCAATAGCAACGATGTCACCGGCATCCTCGGTATCGGCGCGAACACCGGGGGGCCGACCGAGAGCCCGCTGGAGGCTGTGGGCTACACCGGTGTGACTGTCGACCTGCCGGGCAAAGAGCTGATCATCGGTGACGCCAACCCGGGCACCGCCATTGGCACCGTCAGTGGAGCCCCGATCAGCACCCTGTACGAAACCGCGACGACGGCCGGCAAGACCACGGGTTCGGCGGTGTCCGACGACGTCGACTCCGGCGGGGTCTACGGCACCATACCGGCGAGTCTTGGTGCGGCACAAGGCAGCACGATCACGGTGTACAGCAGCCAGGGCGGCACCGAGCTGTACTCCTACGTGGTCGGCACCGACACCGACGGCTTCAGCGAGCTGCCGACGGCGATATCGGGCACTTCGATCGACAGCGGCGTGCTGCCATTCTTCCAAGAGCCGATCTTTATCGACTACGCCAACGACATGATGACGTTCGACCACCCGCTGTCTTAGGACGCCGCTGGTTCGGGGGTGCCTTCAGCTGAGGGCAACTTGCCGTAGACCTGAGCGTGGTCACCTCGCTGGCTGTGATGTCAACTGCATTCGGCCGTAGCGGTTGCGCGCATGTCAACATGACGGTTGGCTGAGCGGGGCATAACAGAAGCACAGGTTTTTCAGGGTGTGCTGATACCGGACTCTTAGAACGCCTGCGGGGAGGCAATGAATGGCAGGTCGGACGAGCGTCAAGAACTCACGCAACGTTCAGGTGCGCCGCTGCGGCGTCGTCATGGGCGGTGCGGTAAGCGCTTTCGTCGCTGCAGCGGCGATGGCGACCGGTTCGGCGGCGCCCGCCAAGGCCGACTTCGAGGACCTGCTCGACCCGCTCATCCAGCCATTGCTGACGTCATTTACCGACGCAGTCTCCGCCGTCGACCCCGCGGCCGCATTGGACATCACCAGCTGGACTGACAGCCTGCTCAGCAGCCTGGGCTCGGACCTCGCGCTTCCGGCGGTCGCGGAGCCCGCTGCAGCAGCAGCGGCGTCGACCACCGACTCGACGACTGATCTCGCCACGGCGGGCACTAGTATTCCGATCTCCATCGCGGAGGGTACCGAGCCGACCGTGAGCACCACGGTTGACGGAGTGGGAACGACAGTGCTCGTCGACAGCGGATCCAGCGGTCTCGTCATCCCGGACACCGACCTGAATTTGACCTCGCCACTCCAGGCCCTCGAAACTCTGGGGTTCCCAACTCATATCGGCGAGAGCGGCTACAGCGGCGGGGTGGATTACGTCTACTTCACCTACGACGAACCTGTCGACTACGCCAACGGCGTCGACACGACAGTGCCGGTGGAAGTCGAGGTGTACTCGTGGGAGCCGGGCAACTTCGCGAGCCTTTTCAGCAATGACGCCCTCCAGAATTTCGATTCGAGTAACGACGTCACCGGCATCCTGGGCATCGGCAACGACGTCAGCCATTCCGCAGGTGAGAGCCCACTCCAGGCCGCGGGCTACACCGGTGTGACCGTCGATGTACCAGATAAAGAGTTGATTCTCGACGCGAACCCGGGCACGGCCATCGCCACCCTGAATGCCAGCGGTTCGACAGTCAGCAGCTTGACCGAAACCGTCACAAACAGTTCGGGAACGGTCGGGACCGGCACGATCTCGGACGACCTCGACTCCGGCGGGGTCTACGGAACGATCCCGTCGTCGATCAGCAGTTCCAGCTTGGCGCAGGGCGACGTGGTCACTGTCTACGACGGCTCCAAGGAGCTGTACTCGTACACCGTGGGCGCCGGCGAGTCTCCGACGGTGACGTCGGGCACCTCGATCGACAGCGGATTCCCGGCCTTCCAGGACAACCCGATCTACATCGACTACTCCAACGACACCCTGACGATCGACGAGTAGCGTGAGCTCGCGCCGTGGCGTCATTCCGTTCCTGAACCACGCCGTGTACATCGACTACGCCGCCGACAAGACCTACTTCGGTCCGCTGACTAGCTAGGCGTCGGTCTGAGCCGGCCCAACGTGGGCCGGTAAGCTGTCGCCCATGGAATTGGCTCTGCAGATCACCCTGGTGGTCACCAGCGTCCTGGTGGTCCTCCTGGTGCTGTTGCACCGCGCCAAGGGTGGCGGTCTGTCGACACTGTTCGGTGGTGGCGTGCAGTCCAGCCTGTCCGGGTCGACGGTGGTGGAGAAGAACCTCGACCGACTGACGTTGTTCGTCGTCGGCATCTGGCTGGTCGCGATCGTCGGCACGGCGCTGCGCATCAAATACAACGCCTGAGCCCACGTAAGGCGAAGACGGCCAACGACCCTGATACTGGGTGTATGGCTGACGCACCCGACTCGCTCGAGCCCTTCGGCGCGGTACAGCGCACCCGGATAGGGCGCGAGGCCACCGAGCCGATGCGCGACGACATCCGGCTACTGGGAACGATTCTGGGCGACACCGTGCGCGAGCAGAACGGCGACGAAGTCTTCGATCTCGTGGAGCGGGCCCGGCGGGCGTCGTTCCGGGTCCGCCGCTCGGAGATCGAGCGCACCGAGGTCGCGGAGATGTTCGCCGACATCGATGTCCGCCAAGCGGTCCCGGTGATCCGGGCCTTCAGCCATTTCGCGCTGCTGGCCAACGTCGCCGAAGACATCCACCGCGAACGTCGCCGCGCTATTCACGTCGACGCCGGCGATCCACCTCAGGACAGCACTCTCGCCGCCACCTACCTGAAGCTGGACGCCGCGGACCTGGATTCCGCGACGATCGCCGACGCGCTGACCGGCGCTCTGGTCTCGCCGGTCATTACCGCGCATCCAACCGAAACCCGCCGCCGCACTGTGTTCGACACCCAGCACCGCATCACCCAACTGATGCGGCTGCACGCGCAGGGCCACACCAAAACCGACGACGGCAGCGACATCGAAACCGAGCTCCGCCGCCAGGTGCTGACGTTATGGCAGACCGCGTTGGTGCGGCTGTCCCGACTGCAGATCACCGACGAGATTGCGGTCGGCTTGCGCTATTACTCGGCAGCGTTTTTCGATGTGGTGCCGAAAGTCAACGCCGAGCTCCGCGACGCGTTGCGCAGTCGCTGGCCCGACGCGAATCTGCTACCCGAACCCATGCTGCGGCCGGGCTCCTGGATCGGCGGTGATCGTGACGGCAACCCGAACGTCACCGCTGAGGTGGTGCGACTGGCCACCGGTAGCGCGGCCTACACGGCGCTGAGCCACTACACCGCCGAGTTGAGCGCGCTTGAGCAGGAATTGTCGATGTCGTCGCGACTGGTCGCCGTCACCGCCGACCTGAGCAAGCTGGCCGATGACTGCGACGAGCCGGCCCGCGGCGACGAGCCCTACCGCCGCGCCTTGCGCGTCATCCACGGCAGGCTCACCGCCACCGCCGCACAGATTCTCGACGAGCAGCCGGACAACCTCCTCGACCTCGGCCTGCCGCCGTACTCGACACCGGGGGAGATGCTCGACGACCTCGACACCGTCGACGCCTCGCTACGCACCCACGGCAGCACGCTGCTGGCCGACGACCGGCTGGCTCATCTGCGACAAGCCGTGGACGTCTTCGGTTTTCACCTGTCCGGCCTGGACATGCGGCAGAACTCCGACGTCCACGAGGAAGTGGTCGCCGAGTTACTCGCCTGGGCCGGAGTGCATCCCGACTACTGTTCGCTGAGCGAAGACGAACGCGTCAACATCCTGGCTGAGGAGCTCAGCACCCGACGGCCACTGATCGGCGATCGCGAACAGCTGTCCGATCTGGCTCGCAAAGAACTCGCGATCATCTCGGCCGCTGCCCGTGCGGTCGACATCTACGGTCCCCCCGCGGTGCCCAACTACATCATCTCGATGTGTCGTTCAGTCTCTGATCTTCTCGAAGCGGGCATTCTTCTCAAAGAATCAGGTCTGATCGACGCCTCCGCCGACGAGCCGTACTGCCCGGTTGGCATCGTCCCGCTGTTCGAGACGATCGACGACCTACATCGCGGTGCGTCGATTCTTGAAGCAGCACTTGATCTCCCGGTCTACCGAAGCTTGGTGCGAGCTCGCAGCGACAGCCAGGAGGTCATGCTCGGCTATTCCGACTCCAACAAGGACGGCGGCTACCTGACCGCCAACTGGGCGCTCTACCGAGCCGAGCTCGACCTCGTCGAGTCAGCACGCAAAACCGGTATTCGGTTGCGGCTCTTCCACGGTCGCGGCGGCACGGTCGGCCGTGGCGGCGGGCCGAGCTATCAGGCCATCCTGGCCCAACCACCGGGCGCGGTGAACGGCTCGCTGCGACTGACGGAGCAAGGTGAGGTGATCGCCGCGAAATACGCTGAGCCGATCATCGCCCAACGCAACTTGGAGACCTTGCTGGCGGCGACGCTGGAGTCGACCCTGCTCGACGTCGAAGGGCTGGGCGAGGCCGCAGGCCCGGCTTACGAGATTCTCGACGAGCTGGCCGACCGGGCGCAGACCGCATACTCCGAATTAGTCCACGAGACAGAAGGTTTCGTCGAATACTTCCTGCAATCCACCCCGGTCAGCGAAATCGGGTCGCTCAATGTCGGAAGCCGGCCGACGTCGCGCAAACCGACGTCGTCGATTTCTGACTTGCGCGCCATCCCCTGGGTGATGGCCTGGAGCCAATCGCGGGTGATGCTGCCGGGTTGGTACGGAACCGGCTCGGCCGTCGAAAGCTGGATCGGCGAGGACGAGGGACGTATCGAACTGCTGCGTGACCTCTACCAGAAGTGGCCGTTCTTCCAGACCGTGCTGTCGAACATGGCGCAGGTGCTCGCCAAGACCGATCTGGGCCTGGCCGCCCGCTACGCCGAACTAGTCGGAGACGAGTCGCTGCGGCGACGGGTCTTCGACAAGATCGCAGCCGAACACCAGCGAAGTATCAACGCGCACAAGCTGATCACCGGTCAGGACAACCTGCTCGCCGACAACCCGTCGCTGGCACGCTCGGTGTTCAACCGATTCCCGTATCTGGAGCCACTGAATCATCTTCAGGTCGAGTTGCTGCGCCGCTACCGCTCCGGCGACGACGACGAGCTGGTGCAACGCGGGATCCTGCTGACGATGAACGGGCTTGCGAGCGCGCTGCGCAACAGCGGCTAAGACACGGTCATGTCGGTGACTCCGGAGCTCGACGCCCTTCGGCTGGAGCTTGCCGCTGAGTGTCTCGGCAGTGTCGCGAAGCAGTTCGGGTATTTCGCCAAATTCGGCCGCTCCGAAGGAATCACCGATGATGACAAGGGCCGATTCCGGACCGCCTCAGACGTGATCGGCTGGGTCGCCGAGGAATACCGCAGATGCGCGATCAAGATCCGGGCCACGGACGAGATGGTTGCCGCGCCATTCCTTGATCAGCCGGCGGTGCCCAACGACGCGTCAGCGTTCGAAGCGTCGATCAGTCGGCCGCCACCACCACCGTTGCCGGATCAGCCGGACTGCATCGGCTCCGCCCTTCTCGATCAGGCGCGCGGGCGCATCGCCGAGGCCCGCGACGCGCTCAGCTATGGCACCACCCAAACGCTGCACGCCGCGACCGAAACCGCGGCGCTGTTGCACACCTGGTGCGGCGGCTAGGCCAGCACGCTCTGGATAGCCGGGCCGACGATCGCCACGAGCGTGTCGGTGTCTGCGTCCGCGAGGATGGGAACGCCGACAAGTCGTCGGCCCACGACAACGCCGACCAGCATCGACGCCGCCAACCCTGCGCGCAGAGCCGCGTCGGGAGCGTTGCCGCGTCCCGCTCCCATCGCGTCGAGAAGCCGGGCCTGGATGAACTCCCGCAGTTGTGCGCCCGCCTGCTCGTTGGCGATGGCGCCGCGCAGCATCGCCATCATCGGCTCCGAGTCTTCCGGCGTTCCTTCCCACACATCGAGATGAGCGCGAACCACGCGTTCGCCCAGGCGCTCGTCCGGGCCCTGGAAGACAGTGCTGATGCGCGCCAACGATGTTGGTGAGATCGACATGACCGCGGCGAACAGTTCTTCCTTGGAGTTGAAGAACTGCATAACCAATGACGGGTTGACCCCTGCATCGGCCGCAACCCGCCTGATCGTCGTCGCAGCGAAACCCTCAGAGGCGAACCGGGCCCGGGCCGAGTCGAGGATGGCCTGCCGCGTCGTACTCGCTCCCGGCCGCCGCCCGCGGCGCACCTCGGCGGTGGGTTTGCTCTTGACGGTCACCCATAGAACTTACCGCGATAAACCAAAATATGAACGCTTGTTGATTTAATAGACGAACGCGTCTACGGTCGGAGAAGCAGACGAGGCTACGACGGACAGGAACAGCAATGACCCACGTCGAGAAGATGTTCACGCCGTCCCGTCCGCTCGAGCCAGGTGATCGATACGGGGTGCTGAGCGGGTTCGATCCGGGCACACGCGCACTACCGGCGGGCTTTCGCCTCGCGCCTGCATTCAAGTCATTGCCCGTTGACATCGTGCTCGACAAAGACGTGAGCGTCACCATGCGTGACGGTGTGACGACCTATGTCGATATCTTGCGGCCGGCGGGCACTGAGAAGGTGCCGGTCATTGTCGCGTGGAGCCCGTACGGCAAGGGCGAGGGAAGTGCACCGGCCGCGATCGGGGTATTTGGGCTGGTCGGTTTGGACAACGGGATCGTGTCGGGTCTGCACAAGTTTGAGGGACCCGACCCGGCGTATTGGTGCGCCCAGGGCTATGCGATCTGCAACCCGGATGTCAGAGGCGTCTCAGATTCGCAGGGCGACAGCGTTTTATGGGATCGCCAAGAAGGCCGGGACTGCCATGATCTGATCGAGTGGCTGGCCGCTCAGGACTGGTGTACCGGCAAGGTTGCGATGAGCGGGACCTCGTATCTCGCAGTCGCGCAATGGTTCGCTGCTGCCGAACGACCTCCACATCTCGCAGCGATCAATCCATGGGAGGGCGTCAGCGACGTCTACCGCGATCTCGTGATGCGGGGCGGCATGCCCGATACCGGATTCGCCAGGCAGCTCCAAGAGAACAGCTATTGGGGCAACGGCCGCAAGGAGGACATTCTCGCCGAGGCGGAGCGCTACCCGTTGATAAACGGTCTGTGGCGCAACAAGATTCCGGATCTCGACCGGATCAACGTGCCGGCGTACGTCGTAGCAAGTTATTCCAATTCGTTGCACACGACCGGCACCTTCCGTGCCTGGCGGCGGATGGGTTCGGACAAGAAGTGGCTGCGCATTCACAACAGTCAGGAGTGGCCCGATTACTACGATGAGGCGAACAGAGAGGACCTGCGCCGGTTCTTCGATCACTTCCTGAAGGGCGAGGACAACGGCTGGGAGCAGACCCCTCGCGTCCGGTATTCCTTGCTTGACCTTGAAGGCGGAGACCAAGTCAATCTGCCCGCGGACCGATTCCCCCCGCACGGCGTCGTCTACACGAAGTACTACCTCGACGGCCGCTCGCGCACGCTGCGCACGGAGGCGCCCCCGGATGAGGTGACGACGGCCTACGACGCGGAAACGCGGCCGGGCCTGATCTCGTTCATCGGCCGCTTCGACGAGAAGACCACGATGGTCGGCTATCCCAAAGCGCGGCTGTGGGTCGAAGCGCAGAACGCCGACGACATGGACTTATTCGTCTTCGTGCAGAAGTTGAATGCGCAAGGGACGCCTCTGCAGGAATTCACCGTGCCCAACCACGGGGCGATGATCCACGATGTCACCGAGCAGGGGGCGTCAATCCTGCGGTACAAGGGCTCCGCCGGCCGTCTGCGCGTGTCGATGCGACACCTGGATGAGACGCTGTCGACGGACGAAGTCCCTGTGCACAGCTTCGACCGCGTTGAGAAACTCAAGCCCGGCGCGGTGGTCGAGGTCGAAATCGATCTGTTGCCAGTCGGTTTGGTATTCCATCCTGGCGAGCACCTTCGGCTGGTCATCAGCGCGCAGAATTTGTTCGGCCCATGGATGCCCGCGCTCCGCGAGTATGTGCCGCAGAACAGCGGCCGCCACGTGGTCCATTCCGGGGAGATCGCGCGTCCTATCTGCAGTTGCCGGTTCAGACCGCCGTGTAGCTGAGCGGGCAGCGGTCATCGGAGCGCGCCACGCCGCCGATCTGCGCCGGGACCGGTCGTGGGTGCGTCGTCCAACCCGGTGTCACCCGGTAGTTGCCCAACAGATGCGTCATCGCGGCCGTCATGGCCGACAGCGAGAACGGCTGTGCCGGACACGAATGCCGTCCGTGGCCGAACGAGGTCACCAGCATCGGCGAGGGCAGCGCTTTCTCGTCGGCCAAGCGATGTCGCGTCCACCGATCCGGATCCCAGTGCTCGAGTCCTGTTGCGGCGGAGGTGTTGAGCAGCGGCAGCAGTGTTGCGATCGTCCAGCCGGGCGGGACCTGGTACCTCACGTCGCCGGTGTCGAGTTCGACGGGCGACAACACGGCGCGCGACATGATCGAACGCTGAGCCAGGCGAATCGACTCCAGCGCGCATCGTTGTGCCAAGTCCGCGTCGCCGTCGACGACCCGGACCAAATGCGTCGGGTGCTCGATCAGATCCACCAGTGCCCATCCCAGCGCGGCGGCCAGGTTGGACATCGAGGCGATGTGGATCAGCGCGACGTCGAATGCGATGCCACGGATTCGGTTGTCGCCCAACTCATCACGCCAAGCGTCGACGATCCTGTCGAACAGGCTCTGATCGTCGGCGCCGTTTTCGCGGCTGCGCACCGCGTCGGCGATGATCCCGATCACCTCGTCGAGGGCGAGCCGCTCGGCTCGCTTGTCTGACGCCGCGACGGCAGCCATGGCGTCCGGATGCACGAACGCGTCTGAGCCGTCGAGGAGGTCGAAGGCCCGCACCAGGCGCTCGAACGGCTCGCCGTGCGCCGATCCGGGGCCGGCCCAGGAGGCGAGGCCCATCCGATGACCGAGTCGGCGGGTCAGCTCGAACACGTCGACGGATCCCGTCGACCCCAACTCGACGGTGGTGTCGTCAAGGGCCCGATCCAGGTTGGCCAGATAACCGGCGACATCGTCGCGGCGAAACAGCGTGCTGGGCAGAAGGCGGCGGCCTTCGAAAATCTCGTCGGGGAGTTTGCGGCGCAGCATCAGGTAATCCGCGACGCCTTTGCTGGCTTTGTCCTCGGGCAGGCCGTAGAACGATTCGACGCCGGTCGGGGAGAACGTGAACAGGTAGCGATCCGATCCGCTGTGCACGGCGAACGTGTCGCCGTGACGGGCGCGAGCCGACGCGATCGCGGCGACGGCATCGGTGACCGAGACATCCCACGGCAGACCGGTGCCCTCGGCGTACGGCGGATCGGGAACGAGCGGGTTCGGCACGGCCTCAACGACTAACGCGTGGCCCGGTTTCGTAAAGCGGTGAACGCGTTGCGAACCGCATGCTCGGTGACCGACAGCGGCGACATCACCGTTTCGCCGATGCTCACCATGTAGTCGATGCGCTCGACGACGGCTTCGACCGGAGCGACCAGCGTGGCCAACCGGCCCATCAGGTCATCGATCCTGCTCAGGGTGGCCTCAAAGTGGTCCAAGCCGCTGTTCAGGCGGTCGACCGCGGTGTTCAAGTGTATGAGCGATTTGTTGAGGTCGGTCAGGCTGTCGCCTAGTCCGCCCAGCACGTCTTCCAGCTGCTCAACGGTAACGTCGGCGTTCATCGCCGCTTGAGCAAGTGTCTTGATGCGCTGCCGTGGACCGCCGCTGCCGCCGCTTCTGTCTGCCATGCCGCTCATTATGGGGGTCGAGGGAACCGCGGGAATCGGAAACCCATCTGATCGGGTATGCCTGAGCGAAATTGTGGCCACAACTGCAATGCGGTGACGAACCGTGCCGTCCCGCCCGACGTCACCCGGCGGCTGCAGGACTATGCCCGCGGCTATGCCGACCGGCAGGCCGAGCCGCGACCCTAGCTGCCGGAGAGCTTGCTCGCCGCCGGCCTATCGAGGAACCAGACGGTGTGGT
Organism: uncultured Actinomycetota bacterium; assembly: GCA_963758115.1. GTDB lineage: Bacteria > Actinomycetota > Actinomycetes > Mycobacteriales > Mycobacteriaceae > Mycobacterium. The sequence goes on from CAVWUG010000010.1 coordinate 44,807, forward strand.
CGCGGCCGACTCCGCCCGCCGCGGGAATCGAGACCGGGTCGGCACCACCGATCGCGGCGGCGACGGCCTCGGCCTTCTCTTCGCCGGCCACCAGCAGCCAAACCTCGCGGGACCGCTGAATTGCAGGCAGCGTCAGAGTGATTCGCAGTGGTGGGGGCTTCGGTGAGTCTTCGACATCGACGACCTGTCGGGTGGTCTCGCGCACCGCGGGGGTGTCTGGAAAGAGGGAGTTGATGTGGCCTTCCGGGCCTACGCCGAGAAGGTGGACGTCGAAATTGGGCGCAGGATCACCCGGCGCGGCGTTCGCGGCCAGAAGTTGCTCGTAGGCCAGCGCGGCAGCAGCGATGTCGGTGCCGAATTCGCCGTCGGCGGCAGGCATGGCGTGCACGTTGCGCGCGGGGATGTCGACGTGGTCGAGCAACGCCTCCCGGGCCTGCTTGTCGTTGCGCTCGTCATCGTCTTCAGCGACGTAGCGGTCGTCGCCCCAGAACAGATGCACCTTGGCCCAGTCCACCCGTTCGGACCGCGCAGCGAGAAACCGCAAGAGCTTGTTGCCGTTGCCGCCGCCGGTCAACACGATCAGCGCTTGCCCGCGTGCGGTGACGGCTGCCTCGATGGCATTGATCAGTCGCTCGCCGGCCGCGGCGACCAGCCCGTCACTGTCGTCGAACGTTTCGACACTCGTGCTCATACGTACTCCACCCGATCGATACCTTCCAACGCCTCGAAGTAGATCGCGTCGGCATCCAACCGCCGCAGATCCTCGGCCAGACACTCGCGAGTTTCTCTGCGCGGCAACGGAACAAGCGCCTCGGGTTTGGCGGTGCGGGTCAACGTCGCGGTCACGCCGTCCTGCGGCCTGGTGAGTGTCACAATTTCGCTGCTGCGTACCAGTTCGACTTTGAGCTCGCCGACCGCGCGGCGCACCGGCCCGTCGATACGGCCTGCCAGCCAGCCGGCAAGAACGTCCAGCGCCGGCTCGGTCTCCAATCCCGACACCAGCGCCGTCGTGATCGGCTCGTGCGGTGGCTGATCGATCGCCGAGGCGAGCAGAGCCCGCCAGTAGGTGATCCGGCTCCAGGCGAGATCGGTGTCACCCGGGGTGTATCCAGGCCGCCTGCCTTTGATCGCAGCAAGCGGATCTTTGCCGTTGGTTGCATCGGTGATGCGCCGAAGTGCCAACTGCCCCAGCGGATCCTGCGCGGGCACGGCGGGGGCCTCGCATGGCCACCACACCACCACTGGGATGTCGGGGAGCAGGAACGGTGTGACGACGCTGCCGCGATGATCGGCGAGCGGCCCGGAGAGACGCAGCACCACGACCTCCCCGGCGCTGCTGTCGCCGCCGACCCGCAGCTGCGCGTCCAGATGCGGCTCGGTCGCATCAGCGTGACCGGTCGTCACCGCGATCACCCGACTGGGGTGCTCATGGCTGGCAGCGTTGGCGGCGTCGATGGATTCCTCGAGGATGGTGTCGCTGTCCGTTGCGATCACCAATGTCAACACCCGGCCCAGCGTCTTCGCGCCGACTTCCTCGCGCAGTTCGTCGAGCTTCTTGTTGATCTCGTTAGTGGTGGTTTCCTGCAGATCGACAATCACGGTCGCCGCCATTCTCGGCCGGTCCGCCGCAACATCTCGAACGCCGACGCCGGACCCCAGGTTCCCGCCTCATACGGATCGGGTTTGCCGTGCTCGGCCCAATAGTCAAGCACCGGATTCAGTGCTTCCCAAGCTAACTCGACCTCATCGTTGACGGGGAACAACGACGGTTCGCCGAGTAGCATGTCCAGGATGAGCCGCTCGTAGGCCTCGGGGGATTCCTCGGAGAATGCGGAGCCGTAGGAGAAGTCCATGTTGACGTCGCGTACTTCCATGCTCCCCGGCACTTTGGACCCGAATCGCAACGTCACGCCCTCGTCCGGCTGTACCCGGATCACCAGAGCGTTGGCGCCCAACTCATCTGTCATCGTCGCATCGAACGGCAGATGCGGAGCCCGTTTGAACACCAAGGCGATCTCGGTCACCCTGCGGCCCAACCGTTTTCCGGTGCGCAGGTAAAACGGCACACCGGCCCAGCGTCGAGTGTCAACTTCGAGCGTGATGGCAGCGAACGTCTCGGTGGTGGAGTCTTTGGAGAAGCCCTCCTCGTCGAGCAATCCGACGACGTGCTCGCCGCCCTGCCAGCCCGCTGCGTACTGACCGCGCGATGCGGTCTCGTCGAGGGGCAGCGCGAGGTGCGTCGCCGAGAGAACCTTGATCTTCTCAGTCTGCAACTCCTTGGGGTGGAAGCTGACCGGCTCTTCCATTGCTGTGAGCGCAAGCAACTGCATCAGATGGTTCTGGATCACGTCGCGCGCCGCACCGATGCCGTCGTAGTAGCCGCCGCGACCGCCCAACCCGATGTCCTCGGCCATGGTGATCTGCACGTGGTCGACGTAGTGCGAGTTCCAGATCGGGTCGAACAACTGGTTGGCAAATCGCATCGCCAGGATGTTCTGCACCGTCTCCTTGCCGAGGTAGTGATCGATGCGAAACACCGACTCCTCGGGGAAGACACCGTTGACAACATGGTTGAGTTCGCGTGCGCTGTCCAGATCGTGGCCGAATGGTTTCTCGATGACCACGCGGCGCCAACTGCCGTCCTGGGGGTCGGCCAAACCGGCGCCGTGCAGTTGCTCGCACACCGCGGGGAAGCTCTTCGGCGGGATCGCCAGATAGAACGCGTGGTTGCCGCCGGTGCCGCGTTCGGCATCGAGTTTCTCCAGCGTCTCGGCCAGCTGGGCGAAGGCCTCGTCATCGTCGAACGCGCCCTGGACGAAGCGGCATCCCTCGGCCAACCGATCCCAAATCACCTGCCGAAAAGGCGTGCGCGAGTGGTCCTTTACCAGCTGGTGGACCTCGTTGGCGAAGGCCTCGTCGTCCCAGTCCCGGCGACCGAACCCGACCAGGGAGAACGTCGGGGGTAGCAGGCCGCGGTTGGCCAGGTCGTAAATCGCCGGCACTACTTTTTTGCGCGCCAAGTCACCGGTGACACCGAAGATGACCACCGCACACGGTCCAGCGATCCGGGGGAGACGCTTATCGCGCTTGTCCCGTAGGGGGTTCTGCCAAGTTTCGGCGCTCGTCCGAGTTTTGGCAGGACTCATTTGGTGGCGCTGTCCAGCTGCGCCTGAGTAGCGTCGAGAAGCTCCTTCCAGGATCCCTCGAATTTCTCCACGCCTTCGTCCTCCAGGACGAGGAACACGTCGGTCAGGTCGATGCCGATCGCCTCGAGATTGTCGAAGACTTCCTGGGCGTTCGACGCGGTGCCGCTGATCGTGTCCCCGGTGACCTCGCCGTGGTCGGCGACCGCGTCAATCGTCTTCTCCGGCATGGTGTTCACGGTGTTCGGGGCGACCAGCTCGGTGACGTAAAGCGTGTCCGAGTAGTCGGGGTTCTTCACGCCGGTCGATGCCCACAGCGGTCGCTGCACCCGCGCCCCGTCGGCCTCCAGTGGAGCGAAGCGGTCGCCGCCGACGAAGACTTCCTGGTAGGCCGAATACGCCAGTCGGGCGTTGGCCACCCCGGCCTTGCCGGACAGGGCCTTCGCTTCGTCGGAGCCGATCTTCTCCAGTCGCTTGTCGATCTCGGTGTCCACCCGGGACACGAAGAACGATGCCACCGAATGGATCTTGGACAGATCGTGGCCAGCTTCGCGGGCCTTCTCCAGCCCGGCAAGGTAGGCGTCCATCACCTCGCGGTGGCGTTCCACCGAGAAGATCAGCGTGACGTTGACCGAAATCCCTTCCGCCAGAACGGCGGTGATTGCCGGAAGTCCATCTTTGGTCGCGGGAATCTTGATCAGGACGTTGGGTCGGTCGACGATCTTCCACAGCTCGATGGCCTGCGCGACGGTCTTGTCGGTGTCGTGTGCCAGCCGCGGGTCGACCTCGATCGATACCCGGCCGTCGACGCCGTCGGACGCCTCCCACTGCGGCTTCAGCACGTCAGCAGCGTTGCGGACGTCGTCGGTGGTGACCGTGCGGATGGTCGCGTCGACGTCGGCGCCGCGCTCGGCCAGCTCGGCGACCTGCGCGTCGTAGGCATCGCCGTGCGACAGCGCGGCTTGGAAGATCGACGGGTTGGTGGTGACACCCACGATGCTCTTGGTGTCGATCAGCTCCTGCAGGTTGCCGGATTGCAGGCGCTCCCGCGACAGGTCGTCCAGCCAGACGGATACGCCGGCGGCGGACAAAGCGGCAAGGTGGGCATTCTGAGTCATCGAATCTTCCTTCGCTTAGTTGTCGATTGTTCGTTCAGCGGCATCGACGACGGCTTCGGGGGTGAAGCCGAATTCGCGGAACAAGGTCTTTGCATCAGCGGATTCCCCGTAGTGCTCGATCGAAACGATCTCGCCGGTGTCGCCGACCAGCTTGTGCCAGCTCTGGGCGATGCCCGCCTCGACGGCGACCCGGGACGACACCGACGGCGGCAGCACGCTGTTGCGGTACTCGTCGGACTGCGACTCGAACCACTCCACACACGGCATCGACACCACGCGCGCCACGATGTCCTTGTCCGCCAACAACTTCTGCGCCTCAACCGCCAGCTGGACCTCGGAGCCGGTGGCGATCAGCACCACATCCGGCTCGTCGCCGCCTGCGTCGCCGAGGATGTATCCGCCCTTGGCCACGCCTTCGTAGTTGGTGCCTTCGAGGATCGGCAGACCTTGGCGGGTCAGGATCAACCCGACCGGACCGCTGCCGTTGCCGCGGGCCAGAACCGTCTTCCACGCGTAGGCGGTCTCGTTGGCGTCGCCCGGGCGTACCACCGACAGGTGCGGGATGGCGCGCAGTGCTGCCAGATGCTCGATCGGCTGGTGGGTCGGACCGTCCTCGCCGAGGCCGATCGAGTCATGCGTCCATACGTAGATGGTGTCGATGTCCATCAGCGAGGCCAGTCGCACCGCCGGCCGCATGTAGTCGGAGAACTGCAGGAACGTGCCGCCGTAGGCGCGGGTCGGACCGTGCAGCACGATGCCGGACAGGATCGAGCCCATCGCGTGTTCGCGAATTCCGAAGTGCAGCGTGCGGCCATACCAGTCGGCGGTGTAGTCCTTCGTCGAAATCGACGGCGGGCCAAAGGACTTCACGTTGTCCATCGTGGTGTTGTTGCTGCCGGCCAAGTCGGCCGAGCCGCCCCAGAGTTCGGGAAGTTTAGGGCCGACCGCGTTGAGCACCTTGCCGGATGCCGCCCGGGTCGCGATCGCCTTATCGCCCACATCCCAGTGCGGAATGTCCGCGTCCCAGCCGTCGGGCAACTCTTCGGCGGTCAACCGGTCGAGCAACTTCTTGCGCTCCGGTTCGCGCTTGGCCCACGCCTCGAAGTCAACGTTCCACTTCTCGTGGGCTTCTTTACCGCGCTGCACCAGCTCGCGGGTGTGCTCGATCACGTCGTCGCGGACTTCGAACGTCTTGTCGGGGTCGAAGCCCAGGGCTTTTTTGACCGCCGCGACCTCTTCGTCGCCGAGTGCCGAGCCGTGCGCCTTGCCGGTGTTCATCAACTTCGGTGCCGGGTAGCCGATGATCGTCCGCACCGAGATGAACGACGGTTGGTCGGTGACCGCTTTCGCATTGGCGATGGCCTCTTCGAGGGCGGCGACATTCTCGCCGCCCTCAACGTGCTGCACGTGCCAGCCGTAAGCCTCGTAGCGGGCGGCGGTGTCCTCACACAACGCGATGTCGGTGTCGTCCTCAATCGAGATCTCGTTGTGGTCGTAGAAGACGATGAGATTGCCCAGCTGCTGCACGCCGGCCAACGACGACGCCTCGGAGGTGACGCCTTCTTCGATGTCGCCGTCAGAGGCGATCACGTAGATGTGGTGGTCGAACGGGCTGGTGCCTTCGGCAGCGTCGGGATCGAACAGACCGCGCTCGTAGCGTGCCGCCATCGCGAAGCCGACGGCAGACGCCAGGCCCTGGCCCAGCGGCCCGGTGGTGATCTCAACGGCCTTGGTGTGCCGGAACTCTGGGTGTCCTGGGGTCTTGGAGCCCCAGGTGCGCAGCGCCTCGATGTCGGAGAGCTCCAAGCCGAAGCCACCCAAGTACAGCTGCAGATAGAGGGTCAGACTGCTGTGCCCGCACGACAGGATGAAGCGGTCGCGGCCCAGCCAGTGCGGGTCGCTGGGGTCATGGCGCATCGCCCGTTGGAACAGGGTGTAGGCCAGCGGAGCAAGGCTCATCGCCGTCCCGGGATGGCCGTTTCCGACTTTCTGAACCGCGTCCGCGGCCAGCACGCGGACGGTGTCGACCGCCGCCGTGTCGACATCGGTCCAGTCATCCGGGTGGTGCGGTTGGGTCAGGCTCGAAATGTCTTCAAGTGTTGTCACGTACTGAAGTCCTCGGGTCGGCAGTTTGATCCTTTAACCACCCTAATGCCGGAACGTTGCGGGCGCGTCAATCGATTTTTCGGTTCCCAGCTATTCAGGTGCCGTCAACTGTGTGTTGTGTCTTCGCTGCTGCCGATTGGCTGCGAATAGACCCTGCGGTGCATGCTGAGCAAGTCGTCCCGTCTACCATCGTGCGTAGTAGAAGCTGCGCGCTGCTGCGACCCAAGGAGTTATTGCGTGAGCGTTCGCGGCCGCGTCGCGCCGAGCCGAGTCCGAGAGACTGTGCTCGCGTATCTGGCGTTGACCAAGCCGCGGGTCATCGAGCTGTTGCTGGTCACTGCCATTCCGGCGATGCTGCTTGCCCACCGCGGCAGCGTGAATCCGCTGCTGATCTTCAACACCCTGGCCGGCGGCATGCTGGCTGCCGGGGGAGCCAACACGCTCAATTGCGTCGCCGACGCCGATATCGACAAGAAGATGAAGCGGACTGCGCGACGTCCGTTGGCCCGCGCGGCGGTGCCGACGCGCAACGCCCTGGTGTTCGGCCTGGCGCTGAGTGTCGCGTCGTTCGCCTGGCTGTGGCGGACGACCAACCTGCTGTCGGGGTTGCTGGCGGTGGGCACCATCGCGTTCTACGTGTTGGTCTACACCTTGCTGCTCAAGCGCCGCACCTCCCAGAACGTGGTCTGGGGCGGTGCCGCCGGTTGTATGCCGGTGATGATCGCGTGGTCGTCCGTCACGGGCACGATCGGTTGGCCGGCCCTGGTGATGTTCGCGATCATCTTCTTCTGGACGCCGCCGCATACCTGGGCGTTGGCGATGCGGTACAAGGAGGACTACCAGGCGGCCGGGGTGCCGATGCTTCCTGCCGTCGCAACGGAGCGCCACGTCACCAAGCAGATCCTGATCTACACCTGGTTGACGGTGGCCGCGACGCTGGCGCTGTCGCTGGCCGCCGGGTGGCTCTACACCGCAGTCGCCGTGGTGGCCGGGGTGTGGTTCCTGACGATGGCGCACCAGCTGTATGCGGGAGTGCGTCGCGGTGAGCCGGTCAAGCCGCTGAGGTTGTTCCTGCAGTCGAACAATTACCTCGCCGTGGTGTTCTGCGCCCTGGCGCTCGATTCGGCGCTGGCGCTGCCGACCCTGCTTCCTCTCTGATCGTCAGCCGCACTTCCCGGACCTGCGGATACCCCTTACCCCGACGGGGTCTTGTAGCTATGACACTGCGTAGTTTTCAAGGCCGTCGTGACATCACCGATGGGTTTGGCGACGTTGAGCGGCAACGACTTTGGTGGTGGGCCGACGATGCCGATGCTGCCGCGCACTTGGGGTGGCGACGGGGCCGGCTGACCAGGTGGCCTGCGCATACCCCCTACCGGTAGTGAGTCTTGTCCTACGACGCGGCGTCGTATTGAATCCCGTTGTGATTTCGCTGGTCGGCACGAACTCGGGACGGTCCTCCGGTGACGGCGCCCGTCTGGATGGCGTCCCCGCCCGAGGTGCATTCGACGTTGCTCAGCGGCGGACCGGGACCCGGTTCTCTGCTCGCGGCGGCGACGGCGTGGAATTCGCTCAGCGCCGAGTACGCGCAGGTCGCACAGGAACTGAGCGACGTACTGGCAGACGTGCAGGCCGGCGCGTGGCAGGGGCCGAGCGCCGACCGCTATGTGGCAGCCCACGTGCCGTACTTGGCGTGGCTGATGCAGGCCAGCGCGAACAGCGCGGCCGAAGCTGCGCAGCACGAGACCGCCGCGGCCGCGTACACAACCGCGGTGGCCGCGATGCCGACACTGCCGGAATTGGCCGCCAATCACGTGGTCCACGGTGTGCTGCTGGCGACGAACTTCTTTGGGATCAACACCATTCCGATCGCGCTCAACGAGATCGACTACACGCGGATGTGGATCCAGGCAGCCACCACGATGACGACCTATCAGGCGGTGTCGACGACGGCGTTGGCGGCGGCGCCGCAGACCGAACCCGCCCCACAGATCATGAATGCTCAGCCCGCCGAGGGTGAGTTCGGTGGCGATGGCGGCGGTTCGACACTGCCGATCGTCGACAACGACTCCGGCAACCCGTATCAATTGAGCTGGTACCTCAATCGAATTACCGAGGTGACAAAGACCTTGCAGCGGGACATCACCTTGATCGAACAGAATCCGGTCCAAGGGCTGACCCAGTTGGTGGCCGACGTCGGGGGACTCGCGGCAGACGAGTTCGGGCACGCGATCGAGTTCGTCCAAGCCTTCCCAGAGATTCTGGCGATTCCGTTGATCGTGCCAGCCGCAGTCGCGGGAGGTTTGGGCGGACTCGGCGGGCTGGCCGCGATCCAGCCCGAAGCCGGCCCAGTTCCCGTCGCTGCGCCCGCGCTGACGCCGCAGCCACAATTCCTGCGGCGATCGGCAGCCCCATCGCGGTAGGAGCGTCGGGTGCGTCGCCGACCGCGACGCCGGCGTCCGCTCCGGCTCCGATGACCTCCGTCGCCAGTTCGGTGCCGACACCTCCGCCTGCACCGCCGCCCGGGCCTGGCTTCGCTCCCCCGTTTGCGGTCGGACCGCCCGGTATCGGTGCGGGCTCCGGAATGAGCAGCAGCGCCAGTGCGGGCGACAAGAGAAAAGCGGCGGAGCCGTATGCCGCCGCGGCAGCGGCCACTGCTGCGGCGCGCGATCGGCAGCGGTTGCGGCGACGGCGCCGGGCTGGTGTGCGGGGGTACTCTCACGAGTTTATGGAAATGAATATCAATGTCGATCCCGAGTGGAGCCCGCCGACCGCGGTCGCATCGGAACGCGGCGCCGGATCGCTCGGGTTCGCCGGCACTGTGCGGAAAAGCGCAATGGCGGCAACGGGTTTGGCCACCCTCGAGGACGACGAGTTCGGTGGCGGCCCGACGATGCCGATGGTGCCGGGCACCTGGAACATCGACCACGACGCGAGGCGGCAGAAGGCGGAGAACGTCGCTGATGCGGCAACGCTCGTCTGGCGTTGACGCCGCGTTGTCGCTGGCCTGGGTTCTCGAGCCGCTGACCGTCGAGACGTTTCTCGACGAGATCTGGGCGAACACCCATCACCACATCCAGCGCGACCGCCCCGATTACTTCGACGCACTGCTGCCCGGCCCGTCGATCGCCGACGCGCTGCTGGAGGCGTTCCGTCACGAGCCATCGGCGGTACGGATGTCGCGCGGCAAAGACAAGAAGGGCCCGGACACCTACCGGCTCGCCGACGGCAGCCTCAATCTCGACGGCGTACGCAACGACTTCGCCGCCGGCTACACCATCGTCCTGGACGGTGTCGAGCAGTACGTGCGTTCGGTCGGGACGCTGGCCCGCGCCCTCGAGGTCGAGCTGAACTATCCGACTCAGGTGAACGCCTACCTCACTCCGCCGCAATCAACCGGGCTGATTCCGCACTACGACGATCACGACGTCCTGATCCTGCAGCTCCAGGGGTCCAAGACCTGGCACCTATATCGTCGGCGCCGACCTGCCGCCACGAGAGATCCAGCGCGACAAGGACAAAGCGGTCGACCTTGCCGGTCTGCCCGCGCCCGACCGACCTGCGACTGCAGGCCGGCGACGTGCTGTACGTGCCGCGTGGTCGCGTTCACGCGGCCGAGGCGAACGCAGAGCCCTCCATCCATCTGACGGTCGGAATCCACGCGCCCACCGTGCTCATGCTCGCCATCGGTGCGCTGTACTCGCAGAGCTTCCACGACGACCGGCTGAACGCCCGCCTCCCGGTCCGGCATCTCGACGACCCGGATCTCAGCGCGACGGTGCAGGCTCTGGTACGGGAAGCCGTTGATGCCGTGGATGATTCAGCTGCGGTGGCCGACAGTTTGGGTTTGTTGGCGGATGTCTTGGTCCGTCGCGGCACCTGCCCACCGGTCGGACAGATCGCCAGCGCCAAGGCCATCGACGAGCAGACCCGGGTAGCGAAGTACGACCCGTTGTATTCACGGGTCAAGGTCGCCGACGACGGCGTGACGCTGGATTTCGCCAGCCTGTCGATCAGCGCCGGGTGCGACCACGATGCCGCGATGCGGTTCGTCTCCAACAGCACCAGTCCGTTCCGGGTGGGAGATCTGCCGGGGTTGCATGCCAAACAGCAGACGGATCTGGCCCGCACCCTGATTGTCAGTGGCTTCCTGGTTCGCTTGCCCGAGGAGGGAGCGGATGGTAGTCACGGCTGATGCGGCACCGCGAATTGTCCCTGGGCTGGCTGCTGGCGCCGCTGACGGTTGACACTTTCCTCGCCGACATCTGGGGAACGACCCACTACCACGTACGCCGAAGCGACCCGGAGTATTTCGACAGCCTGCTGGACGGTTCAGCGAACGTCGATGACCTGGTGGGGTTGTTTCGTCCGGACCTGTCGTTGGTCAGCCTGGTTCGGCAGGCCGACAAGAAGCCGTCCTACCTCTACCGCCGTCCCGATGGCGGGTTCGACGCCGATGGGCTCGGCAGAGACTTCGCCGCCGGCTACACCATCGTGCTGGAGAGCGTGCAGCGATACGTGCGCGCGCTTGCCGCGCTGCTGCATTCCCTCGAGGTCGACTTGAACTACGCAGCGCAGGTGAACGCCTACATCACCCGGCCCGAATCTCAAGGCTTCGTCTGTCACCACGACGACCACGACGTGCTGATCCTGCAGATCCGCGGCTCGAAGATCTGGCACATCTACGACGGCGTCGACGTCGCGCCGCACCAGCTGAGCCGTCACGATCCCGTCGACGCGTCGTCGCTCCCGCCTCCCACGGATGTGTGTCTGGAAACCGGCGACCTGCTCTACCTGCCACGCGGGCGGGTGCACTCGGCAGAGGCGACCTCGGACGTATCGGTTCACCTCTCGCTCGGTCTGCAAGCGCCCTCGCTGCTGATGCTCGTCACTCGCGCGCTGAATGCACTGAGCTACTCCGACGACCGCGTTCACACCCGATTGCCCCCGCGATACCTCGACGATCCCGAGGCCAGAGCCGGTGTGAGTGCGCTCGTGCACGGCATCGCCGAAGCTGTCGAAGAGCCGAGCACCATCGCTCTGGGCCTTGGTTCGCTGGAAGACGACCTCGTCAAGCGTGGGCAGAGCCCGCTTGTCGGGCAGACGATGTCCGATGCCGTCGACATCGACGGTCAGAGTCGCGTAGTGAAGTACCAGCCGCTGTACTCGCGGGTGACGGAGATGCCCGACTGCGTCGCGCTGCACTTCGCGCAGATGACGGTCAAAGCCGATCCCGATCACCACGACGCATTGCAGTTTGCCTCGAAAAGCGCTGAGCCGTTCAGGGTTTGCGATCTGCCCGGGCTGACTGCGGCGCAGCAGGCGGAACTGACGCGGTCGCTGATCGTCAACGGTTTTCTGGTCCGGTTGCCCGACTGATGGAACTCTCCGACCTCGCGCACTGGACGCCGATCAGATTCGACTTCTCCGGTACGGCGCCTGCGATCGACTGGGCCGACTTGTCCGAAGAGCGATTCTCCGAGCCGTTCTTCGATCAAACGGTGGCGCAGTGGGCGTCTGGTCCACGCTCCAAGCAACTGGTCAGGACCGGATTGGAAGGCCTCGTCGCGCTGGACGGCGAGCCGTCGCTCGATCCGGCCGGGATGATCTTCCACCTGTCACGTTGCGGATCAACTCTTGTCTCAAAGCTTTTGGGCACCCTTCCGGGCGTCGTCGTCATCGCTGAGCCCTCGCCGCTGAACGCACTCCTTGCGCTTGACCCGAACCGCGTCGATCGCGCCGCGTTGATTCAGGTGGTGCGACTGCTGGTGCGGGCGCTCGGCCGACGCCGACACGGCGACGAGCGGCACCTGGTGCTCAAATGCACCAGCTGGAATATCCGGGAGCGGGCGGTCCTGGCAGCCGCTTTTCCGGACACGCCGTGGACGTGGGTGCAACGCGACCCGACCCGGGTGCTCACGTCGCTTCTCGCCGAACCGCCCGGCTGGCTGGGGCTGCAGAACTGGCCCCAAACCGCCAAACAGCGCTTCGGGCTCGATCCGGCGGCAGTGCCGACCATGACGCGCACCGAGTTCGCCGCTCAAGCTCTCGGCTCGATGCTGGAAGCCGCGTCCGCAGCCGACCCCACCGGTCGACTGTGCGTCGACCATGCTGAGTTACCCGATGCGATATGGCAGCGCGTGGCAACGCATTTCGGGATTGCCGTCGACGGTGCGGCTGTCGCGCGGATGACTGATGAATCCCGGTTCTACTCCAAAGAGTCAGCCCCTCGGTTCTTCGCGGGTGACGTCTCGGATCAGAGCTCGGTCACCGACGAGATCCGCCAGGCGGCACAGCGCTTCGCCGCGCCCGGCTACCGGGTTCTCGCGTCGCACACCTGACGGGCGGACACGCTCGGGGAAAATTCCGGCCTCGAGTGTCGAAGCGGGGCGTTCTGTGGTTCAATCGCTAATGAAAATCATATTCATCTGAGTCTGGAGTGACTGTCATGACGTTGCGCGTCGTTCCCGAAGGTCTTGCGGCTGCCAGCGCGAACATCGAGGCGCTGACGGCACGGATGGCCGGAGCGCAGGCCGCAGCCATGCCTTTGATCACCGCCGTGGTGCCACCGGCCGCGGATCCCGTGTCGTTGCAGAGCGCCGCGGGCTTCAGCGCTCGTGGTGACCAGCACGCGGCGATGGCCGCCCAGGGGACCGAAGAACTCGGCCGCGCCGGCGTGGGGGTCGGCGAGTCGGGCGTGAGCTACACCAGCCGTGATGCGGCGGCCGCGGCGTCGTATCACGTTCTGGGCTACTGACAATGACAGCGCCTGTCTTCATGGCCGCACCGCCTGAGGTGCACTCGACGTTGTTGAGCAGTGGTCCGGGGCCCGCATCGCTGCTGGAGGCGGCGGGCGCCTGGAATTCGTTGAGCGCCGAGTACACCGAGATCGCGGAGGAAATCAGCACGGTCCTGTCGGAAGTGCAGACCGGTGCATGGCAGGGGCCGAGCGCCGAGGAATTCGTCGCCGCGTTTGTGCCGTACCTCGCGTGGTTGACGCAGGCCAGCGCCGACAGCGCTACGGCGGCAGCGCAACACGAGACCGCCGCTTCGGCGTACACCACGGCACTGGCGGCCATGCCGACCCTGCCGGAACTGGCCACCAACCACATGGTTCACGGCGTCCTGCTGGCGACGAACTTCTTTGGTATCAACACGATTCCGATCGCGCTCAACGAGACCGACTATGCCCGCATGTGGGTTCAGGCCGCTGCGACGATGAGCTCCTACCAGGCGGTGGCCGACACCGCGGTCGCCGCGACGCCCGCGACGGACGCGGCACCGCCGATTCTGAAATCGAACAGCACCGCGCAGGCCGCCGAAAGTGGCGATCCTTATAGCGGACTCAACGGCGACAACCCGTTGGGTATCCCACAGTGGCTACAGAATTTCTTGGAGAAATTCGGCATCGGCAACAGTCAGCTTGCGCACGACCCGACCATCGACACCGCCTTCGACAACATCATCGCGCAGTACCTGCAGAATTTCGGTTACAACTGGCAACCCGCCGCGGGCACGCTCAACGGGGCGACCTACGACTCGTACGTCAACCCGGCGATGGCATCGTTCTGGGTCGCTCGAGTGCTCGAACTCACCGAGGACTTCCAATATTTCGGCCACCTGCTGGTGACGAACCCGACGCAGGCAATCCAGTGGTTCATCAGCTGGCAGCTGTTCGACTTCCCGATCCATATCGAAGAAGTCGCAATCTTTCTCAGCGAGAACCCGGCGATATTCGCGTTGGCTGCTCCGGCGCTCGCGCCGCTCGCTGCCGGCACCGCAGGACTGGCCGGGTTGGGTGCGTTGGCGTTGCCGCCGGTCGTGCTGCCCGTTGAATCCTTGTCGGTACCCGCGTTGTTCCCGGTCGCGCCGGCCCCTACGATCCTCGTATCGTCGGTCGCGCCAAGCGCTCCGGCGCCGTCGCCGACGTCCGCGACCGCCGCGAGCGCTCCCGCACCGCCGCCGCCTCCGACAGCGCCTGCACCGCCTGCTGCCGGTCCGGGGTTCACGCCTCCGTACGTCGTGGGTGGTCCGACCATCGGGTCCTGGATGAGCACGCGGGCCAAAACCCAGGAACCGACCTCTCGCGGCGCGTCGAAGGCACCCGAGGCCGCCGCCGCTGCCGTCGCAGCCGCGGCGAAGGGCAAGACCCGGACACGTCGTCGTCGTCGTGCCGAGATCCTTGATCACGCAGACGAATTCGCCGACATGAACGTCGACGTCGATCCGGTGTGGGGTGCGCCGACGGCGTCGGATCGCGGCGCGGGGCCGTTGGGCTTCGCCGGCACCGTGTCGAAAGGCAGTGAGCAGGCCACCGGATTGGCTACGCTTTCCGATGACGGGTTCGGTAACGGACCAAGCATGCCGATGCTGCCCAATACGTGGATACCAGAGGGGGAGCGCGGTGACAGCTGAGTCTGCTTGTGCGACAACGGTGATCAATAGTGAAGGGGTGCAGCGATGAGCATGTTGGATGCGCATATTCCGCAGTTGGTGGCGTCGGAGTCGGCGTTTGGGGCCAAGGCGGGGTTGATGCGGTCGACGATCGGTCAGGCTGAGCAGGAGGCGATGTCGTCGCAGGCGTATTTCGCTGGTGATGGTGCGGCGGCGTTTCAGGCTGCGCACGCTCGTTTTGTGGCGGCGGCGGCGAAGGTGAATTCGTTGCTGGATATCGCGCAGGCCAACCTCGGTGATGCTGCGGGTACGTATGTGGCCGCTGACAGTGCTGCGGCGAGCAGCTACCCGGGCTTCTGAGCCGACCGAGTCTGAGGAAAGGTTTTTCTGATGTCGCAGATCATGTACAACTACCCGGCGATGCTGGCGCATTCGGCCGATATGGCCGGTTATGCGGGCACGTTGCAGAGTTTGGGTGCCGATATCTCCAGTGAGCAGGCCGCGTTGCAGGCCGGTTGGCAGGGTGATACCGGGATGAGTTATCAGGCGTGGCAGGCGCAGTGGAACCAGGCCATGGAGCAACTGGTGTTGTCCTATCGGGCGATGGCGGGCACGCACGAGAACAACACCACCTCGATGCTGGCTCGCGACCAGGCCGAAGGCGCCAAGTGGGGCGGTTAATCCCCTAGGGCGTGAGCACAATCGAGCCGACCGTCTGACGGCCCTGCAAGTCGCGGTGCGCGTGGGCTGCATCGGCGAGTGGGTATCGGTGACCCACCGCCACATTGAGTGAACCGTCGGCGATCGCATCGAACAGTTCGCCTGAGCGCCAAGCGAATTCCTCGCCGGTGCGGGTGAAGTGCACAAGTCCCGGTCTGGTCAGGTACACCGAACCTGCCGCGTTCAGCCGCTGCGGGTCCACAGGTGGAACCGGCCCGCTGGATGCGCCGAAGAGCGCCAGCGTTCCCCGCACGCCCAGGCTGGCCAGGCTGGCGTCAAACGTGGTCGCGCCGACACCGTCGTACACCGCCGCGACCCCGGCGCCCGCGGTCAGATCGCGGATGCGGCCGGCGAACTCATGGGGATCGTCACCCGGATAATCCAGCACATCCGTCGCCCCGGCCTGCCGTGACAGCTCGGCCTTCTCCGGAGTGGACACCGTCGTGATCACCCGAGCGCCGCGATGGGCCAACCACTGCGTCAGGATCAGGCCGACTCCGCCCGCGCCCGCGTGCACGAGCACCACGTCGCCGGACTGCACGGCGTACACCGACGTGATCAGGTAATGCGCCGTCAAACCTTTCAGCAGGGCGGACGCCGCCACATCCAAGCCGATCTCCGGCGGCACCTGAGCGGCGAATTGCGCTGGCGCCGTGCTGAATTCCGCGTAGGACCCAGAGGACGCGACGGCCGTCACGACACGATCGTCGACGCTGAGTACCGTCACGCCGTCACCGACGGCGGTCACCGTCCCGGCCACCTCGTTGCCCAGCACGAACGGCAGATTGCGCGGATAGGTGCCCGAGCGGAAATAGGTGTCGATGTAGTTCACGCCGATCGCTTCGGCCTTGATCAACACTTCGCCGGGGCCAGGGGAGGGCTCCGGCCTCTCGACGTAGGTCAGGACTTCGGGACCACCGATTTCGGCGACTTCGATTGCGTGCATGGTGACTATCATCCGCAAGCATGGAGACCGCATGAAGTTGGCCCGCCCCGACATCCGCCATCCCCGGATTGTGCTGGCCGGTTCCGCGGACGGCGATGACGCCGGCCTGGTGGATGCGCTACGCAAGCGCGGCCTGCACGCGCACTGGCTGGCCTGGGACGACCCGCGCACGCTCGACGCCGATCTGGTGATCCTGCGCGACAGCAGCGATCACGCCGAGTTTTTGGCGTGGACGAAGCGGGTGCCCCACCTTTTGAACGCTTCTGGCGTCGTCGCCTGGAACATCGGTCGGCGCCACCAGCGCGACCTTGGCCGCGCGGGAGTGCCCGTGCTGCGCGGACGTCGTCCGTCAGCCTCTGCGGTCCACACGGCCCTGGTGTTTCTCGGCGGCGTCCAGTCGCACTCGTTCGTCGAGAAGTCTGCGGTCGAAGCCGATTTCGAATTGTGGGACGTCGGGCAGGCCGCGCTGCAGGCGGCTGCCGACCAGTTGGGCATCGGCGCCGACGAATTGTTGTACGCCCGCGCGGACGTGGTCGGCGAACCTGGTGACATCGTGCTGGAAGGGCTCAATCTGGTTGCCCCGGAACTGGGTTGGCACCTGCTCGACGCCGCCGCCCGCGAGGATGCGCAGCGTCGATTCGCGCTGTGCGTCGAGTCAGCTCTGGATCGGCTGGGGCTCGGTCCGCTCTCGCATCGACGCCCATAACGCCGCGGTGGCCGCGGTGCAGATCGCGGCGCCGGCGACATGGACGGCGACCAGATCCGCGGGAACGCCGGTGAAGAACTGCACGGTCCCGACCGCGGCCTGACCGAATACCGCTGCCACCAACACGCCCAGCCGCAACAGAACCGGTCGGGGCGCATGCACCGCCAGCAGCCCGAACCCGAGCCCGACCAGCAGCGCCAGATAGGCGATCAGCAGTGACGAGTGGGCATGCACCAGGGTGGTGATCTCGATGCGGAGCCGCGGCACGGTTCGATTGGGGCTGGTGTCGCCGGCGTGCGGGCCCGCGGCGGTGACCAAGGTCCCGGCCACCAGCACGGCGGCCAGCGTCACCGCGCTGAGCGCCGTGAGCATTCGCAACGGCTTGACCACAGTGAACCCGACGACGCCGTCGTCAGGTTCGCCGACTTTGACGAACAGCAGCACGGACAGCCAGACCATCGTCATCGACGTCAGCAGGTGGATGGCCACCGTCCACCAGAGCAGTCCGGTGCGCACGGTGATGCCGCCGATCACCGCCTGCAGCACCGTCGACGCCGGCATCAGCCAGGCGTAGAACAACACCTGACGCCGTCGGTGGGCGCGGATGACGGCGAGCACCGCCAGCGCCGCGGTCAGCACTACGGCGAACGTGATCATCCGATTGCCGAATTCGACGGCCTGATGGATGCGGGGGACCTCGGAGACCGCGACCGGGGTGAAGCTGCCCGGAAAGCACTGCGGCCAGGTCGGGCAGCCCAGTCCTGAGGCGGTGACGCGGACGATGGCACCGGTGACGGCGATGCCGACCTGGGTCACGATCACCGCGGCCGCGATGATCCGCTGCGCGCGAAGACTGGGATGCGACAACCGCCGCAATGATTGCCCGACAGGCATCGCACGATCGTAGGGCAACGAAAACTACGACATGTAGTAGGGCCCTGGGCTCAGGTGAATCGGAACCACCGCAGCGCGGCGAGCCCGGCCAGCGTGCCCCACACCGCCAGCACGACGACGCCGAACCAATCCACCGACACGGTCATCGCCTGCGACAACGATTCGGTGAGCGCGCCCGCCGCAGTGAGCCGCGCCGCCCACTTGACGGCCGATCCGATCAAATCGGTCTCGATGGTCAGCGCGCCGAGGCCGGCGAAGACGAACCACAGCAGGTTGGCCACTGCCAGCACGATCTCGGCGCGCAGTGTGCCGCCGAGCAACAACCCCAGCGCCGCGAACACCGCGGTGCCCAGCGCGATGACCACCGCGCCCAACGCCAGGCCCACCGGATGCGGTCGCCAGCCGAGCGCAAATCCGATGGCGCCCAGAATGATTGACTGCAAGAACACCACCGTCACGACGGCGGCGGACTTGCCGGCGATGATTCCCCATACCGGCAACGCGGTCGCACCCAACCGCTTCAGCGCACCGTAACGACGGTCGAAGGCGACGGCGATGGCCTGGCCGGTGAAGGCGGTCGAGATCACCGCCAGCGCCATGATCACCGGGACGAAGGTCGCCGCGCGGTTGTCGCCGAACGATCCCAGTGGCAGCAGGGTCAGGCCGACCAGCAGCGTGATCGGGATGAACATGGTGAGCAGCAGTTGTTCGCCGTTGCGCAGCAGCAGTTTCAGCTCCAGCGCGAACTGGGCGGCCAGCATTTTCGGCACTGGGGCGGGCCGCGGGTTGGGCGTGAAAGTGCCTGCGGGAAAATGGCTTTCGACCGTCATTGGCGCCACTGTTCCTCATCGCTGCGCTCTGCATGGTCGCCGGCGCGAGTCATGACCGCAACTCCCGACCGGTGAGCTCCAGGAACACGTCTTCCAGGCTGCGCTGTTCCACCCGCACGTCGGTGGCCAGCACGTCGATCTGGGCCGCCCATGCCGTGACCGTCGCCAGCACCTGCGGGTCGACCTTGCCCTCCACCAAGTAGTCGCCCGGCGCCGTCTCGGAGGTTTGGTAGTCCTCAGGTAAGGCCGACATCAGCAGTGACAGGTCGAGGCGCGGCGGCGCGCTGAACCGTAGCTGGTCCTTGGCGCCGTTGCGGGTCAATTCCGCGGGCGTACCGGCCGCCACGGTCACCCCGTTGTCGATGATGACCAGCCGGTCAGCCAGTTCTTCGGCTTCCTTGAGCTGGTGGGTGGTCAGCACCACGGTCACGCCGTCGCGGCGCAGCGCATCGATCAACTCCCACACCAGAATCCGGGCCTGTGCGTCCATGCCCGCGGTGGGCTCGTCGAGGAAGACCAGCTCGGGTCGCCCGACCAGTGCGCAGGCCAGCGCAAGCCGCTGCTGCTGTCCACCGGACAGCCGCCGGTAAGTGGTGCGGGCCGCGTCGGTCAGGCCGAGCGTGCTCAGCAGCCACTGCGGGTCCAGCGGGTTCGCGGCGTAGGACGCCACCAGGTTGAGCATCTCGCCGGCCCGAGCCGCGGGATAGCCGCCGCCGCCCTGCAGCATCACGCCGATGCGTTCGCGAAGCCGGGCATTGTCGGCGACGGGGTTCAGCCCGAGCACCTCGATGGAGCCCGCGTCCGGGCGGATGAACCCCTCGCACATCTCCACCGTCGTCGTCTTGCCCGCGCCGTTGGGCCCGAGCAACGCGAACACCTCAGCGGTGTGCACTTCGAGGTCGAGCTGTGACACGGCGGTCGTCGAACCGTACTGCTTGCAGACCCCGCGCAACCGCACGGGGACATCCGAGGCTGGGCTCACGAAGATTCAGCGTAAGCGCCGGGCAGCGGCGCGGGCTGCGGGGTCGTCCCGTCGGGCGCCGGATTCTGCTCCGCCGCGTCGGATTTGGGCTCGTCGTCGGCCAGCGGCCGCCACGGCAACCGGTGATAGGTCGCCGCGATGAGCAGCAGCACGATGACCGTGCTGGCCACCGTCGCGTCCACGATTTGGAACAGCGCGAACCGGTCGCCGTTGGCCGTCGGCCCGAAGATGCCGACAACCAGCGTGATGACGATGACGGCCTCCCGGAAGCCGGTGCGGGTCGCCCAGGCGGCCATCGGGATGATCGCCCACAGCAGGTACCACGGCTGCACGACGGGGAACAGCAGGACGCAAATGCCCAGCGCCACTCCCAGCCCGCCGACCGGATGCAGCCGGCCGCGCAGCACGGACACCAACAGCCAGGCGACCATGACCGCGATGATCAGCACGCCGATGCCACGAGTCAGCGACAGCACAGCGGTGGTGTGATCGCCCAGACCCAGCAGTATCCCGACCTGTCCGGTGCCCAGGGCGATCAGCGTCGGTGGCGACATCCAGCTGCGCACCACGTTGGCCGTGCCGAGCGTGAAGATCCAGCCGAAGCCGAGTCGGCTGGCGGATCCGACAGCGGCCATCACCGCCAGCGACAACCCCGTCATCAACACACCGGCCAATAGCAGCGCCTTGAAGGTGCCGCCATAGCGCTGGGCCAGTGCCGTCGTCACGAATCCCAGCGCCAGCAGCGACGGGAGCTTGATCTGCGAGGAGAGCACGATCAGCACCGCGCCGGCCAGCAGCATGCCCAGGGGCGCCCAGTCGGCCCAGTGCCCCCTCGCCCGGGGCCACGGTCGTGGCCACAGCGGGCGAGTGGAATCGACGCCGCGCAGTGCGAACTCGGTGCCGGTCAGCATCAGCCCGAGCATCGGCGCTTCGTTGTGGATGCCCGCGACCAGATGCATGATCAGCAGCGGATTGGCCGCCCCCAGCCACAGCGCACTGACTTCTGCCACTCCGCAGCGCCGGGCGAGGCGGGGGGTCGCCCACACGATCAGGGCGACGCCGAGCAGCACGACCAGCCGGTGGCAGAGCACCGCGGCGACGATGTTCTCGCCGGTCAACGCCGAAATACCGCGGCCGATCCATAAAAACAACGGACCGTAGGGCGCCGGCGTCTCCCGCCACAGGCTGGGCACCGACAGCGTGAAGACGTGGCCGAGACCCAGGCCGGTCGCTGGGCCCACCCGGTACGGGTCGAGTCCCAGCCGGCAGATCTGGCTCTGCGCCAGGTAGGAGTAGACGTCCTTGCTGTACATCGGCGGTGCCGCCAGCAGCGGCAGTATCCACAGCAACAGCGTGCGGTCCAGATCGCCGCGAGACATCCGCCGTTTTCCCAGCGCGAATCGCCCCAGCATCAGCCAGGCCAGCGCCATCATCACCGCGCCGGTCGTCGTCATCGTCAATGACACCGTCTGGATCCGCGACGGCAGATTGAGCAGCCGGACCCCGAACGTCGGGTCCTGGACCACCGGTCGAGCCCCAGCTCCCAGCGCGCCGATTGCCATCAGCACGGTGCCGGTGGCGCCGAAGACCCGGGTTCGGCCAAGCGCAACCTGCTCACGGGTGTTCAGCGGCTTACCCACCGCCTGTTCGTCGCCGTGCAAGCTGGCGATCGACGAACTCAGCGTGTGGTGGCGGGCTGCCATCACAGCAGCGTAACCGCCGCCATGGCGTGGACCGTTACCTCGCGTGTGACCAGCGCCACCCGGGGAGAGGGTAGCCTTCCTGGATTCGTTCGCGGAATTGCGTCACACTGGTGTTGTGAAATTCCCGCCACCCGTTACGGGCGCTGAAGCCGCGGCAGCGGCCGCGACCCACGACGGGCAGACCCGCAGCGCCGTCGTGCGACTGCTGCTGGAGTCCGGGTCTATCACCGCCGGGCAGATCGGTGAGCGGCTGGGTCTGTCAGCCGCCGGGGTGCGACGTCACCTCGACGCGCTGATCGACATGGGCGAGGCCGAGTCGGTGGCCGGCGCTCCGTGGCAGCAAGCCGGTCGGGGACGGCCGGCCAAGCGTTACCGGCTGACCGCGACGGGCCGCGCGAAGCTGGACCACAGCTACGACGACCTGGCGTCGGCCGCGATGCGTCAACTGCGCGAGATCGGCGGTGAGGAGGCGGTTCGCCGCTTCGCCCGTCAGCGCATCGATGCAATCCTGTCCGGAGTCGAGGCCGCCGGCTCCGACGCCGACGAGGAGATCGAGGCCGCCGCCGAGCGCGTCGCGGGCGCATTCTCCAAAGCCGGTTACGTCGCAACCACCACCCAGGTCGGTGGCCCGATCCACGGTGTGCAAATCTGCCAACACCACTGCCCGGTGTCGCACGTTGCCGAGGAGTTCCCGGAATTGTGCGAGGCCGAGCAGCAGGCCATGGCCGAGGTTCTCGGGACCCACGTGCAGCGGTTGGCGACGATCGTCAACGGTGACTGCGCATGCACCACCCACGTCCCGCTCGCCGCCGGCGAAGCCAACCCGACTGTCCTTCGGCGCTCAGCCCGCGCCGATGTCACCACGAGCATCAAAGGAGCGTCGCTATGACCCTCACCCCGGAGGCCGCCAAGACGGTTGTGCCCACCGTGCCGCTGACCCAGGACGAGGCGATTGCCTCGCTGGGCCGCTACGGCTACGGCTGGTCAGATTCCGACGTGGCCGGTGCCAGCGCGCAGCGGGGGCTGTCAGAGGCGGTGGTCCGCGACATCTCAGCCAAGAAGAACGAGCCGGAGTGGATGCTCGAGCACCGGCTCAAGGCGCTGCGGATCTTCGAGCGTAAGCCGATGCCGAACTGGGGTTCCAACCTCGAGGGCATCCACTTCGACAACATCAAGTACTTCGTCCGCTCCAGCGAGAAGCAGGCGGCCACCTGGGATGACCTTCCCGAGGACATCAAGAACACCTACGACAGGCTGGGCATCCCCGAGGCTGAGAAGCAGCGGCTGGTATCTGGCGTCGCAGCCCAGTACGAGTCGGAGGTCGTCTATCACTCCATCCGTGAGGACCTCGAGGCCCAGGGCGTCATCTTCCTGGACACCGACTCGGGCCTTCGCGAGCAGCCGGAGCTGTTCAAGGAGTACTTCGGCACGGTGATCCCGGCCGGCGACAACAAGTTCTCCGCGCTGAACTCTGCGGTGTGGTCGGGCGGATCGTTCATCTACGTCCCGAAGGGCGTACACGTCGATATCCCGCTGCAGGCCTACTTCCGGATCAACACCGAAAACATGGGCCAGTTCGAGCGGACGCTGATCATCGTCGACGAGGACGCCTACGTGCACTACGTCGAGGGCTGTACGGCCCCGATCTACAAGTCGGACTCGCTGCACTCCGCGGTCGTCGAGATCGTCGTGAAGCCAGGCGGCCGTTGCCGCTACACCACCATCCAGAACTGGTCCAACAACGTCTACAACCTGGTCACCAAGCGGGCCCGGGCCGAGGCGGGCGCCACCATGGAATGGGTCGACGGCAACATCGGCTCCAAGGTCACCATGAAGTACCCGGCCGTGTGGATGACGGGCGAGCACGCCAAGGGCGAAGTGCTCTCGGTCGCGTTCGCCGGCGAAGGCCAGCATCAAGACACCGGCGCCAAGATGCTGCACCTGGCGCCCAACACGTCGAGCAACATCGTCTCGAAGTCGGTCGCCCGCGGCGGTGGTCGCGCGTCCTACCGCGGCCTGGTTCAGATCAACAAGGGCGCGCACGGTTCCCGGTCCAGCGTGAAGTGTGATGCGCTGCTTGTCGATTCGATCAGCCGCAGCGATACCTACCCGTACGTCGACATCCGCGAGGATGACGTCACGATGGGTCACGAGGCCACCGTCTCCAAGGTCAGTGCGGATCAGCTCTTCTATCTGATGAGTCGCGGCATGACCGAGGACGAGGCCATGGCGATGGTCGTGCGCGGCTTCGTCGAGCCGATCGCCAAAGAGCTGCCGATGGAATACGCCTTGGAGCTCAATCGGCTGATCGAGCTGCAGATGGAAGGCTCGGTCGGCTAGTGACGAACTTGACTGAAGCGGTGGAGGGTTCGGCCCTCGCCGCTGCCAACAAGGGCGAGCTGTTCTCCTCGTTCGACGTCAACGCGTTCGAGGTGCCCGGTGGCCGCGACGAGCTGTGGCGGTTCACCCCACTGAAGCGGTTGCGGGGGCTGCACGACGGCTCGGCACCGGGGAACGGGACCGCGAAAATTGTGGTCGTCGAGCGGCCGGGCGTCACCGTCGAAACCGTCCGGCGCGGTGACGAGCGGCTCGGACAGGGCGGAGTGCCGTCTGACCGTGTTGCGGCTCAAGCCTTCTCGTCGTTCAACTCGGCGACGATCGTGACCGTCGCGCGCGACACCGAGGTAGCCGAACCGATCGAGGTCAGCATCACCGGACCCGGTGAGGGCGCGGTGGCTTACGGGCACTTGCAGATTCGCATCGAAGAACTCTCGCGGGCGATCGTCGTGGTCGATCTGCGGGGCAGCGGAACCTACGCCGACAACGTCGAGATCATCGTCGGCGATTCGGCCGGCGTCGGCGTCATCTGGATCGCGGACTGGGCCGACGACGCGGTGCATGTCAGCTCGCACCACGCCCGCCTGGGCAAGGATGCCGTGCTGGGCCACGTCAACGTGACACTGGGCGGCGATGTGGTCCGCACGACGGCGACCGTGCGCTACGACGGCCCCGGCGGTGACGCGCAGATGCTCGGCACCTACTTCGCTGACGACGGCCAGCACTTCGAGGCTCGACTGTTGGTCGACCACTCTCAGCCCAACTGCAAGTCGGATGTGCTGTACAAGGGTGCGCTGCAAGGAGACCCGGATTCCACCAAGCCCGACGCGCACACGGTGTGGATTGGCGACGTGCTGATCCGCGCCGAGGCCGAGGGCACCGATACCTTCGAGGTCAACCGCAATCTGGTGCTCACCGACGGTGCACGCGCCGACTCGGTGCCCAACCTCGAAATCGAGACCGGTGAGATCGTCGGCGCCGGACATGCTAGCGCCACAGGGCGTTTCGACGACGAACAGCTGTTTTATCTCCGCGCCCGCGGAATCCCCGAAGACCAGGCCCGCCGCCTGGTGGTGCGCGGCTTCTTCAACGAGATCATCGCGAAGATCGCCGTACCCGCCGTGCGCGAGCGCCTGACCGAAGCCATCGAACGAGAACTAGCGATCACCGCTGGGCTCAATTGAACGACGAGAGAAGTAACTGATCATGACCACTCTGGAAATCAAAGACCTGCACGCCTCGGTCTTCACCCCCGAGAATGACGAGGTCCCGATCCTCAAGGGTGTCAACCTGACGGTGAAGTCCGGCGAGACGCACGCCGTGATGGGACCCAACGGATCCGGCAAGTCCACCCTGTCTTACGCCATCGCGGGCCACCCCAAGTACACCGTCACATCGGGGTCGATCACGCTCGACGGGCAGAACGTCTTGGACATGAGCATCGACGAGCGGGCCCGCGCCGGGTTGTTCCTGGCGATGCAGTACCCCATCGAGGTGCCCGGTGTGTCGATGTCGAACTTCCTGCGTTCGGCCGCCACCGCGGTCCGGGGCGAGGCGCCCAAGCTGCGGCACTGGGTCAAAGAAGTCAAAGCGGCGATGCAAGACCTCGATATCGATCAGTCCTTCGGCGAGCGCAGTGTCAACGAAGGCTTCTCCGGTGGTGAGAAGAAGCGCCACGAGATCCTGCAGCTAGGGCTGCTCAAGCCGAAGATCGCGATCCTCGACGAGACCGACTCCGGTCTGGACGTCGACGCGCTGCGGGTGGTCAGCGAGGGTGTGAACCGTTACGCCGAAGCCGAGCATGGCGGGGTATTGCTCATTACGCACTACACCCGAATCCTGCGATACATCCGCCCGGAGCACGTGCACGTCTTCGTCGGCGGCCGGATCATCGAATCGGGCGGCCCGGAACTGGCCGACGAGCTCGAAGAGAACGGGTACGAGCGCTTCACCCACACCGACGGCGGCGACCCGCTGCGCCCGGCTTCGCCGAGCTTGCGATCGCCGCGGACGGCCGCCGCGGGGGCCTGACATGACGGTCTCGGTCACTCGGCCCGCGGCGCTGGACCTCGCGGCGATCCGGGCCGACTTCCCGATCCTGAGCCGCGTCATGCGGGGTGGAAATCAGTTGGCGTACCTGGATTCCGGCGCCACATCGCAACGGCCGGTGCAGGTTCTGGACGCTGAACGCGAATTCCTGATCACCTCCAACGGCGGGGTGCACCGCGGCGCTCACCAGTTGATGGAAGAGGCTACCGACGCCTACGAGCAGGGCCGCGCCGACATCGCCGAGTTCGTCGGTGCGAGCGTCGATGAGCTGGTGTTCACCAAGAACGCCACCGAATCGCTCAACCTGCTGTCGTATGTGTTGGGGGACAACCGCTTCGATCGGGCCGTGGGACCGGGCGACGTCATCGTCACCACCGAGCTCGAGCATCATGCCAACCTCGTCCCGTGGCAGGAGTTGGCTCGGCGCACCGGCGCCACGCTGCGCTGGTACGGGGTGACCGACGACGGCCGCATCGACCTGGACTCGCTGCAACTCGACAGCACCGTCAAAGTCTTGACCTTCAGTCATCATTCGAATGTGACCGGCGCGATCGCCCCGGTCGCCGAACTCGTCGCGCGGGCCAAAGCCGTCGGCGCGTTGACGGTGCTGGACGCCTGTCAGTCGGTGCCGCACCAGCCCGTCGACTTCCATGCCCTCGATGTCGATTTTGCGGCGTTCTCCGGCCATAAGATGTTGGGTCCCAACGGTATCGGTGTGTTGTACGGGCGCGCCGAGTTGCTCAACGCGTTGCCGCCGTTCATCACCGGCGGGTCGATGATCGAGACGGTGACCATGGAATCCACCACCTATGCCGCACCGCCGCAGCGGTTCGAAGCCGGCACGCCGATGACGTCGCAGGTCGTCGGTCTGGCCGCAGCGGCCCGCTACTTGACTGCCCTCGGAATGGACGCCGTCGAAGCCCACGAGCGTGAATTGGTGGGCGCCGCACTCGACGGTCTGTCCGGCATCGACGGCGTTCGCATCGTCGGTTCGACAAACCTGGAAAACCGCGGCTCGCCAGTGTCTTTCGTGGTCGACGGCGTGCACGCACACGACGTCGGTCAGGTGCTCGACGACGACGGTGTCGCGGTCCGGGTCGGCCATCACTGCGCGCTGCCGTTGCATCGCCGGTTCGAGGTGGCAGCCACCGCCCGCGCATCGTTCGCGGTCTACAACACCCTCGACGAGGTCGAGCGGTTGGTCGCCGGCGTACGACACGCCATCGAGTTCTTCGGCGGGGAGTGAGCGGTCGTGCGTCTCGAGCAGATCTACCAGGACGTGATCCTGGATCACTACAAGCATCCGCAACACCGCGGATTGCGTGAGCCGTTCGGCGCCGAGGTGTATCACAAGAATCCGGTGTGCGGCGACGAGATCACGCTGCGGGTGGCGTTGTCGGACGACGGTGAGCAGATCGCCGACGTGTCCTACGACGGACAGGGTTGTTCGATCAGCCAGGCCGCCACCTCGGTGCTGACCGAGCAGGTGATCGGGCAAAGCGTCGGTCAGGCGCTGAAGACCGTCACCGCGTTCACCGAGATGGTGTCGTCCCGCGGGAACATCGAAGGCGACGAAGACGTCATAGGTGACGGCGTCGCGTTCGCCGGAGTCGCCAAGTATCCGGCCCGGGTGAAATGCGCACTGCTCGGCTGGATGGCATTCAAGGATGCATTGGCCCAAGCTTCTGACGACGTCAAGGAGATCAAAGGATGAGCGAAATCGCAGCACCCGACAACGAACTGCTGGGTGACATCGAGGAGGCGATGCGCGACGTCGTCGACCCCGAATTGGGCATCAACGTCGTCGACCTCGGATTGGTCTACGGGGTCAGCCTCGAGGAGGCGGAGGAGGGCACCGTGGCGCTGGTCGACATGACGTTGACCTCGCCGGCTTGTCCGCTGACCGATGTCATCGAAGACCAGTCGCGCAACGCGTTGATCGGCGCCGGCCTGGTCGATGAACTGCGGATTAATTGGGTGTGGAATCCGCCGTGGGGCCCGGACAAGATCACCGACGACGGTCGCGATCAACTTCGCGCGCTGGGTTTCACCGTCTAAAAGTCGCGCGAGTACGGGTTTGCCCCCAAGATTGTCGTACCTAGACAGAAAGGTACTCGCCCGATGACGAAGAAACTGATGCTGCTGGCGGCCTGTGCGGCCACTGTGCTGCTGGGCAGCGGCGTCGCCCAAGCCGACCCCGCCCCGGCACCCGGACCTGACCCGAACGGGCCGAAGTGTGCGATCAACAACGGCGGCGACAACGGCGACAAGTTCCAGTACACACCCTGCGGGTGGGCGTATGGGGACGACCGAGGCTGGTACCAAATTCCGTCGTAACGACGACAGCCGAGGGACGCGACCAGTTGCGCGCCCCTCGGCGTCGCCGTTTGGGCCGGTTGGCACCGAAGTATTCATCTCTGCAAGGTGTGAATGCGACCACCCTTGGTTACCATCGTCAGTGTGACGGATGCCGCAAACAGCCAAGATTCAAGTCATCAGGCGAACACCGTGGCGCCGCACGTCGTCGTAATGTTCGGTGCCACAGGCGATCTGGCTCGCCGGAAGTTGCTGCCGGGACTGCTGCACCTCAGTTGCTCGCATCTGGCTCCCGAGATCCGCATCATCGGAACCTCGCTCGACGAAATCGACAGCGAGGCTTTCCGGGAGCAGGCGGGGAAGGCTTGCCGCGAGTTCGCTCACCATGAAGTTTCTGATGAGCTTGCCGATCAGTTCATCTCCAGTCTGACGTTCGTCCCCCAGCAGGATGGTCCGGAGGCGCTGGCACGGGCGGTAGCCGAGCAGCGCGAGGCGCTCGGCGGCGACGCTCGTCTGCTGCACTATTTGAGCGTCCCGCCATCGGCGGTGATGCCCGTGATGGACACGCTGGCCAAGGCCGACTTGGTCGAGAACTCCCGGGTCATCATGGAAAAGCCGTTCGGGGTTGACCTGGCCAGTGCGCGCAAGCTCAACAAAGACATTCACGAGCGCTTCGACGAAGAGCAGATCTTCCGGATCGATCACTTCCTGGGCAAGGAAGCGGCGCAGAACATCCTCGCGTTTCGATTCGCCAACGGCCTGTTCGAGCCGATCTGGAATCGGCAATTCATCGATCACATCCAGATCGACGTACCGGAGCGGCTCACGGTCGAAAGCCGCGCCCAGTTCTACGAAGCGGTGGGCGCGTTCAAGGACATGGTGGTCACCCACCTGTTCCAGATTCTCGCGTTCGTCGCGATGGAACCGCCCACCGAGTTGGCGTCAGACGCGATCAGCAGTGAGAAGAACAAGGTGTTCCGCTCGATGCGCCCGCTCGACACCGGCAGTGTGGTGCGCGGGCAGTACCGCGGCTACCGGGACATGCCAGGTGTGGCCGCAGATTCGGACACCGAGACGTTCATCGCGCTCAAATGCGAGATCGACAACTGGCGCTGGGCAGGCGTCCCGTTCTTCCTGCGCACCGGCAAGGGTTTGGCCGAGGGTCAGCGCATCATCTCGATCGCCTTCCACGAGCCACCCAGGAGCATGTTTCCCGCGGGATCCGGTGTGGGACAGAAGGGTCCGGATCACCTGACTTTCGACCTTGCCGATGTGTCCAGGATGTCGCTGTCGTTCTACGGCAAGCGGCCGGGGCCAGGCATGAAGCTGGACAAGCTCAGCCTGCAGTTCACCATGGAAGAGACCGGGCACGCCGACGATGTGCTCGAGGCCTACGAGCGACTGATTCTGGACGCGATGCGTGGCGACCGCACGCTGTACAACACGGCGGAGGGCATCGAGCGACTCTGGGAGGTCTCGGCGCCGTTGCTCGAGGATCCGCCACCGGTACGCAGTTACGACATCGACTCGTGGGGGCCCAACGCGGTTCATCCGCTCATCGCGCCGCGCGCATGGCGGCTGCCCTTCGAACGAGGCTGGCGCGGCAAGAAATAACCGCGCCAGCGTGTCTATTCGCCGCTAGTGCCGGTGGTGCTCGCCACCGTGCTCCGGACACTGGCCATTGTCAGACGCCTGAACGGTGATCGCGGTCGCCTGCAGCGCGCCGCCACCGTCCTTGGTGCCGTGTGCCGCAATGCATTTGCCTTGCGCGATCGCTTGCGCGTCGGTGGTCGCCTTCTTCGTGTACGTGGTCGCGTCCGTGACGGTCACGGTGGCTTGCGACGAGTTACCGCTCGCATCAACGCTATTCAGGGTGATGGTGTTGCCTGCGACGGATGCCACCTGGCCGTTCGTCGGGCGGTGCGGGGCGGGGGCGCCGGGCGGCGGGGTCGGGCTACCGAAGCGTTGTATGGGCTCAGGGCATTTGCCGTCGACCACGGTGCTGATTCGTATCGATCGGGCGGTGATCGCAGTGCCGCCGGCGGAGTCGCTGTGGCGGTCGGGGTGCACGCTGACGCAGCTGCCGCCGGTGACGTCGGTCAGTTGAGCGGAGGAGAGTTCAGCGACCGTCGTCGACGGGGTGAAATCGACCGCGGTGCCTCCCGATTTCTGGCTGACCTGGATGGTGCTACCCGACACGGAGTCGATCAGACCCTTGACCCAGTCCCGTCCCGCACCCTTCGCCGACGGTGACGACGACGAGGTGGCAGTGGAGCTGGTCGGGCCCGTCGAATTCGGCTTGGCGTCGTTCGAGCTGCCGCACGCGGCGAGGGACAGCGCGGTGGCCCCGGTGACCGCGAAAATCGCGACACGAGACAGTCGGGCTGTCGAAATGGTGGCGGGCATCGAAGTCCTTTCGATCGTCGGCCGCAGGGTGCAGACCGGCTCTGAGATTTCACGATCGGTGCCGCCGCTGAGCGCAGCCTTGTGCCCGATTAAGAGTGCGCTATGTATACCAGCGGTGAATCGGGTTGTTCTGCAGCGCTGCCGAATTAGAGTTGTGCGATGTTCTGGTTGTGCAGGACCTGCGGCGTCGAGCACAGCGTCGCGTCCGGCGTGTGCGCGATCTGCGCCGACGAGCGGCAATGGGTGCCCACCGACGGTCAGGCGTGGGCGACGCTGGACCAACTGGTCGCCGAGGGCATGCGATCGTTCGCCTCGGTCGTCGAGGACCGCCTCGTCGGGATCGGCAGTTCGCCGCCGCTCGGCATCGGGCAGCTGGGAAAGCTGATCTGCACCGACGAGGGCAACGTGTTGTGGGATCCGTCCGGCTTCGTCGACGACGACGCGGTGGCGGCGGTCGCCGACCGCGGGCCGGTCCTGGCGATCGTGGCCAGCCACCCGCACATGTACGGCGCGCAAGTCGAATGGAGTCACCGACTCGGGGGCGTCCCGGTGTACGTCAATGCCAAGGATGCCGAATGGGTGATGCGGCCCGATCCGGTGATTCAGCAGTGGACGGACACGCTGCAGCTGACCTCGTCGTTGTCGGTGATCAGGGTCGGTGGGCATTACCCGGGCAGCGCCGTCGCCTGTTGGGCCGACGGCGCCGATGGCCGCGGCGTGCTGCTGGCCGGCGACACCATCTTTCCCAACCCGGATCGCCGCACGGTCGGGTTCTTGCGCAGCTATCCCAACCGCCTCCCGCTATCGGCGGCGGTGGTGCTGCGGATGGCAGGCACGCTGGAAGCGCTGCGCTTCGACCGGATCTACGGCCTCTACACCAACGCCATCGACACCGACGGCCACGCCGTGGTCCAGCAATCGGCGCAACGCCATGCCGCCTGGGTCCGCGGCGACTACGACCACCTCACCTGACCCCTGGGAACACAGCCGCGACGTGCCACGTTGAATTGCTCGTGACTACCCAAGACCTCACCTCCGCGCAGTTCAACGAAACGGTCAACGGCAACGACATCGTGCTCGTCGACTTCTGGGCGTCCTGGTGCGGACCGTGCCGGCAGTTCGCGCCCACCTTCGCCGCGTCCGCGGACAAGCACCCGGACGTCGTGCACGCCAAGGTGGATACCGAAGCCGAGCAGGAGCTCGCCGCGGCCGCGCAGATACGTTCCATCCCCACGCTGATGGCCTTCAAGAAGGGCAAGCTGGTGTTCAACCAGGCCGGCGCGCTGCCACCCGCCGCGCTGGAGGACCTCGTTCAGCAGATCAAGAGCTTCGACGTCGACGCCGCTGTCGCAGCGCAGGACCACGACCAGGCCTGAGTTTTCTGCCTGGCAGCGGGTTACCGTTCAACGGTGAGCATGGTCCTCGTCGAACACCCCCGCCCGCAGGTCGCGCTTGTCACCCTGAACAGGCCGGAGCGGATGAATTCCATGGCGTTCGACGTCATGGTGCCGCTCAAAGAAGCGCTGGAGAGCCTGGCCTACGACAACTCGGTACGAGTCGTCGTGCTGACCGGGGCAGGCAAGGGCTTCTCGTCCGGTGCCGATCACAAGTCGGCAGGTGATGTGCCTCACGTGCAGGGCCTCACCCGCCCGACATACGCGCTGCGCTCCATGCAGATCCTCGACGACGTCATCCTGGCGCTGCGGCGGCTGCATCAACCGGTGATCGCGGCGGTCAACGGCGCCGCCATCGGTGGCGGGCTGTGCCTGGCGTTGGCCGCTGACATCCGCGTCGCCGCCGGCGGAGCCTATTTCCGTGCTGCGGGCATCAACAACGGGCTGACCGCCAGTGAACTGGGCCTGAGCTACCTGTTGCCGCGGGCCATCGGATCGTCACGGGCATTCGAGATCATGCTGACCGGTCGCGACATCGACGCCGACGAAGCCGAACGGATCGGGTTGGTCTCCCGCCAGGTGCCCGAAGACCAGCTCCTGGACACCTGCTTCGACATGGCCGAGCGCATCGCGGCCTTCTCCCGGCCGGGCGTCGAGTTGACCAAGCGCACACTGTGGAGTGGACTAGACGCCGCTAGCCTGGAAGGGCACATGCAGGCCGAGGGTCTAGGACAGCTCTTCGTCCGCCTGCTCACCACCAATTTCGAAGAGGCGGTCGCGGCGCGCGCCGAAAAGCGCCCGCCGTCGTTCACCGACGACAAGTAACGCACGACAAAGGAGAGCGACCGTGATCACGGCAACGGACCTCGAGGTCCGCGCTGGCGCGCGTACGTTGCTCTTCGCCGAAGGCCCGGCGTTACGCATCCAGCCCGGTGACCGCATCGGCCTGGTCGGCCGCAACGGTGCCGGCAAGACGACCACCCTGCGCATCCTGGCCGGCGAGGGCGATCCCTACGCGGGATCGGTGACGCGGTCCGGCGAGGTCGGTTATCTACCGCAGGATCCCAAAGAGGGCGACTTGGACGTCCTGGCCCGTGACCGGGTGCTCTCCGCGCGCGGTCTGGACACCCTGCTCACGGACCTGGAAAAGCAGCAGGCGCTGATGGCAGAAGTCGCCGACGACGCCGCCCGCGATCGTGCGATCCGTCGCTACGGCCAACTCGAGGAGCGGTTCTCCGCGCTCGGCGGCTACGGCGCCGAAAGCGAAGCGGGCCGCATCTGCGCGAGCCTCGGGCTGCCCGACCGTGTGCTGACCCAGCAGTTGCGGACCCTGTCCGGCGGTCAGCGTCGTCGCGTGGAGTTGGCCCGAATCCTGTTCGCCGCCAGTGACACTGGCGCAGGTTCAGACACCACGCTGCTGCTCGACGAGCCGACCAACCACCTCGACGCCGACTCGGTGAGCTGGCTCAGGGATTTCCTGCGCAACCACACCGGCGGCCTGGTGGTCATCAGCCACAACGTCGACTTGCTGGCCGAGGTCGTCAACCGGGTCTGGTTCCTCGACGCCGTGCGTGGCGAACCCGACGTCTACAACATGGGCTGGCAGAAATATCTCGACGCCCGCTCCACCGACGAGCAGCGCCGACGCCGCGAACGCGCCAATGCGGAGAAGAAGGCCAGTGCGCTGCGCGCCCAAGCCGCCAAACTCGGCGCCAAGGCCACCAAAGCCGTTGCGGCACAGAACATGTTGCGCCGCGCCGACCGGATGATCGCGGCCCTCGACGAAGAGCGGGTGGCCGACAAGGTCGCCCGGATCAAATTCCCGACCCCCTCATCGTGCGGACGCACACCGCTGACCGCGTCCGGGCTGACGAAGACCTACGGCTCGCTGGAAATCTTCACCGGGGTTGATCTGGCGATCGATCGAGGCTCTCGGGTCGTGGTGCTCGGGCTCAACGGTGCGGGTAAGACGACGCTGCTCCGCCTACTGGCCGGCGTCGAGCAAGCCGACGCCGGCGCGATAGAGCCCGGACACGGTTTGAAAATCGGCTATTTCGCGCAGGAGCACGACACCCTCGACGATGGCGCGACGGTGTGGGACAACATCCGGCACGCCGCGCCCGACACCGGCGAGCAGGACCTGCGAGGCCTACTCGGAGCATTCATGTTCAGCGGCAGCCAGCTCGACCAGTTGGCCGGCACTCTGTCCGGCGGCGAGAAGACCCGGCTGGCGCTCGCGGGCCTGGTGGCTTCCACCGCGAACGTGTTGCTGCTCGACGAGCCGACCAACAACCTCGACCCCGCGTCGCGCGAGCAGGTACTGGATGCGCTGCGCAGTTACGCCGGCGCGGTCGTATTGGTCACCCACGACCCGGGCGCCGCCGAGGCGCTCGACCCCCAACGCGTCGTGCTGTTGCCGGACGGCACCGAGGACCACTGGTCCGAGGAATACCGGGACCTCATCGAGCTGGCCTAATTAGCCGCACGCTTGTTCTCGCCGCTGCCGCAGGGGATTTCGTCAAAGCGGCCCGCCAATTGACCAGGCTTCTTACTCTTTGTGGTTTGGGGACCTGTTCAACCCGGGGAGGGGCCGATGAGGAAATCGAAAAAACCACGCGATCAAGTGCTGAGCGAATTGCGCAACGCCTACGAGGGGGGCGCCAGCATTCGCACCTTGGTCGCGTCGACCGGCAGGTCGTACGGATCGATTCACAGCATGCTGCGCGAATCCGGAACGACGATGCGTAGTCGCGGTGGGCCTAACCACCGCACCCGCGTGCACTGACCTCGCGCCAACTATCGGTGTCGTACCGAACCCTCGACCAGATCGAGCACCGCAGTCAGTAACTGGGTGTCTTCACCGGAGGCCACCTTGGCCACCAGCCCGTCGAGAACCAGGTCCAGGTAGCACTGCAGCACGTCGCTGGGAATGTCGTCGCGCACTCGTCCGGCCTGTTTCTGTCGGCGCAACCGATCGATCGTCGCCGCCGTCAGCTCCTCGGACCGCTTCGTCCACTCCTTGTTGAACGCCGGCTCGTGGCGCAGCTTCCGGGCGATCTCCAATCGTGTTGCCAGCCAATCGAACTGGTCGGGCGCCGCCAGCATGTCGCGCATCACCTGAACCAGACCTTCGCGCGAGGCGACGTCGGCCATGCGCTCCGCGTCCTCGTGCGCCAGCTCGAAAAACAGCGTGTCCTTGTCGCGGAAGTGATGAAAAATGGCGCCTCGCGACAAGCCGATCGCCTGCTCGAGTCGACGCACTGTGGCTCCGTCATAACCGAATTCGGCGAAGCAGCCGCGGGCGCCGTCAAGGATCTGACGGCGCCGGGCCTCCAGATGGTCCTGGCTGACCTTGGGCACGCGGCCGCTCCGCTCCGCTAGCTAGCTCGACCTGAGCATGTTGCGTAATACGTATTGCAAGATGCCGCCGTTGCGGTAGTAGTCGGCTTCACCGGGAGTATCGATACGCACGACCGCGTCGAATTCGACTGTCTTTTCACCGCCGTTACCGCCGGAGTCTTTGGCGGCTTTGACGTGAACGGTCTTCGGCGTCTTACCGC
This sequence comes from uncultured Actinomycetota bacterium, assembly GCA_963758115.1. Classification (GTDB taxonomy): domain Bacteria; phylum Actinomycetota; class Actinomycetes; order Mycobacteriales; family Mycobacteriaceae; genus Mycobacterium. Next base: position 80,411 of record CAVWUG010000010.1, read on the forward strand.
TGTTGAGCTCCTCGATGCCGGTGATGTCGAATACCTCGGTGCCGTCCAACCCCAAGTCTCCGGCCGACTTACCCTCCGGGAACTGCAACGGGATCACACCCATACCGATCAGGTTGGACCGGTGGATGCGCTCGAACGACTCCGCGATCACCGCCCGAACACCCAGCAGGCTGGTACCTTTGGCGGCCCAGTCGCGTGACGAACCGGAGCCGTACTCCTTGCCGCCCAGGACGACCAACGGAATGTCTTGTGCCGCATAGTTTTGCGCCGCATCATAGATGAACGCCTGTGGGGCGCCATCCTGGGTGAAGTCGCGGGTGTAGCCACCCGAGACATCGTCCAGCAGCAGGTTGCGCAACCGGATGTTCGCGAACGTGCCGCGGATCATCACCTCGTGGTTACCGCGTCGCGAACCGAAGGAGTTGTAGTCCTTGCGGTCCACGCCGTGCTCGTCGAGGTACTGCGCGGCAGGCGTTCCCGGCTTGATGCTGCTGGCGGGGGAGATGTGGTCAGTCGTCACCGAGTCGCCGAGCAACGCGAGCACCCGCGCACCGGCGATGTCGCTGACCGCCTCCGGGTCGGCGGGCATGCCCTCGAAGTACGGCGGCTTGCGCACGTACGTCGAATCGGAGCCCCACTCAAACGTGTTGCCACTCGGCGTTGGCAGATTGCGCCACCGCTCGTCACCCTTGAACACATCGGCGTAGTTCTTGACGAACATCTCCTGGTTGATCGACGAGGCGATGACGTCCGAGACGTCCTTCTGCGATGGCCAGATGTCCTTGAGGAAGACGTCATTGCCGTCCGTGTCGGTGCCGAGCGGGTCGGCGTCGAAGTCGAAGTCCAGCGATCCGGCAAGCGCGTACGCGACCACGAGCGGCGGCGAGGCCAGGTAGTTCATCTTGACGTCCGGACTGATCCGGCCCTCGAAGTTCCGGTTACCCGACAGCACTGCGGTCACGCTGAGGTCGTTGTCGTTGATGGCCTTCGAGATCTCCTCGGGCAGCGGACCCGAGTTGCCGATGCAGGTGGTGCAGCCGTAGCCGACCAGGTAGAAGCCCAGCTTCTCCAAATACGGCCACAGGCCGGCCTTTTCGTAGTAGTCCGTGACGACCTGCGAGCCCGGTGCCATCGATGTCTTCACCCATGGCTTTGACGTCAGGCCCTTGTCCACAGCGTTTTTGGCCAGCAGCGCCGCGCCGATCATCACCTCCGGGTTGGAGGTGTTGGTGCACGACGTGATCGCGGCGATCACCACAGCGCCGTGGTCGAGCACGAACTCGCCGCGCTCGTCGGACTTGATGTCCACCGGGTTGCTCACCCGGCCCTTGGCGTTCTTGGCCGCCGAATGCACCGGGCTCTCGGGGCGGTCGTCGGCGTGACCGTTCGTCGGCTGACCCGGGTCGCTGGCCGGGAAAGTCTCGTCGATCGTCTCGTCGAGCTTGGAGAAGTCCTTGCTGCCACCGCCGTTGCCGACGTAGTCGGGGATCTGCTTACGGAAGGTGGACTTGGCTTCCGACAACACGATCCGGTCCTGTGGCCGCTTCGGGCCGGCGATCGACGGAACCACCTCGGACAGGTCGAGCTCGAGGTATTCGGAGAAGGTCGGCTCGTGCTTGGGGTCGTGCCACAGGCCCTGCTCCTTGGCGTACGCCTCCACCAGCGCAACCTGCTCCGGCTTGCGGCCGGTGAACTTGAGGTAGTCGATGGTCTCTTGATCGATCGGGAAAATTGCTGCGGTGGAACCGAACTCGGGGCTCATGTTGCCCAGCGTGGCGCGGTTGGCCAGCGGCACCTCGGCCACACCTTTGCCGTAGAACTCGACGAACTTGCCGACGACGCCGTGCTTGCGCAGCATCTCGGTGACGGTCAGCACCACATCGGTCGCGGTGACGCCGGCCTTGATCTCGCCGGTCAGCTTGAAGCCGACGACCCGGGGGATGAGCATCGACACCGGCTGGCCGAGCATGGCGGCTTCGGCCTCGATGCCGCCGACGCCCCAGCCCAGCACACCGAGGCCGTTGACCATCGTGGTGTGCGAGTCGGTGCCGACGCAGGTGTCGGGGTAGGCCAGCCCATTACGCGCCATCACGACGCTCGCCAGGTATTCGATGTTGACCTGGTGCACGATGCCGGTGCCCGGCGGCACGACTTTGAAGTCGTCGAATGCGCCCTGGCCCCAGCGCAGGAACTGGTAGCGCTCGCCGTTGCGCTCGTATTCGATCTCGACGTTGCGCTCGAAAGCGTCTGGCGTGCCGAACAAGTCGATGATCACCGAGTGGTCAATCACCAGGTCGGCCGGCGCCAACGGGTTGACCTTGTCCGGATCGCCGCCCAGGGACTCGACAGCCTCGCGCATGGTGGCGAGGTCGACGATGCAGGGCACGCCGGTGAAGTCCTGCATGACGACTCGAGCGGGCGTGTACTGGATCTCGGTGCTGGGCTCAGCCTTCGGGTCCCACTGGGCGATCGCCTCGATGTGGTCCTTGGTGATGTTGCTGCCGTCTTCGTTGCGCAGCAGGTTTTCGGCGAGCACCTTCAAGCTGTAGGGAAGTTTCTCCGTGCCCGGAACCGCGTCTAACCGATAGATCTCGTAACTGTCCCCGCCGACCTTCAAGGTGTCGCGGGCTCCGAATGAATTCACCGAATCTTTGCTGCTCACATCAACTCCCGAGATCTTTCGTCGGCGGCGACCCGCTGTGCCCGGCTCGGACACAGCTGCCGCATCCGCGACAGCGCCGCAAGTTCTGCGCGCCGACGGGCCGTGTCGACGCACGCTTCCGAGTCTAACAGTACGCTTGTCCTACATTCGGGCGGATCTGAAAACTTCGAATTCATCCGGGCAGCCACCTGCTGTAACGCGATCGTCGGCAGGCGGATTAAAGTCGTCAACCGTGACCACCCCGCACCCGCCGCTCTACATACCCGGCGAGATCTGCGGCACTGTCGGTGCCGATCCGGCCAGCAACCCCGATCAGTGCCTGGCGATCGTTCAGCAACAGGTCAGTGTCGGCAACATCAGCGCACCGCCGTCGGTCGCGCCCGCTCTGCTCGAGTTGGTCTCTCAGGCGCACGAGCACGGCATCGATCTCAAGATCGTCGTGCTGGACCACAATCCGCTGATCGACACTCCGCTGCGCGACATCGCGACGGTGGTCGGCGCCCAGCACCCGGACGCGACGGTGCTCGTACTCAGCCCGAACTTCGTCGGCTCGTACAGCACGCATTTTCCGCGCGCCACCCTGGAAATCGGCGAAGACAACGCCAAGACCACCAACACGGTCGTCTCGGCGCAGAATTTTCTGCATCAACTCGAAACACCGCAGTTCCCCTGGACGCCATTCACCATCGTGCTGCTGCTCGGGGTTTTAGGAGCGGTGATGGGAACGCGATTCCTGCAATTGCGCGCGAAGCGATCAGCAACGCCGCGCAATAAAGAAGATGAGACTGCTGCCGGCGCCGAGCAGGGCGCCTAACTCGCAGTATTGATCTCGTGTCGGATAGCGCCGACACGACTGGGCCCACGTGGGCAAATACGTAATGTCACCGTTCGGTCACAGTTGGCGGACGAACAGATGCGTAATCTGTGACTAAAGTTTTCATTGGTTCAGATGTGACTTACGGTTCAGGAGATGTTTTTGGTCTAATCGTGCTTCCAGTGATAACTGGGGACATGAACTGCCAGCGCCCTCCGCCCCGCGTTGAGCCAAGGAGATCCGAGTCGAATGAGACGCAACCGCCGCGGCTCGTCTATCCGATTGGCGACCGAGTTCACCCGCCGGATGAGTCCAGCGATGCTCAGCGTCGCTGTGTTGCTGTGCATCCCGGGCCTCGCCGAAGCTGACCCGAACGCCGGACCCGACACCATGGCCAAGCTGATCGCCGAGGTGGCGCAGGCCAACCAGCAGCTGCAGGACCTCAACGCGCAGATCGAGTCGCAGCAGGAGAGCGTCAACAAGTCTGTGGTCGATGTCGAGACCGCACGGGACAACGCTGCGACCGCACAACACGAAGTCGAGGCCAGCCAGCAGTCGGTCAAAGACGCCGACACCGCAATTACCTCGGCCCAGAAGCGATTCGACCGTTACGCGGTCGCCAGCTACGTCAACGGTCCGTCCGACGGCTACCTCACGGCGGCCAACCCCGACGACATGCTCGCCACCGCGGCCGCAGGCCACGCCCTGGCGGTCAGTTCGCGGGAGGTCATGGACAACCTGCAGCGGGCCCGCACCGAGCAACTGAACAAGGATTCAGCGGCGCGGTTGGCGAAGCAGAAAGCCGACAAAGCTGTTGTCGACGCTCAGTCCAGCCAGAATGCAGCGGTGGCGGTCCTGACCGACGCCCACCTCAAGTTCGGTGAACAGCAGCAAGAGGTTAATCGCCTGGCCGATGAGCGAAATGCGGCCCAGGCCAGACTCGACGCCGCCCGCAATTGGTCGGCACCCGCGGGCGGACCGGGTGCTGGACCGCGGGCGGCGTCGTCCCCCGGCGATCGCTGGGACCCGGCGGCGCCCGGCTCGCCCAACCGGCCGACGGGTAACAACGGCCAGTGGGACGGCGCCTGGGATCCGACGCTGCCTCAGGTGCCCAGCGCCAACGTTCCCGGCGACCCCGTCGCGATTCTGAACAAAGTCCTCGGGACGATGTCGACGTCATCAGAAGTCACGTCCAACATGGGCCGCAGCTTCCTGCAGCAACTCGGATTGGCTCCCACGCAGTCCGGCTTCACCAACGGCAAGATCCCCCGGGTGTACGGCCGGCAGGCCTCTGAGTACGTGATCCGCCGGGGTATGTCGCAGATCGGTGTGCCGTATTCATGGGGTGGCGGCACGGCCGGGGGACCGGGCAAGGGCATCGACTCGGGATCCGGCATCACTGGCTTCGACTGTTCTGGTCTGGTGCTCTACTCCTTCGCCGGGGTGGGCATCAAACTGCCGCACTACTCGGGTTCGCAGTACAACCTCGGCCGCAAGATCCCGTCTTCTCAGATGCGCCGCGGCGACGTGATCTTCTACGGGCCCGGCGGCAGCCAGCACGTGACGCTTTATCTCGGCCAGGGGCAGATGCTCGAGGCGCCCGACATCGGCCTGAAGGTGCGCGTCGCGCCGGTCCGCACCAGCGGCATGACGCCGTACGTGGTCCGCTACATCGAATACTGACGCGTGAAAGGTGTTATGCGCCACTGGTTTACAGATGGTGAGGGCGTGCGCCGGACCAGATTGGTCTGGCCGGTTCTCGCTGTCCTCAGTCTGCTGATCAGCCTGGCAGTTCCCGCTGACGCCGAAGATGGTGGCTGGGACCCGACGTTGCCGCCGGTGATCAGCGCCGGCGCTCCGGGAGATCCGCTCGCCGTCGCCAACCAGTCGCTGCAGGCGACCGCGAGCGCCACCAAGACGACGCTCGATCTGGGCCGCCAGTTCCTTGGCGGGCTGGGGATCAACCTGGGCGGCAGTGACGGGGGCGGGACCAGCCCGAGCAAGATCCCCAGGGCCAACGGGCGCCAGGCGATCGAATACGTGATCCGGCGTGGTGCCTCGCAGATGGGAGTGCCCTACTCGTGGGGTGGCGGGACGCTCGACGGGCCCAGCAAGGGGATCGACTCCGGTGCCAACACCGTCGGCTTCGACTGCTCGGGGCTGGTCCGGTACAGCTTCGCCGGGGTCGGCGTGCTGATCCCGCGGTTCTCCGGCGACCAGTGGAAGTCCGGTCGACACATTCAGCCTTCGCAGGCCAGACGCGGCGACCTCCTCTTCTACGGCCCGAACGGCGGACAGCACGTCACCATCTACCTGGGTAACGGGCAGATGCTGGAGGCCTCCGGCAGCGCAGGCAAGGTGACGGTCAGCGCGGTGCGGAAGTCGGGTATGACGCCGACACTGACCCGGATCATCGAGTACTGACGCACCTGTCTCGTGGCCACAGAAGAGTGGCCACGTCGACGGATTCAGAGTCGCCTGGAATAGTTGAACAAAGTGCACGCTGCTGCCCCGCGATTTTTGTCGTGCGAGCATTCGTGTCCGATGGATCTTTGGAAGGTTTAAGCCGTGGAGGGTGAGCGATGACATCAGCAGGAGGGCCGCCCCCGGGCGCCGGCAGTTACTCGGGTCCGGGCAGTTCCCCGACGGCCCCTGCGCACGCGGCGCCATCCGGCGGCGGTAACGGCCTTGCCGCCGAGGTGCAGACCCTGGAGCGGGCGATCTTCGAGGTCAAGCGCATCATCGTGGGCCAGGACCAACTCGTCGAGCGGATGCTCGTGGGCCTACTGTCCAAGGGGCACGTGCTGCTCGAAGGTGTGCCCGGTGTGGCCAAGACGCTGGCCGTCGAAACCTTTGCGAAGGTCGTCGGCGGGACGTTCGCCCGTATCCAGTTCACCCCTGACCTGGTGCCCACCGACATCATCGGTACCCGCATCTACCGGCAGGGCAAGGAGGAGTTCGACACCGAACTCGGCCCCGTCGTGGCCAACTTCCTGCTCGCCGACGAGATCAACCGTGCGCCGGCGAAGGTGCAGTCGGCGCTGCTGGAGGTCATGCAGGAACGCCAGGTGTCCATCGGTGGCAAGAGATTCCCGCTGCCCAACCCGTTCCTGGTGATGGCCACTCAGAACCCGATCGAGCACGAGGGCGTCTACCCGCTGCCCGAGGCTCAGCGGGACCGCTTCCTGTTCAAGGTCAACGTCAGCTACCCCTCTCCGGAGGAAGAGCGCGAGATCATCTACCGGATGGGCGTCAAGCCGCCGGAGCCCAAGCAGATCCTGGACACCGGTGACCTGCTGCGCTTGCAGGAGATCGCGGCGAACAACTTCGTGCATCACGCGCTGGTCGACTACGTGGTGCGCGTCGTCACCGCCACCCGTCACCCCGAGCAACTCGGCATGAATGACGTCAAGAGCTGGATCTCGTTCGGCGCATCGCCGCGTGCTTCGCTGGGCATCATCGCCGCCTCGCGTTCGCTGGCGTTGGTCCGCGGACGCGACTACGTGATCCCGCAGGACATCGTCGAGGTCATCCCCGACGTGCTCCGGCACCGGTTGGTGCTCACCTATGACGCGCTGGCCGACGAGATCTCATCGGAGATCGTGATCAACCGGATTCTGCAGACCGTGGGGATGCCGCAGGTGAATGCGGTTCCGCAACAAGGTCATTCGGTGCCCCCGGCAATGCAGGCCGCGGGTGCGGCTAGCGGTCGGTGACCGATCCCAAACCCGCCGCGGACTCGTCTGTGGCGAACCGTCCGCCGTCGATGCAGCGCGGGCAGATCGACGACCCCAAGCTGTCGGCGGCACTGCGCACCCTTGAGCTGACGGTCAAACGCAAGCTCGACGGCGTGCTGCACGGCGACCACCTCGGCCTGATCCCGGGCCCGGGTTCGGAGCCGGGGGAGTCGCGCGAGTACCAGCCGGGTGACGACGTGCGCCGGATGGACTGGGCGGTCACCGCGCGCACCTCCCACCCGCACGTCCGGCAGATGATCGCCGACCGCGAGTTGGAGACCTGGCTGGTGGTCGACATGTCAGCGAGCCTGGACTTCGGTACTTCGGTCTGTGAGAAGCGTGATCTGGCAGTGGCCGCGGCGGCCGCCATCACCTACCTCAACAGCGGCGGTGGAAACCGACTCGGTGCCGTGATCGCCAACGGCGAGAAGATAACTCGCGTGCCTGCTCGTTCCGGACGTCAGCATGAGCAGACGCTGCTGCGCACCATCGCCACCATGCCCAAGGCGCCGGTCGGGGTGCGCGGGGATCTGTCGGTTGCCATCGACGCATTGCGTCGCCCGGAACGTCGCCGCGGGATGGCGGTGATCATCAGCGACTTCCTCGGCCCGATCAACTGGATGCGCCCGATGCGCGCGATCGCCGCCCGCCACGAGGTGCTCGGCATCGAGGTGCTCGACCCTCGTGATGTCGAGTTGCCCGATGTCGGTGACGTCATCCTGCAGGACGCCGAGTCCGGCAAGACCCGCGAATTCACCATCGACGAGCAGTTGCGCGACGACTTCGCCAAGGCCGCCGCGGCACATCGGGCCGACGTGGCCCGCACGCTGCGCAGCTGCGGAGCGCCGCTACTGCCGCTGCGCACCGACCGAGACTGGATCGCCGACATCGTCCGTTTCGTCGAATCCCGCCGACGCGGGGCACTGGCGGGGCGCCAGTGACTCACGCTCTTCACCAGGCGGGCCTTAACACCAGGACTGGTCAGCTATGACACTGCCGTTGCTCGGACCGATGACGCTGTCCGGCTTTGCCCACGCGTGGTTCTTCCTGTTCGTGCTGCTCATTCTGGGGCTGGTGGCGCTGTACGTCATCGTCCAGGTGACCCGGCAGCGCCGGATGCTGCGCTTCGCCAACATGGAACTGCTGGAAAGCGTTGCGCCCAAACAACCCTCCCGCTGGCGGCACTTATCGGCCATCCTGCTGGTGGCGGCGCTGCTGCTGTTCACCATCGCGATGGCGGGACCGACCAACGACGTGCGGATACCGCGTAACCGCGCGGTCGTCATGCTGGTCATCGACGTCTCACAGTCCATGCGGGCCACCGACGTCGAGCCCAATCGGATGGCTGCCGCTGAGGTGGCCGCCAAAGAGTTCGCCGGCGAACTGACTCCGGGCATCAACCTCGGGCTGATCGCCTATGCGGGGACGGCCACCGTTCTGGTCCAACCGACGACCAACCGGGACTCGACCAAAGCCGCACTGGACAAGCTTCAGTTCGCCGACCGCACTGCGACCGGCGAGGGCATTTTCACTGCGCTGCAGGCGATCGCGACCGTGGGCGCCGTGATCGGCGGGGGCGACACCCCGCCGCCTGCGCGCATCGTGTTGTTCTCCGACGGTAAAGAAACGATGCCGACAAACCCGGACAACCCGAAGGGCGCGTTCACCGCGGCCCGCACCGCCAAGGACCAGGGCGTGCCGATCTCGACGATCTCGTTCGGCACCCCCTACGGCTTCGTCGAGATCAACGGCCAGCGTCAGCCGGTGCCGGTCGATGACAGCACGATGAAAAAGGTTGCCGAGTTGTCCGGCGGCTCCCACTACGGCGCCGCGAACTTGCAGGAGCTCAAGCAGGTTTACGCCTCACTGCAGCAGCAGATCGGCTACGAGACGATCAAGGGTGACGCCAGCGTTGGCTGGCTGCGACTGGGCTCGCTGGTGCTGGCGCTGGCCGCGCTGGCGGCGCTGTTGATCAACCGGCGGTTGCCGACGTAGCTCTGTGCTGCAGCACGGCCGGGCGATTTCGGGGCCACCGCGGTGAGGCGATAGGTTGTCGGGGTGACTGACGTTGCTGCCGAAACCCCAGGAGAGACCGCCACCGTCAAACCGGCATTCGTTCCGCGATCGGTATTGGTGACCGGAGGTAACCGGGGAATCGGGCTGGCAATCGCGCAGCGGCTGGCCGCCGACGGCCACAAAGTCGCTGTCACGCACCGCGGATCCGGCGCACCCGAGGGGCTCTTCGGCGTCGAGTGCGACGTCACCGACGCCGACGCCGTCGACCGGGCATTCACAGCGGTCGAGGAGCATCAGGGTCCGGTTGAGATCGTGGTCTCCAACGCCGGTGTTTCCGCTGACGCGTTCCTGATCCGGATGACCGAAGAGCGATTCGAAAAGGTCATCGACGCCAACCTCACCGGGGCGTTCCGGGTAGTGCAGCGCGCATCGCGCAGCATGCAGCGAAAGCGGTTCGGCCGGTTGATCTTCATCGGTTCGGTGTCCGGCACCTGGGGCATCGGCAACCAGGCCAATTACGCGGCCTCCAAGGCCGGCGTGATCGGCATGGCCCGCTCGATCGCCCGCGAGCTGTCGAAGGCCAACGTGACGGCCAACGTGGTGGCCCCGGGCTATATCGACACTGATATGACGCGCTCGCTGGACGAACGGATCCAGGAGGGGGCGCTGGACTTCATCCCGGCCAAGCGGGTGGGTACCGCCGCGGAGGTCGCCGGGGTGGTCAGTTTCCTGGCGTCCGAAGATGCGAGTTACATCTCCGGCGCCGTGATCCCGGTCGACGGCGGCATGGGCATGGGTCACTGACGACTGCACGACGTAAAGGATGGACATGGCAGGACTGCTCGAAGGTAAACGAATCCTGGTTACCGGGATCATCACTGACGCATCGATCGCTTTTCACATCGCCAAAGTGGCGCAGGAGGCGGGCGCGCAGTTGGTGTTGACCGGATTTGACCGTTTGCGGCTGATTCAGCGCATCGCCGACCGGTTGCCGGAGAAGGCACCGCTGATCGAACTCGATGTGCAGGACGAGAAGCACTTGGACTCGCTGGCTGACCGGATCACCGCCGAGATCGGCGAGGGCAACAAACTCGACGGCGTCGTGCACTCCATCGGGTTCATGCCGCAGACCGGGATGGGCATCAACCCGTTCTTCGACGCACCCTACGAGGACGTCGCCAAAGGCATTCACATCTCGGCATATTCGTACGCCTCGCTGGCGAAGGCGGTCCTGCCGATCATCAACCCGGGCGGCTCGATCGTCGGGATGGACTTCGATCCCACCCGGGCGATGCCGGCCTACAACTGGATGACGGTGGCCAAGAGCGCGCTGGAATCGGTCAACCGGTTCGTCGCGCGTGAGGCAGGCAAGCACGGTGTGCGGTCGAACCTGGTTGCCGCAGGCCCGATCCGGACACTGGCCATGAGCGCCATCGTCGGTGGCGCGCTCGGTGAAGAGGCCGGTGCGCAGATGCAGCTGCTCGAAGAGGGCTGGGATCAGCGGGCTCCGATCGGGTGGAACATGAAAGACCCGACGCCGGTCGCGAAGACCGTCTGCGCGCTGCTCTCGGAGTGGTTGCCCGCAACCACCGGAACCATCGTGTACGCCGACGGCGGCGCCAGCACGCAACTACTTTAGTAAGCAATGGATTTCGACGCCGTCCTGCTGCTGTCTTTCGGGGGCCCGGAAGGGCCGGAACAGGTGCGGCCGTTTCTGGAGAACGTCACTCGAGGCCGTAACGTGCCGCCACAGCGTCTCGATGATGTCGCCGAGCACTATCTGCATTTCGGCGGCGTGTCACCGATCAACGGGATCAACCGCGCACTCATCGATCAGATCCGCGCGGAACTCGGCGAGCGAGGTATGGACCTGCCGGTTTACTTCGGCAACCGCAACTGGGAACCCTACGTCGAGGACACCGTCGCAACCATGCGGGACAACGGCATTCGGCGTGCGGCAGTTTTCACCACGTCGGCGTGGAGCGGCTATTCCGGCTGCACCCAGTACGTCGAAGACATCGCACGGGCCCGCGAAGCGGCAGGCCCCGCTGCCCCGGAGTTGGTGAAACTGCGGCCGTACTTCGACCATCCGCTCTTCGTGGAGATCTTCGCCAACACTGTGGCCGCCGCCGCCGCTGAATTGTCGGGCGAGGGCCGGCTGATTTTCACCGCACATTCAGTGCCGGTGGCCGCGGACCAACGCTGCGGCCCGCAGTTGTACAGCCGCCAGGTCGCCTACGCCGCGAGCCTGGTGGCCGCGGCCGCCGGATACACCGACTACGACCTCGTCTGGCAGTCCCGGTCGGGACCGCCGCAGGTTCCGTGGCTGGAACCCGATGTCGCCGATCATGTTTCGGGCCTGACCGCGACCGGCACAAAGGCTGTCATCGTCTGCCCGATCGGATTCGTCGCCGACCACATCGAGGTGGTCTGGGACCTCGACGAGGAGTTGCGGAATCAGACCGACGCTGCGGGGGTAGCACTAGCACGCGCGTCCACCCCGAACGCCGACCCGCGGTTCGCCCGGCTGGCAGTGGATTTGATCGACGAACTTCGAGACGGCCATGCGCAGGCGCGGGTGACGGGACCGGACCGAGTGCCGGGCTGCGCGGCCAGCGTCAACGGTGAGCCGTGCCGTGCACCGCACTGCGTCGCGCAGAACGCCGTCGACTAGCCGACTGTCAGTCCTGCCACGCGGCCTGCAGAATCGCCGTCAGCGCAGCCATTCTCGCCGATCGCACGACTGCGGCCAGCGGCCGCAACGCATCAGTGGCGATCTGAGCTTCGGACAGCGACTGCGTGCCGATACGGCTCAGCCCGGCGCTGACGGTGATGATCGCGTCCACGTGTGCGGCGTTTTCCAGAACCCGCAGGGCGCGCGACGGCGCGGGCTCCGGAACCTGGTGGTGCCGGGTGGATTCCAGCAACTGCTCGACCAGCCCGCGCGGGTCGTCGACGTCGACGCCGGCTGATCCCAGCCCGATGGTGGTAAGGGCATCGGCTGCCGACCGAACGGCCAGTCGCAGTGCATATTCGGCTTCGCCGAGTTCGGTCTGGTCGAAGACGGGGGCGCAGGGCAGCGAGTAGACGGTCCACGACAGCGCGCACAACTCCGGAGTCACCAGTTCGTCGTCGTCGGTGTCGTCCCAGGCGAACTCGGGCACCAATCCGACCGCGACGTTGGGGTCGTCGGGATGGGTGGCGATCACCGCCTCGCCCGCGGCCAGCGCATCGCGCTCGAATTGCGTGCCTGGGGTGAGCCCGCGCACATCACCCGGAACCGGCAGCACCACCTTGATCGTCGGCGTGCCCGTCGTCGCGCGTCCCGCGGCGGTGCGGACCGTCTGCAGCAGCGACACCGCACCCGCATCGTGCACATCCGGCCACGGCAGCCCGGTGTGGCCCGCCGCGACGGCATCATAGGCGGTCACGGAATGTGTTGGTGCCCAACAAGACAACGAGTCGAGAACATCGTCGGGCGCAGCCTTGCCCGCGAGCCAGGCATTGGCCCACACCGAGAGCGTCGCACTGGGGCACCACATGATCTGGCAGTCTAATAGTTCGCCGTGGGCGAAGCCGATCTCGCGTTATCCTGACGGCATGCCTGCGGCCGTGATTTGGCTGATCGTCGCACTGGGGCTGGCCGGCGCCGAGGCGCTGACCGGCGACATGTCTCTGCTGATGCTCAGCGGCGGCGCACTGGCCGCGGCCGGGTCGAGCTGGCTGGATGTGCCGATCTGGGCCGATGGGGCGGTATTTCTGGTTGTTTCGGTGTTGCTGCTCGTCCTGGTTCGGCCCGCGCTGCGGCGGCGGATGACCCCGCCGGACAACCTTCCGATCGGCGTCAAGGCGCTGGAGGGGAAAAATGCCCTGGTACTCGATCGCGTCGCCCGCGACGAGGGACAGGTGAGAGTTGATGGCCAAGTGTGGACTGCTAGGCCATTGAACGACGGTGATGTGTTCGAACCCGGCGAGCTGGTGACCGTCATGAATATCGACGGGGCCACAGCAGTGGTCTGGAAGAACCCGTAACCCCTCTGGAGCAATAGGAGAAATTCGATGGCCTTTCTGGCTCTTTTCGCCGTCCTGGTGATTTTCGCCGTCATCGTGGTGGCCAAGTCAGTCGCGCTGATACCGCAGGCTGAAGCCGCGGTGATCGAACGGCTCGGCCGCTACAGCCGCACCATCAGCGGGCAAATGACCCTGCTGGTGCCGTTCGTCGACCGGATCCGCGCTCGCATCGACCTGCGCGAACGAGTGGTGTCGTTCCCGCCGCAACCGGTGATCACCGAAGACAACCTGACGCTCAACATCGACACCGTCGTCTACTTCCAGGTCACCAATCCACAGGCCGCCGTCTACGAGATCAGCAACTACATCGTCGGCGTCGAGCAGTTGACCACCACCACACTGCGCAACGTGGTCGGCGGCATGACGCTCGAGCAGACGCTGACCTCGCGCGACCAGATCAACGGACAGCTCCGCGGGGTGCTCGACGAGGCCACCGGCCGCTGGGGGCTGCGGGTGGCCCGAGTGGAGTTGCGCAGCATCGACCCGCCGCCGTCGATCCAGGCGTCGATGGAAAAGCAGATGAAGGCCGACCGCGAGAAGCGAGCGGTGATTCTGACCGCCGAGGGTATGCGGCAGGCCTCGATCACGCAGGCCGAGGGGGAGAAGCAGTCGCAGATCCTGGCCGCCGAAGGCGCCAAGCAGGCGGCGATCCTGGCCGCTGAGGCCGACCGGCAATCCCGGATGTTGCGCGCGCAGGGTGAGCGGGCGGCGGCCTACTTCCAGGCGCAGGGCCAGGCCAAGGCGATCGAGAAGACGTTCGCGGCGATCAAAGCCGGCCGACCGACCCCGGAGATGCTGGCCTACCAGTACTTGCAGACCCTGCCGAAAATCGCGCAGGGTGACGCCAACAAGGTGTGGGTGGTGCCCAGCGATTTCGGAACGGCGTTGCAGGGCTTCGCCAAGCTGCTCGGGGCTCCGGGTGACGACGGGGTGTTCCGCTTCGTGCCGTCGGCCGATGACAGGCCGGCCCCGCCCGAAGATGACAGTGACACCGCCGACTGGTTCTCCACCGAGACCGACCCGGCGCTTGTCCAGGCCGTGGCCAAAGCGGAAGCGGACGCCCGCAAGCCGGTGGACGGCATGCCGCCGCAGCACGAGCTGAGGCCGTGACGTTGAGTACGTGGGCGCCACCCAAAACCTATGCGGCGCTGGCCGCAATCCAGGCCGCCGATGCAGTGGCGTGCGCGATTCCGATCGCCCCGATCGTCAAAAGCCTTGACACTCTGGGTGTTCCACAGGAAATCCGGTGGATATTGCCGGTTGCCAAAGCGGCCTCGACTATCGGGTTGCTCTCGGCAGGCCGGATCCCGGCGCTGGCGCGACTGACCACGGCCATGCTGACGCTCTACTTCGTGCTCGCCGTCGGGGCTCACATTCGCGTCCGCGACCGGATCGTGAATGCCGTTCCGGCAGCGTCGTTTCTGGTTACCTACGCCGCGCTGACCGTGAAAGGACCGGACCGGGGTTAATTCAGTCGCAACTCGACGATTGGCAGCGGCGTGTCGCTCGCCGAGATCGGGCCGCCGAGAGTTCGTTCCAGCACGGGCTTCAATCGCTCCCAGCCCCGCGGGTGCTTCCCGGCGTATTCGGCGAGTGCGCAGTCGGCTTCTCTCTGCGTCATGACGCGAGCGGTTGCCGGTGCGGACGTGCGACGGCCGACGCAGACCCTTATCTGCGGGTTGGCTGTGACGTTGCGGAACCACTGGGCCTTCCTACCGAAGCCGGAAGCCACGACGTAGCGATCTTCTGCGGGGTGATCAATGACCTCGAGTACCACATAACGCCTGAGCCCGGACTTTCGTCCGATGTGCTCCAGCATCAGCAGACGCCGGCCGAAGACCACACCCGCACGTGCCTTGAAGATCCAGATCGGAGCCCGCATGAGTCGACGCCGACGCATGATGCTCGCACCGATAACCACAAACCATGGCGGCTTTGCTGCGGACATAGTGCCCTCCGTTTCGGTCTCGCACTGTGCGGTCAATGTGTACCCAGGTATGCGAGGTGACCGCGGACGACCCCGTCAGCAAGCGGCGTTGATCACTCCCGCGTTCAACCTCGCAGGTAATGGGTACCTAACGACGCGATGAATACTGCGCGCCGGTCGACCGGTCTGGGTCGGCGGCGTCGACGCAAGTGGACGCTCGACCAGATCCAGGTCAGCGACCCCGAGATGACCCGTCAGTCGATCAAGGGCGCGTCCATCGGCAACTTCATGGAGTGGTACGACTTCGGCGTCTACGGCTACATCGCCACCACGATCGCGCAGGTGTTCTACCCCGGCGACAGCGTCAGCGCGGTCCATCTGATTGCCACCTTCAGCACGTTGGCCGCGGCGTTCGTCGTCCGTCCGCTCGGCGGGTTCGTTTTCGGCCCGCTCGGTGATCGCATCGGCCGCAAACGGGTGCTGGTGATCACGATCGTGCTGATGACGATCGGTACGACGGGGACCGGGCTGCTACCCGGCTACAGCGCGATCGGCATCTGGGCGCCGATCCTGCTCGTCGTCGGACGGGTCTTCCAGGGCCTCTCCACCGGCGGCGAGTACGTCGGGGCGATGACCTACGTCGTCGAACAGGCCCCGGACCGCAAACGCGGGATGATCGTCGGCTTTCTGCCGCTCGGCAATCTCGGTGGGTTCATCGCCGCAGGCTTGCTGGTCACCGCGCTGCAGACCTGGTTGCCCAGCCATGACTGGCTCACCTGGGGATGGCGGGTGCCGCTGCTGCTGAGCGCGCCGCTTGGCGTCGTCGCGATCTACATGCGAACGCGACTCGAGGAGTCGCCCGCCTTTCAGGAGGCGCAGCAGAACGCGGAAGCCGCCGGCGAGGAGCCGCAGAATTACCGCCGCACCATCGCCGAGCAGTGGAGACCCATGCTGATCTGCGCGGCCCTGGTCTACACATCCAACGCCGCCGACTACATGCTCACCGGCTACCTGCCGACCTACCTGAAGGTCATCGTCCACATCGGCCCGACCGCCGGGCTGGTGATGATCACTGGGACGCTGACCATTCTGGCCATCCTGCTGGTGTTCGTCGCCGCGCTGTCCGACCGAATCGGCGTCAAGCCGATCATGCGCACCGGTTGCGGGCTGCTCATCGTGGGATCCATCCCGGCTTTCCTGCTCATCCGGCACGGCAGTGGCTATCCGATGATCTTCATCGGTGTGCTGCTGCTCGGGCTGATGGAACTCTGCTTCGACAGCACGTCACCCGCGACGATGCCTGCGCTGTTCCCGACCAATATCCGCTACGGGGCGTTGGCCATCGCCTACAACGTCTCGATATCGGCGCTCGGCGGAACGAGCCCGTTGATTGCCCAGGCGTTGGTGTCCGGCACCGGCAATGTGATGGTGCCGGCATACATGTTGATCATCGCGGGGCTGGTCGGGGCGGTCACGCTGATGTTCACGCCCGAAGTCGCAGGCAAGCGACTACCGGGATCGCCGCCGACAGTCGAGACCGAGCAAGAGGCCCGCGAGCTGGTCGAGGGCTTCGACTAGATCACCAGAACTATGCTCAGCCAGTGCAACTTTCGTGAGCGGATCAGGGTGTCGGCATCTGCGTCGCGCCTGCCCGCCGTGCGGCCCAGCCGGCCCGGTGCCAGGGAACGGAAGGGCTGTCGTCGCCGGCGAGGATGTGGCCGGACTCATGGCCGGTCCGCCCGGCGCAGGCGATGGCGGGGGAGGGTCTAACGGGACCCCGTTGACTGGCCCGATGCCGAATGAGAGTGCCGATAGGCCGACGCCGGCAGCGATAGCTGCCGCCCCGGCCATACGCGAAATGTCCATGGTGGTCGTCCCTCTGACAGATTTTTCGTCTACCGCGAGCGTCTTGGGCAACGCCGAACTCGCCCTCGCAACACCGCGCAGGTGCGCTGAATACCCACTTCAGAGACAAGATCCACCTGCAACGCGGTGAGGAATCTTCGGCCGCCGACGGCAGAAGTCAGATGCGCTCTGCGCCGGTCATCTGCAGGGCGGCGGGTATGACGGTCGCCCACCGCCGGATACGGCATTTCCCGCCCCGACGCGCCCGTAAGGCCAGCATTTCATCGCTGGAATGCCCGGCAGCGGCTCGCTTGGATCCGGCTGGGGGGCCGAAACTGCCGGGCCTGGGGCCGACGGGACAGCGTTGGCCAATCCGGCCCCGGCCGTCAGTGTTGATGTGCCAACGCCGACGGCGGTCGCCGCTGCGGCGACCATCTGCATGACGTTCATCGTGCGCCTGCCTCCCCGACCATTCATCACGAGTTCGCGATGACGACTATCCGCTCAACCGCCCTCGATTGGTGCAGAAGGCGCGCACGGGGGTAAGAACCCCGGCACTCCGCCGCCGCCTCGGGGGTTTCCACCCCCGGAACGCCCGTACCGCCAGCATTTTTCGGCTGGAATGCCCGGCGGCGGCCCACCCGGATCCGGCTGGAAACCGGAACAGCCGGGGCCGACGGGGCGGCGTTGACGAGCCCTACTCCGCTCGTCAGTGCTGACATCCCGACGGCGGCGGCGATCGCCGCCGCGACGGCAAAGCGCTTGATATTCATGTTGCGGTGTGCCTCCCCAGACTTCACCACGCTGGTTACTAGCTGCCTAGCGGCTACGCGGAAATACCAACGGCGAACACCATGTCACCGTCTTGCCCATACAAGATTGTTGTAAGACTCGATTCTACGCCCTGGTTAGCACTGTTTACGAGGATTACACGGCGGCAAAAGCGCAGATCCGCGAGGTAAGTTGATCGTCACCACGAGGCCGGGACGCACAGGCCGACCGGCACCGGTCAGCCTGGCGGCCGCGAGGCTCGGGGGCATGGCGGCGGGTATGACGGCAGCCCACCGCCATTTTCGGCGCTTCCCCCTCCGACGCGGCCGTAGGGCCAGCATTTCAAGGCTGGAATGCCCGGCGGCGGTCCACTCGCATCCGGTTGGCTGACGGGGGATGGCGGGGCTGGGCTTAGCGGGGCGGCGTTGACCAGTCCTACCCCGCTCGTCAGTCCTGATATGCCAACGGCAGCAACAATTCCCGCCCCGGCGGCTAAGCGCTTCAGATTCATGGTGCGGGTGCCTTCCCAGACTTTCATCACGCTGGTTACTAGCTGCCCTAGTCGGTACGGAAAACCACCACTGGCGAACACGACGCACCGTCTCGCCTTTTCGAATCGTATAAAGCGCTAATTGTATACCTGACGAGCGCCTATTTATGACGATTGGAGGAAGGCACGCGCGCAGAGCCTGACTCGAAGCGAGTCAGCCGTTCAGTGCAGCCTCAGAGGCTTCATCGCTGTCCGTCACCGCAGCGTCGTGATGCCGTCGGTGCAGGCGAATCTCGAACGCCAACAACGCGATTCCAACGAGGCCGGTGCACAGCGACACCAGGACCAGCAACGGGTTCACATGACCCGTGAGCGCGTCGCCCAGGATCACCACGGCCGCCGTCCCTGGCAGCACCCCCACCACGGTGGCCAACGTGTACGGCAGCACCCGCACAGCGGACGCGCCGACCGCGTAGTTCAGCGGCGCGAACGGCACCGCGGGAATCAACCGAAGCGATAGGACGGCAACCCATCCGCGCTCGCGCAGCCGGGCATCGACCTTCTCGACAGCGGTGTGGCGAACTAAGCGGCTGAGTTGCCAGCCGGCCGCGCGGACCAACTCCAACGCGATCACGGCGCTGGCCGTGCTCGCGACCACTGCCAGCGTCACTCCGAGAATCGGCCCGAACAGCAGACCGGCGGCCAAGGTGAATGCGGTACGGGGAAAAGGCAATACGGTCACCACGATGTGGGCGCCCAGAAAAGCCAGCGGCAGCCATGGCCCCATCGACATCGACCAGTCGCGTAATTGCACCGCCGAGGGCAGTCGGACAAGCAGCGCCATCACGACGAGGATGGCAGCCACCGCGCCCGTCAGTACCAACCTGCGGGTGGATACCTGCTGCGCAGTGACGACAACCGCGGAGCCCAGCGATCGCAGGGCAGCGGAGAGCCGGTTGAAGGCGGGCCGCGTCACGGGGCTCAGCCTACGGCGCGACGTTCAATGACCATCAGCGGACAAAGAGCGACAGCAGCTTTCTGCCCAGTGGCACCGTCGCGGAATGATTTTCGGCAGACACCGTCACCTCGCGGCCCGATCGTCGGCGAAGCTCGCGCTCCAACGTGTCGTGCAGGGTGGTGGCGGCCGCCGTGCAGCCGTGGCACGCGCCCGACAACGTGACATTCACGGTGTCGCCGTCGACCGACACCAATTCGATCGCACCGCCGTGTGATTCGGCGAGTGCGCGGATCGGACCGGCGAGCAACTCGTCAGCTATCGCAGCCAGCCGTCCGGCGTCGTCGAGCGCGGGATCCACCTGCCAGCCGTCCGGCTCCAGCAGCGCCTCGATGAGGGCAGCGCGGATGTCGTCACCCAGTTCGCGCCAACTGTTGCCCGCCGGCAGCGACATCAGTACATCGGTTGTGCGGACGGCGATCTCGTCGATCACGCCATCAGAGAGCAGCGCGCCGAGCCGCCCTGGCGCCGCGCGGACTGCGCCCCGGGCCGGCAGCCGGTCGGCCGCGACCACCCAGCGCAACTGCTGGGGGTTGGCGGTGGCGGTGGCGTGGATCGGAATCATCCGCCCAGACCCAATGCAATCGAGCGTGCGGCGAACGCCATCGCCCAGGCCAGGGCGAACATGTACGTGAACGCGAAGGCGGGCCAACGCCAGGTATTGGTTTCGCGGCGCATCACCGCGATCGTCGACATGCACTGCAACGCGAACATGAAGTACACCATCAGCGCGATGACAGTTGGCGTGGTGAACACCGTGTGGCCGTGGTCGTCGGTCATCGTGGCCAACGCATCGCGCGGATCTTCGGGGTCCGCCGCCGCTGCCACCTGTCCCAGCGTCGAGACGAACACTTCGCGTGCCGACAGCGAGCCGACCAGAGCGATATCGGTACGCCATTCGAAGCCCAGCGGCGCGAACACCGGCTCGACGGCGTGTCCCACGTCGGCGGCAAGGCTGTGATTCATCACGTACGCCGTCGCATCGGGCTGCGACATTCCGTGCGTCTGAGCCTCGCGGACCGGGAGATTGAGCAGCGCCCACAGCACCAAGGACGTGCCGAGGATGATCGTTCCCGCTTTGCGCAGGAACATCGTCGCCGCGCCCCACATCGCGGCGAGCATCGCCTGCGCAGACGGGAGCCGGTAGGGCGGCAGCTCCATGGTGAACGGCAGCAGGTCGCCGCGCAGGATCGTCGACTTGACAAAAAACGCGGCGATCAGCGCGGAGATGCCGCCGCCCAGATACAGCAGGAACATCGTGACGCCCTGCGCGCTCAAGCCCCACCACTGCGTTCGCGGCGCGACCAGCAGACCGACCAGCAACGTGTACACCGGAAGCCGGGCTGAGCAGGTCATCAACGGCGCGGTGACGATGGTGGCGATCCGGTCCCGCGCCGAGGGCAGCGTGCGGGTCGCCATGATGCCGGGGATCGCGCAGGCGTACGACGACAGCATCGCGACGAAGGCGCGGCCCTCCAGGCCGGTCTTGGCCATCACACGGTCCATCAAGAACGCGGCCCGCGACATGTAGCCGACGTTCTCCAGGAACGCCAGCAAGCAGAACAACAGCACGATCTGCGGGATGAACTGCAGCACAGTGCCGACACCGCCGATGATTCCCTGGCTCAGCAGGCCACGCAGGACGGGATTGCCGACGTGCTCGGCCACCTGAACACCGAGCCAGGTCAGCGCGCGGGCGATACCGTCTCGCAACGGCGTGGCAGCGGTGAACAGGACCTGGAAGAAGTAGAACATCACCGCGAAGAAGATGACGGTGCCCCACAGTGGATGCAGCAGCACCCGGTCGATTCGCCGGGTCCGCCGATCTGGTTGCGGCGCAAGGTAATCCGCCGCGCTCAGCACCGACTGGCCCCAGGCGTCAATGGCTTCCTGGGCTGGGGGCGGAAGAATCGGCGGTCGTTGCCACTGCTCGAAGGACGCCAGCTGTGACCGCAGCTCGTCGATACCTGACCCGTGGTGCGCGACGACGGCGTGAACGGGAATGCCCAGCGCCGTCGACAACGCCTCGGCGTCGATACGGCCGCCACGGACGGTCAGCTCGTCACCCATCGTCAACGCCAGCAGGCACGGCAGATCGAGACGCAGTACCTGGCCGATCAGCAGGATCGAACGGCGCAACGTGGTGACGTCGGCGACCAGCACCACCGCGTCGGGCCGATCGATGTCCGGATACCGGCCGGCGAGTAGGTCGGTCACCACCTGCTCATCCGGGCTGATCGGGTCGAGGCTGTAGGTGCCTGGCAGATCTTCCACGGCAATCCGAACACCGTCGACGTTGGTGGTGCCGACGCTGCGGCCCACGGTGACGCCCGGGTAGTTGCCGGTTTTGGCGCGCAATCCGGTCAGATGATTGAAGACGCTGGTCTTGCCGGCATTAGGGCTTCCGACCAGAGCCACCCGCCGGATGCCGGCCAGGGCAACCGGGGTAGCTGGAACGTCGTGGCACGCCGTCATCCGTCGGCTTCCGGGGCGACTTCGATGAGCTTCGCCTCCCGGCGACGCAGACATAGTTCGGTGTCCTGGACGCGGTAGACGGTGGGGTCGCCGAGTGGTGCACGGCGGATCACATCGACGCGGGCCCGGGTTCTAAAGCCCAGCTGTCCCAGCCGACTTGCTACCGCCGGATTGGCCTGCGGGACGGTGCCGATGACCGTGGCGTGCTGGCCGGGCGCCAACTGGGCCAACACGATCACCGAAGCGGAGTGATCGCGTGTGCTCCGAGGCCGAGTACGCATGATCGCCCTAACGTTAGCTGCCTACCTTAGTAAGGTACTCCTAACTTCGGTGCGGCCCTCGGAGCTTGTCAAACCCGCTCGCCGCAGGGTGTGCGGTGGGTTCGCAGAGGATCATTTAGCCTGGTTGTCGGGTGACAGACCAGCGTCGGGCTGTCAGGTTGGGACAAGGAGCCGCCGGTGTCAGTCGATGTGTCCGCTGAACCTGCCGATCTCGCGCAGGCCCGCGCCCGCTGGCGTACAGCGGTGGCGGGGGTGCTGGCCAAGAGCACGCGCCGCGACGCCGACGAATTGGGTCCAGAACCCGAGGGGATGCTGGAGACCTCCACGTACGAGGGTTTCGCGATCCGGGCGCTCTACACCGCACTCGACGAGTTGCCGGAACCACCGCTGCCGGGTGAGTGGCCGTATCTGCGTGGCGGCGACGCGCTGCGTGATGTCAAGTCCGGATGGAAGGTCGCTGAGGCGATCCCGGCCGGCCGGCTAGCCGGGGTCGCAGCCGAGGAAGTGAACGCCGCGGTCCTCGCCGGCCTAGCCGAAGGGGTCAGCGCGCTGCTGATCCGGGTGGGGGAGTCCGGCGTGGCTCCGCACCAACTGGCGAAGGTGCTCGAAGGCGTCCATCTGAGCATGGCCCCACTGGTCATCGATGCCGGCGCCCATTTCCGCGCGGCGTTCGACGTCCTACAGGAGTTGGTGGCCGAGGTCGAATCCGATCAGCGCGCATTGCTGTCGGTCGACCTGGGAGCCGATCCGCTCACCGCCTCACTCAGCGAGCGGTCCACCCCGCCCATTGAGGAGGTCGTCGCCGTCGCCACAGAAGTGTCCGGTGACCACGGTGTCCGGGCGATCACTGTCGACGGCCCCGCGTTCCACAATCTGGGTGCCAATGCGACGTGGGAGTTGGCAGGCAGCGTAGCCGCCGCGGTGTCCTACCTGCGAGTGCTCACTGAATCCGGCATGTCGATCGGCGATGCGTTGCGGCAGATCAGTTTCCGGTTGGCCGCCGACGACGACCAGTTCCTGACCGTCGCCAAGATGCGAGCGCTGCGCCAACTGTGGGCCCGGGTTGCCGAAGTGGTCGGCGAGCCGGACAGCGGAGCGGCCGTTCTGCACGCCGAGACCTCACTGCCGATGATGACCCAGCGTGATCCGTGGGTGAACATGCTGCGCACCACGCTGGCTGCGTTCGGTGCGGGTGTGGGCGGAGCCGACACCGTGCTGGTGTACCCGTTCGATGTTGTGATTCCGGGCGGGTTCCCCGGCATGGCAACCAGTTTCGCCCGTCGGATGGCACGCAACGTACAGCTTCTTCTGCTCGAGGAATCGCATGTCGGGCGCGTCCTGGATCCGGCAGCTGGGTCGTGGTTCGTCGAAGACCTCACCGCGCAGTTGGCCCAGCAGGCTTGGGAGCAGTTCCAGGCCATCGAGCAGCACGGCGGGTTCATCGATGCGCACGACTACGTCGCCGAGCAGATCGGTGATATCGCAGTTCGACGCACAGCCGACGTGGCACATCGTCGGACCGCCATCACCGGTGTCAACGAGTATCCGAACCTGGGCGAACCCGCTCTGCCGCAGAATGATTCACAGCACTCGCCGCTCGCGGCAGGCAATTTGGTACGTTATGCCGCGGAATTCGAATCGTTGCGGGACCGATCCGATGTCTATCTGGACCGCACCGGCGCACGACCGCAAGTCCTGCTGTTGCCGCTTGGTCCGCTGGCCGAACACAACATTCGCACGACATTCGCCGCGAACCTGCTGGCATCCGGCGGTATCGAGGCAGTCAACCCCGGGACGGTCGATGCGGACGGCGTCGAGAAGGCCGTCGCCGATGCCGGATCGGTGATTGCCGCCGTGGTCTGCGGCACCGACAAGCGCTATGGCACTGAGGCATCGGCAGTCGTCGAGGCAGCACACTGCGCCGGTGTCAGCCACGTTTACCTGGCCGGTCCGGACAAGGTAGTGGCCGACGCCGAACACCAGCCCGATGAGTTTCTGACCGCCAAGATCAACGCGGTAGAAGCGCTTTCGAGCCTACTGAGCCGGTTGGGGGCATAGCGACGATGACGACCACCGCACCTGTTGTAGGCAGCTTCTCTGATGTTCCGCTGCGCAGCGACCGCAATGTGCCGACGCCGACCGAGAGCGCAGTCGACGAACACGTCGCGGCGGCCGCGGCCGCGCATTGGTACACCCCCGACCAGTTGGTGTGGCACACACCGGAAGACATCGACGTCAAGCCGGTGTACATCGCCGCCGACCGAGCCGCCGCCGAAGCCGACGGCTACCCGCTCAACAGCTTCCCGGGGGAGCCCCCGTTCGTCCGCGGCCCCTACCCGACGATGTACGTCAACCAGCCCTGGACAATCCGCCAGTACGCGGGGTTCTCTACCGCCGCGGAGTCCAACGCGTTCTACCGGCGCAACCTGGCTGCCGGCCAGAAGGGCCTGTCGGTGGCCTTCGACCTGGCAACCCACCGCGGCTATGACTCGGACCACCCGCGCGTGCAAGGTGACGTCGGAATGGCCGGTGTGGCCATCGATTCCATCCTGGACATGCGCCAGCTGTTCGACGGGATCGATTTGTCGACGGTGTCGGTGTCGATGACGATGAACGGGGCGGTGCTGCCGATTCTGGCGTTGTATGTCGTTGCCGCCGAAGAGCAGGGGGTGCCACCGGAAAAACTCGCCGGCACCATCCAGAACGACATCCTCAAAGAGTTCATGGTGCGCAACACCTACATCTATCCGCCGAAGCCGTCGATGCGCATCATCTCCGACATCTTCGCCTACACCAGCGCCAAGATGCCGAAGTTCAACTCCATCTCGATCTCCGGCTACCACATCCAAGAAGCCGGTGCCACAGCAGATTTGGAGCTCGCCTACACGCTTGCCGACGGCGTCGACTACATCAAGGCGGGCTTGGCGGCAGAGCTGGACATCGACAAGTTCGCCCCCCGACTGTCCTTCTTCTGGGGCATCGGGATGAATTTCTTCATGGAGGTGGCCAAGCTGCGCGCAGGCCGGCTGTTGTGGAGTGAGCTGGTCGCGGAGTTCGAACCGAAGAGCGCCAAATCGCTGTCACTGCGCACGCATTCGCAGACGTCGGGCTGGTCGCTGACGGCGCAGGACGCCTTCAACAACGTCGCGCGTACCTGCATCGAAGCAATGGCCGCAACCCAGGGCCACACCCAGTCGCTGCATACCAACGCGCTGGACGAGGCGCTGGCCCTGCCGACCGACTTCTCCGCCCGCATCGCTCGCAACACCCAGTTGTTGCTCCAGCAAGAGTCGGGCACCACCAGGCCGATTGACCCATGGGCGGGGTCGTACTACGTCGAATGGCTCACCTATGAACTCGCGCAGCGGGCGCGCGCCCACATTGCCGAAGTGGCCGAGCACGGTGGCATGGCGCAGGCGATCAACGAGGGCATCCCCAAGCTGCGCATCGAGGAAGCTGCGGCGCGCACCCAGGCCCGAATCGACTCCGGTATCCAGCCGGTTATCGGGATCAACAAGTACCAGGTCGTAGAGGACCAAGAAGTTGAGGTGCTCAAGGTCGAGAACAGCCGGGTACGCACCGAACAGCTGGCCAAACTCGACGATCTGAGGGCAAGCCGGGATCAGGCCGCTGTCGACGCAGCCTTGGCCGAACTGTCTCGTGCAGCCGCGGCGAGCGGGCGCGCCGGCGACGATGGACTGGGCAACAATCTGATGGCGTTGGCCATCGCCGCGGCGCGGGTCAAGGCGACCGTCGGCGAGATCTCCGATGCGCTGGAGAAGGTTTACGGGCGCCACCAGGCCGAGATTCGCACCATCGCAGGGGTTTACCGCGACGAAGCTGGAAAGGCCGAGAACATGGCATCCGCCACCGATCTCGTCGAGAAGTTCGCCGAGGCCGAGGGTCGGCGTCCGCGAATCCTGGTGGCCAAGATGGGGCAGGACGGCCACGACCGCGGACAGAAGGTCATCGCAACGGCGTTCGCCGACATCGGATTCGACGTCGACGTCGGCGCGCTGTTCTCCACCCCGGACGAGGTGGCGCGCCAGGCCGCCGACAACGACGTGCACGTGGTCGGGGTGTCGTCCCTGGCGGCTGGGCATCTGACGCTGGTGCCTGCGTTGCGGGATGCGCTGGCCGAGGTGGGCCGGTCCGACATCATGGTCGTTGTCGGCGGGGTCATCCCGCCGGGCGACTTCGACGAACTGTATGCCGCAGGCGCCACGGCGATCTTCCCTCCCGGCACGGTGATCGCCGACGCCGCGATCGACCTGCTGCACAAGCTGGCCGAGCGTCTCGGGCACACCCTCTAGCCAGATGGCAACCGAAAACAACGACGGCATAGACGAACTCGCCGCGGCAGTGCGCGGCGGTGACCGCGCGGCGCTGCCGCGGGCTATCACGCTGGTGGAATCCACCCGCGCCGATCATCGCGACCGGGCCCAGCAGCTACTGCTGGCGCTGATGCCGGCCGCAGGCAGCGCTCTGCATGTCGGCATCACCGGGGTGCCCGGGGTCGGCAAGTCGACGACCATCGAGGCGCTCGGCATGTATCTGATCGAGCGCGGACATCGGGTGGCGGTGCTCGCCGTTGATCCGTCCTCGACTCGTACCGGCGGATCGATTCTCGGCGACAAGACCCGGATGCCGCGGCTGGCAGTGCATCCGGACGCATACATTCGCCCGTCTCCGACATCGGGCACGCTCGGTGGCGTGGCCAAGGCCACCCGCGAAACCATTGTGCTGCTGGAGGCTGCCGGTTTCGACGTGATCCTGGTGGAGACCGTCGGCGTCGGCCAGTCCGAGGTCGCGGTGTCCAACATGGTCGACTCTTTCGTCTTCCTGACGCTGGCGCGCACCGGTGATCAGTTGCAGGGCATCAAGAAGGGCGTGCTGGAGCTTGCCGACATCGTCGTGGTCAACAAGGCCGACGGGAACCATCTGCAGGAGGCGCGCAAAGCCGCCCGCGAGCTGTCCGGTGCGATCCGCCTCATCTATCCGCGCGAAACCCTCTGGCGCCCACCGGTCCTGACGATGAGCGCGTTGGAAGGCAGCGGCCTGGAGGAGCTGTGGGACACCGTCGAGAAGCATCGTGACGTATTGACCGAGGCGGGGGACTTCGAAGCACGGCGGAGGGCCCAGCAGGTCGACTGGACATGGCAGATGGTTCGGGACGCGGTGCTGGACCGGTTGCTGTCCAATCCGGCGGTCCGCAAAGCCCGCGCTCATGTCGAGCATCAAGTTCTCACTGGCGAATTGACCCCGGCACTGGCAGCCCAGCAAATACTTGAGCTCGCCTCAATAACGGATGAGTAAATTTCAAGTTCTTTCTAATCTGTAAAGGTAGATTCGTCGACATGACCCTCGAAGTGGTGGGCAATCGCCGCTCAGTGCTGCCGCGCGGTGTGCACGGCGCAGCCGATCCCAACTTTTCCTGCGCGGTGCGCGGCTTCGCCAACTTGTTCCAAGGACGTCGATTCGGCGGCGGGGCGCTGGCTGTTTATCTTGACGGCGAACCCGTCGTAGACGTGTGGACCGGGTGGGCGGACCGACGTGGACGGGTGCCGTGGTCGGCGGACACCGGCTCGATGGTGTTCTCGGCGACAAAGGGCATGGCGTCCACCGTCATTCATCGCTTGGTGGACCGCGGACTGATCGACTACGACGCACCCGTTGCCGAGTACTGGCGGGAGTTCGGCGCGAACGGAAAATCCAACATCACCGTGCGCCAGATGATGCGCCATCAGGCCGGGCTGTCGGCGCTGCATGGTGCCAGCAGAAAAGATCTGCTCAACCACGAACTGATGGAAGAGCGGCTGGCCGCTGCACGCCCTGGCTACTCGTTCGGCCGGTCCGCGTATCACGCTTTGACGTACGGGTGGCTGGTGTCGGGACTGGCACGCGCGGTAACCGGTAAGGGCATGCGGGAGCTGATTCGCCGCGAGGTGGCCGAGCCGCTCGGCACCGACGGTCTGCACCTGGGTCGGCCGCCCGCGGCCGCCCCGACCCAACCGGCCCAGATCATCATGCCGCAGAGCGCTATTCAGAATCCGGTGTTCAACGCGGTCGCGCCGAAGATCGCCGCTTTGCGGCTGTCGGCCGGATTCGGATCGCTGTACTTCCCCGGTGTGAAAGCTGCTGCGCAAGGCGATATTCCACTTCTGGACGGCGAGGTGCCGGCGGCCAACGGCGTCGCGACGGCGCGCGGGCTGGCCCGGATGTACGGCGCCATCGCCAACGGCGGCCAGATCGACGGTCAGCAGTTCCTGTCCCGCGACGTTGCGGCGGGGCTGAACGGCCGCGGCAGCCTGCGGCCGGACGGAAACCTGGTGATACCGCTCGCATTCCATCTGGGCTACCACCGGGCCCCCTTCGGCGTGATGCCGGGCTTCGGCCATGTCGGATTGGGCGGCTCGCTCGGTTGGGCCGACCCGAATTCCGGCCTGTCCTTCGGATTTGTGCACAACCGCCTGCTCTCCCCATTTGTCGTTGTCGACCAGGCGGGTTTCGTTGCAACGGGTGCACTACTGCGGCTCGGCGTCGCGGAGGCGCGCAAGAACGGCTTCGAGCGGGTGACCGATCACGGTGCGCCGTTCTGCGAGCCAGGAGCCGTTGCCGGTTAATGAGTTGAACGAGCCGGCGTGACGTCCAACAGTGAAGCCCGCGTTCCCCGTCTCCCGGTTGACGAGGCTAAAGCCGCGGCCGACGAGGCGGGCGTACCCGACTACATGGCCGAACTGGCCATCTTTCAGGTGCTGTTGAACCACCCCAAACTGGCATCCGGTCTCAACGATCTGCTCGCGAGAATGCTGTGGCAGGGCGAGTTGAACAGCCGTCTGCGCGAATTGGCGATCATGCGCATCGCCTGGCTCACCGCGTGTGAATACGAATGGTCACAACACTGGCGTGTCGCACAAGGCCTCGGGGTGGGCGCCGATGATCTGGCCGGCGTACGGGATTGGCGGTCCTACAAGGCATTCGGGTCTGCGGAGCGCGCGGTGCTCGCGGCCACCGACGACGTGGTGAACCACGGTACGGTCAGCGCGGAAAGCTGGGCGGCGTGCAAGCAGGAGTTCGGCGCGGACCAGGCCACCCTGGTCGAGCTCGTCACCGCGATCAGTGCCTGGCGGATGGTCGCATCGATTCTGCAGAGCTTGCAAGTTCCTCTGGAGGACGACGTGGTGAGCTGGCCGCCGGACGGCCAATCGCCGGCGCGATAGCCAGTTCACCGTGTCGGATTGACACGTCAATCACTAGCTCATAGCGTTCCGGCCATGCGAACACGGGTCGCCGAGATGCTCGGTGTGGAGTTCCCGATCTGCGCGTTCAGCCATTGCCGGGATGTGGTGGCGGCCGTGACCAATGCCGGCGGGCTCGGCGTCCTCGGCGCCGTCGCGCTCAGCCCGCAGCGGCTGGAGACCGAGCTGACCTGGATCGAGGAGCAGACCGGGGGCAAGCCATACGGTGTCGACCTGTTGTTGCCGCCGAAATATGTTGGCGCAGAACGCGGTGGCATCGACGGCAAGCAGGCCCGCGAACTGCTGCCGGAGGAGCACCGCCGGTTCGTCGACGAATTGCTCGTCCGCTACGGCATACCGGTGCCTACCGACGAAGAGCGGCGGCCGGCTGCTGACCTCAACATCTCGCCCAAGGGCTACGAGCCGCTGCTCGATGTCGTGTTCTCCCATCGCATCCGGCTGATCGCCAGTGCACTGGGCTCACCGCCGGCCGAGTTGGTCGCCCGCGCCCACGACAACGAGGTGCTGGTGGCGGCGCTGGCCGGAACCACGAAGCACGCGCAGCAGCACGCGGCCGCCGGTGTCGATCTGATCGTGGCGCAGGGCACCGAAGCAGGCGGGCACACGGGCCAGGTGGCAACCATGGTGCTCGTTCCCGAGGTTGTCGACGCGGTGGCCCCGGTGCCGGTGCTGGCCGCAGGGGGGATTGCCCGCGGCCGTCAGATCGCGGCCGCGCTGGCGTTGGGCGCCGAAGGCGTGTGGTGCGGCTCGGTATGGCTGACTACGGAGGAGGCCGAGACGCTGCCGGTTGTGAAGGACAAGTTCCTGGCCGCCACCTCGTCGGACACCGTGCGATCGCGCTCGTTGACCGGAAAGCCCGCCCGGATGCTGCGCACCGCCTGGACCGACGAGTGGGAACGGTCGGACAGCCCGGACCCCCTCGGCATGCCGCTGCAGAGCGCGCTGATCGGGGATCCGCAACGACGGATCAATCGCGCGGCCGCCCACGCCGATGCGAATGCTCGCGAGCTTGCCACCTACTTCGTCGGCCAGGTGGTGGGTTCGATGAACAAGGTGCAGCCGACTGCCTCGGTCGTGTTGGACATGGTCTCCGAGTTCATCGACACGATCGGTCGCCTCGATGAGTTGGTCGACCGGTGAGCGACGTAGCCCGGGTGCGTAGGCGTCCAGCAGTCAGCGACCACGACAAGATGCGGCGACGTGAAGAGATAATGGCCGCGGCCAAGAAAGTGTTCGCCCGCAACGGGTTTTACGTCACGACGATCGCCGACATTGCCAAAGAGGCAAATTTGGCCTACGGCTCGGTCTACCAGTATTTCGACTCGAAGGATGACTTGTTTTACGCGTTGATGTCCGCCGAGGGTTACGCGCTGCGCACCCACATCGCGGTGGCACTGGCCTCAACCGGCAAACGGTCCGATAGGAGCTTGGAGCCGTTGCGTGCCACTGTGCAGGCAACATTCGAGTTTTTCGAGGCCGACAAGGCGGGCACCAAGCTATTGCTGCGTGACGCGTACGCGCTCGGCGACCGGTTCGAGAAGCACCTCAGCAACATCTACGAAGGCTTTAACGACGACATCGAAGCGCATGTGGTTGCTGCCCAGCAGCGCGGCAAGATGATCAGCGCCCCGCCCCGGATGGTGGCCTACAGCTTGTCAGCGTTGATCGGTCAGCTGGCCCATCGCCGGCTGACCACCGACGACGGCGTGACGGCAGCCGAAGTTGCGGATTTCGTTGTCTCGTTTGCCTTCAACGGGCTGCGGCCGCGTGAGAGCTGACGTGTTGACGTGACAGGTGATGCGTACCCGCCCGGCCGGCCTGGGGTCAGCGACCAGCAGCAGTCGCAGCGGCGCGAAGAAATTATCGCAGCGGCCAAGAAGGTGTTCGCGCGCAACCGCTTTCACGGTACGACGATCGCCGACGTGGCCAAAGAAGCAGAGCTGCCCTTCGGGTCGGTGTACCAGTATTTCGATTCCAAAGATGCCCTGTTCCAGGCCTTGATCGCGGCCGAGGGATATTCCCTCCGTACCCACGTCGCGATCGCCCTGGCCGAGAGCGGGTCGAGTTTCGGCTACAGCGAGGCGCCGTTTCGGGCCACGTTGCGGGCCACGTTCGAGTTCTTCGACGCCGACCGGGCGAGCACGAAATTGCTCTTCCGGGACGCTTTCGGGCAAGAAAAGCGATTCGACACCCAGCTCGGCGGCATCTACCAGCGGTGGATCGACGACATCGAGAGTCTCATCATCGCGGCGCAGAAGCGCGGCGACGTGGTGGCCGCCCCGTCTCGGCTGGTGGCCTTCACAGTGTCGGCACTGATCGGCGAGATCGCGCACCGGCGCCTGACCACCGATGACGGCATCACCGCGGCCGAAGCCGCCGACTTCGTCGTCGCGCTGGTCATCAAGGGATTGCGTCCGGACTAGCGCCGGCCGCATAAGGAACTCATAACAAGCTCATAACGGCTGGTCAGGGTCGTCACATTTTTAGGCGCGGCGAATTGACCTCGGCCCGATGTTCATGCATCATCAAACACGTAAGCACCTCGTTAGGTGAGGCGTCTACGCGGATACAGGCCACTGACCCCGAACGTCGAGAGACGCCCAGGGTCAGGACAGCTCCTCCCGGCTTAAGGGTTGAGCCCAAGTGGCTTCCGGTCTGACCGGATACGGCGTGTAGTGCCGAAACTCTGACGAGTGGGGTGCGGTTTCCCGACATGGATCGGGTTCTGTATCCCTGCTTGCGTGCCAATTGTGCGGTCAACCGCACACGCTGCGACCGCGAGGAGGTGAGGGACGCATGAGTTCCAGTGATAGTCCGGATCGATATCCGGATTCCGTTTCGTCCCGATCCGGCCCGCGTCGCGCCGCTGTCGTCTAAGCCTCATTTCGGCCTCGTCAGCACGTCGACTCCTGCGTCGGACGGACATCGAATCCCGTTGTGCCCGTTTGACTTTCTGCTTTAGGAGGCGATCATGACCGCTATTCTGCACGACGACGTTGTAATGGCGGCGACGCCAGCACCCCGGCTCCGGGTCGTGGCCGACCCCACCCCGATGGCGGTGCCGACGCCCAAGACCTCCAAGCGGCGTGATGCGCAATTGGCCGCGGCCGACCCGTTGGTCGAGGGGGCTGCGCGGCTGCTGTGCGTTCCACTGCGCCAGCTCTACGCCGCGCTGTGGCGCGCGGGCGTTCTCGAGGTTGGCGCCTGAAGGCGGCTGCTCGATCGGTTTTCGCTCCCGGCACGTGAAGCGTTGTGGCGCTTCGGTGTCGGGAGCGTTTCGTTAAGCCTGGGCTGAGATTAGCGCGGACAGTCCCCGCTGATATGCGGCGATGCTGTGCCGCCAGCCGACCTGGACCGGACCGGGGACCGCGAATGTCACGCGAGCGAACGTCGGGTCGAATACCACCGCCGCATCTAGAAAAGCCGCGCCCACTTGACATACGATCCGGCCAGACGGGGTGGCGAAAGGAGCGGGCCATGGCGACCGATCTGACGCTCTACCTTGATGACGAGCCTGGCGAGTTGGCTCTCATCGGCGATGTGCTGGGCAAAGCCGGCGTCAATATTGCCGGCCTGTGTGCTCTGACCAGCGGGGGAGGCCAGGCCGAAGTGCACATTCTGGTACAGGACGCGACGTCTGCCTTCGAGGCACTGGAAGGCGCCGGAATCAAAATCGCCGAGGAGCAAGAAGTCATCGTGCTCGACGTCAAGGACCAGCCCGGCGCACTCGGCGACATCGTCCACAAGCTCGGCGCGGCGAAGATCAACCTGGAAACCGCCTATCTGGCGACGAACACCCGTTTGGTGCTTGGTGCCGACAACCTCGCTGAGGCCAGGGCGGCGCTGGCCTGAGAACCCTTCCGGTGGCTTCATGATTGTTGAGTCAGTCGTGCGCTAACGTCTAGTGTCGAACCCGGTTGCAGCAGAGCTGAACTCAGGAGACACCTCGCCGATGACTGAATCTCACCCGCTGGACCGCGCGCTCGATTTGCAGGTGGTCGATGCTGATGTTGTGCGGGGCAGGACTGATGCCGAGTGGGCGAACATGGTCGGACCCTTCGGCGGCATCACCGCGGCCGTCCTGTTGCGCGCCATCGAGTCGCACCCGGACCGCCTCGGCGAGCCGGTTGCGCTGACGGTCAATTTCGCCGCGCCCATCGTCGACGGCGAGTTCGAGATCTCCCGTCGCGCACCACGCACCAACCGCACCAACCAACATTGGATCGTCGAGCTCAGTCAGGATGGCGCGGTGAAGACGACGGCAACGGCGGTGTTCGGGATCCACCGCGACACCTGGTCTGACACTCAGGCGATCTCGCCGGAAGCGGTTCCCCCGGAGCAGATCACCCGGGCTAGCTATGAGAACCTTCCGCGTTGGGTTCGGTTGTACGACATGCGTTTTGCCGAAGGATCATTTGCGGGTGGCGAGGTTTCGACGGGGGCGTCCTCGACGACCACACTGTGGGTGCGCGACGCAGCGCGGCGGCCGGTCGACTTCCCGGCGATTACCGCGTTGTCCGACGTGTTCTTCCCGCGTGTGTTTCTCCGTCGCGGAATAATCCCGTCCGGCACCATCTCGATGACCACTTACTTCCACGTCGATCAGCCACATCTCGATGCACTCGGTTCCGACTTCATCTTGGCCACTGCCCACGCGAACCGCTTCGACCGCGGGTTCTTCGACCAGAGCGCGCAGCTGTGGAGTCGGGACGGTGACCTGGTGGCGACAACGTATCAGCTCGTGTACTTCAAGGGTTAAACGCCGCCCCGTTACGCCGCTGTCGGGAAATCAATGCTGACTCCATCAGGTTGGAGTTCGTGACCAACGCAGACGACATCATCGCGACGCCATTCCCTGGGGGAGCAGGAAGGCCGTGAGTTCGTCCGCGCCATGGGGCCGCTCGACACGATGCTCTTCACGACCCGCCCCGATCGCTGGATCACCTACTCCGGCGACCAGTGACTTCATCGCTTCGGGATGAGCCGTAGAATCGGCCCATGGCGTCGATCCGGCCATCACCGGGGAGTCTTCGGAAGAACAGCCGGCATCTCGGCCCAGTAGAACCGAACGGTTGAGCCCGTCACAGCTTGCAACGAGCGGCCACGCATACGCGTGGCAAGCGGGGTGGTACCGCGGCGCCTGCGCACCAGCGCAACGTCGTCCCCGTGCCCACAGAGCGGCACATGGAGACGACGCGCAGTGACCGAGAACACCTATCCGAAGCCAGCCGGCGGTGCACCCGACCTGCCGGCGCTGGAACTCGAGGTCCTTGAGTACTGGGCTGCCGACGACACGTTCCGAGCCAGCATCGCTGGCCGCGCCGACGCCCCCGAATATGTCTTCTACGACGGACCACCGTTCGCCAACGGGCTGCCGCACTACGGTCATCTGCTGACCGGCTATGTCAAAGACATCGTGCCGCGGTATCGCACCATGCGCGGCTACAAGGTCGAACGCCGGTTCGGCTGGGATACCCACGGCCTGCCTGCAGAATTGGAAGTCGAACGTCAACTCGGCATCACCGACAAATCCCAGATCGATGCGATGGGCATCGCCGCGTTCAACGACGCCTGCCGCGATTCGGTTTTGCGCTACACCGACGAGTGGCAGGCCTACGTCACCCGCCAAGCACGATGGGTCGACTTCGACAACGACTACAAGACACTCGATCTGCCGTACATGGAGTCGGTGATCTGGGCGTTCAAGCAGTTGTGGGACAAGGGATTAGCCTACGAGGGTTACCGTGTGCTGCCGTACTGCTGGCGTGACGAGACCCCGCTGTCCAATCACGAACTGCGGATGGACGATGACGTGTATCAGAGTCGGCAGGATCCAGCTCTCACAGTCGGATTCGCGATATCGGACGGAGAACTCTCGGCCGCGCACCTGTTGGTGTGGACCACGACACCCTGGACGTTGCCGTCGAATCAGGCCGTCGCCGTGAACCCCGATGTCACCTATGTGCAGGTGCGCGCCGGCGAGCACCGCGTCGTGCTGGCCGAGGCCCGATTGGCCGCCTACGCACGAGAATTCGGCGACGAACCGGAAGTGCTCGGCACCTACCGAGGCAGCGATCTGGTCGGCACACGGTATCGGCCACCATTCCCGTATTTCATGGACTCAGCCAACGCTTTTCAGGTGCTGGCAGCAGAGTTCGTCACCACCGATGACGGTACCGGCATCGTGCACATGGCACCGGCCTACGGTGAGGACGACAAGGCGACCGCTGACAAAGTCGGCATCGTGCCGGTGACACCCGTCGACTCCAAAGGTCGATTCGACGCCACCGTGCCGGATTACCAGGGTCAGCGCGTCTTCGATGCCAACTCCCAGATCATCCGCGACCTGAAGAACCACACCGGCCCCGCCGCGGCGAACGGCGCGGTGCTGATCCGCCAGGAGACTTATGACCACTCGTATCCGCACTGCTGGCGCTGCCGCAATCCGCTGATCTACCGTGCGGTGTCGTCGTGGTTCATCAAGGTGAGCGAGTTCCGGGATCGGATGGTCGAACTCAACCAGCAGATCACCTGGTACCCCGAACACGTCAAGGATGGTCAATTCGGAAAGTGGCTGCAGGGTGCGCGGGACTGGTCGATCTCGCGAAATCGCTATTGGGGAACGCCGATTCCGGTGTGGATATCCGACGACCCTGCCTGTCCGCGGATCGACGTCTACGGCAGCCTCGATGAGTTGGAGCGTGACTTCGGTGTGCGACCCGACAATCTGCATCGCCCTTACATCGACGAATTGACCCGGCCCAACCCCGACGATCCGACCGGAAAGTCGACCATGCGGCGTATTGCCGATGTCTTCGATGTGTGGTTCGACTCCGGCTCGATGCCCTATGCACAGGTGCACTACCCGTTCGAGAATCGCGACTGGTTCGACACGCATTACCCGGGTGATTTCATCGTGGAGTACATCGGCCAGACGCGGGGCTGGTTCTACACCCTGCACGTGCTTGCCACCGCGTTATTCGACCGGCCCGCCTTCAAAACTTGTGTGGCACATGGGATCGTGTTGGGCAGCGACGGCCAGAAGATGAGCAAGTCACTGCGCAACTATCCCGACGTCAGTGAGGTCTTCGACCGCGACGGCTCCGATGCCATGCGCTGGTTCCTGATGGCGTCGCCCATCCTGCGCGGCGGCAACCTGGTCGTGACCGAGCAGGGCATTCGCGACGGGGTGCGCCAGGTGCTGCTCCCGTTCTGGAACGCCTACACCTTCCTGGCCCTGTATGCGCCGAAAGTCGGCACCTGGCGGACCGATTCACGCCACGTGCTGGATCGCTACATCCTGGCCAAGCTGGCGGTGCTGCGCGACGATCTGACCGCCCAGTTGGACAGCTGCGACATCTCCGGAGCATGTGAGCAGCTACGGCAGTTCACCGAGGCGCTGACGAATTGGTATGTGCGACGCTCTCGTTCGCGGTTCTGGGAGGAAGACGCCGACGCGATCGACACGTTGCACACCGTGCTCGAAGTGACCGCGCGACTTGCCGCACCGCTTCTCCCGTTGACGACGGAGATCATCTGGCGCGGGATCACGTCCGAGCGTTCAGTCCACCTGTCCGACTGGCCGGCCGCTGGGCTGTTGCCCGCAGACCCCGAACTGGTCGCCGCGATGGATCAGGTTCGCGAGGTGTGTTCGGTGGCGTCGTCGCTGCGGAAGGCGAAGAAGCTACGAGTACGGCTGCCGCTGCCGAAGCTGACTGTGGCGGTAAATAATCCGGGCTTGCTGGAGCCGTTCACCGATTTGATCGCCGACGAGCTGAACGTCAAAGAGGTTGAGCTCACCGATGACATCGACCGCTACGGCCGTTTCGAATTGACGGTCAACGCCCGGGTCGCCGGTCCGCGACTCGGCAAGAACGTGCAAGCGGCGATCAAGGCGGTCAAAGCCGGTGAGGGCGTTGTCAACCCGGACGGCTCGCTGACCGCAGGGCCGGCGGTACTGCAACCCGAGGAGTACAGCTCGCGGCTGGTGGCGGCCGACCCCGAGTACACCGCGCCGCTGCCGGGCGGAGCCGGGCTGGTCGTGCTCGACGCCGAAGTGACACCCGAACTCGAAGCCGAGGGATGGGCCAAAGACCGCATCCGCGAATTGCAGGAATTGCGTAAGTCATCCGGACTCGACGTATCCGACCGGATCAGCGTGCTGATGTCGGTACCGGACCAACGCGCCGACTGGGCGGCGACCTATCGCGACCTGATCGCCGGCGAAATCTTGGCCACCAGTTTCGAATTCGGCGAACTGGAGCAGGGCGCAGCCGAGATCGGTGACGGTGTGCGGGTGGCTATCGCGAAGGTGTGAAGGTCGCAGTGTTCAGTGGGCGGACTGCAGCGCCCGGCGTGCGTGGGGCCAGAATGGCATGCCGGCAACGATCGTGCCGCCCGCCGCGATGAGGCCGACCGCGGCGTCGACGCTCTCGCGGCCGTCCTTCGCCCAGTAGACGTCCTTGAGGTCAAGCAGCAAAGCAAGCTCGTCAACGATCATCGCATTCGCCGAGCCGAAGGCGATGGCGGCCGCGGGGTGGCGCCGTTGGCGCTCTGTTCCACGCAGCCCCACCGCTGCCACGCTCGCCAGCAGCGCGATACCAATGTTGTAATGATGAAAGTGACTGCCGCGCAGACTCATACCTCCACCCGACGGCCCGTGTCCGGCTCGGATCCAATGAGTGAGCGCGCGCAGGCCGGCGAACGTGAAGGTGAACGCAACCCAGGCCAGGACCGTGGCTTGTTCGCCGGGTTTGAGCCGCGTATGCCATTCGTCGCGCACTCGCGCCCACCATTGCTTTTTTGATTGACCCGGATGCTCTGGCGGCGTCGGGGCCTTGACCGTCCCGGATTCCATCAGCTGGCCTTGGCTGCGAGCCGACGGGGCCAGAGGTTCATCGCCATGGTCTCCAGACGCTAGCGCAATAGCATCAGTAATTGTGGATTCGCGTTGGGTGCTGCACCTCGACATGGACGCGTTCTTCGCGTCCGTCGAGCAACTCACCCGGCCGACCCTGCGAGGGCGCCCGGTGCTGGTCGGCGGGCTGGGTGGGCGTGGGGTGGTGGCCGGCGCGAGCTACGAATCGCGGGTGTTCGGTGCACGATCTGCGATGCCGATGCACCAGGCCCGCCGGTTGATCGGCGTGACGGCAGTGGTGTTGCCGCCGCGCGGCGTGGTCTACGGAGTCGCCAGCCGCCGGGTGTTCGCCACCGTGCGGGCGATGGTGCCGATCGTCGAGCAGTTGTCCTTCGACGAGGCGTTCGGCGAGCCCCCGGAACTGGTCGGCGCATCGGCCGCGGACGTCGAGCAGTTCTGCGGGGAATTGCGGCGACGTGTGCTCGACGAGACCGGGCTGATCGCGTCGGTCGGCGCCGGTTCCGGCAAGCAGATCGCGAAGATCGGTTCCGGGTTGGCCAAACCCGATGGCATCCAGGTGATTCGGCGTGAGGACGAGAAGCGGTTGCTCGACGGGCTCACGGTGCGCAAGCTGTGGGGGATCGGGCCGGTCGCCGAGGAGAAGCTACATCGGCTGGGCATCGAGACGATCGGCCAACTCGGCGCGCTGAGCGAAGCCGAGGTGGCCAACATTCTGGGCGCCACGATCGGGCCCGCGCTGCACCGCTTGGCCCGCGGCATCGATGACCGTCCGGTGGCCGAACGCGCCGAAGCCAAACAGATCAGCGCCGAGTCGACCTTCGCCACCGACCTGACCACGCTGGAGGAACTCCGCGATGCGATTGCGCCCATCGCCGAGCATGCTCATC
Organism: uncultured Actinomycetota bacterium; assembly: GCA_963758115.1. Lineage (GTDB taxonomy): Bacteria > Actinomycetota > Actinomycetes > Mycobacteriales > Mycobacteriaceae > Mycobacterium. The sequence continues at coordinate 119,539 of CAVWUG010000010.1, forward strand.
AGCGACTGTGCCGCGACGGCCGCGGTGCCCGGACCGTCACGGTCAAATTGAAGAAGTCCGACATGAGCACGCTGACCCGCTCGGCCACCCTGCCCTACGCGACCACCGACAGCGCCGCGCTGGCGGCACTGGCCCGCCGGCTGCTGCTCGATCCACACCAGATCGGCCCGATTCGTCTGCTGGGAGTTGGGTTTTCGGGCCTGAGCAACGTGCGTCAGGAGTCGCTGTTCCCCGATCTCGAGCTCAGCATGTTGGACGCCGACCCGGGTGCGGACACCACACATTCAGCCCCGGAGGCGGTGGCGCCAGGGACACCGAGCACCGAGGACTGGCGGATCGGCGATGACGTCACCCATCGCGATCTGGGCCACGGTTGGGTGCAGGGCGCCGGGCACGGTGTGGTCACCGCGCGGTTCGAAACCCGCGGCTCGGGTCCCGGCCTTGCGCGGACGTTCCCCTTCGACACCGACGAAATCAGCCGGGCGAATCCGGTCGACAGCCTCGACTGGCCGGATTACGTCGCCGCCCTCGCCGAAGCCGTCTCAGAGCAGTCGGTCGACGACGTCGCGCAGGGGTAGGCCCGCCGCCAGCGCCGCGATCAGCAACACTCTGGCCTGACTGGGCGGCAGCCCGGACACCATCACCGCTCCCGCGTCCACCAGGTCGCGGCCGGGGCCGTATCCCGGACTGACCCGACCACCCACCACACGGGTCGACACCGCAACCTCGACTCCGTCCTCGCAGAGTCTTCGCACGCCGTCGATCACCGCGGCGGCGGCGTTACCCGAACCGAGCGCCTCGAGCACGATGCCGCGGGCACCCGCAGCGACGCAGGCGTCCATCGCCACCGCGTCACCGCCCGGGTAGACCGCGACAATGTCGGCCCGGGGAGCGCTGGCGGCGGTCAACTCGCTCAGGTAGGGCCGAGTCTTGTTCTGCGCCAACGTCACTCCGCCGTTCACGCTGCCAAGCACTCGACCGGCGAACGCCGCCCCGGTCGACACCTTGTGCAGCCCAACCGGCTGCAGGATCCGGCCGGCGAACGAGACCAGCACGCCGAGGTCGCGGGTGGCGGCCTCCGATGCCACCGCCAACGCGTCGCGGACATTCACCGGCCCGTCCGCGTCAGGGTCGTCGGCGCTTCGCATCGCGCCGGTGATCACCAGCGGGGCGGCACCCGCGTAGGTGAGGTCCAGCCACAGCGCCGTCTCCTCGAGGGTGTCGGTGCCATGCGTCACGACCACACCGTGGGCGCCACCGTCGACCGCAGCGCGCGCGGCCGCCCCGATCACATCCCAATCCGACGGCGTCAACTGCGAGCTGTCTTTCGCCATCACATCGACGACATCGACGTCCAGACCGGCGGCCAGCTGCGCGCCACCGAGTGTTGGCCGCTGCACACCGTCGGCGGCGGTACTGCTGGCGATCGTCCCGCCGGTGGCGATAACGGTCACGCGGCTCATGGAAGAAATCATTCCCCATCGGCGGGCGCTGAGGGTCCTTGCTACGCCTCTAGTGGATGATGGACGCGTGACGGACCAACCGACGGGACCGGCCGAGCCGCTGGCCGAGGCCGACGCAGCCGAGGAAACGCCGGCTGCCGCGCCCCGGCGGCGACAGCCTCTGCTGCTGTCGGTGGCCGGGGTTGTGCTGGCGCTGGACATCATCACCAAGGTGCTCGCAGTCAAGCTGCTGACCCCGGGGCAGCCGGTGCCGATCATCGGTGACACCGTGACCTGGACATTGGTCCGCAATTCCGGCGCCGCTTTCTCGATGGCGACGGGCTACACCTGGATGCTGACCGTCATAGCCAGCGCCGTCGTCGTCGGGATTTTCTGGATGGGACGGCGGCTGGTGTCGCCGTGGTGGGCCGTCGGACTCGGCATGATCCTCGGCGGCGCGATGGGCAACCTGGTCGACCGGTTCTTCCGCGCGCCCGCGCCGTTGCGCGGACACGTCGTGGATTTCCTGTCGATCGGATGGTGGCCGGTGTTCAACGTCGCCGACCCAGCGGTGGTCGGCGGGGCGATATTGCTGGTCACGCTCTCGGCGCTCGGTCTCGATTTCGACACCGTCGGCCGTCGCGATGACGACGCCCCCGATGCGGCCGGCGCGGACGGCTCCGATGGCGAGGGGCCGCACGACGACACCGTCGACCAGCCCACGGCCGACCGAAGCTTGTGACCGCCGGCGACGATGCAGAGCGCAGCGATGCTGAGGAGCGGCGCTTGTGACCGCCGGCGACGATGCAGAGCGCAGCGATGCTGAGGAGCGGCGCTTGTGACCGCCGGCGACGATGCAGAGCGCAGCGATGCTGAGGAGCGGCGCTTGTGACCGATCGGGCGATGCCGGTGCCGGAGGGCCTTGCCGGTATGCGGGTCGACGCCGGGCTCGCGCGGCTGCTGGGTCTGTCGCGCACGGCCGCCGCGGCGCTGGCCGAAGACGGTGGCGTGGAACTGGACGGGGTCCAGGCCGGCAAGTCTGATCGGCTGACCTCCGGCGCCTGGCTGCAGGTGCGGCTGCCCGAGCCGCCCGCGCCGGTGGAGAACACCCCCGTCGACATCGAGGGCATGACGATCCTCTACTCCGACGACGACATCGTCGTCGTCGACAAGCCGGCCGGGGTCGCCGCGCACGCCTCGGTGGGCTGGACCGGGCCGACGGTGCTCGGCGGGCTGGCCGCCGCGGGCTATCGGATCACCACGTCCGGGGTGCACGAGCGGCAGGGGATCGTCCACCGACTCGACGTCGGCACCTCCGGGGTGATGATGGTCGCGATCTCCGAACGGGCCTACACCCTGCTCAAGCGCGCCTTCAAGCAGCGCACCGTCGACAAGCGTTATCACGCTCTGGTGCAAGGACATCCGGATCCGTCCAGCGGCACTATCGACGCACCGATCGGTCGGCACCGCGGCCACGACTGGAAGTTCGCGGTCACCTCCGACGGCCGAGACAGCCTCACGCACTACGACACCGTCGAAGCATTCGTGGCGGCCAGCCTTCTCGACGTGCATCTGGAAACCGGTCGCACACACCAGATTCGCGTGCACTTCGCCGCGGTGCATCATCCCTGCTGCGGCGACCTGACCTACGGCGCCAATCCCAAGCTGGCGAAAAAGCTTGGGCTGGAACGTCAATGGCTACACGCCCGGTCGCTGTCGTTCACGCATCCCGGTGACGGCCGGCAGATGGAGATCGTCAGCCCCTACCCGCAGGATCTGCAGCACGCGCTCGATGTCTTGCGGGACGAGGGCTGAGCTCAGTTCTTTGCCCGACGCGGGAAGCTTTTGGCCTCGTCGACCCATTCCCGCTCGATCCGGCCGATCTCCAGCGAGAGCGTGGCCACCGTCGCGTTGTCGCAGTGCAGTTCATGAGCTGTGCGGAATTTTGCGGCCCCGCCGGTGGCAGGCAGATGCGGCCGCAGACCCTCGAACCACTCGTCGCCGATGACGTTGGGTGCATCGCCGTCGCGAGGACCGGCGGCCCAGTGGCGGTATTCGTCTCGTGCGTTGGCCAGACCTGCCCGCCAGCCCCGCACCGCGTCGTGCCGCTGCGAATGCAGGTTGGACATCATCTGGTGCCTCTGGTCAGAGCTTGCGGCCAGCCGCGGTAACCAGGTGTCGCCCATCAATCTCACGACCCCCATGACGCCAGCGGTCGACGCACCCGCGACTAAACCCATCAGGCCCATTCCTGCCATGCTCATACGCAGATCGTTGCATCCACGCGCGACGGTTGCTACGGCTTGCGGGCTTCGACGAGCAGTCGAGCCGCGTGGGCGACGAAGGGGCCCTCAGCCTCGATGCGTTCGTGCAGTCGCCGCAATGCGTCGCGATAACGGTCGACGCTGAAGTCCGGCACAGTCCAGACCACTTTGCGCAGGAAATAGATCACCGCACCGACGTCGAAGAATTCCGCGCGCTGCCGCTCCATGCGGATGTCAACCACCTGCATGCCGGCGGCCTTCGCCTGCGCGCTCTGAGTATCGGGGTGCAGTTCGGCCCATTTGTCCGGCTGCGGTCCGATGAAGTATTCGACCAGCTCGGACATCGTCGCCGGCCCGATCTGCTGAGCGAAGTAGCTGCCGCCCGGCCGGAGCACGCGGGCAATCTCGTTCCACCGCACGGTGATTGGATGGCGGCTGGTCACCAGGTCGAACGCCTCATCGGCGAACGGCAATCGTGGTTCGTCGCGGGCCGCCACCACTACGACGCCCCGCGGGTGCAGCAGCTTGGTGGCCAGCGCCGCATTCGGCGGCCAGGTCTCCAGCGCGACCATCGTCGGCGGGAAACTCTGCGCACTGGCCAACACCTCGCCGCCGCCGGTATCGAGGTCCAGCGCAGCCGACGCCGTCGCGAGTCGTGCGCTCATTTGTCGCTGGTAGCCCCACGTCGGGCGTTCCTCGGTGGCGCGGCCGTCCAGCCAGGAGAAGTCCCAGCCGTCGACCGGCGCGGCGGCAGCTTCGGAAACCAGATCGTCGAATGTGCGGGGCATGAGCACATTGTGCTCAGGGCGCGATCCTGACATGTCCCGGCGGGGACGGCTGGTCCGGTGGCGGGCTCGGCGGCGGGGCAGGTGGCGCAGGAGCAGGAGCCGCGGGAGGTGGTGCCGCCGGCGGTGGTTCGACTGGCGGCACCTCGGCCGGCGGCGGTGGCTCCTCCGGTGGCGGTGGGCTGGGCCTGTTGCGGCGCCTGCTGCACGCGCCGTGGTGGAGGCGGCGGTTGTTGAGGTGCGGGCTGCACTTCTTGCGGTAACTGCGGCTGTTGCGCCGGAATCGGCAGCGGCTTGGTCGGCGCGATGTCTCCGGCCGGAAGAGGTTCGACGACCGAGGCGAGCACGACGCCGCGGGGCGCTGCCGCGCCGTGCGCGTACTCAGTGACCTGGAACCCCCGGTCGCCAGGTGGTGTCTTGCGGTACGCCGCGATAGCAGCGATCTTGCCTCTGTCGCCAGGGCAGTAGGCCTCCACTGAGGCGGTGATGAACCGGTTGATGGTCCGGGTGATGCGGTCCGGGTTGTTCAGGCGCGTCAGCGGATTCTCGTTGAAGCCGTTGTTTCTGATCAGATCCACCATGTCGCCCACCGACATGCCTTCATCGAGCCTGGAACACACTTTGTGTGCTGTCACGATGAGGCCGCCGTCGCCGTCGACGGGGGGAATGTCTTTCTGGCCGAGGAGGTCGAAAAACTTCTGGTCCTGGCCTGGGTCGGCGGCCGCTGTGCCGCCGGGTAGAGCCGCCGCGGTCATGACCGCGACGGCCGTCATCGCGACGGGGAGGTGGCGGATGATGCCGGAAAACATGGCCGTGTTTCCGTTCTGCTGAAGCCGTCGGCGAGCAAGCCTGTGCGATCTAATCTAGGCCGCGCGTGGCAATCCGGCAGATTTCCCGATCTCGGGGAGAGGTCCGCCGAGCGTGGTCGACGCGAGAACCCAGGCCGCTAATTCGCAGCCGACACACGCTCGGCGAAGTTTGTGGGGTCAGACGACCGCCTTGATGTTGTCCGATGCGATGTCGCCGGCCAGCGGCGCAACGGCGTGCAGTATCTCGGTGATGGTGTCCGTGTGCAGGCCGGCAGCACACAGCGAGTCGGCCAAGTGCGCGGCCACCATCGCAAAGTGGTGCATCGAAATCCCGCGGCCTTCGTGGGCCTGCCGCATGGACATGCCGGAGTACGTCACCGACCCGCCGAGTATCGAACTGAGGAATTCGACCTGCCTGGCTTTCACCCGCTTCATGTCGGCTCCGGCGTAGAAGCCGGCTAGGTAGTCGTCGTCCAGCACGCGGCAGTAAAAGTCCTCGACGATGACTTCGAGGGCGTCGTGACCGCCGACCTTGTCGAACAGCGATGCCGTCCCGGGCTTGCGGAGTCGGGTGAGTATTCCCATGCCACCAGATCACCACCTGCCGGTTGCCCGACCGTTAGAACGCCATCACCAGGCGATTAATGGGGGTAACAACCGGATTGCCACAGAATCACCTGCACGCTTCCAGCGGTGTAGCAGACTCGGTGAGGAATCAAGGCAATCACCACCGGGGAGTGAGTACATCTATGAATCTGGGTGATCTGACCGGCCTCGTCGAAAAGCCGTTCGCCGCGATGTCCAACCTCGTCAACACCCCGAACTCAGCCGGCCGCTATCGGCCGTTCTACCTGCGCAATCTGCTCGATGCGGTGCAGGGCCGCACGCTGCACGAGGCGGTCGACGGCACCATCACGCTGATCACCGGGGGATCGTCGGGTATCGGCGAGGCGGCCGCGAAGAAGATCGCGGAAGCCGGCGGCGAGGTGGTTCTCGTCGCGCGGACTCAGGAGAACCTGGAGAAGGTGGCCAACGACATCCGCGGCAGCGGGGGCACCGCGCATGTCTACCCCTGCGACTTGACCGACATGGACGCGATCGCGGCGATGGCCGACAAGGTGCTCGCCGATCTCGGCGGTGTCGACATGCTGGTCAACAATGCCGGCAGGTCGATTCGTCGGTCGTTGGCGTTGTCCTACGACCGCATTCACGACTACCAGCGCACCATGCAGCTGAATTATCTGGGCGCGGTGCAGCTCATCCTCAAGTTCATTCCGGGAATGCGGGAACGCGGCTTCGGGCAGATCATCAACGTGTCCTCGGTCGGTGTGCAGACCCGTGCGCCGCGGTTCGGCGCCTACATCGCCAGCAAGTCGGCCCTGGACAGTCTGTGCGACGCGTTGCAAGCCGAGGTCGTCAACGACGACATCAAATTCACCACCGTGCACATGGCACTGGTGCGGACACCGATGATCAGTCCCACCAAGATGTACGACAAATTCCCGGCGCTGACACCGGACCAGGCCGCCGGGGTGATCACCGACGCGATCGTGCAGCGGCCGCGGCGGGCCAGCTCGCCCTTCGGACAGTTCGCCGCTCTGGCCGACGCCGTCAACCCGGCGGTGATGGACCGGGTGCGCAACCGGGCCTTCAGCATGTTCGAAGATTCGTCGGCGGCCAAAGGTGACGAATCCGATAGCAGCGCAACACAATTCGACGGCCGTAGCGAGACATTCGTGCGGGCCACCCGCGGAATCCACTGGTAGGGAAATCATGAGTCTTCCGAAACCGACCAACCAGACAACCGTGTTCATCACCGGCGCGTCCTCGGGTATCGGTACCGAACTGGCCCGCGGCCTGGCCCGGCGCGGCTACCCGCTGCTGTTGGTAGCCCGCCGCAAGGAGCGCATGGACGAGTTGGCCGAGGAACTGGGTGCTCAGTATTCGATCGATGTCGAGGTCCAGTCCCTCGACCTGTCTGACGCCAAGGCCCGCGCACTGCTGGCGAAGCGGCTGCGCACCGAACCGGTTGCCGGACTGTGCAACAGCGCCGGATTCGGTACCAGCGGCCTATTCCAGGACCTGCCGGTCGAGCGGGAGAGTGAAGAAGTCGTGCTCAACTCGCTGACATTGATGGAACTGACTCATGCCGCATTGCCCGGCATGGTCGAACGGGGAGCCGGTGCAGTGCTCAACATCGCCTCGATCGCGGGTTTCCAGCCGATGCCGTACATGGCCGTTTACTCGGCCACCAAGGCGTTTGTGCAGACCTTCTCCGAGGCCGTCCACGAAGAGCTAAGTGGCACAGGCGTTTCGGTCACCGTGCTGTGCCCGGGGCCGGTGCCCACCGAGTGGGGCGAGATCGCCAATGCGGAGCGGTTCAGCATTCCGATCGCGCAGGTGTCGCCGCACGACGTCGCCGAGGCCGCCATCGCCGGAATGGTCGACGGCAAGCGCAGCGTCGTGCCCGGGATTGTGCCCAAGGCCGTCAGCATCGGCGGCCGATACATGCCGCGGACGCTGCTGCTGCCCGGGCTGCGCCTCGGCAACCGGCTCCGCGGCGGGCCCAATCACTGATGGCCGCGGTGGATGTGAAGGCCGATGTGCCGATGAGCCCACAGGACATGTGGGACCACGTGTCCGATCTGTCCGAATTGGGCGACTGGCTGTCGATGCATGAGGGATGGCGCAGCGAGCTTCCCGACGAATTGAGCGAAGGCGCCCACGTCGTGGGCGTCGCACAGGCCAAAGGTTTTCGCAATCGAGTGGAGTGGACCGTGACCACCTGGGAGCCGCCGAAGCGGGTCGCGCTGTCGGGATCCGGCAAGGGTGGAGCCAAGTACACCGTGACGCTGTCGGTGTCGCCCACCAAGCAGGGGTCGAGCCTGGGTGTGCGCCTCGAGCTGGGCGGACGCGCGCTGTTCGGTCCGGTCGGCGCGGCGGCAGCCCGTGCGGTCAAAGGCGACGTCGAGAAATCGCTGAAGAAGTTCGTCGAGCTGTACGGCTAGCGGCTCGCCGCGACCGAAGGCCCACAGGGCAGGCACGGTGCCGGTAGCCTAGCCGCATGTTGCAGGGGGCTCGAAAAGCCACTGCGGCCGAATCCGGGGGCGTTTTCGGCTGGATCGGCGTGGTGGTGGTGCGGTGGCCGTGGGCGGTCATCGGTTTCTGGATCGCGCTCGCCGCCGTGTTGTCGATGATATTTCCGTCGCTGACCGAGATGGCCGAGAGGCGGCCGGTGGCTATCCTGCCGCCCGACGCCCCGGTGATGCAGACGACACGACAGATCTCCGAGGCGTTTCACCAGTCCGGCTCCGAGAACGAAAACGTTTTGCTGGTGATCCTGACCGACGACGGCGGACTCAACCCGTCGGACCTGACCACGTACCGCACATTGGCGGACAACCTGCGCCCGGACACCCGCGACATCGTCATGTTGCAGGATTTCATCGCGACGCCGGCTCTACGCGACGCGATGACCAGCAAGGATCACAAAGCCTGGTATTTACCCATGGTCCTCTCGGGCTGGGTGGGCACGCCAGAGTTGCATGCGGCATACGGTCGGGTCGCCGACATCGTCAAGAAGTCCGTCGCCGGGACCACGCTGACGGCCAATCTGACCGGTCCCGCGGCCACCGGCGACGACATGATGTTCATCGGCATCAAGGACATGCATGCGATCGAGGGCGCCGTCGTGCTGATGGTCCTGATCATCCTGTTTGTCATCTATCGAAATTTCGTCACCATGTTGTTGCCGCTGGTCACGATTGGTGTCTCGGTGGGGGTGGCGCAGTCGGTCGTCGCGGGCGTCGCCGAACTGGGGTTGGGCGTTTCCAGCCAGACGATCACGTTGATGACGACGATGATGGCAGGCGCCGGCGTCGATTACGCCGTTTTTCTCATCAGCCGCTACCACGACTCTCTGCGGCAGGGATTGCCTTCCGACCAAGCCGTCGTCAGGGCGTTGACCTCGATCGGCAAAGTGATCGCCGGGTCGGCGGCGACGGTGTCGATCACCTTTATGGGCATGGTCTTCACCCATCTGGGCTCGTTCAGGAACGTCGGTCCGTGCCTCGCGATCTCCATCGCGTTGGCGTTCCTGGCCGCCATCACTTTTCTTCCGGCACTGATGGTCCTGGTCGGAAGACGCAACTGGATCAAGCCACGTCGCGACCTGACCACCCGTTTTTGGCGGCGACTGGGAATACACATCGTGCGTCGACCCGCGAGTCATCTGGTCGGCAGCCTCCTGGTGCTGGTCATCCTGGCCGGTTGCGCGTTCCTTGCCCACTTCAACTACGACGACAGCAAGACGCTGCCGCAGTCGGTGGAAAGCGCCGTCGGCTATCGCACGTTGGGTCACCATTTCCCTTTGAACGCAACGATTCCCGAATATCTCGTCGTCCAGTCAGAACACGACTTGCGGAAGCCGGCGAATCTGTCCGCGCTGAATCAGCTCGAACAGCGGGTTCGCGAGATGCCCGATATTGCAGCCATTCACGGCGCCCCGGTACCCAAACCGAAGTCGACCGACAAGTCCGACAGCGAAGTCAACGACTCATGGACCGATTCGGCGCTTGACGGAAAGAAAAAAGACAAATCGAACGACGACGGAGCCGGGTCCTTCCCCAACGTCACGAACCTGCTCTACTCGGTCGGCGCGACGGGCAACGCCGCCGCCGACCTGGGCCTGCCCGCCATCCCGGGCATGGCACCGGTCGACGTCGGCGACGACACCACCAATTTCGTCAACACCGTGCGTGGCGTCGGCTTCGCCATGTCCGTGGACATCGCGGAAATCGCCAACACGGTCAACGGCGCACCGGTGACAGTGCTGGACGTCGTCGCCGTCACCGACCGCGATGGCGGAGCGTTGAAGAAGCTCTCCGATTTTGCCGTGCAGCTGGAGTCGCTACCCGACGCGGACAACATCGAGTCGGCGGCGCGCAATGTGCGCCACCTTCTCGACAACGTCACCGACGACCTTCGCGCCATGGGCAACGACGGTGCCAACGAGAAGGACCACCCGGCCGCCCCGCCGGCTGCGCCGCCCGGCGACCCGCATAACTACAACGACGCGATCAAGCAGATGATCGACCAGGTCAAGGAGTTGATGAACCAAACCGCCCACACCGGCGGGGGATTGACCAGCGCGTTGACGTCGTTCATCTCGCACGACGGACACACGGCGCGGTACCTGGTGCAAACCAACCTCTACCCCTTCGGCACCGGTGCGATGGATCAGATTCACCAGATCACCGACACCGCGCGCGGAACGCACCCGGAGCCCGCACTGACGGGGGCATCGATCTCGGTATCCGGTATCACCGCGATGCTCCGAGACACCCGCGCCTACTACTTCAAGGACATCAGCCTCATCGTCGTGATGACGATTCTGATCGTGTTCCTGATTCTGGTCGCGATCCTGCGGGCCGTCGTCGCACCGCTATATCTCATTGGGTCCGTGGTGATCTCGTACCTGTCGGCATTCGGTATCGGTGTCATCGTGTTCCAGTTCATCCTCCACGAGGATTTGACCTGGAGCATCCCGGGGCTGACGTTCATCGTGCTGGTCGCGATGGGCGCGGACTACAATCTGCTGCTCATCTCGAGACTGCGCGAGGAGTCTCCGCACGGCATACGTTCGGGTGTGATCCGTACGGTGAGGTCAACCGGCGGTGTGATCACCGCGGCGGGCGTCATCTTCGCCGCATCGATGTTCGGCATGCTGTTGGCCAGCATCAGCACCCTGGTGCAAGCCGGCTTCATCATCGGGGTCGGGCTTCTGCTCGACACCTTCCTGGTCCGGACAATCACTGTGCCGGCGATCGCCGTGCTGGCCGGGAAAGCCAACTGGTGGCCGTCACAGCCATTGCCGCCGCCGGCACCGCATGAACGAGCACCACAGTTACCTGCACCCGAGGCTGAGCCGGCGACCGAAGCGCCGGGGTCCGCCAGGCACGCGGCGGCCGAAGCGCCGGGGTCCGCCAGGCACGCGGCGGCCGACGCAGACGCCGTCGTAGCCCGCTCGTGAGTGGGCAGAAGCGCAAGACACACTCCGCGACACGCCGGGAACACGTCGGTGTGCAGACATAGACTGGCGAGCCTATGAGCCAGTCGTTCGTGCACCTGCACAACCACACCGAATACTCGATGTTGGACGGTGCCGCGAAAGTCGAGCCGATGCTCGCCGAGGCGAAGCGGCTGGAGATGCCCGCGCTCGGAATGACCGACCACGGCAACATGTTCGGCGCCAGCGAGTTCTACACCGAAGCCGTCAAGGCGGGGATCACGCCGATCATCGGTATCGAGGCCTACATCGCCCCCGGCTCGCGTTTCGACACCAAACGCATCCTCTGGGGCGACCCGGGCCAGAAGAGCGACGACGTGTCCGGCAGCGGCTCGTACACGCACATGACGATGGTCGCCGAGAACGCGACCGGGTTGCGCAACCTGTTCAAGCTGTCGTCGCTGGCGTCGTTCGAGGGCCAGCTGGGCAAGTGGTCGCGGATGGACGCCGAGCTGATCGCGGAGCATGCCGCCGGGATCATCGCCACCACCGGCTGCCCGTCCGGGGAAGTGCAGACCCGACTGCGGCTGGGGCACAAGCGTGAGGCGCTGGAGGCCGCCGCCAAGTGGCGGGAGATCTTCGGACCCGAGAATTTCTTCCTGGAGTTGATGGACCACGGGCTGTCCATCGAACGCCGGGTTCGCGACGGGCTGCTGGAAATCGGCCAGGCACTGAACATTCCGCCGCTGGCGACCAACGACTGCCACTACGTCACCCGCGATGCCGCGCACAACCACGAGGCGCTGCTGTGCGTGCAGACCGGCAAGACACTCTCGGACCCCAACCGGTTCAAGTTCGACGGCGACGGCTATTTCCTCAAGTCGGCCGCCGAGATGCGGGCGATCTGGGACGACGAGGTGCCCGGCGCCTGCGACTCCACCGTGCTGATCGCCGAGCGGGTCACCTCCTACGCCGATGTGTGGTCGCCGCGGGACCGGATGCCGGTCTTCCCGGTGCCCGACGGCCACGACCAGGCAACGTGGCTGCACCACGAGGTGATGGCCGGGCTGGGCCGTCGCTTCCCGGCCGGCGTTGCACAGGAGTACACCGACCGTGCCGAATACGAGATCAAGGTCATCTGCGACAAGGGTTTCCCGGCTTACTTCCTCATCGTGGCGGACCTGATCAACCACGCGCGGTCAGTCGACATCCGGGTTGGCCCGGGCCGCGGTTCGGCGGCGGGTTCGCTGGTGGCCTACGCGATGGGCATCACGAACATCGATCCCATCCCACACGGCCTGCTGTTCGAGCGCTTCCTGAACCCCGAGCGGCCGTCGGCGCCAGATATCGACATCGACTTCGACGACCGCCGACGTGGCGAGATGGTCCGCTACGCCGCTGAGAAATGGGGCTCCGACCGCGTTGCGCAGGTCATCACCTTCGGCACCATCAAAACCAAAGCAGCGCTGAAGGATTCAGCGCGCATCCACTACGGGCAGCCAGGCTTTGCGATCGCGGACCGGATCACCAAGGCGCTGCCGCCGCCGATCATGGCGAAAGACATTCCGCTGTCGGGTATCACGGACCCCAACCATGAGCGCTACAAGGAAGCCGCGGAGGTCCGCGGCTTGATCGACACCGATCCTGACGTGCGGACCATCTACCAGACTGCGCGCGGCCTCGAAGGCCTGATCCGCAACGCCGGCGTGCACGCCTGCGCAGTGATCATGAGCAGCGAGCCGCTGACTGAGGCGATCCCGCTGTGGAAGCGCCCGCAGGACGGCGCGATCATCACCGGCTGGGACTACCCGTCGTGTGAGGCCATCGGGCTGCTGAAGATGGACTTCCTGGGCCTGCGCAATCTGACGATCATCGGCGATGCGCTGGAGAACATCAAGGTCAACAGAGGAATTGAGCTCGACCTCGAGTCGGTGCCACTCGACGACAAGGCCACCTACGAGTTGCTGGGCCGCGGCGACACTCTGGGTGTGTTCCAGCTCGACGGCGGGCCGATGCGCGATCTGCTGCGCCGCATGCAGCCCACCGAGTTCAACGACATCGTCGCGGTGCTGGCGCTGTACCGTCCGGGACCGATGGGCATGAACGCCCACAACGACTACGCCGACCGTAAGAATCAACGCCAGGCGGTCAAGCCGATCCACCCCGAACTCGAAGAACCGTTGCGCGAGATCCTCGCGGAGACACACGGGCTGATCGTCTACCAAGAGCAGATCATGTTCATTGCCCAGAAGGTCGCCTCCTACACGATGGGCAAGGCCGACGCGCTGCGTAAGGCCATGGGCAAGAAGAAGCTCGAGGTGCTGGAGGCCGAGTACAAGGGCTTCTGCGAGGGCATGACCACCAACGGTTTCTCCGAACGTGCGGTGAAAGCGTTGTGGGACACCATTCTTCCGTTCGCCGGTTATGCATTCAACAAGTCACACGCCGCGGGCTACGGCTTGGTGTCCTACTGGACGGCCTACCTCAAGGCCAACTACCCGGCTGAATACATGGCCGGGCTGCTCACGTCCGTCGGCGACGACAAGGACAAAGCCGCGGTCTATCTGGCCGACTGCCGCAAACTCGGCATCACAGTGTTGCCACCGGACGTCAACGAGTCGCTGGTGAACTTCGCGTCGGTGGGCGCCGATATTCGCTTCGGGATGGGCGCTGTGCGCAATGTTGGCGCCAATGTCGTTGCATCGCTGATCAATACGCGCACGGAAAAAGGTAAGTTCACCGACTTCTCCGACTATTTGAACAAAGTCGACATCGCGGCGTGCAACAAGAAAGTCACCGAGTCGCTGATCAAGGCCGGCGCCTTCGATTCGCTGAAGCACCCGCGCAAGGGGCTGTTCCTGGTGCACACCGACGCGGTCGAGTCGGTGCTCGGCACCAAGAAGGCCGAGGCGATGGGCCAGTTCGACCTGTTCGGTGGTGACCCGAGCGACGGGGGAGCAGGCACCGACTCGGTGTTCACCATCCGGGTTCCCGACGAAGAGTGGGACGACAAGCACAAACTCGCCCTCGAGCGCGAGATGCTGGGCCTGTATGTGTCCGGTCATCCGCTGAACGGCATCGCGCACCTGCTGACCAGTCAGGTCGACACCGCCATCCCGGCGATCCTCGACGGCGATGTCGCCAACGAGACCATGGTGAAGGTTGGCGGCATCCTGGCGTCGGTGAACCGGCGGGTCAACAAGAACGGGATGCCTTGGGCGTCAGCGCAGTTGGAAGACCTCACCGGCGGGATCGAAGTGATGTTCTTCCCGCACACCTACTCCGCCGTCGGTGGCGACATCGTCGACGACGCGGTGGTGCTGGTGACGGCCAAAGTGGCGATCCGGGACGATCGGATCGCGCTGATCGCCAACGACCTTGTGGTGCCTGACTTCTCCAGCGCGCAGCTGGATCGGCCGCTGGCGGTGAGCTTGCCGACCCGGCAGTGCACCATCGACAAGGTCAGCGCGCTCAAGCAGGTGCTGGCGCGTCACCCCGGTACGTCCCAGGTGCATCTGCGACTGATCAGCGGAGAGCGGACCACCACGTTGGAACTCGACGCATCGCTGCGGGTGACGCCGTCCCCGGCGCTGATGGGTGATCTGAAGGCGCTGCTCGGCCCCGGCTGCCTCGGCGGCTAGCCGCTGCAGCGTGTCTCGAAGGTCTTCAGAAGCTGTAGCGCAAGATTCGCGCGGTGCGGGCGCCGGATTTGGTCTTGCCCATCAGTCGCGTCGACAACCGCGCCGCAGTTGGGTACAAATCGACCTCCGGCACCTGCGACAGGCTGGTCTCCTCGACCAGTCGCAGCCGCGAACTCCAGTTCTCCGGGATGCGGGCATCGCCGAAACCCCGATACTGCCATTGGGTTCCGACTGCGCTGAAGACGATCTTCATTGCGGCGATGTTGAGCCGGCCGACGCGGCCGTAGTCGTTGAGCGCCACTTCGCCGGCCCGGAAATACTCGGGAATGTGGCGAAACAGGTTGACGATCACCGGCTCGCAGACAAATGCCAGCAGCCCGTCGGCGATCAGCAGGGTGGGGCGGTCGGCGGGGATCTGGTCGGTCCAGTCATTGTCGGCCAGCGACGCCGCCACCGAATACGCGTGGCCGTGGGCGGGCACGACCTCATCCCGCAGCGCGATGACATTGGGCAGATCGACGCTGTACCAGTCGACCGTGGGCGGCGGCGCGACTCGCTGCATCGGCGTCGCCAGACCCGCGCCGAGGTCGACGACCACGGCGTCTTGATGTTCGGCGATGAAGTGGCGGGCCCGGTCGTCGAGTAGCTTCCCGCGCAGAGCGGTCTGGCGGATCGCGCTGGCCGGCACGCCCAAACTTTCGAAGTCGTAGTCGATCTTGGCGACGATCTCGTCGGCAAGCGTGTCACCGAGTATCGGCCTGGGCCAACGGCTGTCGAGTGCGCGGGCGTACTGGGTGACGAACGCTGTCCGCTCGACAGGCGTCAACTCAGTGATGGCAATTCCCATACCGGCAACCTACTGCAGGACTAGCCTCGGCTGCGTGAGCGATTCGAATTCCCAGATGAGCATGCCGACCACGATGGTCGAGGCGTTCCAGCGGGCCGCGGAGATCGACCCCGATGGGGTCGCGCTGCGCACCCCCGGCGACACCCAGATACTGACCTGGCGGGACTTCGCCGCCGACGTCCGTCGGGTCGCGGCAGGGCTGGCGGGTATCGGAGTCCGCCGGGGTGACACGGTGTCGCTGATGATGGCCAATCGGATCGAGTTCTACCCGTTGGAAGTCGGCGCACAACATGTCGGCGCGACCTCGTTCTCCGTCTACAACACACTGCCTGCCGAACAGCTGACGTACCTGTTCAGCAACGCCGGCACCAAAGTGGTGTTCTGCGAGGAGCAGTACGTCGACCGGATCCGGTCCAGCGGTGCGGCACTCGATCACATCGTGTGCATCGACGGTGCGCCGGAAGGAACCATCTCGCTCGACGAGTTCTATGCCGCCGGCGCCGACGATTTCGACTTCGAGTCGACTTGGCGTGCGGTGCAGCCCGACGACGTGATCACGCTGATCTACACCTCGGGAACGACGGGCAATCCCAAAGGCGTCGAGATGACGCACAGCAACCTGCTTTTCGAGGGGGACGCGCTCGCCGCGGTGCTGGATGTCCGGTCGGATGACCGGACCACGTCGTATCTGCCCTCGGCTCACATCGCCGATCGCATGATGGCGTTGTACAACCAGGAGCTGTACGGCACCGAGGTCACCGTGGTCGCCGATGTTCGCGAGATTGCCGCCGCGCTGACCGACGCACGGCCCACCATTTGGGCCGCCGTTCCGCGGGTCTGGGAAAAGCTCAAAGCCGCAATCGAATTCACGGTCGCCCACGAACAGGACGAAACGAAGCGGCAGGCCCTGCAGTGGGCGCTGTCGGTCGCCGCGAAGCGCGCGACGTCACTCATCGCCGACGAACCGCTGCCCGACGACGTGGCCGCCGAGTGGGCGCAAGCCGACGAGCTGGTGCTCTCGACGCTGCGCGAGAAGCTCGGCCTCGACCAGCTGCGCTGGGCGGTGTCGGGGGCCGCGCCGATCCCCAGGGAGACGCTGGCGTTCTTCGCCGGCATCGGCATCCCGATCGCCGAAGTCTGGGGTATGTCGGAGCTCAGTTGTGTTGCGAGCGTGAGCCATCCGCGGGAGGCGCGGCTCGGCTCGGTGGGCAAGCTGTTGCCCGGATTGGAGTCCAAGATCGCCGAGGACGGCGAGTATTTGGTCCGGGGACCGCTGGTGATGAAGGGCTACCGGCAGGAGCCGGCCAAGACGGCCGAGGCGATCGACGCCGACGGCTGGCTGCACACCGGTGACATCCTGGACGAGGATGCCGATGGCTATCTGCGGATAGTCGACCGCAAGAAGGAGTTGATCATCAATGCGGGTGGCAAGAACATGTCGCCGGCCAATATCGAAAACACGGTCAAGGCTGCCTGCCCGATGATCGGAGCGATGCTCACCATCGGCGACGGCCGTCCGTACAACACCGCATTGTTGGTGTTCGATGCCGACTCAGTTGGCCCCTATGCGGAACGCCACGGCATCGCCGACGCCTCACCTGAGGCGCTTGCCAACCACCCGGACGTGCTCGCGCAGATTTCGGCGGGGGTCGCCAACGGCAACGCCAAATTATCGCGGGTCGAGCAGATCAAACGCTTCCGGGTGCTGCCCACGCTCTGGGAGCCGGGCGGCGACGAGATCACCCAGACGATGAAGCTCAAGCGACGCCAGATCATGGCCAAGTACGCCACGCAGATCGAGGAGCTCTACGCCGGCGAGCTGGGCCCGGATATCCACGAGCCGAAGCCCGCGTCAATAGCGCGGCGGGCGTAGGTCAGCTGGCCCGCTTGCGGTCCCGGTGGGCGTCGAGCGCCGTCACGAGTCCGCGTCGCCTCAGCTGCTCATCGCCGCACGGCCGATCCGGTCGTTGATCGATGTAGTGAAACTTGTTCTCGGACGCGGTTTCTGGCGCGTCGTCGCAGGTGTCATTCAGGAACTGCACCGGCAGAGCCAATTTGCAGATGGTGCGCACCGTGAGCAGATACTGGCCCATAAACGAGCCGGTCGTATAGGGCAAGTCGTACTTGGCGCACAACGCGCGGACCCGATCGGCGATCTCGGGCAAGCGATTACTCGGCAGGTCGGGGAACAGGTGATGCTCGATCTGGTAGCAGAGGTTTCCGCTCATGAAGGCCAGCACCCGGCCGGCCCGGAAGTTCGCGGTGCCCAACATCTGCCGCAGGTACCACTCGGGTTTCGTCTCGTCCTCCAAGACCGACTCGGTGAACTTCTCCGCACCGTCGGCGAAGTGCCCGCAGACGATGACGATGTAGGCCCAGGCATTGCGCAGCCCGTTGGCCACCACCGTGGCACCGAGTGTCCGGCGCCACCGCCGTCGGCTCAACAACGGAAAGAGCAGGTAATCCTTGACGGCCTGACGGACCATCTTGCGGACCATCGTCCTGGTGTGGGCAGACTTCGCGGCTTCGGTGTTCTCGCGGTCCTGCGCGGCGTACAGGCCGTGCATGGCGACACCCCACTCGAAGAGGGCCGCCAGCAACACCGCGCGCAACGGCTGGGCAAGGTTGCTCGGCCGCCATTCCTGGTCGCGGGTGACCCGCATGACTCCGAAGCCGAGGTCATCGTCCATGCCGACGACGTTGGTGAATTTGTGGTGCTTGTGATTGTGTGACGACATCCAGTGCGCCGACGGGCCCACCATGTCCCATTCCCACGTGGCGGAATGGATTTCCGGGTCGTTCATCCAGTCCCACTGACCGTGGGTGATGTTGTGGGCGAGCTCCATGTTCTCGACGCACTTGGCCACAGCCAGCGTGGCAGTTCCGACGGCCCAACCGACCTTGGTTTTGCTCGCAAGGATGGTGAGCCTCGCCGCGACCTCGAGGCCTCGCTGAAAAGCGATCGCGCGCCGGATGTAACTGCGGTCCTTGGCACCGCGCGACTGCTCGATGTCGGAGCGAATCGTGTCCAATTCGGCCGCGAGCGCGGCCACGTCCCAGTCGCTCAGATGGGCGTATTCAGGTACTTCGGCGATTGCCATCGAGGCTTATCGACCAACGGCAGCGTTGGCGGATGGCCCTGTCCGCGCGACGGCGCGCGGCGACCAGCTGAACAGTTGGAGCATGTGCTTGACTCCCAGCTTTACCGGCTCTGCGCGGTGCGTCTGATCGAGGATGGTCGATGGTCGTCGCAGACTCTACACGGCGCGCATCGCCGTGAGGTCACCTCGAGATCTCGGCGCCTTGACCTGCCGGGTTTAGGGTGTGAGGTATGCCACTCGAAGGTGAATACGCTCCAAGCCCCTGGGACTGGTCCCGCGAACAGGCCGACAAGTACGCCGAGTCGGGTGGAGCCGACGCTGCGGACATGAAGGGCAAGCCCATCATTCTGCTGATCACCGTCGGTGCCAAGACCGGCAAGCTCCGTAAGACTCCGCTGATGCGGGTCGAGCACGACGGTGAATATGCCGTCGTCGCGTCGCTGGGCGGGGCGCCGAAGAACCCGGTCTGGTACTACAACATCGCGAAGAACCCGCTTGTCGAGTTGCAGGACGGCAGCGTGACCCGCGATTACCACGCCCGCGAGGTATTCGGCGACGACAAGGCTGCCTGGTGGGAACGGGCCGTGGCGGCCTGGCCGGCCTATGCCGAGTATCAGGAGAAGACCGAGCGGCAAATTCCGGTCTTTGTACTGACCCCTGTGCAGTGAATCCGCAGTTTGGTGGCACCATTGACCGGTGTCCGCCGAACTGAGCCAAAGCGCGAGCACCCGGGGCAGCGGGCCGCTGTCTGCTGCTGATATCGATGCGGCGGCGCAGCGAATCAGCGGGGTGGTCACGCCCACCCCGCTGCAGCTCTCCGACCGGTTGTCCTCGATAACCGGGGCGAACGTCTATCTCAAGCGCGAAGACCTGCAGACCGTGCGTTCCTACAAGCTGCGTGGCGCCTACAACCTGCTCGTGCAGCTTTCCGGGGAGGAGCTCGCCGCGGGCGTGGTGTGCTCGTCGGCCGGAAACCATGCACAGGGCTTCGCCTACGCCTGCCGGACGCTCGGCGTTCGCGGTCGCGTCTACGTACCGGCCACAACACCGAAGCAAAAGCGCGACCGCATCCGCTATCACGGCGGCGACTTCATCGAGCTGATCGTCGGCGGGTCGACCTACGACCTGGCGGCCGAAGCCGCGCTCGCCGACGTCGCATGTACAGGTGCCACCCTGGTCCCTCCGTTCGATGACCCTCGCACCATGGCCGGCCAGGGCACGATCGCCGTCGAACTACTCGACCAGCTCGACGTCGAACCCGATCTGGTCGTGGTTCCCGTCGGTGGCGGCGGGTGCATCGCCGGCATTACTACGTATCTTGCCGAGCGGACCACCAACACGGCGATCCTCGGCGTCGAACCGGCCGGTGCGGCGGCGATGATGGCGGCGCTGGCCAGCGGCGGACCCGTCACCCTGGACGCGGTCGACCAGTTCGTCGACGGCGCTGCCGTGAGCCGCGCCGGGCGACTGACGTACGCGGCGTTGGCCGCCGCGGGCGACATGGTCTCGATCACCACCGTGGACGAGGGCGCGGTGTGTACCGCGATGCTCGACCTGTACCAGAACGAGGGGATCATCGCCGAACCCGCCGGAGCGCTCTCGGTCACGGGCCTGCTGGAAGCCGACGTCGAACCGGATTCGACGGTGGTGTGCCTGATCTCGGGCGGCAACAACGACGTCTCGCGGTACGGCGAGATCCTGGAGCGCTCGCTGGTTCACCTCGGGCTGAAACACTATTTCCTGGTTGACTTTCCGCAGGAGCCGGGCGCGCTGCGCAGATTCCTCGACGGCGTCCTCGGGCCCAACGACGACGTCACGTTATTCGAGTATGTGAAGCGCAACAACCGGGAGACCGGTGAGGCGCTGGTCGGCGTCGAGTTGGGTTCAGCCGCCGACCTGGAGGGGCTGCTGGAGCGGATGCGGGTCACTGACATGCAGATCGAGAAGCTCGACCCGGATTCGCCGGCCTACCGCTATTTGCTGTAATCGCCGAGCATTCCGGTGATGCTCACGGAATGGCGTCGATCGCTTCTTTCGCTTCCGATAAACCGGCACCGGTGATCCTGCGGTATTCCTTGATCGCGGCGATCTTGTTGCCGGCGCGGGCCAGCTCAACCACCCCCGCCGGCATCCCAGTCGCAAGCGCGGCCGCGAAGGGCACGTAGCTGTCGGGAAACAGCGCCTGGAGTTGCTTTTCGATGTGATCGAGACGGGCCCTGGCGCCGTAGTCGATTTCACTCACACGCGAAAGTTACCCGATTACTTTCGGCGAGACCGGATCGACCGATTCGTCGTTGGCGCGAAAGATCGGCTCCAGCGGAATGGCGAACCGTTCGGCCATGTCGGCCAACGACTTTGACCACTGCAAGTCGATCGACGAGACGGGACCTCGGCCGGGTCCCGACAACAGTAGTGCCACCGTGGTCGCGGGTTCCAGGTCATCGAGCAGCGTGCGCAGCGCTGACATGAGATTCCAGACGACCCTGCCACGCGGTCGGATGCGGATCGAAACCCGGCTGAGCTTCTGCGCGAAGCAGCGGTTCGGCCCGATCAGACCGAACCACAACAGCCGCTCGTCAAAACCCAGCGGCCCCAGTAGCGCACGCCAGCGCTGGCGTAGGTCCTCGGTCGAATAGGCGGGGTCGGCAGCGGTCTGAATGGGCGGGATCGGCAATACGTCATGCTTGCTCATCCGCGCATCATCAGCGGTCGCGGGCGACGCCGAAAGTCAGTTATCCACAGTGCGCAGGATCGCGAACGAATGCGGTGGCAGCTCAGTGCTTTCCCCGCCGATGCCGGGCGAGCCCCAGGACAGCACGAGATCGCCCGTGCACGGAACGATCACCGGATCGACACCGAGATTGCAGGCCACCGCCAATCGGCCGCGACGCATGACGATCCAACGCGCGTCTTCGTCGTAGTCGACGACCAGATCGTTCAGCCACGGATCGGCGAGATCAGCTTCGTTGCGCCGCAGCAGAATCAAGTCACGGTAGATCTGCAGCACCCGGGCGTGCTCGCCGGCATCGAGCTCGGTCCAGTCGAGCTTCGAGCGCTGAAACGTCTGGGGGTCCTGAGGGTCGGGAATGTCGTCGGCGTCCCAGCCGTGATCGGCGAATTCCTTCTTGCGGCCCTCTGCGGTGGCGCGCGCCAGCTCCGGCTCCGGGTGGGAGCTGAAGAACTGGAAGGGTGTTGAGGCGCCCCACTCTTCGCCCATGAAAAGCATTGCGGTGTAAGGGGACCCGAGAACCAACGCGGCCTTGACGGCCAGCTGTCCGGCATCGAGGTTTTGCGACGGGCGGTCCCCGAGAGCGCGGTTCCCGACCTGGTCGTGCGTGCAGGTGTACGCGAGCAGACGAGTAGCCGGAATGATCGAGGTGTCGAGTGGCCTGCCATGCCTGCGGCGCCGGAACGACGAGTAGGTCGCCGCGTGGAAGAAGCCGTGCCGCAACGTCGTCGCCAGGTTCGCGAGCGAGCCGAAGTCGGCGTAGTAGCCCTGGCGCTCGCCGGACACCGCGGTGTGGATGGCGTGGTGAATGTCGTCGTCCCATTGCGCGGTCATTCCGTAGCCCCGGGCTTCGCGGGGGGTGATCATCTTTGGGTCGTTGAGGTCGCTCTCGGCGACCAGCGACAGCGGCCGGCCCAGTTGCTCAGCGAGCTCGTCGGTTTCGGCGGACAGCTCCTCGAGCAGGTGGATCGCGGTGGTGTCGAACAGGGCGTGCACGGCGTCCAGGCGCAGCCCGTCGGCGTGAAAGTCGCGCATCCAGCGCAGTGCGCAGTCGATGATGTAGCGGCGCACCTCGTCGGAGCCGGCGTCGGCGATGTTGATGCCTTCGCCCCACGGGTTGCTCGCCGACGACAGGTAGGGCCCGAACCGCGGCAGGTAGTTACCCGACGGGCCGAGATGGTTGAACACCGCGTCGATCAGCACGCCCAGACCACGGCGATGGCAGGCGTCGACGAATCGGACCAGACCGTCAGGCCCGCCGTAGGGTTCGTGCACGGCGTACCACAGCACGCCGTCGTAGCCCCAGCCGTACTTTCCGGAAAACGCATTGACCGGCATCACCTCGACGAAGTCGATACCGAGGTCGACCAGGTAGTCGAGCTTGTCGATCGCGGCGTCGAAGGTGCCTGCCGGTGTGAACGTGCCGATGTGCAACTCGTAGATCACCGCGCCGTGCACCGAACGGCCACTCCAGTCGCCATCCGTCCACGCGTCCGTCGCAGGCACCCACCGCTGCGACCTGTCATGCACCCCGTCGGGTTGGCGCGGTGAGCGCGGGTCGGGCAGCAACGTCGGATCGTCGTCGAGCAGGAATCCGTAGCGCGCATCGGGGGCGGCGTCGGCGGTGGCCCGCCACCAGCCGTCAGGGCCCCGGGTCATCGCATGCGCCGCGCCGTCCACGTCGAGACGTACAACGTCCGGTTTCGGCGCCCACACTGCGAAATCAGGCATCGCCGCGCTCCAGAAGGATCACCGGTAACTCGGCGAACAGGTCAGCGGCCGACACCGTTCCCGATACCGGCCTGCCGGTCAGCACATCGGTCCACGAGCCGTCCGGCAACGGGAGAACCGTATCACCCCAACCGGTTTGTTCCAGGTGAACCGTCCAGCGCACCGCGGCGGCCAGCACGTCATCGCCACGACGGAACGCCACCACGTGATCGGCGGCGGCTCCGGCGGCGAGCACGGGCAGGTAGCCGCCCTGCACGAACGCGTCGGGGCGGGCGCGCCGCAGCCGTAACGCCACGTTGACGACACGCATTTTGTTGTGCTGCAGCGACTTCAGCGCATCACGTCGAGCGTCGTAGTCCACCGGACGTCGGTTGTCGGGGTCGACCAGGCTGTCGTCCCACAATTCGGTGCCCTGGTAGATGTCGGGGACACCAGGGGCGGTCAGGGCCAGCAGCTTCTGGCCCAGCGCATCGCTCTGGGCATGCGTGTGCAGCCGTCCCACCAGCTGGGTGAGCTCCCGAGGGATCGGTCCATCGAGCACCGCGTCCAACCATTCGTGAACGGACTTCTCGAATTCGGAGTCGGAATCGTTCCACGTGGTGTGCAACGCCGCCTCCCGGATGGCCTTCTCAGCGTAGGCATGCAGGCGCTCTCGCAGTTCTTCGCTGACGAGCCCGTCCACCGGCCAGACACCGAAGATGTTCTGCCACAGAAAGAGTCCGGTCGCCGGGTCGGGGGAGGGAGCGATGACTTCCCAGCGGGTGACGAACTCGGCCCACAGTGACGGCACCTGCGACAACACCCCGATGCGAGCCCGCACATCTTCGCCGCGCTTGGTGTCGTGCGTCGTCAACGCCGTCATCGCATTCGGCCACAACCTCGCCCGCATACCGGAGCTGTCATGGAATTCCGCCGCGCCGACGCCGAACCGGTGCGGCTCGCCGCCGACCTCGTTCAGCGAGACCAGTCGGGCGTCGCGATAGAACAGGCAGTCTTCAACCGACTTGGCAGTCACCGCGCCGCACAACTGCTGCAGTCGGGCGTCGGGTTCCCCGCCGTGGGCCAGTGCCGCGGCGATGATTTGCAGCGGCTGCCGTAATTCCGGTGCGGCAGTTTCGGTTTCAGCCAGCGCAGTGGACAGTATCGCTGCCAGTCCGCGGTAATCGAAACGGTAGACGTCGATGTGGCCGAGCAGCGTCGCCACGGCGTCGGATAGCTGCGGATGGTCGGCGCCGGCAGCGGTCACGATGGCGCGACGTAGCCGGGCCAGTTCGCTGCCGAGCGTGTCGGTGGCCACCGCCGCCTTCAGGTCGCGCAGCACTGCCGGTGTGGCGGAATAGTTCACGCCGGACGACTCATACAGGGCGGTCAGTGCCTCGGCGCCGTTCGGGTCGATGAACACCCCGCCCACGTCGCGCAACGCGTCGTAGCCGGTGGTACCGGCAACGGGCAGCGTCGGCTCCAGCGGCTCGTCGACGGCGAGAATCTTCTCGATCACGATCCACGCTTCGGGCCCGGTCAGTTCGCGCAACCAGGTGAGATACCCAGCTGGATCGGCCAATCCGTCCGGGTGATCGATGCGCACCCCGTCGACAAGTGCCTCGGCGAACCAGCTGCCCACCTCGGTGTGGCTGGCGTCGAACACCGCGTGGTCTTCCTGGCGCAGTCCGGCAAGCGAGGTGATCGAAAAGAACCGTCGGTAGCCGACCACGCCGCTGCGCCACCCGACCAGCTGGTAGTGCTGGCGGTCGTGTACCTGCGGGCCTGTCCCGTCGCCGGTTCCAGGTGCGATCGGAAAGGTCAGATCGCCGAGGCGCAACACGTCGTCGTCGACCTGCAGATCGGCCACATCGTCGTCAGAACCCAGCACCGGCAGCACAATTCGCCCGTCCGCGAGCTTCCAGTCGATGTCGAAGAACGACGCGTACTGCGAGGATTGGCCGTGCCGCAGCACATCCCACCACCACGGGTTCTGCTCCGGCTTGTCCACGCCGACGTGGTTGGGCACCACGTCGACGATCAGACCCATGCCGCGGGCCCGCGCAGCGCTCGACAGCCTTTCCAAACCCTCGCGGCCGCCGAGTTCGGCTGACACCGTCGTGGGGTCGGTGACGTCGTAGCCGTGTGCGGACCCGGTGACCGGGGTCAGGATCGGCGACAAGTACAGGTGCGACACCCCGAGGTCGTCGAGGTAATCCAGCAGTTTCTCGGCGTCGGCGAAGGTGAAGCCGAAGCCGCTCGATGGACCTCGCAGCTGCAGCCGGTAGGTGGACAGTACCGGAAAAGCCATGCGTTACTTCGTCTTACGGAAGACGAGCAACGCCCGACCGGGAAGTGAAACCTCGTCGCCGTCGCTGACGACCAGCTCTACCGAGCCGGAGGCATCGGTGGTGTCCAGAACCGCGGTCCACTCCTTGGCGTAGTCGTCATTGGGAATCACGAAATCGACCTCGTGGTCGTGGGCGTTGAAGCACATCAGGAAGGAATCGTCGACTACCCGTTCGCCGCGGGAGTCGGGCTCGGGAATGGCGTCGCCATTGAGGAACACTGCGACGCTCTTGCCGAATTCGCCTCCCCAGTCCTGATGCTGCATCTCCTTGCCCGCCGGTGTCAGCCAGGCGATGTCGCGCACCTCGTCGCCGCTGCGGATCGGCTCGCCGTCGAAGAACCGGCGGCGCTTGAACACCGGGTGGGCTTTGCGCAACGCGGTGACCTTGCGGGTGAACTCGAGCTGGTCGCTGTTCTTGTCGACCAACGACCAGTCCATCCAGGACAATTCGGAGTCTTGGCAGTAGACGTTGTTGTTGCCGCTCTGGCTGCGGCCGATCTCGTCGCCGTGCGAGATCATCGGCGTGCCCTGGCTCAGCATCAGCGTCGCGATGATGTTGCGCATCTGCCGGCAGCGCAGATCCAAGATCTCCGGGTCGTCGGTCGGGCCTTCGACACCGCAGTTCCACGACCGGTTGTGGCTTTCGCCGTCCCGGTTGTCCTCGCCGTTGGCTTGATTGTGCTTCTCGTTGTAGGACACCAGGTCGTTGAGCGTGAACCCGTCGTGCGCGGTGACGAAATTGATGCTGGCGCTGGGACGTCGGCTGCTCGCCTCGTAGAGGTCCGACGACCCGGTCAGCCGGGACGCGAACTCGCCCAGTGTCGCGGGCTCGCCCCGCCAATAGTCACGCACAGTGTCGCGATACTTCCCGTTCCACTCGGTCCACAAACCTGGGAAGTTGCCGACTTGGTAGCCGCCCTCGCCGATGTCCCACGGTTCGGCGATCAGTTTGACCTGACTGACCACCGGATCTTGTTGCACCAGATCGAAAAACGCGCTCAGCCGGTCGACGTCGTAGAACTCGCGGGCCAGGGTGGACGCCAGGTCGAAGCGGAAGCCGTCGACGTGCATCTCGGTCACCCAGTACCGCAGCGAGTCCATGATCAGCTGCAGGGTGTGCGGGTTTCGGGCGTTGAGGCTGTTACCGGTACCGGTGAAATCCTTGTACAGCCGCAGATCGTCATCGATGAGCCGGTAGTAGGCGGCATTGTCGATGCCGCGGAAGTTGATGGTCGGCCCGAGCTGGTTACCTTCGGCGGTGTGGTTGTAGACCACGTCGAGGATGACCTCGATGCCTTGCTGGTGAAAAGCCCGGACCATCGATTTGAATTCGGTGACCGCGCCTCGGACGCGCCGGTTGGCCGCGTATTGGTTGTGCGGAGCGAAGAATCCGAAGCTGTTGTAGCCCCAGTAGTTTCGCAGACCCAGTTCCAGCAGCCGATGGTCGTGCATGAACTGGTGGACGGGCATCAACTCGATCGCGGTGACATTCAGTGATTTGAGGTGCTCGATGACCGCCGGGTGAGCGAGGCCGGCGTAGGTGCCACGAAGTGCTTCCGGGACTGCGGGATGATTCTGGGTCATCCCTTTCACGTGCGCCTCGTAGATGACGGTCTCGTGGTACGGCGTGCGCGGCGCGCGATCGGTGGCCCAGTCGAAAAAAGGATTGATCACCACGCTGGTCATGGTGTGGCCGAGGGAGTCGATCTGCGGCGGCGTGCCGGTCTCGGTAGGGTCCTCGGCTGCGACCTCCAGGTCGTAGGAGAACAGCGCCTGGTCGAACTTGAACTCCCCGTCAAAGCACTTGCCATACGGATCGAGCAATAGCTTGCTGGGGTCGCACCGGTGGCCTGCCGCCGGATCGAACGGCCCGTGGATGCGGAAGCCGTAACGCTGGCCGGGGCTGACGTTGGGTAGGTACGCGTGCCACACGTAGCCGTCGACCTCGTCGAGCCTGATCCGGAATTCCCGGCCGTCTTCATCGATCAGGCACAGCTCGACTTTGTCGGCGATTTCGGAGAACAACGCGAAGTTGGTGCCGCCGCCGTCGAAGTTCGCGCCGAGTGGGTAGCTACTTCCTGGCCACACGGTCGGCAAGGGGGGTGGAGTTGCCGCGGCGCCATTGTTCGGGTCTGACGGGGGCATCACTCGACCTTAGTGGCGAGGGTCCGGATCTCGCCGTCCGGGCGCGTCACCACCAACCGGTGGCGGCCGCGATCTGTCGACCCATCTCGGGTGTCAACGTGCGCATGTAGGTGGCGGAAAGGTGATGAGCGTCGTGATACACCAACACATTTCCCTCGACGGCACGGCAGATATCGCGTCGGCAGACCGCATCGCTCATATCCAGCGGCTTGAGCATGGGAAACTGCCCGACGAAGTCGAGGGTGGTGTTGTGGTCGGACAGCACGTCGGATCGTCTGATGCCGCAGGACTCCGCGTCGCCGCCCTTGGCCAGGCAGTCCGACGGGTTGAACGGTTGTTTGTCCTTGACCAGCCACGGCGTGTCGCGCATGGCCAGAATCGGAATGTTGTTGTCGGAGAACGCTTGCCAGATCCCGACGTAGGTGCCCGGCATCACGTCACCGGGCTTGATGTTCCAGGGCCGGGTCGACGTGGTGAACACGTAGTCGGGGTGGTCGGCGATGACCTTGGCCATCGCCTTGGGCACCCAGTCGCGGCACTCCGGATACGGGTCGTTGTTGCCCATCACCCGCGGCATTTTCTCGGTGGACAGCGCGCAGCCCATCTTGAGGTAGGTGGTGACCTTGAAGTGGTGCTTGCGGCCCAGGATGTCCAGCGCGGTCAGCCAGTGTTCGGCATGCGAGCCGCCGGCCAGCGCGATGGTCCGGGTGGCGTTCTTGTCGCCATACGCGCACGTGATCACCGACGTGTCGAGGAAGTCGCTGATGCAACCGTCGTGGGTGGACGGCGGGTAGTCGTCCTGGGCCTCCAGGACGGTCGGTCGCATCCGCAGTGCCGGTACCCGCATGTGATTGATCAAGGCTCGCGCGCCGGGATAGTCGTGCGGGTTGAGCGTCAGCAGTTCTTTGCCGTCGGCGCGTTCCACGCTGACATGCTCGCGCCAGGTGAACGCCGTCGCCGTGAGCGTGACGCCGAGTAGCGCGATGACAGAACCCAGCACCAAGGTGGGCCGGCGCAGCCGTGTCCGCCAGGGCACCACCGGAGCGACCTCGCGTGTGGCGGCGGAGGGGCCACGCTGCCGCAGCGGCTCTTCGACGTAGCGGTTGGTCAGATAAGCCAGCACGCCCGAGATCAGCAGCACCGCTGTGCCTTCGGCGAAGTTGGCGTGCGTGTGGCCGGTGTAGGCGAGCCAGAAGATCAGCAGCGGCCAGTGCCACAGATACAGCGCGTAGGCGATCTCGCCGAGTCGCACCAGCGGTCCCGTCGCCAGCAGTCGGTTGGGCAACGGCAACGCGTCACCGCTGGCGCGGTTGGCGCCGGCCAGGATGAAGAGCAGGGCCGCGCCGACGGGAACCAGCGCCCACGGCCCGGGGAACTGCTTGACGCCGTCGATGAGCGCGCCGCAGGACAGCACCGCGAGCAAGGCGATCGTGGCGGCTGTGGTGCGCAGCCACATCGGCCAACGGACGTAGGGGACCAGTGCACCGGCCAGCGCGCCCAGCAGCAACTCCCACGCGCGGGCGAAGCTGTCGTAGTACGCCGTCGACTGGCTGGCCTGATGGGCGATGATCGCGTAGACGAAGGACGCCACCGTCAGCGTGCTCAGCAACAGCACGAACGCCGTCCGCAGCCGCTTGCCGAGCCGGCGCCGAAGCAGAAACGCGAACCCGAACACCAGCGCCAGGAACGCGATGTAGAACTGGCCCTGCACCGACATCGACCAGATGTGCTGCAGCGGACTGACGGCCTCGCCGGCCCGCAGATAGTCGGCCACCGTGCTGGCCAACTCCCAGTTCTGGTAGTAGCCGAGGCTGGCCAGGCTCTGGTCGGCGAAGGTCTCCCACCGGGTCTCCGGCTGGATCAGGACGGTCAGTACCGCGCCGGCGGCCAACACCACCACCAGGGCCGGCAGGAGTCGTCGAACCAGCCGGATGACTTCGGGCACCGGCGCCAGCGAGGACGCCGGATTGAGCGCCGCGCGCAGCAGTTTCCCGCCGAAGAAGAAGCCCGACAGAGCCAGGAATACATCCACCCCGCCGGAGACGCGCCCGAACCACACATGGAACATCGCGACCAGCGCGATGGCGATGCCGCGCAGCCCGTCGAGATCGAGGCGGTAGAAGCCGGCTTTCCGGTCTCCTGCCTCAGCTTGGGTGGCGTCCGAAACGCCGGCGGCGGCCGGACGGGTCGGGGAGATGGTCATCATGATTGACAGACAATCTACCCAACCCGCCGACCGTCACGGATGGTCAACAAGTCGCGGTCAGGACTCCAGGATGCGAGTCAGGTACGGCACCATGCCGCTGGTGCGCGCCGGCGAGACCGTGACCGCCGGATCGGTGGCCTCGATCATCTGGTTGTTGCCGAGGTACAGCGCCACGCTTTGAGTGCCGCCCGGCCCATAGCAGAGCAGATCGCCCGGACGTGCTTGAGCCGGAGTGACTTTGCGGCCGACGTTGCACTGCTCGGCCGACGTGCGCGGCATCTTCACACCGGCGCCGGCGTAGGCGTACTGGATCAGGCCCGAGGCGTCGAAGCCCACGATGTTGGCTTTCAGTCCGGTGCCGCGGGTGGGGCCGGCGGAGTCGCCGCCGCCGTACAGGAACGGCACGTTGCGCTGGGTCAGCGCACGCTGAATCACGTAGTTGGTCGACTGCTGATAGCCCACCAGGGTGGGGCCAGTCGGGTCGGCACCTGCGTTGGCCATGGGAAGCGTCAGCAACAGGGCCAGGCTCAGCGGAACGGCGTAGCTGCGTTTCATGTCGATCACCTCTCTGTGGCGTCAGCGCGGTGACTTCGCGCGTCCGCCGACATTCCCTGCGATTCACCGCGGAGCCGTGTGCGTTGGCCCGCCCCGTTGGGGGCCGCACGCCGAGTCGTCGCCGACGTGAGTCCGACGGTGAACCGTTGAAATTCACAACAGTCACTACGGACACTGTGGCAACAAATGACCGTGGGAGCCACCGAAAAAGCGCTGGAAGAGGGATTTTTTGTCGTACCGTGACCGAACGGTGATCGCTTGACCGTCACAGCCTTGAATTGCTGGGCGCAGTTGTGATTTCGCTCTCACCCGACGACGGCGTCACCGTTCCAGTAGGTGCCGGCGTAGGCGGTCAGCAGTGATCCGGCCACCGAACAGATCAGCACGATGGCGATCGACAACAGCGGCCAGAACGACAGGTACCAACCTTTCAGCAGCGACACCACCGGCCCGATCACAGCAGCCGCGACCGCGGCGCCGATGCCGCCCCACACCACCGGGAAAATGTAGAAGTCGACGCCGAACGGCACCGGCGCACAGTCGTCACCCGTGCAGACGTCCTTCATGAAGCCGAAGAGCGACGAATACCAGTCCGTCGCAAAGACGATGAACACCAGCAGCGCCAGCAACGCGAACAGCGAGCTGACGTCCCAGGGGACCAAACGGAGCCGCAGTACCGGCGGCGGGGATTCAAATTGTTGCGGCGTAGCCATCGTTGCCCAATGGTGCCGGATACCGCAGTTTTCTGCGACCGAACGCGCTGTCCGACGAGCGTGCTGGGTGGCTGCTTTACCCTCGACCTTTATGGCCGCGGCGACCCCCGGGCTCACGCCCGAGCAGATCAGCGCTATCGACGCGGCTCACCTATGGCACCCGTACAGCACGATCGGCGCGGAGGCAGTGGCCCCCGTGGTGGCCGTCGCCGCGCATGGCGCCTGGCTCACGCTGGTCCGCGACGGCACACAAGTCGACGCAATCGACGCGATGAGCTCCTGGTGGACGGCGATTCACGGCCATGGCCACCCGGTGTTGGACGCCGCAGTAGCCGCGCAGGTGTCGACGATGAGCCACGTCATGTTCGGCGGCCTCACTCACGAACCCGCCGCCCGGTTGGCCCAGCTGTTGGTCGACATCACCCCGGCGGGGCTGGAGACTGTGTTCTTCAGCGACTCCGGGTCGGTGTCGGTGGAAGTCGCCGTCAAGATGGCGCTGCAGTACTGGCGCAGTCGCGGACGGCCCGGCAAGCGGCGGTTGATGACCTGGCGGGGCGGCTACCACGGCGACACCTTCACACCGATGAGCGTGTGTGACCCCGATGGCGGCATGCACTCGTTGTGGACTGACATCTTGGCGTCGCAGGTGTTCGCCCCGCAGGTGCCTCGCGACTACGACCCGGCTTACAGCGCGGCGTTCGAGACGCAGCTGGCCGATCACGCCGACGAGCTCGCGGCTGTCGTCGTCGAGCCGGTGGTGCAGGGGGCAGGCGGAATGCGCTTCCACGACCCGCGTTATCTGACCGACCTGCGGGAGATCTGCGATCGCCACGACGTGTTGCTGGTGTTCGACGAGATCGCCACCGGGTTCGGGCGGACCGGTGAGCTGTTCGCCGCCGACCACGCCGGCGTCAGCCCCGACATCATGTGCGTCGGCAAAGCGATGACCGGCGGCTACCTCAGCATGGCCGCGACCCTCTGCACCACCGAGGTCGCGCACACCATCAGCGCCGGGGAGGCCGGCGCGCTGATGCACGGGCCTACCTTCATGGCCAACCCACTGGCCTGCGCGGTGTCGGTGGCCGCGGTCGAACTGTTGCTCGGCCAGGACTGGCGTTCCAGAGTCGCCGAGATCAGCGCCGGGCTGACCGCGGGCCTGCAGCCGGCGCGGACCCTGCGGGGCGTGACCGACGTCCGGGTGTGCGGAGCCATCGGTGTCATCGAATGCGACCATCCCGTGGACCTGGCGATCGCCACGCCCGCCGCACTGGACCTCGGGGTGTGGCTGCGGCCCTTCCGCAATCTGGTGTACGCCATGCCGCCGTTCATCTGCACTCCGGAGGAGATCGCGCAGGTCACCTCGGCGATGGTGGAGGTGGCTCGAATCAACGGCTCTCGTAAGATTTAGCGCGATGACGCAGATCGACACTTCACCACTGGCCTGGCTGGAGACGCATGCCCAGCAGCGCCGGGAGGCAGGCTTGCGACGGGCGCTGCGGCCGCGTCCGCCGGTGGCGACCGAACTCGACCTGGCGTCCAACGATTACCTCGGCCTGTCGCAGCACCCGCACGTCATCGAGGGCGGAGTGGAGGCGCTGCGCACCTGGGGCGCAGGCGCAACCGGGTCGCGACTGGTCACCGGCAACACCCAGCTGCACGAGGAGCTGGAGTCCAGCCTCGCTGAATTCGTCGGCGCTGCAGCAGGTTTGGTGTTCTCGTCGGGATATACCGCTAACCAGGGCGCGGTCGTCGGGCTGTCCGGCCCGGGCTCGCTGCTGGTATCGGATGCCTACTCGCACGCCTCGTTGGTCGACGCCTGCCGGCTGTCACGAGCCCGGGTGGCGGTGACCCCGCATCGCGACATCGACGCCGTCGACGCGGCACTGGCGTCGCGCGACGAGGAGCGCGCCGTCGTCATCACCGAGTCGGTGTTCTCCACCGACGGAGCGCTGGCCCCGCTACGGGAATTGCACGACGTATGCCGCAGGCACCGTGCGCTGCTCATCGTCGACGAGGCACATGGCCTGGGTGTGCGCGGCGGCGGCCGCGGGCTGCTCTACGAGCTGGGGTTGGCCGGTGCGCCCGACGTCGTCATGACCACCACCTTGTCGAAAGCGCTCGGCAGTCAGGGTGGTGCGGTGCTCGGGTCGGTCGCCGTGCGCGATCACCTGATCGACTCGGCCCGGACGTTCATCTTCGACACCGGTCTGGCGCCGGCCGCGGTCGGCGCTGCGCTGGCCGCACTGCGGGTGTTGACCACCGAGCCCTGGCGGCCCGACGCGGTGCTGCAGCACGCGGCCATGCTGGCGCAGGTCTGCGATGTAGCCACACAATCGCAGTCGGCGGTCGTGTCGGTGATCCTCGGCGCGCCGGAGGTGGCGCTGGCCGCCGCGACGGCCTGCCTGGACGCCGGTGTGCGGGTGGGCTGCTTCCGCCCGCCGACGGTGCCGGCGGGCACGTCGCGGCTACGACTGACCGCCAGGGCGTCGCTGAAACCGGACGACCTCGCGCTGGCCCGCACGGTGCTGACCGACGTGCTCGGCGTGGCACGGCGTTGACGGTTCTGGTCGTCACCGGGACTGGGACCGGGGTCGGCAAGACGATCGCCACCGCGGCGCTGGCATCGGCCGCCCGCCAGGACGGCCTCGCCGTCGCGGTCTGCAAACCCGTGCAGACCGGCACCGATGCCGGCGACGACGACCTCGCCGAGGTGACCCGGTTGACCGGGATCAGCAAGGTCGTGGGTCTCGCGCGATACCCGCAGCCACTGGCGCCGCTGGCCGCCGCCGAACAGGCAGGCAAGCCGCTGCCCACCCGCGACAATGTGCTCACGATCATCCGCGCCGCCGACCGTCCGGGACAGTTGACGCTGGTCGAAGGTGCCGGCGGTCTGCTCGTCGAACTGGCCGAGGATGGTGTGACGCTGCGCGATCTCGCGGCCGATCTCGGCGCAGCCGTCCTGGTGGTGGCCACTGCCGAACTCGGAACCCTCAACCACACCGCGCTGACAGTGGAATCACTTGCCGCACATGACCTTTCCTGCGCGGGTCTGGTGATCGGCAACTGGCCGCTCCAGCCGGGGGTGGTGGAGACCTCCAACAGGTCCGCGCTGGCGCGGCTGTCTCCGCTGAAAGCTCCGCTGCGTGCGGCGCTGCCCGCCGGCGCGGGAGCGATGAGCGCCGCCGAGTTCACCGCGATGAGCGCGCATGCATTCGACCGCCGCTGGCTGACCGCGCTGGTCGGCTGATGGTGCATTCGGTCGAGCTGCTCTTCGACCGCGACACCGAGGCGGCACTTCGTCGCATCTGGGATGACCTGGCCGATGCGGATCTGCCCGCTCGTGCCCCGGCCGGTCGGCCGCACGTGACGCTGGCGGTTGCCGAACGGATCTCACCCGACGTCGACCGGCTACTGCGGCCGATCG
This sequence comes from uncultured Actinomycetota bacterium, assembly GCA_963758115.1. Classification (GTDB taxonomy): domain Bacteria; phylum Actinomycetota; class Actinomycetes; order Mycobacteriales; family Mycobacteriaceae; genus Mycobacterium. The sequence goes on from CAVWUG010000010.1 coordinate 154,266, forward strand.
CTGCCCAGTTGCCGATTGCGTGCACCGTCGGAGCGCCGTTGCTGTTCGGCAGATCCAACGCCGTACTGGCCCGCCTGATCGTGCCGACGGCGGAGCTAGTCGCCGTGCATGCCGAGGTGCACCGAATCTGTGGCCCATACTTGCTGCCCGAGCCGATGCCGCACAGCCTGCCGGGCCAGTGGACCGCCCACGCGACGGTCGCTCGCCGAGTCGGCGGACCCCAACTCGAGCAGGCCTTCCAATTGGCCGGTCAGCCGTCCGAGATCCACGGCACGGTGACCGGTTTGCGCCGCTGGGACGGCACCGAATGCGTCGAGTACCAGATCCGTTGAGCTACTTGCCGCTGCTGCCCGGGCTGGCACCACTGCCTGCGGTGTAGGACGCCTTGCCGGTGCCGGCCAGTCCGCCGCCGGACACGATCAGGTATTCGTCCCGGATCGGTTTGTCGGCGAAGAAGTCTTCGAGGATTTCCCGGGCCCCGGCGGCGTAGCGGGCTTGGGCTGACAGCGTGGTTCCCGAGACGTGGGGCGTCATGGCCTCGTTCGGCATGCTGCGCCATGGGTGGTCGGCCGGCGGCGGTTGCGGATACCAGACGTCGCCGGCGTACCCGGCCAGATGACCACTCTTCAGCGCTGCCACCACCGCGTCGCGCACACAGATCTCGGCGCGGGCCGTGTTCACGATGTAGGAACCGCGCCGCATCGAGGCGATCAGCTTCTCGTCGAACAGGTGATAGGTCTGCGGGTGCAGCGGCGCATGGATGGACACCACGTCGACCGAGCGCGCCAGCGCCGCGGCGTCGGGGTGGTAGGTAACGTTCAATTCCTTCTCGACCTCGTCGGGTAGCCGGCGAGTGTCGAAGTAGTGCAGGTTGACGTCGAAGGGGGCCATCCGTCGCAGCGTGGCCAGACCGATGCGGCCGGCGGCGATCACGCCCACGTCCATGCCCTCGACGTCGTAGGCGCGCTCGACGCAGTCGGCGATGTTCCAGCCGCCGTCGGTCACCCACTGATGGGACGGGACGAAGTTGCGCACCAGAGCCAGGATCTGCATGACGGCGTGCTCGGCGACGCTGATGCTGTTGCAGAAGGTGACCTCGGCGACGGTGAGCCCGCGGGCAATAGCCGCGTCGAGATCGACGTGGTCCGAACCGATGCCCGCGGTGAGGGCCAGCTTGAGGTTCTTCGCTTTGGCAATCCGTTCGGCGGTGAGATAGGCCGGCCAAAACGGTTGGGAGATCACCACATCGGCGTCAGGCAGCTCGTGCTCGAATTCGGAGTCCGGACCTTCCTTGTCCGATGTGACGACCAACTGGTGCCCGGCGCTTTCCAGAAAACTCCGCAGGCCAAGCTCACCCGACACGCAGCCCAGCAGCTGACCCGGGGTGAAATCGATCGCCGACGGGGTCGGCAACGTCTGGCCGCCGGGGTAACCATGCAACACGGGAATGCTGTCGCGCGCGTAGACCGGGGGATAGCCCGATACCGGATCCGGATACAGAACAAGCAGAACTTTGGCCATGGTCCGAGAGCCTATCCCCGGGGCCTACGGACGCCCGCCGGGGTCGACGAGCCACTGACGCGTTGACGAGGCTTCGAATGAACGAAACAATCCCTCACTATGGCGTTTGATCCGGCCGGGTCCGCTGCGAGCGTTTTGCGCGGTTGGGTGCACGCGATCCTCTCGCACCGCCACGGCAGCGAGGTCTATCAGACGTCGACGATGAGCGCGTTGCTCGACGGCGTCTACGACGGCGACGTGACGATCCGGGAACTGTTGCAGCACGGCAATTTTGGTCTGGGAACGTTCAATGGTCTGGACGGCGAGATGCTGGTGCTGGACGGGGTCTGCTACGAGTTGCGCAGTGACGGCAGCGCGCACGTCGCCGAGCCAACCCAGCGCACCCCGTTCGCCGTCGTCACCTGGTTCGACGCCGATCGCACATTCGACGTATCGGAGCCGGTTGACCGCGCCGCGCTCAAAGCGCGCATCGACGAGTCGCTGCCGAGCACGAATCTCATCGTCGCCGTCCGGGTCTCCGGCGATTTCAGTGAAATGCGCACCCGCACAGTGACCGAGCAGCACCGTCCGTATCCTCCTTTCAGCGAGGCCACCGACGACCAGCAGGAGGTGACGTTCAGCGATGTTACCGGCACGCTGGCCGGATTTCGGATGCCCGAGTACGAGCAGGGCATCTCGGTGGCCGGCTACCACTCCCATTTCGTCGACGCCGACCGCCGGCACGGCGGCCACGCCCTCGACTACCGGTTGACTCGAGGCCGAGTGGAGGTCAGTGTGCGGTCCGATCTGCATCTGAGTCTGCCACGCACACCGGAATTCCTTGCCGCAGAACTGGACAGGGCCGACATGGACGGCGAGATCCGCCGCACAGAGGGAGGGTGACCTGAGCATCGAGGAGGTGCGCTCCGCCCAACGCGTGGTCGACACACTCGTGGCCTACGGCATTCGGTTCATCTTCGGCGTGCCCGGCGCCAAGATCGATGCCGTCTTCGACGCACTGGCCGATGGCGGCCCACGACTCGTGGTCTGCCGCCACGAGCAGAACGCCGCATTCATGGCCGCGGCGGTCGGTCGGTTGACCGGCACGCCGGGTGTCGCGCTGGTGACATCGGGACCGGGCACCACCAATCTGGCCACCGGGTTGATCACCGCCACCACCGAGCAGGATCCCATGGTGGCGATCTGCGGCGCGGTCCAACGTTCAGATCGCCTCAAGCGGACCCACCAGTCAATGGATGCCGTCGCGGCACTGAAGCCGTTCACGAAATACACCGGCGAAGTCAACGACCCCGACAACGTGCCCGAGGCGGTCGCCAACGCCATCCGCGCCGCGCTCACCCCGCCCCGCGGTGCCGCCGCGGTCGTGCTGCCCGCCGATGTGTTGGCGGCTGCTACCTCGGCGGCAATCGTCGAACCGTCGTCAGTACCCGGGCTCGGGCCTGCGCCGGCAGATCGAATTGCTCAGGCCGCCAAATTGATTCGCGCGGCGAAACGTCCGGTCCTGTTCGTCGGCATTCGCGCGGGCGAACCCGGGCCCTGCGCGGCGCTGCGTGAACTGCTCGCGGTGACGGACCTGCCGGTAGTCGAGACCTTTCAGGCGGCCGGAGTGGTGTCGCGCGAACTCGAGGACCACTTCGTCGGGCGGGTCGGCCTGTTCCGCAATCAACCTGGCGACGTCCTGATCAATCATGCTGACGTCGTCGTGACGGTCGGCTTCGATCCGGTGGAATACGATCCGCGGCTGTGGAATTGGCATCCGGGACGCCCGCTCATCCACATCGACGAGCTGCCCGCCGACATCGACAACCACTATCAGCCGACGCTGGAATTGCGTGGCGACATCGCTGCGACATTGACCGCGTTGGCCGGGCCGCTGACGGGACTGCGGCTGAGCGACACCGTCAGCGCCGACATCGCCAGGCAGCGCGCGGTACTGCGAGACATCGACGAGGAGGCCAGAACCCGACCGTCGGCGGGCGCCGTCCTCAATCCAGCGGCGTTGGTTCTGAAGATCCGCGACCTGATCGGCGACGACGCGACCATCGCCTGCGATGTCGGATCGCACTACATCTACCTGGCCCGGCACTTTCGCGTCTACCAGCCTCGGCGGTTGCTGTTCTCCGACGGTCAGCAGACGCTCGGCGTCGCGCTGCCGTGGGCCATGGCCGCGGCGATGGTGCGGCCAGACACGCCGGTGCTGTCGGTTTCCGGCGACGGTGGGTTCCTGTTCAGCGCACAAGAATTGGAGACCGCGACGCGGCTGGGCCTCAGCTTCACCCACGTCATCATGCGCGACAACACCTACAACATGGTCGCGTTCCAGGAGGAATTGAAATACGGCCGCGTCTCGGGCGTGCAGCTGGGTGACTACGACATCACCCATTACGCCGCGGCTTTCGGCGCAACCGGCATCCGGGTCAGCGACATGACGGAATTCGAGGACGCGTTCGCCCGATCGCTGACCGAACCCGGAGTGACGATCATCGACGTCCCCGTCGACTACAGCCACAACACCGAGCTGTTCGCGGAGCTGCACGACGACGTTGTGGAATGACGCTTACGCGCTGAAGAGCAGATACAGCCCGGTAAAGGTGTAGCTGACCATGACAAGCATCATGGTCAGCTGCCCGGTCAGCTGGTGGCCCTTGGGTAGCAGCCGAAGCGCTTTGTCATGTGCCGCGATCACCGCCACGATGTGTCCGGTCACCACTGACGTCACCTTGACGACGGCGAGCACGGTGGGATGCAGGGACAGCACATAGGCAACGTGTAGATGGCTCAGCCCGAACAGGTTCCAGCCCTTGTCGAGTGGATCGGCCAAAGCGATGATCGCCTGCTGCCCGCGCTCCACCAGATACGACAAGTAGTGCGCGGAGATGTAGCCGACGACGATCGGAATCAGCGAGTGCGCCAGCTCGCCGGGCAGAGCGCGACGCTGCTCGCGGTCCATTCCGCCGGTCGCGCGCGCGGCCAACGAAAACGTCGTCGCCACCACCGCGATGAAGATCAGCAGTCCGATGGTTCGCAGGGCGGTCAGCGACACCGTCACTGGCACAGCGTGAACCGCTCCGGCGAGCCGATCGGCGAGATTGCGCCAGGTGGCCGATGACGAGAAGCTGTCGAAGGCGGTAGATCCGAGTAAGACGGCCAGCACGGCGACGACGCCCGGCCGAATGGGCAGCGAGAGCAGATGATCGAACGGGTTACCGATGCCGATCTTCTGAGTCTTGGGGTCGCGCCGGAACGGTGAGAGTCGCGACACCACCATGCTGTACACCCCGAACGGGTCGGCACGGGCGAGCCACCGCTGACCGCACAGCCATGCTCCGCCCAGCAGCACCAGGGTGTACGTCAACAGCCATGTCTTGACCCAGGGCAGCGCGGCGGGGTTCGGACTGGCCAATTCCATCCAGACAAACGCGAACAAACCCACGGCGGCCGGTCGGTAACCCCACGACTCCGGGTAGGACAGCCGCGGCCTGGCCAGGCGTTCCGGCGTAATACGTTGCAGTAGTAGATAAATAGTGCGCACCGGGGAGATGACGCGCCACACCGGTCCGACAAGCAGCGACACCGCCGCCAGCCCAACCCACAACAGCACATAGAAGACGCCGAGCAGTGCGTTGGCCTGCGTCTGCGGTCCGCACAGTCCGGCCATCAGCGTCCAGCAGCCGAACGCCAACGCCAAAGCCGCCGCGATGCTGCGTGTCACGCGTGAATCCACCAACGTCGTCACCGCCACGGGCAGTGGGCGGACCGGTTTCAGCGGATCAAAGCGCGGTCGCCGCCACGCAAACGCGACCAAGGCGAAGGTGAAAGTCAACGCCCACGCCGCGCCGATCACCGAAAAGGCATACGGGACTGGGAGATCGCTCGACCCGCCGAGGCCGTGCGCCAGAAGCGATCGGCTCACGGATGCACTTGAATAGTGGCAACCGTCCGATCGAGGTGATGCAGCTCGATGTCGATGTTGCCCGGCACGTCGACGCTGAACTTGAACGTCTGACCGGCCGCCGCAGCGACCTCGAACTTGTGGTCGGGCACCGAATGCACGTGCAGCTCGTCGGTGACATCGCTGTTGACGCGCAACGTAATCGGCTCGGAGACCTTGGCCGCAAGCGTGGCGTTGGCCGGTGTGACCTGCCCCTTGTCGATGGTGATGTCGACGACCAGACCCGCGCCGGAGGATTGGGTCGGCTGCGATGAACCGCCGCAACCCACAAGCGCCGACATCGTCAGTGCCGCCAACGCAGTGGCAAGCACCTGCTTCATGGTCGGCATCATGCCGCCCGCGGCGGAGCGCTGGTCTCCTCTACCGGCTGCTTCGGTGTGTTTTCGGCACCGTTGATGCGCCCGGCACCCCACGTGAGTGCGCTCACGACGGCAATGGTGAAGAACAGCACGACAACTCCGCCGGCGGTGAACAGCCATGCCGGAACGGCGGGATCGCGTTCGCGTTGCAGGATCGACACTTCGAAGGCGAACGGCCGGGTGCCGTTGGTCAATGCCGGGATCTCGGGCACCGGGATGGCGTCGTCGGCGGGCGCCCAGATCGGCACCGCGGCCAGATCCCGCCCGTCGTGCACACGAAGCAGCGTCTTCCAATCACCCCACACCGGAATGGGTTCGGTGGACACGTAATGGCCCGGGCCGATCTTGTGCAGTCGGTTGATCGTCAGACCGCGGTGATTCTGCATCTTGCCCTGCCACGCCAGAATCGTGACCCAGTCCGGGTCGTCACCCGCCATGTCGGGCGGGTTGAGCTGAACGTCAGCCGACGCCAGACGCTGTCCCGGCGGGCTCGGCAGATCGGTCAGCTTGACCGTCGCCGAGTCTTGCTTCGGAACGTGGATGTGCAGGCCGTTGGCCACCGTGCCGCCGATCACCAGCACCGTCAGCGCCACCGCGGTGATCCCGAACCCGCGGCTTGGCAGAGGCTGGCTGGTCAACACCATGCCGAGCAGTGCGGCACAGACGCCGGCCAGCACGGCAACCGGCACCGCCGTGGGCAGCGCTTCGTTCCACAGCGCGATCGGCCACGGGTAGTGGTAGACCGCGCCGATCCACAGCGACTCGAGCCATAGCCCGACGGTGCCGATGCCCAGACCGGCGACGGCGCCGAACCAGATCGGCCGGCGGTAGAGCGGAGTCAGCGCCAGCAATTCGACGACGATCGCCGGGCCCAGGTACAACGGGAACCAGTTGATCGCGGCACCCAGGACGGGCCCGACAAGCAGCGCGACGCCGCCGCGCAGCGCTATCGCAAACAGTGCGGCGATGATCGCCGCGCCTTTGCCCAGAGTCATCCGCGCGACGATGGTTCCGATCGCGGCCGCGGCCGCGATCAGCATCGGCTGGAAAACCAGCCGGAATTGCGGTACGCCGAAGTCGAATTCGATCTGATAGACCGACATCCCGATCAGCAGCCCGCCGCAGGACAGGTAGCGCAGGATTTTGATGAAAGGCCCGTCGTGCCGCTCGAGCGCCGCGTCGGCGGGTGTCTCTTCGGTGGAACGGGCGCCTTCGTACTCCAGCATCAGCACGGCGAACAACGAGAAGTTGGCGCCGCCGATCATCATCAGGTGGGTGGGCCCCCACAGCGTGACGTCCTGCCCGAAAATGCGGTGCCAGATGTCATCGAGTGGAAAGCCGATCATGGCGTAGAGTCCGCATCCGGCCATCAGAATGCCGCCGACCGGGGCGTACCAGTTGCGGGTGATGCGGACTGCGGCGCGGCCCGGCCTCTCGAAAGGCAGGACGACGGCGATCATTCCGGCGACGAAGATGCCGAACAGCCCGATGATGATGAAGTAGTGCGCGGGGTTGGCCAATGGTCCGGGGTCGCGACCGTTGCCGATGTGCCAGCTGACGTCCCAGATGAAGCCGAACAGGGCGCAGATGATCGACGTGGTGAAAACCAGGATGGTCAGCGCGACCCAGGACGGGCGGTTGAACTTCGTTCCCAGCCGTTCGGCGACCGTGTTCAGCCAGGTGATCCGATGCGTGCGGTGGGCCCAGCCGACGTACAGCATCACCGCGCTGATGATCATCGCCGCGAACGACAGCCCGATCACTTGGTTGAGGCCGGCGCCGCGCGCCGGCGGCTCTGCTGCAAGAAGTGTCGGAACCACCGTGATACCTCCTACCGCGTGGATGGGTCCGGAAATCTCCGGGCGCCAACTTACTTCACGGTAGGTTGCCGGTGGGGGGTCCGTTCAAACTTTGCTTATTTTGCTGTCGCCGACGATCTAACTCGTCGGTGGGCTGGTGATCTTCGTCGGCGCTGCGCCTGTCTTTGATCGCGATATAGAGGATCACCGCGACGACGATCACCGCCGGCAGAAACGCGGGGCCGGCCAGCAGAAGCCAGTGGTGCGACAGGTACGCGACGTGTGGACTACTCAACGGAGATCACCCCGGTCGGGTACCCACTGGCCGACATCCTGACCACGTGATGTTTGTGCAGGTGCACACCGTTAGCCTAGCCTGGGCACCGTCTAGCGCAGGCTCGATGAGCCCGGGACCCGTATCCGTCCTGCGTGCGTGGACCAACCAAGACGAAGACATCTAAGGAGTAGCTGGTGACTCAGGCGGCGACTCGGCCCACACCCGACACCGACAGCACCGACATCCTGGCCGTGGCCCGTCACCAAGTGCTCGAGCGCGGTGAAGGGCTCAGCCAGCAGCAGGTGCTCGAGGTGCTGCAATTGCCCGACGAGCGGCTCGAGGAGCTGCTTGCGTTGGCGCACGAGGTGCGGATGGCTCATTGCGGCCCCGAGGTCGAGGTCGAGGGCATCATCAGCCTGAAAACCGGTGGCTGTCCGGAGGATTGCCACTTCTGCTCGCAGTCCGGGCTGTTCTCCTCGCCGGTGCGCAGCGCCTGGCTGGACGTGCCCAGCCTGGTCGAAGCGGCCAAGCAGACCGCGAAGACCGGCGCCACCGAGTTCTGCATCGTCGCCGCCGTGCGCGGCCCCGACGAGCGGTTGCTGTCGCAGGTGGCTGCCGGCATCGAGGCGATCCGCGACGCCGTCGACATCCAGATCGCCTGCTCGTTGGGCATGCTGACCGCCGAGCAGGTGGACCGGCTCGCCGCGATGGGCGTGCACCGCTACAACCACAACCTGGAGACCGCGCGCTCGCACTTTCCAAATGTCGTCACCACGCACACCTGGGAAGAGCGCTGGGAGACGCTGTCCATGGTGCGCAAGGCCGGCATGGAGGTGTGCTGCGGCGGCATCCTCGGCATGGGCGAGACCATCGAGCAGCGCGCAGAGTTCGCCGCGAACCTGGCCGAGCTCGACCCCGACGAGGTCCCGCTGAACTTCCTCAACCCGCGGCCGGGCACACCGTTCGGCGATCTCGAGGTGCTGCCCGCCAGCGAAGCGCTCAAGTCGGTGGCCGCATTCCGGCTGGCCCTGCCGCGCACCATGCTGCGTTTTGCCGGTGGCCGCGAAATCACTCTCGGCGACCTGGGCGCCAAGCAAGGCATTCTGGGCGGCATCAACGCTGTGATCGTCGGCAACTACCTGACCACGCTGGGACGGCCCGCGGAGGCTGATCTGGAGCTGCTGGACGACCTGCAGATGCCGATCAAGGCGCTCAACGCAAGTCTGTAGGACGAAACACTGATGGTCCGCGATCTACCTACGCCGGTCGGTGCGGGCGTCTACAACGTCTACACGGGCGATTCGGCCGACAGTGCGGTGCCGACGGCGGCGCAGCTCGGGCTGGAGCCGCCGCGGTTCTGCGCCGAATGTGGTCGCCGGATGGTGGTGCAGGTTCGGCCCGACGGCTGGTGGGCGAAATGTTCGCGGCACGGGCTGGTCGACTCGCATGACCTGGAGGCGCACCGATGACCGATGTCGCCCCTCGGATCTCCCGGCGTCGAGCAGCGGTCACCGTCGCGGTGGGGCTGCTGCCGGTGGGTGTGCTTGTCGGTGCGCTGTGGGCGTGGCTGGCCCCTCCGCTACACGGCGTGGTGGCGCTAACGCACGACGGTCAGCGGGTGCACGACTACCTAGGCGGCGAAGCCGATCATTTCTTCGTCGCCGCCTTCCTGATGCTCGGGTTGCTCAATGTCGTTGCCGCAGTGGCGGCGGTGCTGGCCTGGCAGTGGCGGGCTCACCGCGGGCCGGGCATGGTGACCGGTCTGTGCGTCGGCGTGGTGCTCGCAGCTGCGGCCGCTATCGGCGTCGGGATATATCTGGCGCATTTGCGTTATGGCACAGTCAATTTCGCAACAGTGCCGGTGAGTCACGAACATCCGGTCTTCTATGTCACGGAAGCTCCGCCGGTGTTCTTCGGTACGTCAGGGCTGCAGATAGCGTGCACGCTGCTGCTGCCTGCCGCCACGGCGGCGCTGGTGTACGCGGCCCCGGCGGCGGCGACCGCGCGTGATGATCTCGGCGGCTATCCGGTTGTCGACACCGTCTATCCCGCCCGGCAGACCAACCCGTCATAACGGGCGGCGGCGCACCGACTTTCCGGTGATCACCTTGGCCGCGATCACCGCGAGCCGGGCCATCCCGACATAGGTCGCCGGGTTGAACATCGTCGGCCACTTCGTCCTGATCAGGTGGTCGGACAGCGGTCGGCGGGCGAACCGGTCCTGCAGCCAGCGCAGCGCCATCGGCGCCGACAGCGGATGCAGCAGCAGGTGCTCGTTGAACGCGTCCCGGTGATAGGTGACGTCGGCGCCGCCGGCCGAGTAGGCATCGGCCAGCCGGTCGATGTCCTCGACGTCGATCAGGTAGTCGTGCACGGCCTGCACGATCAGCACCGGCGGAGTCGGCACCTTGGCGCCCAGCCTGATGCTGTCGAAGACGTGCTGAACCTCGGGCATGGTCAGGATTTCGTCGAGCGGCCGATCCAGATAGACGCCGACGTCCTTCTTGATCATCCGGAGGACCGCGCCGACCGTCGTCATGCTTTCCAGGCCCTGCAGCAGCGCGCGACCCTCGGCACTGGCGTGCTCCTGGATGACCCGGTTCAAGTCCGGGTAGATGTGCATCAGCGCGGCGATCACCATGGCAGGCAACCCAGCCAGGAAGGTGCCGTTGAGCCGGCTGAAGGTATGGCCAAGGTCGCCGACGGGCGAACCGAGTACCGCGCCGACGACGTCGAGCTCGGGCGCGTAATCGGCGCACAGCTCAGCGGCCCACGCGGTCGCCAGCCCTCCACCGGAATAGCCCCACAGCGCTACCGGCGCCGACGCTGACAGCCCGAGCCGTTCGGCGTTCAATGCGGCCCGAACGCCGTCGAGCGTGCAGTATCCGGGCTCAAAAGGCGCGCCCCACATGCCATTACGGCCCTCGTGGTCGGGTATCGACACCGCCCAGCCCTCGGCTAGGGCGGCGGTGATCAGCAACAGCTCCAGCTGCGCCAGCGAGCCGACGGCCTGCGCGCGCCGCCGCAATGCGTACGACGGGAAGCAGCGGGACGTCACCGCGTCGATCGCGCACTGATACGACAGCACCGGGCAGGGCCGTTCGGGGGTGGCGTCCTCCGGGACGATCACCGTCGTGACGGTGGCTTCCGGATTGCCGTGCATGTCGGTGGTCCGGTACAGCAACTGGGTGGCCATGGTCCGTTGCGGGATCAGACCGAGAAATGCCAGCTCCACGTCGCGCGAACGCAGCACCGTGCCCGGTTCGGCGTGCTGATAGCCGGGCGGCGGCTGATAGAACTGGTCGTCGGACGGCAGCTGCGGACGTGCTTTGGCCTGCAGTTCCTCATGGGGAGCGACGCCGATCCAGTCCGCACCGGTTGCGCTCGCAAGGTTGCCAATGTCCATCGGGGCATTCTTGCTTAAGAGGGCATTAAGAATCCAGTCGGCACACCGAGGGTGTACGGAATTCAGGGAGAACCGGGAGGTCGCAGGGCTGCGAACTCGTCGGTGACGCGCAACTGGGAATCTGTGAAGCGGTACAACGCCGCTGGGCGCCCGCCGCTGCGGCCGGACTGCGCGACGGTGCCGGTCGGGCTGATCACGCCACGGCGGGCCAGCACCCGCTGCAGGTTGGTGGTGTCGACCTGATAGCCCAGCGCAGCACTGTAGATATCACGCAACGTCGACATCGCGAACGCGGTGGGTGCCAGGGCAAATCCGATATTCGTATAGGACATCTTGGCGCCCAATCGGGTGCGGGCGTGCTCAACCATCGGGCCGTGGTCGAACGCCATCGGCGGCAGCGCGGTGACCGGGTGCCAGCGGGTGTCGGGTGGAAGCTCCGGAATGGCGGGGGAGGGCACCAGGCCCAGGAAGGTCGACGCGATGGTGCGGGTGCCTGGCAACCGATCGGGTTCGGAGAACACTGCGAGCTGCTCGAGGTGGGCGACTTCTCGCAGGTCAACCTTTTCGGCGAGCTGGCGTCGCACCGAGGTCATCATGTCCTCGTCGTGGTGCAGCCGTCCGCCGGGCAGCGACCACGCGCCGCGCTCGGGATTTTGGGCGCGCTGCCAGAGCAGAACGCTGAGCTCGGGTTTCTGCGCCTTCGGGCCCGGCCCAAGCCCGCGAACTTGGAACACGACAGCGAGCACCTCATGCGCAGTGCTACCATTGACCATGTTTTCGATTATAAGTCGAAAACCCCTGCCGGGAGGCGAAAGGATCGACTATGGCAGTCGTGAATCGCACCGACGTGCTGTCACACGGGCTGGATGACGACATGACAAATAATCTTGTCGCGGGAATCACCAACTCTCCCAATGGGTTCGGCGGCATCGAAGGCGACGAGCAGTGGGCGGCCGAGATTCGTCGGCTGGCCGACCTGCGCAACGCGACGATCTTGGCGCACAACTATCAACTTCCCGCCATTCAGGACATCGCCGATCATGTCGGCGACTCGCTGGCGCTGTCCCGCGTCGCGGCCGAGGCTCCCGAAGACACCATCGTGTTCTGCGGCGTGCACTTCATGGCCGAGACCGCGAAAATCCTCAGCCCGGACAAGACCGTGCTCATCCCTGATCAGCGAGCCGGTTGCTCGCTGGCCGACTCGATCACCGTCGACGACCTGCAGGCCTGGAAGGATGAATACCCCGGCGCCGTCGTCGTCTCCTACGTCAACACCACCGCCGCGGTCAAAGCGCTCACCGACATCTGCTGCACCTCGTCCAACGCCGTAGAGGTCGTCTCCTCCATCGATCCGGACCGGGAGGTGCTGTTCTGTCCTGACCAGTTCCTCGGCGCGCACGTACGCCGGATGACCGGCCGCGACAACGTCCACGTCTGGGCCGGCGAGTGTCACGTGCACGCCGGGATCAACGGCGACGAACTCACCGAGCAGGCCCGCAGGCACCCGGACGCCGAACTGTTCGTCCACCCCGAATGCGGCTGCGCGACCTCCGCGCTGTACCTGGCCGGCGAGGGCGCCTTCCCGGATGACCGGGTCAAGATCCTCTCGACCGGCGGCATGCTCGACGCCGCCCGCGCGACCCGTGCCCGGCAGGTGCTGGTCGCCACCGAGGTCGGGATGCTGTACCAGCTACGCAACGCCGCCCCCGAGGTCGACTTCCAGGCCGTGAACGACCGCGCGTCATGCAAGTACATGAAGATGATCACCCCCGCGGCCCTGCTGCGTTGCCTCGTGGACGGCGCCGACGAAGTTCACGTCGACCCGCAGACCGCTGAGCGCGCGCGGCGGAGCGTGCAACGGATGATCGAGATCGGCCAGCCCGGCGGCGGCGAATGAACATCCGCGCGGGCTGGCAGGAGAGCGCCGACGTCGTGGTCATCGGCACCGGCGTCGGCGGTTTGGCCGCCGCGCTGGCCGCGCACCGGGCCGGCCGTCGGGTTGTGGTGCTCAGCAAAGCGGGACGCAAACCCGGTGGAACGGCCACGCACTACGCGCAGGGCGGCATCGCGGTGGTGCTGCCCGACAATGACGACTCCATCGAGGCGCACGTCGCCGACACTCTCGCCGCGGGTGCCGGTCTATGCGATCCCGACGCAGTTACCTCGATCGTCGCCGATGGCTATCGGGCCGTGGCCGAATTGGTCAGCGACGGAGCACGATTCGACGAGGCGGCCGCGGGCGGCTGGGCGCTGAGCCGCGAAGGTGGGCACTCGCGGCGGCGCATCGTGCACGCCAACGGTGATGCCACCGGCGCAGAGGTGCAGCGCACCCTCGACCACGCCGCCGATACGCTCGACATCCGCACCAAACACACTGCGCTGCAACTGCTTCACGACGCGGGATCGGTGACCGGGGTGCTGGTCGCCAATCGGCAGGGGATCGGTATCGTCCATGCGCCGTCGGTGATCCTGGCCACCGGCGGGCTCGGACATCTCTACAGCGCGACCACCAACCCCGAAGGCTCGACCGGCGACGGGATCGCGCTGGCGCTGTGGGCCGGCGTCGCGGTGAGCGATATCGAGTTCATCCAGTTCCACCCGACGATGCTGTTCGACGGCTCCGCCGGCCACGGGCCGGGCAAGCGCCGCCCGCTGGTCACCGAGGCGATCCGCGGCGAGGGCGCGGTTTTGGTTGACAGCCAAGGCAATTCGGTCACCGCGGGGGTACACCCGATGGGCGACCTGGCCCCCCGCGATGTAGTCGCCGGCGCGATCGACGCCCGGCTGCGAGCCACGGGTGAGCCGTGCGTGTTTCTCGACGCCCGCGGTATCACCGACTTCAAACGCCGCTTCCCGACCGTCACGGCATCATGCCGGTCAGCCGGTGTCGACCCGGTGACCCAACCCATCCCGGTGGTTCCCGGCGCGCACTACAGCTGTGGCGGGGTCGTCACCGACGTGCACGGTCAGACCGAACTGGCGGGCCTATTCGCCGCGGGTGAGGTCGCCCGCACCGGGATGCACGGCGCGAACCGATTGGCGTCCAACAGCCTGCTCGAAGGTCTGGTCGTCGGGGGACGGGCCGGCAGGGCCGCGGCCGCTCATGCGGCCCTGGTTGGACAGGTACGCGCCACGGCCGCGGAGCCGACCGACTGTCCGTCCTTGGTCCGCACCGACCTGCAGCGGGCGATGAGCCGCGACGCCTCCGTGGTGCGCGACGCCGACGGACTGTGCCAGTTGATCGACGCACTCTCGGCAGCATCAGGCACCGTCGTCGCCACCCGGGCCGGTTTCGAAGACGCCGCCCTGACAGTCATCGCCCGCGCGGTGGCCGCAGCCGCGCTCGCCCGCGAGGAAAGCCGCGGCTGCCATCACCGGGCCGAATACGCCGACGCCGCAGCAACTCCGGCGCGCAGCCTGGTCGTCCGGCTGGCCGCCGACTGCAACGCTGAAGTCGAGGCGCTGGCGGCGGCATCCTGATGGCCGTGCCGGCGACGATGCAGAGCGAAGCGACGAGGAGGAGCGGCACCATGTCTTTGTCGCCAAGCGAGCTCGCTGAGGCTCGCGCCACCATCGGCCGCGCGCTCGACGAAGACCTGCGCTACGGACCCGATGTGACGACACGGGCGACCGTGCCGGACGGCGCCAGAACGACGGCGTCGCTGATCACCCGCGAACCCGGGATGGTCGCCGGCGTCGACATCGCGCTGCTGGTGCTGGACGAAGTCCTGGGCGCCGACGGATACCGGGTGCTCCATCGCGTGGAGGATGGTGCGCGACTGCAGCCGGGTTCGCCGTTGCTGACCGTCGAGGCGCAGACGCTCGGGCTGTTGACCGCTGAACGGACCTTGCTCAACCTGGTGTGCCACCTGTCCGGAATCGCCACGGCGACGGCGGCATGGGTCGATGCGGTCGACGGCACCAAGGCAGAGATCCGCGACACCCGCAAGACCCTGCCCGGCCTGCGTGCGTTGCAGAAATACGCCGTCCGGGTCGGCGGCGGCGTCAACCATCGCCTCGGGCTCGGCGACGCGGCGCTGATCAAGGACAACCACGTGGCCGCCGCGGGATCGGTGGTCGCGGCGCTGCGTGCGGTGCGGTCTGCGGCGCCGGATCTGCCCTGCGAGGTCGAGGTCGACTCGCTCGAGCAACTCGACGACGTGCTGGCCGAGGGCGCCGAGTTGGTGTTGCTCGACAACTTCCCGGTCTGGCAGACCCAGATCGCGGTGCAGCGCCGAGACACGCAGTCGCCGGCCACGAAACTCGAGTCGTCCGGCGGGCTTTCGCTGGAGACCGCCGCCGAGTACGCCGGTACGGGTGTGGATTACCTCGCGGTCGGCGCGCTCACCCATTCGGTGCGGGTGCTCGATATCGGACTGGATGTCTAGGTCTTCTCGCTGATCACCAGCCCGGCGGCGCAGCTCCGCGGCCGAAGCCCCAGGTCGACTGACCCAATCTCGGCTTACTCGGTTCATCGGAGGGCGGCCGAAAGTCGTTGTGCAGCAACGGTTCGGCGTCTGTGCCTACGGTGATGGCCGAGCAAGGCGCTGCGAATTCGCAGTCATGACAGTGCGCCGCGAAGGTGGGGTAGATCGTTGGCCAACTGGTCATATCGACCGCCTCGGCGGCTATCAGCATCCCTACCGACGTGATTTCGTCGCGGCTCCGGCGAACACGAGTACGACGCAGCACGCCGGCGGTGCGCTGCTCGGTTCGGTTCGTCGTATCGCCACGCGATGACCGCGCCGAAACCCGTTGGTGTTGTGGGAGCGATCGACCGCCGCCGCTGGGCTCGTGTTGCGCAACCGCTTTCGGCATCCGCTTCGTCGCGGACCCGTCGGGTGGATATCTGAGTGGTCCGGTGGTGCGCACCTCGTTGTGGATCGTTCCGGCGATCTGCACGCCGATGTAGTCGTGCTCGAACGCCCAACAGGCCGCCACCGCCTGCTCGTCGCGGACCAGATCGTCGACGTCCTGCCACTCGTCGACGATCTGATGGCAGACCACCCAGTAATCGTCGACGGCGTCGACGGCCACCAGATCGATTCGGCAGGGGTAGACCACCGGGGAACCGTCGTGCACCTGCAATCCGAACTCGGGGTCGCCGGGATCGTGGACCAGCGCCTTGACATCCAGGTTGATCTTGACCGGGGCGAAATCGTCGACGCCGTTCGCCCAAGCGTCATAACAGTCCAGCAGCGCTGCACCCAGAGCGCGCAGCTCGGTCGCGTCGGCCTCATCCAACGAGCGCTCCAGCGCCTTGTGCACCAATGGCTGCGTGACCTCGTGTTGCCAGTCCCAGGTGCCTGGGTAGTAGTAGACGGACAGCGCGTCCTTGATGGCGCCGGGCAGCGCAGGTTCGACGAAACCGGCGGATCGCAGGTTACGACGATGCGGTGAGGCGAAATCCCACTGCCGACGACAGCGTTTGAACCGTGTCCGTTCATCGGCGGTGATCCGATAGTCGACCATAGGTCTAGCCGTTCACTGTTGGCGGGCGTGAGCTCGAGTCATGCGCGCCGCCGTCGGTATCAGGATAGGCGGGTTGAGCGCGGCGATCTAGGGGCAAAGTAGACAGCGGGCCGCCGGTTTGGCGGCGTCGAGCGCGACTTGGTCGCCCGCGGTGCGGGATAAGATCAGCGCTCCCTCGATCAACGAAATCACCGCAACAGCAACACTTTTTGCTTCAGTAGCCGGCCAGCCATCGGCGCGCAGCCGCTCTTCGATGGCCGTGTACCAGCCGGTGAACGCGCGTGCTGACGCTTCGCGCACCAGTGCACTGGCATTGACCGATTCGGTGGCGATCGGCTCGATAGGGCAGCCGTCGCGCCGGTCGGCGGTCAGCCCGGCGGCCAGCAGATCAACCCACCGTTCGACGGTGTCCGCCACCGGCAGTCCGCGGGCCAAAAATCCGCGCAGCAGTTGCTCGATAGCAGCGCCGGTGCCGTCGACGACTGTGGCCGCCAGTTGCTCCTTTCCCAGCGGGAAGTGGTGATACAGCGAACCCGGCCTGACCGCCGCCTCGTCCAGGATCTGGTTCAGCCCGGTCGCCGCGTACCCCTGACGGCGAAACAGGGTCGCCGCCGCGTCGATCAACGCGGCCCGGCTGCGGTCTGGTCTCGGCATTCTGTTGACAATACTTGAGCGATCACTCAACAATGTTGCGATGAGGCAGCTGACGTACGAAGAGGCCGGTCGGCACGCGTGGCGCGACGTTCCCGAGCCGGACATCACGCAGCCGCAGCAGGCGTTGGTCAAGCCACTGTTGGTGGCGTGCTGCGACCTCGACGTCGCCGTCGCGCGTGGCGCAGCGCCGCTGCCGCCGGGCTATGCGGTCGGACATGAGGGATTAGCCGAGGTCGTCGCGGTCGGTGACGCTGTCACGGGTGTCGCGGTCGGCGATCGAGTTGTGGTGCCGTTTCAGATCAGCTGCGGTGACTGCCGCGAATGCCGCCGCGGTGTGACGAGTTCGTGCGGTTCGGTTCCGTTGATGTCGATGTACGGGCTGGGTCCACTCGCCGGGCTCGACGGCGGTGGCTTCATGTCCGATCTGGTGCTCGTGCCGTACGCCGATGCGATGCTGATTCCGCTTCCGGCGACCTTCGACCCGATCGCCGTCGCCTCGCTATCGGACAACATTCCCGACGGTTGGCGCGCAGTGGGTCCGTTCAAGGCGGAGCTGGCCGGACTCGACCCGGCGGACCGTCGCGTCCTGGTGATCGGCCGGTTGTCGATCGGGCTGTATGCGACCGCCTTCGCGGCCGCACTCGGCTGCCGCGTCGACTACGTCGACACCGATCCGGGCCGCCTCGAGGCGGCGGAGAAACTCGGCGCGGTCGTGCACGACGCGGCTAAGCCGGACAAGACGTGGGAGCCCTACCCGGTCACCGTGCAGACCTCCGGCGATCCGGCGCTGCTTAACGCGGCGCTACGCGCGACCTGGCCGGACGGGGTGTGCACGGACACCGGGATCTACTTCCAGGCGGGCGTCGAAATACCCATGCTGCGGACCTACACCCGCGGCGTGCGACTGGTCACCGGACGGGTCAGCGCCCGGGCCGTCATCCCAGAGATCCTGGAGTCGTTGGCAGGCGGCTGCGATCTGTCCCCGGTCGTCGAGCGTGTCGTGCCGTGGGAGGACGCACCGTCGGCCTGGTCGACGATGACGGGTAAGACGGTGTTCAGCCGGGCCTAGCTGCGCGACGATGCGGGCCGGTTCGCCGGCCCGAGGAGGAGTGCGGCAATCGGGCTAGCTGGACGACGATGCGGGCCGGTTCGCCGGCCCGAGGAGGAGTGCGGCAATCGGGCCTAGCTGCAGCGCTTAGGCGATGTCGCCGACGAAGACCGCAACGCGGCCGATCTGCTGGCGGGCCAAGAAGGGCAGTCCGTTGCCGTCGCTGCCGGGGGACAGGACCCGTGGGTTGGTGATGTGGACGTCCTTGCGGATGAAGTGCACGTCGGCCTCGCCGGCCGCCAGCACGTTCTTCACCCAATCCGTTTTGCCGTGGGCCAGTCCGATCGCCAGCACGCTGCCTTTGCGGTAGGCGGTCACGATGGTTTCGTACTGCTTGCCGGATGTCCGGCCGCGGTGCTTGATCACCGAGAACGTCGGAAGGTAGCGCGCGATCGGCTTCACCGCCGGGTTCCAGTACTTGGTTTGGAAGTTCTCAAACCAGACCGGGAAGATCATCGGGACGCCCGGGGCGTTGTTGGGATGGTCCTTTCGGGACATGGCGACTCCGTTTCCGTGAAGTGCGGTCACTGTACCGGTCCGATATGCAGTTGCTCTGTTCTGGGACAATGGTTGACGTGACTGTGATGGCGCGGATCGACCTGCGGGGCGCAGACCTGTCCACGGCCCGGTTACGGGCCGCGCTGCCTCGCGGCGGAGTGGACGTGGAAGCCGCCCTGTCCACTGTGCGCCCGATCGTCAGCGCGGTCGCAGATCGCGGCGCGGAGGCCGCGCTGGAGTACGGCGAGTCGTTCGATGGGGTACGCCCGCCGACGGTCCGGGTACCCAGCGCCGAGCTCGACGCTGCGCTGGCCGGCCTCGACCGCGACGTCCGTGTCGCCCTCGAGGTCGCGATCGAGCGCGCACGTGCCGTCCACGCCGATCAGCGCCGCTCCGATTCCACGACGACACTGGGTCCCGGCGCCACCGTCACCGAACGGTGGGTGCCGGTCGAGCGGGTCGGTCTCTACGTGCCGGGAGGTAACGCGGTCTACCCGTCGAGCGTGGTGATGAACGTCGTCCCGGCGCAGGCCGCAGGGGTCGGCTCGCTGGTGGTGGCCAGCCCGCCGCAGGCGGAATCGCAAGGCCGCTTCACGGGCCTGCCGCACCCGACGATCCTGGCCGCGGCCCGGCTGCTCGGCGTCGACGAGGTCTGGGCGGTCGGCGGGGCGCAGGCGGTCGCACTGCTTGCTTACGGCGGCGTCGACGCCGACGACGCCGAGCTGGCACCGGTCGACATGATCACCGGGCCGGGCAACATCTACGTCACCGCGGCCAAACGCCTGGTCCGCTCGCGGGTCGGCATCGATGCCGAAGCCGGACCGACCGAGATCGCCATCCTGGCCGACGACACCGCCGACCCGGTGCACGTCACCGCCGACCTGATCAGCCAGGCCGAGCACGACGAGATGGCGGCCAGCGTGCTGGTCACGCCCAGCACCGCGCTCGCCGACGCCGTCGAGACCGAGCTGGCCATCCAGCTGGAGACCACCGTCCACCGGCAGCGGGTGACGACCGCGCTGGCCGGCCGCCAGTCCGCCGTGATCCTGGTCGACGACATCGACGCGGGCATCCGCACCGTCAACGCCTACGCCGCAGAACACCTGGAGATCCAGACTGCCGACGCCAACAAAGTCGCGGCCCAGATCCGTTCGGCCGGAGCGATCTTCGTCGGCCCGTACTCGCCGGTGAGCCTCGGCGACTACTGCGCGGGCTCCAACCACGTGCTGCCGACGGCGGGCAGTGCCGCGCACTCCAGTGGCCTGTCGGTGCAGACCTTCCTGCGCGGCATCCACGTCATCGACTACACCGAGGCGGCGCTGAAAGACGTGTCAGGACACGTCATCACGTTGGCCAAGGCCGAAGACCTGCCCGCGCACGGCGAGGCCGTCCGGCGGAGGTTCGGGCAATGACCAACCGACCGTCACTCGACGATCTGCCACTGCGCCACGACTTGCGCGGCAAATCACCCTACGGCGCACCGCAATTGGCGGTCCCGGTCCGGCTGAACACCAACGAGAACCCGCACCCGCCCAGCGCGGCGCTCGTCGATGACGTCGTCGCCTCGGTGCGCGACGCGGCTGTCGACCTGCACCGCTACCCCGACCGCGACGCGGTCGCGCTGCGCACCGATCTGGCCGCATACTTGACCGAGCAGACCGGCGTGCAGCTCAGCGTGGAAAACCTCTGGGCGGCAAATGGTTCCAACGAAATCCTGCAGCAGCTGCTGCAGGCTTTCGGCGGGCCAGGCCGCAGCGCGATCGGCTTCGTCCCGTCCTACTCGATGCACCCGATCATCTCTGACGGCACGCAGACCGAATGGATCCAGACGTCGCGGGCCACGGACTTCAGCCTCGACACCGACGCCGCGGTCGCCGCGATCACCGATCGCCGCCCCGATGTGGTCTTCGTCGCCAGTCCCAATAACCCGTCCGGACAGAGTATTTCGCTGCCTGACCTGCGCCGGCTGCTGGACGCCGCATCCGGGATTCTGATCGTCGACGAGGCGTACGGTGAGTTCTCGCCGCAGCCGAGCGCGGTCTCGTTGGTCGAGGAGTATCCGGCCAAGCTTGTCGTCACCCGCACCATGAGCAAGGCGTTCGCGTTCGCCGGCGGCAGGCTCGGCTACCTGATCGCGACCCCGGCCATGATCGACGCAATGCTGTTGGTGCGGTTGCCGTACCACCTGTCATCAGTGACTCAGGCTGCCGCCAGGGCGGCGCTTCGGCACGCCGACGACACGCTGGGCAGCGTGGCGACGTTGAGCGCCGAACGCGAGCGGGTGTCGGGAGCGTTGACCGGCATGGGCTTTCAGGTCGTGCCGAGCGATGCCAACTTCGTGCTGTTCGGCAGGTTCGCCGACGCACCTGCCACCTGGCAGCGCTACCTTGACGACGGCGTGCTGATCCGCGACGTCGGTATTCCCGGGTACCTGCGTGCGACGATCGGTCTGGCCGACGAGAACGACGCGTTCCTGACCGTCAGCGCGCGTCTGGCTACCACCGAGTTGGCCCAGCCCTTAGGAGCGTCATGACCGCCGGCCGTCGCGCACGCATCGAGCGCACCACCAAAGAATCCGACATCGTCGTCGAGATCGACCTTGACGGCACCGGAAACGTCGACATCGACACCGGTGTCCCGTTCTACGACCACATGCTCACCGCACTGGGCAGCCACGCCAGCTTCGATCTGACCGTGCGCGCCAAGGGTGATGTCGAGATCGAAGGGCATCACACCATCGAGGACACCGCGATCGTGCTCGGCCAGGCGCTGGGGCAGGCCCTCGGCGACAAGAAGGGCATCCGCCGATTCGGCGACGCGTTCATCCCGATGGACGAAACGCTGGCGCACGCCATCGTCGACGTGTCCGGCCGTCCGTACTGCGTGCACACCGGCGAGCCGGATCACCTGCGGCACACGACCATTGCCGGTAGTGCCGTGCCGTACCACACCGTGATCAACCGGCACGTCTTCGAGACGCTGGCGAACAACGCGCGTATCGCGTTGCACGTCCGCGTGCTGTACGGCCGCGACCCGCACCACATCACCGAGGCGCAGTACAAAGCCGTCGCGCGGGCCCTGCGTCAAGCGGTCGAAGCAGACCCGCGAGTGTCCGGCGTGCCCTCCACCAAAGGCAGCCTGTGACGGCAAAATCCGTCGTGGTGCTGGACTATGGCTCTGGCAACCTGCGGTCCGCGCAACGTGCGCTGCAGCGGACGGGCGCCGTCGTGGAGGTGACCGCCGACCTCGAAAAAGCATCCGCCGCAGACGGACTGGTGGTGCCGGGCGTCGGCGCCTTCGAGGCGTGCATGAACGGGCTGCGGGGGATAGCCGGCGAGCGGGTCATCGCCGAGCGCATCGCTGCCGGGCGACCGGTGCTGGGCGTGTGCGTTGGAATGCAGATCCTGTTCGCCCGCGGCGTCGAATTCGGCGTGGAGAGCACCGGCTGCGGCCAATGGTCCGGTGCGGTCACCCGACTGGACGCGCCGGTGATCCCGCACATGGGCTGGAATGTGGTGGCGGCTGCGCCGGGCAGTGCGCTGTTCAAAGGGTTGGACGCCGACGCGCGGTTCTACTTCGTGCACTCCTATGCCGCCCAACGGTGGGAAGACGGACCCGAGGCGCTGCTCACCTGGGCCACCCACGGGGTACCGTTCCTGGCCGCGGTCGAGGACGGGCCGCTGGCCGCGACCCAGTTCCACCCGGAAAAGAGTGGGGATGCCGGGGCGGCCGTGTTGAGCAACTGGGTTGAAGGGTTGTGACGTGTCATTGATTTTGTTGCCCGCTGTCGACGTGGTCGAAGGGCGGGCGGTACGCCTGGTACAGGGCAAAGCCGGCAGCGAAACCGAGTACGGCTCAGCGCTGGACGCCGCGCTGACGTGGCAACGCGACGGCGCCGAGTGGGTGCATCTGGTCGACCTCGACGCGGCGTTCGGTCGCGGCTCCAATCGCGAGTTGTTGGCCGAGGTCGTCGGAAAGCTCGACGTCCAGGTCGAACTCTCCGGTGGTATTCGCGACGACGACTCGCTGGCGGCCGCGCTGGCCACCGGCTGCGCGCGGGTCAACGTCGGCACCGCGGCCCTGGAGAACCCGCAGTGGTGCGCACGAGCGATCGCTGAGCACGGCGAGAAGGTTGCGGTCGGCCTCGACGTGCAGATCGTCGACGGCGATCATCGGCTCCGAGGCCGCGGCTGGGAGACCGACGGCGGCGACCTGTGGGACGTACTCGAACGTCTTGACGGCGAAGGCTGTTCGCGCTTCGTCGTCACCGACGTCACCAAGGACGGCACCTTGACCGGGCCCAACCTCGACTTGCTGCGAGCCGTCGCGGAGCGAACCGACACCCCGGTGATCGCCTCCGGCGGTGTCTCCAGCCTCGACGACCTGCGCGCCATCGCCACGCTGACCAGCAGCGGCGTCGAGGGCGCGATCGTCGGCAAGGCGCTCTACGCAGAACGATTCACGTTGCCGCAGGCGCTCGCCGCGGTGGCGGGCTAGGGCCACAATGGATCTCGACGCACTGGTGGCCGAGGCGTCGGCGATCCTCGATACGGCCGCGAGACCGTTCGTCGCCGGCCACCGGGCCGACTCTGCGGTCAGCAAGCGAGGCGACGACTTCGCCACCACAGTCGATCTGGCCATCGAACGCCAAGTGGTCGACGCGCTGGTGTCGGCGACCGGAATCCCGGTGCACGGCGAAGAATTCGGCGGGGCGGACCTCGACTCACCATGGGTCTGGGTGCTCGATCCGGTCGACGGCACATTCAACTACGCCGCCGGACTGCCGATGGCAGCGATTCTGCTCGGCCTGCTCCGTGACGGGAAACCAGTCGCGGGGTTGACCTGGCTACCTTTCATGAATGAGCGCTACACCGCGGTCGAGGGCGGGCCGGTGCTGAAAAACGGTGTGCCGCAGCCGCCGTTGGCCAAAGCCGATCTCAACCAGGCGATCATCGGCGTCGCGACCTTCAACGCCGACTCACGCGGGCGATTCCCCGGACGGTATCGGGTGGCGGTGCTCGAAGAGCTCAGCCGGGTCTCGTCGCGGATGCGGATGCACGGCGCCACCGGCATCGACCTCGCCTACGTTGCCGACGGGGTGCTCGGCGGCTCCATCAGTTTCGGTGACCATGTGTGGGACCACGCCGCCGGCGTGGCGCTGGTACGCGCGGCGGGCGGCGTCGTCACCACGCTGGCCGGCGACGAGTGGACCCTCGAATCGCGGTCGGCATTGGCGGCCGCCCCCGGTGTGCACGACCAGTTGCTCGAGATGCTGCGCGGAGTAGGACAACCCGATGAGTACTGAATCTGCCTGCGGCACAGGCCTTGCGGTGCGAGTAATTCCGTGCCTCGACGTCGACGACGGCCGGGTGGTCAAAGGAGTCAACTTCGCGAACCTGCGCGATGCCGGCGATCCGGTCGAACTGGCCGCGGCCTATGACGCCGAGGGCGCCGACGAGTTGACCTTCCTCGACGTCACCGCATCGTCGTCGGGGCGCACCACCATGCTCGACGTGGTACGCCGCACCGCCGAGCAGGTGTTCATCCCGCTCACTGTCGGCGGTGGTGTGCGCACGGTCGCCGACGTCGACGTGTTATTGCGGGCGGGAGCCGACAAGGTGTCGATCAACACCGCGGCCATCGCGCGACCAGATCTGCTGGCCGAGATGGCGGCCCAATTCGGCTCCCAGTGCATCGTGTTGTCGGTCGATGCCCGCACGGTGCCGGAAGGTTCGGACCCGACGCCGTCGGGGTGGGAGGTCACCACGCACGGCGGGCGGCGTGGCACCGGCATCGACGCCGTCGAGTGGGCAGCCCGCGGCGCCGAATTGGGAGTCGGTGAGATCCTGCTGAATTCGATGGATGCCGACGGCACCCGAGCCGGTTTCGATCTGCCGATGTTGCGGGCGGTCCGGGCAGCGGTGACGGTGCCGGTGATCGCCAGTGGCGGCGCGGGTGCGGTCGACCATTTCGCACCCGCAGTGGCCGCCGGCGCCGATGCGGTGTTGGCCGCCAGCGTGTTTCATTTCCGCCAGCTGACCATCGGCCAGGTGAAAGAGGCGATGGCCGCAGAAGGGATCACGGTGCGATGACGCTCGATCCGGCTATCGCGGCCCGGCTCAAACGCAACGCCGACGGCCTGTTCACCGCCATCGTGCAGGAGCGCAGCAGCGGCGACGTGTTGATGGTCGCCTGGATGGACGACGACGCACTGGCGCGCACGCTGGAAACTCGCGAGGGCACCTACTTTTCCAGGTCGCGCGGCGAGCAGTGGGTCAAGGGCGCCACGTCCGGTCACACCCAGCACGTCCATTCGGTGCGGCTGGACTGCGACGGTGACGCGGTGCTGCTGGTGGTCGATCAGGTCGGCGCCGCCTGTCACACCGGCGACCACAGTTGCTTCGACGCCGATGTGCTGCTGGCAGCAGACGATTAGCGACGGCAAGCGCATGCTTCGATTTCTTAATTATGTTTGCTGACTGCCGACGTTGACCGCCCGAATCCTTTACTTCGACTGGCAAACACGATCCCGACGACACCTGAGATAACCCAAAACACAGGGCCCGGCCCCGCCAATCCACTGGGGGTCCGGAGGAGCGGGCAACTCGGCCGGTATACCGGCATTCAGGTCATTTTCGGCACGGCTAAACCGATAATGACCCCCATGGATGTCGCGCCAAATCGGAAGCACTGTTGCTAGCGTGTCCAACGCGGCATCGACGGCCGCCTGTTGAAACCTGAGAACTAGGCCATGGGTGCAGTGGCACAAATACCGACGCTTCCGCGTCCACTCAATATCGCGGCGGCTCCCACCGCTACGTTCGTCGTGTTCGCCGTCTGGATGTCCGCAGGATGGGGCGGTCCATCCGTGATGGGCGCCGTGCACTCGGCCGCAGCTTTGGGATTCCCGTCGTTCGCCGCGGCGAGCGCCGCGCTCGCGGCGCGCCGACGTCATGGCCGGCAGCGGCAGGGCTGGGTGGTGATGGCCCTCGGCCTGGTGCCGTTACTGTTCGGCTCCGTCGCGGTGATTTATCACCGATTCTGGCGGGGCACCGTCGAGCCCCTGTACCCGCCGGTGGCGATGATCGGATTCATTGTCTTTCCGTTGGCCGCCTGCGTCGCGTTGCTGTTCTTCCCGGCCGGTTCTCCAGGAGTCGCCCGATTTCGAATGGTGCTGGACGGCACGATCGTCGGCGCGTCGCTGTTCGTCGTCGCGTGGGTGGCGGTGCTCCGAGATGTGTACGCGTCGACCGGAGATAAGAAAGTCAGCGCCGACGAAATTCTGTCGATCGCTTGCCCGGTGTCAGGCGTGGTGACCGTCACGGTGGCGGTCTTGGTGCTCGCTCGCGCAAGCGCATGCTGGCGCCGACCACTGACCGTGCTGACCATCGGACTGACCCTGATCGCTGCCTCGGGCAGTGCCTACGTGTACCTGCTCACCCGGCACGTTTATCTCTTCGACAGCTACTTGGGCTTCGGCTGGCCGGCGGGGCTGGTCCTGCTGGGCATCGCCGCGCTCAGCAGCCCGTCGGAGACGCTCGACACGTCGGCCGAGCCGTCATCGACGAGCGCACCGATCTCGTTGTGGCTGCCCTACATTCCGCTTGCCGTCGCCGGTGGCCTCGAGCTCTTCGAACTCGGGAACACCCTGAAGTCTGACCCCGCACTCGCTGCGGCGCCCTGGCTGGTCATCGCGGTGCTGGCCCGCCAGTTCCTGGTCGTCGCCGAGAACCGGCGATTGCTGCACAGCGCCTCCGACCGTGCGCTGCGCGATCCACTGACAAATCTTGCCAACCGGATTCTGTTCCACGACCGTCTGGAGCACGCGATCCAGCTCTACCGCCGCGATCACCGTTCGGTCGCCGTGCTGTCGATGGATCTCGATGACTTCAAACTCATCAACGACAACCTGGGCCATCCCGCCGGCGATGCGCTGCTGGTGCAAGCCGCGCAACGAATACTGAGCTGCGTGCGAACCGGTGACACCGTCGGCCGGCTCGGCGGTGATGAATTCGCCGTGCTCATCGAAGATGCCGGGGAGAACGTCCATCTGATCGTCTACCAGATTATCGAGGCGTTCGAGCAACCGTTCACCATTGACGGCGAAGTCATGTTCATGCGACCCAGCGCCGGTCTGGCGCTCGCCAGCCTCGACGAGCCCGAACTGCGCGCATCTGACCTACTCAAACACGCTGACACGGCGATGTATTCGGCCAAACGGCTCGGAGGTGGCCTGCAAACCTTCAGCCCCGACATGCATCTGAGCGAGCACGATGGTCCCGGTCTTCCGGCATTCGAGGTTCAACCATCACGCAGAGGGTTGGTCGAGGTGCGGCTGCTCAGCGATCTCCGGCAGGCCATCAACCACCGCGCTCTGACAGTGCTGTACCAGCCGAAAGTGGACCTGCGCACCGCGGATGTGGTGGGCGTCGAGGCGTTGGTTCGGTGGCCGCATCCGGTATTCGGATTGGTGCGGCCCCAGCAGTTTCTGCCGCTGGTGCGCCAGCACGGTCTGATGCGCACCTTCACCGACGTGATCCTGGACCAGGCACTCGGCGACGCGGCCAGATGGCTACGCCGCGGGATCAATGTGCCGGTCGCGGTCAACCTGTTTCCGCCGCTGGCCGGCGATCTCAGCCTGCCGGGGCGGATCTTCGAGGCCTTGGAACGGCACGAACTGCCCGGCGACTCGCTGATCGTCGAGATCACCGAAGACATGCTGCTGGACAATATCGACCGAACCAGAGACGTGTTGGAAGCATTGCAAGAGAATAGAATTCACATCGCGCTGGACGATTTCGGCTCCGGCTACTCGGCGTTGACCTACTTACGCAAGCTGCCCATCGACGAAGTCAAAGTCGACTACGACCTGATCGGACACGTGTTGACCGATCCGCGGGCCGAGGCCATCGTGCGGGCTGTCATCGACCTGTCGCACGCCTTGAACCTGACTACGGTCGCAGAGGGCGTAGAAAACGCTCACACAGCCGAGTGGCTGCGCGTGCGGGGATGTGAAGTTGCCCAGGGCATTCTCTACAGTCCGCCCATCACGGCCTCCGCAATGCTGGACCTCATCGTGTCGTCGCCGCCGCGATCAGCTAACCCGATTCCAGCCCTTTGGCCGCGCTGACTGCCGCCCGGGCCCATTCGTGAAGACGTAAGGCGGGCGCGATCCGGTCTTTCCGAATCAGTTCGGTGTTGACGCGAGTTCCCTTGGTGCCGTTGGTCATCACGGTCGGCGGCCGGAACGCGAACGTGTGGTTGGCGGTGTCGACGGCCAATAGGCCATCGGTATCGGTGAATCCGTTCGCCCGCATGGCGTTTTCAGCCCATCGAGCGGGTGTGAGCCCGCCGAAGTCGTCGACGTAGGCAACCCAGAGACGGACGTTGTCCCGGTTGTAGAGCTTCGAGAGAGCATCTTCGACGGCGTCACGGCCCACATCGCTCAGCACACCGGACGGGTCGGTGATGTAGCGGGTGAGTTGAATCGACGGCGTGGCGGCGGAACCGGTGCCGGAGTCAGGCTGGCTTGTCTCCACCGCCGCGCCGTCGGCCGACTCATTCGCTCTGTGCCGCAACGCCTGTCCGCCGACGGCCAATGCGAGCAGCGCAACGGCCACAGCGGCCGAGATCAGCACCACACGTCGCGGGCCGCGGTGTGCGGGCTTCGGCGGCGCGGACTGAACCGGTGTCGAGACATGGGTGGTGGGCGCTGCGGCCACATCGCCAACAACGGTGTCGGCAGAGCCGACGCCGGGGCGGCCCGACAGTGCCGCCGCGAAATCTGAACAGCTCGGGTAGCGATCCGCGCGGTCTTTCGCCAGAACCCTGGCCATCACGGCGTCGAGGTCGGCGAGGTCGGATCGCCGCTGGCTGATCAGCGGCGGCGGCGCGGAGAGGTGGTGGGAGATCACCACCGCCGCATTCGTGTCGTCGTATGGCGCCTTGCCGGTCAGCAGCTGGAAAGCTGTGCAGCCCAACGCATATTGGTCGGCACGCCCGTCGATGTCTTTACCCAAGAGTTGCTCGGGGGCGGCGTAGGCCGTTGTGCCCATCACCATGTTGGTCGCGGTCAGGCCGCTGATGTCGCCGACCTGACGGGCAATACCGAAGTCTGCCAGCAGGATCCGCCGTCCTCGCGCGTCGGCATCGCTCAGCAGGATGTTGGCGGGCTTGATGTCGCGGTGCAGCAATCCACGTAGGTGGGCGTAGTCGAGCGCATCAGCGACCGCGCTGACGATCGCAAACGCCTCGGCTCGCGGCATTCCAGACGGGTACCGGCTGCGCAGCAACTCGGCGGCGTCGGTTCCCTCGACGTAATCCATCGTCAGCCAGAGTTGTCCCTCGAACTCGCCGCGATCGTGGATGCCGACGATATGCGGATGGAACAGCTCGGCGGCGATATCCGCTTCCCGGCCGAACCGCTGCCGGAACTCGTGGTCCGCTGTCAACGATGCGGGTAGCACCTTCAGGGCGTCTTTGCGGGGAAGGCGCGGGTGCTGCGCCAGGTAGACCTCACCCATCCCGCCGGATCCCAGGCGGCGAATGATCGTGTATCCGGCGAACACGTCTCCGTTGTTCAGCGGCATGCCGACGTGCCCGTCAGACGCGGGCGCGCAATGTCTGCAGTGCTTTGTCGGCGTGCGTGTCCATGCTCAACTCGCTGGAGATGACGTCGAGCACGGTGCGATCGGTGCCGATCACGAAGGTGGTGCGCTTAACCGGTATCAACTTGCCCAGAAGCCCTCGCTTGACACCGAACTGGGCGGCGATCGCACCGTTCGTGTCGGACAGCAACGGGTAGTCGAAGCTCTGGGAATCAGCGAACTTGGCCTGCTTTTCAACCGGGTCCACGCTGATGCCGACCCGGTTGGCGCCGACGGAAGCGAATTCCTGGGCCAGGTCCCGGAAGTGGCAGGCTTCCTTGGTGCACCCGGGTGTCATCGCTGCCGGGTAGAAGAACAACACCACGGGACCGTCGGCCAGCAGTGTGCTCAACTTGCGCGGGGTACCAGTCTGGTCGGGAAGCTCGAAGTCAACCACGGTGTCACCGGTTTTCATGGGCGTCACGCTACGCCAGTGGTGATCAGAGCCCATCTGCCCGTCTGGGAAGATGTCTAAGTGCCCGCCAACCTCGACGCCGCGACGACCTCGCGGGAGCATTTCCGCGCGCTGGCGGCTGAGCATCGCGTCGTGCCGGTGACCCGCAAAGTCCTGGCGGACGCCGAGACGCCGCTGTCCGCTTACCGCAAACTCGCCGCCAACCGGCCGGGCACGTTCCTGTTGGAGTCGGCCGAGAACGGGCGGTCGTGGTCGCGGTGGTCCTTCATCGGCGCCGGGTCGCCGTCGGCGCTGACGGTGCGCGACGGTCACGCTGTGTGGTTGGGGGAGGCGCCGCATGACGCGCCCACCGGCGGGGATCCGCTGGAAGCCCTGCAGGCGACCCTGGATCTGCTGGCCACGGCCGCGTTGCCGGGTCTGCCGCCGCTGTCGGGCGGCATGGTCGGCTTCTTCGCCTACGACCTGGTGCGGCGGCTGGAGCGGCTACCGGAGTTGGCGGTCGATGACCTCCACCTGCCGGACATGCTGTTGCTGCTCGCCACCGATCTGGCGGCCGTCGACCACCACGAGGGCACCATCACGTTGATCGCCAACGCGGTCAACTGGAATGGCACCGACGAGCGCGTCGACGAGGCCTACGACGACGCGATCGCGCGACTGGAAGTGATGACCGCCGCGCTCGGGCAGCCGTTGCCGTCGACCGTCGCGACGTTCAGTCGGCCGGAGCCGCAGCATCGCTCGCAGCGGACGGTGGAGGAATACGGCGCGATCGTCGACCGTCTCGTCCGGGAGATCGAGCGCGGCGAGGCATTTCAAGTGGTGCCGTCGCAGCGTTTCGAGATGGACACCGACGTCGAGGCGATCGACGTCTATCGGATGCTGCGGGTGTCCAACCCCAGCCCGTACATGTATCTGTTGCATGTGCCGAATGATGAAGGTGGAACGGCTTTTTCGATTGCGGGATCGAGTCCCGAGGCGTTGGTGACCGTGCAGGACGGCCGGGCGACGACACATCCGATCGCCGGCACCAGGTGGCGCGGCGAGAGCGATGAAGAGGATCAGCTGCTGGAAAAGGAGCTGCTGGCCGACGAGAAGGAACGCGCTGAACACCTGATGCTGGTCGACCTCGGCCGCAACGACCTAGGCCGGGTGTGCGTGCCCGGCAGCGTTCGCGTCGAGGACTACAGCCACATCGAGCGCTACAGCCACGTCATGCATCTGGTGTCCACGGTGACCGGCATGCTCGCCGAGAATCGCACCGCCTTGGATGCGGTGACGGCGTGTTTTCCGGCCGGCACGCTGTCCGGCGCCCCGAAGGTCCGCGCGATGGAACTGATCGAGGAAGTGGAGAAGACCCGGCGCGGCCTGTACGGCGGCGTGCTCGGCTACCTCGACTTCGCCGGCAACGCCGATTTCGCGATCGCGATCCGCACCGCCCTGATGCGCGACGGCACCGCCTATGTGCAGGCCGGCGGCGGGGTAGTGGCCGACTCCAGCGGGCCCTATGAGTACACCGAGGCGAGCAATAAAGCGCGGGCAGTGCTCAGCGCGATTGCCGCGGCTCAGACGCTGAGCACGCCGGATGCGCCTGCCCACGATGGCTGATACCCAGCCCGGCCGGCGGACCATCCGCGTCGCCCAGATCCTGCTCGTGCTCGCCGCCGCCGGATTGTGGGCGGCATCGCGGTTGACCTGGGTCGAACTGCGCACTTTCGACGGACTGGGCCCGCCCAAACTCGCCACGCTGTCCGGTACGCAGTGGTCGTCGGGGCTGCTTCCGCTGGCGCTGGTGCTGTTGGCCGCCGCCGTCGCCGTGCTGGCGGTTCGGGGATGGGCGCTGCGGGTTCTCGCGGTGCTGGTGGCGCTGGCAAGCCTGGCCACGGGGTATCTGGCGGTCAGCACGCTGGAGATTCGGGACGTGGCCGTGCGGGCAGCCGATCTGGTGCATGTTCCGCTGCTCGAATTGGTCGGCAGCACGCGACATCACGCGGGTCCGGTCATCACTCTGGTGACCGCGGTCTGCGCGCTGGTGAGTGCCGCGTTGCTGATGCGTGCGGCGACCACGGCGGGCGGCACGTCCACGAAATATGTGACCCCCGGGACGCGCCGGTCCATGGTGCGGCGCAACGGTAATGACGACACAGCGATGTCGGAGCGGACCATGTGGGACGCCCTCGACGAGGGCCATGACCCCACTGACTCATCCGTTCGGTCGACTTCGACGCCAGACGGCGATCCACCACCTGAACCTGACACCGAGGGTCGGTGATGGACCGCATGCCGGCGCTCGCTACCCTTCGAAGGACGTCGTCAAGAAATGTGGCGGGCGCCCGGGGAGAGGAACCGACAGCATGAGCTCGGCTAGCGTGCTCGACTCCATCATCGAGGGAGTCCGTGCCGACGTTGCCGCTCGTGAGGCTGTCGTGAGCATGTCCGAGATCAAGGCGGCCGCCGAAGCCGTGCCGGCACCCCGTGACGTCCTGGCTGCACTGCGCGAGCCCGGCATCGGCGTCATCGCCGAGGTGAAGCGGGCCAGCCCGTCAGCAGGGGAACTCGCGTCGATCTCCGACCCGGCCAAACTCGCTCGCGCCTACGAAGACGGTGGCGCACGGATCATCAGCGTGCTGACCGAAGAACGCCGCTTTCACGGCAGCTTGGACGACCTTGACGCCGTGCGCGCGGCCGTGTCGATACCGGTGTTGCGTAAAGACTTTGTGGTGGGCCCCTACCAGGTTCACGAGGCCCGCGCGCATGGCGCCGACATGCTGCTGCTGATCGTTGCGGCGCTGGAACAGTCTGCGCTGGAATCGATGCTGGAGCGCACCGAGTCGCTCGGCATGACCGCACTTGTCGAGGTGCACACCGAGCAGGAAGCCGACCGCGCTTTGACGGCCGGGGCCCGGGTGATCGGCGTCAACGCTCGCGATCTGCGGACGCTGCGGGTCGATCGGGATTGCTTCGCGCGGATCGCTCCTGGGCTGCCCTCGGGTGTGATCCGGATTGCCGAATCGGGTGTCCGCGGCACCGGTGACCTGCTCGCCTACGCCGGAGCGGGTGCTGACGCAGTGCTCGTGGGTGAGGGTCTGGTCAAGAGCGGCGATCCCCGTGCCGCTGTCGCCGACCTGGTCACCGCTGGTAAGCATCCCTCCTGCCCCAAGCCGTCCCGCTAGGCGCGGAATCCGATGAGCCGCTTGTGCGTTGAGCGTTCGTGATGGCAGATACCTTGGGCCCGGAGCTACCGCGTTCGAGCGCCGCCATCGCCGAACCGACCCACCACGACCCCGACGCTCGTGGCCATTTCGGTGTGTACGGCGGGCGGTATGTGGCGGAAGCCCTGATGGCGGTGATCGAGGAAGTCACCGCGGCCTATGAGAAGGTCCGTGCCGACCAGGCGTACCTCGACGAGCTCGACAAGCTGCAGACCCACTACACCGGTAGGCCTTCGCCGCTGTATGAGGCGCTTCGGCTCAGCGAGCGCGCCGGCGGCGCGCGGATATTCCTCAAACGAGAAGACCTGAACCACACCGGGTCTCACAAGATCAACAATGTGTTGGGTCAGGCACTGCTGGCTCGCCAGATGGGCAAGACCCGGGTGATCGCCGAGACCGGTGCCGGTCAGCACGGCGTGGCAACCGCCACCGCCTGTGCGCTGCTCGGTCTGGACTGCGTGATCTACATGGGCGCTGTCGACACCCAGCGCCAAGCGCTGAACGTGGCTCGGATGAGACTGCTGGGCGCCGAGGTTATTTCCGTCGAGTCGGGTTCAAAAACGCTGAAGGACGCGATCAACGATGCGTTCCGCGACTGGGTCACCAACGCCGACAACACGTACTACTGCTTCGGCACCGCCGCCGGCCCGCACCCGTTCCCTACCATGGTCCGCGACTTCCAGCGGATCATCGGCCTGGAGACTCGTGTCCAGATCCAAGATCAGGCCGGGCGACTACCCGACGCCGTCACCGCATGCGTGGGTGGGGGATCGAACGCGATCGGGATCTTCCACGCATTCCTGGACGACCCCGGCGTGCGCCTGGTGGGCTATGAGGCCGCCGGCGACGGCGTCGAAACCGGCCGTCACGCAGCGACATTCACCGGGGGCTCGCCAGGGGCGTTCCAAGGATCGTTCTCGTTCCTGCTGCAGGACGACGACGGGCAGACCATCGAGTCGCACTCGATCTCGGCCGGCCTGGATTATCCCGGGGTAGGCCCGGAACACGCGTGGCTCAAAGATACCGGCCGGGCCGAGTACCGGCCGATCACCGACAGCGAGGCGATGGATGCGTTCGGTCTGCTGTGCCGCACCGAGGGCATCATCCCGGCAATCGAATCCGCGCACGCAGTCGCCGGTGCGCTCAAGCTGGGAAAGGAAATGGGCAGCGGCGCAATCATTGTCGTGAACCTGTCCGGTCGCGGGGACAAAGATGTCGAGACCGCTGCTCAGTGGTTCGGCCTGATGCCCTCCGGTGATGGGGCCTCATGACCGTCGAGCAGAGCGAAAAGAGCGGCTTGGCTGAGCTTTTCGGCGCCTGCGCGCGCGAGGACCGTGCGGCGCTCATCGGGTATCTACCGACCGGCTACCCCGATGTCGCGGCGTCGATCGAGGCGATGAAGGCGCTGACCGAGTCCGGGTGCGACGTGATCGAGGTCGGCGTGCCGTACTCCGATCCGGGGATGGACGGCCCGACCATCGCGACAGCGGCGGAGGTCGCGTTGCGAGGGGGAGTACGTGTCCGCGACACCTTGGCCGCGGTCGAGGCGATCAGCGGGGCCGGTGGTCGTGCCGTGGTCATGACCTACTGGAATCCCATCCTGCGCTACGGAGTCGACGCCTTCGCGCGCGACTTGGCCGCGGCGGGTGGCCACGGGTTGATCACTCCGGACCTCATTCCCGACGAGGCCGACGACTGGCTGGCGGCATCCGACGAGCATCACCTCGATCGGATCTTCCTGGTTGCGCCGTCATCGACGCCGCAGCGCTTGGCGAGCACCGTCGAGGCATCGCGCGGATTTGTCTACGCGGCGTCGATCATGGGGGTCACCGGTGCGCGGGACGTGGTCTCCAACGCGGCGCCCGAATTGGTGGGCCGGGTCAAAGCCGTCTCCGAAATCGCCGTCGGCGTCGGCCTGGGTGTGCGGTCGCGCGAGCAGGCGGCTCAGATCGCGAGCTATGCCGACGGCGTCATCGTGGGCTCGGCGCTGGTCACCGCACTGACCGCGGGACTGCCGACGATGCGGGCACTGACCGAAGAACTCGCCGCCGGTGTGCGCCAGAGGATTTCCGAGTCATGACGACAACGGTCATCGCGTACTTTCCGAGCCCGCCACAGGGGGTGTGGCACGTAGGCCCGGTACCGCTTCGCGCTTACGCGCTGTTCATCATCGTCGGGATCATCGCCGCACTGATGATCGGCGATCGACGGTGGGAAGCTCGCGGCGGTGAACGCGGCGTCATTTACGACATCGCGCTGTGGGCAGTGCCTTTCGGCCTCATCGGCGGCCGGTTGTATCACCTGGCGACGGACTGGCGCACATATT
Organism: uncultured Actinomycetota bacterium; assembly: GCA_963758115.1. Classification (GTDB taxonomy): domain Bacteria; phylum Actinomycetota; class Actinomycetes; order Mycobacteriales; family Mycobacteriaceae; genus Mycobacterium. The sequence goes on from CAVWUG010000010.1 coordinate 189,908, forward strand.
TCGGCGACGGCGGTGCCGGACCGGCTGCGGCACTGCGCATCTGGGACGGCGGCCTAGGAATCTGGGGCGCGGTCGCATTGGGCGGTGTGGGCGCGTGGATCGCCTGCCGGCGCCGCGACATTCCACTTCCGGCGTTCGGCGATGCGATCGCGCCCGGCATCATCCTGGCGCAGGCGATCGGCCGGCTCGGAAACTACTTCAACCAAGAGCTTTTCGGCCGTGAAACCACGATGCCGTGGGGTCTTGAGATCTTCTACCGACGCGACCCGGCGGGTTTCGTCGATGTGCATTCGCTCGACGGGGTGTCGACCGGACAACTGGCGATGGTTGTCCAACCGACATTCCTCTACGAATTGCTATGGAACCTGCTGGTCTTCGCGCTGCTGATCGTGCTGGACCGCCGGCTCACCCTCGGGCACGGCCGGCTGTTCGCGCTGTATGTGGCGGGCTACTGCATCGGTCGGTTCTGGATCGAGTTGCTGCGCGATGACACCGCGACGCACGTCGCCGGAATTCGGGTCAACTCCTTCACGTCCACCTTCGTCCTCATCGGCGCTGTGGTGTACCTGATCCTGGCGCCCAAGGGCCGCGAGGATCCGGCGACGCTGAGCGGGTCAGCCGCCGAGTTGCTCGAGCCGGACACCGAGGATGACGACGAGACCGAAACCGAGGCGGAGACGGCGACTGACGCCGCCGAGGCTGACGCCGATACGACGGTGGCCGATCAACCGGACGCCGAGGCTGAGGCTGTCGTTGAAGAAGCCGCCGCCGCCGCGGAAGCCGACCCGCCCGTCGTGGAAGTGGCCGCGGCCCCTGCAGAGGACGCCGCGGCCGAAGCTGAAAAGCCCTCCGAAGACGAGGCAGAGCAACCCGACACGCCCGCCGAATCCGACGATGCCGAACCCGAGGCCGACTCAACGGACGAAGCCTCCGACGTCGCCGCAGAGCCAGCCGAGGACTGATGACCACCCCGGCTCCGTACGGCGCTCCACAGCCCGCTCAGCGCCGGAAGCGCCACTCGCTGTACGTCGCACTCGCCGCCGGCGGCCTGCTGACGGCGACGCTCGCCTACATCGGCCTGGTCGATCCGCACAACCCGGACGCAATCTTTCCCGTCTGCCCGTTCCGGCTGCTGACCGGCCTGAACTGCCCCGGATGCGGCGCTCTCCGGATGATCCACGACATGCTGCACGGTGAACTGGCCGCGGCGATCACCGACAACGTCGTGCTGCTCGTCGGTCTCCCACTGTTGGCCGGATGGGCTCTGATCCGCGTCCGCCGCGGAAAATCGCCGTTAACGATTCCGACGACGGCCGCCGTCGTGGCCACGCTGCTGGCCTGGACGGTGGTGCGCAACCTGCCAGGATTCCCGTTGGTTCCGACACTGCTCACCCATTAGCCCGCTATCTGAGTGGGAGATGATCAGCTAGCGCGACTATGCTCAGGCGTCGTGGCGAGACGCGGCAAGATCGTCTGTACTCTCGGCCCGGCCACGAGCACTGACGAGGCCGTCAGAGCTCTGGTCGAAGCCGGAATGGACGTCGCCAGAATGAACTTCAGCCATGGCGACTACAGCGACCACAAAGCCTCCTATGACCGGGTCCGTGCGGCCTCTGACGCCACCGGACGCGCGGTCGGGCTCCTCGCCGACCTGCAGGGCCCGAAGATCCGGCTCGGACGCTTCGCCGACGGACCGACGTATTGGGCCGACGGCGAAACCGTCCGGCTGACCGTCGCGGACTGTCAGGGCAACCACGACCGGGTCTCGACGACCTACAAGCAGCTGGCGCAGGATGCGGTGCCGGGCGACCGGGTTCTGGTCGACGACGGCAATGTCGCGCTGGTTGTCGAGAGCATCGACGGCGACGACGTCGTGTGCACCGTCATCGAGGGCGGCCCGATCAGCAACAACAAAGGCATGTCGCTGCCAGGTATGAAAGTCTCGGCTCCGCCGCTGTCGGAGAAGGACATCGAGGACCTCGAGTTCGCGCTGCACCTCGGCGTCGACATGGTGGCGCTGTCGTTCGTTCGCTCGCCGTCGGATGTCGAACTGGTCCACGAGGTGATGGACCGGGTCGGCCGCCGCGTCCCGGTCATCGCCAAGCTGGAGAAGCCGGAAGCGATCGACAACCTCGAAGCCGTCGTCCTGGCCTTTGACGCGGTGATGGTCGCCCGCGGCGACCTCGGTGTCGAGCTGCCACTGGAAGAGGTTCCGCTCGTGCAGAAGCGGGCCATCCAAATGGCAAGGGAGAACGCGAAACCCGTCATCGTCGCGACGCAGATGCTCGAGTCGATGATCGAACACTCCCGGCCGACACGGGCAGAGGCCTCCGACGTCGCCAACGCTGTGATGGACGGCGCCGACGCGGTGATGCTTTCCGGCGAAACATCCGTTGGGAGATACCCGTTGGCCGCCGTGCAGACGATGGCCCGGATCATCTGCGCGGTGGAGGAGAACTCGACCGCTGCTCCGCCGTTGACGCACGTGCCGCGCACCAAGCGAGGCGTGATCTCCTACGCGGCTCGCGATATCGGCGAGCGCCTGGACGCCAAGGCCCTGGTCGCGTTCACCCAATCCGGTGACACTGTCCGGCGACTGGCGCGTCTGCACACGCCGTTGCCACTGCTGGCGTTCACACCGCTGCCCGAAGTACGCAGTCAACTCGCCATGACGTGGGGCACCGAGACGTTCATCGTGCCGGTCATCCAAACGACCGACGGCATGATCCGCCAGGTCGACAAGTCGTTGCTGTCGCTCGGCCGGTACAAGCGCGGCGATCTGGTCGTCATCGTCGCTGGTGCACCGCCGGGCACTGTCGGGTCCACGAACCTGGTTCACGTGCACCGAATCGGCGAAGAGGACGTCTAGCCCGTCCAACCCGACCACTAGGCTGGCCCGGTGTCTGACTTCGACGAGCTGATGGCCGTGCTCGACCTACGTCGCACGGGGGACACCGCTTTCGTCGGATCCCACCCGAGCAAGAACCCGCCGCGAACATTCGGCGGCCTGTTGATGGCGCAATCGTTCGTCGCCGCCACCCGCACATTGACGCGTGATCTTCCGCCCAACGCGCTGTCCGCGCATTTCATCAACGGCGGTGATATCGACAGGGACATCGAATTCGACGTGGTCGCACTGCGCGACGAACGCCGATTCGCAAATCGCCGTGTCGAGGTGACTCAGGGCGGCACACTGCTGGCCACGGTGATGGTCTCCTACCTGGCCGGCGGTCGCGGGCTCGAGCACAATGTCGAGCCGCCTGATGTCGCCGACCCCGACACCCTGCCGTCCATCAAGGAACTGCTGCTGGGCTACGAAGAAACCGTCCCGCTGTTCGTCAATGCGCTGCAGCCCATCGAATGGCGCTACACGAATGACCCGTCCTGGGTGATGCGGGACAAGGGCGACCGCATCGATCACAACCGCGTCTGGGTCAAGGCCGACGGCGTGCTGCCCGACGACCCGGTGTTGCACACCGCCACGATGCTCTACTGCTCGGACACCACGGTGCTGGATTCGATCATCACGACGCATGGGCTCTCGTGGGGAGTCGACCGCATATTCGCTGCGACCGTTAACCATTCGGTCTGGTTTCACCGTCAAGTCGATTTCAGCGACTGGGTGCTGTACTCGACCGCCTCGCCGGTGGCGACGGATTCTCGCGGGCTGGGATCCGGCTACTTCTTCGACCGGTCCAGGCGGCCGGTCGCGACGGTGGTGCAAGAAGGTTTGGTGAAGTATTTCCCGGGCGTAAGCAGATAGGCGTAGACCGTTGCGGCGCAGCCGATTCAGGGTGCCGGTGTCGGCGTCAAAGTGACACTCAGCCGGTCCTGGACGTTCTGCCGGAACTGGTTGCCGCACTGCTGCTGCTCGAGTTTGCCGGGGCCGGCTTTCTGCATGCAGTCGATGTAGTCGCCGCCGCCGACGTCCTTCCACACGGTCGTCCATATTGCGATGAACGCCAGGCCGACGACGATCGCCAAGCCGCCCAGGACGATGCCAGCGATTGCGACTCCGCCGTTGTTCGCGGTGCCGCGTTTGACGCGGCCATGGGCGATGACGCCGATAATCACAGCGACCACACCCAGACCGATAGGGGCGAACACTGTCGCGACGCTGAGCAAGCCGATGACCGCGAGCACCAGCGAGGCGATAGCGAGCCCGTTTTTAGGCGCGACTGGCTGCGGCGGATAACCCCCATAGGGCGCTGGTGGCGGGTAACCGCCAGGGTACGGGTGGTACGGGTCGGGATACGGGTATGACGGCCCGGTTCGCGATGTTCCCGGGGAGTTTTCGCGTCTGTCCGGAAGATCCGAGAATCCGGTCATGACTCGCTCTCTAGTCGGCGGCGTTGGACGACTCTCGGCAAGAGTACTCGTCTGACCGATGCCACCGTCAGTGAAACGACCGAGCGCGCAAGCTAAGCCGCGTGTGGCGGCCCGCCGGTGAGAACCTTGTCGACCTTCTTCGATGCGCTGCGGATTCCGAAGGACGAGATGACCTCGAATACGCCGAGGACCACCAACCAGATGCCGACGATCTCAGTCAGGATCTCGATGCTCTCCAACGGCGATCCAATCATCACGATGCCCGCCAGCAGGCTGATCAGACCGAGGAAAATCTGCCAGGGGCGGCCGGGCAGGTGCGGATCGCTGATAGCCGAGATCGACGTCGCTACACCACGAAAGATGAAACCAACGCCAATCCAGATGGCCAGCAAGAGAATTGCGTAGCCTTCACCGAAGTGCCGGAAGCACAATACCGCCAGCACCAGTGAGGCGGCGCCGCTGATGAACAGCAGTACCCGGCCGCCTGCGGAGACATGCAAGCTGAATGCGAACACCACCTGTGAGGCGCCCGTGACGAGCAGGTAAATGCCGAATAGTACGGCCGCTATGACGATGGAGTGACCGGGCAACAACAGCACCAGGATGCCCAGTGCGAGTGCCAGGATTCCGGACACCAGGGTCGACTTCCACAAATGCGGCAACAACTTTGGAACAGCTGTGGTTTCCATGCGTGGATTTTCCCACAGACCGCGGTCGCAGTGGGACGTTTGCGGGACGCGTCAGACCCTGGCTGTCTCGGCAGCTCCAGTGCGCAAATCGTCGGAACCGGCGTCAGGACGGCGCCCGACGAGATACCAGGTGCGCATCAGGCCCTTACCTTTGACGTCGACGGCCCCGCGTTCTTGAAGCACGAAGTCGCCGTGGAGTCGCCGATAGACGTCCTCGGGCACTTGAATTCGGCCTACCGAGTCGGTGGATTCCATCCGGGACGCGACGTTGACCGCATCGCCCCACACGTCGTAGAAGAACTTGCGCGAACCGACCACGCCGGCCACCACGGGCCCGCTGGCCAGCCCGATGCGCAGCGGCAGCGGATTGCCCCGGGAATCCTTCAGTCGGCTTGCGGCGTCGGCCATGTCGAGTGCGAGGGAGGCCAGCGCCTCGACGTGATCAGCTCGCGGCTGGGGGACACCGCTGACCACCATGTAGGAGTCGCCGCTGACTTTGATCTTCTCCAACCCGTGCTTGTCGACTAGAGCGTCGAAGTCGCTGTAGAGCCGGTTCAGGAAGCGGATCAACTGTTCCGGGGGCATGTCGCTGGCTCGCTCGGTGAAGCCGGCGATGTCGGCGAACAGCACCGAGGCGTCATCATATTTGTCGGCAATCACGTTGCGCGCCGGGTCTTTTAGCCGATCGGCGACGCTGGACGGCAAGATGTTGGCCAGCAGTGCCTCGGATCGTTCGTACTCGAGTTCCATCGCCGCTTCGGCCCGGACGATCTCGCGCACCGCATACCAGACCGTCGTCACCACCATCACGCACGCCGAGATCGTGGTGACGACGAAACTGAGTGACAACGCCCAGGCCGGTTGGGCGCCGGTGTCTCGTGGGACGAGGAACTGCAGCGTGATCACCATGCCCGCGGCGATCGCGGCCAGGCCGCCCGCCAGAAAGATGCGGTCGACGCCGAGCTGTAAGACAACGAGACAGGCCGCGACCAGGAAGTAGAACTGCAGCCCGGAGCCGGTGCCGACGAACCAGCAGACCGAGAAGATCGACAGGTACGCCGTCCCGATGAACGTCAACGGAGAGAGCAGCTCGCCGAAGCGGTGCAGCACCGGAACGAGGGCGTAGATCGCGGCCCCGACAAGGTTGATGACACCGGTCCACCACAACTCGGGCGCGGAGAACAGTTGGACCAAACCGAAACTTGCGCTGACGAATACCGCCATCGCGGCGGTGAGATTCAGAATGCGGCGACGGCGCGCGATCCGTTCGACGTAGACCTGGTTGCGAGCGCGCGGCTGTGCCCGCACCGCCGCTACGCAATCCGGTGTTCGCCGCGAACCTGCTGGTTGTGGGGCGGCGCACCGCTTAGCCACCACAGGAAAAGCGTAACCGCTGAACCGAATGTCGGGGGAGATCTTGCGGACTCCCGCGCTGAAACGATCCAAAGCAGCAAATGCAAGAGATGAGGCGGGTAGCTTCCTCAACTGCAGCGATGCGAAGGAGGCAGTCATGAGGCAACTCTGCGCCGGAGGACTGGTCGGCACGCTTGCGGTCGCCGGTCTGATCGGCTCGGCACCGCTGGCCAACGCCGGTTGCCAGTACGGGGGCGGACTCGTGGAGAAGATGTGCGATGGACCCGTCCAGGATGACGGCACCTGGCAACGCTGCGTAACGCAAGGAACCTTGAACGCCTTCGACCGAACGCACTGCCAGATGATGGGCCCTGGTCAGAACCCTCTGGGACTTGCCTACTACAACCCAGCGACGCACATCGACGACTAGCGCCTAGTCAGCTAACTGCCGACTCAAGCCCGCGAAGTGGGTACCCGCGGCCATGAAAGGCTCCTACTCATGGAAGATCAGTCGGCCTCATCGGCAAGGCACTACGCCAGGAGCTTGTCGATCGCTGTTGACGTGGTGAGCACCATCGTCGAGGCATATGACGACGAGGGGGACGAACCGGACGCGACCATCGCCGACTACATCACCACGGAGATGGTCGGCGATCAGAACGTCCCGGCGCCGCTGTGGGACTTGCTCAGTGGATTAGTCAACTTGACCCACCTGCTGCTTGGGAGAGTCGAGGAACTCAGCAATACGTCTAAACAGGATGTCCTTGAGTGGTACGCCGACGCGGCGGCGCAGATGGCCGACGGCGACATCGAGCCGGAGTAGTTGTTCTCTATGCGGGTTGCGACTAATAGTGTTCGTTCATGGGCGGAGTATTCGGCCGTGACGTCACGCTGTCCTGGTTTTGTGACCTGCCGCTAAGCGGCCAGGTCGCGTTGCTGATGGACCCTCGCAGGCCGCTCTCGCCTGGCGGCGCCCGTCGCATCGCCGACAGCCTCGGTGAGCAGATGCTGAGTCAGGAAGAGCCAGGGAATGGTCCACGTCGCTGGAGGCTGGCGGAACCGGCAGCCCGGCAGTTAGGCAGTGTCCGCAAGAAGCTTGATAAGTGGTGGAATTCGGATTCACTCACCAATATCGAGCGCAATTATCTCATTGCGCATCGCGCCGATGACGAACCACCGCCGCACGCGATGACGGTCGAGCTACCGGTACTCCGCGCCTACCTCGAGATGAAAGCGCGCGCCGCGCCACCGTTGTGAGATGGGAAACCAAATCCATCGTGGACCGGCACGGAGGCCGCGCCGCCGGCACACTTGCGAGGGCGCTGTGGTCGACAAGTTCGAGAACGAAGTGGACCCCGATCGTAGTGGCTAGCTTAGCTAAAAAGTCAGGGGGTAAAGCTGGCCAAATCGGGGGCAAAGCTGGCCAAATCTGCGGTAGCGCTGGCCAAATCGGGGGTAACGCTGGCGAGATCGGCAACGCTGCCCAATTCGGCAATGCCGTTGGTCATATCGGCAACGTTGCCCAAATCGCCGCCGCCCAAGGGGAACCAATCGTCGGGAGGCATGACGTTTTGCAGGAGGTCGCCGAAGTACGTTGACGGGAACTCCGAGCTTGGCAGCGAATCCCACAGCATGTGGGGAGTGGTCTGGCCGGCGTCTAGAACCCAGGCCCCCCCTTCATGCCCATCGTTGTAGAAGAACGTCGTGTGGTCGCCTGGCTCGGTAATCACCTTCGCGTGCGCACCGTCCGCGTAATACACGTTCAGCTTATTGATGCTAAAAGTCGTATCTCCCGCCGAGTCTGTGCCGAATGGGCCATGCCACCAGTCGTTCACCTTCGCTCCCGCTAAGCCCTCAGAGTCGATCCCAGTGGGATCGTTCGCGGTGTTTGGAGTAAAGGCACTGTAGTTGTATATGGCGTGGTCGTTGAGCCGGGACTCGTAGTCCTGCTCAGACACGATGTAGCTTCCAGAGACGTAAGACGTGCCATCGGCCTGGGTCACTTCAACATTGACCGGTTGGTTGTCCGTCCAGACCGCGATAAACGGCCGGAACCCCGAATACTCGACGTCGGTCGGGTGTCCGCCAGACACCAAAGTGCACTCGCCGAGATCGCAGTCATCGGCGTAGGCAACGGCCATCGGGAGAAATGCAGCGGCAGCCAGTCCACCGGCAGCCGCCGCGAGTACTGGTAGCAGACGACGTTTTTTCAACATAGGAGCCCCCTATTGTTATTGTAATCACGCCCAACAGGATGTGAATTTGGCGAGCGTACACCCGCCGGCGGCGATGCAGTTGCGGAAATCTGAAACGGTTACTGCCATTTTTTTGGCGCGAAACCCAGAACCCAGCGGGTGTTGGTGGCGTGGTCCGCCAGCCACTGTCATAAACGATAGGGGCCAGGCCAGCCGTATTGATCTTGTATGGGTTACCTCAGCGATTGAGAAACTGATCTGACCTCTCGAATTACTCGGCCTTCCTACTGGTTCCCGCTCGTTTGGGCAGTTTCACTTTGCACCCGCACGGTGCGTTTTCCCTCCTGATGGGCGTTGCTGTTCACTGTCGAGAGTCGTACTAAAGCGAGATCCGTACGCAACTGCTTCTGGTCTTCTTTTGGTTTTCTTTTGTGCACTAAAACTGTTTAAGGTCCTTGGACGATAACCGTGCAGGGTGGGTGCACGAAAATCGTTCAGGTTGCACGGAAATCGTGCAGTGTCATGACCGGCGTTCCACGAAGATCTGCTCGCTGTACTTGCGGATTTTCGTCATCGGTGAACCGTGCTCGGATTACGTACTCGACTCACGACGCCGCTTTGCCGTCGATGCGTCGGTACTCGCGTAGGACCAGCCGCCGTGCATCAGCGAGTTGCTTGATCGCCTTGACGGGCGCGGGTTCGGCTCTTATCCCAGTTGAGTTGCGCTGTGATCGCAGCAGCCGACGTTTGATATCCGTCCTTGTGTGAACGGCCACACCCGCCGGCGCCCCAGCTTCAACGACGGCGGCCCCTTACCCGAGTGCGCGAAGTAGAGCCAGGTTGATGCGGGCACATCGCATGATGGGCGACGATCTCGGACGGGTTGCGAACGCTCTAGACGCCGCCGCTGGAACTGCTGCGGACGATCACGCATTTGAAAGCTGTCCGGTCCGAGTGAAATAGCCTCTGAACTGCGACGCTGTGGTGCCCTCGGTGAGATTCGAACTCACACTGGACGGGTTTTGAATCCGTTTCCTCTGCCAGTTGGGATACGAGGGCCTTGTCTGGTGCGGCCTCCCACCATAGAGGACCGTCTCCGGAGACCCGTCTCACAGCCCCGCAGTCGATGATCTGCGCGGTTCACGACACAATGTTCGTCATGACCGACGGCGACGCCCAGACCCCGCACCGCGTTCTCATCGCCGAGGACGAAGCGCTCATCCGGCTCGACTTGGCCGAGATGCTGCGCGAAGAGGGCTACGAGATCGTCGGCGAGGCCGGCGACGGCCAGGAAGCTGTCGAGCTGGCCGAGAAGCTCAACCCCGACCTGGTGATCATGGACGTGAAGATGCCGCGTCGTGACGGCATCGACGCCGCGTCCGAGATCGCCAGCAAGCGCATCGCACCGATCGTGGTGCTGACCGCGTTCAGCCAGCGTGACCTCGTCGAGAAAGCACGCGACGCCGGGGCGATGGCGTACTTGGTGAAGCCGTTCACGATCTCGGACCTGATCCCGGCAATTGAGGTGGCGCTCAGCCGATTCAGCGAGGTCCGGGCGCTGGAGCGCGAAGTCGAGACGCTCGGCGACCGGCTGGAAACCCGCAAGCTCGTCGAGCGGGCCAAGGGTCTACTGCAGGCCAACCAGGGTATGACCGAGCCCGAAGCGTTCAAGTGGATTCAGCGCGCGGCGATGGACCGGCGGACCACCATGAAGCACGTCGCCGAAGTCGTTCTGGAAACCCTCGACACCTCGAAGGACACCAAGAGTTAGCGCGCGACGATGACCGACGAGCCGTGGCCGAACAGGCCCTGGTTCGCGGTGACACCGACGGTAGCGTTCTCCACCTGCCGTCCGGTCGCCTGACCGCGAAGCTGCCAGGTCAACTCGCAGACCTGGGCAATGGCCTGCGCCGGGATGGCCTCGCCGAAGCACGCCAGCCCGCCCGAGGCGTTGACGGGCACCCTGCCGCCGATGGCGGTCGCGCCGCTACGCAGCAGCGCCTCCGCTTCGCCCCTCGGGCACAGCCCTAGGTGCTCGTACCAGTCCAGTTCCAGCGCGGTCGACAGGTCGTAGACCTCGGCCAGGCTGACGTCCTCGGGCCCGATGCCGGCTTCGGCGTACGCGGCGTCGAGGATCTGGTCTTTGAACACTCGGTCCGGCGCCGCTGCGACAGCGGTGGAATCCGTTGCGATATCGGGCAATTCGGGAAGGTGCTGCGGGTACTGCGGAGTCACCGTGCTCACCGCCCGGACTGACGGCACGCCGTCGAGTGAGCCGAGGTGCTTGCGGGTGAAGTCCGCGCTGGCCACGATCAGCGCGGCTGCGCCGTCAGACGTGGCGCAGATGTCGAGCTGCCGCAGCGGGTCGCTGACCACTGGGCTGGCCAGCACGTCCTCGACCGACGATTCCTTGCGGTAGCGCGCATTCGGGTTCTGCAGGCCGTGCTGAGAGTTCTTGACCTTCACCTGAGCGAAGTCCTCCGACGTCGCCCCGTACAGGTCCATTCGCCGACGCGCGAGCAGCGCGAAATACACCGGGTTCATCGCACCGATCAGGTGGAACCGCTGCCAGTCCGGGTCGTTCTTGCGTTCGCCGCCGACCGGTGCGAACGCCCCCTTCGGAGTGGTGTCGGCGCCGATGACCAGGGCGACGTCGCAGAAACCGGCCAGAATGTGGGCGCGCGCGCTCTGCAGGGCCTGCGATCCGCTGGCGCATGCCGCATAGCTGGAGCTGACCGGGACACCGTTCCAGCCGAGCTTCTGCGCGAACGTCGACCCGGCGATGAAGCCGGGGTAGCCGTTGCGAATGGTGTCAGCACCGGCGACCAGCTGGATCTGGCGCCAGTCCAGTCCTGCTTCGGCCAGCGCGGCACGGGCAGCGACGACGCCGTATTCGGTGAAGTCACGGCCCCATTTGCCCCACGGGTGCATGCCGGCGCCAAGGACGTAGAGCGGGTCGGGAGCACTCGTCGTCATTTGCGCCGCTCCTCTTCATCGCTGCGCTCTGCATCGTCGCCGGCGGAGGCGATCCTCCACGCGTGCACGATGCGTTCGATGCCGTCCGCGTCGGTGAACAAGGTCATGGTGGCCAGCTCCATCTCCATGCCGACTTTCAGGTCAGCGGCGAGAGTGCCCTCGACTACCTTGCCCAACACGATGATTCCCTCGTCGGCCAACTCCACCGCGGCGATGGCGAACGGCTCGAAGGGATCCGGGGCGGGGTAGGGCGCGGGCGGCGGGTACCGGTTCTCGGTGTAGCTCCACAGCTTGCCGCGACGCGACAACGCGACGGGCTCTAGCGTGTCGCTATCGCAGGCGGGGTTGGGGCAGTTGTTCTCGCGCGGCGGGAAGACGTAGGTGCCGCACGTCGGGCACTTACTGCCGATCAGGTGGGGCTTTTCGGCGTCATCGGTGGCGAACCACCCATCGATTGCCGGTTCTGGACTAGTGACCTCTGGCACCGGGCCAGCCTACCCAGCCCGACGGCGAAACTGAAACGTGTTGCAGTTTGGCAGCGGCTGGCATCGCCGGTATTCGGGTCGGACCCAGTGCCTAGAGTTGAGGCCGTGAGCCCAGCGAAGACGGCAACCAAGAAGGCGGACGCCGGTGAGGCCGGCGACGACAAGCCGACGTTGATGCTGCTGGACGGCAATTCGCTGGCGTATCGAGCTTTCTACGCGTTGCCGGCGGAGAACTTCAAAACACAGGGTGGCCTGACCACCAACGCGGTCTACGGGTTCACCGCCATGCTGATCAACCTGCTGCGTGACGAGTCGCCCAGTCACATCGCGGCGGCCTTCGACGTATCACGGCAGACCTTCCGCGCCGAGCGGTATCCGGAATACAAGGCCAACCGGTCAGCCACCCCGGACGAGTTTCGCGGGCAGATCGACGTCACCAAGGAAGTCCTTGCGGCGCTGGGCATTACGGTTCTCGCCGAGGCAGGCTTCGAGGCCGACGACTTGATTGCGACGCTGGCGACCCAGGCTGACGCCGAGGGCTACCGAGTGCTGGTCGTGACCGGGGACCGCGATGCGCTGCAGTTGGTCAACGACGACGTGACCGTCCTGTATCCGCGCAAAGGCGTCAGCGAGCTGACCCGCTTCACCCCGGCGGCCGTCGAGGAGAAGTATGGCCTGACGCCTGCGCAGTATCCCGACTTCGCTGCGCTGCGCGGTGACCCGAGCGACAACCTGCCCGGGATTCCCGGCGTGGGTGAGAAGACGGCGACGAAATGGATCAGCGAGTACGGCTCCCTGCAGGCGCTGGTTGACGGCGTCGACTCGGTGCGCGGCAAGGTCGGCGATGCATTACGGGCCAATCTCGCCGGCGTGATCCGCAATCGAGAGCTGACCGAACTGGTCCGTGACGTGCCGCTGGCGCAGACACCGGACACGCTGCGGATGCTGCCGTGGGATCGCGACCAGATTCACCAGTTGTTCGACTCGCTGGAGTTCCGCGTCCTGCGCGATCGGCTGTTCGACACGCTTGCCGCCGTCGAGCCCGAGGTCGACGAGGGCTTCGACGTTCGCGGGGGAGCGCTGCAACCCGGCACGGTCGGGCAGTGGCTGACCGAGCACGTCACCGACGGACGCCGCGCAGGGCTCGCGGTGGTCGGGACGCACCTGCCCTACGGCGGCGACGCGACCGCGTTGGCGATCGCCGCTGCCGACGGCGAAGGCGCCTTCATCGACACCACAACGTTGACGCCCGAGGATGATTCGGCGCTGGCGGCATGGCTGGCCGACCCTCAGCAGCCGAAGGCCTTGCACGAGGCCAAGTTGGCCATCCACGACGTCACAGGACGCGGCTGGACGCTCGACGGGGTCAGCTCCGACACCGCGCTAGCCGCCTACCTGGTCCGCCCCGGGCAACGCAGCTTCACTTTGGACGACCTGTCACTGCGTTACCTGCGTCGCGAGCTTCGTGCGGAAACATCAGAGCAGCAACAACTTTCACTTCTCGATGACAGCGACGGTACCGACGAGCAAGCCGTGCAGACCGCGGTGCTGCGGGCCCGTGCGGTGGTCGACCTCGCCGACGCGCTGGACGCCGAACTGGCGCGCATCGACTCCACGTCGCTGCTGGCGGAGATGGAACTGCCGGTGCAACGGGTGTTGGCCGGCATGGAAGCCGTGGGTATCGCCGTCGACCTGGACCAATTGAGTTCGCTGCAAAGCCAATTCGGCGACCAGATCCGTGACGCCGCCGAAGCGGCCTATGCGGTGATCGGCAAGCAGATCAACCTCGGCTCCCCGAAACAGCTACAGGTGGTGCTGTTCGACGAACTGGAGATGCCGAAAACCAAGCGGACCAAGACCGGTTACACCACCGACGCGGATGCGTTGCAGACGCTGTTCGACAAGACCGGTCATCCGTTTCTGCAGCATCTGCTCGCACACCGCGACGTCACCCGACTGAAGGTGACCGTTGACGGGTTGCTGAATTCGGTTGCCGGCGATGGCCGTATCCACACCACCTTCAACCAGACGATTGCGGCGACCGGGCGGCTGTCGTCCACCGACCCCAATCTGCAGAACATTCCGATTCGCACCGACGCCGGCCGGCAGATCCGCGACGCTTTTGTTGTCGGTCGTGGCTACACCGAGTTGATGACCGCCGACTACAGCCAGATCGAAATGCGGATCATGGCGCATCTCTCGCGCGACGACGGCCTGATCGAAGCCTTCAACACCGGCGAAGACCTGCACTCGTTTGTGGCGTCCCGGGCGTTCGGGGTGCCCATCGACGAGGTCACCGGCGAACTGCGGCGCCGGGTCAAGGCAATGTCCTACGGGCTGGCCTACGGTCTGAGCGCCTACGGCCTGGCTGCCCAGCTGAAGATCTCCACCGAAGAGGCCAAGGTCCAGATGGACCAGTACTTCGCCCGGTTCGGTGGTGTGCGTGACTACCTGCTGAACGTGGTCGAGCTGGCCCGCAAAGACGGCTACACGTCGACGGTGCTGGGTCGCCGCCGCTACCTGCCCGAGCTGGACAGCAGCAATCGGCAGGTGCGCGAATCCGCCGAGCGGGCAGCGCTCAACGCGCCGATCCAGGGAAGTGCGGCCGACATCATCAAGGTGGCGATGATCGAGGTCGACAAGGCCCTCACGGCATCCGGGCTGACGTCGCGAATGCTGCTCCAGGTGCACGACGAGCTTCTGTTCGAGGTCGCGTCCGGCGAACGGGAGCAGCTCGAGGAGCTGGTGCGCGACAAGATGGGCGGCGCGTATCCGCTCGACGTGCCGCTGGAGGTGTCGATGGGCTACGGCCCGAGCTGGGACACCGCCGCGCACTAGGTACGGCTCAGCGCACTTCCGACCACACATTGCTGTCTGAGTTCGCGTGTCGATGGGTAAGCGCCACACGGTATCGAGGAAGGCGTCCCATGAATGCAACCTGGATGATTCCCTTCATCATCCTCGGCGGTGCGCTGCAGACCTGCGGAGCCGCGATGAACAGCCAGCTCTACAAGCACATGCTCAACCCATGGCTGGCGTCGGCGATTTCGGCTGCGGTGGTCGCGGTTTTCTTCGTCGCGGTATTCCTCGTCAGGTGGAAACCGCTACCCAGCCTGCATGACGCCACGTCCATGCCTTGGTGGGCTGTCGTCGGCGGTCTCGTCGGAGCTGTCCAGGTCTACGCGGGCCTGACCTTGGTACACAAGGTCGGAGCCGGCACGTTTATGGGGCTCACGGTGACTGCGGCGCTCATCATGTCGCTGCTGATCGACCACTTCGGTTGGCTTCGTGTCCATCCCCACCCGATCAGCCTCGGCAGAGTGCTGGGTGGCGTTCTGATGGTCGGCGGAGTGGCTTTGATTACCGCGTTCTGACGGCTCGGGTCTCGGCGCGTTTTCGACGACGCGCAAGAGCGGGTTTGGCCAGCGTGTACACAGTCGAGTAGCCTCGACGCGTACGTCTGTACGTCCCTACTACCTCAACTTGTCCGGAGCAACCCAACAATATGCCGAGTCCCACCGTCACCTCGCCGCAAGTAGCCGTCAACGATATCGGCTCGGCTGAGGATTTTCTCGCCGCCATCGACAAAACAATCAAGTACTTCAACGATGGCGACATCGTCGAAGGGACCATCGTCAAGGTTGACCGGGACGAGGTCCTGCTCGACATCGGTTACAAGACCGAAGGCGTCATTCCCTCCCGCGAGCTGTCCATCAAGCACGATGTCGACCCTAACGAGGTCGTTTCCGTGGGCGATGAAGTCGAAGCCCTGGTTCTCACCAAAGAGGACAAAGAAGGCCGCCTGATCCTGTCCAAGAAGCGTGCGCAGTACGAGCGCGCCTGGGGCACCATCGAGGCTCTCAAGGAGAAGGACGAGGCCGTCAAGGGCACCGTCATCGAGGTCGTCAAGGGTGGTCTGATCCTCGACATCGGGCTGCGTGGCTTCCTGCCCGCTTCGCTGGTCGAGATGCGACGTGTCCGCGATCTGCAGCCGTACATCGGCAAGGAGATCGAGGCCAAGATCATCGAGCTCGACAAGAACCGCAACAACGTGGTGCTGTCGCGCCGCGCCTGGCTGGAGCAGACCCAGTCCGAGGTGCGCAGCGAGTTCCTCAACCAACTGCAGAAGGGCGCCATCCGCAAGGGTGTCGTCTCCTCCATCGTCAACTTCGGCGCGTTCGTCGATCTGGGCGGGGTGGACGGCCTGGTGCATGTCTCCGAGCTGTCCTGGAAGCACATCGACCACCCGTCCGAGGTCGTGCAGGTCGGCGATGAGGTCACCGTCGAGGTCCTCGACGTCGACATGGACCGCGAGCGGGTTTCGTTGTCGCTCAAGGCGACTCAGGAAGACCCGTGGCGGCACTTCGCCCGTACCCACGCGATCGGTCAGATCGTGCCGGGCAAGGTCACCAAGCTGGTGCCGTTCGGCGCGTTCGTCCGTGTCGAAGAGGGCATTGAAGGTCTGGTGCACATCTCCGAGTTGGCCGAGCGCCACGTCGAGGTGCCCGACCAGGTTGTCGCTGTCGGTGACGACGCGATGGTCAAGGTCATCGACATCGACCTGGAGCGTCGCCGGATCTCGCTGAGCCTCAAGCAGGCCAACGAGGACTACACCGAAGAGTTCGACCCCGCCAAGTACGGCATGGCCGACAGCTACGACGACCAGGGCAACTACATCTTCCCCGAGGGCTTCGACGCCGAAACCAACGAGTGGCTCGAAGGTTTCGACACGCAGCGCACCGAGTGGGAGGCCCGCTACGCCGAGGCCGAGCGTCGGCACAAGATGCACACCGCCCAGATGGAGCGCTTCGCCGAGGCCGAGGCCGAGGCTGCCGCGCGTCCGCAGGGCAACGGGGCCTCGTCAGGTGACGAACAGCCGAGCGGCGGTTCGCTGGCCAGCGACGCCCAGCTCGCCGCTCTCCGTGAGAAGCTCGCGGGCAGCGCCTAAAAGATCAATCACGAACGAACGCCCCGGCTCGGAAGAGTCCGGGGCGTTCGTCGTTCCGACGTCCTGACACACTGGTGCGGTGTTGCGTATAGGCCTGTCCGGCGGTATCGGTGCCGGAAAGTCGACCGTGTCCACGACATTCAACGAGCTCGGCGGTGTCGTCGTCGACGGTGACGTGATCTCCCGCGAAGTCGTCGAGCCGGGCACCGAGGGCCTGGCGAAGCTCGTCGAGGCATTCGGCGAGGGGATTCTGTCCGAAGACGGTTCGCTCAACCGGCCCGCATTGGCCGCGATCGCCTTCAGCGACGACGAGAAGCGGCACACGCTGAACGGCATCGTGCATCCGCTGGTCGCGCACCGCCGGTCAGAGCTGATCGCCGCAGCCGGTACTGACGACGTGGTCGTGGAAGACATTCCACTTCTCGTGGAATCCGGTATGGCGCCGATGTTCCCGTTGGTGGTGATCGTTAACGCCGACGAAGACCTCAGGGTCAAACGGCTGATCGAACACCGTGGCTTCACCGATGAGGATGCACGGGCGAGGATCGCCGCGCAGGCCACCGAGGAACAGCGTCGCGTGGTCGCCGACGTCTGGCTCGACAACTCAGGCGGCGCAGCTGAATTGGTCGAGCAGGCGCGCGCGCTGTGGACCCAGCGCATCCTGCCCTTCGAGCACAATCTCGATGCCGGCGAGCCGGCCCGCTCGCATCTTGCCCTGGTGCCCTACGACCCGACCTGGCCGGATCAGGCGCGCCGTATCGCGGCACGACTGAACACGGCCTGCGGGCATCGGGCTGTTCGCATCGACCACATCGGATCGACCGCAGTACCGGGGATGGATGGCAAAGACGTCATCGACGTCCAGGTGACGGTCGCGTCGCTCGACGTCGCCGACGAGGTAGCCGCGGCATTGACCAGCGCCGGATACGTGCACAGGTCGATCACCACTGACGAGAGCAAGCCGAATGCCCGCAGCACCGTCGCGCAATTCGACGGCACGGATGATGCATCGTTGTGGCACAAACGACTTCACTGTTCGGCTGATCCCGGGCGGCCGACAAACGTTCACCTGCGTGTCGACGGCTGGCCCAACCAGCAGTTCGCCCTACTCTTCGTCGACTGGCTGACGGCCAATCCCGTTGTGCAAGAGGAGTATCTGGCTGTCAAGCGTCAAGTTCAGCAGACGTCCGGCGGAAGTGTTGAGGCTTACGTTTCCGCGAAGGAACCGTGGTTCTCCGATGCTTATGTTCGGGCGTGGAATTGGGCCGACGTATCTGGTTGGCGCCCTACGGATTAGGTAGCGTCGCACCGCATGGCAGGACGCCGTTCATCGGGTCAGTGCTCCCCGGAACCGGTCGGACCACTTGGTCGACCTGGATGAGCACATTGTGGTCGACGTCGATCTCGCAGTGCACATTGGCCGAATACGGCCACTTGACCGACACTTGCATGCCCGCCTGGTGCGGATCGGCCAGCACCGCGTCGGCTTCGAATGCGTTGCCGGTCATGACGCCCAGCGGAGCCATGTTGGTCTGTTTGTCGCCGGTGATGAAGGTTGCCGTGGTACCGGGTGCCAACCCGTCGACCCGCGCGACGTAGGTGATGTTGTGCAGGTCGGCTCGCGCGACGGCCGGAGCCAATTGCATGCCGGCTGCGGCGGCCATTGCGGCGGCAACCGCTAGGTAGGGGGTGGCGCTCATGAGCGCAGAGATTACGCTGCGGCACCAGCCCCGACGAATCGGTTACGACGAGGCAGTAGAGGCGACACCGTCGTCGCGACGCCTGACCAGCAACCATGTCTCGTCGTCGCCCTCGCGGACCCGGGTCAGCGCATAGCCTCCGTGCAGCTTGTCGCCGTCGAGGCGAAATGACAGATGGCCGCGGCCAAGGCATTTGGTCATGTCGTACTCGGTCCGGTTGGCGTAGGTGCCCTGGTCCCAGACGATCACGCTGCCGTCGAATTCCGCGTCGTCGATCGGGTGGTCCTCGGTGCGGCGGGCCATTCGCCGGTCCTGCGGGCTGACCGACGGGCCGCGGGGGATAGCCCACGTGACCAGGACGCCGTCGATCTCCAAGCGAAACTCGTAGTGGTCGCTGCGCGCCGCGTGATGCTGGATCACGAATTGCGGCCCGCTCTTGCCTCCTCTGCGTCCTCGCGACTGTCGTGCGCGGGGCTCGGGGCCCCGTCCGGACAGCCGCGTCCGCCGGTTCTGTAACGCCATACGGGCCCCGTACCCGCCTGCCGGTGCGCGAGAAACTGCCGATTGCCTGTGATCACCGAGCAGCAGGGTCGCGCCAGTGCTCAATACGGTGGTGATCGGGGGTGAACCCGTGGTTGACGCCCCACAGCACGGCCTGGGTGCGACTGCTCACGCAGAGCTTGCGATAGATGGTGCGGATGTACGACTTCACCGTGTTGGGACTCAGGTACGTCAAGCGCGCGACGTCGGCGTTACTCATGCCCTGGGTGATCAGCGCCAAGATCTCCGCCTCGCGCTCGCTGAGCCCTTCGCCGCGGCCGG
Organism: uncultured Actinomycetota bacterium; assembly: GCA_963758115.1. GTDB lineage: Bacteria > Actinomycetota > Actinomycetes > Mycobacteriales > Mycobacteriaceae > Mycobacterium. Next base: position 209,405 of record CAVWUG010000010.1, read on the forward strand.
GCCAGTCGAGTCCGGGTGCGCTGCGTGCACGCGCCGCGACATCGCTGACAACCACTTCACCGGAATGCACAGCCTCTAGCGCCGCGACCAATTCTCGTGCGGGCAGGGTCTTCGACAGATACCCGTGCGCGCCGTGGTCTCGCGCGCTTTGGACGAGGTCTGGATGAAAGTTCCAGGTGTAGACCACAACTCGGTGTGCACGAGGGTTAGCGACGAGCACCCGGATCTCTTCGTGATCGGATTCGGGTTGGGCGAATGAGTCGTACAGGACGATGTCGACGTCGTCTTTTACGGCCACGCTGGAATCGAGTTCCGCTATCACGATCCGGTCGCGGTACGGGTCCAGCATGTTTGCCACCCCTTTGACGACGACGTCGTAGTCGTCGACGAGCGCGACCGTGATCGGCGCGCGAGATGGGTGTGACACCCGACGGACATTACCTCCCTAGGGGTGTAGTTGTACCCCCCTTTCGGGTGGTCGACTGGTCCCAGGTCGGCCGTCCAGACATTGGTCGACCACCATCTGAGGAAGGGACTCAATCATGATCGTTCTCGGCATCGTCCTACTGATCGCGGGATTTCTGCTCAAGATCTCCATCCTGTGGACTCTGGGCATCATCGCTCTTGTCGTCGGCGCAATTCTGGCGATCCTGGGCAGTACCGGACGCGCCATCGGCGGCCGTCGCCACTACTTCTGACCGCTGCAATCCGTCATTCGGTGAACTTATGCCGCACATCACAAATAAGCGTTTGCTTTGTCGGCGCGCGGGTTATTCGACACACGTTGAAAGGAGTGCCCGATGCCCATCTGGGAATGGATCTTGATTGCGGCCATAGCCGTTGTGGTGGTTGTGGCTGCGGTTGTCGCAATAAGCATGGTCGGCTTTCGCACGAAAACGAAGCGGCTCAAACAGCACTACGGCAGTGAGTACGAGCGGGTGGTCGACGAGACCGGAAGCGAGAAAGGTGCCGTACGAGAACTCACGACGCGGGAACGCAAGCGGGACAAACTCGACATCATTCCTCTCGAGCCGTCGGCACTGTCGGACTTCACCGCCCGCTGGCACGAGGTGCAGGCCGGGTTCGTGGACAACCCGGCGACGGCCGTCGGTGTCGCCGACAGCTTGGTGACAGAGGTGATGCGCCAGCGGGGTTATCCCGTCGACGATTTCGACCGCCGGGCCGACGACATCTCCGTCGACCATCCGCAGATCGTGGACAACTACCGGGCGGCGCACGGTATCCACGCCTCGGAGCAGCATGCCGACACCGAGCAACAGCGGGAGGCGTTCGTGCACTACCGCGCGCTGTTCGAGAAGTTGCTGGAAACCCCGACCGACAACGAAGCATCACAGGAGGCAAGCGCATGACCACCCACGAACAACGCACAGTCGACGAGGCCACCGACGAGGTGGCAGCACCCGTCGCCGAAGACCCCAGAGTCGAAGACCCCAGAGTCGAAGACGAGAACATCGCGGATGCCCGCGAGCCGGAACTCGCGACCGATGTTGTCGCGGCCAAGCCGTCGGAACACGAATCGTCAACCGCGGAGATGCTTTTCGCCGGCGACGATCTGGCGGATCTGCGGGCCAGGTGGGCCGGTGTTCAGGCTGCTTTCGTCGACGATCCCAAGGACTGCGTCCAAAAGGCGGACCACTTGGTTTCCGATGTGGTCGAGCAGCTCACGACAGGATTCGCCGAGGCACGGTCACGTCTGGAAGGACAGTGGTCGCAAGGCCAGGAAGCTTCAACTGAAGACCTGCGGATGGCCTTGATGCACTACCGCGAGTTCTTCGACCGCCTACTTGCCGTCTGACCTAGCGCCAGTCGAGCTGCATGCCCTCGGCGGCCAGCCATGCGTTGAGGTCGTAGCCGTGACGGGATAGACCGTCGATGGCGGAAGCGGCTCGGCGGATTGCCAATTCGCCGACCTCGGGCGTCAGCAAGCCGTGCCGCACCGCCTCCAGCAGTTCGTCGACGTCGGTGAGATCCACTCCGGCGCCGGTGCGGATCACGAGATCGAGGTAGTGGTCTTCGGAGCTCCACTCGTCCGGAGCGGGCGTGTACTCGCCGACGTCGAGGTAGTAGTCCTGGTCGCGCTCGTGACCGGGATTGAAGTGAAAGACCGTCGCCCGCAATCCCATTGACGGTAGCAACCACGACTCCAGGTAGTGAAACTGCGCGCGGCCAGGGGTAGGACGCGCCAAGTAAAGACCCCACGGCTGTACGACGTACTCGTCGACGGCTCGCACGATGCCCTTGGGATCGGTGTTGGTGCGGGCGCGTACGTCGAACGTCTCGTGTTTGGGTGGGTGCATGGCGTCAGGTCAGCGCCGGAGCCGGATTTTCCAGCGGACGAAGCAGGCGTAGATCACGGCGAGCCCAGCCAGCATGCCCATGTCGAGCAGCCAGAAGTGCTTGGTGTGCTGCCAGAACTGGTCCTGCGGCAGCATCGTGGGCGGAACCAGGTGCCGGATGTCGACGGTCGATGCCGCCGCCGCGTAGCCCCACCGCGCTGGCATCACCCAGGACAGCTGGTCCAGGCCGAGCCGGCCGGTCACCGGCACCATGCCGCCGCACAACACCAACTGGGCCATCACGGCGACCACGAACAGCGGCATGATCTGCTCGCCGGAACGCACCAGCGACGACATCACCAGTCCGAGGACCGCCGAGGCAACGCAGGTCGCGGCGACGGTGATGAACAGCTCAGCGGTGGCCGCCGCGGTGGAGTGGCCGAGCAGCACCGCGCCGTGGGCGGGCGCGCCTTTACCGATCACCACGATCGCGGTGATGAGCCCCGCCTGCAGGATCGCGAACCCGCAGAACACCAGCGTCTTGGCCAGTAGGTAGGCCGTGGTGGACAGGCCGACCGCCTGCTCACGCTGGAAGATGGGACGCTCGCCGACCAGGTCGCGAATGGTGAGCGCGGTACCCATGAAGGCGGCAGCAGGCATCAGCAAGGCCAGTATTTGGGCGGCCTCGTCGGGCGTCGCGGCGTTCGGGCCGGGAGTCTGAAATCCGGTGCTGCCCGGCACCGTCAGCGACAGTGCGCCCAGGACGAACGGCAGCAATGCCAGGAAGATGAAATACGCGCGGTCGGCGATGACAAGGCGGACCTGTCGACGCGCGATCGTCGAGATCTGCCGGCGCACGCTGGTGTGCACGGGTTCGCCCAGGTCGGCCGGCTTGCCTTCCTGCGGCGTAGGTTGCTGCTGTTCGCGCTCCCGGAACCGGCGGTTGGCTTCTTCGGGGTCGGCGCCGACCTGGCTGAAGATCTTGGCCCAGTTGGTCGTGCCCATCACGTCGCCGATGCCGTCCGGCGGCCCGCAGTAGGCGGTCTTGCCGCCGGGCGCGACGAGCAGCACCTGGTCGCAGACGTCGAGGTAGGACAGCGAGTGCGTGACCACCAGCACCACGCGACCGGCGTCGGCGAGTTGTCGCAGCATCGACATGACCTGGAGGTCCAGTGCCGGGTCCAGGCCCGAGGTCGGTTCGTCGAGGATCAACAGCGATGGCCCGGTCAGCAGCTCGAGAGCCACCGATGCGCGTTTGCGCTGCCCGCCGGAGAGCTTGTCGACGCGGGTGTCGGCGTGCTTGGCCAGATCGAGTTCCTGCAGAACCTGGTTGACGACCTTGGTGCGGTCACCCTTGCTGGTGTCAGGCGGCAGCCGCAGTTCGGCGGCATAGCTCAGCGCCTGATTGACCGTCAGCTGCCGGTGCACCACGTCGTCCTGGGGGACCATCCCGATCCGGCTACGCAGCGACGCATATTCGGAATGGATGTCGTGCCCCTCGAACGTCACCGAGCCCGCGGTGGGCGTTGTGTAGCCGGCGATCAGCCGGGCCAGCGTGCTCTTGCCGGCACCCGACCCACCGATCACGGCGGTCAGCGTTCCCGGACGCGCGGTCAAGGAGATGTCGCTGAGGAGTTGTTTGCCGTTCTCGACCGTGTATTGCACGCTGCGCACCTCGAGACCGCCGGTGCGTGTCGCGGCCTCGGTCTCGCTGCGGCGGACCAACAGACCGCCGTTGTTGACCAGGTCGATGTTGCCGATGGTGACCACGTCGCCGTCGCTCAGGATCGCCGATCCGACCCGGGTGCCGTTGACGAACGTCCCATTGACACTGGTGTCGCGGATCTCGGTGCCGAGCGGCGTCAGGGTCAGCGTTGCGTGATAGCGCGACGCCAGCACGTCGGGGATCACGATGTCATTGTCGGTCGCGCGGCCGATCGTCACCGACCCAGCCGGTTTGGAGGACGGTGTCGACCGCGGCGCCAGCCGTTTGACGAACCTGGTCGCAAAATTCGCCGCGTCGCCTTGGCCCGAACGCACGTCGAGCATGGTGGCCTCGGTCGGCGGGACGTGGCTAAACGGCGGCGGCGACGGAGCCTTGACCACCGTGGTCTCTGTCGACGGCGGTCCGGCCGTCGGCCGGGGGTTCTGCACGTTGGTCGGATAGTCCGATGGGGACTGCGGCGGCCGGACCGGCGCAGCGGTCCGCCGGGGCGGAACGGGTGGCGGCATCGGCGGTCGGGGACCCCCGCGCGGCAGTTTCGCGGCCGGCGGATCAGGCGGTGCGGCCGTAGACCACGACGTGGTCGATTGCCCATCGGGTGCGGTCGCGCGTCCGGGCGGCTGACCGCCATGGCCGCGGCGCGGCCCGACCTCGAACGTCAGCCGCGGGCCGCCGGCATTGCCGACATTGATGCTCTGCCCGTCGTGGATGTCGACGACCGGACTGCGGTAACCGTTGACGAAGGTCCCGTTCACTGAGCCGTTGTCGATCGCCACCCACTTGCCCTGCTCGAAGCGCAGGATCAGGTGCGCGCGGGAAATCCGGTAATCAGCGATGCGGATGTCAGCACGCAGATCACGCCCGACGACGACATCCTGACCTGGCGCGAAGGTTCGTTCCGAACCGTCGTGCCAAATGGTCAGTAGGGGCGGGGCTGGTCGACTCACCACTCCAGTATCGACGCTGCGTCGACGGGATTCCCACATGGCGCACTGTGATTCGGCTGTATCTTGCCGCGAACAGCGCCGACACCCCGATTCACAGCGCATTCATAAGCGGCACAACTGGAGATCACTGCGTCTGGCGGCATGATTGCGAACGGTATGCCAATGGTGGGATGGCGGCTGCGCGCGGGATTTGCGAAAACCGCCAGCCTGCAAGTAATTCAAGCGTTTAGGCGCGCGCCGAGTGTTCACGGCGCCGCCAACGAATTGATGTGAGGGGGATGGACTCGATGGACGAGGCGACCAGAGCGACACAGCGCTGGGACGCCCAGTCAGGGCCGCCCGCGCATTCGGTGCAGCCCTCTCGCCCCCGCAGCCTGCTGCAGCGGGGCTACGAGTCGCTTCCGCATCTGGCGATCACCCGACTACTGACCCGGGTGCCGCTGATCGGATCGCAGCCCAGCCGGGAGCCTGCGAAGACTGGTCTGCCCGGCAAGGCCGAGGAATCGGGCGGCGCGCTCAGTTCCCCGACCGCTTTCGCCGGCTACACCATCCTGCGTCCGCTGGGCTCAGGCGGGATGGCCGATGTCTACCTCGCCAAGCACCCCCGATTGCCACGCCGCGATGCGCTCAAGGTGCTGAGCGAGGGGACCACCGCCGACCCCGAATTCCGCGAGCGATTCAACCGCGAAGCCGACCTGGCCGCCACGCTGTGGCATCCACACATCGTCGCGGTACATGACCGCGGGGAGTTCGACGGCCACCTCTGGATCGCCATGGACTACGTCGAGGGCACCGACGCTGCCCGCCTGATGCGCGAGCGCTTCCGCGGCGGGATGTCGGAGCAGGACGTGTCGGCCATCGTCACCGCGGTCGCCGGGGCGCTCGACTACGCCCATGCCCGCGGTCTGCTGCACCGCGACGTCAAGCCCGCCAACATCCTGCTCACCCATCCTGATGAGGATGATCGTCGAATCCTGTTGGCGGACTTCGGTGTTGCGCGTCAGCTGGCCGACATCAGCGGCATCACCGAGACCAACGTCGCGGTCGGCACCGTCGCTTACGCCGCGCCCGAGCAACTCGTCGGTTCGAACATGGACGGCCGTGCCGACCAATACGCGCTCGCCGCATCGGCCTTTCATCTGCTCACCGGCGCCCCGCCGTACCGCAACTCCAACCCGGTCGCGGTGATCGGGCAACACCTGCACGCCGAACTACCCAGGCTCAGCGACTACCGCCCCGATCTGGCCGAACTCGACGAGGTGTTCTTCAAAGCCCTCGCGAAAGACCCCGCCGACCGGTTCGACCGCTGCCGGCACTTCGCCGCGGCGTTCAGCGACCCTCTGCATGCCTCTGCGCCGGCTGCCCGCGCGCGGGCGCTGATCCGGGACACCGGCGTCACGATCGCCAAGCGCAAGTTGACCCTGAAGACCGGCATCGCGGTCGCGATGGTCCTAGCGCTGCTGTCGCTGACCGTGACATGGGCGATCTCGTTCTTCTCGTGGGACGACCAGCCGCAAGCGAATCTCGCGTCGCCGCCGAGGGTGCATGCGACACCGACGCCGTCGTCAGCGTCCGCGCTGGCCGCGCCGCCACTCAACGGCAGCTACCGGCTCGACTATGACCGGGCGAAGCAGACATCCAACGGCGTGATCCGCAACAACGGCGGAGATACCACGTGGTGGGCGTTTTCCTCGGCGTGCACCGCGTCGGGCTGCGCGGCGACCGGTACCAAGCTGGACGACACCAATCATCAGCTGACGAGGACGACCGGCAGCGCCAACACCGGTGTGCTGCACTTCGTCGACGGCCATTGGCAGTCCGAGCCCAGACAGTTGCAGGCGCAGTGCAGCAAGACCCGCGGAGCGCCGACGGTCAACCAGTCCGAGACGGTGGTGTGGTCGTTGACGCCGGAGCCGGACGGCACGCTGCTGGGCGTGCAGACCCAGACGGTTCAGAGCAACGAGTGCGGTTCGCAGGGGGCAACGCTGCGGGTGCCGGTGGTGGCATCGCGGACCGGCGCAGTCCCGCCGGGGGTCACGGTGGCCGATGCGGCGCAGGCGGCCAACACCACTGCGACGCCGGTCGGAGCCCCGTCGCCCGCGGTGCTGGGTGGGTCCTGCACCGACATCGACAAACTCGGCTTCGACTCCACCGCCAACGAGCAGGTGGTCTGCGAGGCCAACACCTGGGACAAAGCGCCGGCGACCACCGGCGTCCACCCGGTCGGCACCTCGTGCACCGACACCCCGGTATTCGCCATGTCGAAATCCGAGGACGGCCACCTCATCCAATGCAATCCCGGCACCCGAGTGTGGAGCAGTCAGCACAGCTGACCCAAAGCGGTTGTCAGTGCCGGGCTCTACTCTGGTGACATGGCATTTGCCACCGAACATCCAGTGGTTGCGCACTCCGAATACCGCCCTGTCGAGGACATGGTGCGTGCCGGCGGCAACTTCGAAGTCGTCAGCCCGCACGCGCCGGCGGGCGACCAACCGGCCGCGATCGAGGAGCTGGAACGCCGGATCCGGGCGGGGGAGCGCGACGTGGTGCTGCTGGGCGCCACCGGTACGGGAAAGTCGGCCACCACCGCGTGGCTGATCGAGCGGCTGCAGCGGCCGACGCTGGTGATGGCGCCCAACAAGACACTGGCCGCACAGCTTGCCAACGAGTTGCGAGAGATGTTGCCGCACAACTCAGTTGAGTACTTCGTCTCGTACTACGACTATTACCAGCCTGAGGCGTACATTTCGCAGACCGACACCTATATCGAGAAGGACAGCTCGATCAACGACGACGTGGAGCGGTTGCGGCACTCCGCGACATCGTCGCTGTTGTCGCGCCGCGACGTGGTGGTGGTGGCATCGGTCTCGTGCATCTACGGCCTGGGCACGCCGCAGTCCTACCTGGACCGCTCGGTCGAACTGCAGGTGGGCTCCGAGGTGCCCCGCGACGGACTTCTGCGGCTGCTGGTCGACGTCCAGTACACCCGCAACGACGTCTCGTTCACCCGCGGCACATTCCGGGTGCGCGGCGACACCGTCGAGATCATCCCGTCCTACGAAGAACTGGCCGTCCGCATCGAGTACTTCGGCGACGAGATCGAAGCGCTGTATTACATGCATCCGCTGACCGGAGACGTCGTCCGCAAGGTCGACTCGCTGCGCGTCTTCCCGGCGACGCATTACGTCGCCGGACCGGAGCGAATGGCCCACGCCATCTCGACCATCGAAAAGGAACTCGAGGAGCGGCTCGCTGAGCTGGAGGGTCAGGGCAAACTGCTGGAGGCTCAGCGGCTGCGGATGCGGACCAACTACGACATCGAGATGATGCGCCAGGTCGGCTTCTGCTCCGGCATCGAGAACTATTCGCGACACATCGACGACCGCGGGCCTGGCTCTCCGCCCGCGACGCTGATCGACTACTTCCCCGAAGACTTCCTGATGGTGATCGACGAGTCGCACGTGACGGTGCCGCAGATCGGCGGCATGTACGAGGGCGACATGTCCCGCAAGCGCAACCTCGTCGAGTACGGGTTCCGGCTGCCCTCGGCGTGCGATAACCGGCCGCTGACCTGGGAAGAGTTCGCCGACCGGATCGGGCAGACGGTGTACCTGTCGGCGACGCCGGGACCCTACGAGCTGAGTCAGGCGGCCGGAGAGTTCGTCGAGCAGGTGATTCGGCCGACCGGGCTGGTCGACCCGAAAATCGTGGTCAAGCCGACCAAAGGCCAGATCGACGACCTGATCGGTGAGATTCGCAAGCGCACCGAAGCCGACGAGCGGGTGTTGGTGACGACGCTGACCAAGAAGATGGCCGAAGACCTCACCGACTACCTGCTCGAGACGGGAATCCGGGTCCGCTACCTGCACTCCGAGGTCGACACATTGCGTCGGGTGGAGTTGCTGCGCCAACTGCGGCTGGGCGACTACGACGTGCTGGTCGGCATCAACCTGCTGCGCGAAGGTCTGGACCTGCCGGAGGTGTCGCTGGTCGCGATCCTGGACGCCGACAAAGAGGGCTTCCTCCGCTCGTCACGCAGCCTGATCCAGACCATCGGCCGCGCCGCCCGCAACGTGTCCGGCGAGGTCCACATGTACGCCGACAAGATCACCGACTCGATGAGAGAGGCGATCGACGAGACCGATCGGCGCCGCGCCAAGCAGGTCGCCTACAACGAGGCCAACGGCATCGACCCGCAACCGCTGCGCAAGAAGATCGCCGACATCCTCGACCAGGTCTACCGCGAGGCCGACGACTCCGATGCCATCGAGATCGGCGGCTCGGGGCGCAACTCGTCGCGAGGCCGTCGGGCTCCGGGCGAACCAGGTCGGGCGGTCAGTGCCGGGGTGTACGAGGGCCGGGACACCGCCAGCATGCCGAGAGCCGAATTGGCCGACCTCATCAAAGACCTCACCGCGCAGATGATGTCCGCGGCGCGCGACCTGCAGTTCGAGTTGGCCGCCCGGTTCCGCGATGAGATCTCGGATCTCAAGAAGGAACTGCGCGGAATGGACGCCGCCGGTCTGAAGTGATCTCACCCGACGGCGCGGAGGCCATCGACGGCTGGCGTGCGCTGCTAGGTCCGCGCTATGTGCGGACATCCACGCTGCTTGCCGGCGGCGTCGCCCTGTACGCGACCAACGAATTCGTCACGGCCAGCCTGCTGCCGAGCGCGATCGCCGACATCGGCGGTGAACGGCTCTACGCCTGGGTGACCACCCTCTACCTGGTGGGGTCGGTTGTCACAGCCTCCATGGTCAATGCCGCCCTGTCGCGGATCGGGCCAAGACTGTCATATCTGTTGGGGCTGAGCGTGTTTGGGGTCGGCAGTGTGGTGTGCGCGGTGGCTCCCGACATGGAGGTGTTGCTGGTGGGCCGCACGTTGCAGGGTGCGGCCGGAGGCCTGCTGGCCGGCCTGGGCTACGCGCTGATCAACGCCGTGCTGCCGCCGTCGCTGTGGACCAGAGCCTCCGCATTGGTGGCGGCGATGTGGGGCGTTGCGACGGTGGTAGGTCCAGCCGCCGGCGGTTTTTTCGCCCAATTCGGTTTGTGGCGTTGGGCGTTCGGCGCTGTGGCGATACTCACCCCGGCGATGGCCATCCTGGTTCCCGGGGTGCTGCCCGCAGGCCGGGGTGATCACGATGACGACGCACCGGCACAGAAGATGCCGTTGCGGTCGGTGCTGCTGATCGGCTCTGCGGCGCTGACGATCAGCATCGCCCAGGTCCCGGCCAACGCCGCTGCGATCGCGGCGCTGCTCGTTCTCAGCCTGGTGTTGATCGGCATGTTCCTGCTCGTCGATCGACGAAGCGTGGTCAAGGTGTTGCCGCCCAGCACGTTTGGCGCAGGACCGTTGAAGTGGATCTATCTCAGCCTCGCGGTCCTGATGGCGTCGGCAATGGTCGACATGTACGTGCCACTGTTCGGACAACGACTGGCCCATCTCGGCCCCGCCGCCGCTGGGTTCCTCGGCGCCGCGCTCGCGGTCGGCTGGACCCTCGGCGAGGTACTCAGTGCATCGCTGAGCAGCGAGCCGGCCATCCGGCGCGTGGTCGTGGCCTCGCCGCTGGTGCTGGCCGCCGGCCTGGTCGTGGCGGCGGCCACTCAAGTCGAGAATGCCTCGGTGGGCATTGTCGTGACGTGGTCGCTGGCGCTGACGGTCACCGGGCTCGGGCTCGGCGGGGCCTGGCCACATCTGTCGGCGTGGGCGATGCGGTGTGTCGACGACGTGCGGGAAGGTGCCGCGGCCGCAGCAGCGATCAACACGGTGGAACTCGTCTCCGGAGCGTTCGGCGCGGGGCTCGCGGGCGTGGTGGTCAACAGCGCGCCCGGCGGGATCGTGGTGGCCGCCCGGGCGCTGTTCGCGGTGTTCACCGTGGTGGGCCTGGTCGCCGCGCTGACCGCATACCGCGCTATCCGGGAACTGCGCTGAACAACGTTGTCAGCGCACTGATTTGACGACCTGGGTTCGGTGGAGCTGCCACCGCTCGACGATGTGGAATCCGACCAGATCCGGTATCTGGTACGCGGGTGAGCGTCCGAATCTCCACCCGGGTGAGAGCGATGCGCCGACTTGGTGATTCGGCAGACTCGTGTTGTGGTTGGTGATCGTCCAGAGCGTGGTGCATTTGTACAGCCGACCCGTGATCAGCCAGGCGGCCACGTGGCCGTCCCACAGCGATTCCCGTTTGGGCGCCGGCACACCACGCCCGACGTCCACGAGAGGCCGGTAGGCGGCCGGACGCGCGGCGAGCAGCGCGCGGACCGGCCCGGGCAGCCAGCGGACTGTGTTGTCGACCAGCAGGCAGTCGCCGGGCGCGGCGTGCGAGCTGATCAGGTCGGCGGCGTCGCTGTAGTCCCAGCCCTCTTTGGCGTAGCGCTGCCGTTGTGACAGTACATAATTCGGCGCTGCGGCCGCCGTGAGCGCGATCAACACGACGGCGGTCCACCGCGGCTTGCGCACCACCGCCACGACGCAGATCGCGAGCAAGATCGCCATCGCCGGCGTAGTGAAGAACAGGTACCGCGGGTAGTAGAACGGATCGCTGATCGCCGAATAAATCAGCGTGATCGCTGTCGGCACCACGATCCATGCGGCGCAGATGATCAGCAGTTGTCGGGTCTCGCCAACCGACTCCCATCGTCCGGCCAGCCGAATCGTCAGCGCGGTGAGGAAAATGATCGCGGCCGCAATTCCGAATGGGACGCTGTTGTCGAAGTACTGGTGCTGCAGCACGTCGAGGACGTTGTGCCAATTCAGCGGATAGATCCAGGCGACCTGAGCACTCTGGGTGCGCGCGAACAGCAGGAGCGGCGTCACGGCGCCGACGGCGACGACCGAGGTGATCGCCCACCGCACGATCACCGATTTCTGGCGTCGCAGTACCGGCGTCATCACCGCGTAGGCCGGCACCAGCAAGACCAGGTAGACGTTGAGCAGCATCGAGACCGTCAGGGCCAGGGAGTACAGCAGCCACAGCCACCATCGGTTCCGCCGTATGGCGGTGACCAGCAGCACGGTCAGCCAGACCGCCGCCAGCACGGTGAACGCATACGAGCGCGCTTCGGCGGCCGCCCACGTCACGCGCGGCAGGATTGCGAAGACGATGCCCGCGCAGACCGCGGTGGTCCGTGGCAGGAATTGCTTCCCGAAGACCACGACGCCGGCCGCCGCGATCCCGACCGCCACGCAGCTGGGAACCCGCGACCAGAACTCGGTCACCGGGGCGATCGCGAACCAGCCGTGCATCAGCAGGTAATACAGACCGTGCACGGCATCGATGTGGCCGAGCATCCGCCAGAGTTCGGGTATCGAACGGCCGGCGGCCGATATGGTTGCGCTTTCGTCGAACCAGAGCGAGGGGTGGCTGACGCCGACTGCTCCGATGATGGCGGCTAAAACAGCGACACACAGAGGGTCGAGCAGCCTGCCCGATCGCCGCGGCGGCGCCTGGGTCGCGACGACCGCGGTGCTGGGTTCCTGGATTGTGGTGGCAACCATGATGTGTGTCACTGTAAGGGTCTTCCGGTGAAGCTGCTTACCCGTACTGCCTGCTCACGAACCATTTTGACGGCCGTAAGCGGATTCGGCACCTGGACGCGCCGCATTGCCGATCTAGTAGTTGCGCTGCGAATCAACGGATTTCACCGAAATCACCGGCCCGCCGGCGCAACGAACGTCCGAGATTGCGTCGCTCCCAGCGTGAGCGGCGTCTCGTTGCCCCTGTCGGGGTGGCCCAAATCCGTCCATCTATCTGCAGCAAAGCGTTACTGTCTTGGGTTGGCGAAGCAACTGACACCTGGGAGGGTAAATGAGCGCCTATCGGACCGTGGTGGTAGGGACCGACGGCTCGGACTCGTCGCTGCGGGCGGTGGAGAAGGCAGGCAGCATCACTGGGGACCACGCAAAGCTGATCGTCGCGACGGCGTACTTGCCGCAGCATGAAGACCCACGGGCCGCCGACGCCCTCAAGGACGAAAGTTACAAAGTGTCGGGCAGTGCCCCGATCTACGCGATCCTGCGCGAGGCCAAGGACCGGGCCAGCGCTGCAGGCGCCACCAACATCGAGGAGCGCTCGATTGTCGGCGCACCGGTCGACGCGCTGGTCGGACTGGCCGAAGAGGTCGACGCTGATCTGCTCGTCGTCGGCAACGTCGGCCTCAGCACGATCGCCGGTCGGCTGTTGGGTTCGGTGCCGGCCAACGTGTCACGTCGAGCCAAGGTCGACGTGCTGATCGTGCACACCACCACCAAGTAGCCCCGGTCCTAGGCTCGTCAATTCGGTGATCGACGCGGCGAAGTACGGGCCGTGGGCGCTGATCGCGGGCGGCTCGGAAGGGGTTGGCGCCGAGTTCGCCCGGGTGCTGGCCGCGGCAGGGCTGAACCTCGTACTGGTCGCTCGCACGGCGGACGCACTGCAACAGAGCGCCGACCACTGCCGCCCGTACGGCGTCGACGTCCGCACCGTGGAAGCCGACCTGAGTGCCGCCGATGCCTGCGCCCGGATCGCGGCGGCGACGGCCGAACTTGAAATCGGCCTGTTGATCGTGGTTGCGGGCGCCAACACCCACAGCTTCGAGTTCCTCGACGGGGACCTCGCCGCATTCCAGCGCGTGATCGATCTCAACGTGTCGACGCCACTTGCGCTCGTACACCACTACGGCCAGGCGATGCGTTCCCGGCGCCGCGGCGGCATCGTGCTGCTCGGATCGCTGGCGGGCTACCTCGGATCCGCTCGACACACGGTGTACGGCGGCGTCAAGGCGTTCACCCGCATCTTCGCCGAGGGCCTCTGGCTGGAGCTTCGCGAACACGGCGTCGATGTCCTCGAGTTGGTGCTGGGCGTCACCAGAACGCCGGCGATGGAACGGGTCGGCCTGAATTTCGATGCGCCGGGCGTCTTGGTCGCCGAGCCCGCCGACGTGGCACGCGAGGGCCTGGAATGGCTGGGCCGCGGCCCGGTGCACGTTGTCAGCGGCAACGAGCAGATGGTTTCCATGCGCAGCGGTCCGGATCGGGGCAAAGCCGTGCTGGGCGCCCACCGCGCGATGCAGAGTCTGTTGCAGCGGAAAGGAATCACCGATGACGGCGGAGGAGCGGATCGCGGCGCTGGAACAGCGGCTGCGCCGAGTTGAGGACGAGTTGGCCATCGGCCGGCTGCTGGCCTCCTATGGACCGCTGGTCGACGCGGGCGATGCCGACGCGGTCGCGGCGCTGTGGGCCCCTGACGGCGAGTACGACGTGGAGGGCTGGCACATGCAAACCTCGGCCGACGTCGCCGACATGGTGCGGTCACCGGCACATCAAGGGCTGATCGGCGGCGGTTCGGCGCACTTCCTCGGTCCGGTATGCGTCGACGTCGACGGCGACGACGCTGTCGTGGTCTGCGAGTCGATCCTGGTCCGGCACAACGGAGACGACAGCGGCTACCGGGTGTGGCGGGCCGGCGCCAATCACATCGTGCTGCGTCGGACAGCTGCCGGCTGGCGGATCGTCAAACGCACCACCCGCGCCTTGAACGGCTCCGCTGAGGCGCGCGACCTGCTCGCGGCGGGTGCCCACGGACGGTCGGCATGAAGGGCAAGGTCGCGCTGGTCACCGGCGGGGGAGCAGGTATCGGCGAGGCGATTGCGCGCCGGTTCGCCGAAGAGGGCGCGAAAGTCGTCGTCGCCGAGCGGGACACCCGAACCGGGCAGGACGTCGCCGAGGCGATCGGCGGTCTGTTCGTCCCGGTGGACGTCTCGGTCCGCGACCAAGTCGAGAATGCTGTCGCGCAGGCTGTTTCGGCGTACGGCTCGATCGACATCGTGGTGAACAACGCTTGGGGCGGCGGATCGATGGGCCGGGTGGAGAACAAAACCGATCAGCAACTCAGCGACGGCATCGCGATCGCTTACTACGGGCCGTTCTGGGCGATGCGAGCCGCCCTGCCGCACATGCGGGAACGCGGCTGGGGCCGGGTCATCAACGTCTGCAGCCTCAACGGCGTTAACGCCCATATGGGCACCCTCGAGTACAACGCCGCCAAAGAGGCACTGCGCGCGCTCACCCGCACCGCCGCCAGGGAGTGGGCGCCGTACGGCATCAGCGTCAACGCCATCTGCCCGGCCGCCAAGAGCGCGGCGTTCCTGCGTGCCCTCGGCAGCAACCCGGATGTCGCGGCGTTCGCGGATGCGATGAATCCGATGGGCCGAGTCGGAGATCCCTACCTCGACATCGCCCCGGTCGCGGTGTTCTTGGCCGGCGAAGGCTGCCGCTACCTGACCGGCAACACGTTGTTCGTCGACGGCGGCAGCCACATCAACGGGGTGGCCTGGACGCCCGACCTCGATGCGACTTAGGCGCTGGCGAGGTCGTGGCGTTCCAGCCGGAACGTCCGGCTCACGCGGTCCGGGCGTGTCGTGAGCGTCACCTCGACGGCTCCGGCCGAGGTGATGACGTAACGCTCCTCGACATCTGGGCCGTCGTCGCGACGACGCACCGCTTGGCGCGGCAGATCCTGGTCGTCGTCGAGGTCGGGATCGAACGGGAAGAACACCGGCTCATACGGTGTGACGTCGCCGTCGGGATGGCCGTCGCGTAACCGGCTGCACTCCACGAAACGGAAGTGTCCGATGTTGTGCGCGGCCCGATAGGTCCGGGTGACGACGAACGGTGCCTCGCCCGCTGTCGGCAGCGCAGAGCCCTTGGGCACGATCGGGTCGAAGCAGACGTCCTCGCCGGCACAGGCCTCGCGGAACACTCCGAAGTGGCGCGAAAGGCGTTCGGACAGAGCGAATCCTGCCTCCCGGTCGAGGAAGACCGCCAAACCGATCGCGGTCGCCGCGAACGGGTGCAGCGAGCGCTTGACGCGTTTCTCGTCGAACGTCGTGCGCAGCGAGCGGGCAACGAGCGGGAAGCTACCGGCCCCACCCACCACGTAGATGCCGGCCAACTCCGACCAGGCGACGTCGCCGCCGGCGTGGTCGTGCAGGACGCGGGACAGGGCGCCAATTGTCTTGTCCACCAGCGGAACACAGGCGGAATATATGTCGTCGATCGGGCAGGAGAAGGGCTCCTTGTCGACCGCGGCGAGGTCGACAAGGAAGCGGCGGGTATTCGGGACGACGGCTTCTTTGCGGACCGAGCACTCCTCGAGCAGCAGATCGCGCGCTCCGGAGGGAAGGCTGCGCAGTTTGGCGCCCTTACGGACGACCTTGAGGATCGCCTCGTCGAAGTCGTCGCCGCCGAGTCGCTGGATACCCTCGCTGAAGACGACCTCGTTCAACCGGCCGGTCATTTTGAGCAGCGACGCGTCGAACGTCCCGCCACCGAGGTCGTAGATCAGCACGTACTCCCGCTTGGCGGTGATCGTCGAGCGGTACCGGTGGGCGTACTCGAAGCCTGCCGCCGACGGCTCGTTGAGTAGAGCGACCACCTCGAAGCCGGCCTGGGTGAAGGCATCCAGCGTCAGGAAGCGCTGCGCGCTGGACGCATTGGCCGGCACGCTGATCGCCGCTTCGACCCGCTCACCCGCAGGCAGTTCGATGTTCGAGCGATGCTGCAGGTCGCTTTTCAGTTGGGCGAGAAAACCCGCGAGCAGGTCCGCCAGCCGATAGCTACGCCCCGCGAGTTCGACGGTTGTCTTGGGCCCGGCATCGTTGAGCAGACGTTTGAAGGACCGCAGCGCCGACCAGCCCGGTTCGTGACGGACGGCGGCAGCGTCGAGGCCGAAGCGCAACTCGCCGGCTCCGTTGGCGGCGATGATCGACGGCCAGGTGTCGACCCCGTCGAACGACGCCACCGGATAATTGCCACGATCGACGACCGCGGCGACGGTGTGCGTTGTGCCGAAGTCGATCCCCACCTTCATCGGCTAAGAGTAGGCGTTACACCGCGTTTCGCGGCTCCGAATCACCGACCCGACTTGGCGTTTTACCAGCCGCGTCGCCGCCGCGGCCGGGATGGATTGCCACAGGCGCTTCGCGGCTCGAGCCTGACGCTGAAACGGTTGGTTTGTTGTGGTCGTCACGACCTGGCTGGTGTGAGACTCTTCGGGGGTGTCCGCTGCTCCAGCGGGGGTGGTGACTTTTTTGTTCACCGACGTCGAGGGGTCGACCCGTCGGTGGGAAGCCGACGCTGACGCGATGCGGGCGGCACTGGCGGCGCACGACGCATTGCTGCGCGGGGCGATCGAGGCGCGCGGCGGCTGGCTGTTCAAGCACACCGGTGACGGAGTGTGTGCCGCATTCGCCTCACCGAAGTCTGCGGTGGATGCGGCCGTCGCTGCGCAACGATCGCTGGAGTTGCCGGTGCGGATGGGTATCGCGACCGGCGAGGCGGAATTGCGTGGAGCGGACTACTTCGGCGTGGTGCTCAATCGTGCTGCGCGGGTGATGGCCGCCGGTCATGGTGGTCAGATCCTGGTGGCCGATTCGACGGCGGGTCTGCTCAATGGGGTTGATCTGCTGGATCTGGGGCCGCGGCGGTTGCGGGATCTGCCGGTCGCGGTCGGGGTTTTCCAGGTCCGGGCCAAGGGGCTGCCGACCGCATTCCCGCCGCTACGGACCCTCGATGCGACTCGAGGAAACCTGCGCCCGCCCGTTGGCAGCCTCGTTGGGCGCGAATCAGAGGTCGCAGAGCTGCAGACAACGCTGAAGGCACACCGGTTGGTGACGTTGACCGGTGTGGGCGGGGTGGGCAAGACCCGCCTGGCATTAGAGGTGGCCGCGCAACTGGCCGGTAAGTTCCCCGACGGTGTCTGGGTTTTCGAACTCGCGGCGGTCGCTGATCCGGGCGCGGTCCCCGATGCGGTGGCATCAGTGCTGGGTATCACCCAACAGTCGGGCAAGAGCGTGACCGACAGCGTCGCCGCCGCGTTGGAAGGCAGGGTGCGGCTGCTGGTGTTCGACAACTGCGAACACGTCCTGGACACAGCCGCCGATCTGATCGAGGCCATCTTCGCGCACTCGGCGACGGTGACAATCCTGGCCACCAGCCGCGAAGGACTCGGAGTGGTCGACGAGCAGGTCTGGCCGGTGCCCTCGCTGGATGTGGGCGCGGGAATCGACTCCGCCGCAGTGAGCTTGTTCGTCGAACGCGCCCGTCATGTGGCACCGCGCTTCTTGCTGACCAACGCAGACGAGGCGGGCGCGGTGGTAGAGATCTGCGATCGCCTGGACGGGATTCCACTAGCGATCGAGCTGGCGGCCTCGCGGATGGCGTCGATGACCGCGAGCGAGGTGCGTGACCGTCTGGATGACCGGTTCCGGCTGCTGGTCAGGTCGCGGCGTGGCCTGGAACGCCACCACACCCTGCGCCAGGCGGTGGCGTGGTCCTACGACCTGCTCGATGAGGCGGAGAAGGCGGTGCTAGAGCGGTGTTCGGTGTTCGCTGGCGGATTCGATCTCCAAAGTGCGTCCGGCGTCGCCGGTTTCGATGACCCAGACGACTACGCGATCCTGGATCGCCTCGATGCCCTGGTGCGCAAGTCGCTGCTGGTCGCCGACCGGTCCTCCGGGCGGACCCGGTATTCGACGCTAGAGACGATCCGTCAGTTCGCCGACGAGCAACTCGTCGCCACTGGAGCTGCAGACACGATACGTACCGCGCATGCTCGCCACTTCGCCGGGCGCGAAGCCGACGTCCTGACGTTGTGGGACAGCCCCCGCCAGCGGGAGGCCTACGACTGGTTCAGCGTGGAGCTGGCCAATCTGCGCATCGCGTTTCGGTGGGCCGCCGACCGGGGCGATCTCGACGTCGCCGCCGCCATCGCGACCTACGCGGCGTTCCTCGGCTATTCGGTCGACAATTACGAGCCGATGGCCTGGGCCGAGGAGCTGATCGAGCCCGCGCGAGCCGTCGACCATCCCCGGCTCTCGGTCCTGTATGTGCGGGCCTCTGCGTGCTGGAATCCCGGACGGATCGAGGCCGCTGTCGGCTATGCCGACGCGGGCCAGCTGGTGATCGGCAGTGGCCATCACGACGAGGTGCCGTTCGGCTTCGAGGGCGTGCTGGGCAATGTGTACTGGGTTATCGGCCAGCCCGTACGGGCCGTCGAGTGGTGCCGGGCCCAGCTCGGACGCGGTCGCGACACCCATACACTCACCAGGGCGTGCCTCGTCTTCGCGCTGACGGTCGCCGATCGCGGTGAGGAGGCGCGGGCCGCCGCGAACGGCCTGATCGAGACCGCCGAAGCCAGCCACAACCCGCTTGCGCTTTCGCTCGCGCTTTTCGCCCATGGCTTCGCCTTCCGCGACGCCGATCCCGCCGGAGCGCTTAATACCCTGCGCCGTGGCCTGGTGATCGCCCGAGACAGCGGCAACCGCTACACCGAGTTACTCCTGGCGGCCGAGCTGTCCCGCGTCGAGGCCGAACACGGCGACCCGCTGGCCGCGCTCGATCACGTCACGCTGCTGATCCGCAACTACCACGACGCGGGCAACACCACCCTGATCGGTACCACGCTGGCTGTCCTCGCCGCCCTTTTCGACCGGCTTGGTCGCTACCAACCGGCGGCCACCATCGCCGGGTTCGCCGTCGTCAGCCCCCTCACCGCAACACTTGCTGAGTTCAACACCGCGATCACCCACCTATGCGAAGTCCTCGGCGACCCGGCCTACGAATCCCTCTCCCGCGCAGGCGAACAGATGACCACCGCCGCCATGGCGACCTACGCGTATGACCACATCGACCAGGCCCGCGCCGAGGTGTCCGGTGGCAGATAAACCTGCTGCTCCAGCGGGGGTGGTGACGTTTTTGTTCACCGACGTCGAGGGGTCGACCCGTCGGTGGGAAGCCGACGCCGACGCGATGCGAGTCGCTTTGGCCGCGCATGACGAGGTGTTGCGCGGGGCGATCGAGACGCACGGCGGCTGGTTGTTCAAGCACACCGGTGACGGAGTGTGTGCCGCCTTCGCCTCACCGCGCTCGGCGGTGGACGCGGCGGTGGCCGCTCAGCAGGAGCTGGAGTTGTCGGTGCGGATGGGCATCGCGACCGGCGAAGCCGAACTGCGGGGAGCTGACTACTTCGGTGTGGTGCTCAATCGTGCCGCGCGGGTGATGGCCGCCGGGCATGGCGGGCAGGTCCTGTTGGCCGACTCCACGGCGGGTCTGCTCAGCGGAATGGATCTCATCGATCTGGGGCCGCGTCGGCTGCGGGATATCTCGATGCCGGTCGGGGTTTTTCAGGTCCTAGCCGAGGGACTGCACACCGGATTCCCGCCACTGCGGGGACTTGATGCGAGCTCCGGGAACCTGCGACCCTCGGTCACGAGCTTCATTGGGCGCGAGTCTGAAGTCGCCGAGCTGCAGACAACGCTGAAAGCGCACCGGGTGGTGACACTGACCGGTGTAGGAGGAGTGGGCAAGACCCGCCTGGCCTTGGAGGTCGCTGCGGGTCTTGCCGATGAGTTCCCAGACGGAGTGTGGCTTTTCGAACTCGCGGCTGTCGCTGACCCGGGCGCGGTGCCTGATGTGGTGGCCTCGGTACTGGGCATCACCCAGCAGCCCGGCAAGAGCGTGACCGAGTCCGTGGCCGCCGCGTTGGAGGGCAGGGTGCGGCTGTTGGTGTTCGACAACTGCGAACACCTGTTAGACGCCGCCGCGGATCTGATCGAGGCCATCTTCGAGCAGTCGGCGACGGTCAAGATCCTGGCCACCAGCCGCGAAGGCATGGGAGTGGCCGACGAGCAGCTGTGGCCGGTGCCCTCATTGAAGGTCGACACGGGAATCGACTCGGCCGCAGTGACATTGTTCGTCGAACGCGCCCGCAGTGTCGCGCCGCGCTTCTCGGTGGCCGAAACCAACGAGGCGGCCGCGGTGATGGAGATCTGCGAACGCCTGGACGGCATCCCACTTGCGATCGAGCTGGCCGCCTCGCGGATGGCGTCGATGACCGCCAGCGAGGTAGCCGACCGACTCGATCAGCGATTCCGGCTGCTGGTCGGATCCCGGCGCGGATTGGAACGCCACCAAACGCTGCGCCACGCGGTGGCGTGGTCCTACGAGCACCTCGATGAGGCAGAGAAGACGCTGCTGGAGCGGTGTTCAGTGTTCGCGGGCGGATTCGACCTCCAAAGTGCTTGTGCTGTAGCCGGTTTCGATGATCCCGACGATTACGTGATACTGGATCGCCTCGATGCCCTGGTGCGCAAGTCGCTGCTGATGGCCGACCGGTCCTCGGGGCGGACCCGATTCTCCATACTGGAGACCATCCGACAGTTCGCCGAGGAGCAACTCGTCGCGAGCGGTTCGGCGACCGAGGTACGTACTGCGCATGCCCGCCACTTCGCCGGGCGTGAAGCCGACATCCTGGCTTTGTGGGACAGCCCCCGGCAGCGGGAGGCCTACAGCTGGTTTGGCGTCGAGCTGGCTAATCTGCGCATGGCGTTTCGGTGGGCCGCCGACCAGGGCGACCTCGACGTCGCAACTGCCATCGCGACCTGCGCGGCTTTCGTCGGAATGTGGTTCGACACTTACGAGCCGATCACCTGGGCCGAAGAGCTCATCGAGCCCGCCCGCGCCGTCGTCCATCCCCGACTGGCGTTCCTGTACGTGATGGCGTCGCAGTGCTGGAATCCCGGACGGATCGAGGCGGCTGTCGGCTACGCCGACGCCGGCCAGGGGGTGATCGGTAGTGGCCGCCACGACGAGGTGCCGTTCGGCGCCGAGGGCTTGCTTGGCGGTGCGTACGCGGTCATCGGCCAGCCTGAACGGCGGGTCGAGTGGTGCCACGCCGAGCTCGCACGGGGTCGAGACACCCACGGAATCACCAGAGCAGACCTCGTCATCGCACTGACGTTCGCCGGTCGCGGTGAGGAGGCGAGGGCCGCCGCGACCGGCCTGATCGAGGCCGCCCAAATCACCCAAAACCCTTTTGTGCTCTCGGCCGCGCTTTGGATCCACGGCTACGCCTTCCGCGACGCCGATCCGCCCGCAGCACTGGACGCCATGCGCCGGGGCCTGGTGATCGCCCAAGATAGCGGAAACCGCTACACCGAGTCACTCATAGCGGGCTCCTTGTCCCGCCTCGAGGCCGAGTACGGCGACCCGCTGGCCGCGCTCGACCACGTCACTGTTGCGATCCGCAATTTCCACGACGCGGGCAACACCACCGGGGTGCGCAGCGCGCTCGCGATCCTCGCCACCTCTTTCGACCGGCTCGGACACCACGAACCGGCGGCCACCATCGCCGGCTTCGCCGTCAGTCCCCTCACCGCAACGGCGTTACCCGAGTTCAATACCGCGATTGCTCACCTGCGCGACGTCCTCGGGGATCTGGCCTATGAATCGCACGCCCGCAAGGGCGAACAAATGACCACCACCGCGATGGCCAACTACGCCTACGACCACATCGACCAGGCCCGCGCCGAGGTATCAAACCGTGAATAATCCGGCTGCTCCTTCGGGAGTGGTGACCTTCTTGTTCACCGAAGCCGAGGGGTCGACCCGTCGGTGGGAAGCCGACGCCGACGCAATGCACGCGGCACTCGCCGCGCACGACGAGGCGTTGCGCGAGGCGATCGAAGCGCATGGTGGTTGGTTGTTCAAGCACACCGGCGACGGGGTGTGCCGCGTTCGCCTCACCGCGCTCGGCGGTCGATGCCGCGGTGGCTGCGCAACGATCGCTGGCGTTGCCGGTCCGGATGGGCGTCGCGACCGGCGAAGCCGAATTGCGGGGCCCCGACTACTTCGGTGTGGTGCTCAACCGTGCCGCGCGGGTGATGGCCGCCGGGCATGGCGTGCCTGGTCATGGCCCTGACGATCTCCGGTTGCGGTGAGGAGGCGAGGGCCGCCGCGACCGGCCTTATCTACGCCGCCGAAGCCACCCACAACCCCTTTGCGCTCTCGTTCGCGTTTCTCGCCCATGGTTACGCGTTCCGCGAAGCGGACCCCACTGGAGCGCTCGAAGCTCCGGGCCGTGGCCTTCTTATCGCCCGCGGCAGCGGCAACCGATTCACCGAGTCACGTCTTGAGAATCAACTGTCTCGCCACGAGGCCTTATTCGGTAACCCGCAGGCCGCCCTCGATTACTTCGAGCTGGCGATCCGCCATTTCCACGACGCGGGCAACATCACCACCATCCGTAGCCCGCTGGCTGTCCTCGCCGCCTTCTTCGACCGGCTCGCACGCAACGAACCGGCGGCTACCATCGCCGGGTTCGCCGTCAATGCCTCCCTAACTGCAACGGCCTACCCCGAGTTCACCACCGCGATCGCCCACCTGCGTTCGGTGCTCGGCGATGCGATCTACGAATCCCTCTCCCACACAGGCGAACACATGACCACCGCCGCGATGGCCAACTACCCCTACGACCAAATCGACCAGGCCCGTGCTGAACTGGAAGCCGTCGCGAAATAGACCTTCCTACAACAGCCCTGGCGCCTGCGTCCAATTCAGGCCGCGGTCACCAGCCCCGTTCGCGCCATTCCGCGACGTGCGGACGCTCGGCACCCAACGTGGTGTCGTCGCCGTGGCCGGGGTAGACGACCGTGCTGTCGTCGTAGACGTCGAACACCCGGGTGCTGACGTCGTCGATCAGCTGCTCGAAATCGCCGGGCTGCCAAGTCTTGCCGACTCCACCGGGGAACAAACAGTCGCCGGTGAACAGCTGGGTCACGCCGCCGGTGGCCGGACCGTCGAGGGCCAGCGCGACCGATCCGGGCGTATGCCCGCGTAGATGGATGACATCGAAACTCAGCTCACCGATCTGCACGGTGTCGCCGCCGGCCAGCATGCGGTCCGGCTTGACCGGCAGCGGCTCGGCATCGATCTCGTGCGCGGCGGTCGGCGCGCCGGTGGCCTGCGCGACGGCTTCGAGCGCCTGCCAGTGGTCGAAGTGCTGGTGGCTGGTGACGATCAGGGTGATCTTCGGGGCGTGGCTTCGCACCAGATCCAACAGGACCTCGGCGTCATTGGCGGCATCGATGAGCAGCGTCTCCCCGGTGGCGGAACACGTCACCAGGTAGGCGTTGTTGTCCATGGGGCCCACCGACGCTTTGAGGATCGTCGCGCCCGGCAGCGTGCGGCGGGCCGCGGTGCCCGCATCGACATGGCCGGTGTAATCGTCGCTCAAGACGGTCATACCAGTCACGGTAACTGGCCGACCGTCGCTTGTCGGTAGGGGCACATAGCATGGAGATGACGTGTGTGATGAGCTCGAAGTGGAAGAGACGCTGTGGCTGACCGCCTGATCGTGAAAGGTGCTCGCGAGCACAATCTGCGCAGTGTCGATCTGGATTTGCCGCGCGACGCGTTGATCGTCTTCACCGGCCTGTCCGGCTCCGGAAAGTCTTCGCTGGCCTTCGACACGATCTTCGCCGAGGGCCAGCGGCGCTACGTCGAATCGCTGTCCGCATACGCCCGCCAGTTCCTTGGGCAGATGGACAAACCCGACGTCGACTTCATCGAGGGCCTGTCACCCGCGGTGTCCATCGACCAGAAGTCGACCAACCGCAACCCACGCTCGACGGTCGGAACCATCACCGAGGTCTACGACTACCTGCGACTGCTCTACGCACGGGCCGGCACGCCGCACTGCCCGGTCTGCGGTGAGCGCATCGCGCGCCAGACCCCGCAGCAGATCGTCGACCAGGTGCTGGTGATGCCCGAGGGCACCCGCTTCCAGGTGCTCGCCCCGGTGGTCCGCACCCGCAAGGGCGAGTTCGCCGACCTGTTCGAGAAGCTCAACGCTCAGGGCTACAGCCGGGTCCGGGTCGACGGGGTGGTCCATTCGCTGACCGATCCACCCAAGCTGAAGAAGCAGGAGAAGCACGACATCGAAGTCGTGGTCGACCGGCTGACCGTCAAGGCCAGCGCCAAGCAGCGACTCACCGATTCGGTGGAGACCGCACTGAATCTCGCCGACGGCATCGTGGTGCTGGAGTTCGTCGATCACGAGCACGACGCCCACAACCGTGAGCAGCGATTCTCGGAAAAGTTGGCCTGCCCCAACGGCCACGCGCTGGCCGTTGACGACTTGGAGCCGCGGTCGTTCTCGTTCAACTCGCCGTACGGCGCCTGCCCGGAGTGCGTCGGTCTCGGCATCCGCAAAGAGGTCGACCCCGATCTGGTGGTGCCCGACCCTGATCGCACCCTGGCCGAGGGCGCGGTGGCGCCATGGTCGATGGGCCACACCTCCGAGTACTTCACCCGGATGCTGGCCAGCCTCGGCGAGGCGATGGGCTTCGACGTCGACACCCCGTGGCGCAAGCTTCCGGTCAAGGCGCGCAAGGCGATTCTCGAGGGCTGCGACGAGCAGGTGCACGTCCGCTACCGCAACCGCTACGGCCGGACCCGGTCGTACTACGCCGACTTCGAAGGTGTACTCGCGTTCCTGGAGCGCAAGCTGGATCAGACCGAATCCGAATTGATGAAGGAGCGCTACGAGGGCTTCATGCGCGATGTGCCGTGCCCGGTGTGTGAGGGGACGCGGCTCAAGCCGGAGATCCTGGCCGTCACCCTGGCCGCCGGTCAGCGTGGCGCGAAGTCCATCGCCGAGGTCTGTGAGCTGTCGATAGCGGACTGCGCAGATTTCTTGAACGGCCTCACCCTCGGCACCCGCGAACAGGCGATCGCAGGGCAGGTGCTCAAGGAGATCCAGTCGCGGCTCGGCTTTCTGCTCGACGTCGGGTTGGAGTACTTGTCGCTGTCCCGGGCCGCGGGCACGCTGTCCGGTGGCGAGGCGCAGCGCATCCGACTGGCCACCCAGATCGGCTCCGGGCTGGTCGGCGTGCTCTATGTGCTCGACGAGCCGTCGATCGGTCTGCATCAGCGTGACAACCGCCGACTCATCGAAACCCTCACTCGCCTAAGGAATCTCGGCAATACCCTGATCGTCGTCGAGCACGACGAGGACACCATCGCGCACGCCGACTGGGTGGTCGACATCGGTCCGGGTGCCGGCGAGCACGGCGGCTACATCGTGCACAGCGGTACCTACGCCGACCTGCTGACGAACAAGGAGTCGATCACCGGCGCCTACCTGTCCGGCAAGGAAAGCATTGCCACGCCGTCGAGTCGGCGCCCGATCGACAAGAAGCGCCGGCTCACGGTGGTCGGCGCCAACGAGCACAACCTGCGTGGTATCGACGTGACGTTCCCGCTCGGCGCGCTGACGTCGGTGACCGGGGTGTCCGGTTCGGGCAAGTCGACGTTGGTCAACGACATCCTGGCGGCGGTGCTGGCCAACCGGCTCAACGGCGCGCGGCAGGTTCCGGGCCGGCACACCCGGGTGACCGGGCTGGACAATCTGGACAAGCTGGTGCGGGTCGACCAGTCGCCGATCGGGCGTACGCCGCGGTCTAACCCGGCCACCTACACCGGGGTTTTCGACAAGATCCGCACCCTGTTCGCGGCGACCACCGAGGCCAAGGTCCGTGGCTACCAGCCGGGCCGATTCTCGTTCAACGTCAAGGGCGGTCGGTGCGAGGCATGCACGGGTGACGGCACCATCAAGATCGAGATGAACTTCCTGCCGGACGTCTATGTGCCATGCGAAGTGTGTCAGGGCGCCCGCTACAACCGGGAGACCCTGGAGGTGCATTACAAGGGCAAGACCATCTCCGAGGTGCTCGACATGTCGATCGAGGAGGCGTCGGAGTTCTTCCAGCCGATCACCGGCATCCACCGTTACTTGAAGACGCTGGTCGATGTCGGTCTCGGGTATGTGCGGCTCGGCCAGCCGGCTCCGACGTTGTCCGGTGGTGAAGCACAGCGGGTGAAGCTGGCGTCGGAGTTGCAGAAGCGATCCACCGGACGCACGATCTACATCCTCGACGAGCCCACCACCGGGCTGCATTTCGAAGACATTCGCAAGTTACTCGACGTCATCAATGGCCTTGTCGACAAAGGCAATACGGTGATCGTCATCGAACACAACCTGGACGTGATCAAGACCTCGGACTGGGTCATCGACATGGGTCCCGAGGGCGGCGCCGGCGGCGGCACCATCGTCGCCGAGGGCACGCCGGAGGACATCGCGGCGATACCGGAGAGCTATACCGGCAAGTTCCTCGCGGAAGTGCTTGCCAACACCCCCGCGACCACACGGCGGTCGACCAAGCGGCGCAAGGTCAGCGCTTAGCCGCCGCTTTCGACAACGGCGAGGGAAACCGCGGTCTGATCTGTACGCCGTCGAGCCACCTTGTGAGTTCTGCGGCGCGGCGCTGGAGAGCCGTGAGCGCCGCGCGGCCCGGGTCTTCGAGGAGCTGCAGCTGCACCCGCGCATCGCCGTCCTGATACCAGCCGCCCACGATGCGGCCGTCCCACCAGGCGGTCGGGCCGGCGTTGCCGGTGCGGTCGAACAACTCGCCACGATGCGCGCCGAGATACCAATCGCGATCGAACCAGCCCATCGTGGTGGGGTCGAGGCCCGGCAGGAGCGCTGACGACGGCGGGATCTCTGGTTCGCGCTCCAGGTCGTCCGGCAGCGCGTATCCGGGCCCGCTGTCCAGCTTCACCTCCACCGCACCGATGTTGGCCAACGCCTTTCGCGCAGCAGTCAGCGTGGTGCCGAACCACCACTTGACGTCGGCGACGGTGGCGGGTCCGAATGTGTACAGCCACCGGCGCACCAGTTCGTCACCTGCGTCGGGCCGCGTGGCCCGCTCGCCCAGCCAATCTGCGGTCGGTACCCACCGCGGCCGCGAGGTCGTCCAGACGCCCTCGTTGGGTCCGCGCACGATCTCGCCGCGTGCTGAGAGAACCGTCAACACCCGTGGCGCCAACGGAACCATGCCGCCCCAAGGCTTTCCGGGTGCGGGATCGTAGGTTCCACCGATCGCGGGCAGCGCGGACCGCAGTTCAGTGCTGTTGAGCGGTCCATGTCGGTCGAGATGACCCAACACCGCCTCGCATGCCGTTTGCAGCCATCGCTGCCCGTCGGTCGCCACCCCGGCCTTGTGCACGTCGGTGGCCAGCTTGCGATGTTCGTTGGCAGCGACTCGGTCGCTGGCGGCGGACTGAATGGCCGACAGGTCGTCGGCGCTGACAATCCAGAGCGTCCTTCTCATCGCCAGATGCCTGACCACTGAACGGCTCTGGTAGAGCTCGCGCTCGAGATCAGCGACGGCGAAACCGCGACACCGCGCCCACAACGAGAGAAACGGCGTAGCGGGATCGGTGGCATGCAGCCCGACCAGGCCAGCCGTAACGCCACTCACGGTGTCGGGTAGTGACACAAACTGTCTGCTGGCCAAGCGCTGACGTCGCTCGGCGTCACTGAATGAGCGCACGCAGCTCAGTGGTTATCGTCGCGCATCGATTCGCGAATCTGCTCCAGCCGTTCGGCGGCCGCACGTTGTCGAGCCTCGTACTCTTCGTCGACGCTGCGACCCTCAGGACTTTCGGCATCCAATTCTTGTGCACCGATTGATGTTTCGTAGCGTCGTTCAATCTTGTCGCGGACGGAGTCAAATGTCGGCACACCAGCGGCGGTGTAGTCAGGATCTTCCGGCTCGTCGGGCACAGTGCAACGCTACCTGCCGACCGGTTCGGCGTGCGGGGCCTGCGCCGGCGGCGACGAGGACGGCAACGCGGTCCGCGACACCCCAGGCGTGCCCAGTCGGCCGGCCAGCCAGGGCAACGCCACAGCGAAAGCATTGCTCGCAAACGGCCAGTCGTGTTTGCCCGGCTGCGCCACGATCGCGCAGTTGATGCCGTTGGCACGGCCGAGGTCACACAACGATTCGGCCGCGACGGTCTGATCGTTGAGGTTGCGGATGACGTCCTGACCGCTCAGTTCGAGATCACCGGCGCCGGTAACCGTGAGACTGCGATGGTGCTTCGGCGCACTACTCGAGGAGACGTCGAACCAGCCCGAAAGACCTTTGTAGCGGCCATGTTTGGCGATGACAGTGGCCGGATCGAACGCAGCCCACGCCTTGGCGCTGCCGCCGAACAGCCGGGCGATGGTCTGCGCTTTGGTACCGGTTTCAGGGCCCATGTTGCCGGAGATGTCGACGAATGAGCTGAACAAGTCCGGATGCATCACCGTGAGATCGAGCGCACAGGTGCCGCCCATCGACCAGCCGACGATGCCCCAGTGTTCTGCTTCGGGGCTGACGCCGAATTCAGAGACCATGTAGGGCACAACATCTTTGGTGAGGTGATCGGCGGCGTTGCCGCGGTTGCCGTTCACGCACTCGGTGTCGTTGTTGAACGCCCCGCCGGAGTCGACGAAGACGAACACCGGGGCGAAGCCGCCGTGAGCGGCGGCCAGGTCATCGATGGTCTTCACGGCGTTGCCGGCGCGCAACCAGTCGGCAGGCGTGTTGAACTCGCCGCCGATCATCATAACGGTCGGCAGGTGGGCTGGTGGAGAGCTGGAAAACCATGCCGGCGGCAGATATACGAGCTCGCCGCGATGTTTGAAGTGCGACGCGTCGTCAGGGATCGTCACCGGTACGACGCTGCCGTGCGCCGGCTGGATACCCGCCGCCGCCATGGCGCTGACGCTGGCCGCATCGGTCTGATACGGCAGTGGGCCGGCGGTCAGTTGGTCCCATGCCGTCTGCACGGTGGGGAAGTAG
Source organism: uncultured Actinomycetota bacterium (assembly GCA_963758115.1). Classification (GTDB taxonomy): domain Bacteria; phylum Actinomycetota; class Actinomycetes; order Mycobacteriales; family Mycobacteriaceae; genus Mycobacterium. The sequence continues at coordinate 238,882 of CAVWUG010000010.1, forward strand.
CCGACCCACAGGTTGAGGGTGAGTGCGGCGCTGAGCAGGCACAGTGGCACGGCGAGCAGCGAGGCACTGCGCCGCCACCAGCGGGTGTTGCGCCAGCCCAGGACCACGACCGCGGCGGCGCCACCGGTGACAGCGATCCACCACCACAGCGGCTGCGGCGCAGGGTCGTCCGCCAGACCCCGGTTGTCGATGTACCAGTGCGACCAGCCGGCCAGAGCCGCGCCGAGCAGCGCCGCCACTGGCAGCGACACCAGTCGCCACCGACGCGATCGCCGTCCGACTGCCACCAGCAGCACGGCCACCGAGACGGCCTGAACCACACCAGGGACCCACCCGTGCATCAGGGAGGTGTGGTTGTCGACCAGAACCGCAATCGCGAGGTTCGCCGTTGAACCTGTCACGCCTCCATTGTGACCTGTTTTCGTGCTGTGAGCACGCATTTTGTTCAGCGGGAGTGCTTCAAGTTTTGGTGGATCGGTTCAGCGGGGCTTCGCGAGAGGGAAGGGCAGTGTCTCGCGGATGCTGCGACCGGTGATGAACATGACGACGCGGTCGACGCCCATCCCCATGCCACCGGTCGGCGGCATCGCGTATTCCATCGCCTGCAGGAAGTCCTCGTCGAGCTCCATGGCTTCCAGATCGCCGCCCGCGGCCAGCAGGGATTGCTCTTCGAGGCGGCGACGCTGCTCGACGGGGTCGGTCAGCTCGCTGTAGGCGGTGCCCAGTTCGACGCCCCAGGCCACCAGGTCCCAGCGTTCGGCCACGCCGGCTTTGCTGCGGTGCGGCCGGGTCAGCGGCGATACCGACAGCGGGAAGTCGATGTAGAACGTCGGAAGCTCCGTCCGCGATTCGACCAGGTGCTCGTAGAGCTCGAGCACCACAGCGCCGGCATCCCACCGCGCCAGATAGGGGATTTGTACGGCGTCCGACAGCTTGCGCAACTTGGACAGGCTGGTTCCGGGGTCGATGCGCTCACCGAGCGCCTCGGACACCGCGTCGTGCACGGTCTTCACCTGCCAGACACCGGAGATGTCCACCGTCTCCAGGAAACCGTCGTCGCCGGCGCCCGGGCGCAGCACCACCTGAGCGCCGTTGGCGGCCTGGGCGGCGTTCTGGATCAACTCTCGGCAGCCGTCGATCCAGGTCTTGTAGTCGGCGTGCGCCTGATATGCCTCCAACAACGTGAATTCCGGGTTGTGACTGAAGTCGACTCCTTCGTTGCGAAATGCCCGGCCGAGTTCGAACACCCGCTCCATGCCACCGACGCAGAGCCGCTTGAGGTACAGCTCGGGTGCGATCCGCAGGTACAGGTCGAGGTCGTAGCTGTTGATGTGCGTCATAAACGGGCGTGCGGTGGCGCCGCCGTGCACTTGCTGCAGGATCGGCGTCTCGACCTCCAGGAATCCCTTGGCGTTCAGAGTATCTCGGATGGATCGCAGAACACCGCTGCGGGCCGTGACCAGCTCCCGCGACTCGGCGTTGACGGCCAGGTCGACGTAGCGGCTGCGCACCCGCGCCTCGGGGTCGGTCAGGCCTTTCCACTTGTTCGGTAGCGGACGTAGGCACTTGCCGATCAGCCGCCAGCTGTGCACGATCAGCGACTGGGTTCCGGTCTTGCTGAGTCCCATCCGCCCGGTCACCTCAATCAGGTCACCGAGATCGATGGCCTTGGTGAAGTCAGCGATGCGTCCTTGTTCGAGGATCGAATTATCCAGCAGCAGTTGGACTTCCGCTGACCAGTCGCGTAACTGCGCGAACAGCACACCACCGAAGTCCCGAATCCGCAGCACCCGTCCGGACACCGACACGGTGGTCTGGTCGTCGGCGCCGAGCGCCTGGGCGACCGTGTGACTGGGCGGCTGACCCACAGGATAGGCGTCAATGCCGTTGTCCTGCAGCTTCTTCAGCTTGGACAGTCGAACCCGCATCTGTTCCGGTAGGCGGCGGTCCCGGTCGTCGGTGTCGCCGAAGTCTGCCTCCTGTAACGCCGACACATCCGGTGCCGAGCCGTCGTGCTGCAGCAGGCCGGTTGCCAGCAATGTCGGCGGCACCGACGGGTGATGGCCGGTGTGCTGTTCGTCGCGCCGGGCGAATGGCAGCACCAGGAAACCCTCTGCGATCGACGACGCCACGCCCACCCGCGGAACCATCCGGGCGTCTTCGTAACACGCGAAACGCGGCACCCAGTCCGGCTGGTACTTCATGTTCGAGCGGTACAGCGTCTCCAGCTGCCACCAGCGCGAGAAGAACAGCAGAAAGCCGCGCCACAGCCGGGCCACCGGGCCGGCGCCCAGTTGGGCCCCTTGTTCGAATGCCGACCGGAACATGGCGAAGTTCAACGAGATCCGGCTGATGCCGATGCGCTCAGCGTGTAAGGCGAGCTCGCTGACCATCAGCTCGATGGTGCCGTTGGGGGACTGCGGCGATCGACGCATGAGATCGAGCGATACGCCGTTGCGCCCCCACGGCACCAGTGACAACATCGCCACGACCGTCTCGTCGGGTGAAATGGCTTCCACCAGAAGGCAGTCGCCGTCGGCCGGATCGCCGAGCCGGCCCAGCGCCATCGAGAATCCGCGCTCGGACTCAGTGTCCCGCCAGGCATCCGCCCGTTCTGTCACCTGCGCCATTTCGGCGGGCTCGATGTCGTAGTGCCGTCGAACGCGAACCGTCAGCCCTGCGCGCCGTGCCCGGGTGACCGCTTGGCGTACTCCACGCATCTCCCGTCCGGACAACCCGAACTGGGACGTGTAGAGAATCGCTTCGTCGCCGAGCTCCAGCGCGTTCAGGCCGGCCTCGCGAAATGCTTTGGCCCCGGTCGCGCTTGCGCCCATATTTCCCGGCGTCCAGCCGTAGACCTGACACAGCGCCAACCAGGCGTCGATGGCCTGGCGCCATGCCCGCGGGTCGCCGATCGGGTCGCCACTGGCCAGACACACACCGACTTCGACGCGGTAAGTGATCGCCGCCCGGCCGCTCGGCGCGAAGACCACCGACTTGTCGCGGCGAGTCGCAAAGTAGCCGAGCGAATCGTTCTTGCCCCACAACTCCAGCAGTCCGCGGATTGCGGACTCGTCCTCGCCGGTGAGCGCGTTCTCCGCGCGCTGCGACTGGAACAGCACGATCGCGGCGGCGATCAACGCCATCGCGCTGAACAAACCGAACAGCGCGTTGAGGATGACGGGCGGCTTGCCGCTGAACGACGCCGCGGCGGCGACCGCGAAACCGACGACGCGGTTGACGACATAAAGCAGCCGGTCGTCGACGGCCAGCGAGCGGGGGAACGTCTCGACCAGCGCCCAGGACACCCCGATACCGATCGCCCACCCGGCCAGCAACACCCCGGCGGCTTTGAACAGCGCTCCCTGGCGAACTTTGGCCCAGAACTCCCGGTAGGACAGCATCAGCACGACCAGTGCGGTCAGGTGCAGGCCGAGCCCGAGCGTCTCTCCGAATGCCCGTGCCGGGCTGACGTGATCCGCGGCCAGGCCCGCGACGTTCAGAACTGCGGCGATCACCAAGTTGAGGTTGAGCACCCACCAGGCAATGCGTTTGCGCGCGGTGAGCGCGCCGGCGAGCAAGGCCAGTACGAACGACCAGGCGAAGCTGGTGTCAGGGAAGTTGAAGATGTAGTCGTTGATGAACTCGCGAGGTTCCCTGATAACCCACCGGATCACCGGCGACACGCTGGCAATCAGCGACAACGTGGCGATGACGCCGACCGTCCAACCTGCAGCTGCGGGCACCCAGCGAAGCCGAGAAGTCGGCTGGCTCAGTGGGCGAGACGCAGTGAGGGTCACAGACGGCGAGGATATTCGCAGTTGCTATGGAATGCCTATCGGAGGCGGACATGGAAGTGCGCGTGTCGACGCCGCCTGCGCCGGCGTCGGCGGCTGGAATTCTGAGGACGGCGTCATCACTGGTAAACTCCCTTTCGCGACCGTCTCGGGTGAATACCAGAGACAGCAAGTGGAGACCCACTCCCACCGTTGGCCGTCAGACGATGTCAAGGCTCAACGGTCCGGTCACTGGCACACCAGATGTGCCGGTTCTGCGTTATGCGCAGGCGGCTTTTGCCGTGATCGGTCGGCACCGGGCCCTGCTCAGCAGGGCTTTTTTGCTGATGGCGTGGTTCCCACCGCTGACTCCGGACTCATTTCCTGATGGTTGTCGTGGAAACGAAAAGTCCGGCGACGACGCCGGGCCAGCGAGCCTAGGGAGGCCCCATCAGCACTGAGACCCGCGTCAACGAACGCATCCGCGTCCCTGAAGTCCGCCTGATCGGACCAGGAGGGGAGCAGGTAGGCATCGTGCGTATCGAAGACGCTCTTCGCGTCGCCGCGGACGCCGATCTCGACCTTGTCGAAGTTGCCCCGAATGCCAAACCCCCGGTCTGCAAGATCATGGACTACGGCAAGTTCAAGTACGAGACGGCGCAGAAGGAGCGCGAGTCCCGCAAGAACCAGCAGCAGACCGTCGTCAAAGAGCAGAAGCTGCGGCCCAAGATCGACGACCACGACTATGCGACCAAACGGGGTCACGTGATCCGATTCCTGGAAGCGGGAGCGAAAGTCAAGGTGACCATCATGTTCCGTGGACGCGAGCAGTCGCGGCCCGAACTGGGCTATCGACTGCTGCAACGACTGGGCGCCGACGTCGCCGACTACGGATTCGTCGAGACCACGGCCAAGCAGGACGGACGCAACATGACGATGGTGCTGGCACCGCACCGCGGCGCAAAGACCCGCGCCCGTGCCGCCGAAGATGCCAGTGGCCCCACGCAGCAGGCCGCACCCAAGAGCGACACCGAACCGTCGCCGAACTGACACAGACAAGACAGAGGACCCGAGAACACATGCCTAAGGCCAAGACACACAGCGGCGCGTCGAAGCGATTCCGTCGCACCGGAACTGGGAAGATCGTGCGACAGAAGGCCGGTCGTCGCCACCTGCTCGAGCACAAGCCGACCAAGCGGACGCGCCGACTGGATGGACGAACAGTGGTGTCGGAGAACGACGCCAAGCGGATCAACAAAATGCTGAACGGCTGACCGGCGACCGATACCCCGCCGGCACAACCACTACGTCCATACGAACGAATAGGAACACCCCATGGCACGCGTAAAGCGGGCAGTCAACGCCCACAAGAAGCGCCGCACCATCCTGAAGGCTTCCAAGGGCTATCGCGGCCAGCGGTCCCGCCTCTACCGCAAAGCCAAAGAGCAGCAACTGCATTCACTGACCTACGCCTACCGCGACCGTCGCGCGCGCAAGGGTGAGTTCCGCAAGTTGTGGATCTCCAGGATCAACGCGGCGGCCCGCGCCAATGACATCACCTACAACCGGCTGATCCAGGGCCTCAAGGCAGCCGGCGTCGAGGTCGACCGCAAGAACCTCTCCGAAATCGCGATCAGCGACCCCGCAGCGTTCACCGCGCTGGTCGAGGTCGCGCGCGCCGCGTTGCCCGACGACGTCAACGCGCCGTCCGGAGAGGCCGCCTGAGTCTTTCTGGCAGAAGCGGTCTGGCGCCGGTGCTCACCGAACGATCGACCCGGGTGGTCGCGGCGGCCAAACTGCATCGACAGGTCGCCCGGCGCCGCTCTGAGCAATTTCTGGTCGAAGGCGCCAATCTCGTGGAGGCCGCGTCTCGGCGCGGGCTGGTCCGCGAGATCTTCGTCACCGAAGCGGCGGGGCAGCGCTATGCCGAGTTGCTGACCGGGCACACCGCGACGGTCCATCCGGTCACCGAACGTGCGGCAAAAGCGCTGTCGGACACCGTGACTCCAGCCGGCTTGGTGGCCGTTTGCGAACTGCCGTCCACCAGCTTGGCGGATGTGCTGAACGGTGCGCCCCGGCTGGTCGCCGTCGGCGCGGAGATCGGAGAGCCGGGCAACGCGGGCACCTTGATTCGCATTGCCGACGCGATGGGCGCCGCCGCAGTCGTTTTCGCGGGCCACAGCGTCGACCCGTACAACGGCAAATGCCTGCGGGCATCTGCGGGCAGCATCTTCTCCGTGCCGGTCGTTGTCGCGCCGGACGCGAACGCGACGACCACTGCGCTGCAGGCTGCCGGGTTGCAGGTTTTGGCGACCACCGTCGACGGGGAAGTGTCGCTCGATGACGCCGAGCTTGCGGCGCCGACGGCATGGCTGTTCGGCGGTGAGGCGCACGGTTTGTCGGCCGAGTTGGCCCAACAGGCCGACAGCCGGGTGACCATCCCGATGGCCGGTGGCGCTCAGAGCCTGAATGTTGCTGCAGCAGCGGCGATTTGCCTCTATCAGAGCTCGAGGGCGCAGGCCTGATCGCTAGGCAGCCTTGCCGCGGCCCCGCGCCGGACGGAGGCCGGCCAGCGAGAACGTGGTGTGCACCAGCGAACCCGCTCGCTCGATGATGGATTTGCGCGGCGGGACGTAATGCATCGGTAGCCCGCGGCGGTCCGACGGCGGCGCAGTGAATCTCGGCGCTTCGATCAGCGGGGCGTCGGCAGCGTGACGCCCTTCGGCGCGTCGATACGCGGCCAGTGCGCGGGGATGCAGGCGGATCTCGTCGGGAACCGCCAAGAACGCCAGCTCGACCATCTTGCCGAACAGCCGCAGCACCACCTCGTCGCCGGGTGTCCAACGCATACCGGCCTTTTCGCGCACCGACGGCTCGAACAGTCCGGCCGCCAGCCAGCGTTGGCCGGCGACAAGAGGTTTGAACAGCTGGTCCCACACCGGAGTCGGTATCAGCACGAATTTTGGCTTGGGGATTCGTATTTGGAAGATGTCCAGGGTGGCCTGATTGATCTCCAGCTCGTCTCGGCAGACCCGTTGCCAGTACTCCTGGAAGTCTTCCCACGACGCGGGCACCGGCCGCATGCTCATCCCGTACATCCGGTACCACTGGACGTGCTCGTCGTACAGCTGACGCTTTTCGGCCTCGGTCAATCCGCCGCAGAAGTACTCGGCCACCTTGATCACCAGCATGAAAAACGTCGCGTGCGCCCAGTAGAACGTCTCGGGGTTCAGCGCGTGGTAGCGGCGGCCGGCGCCGTCGACACCCTTGATCGTGTGGTGGTACTGCTTGATCTGCGCACCGGTCTTGGCCGCTCTGTCGCCGTCGTAGACGACGCCCATGATCGGGTACACCGAGCGCGCCACCCGCTGCAGCGGCTCGCGCAACAGGATCGAATGCTCTTCGACTCCGGCCCCCAGTTCTGGATACATGTTCTGGATCGCACCGATCCAGACACCCATCATCCCGGTCCGCAGGTCGCCGAAATACTTCCAGGTCAACGAATCCGGGCCGAGCGGGTCCGGCCTATCGTCACCGCGTCCGACCACTTCGCACGGGGTGGACGTGCGCGATGACTTCACTGGCACCGTCGTCACTGTCATCACAGCCTCCTGGTCGCGATGGGCGATGTGACCACGATAATGTTGACAACACACGTTGTCTACGATTTCCCGGCGTGCCGCGCCGTCCTGTTACCGAGTGTCGATACCGGCGTCGCAACCCCGTGATCAGGCTGTTAGTTGGATTGCGTGGCGGACACCACCAGGCCGGTCGTTGCCGGTCTCTGCGAACACCACCTACCCTGAGGGTTGTGGAACTCGGGCCCCATCCGGCGTCCGGCGAGCCCGAGCCAACGGTGACCACACCGGATCCGCCTGGTTCGCGACAGCGTTCGCCGGCGTCCTTGCGCAACGCGGCGGGCTGGCTGCGCAACACCAACCACAGCCCCGGCCTGATCCAGCTGGTGCGCCGTGCCCGCCGCGCCCTGCCGGGTGATCCCGATTTCGGAGATCCGCTGTCGATAGCCGGTGACGGCGGACCGCGTGCCGCCGCCCGTGCGGCCGGTCGCCTGCTCGGCGAGCGGATCGGCGCGTCGCGCGAAGTCAGTCTGGGTGCGCTGCAGATGTGGCAGGCATTGACCGAAGCGGTGTCCCGGCGCCCGGCGAACCCCGAAGTCACGCTGGTGTTCACCGACCTGGTGAATTTTTCGACGTGGTCGTTGAGCGCCGGTGACGACGCCACGCTCAAACTCCTGCGCCGCGTGGCGCGGGCCATCGAACCGCCGCTGCTGGACGCGGGCGGCCACATCGTGAAGCGGATGGGCGATGGCGCCATGGCGGTGTTCTCCGACCCCCTTGTCGCGGTGGGAGCGGTTCTGGAGGCCAAGCGGGCGCTGAAATCGGTCGAGGTCGACGGCTACAAGCCCAGAATGCGGGTCGGTATTCACACCGGGCGCCCGCAGCGGCTGGCCGCCGACTGGCTCGGAGTGGACGTGAACATCGCGGCCCGGGTGATGGAGCGGGCCACCCGGGGTGGAGTCATGGTGTCCGGCGTCACACTGGACTGTCTTGCGCAGGACGACCTGGACGCACTCGGGGTCGCCGCCAAACGGGTGCACCGCTCAGTCTTCGCGGCCAAACCCGCAGGTCTACCGCCTGATTTGGCCATCTATCGGCTCAAGCCATCCGGCGAAACTGTCAGGGATATCTCAGCTCTGGACAGCGCGGATGACGACGATCCGCAGGCATAGTAGATAGCGATGATATTGCGGACCCTGTCGCGGCTGTCGCGCGTGCGGATCACCCTGGGCTACACGGCCCTGCTGGTGGGCGTCAGCGCGGCCCTCGTCGAGCTCGGGCCGCGAGTGCGGGCGCGGGTCATCGCGCAGGAAAGCACCAATCTGCACAACCTCGCGCACGGCAACCTGGACACCCTGTTCGGCAGCGCGTTTGTGACCGACGCCGGTCCGATGTATTTCTGGCTGCCATGCCTGGTGTGCCTTCTCGCGCTGGCTGAGCTGATCTGGCGCAGTGGACGGCTGGCCATCGTGTTCGTCACCGGCCACATCGGCGCGACCCTGCTGGTTGCCTGCGGCCTGACCGCCGCGATCGAGTTGCACTGGTTGCCGATGAAGCTGGCGCGGGCGAGCGACGTCGGGGTCAGCTATGGCGCCGTGGCCGTGCTGGGCGCGCTGACGGCGGCGATACCGACCCGCTGGCGGCCAGCCTGGATCGGTTGGTGGGTGCCGGTCGGCATCGCGGCCGCCGCGCTGGGCGAGGATTTCACCGACGTCGGCCACTCGGTGGCGTTGATGTTGGGGATGTTGGTCTCGCTTTGGCTCGCCGGCCCGGCCCGGTGGACGCAGATTCGATGCCTTCTGCTGACGGTGTCCGCGATCTTCGGATTCTTCTTACTGGTGCACGGTTCCTGGTCGACGGTGGCCGCGGCTGTCGTCGGCGCTACGGGTGTGGTGGTGGCCGAGCTGATGACCCGTTCGCGTGAGTCGCGTCGAGAGGTGGAGTTGGCGGCAATGCCGCCGGAGCCCGCGCTCAACGCCTGACGTCCTCGCTACGGTACGGCCCGCGAGTACAGCCAGTCATCCCATAACTGCGTGAGCGACTCATCGCTGTAATCGTCGGCCAGCGCGGTGAATTCGTCGGTGACGACGCTGGCGTGACGGTGTTGGGTCGTCCAATCCTTGAGCAGTGCAAAGAATTTCTCGTCGCCCAGGCGCTCTCGCAGCGCGTGCAAGGTAAGCGCGCCGCGCTTGTAGACGCGGTCGTCGAACATGTCGCGCGGTCCGGGATCGGTCAGCAGCAGGTTCTGCGGCGCTCTGCGCAGCTTCTGGTGATAGTCGCGAGCCAGGTCGTCCGCGCTGGGGCCGCCGCTGTGCTCGGACCACAACCACTCCGCGTAGCAGGCGAATCCCTCGTGCAGCCAGATGTCCTGCCACTGCCGCGCCGTCACCGAGTTGCCGAACCACTGGTGGGCCAGTTCGTGGGCGACGAGCCGCTCGCTATTGCGCGAACCGTCGCAATGATTGGCGCCGAATATCGAAACCCCCTGTGCCTCAAGGGGGATGTCCAGCGCATCGTCGGTCACGACGACGGCGTAACCGTTCGCCAGCGGATACGGGCCGAACAATTCGACGAAGAGCTTCATCATCTCCGGCTGACGGGCGAAGTCGTGGTCGAAGTTCCGCCGCAGTCGCTCGGGCAGCGCCGCGTGCATCGGCACCGGTGTATCGGCTAGCTGGATCGCCTCGTACAGCCCGATCTGCAGGGTGACCAGATAGGTCGACGTGGGTTCGGGCTGTTCGTAAGTCCAGATGGTTTGCGCCGCGCGCCGTCGCCGCGATGCCAGCTTGCCGTTGGCGACCACCCGGTACGGATTGTCGACGGCGATCCGGATCCCGTAGGAGGCCTTGGCGCTGGGGTGGTCGTCGCACGGGAACCACGACGCGGCGCCGTTGGGCTGCCCGGCTACCAGTGCGCCGTTGGTCAGCTCCTCGAAACCGACGTCCCCCCACAGCGACCGGATCGGCCGCGGCGTGCCCCGGTAGTGCACGACGACCGACATCGCCGCTCCGGACGCCAGCTTCGACGACAGCCGGATGCGCAATTTGCGCTCGCGACAGTCGAAGTGGGCCGGGCGCTTGCCGTTCACCAATACCTTCGCCACCGTCAGGGCGTCAGAGAGGTCGAGGGTGAATTCGGTCAACTCGGTCAGCGCCGCCGCGGTGATCGTCACCGATCCCGAGAGCCGGTTGATGGTGACTTTGTATTCGAGGTCCATGTCATAACGCGACACCCGATAGCCGAAATTGCCGTTCTTCGGCAGGTAAGGATCGATGACCGGCTGCGGCGTCCTGGCTGAAACTTTGCCGGGCGCTGCCTTTTTGGCAGGAGGTTTCACGCCGCGGTGTCCTCGGTGCCGCGCGCGGACTTCTTGCCGGCCTTCTCCTTGACTACGTCTTTCCATGGCCGGATCGGATTGCCCTGCCAGCGGGTCGATCGCGGTACCTCGTCGCCGCGCACCACCAGCGACGCGGGACCCACGGTCACGCCTGCGCCGAGTCGTGCCGACGGCAGCGCGACACCGTGCGGGCCGAGGGTCGACCCTGGTTCCAGCACGACGGCATCCATCCGCATGATTCTGTCGTGGAACAGGTGGGTCTGCACGACGCAGCCGCGATTGACGGTGCTGCCGCGGCCCAGCGTGACGAGATCAGCCTCCGGTAGCCAATAGCTTTCGCACCAAGCGCCGCGGCCGACCTTGGCGCCCAGCGCGCGTAGCCACAGGTTCAGCGCAGGCGTCCCGCTGGCCGCGCGGGCGAACCACGGCGCAGCAACCGTCTCGACGAAGGTGTCGGCGAGCTCGTTGCGCCAGACGAACGACGACCACAGCGGGAACTCGCTCGCCCGAATCCGGCCGACCAGAAGCCATTTGGCCGCAACCGATATGAAGCCGGCGATCCCGCCCGCGGCGAGCAGCACCAACCCACCGCACAGCGCCGCACACCAGATGCCGAAAATCCTTGTCAGTGCTTGTAATACACCCAGCACCGCCAGCCCGATCGCAACGGTCACCATCATCGGCACCAGCCGCAGCGATTCCACCGTCGCCCGCATTGCCTTCAACCACCAGGGCGGCTCATAGGTGCGGGCGGCGTCGCTCTCCGCGGGGCGCCGGCGTAGCCGCATCGGCGGGCTGCCCAGCCACGACGAGCCGCGTTTGGCCTTGGCAGGCGCCGCCGATAGCACCGCGACCAATCCGTCGTCGGGCACCCGGCGGCCCGGCTGGGTGATGCCCGAGTTCCCCAGGAACGCGCGTCTGCCCACCGTCGTCGTGGCCGCGTAGATCCAGCCGCCACCGAGCTCGTACGAGGCGACCATGGTGTCGTCGGCCAGGAATGCGCCGTCCTCGATCACGGTGAACTTGGGGGTCAGCAGCACCGTCGAGATCTCGGTGCCGCGCCCGACCCTGGCGCCGAGCAGTCGCAGCCAGGCCGGTGTGAGCAGGCTCGCGTAGAGCGGGAACAGGTAGTTGCGGGCGCCGTCCATCAGCCGCTCGGTCGCCCACAGCTGCCACCCGCTGCGACTGCGCACCGGGTGGTAGCCCTCCCGTAGCCCGATCGAGAGCAGCCGCACCGCCAACACCGTCAGGACCGCATACGTCACGATGGCAGCGGCAGTCGCGACCGGAGTCCACAGCAACGCGGGCAGGATCGCCTCGGAGAGCCGGTGGGTGTGCCGGACGCCGAAGACGATCACGCCGAGGCAGGTCGCCAACCCGATCAACGGCAGACCGGCCAGCAGCGCCGACGTCACCGCATACGCCACGACCCACTGGGTACGGCGCGGCGGACGTTCGTCGGGCCACGGGTGGTTCACCCGGCCGGACTTCACCGCGGGCGAACCCTTCCAGTACTGGCGGCTCTTCACCTTCCCGACAACTCCCGAGCCGGGAGCAACGTCCGCGTTCTTGCCGACGGTCGCCCCGGGCAGCAGCGTGGTCCGCGTGCCGATCGTGGCGTCGTTGCCGATGGTGATCGCGCCGACGTGGAACGCGTCGCCATCGATCCAGTGTCCGGACAGATCCACCTCGGGTTCGACCGCGCTGCGGTGCCCGAGCGTCAGCAGCCCGGTGACCGGCGGTATCGAATGCAGATCAACGCCCTTGCCGATCTGGGCGCCCAGCGCGCGACCGTAGTACACCAGCCACGGCGCCCCGGCCAAGTTCTGGGCGCCGCTGGCCTCGGCCAGCCGCTCGGCCAGCCACACCCGCAGATGCACCGACCCGCCACGTCGATAGGTGCCCGGTTGCACGTTCGGCAGGAGCAGTCGCGCGGCCAGCACCGAGATGCTCATTCGGCCCAGCGGCGTGACGAACAAGGCGAAGGCCACCCCGACCAGCCACCAGTTGACCGCGACGGTCCACGGCACCAGACGCAGCGCGCGGGCGACGTTGTTGCCCAGCGCCAGCCACGTCATCCACGCCGACGCCGTCAGCGTGGCCAACGGCACCGACATCGCGAGCTGAGCGAGTTGCGCCGGCCACGGAGTCAGTCGCACGACGCGCTCGATGACCTCCGGCGGCTTCTCGAGCTCGTCGAGGAAGCCGGCCAGCGACCCAAGCCGCGGGTGGTCGTAGAGGTCGGCGACGGTGACCTGCGGATACCGGTCGCGCAGCGCGGCGACGAGTTGCGCCGCGGCGAGCGAGCCGCCGCCGAGGGCGAAGAAGTCGGCCTCGGGCCCTTTCACGTCAGCGCCGAGCATGTCTCGCCACAATCCGGCCAGCCATCCCGTCGTACCACCCATGCTGGGTGCTTGCTCGGTGTCGCCGCCCGGCGGCGGCCAGGGCAGCGCCGCGCGGTCGACCTTGCCCGAGGTGCGGGTGGGCAGCTCGTCGATCAAGACCAGGCGCGGCACCAGCGCAGCGGGCAGTCGCTCGGCGAGCTGCGTGCGCGCGGCGGCCACGTCGAAGTCCGGGTCTGCGCTGACGACGTAACCCACCAGCACCGGCGTGCCCGCACCGGTGCGGCGAACCGCGGCCGCGCCGCCGCTGACACCGGGCAGATTCACCAGGGCCGAGTCCACCTCGCCCAATTCGATGCGCCGGCCGCCGACCTTGACCTGGTCGTCGGCGCGTCCGCAGAAGATCAGGCCTTCGTTGTCGAGCCGCACCAGGTCGCCGCTGCGGTAGGCCCGTCGCCAGCCGAGCGTGGGCATCGCGGCGTACTTCTCGTCGTCCTTGTCCTGGTCCAGGTAGCGAGCCAGCCCGACACCACCGATCACCAGCTCACCCATCGAGCCGTGACTCACCGGCCGGCCTTCGGCGTCGACGACGGCCAGATCCCAGCCCGGCAGCGGCAGTCCGATGCGCACCGGTCCTTCGCCGTCGAGGCGGGCCGCGCATGCGACCACGGTCGCCTCGGTGGGGCCGTAGGTGTTCCACACCTCGCGCCCGTCGACGGCCAGCCGGGCTGCCAGCTCCGGGGGACAGGCCTCACCGCCGAAGATCAGCAGCCGCACCGCTTCGAGCGCCTCGGCGGGCCACAGCGCCGCCAGCGTCGGGACCGTCGAGACCACGGTGACGTCGCGGGTTACCAGCCACGGACCCAGGTCCATCCCGCTGCGCACCAGCGACCGTGGTGCCGGCACCAGGCAGGCGCCGTGCCGCCAGGCCAGCCACATCTCTTCGCACGAGGCGTCGAATGCCACCGACAACCCGGCCAGCACCCGATCTCCTGGCCCAATTGGGTTGTCCTGCAAAAACATCTGCGATTCGGCGTCGACGAACGCGGCCGCATTGCGGTGCGTGACGGCGACACCTTTGGGTGTCCCGGTCGATCCGGAGGTGAAGATGATCCACGCGTCGTCCCGGGTCAACGGCGCGCCGGCACGCCAGCCGCGCGACGAGCCAGGGGCTCGGGTCATGCCGGTTTCGGTGAGCACCGCCACCACGTTGGCCTCGCTGAACACCAAGTCGGCGCGTTCGTCGGGGTCGTCGGCGTCGACCGGGACGTACGCCGCGCCCGCGGCCAGTGTCGCGAGGATCGCCTCGTAGAGCGCGAAGCTGCCCGACGGCATGCGGATGCCGATCCGGTCGCCGCGGCCGATGCCCCGTGCGGCCAACCATGCGACGCTGGCTTCGATGTCGCTGATCAGCTCGCTGTAGGTGAGCTGCACGGTGCCGTCGTCGATCGCCGCGGCTTCCGGATAACGAGCGGCGGTCTCGTGCAGGATGTCGATGAGGGTGCGTGGGCTCGGCGCACGCGGCGACAGCAGATACTGCGCCGGCACACGATCGGGAGCCTCAGGCATCGCCACCCCACGAAAATACTCATGTCGGGGGGCTGCGACGGCGACCGCACGCCCGGCGTGTGCGAAACAGCCTGACGGCTTCCGATTGCCGCCGATGTGACCACATATGATCGGCTCTTGCGTGTCACGCTGTGCCGCGCGTTCGCCGAATGCCCTCACCCCGATAAGGAGAGTCGTCGCGTGGGTGCCCAGCCCCCGTCAAAGGAACCCCTGTCGCAGGGGGCGTTGACCGCTGCGGTCGACGCCGCCCGGAAAGCCTTCGCGGCAGCGACCGATCTGGACGCGCTGGCTCGGGCCAAGACCGAGCACCTCGGTGATCGTTCGCCGGTGGCGCTGGCGCGTCAGACCCTGGCCACGGTGCCTAAGGACGAGCGCGCCGACGCCGGCAAGCGGGTGAACAGCTCACGCGGCGATGTCCAGCAGAGCTACGACGACAGGTTGGCGGCGCTGCGCGCCGAGCGGGACGCTGCGGTGCTCATAGCCGAGCGCATCGACGTGACCTTGCCGTCGAGCCGGCAGCCCGCCGGTGCGCGCCATCCGATCACGATTCTGGGCGAGCACGTCGCCGACACGTTCGTCGCGATGGGCTGGGAACTGGCCGAAGGTCCCGAGGTCGAGACCGAACAATTCAACTTCGATGCGCTGAATTTTCCCGCCGACCATCCGGCCCGCAGCGAGCAGGACACCTTCTACATCGCGCCGGACGGCTCCCGGCAGTTGCTGCGCACCCACACCTCACCGGTGCAGGTGCGCACCTTGCTGGCCCGCGAATTGCCGGTCTACATCATCTCGATCGGCCGGACGTTCCGGACCGACGAACTCGATGCCACCCACACGCCGGTCTTCCACCAGGTCGAAGGGCTGGCAGTGGATCGCGGTCTATCGATGGCCCATCTGCGCGGAACCCTGGACGCTTTCGCGCGTGCCGAGTTCGGACCGCTGGCGCGCACCAGGATTCGCCCGCACTTCTTCCCCTTCACCGAGCCGTCGGCCGAAGTCGACGTGTGGTTCGAGAACAAGAAGGGCGGCGCCGGCTGGGTCGAGTGGGGCGGCTGCGGGATGGTCAACCCGAACGTGTTGCGCGCCGCGGGTATCGACCCGCATGAGTACTCCGGTTTCGCGTTCGGCATGGGACTGGAACGGACTCTGCAGTTCCGCAACGGCATCCCGGACATGCGCGACATGGTCGAGGGCGACGTCCGGTTCTCGTTGCCGTTCGGGGTGGGGGCCTGATGCGCGTCCCATACAGCTGGCTGCGTGAAGTCGTCAGCGCAGGCGCTCCCGGCTGGGACGTGAAACCCGCCGACCTCGAGCAGGCATTCGTCCGCATCGGCCACGAGGTCGAAGAGGTGATCACGCTCGGTCCGGTCGACGGCCCACTGACGGTGGGACGTGTCGCCACCGTCGAGGAGCTCACCGAGTTCAAGAAACCGATTCGCGCGTGCACCGTCGACGTGGGTGAAAAGGAGCCGCGCGATATCGTCTGCGGCGCAACGAACTTCGCGGTAGGCGACCTGGTGGTGGTGGCGCTGCCCGGCACAACGCTGCCCGGCGGGTTCAACATCGCCGCCCGCAAGACCTACGGCCACATGTCCGACGGGATGATCTGCTCGGCGGCCGAACTCGGCTTGGGTGCAGACCATTCCGGCATCCTGGTGCTGCCGCCGGGAGCCGCCGAGCCGGGTGCCCGCGGCGTCGAGGTGCTCGGCCTCGAAGACGTCGTCTTCGATCTGGCCGTCACCCCGGACCGCGGCTACTGCATGTCGGTCCGCGGGTTGGCCCGCGAAGTCGCCTGCGCCTACGACCTCGACTTCGTCGACCCCGCGCAGGTTCCCGCGCTGCCCCGCGAAGCAGACGCCTGGCCGCTGACGGTGCAACCCGAGACCGGCGTACGCAGGTTTGCACTGCGGCCGGTCACCGGCATCGACCCGTCCGCGGTGTCGCCCTGGTGGTTGCAGCGCAGACTGCTGCTCAGCGGCATCCGCGCGATTTCGCCGGCCGTCGACGTGACGAACTACGTGATGCTCGAACTGGGCCATCCGATGCACGCCCACGACCTCAACCGGATCACCGGCGGCTTCGACGTGCGTTTCGCCCACCCCGGCGAGAAGGTCACGACGCTCGACGACATCGAACGCCAACTCAGCCCGGCCGACGTCCTGATCGTCGATGACGTCGCGACTGCGGCGATCGGCGGTGTGATGGGTTCGGGCAGCACCGAAATGCGCAACGTCTCAACCGATGTGCTGTTGGAGTCCGCGGTGTGGGATCCGGCGGCGGTGTCGCGGACTGCGCGTCGGCTCCGTCTGCCCAGCGAGGCCGCGCGTCGTTACGAGCGTGCCGTCGACCCGGCGATCTCGGTGGCAGCGCTGGACCGCTGCGCCACGCTGCTGACCGACATCGCCGGCGGCGAGGTGTCGCCGACATTGACCGATTGGCGCGGCGACCCGCCGCGCGACGACTGGTCGCTACCGCCGATCCAGATCGCGGCCGACCTGCCCGACCGCACGGCAGGGGTGAGCTACCCGAACGGCACGACGACCCGGCGGCTGACCCAGATCGGCGCCGCGGTCACCGAGGCCGGCGACAGCATGACTGTGACGCCGCCGAGTTGGCGACCCGATCTGCTCCAGCCGGCTGATCTGGTCGAGGAGGTGCTGCGACTCGAGGGGCTGGAGCTCATCCCGTCCGTGCTGCCGTCGGCGCCGGCCGGTCGGGGACTGTCGGCCACCCAGCGCCGCCGCCGTGCGATCGGCAAATCGCTGGCCCTGTCGGGCTTTGTCGAAATTCTGCCGACGCCGTTCTTGCCTGCCGGTGTTTTCGACGCCTGGGGTTTGCCCGCCGACGACCCCCGCCGCAACACCACGCAGGTGCTTAACCCGTTGGAGGCCGATCGACCGCATCTGGCCACGACTCTGCTACCAAGCCTGCTCGAGGCGTTGGCGCGCAACGCTTCTCGCGGCATCGTGGATGTCGCGCTGTTCGCCGTCGCCCAGGTGGTGCAGCCGACCGAGCAGACCGAGGGTGTCGGGCTGATCCCGGTCGATCGCCGTCCCACCGCTGAGGAAATCGCGTTGCTCAACGCGTCGCTGCCAAGCCAACCTGAGCACGTCGCGGTGGTGCTGACCGGGCTGCGTGAGCCGCGCGGTCCGTGGGGCGACGGCCGCCGCGCGGACGCCGCTGACGCATTCGATGCGGTGCGAATCATCGCCGCCGCCAGCGGTATTGAGGTGACGTTACGAGCCGCGCAGTATCTGCCATGGCATCCCGGCCGATGCGCTGAAGTGCTCGTCGGCGAGACGGTGGTCGGGCACGCCGGGCAATTGCACCCCGCGGTGATCGAGCGCGCCGGTCTGCCCATAGGCACCTGCGCGGTCGAACTGAACCTCGACGCCCTACCGATCGTCGACACGTTGCCCGCGCCGCGGGTTTCGCCGTTCCCGGCGGTATTTCAGGACGTCAGCCTCGTGGTGGACGCCGACGTTGCAGCCCAGACCGTGGAGGACGCCGTTCGGGCGGGCGCGGGGGAGTTGCTGGAAGAGGTCCGGTTGTTCGACGTGTTCACCGGTTCGCAGGTCGGCGACGACCGCAAATCGCTGACGTTCGCGCTGCGCTTCCGCGCCTCGGACCGCACTCTGACCGAGGATGAGGCCAGTGCCGCTCGGGACGCCGCTGTGCGGTGCGCCGCCGAGCGGGTTGGTGCCGTGCTGCGCGGCTGAATCGCCGCTTAGAATGAGTTTGCATACTGTTGCATAGTCATGCAACGATAGGAATCATGACGCAGTCGATACGGGTAGCTGTGGCCGGTGCCAGCGGCTACGCGGGCGGCGAAATTCTCCGGCTGCTCCTCGGGCACCCCGCCTACCAGGACGGACGTCTGACGATCGGGGCGCTGACGGCCGCAGCCAGCACTGGCAGCGCGCTCGCCGAGCACCATCCCCATCTGTTGCCGCTGGCTCAGCGGGTGCTCGAGCCGACCGAACTCGACATCCTGAGCGACCACGACGTCGTCTTCCTCGCCCTACCGCACGGGCACTCAGCGGAGTTGGCACAACAACTCAGCCCGGAGACGCTGATCGTCGACTGTGGTGCCGATTTTCGCCTGACCGACGCGGGCGCGTGGGAACGCTTCTACGGCTCTGCGCACGCCGGCCACTGGCCGTACGGGCTACCGGAACTGCCCGGCGGCCGTGACGCCCTGCGCTATGCCCGGCGGATCGCCGTCCCGGGCTGCTATCCGACCGCCGCGTTGCTGGCGCTGTTTCCCGCGATCGCCGAAGACCTGATCGACCCTGCCGTGAACGTCGTCGCGGTCAGCGGAACATCGGGTGCGGGCCGCGCCGCCAAAACCGACCTGCTCGGCACGGAGGTCATCGGTTCGGCGCGTGCGTACAACATCGGCGGCGCGCACCGGCATACTCCCGAGATCGTTCAGGGGCTCAGCCAGCTGACCGAGCACCATGTCACCGTGTCGTTCACCCCGGTGCTCATCCCGACCTCGCGGGGGATCCTGGCGACCTGTACCGCGCGCACCCAGTCGCCGCTGTCGCAGCTGCGAGCCGCCTACGAGAAGGCTTACGACGCCGAGCCTTTCGTGTATCTGCTGCCCGAGGGGCAGTTGCCCCGCACCGGTGCGGTGATCGGCAGCAACGCCGCGCAGATCGCGGTGGCGGTGGACGAGGACGCATCGACGTTCGTCGCGGTCGCAGCGATCGACAACCTGGTCAAAGGCACCGGTGGAGCGGCTGTGCAGTCGATGAACCTGGCGTTGGGTTGGCCTGAGACTGAAGGCCTTTCGGTGGTCGGGGTGGCGCCATGACAGCCGACATCTCAGCTTTGGTTCGCACACAGGGCGTCACGGCCCCGGCTGGCTTCCGCGCCGCGGGCATCGCGGCCGGGATCAAGGCATCGGGCGCGCTCGATCTCGCCCTGGTGTTCAACGAAGGGCCCGATCATGCGGCCGCGGGAGTGTTCACCCGCAACCAGGTCAAGGCGGCGCCGGTGTTGTGGACCCGCCAGGTGCTCACTGACGGGCGGCTGCGGGCGGTGGTGCTCAATTCCGGCGGCGCCAACGCATGCACCGGTCCCGGCGGCTTCCAGGACACCCACGCCACCGCCGAGAAGTTAGCCGGGGCCTTGTCGGAGTGGGGCACCGAGACCGGCGCCATCGACATCGCGGTGTGCTCCACCGGTTTGATCGGTGACCGGTTGCCGATGGACAAAATCCTGGCCGGCGTCGTGACACTAGTCCAGGAGATGGCCGGCGGCATCACCGGCGGCGAGGAGGCTGCCCGCGCGATCATGACCACCGACACCGTGCCCAAACAGGTTGCGCTGCATCATCCGGGCAACTGGACCGTCGGAGGCATGACCAAGGGCGCCGGGATGCTGGCGCCGTCGCTGGCCACCATGCTGTGTGTGCTCACCACCGACGCCGTCGCCGAACCGGCCGCGCTCGAGCAGGCGTTGCGCCGTGCCACCGCGCGGACGTTCGACCGGCTCGACATCGACGGCAGCTGCTCGACCAACGACACTGTCTTGCTATTAGCCTCCGGCGCAAGCGAAATCACGCCCAGCCAGGATGATCTCGATGATGCGGTGCTGCGGGTCTGCGCGGACCTGTGCGCGCAGTTGCAAGCCGACGCCGAGGGTGTCACCAAACGCATCACCGTCGCCGTCACCGGTGCAGCGACCGAGGACGACGCCGTCGTCGCGGCGCGGGTGATCGCGAGGGACAGCCTGGTGAAGACCGCGCTGTTTGGCTCCGACCCGAATTGGGGCCGGGTACTCGCTGCCGTCGGCATGGCGCCGGTGCACCTCGACCCCGACCGGATCACCGTGTCGTTCAACGGTTCAGCGGTCTGCATCGACGGCGTCGGCGCACCGGGTGCCCGCGAGGTCGACCTGTCGGCTACCGACGTCGAGGTGCTCGTCGACCTCGGGGTCGGCTCAGCGCAGGCGGCCATTCAGACCACCGACCTGTCGCACGCGTATGTCGAAGAGAATTCGGCTTACTCGTCATGACCACCGCGCTGTCCACTCAAGTCAAGGCGCAGGTGCTAGCCGAAGCGTTGCCGTGGCTGACCCAGTTGCACGGCAAGATCGTCGTCGTCAAATACGGCGGCAACGCAATGACCAACGACACGTTGCGGCGCGAGTTCGCCGCGGACATGGCGTTTCTGCGTAACTGCGGCATCCACCCGGTGGTCGTGCATGGCGGGGGTCCGCAGATCAGCGCCATGCTCAAACGGCTGGGCATCGCCGGCGACTTCAAGGGCGGATTCCGCGTCACCACACCGGAAGTGCTCGACGTGGCGCGGATGGTGTTGTTCGGTCAGGTTGGCCGCGAACTGGTCAACATGATCAACGCCCACGGTCCCTACGCCGTCGGTGTCACCGGTGAAGACGCGAACCTCTTCACCGCGGTGCGGCGAAACGTCAGCGTCGACGGTATCGACACCGATATCGGCCTGGTCGGCAACATCGCTGTGGTGAACCCCGCCGTCGTACTGGATTTGATTGCGGCCAACCGGATTCCGGTGGTGTCGACACTGGCTCCCGATATCGACGGCGTGGTGCACAACATCAACGCCGATACCGCCGCGGGCGCCTTGGCCGAAGCGCTAGGCGCCGAGAAGCTGCTGATGCTGACCGATGTCGAGGGCCTTTACACCCGCTGGCCTGATCGGGATTCGCTCGCCAGCGAAATCGATGCCGCCGCACTGACGCAACTGCTGCCGACGCTGGAAACCGGGATGATCCCCAAAGTCGAAGCCTGCCTGCACGCGGTCAACGCCGGCGTCCCGAGCGCACATGTCATCGACGGTCGCGTCGAACACTGCGTGCTCGTCGAATTGTTCACCGATCAAGGGTCCGGCACGAAGGTGGTGAGCGCATGACACATACGCAAGAGCTGCAGGATCGGTGGTCCGCGGTGATGATGAACAACTACGGCCTCCCGCCGGTGGCATTGGCCAGCGGCAACGGCGCCGTGGTCACCGACGTCGACGGCAAGTCCTATCTAGATCTGCTCGGCGGTATCGCGGTCAACGTGCTCGGGCACGCGCACCCCGCCATCATCGAGGCCGTCACCCAGCAGATGTCGACGCTGGGCCACACCTCCAACCTGTACGCAGCAGAACCCGGCGTCGCGCTGGCTGAGGCGCTGGTCGGCCTGCTCGGCGCCGAGGCCCGGGTGTTCTTCTGCAATTCGGGGACCGAGGCCAACGAGGTGGCCTTCAAAATGTCACGCCTCACCGGCCGGACGAAACTGGTTGCGGCCCAGGAGGGTTTCCACGGCAGGACGATGGGCTCACTGGCGCTGACCGGTCAGCCTTCCAAGCAGGCGCCGTTTGCACCGCTGCCCGGTGACGTCAGCCACGTGCCGTACGGCGATGTCGATGCACTTGCCGCAGCGGTCGGCGACGACACCGCCGCGGTGTTCCTCGAGCCGATCATGGGGGAGAGCGGCGTCATCGTCCCGCCGGACGGCTACCTGGCCGCGGCTCGCGAGATCACCGCAGGGCACGGCGCGTTGCTGGTCCTCGACGAAGTGCAGACCGGAATGGGCCGCACCGGAACATTTTTCGCTCACCAGCACGACGGCATCACACCCGACGTGGTGACGATGGCCAAGGGCCTCGGCGGCGGACTGCCGATCGGGGCATGCCTGGCGATCGGCCCGGCCGCGCAACTACTCACTCCCGGGCTGCACGGCAGCACCTTCGGCGGTAACCCGATCTGCGCGGCCGCAGCGCTGGCGGTGCTGCGCGTGATCGCCGATGACGACCTGGTGCGGCGTTCCGGAGTGCTCGGAAAGACATTGCACCAGAGCATCGAATCGCTGCACCACCCGTTGATCGACCATGTCCGCGGACGGGGCCTGCTGTGCGGCGTGGTGCTCGGCGCGCCCGTCGCGAAAGAAGTCGAAGCGGCCGCCCGCGCCGCGGGATTCCTGGTCAACAGCCCGTCGCCCGACGTCATCCGACTGGCGCCGGCGTTGATCATCACCGAGCATCAGATCGACTCGTTTGTCACCGCGCTGCCGGCAATCCTGGACACCGCCAAGGGGACTTCATGACTCGACACTTCCTGCGCGACGACGACCTGACAGCCGACGAGCAGGCCGACGTCCTCCAACTGGCAGCCGAACTGAAGAAGGACCCGTTCAGCCGGCGCCCGCTGGAAGGCCCCCGCGGGGTTGCCGTCATCTTCGACAAGAACTCCACCCGGACCCGCTTCTCGTTCGAGGTCGGCATCGCCCAACTCGGCGGGCACGCCGTTGTCGTCGACGGCCGCAGCACCCAACTCGGACGCGAAGAGACTTTGCAGGACACCGCGAAAGTGTTGTCCCGCTACGTCGACGCCATTGTGTGGCGGACCTTCGGGCAGGTACGGCTCACCGCGATGGCGTCGACCGCGACGGTGCCGATCGTCAACGCGCTCTCCGACCAATTCCACCCGTGCCAGGTGCTGGCCGATCTGCAGACCCTCATCGAGCGAAAAGGCGCACTGCGTGGCTTGCGGATGACGTATTTCGGTGACGGCGCCAACAACATGGCCCACTCGCTGATGCTGGGCGGTGTCACCGCGGGCATGCACGTCACGGTTGCCGCGCCAGAAGGATTCGCACCGCTCCCGTCGTTGCTCGCCGATGCCCAGCGCCGCGCGGAGTCGACCGGGGCCTCGGTGACGGTCACGTCCGATGCGGTCGCCGCCGCGTCCGGCGCCGACGTGCTGGTCACCGACACGTGGACGTCGATGGGCCAGGAGGACGACGGGCTGGATCGAGTGCGGCCGTTCCGGCCGTTCCAGATCAACGGAGAGCTGCTGGCCAAGGCCGACTCTGAAGCCGTTGTCCTGCATTGCCTTCCGGCTCACCGCGGTCACGAGATCACCGACGGGGTGCTCGACGGTCCGCACAGCGCGGTGTGGGACGAGGCGGAGAACCGGCTGCACGCGCAGAAGGCGCTGCTGGTGTGGCTGCTGGAGCGGTCCACATGACGCGCACCAGTTCCGAGATCACCCGGGTGGGCCGACAGGCGCGCATCGTGGCGATCCTGTCCTCAGCAGAGGTGCGCAGTCAAAGCGAGCTGGCGGCGCTGCTCGCCGCTGACGGCGTCGAGGTCACCCAGGCCACGCTCTCCCGCGACCTGGAAGAACTCGGCGCGGTGAAGCTGCGTGGCGCGGACGGTGGTGTCGGCGTCTACGTGGTGCCCGAGGACGGCAGCCCGCTGCGCGGGGTATCCGGGGGCACCGCACGACTGTCGAGGCTGTTGAGCGAGGTGTTGGTGTCCACCGATGCCACCGGAAACCTCGCCGTGCTGCGCACTCCGCCGGGCGCGGCAGACTATCTGGCGAGCGCGATCGACCGGGCGGCCTTGCCGTACGTCGTCGGGACCATCGCCGGGGATGACACCATCTTCGTGGCAGCACGCGAGCCGATGACCGGCGCAGAACTCGCGGCCACGATTCAAGACCTCACATAACCGCACTATCGAAGGAGATCAATTCATGTCCGAGCGCGTCATCTTGGCGTATTCCGGCGGTTTGGACACCTCGGTGGCGATCAGCTGGATCGGCAAGGAGACCGGCCGCGAGGTCGTCGCCGTCGCGATCGACCTCGGTCAGGGCGGCGAGGACATGGAGGTGGTGCGCCAGCGGGCGCTGGACTGCGGCGCAGTCGAAGCCGTCGTGGTCGACGCCCGCGACGAGTTCGCCGAGCAGTACTGCCTGCCCACCATCTTGTCCAACGCCCTGTATATGGATCGCTATCCGTTGGTGTCAGCGATCAGCCGTCCGTTGATCGTCAAGCATCTGGTCGCGGCCGCCCGCGAGCACGGCGGCGGGATCGTCGCGCACGGTTGCACCGGTAAAGGCAACGATCAGGTTCGCTTTGAGGTCGGATTCGCCTCGCTGGCACCGGATCTGGAAGTGCTGGCACCGGTCCGCGACTACGCATGGACCCGCGAGAAGGCCATCGCGTTCGCCGAAGAGAACGCCATCCCGATCAACGTCACCAAGCGCTCACCATTCTCGATCGACCAGAACGTCTGGGGCCGCGCAGTGGAAACCGGTTTCCTGGAACACCTCTGGAACGCGCCCACCAAGGACGTCTACGACTACACCGAAGACCCGACCGTCAACTGGAACACCCCTGACGAGGTGATCGTCGGCTTCGAGCGTGGGGTCCCGGTCTCGATCGACGGCAAGCCGGTATCGGTGCTGCAGGCGATCGAAGAACTCAACCGGCGGGCCGGCGCGCAAGGTGTCGGGCGCCTCGACGTGGTTGAGGACCGACTGGTCGGTATCAAGAGTCGCGAGATCTATGAAGCACCGGGCGCGATGGTGCTCATCACCGCGCACACCGAACTCGAGCACGTCACCCTCGAGCGGGAGCTGGGCCGCTTCAAACGCCACACCGA
Organism: uncultured Actinomycetota bacterium; assembly: GCA_963758115.1. Classification (GTDB taxonomy): domain Bacteria; phylum Actinomycetota; class Actinomycetes; order Mycobacteriales; family Mycobacteriaceae; genus Mycobacterium. The sequence goes on from CAVWUG010000010.1 coordinate 263,908, forward strand.
TCAGCGCTGGGCGGAACTGGTGTACGACGGCTTGTGGTACTCGCCGTTGAAGACGGCACTGGAGACGTTCGTCGCCAAGACCCAGGAACATGTGACCGGCGAGATTCGAATGGTGATGCACGGCGGCCACATTGCGGTCAACGGCCGGCGCAGCGCCGAGTCGCTCTACGACTTCAACCTGGCCACCTACGACGAGGGCGACACCTTCGACCAGTCCAACGCCAAGGGGTTCGTCTACGTGCACGGGCTGTCGTCCAAGCTCGCCGCCCGCCGGGATCTGGCTGCCGACCAACAGTGAGCACCAACGAGGGATCGCTGTGGGGCGGTCGGTTCGCCGACGGCCCGTCCGAGGCGCTGGCCGCGTTGAGCCGATCCACCCATTTCGACTGGGTGCTGGCACCCTACGACGTCACCGCATCCAAGGCACACGCTGTGGTGTTGTTCAACGCCGGGCTGTTGACCGAGGATCAACGCGACGGCTTGCTGGTCGGTCTGGACAGCCTCGCCGACGACGTCGCGGACGGAAGCTTCACCCCACTGGTCACCGACGAGGACGTCCATGCCGCGCTGGAGCGGGGTCTGATCGATCGGGTCGGGCCCGACCTGGGTGGACGGCTCCGGGCAGGCCGTTCGCGAAATGATCAGGTGGCCACGCTGTTTCGGATGTGGCTGCGTGACGCGATCCGCCGAGTGGCATCCGGAGCGTTGGATCTCGTCGCCGCGCTCGCCGGCCAGGCTGCGGCGCACCCGGACGCCATCATGCCGGGCAAGACACACATGCAGTCCGCTCAACCGATCCTGTTGGCCCACCACTTACTGGCGCACGCCCATCCGTTGCTGCGTGACGTTGATCGGATCATCGACCTCGATGCGCGTACCGCGATATCTCCGTACGGTTCGGGGGCGCTGGCCGGTTCGTCGCTGGGCTTGGACCCCGATGCGATCGCCGAGCAACTCGGCTTCGCCGCGGCTGCCGACAACTCGGTAGATGCCACTGCGTCAAGGGATTTCGCGGCCGAGGCGGCGTTCGTCTTCGCGATGATCGGCGTCGATCTGTCCCGCCTCGCCGAAGACATCATCATCTGGAGCTCAACCGAATTCGGCTATGTCACCTTGCATGACTCGTGGTCGACGGGTAGCTCGATCATGCCGCAGAAGAAGAACCCCGACATCGCCGAATTGGCCCGCGGAAAGTCCGGCCGGCTGATCGGCAATCTGGCCGGCCTGCTGGCGACGCTGAAAGCTCAGCCGCTGGCCTACAACCGGGATCTACAGGAAGACAAGGAGCCGGTCTTCGACTCGGTGGCGCAGTTGGAGCTGTTGCTGCCGGCGATGGCCGGGCTGGTGAGCACGCTGACCTTCGATGTCGAGCGGATGGCGGCGTTGGCGCCTGCCGGCTACACCCTCGCCACCGATATCGCCGAATGGCTGGTGCGACAGGGTGTCCCGTTCCGTGACGCGCACGAGGCGGCGGGTGCAGCTGTGCAGATCGCCGAGAAGCTTGGCGTGGGGCTCGAGGAGCTGACCGACGATCAGCTCGCCGCCATCAGCGATGCCCTGACCCCGCACGTCCGGGAAGTTCTCACCATCGAGGGCTCGGTATCGTCCCGAGACGCTCGCGGCGGAACCGCGCCCGCCCGGGTAGCCGGTCAAGTGGAATCGGTTCGTGCCAGCGCGGAGCGGTTATGGGCACGGCTGAGTCGCTAGTCAGCGATTACTGAAGCAGCCCAATAGGATTCGACGATACATAAGGGATCTCGCCCGCCGTTAGCGGGCCGGAGAAATAATTCCCCTGGACGACATCGCAGCCGAATTTCTTGAGCCACTGCGCCGTTCCCTCGTTTTCGACGCCCTCGGCGACGCTGGCGATGCCGAACTCCTCGGCCAGCTCGATGACTGATCGAGCGATGGTGGCTGCGCGCTGGTCGTAGAGGATGGGCGCGACGAGTTGGCGGTCGAGTTTGACTTCGTCGATCGGTAACTCGCGAAGGTACGTCAACGTCGAATAACCACTACCGAAGTCGTCGATGGCCACCCGGATGCCGGCGTCCCGGAGCCGGTTGAGCACGGCGCGGCCTTTCGCGAAGTCGGCTACCACCAATTCTTCGGTGATCTCCACAGTGAGCAGGTCGGCCGGCATGGCAAAGGCGTCGAGTACCGACATGATGCGGTCCGGCAGCGGATCATCGTCGAGCGAGCGCGCCCACAAATTGATCGCTACCCGGATCGAGGTGCCCATCTCACGCCAGCGCGACGCGTCGGCGACGGCCTGCGACAGCACCACATCGGTGACCGCATCCATCAGCCCGTGCTCGCGGACCAGCGGTAGGAATTCGCGGGGCCCCAAGGTCCCCAAAGTGGGATGGTGCCAGCGCAAAAGCGCCTCGGCGCCACAGATCGAGCCATCCCGCATCTCGAATTGCGGCTGGTAGACCAGGGTCAGCATCCGGTCGTCTATCGCGCGCCGTAAATCCCACAGCAGCTGTAGTCGAGCGGCCCCGTCACGCGAAGCCTGACGTCCCGAGAAGTGCGTGTCCATATCGGGCGAAAACGTCTGCACCGTACTGGCACTGGTCTGTTCGGCACGCGTGCGCGCCGCCTCGGCTTGGTTGAGAAGGTCTTCCGGGGTCAGCACGGGGCTGTGTTCGGAGCCCGTCGACGCCACACCCACGCTCAGGTGCACATACACCTGATGGTCACCGATCTGGAGCGGGTTATCGAACGACCGGGCAAGCCGTTCGGCGACCTGCTGAGCGACCTCGGGGCGGTCCTCGAGCACGATGGCGAATTCGTCGCCGCCCATCCGCGCAACGGTGTCGCCCGTGCGGACACCGGACTGGATCCGGTCGCCGACGCCACGCAGCAGCGCGTCGCTGGCCGCGTAGCCCAGCGTGTCGTTGACCAAGGTGAAGTCGTCGACGCGCGCGCGCAGCAGGCTGATCGGCACGGCCAGCCGCAGATGTAACTGCACCGCGTGAGCAAGCCTGTCGTCGAGTAGCTTTCGATTCGCGAGGCCCGTCACGGTATCCCTCAGCGCGGCGTCCGTCATTGCCTCCAGGAGACTGCGCTTTCGATCCAATGTCATCACGTGACGGGTGAGAATCGTTGCGATGATGACCATTCCCGCCGAGTAGATGAACGCGTCGCCGCGGTCTTTGGGCCAGAAATGCGCACCGCCGACGAAGACCGCGAACACCAACGGTAGGTACGGCAGCAACATGGACACCCTCGACCACCGGCGGGTATCCCGGGTATCGAGGTCCGGTCCCGGGCGGGAGGCGAGTGCTGACACGGCGAGCAGACACATTCCGCTGACCCACCCGAGAATGACGACGGTATGTGGCGTCTGCGGAGGACGGTTGAAGTGGATGCGTAGTGCGCCGGCGCTGCCAATGGCTGCGAATCCCAACGTCATCAGCAAGGGAGAAAGCCTGCGAGCCGGTTCGGCTTTGTGCGTCACGATCGACCCCATCACGACCACCGCCAGGTACAGCGCGGTGATGACGATCATTAAGACGCGCGGGAAAGTCACGGTGTCAGCGGCGCCGACCACGATACTGCCCAATGCGACCAGCAGCGACGCGGCAACCAGGGTCCCATCGAGTACCAAGCCGATGCGGAAGCTCGAGTCATCGTTACTGGGAATGAAAAGCGCTGCCGCCACAGCGAATATCGGCAGGACCACATATCCGAGTTCAGGAATGGACGCGCTCGAAACCGGCAATCCACCACCCGTTGCGACGTACAACCACACCGCGTCGCTGACGGCCCACCCGGCGAAGCCGATTGCCATTGCTGTCCAGGCAAGACGCTGCCCGCCGTGGGCGGCCCAGGCAGCGGCGGACGCGCATCCCCAGGCGAAGATTCCCATGGTCACCGCGCCCGCTGAGCCGACAACGGCAGTGTTGATGGCGATCAGACCGAAACGGCTGCTCACCAGCACCCCGGCAAAGACGAGCAGCCCCGCGGTCGCCAGACCAATCAGCGCCAAACGCCGCGGCGTTATCGAAGACATCTCTCGACCTGTCAATTGCGGAGCACCGAACACGGGACAAGCGACGTACGTTTGCCGCATTTTAAATTACGACGTCTGGCGACGCAGCAATTCAGCGTTGTCGAGGATCGTAAATTTACCGTCATGATATGCGCCGATAGTCCAAATTGTTGGAATTTTAGTTCGGCAATCAATTGCCGGACTCACTCGACAACATCGGAAAGTTCCAGCCAGCGGCCCTCCAACTCGGCTACATCACTTTCCAGGTCACGCAGTACCTCGGTCAGCCGCGTGACGCCGACGTGGTCGGATTGGTCGTGCTCGGCAAGTTCGTGATGTTTGGCCGCGATCTGCTCGGCCAGTCGCGACAGCCTGCGATCAATTGCGGCGATCTCCTTCTGAGCCGCGCGCAACTCGGCGCCCGAAATTTCCGATGATCCAGAAGCTTTTGCTGCCGGTGATTCGGTGCCTTTCGATGTCGAATGTGCGGACAGTTTCAGGTATTCGTCGACGCCGCCGGGCAAGTGTCGCAGGCGCCCGTCGAGAATCGCGTACTGCTGATCGGTGACACGTTCCAACAGATAGCGATCATGGGAGACCACGATCAAGGTGCCCGGCCACGAGTCGAGCAGGTCTTCGGTCGCCGCAAGCATGTCGGTATCCACGTCGTTGGTCGGCTCGTCGAGCAACAGCACGTTGGGTTCGGCGAGCACGGTGAGCATGAGTTGCAATCGTCGGCGCTGCCCACCGGACAACTCGTCGACGCGGGCCGACAATTGGGCGCTCGCGAACCCCAAACGCTCCAACAATTGGGCGGGGCTGACCTCGCGGCCGTCGACCTGGTAATCGTTGCGCAGCCTCCCGATGACATCGGCGACCCGCTCACCTGCCAACGGAACCAGCTCATCGCCTCGCTGGTCGAGCATACCCAGCTGAACTGTCTTGCCGCGCTTGACTTTTCCACCGTCGGGCTGGACCGCCCCGGTGATGAGTCCGAGTAGCGTCGACTTGCCCGCTCCGTTGGCCCCGACGATGCCGCTGCGTTCGCCGGGCCCGATCCGCCATTCGACATCGCGCAGGACGGGCCGGCCGTCGAACGAGACCGACACGTCGAGCAGGTCGATGACGTCCTTACCCAGTCGCGCAGTGGCGAGTTTCGCCAGCTCGACGGTGTTGCGTAGCGGTGGCACTTCGGCGATCAGTTGGTTAGCCGCGTCGATGCGGAACTTCGGTTTCGAGGTGCGGGCCGGGGGACCGCGACGTAGCCAGGCCAATTCCTTGCGCATCAGGTTCTGCCGCTTGGACTCCACGACCGCGGTTTGCCGATCCCGTTCGACACGCTGCAACACATAGGCGGCGTAGCCGCCGTCGAAAGGCTCGACGATTCCGTCGTGCACCTCCCACGTCACGGTCGCCACTTCGTCGAGAAACCAGCGGTCGTGGGTCACCAGCAGCAGCCCGCCGGTGTTGCGGGCCCAACGCTGACCCAGATGGGTGGCCAGCCAGGTGATGCCCTCAATATCGAGGTGGTTGGTCGGTTCGTCGAGCGCGATCACGTCCCAGTCGTCGATCAGCAGAGCGGCCAGTTGGACCCTGCGCCGCTGGCCACCACTGAGCGTGCCGATAACGGCGTCCCAGGCGATGTCGGCCACCAGGCCGCCGACCACGTCGCGGATGCGTGAATTTCCGGCCCACTCATGTTCCGGCCGGTCGCCGACCAGCGTCCACCCGACTGTGCTGGTCGAATCGAGGGTGTCGATCTGACTCACCGCGCCGACCCGCAGGCCGCTTCGCTGGGTGACGCGGCCGGAGTCCGGGTGCAGCTGTCCGGTGAGCAGGCCCAACAAACTGGATTTGCCGTCACCGTTGCGGCCGACGATGCCGATCCGGTCGCCGTCGCCGATTCCGATGGTCGCTGATTCGAACACAACCTGAGTCGGATATTCGAGGTGGACCGCCTCGGCCCCCAACAGGTGTGCCACCGCGCCGACGTTAGCGTGCCGACGATGCCGGCCGGTATCGGCGGGCTGCGGGGCGACAAAGACTAGGCTGGTCGGACGAGTTGGCACCGTGACCAAAGCTGCGGGCCGACCTCCTGCGATGTGCAAGGATGTGCACGCTGTCAGGCCCACGCGCAGCACAGATTGGTCTTCGAGGGAGCGGCGGCATGGATCTGAAGTTTTCGGCAGTCACCCGACCGGTTGAGCGTCTGATCGCGACGGCACAGAACGGCCTGGAAGTTCTGCGACTCGGCGGCCTGGAAACTGGCAACTCTCCATCGCCGTCGCAGACCGTCGAGAGCGTGGCGATGTACAAGCTCCGGCGTTACTACCCGCCGGACAGTCGGCCCGGTCACCCGCAGGCCGGCGCGCCGGTGCTGCTGGTGCACCCCATGATGATGTCGGCGAACATGTTCGACGTCACCCGCCAGGAGGGTGCGGTCGGCATCCTGCACGCTGCCGGGCTGGACCCCTGGGTGATCGACTTCGGCTCACCCGATGAGGTCGAGGGCGGCATGCGCCGCACTCTGGCCGACCACATCGTCGCGCTGAGCAAGGCGCTCGACGCCATCAACGACATCACCGGCCAAGATGTGCATCTCGCCGGCTATTCGCAGGGTGGGATGTTCTGCTACCAGGCGGCGGCCTACCGGCGGTCGAAAAACATCGCCAGCATCGTGACGTTCGGCGCGCCGGTCGACACCCTGGCGGCCCTGCCGATGGGACTCCCGCCCAACTTGGCCCCCGGCATCGCCAATTTCATGGCCGACCATGTCTTCAATAGGCTCGACATTCCAGGCTGGCTGGCGCGCGCCGGCTTTCAGATGCTCGATCCGCTCAAAACCGCCAAAGCCCGCGTCGACTTCGTCCGTCAGTTACACGACCGCGAGGCGCTGCTACCGCGGGAAGCACAGCGCAGATTCCTCGAGTCGGAGGGCTGGATCGCCTGGTCCGGGCCGGCGATTTCCGAGCTGCTCAAGCAGTTCATCGCGCACAACCGGATGATGTCCGGGGGTTTCGCGATCAACGGCCAACTTGTGACACTGACAGACATCACCTGTCCCGTGCTGGCGTTCGTCGGCGAGGTCGACGACATCGGCCAGCCTGCCGCGGTGCGGGGTATCCGCCGGGCAGCGCCCAACGCCGACGTCTACGAATATCTTATCCGAACAGGTCATTTCGGCCTCGTTGTCGGATCCAAAGCAGCGCAGGAGACCTGGCCGACCGTCGCCGATTGGGCGCGGTGGATTTCCAGCGACGGGGAGAAACCCACCGACATCTTCCCGATGGCGGATCAACCTACTGAGGCCGACGATCGCGGCGTCGCGCTCAGTTCGCGGATGATGCACGGCATCGGCGAGGCGTCCGAGGTGGCACTGACACTCGCCCGCGGAGCCGCCGACGCCGTATTCGCCGCGAACCGATCCATGCGAACGCTGGCCGTCGAAACCGTGCGGACGCTGCCTCGACTGGCCCGGTTGGGCCAGATCAACGACCACACCCGGATCTCGCTCGGACGGATCATCGCTGAGCAGGCCCATGATGCCCCCAATGGCGAATTCCTGCTCTTCGACGGACGGGTGCACACCTACGAGGCGGTGAACCGGCGTATCGACAACGTGGTGCGCGGCCTGATCGCGGTAGGCGTACGCCAAGGCGAGCATGTCGGCGTGCTGATGGAGACCCGGCCCAGCGCCCTGGTCGCCATCGCCGCGCTGTCGCGGCTGGGTGCCGTCGCGGTCCTGCTGCAGCCCGACGCCGACCTGTCCGCCGAGATTCGGCTCGGGGGAGTGTCCGAAATCATCACCGACCCGACCAATCTCGAGACGGCGGGGCAATTGCCCAGCCAGATCCTGGTTCTCGGTGGTGGCGAATCCCGCGATCTGCATCTCGCCGACGACGCCAGTGTCATCGACATGGAGAAGATCGACCCGGACGTCGTCGCGCTCCCGGCCTGGTACAAGCCCAACCCGGGTTATGCACGCGATCTGGCGTTCATCGGCTTCAGCACCGCCAGCGGGCAGCTTGTCGCCAAGCAGATCACCAACTACCGCTGGGCGTTGTCGGCCTTCGGAACTGCGTCGGCGGCTGCCCTCGGGCGTACCGACACGGTGTATTGCCTCACGCCACTGCACCACGAGTCCGGCTTGCTGGTCAGCCTCGGCGGTGCGGTGGTCGGCGGCACCCGTATCGCGCTGTCCCGTGGGCTGAAACCCGAGCGTTTGGTCGCCGAGCTTCATCAATACGGCGTGACCGTTGTCTCGTACACGTGGGCCATGCTGAGCGATCTCATCGACGATCCGGCGTTTGCGCTGCACGGCAGTCATCCGGTGCGGGTGTTCATCGGCTCGGGTATGCCGACTGGTCTGTGGCAGCGCATCGTCGACGTGTTCGCGCCCGCACATGTCGTGGAGTTCTTCGCGACCACCGACGGACATGCGGTGCTGGCCAACGTGTCTGGCGTCAAGATCGGCAGCAAGGGCCGTCCGCTGCCCGGCGCCGGGCGCGTCGAGCTGGGCGCCTACGACGCCGAACACGACCTGATCCTGGAGAACGACACCGGGCTGGTCCGCGTCCCTGACACCAATGAAGTCGGAGTGCTGCTCGCCGAGCCTCGCGGCCCGATCGATCCGACCGCGTCGGTCAAGCGTGGTGTCTTTGGGCCAGCCGACACCTGGATCTCCACCGAGTACCTGTTCCGTCGCGACGCTGACGGCGATTTCTGGCTCGTCGGCAGGCGCGGCTCGACGGTGCCTACCGACCGCGGCGTCGTGTTCTGCGATCCGATCACCGATGCGCTCGGGCTCATCCCGGCCGTCGACCTAGCGGTGACGTATGGAGTGTCGATGGACGGTCATCAGGTCGCGGTGTCCGCGTTGACGACGCGGCCGGGCGCGACTGTCACGGCCGCCGATCTCACCGAAGCAGTAAATGCCATGCCGTTCGGGCTCGGTCCTGACATCGTGCACGTCATGCCGGAGCTGAAGCTCAGCGCGACCTACCGGCCGACGGTTAGCGCGCTGCGCGCGGCGGGCATCCCCAAAGCGGGCCGACACGCGTGGTTCTTCGACGCCGAGGCGAATCAGTTCCGGCGCTTGACCGGTCCCGCGCGAGCGGAGCTCTCGGGTGCGCAATGACGTTGGGAGCAAGCGTGATTGACGAGACGCTGCTGCGCATCCTGGTATGCCCGGCCGATCGGGGTCCGCTGGTGCTGGTGGACAAGCAGGACCGGGAACTGCTGTACAACCCGCGGTTGCAGCGCGCTTACCGGATCGAGGACTGCATCCCGGTGTTACTGGTCGACGAGGCGATCGCGGTAGACGACGCGGAGCATGCGCGGTTCATGGCACAGGCAGGTCCGGCAAGTCCCCAGTGAGATAGCGCTGCAGGTTCGGGGCGATGATGTCCGCGACCTGCTGAGCGGGTAGCGACGCGAACGGCTCCAACTCCAAGATGTAGCGCGCCATCATCACACCGATCAATTGTGAGGCGACGAACTGGATACGGACGATGCCGCTGCCGCGCGGATTGTCGACGCGGCTGCCTACCTCGACGCCGATGATGTCCTGGATGAAGGTGCGGAACAGGTTGACCTCCGAGCCCGTCAGGATCGACCTCAACGTCGCGACGAAGGCGGCACCGATCTCAGAGTCCCACAGCGGCAACAATATTGAGGGGATCGTGTGACCGAGTTGTTCGACCGGCACCTCCCGCATCGGGCCGATCACATCCTGCGGATCGATGGGAATGTGGACGGCCGCAGCGAAAAGCTTTTCCTTGGTACCGAAGTAGTGGTGCACCAACGCCGAGTCGACACCGGCGGCCGCGGCCACGGACCGTATCGACGTGTTGCGGATCCCGTTGCGGGCGAACAGGTCTCGGGCACTGTCCAGGATTCGTTCACGCGCGTTGGAGTTTCCGGCCGGTCGGCCGGGCCGTTTGCGGCCGGTGTTGCTCGCGGTCACGTCAGGGCGTCCTGCGCCGCAGCGTCGCGGCGGCCAGGCACAGTGCCGCCAGTGCAAAACCCAGCACGACGGCGATATCGCGCGCCGCGATTCCGGTCAGATCACGGTGGACGCCGACTTGTTGCAGTGCCTCCAAGGCATAGCTGGCCGGCAGCGCATCACTGATCCACTGCAGCCACGACGGCATGAAGGCCCGCGGAACGATGATCCCCGCGAGTAGCAGTTGCGGCACCATCACCAGCGGGATGAACTGCACGGCCTGAAATTCCGTGCGCGCGAACGCACTACACAACAACCCGAGACCGACGCCGAGCACCGCGTTGACGATGGCGATGACGAACACCCAGAGCGGGCTGCCCGCGGTCGTGAAGCCCAACAGCCAGAACGACACGACGCACGCCACAATGGCCTGTATCGCCGCGGCGACGGAGAACGCGGTCCCGTAGGCGATCAACAAGTCGAGCCGACGCAGGGGTGTGGTCAGGATGCGTTCCAATGTCCCCGAAGCCCTCTCGCGCTGCATGGTGATCGAGGTGATGATGAACATCAGGAAGAGCGGAAAGAGGCCCAGCAGAATCAGACACGCGTTGTTGAACGGTGTCGCGGCTCCTGCTCGATGCGGGGCGTTCTGGAACATGAAGTACATCAGCGTGATGACCAGAACCGGTACCGCCACGATCATGGCGACACTGCGGTGATCGACGACCAGTTGGCGCAAGATCCGCGTGGTGGTTGCGGTGTATCCGCCGAGTCCTAACCGGCTCGGCGTGGGGTGCTGCGCCTGATGATCGACAGAAACGCGTCCTCCAGTGACGGACATCCGGTGTCCTCTCGTAGTTGGGTCGGATTGGTGTGCGCGATCAGATGGCCGTCGCGCATCAGCAACAGATCGCCGCAGTGGTCGGCCTCGTCCATCACGTGGCTGGAAACCAGCAGCGTCGTGCCGGCGCGGGCGAGGTCGGTGAACTGCTCCCACAGGTCTGCGCGCAGCACCGGATCCAATCCGACCGTCGGCTCGTCGAGAACCAGCAGCTCGGGATGGCAGACCAGGGCGCACGCCAGCGATACTCGGGTGCGCTGACCGCCGGACAGGTTGCCGCAGTACGCGGTGCTGTGATCGGTGAGCCCCACTCGACCGATCGCTGAGTCAGCGGCGGCGCTGTCGAAGCCGTAGAGGGACGCGAAGTACCGGACGTTGTCGAGGATGCGCAGGTCGTTGTAGATGGTCGGGTCCTGCGGCAGGTATCCGATGCGATGACGCAGTGGCGCGGAGCCTGCGGGCAGGCCGAGCACCTGCACGGTTCCCGACGTCATGACCTGCGTGCCGACGATGCAGCGGATCAACGTGGTCTTTCCACAGCCCGAGGGCCCGAGCAGGCCGGTGATACTGCCCCGGGTGATCCGGACGGAGAAGTCGTGCAGCGCGGGCCGTTTGCCGCGAACCACCCTCAGGTGGCTGATGTCGACAGCCGCTTCGTGACGATGTGACGGTAATTCATCATGCGATGAAGTCATCATGTGGTGAATATCCGCCCCGAACGGACGGCTGTCAAGAGTCGCGGGCAGAATCTGTTCGGTGAGGGCTGGCCAACTTGCGGTTGATCCGGTCGAGGCGGCGCATCGGTTGCTCGGCGCCACCCTGGCCGGCCGCGGTGTGACGGCCACGATTGTCGAGGTCGAGGCCTACGGCGGTTCGCCCGACGGCCCCTGGCCTGATGCGGCCGCGCACTCGTATCGCGGTCCGACCGCCCGTAGCGCGGTGATGTTCGGCCCTCCCGGCCGGCTCTACGCCTATCGCAGTCACGGCATCCACGTCTGCGCCAATGTGGTCTGCGGGCCGGACGGCATCGCGGCGGCGGTACTACTCAGGGCCGTCGCGATCGAGACCGGTCTCGACGTCGCCCAGTCCCGACGCGGCCCGTCGATCAGTGCCCGGTCGCTTGGACGCGGACCTGGCAATCTTTGCTCGGCCACCGGAATCATCATGGCCGACAACGGGATTGACCTGTTCGGCATAGACAGTCCGATCAGGTTGACGCTCAACAGTCCCGCCGAAGCCGCTTGCGGGCCCCGGGTGGGCGTCAGCCAGGCAGCCGACCGGCCCTGGCGGCTCTGGCTGCCCGGGCGGTCCGAGGTGTCGGCTTATCGGCGCAGTCCGCGAGCGCCGGCACCCGGCTGCAGCGACTGAATCGGGCGCGCCCGGCGTGGATGCCGGGCGATCGTGCGAGAGGATCTAAGACTGTGGGCGCTGAAATTCTCGACGAGCTGAGCTGGCGTGGGCTGATCGCGCAGTCGACCGACCTCGACGCGCTTGCCGCTGAGGCGTCTCGCGGTCCCATCACGCTGTACGCCGGGTTCGATCCCACGGCGCCCAGCCTGCATGCCGGGCATCTGGTGCCGTTGTTGGCACTACGGCGTTTTCAGCGTGCCGGCCACCGACCCATCGTTCTTGCCGGTGGCGCAACCGGTTTGATCGGCGACCCCCGCGAAACCGCTGAACGAGTGCTCAACACCGACGACATCGTTGCAGAGTGGACCGGACGAATCCGCGGACAACTGGAACGATTCGTCGACTTCGACAGCTCGCCGACGGGCGCCATCGTCGAGAACAATCTCGAGTGGACCGGCGCGATGTCCGCGATCGAGTTGCTGCGCGATGTCGGTAAACACTTCTCGGTCAACGTCATGCTCGACCGCGACACCATTCGGCGGCGACTGGAGGGTGAGGGGATCTCCTACACGGAGTTCAGCTACATGCTCTTGCAGGCCAACGATTTCGTCGAGTTGCACCAGCGCCATCGCTGCGTGCTGCAAATCGGCGGATCCGATCAGTGGGGCAACATCATTGCCGGCGTGCGGTTGGTGCGCCAGAAGCTGGCCGCATCGGTGCATGCGCTCACCGTGCCGTTGGTGACGGCCGCCGACGGGACGAAGTTCGGCAAATCCACGGGCGGCGGCAATCTGTGGCTCGACCCGGAGATGACGACGCCTTACGCCTGGTATCAGTACTTCGTCAATACCGCCGACGCTGACGTGGTCCGCTATTTGCGCTGGTTCACGTTTCTGTCGCCCGACCAGCTGGCAGAGCTGGACGAAGCCACGACGGCAAGACCACAGCAACGCGCGGCCCAGCGCCGGTTGGCGAGTGAACTCACCACGCTGGTACATGGCGAGCAGGCCACCGAAGCGGTCGAGCACGCCAGCCAGGCGCTGTTCGGCCGCGGCGAACTCGACCGGCTGGACGAGTCCACGCTGCGGGCCGCGCTGCAAGAAACCTCGATAGCGCAACTGACGTCGGAAACACCCGACGGGATCGTCGACCTGCTGGTCGCGACCGGCCTGTCGCAGAGCAAGGGTGCTGCGCGACGCGCGATCGCCGAAGGTGGCGCCTACGTCAACAACAGCAAGATCGAGGACGAGGAGTGGACGCCGGCCCCGTCCGACTTCCTGCATGGGCGCTGGCTCGTGCTGCGCCGCGGCAAGCGCAACCTCGCCGGTGTCGAGCGTCTCGGCTGATCTTGTGACGAGCCGAAATATGCCTTCTAGCACGCTGTTTGACTCTCAGTTTCCTGTCACGTAACTTAATCGAGTCGCTGCGACACGGCCTGGTCCGGAGAGCGCGGCGGCATCCCAGAGGGACATCCATTTCGGTGGATTCCTTCGACGTCCGTGGAACGAGTCAGCGGCCAAAAGCCGCGGGTCTTGTTGCGCGGCCGGCGCGGGTGTTGTTTGAGAACTCAATAGTGTGTTTGGTGGTTTTTGTTTTTGTTGTTGTTTTTTTGGGCCATGCTTTCTGCTTCCCGTGTGGGGGTGTGGTTTTTGTTTGTTGATGCCAGTTTTTGGTGTCTTTTTGTTAGGTCAGATTGTTCTGATTGAATTCTGCCCTGCCTGTTGTGGTGGGGGGTTTTTGTTTGGAGAGTTTGATTCTGGCTCAGGACGAACGCTGGCGGCGTGCTTAACACATGCAAGTCGAACGGAAAGGCCCTTTCGGGGGTACTCGAGTGGCGAACGGGTGAGTAACACGTGGGTGATCTGCCCTGCACTTCGGGATAAGCTTGGGAAACTGGGTCTAATACCGGATAGGACTACGGACTTCATGGTTTGTGGTGGAAAGCTTTTGCGGTGTGGGATGGGCCCGCGGCCTATCAGCTTGTTGGTGGGGTGATGGCCTACCAAGGCGACGACGGGTAGCCGGCCTGAGAGGGTGTCCGGCCACACTGGGACTGAGATACGGCCCAGACTCCTACGGGAGGCAGCAGTGGGGAATATTGCACAATGGGCGCAAGCCTGATGCAGCGACGCCGCGTGGGGGATGACGGCCTTCGGGTTGTAAACCTCTTTCACCATCGGCGAAGCCAGTAGTTTTTGCTATTGGTGACGGTAGGTGGAGAAGAAGCACCGGCCAACTACGTGCCAGCAGCCGCGGTAATACGTAGGGTGCGAGCGTTGTCCGGAATTACTGGGCGTAAAGAGCTCGTAGGTGGTTTGTCGCGTTGTCCGTGAAATTCCCTGGCTTAACTGGGGGCGTGCGGGCGATACGGGCAGACTGGAGTACTGCAGGGGAGACTGGAATTCCTGGTGTAGCGGTGGAATGCGCAGATATCAGGAGGAACACCGGTGGCGAAGGCGGGTCTCTGGGCAGTAACTGACGCTGAGGAGCGAAAGCGTGGGGAGCGAACAGGATTAGATACCCTGGTAGTCCACGCCGTAAACGGTGGGTACTAGGTGTGGGTTTCCTTCCTTGGGATCCGTGCCGTAGCTAACGCATTAAGTACCCCGCCTGGGGAGTACGGCCGCAAGGCTAAAACTCAAAGAAATTGACGGGGGCCCGCACAAGCGGCGGAGCATGTGGATTAATTCGATGCAACGCGAAGAACCTTACCTGGGTTTGACATGCACAGGACGACGGCAGAGATGTCGTTTCCCTTGTGGCCTGTGTGCAGGTGGTGCATGGCTGTCGTCAGCTCGTGTCGTGAGATGTTGGGTTAAGTCCCGCAACGAGCGCAACCCTTATTTCATGTTGCCAGCGCGTAATGGCGGGGACTCGTGAGAGACTGCCGGGGTCAACTCGGAGGAAGGTGGGGATGACGTCAAGTCATCATGCCCCTTATGTCCAGGGCTTCACACATGCTACAATGGCCGGTACAAAGG
>CAVWUG010000011.1:0-735401 GCA_963758115.1 uncultured Actinomycetota bacterium
ATACCAGGTGATCGACATGCTTACCCTGCTTGTGGACAAATCGTTGGTGGTTGCCGACGAGAGGCGTGGGCGCACCCGCTACCGGCTGCTGGAGACGGTGCGCCAGTACGCAGCCGAAAAGCTCGGCGAGTCCGGGGAAGCCGGTGATGTCCGCACGCGTCACCGCGATCACTACACATCGATGGCAGCGCTGCTCGACGGGCCGGCAGGCAGCGATTACGGACAGCGCGTCGAGCAGACCGAGACCGAAATCGACAATCTACGCGCCGCATTCGCTTGGAGTCGCGAAAGCGGTGACGCCGGCTTGGCGTTGGCGTTGGCATCGTCGCTGTCGCCGCTGTGGCAACCGCGGCCCGCCGAGGGGGTTGCGTGGCTCGACGTGGTTCTCAACGAGGCCGACGCGCACCACCTCGACATCACTCCGGCTGTGCGTGCCCGGGCACTGGCCGACAGGGTCTTGCTTGCCGCCAATATCGGGTGGTACGCGGACCTTGCGGGTCAGGCCGACGAGGCGCTCACCATTGCGCGTCAGCTCGATAACCCGGCCCTGCTCACGCGCGTGCTGGCCGCCCGCGGACTGATCGGCTTCGGCTCTGCGGAGGCCCAAGAATACCGCGCTGAAGCGATCGGCCTTGCCCGCAAACTGGGCGACCGGTTGAGGCTCAGCCACATCCTCAGCATCGAGACGCTCGTGGCATCGTTTACCGGCGACGTGATCGCGAAACGTGCAGCGGCGCAGGAAGGATGCGAGCTTGCCGAGGCGATCGGTTATCGCGCCGGATTTGTCCGGTGCCGCTGGTATCTCGGACTCGCACAGCTGGCACAGGGCGATTGCGCCGGAGCGGTCGAACATTTCCGCACCGCCGGCGCCGCGGCCGAGGCGGGCCATTATGCGAACTTTCAGAGGTACACGCTGGCCTTCGAGGGAGTAGCGCTCGCGTGGCAGGGTGACGCCTGCGCGGCAAGGGCCGCGGCGAACGAGGCTTTGGACGGCGGCGACAACGAGCTTGGCAGCCTCAACGCCGGCCTCGCCTACACGGCACTGGGTATGGCGGCGCTGGCTGCCGGGGACGCCGCCACCGCGCGAACGGCAACCGACGCCGCCTGCCTGCACGCAAAAGGCGCCCCGCCCGGGATGTCGGCGCTGTCCCGCGCTTTCAGCGCGCAGGCGGCACTGGCCGACGGAGACCTCGTTGCAGCGCGGCGTGCGGCCGACGAGGCAATCGCCAGCGCGGCGGGGTGGTACTCGATGTGGGCATTGAGCACCCGCGCGCGGGTGGCACTCGCGCAAGCGGAGCCGGGGCTGGCTGAGCGCGACGCGCATGACGCCCTGGTGTGTGCCACCGAATTTGATACCCGACTTGGCGTTCCCGACGTGCTCGAATGTCTCGCCGTTGTGGCGGGGGACGGCGGCAGTCACCTTGAAGCCACGCGCCTCTTCGGTGCGGCCCGCGCCATCCAGCAACGTACGGATGAGGTCCGCTTCAAGGTCTGGGACGCCGGGTACGAAGCCGCGGTGGTGGCGCTGCGAGATGCCTTGGGTGACAAAGCCTTTGACTTGGCGTGGGCCGAGGGCGCGGCTTTGTCCACCGAAGAGGCGATCGCCTACGCGCAACGCGGTCGCGGCCAACGCAAACGACCCGCCAGCGGCTGGAGCTCACTCACGCCGACCGAGCGCGACGTCGTGCGTCTGGTCAGCAAGGGGCTGGCCAACAACGACATCGCCGCAAGGCTTTTCGTCTCACCCCGCACCGTGCAAACCCACCTCACCCATGTCTACGCCAAGCTCGGCCTGACCTCCCGCGTACAGCTCGCCCAGGAAGCGGCCCACCACAACTAAAGCCTCGTTGCGCGATCTACGCGGTTTCGCCGATGTTTTGCGGTCCGTGGTGGCCGCATGCTGGCTAGCATGAGTGAAATCGATCCTCTTGCGGATACACCGCTGGTGGACTGGAGCGAGCTGAGCGTGAGCGGGTTGTTACCCACGGGCACCGTGACGTTGCTGTTGGCCGATGTCGAGGGCTCCACGCAGCTGTGGGAAACCCAACCCGACCAGATGACAGCTGCGTTCGCCCGGCTGGATGATGCACGATCGGATCTGATCTCCGCACATGGTGGGATGCGGCCGGTGGAGCAAGGTGAGGGCGACAGCTTCGTCGTTGCATTCGCGCGGGCCAGTGACGCGGTGTCCTGTGCGCTGGAACTCCAACGTGCCCCGTTGGCGCCCATCCGATTGCGCATCGGTGTGCATACCGGTGAGGTGCAGCTGCGCGATGAAGGCAATTACATCGGCCCCACCATCAACCGAACGGCGCGGCTGCGCGATCTCGGGCATGGCGGCCAGATCCTGTTGTCGGGTACGACCGAAGCATTAGTTGTCGACTTGCTTCCGCCCGACGCGTGGTTGACCGATCTGGGCGCTCATGAGCTGCGCGGTGTTCCCCGCCCTGAACGGGTCGTGCAGATGTGCCATCCGGATCTGTGTAACGAATTTCCGCCGTTACGGACGATGAAAAATGTTGCAGTGCAGCATCTCCCAAATGCATTGACGAGCTTCGTGGGCCGTACGGCGGAGCTTACTCAGATACTCGAGATATTAAGCGGGAACCGGTTGGTGACGTTGACCGGCGCCGGCGGAGCGGGCAAAACCCGGCTGGCCATCCAGATCGCGGGCCAACTTTCCGGCGACTTCGGCGACGGCGTGTGGTACGTGGATCTGGCGCCGATCACCGACCCAGATCTGGTGCCAGTCACAGTGGCCCGCGCGCTCGGGTTGCCCGACCAACCCGGCCGCTCCACCACGGATACGCTGACCCGTTTTGTCGCCGACCGGCACATGCTGATGGTGCTCGACAACTGCGAACACCTGCTCGACGCCAGCGCCGTGCTGGTCAACGCGCTGCTCGCTGCCGCAGCGCGATTGACGCTGTTAACCACCAGCCGTGAGCCGATCGGTGTGCCCGGCGAGGTGAGTTGGCGAGTCCCATCGCTGTCACTTCGCGATGAAGCCATCGATCTGTTCACCGATCGGGCTCGCCTTGCTCGGCCGGAATTCGTCGTCACAGACGACAACGCCGCAGTCGTCGCCGAAATCTGCGCGCGCCTTGACGGGTTGCCGCTCGCGATCGAACTCGCGGCCGCGCGGGTGCGTGCCTTGTCGCTGGCCGAGATTCTCGAGAGCCTCCATGACCGGTTCCGGTTGCTGACCGGCGGGGCGCGCACCGCGGTGCGCCGCCAACAGACCCTGCGCGCCTCGGTGGACTGGTCGCACGCGCTGTTGACCGAACCCGAAAGGGTCTTGTTTCGCCGGCTGGCGGTGTTTCAGGGCGGATTCGATCTGGACGCCGCCCAAACGGTTGCGGGCGGCGGCGACGTCCAGCGCTACCACGTGCTCGACCAGCTCACGCTGCTGGTGGACAAGTCGCTGGTAGTCGCCGACGACAGCCGGGGCCGAACCCGCTACCGGCTGCTGGAAACCGTGCGCCAATACGCGCTGGAAAAACTCGGCGAATCCAGCGAGGCCGACACCGTGCGCTCACGTCACCGTGATCACTACACGGCGATCGCCGCCGTGTTCGACGCCCCGGCAGGCGGTGATTATGAGCAGCGCATCGAGCAGGCCGACCTCGAGATCGACAATCTGCGCGCCGCGTTCGGGTGGAGCCGGGAAAATTCCGACATCGAGCTGGCGTTGGCGTTGGCGTCGTCGCTGCAGCCGCTGTGGCTCGGGCGGGGCCGCATCCGCGAAGGGCGCACCTGGTTCGACGCTGCCCTGGCCGACCTGGACGCCCAGCACCCCGGGGTGGCGCCCGCGGCGCGGGCGCGGGCGCTTGCCGACCGAGCCCTGCTCGCGATCCGGGTGGACGCCGCCGACAGCCTCGATCAGGCTGAGCAGGCCCTGGCGATCGCCCGCGAACTCGATGACCCGGCCCTGCTGGCCCGGACGCTGACCGTCTGTGGCTTTATCGCCGACCAGGGCTATGACGTCGAGCTGGCCCGGGAATGCTTCGCCGAGGCGATCGGCCTGGCCCGTGCCTTGGACGATCGTTGGCGGCTCAGCCAGATTCTCACCCTGCAGGCGATGGGCGCCCACGCCGCGGGTGACCCGCGCGCGGTACGCGCGGCCGGCGAGGAAGGGCGCGATCTGGCCGACGCGATCGGTGACAAGCTCAACTCGCGCCAATGCCGCTTTTGCCTCGGGGCCGTGCAGATGATGAGCGGCGATTTAGCCGGAGCCGTCAAACTGTTCGGCGAGATGGCCGCCGAGGCCGATGCGGGTCACGACGAGATCTCGAGGGTGACCGGCCTCGCCGGACAGAGCCAAGCACTGGCATACCGGGGTGAGGCGGCCGCGGCCCGAGCGGCGGCCGAGGCGACCCTTGACGGCGGTGCGAAGCTTTCCGAGAGGTACGCGGCATTCGGGCACGTGGCGGTGGGGTTCGCGGCCCTTGCCGCCGGGGATCGTGCAGCGGCGCACGAGGCGCGCGAGGCCGTCAACCAGCACATGACTGCCGTGAGTGGCAGCACGGCGCTATATGGGCGCATCTGGAATGCCGAGGCCGCGCTGGCAGACAGGGATCTCGCTGCCGCGCGCCGCTGGGCTGACGAGGCGGTCGCCACCTCGACCGGCTGGTGGCTGATGTGGGCGCTGAAAGCGCGTGCCGGCGTCGCGATCGCGGCGGGTGAGCCGGAGCAGGCCGAGCGCGACGCCCAGGAGTCGCTCACCGGTGCACCCGAGAACGGGGCGTACCTGTTGATCCCGGACGTCCTCGAATGCCTCGCCGCTCTGGCCGGCAAGGACGACAGTCACCGCGAAGCCGCCCGCCTCTTCGGCGCGGCAGCTGCCATCCGGCTCCGCATGGGCGCGGTGCGGTTCAAAATCTATGACGCCGGCTTCGAAGCGTCGGTGGCGGCGCTGCGAGATGCGCTGGACGAGGCGGACTTTGACTCCGCATGGGCCGAGGGTGCGGCCCTGTCCACCAAGGAAGCGATCGCCTACGCCAAGCGAGGCCGCGGCCAACGCAAACGGCCCACCAGCGGCTGGGGTTCACTCACTCCCACCGAGCTTGACGTCGTGCGATTGCTCAGCGAAGGGCTCGCCAACAACGACATCGCCGCAAGGCTTTTCGTGTCGCCCCGAACGGTGCAAACGCACTTGACGCACGTCTACACCAAGCTCGGGCTCACCTCACGTGTGCAGCTCGCTCAAGAAGCGGGCCGCCACAACTGAAATATCAGTGCACGATCGTAGGCGAAGTACGCGGTTGTGCTGATGTTTTGCAGTTCGTGGCGTCACATGCTGGCTAGCATGAGCGAAATCGATCCACACGTCGACACGCCCCTGATGGACTGGAGTCAGCTAGACGTGAGCGGGCTGTTGCCAACCGGCACCGTGACGTTGCTCTTGGCAGACGTCGAGGGCTCCACGCGGCTCTGGGAGACCCAGCCCGACCAGATGACCGTGGCCATGGCGCGGATGAACCAAGTGGTGTCGCAGACCATCGCCACCCATGACGGCGTGCGGCCCGTCGAACAAGGTGAAGGTGACAGCTTCGTGGCCGCCTTCGCCCGCGCCTCCGATGCCGTCGCCTGCGCTTTGGAGATGCAGCGCGCCCCGCTGGCGCCGATCCGATTGCGCATCGGGATCCACACCGGCGAAATCCAACTACGCGACGAAGGCAACTACGCCGGTCCGACGATCAACCGGACAGCGCGGCTGCGCGACCTCGGCCACGGCGGCCAAACCCTGCTCTCCGGTGTCACCGAAGTTCTGGTGCTCGACCGGCTTCCCAGCGACGCGTGGCTGTCCGATCTGGGCAGCCACGGGCTGCGGGACCTGCCCCGCCCCGAGCGAGTGATACAGCTATGTCATCCCGATGTGGTCAATGAGTTCCCACCGCTTCGTGCTGCTAAAACCGTTGCATCACGGCGTCTTCCGGTACAGCTGACCAGTTTTGTGGGCCGTGGCGCGGAGTTGACCCAAGTGCACGAATTGCTGGACGAAAACCGATTGGTGACCTTGACCGGCGCCGGCGGAGCGGGCAAAACCCGGCTGGCGATTCAGGTCGCGGGCCACATCGCGGGCGAGTTCGGCGATGGCGTCTGGTGTGTGGATCTGGCGCCGATCACCGACCCCGAGCTTGTGCCGACCACGGCGGCTCGCGCACTGGGGCTGCCCGACCAGCCCGGCCGCTCGACGATGGACACGCTGACCCGTTTTGTCGCCGATCGTCAGATGCTGGTGGTGTTGGACAACTGTGAGCATCTGCTGGATGCGTGCGCGGCGCTCATGGTGGCACTGCTAGAGGCGTGTCCGCGGTTGACGCTGTTGGCAACCAGCCGTGAGCCGATCGGCGTCACCGGTGAGGTCAGCTGGCGGGTGCCGTCGCTGTCGCTTCGCGACGAAGCTGTCGAACTGTTCACCGAGCGGGCTCGACATGCTCGGCCCGACTTCACCCTCACCGACGACAGCGCTGCCGCAGTGGGCGAGATTTGCCAGCGCCTGGATGGGTTGCCGCTGGCGATCGAGCTGGCCGCGGCACGGGTGCGGGCGTTGTCGCTGGCCGAGATCCGCGACAGCCTGCACGACCGCTTCCGGCTGTTGACCGGCGGTGCGCGCACCGCCGTGCGCCGCCAGCAGACCCTGCGTGCCTCGGTGGACTGGTCGCACGCGCTACTGACCGAGCCAGAGCGGGCCTTGCTCCGCCGACTGGCCGCATTCCTGGGTGGCTTCGACGTCGAAGCCGCCCAGGCGATCGCCGGTGGAGGCGAGGTGGAGCGCTACCAAGTACTCGATCAACTCACCTTGCTGGTGGACAAGTCGCTCGTAGTAGCCGAAAATGCAAGCGGCCGAACGCGATACCGACTGCTGGAGACGGTCCGCCAATACGCGCAGGAAAAACTCGGAGAGTCCGGGGAAGCCGACGCCGTTCGCACGCGTCATCGCGATTACTACACGGCCATGGCGGCCCGGCTCGACGCACCGGCCGGTGGCGATTATGAGCAGCGCATCGACCAGGCAGACCTCGAGATCGACAACCTGCGGGCCGCGTTCGGGTGGAGCCGGGAGAACTCGGACGTCGAACTGGCGTTGACGCTGGCGTCGGCGCTGCAGCCGCTGTGGTACCCGCGACGCCTCCGGGAAGGGCTGACATGGTTCGACACCGCCCTAGCCGACGCCAATGCGCAGCACCCTGGGGTGGCGCCTGAGGTACGGGCGCGGGCGCTCGCCGACAGCGCTGCGCTCGGCCTATGGGGGGGCGCCTCCGACAGTCGGGATCGGGCTCGGCAGGCCCTGGCGATCGCCCGCAAGAGCGATGGTCCGGTCCTGTTGGCGCGGGTTCTCACCACCTGCGGCCTAATCGCCGGCTACTACGACCCTGAGGAGGCCCGGGGGTTCTTTGCCGAGGCGATCGGCCTGGCCCGGGCATCAGACGACCGGTGGTGGCTCAGCCAAATCCTCGCCGCGCAAGCCATCATTGCAACAATTGCGGGTGACTTGCTCGCACTGCGTGCGGCCGCCGAAGAGGGACGCGACCTCGCCGATGCGCTCGGCGACCGACTCGGCTCGCGCACGTGCCGCGTGTGCCTTGCATTCGCACAGGTTTTTCAGGGCAATCTGGCCGGTGCCGCCGCACAATTCGCCGAGCAATTGGCCGAGGCCCGAACCGCTCACGATGGGTTCGTCGAGGCGACCAATCTTTCGTATCAAAGCTTCGCACTGGCGTTCCGAGGTGAAGCGGCTGCGGCGCGGGCCGCCGCCGACGCGGCCGTCGAGGCCGCCGCCGAGCTTGGCGGGCTTAGAGCGGGCGTCGCCTACTGGGCGTCAGCCAACACGGCCCTGGCCGCCGGCGATGCTGCGACGGCGCAGGACGAGACCGACGCGGCCTGGCCACACCTGAGGACCCGGCCCCAGCCGGCGGGGTTGGGGCGCGTGTGCAAAGCCCATGCCGCGTTTGCGGGTGGGGATCTGTCCGCGGCCCGCCGCTGGGCCGAAGACGCCGTGACGACAACGACCGGCGCGCTCCTGTCGGACGCGCTGACGGCGCGCGCCCGCGTGGCGACCGCACAAGGTGAGCCAGACCAGGCCGAGCGCGACGCTCATGACGCGCTCGCGTGTGCCGCCGAAGCCGAGGCGTACCTGGTCATCCCCGACGTCCTGGAATGCCTCGGCACCCTGGCCGGCGAGGCCGGCAGTCACCGCGAAGCTGCCCGCCTCTTCGGTGCCGCAGAGGCCATCAGGCAACGCATGGGCTCAGTCCGCTTCAAGGTCTACGACGCCGGCTACGAAGCGTCGGTGGCCGCACTGCGAGATGCCATGGGCGAAAACGACTTCGACTCCGCGTGGGCCGAGGGAGCAGGCTTGTCCACTGAGGAGGCGATCACCTACGCCCGTCGCGGCCGTGGGCAACGCAAACGACCCAGTAGCGGCTGGGGCTCACTCACTCCGACCGAGCGCGATGTCGTTCGGCTGGTCAGCGAAGGGCTGGCCAACAACGACATCGCCGCAAGGCTTTTCGTGTCGCCCCGAACGGTGCAAACGCACTTGACGCACGTCTACACCAAGCTCGGGCTCACCTCACGTGTGCAGCTCGCTCAAGAAGCGGGCCGCCACAACTGAAATATCAGTGCACGATCGTAGGCGAAGTACGCGGTTGTGCTGATGTTTTGCAGTTCGTGGCGTCACATGCTGGCTAGCATGAGCGAAATCGATCCACACGTCGACACGCCCCTGATGGACTGGAGTCAGCTAGACGTGAGCGGGCAGTTGCCGACCGGTACCGTGACGTTGCTCTTGGCTGACGTCGAGGGCTCGACACGGCTGTGGGAGACCCAGCCCAAGGAGATGACTGCCGCGCTGGCTCGGCTCAACAGCGTCGTGTCTGACGTCATCGCTACCCACGACGGAGTCAGGCCCGTGGAGCAGGGCGAAGGCGATAGCTTCGTGGCGGCGTTCGCCCGCGCATCGGACGCGGCGGCCGCGGCCCTGGAGTTACAGCGCGCGCCATTGGCGCCGATCCGGTTACGGATCGGGGTGCATACCGGCGAAATCCAACTGCGCGACGAAGGCAATTACGCCGGCCCGACCATCAACCGCACGGCGAGGCTCCGCGACCTAGGCCACGGCGGCCAGACCCTGCTCTCTGGCGCGACGGAAGCGATGGTGCTCGACGCGCTGCCTTCCGACACATGGCTGTCCGATCTGGGCACCCATCCGCTGCGGGATCTCCCCCGCCCCGAGCGGGTGATGCAGCTATGCCATCCCGATCTGGTCAACGAGTTTCCACCGCTGCGCGCGTCGAAAGCTTTGGCGGCAACTAATCTTCCGGTGCAGCTGACCAGTTTCGTGGGCCGCGACGCACAGTTGACCCAGCTGCGGGAGCTGCTGACGCAGAACCGGGTGGTGACGTTGACCGGTGCGGGCGGGGTGGGCAAAACCCGGCTGGCGATCCAGGTCGCGGCCGGAATGGCCGGCGATTTTTCCGACGGGGTGTGGTACGTGGATCTGGCGCCGATCACCGACCCCGAGCTGGTGGCGGTGACGGTGGCGCGTGCGTTGGGGCTGCCCGATCAGCCGGGCCGTTCCACCATGGACAGCCTGCTGCGGTTTGTTCGCGACCGTCAGATGCTGGTGGTGCTGGACAACTGTGAGCATCTGCTGGATGCAAGCGCCGAGCTCGTCGTCGCGCTGCTCAGTGGGGCGGCGCGGCTGACCTTGCTGGCCACCAGCCGTGAGGCGATCGGGGTCGCTGGTGAGGTGAGCTGGCGGGTGCCCTCGCTGTCGCTGACCGACGAGGCGATCGAGCTGTTCACCGACCGGGCCCGCCATGCCCGCCCCGATTTCACCCTCACTGATGACAATGCCGCAGCGGTGGGCGAGATTTGCCAGCGCCTGGATGGGTTGCCGCTGGCGATCGAGCTGGCCGCGGCACGGGTGCGGGCGTTGTCGCTGGCCGAGATCCGCGACAGCCTGCGTGACCGGTTCCGGCTACTGACCGGGGGTGCGCGCACCGCGGTGCGCCGCCAGCAGACGTTGCGTGCCTCGGTGGACTGGTCGCATGCGCTGTTGACCGAGCCGGAGCGGGTGTTGTTGCGCCGGCTGGCGGTGTTTCTGGGTGGGTTCGACCTGGCCGCCGCCCAGGCGGTTGCCGGTGGCGATGAGGTGGAGCGTTACCAGGTGCTCGATCAGCTCACCCTGCTGGTGGATAAGTCACTGGTGGTGGCCGACGACGCCGGGGGCCGCACCCGCTATCGGCTGCTGGAGACGGTGCGCCAATACGCGCTGGAAAAGCTCGGCGAGTCCGGCGAGTCCGATGCCGTGCGGGCGCGGCACCGCGACCACTACACGGCGCTGGCAGCGCTGCTTGACGCGCCGGCAGGCAGTGATTATGAGCAGCGTCTCGAGCAGGCCGACATCGAGATCGACAACCTGCGCGCCGCGTTCACCTGGAGCAACGAAAACTCTGATATCGAGCTCGCAATGCGACTCGCGTCGTCGCTGCAGCCGCTGTGGCAAGGGTGGGGCCGCATCCG
Source organism: uncultured Actinomycetota bacterium (assembly GCA_963758115.1). Lineage (GTDB taxonomy): Bacteria > Actinomycetota > Actinomycetes > Mycobacteriales > Mycobacteriaceae > Mycobacterium. Next base: position 10,534 of record CAVWUG010000011.1, read on the forward strand.
GGAAGGGCTGGCCTGGTTCGACGCCGCCGTCACTTACCTCGACGCGCAGCACCTTGAGGTGGCGGCGGCGGTGCGGGCGCGGGCGCTCGCCGACGGGGCCATGCTCGCCACCTGGGCGGGCGTTACCGACAGCCTGAAGCAGGCTCAGCACGCGGTGGCGATCGCCCGCGAGGTCGATGACCCGGCCCTGCTGGCGCGGGCGCTGACCTCATGCGGCTATACCGCCCTCGCCCAAAAGTCCGAGGTGGCGGGGCCCTACTTCGCCGAGGCGCTGGGCCTCGCCCGCGCACTGGGCGACCGGTGGCGGCTCTGCCAGATCCTCGGCTGGCAGGGGCGCGGGGCGGTCTTCGTCGGGGACCCGATCGCGGCGCGCGCGGCCGGTGAGGAAGGACGCGATCTCGCCGACGCGATCGGTGACCGTTTCGACTCGCGCCAGTGCCGCTGGTGCCTCGGAGTGGCGCGGTGGATGGAGGGTGATCTGGCCGGAGCCGCCGCACAATTCGGCGCGGTGGCCGCCGAGGCCGAGGCTGCCCACGACGAGATCTCGAGGGCGGTTAACCTCGCTTCCCTGGGCACCGTACTGGCGCACCAGGGTGACACGGGTGCGGCCCAAGCCGCCGCCGACGCGGCCGTCGAGGCCGCCGCCGAGCTGGGCGGGATGCCCGCGGGCACCGCCTACTGGGCGGTAGCTACCGTGGCCCTGGCCGCGGGCGATGCTGCGACGGCGCTCGACGCGGGCGAGGCGGCCTGGCAGCACATGAGTGTCGTGCCCGCCCATGCGATGGTGGGACGCGTCTTTGGTGCGCAGGCCGCGCTGGCGGGCGGGGATCTGGTCGCGGCCCGTCGCTGGGCCGACGAGGCCGTCACGACGGCGACCGGCTGGTGGCTAATGGGGGCGCTGACTGCGCGTGCCCGCGTGGCGATCGCGCAGGGTGAGCCGGACCAGGCCGAACGCGACGCCCATGAGGCGCTCGCCTGCGCCGCCGACATCGGGGCGTACCTGCACATCCCCAACATCCTCGAATGCCTCGCCGTGCTGGCCAGCGACGCCCACAGTCACCGCGAAGCCGCGCGGCTATTCGGCGCGGCACACGCCGTGCGGCTGCACATGGGCGCAGTCCGCTTCAAGATCTATGACGCCGACTACCAAGCCTCGGTGGCGGCGCTGCGAGACGCCTTGGGCGAGCAGGACTTTGATGCCGCGTGGGCCGAGGGCGCCGCCCTGTCCACCGAGGAGGCGATCGCGTACGCGCAGCGCGGCCGCGGTCAACGCAAGCGGCCCACCAGTGGCTGGGCTTCACTCACGCCGACCGAGCTCGACGTCGTGCGACTCGTCAGCGAAGGGCTGACCAACAACGACATCGGGACAAGGCTTTTCGTCTCACCACGCACAGTGCAAACACACCTCACCCACGTCTACACCAAGCTGGGCCTGACCAGCCGCGTGCAGCTAGTCCAAGAAGCGGCTCGGCACAACTGAAACATCAGTGCGCGATCGCCGGCGAAGTACGCGGTTTCGCTGATGTTTTGCTGTACGCACTCCGCGCATGCTGGCTACCATGAGCGAGATCGATCCAAACGCGAAGATGCCGCTGGTGGACTGGAGCGAGCTGGGCGTGAGCGAGCTGCTACCGACAGGCACCGTGACGTTGCTGCTGGCCGACGTCGAGGGCTCCACACGGCTCTGGGAAACCCAACCCGACGAGATGACCGCGGCGTTCGCACGGTTAGATCAGGCACTCTCCGGTCTGGTCGTCGCTTATAGCGGGGTGCGCCCGGTAGAGCAGGGCGAAGGCGACAGCTTCGTGTTGGCGTTCGCCCGCGCCAGTGATGCGGTGGCGTGCGCGCTGGAACTGCAGCGCGCAACACTGGCCCCGATCAGCTTGCGGATCGGCGTACACACCGGCGAGATCCAGCTGCGCGACGACGCCAATTACATCGGCCCCACCATCAACCGGACCGCGCGGTTACGCAATCTGGCCCACGGCGGCCAGACCGTGCTCTCGGCTACGACCGAGGCATTAGTTCTCGACACCCTGCCCGCCGACGTGTGGCTGACCGACCTGGGCACTCACGAGCTGCGCGGCGTTGCCCGCCCGGAACGCGTCGTACAACTGTGCCAATCCGACCTGCGCAACGACTTCCCGCCGCTGAACACAGCGAAAACTGTTGCTGTGCATAATCTTCCGTCGCAATTTACTAGCTTTGTCGGCCGCGGCTCACAGCTGACCGAGGTGCGCAAGCTGTTGACGGAAAGCCGGCTGGTGACTCTGACCGGTGCCGGCGGGGTGGGCAAGACGCGTCTCGCGGTACAAGTCGCGAACCAGCTGGCGTCCGAATATTCCGATGGGGTCTGGTATGTGGATCTGGCGCCGATCACCGACGCCGATCTGGTGCCTGTCACGGCCGCCCGCGCGCTGGGATTGCCCGACCAGCCTGGGCGCTCGACCATAGACACGCTGCTGCGCTATGTCCGCGACCGGCAGATGCTGGTGGTGCTCGACAACTGCGAGCACCTGCTCGACGCGTGCGGCAATCTGGTCGTCTCCGTCCTCGGTGGGGCGCCGGGGCTGACGCTGCTGGCAACCAGTCGTGAGCCGATCGGCATGGCTGGTGAAGCGACATGGAGGGTGCCGTCGCTGTCCGTGGCCGACGAAGCAATTGAGTTGTTCGCCGATCGAGCGCGTCTGGTGCAAACCAGTTTCGCCGTGACGGAGGACAACGCCGCCGTGCTGGCCGAGATCTGCCAGCGACTGGACGGTGTGCCGCTGGCGATCGAGTTGGCGGCCGCGTGGGTGCGGGCGTTGTCACTGGCCGAAATTCTCGACAGCCTGCATGACCGATTCCGGTTGCTGACCGGAGGTGCGCGTAATTCGGTGCGCCGCCAACAGACGCTGCGCGCCTCGGTGGACTGGTCGCACGCGCTGCTGACCGAGCCCGAGCGAGTGTTGTTTCGCCGGCTCGCGGTATTCATGGGCGGATTCGACTTCGACGCCGCCCAGACGGTCGCCGGCGGTGGTGACGTGGAGCGCTACCAGGTGCTCGATCAGCTCACGCTGCTGGTGGACAAGTCGCTGGTGGTCACCGACGACAGCGCGGGACGGACCCGCTATCGGCTGCTGGAGACGGTGCGCCAGTACGCCCTGGAGAAACTCGGCGAATCCGGCGAAGCCGATGCCGTCAGATCGCGCCACCGCGACCACTACACGTCGATGGCCGCCCTGCTCGACGCGCCTGCAGGCACTGATTACGAACAGCGCCTCGAGCAAGCCGACCTTGAGATCGACAACCTGCGTGCCGCATTCGGATGGAGCCGGGAAAATTCCGACATCGAATTAGCCCTGGCGCTGGCGTCCTCGCTGCAGCCGCTGTGGCAGGCGCGAGGCCGCATTCCGGAAGGGCTGGCCTGGTTCGATGCCGTCCTCACGCATGAGGTCGCGCGGGACGCCGAAGTGGCGGCCGCGGTGCGCGCCCGGGCGCTGGCCGACACAGCAGTGCTGTATTTATTCTTCGGCGCTGCGGACAGCGTGGATCGCGCGCAGCAAGCTCTGGCGCTTGCGCGCTACATCGATGACCCGGCCGTGCTGGCCAGGGCGCTGACCGCCTGCGGCCTTACCGCCGCCTACAACGCCGACCTGGCGGGGGCGTACTTCGCCGAGGCGATCGGACTCGTCCGGGAGTTGGACGATCGATGGCGGTTAAGCCAGATCCTGGCCCAACAGGCCGCGGCGGCGATCGCCGCCGGTGACCCAGTCGCGGCACGCGTGGCCGCCGAAGAAGGACGCGACCTCGCCGACGAGATCGGTGACCGGTTTGCCTCGCGCCACTGCCGCATGTGCCTGGGCATGACACTGACTTACCACAGCGATCTGGCTGGAGCCGTCGCACAATTCCGCGAGGTGATCGACGAGGCCAAGGCCAGCCACGATGGGATCCATTCAGCGGTGTGCCTCGCGCACCAGGGTGCCGCGCTGGCGCGGCAGGGTGAGACGGATGCGGCCCGCGCTGCGGCCGAAGCCAGCCTCGAGTCCGCATCCGAGTTTGGCGCGCTCGTCGCAAGTGTTGGTTATTTCGCGTTGGGAAACGCGGCCCTGGCCGCCGGTGATGTTGGGACCGCGCGGGACGCGACCGCGGCGTCCTGGAAGCACGGGAGTTTCGCGCCAGGGTATGCGGCGCACCTGCGCCCCGTCATTGCACAGGCCGCGCTGGCGGGCGGGGATTTGATCGCCGCTCGGCGCTGGGCCGACGAAGCGGTCGCGATAGCGCCGGGATGGATCGCGATGTTTGCGCTAAATACGCGTGCACGGGTGGCGATCGCGCAGGGTGAGCCGGAGCAAGCCGAACGCGACGCCCACGACGCGCTCGCGTGTGTGACCGATCTCCAGGCTCGCCTGGGCGTTCCCGACACCCTGGAGTGCGTCGCCGCTCTGGACTGCGAGGCCGGCGGCCATCGGGAAGCCGCGCGGCTCTTCGGCGCGGCTGAGGCCATCCGGGAACGCATCGGCGAGGTGCGGTTCAAGGTCTGGGATGCCGGCTACCAAGCCTCGCTGACGGCATTGCGAGATATCTTGGGCAACAATGACTTTGATGCCGCCTGGGCAGAGGGCGCCACCCTATCCACCGAGGAGGCGATCGCCTACGCCCAGCGAGGCCGCGGTGAACGCAAACGCCCGGCCAGTGGCTGGGCATCGCTCACCCCCACCGAGCGTGACGTCGTCCGACTAGTCAGCGATGGTCTCGGTAATAAAGACATCGCCACAAGGCTTTTCGTCTCGCCACGCACCGTGCAAACCCACCTCACCCACGTCTACACCAAGCTGGGCCTGACCAGCCGCGTGCAGCTTGCCCAGGAAGCAACTCGCCGCAGTTGAAGGCGCGCGGTCTGGGCGCCGGCCATCGCATTCCTAGACGGTGATTTTCGTCTTCTCGTCGATGGTGATCGTCGCTGGCAACGCTTGGCCGACCTCGTCTTCAAGGCAGTCAGCGTTAAGCCGCAGCAGGTAGAGAGCGCCGCCCGACGGAATGACGACGGTTTTCTGCGCGACGGCCTTCGACTGGCCGTTCTGAGCCCAGGTGCCACCGAATTCGTAGGCCGGAAAACCAGCCAGGGTGGACGAAGAGCCGTCGCCCATCGGCTTGAAGCCCGGCAGATTTTTCAGTTCCCCCGGGGCGAGGTCGAGGATCTTCTGCTGGTCCTCGTTGCCGGTGAGCTTGGATACCGTCACCACAATGCTGGGGGTGTATTTGACGGCTTCCGGGCCGGTGTCGATGATCGCCCAGTACGCCGTGGCCGGGGTGTCGGGTCCGGCGTCCGCCCAGCCGTCAGGGATTGGCAAATCGATGGTCGGCGCACCGGGATCGCCACGGTGGACCGGGGTTTCGGTGATGCCGTTCTGCTGGATGTAGCCGGCGATGGTGGGGTTGGGACCCGGGACCATGGTGCGCGGCGCCACTTTTACTTGCGCCGCTTCCTTCGCGACGGTGGTCGTTACGGTGGAAGCTGCGCTTGGCGCCTTGCTGCCACCGGGGTTCGAGCCGCATCCAGCCAGCCCGATGGCTGAAGCGAGTAATGCGATTGCCACACCCGTGATTGCTGTCGTCCGCCGCATGAAAAAGCTCCTGCCGAATCAGGTTGCAGGCGGGACGGCCTGTCGGCGAAGCATAGCCCGCTTTGGTCGGACTAACCCCAGGGTTAAGTCTTAACCCACTTCCTCCGTGAGTTCGCGGCGATCGAAGCTGTTGTGCGACACCCGCCACGACGTGTATCCATCGCCTGCGACGTGAATCGTGAGCTCTGCGTCGCAGGCGCATTCCTCTGCATGATGTGGCTGCCGGTCATCGATCGGGACGATGTGGATTTCACGGGGTCCGATCCAGCCGGCCCACCAGCGGTTGCCAGGACAGTCACACTGAAGTTCGGTGCAGTGAACAGCTTGGATGATCATGCTGACTTCTGCCGCGGCCACGCGTCGATGAACTGGTCCATGACGGCGTCCCACTTCATCACCCGGATGTCGTCGTCGGCTGCGCGGGCTTGCTTGAGGTGCTCGCCCACAAACATCAGGCAGCGCCCGATTCGTGTGGTGTCTGTTTTTGTCGCCATCTCTGACCTCCCTCGATGCGGGACAGAAAGACCGGTTGGCGTCATTGGCGCTCGGCCAGTATCCGCATCGTCGCACAGAAAACCCGCACCTCGCTTGCCGACACACGGTGCGCAGCCGAGCGGCTTAACCGATCTGCAGCGGATCGATCTGCACCCGGACCGGCTCGTGGGATTGCCGGGCACTGACCACGGCGACGCCGCGCCGCAGCTCGGCGGCCAGCGCCAGGCCCTGCTCGCGGGGCACCCGCACCAGCATCCGGGTTACCGACGCGTCGGCCGGAATGCCCGGCGGTCGACGCGCACCCGGGGGCAGCGGCACCGGGCCAAGCAGCTCAGCAGCTTCCGGGAGATGGACTTCGCCGAGTAGCGCCGCCACCGCGTCGGCGGGGCCATCCAGGGCGGCCATGTGCACGCTTGGCGGCAGAGCCACGTCGGCGCGGGCCGCCAACTCGGCGTCCGCGTGCCCGACGGGATCCCATCGAATCAGCGCCTGCACGGTCGGCACCGCCGCTTCGGCGACGACTGTCACCACCCCACCCTCATCGCGGGAACGGACCAGGGCGGCCGCGGCCATCCACCGGCGGAGTGTGTCCTCGGCGGCGCGCAGGTCCTGGCGGCCCAGCAGCGCCCAACTGTCCAGCAGCAGCGCCGCCCCGTAGCCGCCCACCGCGCGGGGCTCCGCCCCCGGCGTGGCCACCACCAGCGCCGGACGGTCCGGCACCTCGGCCACCACCGCCTCGCCTGCCGAGGTGATCACTGTTGTCCCAGCGAACGCGCGGCCCAGTTCTTCGGCGGTGCGCCGGGCGCCCACCACGACGGCGCGCACGGCGTCCGAGCCGCAGCGGCTGCACCGCAGCGCGGTGTCGGCCCGGCCGCACCACCGGCAGACCGGAGCCGTCCCGCCGCGGTCGTCCAACGACAGCGGGCCGGTGCAGTGCCGGCATCGGGCAATCGCCCGACATCGACCGCAGGCCAGCGACGGGACGTAGCCGCGACGCGGTACTTGGACGAGCACCGGCGTCTCGGCCTGCAGCGCAGAGCGGGCGGCGCGCAGCGCAACCGATGGCAACCGCGCTGTGCGGGCTGCCGGATCGCGTTCGTCGGCGTAGCCGCCGTCGTCGAGGGCCACCACCCGCGGCGTGCGCACGCGCACCGTCGAGCGTGCCGCGACCACGTCATGCGCCCACCCGCTGCGAACCAGCGCTTGGGCTTCGGCTGTGCGGGCGTAACCGCCGATGAGGGCGGCGCAGCGGGTCTGGTGTGCGCGCAGCATCGCGACCTCGCGCGCATGCGGATACGGGGCCCGCGGCTCAGCCAGCGTGTCGTCGCCGTCGTCCCACACCATGATCAGACCGAGGTCGTTCACCGGTGCGAACACCGCGCTGCGGGTACCGATGACCAGCCGTGCGCTGCCCCGCAGCGCGGCCAGCCACCGCCGGTACCGCGCCGACGGACCCAGGCCGGCCGACAATGAGACGACACCGGATTCGTCGAGCAGCGCGGTCGCGGCCTGCCACAACGCATCCACGTCGCGCTGATCCGGAACGATCGCCACCACTGCGCGACCGGTCTGCACGGTCTGCGCGGCAGCCTGCGCGAAGCGATCGGCCCACAGTTCGCCGGGCAGCGCCTGCCACACTGCGCGGGCGCCCCGCGACTCGGCGAGCGCCGTCAGGAACTGTCCGCCGCGGCCATACACTTCCCAACCGGTCGCGTCGATCGATTCGATATCGGAAAGCGTTGACGGCGTCGATGTTTCGCGTTCAACCTTCGCGTGTCGCGGCGGCACCGCCAGCCGCAACACGTCGGCGCGGGTGCCCGCGTAACGGGCGGCGACGGCGTCGACCAGCCGACGAATCTCCGGGGTGAGCACTGCTTCGGCGGACACCACCCGGTCCAGCCAGGCCAGTTTGCCGACGTGGTCGGTGTCGGTGCGGCGCTCCAGGATGAACCCGTCGACCAGCCTGCCGTGGAAACGCAGTCGTACCCGCACACCGGGCTGGGCATCGTCGGATTGCTCAGCGGAGACCAGATAGTCGAACTCGCGATCCAGGTGCGGGACCGACAACATCGGCAATACCCGCGCGATCGGCTCGAATTCGGCGGTCTGCCGGGTCCGCGTGGTCACTCGCCAGGTGTAGCAGGGTTCGCCGACACTCGACCGTAGAAGAAGCCCGCGGTGATCAACACCTGCGCGGCCGCATACGTCCACCAGATCGGCACCGCGAGCGCCTCGCTGCCCAGCACGAACCGCCCGATGCCGATCATCGCGTCCGACCCGGCGAAGCACAGCGCACCGGCCGCCGTCCAGACCGTCGGCAGCTGCGCGAGCAATGCGGCGCAGACCATGGCTACCAGCACGCCCATGTACACCGTCACCGGAATGGTCAACCCGTCATGACCGAGCTGCGGCCAGAACCAGGACAGCAACGCGACGCATGCCACGCACAACCCGGCAGCGACGACCAACCGAGAACGCGGCCGATCCGAAACCCGGGCCAGCGGCAACAACGCACCGAGAAAACACAAGTGCGCCAACAGGAATGCGCTTAGCCCGAGCACGAACGACGGCTGCCACCACGGAATCGCCAACAGCGCGTCGCCGACTGCCGACAACAGCAGCGCCAACATCAGCCAGCGCCGTTCGCGGACAATCGGATGCGCCGCCGCCGCCAGCGCCAGCAGCACCGCCATCGACGCCTTGAACATCGGCTGGGCGGTCCACTCTCCGGTGAGGTCCGCGCCCGGCGGCAACCGTAACGCGAAGATGGTCAAGAACAGGCCGTATGCGATGCCGGCCCAGCCGGCGGCCACCCAGGCGCCGAGCATGACCCTCGGTGCGTACGGTGTCTGCATGTCCACCGTCGACTCCGGATCTGCGATCGATCCCATTCTGCTGAAGGTACTGGACGCGGTTCCGTTCCGGTTATCCGCCGACGGCGGAGTCGCGACGGCTCGCCAGCAACTGCGGGATCTGCCGCGGCGCAGCTTCCATCCGGAGCTTCGGGTGCAAGACCGCACCATCGACGGCCCCAACGGGCCTATCAACATCCGGATCTACTGGCCGCCAACCGATGACGCCGCGCCGCCGGTGGTGATGTTCTTCCACGGCGGCGGCTTCGTCGTCGGCGACCTGGACACCCACGACGGGACATGCCGCCAGCACGCCGTCGGCGCCTCGGCGGTGGTGGTGTCGGTCGAATACCGGTTGGCGCCCGAGCATCCCTACCCCGCCGCCGTCGACGACGCCTGGACCGCAACGCAATGGGTTGTCCAGCACGGCAACGAGATCGGCGCCGACGCAGGCCGGCTCGCGGTGGCCGGTGACTCCGCAGGCGGCAACCTCGCCGCGGTGGTCGCGCAACGGTCCCGCGACAGCGGTGGACCGCCAATTACGTTCCAGCTGTTGTGGTATCCGGCCACGCTGTGGGATGCATCGTTGCCCTCGTTCAGTGAGAACGCCGATGCTCCCGTCCTGGACCGCGCGGCTGTTGCCGCGTTCACCCGCTGGTATGCCGGCGACATTGACCTGTCCGATCCCCCGCCCGGAATGGCGCCGGGTCGGGCCGAGAACCTCGCCGATCTGCCCGCCGCCTACATCGGCGTCGCGGGGCACGACCCGCTGCGCGACGACGGCAGCCGCTACGGCGAGTTGCTTGCCGCCGCCGGGGTTCCCGTGCAGGTGCACAACGCCGAGACCATGGTGCACGGGTATCTGGGCTACGCCGGAGTGGTGCCCGCCGCCACCGCCGCCATGGACCGCGGCCTCGACGCCCTGCGGGAGGCGCTGCACGTACGGTAGTGCCATGACGGAGCCGACCACCGCCCGACCGCAGATCGACCCGACGCTGAAAGCGCTGGTCGACGCGTTCCCGATGACGTTCAAAGCCTCGGACGGTGTCGAGGTCGCTCGGGCCAGGCTGAGCCAGCTCAAAGTCCCACCGGAGATGCTGCCGGATTTGCGCATCGAGGATCGCAAGGTCGGGTACGGCGACGTCACCGACGTCCCGGTGCGCATCTACTGGCCGCAGGCGACCGAGCAGAGCAACCTGCCGGTTGTGGTCTTCTACCACGGTGGGGGCTTTGCGCTCGGCGATCTCGACACCCACGACCCGGTGGCCCGCGCGCACGCTGTCGGCACCGACGCGATCGTGGTGTCCGTCGACTACCGGTTGGCCCCCGAGCATCCGTTTCCTGCCGGTCTGGACGACTGCTGGGCCGCGCTGCAATGGGTCGGCGAACACGCAGCGGACTTGGGCGGCGACCCGAACCGGATCGCTGTCGCCGGCGACTCCGCCGGCGCCAACCTCGCCGCGGTGGTGACGCACCTGGCCCGCGACAACGGCGGACCCGAGCTGGCATTCCAGCTGCTCTGGTATCCGACCATCACCGCTGACCTGTCGCTGCCGTCGTTCACCGAGAACGCCGAAGCACCAATCCTGGATCGCGACGTCATCGACGCCTTTCTGAGCTGGTACGTACCCGGCATCGACATCAGCGACCCGAAAGCGCTGCCCCCGGCGCTCGCGCCGTCCAACTACGGCAACTTCGCCGGGCTCCCGCCCGCCTTCATCGGCAGCGCGGAGCACGATCCGCTGCGCGACGACTCCGCCCTCTACGCCTCGCTGCTCAACGCCTCTGGTGTGTCCGCCGAGCTGAGCAACGAGCCGACCCTGGTGCACGGCTACGTCAGCTTCGCGATGATCATCCCGGCTGCCGCCGAGGCGACCAACCGAGGCCTCGCGGCGCTCAAGGCAGCGCTGCAGAAATGACGAGCGGCGATCAGCCCGACTATCACTGCCTGATCGTCGGCGCGGGATTCTCCGGCATCGGCGCCGCGGTCAAGCTCGACCAAGAAGGCTTCGGCGACTACCTCATCGTCGAGGTCGGCGACGAGGTCGGCGGCACCTGGTACTGGAACACCTATCCCGGTATCGCCGTGGACATTCCGTCGGCGTCGTATCAGTTCTCATTCGAGAAGCGGCCGGACTGGTCGCGCACCTACGCGCACGGCGCCGAATTGAAGGCCTACGCCGAACATTGCACCGACAAGTACGGGATCCGGTCGAAGATCCGGTTCAACACCAAGGTGCTCTCGGCAGAGTTCGACGACGAGCGGTCGCTGTGGCGGGTCCAGCTCGATCCCGGTCGCGAGGTGACCGCACGTTTTGTCTACAACGGCAGCGGGGTGCTCACCGTGCCGAAGCCGCCGGACATCGACGGCGTCGACTCCTTCGGCGGCACCGCCGTACACACCGCTCGCTGGGACCACAGCCTTGACCTGACCGGTAAGCGGGTCGCGGTGATCGGCACCGGCGCCTCGGCGGTGCAGCTGGTCCCCCAGATCGCACCAATTGTCAAGCAGCTCACAGTCTTTCAGCGCACACCGATCTGGTGTTTTCCCAAGTTCGACGTACCGCTGCCCGAGCCGGCGCACTGGGCGCTGCGCGTGCCCGGCGCCAAGACTCTGCAACGGCTGATCACCCAGACCTACGTCGAGGTGACCTTCCCGCTGCCGGCCCAGTACTTCACGGTGTACCCGCTGGCCCGGTGGATGGAGTCGCTCGGCCGCGCGTACCTGCGGCTGAAGGTGCGTGATCCTGCGGTGCGCCGGCAGCTCACCCCGAGTTACGCGATCGGCTGCAAACGGCCCGGTTTCCACAACAGCTACCTGTCGACGTACAACCGCGACAACGTCCGACTGGTCACGCAACCGATCGACAAGATCACCCCGTCGTCGGTGGCCACCACCGACGGAACCAACCACGACATCGATGTGCTGGTGCTGGCCACCGGTTTTCACGTTTTCGACGCCGACAGCACGCCGACGTTTGCGGTCACCGGCAGCGGCGGCCAGTCGCTGACCGGGTTCTGGGAGGAGAACCGGGCACAGGCCTACGAGGGCACCGCGATTCCCGGCTTTCCTAATTTCTTTTCCACGATGGGGCCGTACGGCTACGTCGGGTCGTCGTACTTCGCATTGATCGAGGCGCAGACGCACCACATGCTGCGCTGCATGAAGCGAGCCCAGCAGCGCGGCGCGACCCGCGTCGAGATCAGCGAGGAAGCCAACGCCCGCTACTTCGCCGAGCAGTTGAGCCGCAGACACCGCCAGGTGTTCTGGCAGGACAGCTGCCAGGGGGCCAACAGCTACTACTTCGACAAGAACGGCGACGTGGCGCTGCGGCCGGCGAACACGTTCGAGGTCTACTGGCGCAGCCGCCGTTTCGATCTCGACGACTACCAGTTCACCGGTTAGACCGCGACGACAAAGCCCCCGCACGCGTGGCGTGGCGGGGGCTTTGTCGAGTGAAAGCTAGACGGCGCGCCTGAGGTCGTCGACCTTGTCCAGGCGCTCCCACGGGAGGTCAATGTCGGTGCGGCCGAAGTGGCCGTACGCGGCAGTCGGCGCATAGATCGGCCGCAGCAAGTCCAGATCGCGGACGATCGCGCCGGGCCGCAGGTCGAACACCTCGGGCACGATCTTCTCGATCTTGACCGGGTCGACCGTGGCGGTGCCGAACGTCTCGATGAACAGACCAACCGGGGCGGCCTTGCCGATCGCATAAGCAACCTGCACCTCGACCCGCTCCGCCAGCCCCGCCGCGACGATGTTCTTGGCCACCCAGCGCATCGCGTACGCCGCCGACCGGTCCACCTTCGACGGGTCCTTGCCGGAGAAGGCACCGCCGCCGTGGCGGGCCCAGCCGCCGTAGGTGTCGACGATGATCTTGCGGCCGGTCAGACCGGCGTCACCCATCGGGCCACCGACGACGAACTTGCCGGTCGGGTTGACCAGCACCCGGGTCGACGAGGAGTCCAGCGTGTCGTGCGCCAGCTCCTGCAGGACGGTCTCGAGCACGTGCTTGCGAATGTCGGGGTCCAGCGTCTTTTCCAGGTCGATGCCGTCGGCGTGCTGGGTGGAGATCACGACGGTGTCCAACCGTGTCGGGACGTTGTCCTCGTATTCGATGGTGACCTGCGTCTTGCCGTCCGGGCGCAGGTACGGCAGCGTGCCGTTCTTGCGTACCGCGGTCAGCTGCCGCGCCAGCCGGTGCGCCAGCGCGATCGGCAGCGGCATCAACTCCGGGGTGTCGCTGATCGCATAGCCGAACATCAGGCCCTGGTCGCCGGCGCCCTGGGAGTCCAGCGGGTCCGCGGCACCCTCGACGCGCGTCTCGTGCGCGGTGTCGACGCCCTGCGCGATGTCGGGCGACTGGCGGCCGATGCCGATGTTGACGCCGCAGGTCTCGCCGTCGAAGCCCTTGTCGGAGTGGTCGTAGCCGATCTCGAGGATGCGCTCGCGAACGGTGTTGGTGATGTCGGCGAAGGCCTCTTTTGCCGTCGTCGTCACCTCGCCGATGACGTGGACCTGGCCGGTGGTGACGGCCGTCTCGACTGCGACACGTGAGCGCGGGTCCCCCGCCAACAGCGCGTCGAGCACCGAGTCGCTGATCGCGTCACAGATCTTGTCTGGATGCCCCTCGGTCACCGATTCGCTGGTGAACAACCGACCCTGTTCGCTCACACTCTCTCCCTTTCAATGCGCATGGAAATCGTTAGTTAGGCAAATTATATCGCCAGGATGGTACATGTTACCGGCCGTTCCGCGATGCTACGGACGCCAGGTGGCGGCTAGGTGGCTCCCCCGTCGCCCCCGTGCAGGAACGTGGCGATCGCGTCCACGATACGGCTGGCCATCAACGTCTTCGAGCCGGGCTGCAGCGCTGATTCGGCACCGTCGGCCGCCAGCAACCAGCCGTCGTTGTGGTCCACCTCGAAGGCTTTACCGTCGCCGACGGCGTTGACCACCAACAGGTCACATCCCTTACGCCGGAGCTTGGCCCGGGCATGAAACAGCACGTCACCATTCGCGTCGCCGGTCTCGGCAGCGAAGCCGACGATGGCCCGCATGTTGGGCAGCTGCCCGGCGGTACGGGCCTGTACGGCCGCCGCCAGCACGTCGTCGTTGCGGATGAGATCGATGGACTGCGGCTCCTCCGCGCCTTTTTTAATCTTGGCGGTTGCCACGTGCGTCGGCCGGAAGTCGGCGACAGCGGCCGCCATCGCCAGCACGTGGACGTCGGGCGCGTGCTTGGACACCGCATCCCGCAACTGCTGAGCCGAGCTGACGTTCACCACCTCCACGCCCGCTGGGTCGATCAACCCTGCGGTATGTCCGGCGATCAGGGTGACCTCGGCACCGCGCTGCGCGGCAACGCGAGCCAGCGCATAGCCCTGCTTGCCGGAGCTGCGGTTGCCGATGAAGCGGACCGGGTCGATCGGCTCGCGGGTGCCGCCCGCGGTCACCAGTAGTTTGACGCCGTGCAGATCGAACGGCATCGCATCGTGACGTTCCAGCAGCAGCTGGGCGAAGGTGGTGATCTCTTCTGCTTCGGGTAGCCGGCCTGCGCCAGTGTCCGCGCCGGTCAGTCGCCCGGATGCCGGTTCGAGCACCACGGCGCCGCGGCGGCGCAGCGTGGCCACGTTGTCGACGGTCGCCGGGTGCTGCCACATCTCGGTGTGCATCGCCGGCGCGTACAGCACTGGACACCGCGCGGTGAGCAGCGTCGCGGTCAGCAGGTCATCGGCTCGCCCGATCGCGGCACGGGCCAGCAGGTCAGCCGTGGCGGGCGCGACAACGACCAGGTCGGCGCGCTGGCCGATGGCGACGTGCGGCACCTTCGGAACGTCGTCGAAGACCCCGGTCTGGACCGGCTCGCCGGACAATGCCTCAAAGGTCGCGGCGCCGATGAAGCGCAACGCGGCTTTGGTGGGAATGACGCGGACCTGATGGCCGGCCTCGGTCAGTTGACGGACAACCGTGGCGGCCTTGTACGCCGCGATACCTCCGGAAACGCCGACGACGACCCGTTTACGGTCCGTCCGCAGTTCGCCGGGGAGGCTCATCTCAGCGCCCGCTACTCGCCTTCGGTGTGCTCGAGCAGGTCGCCGTGGATCTCGCGCATCGCGATCGACAGCGGCTTCTCCTGAAGTCCCGGCTCTACCAGCGGGCCGACGTATTCGAGGATGCCCTCGCCGAGCTGGTTGTAGTAATCGTTGATCTGCCGGGCGCGCTTGGCCGCGTAGATCACCAGGGCGTACTTGCTGGACACCCGCGCGAGCAACTCGTCGATGGGCGGGTTGGTGATACCCAGCGGGGTGTCGTAGGCGCCCAGGCCACCTGCCGACGGGTCGAACTGGTCCGGGATGGCGGTCAACGACGGGTCGGTGTGTGAGTTACTCACGTAAATGTTCTCCTGGCGGCCTAGAGCGGTAAGCGACTAAAGCGGATTCGAGTCTGGATGACGGGTCACGCCGTGTCCGGCGCAGTTCCAACCAGCAATGATACCAATTCTGAGCACGCAGTTTCCAATTGACTGTTCACCACGACCTCGTCGAAGTCATCCTGGGCCGCCAATTCGGTCCGCGCGGTGGCGAGCCTGCGGTCAATCACCTCGGGTGTCTCGGTCCCCCGCTCGATCAGGCGGGCCTCCAGCGCATCCCAGCTGGGCGGAGCCAGAAACACCGTGATCGCCTCGGGCATCGCCTGTTTGACGGCACGGGCCCCCGCCAGATCGACCTCGATCAGGACGGGATGTCCGGCTTCGACGGCCTCGCGGACCGGGTGGGCCACAGTGCCCGAGCGATGCAGACCGCCGTGAATCTCGGCCCACTCCAGCAGGGCTCCATCGTCGATCAACTCTTGGAAACGACTCGGCGTCACGAAGTGGTAGTCCACTCCGTCCGTTTCACCGGGCCGGGGGGCCCGGGTGGTCGCCGAAACGCTGAAATGCAGGTCGGGTATCTGTTCACGCAGACACCGGACCAGCGTCGACTTCCCTACCGCGGATGGACCGGACAGCACGACGACGCGTCCTGCGACCTGGCCTGTCGGCTCAGCCGCACGACGTCGGTCGCGGTCACCGCCCGGTCCCCCGTCGGCGCTCAACGACCTTTCCTAAGCGGAAAAGTCGAACTTCTCCAACAAAGCCTTGCGCTGACGATCGCCGAGCCCGCGCAGACGGCGCGTCGGGGCGATCTCCAGTTCGGTCATGATCTCCTGCGCCTTGACCTTGCCCACCTTCGGCAACGCCTCCAGCAACGCGGAAACCTTCATCTTGCCCAAGACCTCGTTGGTCTCGGCATCCTTGAGCACCTGCTGGAGATTGGTGCCGCCGCGCTTCAGCCGGTCTTTGAGCTCGGCTCGCGCTCGGCGCGCGGCGGCAGCCTTCTGCAACGCTGCCGCGCGCTGCTCGTCAGTCAACTGGGGAAGGGCCACGATTCCTCCGTATTAATGATCAACAGATATCGATATTCGATTGTCTCGGCCGGGTACGCCAGCCAGCGGTGACGACCGTACCCACGCCTCCTGACGAAATCTAACCCGCCCCCCTGGTTGAAGCTATAAAGGCCCAGCTTGGGGGGTCGGCTAGCGGCGCCCGACAACCCCGGCGACGATGTCGCTTTCAGCGTCCCGAACCAGCCCGTCGCGAAGTGCGAAAACAGTCCCTACCTGCACTTTTATGCCGTATACCGGTGCGGATCGACCTTCCGGACGGCGACACCGTGGGCCATCCCGAACGGCGTCAAAAGCCGAATCTGCGCCGGTTACGAGTGTTACGGCGTGTCGCGCGTGTCGGCCGCACTGGCCCGGAAACCCGTGATGACCGGCGCGACAGCCCTGCAGCCGTGTATTACTGCGCGTAGTAGCTGCTCAGGACCCGTTCGCGGAGGGCTCAGCCGGCCAGATAAGCGACGGCATCGCGCATCCGCGCGCCGGCCGAACGCAGCGCCGCCACGTCCGGACCCGCGCGCAATACCTCGCGGGACACCGCCGGTAGCAGCTTGCCCGCGGCGGCGCCGCCCAGGCCGCGTAGGGCCTCGGGCCGCCCGCCCTGAGCACCGACGCCCGGCACCAGCACCGGTCCGCCCAGATCGCTGACGTCGGGCACCTCGGTCAGCGTCGCGCCCACGACGACGCCGACCGAGCCGGGCCCGGGACCCGACGCACGATTCACCGCCGCGGCCTGGTCGACCATTGACTGGGCGACCGAAACACCGCCGGTCTGGGCACGCTGAACGCCGGCACCCTCCGGGTTCGACGTCGCCGCCAAGACGAACACACCGTGGTCGTGAGCCGCGGCGATGTCCAGCAGCGGCTGCAGGGAGCCGAAACCCAAATAGGGCGAAGCCGTTACGGCGTCGGCGGCCAACGGTGAATCCCCGGCCCAGGCGACCGCGTAGGCCGCCATCGTCGATCCGATATCGCCACGCTTGGCGTCGGCGAGCACCAGCACACCGGCGTCACGCAACGCGGCGATGGTCCGCTCCAGCACGGCATAGCCTGCGGCGCCATAGCTTTCGAAGAATGCGACCTGCGGCTTGACGACGGCGAAGTTGGCGTACGCCTGCACGCAGATGTCGCAGAACGTCGCCAGACCGTCCGGGCTGACCGGAAGACCCCAGGCCTGTAGGAGTTCGGGATGCGGGTCGATGCCCAGGCACAGCGGCCCGCGGCGGGATACCGCGTCGGCCAGCCGGGCGCCGAACCCGGGCATCGCTAGTGGCCGCCGTTGTTCAGCGTGCTGTGCAGTTCTTGCAGGGAGCGCACACCGATGTCGCCACGGATTCCGGCTTCGATGCCCTGGACGGCCGCTGAGGCGCCCTGCACGGTCGTCACGCAGGGAATGTTGACTTCGACTGCGGCCGAACGGATTTCGTAGCCATCGATGCGGGGTCCGGAGTTTCCGTAAGGCGTGTTGATCACCAGGTCGACCGCGCCGGCGCGGATCGCGTCGACAGCTGACATCGCCGGACGGCCGGGCTGCGCCTCTTCGAAATGCTTGCGCACCTCGTCGCACGGAATCCCGTTGCGGCGCAGCATCTCCGCGGTTCCTTCGGTGGCCAGCACCCGGAATCCCAGATCGGCCAACCGCTTCACCGGGAACACCAGTGATCGCTTGTCCCGGTTGGCCACCGAGACGAAGATCGTCCCGGTGGCAGGCAGTGACCCGTAGGCCGCGGTCTGGCTTTTGGCGAACGCGCTGCCGAAGTCGCGGTCGATCCCCATCACCTCACCGGTCGATTTCATCTCCGGACCCAGCAGGGAGTCGACGCCTGAACCGTCGGCCTTACGGAACCGGTGGAACGGCAGCACGGCTTCCTTCACCGCGATCGGCGCGTCGGGTGCCGCATTGCCGCCGTCACCCTCGGCCGCCAGCATGCCTTCATCGCGCAGCTGAGAGATCTTGGTGCCCAGCATGATCCGGGCGCAGGCCTTGGCCAGTGGGATCGCCGTGGCTTTGGAGACGAACGGCACGGTGCGGCTGGCCCGCGGGTTGGCCTCCAGCACGTAGAGCACGTCGTCCTTGAGCGCGTACTGCACATTCAGCAGACCGATCACGCCGATGCCGTGTGCGATCGACTCGGTCGCCCGGCGCACCTTCTCGATGTCACTGCGGCCCAGTGTCACCGGCGGCAGCGCGCACGCCGAGTCGCCGGAGTGGATGCCGGCCTCTTCGATGTGCTCCATGATGCCGCCGATGTAGACCTCGTCGCCGTCGCAGAGCGCGTCGACGTCGATCTCGATCGCGTCCTCCAGGAAGCGGTCGACGAGCACCGGGTGTTCGGGTGAGAGTTCGGTGGCCCGGGCGATGTAGCCCTGCAGTGTCTCTTCGTCGTAGACGATCTCCATGCCGCGGCCGCCGAGCACGTAGGACGGCCGGACCAGCACCGGGTAACCGATCTCGGTGGCGATCCGCCGCGCCTGCGCGAACGTCGTCGCCATGCCGTAGCGCGGCGCCGGCAGTCCCGCTGACGTCAGCAGGTCGCCGAACGCACCGCGGTCCTCGGCCAGGTCGATGGCCGCGGGCGGGGTCCCGACGATCGGCACACCGGCATCGGCGAGCCGCTGCGCCAGCCCGAGCGGCGTCTGGCCGCCCAGTTGGACGATCACGCCGACCACACCCGGACCGCCCTGACCGGACTGCGATTCGGCGTGGAACACCTCGAGCACGTCCTCGAACGTCAGCGGCTCGAAGTACAGCCGGTCGGCGGTGTCGTAGTCGGTGGACACGGTCTCCGGGTTGCAGTTGACCATCACGGTCTCAAAACCGGCCTGCGACAACGTCGTTGCGGCGTGCACACAGCTGTAGTCGAATTCGATACCCTGACCGATCCGGTTGGGTCCCGAGCCGAGGATCAGCACCTTGGGTCGCTCGGTCTGCGGTGCCACTTCGGACTCCGCGGCGGGATCGAGTTCGTAGCTGCTGTAGTGGTAGGGCGTCTTGGCCTCGAACTCGGCGGCACAGGTGTCCACGGTCTTGTACACCGGGTGGATGTCCAGGCGCCGCCGCAACGAGCGCACACCGTCCTCACCGGCCAACTCCGGTCGCAGCGCGGCGATCTGGCGGTCGGACAGCCCGCTGTGCTTACACCGGCGCAGCAGGTCGGCGTCGAGAACGGCGGCGTCGCTTACCTCGCGCCGCAACGTCAGCACCTGTGCGATCTGCGCAACGAACCACGGGTCGATGCCGGACGCTTCGGCAACCCGGTCCACCGGTGCGCCCAGGCGCAGCGCCAGTTCGACGTCGTAGAGCCTGCCTTCGGTTGGAGTGTGCAGCCGCTCCAGCGCATCGTCGGCGGTACCTTCAGTGTCGGGTGCCGTCCAGAACCCGGCCCGTTTAGTCTCCAACGACCGCATCACCTTGCCGAGCGCCTCGATGAAGTTGCGGCCCAACGACATCGCCTCGCCGACCGACTTCATCGTGGTGGTCAGCGTGGGGTCGGCCCCGGGGAATTTCTCGAACGCGAACCGCGGCGCCTTGACCACCACGTAGTCCAGCGTGGGTTCGAAGCAGGCCGGGGTTTCCTTGGTGATGTCGTTGAGGATCTCGTCGAGGGTGTAGCCGACAGCGAGCTTGGCGGCGATCTTTGCGATCGGGAAGCCGGTGGCCTTGGACGCCAACGCACTTGACCGCGACACCCGCGGGTTCATCTCGATGACGATCAGCCGGCCGTCGCGCGGGTCGACGGCGAACTGGATGTTGCAGCCGCCGGTGTCGACGCCGACCTCGCGTAGGATGTCGATGCCGAGATCCCGCATTCGCTGGTATTCCCGGTCGGTCAGCGTCATTGCCGGCGCGACGGTCACCGAGTCGCCGGTGTGCACGCCCATCGGGTCGACGTTTTCGATCGAGCACACGACGACCACGTTGTCTTTGCTGTCGCGCATCAGCTCGAGCTCGAATTCCTTCCAGCCGTAGATCGATTCCTCGATCAACACGTTGGCGCTCGGCGATGCGGCCAGCCCGGCGCCGGCCATCCGGTCGACCTCGTCGGCGGTGTGCGCCAGGCCCGAGCCCAGACCCCCCATGGTGAACGACGGCCGGACCACCACCGGCAGTCCGAGCTCACCGACGGTCTCGCGAACTTCGTCCATGGTGAAACACACTCGGCTGCTGGCTGATTCGCCGCCGACCTTGGCGACGATGTCCTTGAACATCTGCCGGTCCTCGCCGCGCTGGATGGCGTCGAAGTCCGCGCCGATCAGTTCGACGCCGTGGCGCTGCAGCGCCCCGTTCTCGTACAGCGCGACCGCGGTGTTCAGCGCGGTCTGACCGCCCAGGGTGGCGAGTACCGCGTCGATCTTGTTGCCGCGCTCGGCCTGCTGGATGATCACCTTCTCCACGAACGCGGCCGTGATGGGCTCGACGTAGGTGTGGTCGGCGTATTCCGGGTCGGTCATGATCGTCGCCGGATTGGAGTTGACCAGGCTGACCTGTAGCCCTTCGGCCCGCAGCACCCGACACGCCTGGGTGCCGGAATAGTCGAATTCGCAGGCCTGTCCGATGACGATCGGCCCGGAGCCGATCACCAGGACATGGCGCAGATCGGTACGGCGTGGCATTACCTGCTCTCCCCCGTCATCAGGTCGACGAATTGGTCGAACAAGTACTCGGCGTCATGTGGACCGGCCGCGGCCTCGGGATGGTACTGCACCGAAAAGGCCTTTCCGTCAACGAGTTTGACACCTTCGACGACGCCGTCGTTGGCGCAGGTATGACTCACAATCGCGGTGCCGAACGGCGTGTCGAAGCGCTGACCCGCCTCGCCTTCCAGCGCGAAGCCGTGATTCTGGGCGGTGACCGCCACCCGCCCGCTGGCGTGGTCCATCACCGGGATGTTGATACCCCGATGACCGAACGCCATCTTGTAGGTGGACAGGCCCAGGGCGCGGCCCAGGATCTGGTTGCCGAAGCAGATGCCGAACAATGGGATCCCGGCGCCGAGCACCGCACGGGTCACCTCGACGATGTCATCCGCCGTGGCCGGGTCGCCGGGCCCGTTGGACAGGAACACACCATCGGGTTGCAGCTCGGAGATCTGCTCGAAGGTTGTCGACGACGGCAGTACGCGGGTGCGCACGCCGCGACGGGCGAAGTTACGCGGGGTGTTGGTCTTGATGCCCAGATCGATCGCGGCCACCGTGAACCGTTGCGGTCCATCGGGTTCGACGACGTAGGAGTCCGCAGTACTGACCTGACCGGCCAGGTCGGCCCCCAGCATCGGCTGTTGGCCGCGCACCCGCTCGGTCAATTCTTCGGGCGTCGCCAGCGCGTCACCGGAGAACACCCCGGCTTTCATCGAGCCACGGCTGCGCAGATGTCGCACCACGGCACGAGTGTCGATGCCGGCGATACCCACGATCTGCTGGAGGATCAGCTCGTCTTCCAACGTTCCGGTGGCGCGCCAGTTCGACACCCTGGGCGAGGGATCGCGCACCGCGTAGCCCGCGACCCAGATTTTGTCGCCCCGGCTTTCGCCGTCCTCGTCGTTCCACCCGGTGTTGCCGATCTGCGGGGCGGTGGCGACCACGATCTGGCGGTGATAGCTCGGGTCGGTCAACGTCTCCTGATACCCGGACATGCCGGTGGAAAAGACTGCCTCGCCGAGGGTTTGGCCGACCGCGCCGAACGCCGTGCCGGTGAAGGTGCGGCCGTCCTCGAGAACCAGCATCGCTTTCACAGCGCGACCCCTTCTGGCCAGCTCTGTAGCCAGCCCTCGTACTCGTCGCGGTTGTTGGCCCGAAATCCGGTGTCGATCTTGACTCCTGACGGCAGGCGCCATCGGATCGCCAGAATTCCGTCCCGGGCAGCCACCTTGCCCGCGATGCCGTGCTCGGTACGCAGGCCGGAGATCGACTCGCGCGGAATCCAGATCGGCTGTGCCCGTACGCGCTGCACCAGGATGCCCTCGGGATGCAGGGTCAGCACGGCCTTGCTGCGGTAACCCAGGTCGCCGGCGGTGATCCGCTGGCTCCAAGCGGGTGCCATGGTGCAGCCGACGTAGACGCCGGGCGTGGTGATGGCCGCGGAGCCCACCTGGCTCGGGATCTCGGGCAGCGTGCCGATCAGCTCGGCCTGCTGCCGGGAGCGCTGGCGCCAACCGCGCATCATCATCTGAATGATGAAGGTGATCGCCAGGGCCACCAGCCCGGCCATGATCAGCGATGCGATCAGCGTTCCCGAATTCATGCCGGACTCTTTCCGTCGCGGGCGGTGATCTTGCCGCGCAGCAGCGTGGCGGTCACGGCTGCCGGCAGCGTCATCGATTGGTAGGGAGTGTTCGCCGACCGGCTGGCCAAGTCGCCGCCCTCGACGGTCCAGGTGGCGTCCGGGTCGACGACGGTGAGGTTGGCCGGCTCGCCGATGTCCAGCGGCCGGCCCTGGTCGGGCAGCCCGGCGATGCGGGCCGGGTTCTCGCTCATCACCCGTGCGACGCCACGCCAATCCAGCAATCCGGGGTTGACCATCGTCTCCACCACCGCCGACAGCGCGGTCTGCAGACCAAGCATTCCCGGCAACGCGGCGGCGAATTCGACGCACTTCTCGTGTTCGGCATGCGGGGCGTGATCGGTTGCCACGCAATCGATCACCCCGTCAGCCAGCGCTTGGCGCAGCGCGACGGCGTCGGTGGCTTCGCGCAGCGGCGGGTTGACCCGGTTCACGCCGTTGTAACTGGCCAGTCGGCTGTCGTCGAGCAGCAGATGATGCGGCGTGACCTCGGCGGTGATCGAAATACCTTGACCCTTAGCCCATTTGACGATCTCGACGGTGCCCGCGGTGGAGGCGTGGCAGATGTGTACCCGTGCTCCGGCGTCGCGGGCCAGCAAGGCGTCGCGGGCGACGATCGACTCTTCAGCGGCCCGCGGCCAGCCGGCCAGCCCCAGCTTGGCGGCGGTCGGGCCTTCATGGGCGACGGCGCCGACGGTCAGCCGGGGTTCTTCGGCGTGCTGGGCGATCAGCACGCCGAGGCCGGTGGCGTATTCCAGCGCGCGGCGCATGATCAGCGGGTCGTGGACGCACTTTCCATCGTCGGAGAACATCCTGACCTGCGCGGTTCCGGCAGCCATCATGCCCATCTCGGTGAGCTGGGTGCCGGCCAGCCCGACGGTGACCGCACCGACCGGGTGCACGTCGACCAGTCCGACCTGCTGTCCGCGGTGCCAGACGTGGTCGGTGACCACCGGGCTGTCGGCGACCGGGTTGGTGTTGGCCATCGCGAAGACCGCGGTGTATCCACCGAGAGCCGCTGAGGCCGAACCGGTTTCGATGTTCTCGGCGTATTCGCGACCGGGCTCGCGCAGATGGGTGTGCAGGTCGACGAACCCGGGCAGTAGCACCTGACCGGTCGCGTCGATCACATCGGCATCATCTGGGATCGGTAGCCCGGCGCCGATGTCGGCGATCTGACCGTCGTCGACCAGCACGTCGACCCGGTCGCCCTCGCCGTAGAGCCGAACCCCGCGCAGCAACACGCTCATGCCACAATCCCTTTTCCGCCGAGCCCCTCGGCGGAAGACTCGGTGCCTACCAGCAGATGGAACAGCACCGCCATCCGCACGTGGACTCCATTGGAAACCTGCTGCAGCACAGCTGATTGCGTCGAGTCGGCGACCGACGAGGAGATCTCCATGCCGCGCAACATCGGGCCGGGGTGCAGGACGACGGCGTGGCCGGGCAGCAGCGCCTGGCGCCGGTCCGACAATCCGTACAGCACCGAGTACTCCCGCGCGGACGGGAAGAAACCGCCGTTCATCCGTTCGGCCTGCACCCGCAACATCAGCACCGCGTCGGCAGCAGGCAGTTCGGCGTCCAGGTCGTGGGACACCGTCACGGGCCAGTCGACAACCCCGACCGGCAACAGCGTCGGCGGCGCCACCAGCACCACTTCGGCGCCGAGCGTGGCCAGCAGCATCACGTTGGAGCGGGCGACCCGGCTGTGCAGGATGTCGCCGACGATGACGACCCGACGGCCTTCGACGCCGCCGAGCCGCTGCCGGATGGTGAGCGCATCCAGCAGCGCTTGCGTCGGGTGTTCGTGGGTACCGTCGCCGGCGTTGATCACCGCCGGTCCGCCGTCGTCAGTGGCAGTCCAGTCCGCAAGCTGCTGTGCGGCACCGGAAGCCGGGTGCCGAATGATGAGCGCGTCGGCACCCGCGGCCCGCAGGGTCAGCGCGGTATCGCGCAGCGACTCGCCTTTGCCCACCGACGATCCGGCGGCGCTGACGTTGATCACGTCGGCGCTCATCCATTTGCCTGCGACCTCGAATGACACCCGGGTGCGGGTGGAGTTCTCGTAGAACATCGTGATGATGGTGCGGCCGCGCAGCGTCGGCAGCTTGCGGACTTCACGGCCGACCAGTGCCTGCGCGAACCGGTCCGCGTCGTCGAGGATCGCGGTGGCGTCGTCGCGGGACAGGTCGCCTGCGGCGAGCAGATGCCTGCTCAAGACTCATCCTCGCGGGCGATGACGACGGCGTCACGGCCGTCGAGTTCGGCCAGCAGCACGTGCACGCTCTCGTTACGCGACGTCGGGACGTTCTTGCCGACGTAGTCGGCGCGCAGTGGCAGCTCGCGGTGACCGCGGTCGACCAGCACCGCCAACTGCACAGCCCGCGGACGGCCGACATCGCGCAACGCATCGAGCGCTGAGCGCACCGAGCGTCCGGAGAACAGCACGTCGTCGACCAGGATCACCAAAGCGTCGTCGATGCCTCCGACCGGAATCGACGTGGCCTCGAGCGGACGCGGCGGCTTCGTCATCAGATCGTCGCGGTAGAGAGTGATATCCAGAGCCCCGTGGGCAACCTCGGCGCCGGAGAACTCGGCAATGTTGGCGGCCAGCCGATCGGCCAGGGTCACACCGCGGGTGGGGATTCCCAACAGCACCACCCGAGGCGCATCGGCGCCATCCAGTGCGGTCTTTTCGATGATCTGATGTGCGATACGGGAAATGGTCCGGCCGACATCGGCCGCCGACATCAATTCCCTAGATTCGCTGCGGAAGACGGCATCGCCCGCGGCACTCATGCGAGATCCTGACCTCCTTCTCCGCCTCTCTGGACGGATCGTTAAAGGATGTCGACTGCCGCGCAGCGTAGCATCCGCGCTGCTCCGGCGGAAATGGACAGGCGCGACTTCGCGCCACAATCCCCGACGGACGCACCGCCACAGGACGGTTAATGTCTGTAGCGACGGACATCCCCGGCTAATCGAGGATCGAATGAGCGACAAGTCCAACAGCCCGGCCCGGCCTCTGATCGGTTTCCTTACCGGCGGCAACGCGCCGGCGATCGTGGCGGCACCGACCAGCCGGGACTGGATGTCGGCGACGCGCCGCGGTTGGGCGAATCGGTGTCTACCGCTGCTCATCGCCAATCAGAGTGGCTGGGAGCTGCGCAACCCCAGCGCGTTCAGCGCAACGTGGATGGGCGGGGACGACCCCGGGGCTCTGATGATCGCGCCCGACAGGCGCGACCCCGGTCAGTTGCTGCCGGCGAGCAATTTCGGTTACGGCATTCTGACCTGGCATCTGCCGATGTTGTTTCGCACTCCGCCCGGCTACGACCTGTTGGTCCGCGGGCCGGCGAACCATCCCAAGGATGCCATCTCGCCGCTGGAAGGTATCGTCGAAACCGACTGGGCGAGCTCCAATTTCAGCATGAACTGGAAATTCACCCGCCAGTTGATGCCGGTGCGGTTCGAGGTCGACGAGCCGATTTGCATGATCGTCCCGCAGCGCCGTACCGAACTCGAAGAGTTTGCCCCCGAGCTCAGGCCTATCGAGTCCGACGACGAATTGCGCCGCAAACATGAGTTCTTTCTGCGCTCCCGCCACGAGGTGGGGCAAGCCCAGGCAGCGACGGACATGACCGCGGGAGAGCGAGTGCCGTGGCAGGGCGACTACACCCGGGGCAGCCATGCCGACGGCGAGGCCGGGGCGCCTGACCACCGGACGCGCCGCGACCTTCGTCCGTTTCTTCAGCAGTAGGACTGCCGCTAACGTGATTCGAGTGAATCTCGACGGCAACCAGGCCTCGATCCGCGACGCCTGCGACGCGGGCCTGCTGGCGGGCGCGACGACGCTGGTATGGCAGCGCGGAAACATGTTGCAGGTCAACGAGATCGGCTATCGCGATGTCGACGCCAGGCTGCCCATGCAGCGGGACACGCTGTTTCGGATCGCGTCGATGACCAAGCCGGTCACCGTCGCCGCTCTGATGAGTCTGGTCGACGAGGGCAAGCTCGCGTTGCGCGACCCGGTCGTGCGCTGGCTGCCGGAGTTCGCCGACATGCGCGTGCTGGACGACCCGACCGGGCCGCTGGATCGGACTCATCCGGCGCAACGGGCGATTCTGGTCGAGGATCTGCTCACCCACCGAAGCGGCCTGGGTTACGGATTCTCGGTCGTCGGACCCATCTCCCGGTCCTACGTCCGTCTGCCGTTCGGACGCGGTCCCGACCCGTGGCTGGCCGCGCTCGCCGAGTTGCCGCTCGTACATCAGCCCGGCGAACGACTCACCTACGGTCACTCCACCGACGTGGTCGGCTTACTGGCATCGCGTGTCGAAGGAAAGCCGTTCCATCAGGTGCTGGAAGAACGAATCCTGCAGCCGCTGAGCATGATCGACACCGGCTTCTGCGTCACGCGCGAAGGACGCCGTCGCGCCGCGACCATGTACCAACTCGACGGCAACGATCAACTCCAGCACGACGTGATGGGGCAACCCCACCTCACCCCGCCGGACTTTCCCAATGCCGGCGGCGGCCTGTGGTCGACAGCGGACGACTATCTGCGGTTCATCGAAATGCTGCTCGGCAACGGCACTCTCGACGGTGTGCGGGTGCTCTCACCGGAATCGGCGCGACTGATGCGCACCGATCGGCTGACCGAGGCGCAGAAGCGGCATAACTTCCTCGGATCGCCGTTCTGGATCGGGCGCGGCTTCGGGCTCAACCTGTCGGTGGTCACCGATCAGGCGAAGTCGGCGCCGTTGTTCGGCCCCGGCGGTGTCGGGACGTTCAGTTGGCCCGGCGCCTACGGGACGTGGTGGCAAGCCGATCCGACCGCCGAGCTGATCCTGATCTACCTGATTCAGAACATGCCGGCGCTGTCGGCCGACGCCGCCGCGGCGGTCGCAGGCAACACCTCCCGCGCGAAACTCCAAGCAGTGCAACCGAAATTCGTGCATCGCACCTACCGCGCACTGGGTCTGTGATGGCTGAGTTCACACCTGAGCGCATCGAAGGGGCGCGGCTGTTGTTGCGACCGCCGGTCGCCGGCGACGCCGGGACGTTGTATCAACGGATCGCCCGCGATCCCCAGGTCACGAAGTACCTACTGTGGACACCGCACCCCGACGTAGCGGCGACGCGGCGGGTGATCACCGAACGAATGAATGTCGATCCGCACGTGCGGACCTGGGTGATGGTGCTGCAGCACAGCGACGAGATCGTCGGGATGATCAGTTGCGCGCGCCCGATGCCCTATGCCGCGGAGATCGGCTACTCCGTCGGTCGGCGGTGGTGGGGCAAGGGTTTGATGTCCGAAGCGCTGGACATGCTGATGACGACCCTGCGTGCCGATCCCCACGTGTATCGCGCATGGGCGACGTGCCACATCGACAATGAGCGATCAACGCGGCTGTTGGAGCGCGCCGGGTTTCTGCTGGAAGGCCGGCTGGCCCGCCATGGCATATATCCCAACCTGGGGCCCGAACCGGTCGACAGCCTGCTGTACGCCAAGGCGATGCGCTAGACCATCGCGAACGGTGACACCGTGGCGCCGATCTCCAGCCCGCCGGCGAGTTCGCGGCTGACGTCGTAGTCGAAGACCACATGACCGGAGATCACGTCCACGTCGCGCTTGGCGCGCTGCAGCGGGTTGTCCAGGAACTGTGCGCTCGCGCCGGATGATTCGAGCAGGTCGGCGATCACCGAGCGGGATTCGTGCACGACGTGCGCCGCGGCCGCACGCACGCCGGCCCGCACCTTTCGGCCCACGTGCTGCCCGCTGCTGACTCTGTTCTGAATGTCGTCGGCGGCCGCGTCAGCGAGGCTTCGCATGGCGCGCAACCGGATTCGGGCATCACCGAGCCGCACTTGTGCGGCCGGCTGGTCTTTCTGCGCCGCACCGGAATACGCGAGCACCCGCTCGCTGAGTCGCGAGGCGAACAGTTCCGCAACTCGCTCGGCGGTGCCCAGCGCGGGCATCGCGGCGGTGAGCGCGAGTGCGGGCACCATCGGCCAGCGGTACAGCGCCGCGTCGTGCAGCGTCGCGCCCGGTGCCGTGCCGCCGTAGATATCAGTCACCTTCACCAATCGATGCTCGGGCACCCAGACCTCGTCGACAATCACGTCGTTGGATCCGGTCGCGCACATCCCGGCGATGTGCCAGACGTCCTCGACCCGAATAGCGTTCGCGGGCAACAGCACCAACGCCGGATACGGCGCATCGTCGGGCCCACAGATCGCGCCGACGAGTACCCAGTCGGCATCCATCACCCCGGTGGCCCAGGACCATCGACCGGTCAGCCGAATACCGCCGTCAGCGGGCGTGCCGCGCCCCGTGGGCGCCAGCGGCGCGGGACACAGCACCGGTCCGTCGGCGAAGACCTCATCCTGGGCCTGCTCCCCGAACAACGCGAGCATCCAGTTGTGCAGTGTGTAGAAACCCAGCGTCCATCCGCTCGACGTACAACCGTGCGCCAATTGGCGCACGACACTGAGTATTTCCGGAAACTCAGCCTGCCGGCCGCCATAGCGTGCGGGCATCAGCAGTCGGGCCAATCCGGACTGCCGGTAATCGTCGATGGTGGCGTCCGGCAACCGACGCAGCTTCTCGGCCTCGCCCGCGCGATCGGCCAGGCGCGCGATGAAATCGGCTTCGACCATGCGATGGAACGTACCATACCTTTTGGTATGGTACGTTCCAAGTCAGTGCTGCAACATCACCTCGAGGAACTTCTCCCGCCGTCCGGCCGCGTGCGGGCTGGGTCGCGAGCCCGACAAGTGCAGAAAGCCGATGCCGGCAGCGAAGGTGGCATTGGCGCGGATGTCGGCCTGTTCGGGGTCAAAGCCGTCGTCGAGGAAGGCTTGCCGGACCGCGGCGATCACCCTGGCGTCGGAGGCCCGCACGGCGGCGGCGACCGTGGACTCCGAGCGTGCCCATTCCCGCATGGCCCGCTCCAGCATCCAGTGCCGGGGACCGACCAGCGCGGTCATCATCCGCGACAGTCGTTGTCGCGGCGGGTCACCGGCCAGGTCGTCGAAATAGCCGCGATCCTCGTCACGGACGGCGGCCCAGGTGTCGATCAGCGCTGTGCGGTAGGCGCTCATGTCGGTGAAATGCCAGTAGAAGCTGCCTTTGGTCACCTTCAGGCGGGTGCACAGCCGACCGAGGGTCAGAGCTTTCAAACCGTCCACGGCGAGCACCCGGAAACCCTCTTGCACCCAGTCGTCCACGGAGAGTCGGGAATTGGCCGGGCGGTCCGACGTCGACATGGGCGGTAAGCCTAGCGACCCACCACCGTGTCGGACTGTCGCACGGTCGCGATCCGCTTCAACGCGGCATCGGTGAACACCGACAACCCGAGATCGGGGTTGTACCCGTGGATTTCCTTGACGTCGAGTTGAGCGAGGAAATACAGGATCTGTTTGGACACCACCTGGCCGGGCACCAGCACCGGGAAGCCGGGCGGATAGGGCACCACGAATCCCGTGGACACCAGCGTCTTTCCGTCGGCCAGACGCCTGCCGGCCTCCCCGATCATGACGTGTTCGCGGTCGAGATCTTCGTATCCGGCGTAGAAGGCCGAACGCATATCCCCGAACGAACTGGCGTCGTCGGGCTTGAATGCGCCGTCGAATTCGCTGAAGTCGGGCAGCGCAGGCAGATCCTCGGTGATCTCCTCGACTCGGCGTCGGTGCAGGGCGCGGTCGTCCCGACTGGCCGCGTCGTCGGTGCGATTGAAGTCGGTGGCTATCCGGCGCAGTACGTCGAGCAGATAGTGCACGCTGGACCACGTCACGCCGATCGTGAAGATGAGCAGCACGCTGTTGATCGAGGTCTTGTTGATCTGGATGCCGAACTGTTCCATCAAGACCTTCTCGCGGAAGTCGTATCCGTTCATGCCCGTCTGGCCCACGTACAGGGTGACCCGGGTGGGGTCGAGCACGAACTGGTCGGACCGCCAGGCCTCGTTCCACTCCTCGAGCGCGCCTTGGCGGACCTGGCGGTAAGAGCTCACTGCGGAGAGCCTGAATTCGTCTGGCACCAGGTCGGATTCGTCAAGGATGCGGAACCACTTGCTGATCAACCGGTCTTTGCGGACCCGATGCCGGAATACCAGCGCCATGTCGTAGACGTAGCGCACCATCTGGAAGCCCTCGATGTCGACCTGCCTGCGGGCCAGATCCAGCGAGGCAAGCAGTTGTTGGTTGGGTGAGGTCGAGGTGTGCGTCAGGAACGCCTCACCGAACGCGTCGCGGGACAGCGCCTTGAAATCCTGATCGTAGATGTGGATCATCGACGCCTGCCGCAGCGCCGACAGCGACTTGTGCGTCGAGTGGGTGGCGTAGACGCGGACGCGCGCGCGGCTGGGGTCCGGCATCAGTCGGTGCTCGCCCCAGTCCGCGCGGTCGATGCCAGACATCGACTCCCGCCAGTCCCGATACTCCTTGGCGTAGGCCGGTGACGACAGCATCGATTGGAGTCGTTCGGCGGCGATCATCGCGGTACGCTGCCGCGCCCACGGCACCGCGGTGGCGAAGGCGTACCACGCCTCGTCCCATAGGAAGCAGATGTCCGGCTTGATCGCCAGCACTTCTTCCATCACCCGTCGCGGGTTGTAGACGATGCCGTCGAACGTGCAGTTGGTGAGCAGCAGCATCCGCACCCGGTCCAACTGACCGGCGGCTTCGAGGTCGAGCAGCGCCTTCTTGATGGCCTCTAGCGAAACAGCGCCATAGATGGCGTACGGCTGCAACTCGTAAGCATCCAGATACAGCGGGTACGCCCCGGCCAGCACCAGGCCGTAATGATGTGACTTATGGCAGTTGCGGTCGATCAGGACGATGTCGCCTGGCCGGGTAAGCGACTGCACGACAATCTTGTTCGCGGTGGACGTCCCGTTGGTGACGAAGTAGGTCTGGTGGGATTTCCAGGTTTTGGCGGCCTTGTCCATCGCCTTCTTGATGTTGCCGTGCGGGTCCAGCAGCGAGTCCAAACCGCCTGAGGTGGTTGAGGTTTCGGCCATGAAGATGTTACGGCCGTAGAACTCCCCCATGTCGTGCAGCGACTTGGAGTTGAAGATGCTGGCGCCACGCGCGATGGGAAGCGCGTGGAACTGGCCCGCCGGCCGTGCCGCGTACGCCCGCAATGCATCGAAAAATGGCGTGGAATAACGGTTCCGAATACCGGCCAGCACCGTGGTGTGCAAATCGGTGACGTCGTTGAGCCGGTAGAAGGTCCGATCGTAGATGTCGGACTCGTCCTCGTTCTCGGCGGCGATCGACTCGTCGGTGAGCAGGTACAGATCGATGTGTGGCCGCAGCTCCCGAATCCATTCGCCGCATTCCACCCAGTCGTGGGTGCGGTCAGTGGCCACCGCTTCGTCGCCCGGGCCCAGCAGCGTCGTCATCAGCGGCACCCGGTCGTGCGACCGCAGCGGGATGTCGTGGCGGATGATGGCCGCCTGGATCTCGCCGTTCAGCGCGACCGCGGTGATGGCGTCCTCGACGCTGCTGACAATCAGCAACTCGAACTGGACGTCGTCGCCGGGGTCGCGAATCGCGCGCAGGCTTTCGGCCAATCCTTCAGGCGCGTTGACCGGAGCGTCGTCGGCGAGCAGCACGGTGTAGAACTGTTGCTCTTTGGCGCGGGACACCAGTTCCTGATCGGCCAGCGATGTCGATGTGTCGAATAACGCTGCACGGTCGCCGTATTCGGATAGCAGCCGCACGGCCAGCGACACCTGCTCGGCAAGGCTCACCGTGGCGAGTTGGTCCAGGTAGCCGCAGTAGATCGCCAGGTTTTCCGGGCCCGGGAAGATCCAGTAGCGCTCGTAGGCGCTCAGGCGGTTGAGCAGACGCCGCACCCGAGCGGCTTCGTGCGCGGTGTCCATTCCGGCGCGGTCGACGACGGCGAGCTGATGACAGGCGTCGTCGAGCAGATTCCACGTGTCGATGCGCGAGTACGACGGGTTCGCGACCGCCGCCAGCGCGGAAACTCGAAGCCGCCTCGGACGCCTGCCATCTCGGTCCATATCGCCAGTGTGTCCCTCTCATCAGCGACTCGCGGGCGTTTCGCCGACGCTGCCTGTTTACCCGGGCGACGCCACACCGGCCACACGGGTCTCGTCAGGAGAGGACCCTCAGTGTGCCCGACTCTGAGCGACTAGGCGTCGAAGTCGTCGTCGTAGTCATGCCCGCGACGACCGCGGGTGATCGGCATCCACCGCCGGACCGACAGCTCGCGGCGGCTCGGTTCGACCTGCTCAGTCGCGTCGGACAACGAGCGCACCACGGCCTGCGTCAGCGCCATGATCGCGGCCATCACCGGGAACAACGGGCGCAGCGGCGTGGCCGCCGAGCGGACCGTGTCGATGCGGCGAGCCAACAGGAGGCGTTCGATCGAGTGATACAGCCAGGCGCCGACGCCCAGTGCGTAGATCGCCAATGCCGCCGCGATCGCCGCCTGCCCGTAGGCCGCGCTGAGCACCGCGCCCAGCACCACCGTCGCCGCCAGAATCGCGGCGATCGCAACGCGCAGTTCCAGTCGGGTCATGACTCCGCGGTGGGCTCGACGCTCGATTGAATAGGGCGAACGGCTTCGGCCGCCGCCCTGATGTGCGGTGTCACCAACATGACCTGGCCCAGCACCCCGTTGACGAATCCCGGTGAGTCGTCGGTGGACAGCTCTTTCGCCAATTCCACCGCCTCGTCGACCGCGACCGGCTCCGGTACGTCGTCGGCGTGCAGCAACTCCCACACCGCGACCCGCAGGATCGCCCGGTCCACCGCGGGCAGCCGATCCAGC
The DNA here is from genome assembly GCA_963758115.1 of uncultured Actinomycetota bacterium. Classification (GTDB taxonomy): domain Bacteria; phylum Actinomycetota; class Actinomycetes; order Mycobacteriales; family Mycobacteriaceae; genus Mycobacterium. Next base: position 44,021 of record CAVWUG010000011.1, read on the forward strand.
GTCCAGCCCTGCAGGTGCGACGAGATCAAGTCGTCGATATGGGTGGTATCGGCGCTGACGCCGCGAGCCACCGTCACGGTGTACGGATGCAGCGGCGCCACATCAGGATTGGCCGCAGCCAGCTCGGTGCGGGCGTCGGCCGCTTCGACCGGGGTCAATCCGCGGGCCTCGGCTTCGAACAACAAGTCGACGGCACGCTTACGGGCCTGATGCCGTCCTTTAACGGGGCGCGCAGGACGAGCGGGCCGGCTCACGCGTTGACACGTCCGAGGTAGCTGCCATCTCGGGAATCGACCTTCAGCTTGTCACCGGTGTTGATGAACAACGGCACCTGCAGCTCCGCACCGGTCTCCACGGTCGCCGGTTTGGTGCCCGCGCTGGACCGGTCGCCCTGCAGACCTGGCTCGGTGTGGGTGACCACGAGTTCGACGGTCACCGGCAGCTCGAGGTACAGCGGCGCGCCGTTGTGGAACGCCACCTGAACCGGCAGGCCTTCCAGCAGGAACTTGGCGGCGTCACCGACCAGCGACTCCGGCAGCGGATGCTGCTCGTAGTCCTGGCTGTCCATGAAGACGAAGTCCGTACCGTCGCGGTACAGATAGGTGGTGTCGCGGCGGTCCACCGTGGCGGTCTCCACCTTCACCCCGGCGTTGTAGGTCTTGTCGACCACCTTGCCGGAGAGCACGTTCTTCAGCTTGGTGCGCACGAAGGCCGGACCCTTGCCCGGTTTGACGTGCTGGAACTCGTTGATCTGCCACAGCTGGCCATCGATCACCAGCACGAGACCATTCTTGAAATCGGCAGTGCTTGCCACAGTCGGTGAATCTCCTACAGGATCGCCAGTTCCTTGGGGAACCGGGTGAGCAATTCCGGTGCGAGGCCGGGGGTCTCGCCTGCCACAACCAGCGTGTCCTCGATACGGACACCGCCGCGGTCAGGCAAATAGACGCCGGGCTCCACGGTGACGACGGAGCCCGGAAGTAGTGTACCGGCGGCGGTGGCGTAGATCCCTGGCGCTTCATGGATCTGCAGGCCCACCCCGTGGCCGAGGCCGTGACCGAAGCGGTCGGCGTGCCCGGCGTCGGCGATGACGGCGCGTGCGGCAGCGTCCACATCGGCCAGGTTCACACCGGCTGCCAGCGCATGCCTGCCTGCCCGCTGCGCGGCGCTGACCAGCTCGTAGATCTCCAGCTGCCAGTCGGCAGGCTTGCCCAGGACGAAGGTGCGGGTCATATCGGAGTGGTAGCCGCCGACCAGAGCACCGAAGTCGATCTTGACGAAGTCGCCGGCAGCCAGCTCCGCATCGGTGGGTCGGTGATGCGGGATCGCCGAATTCGCGCCGGTGGCCACGATCGTCTCGAACGACACCCCGTCTGCGCCGTGGTCCAGCATCAACGCCTCCAGCTCGCGGCCGACTTCGCGTTCGGTCCGCCCCGGGCGCAGGCCGCCGAGGGCGACCAGATCGGTCAGCGCGGCGTCCGCGGCCTCGCAGGCCAGCCGCAGCAGCGCCACCTCACCGGCGTCCTTGATCTCGCGCAGCGCTTCGACGGTCTGCGAGGCGCGGACCAGCTCCGTGTTGCCGTCCTCCGCCACGGCCAAGGTCAGCGCGGCGTGGCCGTCCACCGTGACCACGTGGCTTTCGAAGCCCAGCCGCCGTACACCGGCGGTGGCGGCGCGTCCGGCCAGATACCGTCCGCAGGCCCGCTCGATGGCTACCTCCACGTCAGGTGCCTGCTGGGCGGCCTGGGTGCGGTAGCGGCCGTCGGTGGCCAATACCGCGCGCCGATCGTCGGCGAACACCAGCAAAGCCGCGTTGGACCCGGTGAATCCGGACAGGTAGCGCACGTTGACCAGGTCGGTGACCAGCATCGCGTCCAGGTCCGCAGCACTGATTCTGGTACTCAGTGCGGCGCGGCGCTGGGAATGTGTCACGTTCGATGACGCTACTCGCTACGCTGTGGCCCCATGACTAACTGGATGCTGCGCGGCCTGGTCTTCGGCGGTGCGATGGTCGTCGTTCGCCTGTTCCAGGGCACCTTGATCAACGTGTGGCAGACGCAAGCGGCTCTGATCAGCATCGCTCTGCTGATTCTATTCATCATCGGCGTTGTCATCTGGGGCCTGATCGACGGCCGAGAAGACGCCGCGAGCAACCCCGATCCGGACCGTCGCGAGGACCTGGCGATGACGTGGCTGCTGGCCGGCTTGGTCGCCGGGCTGCTCAGTGGCGCGGTGACCTGGCTGATCTCGATCTTCTACAAGTCGCTGTACGTCGGTGGACTGATCAACGAGCTCACCACCTTCGCCGCGTTCACCGCGCTGGTGGTCTTCCTGGGTGCGATCAGCGGCGTGACCGTGGGCCGTTGGCGGGTCGACCGCGCCGGCGCCTACAAGCCGCAGAGCAAGGGCGGCGGTGACGAGGAGCGGGCCGACACCGACGTGTTCGCCGCGGTCCGCTCAGACCAGGCAGCCGAGTCCACTGAGGCCGCCGAGTGGCCGCAGGAGCAGTCGGCCGCCGTGGCAACGGCCGAGCGCGACGACTACGAGGCACCGACCGCCTACAGCGAGGAAGCCGAGCCGACCAAGGCTGCCGGCGCCGCTCCCAGCGAGGCCAAGACCGCCAAGATTCCGTGGCCGCCGGCAGGCGCCGAGAAGACCGAGTCGCTGCCGACGCATGAATCCGAGCCGACTGAGCACATCAAGACTCAGGGCGACGCGGACAAGGACTAGCCGCTAGCCAGATAGCGCAGGGCCAGCGCATAGCCCTGCACACCGCAGCCCACGATCACCCCGGTCGCGACCGGACTCAGGTAAGAGTGGTGCCGAAACTCTTCTCGGGCAAACACATTGGAGATGTGCACCTCGATCAGGGGTGCGCTCAGCTCGGCGCACGCGTCCCGCAACGCGACCGACGTATGCGTCAACCCGCCGGCGTTGAGAATCACCGGCTCCTTGGCGTCGGCAGCCAGATGAATCCAGTCCAGCAGCTGCCCTTCGCTGTCGCTTTGCCGGACAACGACTTTCAAGCCGAGTTCGGCGGCCTCGCGTTCGATCAACGCGACCAGGTCGTCGTGGGTGGTGTCGCCGTAGACCTCGGGCTCGCGGCGGCCAAGGCGGCCGAGGTTGGGTCCGTTGATGACGTTCACGGTTGGGGTCATCGGGTGCCCACCTCCGAGTATGCGGCGACCAGCAGCCCGGGGTCCGGGCCCTCCAGCCGGCCGGGCTTAGCCAGTCCGTCGAGCACCACGAAGCGCAGCACTCCCGAGCGGGTCTTCTTGTCGCCGGCCATGAACTCCAGCAGCTGCGGCAATGCATCGGCGTCGTAGTCGATCGGCAGTCCCAGCGACATCAGGATGCTGCGGTGACGCTCGGCGGTCGCGTCGTCCAGACGCCCGGTCAGCCGGGCCAGTTCGGCGGCGAACACCAACCCGACCGATACCGCGGCCCCGTGCCGCCACTTGTAGCGTTCCCGTCGCTCGATCGCGTGAGCCAGTGTGTGCCCGTAGTTGAGGATTTCGCGCAGCGACGATTCCTTCTCGTCGGCAGCGACCACCTCGGCTTTGACGGCGATCGCGCGCCGGATCAACTCCGGCAGCACGTCCCCCGACGGGTCCAGCGCCGCCTGCGGGTCAGCCTCGATCAGGTCCAGGATCACCGGGTCGGCGATGAAACCGGCCTTGACGACTTCGGCCATCCCGGCGGCGATCTCGTTGTGCGGCAACGTCTGCAAAGTTGCGAGGTCGACCAGGACGGCGCTCGGCTGATGAAAGGCGCCGACCAGGTTTTTGCCTGCGTCGGTGTTGATGCCGGTCTTGCCGCCGACGGCCGCGTCGACCATTGCCAGCAGCGTGGTGGGCACGTGCACGATCGACACGCCACGCAGCCAGGTCGCCGCGGCGAAGCCCGCGACGTCTGTCGCGGCTCCCCCGCCCAGGCTGACCAAGGCGTCTTTGCGGTCAATGCCGATGCGGCCCAGCACATCCCAGATGAAGCCGACGACCGGTAGGTCCTTGCCCGCTTCGGCATCTGGGATTTCGATGCGGTGCGCGTCGATACCCTGCTCGACCAGATGGTTTCGGATCGCCTCGGCGGTCTGCGTCAGCACTGGCTGATGCAGGATGGCGACGCGGTGCCGGCCGGCGAGCGCGTCGCTGAGTTCGCCGAGCAGCCCGGCGCCGATGATCACCGGGTACGGCGGGTCGACGGCCACCTCGATGGTGACCGGTTCTGGGATGTCCGTCATTTACCTGCCTCGGCGCTGCCGTGTCTGCGAGCGGCGGCCAATGCCGCCGGGGTGGCGGGGGTGGGGGGTGGCCCGGTGCGCGGTTCGCCCGCGCCCGCGCCCTGCGCACTCTGCGGGGCCGGTCCGCGGCGCCACGGTGGCCGCCGGCGGTTGCGCGCCACACCGGGTTTGGGGTCCTGCAGGCGACACACGATGTGCCGCACGACGGCCCCGGGATTACGGCGATTGGTGTTGATCCGGATGGTGGCGACTTTGCGGTACAGCGGTACCCGCTGGCTCATCAGCGCGCGGAACTTCTCTGCGCGGTCCGGGCCGGCCAACAGCGGGCGGACGGTGTTGCCGCCGGTACGCCGAATCCCTTCGGCGGCAGTGATTTCCAGATAGACGACGGTGTGGCCCGCCAATGCGTCGCGCACACCGGGAGTGGTGACGGCACCGCCGCCGAGCGACAGAACACCGTCGTGGTCGGCCAGCGCGGCCCGGATCACGCCTTCTTCGATACGGCGGAACTCCTGTTCCCCGTCGGAGGCGAAGATGTCGGCGATGCGGCGTCCGGTCTGCTCTTCGATGGCCGCGTCGGTGTCGAGCATGCCGACGTCGAGCGCCTTGGCCAGGCGGCGCCCGATGGTGGACTTACCGGATCCCGGCAGTCCCACCAACACGGCTTTGGGCCCCATGAGCGGCTATCCCCCTAGAGACCTAGCTCGAACGTCGCTGACCGGCTCGCGCTCGGCGACCGACCGCAGGTAGGACTCGATGTTGCGCCGCGTCTCGGTCAGCGAATCGCCACCGAACTTCTCCAGCGCAGCACGGGCCAGCACCAGCGCCACCATCGTCTCGACGACAACACCGGCGGCCGGCACCGCGCAGACATCGGAGCGCTGGTTGATCGCGACGGCTTCCTCGCCGGTGGTCATATCCACGGTTGCCAACGCGCGCGGCACGGTGGAGATCGGCTTCATCGCCGCGCGGACCCGCAACGGCTGGCCGTTGGTCATGCCGCCTTCCAGGCCACCAGCCCTGTTGGTCGAGCGGACGACGCCGTCGGGACCGGGATACATCTCGTCATGGGCGAGGCTGCCGCGCCGGCGTGCGGTGGTGAAGCCGTCGCCGATCTCGACACCCTTGATCGCCTGAATGCCCATCACGGCGGCGGCGAGCTGGCTGTCGAGCCGGTCGTCGCCGCTGATGAACGACCCGAGCCCGACCGGCAGACCCACCGCGACGGCTTCGACGACGCCGCCGAGGGTGTCGCCGTCTTTCTTGGCCGCCTCGATCTCGGCAATCATCGACGCCTCGGCCGCCTTGTCGAAGGCCCGCACCGGGCTGTCGTCGATCGCGGCCAGATCTCCGGCCTGCGGCGGCGGTCCCTCGTAGGGCGTCGAATCGCCGATCGAGATGACGTGTGAGAGCACCTCGACGCCGAGTGCTTGCCGTAGAAACTGCCGGGCGACGGTGCCAGCGGCGACCCGGGCCGCGGTCTCGCGGGCACTGGCCCGCTCGAGCACCGGGCGGGCGTCGTCGAACTCGTACTTGAGCATGCCGGCGTAGTCAGCGTGGCCGGGTCGCGGTCGGGTGAGCGGCGCATTGCGGGCCACATCGAGCTCGGCAGCGTCGACCGGGTCCGACGCCATCACGGTTTCCCATTTCGGCCATTCGGTGTTGCCGACCTCTATGGCGATCGGACCGCCCAGCGTCACGCCGTGGCGAACCCCGCCCAGAACGGTGACCTGGTCACGTTCGAACTTCATTCGAGCGCCGCGGCCGTAGCCGAGGCGGCGGCGGGCCAGCTGGTCTGCGATGTCGTCGGACGTGACGGTCAGCCCGGCGACCATACCTTCGACCACGGCCAGCAACGCGCGGCCGTGGGATTCACCAGCAGTGGTCCATCGCAACACGTGTCCCATCTTCCCATGACGTCTAGGTAGTCGCCTAAAGCGTCTGCCGTGGCGCACAAGAAACGAGAACGATGTTCTTGGGTTAACTTACCGCGCGGTAGGGTAACCCTCTCTGTGACCGCAGTCACAGCAGGTCACACTTGGCTCACAAACGGAAGGCAGCCCCTTGACCACGCCCCTACGAAGTTTGAAGCGCTGGGCCAAGTCTCCAGCAAAGGACGTGGATTCCGCCTCAGGATCGTGGGTGAACATGGTCCGTGGGCTGGCTACCCGCGCGACGACACCGCTCCTGCCCGACGACTACCTGTCCTTGCTCAACCCGTTGTGGTCGGCGCGCGAACTGCGGGGCGAGATCGTCGCGGTCAAAGCGGAGACCGAGGACACGGCCACGGTCGTCATCCGGCCGGGGTGGGGCTTCTCCGGCGACTACAGCCCGGGCCAGTACGTGGGAATCGGTTTGCGTGTCGACGGCAAGTGGCACTGGCGGTCGTACTCGCTGACCTCGGTTCCTGAGCGCGGTGAACACAACATCTCGATCACGGTGAAAGCCACGCCGGAGGGCTTCCTGTCCGCCCACTTGGTCAACGGCGTCGAACCCGGCACCATCATTCGCCTGGCAGCGCCCAAGGGCGACTTCGCACTGCCCAATCCCCCGCCGCCGTCGCTGCTGTTCATCACCGCCGGCAGTGGCATCACGCCAGTGATGGCGATGTTGCGATCGCTGCGAACCCGGGGGCAGTTCCCCGACATCGTGCACGTACACTCTGCGCCGTCGCAGGATGCCGTCATCTTTCACGACGAGTTGAGCGAGATCGAAAAAGAGCAGAGCGGCTACCGACTGCATCTTCAATTCACCGAGACCAAGGGCAAGGTCGAATTCGACGCACTCGACGACATCGTCGCCGACTGGCGGGATCGTTCAGCGTGGGCGTGCGGGCCCGCCGCCATGCTCGACGCGGTCGAGAAGATGTGGCAGGACAACGACATCGACGATGCGCTGCACATGGAACGCTTCAACATCGCCGCCACCGACAAGGGTGGCGAAGGGGGCACCGTGACGTTTGCGATCTCCGACAAGGAAGTCGAGATCGACGGCGCGACATCCATTCTCGAGGCCGGTGAGAAGTTGGGCATTCAGATGCCCTTCGGCTGCCGAATGGGTATCTGCCAGACCTGCGTACTGCCGTTGGAGGACGGCCACGTCCGCGACGTTCGTTCCGGCCAGGAGCACGGGGCCGGCGATCGGATTCAGACATGCATATCAACCGCATCCGGCAATTGCACCATCAAGGTTTGAGAGGAACCGGCATCTATGGCTATCACCGATATCAAGGCATACGCACATCTCAGTCCGGAGGACGTCGAAGATCTGGCCACCGAGCTGGACGCGATCCGCGCTGACGTCGAGGAATCGCGCGGCGAACGCGACGCGCGATACATCCGCCGCGCCATTCAACTGCAGCGTGGACTCGCAGCGTTCGGCCGCCTGGCGCTGTTCGCCAGTAGCAGCAGGATCGCCCGTCTGGCCGGCATCACCACCCTGGCCTCGGCGAAAATCATCGAAAATATGGAGTTGGGCCACAACATCATTCACGGCCAGTGGGACTGGATGAACGATCCCGAGGTCCATTCGACGGAATGGGAGTGGGACACCGCGTGCCCGTCGTCGCAGTGGAAGCACTCACACAATTTCGTGCACCACAAATACACCAACGTCGTCGGACTGGACGCCGATGTGGGTTACGGCATCATGCGTGTTACGCGAGACGAACCGTGGGCACCGTGGATGATCGGCAACCCCATCTACAACCTCTTGTTGGGCACACTCTTCCAGTGGGGAGTCGCGCTGCATCACATTGACTCCGCGAAGATCCGGAAGAAAGAAAAAACCTGGGCCGAGGCGCGAAAAGACATGCGCATCATGGGCACGAAGATGGGGAAACAGGCGGGCAAGGACTACATCGTCTACCCGGCTCTTGCCGGAAGTAACTGGAAACACACGCTCAAGGCGAACGCCATCGCGAACCTGATTCGGAACTACTGGGCCTACATGGTCATCTTCTGCGGCCACTTCCCTGACGGCGCAGAGAAATTCACCAAGGAGAGCTTCGAAGAAGAGACCCGCGGCGAATGGTACTTGCGTCAGATGTTGGGCTCAGCCAACTTCAAGGCCGGCCCGATCATGGCGTTCATGAGCGGAAACCTGTGCTATCAGATCGAACACCACCTTTACCCCGATCTGCCCAGCAACCGGTACGCCGAGATCAGTGTCCGGGTGCGCGCGGTGTGCGAAAAGTACGACCTGCCTTACACAACCGGGCCGCTGTTGCGCCAGTACTGGCAGTCGTTCTGGACCATCGCGAAGTTAGCGCTGCCCAATGGTTGGCTACGTGGGACCTCGGATGACGCGCCGGAAACGCACTCCGAGAAGAAATTCCACGGTGAGCTGCAGGAAGTCCGCGGCAAGCGTTACGGACTGCGTTCTGCGCTGAAAGGCCGCAGCCCCGCCGCGGCCTGACTTGGCTCAAGCCCGTAGCGCGGTGTACTGCCACACACCCAGCACCAGCATGACCGCGGCCGCGCCGCCCAGAGCCCAGTTGCCCGCGGCGCTGAGCCCCAGCCAGCCGAACCATGCCGCGGCCGCGGTCACCGGTGCCAGCAGGAAATTGGTCACCACGAACGCGGCCACCGTTCCGCGCGACACGTGGCGCATCCGGCTCAGGCCGAGCAGCAGTATCGGCCCGAAAACGGCGAAGGCCAAGCCGACGTCGAGCAGCACCGCGCGGGACACCTGCCATGAGTCGCTGAGTGGTCGGCTCCGCGCGGCGACGACCGCTCCTGCGGCGGTCCACAAGGCGAGGTCGGCATACAGGGATCGACGGCGCGGTGTATCGGTCTGGCGTGAAATCGTTGTGCTTGTCATGCCCTGATCGTCCGACCGAACCCGCTGCCGACTCCAGTCACCGCGCTGCCAGACGCTGCCAAAATCGCTCAGGACAGCAAGTTCAGCCCCAGCGCCGCCACGCTGGCCAGGCACATCGACGGGCCGTGCGGCACGGTCACCGCAGACCAGCCGAGCCACGCCACGACGCCGACCACGGCGGTCAGTAGCGGAGCCCCCAGCGCCGCAAGAAGCCACACGTCAGCGCCGAAGCAGCCGGTGAGGGCGCCGAGTCCGAGCGCGAGCTTCACGTCGCCGGCGCCCATCGCCGTCGGCGACACCAAATGCACCAGCAAGTACACGGCGCTCAGCGCTGCAGCACCCAGGATTGCGGCTGCGCCGTGGCCACAGCCGGTAGCGTCGCGTGCGATCACGGCGAATCCCGGAAGCGTGAGCCAGTTGGGCAGGCGGCGATCACGGACGTCGTAGACCGTCAGAGCGGCCATCCAGAGCAGTGCAACCACAATCCGCATGCGCGGAAAGCTAGGGCAATGCGGCCGCCATCGCCGCTCGCGGAGCCGGTAGCCCTGTGAATTGTTCGACCTGTGCGAACGCCTGATGCAGCAACATCTGCAGACCGCTGATCACCCGTCCGCCCGCATGGGCCACCGCGGACGCCAGCGGCGTCGGCCATGGGTCGTAGATCGCGTCCAGCAACACCGGCACGCCGGCGAAGACCTCGGCGTACTGCGCTGCGACCTCGGCAGGCAGCGTGCTGACCACAACGCCTGCCGCCGCGACCGCATCGTTGACCGCGCCACCGTTGAGATCGCAGAAGCGCCCGGTCGCGCCGACCCGATCGGCCAGCTCGACCAGACTCGCCGCTTTGGCCGGGTTGCGTGCGGCGATGGTGATGTCGGTGACGCCCAGTTCGGCCAGGCCGACGATCGCCGCAGGCGCCGTGCCGCCGGAGCCCGTCACCACTGCGGCGCCCGTCACCACGCCCTCTGCGCGCAGTGCTCCCGCGACGCCGTCGACGTCGGTGTTGTCCGCCCGCCAGCCGCTCGGTGTTCGCAGCAACGTGTTGGCCGCCCCGACCAACTCGGCTCGTTCGGAGTGCTCGTCGGCAAACCTCAGCGCGGCTAATTTGCCCGGCATCGTCACCGACACGCCCACCCATTCCGGCCCGAAACCACCGACGACACCGGGCAATTCATCCGCGCCGCATTCGATGCGCTCATACGTCCAGCCGTCCAGGCCCAGCGCACGGTAGGCGGCCAGGTGCAGCTGCGGAGAGCGTGAGTGGGCGATCGGCGAACCGAGGACGGCTGCCTTTCTAGCCCCCCGACTAACGCGCGGAGTCGAGGACACCGTTGCGTTTGGCCAACTCGATGTTCGCCAGATGCTGCTGATAGTCGCGGGTGAACAGCGTCGTGCCCTGCGGGTCGATGGTGACGAAATACAGCCAGTCGCCGTCTTCGGGATGCTCGGCCGCTTTGAGCGCGTCGGTGCCCGGTGAACAGATCGGCGTCGCGGGTAGCCCCTCCGAGACGTAGGTGTTCCACGGTGTGGTCTGTTCGCGGTCGGCGTCTGTGGTGGCAACCTCACGACGGTCCAGCGGGTAGTTCACCGTCGAGTCGAACTCCAGCTTGCGGTGCTCCGCCAGCCGGTTGTAGATGACCCGAGCCACCTTCGCGAAGTCTTGCGGCTTGGCCTCCCGCTGCACCAGCGACGCGACGACCAGCACGTTGTACGGCGACATGTTCATCGCCGTCGCGGTGTCCAGCAGACCCGACTTCACGTACTGCCCGGTGCTGGCGCTGATCAGTGACTCCAGAATCGCCTGCGGCTCGGCTGCCGGGTTGACGTTGAACGTTCCGGGAGCGATCAAGCCCTCGATCCGGCGATGGTCCTCGCCCATCGCGGTGGCCGAGCCGACAGCCCAGGACGGCACCGACAGCGAAGCCAGCGGAGTCTTTTCGGCCGCGGTGCGCAGGTCTGCCACGGCGACGCAGTGCTTGTCCCCGTCCAGTTCGACGCAGCTGGCCTTCGAGATCATGCTGAAGATCCCGGGCGTGGTGTCGTTGGTCTTGACGTCGGTGGTGTCGTCGAGTTGCTGGCCCTCCGGGATCACCACCTTGCCGACCCGGCTCTGCGGGTCGACGAGCCGATTCACCGCGGACGCCGCCGGAATCTGGGTGCGCAGCCGGTAATAGCCGGGCTGGATCGCCGAAATCTTCTCGTTGCCCTGCGCGGCCTCCAGGAACACCTTGACGGTCTTGATGACGTCCTGCTTGTGCAGCGTCTCGCCGATCGCCGTGGTGGAGTCGCCGGAGCGGACCTGGATCACCAAGTCCTTGTTGCCGTCACCGGCGTAGTCGTTCTGCGAGCCCAGGCCGTGCCACATCTTGGAGCCGACGAACACGATGCCCAAGACCACAGCGATGAGACAGCTGACGACGAGAACCCGGACCAGCCGCCTACGCCGCCGTCCCCGCTCAGCGCGGAGCCGCTCGGCGCGCGAGCGCCCCCGCCGCGACGGCCCGACCGCGACAGGCCCTGGTCGCGACCCGCTGCTTCCGGCTTCGCCGGCCTTGCGATCGCGACGCGGCCGGGCGCGCTCCCGGCTGTCAGACACCGTTGACCTCCCCGGGCGACATGGCTCGGCGCTCGTCGAGCCATCCCTGCAAGATCGCCACCGCCGCCACCTGGTCGATGACCCTACGCTGGCCTTTGGCCCGGACACCCGCCTGGCGAAGTGAACGCTGCGCGCTGACCGTGGTCAGTCGTTCGTCGGCCAGCCGGACCGGTATCGGTGCGATCCGCGCGGCCAGCAGCTCGGACAACTCGATCGCGTCCAGCGCCGACGGTCCGGTGCGATCGGCCAGGGTTCGCGGCAAACCGACGACCACCTCGACGGCGTTCATCTCCGCGACCAGCGCGGCGAGCCGTCGCACATGCTTGCCGGATCGTTCCCGACGCACCGTCTCGACCGGTGTGGCCAGGATGCCGTCCGGATCGCTGCTAGCCACACCGATGCGCACGCTGCCCACGTCGATGCCCAGCCGCCGCCCTCGGCCCGGATCGTCCCCGCCGGGCCGATCCGGCAGGCGGTGCATGGAGTCCACTCAGCCGACCCGCGCTATCTCAGCTCGCAGAGCGTCGAGCGCCGCGTCGATGCCCGACGAATCCTTCCCCGAGCCCTGCGCGAGGTCGGCCTTTCCACCACCGCGGCCGTCGACCGCGCCCGCGAGCTGCTTGACCAAGTCGTTGGCCCGCAGGCCCAGATCTTGAGCGGCGGAGTTGGCGGCGACGGCGTACGGCACGCTTCCGCCGTCACCCTCGGCGATCAGCGCGACCACTGCCGCGTCGTTGCCGAGCTTTCCGCGGATGTCGCCTACCAGCGAGCGCAGATCGGCCGCCGTCATACCAGCCGACATCCGCTGCGCCACCAGACGGACGTTACCGATGTGCTGCGCCCCGGCGGCGGCATTTCCCGCGGCCGCCCGTGCGTTCGCCAACCGGTTACGTTCGATTTCCTTTTCGGCGACCTTCAACCGCTCCACCAGATTCGCCACCCGGGCTGGCACCTCCTCGGACGGCACCTTCAGCGACGAGGCCAGTCCCGCCATCAACGCCCGCTCCTTGGCCAGATGCTTGAACGACTCCAGCCCGACATACGCCTCGACGCGGCGCACGCCGGAGCCCACCGACGATTCGCCCAGAATGGTGACCGGCCCGATCTGCGCCGAGTTGTGCACGTGCGTGCCACCGCACAGCTCCATGGAGAACGGGCCGCCGATCTCCACGACCCGCACCTCGTCCGGGTACGCCTCGCCGAACATGGCCATCGCGCCCATCGCCTTGGCCTTGTCGAGCTGCTCGAGGAACGTGTGTACTTCGAAGTCGGCCTGCACGGCCTCGTTGGTCACTTCCTCGACCTGGGTGCGCTGCTCTTCGGTCAGCGCCCCCTGCCAGTTGAAGTCGAACCGGAGGTAACCGGGCCGGTTCAGCGATCCTGCCTGAACGGCGCTGGGGCCCAACACCTGTCGAAGCGCGGCGTGCACCATGTGGGTGCCCGAGTGGCCCTGGGTGGCGCCTCGGCGCCATCCGGCATCCACGGCGGCGACGACGGTATCCCCCTCGACGAACTCCCCTGACTCCACGTTGACGCGGTGCACCCACAGGGTTTTGGCGATCTTCTGCACGTCGGTGACGGCAGCCTTGGCGCTCTCCCCCGAACCCGTTCCGCTGATCGTGCCGGTGTCGGCGAGCTGGCCGCCGGACTCGGCGTACAGCGGTGTGCGGTCCAGGACGAGCTCGACCCGGTCCGCAGCGACGCTGTCTGCATGCGCGACCACCGGTACCCGTTTGCCGTCGACGAAGATGCCCAGAATCTTTGCCTCGGAGGTCAATTCGTCGAACCCGGTGAAGACGGTCGGCCCGGCGTCGACCAGCTCGCGGTAGGCGGTGAGGTCGGCGTGCGCGTGCTTACGGGCTGCGGCGTCCTCTTTGGCCCGGGTGCGCTGTTCGGCCATCAGCTCGCGGAAGCCTGCCTCGTCGACCTGTAGACCCGCCTCGGCTGCCATCTCGAGGGTGAGCTCGATCGGGAATCCGTATGTGTCGTGCAGCGTGAAGGCGTCCGAGCCGGACAGCACCGTCGCACCAGTCGCCTTGGTGGCGCCTGCGACGTCTTCGAAGAGTCGCGAACCGGATTGCAGTGTCCGGTTGAACGCGGTCTCCTCGGCGATCGCGATGCGGCTGATCCGGTCGAAGTCGGCGACGAGTTCCGGGTAGGACGGACCCATCGCGTCGCGGACGGTGGTCATCAGCTCGCCGACGATCGGGCCGTCGATGTCGAGGAGCTTCGCCGAGCGGATGACCCGGCGCAGCAGTCGGCGCAGCACGTAGCCCCGGCCGTCGTTGCCGGGGCTGACGCCGTCGCCGATCAGGATGGCCGCGGTGCGGCTGTGGTCGGCGATGATCCGGTAGCGCACATCGTCGGCGTGATTACCGACGTCGTATACCCGCGGCGCGCGGCCGGCCACCACGTCGATGACCGGACGCAGCAGGTCGGTCTCGTAGACATTGCTGACGCCCTGCAGCAGAAAGGCCACCCGCTCGACACCCATGCCGGTGTCGATGTTCTTGCGCGGCAACGGGCCCAGGATCTCGAAGTCGTCCTTGCTGGTGCCCTCGCCGCGCTCGTTCTGCATGAACACGAGATTCCAGATCTCGATGTAGCGGTCTTCGTTGGCTTCCGGTCCGCCTTCGACACCGAACTCGGGTCCACGGTCGTAATAGATCTCGGACGACGGGCCGCACGGACCGGGAATGCCCATCGACCAGTAGTTGTCGGCCATGCCGCGCCGCTGAATGCGCTCGACGGGCAGCCCGGCGATCTCCTGCCACAATTTCACGGCTTCGTCATCATCCAAATAGACTGTGGCCCAGAGCTTTTCCGGGTTCAGCCCATAGCCACCGTCTTCAGCCTTGTTCGTCAGCAGCGTCCACGCCAACTCAATGGCTTCGCGTTTGAAATAGTCGCCGAACGAGAAATTGCCGGCCATCTGGAAAAAGGTGTTGTGTCGGGTGGTGATCCCGACTTCGTCGATGTCGGGCGTCCGGATGCATTTCTGGATGCTGGTTGCCGTTGGGTACGGCGGCGTGCGCTGACCGAGGAAGTACGGCACGAACTGCACCATGCCGGCGTTGACGAACAGCAGGTTCGGGTCATCGAGAATCACCGAGGCACTCGGGACCTCGGCGTGGCCCGCGTTCACGAAATGATCCAGGAACCTTTTCCTGATCTCGTGTGTCTGCACTTTTCCGCTTCCTCTTTGCTCTCGCTCTATTCGGCCGGACGCACCCTATTAACCAGCCTATTTAGACCGCATTACCGTACCGGTCCGGCCCCTACGCCCGAACACGCGACGAACGCGGCTCAGCCGTGAATGAAGCTCAATCGCACCGAGCGCCGTGGATTGTCGCGGTTCAGGTCGACCAGCACGACGCTCTGCCAGGTGCCGAGCAGCGGCTCCCCGGCCTGGACCGGCACGGTGATCGACGGAGCGACGATCCCGGGCATCACATGATCGGCGCCGTGGCCGAACGATCCGTGCGCGTGCCGGTAGCGGTCGTCGCGCGGCAGCAGCCGCTCCAGTGTGTCGACGAGGTCGTCATCGGAACCGGCGCCGGTCTCGATGATCGCCACTCCGGCCGTCGCGTGCGGGACGAAGACATTGCACAGCCCGTCACCCAGCGGGAAGCAGAATGCGCGCACTGAGTCGGTCAAATCGACGAAACGGCGACGCGCGGTGTCGATATCCAGCACATCGGTATTCACGCCGACCAGCCTACGTATTTGCCCATTGTCATGGCGAATCCAGCGGAGGAAGGTGTGTGGGAGGACCGGTGGCGCCGCCGGGGCGCTGCCCCCGAACAAGGAGGGCCTGATCATGTACGCGCGCTCCACGACTATCCAGGCGCAGCCGTCGTCCATCGACGCCGGAATCGCGCACATTCGCGATGCGGTCATGCCCGCCCTAAGCCGGCTGGATGGCTGCGTCGGCCTTTCGTTGTTGGTCGAACGCGAGTCCGGTCGCTGCATCGCGACCACCGCGTGGGAGGACAAAACGGCGATGCACACCAGCGCCGAACAGGCCCGCCCGGTACGCGATCGGGCGGCCCAGACGTTCCGGGGCAGTCCCACGATCGACGAATGGGAGATCGCGGTACTGCACCGCGACCATCGCTCCGGTCCCGGCGCCTGCGTGCGCGCCACGTGGCTGCGGGTCCGGCCCGATCAATTCGACCGGGCGATCGAGTTCTATCGGGATTCGGTGCTGCCGGCGATCGAGGAACTCGACGGTTTCAGCAGCGCCAGCCTGATGATCGACCGCGCGTCGTGGCGGGCGGTGTCGTCGTCGACGTTCGACAGCCGCGAGGCGATGCAGCGCAACGAGGAGCGGGCGCGTTCGCTACGGACCGCCCGGCTTCGCGACCTCGGCATCGACCAGCACGACGTCGGCGAGTTCGAGTTGGCGCTGGCACACCTGCGGGTGCCCGAACTGGTCTAGCGGCCCTTGCCGACGAGCGCTGCGCGCGCCAGAGTGGCCTGCGCCATCTTGACGTGAGCCGCGTCGACCAGCACACCGTTCACCCCGACCGCGCCCAGACCTTTCTGCTCGCCTTCTCGGTACGCAGCGACGTTGCGCTCGGCCAGCGCGATCTCCTCGTCGGTCGGCGCATAGACCCGGTTGGCGACCTCGATCTGGCTCGGATGGATGGCCCACTTGCCGGTGTAACCCATCAGTGCGGCCCGTCGCGCGTCGCGCTCGTAGCCGTCCAGGTTGCCGTAATCGGGATAGGGAGCGTCGATCGCGTCGATGCCGGCGATGCGGGCCGCGACGATCACCTTGTTACGGGCGTAGGCCCAGAAGTCGCCCGGGTATTCGCCGAGCGGGTCGAAGTTGGTGTCCACCCGCGCGCCCTGCGACAACGAGAAGTCACCGACCCCGAAGATCAACGCGTCCAGACGCGGGCTCGCCGTGGCGATCTCCTCGGCGTTGGCCAGGCCCTCGACCTCTTCGATGAGTACCTCGAGCCGAATCTGGCGGGACAGGCCGAGCTTGGCCTCCAGTTGGCTGAGGAGCACGTCGACCCACCAAACATCGCGTGCCCGTAGCGCTTTCGGGATGATGATGGTGTCGAGATTCTCCCGCGCACCGGTGACGACGTCGACGATGTCGTCATGGCACCACTGGGTGTCCAGGCCGTTGATCCGGATCGCCCGCACGGTACGGCCCCAGTCGAGTTCGTTGAGCGCCGTGATGGCTTTGCCGCGGGCCGCCTCCTTGTGTGCGGGCGCGGTGGCGTCTTCCAGGTCGAGGAAGACCAGATCGGCCTGTGATGCGGCGGCCTTGGCGAACATGTGGTCGTTGGCCGCGGGCACCGCGAGTTCGGAGCGGCGCAGCAATGACGTCATGAAAGTGGGCCTCTCACAGCACACCTCGGGCGTGCAGGTCGTCGATGTTGCCGCCGGTGAGCCCGAGCAGTTCGCCGTAGACCTCGGCATTGTGCTCGCCGATCCGCGGCCCGAGATGCTCGAGGCGACCGGTGGCGCCGGAAAATCGGGGCACCGGCGCCTGGACGGTCATAGCGCCGAGTTCGTCGTCGCTGACCTTGACGAAGACCTCGCGGTGCACCAGTTGTTCGTCGGCGACGAGGTCGGTGATGTCGTAGACCGGAGCGGCAGCTACCTCGGCGGCGTCGAGAATCTCCATCGCCTCGTCGAGCGTCTTGGTCACCACCCAGTCGGCGACCACCTGGTCCACCTCGCGGGCCCGGGCCAGCCGTCGCTGCGGATCGGAGAAGTCGGCGTCGTTGACCAGGTCACCGCGTCCGATCGCGCGAAACACCCTCAGCGCCAACGCCGGTGAGCTGCCTGACATCGCGAGCCACTTGTCGTCGGCGGTGCGGTAGGTGTTGCGCGGAGCCGAGATGTCCCACCGGTTGCCGGCCCGGGTCGGCACCAGGCCGAGTTGGTCGTAGCCCAGCAGCGTCTGCTCCAGCAGCCGCGCCAGCGGGTCGACCAGGTTGATGTCGATCAACTGCCCCGACGCACCGTGCACGTCGCGGTGATAGAGCGCCATCATCACCGCATACGCCGCGTTGAGCGATGCCACCCCGTCGGCAAGCATGAACGGCGGCAACGTCGGCGGGCCGCCGGCCTCGCCGGTGATGTTGGCGAAGCCGCTCATCGCCTCGCCGAGCGTGCCGAAGCCGGGCCGTTCACTCTTCGGCCCGGTCAGCCCGTAACCGGTGATGTGCAGCATGACGATCTTGTCGTTGACCGCCCGCAGCGCCTCGTAATCGAGCCCCCACTTGCGCAGCGTCGCGGGCCTGGTGTTGACGATCACCACGTCGGCGTGTTCGACCAGTTGCCGCAGCAGGGCCTGTCCTTCGGCGACGCGCAGGTTGAGGGTGATGGAACGCTTGTTGCGCCCCAAGGACTTCCACATCAGCCCGACGCCGTCGACCTGATTTCCCCAGGTGCGGATCGGGTCGCCGCCGTCGGGCTGTTCGATCTTGATGACGTCGGCGCCGAACTCACCCAGGTACGTGGCGGCGAGCGGCGCGGCGGCCAGCGTCGCGACGTCGAGAACCCGGATGCCTTCGAGCATCATGCTGTGACAGGCACGCCGGCCGGCCGTTGCAAACCGAGGTGATCGCGCAACGTCGACCCGCTGTAGGAGTCGCGGAACAGCCCGCGGTGCTGCAGTTCCGGGATCACCATCCGCACCACGTCCTCGAATGCGCCGGGCAGATGCGTTGCGGCCAAGACGAATCCGTCACAGGCACCACCATTGAACCACTCCTCCATCTGATCGGCGACCTGCGTCCCGGTGCCGACGAACCGCGGGCCCTGCAGCAGGGTCGCCCGGTGACCGGCGAGGTCGCGCAAGGTGATCTTGTCACCGATGTGGGCGCGCAGGTTCTGCACCACGCCGCGGATGCCCGACACCGATTCGATCAGCTCGTCGGTGATCGGGTCGTCGAGGTCGTGCTTGGCGAAGTCATAGTTCATCAGCTCCGACAGTAGGGTCAGCGACGCCATCGGATGCACGAGGTCGTTCAGGAACACCTGCTCGCGCTCCTTGGCGTGATCTTCACTCTCGCCCACGACGGCGTAGGCCATCGGGCAGAGCTTGACCGAATCCGGGTCGCGGCCCGCGGCGCCGATGCGCTCCTTCTGGTCGGCGTAATGGTTGCGGGCAACTTCGACGCCCGGGTCGCCGGTGAAGATCAAATCAGCCCAGCGCGAAGCGAATTCGCGTCCGCGGCCCGACGATCCGGCCTGGATCAGCACCGGGCGTCCCTGGGGCGTGCGTGGCACCGTCAACGGCCCACGGACCGAGAAGTATTCGCCCTTGTGATGCAACTCGTGCACCTTGTCCGGATCGGCATAGATGCCGTTGACCCGGTCGTGCAGGATCGCGTCGTCCTCCCAGGTGTCCCACAACCCGACGGTGGCTTCCAGGAACTCCTCGGCACGGTCGTAGCGGGCGTCGTGGCCCAGATGCGAGTCCAGGCCGAAGTTCTGCGCCTCGCTGTCGTTGACCGATGTGACGATGTTCCACGCGGCCCGGCCGCCGGACAGGTGGTCGAGGGTGGCAAATGTGCGGGCGATGTGGAACGGGGTGTAGTAGGTGGTCGAACCGGTCGCGCCCAGCCCGATGTGCGACGTGGCCTGCGCGAGCACGCCCAACACGATCGACAGGTCCAGCTTCACCGGGCGCGCGCCGTATTTGACGGCGTCAGCGACCGAGCCGCCGTGGATGCCGGGCATGGCGAGGCGGTCATCGAAGAACATCAGGTCGAAGCAACCTTGTTCAAGTTGCCGGCCGATCTTGGCGTAGTAGGACGCGTCGAGGTAGCCGTGCTCGGTAGCGGGGTGACGCCACGATCCGGCGTACACCGACGTGCTGCCGGCTTGCATGAAAGCGACGAGTGCCATTTGTCGTGAGCTCATTACTGATGTCTAACATCTGATATATTAGATTTCAAGTGCTAGTTCATCGACTGCCTTGTCGCCGGAACCGTCCGCGAGCGCGCCGCGCGCGAGCTCCGCGACCGGATTCTGACCGGCGCGCTGCCCGCCGGAACCCGGCTTGACCTGGATGCGATCACCAAAGAGTTCGCCACCAGCCGGACGCCGATGGCTCAGATCCGCCAGGCCGTCCGGGTCGTCCCGTCCAACTTCTTCGCGATGTTTCCCGAGCATGAGCACAACGCACTCGAGGAGCACCAGGCTCTGGTGGAGGCACTGGCAGATCGCGACGTCGAAAGGCCCGTCACATCGCCGAGCGCCACGTGCTGGACGCGGGTCAATCGCTGGCCGACTGGCTTGAGCAGACCGACCCAGGCAGCACCATCAACCACACCAGTCACTGACTGCAGGCATTAGGCACTTCTCCGAAATCACATCGCGGGCGATATCAGCGCGAGCGATATCGCATATGGGTTCGTTTCCGAAGAGTGCCTCATGGTCGGCCGCCGGTGCCGCTGTGATTGGTGTTGCGAACGCTGTTCAGCGCTTGCGCCGGATGATCGCCCGCAACTTGTCCAGTCGACTGCTGATTTCCCGTTCAGCCCCATGGTTGGTCGGCCGGTAATAGTCGACACCGACCAGATCGTCAGGCGGATATTGTTGCGGGACAACACCATCCGGATCATCATGAGCGTACTTATAACCCTGCGCGTTGCCCAGCGCCGCGGCGCCCGAATAGTGCCCGTCGCGTAGATGCGGCGGCACCAGCCCGGCCTTGCCGGCGCTGATGTCCTGCATCGCAGCCCCGATCGCGGTGGTGACGGCGTTCGACTTGGGCGCGGTGGCCAGGTGCACGGTCGCGTGCGCCAAGGTCAGCTTGGCCTCTGGCATGCCGATCAGCGCGACCGTCTGCGCCGCGGCGACCGCGGTCTGCAGCGCCATGGGGTCGGCCATGCCGATATCCTCGCTGGCCAGGATCAGCAGTCGTCGCGCGATGAAGCGCGGATCCTCGCCGGCGACCAGCATCCGGGCCAGGTAGTGCAGCGCGGCATCGACATCCGAGCCGCGCACTGACTTGATGAATGCGCTGATCACGTCGTAGTGCTGATCGCCGTCGCGGTCGTAGCGCACGGCCGCCTTGTCCAGCGACTGCTCGATGACCTCGACGGTGACCTGCTCCCCCGCCTCGGCCGCCACCTCCAGCGCGGTCAACGCGCGGCGGGCATCACCGGCGGCCAGTCGGACCAGCAGATCGACAGCCTCGGGCGTTACCTGGACCCGGCCGCCCAGTCCACGCTCGTCGTCGATCGCGCGTTGCACCACGGCGCGGATGTCGTCGGAGGTCAGCGGCTGCAGCTGCAGGATGAGCGATCGCGAAAGCAGCGGCGCGACAACGGAAAACGACGGGTTCTCAGTCGTCGCCGCCACCAGCAGCACCACCCGGTTCTCCACGGCCGACAGCAGCGCATCCTGCTGGGTCTTGGAAAACCGGTGTACCTCGTCGATGAACAGCACGGTCTGCTGGCCATGCGCGGCGGCGCGACGTGCCACGTCGATGACCGCCCGGACTTCTTTGACCCCAGCCGACAACGCCGACAGCGCCTCAAAACGACGCCCGGTTGCCTGCGAGACCAGCGATGCCAATGTCGTCTTGCCGCTGCCAGGCGGTCCGTAGAGGATCGCCGAGGCCATACCCGAT
Organism: uncultured Actinomycetota bacterium; assembly: GCA_963758115.1. Lineage (GTDB taxonomy): Bacteria > Actinomycetota > Actinomycetes > Mycobacteriales > Mycobacteriaceae > Mycobacterium. The sequence continues at coordinate 65,294 of CAVWUG010000011.1, forward strand.
CCCTCGACCAGACGCCGCAGCGGCGAACCGGGCTGCAGCAGGTGATCCTGACCGACGACCTCGTCAAGACTGGCCGGGCGCATTCGCACGGCCAACGGCGCGGCGGCCGAACCGAATTGCTCGCGCTCGCCACGATCGGACTCGCCGGAGACGTCGAACAGACCGTCGGACACGGTGTCAGGCATACCACGTCAGCACGACACGTCCGCGCGCAGTGTGAGGTCGCAGCGGTGCCGGTGATTCCTTGCTAAGTTCGCGGAGCACGCCTGCACAACTCCCCGACGACGAGGCAGGAGCGGCCATGAGCCAACCTCCGGAGCACCCAGGCAACCCGAGCGAGCCCTGGGGTAACAACCCCAACCCGGGCAACTACCCGCCCCCCGGGTACGGGCCTCCCTCCGGCCCACCGCCGGGCTACGGACCGCCACCTGGTCCGCCGCCGGGCTACGGACCTCCGCCTGGCCCGCCCCCCGGCTATGGCCCGCCCCCGCAGCCCGGCTACGGACCGCCTCCCGGGTATCCCCCGCCACCCGGCTACGGGCCGCCGCAACCTGGCTACGGGCCCCCGCCGGGCTACGGTCCCCCGCCCGGACAAGGGTTCGACATCGGCCAGGCGTTCAGCTGGGCGTGGAATAAGTTCACTCAGAATCTTGGGCCGCTGATCTTGGCCACGCTGGTCTACGGAGTTATCGGGATCGTCGTGCACGGGTTGGTGTTCGTGCTGCTGGGCGGCGCCACCGCCGACGTCCCGAGCACCGACGGAGATTACGGCGCCGCATTCGCGGCAGGCCTGGGCACTACCGGCACGCTGGTCCTGTCGATCGTGTCGTTCGTGTTCGGCATTTTCGTGCAGGCTGCGTTCCTGTCCGGCGGTCTCGATCTCGCCGACGGCCGGCCGGTCAGCGTCGGATCCTTTTTCAAGCCGCGCAATTTCGGCACCGTGGTCCTGGCCGGCGCGCTGCTCAGCGTGATCAGCGCGGTCTTGGACCTGCCCTCGCTGCTGCCCAGCTTCTTGTTCGCGTTCTTGTCATTCGTGGCGATCATCGTCTTCACGTTCTTTGCGCTGTTCACGATCGCGTTCGCGACAGACCGCGGCTTACCGCCCATCGATGCGCTGAAGGCCAGCTTCAGCACCGTCAGGTCGCACATCGGCGACACGCTGGTGTCATTCCTGGTTCAGGGCTTGGTGATTTTCCTCGGCTTCCTGGCCTGCGGCGTCGGCATCATCGTCGCCGCTCCGGTCGCGCTGCTGATCCAGGTCTTCACCTACCGTCGACTCTCCGGCGGTCCGATAGCGCCCTGAGGCTCAGGGCTGGGTGACGAAGTCGATCAGCTCTTCCACCCGGCCGATCAGCGCCGCGTCCAGGTCGGTCCAATCCCGGACCCGGCCACGGATGCGGCGCCAGGCCGCGGCGATGTCGGCCTGGTCGGAGTGCGCCCAACCCAGGGCTTCGCAGATCCCGTGCTTCCACTCCGTTCCGCGCGGGATGACCGGCCACTCGGTCAGACCCAGCCGCTCCGGTTTGACGGCTTGCCAGATGTCGACGAACGGGTGCCCGACGACCAGCGCGTCGGCGCCGCCAGGCCCCTGACGCACGGCGTCAGCCAACCGCGATTCCTTCGAGCCGGGCACCAGGTGGTCGACCAGCACGCCCAGGCGTCGCTGCGGACCGGGTCGAAACTGCTTGACGATGCCGACCAGGTCGTCGACGCCACCGAGGTATTCGACGGCGACGCCCTCGATGCGCAGATCCTCACCCCACACCTGCTCGACCAGTTCGGCGTCGTGGCGGCCCTCGACGTAGATCCGCCCTGTTCTGGCGACGCGGGCACGTGCCCCGGTCATCGCGACCGAGCCTGACGCTGTTCGGGCGGCGGCCTTGGGCGCAGGCTCGCGCGGCGGTGTCAGGATGACCGGCGTGCCGTCGACCAGGTATCCCGGTCCGACCGGAAACGCCTTGATGGCACCCCGTCGGTCCTCGAGCTCCATCCGGCCGTACTCGACGCGCACCACCGCGCCGACGTAGCCGGTTTGCGCGTCCTCCACGACCATGCCGAGTTCTATTGGCACTTCGACCGATCGAGGCCTGCGCGAGCTGTGCGGGTCGCGTGCCAGTACGTCTGAGCCGTATCGATCGTCCATCCGAGCGATCCTAGGAACAGTGACCCACGAAATTTGGTTGCGCCACTCCGCCAGACCCTGAGTGTTGCCGCGCTGCGGCACTCAGGCCGGCGTGATGAGATGGGCGGTTATGACCATCAAAGTTGCACTGGAGCATCGCACCAGCTACACCTTTGACCGGCCGGTCCGGGTTTTCCCGCACGTCGTGCGGCTTCGTCCGGCACCTCACTCGCGGACGCCGATCGAGGCCTACTCGCTGCGCGTCGAGCCCGCCGATCACTTCGTCAACTGGCAACAAGACGCGGTCGGCAACTTCGTTTACCGGCTGACTTTCCCGAACCCGACGAGCCAGTTGACCATCACCGTCGGGCTCATCGCCGATCTGAAGGTGATCAACCCCTTCGACTTCTTCATCGAAGACTGGGCCGAAACCTGGCCATCCGGCGGGTTCAGCTATCCCGAGCCGCTGGCCGATGACCTCAAGCCGTATCTACGACCCGTCGACGAGGAGGGCCCCGGTTCGGGCCCCGGCGAACTGGTCGACGCGTGGGTGCGCAACTTCTCGGTGCCGGAGGGCACCCGCACGATCAACTTCCTGGTCGAACTCAACCGGCGGATCAACAACGACCTCAGTTACAGCGTGCGGATGGAGCACGGCGTGCAGACGCCGGACTTCACCCTGCGGACCGGTATCGGCTCGTGCCGCGACTTTGCCTGGTTGCTGGTGTCGGTCGCGCGTCAGATGGGGCTGGCCGCCCGATTCGTATCCGGTTACCTGGTTCAGCTGACGTCCGACGTCAAGGCTCTCGACGGGCCGTCGGGCCCGGCCGCCGACTTCACCGACCTGCACGCCTGGGCCGAGGTGTACATCCCGGGCGCGGGCTGGATCGGCCTGGACCCGACGTCGGGTCTGTTCGCCGGCGAGGGCCACATCCCGCTGGCGGCCACCCCGCATCCGTCGGGCGCCGCGCCGATCACCGGCGGGGTCGAGCCGTGCGAGTCGATGTTGGAGTTCTCCAACACCGTCACCCGCATCCACGAGGACCCTCGCGTCACGCTGCCCTACACCGACGAGGCGTGGGCGACGATCCAAGACGTCGCCCGGGGTGTCGACGAGCGGCTGACGGCCGGCGACGTCCGGCTGACCGTCGGCGGCGAGCCCACGTTCGTGTCGGTGGACAACCAGGTCGACGAGGAGTGGACCACCGCTGCCGACGGCCCACACAAGCGTGAACGGGCGTCCGCTCTGGCTGCCCGGCTCAAAGAGCAGTGGGCCCCGCACGGGCTGGTGCATCGCGGCCAGGGTCGCTGGTATCCCGGAGAACCATTGCCGCGCTGGCAGATTGGTTTGTACTGGCGATCCGACGGGCAGCAGCTGTGGCCCGACGGGTCGCTGCTCGCCGACCCCTGGGACCCCGACCCGACCGGACCACCGGCGCCCGACTCCGCCAGCCACGACTTGCTGGCCGCCATTGCCGACGGACTGAGCCTGCCGCTGTCCCAGGTGAGACCCGCGTACGAAGATCCGCTCTCACGGTTGGCCGCCAAAACCCGCCTGCCCAAAGGCGACCCGATTGCACCGGATGCCGACTTGAACTCCGAAACCGGCGAGGACACCGCCACCGGCCGCGCCGAATTACTGACTCGCCTCGACGAATCCACCGAAGATGCAGCGGCATTCGTGCTCCCACTGCACCGACGCGACGACGAAGCCGGCTGGGCCAGCGCCGATTGGCAACTGCGACGCGGCCGCGTCGTGCTGGTGGCCGGCGACTCCCCGGCAGGCCTTCGGCTGCCGCTGGACGCCATCAGCTGGAAACCGCCGCGGCCGGGCTTCGACACCGACCCGACCACCGTCGGCGACGAGTTGCACCCGTCAGCGGACGAGGCGGACGTCGACGACGACGAGACCGCTCCGACCACAGCGATGGTCGCCGAAGTCCGCGGCGGACTGCTCTACGTGTTCATGCCGCCGACTGAGGCACTGGATCACTTCGTCGACCTGATCGGCCGGGTGCACAACGCGGCAGCGAAGATCGGCTGCCCGGTCGTCATCGAAGGTTACGACCCGCCGCCGGACCCGCGGCTGACGTCGACGACGATCACTCCCGACCCCGGTGTCATCGAAGTCAACATCGCGCCCACCGCCAGTTTCGCCGAGCAGCGCCAGCAACTCGAAACCCTCTACGAGGAAGCCAGATTGGCCCGTTTGTCGACCGAGTCGTTCGACTTCGACGGCAGCCACGGCGGCACCGGCGGCGGCAACCACATCACGCTCGGCGGCGTCACGCCGAAGGATTCGCCACTGCTGCGCCGGCCCGACCTGCTGGTCTCGCTGCTGACCTACTGGCAGCGGCACCCGTCGTTGTCGTATCTGTTCGCCGGTCGATTCGTCGGCACCACGTCGCAGGCGCCGCGGGTAGACGAGGGCCGCGCAGAGGCGCTGTACGAGCTCGAAATCGCGTTCGCCGAAATCGACCGGCTCACTTCGCTTTCCAAGGACGCCAAACCCAAGCCATGGGTGAGCGACCGCGCCCTTCGGCATCTGCTGACCGACATCACCGGCAACACGCACCGCGCCGAGTTCTGCATCGACAAGCTCTACAGCCCGGACAGCCCGCGCGGCAGGCTCGGCCTGTTGGAGCTGCGCGGCTTCGAGATGCCGCCGCATCTGCGGATGGCGATGGTGCAGTCACTGCTGGTGCGATCACTGGTGGCCTGGTTCTGGGACCAACCGCTGCGGGCACCGCTGATCCGGCACGGCTCCAACCTGCATGGGCGATACCTGTTGCCGCACTTCCTGATCCACGACATCGCCGACGTCGCCGCCGACCTGCGCGCCCACGGTATCCCGTTCGAGACCAACTGGCTGGATCCGTTCACCGAATTCCGGTTCCCCCGCATCGGCACCGCGGTGTTCGACGGCGTCGAGATCGAACTTCGCGGCGCGATCGAGCCGTGGAACACCCTCGGCGAGCAATCCACCGCCACCGGCACCGCCCGTTATGTCGACTCGTCGGTCGAGCGCATCCAGGTCCGCATCATCGGGGCGGACCGGCATCGTTACCTGTTGACCTGCAACGGCTTCCCAGTGCCGCTGCTGGCCACCGACAACCCCGACGTGCACGTCGGCGGCGTGCGGTTCCGGGCCTGGCAGCCGCCCAGCGCGCTGCACCCGAGCATCACCGTCGACGGCCCGCTGCAGTTCGAACTGGTCGACCTGACCACCTCGACGTCGCGTGGCGGCTGCACCTATCACATCGCCCACCCCGGCGGCCGTGCCTACGACGAGCCTCCGGTCAATGCCGTCGAAGCCGAGTCCCGTCGCGCCCGCCGCTTCGAGGCCACCGGATTCACCTCGGGGAAACTCGACCTGTCCGATGTCCGTGAAATGCAGGCACGAATCTCCACAGACATCGGCGCGCCGGGCATCCTCGATCTGCGACGCGTGCGTACCGTCCTGCGGTAATGGCTTCGGCAGAAATGGCAGTGCATTCCAGCGAGTCGTCGGCGGCTGCTCACCACCGCACCGACGTCGACCAGCTGCTGGCCGGGTATCGCGCCGCTCGCTCCCAGGAAGCCCTGTTCGACCTGCGCCCACCCGGACTGCGAGGCCCGGTCAGCGGCTACGACGAGTTCGTCGACCCAGCCGGAAACCTGCAGCCGGCGTGGACCGAGCTCGCTGACGTCGTCGGCGATCGTGGACGGGCCGGTCTCAACCGGCTCAGCGCCGCGGTACGCCAACTGGTCGACAACGACGACATCACCTACACCGGAGTCGATCCCGGCAAAGAGCCCGCAGCGGGCAGCCAGGGCGAACCGCGACCGTGGCGGCTGGATCCGCTGCCGCTGGTGGTATCGGCCCACGATTGGGACGTGCTCGAGGCCGGGATGGTGCAGCGGTCGCGGGTGCTCAACGCGGTGCTCGCCGACTTATACGGCAGTCGTCGCTCGCTGACCGAGGGCGTGCTACCGCCCGAGTTGCTGTTCGCCAACCCCGGCTACGTGCGCGTCGCCAACGGCATCGAGGTGCCCGGGCATCACCAGCTCTTCATGCACGCGTGCGACGTCAGCCGGTTGCCCGACGGCGGTTTCCGGGTCAATGCCGACTGGACCCAGGCCCCGTCGGGGGCCGGCTACGCACTGGCCGACCGACGGGTTCTCACCCAGGCTCTGCCCGATCTGTACGAGCGGGTCGGGCCGCGCCCGACGACACCCTTTGCGCAGGCGCTGCGGTTGGCGCTGATCGACTCCGCACCCGACGGTGTCCAGGACCCGGTAGTCGTCGTGCTCAGCCCCGGTATCTACTCCGAAACCGCTTTCGATCAGGCGTATCTCGCCACGCTGCTGGGTTTCCCGCTGGTGGAGAGCGCCGATCTGGTGGTGCGCGACGGCAGGCTGTGGATGCGCTCGCTGGGCACGCTCAAACGCGTCGACGTGGTGTTCCGTCGCGTCGACGCGACCTACACCGACCCACTGGACCTGCGCGCCGATTCGCGTCTCGGGGTGGCAGGTCTGGTCGAGGCGCAGCGCCGCGGGACGGTCACCGTGGTCAACACCGTCGGCAGTGGCGTCCTGGAAAGCGCTGGGCTGCAGCGATTCCTGCCAGAATTGGCCAAGCGGTTGCTGGGTGAGGCGCCGCTGCTGTCCGCCGCGCCGAGCTACTGGGGCGGCATCGACAGCGAGCGGTCGCATCTGCTGGCGAACCTGTCGTCGCTGTTGATCCGGCCCACCATCGGCGGGCAAACCCTGGTGGGGCCGACTCTGTCGTCGGCGCGGCTGGCGGAGCTGGCGGCGTGCATCGAGGCGATGCCCTGGCAGTGGGTCGGCCAGGAGCTGCCGCAGTTCTCGTCGGCGCCGACCAGCTACGGCGGCGAATTCTCCCCCGGCGGCGTGGGCATGCGGTTGTTCACGGTGGCACAGCGCGGCGGCTATGCGCCGATGCTCGGCGGGCTGGGCTACGTGCTGGCACCGGGGCCATCGGCCTACATGTTGAAAACCATTGCGGCCAAGGATATCTGGGTACGCCCAACGGAGCGCTCGCGCACCGAGACGGTGACCCTGCCGACGCCCGAGACGCCCGCGAAGACCGGTGCGGGCACGCAGGGCGTCAGCTCGCCGCGCGTGCTGTCCGACCTGTTCTGGATGGGGCGTTACGGCGAACGGGCCGAGAACATGGCACGGTTGCTGATCGTGACGCGCAGGCGTTACTACGAGTTCCGGCACCGTCAGGAGACATCAGAAAGCGACTGCGTGCCAGTGCTCATGGCCGCGCTCGGCCGCATCACCGGGACCGACATCCAGGCCGACGACTCTGCAGAGACCATTGCGATCGCGCCGTCGACATTGTGGTCGCTGACCATGGACCGCAGTCGGCCCGGATCACTAGTGCAGTCCGTGGACCGGCTCGCGCTGGCTGCCAGGTCGGTGCGTGATCAGTTGTCCAGCGACACTTGGGTGGTGCTGGCCGGCGTCGAGCGGGCACTGGCGCACCAATCCGAGCCACCCGACTCGCTGGCCGAGGCCGACGCCGTGCTCGCGACGGCCCAGTCGCAGACCCTGGTCGGGATGCTCACCTTAGCCGGGGTGGCCGGTGAATCGATGGTGCAGGACGTCGGCTGGACCTTGATGGACATCGGCAAGCGCATCGAACGCGGCCTCGGCCTGACCGCGTTGCTCAAGGCCACGCTGACCACCGTGCGGGCTCCGGCCGCCGAACGGACCGTCATCGAATCAACCCTCACCGCAGCCGAATCCGCGGTGATCTACCGTCGCCGCACCGCGGGCATGGTGAGCGTGGCGGCCCTGGCCGAGTTGATGCTCTTCGACCCCACCAACCCCCGGTCGTTGGTGTATCAGCTCGAGCGGCTGCGGGCCGACCTCGGCGACCTGCCCGGCTCGTCAGGGTCGTCCCGACCGGAGCGGATGGTCGCCGAGATGAGCACCCTGCTGCGGCGTTCGCACCCCGCCGAACTCGAAGGGGTCGCGAGCGGCCGCCGCAAGGCGCTGACCGACCTGCTGAGCTCGGTGCACACCGCGCTGCGCGAACTCGCCGAGGTGATAGCCGCGACTCAGCTTGCGCTACCCAGCGACATGCAGCCGCTGTGGGGTCCCGGTGAGAGTCGGGTGATGCCGTGACGGTGCGCGCTAGGCGCGCACCGGGTCACGTTTGCCGCTAGGTGCGGTCACCTCGTCGATGACGTTGTGGATGAATTTCATCTTCTCCAGCACTGCGACCGGCAGGACGAACGGGTAGAGGTCGTCATGCCCCATCGACCGGTTCACCATGTTCAGCGACCACGACACCGGCAACCACATGTCGATGAGGGTGCTAAAAGCGCTGGGTCCCAACACCGGCCGGTCGAAGGTCGCCGTCGCAGGCGCGAAACCCGACCAGGCAGCGGTGTCCAGCGTGTCCCGGATGTGCAGGTAGTGCGCGAATGTCTCGGCCCAGTCTTCGGCCGGATGCATGGTCGCGTACGACGAGACAAAGGTTTTCTCCCAGCCCGCGGGCGCGCCTTCGCTGTAATGCCGGTCCAGCGCCTCCTGGTAGTCGGCGTTCGCGTCGCCGAACAACTCATTGAACTTGGCGACGAAATCAATGGACGGAGTGATCAACCGGTAGTAGTAATAATGCCCGATCTCGTGGCGGAAGTGGCCTAGCAGAGTGCGGTACGGCTCGTCCATCTCCACCCGCAACTGCTCGCGGTGCACATCGTCACCCTCAGCCAAATCGATGGTGATGACCCCGTTTTCGTGCCCGGTCATCACCTTCTCGTGTGCGCTGGACAACAGCCGGAACGCCAGACCGTAATCAGGATCCTGATCACGTCCGACGATCGGGAGCTTCAGTTCGTACAGTTCGACGACAAGCCGGCGCTTGGCCGCCTCGGCCCGGGCGAACTCCGCGAGGCCCTCGGTGTCGGCGTCGTTGGGACGTTCAATCGTCAGTTGACAGTTCTGGCACAACCCGCCGGAATTGATCGGCACCAGCCAATTGCATTCGGCGACATACCGGTTGGCGCACAGCTCGTACTCGCTCGCGCTGACGAAGCCGGCGTGGTCGGCGTCGTTGCCCGTGGTGATCACCAGCAAGGCCATCTCGGCGAGAGAGAAACCCAGCGCGCTCCCGCATACCAGGCAGGTCGAATTCTCGAAGGTGAGACGCTGACCGCAGTTGGGGCAGTGGAAGTCACGCATACAGTTCGTCACCTTCGTACGGCCGGACGTCGACCGAGACGTCAATCTTGCTCTTCTTGGAATTGGTGTAGATGATGCCGCGCAGCGGCGGTACGTCAGCGTAATCGCGGCCCCGCCCGACGATGACATACCGCTCGTCGACCATCTGGTCGTTGGTGGGATCCAAACCCAGCCACTCGAACTGGCCGGGCGGTTGCGGTGTCCACACCGCGGTCCAGGCGTGGGTTGCGTCGATACCGATCATGCGGTCCTTTCCGGGGGGAGGATCGGTGGCCAGGTACCCGGACACGTAGCTGGCTGCCAAACCGTTAGCGCGCAAGCAGGCGATCGCCAGCCGCGCGAAGTCCTGACATACCCCTTCGCGGGCAGTCAGAACCTCATTGACGCCCGTGGATACCGTCGTCGATCCCGACCGGTAGGTGAAGTCGGTATAGATCCGCGTCGTGAGATCACGCAGCACCTCGACCAGCGGACGCTCGGGCATGAAACTCGGCGCGGCGTAATCGCGTACCGCGTCGGTGATCTCGGGCGGTGTGAGGTCGAGGGTGAACTCGGCTGCCAGTGCCCCACGCGCTCCCGCCGGCCGGGCCAGCTCCCACGGCGCGAGCGCCGGTCCGGCGCCCCAGCGTTCCGGCGGCGACGGATAGACCTCGACGATCGATTCGCTGGTCACGGTCAACGTTCGGTGCGGCTCGGTGACATGGAAATAGGAACTGGTGTTGCCGTAGGTATCGCGACTCGTCGAGCTGTCCGCCGGCGCAGGCGAGATCCTCAGCTCGTGAAACAGACAGCGTTGCCGCAACAGGTCGCGCGGCGTCAGAAACCCACGGCCATAGGAGCTCGTCACGACATCGGAGTACTGGTATTCCGTGCTGTGGGTGATCCGATACCGGGCTCCCGGACCCGGCGGCTGCTGATTCGGTGACTGCGGATCAGGCGCGCTGGCCTGGGTCGACGACGTCACGCTGCAACACTAGTGAGCCACAAGCACAAGCGCAGCGGCGCAGGGTGATCGAGCCCCCAACCCGGGGCGGAAGAGCACAATGAATCATGGCCACGTGGGACGACGTCGCCGGCGTCGTCAGAGAGCTTCCCCTCGGTGAGGAGCTCTCGCCGCGCGAGTGGCGGGTGGGCAAGAAGCTGATCGCCTGGGAACGCCCGCTGCGCAAGCCCGACCACGAAGCGTTGGCCGCGCTCGGGATCGAACCTCCCCGGGGAGACATTCTCGGCGTCCGAGTCGCCGACGAGGGCGTCAAGCTCGCGCTGATCGCCGACGAACCCCGGGTGTACTTCACTACCCCGCACTTCGACGGCTATCCGGCTGTGCTGGTCAGGCTCGGCGAGATCGACGCGACCAGCCTGCGCGAGCTGATCGTCGAGGCCTGGCTCACGCGAGCGCCAAAACGCCTGGTCCAGGAGTTTCTCGGCGAAGCCAGGTGACCGTAGGGCGACAGCGATGATACGCAACATATATCACTTGAGTAACACCAGTAACATCTGTCACTCTAATTTACTCAATCACGACTAGATAACTCACATCACTTATACAACTTGCGTATAAAACTGCATCACTAGGCTAATTGTTTAACTCGAATAGCCATTAGCAACATTAAGCCCGGCCTTACCAATAATCTCACTAAATTGCTAATACCCCACGCATTGACTCCTTTCACGCGTGTTTGTTAGACCTGTTAAATGAGTCATTTAGGTGGACTACTGAGCACGATGTGCAAGCACCTGGTGATAGCCGCGTTGGTCGTCCTGGGCATGACACTCGTCATATCTCCGACCACTGGCGTGGCCTACGCAGACGGCATGGACTGGGACGCCGTCGCGCAGTGCGAATCGGGTGGCAACTGGCACGCGAATACCGGCAACGGGTTCTACGGCGGCCTGCAGTTCAAGCCGTCAACCTGGGCAGCGAACGGCGGCGTCGGCGACCCGGCATCCGCTTCGCGAGAAGAACAGATCGCCGTGGCGAACCGGGTGGTTGCCACCCAGGGGCCCGGTGCATGGCCGAAGTGCGGCGGAAACGGCCAGCTCTTCCCGATTCAAATCGTCAACATCTTGCTGCACCCGGTACGGGGCACGTTGCAGACGCTGTTTGCGCTGGTTCCGCATTAGCCGTTAGGGGCCATGTGACCACCCCGTGATGGGCGGCGTGACCGCGGCGTGATGGTTGACGTAATCGCCCCGTGATCGGGCGTGAAGTCCGGCGGTCGCCGCCGGAGCTAACCGCTCGGCTGGAGCTCGAAGACCGGTATCACCCGGGTGGTTTTCGTCTGATACTCGGCGAAACCCGGTGCGGCAGCGGTGAGTTTGCCCCATAGTTCGTCTCGTTCGCCGGAGGGCAATTCGCGAGCGGTGACGTCCGAAGACTCGTTGCCGATCTCGACGCGTGCGGCCGGATTGGCGCGCAGGTTGTGCACCCAGGCCGGGTTGAGCTCGGCGCCGGCGAACGACCCGACGATGACCAGCTTCCCGTCGATGCGGAAATATGCCAGCGGTGAGATCCGCGGCTGGCCGGACTTGGCGCCGGTGGTGGTCAGCAAGAGCAGGTCAGCGCCCTCGAACTGGCCACCGACCTTGCCATCGTTGGCGTGGAACTCGCCGGCGATCGCTTCGTTGAACGCTTTGATGGACTCGGTGTCAGGCATTCCTTCTGGCATGCCTGGTCAACCTAGCTGAGTCAGGTGTCTATTCCGCGTCGGTGGGCGCAGGCTTGCGGCCGCGTGCTTCCTCGGGCTTCGCGTCGATGCCCGATTCCTTGCGCTGCTGCGCGGTGATAGGCGCCGGAGCGTCGGTCAGCGGGTCGATGCCGCCGCCGGACTTCGGGAACGCGATCACCTCGCGGATCGAGTCGGCGCCGGACAGCAGCTGAACGATCCGGTCCCAGCCGAACGCAATCCCGCCGTGTGGTGGCGCGCCAAAGGTGAACGCGTCCAACAGGAATCCGAACTTCTCCTGCGCCTCGGCCGCGCCGATTCCCATCATCGCGAACACCCGTTCCTGGATGTCGCGGCGATGGATACGAATGGAGCCGCCACCGATCTCGTTGCCGTTGCAGACGATGTCGTAGGCGTCGGCCAGCGCATTGCCCGGGTCGCTGTCGAAGGTGACTTCGGAATCGGCTTTCGGTGAGGTGAAGGCGTGGTGCACCGCGGTCCACGCACCGCTGCCCAGCGCGAGATCACCCGCGGCGGTAGCCTCATCGGCCGGCTCGAACAGCGGGAAGTCCACCACCCAGGTGAATGCCCACGCATCGGGGTCGATCAGGTCGAGCCGACGGGCGATTTCGACCCGGGCCGCACCCAGCAGCGCGCGCGACGCCTTCGCCGGGCCCGCCGAGAAGAAGATGCAGTCACCGGGTTCGGCGCCGACGTGGACGGCCAGTCCGTCACGTTCGGCGTCGGAGAGGTTCTTGGCGACCGGCCCGCTCAGCGTGCCGTCGTCGCCGACCAGCACGTACGCCAGACCCTTGTGACCGCGCTGCTTCGCAAACTCTTGCCAGCCGTCCAATGTCCGCCGCGCCTGTGACGCCCCGCCGGACATCACCACCGCGCCGACGTAGGGCGCCTGGAACACCCGAAAAGTGGTGTCGGAGAAGAACTCTGTGCATTCGACGAGTTCCACGCCGAACCGCAGGTCGGGTCGGTCCGTCCCGAACCGTGTCATCGCTTCGGCATAGCTGATCCGCGGTACCGGCAGCTGGAGGTCATGACCGATCAGCGCCCACACCGCCTTGAGCACCTGTTCGGCGGTCGCGATGACGTCGTCGGCCTCGACGAAGCTCAGCTCCATGTCGAGCTGGGTGAATTCCGGCTGCCGATCGGCGCGGAAATCCTCGTCTCGATAGCAGCGGGCGATCTGGTAGTAACGCTCCATGCCTGCGACCATCAGCAGTTGCTTGAACAGCTGCGGACTCTGTGGCAATGCGTAAAAGGAGCCGGGTTGCAGCCGGGCCGGTACCAGAAAGTCGCGGGCGCCTTCCGGCGTCGACCGCGTCATCGTCGGCGTCTCGATTTCGACGAAGTCGTGCGCGTCCAGCACGGCGCGAGCTGCGGCATTGACCCTGGAGCGCAACCGAATCGCGCCGCCGGGGCCGTCGCGGCGCAGATCGAGGTAGCGGTATTTGAGCCGGGTCTCCTCACCGGCGGGCTCGTCCAGCTGGAATGGCAGCGGGGCGCACTCCCCCAGCACTGTCAGCGACGTCGCGTTGACTTCGATGTCGCCGGTCGCGATCTCCGCGTTGGCATTGCCCTCCGGCCGGATCTCCACCACGCCCTCGACGGCGATGCAGAATTCGGCGCGCAGCCGATGCGCCTGGGCCAGCACGTCATCGGCGCGGAACACGACCTGGGACACACCCGATGCGTCGCGGAGGTCGATGAAGATCACCCCACCGTGGTCGCGCCGACGAGCGACCCAGCCGGCCAGCGTCACCTGTTGGCCGGCGTCGGCGGCTCGCAACGAACCCGCGACGTGACTGCGCAGCACGAATACTCCTAGCAAGTGGTGGAAACGACAGCCCAGTCTAGAGGCGGGTAGTTTCGAGGATCGTCATGGATATAGCTGTGGTCGGTCCTGGTGCAGTCGGTACGACGGTCGCCGCATGTCTATCGGCGGCCGGACACCGAGTGCTGGTCTGCGGTCGGACGCCACGATCGCAGGTCGAACTGCGGCCCGACGAGGGCGATCCGATCGTGGTGCCCGGCCCGATTCGCACCGATCCCGACGACATCAGCTCGCCGGTCGGGCTGGTGTTGCTCGCGGTCAAAACCACCCAGAACGACGACGCCGCCCGCTGGCTGGCCCGGCTGTGCGATGAACACACCATCGTCGTCGTCCTGCAGAACGGGGTCGAGCAGGTCGAGTTGGTGCAGCCGCACTGCCCGTCGTCGACCGTCATCCCGGGCATCGTCTGGTTCTCCGCCGAGACCCAGCCCGACGGCTGGGTGCGGTTGCGCGGCGAGGCCCGGCTCGCTCTGCCGACCGGGCCCGCGGCGACCACGTTCGCCGAGGTGTGGCGCGCCGCGGGCGGCACGGCCGACTGCGACCCCGACTTCATCACGGCCGCGTGGCGCAAGTTGTTGGTCAACGCGGTCGCCGGTCTGATGGTGCTCACCGGCAGGCGATCCGGCATGTTCCGCCGCGACGACCTGGCCGAGCTGGCCCGCCGCTACGCCGGCGAATGCCTCGAGGTCGCCCGCGCCGAGGGAGCCCGACTGAACGATGACGTCGCGAAGGGCACGGTGGAGATGTTCCGTTCTGCACCAACCGATATGGGCACCTCGATACTCGCCGACCGGCAGGCGTCGCGACCGATGGAGTGGGACATTCGCAACGGCGTCATCATCCGCAAGGCCCGAGCACACGGGATCGCTACGCCGATCAGTGACATCCTTGTGCCGTTGCTCGCCGCGGCCAGCGACGGCCCAGGCTAGGTCGACCAGCGTCGTCACCGAATCTTGTTCTGCCCCAACAGATCCCCTCAGCGGCGCAGAGAACTGAGAAAATGACAGCTTTCGCCTAGACTTTCCTCAGGCTATTTGTGGGCCTCGAGAGAAACGCAAACCTGCCTGCCTGCGACTCGGCCCCCTGGTCTAGACCGCAAAGCCCGGAAGGGCACCTCCCGCTCCGGGAGGATGCCGGCTGACCTGGACGCTGGCGCAGAAACCGTTGGGGCCGGCCAAGATTGCGATGTTCGTGCTACGACCGTTACTCAACCTGGCGTTCCGCCGGTTCCTGTCCAACCTGCGCCGCTACACCGATAAACGGTTCGTTGCACCGCCGCAGGGCTAGCTCAGCTGGTGCGCTGTGACAGCCCGTACGCGTCGTAGACGAATCCCAGGTCGCGGCGGATGCGCTCAGGGTCGAGTCCGAATTTGTCGGGCGAGTGCTGGTGGCGACTGGTGTAACCACGCTGCTTCTCGGCCTGCTGCCGCAACTCTTCTTCGAACTCGGCACTTGGCTTGATCTCGATGAAGTCGAGGATGCGCGCCATCGTCGGCTCGAGGTTCTGCAGCAGATCCTCGTAGCGCACCACGCATACATTCTTCTCTGGGATTTTTCCGGCGACCTCAGCCTCGCGGAAGACCCGCAGCATGTCCCCCGACGCCTGGTAGAGATTTTCCAGCCACTTGTCCTGTTCCTCTTTGCTGGTGCGGTTCCAGATGTCGAAACCGTTCTCCAGCACGCTGGCCAGCAGTGACATTCCGGACGGAATGACCTCGACCGGATCGCGAACGATGTAGACCAACCGGGCGTCGGGATAGCGACGCAGCAGCGCATCCAGCCGGAACGTCAGCATGCTCGACTTCACCAGCACCCGGTTGGCGCCTTTGGCGACCAGATTCCGACGCCAGATCGCCTCGTAGTACTTGAAGAACTTGTTCTCCTCTTTGGCCGACACACCGTCGATCCCGAAGGTGCGCCGCGAGAATGCACTTCCCCAAGTGTCGCGCCAAGCAGTGAAATACGCCCACGCGAACGGACCGTCCATGGTCCGGAAAAACCATGCGACATCGTCGGTTTCGATGCCGCGCAGGCTGGTGTCATGCACGTCCGACGGGTGATATTGCGCAGGGTTGAGCTTGTCCAGCCGGGGCACGATGCCACCGAGCAGCTTGCGCGCCGTGATCGCGGGGAACAGCATCTCCCACAGCTCCAACGCGGCCATGTCACCGGCGCCCAGCAGGAAGCGGTGCAAGAACGTCGTGCCGCTGCGCGGATTGCCGATGATGAAGATCGGCCGGTCGATCGCCTGCTTACGTTGCCGCGGAAAGAAGATGTAGTCCAGCCCAAGTGTCGTCGCCGAAATCACCTGCCGTACCTGCAGGAGCGTGAAAGCTCCCAAAGGCTTGAACCACAACCCGAACGTCTTGCCGATGACCCCGTAGACGCGCAGGTAACGACCCATCTAGCTCTCCCAGACTGCAGACGCACTCACGATCGTGAAACCAGATGCGGCACTTGCGATGACGAGTTTGTCTCCGTTGTTGACTGTCCCGTGCTTCAGACGGTGGTTGAGCGCGACCGCCCACGAGGTGCTGGCGCTGTTACCGTACAGCGAGTGGGTGTGCACGCACGCGTCGGGGCGCGCGCCGAGTGCGCCGAACACGCGCTCCAGGATCGCCTGGCTCGGCTGGTGGAAGATGTAGTGGTCAACGTCTTCGGCCGCCCAGCCTGCGGACGCCAGCAGACGCTGGACCTCCCCCGGCACGTGAACGGCGAGTGCGAAGAGCTCCTTCGAGCGTGACATGAAGGGCCCCTCGACCGGAGCCGAGCAGAGGTCGTAATGCTCGGCAAACGTCTTGTGCCCAAAGCCCAGCAGTCGCGCGCCGCCCGCTGCGAGTGAATCGCGCGTCACCAGGAATGCCGCCGCGGCGTTCCCGAGCGTCAGACCGGCGGCGTAGTTGGCGACGTCGTCGAGTGTCTGAAGGTCATAGGTGACGTGGTCGCGCCACAGCTCACCGGCGCAGACGAGTGCGGTCTTGATCTCGGGGTGCAGGGCGAAGTAACCGGCAACGACGTGGATAGCCTCGACAAGACCGGCGCACGCACACGTCACGTCGAATGCATGCAGTGGCGTTGCACCGAGGCGCCCGGCGACTTCGGCGGCGGTTGCCGGCTCGAAGTTTTCTCGGGCGATACCCCCATAAACCAAAAGATCGACCTCGGACACGTCGACGCCGTTCTCGAAGAGGCAGGCAGTCGCAGCGCGTGACGCAAACTCGCCGGGCGAGAGCGTCTGGTCCGGGTCGATGTAGCGGACCTGGGTGTTACATCGGCCGAGTACGTACTCGACTCCTTGCTTGACGGGCTCCCACTCCGCTTCCGACCCCCGGAAGCTGTCGTGGACCCGTGTCAGCACCGTCTCGTTGTCGATGGCTGTCTCGGGAATGATGACCGCCGGCCTGGACAAGTACATACACGGAAGCTGAGAATCTCCATTAGATTTCTGAGGCATGTCGGCCCCCCGTCCCCTAGAACCGCTGTGATTAAAACTTGGTCAGTGCCCCAAATTACGCCCTGTGGCGGGTTTCTTCTACCGATACGGCCCAATTAGTCCGATCGGCGCAGCTCTCAGGCCAAACTTAGCTTGGGTCACACGATTTCGCGCCACGCTGAGCGGCGCACTGTGTCCGGATCGTCTAATACGCCGTCCGCGCAGGACTGAATGACCCGGGTTGCCCGTCGTTGGGCCTCGTAGCTGGGCCAATCTTGCGACCAGGGTTGATCATTAGGCGTGTGCGCAGTAGCAAAGTCGAGCCAAATCCGCTGCATGCGACGGCCCACCGCGGGTGTCAACCATCGGCCCAGTGGGTGCAGCCTGCGGCCCAAATGTGAGTCGTAGCTATGCAACACGTGAATAATTTCGCTGCCGTGCACTGCGCCCAGACCCGTCAGCCGTAGCGTCGGCGAAGCATGATCGAACCGATAGACGTACGTCGGCGCGTAGGCGCTGTACGCATCGGCGAACGCCCACGTGGGTGCGACGAACATCACGTCCGCGCCAACGGCTTCCCGTGCACGGCGGCGGGGGTAACGGGGATATGCCTGCAGCGTTCGCTCCCGCGAATCCGGTGCCACCCGGGCGAAATAGTCGTCGATACCCGGCGGCGTCGTCGGCAACATCGGTGGCTTGTCGCGAGCGAAGAGCGCCGCCTCGTGCCGATTTGTGCCGAGGATCAACGGAATTCGAGCGGTCGCGGCCGACCGTGCCGCCTCGATCGGATGGAGCGGCAAGAGATCGACGCCGTACGTCAAGCCATGCGCCAACGTCGGTGTCGACGCGACGCTGGCAAGCTGCAATTCACCAGCGGCACGCCGTAATTCGCGCTGCGGCAGCTCCTTGAGCCGATGCGCCTCCCCCGCGCCCACGCCGAGCAGGCGCAGGAACTCGCGAGACTGCGCGGCCCGCGTCGCGCGATCGGCGATCAACGGCAGCGCGGGGCTCTGCGCGATCGCCCGACTGAACAGTCCGTCGGCAGCCGGGCTGGACGTCAGGGCTAAAACCGAAGTGGCGCCTGCGGATTCGCCGAAAACGGTAACCCTGTTGGCGTCGCCGCCGAACGCCGCGATGTTGTCGCGCACCCAGGCCAGCGCGGCGATCTGATCCCGCAGACATAGATTGTCGTCGAAACCGTCGCCGAGGTCGCCGAGTTCGAAGCCGCCGAACACCCCGACCCGATAGGTGACGTTGACGACGACGACATTGCCGTTGGCGGCCAACCGCGAACCGTTGTACAGCTCGAGCTGCCCCGCGCCGTTGAGGAAAGCTCCACCGGGAATCCACACCATCACCGGCAGCGAGGCCGACACATCGGGCGACCACACCGTCAAGGTCAGGCAGGCTTCGTCGCGGACCTTCGGGTCCCTGCGGTCACCCGCTACCATCGATCGGCTCTGCAGCGGCAACGGCGCGTGTTCGACGGCATCTCGCACACCGGTCCACGGCAACAGCGGCGCCGGCGCCGCGAACCGGCGCTCGCCGATCGGCTGCTGCGCATATGGCACCCCGCGCCACACCGCGACGCCGCGCTCGACAGTGCCGCGCAGATCGCCGGCCGCCGTACGTGCGAGAGCAGGAACTTCGGCAACCCCGGGCACGCCTGAATCGTAGTGTGCAAAGCTGATCTCGCCGGGCCAGGAGCCGCGACATGAACGCAGACGGAGAGTGCGATGACCTTCAACGAGGGTATGCAGATCGACACCAGTACGACCTCGGCGTCCGGCGGCGGCGGACGCGGAATTGCCGTCGGCGGCGGCCTCGGTGGCCTGCTGTTTCTCGTGGTGGCCCTGCTGCTCGGAGTGGACCCCGGCAAAGTGGTGAACCAGATCCCACAACCCAGCAGCCAGGAGGTCGCGCCCGGGTTCGATCTGAGCAAGTGCAAGACCGGCGCAGACGCCAATCAGTACGCACAATGCCGCGTGGTCGCCACCGGTAACTCAGTGGACGCAGTGTGGTCGCAACTGTTGCGCGGGTACACCCGTCCCCGGGTTCGCCTGTTCAGCGGTCAGGTCAACACCGGCTGCGGGCCGGCGAGCACCGACGTGGGGCCGTTCTACTGCCCGGTCGATAAGACCGCTTACTTTGACGTCGGCTTCTTCGATGTACTTCGTACCCAATTCGGTTCCAGCGGTGGACCATTGGCACAGGAATACGTCGTTGCCCATGAGTTCGGACACCACGTGCAGGATCTGCAGGGATCATTGGGCCGCGCTCAGCAGGGCGCGCAAGGCGCCGGCGGTAACGGCGTGCGCACCGAATTGCAAGCCGACTGCTATGCCGGGGTGTGGGCGCATTACGCCTCGACGATTAAGCAGGAAAGCACCGGGGTTCCCTTTTTAGAACCGTTGAGCGACAAGGACATTGCGGACGCGTTGTCGGCTGCGGCCTCCGTGGGTGACGACCGCATCCAGAAGGCGGCCACCGGCCGTACGCATCCCGAGTCGTGGACACACGGATCCTCCGAACAGCGTCAGCACTGGTTCACCGTGGGCTATCAGACCGGCGACCCCAACCAGTGCGACACCTACCACGCACCCGACCTCAACTAGCTCAGAACAACGTGGGCTGCAGCGTCTCGGCGACTCGCTGCGGCGGGGTGGCATCGACTCGTCGCTGCTGACCCACGAGTCCGTACTTGGCGATCAACGGAGCCGCCCTCGCCCTGAGCTCGTCTCGGTATGCCGGCGGCAAATACGCTCCGCGCCGGTACAACTCGCGATACGGGCCCACCAACTGCGGATGTACCTGTGACAGCCAGGACATGAACCAGCCCCGGGTCGACCCGCGCAGATGCAGGCCGAAGACCGTTGCACCGCTGGCTCCGGCGATCGCGATCTGGCGCAGCAGATCGTCGAGATGTTCGGCGGAATCGGTCAGGTACGGCAGCACCGGCGCGACCATCACATGGCAGCTCAGACCGGCGTCGCGGATCGCCGCGACCAGTCCGAGGCGCGCTTGCGGGCTGGGCGTGCCTGGTTCGACCTGCTTGTGCAGTTCTGGATCACCGACCGCAAGTGAGACGGCGAGGCTGATCGGGACCCGAGTCGCTGCGTCGGCGATCAGCGGCAGATCGCGGCGCAGCAGCGTGCCCTTGGTCAGTATCGACAGCGGTGTGCCTGATTCCGCGAGCGCACCGATG
Source organism: uncultured Actinomycetota bacterium (assembly GCA_963758115.1). GTDB lineage: Bacteria > Actinomycetota > Actinomycetes > Mycobacteriales > Mycobacteriaceae > Mycobacterium. Next base: position 85,769 of record CAVWUG010000011.1, read on the forward strand.
ATCCCCGGCATCAGCGCGTAGCGGCCTTCAGCGCGCTGATAGGGATCGGTGTTCGTGCCCAGCGCCACCGTTTCACGTCGCCACGACCGCCGGCCCAGTTCGCGGCGCAATACGTCGACGACGTTCGTCTTGACGACGACCTGGGTGTCGAAGTCGTTGCCGCAGTCCAAATCCAGGTATTCGTGGGTCGGCCGGGCAAAGCAGTATCGGCAGGCGTGCGAGCAACCGCGATAGCCGTTGACGGTGTATTGAAAAGGTAGGACGGCACTCGCTTGCGGAATCTTGTTCAGCGCGGATTTGCACAACACCTCGTGGAATGTGATCCCGTCGAATTGCGGCGTCCGCACGCTACGGACGAATCCGATGCGCTCGAGTCCAGGTAGCGCGCCGTCATCGACCTCGACGCCCTGGCCGTCCCATCGCATACCCTCTATTCGAACGCGTGTTCGATAGATTGTCAACCCTGTTAACGCCCTGAGAAAGCGCGTCATCGTGGCCTGCGCCGAGGCGAATATGCCTGCCCTAATGGGGTTGTCATTTAAGGTGGTTCACCGTGACGTCTGATATTGACGGCCCCGGCGATAATAAAAATCTCAAGTGGGCTATAGGTGGGGTCGCCGTGGTGGCCGTTCTGGCAACGATCGTCGCGGCAGTGCTGCTGTTCGGCGGTGGGGGCTCAGGCGGGCCGCAAGGTTCCGGCTCGGACGCGTCGAACCCGGAAGCGATCGGCGGCGTGGCAAGTTCGAAAGACAACGGACCCATCACCGTGATCACCGACGACCCCAGCTGCGTGGCGTGGACGTCGATCAACAACGATCTCGCGAACAGTGGCCAGGGGCTGTGGAACGACCGCGATAGGTCCGTACCGGCGTCGGCGTGGACGGAGAAGCAAAAAGCCCAGTTCATCGCCGCCGGGCAATCAATGCGTGGCGCGGCGGCCCAAACGGTCGGACTGGTGAAGCTGACACCGCACCGGGTGATGCGTGAGCTGTATCAGCAATTCATCGCATACGCGCGGGCCTATTCGGAACGCATCCCGAAATACACACCTGCCGACAACAATTTGGCCGGCGCCGCGAACAGCGCTTCGTCGGCGCTGGGTTCAATCTGCGCTGCGATCAGCGACGGGCCGGCAGCAGCTCGGGGGCCGCTGGTACCGCCTGCCGCGGCGCCGTCTGACATCGCACCGGTGGGCAACCTTGCAAGCCCACAACCGATGCTCACGTCGGACAATAACGTCTGTCCAGAATGGAAATCGGCGTTGAACCAGTTCGGCCAGCAGACCGCCACGTGGCAGCAGATCGATCCCAACATTCCGTCGATCTACTGGAACCGCGAGCAGAAAGCAGTCAACTACCAGGTTGGGCCGATCATGAACTCCTTTGCCAGCAAGCTGGAACAGCTTGGCCGGCAAAGTGATAACGCCATCTGGCAGGATCTGGCGAACCTATCGGCCCAGTACCGACGGGCGTTCGTCACTGCGCTGCCCACCTACACTCCGACCGACAACCACCTGGCCAACGCGGCCAACTTCACCTCGACGACCATCCTCGGCGCGTGCGCAGCGGTGGCTGAGTAGTCGCCGCTAGCGACGCCTACCTCGCCGCAGTGCCCTCGTCGCTCAGCAAGCCGAGGCGTCCATGATCGTGGACGGCGCATTCACCATCTCGCTGAAAGCCAAGGTGGAGTTGCCATCCTGCAGCGCGTTCACCAGGTTGGCGCCTGCGGTCTCGGCGGCCGTCGCAAGATCATTCGCGTAGGTCACCTCGTTGTCCATGATCGCCGTGAGGATCGGAGTCGGGTCGTCAGGTCGGCAGCGATGTTTTCAACTAATACGAGTTGCACTGCGCGCCTTTGGATATCGCCGCGGACGCTCCTACCGGGACGACGGCAATGAGTCCGGCGCCCGCCACGTCCCCACGCCGGCGCTTTACGTACGACGAAGTGAAAGTTCCATGGACCATCTCCCCTTAACGGCGGCCGACTCCTACCGGACCGCGTTCCCGTTCCCGTTCCGTGCCGAAAGTTTGCTGAGATGATGCGACAGAAAAAAGACACACCGGACATCGTGATGCCCGGTGTGTCTCGACCCCCAACCCGAGGGAAGTGTCAGGCCCAGCTGGACCCGACAGCGGAGTCGGTGCTGCTCATGTTGTTGCCCGCGGTCTGCACGTTCTGGCCGTGGGAGTTGGCCTGCTCGTAGATCACCTGGAAGTTGCGACCCAACTGGGTGATGAACTCCTGGCAAGCCACCGAACCCGAGCCACCCCAGAAGTCACCGGCAGCCAACACATCGCGAACGATGGACTGGTGCTCGGCCTCCAGCGAGGCGGCCTGGGAGCGGATCATCGCGCCGTGGGCGTCCACGTCGCCGAACTGGTAACTGATCGACATGTTCTCTCCTAAGACGTGTGTGGGCGGATGGACTAGCTGGACAGGATGTGCTGCGAGCCCTGCTCTTGGGCCTCGTAGTGGTTGGCGTCCCGGATCAGACCGTCGCGCACACCGTGCAGCATGTTGACGATGTTGCGGAAGGCGGTGTTCATCTGGCCCATGGTGTCGTAAGAGGTGGCCTGAGCGGTACCGCTCCAGCCGGCTCCGGCGATGTTCTGGCTCGACGCCCACATCTTGCGGGCCTCGTCCTCCACCGTCTGCGCGTGCACGTCGAAACGGCCCGCCATCGACCGCATCTCATGCGGGTCAGTCATAAAACGCGTAGGCATATCTCTCTCCTAGTTCGGTGTGTCAATTCCAGTGAATGCGTTGTGTAGCAAAGGCATCCCCCACTCTCATCCGCCGGCCGGCGTACGAGTCTCTACTTTCACTGACGCCGTCTTGGCAGCTTGACTGCCCATGCCGCGTCCGTTCATGGCACCCATGAGGGCCTGTGTGTAGGGGCTCGTGGGGAGATTGGCCGATGGGTTCACCGGCGAGAAGCTGTTCGCCGGCAGCACCGGGGCCGCACGCACCATCGCCGGTGCATTCGAGGCCCAGCCGTTCGGTATCGACATCCCACCGAGCCGCTGCGCCGACGCCAGTTGAGCGGTGATCTGTGATCCGAACCCGCGCATCTCGCCGGAAATGCCGCCCAGCAGCGCTTTCATCTTGGCGTCAACCAGCGAGGACACGTCGGCGAGCATCGCCTGTTGACCTGCCTGCAACGCCTGGCCGGCGCCCATCGAGTTGCTCATGCTGATCAACATCTTGGCCGGCATGCTGGCGAGCATGGCCGAGTAATACGTGAGCTGTAGAGGAAGGATTGAGCCAGTCGCTCCCGCAACGGTCGAGATCGGGCTCGACGCGCCCGAGGAGGCGGCGGCTGAATGAGCAGCCGTCGTCGCGCCAGTCAGGTTGGTCACGGCGCCCGACAGTGCGGACGACAACCCGTTGGTCGACGTGCCCGCGGTGTTTCCGGTCAACAGTCCCTGCAGGGTCGTACTCAGCTGGTTGAACGTGGTGGTGAGGGAGTTCTCGATGGACTGAGCCGCCGCAGCCAGATCGGATTTCAGACCCCCGTCACTCGTTGCCGGAGCCGGGGTCTGTTCGGGCAGCGCGACCGCCTGCTCTGAAGTGGTCGCGTAGGTGTCCATCGACAGGCCGTCCTGGAACCACATTTCCATGTAGTGCGCCTCGGTGGCCGCGATCGCCGGCGTGTTCTGGCCGAGGAAATTGGTGGCGACCAACGCGGCCAACAGGGCCCGATTGGCGGCGATCACCGCCGGCGGGACAGTTCCCGCGAACGCGCTCTCATAGGCGGCCGCAGCCAACCTGGCTTGCGCTCCGGTCTGAGCGGCTTGGGCCGCGGTGCCCGCCATCCATTCCACGTAGGGCGCCACCGCCGCAGCCATCCGCGCCGAGGAGGGACCCAACCAGGTCGATCCGGTCAGCTGCCCGACGATCGCCTGAAAAGAATTGGCGGAGGTCTCCAGATCGGCGGCCAGCTCGTCCCATGCGGAAGCCGCAGCCATGAGCGGACCCGAACCCACGCCGCTGTACATCAGTCCGGAATTAACCTCCGGCGGAAACACCATGAAACTCATTGGCCCAGGCCCCCCTTAGCCAGCAGCAGCTGCATTCGCCGCCTCGGTCAACGCGTACGCCCCGGACCCGGAGCGCAATGTGGCTACTAGTTGTTCGTGCACTGCCGCCGCCTGCGCGGCGATCTGTTGGTACGTCAAGCCGTGGTCGTCGAACTGCGCCGCGGTCATTGCGGAAACAATATCCGACGCAGCAGGCGCCAGACCCGTTGTCGGAGTTGCAGCGGCGGCGTTTCGTGCCGCTATCGCATCGCCGATGCCCGCCAAGGCGCCCGCCGCCCCGGACAGAGCTTCCGGCTGAGCAGTTACGAGCGACACCCTGCGTTCCTCCTTACACGGCGTCAGACCCCTGGCTGCCAGGTGATCAAGTTAATGCAATTAACTTGACGCAAAGTGTGGCTGTCGAGGTCTGATGGTGGCGCAATCTTAAATCACAAACGCACTTCCCGTGCTGAGAAAAGCCAAAGAGACATTGCCCTTTGTGGCAATTTTTTGCCACTGCATACAGCAACTTCTCAGGAACCTGCCGATGCCGGAAAGCGCGTCACAGTGGATTCACTTATTGGGCATGAGTCAGTAGCTTCTACAGCGCAAACTCGGTCGCGGAGACGCGAGCGGGCAGCAGTAGGGGCAGATCGTCAGCGCGGGACTCGCACAGCGACATCCCTGGACGTTCGACGCCCGTCCCTCCCGACGGCGTAATCCTGCTGATGCCTTGATAATTCGCGGACGTCTGCTGCGGCTCCCAGTCGGCCATGACAGAGCACGGTGATAATCCGATCAGCTGGCGTTGTCCGCCGTTCGACTGACGCCGACAGCTACGGCTGACCCGAAACGTCGGTCGATAAGCCGCGTTCGGGAAAGGCGGCCAGTGAAGTTCTTGACCATTGTCGGCTCATCGATGGCGGTAAAGATCCGCATCGGCTGCGCGGTTTAAAGCGACCCGGCTACTCGCCCGGCTTCGACAGATCACGATCGGAATTGAACGGTCGACCAATGCTGAGAGAATACTGAAAACTTGCCCGCCGAAAGTGTCCAGTCCGCTCTCCCGGTGGCGGGCGGGTAAGGCGGATGTTAAGTACCGACAGTGAGCGAACTGCTGTTCTCCTACGGGACGCTGCGTCAACGAGAAGTCCAACGTGCCACGTTCGGCCGGGAAATTGAGGGCTACGTCGACGCGATCATCGGCTACGACCTCGACTACGTGACGATCACCGATCCCCACGTTATCGCCGCCAGTGGCAGCGACCGCCATCCGATTCTGCGGCCCACCGATCGACCGGACGCCCACGTCGACGGGACCGTCTTCACCATCACCGAGGCGGAATTGGCCGCAGCCGACGACTACGAAGTCGACGACTACCGCCGGATTTCCGTGCCGTTGCGGTCGGGACCGCACGCCTGGGTCTACGTATTCGCCAGTTAGCGGTCGCCTGCCGGTCGACAGGTAAGAAAGAAGCATGGTCGAAGAGCCGCAACCGACGCCCGCCGAGGCCCCGGCGCCCGGCATCAGTCGCCGACGGCTTCTAGCCACCGGGGCCGCGACGACGATCGTCGGCGCCGGCCTCGGCGCGGGCGGTGTCGCATTGCTCGGGTCACCTGGCAGCGGCCCCAGCCTGTGGACCAGGCCCGCTCGGCGCGGCGCACAACCGGTCGGCGGACTGCATCTGCAATTCGGCAAGGATGCCTCCGCCGAAGTCGTCGTCTCGTGGCACACCACCGACCCGATCGGCAATCCGCGCGTCATGTTGGGCACACCGACATCCGGCCTCGGTCGCACGGTCGCAGCCGAAACCCGCACCTATCGTGACGCGAAATCACACACTGAAATTCGCGTGCACCACGCGCGGCTCGACAACCTCGCTCCCGACACCGATTACGTGTACGCAGCGGTGCACGACGGCACCGACCCGGAACTGGGCACCGTTCGCACTGCCCCGTCGGGACGGAATCCGTTGTGCTTCACCAGCTTCGGCGATCAGGCAACGCCAACACTGGGTCGACTCCACAACAACCACTATCGCAGCGACAACCTGGGCTCGCCGGCGGCCGGCGACATCACCACCGCTATCGAACGCATCAGTCCGCTGTTCAACCTGGTCAACGGCGACCTGTGTTACGCCAACCTGGCCCACGACCGTATCCGCACCTGGTCGGACTGGTTCGACAACAACACTCGTTCCGCACGCTTCCGGCCGTGGATGCCCGCGGCGGGTAACCACGAAAACGAATTAGGCAATGGCCCCGTGGGCTTCGCCGCATACCAGACGTACTTCGCGCTGCCCGACTCCGGATCCGACGGCGAACTGAGGGGCCTCTGGTACTCGTTCACCGCGGGCTCAGTCCGAGTTATCAGCCTGAACAACGACGACGTCTGCTACCAGGACGGCGGCAACTCCTACGTCCACGGCTACTCCGGTGGCGCACAGAAGCGTTGGCTGGAAAAGGAACTCGCGGATGCCCGCGCCGACAACCGGGTCGACTGGGTGGTGGTGTGCATGCACCAGACCGCGATCTCCACCGCCGACCACACCAACGGTGCCGACCTGGGTATCCGCCAGGAATGGCTGCCGTTGTTCGACCGATACCAGGTCGACCTGGTCGTGTGCGGTCACGAGCACCACTACGAACGTTCACATCCGCTGCGGGGCGCACACGACAGCGAGACCAGGACGCCGGTCCCGGTCCAGGACCGCGGTGACGTCATCGACACCACGAAGGGGACGGTGCACCTCGTCATCGGCGGTGGCGGAACCTCGTCACCGTCAAACACGATGTTCTTCCCACAACCGAGGTGCCGCGTGGTGACCGGCATCGGCGAATCCAAAGATGCGATCGGTCGCAAACTGCCCATCTACGTGGTGGAGGACGCGCCGTGGTCGGCGTTCCGGGACGCCCAAAACCCCTACGGCTTTGTCGCTTTCAACGTCGACCCGGGCCCGCCGGGCGGCAACACGTCCATCAAGGCAACCCACTACGCGGTCAACGGCCCGTACGGAGCGATCAGCGTCGTCGAGCAGTTCACGATCACCCGGCCTCGCCGGGGCTGAGCACGAGCCGCAGCACTGGTAATGTCATTTCCACTTTTGGTTAATGATGCTCTCGGGAGGCGGCATGACGGCTTCTACGCGCACCACGGAATCGGTCACAGCATTCGCCGAGCGGGCCCGCACCTGGCTCGCCGATACCCTTCCGCGCATCGACGACCCGAACAATCCGCCCTACGCCGACCGCGGCGAAGAGGACTCGTGGCAGCACGTCCGGCGACTTCAACGCAAGCTCTACGACGGCGGCTTCGCCGGCATCTGCTTTCCCATCGAATACGGCGGGCTCGGCTTGGACATCGAATATCAGAAGGCGTTCGACGTCGAGAGCGCCGACTTTGAAATGCCGCTGATCTTGAATGTCCCGACCTTCACCATCTGCTGCGCCACCATTCTCGACACCGGCAGCGAACAGCAGAAGCGGCAACACATTTCGGCGGCGCTACGCGGTGACGAGGTGCTCGTCCAGTTACTCTCCGAACCCAGCGGCGGCTCGGACCTGGCCGGCGTGATCACCCGCGCCGAGCGGCGCGGCGACAAGTGGATCGTCAACGGCGCCAAGACGTGGAGTACCGGCGCCTTCGCCGCCGATTACGGGCTGCTGCTGGCCAGAACGAACTGGGACGTGCCCAAACACGAAGGGCTGACGATGTTTCTGGTCCGTCTGGACAGCCCGGGCATCACCCTGCGCCGGATCAAACAGGTCAACGGGTCGACTGAATTCTGCGAGGAGTTCTTCGACGACCTCGAACTCAGCGACGACGACGTGGTCGGCGAAGTCGACAAGGGCTGGGATGTGGCCTCGCGCCAGTTGCACCACGAGCGACGTGCAGTGGGCGGCGGCTCGGAGTTCGCCAGTGGCAGCGGCGCCGAGAACGACCAGGAGCAGGCGCCGGACTATCACGCCATCCTGCGCGCGGCCGGGCTCGCCGACAACGAGCGGGCCCAGACGGCGGCCGGCCGGGCTCTGACACATCGTGCGGTCTGGGAGCAGTTGATCGACCACGTCTATCAAGGCGTGCTCGATGGATCACTGCCGCCGACCGGCGGCACGCTGATTCGGCTCTTCCAGGCCGAAGAAGTTGCCCTCGAGATCGATACCGCGCTGGCCATCGCCGGCGACGCCGGTGTGGTCGACGGTCCTGCCGGTCTGCTGAGCATCGGTGAGCGCTACCTGTCGCGCCAGACCGCGGCGCTCGGTGGAGGCAGCACCGAGATGGCCCGCAACGTCATCGGCGAACGGATACTGGGCTTCCCCCGTGAACTGGCCGCCGACCGCGGTGTGCCCTTCAACCAGGTCAAGCACGGCCGCAGCTGACGCTAGCCTAGCCGCGAAAGCACTTCCCCGACAACGGAATCCGTCGCAACGTCGACCTGCTCCCCCGTCGTCAGGTCCTTCACCCCGATAGTTCCGGCGTCGATGTCCCGGTCACCGGCCACCAGCGCCAGCCGCGCTCCGGACCGGTCGGCGGCCCGCATCGCGCCCTTGAGGCCGCGATCGCCGTAGGCCAGGTCCACCCGGACACCGGACCCGCGCAACTGCCCGGCCAGAACCGCAAGGCGCAGCTTGGCCTGTTCGCCCAGTGGCACACCGAAGACGTCGCAGCGCGCTGTCGGCCCGACGTCTTTGCCCTCGGCCTGCAGCGCCAACAGCGTGCGATCCACCCCGAGGCCGAACCCGATGCCGGAAAGATCCTGTCCGCCGAGCTGAGCCATCAGGCCGTCGTATCGTCCACCGCCACCGATACCCGACTGCGCACCCAACCCGTCGTGCACGAATTCGAAGGTGGTCTTGGTGTAGTAGTCCAGCCCGCGAACCATCCGCGGGTTGATGACGTACGGCACCCCCAACCCGTCGAGGTGTGCCAGCACGGTGTCGAAATGCTGCTTGGCCTCATCAGAGAGGTGGTCGAGCATCACCGGCGCATCGGCGGTCATCGCCTTGACTTCCGCCCGCTTGTCATCGAGTACCCGCAGCGGATTGATCTCTGCGCGCTTGCGGGTCTCGTCATCGAGGTCGAGCCCGAATAGGAAGTCCTGCAACAGCTCCCGGTATTGCGGACGGCAGCTGTCATCGCCCAGCGAGGTGATCTCCAGCCGGAATCCGTCCAAGCCGAGCGAGCGAAAACCGGTGTCGGCGATCGCGATCACCTCGGCGTCCAACGCCGGGTCGTCGACGCCGATTACCTCGACCCCGACCTGCTGGAGCTGGCGGTACCGGCCGGCCTGGGGACGCTCGTAGCGGAAGAACGGGCCCGCGTAACAGAGCTTGACCGGCAGCGCCCCGCGGTCCAGACCGTGCTCGATCACCGCGCGCACCACGCCGGCAGTGCCCTCGGGACGCAGCGTCACCGAGCGGTCGCCCCGATCGGAGAACGTGTACATCTCCTTGGACACCACATCGGTGGACTCGCCCACCCCACGGGCGAACAGCGCGGTGTCCTCGAAGATCGGCAGTTCGATGTCGCCGTATCCGGCGCGGCGGGCGACCTCCAGCAGGCCCGACCGGACCGCGACGAACCGCGCCGAATCCGGCGGGTAATAGTCCGGCACGCCTTTCGGTGCGGCGAATTGGCTCACGAGCTGAGCCCCTCGATGAAGGGGTTGAAGCGCCGTTCGGCGCCGATCGTGGTGGAGTTGCCGTGTCCCGGCAGCACAACGGTTTTGTCGTCGAGAACGAGCAGCTTGTCGACGATGGAGCGCAGCAGGTCGCGGCCGCTGCCACCGAACAGGTCCGTGCGGCCCACCGATCGCTCGAACAGCGTGTCACCGGTGAACACCAGTTCCTTGTCGCCGGACACCCGGAACACCACGGATCCCCGGGTGTGGCCGGGCGTGTGGTCGACGGTGACGCTGATCCCGGCCAGGTCGATCTTGTCGCCGTCGCGGTCCAGTTCGACCACCTGCTTGGGCTCCCGGAAAATCGCGGCCAGCAGCAGCTGACCGATCTTCGGCCCGAAATCTTTGATCGGATCGGTCAACATGAACCGGTCCTCGGGGTGGATGAAGGTGGGGCAGCCGAAGGTGTCGGACACCTTCTGCGCAGACCAGATGTGGTCGATGTGGCCGTGGGTGAGCAGCACCGCCGCAGGTGTGAGCCGATTGTCGTCCAGAATGCGGCGCAGCTGACCCATTGCGCGCTGGCCTGGGTCGACGACTATGGCGTCCGCTCCGGGGTGCGGCGCCAGCACGTAGCAGTTGCACTGCAGCAACCCGGCGGGAAATCCGGTGATGAACACGTCCTCCAGTTTCCCATGCGCCGCCCGACGACGATGCGCCCCGCGCAGCGGGGGGCTGAGAAGTCGGGCCGTTGTGTCCCGCGTGGACGGGTCGCGCCACCCCAATTCAGCCTGGGCTGGCACACTCTTCCTTCAGACCCAGCCTGCGAGTATGGAGGAATAGCGGCGGTGCCGAGCAACGAACAGCGACGAGCGTCAGCCAAGCGCAAACTGGAACGGCAGCTCGAACGCCGCGCTCAGCAAGCCAAGCGCCGTCGGCTGCTGACCATCATCGGAGGTTCGTTCGCGGCCGTCGCCGTGGTTGCCGTCGTGGCGTACAGCGTCTTCGCCGGCAATCAGGACCACAAGGACAAGCAGGCGTCGTCGGCCGGCAGCTCGACGGCGAACAATGCTCCCGAGGCTGGCGCGCTGCCGCCTTTCAAGGCTGCGGCCGACTTGGGCGCCAACTGTCAGTACCCGCCGGCGCCGGAACAGCCAAGCAAGCCGGTCGAACGGCCAAGAACAGGCAAGGTGCCCACCGATCCCGCTCAGGTCAGCGTGAGCATGGTCACCAACCAAGGGCACATCGGCCTGCTGCTCGCGAACAACGAATCTCCTTGCACCGTCAATAATTTCGCGAGTCTGGCGAACAAGAAGTTTTTTGACGGCACCAAATGTCACCGTCTGACCACTACGTTATTGCAGTGCGGTGACCCCAACGGCGACGGCACCGGCGGACCGGGCTACCAGTTCGCCAATGAGTACCCGACCGACCAGTACCCGCCCGGCGACCCGGCCGCCCAAGAGCCGGTGACATACCCGCGCGGAACCATCGCGATGGCCAACAGCGGCCCGAACACCAATGGCAGCCAGTTCTTCCTGGTCTTTAAGGACACCCCACTGCCGCCCGCCTACACGATCTTCGGCAAAATCCAGCAGGACGGTCTGGCCACTCTGGACAAAATCGCGAAAGCCGGTATCGCCGGCGGCGGCACCGACGGCCCCCCGGCTACCGAGGTCATCATCAAGTCTGCTCAGCTGGACTCATGACGATGACCAGAGTTCGACTGCTCGGCGTGCTCGCGCTCGCGATCACCGTGACGTCCTGTAGCCAGCACTCGACTGACAAGGCGGCGTCCACGACGGCGAGCAGCACCGCCGCAACGACGACGTCGGTGCGAGCCGCTCCGGTGACCGGCGCGAAGCTGCCGCCGTTCATTCCGTCTGCCACGGTGGGCGCCAACTGCCAGTACCCGCCGTCCCCCGACGCCGCCAGCAAGTCGGCGGCCAGACCGCAGAACGGCAAGATCTCGAGCGATCCGGCTCAGGTCGGCCTGACCATCGCCACCAATCAGGGCAGGATCGGCCTGCAACTAGCGATGAACGAATCGCCTTGCACCGTCAACAGTTTCGTCACGCTCGCCCAGAATGCCTACTTCGACAACACCGACTGCCACCGGCTGACCACAGCGCACGCGTTGTCGGTTCTGCAGTGCGGCGACCCCAAAGGCGACGGCACCGGCGGACCGGGCTACCAGTTCGTCAACGAGTTCCCGACCGATCAATACCCGCCCGGCGACCCGGCGCTGCAGCAACCCGTCGTATATCCGCGGGGAACGCTGGCGATGGCGAATGCCGGGCCTGGCACCAACGGCAGTCAGTTCTTCATGGTGTACCGCGACTCGCTGCTGCCGCCGAATTACACGGTCTTCGGCACGATCAACGAGGCCGGCCTGGCCGTGGTGGACAAGATCGCCGCGGCGGGTGTCGCGGGCGGCGGCGACGACGGTCAGCCGCAGACCGAGGTCACCATCACCTCAGCCCGCCGGGACTGAGCGCTCCACGTAGGTGCGGGCCGCCCGCCGGATGAAGTCCTCGGTTGGCGTTGGGTGCCAACCGAGTTCGCGGGTGGCTTTCTCGTGGCTGGCCGGCGAGGTCAATTCGACGAGTCGGGCGCTCTGCCGACTCATCGGGAAGTCTCGACGCAGCAGCGCCCCCATCGCGTCGTTCACCCAGCCGAGCCCGTACATCACCGCCATCGGGATCCCCAGCCACGGAGGACGTGCGCCGACCGCCTGCGCGGCGATGCTGACCAGTTTGCGCTGGCTCATGTAGCTCTCGGAGATGATGTAGCGCTGCCCGATTCGGCCGTGTTCGGCGGCCAACAGCATCGCGTCGGCGGCGTCGTCGATGCCGACCACTTCAGATCCAACGCCGCGGACGTAGATCGGCATCTTGCCCAGCGCAGCGAGTTTGACGAACATCCCTTGTCGCGGTTGCCAATCGGGCGGCCCGTATGGGTTGGACACATTGGCCACCACCGCGGGCAGCCCGTGATCGGCGACGTAGGACAGCACCAGCTGCTCGGCCGCCCTGCGCGACTCGATGTAGCCCCCCGCTTCATCAGACCAGTTGAACGGGGTGTCCTCATCGACGGTTTCGCCGTTTCTGCCGACGGCGATCGTCCCGATGGTGCTCAGGAAGACGAACCGTTGCAGCTCTGCGTGTATTGCCACATCGAGCACATTGCGCAGGCCCTCGACGTTGGTCTTCATCAACGGAGCGGGATCCCGGAGTTCGGCGCGGGTGTCGACGACGCAGTAGTAGACGACGTCGCAATCTGACATCGCGGCGGTGACGGCGGCGGTGTCGAAGATATCGCCGTAGCGCCGCTCGACGTTCAGACCGTCAATGCCCTTGGTGGAACTTGACTTTCGCAGTAGCACCCGAACATCGGCGCCACTGGACACCAGATGGCGGGTGACGCAGGCGCCCACGTTGCCGCTGGCACCCAGGACCAGAGCCTTCTGCGGGGTCATCGAATGGGTCTCAGGCCGCCGAGGTGACCCGGTAGACGTCGAAGACGCCTTCAACGTTGCGGACCACGTCGAGCAGATGACCCAGGTGTTTGGGGTCGCCCATCTCGAAGGTGAACCGGCTCACCGCCACTCGGTCACCTGAGGTGGTCACCGATGCGGACAGGATGTTCACCCGCTCGTCGGCCAGCACTCGGGTCACGTCCGAGAGCAACCGGTGCCGATCCAGCGCCTCGACCTGAATGGCCACCAGAAAGACCGACGACGGTGACGGCGCCCAGTGCACTTCGATGATGCGCTCGGCCTGTTGTTGCAGCGATGTGGCGTTGGTGCAGTCGGTGCGGTGCACGCTGACTCCCCCGCCGCGGGTGACGAAGCCCAGGATTTGGTCGCCGGGCACCGGTGTGCAGCACTTGGCCAGCTTGGTCAGCACGCCGGGAGCACCCGGCACCGCCACTCCGACGTCCTCGGTACTGCGCGGGCGACGCGGGATGGTCGTTGGAGTGGCCCGCTCGGCCAAATCTTCTTCGGCCTGGTCGATCCCGCCGAGTTCGACCAGCAGCCGTTGCACCACGTGCTTGGCCGAGACATGGCCCTCGCCCACAGCGGTGTAGAGCGTCGACACGTCGGTGTAGTGCAGCTCGTTGGCTACCGCCGCCATCGATCCGCCATTCACCAAGCGCTGCAGGGGAAGTCCGCCGCGGCGAACTTCCCGGGTGATCGCGTCCTTGCCGGTTTCCAGCGCCTCCTCACGGCGTTCTTTGGCGAACCACTGCCGGATCTTGGCTTTGGCGCGCGGCGACACGACGAACTGCTGCCAGTCTCGCGACGGTCCGGCGGTGGCCGCCTTAGAGGTGAAAACCTCCACGACTTCGCCGTTTTCCAGCTTGCGTTCCAGCGCGACCAGTCGGCCGTTGACGCGCGCGCCGATACAACGGTGGCCGACCTCGGTGTGCACCGCGTAGGCGAAGTCCACCGGGGTGGAGCCGGCGGGCAAGGTGATCACATCGCCCTTCGGGGTGAACACGAAGATCTCTTGTACGGCAAGGTCGTAACGCAGCGATTCGAGGAACTCGCCGGGGTCGGCGGCCTCTCGCTGCCAGTCGAGGAGTTGACGCATCCAGGCCATGTCATCAATCTCGGCGGAGGCCTGTAAATGCGGCAGGCCGGTGCGGCCCTTGGTTTCTTTGTAGCGCCAATGCGAGGCGATGCCGTACTCGGCGGTGCGGTGCATATCGCGGGTGCGGATCTGCACCTCCAGCGGTTTACCTTCCGGCCCGACGACGGTGGTGTGCAGCGACTGGTACACCCCGTAACGCGGCTGGGCGATGTAGTCCTTGAACCGGCCCGCCATCGGCTGCCACAGCGAATGCACCACGCCGACAGCGGCATAACAGTCACGGATCTCGTCGCACAGGATCCGGATTCCGACCAGGTCGTGGATGTCGTCGAAGTCGCGGCCCTTGACGATCATCTTCTGATAGATCGACCAGTAGTGCTTGGGCCGTCCCTCTACCACCGCGTTGATCTTCGACGCGGTGAGCGTCGCGACGATCTCGGCACGGACCTTGGCCAAGTGGGTGTCACGTGAGGGCGCCCGGCCGGCGACCAGTCGCACGATCTCCTCGTACTTTTTGGGATGCAGGATCGCGAACGACAGATCCTCCAGCTCCCATTTGACCGTGGCCATACCCAGCCGGTGTGCAAGCGGGGCAATGACTTCCAGTGTTTCGCGGGCTTTGCGGGCCTGCTTCTCCGGCGGCAGGAAGCGCATGGTTCGCATGTTGTGCAGCCGGTCGGCCACCTTGATCACCAGCACCCGCGGGTCACGCGCCATCGCGGTGATCATCTTGCGGATCGTCTCGCCCTCGGCGGCGCTGCCCAGCACCACCTTGTCCAGCTTGGTCACCCCGTCGACGAGATGGCCGACCTCCTCGCCGAAATCGTTCGACAAGGCCTCCAGGCTGTAACCGGTGTCCTCGACGGTGTCGTGCAGCAGGGCGGCGACCAGCGTGGTGGTGTCCATGCCCAGCTCGGCGAGGATGTTGGCCACCGCCAGCGGGTGAGTGATGTATGGGTCACCGGAATGCCGCAGCTGGGTGGCGTGCCGCTGCTCGGCCACTTCGTAGGCACGCTGCAGCAACGCCAGGTCGGCCTTGGGGTAGATCTCCCGGTGCACCGCCACCAGGGGTTCGAGCACCGGGTTGAGCGTGCTGCGCTGCGCGGTCATCCGCCGCGCCAGTCGGGCCCGGACTCGCCGGGAGGCACTGCTGGGGGCCTTCAGACCGATCCCGGGCTCGGACACCGCGGATATATCGGCAAGCTGCAGCGGCTCGGTGGGCGGCTGAATCGCCGTGCCCTTGTCGTCCGCCACTCATCTCACCTCCGGAGCCTCCAGGATATCGTCCGCCGGGCTGTGCGCTAGAAAACCACGACGCTGTGTACCGGCAGCGGCGCAACCAGGCCACGACCGCCCAGCCCCGCCAATTCGATGACCACCGCGGCGGCCTTAACGTGCGCGCCCAAGCTCTCGAGCAACCGGTGCGCTGCGGCCAGCGTGCCGCCGGTAGCCAGCACGTCGTCCACCAGGACAACGCTGCGGCCGACCAATTCGATCCCGTCGGCCGGTAGTTCCAGGCTCGCGGTGCCGTACTCGAGTTGATAATGCTCGGTGCGCACCGGCGGGGGCAGCTTGCCGCCCTTGCGGATCGCCAGCACGCCGGTGTTCAGCCGGGCGGCCACGGCGCCGCCGATCAGAAACCCACGCGCATCGATACCGGCGATCAGATCATCCCCTGATGCGACGTCGGCGATCGCGTCGGTCACCGCGGCCAATCCGCGCGGATCGGCGAACACCGGAGTCAGGTCTTTGAACCGGATTCCAGCGGAGGGGAAATCGGCGACCTGACGGGTCAGCGACGCGATCAGGCCGGCGGCCGATGCGCGGTCATTCACCGCACCAGGACCCATCGGTCCATGTTCCACCCGGCGCCCCAGCGGCTGGGGTTGGTGCCGACGGCATACATCTTCTTGGAGGCCAGCAGGGTGCGCTGTTGGCGGTACAGCGGCAACGTCGGCATATCGGCCCACAGCACCGGCGCGCTTTCGGCGAGCAACCGGACCAGGTCGCCGGGATCGGCCGACACCGCCAAAGAGGCGATGATTCCGTCGATTTGGCCGTTGGCGTAGCCGGACAGATTGTTTCCGTTGCCGACATGCAGAGCGTAGGCATCCATCGCCGACGACCCGGTCGAACCGCTGCCTGCGGCACCGCCGGTGCTGGCCAGCAGCACGTCGACCTTGCCGTCCTTCAGGGTTTGCGGCCCGACAGAATCCGACGTGACATCGGAGACGGTGATACCGGCCGGGCCGCAGGCCTTGGCGATCGCGCCGACGATGGCGGCCAGGCGGGCGTTGGGGCCGCGGTAGCCGATCCGCACGGCGAGTGGCTTGCCGGCCAACGCCGCGCGCGCCGCGTCCGGGTTCGACTTGATGTATTGGCCTGCGGCAGGGACGTTTTCGCCCTGCCCGATCGCGTCGTCGACCGTAGTGTGCAGTCGCGCGTTGGCAATCGGCGTCATCGCATCACGCGCGATCACGTCACGCGGGGTGCACGACGCGACCGCGCGACGCGCCGCGACGTCCGCAAGCGGTCCATGCGGGGCGAAGATCAGCTGCTCGATGCCATCCGACGGCGCATCGGTGCGGCGATAATTGTCCGGCGTGGCGAGAGCTCCCGATGAGCCGGCGGCGACGTCGACGACGTCGGCGCTCTTGTCGTTCACCCGGTCCTGGATGTCGGCCTTCTGCGACCACACCGTGACTCGTTTGGTCATCGGCTTGGCGCCCCACCAGCGGTCGTTCTCGACGAGAACCACTGCGCCGCCGTCCATTACCGATTCGACCTTGTACGGCCCCGACGACGGGAAGTGCTTGGCGACGGCGTCCGCCGCAAGGCCGGACTTGAGGTTCCAGGTGGTGTTCCACGTCTGCGCGATGCGCCCGATGGCCGCGGCGTCGTTGCGCAGCAGCGCGGAGGTGGTGTCGATGCCCAACTCCTCGGCGATGACGTGCGACGGCATGACCGTGGTGGCGGTGAACAGCTGGTTGTAGTCGACGATGTTGCGGTCCGGGACGAACGACACCCGCGCCTTCTTCTGGCCCGGTTGGCAGTCGATCGCGGTGACGTCGACGTAACCGGCCTGGCTCGCGGCGTCGAAGCCCGGATAGCGGCCGGACTGGGCCGCCCAGGCCAGCACCAGGTCGTCACAGGTGACCGGTTTCCCGTCGGAGTAGACCGCGTTGTCGGCGATCTGGTAGTCGAGCACCAACGGCGAGCCGCCGACGATCGAGATGGTGCCGAAGTCGTGGTCGGCGACGACCTGGCCGTCGGGTCCGTGGTAGCCGAAGCCGGTGAGCGTGCGGGCGAACGCCTGCGCGCCCGCCGAGGCCGCACCGCTGACCGTGTTGCTGTTGTAGGTGTCCAGCGCGCCGTCGACGACGTAATCGACCTGTCCTGCAGCGCTTCCGGAGCACGCGGACAATGTGCCCGGTACAACTACCGCAAGCGTGGCCACCATCCAGCTGACGGCCGCACGCCGACGCGAGCCAACCATGGGGCTAGCGTTTGTCCCGCTTGCCGCTCGGACGCGCATGGCGACCGGCGGTCGGCCGCGCGCCCGGCGCCGGCTTGCTCGGTGGGGCATCACCCGTCGCCGCGAACGGGGCCTTGGCCGTCGTCTGAGTCGGCTCGGCAGACTCGTCATCCGCGGCTCGCGTCTCGGCCTTGTCCGGGCCGCGGCGCCGGGCCACCCGGCGGTTGTGCGTCCGCACCAACTCGGTCCGCTCACGGAGAGTGACCAGCAGCGGGGTGGCGAAGAAGATCGACGAGTAGGTGCCGACGATGATGCCGACCAGCTGGACCAGCGCCAGGTCCTTGAGCGTGCCGACACCCAGCAGCCACACCGCCACCACCATGAGTGCCATCACCGGCAGCACTGAGATCAGGCTGGTGTTGATCGACCGCATGAAGGTCTGGTTGATCGCGAGGTTGGCCTCTTCGGCGAAAGTGCGTCGGGCTGTGTGCTGAAAGCCGTGGGTGTTCTCTTCGACCTTGTCGAAGACGATCACGGTGTCGTACAGCGAGAAACCCAGGATCGTCAGCAGACCGATCACGGTGGCCGGGGTGACTTCGAAGCCCACCAGCGAATAGACCCCGGCGGTGACAGTCAGGTCGAAGACCATCGTCGTCAACGCGGCGATCGCCATGTAGCGCTCATACCGAACGGTGATGTACAGGCTGACCAACACCAAGAACACCACCAGGGCGATCACCGCTTTCTTGGTGATCTGCCCGCCCCAGGTCGAGGACACCGCCGAGTCGGAAATGGCCTTCTTGCTGGCCTGACCGTCGGGAGTCTTGGGCTGGAACTTCTCGAACAGCGCATCGCGCAGCTTGTCGGTCTTGTCGTTGGACAACGCCTCGGACCGAATTTGCACGGTCGCCGATGACCCGCTACCGACGACCACCACCGACTCCGGGTCGTGGCCCAGCGCCTGCCGGAACGTCTGCTCGACCTGCGTGACGGTCGCGTCTCCGCGCGGCATCGACACTGTCGTGCCGCCCTTGAAATCGATGCCGAAGGTGAAGCCGCGCAACAGGATGCTGAGTATCGCGATCGCGACGATCACACCGCTGATGCCGTACCAGAGTTTGCGCTTGCCGATGACCTCGAAAGCGCCGGTGCCGGTGTAGAGCCGGGACAGGAAACTGTGATGCGGCTGGACGGCGCCGGACTCAGTGCCGCCCGAACGGACGACTTTGGCTGTCTCCGTGTCGATTTCGACGGCAGTCGTGTCGTCAGTTCCGGTCGTCTTCGCATTGGACGCCATCTCGCTACCCCCGTCCCGTCGAGTAAGCCTTGGGCTTCAAGGCCGCCCGTTCGCGAGCAACCTGCTGGACCGCGCCCAGGCCGTTGTAGGCCGGCTTGGCCATCGTCGACGACTTCGATGCCAGGTACACCAGCGGCCACGTCACCAGGAACACCACGACGATGTCGAGGACCGTGGTGAGGCCCAGCGTGAACGCAAAGCCCTTCACCTGGCCGATCGCCAGGAAGTACAGCACGGCAGCAGCCAGGAATGTCACGGCGTTACCGGACACGATCGTCTTGCGGGCCCGCCCCCAACCGCGCGGAACCGCGGAGCGGAACGTCTTGCCTTCACGGATCTCGTCCTTGATGCGTTCGAAGAACACCACGAACGAGTCGGCCGTCGTACCGATACCGATGATCAAACCCGCGATGCCGGCCAGATCGAGGGTGTAGTTGATATATCGCCCGAGTAGCACCAGGATCGCGAAAACCATTGAGCCAGAAGCTATCAACGACAGCGCCGTCAGCAAGCCAAGTACCCGGTAGTACAGCAGCGAGTACACCAGCACCAACGCCAGTCCGATGGCGCCGGCCAGTAGGCCCGCCCGTAGTGACGTCAAACCCAAGGTGGCAGAGACGGTTTGGGCCTCTGACGCCTCGAACGACAGCGGCAGTGAGCCGTACTTCAGCACGTTGGCAAGCTCTTTGGCCGAGCTCGCGGTGAACGGCGGATCACCACCGGTGATCTGGGTACGCCCGCCGGGAATGGCCTCGCGAATCTGCGGCGCGCTGACCACCTGCGAGTCCAGCGTGAACGCGGTCTGCGTGCCGATGTGCGCGGCGGTGAAGTCGGCCCACGTGTTGGCCGCCCCGCTCTTGAACTGCACGTCGACGATGTAGCCACCGCTGTGCTGGTCCATGCCCGACGAGGCGTTGTCGATCTGGTCACCGCTGATGATCGACGGCGCCAGCAGATACGCCTGCTTGTGCTGCGTGTCGCAGGTCACCAGCGGCAGACTGGGGTCGTCGTTACCGGCCAGGATGTCTTCCTGCAGGCAGCGGGTGGCCTCGTACTGCAGCGCCAGGAACTGCACACCTTGTTGGTGCTCTGCCGCCATTCCCGTTCCTTGAAGATGCGCTCGGCGAGGTCTTTGCGCGGATCGGGCGGACCCGGCTGCGCCGGAACCGGCGCTGGGGCAGGTGCCGGAGCGGGCGACGGCGGCGGGTCCTGCGGGTACGGCCGTGGCTGCGGCGCCGGCTGGTCGGGATCTGCGGGAAATGCGGGTAACGCGGGCAGGTTGCCCGGTGCGGCGCCTCCCCCGGCTCCGGGTTGGGGGGCGGACGGGATGTGGCCGGGTGTGCCACCGGGGACGGCGGCCTTGTTGCCCGGTAACGGCGCAGGCGACGCGGCCCCATTGGGCAGCAGACCCGGGTCACCTGGTGCGCCGGGAGCTTCGCCGAGCTGGCCACCGCCCGGCAGCTTCGGACGGCCTTGTGGCCCCGCAGGCGTGCGGGGGGCCTTCGGCGCCCCGCTGTTGTCGGCCGGCAGGGCGTTGATCACCGGACGGATGTAGAGCCGGGCGGTCTGGCCGAGATTGCGTGCCTCGTTGCCGTCGGTGCCCGGGACAGTGATGACCAGGTTGTCGCCGTCGACGATGACCTCGGAACCGGAGACGCCCAGGCCGTTGACGCGGGAGCTGATGATCTGCTGAGCCTGTGAGAGTGCTTCGCGCGTGGGCCGCGACCCGTCTGGCGTCCGCGCGGTCAGCGTGACCCGGGTGCCACCTTGCAAGTCGATGCCCAGCTTCGGGTCCGCGTGCTTGTTGCCGGTGAGGAACACCAGCAGGTAGGCGCCGATCAGCAGAACCAGGAATACCGCCAGGTAGCGGGAGGGGTGCTCCGGCGCCGAAGGCGATGCCACGTGTTGAATCTCCTCTGCTTCTGCGCGATCCGCTTACGCGGCCCGTCGCGCCGCCGTGCCTTAGGCGCCGATCAGTTCGACTGCACCCGCAAAGGGTACGTGCCAGGTCGCCGACCTCAGTCTCTGGGCAGTCGCTCCGGGTCGTCGGCGAGATCGTCAGCCTCTTCGGCATCAGTGTCCAGGATCTCCGGCTCGATGCGGTCCCTTATCGCCAGCTTCATCCAGGTTGTGACCACACCGGGCGCGATCTCGAGGTCCACGTCGTCGTCGGTGATGCGCGTGATGGTGCCGTGCAAGCCGGCGGTGGTGTGCACACGGTCCCCCACGCGCAGCGACTCGTGTAAGTCGATGGTGGCTTGCATTGCGCGCTTCTGCCGTCGGGAGCCGAAGTACATGAACGCCCCAAGCGCGATGAGGAGCGGCAAGAACATGACCGTCTGGTTCATGACGGCCAGTGTGCCATTAGGCCGTCACCATGCTGAATCATTGGGCGATGGAGCTGATTGAAGCGTTGCGCACGACGGGTGCGGTTCGCGAATTCACCGACCAGGCCGTCGACGACGCAGTTCTGGCCCGAGTGCTCGACAACGCCCGCTTCGCGCCCAGCGGTGCCAACGCGCAGGCGTGGCGGGTCGTGGTGGTCAAGGACGCGGCGAACCGCCGCCGGCTGCGGGACTGCTACGTCAAGGGGTCGCGGGAGTATGCGGCGCTGGCCGCCGCCGGCTTGCGGCCGTGGTCGCCGACCAGCGACCGCGATGCCGAGGCCCGCGCGCTTGCCATCGAAAATCCAAGCGCCGTAGGCGGTTTCGCCGAGAGGTTCGACGAGGTCCCGGCGCTGCTGGCGCTGTTCGCCGATCTGTCGATGCTGGCGGCGGTGGACCGCGACGCGGACCGCTACACGTTCGCCGGCGGCGCATCCATCTACCCGTTCGCGTGGAACATCCTGCTGGCCGCCCGCGACGAGGGCCTGGGCGGCGTCATCACCACGATCGCGATCCGGGAAGAAGATGAAGTGAAAGCCATCCTGGGGGCTCCCGACCCGCTGGCGCTGGCGGCGGTGATCGCGCTGGGATATCCGGTCCGACAGCCACGCCGACTACGCCGCCAACCGGTGAGCTCCTTTGCTACGGTCGATTCGATCGACGGTCCGGCATTCGGGGTTTAAACGCCGACTGAATGTGGCAAGCGTGAAGCTGTCCCATTTCAGTGGCTGACACTGGCTCTTGAGGAGGTCAGAAATGAGAAACCTTATCGGCCGACTGGCAACTGCCCTGGCGCTCTCCGCAGCGGCCCTGGCGTGCGCAATGCCTGTCGTGAGCGCAGCGGATCCACCACCCGCAAACTGCGAACCCGGTCAGTACTGGGACCCGACAGGAAGCGTCTGCCGGCCGCTGGGCCAGGGACCGCAGCCACTCAACTGTCCTCCGGGCCAGTACTGGGACCCGACGACTAATGTTTGCCGCGATTTGGGGCACACAGCCGCGGGCTGATTTCAGGCTCGTAGCCGGGGCTCGGCACAGATAGGCTGCTGACGTGTCCGCCGTCGAGCAGAGCCGTCAGCTTGTCACCGAAATCCCCGGCCCCACATCGCTCGAGCTGACGAAACGCCGCGCTGCGGCGGTGTCAGCCGGCGTCGGCACCACCATCCCGGTGTTCGCCGCTCGCGCCGCGGGCGGGATCGTCGAAGACGTCGACGGCAACCGGCTGATCGACCTGGGTTCAGGCATCGCGGTCACCA
Organism: uncultured Actinomycetota bacterium; assembly: GCA_963758115.1. GTDB lineage: Bacteria > Actinomycetota > Actinomycetes > Mycobacteriales > Mycobacteriaceae > Mycobacterium. Next base: position 108,416 of record CAVWUG010000011.1, read on the forward strand.
CGATCGGGAGCTCGGCACCCCGGGTCGTCGACGCCGTGCGCGCCCAGGTCGCGGAGTTCACCCACACCTGCTTCATGGTGACGCCGTACGAGGAGTACGTCGCCGTCGCCGAACACCTCAACCGGCTGACGCCGGGTTCGGGTGAGAAGCGCTCGGTGCTGTTCAACTCCGGCGCCGAGGCCGTGGAGAACGCCGTCAAGATCGCGCGTTCCTACACCCGCAAGCAGGCAGTGGTCGCATTCGACCACGCCTATCACGGCCGTACCAACATGACGATGGCGCTGACCGCGAAATCGATGCCGTACAAGAGCGGGTTCGGGCCGTTCTCGCCGGAGATCTACCGCGCGCCGCTCTCCTACCCCTACCGGGACGGGCTGATCGACAAGGAAATGGCCACCGACGGCGAACTGGCGGCCCGCCGCGCCATCGACGTGATCGCCAAGCAGGTCGGTGCCGCCAACCTGGCCGCCGTCATCATCGAGCCGATCCAGGGCGAAGGCGGTTTCATCGTCCCCGCCGAAGGATTCCTGCCCACGCTGCTGGACTGGTGTCGGCGCAACAACGTCGTCTTCGTTGCCGACGAGGTGCAGACCGGGTTCGCCCGGACCGGCGCGATGTTCGCCTGCGAGCACGAGGGCATCGAACCCGACCTCATCTGCATCGCCAAGGGCATTGCCGACGGGCTTCCGCTGGCCGCCGTGACCGGCCGCGCCGAGATCATGGACGCGCCACACCCCAGCGGTGTCGGCGGAACATTCGGCGGTAACCCGGTGGCCTGCGCGGCGGCGCTGGCGACCATCGAGACCATCGAAGCCGACGGGCTCATCGAGCGAGCCGGTCAGATCGAACGGCTCATGAAGGACCGGCTGCTGGCGCTGCAAGCCGGCGACGAGCGCATCGGCGACGTTCGCGGCCGCGGGGCGATGATCGCGGTCGAATTCGTCAAACCCGACACTGCCGAGCCCGACGCACAAGCTGACCAGCGCGTTGGCCACCGCCGCCCACGCGGCGGGCGTCATCGTGTTGACGGCGGGCACGTTCGGCAACGTGGTGCGTTTTCTGCCGCCGCTGACGATCAGCGACGAGCTCCTCATCGAAGGTCTCGACGTGTTGGCCGGCCTGCTGGCCGACCTCTGACACGCCGTAAGCCACCTCACACTTCTCGTCGGGTCAGAGCCTTTCGGAAATATAGTTACCGTTGCTAACGTAGTAGTCATTAGGTGCAACGTCGCACCGCAAGATTTCCCCGATTCGCAATTTGTGAGGTTCCGTTATGTCGACAGACACCAGAGAAGAAGCTCAGGAACTACGCGCCGCGGCATTGGCCGTCAACGACCCCGAGTTCGCGGCCGCACGGCCTGATCAGGCCGTCAGTGCCGCGATCGAGGCGGCCGGGCCACACCTCCCCCAGGTCGTCAACGCCGTCCTGGATGGTTATTCCGACCGGCCCGCGCTCGCCCAGCGCGCTTACGAGCTGGTCACAGACTCCCAAACCGGCCGCACCTCCGCCAAGCTGCTGCCCTGGTTCTCTCAGGTCACCTACGGCGAGCTGGCGGACCGCGTCGGCGAGCTGTCCCGAGCGCTGACCGATGGGCTGATCACCGCCGGAGACCGGGTCTGCGTGCTGGGGTTCACCAGCGTCGACTACACCACCATCGACATCGCGCTGGGCGTCATCCGGCGCCGTCTCTGTGCCGCTGCAGACCAGCGCGGCGATCACGCAATTGCAACCGATCGTCACCGAGACCGAGCCCACGGTTTTCGCCGCGAGCGTCGACTACCTGTCCGACGCGGTCGACGTCATCCTGGCCTGCTTCTGAAGCCGGCCACACCCCCGGCCGGCTGGTGGTCTTCGACTACCGCGGCGAGACTCGACGACAACCGCGACGCGCTGCAGAGCGCACAGCAGCGGCTGGCCGACCTCTCGCTGACCGTCGAGACACTCGACGACATCCGCGAGCGCGGCGCCGCGCTGCCCTGCGACCGCCGCCGACGCGCGCGACGATGACCCGCTGGCGCTGCTGATCTACACCTCGGGAAGCACCGGCGCCCCCAAGGGCGCGATCTACCCGCAGAGCAACGTCGCCAAGATGTGGAACCGCTCGACCAAGAACTGGTTCGGGCCGAGCGCCGCGTCGATCACTCTGAACTTCATGCCGATGAGCCACGTCATGGGCCGCGGCACCCTCTACGGGACGCTCGGCAACGGCGGCACCGCCTACTTCGCCGCCAAGAGCGACCTGTCGACGCTGCTGGAGGACTTGCGCCTGGTGCGGCCCACCGAGCTGAACTTCGTGCCACGCATCTGGGAGATGCTGTACGGCGACTACCAGAGCGAGGTCGGCCGACGGACCGCCGAGGGCGTCGACCGTCAGACCGCCGAGTCTCAGGTGATGGCGGAGCAGCGCCAGGAATTACTCGGTGGCCGCTACATCTTCGCCATGACCGGCTCGGCGCCGATCTCACCCGAGCTGCGCGAACTGGGTCGAGTCGATGCTCGAAATCCACCTGGTCGACGGTTACGGTTCCACCGAAGCCGGAATGGTCCTGTTCGACGGCGAGATCCAGCGTCCGCCGGTCGATCGACTACAAGCTGGTCGACGTCCCGGACCTGGGCTACTTCGCCACCGACCGGCCGTACCCGCGCGGCGAACTGCTACTCAAGACCCCGAACATGTTCCCCGGCTACTACAAGCGGGCCGAGACGACCGCCGACGTGTTCGACAAGGACGGCTACTACCGAACCGGCGACGTGTTCGCCGAGATCGCTCCCGACCGGCTGGTGTACGTCGACCGGCGCAACAACGTGCTGAAGCTCGCGCAGGGTGAGTTCGTCACGCTGGCCAAGCTGGAAGCCGAGTTCGGCAACAGCCCGCTGGTCCGACAGATCTACGTCTACGGAAACAGCGCGCAGCCCTATCTGCTGGCGGTCGTCGTGCCGACGGACGCGAACGCGTCCAAGTCGGCGATCGCCGAGTCGCTGCAGACCGTCGCCCGTCAGGCGAACCTGCAGTCCTACGAGGTTCCGCGTGACTTCATCGTCGAGACCACGCCGTTCACCTTGGAGAACGGGCTGCTGACCGGTATCCGCAAGCTGGCGTGGCCGAAACTCAAGCAGCACTACGGCGAGCGCCTCGAGCAGCTCTACGTCGACTTGGCCGAAGGCCAGGCCAACGAGCTGTCCGAGCTGCGGCGCACCGGCGCCGACGTTCCGGTGCTGGCAGACCGTCAGCCGCGCCGCGGCGGCGATGCTCGGCGCGGCGAAGTCCGACCTGACACCCGACGCCCACTTCACCGACCTGGGCGGAGACTCGTTGTCCGCGTTGACGTTCGGCAACCTGCTGCACGAGATCTTCGACTGCGACGTACCGGTCGGCGTGATCGTCAGCCCGGCCAACGACCTGCAGGCCATCGCCACCTACATCGAGGGTGAGCGACAGGGCAGCAAGCGACCCAGCTTCGCCTCGGTGCACGGCCGTGACGCCGTCGAGGTGCACGCCAGCGACCTGACGCTGGACAAGTTCATCGACGCGGCAACGCTGGGCGCAGCACCAGAGCTACCCGGGCCTGCCACTGAGGTGCGCACCGTATTGCTCACCGGTGCAACCGGATTCCTCGGCCGCTACCTGGCGCTGGACTGGCTGGAGCGGATGGACCTGGTCGACGGCAAGGTCATCGCCCTGGTGCGCGCCAAGTCAGACGAAGATGCGCGGGCGCGGCTGGACAAGACGTTCGACAGCGGCGACCCCAAGCTGCTCGACGCACTACACGCAAGTTGGCCGCCGACCACCTCGAGGTCATCGCCGGCGACAAGGGTGACGCCAACCTCGGCCTGGACGACGCGACCTGGCAGCGGCTGGCCGACACCGTCGACCTGATCGTCGACCCGGCCGCCCTGGTCAACCACGTGCTGCCGTACAGCGAGTTGTTCGGCCCCAACGCCGTTGGCACCGCCGAGCTGTTGCGGATTGCACTGACCACCAAGCTGAAGCCCTTCACCTACGTGTCGACGATCGGTGTGGGCGACCAGATTGCGCCCGGCAAGTTCGTCGAGGACGCCGACATCCGGGAGATCAGCGCCACCCGCCAGATCCACGACGGCTACGCCAACGGCTACGGCAACAGCAAATGGGCCGGCGAGGTGTTACTCCGTGAGGCTCACGACCTGTGCGGCCTGCCGGTCGCGGTGTTCCGCTGCGACATGATCCTGGCCGACACCACATACGCGGGCCAGCTGAACCTGCCGGACATGTTCACCCGCCATGATGCTCAGCCTGGTCGCCACCGGTATCGCACCCGGCTCGTTCTACGAGCTCGACGCGGACGGCAATCGGCAGCGCGCCCACTATGACGGGCTGCCAGTGGAATTCATCGCCGAGTCCATCTCGAAACTAGGGCCACGATCGGTCGAAGGGGAAGCCGCGTTCCAGACGTACCACGTGATGAACCCGTACGACGACGGCATCGGCCAGGACGAGTACGTCGACTGGTTGATCGACGCCGGCTACTCCGATTCAGCGGGTCGGCGACTACGACGCCTGGTTGCAACGATTCGAGACGACGTTGCGGGCCCTGCCCGAGCGTCAGCGTCAGTACTCGCTGTTGCCGCTGCTGCACAACTACCAGCAGCCGCAGACTCCGATCAACGGGTCGATGGCGCCCACCGATCGGTTCCGCGCCGCGGTGCAAGAAGCGAAAATCGGTCCGGACAAAGATATTCCGCATGTCTCGCCGCCGGTGATCGTCAAGTACATCACCGATCTGCAGTTGCTCGGACTGCTCTGACACGAAGCTGAGGCCGATCGTCACCCATTCGGTGGCGATCGGCCTCAGCGTGTAAAGGTCCGTCAGTGACTGGTCGCGCCGGCGCTGCCGCGGTGGAACAATCCGCCCTTGCTCTGGCGCCGGTGCTTTCGCGGCGCAGACGGAGTCCTCACCGTGGTGGCAGCATTTTCGGTGAACGCGTCATACGTGTCGGTGGCGGTTAATTGCTCTGCGTCGCGGGCGAATTCGACGTCACGTGCCATCCGCGCCGATACCCGCGCCAACACCGCTCCGCCGAAGAACACGATCAGCGCTCCGAGCCCGGAGAAGGATGCGATCTCTATCGCCGCGCGCTTGGCGTCCGTCGCGGCCATGGGATTGCCGACGTCACCCAGTCGCAATATCGGCGCCAGCGTCCGGCCGACGACGAACCACGCTCCCGCGATGACGGCCAGCCAGCCACCGAACATCGCGGTGACACGGTTTCCCGACACCAGCAAGAGAAAGCCACCGATCGCGGCGACCGCGCCGGGGAACACCTCCAGCCAGGCGCGGGCAGTGCTCCACACCCATACCTCGCCGGGCGGATACGCGAAATGGAAGTAAGGCCCGACGAAGGGGACCAAAGCCCCCCACACGCCGAGGATAATCAAGAGCAGACCGCTCACCGCACCGCGACTGCGTGGCATGTGCAGGCTGCCGAAACCTGACCGCGAGTCATTCATTACGAGTTCTCCTCACACAGTGAAAACCTGACTCGAGTGCCCCCACGTCTTTATCGCCGTGCCACGCTAACTCACGATGTTATGGCTTACCCCGGCCCTGAGCAGCTCGAATGCCGCCCAGCAACGGCATTCGGCATCATCCGCACAAGTCTTGCGGGGCCGATGGCGAGTCGCGGGGCGGCCAGCAACGGCCGGATTCTCTCAGGTTCAGTGCGTGCTGAGACCGATCACCAGCAGGACGATGGCGATGACCGGGAAGGTGCCCTGGGTGATCGCCGCCCTGGCCTTGTCCGGGGCTGATGCCAGCAATACGACCGCGGCCGCCGCCATGGATCCGACGCCGGCCAAGATGAGTGCAGCCCCGATACCGTGATGCCCGAGTTCGCAGGCGCCGATCCCGACGCCGGTGACGATCGCCAGGAAAAGGTTGTAGAAGCCCTGGTTGAACGCCAGCAGCTTGGTGGTCTCGGCTTCTTCCGGCGTCGTGCCGAAGGCGGCGCGGGTGCGCTTGCTGGTCCAGGTCAGCGATTCCATCGTGAAGATGTAGACGTGCAGTAGTCCGGCCAGACCTGCGAATACCAATGCGGCAGTGATCATTACGCTCCCTACTTATGGTGGCGACCCGCTTCGCCCGGCTACGCCGCGCTCGCGATCGCCACTACTCGAACAGTCCCGGCTGCCCTAACCCGCTGGCCCGCGGTGGCGGCGTCATTCCAAGGTGCGTCCACGCCTGCGGGGTGGCGACCCTGCCGCGCGGCGTGCGCGCGATCATGCCTGCGCGCACCAGGAAAGGCTCGCACACCTCCTCGACGGTGGTGGCTTCTTCCCCAACTGCAACGGCGAGGGTCGACACCCCGACCGGGCCGCCGCCGAAGCTCCGGGTCAGCGCCGTCAGCACCGCCCGGTCCAGCCGGTCGAGGCCGAGCTCGTCGACGTCGTAGACCGCCAGAGCCGACTTGGCGACGTCGCGGGTGATCACACCGTCGGCGCGCACCTCGGCGAAGTCACGCACCCGGCGCAGCAGCCGGTTGGCGATCCGCGGGGTGCCCCGCGAGCGGCGGGCGATCTCGGCGCCGGCCTCTGCTCCCAGTTCGATGCCCAGAATCCCCGCGGAACGGCCCAAAACCCGCTCCAACTCCGCGGGCTCGTAGAAGTCCATGTGTGCGGTGAAGCCGAACCGGTCGCGCAACGGGCCGGTCAGCGCACCGGACCGGGTGGTCGCACCGACCAGCGTGAACGGTGCCACGTCCAACGGAATCGACGTCGCCCCAGGGCCTTTGCCGACGATGACGTCGACCCGGAAGTCCTCCATCGCCAGGTACAGCATCTCCTCGGCCGGGCGGGCGATGCGGTGGATCTCGTCGATGAACAACACGTCGTGCTCGACGAGATTGGACAGCATCGCGGCCAGATCGCCCGCGCGTTCCAGCGCCGGACCCGACGTCACCCGCAGTGACGTACCCAGTTCGGCGGCGATGATCATCGCCAGCGACGTCTTGCCCAGCCCGGGCGGCCCGGACAACAAAATGTGATCCGGTGTGCCGCCGCGGTTCTTGGCGCCCTCGAGGACCAACTGCAGCTGTTCACGCACCCGCGGCTGGCCGATGAATTCTCGCAACGAACGCGGCCGCAGGCTCGCGTCGACATCACCTTCACCGACGGTCAGGGCAGCCGAGACCTCGCGGTCGTCGGCCTCATCGTCGTCCGGATTCACGTCGTCTTCCCCAGCAACGACAACGCGGACCGCAGCGCCGTCGACGTGGTGGCGGCGTCGTCGGCCGCCAAGACCTTGTCGGTGGCCTCTTCGGCCTGCTTGGCCGCAAAGCCAAGTCCGACAAGGGCTTCCACCACGGGACCGCGGACGCTGTGGCCGTTGAGCGCGCGTGCCCGCTGACGGCGCGACCGGACCGATCTTGTCGCGCAGCTCCAGCACCAGTCGCTCGGCGCTGCGCTTGCCGATGCCCGGCACCCGGATCAGCGCGTTCACGTCGCCGTCGGCGAGAGCCTGACGCAACGCCGTCGCGTCATAGACCGCCAGGGTGGCCAGCGCGATCTTCGGTCCCACGCCGGAGACTCCCAGCAACGTCAGGAACAGGTCGCGGGCGTCGCCGTCGGGAAAGCCGTAGAGCGTCATCGAGTCTTCGCGGACGATCATCGCCGTGATCAGTCGCGCTTCACTGCCGCGGCGCAGCGTCGCGAGCGTGGACGGGGTCGCCATCAACTTGTAGCCGACGCCCGATGCTTCGATGACGACGTGATCGAGGGCGATGTCGAGGACTTCGCCGCGAACCGATGAGATCACCGTGTTGCCTTCACTTTCGCGGCGAACTTCTTACGTTGCTCGGCGACCTTGGCCTCGGCTTCGGCCATCCGAGCGATCATCGGCGCGCGCCAGCAGTGACAGATGGCCAATGCCAGCGCGTCGGCGGCGTCAGCGGGTGTCGGTTTGGATTGCAGCCCAAGGATTCTGGTGACCATCGTGGTGACCTGAGCCTTGTCGGCGCGGCCGTTGCCCGTCACGGCGGCCTTGACCTCGCTGGGGGTGTGGAAGTGCACGTCGATGCTGCGCTTGGCGGCCGCGAGCGCGATGACGCCACCGGCCTGCGCGGTGCCCATCGCGGTGTTCGCGTTCTGGTTGGCGAACACCCGCTCGATCGCGATGACGTCCGGCAAGTGGGTGTCCATCCAGTGGTCGACGGTGTCGCTGATGGTCAGCAGACGGCGGTGCAAGCGGCTCGTCGGCCGGGGTCCGTACAACGTCGACGTCCAGCGCGATGATCTGACGGCCGCCGCGACTCTCGACGACCGAGAGCCCGCAACGGGTCAATCCCGGGTCGACTCCCATCACCCGCACGCGGCCTCCCATGTTACGAACGCTTGTTCGATGAAACATTAACGGGCTGGGCGTGGGGTTTCAGGCAGGACACGCGGTAACCCAGCTGCGTTACCGCGTGATAGCACGTTCACAGCGGGCCAGCGATGTTCAGTACCGCAAGGGGAGCGGGCGCATCTCGTCCCCGTCGCGCGCCCGATCGAGGCGTGAGCAGCCCCAACGTTCGCGCGATCCTGAGAATTTACCCCAAGAACTTAAGTAACTAATCCGTCAATAATCTGGGACCCGTGCGCCGTTGAAAGATGGGCAACTAGCTGCGGAAATGCCTTTCAAGATCGATTCAAAAAAATTTTCAAGATCTTTTGTTCGTTTCGCTTCCGTTACGACGACCTGAGGTTTAACTTAGCGCAACCTGAGAAGGTCAAACACCTGAGAAGGTCAAACACGCTACAAAGGGGATACAGATGGCTGGCAAACACAACGCCAAGGGAAATCGTCAGTCGCGGAAGGCAAAGGGCCGTCGTCGCATGCGTGCGATCGGTCTAGGCGGAAGCGCCGGCGCGTTCTTGGCGCTCGGCCTCGGCCCGCTGGCCAACGCGCCAGTCGCCAACGCCGACGACTTCGGAATCCTCGACACCATCATCGGTTCCTTGTCGACCGCCGACCCTGCGCTTGGCTCGGGTTTGGACGGCTGGCTCGCCAGCCTCGACTCTGCGCTGGGCGCGGCTTCAGCCGTCGACCCCACGTCGGGTGTCGACGCCGCGGTTGCTGGGGCGTCTGCCCTCGACACGACCTCGGCGACCACTCCGTTCGCTGAATTGCTTCAGCAGGACTGGATCAACAGCACATTCGGTACGCACGTCGACACCGTCCTCAACACATGGGCGGACCACGCCAATCCCGCGCTCGCCGCCTCTGATTCCTGCGGCGTCATCTGCAACGGCGAAGCCGGGACCGCTATGAACCCCAATGGTGGGGACGGCGGGACCTTGTTCGGTAACGGCGGCGAGGGCTTCACCTATACCTCCGCCAGCGATTCGAGCGGCACCTTAGAGAACGGCGGAATGGGCGGTGACGCTCTCGGGCACGGCAACGGCGGCGCCGGCGGCAACGGATTCGACGGCGGCAACGGCGGCGACGGCGGCATGGGCGGAATGACCCACGGCAACGGCGGCGCCGGCGGCAACGGATCGGCCGGCACCGCTACGAACCCTGACGGTGGGTCGGGTGGCAACGGCGGCGACGCGTTTGCCAGGTTCTCCCACGCTGGCAACGGAGGCGAGGGCGCCAAGGGCGCGACCGGTGTCGCCGACACTAGCGGCGGCGACGGCGGCAGCGGCGGTCACGGCGGTGACGGCGGCCTCGACACCGGAAAGTACGGCACGGACGGCAACGGCGGTGCCGGCGGAGCGGGCGGTAGCGGCTTTGCGACCGGCACAGGTGCCACTGCTGGAGCGGGCGGCGCTGGCGGCGCCGGCGGCGTGCACACCACGGCCGGTCCGGGCTTCGGTGGTGGCGGCGGTGGTGGCGGCGGTGGCGCCGAGATCACCGGCACCGGTGCCACCGGCACCGCTATCGGCGGGCATGGCGGGGCCGGCGCCGCCGGCAACGCCGCGGCCGCCGGTTCCGGTGGCGTCGGTAACACCGCCGCCGAAGGCGGGCAGGGCGGCACCGGCGGCTACGCCAGCATCACCACCGACGGCACAGCAGGCGGCGTGGCTAGCGGCAGCGCTACTGGCGGCATCGGCGGGGCCGGCGGCAGCGACCTCGCCACTGGCGGTAACGGAGGCGAGGCCACTATCGGCTCTACCGGCGGCGGTGTGGCCACCGCCACCGGCACCGGCGTTCGCGGCGGGGCAGGTGGCTACGGCGCTGCCGGCGGCACCGGCGGCTACGGCGGCGGCGGCTACGTCTTCGCCGACGGTGCTGGTTCCATCGGCAGCGGCACCGCGACCGCCGGCGCCGGCGGAAACGGCATCGACGGCGGTGTTGGAGGTAACGGCAGCTTCGCTGAAGTTGGCGCCTCGCGCGCGGAAGGTACCGGTATCGGCACCGCCACCGGCGGAAACGGCGGGACCGCCACGGGCATCGGCAGCCAGGGCGGCAATGGCGGCCCGGCCGGGGTCTACACCGGCTACTACTACGACACCGCCCTCGGTGGTGACGCCACGGGCACAGCCATCGCCGGTAATGGCGGGGCCGCCAGCAATGGAGGCATCGGTGGTTACGGCGGCTACGGACTGATCCTGTCTGAAGGAAACGGCGCCACGGCTACCGACAGCACCGCCATCGGCGGCGACGGCGGCGCGGCCAGCGGCGGCTCCGGCGTCTTGGGTGGTAACGGCGGTAACGCTCAGGTGGCCGGCAACTACGGCGCCACTACCGACAGCAGCGCCACCGGCGGTGCCGGCGGTGACGGCGCCGGCGGTAACGGCGGTAACGGCGGTTACGCGTGGGCGACCATCAACAATGACACCAGCCCGCAAGGGACCACGCTGACCGACGGCACCGCGATCGGCGGCAACGGCGGTAACGGCGGCGTCGACGGCTCGAGCGGCACGCTCGGCGGCAACGGCGGTACCGGCGGTATTGGACGGCTCGTACCCTACGGCGGCGTCGAATCCGACAACGTCGTGGCGTCGGCCGGCAGCGGCGCTGACGGCGGTGCCGGCGGCAGCGGTGCCACAGCTATCGGCGGCCTCGGCGGCAGCGGCGGCAGCGCCCAGTCGTTGGGCACCACCGACGCCTTCGCGGGTAACGGCACACCCGGCGGCCCCGGCGGTCTCACTTCGCCCGGACTGGCCGGCCACTCCGCTCCGAGCGTTAACACGAACTAGTAGCCGAATACACGGCCCGCAGCGGGTTCATCCCCGTTGCGGGCCGTTGGCTTCTGTTGCGCCGCAGGTGCGTTGGACGTCGATCCCCCGGGGTCGAAATTTCACGCGCCTGACTCCGCACGCAGGTAGTGTCTTCGTCATCAACTGGCTCGATTCCGCAGGCAACGCCAAGGGGCGTATTAGGGAAGGGAGCGTCATGAGGTCCATCCATTTCATCTCGGGCCTGCCGCGTTCCGGTTCCACCCTGCTGGCGGCTTTGCTGCGGCAGAACCCGCGGTTTCAGGCCGCAATGTCGGGTCCACTGGCCGGCCTGTTCGGGGCGCTGGTGCGCGAGATGAGCGGGCGCAACGAGTATTCGGTGTTCATCGACGACGCGAAGCGCGAGCGCATCCTGCATGGGTTGTTCGACAACTTCTACGCCGATTGCGCTGCCGAAGTAGTCTTCGACACCAATCGCGGCTGGTGCGCGTGGATGCCGGCTATTGTGCGGTTGTTCCCCGATGCGAAAGTGATTGCCTGCGTGCGCGAATTGCCGTGGGTTGTCGACAGCATCGAACGCCTGGTTCAGCGAAATGTCTTCAGCCCGTCGGCAATTTTCAACTACAGCGCCGACGGCACGGTCTATAACCGCGCCAATGACCTCGTCGCGCAGGACGGCATGGTGGGCGCTCCCTACAACGCGCTCAAACAAGCGTGCTACGGCGGGCAACGCGATCGTTTGCTGTTGGTGCAGTATGAAACCCTGACCACCGACCCGGCCAAGACGATGCACGCCATCTATGCGTTTCTCGGTGAGCCACCGTTCGAGCACGATTTCGATCACATCAATTACGACGTCACCGAGTTCGACCAACGACTCGGTACACCCGGCTTGCACACCGTGCGCGGCGTGATCAAAGCTGAACCGCGTGAGACGTTACTGCCGCCGGATCTGTTCAAACGTTTTGTGCACGACGACTTTTGGCACGATCCGGAGAAAATTCCCGCCGGACTGCACGTCGTGTGAAGAATGAAGATCCGCGTGCCGACGTCGTGTCCCGTCAGTACGAGCGATACAGATACCCCCGACCGATACAGGACCTCGAGGTATGGCTCGCTAACAGCTGGGAATGGTTCGATCCTAGCCACGCGCACCTAATTTTGTGGCCAGATCAGGAACACAAGCCCAACCTCGACATTTTGATCGCGGGGTGTGGCACCAACCAGGCGGCAGCTTTCGCGTTCACGAATCCCGATGCCAAAGTGGTGGCAGTCGACATCAATCAGCCCTCGCTGGATCATCAGCAGTACCTCAAGGACAAGCACGGGTTGTCCAATCTGGAGTTGCATCGGCTACCGATCGAGGAATTGCCTACGTTGGGACTCGATTTCGACCTGATCGTGTCGACCGGTGTGCTGCATCACCTTGCCGACCCGCAGGCAGGAATGGAAGCCGTAGCCAGCTGTCTGCGAGCCGATGGTGCCATGGGCGTGATGCTCTATGCCAAGAATGGCCGCATCGGAATCGAGTTGCTGCAGTCGGTCTTTCGCGATTTGGACTTGAGTCAAAACGACGCGTCGATCGCGCTTGTGCGACAAACACTTTCGTTGCTTGCAGCCGAGCACCCAGTGAAGAGCTATCTGAAAATCGCGCCGGATTTGCAGTTCGACGCCGGTTTGGTCGACACGTTTCTGCACGGACGAGAGCGCACTTACACCGTCGACGACTGCATCGACCTTGTTACCTCAGCCGGACTCGTGTTTCAGGGGTGGTTCAACAATGCGCCGTACTACCCGCACGATTTGTCCGCGCAGCCCAACGAGGTGCAACTGGCGATCAATGCACTGCCTGAGCCAACGTTGTGGTCGGTAATGGAGCGTCTCCACACAGTCAACGCGTGCCATTTCTTTATGGCGTGTCGCCCGGAGCGGCCGAAGGAGTCGTACGCGATTGATTTTTCGACCCAGGATTGCCTGAACTACTTTCCGTCGATGCGGATGCGCTGCGGGCTATCCGGCGACGAAATTTTCCGGCCGGGTTGGCGGACGCGCCTCAGCCCCGCGCAGCTGCCGTTTGTGCAGTATGTAAACGGCCACCGCACAATTCGAGAGATTGCCACCATGGTGACGCAGAACGGACCAACGCCGCGAAGTGACATTACCGAGGTGGAGATGTTCGCGCGCAAGCTCTTTCAGTCGCTGTGGCGACTCGACTTCCTAGCGATGTCCCTGGGCACGTAACACTCACCCGCACAGCTGTTTCAACGTCGAAATTTCCGAGTCGACGTCATGCCGTAATGGCACTTGAACGTCATCGGTCGCATTCGCCAGATAGTTGACACCAAGTTGTTCGATCGTCGCGGCGAAGGAGTTAACAGCCTTTGCCAAATCGGCGGGCGGCGCAGTTTGTGCGGCCAGAACGTCTCGCAGATAGGCACCACCGCCGACAAGGGCCAACCGCGCGTTGGCTGCGACTGCGAGATGGCCGCCGGGAGCATTGTCCGGATCCGCCAAGTGAGTGTTGGTGACAACCGCCTGATGCGCGACCGTGTACGCCGCACAGAGATTCGTCTTGGCGTCGCCGGATTGCGCGTAGCTGGGACCCACGTGCGTCGGCCGAACCCACGATGCGATCGCAAAACCCAACGCGAGCAGGGCGATTACCACCGTTGCCAACGTATGCAGCCGCGACGACGCCCACCAGCGCCGATTGGCTCGCGTTTTCTCAGCGTTCACGGCCGACTCAGCGGCAGAAGTGTGAGACACGCCGTGATGATATCCGGCTTCCAGGCTTTCCAATGCCGAATTCAGACCACCAAAAAGCAGTTTCAATAAAGCGGCTGAACGCGTTTCGCAATCGGGGCGAAAGGATAAGAGCGCCTCGTTGTGGCATGCTACTTTCCATCTCGACAGCCGTCTGATGTCCCCAGCCGGCAAAATCCGTTACGTTGAACTGCACCATCGACCAACCGCGGTGCGGTCGTCCGAGAGGTTTGCCATGGGGACAGCGCTGCTCGTGCTCGCCGCGGTTCTGTTCGGCGCAGCCATCGTCGTCTTCGTCATGGCGCTACGCCGTCCCAAGCAATCCCGTGGCGCCCGCCAGGATCCACTCGCGTTCACCAGCGCTACGCCGCAGTTCGGGCCACGTCAGCTCGGCCCCGGCGCCATCGTCAGCCACGGCGGCATCGACTACGTGGTCCGCGGATCGGTCACCTATCGCGAGGGCCCGTTCGTCTGGTGGGAGCATCTGCTCGAAGGCGGCGATCAGCCGATCTGGTTCAGCGTCGAAGACGACGACGGTCGACTCAAGTTAGCGATGTGGGTCAGCCGCAAAGACTTGCAACTCGAACCCAGCGGCCCGCACACCGTCGACGAGGTGACCTACCGCGAGTCCGAGCGCGGACACGCCGGCTACACCACCGAGGGGACGACTGGCCTGCCCGCCGGCGGCGACATGGACTTCGTCGACTACACCAACGGCGACGAGACCGCACTGCTCTCTTTTGAGCGCTGGGGTCCGGGTATGCCGTGGGAAGTCTCCACCGGCAAAGCCGTTGTCATCAGCGAGCTCACGGTGTATCCCGCCCCGCCGGCCGCATCAGAGTAGGGGCCACCTGCGTGCCGCTTCATGTGCTGTCGGTCGCGCCCGCCGATGTCAGCGGAGCCGGACTCGGCCTGGCGCTCAACGCGCCCAACCCGATTCCGCTGGCGACGTTCCGGCTGGAACACCCCAAGGACGGTGCACTGCTGCTCGGCGTTCTCGGCGCCTCGCACGTCATCACCGTCGAGCACGCCGACACCCGCTTCTCTGAGCAGGTGTCCTGCCACGTAGGCGGCGAACTGCCCGAGCGCACGCAGGTACCGGGATATCACCTGGAGTCCCGGACCGATGAGCACGACGAGGCGACATTCCGGAAGCTCGCGCACCAGTTGCGCGACCGCTGCACACATGAAAGCGGTTGGCTTGGTGGCACTTTCCCGGGCGACGATGCCGCGCTCACCGCGCTAACCGCCGAACCCGACGGCGCCGGGTGGCGCTGGCAGACCTGGCACCTCTACCCCAAGCCGCCGGGCGGCACGATCGTCTACACCGCCAGCCGGTGGCACCCATGAGCCGCAACCGGCTGTTCGTATTGGCCTTCGTCCTGGCCGCAACGTCCATCGCCAGCCTGGTATTCGGAATATCGTTGCAGAGCAAGAATATTCGCTCATATGTTGCCTCGCACTACCAGGAGTACTCCCGTGATGCAGGCGGCACCCGGTACCTCTGCTCAGGATCGCCCAGCGAGGTCGCCGACACACTCGCTGACTATCAAAATCCCGCGGCGCAGGCTGACAACGCCGGATCCGAGTACCTGCGATACGACGACGCGATCGTGACCGTCGGGCCGGACGGCACGCATGCTTGCAGCATCCGGGTCGAGGACCTGGCCGCCGGTTACAGCCACGGGGCGTTCATCTTCCTCGGGCCCGGCTTCTACCCCGGGTCGCCCGCGAGCGGCGCGGGCGGCAGCACAGGCGGCCCAGGCGGCACCAAATGACAAGGAGACACTGATGTACCTCGCACTTGAATTGGGCACCATCGACGTCGATCCGGTGCTCAAAGGCGCCGTCGCCACCATCTCGTATTTCCTGGTGGGTACGGCCGTGCTGATCATCGGCTTCATAGTGGTCGACCTGCTCACCCCAGGGAAGTTGCGGCAGCTGGTGTTCATCGATCGCCGACCCAACGCGGTGATGCTCGCGTGCGCGAACTACATCGCGCTGGCCGCCGTCATCATCAGCGCGATCACCAACAGCTACAGCCAGCTCGGTCAGGGCTTGGTGGGCGTCGCCGTCTTCGGGCTGATCGGCGTTGTCCTGCAAGGGATCGCGCTGCTGACACTGCACATCATCATCCCGGGCGACTTCCACGAGCACATCGACGAGCCCGAGCTGCACCCCGCGGCGTTCGCCGTTGCCGTGATGCTGCTGGCCGTAGGAGGGGTGACCGCCGCAGCGCTGTCATGACGACAACCGACCAGATTCAGGCCGGCACCCGCTGGCGGGCACTGCTGCTGGCTGCAGTGGCCGCGTGCGCGGCATGCGGCATCATCTATGAGCTTGCGCTGCTGACGCTGTCGACGAGCCTCAACGGCGGCGGCATCGTTGCGACCTCGCTGATCGTCGCCGGCTACATCGCGGCGCTCGGCGCCGGCGCCCTGGTCGTCAAGCCACTCTTGGCTTGGCCTGCTATTTCTTTCGTCGCCATCGAGGCGCTGTTGGGTGTCGTGGGCGGACTGTCGGCGACGGCGCTCTACGTGATGTTCTCCTTCGTCGGTGGATCGCTGCTCATGCTGGCGGTAGGCACCGCGCTGATCGGCGGACTGGTCGGCGCCGAGGTCCCGCTACTGATGACCCTGCTGCAGCGGGGACGCACGTCCGGTGCGGCCGACGCCGGCCGGACGGTGGCCAACCTCACCGCCGCCGACTATCTCGGCGCGCTGATCGGCGGACTGGCGTGGCCGTTTCTGCTGCTGCCCCACCTGGGCATGATTCGAGGCGCTGCGGCCACCGGCATCGTCAACCTCTTCGCGGCCGCCGTCGTGTCGATCTTCCTGCTGCGGCATGTGGTGTCCACGCGGCAACTCGTTACGGCGCTGTGCGCCCTGGCCGCCGCCCTGGCGCTGCTCGCGACCTTGCTGGTCCGCGCAGGCGACATCGAAACATCCAGCCGCCAAAGGCTTTACGCCGATCCGATCATCGCCTACAAGCAGTCGGCATATCAGGAGATCGTGGTGACGCGCCGCGGCAACGACATGCGCTTGTACCTCGACGGCGGCTTGCAGTTCTCCACCCGCGACGAATACCGCTACACCGAGAGCCTGGTTTATCCCGTCCTCGGCGCGGGCGCGCGGTCGGTGTTGGTACTCGGCGGTGGTGACGGACTGGCCGCCCGCGAACTGCTGCGCTCACCCAGCGTCGAGAAGATCGTGCAAGTCGAGCTCGACCCAGCGGTCATCGAATTAGCCCGCAGCACAATGAGTTCCGCTAACGGTGGCGCGCTGGACAATCCGCGCGTGCAGATTGTGACCGCTGACGCGATGAAGTGGCTTCGCGAGAAGCCACAGACGTTCGACGCCGTCATCGTCGACTTGCCCGATCCCGATACGCCGGTGCTCGGTCGGCTCTACTCGACGGAGTTCTACGGTTTGGTGTCCCGCGCGCTGGCTCCCGATGGGCTGATAGTGGTGCAGTCCGGCAGCCCGTATTCGACTGCGACGGCGTTCTGGCGGACGGTGTCGACGATCAAGTCCGCCGGCTACGCGGTCACGCCGTATCACGTCTATGTCCCGACGTTCGGCGACTGGGGTTTCACGCTCGCGCGCCACGGCGACACAGCGCCGCGACCGGTATTGCCGCCCAGCGCGCCGCCGCTGCGCTTCCTCAACCAGTCGGTGCTCGACACCGCGACCGTCTTCTCCCCCGATGTCCAGCCCCGCACGCTGGAGCCATCGACGTTGGAGCACCCGCGGGTCGTCGAGGACATGCGCCACGGCTACGACTAGCCAGCCACCGGGATGCCGCCAGAAATCAATCGAGAATGTCTGCGCAGATTCTCTTTCTCAACGCGCTTCTGCGGTCTAACTTAGCCAGTGCTAAGGAATTCTCATTTGACGGGGGTTGGGCGATGGCTGCTCGCAAGCGTTCACAGAGTGCTGGCCGGTCGCGCGGGTCGAAGGCCCGCCGGCGGACACGAGTGATCGGGCTGGGCACCAGCGCAGGCGCGTTCTTGGCGTTGGGCTTGGGCCCGCTGGCCGCTGCGCCCGCGGCCCACGCCGACGAATTTGGAATCGACAGCATCCTCGAGCCGATCGTCACATCGATGACGAATGTCGACCCAGTGCTCAGCGTGGGCCTGGACCATTGGGCCGCAAGCCTGGATGCCGCGCTGGGCTCGTTGTCCTCCGCTGACCCGACGACTGGTCTAGATCACTGGGCCGCAAGCCTGGATGCCGCGCTGGGCTCGTTCCCCTCCGCTGACCCGACGACTGGTCTGGACTCCACCGCCGCCGCGGCCTCGTCAATCGAGACATTGGGCTCGCTCTCCTCCGCTGACCCGACCGCCGGTGTCGAGTCCACCGCCGCCGCGGCCTCGTCAATCGAGACATCCAGCACGTTCTCGCAAGAGCTGCAACAGGAGTGGATCAACAGCAACTTCGGCAGCCACGTCGACAACTTCCTCAACAGCTGGTACTTAGACCACGCTCAATTCGGCCGCGTCCGCGGACTCCTGCGGAATGATCTGTAACGGCGCGAACGGCACCGCGACCGACCCGAACGGTCAGGACGGCGGGACGGTGTTCGGCAACGGCGGTGCGGGCTACACCTTTACCTCCACCAGCGATCCGAGCGGCACCTTAGAGAACGGCGGAATGGGCGGTGACGCGCTCGGACACGGCAACGGCGGTGCCGGCGGCAACGGATTCGACGGCGGCAACGGCGGCGACGGCGGTGCGGGCGGCCTGACCCACGGCAACGGCGGCAACGGCGGCGACGGCAGCAATGGCTCCGCGACGTACGAACCAGGCAAGGGCGGCAACGGCGGCGACGCCCTAGCGAAGACCGGCCGCGGCGGTAACGGCGGCGGCGGCGGTGACGGCTTCAAGGGCGCCACCGGGACCGCAGGCGTTAGCAACGGCGTAGGCGTCGCCGGCCAAGCCGGTGCCGAGGGCGGTGCCGGCGGTGACAGCGTGAACGGCGTCCCCGGCAGCGGCGGCGACGGCGGGTTGGGCGGCGCCGGCGGAACCGGTGCTACCGGCACCTTCGCCAACGGAGGCGACGGCTTCGGCGGCGCAGGCGGGGTCGGGGGCAACGGCGGTGAGCACGGCGCCGAAGGCGTCTCAGCGCGCGGCACCATGGGCCAGGGCGGCCTCAGCGGCGCGGGCGGCGCAGGAGGCGCCGGAGGTGCCGGCGCCGCATCCGGCACCGGTGCGACTGGCGGCGCAGGTGGTGCGGGCGGCGCAGGAGGTATCGGCTTGGGCGGTCCTCTGAACCAGCAGTCAATCGGTCTGGGCGGCGGAGGCGGCGGCGGCGGCGGATACGCCGAGATCTCGTCGACCGACGGCGGCAATCTCAGCGGGAGCATCGCCGCGACGGGCGGGGCCGGTGGTGCCGGCGGAGTCGGCGGCACCGCGAGCCAAACCGGAGTCGGGACAGCCGGTGGGGTCGGTGGGCAGGGCGGTGGCGCCGAGGTCTCCGCAGGCGACGGCGGCGCCATCTCCAGCGCTCACGCAGTCGGCGGGGTCGGCGGCGCAGGCGGCGCGAACGGCGCCCTCGGCGGTAATGGCGGCAACGGCGTCATCGAGTCCAACGGAGTCGGCAGCTTGGCGAGTGGCACCGCCACCGGCGGCGCAGGCGGGGCGGCCGCCTCCGGCGGTGACGGTGGCGCAGGCGGCATAGGCAGCATCATGGGAGGCTCTCCCGATGGCTCCGCGCCTGGTTCCGCGATCGGCACGGCTACCGGCGGTGCCGGCGGCACGGCAACCGGTGCGAGCAGCGCCGGTGTGGCCAGCACGGGCGGCGCTGGCGGCGACGGCACCATCACCGGCGTCAGCGGCGAGGGTCACACCGGCGTCGCCACTGGCACCGCCACCGGCGGCGCCGGTGGCAGTGCGAGTAACGGCGGCTCCGGCGGGGAGGGCGGCGAAGGTTTGCTGTCGGCCGGCAGCGCCAACGGCTCCGCCGCCAGCGGCGGCGCGATCTCCAGCGGCACCGCGACCGGTGGGGTCGGCGGCGCTGGTGTGGCCAGCGGCGCGACCGGCGGCGCGGGCGGCGACGGCACCGTCTCGGCGACGGACAACGGTAGCTCCACCGGTAGCAGCGGCATCGGCGGCGCGGGCGGCGCCAGTGGGACCGCTCCCAGCGGGACCCCTGCCGCCGGGACTGGTGCCACTGGCACCGCCGGTGACGGCGGCGCCGGCGGCAACGGTACGACGACGGCCGACGCCACGACGATCAGCGGCGACAAGGCCACCGGCGGGGCCGGCGGTGGGGGCGGCGCCGGTGGCGCGCCGGCGTGGCCACCGGCACCGCGCCCCAACGACGCGTGACCGGTGATCTGGCGGCGCCGGCGGTGACGGCGGCGCCGGCGGTGATGCGGTGAACCTCGCGGGCACCAGCAACACCGCCCTCGGCGGTGCCGGCGGTGCGGGTAGTGCAGGCACGGCCGGCACCGCCACCGCGGCAGGCAGCGCGGGCGGGGCCGGCGGCGTGGGCGGCGGCGCTAGCCATCGGTGAAGCCGGGTCTGCCGGCACCATCAGCAGCAGCACCGCGACCGGCGGCATCGGCGGCGCCGGCGGGGCCGGTAGCGCCACCGCAGCGGGCGGTGTTGGCGGCACCGGCGGCCTGGCTTCCGTCGACGCGCCCGCCAGCGGCGACTCCGTGGCGAGCAGCGCCGCAGTTGGCGGTGCGGGCGGGGCCGGTGGCACGAGCCTCGGCGTCGGCGGCGACGGCGGCGCAGGAAGCATCAACGCGACCACCGGTGGCGCGATCACCAGTGCCCACGCCAACGGCGGCGCTGGTGGCGTGGGCACTACCGGCGGCCAGGGCGGCACCGGCGGCGAGGGCCAGGTCACCGCGATCGGAGCGAACGGCACGGCGACGGGCACCGCGACCGGAGGGGCCGGCGGCATCGGCGCCGCCGGGCATGACGGCGGCGACGGCGGCGGCGGCACGATCAGCGGCTCCACCGGCGGCGACGCCAAGGGCACAGCCCTTGGCGGAGCGGGCGGCGTGAGTGGAACCGGTGCCGACGGCGCCGACGGTGGCAGTGGTGGAACGGGCCTGTCGGAGGCGACAGGAACCGGCACAGCACACAGCGCCACCTCGTCGGGCACCGCGACCGGCGGCGCCGGCGGCGCCGGCGGGAGCGGCAGCACGCCCGGCGCCCTCGGCGGCCAAGGCGGTACCGGCGGCGACGGCACCATCAACGGCGGCAGCGCGAACGCTACCGGTGGTGCGGGTGGAACCGGCGGCGCCAGCGGAACCACATCAGGTGCCAACGGCGGCGCCGGCGCGACTGGCGGAAACGGCATTACGACGGGCACTACTGCTGGCGTCGGCGGCAGCGGCGGGGCCGGCGGTGCCGGGAGCACTAGCGGCACCGGCGCGGGCGGAAGCGGCGGCAGCGGCGGCAACGGCACCGGGGCGACGGGAGGCAACGGCGGCAACGGCACGGCCGGCACCGGCAACACCGCCGGCACGCCCGGGAGCCCCGGCGCCAACAAGCCGTAGCACGGCGATGCCGAGATCGACGCCGCTGACGTCGATCTCGGCTCCAAAAATGACTAGTTACTCGTCGTCGAGGGCGGCCAGCACGTCATCGGATAAGTCGACGTTGGTCCAGACGTTCTGCACGTCGTCGCTGTCTTCAAGTGCGTCAACGAGTTTGAACACCTTGCGGGCACCGTCGACGTCAACGGGCACACTCACCGACGGCTGGAAACTGGCCTCCGCGGAATCGTAGTCGATGCCAGCTCCCTGCAGCGCGGTCCGAACCGCCACCAAATCGGTTGGCTCAGAGACGATCTCGAAACTCTCCCCCAGGTCGCTGACATCCTCGGCACCTGCCTCCAGCACGGCAGTCAGCACGTCGTCCTCGGTCAGGCCGTTCTTTTCCAGTGTCACCACGCCCTTGCGGGAGAACAGGTAGGACACCGACCCGGGGTCAGCCATGTTGCCGCCGTTCCGCGTCATCGCGACCCGCACCTCGCCGGCCGCGCGGTTGCGGTTGTCAGTCAGGCATTCGATAAGGACGGCGACCCCGTTGGGTCCGTAGCCCTCGTACATGATCGTCTGCCAGTCGGCGCCGCCGGCTTCCTCACCCGCGCCGCGCTTGCGCGCGCGCTCGATGTTGTCGTTGGGCACCGAGGTCTTTTTGGCCTTCTGAATGGCGTCGTACAGCGTCGGGTTTCCCGCCGGATCGCCACCACCGGTGCGGGCGGCTACCTCGATGTTCTTGATGAGCCGAGCGAACTCTTTGCCGCGGCGCGCATCTTTGACGGCCTTCTGGTGCTTGGTGGTGGCCCACTTGGAATGGCCGCTCATCTACTTGCTACCTCTTCTGCTGCTGTCAAAAGTTTGCTTGGCGAGTCTACGTGGAGCCGACTAAGCGATATCCCTGACGACCCGGCACGGGCTTCCAAACGCCAGCACATGGTCGGGTACGTCCCGCGTGACGATGCTGCCTGCGCCGATGACGGTGTTATCTCCGACGGTCACGCCGGCACACACGATGACTCCCCCGCCCAGCCAGACGTTGTCGCCGACGGTGATCGGCGACGCCGACTCCCAGCCGTTGCGGCGGGCGTCGTGGTCATCGATGGGATGCAGCGCCGTGAGGAACTGCGCGCGCGGACCGATCGAGACGTGATCGCCGATCACGATGGGCGCGCAGTCCAGCAGAATCGCGTCGTAGTTCACGAAAGTGTTGGCGCCGATGCTGATCTGGGTGCCGTAGTCGCAGAGGAATCGCGGCAGGATCTCCGTGCCGTCCCCGAGCGATGCGAGTAGGTCGCGCAGCAGTTGCTGTCGCCCTTCGATGTCATCCACGGAGTTGAACCGGCTCAATAGGCGCTGACATGCTTGCCGGCTCGCGACCAGATCAGGGTCGCTCGCCAGGTACGGCTCACCGGCCAGCATCCGCTCGCGGTGACTTCGCATGCGAACCAATCCTAGGGAGTCTCGGCGCCCAAGGGTTTCGGCGTTCATCAAAGGTGCTATCTACACCTGATGAACCATCGTCGTGCGCTGATCTCCGGTGCCGGCATTGCCGGTCCCGCGCTCGCCCACCAGCTCGCCGCGCGGGGCTGGCAGACCACGGTCGTCGAGCGGTTCGCCGAACGCCGCGACGAGGGACACAACATCGATGTGCGCGGCGCGGCCCGTGAAGTCGCCCGCAGGATGGGCATCGACGACGACATCCGCGCCGCCAACACCACCGAAGTGGGCATGCGCTTCGTCAACGACGACGGGTCGGCGGCCGCGTCGTTTCCGATGAACGGCTCCGGTGTCAGCGGCCCCACCGCCGAACTGGAGATCCTGCGCGGCGAGCTGTCTCGCATCTTGATCGAGCACACCCGCGACAGCACCGACTACCGCTTCAACACCCAGATCACAGAACTCACCGACCACGGCGACCACGTCACCGTTGTGCTCGATGACGGCACATCGATCGAGAGCGATCTTGTCGTCATCGCCGAAGGCCTACGGTCGCGCACCCGCGACATGGTGATGCCGGTCAAGGTCACCGATCTGGGGATGTACATCGCCTACCTGACCATCCCCCGTCAGGAGTCCGACGACCGTTGGTGGAATTGGCAGCACATTCCGGATTCCCGCGCGATCCACCTGCGGCCGGACAATCTCGGCAGTACCCGCGCCATGGTGTCATTCCTGTCGAACGTGCGCGGCCTCGAAGATCTCGATCGCAAGGACCAGATCGCAGTCCTGCGAAAGACTTTCGCCGATGCCGGTGGGGCCGCCCCGCGCATCCTCCCCCAGCTCGACGACGCGCCGATGTACTTCGATGCCATCGGGCAGGTGCGCGCGCCGCGGTGGAGTGCGGGCCGTGTCGCCTTGCTCGGCGACGCCGCATTCTGCCCGTCGCCGGTCGGCGGGGGCGGCACCAGCCTGGCGTTGATTGCGGCCTACGTGCTGGCCGGCGAGCTGTCTCGCACCGACGACGTACACACCGCGCTCGCCAGATACGAGCAATTCATGCGGCCGCACGTCGCGGCAGCGCAAAACGTCCGGCCCGCGGTGCTCCGGCGAGCAAGCCCTCGCACCCGCGCCGGAATCCGCGTGCTGCACGCCGGCGCCCGCGCGATTGCGAGCCCGGTCGCCCGCGCCGGCATGGAGCGCGTCGGCAGGCGGTTCGGCGGCGTCGCCGCTGAGGGCATTCGGTTGCCGGACTACCCGGTTACCGAGGCTTGACCCACCGCCACTGCATCGACTCCCACGAGGTCGCGTCAGGCAGCGTGTCGCTGACGGCGTTGACCACCCCGGGCCACCAGTCCGCCTGGTAGTCGTCGCCGGACAGCCAGCCGCCCGGCCTCACCTTGGGCTCCCACGCGTTGATATCGGCGACGACACTGTCGTAGTCGTGGCGGGCGTCGATGTGCACCCACGCCAGCGATCCGTCGGCGAAGAAGTCTGCGGCGGCCACCGAGTCGCTGATGATCAACTGGATGGCGTCGACAAGGCCGCAGTCGATGATGTTGCGGTGCAACAGACCTGCGAAGGTTCCACCGCCGTGGTCGACCGCCGACCCGTGTGCGTCGTGTTCGGCGCTACCTTCGGGGCCGCTGCCCCTGGCAGTGTCGACGCCGACGATCCTGATGTCGCGCCCTGCCTCGCTGACCACTTCGCCCAATGAACAGATGCTGCGGCCCAGATAGCAGCCCACCTCGACGAACCGGCTTCCGTCAGCAAAGTGCGACACGGCTTCCTCTTGATGGCGGCGCCACTGAAACCAGCCCGGAATCTCGCGCCAGGTGTGAACGGGTCCGTCGAACTCGCCGGTCGCCGCGGGGTCAGCGGAGCCCATGCTCACCGGTGCGGTGCATTAGAGATCGGGTTGTCTGGTTTGCCGAGCGTTTGGCAGTACATCAACGCGGACCTGCGCGAGGCGCGAAGCTCCAAGTTGCTCGGATCAGACCCGTTTGCGTCCTTGAGCATCTTGGTGACCTCGGATTCTTGCTTCTGCTCGTCTTGCGTCACAAAGTCTTTGCACTTGGTGCCGCCGCCGGTGTTGACGACCTGTGAGGCAGAGCAACCGCTGATCGACAGCGCGGCGATCGCGACCGCGGCGGCTACAGTTCGCTTCATCGTTGACCTTTCTGAGCCGGAATGATGGGTATCAGTTAACCGCAGGACCGTACTTCAAACGCTGCATTACCGTGGAGACGGTGACGGCGAAAAGCCCGCTAAAGGCGGCACGGGACGCATTGGGCAGCAGCCTGTTCGAAATGGTCGCTGGGCCCGACGGTCCTGCGGAGCGGGAACGCATCCACCACACTCCGGGTCCGCGGTGGTTCGCCGATGACCGACCGATCCGTCGCGTGCACGCCGACGCCTCGATGTTCGTCGGCGGATTGCGGGCTTTGCTGCTGCAGTCGCTGCATCCGTTGGCGATGGCCGGAGTCGCGCAGCATTCCAACTATCGCGACGATCCGTGGGGACGCCTACAGCGCACCAGCACCTTCCTGGCCGAGACGACGTTCGGGTCCGCGGTCGACGCGCAGCGTGCCGTCGACCGGGTCCGCGGAATTCATCGGCGGGTGCACGGGACCGCTGCTGACGGGCGGTCGTACACCGCCACCGATCCGCACCTGTTGGAGTGGGTGCACATCGCGGAAGCCGACAGCTTCCTGCGAGCCCACCAGTTGTACGGCGCCGCCGCGCTGGATCAAGCCGGCCGGGACGCATACGTCGCGGACATGGCCGAGATCGCGAGCCGGCTCGGCGTGCTTGACCCGCCGCGCACTGAACGTGAACTGGCGGAGCGGCTTTCGGCGTTTCGGCCGGAACTGCGCGGAACATCCGCGGCCCGGGATGCAGCCCGGTTTCTCGTCCTGACGCCGCCACTGCCGTTGGCGGCGCGCGCCCCCTATGGCGTACTGACCGCAACCGCGGTCGCAATGCTGCCGCTGTGGGCACGGATACCATTGCTGCTGCCGTACTTTCCGCCGGTGGAACTCACCGTCGTCCGCAGCGTCGGGCGCGTCCTGGTCGGCGGTATCCGGTGGGCGTTGCCTGCTCCCGGCTGACCGCGCGCGTTACGCCGCCCCGGTGACCATGTCGACGAACAGTCGATGCACGCGACGGTCGCTGGTGATCTCCGGATGAAACGACGTGGCCAGCACACCTCCCTGGCGGACCGCGACAGGATGGCCTGCCGCCGATGCCAGCACCTGAACATCGTCGCCGACCCGCTCGACCCACGGAGCGCGGATGAAGATCCCGTGCACCGGCTCGCCGAAGCCGGAAAACGCGACGTCACCCTCAAAGGAGTCGACTTGGCGTCCAAAAGCATTGCGCCGCACGGTGATATCGATACCAGCGAGCGGCAGAGCTTCACGACCGTCGGTGCCGGCATCGAGGATTTCGCTGGCCAGCAGGATCATGCCGGCGCAGGCGCCGTAGGCGGGAAGTCCGTCGGCGAGTCGGGCACGCAGCGGCTCGAGCAGGCCGCCCTCGCGCAACAGATGGCTGATCGTGGTGGACTCCCCGCCGGGAAGCACGAGGCCGTCGACGGCGTCGAGTTCGCTGCGGCGGCGCACGGGCATCGATTCGGTGCCGCAGTCCCGCAGTGCGGCCAGGTGCTCCCGCACGTCGCCCTGCAGTGCCAATACCCCGATGCGCGCGGCGCTCACTGTTGCGACGGCCGCTGCACGCTCGGGAAGCGAGTCAGCCCCTCCTGCATCACGGCGGCGACCATTTCACCGTGCTGGTTGAAGATCTTGCCCTGGCACAGCGAGCGACCGCCGCACGCCGATGGCGAGGACTGGTCGTAGAGCAGCCACTCGTCGGCGCGGAATACCCGCATGAACCACATCGCGTGATCCAGTGAGGCGACCTGTAAGTGTTCACGCTCGTCGAGATGGGTGACTTGCGCCGACCCCAGCAGGGTGAGATCGCTCATGTAGGCCAGCGCGCAGATGTGCAGCACCGGATCGTCGGGCAACGGGTCGCGGTGCCGGAACCACACCTGCTGCTGGGCGGCCTTGCCCGGCAGTGTCTGCAGTTGGTCGCGGGGCACGATGCGGATGTCCCATTCCGCGAACTGCTTGAACCCGGCGTCGTCGAACACCTTCATCGACTTCAGTCCCGGCAGGTCGTCCGGTGGTGGCGCCGAGGGCATCACGTCCTGATGGTGGACGCCGTCCTGGTCGGTCTGAAAGGAGGCCGACATGGAGAAGATCGTCTTGCCGTGCTGGATCGCGTTGACCCGGCGAGTGCAGAACGAACCACCGTCGCGCAGCCGCTCGACGATGAAAATCGTTGGCGCCGAGGAATCGCCGGGCCGGATGAAGTAGCCGTGCAGCGAGTGCACCAGGAAGTGCGGGTCGACCGTGCGCACTGCGGACACCAGTGATTGACCGGCAACCTGACCACCGAACGTGCGCTGAAAGTTGCCCTGTTCCGGGCTGAACACGCTGCCCCGGTAGATATTGACCTCGAGCTGCTCGAGATCGAGGATCTTTTCGATCGACACGGACTGTTTTTACCAGCCGCGCTGGGCCAGACGATGCGGCTCCGGCACCTGCTCGACGTTGATGCCCACCATCGCCTCACCCAGGCCGCGCGACACCTTGGCAAGAACATCGGGGTCATCGAAGAATGTGGTGGCCTTGACGATCGCCGCTGCGCGTTGCGCCGGATCCCCGGACTTGAAGATTCCCGACCCGACGAACACGCCCTCGGCGCCGAGCTGCATCATCATCGCCGCATCGGCCGGGGTGGCGATACCGCCCGCGGTGAACAAGGTGACCGGCAGCTTGCCCGCTCTGGCAACGTCGACCACGAGGTCGTAGGGCGCCACGAGTTCCTTTGCCGCCACGTACAACTCGTCGTCCGACAACGACCCCAGTCGACGGATCTCTCCCCCGATGGCGCGCATGTGCGTGGTCGCGTTGGACACGTCGCCGGTGCCCGCCTCGCCCTTCGAGCGGATCATCGCCGCACCCTCGTTGATGCGACGCAGGGCCTCGCCCAGATTCGTCGCACCGCAGACGAACGGCACGGTGAACTTCCACTTGTCGATGTGGTGGGTGTAATCGGCCGGGGTCAACACCTCGGACTCGTCGACGTAGTCCACACCGAGGCTCTGCAGGATCTGCGCCTCGACAAAGTGACCGATCCGGGCCTTCGCCATCACCGGGATGGTGACCGCGTCTTTGATGCCCTCGATCATGTCGGGGTCACTCATCCGCGACACCCCGCCCTGGGCGCGGATGTCGGCAGGCACTCGCTCCAGCGCCATCACCGCGACGGCGCCGGCACCTTCGGCGATGCGGGCCTGCTCAGGCGTGACGACGTCCATGATGACGCCGCCTTTGAGCATCTCGGCCATGCCGCGCTTGACCCGCGCGGTTCCAGTCCGCGCGGTGCCGTTTACGCCATTCGGCTGAGCGCTTTCCACTGCTAACCTCGATCGTTGGTGTCTGATGGCCCGAATATCGCTACCAGTCTAGTGGTCGGCCACCAGCCAATTTCTCTCCGGCAGCCGAGCGGGACCGTCAGCGGGTGGCGGCGTCGAGTAGCAGCGCCGCAGCGGCTCTCGCCTGGGCCGCGACATCCGGATCGCGATCCATCTGAGCAGCCAGCCCGCAACCGTCGTACAGCATTTGCAGCTGCCGCCCCAACACGGCGGGTTCGGCTGCGCCGGCGTCGCGGGCCAGGTCGGTCAACAGGCCCCGCATTTCGGCGCGGAAGTCGTCGACTGCACGCTCGATCAGACCGCCATCAGGCGCTTCGGCGCTTGCCGTGATGAAGGCGCATCCGTGAAAATTCGGATCGGCGAACACCTCGGCCTGCGCGTCGAACACCGCCAACACACGTTCTCTTGGGTCGCTATGACGTTCGACGGTGCGGCGCAGCAAGTCCACGGTCGCCCGGTGGCGGCCCTCGAGGTAGGCCTGGACCAGGTTCTCCTTGCTGCCGAACGTGTTGTACAGCGACGCCTTCGCTACACCCGCGCGCTCGATGACCCGGTCGATCCCGACCGTCTGCACCCCTTCGGCGTAGAAGAGTTCGGTTGCAGCGGCCAGCAGCCGCTCACGGGCGGACTGCTTGGTGTCCGTCGTCATGGCTGTTCACCCTCGACCGGTTCCAGCATGACGACGGGGATCTCGCGCGCTCCGGCCTTGGCCCGATACTCCGGGAAGTGCGGCCAGTATTGCTCCGCGATCGACCACATCCGAGTTTTCTCCTCGCCGTGCACTTCACGCGCCCGCAATCGCCGCTTGGTCGCCCCGTCTTGCACCCAGACGTGCGGATGCGCGGTGACGTTGCGGTACCACCCGGGGTGAGTGGTTGAGCCGGCCGCTGACGCCACCACAATGAAGCTGTCGCCGTTGGGAATACGCATGAGCGGGGTCTTGCGTATCGCGCCGGTACGGGCGCCGGTCGCCGTCAGGATGACCACCGGCTTGCCTTCCAGGGTTCCGCCGTCGGCGCCATCGCTGGCTTCGTAGCGAGCCACCTGGTCGGCGACAGAGTCGGCCGCGCTGGGCACATATGCATCGGTCATGATCGGGTCCCTTTCCAAGCTCAGATTGCCGTACGTCCGCCGTCGACGGGGATCAGCGCGCCGGTGATGTAGCTCGCCTTGTCGGATGCGAGGAATGCGACTACCTCGGCGATTTCTGCCGGCTGTGCGACCCGGCCCAGCAAGGTGGTTGCGCCCAGCGCGTTGAAGAAGTCCTCCTTGGCGGCGTTGGTGTAGACCGGCCCGGGCGCGACGGTGTTGACCCGCACACCCGACGGGCTGTACTCGGCGGCCCATGCCCGGCTCATGGTCGTCAACGCCGCTTTGGTCGCGCCGTAGGCGGCCGAGCCCGACAAGCCGACGTGGCCGGCCATGCTGTCCACGCTGACGATGCTGCCGCGACCGCGCTCAGCCATGCCAGGCGCCACGGCCGCGACCAATTGGTAGGCACTGCGCACGTTGGCGGCGAACATCTCGTCGAAGGTGGCCTCGTCCAACTGATCGGTCGGGCCGAACCAGGCGAAGCCGGCATTGTTCACCAGGACATCGACTGGGCCTGCTGCGGCGGCCAGCCCGGCTGCGGCACCCGATTCGGCCAGATCAGCGGCGACGAAGCGGGCCCGCCCGCCACGATCCTCGATGGCTTTGACGGTCTCGGCGCCGCGGACGATGTCGCGGCCGTGCACGATCACCTCGTAGCCCTGTTCGGCCAGCGCGAATGCGACCGCTTGGCCGATTCCCGACGTAGCGCCTGTCACCAACGCAACGCGGTCCTGCTTGTCAGTGGTGTTCTTGGTCATGATGACCCTCCTCGAAGATTTAAGTAGACCTGTCTGTCTAATGACTAGAGATTAGACAGACAGGTCTACTCAGTACAACAGCTTGGCTATGTGACCTCACTCACTAGTGAGCGCACCAGGGGTCTTAGCGGATTGCCTGCAGCTGGCCGGCCCGAGCCGGCGACCCCGCAACGGCGACTGCCTCAGTGAGCAGTTCGGACAGCTGCAGCGGATACACCGTCTCCCCCGCGGCGGCGAGGCTCGCGATATCGGCAGCGGCACACCAGCGGTGGCCGTGGATGTAGCGGTTCTCCAATTCGGTACGGCCCGCGGCGGACGGCTCGAACCGCTGGGTGCGGTGAACAAAGAAGAACTCTTCGCTGTCGATCGCGGCGCCGTTGAAGTCGAACACCGCATCGCGCCGCCAGATCGGTCCGATCATCGCGGCAGCGTCGACCCGTAAGCCGGTCTCCTCAGCCAGCTCTCGAGCAGCCGCCTGGGCCAGCGGCTCACCGTCACCGACCTGACCGCCCACAGTGAACCACCATCGCGGCGCTGACGTCCCTGCTTTGCCGGACGCGGCCGGGTCCGAACCGCACAACAGCAACACCGCGCCGGTTTCGTCGAGCAGCACCACTCGCGCCGACGTGCGGCGGGCGGCACCGGGGTAATCATCGTGCTGCGGTGCCTGCGATCGCTCAGCGATCTCGAAATAGCTTGGCAGCACGGCTGTTCCGGCCAACCGAAACAGCCGGACCAGACGCCGCTCGCGCAACGCGAGCGTGTCGCGGACCGCGTCGTTGTGGAAACGGCGGGCCAGCAGCACCCGGGTCTCGACGTCGGCGAGCTCGGCGATCAGGCCCGCGGGCACCGACCCGGGATCGACCATGGCCAGCGCGGCCGACAGCGCGTTCTCGCACGCCTCGCGGGCCTGCCGGGGAGCCCGTTCGGCGGCGTCGGCCAACCCCACCAGGTCCTTCGCTTCGGCGCCGCTGAACGCGTCCGTCGCCACGGCGCGCGCCACCACCGCGCGCCGGCCCAGCGCAGCATCCAGCGCCTGCCAGGACAGGTCGAAGCGCACGTGCAAGCGGTCGAGTCGGTGCGCCGTGCGATACCCCCACGTGGCGAACCCGAGCAGGACCACCACCAGCGCGACGACCAGCGCAATCGCCGCGGCTGTCCATGTCATCAGCTCGCCGCCTCGACCTTGTTACCGGCGACGGCGACGGTCTCGTAGACCCGCATGATCTGGCTGGCCACCACCGACCAGTCGTAGCGCTGCACGGCTTCGGAGCCGGCCGCGGCGTAGCGCTTGGCCAGCGACGCGTCCTCCAGCACCGCGATCAGGCCGTCGGCCAGCGCTGCGCCGTCATCGACAGCCACCAGCCGCCCGGCCGCCCCGTCACGCAGCACCTGACGGAACGCCCGCAGGTCGCTGGCCACCACCGGAGTGCCGGCGGCCATCGCC
This sequence comes from uncultured Actinomycetota bacterium, assembly GCA_963758115.1. Classification (GTDB taxonomy): domain Bacteria; phylum Actinomycetota; class Actinomycetes; order Mycobacteriales; family Mycobacteriaceae; genus Mycobacterium. The sequence continues at coordinate 140,055 of CAVWUG010000011.1, forward strand.
TCGACGAGAACGATGCCGAAGCTCTCCCCTCCGGTGTGCGGGGCGCAGTAGACGTCGGCACTGCGTAATGCCGACGCCTTGGCCGCGTCGTCGACTTGGCCCAGGAAACGCAGGTGACCGCCCATTCCGCCGACCTTGTCGCGTAATTCGTCCTCGTTGCCGCGGCCGACGATCAGCACCTGCAGTCCCGGGAAACGCTCGACGAGGGCGGGCAGCGCGTCGATCAGCACGGCCATGCCTTTGCGTGGTTCGTCGTAGCGGCCCAGGAACAGAACTGTCTTGCCGGGCCGCGGATAACCGGGCAGCAGCGGCGCCGACTCGTATGCCGCCACGTCAACCCCGTTGGGTATCTCCACCGCGTCCGAACCGAGCGCTTCCATCTGCCAGCGTCGAGCCAAGTCCGACACCGCGATTCGACCGACGATCTTCTCGTTCAACGGGCGCAGTAAACCTTGAAACACCGACAGCGACAGCGATTTCGTGGTCGAGGTATGGAACGTGGCCACAATCGGCCCCTCAGCGATCCGCAGCGCCCATAACGCCAGGCTGGGCGCGTTCGGTTCGTGCAGATGCAGCACGTCGAACTCGCCCTCGGTCAGCCAGCGCCTGACCTTGCCGTGGACGTTCGGGCTGAGCTGCACCCGAGCCACCGAGCCGTTATAAGGAATCGGCACAGCCCGGCCGGCGGAAACGACGTACTCCGGCAACGACACATGTGGTGATGACGGCGCCAGCACGCTGACGTCTTGACCGCGGGCGCGCATCACCTCGGCGAGTTGCAGGACGTGCGACTGCACACCACCGGGCACGTCGAAGGAGTACGGACACACCATCCCGATGCGCATCAGGTGCCCGCCAGTCGGGCCCGGCGCTCTGCGGACAGATCCGCGAGCCATTGCGGCTGGAGCATGTGCCAGTCGGCGGGATGCGCGGCAATGTTGCGTGCGAAGACGTCGGCCAGTGCCTGGGTGACGACGCCGACGTCACGGCTCGAGCAGTCCAGGGGCGGGCTGAAGGTGATGCGGCAGTCGGCGCCGTCGTACCAGCAGTGCACGGGCAGCAGTGCCGCTCCGGTTTCGATCGCCAGCTTCGCCGAGCCGGCCGGCATTCTGGTCGGCTCGCCGAAGAAGTCGACCTGGACTCCGGTGCGGCTGAGGTCGCGCTCGGCCATCAGACACACCAGCTTGTTGTCCAGCAAGCGCTCGCTGAGCAATGGGAACGGTGGTTGCTCGCCGCCGGACAGCGGAATCACCTCGAAGCCAAGGCTTTCCCGGTATTCGATGAACCGCCGATACAGCGAGTCGGGTTTGAGCCGTTCAGCGACGGTGGTGAATCTGCCGTGCGTCTGGACCATCCATACCCCGGCCATGTCCCAGTTTCCGCTGTGCGGCAACGCCATGACGGCACCGCGGCCGCCTGCCAGCGCCGCGTCGAGATGCTCGTCCCCTTCGACCAGTTCGGCCAGCCGCTCGCCGAGCGCGCGGTGATCCATCGCCGGCAGCCGGAACGCCTCCCGCCAATAGCGCGCATAGGACTCCAGCGACGCGCGGATCAGGCTGCCCGGGACCTCTTTCGGCGCGACGCCGATGACACGTGCGAGGTTCTTGCGTAGCTGGTCCGGTCCCCCACCTCGCGACGCGTAGAGCGCACCGGCGTCAAAGACGTTGCGCGCGGCGAATTCCGGCATCGCCCGCACCATCCGCCATCCGGTCGCATAGCCCCAGTCGGTCATCAGGCCACCCACCGAAAGCTCGCCCATACCAGGAAGTTTCAGGCTCGGCAGTTTCAGACCGGCCGGCACGATCACGGCTCGCTCTCTCCCGGCTGATCCGGCTCACCGGCGGGCGGCAGCGGAGTCGCGGCGGCTGGCGAGCGCCGCACGGTGTGCAACCGCTGAGCGCAGGTGATCACACTGGCCACCGCCAACAGCCACATCGCGATGGGCAGTACCGGCGGCAATGGAAAGAACGGCAGGTCCGACAATCCCGCACCGACGAGCACAATGATCAACCGCTCCGGGCGTTCGATGAGCCCGCCGTCACCGCGCAGTCCACTGGCTTCGGCGCGCGCCTTGATGTAGGAGATGACCTGCGAGGTGACCAGACAGATCAACGTCGCCACTACCAGCGCCCGGCTGCCCAGGCCGAAGGCCGCCCACCACGCCAGCCCGCAGAACACCGCACCGTCACTGATGCGATCGCAGGTGGCATCGAGCACGGCGCCAAATCGGGTGCCACCGCCACTCTCTCGCGCCATTGCGCCGTCCACGGTGTCGAACAAGACGAAGAAAGTGATCACCGCAGCGCCGGCGAAAAGTTGACCGATCGGGAACAGCGTCAGTGCGGCCAGCACCGCGGCAGCGGTCGCAATGATGGTGACCGCGTCAGCGGTGAAGCCTGCATGCAGGAAGGCCCGGGCCACCGGTCTGGTGACTCGGGCGACTCCCTCGCGCGATAACAGCTTGCTCACGACTGCTTTTCCCACTCCGTGGCCAGCAGTTGGCGGGTATCTCGCAGCAGCTGCGGGATGACCTTGGAGTCACCGATGATCGTGATGAAGTTGGCGTCGCCGCCCCACCGCGGCACGACATGCACGTGCAGGTGCTCGGCCAGCGAGCCGCCCGCCGAGTGGCCGAGGTTGACCCCGACATTGAAGCCGTGCGGTCGCGACACGTTCTTGATGACCCGAATTGCCTTCTGGATGAAGGCCATCAGCTCGCTGCTTTCCGACTCGGTCAGGTCTTCGAGTTCAGAGAGCCGGCGATAGGGCACCACCATCAAATGCCCGGGGTTGTACGGGTAGAGGTTGAGCACGGCGTAGACCAGTTCGCCGCGGGCCACCACCAGACCGTCCTCGTCGGACAACTGTGGGATGTCAGTGAACGGCTGGGACTGGTGGTCTTTGTCCTGCTTCAGCGGGCCCTCGGCCAGGTAGCTCATCCGGTAGGGCGTCCACAGCCGCTGCAGGTGGTCGGAATCACCGGCGCCCCGGTCGACGATCGAGTCGTCCTCAGCCACGGGTGCTCACCTTGACCAAATCGGCAGTGGGAACATCGTTTTGACGGTCAGCGATCCACTGCTTGATGACGGCTACTGCCTCGTCACGAGGAACTCCGTTGATCTGCGTGCGGTCGCCGAATCGGAAACTGACCGCGCCGGCTTCGACGTCACGATCGCCGGCCAGCAACATGAACGGCACCCGCTGGTTGGTGTGGTTGACGATCTTCTTGGCCATCCGGTCGTCGCTGGCGTCCACATCGACTCGGATTCCATGCAACTTCAGCTGCGCGGCAACATCTTCCAGGTATGCAACGTGAGCATCGGCGACGGGAATGCCGACTACCTGAACCGGTGCCAACCAGGCTGGGAAAGCCCCGGCGTAGTGCTCGGTGAGAATGCCGAAGAACCGCTCGATCGACCCGAACAGCGCCCGGTGGATCAGCACCGGCCGCTGCCGCGAACCGTCGGCGGCGGTGTATTCCAGCTCGAAGCGGTCGGGCATGTTGAAATCGACCTGCAGTGTGGACATCTGCCAACTGCGGCCAAGCGCGTCCTTGACCTGTACCGAGATCTTCGGCCCGTAGAAGGCCGCACCGCCCGGGTCGGGCACCAGTTCCAAACCGGAAGCCTCGCCGACCTCCCGCAAGATTTCGGTCGCCTCTTCCCAGACCTCGTCGGAACCCACGTATTTGTCGGGGTCCTTGGTGGACAGCTCCAGGTAGTAATCGTTGAGGCCGTAGTCGGCCAGCAGGTCGAGCACGAATCGCAGTACGGAGGTCAGTTCGTCGCGCATCTGCTCGCGCGTGCAGTAGATGTGCGCGTCGTCCTGGGTCATCCCGCGCACCCGGGTCAGACCGTGGATCACGCCGGACTTCTCGTACCGGTAGACGCTGCCGAATTCGAAGAGCCGCAACGGAAGCTCGCGATACGACCGCCCCCGCGACCGGTAAATCAGATGGTGCATGGGGCAGTTCATCGGCTTGAGGTAGTAGTCCTGGCCGGGTTTGCGCACCGTGCCGTCTTGGTTGAATTCGGCATCGAGATGCATCGGCGGATACATGCCCTCGGCGTACCACTCCAGGTGGCCCGAGGTGACGTACAGCTGCTCTTTGGTGATGTGCGGGGTGTTGACGAACTCGTAGCCGGCCTGCTCGTGCTTGCGCCGCGAGTACTCTTCGAGCTCACGACGGATGATCCCACCCTTGGGGTGGAAAACCGCCAGCCCCGAACCGATTTCGTCGGGGAAGCTGAACAGGTCGAGCTCGACGCCGAGCTTGCGATGGTCGCGGCGCTGTGCTTCTTCCAGCAATTCCAGATGCCGGTCCAGCGCCTCTTGGGATTCCCACGCGGTGCCGTAGATGCGTTGCAGGCTGGCGTTGCTCTGATCGCCCCGCCAGTACGCCGCCGAACTACGGGTCAGCTTGAACGCCGGGATGTGCTTGGTGGTGGGGATGTGCGGCCCGCGGCACAGATCACCCCAAACACGTTCGCGGGAACGGGGATTGAGGTTGTCGTAGGCGGTGAGTTCGTCGCCGCCGACCTCCATGATGTCGGCGTCTCCGGACTTGTCGTCGACGAGCTCGAGTTTGTAAGGCTCACTGGCCAATTCGGTGCGGGCCTGATCTTTGGATTCGTAGACCCGCCGGTCGAAAAGCTGACCTTCCTTGACGATCTGACGCATCCGCTTTTCCAGCGCCTCGAGGTTTTCCGGCGTGAACGGCTCGGCGACGTCGAAGTCGTAGTAGAAGCCGTCGGTGATCGGCGGGCCGATGCCGAGCTTGGCGTCCGGGAAGAGGTCTTGGACCGCCTGGGCCAGCACGTGGGCGGCCGAATGCCGGATGACGGTGCGCCCGTCGTCGGTGTCGGCCGACACCGGGGTGACGTCCGCGTCGGCGTCGGGTGTCCAACTCAGGTCACGCAGTTTTCCGTCGGCGTCGCGGATCACCACGATCGCATCGGGGGCGCCGCGGCCCGGCAGTCCGGCCTCGCGGACCGCGGCCGCCGCCGTCGTCCCGGCGGGCACCCGGATCGGGGCAGCTAGGACAGGGTGCGCGGGGGCGGTCATCGACGCGGTCTCCATGGTTTTCGGGTGTTCAAACGGACCCGCCCATGCTATCGGGGTGGGTGTGGCCAAACGTTGCAGCCTTAGGGCTGGCCCGGTTTGAGGAGCACGAACAGCGCTTCGGCGTCGCTCAGCACGGTGTCCCCGTCGCTCAACCGGCCGGATATGAAGATCTTGCGGCCCTCGACCCGATCGACGGCTGCGTCGATCTGCAGCTTCTTTTCGATCGGCACGATCTGGCGGTAGTTGATGTGCAGATAGGCGGTGCGTTGCCGGGGGCCACCGGTGAGGACCGACGACGTCAGACCGAGCACGGTGTCGAACAGCATCCCGACCGACCCGCCGTGCACGGCCCCGTTGCGCCCGAGGTGGAACCGGGCGAACCGCGCCCAACCCTGGATGCGGCCGTCGTCGGTCTTGTGCGCCGACATCGGCACGGTCAGGACGTTGCCCCGGACCGGCAGATCCATCCGGCGGCCCGACGGGGACCGCCATTCATCGGTGTCGAACGGGGTGAGCAGCGCCGACACCTTATCCAGCAGGTCGGCGGCCTCGGTGATCACCTCGTCCGGCGCGTCGGCCGCTCGGGCGTGGTCCTGCAGCGCGCGGACGCCGTCGATGAACCTGCCGTAGTCCGGTCCGCCTCGGGTACTGGGGTCGGGCGGGTTGAAACCACCGCCGGGATGCCACGCGTCTTGGGGTGCCACCCGAACACCGTATTGCCCGGCGTCGACCTCGACCTAGTTGGCGTTCTTCTCCCCGAGTGCGCTCAGCTTCTCGAACTCGTCGTCGCTCAGTTCGATCTCGGCAGCGGCGACGTTCTCTTCCAGGTGGGCCACGCTCGAGGTCCCCGGGATGGGCAGGACGACCGGTGAGCGTTTCAGCAGCCAAGCCAGCGCAAGCTGCGAGGGCGTCGCATGACCATGCTCGGCGCCGAGCTTCGCCAGCGGGCCGTCGGGCGCCGCGAGCGGACCGGCGGCCAGCGGGAACCACGGGATGAAGCCGATCCCCTGCTTGGTCACGTCGTCCAACAACTTCTCGGCGCTGCGGTTAGTCAGGTTATAGAGGTTCTGCACCGACACGATCTCAGTGATCTTTTGTGCGGCGTGCAGTTGGTCGACGTTGACTTCCGACAGACCGATGTGGCGGATCTTGCCTTCCTCCTGCAGCTTGACGAGCTCGCCGATCTGGTCTTCCAGTGGGAACTTGTCGTCGATGCGATGCAGCTGGAACAGGTCGATGGTGTCGACACCGAGCCGTTGCAAGCTCAGCTCCGCTTCCTGGCGCAGGTAGGCGGGAAAGCCCAGTGGCACCCACACGTCGGGCCCGGTGCGCAGCAATCCGGCCTTGGTCGCGATGACCAGGCCGTCGTAGGGATGCAGCGCCTCCCGGATGATCTCCTCGGCGACGTACGGGCCGTAGGAGTTGGCGGTGTCGATGAAGTTGACGCCGAGGTCGACGGCGCGTCGCAGCACCCGGACGGCTTCGCCGCGATCGGCCGGTGGGCCCCAAACACCCTTACCGGTCAGGCGCATTGCGCCGTAGCCGAGGCGGTTGACGGTGAGATCACCGCCGAGAGTGAACGTTCCGGACGCGCGAGCGGGGGCTTGGGTGGTCACATCGCCGACCGTACGCCAGCCCGCGAAAACCGGCCACGTGCGCGTGGCAAGCTAAGTCGGTGGATTTGCACACGATTGATCAGTTGCCATTCACCTATCCGGAGGTGGGGGCGACGGCGGCCCCGGTACCGCCGCCGGGTTACAAGCACATCGGTTACTCGGCCCACATCGGCATGGGTCAGCTTCGTTTCGACCAGGCTGCCGACGCGGTGATGCATTGGGGCATGCAGCGCGGCGCCGGCCTCGGGGTGCAGGCCAGTAGCGACGTCATCGCCGCGGGCACCGTGGTCGTGGTGAAGATGATGGGTTTCATCAAGGCGCCGTGCCGGGTCGTCTACGTCGTAGACGAGCCGCACGTGCGTGGATTCGCGTACGGAACCCTGCCCGGCCATCCCGAATCCGGTGAAGAGCGTTTCGTGGTGCGCCACGACCCGATCACCTCCGCCGTCTACGCCGAGGTGTCTGCATTCTCGCGGCCGGCGACGTGGTGGAGCAAACTCGGCGGCCCGTTCACCGTGCTGCTCCAGCGGGTGATGAACAAACGCTATTTGCGGGCGGTCTGACCCCAGCCGGCGAGCAGTTGGTGCGCTCCCGTGCAAAGCTTTTCGATGACCTCGCCCACCGGTGCGACGCCGGTGACCATCCCGACGCCCTGGCCCGCGTCGACCGGTGCGGTCGGACGATCGTCGGCGGCGTAGGCGGCGTTCAGTTCAGCCGCGGCGTCGGCGTCGTCGGCCAGGGCGTCTTCGTGGCCGCTCCAGCGCGCGACGAAGTCGTTGCGCAGCACGCGCGACGGGAATCGCTCGGCCCACGGCAGACGGCGCACGATGTCGTACACCCGGGTGCTGATGGTGTCGGTCTCACGCGCGGCGACCAAAGCGCGCCGCCCGGCGTCGCTCGTCAAGGCCTCCGCCGACGCGGACAGGCAGGTGCCCAGCCATGCGCCGCTGGCCCCGGCGGCCAGTACGGCTGCGAGGCTTCGTGGCGATGCGATGCCGCCGGCTGCGAGCACCGGCACCGACACGACGTCGAGCACCGCCGCCAGCAGCGGCAGGGTGCCGATGGTCGCCTCGCCGTGCCCGCCGCCCTCGCTGCCGCGGGCGATCAGCAGGTCGATGCCGGCGCCTTCGGCTCTTCGCGCTTCTTCGCTGTTGTAAACCTGTGTGGCAGTGGAGATTCCGGCGTCATGCACGCGGTTCACCCAGGATAGGTCGGTTCCGAAGCTGACCGAGATCAGCACGGGCTGCGCCGCCAGCGCGGCCTCGAACAGGCCGTCCTCCTTGCGGATCACCCAGTCCACCAAGCCGATTCCGAACCTGCCGCTCACATGCGGTAGTTCAGTGTGCAGTGCAGCGGTGGACCCAGCCGTGCCCATGCCGACCATGCCCAGTCCCCCGGCGGCCGACACCGCGGCGGCCAGGCGTCCACCTGCGACGCCGCCCATCGGAGCATTGACGACAGGTACCCGCAGGCCCATAGCCTGCGACCACGGCGTCGACAACGAGGCGGATGTCATGTCAGCGCAATAGTAGAAGAGTTCCGCCGGCGGCCAACGCGATCACCTTGATCACCTCGAGACCGATATAGACCAGGTGTCCGCGCGAGCGCGGCGCGTCGTGGCCGGCGAGCACCCGATCGGAACGACGGGTCAGCACCGGTCGCACTGCCGCGATCTGCGCGATCAGGACGACCACCGCGATGGTCAGCGCTACCACGGGCGCGACCGCAGGCGAACTTGCTGCCGTTGACGCCACCAGAGCGAGAGCGAGAACCACCTCGACGGTGTTGAGCGCGCGAAACACCAGCCGGCCGATGCCGAGACCGATCGGGAGTGTGACTCCGGGGGCGCGGAACTTCAGCGGCGCCTCCAGAAACGATATGGCCAGCACCATGCCGAGCCAGACGAAGACAACGGCGATCGCCACAGCCCGCGCGGCACTCATCTCGACGACCGGTCATTACGAATCACGTTGTTCCTCAACCTCGTCAAGCGTTCGTTGCACGACGCGGAAGGCAGAGTTGGCAGCCGGCACGCCGCAGTACACCGCGGCCTGCAGCAGCACCTCTTTGATCTCGTCGCGGGTCAGACCGTTGCGCAGAGCACCGCGAATATGCAGCGCGAGTTCGTCGTGATGGCCGCCGGCGATCAGCGCGGTGAGGGTGATCATCGAACGGCTACGGCGGTCGAGGCCAGGACGCGTCCACACTGTGCCCCAAGCGAACTCGGTGACAATCTGCTGAAAGTCGCGAGTGAAGTCGGTGGTCTTCGCCACGGCCTGTTCGACATAACTGTCGCCGAGCACTTCGCGGCGTACCGCCATACCCCGGTCGTACCGAACGCCCGCGTTTTCCTGCATGTCGGGAACGGTACCTGCGATACGGTACGACGAGAATGACTTACCGACCCGTATCCCGGCGCCACATTCTGGTGGCGCTCACGGGTGTGGCCGTGACGCTGACAGGCTGCACGAACCCCGTTGCCGGAAAGCCCGTCGCCGCGGGTGGCCATTCGACGCAGTCGTCGACGTCGGCGACCATGCCTGCACACCCACCGGTCGCGGCCCGCGACCTGTTGCTGGGCGACGGGGACAAGACCCCGTTGGGGCCCGCTCCACAAGCGCCGGTCGGCAACACGTTTTTCACCAGCGTGCGGCCGCCGGAGTGCGATCCGGCGCTGCTGTTCAAAGATTCACCGCTGCGGCCGGCAGGCTCGACGGACCACGCCGAGTCGAGTTACTCACTCGGGCCGTCCGCGATCTACGCCGAATCCGCTGACGTCTACGACAAAGCCCTGAACCCACACGACGTGGTGTGGAAAGGCTTTGGCGCCGTAGCCACATGCAACGCGACCGCCGTGGGTGTGGCACCCGCGGGCCAGTCCGGCCCTTTGCAGATACGCGAGTTCTCGGTGCCGGCAGACGGGGTGCTGCAGTGGGTGATGACCGGCAAGAGTGAGACCTGCGCGTTCGGCATGGCCGTCATTCCGGAGGCGGCCCTGCTGATGGTGGCCTGCGACACCGAGGGCAAAGTCGACATGAAGGATTGGGCAGTCAAACGCCGCAAGCAGATCATGTCCCACATCTCTTGACGGCTGGTCGCCGTCGCAGCTGCCAACGGGTCGGGCATCCTTGAGCCATGACAGTGGATGCCCTGTTGCAGTCGGTCCCCCCGCTTGCCGTGTACGGCATGGTCGGCGTCGTCGTCGGTGTGGAGAGCCTGGGCATCCCGCTGCCGGGTGAGATCGTTCTCGTCAGCGCCGCACTGATGTCGTCTCGACACGAGTTGGCAGTCAACCCGATCGGCGTCGGCGCAGCCGCCGTGATCGGGGCGGTGATCGGTGACTCGACCGGCTATGCGATCGGCCGACGGCTAGGCCTGCCGCTGTTCGATCGGCTGGGCCGGCGCTTCCCGAATCATTTCGGTCCGGCACACGTCACGTTCGCCGAGCGACTCTTCGATCGCTGGGGTGCCCGTGCGGTGTTCTTCGGCCGGTTCATCGCACTGTTGCGGATCTTCGCCGGGCCGCTGGCCGGCGCGTTGAAGATGCGCTACGCACGGTTTCTGCTCGCGAACGTCTCCGGCGCCCTGTGCTGGGCCGGCGGTACGACGGCGTTGGTGTACTACGCGGGCATGGCCGCCGAACGCTGGCTGACGCGCTTCTCCTGGATCGCCCTGGTTGTCGCTGTGATCTTCGGGGTGATCGCCGCAGTCGTGCTGCGCGAGCGGACATCTCGTGCGATCGCCGCGATCGATGCCGAACCGGCCGGGGAATCGGATCACACCGCGGCATAAACACCACTGGTCACATCCAACAACTCTGGTATATCCTGCACCTGTCAAAAGACCTGGTGCGCAGCGTCATAGCAAATTAGCGGTCGTGGTTTTCAATTTCGGACAAAATCCCATCAAATGTTTGAACGCCTACTTCACGGAATTTGCTGAAACTCGCAAAGCCGGTAGACCGCCAGTCGCCCAATCCGCATCGCTGCCCGAAAACCATTGACTCAGAGGCGTTCACAAGGCCAGCGGCGAGCAAAACCAGCTTTCGATCACCCTGCTCGCTCGTCGAGAAAAGTTCGCTTTACCGACCTCGCGTTCCCGCTGTCCTCACGGTATTCTCAGACGCCTTGACATAGACAGCGCCGTTGCATTTCTGTTATAAAGGTTCTATCTGCTAAACGACGTCAGTCTTCAGCACGTAGGGCCGGCATCCATATCGAGGCGCTCAGCGCCGATGGATCAGGAGCACCATGAGCACTTTCGCCCTGGCTGAACAATCTTTCAACCATGTGATGTTGAGCGGTCGTCTGATTTCTGAGCTGGCACAATCCCGTAGCACCTTGAGGGCTACCACCGAGCGCAGTGGTCAAGTCGTGATCGTCAGCGCCGGTGGAGAATTGGACGCCTCTAACGAAGCTACCTGGCGGCGTCTGCTGGGTGAGGCGGCCGCGGCCGCCAGCCCTCCCGGACCGCTCGTCGTCGACATCAGCGGCGTCGACTTCATGGCGTGCTGCGCCTACGCCGCTCTTGGCGAAGAAGCTGAACGCTGCCGGAGTGGCGGTGTGGAGATACGGCTGGTGAGCAACCAGGCACATGTCGCACGGATCGTCGCGGCCTGCGGCCTCAGCGAACTGCTGCCGGTCGACATCAGCATGGACGCGGCGCTGGCCATGTACATCCTTGCCGACTGAACGGCCGATAGCGTCAGTTCGGTTGTGCTAGAAGCACTCTAACGCGGAAGCCCGAAAAGCTGGACCACGCCGTGGTCGCGGCCGGCGGTGTAACCGCCGTCGACGGCGATGGCTTGACCACTGACGAATGACGCGTCCGGCGATACCAGGAACGCCGCCATGGCGGCGATCTCCGCTGAGGTTCCCATTCGCTGCAGCGCATGCTCTTCGGTGATCGATGCCCTCGGCCCCTCCATCCCGGGCAGGCCGAAAACGCTTTCCGTCAGCGGGGTTTCGATGAAGCCGGGGCAGATGGCGTTGGCCCGGATTCCGCTCGGGCCGTAGTCGAGCGCGAGGTTCTTGGTGAGCAGCACGACGCCACCCTTGGCTGCGTTGTAGACGCTGCCGCCGGCCGTGCCTTCCAGACCTTCGACGCTGGCCAACGTGACGATGGAGCCACGCTCACCGTCGACCCGAGGCTGATCGATCATTCTGGCCAGCGCAGCTTTGACGACGAGGAAGGTGCCGGTGAGGTTGATCCCGATCACCCGCTCCCATTCGGCGCGGTCCAGCAAGTGCACCGGCCCGCCGCCCGCGACGCCCGCGGAGTGAACGACACCGTCGACCCGGTCCGGGACCGCCGCGAACACAGCCGCGATCGCGGATTCGTCGGTCACGTCCGCAGACACGAACCGGAAGTCAGGTCCCAGATCGGGAGGGGAGGCCAGGTCCGCGCCGACGACGCTACCTCCCTCGGCCAGCAGACGTTCCGCTGTGGCCAGACCGATTCCGGACGCCACGCCCGTGACGACGAACGTGCGGGACCGGGCCCGGTCAGCGTTCACCATTGAAAGCCTCTCTCACGAGTTGCGTTGTTGCACAGTCACAGTCCGAATTGATCATCGATGAGGCCGAGCCAGATCTGCGCGACGTCCATCGCCACCTTTTCGCTGATGAACGCATGCTGGGTGCCGGTATAGATGTCGCGGAAGGCGCGTTCGAGCCGACTGCCCTCGCGGATCGCGGTGGTGCCGGCAGCTAAGTGGGCCCACTCGGCGGCCGCTCGTGCCGTATCAGTTGCGTACACCGCGGCCAACCTCATGTCGGCCCGCAACCGGGGCGTCAACTCGTCGCCCGCGCCCACAGCGGACTCGGCCACCCCGAACGCATCGAGCACCAACAAGCGCGCGGCCCGCCATGCCGCCACGTGATGGGCGAGCCCCTTCTGGAAGGTCTGACGACTGGCCAGCGTCGCCATGTCGCTCATCCGCACCTTGGTGGCGGCGAGTTCCTCCACATCATCGAGCATGCCTTTGGCCACCCCGAGTGCGAACGATGCGTGGCCGGCCGCGGTGACCGGCATCAAGCCCATCCGACCCGCCGCCGAACTCCCCCGGACGGGCTCTCGGGTGAACAACGGAATCGTGCGGCGATCCGGCACGAACACGTCAGTGACGTTGTAGTCGTACGAGCCGGTTCCCTTGAGCCCCTGCACATGCCATCCGTCGGTGAAGGTGACGTCCTCGCGCGGCAGGAACGCCACGCGCATGTCCGGAATGCCCTCGCTGATCCAGCGCATCTCGCCGTCATCCATCGGAAAGAAGCCGGCTCCGATGTAGGCCGAGTGTCCGGTGCCGGAGCCGAAATTCCATGCGCCGGTGAGTCGATATCCACCGTCGACCGCAGCGCCCTGGCCGTTGGGAAAGTACTGTCCGCCGATGGTGATGCGATTGTCGTTCCTGGTGAAGATCTCGGCGAAACCCTCATCGGGAAGATAGCTGGCCGCGGCAAACGTCGACGGCAAGTTGGCAATTCCGATCCAGCCGAAAGACCCGTCTTGCCAAGCCATTTCGATCCAGGTGTCGATCATCTCCTGAAGCGACGGCTCGAGACCACCGGCTGCTACCGGGTTGAGCGCCGACATCAGGCCGCTGGCCCACATCTCGTCGACGATTCGCGGCGACATCGTTCTCAACCGCTCGGATTCAGCGGCTTCCGCACGAACCAGGTCGCGCATACCACGGGCTCGATCGACCACCCGTTCAAGCACATCGGTCACGAGCGCCGCTCCTCTCGGTCTGCTGCCCTACATCATGGGCGACATCACCGGTTCGCGTCACCGATCAGACTCAGGCCATACCTCGCTGGACGGGAACAATCCCTGATTACGCGGCGGCCAGTCCTTTACCCGTGCTTTCTCCGCTGCCCTGGCCTTCGCCTCCGCCTTTTTTCTGGCTGCGAAGGTGTCTTCTTCTTCGTCTTCGTCCTCGTCGGGGTTGTCGTCAACTTCGAAGAGGACCTCATACCAGCGCTTGTGGGGCTGTACCCGTGTCTCGACGTCGCCAGTTGGAGTCGCTTTCCTGATCTGGACATTCTCCAGGGTCGGATCGCGTCGGGAGATAAAGGTTTCGAGCGCTACACCCAACGGATGTCCGGTGAGATTGATGTCTGCCAGCGCCCTGCCTTGGTACATAGCCACGTCGCACATCTTGCACAAGAATCGCGGCGCATGCATTCTTTTCCGGCCGCGCGGCGTCGCGCCGCAGTCGCATAGCGGACCACGGCGCGACACCTACCAGCGCAGTCAGATCAGTACAACGGAATCCAGGTACCGAAGAACCAGAATCCCCATCCACCGAAGATCGGGTTGAACACCGGAATGGCGTTGAACCCGTTGTAATTGAACGCACCGTAATCAGCTTGCGCCAAGCCGATGTCGCGTGTCGGACCGTCCCAACGCGGGTTCCAGCCACCGGGAGGCGGCGGACCGTTCCAGCCACCGGGAGGCGGCGGACCGCCCCAGTTCGGCGGGGGGCCTCCGGGGGGAGGACCGCCGTTCCAACCGAACCCGTGCTGCGGGGGCGGCGGCGGTGCGCCATGGTCGGGTGCGCTGAAGCCGTGTGGCGCGTTGTCCGGACCGCCCCATTGTGGGCCGCCCCGGTCGAAGGATCCGTGTTGCACGTAAGGAGGCGGCGGTGGTCCACCGGGACCACCAGGTCCGTGCGGTCCACCCGGCTCACCAGGACCGCCGGGTCCACCAGGTCCGCCGGGACCACCAGGCCCTCCCGGGCCGTGCGGTCCACCAGGCTCACCGGGACCAGCTCCGCCAGGCCCACCCGGCCCATTGGGTCCAGGCCCACCAGGTCCGCCGGGACCACCAGGCCCTCCCGGGCCGTGCGGTCCACCAGGCTCACCGGGACCAGCAGGCCGGTCCGCCAGGCCCACCTGGCCCAGGTTCCGGGTCCCACCGGCCCGCCGGGTACCTACCGGGCCCAGCTCCGCCCCCGGTCCCGCCAGCACCCGGACCGCCTGGCGCTGGCCCGCCCGGCCCGCTGGGGCCGTGGGCTCCGCCCGCACCTCCGGGACCGCCAGGGCCGGCTCCACCCGGAGCGCCGCCACCGCCGCCGGGGCCGGCACCGCCGGGTCCACCGTTACCCGGCCCGCCGGGTCCTCCGCCGGGTCCAGGTGCCGGTCCCGGTCCGGGCCCGGGGCCGTGCGGTTCGTCAGCGATCGATCCGCAAATACTGCAATTCGGAGCCGTCTTCAACGGCGTTGCGCCGGCAAGACCCGCCCCCACCGTCAGTCCGGACATGCCGAGAGCCGCTGCGAATGCCGCGCTCGCCACATGTTTCACATACATATCTGTCAGCCCCTTCCGAGCTTGACGTTCAACGACGTTGGCGACGCGAATCCCCGCGTCAGGGGCACGTGACATCGATTTCGAATGACTTGGACGCGTTCGTCCCGGTCGCGGTGCCCTTGATCGTGTAGGAATTTCCGCTCTTGGTGGCCTGCGCATTCCCCTGGTTCGCGGCGCCGGCCGAGTAACCCAGCGTCACGCCGGTGAGGTTGCCGAGGCCTACCGCTTGAACCGCGGGCGGGTCGGCGGGGGTGACGACTGCGCCGATACCCGTTGTCGGATCACCGATCCCGATGCTGGTGTTGCCGTTGACTTGCGTACAGGTGACTGGACCGGTGACGTTCTGCGCCTGGCCGTCAATGAGGACCTTCGTGGCGGTCGAGGCCGCCGGTGAGCTCGAACTCGGCGCGCTGGACTTGTTGCCCGAACAGCCGGCCAATCCCGCGATCACCGTGGTGGTTGCCACGATCCCAACCAAAAACCCGCGATATGCCACTGGACTCCTTCGTCTCGTCGGACTCGAACGCTGGCCTACTGTCGATAGCCGCGCAGCCAGCAAAACAAACATCGCGATGTCCTCTAGCCCTGCTTCCGATCGCGACCATACGCGCCCGGCATCTGATGCAGTGTCGTTGACGCAAGGTCCGCAGATTGCGCAGCTTCAGTCGTCGAATCTCCGCGGTGCAGGCTCGACGTCGGCGAGTTCGGAAAGGCCGCTGACGCTGAAGGCGCGAATCAGGAACGGATGCGCGATCAGCCGGATGTGGTCTGCGTGCGGAAAAAGCGCGTTGACGGCGGCGCTGTCCAAGTACTCCACACCACTGAGATCGACGGTGAGCGTCCCACCGCCCTCGGCGATCTCGGAGACCGCAGTGGTGAGCGCTTGATCGAACGCGTCGACATTGCTGAGGTCGATCTCGCCCACTGCGGTCAGCACGAGCTGTCCGTCGCCGGAGCGCTCGGTCTCGAGAGTGAGCGACGTGGGCATCAGGTGATTTTCGCCGACAGCTGGACTGTCGTTCCGCTGCTGAGCGAGTCGATGGCGACATCCTGCATCAGCGCACGCATCAGCGTGATGCCCCGGCCGCGATACGGGTCGACGTGAGGTTGCGGCGGCTTCCACGCGCCGGTGTCCACAATCGTCAACAGAACGTGATTGGCCAGCGTGATTGCGCGCAGGCTGATCAGGCCATTCGGCTTGTCTCGGTGGCCGTGCTCGATGGCGTTGGCGATGGCCTCGCCGGCGGCGATGAGCACGTCGTGAACTTGCTCCGGCGTCACCGCGGCCTGCGTCAGCCAGCTACGCAACGCGGCGCGGCTGTCGGCGAGCTGGTTCACATCGGCCGGGAATTCCAGCTGCAGTGGGGCGGGATGGCGGTACAGCAGGAGTGCGACGTCATCCTGGTAGCCACCGCGCGGGGCCAGCCCGGACATAATCTGGTTCGCGAGGTGCTCCAGCGCGGAGGCACGTCCCTCTTGTAGCAAGTCGCATACCCGTGCGATGCCGTCGTCGAGCGCAGCGCGGCGACGCTCGACGAGACCGTCGGTGTACAGCAACAGCATGGCGCGCGCAGGAACCGTCACGCGCGCTTCGGGTCGTGGTCGATTGGGTCGCACGCCCAGCGGAATCGTGTGACCCTCCTCGAGTGTCTGTGTCGTGCCATCGGCAAGCACCAGGATCGGCGGCGGATGCCCGGCGCTGGAGTAGACCAATTCACCGGTATCGGGGTCCAGCACCGCGCAAACGGCCGTGGTGCACCGAGCGCCGGGAAGCCGCGCGGCGAATCGGTCGAGACCCGCGAGAGCGGCTCGGGGACTGGGGTTTTCGAGCAACAATGCCCGGCAGGCGCTGCGCAGCTGGCCCATGATGGTTGCCGCTGTGAGCCCATGGCCGACGCAGTCGCCCACGATCAGCGCAATGCGCCCGTCCTCGAGATCGACGACGTCGTACCAGTCACCGCCGACCTGAAGAGGTCGGGTGGCCGCTTGGTACCGCACCGCGAACCCGAGTGGTAGATGAGCCGGGCCGAGGATCGCATGTTGCAGCGCCAGTGCGGTTTCGCGTTGCTGGTCGACCTGATACACCCGCTGCAGACCCTGGCCGAGGCGACCAGCCAGCACGGTGAGCAAAGTCTGGTCCTCGAGGGTGAACGGCCGTTCCTCGGACAGATCGATCCAGACGACGAGCACGCCCTCGGGATGCTGCAATGCGACGCCCGCCGTGCCCGGCGCTGCGGTGTACGGGTTGAGCAACGCACCGTCACGCAACGTCGCGATGATGTTCCTGGTCTGAGGCGGTAGCTCGTCCCACTGTGTCAGTTCGCCGGCCGATACCAAATCTGGCCCGTTCGAGGCATTTTCAGTGATCGGGCGGCGGGTGGGGAACGTGGCGGCCAGAACGCGGCGAGCCCGCCACAGTCGACGAAGTTCCTCTGTGGCGGCATGCAGCGCGTCGTCGATGTTGTCGGCTTGGGCGAGTTGCTGATTGAGAGCATTTTCACGACCCGCCGCCAGCGCCAACGCAATTGCGGCGTGTCGCGCGAAGTCACTGACGAGTTCCAGATAGTCGTTGCCGAACGCCGGCTGCTGCGGATTTCGCGCGACGGCGATAACTCCTAGCGGCGCCTCGTCTGCGATCAGCGGGATGACGATGGCCGGCCGTTCGCCGGCATCGGTGAAGCCCTCGATCGGATACTGGAACGAGTCGGTGATCAGCGGTATCCCGCGACGCATCACCCCACCCGTCGTGGAGCCATCCATCGGAACCTGTACACCGATGACTTCTGATGTGTAGCGACCCGCCGCCGCGGCCACAACAAGCGTGTCGACGTCGGCGATAAGCAGGTCAGGGTCGCTGGGAACCAGCAGAATCGCCTGCTCGGCCTCGGCCAACTCCATTGCCCGGTTCGCGATCAGCTGCAGCGGACCGGTCTGGGGGTCTCCCGACAGCAACGCGCTGGTGATCTCGCGACTGGCCTGTGTCCATTTCGCTGTATCGCGTTCCCGCTCGAAGAGCCGCGCGTTGTCGATCGCGACGGCAGCGGCGGAGCCCAACGCCCGCACGGTGCCGTCCTCGGAGTCGGAAAACACTCGCTCGGGCCGGTCGTCGGCCAGGTAGAGAACGCCGAATTCCGCGGCGCGGACGGTGATCGGGATCGCGAGCAATGCCCGTATCCGACTGTCATGTGCCTGCAGCGCCGCGGCCTGCGGATGAGCGCGTAGGTCGTCGATGTGCAGACCGTCGCCGACCGACAGGCCGTCCAACAATCGCGCGGTCTCACCGTCGATGCCGGTGTGGACATACGCGTCCGGGCTGCCGTCGACGCCGTGAATACCCAGCGCTCCGATGCGCGCACCGGTGATCGTCATCGCCCCTTTGACGATGCGGTGCAGCGTGCCATCCAGGTCGAGATCGGAACCGATCTCGACGATCACCTGCACTAGTTGTTCTATCTGGTCGCGAGCTGCGCGCAGCTCGTCAGCCTGATCATCCATGTGACTCACCGTTTGCCGCCGGTCAGGTCGCTGTGACATTTACGCAAACCATATGCGCCTGCGTCTGATCTTTGAGCCCATCGGACAAGATCATGGAGTGGTCCCGGCTGGGTTCGAACCAGCGACCTCCCGCGTGTGAGGCGGGCGCTCTTCCACTGAGCTACGAGACCGGTGCCGAGAGGCGAACGAGCACGAAGATTAGCATGAGCGGCCCTCTCGGCAGAAAGCGTGCGTCGCGGCAAAGAGCGGCGCGCCTGGAGCACCGAGGAATTTGTGTGGTCCCGCTCAGTTGGACTATCGTCGTGCTTCGCACCGGGCGACGATCTCGTCCGTTGCGCGCGGATGTAGCGCAGTTGGTAGCGCATCACCTTGCCAAGGTGAGGGTCGCGGGTTCGAATCCCGTCATCCGCTCGAAGGTGCAACTGGCATCAATCCCAGCGGTGGAGTGGCCGAGTGGTGAGGCAACGGCCTGCAAAGCCGTGCACACGGGTTCGATTCCCGTCTCCACCTCCAGCTTTGGATCCCCCGGCGCGATTAGCTCAGCGGGAGAGCGCTTCCCTGACACGGAAGAGGTCACTGGTTCAATCCCAGTATCGCGCACCACAGTTCGTGCAGTTCAGGACAGGTTTAAGAGCCGCAAATCGGCTCCATGACCTCAATATGACCTGAGAGTCAGCGCGCTAGCAACCAACATGAGAGGTACCTAGCCATGACAACACCAACCACCACGCCTGACCTTCCAGCCCCTGCCGGCGCGCTCGAGGTCCACGACTGGACCCCCTAGGACGGCACCATGAGCCGCCTGTTTTGGGCACCGACACCTATTTCGTGATCGAGCCTGACCAGTACGCGAGCGACTACGTTCCCTGTGCGGTCGTCAGGGTTGCACGCAAGCAGTGGGCGAACAACTTGCTCGGATTTGAAATCTGACCCTTTTCACGGTTGACCGTAAAAAGAATGTTGCGTTTGGAAGCGTGCGCGGCTGGGGTAGCCCTGCGTGCAGGAGTGGTCAAAGGGTCTGGCGGCTCTCAGCCCCCCCGGTAGTCAACCAACCACTGCCGGGGGGTGCTTTCACTCTCCACTGATTCCTGTTGCTGAGGTTTGTCGACCGCTCTCACCGGTATCCGCGTCAGCAGGCGTGCCGCAACACACGCCTAGGCCCCGCCGGCCGGGTGGACGTTGCAGACCGGAACCGCTTGGCGCCGTCGGGGGCTTTGACGGAGCACGCTAGCGCGTCCGGCGCGTTCAAGACTTGCGCGACTTTTGCAGCGCCACTGTGCGTGCGCTCATCGAACGACCCAGCGCGACGACCTCGGCGTCCAGCCCGAGCAGCCTCTCGGGTATGCCCTTCAGGACCCGACGCTCGCCGACGCGGCAAGTGGATAGCGGCCTCAACCATCGGCACAGACCGACCCAGCGTGGACAATTGATCTGCCGCTTTCGCCTCTCGATCCCCTCGACGAATGCCGTCCCGCATTTCTGCACGGACGTTGGCCGAGAAAGGGGTAGTGAGTCGAGCAGGTCGCGAACCGTCGAAAGGTCCTCCTTGCTTTCGCGCACGAGCGGCGTGTCGATCCAGGACATATGCGCTGAGCCGACGGCTACTCCGAGGTGGGCGACCTCCAGCCGAAACGCGTTGGCGAAGTGCTCCACCGCGGCCTTCGACGCGGCGTAGGGAGCCATTCCGGGACACGCGATGTATGCGGCACCCGAGGACACGATCAGCATGTAGCCACGGCGGTTGACGACCGAATGTAGTGCCGCGCGAACGGTGTTGAAGACACCGACGACGTTGACGTCGATCAGCGTCTTGAACGCAGTGGGGTCCACTTGGCGCACCGATCCGTAGGTGGCAATTCCGGCGTTGGCCACCACGATGTCGATGTCACCGAACCGCTCAATGCCACTATCGACGGCGGATTGCAGCGCCGACAGGTCGCAGACATCAGCGACCACTCCAAGCACGCGATCGTCGCCGAGGCGACCGGCAATCTTGTCGAGTTGGGTCACGTCGAGGTCTACTAAAACAAGCTTGGCGCCCTTCTCGTGGAGCCGACAGGCTACTTCGGCTCCGATTCCGCTTGCGGCGCCGGTGATTAACGCAACTTTCTCGTTGACTGCCCCCATAGACGCAGGCTACCTGAGTAAATTTTCTCAGGCATTACGCGACGCTTAGGGCGCACTGTTGTTCACTATGGCAACCACTCTGAGCAGCACCAGTACGTGTGCGAAGAATTTTTGAACTTAATTCTTTCGAATGTATTACCCGCACAAAACCTAAGTTATACCTTAATTGGTACTGAGAAATTGATCAGATTCCTAAGGGAGCGGCTCGTGCCGAGTGACGCTTTTAAGGGAAATGTGCAGCGGCGGTACGCAATTCAACAGGCCCGTGGATACGTACCGCCCTGACCGGCCCATCGGCTGCCGCAACCCACGCTAGCCGCGCGTTCCGGTCACCGCAGCGCGAAGAAGTCAGTTGATGACGGGGCTCTGTGTTGATGACGGGGCTCTCTATGGGAGTTAGGGAGTTGCCGACTTGGGTTCCTGTGTTGCTGGGTGCCCGCCGTGCTGTGATCCCCCACTCTGTGGGAGCTGTATTCCGCCCGTGGCCGGTGGCTCGCCCGGAGCCGGGCCGATCGGCGACGGCGGTGGGTCCAGCGGCACGGCGCTAACTGGCCCAATACCGATCATGAGTACTGATATGCCGACGCTGGTGGCGATGACCGCAGTCCTGGCTATGCGCTTAACGTTCATAGTGTTTCGTTCCTTTGCGAGTTCTCTCCGTTGACCCGCGCCGACCAGGCTGTTGGGGTGATTACCCGGTTTGCGGGCGAAACTCACCTGAAAAGCTCCGGGGCCGAACCTCTGGTGGACGTGGGGAAATCGTGCAGCGGTGTTGATGACATCCATAGCGGATAGGCACACACCCTTCAGAACGTCGTTGGTTTCGAACCCGACCGCCACCTGGCCCTCATTGAAGGAGCTGTGTGGGATCGCCGCGACAGCAATTGTCGCCCAAGGACTTCTAACGTTCTTCCCACAACTTTTGCCGAGCAGCATCAGAGCCGACGCCGGACAACAGACCGTCCCGCAGGGCCTCGCGGCGCATGTACCAAGACACCCGCGCCTCACCGAACATCATTCCGGGGTCCGGCATGGTGGCCAGGTCGGCCAGCGCCAGGTCATGTCGAGCGACGTGCTCGTCAACGGGCCGATGTAGCTCATCAGTCTCCCGCAGCGAGATGCTGCGAAGCACTAAAAGCTGGGCCTCGTCGCCGTAAGCGGCCAGCCACAGCGGGCTATTCGCCACCTCGGGTAGTGGTGGTTCCGGCCAGTCATCCATCGGCAACCTCTCAGAGGGCAAAAGAAGGTTTGATCGGATTTGGCGCTCAGCTGGCTGCGGACTGCGCCGCAAGCTGTGGCCTCGGCCACAATTGACAACATCTGTCGGTGTCATGCGTCCTCGTTTATAGGACGAGGATGCGCCGCGGAAAACGCCTTAGCCGCCGGGAACCAACTCGCCCTAGCAGCGTGATGTTGTATCCGAGCCGATAAATCCAGGCATCCGTGCCCCTAACCGCGAGGTCCACGTCGATGCCCGCAAAGATATTGTTGACCGGCTGTTCATCGCCCGCGTCTTGCACCAACTCATGCAGCCCTGCGCGTTCTACGTGCCCGAGCCGTGAGCTGAAAGCCGAACTGCGATGGGCATATTCCGCGTCCTGCTGATGCTCGGATTCGTCGTGAAGTTCTGGTGCCTGATCCTGCTGGTGCTGGCGTTCTCCATTGCAGGATTTCTGCTGTGGGGTTTCGTGATGCGCCAGGACGCCGAACTCGCGCGCCAGCGGCGGGAACATGCCGCCGTCGCGGCGCGGGCCGACGAACAGCACGCGCAGATCCTCGCTGGCGATGATCGCGGCGCGTACGGGGCATATCCGCCATCTGCGATGTAGCGAGATCATCGGTTGGCGTAGAGGCCAGGCCGTGTGACTGATGGCAATCCGACCGCGTCCACCGGACCACAAGAGTTATCAAATAGCAGATTGTTGAGATGTCACAACCGCGGTGGCGGTCGGCGTTTATTAGGAATTTACTGAGAGGGCCCAAACCAACGGCTCTTCGGTCATCTTTCGCTCGCTTGGGGTCTTATAGCCAAGATAAGCGGGGCTAATGCCCCAGAATCGCCGGCGGCGCGAGGCGCGAAGAATTGTTTGCGATTCCGGTTTCCTGGCGTCCCGCTGAGGGTTACCTTAACGGAACCTGATAACTGCCCTATCGCTACGGGGGTCCCGCCCATGGCTGGTCGGCATGGTAATAAGTCGCGTCGCGCGAAGGCGCGTCGTCGCCGGGTAGCCGGTCTGGGTAGTGGTGCTGGGGCGGTGTTGGCGTTTGGGATGGGTCCGTTGGGGGCTGCGCCGCCGGCACATGCCGATGTCCTGGACGTGGTGATTGATCCGATCGTCCAGCCGCTGCAGCAGGCCGTATTGGGTGTGGGCGACGCGGTGTCGGCGATCGATCCCACCGCGGCTATGGATGCCCTGGCTGGTCTTGACCCCTCGGTCGGTGTGGCCGGTCTGGATATCGGCAGTGTGGGACTTGACCCCGGCCGCCTTGCCGGCGGTGCCGCGGACGTCGCGGGCTCGACGGCGCCCCCCGATCTGCTGACCGCAGTCGCGGCGTCGTCTGCGGATCCGTCGGTGGATCCAGTCGCCGCTGCCGCATCGGCGGCGACGGGTTCCACGGATGCGACGGGGTCGACTGCGTTCACAGAGTGGTTTAACCAGGATGTGTATCTGCCGTTGCACACCGATATGGAGGACTGGATTAACAGCCAGTTCGGTACGCGGGTCGACGATTTCATCAACACCGTGTCCGGGCATGATCTGATCGGCAATGGTGCTGATGGCAATGCGGCTGATCCTGATGGCGGTAATGCCGGGCTGTTGTTCGGTGATGGCGGCAACGGGTACGGCCCGACTGGGGATGGCGGTAACGCCGGCTGGAT
The DNA here is from genome assembly GCA_963758115.1 of uncultured Actinomycetota bacterium. Taxonomy (GTDB): domain Bacteria; phylum Actinomycetota; class Actinomycetes; order Mycobacteriales; family Mycobacteriaceae; genus Mycobacterium. The sequence continues at coordinate 163,548 of CAVWUG010000011.1, forward strand.
CATGGGCAATGGCGGCAACGCCGGCGACGCCAGCGACGGCGGGGCGGGCACGGTCAGCGCCGACTCGTCTGCGACGACAGCCGCCGATCCCGGCGGTTCGGCCTCGGCGGACCCGACCGCGGTGACCTCTAGTGATTCTTCGGGTTCGGCGGCGGCTGGGCCGCGCCCGATCAACGGTGCTACCGGCGCCCATGGCGGTAATGCCGGACGGATCATGGGCGATGGCGGTAACGGCTCCAACGGCGGTAACGGTGAATTCGGCGGGCACGGCGGCAACGGCGGTGCCGGTGGTTCCGGCGGCAGCCTGGGCGGTGAGGGCGGTACCGGCGGCAACGGTGGCGAGGGCGGGGCCGGTGACGCCAGTCATACCGCCGGCGGGGCCGGCGGTAAGGGCGGGGCCGGCGGCAAGGGCGGCCCGGATAGCCCCGGTGGTGATGGCGGTAACGGCGGGACCGGTGGTGCGGGATATGGCAGTGGGGCCGGCGGGGCTGGCGGGGCCGGCGGGGCCGGGGGGGCCGGCGGTGGTGACGCAGACGGCGGGGGCGGCGGTAACGGCGGCGCGGGTGGGGCCGGCGGGACACCCGAGACTGCCGCGGCCGGGCAGAGCGGCACAGCGGGTGGTACCGGCGGTCACGGCGGCGCGGGTGGAGCCGGCGGCAAGGGCGGCACCGACGGCGACGGCGGCACGGGTGGCAACGGCGGCACCGCGGGGGCCGGCGGTAACGGCGGGGCCGGCGGCGCCGGTGACGCCAGCCACCCCGGCGGCGGTAAGGGCGGCAGCGGCGGCAACGATGGCATCGCGGGTGCGGCCGGCAAGGGCGGAGCGGCCGGTCACGGCGGCACCAAAGGGTCCGGCGGCGCCGCCGGCGCCATCCCCAACGGCGGTGACGGCGGGGTTGGCGGGGCCGGCTTCAACGCCACCACCGTCGACCCGACCGCTGGCACCGGCGGGGCCGGCGGCAACGGCGGCGAGTTCGGCAACGGCGGCACCGGCGGAGCCGGCGGTGACGGCGGGGCCGGCACCAACGGTGTCACCGGCAACGACGGCAACGGCACAAACGGCACCGCCGGCGGGGCCGGTGGAGCCGGCGGTTTGGGCGGTTCGCACTCGGGTAACGGCGGGGCCGGCGGCCAAGGCGGCACCGGCGGTAACGGCGGTAACGGCGCCAACGGCGCGGCCGGTTCCTTCGCCAACAGCGGCACCGGCACCGGCGGTGACGGCGGTGATGGCGGTAACGGCGCGGTCGGCGGCAGCGGCGGGGCTGGCGGTAACGGCGCCGCGGGCGCCAACGGCGACGGCGGCGCCGGCGGGGCCGGCGGGAACGCAGGGGCCGGCGGGAACGCCGGGGCCGGCGCAGCCGGCACCCAAGCCGACCCCAACGGCGGCAACGGTGGCAACGGCGGCTTCGCCGGCACGGTCGGCGACGGTGGCGGGGGCGGGGCGGTCGGCACCGGCGGGACCGGCGGCGGCGCTGGCGCCACCGGCGCCAATGGCAGCCTGCCGGCGGGTCCGGCCGGCAACGGCGGCGACGGCGGGGCCGGCTACAACGCCACCGCCCCCGGCGTCAATGGCGGGAACGGCGGCAACGGCGGCGACGGCGGGGCCTACAGCAACGCCGGGTCGATGGGCGACGGCGGCAATGGCGGCGCCGGCGGCTACGGCGCGATCGGCGGGCACGGCGGCAATGGCGGTAACGGGTACAACGGCTCAACCGGAAACGTCACCGGCGGGCACGGCGGGGCCGGCGGCACCGGCACCAACGGCACCGGCGGCACCGGCGGCACTGGCGGCTACGCGGACATCGTGAACAGCGCCTCTACGGGTACCGCTACCGGCGGGGCCGGCGGTACCGGTGGCGGCGGTACCAGCGGCGGGGCCGGCGGCGACGGCGGCGGGGCGATCAACTACGGCACCGGAAACGTCACCTCCGGCGCCGGCGGAGCAGGCGGTACCGGAGCCACAGGCACCGGCGGCAGCGGTGGCTACGGCGGCCTCGCGGTAATCGAGAACAGCACCTCCACGGGCACCGCTACCGGCGGGGCCGGCGGCGCCGGTGGCGGCGGCACCAGCGGCGGGGCCGGCGGCGACGGCGGTGAGGCGATCAACTTCGGCACCGGAAACGTCACCTCCGGCGCCGGTGGAGCAGGCGGCACCGGCACCAGCGGCACCGGCGGCACCGGTGGCACCGGCGGTGAGGCGTTCATCGGGAACAGCGCCTCCACGGCTACCGCCACCGGCGGCACCGCCGGGGTCGGCGGCACCGGCGCCGCGGGCGGCGGGGACGGCGGCGCCGGTGGCGAGGCGTTCACCGAAGGAACCGGAAACGCCATCGGCAGCGCCGGCGGAGCGGGCGGTACCGGCACCACAGGCACCGGCGGCAGCGGTGGCCACGGCGGCCTCGCGGTAATCGATAACACCGCCTCCACGGGCACCGCTACCGGCGGGGCCGGCGGCGCAGGCGGCGCCGGCACCAGCGGCGGGGCCGGCGGCGACGGCGGTGAGGCTAGCAACTTCGGCACCGGAAACGTCACCTCCGGCGCCGGCGGAGCAGGCGGCGCCGGCACCAGCGGCACCGGCGGCACCGGTGGCACCGGCGGTGAGGCGTTCATCGGGAGCAGGGCCTCCACGGCTACCGCTACCGGCGGGGCCGCCGGGGCCGGCGGCACCGGCGCCGCGGGCGGCGGGGACGGCGGCACCGGCGGCGAGGCGTTCACCAAAGGAACCGGAAACGCCATCGGCGGCGCTGGCGCGCCCGGCACCAGCGGCGGGACCACCGGCACCGGCGGCACCGGCGGCGACGGCGGTAACGGGTACATCTTTAACAGCGTGTCCACGGCTACCGCCACCGGCGGGCACGGCGGTGCCGGCGGTGCTGGCACCAGCGGCGGGGACGGCGGCACCGGCGGTGAAGCGGACACCGCAGGAACCGGAAACGTCACCCCCGGCGCCGGCGGAGCAGGCGGAACCGGCACCACCGGCACCGGCGGCACCGGTGGCACCGGTGGTCAGGCGTTCGTCGTGAACGGCGCCTCCACGGCTACCGCCACCGGCGGGCACGGCGGTGCCGGCGGTGATGGCACCAGCGGCGGGGACGGCGGCACCGGCGGTGAAGCGGACACCGCAGGAACCGGAAACGTCACCTCTGGCGCCGGCGGCGCGGGCGGCGACGGCACCACCGGCACCGGCGGGGCCGGCGGCGACGGCGGCACCGCGGAAATCGAGAACAGCACCTCCACGGCTACCGCTACCGGCGGCACCGGCGGGGCCGGCGGCACCGGTGCCGCGGGCGGCGGGGCCGGTGGCGACGGCGGTTTTGCCGACACCGAAGGAACCGGAAACACCATCGGCGGCGCCGGCGCGCCCGGCACGAGCGGCGGCACCACCGGCACCGGCGGGGCCGGCGGCGACGGCGGTAACGCGCTAATTGATAACAGCGGCTCCACGGCTACCGCGACCGGCGGCACCGGCGGGGCCGGCGGTAGCGGTACCAGCGGAGGTGCTGGCGGCGGCGGCGGCGGGGCGGACACCTATGGAACCGGAAACGTCATCTCTGGCTCCGGCGGAGCGGGCGGTACCGGCACCACCGGCACCGGCGGGGCCGGCGGCGACGGCGGCACCGCGGAAATCGAGAACAGCGCCTCCACGGCTACCGCCACCGGCAGTAACGGCGGGGCCGGCGGTGACGGCACCAGCGGCGGGGACGGCGGCGGCGGCGGCGCGGCGGACACCTATGGAACCGGAAACGTCACCCCCGGCACCGGCGGAGCAGGCGGAACCGGCACGGCCGGCACCGGCGGGGCCGGCGGCGACGGCGGCACCGCGGAAATCGAGAACAGCGCCTCCACGGCTACCGCTACCGGCGGCACCGGCGGGGTCGGCGGCACCGGTGCCGCGGGCGGCGGGGCCGGCGGCGACGGCGGTTTTGCCGACACCGAAGGAACCGGAAACACCATCGGCGGCACCGGCGCGGACGGCGGGGCCGGCGGCGGCACCGGCACCGGCGGCAACGGTGGCACTGGCGGTAACGCGCTAATTGATAACAGCGCCTCCACGGGTACCGCTACCGGCGGGGCCGGCGAGGCCGGCGGTAGCGGTACCAGCGGCGGGGACGGCGGCGGCGGCGGCAAGGCGTTCACCTATGGAACCGGAAACGTCACCGGCGGCGGCGGCGGAGTGGGCGGCGACGGCACCACCGGCACCGGCGGGGCCGGCGGCGACGGCGGCGACGCCTACGCATCTCCGGTGACCGATGCCACCGGCGGGACCGGAGGGAGCGGCGGGAGCGGCCCCGGCGGCGCCGGTTCCCCAGGCTCCACCGGCACCACCGGACCGTACCCATAGCGAGTCGCCTGGCGGGGACCTGTAACGGCCGGCATAGGGCGTGGCGATGCCACTGCGGTGCAGTGCTTTACGCGCCCCAGCCGGGGCCGCCCTGCCGACTCCGCGACCGCGGCCCGGTCCTGCTGCGTCCACGCGATACTGATTGAAGTCACCGCAGCGTGAGTGGGTTGCGATGCAGGTAGGAGAATTGCAGACTGCCTAGGATTCAAGTTCAATCCCAGTATCGCGCACCACCGTTCGTTGCAGTTCGGAACATGTTTCTGATCCGCTGGTCTAACGAATTCCCCCACCTAATCGGCGCCTGATCTGCAGCCTCGGCGTGTGAGGTCCGGCGGGGCCCAAGTGACCGCAAACGCGCTGATTTGGCATATCTGTGGGAATGCGGCCCCATCTTGTCTGTCGATCCTCGTGCTCGCGTGAGGGACGACGACTGCGGAGGCAGGGCGGTGCTACTGAACCTGGAACCAAACCGCCGCCTCGTTTCCGCCAATGCAAGTGATTGAATTATCTGGTGCCCTCACACAGGCCATCGTGTAGGTCTGCCCCGTTGCGGGGCTGGAGACTTCAATCAACGCCGAAGACCCTCCGGCCTGGGACAGCCACTGTTCGTGGACATTCTGAGCGAACGGGCACGACGTATTGCTATTGGCCCAAACACCATCACCACAGTCGTTAACGAACTGACCGATGCCTGGACTACCCATAGCAATCTCCTTCTTGACACACGATTTCCTAAAACTGTCCCGCCAGCCGTGCCGGCGGGCAATGCCCCGGTCCGCTCAGCGGACCGGAGTATTGCGAAGGACCACGGCTGTCAGGGCCTCACGATCGCCGTCCGTCGTCCGCTACCTGTTAGATATAGGACCTATGGGCTGCTTGGGTGTCGTCCGCATGGTGGTGGCGTTGACCGCTGCACTAGCCGCCATCGTCGTCGCTAGTCCAGCGCGAGCCGATCCCGACGAGGACGAAACTTTCCTGCAAACGCTGCACAATCAGGGCATTCACATCAACGAACCGGTCGCCCAGGGGCACTCAGTTTGTCTTGCGATCAAGCGCAACCCAGAGCGAAGATTCGCGGATGTGGCGCGCGGTGTCGCGAGATCCGACCCTACGATCTCTCAAGTCGATGCGGCGTTCTTCACCGGCGCCGCGATTGCGGCTTACTGTCCGCAGTACGAGCTCTACGTCGATGACGGGTCCTGAGTAGGAGCGAATGTTGCTGATTTACAGCCTTTTTGACTGACGCATCCTGCCATGTCAATTGCCTCAATTCATCACGGCGCTGGAGCGCTAACTGCACAAATGCACTGCAATTCGATTGATCTGGTTGGACAAGGGAGCGGTCCGCTGGGCGGACCTGCCTGCCGCCCGGCCCGGCGGTGGTCGCCAATGAAGTGATGCACCGGGGATGCCGTCAGATGTTGCACTATGCAGTCGGCGGCGAACGAGAATAATTTGGACTAACGACCGGCGCTGTGCCTGCGACTGTCAGACACTCCGCTAGACCAACGGCCACAACACCACCGAGAGCAGCCACCCACCCTCCATGAAACTTCACTGGGTCAAGGACGACGACGAGCAGCACTCCGCATACAGCGGCGACCGCACCTACATCGTCAGCCTCTTCAACCTGGGCGCCTACGACGGCGACCCGACGCTGACCATGTACGACGACCGGTACCGGCCGACATGCTGGTCTCTGACGACCCGGGTGGGCATCGTCACTCTTAACCCTGTCCGGTTGTTCGCCGACCTCTCCAGCGCGCTACTGGCGGCGCAGGAATCGGACGACAACGCGACGGATCACCAGCGTCAACACCCAGACGTGGGTGATCGACCGGGACGACACCAACGATGGGTCGGCGAAAACCACACCGACACGATCACCGGCAGCGACGGAAGGACCTACACCTACTGGACCCGTGAATCGTGATCGCCGGTTCGTTGACAGCCGCCCGCTACCCGTCGGTGCGGAGTCCGTCGGGTTACGGCACGACGAACTCCGCTGAGTGGGAGTAACGTCCGCACCCAGCTGAGAGATCAACCCGGTGAAGGGAGTGATCAGATGACCTGGACAATGTCGTCCGGCGTACGCAGCAGCATCAGGAAGATCGCCGTGGCGGGCGTGCTTATCGCTGGCCCCACGGCCGCAGTGAGCGTTCCGGCGTATGCGGCACCCGGTTTCGGCGGCACGTCGGATACGCCGGCTGTCCTCCCGGCGCCGCCGCCAGCCGATCCACCACAGCCGCAACCTCCACCACCGCCGGCGCAACCGTCGAATGGTGAGTACTACAACCCAAATGACTCAACTGACTGGTGGCCTTACGCTGGCACTGGCAGTTTCTGAATGCCCTAAAGGTTCTCGGCTGCGTGAATGAGTCACGCGTAACGAACGCCGGCGGACGGACGAACTGCCAGATGAACGCCGGAGATCTGCGTACCGCGCAAGTTGAACACCCGGTTGTCATCTGCCGTGTCCGGCGTGTCGACGCGCGGTAGTTCTTGACATCCAGGCATACCGTCGAAGTGGAGTCCGACAGGACTCCCTCGGCGGCGAAGTCGAGAACAGCCATTCAACGAAGGCAGAAAGCGCAATGACCCAAGTTCACGGTGACGTCAGCGTCGACGTTCGCCACCTCGGCGGCAAGGTAAAACTCTGGTGCTCGACAGGGCGCCACCACATCGGACACCTTCGCCAATTGTCCAATCTCACCGAGATTGAATATTGGCCCCGCGATGGCGTCAAGCAGCCCTGGCCGCCACGGAATAAGTGGGGTCCAGTCACCTGGTGGACCGTCTCATGCCCGGACGGCTGCCCCACCAAATTCGGCGGCCCCGTCGATATCATCCGGCACATTGTGAATGAGGTGGGCGGCGACCCGACGCGCACCGAAGGTGAATACACCCTCATCCGTTCGCAAGCCTGAGGCTTCCTGCTCAGAGCTTGCTTTCCCAAAGAACTCAGGCCGTCGCAGGTCGGGGCTAAGCTGGGCCAAGCCCGAAGTCGGGCACCGGGTGCCAGCGAGAGGCCTGCAATGACGAGGTTCGTTCGCCGTCTGGCCACCGCTATCGCGGTGGCATCATTTCCGCTGGCCGCTGCGGCCGTCACCGTCGCAGCGCCCGGAGTCAGTTCGCCGCAGTGCGACCCGGCCGTGTATTCACATTGTGTGACCGGTTCGCCGCAGTGCGACCTCAACTGGTCGCGCAACGTCTGGACCAACGAGTGCAAACCGCAACCGGCGCCGCCTGTGTGGTGGACACCCCGGCCGGCATATGCGCCGCCGTACGCACCGGCGGACGTACCGCCGCCGCCTCCCCCGCCGCCATGGGCGGGGCAAATGCAGCCGAGATGGGACGAGGGCGGCCAGCATTGGGTCTGGTCCGGAATCTGACTGCAGCAGAAGCTATTTCACAACTTGCGAATGCCTCTGACGGCCTTCGCGAACGGGTTGCCTGCGGCCAGACCACGACGAAGGCTCGGCTGTAGGGTGCTGAGGTTCAGCAGAACCGGGTAGCTCAGTCCGTGATCGCGCCACTCGGCGATCTGCTCGACGATCTCGTCGGGTGTGCCTTGTAGACAGGCGTCTTTCAGCAGCGACAGCGGGACATTCGACGTGTACGACAGCACGGAGTCTTCGTCGAGGATCTGCGGGATGATGTCCTGGGATCCGGTGAAGTCGTCGCCCAGCGGGTGCGACACGCCGTGCCGCTTCCACAATTCGGCGGGAGCATTCAATGCGAACGTCTTCATCGCGGTCGATTCGAGCGCCTCGTCGATTTCGTCACGGCTGCGACCGGTCACCGTGAAGAACAGAATCGCCGCGCCCATCGCCATCGGGTCGCGTCCGGCATTCGATGCCGCGGCGCGGACGGCCTCCAGCCCGCGTGCGTACTCGGCAGGCGAGAACACCGCTGCCGGAAACCACGCGTCGGCGTAACGACCGGTGGCGCGCAGCATCCGCGGCCCATGCGCCGCAATCCAGATCTCCGGCCACTTACCGCGGTACGGCCACAAGTCGAAAACGGCGTTGCGCAAAGGGAAGAACGGCGAGTCTCGATTGACGAGTTCGCCGCCTGAATTCCACAGCGCACGGATGGTGGCGATGGCTTCCTCGAACCGCGCGACCGGCCGCGACCAGTCAACGCCGTAGGGCTCGTTGCCATCCCGCTCACCGGTGCCGATACCCAGGATCGCGCGGCCACGGGTGAGCAGCTGCAGCGTTGCCGCGGCCTGCGCGGTGACCGCGGGATTGCGGCGACTGGCGTCGGTAACACCGATGCCAAGGCGCATGCGGCCCAACCGGTTTCGCGCGGCCAGGTGCCCGAGCACGGTCCACGGCTCAAGACTGGCATCGACCTTCGGGGTCAGCCGTGCGGCGCCGATGTATTTCGGTTTGGACATCGACCGCGGATACAGCGAATTCAGATGGTCAGCCAACCAGAACGAGTCCGCCTTGGTGGCCACCGCAGAGAGGTAACTGCTCCTTGACACCAACATCGGCGAATGGCGCATCGGAAGCGCCTGCGCCGCCAAACCGATCTTCACCACTGACCCCCGGCAGTCGTTGCCTGCTCTTGCCTACCGCCCGATGGTGCCATGCGGCCACAAGGTTACTAATTCTGCCCGCCACCGTTGGCACTGGCGCGTGGCAGTTGCTGCGGACAATAGGCGCTGGCCGCGATTGCGGTGAACTTCGCGGCGCTCATCGTGCTGATACCCGGATTTTGTTCTGTCACACTGTGAATGACGTCGAGCCCGGACCGGCCCTGGTTCATCAGGTCGCACGCCGCCTTCGCCGCGTGGACGGCGTTTTCTGCATTGCTGAAGGTGATGTCCGCACGTTGCAGCGCATCGAGAAAGTTCGCATCGAGTTTCGCATCGCCGGCCGGGTCAGCGTGGCTCGGCGCGGCGACGCTGAGGGCCGCTGCGGCGATACCGAGCAGCATCGCAAGACGTCTCATGGCGTCTCGCTGGTAGGTGGGCTGGCGACGCGCTGCAGGTATTGCGGGCAATACGCGCTGCTCGCGATTGCGGTGAACTGCGCCGCCCTGGTCGTGTCCAGACCCGGGTTCTGACGAATCACGAGTCGGATAACGTCCAGTTCCGGCTGGCCATGCTCCATCAGACCGCAGACCGACTTGCCGGTCTTGATAGCGACGGGTGGGTTGAGAATCTTGATGCCCGCTTTGGTCAGCGAATCAAGAAAGCTCGCATCGAGGTCGGCGGCGGGGTCGCACCGGGCCGGCGGAGCAAAGCTCAGTGCTGCGATGATGCCGATCGGCACCAGGAGACGTCGCATCGGTCAATCATCGCTCAGGCCCGCATCGTTGTCGCAGCTAGGCCCGAACTGCGACATAGCCCAAGCCGCCCTGCCAGAATCGGACGAATGGCCGACATCATCGAAGTCCAGCGCACCATCGCAGCACCCGCAGCCGACATCTTCGCGGTGCTGTGCGATCCACACGGGCACGTTGCCATCGACGCGTCGGGGATGTTGCAGGACGCCGACGGTTCTCCGGTGGCCGCCGCCGGTGACAGCTTCGTCGTGCACATGGATCGCGAGTCTCTCAACGACTTTCCAATGGGCAAGTACGACGTCACGGTGAACATCCAGGATTTCGAATCGGACCGGCTGATCTCCTGGACGGTTCTGGGGCAGATCCGACCGCAGATCGGCCACGTCTACGGCTACCGTCTCGAAGCTGACGAGCAGGGCGAGGGCACGCTCGTCACGTCGTTCTACGACTGGTCGCAGATCGATGAGAAGTGGCGTGAAGCCGGAATTTTTCCGGTCATCTCCGAAAGCGCACTGCGGGCAACGCTGGGCATCCTGGACCGCACCGTGCGACGGGGCTATCCGAAAGCCTGAGGGTTGCACAACCCGGCGACGTCGGCCGCACGGTGTGCCATCATGCGATGATGCGCCGCTGCCTGGTTGTGTTGATGACTGTCTTCGCTGCCACGCTGATCGGCGCGCCGCAGGCGTCGGCCGGTGATGCGCCGATCGGTCACCTCGGCGACACGTTGCGGGTGGACACCGGAAAGATGATCGCGGACGTCACCGTCAGCAGCGTCCAACCAGTCGACCCGCCACCGGGCTTCGGCTACAACCGGGTTGGCGTGCCGGTCAAGAGTTATCCGAACTCCGCGGTGGTGCGTGCGGACGTGGCGATCCACGCGGTGCGCATGCCGACCCCGTTCCAGATGGCCACCGATTTCACCTTCGACGGGGTCACCCCGTTCGGCGACGCCTACAAATCCCGGCCGTCCGATGCACCCGATGCGTTGGACGCCGTGTTGGCCAATGCACCGGCAGGCTCGATCGTCCGCGGCGGGGTGTACTGGGAGGCCTACCGCGATCCGGTCGCCACCGTCGTCCTGCTGGACAGGAAGACGGGTTATCACCTCGCGCAGTGGAATCTGTAACGCGCGTCGGCTCTGCGGAATCCACCGACACCGCTGAACTTGCCGCGGTCGCTGCACGCACGTTCCCGCTGGCCTGCCCGCCGTCGGTCGCACCGGACAACGTCGCGTCATTCATCGCGGCCAACCTGTCCGACACCCGATTCGCCGACTATCTGTCCGACCCGCAGCGGATCATCCTCGTCGCCAGGAAAGATGGCCGAATCATCGCCTACGCCATGCTGATTCGCGACGTCAGCGACGGTCGTGTCGAACTGTCGAAGATGTACGTCGAATCCGCGTTACACGGCTCCGGGGTGGCGACGGCGTTGATGGACGGCGCGCTCGCAGCTGCAGCCGAATGGGGAGCGCAGAGCGTATGGCTGGGCGTCAATCAGAAAAACGAACGCGCTCAACGGTTTTACACCAAGTCGGGCTTCGCGGTCACCGGCACCAGAACGTTCCGACTCGGCATCCATACCGAGCACGACTATGTGATGACTCGGGCTATGCAGTGACGGCTGCACTCAGGGCGAGCAGTCGCGACGTGGCCCGCAGGTACTTCTTGCGGAAGCCGCCGGCCACCATCTCCGCACTGAAGATCTGGTCGAGCTTCTCACCGGAGGCCAGTACCGGGACACCGGTGTCGTAGAGCCGATCGGTCAACGCCACCAACCGAAGCGCGACATTCTGGTCTTCGACGGTGTGCACGCCCGTCAGGCAGATCATGGTCACGCCGTCGAGCAACGCGAGGTAGCGCGACGGGTGCATGGTGGCCAGATGGGCGCAGAGCGCATCGAAATCGTCAAGGGTCGCACCCGGGACGGTCGCTGCGTGAGTGGCGACGTCCTCGTCGGACGGCGGCTGCGGCGCGGGTGCCAGGTCACGGTGCCGGTAGTCCGACCCGTCGATCCGGACCACATCGAAAATCTCTGCCAGAGTGTTGATTTCGCGCAGGAAATCCTGCGCCGCGAATCGTCCTTCGCCGAGCTGCTCGGGCAGGGTGTTCGAGGTGGCGGCCACCGACACACCGCGCTCGATGAGTTGCGCGAGCAGCCGCGAGATCAGCGTGGTGTTGCCCGGGTCGTCCAGCTCGAACTCGTCGATGCACAGCAACGTGTAATCCGCCAGCAGCTCAACGCATTCCACGAAGCCGAACACCCCGGCGAGCTGGGTCAGCTCCATGAACGTCGCGAACGCTTTGGGATGGGCGGTGTCATCAGGCAGCGCACGGTAGGCAGCGGCCAGCAGGTGCGTTTTGCCGACACCGAAGCCGCCGTCGAGGTACAGCCCGACGCCCGGCGACACTGCTCGCCGGCCGAAGAGCTTCTTGCGCCCGGCGCGGCGTTCGACAGCCTGCTCGCAGAACCGTCGGCACGCCGCGACGGCGGCGGATTGAGTCGGCTCGGCCGGGTCGGGGTGGTAACCCGTGAAGCTCGCGTCGGCGAAGGTCGGCGGCGGCGTCAGTTGGGCGATCAGCCGTTCGGGTGACACCGTCGGCCTGCGATCGACCAAACCAGCAACCCCGTGCATGCAGGCACCCTACCGACGTGTTGCAATCATCGGCATGGCTGACCTTTCGGCTGACGACGCCGGCGGGGTGCAGTTGCGGCGGCTCGATGCGGCGCGCGACCTCGACAGCAGCGAGCTGGCCGACCTCTACGGATATCCGGCCGACCACACCGGCGTGTGGCTTCGCGCCAACTTCATTGCCAGCCTCGATGGCGGCGCCACCTTCGGTGGCAAATCCGGCAGGCTCGGCGGATCCGGCGACCGGGCGGTGTTCAGCTTGCTGCGCGAACTCGCCGACGTGGTCCTGGTCGGCGCCGGCACCGTGCGCGCCGAGGGCTACGCGGGTGCGCGTCCCACTCTCAGCGAGCGCGGACGACGCTGCGCCCGCGGGCAGAGCGAAGTCCCGCAGTTGGCGATAGTCACCAGGTCCGGTCATCTGGAGCGCGATATGCCGGTGTTCACCCGCACCGAGGTGCCGCCGCTGGTGTGCACCTGCACGGCGGCCGCCGACCAAACCAGGCGCACGCTGTCCGACCTGGCCGAGGTGATCGACTGCTCGATCGACGACCCCGGCGAGGTCGATGCCGCCGCGATGTTGACCGCACTCGCCGATCGCGGCCTGAACCGGGTGCTGACCGAAGGCGGCCCGATGCTGTTCGGTTCCTTCGTCGAGCGCGATCTGCTCGATGAGCTGTGCCTGACGATCGCGCCGAGCCTCGTCGGCGGCCAGGCCGGCCGGATCGCGACCGGGCCGGGTCAGGTGCTCACCGCGATGCGCCGCGCCCACATCCTCGCCGACGAAGACGGCTACTTGTACACGCGCTACGTGCGCAAGACCTGATCGACAAACCCTTGGCTACTGTTGTCGGCATGAGCCGGCACGCGTCAATCGCCACGTCGTTGATCGTGGCGACCGCCGTGCTGGCCGGCTGCGCGCCCGGACTGGCCGCCAACCCGCGTTTCGCCGACAATGCCAGCGCCCGGCCGCAGGGAAAGGCAACGACGGCGGCACCGACCAACGGTCCGCCGCCGATCGCCAAGCCGAAGAACGACTTGCCCTGGCATGACTGCACATCGCGGGAGTTCGGCGACGCCGCGGTCCCCGCGCCGGTCGGCGTCAAGCTGGATTGCGCCAGCTACGACGCCGACCTCGACCCGGTCAACGGCGCCGCCGGCACGCTCAGCATCGGCGTGGTCCGCGCCCGCTCGGCCCAGACGCCGGATGACGCCGGGCCGCTGGTGTTCACCACCGGTACAGACCTGCCGTCGTCGCTGCAGTTGCCGGTGTGGCTGGCGCGCGCAGGCGCCGACGTGCTGCACAGCCATCCCATCGTCGCCGTCGACCGTCGCGGCATGGGCTCATCGAGCCCGGTCGACTGCCTCGACCAGTTCGACCGCCAGGAGATCCACGATCAGGCCCAGTTCCAGTCCGGCAACGACCCGGTCGCCAACCTTGCCGACATCGTGCAGAACGCCACCACGAGTTGCACCGACACCATCGCGCCCGGCGACTCCGCCTACGACAACACCCACGCGGCGACCGACCTCGAGCGGCTGCGCAGCACCTGGGACGTGCCGGCACTGGCCCTGATCGGGATCGGCAACGGCGCGCAGGTGGCGCTGTCCTACGCCAGCTCCCATCCGGACAAGGTCGCCCGCCTGGTGCTGGACTCCCCTGTCGCGCTGGGCGTCGGCGCTGAAGCCGCCGCCGAGCAGAGGGTCAAAGGCCAACAGGCCGCGTTGGACGCATTCGCCCAGCAGTGCGCGGCGGTCAACTGCCCGCTCGGTCCCGATCCCAAGGCTGCGGTCAACTCGCTGCTGGACGACGCCCGCGGCGGCCACGGCCCGGCGGGTGCCTCGGTGGCCACCATCGTTAGCGCCATCGGCACCGCGCTCGGCTTCCCCGCCGGCGACCGGGTCAGCACCACCAACGACCTGGCCACCGCACTGGCCAGCGCCCGTTCCGGCGACACGAACTTGTTGACCAGCCTGATCAATCGGGCCGAGGCCACCAGCGGCACCGACGGGCAGTTCGTCAACACCTGCAGTGACGCGCTCAACCGGCCCACACCCGACCGGATCCGCGAACTCGTCGTCGCCTGGGCCAAGCTCTACCCGCAGTTCGGCGCCGTCGGCGCACTCAGCTTGGTCAAGTGCGTCTCCTGGCCCAGCACGCAGACGCCGCCATCGCCGAAGGTGCTCAAGGTCAACGTCCTTCTCATGGGTGTGCAGAACGACCCGATCGTCGGGTCGGAGGGCGTCTCGGCCACCGCCGCGACCATCATCAACGCGACCGCCGCCAGCAAGCGGGTGATGTGGCAGGGAATCGGCCACGGCGCCAGCGTCTACTCGTCGTGCGCCGTCCCCCCGCTGGTCGCCTACCTCGACAGCGGCAACTTGCCATCCACCGACACCTACTGCCCGGCCTGATCCTTCGGGCCTTATAGGGTGCGCTCGTGACAGCAGTTGATTCCCCTCGTGCCGGTCTGCTCGACCGGGTGCAGGCTCTCGTCGCGCCCCGCACCGCCGCACCGAGCACCGCGAACATCCTGCGATCGGTGCTGTGGCCGCTGGCCATCATGGCGGTCATCCACCGCACCGTCGTGCTGACCACCAACGGCAACATCACCGACGACTTCAAGCCGGTCTACCGCGCGATGTTGAATTTCCGACGCGGCTGGGACATCTACAACGAGCATTTCGACTACGTCGACCCGCACTACCTGTATCCGCCCGGCGGCACGTTGATCATGGCGCCCTTCGGCTATCTGCCCTTCGCGGAGTCGCGCTACTTGTTCGTCGCGGTCAACAGCGTTGCCATCGTGCTGGCGGGATACGTGCTGTTGCGGATGTTCAACTTCAGGCTGACCTCGGTGGCGGCGCCAGCGTTGCTGCTGGCCATGTTCTGCACCGAATCCGTCACCAGTACACTGGTTTTCACCAACATCAACGGCGTGATCCTGCTGCTCGAAGTGCTGTTCATGCAATGTCTGCTCGACGGCCGGACCAGCAGGCAATGGTGGGCCGGCATCGCAATCGGTCTGACGCTGGTGATCAAGCCGGCACTGGGCCCACTGCTGCTGCTCCCGCTGTTGAACCGCCAGTGGCGCCCACTGATCACTGCTGTCGTCGTGCCACTGGTGTTCAACCTCGCCGCGTGGCGCCTGGTCGTGCATCCGCGGGACTTCATCAGCCGCACCGTGCCCTACCTGCTGGGCGTGCGGGACTACTTCAACAGCTCGATCGAAGGCAACGGCGTCTACTTCGGGCTGCCGTTCTGGCTGATCCATCTGCTGCGAATCCTGTTCACGCTGTTGGCTATTGGCAGCTTGTGGCTGCTGTACCGCTACTACCGCACCCGCGACCCGCTGTTCTGGTTCACCACCTCGTCGGGCGTGCTGCTGGTGTGGTCGTGGCTGGTGCTCGCCCTGGCCCAGGGCTACTACTCGATGATGCTGTTCCCGTTCCTGATGACGGTGGTGTTGCCCAATTCGGTGATCCGTAACTGGCCGGCGTGGCTGGGTGTCTACGGCTTCCTGACGATGGACAAGTGGTTGCTGCTGCACTGGATGTACATCGGGCGGCCGCTGGACTACCTGAAGATCACCTACGGCTGGTCGCTGCTGCTGATCGTGGTGTTCGCGGTGCTCTATTTCCGCTATCGCGACGCCAAAGCCGAGAACCGGTTGGACGACGGCATCGATCCGGCGTGGCTGACGGCCGGGCAACCGCGCGCGCAGTGATCGCAAGCGCGGCGGAGCCGGGCGCCGCGGGTCACCGCCATTGGCGCTAGCGTGGAGGCATGACTACCTCTCAGCCGCGCGTGCAGCTCAGCGATGACGAGTGGCGCAAGAAGCTCAACCCCCAGGAATTCGACGTGCTGCGTCGGGCCGGCACCGAGCGCCCGTTCACCGGTGAGTACACCGACACCAAGACCACCGGTGTCTACCAGTGCCGGGCCTGCGGCGCCGAGCTGTTCCGCAGCACCGAGAAGTTCGAATCCCATTGCGGCTGGCCGTCATTCTTCGACCCGGCAGACTCCGATGCAGTGATCCTGCGACCCGACCACTCGATGGGCGCCAACCGCACCGAAGTGCTGTGCGCCAACTGCCACAGCCACCTGGGCCATGTCTTCGCGGGCGAGGGTTATCCGACGCCGACCGACCAGCGCTACTGCATCAACTCGATCTCGCTGCGCCTGGTACCCGCCGGCGCCTGAGTGGCCACTGCCGATCCCGGACTGCTCGACGACCCGGTCTGGCACGCACTCACCGGACCGCATCGTCGCTTCGCGGTCACAGCGGATCGCAGCAATGGTTCGGCACGCGCGTACCGGTACCGCGTTGATGTCGGGCCGTTCGCCGCCCTCCGCGATGTCGCCGATCCTCGCGCCTGGCATGACTTGGCAGAGCTGAGCGGCCCGGAGGACCGCGCCGCACTGGTGGCGCCCAGCGCTCAACCAGTGGGCAATGTGGCCACCGGGTGGGCGGTGACCAACATATTGACCTGCGCGCAGATGATCGCCCCTGCGGACGGGCTCGCCGCCGAGGTGTCGACGAGCTCCACGGAAGCGCCCGCGCCGCTGAGCCAGCGGGATGCCACCGAGATGGTCGCGCTGGCCCAGCTCACCCACCCCGGGCCATTCGCGGCCTCGACCGTCGAACTGGGCGGCTACCTCGGCGTGCGCCGGGAGGGCCGCCTTGTCGCCATGGCCGGGCGCCGGTTGCAACTGCCCGGCTGGATCGAGATCAGCGCTGTGTGTACCCATCCAGACCACCGCGGGCAAGGGCTGGCCCGGCTGCTCATCGCAGCCGTCGACACGGAGATCCGGCAGCAAGGGCACCGCGCGTTTCTGCACGTCATTCACCAGAACACCAGTGCCATCGAGCTTTACCGTCAGCTGGGATTCACCACCCGCGCCGACATGACCTTTACGGTCGTTCAGTTGAACGACGATTAGTCCACCCGGGTGGCGTGCACTTCCCAGAACGGGGCGTGCGCCCGACCGTTGGTCAGCCACGGTTCGAAGGTCCGGAAACGTTCGGCCACCGGCTTCATCTGTTCTGCCAGTTCGGGATCGCGCTCGAGCATCCGGTCGAAGTTCGCCGAGCTCATGTTGATCTGGTAGGTGGTCGGTCCCAGATAGGTGATGTCCCAACCCGCGTCGGGGAACACAGTCCGAAAGTCGTCCTCGGACAACGAGCGCGGCATCTGGAATCCGTTGACGTTGCCGACGCCGAATTCGAACATGTACAGCCGTGCTCCGGGCTTGGTGGCGCGGTGCAACGCCCGCGCGTACGACCTCTGCAACTCGGGATCGGTGGAAAACGTGTGGTAGAAAGCGCAGTCCACGACGGTGTCGAAGTGGTCATCCAGACCGTCGAGCTTCATGGCGTCGGCGAGCTGGAAGTTCACCGACACCCCGGCCGCCCGCGCGTTCTCCCGCGCGCGTTCCAGCGCGGTTTCCGAGCCGTCAATCCCGGTAGCCGAGTAGCCCTTTGACGCGTAGTAGATGGCGTGGTGACCAGGCCCGGTACCGGGGTCGAGGACCTCACCTTTGACCGCACCCAGCGCGACCAACTGCTGCACAACGGGTTGCGGGCCACCGATGTCCCACGGTGTTGCGGCGGGCAGGCCGTGCGAGACCCGGTCGTCGCGGTACATCTCCTCGAATCGGGTGGGATCGTTCGGATCGAACTGAGTCGTCATGATGTCCCCCTCGTCTGCTGCCTCAAGGCAGCGAATTGACCAACTGCTCCACCGGAACTCGCGGCCCGGTGAAGAAAGGCGTCTCCTCGCGGGTGTGCCTGCGCGCGTCGGTGGCCCGCAGCTCCCGCATCAGGTCGACGATGCGGTGCAACTCCGCCGCCTCGAATGCCAACAGCCATTCGTAGTCGCCGAGCGCGAACGCCGGCACGGTGTTCGCCCGGACGTCTTTGTATTCGCGTGCGGCCATGCCGTGTTCGGCGAGCATGCGGCGGCGCTCCTCGTCGGGCAGCAGGTACCACTCGTAGGACCGCACGAACGGGTAGACGCAGATGTAGGCGCCCGGCTCCTCCCCGGCCAGGAAGGCCGGGATGTGGCTCTTGTTGAACTCCGCGGGCCGGTGCAGCGCGACACTGCTCCAGACCGGCGTCGACGCCCGACCCAGCGTGGTGGTGCGCCGGAAATCCGAGTAGGTGGCTTGTAGGGCTTCGACGTGCTCGGCGTGCGTCCAGATCATGAAATCGGCGTCGGCCCGCAGACCCGCGACGTCGTAGAGCCCGCGGACCACCACCCCGTGCTCTTCGCGCTGCTTGAAGAAGGTGGCGGTTTCATCGACGACCGCGTCCCGCTCGTCGCCGAGAATTCCGGCGCGGACCGAGAACACCGAGAACATCAAATAGCGAACGGTCGCATTCAGAGCGTCGTAGTCCAGGCGGGCCATGACACCTATCGTGCCACGGAGGTTTCGACGGCCCGGACCGCGGCGGCGGCCGCCCGACCGGCCGCACCGACGCACGCAGGCACGCCGATCCCGTCGAGGTAACTGCCCGCGACGGTGCACGTCGACGGCAGACCGGCGCGCAGTTCGGCGATCAGATCACGATGGCCCGGCCCGTACTGCGGCATTGCATCCGGCCAGCGCTGCACCCGAACGTCCACCGGCTCGACGGCCAGCCCGAACACGGTGTCGAGGTCGTCGATCGCCCACGCCAGCAGCTCGTCATCGGAGGCGCTGGTCGCGATGTCGTCACCGAGCCGTCCGAAGGAGAGCCGCAGCAGTTCCACCGGCCCCCGCCCCCACTTCCGCGACGACAACGTGATCGCCTTGGCGTGCAACGGTTCTCCACTAGCGACCAGCACACCGGAGTTCTGCGGGAAATCGATGCCGCGTGGCACCGCCAGGGCTACGACCACCGATGACGCACTGACGATGCGGCCCGCTGCGGCGGCGGCACGGGGGGCGAAGCCCTCGACGAGCCCGACCAGCCGTCCGGCCGGGACGGTCAGCACCACCGCGTCGGCGCGCCACACGCCACCGCTGCTGTCACGCAGCGTCCAGCCCTGCTCGGCCGGTTCGATGCTCTGCACCGCCGACTGCACCCACGTCGGGCGGCCACGGCGGGCCAATTCGTCGACCAGCACGGTGTAACCACCGCTGACAGCGCCGAATATCGGGCCTGCGGTGACGCTCATCAGCGCACCGCGGACCGCTTCGGTCAGATTCGCCGCTCCGCCGTCCAGCGCGGCAGCCAGGGTCGGGGCGGCCGAACGCAGTCCGATGGTCGCGGCCGATCCGGCATAGACGCCGCCGAGCATCGGATCGACCGAGCGGGCGACCACCTGCTCACCGAACCGGTCCCCCACCAGGTCGGCCACGGCCGGATCGCCGCCGGCCTGCCAGTCGAACGCGCGATCCGCCTCCGCGGAAATGTGGGCGAGGGTGGCGTCGTTCACCAGACCGGCCATGGATTCCGCGGACGACGGGATGCCGTTGAGCGTGGCAGTCGGTAGCGGATGCAGCCGTTGCTGGCTGTAGATCAGCGGGCGCGCTCCGGTGGTTCCGACCTGCCGGTTGGCCAGGCCCAATTCGTCGAGCAGCCCGGGCATTTCGGGTCGGCGTACCACGAACGCCTCGGCGCCGACATCGGTGGGAATCCCGCCGATCAGCTCGGTGCGCAGCACGCCGCCCAGCCGGTCGCCCGGTTCGAACAGCGTGATGTTGGCCCCGTCGCCGGCGGCAAGCCGGAGTCGATAGGCCGCGACCAGGCCCGAAATACCGCCGCCGACAACACAATACGACCGAGTGCTTGACGACGTCATAGCGAGTGCACCAATGACACCAGCTCGGTGAGAATGCCGGGGTCGGTTTCCGGCAGCACACCGTGGCCGAGGTTGAAGATGTGTCCGGCCGCGCCCGCGTCCACCGCGCGCCGCCCGTCGTCGACCACCGCACGCGCCGCCTGCTCGACCGTCGGCCAACCCGCCAGCAGCACCGCCGGATCAAGGTTGCCCTGCAACGACTTTCCGGCCTCGACCCGTGCGGCCGCGTCGACAAGCGACGTCCGCCAATCGACTCCCACCACCGTCGCGCCGGCTCTCGACATGGCGCCGAGCAGCTCGGCGGTGCCGACGCCGAAGTGCGTCATCGGGACCCCGCGGTCGGCCAGGGCGGCGAACACCCTGGTGCTGTGCGGCAGCACGTGGCGGCGGTAGTCGGCCAGCGACAGCACGCCGGCCCATGAATCGAACACCTGAATCGCGTCCACCCCGGCGTCGAGTTGCACCCGCAGAAACGCAATGGTCAGGTCGGTCAGCTTCTCCATCAGCGCGTGCCAGCAGGCCGGTTCGGCCAGCATCATCGCTTTGGTCCGAGTGTGGTTGCGGCTCGGGCCACCCTCGACCAGGTAGGACGCCAGAGTGAACGGCGCACCCGCGAACCCGATCAGCGGAACGTCGCCCAGCGCGCGAACCAGCAGCGACACCGCATCCGATACCGGTTGCACGCCTTGGGGTTCGAGCGGTTTCACCGCGTCGACATCGGCGGCGGTGCGCACCGGGGCGGCGATGACCGGGCCGACATCGGGAACGATGTCCACGTCGATGCCCGCGCCGCGCAGCGGGACCACGATGTCGGAGAACAGGATTGCGGCATCGACGTCGTGGCGACGGATCGGCTGCAGCGTGATCTCGGTGATCAGTTCGGCATCGAAGCAGGCGGCCATCATGCTGTTCTGCGCCCGCAGCGCCCGGTATTCCGGTAACGAACGGCCCGCTTGTCGCATGAACCAGACCGGCACCCGGTTCGGTTTGCGGCCCGCGGCCGCGGCCAGGTACGGAGATTCGGGAAGCGTGCGACGGTCACTCATCAGCTTCAATGCTGCCACGACCCGCATCAGAAGCTGACGGGTGCGGGCGGCAGCGGCCTGACCCGTGCGTAACCTCGTCGTCGATACCGTCCGCGAGCCAGATGTCAGGAGCCGGGATGCCCGTTCGCTACCCAGCAGTCAGCTACGACGAGTTCCCGAGCCTGCGGGTCGAACGCGCCGAGCACGGCGTGCTGCACGTGATCCTCGATTCGCCCGGGCTCAACTCGGTGGGCCCGCAGATGCACCGCGATCTCGCCGACATCTGGCCGGTCATCGGCCGCGACGCCGATGTCCGGGCGGTGCTGGTCCGGGGCGAGGGCAAGGCCTTCTCCTCCGGCGGCAGCTTCGACCTGATCGACGAGACCATGGGCGAATTCGACGACCGGATGCGGATAATGCGTGAGGCTCGCGACCTGGTGCTCAACATGGTCAACCTGGACAAACCGGTGATCTCGGCGATTCACGGCGCGGCCGTCGGCGCGGGCCTGGTGGTGGCGCTGCTGGCCGACGTGTCGGTCGCGGGCCGCAACGCGAAGATCATCGACGGCCACACCAAGCTCGGCGTTGCGGCCGGCGATCACGCCGCCATCTGCTGGCCGCTGCTGGTCGGGATGGCCAAAGCCAAGTACTACTTGCTGACCTGTGCGCCGCTGTCCGGCGAGGAAGCCGAACGCATCGGGCTGGTGTCCCTCTGCGTCGACGACGCCGAGGTGCTCGCGACCGCGACGGGCATCGCAGCCGACCTCGCGCAGGGCGCGCAGTCGGCGATCCGCTTCACCAAGCACAGCCTCAACCACTGGTACCGGATGTTCGCCCCGGCCTTCGAAACCTCGCTTGGCCTGGAGTTTCTCGGCTTCGGCGGACCCGACGTGGGAGAAGGGCTGGACGCGCACCGGGAGAAGCGGCAGGCGCGTTTCACCCCGGACTAGAAGATCGTCACCTGGGTGTGTCCTGCGAAACGGCGCGCCTGTGACCGCCTATCCGCCGATGGGTCTAGCGTCAGACGTTGTGACCCGCCAGCAACGATGCCGTGCGGGGCAACGAGCAGCAGCAGCGCCCGTGATGTTGATGGGCGACGGGGATCTGGAGCGGGGGCGCGACAAAGAGGAGCGGCGCATATGACTGCAGCCGAACCCGTCCCGTTTCGCGACGCGGTGGCGGCGATGAGCGGGGCGAGCGTGCGATCGGAAATCGAGCTGGGCCCGATCCGGCCGCCGCAGCGGCTCGCGCCGTACAGCTACGCACTCGGCGCCGAGGTCAAGCGTCCCGAGCTCGACATCGTCCCGGAGCAGTCCGACGGTGACGCCTTCGGCCGGCTCATCCTGCTCTACGACCCCGACGGCGCCGACGCCTGGGACGGCACCATGCGGCTGGTCGCGTTCATCCAGGCTGACCTGGATTCCAGCGAAGCCGTCGACCCGCTGCTGCCTGAGGTGGCGTGGAGCTGGCTCGTCGAAGCCCTCGACGCGCGGGCGGAACAGGTCACCGCTCTCGGCGGCACAGTCACCGCCACCACCTCGGTGCGCTACGGAGACATCTCCGGGCCGCCGCGCGCCCACCAGCTGGAGTTGCGCGCGTCCTGGACGGCGCTCACCCCGGACATCGGCACTCACGTCGAAGCGTTTTGCGAGGTGCTCGAGCACGCTGCGGGGCTGCCACCGGTCGGGGTAACCGACTTGGGCACGCGGTCCCGCGTCTGACATGACCGATACGACAGCCGAAACTCCCGACAGCGCAGAACCGGACGTCACGCCGCTGCTGCACCCCGCCGACGGTGTGCCCGATCTGTCGGTGTCGACCAGTGAGATCAAGGCCGCGGCCGAGTTGCTGGGCGGCGGCCATGGCTCGTTCGCGGTGGACGCCGAACGCGCGTCGGGATTCCGGTACTCCAATCGCGCTTACCTGATCCAGATTCGGCGGGCCGGCGCGGGCAGCGTCCTCATCGATCCGGTCAGTCACGGCCGGGACTCGCTGACCGTGCTCGCGCCCATCGCCGAGGTGCTGGCCACTGACGAATGGATTCTGCACGCCGCCGATCAGGACCTGCCGTGTCTGGCCGAGGTCGGCATGCGCCCGCCGGCGCTGTACGACACCGAATTGGCCGGGCGGCTAGCCGGATTCGACCGGGTCAACCTCGCCGCCATGGTGCAGCGGCTGCTCGGCTTGGGCTTGGCGAAAGGCCACGGCGCGGCCGACTGGTCCAAACGCCCACTGCCTGCGGCGTGGCTCAACTACGCGGCACTCGACGTCGAAGTGCTCATCGACCTGCGTAACGCGATCGCGGCTGTGCTTGATGAGCAGGGCAAAACAGCCTGGGCAGCAGAGGAATTCGACTACCTTCGAGCCTCGGTTGACCAGGGTCCGCCGTTGACCCGCCGCGACCGCTGGCGACGCACGTCCGGCATCCATCGGGTGCGCAACCAGCGCGGTTTGGCGGCGGTACGTGAATTGTGGACGGTGCGAGACGAAATCGCCCAGCGCCGCGACATCGCACCGGGACGCATTCTGCCCGACTCGGCGATCATCGATGCCGCAAGCGCCGACCCGAAGACCCTCGACGATCTGGTCGCGCTGCCCATCTTCGGCGGCCGCAGGCAGCGTCGCAGCGCCTCCACCTGGTTGGCCGCGTTGGAGGCAGCGCGGGAGAAGCCCGGCCCCGCAGAGGAAGCCGAACCTCCCAATGGTCCACCGGCACCCGCCCGCTGGGCCAGGCGCAGGCCCGAGGCCGCCGAACGTCTCGACGCGTCACGTACCGCATTGCGCGAGTTGTCGGCGCGGGTTTCGGTGCCGACCGAGAATCTGGTGACGCCGGAACTGGTGCGACGGCTGTGCTGGGACTGGGAAAGCACCCACGACACGGCACGGGCCATCGACGAATTCCTGACGGCCGGACACGCCCGGCACTGGCAACGTGAGTTGGTGGTTCCGGTGTTGGCCTCGGCGCTGCAGCCGGCGCCGGACGACGTCAGTCCAGCTGCTCCGTGATCTCGGTGCCGGACTCGACACCGTCACGCGAGAGGGCTGCGACCCAACCGGTCATCCGCCGGGCCACGTCCTGATCGGTCAGCCCGGCCTCGGCGAGGACCTCACCGCGCGACGCGTGATCGAAGAACCGCTGCGGCAGACCGACGTCGCGGCATGGCACGTCAATCTCGTTGCGGCGCAACGCAGCTGACACCGCAGACCCGATACCGCCTGCCACGCCGTTGTCTTCCAGCGTGACGACCACCTTGTGCCCCACTGCGAGCTCGACGATCGCTTCCGGCACCGGCAACACCCATCGCGGGTCGATGACCGTCACACCGATGCCCTGGTTGCGCAGCCGCTCGGCTGCCTTGAGCGCCATCGACGCGAACGCGCCGACCGCAACCAGCAGCACGTCGGCGCCCAGCCCGTCGGCCGGGACCGCGAGCACGTCCACGCCGGAGTGCCGCTTGAGGGCCGAGATGTCTTCGCCGACATCGCCTTTCGGGAATCGGATCGCGGTGGGACCGTCGTCGATGTCCAGCGCCTCACCGAGTTCCTCGCGCAGCCGGGCCCCGTCACGCGGCGCGGCGACCCGCATGCCGGGGACGATGCCCAACATCGACATGTCCCACATACCGTTGTGGCTGGCACCGTCCGGACCGGTGACGCCGGCGCGGTCCAACACGATGGTGACGGGCAGCTTGTGCAGCGCCACGTCCATCATCGTCTGGTCGAAAGCCCGGTTCAGGAACGTCGAGTAGATCGCCACCACCGGATGCATGCCGCCGATAGCCAACCCGGCCGCCGAGGCCATCGCGTGCTGCTCGGCGATGCCGACGTCGAACATCCGGTCCGGGAAGCGTTCTCCGAATGCGGTCAACCCGGTGGGCCCCGGCATGGCCGCGGTGATCGCGACGACGTCGCGCCGTTTGTCCGCGACGTCGATCAACGACTCGGAGAAGGTCGCGGTCCAACTCGGCCCAGGAATCTTGGTGGCCAGCCCGGTTGCCGGGTCGATGATGCCGCAGGCATGCATCTGGTCGGCCTCGTCGTCCTCGGCCGGGCCGTAGCCGCGGCCTTTGACGGTGACGGCATGCACGATGACCGGCCCGCCGAATCCGCGGGCTCGGCGCAGCGCGGCCTCGACGGCCTGTTCGTCATGACCGTCGACCGGCCCGACGTACTTCAGCCCGAGATCGGTGAACATCAGCTGCGGTGAAAGTGCGTCCTTCACACCGGCTTTGATGCTGTGCATGAACTGGTATGCCACATCGCCGAGCAGCGGCATACCGCGCACGGCGTTGCGACCACGCTTGAGCAGGTGTTCGTAGCCGGGCTGCAAACGCAGCATGCCCAGGTGGTTGGCCAGACCGCCGAACGTCGGCGCGTAGCTGCGGCCGTTGTCGTTGACGACGATCACCACCGGCCTGCGGGCCGCGGCGATGTTGTTCAACGCCTCCCAGCACATCCCGCCGGTGAGGGCGCCGTCGCCGACCACCGCCACCACATGCCGGTTGCGATGTCCGGTCAGCTCGAAGGCTTTGGCCAGCCCATCGGCATATGACAACGCGGCGCTGGCATGGCTCGACTCGACCCAGTCGTGTTCGCTCTCCGCCCGTGACGGATAACCCGACAACCCACCCTTTTTGCGCAGGGTCTCGAAGTCCGCGGCGCGTCCGGTCAGCATCTTGTGCACGTAGGACTGGTGCCCGGTGTCGAAGATGATCGGGTCGTGCGGCGAGTCGAAGACCCGGTGCAACGCGAGTGTCAGCTCGACGACGCCGAGGTTCGGGCCGAGGTGACCGCCCGTTGCGGCGACTTTGTGAATCAGAAAGTCGCGAATCTCGTCGGCCAGATCCTGCAATTCGGGCTGCGAAAGGTGCTGCAGATCGGCGGGCCCACGGATCTGTTCAAGCATTTCGACAGTCTACGCACGACTGCCCGGGCGATGCCTGGAGCTGCGGAGATGCCCTGCACTACGGTGGCCACCAACGCTCAGCGGGAACACAGACAAGCCTGTTAACGTATGCCCCGGTGAGCCGGGAAGCCTGGTCGGCGTCATGTCGTGCTGTCCGGGTCTTCCTGTCATTGAGGGCGATTCAGGAGAGCAGAATGATTTGCACGGTCAACCCGACCGCGCCGAGCAGGCGGACGTTGGTGTGAGCGGCGAGATCGTGGCGTGGCGCACATTAGTGTCCGCGGCTCTCAAATCCTCAGCACCCCTTCGTCGCCCATGCTGAACCGGGCGGCTTTCCATCGGCGGGCTCGCCGATGAGCAATCTCTTCCACGCGGCGTACGCGTCAGTTGTGTTCGTGACCGCCTACGTGCTGATCGCCACCGAGCGCTTGAACAAGACACTGGTGGCTCTGGCCGGCGCGACGTTGATGTTCTTCCTGCCGCCGATCAACTCCGAAGAGGTCTTCTACGCACGCGACACCGGCATCAACTGGGATGTCCTCTTCCTGCTGCTCGGCATGATGATCATCGTCAGCGTCGTCAAACAGACCGGCGCGTTCGAGTACGTCGCGATCTGGTCGGCGAAACGAGCCAAGGGCTCACCGCTACGGATCATGATCCTGCTGATGCTGGTCACCGCGCTCGGAACGGCGGTGCTCGACAACGTCACCACGGTGTTGCTGATCGCGCCGGTCACCCTGCTGGTCTGCGACCGTCTCGCGGTCAACCCGGCTCCGTTTCTGGTCGTCGAGGCCCTCACCGCCAACATCGCCGGCGCGGCAACCCTGGTCGGCGACCCGACCAGCATCATCATCGGCACCGGCGCGCACCTGAGCTTCATCGAGTTCAGCGCGAACATGGCGCCCGCGGTGCTGCTGGTCCTCGTCTGCTTGATCGCGATCCTGCCCCGGCTGTATCCGGGCTTCTTCGTCGCCGACCCCGAACGCATCGCCGACGTCATGGCGCTCGACGAGAAAGAAGCGATCCGCAACCCCAAATTGCTGTTGCAGTGCAGCGCCGTTCTCTGCGCGGTGTTCGTCGCGTTCGTCCTGCATCAGGTGATTCACATGGAGCCGTCGCTGATCGCGATGGCCGGCGCCGGCATCCTGATCGTGGTCTCCGGCATGGAGCGCGAGTTCTACCTGTCCAGCGTCGAGTGGGAGACCCTGTTGTTCTTCGCGGGGCTGTTCATCATGGTCGGCGCGCTGGTGAAGACAGGGGTCATCAACACGTTGGCCGAACATGCCAGCCATATCGCCCGCGGCGACGCGTGGCGAGCGACGCTGCTGATTCTGACCGTCTCGTTCACGGTGGGCAGCTTCATCAACAATGTTCCGTATGCCGCCGCGATGACGCCGATCGTCGGCCAGTTCTCCTCCACCATCCCCGGCCACTCGGGTGTGCTGTGGTGGGCCTTGCTGCTGGGTACAGTCCTGGGCGGCAATCTCACTGCCGTGGGCGCGAGCGCCAATGTCGTCGCGGTCGGGATAGCGAAACGCACCGGCCATCCCGTCTCGTTCTGGGACTTCACCAAACGCGGGGCGGTCGTGACGTTGATGTCGTTCGTGCTGTCCCTCGGCTATCTGTGGCTGCGCTACTTCGCCTTGGCATAACGCCCGTAAACCGCGCGCTCAACCTGCCCGCCGGATCGCCCGCGGACGTATGGTGGCTGAGTGCGAGCAGCGGATCTCGACGAGCAATTCCCGATCGTGCCGGTGGATTCCGACGCCACCGATGCGGCACGCCTGCTCGCTGAGCACAATCTCCCGGGTCTCGTAGTCACTGACGCGGACGGCAGGCCACACGCCATTCTGTTGGCTTCCGAAATGCTCCGCATGGTCCTGCCGCGCTACGTACAGCACGACCTGACACTGGCGGGCGTCGTGGGCGACGCACTGGCCGACTACGCCGGCCAAAACCTGGCCGGCAAGACGGTGGGTGACATCCTGCCCTCAAAGCCACGCAGCATCCCCTCGGTCGACGTGCGCGACGGAATCATCAAGGTGGCCGCCGAAATGGCGGAGCTGCGGACCCCGATGATCGCCGTGACCGAGCGGGGCAAACTGCACGGCGTGATCACCGCGTCGCGCCTGCTCGCCGCCGCGCTCAAATCGTGAGAGCCACCACGGTTTGTGGCTTCATTTGTTGCGTCTACTCGCACGCGGGTCGAACATAATCTGAGAATTCGTTAACACCCGACTCATTAACCGAAAGCCGCCAACGCAAGTATTGTGACGGGTGTGCGGGCAGAGGATCTCGACGAGAAGTTTCCGGTTGTAAAGATCGACTCAGCCGCGCTTGATGCGGTTCGCCTGCTCGCAGAGCACCGGCTGAACGGTCTGGTGGTAGTCACAGAGTCATCAGAGACGCCGTTCGCCGTGTTACCGGCCTCCCAGGTTGTCCGCTTCATCGTCCCGGGCTACGTACAGGACGATCCCGGGCTGGCCAGCGTCGTGACCGAGTCGATGGCCGACCATGCGGCAGAAAAGCTGAGCGGCAGGACAATTCGCGACATGCTGCCCAAGCAACGCCAGCACATCCCGGTAGCCGACGCCGACGACACCATCATCGAGGTGGCCGAGGTCATGGCGCGCCTGCGGAGTCCGCTCGTCGCCGTCGTGAAAGACGGCAAGTTGCACGGCGTGATCACCGCCTCGCGCCTACTGGCCGCGGCCCTCAAAGAATAAGAGCCGTTCGCGGGCGTGGCACCGCTGCACCGCCACAGAGCAAGCGCGCGTGAGTATCTCGCGACGTCGACCGCTCCCCTATGACCGGCTGCCGGCGCTTTCCGGAACTGACCTGCCGAGCAACCTGCGACCAGGCTGCGATAAACTCGACTGGCCTTGTCATACGCTGAACCAGTGCTGAAGACGTCGTGAAGGAGCTCCCGGTCGTGAGCATCGAGGCCGAAGTACCGGAAGATTGATCGGGCGTCGAGGTCGACGCCGATGACATATTTCGCGATCGCCGTGTTCGTCGCCGCTTACGCAGCCATCATCAGCGAGCGTTTCAACAACGCCACCGTCGCACTCGTCGGCGCGGGCCTGATGATCACGCTGCCGGTGATCGAATCCCGCGACGTGTTCTACTCCCAGGCGAGCGGAATTGACTGGGACGTCATCTTTTTGATGCTGGGCATGATGATCATCGTCAGCGTCCTACGCCAAACCGGAATCTTTGAGTACGCGGCAATTTGGGCTGTCAAACGCGCCAACGGTTCTCCCCTGCGGATCATGATCCTGCTGACGCTGATCATGGCACTCGCCTCGGCCGTCCTACCGAACGTGGTCTCTGTCCTGCTCATCGCCCCGGTCACCCTGCTGGTCTGCGACCGCTTGGCGATCAACCCAGTCCCGCTGCTGATGGCCGAAGTCTTCGCCTCCAACATCGGCGGTACCGCCACCCTCGTCGGCGACCCACCCAACATCATCATCGGCGCACGGAAAGGCCTCTCGTTCAACGCGTTCCTGTTCAACATGGCGCCCGTCGTGGTCATCGTCATGCTCGTCTTCGTGGCGATGATGCCGCTGATGTTTCGCGGCCTGTCCGCGGTGGACCGCGAGCGGATCGCCGAAGTCATGGCGGTGGACGAGCGCGAAGCCCTGCAGAACCGCCGGCTGCTGATCAAATGCGGCGCGGTCATGGTCCTTGTGTTCACCGGTTTCATCGTCTCCGAAGCCATCCACCTGCAACCGTCGCTGGTGGCACTGATTGGCGCAGGCATTCTGATCCTCACCTCCGGATTGGAACAGTCCGACTATCTGGCCAACGTCGAATGGGACACGCTGTTATTCATGGTCGGCCTATTTGTCATGGTCGGCGCGCTGTTCAAGACCGGCGTGATCAAAACACTCGGCCAAATGGCTGCAGACGCGACCGGCGGCAATGTGTTGCTGACGACGATGCTGATCCTGGGCGTCTCGATGGCGCTGTCCGGCATCATCGACAACGTCCCCTACGTCGCCACCATGACGCCGATCGTCAGCCATCTGGCGTCGGTCATTCCAGGTCAGTCGCATCACGACGTCATGTGGTGGTCGCTGGCTCTCGGCGGTGACCTCGGCGGCAACCTCACCGCCGTGGGATCCAGTGCCAACATCGTCATGATCGGCATCGCGCTGAGGTCGGGCAACCCGATCTCTTTCTGGCAATTCACCCGCAAGGGCGTGCTGGTGACCGCGATGTCGACCGTTGTGTGCGCGCTCTATCTCTGGCTGCGCTATTTCGTGCTGGCCTGACCGCCGGGCGCTACAGCCGCTAAGAGCGCGTAAAGATTTCGCAGCACCAACCCTGATGGTCCGTCGTCGATCGGAGCACGACCTGCGGTTTTCGACCGTTCGGGGTGGAAGAGCCAGCAAAAGCATCTGTAGCCCTCCTATAGGCTCCCTGCGTGCGAGCGGAGGAGATGGACGACGAGTTCCCGGTCGTGGGCATCGATTCTCCCGCGCGCGACGCCGTGGAACTGCTTGCCGCACATCGCCTCAGCGGACTGGTAGTCGGCAACGACACGTCCGAAGAGCCGTACGCGGTGTTACCCGCATCCCAGGTGGTCCGCTTCCTGGTGCCTGCTTACGTGCAAGACGACCCCGGGCTAGCCAGAGTGCTGAACGAATCGATGGCCGACCACGCGGCGGACAAACTGCGCGGCAAGACAATTCGCGACCTCTTACCAAAAAAGGCTCAGCAGATACCAGTCGTCGATGCAGACGACACCATCGTCAAAGTGGCCGCGGTAATGTCCCGCATGCACAGCCCGCTGGTGACGGTGGTCAAGAATGGCAAACTGCACGGGGTGATCACTGCATCACGCCTCCTGGCCGAGGCACTGAAACATTGACCGGGCGTCTGATGGAGTGGCGGCGATGACATCGACGACGATCATGATGTTCCTGGCCGTGGCGATATTCGTCACCTCCTACGCACTCATCATCAGCGAGCGCTTCAGCAAGACCGCGGTTGCACTGGTGGGCGCGGGGTTGATGATCCTGTTACCGGTAGTCGACTCGGCCGACGTCTTCTACTCCGCGGAGACCGGAATCGACTGGGACGTCATCTTTTTGATGTTCGGCATGATGATGATCGTCAGCATCTTGCAGCAGACCGGGGTTTTCGAATACGCCGCGATCTGGGCTGCCAAACGCGCTAATGGCTCGCCGCTGCGCATCATGATCCTGCTGATGCTGGTGATGGCGGCGGCCTCGGCGCTGCTGCCCAACGTGGTCTCGGTGCTGTTGATCGCCCCCGTCACCTTGCTCGTGTGCGAGCGGCTGGAGATCAACCCGGTGCCGCTGCTGATGGCAGAGGTGTTCGCCTCCAACATCGGCGGTGCGGCGACGCTGGTCGGAGACCCGCCCAACATCATCATCGGGGCACGCAAAGGCCTGTCGTTCAACGCGTTTCTCTTCAATATGGCCCCGATCGTCGTCATCGTCATGCTGGTCTTCGTTGCGGTTTCGCCCTTGATGTTCCGGGGCTTCTCCACGGTCTCACCCGAAAGGGTCGCCGATGTCATGGCGCTGGACGAGCGTCAGCTGCTACGCGACCGCAAGCTGTTGATCCGCTGCGGCGCGGTGATGGCGGTGGTCTTCGTGGGGTTCATCGTGTCGCCGACCATCCACATTCAGCCGTCGCTGGTGGCGTTGCTGGGCGCCGGCGCCCTGATCCTGATCTCACAGATGGATAAGTCCGACTACCTCTCCAACGTCGAGTGGGACACGCTGCTGTTCATCGTCGGCCTGTTCATCATGGTCGGCGCCCTGCTCAAGACCGGCGTCATCAAACATCTGGGCGAATTGGCGGCCAGTGCCACTGGAGGCAGCCCGCTGGTGACGACGATGCTCATCCTCGGCGTGTCAACGCTGGTGTCCGGCGTCATCGACAACGTTCCGTACGTGGCCACCATGACGCCGATCGTCACGCACCTAACCACCCTCATGCCACACCAAGAGCACGGCAACGTGTTCTGGTGGTCGTTGGCCTTGGGCGGTGACCTCGGCGGCAACCTCACCGCTGTCGGATCCAGCGCGAACATCGTCATGCTCGGCATCGCCTTGAGATCCGGTTATTCCATTTCGTTCTGGGAGTTCACCCGCAAAGGCATCGTGATCACCACGATCTCCACGGTGCTGTGCGGGCTCTACCTCTGGCTGCGCTACTTCGCTCTCGCGTAGGCGTCAGCGCGTCAGCAGAGCCACGCATTCGATGTGATGCGTGAGCGGAAACGAATCGAACACCTGGATCTCGCCGACGGTGTAGCCGTGGCTCCGATAGAGACCGATGTCACGGGCGAATGACGCTGCCTCGCAACCGATGTGCACAACGCGCGGGACCTCGGCCGCAGCCAGCAGCTCGATCACCTCGCGTCCGGCGCCGGCGCGTGGCGGATCCAGCACCGCCACATCGGCGGTACCACGCTGCGCGGTCAACACCCGTCGCACCGAATCAGTGACCACCTGCACCTGCGGCAGATCGGCCAGTGCGGCGTTCGCCACCCGCGACGCCGCCCTGGCGCTGTCGACGCTGACCACCCGACCGGACTCCCCCACCGCGTCGCCGAGCGCCGCGGCGAAAAGCCCGACGCCGCCGTAGAGATCCCACGCCGTCATCCCGGGACCAGGCTGGGACCAGTCGCAGACCAGCTCGCTGTAGGTCTGCGCGGCATGCCGGTGCGCCTGCCAGAACGTGGTCACCGGGACCTGCCAGCTGTGCCTGCCGACCCGCTGCACCCCGTAATAGCCGCCCTCGACCACCTCGGTCGCGTTGCGCCGACCCTGGCGCACCGTGTGCGCCACATGCCGCACGTCGTCGTCATCGACGACGACGTGAACGTGCGCGCCGGCCGGCCATTCGGTCTCCGCCAAGCCGTCGATCATTCCGGCCGGCAGCTGGCCGCAGTCGAGATCGGCGATCAACTCGTCGCTGCGGTGGCGGTGAAAGCCAGCCCGCCCGTCAGCGCCGACGTCGAGCCTGATCCGGGTCCGCCAGCCGGTAGCGCCGTCATTCGACAATGCCTGAGCCGCGCCATGCCACTGGTAATCACCAAGGCGGGCAAGCTGATTGGATACCACTTCGGCTTTCAGCGCACGCGCTGCCACCGGTTCGACGAAAGCCAGATCGCAGCAACCGGCCCCGTCCACGCCGGCGATCGGACACAGCGACATAGTGCGGTCGTTCGAGGGTTCGAGCACCTCGACCGTCTCCGCGTGCCAGTACGAACCCCGCTCCGCGGTGACTCGCACCCGCACCCGTTCACCGGGTAATGCGTAGCGGACGAACACCACCCGGCCGTCGTGCCGCGCTACGCAACTGCCCCCGTTGGCCGGTGGACCGACGGTCAACGTCAGCTCGGCCAGAACCGGCGGCGCGTCCGCGGTCAATCGAAGATCCCGCGTCGGGCGTCGCCGGGAGCCGCATGCGGTTGGAAAGTCTTGAGCCGCTCCGACGAATTGAGTTGCCAGGGAACCGATGTCACCATCACGCCGGGCATGAACAGCAACCGCCCCTTGAGCCGTAACGCGCTCTGATTGTGTAATACATGCTCCCACCAGTGGCCCACCACGTACTCGGGCAGGAACACCGTCACCACGGTGCGCGGCGACTCCTTGCTCACCCGTTTGACGTAATCGAGTATGGGACGCGTGATTTCACGATACGGCGATGCGATGACCTTCAGCGGGACGCTGATGTCGCTCTCCTCCCATCGGCGAACCAGCGCACGCGTCTCCCCGTCGTCGACGCTGACGGTCACAGCCTCCAGCACGTCAGGCCGGGTCGCGCGCGCATAGGCCAGCGCCCGCAGCGTCGGTAGATGAAGCTTCGACACCAGCACCACGGCGTGGTTGCGACTGGGCAAGACGACGTCCTCGTCCTCGATGTCCTGCTCCTGCAGTTCCCGGGCCACGGTGTCGTAGTGCTTGCGGATCATCTTCATCAGCACGAACAGCAATGTCATGGCGACGAGCGCGATCCAGGCTCCGGCAAGGAATTTGGTGACCATGACGACGAGTAGCACCGCACCGGTGGCCACGAAGCCGACGGTGTTGACCACGCGGGACCGCATCATCGTCCGCCGGACAGCCGGATCGGTTTCCTCGCGCAGCAGACGGGTCCAGTGCCGGACCATGCCGATCTGGCTGAGGGTGAAGGAAATGAACACCCCGACGATATAGAGCTGAATCAGCGCGGTGACTTGCGCGCGGAACGCGATGATCGCGGCGAGGGCAGCCACCGCGAGAAAGACGATGCCGTTGGAGAACGCCAGCCGGTCGCCGCGGGTGTGCAACTGGCGGGGCAGATAACTGTGCTGTGCCAGTACCGAACCCAAGACCGGAAATCCGTTGAACGCCGTGTTGGCCGCGAGCACCAGGATGAGCGCGGTCACGATGGCGATCAGCAGGAAGCCGATCTGGAAGCTGCCGAAGACGGCTTGCGCGATCTGGGCGACCAGAGTCTTCTGCTGATAGCCGCGCGGGATGCCGGCGAGTTGCGCTGCGGGATTGTCGACGATCTGAACCCGGGTCTCCTTGGCCAACAAGATGATGCCCATGAAAAGACTGACAGCGATGGTGCCGAGCAGCAGCAGCGTCGTTGCCGCATTGCGCGACTTGGGCTTCTGGAACGCCGGCACCCCGTTGCTGATCGCCTCGACACCGGTCAGCGCCGCACAGCCCGACGAGAACGACCGCGCCACCAGGAACACCATCGCAAAGCCGGCGATCGAGGTGCGCTCGGCGTGCATCACGAAGCCCGCGGACTCGGCCCGAATCGGATCATCCAGCACGTAAATACGAAACAGGCCCCAGGCCAACATGATCCCTACGCCGACGATGAACGCGTAGGTGGGGATGGCGAAGGCCAGACCGGACTCCCGGATGCCGCGCAGGTTCAGCGCCATCACCAGGACGATCGCGAAGACACAGAACAGCACTTTGTGTTGTTCGACGAACGGGATCGCTGATCCGATGTTCGACATCGCCGATGCCGTCGAAACAGCAACTGTCAGAACGTAATCCACCATCAGTGCGCTTGCCACCGTCAAGCCCGCATTGGGGCCGAGGTTGGTGGTGACCACCTCGTAGTCGCCGCCACCGGACGGATAGGCGTGGACGTTCTGCCGGTAGCTGGCCACCACGACGAGCATGACCGCGGCAACGGCGACGCCGATCCACGGCGTCAGCGAGTACGCCGCGAGCCCGGCCACCGACAGCATCAGGAAGACCTCTTCGGGCGCGTACGCGACCGACGACAAGGCATCGGAGGCGAACACCGGCAAGGCGATGCGCTTGGGCAGCAGGGTGTGGCTCAGGCGGTCGCTGCGAAACGGCTGACCGAGAACCAATCGGCGCGCAGCAGTCGAGAGTTTGGACACGAGTGCCAAGAGTAGGCGTACCCACGCCTGCCGGTACGGTTTGCTAATCGACAAAGTTTCCGACCCCGAAGCAGGCCGAGGAGACCTCACATGCGAGTGGTTGTGATGGGGTGCGGCCGGGTGGGCTCGTCTGTTGCCGACGGGCTGTCCCGGATCGGACACGACGTCGCTGTGATCGACAGCGACAGCACCGCCTTCAGTCGGCTGAGTCCCGAGTTCGCCGGTGAGCGCGTGCACGGGCTGGGCTTCGATCGGGACGTGCTGCTGAAGGCCGGCATCGAGGATGCCGACGCATTCGCCGCGGTGTCCTCCGGCGACAACTCCAACATCATCTCGGCGCGGCTGGCCCGGGAGACATTCGGCGTGCGGCGCGTGGTGGCGCGGATCTACGACGCCAAACGCGCCGACGTCTACGAACGTCTCGGCATACCGACCATCGCCACCGTGCCGTGGACCACCGACCGGCTGCTCAACGCGCTGACCCAGGAGGGCGAGACCGCCAAGTGGCGCGACCCGACCGGGACCGTCGCCGTCGCCGAGGTCGTCCTGCACGAGGCCTGGGTGGGCCGCCGGGCCACCGATCTGGAAGCCGCGACCGGGGCGCGGGTGGCATTCATGATCCGATTCGGGACCGGCATCCTGCCCGAACCCAAAACCGTCATCCAGGCCGGCGATCAGGTCTACATCGCCGCCATCTCCGGGCGTGCGGCCGAGGCGCTGGCCATCGCCGCGCTGCCGCCCAGCGAGGACGCTGAGTCATGAAGGTCGCGATTGCTGGTGCCGGCGCCGTCGGCCGCTCGGTGGCCCGCGAGCTGATCGACAACGGACACGACATCACGCTGATCGAACGTAAATCCGAGCACCTCGATCCCGAGGCGATCCCGGCCGCGCACTGGCGGCTCGGCGACGCGTGCGAGGTGAGTGTTCTGGAGTCGGTGCAACTACACGAATTCGACGTGGTGGTGGCCTCCACCGGCGACGACAAGGCCAATGTGGTGCTCAGCCTGCTCGCCAAAACCGAGTTCGCGGTGCCCCGGGTAGTCGCCCGGGTCAACGATCCTCGCAACGAGTGGCTGTTCACCGACGCCTGGGGCGTCGACGTGGCGGTGTCCACTCCGCGCATGTTGTGTTCGTTGATCGAGGAAGCCGTCGCGGTCGGAGACCTGGTGCGGCTGATGGAATTCCGGAAGGGTCAGGCCAATCTGGTCGAGATCACGCTGCCCGACAACACGCCGTGGGGCGGCAAACCGGTGAAGAAGCTGCAACTGCCTCGAGACGTCTCGCTGGTCACGATCCTGCGCGGGCCACGGGTGATCGTGCCGCAGGGCGACGAGCCGCTCGAAGGCGGTGACGAGCTGTTGTTCGTCTCCGTCACGGAGTCGGAGGAAGAGCTCAGTCGGCTTCTGTTGCCGCCGCAGTGATGCCTGCGGCGTCCAGCGCCCGCTGCGCTGACTTGATCGCCAGGAAGGTAACCAGCGCGGCAGCGGCGGCCAGCGGCCACCCCATCGTGATCCTGGCCACCACCAGCCAGCCCTCGTGGTTGGTGTCGTACAGCACGCGCTGCACGACGAAGCGCGCCGCGAAAACCAGCACCCAGGTCAGTGTCGCGAGGTCGAAGGCGTAGACGGCGTGGCGCACGGTGCGCCAGCCTCGGTCGTGCCCGTGCAACCAGCTCCAGATGTAGCCGACTACCGGCCGCCGGATGACGATCGACACCGCGAAGATGGACGCGTAGATCAGCGACGTCCAGATGCCAAGCAGGAAGTAGCCTTTGGACTCCCCCAGCAGGTAGGCGATCAGCACACAGACCGCGACGCCGATCAACCCGGACACCGCCGGCTGTAGCGACTCGCGACGGATCACTCGCCACAGCAGGATCAGCACCGCGGAGCCCAGTGCGGCACCGGCCGCCGCGGCCAGGCCCAGCAGCCGCTCGGTGCCGACGAAGAGCAGAACCGGGATCGACGAATAGATCAGCCCGGAAACGCCGCCCAGCTGTTGCATCATCCGATCGGCGGGAGTGCCGTCAACGGCGATCGACGTTTCGGCGTCGACGGTGTCAGCCGTGTCGCCGGCGTCTGTGGCACGGTTCACGAAGCGTGCCTCACCGCTGAATTTCGTAATGCGGGTTGTAGATCGCCTTGGTGCCGTTTTCCAGCTTGCCGAGCCGGCCCTGCACCCGCAGGGTGCGACCCGACTCGATGCCTGGAATCTTGCGCTGGCCCAACCACACCAACGCGATGGTGTCGGTGCCGTCGAACAGTTCGGCGCGAACTCCGTCGGCGCAGCCCTTGCTTTTGCATTCCACGCTGCGCAGCGTGCCGACGACGGTGACCTCTTGGCCGCGCTGGCAATCGATGGCCCGCTGCGCGCCGGTAGTCACCGCCTCGTCACACAGTTCCTCAGCGTCACGCTGCTCGGGGTCTTCCGTCAACCGACGGGTGAGCCGGCGCAGATAACCTTCCGCCGCCATGGCCTCTCCTGAGCGTCCTCGCTTGTTGATTCACCTCGGTACCGGGTGAAGCCGATCCTCTCACGACAACGGACACGGTAGACCCGATGGTTCCCCAAACGCCATGTGGCGCCCAGGCAATATCTAGGGGTGGCTATCGACCTTCGCGGCGTGACGGCCGTCCTGCTCCCCGGAACGGGATCCGATGACGATTACGTCGCCCGGGCTTTCGCCGCGCCGCTGCATGCCGCGGGCGCCCGTCTCGTCGCGCCGCCGCCGGAACCCGGCCGGTTGATCGAGGGCTACTGGGTGGCTATGGACGCCGCCGCGCAGGACGGTCCGATCGCGGTCGGCGGCGTGTCGATCGGCGCCGCGGTCTCGCTGACCTGGGCACTGCGCCATCCCGACCGGACGGTCGCGGTGCTGGCCGCGTTGCCCGCGTGGACCGGTGAGCCGGGCGAGCGCCCCGGCCGCGCTGGCGGCGCGGTATTCCGCGCAACAGCTACGCGACCATGGCCTGGCCGCGACGACAGCCCAGATGCAGGCGTCCAGCCCGCCGTGGCTGGCCGCGGAGCTGACCCGGTCGTGGCGCGTCCAGTGGCCTGACCTGCCGGACGCCATGGAGCAGGCGGCCGGCTATGTCGCACCCAGCCACGCGCAGTTGCAAGCCCTGACAACGCCGATGGGTGTCGTCGCGGCCGTCGACGACACGATTCATCCGCTCGCGGTCGGACGGGAATGGGCGAACGCCGCGCCGCATGCGGCGTTACGGACGATCACGTTGGACCAGCTCGGCGCCGACTCGGCCGCCCTCGGCGCGGCCTGCCTGGCGGCGCTCGACGAGGTGCTTTAGCCGCCGGTACTGCGCAGCTGCTGCATCGCCGAACCTGACGCGCTGCGGCGCTCGGTTGGCGTCGGCTCGCCTTGCTCGCCGGCGACGTCGTCGTCCTGCTGCGCGGTCGGCTGCCCGCCTGCCGCGCCTTGCCCCCCCGCGGCCTCACGCAGCTGCGACGCCATCGGCTCGGGCAGCTCCACCGGCAACGGTGTGCGGACCGGCAGCGGAGTATCGCCGCGACGGATCACGCTGTCCACCAATGCTTCCCGTGCCTCTGCGGTCAGCGTGTCGATGGTCTCGGCCGAGCCGTTCACCACGCAGCGAATCATCCAGCGATAGCCGTCGACGCCGATGAACCGCACCACGCCGGTAGCGGTTCCCACCACCTCGCGGCCCCAGCGACCGTCCTGAATCGTCACCGACGCGCCGTCGTTGCGCAGCGACTCGGCCAGCTCACCGGCAACCTCACGCCACAGGCCGCCGGTCTTGGGCGCCGCGTATGCCGCGATGGTGAAACGACCGTTGGCGGTCACCACCCACACCGCGCTCGGCACACCGGTCTCGGTCAGCTCAACCTGCAACTGGGCTTCGGGCGGCAACGGCACCAGCACCGAGCCGAGGTCGAGACGGCCCTCGGCGGCGCCTTCCGGATCGTCGAAGTCCTCGATGTCGAATGGGCCGCTGTCGCCGTCGTCGGCAA
This sequence comes from uncultured Actinomycetota bacterium, assembly GCA_963758115.1. GTDB lineage: Bacteria > Actinomycetota > Actinomycetes > Mycobacteriales > Mycobacteriaceae > Mycobacterium. Next base: position 202,935 of record CAVWUG010000011.1, read on the forward strand.
CCGGGGCCTGGATCGGATCGTCGGGCTTTCGGTGCGCGCCCGAGACTTCCGGCTCGTCGATCGGCTGCCACTTTGGATTTACGTCTACCGAATGCCATTAGAGACTCGCATGTCCGCCGGAGGAACCGTGGCCGCCGTCGCCACGTGAAGTTTCTGCCAACCCGGCCTCGTCGAACGACGACACCTCGACGAGATCGACCAACTCGACGCGCTGGACCAGCAGCTGGGCGATCCGGTCGCCGCGGCTGACGACGATCGGCGTCTCCGGGTCGAGATTGATCAGCGAGATCTTGATCTCACCACGGTAACCCGCATCGACGGTGCCCGGGCTGTTGACGATCGAAAGTCCAACCCGTGCAGCCAATCCGGATCGCGGGTGCACCAGCCCGACCATCCCGTGCGGGATGGCGACCGCGACGCCGGTGCGCTACCAGCGCGCGGTGACCGGGCGCCAGCTCGACGTCCTCGGCGCTGTAGAGATCCACGCCTGCGTCACCGTGGTGGGCCCGGGCGGGCAGCGGAAGCCCGGGGTCGAGACGAACAACCGCCAGACTGGTCGACACGGGGCCACAGATTACCCTCGACCGAGTGTCAGGTGCGCCAGTCACGCCGCAAAGCGTGCGATATCGCGAGCGGTTGTGGGTTCCGTGGTGGTGGTGGCCACTGGGTTTCACCCTCGCGACGATCATCTCGCTGGAAATCAACAAGGGCGTGCCGAGCATCCCGCGCTGGATTCCGTACGTCGCGTTGTTCGCGGTGGCCGCCGGGGCACTGCTATGGCTGGGCCGCATCGAGGTCCGGGTGACCGGTGAAGACGGTGACGTCGAGTTGTGGGCCGGCGAGGCGCATCTGCCGGTCACCGTGATCTCCCGGTCTGCGGACATTCCCCGCTCAGCCAAGTCCGCGGCGCTGGGACGGCAGCTCGACCCGGCCGCCTTCGTGGTGCACCGAGGCTGGGTAGGCCCGCTGGTACTTGTCGTCCTCGATGACGCCGACGACCCGACGCCGTACTGGCTGGTGAGTTCTCGGCACCCCGAGCGGGTGCTGTCGGCGTTGCGCAGCTAGTCGGCAACATCCCGACCCGTCGCACTCAGGCCGCGCAGTCCGTACAGATCATCACGCCGTTCTTCTCGCTCGCGAGACGACTGCGATGTTGCACCAGAAAGCAGCTGGAGCAGGTGAATTCGTCGGCTTGCTTGGGAATCACGCGCACGGACAGCTCTTCGCCGGACAAATCGGCGCCCGGCAACTCGAAAGACTCGGCGGACTCGGACTCGTCGACGTCAACTACCGCCGACGCCGCTTCGTTTCGCCGTGCCTTGAGCTCCTCGAGGGAGTCCTCTGAAACGTCGTCGGTTTCGGTACGCCGCGGGGCGTCATAATCGGTAGCCATCTTCAATCCCCTCGTAAACCCTGCAAGCAAAGCTTTGTACCAGCGTCGAACGCATCCACCAAATGATTCGTGCCCGGATATGTAAGAGTTCAAGTGTGATTTACGTCACAACATTTATTTAGCCCCGCTACCTGGCACTAAACATCGGGCCTCAGAGTGCCCTAGAGTGCCACCCGTGGTCGCGCAAATCACTGAGGGCACCGCGTTCGACAAGCATGGTCGCCCCTTCCGTCGTCGCAACGCCAGGCCCGCGATTGCCCTGCTCGTGGTGCTGCTGGTGGCCAGCTTCGTGGTGTGGACGATCGCACTCACCCGGCCGCCCGAGGTCCACGAGGCCACGGTCTGCAACCCGCCGCCGGATCAGCCCGATCCGGGCCAGCCGCGACTGGGGTCCCCGGTATCGCGGAGCACGATGATCAACGTCGCGCCGGCCAAGCTGGCCGACACCAAACTGCGCGTGCTGAACGCCAGCGGACGCGGCGGTCAGGCCGCCGAGGTCGCCGGGTCCCTCAAAGACGTGGGCTTCGCCCAGCCGGCCGCGGCCAACGATCCGATCTACGGCCAGACCAAGCTGACCTGCCAGGGTCAGATCCGGTTCGGCGAAGCCGGTCAAGCCGGAGCCGCGGCGGTGTGGCTGGTGGCGCCGTGCACCGAGTTGTACCGCGACGACCGCACCGACGATTCCGTCGACCTGGTGCTGGGCACCGAGTTCAGCGCGCTGGTGCACAGCGACGACATCGCTTCGGTGCTCAACGGCCTGAAGGCCGGTGATGCGGAGCCGGCCGACCCCGCGCTGCTGGCGAAGATCCACTCGACCACCTGCTGACCGGTCAGCCGGGTATCGGCGCCAGCCCGTCGAACTCCGCCAGCCGGGCCAGCAACTGATCGGCGATTGCGGGCGCCGCAGCGACCGTCACGCAGGCGTTGCGGTCCGGGTCGTCCGGGGCAGGCAACAGCACCCGTGCGCCCGCCTCCGCGGCGATCAGCGCCCCGGCCGCGCAGTCCCACACCTTCAGCCCGTGCTCGTAGTAGGCGTCCAGACGGCCAGCGGCGACCATGCATAAATCCAGTGCCGCCGAGCCGATCCGGCGGACATCCCGGACCGCCGGGAGCATTTTCGACACCAGCTCCGCCTGCGCGGTGCGGCGTCGCGTGGAGTAGGCGAATCCGGTGCCGACCAACGCCAACGACAAATCGTCGACGGCGCTGCAGCGCAGCGCGCGGGCGCCCTCGGTATCGACTACCTGCGCACCCAACCCGATCGCCGCCGAATAAAGCCGATCGCCCACCACGTCGGCAACCGCACCGGCCACCGACTCACCGTTGACCTGGGCCGCCACCGACACCGCGTAGGCCGGGATGCCGTAGACGAAGTTGACCGTTCCGTCGATCGGGTCCAGCACCCAGGTCACGGCACCGTCGTCGGCGGCCGCCGGGTCGGTGGGACCGCCGATCTCCTCGCCGAGTACCGCGTCGCCGGATCGCAACTGCGCCAACCGATCACGCAACAGCCGCTCGGTCTCCGTGTCGACAATGGTGACCGGGTCGGTGGGGGTCGTCTTCGTCTGCACCGCGGTGTCGTCCCCGCCGCCGGGCTCGTTGCCGAAGACCTCGTTTCGGCGGCGACGGACGAACGCCGCGGCTTCCCGGGCCAGGCCCTCTGCGACCGCCCGCAGCTGTGCCGGTTGGTTCTCAGGTGTGCTCACCGATCCATCGCATCACAGCCGACGTCGGGCCCGGCAACGCCCGGGTGACACGCCGACCAACGGTTGCCCCACGCACTAGGGTTTTGGTCGACAGCCAAGTCTCGCCGAGGAGATTCGATGACCAGTGCCGACCCGACCAGCGACTCGCCCGACGTGCCGCAGCGCCGAGGTTTCGGCATCGACGTCGGCGGCAGCGGGATCAAGGGCGGCATCGTCGATCTGGACACCGGCCAACTCATCGGCGACCGGGTCAAGCTGCTGACGCCGCAGCCGGCCACCCCGAAGGCCGTCGCACAGACGATCGCTGCCGTCGTCAACGAGTTCGGCTGGTCCGGACCGCTCGGGGTCACCTACCCGGGCGTGGTCACCCACGGCATCGTCCGGACCGCGGCCAACGTCGACAAGAAGTGGATCGGGACCAACGCGAGCGAACTGATCAGCGCGCAGTTAGGCGGCCAGGCAGTCACCGTTCTCAACGACGCCGACGCGGCGGGGCTGGCCGAAGAGCGCTACGGCGCGGGCCGGGACGCCACCGGCGTGGTGGTGCTGCTCACATTTGGCACCGGAATCGGGTCGGCGGTCATTCACAACGGGATATTGCTGCCCAACACCGAGTTCGGACACATCGAGGTCGGCGGCAAAGAAGCCGAACACCGCGCCGCATCTTCGGTCCGCGACCGGCGCGGCTGGAGCTTCAAGAAGTGGTCCAAACAGGTGACGAAGGTGCTGGTCGCCATCGAGAACGCGATGTGCCCGGAACTGTTCATCGCCGGCGGCGGCATCAGCCGCAAAGCCGACGAATGGGTGCCGCTGCTGAAAAACCGCACCCCGGTGGTGGCCGCCACGCTGCAGAACTCCGCGGGCATCGTCGGGGCGGCGATGGCGGCGACGCGCGACGTGACGCACTGATTTGCCTGCTGTGACCGGGGGATAGCCGTGCGGTCGTTACAATGGTCACCGGCAGCCGCCTGACCGATAGCGGCGAATATCCACCCTGATATCCACGCCGACATCCGACATAGCCCATATCTTCCGGTTGAGCGTGCCTTGAGCGCCGGAAGTGAGTCCTACCGAAGGGGTTTACGTGGCAGCGACCAAAGCACGACCGGCGACAGATGAGCCGGTGAAGCGCACCGCAGCCAAAGCCCCTGCCGGCGCCGTCAAGCGCACAGCGGCCAAGTCCGCCAACGGCACCGCGACAAAAGCCGCCAAAGCACCCGCGAAGACCGCCGCCGCGCCGAAGGCGCGCGCCGCGACCAAGAGTGCGGGCCCCAAGGCCGGCCCCGCCCGCGGCCGCCCGAAGAAGGGCTCGGCCGACGACGCCACCCACGACGGTGAAGTCTCGACGACCGAACTCGAGACCGACGACGAGGCCACCGAGCTAGACGGCGAGCCTGAAATCGAGCTCGACGCCGAGGACGTGGAGATCGAGGATCTCGAGGAAGAGTCATCGGAAGAAGCCGCCGACGACGGCGATGCCAAACCCAAGGCCGCAGTGGTAACCCCGGCCAAGGCCACCGACGAGGAAGCCGCCGAAGAAGAGGAAATCGTCGAACCGAGCGAAAAGGACAAGGCCTCAGGAGATTTCGTCTGGGACGAGGACGAGTCGGAAGCCTTGCGGCAAGCCCGTAAGGACGCCGAGCTCACCGCGTCCGCGGACTCGGTTCGCGCTTACCTCAAGCAGATCGGAAAGGTGGCGCTGCTCAACGCCGAGGAGGAAGTCGAGCTGGCCAAGCGGATCGAGGCCGGCCTCTACGCCACTCAGTTGATGTTGGAGCTGACCGACCGCGGCGAGAAGCTCCCCGCCGCCCAGCGTCGCGACATGGCGTGGATCTGCCGTGACGGCGACCGCGCGAAAAACCATCTGCTGGAAGCCAACCTGCGACTCGTGGTGTCGCTGGCCAAGCGCTACACCGGCCGCGGCATGGCATTCCTCGACCTCATCCAGGAAGGCAACCTGGGTCTGATCCGCGCCGTCGAGAAGTTCGACTACACCAAGGGTTACAAGTTCTCCACCTACGCGACGTGGTGGATCCGTCAGGCGATCACCCGTGCGATGGCCGACCAGGCCCGCACCATCCGCATCCCGGTGCACATGGTCGAGGTGATCAACAAGCTCGGCCGCATCCAGCGTGAGCTGCTGCAAGACCTGGGCCGCGAGCCCACGCCCGAAGAGCTGGCCAAGGAAATGGACATCACCCCGGAGAAGGTGCTGGAGATCCAGCAGTACGCCCGGGAGCCGATCTCGCTGGACCAGACCATCGGCGACGAGGGCGACAGCCAACTGGGTGACTTCATCGAGGACAGCGAAGCTGTGGTCGCTGTCGACGCCGTGTCGTTCACGCTGCTGCAGGATCAGCTGCAGTCGGTGCTGGAGACGCTGTCCGAGCGCGAAGCCGGCGTCGTGCGGCTGCGGTTCGGTCTCACCGACGGCCAGCCGCGCACGCTCGACGAGATCGGCCAAGTCTACGGCGTGACCCGTGAACGCATTCGGCAGATCGAGTCCAAGACGATGTCAAAGTTGCGTCACCCCAGCCGTTCTCAGGTGCTGCGCGACTACCTCGACTGAGTTCCGTCGCTCGCGTTGAGCGACAAGAAAATTCGGATGCATCGCCGACGCGGTTGGCCTACCGTGACCGCATGTCAGTCAGCCGCATCCTGGTGTCGTCCGGATCAGATTTTGAATCGACTGTCGGCTACTCGCGGGCGGTGCGGGTCGGACCGCACGTCGTGGTCTCCGGAACGACGGCACCTGGCGACGACATCACCGTGCAGGCACGAGAGGCGTTGTGCCGCATCGAAATCGCCCTCAACCAGGCCGGGGCGACCCTCAGCGACGTCATCCGCACCCGCATCTATCTGACCGACATTTCCCGCTGGCGCGACGTCGCGGCGGCACACGCCGAAGCTTTCGGCGAGATCCGACCCGCGGCCACCATGGTCGAGGTGGCCGCGCTCATCGCGCCCGAGCTGTTGGTGGAGATCGAAGCCGACGCCTACTCGCTGACCGATCCCCCGGCCGGCGCGAAGAATCCGTCGGCCGACGGCGGATAGCTGGTGACATTGATCACAGCGCCAACGGGCAAGGCGCCGTACAGATGCGGGAACAGCATCGACTCCGGATCCGTTAATACACCCAGCTCCCAACGAATGGGCGAGTCCAGACGGGACGTATCGATGTGCAGCAGGACCAGGTCCTCGCGACCACGGAACAGCCGGTTCGCCGGCAGGTGCACTTGTTCGGGCGTCGACAGATGGACGAACCCCGCGCTGGCAAGGGACTCGGGTCGCAGCTCGCCATTGACCTCGGCGGCGGACCAGTCGTCGGTGGGACAAAGGTGGACCAGCACCGGCGGCGGTTGAGTCATACCGCCATCCTGCCTATGACACCCAACAGGCAGGGGTGAGAAACGACACAACGGGTAAACCCGCGGTGAAGACGGCCAAAAGCCCAGACATCTGAGACAGTGTTCTTAGCAGAACGGAGTAGCCATGAACGCAACATTGACTAGTCCAGAGTTGACCCGGGCTGACCGGTGCGACCGATGCAGCGCTGCTGCCCGGGTTCGCGCCAAGCTGCCTTCAGGTGCAGAGCTTCTGTTCTGCCAGCATCACGCGAACGAGCACGAAGCGAAGCTGATCGAGCTGTCCGCTGTGCTCGAAGTCAGCGCAGACCCGCTGGTGTCCTAAAGCACGACTCGCGACCTGCAGTCCTGGCGTGATCGTCAATCGTCAGGAATCCTGAACTGGTCATGAGCGACCCAGCCGTCAAGCCTTCGCGCCGTCACTTGTGGCGCATCACCAAGCGGGCATTGTCGAAAAGCTGGGACGACTCCATATTTTCCGAGGCTGCGCAAGCGGCGTTCTGGTCGGCGCTGTCACTGCCCCCGCTGTTGTTGGGGATGCTGGGCAGCCTGGCTTACGTCGCTCCCCTCTTCGGCCCTGACGTGATGCCGGACATCGAACAACGTCTGGTGTCGATGTCGAACAAGGTGTTCTCGCCGAGCGTCGTACACGAGATCATCGAACCCACCATCGCCGACATCGACCGTGGAGCTCGCGGCGAGGTCGTCTCGTTGGGCTTCCTGATCTCGTTGTGGGCGGGGTCGTCGGCGATCTCTGCGTTCGTCGACTCGGTGGTCGAGGCCCACGACCAGACGCCACTGCGCCACCCGGTGCGTCAGCGACTGTTCGCGCTCGGGCTGTATGTCGTGATGCTGCTCTTCGTCATCGTCACCGCCCCGCTGATGGTGCGCGGGCCCCGCAAGCTCGCTCAGTTCATCCCGGACGGCCTGCAAGACGTGCTGGCCTACGGCTACTACCCGGCGCTACTCACCGGCCTGATCGCGGCTGTGGTCGTGCTGTACCGGGTGGCCCTGCCGGAACCGTTGCCGACCCACCGGCTGATCTTCGGCGGAGCATTGGCCAGCGTCGCCTTCGTGATCGCGACCTTGGGCCTACGGATTTACTTGCGATACATCACCGGCACCGGTTACACCTACGGCGCGCTGGCGACGCCGATCGCGTTCCTGCTGTTCGCCTTTTTCGCCGGCTTCTCCATCATGCTGGGCGCGGAGTTCAACGCCGCGATCCAGGAAGAATGGCCGGCGCCGCGAACTCACGCTCACCGGATGCGGCGGTGGCTGGTCAAACGCGCCAAAGAGGTCGTCGAAGAGGCCGGCGCCGACGACGAGCCGGCCGGCGCCGACCGGGTCAGCTCTTCTTGAGCGCCTCGTAGACCCGCTTGCAATCCGGGCACACCGGAGAACCGGGCTTGGCCGACTTCGTCACCGGGAACACCTCGCCGCACAGCGCGACGACATGTGTACCCATCACCGCGCTTTCGGCGATCTTGTCCTTCTTGACGTAGTGGAAGAACTTGGGGGTGTCGCTGTCGGTCCCGTCGTCGACGCGTTCGTCGGTGTCGGTGCGTTCGACCGTCTGGGTCTTCATCACACATATTGTGCCGGAACCGCCCCCTCCACCGTGCGCGAAGTTGTGCAACAGTGGAGAAATGAGGCGCAGCCATGAGCTGGGTTTCGACGACGATGGGCGACCGATCCTCATCACCGCCGCCGCACCCGCATACGAAGTCCAACACCGTCAACGCGTGCGGAAATATCTGACGATCATGTCATTCCGGATTCCGGCGCTGCTCCTGGCGGCGTTCGCGTACGGCTTGTGGCACAACGGCCTTATCTCGCTGGCGATCGTCGCCGCGTCGATCCCGCTGCCCTGGATTGCGGTGCTGATCGCCAACGACCGTCCGCCCCGCCGCGCAGACGAACCGCGACGATTCGATGCGACCGTGCGACGGACTCCGCTGTTCCCCACCGCCGAACGGCCCTCGATCGAGAGTCGTATTCGCCCGGCGCCGCAAACGGAATCCCCATCCAACATGGGCGACAGTTCCGAATAACCCTCAGCCGCAGGGGGTTCTCAGCACATTCTCAGGGCTGGCGCACATCGGCGCACGTCAGGGGGTGTGAGATGGCTGCCCCGTGGGAACTACTTCCCGCAATGGGTCGTTGTACCCCATGACAGCTCACGCCGATCAGGAGGCCGCAATGGCAAAAGCCACCACTAGCCGTGTTGATAGCGATCTGGATTCTCAAAGCCCAGCCGCGGACCTGGTGCGCGTGTACCTGAACGGAATCGGTAAGACGGCATTGCTCACTGCGGCTGACGAAGTCGAGCTCGCTAAGCGCATCGAGACCGGCCTGTACGCCCAGCACCTGTTGGACACCCGGAAGCGGCTCGGCGAGAACCGCAAACGCGACTTGGCCGCCGTGGTGCGGGATGGCCAGGCAGCGCGCCGTCATCTGCTGGAAGCCAACCTCCGGTTGGTGGTGTCGCTGGCGAAGCGCTACACGGGCCGCGGAATGCCGCTGTTGGATCTCATCCAGGAAGGCAACCTGGGACTGATCCGCGCGATGGAAAAGTTCGACTACGCAAAGGGATTCAAGTTCTCCACGTACGCCACGTGGTGGATCCGGCAGGCGATCACGCGAGGCATGGCTGACCAGAGCCGCACCATCCGGCTGCCGGTTCACCTGGTCGAGCAGGTGAACAAGCTGGCGCGGATCAAGCGCGAGCTGCACCAGAGCCTGGGCCGGGAAGCCAGCGACGAGGAGCTCGCCGAGGAGTCCGGCATCCCCGTCGAGAAGATCAACGATCTTCTCGAGCACAGCCGCGACCCGGTGAGTCTAGACATGCCGGTCGGATCCGAAGAGGAAGCGCCGCTGGGCGATTTCATCGAGGACGCCGAGGCGATGTCCGCGGAGAACGCGGTGATCGCCGAGTTGCTGCACACCGACATCCGCAGCGTGCTCTCGACGCTCGACGAGCGTGAGCATCAGGTGATCCGGTTGCGCTTCGGACTCGACGACGGCCAGCCCCGCACCCTCGATCAGATCGGCAAGCTGTTTGGTCTGTCCCGCGAGCGGGTCCGCCAAATCGAGCGCGAAGTGATGGCCAAGCTCCGCAACGGCGAGCGGGCCGACCGGCTGCGCTCATACGCCAGCTGACCCTGCCCAATCGACGACCTGTATGCCCGCCGCACCTGCGGCGGGCATACTTCTGCGCTGGAGTGTTAGCGAACCATTCGCGCTGCTTGCCAAGTAGACTCGGCGGCAATGGAGGGTGCGGAATGAACGACCTGGTAGATACCACCGAGATGTATCTGCGGACCATTTACGACCTCGAAGAAGAGGGCGTGACTCCGCTACGTGCCCGTATCGCCGAGCGTCTTGACCAGAGCGGGCCCACGGTCAGCCAGACCGTGTCGCGGATGGAACGCGACGGGCTGTTGCACGTCGCGGGTGACCGCCATCTCGAGCTGACCGACAAGGGCCGCTCGTTGGCCATTTCCGTGATGCGCAAGCACCGGCTTGCTGAACGATTGCTGGTCGATGTCATCGGTCTGCCGTGGGAAGAAGTCCACGCCGAGGCATGTCGCTGGGAGCACGTGATGAGCGACGACGTCGAGCGCCGCCTGATGAAGGTGCTCAACAACCCGACCACGTCCCCGTTCGGCAATCCGATTCCCGGTCTCGTCGACTTGGGTATCGGCGACGGATTCGGCGGCGAGGACGGCAACCTGGTGCGGCTGACGGAGTTGCCTGCCGGCCCGCCCGTCGCTGTGGTGGTGCGCCAGCTGACCGAACACGTGCAGGGCGACATCGACCTGATCACCCGTCTCAAGGACGCCGGCGTGGTGCCCAACGCCCGGGTGACCGTTGAGTCGATCCCGTCCGGCGGCGTGACGATCGTGATCCCCGGTCACGAGAACGTCAGCCTGCCGCACGAGATGGCACACGCCGTCAAGGTCGAGAAGGTCTAACCCTCGGCGACAATGCATCGCGCGCAGCGCGATGAGGAGAAGGTGGGTCATCTACACCGCGCGTCGGCCGAACGTTCGTCGAGGCGGCAGTCGCACGCCGAGGCGATCGGCCATTCGGTACCCGGTCACTGCCAATTCGCGAATGTGCTCGGGCCGCAGACCCGATTGCAACGCGGTGTCCAGCATGCCCGCCATCCGGTGACCGGGCTGACAACGCAAGGCCGCCTCCAGCGAGACGCCGGCCAACGGCCCGTCGCCGCGGGCGTAGGCGCTGAAGGCGAACAACACCAGCGCCTCGGCCCGCCACGGTGCGGGCAGGCTGCGCGAGAGCAGCGCCCACAGCGATTCGGCCTCGCCGGCACTGTGACCGACCGCCAAGGCGTACAAGGTATCTCGCACCTCGACGTCGGCCAGCCCGCACGCCAGGCGGGCCAGCTCCGGGTCGGCGAGTTCTTGACCGTCACCGACCCGCGCCGCGGCCGCCATCGCGTCCTCGACATCGCGGCGGACGCACGTCGCCGGGTCAGCGCGGTGTGTCTGGGCTCGCGAAGCCGCGTGCTCATCGATCAGATCGGCCAGTGACGCACTACCGGCCCGTCCGTCGACCGCGATGATCGCCTGAAGGTCGGTGCGCCGCGCGTACAGCCGACGACCGTCGAGCACCGCCGCCACCGCCAGCGGTGACGCGCTGGGATCCTCGACGACGCCGCCCGCGCCGCAGCCGTCCACGCAGTGCCACCGGCCGCCGACGGCCACCCGGTCCACCACGTGCACCGCCCACAGCGCGATGTCGTGGTTCGACAACTCGTCGCTGAGCGACGAGCACAGGTCGCGGTATTCGTCGTTGCACGTCGGGCAGCCCGCGCCGTCGGCATCGACGATCACCGCGATCGCCGCCTCCGGGCCGGCGCAGGCGGCGACCTCCGCGAGATGCCCGATCTGGTCGGCCACCGCGTCGGAGAGGTCGACCCGCATCACCGATCCCAGCTCGCCGCCGTCGATTGACAACAGCACCAGAGATTTCTCCGGCACGAAGCCCAGTACGGCGGGCAGGGCGGCGATCACCGCGCCGGGGCGATTCAGTTCAAAGTCACGTCGCTGCTTGGTCATGGCACCAACGCTGGCAATCGGCACCGTCACCGCGCGGGCGTCGAGGGCGCTGTGACCCACGTGCTGTGCACGAACTCGCAACTGTGGATGCGTTCGCATTGTTCACGTGCATGTAGCCGTTTCCGACGCATGCGCGCAACGCTGCCGTTGTAAGTGTGTATCCATGGGTTCGATCCTCGAATACGACATGGTCGTCATCGGCTCAGGTCCGGGCGGACAGAAGGCCGCGATCGCGGCGGCCAAGCTGGGTAAATCGGTGGCCGTCATCGAGCAGCGGCCGATGCTCGGCGGTGTCTGCGTGAACACCGGCACTATCCCGTCCAAGACGCTGCGCGAGGCCGTCGTCTACCTGACCGGGATGAACCAGCGCGAGCTCTACGGCGCTAGCTACCGGGTCAAGGACAAGATCACCCCGGCCGACCTGCTGTCACGCACCCAGCATGTGATCGGCAAGCAGGCGGACGTGGTGCGCAACCAGCTCATGCGCAACCGGGTCGACCTGATCCCCGGCGAGGGTCGGTTCAAGGACGAGCACACGCTTCTCGTCGAAGACCGCGCCCGCGGCGAACGCACGACAGTCAGCGGCGAACACATCGTGATCGCGACCGGCACCAAGCCCGCCCGCCCTGCCGGCGTGGAATTCGACGAGCAGCGGGTGCTGGACTCCGACGGCATCCTCGACCTCAAGTCGATCCCGACGTCGATGGTGGTTGTCGGCGCGGGCGTGATCGGCGTCGAGTACGCGTCGATGTTCGCCGCGCTGGGCAGTAAGGTCACCATCGTCGAGAAGCGGCAGGACATGCTGGACTTCTGCGATCCCGAGATCATCGAGGCGTTGCGCTTTCACCTGCGCGACCTGGCGGTCACGTTCCGCTTCGGCGAAGAGGTGACGGGCGTGCAGGTCGGTGCTGCGGGCACGGTGACCAGCCTGGCCAGCGGCAAGAAGATCGCCGCCGAAACGGTGATGTACTCCGCGGGCCGGCAGGGCCAGACCGAAAACCTGGACCTGGAGAAAGCCGGCCTGGAAGCCGACGCACGCGGCCGGATCTTCGTCGACGAGACGTTCCAGACCAAGGTCGACCACATCTACGCGGTCGGCGATGTCATCGGGTTCCCCGCGCTGGCGTCGACCTCGATGGATCAGGGCCGGGTGGCGGCGTGCCACGCGTTCGGCGAACCGGTGCACGGATTGACCGCGCTACAGCCGATCGGCATCTACTCGATCCCGGAGATCTCCTACGTCGGCGCTACCGAAGTCGAGCTGACCAAGCAGGCGGTGCCGTACGAAGTCGGGGTGTCGCGATACCGCGAGTTGGCTCGCGGCCAGATCGCAGGCGACTCCTACGGGATGCTCAAGCTGCTGGTCTCCACCGACGACCTCAAGCTGCTGGGCGTGCACATCTTCGGCAGTAACGCCACTGAGATGGTGCACATCGGCCAGGCGGTGATGGGCTGCCAGGGCACGGTCCAGTATCTGGTCGACGCGGTGTTCAACTACCCGACGTTCTCCGAGGCCTACAAGGTTGCCGCGCTGGACGTGATGAACAAGGTGCGCGCGCTCAGCCAGTTCGACGTCTAGCACTGGTCGTCGAAAGTGCTCGGCGGCGCGTCGGCCGGGCCGCCCGCCTCGGCACGCTCCAGCAACTGGGTGATGTGCTCGTCGAAAGGCGACGAGTAGGACAGGTTCTCCGCGCAGCCGCCGCCGTGCAGGCCGCCGATCAATCCGACGGCCATCGAGCCGCTGATCCACGGCGCGCCGCTGGTCCCGTCGACCAGGCCCGCGCACGGCAGCTCGGGAAAGCCGCCCGAGTTGAGACCAGTGACGGGCTGACAGCCGACCGGCAGGCCGCCGACGCCCGCGGGGTAGGCGATCACGCTGACCTGGGTGCCACGCGCCGGCACTCTGCCCAGCGACAGCGCGGAGCCGACCACTGCCTCGATCGAACCGCCCACGGGACGGCCCACCCGGGCAATGGCGAAGTCCGCCAACGGATCCTTGTTGGCCAGCCAGCGTGGATCGAAGTACAGCGCGTCCATCGTCCAGACATCGTCGGGTGCAGCTGTACGGGCGAAACCGGGAACGAACTTCGCCGGGCCCCCGGTGCTCAGGCAGTGCGCTGCCGTCAGCACCAAATTGCCTGTCACCGAATGCAGGACGGATCCGGTACAGGCGTGCAGGTCGCTGCCGGACAGGAAGATCGCGCCCACCCGCGGATCCGGCCCGACCGGAGCGGCGATGTCGCGGTTTCCCGAGGCGGCGACGGTGTGGCTGGTGATGGGTGCCGATTGGGCCTGATGTCCGCAGCCGGCGAGGACCACGGTCACTGCCGCCACTGCTACCAGAGTGCGCATCGTCGTCGATCATGCCCGATCGATTCCGGCACAGCCGCGCGAAACGGGTATCCCTCGGAATGCGGCCCGGCCGGACCGCGTTTTCACGTTATTGGCGGCGGCAAGGAACGGGGTCGGCATCCGCTGCTCACCAATCTGAGGGACACTATCTGACACGGTGCGACAGACAGCGCCGTCGCGAGGAGGCAACAGCGATGGGTTACGACCAGATGCCTGACATTCCCGAGCAGAACGGTATGTACGAGCTCGAGTTCCCGGCGCCCCAGTTGTCGTCGTCCGATGGCCGCGGCCCGGTCCTGGTACACGCTCTCGAAGGTTTTTCCGACGCCGGCCACGCGATCCGGCTGGCGGCCCGCCACCTCAGGGACAGCCTGGACACCGAACTGGTGGCCTCTTTCGCGATCGACGAGTTGCTCGACTACCGGTCGCGACGGCCGCTGATGACGTTCAAGACCGACCACTTCACCCATTACGACGATCCGGAGCTGAGCCTGTACGCCATGCACGACAGCGTCGGGACGCCGTTCTTGCTGCTGGCCGGCATGGAGCCCGATCTGAAGTGGGAGCGGTTCATTGCCGCGGTGCAGTTACTCGCCGAGCGGCTCGGTGTTCGCCAGACCATCGGTTTGGGCACCATCCCGATGGCGGTCCCGCACACCCGGCCGGTCACGATGACGGCGCACTCCAACAACCAGGAACTGATCACCGAGTTCACCCCGTGGATCACCGAAGTCCAGGTTCCCGGCAGCGCGTCGAATCTGCTGGAGTACCGGATGGCCGAGCACGGTCACGAGGTCGTCGGGTTCACCGTTCACGTCCCGCATTACCTGGCTCAAACCGACTATCCCGCTGCGGCCCAGGCGCTGTTGGAGCAGCTGGGCAGGACCGGCGCGTTGCAACTGCCGACCAACGCACTTCTCGAGGCGGCGGCCGAGATCAAGGTCAAGGTCGACGAGCAGGTCGAGGCGAGTGCCGAAGTCGCTCAAGTGGTGGCCGCGCTGGAGCGCCAGTACGATGCCTTCATTGCCGCTCAGGAGAATCGGTCACTGCTGACGCGGGATGAAGATCTACCCAGCGGCGACGAACTCGGCGCTGAGTTCGAACGTTTTCTCAAGCAGCAGGCGGAGAAGAAGTTCGACGACGACGACCCGACCTGAGCGTCCCGACCCGGCGCCTGACAGCGAAGTTGGTTGGCGCATATGAGCGAGCGGAAGCCCAATCTTCGTTCGGTGCGGGAAGTCTCACCGTCACTGCAGTTCCGCACCATCCACGGATATCGACGCGCGTTCCGCATCGCCGGATCCGGTCCGGTCATCTTGCTCATTCACGGGATCGGTGACAACTCCACCACCTGGACGACCGTGCAAGCCAAACTGGCACAACGGTTTACCGTGATCGCCGTCGACCTGCTGGGCCACGGCCAATCGGATAAGCCGCGCGCCGACTATTCGACCGCGGCGTATGCCAATGGCATGCGCGATCTGCTTTCCGTTCTGGACATCGAACGGGCCACGGTGATCGGCCATTCGCTGGGCGGCGGCGTGGCCATGCAGTTCGCCTACCAATTCCCGCAACTGGTCGAACGTCTGGTTCTCGTCGGTGCCGGCGGGGTCACCAAGGACGTGAACGTCGCACTGCGACTGGCGTCGTTGCCGATGGGCAGCGAGGCGCTGGCATTGCTGCGACTGCCTTTAGTGTTACCCGCGTTGCAGATCTTCGGGCGTGCCGCCGGGCTGATGTTGGGCTCGACCGCGGTCGGCCGCGACTTGCCGGATGTGTTGCGAATATTGGCCGACTTGCCGGAGCCGATGGCCTCGTCGGCATTCACCCGCACATTACGGGCGGTGGTGGACTGGCGCGGTCAGAGCGTGACCATGCTCGACCGATGTTATCTAACGCAGTCTGTGCCGGTTCAAATTGTCTGGGGCACAGAGGATGTCGTGGTTCCCGTCAGCCACGCCCACATGGCCCACGCGGCCATGCCGGGTTCTCGCTTGGAGATCTTCGAGCACTCCGGGCACTTCCCGTTCCACGACGACCCGGACAGGTTCATTGAGGTCGTCGAACGCTTCATCGACACCACCGAAGCGTCTGAATACGACCAGGTTGCCCTGCGGGAACTGCTGCGCAACGGCGGCGGATCGCAGACCATCTCAGGGTCGGTCGACACCCGCGTCGCCGTGTTGAGCGCCATGGGGGCCGACGAGCGCAGCGCTACCTGACCGGAGCGTCGACCCGACGTCGTACAGTCGATTTCATGAGCATCGACGTCACGGTGTTGCGCGTTTTCACCGATCCGGCGGGCAATTTCGGCAATCCGCTCGGCGTCGTCGACGCCGCCACCGTCGAGCCCGACCAGCACCAGCGCATCGCGACCGAATTGGGTTACAGCGAAACAATTTTCGTTGATCTGCCGACGGCAGGCGCTGCCAGCGCGCACGCCCGCATCTACACCCCGACGACTGAGCTGCCGTTCGCCGGGCACCCGACGGTCGGAGCGTCGTGGTGGCTGCGAGACATCGGCACCCCGATCCGCACGCTGCAGGTGCCGGCCGGAGTCGTCCAGGTCAGCTATGACGACGACCTGACGTATGTCAGCGCGCGCTCAGATTGGTCGCCGGACTTCGCCATTCACGATCTCGCATCACTCGACGATCTCGCCGCCGCCAACCCGTCCGACTTCCCCGACGACGTTGGCCACTACCTGTGGGCGTGGATCGACGAGTCCACGGGTTCGCTGCGCTCTCGGTTGTTCGCCGCCAATCTGGGCGTGCCAGAAGACGAGGCGACCGGATCCGCCGCGGCGCGCATCACCGACTACCTCAGCCGCGACCTGTCGATCACCCAGGGCAAGGGCTCGAGGATCGACACCGTGTGGAGCCCGCAGGGCTTGGTCCGGATCGCCGGTCGCGTCGTCAACGACGGTGTGCGACAGGTCAGCTAGCCATCGCGGTGCAACGTCGCTGAAAGGTGGTGCTGCGCCGGCTGTCCGACGGCGCCCATCTGCAGCGAATAGGACAGCTCGTCGCGGGTGAGGCGGAAACGCCGACCGAGAGCCGTCACTTCTTTGGCGGTCGGAGTCATACCGATCTGCGCGGCGGCCATCTCGAGTTCGATCGTCTCGCCGTCAGCGATGTAGCCGCCCACCTCGATCTCGGTGATACCGCTCGGATGCGCGAGCACGAGTTCAACCTGGCCGAGTCGTGGGACACGGAGATAACCGGTCTCGGCGTGCAACGGAGCCCCGTCGGCCGCAGACTTCGTTTTCTGGCCGTAGACCAAAAACGGTTTGCCCACATGCGAAAACGTCACCTCTTCGAGGTACTCGAACGAATCGATGGTGGGGTATTCACCGGAACCGCGGCCGCGCCAGGTTCCGAGCAACGGCGCCAACGCGTGAAGGTTGGGATGCAGCTCGGGTGGCATGCCGACAGCCTAATCCGACCCGTACCGAGCCGACCCGCTGCCGGCCGGCGACCGTCAGCCGGACGTGGGGACCTTACGGTGGGCGCGTAAGGCTTTGATCTCACGGTCGAAATCGTCTGCGGACTCGAAAGACCGGTATACCGAAGCGAATCGGAGATAAGCCACTTCGTCGAGTTCGCGCAGCGGTCCGAGAATCGCGAGCCCGACCTCATTGCTGGGAATCTCGGGCGATCCGCCAGCTCGCACTGTGTCCTCAACCTGCTGAGCCAACAAGTTCAACGCGTCGTCGTCGACCTGGCGGCCCTGGCAGGCCCGGCGCACGCCGCTGACCACCTTCTCGCGACTGAACGGTTCGGTCACCCCGCTGCGTTTGACGACGGCCAGCACCGCGGTTTCCACGGTGGTGAATCTGCGGCCACATTCCGGGCACGACCTGCGGCGCCGGATGGCCTGCCCCTCGTCCGTCTCGCGGGAGTCGACGACCCGGGAATCGGGATTACGACAGAACGGACAGTGCATGACCGCTCCTTCGCCGCGCAGACTTCGGGGTGCCCCGGACCCCCACGAGCCTACTCGCGCGCCCAGTCGCCGGCCTAGCGACGCCAGGTGTCGCGCCTGGTAAACGGCGTGTCGGTCGCGCGGCACGGCCCGGCCGTCAGCCGACCGGCGCGATCAACGTCTGGCCCGCGGCGACCGCCGACGACTCGAGATCGTTGAGCTCGCGGATGCGGGCGGCGACCTGACTGGTCGGCGCGTCCGGGGCGACTCGGGCAGCCAGGTGCTGCAGCGTCTCCCCTGACTCGACCCGGACCACGGCGAGCCGGTCGGGGATCTGGCGTGCCGCTTTCTCGGGACCGGCGTGCAGCATGCCGCCGAAGTGCGCAATCAGGCCGAGCCACACCGTAATCGCCGCCGCCACCAGCGACAACGTCACGGTGGTCACCGGGGTGATCGGGCGCGGCCGGTGCGACGCCGACGACATCAGCACACCGGTACCGCGGTAACGCGGGGGCGCGGCGGCCGGTCGCGACGGCTGAGGCCCACGGGGACCGGGCCGGCTCTGGCGACCAGCCGGACGCACCTGGGCCGGCCGAACGCGGGTCGGCGCGGTGGGTGAGATCGTCTCGATGTGCATCATGTGCGTTCCTCCAGTCGGCTCGTGGTCGATCACTTGTTCGAAGAGTAATCGATAGTTTGTTCGAATGTCGAACACGTGATCGAATCGTTGTACATGCCGGAGACGATACGAGGGGGTGCCGACAACTTCTCCCCCGTTGAGCCCTGCTTTACAGCCGATCTGACCGGGAAATGCCCCGAAACGCATCGAACAAGTGTTTGCTTTACCTTGAAAAGGGTCTATATTCGGCCGTATGAGCGATAGCGAGACACCGGATGCCGCCTCGAATCGACCCCTCCAAGCCGTGGATTCGGTGCTCACGCCTCGGCAGCGGACCATTCTGGACGTCATTCGCGCCTCGGTGACGAGCCGCGGATACCCGCCCAGCATTCGGGAGATCGGCGACGCCGTCGGTCTGACGTCGACCTCTTCGGTCGCTCACCAACTGCGGACGCTCGAGCGCAAGGGCTATATTCGCCGCGACCCGAACCGGCCCCGCGCGGTGGATGTTCGCGCATCCGATGATGGCTCGAGGCCTCCGGTACTCACCGATGTCGCCGGATCCGACGCTTTGCCAGAACCCACGTACGTACCGGTGCTCGGGCGAATTGCGGCCGGTGGACCAATCCTGGCCGAGGAGGCCGTCGAAGACGTCTTTCCGCTGCCCCGCGAACTCGTCGGCGAGGGCGCGTTGTTCTTGCTGAAGGTCGTTGGCGAATCCATGGTCGACGCCGCGATCTGCGACGGCGACTGGGTGGTGATCCGTCAGCAGAGCGTGGCTGACAACGGCGACATCGTGGCCGCGATGATCGACGGCGAGGCCACCGTGAAAACGTTCAAACGCACCGGCGGCCAGGTGTGGCTGATGCCGCACAACCCGGCCTTCGACCCCATCCCCGGTAACGACGCCGCCATTCTCGGCAAGGTCGTCACGGTCATCCGCAAGATCTGAGGCGTGCCGAAAGGCTAGCCAGCTTTGTGAAACCCGTTCGCCCGGGCGATGTCTTCGTCGGCGAACCAGATTTCGGCCATCGTCTCCTCGTACAGCACGCTGTCGGGCATGTAGTACAGGCCTGAACTGGCGTGCGCCTTGACGGGATATCCGTCCGGCACCTGATACGGGTCGTCCATCGGAAGATGAATCGCCAACTGCCCGGCCGCAATTCGCGCTGTCGGCACGGCCGTGGTGACGACGGAGTCGTCGTCGTCTTCGTGTCCGGCTGAGGCCGCATGCCGACCACCGCGCGCCTCGTCCTGTGCCGGAAACCCGGTCGGGTCCGTGTCGACGTCGTCGGGATCCTCATCGAATCCGGCATCGAAGTGGTCGTCAGCGTCCTCGTCGAATTCGGCGAAGTCGGAAAACTCCTCGTGCGCTTCGGTTTCGTCTTCTGGCGGCTCGTCAGCGAGGTCGGCCTGAGTCGGCGGCATCCACGTGCCGGCCGGCTGACTCGGCAGCCGCACAGTCCGCCGTATCGGCCGCTGGTCGTCGTTGATGCTCGATGTCGCCAGTTCTCTGTCGGCCTCCGGCGACCATTGCGAGACGGCTTCGGTTGCGGCATCGAAGCCCGATCCATCCGAATCGTCGAAGTCGTCGCCGCGCTTGGCAGAGCGGCGTCGGCGCCACGACCGCGCAAGGAGCGCTGCCAGGCCGATGAGCAGCAGCGCCCCGACGCCCGCGATCAGCCACCACCACTGCCGGGCTAACCCGTGCACCCCACCGCCTTTGGATGCCGGACCGGCAGCCGTTTTCTGCCCGGGTATCTGCAGACCGGACAGCGCCGATGCCAGGTTCGGCGGTTGGGTGGTGAAGGTGTTCTTCTTCTGGTTCCAGGCGATCTGGCCACCGGTGAACTTCTGCGTGACGTCGTCTTTGTCGGCGGTCTGATCCCCCAGTGGCGCGCCCAGCTGGCCGGTCGCGCCGAGAAGTTTGCCCCACGCGGCTCTGATCGCCCCGCGGACGACGAATGCGCCGTGATCGGGGGTCCAGAAGATCAGCGGTTTGTCAGCGGCGGCGAACTCGCTGACTCGGCTGACCGGTTTGAGGCTGCCGTCGGTTTCATTGGCAATCGGAAAACCCATGTCGCCGCCCGGGCCGCCCAGCGCTTCGTACTTGGCCAAGATGTCGGTTTCCACGGCGTTCGCGCCGGTGGCAGGGCTGTAAAAGACCTTGCCGCCGTTGAAGTTCTGCGCCAGCCCACCGGTGCCGACCGGTGCCGGGTCGCCTTGCTTGGCGCCCAGCGGTCCCGCAGCACCGCCTGCCGCTCGCCAGGCCATGTTGATCTCCGCCGCCGGATCGACGGGCACCGGCAAGCCGGTGAGCTGACCGGCCAAGTTGGGCGGGACGGTGGTGAAGGCCTTGGTCAGCCGATTCCAGGAGATTTTGCCGCTACTGAACGCCTGAGTCGCAAGTTCGCCGTCGTAGGTTTCGTCGCTGACCGGCACACCCAGTGCGCCGCTGGAGCTGCCCAGCTTGTCCCACGCCGCGTTGACCGCCCCGCGAACCACGAACGCGCCGTGGTCGGCGGTCCAGTAGATCAGCGGCTTGTCGCTGGCCGAGAACGTGCTGACGCGGCTGTCGGGGCCGGCCAGCCCACGTGCCTCGTTGATGGTGGGAAAGCCCAGATCGCTGGCTGCCGGGCCGCCGAGCGACTCGTACTTGTCCAGAATGGCGCCCATCATCGACCTGGGTCCGGTAGCAGGCGTGAAGAACATCTTGCCGTGGACGAAGTCGTGGGCGAATCCCTCACCCGCGACGTACGTCTCGCCTTGTTTGGCGCCCAGATCCGAGGTGTCGCCGCCGGATTCCTTCCAGGCCGCTGTGATCGCGTCGTCGGCCTCCCCCAGCGGAGATGCCACCGCGACCGGCGCCATCAGCGCCATGCAGGCCAGACCCGCCGCCAATGCCACCAGAGCACTCGTCGCGCGTCCCACGACGGTGCCCGATCGCCTTTGCTGCCCTGTCATCCACCCTCCCGGCGGCCGCCCAGTCCACAGTCTGGGGCCAAGTTTCAACCGACCAGCGGGCTGCCACAACTCTGTTGTGGCAGACGACACCTGGCAAGTCATACGGAGACACTACGGAAGCAGATACCCCCAAATGACGAATTGACCTCCACAAACCCGTTGGTGTCGCGTTCTGCTCATGCGATTTTGCGCTACACCGACCCGGCGAAGCGGGGCGAACACGGTGGTTTCGGGATCGATCTGAGGCGGTTTTCCCCGATGGATGGTCGAGCCGGCGGCGTCCGAAACCCTCGTCAACAAACGCCGCACACCCCGGCATTGACGGGGTGTGCGTGCGGAAACCGTTGTCGCGCCCCGGCTAGACGCCGAGGCTGCGACCGATGATCTCCTTCATGATCTCGGTGGTGCCACCGTAGATCGTCTGCACGCGGGCATCGAGATACGCACGGGCAACCGGGTATTCGCGCATGTAGCCGTAGCCGCCGTGCAGCTGCAGACAGCGGTCGATCAAGTACACCTGCTTCTCGGTGGCGTACCACTTGGCCATGGCAGCCTGTTCGACGGTCAGCTTCCCCTCGAGGTGCAGAGCGATGAACTCGTCCACCATGATCCGCACCACGGTGGCCTCGGTGGCCAATTCGGCCAGCAGGAACCGGCTGTTCTGAAAACTGCCGATGGGCTTACCAAAAGCCTTGCGCTCCTTGGTGTATTGCAGCGTCTGCTCAAGCACCGCCTCCATGGCCGCCGCGGCCATGATGGCGATGTTGATGCGCTCCTGCGGCAGGTTCTGCATCAGGTAGATGAAGCCCTTGCCCTCGTCGCCGAGCAGGTTCTCGGCGGGCACCTTGACGTCGGTGAATGACAGTTCGGCGGTGTCCTGGGCGTCGAGGCCGATCTTGTCCAGGTGCCGGCCGCGCTCGAATCCCTCCATGCCGCGTTCGACGGCCAACAACGAAAAGCCTTGCGCGCCTTTGTCGGGGTCGGTCTGGGCCACCACGATCACCAGGTCGGCGTTGATGCCGTTGGTGATGAATGTCTTGGAACCGTTGAGTACGTAGTGGTCGCCGTGTTTGACGGCACGGGTCTTGATGCCCTGCAGGTCACTGCCGGTGCCCGGTTCGGTCATCGCGATCGCGGTGATCAACTCACCGGTGCAGAATTTCGGTAGCCAACGCTGCTTCTGCTCCTCGTTGGAGAGACTGAGCAGATAGGGCGCCACGATGTCGTTGTGCAGGCCGAACCCGATGCCGCTGTAGCGGCCGTAGGTGGTTTCCTCACTGATGATCGTGTTGTAGCGGAAGTCGGAGTTGCCGCCGCCGCCGTACTCCTCGGGCACGGCCATGCCCAGGAATCCCTGCTTGCCGGCCTCCAGCCACACGCCGCGGTCGACGATCTTCGCCTTTTCCCACTCGTCGTGGTACGGCGCGACATGGCGTTCCAGGAACGACCGGTATGACTCGCGGAACAACTCATGCTCAGGTTCGAACAGTGTGCGCTGGTACTTGACGGCGCTACCCATGGAATAACCTCCGGCGGGTTGGGGACTGTGTGGCCCAAGATATACCAACCGGATGGTTGGTCGGGCCAGGTACCGGGTCCCAGGCTTACAGTCAGCGAGATGGACGCGACAATCCTGGTACAGGAACTCGGGCAGCTCCTCGAGTTCTCCTACACCGACATGCTGTGCTACGCCGGGCCGTGTTCGCCTGCCGGCGTGGCAATTGCGTTGAAGGTGATGCAACGAGCATTCGGCGCGCTGTCCCCCAACCAGCCGCCACAGCGACGCTCGGTCGTCATTCGCACCGCGCTGGCGGAATCGGGAGCCCGCGACGGGTTCGAATCGGTGACCCGCGCTGTGACCGACGGGCGCTATACCGTCGATCCGGCCCTGGCGCGGCCCGACCGCGGACGGCTGGGGCAAAGCTTCGTCTTTCAGGTGTCGGTTAACGGCCGCGCGGCGACATTGCTTCTGCGCCAAGGCTTCACTACCGCTGAATTCGTCGACTATGCCAACCGTGCCGAACGGACACAGGCCGATGAATCGCACTTCGACCAGGTCAAGGCTCAGCTCGCGCAACGATTATTGGCCGCACCCGCCGAAGAAGTATGTGAGCTATTCACTTAGTGCACGAGAATTCTGGATTTCAAACGATCTGAATGCAAACGACCTGACTGAAAACTGAGTGATTCTTCACGCGTTAAGTTAACGGTCGGGCACCTAAGACTGGGCTCCACGAACGTGTAAAAATATTGGACCAGTAATTCCCTGCACTTGAAGAACATTCCAGGCGTCCTATTGGGGAGGGACGGGGGCATAACCAGTCGGCGCAACTGTCAGAACGGCGGCCACGCGCGCATTCGACTTCGGGGATAACTCCGTTGGCAATCGTGCCGGCAGCCCTTATCGATTGCGGGGAAAAGGCAATCGCCGCAGGCGCTCTTGCCGCGGCAGGACTCTTCGGGTCGCTGCCGTACGACGGAAAGTCATTGGCGCAGGACGGAGTGCCCGTCCAACGCCACGACATCGCGCGGGTCGGCGTGACGGGCGTGATCGACCCCATCACCTACGAGACGTCGCTCGATGACTCGCCATACAGCGATCTATTCAACAGCTCGACCGGCTTGTATGCGGACGTATACAACGGGGCGGTCTCGGCACTCGGCGCCAGCACCGCGGACACCGTGCTCGGCACCGGTGACTTGGGCGGCGGCGACCTCACCGGCCCGGTGGTCACCATCCTCGACGATCTGGGCCTGGACAGTTTCGGCTGTAACACCAGAGGGAAGCATAAGCGCCGGAGTGAGCGCTCCGGCGCTTTCTGTTTCCGCGGCGGACAGAACAGAATCCAATATTCCGGATATTTGTTCCGTAAATTCGTATTCTAAGTAAATTCCAGGGCTAGGTTAAGCGACTTCCCGGGTGCGCCGGACCGGCGTCACTAGTCCCCTTACCAGCGATAATGCCGTTGAGAGCAAACATTAAAACTCGATGCGTAAATCTATTTGCCTGCAGAATCTTTAAGCGCTAGCTTAATTTTACCTGAGGAGCTTCAGGTCTCCTGCCGGAGAGACGTTGCCACGAACAGCCTTCGTCAGCCCACATCAGTATTCGGACAAGAGGAAATCATGAACACTGCAGCAAAACGGACGATCGCCGCCGCGGCCGCGGTCGCGGCGGCCGGCCTCTTCGGCTCGCTCGCGGACCAGGGAGTGCCACAGGCACAGCACGGGGTGCCGACCGTGCACCAGGACGTCGCCTTGGTGGATGTCAGCGACACCTTTCTGCTCGACGAAGGCACTCTGGACACAGCGCTCTACAACGACGTGCTGGGCCCGACCGGAGCAGAAGAGCAGCTGTTCAGCGCTTTTGCCACGGCAACGAGCACCAGCGAGGCGACGACCCTGCTCGACGCAACCGGTGCAAACCCCGTCTTCAGCGGCGACTTCAACGGCGCGGAAAGCAGGTTTTTCGAAGCGGGCTTCCTGGACACCCTGGCCGCCGAAGACCATCTCAACCAGCTATTGGGTGTCACCGAGACAGC
This sequence comes from uncultured Actinomycetota bacterium, assembly GCA_963758115.1. Classification (GTDB taxonomy): domain Bacteria; phylum Actinomycetota; class Actinomycetes; order Mycobacteriales; family Mycobacteriaceae; genus Mycobacterium. The sequence goes on from CAVWUG010000011.1 coordinate 227,887, forward strand.
CTCGCAGACCGCGATTCTCGCCGACTTCCTCACCACCGGCGGCCCGCCGATTCCCACCGGTGCCGACGTCACAGTGGCTGAGCTCACCGCTGCCGTAGGGACATCTAGCTTCGACACGGATCTGTCGTCGATCGCAAGCGCAGACTTCACTTCCGGGGTGGCGGACTTCGAGGGCTACCTGTCCTCGTTGGCAGGAGACGCAGGTAATCTCGGCGACCTGAGTACCGTTCTCACCGACCTGAGCAGCAGCTTCAGCGACCTGAGCAATCTCGCCCCTGACGTGACCACAGTTCTGGGTGACCTGGGCCTGGGAGGTCTGCTCGGCAGCCTGTGACAAGCGGTCACGCAAACGTAGAAGGCGTCGGAGCGGGGGGCTCCGACGCTTTCTGCTTTCTATCGACGCAGAATCACCGCAGTCGCCTGCACGGACGCTCAGGAATGTGCGCTGTTCTCCTAGCCGCGATGAGAGGGCAATGTCAGCGACCTGGGAGCTGTGAGCGACGTGGGCAGCGTCGGAGCCCGAGGTTCCGGCGCTTCTTTCTATCGACCGCCCTGGCCGTTCGCCGAGAACGGGCGCAGGCTGGCAGCCAGCGCCACCGGGACTCGCGCTTTGATCCGGGTTCCGTCGCTGATGTGCTCGGTTTCCTGCACCCGGCCGTCGGCATGCACCCGCGACACCAAATCGCCACGGTCGTAAGGGATCACCACGTCGACCGCGGTGTCGGTAGGAGCGGCCAGCTCGGCCATTTTCCGACGCAGCGCATCGACGCCATCGCCGGTATGCGCCGAGAGGAACAACGCGCCGGGCAGCGCGCGGCGCAGCTTCGCCAAGCCCAGACCGCTTGCCGCGTCGGTCTTGTTGACCACGATCAACTCCGGCGCCGGGCCACTGTCGTGGTCGGCGAAGACGTCGGTGATCACCTGGCGTACCGCGCTGACCTGGGCCAGCGGGTTGACGTCGGACCCGTCGACAACGTGCACCAGCAGGTCGGCGTCGACGACCTCTTCCAAGGTCGAGCGGAACGCCTCGACCAGTTGGGTCGGCAGGTGGCGAACAAAACCGACGGTGTCGCTGACCACGAAGGGTCGACCGTCGTCGAATTCTCCACGGCGCGTGGTGGGTTCGAGGGTGGCGAACAACGCGTCCTGCACCAGCACGCCGGCGCCGGTCAGGGCGTTCAGCAGACTCGACTTGCCGGCATTGGTGTAGCCGACTATCGCAATGGACGGCATATCGCTGCGCACCCGACGGCTGCGTTGGGTGTCGCGGACCTGCTTCATCTCTTTGATGTCGCGGCGCAGCTTGGACATTCGCTCGCGGATGCGGCGTCGGTCGGTTTCGATCTTCGTCTCACCGGGGCCACGCAGACCCACACCGCCGCCGCTGCCACCGGCACGACCACCGGCCTGCCGTGACATCGACTCACCCCAGCCGCGCAGCCGCGGCAGCATGTATTCCATCTGCGCCAGCGACACCTGCGCCTTGCCTTCCCGGCTGGTCGCGTGCTGGGCGAAGATGTCCAGAATCAGCGCGGTGCGGTCGATGACCTTGACCTTGACCGCTTTCTCCAACGCGTTCAGCTGCGCAGGCGACAGTTCACCGTCGCAGATCACGGTGTCGGCACCGGTGGCCGTCACAACGTCGCGCAGTTCGGCCGCCTTGCCTGATCCGATGTATGTCGACGGGTCGGGCTTGCTGCGCCGCTGGACCATGCCTTCGAGCACCTCAGATCCCGCGGTTTCGGCGAGCGCCGCCAGTTCGGCGAGGCTGGCGTCGGCGTCGGCGGCACTGCCGTCGGTCCACACGCCGACCAGCACCACCCGCTCGAGGCGCAGCTGTCGGTATTCGACCTCGGAAACGTCGGCGAGTTCGGTCGACAGCCCGGCGACGCGGCGCAGTGCAGCGCGATCGTCGAGGGCCATGTCGCCCGTGCTGGGGATGTCTCGATCAGGAAAGTCCGGATATGTCATAGGCAATTACAAATGGTGCACGCCGAAGCGCCGGCATGCATCCGATTTAACGTGACGCCTCCCGCCACCATTGCTCGCTGAGTTCGCCGCGGGCCACCAAGACCGATGGCCCGCGCAGATAACTGGTCGCTTCAGTGATGGTGACGACGACGTCGCCGCCGGGCACCTTGACGGTCAAAGTGCCGGTGGTCGCGCCTGCGTAGGACAGCGCCGCGGCGGCGGCGGCGACGGTGCCTGTTCCGCAGGAACGGGTTTCGCCCACTCCCCGCTCGTGCACCCGCATGTTCACCGCGCCATCGGCAGGCGCGGTGAGCACCTCGACGTTGACGCCGTCCGGGAACTGCGCCTCATCGAAGCTGACCGGCGCCGCGACATCCAATGCCGCCAACGCGTCTGCGGTCAGCGCCGGGTCAACACAGGCCAGGTGCGGGTTGCCGACGTCAACCGCCAACCCATCGAAGGTGCGACCGCCGACAACAGCGTGACCGGGTCCGAGCAGATTCGCCTTGCCCATGTCGACGGTGACGTCGGCGTAGGTCGCGCCAACGCCGTGCACAACGACCGGCCGCGGGCCGGCCAACGAGCCGACGACAAACTCGTCCCGGGTTTCCAGCCCGCTGGCCCGCAGGTAATGCGCGAATACCCGCACACCGTTGCCGCACATCTGCGCGATCGACCCGTCGGCGTTGCGGTAGTCCATGTACCAGTCGCCGGCGCTCAGACCGTCGGGCAGTCGATCGAGCACGCCCGCGGCCAGCGCCGCCCCCGCCGTCGTGACCCGCAGGACCCCGTCGGCGCCCAGGCCGCGGCGCCGATCGCACAACGCCGCCACCACTGCAGGCGTCAGCGTCAGCGCAGCGTCCACGTCACCCAGCACGACGAAGTCGTTCTGGGTGCCATGGCCTTTGGTGAAGAGCACCTGCTCAGGATACGTGTCGCCAGAACCGCAACGCCGCGTCGGCGTTGCCGGCAGCAGCCGCGTCCAGCCAGTGGATCCGGTGGTCGCGCCGGAACCAGGACCGCTGGCGTCGCACATAGCGACGCGTACCGATGAACGTCGGCTCCCGGGCACTCTCACCGTCGCCGCCCGAGTCGAGATCCGCGAGCACCTGCGCGTAGCCCAGAGCCCGTGACGCGGTCACGCCGTCGCGCAACCCGCGGTCGAGCAACGCGACCACCTCGTCAACCAGGCCTCGAGCGAACATCGCCTCGGTCCGTTGCTCGAGGCGCTGGTCGAGAAGCTCAGTGTCGCAATCCAACCCGACGATGACGGTATCCCAGCGCGGTGTGCCGATGACAGGTGCCGACGCCGCGAACGGCTGACCGGTGAGCTCCACGACCTCCAGCGCACGAACGATGCGTCGCCCGTCGGTCGGCAGGATTGACGCGGCGGCAGCCGGGTCGCGATCGGCCAACTCGGCATGCAGTCCGCTGGTCCCGACTTCGGCCAGTCGCTGCTCCCATGTCGCCCGGATCGCCGGGTCGGTCGCCGGGAAAGACCAGTCGTCGAGCAGCGATTGGACGTAAAGCATCGATCCGCCGACCAGCACCGGCACCTTGCCGCGGTCCGCGATCGCCTCGATGTCAGCGGCAGCGTCTCGTTGGAAGCGCGCAACGGTCGCGGTCTCGCGGATGTCGAGGACGTCGAGCTGGTGATGCGAAATGCCGTGCCGCTGCACGACGGGCAGTTTCGCGGTGCCGATGTCCATGCCTCGGTAGAACTGCATCGCGTCGGCGTTGACGATCTCGACGCTTTCCGGGCCGCCTAGGCGCTGTGCGACGTCGAGGGCCAGCTGCGACTTGCCGGTGCCGGTGGGCCCGACGATCGCCAACGGCCTCACGGCTGCCAGATGCCGGTGAAATACCCGACGCCGTAGGGCGCAGCGCGGTAGAGCTCCTTGGCCGACCGCGGCACCGGACCGGCCAGGCCCGCGAGCACACCGAAGGCAACCCGGCCACCGACCTGCTCGGGCAGCCGAGTCAGCGCGGGCACGTCGCCGCAGGCCAGCGCATCATCCAAGGCTCGCTGGACGTCGATGTCGTCGGGGCGATAGCCGCCGGGCGCGGGCGGGGTGAGCGTGTTGGCGCCGTCGGCGACGATCAGCACGCCGGTCGGATCGTCCGCCTCATCGATCTCGCTGCGCAGCCAACGGCCAAGTGTCGACGCTGTCGTGGCGTCATGGTGTGCCGCGTACACCCGGACCTGCGCCTCGGCGCTCGGCTGGGCCTGACCTCGGATCCAACCGGTGATCAGCGCGCACAGCGGCATATCGACCTGCCGACCGCCGGCCTGCGGCGATAGCTGCACCGCCAGGTCGACGCCGAAACCCGCGAAGGTGCCGACCGCCTCCGGACCGACAACGGCGTCGGCGACGCCCACGCCGACGGCGACCCAACGCGGTGGAAGCGCAGCGGCGGCGGCGATCATCGCTGTCCGCAGATCCGCCACCTCGCCGGCCGCGGTCCCGGCGATTTCGGGGACCAGCACCGGCGCTGACGGAATCATGGCGATAGCGCTCAGCACGCCACCAAACTAACCTTCCGACAGCGCCAACAGTCGCCCGGTGGCGACCTCGTCAGCATGGGCCTGCACAGTCTCCGCCTCACCACGGGCAAGAGCAGCCGTCGCGACCACCGTCAAGATCACCGCCGCGATGAGCACAGCCAACCGCTCTTCGCCCGGCTGCACGGTTTCGCCGAGCACGGCGATGCCCAGCAACGAGCCCACGGCCGGCTTGGCCACCGTCATCGTCGGCATGGAGGCGTTCAGCGGGCCACCGCGGTACGCCGACTGCTGGAACACCATCCCGGCGAACGCCGCCCCGATCGACGCGTACAGCTCAGGTGCGGCGAGCAGCGCCCAGATACCACCCTTGGCCGCTTCGGTAGCCCCCTTGACCAGGACGGCGAACAACCCCAGCGACGCACCGGACACCGCGGCCAGCAACACCGCCGCAGTCGCCCGGTCCGGCCACATCCGGGCACCGAGCACACACAGCGCAAGCAGCGGCCCCATGATCGCGGCAACAATCGCCCACGTCGACCACGCGGCTCGCGAATATCCGGCGATCGGATTGCCGACGGTCAGGACGACTGCCAGCGCGGCAGCCAGGATCGCTGCCCAGACCCAGTCCCACCGGGTCACCGGGTGACCCGTCATGCGCGCATAGATCGGAAGAGCGAACAGCAGGGCCGTGACCTGCAGGCCGGTCACCAGCATCACCGATCCGAGGCTCAGCGCCCCGGCCTGCAATGCGTAATTGGCGACCGCCGCCACCGCGCCGATCCGCCAGCTGCGGTTGCGCCATGACATGAAGAACAGCGCCAGGTACCCCACCGCGGGCTTGTCCGTGACTTCGTGCGCCGACCGCTGACGCTCCACATTGCCGATCGCCGACGCGAGGGCGGCGGCCAGTGCCAGCAGCGCGGCGATATGAACGTTGGACACAGCTACCTCCCCCACCAGTCCTTCAACAGCCCGAACGCGAACACTTCCCAGCCACCGTACTGATGTCGGCTATGAATGGCGCGGTGCCACACGCCCTAGCTAGCGGTTTGACGTCGCTGCGTCGGAGACGAACACGTCGTGATCTCCTGGGCTGACCGCTGCCGGATCACATCTTCCATCGCCGACGCCAGCGCGGCACACAGCGCAATCAGCGCGGCGAAGTCCGCCTTTGACATCGTTCACCGCCCGTTCACCATCGGTTCCACCGAACAGCCTAGGGCGGCAGCCGGCCGGCCGCCGGTCACACCCACGCCGCCAACTCGGGACGCCGCGTGCGGCAAACTGCTTCAATACTGGAGAGGTATCTCGTATCGATGGAGCCGCTGAGCGCGGCAGGTGTGCGGTCGCTAGCCGCACGAAGGGTAGGTGACGGCAGCACATGACGCCTGACGAGCCACACAACGAACCCAGGCCCGTGCCTCGGCCGGGACCGCGGCCAGGACCCAAGCCGACACCCCGCCCCCATGCCCATCCGGTCGTGCTGCCGCCGACCAGCGATCCCCACAAGTTCGGCCGTGTCGAGGACGACGGAACGGTCTGGCTGATCTCCTCGGCCGGCGAGCGGACGATCGGATCCTGGCAGGCCGGCGACAACGAGGCGGCGTTCACCCATTTCGGTCGGCGGTTCGACGACCTGAGCACCGAGATCACGCTGCTGGAAGAGCGACTGGCCGCGGGCACCGGCGACGCCCGCAAGATCAAAGCGACCGCGGCCGGGCTGGCCGAAACGTTGCCGACCGCGAATGTGCTCGGCGACGTCGATGCGCTGGCGGCACGCCTCGCCGGGATTGCCGAACACGCCGAAGCCACCGCCGCCGCTGACCGCTCACGCCGCGATGAGCAACGTGCAGCGCAGACCGCCCGCAAGGATGCGTTGGCCGCCGAGGCCGAGGAACTGGCCGAGAGTTCGACGCAGTGGAAGGTTGCCGGCGACCGGCTGCGCACGATCCTCGACGAGTGGAAGACGATCAGCGGCCTGGATCGCAAGACCGACGATGCGCTGTGGAAGCGCTATTCGGCTGCGCGCGAGACGTTCAACCGGCGGCGCGGGTCGCACTTCGCCGAGCTGGACCGCGACCGGGCCGGGGCCCGCGAGGTCAAGGAAAAGCTGTGTGTGCAGGCCGAGGCACTCGTCGACTCCACCGATTGGGGGCCGACCAGCGCCGAGTTCCGCAAGTTGCTGGTCGACTGGAAGGCTGCCGGACGCGCGGCCCGCGATGTGGACGACGCGCTGTGGCACCGCTTCAAAGCCGCGCAGGACACGTTCTTCAAGGCCCGCAACGCGGTGACCAAGGAGCGCGATGCCGAGTTCGCGGCGAACGCTACGGCCAAAGAGGCGCTGCTGGCCGAGGCGGAGAAGCTCGACACCAGCAACCACGACGCGGCCAGGTCGGCGCTGCGCACCATCGGTGACAAGTGGGACGCGATCGGCAAGGTGCCGAAGGAGCGGTCGGCCGATCTCGAGCGGCGGCTGCGCGCCGTTGAGAAGAAGGTGCGTGACGCCGGCGAATCGGACTGGGCTGATCCGCAGGCTCAGGCGCGCGCCGAGCAGTTCCGGGAACGTGTCGAGCAATTCGAACGTCAGGCGCAGAAGGCCGAAGCGGCCGGACGCACCAAGGAGGCCGAGGAAGCCAAGGCCAACGCCGAGCAGTGGCGGCAGTGGGCTGACGCGGCCGCCGACGCGTTGACCAAGAAGCGTTAGCCCGGAGGATCTAGGTCGACGCGTTGCCGTTGGGCTCGGGCGGCTGCGCGCTGTCGGGATCGTCGAGAGTTTCCAGCAGCGTTCGGGCCTGGGTGGGTGCGGCGGCCTTACGGCGCTGCTCCTCGGCGGCGAGCTGGACGATCGTGCGCGACCAGACCACCCGCGCCCAGTGGAACGTCAACAGGATGATAGCGATCCAGCCCACGATCAACCCGACGCCGGGGCCTGGGTGACCGTGTGCCACGGTCTGCCGCGACCACACCGCCAGCAACCCGGCAGCGCTGGCGACCGCCGAACCCGCCAAGGCAATCCAGGCCAGCGCCCAGCGCCGGGTCAACAGCGCCAGCATCGAGAAGCCGACACCGAAAACCAAAGCCAGCCAGGTGAATACGCGCGACGGCAGCAATATCGACGCTTTACCTGCGCCGTGCGTCGAGAACAGCACATCCCAGCCGCGGACGTCACCGGTGTGCGGTAACACGAACGACCCGATCAGCACGAACACCAGAATGGCGACAACCAAAGCCCGTGTGCCGGGCTCTATTTCGCGGGCAATCCGGCGCTCAGCGGCATCGATGTCATCGCGGAACGCGTCGAATTCACCCTCATTGCGGCTCATCGCGTGCACCCCAGTGTTTCCGGTACGACGGCGGGCTTGCCGATCGCCGGCATGCCCAGGCCGATGCCGCGTGGACGCTGGCCGGAGGCGTGGGCGTCGCCGGCGCGCGTGCGGCGGTAGTCGATGATCTCGCCGTCGGCGATCAGATGATGCGGTGCGGCACCGGTGATCGTCGTCGTGACTATGTCACCCGGGCGCACCTGCTGAGTGCCGGGCGCGAAGTGCACCAGGCGGCCGTCGCGTGCGCGACCGCTCATCCGGGCGGTGCGGTCGTCTTTGCGGCCTTCGCCGGTCGCGACGAGCAACTCGACGGTCCGTCCGACCTGGTTGAGGTTTTCCTCCCAGGCGATCTGGTCCTGCAACTCGATCAGTCGCTCGTAGCGTTCCTGCACCACGGCCTTCGGTAGCTGACTGTCGAGGTCGGCAGCCGGCGTGCCGGGCCGTTTGGAGTACTGGAAGGTGAAAGCGTTCGCGAACCGGGCCTGCCGGACGACGTCGAGTGTGGCGGCGAAGTCGTCTTCGGTTTCTCCGGGGAAGCCGACGATCAGGTCGGTGGTGATCGCGGCGTGCGGCATCGCCGCGCGGACCCGGTCGATGATGCCGAGATAACGCTCGGCACGGTACGACCGCCGCATCGCGCGCAACACCCGGTCCGATCCGGATTGCAGCGGCATGTGCAGCGTCGGGCAGACGTTCGGGGTGGTGGCCATCGCCTCGATCACGTCATCGGTGAACTCGGCCGGATGCGGCGAGGTGAACCGCACCCGTTCGAGGCCGTCGATGCGTCCGCATTCGGTCAGCAGCTCGGCGAACGCTCCGCGATTGCGCGGGAGCCGCGGGTCGGCGAACGACACCCCGTAGGCGTTGACGTTCTGGCCGAGCAGCGTGATTTCCAGCACGCCGTCGACAACGAGTGACCGGACTTCGGCCAGGATGTCGTCCGGGCTGCGGTCGACCTCTTTGCCCCGCAGCGACGGCACGATGCAGAACGTGCAGCTGTTGTTGCATCCCACCGAGATGGAAACCCAAGCGGCGTAAGCCGATTCACGGGCAGCGGGCAGCGACGAGGGAAACTCCTGCAAGGCCTCGGCGATCTCGACCTGAGCGACCTGGTTGTGCCTGGCACGCTCGAGCAGGGCGGGCAACGACCCGATGTTGTGCGTGCCGAACACCACGTCGACCCACGGCGCCTTCTGCAGCACGGAGTCTTTGTCTTTCTGGGCCAGGCATCCGCCGACCGCGATCTGCATGTCCGGGTTGCTGCGTTTACGCGGTGCCAGGTGGCTGATGTTGCCGTAGAGCTTGTTGTCGGCGTTCTCCCGCACCGCGCAGGTGTTGAACACGATCACGTCGGCGTCCGCACCGTCCGCCGCCCGCTGATAACCGGCCGCTTCCAGCAGGCCCGCCAGACGTTCGGAATCGTGGACATTCATCTGACATCCGTAGGTGCGGACCTCGTAGGTGCGCTGCATTGTTCCCGGCGTCACAGAGGGCACAGCGGGCGCTGCGTCCGAGGTCACCGTCGAAGTCACTGGGCCATGGTACGGCGAAGCGGCACCGCGACGTTCGGCCGACCTAGACGCGCCTGCGCTCCCGTTCGGCGGCCAACTCGGCGCTGACCACGTCGTAGGCCATCGTCTGGCTGTATCCGCGGCGTGCCAGCATGGCCACCAGCCGGCGACGTAACCGGAGGTCGTCGTCGCTCAGGCTCTCCCGTCGCAGCTTCTTGCGAATCAACTCCTCGGCGCAGTCGCGCTCGGCCTCAGAGTTGATGTCGCTGAGCACCGAAGTGATCACGTCGTGGTCGACGCCCTTGGTGTGGAGCTCGGCGGCCAACGCGCGCTTGCCCTTTCCGGCGTTCACCCGCCTCGAGCGCACCCACTGTTCGGCGAAGTCGACGTCGTCCACCAACCCGACGTGGGCCAACCGATCCAGCACCAGGGCGCTGACGTCGCCGGGATAGCCGCGCTTGGCCAACTGGCCGGCCAGCTCGGAGCGGGTCCGCGCCCTCGCGGTGAGCAGGCGCAGGCACAACGCCCGCGCCTGCTCTTCGCGAGATGGCTCAGAAGTCGACGGGGGCGGGCAAGACGCTGTCATTGGCCACGACGTCATCGGTCACTACCGCGCCGATGCCGAGCTTTTCCTTGATCTTCTTCTCGATCTCGTTGGCCACATCGGCGTTCTCGATCAGGAAGTTGCGGGCGTTCTCCTTGCCCTGCCCCAGCTGCTCGCCCTCATAGGTGAACCAGGATCCAGACTTGCGGATGAAGCCCTGATCCACACCCATGTCGATCAGCGAGCCTTCCCGGCTGATGCCCTTGCCGTAGAGGATGTCGAACTCGGCCTGCTTGAACGGCGGCGACACCTTGTTCTTGACGACCTTGACCCGAGTGCGGTTACCGACCGCATCGGTCCCGTCCTTGAGCGTCTCGATCCGTCGCACATCCAGACGCACCGACGAGTAGAACTTCAAAGCCTTTCCACCCGTAGTCGTTTCGGGCGAGCCGAACATCACCCCGATCTTCTCGCGAAGCTGGTTGATGAAGATCGCCGTCGTGCCCGAGTTGCTGAGGGCGCCGGTGATCTTTCGTAGCGCCTGGCTCATCAGCCGGGCCTGCAGGCCGACGTGACTGTCGCCCATCTCGCCTTCGATCTCCGCCCGCGGCACCAGTGCGGCCACCGAGTCGATGACCAGGATGTCCAGCGCACCCGAGCGGATCAGCATGTCGGCGATCTCGAGGGCCTGCTCACCGGTATCGGGCTGAGACACCAGCAGTGAGTCGGTGTCCACTCCCAGATTCTTGGCGTAGTCGGGATCCAGCGCGTGCTCGGCGTCGATGAACGCCGCGATGCCGCCTGCGGCCTGGGCGTTGGCCACCGCGTGCAATGCGACGGTGGTTTTACCCGAGGACTCCGGGCCGTAGATCTCCACGACGCGGCCGCGGGGCAGTCCGCCGATGCCCAGGGCCACGTCCAGTGCGATCGACCCGGTTGGGATGACCGAGATCGGTTGGCGCACCTCGTCTCCGAGGCGCATCACTGAACCTTTGCCGTGACTCTTCTCGATCTGTGCCATCGCCAGTTCGAGGGCCTTTTCGCGATCTGGGGCTTGTGCCATGGTGCTACCTCTCGGTGTTTAGTCGTTGTTCGGTTTGACCGGTCTCGGTCAGTTGGCCGTGACGTTAAAGCAGCCCACCGACAAGTCGGGCCCGTCGAACAATCACCACATTAGCGAACAGGTGTTCGAATGCAAGGAGGCGCGCCGCCGGCGTGTCCGGGGTCAGATCACCACTGGTCGCGGGGCACGTCGAAGTCGACGCAGAGCGCCCGCCACACGTCGCGCGGGTCCACGCCGTCCTCGATCGCCCGCGCGGCGGTACGCCCGTCGAACCCGGTCAGCACGTGATCAGCCAGCACCGAAGCGCCGTAGGTCGTACCGAATCGCAGGGTCACCCGTTCGTGGAATTCCGTCAGCCGCACGTCAACCAAGCTACCGAGCGCAGGCGAGCGCCTCGTGGCACACCTGCACCGGATCGGCGACCTCGTCGGCACTGGCCGCGGCGCGACGGGCGGCGTCGCGGTAGCTCGGCGTCGCCAGCACCTCTTCGGCGGCGGCGGCCAACGCCGCACCGGTCAACGGCCGCACCAGCCGTCCACTCCCCTGCCGCGCAACCCGATTGGCGATCTCCCATTGATCGCCACCACCGGGAACCACCACCAGCGGCACACCGGCCAGCAGCGACTTGGCCACCATGCCGTGCCCGCCGCCGCAGATGGCCAGGTCGGCGTCGGCGAGCAGGGCATCCTGGCGGCCCAACCCGACCACCGCCCACGGCGGCACCGTCAGATCCGAACCGTTCAGCCTCGACACCACCGCCCGCACGCCGAGCGGAGCCAGGCAGTCCAGCGCGGTCTGCGCCATCCCCTGCGTCCCGGTCGTCGCCGTCGACGGCGCCACCATGACCACCGGCCCCGAACCGGTCGGGATCGACAGCACCTGCTCTGTCGGCTCGAAGTGCAGCGGCCCCACCAGAACGGCTTCGGTGGGCCAATCCGGGCGCGGCACCTCCAGAGCGGGCAGCGTCGCGATCAGCCGCCGCAGCGGGCCGGGATCGGTTGGCGGCAAACCGATCTGGGCTCGAGCCTCGGAGCGCTGCCGGAGACCCGCCCGCCACGACCGCGCGGTCAGCGCGCGCATCGTGGCGTCCCGCAGCCGCCCCCGGATGCCGGTGCCGGGCGCCAACCCGCTGCCCAGCGGCGGCAAACCTTTCGACGGCCGGTAGAGCGGGTGCGGGTTGAGCTCGACCCACGGGATGCCCAGCAGTTCGGCTGCCATGCCGCCACAGGCCGTGATCACGTCGGACACCACCAGATCGAACTTCATCGCCTGCAACTGAGCAGTGTTGAGTACGGCCATCCGCGCGGCGCGTTGATGGATCTTGGCGCCGGAGTCGAGGTCGTCGTCGTCCTCGGTGGGGTCGAGCCCGAGCAACTCGACGGCGTCCACGCCGACGGCACGCGCGGTGTCGAGCCATTCGACGCCGGTCAGCAGAGTCGGGGTATCGCCGGCCGCCAGCAATCGTTGGCAGAGCGCGATCGCCGGAAACGAGTGGCCCGGGTCCGGCCCGGCCACCACCGCGACGCGCATCGCCTCACCCTGCCATAGCAGGTCGCTAGGCTAGTGATCATGACCGAGCAGACTCTCGTAAACACCCGCACGGTGGAGGTCTTCCTGCATGCACTGCAGGACGCCGACCTCGACACCGCAGGCGCCGTGCTGGCCGACGATCTCGTCTACCAGAACGTCGGTTTGCCCACGATCCACGGCCGCAAGCGTGCGATCAAACTCTTCAGTTCACTGGGCGGTGCCAGCGCGTTCGAGGTGAAGATTCACCGCATCGCCGCCGACGGCGCCGCAGTGCTCACAGAGCGCACCGACGCCCTGATCTTCGGCCCGCTGCGGCTGCAGTTCTGGGTATGCGGCGTCTTCGAGGTGCACGACGGCCAGATCACGCTGTGGCGGGACTACTTCGACTTCTTCGACATGTTCAAGGCAACGCTGCGCGGCATCGCGGGCCTTGTGGTGCCGTCCCTGCGCGCATCGCTCTAACGACGATGAGCGACAGCGCCGCGCGGCCCAACCCGTTTCAGTTCATCCGGTACTGCTGCGGGGGTCAGCTACCCGACTCGATGCGGGACTGGGTGCGCAACGATTTGGCCGGCAAGGGCGCGACGGGCCGGATGATGCGCCGGGTCGCGGTTCCCGCGGTTCTGGTGTTGGCCCCGTTCTGGCTGATCCCGACGACGCTGGACGTGCACCTGAGCATGACGTTGCCCATTCTCATTCCGTTCGTGTACTTCTCGCACGCTTTGAACAAGGTGTGGCGCCGGCACATGCTGCAGGTGCACGGCCTCGATCCGAATCTGGTTGATGCACGCCGCAGTAAGCGCGACGAGCAGATGCGTCAGTCGTACATCGAGCGGTACGGCCCCAGGGACGAGTCGACCACGCACGGCCAGGACATCTAGCGGCGCGGCAGACCGCCGAGTTCGTCGAACGCCTGCGACCAGCCGACCAGCCGATCGGTCGCGCCGGCCAATTCATCGCGGTAGCGCTGGCGTGACGCCATCAGCGCGGACCCGTGATCCCCGTTCGCCGACGAGACCAATTGCGCTGCCGCAGTAACCATTTCGTTGTACTGACGCACACCTGCGCTCAACTGCGCGGTGAACGCGTTGATCGCCGGCGCCAGATGCGACCGGGACTGCGGAGTGCCGGTTGCCGCCCGCTCCATCGACACCACCTCTGCGGCGGTGGCGGCCATAGCAGCCGAGCTCTGGTTGGCCGCGGCGGTCAGGTCGCGAATCTCGTTGTCAGGCAGCATGTTTCCACGCTCCATGACGCCGAGCAGCGAAAAGAAGCCGCGTTCTGAGGCGCCCAGTGCAAACATGGCCGGCCGGGCAGTCGAACTCGGCGGCGGCAGGCGTCGGGTCTTGGTTGGCCGCTGCACCGGCAGGGGCTCCGACTTCAGCCAGCCGTAGCGGATGAGCAACAGCGTCGCGATCATCGCCTCCGCGACCGCGACCCCGCCGGTGATCTCCAGCAGCAGGGCGAACCAGCCCCAGGCAGCCAGTACCACGGTCGTCAGGGCCCAGAACACCGTTCCTGCGACGAAGATCAGGCCCCACCGCAGCGCACGTCTGCGGCGGCGCAGCAGCTTCTCCCGAGGGTCGCTGGCGGAGCTGATCTTTCGCACCACCGTGTCGGCGAGCTCGTCGGCGATGTCGAATCCGCGCAGCAGTAACGCCCGCCAGGACGTGCCACGACCGGACTGCACCGCCATTTCGCTCGCCGTCTTCTACTGGCCGAGGGGCTTTTCGGTGGGCGCGGCCTGCGGGGCCGTCGCCGGAGTGCCCGGGGTGGCGGCCTGTCCGCTCATCGATCCGCCGGCGGGCAACGCCTCACCACGCATGGACGCGCGAATCTGCTCCAACCGCGAGTGGCCGGCCATCTCGACGCCGGCCTGCTCGACCTCGATCATGCGACCCTGCACCGAGCTCTGCGCCAGCTCGGCCTGCCCCAGCGCGTTGGCGTAGCGACGCTCGATCTTGTCGCGGACCTCGTCGAGGTTGGGCGTCGTGCCGGGCGCTGCGATCTCACTCATCGACCGCAGCGACTTGCTGACCTGCTCCTGCATCTTCGCCTGTTCGAGCTGGCTGAGGAGCTTGGTGCGCTCGCCGATCTTCTGCTGCAGCACCATCGCGTTCTGCTCGACCGCCTTCTTGGCCTGCCCGGCAGCGCTCAGCGCCTGGTCGTGCAGCACTTTGAGGTCTTCAACGCCCTGCTCGGCCGTCACCAACTGGGCCGCGAATGCCTCGGCGGCATTGTTGTACTCGGTGGCTTTGGCGGTGTCGCCTGCGGCGGTGGCCTGGTCGGCGAGCGTGACGGCCTGCCGAACGTTGACCTGGAGCTTCTCGATGTCGGCCAGCTGGCGGTTGAGCCGCATCTCGAGTTGACGCTGGTTGCCGATCACCGATGCGGCTTGCTGCGTCAGCGCCTGGTGTTGTCGTTGCGCTTCCTCGATGGCCTGCTGAATCTGCACTTTGGGGTCAGCGTGCTCGTCGATCTTCGCGTTGAACAGCGCCATGACGTATTTCCACGCTTTGACGAACGGATTGGCCATCGGTTAGCTCCGCCTTTGTGTGTAGGTGTCTGCGCTCAATTTATCGGTTTCGCGCCGATTGCCACACCCTTGCCGGTGCGGGGCTTATGCGAGGGCTGATAAGGCCATCGAAACGACCGGCGGAATGACGACCTTGGTGCTCACGTCGATATTGGCCGCGCTCGCCGTGGTGGTCGGGCTCGACTCCTGACGTGCCAGCTGTTCGCTCGCGTCGACGAGCAGCTGCGACAACGGCACATCCAATGCGTCGCAGATCGCGCTGAGCAGCTCGCTGGAGGCCTCTTTGCGACCGCGCTCGACTTCCGAGAGGTAGCCCAAGCTGACCCGCGCGGTGTCGGATACCTGGCGCAGGGTCCGGCCTTGTGTGGTTCGCGCCCGGCGCAGCTCATCGCCGAGGACCTCGCGCAGCAGTGACGGCATCGCGCTCTCCTTACGTCCGCTCAGGTGGGTTCTTCAGTAGGTCAACGACGGCCGCGCCGTCATTGGTTCCCGGCGCCGGCTGATTGCCCGGCTCACTCTGCAGCGACGAGCACGCGCAGCCTGCTGATCGACTCCCGCACCGCCGCGACGCGAATGTCCCAGCGGGTTCCGGTGAACCGCAGTTCAACCACCTCGGTGTCGACCGGTCCGGCCAGTCCCATGAACACCGTTCCCACCGCGTGCCCACCGTGCGACTCGGGCCCGGCGACGCCGGTCAGCCCGACACCCCAGGTGGCCTCGCAGCGCTGACGTGCACCGACTGCCAGCGCCCGCGCGGTCGGCGCCGCCACCGGCCCGACCTCGTCGAGAATCTGCGGCGCGACGCCGGCCAGCGTCATCTTGGTGTGCTCGGTGTAGGTGATCAGGCCGCCGCGTAACACCTCACTGGCACCGGGTACCCCCGCCAGCGTGGCGGCGAGCAGTCCGGCGGTCAGCGATTCGGCGGTCGCGACGCTCTGCTTGCGGACTGTCAGGTCGGCGACCAGCCTGCGGGCGTCGTCAGTGAGCAGCGGGTCGTCCACGGGCGTCCCTTGCCGCGGAGGCGACGTAGTCCAGACCGGTGACCACGGTCAACACGATCGCGGCCGCCATCACCACCCACGCGATCGTCAGCCATGTTCCCGAGACCGGTAGGACGAACAACCCGATCGCGACGGCCTGCACGAGCGTTTTGAGCTTCCCGCCGCGACTGGCCGGGATGACGCCGTGCCGCAGCATGACGAACCGCAGCACCGTGATGCCGACCTCGCGAGCCAGGATGACCACGGTCACCCACCAATGCAGGTCACCGAGCATCGACAACCCGATCAACGCCGCGCCGACCAAGGTCTTGTCGGCGATCGGGTCGGCCATGGTGCCGAATTCGGTCACCATGCCGTAGCTGCGGGCCAGGGCGCCGTCGAACCGATCGGTGATGACGGCGACAGCGAAGATGACGAAAGCGATGATTCGGCTTGGGGTTTCGTGACCGTTGCCGACGAACAACGCCAACAGGAAGACGGGAACCAGCACCAGGCGCAACAGGGTGAGCACGTTGGCCAGATTGGTGACCCGAACGCGCGGGACTACCGGACCTGTCTGCGGCTGCCCCGACACGGCAACAGAATATCGGTTACCGCGCCGTTGGGCGCTATTGCCCGCTCGTCTTCGTCGCGTCCTCTTTGCGGCACGCGGCCCGCATCGTCGTCAGACCCAGTCAAATTTCCCGCGCCTCCTCATCGCGCCACGCGTCCCCCTCGCCGCTAGCGCGGCTGGAGGCACCCCCACTGCATCGTCACGGGTGGTCGCCGAACCGATAATCTGCACCGATGGACGCAGCGAGCGATCAATCGGCCTCCGGGCCCGCGATCAGGCGCGCGCGAACCTCCGATGTTCCGGTGATCAAGCATCTCGTAGACACCTATGCGGGCCGGATCCTGCTGGAAAAGAACCTCGTCACGCTCTACGAAGCCGTCCAGGAGTTCTGGGTCGCCGAGATTGAGGGCCAAGTCGTCGGGTGCGGCGCCCTGCACGTGCTGTGGGCCGATCTGGGCGAGGTGCGCACGGTGGCCGTCGATCCGTCGATGACGGGACGCGGCATCGGCCATGCCATCGTCAACCGGCTGCTCAAGGTCTCGCGCGACCTACAACTACAGCGACTGTTCGTGTTGACGTTCGAGACCGAGTTCTTCGGCAGGCACGGCTTCACCGAGATCGAAGGCACCCCGGTGACTGCCGAGGTGTTCGAGGAGATGTGTCGCTCCTACGACATCGGTGTCGCCGAGTTCCTCGACCTCAGCTACGTCAAACCGAACACTCTGGGCAACTCGCGAATGCTGCTGGTGCTCTAGCGACGCGTGAACCAGGATGAGACGGGTGGATGCTCACCCTGTCGTCATCATCACCGGCGCCTCACAGGGAATCGGCGCCGGCCTGGTCGCCGGATACCGCAGGCTCGGTTACGCCGTCGTGGCCAATTCACGGAACGTGGGCCCCAGCGACGACCCCATGGTGCTCCCAGTTCCCGGTGATATCGCGCAGCCCGGGGTGGGCCAACGCATCGTCGACGCCGCGCTCGAGCGGTTCGGACACGTTCGGACGTTGGTCAACAACGCCGGGATCTTCATCTCCAAACCCTTCACCGAATACACCGACGCGGACTATGACGCGATCACCGGAGTCAATCTGCGGGGGTTCTTCGAGGTCTCTCGTGCCGCCGTGTCGGCGATGCTGAGCGGCGGAGGCGGCGGCCACCTCGTCAACGTCACCACCAGCCTGGTCGACCACGCGGACTCTGCGCTTCCATCGGCGTTGGCGTCGTTGACCAAAGGCGGGCTGAACGCGGTGACCAAGGAATTGGCTATCGAGTACGCGAAGCGCGGCATCCGTTGCAACGCTGTCGCTCTCGGCGACATCCGCACTCCCATGCACGACCCGGCAACCTACGAGGCGTTAGCCAAGAGGCATCCGCTGGGCCGGGTGGGCGACATCGGCGATGTCGTCAATGCCGTGCTGTATCTGGAGAACTCGTCGTTTGTGACCGGCGAGATCCTGCACGTGGATGGAGGTCAAAGTGCCGGACACTGAAGAAGCAGAGGCCTTGCGCGGCGCTCTGGACCGGTGGAAGGCCGGCATCGACGCACACCAGCCCGAGCGGGTCGCCGAGGTATTCACCGAAGACGCGATCTTCCAGGGCTTGCGCCCCTACAGCGTTGGCCGCCAAGGCGTCATCAACTATTACGCGAGCCAACCGAGGGGGATGACCGTCGACTATCAGATCCTCCAGGCCCGCCGGCTGGCTGCAGATCACGTGCTCGGCTATGTGCACGCCGACTTCAGCTTCCCGGACGGGCACGTCGTCACCGTGTTCCTCGGCGTGGTCATCACGCACACCGGGGACGGCTGGAGCATCGCCTACTACCAGGCGTCTCGCCTCGACTGATCTGTCGTTCAGTCGATTTCGCTGTCGGGGTCGGTGTCGTCCCCGTTGCCGCGGATGGCCATCAGTGTGGCGGCCAGCTCGTCGGGCTTGATCAGCACCTCGCGGGCCTTCGATCCCTCGCTGGGGCCGACGATGCTGCGGGTCTCCATCAGGTCCATCAGGCGGCCCGCCTTGGCGAACCCGACTCGAAGCTTGCGCTGCAGCATCGACGTCGAGCCGAACTGGCTGGATATCACGAGCTCCACGGCTTGCAGGAACACGTCCATGTCGTCGCCGATGTCCGGATCGACGTCGGTGCGTTCTCCGGTCGGCTTGGCTGCGGTGACGCCTTCGGTGTATTCGGGCTCGGCCTGCTCTTTGCAGGCGGCGACGACGGCCTGGATCTCTTCGTCGGAGATGTAGGCGCCCTGCAGCCGGACCGGCTTGCCTGCGCCCATCGGCAGAAACAGGGCGTCACCCATACCGATCAGCTTCTCCGCGCCGGCCTGGTCGAGGATCACCCTG
Organism: uncultured Actinomycetota bacterium; assembly: GCA_963758115.1. GTDB lineage: Bacteria > Actinomycetota > Actinomycetes > Mycobacteriales > Mycobacteriaceae > Mycobacterium. The sequence goes on from CAVWUG010000011.1 coordinate 246,775, forward strand.
CTGTCGGTCAGCGACGACGTCGCGAACGCCAGCCGGGACGGCACGTTGGTCTTGATCAAACCGGTGACCACGTCGACCGACGGCCGCTGGGTCGCGAGAACCAGGTGAATGCCTGCGGCACGGGCTTTTTGGGTGATCCGTACGATGGCGTCTTCGACGTCACGCGGCGCGGTCATCATCAGGTCGGCCAGCTCGTCGACGATCGCCACGACATACGGATATGGCCGGTACACGCGCTGGCTGCCCAGCGGCGCCGTGATGGCGCCGGATCGAACCTTCTCGTTGAAGTCGTCGATGTGCCGGACCCGGGACGCTTGCATGTCCTGGTAGCGCTGCTCCATCTCCTCGACGAGCCATGCCAGCGCCGCCGCTGCCTTTTTCGGCTGGGTGATGATCGGCGTGATCAGGTGCGGGATGCCTTCGTAGGGCGTGAGTTCCACCATCTTCGGGTCGATCAGGATCATCCTGACCTCTTCCGGGCTGGACCGGGTCAACAGCGACACCAGCATCGAGTTGACGAAGCTGGACTTACCCGAGCCGGTGGAACCGGCGACCAGTAGGTGCGGCATCTTGGCCAGGTTGGCCGAGATGAAGTCGCCTTCGATGTCCTTGCCCAGCCCGATCACCAGCGGATGATGGTCGCGACGGGTTGACGGCGCAGTGAGAACGTCTGCCAGACGGACCATTTCGCGGTCGGTGTTGGGCACCTCGATGCCGACGGCGGACTTGCCCGGGATCGGCGCCAGGATCCGGACGCTCTCCGTGGCCACCGCGTAGGCGATGTTCTTGTGCAGGTTGGTGATCTTCTCGACCTTGACGCCGGGCCCCAGTTCGACCTCGTAGCGAGTGACCGTCGGACCGCGAGTGCAGCCGGTCACCGTTGCGTCGACCTTGAATTGGTTGAGCACCTCGCTGATCGCGTCGGACATGACGGTGTTGGCAGCGCTGCGCTTCTTAGGCGGGTCACCGGCCAGCAGCAGGTTCAGCGATGGCAGTACGTAGGGCCCCTCGACAACCCGGTCGAGCACCAGAGTGTCCTGCGTGGCAACGGATTTGGCTTCGGCTTTCGCATCGGATTTGGCGAGCCGCTTGCGGCTGGCCGCCACCGCGGGCTCCGGCGCGGTCGGGCTGTCATCCGGGGCGATCGGCCCCTCGCCGGACGGCCATGCCTGCGCCTCGTCGTCGGCGAAATCGTCGTAGTAACCGTCGGAAAAGTCTTCGGCGACATCGCCTTCGGCGTCGTCGGCGTAGTAGTCACCCTCGTCGTCATAGTCGAACATCCGGGTACGGAACATGGTTCGCAGCGTGTCGGGCACTTCGCGAATCGTGGTGCCGGTCAACAGCAGCAGGCCGAACAGCGCGCCGATGAACAACAGCGGTGCGCAGATCCACGGAGTCAATCCCTCCGAGAGCGGGCCACCGATCGCGAAGCCGATGAATCCCGCGGCGTGTGCGCGCCCGAGCGGGTTGTCCGGCGAGCCGGCCCACAGATGCCAGAGGCCCAGCGCAGGCAACGCGACCATCGTGGCACCGAGGACCAGCCGTGGTCGGGCATCCGGATTCGGCTCGGTACGCATCAACAGCACCGCGATACCGGCGGTGACGAACGGCAGCACCACGACCGCCGACCCGATGAAGATCCGCACGACCGAGTCGACCCAGGCGCCAACCGGGCGGGCCGCGTCGAACCAGGAACTGGCGGCGATGATGACGGCCACGCCCAGCAGGGCCAGGGCCACGCCGTCGCGGCGGTGGCCAGGATCGATGTCACGGGCCCGGCCTACCGACCGTGCGGTGCTGCCGGTGCCCTTGGCCAACATCAGCCACGTTGCTCGCACAGCGCGCCCGCCTGCCAATCCGGCGCTGGCCACCATCGAGTGGTTCCGACGCCGGGCCGGACGACGCGGTGCCGCGGCGGCCTTGCGGCGGGGCTGAGCCGCCCGGGAATTGCCGCGCGAAGCGGCCTTTGACCTGCTCGTTCGGCTCCGGGAACGAGCGACAGTCTTACTAGCCATGGGCAAAGCCTAATCGCAAAAACACCATCTGCACCACACGCCACACTGGTTACCCAGCCGTTACCATCGAACCGCCGTCTCAGCGGCGAAAACGCCTGGGTAGGGTGACAGCCGTCACTCTTCGCCCAGGAGGCTCGCATGCCCGTTGTCGTCGTCGCCACTCTGACCGTCAAACCCGAATCGGTGGACACCGTTCGTGACATTCTCACCAAGTCGGTCGAGGAGGTGCATGACGAACCCGGGTGTCAGCTGTACTCCCTGCACCAATCCGGCGAAACCTTTGTCTTCGTCGAGCAGTGGGCTGACGAGGACGCGCTGAAGACCCATAGCACCGCGCCTGCGGTCGGCAAGATGTTCGCCGCGGCGGGCGAGCACCTGGCTGGCGCGCCGGATATCAAGATCCTGCAGCCCATTCCGGCGGGCACGCTGGAACAGGGAATTTTGCGCCACTGATGGAGGCCACACCGGACGGTCCACTCAAGGGGAAGGTCGCGCTGATCACCGGCGCCGCGCGTGGGCAGGGTCGCGCCCACGCGGTCCGACTCGCATCCGACGGCGCCGACATCATCGCGGTCGACCTGTGCGATCAGATCGCTAGCGTGCCGTATCCGCTGGCCTCCGCCGATGACCTGGCCGCCACCGTCAAGCTCGTCGAAGACACCGGGGCCCGCATCGTCGCCAAACAGGCCGATGTCCGGGACCGGGCGTTGCTGGCGACCGCGGTGCAGGCCGGCATCGACGAACTCGGCCGGCTCGACATCGTGATCGCCAACGCCGGTATCGCGCCGATGCAGTCGGGTGACGACGGCTGGCGCGACGTCATCGACGTCAACCTGACCGGCGTGTACAACACCATCAAGGCCGCGATACCCACCCTGGTCAAGCAAGACGAGGGCGGGTCGATCGTGCTGATCAGCTCCGCGGCAGGGCTGGCCGGCGTGGGCAGCCCCGACGCGGGCTCCGTGGGCTACGCGGCCGCTAAACACGGCGTGGTCGGGCTGATGCGGGTGTACGCGAATCTTCTTGCCAGGCAGAGCATTCGGGTCAACTCAATCCACCCGACCGGCGTCGAAACGCCGATGATCGACAACGACTTCACCCGGGGATGGCTGGCCACCATGGCGGCCCAATCCGATTCACCGGGCACCTTGGGTAACGCCATGCCGGTAGAGGTCCTGCAACCCGAGGACATCGCCAACGCGGTGGCATGGCTGGTGTCCGACCAGGCTCGCTACATCACCGGCGTCACGCTGCCGGTCGACGCAGGATTTCTGAACAAGTAACGCGCGGCACACAATCCCGCGGCGGTGCGTCGGGCGCCGGGCGGGCAGCTGGCTGGTCTTCACTTATGTTCGCAAGGATTTTATCGACGGTCTCAACCGATACGGCGCCGAGGCGTTGTACCGCAGATTCGGGCAGCGACAACTAGTTTGGGATTCCGGCATCCCACCGGCCGAGATCGCAACGTTCCTGACTGGACATGGGTGGCAGCTGATCGAGCAAGCCGGACTCGACCTGATCGTGCAACGCTACGTCGCACCGAATGGTCGCAATCTCCTTGCCTCACCCATCGAATGGTCAGCCTATGCAGAAAAGATCTAGGCGCGACACGCCTTGGGGGTTCCCGCAGCGCGGACGATTTCGGCGTCATACTCGAGACGTGGTCAGCGACGAGGCTGTCCGCTTGTCGGGCGCACTGCCGGGCGTATCAGCCGAACCGGCGTACCAATTCTTGTCTCGACACGAGGCAGCGGTACTCGACGCCGCCATTCATCGCCTGGCACTTGACCATTCGTGCGCACATGCCGTCGGATATCTGGATCGCGTGCTGTCGGTGTTCCATGTGTTCCACGCCAATGGGCCGCTGCACCAACGGGTCGTTGCCCTTCGCCACCAATACGTCGACGGCGTCGCACTGCTCGACGAGCGGGCCGGCGGCGACTTCACCGCGGTGCCGCCGCTGTGGCAGGACCTCATCTTGTCCCAGAGCCAACTGGCGTCGCTCACTGATCTGCTGTGCGATCACATTGCCGAGACGATGCAGTTCAGTGCGTAAGGGGCCGACTAGATTTCGATGATGGTCGGCACGATCATCGGCTGGCGGCGGTAGGTCTCCCCTACCCATTTGCCGACCGTGCGCCGGACTGCCTGCGCGATCCGGGTCGGATCGGTGACCTTCTCACGGGCCAGCGATTCCAGTTCCGCCTCGACCCGCCTGACCGCAGGCTCCAATGCCTTGGGATCTTCGGAGAATCCGCGCGCGTGCAGGTGCGGCGGGGCGGCCACTTTGCCCGTTCCACGCTCGACGACGACTGTGATCGCGACGAAGCCCGACGACAGGATGAGCCGCTCGCCCAACGTGGTGTCGCCGACGTCTCCGGTGATCAATCCGTCGACGAACATCTTGCCGACCGGCACCGCACCGGCGATGCTCACCCGGCCACCAAGGAGGTCGACGCTGACACCGTTCTCGGCCAACACGATTGACTCTTCGGGGACACCGGTGCTGGCGGCCAGCTTGGCGTTGGCGCGCAGCATCCGCCAGGTGCCGTGTACCGGCATCACATTGCGGGGGCGGATGCCATTGTAGAGGAAGAGCAGCTCGCCGGAATAAGCGTGGCCCGAAACATGCACGCGGACCTGCTGATTGGTGACGACCCGAGCACCGATTTTGGCCAGCTCGTCGATCACCCCGTACACGGCCTCTTCGTTGCCGGGTATCAGCGACGACGACAGGATGATCAGGTCTCCGGCGGTCAGCGTGATGCTGCGGTGCTCGCCGCGCGACATCCGCGAGAGCGCCGCCATCGGCTCGCCCTGCGTTCCCGTGGTGACCAACACAACCTGGTCGGGCGGCATCATCTCCGCGGCGCCGATGTCCACCAGGTCGGAATCGTCGACCTTCAGGAATCCCAGCTCGCGGGCGATGCCCATGTTGCGCACCATCGAACGCCCGACGAAGGACACCCGTCTGCCCAATGCCGTTGCGGCATCGATGATCTGCTGCACACGATCGACGTTGGAGGCAAAGCAGGCGACGATGACGCGGCCGCTCGCGCCCCGGATCAGCCGATGCAACGACGGCCCGACTTCGCTCTCCGACGGCCCGACGCCGGGAATCTCGGCGTTGGTGGAGTCGCACAGGAACAGGTCGACGCCGGCGTCGCCGAGCCGCGACATGCCCGGCAGGTCGGTCGGTCGGCCGTCGAGCGGCAACTGGTCGAGCTTTATGTCGCCGGTGTGCAGGACAGTTCCGCCGCCGCAGTGCACCGCGATGGCCAGTGCGTCGGGAATGGAGTGGTTGACCGCGAAGTACTGGCATTCGAACACCCCGTGGGTGGAGCGCGTTCCTGCGGCCACCTCGACGAACACCGGCTTCACTCGGTGCTCACGGCATTTCGCGGCAACCAGGGCGAGGGTGAATTTCGAGCCGACGACCGGAATGTCGGGGCGCAGCTTGAGCAGGAACGGAATCGCTCCGATGTGGTCTTCGTGCGCATGCGTCAGCACCAGCGCTTCGACCTCGTCGAGCCGGTCTTCGATGTGCCGGATATCGGGCAGGATCAGATCGACGCCCGGCTCATCGTGGGTCGGGAACATCACCCCGCAGTCGATGATCAGCAACCGGCCGAGATGTTCGAAAACCGTCATGTTGCGGCCTATTTCGCTGATTCCACCCAGCGCGGTAACCCGTAGACCACCCGTGGCCAACGGACCCGGCGGCCGAAGATCTACATCCACCGGCTCACCTGAGCACCGAGGCCGCACGCATATCGGCGATCAGTGCATCGATCTGCTCGGCGTTCGCGGCCACCTGCGGCAGTCGCGGGTCGCCGACGTCGATTCCTTGCAGGCGCAAGCCGGCCTTGGACAACGTCACACCTCCGAGGCGGCTCATCGCGTTGCACAGCGGAGCAATCGACACATTGATCTTGCGCGCGGTGGTGACGTCTCCGGACGCGAAGGCGGACAACATGTCTCGAAGCTGACCAGCAGCCAGATGAGAGGTCACACTGATGAAGCCGGTGGCGCCCATCGCGAGCCAGGGCAGGTTCAGCGCGTCGTCGCCGGAGAAGTAGGCCAAGCCGGTTTCGGCCATCAACTGTGCTGCGCCGTGCAAATCACCCTTGGCGTCTTTGACGCCGACGATGTTGGGGTGTGCCGCCAGCGCGCGCAGTGTCTCGAATTCGATGGGCACCATCGAGCGTGGCGGGATGTCGTAGAGCAGCACTGGCAGCGGCGTCGCATCGGCGACCGCGCTGAAGTGTGCGAACAGCCCCGCTTGCGGGGGCCGTGAGTAGTAGGGCGTGACGACGAGCAGTCCGTGCGCGCCCTCGGCGGCGCTGGCCTGAGCCAACTGGATGCTGTGCGCGGTGTCGTAACTGCCCGCGCCGGTGATGATGCGGGCGCGGTCCCCGACCGCCTCGAGCACCGCCCGCAACAGGATCAGCTTTTCGGCGTCGGTCGTGGTCGGCGACTCGCCGGTGGTGCCCGATAGCACCAGGCCGTCACAGCCCGCGTCGACGAGGTGATTCGCCAGTCGCACCGCCGCGGGGATATCCAGGGACCCGTCCGGGGCGAACGGCGTCACCATTGCGGTCAGCAGCGTTCCCAGGCGCGTGGATACGTCGAATCCGCCGATACTCACGGACCCAAGGTTACCTGGCGGTACCAAACCCATTTGGCAGTGCGGCGCCGTTTGCTCAGGCCTCGGTGGCCAGCGGACTTGTCGCCACCTCGGTGCCGTCGGCCAGCGTCGCGATGTCGAAGTCACTGAAAACCGCGGGCGCGACGTCAGCTAGCTGCCGAAGGCACGCGACAGCCAGTCGCCGGATCTCGATATCGGCATGCTCGCTGGCCCGCACCGCGATGAAATGCCGCCACGCCCGATAGTTGCCGGTGACCACGATTCGGGTCTCGGTGGCGTTGGGCAGTGCGGCACGCGCGGCCTGACGAGCCTGTTTGCGGCGCAGCACCGCATTCGGTTGATCGGCGAACTTGGCTTCCAGTTTGTCCAGCAGCTCGTTGTAGGTCGCGCGGCTGGCATCGGCGGCCTCGGTGAGGATACGACGCAGGTCGGCGTCGTCTTCCAGCCCGGGCGGCACCACGACTCGTGAGTCGTGTTCGGGCACGTAGCGCTGCGACAGCTGCGAATAGGAGAAGTGCCGGTGCCGGATCAGTTCGTGAGTGCACGACCGCGAGATGCCGGTGATGTAGAACGACACGCTCGCATGCTCGAGCACCGAAAGATGCCCGACGTCGATGATGTGCCGCAGGTAGCCGGCATTGGTCGCGGTCTTGGGATTGGGTTTGGACCAGCTTTGGTAGCACGCCCGCCCGGCGAATTCGACCAGCGCGTCACCACCGTCGGCGTCAGTGCTCCACGGCACATCGGGCGGCGCGACGAATTCGGTCTTGGCGATCAGTTGCACGTGCAACGGCGCGGTCTCGGCCACGGCGAACACCCTAGCTGTCAGCGCCGGCGGCCGGTCAGGCTGACTGGCCCAGCCCCGACCGCGACTACAAGTGGTCGGCCGCGAAGCGGGCGCTTTGAACGATGCCCCGCACGATCGGGTCTACCGGCGCCAGCCGCCCCGACGGCGTAGCGCGGACAGGCAATCGCATGGGCAGATGAAGTTGCCATCGAAGTCGGTCCAACGCGCGCAACGGCGCAAGCATCCCAGGCTCCCGCAGCTTCCACACCCGACAACGTTTTTCCCGGCTTTTGGTCGCGTCGAGAATTCCGTTGACCGCGCGCCGCGCCGCCTCGTTGGCTCCTTCCATCGTCGCCAGGTCGGTGTAGGTGCGCACGAAATCGGCGGCCAGGAAGAGGTTGGGTATCCGAGTCACCGCGTCGGGCCGGTCGGCCCACGAGCCGGCGGTGTTGATCAGCAACGGCTCGAGGTTCGTCGCGCTGGTGGGGTTCGGGAACTGGATGTCCGGATCGACGAACCAGCTGGCAACGTTGGTCGGCGCGATGAGTTTGTCCTTGAGCGCGTCGGTGATTTGATACCAGACCTCGTCGTGAAGCTCCTGCAGGTTGCAGGCCGTCGCCACCTTCTTCGTAACCGGTCCAGGCTCAGTCCAATCCGAGATGTCGACCGACAGAATTCCGCGCACCGTTCCGTCGCCGCGCTTCGAAAGATCGACGTTGGGCCAGAACTGTTTCTGTGAGATGGCGGTAAGGGCCCACTCCGAGTCGATGAGGATGATGTGGCCGGGCACCACCGGCACATCGTTGTTCAGGTAGAACATCGCGCCGTTCATCCAGCGCGTCACGAGTCGCGGCAGCGCGTCCAACCGCGGCTCGGCTGCGCGTAGTTCGTTGGATACCAGCCCTCGCAGGCGCTCCACCGGCATCGCCATCAGGTAGTGCTTGGCGATGACCGTGTCCGGGCCGGTGGGGCCGTGCACTGTCACACTGCTGATGTGTTGCCCCGTGCAGTGAATCCCCGAAACCGCGGCGTCGTCGCGGAACTTGACTCCAAGTTTGCGAAGGTGCGCGATCCAGGGGTCGATCCACACCTCGCTGGTGGGACCGTCGAGTACACGATCGACGTGCTGTCCAGCGGTCACCATGTCGAGAAGTAGCTGACACAAGATAAGGCCGCCGGTACGCGCCGATATCTGTTTGGCTTGGGCGGCCACGAGCGTGCGTGTCAGCCCGGTGGCGAGAAATTTTTGAAAAGCCGCCGACTTTGTGGCTGCCTCGGTGTAGTCCCACCAACTAATGCAATCCCATTGTCCGTAACGCCGCCCGTCGCACGAGCACAACAGAATAAGCAGCTTATTGAAGAAGAAAATGAGCTCTGGAGGCTTGATGCCGAGCTTTGTACCGAAGTCCCACATGAACTTGAATGCCAACTCGAGATCGCCGAGCGACCCCGGCGGCACCGTCGGCGCGACGAGCTTGCGACGGCCACCGGACTGCGCGATAAGCATCTCTTGGGTTGCGGTCAGGTGGTTGAAGACGGTCGCATTTTTTCCAGTCGGAATCCGGGCCATGGTGTCAGGCAGATGGCGATAGAACCCGGGGAAGAATCGAAAACCGTGTTCTGCAGGCAGGTCCGCACGACCATTTGTGCCTGATAGCGGAACAGGCATCGATCGCGCTTTTCCGCCGAACGTATCGCGCGCTTCGTAGACCGTGACTGTGAACCCGCGCTCGGCAAGTTCTTGAGCAGCGCTGAGGCCGCCGACTCCACCGCCGAAAACCGCCACATCATCCACGGAGTCCTCCACGAATTGAAAATACGGTGACCAGCGGCCGTCCGCAGCACATCAACATCAGATCATGGCTTCTGCGATTGCCATGTGACCTTGAAAGCCGCACGACGCCGCACGCGCCTTATAGCGTTCTGCCCACTGGCGATAGCCCGCTTCGTCGCCCCGCTGGCGCGCCACCAGAGCTCGAAGGCGCAGCAGCGGAATCTCGTTGAGCACGAATCCCTCGTCGGTTGGCACCGCGGCCAATCGATCGATCACCGCCTGCGCCTGCTCGATGTCACCGCTCGCAGCACGCTGGAGCAGGCCTTCGACCAGAACCGATGCACAGGCGCCCCGGTAGATCATCTCGCCGGTGTGGTACTCCTCGTCGAGAACGGTGCCGGCTATCGCAATAGCCTCGTCAAGCTCTCCGGTGCGGGCTTTCTCCTTCGCGACCTGAATATCGACGATCGGCAGCGCCAACAGATAAAAACTCCCCTGGACCGCGGTTTCTCTTGCCTTGGCGAGTAGTTCGAAGCCGGCCGCGCGGTCAGGGCCCTCGACGTTGACCAAGACAAGGCCGCGGGTCAGGCGGGCGATAACCAGGTTGAAGTCGTCGGCCGCTTTTTCGGCGATCCGCAGAACCTCAGCCGTTTGGCTCAGGGCCGACGCGTCAGGCACGACGGCCCCGTTCGGCACCGTCCAGTATTTGAACCACGCCGCGATGACCCTGGTCGTCGAATCGAGCGACCGCACCAGGGCGATGCCGTCGTTGAGATCGTCGATCCAGCCTGGGATACCCATACAGGACCGGGCCGCACCCCTGCCGCTGGTCATCAAGGCCAGTGGGGATCCAAGCACGACGTTGCCTTTGGCCAGGTCGCCGGCGGCAAGGTCAATGACACGTTGTGTAAGGCGCAGTGCCTCATGAGCCTCGCCGGCGAGGTACTTGGCGTAAGCCGGTCCGTAGAGGAACCCGACCGCCAATTCCGAGTCGCCGATCGATTCGATCAACTCCACGCATTCCGAAGCCAGTTGCGCCCCTTCTCGGTAGCGAGCACGAAATGCCATGGCCGGCACCACCCCTGCCATTGCGATAGCCAGCGACCGTTTATCCCCCGCCGCCCTTGTCAGCTCACGGAGTTCCGCGAAGCCGTCGTCGGGCACGCTGCCCGCGATCCGCCAGGCGCTCCCACACAGCAAGGTGAGCGGCGCGACTTGCATCCGACTGCGGTCCGGGTCGGTGGCCGGCAGCTGATCGGCGACGTTGCGAGCCCGCTGCCAGCTCAACCGCGCGGCACCGATGTCCCGCAGTATCGACCAAGACCCGGCGCGCATATGCCAAGTGAAGGCATCGCGGAAATCGCCGGCCGACTCCAGATGGATAGCGATCAGCGCCGCATTTTCGTCAGCCGAATCCGGCTCGCGCGATTCCAACGTGCGGGCAAGCCGTCGGTGCGACTCGGCCCGCCCGGCCTTCAACTGCGACTCATAGGCGACCGTCCGGATCAGCGGATGCCCGAACGAATACTCGGTGCGCGGCGTGAACGTGACGGGATAGATCAGTTCGGCAATGGCAAGCTCGTCCAGCGCCACATCACCGAGCAGGCTGACCAGCGTTCCCTCATCGAATCTCGAACCTATGACGGCGGCGGCGTTCAGTGTGCGTTTGGCACGTGGTTCGAGGCGGTCGATGCGAGCAGCGATCGTGGCGTGGACCGTCGCGGGCACCTTGATGTCAGCGAAATCGCCGACACATTTGTACTGGCCCCAATCTCCCTCCAGGACACCGCGTTCGAGTAGGTCGTGCACGATTTCCTTGGTGAACAGCGGATTACCCGCTGCCCGTTCGGTGACCTGCGCGGTCAAGCGCTGCACCGACGGGTGCGATCCGAGCATCTCGGCCGTCAACGTGGCGGCCTGCGAATTGCTGAGCGGCGCGAGCGTGATCGTCTGCGAACCTGGCATCAGGGCCAACGCGCCGCGGTATTCCGGCCGGTAGGTCAACAACACCATCGAGTGCGTCCGCGCCATCACTTTGAAGAACTCGGCGAACATCGTCTCGCTGGTCTCGTCAATCCAATGCACGTCTTCGATGACGTACAGTGCCGGCGCCTGTCGCATCAGCAGCGCGGTGTTGATCATGTTGGCGAGCCGGCGGCGCCGCGCGTCAGCCTCGATGGCAGGCAACGCGACTGCGCTGTCGGCGATACCGATAAGGTCCTGCAGCAACAGCAGGTCGTCGCGGTCCGCTGCGACGAATCTGGACTCAACCATTGCACGCGCGGTCGCGGCGTCCAAGTCGTTGACCCGCAACACCCCTCGCACCATGCGCCCGAGGACATGAAAAGGCACCTCGGTCTCATGCGCTTCGCAAAACGTCGAATGAACCTCGACCCCAAGCTCGTTGGCGATCGATGCCAGTTCGCGCACGAGCCGGGTTTTGCCGATGCCCGGCGCGCCGATGAGTCCAGCTACACATCCCCTGCCGGCAATCGATGCGTCGAGAATTCCATTGAGCGCCCGCATCTCCCATTGCCGCCCGATCAGAGGCCACGTACGCCGACGCGACAGCACCGGGTCGGCTACCGTGCGCAGCAGTTGGCGCGCCGATACGAGTCGGTCGGAGTTCTTGATCGGCACCAGTTCCGGTTCCTCCAACACGGCGACGTCTTCGACCAGCCGGGCCGTGGACTCGCTGACCATCACCCCACCGGGCGGCGCTACGGATTCCATTCGCTGCGCCATTCCGACGTGCTCGCCGAACGCCGTGTACCTGATAGGTGTGGAACCGAAGTTTCCCGCGACAACCTGCCCTGAGTTCAGGCCAACCCGAAGCCGTAGCGTCGCTTGATCGCGGGTGGCCACATCGGCAGCCAAATCCTTGGTTTCCTGTTGAATGCCCAACGCGGCCAGGCAGCCTCGCAGCGCGTGGTCCTCCAACGCGACGGGCGCACCGAACAAGGCCATAATGCCGTCCCCGGTGAACTGGTCGACCGTGCCACCGTACCGACGGACCACCGTCGCGGCGCAATCGAAGACGGCAGTCATGATCTCGCGAAATCGCTCCGGGCCCAGCGTCGAAGCCAAATCCATGGAGCGCACAACATCGGCGAACAGCACCGTCACCTGCTTGTACTCCCCCCGCTCATCGAGGGGCGTGATCGCCGGAGCGCACGTGGCACACAACTGCGCACCGTCTCTTATCAATTCGGTCCCGCAGGAAGGGCAAGGTCGAGTCATCGATTCCGTCCAAGCCTCCGCAGTACGGCGTCCCACCAGGGAGCAAACCTGACAAGCCGTCGAGCGACCCTAATAGCTGCTGCGGATCGCCGATTGACAAGAATACGTCGCTGTACAGCAAATTTCGCGGCTTCCCGCTCTGTCGCTCATATGGTTTACCTGATGTCAATCGGTTCGCCGCAGAGGAAAGTGCGCGTTCGCGCGTTGTCAGCGCCGCGCGACGGCCTTAATCAACTCGCCGGCCAGGTCGCCGCGCTTGCCGACCGTCACGCCGGCCAGCCCCAGCCAACCGGCCATCGACTCCAGCTCACCAGCCAATGCCGACGCCACTCGCGACGGCGGACGACCCGGTTCGACGAACGCCGCCACCACCTGCAGTGCGTCCGCGGATCGATCGGTTTTGAGGTCGACCCGCCCGACCAACTCGCCGTCAAGCAGAAACGGCCACACGTAATAGCCGTACTGCCGCTTGCTCGCCGGCGTGTAGATCTCGATGCGATAGTGAAATCCGAACAGCCGCTCTACCCGTGGGCGGAAAAAGATCAGCGGGTCGAACGGACATAACAACGCCGTGCCGCGGTTGCGTCGCGGAATCGTCTGTCCCGCAGGTACATACGCCGGCGCCGACCAGTCGTCGACGTTAACCAGCTCCAGCTCACCGTCCGCTACCAGCTTGGCGATCGCCGGCTTGGCCTGTCCGGCCGCCAGCCGGAAGTAGTCGCGGATGTCGGCCTCGGTGGCCACCCCCAGTGCAGTGGCGGCCCGCAGCACGAGCTCGCGGACGGCGTCGTCTTCTGCGACCTCGCGCGCCAGCACCTCGGCAGGCAGCACCTTCTCCGTCAGGTCGTAATACCGGGCGAATCCCAGCCGGGTCGCCGTGGTGAGCGTGCCGGCGGCGAACAACGCTTCGGCCACCCATTTGGTGTCGCTGCGGTTCCACCAGGAACCTTTGGCGCGCCGAGGTCTCTCGGCCAGGTGGTTCTCGATCTGCCCGGCGGTCGACGGCCCCAGCTCGGCGACGGCGGCCACGATGTCCTCGGCCAGCTGCGGGTTCGCCTTGACGATGTGTTTGCCCCACCGCCCGTGCCGGTATTCGCCCATCCGCCAGCGCATCAGCGGCCAGTCATCGACAGCCATCAGCGCCGCTTCGTGCGCCCAGTACTCCACCAGTAGCCGCGGTGAGCGGGCGCTGTGCGCCCACGCCGCACGGTCGAGCACGTCACGTTCATAGGATCCGAGCCGGCTGAAGACCGGCGCGTAATGGGCGCGCACCGCGACCGACACCGAATCGAGCTGCAGCACCTGAATGCGCGAAATCAGCCGCCGCAGGTGCGCGCGGGTGATCGGACCGGCAGGCCCGGGCTCGCTAAAACCCTGTGCCGCAACGGCTATCCGTCGGGCGTGCACGGCGTTCAGGCTGGAGGTCCGGATGGACACGCGCTGAGGATACCGGTCGGCTCCGACACCCCCGCGGAGAGACTATTCCGATGGATTCTTGAGTTCCTGGTAGGCCGATTCGAGAGTGGCCGGAACTCCTTCCAGGTCGCGATACACGCCCATCAGCTGCTCGAGGACGTCGATCCGCTGCTGGCTCGCCTCGTCGACGGCCCGCTGGGCCTGCTCACGGTAGTGATCAGCCAACTGCCTGGCGTCGGCGAGGAGCTGTTCGCGCGCCTCTTGGGCGTCGGCGCGCAGGTCGGACAGCTCCGTCTCGAGCTGTTGCTTGGTTTCTTGGTATTCAGCTTCCAGCACCGTGCGCCGGTTGGCCAGGTCCGCCAACACCTCAGTGTGTTTCTGCTGTGCGGCCTTGGCCTCGGATTCCGCCGCCGCGACCATTGCATCGGCTTCGGCCCGCGCCTCGGCCTGCATCTCAGAGATCTCGTCGACCGCACGCCGCAGCATCTGCGCCATTCGCTGTTGCACCGCGTGCGGCGACGGTGAGGTGTCGGTCAGAAGGCCGACCTCTCTCCGCAACGAAGCTGCTTCGTCGCCGACTTCCCTCAGCCGCGCCCTCAGCTTTTCGACGTCATCGAGCAACAAGTTCTGTTTGGTGCTCAACATCTCGATGTGGGCGTCGACCGCGCTCGTCTGGTAGCCCCTGAATGCACGAACGAACGTCTTTACGGATTCGGGCTCCACTGTTAAGTCTCCCTTCGGCAAACCCTGACAGGCCGGTCATGACCCGATCGATTGTGTCAGGCGATGCTGAAAGTGCAGGTCAGAGTGCCCGGTGGTAGCTGTGAAACCGGTAGCGCAGGCCGGCGTCGCTGGTCTGCCACGCCCCTGGTGTACCGACCCAGGCCTCGTCGAGCATCGGGGCGACCGCGTCGCCGTCGTCGCGAGGTATGTCGATATCGATCTCGGTGACCTCGCACCGATCGGCCTGTGGCAGAGCGAGGGTGTAGATCTGTTCGCCGCCGATCACCCAGGTGTCCGGTTGGGTCAGCGCATCGTCGAGACTTCCGACCACCGTGGCGCCCTGCGCGGTGAAATCCGTCTGACGGGTGACGACGACGTTTCTGCGGCCCGGCAACGGCCGGAACCGCTCCGGCAGTGACTCCCAGGTGCGGCGACCCATCACCACGGTGTTGCCGGTGGTGACGTTCTTGAAGTGGGCCAGATCCTCTGGCAGTTGCCATGGGATGCCGCCGTCGCGGCCGATCACCCCGGACGTCGACTGTGCCCAGATCAGGCCCAGTCCGCTCATACGCTCATACGGCGACGGGAGCTTTGATCGCCGGATGCGGATCGTAGTTCTTCACCACAACATCGTCGTAGGCGTAATCGAAGATCGAACCCCGTTGTGCCAGAACTAGTTCCGGATATGGTCGGGCATCACGATCGAGCTGGGTACGTACCTGCTCGACATGGTTGTCATAGATGTGACAGTCGCCGCCGGTCCAGACGAAGTCGCCGACGCCCAAACCGGCTTGGGCGGCCATCATGTGAGTCAGCAAGGCGTAGCTGGCGATGTTGAACGGCACACCGAGGAACAGGTCGGCGCTGCGCTGGTACAGCTGGCAGCTGAGCTTGCCGTCGGCCACATAGAACTGGAAGAGCGCGTGGCACGGCGCCAACGCCATCTGCGGGATCTCGCCGACATTCCAGGCCGACACGATGATGCGCCGCGAATCGGGGTCTGAACGCAGCAGATCCAGCGCCGAGCTGATCTGGTCCACATGCTCACCGGACGGCGTGGGCCACGACCGCCACTGCACGCCGTAGACCGGTCCGAGATCGCCTGTGTCGCTGGCCCACTCGTCCCAGATGGTGACCCCGTGCTCGTGCAGCCAACTGACGTTGGAGTCACCGCGCAAAAACCACAGCAGCTCGTAGACCACCGACTTGAGGTGGACTTTCTTGGTGGTGATCAACGGGAAACCCGCCGACAGGTCGAACCGCATCTGGTGTCCGAACAGACTGCGGGTACCGGTGCCGGTGCGGTCGGCTTTTGCCGTGCCCTGCTCCAGCACCAGACGCAATAAGTCCTCGTACGGTGTGGGGATCGGCACGCCGTTCAGAATACGTCTAGAACCGGGGAGTAGAACGGATGGCATGCCGAATATCACCGACACCGTCACCACTCCCGATGGCACCGCCCCGGTCCGCCTGTTGACCCCTGAAGGACAGGGTCCCTGGCCTGGCGTGGTCATGATTCCCGACGCCGGCGGAACCAGGCAGACCTTCTTCGATATGGCCGCCACGCTGGCCGACTCCGGTTACGCGGTACTGCTGCCAGACGTCTATTACCGCCAGGGCGACTGGGCGCCGTTCGACATGAAGACCGCGTTCACCGACGACGACGAACGCAAACGCCTGATGTCGTTCGTCGGCAGCATCAGCCCTGAAGGATGGGCGTCCGACGCGACGGCGTACTTCGACTATCTGGCGGCCCGGCCCGAAGTCAGCGGTAGCAAGTTCGGCATCACCGGCTACTGCATGGGCGGGCGCGCGTCATTGATCGTCGCCGGGCGTGTGCCGGACCGGGTTGCCGCCGCGGCGTCGTTCCATGGCGGCGGGCTGGTCACCGACGGCAACGACAGCCCGCATTTGAAGGCCGATCAGATCCAGGCCGTGGTCTATGTCGGTGGCGCGGAGAACGACGGCTCGTTCACCGCAGACCACGCCGAGCAGCTCGAAAAGGCCCTGACCGCAGCCGGTGTCGAGCACAAAATCGAGACGTATGCGGCCGCGCACGGTTACGCGGTGCCCGACAATCGGTCGTACGACGCTGACGCCGCGGAGCGGCACTGGACGGCGATGCGGGAGGTCTTCGGCGCGAGCTTGGGCGCCTAGCTTCTGCGGCGTTTCATCCCGCCGCGGCCAGGTTGGTCGTCGTGTTGTCGTGAGGCGGCCAGAGCGGCTGCGGTACTTCGATGCCGAATGACGCACCCCAGCGATTCCGAGACGAAACCTCTTGCACCGGATGCCGATTCGCCGCGACACCCCATGTGCCCCGCGGATAGCCGAGCGTCAGCATGGCCGACATCGTCCAGCCTTGCTCAACGGGCACGCGCAGTAAGGCGTTCACTTCGTCCGCGAAATTGCGGAGCACCATCGTCATCACGCCGCCGACGCCTTCAGCACGAGCGGCGAGCAACGCACTCCAAATCGCCGGGTAGATGTTCGCGCCGCCGAGGTCGTCGATGGCGAAGACGAAAAGCAACAGAGGAACTTCGTCGAAGTGGTCAGCCAGGTAGTCGCCTGAGCCTTTCATTCGCCGCATCGTTTCGGCGTGAGTGGCCGGGTCCGCACCGGGCGCCGCCGCTACCATCGGTCCCGTTCCCGCCTTGAATTTGTCGTATTCGAGGGCGCGGGCTTTTCGGAACAGTTCGGCGAACTGACGTATGAGGTCCCGATCATCAACGGCGAGAAAGTGCCAGCGCTGGGTGTTTCCGCCATTGGGGGCACGAACAGCCGCATCCAGAATGCGGGCCTGGGTGTCCAACGGAATCGGATCGGGTCGCAACCGCCGCATCATCCTGGTGGTGTACAGCGCTTCATAGATATCCATGTGTCCGCTCCCTTCCGCTATTCAGGCCAACTGTTGTTCAGGATCTTGTCGGCGAAATCGACGCCCGTAAAGGTGGGATCGAAGTGCGCCAGCACGTCGGCGTTCATGGTGCCGAGGGTGGTCTGCGGGCGGTGCTTCATTCCGTCGTTGAACGCCGCCAGGATGCGCTGCTTGAACTGTGGGCGCGGGTGGGCGGCGGTCACCGCGGCCAGCGTTTCGGGGCCCAAATCCTCGCGACCGACACCAACCACGTCGACTTCGACGCCCGCCTGCAGCAAGGCGACTTCGGGTGCCAGGAATTCGGGCACGCCGGGAGTGGTGTGCAGGGCGATACCGAGCCACACCGTGTCGATGTGGGCTTGATGAATGCCGTACGCCGCCAGGAATTCCCGCGCCGCATTAGCGCCGTCGACCTCGAAGCGAACGGTGGAGGTGCGGTACCTCTCGGTCAGGCCGATGTCGTGAAACATCGCTGCGGCGTAGAGCAATTCGAGGTCCGGTTGCAGTCCGCGACGCAAGCCCTGAAGTGCGCCGAAGAAGAACACCCGCCGGGAATGGTTGAACAGCAAGTCGTCTTCGACGCGACGGATGAAGTCAGTGACGTCGCGGGCCAGCGCGCTATCGGGTACACGGATGCCGGCGATGGTTTCGATGGACTCCACGGTCATGATCGCTCCTTGTTTGTGATAGCCCCATCCTGCGGTGCTAAGCCGCTAGTCCACCTGAGTCGTTCCAGCCGTTTTTCCCACAGATTGCGACACAATGAGCGCGTGGCTGAGGCCGGCGAGCGGTCGCGGGTAGTGGTTATCGTCGTCTTCGACGACGTGACGATGTTGGACGTTGCGGGAGCGGGTGAGGTGTTCGCCGAAGCCAACCGCTTCGGTGCCGACTACCGGCTCACCATCGCATCGGTGGATGGTCGCGATGTCACAACCTCGATAGGGACCCGGTTGGGGGTCACTGATGCCATTGCGTCAATCGAATCCGCCGACACCGTTATGGTCGCCGGGAGCGACAACTTGCCCCGGCGGGCGATTGATCCCGAGCTCGTCGAGGCGGTCAAGTTAATCGCAGGCCGGACCCGACGGCTGGCCTCGATATGCACGGGGTCGTTCGTCCTGGCGCAGGCCGGCCTGCTTGACGGCCGGCGCGCCACCACGCATTGGCACGACGTCGGGTTGTTTGCGCGGGCATTCCCCGATATCACCGTCGAGCCGGATGCGATCTTCATCCGCGACGGCGATGTCTTCACCTCAGCCGGGGTGTCGTCAGGCATCGACCTGGCGCTGGCGTTGGTCGAAATGGATCACGGTATCGAGCTGGTCCGTTCGGTGGCCCGATGGCTGGTCGTCTATCTCAAGCGAGCGGGTGGTCAATCGCAATTCTCGGTGCTGGTCGAGACTGCCCTCCCGCCGCAGTCCCCATTGCGCATGGTCACCGACGCAATCTCGGCCACTCCCGCGGCAGATCACAGCGTGAATAGCCTTGCCGTCCGGGCCTCTTTGAGTACACGACAGCTCACTCGACTTTTTCAATCCGAACTTGGCACGACACCGGCCCGCTACGTCGAAAAGGTGCGCATCGATGCCGCCCGTGCCGCACTCGACGCCGGCCGCAGCGTCGCCGACACTGCGCGCATGGCGGGGTTCGGCAGCCCCGAAAGCCTCCGACGCGTATTCGTCGACCACCTGGGGCTCTCGCCGAAGGCGTATCGCGAGCGATTCCGCACAGCGTCGCGTGGGTGACGCCCACCGACGTTATCGCCCGCTGCTCGACGTACTGTTCCGCCATGCACGTCGATGCGATGACGGTCCCGCAGCCGCTCGGTCAGATCGGTGACCTGGCCCGGCGGACGCAGTCGGCCGGTTTCTCCGGCCTGTTGTTCACCGAGACGGGCCGCACCGCGTATCTGAACGCCGCGGTGGCGTCGCAAGCGGCTCCGGGCCTCGAGTTGTCCACCGGTGTCGCGGTGGCGTTTCCGCGCAGCCCATTCGTTACGGCGGCGGCGGCATGGGAACTGCAGGAAGCGACCGGCGGGAACTTCCGGCTTGGCCTGGGCACGCAGGTGCGCACGCACGTCGTGCGACGCTACGGCGCGGCGTTCGAGCGGCCGGGCCCGCGGTTGCGCGACTACCTGCTCGCGGTGAAGGCGTGCTTCTCGGCGTTCCGCTCCGGAAAGCTCGACCACCACGGTGAGTTCTACGACCTCGACTTCATCACTCCGCAATGGAGCGCGGGGCCGATCGATGCTCCTGATCCCAAAGTCGATATCGCCGCGGTGAATCCGTGGATGTTGCGGATGGCGGGCGAAGTCGCCGACGGCGTGCACGTCCATCCGATCGGCGAGCCCGGTTACATCGGCCGTCATGTGCTGCCGAATGTCACTGCGGGGGCAGCGAAAGCGGGTCGCTCAGCGTCGGATGTCGCGATCGTCGTGCCGGTCATGACGATCGTCGGAGACACTGACGAACAGCGCGACACGCAGCGTGAAAGCGTGCGCGCCAGCATGGCGTTCTACGGCAGCACACCCAACTACGCGTTCATCTGGGACGAAGCCGGATTCGAGGGCACGACCGCGCGGATTCGCGAGAAGCAGAAGGCCGGTGACGTAGCGGGCATGGCCGCCCAGGTCAGCGACGATCACGTCGCCGCCTTCGCCACCGAGTCGACGTGGGATGCGTTGGCCGACGCGCTAACCGACAAGTACGGCGCGACGGCGACGCGACTGGTGCTCTACAACGCCGTCGGCGACCCAGATCGTTTCGAGCGCTACGGCGAAGTCGCCCGTCAGGTCAGCGCCCGATCAGCTTCTGCATAAAGTTGGGATAGCGCGCGCCCTGCACCTCGATGGCCGCTGACGCAGTGTCGATTTCGCGGAGATCGTCGTCAGTCAACTCGACGTCGGCTGCCGCCAGATTCTCCTCCAGCCGCTCGAGCCGCCGGGTGCCGGGGATCGGCACGATCCATGGTCGCTGGGCCAGCAACCAGGCCAATGCGATCTGGCCGGCTGTCGCGCCCTTACGAACCGCGATCGTCTGGAGCAGGTCGACGACGGCTCGGTTGACATCGCGAACGTCTGCGGCGAACCGCGGAATACTGCTGCGGATGTCTGAGCTGTCGAATTGGGTGCTCTCGCTGATGCTTCCGGTCAGGAAGCCCTTTCCGAGCGGGCTGTAGGGCACGAAACCGATGCCGAGTTCGGACAGCGTGGACAACACACCGGTCTCCGCAGACTCCGGCTCACGCCACCACAGCGAATATTCGCTCTGCACCGCAGTCACGGGTTGCACGGCGTGGGCGCGGCGGATGATCGGCGCTGACGCCTCGGACATCCCGAAGTGTTTGACTTTGCCGCTCTGAATCAGTTCCTTGACCGTGCCGGCGACATCCTCGATGGGGACCTCGGGGTCGACGCGGTGTTGGTAGAGCAGGTCGATGCTGTCCACACCGAGTCGGCGCAGCGAATTGTCGGTGACCTCTTTGATGTGTTCGGGCCGGCTGTCGAGTCCGGTGATGTTGCCGTCGGCGCCGAAAGCGAACCCGAATTTGGTCGCGATCACCGCCTGGCCCGCGAACGGCGCCAAGGCGTCGCCGACCAGTATTTCGTTGTCCCCGTACGCCTCTGCGGTATCGAAGAATGTGACGCCGCGCTCGACCGCGGCGCGGATGACGGCAGTCATCTCCGCGGTGGACCCGGACGGACCGAAGCCGCGGCTCATCCCCATACAGCCCAGGCCGATCGCCGAGACCTCGAGGCTGTCGCCGAGAATCCGCTTGTCCATGTTCAACTCCCCTTTACGAGATCGGCAGATCGACCAGATCGGCCAACCTGGCCCGGTGCCGATAGGCGGTGCCGAACGCCAACTGATCGCCCTTGGCCCGCTTCAGGTACAGATGCGCCGGATACTCCCATGTCATCCCGAGGCCACCGTGCAACTGGACGCACTCCTCGGCGGCCCGCACCGCGATGCCGCTGCAGTATGCCTGCGCGACGGCCGCGGCGATCGTCGCATCGTCGTCGTGGCTCGCGCAGGTGTCCGCGGCATACCGGGCCGCAGCCGCGGCGGCATTGACATCGATCCACAGGTCGGCGAGACGATGCTTGATCGCCTGGTATGACCCGATGGCCCGGCCGAATTGCTTGCGCTGCTTGGCATACGCCAGTGTGGTCTCGAAACACCACTGCGCGATGCCGTATTGCTCGGATGCCAGCAGCGCCGCGCCGGTCTCCAACGCCGCCGCGACGGCGCCGTCGGCAGACCCTGTCCCGACGCGCGACGACACGGCACCCGAAAACTGGATATCGGCAAGAGGCCTCGTCATATCGAGCGTCAACACGGGTGACATATCAACACCCGCCGCGTCGCGTGCGACCGTGTGCAGTTCCAGCCCGTCGGGACCGGCCACCGGCACCACCAGCACGTCGGCCTCGCCGGCGCCGGCCACGCTGGTGACACGTCCGATCAGGCCGCCGCCGGCGCTGACACCGGTCACCGCGTCACCGGGTGCGGTGGACAGCGGCACGGCCAGCGCGGCGGTGAGCGAACCCGCCGCCAGTCCACGGACAGTCTCGGTGTCACCCGCTTGCAGCAACGCGACGGTGGCGAGCACCGCACTGGACAGAAACGGCACCGGCGCGACGGCGCGCCCGATCTCCTCCATGACCACGGCCGCCTCCCGGGCGCCCGCGCCGGCCCCACCGAGATCTTCGGGTATCAGCAGGCCGGCCATCCCCAGATCGGCGGCCAGCGTGTGCCATACGCCGGAAAAATCTTGCGACGCAGCGTCATACAAGCCCGTCACCGCTTCGGGTGGGCAGCGGTCGGCAAACAGCCGACGAACGCTGTCCCGCACAGCATCTTCTGTCTCTGAGTACAGCAGGTCGCTCATCGGGGAAGGTCCTTCCACGCGATCTCTTTGTCGACTCGATGTTCCGGGGGCAGGCCGAGAATGCGCTCGGCGATCGTGTTGCGCAGAATCTCCGACGTACCGCCCTCGATGGAGTTGCCCTTGGCCCGCAGATAGCGATAGCCGGGGCCGCGGCCAATGAAGTCGACCGAGTCCGGCTGTCGCATCGTCCAATCGTCGTAGCGAAAGCCCTCTTCGGGGTGCAGCTCGATCTCGAATCCCGAAATCGCCTGCGCCAGGCGGGCAAATGTCACCTTCATGCCGGCACCCTCGGGTCCGGGCTGGCCCGCGACCAGGCGCTGACGCAGCCGCAAACCCGTCAGTCGTGCGACCTCCGCTTCGACCCAGAGCCGCATCAATTCGTCGTGCATCGCCGGGTTGCGCAGTTCCGGTTGGGTCCGCCAGGCTTCGGTGACCTTGCCGATCGTCCCGGTTTCCCGCACGCCCCCGGCCATCGTGCCGATCGCCACGCGTTCGTTGTTCAGCGTGGTGGTCGCGACCTTCCAGCCGCCGCCCTCGGCGCCGAGCCGGTTGGCGTCCGGCACTCGGACATCGGTCAGGAACACCTCGTTGAACTCGGCTTCGCCGGTGATCTGGCGCAGCGGCCTGACGTCGACGCCGGGGTCGGTCATGTCGCAGACGAAGTAGCTCAGACCTTGGTGCTTGGGAACGGCAGGATCGGTCCTGGCGACCAGGATTGCCCGCTGTGCGTTCTGCGCGCTCGACGTCCACACCTTCTGCCCGTTGACGATCCAGGTGTCGCCGTCGCGGACCGCGCGAGTGGCCACGCCGGCCAGGTCGGATCCGGCACCCGGTTCGCTGAACAGCTGGCAGTAAATGTGTTCTCCGGTGAACAACGGCCGCAGGAACTCTCGCTGTTGCTCGGCGGTTCCGTACGCGGCGATGGTCGGTGCGGCCATGCCCATCCCGATGCCGTTGCGAGCGCCACCGCCGCCGGGAGGTGCGCCTGCCGCGGTCAGCTCGTCTTCGACTTGCGATTGCAAACTGCGCGGTAGGTCGAGCCCGCCGGAGTCGGTCGGGAAATACACCCAAGCCAGCCCGGCGTCGAACCGCGCACCCAGAAAGTCTTGCGGGTCGGTGCGCACCGGATCGTGCTCGTCGAGCAGCGTCTGCACCCGTGTGTGCAGGTCCTGCGCGCTCACCGGAACCCCGCCGGCTCGCCGAGCAGTCGGCCGCCGTCAATCACCATGGTCTCCCCGGTGATCCAGCTCGACTCATCCGACACCAGAAACGCCACCGCGGCGGCCACGTCGGGCGGCTCGCCGATCCGGCCCAATGCCGTTCCCTCCGCTACCAGATCCTCGTGGTCCTTCCACAACGCCTCGGCGAGCTTCGTTCGCACCACACCAGGGGCGATCGCGTTGACGCGGACCCGTGGCGAAAGCTCCAGTGCCAGTTGCTTGGTGACGTGGATCAGTGCAGCCTTGGTCGCGTTGTACATACCCATCATCGGCGCCTGATGCAAGCCGCCGATCGACGCCGTGTTCACTACCGCCCCGCCGTGTTCACGCATCCATGCCTTGGCCGCCAGCGATGTCCACAGCAGCGGCGCCCATAGGTTGACGTCGAAGGTCTTGGCGAAGCGCGCGTGATCCTGGTCGATCAGCGGACCGTAGGCCGGGTTGGTGCCGGCGTTGTTGACCAGGATGTCGATGCTGCCGAAGCGTTCCAGCGTCAGGTCGACGCAGTGCTTTGCGGCGTCTTCGTCGACCGCGTGCGCCGCGACTCCGATTGCGCCCCGGCCGATGTGTTCGGCCGCCTCGTCGGCGCTGTCCTGCTTGCGGGAGGTGACAACCACCTGTGCGCCGGATGCAGCCAAGCGCTCCCCGATGGCCAAGCCGATCCCGCGCGATCCGCCGGTGATGATCGCGGTGCGTCCGGTCAGATCCGACGTCATTGCAGGCCCTCCTGTAGTGAGTGCTGATACCGTCGCATCCCCTTGAGCCATCGGTCGTAATCGGCGGATTTCTGCCGGTACATCTCCAGCACAGCGGGATGCGGAAGGATCAGGAACCGCTCGTCGTCGATGGCGTCCAGCACCACGTCGGCGACGTCGGCGGGTTCCAGCACGTTACCTGCGGCGGTGACGGCCCGGTTCGCCAGACGTGCCAGCGGATCATCCGATCCGCCAGGCGAATTCAGCAGGTTGGTGTTGACTCCCATCGGGCACAGGCAACTGACCCGCACACCTTGATCGCCGTAGGTGATGTTCAGCCACTCCGCGAAGCCGACCGCGGCGTGTTTGGTCACCGAGTACGTCGCCGACCCGAGTTGGGTGAGCAGGCCGGCCGCGGACGCGGTGCTGACGAAGTAACCCTCGCCGCGCTCGACCCAGCCGGGCACCAGCAGTTGCGCGGCCCGGATGTGGGCCTTCAGGTTGACGTCGATGGATTGGTCCCACTCGTTCTCGGTGACATCCAAGCCCGATACGCCGGTGATGCCCGCATTCGCGAAATACAAATCCACAGGACCGAATTCGCTCTCCGCGCGCCCGATCAACTGCTCGATCTGTCCGGTGTCGGAGACGTCGCCGCTCACAGCGACGGCCGCGCCGCGCCGCTCGGCGTTGATCCCATCAGCCACCACGCCGGCAGCGCCGGAGTCCAAGTCTGCGACAACGACTCTCGCGTCCAGCGTCGCGAGCTTGACGGCCACAGCGGCACCGATGCCATTACCGCCGCCAGTGACGATAGCCACCTTTTCGGCAACTTTCACAACCGATTTCCTTCCTTTTTGTCGAGCAGTCGGATGATCCAGGACCGGCTGTCCGCCGGGTCGATCACGTCGTCGAGTTCGAACGTGGTGGCCGAAGTGAGCGCCTTGCCGTGTTGATAGGCAGCCTCGACCAACTTGTCGAACAAGTTCTGTCGCTCGACCGGATCCGATACTGCGGCAAGCTCTTTGCTGAACCCGAGCCGCACCGCACCTTCGAGGCCCATGCCGCCGATCTCCCCGGTCGGCCAGGCGACGGTGAACTCCGGGGCGTGGAACGAGCCACCTGCCATGGCCATCGCGCCCAGCCCATAACCCTTGCGCAGGATGATCATTCCGAACGGCACGGTCAACTTCGCCCCGACGATGAATAGCCGGCTGAATCGCCGGACCGCGGCCTCGACTTCGGCATCCGGCCCGACCATGAATCCGGGGGTGTCGCACAGTGAGATGATCGGCAGCCCGGCCGAATCGCACAGTGTCACAAAGTCGGCGATCTTGTCCGCCGCCTCCGCGTCGATGGCTCCACCGAGATGATGGCTGCTGTTGGCCAGCAACCCGAATGGCACGCCTTCAACTCGGACCAGCGCGGTAACCACGCCGACCCCGTAGTCGGCCCGCAACTCGAGAGCGGATCCCACGTCGACGACCGCCTCGATCGCATGGTGGACGTCGTAGGCGCGTAACCGGTTCTCCGGCACGACATGTCGTGCCCACCGTGGATCTGGAGCCTCCCAGTCATCAAACCTGGCGTGGAAGTAGGACAGGTACTGCTTGGCCAGTGCCACCGCGTGCACTTCGTCGCGGGCGGCGAGGCCGACGACGCCGTTGCGACGCTGAACGTCGATGGGCCCGATGTCCTCGGGCCGGTATTCGCCGAGTCCGCCGCCCTCGATCATCGCCGGACCGCCCATGCCGATGTTGGCGTCAGGTGTCGCGATGATCACGTCGCAGGTCCCGGCCAGCGCGGCGTTGCCGGCGAAGCAACGACCGGACACGATCGACACCAGCGGTACCCGGCCGCTCAACGCGCCCAGTGAACGAAACGTCGGCACGTCCAGACCCGCCACACTGGCGACATCGGTGTCGCCGGGCCTGCCGCCGCCGCCTTCGGCGAACAGCACCACCGGCAGCTTCCGACGAGCAGCCAGGTCGAAGACACGATCGGTTTTGGCATGGTTGCGCATGCCCTGCGTGCCGGCCAGCACGGTGTAGTCGTAGGACAACACGGCCGTCTCGACCCCACCGATTTTCGCCACTCCGGCGATCAGACCGTCGGCCGGGGTGTTGGCGATCAGGTCTTCCTCCGAACGCCTGCTGCGCTGCGCGGCGACCGCCAGTGCACCGTATTCGACAAAAGTTCCCGGGTCGACCAGGTCCGCGATGTTCTCTCTGGCGGTGCGTCGATTCTGCTTGTGCCGCTTGGCAACCGCTGCACGCCGGCTTTCATCGAGGGTCAGCAGGTGCCGATGACGGACGTCGTCGAGGTCGGCGCGGTCCCGGTCCAGGTCGAGTTCGGCGGCAGCGCCGGCCTGTGTGCTGTCACCGGTACGGACGAAGACCACCAACGGGTCTCCCGTCCCGACGACCTGCCCGGGTGCCACCAGCGTGCGGACAGTGCGCACCGCATCCGGCGCGGTCAGCACGTGCTGCATCTTCATCGCCTCGAGTACCACCAGTTGCGCGCCCGCGGGAAACTCGGCGGCTTCCGACGCGGTCTCGATCACGGTGCCGGCCAGTTGCGCGCGCAGCACTTCCTCGCCCGCATGCAGTTCGACCGGCACGACTCGGGCGTCCGGGCGGTGGGTCTGCGCAGCACTGGCAAAATCGGCGAGGTTCTCGTCGAGAAAACCCGTTGTCACCGAACCTGATTGCAGTTGGGTGCTGGACAGCACTTCACGCAGCAACGCGATGTTGGTGCGGATGCCCTCGATGTGGAATTCGGCCAGCGCCGTCTGTGCCTTGCGTACCGCGGCGGGAAACGACGGTTCGCGGACATGGGTGATCACCTTGGCCAGCAACGAGTCGTAGCGCGGGCTCGGCGTCAGCCCGGGGCAGCCGTGGGTGTCGACCCGGACGCCGGGTCCGGTCGGTGGCGAGAACACGCTCAGCGTGCCCGCCGTCGGCGAGATCGTTCCGTCGGCGGCGAGCGTCTCCATGTTGACCCGCGCCTGGATCGCGATCCCCCGCGCTGTGGCGGGCTCGCCGCTGATCTCGATACCGTCGTCGTTGATACCGGCGGTCAGCGCCAGCCGGTCGAAGGGCGCACCGCGGGCGATCGCCAACTGCACGGCCACCAGATCGAGCCCGGTGGTCTCTTCGGTAATGGTGTGCTCGACCTGAATCCGCGGGTTGACTTCAAGAAATACGAATCGGTCACCGCTGACCAGGAATTCGACGGTGGCAAGTCCACGGTAGTCGGCACGCGCGCACAACCTCGCCGCGGCGCTGTGCAGTTCGCGCCGCAGCGCTTCGGAAAGGCGTTGCGCGGGTGCGATTTCGACCAGCTTCTGATGCCGGCGCTGGATGCTGCAATCGCGGTCGCCGAGCGCCAGCGCGCGGATTCGTGAACCCGAAGGCGCTGCGACGATCTGCACCTCGATGTGCCGTGCGTCCGCCAGATGCGCTTCGGCGAACAGCGACCGGTCGCCGAACCCCAGTTCCGCCTCGCCTGCGCATTGCCGGTAGGCGTCGTCGATGCCATCGGCGGTGCGGACAACACGCATCCCTCGGCCACCGCCACCGGCCAGCGCCTTGATCACGATGCCGCCCGCATGCTCGGCGGCGAATGCACGGATGTCCTCAACGCTGCTGGGCCCGTCGGTGGCGGGAAGTACCGGCACTCCGGCGGCGACAGCGGCACGACGGGCCGAGGATTTGTTACCGAAGAGCTCCAAGGCTGCGGCGTCCGGCCCGACGAACGTGTAGCCCGCGGCCGCGCACGCCCGGGCGAATTCGGTTTGCTCGCTGAGAAACCCGTAGCCGGGATGGATCAGCTCGGCACCGGACTCTTTGGCCGCCGACAAGATCGCGGCGTGATCGAGGTATGCGGCCGGGCCGGCGCCGGGCAGGCCGATCGCCTCGTCAGCTGCGTGAACATGCGGGCTGTCCGCGTCGTCCTCGGCGTACACGGCGACCGTGCCGAGCCCCAACTCGATTGCGGTGCGGATGATCCGGAGTGCGATCTCGCCGCGATTCGCGATCAGCAGGCGCGTCACGTCCCGTCCTTCGTCCGGTCGTCCATTCCTCATCCGGATCACATCATGCCGCGACCACGTTTTCTGGCTTTCACCGGATCACAAGCGTTAACTTCGTTCCATGAAGCAATACATCGTCGGAGCATTGGCCGCCGCCGTGACCGCAGGCGGGCTGGTCGCCGCCGCACCGCCGTCCAGCGCGGGTTGTATCGATCCGGCGTGGGCAGGGCACCCGATGGCGAAGGAGTGCGACGGCCCGATCGACGACGGCATGTGGGAGCGCTGCATATCGTCTTTCCCCAACGGTCCGCTGCGTCCCGCCGAAGATGACTGCAACACCATGAGCGTCGGCGACCCGCCCAAAGAAGCCGACCCGATCTTCAGCACACCGCCGACGCACATCGACCCGTAACGTCACTCCATCAGCTGGGCCGCGACCGTCGCGCCGAGTTCCCAACACGCCTCCAACTCGGGCTTGCCCGGCTTGCCCGACACCACCACATACTCAGCGGCTTTGACCCAGCCCAGGCCGGTGGTGATGGAGTCGACGCCACGCTCGGCCCCCTCGGTCCCCTCGTTGCCGTGCAGGTAGAGACCGAACGGCCGCCCCTTCGTTGCGTCCAGGCAGGGGTAGTA
The DNA here is from genome assembly GCA_963758115.1 of uncultured Actinomycetota bacterium. Taxonomy (GTDB): domain Bacteria; phylum Actinomycetota; class Actinomycetes; order Mycobacteriales; family Mycobacteriaceae; genus Mycobacterium. The sequence goes on from CAVWUG010000011.1 coordinate 275,727, forward strand.
GATGACGTCGAACGCGTGTTTGAGGGCACCGCTCATGTAGCCCAGGTTGGCGGGCGTTCCCAGCAGGTAGCCGTCGGCTTGGAGAACGTCGGTCGGCGACACGGTCAACGCCGGTCGGCGTATGACCTCCACTCCCTCGATATCGGGATCGGTCGCACCGGACACCACCGCCTCGAACATCTCCTGGGTGTGCGGCGACGGGGTGTGGTGAATGATCAACAGTCTCTTGCTCATTGGCGGCCTTCCAGCTGGACGGCTGTTTTCATCGCTTCTCGAGCTCGACTACGATCGCCCGCGTAGTCGTAGGCACGGGCCAGTCGATACCAGCGCCGCCAATCGTCAGGATCGCTGTCCAGTTCGGCGCGGACCGTGTCGAACAGCGCGTCGGCGGCATTGCGTTCGATACGTCCGGACGGCCGCCGCGGCAGGGCGCTCACATCGAGTTCCATCCCGTCGCGAGCGGCGAGGCGGGCCAGCTTCTGATGCGCGAACCCGGCCTGCAGCGTTGCGATCATCGCCCACAGTCCGATGCCGGGCAGAATCAACAGCGCCGCGCCCAGTGCGACGGCCACGGCCTTCCCGGAACCGATCATCAGAACGGCGGCACGGCCCAACAGCGCCAGATAGACCAGCAGCGCACCGCACATCAGCGCGATCATCAGCTTGAGGCGGGCGTTACGCCCCGATGCGCCGGTGCCGGTCATTGCAAGTTGAGCAGCGATTCGATTCCTATTGTGAGACCCGGTGATTCGGCCACCCGGCGCACCGCCAGCAGCACGCCGGGCACGAACGACGTCCGGTCGATGCTGTCATGCCGGATGGTGAAGGTCTCCCCCAGCGTGCCGAACAGCACTTCCTGGTGTGCCACCAGGCCCGCTAATCGAACCGAATGCACGGGCACGCCGTCGACGTCAGCGCCGCGGGCGCCGGGCAGGCTGGCGGTGGTGGCATCTGGGTTGGGCGGCAGGTCTTTTCGCGCTTCGGCGATCAACGCGGCGGTCCGCGTGGCGGTTCCCGACGGCGCATCGGCTTTGTGCGGATGGTGTAGTTCGATGACCTCGACCGACTCGAAAAACGGTGCGGCCTGCTGGGCGAAGTGCATCGACAGCACCGCTCCGATGGCGAAGTTGGGCGCGATCAGCACCGAGACGTCTGGCTTGGCGGCCAGCCACGACCGCACCTGGTCCAGTCGTTCCTCGGTGAAGCCGGTTGTCCCCACGACAGCGTGAATCCCGTTGTCGATCAAGAATTCGAGGTTCTTCATCACGACGTCGGGATGGGTGAAGTCGATGACGACCTCAGTCTTGCTCTCGGTCAGCAGGCTCAACGGGTCGCCGGCGTCGACTTCGGCGGAGAGGCTCAGATCCTGGGCGGCCTCGACCGCGTGCACCATCGTCGCGCCCACTTTGCCTTTGGACCCCAATACGGCAACTCGCATGGCCTTCACCCTAGACGGGCGGTCCCGCAGCAGTTATACGCAGCGTTTCGAACGCGGGTTCGACTAGGCAGTGATCCGTCTGCACGCACTCACACGGCGGAAAACTGCAGGCACCGCCGGGAGACGGACCAACGGCTACTACCATCCGAGAAGGCTTTTCGACCCGCCAGACGATTCGTAACCGTGCGTTCACCCAGCAGAACTTTGCCAAACGCGCTCGAACTGAAAGCCTCCTGTGATACCCACCAACAGTGCCCGACGCACTGACCAGCTCCACGAAAGGAAGCGGATGATGACGATCACACGCGGCTTGGCCGCTAGCGCGATGTTCGCCGGTCTCGCTCTTGGACTAGCGGCTCCCGCGTCCGGCGACCCGTTGAACGGCCATTACATCGAGACGGAGACCTACCCGGACGGCCACCAGGTGCACAGCGACTGGTACTTCAGTCCCTGCGGTGACGGTTGCTCGGACATCAAAGAATTAGGTCAGGCGCATCTGGTCAACGGCCAGTGGACCCTCGAGGGCCACGGCGGCGTGTCCTGTGAGCAGGGTGGCGACATCCCAAAGGCGATCAAGTTCAACTACTCATGGGACCCGAACAGCCTGGCCGGGAATGTCAAAATCACCAACAACGTCGACGCCTGCGGCAACCCGGCGGGCTACACAGAGACGAACCAGTTGCAGCTGGCTCCGGCGCCCTAGCTAGGCGTCGATCACCACACGGCCACCGCCGGCGCGCGACACGCATACCAGCATGTCGCCGTCGGTCTCCGCGGTGCGGCCGCGGCGATCGACCTGACCGCTGATCACCCTGACCTTGCAGGTTCCGCAGAAACCCTGACGGCAGGAATGGGCGGTCGTCGGATCGGCGTCGAGCATGACGTCGAGTGCCGAGCGGTTGGCAGGAACGTCCAACACCCGCTGAGAGCGAGCGAGTTCCAGCTCGAACGGGACGCCATCGACAACCGGTGGCGGGCTGAAGCGTTCATAATGCAGCGGCGCGTTCGCGTGCTTGTCGCGAACAGTGCGCACCGATTCCAGCATCGCTGTCGGCCCGCAGACGTAGACCGCGGTCGATGGCGTGGCACCGACCAGAAGGTCGTCGGCTGCCGCGAATCCGCCACGCTCGTCGTCGGCCCAGACCGTAACCCGGTCGGCCGCCAGCGAGACGACTTCGTCCAGTAGCGGCATGTAATCCCGGCTTCGGCCGGCATAGATTGCGCGCCAATTCATTCCGCGCTGTTGTGCCGCCCGCATCATCGACAGGATCGGCGTCACGCCGATGCCTCCGATCACGAAGAGCACGTCGCGCTCGTCGCTGCCGAGATAGAACGCGTTGCGCGGACCTTCGAACACCAGCCGATCGCCGACGCCGAACGCGTCGTGCATCTCGATGGAACCGCCACCGCCGTCGGCGATCCGGCGAACTGCGATCCGGTAATCGGTACGCCGGCCGGGCGGTCCGCACAGCGAGTATTGACGACGACGGCCCGACGGAAGCTGTACATCGATGTGGCTGCCGGGCGTCCACGACGGCAGCAGGCCGCCGTCGGCGTCGGCGAAGGTCAGCGCGACGACGTCCGGGGTGATCAGCTCACGTTTCGTGACGACGGCGGTGTGCGTGCGTCCCACCGGCACGACGCGTGACGGCGTCCACGGAGAGGCCGAGGCGAAGCCGCCGAGCAGCGTGCCCAGGCCCCACAGCGCCGTGTAGAGCCGGTCGCGCTTGCGGCGACCGTAGATGTCGGCGGGCCTGCTGGCCCAAATGCTTTGTGACACAGCGGCCTCAAGATTGCCGAAGGTCGTAGCGGGCCAACAGCCGGATCAACGACGGGCTGATGCGTCGCATGGCATAACCCACCCTGGACTCGGCCGCGATCGGCAGCACCGGCGGCCCGCTCTTGACTGCTTTGACGATCGCTCTGGCGGTGGCCTCCGGCGTGTAGTTGCGACGGCGGTACGCGGCGTCGGCCCGGTGCCGGGCGCGATCCTGCTCATCGATCGACATCCCCGCGTAGACAGTGCTTTTGGCGATGTTGGTGTTGACGAAGCCGGGGCACACCGCGGTGACGGTGATGCCGTCATCGGCCAGGTCGGCGCGTAGCGATTCGCTGAATGCCAGAACGGCGGCCTTGGTGGTGCCGTAGGCGATCATCGACTTCGACGGCAGAAACGCCGCCGCGCTCGACACGTTGATGATGGTGCCGCCCTGACCACGGTCGACCATTTGCGTTGCAAACGACCGACTTCCGTTCAGCACGCCCCGCAGGTTGACCCCGAGGATGTCGTCCCAGTTGGCCGGCGACGTCTCCAGGAATCGGCCTGCCATGCCGATGCCGGCGTTGTTCACCAGGATGTCGACCACACCGTGCTCTTTGTTGACTTGCGCGGCAAGGGCATTCATCGCCGACTCGTCGCTGACATCGGCCTGATACGCCGCGGCTCCGGCGCCGGCCTCCCGGACTGCCGCGGCGGCTTCCTGTGCTGCGGCCAGGTCACGGTCGACGATCACGACCGTGTCGGCACCGTGGCGGGCCAACTCGATGGCGGTGGCGCGCCCGATTCCGGCTCCCGCACCGGTGATCAACGCAAGTTTGCCCCGCACGTCGCGCGGGCCGGTGCGCTCGACACCCGCCGAAGCCGCGCCGTCGACCACACGGTCGATCCATTCACTGGCCAGCCGGGCGATCACGTCGGGGCGGGCCGTTACCACCCAGTGGCCACCTTCGATCGGAACCACTCTGCTGCCCAACGGAATCGAGCCGGTGAACCGTTGCAGTGCGGGCGTGACGAAGATGTCCTTGCGCGGCACCAGCACCTGGACGGGAACCGAAGTGTCGGGCAACGTCCCGCCGGCCAGAAACGGTGCGGGCATATTGGCCCGGTAGAGGTTGAGCCCGTTGACATAGTCACCGGTCGATCGCACCGGTTCACCACGCCGGGTCTGGGTGCTGGAATTGCCGATACGGCCAAAAGCTTCAACGAGTTTCACGCCCACCCCGGCCCGGATCATCAGCTCCGGCAGACCGGGGGTCAGGAAGAACCAGATGTATCCCGACGCCATCAACTGCCTGACCACGTCGAGCAGGCCACGCGGACTGCGCGCCGACCGTAAGAACTTGCCCGCGTAATTCAGGTGCGGCCCGGAGATCGAGGTGAACGAGGCGAACTTGCTCATCACCGTCTCGTCGGTGACGGCGGCCCAGCTCTGTATCGAGCCCCAGTCATGGGCCAGCAGATGCACCGGTCCGACGCCCAGGCTGTCGATCACCGCGCCGATATCGGAGACCAGTTGCGCGAAGCGGTAACTGGCTTTGCCTGCCGGGCGGGTGGACTCACCGGCGCCGCGAACGTCGAACGCGACAAAGTTGTATTTGCCGTTGTGGTGGCCCGCAAGATGCTCGGCGACGCCGTCCCACAGATGGTGGTTGTCGGGGTAGCCGTGAACGGCGAGCACGGTCGGCCGTTGCGGGTCGATCTGCGTGTAGGCGTGCACAGCCAGCATGACGCCGTCCGAGGCGGTCACCGAACTGCGAGCGGGCACGTCGAAATCACTTGCCGAAATGGTGGTCATCGGTTCCTCTCAGCTCAGCGCGAGGCACGCGCGCCGGGCGAGACGGCGAGATAGTCCACCGCCCGCTCGACCCCGCCCAACTGCGACGGGTGAAATCCCGGCCAGTAGTACGCGCCGATCGCCCGCACAAATCGCAGCGGGCCGGGCACCAGGCCCCGTCGCGCCGCGGCGAAGTAATCCCGCCAGCGCGGCTTGGCGCCGGGCGCCAGATCACGGTCCACCGAATACATGAATCGGACGCCGCGAATCCACATCAGCAGCATCATCGGCGTCACCACCAACTGGGTGCGCAATTGGCGCCCGTAGCCGGCCCGCAGGTGCTTCATCACGTCGAAGGCGACTGACTTGTGCTCGACTTCTTCGGCTCCGTGCCAGCGCAGCATGTCCAACATCACCGGGTCGGTGCCGAGCGCATCGTGCGCCGGGCTGTCCAGGATCCACTCGCCGAGGATCGCGGTGTAGTGCTCGATCGCCGCGACGACCGACACCTGTTCGAGCAGCCAGCTGCACTGTCGCCGCTGGCTCCACCGCGGCCGGTCGCCCATCAGCTTTCCGAACAGCCAGTCGATCTGGTCGGTGAACGGCCTCAGGTCGACGTCATTGGCGGCGAAGTAGTCCAGCACGCCGGAGTGCGTCTGGGAGTGCACCGCTTCCTGGCCGATGAAGCCCTGCACGTCGAGCCGCAGTTGATCGTCCTGAATCAGCGGCAGCGTCTTCTTGAACACGTCGACGAAGAACTCTTCGCCGGCAGGCAGCAGAAGATGCAGCACGTTGAGTACATGCGTGGTGAACGGCTCGCCCGGGACGTAATGCAGCGGCAACGTGGACCAGTCGAAATCGACATCCCGCGCTTCCAGGACTAGTCGTTCGTGATCGTCCGGCGCCGCGCGACCAGGCTGGTGCGGACCGACTGCTTCGTCGTTGACCGTGAACATTGGAGGCAGCATACCCGGTACCCCCGGTATCGGGAATCCCTCGACACTCAGATCGGTGCCGCACCCCGGAGGTGCTCGAAGATCAGCGACGTCTGGGTGCCGGCCACGTCGGCGTCGGCGTTGAGGTTCTCCACCACGAACGAGCGCAGGTCCTCGGTGTCGCGAGCGGCGACGTGCAGGATGAAATCGTCGGCGCCGGCAAGAAAGTAGACGTCCATCACCTGAGGCCTGCGACGAATCTGCTGGATGAAGTCGCGGATCTTACCGCGAGCATGGGACTGAAGGCTGACCGAAATCATTGCCTGCAGCGGCAATCCCACGGCTGCGGGGTCGACATCGGCGTAGAAACCGCGGATGACGCCCGAGTCGACCAATCGCCGGACACGGCCGTGGCAGGTCGACGCCGCGATGTCGAGTTCCTCGGCCAGCGCACTGTTGGTCATCCGGGCATCGGCGTGCAACAGGCCGAGAATTCTGCGATCGACGCCGTCGACGTCGGAAGACCGAAGATCCTTCGACGACACCTCGACATCTTCGTCATTTTTTGAATATCCTTCAGACATCTGTTCATTATATGTATGTGTCTTCGGGCTAATTGCGCTGTACTCGAACTTTCTTCACAATTGAAGGCATGCATGTTGGTGTCCCGACCGAGACCAAAAACAACGAGTTCCGGGTGGCAATCACCCCGTCCGGCGTCGCGGAGTTGACCCGCCGCGGCCATGAGGTGCTGATCCAGGCGGGCGCGGGTGAGGGCTCGGCCATCAGCGACAGCGATTTCAAGGCGGCGGGTGCCGAGCTGATCACCACAGCCGACGACGTCTGGGCAGACGCCGATGTGGTGCTCAAGGTCAAGGAACCGACGCCGATCGAATACTCGCGGATGCGGCGTGGGCAAACGCTGTTCACCTATCTGCACTTGGCGGCCTCGCGGTCGTGCACCGAGGCCCTGCTGGCGTCAGGCACCACGTCTATCGCCTACGAGACCGTGCAGACCGCGGATGGCGCTCTGCCGTTGCTCGCGCCGATGAGCGAGGTCGCCGGGCGGCTGTCGGCTCAGGTCGGCGCTTATCACCTGATGTGCACCCACGGTGGTCGCGGCGTGCTGATGGGCGGCGTGCCGGGTGTGCAGCCGGCCAATGTCGTGGTGATCGGCGGCGGGACCGCCGGCTACCACGGCGCACGGATCGCCGCAGGGATGGGCGCGGCGGTCACCGTGATCGACGTGAACCTGAACAAGCTGCGTGAGCTCGACACGGTGTTCAGCGGCCGGGTGCAGACCCGCTATTCGACCGCGCTGGAGATCGAGAACGCAGTCAAGAACGCCGACCTGGTCATCGGCGCAGTTTTGGTGCCTGGCGCTAAAGCGCCGACACTGGTCCCGAATTCGCTTGTGGCGCATATGAAACCGGGTGCCGTGCTGGTCGACATCGCGATCGATCAAGGCGGCTGCTTCGAAGACTCGCGTCCCACTACCCACGACGACCCGACGTTCGCGGTGCACGACGCGGTGTTCTACTGCGTGGCGAACATGCCCGCAGCGGTGCCCGCGACGTCGACGGTTGCGTTGACCAACGCCACCATGCCCTATGTCATACAGCTTGCCGACAATGGCTGGATGTCCGCATGCCGATCGAATCCCGCTCTTGCCAAAGGGCTTTCGACTCACGATGGCGAGCTGCTGTCCCAGCGGGTGGCCGCTGACCTGGCGCTGCCCTGCTGTGAACCCGCCGCCCTGCTGGTCTGACGTCGGGGTTCGTGTTACACACACCGCGTGACTTCACTAGCCGATGACACGCGCTGGATGGATGCCGTCGACCAAGCCGCTCTGGTGGCCAAAGGTGAGGTGACGCCGCTGGAACTGCTCGACGCGGCCATCGAGCGGATCGAGCGCATCGATCCCGTGCTCAACGCTGTGGTGATTCGCTGGTTCGACCATGCGCGCGACACTGCCCGAGCCGATCTGCCGGGCGGCCCCTTTCGCGGTGTGCCATTCCTGATCAAAGATCTCTTCGCCGGCTACGCAGGACAGCGCATCACCAACGGCAACGTCGCATTGAAGAACGAGAACGCGATCTCGCCGGCTGACACCACCCTCGTCAGCCGCTTCCGCGATGCCGGTCTTGTCATCGCCGGCCGGACGAACAGCCCCGAACTCGGCAGCGTGCCGACCACCGAACCGCTCGCCTGGGGTGCGACGCACAACCCCTGGGACACCGCTCGTTCGCCGGGCGGATCGAGCGGCGGTTCGGCGGCCGCGGTTGCCAGCGGCATGGTCCCGTTCGCGCATGCGAGCGACGGCGGCGGCTCGATTCGCATTCCCGCATCGTGTTGCGGATTGGTCGGCCTGAAGCCCAGTCAGGGCCGAATCTCGCTCGGGCCGATTCGCGACGAGACCGCGCTGTCGGTCGAGCTGTGCGTCAGCCGCACCGTGCGTGACACCGCGACGCTGCTCGACGCGGTGCGCGGACCCGCGGTCGGCGACACGGTGATCGCACCGGCTCCGTCGCGTCGCTACGTGGACGAGCTCGACGCTGACCCCGGCCGACTGCGGATCGGTCTGCTCGACCATCATCCGCAAGGCGGCGCCCTCGCGCCGGAATGCGCGGCGGCCGCGCGGTCTGTCGGCACGTTGCTCGAATCGTTCGGACACACAGTCGAACTGGCGTGGCCGTCCGCACTCGAGGACACCAGCCTCCGGTCGCACTTTGCCGCACTGTGGTGCACCAACATGGGCGTCGGCCTGAAGCGGTTCGAAGAACTGGTTGGACGGCCGCTCGCCGCAGATGAATTCGAGCCGATGAATCGCGCGCAGGCCGACCTGGCCGCGCACTTCACCGCCGTCGACTATGCGCTCGCGTTCTCGGCGGCAGCTCACTTCCGCCGCGCGCTGCAGTCCTGGTGGGCCGACGGGTGGGACCTCTTGCTCACGCCGACGGTGGCCGAGCTTCCGCTACCGCTCGGCACCATCGCGAACGACCCGGACAACCCGGCGGCGGTCATCGAGCGCGCTTTCCAGTTCATTCCGTTCACGCCATCGTTCAACATGAGCGGCCAGCCCGCGATTAATGTGCCGGTCGAATGGACCCCCGCCGGGCTGCCGGTCGGGGTGCAGTTGGTGGCCGAGTACGGGCGCGAGGACGTTCTGCTGCGGGTAGCCAGTCAGTTGGAAATCGGTAAGCCGTGGGCGCATCGCACGCCCAACGTTGTCTAGACGTGGCCGAGCGTGTCGACGATGTCTTTCGCCGGCGCCGCGACGGCCTGCCGATAAGCGGTGCCCGCCCAGAGATTGGTGCCGTGCGGGTCTTCCATCTCGACCGCGGCCCTGCGGATCGGCGACGTCATCTGGTTGATCTCGGGATAACCCAGCGGCGCCACTTGGTCGAGCAGTCTGGTGAAATCGTTCGCCAGACCGCGGGCGTAACGGCCCGAAAACGCCCGCGTCACAACGGTTGTGTCGAATTGCGGGTGGCCGAGGGCCGAGCGGTGCGCCTCGTTGGTGCCGGCTTCGTCGGCCAGCAATAGCGCGGTGCCGATCTGGGCGGCAGCCGCTCCCCTGCGCAGCACGGCGGCGACGTCTTCGGTGGTGCCCAGCCCGCCGGCGGCGATCAGCGGAACGTCATGGCTGTGGCCGATGCGATCGAGCAGCTCAGTCAGCGCCACCGTTCCGGGCTCCATGTCCGGCGCGAACGTGCCGCGGTGCCCGCCCGCTCGCGGACCCTGGACGACCAGACCGTCCGCGCCGGCGGCGACCGCGACCCCGGCCTCGTACGTCGACGTCACGGTGATGTACAGCAACATGCCCAGTGCGCCGAACCAGCGCAACACATCCGGCGACGGCGCGCCGAAGGTGAACGACACCAATTCGGGCCGCATGTCGGCCACCACCTCGAGCTTCTCCTGGAAGCCGTCGTCGTCGCCGAGCGTCGGGTAACCGACATGGACGCCGTAGTGTTCGGCCAAGTCGTCGAGCAACTCGGCATAGTGGTTCAACTGGTGGATGTCGGCGACGCTGGGCTGCGGCACGAACAGGTTCACCCCGATCGGACCGGTGGTCGCGGCTCGCGTTGCAGCGATGTCGTCGGCAAGCCGTTCCGCACTCACATAGCCGCTGGCCAAAAAGCCGAGGCCGCCGGCGTTGGACACCGCCGCCGCCAACGCGGGCGTCCCGGGACCGCCCGACATCGGCGCACCCACGATCGGCACATCGAGATCCCAGAATCCCAGCACCATAAAGCTACCCTGTCATCGCCCGAAGTTGTTGTGGCAGAGATCGTTTCGACGGATACGGGCCGAGAACGGCCGCGCCATATGGATTGGCAAGCAGTCGGCGCGCCACCGCGTTGACTTCATCCAGGGTGACTTCATCGAGCTCCTGCAGCGTCCGGTCGATACTTCGGTGTTCAGCGTAGTTGAGTTCGCCGCGTCCGATGCGATGCATCCGTGAACTGGAGTCCTCCAGGCCGAGCACCAACCCGCCGCGCAGTGAGCCCTTGGCGATCCGGCATTCCGACTCGGTGATGCCGTCGCGCGCCACCTCCTGCAGGACGTCGGCGGTCACCCGCGCCACTTCCGCGAACCGCTCGGGCAGGCATGCGGCGTACACCGACAGGGCGCCGGTGTCGGAGAACATGTCCTGCGACGAGTACACCGAATACGCCAGCCCGCGGGACTCCCGAACCTGTTGGAACAAGCGGGAACTCAGACCACCGCCAACGGCGGTGTTCAGCACCGACAGCGCCCAGCGATGCTTCCAGTGCCGACCCGGTGTCCGCACCCCGAGGTAGACATGGGTCTGCTCGGCGTCCCGGTTGGTCAACGTCAATCGCGGACGGCCGGTCACCCGGCCTGCGCCCTTACGCGGCGGCGCCGCGCGATTACCGCGGACCAGATGCGGGCCGAAGTGCTGACGTACCAACGCCACCACTTCGTCGTGGTCGACGTTGCCGGCCACCGCGACCACCATCCGGTCCGGCGTGTAGCGCCTCAGATGGAACGAGTGCAACTGCGCGCGCGTCATCTCCGACACCGACTGCACGCTGCCGATCACCGGACGACCGACGGGGTGATCACCGAACACCGCCGACAGGAACTGATCGGCCAGCGCGTCCTCGGGGTCGTCGTCGCGCATCGCGATCTCTTCGAGAACGACATCGCGTTCTACCTCGACATCGTCAATGGCGCAGCGCCCGTTGAGCACCACGTCGCTGACCAGGTCGACGGCCAACGCGAGATCGTGGTCGAGCACGTGCGCGTAGTAGCAGGTGTGCTCTTTCGCGGTGAACGCGTTGAGCTCACCGCCGACGGCATCCATCGACTGCGCGATCTCGACCGCCGTGCGCGTCGGGGTCGACTTGAACAGCAGATGCTCGAGGAAGTGCGCGGCGCCGGCCACGGTGGGCCCTTCGTCGCGCGACCCGACGCCCACCCACACACCGACCGAGGCCGAGCGCACCGAAGGTAGATATTCGGTGACTACCCGCAACCCGCCGGGCAGGGTGGTGCGACGGAACGCGGCGGATGGCTCGGCGGTGTGCCTACCGCGGCGCAGTGCCTGCCCCGGGCTAGCTGCTGGCCGTCGCGGCATCTGCTGGCGCGGTCTCCGGGCTGGCGGCTGGTTCAGCGTCGCCGGACGCTCCGGCGTCTTCGTCCACGAGGACCAGCGAGATCTTGCCCCGCTTGTCGATATCGGCGATCTCCACCCGCAGCTTGTCGCCGAGGTTCACCACGTCCTCGACCTTGGCGACGCGCTTGCCCCTGCCGAGCTTGGAGATGTGCACCAGACCGTCGCGGCCGGGTAGCAGCGAGACGAACGCACCGAAATCGGTTGTCTTGACCACGGTTCCGAGGAACCGCTCGCCGGTCTTGGGCAGCTGCGGGTTGGCGATCGCGTTGATCTTGTCGATCGCGGCCTGAGCAGCCTCGCCGTTGCTGGCGCCGACGAAGACCGTGCCGTCGTCCTCGATCGAGATCTGCGCGCCGGTCTCCTCAGTGATCGAGTTGATCATCTTGCCCTTGGGCCCGATCACCTCGCCGATCTTGTCGATCGGCACCTTGATCGTGGTGATCCGCGGTGCGTAGGGGCTCATCTCGTCGGGCTCGTCGATAGCCTCAGCCATCACCTCGAGAATGGTCAGCCGGGCGTCCTTCGCCTGCGCCAGCGCGCCCGCGAGCACCTTCGACGGAATCCCGTCGAGCTTGGTGTCCAACTGCAGCGCGGTGACGAAGTCCTTCGTGCCTGCGCACTTGAAGTCCATGTCGCCGAATGCGTCTTCGGCGCCCAGGATGTCGGTCAGGGTGACGAAGCGACGCTCGCTGCCCCCGCCTTCCACCTCGACGTCGTCGGACACCAGGCCCATCGCGATGCCGGCGACCGGAGCCTTCAGCGGCACACCGGCGTTCAGCAGCGACAGGGTTGAGGCACATACCGAGCCCATCGACGTGGAGCCGTTGGAGCTGAGTGCTTCCGAGACCTGGCGGATGGCGTAGGGGAACTCTTCGATGCTGGGCAGCACTGGCACCAGGGCCCGCTCCGCCAGCGCGCCGTGGCCGATCTCGCGGCGCTTGGGTGAACCGACCCGACCGGTCTCACCGGTGGAGAACGGCGGGAAGTTGTAGTGATGCATGTAGCGCTTGGACTTTTCCGGTCCCAGCGAGTCGATCTGCTGAGCCATCTTGACCATGTCGAGGGTGGTCACGCCCATGATCTGGGTTTCGCCACGCTCGAACAGCGCGCTACCGTGCGCCCGCGGGATTATCGCGACCTCTGCCGACAGGGCGCGGATGTCGGTGATACCGCGGCCGTCGATGCGGAAGTGGTCGGTCAGGATGCGCTGGCGGACCAGCTTCTTGGTCAGCGAGCGGTAGGCCGCGCTGATCTCCTTCTCACGGCCTTCGTAAGTCTCGGCGAGGCGCTCGAGCACCTCGCCCTTGAGCTCGTTGGTGCGATCGTCGCGCTCTTCCTTGCCTGCGATGGTCAACGCCTTGGCGAGTTCGTCGGTGGCCACCGAGGACACCGCATAGAACACGTCGTCCTGGTAGTCGGGGAAGACCGGGTAATCGGCGGTCGGCTTGGCGGCGCGCTCGGCCAGCGCCTGCTGTGCATCGCACAGCGCGGCAATGAACGGCTTGGCTGCCTCGAGGCCCTCGGCCACAACGCTCTCCGTGGGGGCGCCCGCACCACCAGCGATCAGCTCGATGACGTTGTCGGTCGCCTCGGCCTCGACCATCATGATCGCGACGTCATCGGCGGTCTTGCGGCCCGCAACGACCATGTCGAAGACGGCGTTCTCGAGCTGCTCGACGGTGGGGAACGCGACCCACTGGCCGTCGATCAGGGCGACGCGCACGCCGCCGACCGGGCCGGAGAACGGAATCCCGGAGATCTGCGTCGACGCGGATGCGGCGTTGATCGCCAGCACGTCGTACAGGTCCTTGGGGTCCAGGCTCAAGATGGTCACGACGACCTGGATCTCGTTGCGCAGACCCGAGATGAACGTCGGGCGCAGTGGCCGGTCGATCAGGCGACAGGTCAGGATCGCGTCGGTGGAGGGGCGTCCCTCACGACGGAAGAACGAGCCGGGGATCCGTCCCGCGGCGTACATCCGCTCCTCGACGTCGATCGTCAAGGGGAAGAAGTCGAAGTGGTCTTTCGGGGTCTTGCTGGCAGTGGTGGCCGACAGCAGCATTGTCTCGTCGTCAAGGTAGGCAACGACGGCACCGGCAGCTTGCTGCGCAAGCCGGCCGGTCTCGAAACGGATGGTGCGGGTGCCGAAGCTCCCGTTGTCAATGGTGGCGGTCGATTCGAACACGCCTTCGTCAATTTCAGCTACAGACATTTGCGTCCGTGCAGCCTCTCTGGATTTGTTCAGCTATTTCGCGTAGGCACGCAAAACCCGGAGGGTTACAGGAGTCTGAATGCGGCGACGGCCGTCGATCGAAGCGGCCGAGCTGCCCCCGAATTGGGGAGCACGGCAGCCACTACCGAAGACCGCGCGATACAAACTTGTCTTCCTTTGAAGTCCTGTTGTGCCTCGCTGGAACGGTGCGCGCGGTTCACGCGCCCCGCACCTCGTTCGAGCCTCGTAGGCCCAAAACAGTGTTGACTCTACACGCCGACCTGGCAGTTCTTCGCCCGGCAGCGATGCTGGGTCAGCGGCGCAGACCCAGCCGCTCGATCAGCGAGCGGTAGCGCGCGACGTCGATTTGCGCGACGTACTTGAGCAGCCGGCGACGCCGTCCGACCAGCAGCAGCAGCCCGCGGCGCGAGTGGTGGTCGTGCTTGTGAGTCTTCAGGTGCTCGGTCAGGTCGGCGATCCGCCTGGTCAGCAGGGCAACCTGCGCCTCAGGGGAGCCAGTGTCCGTCTCGTGCAGGCCATAGGAGCCCAGGATTTCTTTTTTCTGCTCGGCGGTAAGCGCCACGAATTATCTCCATCAATCGGTCCGCGGTCAGTGCTTGAGGCTGCGGCCGCCGCGAACTGCAGCACGCGCCATGTCGCCGCGAAGTCTAGCAGCGGCGGGACCCCAGACCGGAATCCACAGGTCAGCGATGATGCGGCCGCCAGTTTGCCCGCTGAGGAGCTGGTCAATCGAGTCGAGTTCAAGTGGCAGAAAGCAGTTTGCGAGCACGCGCGGTGTCGGTGCCCATCGCATCGACCAGGTCGCCGACCGAACCGAACTTCTCCTGGCCACGGATACGCGCGACGAAGTCCAGCGCCACATGCTGTCCATAGAGGTCGGCGGCCGTGTCGAGGACGAACGCCTCCACGGTGCGGGTGCGTCCGGAGAACGTCGGGTTGGTGCCCACTGACACGGCGGCCTGGTAGCGCTCGCCCGGCACGACGGAGCCGGTCACCGGGCCGTGGCCGAGCACCGTGAACCACGCTGCGTACACGCCGTCGGCCGGGATCGCCGAGTGCATCGGTGGGGCGACGTTGGCGGTCGGGAAACCCAGCTCGGTCCCTCGTCCGTCGCCGCGGACCACCACGCCTTCCACCCGATGCGGACGGCCCAGGGCTTCGGCGGCCGCGACGACATCTCCGGCGTCGACGCAGGATCGGATGTAGGTCGACGAAAACGTCACGGTCTCGGTGTCATGATGCGGCAAATGCTCTGCGACCAACGACATGGCTTCCACCGCAAATCCCAGTCGCTCCCCCGCGCGGCGGAGTGTGTCGACGGTGCCCGCGGCTTTCTTGCCGAAGGTGAAGTTCTCCCCCACCACCACCTCGACCACATGCAGGTTCTCGACAAGTAACTCGTGGACGTAACGCTCGGGCGTGAGCTTCATGAAATGCGTCGTGAACGGCATCACCAGAAAGACGTCGATGCCGAACTCCTCGGCGAGCTCGGCCCGTCGGGTCAGCGTCGTCAGCTGGGCGGGATGGCTGCCGGGGTGGACTACTTCCATCGGGTGTGGGTCGAACGTCATCAACACCGTCGGCACCCCACGCGCGCGACCCGACTTCACCGCATGCTCGATCAGCTCGGCATGCCCGCGGTGCAGGCCATCGAACACCCCGATGGTGAGCACGCACCTACCCCAGTCCGTGGGTATCTCGCTCTGCCCCCGCCACCGTTGCACACCGGTAAGCCTACGGCGCTAGGTAGCGCGCGGTCGTGCAAGAGCCGCAGATCAGGTGAGGATTGCTTAAACTTCCGTTGTGCGCCCTGCTGACGAGCCCAACGAGCTCACCGCGGTTGCCCAGGACTACCTCAAAGTCATCTGGAACGCCCAGGAGTGGTCGTTGGACAAGGTGAGCACCAAAATGCTGGCCGAGAAGCTCGGGGTGTCGGCCAGCACAGCCTCGGAATCGATCCGCAAACTCGCCGATCAGGGACTGGTCAACCATGAGAAGTACGGTGCGGTCACCTTGACCGAGTCGGGTCGAAGGGCGGCGCTGGCGATGGTCCGGCGTCACCGGCTGCTGGAGGCCTTCCTGGTGACCGAACTCGGGTACGGCTGGGACGAGGTGCACGACGAGGCCGAGGTGCTCGAGCATGCGGTGTCCGACCGGCTGGTGGCACGCATCGACGCCAAGTTGGGCTTCCCCCAGCGTGATCCGCACGGGGACCCGATCCCGGGTTCGGACGGGCAGGTGCCGACCCCGCCGGCGCGCCAGCTGTGGTCATGCGGCGACGGCGACGTTGGCACAGTGGCGCGGATATCCGACAAGGACCCCGAGATGCTGCGTTACTTCGACAGCATCGGCATCAGCCTCGACTCGCGGTTGCGGGTGCTGACCCGCCGCGAATTCGCCGGCATGATTTCGGTCGTGGTGGAGTCCGCGGACGGCGCGCCCGCCACGGTCGACTTGGGAAGCCCTGCCGCTCAAGCTATTTGGATGGTCTAGCGACCGCTTAGTGTTCGATCAGCTTCTTTCGCAGCACCTTGCCGGTCTCGTTGCGCGGCAACTGGTCGATGAACACGACATCGCGCGGAATCTTGTGTCGAGCCAAGTGAGCACGCACGTACGACTTGAGCTCGTCGGCGTCCTGGGCGGACTCAGCTTGGCTGACCACGAAAGCGGCCAATCGCTTGCCGAATTCAGCGTCGTCGACACCGATCACCGCGGCCTCGACGACGCCGGGATGGTCGGCGAGCAGGTTCTCGACTTCCAGTGGGAAGACATTCTCGCCGCCGGACACGATCATGTCATCATCTCGGCCATCGACGAACCACAGTCCGGTCTCGTCGAAATGCCCTGTGTCCCCGGTGGATAGCAGACCATCGACGATCTCCTTGTGACCGCCGTCGGTGTATCCGGAAAAGCTCAGCCCACTGGACACGAACAAGGTGCCGACCCGGCCGGGCTCGGCGATTCGGCGGCGTTGTTCGTCATAGGCGACGAGCGTGCAACCGAGCGGCGGCCGCCCGACCGTGCCCGGTGCACGCCGCAATTCCTGCGGCGTAGCGACGGCGGCCACCGCCACCTCGGTCGACCCGTACAGGTTGTACAGCACCGCGCCGAATGCGTCGTCGGTGCGGCGGCACAGGTCCGGTGACAGCGAAGAGCCCGCAGCGAAAACCACTTCCAGCGATGTGGTGTCGTATTTCGCAAGAACCTCGGGCCCGAGATCGAGAATGCGCTGCAGCATCGTGGGCACCAGGATCAGCGTCGACGCCCGATGCTCGGCGATCGACTTCACCGTCGCCTCCGGGTCGAAGCGGCGCGCCACCACGACGCGGTTGCCCATCGCGAGGGCGAGGGCGCAGGTCGCCAGCCCGGTCGCGTGGAACAGTGGTGCCGCGACGCAGTACGTGCCGTTGCGCGGCCAGGGAATCCGGTCGAGTACCTGGGCCGACTGCAGTGGATCGATCTTGTTGCGAGGCGCGCCCTTTGGCGTTCCGGTGGTGCCACTGGTCAGCAGGACCAGACCACCCGGATGGGGCGGTGTTGGTAGCGACGAGGTCTGCAGGCCCTGAATCAGCTCGTCGTGCTGGTCGCCGACGATCCGCACCGTCGACGACGGCAGGACATCGAGGAGTTCGCGGAATTCCTCGTCGGCGAGAACGCAGCTGACCTGTTCTCGTGCAGCGACATCCGCCAGTTGAGGGCCGGCGAAGCCGCTGTTCATCAGCACCAACCGGGTGCCGAGTTTGTTCGCCGCCGCGACTGTCGCCATCAGGTGCCGGCTGTTGCGATGCAGTGAGGCCACCACCGCACCAGACCGAATTCCTTTGGCCGCCAGCGCACGGGCCAACGCGTTGGAGTTCTCGTCGAGTTCGCGGAAGCTGAGCGTGCCGCGTTCGTCGGTGATCGCCGACGCATCGGCATAGCGGGCGGCGGCGTTGTCGAGGAGTCCACCGAACGCGCCGTAACGCCGCAAGGCCAGAAACGCCCGCACCGCCTCGTCGGGCCGCAACAGATCGACCATCCCGCGATGCCGCAGCACCCGAGCCGCGGCCAGTCGGTCACGTAACTGAGTCAAGGCAGAAAGCGTCATGCGGTGTTGGCATCGGCGACCGTCGCACGGAGGAAGTGTCCGGCGACCTGCAAGCTGGTGAGCCCGCCGTCGCGGGGCCACAGCCAATAGCCGTGCATCAGGCCCGGCCACATCTGCTCGTCGCAGTGACCGCCCGATTCCACCACCTGTCGGGCGAAAGCTTCAGCATCGGCGCGCATGACTTCCCTTGATCCGTAATGTATTTGAATGGGCGGCAAATTGGCCAGGTCGGCGTTCAACAGACACAGCCGGGGATCCTCGGCGTCATGATCGCCGACGTAGAGAGCGATGGCGCGGGCGGCCGCACGCGGATCCAGCGGCTGACGCCGAGTCCGCGCGTCGGCGATGCAAGCCCGGTAGAGCGGATCGATCAGCGGGCCGAACAGCGCGAGCGCTGCAGGAGCGGGCAGCCCTTCGTGACGCAGCCGCAGAGCGAGCGCGACCGCGAGATGCCCGCCGGCCGAATCCCCGGCAACGACGATCTTCGCCGGATCGTGCCCCTGCGCGAGCAGCCACCGGTAGGCGGCGAACGCATCATCCTCGGCCGCCGGGAACGGATGTTCCGGGGCCAACCGGTAGTCGATCGCGAACGTCGGCATGCCGGAGTACTGCGACAGATGCGAGGCGAATCCGCGGTGCGTACGCGCCGAGCAGATCACGTAGCCGCTGCCGTGTAGCACCAGGATCACGCCCGCGGCATCGTCGGCTTGTGGCGCCCACACCCATTCCCCGCTCACGGGTCCAGAGACCCGCTTGACCCGAATGCCGGGAGCTACCGGGGCGGTCCGCGCGATCAGGTAGTCCGCCGACGGGCGCAGTGCGGCGAGCAGCCACTGCTGTGACACCAGCACGTTGAGCATGAGGTTGAAGCCCAGTCGCGAGACCGGAACGCAGCTCAACTGGTCGATAACGGCGAGCGATCTGTGCCGTAGCGCCTTTGCCGTCGTCCGAGTGCTCATCTGGCAAGCAGACCTTTGGCGATGTGGGTGACCTGCACCTCGTTACTGCCGGCGTAGATCATCAGCGACTTCGCGTCACGCGCCAACTGCTCGACCCGATATTCGGCCATGTAGCCGTTACCGCCGAAGAGTTGCACCGCGTCCATCGCCACGTCGGTGGCGGTCTCCGACGAGTACAACTTGATGGCCGACGCCTCGGCCAGCGACGGCACCTTGCCGGCCTGAGCCTTCTCGAGTGTTTGAAACACCATGTTCTGCACGTTAATGCGAGCGACCTCCATCTTGGCCAGCTTGAGCTGGATCAGTTGGAACTGGCCGATGTTCTTGCCCCACAAGGTGCGGGTCTTCGCGTAGTCGATGCAGAGCCGGTGGCACTCGTTGATGATCCCCAACGACATCAGCGCGACCCCGAGCCGTTCGGCGGCGAAGTTCGCCCGCGCGCTGTCGCGGCCATCGCCACTGCTGTGCTGTTCGGTCTCGCCGAGCAGCCGGTCGGGCGTCAGCCGGACATCGTCGAAGAACAACTCGCCGGTCGGCGACGACATCATGCCCATCTTCTTGAACGGCTTGCCCTGGGTGAACCCCGGCATGCCCGCCTCGAGTACGAACGGCAGCACCGGCCGGTTGCGTCGGTCGGTCGACCCATCGTCGAGTTTGGCGTAGACAACCAGCACATCGGCGTAGGGGCCGTTGGTGATGAATGTCTTGGAGCCGTTGAGGATGTAGGCCCCATCTTCGTCGCCGGTGCGCCGCACCGTAGTCTTCATGCCGCCGAACGCATCCGAGCCGGAGTCCGGCTCGGTGATCGCCCACGCGGCGATCTTCTCCAGCGTCATCAATTCCGGCAGCCAGCGGTCCTTTTGCGCCAACGTGCCGCGGCTCATGATCGTCCCCGCACCCAGACCGAGGCTGACACCCACCGCGCTGAGCAGACCCAGGCTGACCCCGGCGAGTTCCGAGATCAGCACGGCGGCGATCGACGCTTGCGCGCCCAGACCGCCCAAGCCTGGCGACGACGCCTTCTTCTCGGTGCCCGCTTCTTGCTTCGCCCGCTCTTTGTCCAGCATCGTCTTGACCGCTTCGGCGGCGAGCACATCCAGGCCGAACTCGCTGAACAGTTTGCGCGCGATCGGATACGGCGACAGCTCGCCAGTTTCCAGCGCATCGAGGTGCGGGCGGATCTCTTTGGCGATGAACTCTCGCACCGTATCTCGCATGATCAGGTCGGTGTCAGACCATTCAAACATCATCTACTCCTGTGTTATTGCGGCAGCCGCGCGGCGATGTCGTCGATCAGCCACGGGCCGTCGGTCTCGATAGTGTCGGTGTCGTGCCAACCGGACAGCGCCGAAATCGCCCCGCCCTGAACCGCATACACCTTGCCGGTGGCCGGACACTTCTCTGTCGCCAGAAAGGCCACCAGCGGCGAGATGTTCGCGGGGCTGAACAGATCGAGCTCACCATCTTCGGGTTCGCTCATCAGCGACCCCATGCCGGGAGTGGCCAGCGTCAGCCTGGTTCGGGCGATCGGCGCGATCGCATTCACCCGCACGCCGTAGCGCTCCAACTCTTCGGCGGCGATCAGCGTCAACGCTGCAATGCCCGCCTTGGCCGAACCGTAGTTGGCCTGACCGGCGTTCGGCAGTGTCACGCCGGAGCCGGACGCGGTGTTGATCACCGCGGCGAGAGGCTGGTCACCGGCCTTCGACTGGGCCTTCCAGTAGCCGGCGGCGTGATGCAGCATCGCGAAGTGGCCTTTCAAGTGCACGGCGATCACCGCGTCCCACTGCGCCTCCTCCATGCCGGCAATGAACGCGTCCCGCAGGATGCCCGCGTTGTTGACCAACACGTCGAGCCGCCCGAACTCGCCAATCGCCTGCTGGACAGCGCTTTCCGCGCCGCTCCAGGTGGAGACATTTTCGGTGTTGGCCACCGCGGTGCCGCCTGCGGCGTTGATTTCCGCGACGACCTCGTGAGCCGGGCCGCTGTCGGCGCCTTCGCCGTCGTTACCGCCACCGAGATCGTTGACGACGATCTTGGCTCCTTCTCGGGCGAACAGCAGTGCGTGTTCGCGTCCAATGCCGCGTCCGGCGCCGGTGATCACGGCGACCCGGCCTTCTAATGCACCCACGTGAGTCTCCTATTTGTCGCTGATCTCGGCCACGCCATCGGTGATGACGAAGTCATTGCCACGCGCTGTCTCGAACGCGTATGTCGTACTGCCACTGCCCTGAGTTTTCGTCCAGATCCGGGTCTCGAGGTCGTCGCCGGGCAGCACCGGCTTGGAGAATCGGACCGCGAACCGCTTGAGCCGGTTGACATCCGAATCGGCCAGCTCAGTCAGCACCGCCCACGATGTGAATGCCATGGTGCACAGTCCGTGCGCGATGATGCCGGGCAGACCGGCGTCCCTGGCCACTTCCTCATCCAGATGAATCGGCATCGGGTCGCCCGCCGCAGGCGAATAGCGGAACGTCTGGTCGTTGTCGATGTGCTGAACGACCTTGGCCGTTGGGGCGGTGTTGCGCAATGCATCGTCGAACTTGTGGTCGGGGCTGAGTTCCCCGACCGCCTTGCCGACGTTCATGCCCCGCACGAACGTCGTGACGTATTGCTCGTTGACCAGTTCGCCGTCTTCGGTGCGGCATTCGATCACGATGGCGGCGCGGGTGCCCTTCTCCAGTCCCTGGTATCCGATCATCTTGGCGCGCGAGACCAGCTTGTCGCCCGGACGGATCGAACGGTGGAAATGAAAGTCTTGTTCGCCGTGGACGATTCGCGGAATCGCTTCGATGGGCATCACGTCGACGGCCGGGGTGAGCAGGGCCTCGAAGACCGGGACGATCGCGAACACCGGTGGCGCAACGTCCCCGCTGCGGTGCGCCTCGATCGGGTCATTGGTGGCCGCCGCGTATTCGGCGAGGCGCTCACGCGTGACCTCGAACCGCTCGTCGTCGGTCCAGCGGTCCAGGCCGGTGTCGTCGAACTCGAGTGTTTCAGTCATCAGATCGCTAGGCCGATGCTGACGCCAGCGCGTCGAGTTGGTCCAGCGTCTTGCCGAGTTGTCTGACGCCGTCCTTCTCCACCGCTTTGCCCAGGGCACCCTTGATCATCGCGCCTTCGAAGTCACCGAATACCGAGAAGAGAGAGCCATTTCCGGCCTGATCGATGGTGAAGGTGAATTGCGCCTTGACGCCGGCCATCCCCGTCCCCGACAGCACCAACTTGTGCGGCGCCTCGACCGAGTCGATCGTCCACTGGATCTTGTTGGCCATCCCCAGCATGACGATTTTGGCGGTCAGCTTGGTGCCCTCGGTGAGCTTGGCCGGCGGGTCTTCCAGCCACTTCTCGTGCACGGTGAACCACTTGTCCCAATTGGCGAGATCGGTGACGGTCCCCCACAGTGCTTCCGGCGCGGCCGACAGTTCCCGAGTGGCTTCGATGTGTCCCATGCTGGTTCCTCTTTCTCCGTTGTTGGTGTGGCTTAGCGTTCGGCCCGTTGGTAAGCCGTGACGACGGCTGCGCCACCGAGCCCGATGTTGTGTTGCAGCGCTGCGGTGACGTTGTCCACCTGGCGCTTGTCGGCGGTGCCGCGCAGCTGCCAGGTCAGCTCCGCGCACTGCGCCAAGCCGGTGGCCCCCAGCGGGTGTCCCTTGGAGATCAGACCGCCGGACGGGTTGACCACCCACCGCCCGCCGTAGGTGACGTCGCCGTTGTCGATCAGCTTGGGTGCCTCGCCCTCGGCGCACAGGCCCAGCGCTTCGTAGAGCAGCAGCTCGTTGGCGGAGAAGCAGTCGTGCAGCTCGATCACCTGGAAGTCGGCCGGCCCCAGACCGGACTGGTCGTAGACACGTTGCGCGGCTTCGACATTCATATGGTGGCCGATCAGACCCTTGCAGGTGCCGTCGAAGCTGTTGGCGAAGTCGGTGGTCATGGCCTGCCCGACGATCTCCACCGCCTGACCGGCCAAGCCGTGCTTGTCGACGAACGCTTCAGACGCGAGGATCGCCGCGCCTGACCCGTCAGACGTCGGCGAGCACTGCAACTTGGTCAGCGGGTCGTAGATCATCCGCGCCGTCATGATGTCTTCCAGCGAGTACGACTCCTGGAATTGGGCGTACGGGTTGTTGACCGAGTGCTTGTGATTCTTGTAGCCGATCTTGGCGAAATGCTCTGCGGTGCTGCCGTATTCCTTCATGTGCTCGCGGCCCGCGGCTCCGAACATCCACGGAGCGGGCGGAAACAGCACTTCGGAGATCTCAGCCATCGCCAAGATATGCCTCTCCATCGGGTTGGTGCGGTCGTCGTAGGTCGACTCCAGCGATCCGGGCTTCATCTTCTCGAAGCCGAGGGCGATCGTGCAGTCGGCGAGACCACCGCGAATCGCCTGCGCCGCAAGGTACAACGCGGTCGATCCAGTCGAACAGTTGTTGTTGACGTTGACGATCGGAATCCCGGTGATGCCCAGCTCGTACAGAGCCCGCTGACCGGACGTCGACTCGCCGTAGACGTAACCCACGTAGCCCTGCTCGATCGCGGAGTAGTCGATGCCGGCATCCTCGAGCGCCTTGGTGCCGGATTCACGAGCCATGTCCGGGTAGTCCCAGTTCTCGCGGCGTCCGGGCTTTTCGAACTTCGTCATCCCGACACCGATGACAAAGGCCTTCTGGACCTGCTGCTTCATTGCATTCCCTTCGGTGGCTCACTCGTCAAAAAGATACACACCTGATTGTATCTTTGCAACGGCGCCGCGAGGTACCGCGCGGCCCTCCCGTTTAGACGGGCGTCAGTCCAGAGATTCGGTCGCCATCAGCCCGGCGACGATGATCCGCAAGTGTTCGCAGGCACGCTCCCACCGGCGCCGCGCGCGGCTTGAATCGCGGTCGACGAAGCTGTTCAGCAGGATGCCGCGCAGCGCGTCCATCGCGGTGTAGACGAAGTTGCGCAGCTCCTTGCGTATGGCATGGTCGGGCACCAGCTGGGCAATGGCCGAGATCAGCGTGCTGTTGACCACCGGCTCCACCCGCTCGATATGACGAGCCAAGACGTCATCGGTGCGTGCTGCGATCCAAAGTTCAACGGTGGCAACGAACATCGGGCCCTGATGGGCCTCCCAGAGGAAGTCCAGCACGGTCGAGACCGGATCGCCACTGGCCTTGACCCTGCTGAATTCACGCATCGCCGCCTGCGTGCGTTGTTGAGCCAGATGCTCGATCGCCGCAACGACCAGATCCTCTTTGGAACCGAAATGGTGAATCTGCGCGCCCCGGGTGACGCCGGCACGCTCGGCGACGCGCGGCGTGGTGGTTCCGGCGTAGCCGTAGGTGACCAGGCACTCGATGGTGGCGTCGAGCAAACGGGTCCGCATGGCGGCGCTGCGCTCCGCCTGGGTGCGCCGTACCCGCCCTTCGCTGACTTCCGCCACCACTCGCCTTCTTGGTCTACTTACATTCCGGTTGGAATGTTACCTGACGTTTGCCGACGCGGGGTGTTAAAGCGTCGATGGACGAATGACGACAACCGACCTGGTCCTCGACCCCTCGTCGCGCAGCAGCGCGATGACCCGACCGTCATCCGTATGCGCGGCGTAGATGCCGTCGATCGCGGCCGGGTGCAGCGCGCGGCCGTTGGCGGCGGCGTCGGCTTCCTCGCCGTCGAGTTGGCGGTGCGGAAACAGCAGCAGGCAGGCGTCGTCGAGGGTCAGGCTCAGCGCGGGTTGGTCGGCCAGATCGTCAAGGGTGTGGGCGAGGTCCAGCCCGAACCGGCCGACCCGGGTGCGCCGCAGGGCAGTCAGGTGACCGCCGACACCGAGTGTTTCGCCGACGTCGCGGGCCAGTGCACGGATGTAGGTACCGGACGAGCAGTCCACCTCGACGTCGACGTCGACCAGTTGGTCATCGCGGCGCACCGCCAGCACCTCGAATCGAGCGATACGCACCGGGCGGGCAGCCAGTTCGACGGTGCGACCTTCGCGGGCGAGCCGATAGGCCCGCTGGCCGTCGACTTTGATCGCGCTGACCGCCGACGGGACCTGCGCGATGTCGCCGCGCAACGGTGCGATCGCCGCCTCGATCGCATCGTCGGTCACGTGCTGCGCCGAAACCTGGTTCGTGACAACCCCTTCAGCGTCCTCGGTCGATGTGGATTGGCCCAGCCGGATGGTGGCGGCATAGGACTTCGACGTCTCGGTCACCAGGCCCAGGATCTTCGTGGCGCGCTCGACACCGATCACCAGCACACCGGTGGCCATCGGGTCCAGCGTTCCGGCGTGACCCACCCGGCGGGTGCCGAAGATGCGTCGGCACCGCCCGACCACGTCATGGCTCGTCATGCCCGCCGGCTTGTCGACGACGACAAGGCCCGCGTTCATAGCGTGATCGCCGTGAGCACCAAATCCCGGTCCACCGACCACCGTCCCGCCAGCGAGCTCAGGGGCGGACCGGACAGCGTGGCGCCGTCGATCAATATCGTCGATTCGAACGATCCGGCCGAACCTGACTCGTCAACGTCGAACGTGATGTGCGCGTCTTCGAAACCCAACCAGCGCTTGGTCAGCGGGAACCACGCTTTGTACGTTGCTTCCTTGGCGCAGAACAGGATTCGGTCCCAGTGCACACGGGCGGGCAAAGCGGCCAGCTCGGTCCGTTCGGCCGGCAGGCTGATCGCGTCGAGCACACCGTCGGGCAGCACGTCGTGCGGTTCGGCGTCGACGCCGACCGAGCGCACCGCACCGTCGCGCCCGACCACCGCGCCGCGGAAGCCCGCACAGTGGGTCAGGCTGCCCACCACGCCGTCGGGCCAGCACGGTTCGCCCTTCTCCCCCTTGAGGATCGGCACCGGCGGAAAGCCGAGCTCGCCCAGGGCGATCCGCGCGCAGTACCGCACGGTGATGAATTCGTTGCGACGCTTGGCCACCGACCGCGCGATCAGCGGCTCTTCTTCGGCCAACGGCGCCAATCCCGGTGGGTCGGAATACAACTCGGCGCAGGCCAGGTTTTCGATCCCGGGCAGCACGGCAGACATCAACGTGGTCAGGGTCATCGCGATTACCGCTGCCGCAGGCGCTCGCGGAACTGCTGCGCCTGCGCCTTCATCTCCGGCGTGATGACGAAATGTCCGCCGAAGTCGTTGAGGTAGCCCGGCGCATACTGCGGGTCGGGCAGCACCTGGCGCAACCAGCTGTACGGTTTGCGGCGGCGCCACTCCCGCGGATAGCCCACCGAGACCTCTTCGAAGCGGACGTCGTCGTACCAGGTGGTGCGCGGAATGTGCAGGTGCCCGTAGACCGAGCACACGGCGTTGTAGCGGGTGTGCCAGTCGGCTGTCTCGGTGGTCCCACACCACAGCGAGAACTCCGGCAGAAACAGTGCGTCGCACGGCTGGCGCACCATCGGGAAGTGGTTGACCAGCACCGTCGGCGTCATCCAGTCCAGCTCGTCGAGGCGTTTGCGGGTCGCGGCCACCCGGTCGTGACACCACGCCTCGCGGGTGGGATACGGCTGCGGCGAGAGCAGGAACTCGTCGGTGCACACGACGTTACGTTCCCGGGCGATCGCCAGCCCTTCGGCTTTCGTGGTCGCACCCCGCGGCAGGAACGAGTAGTCGTAGAGCAGGAACAGCGGAACGATCGTCGCCGGGCCGCCGCGCTCGGTCCAGACCGGAAACGGGTGCTCTGGGGACACGACGCCGAGTCCGTCGCAGATGTTGACCAGATAGTCGTAGCGATCCCGCCCGAAGACCTGGACCGGGTCTTTGGTGGTGGTCCACAGTTCGTGGTTGCCGGGCACCCAGATCACCTTGGCGAACCGTCGTCGCAGCAGATCCAGCGCCCACCGGATCTCGTCGGTGCGTTCGGCGACGTCACCGCAGACGATCAGCCAGTCGTCCGGTGTCGACGGGTACAGCGATTCGGTGACGGGCTTGTTGCCGACGTGGCCGGTGTGTAAGTCCGACACCGCCCACAGCGTCGGCTGCCTCGCCGTCGGGGGCTCCTGCCCGTGTTCTTGCCCAGCCACGACTACTCAGCGTAGTCAGTCCGGCGCTGAAGACCGTCCCGGCCGGACTAGAACAGGTTCTCGTTTAGGCTGTGGCGGCGCGGTCCCGACTTGTAAGCTTCCGCGAAGAGTCGGCCGTAGTCCGACGACAACGCGGCCCGCGCAGTGGGTCGAGGCGGCGTCGGACAATCAAGCACCGAGCCAACCGAGGGGGTGTCGTGGTCGCCAAGCTCCGCCTACTTGCGGCGGTCGGTGCCGTGCTCATCGCCGTGGTGGTGGTGTGGCAGAGCGCGCCGCCCGCCGCTGATCTCGGCGGCCCGACGGTGCAGCTGCGCTCGACGGCGGTGCCGCTGGACCCGCCGACCACGATGAAGAGCCCGATCGTGGCGACCACCGATCCCAGCCCGTTCGATCCGTGCAGGGACATCCCATTCGACGCACTGCAGCGGTTGGGTCTGGCCTTCACACCGCCTGAGCCCGAAGAAGGGCTGCGCTGCCACTACGACGCTGGCAACTATCAATTGGCCGTCGAACCGATCGTCTGGCGCAGCTACGAGAAGTCGCTGCCGGCCGACGCCGTCGAAACGACGATCAACGGCCACCGCGCCGCGCAGTGGTGGAATCTCAAGCCCACCTACCACAACAGCTACTTCTACTTCTCCTGCATGGTCGCCTTCAAAACCAGCTACGGGGTCATCCAGCAGTCGCTGTTCTACTCGACGATCTACTCCAGCCCCGAGGTCGACTGCCCGGCGACCAACCTGCAGCGCGCAAACGACCTGTCGCCTTACTACAAGTTCTGAGTCTGCGACGTCGGTTCGCGGCATAACCTGATGCCGTGACGACCACCTCCAACCGGCCCGCCGGGTCGACGCTGCGTGCCCTCCCCCGCCGAATCGCCGGCCGCGCCCTCGGCCGAGCGCTGCGATTGCCCGGACAAACCCATCGCTACACAGTCAGCAGCGTCAAAATCCCGATGCGCGACGGCGTCGAGTTGGTGGCCGACCACTACGAGCCGGTCGGCGACGTCGTCGGCACCCTGCTGGCCCGCGGACCCTACGGCCGGGCATTCCCGTTCTCGCTGATATTCGCCTACCTGCACGCCGCCCGCGGCTACCGGGTGATTCTGCAGAGCGTGCGGGGCACATTCGGATCGGGTGGCGCCTTCGAGCCGATGGTCAACGAGGTCGCCGACGGCGCCGACACGGTCGCGTGGTTGCGCCGCCAGCCATGGTTCACCGGTCACTTCGCGACCATCGGGATCTCTTATCTGGGCTTCACCCAGTGGGCAATGCTGGAAGATCCGCCGCCGGAGCTGACTGCGGCGGTGATCACGGCGGGTCCGCACGATTTGAGCGCGTCGTCGTGGGGCACCGGCTCGTTCTCCGTCAACGACTTCCTGGGCTGGAGCAACCTGGTCGCCCACCAGGAAGATCCCGGCCGGATCCGGGCCGGCATCCGCCAACTCCGGGCTCAGAAAGACGTCATCCGCACCGCCGGCGAGGTGCCATTGGGTGCGGCCGGCCGCACGTTGCTCGGCGACGGCGCGACGTGGTGGGAGAACTGGCTGACACCACCGGTAACCGACGACCCGTTCTGGGGAGCGCTGCGAGTCCCCGACGCACTGGACCGCGTCGACGTGCCGGTGCTGCTGCTCAGCGGCTGGCAAGACCTGTTCCTGCCGCAGACACTGCAGCAGTATCGGCAACTTCGCGATCGCGGCGTCGAGGTCGCACTCACCATGGGTCCGTGGACCCACACCCAGCTGCTGCTCGCGGGCCTGCCCACGATCGCCAAGGAGACCGGCGACTGGTTGGATACCCACCTCGGCGGTCGCCCGGCCGCGCCACGCTCCAACAGAGTCCGGTTCTTCGTGCGTGGCGAAGGCTGGCGCGAGCTGCCCGATTGGCCGCCCGCGACGACGGACCGGGCGCTGTATCTGCAACCCGGTGGCGGCCTGGCCGAGACGTCACCGGCGGCGGGATCGTCGGCGAGCTTTCGCTACGACCCGGCCGAGCCGACACCGTCGATCGGGGGCCGGCTGCTGTCCCCCGACGGCGGTTACCGCGATGACAGCGCGCTGGCCACTCGCCGTGACGTGCTGAGCTTCACCAGCGACGTGCTGACCGAAGGTCTGTGCGTGCTGGGCAATCCGGTCGCGGAGTTGGCGCACAGCTCCGACAATCCGTTCGTCGACATCTTCGTCCGGATCAGCGAAGTCGACGCCAAGGGCCGGTCGCACAACGTCAGCGATGCCTACCGCCGGCTGGACGGCAGCCCCGGTGCAGACGCCGTCACGCTCGAGCTCGACGCGGTCGCGCACTGGTTCCGCGCCGGAACACGCATCCGCGTGCTGATCGCCGGCGGCAGCCACCCGCGCTTCACCCGTAACCTCGGGACCGGCGAGCCAACCGCCACCGGGAGCGAACTGCGGCCGTCCGTTCACGAGGTACATTTCGGCTCATCCCGCGTGGTGCTCCCGGTCGGCTCTTGATGGACGCCTTCGCTGAATGGCGAAGCGGCGGAACGGAAATCACGTGGCAGTCGACAACCCCCGCGAACAGCGGAGCGGACGTCACCGTCTTCAGTCGCCGGTGCGGCACTCCTGGATCACCGGCGCTGGTGTGTGTGCACGGCTTTCCCACCGCGAGCATCGACTACTTCGCGCTGACCCGCGAACTCGGCGCTGAATTCGACATCTTCCTGCTCGACTTCCCAGGCTACGGACTGTCCGACAAGCCCGCTGCGCCGTACGTCTATTCGCTCTACGACGATGCACGCCTGCTGATCCACGCCATCACCGAGGTATGGCAACTCGGGAAATACACCATGCTCACCCACGACCGTGGCACCAGCGTCGGAATGATCGCGCTGTCCATGTTCGCTGAACAGGACGACGTCAGCGCGCCGGCCGAAGTCATCTTCACGAACGCCAACATCTATCTCCCGCTGGCCAACCTGACCGGATTTCAGAAAGCGTTGCTGGATCCCACCGTTGCGCGCAGCACTGCACGCGCGACCACACCGGAGATGCTGGCCGCCGGGATGGGCGCGACGACCTTCATCCCGCGACGCGACATCGGCGATCCAGAGATCGCGGCGTTGGCGCAATGCTTCGCCCACAACGACGGGATCGCGGTGCTGCCCGATACCGTTCAGTACCTCAACGAGCGGGCTGCCGACGAAACCACCTGGCTGCAGGCACTTTCCACCAGCGGCGTCAACACCAGCCTGGTGTGGGGCGTGCACGACACGATCGCGCCTGTTCGCGTCGCGAACTATGTGTGGCAGGAGTTCCTACGTAACAAGCCCGGACGCAATCGGTATTGGATGCTGCCGACCGCCGACCACTACCTGCAGTGCGACGCCCCGGCCCAACTGGCGCAGGTGGTGCGGCTCACCGCGAGCGGCGAGCCGACATCGCTGCGCACGCTCGACGACCAACCCGACGGCGCGGTTCTCGTCGACCAGACACCCTGAAAAGACCTGTGTTCAAACCTTATTCAACGGCATCGCGGACGCGGGCAACGACTTCGCGCAGCGACACCTCGTCGTGCACCGGCTCGCCCAGCGAAGCAATGACGGGCAACTGCACCCAGCTCGTGCAGCCCGCGTAGTCCGGTGTGCGCGACAGCTCCACCGGCTCGACGAGCGGGATCGCCTGCACGACCAACACGGCCAGCCGATGCTTCGGACGAAAGTCGAGCCGGTCTCGGCGTACCGACTCGGCGGTCCAGATGTGCAGGTCTTCGATCGCCTCGATGTTGTCCGGTCGATTGACCGGCAGCGCCGCAACGACTTTCGCCGCAGCGCGCACGACCAGGCGATCGTCGGTGCTATCGGAGGCCGCGGCGGCGAGCAGATCGTGGAATTCGGGTCGCACCCGCTCGGCGTGACCGTGCGCGACCGTCGGAAACAGCATGAATTCGTCGGCGACTGTGGCGTCGAAGCGTTTCTCGCCGATCCCGCCTTTGCGCAGCAGGACCTGCTGGCGACCGCTGAGCAGTGCGTGCACCGCCGCGCTCCACTCTTTGAGTGCGGGCGTCGTGGCGGTGTGCGTCGTACCCGTCACTGGGCCGCAGCCAGCCGGCGCAGTGGTGGTTCGGTTTTCGGAGGTTGGCGGCGCGGCGGCAAATCGTGCAGCAGCCGCGTGGTCGTTGCCGCGACTTCAGCCACCGCCTGCTCGAAGGCCTCGGTGTTGGCTGACGACGGTTGGGTGAGGCCGCTGACCTTGCGGACATATTGCCGCGCCGCCGCGGTGATCTCCTCGGCGGTCGCCGCCGGTTCGAGCCCGCGCAACTCGGTGATGTTTCGGCACATCCCTCAACGATAAGGCGAAATGTCGAGTGGCTACCGTTGCGCTTATGACACGCGCTGTGACGATGCAGAGTAAGAGAGCGATGTGGGGGCACCTCCCGCTTGCGGGGGAGAGGAGCAGCGCCAATGACTGACGACATCTTGCTGATCGATACCGACGAGCGGGTACGGACTCTCACGCTGAACCGGCCGAAGTCCCGGAACGCGCTGTCTTCGGCGCTGCGCGATCAATTCTTCGGCGCCCTGGCCGACGCTGAGGTCGATGACGCCGTCGACGTGGTCATCCTCACCGGCAGCGATCCGGTGTTCTGCGCGGGTCTCGACCTCAAAGAATTGGGCGGACAGTCGGCGCTGCCTGACATCTCGCCCCGCTGGCCGTCGATGAGCAAGCCGGTGATCGGCGCCATCAACGGCGCTGCAGTGACGGGCGGCCTCGAACTCGCGCTGTACTGCGACATCTTGATCGCCTCGGAGCAGGCGCTGTTCGCCGACACCCATGCGCGGGTAGGTCTGCTGCCGACCTGGGGGCTCAGCGTGCGGCTGCCGCAGAAAGTCGGGATCGGCCTGGCCCGCCGGATGAGCTTGACCGGCGACTACCTGTCTGCCGCGGACGCACTGCGGGCCGGCTTGGTCACCGAAGTTGTGCCGCACGATCAGCTGCTGTCCGCCGCTCACGCGGTCGCCTCGGCCATCGTCGGCAACAACCAGGACGCGGTGCGTGCACTGCTGAGTTCCTATCACCGCATCGACGCCTCGCACACCGACGAAGGGCTGTGGCTGGAAGCGACTGCGGCGCGGGCTTTCCGGACCAGCGGCGACGACATTGCCGCTAACCGGGAGGCCGTGTTGCAGCGCGGACGAGCTCAGGTGCGGTAACAGCAATCTGCCCCGCTTCCACAGAGGCGGGGCAGATTGTCCGTTGACGCATCAGATCACGGGATCATCGCGCGGATCGGGTGCGTCACCGCCCAGAACGGGTGCAGCACGTCGGCGGCGTAGTGGCGAACGGGGTGCAGCGGGCCGCTTCCCGGTACCCACGGGTCGGCAGACGCGACGGCCGGCGCGACGAGGGACAGTCCGACAGCCGCCAGCATGGTGGCAGCTCCGACACGCACCTTGGTGAATTTTGTGCTCATGGTGGTGATTCCTTACCTGGCAGTTGTCCCAGTTTTGGAGGAGTCCTTCGCTGGGGTCGGTTCTATTTTTCCGACGTCACAAGTGTGCAACTGGTTCCTTGTCACCTTCTGGACGGATTCTTGCGAAAAAATTGCTGGCGAAAGCAAAGCAATCGGCCCCGCCTCCGGAAAGGAGACGGGGCCGATTGTCGGCTGATGCGCTAGATCACGGGATCATCGCGCGGATCGGGTGCCGGAGGTCGAAGCCGGGGTGAGTCAGGTCGGCCGCGTAGTGGCGGATCGGGTGCAGCGGACCGCTACCCGGAACCCACGGGTCGGCAGACGCGATGGCCGGCGCAACGAGGGAGAGTCCAACCGCTGCCAGCATGGTGGCAGCCCCGACACGCACCTTGGTGAATTTAGTGCTCATGGTGGTGATTCCTTACCTGGCAGTTGTCCCAGTTCCGGAGGTTAATCCATCGCTGAGGTCGGTTCTGATCTATCCGACGATACAAGTGTGCATCCGGTTCCTTGGTGCCTTCTGGACGTATTCTTGCGAAATTCTTGCGTCGCAGGTCAGCAGTCGAAAACGGGGTTACGTGGCGACGATTTCGAAGGTGAAATCGTGACCGCCGATGCCGATATGGTCGCCATCTGCCAGAGCGGAGCTTCCCCGGATGCGACGGCCGTCTATCAGGACACCGTTGGTCGATCGCAAATCGCTGATCACGAAACTGCCACCGGTGTCGATGACCACGGCGTGATATCGACTGACATTGTCGTCGTCGAGAACGATGTCGTTATCGGGCAGGCGCCCGATCCTGGTCGACGCGTCCAGCCGGAACCGCCTGCCATCACGCCCTAGCAGCTCCGCGGTCGGCGCCCGGCTGACCATGGTGCCGGTCGCGGGGCTGAGATCGACGACGGTGTGCTGGGCGGTGGTCTGGGTGGGGCGCACGGCATCGAGGGGCTGCTGGCGAAGGATTCGGTCGTGCAGCGCGCTGACGGTGGGGCCCGGATCGATGCCGAGATTTTCGGCCAGGTTGGTCTTGAGCCGCCGGTAAGCGTCCAGGGCATCGGATTGACGCTCGGCGACGTAGTAGGCGGTGATCAGCTGAGCCCACAACCGTTCCCGGAACGGGTGTTGCGAGCTCAACATCTCCAGGCGGGGAATCAGAGCGTCGGCTCGTCCGCAGGCGATCTCCGCTTCGGCGAGCGCGGTGTGGGCGACCATCCTGACCTCATCCAGCGCCGTGGCGAACGAGTCGACGAAGGCGAACTCATGCAGGTCGTCGAGCACCGGTCCGCGCCACTCGGCTATCGCCGCCGACAGATGCCTGCTGGCATCGTCGAAGCGCCCTGCTACGGAAGACTGCACGCCCGCGTTCTTCTCGGCGATGAAGCGCCCCAGATCGCAGTCGGCGTCGTCGACGCTGAGTTGGTAACCGGGCGCTGCGCTGGCCAGCACTTGGTTGGCGTCGACACCGGCGGACCCGATCAGTCCGCGCAGCCGGGACACGTAGGAGTGGATGCTCGTTCGCGCCGCCGGCACGGGTTCCTCTTCCCAGACCGCGTCGATCAAGGCATCGACCGACACCGGGCGGTTGCGGTTGAGCAGCAGCATCGCCAACACGGCGCGCTGTTTCGGCGCACCCAGCGGGACCGGGCGGCCGTGGGCAAGCATCTGCAGCGGTCCGAGCGCACCGAAGTCGAGACCTGCATTCCGCATCGCGCTATCAGCCTTTCAGGCGATCGTTGGCGTTGACTCCCTATTGTGACCGTATTGGGCCGAATTGCGCTGTAACGCTAAGGGCCAGTCACCGCCCAGCGGCCCGATACCGCCCGCCACCCGACAAAGATCAGCCGCAGGGCGATGAATGCGCTGAGCCCCGACCAGATGCCGGCCAGTCCCCAGTCGTACGCCAGCGACAACCAGATCAACGGGAGGAAGCCCGCCAGCGCGCTGATCACCGTCGCGGTGCGCATAAACGCGGCGTCCCCCGCGCCGATGAGCACGCCGTCGAGGGCGAAAACGACTCCTGCACAGGGTAACTGCGCGACCAGAAACCACCACGGAATTTCAATGGCGGCCAACACGGATGTGTCATCGGTGAACAGCGCGGGCAGCACAGGCGCGCCGGCGGCGAAGACCGCCGCCAGGGCGGTCGCCCCAGCTCCCGAAGCCACCGTCACTCGCCGGGCCGTCGCTGTCGCACGCGGGATGTCGCCTGCGCCCAGCGCCGCGCCGACCAGCGCCTGCGCCGCGATGGCCAGTGAATCCAGCACCAGCGCAAGGAAACTCCACAGCTGCAACACCACTTGGTGGGCGGCCACGGCCGCGGCTCCGAACCGGGCCGCCACCGCGGCAGCAGAGACGAAGCAGGCCTGAAACGCAACGGTCCGCACAACCAGGTCGCGGCCCAACACAAGTTGAGCGCGCACCGCGGCCCGATCGACGCGCAGCGGAACCCGTTCAGCCAGCAGGGCAAAGCCGAACAACACCGCGGCCAGCCACTGACCCGCCACATTGGCGAAGGCCGACCCGGCCAACTCGAGGCGGGGCAGTCCGAGCCAACCGTAAACCAGCAGCGGGCACAGCAGCGCCGACAAGCCCACGCCCACGCCCACATAGCGCAGTGGACGAACGGTGTCCTGCACACCGCGCAACCACCCATTGCCGGCCAGCGACACCAGAATTGCGGGCGCACCGATGATCGCGATGCGCAGCCACGTCAGTGCTTCGTGCGCGATGTCGGGCGTGCCCGCGATAACAGACACCAGTGGCACCGCTGCGGCCTGCACCACCGCAACGATCAACGCGCCCAATCCCAGTGCCAGCCAAGTCGCCTGCACACCCTCTCGCACGGCGGCCGCCCGATCGTCCGCACCGTAATACCGGGCCGAACGCGCGGTGGTGCCGTACGACAGGAAGGTCAATTGCGAACCGACCATGCCGAGAATCAGTCCCCCGATGGCCAGTCCGGCCAGGCTCAACGCACCCAGCCTGCCGACGACCGCCGTGTCGAACAGCAGGTAAAGCGGCTCTGCGGCAAGCACACCCAGCGCAGGCAGGGCCAATTGTGCGATCTGTCGGAAACCCGGCTGGCCCGGTTCGCTCACCCCAGGGCGGCGCTCAGGGCCGCGACGACCTCGTCGGCCGATCCGGTGGTCGAGTAGCCGGCGGCCAACCTGTGGCCACCGCCACCGAACGTCGATGCGACAGCGGAGAGATCGACTGCGGCCTTTGCCCGCATCGAGACCGACCACTGCTGCGGCTCGATCTCTTTGAACACGGCGGCGACCTCGGCCTGCTGGGTGGTGCGGACGATGTCGACGATGCTCTCGACTTCTTCCGGGCGGGCGCCGACCCACTCCTGGTTTGTCACAACGGCGTACACCAGACCACGACCATCGGCAGCGTCGGGCAACAGTTGCGCCGAACCCAGTACCCGCGACAGCATCGCCAGCCAGGCGAACGGATGGGTGTCCATCAACGAGCGGGTGATCGCCGTATTGTCGATGCCGATCTCGACCAGTCGCGCGGCCAACCGGTAAGCCCCGGCGCTGGCCCACCGGAATGAGCCGGTGTCGGTGGTCAGCCCGGCATACAGGCAGTACGCCACATCCGCGTCGATCGGCTTGTCCCACGCGTCGAGCAGCTCGGCAACCATCATCGTGGTCGAGTCTGCCGACGGCTCAACGAAATTCACGGTGCCGAACAGCTGGTTCGAGGCGTGGTGATCGATCACCAGCACCTCTTGCCCGTTGCTGGTCATGTCGCGCAGGTCGCCGAGCCGGTTCATGCTCGGAATGTCTACGGTCACAACCAGATCGATATCGCGGCGCATCGCTTTCGGATCGACCAGCAGCCGGCCGCCGGGCAGCGAGCGCAGCGACTCCGGAAGCGACGCCGGCGCCGCGAAGCTGACCTCGACGGTCTTTCCGCAGCTATCAAGCACCTGGGCGAGCGCCAATCCGGCACCGATCGTGTCGGCATCGGGGTGCACGTGGCAGACCACCCCGATCGTCGTGGCTGCGTCCAACACCTTGGCGGCGCCGACCGCGTCGACGCGTGTCGCGGTTGATTCAGTCTTCGAGTTTATCGTCGTCACCGGCGCCTTCCCCATTAGTGGTTGGTGCCCCTAGTTCAATATGCCCGTCATCCCCGTCATCGTCACCCGACGTGCGGTACGGATCGGCGTCGCCGGCCGGAGTGGCTCCCTGGCGGACGCGAGCCACATCGGCGTCGGCGGCGCGCGCACGCGCCAGCAATTCCTCCATCCGCTGCACGGAATCCGACACCGTGTCACGGGTGAACGTCAGCGTCGGCGTGAAACGCACACCGGTGCCTGCCCCAACTTTGCTGCGCAGCACGCCTTTTGCCCGCTCCAACGCCGCGGCGGCGCCCTCGTAATCCGGCGCGTCATCCAACGTCGCGCCCATCACGCTGTAGAACAGCGTCGCGTCGTGCAAGTCCCCGGTCATCTTGGCGTCGATGATCGTGACGCCCGTCAGACCCGGGTCCTTGATCTCATACTCGATCGCCGTTGCGACGATCTCGGAGATCCGCTTGGCCATCCGGCGCGCCCGCGCCGGATCAGCCATGCCGCGGCTTCAGCGTGTCGCAGCTCATGGTCAGGAACGTTCCTTCTCAACCAGCTCGTAGGTCTCGATGACGTCGCCCTCTTTGAGATCGGAGTAGGTCAGCGTCAGACCGCATTCGTAACCGTCGCGGACCTCGGTGACGTCGTCCTTCTCCCGTCGCAGCGAAGACACCGTGAGGTTCTCGGCCACCACGATGTTGTCCCGCAGTAGTCGGGCCTTCGCATTGCGGCGCATGATGCCGGACGTCACGAGGCAACCAGCGATGACACCGACCTTCGACGACCGGAACAGTGCGCGGATCTCGGCCCGCCCCAGCTGGCTTTCCTCGTAGATCGGCTTGAGCATGCCCTTCAGCGCGCTCTGAATCTCATCGATGGCCTGGTAGATCACCGAGTAGTACCGGATGTCCACGCCTTCGCGGTTGGCCAGCTCAGTGGCCTTGCCTTCGGCCCGCACGTTGAAGCCGATGATGATCGCGTCCGAAGCCGACGCCAGGTTGACGTTGGTCTCGGTGACGCCACCGACGCCGCGGTCGATGACGCGCAGTTCCACCTCGTCGTCGATCTCGATACCCAGCAGCGCTTCCTCCAGTGCCTCGACGGTTCCGGAGTTGTCGCCCTTCAGGATCAGGTTGAGCTGACTGGTTTCCTTCAGCGCGGCATCCAGATCGTCCAGGCTGATGCGCTTGCGGGAGCGGGCTGCCAGCGCGTTGCGCTTGCGTGCACTGCGGCGGTCGGCGATCTGACGGGCGATCCGGTCCTCATCGACGACCAGCAGGTTGTCACCTGCACCGGGCACCGAGGTGAAGCCGATGACCTGCACCGGCCGCGACGGCAGCGCCTCGTGGACATCCTCGCCGTGCTCGTCGACCATGCGGCGGACACGACCGTAGGCATCGCCCGCGACTATCGAGTCGCCGACCCGCAGCGTGCCGCGCTGAATCAGCACGGTGGCCACCGGGCCGCGACCACGGTCCAGGTGCGCTTCGATCGCCACACCCTGGGCTTCCATGTCGGGGTTGGCCCGCAGGTCCAGGGCGGCGTCGGCGGTCAGCAGCACCGCCTCCTCCAGCGCCTCGATGTTGGTACCGGCCTTCGCGGAGATGTCGACGAACATCGTGTCGCCACCGAAGTCCTCAGCGACCAGCCCGTATTCGGTGAGCTGAGCGCGAATTTTCTGCGGGTCGGCGCCTTCCTTGTCAATCTTGTTGACCGCCACCACGATTGGCACGTCGGCCGCCTGCGCGTGGTTGATAGCCTCCACCGTCTGCGGCATGACGCCATCGTCGGCAGCGACCACCAGGATCGCGATGTCGGTGGCCTTGGCGCCACGGGCACGCATGGCGGTGAACGCCTCGTGACCCGGGGTGTCGATGAAGGTGATCAGCCGTTCGCTGCTCTCGAAGTCGACCCCGACCTGGTAGGCACCGATGTGCTGGGTGATGCCGCCAGCCTCGCCCTCGCGCACGCTGGCGTTTCGGATGGTGTCCAGCAGTCGGGTCTTACCGTGGTCGACGTGACCCATCACGGTCACCACCGGCGGACGGGTCTGGAGGTCTTCCTCGCCACCCTCGTCTTCGCCGTACGTGAGGTCGAACGACTCCAGCAGCTCGCGGTCCTCGTCTTCGGGGCTGACGACCTGCACGACGTAATTCATCTCGCTGCCGAGCAGTTCAAGCGTCTCGTCACCGACCGACTGCGTCGCGGTCACCATCTCGCCGAGGTTGAACAGCGCCTGCACCAGCGACGCCGGGTTGGCGTCGATCTTCTCGGCGAAGTCGCTCAGCGACGCGCCACGGGCCAGCCGGATGGTCTCGCCGTTGCCGTGCGGCAACCGCACGCCACCGACGACCGGGGCCTGCATGTTCTCGTACTCGGCGCGTTTCGCCCGCTTGGACTTGCGACCACGCCGTGGCGCACCACCGGGACGGCCGAACGCACCAGCAGCGCCACCGCGCTGGCCGGGCCGACCACCGCCGCCACCGCCACCGGGACGACCGCGGAAGCCACCGCCGCCACCGCCGGGTGGGCCACCGACTCCAGCGCCGCCACCGCCGCCACCGCCGCCACCGCCGCGGTAGTTACCACCACCGCCGCCACCGCCGGGACGACCGGCACCAGCCGGGGCGCCGGGTCGACCGCCGGGGCCACCCGGCCGGGGACCACCGGGACGCGGCGGGCGACCTGCGGCAGCGGGACGCGGCGGCATGTTGCCCGGCGATGCGCCTCCCGGACGCGGGGCGCCAGGACGGGGAGCGCCCGGGCGCGGAGCCTGCGGACGCGGAATGGCCGGCCGCTCGACGGGCTGCGCCGACGAGAACGGGTTGTTGCCGACGCGCGGCGTACGCGCAGCCGGCTTCGGGGCCGCGGGGCGCGGTCCGGGGGTCGGGCCTGGACGTGCCGGATCCGGCGCCGAAACGGCCTGTGGCTGCTCGGGAGCCGGCGCCGGCGCTGGCGGGGGTGCAGCCGGAGGTTCGGGCGCCGGGGGTGCGGCCGGTTTGGGGGCAGCCGGTTTGGCCGCCGGGGCCGCGCTCTTGGCAGCGGGTTTTGCGGCCGCCGCGCCGTTGCCCGAACTCTTCTCCGGCGCGGGCTTGCCGCCGCCGAATGACTCACGCAGGCGACGAGCGACCGGCGCTTCTACCGTCGACGATGCGGATTTAACGAATTCGCCCTGATCGCTCAGCCGGGCGAGAACTTCCTTGCTGGTAACACCGAGTTCCTTGGCCAACTCGTGTACGCGGGCCTTGCCTGCCACTACATCTCCTGTCTAAGAGGCGACAGCGGTAGTAGGCCGCGCCTCGGGTTTAGCTATGACGCATGGTCATCGGGACTTCACGGTGTGCTCATGTTTCTTGCTGCCTGTTCTGTTGGCTGGTTGCCGACGCGCCCAGAGGCTCCTAGGAACTCTAAGTGCTCGACGACCGCTGTTGTGTCCGGTGCACCGCCGATGCGCAGCGCGCGAGCGAAGGCTCGCCGCCGGATTGCTTCTTTGGCGCACTGTGGAACGGGATGCAGCCATGCACCCCGCCCCGGCAGAGTACCCGCTGGGTCAACGGTGACGGCGAATTTGCCGTTCCCCGCCGACACAGCTACCACTCGGAGCAGTTCGACGGCCAACTCTCGCTTTCGGCAACCGACGCACGTCCGCACCGGTCCTTCGGTACGTCGATGCGCCGAGGTCGAAGACTCGCGCTGGATCACGGCTTAGTTTACCTGCATCCACATGGTGCTCAGCACCATGTCGCCGGACTGGCCCGATGGCCCGATGGCCCGACTCCTCCTCATCGCGCTACGCGCTCCGCATCGTCGCCGGGCTAGCCCGATGGCCCGACTCCTCCTCATCGCGCTACGCGCTCCGCATCGTCGCCGGGCTAGCCCGATGGCCCGACTCCTCCTCATCGCGCTACGCGCTCTGCATCGTCGCCGGGCTAGCTTTCGTGCGCCAGACCCTGCGCAGCGCCGTGCCCGGCGTTGTCGGCCTCCCCGTCGGGCGAATCTCCGCGGATGTCGATCCGCCACCCGGTGAGCCGGGCCGCCAACCGGGCGTTCTGGCCCTCTTTGCCGATGGCCAGTGACAGCTGAAAATCGGGCACGACCACCCGCGCGGCCCGGGCATTCTGGTCGATGACCGCCACCGAAACCACCTTGGCCGGCGACAGTGCGTTGGCGACGAACCGGGCCGGGTCGTCGTCGAAGTCGATGATGTCGATTTTCTCTCCGGACAGCTCGCTCATCACGTTGCGCACCCGCTGGCCCATCGGGCCGATGCAGGCTCCCTTGGCGTTCAGCCCGGGGACGCGTGAGGCCACCGCGATCTTCGAGCGGTGACCGGCCTCGCGAGCCACCGCCACGATCTCGACCGACCCGTCGGCGATCTCGGGGACTTCCAGCGAGAACAGCTTGCGCACCAGATTGGGGTGGGTGCGCGACAGCGTGATCACCGGCTCACGGGCTCCGCGACTGACACCGACCACGTAACAGCGCAACCGGTCACCGTGCTCGTAAGCCTCACCCGGCACCTGTTCGGCGGCGGGGATCACGCCCTCTGACCCCTTGGTCTCACTGCCCATCCGGACGACGATCAGACCACGGGCGTTGGCCCGGCTGTCGCGCTGGATCACACCGCCGACGATTTCGCCTTCGTGAGTGGAGAACTCGCCGTAGGTGCGTTCGTTCTCGGCATCGCGCAACCGCTGCAGCATCACCTGTCGTGCGGTCGTCGCAGCGATCCGGCCGAAACCTTCCGGGGTGTCCTCCCACTCGCTGAGCACGTTGCCGTCCTCGTCGAGTTCGCGGGCCAGCACCCGGACCGAACCGGATTTACGGTCGATGTCGATGTGCGCGTCCGGCTGATGGCCTTCGGTGTGCCGGTACGCGCTGAGCACCGCCGCCTTGACGTCCTCGAGCAGGTCGTCGAAGGAAATGCCGCGTTCCGCGACGATCGTGTGCAGAGCGCCCATGTCGATGTTCATGCGCCACTCCTCCTGCCCGTTCCGGATCGCGCTGCGCTGTCTATCGTCGCCGGCGGGGTCATGTTCTACCCTCCGCCTCGGCGCTCCGGTCAGCTGCCGCCAACTCCAACTCCTGTTGAGGAGGCTTCGAAAACTCAACCTGCACAACGGCATTCACGATTTCGTCGACCGGCAACAGTCGCACCGTCCAGTCGCGGGCGCGATCGTCACGGACCACCAGACTGAGCGCGCCGTCGCGCACCTCGCCGACTCGGCCGGTGAGCTGGGTGCCGTCCGCGAGCACCACGTCGACCTTGCGACCGCGGGCGCGGCGGAAGTGCTTCTCGCTGGTCAGCGGTCGTTCCACCCCGGGTGAGCTGACTTCCAGCACGTAGCCGCCGTCGATGCCGTCCACCGCATCGAGCAGGCTCGACGCTGATCGCGACAGTGCGGCGACGGTGTCCAGATCCAGCGCCGTGTCGCCGTCAGCGATCACCGTGATCCGGGGCGGCTGGGCCCGCCCGTCGATGAGGACGTCCTCGATTTCATAGCCTGCGCGCGTGAACTCGCCATCGAGCAGCTCGATCACCTGCGTCTGTGACGGTAGCCCGGTGGCCACGGCGAGCTCCTCATCTTGAGTTGTCCGGTCAGGCGGCCCTGCGAGTGCCGAAACCCGGCGCCTCCGAAGAGCCAGCCTTCAACGATACGCCAGGAAAGGGTGATGAGACGTCATCGCGACGAGGTCAACGGGCGTTTCAGCGCGCCGTGCGCGCAATGGCAGGATGTTGCTGTGCTGCGCAGCGAGCCTGGTTTCGAGACGACTGTGAGCAGGCGACGCGTGTTGGCAGGAGGCGTCGCTCTGGCCGTGCTCGGAATCGGCGCGCAGGCGTGCAGTTCACCGCCCCCGCCACCGGCCGTCGACGAGCTCGAAGCGCAGTTGGCGTCGGCTCGGCGCGACAGCGACCTGGCCAAGGCGGCCGCCGCGGGTGCGCCGCAGCAGATCGCCGCCGCGCTC
Organism: uncultured Actinomycetota bacterium; assembly: GCA_963758115.1. Taxonomy (GTDB): domain Bacteria; phylum Actinomycetota; class Actinomycetes; order Mycobacteriales; family Mycobacteriaceae; genus Mycobacterium. Next base: position 318,076 of record CAVWUG010000011.1, read on the forward strand.
ACCGAAGTCGCCGCCGAACGCGGCCAGCACGCGCAGACCCTCAAGACCGAGATCGCGCGCCTGGCCGTCAATCCGACATCAGCCACGGCGACGACCACGCCCCCGACCACCACCAACGCCGCGGCTCCCCCGCCGCCGCTGGCTGATGTGGTCCGAGCACTGAAAGCATCCGCGGACAGCGCAGGCCAGTTGGCGACCACGTCGTCCGGGTACCGGGCCGGGCTGCTCGGCTCGATCGCGGCGTCGTGCACCGCGTCCTACACCGTCGCGCTGGCGTCCGAGGCATCATGACGTCCGCTGAGCCGACACACGACTCCGCGCTGAGCAACGCGCTGAGTAACGAGCACGCCGTGATCTACGGCTACGGCATCGTGTCCGCGCACTGCGAGCCCGACGTCAACAACCTGGTGTCGTTCGCACTGGCCGAGCACCGGCAGCGTCGCGATCAGGTGATCAGCATGCTGTCTGGCCGCTCGGTCACGGCCCCGGTGGCCGCCGCGGGGTACCAACTGCCGATGCCGGTCAACAGCCCGACCGATGCGGTGGCTCTGGCCGTCCAGATGGAGAAGGAGACCGAGGTGGCCTGGCGTGCGGTCCTCGAGCAGGCGCAGAGTGCCGACGACCGGAAATTCGGGGTGACCGCGCTGACCCAGAGCGCAGTGCTGTCCGCCCGCTGGAAGCAGACGCAGGGCACCCGGCCGATCACGACGGCCTTCCCCGGCGCCGACTAGCTAACGGGCGATGGCGGCGGTGATGCCGGTGGCCAGTCCGGCGCCGGTGGCGATCTCACGCTTCTCGCCGCTGAACCGGTCGCGCAGTTCGACCGTCCCGTCCGCCCAACCGCGACCCACCACCACGATCCACGGCACGCCGAGCAGCTCCGCGTCTTTGAACTTCACTCCTGGCGATGCTTGCCGGTCGTCGAGCAACACCTCGATGCCCAGTCGATCCAGATCAGCGGCCAGCGCGGTGGCCCCGGCGCGCGCTTCGGCGTCCTTGTTGGCGATCACCAGGTGCACATCGAACGGCGAGACCTCCGACGGCCAGCGCAGTCCCAGCTCGTCGTGCTGCTGTTCGGCGATCACCGCCACCAGCCGCGACACCCCGAGGCCATATGAGCCCATGGTCAGCCGCACCGGCTTGCCGTTCTCGCCGAGCACGTCGACGGTGAAAGCGTCGGTGTACTTGCGACCCAGCTGGAAGATGTGGCCGACTTCGATGCCGCGCGCCGACACCAGCGGCCCGGCGCCGTCCGGAGACGGGTCGCCGTCGCGCACTTCAGCGGCCTCGATCGTGCCGTCGGCGCTGAAGTCACGGCCGGCGACCAGGCCGACGACATGCTTGCCAGGCTGGTCGGCGCCGGTGATCCAGCTGGTGCCGTCCACCACTCGTGGATCGATCAGGTAACGAACACCATTGTCCCGCAATGCTTTCGGGCCGATATAGCCCTTCACGAGGAAGGGGTGTTTGGCGAAGTCGGCGTCATCGAGCAACGCGTACTCGGCCGGGTCGAGCGCGGCGCCCAGCCGCTTGTCGTCGACCTCACGGTCGCCGGGCACCCCGATTCCCAATAGCTCCCAGTCGCCGCCCGGTTGGCGCACTTTGAGCAGGACATTCTTCAAGGTGTCGGCCGCGGTGACGTCGCGGCCCAGGCCCGCCCCATTGGCCCACTCGACCAAGGTCGCGATGGTCGGGGTGTTCCCGGTGTCATGGACCACCGCGTCGGGCAGCCCGTCGATGGGCAGTGCTTCCGGCCGCGCGGTGACCACAGCCTCGACGTTGGCGGCGTAACCGGATTCCAGGCAACGCACGAAGGTGTCCTCGCCGCTCGCGCTTTCGGCCAGAAACTCCTCGGATGCCGAGCCACCCATGGCGCCGGATACGGCGGACACGATGACGTAGTCGACGTCGAGGCGGCCGAGGATGCGCTGGTAGGCCTCACGGTGTGCGTGGTACGCGTTCTTGAGGCCGGCGTCGTCGATGTCGAAGGAGTAGGAGTCCTTCATGACGAACTCGCGGCCGCGCAGGATGCCGGCGCGCGGACGCGCCTCGTCGCGGTACTTGATCTGGATTTGGTAGACCGTCAGCGGAAAGTCCTTGTAGGACGAGTACTCCCCCTTTACGGTCAGGGCGAAGACTTCTTCGTGCGTCGGGGCAAGCAGGTAGTCGTTGCCGCGGCGGTCTTGCAGCCGAAAAATACCGTCGCCGTATTCGGTCCATCGGTTCGTCGTCTCGTACGGCGCGCGCGGCAGCAGGGCCGGGAACAGGATCTCCTGCCCGCCGATGGCGTTCATCTCTTCCCGGACCACTCGCTCGATGTTTCGCAGCACCCGCAGGCCGAGTGGCAACCAGCTGTAGAGGCCGGGCGCGATCGGCCGGACGTAGCCGGCGCGGATCAACAGTTTGTGGCTGGCGACTTCGGCTTCAGCGGGGTCGTCGCGCAGTGTGCGCAGGAACAGCTCGGACATCCGGGTGATCACAGCGCGCAAGCCTAACTGGGCGTAAGTAGTAACCGTTAAACAGCAACCACGGCTGCGATCCGCAAGAGGATGACAGCCGTGGCTTCTGTGTGGCGACGCTGGAGCTAGAGCTCGCCGGCGTCGATCGCGTCTTTGACTTCCTGGGCGTGGGCGACCTGCTCGGCGCTGTAGCCGATGAACAGCGACACCACGCCGACAAAGACGGCGACGCCGGCCACCCACAACAGCCCGTAGGTGTAACCCTGGTCCAGCGCGTGCAATTCAGGCTTGGTCATGTACTTGACGGGGCCGTTGGTGCCGCCCAGGTAGAGCGTGCGCGACGTGATGACGGCCTGGATGACGGCGAGCACCACCGGCCCACCCAGGTTCTGCAGCATCAACGCGATCGCCGACGTCGGACCGATCTTGTCGAAGCCGACACCCGCGATCGCCGACAGCGCCACCGGGACGACGATCATGCCGATGCCGATACCGGCGATGACGACCGGAACGATCAGGTTCGGGAAGTACGGCATCGCGCCGTTGAACGTCGATCCGTACACCATCGCGCCGACCACCAGCGCCCCACCGGCGATGACGATGACTCGCGGTTGGAAACGCGACACCAGTTGCGACGAACCGCCCAGTCCGATGCCCATCGCGATGGCGAATGGGATGAAGCCGAGACCGGCGCGCAGGGCGCTGTAGCCCATGATGTCCTGCACGTAGAGAGCGACCAGCACGGTCACGGTGAACAACACGCCGCCCGCCATGAAGATCGCCGCGAATGTGGCCAGCCGGTTGCGGTCGAAGAACAGGTTGAACGGCACGACGGGGTTCTCGGCGGAACGCTCCACGAAGGCGAACGCGACGAGGGCGATGAACGCCACGACGGCCGAACCCAACGTCGGCAACGAGATCCAGCCCGCTTCGGGACCAATCGAGAAGGCGAAGACGGCAGCCGTACAACCCAGTGTGGCCAGCACAGCGCCAGCAGCATCCAGCTTCATCCGCTCGCGGCTGGTCTCGCGCAGCGTCTTGCGGGCCAGGTAGATCATCATCAGCCCGATCGGCACGTTCACCAGGAAAGCCAACCGCCAGGACACCTCGGTGAGCGCCCCACCGACGACCAGACCCATCACTGAGCCGATGCCGGTCATGGCGCCGAACACCGCGGTGGCTGCGTTACGCGCCGGTCCCTTGGCGAATGTGGTGGCGACCAGCGCCAAGCCGGTTGGCGCGGCGATCGCGGCGCCAACACCCTGCAGCAGCCGGGCGATCACCAGCGTGACGTCGTCCCAGGCGATGCCGCACAACGCCGACGCGATGGTGAACAGCGTGACGCCGACGATAAAGGTCCGTTTGCGGCCGATGGTGTCGCCGAGGCGGCCACCGAGCAGCATCAGACCGCCGAAGGTCAATACGTAGGCGGTGATGACCCAGCTGCGGCCGGCGTCAGAAAGGGCCAGCTCATTCTGGATCTTGGGAAGGGCGACGATCGCGATGGTGCCGTCCATGGTCGCCATCAGCTGCATACCGGCAATGGCGATGATCGCGGAGAAGAACCGCCGCGTCGGCAGCCAGGGCGGCGCCTTGGCAGTCGTCTCTTCGGCGGTCTTTTCTGGGTGCACTGGGGGCATATGAACTTCTCGCTTCGAGGGTTCAGTTGTCCAACGATGGACAGCCCGCTCTGCATCGTTGAGAGCCGTCATAAGAACTTACCCTACAGTAATCTTAGGGATCTTTTAAATCCCGAAGGCCGCCACAGAGCCGATAACAATGATCGCAGGAGGTCGAATGCCCTCCGAGCGGATTCTTTCCGGCGCGTCCGCCAGCGTGGCCCGCAAACTGTGCTGAGCCGCCGTCGTCCCCTGCTGCACGATCAAAACCGGCGTATCCGCAGGTCGGCCGCCCTTTAATAGCACTTCGGCGAAGAGTTCGATGCGCTCCACGGCCATCAGCAAAACAATGGTTCCGGACATTGCTGCTAATGCATCCCAATTCACTAACGATTCGGGATGTCCGGGCGCGACATGGCCGCTGACCACCACGAATTCGTGGTTGATCGAACGGTGCGTGACGGGAACTCCCGCCGATGCGGGCACTGCTATGGCACTTGTCACACCAGGCACGACCGTCACGGGGATACCAGCGTCGACGCAGGCAACCACCTCTTCATAGCCGCGGGCGAACACGAACGGGTCGCCGCCCTTGAGTCGCACCACGAATTGCCCGGCCTTGGCCCGCTCGATCATCACCGTGTTGATGGCGTCCTGGGCCATCGACCGTCCGTACGGGATCTTGGCCGCGTCGATCACCTCGACGCTCGGCGGGAGCTCGGCGAGCAGTTCCGGCGGCGCCAGCCGGTCGGCGACCACGACATCCGCCTGCGCGAGGAGGCGTCGGCCCCGGACGGTGATCAGCTCCGGATCGCCCGGTCCTCCCCCGACCAGCGCCACGCCGCCGCGGACCACGTCGCTGCTCTCAAACCTTTCTGGGGAGATAGCCCCTCGCTGCAGCGCCTCGCGGATGGCCGAGCGAATGGCCGCCGAGCGACGATGTTCGCCGCCGGCCAGCACACCCACCGACAGGCCCGCGTACTCGAACGTCGCCGGTGTCACGGCGGTGCCCTCGACCGCGATATCGGCGCGGACACAGAAGATTCGGTTGCGCTCGGCCTCCGCCACCACCGCCGAGTTGACCTGCGCGTCGTCGGTGGCGGCGATCGCGTACCACGCACCCGCCAGGTCGCCGTCGGAGTAGTCACGCAGCGACAGGGTGATTCCGTCCATCGCCTCGACCGCGGGGGTCGCACGACGGGCGATGACGTGAATATCTGCGCCGCTGGCCAACAGCAACGGGAGCCGGCGCTGAGCGACGCTGCCGCCGCCGACCACGACGACTTTCTTTCCGGTCAGCCGCAGACCTACCAGGTAGGCGTATTCCGGCGTGGTCAAATCGGCCCGTTTCCCTGCTGGGAGTGAAAACCTGGCCGCAGCATCGGCACGTGCGGAACGCCGTCGTCGACAAAGTCGTCACCGTCGCGGACGAAGCCGTGCTGCGCGTACATGTCTGCTAGATATACCTGAGCGTTGATCCGGCACGGATAGTCGCCGACTTCAGCAAGCGCGGCACGGAGCAGCCGGGTGGTGTGGCCCTCGCCACGCGCGCTGCGCTTGGTGCACAGCCGCCCGAGCCGGAAGGCCTTGCCGCCGGCATGCTCCTCCATCAACCGCAGCGTGCAGATGACGTCGCCGTCGGGTGTTTCCAGCCAGAAGTGCCGGGTTTCGGGGAGCAGGTCGCGACCGTCGAGTTCGGGATACGGGCAGGCCTGCTCGACCACGAAGACCTCGACCCGAAGCTTGAGTAGCGCGTACAGCGTTGGACCGTCCAGGTCTTGGGCCCAGGAGCGGCGTAGGGCAACGGTCATGATGCGTCCTCCAGTTGCAGCGCCTTGGTGGTCCACGCCCGCAGTTCTTCGAACAGCGTCGGCTCGTCGGACAAGGTCGCGCCCAGCGACGGCACCATGTCTTTGAGGGTGGGCAGCCAGGCTTGGTATCGATCGGGAAAGCAGCGCTGCAGCACATCGAGCATCGCCGACACCGCGGTCGAGGCTCCCGGTGACGCGCCGAGCAGACCGGCGATGCTGCCGTCAGCGGCAGCGAGCACGGTGGTGTCGAATTCGAGCACACCACCCCTGCGCTTGTCTCCTCGGATGACCTGCACCCGCTGGCCTGCCGTCGTCAGCTCCCAATCGGAATCGACTGCGCTGGGGGCGAATTCGCGGAGCGCCTCGACCCGGGCGGGCTGCGACAGCCGTAGTTGGCCGATCAGGTAGCGGACAAGGTCCAGTTGGCCAATGCCCGCGCCCAGCACGGTCGTCAGGTTGCTCGGCTTCACCGATCGCGGCAGATCGCTGGGCCGGCCGTGTTTGAGGAATCTCGGTGACCACCCCGCGAACGGCCCGAACAGCAGCCACGGCTTGTTGTTGACGATCCGGGTGTCCAGGTGTGCCGCCGTCATTCCCGGTACGCCCGGTTCCGGTAGGCCGTACACCTTGGCGTGGTGCGCCGCGGTGATCGCGGGATTGGCACTGCGCAGGAATCGTCCGCCGACCGGGAAGCCGCCAAACCCCCTGGCCTCCTTGATGCCGGACTTCTGCAGCAGCGGCAGCGCCTGCCCACCTGCGCCGACGAACACGAATCTGGCGTTGAGCCTGGGGCTTTCGTTGGTGCGCCGATTGCGGATCGTGAGCGTCCAGGTGCCGTCTCGTTGACGGGACAGATTGCGGACCTCGTGACCGAACATCGCGACGGTGCCGTTGCGCACGCCGTAGCCGATCAGCTGCCTCGACAGCGCACCGAAGTCGACGTCAGTCCCCTCGTCGGCCCAATTCAGTGCGACCGGTTCCGCGAAGTCACGCTGGGCGGCCATGTAGGGCAGTCGACGCGCGAATTCCTCGGCGCCCTCGACCCATTCGGTGCGGGCGAACAGTGGATTACCGGCCAGCGCCGCACAGCGGCGGCGCAAGTAGTCGACGCGTCGCACGCCCTGTACGAAGCTGACGTGCGGCACCGGATTCAGGAAGCCGCGAACATCGGACACCATGCCGTTCTCGGCGGCGTAGGCCCAGAACTGACGGGTGATCTGGAACTGCTCGCTGACCCGCACCGCCTTGGTGATGTCGATCGACCCGTCCGGCAATTGCGGCGTGTAGAACAGCTCGCACAGCCCGGCGTGTCCGGTGCCGGCATTGTTCCACGGCGCGCTGCTTTCGGCTGCCGCCCCGTCGAGTCGCTCGACGATGATGATCGACCAGTCCGGTTCGAGCCGTCGCAGCAGCGCGCTCAGTGTCGCGCTCATGATCCCGGTCCCGACCAGAGCGACGTCGACCTTCGGGGTTGTCCCAGTCCGCGGGTCTGACACCGAGCTGTTCGTCCTCTGCGATCGAGTTGCTGTACCGAACGTCAGGTTATCCCGGCCGGATCCAAGTCGCTGATCTGCGAGATTCATGCCACGGATTCCGCCGCAGTCTGGCACGCTTTGCGCCATGACCTGGCGAAATCGGGCGTTCGCAGTCGCATTCGCGGCCACTCTGTTGGCCGGATGTTCCTCATCGAATAGTGCGGACCCGGCGCACGGGGTCTCGCCTGGTTCCGCGACCTCGCCGACAGCTGCTCAGGCAGCGGCGCACGGTGTCGAGGCCGCCATCAACACCATCCCGTGGACGCAGGTTGGTCCCGGTTGGCTGCTCGCCACCTGGAGCCCGGTTCCCGGCCGATCGGCAGGGCCACCTCCGCCGGGCCAGCCGACACTCCAGACGGCGACCACGACGTTGTATCTGGTCGACCCGGCAGGAGGGCGCTACCCGATCACCACCTTCCCGCCGCCGGGCCAGGGTCCGAGCGCGAGGTTGGCAGACTGGTCGGGCGACGGATCCCACGCCCTTTTCTCCGCGTATACGCCGGCCGCCTCGAGCACGTACACGATCACCACAGTTGATCTGCGCAGCGGCGCGCAAGCCTCGTTTACCGTCGACAACGCTTCCAGCGGCTTCGACGTCGTCCCTCGCTACTCCCGCCCCGAAGGTAAGGCGGTCTTGCTGGCCAAATCGAACGACGCCGAATCGGCGTGGCTCAAGAGGGTCGACCTCGCCGGAAAGCCGGAGTTGACGTATCCAGTCGAGAAGGACTTCCAGGGCTCCTACCTCTCGACCCCGGATGGCACCCAGCTGGTGCTGGGTGTCGCCTCCGGGCTGAGCGTCATCGGCAACGACGGGACCGCAGGCAAGGCACTGCCGATAGCGGGGGCGAAGAATTGCGCGCCGACGCGGTGGTGGGACACCGCATCCACGGTGGTCGTCACCAGCTGCGACGACACCGGACTGGCACGCCTGTGGTTGGTCCCGATCAGCGGCGAGGCGCCGACCGCATTGACCGCACCGCTCAGCGGGCAGGGCCCGGACTACGGCGACATGAACGCATGGCAGCTACCGGCGGAGACGTTCGTGCAAGTCGCCGGCGCGTGCGGCAGCGAATACCTGGGCAAGCTCAGCGCCGTCGGCGGGACGACGACCAGGGTGTCGGTTCCCGACGTGGATCCGCGCAGCAGCGTCCGCGTGATCGGTTACAACGGAGGCTATCTCGTCGTGCAAGGCAGGGCAGGGTGCGGCGGCGGCCAGGCGCTGTTCAAGTACGACCCGGCTGCCGGCACGTCGACCCCGTTGCTGGGGCCGCCCCTCAACGGCGGCGGCGTCATCGAGGCTGTGCCCTACCCGGGCCAGCGATAGCCGTCGACCGCACGCCTTAAGCTGGCGTCCGTGACTGGCTGGCAGCCCGACGTCTTGCCCGGCTACAGGCAGCTCACCATCCCCTTGGGCGAGGACCCCGATGGTGAGGGCGCCATCGATGCCACGCTGCTGCGGCGCGGGGACGCCCGACCTGGCGCCGACGCCGTTCTGGCCGTGCACGGCTACACCGACTACTTCTTCCACACCGCGCTGGCCGATCATTTCGCCGACCGCGGCTTCGGCTTCTACGCACTGGATCTGCGCAAGTGTGGTCGGTCGTCGCGGACCGGTCAGACCCCGCACTTCACCAGCGACCTGGCGCGCTACGACGCCGAGCTCGACCGCGCGCTGCGACTGATCAATGGGGAAACCGGTTCAGGGCGGGTGCTGGTGTACGGCCATTCCGCCGGCGGACTGATCGTCTCGCTGTGGCTGGACCGGATGCGACGGCGCGGCGCTGTCGACCGCAACCGGGTGGCCGGGCTGGTGCTCAACAGCCCGTTCCTGGACCTGCCCGGCCCGATGGCGCTGCGCTGGACGGCGACGGCGGCACTAATCGGCGCGATCGCCCGGTTCGGCGACAAGCGGGTCGCCCGCGCGCCGAATGAGAGTGGTGGCGGGTACGGCGCCAGCCTGCACCGCGACTACCACGGCGAGTTCGACTATGACCTGACGTGGAAACCGTTGGGCGGCTTCCCCATCACCTTCGGTTGGCTGTCCGCGGTGCGGCGTGGCCAGGCCCGGCTACATCGCGGACTCGACGTCGGGGTGCCCAACTTGATCCTGCGCTCGGATCATAGCGTGACCGAGGCCGCGGACCCGGTGGCATTGCAGTGCGGTGACGCGGTTCTCGACGTGAAACACATTGCGCGCTGGGCAGGTTGCGTCGGCAACCGCAGCACTATCGTTCCGGTGGCCGATGCCAAGCACGACGTGTTCTTGTCGATGCCGCAGCCGCGGGAGGTTGCCTACCAGCAGCTGGACACCTGGTTGAACGACTACCTGGGCGCGGACTCCGACGTCGCATCCCACAACGGCTGAAGGGCTCCCGGATGGAAAGCTACGATCTCGCGATCATCGGAACAGGTTCCGGCAACAGCATTCTCAGCGACCGTTACGCGAGGAAGCGGGTGGCGATCTGCGAGCAGGGAACCTTCGGCGGCACGTGCCTCAACGTCGGCTGCATTCCGACCAAGATGTTCGTCTACGCCGCCGAGGTTGCCGAGACGATCCGCAACGCGTCGCGTTACGGCATTGACGCGCACATCGATCGGGTGCGGTGGGACGACATCGTCTCGCGCGTGTTCGGCCGCATCGACCCGATCGCGATCGGCGGCGAGGACTATCGGCGCGCCCAGCCTAACGTCGACGTCTATGACACGCATACCCGTTTCGGCGCCGTGCAGGACGACGGTCGCTATCTGCTGCGGACCGACGGCGGCGAGGAGTTCACCGCCGAACGAGTAGTGATCGCCGCGGGCGCACGAGCGGAGGTTCCGCCCGCAATCCTGGACTGCGGAGTGCACTACTACACCAGCGACGACATCATGCGAATCCCCGAGCTACCAGAACATCTGGTGATCGTCGGCGGCGGCTTCGTGGCGTGCGAATTCGCCCACGTCTTCTCCGCGCTCGGGGTGCGGATTACGATGCTGATCCGGGGCGGGTCATTGCTGAGGCATCTCGACGACACGCTGTCGCGGAGGTTCACCCATATCGCGTCGAGCAAGTGGGAAGTACGCGGCCACCGCAACATTCTCGGCTCGCACGAGAACCCCGCCGGCATCGTGCTGGAACTCGACGACGGCTCAGAACTGCAGGCCGATGCTGTGCTGGTGGCCACCGGCCGGCGGTCCAACGGCGATCAGCTGGATGCCGAGAAGGCCGGTATCGACCTCGACGATCGGCGAGTTGTCGTCGACGAATACCAAAGGACTTCGGCCCGTAACGTTTTCGCGCTCGGCGACGCGTCGTCGCCGTATGAGCTCAAGCACGTCGCCAACCACGAGGCGCGTGTCGTGCAGCACAACCTGCTATGCGAGTGGGACAACACCGAAGCGATGGTCGCCACCGACCACCGCTACGTCCCCGCGGCGGTGTTCACCGATCCGCAGATCGCTTACGTCGGGCTGACCGAGAACGAAGCTGTGGCACAGGGTTACGACGTGTCCTGCAAGATCCAGGACTATGCCGATGTGGCCTACGGCTGGGCGATCGAGGACACCGCCGGCATCGTGAAGCTGATCTCGGACTCCGCGACCGGTCGGCTGCTCGGTGCGCACATCATGGGCCAGCAGGCCTCGTCGATCATCCAGCCGTTGATTCAGGCGATGACCTTCGGCCTGACCGTGGACAAGATGGCGCGCGGCCAGTATTGGATTCACCCGGCGTTGCCGGAAGTGGTCGAGAACGCGCTACTGGGGTTGTCAGACTGACGTCGAAGCCCGGCCGGAGCCGGTCAGGCGGCACTGGTTTCCGATCGACCGCCAGGCCTGCTGTCGACCGACCACAGGTGACCGCAGTCAGGGCATTGCAGGTGCAGCAGCCATCCCTGATTACTCAGCAGGAACTGCCAGTGGGCATCACAGTTGCGGTTGATCCGGCATTCGGCGCAACCGACGCCGTGATTGCACTGCGGGCAGCCGAACCAGGCGCGACGACTGCGATCAGCGGTGGGATCAATCGGCAACACGGCCGGCCGCCTGTTCCGGAAGCACGCCTGCGGCCACCAGATCGTCGTAAATTTGCTGCTGTTCGTCATCCAGGCCGGAGTAGAGCATCGCGTAGGCGCGATCCTCCTCGGCCAGCACTGCTACTGGGTCCCAGTCCTCCCCGATCGCCTCGAGGATCGCCGCTCGCCGGCGTGCCTCATCAAGGGTCAGGTCGTGCGCGAACGTCAGACGATCAGACTCGACAGCCATCGTTGCCCCCTGCAGAAAAATATCGAGCTAACAGGGTGTGCGGTACCGGTCGCGGCCGGCAATGGCGTCCGTCACATTCCGCGATTGAGATTGGTCACAACAGTGGGCGGCGGCTGTCGATCAGTCTGGTCGGCTTCGCTCCCCCGACAGCCCGCGCGGTGTAGAACAGTGCTCATGGGCCTCTCAGGTCACAGGGCTCCGAGGACATGGCGGTGATCGGCTGTGCATGAGTTGTCATTGTGCGAAGCGATCGCCGGTGTGGTCCGGCCGTATGCCGCAGGACGCCACGTCGACGTGGTGCGCGTGCGGATCGGCGCGCTCCGGCAGGTGGTCCCCGAGTCGCTGTCGTTCTGCTGGACGCTCCTGCGTGATTACGAGGACATGCCCGAAGCCGAGTTAGAGCTCGAATTCGTCACCGCCGAGGTGAGCTGCCGCTCGTGCGGTCAGCAATCGACGATCACGTCGCAGTGGTCGTTGCTGTGTGCGCAATGCGGGAGCGCCGACGTCAAGGTGCTTCGCGGCGACGAGTTCTTGGTGACGTCACTGGAGGTCTCATGAAAGGTATTGGCGATGGGTAGATTTCATCGGCACGACGACGGCACCGCGCATACGCACGAGCACGGCGATCACCTCCACGACCACGACCACGACCACGACCACGACCACGGCGATCACAGCGGCTATCACACCGGCTCGCAGCGGATCGACGTGCTAGAGGCGATCTTCGCCGAGAACGACGTCCGTGCCGACTACAACCGAAAAGCATTCGAGAGCAACGGTGTTCGCGCTCTGAACTTGATGAGCTCACCGGGCTCCGGCAAGACGACCGTGCTCCAAGCCACGCTCGACGAATTCGCCGGCGAGGTCGCCCTCGGGGTGATCGAAGGAGATATCGCCACCGATCTCGATGCCGCCAAACTCGGAGGCCGGGGCGCCCAGATTTCTCTGCTGAACACCGGCAACGGGTTTGGCGGCGAATGCCACCTGGACGCACCCATGGTCAACCGCGCGTTGCAAGGGCTGGATCTGGCCAGCCTCGACTTGGTGATCGTCGAAAACGTCGGGAATCTGGTGTGCCCAGCCGAGTTTGACGTCGGCGAGCACGCGAAAGCGATGGTGTATTCGGTAACCGAAGGTGACGACAAACCACTGAAGTATCCGGTGATGTTCCGCGCCGTAGACGTGGTGCTGCTCAACAAGATCGATCTGGTGCCGTACTTGGATGTCGACGTCGATGCGTATGTCGCCCGTGTTCGCGAGGTCAACGCGGCGGCGACGATTTTGCCAGTGAGTGCACGCACAGGTGTCGGCATGGCCGATTGGTTCGGCTGGCTGCGACAGTTCATGGCAGGCACAGCGACCTGAGAAGTTGGCGGCGCGCTCTCCAGAGCGCGAGTGAATGTCGGTGGGTAATCGCTTGGGTGCCAACACTTGCAACTGATTCGCAAGACGCAAGGTATGCGTTGATTACCGCGGCCGAAGACGGCGGTCGAGCGCTAACACTACGCCGGAGCTGGATGAAAACAGCCACGAATCCGGAATCCCGTACGGAGTCTCCGGATTTGCCAGAACTTCGTTGACAAGGTAGTTCGGCGAGAGTAAACCCAGAACCACGCGCCGCGTAAGCGGGCCGATCGTCGACTCCAGCGGCGTGAGGGACCTTTAGCCCGGGCCCGGAAAGCTGCGCTATGCCAACGGAAGCAGCAGTCAAAGCGGAAGAAACATTGATCCACGTCCTGTGGATCAACGCGGGCCTGAGTTGCGATGGCGATTCGGTGGCGCTGACTGCCGCCACCCAACCCAGTATCGAGGAGATTGCGCTGGGCGCACTCCCCGGTCTGCCCAAAATCGCCGTGCACTGGCCGCTGATCGACTTCGAGTGCGGCCCCACCGGCGGGGCAGACGATTTCCTCGAATGGTTCTTCAAGGCCGACCGTGGTGAGCTCGAGCCGTTCGTGCTCGTCGTGGAAGGTTCGATTCCCAACGAGGCGATCAAGAACGAGGGGTACTGGTGCGGCTTCGGCAATAACCCGGCTACCGGGCAGCCGATGACGACCAGTGAGTGGCTCGACCGGCTGACCCCGAAAGCGACGGCGGTTGTCGCGGTGGGCACCTGCGCCACCTACGGCGGCATCCACGCAATGGCCGGTAACCCAACCGGCGCAATGGGCGTACCGGACTACCTCGGCTGGGAATGGAAGAGCAAAGCCGGGATCCCGATCGTCTGTGTCCCGGGTTGCCCGATCCACCCGGACAACCTGTCGGAGACGCTGACCTACCTGCTCTACATGGCGACGGGGCAAGCACCGATGATTCCGCTCGACGACGCGCTGCGCCCGCAATGGCTCTTCGGCAACACCGTGCACGAGGGTTGTGACCGGGCCGGCTACTACGAGCAGGGCGACTTCGCCACCGAGTACGGATCGCCGAAATGCATTGTCAAACTTGGCTGCTGGGGCCCGGTAGTCAAATGCAACGTGCCCAAACGAGGCTGGATCAACGGCATCGGCGGCTGCCCGAATGTCGGCGGAATCTGCATCGGATGCACCATGCCCGGCTTCCCGGACAAGTTCATGCCGTTCATGGACGAGCCGCCGGGCGGCAAGGTTTCCACCACCGCATCGGGACTGTACGGCTCGGTGATCCGCAGCCTGCGCGGCGTCACCAACCGCACGCTCGACAAGGAACCGCGCTGGCGACACAAGGGGGACAAACTCACCACGGGCGCACACCGCACCTGGTAGGGCGGGACACGACTTCTCAGCTGAAGATAGGGAGCTAAGTTCGATGACAACGATCATCCCCGAGCCGTCCCACGCGAAGCGCGAGCCCGGCCAATTAGTCGAAATGGCCTGGGATCCGATCACCCGGATCGTGGGCAGCCTCGGCATCTACACCAAGATCGACTTCGAGAACCGGGAAGTGGTCGAGTGTCACAGCACGTCGTCCATCTTCCGCGGCTACTCGATTTTCATGAAGGGCAAGGATCCTCGCGACGCGCACTTCATCACCAGCCGCATCTGCGGTATCTGCGGAGACAACCACGCCACCTGTTCCTGTTACGCGCAGAACATGGCCTACGGGGTCAAACCGCCGCCTCTGGGTGAGTGGATCGTCAACCTCGGCGAGGCCGCCGAGTACATGTTCGACCACAACATCTTTCAGGAAAACCTGGTCGGCGTGGACTTCTGCGAAAGGATGGTCGCCGAGACCAATCCGGGTGTGCTGGCCAAAGCCGAGAACACCCAGGCTCCGCATGCCGGCGAACACGGGTACAAGACCATCGCCGACATCATGCGGTCGCTGAACCCGTTCAGCGGGGAGTTCTACCGCGAGGCGCTTGCGGTCAGTCGTTGGACGCGAGAGATGTTCTGCCTCATGGAGGGTCGCCACGTGCACCCGTCCACGCTGTATCCCGGCGGGGTCGGCACGGTCGCGACCATTCAGCTGATGACCGACTACATCACGCGGCTGATGCGCTATGTCGAGTTCATGAAGAAGGTCGTGCCCATGCACGACGATCTCTTCGACTTCTTCTACGAGGCACTGCCCGGTTACGAGAAGGTCGGTCTGCGCCGCACCCTGTTGGGCTGCTGGGGCTCGTTCCAGGACCCCGATGTGTGCAACTTCGAGTACAAGGACATGGAGCGCTGGGGCAACGCGATGTTCGTCACTCCCGGTGTGGTCGTCGACGGCAAGCTGGTGACACACTCACTGGTCGACATCAACCTGGGTATCCGGATCCTCTTGGGGAGTTCGTATTACGACGACTGGAATGAACAGGAGATGTTCGTCAAGACCGACCCCCTAGGTAACCCGGTGGACCGGCGCCATCCCTGGAACCAGCACACCAACCCGCACCCGCAGAAGCGGGACATGGACGGCGGCAACTACAGCTGGGTGATGTCGCCGCGCTGGTTCGACGGCAAGGATCATCTGGCTCTGGACACGGGCGGCGGCCCGCTGGCCCGGCTGTGGTCGACCGCGCTGGCCGGCCTGGTCGACATCGGCTATGTCAAGGCGACCGGCCATTCCGTGCAGATCAATCTGCCCAAAACCGTCCTGAAAGGTCCGGTCGAGTTCGAGTGGAAGATCCCCGAACACGGCAGCAACACGATCGAGCGCGACCGGGCGCGCACGTACTTCCAGGCCTACGCGGCGGCATGCGCGCTGCACTTCGCGGAGAAGGCACTCGTCGAAATCCGGGCCGGCCGCACCAAGACCTGGGAGAAGTTCGACGTGCCCAAGGACGGCATCGGCTGCGGCTTCACCGAGGCCGTGCGTGGAGTGCTGAGCCACCACATGGTGATACGGGACGGCAAGATCGCGAACTATCACCCGTACCCACCCACCCCGTGGAATGCCAACCCGCGCGACAGCTTTGGCACGCCAGGACCTTACGAGGACGCGGTGCAAGGGCAGCCGATCTTTGAGGAGAACGACCGGGAGCACTTCAAGGGCATCGACATCATGCGAACGGTGCGTAGCTTCGACCCCTGCTTGCCCTGTGGTGTGCATATGTATCTGGGCAAGGGAAAAACACTGGAGCGGCTGCATTCACCGACGCAAGCGGCGACTGGGGAGTGATGCATGGCTGATCGCCCGGAGGAGTTGGAGGGGGAAGCGCAGTGGCGCTCTGCGGGCGATCGGATCCAGACGCTGCTGGATGCGACGTCGGCAGGCGGGACGGCCGCACGGGAGCGCGCCGAGCAGTTGGTCGGCGAGGTAGTCGAGCTATATGGTGCGGGCCTGGCGCGGATTATGGCCACCGTCGGTGATCAGGCGGACGCCGGCATGGTGGACCGGCTGGTTGCCGACGACTTGGTGGCCAGCCTGCTGCTCGTCCACGGCCTGCACCCGCACGACGTCCATCGCCGGGTATCGGATGCCCTCGACCAGGTCCGGCCGTATCTTGGCTCGCACGGTGGCGATGTGCATCTACTGGATATCGTCGACGACACCGTGCAGCTGCAGTTCGCCGGCAGCTGCAAGAGTTGCCCGTCATCGGCGGTAACGCTCGAGCTTGCTGTCGAGGATGCGATTCGGGCTGCCGCACCGGAGATTTCATCGATTCAACTGGTGACTCCCGAAACCGGGGCGGCCGCGTCGCCAACGGTGATTCCCGCGGAATCGCTGTTAGCTCAGGTTCATGCCAGGGCGCAGCCCAGCAGCGGGGCCGCCTGGCATCAGGTGCCCGAACTGGCTGACCTGGCTCCCGGCGAAGTCGGCGGCTTCTCGGTCGGTGGCGTCGTGGTGCTGGCCTGTCGGGTCGGCGACCGGTTGTACGCCTACCGTGATCACTGCCCGGCCTGCGATGGATCTCTGGCTGGCGCCGCGCTGCACCGACGAGCCGCAGGTGGCGATCCGGTGCTGCGTTGTCCCCGCTGTCACGCTCATTTCGACGTCGTACACGCCGGCGCGAGCCTGGATGAGGGCTCCGAGCGCCATCTCGATCCCATCCCGCTGCTGGTGCGCGATGACGTACTGTCTCTCGCGGTGTCGGCCGAGCCGATGGGCGCGGCGGTATGACTACCCCGTACGACGTTCTGGCCCGCATCACCAGCACCCGGCGCGCCCCACAACCGGCCGGCGAACGGTGCGAGATGTGCTCCGAAGCCATCGCCGACGAACACCAGCACGTGGTCAATGTCGCGGGCCGCCAACTGATGTGCGTGTGCCGCGGCTGCTATCTACTGTTCACCGACAGCAATGCACAGCTGCGATTTCGGGCGGTCCCGGACCGGTATCTGGCCTTCCCGGACTTCGCGCTCGATCGCCGTAGCTGGGAGATGTTGCAGATTCCGGTCGGTCTGGCGTTCTTCTTCCGCAACTCGGCACTCGATCGCACTGTCGGGTTCTACCCGGGACCGGCGGGGGCAACGGAATCCGAGCTCGACCTCGACGCCTGGAACGCGATCAGCGCAGCCGACCCCAGGGTGGGCCTGGTCGTCGACGATGTCGAGGCGCTGCTTGTGCGAATACGCGATGATGCCGAGGACGAACAACCCGATTGCTACCTGGTCCCGATTGACGCCTGCTACGAGTTCGTCGGCGGGCTTCGGACGCGGTGGCGTGGCTTCGACGGTGGACAAGAGACGCGCGAGTTCATCGCGGATTTCTTCACTGCACTCGCTGAACGCAGTGTGGAGCAACGACTATGACCACCCCGGGCACCTCCTTCACCGTCATCGATGTCACGCCCGAGCCCTATGCCGTCACGCCGGCACTCACCGCGCGCATCGGCGTTTCGGTTCCCGGTGCCCAGCCGGTGCACGCGATCGCCCTGCGATGTCAGGTCCGCATCGACCCCTTGCGGCGGGGCTATTCCGATGACGAGGCCGCCGGACTGACCGATTTGTTCGGACCGCGGGAACGTTGGGGAACCACCCAGCACACGTTCTTATGGCAGCACTGTGCGGCGATGGTCCAGGGATTCACCGGCACCACCGAAGCCGCGATCCCCCTGGAGTGCACGTACGACTTCGAGGTGACGACGGCCAAATATCTGCACGCGTTGCGCGACGGCGCCGTCCCGCTCCAGTTCTTGTTCAGCGGAACGATATTCATGGCCGGTGGGCATGGGTTTTCAGTCCAGCAAATACCGTGGGACTGCGAGGATCGCTACGACATGCCGGTGTCGGTATGGCGGGATCTGATCCGACAGCACTACCCAGGCAGCGGCTGGGTGCGGTTGAGCCACGACACGCTGGCAGCTCTGAACTCCTACAAATCGGTCCGCGGACACTTGGGTCTGGACGACGCCGTCACCGAGCTGCTCGCCCAGGCTCGCGAGGAGGTCCGATGACCGCGAACTGGGACCGGGCGCGCGCCGTCGCCGACGCGGTCCTGTACGAGGGTTACCTGCTCTACCCCTACCGCGCGACGTCGAGCAGGAACCAATCACGTTGGCAGTGGGGCGTTGTGAGTCCTGCGGGCGCGGCCGAGGCCGGAATCGGCGAGGACGACACCATTGCGGCGCAGTTTCTCGTCGACGGAGCGCAGGCGATCACCCTGATGGTGCGCTTTCTGCAACTGCAGCACCGCCGTCCCGAGCGCGACATCGGCTGCGGGAGCTTCGAACCCGTCGAGGAACTGAGCACGCCAACCGGTTCGTGGCTGGAGTGGGACGAAGCGGTCGAGTATGAACAGTCTTTCGGCCCCTTTGCCGTCGGCCATCCCGCCCAGTCCTGGACGCTGCCGCTGGTTGCCGCCGCGGCCACTGACATCGAACCCGTCGAGGGCGGTCGGCTGGTCCGGGACCGGCGGGAGGTGAGCGCCGCGGTGACCGTGAACGTCGAGCCGGACGGTGCGCTGCACCGGGTCTCGTTGCGCGTCGCCAACACCGGCCCTCGCGCTGCCGACAAAGACGATGCGATCGCGCGATCCCTGATCGGCACCCACGTCATCGCTGAAGCCATTGGCGGCGAGTTTGTTTCGCTCCTCGAACCGCCGTTGCCCGCAGCCGACGCGGTGTCCCGATGCGGCCAGCACCGCTGTTTCCCAGTGCTGGCCGGCGCGCCGGGCGCCGGGGATCTGCTGCTGATCTCCCCGATCATCCTGTACGACCACCCCGAGATCGCCGAACAGAGCGAAACCGCGCTGTACGACTGCACCGAGATCGACGAGATTCTGACCTTGCGCGTGATGACGATGACCGACGAAGAGAAAGCACAGGCCCGGGCGACCGATCCGCGGGCCGCGCAGATCATCGACCGCTGCGAGTCCATGCCACCCGAGGCGATGGCACGGCTGCATGGAGCACTGCGTGATCCACGGGAGCCCGTGGGTCTGATTCCGGAGATACCCGACGGCGTTGACTGGTGGGATCCGCTGGCCGACAACGCCGTAGACCCCGGGCTCGACGCGGTGTTGGTGAAGGGTGTCCGAGTAGCGCGGGGCAGTCGAGTGCGCCTGCATCCGGGGCGCCGCGCCGACGCGCAAGACCTGTTCTTCGCGGAGAAGACGGCTCGCGTCACCTCTGTCCACGAAGACGTCGACGGCAACCAGCACGTCGGCGTCGTCGTCGAGGACGATCCGGCGGCCGACCTGCACGAGTGGTACGGCCGCTACCTGTACTTCTCCCCCGACGAAGTTGAGCCACTCGAAAGCATCACTACAGAAAGGAGTTCGACATGGCGATCGTAGGATGGGTGTTCATCGGTATCTTGGCGATGTTCACACTGGCCGGAGTCGTGGTAGGGCTGGTATCCCTCCCGGATGCGCGGCGGTATCTCAAGATTCGGCACATGTAGCGTCGCCGGAACGATCCGATTTCAGTGCGCATCCTGGTGGCCGGCATCGGCAATATCTTCCTCGGTGACGACGGGTTTGGCTCCGAGGTGGTCCGGCATGTCCCTGTCCAGCAGGACGATTCAGGCGTGCGGGTCGTCGACTACGGCATTGCCGGCATGCACTTGGCCTACGACTTGCTTGACGACTGGGACGCGTTGGTCATCGTCGACGCGATACCCAGCCGTGGCAGCCCGGGCGATGTGCACATCTTTGAGGCCGACCATGAATCAGATTCGGCCACAGCCGTTCTGGATTCCCACAGCATGGATCCCGCCGCAGTGTTCGCCAGCCTGAGGGCACTGGGCGGCAGCCCGCCGTACACGGTCGTGATCGGCTGCGAGGCCGGGAACGTCGACGAAGGCATCGGCCTCACGGAGGCCGTCGCGGGCGCTCTGCCACGGGCCGTCCAGGCGGTTGCAGAGATCGTCGCGGGTTTGCGGGCTCGATCACCGGCGGCATCGGTAGAACGGCAGGGCTGAGCAATGTGTCTGGGCATACCCGGCCAAGTCGTCGAGATGGTCGAGGGCTACGACGGGCAACTCGCGCTCGTCGACGTTGCCGGGCAGCAACGCAACGTCAATGTCGGCATGCTGCCGGAGGAAACGTTCGCACCCGGCGACTGGGTGATCATCCACATGGGTTTCGTCGTCGAGAAGACCGACCGGGCCGGCGCCGATCAGGCGATGGCCGGCCTCGAGCTGATGGGCCGGGGCCGCGACAATGACTGACACGCTGATGCGATCCGACGACATCCGACAACGGTTCACCGTGACCGGTGTCGTCCAAGGAGTCGGTTTCCGTCCGTTCGTTCACCGGATCGCCACCGAGCTCGAGCTGGCCGGATTCGTCGGCAACGATTCGGGCGCAGTCTTCCTCGAAGTGCAGGGACCCGGCGCACGTCTCGACGAATTTCGGCGGCGACTGCGGGATGAGGCGCCGCCGTTGGCTGCGATCAGTGCTGTCACCGTCGCGAATATCGGACCTGATTGGTTGTGCGGCGACATCTTTCGCATCGTGGAGAGCGAGAAAGCCGACGGTGCCGGCACGCCTATTCCGCCCGACATCGCCGTCTGCGACGACTGTATCGCCGAGTTGTTCGATCCGAACGACCTCCGCTACCGGCACCCGTTCGTGACGTGCACCAACTGCGGTCCCCGGTTAACCATCATCCGTGCGCTGCCCTACGACCGCCCGACCACCACGATGTCCGCGTTCCCGATGTGTGAACGCTGCACCGCCGAATACCACGACCCGGCCAACCGTCGCTTCCACGCGCAGCCGATCGCCTGCCCGGACTGCGGGCCGTCGCTGTGGTTCGCAACGGAATCCGAGCGGGTCGAGGGCTCGGATTCCGCGCTGGCAGCGACGCAGCAGGCACTGGCCGCGGGCGCCGTGGTCGCGCTCAAGGGCATCGGCGGCTATCACCTGGCCTGTCGGGTCGACGACGATGCGGTGGTGACCGCGTTGCGGGTCCGGAAAGCGCGGGGCGCCAAGCCGTTTGCCGTGCTGGTCCGCGATCTCGATGTGGCCCGACGCTACGCGCACATCGACCACGCCGAAGCCGCGGTGCTCTCGAGTGCGGCCCGGCCCATCGCGCTGCTGCGGCGCCGTCGGAACGCGCCGATCGCCAACGCCGTCGCACCGGGAAGTCCGCTGATCGGGCTGATGTTGCCCTACTCGCCTATCCATCACTTACTGCTGGCCTCAGCCCCGGGCGTCGACGCCCCCGCACCCGACGCCCTCGTGCTGACCAGCGCCAACCGCTCCGACGACCCCATCTGCTTCACCGAAGACGATGCCGTCCAACGCCTTCCAGCGTTGTGCGATGCGGTCCTCGACCACGACCGGCCGATCCACGTGCCCTGCGACGATTCGGTGGTGCGCGTTGTCGACGGCCGCGAACTGCCGATCCGCCGATCCCGCGGGTACGCGCCACTGCCCGTGGATCTCGACCGCGACGGCCCGTCAGTGCTGGCCGTCGGCGGTGAACTGAAGAACACCTTCTGTCTCACCGACGGCGCACGCGCATACATGTCCGGGCATATCGGCGACATGGAGACACTGGAGACGCTGGAAGCGTTCGAGCGCACGGTGGGTCAACTCAGCGAAATCCGCTGCCACCCAACGCGATTGGCCGCGGACCTGCATCCCGGATATCACACCCGCGGCTGGGCGGAACGCCACGCGGGCGATCGACCGCTGGATCTCGTGCAGCACCACCACGCGCACGTGGTGTCGCTGCTGGCCGAGCACGGACGCATCGGTCAGCCGGTTATCGGAGTCGCGTTCGACGGCACCGGCTACGGCTGCGATCACACGATCTGGGGCGGCGAGATTCTCAAGCTCGGGCCCGACAGTCACCGCTTCCTGCGAGTCGGCCACTTGCTACCGGCGCCGCTGCCCGGCGGTGATGCAGCCGTGCGCAATCCGTGGCGAATGGCGTTGTCCCAGCTGTGGATGGCCGGCATCGAGTGGGCACCGGATCTACCCCCGGTCGCCGCGGCTACGTCCGCCGAATTGCGGCTCACACGTTCACAATTGGACAGCAATGTCGGCTGCGTGCCGTGCTCGAGCATGGGTCGGCTGTTCGATGCGGTCGCGTCGCTCCTGGGCGTGCGGCACCGGATCGACTACGAAGGCCAGGCCGCCATCGAACTCGAGGCGCTGGCCGACTCGGTCGCCGGCCACGCGGGATCGAGGCTGCGACTTCCGGTACGCAATGACGCCGTGATCGACCCCGCTGAGATGTTGCGGACGATGGTGTCGAGCATGCGTGCAGGTGTGCCACCGGCAGTGCTGGCCGCCGAATTCCACCAGGCGGTCGCGGTCGCCGTCGCCGAGGCGGTCGCAATGGTCGCCGGGCCGGTGCGGTTGGTGGGCCTCACCGGCGGGGTTTTCCAGAATGTTCTGCTACTGCGAACATGTCGACAACGGTTGCAGCAGGCGGGATTCGAGGTACTCACGCATCAGACGGTGCCGCCCAATGACGGCGGGCTGGCGCTGGGCCAGGCCGTGATTTCGGTGCTCACCGCGCGGGAAGAGGCGGAGTCGTGACGAGTACCACGGCGATTGAGCGCGGGCTTGGCACCGAGCTGGCCGCTGATTTGGCTGCCGCCGCGTTCACACTGGCCAAACGATTCGCGGCGGGCGCGACCATGTGGTCCATCGCGCCATCGTGGGAGCCGCATGCGCTGCACATCGCGGTCGAGTTCGTGCATCCGGTGATCATGGGAAAGCGGGCACTACCGGCGGTCGCATTGACCGGACCCGAACTCGTTGATCAGGTGCGGGTGTCGGTGCGGCCCGGCGACATCGTGATCGGGGTCGCCGGCGCCGACGACTCGCAGGTGCGTTCGGTGATGCGCCGCAGCCCGGCGTGGGGTGCCACGACCATATGGATCGGCAGCGGCGAGCGACCCGAAGCGGGTCTGGCCGACCACGTTCTGTGGCTCGACGACCCCGATCCACGCGTACCGGCGACGGGCGGCTTTGTGCTCTTTTACCACCTGTTGTGGGAGCTCACCCATGTGTGTTTCGAGCACTCGGGGCTGCTCAAGCCCGAATGCACCGAAGCAGTCTGTGTCACGTGCAGCGACGAGGGACGACTCGGCGAGGTGGTGACGGCGTCGGTCGACGGGATAGCCGTGGTGCGCACCGCGCGGGGCGTCGAGAACGTGGTGACGGCGCTGGTCGACCCGGTCGCCGCAGGCGAGTTGGTCCTGGTGCACGCCGGCACGGCGATCAGCCGAGTTGGCGAG
The DNA here is from genome assembly GCA_963758115.1 of uncultured Actinomycetota bacterium. GTDB lineage: Bacteria > Actinomycetota > Actinomycetes > Mycobacteriales > Mycobacteriaceae > Mycobacterium. The sequence goes on from CAVWUG010000011.1 coordinate 341,795, forward strand.
GGGCGCCAATGACCCGCGCCGGCGACGATGCAGAGCGAAGCGATGAGGAGGAGGGGCGCCAATGACCCGCGCCGGCGACGATGCAGAGCGAAGCGATGAGGAGGAGGGGCGCCAATGACCAACGAGGAGCCCACCAACTTCCTGTATCCGTTCATCGACGCGCAGGAAGAGAACCCGGAGTCACTGCTTGCCGATCTCGCCGCATCGGCGCAGGCAAAAGCCGCCGAGAGTCTGGCGCTGCGGCACAGCACACTGGAAGCCAACGCGGGCCTGTTGGAGGAGGCGGCAGTCGAGATGGGACGCCGCTTCGCATCCGGCGGTCGGCTGTTCACCTTCGGAAACGGCGGCAGCTGTACCGATTCCACCACCCTGGCCGCACTGTTCTCCCGACCGCCGGCCGGAAGGCCGCTACCCGCCTGGTCGCTGACCGCCGACCAGGCGATCGTCACCGCGCTGGGCAACGACGTCGGGTTCGAGTTGGTGTTCGCCCGCCAGTTGATCGCCCGCGCGAAAGCCGGTGACATCGCGATCGCGATGTCGACCAGTGGCAACTCCCCCAACCTGCTCGCCGCGCTGGCCGAGGCGCGACAGCGCGGTTTGTACACCATCGGTTTCGCCGGGTATGACGGCGGCGCCTTCGCGGACAACCCGAATGTGGACGTCTGCTTCGTCGTTCGTTCGCAAAGCGTGCACCGTATTCAGGAATCGCAAGCGCTGCTGAGCTATCAGTTGTGGTTGGCCACCCAGAAACGGGCAGACGATCAAGGTTTGGGGGCCGCATGAGCAAGTCGGCAGGCGAATACCTTTCGTCGGGGCCACAATTCGCCGAGGGCGAGGTGATCGAGCGGATCGAGGTGTTCCGCAGGCGCCGTCCCCGGTTGCTCGACGACCACGTCACGTTGGCGCACGGCGCGGGTGGCAAGGCTTCTGCGGCTCTGGTGGATGCGGTGTTCGTCGAGGCGTTCCGCAACCCGCTGCTGGAGTCGCTCGGTGACGGCGCGGTCCTCACCTTGCCCGGTGGCGAGCGGCTGGCAATGTCCACCGATTCATTTGTGGTGCAGCCCAGGTGCTTTCCCGGCGGGTCGCTTGGCGAGCTCGCCGTGAACGGCACATGCAACGACCTCGCGATGGCCGGTGCCCTGCCGCAATGGCTTTCGGCGGCGTTCGTGCTGGAGGAAGGCTTTGCGATCGACGAGCTGAAGCAGATCGTCGCTGACATGGCCGCCGCCGCGGCCGCCGCCGGCGTGCGGATCGTCACCGGCGACACCAAGGTGGTGCCCAAAGGCGCGGCGGACGGCCTGTTCGTCACCACCACGGGCGCTGGTGTCATTCCCGCGGACCGCACACTCTCGGCGGCGTCGGTACGCGCCGGCGACAAGGTGCTGCTGTCCGGCACGATGGGTGATCACGGCATGGCGGTGATGCTCGCCCGCGGCGACTTGGCGATCGAGGCGGATATCCATTCCGACACCGCCTGTCTCAGCCCGTTGGTGGAACTGCTGATGGCGGCCGCGCCGGCCACCCGCTGGCTGCGGGACGCGACCCGGGGCGGGGTCGGCACGGTCTGCAACGAGCTGGCCCAGGCTTGCGGCCTCGGGGTGCTGCTCCTCGAGGAGCGATTGCCGTTGCGGCCGATGGTCAATGGTGCATGCGAGTTGCTCGGCATCGATCCCCTCTACGTCGCCAACGAGGGCAAGTTCGTCGCCGTCGTAGCACCCGACGAGGCCGAGGCCGGGCTGGCTGCGCTGCGGTCACACCCACTGGGCGCTGAGGCGGCCGAGGTCGGGGAAATCGTCACAGCGCCGGAGGAAACTGTCGTGCTGCGTACCGGATTCGGCGGCACCCGAATCGTCGACATGCTCGTCGGCGACCCGCTGCCGCGGATCTGCTGAGCTGAGAGGAGACGGCCGATGTGTCTTGGAATTCCGGGTCGGATCGTTGAGATCACCGATCCGGCAAACTATTTGGCCAAGGTAGACGTCAGCGGTGTGCAGCGCACGATTAGTGTGCGACTGCTGGAAGACGACATGCCCGAGCCCGACGACTGGGTCCTTGTCCATGTCGGCTTCGCGATGGCCAAAATCGATGAGACCGAGGCGCTCCTGACGCTGGCCGCCGTCAAGAAGCTCGGTGAGGCCTACACGACCGAATTAGAAGCCTTCGACTCGTCGGCGATTGTCTAAAGGGGGACGGAAATGAAATTCGTTGATGAATTCCGTGATCCGGCGGCGGCCCGCAAGCTGCTGGCTGCCATCGAGCACTTGGCGGGCAGCGGCCCCGACCACTTCAAGTTCATGGAGGTGTGCGGCGGGCACACCCACACCATCTACCGGCACGGCATCGAACACCTGCTGCCCGACAACGTCGAACTCGTACACGGCCCCGGATGCCCGGTGTGCGTCATTCCGATGGGGCGCATCGACGACGCGATGTGGTTGGCCAGCCAACCCGACGTGATCTTCACCTGCTTCGGCGACATGATGCGGGTCCCCGGCTCCAATGGCAGCCTGCTCGATGCCAAAGCGCGCGGCGCCGACGTGCGTTTCGTCTACTCACCGCTGGACGCGCTCAAGATCGCCATCGAGAAACCGGACAAGCAGGTGGTGTTCTTCGCCATCGGCTTCGAGACCACCGCACCGTCGACGGCGGTGACACTGGTGCGGGCGCGCGAGATGGGTTTGGCCAACTTCAGCGTCTTCTGCAACCACGTCACAATCGTGCCGCCGATCAAAGCCATCCTGGAGTCGCCGGACCTACGGCTGTCCGGCTTCATCGGCCCCGGGCACGTGTCGACTGTAGTCGGCAACCGGCCCTACCGGTTCGTCCCCGAAGTGTATGGAAAGCCGTTGGTGGTAGCCGGATTCGAACCGCTCGACATTCTCGCGTCGGTCGCCATGCTGCTGCGCCAGATCCGCGAAGGCCGCTGCGAAGTGGAGAATCAGTACAAGCGGGTGGTGCCCGAGGACGGCAACCCGGCCGCGCTGGCGTTGATGGGCAAGGTGTTCGCGCTGCGTCCGCACTTCGAATGGCGCGGGTTGGGCTTCATTTCGCAAAGCGCGCTGCGGCTGCACGACGACTTCGCTGAGTTCGACGCCGAACTGCGGTACGCGATGCCCGGCGTGCGGGTCGCAGACCCGAAAGCGTGCCAGTGCGGTGAGGTGCTCAAGGGTGTGCTCAAGCCGTGGGAATGCAAGGTTTTCGGCACAGCGTGTACCCCGGAGACCCCGATCGGGACGTGCATGGTGTCGCCTGAGGGCGCGTGCGCGGCCTACTACAACTTCGGCCGGATGCACCGAGACGCCGCGAAGCTGGTGGGATCCTCCGGGCAGGCGTGACGGTGGCTGTGCCGACAGTTGACGACCGTGGGCCAGAGATGTTCGCCCGCTACGCCCATGCCCCTAACGCGTTGGGCTTTTGCGGACCACCGCTGGGGGCGACCTTGCGCGACGGGTCGGTTGACGATGTGCGGTTCGCCGCGACGCAGTTCTCCGGCGCCTGGCCCTACCTGCAAGTGCTCGCGAAGATGACCGGTATCGCCGACCCGCTGGACTACCGGCTTGTCGAGTCGTACTGGCTCGGCGGTGGTCTCGGCGCCGAGCTCGATCCGGTTGAGTTCGTCGACGAGTTGTTCGCCATCATCGGCCCGAAGGCCGGCCACTATTGGGGGCACCTCACCGCGGATTTGGCATCCGAGGCGGCAGCCAACCACTGCTTCCACGTGTTCGGCGTCTATCCATGGTCGCGGCTGTTGGGCCACAACGGGGGCAGCCTGGATGCGCAGCCGTTGAACGTATTAGATAGCTGTCGAATCACCTGGGGCACAGTACTTTCCCGCGATGGCACCGATGTCGAGGTGTTCTGCCGTCGACTGGTGTGGGACGGACACGCGCTGGCTCTGTCCGAGCCGTCGGCGCGGCGGCTCGACATCTGGGCCGACGGGTACAGCGCGATACCCGACGTGGCTGTCGGAGACGAGATCGCGATCCACTGGGATCGGCTATGCGGGCGGTTGCAACCCGGCCAGCTCCGTGCGCTCGCCGACAGCACCGCCCGCCAGCTGGGCGTCACAAATCAGCGACTGGGCCACGTCTAGCTTCGCGGCGGGCCTGCCTGGCCCGCGTTCCGTGGCCCGTGGCCCTGGCATCGCGGGCACAGGCCGTGCAGGGTGAGGCCCGCACGTTCGGACAGCGTGAACGAACTGCCCGCCATCGCATGTTCCAGCGCGGAGGCCAGTCGCCCTGCCGGGACTTCGATGATCGAGCCGCATCGGGTGCACACCGCGTGATGATGCGGGTCGGCCGCTAGTCCGTAGGTTGTGACCCCGCCCTCCAGGGTGAGCGCATGCAACACACCCTGGTCGACCAGAGTGGTCACCGTGCGATAGATCGTCGCCAAGTCCGGCGACTGTTCTTCGGCAGGCAGGCACTCGCGCAGCCGCTGGTCGATCTCGGCGACCGAGAGATGGCCGTGGACCGGCTCGAGCATGGCCAAGACCGCGATCCGTGAGGCCATTCGGCGCAGACCATGGGCCCGCAACAATTCGCCGATCCGTTCGGTGACGACGGGATCCAAAGCCGAGGGCCTGGCCACCCGTCCAGTATCACGCAGTCGGAGCCCGGAGCGCAGCCATTGACCGGATCGGAGACACGGATGTCAGACTGACGTCGTGGCCGGTTCGATCTGCGACGTGCTGCCCGCCGCGGCTGCGTTGCTCTCGGTCTCCGGTGCGACTGATGCGCTGGAAGTGCGAGAGCGGGTCGGCGACGTGCGCCGCGTCGGGGTCGTCCTCGTCGACGGGATGGGCTGGCACCTGCTACCGGAATTGGCCACCGATGCACCGCTACTGGCGTCGGTGCTGGCGGGTGACGCCGGGCGACTCGACGAACTGGCCTGCACCTTCCCCTCCACCACGCCGACGAGCCTGGTGTCGCTGGGCACCGGCGCCCAGCCCGGCGAGCATGGGATTCTGGGTTTCACCGTCAAGCTTCCCGGCAGCGACCGGGTGTTGACGCACATCACTTGGCGCGACGATCCCTCGGCGGCCCAATGGCAGCCCGTGCCAACGTGGTTCGAGCGACTGCATCAGGCCGGCGTCGGCGCCCATGCCGTGTTGCCCGCGCACTTCATCGGCAGCGGGCTGACCGAAGCTGCTTACCGCGGTGCGCAGTTCCACGCGACCAACCCCGCCGACGACTATGCTGCGGCAGTGGTCGGCCAGCTCTGTGCCACAACAGGATTGGTCTACGCTTACACCGCCGTGATCGACACCGCGGCGCACTTGTTCGGCATCGGCTCCCCCGAATGGCACGCTGCGGGCGCCTACGTCGACGGATTGCTCACCCGACTGGTCGAATCGCTGCCCTCGGATGCCGCGCTGCTGGTCACCGCCGACCACGGCGGGCTGAATGTGCCGGCTGACGCGCGGATCGATCTCGACGCAGACCCGCGACTATCCGCCGGGGTGCGGGTGGTCGCCGGTGAACCGAGGGTGCGCTACCTGCACACCGAGCACGGCGCGGCTACGGACGTCATCGCCACGTGGAGCGAGCTCATGGACGGGCGGGCCGATGTCCGCAGCCGGGACGACGCCGTCGCCGCCGGCCTGTTCGGGCCGGTACGTGCCGACCACCTCGCCCGGATCGGCGACGTCGTCGTCACCTGTCGCGGTGACACCGCGGTGCTGGCCACCGGTCATGAGCCACCGGAAGTGGCTCAACTGATCGGCTTCCATGGCGCGGCGACGCCCGGTGAAATGGCGATCCCGCTGATCACCTTTCGGGGCTGACCGCGACGGGGGCGGCGCCGTGCCCGATTGCTTGATATTTCACCTGCAAATCACTCGCAGAATTCTTGCGAATCGTCTGCAACACGCTTGCCCGGGGTCTAGCGTCAGAAACGGTCGGAATGTATTTCCAGATGGGACGCGACATGGTCGCTGGCACACTCAGCAGGCAACCATCGTCGCGGTCTCGACTCCGGGCAGCGTTGACAACCGACGAGTGGCTCCGCCTCGGTTTGATGTTCGCGATCATCGTCGCGCTACATGTAATCGGTTGGGGCACGCTGATACTCGTCGTTGAGCCGGCGCATTTGAGCATCGGGGACAAAGCGTTCGGTATCGGAATCGGTCTGACCGCATACACGTTGGGGCTTCGCCACGCATTCGACGCCGACCACATCGCCGCGATCGACAACACCACGCGCAAGCTGATGAACGACGGGCAGCGTCCGCTTGCCGTCGGATTCTTCTTCTCCCTGGGCCATTCTTCCGTCGTGTTCGGACTGTCACTGCTCATCGCGTTCGGGCTCAAGGCGGTAATCGGGCCGGTCGAGCAGAACTCTTCGGCCCTGCACCACTACACCGGCGTGATCGGCACCAGCGTCTCGGGCGTGTTCTTGTATTTGATCGGGATCATCAATGTGGTCATCCTGGTGGGCATCGTGCGGGTATTCGCACAGATGCGCCGCGGGCACTATGACGACGATGAACTCGAAACGCAACTGAACAATCGTGGACTGCTCAATCGGGTGCTCGGCCGCTTCACGAAATCGGTTCGGGCATCGTGGCACATGTATCCGGTCGGGGTGTTGTTCGGCCTGGGCTTCGACACCGCAACCGAAGTCGCACTCCTCGTGCTGGCCGGCACGAGCGCAGCGGCCGGCCTGCCGTGGTATGCCATCTTGTGCCTGCCGGTGTTGTTCACCGCAGGCATGTGCCTGCTGGACACCATCGACGGCTCGTTCATGAATTTCGCCTACGGCTGGGCGTTTTCCAACCCCGTCCGCAAGGTCTACTACAACATCACCATCACCGGACTTTCGGTGGTGGTCGCCCTGCTCATCGGCACCGTCGAGTTACTCGGACTGCTCGCCGAACAGTTCGGCTGGACCGGCGGATTCTGGAGCTGGGTCGGCGGCGTCGACCTCAATACGATCGGCTTTGTCATCGTCGGCTTGTTCGTCGTGACATGGGTTGGCGCCGTCCTGATCTGGCGGTATGCGCGCATCGAGGAGAAGTGGACGGTGCAGGCCGAACGCGTCGGCTGAGACGCGTCGATAAGTCGGCCGGGGCTCACCCCCGGTCGCGATCACCGCCACGCCGGATTTCGGGTTTGACGGTTCGATGGCAACACCGAGGACGTCACAGAAAACCCAAGATCGTCGCAGCGTCGCCGTCTACGCGAGCTGAACCGGTGGTGTACGCCGCCGAGACATAATTTTCCACCGGTCCCAGGTGTGGCGTTTGCTGTGCCCAATCAGCCTGCGCCAAGCCATCTTTCACGCACGCTCGCGCCGCGGACTTGCGTCGCACGAGTGTGCCCTGACTCAGAGGAGTATTCGATGTCGTTCGTATCGATCGTACCCGAAATGCTGTCCACCGCGGCGAACAACCTTCAGTCCGTCGGCTTGAGAGTTCAAGCGCAGAACACCGCCGCGATGGTCCCGACCACTGGTCTGATCCCTGCCGCCTCCGACGAGGTATCAGCTTTGACAGCAATGCAATTCGCCACCCATGCGCGCGCCTACCAAGCGGTCAGCGCGCGGGCGGCCGCGATTCACCAGATGTTCGTGACGATGTTGGCGGAAGGCGCCAATTCCTACGCAGCCACCGAGGCCGCCAACGCGGTCGCAGCAAGCTAAGGAGTGTTCGGCAATGGATTTCGCCGCATTACCCCCAGAAGTCAACTCCGGGTTGATGTACGCCGGCCCCGGTTCCGGGCCGATGATCGCGGCCGCGGCCTCCTGGGATGGCCTTGCCGCCGAGGTGTCATCGGCAGCAGGTGATTACGGGTCGATAGTCTCCGACCTCACCACCGGTCCGTGGCAAGGTCCGGCCTCAGCGTCGATGGCGGCCGCCGCCGCGCCATATGTGTCGTGGATGAATGCCACGGCCGCGCAGGCCGAACAGGCGGCGGGCCAAGCCAAAGCGGCGGCCGGTGCTTATGAAACCGCGTTCACGGCGACCGTGCCCCCGCCGGTCATAGTGGCCAACCGTACGTTGTTGGCATCGCTGGTCTCGACAAACATCCTCGGCCAGAACACCCCGGCAATCGCGGCCGCCGAAGCCCACTACGCAGAGATGTGGGCCCAAGACGCTGCAGCGATGTACGGCTACGCCGGATCATCCTCAGCAGCAACGACATTGAATCCGTTTGTTCAGCCGCCAGCGACAACCACCGCAGATCAGGCCACCGCTACGGGGGCTCCGACGTCACTGTCGCAGCTGGTGACCTCGGTCCCCGCCGCACTGCAGGGGCTGGCCTCGCCCGCGACGTCGACGTCATCGAGTTCGGGTCTCTCGGGACTCCTGACCCTGCTGACTGGGAACTCGACGTCCACGACCGGATTCTCGGGGCTCTTCAATGAGCTGTTCAGCTCAAGTGGTTTGGGGCTCAATGACAACCTGTGGAACACCATGTTCTCGTCCGGCTTCTACATGCCGGGCAATTTCCTGGGAACCATGTCGGATTTCGTCGGCCTCGGCCATTCAGGCGACGCCGATGCAGCGGCCGCTGCAGCCGGGGAATCGGCTCTGGGAGCAACCGCCGCCGACGGAGTCGGAGGCGCGCTGGCAGCCCCGGCCGCGGGACCGGGTGAAGTGGGCGGTGCGGGCGGCGCCGTATCGGCCGCCATGGGTCGCGGTACGGCGATCGGCGCGCTCACTGTGCCACCCAGCATGAATCCGATGGTGCCCACGGAGAGCCCGTTCCCTGGGACGTTGGGAGAGATGCCGCCGGCCCCTCCGCCCGCAGCCGCGCCCGGCGTGCCGGGAATGCCGTTCGTCAGCGCGGCCGGCAACCACGTCGGCGGCGACTCGCCCCGATACGGCTTTCGCCCGACCGTGATGATCCAGTCACCGGCAGCGGGCTGACGTTAGAGCGGCGTGGTGTAGGCGGCACTGATGCCGCCGTCGACCAAATACGTCGCCGCAGTGATGAACGATGCGTCGTCGCTGGCCAAAAATGCGACGACGGCCGCGATTTCGTCGGCCTCGCCGAACCGGCCCATCGGCACATGTACCATCCGCCGGGCGGCACGCTCGGGGTCGCTGGCGAAAAGCTCTTGCAGCAGTGGGGTATTCACCGGTCCGGGGCACAGCGCGTTGACCCGAATTCCTTGGCGCGCAAACTGCACACCCAGCTCCCGCGACATCGCCAACACCCCACCCTTGGACGCGGTGTAGGAGATCTGCGAGGTCGCCGACCCCATCACCGCAACGAAAGACGCGATGTTGACGATCGACCCGTGGCCCGCGGGTGCCATGTGCCGCAATGCCGCCCGGCAGCACAGGTACACCGACTTGAGGTTCACGTCCTGCACCCGCTGCCACGCGGGTAGCTCGGTGTTCTCGATCAGATCGTCATCGGGGGGTGAAATGCCGGCGTTGTTGATCGCGATGTCGACCGATCCGTATTCATGCACGGCGGTGTCGAACAGCGCGTTGACGGAGGACTCGTCGGCGACGTCCACCGGCACGAACAGACCGCCCACGTCGTCGGCGGCCGCCCGACCCGTCTTCTCGTCGATGTCGGCGATCACCACGGTGGCTCCCTCGGCATGCAGCCGTCGGGCCGACGCCAGCCCGATCCCGCCACCGCCGCCGGTGACCACGGCGATCTTGCCGCCCAGCCGTTGAGTCAAATCAACAGTCATCTGCGCAGCTCCTCCTCATCGCTTCGCTCGCATCGTCGCCGGCGGTCAAGTGCGCTGCTCCTTCGCGTATGCCTGCGCCGCCTGCACGATCGCCGTGAACAGTCGCAGGTCGTCCAGACTTTCCTCCGGATGCCACTGCACGGCGAGCGCAAAGGCTTCCCCGGGCAGCTCCAGCGCTTCGATCACACCATCGGCATCCCACGCGCTGACCACCAGTCCCTCGCCGAGTTCGGCGATGGCCTGATGGTGGTAGCACCGCGCCTCGACGCCGTCGCCGACCAAGCCGGCGAGCCGGGTGCCGGGGACTGTCTGCACCGGCAGCGAGTTGAACACCGCGTTGCCGGCCCGATGCCCGCTGTGCCCGATGACGTCGGGCAGGTGTTGATGCAGCGTTCCGCCCAATGCGACGTTTAGCACCTGCGCGCCGCGGCAGATGCCCAGCACCGGCAGCCCTCGTGCGAGCGCGGCGTCGAGCAACGCGAACTCCCAGCCGTCGCGGAGATGGCTGGGCTTGTCGGTGGAGGCATGTGACGGTTGGCCGTAGCGGGCCGGGTCGACATCGTTACCACCGGTGATCAGCAGACCGTCCAGGCCGTCGAGCACTCGCTCGGCGATGCTTGCGTCAACCGGCTGCGGTGGCAGCAGCACAGCCGCGCCGCCGGCCGCGATGACGCCCTTGAAGTAGATCTCGGGCAGAAAGCTTGCACGGACGTCCCAGACGCCCATCTTCGCCCGGTTCAGGTACGTCGTCAGACCGATGACCGGACCAGGATCAGAACCGCTCAAACCCGCGAACCCTCTCCCAATCGGTGACTGCCGCATTGAACGCGGCCACCTCGACGCGGGCGTTGTTGACGTAGTGACTCACCACGTCGTCCCCGAACGCCTCGCGGGCGACCGCTGACGCCTCGAACAGCGCCAGAGCTTCGGCCAGCGTACCGGGCAGGTGCTCGGTGTCGCTCGCCTTGCCGAGCTCATAGGCGTTGCCCGCGCAGGGTTCCGGTAGTGGCAGATCGTGTTCGACGCCGTGCAAGCCGCCGGCGATGAGTGCCGCGACCGCCAGATACTGGTTGACGTCCCCGCCGGGCACCCGGCATTCCACCCGCATGCTGTCGCCGTGACCGACGACGCGCAAAGCGCAAGTTCGGTTGTCCAACCCCCACGCCACCACCGTGGGCGCGAAACTACGATCGGCAAACCGCTTGTAGGAGTTGATGTTCGGCGCGTAGAGCAGCGTCAGCTCGCGCAAGGTGGCCAACTGTCCCGCGACGAAACTGCGAAACATTGGCGACATGCCGGAGGGTTGATCGTCGTCGGCTGTCGCCGCGGAGCCGTCGGCCGATCGCAGCGACATGTGGACGTGGCAGCTGTTGCCTTCGCGCGCATCGTATTTCGCCATGAACGTCAGCGATTTGCCGTGCTGGTCGGCGATCTCCTTGGCGCCGTTCTTGTACACGCCATGGTTATCACAGGTGATCAGCGCCTCGTCATAGCGGAACCCCAGTTCCTGCTGCCCCCTGTTGCACTCCCCCTTCACGGCCTCCCAGCGCAGCCCGGCGCCTTGCATGTGCTCGCGGATGTCGCGCAGCAGCGGCTCGATGCGACTCGAGGCCATCACCGCATAGTCCAGGTTGTAATCGCTGGCCGGAGTCAGCTCGCGATAACCGCTCGCCCACGCCTGGCGGTAGGTGTCGTCGAAGACGATGAACTCCAGTTCGGTGGCGACATCGGCCCGCAGACCCCGCTGGCTCAACCGGTCCAGTTGGCGGCGTAGGACTCGTCGCGGCGCAGGCTCGATGGGGCTGCCGTCGTGCCACTCCAGGTCGGCCAGCACCAGCGCCGTGCCCGGCAGCCATGGCAGCCGCCGCAGCGTCGTCAGGTCGGGTCTCATCACCATGTCGCCGTATCCGGACTTCCAGCCCGACATGAAGTATCCGCCGACGGTGTTCATGTCGACGTCGACGGCGAACAGGTAGTCGCAGCACTCGGCGCCGGACTCGGCCACCTCGTCGATGAAGAACCGCGCCGAGACACGCTTGCCCATCAGTCGGCCCTGCATGTCGCTGAACGCGACGATGACCGTGTCGACATCACCGGCGGCGACGAGGCGCTCGAGTTCGTCCCGCGACAAGCTCACCGGGTGAGCGTATCGGTTACCAAGTGCTGGTGCGAAGGACGATCTCGGCGGCCAACTGCGCAGTCGACTCGTGCGCATTGCGACGGCCCAGCAGATCCACCACCCGGTAGTCGCCGTATACGTACCGCTGGCTGGCCTGTGCCACAGAGTGCGCGGCGGGGGTGCTGACCAGCGCGGTGGTGTTGATCTCGACCGGTGGGCAGTCCTCGTCGTGAATCACGCCGGCCTGGTCGGCGACGCGCGGATGACCGCGGTCGATGACCACGAGCCCGGTGAAGCGGTCCAGCCGGGTGGCGGCCAATTCCCAGGCCAGCTCGCCGCCGGCGCGGTCACCGACGAGGACACCCCAGCTGACGTCGAGCACGTCGAGCACGCCCACCACGGACTTGGGTGTCAGACGCGGGTCCGGTCCTACGACGATCGTGCGCAGCGACGCGGTGTGCAGGCGGTCGCACAGCGCGTCGTACGCGCCCGGTACCCGCTGGGCGGCGCAGAGCAGCACGACGACGGAACCCTGCTCCGGACCCGTATCGCAGACCTGAATGGGAAACCCGTCGACGGTCGTCATCATCGCCGAAGGCACTACAGCAAATTACAGTGAAAATGCCCGCGCGCGGGCCGTTTTCGAGCGGATCGTGAATCAAGTTGAAATTGGAAACGTTCCGGCAATATCGATCTGAGTTGCCCCCTTGCGGCGACCGCGCAGGCAATAGTGAACGATGCTCACGAAAACCCTTGCTTGGAAAGATTTTTAGGCCCGCCACCGGAAGTCGGAGTCAGCGCAACGCAGCAACGATCGTGGGCCGGCGCGGCGCGCCGTCGTCGAGCAATGCCGTTACGGCATCGACGTCGAGATGAACGTCGAGCAGATCGGCCATGACATCCAGCTGAGCGTCCCGGCGGGCGGCAACATCGACGTCGTCGGCCACCACGAATCCGTCCCGGCCGGTCGCCCACGCGGCATCGGTCAACCACCGGCGCCGGAACTCGTCGTTGTCGAACAGGCCGTGCCAGTGGGTGCCGAAAATCTGGTCGCGCCGGTACCCCTCGGGGCACCCGTCGATCTCGAACCAGGTGGCTTCCGCACAACGCGACACCCGCCCGTGGTGGATCTCGTAACCGCCCAACGATCCCTCCCGGCGGCGCAGCACCTTGTCGGGCGCGAACTCGATGTCCGCGTCCAACATCCCCATCGCCTCAGTCTGGCCCGCCCGGCTTTCGACCGGGTCGTCGATCGCACGGCACAACATCTGGAACCCGCCACAGATGCCCAGCACCGGGCGCCCGGCGGCCGCATGTGCGGCGATCGCCTGGTCGAGCCCGCGGTCCCGCAACCAGCCCAGGTCGGCGACGGTCGACTTGGTGCCGGGGATCACGATGACGTCGGTATCGGCCAGGTCGGCGGGCTCGCGGACCCAGCGCACCAGCACGCCCGGTTCGCAGGCCAGCGCTTCGACGTCGGTCGAGTTGGAGATCCGCGGCAGCCGCAGCACCGCGACCCGAAGCCATTGCGACCCGCGCGGTGGCCGCGGTGTGCCGAGCACCCGGTGGGCCAGCACCGGGATCGCGTCCTCGGTGTCGAGCCAGAGGTCGTCGATGTACGGCAGCACCCCATAGGTCGGCCGGCCGCTCACGTCGGCAAGCTGACGCAGCCCCGGCTCCAGCAGCGCGACGTCGCCGCGGAATTTATTCACGATGAAGCCGGCGATCAGCGCCTGATCCTCGGGCTCGAGCACCGCCACCGTACCGAACAGGTGTGCAAGCAGACCGCCACGATCGATGTCACCCACCACGACCACCGGCAAGTTCGCGGCGCGCGCCAACCCCATGTTCACCAAGTCCGTTGCACGCAAATTTATTTCGGCAGGTGATCCGGCTCCTTCGCAGATCACAGCATCGAATTCGGTTCGTAACTTGGCTAATTCGTCTTGCACAACGGTGGCCAGCCGGTTGCGGTCCGACCAGTAGTCGGTTGCGGTCGCCGTACCCACGACCTGCCCCCGGACCACCAGTTGCGATGTCATATCGCTGCCGGGTTTCAGCAGGATCGGGTTGAACCGCACGCTCGGCGCCAGGCCGGCGGCACGGGCCTGCATCGCCTGAGCCCTGCCGATCTCACCGCCCTCGACGGTGACCGCCGAGTTGTTCGACATGTTCTGCGCCTTGAACGGCGCCACCCGAATTCCTCTGCGCGCCAACAATCGGCACAGCCCGGCGACCACCATGGACTTTCCCGCGTCGGAGGTGGTGCCGGCTACCAGCAGCGCGCCGCTCACGGCCGAATGGTCACGACAGCGTGAGAATTTCCGCGCCGGACTCGGTGACGAGCAGGGTGTGCTCGAATTGCGCGGTCCATTTGCGGTCTTTGGTGACCACTGTCCAGCTGTCGTCCCAGATCTCGTAGTCCAGCGTGCCGAGGTTGATCATCGGTTCGATGGTGAACGTCATACCCGGCTCGAGGATGGTGGTGACGGCGGGCTGGTCGTAGTGCAGCACAACCAGGCCATTGTGAAAAGTGGTTCCGATGCCGTGCCCGGTGAAGTCGCGAACCACGTTGTAGCCGAATCGATTTGCGTAGGATTCAATGACGCGGCCGACGACCGACAGCGCACGCCCCGGTTTGACGGCTTTGATCGCCCGCATCGTCGCCTCGTGGGTTCGCTCGACGAGCAGGCGGTGTTCTTCGGAGACGTCGCCGGCCAGGAACGTCGCGTTGGTGTCGCCGTGCACGCCGTCGATGTAGGCGGTGACGTCGATGTTGACGATGTCGCCGTCCTCGACGACCGTCGAGTCGGGGATGCCGTGGCAGATGACTTCGTTGAGCGACGTGCAGCAGGACTTGGGGAAACCCTTGTAGCCCAACGTCGATGGATAGGCGCCGTGGTCGACCATGTAGTCGTGCGCGACCCGGTCCAGCGCGTCGGTCGTGACACCGGGTGCGACGGCCTTGCCTGCCTCTGCGAGCGCTGCCGCTGCGATCTGCCCGGCGACCCGCATCTTCTCGATGACCTCAGGCGCCTGCACCCATGGCTCGGAGCCCTCGCGTGCTGTCGGCTTGCCGACGTATTCGGGGCGCGGGATCGAGTTGGGCACCGGCAGCGTCGGCGACAGCTGACCGGCGGACAGGACGGAACGAACGGGCATGCTCACCAGGGTATCTACTTAGTTTGAAGGACCGCGGCCGCGCAGCAGCGACCGGCGGCGCGGTCCCTTGATCTTCACCGAGCCGCACACCACCCGGCCGGTCAGCACCACGTGCGGCCTGCCCTCGGCCGGCGCGGCCTTGCGGCGATCACTTGCGCTTCCTCCGTAGACCTCGACATCGTCGATCGACGCACTGGCGCCCTCGGGCAGCCGGACCTCCACCGATCCGAACCTCATGTCGAGCTCGATGACGACGACCGGTCCGGCGAATCTGGCTTTGACCAGATCCAGCTCGACCGAGCCCATACGACGCACCAGAGCCAGCCGCGTCGGGACCATCCACTCCCCATGACGCTTGAGTGACCCGGCCCAGCCTCGCAGCTCGACACGGTCGGCAGCCGACGTGACGATTGCGCCCGGCCCGGGCAGATCACCGACGAGACTGTCCAGCTCGTGGCGGGTGCGGGCGTAGGACACGCGCGACGAGCGTTCCTCGAACTCGGTGATGTCGATCAGCCCGAGCGCGACCGCGTTGTGCAGGCGGCGCAGGGTGCCGTTGCGGTCGGCATCCGACACCCGCAGCTCGGACAGTTCATCGGGTCGAGTCATGGCGATACCAATCTACCGCTATGACACGCCGACGTAGGAACGGCGAACGCAACCGCACGGGTACCCCGCCCGAGCCGGTCGAGTGATTCCGCTGGTATGAAACCAACAGGTCTACGAAACCTGCGTCCTAGTTGATCTTGAATGAAGCCATCCCGTTTAATGATATCTGTCGAAATGATCCGATTTGCTTAAATATAATTGCGTTGAAATAGCCGCCAGCACCTCTCAGACAGCGGTTCAGTAATTCGGATTGCGAGTCCAATTTTCCGGACTTTTTCGAGTTTTTTGTTCGACCGGCCCGCTGCCCAGTGCCAAATGGCGGCACTATCCGCTCATCCGCGATAACCACCGAGAGATGCTTCGAACTGGGCTTTCGGTTCAATACCTCAGCGACACTCCGCTGTGCCGACGTACCGACACGCCACGCCGCAGTCGCCTCCACCCCTCAATCAATGGTCGAACGTCGCCTAAGAGGGGACTTAACACTGCCAAAAATTCACCTGAGTTTTTAATTAGAAATTTGCTTAACATGTGAGCGAGGCTGTTATACGCTTCGACTCGTCGACGGCTCGTCCGCCATGAGGCGGAGAAAGACTCATGTGCGAGCCAACGGCTGTGGGGCGGCAACCCCACATCCACATCAGAGAGATACCGAGATCGGAGGCTCGCACATGAGTCACAAGCAGTTTAACGGATTGGGCATCGGCGCAGCTATGTCCGGCGCAGCAGTAGCGGCGTTCGTTGGCATGGGCACCGCCCACGCTGACCCTGTCGTCGACGCCTACGCCGACACCGCCGGTATCTACACCGCCGGCGACCATGTCCTCCCGAATGACGCGTAAGGCATCATGTTCGGCTCGTCGGGCGCTCAAGGCATAGCTAACAGCACTCTTGACGTGTCGGATGCTCAAACGAACCTTAACGGCTACGAGTCGTTTACTACTGACGTTGTCGCGTTCGAACAGACCGCCAGTGAGCACGGGCTGGAGAACCTGATCTATGGCGATCGACCCCAGCGTGTTCTACGAGCAGACGACAGCCGGCATCACAGGCACCCTGGCCGACACGGCGGGGGCGTACCTGGTTCTGGACAGCTTGCTGGGCTACCTGTCCACGGGTCTGGACTACGGTCTGCTCACACCAACGGGCCTGGACTACGTCCTGAGTCCGTTGATCGACGTGCTGCTGGGCCAGCCGTTCGGCTGATCCGGGTAAATCCACCTCTGAGAGGTGACTGTCTGGACCGGTGGGGCTGTTGGGGGCACCGTCCCCACCGGTTCAGACGCCAAGACGTCGAGCCAGCGGACGACGCCGGAGCCCCCGGAAGTCCACTCGCTCGGCGAAATAAACCCTGTGGCCTGGGCGCCCCTCGCGCCCAGGCCACAGGCTTTCATACGTAAGGCATTGCCGCAGAACTATTTTCAGGCCAGATAGTCGGCGGGCATCGTCTCGAACATGAACTTGGTCATCCGCACCGCATACTCAGAACTGCCGCCCCCGACGATCAGCGCCGCGAACGCCAGATCGCCGCGGTAGCCGGCGAACCAGGAATGCGAGCCACCGGGGAACTCGGCCTCCCCGGTCTTCCCGTACACCTCGCCGCATCCGGCGATCTCCTTGCCGGTGCCGTTGGTCACCACGAGTCGCATCATCGGGCGCAGGCCTTCGATCATCTTTTCGCTGATCGGTGTCGTATCGCCGGTGATGTTCGTGGGCCGTCCCTCGATCAGCTTGGGCACCGGAGCCTTGCCGGCCGCGACGGTGGCCGCGACCATCGCCATGCCGAACGGAGAAGCCAGCACCTTGCCCTGGCCGAAACCGTCCTCGGTGCGCTCAGCCAGATCGACTGTGGGAGGCACCGATCCGGTGACCGTGCTGAGCCCGTCGATCTGGTAGTCGAGACCCATGCCGTACTGGTTGGCGGCTTGCGTCAAGCCGCGCGGCGGCATCTGGCTGGCCAATTCGGCGAACGTGGTGTTGCACGAACTGGCGAACGCCCGCGACATCGGCACCGTGCCCAGGTCGAACCCGCCATAGTTGGGAATAACGCGCTGTCCGATGTCGAGATGCCCGGGGCAGCCCAAAAGTGTGTTCGGGCTTGCCATGTCGCGTTCGAGCGCCGCACCCGCGGTGACCATCTTGAACGTCGACCCGGGCGGGTAGAGGCCAGTCGTCGCAAGCGGGCCGATGGCGTCGGCCGCACCGTTCTGTGCAACAGCGAGGATCTCCCCCGTCGACGGCTTGATCACGACGATCATCGCTTGGCGGCCCTGGTTGTCGACCGCGTGCTGTGCGGCGTTCTGCACGGCGCGGTCCAGGCTGATCGACACCGACGGCGCCGGCGACGGCTCGACCTCGTTCAGCACCGCCAGATCGACGTTGTTCTGGTTCACGCTGACCACCCGCCAGCCGGCTTGGCCGTCGAGCTCGTCGATCACCGCCTTCTTCACCTGACTGATCAGGGCCGGCGCGAAATGGTAGTCAGTGGGCAGCAATTCGGCCTGCGGCGTGATCACCAGTCCCGGCAGCGTGCCGATGGCCGGGGCGACCTTGTTGTTGTCGTCGACGCGCAGCGTGATCAGATCGACCGGCTTGCCTGTCCCACTGGCCTGCTCGGCCAGAAGTTGCGGGTCGAGCGTGTTGTCGAAGGGACGCAGCGCGTCGACCACCGAGCGGGCGGTGCTGATCAGGAAGGCGCCGGCCTTGGACGCGTCCAATGTGTAGTGATAGAGGTAGCCCGGGGCCAGCACGTCGGTGCCGCCGACTTCGTTGACCGAGGCGCGCTTGGGCGGATCGGCCCGCAATTCCAGCCGCTGATGCTCGCCGAGTCGGGGATGCACGTCGGTGGTGTTCCACCGGATCTGCCAATGGCCCTCGTAGCGAGCCATTTTCAACTTGCCGTCGTAGGTCCAGGTCCGGTTCTTCGGTAGATGCCAGGTGTACCGGTAATTCACCGTGCCGGTGTCTTCGGTGTACCTCGACCCAAGCACCTGAGTGTCCAAATGGGTGGCCTGCAGACCGGCCCATGCTGAGTTGAGCGCTTCTCGTGCGTCGCTGGGATTGTCGCTCAGGTCGGCGGCCGCGGCGGTGTCGCCGGTTGCCAGCGCCGCGAAGAACTTGTCGGCCGCGGGGGCCGGACCGTCGGGTCTCGGCGTGCACGCAGAGACCATGCCTGTTGCGATGAGCGCCGCCACCGCGATATTGGCGGCTGTTGCCACTGTGACTCGTGTTGTCATTGATGCTGATGTTAGATCTGTGAGAGCAGCACAGACGGCGACACACCGAGACTGAATTGTTACGGACGTCAGTCCAGCAGGATCGTGGCGAATGTGCCGACTTCGGCAAAGCCGATCCGGTCGTAGGTGGCCCGCGCGACCGTATTGAAGTTGTTCACGTACAGGCTGGCGATCCGTCCGGTGCCGACGATCACCGCCGACAGCGTCGCGGTGCCCGCCGTGCCCAGACCCCTGCCACGCCACTCGGGATGTACCCACACCCCTTGGATCTGGCTGACCGTCGGCGACTGCGACCCGACCTCGGCCTTGAAGACCACATCGCCGTCTTCGAAACGAGCCCAGGCCCGACCGGCCGCGATCAGGCCCGCGACCCGACGACGATAACCGCGGCCACCGTCGCCCACTCGCGGATCGACGCCCACCTCGCCGATGAACATGTCAACGGCCGCCACCAGATAGGTGTCGAGTTCGTCCGGCTTCACCTGTCGCACACCAGGATCGATCGCACAGGTCGGCATCGTCGTCAGCGACATCAACGGCTGGTTGTCGCGCACGTCGCGCGCCGGACCCCAGGCCGGCTCGAGCCGCTGCCACATCGGCATGACCAACTCGGCCCGACCGACCAGCGACGAGCAGCGCCGCGAGGCGGTCATCGCCGCGTCACCGAACGCGTAGAGGTCACTCAGCCTGCCGCGCAACGGAATCAGGTTCGCTCCGGCGTAACACAGCGATTCGTCGGGTCCACGGCGCGTCCACAACTCCCCGCCGATCGCATTGGGATCCATGCCATGGTCGGCGACCCTCGCCGCAACCATGCATGAACCGACCGGATCGTCGTCGAACACCCGACGTACTGCCGAGCCGTCGCGCACTACCGACACCCGACGCTCGCTGACCATGCGGCGAATGGGCGGAGCCGACATACTGACCCTCTTCTAGGGACTGACAGTTAGCCCGATTGGACCACCGTCAGCTTACGGTTACAACCGGTGACCCGCTCGACGTTGTACCGGCGTCGCCGGTCCCTTCGCTTTCTGCGGCCAATCGCATTGCTTCTTCGATCAGCGTCTCGACGATCTGCGCTTCTGGCACAGTCTTGATCACTTCGCCGCGGACGAAGATCTGTCCCTTGCCGTTTCCGGACGCGACGCCGAGGTCTGCTTCGCGGGCCTCCCCCGGTCCGTTGACGACGCAACCCATCACGGCCACCCGAAGCGGAACGTCGAGGCCGTCGAGTCCGGCCGAGACTTCGTTGGCCAGGGTGTAGACGTCGACCTGGGCGCGACCACACGACGGGCAGGACACGATCTCCAGCCCGCGTGGCCGCAGATTGAGCGATTCGAGAATCTGCGTGCCGACTTTGACTTCCTCGACGGGCGGCGCCGACAGGGACACCCGGATAGTGTCGCCGATCCCGCGAGACAGCAGCGCGCCGAAGGCGACCGCGGACTTGATGGTGCCCTGGAACGCCGGGCCGGCCTCGGTGACGCCGAGGTGCAGCGGGTAATCGCACTGCGCGGCGAGCTGCTCGTAGGCCGCCACCATCACGACCGGGTCGTTGTGCTTGACGCTGATCTTGATGTTGCCGAAGCCGTGCTCCTCGAACAGCGAGGCCTCCCACAGCGCCGACTCGACCAGCGCTTCAGGCGTCGCCTTGCCGTACTTCTCCATGAACCGCTTGTCCAGCGATCCGGCATTCACGCCGATACGGATCGGGATTCCGGCCGCGCCGGCCGCTTTGGCGACCTCGGCGACCCGTCCGTCGAATTCCTTGATGTTGCCCGGATTCACCCGCACGGCGGCGCAACCGGCGTCGATCGCCGCGAAGATGTACTTCGGCTGGAAGTGAATGTCGGCGATGACCGGGATCTGGCTCTTCTTCGCGATCGTGCCGAGAGCGTCGGCGTCTTCCTGACGCGGGCACGCCACCCGGACGATGTCACACCCCGTCGCGGTCAACTCGGCGATCTGCTGCAGTGTCGCGTTGATGTCGTGAGTTTTGGTGGTGCACATCGACTGCACCGAAATGGGGTGGTCACTACCCACGCCGACGTCGCGGACCATCAGCTGGCGCGTCTTACGACGCGGCGCCAGCGTGGGTGCCGGCGCCGTCGGCATACCCAGACCTGTGGTCACTTTTTGCCTTCTCTCCCTTTCGGATTCAACCGGGTCACGTGTGCCCTACCGGAACAGGCGGATCGGGTTGACGACGTCAGCTGTCACCGTCAACAGCATGTAACCGACCACCAACACCAATACGACGTATGTCGCGGGCATCAACTTGAGGTAGTTCACCGGCGCCGCGGCGACCTTGCCACGTGCCGACCGCAGCATGTTGCGGAGCTTCTCGTACACCGCAATCGCGATATGACCGCCATCGAACGGCAGCAACGGCACCAGGTTGATGGCACCCAGGATGAAGTTCAGCTGCGCCAGGAACAACCAGAACGCCATCCAGACGCCGTGGTCCACGGTGTCCCCGCCGATGATGCTCGCGCCGACGACGCTGATCGGGGTGTCCAGCGACCGCTCGCCGCCGCCGATCGCGTGGATCAGCGCGCCGATCTTGGTCGGAATGGCCAGCAGTGACTTGCCCAGCAGCACAGACAGATTGCCGGTGAAGGCGAAGGTGCCCGGCACCGCGCTGACCGGGTTGTAGTGGGTGGGACCGGTCGGGGTGCCCACCACGCCCATCACGCCGATCATGGCCGGTTTCGGGCTGCCTTTGCCGTCGCTCACCCAGCGCTGCCGCTGGGTGATGTCGACGTACTTGGTGATCGTCTGGCCGTCGCGCTTGATGACGACCGGAACGGTGCCGTGCAGCTTCTGCACCGCGACGGCCATGTCGGAGAAGTCGGACACCGACGTATCGCCGACCTTGACCACGACGTCGCCGGCCCGGATTCCGGCAATGGCCGCAGGCCCGTCGCCCGTGCACTTCTCGAACTGGCCCTGCTTGGTTTCCGAAGCAGCGCAGGCGGTTTGACCGATGACCGCGGTGGGATGCAGGTTGGGCAACCCCCAGATCACCGCGATGGCGTAAATCAGCACCAACCCGATGACGAAGTTTGCACCCGGCCCGGCGAACAACACCGCGACGCGCTTCCACACCTTCTGCTTGTACATCGCCCGGTCGTGCTCGTCGGGCTGCAACTCCTCGACCGAGGTCATGCCTGCGATATCGCAGAACCCGCCGGCCGGGATGGCTTTGAGGCCGTATTCGGTTTCGCCGCGCCGCGTCGACCACAGCGTCGGGCCGAAGCCGACGAAGTAGCGGCGCACCTTCATCCCGGTGGCCTGCGCCACCCACATGTGGCCGCATTCGTGCAACGCCACCGAGATCAGGATGGCGAGGGCGAACAGCACGATGCCGATAACGAACATCATCGAGTTGGTACAACCTCCTGTGAGAGTCGCTCAATCAGGCGTCTGGCCTTGTCGCGGGCCCAGCGCTGCGCGTCGAGTACATCTTCCACGGTAGCGGGTTGTGCGGACCATTGATCGGCGGCGCTCAGGACGTCGGCGATTGTTCTCACGATCGCTGGGAAACCGATCCGTCCGGCCAGGAACGCCTCGGCGGCTTCTTCGTTGGCGGCGTTGTACACCGCGGTCATGCAGCCGCCGGTCTCGCCGGCCTGTCGGGCCAACGCGACGGCCGGGAAGACCTGGTCGTCCAGCGGCTCGAAATCCCAGCTCGACACGGTGGAGAAATCGCACGCCGCGGCCACCGCGGGCACCCGGGCCGGCCAGCCGAGCGCCAGCGCAATGGGCAGTTTCATGTCCGGCGGGCTGGCCTGCGCGATCGTGGACCCGTCGGTGAACGTCACCATCGAGTGCACGATCGACTGCGGGTGCACGACGACGTCGATGCGCCGGTACGGGATGCCGAACAGCAGGTGGGCCTCGATGAGCTCAAGGCCCTTGTTGACCAGTGACGCCGAATTCAGGGTGTTCATCGGGCCCATCGACCAGGTCGGATGCGCTCCGGCCTGTTCGGGAGTGACGTGCTCGAGGTCGGCGGCCGTCCAGCCGCGGAACGGCCCGCCGGATGCGGTCAGCACCAGCTTGGCGACTTCGTCGGCGCTGCCGCCACGCAGGCACTGCGCGAGCGCGGAGTGTTCGGAGTCCACGGGAACGATCTGGCCGGGCTGCGCCGCGGCGAGCACCAGCGGTCCGCCGGCGATCAGCGATTCCTTGTTGGCGAGCGCCAGCCGGGCCCCCGATGCCAGCGCGGTCAGCGTCGGCTGCAGCCCCAGCGCACCGACCAGCGCGTTGAGCACGACGTCGGCCTCGGTGTTCTCGATCAGCCGGACGACCGCGTCGGGTCCGCTGTAGGCGACGTCGCCGATGGCCTGCGCGGCGCGCTCGTCAGCGACGGCCACATTGCTGACGCCGGTCTCGGTGCGCTGGCGGGCCAGCAGCTCGGGGTTTGCGCCGCCGGCAGCGAGCCCGACCAGCTCGAAGCGGTCCGGGTTGGCGGCGATGACCTCGAGCGCCTGGGTGCCGATGGAGCCGGTGCTACCCAGCACCAGGGTCTTGAGGCGGCGGTCGGTCACCCCTTCATTGTGCCGCGCCGCCGACGCGACCGACGAATCCCGATATGCCAGAATGTGCTGGCATCCTGATCCCGACCCAAGGAGTTGCTGTGGCCAGCACCGAGGTGGAGCGCTTCAACGGCGTCGACGTCGCGGACGTACCGTCCGCGGCCTGGGGCTGGAGCAAGATCAACCACTTCAACTGGCGTGTGACGGGCTTCCTGATCTTCGGGCTGCTGCTGGCCTTCCTGCGCGGCAACCACGTCGGCCATATCGAGGACCTCTACCTGATCGGCTTCGCCGCGCTGGTGCTGTTCTTCGTCGTTCGCGACTGGTGGGGCCGCAGGCGCGGCTGGCTCAGGTAGGTAGCTCGGCGGCCAGCTGGCCGCATGCGGCTGCGATCTCGCGACCCCGGGTGTCGCGCACGGTGCAGGCCACGCCGCCCGCGCGAACCCGTCGAACGAATTCCCGCTGCACGGCTTTCGGGCTGGCGTCCCATTCACTGCCCGGCGTCGGGTTCAGCGGAATCAGGTTCACGTGCACCAGCGGGCCCAACGTCCGGTGCAGCCGCTTGCCCAGCAGGTCCGCGCGCCACGGCTGGTCGTTGACGTCGCGGATCAGCGCGTACTCCACCGACACCCGCCGACCGGTCTGATCGGCGTAGTAGTGCGCGGCATCCAGCGCTTCGCCGACCTTCCACCGGTTGTTGACCGGCACCAGGGTGTCGCGAAGCTCGTCATCCGGGGCATGCAGCGACAGCGCCAACGTCACCCCGAGTCGCTCGTCGGCGAGTTTGCGGATGGCGGGCGCCAGGCCGACCGTCGACACCGTCACCGACCGCGCCGAGATACCGAATCCGGCGCCTTTCTCCGCCGACCCGGTGATGCGACGCACTGCGGTCAGCACCCGGGCGTAGTTGGCCAGCGGCTCACCCATGCCCATGAACACCACGTTGGACAGCCGCTCGCCCCGCTCGTCACGCAGCGTCGCGGCCGCGGCGCGCACCTGCTCGACGATTTCGGCGGCGGACAGATTCCGGGTCAGACCGCCCTGGCCGGTCGCGCAGAAGGGACACGCCATGCCGCAACCCGCCTGCGACGAGATGCACACCGTGTTGCGCTTGGGGTAACGCATCAGCACCGACTCGAAGGTGGTGCCGTCGACCGCTCGCCACAGCGTCTTGCGGGTCTCGCCGGCATCGCAGGTGATGTCGCGCGCGGCGGTCAGCAGCGTCGGGAACAGCGCCTCGGCCACCTGACCACGGACCGCGGCCGGCAGGTCGGTCATCTGCTGCGGGTCGGCGATCAGTCGACCGAAGTACTGGTTCGCCAGTTGCTTGGCGCGAAACGCAGGCAGACCCAGCGCAGCGACGGCCTCGGCGCTTGCGGCCTCGTCGAGGTCGGCGAGATGCCGCGGCGGCAGCGCGCGACGCGGTGCCTCGAAGACCAGCTCTTGCTTCATGTTCGGGCCGACCTCAGCCCAGCAGGGTCAGGACGGTCCAGGTGGCCACCGCCGACGGCAGAGTTCCGTCCAGTCGGTCCATCAGGCCGCCGTGGCCGGGCAGGATCCGTCCCATGTCTTTGATGCCCAGATCACGCTTGATCTGCGACTCCACCAGGTCGCCCAGCGTCGCGGTGACCACGATGGTCAGGCCCAGTAGCAGGCCTAGCCAGACCGGTTCGTGGGCCAGCAGGGTTGCGCTCAAGGTCACCGCGGTAATCCCGAACAGCAGCGAGCCGGCCAGCCCCTCCCACGATTTGTTCGGGCTGATCGACGGCACCATCGGATGCTTGCCGAAGAGCACGCCGACGAAATAACCCCCACTGTCGGAGCAGACCACGCCGATCATCAGGCAGAACACCCGGGCTGAGCCGTTCGGCGGATAGACCAGCAGCACGCTGAAGCACGCGAACAACGGCACCCAGGCCGCAAGGAACACGGTGGCCGCGACGTCGCGCAGATAGTTGCCCGACGGCGAATCGGCGGATCCGTGCGCCGCGGTCGTGGTGCCGAGCGCCAAGCGCCAGAACATGCAGACCACCGTGGTGATGCCGAAGCCCGCCAAAAGTCCGTAGGCATGGTGATACCAGGCCAGCCAGATCATGAGTTCGCCGCCGAGCAGCAGCGGGATGACGGGGATCAGGTAACCGGCCTCGCGCAGCCTGCGCACCACCTCGTGAGTGGCGACAGGCATCGCGACGGTCAGCAGCAGAACCCAGAGGTAGCGGTCCCACTTGAGGATCGCGATGATGGTGAAGCCGATGGCCGCGCCCACGGCGATCGCGGCCGGTAGGTTACGGCCGGCCCGCGATTTCTTGGGCTTCTTCGGCGGCAACCCTTGCACCGAACCCTCGGCCGGGAAGTCTGCGCCGGTATCAGTGTCTGCCACGGACATGGTTTGCTGAGCGGCCGCTAGACCTCCAGCAGCTCGCCTTCTTTGTGTTTGACCAGGTCGTCGATCTGGGTCACGTACTGCTGCGTGGACTTGTCCAGGTCTTTCTCCGCGCGTGACACCTCGTCCTCGCCGGCCTCGCCGTCCTTGCGGATGCGGTGCAACTCCTCCATCGCCTTGCGACGGATGTTGCGCACCGTGACCTTGGCGTCCTCCCCCTTGGACTTGGCCTGCTTGACGAGCTCGCGGCGACGCTCCTCGGTCAGCTGAGGCACCGCCACCCGGATCAGCGTGCCGTCATTGGTGGGGTTGACACCGAGGTCCGAGTTGCGGATCGCGGCCTCGATGTTCCCGAGCTGTCCGGCCTCGTACGGCTTGATGACGACCAGCCGCGCCTCGGGGACGTTGATGCTGGCGAGCTGGGTGATCGGGGTGGCCGAACCGTAGTAGTCGATGACGATTCGGTTGAACATGCTGGGGTTCGCCCGCCCGGTGCGGATGGTCGACAAGTCGTCACGACTCACCGACACGGCCTTTTCCATCTTCTCTTCGGCGTCAAAGAGAGTCTCGTCGATCATTGGCGCCGCTCCTCCCTAAGTAGTGACCAGCGTTCCGATCTTCTCACCTGCGACTGCCCGCGCGATATTGCCGTCGGTAAGCAGGTTGAAGACCAGAATCGGCATGCCATTGTCCATGCACAAACTGAATGCGGTGGCATCGGCCACCTGCAGCCCTCGGTCGATGACTTCGCGGTGGCTGATCGCGGTGAGCAATTCGGCGCTGGGGTTGACCCGCGGGTCGTCGGTGAACACCCCGTCGACCGCCTTGGCCATCAACACCACGTCGGCGCCGATCTCCAATGCCCGCTGCGCGGCGGTGGTGTCGGTGGAGAAGTACGGCAGGCCCATCCCGGCGCCGAAGATCACCACCCGCCCCTTTTCCAGATGACGCACGGCGCGCAACGGAAGGTAGGGCTCGGCAACCTGGCCCATGGTGATCGCCGTTTGGACCCGGGTGGCGATGCCTGCCTTCTCCAAAAAGTCTTGCAGCGCAAGGCTGTTCATGACTGTGCCGAGCATGCCCATGTAGTCCGAGCGGGTGCGCTCCATGCCGCGTTGCTGAAGCTGGGCGCCCCGGAAGAAGTTGCCGCCGCCGATCACCACTGCGACCTGGACGCCGGTGCGGACCACCTCGGCGATCTGGCGGGCTACCTGCGCCACCACGTCGGGGTCCAGACCAACCTGTCCGCCGCCGAACATCTCACCGCCGAGTTTGAGTAGCACTCGGGAGTACCGCGAGCGGTTCAACGGGAATGCGTCGGCGCCGTTGGTGTTCGTCGGCTCCTGGTCCGTCATCAGACTCCTCGCATGGCACAGCCGTCCCCAGACAGCAGGGTCCATCCTGCCTTATGGCCGGTCTCCACTCCGCCAGGGTTACCGGGCTGGATGGTAGACGCGGCTGTCTTGACCTCGAAAATTGTGATCGCGCGTCATTGTCGCCCGATCTATGGCCCCGGTTTGCGAAAACGCGCGAAAGTGTGTGATCTCTGCGCGGACGACGTTGTCGTCGAACATGTTTCGCGCGTTGCGTGCCCGGCTGACCAGCCCCGCCGCCGGCGTGGTCGGCATCACAACAGCTCTGCTCAGACCGTGTACCAGCGGGGAAGCGCGGCTTCCTCGCGCTGCAGCCAGCGCCGGAGCGTGCAGAGGTTTGCCCGACCAGCACCCGGGGAATGCGGCTACCTGCGGCGTAACGAGATGAAAGATTTGTCTCGGCCGCGCCATCCGGTCCAGCATCGGCCGGTGTTCAGACGTAACCAGTAGGAGGACTCCATGTCGGACGACAACAAGAGCGGGCCCGCAGAGGGCATCAAGGGCGTTGTCGAGGGCGCCAAGGGCCTCGCCAAAGAAGCAGTTGGTAGCGTGGTCGGTAACGAAGACCTCGAAAAAGAGGGCGAAGCTCAGCAAGATAAGGCCTCGGCGCAGCGTGACGTCGCCAGGAAAGAAGCCGAAGCTGAAGCCGCTCGCGGTGGCGAAGAAGCCGCCGAGAAGCGCCAGCAGGCTCACCAGAAGTAGCTACTCGCAAAAAAGGCCCGGTCCGTGATGGACCGGGCCTTTTTTGCGCCCCTCCGGTCGGGTCAACCGAACACCGGCAATGCCCGCTTGCGTGCGAGCGCGTCCATTCCGCGCTGAATGCTGTCTTCAACCTCGCGATATTTCCGGTCGATGTACTCGTCGTCGTCGGCCCGGGCCGGGTCGTTGTCGATCTCAACCGCAGGCATGAACCGGGTCCGGATCTTGGCCGGCAGCGGCAATTGCGGCAGCGCGGCGGGAGCGATACCCCAGGGCAGCGAAATGGCCAGCGGAAAAACCTTGAGCCGCAACAACTTGTCCAATCGCAAGGCGCGGGATAGCCGATCACCGCGGATCAGCACCGGCATGGCATCGGCACCCCCAACGGTGGCGATCGGCACGATTGGCACGCCAGCGCGGATCGCCATCTTCACGAAGCCTTTCCGTCCGGCCAGGTTCGCCTGATCCCGCTCACTCCAGGGCCGCAACGAGTCGACCTCACCGCCCGGCCACAACGCCACGTCGTGCCCTTCGGCCAGCGCTGTCGCGATGGCGTCAGGTGCCGCGGGCAGCACTCCCATCGAGCGGAAATATCTACCGAAGCCCGGGATGGCCATCAGCGCGTCATGGGCGGTGCCGTGCAGGGGGCGCTCTGTTCCGAACCGGCGCCACCACTGCAGGCCGACGGTCCAGGCGTCCCACACGAACGGGGCGCCGGAATGGATGCCCACGAGTAGGGCCGGTGGCTTACCGATATTTTCCCAGCCGTCGATCTCCATTCGGAACCAGTAATCGACCAGCAGGTTCCAGAAAAATTTCTGGCGCTGCAGCGACATCTCATCTGTACCGCTGAGATCCCACTCACCTGCGCGCTCAGCCACCCAACCGCTCACCCCGCCGGCCTTGCCATCACGTTGGTCTTGCATCGAGGCACGCGCCTTCTCGGCGTTCCGTCGTGCTTGTTGCCGCACTTGCTCGGGTCTGTGATCTCCGACACTCATGCCGCTTCGAATACCCGATTCGCCGCGAGGCAATCCCAGAACGGCAGCGGCCGGTCTAGTGCACTCCACGCACAGTCAGAAGCGATTTTCCGGGCCGAGCACCGCCCAGACTATGTCGCCATCCGCGCCGCTGTGACTGCCCCACACCCGACAGCTGGCAGCGATGAGATCCAGTTCGGAAACCACGCCGTCGACGGCTTCTCGTCGCACCACCGATGCGGAGCGGGTGAATTGCACCGCAACCGCCATCGTCGACCCGTCGGTTTCCAGTCGCAGCGCGACCGGGCCGTCACTCTTCGTCAGCGCGATCTCGACGAGTTCGGTGCCAATGACCGACACCGCCGTTATGAAGTCGGTTCTCGACCAGGCGGTCAGCCACTGCGCAGTGAGCTGTCGACTCCGCGCGGAGCTGCTTGTCAACGGTGGTAGTTCCACGCGAACCCGTCGCCGATAGCGTCGCAGCGCGTCAGCGGCCAGATCGGTAACCGCCAACTGAACCGTCGGGAAGACAGGTACGTAACGCGTAATGGCATTGTGGCGCAACGCATTCAGTCGATAGTCGTGAGCACAGACCAGGCCGATCGGGATGTCCGGCCATTCGGAAACCTGCCAACGAGCGCTGGTGAACACCGCCAGAGCGGCATCGTTGCGGACACTCAGCGCGGTGATGTCCACGACGACCGAAACGGGTTCATCAAGCGCCGCCTTGACGATGGCGTCACGTAGTGGGAGATAGGTCGAGTCGTCAAGAAGCCCGTAGGCGGTCAATACACAGGCATCAGCCACAGCGCTGCGAGAGGTCCGCAGGCCGGTCATGCCTCATCCCTGACGTTGACGTCGCGACGGGCCGAACCACTGTTGAATCTAAACCCGACCACCTTCTGATTCAGAGATCGTGGTGGCCTCCGACGCGGGCAGTCCAGCATCTTGAGGCTGGGCAACTGTTACCGGCGGCAATCTGAGTCTGACAGGCGCAGCATCATTCGCCAACAGTCAGGTGACGGCCGTCACCCGGCGGCGTCTCGCCTCAATGGCCTCGAGCCCGGCGATTGTGCTTCTTGATCGCTTCGACCAACTCCGACTTGTCCATCGTCGAACGTCCGCGGACATCGAGCCGCCGCGCGATACCAAGCAAGTGCTTTTTGCTGGCGTTGGCATCCACGCCCTCATCTGACGGGATCGGATTGTTCAAGCCACCGCGCTCGGCGCGCGCGTCCGACGGCCCTTTCTTCGGCTTGCGCAGCCAGCGGTCGCCGACCTTTTCGAAGCTGTGCTTGAGCGCCGCGTAGGCGACTCGATGGGCACGATCCTCGCGGCCGTACTGTTCGGCGGCCGAGTCGTGCGCTTTGGCAAAAGTGCGCTGCGCTCCTTCGCTGGAGCGCCGCAGGGTGCTCGGTAGTTCGTTCTTTTTGGGCTTGCCGCCCTTGGTGGTCTTCGGCATGGCCATTCCCACGGTCGTCATGTCAGGTTTGATCGGGATTACCCAATGCCGAGACCTGGCAATCCCCCGATGCCGTCAAGCGGTCCGGCTAGGCCGCCGCCTACACCGGACCGCTCGACACTCGGCAAAATATCTGACACATAAGCCCTTTGGCCGGTCAGCCCAAGTGAGCAGACAGCAGCCAGGCCGGCAGCGACTTGCGGCCGTTGCCTTCATCTCGTACGTCGGTGAAGGGGAATTCGGGATGGTGGGTGTCGCCGAAGTTGCCATGAATCCTGGCCGGTCGGATCTCGTCGATCACCCAGTACTGCGAGACCACCTCGCGGAGCTCGTCTTCGGTCACAGGGTTGGCCAGACCCGCGTCGTCGACCTTGGCGAACACCAAGACGTAGTAGGACGCCCCCGGCTTGGCGGCCCGGACGATCGAGCGCTGGTAACCGCCGCGTAGCTCAACGGGCATGGAGTGGAACAGCGTGCTGTCCACGATGGTGTCGAAACGCCCGTCGTAGCCGGTAAACGCGGAGATATCCGCCACCTCGAACGACGCCGTCGTCAGTCCCTGCCTTGCCGCCTCCGCCTTGGCCAACTCGATCGCGGTCTGCGATGCGTCGAGCCCGACGGTGTTGTGGCCCAGAGCCGCCATGTGCAGCGACAGCGCTGCTTCGCCACAGCCGGCGTCGAGAACGTCACCGGTGATCTTGCCCTGGTCGATCAGTGCGGCGATCTCCGGTTGCGGCTCACCCAGGCTCCAGGGCGGCCGGCCTGCGAACTCGGCAGCCTCGCCGCGGTAGGCCGGATCGAAATCAAAATCGAATTTCTGAGTTTCAGTCATACCTCGTGTATATCAATGAGGCTGATATATGTCAATATGGTTGACATGGGAACGACCGAGGATGCGCCACTTGGCTACCTGCTGCATCAGGCGATGTCGACGCTGCGGCCCGAGGTGGCCGCGGCGCTGACCCCGCTGGGTCTGTCGCTGCCCGAATTCGTCTGCATGCGAATGGTTTCCATGAATCAGGGGGTCTCCAGTGCTGAGCTGGCGCGACTGGGCAATGTGTCACCGCAGGCGATGAACACCGTGCTGCACAAGCTGGAGAAGGCACACATGGTGAGTCGGCCCGCGTCGGTGGCGTCGGGCCGTGCGCTGCCGGCTTCCCTCACTGCCGACGGCCGGACGCTGTTGAGACGCGCCGAGGCAGCCGTGCGTGAAGCCGATGCCCGCGTGCTGGCCAAGCTGTCGGCTGCAGAGCAGCGCGAGGTCAAGCGGATGCTCGCAGCACTGAGTCCTGACTAGACCTGATCGATACGCGCCCACGGCTGGGCGTCTTCGAGTTCGTACGCCACCTCCAGCAACCGGGCTTCCAGCCCTGTCGCCGCGGAGAACATCATGCCCACTGGCAGTCCGCCGGCGGATGTCGCCAGCGGCAACGAGACGGCCGGCTCCCCGGTGACGTTCTGCAACGGGGTGTAGGCGACCCACTCCTCCAAGCGGTCGATGATCTGCTGATAATCGGCGGTCGGGTCGAGGTATCCGATCTGCGGTGGCTCGTCGGCCAACGTCGGCGTCAGGACCACGTCGTAGGTCCGAGCCA
This sequence comes from uncultured Actinomycetota bacterium, assembly GCA_963758115.1. Classification (GTDB taxonomy): domain Bacteria; phylum Actinomycetota; class Actinomycetes; order Mycobacteriales; family Mycobacteriaceae; genus Mycobacterium. The sequence continues at coordinate 373,611 of CAVWUG010000011.1, forward strand.
GACGAGCGGTGTGCCTGCGCGCGCGAGCCAACCGGATGAGCGCCAGTGGAATGCGGTGCAGATTGCGCCGCGCGTGCCGATCAAGCCCGCGCGACAGGTTGTCCAGCCGGTTGACGTCGAACCCGTCGATGGCGCGCCGGTTCTGCGCGATCTGACCCATCGCCAACAGGCCCCAGTACAGCACGAAGTCGGACGCGAAACTGTCTGGTACCGGCGGCTTTTCGAGATGGTCGACGCGGTGGCCCAATTCTTCCAGCAGCCCGGCGGATTTCAGCGTCAGCTCACGCACCTCGGGGCTGCATTCCCGCAGCAGTGAGTGTGTGATGACGGCGACCCGCAGACGCTGCTTGCCGGCGTGCGTCACGTCCCCGATCGGCGGCAGTTTCGGCACCGGCCAAATACGTTCGGCTTCACGGTAAAACGCCGCGGTGTCGCGCACCGAGCGGCTCAGCATCCCGTTGGCCACAATGCGGATCGGCATCTGGCTGACTTCTTTGTCCAGGGGTAGCCGGCCGCGCGACGGCTTCAACCCGACAAGCCCGTTGCAGGACGCGGGAATTCGAATGGAGCCGCCGCCGTCGTTGGCATGGGCGATCGGCACCACGCCTGCAGCGACGAACGCGCCGGATCCCGACGATGACGCGCCGGCGGTGTGGTCGGTGTTCCATGGATTGCGCACCGCCCCGATCCGCGGGTGTTCGGCCGAGGCGCTGAATCCATATTCCGACATCTGGCTTTTGCCCAGCGGCGTCATTCCGGTGGCCAAGTAGGTGCGCGCGAAATCACTGTCAGCTTCCGCCGGTCGCGGCGGCCATGCGTCGGTGCCCCGCATCGTCGGCATACCGGCGACGTCGACGTTGTCCTTGACGAAAGTCGGCACCCCGCTGAAGAAACCGGCCTTCGGCGGCGCCTCTGCTTGCGCGCGGGCCCAGTCAAAAGCCTCGTACGCCAACCCATTCAGCGACGGGTTGACGGCTTCGGCACGCGCGATGGCCGCCTCGACAACCTCAGCCCTGCCAACGCGACCCGTGTTGATCGCGTCGGCGACACCGACGGCATCGAGGTGGCCGAGCGCGTCGTCTCCGAATGCGTGTACGTGTCGCATTCGGCTGATGCTACTGCTGGCCGACCTCGAAGCGGACGAACCGTGTCACGGTGACACCTGCCTCGTCGAGCAGCGCCTTGACCGTCTTCTTGCTGTCGGACACCGACGGCTGCTCGAGCAGCACGACGTCCTTGAAGAACCCGCCCACTCGGCCCTCGACGATCTTGGGCAGCGCCTGCTCGGGCTTGCCCTCGGCGCGGGACGTCTCTTCGGCGATACGCCGTTCGCTGGCGACCACGTCCTCCGGCACGTCCTCACGGGTGAGGTAACGGGCCTTCAGCGCGGCGATCTGCAGTGCTGCGGCGTGCGCCGCGTCGGCACTGCTGCCGGTGTATTCGACCAGCACACCGACGCCCGGCGGCAGGTCGGCTGCACGCTTGTGCAGATAGGTCTCGACGGTGCCGTCGAAGTACGCGGCCCGTCGCAGTTCGAGCTTCTCGCCGATCTTGGCGGACAGCTCGGCGATGGCCTGCTCGACGGTCTTGTCGCCGATTTTGGCTGCCTTCAGCGCATCGACGTCGGTCGCCTTGGCCGCGGCTGCGGCGCTGACGACCTCGTCGGCGAGCTTCTGGAACTCCGCGTTCTTGGCGACGAAGTCGGTCTCGCTGTTGAGCTCGATCAACGCGCCGTCCTTGGCGGCGACCAGGCCCTCCGCGGTAGCCCGCTCGGCGCGCTTGCCGACGTCCTTGGCGCCCTTGATCCGCAGCGCCTCGACCGCCTTGTCGAAGTCGCCCTCAGTTTCGGTCAGCGCGTTCTTGCAGTCGAGCATGCCGGCGCCAGTGAGCTCACGAAGCTTCTTGACGTCGGCAGCGGTGAAGTTCGCCAATGCTCAGCCTTCCGTGGGGGTTGATTCTGCTGCGACCGCGGCGGCTTGTTCCGCCGGGGCGGCAGTCGCGGTGGCCGAAGCCAGCAGCTCCTGCTCCCACTCGGCCAGCGGCTCGGCGGCGTCCGCCTCGGGCTTGCCGTCAGCGCGGCCGGCACCGGCGCGGGCCTGCAGGCCCTCGGCCACCGCCGAGGCGATCACCTTGGTCAGCAGAGCCGCGGAGCGGATCGCGTCGTCGTTGCCCGGAATCGGGTAGTCGACCTGGTCGGGGTCGCAGTTGGTGTCCAGGATCGCGATCACCGGGATGCCCAGCTTGATCGCCTCGGAGACCGCGAGATGCTCCTTGTTGGTGTCCACGACCCAGACCGCCGACGGCACCTTGGCCATGTCACGGATACCGCCGAGGCTGCGCTCGAGCTTGTTCTTCTCCCGGGTCAGCATCAAGATTTCCTTCTTGGTGCGACCTTCGAAGCCACCGGTCTGCTCCATGGTCTCCAGCTCCTTCAGGCGCTGGAGACGCTTGTGCACGGTCTGGAAGTTGGTCAGCATCCCACCGAGCCAGCGCTGGTTGACGTACGGCATACCCACGCGGGTCGCCTCGTCGGCAATGGACTCCTGCGCCTGCTTCTTGGTGCCGACGAACAACACCGTGCCGCCGTGCGCGACAGTCTCTTTGACGAACTCGTACGCCTTATCGATGAAGGTCAGCGTTTGCTGCAAGTCGATGATGTAGATGCCGTTGCGGTCGGTGAAGATGAACCGCTTCATCTTGGGATTCCAGCGACGGGTCTGATGCCCGAAGTGGGTGCCGCTGTCCAGCAGCTGCTTCATGGTTACTACGGCCATGCTCATGCCTTAACTGTGTCGGTTGATGCCTGGCATCGGGTGAAGCCGGGCCCTGGCGACTGCTGCGATGCCGGACCCGTCTTGGACGGGACCGCCCGGCATGCGATGCGAACTCCTAGTGGAACGGGAGACGCGGTACAGACGCGCGAAGTCAACTCGTAAATACGGGTTGCGGGTAGGAGTTTACACGCTTCGGCCAGGTGCTTTGTCCACAGCGCCGGCTGGCCGGTTCGGCGCTGCCGAGGTGAACTGACCAGGTGCGACGGATGGTGGCCCTGGCCGCGACGCTGCTGCTCTGCGCATCGCCGGCGCGCGGCGATGCCGTGCGGCTGCAGTGGCCGCTGCGACCGCCTCCGGCGGTGGTGCGGGCCTTCGACGCGCCGTCGCCGAACTGGACCCGCGGCCACCGGGGTGTCGACCTTGCCGGTCGGCCTGGGCAGCCGGTCTACGCGGTAAGCGCGGCGACAGTGGTGTACGCCGGGATGCTGGCCGGCCGCAAGCTTGTGTCACTGGCCCATCCTGGCGGTCTGCGCACCAGCTACGAGCCGGTCCAGGCCGGGGTCCGGGTCGGCCAGCGGCTGGCCGCGGGGGCGCTGATCGGCGAACTGCTGGCCGGGCACCCCGGCTGTCCGGCTCCGGCATGCCTGCACTGGGGAGCGATGTGGGGTCCGGCTGCCCGCGCCGACTACGTCGACCCACTAGGACTGCTGGTGTCCACACCGATTCGGCTCAAGTCCCTGCGGGGATGACATGCCTCAGGAGGCCCGCGGTCAGGCCCGCGGATGGGCCTGGTCGTGCACGGCCCGCAGTCGCGCGACCGAGACGTGCGTATAGAGCTGGGTGGTTGCCAGGCTGGCATGACCGAGTAGTTCCTGTACGACGCGCAGATCGGCGCCACCTTCGAGTAGATGGGTGGCCGCGCTGTGTCGCAGACCGTGCGGGCCGATGTCGGGTGCGCCGTCCACCGCGGCAACGGTCTGGTGCACGACGGTGCGAGCCTGGCGGACGTCGAGTCGCCGGCCCCGTGCCCCCAGCAGCAGCGCAGGACCGGACTCGGCGGCGACCAATGCCGGACGCCCGTCGGCGAGCCAGGCTCTCAGCGCCTCGGCGGCCGGCTCGCCGAACGGCGCGCTGCGTTGCTTGTTGCCCTTACCGAGCACGCGCAGCAACCGGTGTCCGTTGTCGACGTCGTCGACGTCCAGACCGCACAGCTCACTGACCCGGATGCCGGTGGCGTACAGCAACTCGACGATCAAGCGATCACGCAGCGCCAGCGGATCACCTTGCTGGGAGCCGGATTTCGCGGCAGACATGGCGGCAAGCGCCTGGTCTTGTCGGAGCACCGCAGGCAGCGTGCGGTGCGCCTTGGGCACCTGCAAGCGGGTCGCTGGGTCTCCGGGTAGCAGCCCGCGTCGCACCGCCCACGCGGTGAATGTCTTGACCGCCGAGGTGCGGCGCGCCAGCGTCGTGCGGGCCGCGCCTGCCCCCGCACCGGCAGCCAGCCACGACCGCAGCACCGGCAGGCTCAATCCCGGCAAGCCGGCTCCGGGTGCCCGCTCGTCGAGAAACGCGAACAGCGACCGCAGATCGCCCAGGTAGGCGCGCCGGGTGTGCGCCGATCGAAGACATTGCAGCTCGAGGTACGCGTCGAATTCGTCGAGGACCGCCTCCACTACCCCACCGTCGCAGTAACCGGGCGTCAGGCTCAGGTGACGCGCCGGAGGGTGTCCGGAGTGAGATCTTTCAACGTCGGGTAGCCGTCGACGGCCATGATCAGGTCGGCCTCGGCCAGCAACGTCCGCAGCACGTGCACGACGCCGTCGACACCATCGAGCGCTAGACCGTAGGCGTATGGGCGTCCGACGCCCACCGCGGTCGCGCCGAGCGCCAGCGCTTTGACGACGTCGGCGCCGCTACGCACGCCGGAGTCGAACAGCACCGGCAACCCGTCGGCTGCTTCCACCACGCCCGGCAGGCAGTCCAGGGCGGGAAGTCCGCCGTTAGCCTGTCGTCCGCCGTGATTGGAGCAGTAAATGCCGTCGACGCCGCCGTCCTTGGCGCGACGCGCATCGTCGGGGTGACAGATCCCCTTGACGATCAGCGGCAGCTTGGTCAGCGAGCGCAGCCACGGCAGGTCATCCCACGTCAACGGATTACCGAAGACCGATATCCATCGCAGCACCGCGCCCTGCGGGTTCTCTTCGGGGCTCTGCGCCAGGCTCGCCCGGAACACCGGGTCGCTGGTGTAGTTGCTCAGACACTTTCCGCGCAACTGAGGGAAGTTCGACGTGCTCAGATCACGGGGCCGCCATCCGGTGACCCAGGTGTCGAGAGTGACGACGATGCCTTTGAAGCCGGCCGCTTCGGCGCGATGCACCAGGCTCGCGGCCAGCTCGCGGTCGGTCGGGGTGTAGAGCTGGAAAAAACCTGGGGTGTCGCCCAATTCGGCGGCGACATCTTCGAGCGGATCTTCGGTCAGGGTCGACATCACCATCGGCACCCCGGTGCGGGCGGCGGCCCGGGCGGTGGCCAGGTCGCCGTGACCGTCCTGAGCGCAGATTGCGATCACCCCGATCGGCGCCATGAACAGCGGGCTCGGCAATTTCAGCCCGAACAGGTCGACGGAGAGATCTCGCTGTGCGGCGCCGACGAACATCCGCGGCATCAGACCCCAGCGCTGGAAGACTTCGCAGTTGGCCCGCTGAGTGCGCTCGTCACCCGCACCGCCGGCGACGTAGGACCACACCGACGGCGGCAACGCCTTCTCGGCCTTGGCCTCGAGTTCCGCGAAGACCATCGGCAGCTTGGGCACGACGCCGCCCAGGCCCTGAAAGTAGATCTCGTTCTGATAGTCGCCGAATACCATGCGACGAGCATGCCAGCCGGCAGTGCAGCCGGACAGACCCTATTGAGTCCCGGATTCAGCTTCGGCCAGTTCCTTCTTCCACTGCCGGAACGTCTCTTCGGTGCGGCCGCGACGCCAATAGCCGGAGATCGATGCCCACTTCGCGTCGACCCCATGCTCTTTGCGGATGTAGGGCCGCAGGTTGTGCATCACTGCCTGCGCCTCACCGTGCACGAAGGCGTGCACCTGCCCGGGAAGCCAGTGCGCGGTCTTTACCGCCTCGACCAACGGCGAATGATCACCGGCGCGCTCCTCGCCGACCAGGTCAGCCCGACCACCGCGGAGAATCCAGTTGACCTGCACACCCTCCGGGGCGTCCAGCGGGATTTCGTCCTCGGGGTCGGCGACTTCGATGAAGACCTGGCCGATTGCGTTGGCGGGCAGCGCTTCCAGCGCAACACTGATCGCCGGTAGCGCGGTCTCATCGCCGACCATGAGGTGCCAGTCGGCTGCGGGATCGGGACTGTAGGCGCCGCTGGGGCCCATCAGGTACGCCGCCTGTCCGGGTGTGGCTTTCGCTGCCCATGGGCCGGCCGAGCCGTGGTCGCCGTGCACCGCGATGTCGACGGTGAGCTCGCGATCAGTCGCGTCGGCTCGCCGCACGGTGATCGTCCGCACCACCGGCTTCTTGGCGGCCGGCAGGGCGGCAAAGCTGTCCAGCGTCAGCGGTTGCGGCAACGCGCCCACATCGACGTCGACGTCGACGAAGATCAACTTGACGTAGGAGTCAGTGAACCCGCTGGGCGTGAAGGTGTCGAAACCTTTGCCGCCGAGCACAACTCGAATCATGTGCGACGTGATGTGTTCGGTGCGCAGCACTTCGAAGGTGTGCACTGGTCGACCGGGCAACCGATTCCTCCCTTGGGCGTTGACCCTCTCGACTATACGAGTCGTCGCGGTCATGCCGGTTGGCTACGTTTGCGGACGATTCGCCAACAGCCGTCGCGACGCTCGATCAGTCCGGCGACTTCGAGCATCGCCAGCGGCGCCAACACCCGCGCGGGCTCCAACGCGGCGGCCACCGCGATCTCGTCAACGCTGGCGACGCCACGTCCCGGCAGTGCCTCGTAGACCCGTCGCTCCTCGTCACCCAAGCTCGTCGAGCGGCGTCGCCGGGTGCGGCTGCTCCGGCGCCAACTCGCCGATGCGGCCGACCAACTCGACGATGTCGTCGGCGCGGGTGATGACTTCCGCACCCGCCCGTATCAGCGCATGGCATCCGGTCGACGCCGACGAGGTGACGGGGCCGGGCACCGCCCCGACGACTCTGCCCATCGCCCGAGCCCACGCGGCGGTGTTGGCTGCCCCGCTGCGCAAACCAGCCTCGACCACTACCGCGGCTCCGGAGCAGGCCGCCACCAAGCGGTTTCGCGTCAGGAATCGATGCCGGGCCGGCCGCACCCCGGGCGGATATTCGGTGACCAACAACCCATCGACGCCGACCCGGTGGAGCATCGCGGAATGCCCTGCGGGATAGGGGATATCAATCCCCACAGCCAATACTGCGACGGTGACGCCGTCGGCGGCCAGCGCTGCGCGGTGGGCCGCACCGTCGATGCCGTAGGCGCCGCCGGAGATCACCGCGACGTCGCGCTCGGCCAGACCGGTGGCCAGGTCGGCAGTGACGTGTTCGCCATAGGCGGTCGCGGCTCGGGTTCCGACGAGCGCCGCAGACCGCTGCGACGTCTCGTCGAGTCGTGCTGGACCCAGCGCCCACAACACCAGTGGCGGCCGGCCTTCCGGCTTGGCGATACCCGTGCCGAACGCCGCGAACGCCAGCGTGGGCCATTCCTCGTCATCGGGTGCAATGAGGCGGCCGCCGCGGCGGGCAAGCAACTCGAGATCCTCAGCAGCCCGGTCGATGTCACGTCTGGCTTCGGTACGCCGGGCCAGCGCGTCATCCACGTCGCCGCGCCGGATCCGCTCCGCCGCTTCGACCGGACCGACCCGGCGCACCAAGGCGGCCAGCTCGGCGCACGGCGGCTCGGCGACCCGTGACAGATACGCCCAGGCGCACGCCGTCGCATCGGTCATCGCGAGGCTCCCGGTTGACGGAAACTCAGCGCGACGGCCACCTCGTCACGCCCGGGCGACGTGCGACCGGCCAAGTCGGTCAATGTCCACGCGACCCGCAAGGTCCGATCGGCACCGCGAATGCTCAGCAGCCCGCGATCCAGCGCGGTCCGCAATGGCTGCATAGCGGCATCGCCGGGCCAGAACCGTCGTCGCAACAACGTCCCGCTGACCTCGGCGTTGGTGCGGCACCCGTGCGCATGCCAGCGCTGCGCCGCGGCATCGCGGGCAACCGTCACCCGGTGACGCACCTGCGCGGTCGACTCGACGTCGGCGGTGGCGAAGGCGCTCATCCGCACCGGATGCATCTCCACCCGTAGATCCACCCGATCGAGCAGCGGCCCGGACAGTCGTCCGAGATAGCGACGCTTGACCGCGGCCGCGCAGATGCAGTCACGCGGGTCGGCCGGCGCACACGGGCACGGGTTGGCCGCCAACACCAGCTGAAAGCGAGCCGGGTAGCGTGCGACGCCGTCGCGTCGGGCGAGGCGAATCTCACCCTCCTCCAACGGTGTTCGCAACGCCTCCAGCGCCCTGACGCCGATCTCGGCGCACTCGTCGAGGAACAGCACCCCGCGGTGTGCCCGGCTGACGGCGCCTGGTCGGGCCATGCCCAGAGCCGCCGCCGACCAGTGCCGCGACGCTGGAACTGTGATGCGGCGCCACGAACGGCGGCCGGGTGATCAACGGCGTCGTATCCGACAGCAGACCGGCCACCGAGTGAATCGCGGTGACCTCCAGCGACTCGCTGTCCGACAACGGCGGCAGCAGGCCCGGAAGACGTTGCGCCAGCATTGTTTTACCCAACACCCGGCGGACCGGTCAGCATGAGGTGGTGCGCCCCTGCGGCGGCCACCTCGACCGCATACCGGGCCTGGGCCTGTCCCATCACGTCGGCCAGATCCGCGGACGGATCGTCCGTCTGGACTACTCCGCTGATGCGATCGTCGAGCCGTGCCGATCCGCTGAGCCAGCCCTGCAGCTGCGCGAGGCTGCGCACACCCCAGACCTCGATGCCGTCGACCAGGCTGGCCTCCGGCAGGTTCTCCACCGGAACCACCGCGATCCCCCAGCCGGCAACCTTGGCCGCCAAAACCGCGGGCAGCACACCGCGCACCGGCCGCACCCGTCCGTCCAACGCCAATTCGCCCAGCACCACGGCGGTTTCCAGCTGCCGCCACGGCTTCTTGCGCTGCGCCGAAAGCACCGCCGCCGCGAGCGCGAGGTCGTACACCGAACCAACTTTCGGCAGCGTCGCCGGTGACAGCGCCAACGTCAGACGTGACTGCGGCCATCGGTTGTTGCAGTTGGTGATCGCGGCGCGGACCCGATCCCGCGACTCCTGCAACGCGGCATCGGGCAAGCCGACCAGATGAAAGCCCGGCAGACCCGAGGTGATGTCGGCTTCGATCTCGACGATCTCGCCGTCCAACCCGAGCACCGCCACCGAGAACGCGCGTCCCAGCGCCATCAGCCGACGCCCTGCAGATGGGTGATCTCCGGCGTTCGGCGTCGGCCGATCCGCACGCCGATCACGTCGATACGGACCGCAGCCCAGCGACGGTCCTGACCGGCCAGCCAGATGGCCGCCAGTCGCCGCAAGCGGCGCGCTTTCTGCGGGGTCACCGCCTGCGCCAATCCGCCGAAACCGTCGCCGGTGCGGGTTTTGACCTCGACGAACACCACCGTGCCTGCAGTGGGATCGGCAGCGATCACGTCGAGTTCGCCGTAGCGGCAACGCCAGTTTCTGGTGAGGATCCGCAGCCCCAACGCGGTCAGGTGTTCGGCGGCCAATCGCTCACCGAGCGCGCCGATTTCGGCTCGCGTCAACATCGTCATGCCGGTCACCTTGCGGTACCGCGCCGACACCGGCGTCCGCCCCGTACCGGTCAGCGCCGGAAGGGCGACCGGTTATCCCCAGTTGCGCGTTAATACACAGCTGACCAGCGCGCCTCGTTGCATCCGTGCTTAAACCGCAGTTAACATCGCGTTCAGGCGATGAAGCTCGCCTTTAACCGCCGTACCGGCTGATGGCTTCTACCCGAGGTGCTCTGGGTTAGAAGGCGGGGTGGACCGTGACAGACGATCCCCATAGCGTGCGGCGCATTCCATGAATTCCCTTAGTGCTGAACGGTATTCGCGTCGCCCCATGCCGTCGGTGCGGATCATCGAGTGTATGTACACCTATCGAGAGGAATTCCGATGTCATTCGTCACGACTCAACCCGAGGCGCTGAGCGCCGCCGCCACCAGCTTGGCGTGTACCGGCACGATGGTGAGCGCGCAGAACACCGCGGCCGCGGCGCCCACCACGGGCGTGCTGCCTGCCGCCGCGGATGAGGTGTCGGCGCTCACCGCCGCCCAGTTCTCCGTCCACGCGCAGATGTACCAAACAGTCAGCGCCCAGGCCGAGGCGATTCATCAACAGTTGATCAGCACGCTGACGGCCGGCGCCAGCTCCTATGCCGCCACCGAGGCCGCCAACGCCATGGCCGCGGGTTAAGACGGTATACGGCAATGGATTTCGCGATGCTCCCGCCGGAGGTCAACTCCGGAAGAATGTATGCCGGCCCCGGAACGGGGCCGATGCTGGCCGCGGCGGCAGCCTGGGACGGGCTGGCCGCCGAGCTGCAATCCGCAGGCGCGTCGTATCGCGCGGCGATCGCCGAATTGACCAGCGGGCCGTGGCTGGGCGCGTCGTCGGCATCGATGGCCGCGGCGACCGAGCCCTATCTGGACTGGATGACCACAACCGCCGGGCAGGCGGAATACACCGCCACACAAGCCAAAAGCGCGGCGGCGGCCTACGAGACGGCGTTCGCGATGACAGTGCCCCCCGCGGTGATCGCCGCCAACCGCACCCTGCTGATGGCGTTGATCGCGACCAATGTGCTCGGCCAGAACACCGCCGCGATCGCCGCCACCGAAACCGAATACGCCGAAATGTGGGCCCAGGACGCCACTGCGATGTACGGCTACGCCGGTTCGTCAGCGGCGGCCGCGACACTGACGCCGTTCAGCAGTCCCCCGCCGACAACCAACCCGGCCGGTCAAGGAGCCACTGTGGCGCAAGCCGCGGCATCGTCCACCGGATCGCAGCTGATCAACGCGCTCCCGCAAGCGCTGCAAGGCCTCGCGTCGGCACCGGCTGCGGCGGTGCCGTCAGCGTCCACGCTGTCCACGGCGCTGACGCTCGTGGAGATCCCCATCGGCAGCACCGCCATCGGTGCATCGGCGACAAGTATTTCGTCGGCGTTTATCGGGGTCTTTACCAACTTTCGTGGCTTTTCGATCAATGCCGACCGCGACTTCTATGCAGGGAAGGGCCCGTTCACGGGCTATGGGCCTGGTGCCGCAAACCTGCCGAACTGGTTCCTCAACGGCCAAGGCAGTGTCGGTTCACCCTCAGACGCCGCCACGACATCGGCGTCGGCCGGTTTCGGCCAGGCGAACACGGTGGGCCGGCTGTCGGTGCCATCGGCGTGGACGGTCGCCGCTCCCGAAATCCGCCCGGTCGCCTACACCCTGCCCATCACCAATGCCGTGGCGGCTCCGGAGACCGCTGGCCCCGGCAATCTGTTCAGCAACATGGGCCTTGCCGGCGCGGCGGGCGGCGCCGTCGGCAGCACCACTTCCGGAGGACGCGGCGATCAGCGGGTACGGATGACACCGCGGGAGAGCCCGAAGGCGACCCAGCCGCGGCCCGACGAGGCGGTGGCTGCGATCGCGACCGAATTGCAGGAGCTCGCCAGCAGAGCGCAGTCATTGCTCGCCAAGCTGGCCGAGTCCGGCATTGTCACCCCTGCCGAGGTCACCGAACAGAAGCGACGGTTCCTCGGCTGACGCCTCTAGGCTGACGGTCGGGAGGTGCGGTTGTGAATCCGGCGGGCTATGGCGTTCTGCTGATCTGTGGACCGCTGGCCGTCATCGCCGCGGTGTGGCTGGCCGACCGCATCGGTGTGCCGTATCCCGTCCTGCTGGTGGGCGTCGGTGCGATTTTCGCCTGGCTGCCGTGGGTCAAGGCGCCGCAGCTGGCACCCGAGGTCGTGTTCTATGTCTTCTTGCCGCCGCTGTTGTACTACGCGGCGTATTTCATTGCGCCAGATGATCTTCGAGCCAGCGCCCGGACGATCGGCCTGCTGTCGGTGGGGCTGGTCCTGGTCACGACTGCGGCGGTGGCCGGGGTTCTGCTGGGCATCGCGGGTGTTCCGCTGGCGGTGGCGCTGGTGGCCGGTGCGGTGGTGGCGCCGACGGACGCGGTCGCAGCCACATCCGTTTTCACCCGGCTGGACGTACCGGAGCGCCTGGCGACGATCGTCGAGGGCGAGGGCCTGACCAACGACGGCACCGCGTTGGTGCTCTACACCGGCGCCGTCGGCACCGCGATGGTCGGGGCAGTCCGGCCCGGGCCGCTGATCGTGACGCTGCTCGCTGCCCCGGCGGGCGGCGCGGCGCTGGGCCTGGCCGTCGGCTGGCTCGCGGTGCAGGTGCGCCGGCGGATCGATCACCCACTGCTGGAGATCACCGTCTCGTTGGTGACGCCCTACCTCACCTACGTGCTCGCCGAGGGCTGTCATCTGTCGGGGGTTCTGGCCACGGTGGCCGCAGGTGTCTACATCGGTTCGCACCTCAGCAACATCTACACGCCGGGTGCGCGATTGCAGGCGTTCGCCTTCCTCGACGTGTTGGTGTTCCTGCTCGATGCCGTGTTGTTCACGCTGGTCGGCATGCAACTCTTCCGCTCGGTGCACTGGGTGCCGGGCATGTCCGCGGGACGGGTCGTCACGGTGATTTCGACCGTGATCGTGGTCGTCGTCGCGTCGCGGCTGGTGTGGATGCTCACCGGTCCGGTCACCGCGCGACTGTTCGGTCGGGCCGGCGGTGAGCCGGTGTGGCGGGAACGTGTGGTCGTGGCGTGGGCCGGCATGCGCGGCGGGTTGTCGCTGGCCGCCGCACTGGCCATCCCGCTGGAACTCGCCGACGGAACGCCATTCCCCGACCGCGACCTGGTGATCGTGGTCGCCGCGTCGGTCATCGTCGCGAGCCTGCTCATCCAGGGCACCAGCCTGCCCTGGCTGCTGCGACGACTCGATCTGCGGGCGGAGAATTTCGGCACCGCGGAGAACAAAGCCCGGCTGAAAGCGGCCCGCGCTGCCTTGGCATGGCTGGACGATCCGCAGCACGCCGACGCCGCCGACGAAGCCACCAAATCTGCCCGCTCGCTGTATCAAGCCAAGGTGCGACGCCTGGAACTCAGCCCGCCGAGCGGCGACGCGTCCGATGACGCCCGCGAGCTGGAGCGGTATCGGGCGTTGCGGTTGACACTGATCGGCGTCGAGCGGTCAATGCTGCTGTCGCTACGACGAGAGGGCCGCATCAACGCAACACTGCTGCGCGTCATCGAGCGCGACTTCGACCTCGAAGAGGCGAGACTCAGCGGCTCCTGAGCGTCAGGAAGGTTTATCGGTCTGCTCACGACGCGCAGTTGCCTGTGCGATTCGCGAACCAACGTCGTAGGCGATGATCTGCGCGGTCGCGCCGGGAACGCGGCTGATGACCGCCGCCATTTTGTCGGCGGTGCGGTCATGAAGCAACCGGCTCACCAGCGGGGCATACGTCCGGCGCGGTAGCAAGACCGTCACTTTGGTGCCTGGATGATCGTCAATCTCCTGCGCTACCAACTGTTGCGCCACCCGACTGAGGTGACGGTCCGGACAGTCCAGCAACCGCAGCGGAAGCTCGTGCTCGTAGTCCTCCCAATGCTGCTGCAGCCGTGCCGCGTGCAGCGTGTCGATCACGAAATGCACCGCAGTCAGGTTGTCGGCGTGCAGGCCTTTCGCGTAGCGCAACGCCTCCATCAATGAGAGGTCGAAGTGATCAACCAAAAGGAAAACTCGATGCCGCGGATGCTTGACCACGTCCTGGCGCTCGGTCAGCGACATCTCCAAAACGGAACTCTCGGCACGATATTGGCGATTGAGCCGCATCAGGGCGAACACCAGAATCGGGAAGACCACGATGACGAGCCACGCGCCCTCGGTGAACTTCGCCACCGCGAAGATCAACACCACGATCGTCGACAAGATCGCCGCGGAGAGGTTGATCACCACCTTGGACCGCCAACCGGGCTCGCGATGCGCCAAGTGGTGTTTGGTCATGCCGTAACCGGCCATCGAGAATCCGGTGAACACCCCCATCGCAAACAGCGGCACCACCGCATCCACGGAACCCCCGGTGACGATCACCAACGTCACCGCCAGCGCGGTCAATATGATGATCGCATTGGAAAACACCAGGCGGTGGCCACGTTTCATCATCGGACGCGGCAAAAAGCTGTCCTCAGCAACGAAACTCGTCAGCGCCGGGAAACCGTTGAAGCTGGTGTTGGCACCGAAGAACAAAATCGCCGCGCTCGCCGTCTGCAGCAGGACGTACATCACCGCACCGATCGTGCCGTGGCCGAAGACTGCGCGGCCGACCTCGGACAGCATCGACGGGTACTCCGCGACATAGGGAGTGGCGTGAGTCGCATGCACCAGGTAGATGACACCCACCAGGAGAAATGCCAAAATGCAGGCCATCGAGGTCAACACCCGACGGGCGTTGGGACCCTGCGGCTTTCGAAACACGTTCACCGCGTCGGCGATCGCCTCGACTCCGGTCAGCGACGTGCCGCCGTTGGCGAACGCCCGAAGCATTATCAGGACCGTTGCGCCCATGATGAGCCCGTTGCCCTGGTGGACCGGCACCGACCCTACGATGTGCTCCGCATCGTATTGCGGTAGGCCCCAGAAGATTTGACGGACCACACCGGTCACGATCATCACCGTCAACATGATGATGAAGGAGTACACCGGCACGGCGAAAATCCGGCCGGCCTCTTTCATTCCGCGCAAATTGGCATACGAGATCAAGAGCAGCGCCGCGACGGTGATTTCCAGGTGGTAGGGGCCGAGCGAGGGCACCGCCGACACCACCGCGAACGTGCCCGATGCGCATTGCACCGCCACGGTGACCACGTAGTCGATCAACAACGCCGCCGAAGAGATTTGCGCAATCCGCGGACCGAAGTTGGCCCGAGCGACCACGTACGAACCGCCCCGTTGGGTGTAGGTCATCACCACTTGGCGGTACGACCCGGTCACCAATGCCAATATCAGCAAGATCACGCCGGCGATCGGCAGCACCAGCACATAAGCCGCCATTCCTGCCGCCGGCAGCAACTCGACCATGATCTGCTCGGGACCGTAGACGGTCGATGAAATCGCGTCCGGTGAAAGCGCACCCAGCGCAACGACATTCGACAAGCTTTCATGCTCGAGATGCTCGTTGATGAGTGGTTTTCCCAGAAAGAACCGCTTCCACGTATCGACGAAAGTCGAGGGGATCTTTTGCTCGTCTGCCGGGTCTGTCACTGTGATGCTCTTCGCCGCCCTAACGTTTACGATGCGTACGCCCGTGAACGTTAGCGTCTCTACCGACGGTTGGGTTACCCGCGAGGGAACTACCGGCGACGATTCTCAGCCAATTATCATCTGGATCGCGCGGTTGCAGCAGGTTTCCTTGACGTCTGAGCTCAACGAGTGACGGGATCACCGACCTTCTCGGCGCGAGCCGCCGCCTCGGCCTGCGCGATCCGCGACCCCACGTCGTAGGCGACGATCTGCGCCGTCGCGCCCTCGACGCGGCTGATGGCACCGGCCATTTTGTCGGCGGTACGGTCGTGCAGCAGCCGGCCGACCAGCGGTGCGTACGTCCGCCGCGGCAGCAGGACCGTCACCTTGGTCCCTGGATGCTCGCTGAGCTCTCCACAGACGAGTTCCCGAGCCACCCGGCTGAGGTTGCGGTCCGGACACTCGACCATCCGCAGCGGGATGTCGTCCTCGAAGTGCTCCCAGCGCTGCTGCAGGCGGGCGGCGTGCAGGGTGTCGATCACGAAGTGCACCGCGGTCAGTTGTTCGGCATGCAGCCCGCTGGCGTAGTGCAGGGCCTCGACCGTCGCGAAGTCGAAGTGATCGACGAACACGAAAACCCGGTGCCGGTCGTGCTTGTCCAGTCCGGCTGCCTCAGCGCGGGTCATCTCCAAAACCGAGTTCTCGGCGCGGTATTGGCGATTGAGTCGCATCAGGGCGAACACCAGAATCGGGAAGACCACGATCACCAGCCAGGCACCCTCGGTGAACTTCGCGATCGCGAAGATCAGCACCACCGTCGTGGCCAGGATCGCCGCAGACAAGTTGATTGCCAGCTTGCCGCGCCAACCCGGATCACGGTGGCCGAGATGGTATTTCGTCATGCCATAACCGCAGATCGAGAAGCCCATGAAGACGCCCATGGCGTAGAGGGGTACGACCGCGTCAACCGAGCCGTTGGTGACGATGACCAGGATCGTCGATGCCACCGTCAGGACCAGAATGGCGTTGGAGAACACCAGCCGATGGCCGCGCTTCATCATCGGCCGGGGCAGGAAGCTGTCCTCCGCGACAAAGCTCGTCAGTGCCGGGAAACCGTTGAAGCTGGTGTTGGCGCCGAAGAACAGGATTGCCGCGCTCGCCGCCTGCAGCAGCGCGAACAGGACATTTCCGATGGTCCCGCCACCAAAGACCGCTCGGGCGATCTCGGACAGCATCGACGGGTATCCGGCGGCGTATGGAGTCGCGTGGGTGATGTGGGCCAGCCAGATGACGCCGAACAGCAGGAACCCGAGCAGACTCGCCATCATGGTCAGCGCCTTGCGGGCGTTCGGGCCCTGCGGCTGGCGGAAGACATTGACCGCGTCGGCGATCGCCTCGACCCCGGTCAACGATGTGCCACCGTTGGCGAACGAGCGCAGAAGCACCAAGATCGTGGCGCCCATGACGATGCCGTTGCCTTGGTGCACCGGCACAGCACCGGCGATGTGCTCCGGATCGTATTTCGGTAAGCCCCCGAAGATTTCGCGGATCACACCGGTCACGATCAACGTCGTCATCATCGCGGCGAAGGCATACACGGGAACGGCGAAGAGCCGGCCGGCCTCTTTCATGCCGCGCAGATTTCCGAACGAGAGCAGCAGCAACGCTCCGACGGTGATCTCCAGGTGGTACGGCCCCAAACCGGGTATTGCGGAGACCACCGCTACCGTGCCCGCCGAGCACTGGATCGCCACCGTAACCACGTAGTCGATCAGTAGAGCGGCCGAAGAGAGTTGCGCGATCTTAGGTCCAAAGTTGGCGCGCGCCACCACATACGAACCGCCCCGCTGCGTGTAGACCATCACCACCTGCCGGTACGACGCGGTGACCAGCGCCAAGATCAGCAGAATGACGCCCGCGAGCGGCAGGATCAGCGTGAACGCGGCCAACCCCGCGGCTGGCAGCAGTTCGATCAGGATCTGTTCGGGACCGTAGGCCGTCGATGAAACGGCATCTGGCGAAAGAGCGCCCAGAGCAATAGGATTCGACAGGCTTTCGTGCTCAAGATCGTCGTTGATCAGCGGCTTGCCCAGGAAAAACCGCTTCCACCCATCGACGAACGTCGACTCAGCCTTCGGCTCGTCGGCCTGCCTTACCACGGTGATGGTGTTCCCCGCCCTCTACGTTCGCAATACTTACGCAATACTTACGCCTGTGAACGTTAGCGGCTCTACCGACGATTGGGTTACCCAAGTAGGTACAACCTGCGACGATTCTCAGCTGATTATCAAGGTCGACCTGCGGAGATTCAGCGAGTGGTCAGAATATCGGCGTCGTCGCGTGTGATTTTCCGGTGCTATCCGGCGTCTGGTCCGAGTCGTCGCCGGCGGACTGGCGAAGGACCCGAGCGACCCTGGACCCGATGTCGTAGGCCAGAATCTGGGCGCTCGCACCCGGGATTCGACTGATCACCCTGGCGATTTTGTCGGCCGTGCGGTCATGGAGCAGCCGGCCGGCCAATGGTGAGTACATCCGACGGGGCAACAGCACGGTGACGGTCGCATCCGGATGATCGCAGTGGACCTGCGCGACCAATTGCTGGGCGGCGTTGCTGAGTTGCCGATCCTTGCAGTCGATCATCCGCAACTTGGTGTCGTACCCGAAGCGCTGCCAGCGCACCTGCAGCCGCGCTGCTCGAGCCTCGTCCAAGACGAAGTGCACAGCGGTCAGGTCGTCGGCGTGCAGCCCCTTCGCGTAGCGCATCGCCTCGACCTCGGCCAGGTCGACGGAGTCGACGAGAACCAGGACCCGGTGCGGCGTGTGTCTCCCCATGTCAGGCCGCTTGGCCAGCGACATCTCCAGCGCCGATGCCTCGGCACGGTACTGCTTGTTGAGTCGGATCAACACGAACACGAGGATGGGGAAGACCACCACGACCAGCCAGGCACCCTCGGTGAATTTCGCGATCGCGAAGATCCCCACCACGATCGTCGACAAGATCCCAGCCGAGAGGTTGATCGCCAGCTTGCGGCGCCACCGGTCGCCGCGATGGGTCAGCCAGTGTCTGGTCATCCCGTAGCCGGCCATCGAGAACGCGCTGAACACGCCCATCGCGAACAGCGGGACCAGCGCGTTGACCGAGCCGCCGGTGGCCAGCAGCAGCACGATCGCCAGCCCCGTCAACATGATGATGGCGTTGGAGAACACCAACCGATGGCCACGTTTCATCAGCGGGCGCGGCAGAAACTGATCCTCGGCAACGAAGTGCGCCAACGCGGGAAACCCGTTGAAGCTGGTGTTGGCGCCGTTGTACAGGATGGCCGCGCTGGCCGCCTGCAGCAGGAAATACAGCACATGGCCGATCAATCCGTTGCCGAACACTGCGCGGGCGATCTCGGACAGCATCGACGGATATCCCGCGACGTACGGGGTCGCGTGGGTCACGTAGGCCAACCAGGCCACGCCGGCCAGTAACAGACCCAGCACCCAGGCCATGATCGTCAGCACGCGGCGAGCATTGGGCCCTTCGGGCTTGCGAAACAGGTTGACGGTGTTGGAAATCGCCTCCACACCGGTCAGCGACGAGCCGCCGTTGGCGAAGGCCCGCAGGATCACCAGCACCGTCGCACCCATCACCAGACCATTGCCCTGGTGAACCGACACCGCGCCGTCCAGGTGGGCGGGGTCGTACGTCGGCAGTCCCCCGAAAACTTCACGCGCGACCCCGACCACGATCAGCAGCGCGAGCATGGCGATGAACCAGTACGTCGGCACCGCGAAGGTCCGGCCCGCCTCACGCAGCCCACGCAGGTTCGCAAAGCAGAAGATCAGCACCGCACCGATGGTGAGCTCCAAGCTGTACGGACCCAGTGCAGGGATCGCCGAGACCACTGCCACCGTGCCCGCCGCGCACTGGATCGCCACGGTGACGACGTAATCGATCAGCAGCGCCGCCGCCGCAACCTGCGCCACCCGGGGGCCGAAGTTCTCCCTGGCCACGATGTAGGACCCGCCGGCGCGGGTGTAGGTCATGACGACTTGGCGGTATGACGCGGCGACCAGCACCAGGATCAGCAGGATCACGCCGGTCAGCGGGAGCAGCAACGCGAACGCCGCCATGCCCGCGGCAGGCAGCAACTCGACCATGATCTGCTCGGGTCCATACGCCGTCGAGGAAATCGCATCGGGCGAAAGTGCGCCCAGTGCAACAGGATTCGACAGCTTTTCGTGCGCAAGCTCGTCGGTGATCATCGGCTTGCCGAGCACGGCACGCTTCCACGCGTCAACGAATGACGGCGCGATCTTGTCGTCGGCAGCCGAACCTGTCACCGGTCATTCCTAACCGACGACCAGGACCGCCCGCCTTCATCCTTACGCGATCTTGATGGCCGCTTACGGGATCTTGACGCAGGTCGAATCGCATGAGTTCGTCGCTGTGCCCACACCGAACGTCTATACAGTGGTCAGCGAAGGAAACCGCTTGAAAAGATGGGCGACGTGGCAGACGAAGTAGACATCACTTCCGGAAAGCGACCGATGGCAGCAGACCCTGCCACGGTGTTCTCCGCGCTGGCCGAGATCATCTACCAGGGCTCGGACGCGGGCCAGGTCTACGCGGCGATCTGCGTTGCGGCGACGCTGGTCGTGACGGGATGCGATCACGCCAGCCTGTTGGTCCGCCGCGACGGGCAATACGTCACCGTCGGGGCCAGCGACCGTATCGCTCAGCGAATCGACGACCTCGAACGACTGGCGGGCGACGGACCCTGCGTCGACGCGATCGAAGAAGAAACGCCACAGATCGAAACCGACCTGACGTCGCCGAACGAATGGCCCCAACTGGCGGCCCGGATGGTTGCCGAGACGCCGGTGCGCGGGGCGATGGGATTCCGGATCCTGGTCGACAAGCGCAAGACCGGTGCGCTGAACCTGTTCAGCGACAAGCCAAATGTCTTCGACACCGAGTCCGCCGGGCAGGCCATCGTGCTGGCGTCGTTCGCCAGCGTGGCCATCAACGCGGTCGCGTCGGGTGAGGACGTCTCCACCCTGCGGCGCGGGCTGCTGTCCAACCGCGAGATCGGCAAGGCCGTCGGCATGCTGATGATGCTGCACGGCGTTGACGAGCAAGAAGCGTTCAATGTGCTGCGTCGGTACTCACAAGACCTCAACATCAAGCTCGCCGACGTAGCGCGGTCGGTCATCGACAGCCGCGGCACGGTGTCGCTCGGCGAGAGCGGCCGGGCGCTCGGGCAGAGCTAGTACCTGCCGCCTACTCGGGCAGACGCAGCTCGGGCTTTTCGACCTCTTCGATGTTGACGTCCTTGAAGGTGACCACCCGCACCTGTTTGACGAACCGGGCCGGCCGGTACATGTCCCACACCCAGGCGTCGGACAGCCGCAACTCGAAGTAGACCTCACCGTCGGCGTTGCGCGGCACCATCTCGACGCTGTTTGCCAGATAGAAGCGGCGCTCGGTTTCCACCACGTAGCTGAACTGCCCCACGATGTCTTTGTATTCGCGGTACAGCGAGAGCTCCATCTCGGTTTCGTACTTCTCGAGATCCTCGGCACTCATCGGCTCAGCCGTCCTTCTCCATCCCGCGGTTGGTTGAGAGCTTCCATCTTTCCCCACCCGCTTCCGCCATGTCGATCCGGTGGGCATTCCGCTTGCGGAAAGTGCTGGGCTCCTCCTCCGGCCGTGCCGGCCCGCATCGTCTCCCAGCGCACCCGGGTCCCCACCCGCCGCACATTGATGAACGACTGCCGATGCTGTGGGCACGGGCCCAACTCGTTCAGAGCGGCCGAGTGCGCCGCGGTGCTGTAACCCTTGTGCACCGCGAAGCCGTAACCCGGATGATCGGTCTCCATCGCGACCATCAGTCGGTCGCGGCTGACCTTGGCCAACACACTGGCCGCCGCGATGCATGCCGCCGCGGCGTCGCCGCCGATCACCGGCAGCGAGGGCACCGGCAGGCCCGGCACCCGGAAGCCGTCGCTGAGCACGTAGCCCGGGCGTAGTGGCAGACCCGCCACCGCGCGCCGCATGCCTTCGATGTTGGCAACGTGCACACCGCGCCGGTCGACCTCGACCGACGGAATGAAGACCACGTGGTAGGCCAGCGCATAACGGCGAATCAGCGGGAACAACTTCTCCCGCATCTTCTCGTTCAACTTTTTCGAATCATCCAGAGCAGCAAGGCTTTCCAGTCGGCCAGGCCCGAGCACGCAGGCGGCGACAACCAGCGGCCCGGCGCAGGCCCCGCGGCCGACCTCGTCGACCCCGGCGACCGGTCCCAGACCGCTGCGGTACAGCGCGGACTCCAGCGTGCGCAGCCCCGCAGCTTTACGGATCACCGTCCGTGGCGGCCAGGTAGTGGCCATGCTCAATGATTCTGCTGCGGATTGACCGCGCGCACACCACCCCAGCGCGAGGGCGGCCACACGATGAATCTGGCCTTACCGATGACATTGTCGACGGGCACGGTGCCTGCCATCGGATCACCGGTGCACAGCAGGCCGTTCATCGCGTCGCCCGGCGTGCTGGTGCAGTGCGCCCGGGAGTCCGCCGAATGCGTCCGGTTGTCTCCCATCACCCACAACCGGCCCTGCGGGATGTTGACCGGGCCGAACTCCGGGCCCAGGCACGGATAGACAGCCGGGTCGGCATTCAGCGTGGCCGGATCCAGATACGGCTCTTTCAACCGCACGCCGTCGACCGTGAGACCGGTGTTGTTGCGGCACTGCACGGTTTGACCACCGACCGCGATCACGCGCTTGACCAAGTCGTTCTCGTCAGGCGGCACGAAGCCGATGAAGGACAGCGTGTTCTGCAGCCAGCGAATCGCCGGGTTGTGCGAGCGGATCGACTTGTAGCCGATGTTCCACGCCGGCGGGCCCTTGAAGACGATGACGTCACCGGGGTGCGGTGTGGTGAAGTCAAAAGTGAGCTTGTCCACCATGATTCGATCGCCGACACAGCCGCTGCAGCCATGCAGCGTGGGCTCCATCGATTCCGACGGGATCAGGTAAGGACGGGCCACGAACGTCAACATGACGTAATACAGCAACAGCGCGATCAGCGCCAGGACCACGGTTTCCCGCAACGCCCCGCGCTTCTTGTCGTGAGAGTCATCGGTGTCGTCGACATCCGGTGCCGGAGCGGGCGGAGCGCTCGTCGCGACGTCTGGCTCGGCCGGACCGGAATCGGGTTGACCCTCAGGCGAGTCGGTCGTGTCAGTCACCGCTTCAGCGTAGTCAGCATCGCCGAGCAATTACGGAGGGTCGGCACAGAATCGCCGACCCGCGCGAAAATCAGCGCTTCTCCTTGATTTTGGCTTTCTTGCCGCGCAGCTCACGCAGGTAGTAGAGCTTGGCGCGACGAACGTCACCGCGGGTGACGACGTCGATGTGGTCGATGTTGGGCGAGTGAACCGGGAAGGTCCGCTCGACGCCGACGCCGTAGCTCTCCTTGCGGACGGTGAAGGTTTCCCGCACCCCGCCACCTTGGCGGCGCAGCACCACGCCCTTGAACACCTGGATGCGTTCTTTGGCGCCCTCGATGACCTTCACGTGCACGTTGATGGTGTCGCCGGGGCTGAAGGCCGGGAGGTCGTCGCGCAGCGACGTCGTGTCGACGAAGTCCAGCGTGTTCATTTCGGCAAACACTTCCTTGCAGTCGCGGCTGCGTGTTGGCGCTCACCGCTGCGGGCGGGTGAGCAGTCAACCGAGCCGATGGATTCGGGCAGCTTGGTGCGTCTCGCGGTACGCGGGAGCGGCCGGGAGGCCGGCAACCGCTGGAGACAACTGGTCAATTGTGCCAGATCGGGACCAACCAGCGAAATCACGGCGAATCGCCGCCGCCCCCTGGCGCGCATGGCCGTGCACTTCGACCGTCTGACCAGCGCTTTCCGTACGCAGACGCCGATGCTGACCTAGCGCCGGTCCCACAGGTCGGGACGCCGTTCGCGGGTGCGCTCTTCGGACGCCTCGCGCCGCCACGCATGGATCCGGGCGTGGTCGCCGGACAGCAGCACATCCGGAACGTCCAGCCCGCGCCAGCTCGGCGGCCGGGTGTAGGACGGGCCCTCCAGCACGCCATCGGAATGTGAATCCTCTTGATGCGACGCCGGATTACCCAACACGTTCGGCAGCAGCCGCAGCACTGCCTCGATCATCACCAGCGCCGCTGACTCTCCCCCGGGCAGCACGTAATCGCCGATCGACACCTCTTCGACGCGCATCCGCGTCGCGGCATCGTCCATGACCCGCTGGTCGATTCCCTCGTAGCGGCCGCAGGCGAACACCAGATGCGCTTCGCTACCCCACCGCTGCGCGGTCGACTGGGTGAACAACGCGCCCGCGGGTGTCGGTACCACGAGAAGCGTTTCCGGCGAACAGATCTCGTCGAGGGCATCACCCCAGACCGGCGCCCGCATCACCATGCCGGGACCGCCGCCGTACGGCGAGTCATCGACGGAACGATGCACGTCGTGCGTCCAGGTGCGCAGATCGTGCACCGCAAGCTCGACGAGACCCGACTCTATTGCCTTGCCCGGCAACGACTGTCGCAGCGGATCCAGATATGCGGGAAAGATCGTCACGACATCGATTCGCATGCTGACGCGCCCTCAGCTCTCCAGGTCCAGCAGGCCCTCGGGCGGATCGATCTCGACCAGGTTGTCGGCCAACGACACCGACGTGACGATCGCGCTGACGAACGGCACCAGCAGCTCACTGGCATTCTCGCGGTTGACCGCCAGCAGTTCACCGCCCGAGGTGTGCAGCACCTCCGCGACGACGCCGACATCGTCACCGGCAATCGTGCGAACCCGCAGACCCTCGAGTTCGTGGTCGTAGTAGGTGTCGGGCTCGTCGATCGGCGGCAAGTCGGCGGCGTCGATGAGGAACACACTGCCGCGCAACGCATCTGCCGTATCGCGATCGGCTACCCCGACCAACCGCACCAGAAGCCGGTTGCCATGGGCGCGGACCGCGTCGACGGCGAAGCTGCGCTCCCGGCGGTCCCGTCCCCTGGCGCGCAACACTTCGCCTGGCGCAAACCGAAGCTCAGGGTCGTCGGTGCGAACCTCGACGACCAGTTCACCGGTGACGCCGTGAGCTTTGACGACGCGCCCGACTGTCAACTCCAAGGGAGTTCCATCGACTGGGCTCCGCTACTGGTCGGTGTCCACCACGTCGACACGAATGCCGCGACCGCCGATTCCGGCGACCAGCGTGCGCAACGCGGTCGCGGTGCGCCCACCGCGACCGATCACCTTGCCGAGATCGTCGGGGTGCACGTGCACCTCAACGGTGCGGCCACGTCTGTTGGTCACCAGGTCGACACGCACATCGTCAGGATTGTCGACGATCCCGCGGACCAAGTGTTCGACAGCGTCGACGACGACGGTACTCATGGTCGCTGTCAGCTCTCGGTCGACGGTTCAGCCGGCGCGGCGGCCTCAGCTTCGGCGGCCGGCGTCTCCACGGCTTCGGCGGCCGGCTTCTCGTCGGCCTTCTCTGCAGCTGCCTTCTTCGCCGGGGCCTTCTTCTGCTTCGGCTTGGCGGCCTCGGTGTCGGGGGCGCCGTCGGCAGCGGCCAAGGCCGCGTTGAACAATTCGAGCTTGCTCGGCTTGGGTTCGGCGACCTTCAGGCGGCCTTCCGCGCCGGGCAGACCCTTGAACTTCTGCCAATCACCGGTGATCTTCAGCAGCTTCAGGACGGGCTCGGTGGGCTGAGCACCAACCGACAGCCAGTACTGCGCGCGCTCGGAGTCGATCTCGATCAGGCTGGGTTCCTGCTTGGGGTGGTACCGGCCGATGACCTCGATGGCCCGGCCTTCGCGACGGGTCCGCGAGTCGGCGACTGCGATGCGGTACTGCGGGTTGCGGATCTTTCCGAGCCTGGTGAGCTTGATTTTTACAGCCATGGTGAAGCGACGTCTCCTATGGGTGTCACGCTGCAATTCAGCGATCCGGGCGGATTGCCGGGATCCGGTTTTGCCTCGCATGTGTGACCGCCGAACAAGCACCGCGGTGACGGTGGGTCGCGCGACGGACAGCGGCCTATTCTGCCAGAACCAGGCCCGGAGTCAGAAATTCGCTCCGATTGGAGCGGCTACAGGATTTTCTGGAAGCACTTGGTTTCCACCCGGCGAGACATCCGCCAGCCGTCTGCGGTGCGCACGAACTCGTCGTCGTACCACAGCCCGCAGAACATGATCTGGTCCTTCTCTCCCCCGAGCAACATCGGGTTGAAGCAGATCGACCGCGACGACGCGGTGTCCCCATCGATGCGAACCGAGAAGTTGCCCAGCATGTGCGCGTACATCGGGAAATTCGGTAGCACCTCGGCCAACCACGCCTTGACCTCGGGAAAGCGGCCTTCGATACCGCCCAGCGCGGTGTAGTCGATGTAGGCGTCCGGGGTGAACACCGCATCGAGGTCGTCGAAGCGGCGGGTGTCGATCGCGGTGGAGTAATCGACGGTCAGCTGCTGGATCTCCAACCGATCAGAGATTTCGGCCTGGCTCAACATGAGTTGATTGAACACCCGCGACCGCGGCGGATGGCAGCGCGGGCCGGTAATGTGCCCTGCCATGCGGATGGTCCTGGCCGCAATTGCGGCCGCTTTCTCCCTTGTCATCTCCAGCGCGACGGCGTGGGCTGACGCCGGCGTACAGCCGGTCGGCTCCGTTCCGATCCCGGACGGCCCGGCTCAGACCTGGCTGATCGCCGACCTGGACTCCGGTCAGGTGCTGGCGGCGCGCGACGAAAACCTCCGCCATCCTCCGGCAAGCACCATCAAGGTGCTGCTCGCGCTGGTGGCCCTCGATGAGCTCGGCCTGGATTCGACCGTCATCGCCGACGCCTTCGACAGCCACGTCGAATGCAGCTGCGTCGGGGTGCAAGCCGGCCGCAGCTACACCACGCGCCAACTGCTGGACGGTCTGCTGCTGGTGTCGGGCAACGACGCTGCCAATACGTTGGCGCACATGCTGGGCGGCCCGGAGGCGACGGTGGCCAAGATGGACGCCAAGGCCGCATCGCTGGGCGCGGTGAACACCCATGCATCGACACCGTCCGGCCTAGACGGCCCCGGCGGATCGGGCTGGTCGACGGCCCACGATCTGGCCGTCATCTTCCGGGCGGCGATGGCCAACCCGGTGTTCGCTCAGATCACCGCCGAGCCGTCCGCGATGTTCCCCGGCGGCCCCAACGATGGCGGCGAGAGCCTCATAACCAACCACGATGAGCTGCTGCAGCGCTACCCGGGCACCATCGGCGGCAAGACCGGCTTCACCGACGCCGCGCGCAAGACCTTCGTCGGCGCCGCCGCCCGCGGCGGCCGCCGCCTGGTGGTCGCGATGATGTACGGATTGGTGCGCGAGGGCGGGCCAACCTACTGGGATCAGGCCGGAAGCCTGCTCGACTGGGGTTTCGCTTTGAACCCTCAATCGGGCATCGGCGCGCTGTAGGCCTTTGACGACACCACCGGCCGTTTGGGCTAGTCTTCTGATGCTGTGGAATTCCAGTTCGCGGGAACTCCCTGTGAGCACCCACGGCTCGAAAGTCGACACGAGTCGACACTTGTCCGGGTTGAGTCGACAGCCATTGCCAACGATGTCTGTGCTGCACGCAGCGAGCGCAGGCCGTAAGGAATGAGATATCGATGATGGCCGACAACCAACACGCTGCATCCGGTTCACCTCCCCACACCGACAGTGACGACTTTCACGCCTTCGAGTCATCGGTCGAGGGGCTGGCGGTGGTGTCCGTCAGCGGCAGCGTGGACATGCTCACCGCCCCGGGGCTGAGCGAGGCCATCGACACAGCGCTCACAAAGAAACCCAAAGGCTTGATCGTGGACCTGTCGAAGGTCGAATTTCTCGGCTCGGCCGGAATCAGCGTGCTGATGAAAACGCGCGACACCCTCGGCGACGCCACCCCGTTCTGCGTGGTCGCCGACGGACCCGCGACCCACCGGCCGCTCACCCTGCTGGGGATCAACGAACTGATGCACCTGTCGCGACGGCTGGACGACGCCGTCAACAAGCTCACCGACCGCTGAGGCTCAGACCGGCAGACCGACTCCGCGCAACAACGACGTCAGCAGCGCAATCCGCTCGCTTTCGATGTCGGGTTGCGGCAGCACTGCCCGCAGCATCGCGGCGCCGTCGAACGTGTTGGTCAACAACGCAACCAGCACCGGGAACCTGTCCGGCGGGAAGCTCTCGGCGCCGGGTAACGCACGCGCGGCATCGCAGATCTTGCTGGTGTACTGCTGCAGCACGTGTTGCAAAGTGGCATTGAGCTTTTCGTCGGTTCGAGCGGCGACCATCAATTCGTACATGACCGCGTTGGTGGGGCTGCCGGTGATGTCGCCCAGGATGGTCAGGCCTGCCTCCAGAGCAGGCCCGTCCGACGGTATCGCGGCGACCTGCTTGGTGAACGAATCCAGTTGTCGTCGAAGCACTTCGTAGGCCGTGGCGGCCATGAAGTCGCCCATCGTGTCGAAGTGCCGAAACAGCGCGCCAACCGACACCCCGGCCCGCTTGGTGATCACCGCCGCGGACGCCCGGGCGTATCCCACCTCGATGATCGTCGAGATGCTCGCCTCGAGCAGGCGGGCAACGGTCTCTTCTCGGCGCTGCTGCTGCGTTCTGGCCATGTGAAGACCTACCGGTTCGAGCCGACGAGTCGCCGTTGCGCGGCACCGGCTCGCAGGTACCGACCGGACTTCACCGTCTTGCCGTAGCCCTCACGGAATTCACCGTCGCGGAACACAACTGCGCCGCCGACCCCGGTCGCCACCACCGTGTCGTCGTTGCGGTTGACCATCCGGCTCAAGTCGCCGTAGAAGGGGACCTTCTCCTCGTGATAGGAGTCAACCGAGTCGTCGAGGGCGGCCGGATCGATGACAACGAAGTCCGCTCGATCGCCTTCTCGCAACGTGCCGGCGTCCAGGCCGAACCATTCGGACACCTCGCCGGTCAGGCGATGGACCGCATGCTCGATGGTCATGAACGGCTCGCCGTCCCGGTAGCCGTCCAGAACGCGCTTGAGCAGTCGCAGCGAGGAGTTGTAGAACGCCATGTTGCGCAGATGCGCTCCGGCGTCGGAGAACCCCATGTGGATGCTCGGCTCGGTGGCCAGCTTGTTCAGCTGCTTGGGCCGATGGTTGGCGACGGTGGTGGTCCAGCGCACGTTGCGCTCGCCGTTCTCGACGAGGACGTCGAGGAACGCGTCGAGCGGGTGTATCCGCCGTTCCTCGGCGATCGCACCGAAGCTCTTACCGATCAGCGTGGCGTCAGGGCATTCGACGATCACCGCCTCGTGAAAGTCCTTGTGCCACAGTGACGGGCCGAACTTCTTGCGGTCGAACTGGCGGCGGAACCGGCGCCGATAGTCCTCATCGGCAAGCAAGGTGTTGCGCTCCAACTGGTCGCGCAGATGCAGGGCCGCGGTTCCGGCGCCGAACTCCTCGAAGACCGGCAAGTCGATGCCGTCGGAGTACAGCTCGAACGGCACCGGCAAATGCTGGAAGCGCACCTTGGAGCGCAGGACGAAGTTCATCAGCCGGGTGCCCAGACCGAAGACGTGCACGGCATACGGCATCGACTTGGCATCCGCCGACACCAGCAGGCTCATCCGAACGCCTTTGCGCAGGCCGAACATTGGGCTGCTGGACAGGAAGAACAACAGTCCCGACTCAGCCTTGGCCACGTTCGGCGCGCTCTGCAGAATGCGGCCCCGCTTGCGCAGCACCTTGATCAGCTTGCGGCGCTCTCGCCAGGTCGCGAACGTGGACGGCAACGCCCGAGACCGGAACCGCTCGCCGTCGAGTTTGTCGATCGCCGCGTCCATTCCCGACATGCCGAGCATTCCGGCTTCGAGCGCCTCGTCCAGCAGCGTCGCCATCTTGTCGAGCTCGGCGTCGGTCGGCTGCACGTCGGGAGTAGTGGCGCGCTCCAGGCCCAACACCGAGGTGCGCAGATCCGAATGGCCCAGCAGCGAGCTGACATTCGGCCCGAGCGGCAGGTCGTCGATTGTCTGTACGTACTCCGCCGGCGTGGACCATGCCTTGTCTTGCAGTGCGCCGAGGACGAACTTGCGCGGGACGGCTTCGACGCGGCTGAAGAGGTCGGCGGCGTCGTCGGAGTTGGCGTACACCGTCGACAGCGAGCACATGCCCAGCAGGACGGTGGTGACGCCGTGGCGTACCGACTCGCGCAGTCCGGGGTCCAGCAGCACCTCGGCGTCGTAGTGGGTGTGCACGTCGACGAAGCCGGGGACGACCCACTTACCTCTGGCGTTGATGACCTCGGGGCAGTCGGTCTCGTCGAGCGGACCGGATGACACCGCCGCCACGATGCCGTCGCGGATGCCCAGCGTGCGGGTCTGCGGCGTGCTGCCGGTGCCGTCGAACCACAATCCGTCGCGAATGATCACGTCGTAGGCCACTGTCGTTCTCCACTTCGTCGGGGTGCTGCGACGCTAACATAGATAGTGAGTGCTCGCAATCTTTGCCTCAGATCGGGTCGAGGCCCTCCTCGCGCCCAGGCACCGATGCATCGAACGCGTTGAGCGTGACAGCGACCATCGAGAAGCATCCGACCAGGAAGACGATTTCAGCCACGCCGCCCTCCCCAACAGTGTTCAGCGCCGCGCGATAGGTCGTCTCCGGCAGCGGTCCACCTCGATTCAGCGCCGCCGCCATGTCATAGGCAACGCTTTCGTCCTGGGTCAGATCGGTCGGACGCTCGCCGGCGACGACGGTGGCGATCTTCGCCTCATCGAGTCCGGCGCGCTGCGCGAAGTACTCGTGGCCATATATCGCATAGCGGGCACCGAATTTGGCTGCGGTCACCAAGATTACGAGCTGGTGGATGGCGCCGGGCAACACGCTGTGCTCATACATCGCCCGGTTGAAGGCCCAGGCGGGTTTGCCGAATTGCGGGAAGTGCAGCCAGCCGTTGAACGGGCCGATCAGCGCACCGTCCGCGCGGCGCGCGACGAGTTCGCCGAAATTCTTCTCGATGACATCGACCATGTCGTCGTAGAGGTCCTTTTGAGTCGAACTCAGGCTGTCTGGTGGCAGCAACGGTAGACGCATACTCAGAGCCTTCCCCTCGTGCGCGGCCGGCGCATCTCTGGACTCACCGCACCGAGCAGTCGGGTCAGGTCGGCGACCGGGATCTCGTCGAGGCGGTCTACGGCGTCGACGATCTCGGCCCGCAACGTGGCGTCGGCGAACGGTTCGCCAAGCCAGTGCAGCTTCTGCACCACCCGATCCCATGACATCGGCCGCGTCGGCGAGCCTTCGAAGTCGGATTGTTCGCGGTGGAATTCCCGACCGTCAGTCGCGGAGATGTGCACGCGGGCCTGGGTGCGTTCCGGATAGGCCGCGGTCAGGTCGTCCGCGGCGCGGACGTCCACCCGGGTCAGCAGTTCCTGAACGTCGGGCCGGCGGACGCGCTCGGTCTCGAGCTGTTCGGGTCCGACCTGACCGTCCAGCAGTGCGACGGCGACAAGGTATTTCAGGTTGTAGTCGGCCTGCTCCTTGGTCGACGGGTGACTCTTGTCGCCGTAGCGGCCGCCGCCGGCGATGTCGAAGGCTCCTTGGAACACCTCGAGCGTGACCGTCGCGACGTCGGCTGCGATCATGTCGTGCTCGTCGCGAAGTGCCAGCGTCGCGTCAATGATCACCTGGCCGTGGATCAGCGAACAGTACTGCTTGAGGTAGGTCTGCTCGACGGCGGTCAGTGACTGATCGGATGCGCGCATGTCGATTGGCTGGTCGAACAGATCCTCCAGGCCGTTCGGACCCTCGAAAAGCCCACGGGGCCCGGTGATCCCGCGGCCCGCGAGCATGGTCGTGTACACGGCACGCATTCCGGTGATGGCCGGCGAGATGCCTTTCCAGTTCGAGACAGGCTCGGTGTGCACCGCGGCCAGCGACACGTTGTCCGCAGCCGACGCGGCGATCGCGTCGGCGGTGTGCGCGGCGTCCAGGCCGAGCAGCTTGGCCGAACCGGCGGCCGCCGACATCGCCAGTTGCAGCGCATGGTTCAGACCGTGACCCATCACGGGAACCTGTGCGCTGAAACGGCATTGAATCTCGTAGGCGACGGCGAGAGCCACCAGGAAGTCCGCTCCGCTGGCCTCGGCGTGTTCGGCGACGGCGAGCACTGCGCCGAAGTTGTCCGCTGGGTGGCACAGACCGCCAGGGGTCAGATAAGTGTCGAGCAGGTCCGGATAGCGCACCAGGACCGCGTTGAAGAACGCCGCTTGGTCCACCGACGCGCGGCCTCCGCCGACGAACGTCGTTGTCGGGCGCCCGCTGAACTGTTCGGCGTGCGCGCGGATGGCGGGAATGAGTTCGCCGTCGAGGGCACCGAGCGCGCACGCGATGCTGTCCAGCACATTGCGCTTGAGCATCCCCAGCGTGTGGTCGCTGATGTCGGATCGGGTGGCGTCGGCCACGAATCGACCCAATCGGTCGATCGTGTATGTCTTAGTCACGGTGAGCTCCTCTCGAAAACCGTTGGAGCGCATCGACTGTCGTCTCTGGCGTACTCGATGCGGCGACGCATGTCGTCCGTCATGGTCGGTAGCCCGCCCAGGTCGAACCAACGGGCCTGGAGACTCTCGTCGTCGGCGGCGAACGGCTCGCCCCCGCTCCAGTCCATCCGGAACACGTGGTCGAGATACTGAGCGTGATCACCGTTGGCATGCACGATCGGGCGGGTGGCGTGCACCCAGGCCAGCCGGCTCGCGATCACCTCAACACCAGCTTCTTCCAACACTTCTCGCACCGCACTGTCGGCGGGGTTCTCCCCTGGCTCGACGATTCCCGTCACCGGTGTCCAGGCGTGGTTGTCGGACCGTTGCACCAGCAGCACTTGATGATCGCGGATGACGACGGCGGTGATACCGATCAACCACAACGGCGCGTGCCCGACGTGACGACGAAGCTCGACGATGAATTCCGGGATCGGCACTTCTCCGCGCTCCGGCTAGAACAGCTGCCCGCGCAGAATGACCACGTCCGGGCGGTGCAGCACCGCCGGGCCGTGCCGGGGATCGTCCTTGTAGCACAACAAGTCTGCCGATGCGCCGTCGTCCAGCCCCGGCCGCCCCAGCCAGCGACGAGCATCCCAGCAGGCCGCGCCGAGCGCTTCGGTGGCAGTCATCCCGATCCGCGTCAGCGCCTCGACTTCGTCGCCGATGCGCCCGTGGGTGATCATGCCGCCTGCGTCGGTACCGGCATAGATCGGCACGCCGGCCTCTCGGGCAGCGGTCAACCGCGGATAGCAGTTGGCGTAGAGGTCGCGCATGTGGGCCGCGTAGACCGGATACTTTCCGGCGGCATCGGCGATGCCAGGAAAGTTCTCGACGTTGATCAAGGTCGGCACCAGCTGCCGTTCCGTGTTCGACCATCAACTCGATGATGTCGTCTCGCAGCCCGGTGCCGTGCTCGATGCAGTCGATGCCCGACCGGATCAGACCAGGCAGCGCGTCCTCGCCGAAGACGTGCGCGGTGACCCGAGCACCGTGGGCGTGGGCGGCGTCGATCGCCGCCGTCAGCACCTCGTCGGACCACAGCGGCGCCAAATCGCCTACGCCACGGTCGATCCAGTCGCCGACCAGCTTCACCCAGCCGTCGCCGCGCTGTGCCTCGTCGACCACGTAGTCCGGAAGTTGCGATTCGTCTTCGATGTCGATCGGCAGGCCGGGGATGTACCGCTTGGGGCGGGCCAGATGTTTGCCTGCCCGAATGATCCGGGGCAGGTCGTGGCGCTCGTCGAGGCTTCGGGTGTCGATCGGCGATCCGCAGTCGCGCAGCAGCAGCGCGCCGGCCTCACGTTCGGCCTCGGCCTGAGCGATCGCCTCGTCGAGTTCGACGCCGCCCATGGGCCCCAGCCCGACATGGCAATGCGCGTCGACCAGCCCGGGCAGAATCCAGCCGCCGTCGAAAATCGTGTCAGCGCCGCTGACCGGTTCGCGGCTGACGCGGCCGTCGATGATCCACAGTTCGATGGGTTCCCCGTCGGGCAGCCCGATCCCTCGAACGTGGTGCGGCACTTACTTGTTGCCCGGGAAGTTCAGCTTGGACAAGTCGAAATCGGCCAGCCCGGGCGGCAATTGGTCAAGACCCTGCGGCATGTTCGACAGATCGGGGAACCCGGCAGGCATGCCGGCGCCGAGCGGTCCGCGAACCTTCGGCGGAGTCGGCCCGAACTTCTTGCCCTTTTTCCCTTTGCCGCCCTTGCCTTTTGCGTTCTTCCGCGTCGCCGACTTACGGCCCAGCCCGGGGATGCCCATCCCGCTCACCATCGCCGACATCATCTTGCGCGCTTCGAAGAACCGGTCGACCAACTGATTGACCTCCGACACCGTCACGCCCGATCCGTTGGCGATGCGCAGCCGTCGCGAGGCGTTGATGATCTTCGGATCGGCCCGCTCCAGCGGCGTCATGCCGCGGATGATCGCCTGCAGCCGGTCGAGTTGGCTGTCATCGACAGCGGCCAGCGCCTCTTTCATCTGACCCGCGCCCGGCAGCATGCCCAGCAGGTTGCCGATCGGGCCCATTTTGCGGATCGCCAGCATCTGCTCGAGGAAGTCCTCCAGCGTCAGCTCGCCGGACCCGATCTTGGCCGCCGCGGCCTCGGCCTGCTGTGCATCGAAAACCTGCTCGGCCTGCTCGATCAGGCTGAGCACATCGCCCATGCCCAGGATCCGGCTGGCCATCCGGTCCGGGTGGAAGACGTCGAATTCCTCGAGCTTCTCGCCGGCCGATGCGAAAAGAATGGGCACGCCGGCTATTTCGCGGACCGACAGCGCTGCGCCGCCTCGGGCGTCGCCGTCCAGTTTGGTCAGCACCACGCCGGTGAAGCCGACACCTTCGCCGAACGCCTGCGCGGTCGCCACCGCGTCCTGACCGACCATCGCGTCCAAAACGAACAACGTCTCGTCGGGATTGACGGCGTCGCGGATGGCGCCGGCCTGGGCCATCATCTCGGCGTCGATACCCAGCCGACCCGCGGTGTCGACGATCACCACGTCGTAGTGCTTGGCACGCGCTTCGGCGAGCCCGGCCGATGCGACGGCGACCGGATCAGCGGGACCGGCATCCGCCCTGGCGTCCGCCTCGTGGGACGCGCCGGGGTGCGGCGCGAAAACCGTGACACCGGCCCGCTCACCGGTGATGCGCAACTGGTCGACGGCGCCGGGGCGTTGCAGGTCGCAGGCCACCAACAGCGGGGTGTGGCCCTGATTGCGCAGCCACAGCGCCAGCTTGCCGGCGAGCGTCGTCTTACCCGAACCCTGTAGACCGGCCAGCATCACCACGGTCGGCGGGGCCTTCGCGAACGCCAACTGGCGGGTCTGCCCGCCGAGGATGCCGACCAGTTCCTCGTTGACGATCTTGACGACTTGCTGGGCCGGGTTGAGCGCTCCGGACACCTCCGCGCCCTTGGCGCGGTCTTTGATGCGACCGACGAAAGCCCGGACCACCGGCAGCGAGACGTCGGCCTCCAGCAGAGCCAACCGTATTTCCCGAGTGGTGGCGTCGATGTCGGCGTCGGTCAGGCGGCCTTTGCCGCGGAGTCCCTGCAGGGCTCCAGTGAGCCGGTCGGACAGCGATTCAAACACGGAGACCAGCCTAGCGGGGCGAGGATAAGGCCATGCTCGAGGTGATCGACAAGGGATCTGTCAGCCAGTCGCATCCGGTGCCGCTGTTGTTCGTTCACGGCGGCTGGCACTCGGCGTCGTGCTGGGTCAACTTTCTGGATTTCTTCGCCGACGCCGGCTACCGCGCGGTGGCGCTGAGCCTGCGCGGACACGGCGGCAGCCCCACCGCGAAGCGTTTCCACGCGTGCTCGATCGCCGACTACGTCGACGACGTCCGCTCCGTCGCCGACAGCCTCGGCGGGCGCCCGGTGTTGATCGCCCACTCGCTGGGCGGCTTCGTCGTGCAGCGATACCTGGAGAACCACGACGCCCCGGCGGCAGTTCTGGTCGCATCCGTCCCGCCACAGGGCGTGCTCGGCCTGGCGATGCGCATCTGGAGCCGCCATCCCTGGGTTTCCATGCGCTCCCTGCCGGTCGGCAACCTGACCGGGTTCATCGGCACCGCACCGCTGGTCCGCGAACACCTGTTCAGCGCACACACTCCCGACGACATCGTGGAATCGAGCGCAGCCGCTGTGCAGTCCGAGGCCGTGCGCGCCTCGCTGATCGACCCGATGATCCGTCGGGTGCGGTCCAGCCGGGTCACCACCCCGATCCTGGTTCTCGGCGCCACGGACGACGGCATGGTCACCAACGCCGAGGTGCGGGCGACGGCGCGGGCCTACCGGACCGACCCGGAATTCTTCGCCGGTATGGGGCACAACATGATGCTCGAAACCGGCTGGGCCGACGTCGCCCGACGCATCGACGCATGGCTGGCGAACCGCGATCTGAGTTAGGCCGCGCCTTCGTCGTCCTTCGGAGCGTCCAGCACGGACAGCAGGTGATGCTCGATCGCCGAACGCGTGCTCGAGCCGGGCTCACCGGCGGCCTTGGCGGCGGCGCTTCGCTCCGGCAACGCGATGCAGAACACGTCGTCGACCATCGACCCACGCGTGCTGACCTTCGCCCAGTCGATGTCGACTCCGGCCCGCTCCAGCGCGCCGGTGAGCAGTGCGAGCAGACCGGGGCGGTCGTTCGCGCGGATTTCGATGATCAACCGGCCGGGCGTGCCGTCGAACCACAGCATCCGCGGCGGGGCGGTCGGATAGTGAACCGGGACCGCGGTCGGCACCTCGCCGACCGGCTTGGGTTGCGTTGCGCCCGAACGCTCTTCCAGCGTGCGCAGCACGTCGATCTGCCCGCCGAGCGCCCGGATGAGCTGCTGTCGCAGCAGACCGGCGGCAGGCGGACTACCGAAGTGCGGTGAGACGACGAATTCGCTGATCGCGATGCCGTCCACGATGTTTACCGACGCCGAATGCACGCGCAATGAGTTCAGTGTCAGCACGCCGGCAGCCTTCGACAGCAGACCGCGCTGGTCCGGGGCGATCACCACTGCGTGGTAGAGCCGCTGGCCACCCGGTCGCAGCTGCACGTGAACCTTGCGGTCGGCGGCCAGCGTCATGTACTCGGGATCAAGCGGGTCGGCCTGCGGCAGCGCCTCGCCGTTCATCGCCATCCGGCAACGGCGAACCAGGTCGCCGACCAACGATGCTTTCCAGTCGCTCCACACCCCGGGCCCGGTCGCCAGCGAGTCGGCTTCGCTGAGCGCATGCAAGACGTCCAGCAACACCGGGTCGCCGTCCAGCGCGTCGCAGACGCTGGCGATGGTTTTCGGGTCGTTGAGGTCTTGGCGGATCGCAACTTTGGACAACAACAAGTGGTGGAAGACCAGCTTGGACAGCATCTCGATGTCCCAGGGCCACATCCCGAGCCTGGTGCCGATCTGGGTTGCCAGCTGTGCGCCCAGGACGCTGTGGTCCACACCGCGTCCTTTGCCAATGTCATGCAGCAGCGCAGAAAGCAGCAGCAGGTCGGAACGAGCCACCCGGGTTGTGAAAATCCTTGCCCGCGAGACGGTTTCGGACAGGTGACGATCCACGGTCCAGATGTGGACGACGTCGCGGGGTGGAAGGTCTCGGACCGCGCCCCACTCCGGGAACAGCCGGCCCCACAACCCGGTGCGGTCCAGCGTCTCGATCACCGCGATGGTGTCCGGGCCTGCGGCCAACAGCACCAACAGGTTGTCCAGCGCATCGCGCGGCCAGGGCGTCGGCAACTCCGGCGCGGTGTCGGCCAACCGGCTCAGCGTCGACACCGCGATCGGCAGTCCGGTGACCGCCGATGCCGCCGCGACCCGCAGCAGCAGCGCCGGGTCGCTCTGTGGCCGAGCCTCGCGGGCGAGCACGATTTCGCCGGCAAACTCGACCACGCCTTCATCCAAGGGACGGCGCGGACGCCGACGGATGGCTGAAATCCCCCGCCGCGGTAAGGCGTTGGCCGCGGTGCGCAGCCCGGCGTCGACGCGGTAGCTGATGGTGCGGCCTACATCGGACAGTGCTCGCGACAGGTCGAAACGGTCACCGATATGCAGCGCCTCGCTGATCTCGTCGGCGAATTGGGCCAGCACCAGATCATGCCCACGACCCGAGACTCGGTGCAGTTCGGTACGGACGTTGAGCAGCGTCAGGTGGGCCCCGGTCAGCGAACCCAACGGGTCATCGGCTTCGCCCACGGCCAAACGGTCGGTGAGGTGGGCGATGGCCAGCGCGTCGAGCAACTGAACATCACGCAGCCCGCCGCGGCCCATTTTCAGATCCGGTTCGGCGCGGTGCGCGATCTCACCGCCGCGACGCCACCGAGCGTGAGTCTCTTCGACGAGTTCGCCGAACAGCGACTGGATGCCGGCCCGCCATTGGCGGCGGA
This sequence comes from uncultured Actinomycetota bacterium, assembly GCA_963758115.1. Classification (GTDB taxonomy): domain Bacteria; phylum Actinomycetota; class Actinomycetes; order Mycobacteriales; family Mycobacteriaceae; genus Mycobacterium. The sequence continues at coordinate 411,198 of CAVWUG010000011.1, forward strand.
TCCCCTCGATGAGCTGATCCGAGCATTCCTGGTCACCCGCGATGTGCCGGGCGTCCAGCATGGCCAGGCAGGCCGACACATCCGCGCTGGCGACTTTCAGGGTCTGCTGCACGGTCCGGACGCTGTGGTCGAGACGAATGTTGGCGTCCCACAACGGATACCACAGCGAGTCGGCGACTTCCCGTACTTCATTCGTGGGCTTGTCGTCGTGCAGCAGCAGCAGGTCCAGGTCAGAGTAGGGCACCAACTCGCGACGTCCCAACGAACCGGTCGCGACGATCGAGAAGCCGCTGCCCGCCGTGACACCGATCTCGGATGCCTTGGTGGTGAGCCAGAACTCGTGCAGCTCGCCCCAGGCTTCCCGCAGCGCGGCCGAATCGAGTTCACTCGGCCCGCGAGCAAGCAGCTTTTCCCGGGCAGCGGCTAGATCGCTGGCCGCTGCCTTGGTCTTAACCGCCGCCGGTTGCGACGGATCAGATGTGTCCGGCTCGCGCTGCTTCATTCCCGTCCAAGTCGGATCGGCCGCATCGATGGAGCCATCACACGGCTGGTGTCAGATCGCGTCGGCTCCGCGCTCCCCGGTGCGGACCCGCACCACGGTCTCCACCGGGCTGACCCACACTTTGCCGTCACCGATTTTACCGGTGCGTGCGGCCCGCACGATGCTGTCGACGACCTTGTCGGCGTCGAAGTCCTCGACCAGCACCTCGACGCGCACCTTCGGCACGAAGTCGACGGAGTACTCAGCACCCCGGTAGACCTCAGTGTGGCCCTTCTGTCGCCCGTAACCCTGAACTTCGCTGACCGTCATCCCCAAGGTTCCGACCTGTTCGAGGCTGGCCTTGATGTCCTCGAGCGTGAACGGCTTCACGATCGCGGTTATCAGCTTCATTTGTGCTCCGCCTCTACTTTGTCGTCCACTCGTCCTTCCAAGCCGTCGGCGCTGTCCGGCAGACTCGCATGAGGAAGAACCGAGCCGGTGGCTGCTGCGAAATCGTAACCGCTCTCCGCGTGCTCAGCCTCGTCGATACCACCTGCCTCGTCCTCGGGGTTGAGTCGCAGGCCGATCGTGTACTTGAGTATCAGGGCAAGGATGAGGGTGACGATGGCGGAATAGAACAGCACGCTGAACGCGCCGATCGCCTGCCGTTCCAGCTGACCCCAACCCCCGCCGTAGAACAGGCCCTTCGACACACCGGCGACGCCGTTGATGGCGGGACTCTCCGGGGCGGCAATTAAACCGACCAGCAGCGTCCCCGCCAAACCACCGACCAGGTGCACACCGACCACGTCCAGCGAGTCGTCGAATCCGAACTTGAATTTCAGCCCGACCGCCAAGGCGCAGAGAGAACCGCCCGCCACACCGATGATCAACGCGCCGAGCACATTGACAGACGAGCAGGACGGTGTGATGGCGACCAGGCCGGCGACCGCGCCCGAGGCCGCTCCCAGCGTCGTGGCGTGACCGTCACGGATACGCTCCGTGAGCAGCCAGGCCAGCATTGCCGTCGCCGTCGCGATCGTGGTGGTGATGAAGGTCGACGCAGCGACACCGTTGGCGCTGGTGGCCGAACCTGCGTTGAAGCCGTACCAGCCGAACCACAGCAAACCGGCACCCAGCATCACGAACGGCACGTTGTGCGGACGGAAAATCGTGGTGGGCCAACCCTTGCGTTTGCCCAGGACGATCGCCAAAACCAAGCCGGCCGTACCGGAGTTGATATGGACCGCGGTCCCGCCCGCGAAGTCGATGGCGTGCAGCTTGTTGGCGATCCAGCCGCCGTGCTCGGCGGTGACGCCGTCAAACGAGAACACCCAGTGCGCGACCGGGAAGTAGACGATGGTCGCCCAGAGTCCGGCGAACACCAGCCAGGCGCTGAACTTCAGCCGGTCCGAGACCGCACCCGAGATCAACGCAACCGTGATGATCGCGAACATCAACTGGAACGCCACGAACACGTTCATCGGTAGCGTGCCGGCGAGCGGGATGTCGGTGGCCGCTACGCCTTTGGCGGCGTCTGCTGCCGCCGAGTTGCCGCCGATGAGGCCCTTCAGACCGAAATATTCGGTCGGGTCACCGACGAAGTTGTCTTTGTCATTGCCGAATGCGAACGAGTAGCCGTACACCGCCCACAGCACCGTCACCACGCCCATCGCGCTGACGCTCATCATCAGCATGTTGAGCACGCTTCTCGCGCGGACCATGCCGCCGTAGAAGAACGCCAGTCCCGGGGTCATCAACAGCACCAGAGCGGAACTTGCCAGCATCCAAGCGGTGTCGCCGGTATCGGGCTGGCCCATTGTCGGGAAACTCACTCGCTATCACCTCATCTCGGCCATGAAAAGCCGCCAGACAACTGCCTGTGGCCTGAGCAACCTTGCAAAGAGGTTGTTTCCAAAAGCGGCGTGAAGAGGTTTCGTCCGTGTTACATCATTCTCACGTGTAATTCAGGCAGTCTTTTCAGCCGCTGCGATCGCCAGCGCGGCGAAGCCGGGCGCAGCGGGTCGCCGCCATTCAGCCGAGCAGCGCGTCGACGAAGGCGGCTGGCTCGAAGGGCGCGAGATCGTCCGGTCCCTCTCCCAGCCCGACCAGCTTCACCGGCACTCCGAGCTCCTGCTGGACCCGGAAGACGATGCCGCCCTTCGCGGTGCCGTCGAGCTTGGTCAGAACGGCGCCGGTGATGTCGACGACGTCGGCGAACACCCGGGCCTGCGCCAGGCCGTTCTGCCCGATGGTGGCATCGAGCACCAACAGCACCTCGTCGACGGCGGCACGGCGCATCACCACCCGCTTGACCTTGCCGAGCTCGTCCATCAGGCCGGTTTTCGTGTGCAGCCGGCCCGCGGTGTCGATCACCACGACGTCGGCGCCCGCCGCGATGCCCTTGTCGACGGCGTCGAACGCCACCGACGCCGGGTCGGCGCCCTCGGGCCCGCGGACCACCTCGGCACCCACGCGCGACCCCCAGGTCTGCAGCTGGTCGGCGGCGGCGGCGCGGAAGGTGTCGGCGGCGCCCAGCACCACCCGTCGGCCGTCGGCGACGAGCACCCGCGCGAGTTTGCCGACGGTGGTGGTTTTACCGGTGCCGTTGACGCCGACGACCAGCAGCACCGACGGGTGGTCGTCGTGCGGCAGGGCGCGCACGGAGCGGTCCAGACCGGGTTGCAGCTCGTTGATCAACACCTCCCGCAGTACCGCGCGGGCGTCCGCTTCGGTGTGCACGTCCTGGCTGGCGAGCCGGCTGCGCAGTTGAGCGACAACCGAACTGGTGACGGTCGGGCCGAGGTCTGCGATCAGCAGGGTGTCTTCCACCTGCTCCCAGGAATCCTCGTCGAGATCACCACCGCCGATGAGCCCTAACAGGCTGCGGCCCAGCGCATTCTGCGATCTGGCGAGCCGGCCGCGGAGTCGCTCCAGCCGTCCTTCCGGCGGCGCGATCTCCTCGACCTCGGCCGTCGGCTCAGGAGTCGCTTCGGCCGGTGGTGCGGCCGTATCCTGTTCGGGCAGATCGACATCGGAGATCGAGCGCTTCGGCGCGTCATGCGGAATCGCTGCGTCGTCGCCAACGGAAGGCAATCCGGTAGTGTCGATGCGCTCGGCGGTATCGGTGCGACTGAACGTGATTCCCGATGACGCGGTGTAACCACCCGAGCGATCAAGAGTGGGGGTTTGCTCGCCGGCCGCCAGACTGATCTGGCGGCGGCGGTAACGCACCAAGCCCACCACCAGAACGGCGACGACGATCAGTGCGGCGGCGACCGCAATAGCGATCCAAAGGCCTTGCGGCAACGTGTTCCTCGCTTAAGTAGTCGTGACCAGCTGGTTGACCTGCTGGCCGCGCATTCGCTGAGAGATCACCGCGGTGATGCCGTCGTCGCGCATCGTCACGCCGTACAGCGAGTCGGCGACCTCCATGGTCGGTTTCTGGTGCGTGATGACGATCAGCTGCGACTTGTCGCGCAGCAGTTCGAACAGTCCGATAAGACGGCGCAGGTTGGTGTCATCGAGCGCCGCTTCCACCTCGTCCATGATGTAGAACGGCGACGGGCGGGCCCGGAAGATGGCCACCAGCATGGCAACCGCGGTCAGCGACTTCTCACCGCCGGACAGCAGCGAGAGCCGCTTGACTTTCTTGCCGGGCGGGCGAGCCTCCACCTCGATGCCGGTGGTGAGCATGTTGTCGGGGTCGGTGAGCTTGAGTCGTCCTTCGCCGCCGGGGAACAGCGCGGCGAAGACGCCTTCGAATTCACGCTCGACGTCGGCGTAGGCGTCGGCGAACACCTGCAGGATGCGCGCGTCGACGTCGGCCACAACGTCGAGCAGGTCTTTGCGGGCGGCCTTGACGTCCTCGAGCTGGGTGGACAGGAAGTTGTAGCGCTCCTCCAACGCGGCGAACTCTTCGAGCGCCAGCGGGTTGACCCGGCCGAGCTCGGCCAGCTCACGCTCGGCCCGCTTGGCGCGACGCTCCTGGGTGGGCCGGTCGAAGAGCATCGGAGCAGGCGCCGTCACCTGCTCGCCGCGCTCGCGGGCCTGCTCGTATTCGGCCATCTCCAGCTCCGTAGGTGGCAGCGACACCTGCGGACCGTATTCGGCGACAAGAACTTCCGGCGTCATGCCGAACTGCTCGAGCACCATCTGCTCGAGCTGCTCGATGCGCAGCGCCGCCTGCGCCTTGGCCACCTCGTCGCGGTGCAGCGACTCGGTGAGCGTGCCGATCCGGGTGCCCAACGTATTCACCTCATCGCGGACCGCGGCCATCGCCACCGAACGCTGCTGGCGGTCGCCGGCCAGCACGTCACGGTCACGGGACGCCGCCGCGACCACCTGGGTCAGCCGTCCGGCGAGCTGCCGCCCGGCGTCGGCGACCGCGGCGGCCACCGCAGCGACATGCTCACGCGCGGCGCGGGCCTGCTGCGCGCGCACCCTGGCCTCCCGCTCGGCGGCGGCGGAGCGACGCAGCGAATCCGCTTTTCCGCGAACGGCATTGGCCCGTTCTTCGGCTGTGCGCACCGCCAGCCGGGCCTCGACCTCGACGCCGCGGGCGGACTCGGCGGCCGAGGCGATCTGCTGACGGTCGACAGGCTCGGCCAGCACGTTTTGAGTTTCCTCGACATTGCGCAGCCGGGTCTCCAGCACGCCGAGTTCGCCGAGGGTGTCGGCGCGGCCGGTCTCCAGTTCCGCACGCTGACGCAGCAGCCGGTGCCACTCCTCGTCGGCGGCGCGGGCATCCTGACCCATTCGGCCGAGTTGCTCGTAGATCGCCGAGATGGCGGCGTCAGACTCGTTGAGCGCGGCCAGCGCCTGCTCGGCGGAATCCTGGCGGGCGGTCTGCTCGCTCATCGCCCCGGACAACGCCGCGCCGAGCTGACCGGCATTGGACTCCGCAGCCTCGAGTTCCGCACGCGCCTTGGCGATTTCGGAGGTGATCTCGAGCGTCGACGGTTTGCGGTCCGACCCGCCGATGACCCGGCCGGCGCCCACCAGATCGCCGTCGCGGGTGACCGCGCGCAACTCGGGGCGATCGGCGATCAACTTCATTGCCTCGCTGAGGCCGCCGACCACGGCGACACCGGACAACATGGCGACCAGCGCACCGCGCAACCTCCCAGGCACCTCGACCAGGTCGAGGGCCCAGTGTGCGCCGTCAGGCAGCGCCCCGGCGTGCGCCGGCTCGCGGGTGGGCCAGTCGCTCAGCACGATGGCCGCGCGGCCGCCGTCGGCCTGTTTCAGCGCGGTCACCGCATCGGCGGCGGCGCTGAAGCTGTCTGCAGCCAGCGCGTCGGCCGCCGCACCGAGGACCGCGGCCAGCGCGGCCTCGTAACCAGACTGCACCTTGACCAGCTTGGCTACGGTTCCGAAAATCCCTGCACTGCTGCGGTTTTCGGTAAGCCAGGCAGCGCCGTCCTTGCGCTCGAGACCGACCGACAGCGCGTCGATCCTGGCGTTCAGCGATGCCACTTGACGCTCGGCACCGCGCTCGGCGGCTTGCAGTTCGGCGACCCGCTCGTCGGCCAGGCGCAACGCGGTAACCGTGCGGTCGTGATGCTCGTCCAGCCCCACTTCACCTTGGTCGAGCTCACTGACCCGGCCCTGCACGGTCTCGAACTCGGCCTTGGCCTGCTGGGCGCGGCCGGCCGCCTCTTCGATGCGCTCGGACAGCTTGGCCACGCCGTCGTCTATCGATTCGACCCGGGCCCGCATCGTTTCCACCTGACCGGCCAGCCGGGCCAGGCCTTCGCGGCGATCGGCTTCGGCCTGCACCGCGACCAGGTGCGCCTGTTCGGCTTCGGTGGCGTGGCGCTCTCGCTCGGCCAACTCGGTACGAGCGGCGTCGAGCCGGGTGCGGGTGGCGGCCAGTTCGGCGAGCAACTGCCGTTCGGCGGCGGCGACCCGCTCGGCCTCGGCTTCCAACTCGTCGGGGTCGGGGCCGCCTGTGGAGGCGGTCTCCACGTCGAGGTGCTGAGCACGCTCGCTGGCGATCCGCACCGTCGCGCTGACCCGTTCGGCCAACGCGGACAACCGAAACCAGGTCTGCTGCGCCGATTCGGCTCTTTCCGACATCGCCGCCAGCGCCGTCTCGTGGGCGGCCAGTTCTTCAGAGGCCACCGCCATGCGGGCTGAGGCTGCGTCGTGCTCGCGACGGAGCGTCGCCTCGGCCTCGTTGGTGTTGTTGAGCTCGGACTGTCGGATGACCACGTCGTCGGCGGCCAACCGGAGCCGGGCGTCACGCAGATCGGCCTGAATGGTCTGCGCCCGTCGGGCCACTTCGGCTTGGCGGCCGAGCGGTTTCAGCTGGCGGCGCAGTTCGGTGGTCAGGTCGGTCAGCCGGGCCAGGTTCGCCGACATCGCCTCGAGCTTGCGGACCGCCTTTTCCTTGCGCTTACGGTGTTTGAGCACACCGGCGGCTTCTTCGATGAAGGCCCGACGGTCCTCCGGCCGGGATTCCAGAATCTCGTTGAGCTTGCCCTGGCCGACGATGACGTGCATCTCGCGGCCGATTCCGGAGTCGCTCAGCAGCTCCTGGACGTCCATCAAACGGCAAGTGCTGCCGTTGATTTCGTATTCGCTGGCGCCGTCACGGAACATCCGGCGGGTGATCGACACCTCGGAATACTCGATCGGCAGCGCGTTGTCGGAGTTGTCGATGGTGACAGTGACCTCAGCACGGCCCAGCGGGGCCCGCGACGAGGTGCCGGCGAAGATGACGTCCTCCATCTTGCCGCCGCGCAACGTCTTGGCGCCCTGCTCGCCCATCACCCAGGCCAGCGCGTCGACAACATTGGACTTACCCGAGCCGTTGGGCCCGACAACTGCGGTGATACCGGGCTCAAATCGCAGAGTCGTCGGCGATGCGAAGGATTTGAAACCCTTCAGCGTCAGGCTCTTGAGGTACACGGCGTGCCAGACTACCGCTCGGAAAAGCCGCTGATGGCTTCGCCGCGCGGTGACCAATCGACAACCACGTTGTCGACCTGTCCTGGTGTTTTCCCACTACGTAGCAGCTGTAACAGCTGTTCACATGCGTCACGCGAACCTTGGGCCACGACATGCACCCGGCCGTCCAGCCGGTTGGCGGCGTAGCCGGTCAGACCCAACTCCAGCGCGCGGGAACGCGTCCACCAGCGAAAGCCGACGCCCTGCACGTGTCCGTGCACCCACGCGACGAGCCGGACGTCAGGTTCGGGCACGGTTCGCGATCTCGAAGCTGACTTTCGTGCCGGATTTGAGTGTGCGGCCGACCGTGCAGACCAGATCGATCGCCCGGTTGACCACGATTTCGAGGCGCTGCACCTCTTCCTCGCTCAGTCCCGACAGGTCGACTTCGAGCGCCTCTTTCAGCAGCGGATAGCGTTCTTCGTCGCGGTCGGCAGCGCCGGACACCCGCACCGTGGCCTGGTAATCGTCGCCGAGCCGCCGGGCCAGCGGCTGGTCACTGGACATCCCACTGCACGCCGCGAGCGCGATCTTCATCAGCTCACCGGGCGTGAACACACCGTCGACGTCTTCAGAACCGACGAGCACTTCGGCACCGCGCGAGCTGTGGCCGGTGTAGCGGCGCACCCCGGTGCGCTCGACCCACAAGTCAGTCATGGCTCATTTGTACCAAGCGGTCATTGCCGCGGCCGCGGCTGACAGCGCGGGCAGTAGAACGACGAGCGGTTCATGAACTTCTCCCGGCGGATGACCGCGCCGCAGCGTCGGCAGGCTTCACCCTCGCGGCCGTAGACATTCAGCGACCGGTCGAAGTAGCCGGACTGGCCGTTGACATTGACGTACAACGAATCGAACGACGTGCCGCCCTGCGCCAGCGCGTCGCGCATCACCTCGGCGGCAGCCTCGAGCACGGTGATCAGCTGCTTGCGGGTCAGCGCCTCGGCCAGCCGAGCGCCGTTGACCTTGGCCCGCCACAACGCCTCGTCGGCGTAGATGTTGCCGATGCCCGACACCACGGTCTGGTCGAGCAACTGCCGTTTGATCTCGGAATGCTTGCGCCGCAACACCTTCACCACCGCGTCGATGTCGAAGCGCGGGTCCAGCGGGTCCCGCGCCAGGTGCGCGACGGGGGTCGGAACCACGCTGCCATCCACGGTGACCAGGTCGGCCAATTGCCAGCCGCCGAAGGTCCGCTGGTCGACGAAGCTCAACGTGGTGCCGTCGTCGAGGAGTGCGGCGATGCGCAGGTGGCCGGCGTTGGGGATGTCGCCCAGCAGCATCTGCCCGCTCATACCGAGATGGACAACCAGCGCCTGGTCGGCGCCGCTGGGTCCGTCGAGAATCAGCCATAGGTATTTACCCCGCCGATCGCTGCCGGTGATCCGGGCTTCGAGCAACCGCGCGGTGAGATCCGTGGGGCCGGCTTCATGGCGGCGGACGGCGCGGGGATGGTGGACGCGGACGGCGGTGATGGTCTTGCCCACCACGTGGGTCTGCAATCCGCGCCGCACCACCTCGACTTCAGGTAGTTCAGGCATCTAGCCGGACGATTCCCCGGGTAGGGCGCCGTCGAGTTGAGTCAGTGCCTCGACGGCCTGCTCGGCGGCCTTTTGTTCGGCTTCTTTTTTGGTCCGACCGACGCCCTCCCCGTACGGCGTGTCCATCACGACGACGACGGCGGTGAATTCCCGCAGGTGATCGGGTCCGGTCGAGGTGACCTGATACGACACCGCACCGAGACCGCGGGCCGCGGTCAGTTCCTGCAGGTTGGTCTTCCAGTCCAGCAAGCCGCCGGCGTCCAGTAGCTCGTTGAACAACCGCAGGATGACGTCTCCTGCAACGGCGATGCCGTGTTGCAGGTAGATCGCACCCAGCAGCGCTTCCAGGCTGTCGGCGAGAATGCTGGACTTGTCCGTCCCGCCTGACTTGAGCTCACCGCGGCCCAGGTAAAGGTGGGCGCCGAGGCCCTGGTCGGTCAGACCGCGCGCGACTTTGGCCAGCGCTTGAGTGTTGACCACGCCGGCACGCATCTTCGCCAGATCGCTCTCCGGGCACTCGGGGTGTCGGTGATACAGGTGGTGCGTGACGGTGATGCCCAGCACGGCGTCGCCGAGAAACTCCAGGCGCTCGTTGGTTTTCAGGCCGCCATGCTCGTAGGCATAGCTGCGGTGGGTCAGCGCCAGGGTCAGCAACTCGTCGTCGAGGTCGACGCCGAGCGCGTCGAGCAGATCACTCATAACCGGCTCCGTCGCCATCGGGCGGCAGCACGGCCGACAGCTTGGCCCAGCGGGGGTCGATCTCGTCGTGTTGATGATCTGGCTCGGCGCCTGCCAGGGCGACGCCGCACGTCGGGCACAGTCCCGGGCAGTCCGCGCGGCAGACCGGCGAGAACGGCAATTCCAGTCCGATGGCGTCGATGATCGGCTGTTCCAGGTCGACCCTGTCATCGACAACTCGACCGACCTCGTCCTCGTCGGTGGTGGCCTCGGTGAGGCTGTCCGGATAGGCGAACAGCTCGGTCAGGCCGACCTCGATGGGCTCGCTGAACGGCGTGAGGCAGCGCGAGCATTCGCCGGCGATCTCAGCAGACACGGTTCCGCTGACCAGAACACCTTCGGAGACCGACTCGACGCGCAGGTCGAGATCCAGGGGCGCGCCGGGCTGAATTCCGATCAGGTCCAGACCGATGTGCGACGGGCTGGCCACCGTGTTGTTCAACGGGAACATCGAACCCGGCCGTCGTCCGAGCCGGACGATGTCGATGGATAGCGGCGAGCCCGGGTTCGGATGCGCGGTGTGGCGCTTCTGCCGGGCCATGGCCGCAATTCTACGGGCGTCTCACGACGGTCTCGTGCAGCCGGTGGGAGGGCTACCGCTGTGCGTAGTCGTGCACGCCCGCCGCGGTCCGGAGTTGGTGGCGGCCGCGGTTGACCGAGCGCAGCGTGGTGTTGAGGTGCTCCTCGAACTCCGCGAGCTTGCTGTCGACGTAGATGTCGCATTCGCCGCGCAGCCGGTCGGCCTCGACGTGCGCCGCGTCGATCAGCCGTGTGGACTCGGCGTTGGCCGACTGCACGACCTCGGTCTGCGACACCAGCCGTTGCTGTTCTTTGATGCCTTCTTGGACGGCCTTCTCGTAGGAGATGTTGCCGTTCTCGACGAGCCGGTCAGCCTCGGTTTTGGCGCGACCGGTGGTGGCCTCGTATTCACGTTTGGCGGAGGCGCCGATCCGGGCCGCCTCCTCGCGGGCCTCGCCGACCATCCTGTCGCTGTGCTGACGTGCCTCGCCAACCATCCGGTCTGCCTGCGCCTTCGCGTCGGCCAGGATGCGGTCGGCTTCTGAGCGGGCGTGGTTGACCAGCGAATCCGATTCGGTGTTCGCCGAGGACATCATCGAATCCGCGTGCGTCTTGGCCTCGTGCAGCAGCGAGTCGCGGGCGTCCAGCACGTCCTGGGCGTCGTCCAACTCCCCCGGAATCGCGTCCTTGATGTCGTCGATCAGCTCCAGGACGTCGCCACGGGGCACGACGCAACCCGCAGTCATGGGGACGCCACGAGCCTCTTCGACGATTCCGCCCAGCTCATCGAGCGCCTCAAAAACTCGGTACACGGCAACACCCTCCCGGCTTCGTTGTTGTTACCAGTGTGCCTGGTGTTGCTTCTGTGACTGCGTTGCCAGGCCCGGTGTGTCGGGTTTTCCAGGTCACGATATCGCCCGATCACCTGCACACTTGACGTAATTATGTCGCTCGGGGCGCTTCGGCGGCAACGCCGCAGCAGCGCGAAGCACGGTCATGCACGTCGGTCGTACGATGCGGAATACCCCCTGGGGGTACCCGGTTGGGAGTTGTTATGGCACACGACGCGGCACACGCGGCAGCGCATGCACTGGCGCTGACCGGTTCCATGACGTGGGAGATCCTGTGGGCGCTGATCCTCGGCTTCACCCTGTCAGCGGTCATACAGGCCGTCGTGCGCAGATCGACCGTGGTGGCGCTACTCGGTGACGACCGGCCCCGCACCTTGGCCATCGCGGCCGGCCTGGGCGCCGCGTCCTCGTCGTGTTCGTACGCCGCGGTGGCCCTCGCCCGCTCGCTGTTCCGCAAAGGCGCGAACTTCACCGCTGCAATGGCCTTCGAAATCGGGTCGACCAATCTGGTGATGGAGTTGGGCATCATCCTGGCCCTGCTGATGGGTTGGCAGTTCACCGCAGCGGAATTCGTCGGCGGCCCGCTGATGATCGTGGCGTTGGCCGTGTTGTTCCGGCTGTTCGTCCGCACCCGACTGATCGATGCGGCGCGCGAACAGGCCGATCGTGGACTGGCGGGTTCCATGGAAGGCCATGCCGCGATGGACATGTCGATACAGAGCGACGGTTCATTTTGGCGGCGGCTGTTGTCGCGGGAGGGTTTCACATCCGTCTCGCACGTGTTCGTCATGGAATGGAGTGCGATCCTTCGCGATTTGATCGTGGGCCTCTTGATCGCGGGCGGCATCGCGGCCTGGGTACCCGAATCACTCTGGCAACACTTCTTTTTCGTTGACCACCCGTTGTTGTCGACGCTGTGGGGGCCGATTGTCGGACCTATCGTCGCGATCTTCTCGTTCGTCTGCTCGATCGGCAACGTGCCGTTGGCTGCCGTGTTGTGGAACGGCGGCATCAGCTTCGGCGGCGTCGTCGCCTTCATCTTCGCCGACCTGCTCATCCTGCCGATCCTGAACATCTACCGGAAGTACTACGGCACCGCGATGATGCTGACGCTCCTCGGCACCTTCTACGCGTCGATGGTCGCGGCCGGATATCTCGTCGAATTCATTTTCGGCGCAGCAGGATTCATCCCATCGCAGCGCAACGCGATGGTGATGGACGCCGGCATATCGTGGAACTACACTAGCTGGCTGAACATCGCCTTCCTCGCGCTGGCGGCGGCGCTTGTGATCAGGTTCGCGACGACGGGCGGCATTCCGATGCTGCGCATGATGGGCGGCTCCCCCGACGATCAACACGACCACGGCGAGCACTGCCACTAGCGGCTATCTGCCGCAACGACTCTCAGAGCCCGGGCAGGCAGATAGCTGATCCGTTGCACGGACCCGGACCCCACCCGGGGTCTCCCTCGAGAATCCCGGGAGCAATTTGGGTGGTCCCTTGGAACCAGGGCTTTGAGTTCGGACTTTTGGTTCCGACCATGAAGTCGTGACAGACGCCCATATCCCAATGGGGGTACTGCGGGTGACCAGTGCAGTCGGTGCCGCACGGCAGCGGCATGCCCGGGCACCACTGGCTGGCACAGGCCTTGTTGGTACAGACGCCCTTTGGGTAGATGAAGTCTTGCCCCGACGAGTTCGGCATGGCCTGGGCAGCTTCGGCATCCACGACCGCACCAGTCATTGCCGATCCGAAAGACAGACATGCCGCCGCCACCGCCGACTCCTCTCATCAGGGACGTCGCGGTAATGTCCACCGTCCGGCAACGGGCGCGCATGGGGAAAATTGCCCATCTTCATTGCGGCGCCGACGCTTGCTGAGGAACCGCTACTGCTGCCTGACTCGGGATCTCGCAGGAGCTCCACACGGCGGATCGACGTCCGCTGGGGGATTCCCGGCGCGGTAGAGCAGCTGCTTCAGTTGACGCCGTTCCGCGGGGCTGAGGTGAGCCAGCAGTTGCTCGTCCGCTTCGCCGATCGCGGCTTCGGCCCGCTTGAGCAGCGCGCTGCCTTTGCGGGTCAGCTGAGCAGGCAACGCCCGGCCTAGCGGCGCCGTCGCCGGGCGGGTGACGAGGCCCATGTCCTGAAGCCCCTGCAGAACCTGATTCATCGCCTGCGCGGTGACATGGGTGTGCCGGGCAAGCTCGGCGCTGGTCCGGCCCGGGTCGTCGTCGAGAATGCGCAAGCACACGAATTCCGGCAATCCCAGACCGAGCGGCCGCAGCGCCAGCGCTGCTTCAGGCCGCAGTCGCGCCATCAACCGTCGCACCAGGAAACCCAGCGGTTGGTCCTCAGATTCGGCCATTCGCTCCATGCTGTCACGCGACCGACGATCTCGTACACCGTGCGACTTGCACTGATATCAAGTTACTTGACACAACATGGGACCGCGCGTATCAACTAAGTAGATCTAACAGTAGCGGCTGCGTCGAACGACCAGTCGTCTCACGATTGAAGGAGAAAACAATGTCCGGTAACGGATTCTTTGGTCAACCCGGTTTCGGCGGTCCCGGTTTCGGCGGTCCTGGCTTTGGAGGCCCCGGTTTCGGCGGCGGTCCCGGCTTTGGTGGACCCGGTTGGGGTGGACACGGCCCGGGTGGACACCAGTTCGGCGGGCACGGCTGGGCCGGCCGCCGCAAGCGCGTGGTCGTCGGCACCGCCGCCCTGCTGCTCGACGGGCCCGCTAACGCCGAACAACTCGTCCAGCGGGTTTCAGACGCCACCGAGGGTGCGTTCGCACCTCCGCAGGAGATCGTCGAACTGGCGATCGGCAAGCTCGCCGGCCGCGGCTTCGTGAGCGTCAGCGACGGTGTGGCCACGCTGACAGAGTTGGGCCGGAATGTGTTGCAGTGGAAGGGCATCAGCAGCGAGAGCATTCACGCGCGGCTGGCTCAGGCCGGAAAGTTCGGCGACGTCGCCAAGATCCGTTGGGGCCTGTTCGAAATCGCCGGTCTGGCGCGGACCATCCACTGGTCGGGCACCGACGCGCAGAAAGCGAAACTCGCCGAAGCGCGAACCAAGGTTCTGACGGCGATCACCGAAGCCAAGCAGTCCCTGCACGCCGCGCTCGCCGAGAGCTGACGTACCCACACCATCAGCGCGGCCGCGGCTTTCGCCCGGCCGCGTTGATGGTGTCAGCGTGAGCGCAGTTTTTCGGCCAGCCGACGGTTCACCGGATCGGGCAGCAGCTCGGACACGTCGCCGCCCAGGGTCGCGACTTCTTTGGCCAACGACGACGACACGAATGAATACCGCGGTGTTGTCGCCACGAAAAACGTGTCGACGCCCGCGACGTGTTTGTTCATCTGCGCCATCTGCAGTTCGTATTCGAAGTCGGTGCCGGTCCGCAAACCCTTGACGATCGCCGTCATTCCGAGAGACCTGACGAAGTCGACCACCAGACCCTGGCCGGACTCGACTCGCAGATTCGGCAGATGTGGCGTCGACTCCTCGATCATCGCGATTCGTTCGTCGATCTCGAACATGCCCTTCTTGGCGGGGTTGATCAGGATCGCGACGACCACTTCGTCGAACTGGGCCGCGGCCCGTTCAAAGACGTCGATATGGCCCAACGTCACCGGATCGAATGACCCGGGGCATACGGCGCCGCTCATGATCGATGGCCATTCATGACGCAAGACGGTACACGCTGACTCAGAGCCGTTCGGCCAGCTCCAAACGGGTGTCGCCGTAAATCCGCGGCTCCCACGACTCCCAGTCCGGCGGCCAGCTGAGCGGCGCAGACGCCGCAGCCCGCTCGACGATCGCCAGCGTCCCGTCACGCACCCAGCCGTGACCGCTCAACGCGGCGATGACGGCATCCACCTCAGCGACGTCCACCTCGTACGGCGGGTCGGCGAGGACCAGGTCGACCGTCGTTGCCGCCGCGCCGGCCAGCACCGTCGCCACCAGCCCGCGGCGCACCGTCGCACCAGGCAGGCCGAGCGTCGCGATGTTGCGGTCGAGCACGCTCGCCGCGCGGCGATCCGACTCGACGAACAGCGCCGACGCCGCCCCCCGCGACAGCGCTTCCAGGCCCAGCGCACCCGAGCCCGCGTACAGGTCCAGCACTGAGAGCCCGGTCAGATCCAGCCGCGCCGTGACGATGTTGAACAGCGACTCGCGGACCCGATCGGTCGTCGGCCTTGTCCCCCGCGGCGGCACCGCGATACGCCGCCCTCCAGCGACGCCACCGATGATGCGCGTCAGCCGAGCACCACCAGCAGATCCCCGCCCTCGACCTGGGCGGTGTCCGACACGGCCACCCGTTCGACGGTCCCGTCGGCGGGCGCAGTGATCGGGGCTTCCATCTTCATGGCCTCGATGGTGGCGATGGTCTGGCCGGCGCTCACCTGGTCACCGACGGACACCCCGACGGTGACGACACCGGCGAAGGGTGCGGCGACGTGATTCGGGTTGGCGCGGTCAGCTTTCTCGGCGGCGGGAATGTCGCTGGCAATACTGCGATCCCGGACCTCCACCGGTCGCAGCTGCCCGTTGATGATGAACATCACCGTGCGCATTCCACGTTCATCGGGTTCGGAGATCGCCTCCAACCCGATCAGCAACTCCACGCCGGGCTCCAGCTGCACCCGGTGCTCCTCGTTTTGCCGCAGGCCGTAGAAGAACTGGTTGGCCGACAGCCGCGAGATGTCGCCGTAGGTCTCCGTGTGCGTCTCGAATTCTTTTGTCGGGCCAGGAAATAACAGTCGGTTGAGGGTGGCTTGGCGCTTGTGCCCCTGCAGTCCCAGCGCCTTCTCGTCCTCCGGGGTCAACTGCTCGATCGGCTTGGGATCACCGCGGCCCGCCAAAGCCTTGGAACGCAAGGGTTCCGGCCAGCCGCCCGCCGGGTCGCCGAGATCGCCGCGCAGAAAACCGAGCACCGACTCCGGAATGTCGAATTGCTCCGGGTTAGCGGCGAACTCGTCGGCACTCAGGCCTGCGCCGACCAGTGCCAACGCAAGATCGCCGACAACCTTCGACGACGGCGTGACCTTGATCAGCCTGCCCAAAACCCGATCGGCGCCGGCGTACGCCTCTTCGATCTGCTCGAACCGGTCCCCCAGCCCCAGCGCGATGGCCTGCTGGCGAAGATTCGACAGTTGACCACCGGGGATCTCGTGGTGATAGACCCGCCCCGTCGGCCCCGGCAACCCAGATTCGAAGGGCGCGTAGACGTTTCGCAGCGCCTCCCAGTACGGCTCCAACGCGCAGACAGCCGCGAGCGACAACCCGGTGTCGTACTCGGTGTGCGCGGCGGCCGCCACGATCGAGCTCAACGCGGGCTGGCTGGTGGTTCCCGCCATCGGCGCCGACGCACCGTCGACTGCGTCGGCGCCGGCCTGCCAGGCAGCGACGTAGCTGGCCAGCTGACCGCCGGGGGTGTCGTGGGTGTGCACGTGCACCGGCAGATCGAAGCGGCTGCGCAGCGCACCGACCAGTTGCCGTGCGGCCTGCGGACGCAACAGGCCCGCCATGTCCTTGATGGCCAGCACATGCGCTCCGGCATCCACGATCTGATCGGCCAGTTTCAGGTAGTAGTCCAGCGTGTAGAGGTTCTCCGCCGGATCGGACAGGTCGCCGGTGTAGCACATCGCGACTTCGGCTATCGCAGAACCTGTTTCGCGTACCGCGTCGATCGCCGGGCGCATCGATTCGAGGTTGTTCAGCGCGTCGAAGATGCGGAAGATATCAATCCCCGTTGCGGTGGCTTCGTCCACGAACGCCGACGTGACCAGCTCCGGATATGGGGTGTAGCCAACGGTATTGCGGCCGCGTAGCAGCATCTGCAGGCAGATGTTCGGCATCAACTCGCGCAACTCCGCCAGCCGTTCCCACGGGTCTTCCTTGAGGAATCGCAGCGCCACGTCGTAGGTCGCGCCGCCCCAACACTCGACGGACAGCAACTGCGGCATGGTCCGGGCGATATACGGCGCAACCAATCCCAGTCCGCTGGTGCGCACCCGAGTCGCCAACAGTGACTGGTGAGCGTCCCGGAAGGTCGTGTCGGTGAGGCGTACGCCCGACGAGTCCCGCAGCCAGCGGGCGAAACCCTCGGGACCCAACTCGACCAGGAGTTGCTTGGAACCCGCCGGCGGCACGGCCTGCAGATCGATGTCGGGCAGCTTGTCTTGCGGATACACCGCCGACGGTCGTGAACCGTGCGGCTTGTTGACGGTGACGTCGGCCAGGTAGTTGAGGATCTTGGTGCCGCGGTCGGCCGACGACCGCGCAGTCAGCAACGCCGGGCGTTCCTCGATGAACGAGGTGGTGACGTGGCCGGCCTGGAAATCCGGATCGTCCAGAACCGCTTGCAGAAACGGGATATTCGTCGACACACCCCGGATCCGGAACTCCGCGATCGCGCGCCGCGCCCGGTTGACTGCAGTGGTGAAGTCGCGGCCCCGGCAGGTCAGTTTGACCAGCATCGAGTCGAAGTGAGCGCTGACCTCTGCGCCGAGATTCGTTCCGCCGTCAAGACGTATGCCCGCACCACCCGGGCTGCGGTACGTGCTGATCCGCCCGGTGTCCGGCCGGAAGCCGTTGGCCGGGTCTTCGGTGGTGATGCGGCATTGCAGCGCGGCGCCGTGCGGGCGAATCGACTCCTGCCGCAAGCCCAGATCGTCGAGGGTCTCGCCGCCCGCGATGCGCAGTTGGCTGGAGACCAAGTCGACGTCGGTGATCTCCTCGGTGACGGTGTGCTCGACCTGGATCCGCGGATTCATCTCGATGAAGACGTGATGACCGCGCTCGTCGAGCAGGAATTCCACCGTGCCCGCGTTGCTGTATCCGATGTGACGGGCGAAGGCCACCGCGTCGGCACAGATCTTGTCCCGCATCGCTTCTGGCAGGTTCGGCGCAGGTGCGAGCTCGACGACCTTCTGGTGACGCCGCTGCACGCTGCAGTCCCGTTCGTACAGATGAATGACGTTGCCGTGCGTGTCAGCCAGGATCTGCACTTCGATGTGGCGGGGATTCAGCACGGCCTGCTCGAGGTAAACCGTCGGATCCCCGAACGCCGACTCGGCTTCCCGGCTGGCCGCCTCGATGGCTTCGGGCAACGCATCGGCCTCGGTGACCCGCCGCATCCCGCGACCACCGCCGCCGGCGACCGCCTTGACGAACAACGGGAAGTCCATCTCGGCCGACGCGGACACCAGCTCGTCGACCGAGGATGACGGCGCCGAGGACGTCAGCACCGGCAGGCCGGCTTCGCGCGCCGCCGCGACCGCGCGGGACTTATTACCAGTCAGCGCAAGCACTTCGGCCTTGGGGCCGACGAACGTGATGCCCTTCTTCGCGCACTCGGCGGCCAGCTGCGGGTTCTCCGACAAGAACCCGTAGCCGGGGTACACCGCGTCGGCCCCGGCGCTGCGCGCGGTGTCGACGATTTCGCTGACGGACAGATACGCCCGGACCGGGTGGCCAATGTCGCCGATCTGATACGACTCGTCGGCCTTCAAGCGGTGCAACGAGTTTCGGTCTTCGTACGGGTAGACAGCGACGGTGCCGACGCCGAGTTCATAGGCGGCCCGAAACGCCCGAACGGCGATCTCGCCGCGATTGGCAACCAGCACTTTGGAGATCACTTACATCCCTCGATCGGTTTTAGGGTGGGCAGGTTGTTCAGATCAGCGTCGACCAGTAATCCCAGAACCGGGCCACGATCATCAAAAAGACGGCGGTGAACCACAGCGTCGCAATCGACCACCGCCAATGGTAAAGCTCACGCGTCACCGCGTTGCCGCCCTCGACACCGGCAGGTCTGAACGCGATCGACGCAACCACCACCAGCAGCGAGATGGTCGCCACCCACACCACCATGCAGTACGGGCACAACGCCCCGATGCGGTAGATGCTCTGGAATATCAGCCAGTGCACGAATCCGGCGGCGGCCAGCGTTCCTAGTGTCATGCCGACCCAATACCACCGCGGCAAAGGAACTTTCGTCACAGCCAACACACCAGTGACAATGACGATGCTGAACGCCGCGATGCCGATCAGCGGGTTCGGGAAACCCAGTGCCGAGGCTTGCGGCGTGGTCATCACCGAGCCGCACGAGATGATCGGGTTGATGTTGCAGGACGGCACATAGGACGGGTTGACCAGGAGTTCGATCTTCTCGACGGTCAGTGTGCCCGACGCGATCAGCCCGATCACCCCGGCGATCAGTACCCACCACGCACTGGCCGCCGATATCCGCGACTCACCCGACGACGACGATGTCCAATCCTTTACCGGCCCATCAGGTTCGGCTGATGCCGTTGCGGTCACGACGCCGCGGGGGCCGCAGCCGGCTCGAGACCGGGCACATCCCCGACGATCTCCTTGATCTTTGCCACGAAATCTTCCGGGGTATTCCACTGGTAGTCCTGGCCGTTGATGCGAACCGTCGGGGTGGCGTGAATGCCGGCCGCCGTCGCCAATCCGTCGACCATCGCCGTGTACTTACCGTCCCTGATGCAGTCCGGGACCTTGCCCACCACGCCGGACTCGCGGGCGATTTCGGTCAGCTTCGCGTTGTCCGGAAACGTCGTGCCGGTCTCCGACGGCTGAATCGACGTGGTGTACAGCGCGGTGTGGAATCGCCGGAACGCGTCGACCGATTCGTCCGCGACGCAGTACGCGGCGTTACCCGCGCGCGATGAGTACTCCTGGTTCTGCGGGCGGCTGAGCAGACCCGTCATGTAGTAGTCGGCGGCGATCGCGCCGCTGTCGATCATCTTCGACACCGTCGGACCGAAGTTGCGCTCGAAATTCCCGCAGGCCGGGCAGAGGAAGTCCTCGTAGAACGAGACGACCGCCTTCGGATCCTTGCTGCCGTCCTTGGTGACGAGCTTGCTCGTCGTCACCCGAATCGCCCGCTGCGCGGTGCTCGACGTCTTCTTGTCGTGGGAGATCACGATGTAGCCGACGAGAGCGACGGCGAAGATCACCACGATCGAGGTGAGCCCGAGCCTGACCAGCAGGTCGCGTCGGCGCCCTGCGGCGTTGAGGTCGTATGTTGGGCGTTTCGATTTGGCGGCCACTGGTTGCTCACACTCCGGATAGTCGGCTTCGCTGTCCGACCGCGGCGCGGCCGGGGATAGCGCTTAAGCCTACCGGCGTCTTAGCGCCAGGTCAGACGCGGCTCAGATGAGCCCGCAACGCCGAAATCAGTTCGGTGGTGGCCAGCGCGCTGCCGCCGCCGAGCGGGAACAAGCTGGCAAACCCGTGCGTCAACGAACCCATCGAGCGCGAGTCCACATGTGTGCCGGCCGCGCGCAGCGCCGCGGCATAACTGTCACCCTCGTCGCGCAGCGGATCGAAGCCCGCGGTCGCGATCAGCGTCGGAGGAAGCCCGGCCAGCGAGTCGGCCAGCAGCGGCGAAACCCGCGGATCGGCCGCGTCGACGCCGGATCCGCCCAAGTACTGCTCGTTGAACCAGTCGATGTCGGCCTTGGTCAACAGGAAGCCGTCGGCGAACAAGCTCAACGACCTGGTCTTGGCGGTGAAGTCGGTGCGGGGATAGATCAGCCACTGCAGCACCGGCGCCGGGTAGCCCTCGTCGCGCGCCCGCTGCGACACCACGGCCGCCAGGTTTCCACCGGCGCTGTCACCGCCGACGGCGATCTTGTCCGGGATCGCCCCGAGGTCGGCGGCGTGCTCGTGTGCCCACTGGTACGCCGCATACGCATCATCGGCGGCGGCCGGTGCCCGGTGTTCGGGTGCGAGGCGATAGTCGATCGACAGCACGTGAACATCGGCGTCTCGACAGGTCAACCGGCACAGCGGGTCATGGGTGTCCAGGTCGCCGATGACCCAGCCGCCGCCGTGGTAGAAGACCAGCAACGGCGCCGGATCCGAGGTCGCCGGGTGATAGTGCCGCGCCGGGATGGGACCCGCGGGCCCGGGTATCGACACTTCGTTCACGCTCACGTGAATCTGCGGTCCGCCGAAGCTTTTGGTCATCTCGCGCGAGCCGGCTCGCGAGGCGGCCACGTCGTCGCCCAGCACCAGGCCGTTGATGCCGAACGTGCGCATCCCGGACAGCGCCAGTTGCAGCGTGAGGTCCAGCGTGTTGCCGTCGATCGTCACCGACCGGCCACCCGACAACAGCCGTTTGGCCCCGGTCGGCACCCAGGGGATGACCTTGAGGCCGATGCTGGTCGCGGCGCCCTGCAGTCGACCGGACAAGCGTCCGGCCTTGACTTGCTGATCCGGCGTGCCTGGCAGACTTCGTGTCATGGCTAGTTCCTTGAGTCCCTCGGTCCCACTGAACGACGGTAATTCCATCCCCGCGGTCGGATTCGGCGTATTCAAGATTCCACCCGCGGACGCCGAGCGATCGGTGGGCACCGCGCTGCAGGCCGGTTACCGCCATATCGACACCGCGGCGGTGTACGGCAACGAGCGGGAAACTGGTCGCGCGGTCGCCGAGTCCGGCGTGCCCCGCGACGAACTCTACTTGGTGACCAAGTTGTGGAATGCCGACCAAGGCTACGACAGCACGCTGCGCGCCTTCGACACCAGCATGGATCGGCTGGGCATCGATTACCTCGACCTGTACCTGGTGCACTGGCCGATGCCGAAGCTGAACCAGTTCGTCGACACCTTCAAGGCATTCGCGCACCTGCGCGACCAGGGCCGGATTCGATCCATCGGGGTCAGCAATTTCGAACCCGAGCACCTCGAGACTCTCGTCGACGCCACCGGCATCGTGCCAGCCGTCAACCAGGTCGAGCTGCACCCACGACTGCCGCAAACCACGTTGCGGGAGGTGCACGCCCACCTGGGCATCGCGACCGAGGCTTGGGGCCCACTAGGGCAGGGATCGCTGCTGACTGACCCGAAAGTCACCGCCGTCGCCGAACACGCTGGCCGAACACCCGCCCAGGTGCTGGTTCGATGGCATATTCAACTCGGTAATATCGTCATCCCCAAGTCGGTGAACGCCGAGCGGATCGCGAGCAACTTCGATGTGTTCGATTTCGAACTCAACGAAGATGACATGGCGTCGATTTCTTCGCTCGACGACGGAAACCGGCTCGGGCCAGATCCACGCACCTTCGATTTCACAGGCAGGTAAAAATGTCGGGCGGCCCTGACCTTTCAGTCCCCTCCATCGCGCTCAACGACGAGAATACGATCCCAGTGCTCGGGCTCGGCGTCGCCGAACTATCGGACGACGAAACTGAGCGCGCGGTCTCCGCGGCGCTGGAGATCGGCTACCGGTTGATCGACACCGCCTCGGTGTACGGCAACGAAGCGGCGGTCGGCCGCGCGATCGCAGCATCCGGCATTCCCCGTGCCGAGTTGTTCATCACCACCAAGGTGGCCAACGCCGACCAGGGATTCCAGACCACCCAGGACGCGGTGAAGCTCAGCCTGGACAAGCTCGGCCTGGACTACGTCGACCTTTTCCTGGTGCACTGGCCGATGCCGCAGAAGGGCATGTACGTCGACTCCTTCGGCGGCCTCATCCAGGCCCGCGGCAACGAGTTGGTCCGCTCGATCGGCGTATGCAACTTCACCGACGAGCACCTGGAGACGGTCATCGATCTCTGCTACGTCACCCCCGCGATCAATCAGATCGAGCTGCACCCGCTGCTCAATCAGGCCGAGCTGCGCGCGGTCAATGCTCAGCACAACATCGTCACCGAGGCATACAGCCCGCTGGCGGTCGGCAGAGTGCTGGACAACCCGACGGTGACGTCGATCGCCGGCGAGTACGGCCGCACTCCCGCGCAGGTCCTGATCCGGTGGAGCATTCAGCTGGGCAACGTGGTGATCCCGCGGTCGGGCAATCCCGAGCGGATCGCGGGCAATTTCGACGTCTTCGATTTCGAGTTGACCGCCGAGCACATGGAAGCGCTCAACGGCCTCAACGACGGCACCCGGGTGCGTGAGGACCCGCTCACCTACACCGGCGTCTAGCGCGTCATCCCGCGGGGCACGTCGCCGCGGCCTGACGCAGCACCGTGCTCGACGCCAGATCAATGGGTAGCCCGTACCCGCGGGACACCGCGATGAACTGCATGGCGTATTGACAGTGGAACGCCGCGTTGGGTGGCATCCAGAGTCCCGGCTGCGAATCGCTCTTGTCCTCGTTGGCCTGCCCCGACACCGCCAGTAGGTTGGCCGGGTCGTTGGCGAACCGGATCCGCTGAGCGATCGGCCAGTCGTAGGCCCCCATGTCCCACGCCAGCGCCAGCGGCACGATGTGATCGATCTGCACCGCCTCGCCGATCTTCGCGCCACGGTGAAAGTCGATGACCGCGCTGGTGTACGGGTCATGCAGCGTTCCGGTCTCGACGGCGTCGGGGCATCGCTTGGTGAATGTGTATGTCTTGTCGGCCAAGTCGCGGTTGAGGATGTCGTCGCGGGTGTCGCATCCGTTGTGCCCGCCGGGCGCGTCGGTGTCATCGGTCCAGGCGTCGCCGAACGCCGCGCGCCTGTAGTCGTAGTGATGAATCCGCACCGGCACCAAGGCGATTCCTGCCAGCGGGTCGGAACCGGGCTGCAGCGTCGGGACGTCGGCACGCGCCACGAATTCACGGTCGCGCTCCCCTGCCGTGCTGACCACGACCTGATAGGCAACCAGCACCGCGAGGGCTGTGATCGCCGACAACCAGAGCCACGTTCTACGGGTCATATGCGCCGCTCCTCCGCATCGCTGCGCTCTAAATCGTCGCCGGCGGTCACGACTTGTCCAAGAATTCGATGCGCTCGTTCCCGGTGAAAGGCGCTGCCAGCAGCGCTAATCCGGCGTGTGCGGCCGTGTCCTCGTAGGCCTGTTCGCAGAACTCCCGGGCCGCCTCGATGACATTCCGGTGGTCGATCAACGACAACAGGCGCAAAGTGATTGCGCGACCGGACTGGCTGCGTCCCAAGACATCTCCTTCACGACGCTCTTGCAGATCCAAGTCGGCAAGCTCGAATCCGTCGAGGGTCCCTGCGACCGCAGTCAGTCGGTGGCCCGCCCGCGACTGCGGCGGCATCGAACTGGCCAGCAGACAGATGCTCGCGTGTTCACCGCGGCCGATCCGACCGCGCAGCTGGTGCAACTGGCTGATACCGAACCGATCGGCATCCATCACCAGCATCACCGTGGCGTTCGGAACATCGACACCGACTTCGATGACGGTGGTGCACACCAGCACGTCGATCTCGCGGGCGCGGAAGGCCGCCATCACGGCGTCCTTGTCGTCGGCGTTGAGCCGCCCGTGCATCAGACCCAGGCGAAGGCCGGCCAGCTCGTCATGGCTCAGCCGGGTGTAGAGCTCTTCAACTGTGGCCGAAGGCCTTTCATCTTTATCAGCCGAACCGGTGCTGTCACTGTCGTCGATCCTGGGCGCCACCACATAGGCTTGCCGCCCTTCGCCGACTTCCTCGATAATTCGCCGCCAGGCGCGGTCCAACCACGCCGGTTTGTCTTTGATGAAGACGGCCGTGGTGGTGATCGGCTGACGTCCACGGGGAAGTTCACGCAGCGTCGAGGTCTCCAGATCGCCGTAGACGGTCAGTGCCACCGTCCGCGGTATCGGCGTCGCGGTCATCACCAGCAGGTGCGGTGTGATGCCCGCCGGCGCCTTGGCGCGCAACTGGTCTCGCTGCTCGACACCGAACCGATGCTGCTCGTCGACCACCACCATCCCGAGTCGGTCGAACTCGACGGCGTCCTGCAGCAGCGCGTGGGTTCCGACGACGATGCCCGCCTCGCCGCCGGTGATCTCGGCGCGGACGTGTTTCTTCTGGCTCTGCGACATCGACCCGGTCAATAACGCCACCCGGGTGGCTTTCTCGGCGCCACCGAGTTGCCCACTCATCGCGAGCGGCCCGAGTACATCGTTGATCGACCGAACATGTTGCGCGGCAAGTACTTCCGTCGGCGCGAGCAACGCGCACTGATAACCAGCATCGACCATCTGCAGCATCGCCAGCACCGAGACGATGGTCTTGCCCGACCCCACTTCGCCTTGCAGGAGTCGGTTCATCGGCCGGGTCGCGCTGATCTCCGCGGACAACACCTCCAGCACCTCGTGTTGGCCGGCGGTCAGCTCGAAGGGCAGGCGCTGCAACAGCTCATGCTGCAAACCGTCGGACCCGGCGGGTGCCGCAGGCCCGGACGCGGAAAGCTCGCCGTGTCGCCGACTCACCAGCGCCCATTGCAGGCCGACGGCCTCGTCGAACGTCAGACGCTCGCGCGCGCGACGCCGCTCGGCGCTGTCTTCAGCCAGGTGTATAGCGCGTAGCGCCGCGTCTTCGGGCGCCAGATTGTGCTTGGCGCACAGTGTTTCAGGCAGCGGGTCTGCGACCGGGTCGAGCATCTCGAGCACCTGACGTACGCACGCGAAGATGTCCCAGCTCTGCACCTTCGTACTGGCCGGGTAGATCGGATAGAAGCTGCGCTCGAAAGCCTCGCGCAACACTTCCCCGCTCACCGCCTGCGAGGCGTCGGCGATCATCCGCAACGACCTACTGCCGCGGTTCCTGCCATCCGCGGCGTCGAGCACCAGGAAGTCGGGATGGGTGAGCTGCATGGCGCCGCGGAAATAACCCACTTCTCCGGACAGCATGACGCGTGTCCCCTTGGTCAGCTGATCGGTGATCCACTTCCTGGGGTGGAAAAACGTGGCGGTGACCTTGCCGCGACCGGAGCCGAGGGTGACACGAAAGAGCTTGTCTCTGGGCCGGTTTCTGATCGGGAGCAGCGCCGCGTCGGTGATCTCGTCGACGAGCGTGACGTGCTCGCCCTCCGGCGGTCGGTCGTCGTCGACGCCACGCATGGTGGCGCCTTCGACGTAGCTGCGGGGATAGTGCCGCAACAGATCGTCGACGGTGCTGATGCCGAAGGCCTCCTCGAGCGGGTTGGCCGACTTGGCTCCGATGACGAAATCCAGCCGGTCGCTCAACGCCACCATGGCTACTCGACCCCGATCAGCAGCGCGTCACCGCGATGCCCGGTGCGATAGGTCACCAACTCGGTGCCCGGATGCTGGTCGTGCACATGGGCTTGCAGCCGAAACTCGACGAGGTCCGCGTCGATGCAGGCGCCGACCAGCACCGTCACCAGTTCACCACCGGCGCCGAGGAACAGGTCGATCAAGCCGATCGCCGCCGCCGCGACGTCGGGCGCCACGATCAGCACTTCGTCGGCGGCGATGCCCAACCCGTTGCCGGGCTCGCAGGTACCCGCCCAGGTCAGCGCCGTCTCGGCCGCAACGCGTACCGCGCCGTGCCGGGCACTGCCCGCGGCCCGGGCCATCGTGTAGCCGTCGTCGACGGCCTGCCGGCCCGGCTCGTGTACGGCGAGCGCAGCCAGCCCCTGCACCATCGAGCCGGTCGGCAGCGGGACGACGTCGATGCCCCAGCCGATGGCCGCGGTGCAGCCGGCCACCAGCTCTTCGGCGGCGACGTAGCCGTTGGGCAACACCATCACCTGCGCGGCGCCGGTGTCGACCACGGCTCGCAACAGCTGTTGGGCGGTGATGACGGTCGCCGGGTCTTCAGCGTGCGGGTCTGGCCGCAGAATGCAGGCACCCTCGTCACCGAACAACTCCACCGCGCCGTCGCCGTCGACGACGGCGAGCACCGCGCGTTCCCGTGTCCAGCTGCCCGGGGGTAGCCCGCTGGTGCCACTGGTGAGCATTGATATCTGGATGCGCCGCGGGTCGCCGATCGCCAGGCCTGCCTCGATCGCGGACCCGGCGTCATCGGTGTGCACGTGCACCGAGTAGCCCCCGACGACGCCGGACGTTGCGATGGCCACCGACTCACCCAGCTCGTCGAGGCGCTCCCGCAGCGATTCGGCGCCCTCGGCGTCACACCCACCCAGCAGATACATCACCTCGAACTGCGGCGCGGGCGGTTGAGCCACCGACTCGAAGGCCGGACGCCGCGGCGCGGGTTCGTACACCTTGCGGTTGGGCGCCTGCCCGGTGACGGTCGAGCGCAGCGCGTCGAGCAGGACCAGCAGACCGCGGCCTCCGGCATCGACAACCCCGGCCTCACCCAGCACGTTCAGCTGGTCGGGGGTCTTTTCCAGGGCGACCACCGCGGCATCACCGGCGGCGGTGACCGCCTGGGGTAGCGCCGCGCCGGCATTGGCTGCCTGCTCGACGGCGTCACCAGCGGCCTTGAGTACCGAGACGATCGTGCCGTGTACCTCTCGGCCGCCCATCGAGGCGACGACGAGGTCGACACCGCGATGCAGCGCCGCGCCGAGCAGCGCGGCGTCGATGTCATCGAGCGAGCCTGCGGACTCCTCGGCGGCGTGCGCGGTGACGTCGGCGATACCCCGCAGGATTTGGGACAGGATCACCCCGGAGTTGCCCCGCGCGCCGTGCAGCGCGCCCGACGACAGGGCGGCGGCCAGTTTGACGACGTCGGCGGACTTGGCTTCGGCGTCGGCCTCGGCCAGCGCCGAACGCATGGTGAACAGCATGTTCACCCCGGTGTCGCCATCGGCGACCGGGAAGACGTTGAGCCGGTTGATCTCGTCAATGTGGGTGATCAGGTCACCCACGGCGGTATGCGCCCAATCACGTAGCGCCGAGGCGTCCAGCAGACGACCCGGCTCGACCGGCCCCGACTCCACCTGGCCCAGACCCACCTGAAAGAAACCTCCTCGCGCCGCCAGCGATGCGCGCCAGCCTATCCATTGAGGCAGACAGCACAGGTCACGAGGCAGCGCGCGTGTGTTGATCGTTTTGGCGGTTCCGCCCCGCGGCGGCTATCCTTGCCAGGTCGTCGGGCCACCCGTGAGGTCGTTGGCCCCAGAGCTTTGAGGAGTTTCCGTATGGCTGCCGTCTGCGAGATCTGCGGCAAGGGCCCCGGCTTCGGTAAGTCCGTGTCGCACTCCCACCGCCGGACCAGCCGTCGCTGGGACCCGAACATTCAGACCGTGCGCGTTACTGACCGTCCTGGCGGCAACAAGCACCGCGTCAACGCATGCACGTCATGCATCAAGGCCGGTAAGGTCGCCCGCGCCTAAGAGGGCCTCGTGCAGGTGCTCGCCGTCGGCGGTATCGCCGCGGCATGCGTGATGTTCTGCGTCGTGATTTACCTGATCGGCCGGACACTGCAGCGCAGAGGCCACGACCTGACGTTCGCGGACCCGCGTTATCCCGAGTCCATGCAACACCGGGCCGGCCGGCTCTTCACGACGACATCAGCCTCGTCACTGACGATGACGAGGACGATCAGCCTGCCTAACGCGGCGAAGCTGTCAGTCCCGGCCACGTCTACTAGTACATTCAGCGTTCAGCACGAACGGAGGTGTCCCGATGTCGTCGAAACCGTTCATCGTCGCGGCCGCTGCGGCCGCTGCGCTCAGCGCAGTCATCAGTCCGGCGGGATCCCCGACAGCGGTGGCCGCACCCCCGGGTTTTCCGGATGTGAATGCTTTCACCCCGGTCGACGCGAAGACGTACACGATCAGCAAGCCTGACAGCACGTTCATCGGGTTCGTGACCACGCGTGGAGTCTCATGCACCTGGGCTTACAGCTCCGACCCGAACGCTCACGGGCCCGTCGAATGCAACGGAAACATCCTGGGCATCCCGGACTCCGCGCCCGACGGCGGCCCCAGTGGCTGCGCTGCCGCGAGCTCGAACGCGCCGATCACCAGACACGGTGGCGCGTGTGCACCGTTCAGTAGCTCGCTGGCGACGTTGAACGGCGGTCAGAAACTCACGGCCGTGAATGTCACCTGCGTTGTCGGCGCCGACGGTCTGACCGCGTGTATCGACGGCGATCACGGACTGGTCCTGCAGTCCTCCGGCAGTTGGACGTTCTGAACCGCTACGGCAATTGCCAGTCGATCGGGTCAGCGCCCATCTGAGCGAGCAACTCGTTGGCGCGGCTGAACGGACGCGACCCGAAGAACCCCCGCGACGCCGACAGCGGTGAGGGATGCGGGGATTCGATTGACAGACAGTCACTTCCGGTCAGCATTGGCTTCAAGGTCGACGCATCTCGGCCCCACAGAATGGCGACCATCGGCTGCTTCCGATCCACCAGCGCGCGAATTGCGCACTCGGTCACCGCTTCCCAGCCCTTGCCGCGGTGGGATGCCGGGTTGCCCGGTCGAACGGTCAGCACTCGGTTCAGCAGCAGTACACCGCGCTGAGCCCATGGCATGAGGTCGCCGCACGACGGTTTGGGGTGACCCAAGTCGCTGGCGTATTCAGCGAAGATGTTCTCCAGGCTTCTCGGTAGCGGACGCACATCAGCGGCCACAGAGAAGCTCAGGCCCACGGCGTGGCCAGGCGTTGGATACGGGTCCTGGCCGACGATCAGCACCCGCACCTGATCGAACGGAAACGTGAAGGCGCGCAGCACGTTCTCACCGGCAGGCAGATAGCCTTGACCGGACGCGATCTCGGCGCGGAGAAACTGGCCCATCGTGGCGACCTGTTCCTCGACAGGCTGTAATGCGGTCGCCCACCCGTCGTCGATGAGCTCATGTAACGGCCGCGCTGCCACATCAATCCTTTCCGCCGAGCGATCGCGTAGACGGTCACCGAGCCACCCTACTGTTTCTTCACCCGGCGCCAAACGACTGCCATCCCGCGTACCCGTGCCACTCCGCGCCGTCGACGAGCACCCTCGCCGGACCGTCGAGCACGCGTCCGATTTCGCGCCAGCCCACGGGAATTGGGCCGGGGAATGCCGCGACCAGGGCGTGGTCTTCTCCCCCGCCGAGCACCCACGTCCATGCGTCGACTCCCAGCTCTGCGGCGGCATCGAGCAGCAGTTCACGATCGGCGCCCAACGCCTGAGTGCCTAGATCGATGCCGACACCGGACGCCTCGGCGACGTGGCGCAGGTCGGCGACCAGTCCATCGGACACATCGATCATCGCCTGGGCGCCGGCATCAGCGGCGATACGGCCCTGGCCATAGGGTGGCTGCGGCACAAGGTGGCGCTGCCGAAACTCATCGAATCGATCAACACCGCCGTGCCACAATGCATATCCGGCAGCCGAGTAGCCCAGCTGTCCGGCGACGGCGAGCCGCGATCCTGGTTGCGCCCCGGATCTCAACACCGGCGCGCGACCGTCCAGATCGCCGAGCACCGTCACCGACACCACCCAGTGCGGGCTCGCGACCAGATCTCCCCCGACGATCGCCGCACCCAATCGCGTGGCCTCGTCCCACATCCCGTCCGACAGCGCGTCGGCGTACGCAGCAGGAGTGTCGGGCGGGGCGCCGAATCCGACGACGAAGGCCGTCGCCCGCCCGCCCATCGCTTCGATGTCGGCGGCGTTCTGCGCCACCGCCTTACGGCCGATGTCGTGCGGCGTCGACCAGTCCAGCCGGAAATGCCTGCCCTCGACGAGCATGTCCGTCGAGACCGCCACGCGGCCGTCGGCGGCGCGCACCACCGCAGCGTCGTCACCGGGGCCGACAGCGACATCGGCCGACCCGGGCCGCCCCCGCGTCAGCCGGTCGATCACCCCGAACTCGCCGACCTCACTGAGTGTGCGATCGGATTCGCCGCTGCCCACGCCACCTCCTCGCCGATCGCCGGACCTGTCAACGGTAGACGGTATGGGGGCTAGCTGAGGCCGAAGGCCTCGCGCTGCAAAACGATTCGTGGGTTACCGGTGTGGGTGAACACTCACGCTGGCAGAGCCACATTTGCAGATCAGGAGGCCTCCGGTGATTGTTCAGGGTACGAGTGTTGGGTTGGACGTGCATGCGCTTTCGGTCGTGGCGCATGCCGTCGACGAGGAAACCGGCAAGATCGCGCGGGCGCGGCTGTGTCCGGCTCATGACGAGGTGCTGGGCTGGTTGCGTGAGCTGCGAGCCCCTGTGTGGGTTGCCTACGAGGCGGGTCCGACCGGCTTCGGGTTGGCCAGGGCGATCAACGACGCCGGGATGGAATGCGTGGTTGCCGCGCCGTCGAAGCTGCAGCGCCCGGCCGGGGACCGGGTCAAGACCGACGCCCGCGACGCCGCGCATCTAGCCCGGCTGCTGCGGTTGGGTGAAATCACTGCGGTGCGGGTGCCCGAGCGCGACATCGAGGCGGTCCGTGATCTGGTGCGGGCCCGTGAAGATGCGCGAGCCGATCTGATGCGGGTGCGCCACCGGTTATCGAAACTGCTTCTGCGGCAAGGGATCGTCTACTACGGCGGCACACCGTGGACATGCTCGCATGAGGAGTGGTTGCGACGGCAACGCTTCAGCGACATCCATCTCAAAGCCGCGTTCGACCACAGTTTCGACGCTGTGCTGGCGGCACTGCGGCGCGAGATCGCCTTGACGAACAGATCACCGAGGTAGCGGCCTCGCCGCGGTTCGCCGACCCGGTCGACCGGCTGGGCTGTCTGCGGGGGATCTCGGCTCTGACCGGTCTGGCCCTGACCGTCGAGATCGGAGACTGGTCACGCTTCACCGGCTCCACGATCGGCGCCTACGTCGGCTTAGTACCGTCTGAGCACTCCTCGGGAAGCTCTCGCAGCCAAGGATCGATCACCAAGGCGGGCAACACCCATGTACGACGGCTGCTGATCGAATCGGCCTGGCATCACCGCAAGTCCTACAGCACCTCTGGACCCAGCCTGCGAACCCGCTGGGCCAAAGTCGACCCCGCACTTCGGGCCCGCGGCCACGCCGGCAACCGCCGCCTCCACAAACGGTGGCGCAGTTTCACCGAACGCGGCAAGAACCCACGCGTGGCCAACGTCGCCGTCGCCCGCGAACTCGCCGGCTGGTGCTGGTCCCTGGCCACCATGCAATAGACCGCCAACACCGAAAGCTTGGCTGACCCACGTGATCAAAGCGTCGGCGCGGTGAGTGAACCAACCTGCAAAGAACCTATGAGCCACAACGTGATTCAACCGAAACGTCCGTGACGCTCGCCTGTAGACAGCAGTAACGTTCACATCCGAATCATCGTCCTGCGGTACCCAACCCGCGCATATCAGTCTGACACCACCGTCGTGAGCAACGACCGCCAACGCCCTCACCAAGCCAGCCAAAACGAAAGCCGCCCCGGCTCCAGGCCGGGGCGGCTTTCACCTACCCTCTTGACAACACCGCCTACATATCAGGTTCTAGGACGCCGAGTTCGAGCAGAGGGTGAGGTAATGGCCGAATCCGACGGTCCGCCAAAGGCGGCACTGATCGCGGCGCTGGTCGTGGCGATCGGCGCGTTGGGTGTCGTGTTGGCCATCGCGGTGAACCGTCACCACACGAATCCGGTTGTCGTCTCCGCTGTCCCGGCACCCCATTCGCAAGACCCCGCATGCGCGAAGCTCGCGGAATCCCTGCCGCCGCGACTCGGCGAGTACACCAGGGCCACGCTGGTGCAACCGGCTCCCGTCGGTGCCGCCGCCTGGCAGCGGTCAGACGGCGGAGATCCCGTCGTGTTGCGCTGCGGCCTGGATCGTCCGACCGACTTCGTCGTCGGCTCCGCGATCCAGATGGTCGACCGGGTGCAATGGTTCGAAGTCAGCCAGGATCAGCGCTCCACCTGGTACGCGGTCGACCGACCGGTCTATGTGGCCCTGACGTTGCCGCCGGGTTCCGGACCGACGCCGATCCAGCAACTCTCCGAGCTCATTGACCGGACCATGCCGGCGCGGCCGATCAGCCCACTGCCGGCTTCTTAGCGCAGGCCCGTCCCGCGTGACAGCGCGGTGTCGACCATGGTCGACAGCAAGGTCGGATAGTCGACGCCGTTGGCCGCCCACATCCGCGGGTACATCGAGATCGTGGTGAAGCCGGGCATCGTGTTGACCTCGTTGATCAACGGCCCATCCTCGGTGAGGAAGAAGTCCACCCGCGCCAGACCCCGGCCGTCGATCGCTTTGAATGCCCGAATCGCCAAGTCTCGCAACGTGTCACTGATGTCGTCGTCGATCTTGGCGGGCACGTCGAGCTCGGCGGCGTCGTCGAGATATTTGGTGGCGAAATCGTAGAAGGAGTCTTCGCGACCGCGAACGCCCGCCACCCGGATCTCGCCGATCGTGCTGGCTTGCATTGTGCCGTCGGGGAATTCGAGGACGCCGCATTCGAGCTCGCGGCCGACGATCGCCGACTCGATGATCACCTTCGGGTCGTGCCGACGGGCGTACTCGATGGCGGCGGGCAACTCGTCCCAGCCGGTCACTCGGCTGACTCCGATCGACGATCCACCACGAGCGGGTTTGACGAACGCCGGAAGACCAAGCCGGGCACGCTGATCGGCGTTCAGCTCCGACTCCGACGGGCGCAGCACCGCGTAGTCGCCGATCGGAAGCCCCTCGGCCACCAGCAGCTTCTTGGTGAACTCTTTGTCCATCCCGGCCGCGCTGGCCAGCACCCCAGCGCCAACGTAGGGCACGCCGGCAAGCTCGAGCAGACCCTGGATGGTGCCGTCTTCGCCGTAGGGTCCGTGCAGGACTGGGAAGACCACGTCGACCGACGCCAGCACCTCGGCCCCGCCCGGCGACAGTGACACCAGTTGGCCGGCCCGAAGCGGGTTGGCGGTCAGCGCGAGCTCGGTGCCTGATTCGGCGCTGACCGTCGGCAGCTGCCGATTGGCGATCGCCAAGGCCTCGGGATCGCCGTCGGTCAGCACCCACGAACCATCGGGGGTGATACCGACCGCGACCACCTCGAACCGCTCCGGGTCCAGGTTGCGCAGGATGCTGCCCGCCGAGACGCAGGAAATCGCGTGCTCATTGCTGCGTCCACCGAAGACGACGGCAACCCGAACCCGCCCCTGATCGGGCGCGTTCGATGGCAGGCGGGCGTTCACAACCTAGAGAGGCTACCGTCTGGCACAGCGGTGCTGGTTACAAGCTCATTCCGGCTTGGTGATGCGCCCCAGGAGCAGAGCGACCGCCTGATCCACCGACAGTCCTTTGTGGCAGACCCGGTGCACCGCATCGGTGAGCGGCATCTCGACGTCGTAGCTCGAGGCCAGCGCCAGCACCGATTCGCACGACGTCACCCCTTCCACGACGTGGCCCTCTCCTGCCCGCAGCGCGGACTCCATGGTCGCGCCACGGCCCAGAGACTCGCCGAAGGTGCGGTTACGCGATCGCGGCGAGCTGCAGGTCGCCACCAGGTCACCAACCCCGGCGAGGCCGGCCAGCGTCGCGCCCTTGGCGCCGACCGCGATGCCAAGCCGCATGATCTCGGCCAGACCGCGGGTGATGATCGCCGCCGCGGTGTTCTCGCCCAGGCCAACGCCGGCCGCCATCCCGCAGGCCAGCGCGATGACGTTCTTGCACGCGCCGCCGATCTCGGTGCCGATCACGTCGGCATTCGTATAGGGCCGGAAGTATCCGGCGTTCAGCATGCGCTGTACGGCAACCGCGCGACCGGAATCGCTGCAGGCGATGACGGTGGCAGCGGGTTGCCCGGCACTGATCTCGCTGGCGAGGTTCGGCCCGGAGATCACCGCGACCTGCGAAGTATCTACGCCCGTCACGTCGACGATGACCTGGCTCATCCGCATCAACGTGCCCAACTCGATGCCCTTGGCCGTGCTGATCAGGGTCGCCCCGGTCGCGAACAGGGGTTTCCACCCCTCGAGGTTGGGCCGCATCGTCTGAGCGGGTACGGCCAGCAGGACGGTCGTCACTCCGCTCAGCGCTTCCCCGGGATCTGCAGTGGCCATGATGCCCGCCGGCAGCTGCACGCCCGGCAGATAGTCCGGGTTATGACGACTGGCGTTGATCTCGGTGGCGAGTTCGGGCCGTCGCGCCCACAATCGCACCTCTCCGCCGGCGTCCGCGAGCAGCTTCGCCAGCACCGTGCCCCACGCCCCGGCCCCCATCACTGCTGTCGCGGTGGACATGGTCTGGCTGGGTCTCCGTCCCGTGGAATAGGCGCTAACGTACCGGCGCTTACCGTAGACCAGCCCCACGATCGGCACTGGCAGGATGGGCACATGAGCGGCAGCAGAGCCGACGGGCACGCGGATGTCGGCCTGATCGTCGCGGTCAAGCGGTTGGTGGCCGCCAAGACTCGGTTGGCACCGGTGTTCTCCGCGCCGATGCGAGAGACTGTGGTGCTGGCCATGCTGGTCGACACCCTCACTGCCGCCGCGGGGGTGAGCGCGGTGCAACGCATCACCGTCGTCACGCCCGACGACGTGGCGGCCGCAGCGGCGATCGAACTCGGCGCGGACGTGATCTCCGACCCGACGCCGGCCGGCCACCCTGATCCACTCAACAACGCCATCGCCGTCGCCGAGCGCGCGGTATCCGAGTCCATCACGAATATTGTTGTGCTGCAAGGTGATCTGCCCGCGCTGCAGACGCACGAGCTGGCCGAAGCGATCGCCGCGGCACGGCAGCACCCGCGCAGCTACGTCGCCGACCGAATCGGCACCGGCACCGCTGCACTGTGCGCTTTCGGAGCCGCACTCGATCCGAAATTCGGCGTGGATTCTTCAGCGCAGCACAGACTTTCAGGCGCAATCGAGCTCACCGGCGGCTGGCCAGGATTGCGCTGCGACATCGACACACCCGACGACTTGGCCGTCGCGCGCCGCCTCGGGATAGGGCCTGCCACCAGTCACGCGGTCGCGGCGCACTCCTCGTCGTCGCGGTAACGACGGGTAAACAGCTCCACAACGGCGCATGGACGTCCGCCGGTGGGTAGCAGCAGCCCCGGCTGATGAGGAATGATCGCAGGGGTGACCGAAATTGAAGCTCCGGACACCGCAATCAACGACGAGACGCCCGCGTGGCAGTCCGCTGATTCCGCTCCGGGAGCGCCACCCGCCACCACTGCCACCGCGGTCGACAACCCCCTTCCCGAGGACCGCTACCTCAACCGCGAATTGAGCTGGCTGGACTTCAATGCGCGCGTCTTGGCGCTGGCCGAAGACACCTCGCTGCCGTTGCTGGAGCGGGCGAAGTTCCTCGCGATCTTCGCCTCCAACCTCGACGAGTTCTATATGGTCCGCGTCGCCGGGCTGAAGCGGCGCGACGAGATGGGTCTGTCGGTGCGCTCCGCGGACGGCTTGACTCCGCGTGAGCAGTTGCGCCGGATCGGTGAGCAGACTCAGAAGATGGCCACCAGGCACGCAGAGGTTTTCCTCAACTCGGTGGAGCCCGGGCTGGCCACGGAAGGCATTCACATTGTCACGTGGGCCGATCTGGACCATGCCGAGCGTGACCGGCTGTCGACATACTTCACCGAGCAGGTCTTCCCTGTCCTGACTCCACTGGCTGTGGACCCCGCTCACCCGTTCCCGTTCGTCAGCGGGCTGAGCCTGAACCTCGCAGTCACGGTCAAGCAGCCCGACGACGGCGGTCAGCATTTCGCCCGGGTCAAGGTGCCCGACAACGTCGATCGCTTCGTCGAGCTCGACGACCGCAAGGGTGGCGAACAATCGGCCGGCAAGAAGGAAGTTCGCTTCTTGCCGATGGAAGAGCTGATCGCGGCCTTCCTCACGGCGCTGTTCCCGGGCATGGAAATCGTTGAGCACCATGCGTTCCGCATCACTCGCAACGCCGATTTCGAGGTCGACGAGGATCGCGACGAAGACCTGCTGCAGGCGCTGGAGCGGGAGCTGGCCCGGCGCCGGTTCGGGTCGCCGGTGCGCCTCGAAGTGGCAGACGACATGACGGAGCGCATGCTCGAGTTGCTGCTGCGCGAGCTGGACGTCCATCCCGGCGATGTCGTCCAGGTGCCGGGGCTGCTTGATCTCTCGTCGCTCTGGCAGATCTACGGCGTCGACCGCCCAGGCTTGAAGGATCCCGCTTTCGTTCCGTCGACCAGCCCCGCGTTCGCCGACCGGGAAACGCCGAAGAGCATTTTCGCGACGCTGCGCGAGGGTGACGTGTTGGTGCACCACCCTTACGACTCGTTCTCGACAAGCACGCAGCGGTTCATCGAATTGGCGGCCGCCGACCCCAACGTGCTGGCGATCAAACAGACGCTGTACCGGACCTCCGGTGACTCCCCGATCGTTCGGGCACTGATCGAAGCCGCCGCGGCCGGAAAGCAAGTCGTCGCGCTCGTCGAGATCAAAGCCCGGTTCGACGAACAGGCCAACATCAAGTGGGCCCGTGCCCTGGAGCAGGCGGGTGTCCACGTTGCCTACGGGCTCGTCGGGTTGAAAACGCACTGCAAGACGTGCCTGGTGGTGCGCCGCGAGGGCTCCACGATCCGGCGTTACTGCCACATCGGGACCGGCAACTACAACAGCAAAACGGCTCGGCTGTATGAAGACATCGGCCTGCTGACAGCCGATCCCGATATCGGCGCCGACCTCACCGATCTGTTCAACACGTTGACGGGCTATTCGCGCAAACTGTCCTACCGCAACCTGTTGGTCGCCCCGCACGGCATTCGCACCGGCATCATCGAACGCGTCAACCGGGAGATCACCGGGCACCAGGAAACCGGCAGGGGACACATCCGGCTGAAGATGAACTCCCTTGTCGACGAGCAGGTTCTCGATGCCCTTTACCGGGCGTCGCAGGCCGGCGTACGGGTCGAGATCGTGGTGCGCGGCATCTGTGCGCTGCGCCCCGGCGTCGAGGGTTTCTCCGAGAACATCACCGTGCGCTCAATTCTCGGGCAATACCTGGAGCACTCGCGGATCTTCAATTTCCGCTCGATCAACGAATTCTGGATCGGCAGCGCCGACATGATGCACCGCAATCTCGATCGACGGGTCGAGGTACTGGTTCAGGTCAAGGATCCGCGATTGACCGCGCAACTGAACGACATCTTCGAGTCGGCATTGGATCCCGCCACTCGCTGCTGGGAACTGGGTCCGGAAGGGCAGTGGACGGCATTGCCGAAGGCCGGTCACACGGTTCGCGACCATCAGGTGGCGTTTATGGATCGGCACCGCAGTTCCTGACCAGGTACAGGCTAGCCCCT
Source organism: uncultured Actinomycetota bacterium (assembly GCA_963758115.1). Taxonomy (GTDB): domain Bacteria; phylum Actinomycetota; class Actinomycetes; order Mycobacteriales; family Mycobacteriaceae; genus Mycobacterium. Next base: position 449,163 of record CAVWUG010000011.1, read on the forward strand.
GACCTTGTGGCCGAAGGGCCTTCGGTTCCGAATTGACCTGCAGGAGTCCAGGTGTCAACACAGTCCTCGGCGAGCAAAATTGTCTATGCAGCCGGCGGGGTGTTGTGGCGGCCCGGCCATCGCGAATCCGCCCCGGAGGTCGCAGTCATCCACCGCCCGAGGTACGACGACTGGTCACTGCCGAAAGGCAAAGTGGATCCAGGCGAGACCGAGCCGATAACCGCGGTCCGCGAGGTATTCGAAGAAACCGGTCACCCCGTCCAACTCGGCCGCCGGGTCACCACCGTGAACTATCCGATCGAGCAACGCACCAAGAAAGTGCAGTATTGGTCGGCACGAAGCCTCGGTGGCAGTTTCGCCCCGAACAACGAAGTCGACGACCTCGTCTGGCTGGCGGTGCCCGCCGCGCTGAAGAAGGTGTCGTATGCCTACGACCGAAAGGTATTGCGACGGTGGGCAAAACATCCGCCAGACACCCAGTCGGTTTTGATCGTCCGGCACGGCACTGCGGGCAGCAAGTCCCGATTCTCGGGTGACGACAAGATACGACCGTTGGACAAGAAGGGCAGGGCGCAGGCCGAGGCGCTTGTCGCGCAGCTGTCGGCTTTCGGTCCAACCGACGTGTACGCCGCCGATCGCGTGCGGTGTCATCAGACCGTGGAACCCTTCGCCGAAGAACTCGGCGTGATCATCGGCAACGAGCCGACGCTGACCGAAGAGGCGTACGCGGACAACCCAAAGCGTGCTCGACGGCGGGTTCTGCAGATCGCCGGCTCGCATCCGACACCGGTGATTTGCACACAGGGCAAGGTGATTCCGGACTTGATCGCGTGGTGGTGCGAACGCGACGGGGTGCGACCGGACAAGTCACGCAACCGCAAGGGCAGCACCTGGGTGCTCTCGCTGGTGGACGGCCACCTGATCGCGGCCGATCACATCGGCAGCGCCCTGGCCACCAACGTCGGTTCCTAGCACGTAAATTCGCCGCGGGGGGCTCGTGAGAGCCTGCCCCGCGGCGAATTTACGTTGTGATGCGTTGAGCGCCTAGCGGCGACCGCGACGTGCGGTGGCCTTCTTGGCCGGAGCCTTCTTGGCCGGAGCCCGCTTGGTTGCAGCCTTTTTAGCCGGAGCCTTCTTCACTGCCGCCTTCTTGGCCGGAGCCTTCTTGACGACCTTCTTGACCGGAGCCTTCTTCACTGCCGCCTTCTTGGCCGGAGCCTTCTTGACGACCTTCTTGGCGGCAACCTTCTTCGCGGCCGGAGCCTTCTTGGCCGGAGCCTTCTTCACTGCGGCCTTCTTGGCCGGTGCCTTCTTGGCCACCTTCTTGGCTCCACCGCTTGCGACAACACCGCGCTTCACTGCAGGTCCTTCCGCCGGGAGACGTTGCGAGCCAGAAACAACCGCTTTGAATTGTGCGCCGGGCCGGAAAGCCGGCACGGAGGTCGGCTTGACCTTAACCGTCTCGCCGGTGCGGGGATTGCGGGCTACGCGGGCCGCGCGGCGCCGCTGCTCGAAAACACCGAACCCGGTAATGGTGACACTGTCGCCCTTGTGCACCGCACGCACGATCGTGTCGACGACATTCTCGACGGCCGCGGTTGCGTGCCGACGGTCGGAGCCCAATTTGTCTGTGAGTACATCGATGAGCTCTGCTTTGTTCATGCAAATCCTCCGAAGCTAGTGGTCCTCGTTTGGACCGACTAGCAGACACGGTAAACCCTCAAGTGCCTGATTTCCAAGAGCCACGCGCAATTTCAATGGTTCCTGGCGAACTTTTTAGGAATCCGCTTGCCGCGCTTGGGAGGTGGCGCCGCCGTCAAATGCGGTCCTGTGGCGCCTGTAATTCGGACTCGTTTGAGCCGTTACGAAGTGGGCAGCGTTGTCGGTTTCCAGTCCGGCCGGGCCGCTTCGAAGATTTCGATCTCGTCGTGTTTGCGCAGCGTAAGGGCTATATCGTCGAGGCCCTCTTGCAAGCGCCATGCGGTGTAATCGTCAATCTTGAACGGCACCACCACCGTTCCCGCCGTGACATTCCGATCTTGAAGATTGACAGTGATTTCCAGCCCTGGGCTGCTCTCGATGAGCTTCCATAAAAGTTCCACATCATCTTGAGCAACTTCGGCCGCCAGTAGCCCGGACTTCCCCGCATTGCCGCGGAAAATGTCGCCGAACCGCGACGAGATCACCACTCGGAAGCCGTAGTCCATGAGCGCCCAGACCGCATGCTCGCGTGAGGATCCGGTGCCGAAATCGGGTCCGGCAACCAGCACCGAACCCTTGTCGAATGGGCTGAGATTGAGCACGAAAGACGGATCGGTACGCCAGGATGCGAACAATCCGTCGTCGAAACCCGTTCGGGTCACACGTTTCAAATAGACCGCGGGAATGATCTGATCGGTGTCGACATTGGACAACCGAAGCGGAACTCCGATGCCCGTGTGGGTGCGAAAAGCGTCCATTCGATTTCCCCTTCGGTCAGTTCAGGTCGGCCGGCGCGGAGAGCTTGCCGCGCACTGCGGTGGCCGCGGCGACGGCCGGCGACACCAGATGTGTACGGCCGCCCTTCCCCTGTCGCCCTTCGAAGTTGCGGTTTGACGTTGCGGCGCAGCGCTCCCCCGGCGCGAGCTGATCGGGGTTCATCCCCAGGCACATCGAGCAGCCGGCCTGCCGCCATTCGGCGCCTGCGGCGGTGAAGACCTCGCCCAGCCCTTCACTTTCGGCCTCCGCACGCACCCGCATCGATCCGGGCACGACCAGCATCCGCACGCCGTCGGCGACCTTTCGCCCCCGCAGGATGTCGGCCACCGCGCGCAGATCTTCGATCCGGCCATTGGTGCAGGAACCCACGAACACCGTGTCCACGGCTATCTCGCGCATCGGCAGTCCAGGCCGAAGGTCCATGTACGCCAGCGCTTTCTCGGCGGACTGGCGTTCGTTGTCATCGGTCATCGACTCGGGGTCGGGTACCGCGGCGCCCAACGGCACGCCCTGGCCCGGATTGGTACCCCACGTCACGAACGGGGTCAGCGAGGCGGCGTCGACATGGACTTCGGTGTCGAATTCGGCCCCGTCGTCGGTGCCCAACTGATCCCAGTAAGCCTGCGCGGCATCCCACTGCGAGCCGATTGGCGCGTGCGGACGGCCGCGAAGAAATTCGTAGGTGGTGGCGTCGGGGGCCACCATTCCCGCCCGCGCTCCAGCTTCGATGCTCATGTTGCAGACCGTCATCCGGGACTCCATCGACAGGGCTTCGATGGCGCTGCCGCGATATTCAATGACGTGACCTTGTCCGCCACCGGTCCCGATCTTGGCGATCACCGCGAGAATGATGTCTTTGGCTGTCACGCCGGGCGGCAACTGACCGTCGACGTTGACGGCCATCGTCTTGAACGGTCGCAGTGGAAGTGTCTGCGTGGCGAGCACATGCTCGACTTCGGAAGTCCCGATGCCCATCGCCAATGCGCCGAATGCGCCGTGCGTCGAGGTGTGGCTGTCACCGCAGACGACGGTCATGCCCGGCTGCGTAAGACCCAACTGAGGGCCGACCACGTGCACGATGCCCTGCTCGATATCGCCCATCGGGTATAGCCGGACACCGAATTCGGCGCAATTGGTCCGCAGCGTCTCGACCTGCGTGCGCGAAATCGGGTCGGCGATCGGCTTGTCGATGTCGATCGTCGGCACGTTGTGGTCTTCGGTGGCGATGGTCAAGTCTGGGCGACTCACCGGCCGACCGGCCAGCCGCAGCCCGTCAAACGCTTGCGGGCTGGTGACTTCGTGCACCAGGTGCAAGTCGATGTAGATCAGGTCGGGTTCGGTGCCACCACCGGAGGCCACCACGTGGTCGTCCCACACCTTCTCCGCCAGTGTGCGTGGGCGCGCGGCGTTCCCAGAAACATCGTGGGCTGAAGTTTTCGTCACGAGGTCATCCCAATTCGTCGATCTCACTATGCGAGACGTTAGTATCTCTCTGTGAGACAGGATAGCGGCATCGGCGTTCTCGACAAAGCCGTGGGGGTACTGCACACAATCGCGGAATCACCCTGCGGACTAGCCGAATTGTGCGAGCGCACCGGCCTGCCCAGAGCCACCGCGCACCGCTTGGCGGCCGGCCTCGAAGTCCATCGACTGCTGGCCCGCGACGGCGACGGCCGCTGGCATCTGGGCCCGGCGGTCAGCGAACTTGCCGCCCAAGTCAACGACCCGCTACTGGCGGCCAGCGCGACGGTTCTGCCGCGCCTGCGCGAGATCACCGGCGAGAGCGTGCAGTTGTACCGGCGCGAAGGCAGTTCGCGGATATGCATCGCCTCGGCGGAACCGCCTGCGGGACTTCGCGATACCGTCCCGGTCGGCACGCGATTGCCGATGACCGCCGGTTCTGGCGCCAAGGTCCTGCTGGCCTACAGCGACGACGCCACCCGCACAGCCGTGCTGGCCGCCGCGAAGTTCAGCGACCGCGTACTGACCGAAGTGCGTCGCCGCGGCTGGGCGCAGAGTGCCGCCGAGCGCGAGCCAGGCGTAGCCAGCGTCTCGGCGCCGGTGCGCGACGCGAATGGTGCGGTGATCGCGGCGATCTCGGTGTCGGGTCCCATCGACCGGATGGGCCGCCGCCCCGGCGCCCGCTGGGCGGCCGATCTGCTCGCCGCTGCGGAGGCGCTCACGCGCCGCTTGTGACGCGCACCGCATTGCCAGGCGCCGCGACGTGACCTGACACACTGTGGCCATGGGAACGAACCAACGTGCGCAGATCGTCATGTCCGAGGCGGAGATCACCGACTTCGTCAACAGCAGCCGCACCGGCACCCTGGCCACGATCGGGGCGGACGGACAGCCGCATTTGACCGCGATGTGGTACGGCGTGGTTGACGGCGAGATCTGGTTGGAGACCAAAGCCAAGTCACAGAAGGCGGTCAACCTCAAGCGCGACCCGCGCGTCAGCTTTCTACTCGAAGACGGCCCAACCTACGACACCCTGCGCGGTGTCTCGTTCGAGGGCGTCGCGGAGATTGTCGAGGACCCGGACGCGATCTTCCGCGTCGGCGTCAGTGTGTGGGAGCGCTACACCGGTCCCTACACCGAGGAGATGAAGCCGGCCGTCGACATGATGATGAACAAGCGTGTGGCGGTGCGCATCGTCAGCGGCCGCACGCGGTCCTGGGATCACCGCAAGCTCGGAATGCCGCACATGCCGGTCGGCGGGACAACTGCGCCTGCCGCCGGCTGAAGCGCGGCGGCACGTCGAGTGCCTGAAGGATGAGTAGCCCCGATGGGATTCGAACCCACGCTACCGCCGTGAGAGGGCGGCGTCCTAGGCCGCTAGACGACGGGGCCGGAACCGATCCGAGCAGTCAGCATAGCTGACTGCATTACGCCCACCTAATCGCTAGGTGGTGGAACGACATTGGAAAAATACTGCTGGGGTACCAGGACTCGAACCTAGAATGGCGGTACCAGAAACCGCTGTGTTGCCAATTACACCATACCCCATTAGCGTCCTAAAACTGCTGGTCAGAGGCCTGCCAGTCGACCCTGTGCGGTCGTACGGACACTGCTGCCAGCCGTAAAGGGCCGACGAGCAGACTACCAAACAAACCGCTCCCCTCTCACCAGCGGCCGACCCGGTCCCGCGCTGCCTCACGCGTCAGGCGCTGGGCACGATACCGGTGTCCGGGCGGTGTAGTGCCGGTCGGTGATCAGGGATGTCAGTCCTGCTTCCGGACAACGGGATTGGACAGTGTCCCGATACCTGAGATGGTGATGTTGACGGTGTCGCCGTCCTCGATCGGTCCCACGCCTGCGGGCGTGCCGGTCAGGATGAGGTCGCCAGGCAGCAATGTCATGACTGCCGAGATCCACTCCACGATCGCCCCGACGTCGTGGATCATCAGCGACGTGCGGCTGTCCTGTTTGACCTCGCCGTTGACCTCGGTACGCAGTTCCAGGTCGGCCGGGTCGAGGTCGGTGGCGATCCACGGTCCGACCGGGCAGAACGTGTCATGGCCCTTCGCCCGCGTCCACTGGCCGTCGGCCTTCTGTTGATCGCGGGCCGACACGTCGTTGGCGATGGTGTAGCCCAGGATGCTTTCGGCGGCCCGGTCAGCCGTGACGTCCTTGCAGGGCCGACCGATGACCACCGCCAGTTCCCCCTCGAAATGCACCGGCGATGCGTTGGCCGGCAAGCGAATCGGCACGTTCGGACCGGTGATCGCGGTGTTCGGCTTGAGGAAGATCACCGGATCCGCCGGAGTGGGCCCGGTGGTGCCGCCCATCTCTGCGATGTGATCGGAGTAGTTCTTGCCGACACAGACCACCTTGCTGGCCAGGATGGGCGACAGCAGTCGCACGTCGGCCAGCGGCCAGGAGCGACCGGTGAATGTCGGGGTGCCGAATGGATGCTCGGCGATCTCGCGGACGATCAACTCGTCGGGCTCGCCCTCGATGGCGACGAACGCGACGCCGTCGGGACTGGCAATTCGGCCAAGGCGCATTCGCCTGAGCTTAGTAACGGTTGATCGAGGTCCGGCGGCCGGTCCTGTCGCCGCTTCGGCCACTCGGCACACATCGCTATGCAAGCATGGATTGATGCCGACCGACCTGACCGGCGCAGTCGGACCCAGCGCGACTCGACGCTGGTCGGTCGTCGTCATCTCATTACTGGTGACGGCGAGCGCCTTCGTCTTCATCAACGGTGTCGCCTTCCTGATCCCCGCCCTCCAGGAGGATCTCGGTACGCCACTTGCCGAGGCGGGTCTGCTGGCGTCGATGCCGAGCTTCGGCATGGTGGCGACGCTGATTCTGTGGGGCTGGGTGCTCGACCGGGTCGGTGAACGCTTCGTCTTGACGATCGGCAGCGCGCTGACCGCGGCGGCCGCCTACGCGGCGTCGAATGCGCACTCGATGGTCGCGTTGTCAGCCTGGCTGTTCGTCGGCGGCATGGCGGCCGCCAGCTGCAACTCGGCCGGCGGCAGGCTGGTCTCCGGATGGTTCCCACCCGAGCAACGCGGGCTGGCGATGGGCGTCCGTCAGACCGCACAGCCCCTGGGAATTGCCATGGGCGCGTTGGTCATTCCGATACTCGCCGAGCGCAGCCGATCCGCGACATCCGGCCTGATCTTCCCGGCTGTGTTGTGCGCGGCCGCAGCGGTGCTCAGCGCCGTGGCCATCGTGGATCCGCCGCGCAAGGAGCGGGCCGAAGCCACCGCGCAGGAGTTGGCCAACCCCTACCGTGGCTCGTGGGTGTTGCGCCGAATCCATGCGGTCTCAGCGCTGTTGACGGTGCCGCAGACGCTGACCGTCACGTTCATGCTGATCTGGCTGATTGCGAATTACCGGTGTTCGATCGTGGCGGCGGGATGCATTGTCACGGTGTCGCAGGTGCTCGGCGCGGCGGGCCGGATCATGGTCGGCAGATGGTCGGACCGCATCGGGTCGCGACTGCGCCCAGTCCGCGTGATGGCCGTCGCGGGTGTCCTGATCATTGCCTCGTTGGCGATTGCCGATCATTTCCATTTGTTCATCGCCGTCCCGCTGATGGTTGCGGCGGCAGTGGTCGCGGTGCTCGACAACGGCCTGGAATCCACCGCGATCACCGAATACGCCGGACCGTTCTGGAGCGGACGCTCGTTGGGTCTGCAGAACACCTATCAACGACTGATGGCCGCAGGCACACCGCCGCTGCTCGGTGACCTGATCGCCGGATCGGGTTATCCCGTGGCGTTCGCACTATGCGGGCTGTTCCCGCTATTGGCGGTGCCGATCGTGCCGACCAAGACCTTGCCGCCCGGCTTGGAGACTAGAGCGCGGACGCAATCCTTTCGCCGACTTCGGCGGTGGATAACTTTTCAGTCGGGCGACTGGCCAGATGGGACGCCACGGCCCGGTCCACTCGCGCGGCGGCAGCGTCTTCGCCGACGTGGGAAAGTAGCAGCGCCACCGACATAATCGCGGCAGTCGGATCGGCGGTCCCCTGCCCGGCGATGTCGGGCGCACTGCCGTGCACCGGCTCGAACATCGACGGGTTGGTCCGGGTGGCGTCGATATTTCCGCTGGCCGCCAACCCGATCCCGCCGCACACGGCGGCGGCCAGGTCGGTGATGATGTCGCCGAACAGGTTGTCGGTGACGATCACGTCGAAGCGGCCCGGATCGGTCACCAGGTGGATGGTGGCGGCGTCGACGTGCTGATAGGCGACCTCGACCTCCGGATATTTCTCGCCGATCTCCTGCACCGTCCGTGACCACAGCGATCCGGCGAATGTCAGCACGTTGGTTTTGTGCACCAGGGTCAGATGCTTGCGACGGTGCTGAGCGCGCTCGAAAGCGTCTGCTACGACACGGCGGACGCCGAACGCGGTGTTGATGCTGACCTCGGTGGCCACCTCATGAGGGGTGCCGACCCGGATCGCGCCACCGGTCCCGGTATAGGGACCCTCGGTGCCCTCGCGGATCACCACGAAATCGATATTGGTGCCGGGCTCGACCCTCAATGGGCTGTGCACACCCGGATACAGCCGTCCCGGCCGCAGGTTGACGTGGTGGTCCAGTTCGAAGCGCAGACGTAGCAGCAGACCTCGCTCGAGCACCCCGCTGGGCACCGACGGATCGCCGATCGCGCCCAGCAGGATTGCGTCGTGGGTGCGCAGTTCGGGAACCACCGATTCCGGCAGCACCTCGCCGGTAGCGTGAAATCGCCTGGCGCCCAAGTCGTATTCGGTCTTTTCGACCCCGGGCAGCACTGCGTCGAGAACCGTGATCGCTTGAGCGATGACCTCCGGGCCGATCCCGTCACCCGGGATTACCGCGAGCTTCACGACAGGTCAACCACTTCCAGTTTGTTGGCCGACACCGAAGTCCTGATCTCGGTCCTGACCTCGGCAGGAATGCCACGGTCCACCCGCAACAGGATCGTCGCGCCAGGCCCCTCGGCGTCCTCGGAGAGTTGAGCGGCCTGGATGTTCACCCCGGCGCTGCCGAGCAGCGTGCCGATCTTGCCCAGTGCCCCAGGCTGATCCGCGTAATTGATGACCAGGTAGATACCTTGGGCGCGCAGGTCGAAGTTGCGACCATTGATCTGCACGATCTTCTCCACCTGCTGCGGTCCGGACAACGCTCCGGCCACATTGACGACCGAACCGTCGGCGCCGACGGCGCGAACGTCGACGACGCTGCGGTGGTTCGGGCTTTCGGTGGCGGTGCTGATGTCGGCGGCCACCCCACGTTCCTCGGCGATCGCCGGTGCATTGACGAACGTCACCTGGTCCTCGATCACTGCCGAGAACAGACCCCGTAGTGCCGAAAGTCGCAGCACCTCAACCTCTTCGGAGGCGAGCTCACCGCGGACTTGCACCGAGAGTGACGTCGGCAGTTCCTCGCTGAGCGCACCGGCCAGCACACCGAGCTTGCGGACCAGGTCCAGCCAGGGCGCTACCTCTTCGCTGACCGCGCCGCCGCCGACGTTGACCGCATCCGGAACGAATTCGCCTGCCAGCGCCAGCTTCACGCTGGCCGCGACGTCAGTGCCGGCGCGGTCCTGCGCCTCTTCGGTCGACGCGCCGAGGTGCGGCGTCGCGACCACCTGTGACAGCTCGAACAGCGGGCTGTCCGTGCACGGCTCTTTGGAGTAGACGTCGACGCCGGCACCGCGAACATGTCCGCTGGAGATGGCGTCGGCCAGCGCGGCCTCGTCGATCAGTCCGCCACGCGCGGCGTTGACGATGATCACGCCCGGCTTGGTCTTGGCCAGCGCCTCTTTGTCGATCAGGCCGGCGGTCTCGGGCGTCTTGGGCAGGTGCACCGAGATGAAGTCCGCCCGTCCCAGCAGGTCGTCGAGGCTGAGCAGTTCGATACCCAACTGCGCGGCCCGCGCCGCCGACACATAGGGGTCGTACGCGACGATGTGGGCCTCGAATGCGGCCAGCCGCTGGGCAACCAGCTGCCCGATGCGGCCCAAGCCGACAACGCCGACGGTCTTGCCGAAGATCTCGGTACCGGAGAACGACGACCGCTTCCAGGCGTGCTCGCGCAGCGACGCGTCGGCGGCCGGAATCTGCCGGGCCGCGGACAGCAGCAACGCAACGGCGTGCTCGGCGGCGCTGTGGATGTTCGACGTCGGCGCGTTGACGACCAGCACACCGCGCTCGGTGGCCGCGTCGACGTCGACGTTGTCCAGCCCGACACCGGCGCGGGCGACGATCTTGAGTTTGGGTGCGGCGCTCAGCACCTCGGCATCGACTGTTGTGGCCGAACGGACCAGCAGCGCGTCGGCCTCAGGCACCGCGGCCAGCAGCTTCTCGCGGTCGGGGCCGTCGACCCAGCGCACCTCAACCTGGTCACCCAGGGCCTCGACGGTTGATTGGGCAAGTTTGTCAGCGATCAAAACAACAGGCAGGCTCACGCGGGCCAGCCTAATGGTCGCGGTTAAAGCGGCGAACGCCACGGTCGCCGATGCTTACGATGACGCTGTGACGAAACTCGCGATCATCTACTACTCGGCCACCGGCCATGGAACGACGATGGCGAAACACGTCGCAGCAGCAGCCGAAGCGGCCGGCGCCGAGGTTCGGGTCCGGCACGTCGCCGAGACCCACGACCCGGCGTCGTTCGCGCAGAATCCCGCCTGGACCGCCAATTACGAAGCCACCAAGGATCTCCCCGCCGCCAGCGGCGACGACATCGTCTGGGCCGATGCAGTGATCTTCGGGACGCCTACGCGATTCGGCTCTCCCGCCGCACAACTGCGCACCTTCATCGACTCGCTCGGCGGGCTGTGGGCCGACGGGAAACTCTCGGACAAGGTGTACGCCGGCTACACGTCGTCGAACACGCTGCACGGCGGCCAGGAGACCACCCTGCTGTCGCTTTACATCACGCTGATCCATTGGGGCGGCATCATCGTGCCCCCGGGCTACACCGACCCGTCGAAATTCGTCGACGGCAATCCGTACGGCGCGAGCCTGGTCACCACCCACGACAACATCGACGAGATCGACGAAACGACGGGCCAAGCGCTCGCGCACTTGGCCCGTCGAGTGGTGTCGTTCGCGGGGCGGCTTTCGCCGTCGAGCTAGGCGGTCTCGGTGATCGGCCGGTCGACCCAACTCATCAGGTCGCGCAGCTTCTTGCCGGTGACCTCGATGGGGTGCTCGGCGTTTTCCTTGCGCAACTGCTCGAGTTGCTTGTTGCCGCCGTCGACATTGGCGACCAGCTTCTTGGTGAAGGTGCCGTCCTGGATGTCGCGCAGGATTGCGCGCATCCGCTCCTTGGTGTCGGCGTCGATGACCCGCGGACCCGACAGGTAGCCGCCGAACTCAGCGGTGTCGGACACCGAGTAGTTCATCCGCGCGATGCCGCCCTCGTACATCAGGTCGACGATCAGCTTGAGCTCGTGCAGGACCTCGAAGTAGGCCATCTCCGGCGGGTAGCCCGCCTCGACCATCACGTCGAAGCCGGTCTTCACCAATTCCTCTGTGCCGCCGCACAACACGGCCTGCTCACCGAACAGGTCGGTCTCGGTCTCGTCTTTGAAGGTGGTTTTGATGACGCCGGCGCGGGTGCCGCCGATGGCTTTCGCGTACGACAGCGCCAGCGCCTCACCGTTGCCGGTCGGGTCCTGGTCGATGGCGATCAGCGCGGGCACGCCCTTGCCGTCGACGAACTGGCGACGCACCAGGTGTCCGGGCCCCTTCGGGGCGACCATCGCGATGGTGACGTTGCCGGGCGGCTTGATCAGGTCGAAGTGGATGTTGAGACCGTGGCCGAAAAACAGCGCGTCGCCGTCGTTCAGGTTGGGCTCGATGTCGTTCTTGAAGATGTCGGCCTGCGCGGTGTCGGGCGCCAGCAGCATGATGACGTCGGCCCACTTGGCGACCTCGGCAGGGGTGTCGACCTCCAGGCCCTGCTCCTCGACCTTGGCCCGCGACTTCGAGCCTTCCTTCAGCCCGACGCGGACCTGAACTCCGGAGTCGCGCAGGCTCAGTGAGTGCGCGTGTCCCTGGCTGCCGTATCCGATCACGCCGACTTTGCGGCCCTGGATGACCGACAGGTCGGCGTCATCGTCGTAGAACATCTCCAAAGCCACGTGAATGTCTCCTTTTGTCTTGGCTTTTCGATTTTGAATTCAAACTGGATTGGTTATTTGGCTGTACCGATGCCGCGCGGGCCCCGCGCGAGCGACACCACACCCGATTGCGCTATTTCGCGGATGCCGAACGGTTCGAGCACCTTCAGCAGCGCCTCGAGTTTGCCGCGGTCGCCGGTGGCCTCGATGGTCAGCGACTCCGGCGACACGTCAATGACCTTGCCGCGGAACAAGTTCACCGCTTCGATCACCTGACTGCGGGTACCGGCGTCGGCGCGGACTTTGATCATCGCCAACTCACGGGACACCGAGTTGTCATCGTTCTGCTCGATGATCTTGATGACGTTGATGAGCTTGTTGAGCTGCTTGGTGATCTGCTCGAGCGGGGTGCTCTCGGCGGACACCACGATGGTCATCCGCGACATATCCTTCTGCTCGGTGGCGCCCACCGCCAACGACTCGATGTTGAACCCGCGCCGGGAGAACAGTGCCGCCACGCGGGCCAGCACACCGGGCTTGTCTTCGACCAGCACCGACAAGGTGTGCGTGGTCGTCGATCCCGCGGTCATCAGGCGTGCCCTTCGATTCCGTCGTCGAACAGCGGGCGGATACCCCGGGCTGCCTGGATCTCGTCGTTCGAGGTTCCGGCGGCGACCATCGGCCACACCTGCGCGTCAGCGCCGACGATGAAGTCGATGACCACCGGACGATCGTTGATCGCCCGCGCCTGGTTGATCACGTCGACGACGTCTTCCTCACGCTCGCAACGCAATCCGACGCAGCCCAGCGCTTCGGCGAGCTTGACGAAGTCCGGGATACGACGCGAGTGCGTGGCCAGGTCGGTCTGCGAGTAGCGCTTTTCGTAAAACAGCGTCTGCCACTGCCGGACCATGCCCAGGTTGCCGTTGTTGATCAACGCGACCTTGATCGGTGCACCTTCGATGGCGCAGGTGGCCAGCTCCTGGTTGGTCATCTGGAAGCAGCCGTCGCCGTCGATCGCCCACACCTCGGCCTCCGGGCGGGCCATCTTGGCGCCCATGGCCGCGGGCACGGCGAAGCCCATGGTGCCCAAACCGCCAGAGTTGAGCCAGGTTCGCGGCTTCTCGTAGGAGACGAACTGCGCGGCCCACATCTGGTGCTGGCCCACGCCGGCGACATAGATCGCGTCCGGCCCGGCGATCTCGCCCAGCTTCTCGATGACGTACTCCGGGCTCAGGCTGCCGTCACTCTGCGGGCCGTAGCTCAACGGGTAAGTGGCCTTCACGTCGTCGAGGTAGCTCCACCAGTCGGCGATCTCGATCTCGTCCAGCGTCCCGTCGTGCTGCAGTGCCTCGATCAGCGCGGTGATGACAGCCTTGACGTCACCGACGATCGGCACGTCGGCGTGCCGGTTCTTGCCGATCTCGGCGGGGTCGATGTCGGCGTGGATGACCTTGGCCTCCGGGGCGAACGAATCGAGCTGACCGGTGACCCGGTCGTCGAATCGGGTGCCCAGCGCGATCAGCAGGTCGCTGCGCTGCAGCCCCGCCACCGCGGCCACCGTGCCGTGCATCCCGGGCATGCCCAGGTGCTGACGATGGCTGTCCGGGAACGCGCCTCGGGCCATCAGCGTGGTCACGACCGGGATTCCGGTCAGCTCGGCCAATTCCCGCAGCTGCTCGGTGGCCTCGCCGCGGATGACGCCGCCGCCCACGTAGAGCACCGGCTTGTGCGCCGCGGCGATCAGCTTGGCGGCCTCGTGGATCTGACGGTTGTGCGGCTTGGTGTTCGGCTTGTAGCCGGGCAGATCCATCTGCGGCGGCCAACTGAACGTGCACGGTGCTTGCAGCACGTCCTTGGGGATGTCGACAAGTACAGCGCCCGGCCGTCCGCTGGCGGCGATGTGGAATGCCTCGGCCAGCACCCGGGGGATCTCGTCGCCGTCGCGAACCAGGAAGTTGTGTTTGGTGATCGGCATGGTGATGCCGGAGATATCGGCCTCCTGGAACGCATCCGTCCCGATCAGCGCGCGACCGACCTGCCCGGTGACCGCGACGACCGGGATGGAGTCCATCTGGGCGTCGGCCAACGGCGTCACCAGGTTGGTGGCACCGGGACCTGACGTCGCCATCATCACGCCGACCTTGCCGGTGGCGTGCGCGTAGCCGCTGGCCGCATGGCCGGCGCCCTGCTCGTGGCGAACCAGGACATGACGCAGCTTCTTGGAGTCGAACAACGGGTCGTACACCGGTAGCACCGCCCCGCCGGGGATCCCGAAGATGACCTCGACGTCGAGTTCCTCAAGCGACCGGATCACCGACTGTGCGCCGGTAAGTTGCTCAGGTGCAACATGTTTCGGCCGAACCGTCGGCGGCTTGGCGGCAGGCTTCGCCGCGTCCGAGGCGATACTGGCCACATCCTGCGAGGCAGGCTTCGAAGTCGGCGCCTGTGGCTCGGACTGCGATCTTGCGGGTGCGCTCACAATTTCCTCTTCGTCCCTCTTGGTCCTGGTTCGACCCTTGTTCATTCTGGAAGTTCGTAGGCAACAAAAAACCCTCGTCAGCTCAGTTGCTGTACGAGGGTTGCGCGTTGGTGTGCTTGATCAGTCAGGCACCAACGCGCCGACCTACTACGAGCATTCCAGGAGCAATCACGGTTCCCGAGGGTAGGCCCCGTACTGGTCAAACGTCAAATCCCTGGCATCCGGGAGTCTCGGGCGCAACCCAGGTCAAACGACGATGCCATGATGCATGCATGGCCACCGATTCACCCCAGGACACGGCACCCGCGCCGCCGGTGGTGCTCAACATCTCGCCGATGGCGCACCTCGCAGTGGGCTTCTTCGCCCTCGGCCTGCTCATCCCGATCATGACCTGGCCGGCGACCGCTCCCCTGCTGATCATCCCGGTGTTGTTGTCGGCGTTGATCGTTCGGCTGCGGACCGAGGCCGACCGCGACGGTGTGACGGTACGCACGCTGCTCGGCAGTCAGTCGGTGGGCTGGGAGGACATCGAGGGGCTGCGATTCAACCGAGGCTCGTGGGCGCGCGCTCAGCTCAAAAACGGCCGCAAGCTGCGGTTACCCGCGGTGACGTTCGCCACGCTGCCGCAGCTGACCCAGGCCAGCGACGGCAGAGTGCCGAACCCTTACGCGGACTAGCGCACCGGGTTGCTGCCGTTGAGCAGCATCCACAGCGCGACACCGGCGCCGATCCCGACGATCAGTGCGGCAAACGAGCCGATGAACGGGCGACGTGCCCAGCCACGACCGGCGTCGAACCCATAGCGTCCGGGGCCGACCAGGATGATCGCGGCGGCCATCACGATCAACATGACCTCATATTCGTGTCCGTCCGGCAGGAAGAACGGGAACGACTTGGCATGCTGGGCCGACATGCCGGCAAGCACACCGTTGATCAAGTAGGCCAGCGCGCCCGCGGCGGCTATCGGGGTGAACAGCCCGAGGACCAGCAACACTCCCGCAGCGATCTCGCCGCCGGCGGCGCAGTAGGTGAGGATGTCGGCGTGCTGGTAGCCGACTTCGGACAGCGAATTCTTGAAGCCCGTCAGGCCTTCGCCGCCCCACCAGCCGAATATCTTCTGTAGCCCGTGCGCAACCAGCACCGCACCGAGACCGACCCGCAGGATCAGCAGACCCAGATGTTGAGTACCGCGACGGCTGGCGGCACGCACCCGTTCGTCGTCGAAGTGATGCTCGTGTTCGCCGACATCATCGGATCCGAACACCGAGTGCCTGCCGGTGGGTTGCGGCTGGTAGGGCAACGGCTCTTGACCGTTCATCACGCCGTATCCCGAGCTCGACGAGCGGACGCTGCCGGAGTGGGTGGAGTCGTAGTGCGGGATCAGAGTCGTCTCGAAATCGCCTGCATACGAGTCCGAGGGCACGTCGTCCTCGGGGTCGACCAAGTTCGCTGAGGCTGGTCGCTCTGCCGTAGGCACCGCGGATTGGTCCGGTCGTTGCCAAGGCGCGTTATGCGTTTGACTGCTCACTCGTGCCAGGGTAAGTGCTAATTCCCCGGAACCGGGGATTTGAGCGGCCCTTTCGCCGTTCTGATTCGCGCTTTGCCCGGCGCGGCCGACTGTTTGCGGGCGGCGGTGAAAGGCACGCGGTACCCGTCACAGGCACCGCGGCGGACATGTCCGTAATCTGGCAGCTATGCGGTTGAGGTGGTCGGGGCGGCGCAAACCTGTTGTGCTCTGCGCGGCGATGCTTGTTGTGGCTGGTTGTGGCCAGTTCGACGATGCTGCGTCGCAGCCCTTCACCACGGAGCCCGAACGGCACGCCGCGCCCAGCTCCACGCCTCCCCCGCCGCCGCCGCTGCCTGACAAGCCGTTTCCCAAGGAATGCCCGGCACCCGGAGTGATGCAGGGCTGCCTGGAGAGCACCAGCGGGCTGCTCATGCAACCCGACAGCAAGTCAGCGCTGGTCGCCGAGCGGACGACCGGCGCCGTCAAAGAGGTCTCGGTCAGCGCCGAGCCCAAAGTCAAGACCGTCATTCCGGTCGACCCGGCAGGCGACGGCGGGCTGATGGACATCGTGCTCTCCCCGACCTACTCACAGGACCGGTTGATGTACGCCTACATCAGCACTCCTACCGACAACCGGGTCATCCGTGTCGCCGACGGCGATCTCCCCAAAGACATCCTGACCGGAATTCCCAAGGGCGCCATCGGGAACCGGGGCGCGCTGCAGTTCACCAGCCCCACGACGCTCGTCGTGCTGACCGGTGACGCCGGCAACCCGGCAATGGCGAACGACCCTGCATCGTTGGCTGGCAAGGTCATCCGCCTCGAGCAGCCGACCACACTTCATCCCGCACCGCCGACCACCGCCTTGAGCGGTATCGGCTCCGGTGGCGGCCTGTGCACCGACCCGGTCGACGGCTCACTTTATGTTCTGGACCGTTCTCCAACCGCTGACCGATTGCAGCGAATCACCAAGGACTCGAAGGTCTCCAGCGTGTGGACGTGGCCGGACAAGCCCGGGGTGGCGGGGTGCTCAGCCCTGGACGGCACGGTATTGGTCAACCTGGTCAACACCAAACAGACCGTGGCCGTCCATCTGGCGCAGGGCACCGGCGCCGTCACCGGCCAACCCGACGTGGTCCGGCAGGACTCGCATGGGCACGCATGGGCGTTGCGGATGTCGCCGGACGGCAACGTCTGGGGCGCGACGGTCAATAAAACCGACGGCGATGCCATGAGACTCGATGACGTGGTGTTCCCGCTGTTCCCGCAGGGCGGCGGCTTCCCGCGGGCCAACGAGGACAAGACCTGACCTAGCTCAAGCTTCGTGGCCCGGTTCGAGGTCGGCGACGTCGAAAACGCTCACCAGCTCGTCGCACTGCTCGTCGGCGGCACCGGTGACCGGCTCCAACAGATAGCCGATGTGGTCGCCGAGATCGATGCGGTCGAGCGTCTTGCCGACGAACCACGCGGTCGCATCATCGAGAATCGGCATGCCCTCGGGGCCGCTGCGCCAGGTGCAGTGCTCGAATTTGTCGATCTTGTCGCCGGTTTCGCCGCCGAAAAGGCGGGCCACGCCGATGTTGCGGCGTGCCACAACGTGGACTGCGAGGTACTCAGACCGAGCCGCCACCCCGCTGGTGTGGTTGGTCCGGGACACCCCGACCAAGAACCGGCGCGGGTGGATGCTGGTCTGCGTGGCGAAGCCGACGAGGCAGCCGGACAACTCGTCGCCGGCCCGTGTCGTCACCACGAAAATCGGGTAGTCCAGCATCTCGAGCAGCCGGTCGAATGCGTCATCACCCACACCGCCATAATGGACCAGCGCTATTACGATGCGGTAGAGCCACTTTCGCGTTCGCCCTCGGCGAGGAACTCCTCGATGAGGTTGCCGACCAGAGTGGGGTTCTCCAACCCGGCCAGGTGAGCCACTCCGTCGAGCACCCGCACCGATGAGTTCGGGATGGCATCGGCCATCGCGATGGCGTCTCGCGGCGGGAAGGTCGAGTCTTCGGCGCCACCGACGACCAACACCGGTGTCCGTATGCCGGACAACAACTCTCGTTGGTCGGGCCGGCGCGGGACCACACTCTTCACCGCCCACGAGACCGAGGAGACATTGACCAGCGGCATCGCCGACCGCACGTGGGCCACCACGTCGGGACGCTCCCGGAACGTGGTCGGGCCCAGAAACGCCTTGAGCACGGATCGGATCAGGGGCGGTCCGATTTCTCCCCGCCAACGAGCCACCTGCAGCAGCATCGCGAACTCGATCTTCTGTCGCAGACTCGCACGACCGGCGGTGCAGTTCATCAGCACCGCTCGCCCGATTCGCTGCGGATGGGTCGCGGCGAAGGTTCCGCCGATCATGCCGCCCCACGAATTGCCGACGAAGTGGGCCCGTTCAATGCCGAGGCCGTCGAGGATGTCGACGACACAGCGCGCGCAGTCGTCGAAGCTGAACAGGTCGGTCAGCGGCTGACTGCCGCCCTGGCCCGGCGGGTCGATCAGCACGACCTGGTGGCGATCGATGAGATCGGCGGCCACCCCGTGCCACATGTCGCCGGTCATCAACAGGCTGGGCCACAACAGGATCGGCGTGCCAGATCCCCCGACCTGCAGCCGGATTCTGCCGAGCCCGGTGTCCACCACCTGCTCGTGCAGTTTGTCCTCAACGCCGGTCATCGTCGGCTGCCGGCGCGCGGCGAATCCGTTCTCATTCAAACAATCTTGAGTCAGATGTCAGGTAATGTCTAGCTGCCTTGGAGTCCGTTGCCGGAGGGGAAACCGATGGAACTCACCGTCCGTCCCCGGATCACCGTGGGACTCGCAGCCGCAACCGTGATCGGTGCCGGCGCGATCGTCATTCCAATGTTCGCCCCACTGCCCGCCCTGCCTGACGTGCAGTCGCAGGCCGTGCGACTCATTGCCTCCGATGACATCCCGTGGGATCAGGTCCTGCAGACCGCATCCGCCAATGCGACCGATATCTATGACCACCTGGCCCCCGCCACGTTCGCCGACGTGCAGCAGTTCGCCGCCAACGTGCCCGACTATCTCGACGGCACCCGGAGCTTCAACGCCGACCTGACGACGGCGTACAACGCCGCGACAAACCCGTTCACACCCGTCGACCCCGAGCCGTACGTCTACTCCTCACTCGACCCGACACCCAGCAGCATCACCATCGACACGCCCCTGGGTTCCCTCCCCGACATCGACCTACCCGGCAAAGCAGGACTTCTCGACATTCTGACCAACGGACTCAACGTCGACCTCGGGATCACCACGGTAAACATCCCCGTCCTGCCGGCACTGCTCGGCGACAGCCTGGCCGCCGAAGTTTCGCCGTACCTGGACTTTTCGGGCTCACCGCTCAGCGGCATCCTGTGGGGCGGTGTCGGCACCACGCTCAGCCCGTTCCTGCAGTTCCACGACGACGTCACTGGCATCATGACCGCTCTGGACGGCGCCAATCCCGATTACACAAGCGCGGTTCAGGATCTGCTCAACATGCCGGCCAACCTGACCAACGCCTTCCTCAACGGCTACGGCGACGTCAACCTCGATACAGTGCTGACCGACCTGGGTATCGCCACACCGCCTACCGACGTCGATCTCACCGCCGACTTGGGTGGGCTGCTCAGCCCCGCCGGCTCGCTCATCGACGGCCTCGGCATCAGCGACACGTTGGGCGAATGCAGCGTGGTGTGCGCGACATTGGACGTTCCGTCGACGGCTGTCGGGCCAATCGCGTCACTGTTCGAGCAGGATCAGGCGATCGCCGAGTCGATCGGCTGGGACGGCGTCGGTCAGCCGCTTGCCCATCTGTTCAGCGAACTGACGACGCTGTTCTAGCTACAGGCTTCGAGAACCAGCTCGCGCACTCGGGCTGCATCAGCCTGACCTTTGGTCGCCTTCATCACGGCACCGACGATCGCACCTGCCGCCTGCACCTTGCCGCTCCGGATCTTTTCTGCCACATCAGGATTCGCGGCCAAGGCTTCGTCGACCGCGGCTTGGATCAGTGAATCGTCCCGCACCACGACCAGTCCGCGTGCGGTCATCACCTGTTCTGGATCACCCTCACCGCCGAGCACGCCCTCGACGACCTGGCGGGCCATCTTGGTGGTGAGCTTGCCATCATCGATCAGCGCCACGACCGCGGCGACCTGGGTCGGCGTGATCGGGAGCGCGTCGAGTTCGACGCCGGCCTCGTTGGCTTTCTGCACCAGGAAGTTGCCCCACCAGGCTCGCGCCTGCTCGCTGGGGGCACCTTGGTCGACGGTCGCGATAACCAGATCCACCGCACCGGCGTTGACCAGGTCCCGCATCACTTCGTCGGAAATGCCCCAGTCCTGCTGAATCCGCTTGCGCCGCAACCACGGTAGCTCCGGGATGGTCTGACGTAGCCGCTCGACGAGGTCGTCGCTCGGCGCGACGGGCTCCAGGTCGGGCTCGGGAAAGTAGCGGTAGTCCTCCGCGGTTTCCTTGGTCCGACCCGAACTGGTGTAGCCGTCTTCGTGAAAGTGCCTGGTCTCCTGAATGATTCGTCCGCCGGCATCCAAAACGGCACCCTGCCGACGCATCTCGTATCGGACGGCGACCTCGACGCTCTTGAGCGAGTTGACGTTCTTGGTCTCAGTACGGGTACCGAATTCGGTTGCACCCGTTGGCTTCAACGACACATTGGCGTCGCAACGCATCGAGCCCTGGTCCATCCGCACATCGGAGACGTCCAGCACACGCAGCAGGTCGCGCAGCGCGGTCACGTAGGCGCGGGCGATCTCCGGTGCCCGCTCGCCGGTGTCCTCGATCGGCTTGGTGACGATCTCGATCAGCGGCACGCCTGCGCGGTTGAAGTCGGCCAGCGAGGTGGTCGCGCCGGCGATCCGTCCGGTGTCGCTACCCAGGTGGGTCAACTTGCCGGTGTCCTCTTCCATGTGCGCCCGTTCGATCTCCACACGGAAGGTACTGCCGTCGTCCAGCGGGACATCGAGGTAGCCGCCGACGGCGATCGGCTCGTCGTATTGCGAGATCTGATAGTTCTTCGGCTGATCCGGATAGAAGTAGTTTTTCCGGGCGAACCGGCCCCACGGCGCGATCTCGCAGTTGAGCGCCAGCCCGATGCGGATCGCCGACGTCACGGCGGCCTCGTTGAGAACCGGCAGCGAGCCAGGCAGGCCGAGGCACACCGGGCATACCTGAGTGTTGGGCTCAGCACCGAACTCGTTGGCGCAGCCGCAGAACATCTTGGTGGCGGTGGACAGCTCGACGTGCACCTCCAAGCCGAGTACCGGCTCGTAGCGCGTGATCACGTCGTCGTAGTCGAGCAGTTCCGCCCCGGACGCCTTCATCGCGTTCGCAGCAGAAGTCATGCGAACGATCCTAATTGGCCGTCGAGGGCACCACTTCGTCGCCACCACCGGCCGCACGGGCACGAACGCCGAGCAGGACATTGTCGAACGGCGACCGAACCGTGATCGCTTGGTTCCGGACGCCGAGGAACTCGTCGATGAGTTGTTGGGCAAGCCGCCGCAGCTTCACGTTGCTCTTCTGCGATCGCCACTTGAGCAGATCGAACGCGGCAACGGCGTCCAGACCGTAGATCAGCATCAGCATGCCTTTGGCCTGCTCGATCACCGCGCGATGCTCGGTGATCTCGGCGACCTTCGCGGTGATCTGTTCATCCTCGGAGAGCATGGCCCCGACTTCCCGCGAATCGGTCCATGACGACCTGGCGGCGCTGCGCCAAGGCAGGTGTGCGGGTCAAGCAGCGGGACGCCTTCAGTTGGCGACGCCACTCGACGCTGTCGCGGATGAGGTCGGTCGAGGCACGACGCAACTCGCGGGACCGCCGCTGCTGATGGCGCGCTCGCTCGATGGCGCCGGCGGTGTCAGGCTTGACGACCATGCGCCGAGAAATCGGCCGCGGGTACGTATGCCGGTGCAGGTTGGAAACTCGCTCCGTCAGACGTGATCGATGCGCCTTCTGCCGACATGCTGACGAGCAGTACAGTGCGTCAGATCGGGCGTAGAAGCCAGAGCCACACACTTCGCACCTCAACGGCATAGCCGTTACGTTACAGTTATTAGGCCCATAACGGCAGCACGAATGACGCGATCTTCGGGCCGGTCAGCCGAAAAAGGCCACGGCGTCGTCGTAGCGGCTCTGCGGAACCAGCTTCAACTGGCGTACCGCATCGGCCAACGCCACGCGGCCGATGTCCTGGCCACGCAGCGACACCATCTGGCCGTATTCGCCGGCGTGTGCGGCATCGGCGGCGTTGACACCGAATCGGGTGGCCAGCACGCGGTCGTAGGCCGTCGGCGTCCCACCACGTTGGACGTGGCCGAGCACCGTCACGCGGACTTCCTTGTTGATCCGCTTCTCCACCTCGAACGCCAACTGGTCGGCCACCCCAGTGAACCGCTCATGACCGAACTCGTCGGTGCCGCCCTTGCGCAACTCCATCGACCCTTCGGCCGGCTTGGCGCCCTCGGCGACGACACAGATGAAGTGTGCGTCGCCGCGCTGGAAGCGCCGCTTGACCAGTCGGCAGACCTCGTCGATGTCGAAGGGCTGTTCGGGGATCAGCGTCATGTGCGCGCCGGAAGCCAGCCCCGCGTTCAGCGCGATCCAGCCGGCGTGCCGTCCCATCACCTCGACGAGCATCACCCGCTGGTGGGATTCGGCGGTGCTGTGCAACCGGTCGATGGCGTCGGTGGCCACCATCAGCGCGGTGTCGTGACCGAAAGTGACGTCGGTGCAATCGATGTCGTTGTCGATGGTCTTCGGCACTCCGACAACGGGGACGTTCTCCTCGGACAGCCAGTGCGCCGCGGTCAGCGTGCCCTCGCCGCCGATCGGGATCAGCACGTCGATGCCGTTGTCGTCCAGCGTCTCCTTGATCTGGTCGAGTCCGGCCTTGAGCTTGTCCGGGTGCACACGAGCGGTGCCCAGCACCGTTCCGCCCTTGGCCAGCAGTCGGTCGTTACGGTCGTCGTTGGCCAGCTGTATGCGCCGGTTCTCCAGCAATCCGCGCCAGCCGTCCTGAAAGCCGACCACCGATGACCCATACCGCGAATCGCACGTCCGCACCACAGCCCGGATAACGGCGTTCAGGCCTGGACAGTCACCACCCCCGGTGAGAATTCCGATCCGCATCAGAACATCTTGCCCCGTGGCGGCTGTTCAGGTGGCGCGAGAGCATGCCTTGGGTGTCACTGGAGCGCAATCAGGGATAGCGATCGGCCTTGCTGTGGCCGCAGGCGCTGTCGGCGCAACGGCAGTAATGTGCGCCGCCACCGCTCGGCGTGGCCGTGTCGTTCTGACGGTTCAGACAGCGGAAGGCAGCGGTCCCCGCGCGGCCTCGTAGGCCGCGCCCACCCGATAGATCCGATCGTCGGCGAGTGCGGGCGCCATGATCTGCAATCCGACCGGCAGGTTGTCGTCGTCGGACAAGCCGGACGGGACCGACATCCCGCAGTGCCCGGCCAGATTCAGCGGCAACGTGCACAGGTCGAACAGGTACATCGCCAGCGGGTCGTCGACCTTCTCCCCCAACCGGAATGCGGTGGTCGGCGTCGTGGGCGAGATCAGCACATCCACGGATTGATACGCCGTCTCGAGGTCGCGGGCGATCAGCGTGCGCACCTTCTGCGCCTGGTTGTAATAAGCGTCGTAGTAGCCGGCCGACAACGCATAGGTGCCAATCATGATGCGCCGCTTGACTTCCGGCCCGAACCCGGCGGCGCGGGTCAGCGCCATCACTTCTTCTGCGCTGTGCGATCCGTCGTCGCCGACTCGTAGGCCGTAACGCATCGCGTCGAAGCGCGCGAGGTTGCTGGACACTTCCGACGGCAGGATCAGGTAGTAGGCGGGCAGCGCGTGATCGAAGTGGGGACAGTCGACTTCGGAGACCTGCGCGCCGATCGCGGTCAGTTGCTCGACGGCCTTGTTGAACGACGCCAGCACGCCGGGCTGATAGCCCTCGCCGCGCAACTGCTTGACCACGCCGATACGCACACCTGTGAGATCGCCTGCGGCTCCGGCTTTTGCGGCGCCCACCACGTCGGGTATCTCGGCGTCGATGGAGGTGGAGTCGCGCGGATCGTGTCCGGCGATCACCTGATGCAGCAGCGCGGTGTCGACGACGGTGCGCGCACACGGGCCGCCCTGGTCCAGCGATGACGCGCAGGCCACCAGGCCGTAGCGCGAGACGGTGCCGTAAGTAGGTTTGACGCCGACGGTGGCGGTCAGCGCGGCGGGCTGGCGAATCGAGCCGCCGGTGTCGGTGCCGATGGCCAGCGGCGCCTGGAACGCCGCCAGCGCGGCAGCGCTGCCGCCGCCGGAGCCACCCGGCACCCGGTCGGTGTTCCACGGGTTGCGGGTCGGGCCGTACGCGGAGTTCTCGGTTGACGAGCCCATGGCGAACTCGTCCATGTTGGTCTTGCCCAGGATCGGGATGCCGGCCGCCCGCAGCCGCGCCGTCACCGTGGCGTCGTAGGGCGAACGCCAGCCCTCCAGGATTTTCGATCCGCACGTGGTGGGCATGTCGACGCTGGTGAAGACGTCCTTGAGGGCGAGCGGAACCCCAGTCAGCGGCGACGACGGCTGCTCGCCTGCGGCGAGTGTCTTGTCGACGGCGGCAGCGGCGGCCAGCGCCGCGTCCCCGGCGACGTGCAGGAACGCGCTGTATTGCTGGTCGGTCGCGGCGATCTGGTCCAAGTAGGCCTGGGTGACCTCAGTCGACGACAGTTCCTTGGCGGCGATTTTCTCGGCCAGGGTTGCAGCGTCCAGCCGGATGATATCGGTCATTCCGGTTCTCCGAGGATCTGCGGGACCACGAAGCGACCGTCGAGTGCTTCGGGCGCCTCGGCCAGCGCTTGCTGTTGCGTCAGGCACGGCGCGACCTGGTCCGGGCGGGTGACGTTGACGTCCTTGAGCGGATTGTCGGTCGCTTCGACGCCGGCGACATCGACCGCCTGGATCTGACTGACGTGGGTCAGGATGGCGTCGAGTTGGCCGGCGTAGCTGTCGAGCTCGTCGTCGGTCAACGCCAGCCGGGCCAGCTTGGCCAAATGGGCCACATCGTCGCGAGAGATCTGGGACACGGCTGAAAAGCCTAGCCGGGTGACGATGCCGCGCCGCGGAGCGGCGGGAGGAGAAACCCGGCCGTCAAACCTAGCGGGATGTTGATGCCCGTCGAAATGCCGAGGACCCGTCGCTGTGAAACAGTGTCCGCGTGTCCTCCTATCTGCTGCGAGTTCAGCTGGCTGACCGACCGGGCAGCCTCGGCTCGCTGGCCGTGGCCCTTGGGTCGGTTGGGGCGGACATCTTGTCGTTGGACGTCGTGGAGCGCGGGCCCGACTACGCGATCGACGACCTGGTGGTCGAACTGCCGCCGCGCGCCATGCCGGACACGTTGATCACGGCGGCCGAGGCGCTCAACGGTGTCCGGGTCGACAGCCTGCGGCCGCACACCGGCCTGCTCGACACCCACCGGGAGTTGGCGCTGATCGACCACGTCGCGGCCGCGGGCGACGTCCCGGCCAAGCTGAAGGTGCTGGTCGACGAGGCGCCGCAGGTACTGCGGGTGAACTGGTGCCTGGTGCTGCGTGCTTCCGGTGACGGGATTCAGCCTGTCGCAGGCAGCGCCGGCGCGCCGGAGACCGGGCTGAGCGATGTGCCGTGGATGCCGATCGGGCACGCGGCTGCGCTGGACGCCACCGCCGACTGGGTGCCGCAGGTGTGGCGTGAACTGGACACCACGCTGGTCGCTGCGCCGCTGGGCGGTGCGGACACCGCGATCATGCTCGGCCGACCGGGTGGCCCCGCCTTCCGGCCATCGGAGGTGGCCCGGCTGGGCTACCTGTCGGGGATCGTCGCGACGCTGCTGCACTGATCGCGCCACCAAACGGGGTATCTATCAGGGGTGAACGTGCTCACCGACGCCCAGATCGCCGCGCTGTCGCCCGCCGAACGGCGGCACCTCGTCCAACGACTGGAGCGACCGCTGTCCGAACTGGTGCCCATCGCCACAGCTCGCCGGATTCGGTGGAGTTGGCTCGGCATCATGACCGGCGGAACGCTGGTGCTTATCCCGTGGATCGTCTACCTCGCTTTCGCCCTGCCCGACGACTACCTGGTGCACGACTGGACGGCCACCTGGGTCGGCTTCGACCTGCTGCTGCTCGGCCTGATGGCGGCGACCGTCGTGTTCGGCATGTTGCGCAGACAGGTGATGCTGCTGACAGCGTTCGCGACCGGCGTGCTGCTGATCTGCGATGCGTGGTTCGACTTGATGACGGCCGGTGCCAACGACTTCCGGGTCGCGATCCTGACCGCCGCGCTGGGGGACCTCCCGCTGGCCGCCATCCTCATCACCGGCGCCCTGCGGCTGATCCGGTTCACCGTGATCCGCATGTGGCTGCTGGAGCCGAAGACCCCGCTATGGCGGTTGCCGCTGCTGCCGTGACCTACAGCTACCGAATTATCCCTCGGCTTCCGTGCGCAGCGCCTCAGCCCGTTCGCGGGCGGCGCGAGCCGCAGGTGACTTCTCCAGATAGTCGATCGCAAGCTGCGTGGAAGCCTCCGCGCTGGGGTGATAACTGGGCCGGATGAAGCGACTCGGCACTGTCACGAGGGCCAGCCGTGGTGATGGCACCCTGTTCTGCCGAGCGGCGCGTACCCAGTCTCGCCAGCGCGGCTTGGCGTGGATGGTGGCATCTTGCGCCATCAGGAACCGCACCCCCTTGATCCACCAGAGCACGAACACCGGCGCGGTCATCAGCATGATCACCGCTCTCAGGAGGTAATTGCCGCACAGGTGCTGATAGATGTCGAAGACCAGCGAGCGGTGCTCGATCTCCTCAGCACCGTGCCAGCGCAGCAGGTCAAGCATGGTCTCGTCGGCGCCAGCGCACTCGAGGTCGCGATTCTCGATCACCCATTGACCCAGCACAGCGTTGAAGGGTTCCAGCGCCGCAGCAACCGCGAGTCGCCCGTACAACCACCATCGCTGCAGGAACGGCACCCATTTCGGATGCCGGCGGCCTATCTTGGACAGCCAATTTTCCAGCTTGTCGGTGTACGGCCTGGTGTCGATGCGCTGGTCCGCCAGATGCTGAAGCACCATCTGGTGCGCCCAGGCGTGCCAGGCCTCCTGCTGAATGAACGGCTTGATGGCCGCTTTCAGCTCGGCGTCGTCCACCAGCGGCTCCGCCTCGGTGACGACCTCGATGAACCACCTCTCGCCCGCCGGTAACAGCAGATGCAACATGTTCAACGTGTGGGTGGAAAACGGATCCCCCGGAATCCAGTGCAGCGGGGTGTTCGACCAGTCGAAACGAGCTTTCCGGCGATATCTCGGATATCCGTCTGGGTGGACCTCGAGATCAGCCATGCACACTTCCCGTACCAAGTTTCCCGGCGCTGGGACTTAGCGTAAAGCTCCGCGCGTCGTTATGCCTCGTCTATGTGAGAAGGCGGTCCGTCTGCCAACAGCTTCCGGAAGCCGTCTTCGTCGAGGATGGATACACCGAGTTCGACGGCCTTGTCGTATTTCGATCCCGGCGAATCACCGGCTACGACGTAGTCGGTTTTCTTCGACACCGAGCCGGCCGCTTTACCGCCGCGGGTCAAGATGGCCTCTTTGGCCTCGTCGCGGGAGAAACCGGGCAGCGAACCGGTGACGACGATCGTCAGTCCCTCCAGCGTGCGCGGCACGCTAGCGTCGCGCTCGTCGGCCATTCGCACCCCGGCCGCGTGCCATTTGTCGACGATCTCGCGGTGCCAGTCGACGGTGAACCATTCGGTCACCGCGGCGGCGATGGTCGGACCGACACCCTCGACCGCGGCCAACTGCTCCGTCGAGGCCGACGTGATCGCATCCAAGCTGCCGAACTCGGTGGCCAGCGCCCGCGCGGCGGTCGGGCCGACGTGCCGGATCGACAACGCCACCAGCACCCGCCACAGCGGCTGCTTCTTGGCCTTGCCGAGGTTGGCCAGCAGACGCCCACCGTTGGCCGACAGGTCGCCGCCTTTGGTGGTGAACAAGTCGGTGCGCAGCAGATCGTCTTCGGTGAGGCCGAACAGATCGCCCTCGTCGTCGATCACCTGCGCTTTCAGCAGCGCGATCGCCGCCTCGTAACCGAGCCCCTCGATGTCGAACGCGCCGCGGCCGGCGACGTGAAACACCCGCTCCCGCAACTGCGCCGGGCAGGACCGCGAGTTGGGGCAGCGAATATCGGCATCGCCCTCCTTCGCCGGAGCCAGCGTCGTACCGCATTCGGGACATGTTGTGGGCATGACGAATTCGCGCTCGGAGCCGTCGCGCAGATCGACGACCGGGCCCAGCACTTCGGGGATCACGTCGCCGGCCTTGCGGAGCACCACGGTGTCGCCGATCAGCACGCCTTTGCGTTTGACTTCGGCGGCGTTGTGCAAGGTGGCCAGTCCGACCGTCGATCCGGAGACGGTGACCGGCGTCATGAACGCGAACGGCGTCACCCTCCCGGTCCGGCCGACGTTGACCCGGATGTCGAGCAGCTTGGTCTGAACTTCCTGGGGCGGATACTTGTAGGCGATCGCCCATCGGGGCGCCCGAGACGTCGAGCCGAGCCTTCGCTCCAGCGACACGTCGTCAATTTTGACGACGACGCCGTCGATTTCGTGGTCGACGTCGTGGCGGTGCTCGCCCCAATAGGCAATACGATCGAGCGCGCCGGCGGCGTTGTCCACCCGAGTGGTGTGATCGGAGACCGGCAGACCCCAGGCGGCCAGCGCGAGATACGCGTCGTGCAGGGTGGCCGGCCGGTAGCCCTCGATGTGCCCCAGCCCGTGGCAGATCATCCGGAGTTTGCGGCGGGCGGTGACGGCGGGATCCTTCTGCCGCAGCGAGCCTGCGGCGCTGTTGCGCGGGTTGGCGAACGGCGCCTTGCCGTCCTCGACGAGCGCGGCGTTGAGCGCCTCGAAATCGGCGACCCGGAAGAACACCTCGCCGCGCACCTCGAGTACCTCGGGTATCGGATGGTCATCGTTCGGGGTCAACCGCTCGGGTACGTCCTCGATGGTGCGGGCATTGTTCGTGACGTCCTCACCGGTGCGACCGTCGCCACGGGTCGCGGCCCTGACGAGCCGGCCGTTGCGGTAGACCAAAGCCAGTGCGACGCCGTCGATCTTGAGCTCACAGAGGAAAGGCACATCGGTGCCGACTTCGGCGTGGATACGGCCTGCCCACAGATCGAACTCCTCGGTGCTGAACACGTTGTCGAGCGACAGCATCCGCTCGAGATGCTCGGCGGAGGTGAAGTCGGTGACAAAGCCGGCGCCGCCGACCAGTTGGGTCGGCGAGTCGGGTGTGCGCAGCTCCGGATGCTCATCCTCCAGCGCGGCGAGGCGGCGCAGCAGCGTGTCGAAATCCGCGTCGGAGATGACCGGGGCGTCGCGTACGTAATACCGGAACTGGTGTTCACGCACCTCGTCGGCCAGTTCACGCCAACTGCGGCGGACCTCGGGCGCGACCGGATCAGCGTCTGCTGAGCTCACGTTGGCAGGCTATCGGAGGACGCCGACAGCTCAGCTAGTCGCGGTACAGCTCCGGAAACGTCGACCTGAGCGCGCCGATCTTGGGCAGGTCGTTCTGCACGATGTACGGGTTGTTCGGATGCAGGCTGAGGAAGTCCTGGTGGTAGGCCTCCGCGGGGAAGAACTGGCCCGTCGACACCGTGGTGACGATCGGCGCGGAGAAGGAGCCGGCCGCGTTCAGTTGGGCGATGTATGCATCCGCGATCTTCCGCTGGTTGTCGTCTTGAGCAAAGATCACCGAACGGTACGACGGGCCCACGTCGGGGCCCTGATAGTTCAGTTCGGTCGGATCTTGCACGACGCCGAAGAAGACCTGCAGCAGCTGGCCGTAGGTGATCTGAGTCGGGTCGTAGGTGATGCGCACCGACTCGGCGTGCCCGGTGGTCTCGGTTGTGACAGCGTCGTAGTTAGCCGTCGCGGCGTCGCCGCCGGCGTATCCGGACTGAGCCGCCGTGACGCCCTTGACGTGCTGGTAGACGCCTTGGACACCCCAGAAGCAGCCACCGGCCAGCACCGCGGTCTCGGTCTTCGGGCGTCCTGACGCCGGTTCGTCGACCGTCGGCGCGGGAATGGCGCTCGCCATCGTCCCGCTCGCCGTCGGCAGCACCGGAGACCGGACCAGGAACACCGTCGCGGTGAGCCCTAATGCTGTCAATCCCGCCGCCAGGATCGCGCGCCGGCGATCAGTTGCTGCGTTCACGTCAAACCCCCACATTCGGTCGTGTTCTCCCCCTGAACGACCAGCGTATAGGAACTGCAAGAATGACAGCGGGCCACACGTGATGCGATTGTCGAAACACGTTGCCGGACAAGCGAAGAGCTCAGATAGCGTCCGGTTCCGTGGCGAAGGCCTCGGCCGCTTGCCTGGCCAGCTCGATGGCGGTGCGCGCCCACTGTGGAGTCGCGGCAGCCAGGCCGCAGGCCGGGGTCACGCCAATGCGATCGCGCAGCGCCGACCGCCCGAAGCCGAGCCGGTCGGTGACGGCGACGACGGCGCCGGCCACCTCTTCGACCGCCGGCCGCCGCGTCGGCGCGCTCGACGAGACGACACCGAGGACGAGACATCGTCCTGAGTCGACGAACTCTGCAATGGCCTCCAAATCAGCAGTCTCCAGCGTTCCCGCATCGACCGATAGAGCGCCAATCATGCTTCGCTGCAACACTTTCCATGGTAGTCCAGCGGCGCAGCAATGCACCGACACTTCGGCGGCCGCCGCGGCCGCGCAGGTGTCCAGCATCGAGGTGGCCAGTGTCTCGTCGATCGCGGCCACCGGGCTCAGCGATGTCACGCCGGCCAGATGACCGGCGATCGCTGCCGGCAGCAACGGCTCGTCGAACTGCACAACCACCGGGGTGTCGAGTCGACGTGACACCGAAGCCCGGTGGGTGGCGACGCCTTCGGCCAGCGACGCGGTGATGTCCTTGATGGCGCCGGAGTCGGTGATCGCGCGGTGACCGTTGGACAGCTCCAACTGCGCGGTCAGCGTGATGGGTCCCGGCGCCTGGACTTTGACGGGTCGCCCGCTGCCCCGCAAACCCGCGATCTCCCACGCCTCTTCCAGCGCATCGATGTCTTCGTCGAGCAGGCTGGCCGCTCGTCGCGCCACCGCACCGGGTCGCGACGCCACCCGGTACCCGCGCGGCACCGTGTCGATGGCGACGTCGATCAGCAGCGCACCGGCCCGCCCGATGATGTCGGCGCCGACTCCCCTGGCCGGCAGTTCGACCAGATGCGCCAGCGCCGCACCGAGTTCGCCGACGACGACCTCGGCTGCATGCCGTGCGGCGGTGCCCGGCCATGATCCGGTGCCGGTGGCTGCTGCGAAAACGCTCACCGGCCAACCGTATTCGATGGGGGTATGCACGAGCCCTGCCAGGGCAGGTCAGCGCGATTACGCTCAGGTCAAGATGATTGCCCGCCGACTGATGCTGTGTGCCGCGGCACTACTGGCTGCGGCATGTGCCCGCACGGTGGACGGCGCCGCCGTGCCGGGGTTCGGCGCCGGGCCGATCTTCTCCGGTATCGACGTCGACCGGGTGTTGCTGGACCAGTCCCGGATGCAGGCCCTCACCGGCGCCGATGAACGTCTGACCATCATACCGTCGATGGACGGCAGGTCGCCGGTGGACATCGACACGCTCGCCAAGATCGCGCCACCGCAATGCCGGTTCGTCTACGCCGACACCGCCACCTTCGGGCCCGACATCGAGGCGTTCCACAAAACGACGTTCCAGTACCCGCCGCGCGGCGGGCTGATATCGGAGGGCGCCGCCGCCTACCGCGATGCCGGGACCGCGCATCACGCATTCGATGCGCTGGTCACAGCCGTCCGCAGCTGCGCTGACAGCTCAGCCGGGCGGGGCTATGTCGGCTCCTGGAGTTCCGACGAGCGGTCGCTGGAGACCCGTCCCGGCGACTGCGGACGTAATTACCTGCAGAAGGCCGTGGTGATGGTCGAGGTCACGTTCTGCGGCTTTCCGGAGTCGGTGCCCGCGCTGGTGATCACCAACATCGCCGCCAATGTGCCGGGCTAGCTCGCTGACGAGACGATGGTGGCGCTGCCGAGCACTTCGTCGCCGGCCGGATCGGGCCGGTAGAGCACCAGCGTCTGCCCTGGAGCCACACCACGCAGTGGGCTGCGCAGGCGGACCGCAAGCTCGCCATCCGTCAGCTCGGCGACCGCGTCGACAGTCTCGCCATGGGCCCGCACCTGCACGGCGCACTCGACGGGTCCGCTGGGCGCGGTGCCTGCGGTGAACACCGGCTGACGGCCGGTCAGCTGCCGCACGTCGAGGTCAGTCGCTGCGCCGACATGAACGTTGCCGCTCTCGGCGTCGATCCCGGTGACGTAGCGCGGCCGGCCGTCCGGGCCTGGCCCGGCGATGCCGAGTCCCTTGCGTTGCCCGACGGTGAATCCGTGCACACCGTCATGGGTGGCCAGCACAGCACCGCTCTGGTCGATCACCGAGCCGCGGCGCACTCCGATCCGTTCGCCGAGGAAGGCCTGCGTGTTGCCGGACGGGATGAAGCAGATGTCGTGACTGTCCGGCTTCTCGGCGACCGACAGGCCCCGGTCGGCCGCTTCGGCGCGGATCAGCGACTTCGGGGTGTCGCCGATGGGGAACGCGGCGTGGCGCAGTTGGTCGGCGGTCAGCACCGCGAGCACGTAGGACTGGTCCTTGCCCTGGTCGACGGCGCGACGCAGCCGTCCGTCCGACAGCCGGGCGTAGTGCCCGGTGGCGACGGCGTCGAAATCGAGTGCCAGCGCGCGTGCAGCCAATGCGGAGAACTTGATCCGCTCGTTGCACCGGACACACGGGTTCGGCGTTTCGCCCCTGGCGTAGGACGACACGAAGTCGTCGATCACGTCTTCTTTGAACCTGTCGGCGAAATCCCAGACGTAGAAAGGGATTCCGAGCACGTCAGCTACGCGGCGGGCGTCGCCGGCGTCCTCTTTGGAACAGCAGCCTCGCGAGCCGGTGCGCAATGTGCCCGGTGCATGCGACAGGGCCAGGTGCACGCCGACCACGTCGTGTCCGGCGTCCACCATGCGGGCAGCAGCCACCGACGAGTCGACGCCGCCGCTCATCGCGGCGAGAACCTTCACCGGGCCACCCCCGCAGTCGCCAGCGCAGCCTGCCGCGCACGAGCGACGGCGCCCGGCAACACCCGCAGCGCCGCGTCGACATCGGCTTCGACACTGGTGTGGCCCAGTGACAGTCGCAGCGACCCGCGTGCGCTGGCGGCATCGGCACCCATCGCGAGCAACACATGTGACGGCTGCGCAACCCCGGCCGTACACGCCGAACCGGTCGAGCATTCGATTCCATTGGCGTCCAACAACATCAGCAATGCATCGCCTTCGCAGCCGTCGAAGGTGAAGTGCGCGTTACCCGGTAGCCGTCGGGCGCCGGTCGCGCCGTTGAGCCGGGTGTCCTCGATGCCCGTCAGCACCCCGTCGATCAGACGGTCGCGCAGTTGCCGCAGCCGCGTGCTGTTGGCCTCGAGCCCATCGACGGCAAACCGCATCGCGGTGGCCATCCCGACCGCGCCCGCAACATCGGGTGTGCCGGAACGGATGTCGCGTTCCTGGCCGCCGCCGTGTGACAACGGCATGCAGCCGACGTCGCGGCGAAGCAACAGTGCGCCGGCGCCGGGCGGTCCGCCGAACTTGTGGGCCGCCACGCTCATCGCGGACAGCTGGCTGGCCGCGAACGCGATCGGTAACTGCCCCACTGCCTGCACCGCGTCGCTGTGCATCGGCACCTCGAATTCGGCGGCGATGGCGGCGAGTTCGTCGATTGGCATGACGGTGCCGACCTCATTGTTGGCCCACATCACCGAGACCAGCGCGACATCGTCGTGGCGTTCCAGTGCCTCGCGCAACGCGGCGCCGGATACCGAGCCGTCGGCGGCGGTGGGCAGCCAGGTCACCTCAGCGTCTTCGTGTTCGGCGAGCCAATTCACCGCATCGAGCACGGCGTGGTGTTCCACCGCGGTGGTGATGATCCGGCGGTGGCGCGGCTCGGCGTCGCGCCGCGCCCAGTAGATGCCCTTGACGGCCAGGTTGTCGCTCTCGGTCCCGCCGGCGGTGAAGATCACCTCGGACGGGCGCGCACCGAGCTTGTCCCCGATCAGCTCGCGGGATTCCTCCATGCGACGACGAGCGGCCCGACCGGCGGTGTGCAGCGACGAGGCGTTGCCGACGGTGCTCAGAACGGCCGTCATCGCCTCGACGGCAGCGGGGTGCATCGGGGAGGTGGCGGCGTGATCCAGGTAGGCCATGACCTGCCCAGGATACCGACGCCCAGCGACGATGCGGCCCGCGGAGCGGACCGGGGAGGAGCTGGGCAATTGAGCCCCACCCAGCAATCAGCCCCTGCGCCGGTCAGGACGCCAGCACGGACGGGCGCTGCCCGTGATCTGGTTTCGGCGCGGGGGTGGCGCGTATCACCGCCTGGCAGCGACGGGCCAGCTCTCGCCGATCCCCGCCAGGCAGTTGCAGCGATTCGACGTAGATGCAGGCCACCGTGCGGCGAGCGACCATCAATCGCCCGATCGAGCGCAACAACGTGTCGTCGCCGATGAAGGCCGGGACCGTCGAAACTCGGCCGTCGCGGTGCCGGTAGCGCAGCCGTAGCGGCTGGACGGGCCGACCGGTGTCGACGGCCGCCTGGAACATCGCCGGATAGAACGGGCCCGAGCCCTGGTGTGAATGCCCTGAGAAGCCACACCACGTGGTGCCCTCGGGGAACGCCACCACCGTGTGACCGGCATAAAGCCGGGCGGCGACGGTGGCGACCACGTCGGGCAGCTGCCGCAGGCTGGCCCGCTCGATCGGGATGACCTTGACGATGCTCGCCATCATCCGCACGGCGGCGGCGACCGCGACATCGGCGCGCGCGACGAATGACAAGGGTGACGCCCGCCAACGGCCCGACGGCAGCACCGCGCCGATGGTCAGGATGTCCAGCCAGGACATGTGGTCGCTGACCACCAGCACGCCAGGTAGGTTGCGAATCGGACCGCCGGACAACGTGATTCGGACGCCGAGGCACAACAGCAGCATCCGGCAGTAGATCTTTCGGGCCTTCGACCAGCCCGGCAGCACCACGGTCAGCAACGGTAGCGCGGGCGACAACAGCAACAGCACGCCGATCCGCCGCGCAACCCGCAGTGCGACGAATACCCGCCGAGACGTTGTCGAGCCGCCGGCGTGCAGGCATTGGGTGTCGCAGGTTGCCCGCGGCAGCCAGGCGTGGGCAAGCACCGCCGGACGGTTCATCAGGCGACCTTGCTTGCCGCGTCGGTGGCCATCGATATCGACCGGAGTCGGCGCAGGTAGCGGGTGTCGGCTTGGCGCTTGTCCAGCAGCGCCGGGAAATCGCCCACGCCGAACTCGGGGTCGTGGGCAGGCTCCCCACACACCCGTGCGCCGAGCCGCAGGTAGCCGCGCATCAGCGGCGGTATCACCGGCCGTGCCGGCGGTGGGATCTCGTCGAGGGTGCGCCCGTCGATGATCACCGGCCGGTGCGGATGCACCCGGTAGTCGGCCGGCGCTGGATGGCGCCGCAACACGAAGTCCCGAACACCGCGGATCTGGGTGCCCGGCGGTTCGCCGTCATTCGCGTCGCTGTGCACGGGCACCGACACGCAACCAGTGACGTAGTCGTAGTCGCACTGATCGAGGTAGGCAAGGATGCCCGCCCACATCAGCAGCACGACGGCGCCGTTGCGATGGTCGTTGTGCACGACCGCGCGCCCCATCTCGACCATCGACGGCCGCAGCGAATCCAGCGCAGCGATGTTGAATTCTGTTGCGGTGTAGAGACCTCCGGCGGCCACGGCGCCGCCCGGCGACAGCATTCGGTAGCAACCCACCATCTCGCCGGAATTCTCTTCGCGAACCAACAGGTGGTCGCAGTGCTCGTCGAAGCGGTCGACGTCGAGGCCGGCGTCGTCGCCGGTCAGCGCGAATCCCGGCTCGCTGCTGAAGACGTCGTACCGAAGCCGCTGGGCGGCCTCGATGTGCACAGGGTCGGTGGACAGCAACAGCGAGTAGCGGGGCTCGGCGGACGAACGGGTCCCCGGGACAGGCTTCTCTGCGGGTATGAGGACGGACTCAATGCTCATGTGCGCCACTGTTGCGTTGTTGATCAGCTAAATGGCATCGGAGCCGTAACGTGTCCATGCACGCTAGATGACGATGTCGCAGCGGCAATTCGAACAATTGGCAGCGTTCCGGCGTTGCCTGGGTGACAAAATTGGTTCACTATTCAGCCGTGACGTCTAGCAGCAGCGCAGCGCCGTTCGACCCCGACGCGCTGCGTACCAAATACGCCGAGGAACGCCAGCGTCGGCTGCGCTCCGACGGCATCTCCCAATACGTGGAAATCTCCGGCGCCTTCAGCCGATTCGGTGATGACCCGTGGGCCGATCCGGACTTCACCCGCGCGCCCATCGCCGATTTCGTGGACGTCGCGGTGGTCGGCGCCGGCTTCGGCGGGCTGCTGATCGGGGCGCGCTGCAAGCAGCTCGGCGTCGAGAACGTGCGGCTGATCGACAAGGCCGCCGACGTGGGCGGGACCTGGTACTGGAATCGCTACCCCGGAATCGCCTGCGACGTCGAGTCGTACGTCTATATGCCGCTCTTGGAGGAACTCGGCTACATCCCGACCGAGAAGTACGCCAAGGGTCCTGAGATCTTCGCGCATTGCCGTCGCATCGCTGAGCACTTCGACTTGTACCGTGATGCGTGTCTGCAGACCGAAGTGCGGCAAATCCGTTGGGAAGCCGACAGTTCCCGATGGCTGATCACCACCGACCGCGGCGACGAGATCCGCGCCCGGTTCGTCGCGATGGCCAACGGCTATCTACAGAAGCCCAAACTGCCTGGCATCAAGGGCATCACGAACTTCAGTGGTCATACCTTCCATACCAGTCGATGGGACTACGAGTACACCGGTGCGGATCTGAGCGAGCTGTGGGACAAGCGGGTCGGGATCGTCGGGACCGGTGCGACGGCAATTCAGTGCGTTCCGCGGTTGGCCGAGGCAGTGCATCAGCTGTTCGTCTTTCAGCGCACCCCGTCGACGGTCGACGTGCGCGCCAACCGGCCGACCGAGCCGGAGTGGGCCGCGTCACTGGCACCCGGCTGGCAGCAACGGCGGATGGAGAACTTCCAAATCCTCACTGCCGGAGGGACATCAGATGAAGATCTGGTCGACGACGCGTGGACCAGCCTGACCAAGAAGATGCCGATCGTCAATGAGGGCGGCCCGAACGCCGCTGAGATGGCCGATTTCGCCAAGATGGAGGAGATCCGGACCCGCGTCGAAGCCGTTGTTACCGACGCCGCCACCGCGGAGGCGCTCAAACCGTGGTACGGCTACTACTGCAAGCGGCCGTGCTTCCACGACGAATACCTGCAGGCGTTCAACCGCGACAACGTCTGCCTGGTCGACACCCACGGTCTCGGGGTCGGGCAGATCACCGCGAGCGGAGTTGTCGTCGACGACGTCGAATACCCTTTGGACTGCCTGGTTTTCGCGACCGGCTTCGAAGTCGGGACGAGTTATTCGCAGCGCACCGGTTTCGAGATCATCGGCCGCGACGGGCTGACGCTCACCGACAAGTGGGCTGACGGCGTGCGCTCGCTGCACGGCGTACACGTCAACGGCTTTCCGAACTGCTTCATCGAAAGCATCGCCCAGTCCGGTTTCACGGTGAATTTCCCCTACCTCATCGACACCCAGTCTCGGCACATCGCCTGGGTGATCGCCTGGGCGCTACAACGCGGTGTTGCGGAACTGGAAGCCGGCGCCGACGCCGAAAGCGCGTGGGTCGACACCGTTGTGGAACGCTCCAGCGTCATCGCCGGCAGGCGGGAATCGTGCACGCCGGGCTACTACAACCGCGAGGGTCACGCGGAGGCACGTCTCAACCAGGACAGCTTCTTCTTCGGCAGCCCAACCGAATACGCCGACATCCTGGACACCTGGCGCTCGGCGGGCACTCTCGAAGGTCTCGACATCAAAGAGTCGGCGCCGAGCAGCCGGATCAACTAGACAGCGCGATCCGCAGAACCAACCGCGGCTTTGCTCCGCGCGCCAGCACACGCTCGATGAACGTCACCACGATGAACTCGAAGCCGTACTTGCGGCGGATCACCCCGGCCAGTCGCGCAACCGTCGCGGGCTCGGTGATCACCTCGGCCACGCCCGCGAACGGGACTCGCGCCCTCGCGGACCTTGCCACCGCGGCTGCATGGCGTCAGCGCTACCTGAGGATTGTTCTTGGCTCGCTTGGCCTTCCAGCTGTCGGCCGGTGTCCAGAAGAAAAGGTGATCGCCGTCGCGTCCGATCCACATCGGCGTTGCCACCGCGTCGCCGTTCTTCTTGAACGTCGTCAGCGACACGAATTTCTCGTCGCCCAGTGCCGATACCGCGTCCGTCATCGCGCTCCTTGATTCAGAATCTGCATGCAAGGGTATGGCAGGCAGGTGAGTGTTGACACCCGGCGCTGGTGCTTCGCCGACCAGCTCGGGCCGCATTTCCTGGACGAGCCGAACCAGCCGGTGCTGCTGGTCGAGTCGCAGGCAGCATTCAACCGGCACCGCTACCACCGGCGCAAAGCGCACCTGGTGCTGTCGGCACTGCGCCATCGCGCGGCCGAGCTCGGCGATCAGGCCACATTTCTGCAGACCCGCACCTACCGGGAGGCGCTGGATCAGCTCGACGAACCGCTCAGCGTGTGCCAACCCACGTCCTGGGCCGCTGATCGGTTCGTCCGCTCGATGCCGAACCTCCAGGTGTTACCCGCCCGCGGATTCTGCACCGACCGCGAGGCGTTCAGCGAATGGGCCGACGTGCACCAGACCCTGAAGCTGGAGAATTTCTACCGCGATGCGCGCCGCCGGTTCGACCTGCTGATGGACGGCAACCAGCCTGCCGAAGGCCGCTGGAACTTCGACGCCGACAACCGTGAGCCGGCACCCAAATCTGACGACCTGGGTGTCGCGCCGCCGTGGCGACCCGACGAGGACGAGATCGACGAGCAGGTCCGCGAGGATCTGGACCGCTGGGAACGCGATGGCGAGGTCGCGTTCGTCGGCCGTGACGGCCCGCGCGAGTTCGCCGTCACCGCAACCGAAGCCGAGGCCGCCCTCAAGGTGTTCGTACGAGATCGGCTGCCGCACTTCGGCCCTCACGAAGACGCCATGCTGAGCGGCGACCGGTTCATGGCGCACAGTCTGTTGTCAGCGCCGATGAACCTCGGTCTGCTCGACCCGTTGGACTGCGCGTACGCGGCCGAAGATGCCTACCGGTCGGGCAAGGCGCCGATCGCCAGCGTCGAGGGCTACATTCGGCAGCTGATCGGTTGGCGTGACTACATCTGGCATGTCTACTGGCATTTCGGCAAGGGCTACCGCCGCCGCAACGCACTGGACGCCCACGCCCGGGTGCCGAAATGGTTCGCCGAGTTGGATGCCGACGCCGTCGACGCGCACTGCCTGAAAGATGTCCTCGCACAGGTGCGCGATCACGGCTGGGTGCACCACATTCCGCGGCTGATGGTGCTGTCCAATTACGCGTTGCAGCGCGGCTGGAATCCGTCAGCCGTCACCGACTGGTTCCATCGCTGCTTCGTCGACGGCTACGAGTGGGTGATGGTCGCCAACGTCGTCGGCATGTCCCAGCACGCCGACGGCGGATTGATGGCGACGAAGCCGTACACCTCCGGCGGCGCCTACATCAATCGGATGAGCGACTACTGCGGCGACTGCCGGTATCGCCCCACCGAACGGGTGGGCGATCACGCGTGCCCGTTCACCGGCGGCTACTGGTGGTTTCTGGACCGCAACGCCAAACACCTTGCCAACAACCAACGGATGAACCAGCCGCTGGCCGGAATGCGACGACTCAAGGACCTCGACGACGTCGTCGAGCAACAGCGGCGCCTCGGCGGACACGCACCCTGATGTTCGCCGTAGAAAGGCTGATCGCAGCGCCGGCGACCGCGGTGTGGGATGTTCTCGTCGACCTCGATGCGTGGCCGGCATGGGGCCCGACGGTTCGCGGAGCGCGGCTTGATCATCCGTACAGCGAGTTGGCGTTGCACACCACCGGCACGGTGCAGACATCAGTGGGCTTCAGCGTGCCGTTCGTGGTCACCGAGTTCGAGCCGGGCCGACACTGGGCATGGCAGGTAGCGGGAATTCCGGCAACGCATCATCGTGTCGAGCCGGTCGGCGACTGCGCGCGGATGAGCATCGGCGTTCCGTGGTGGGCCGGACCCTATCTGGCGGTGTGCACGATCGCGTTGCGGCGCATCGACGCCATGCTGACCGATTCGGCGTAGGGCTCACCAGGCAAAAGAACCCGGAATTCCCTTGAACGGGCCGACAATCCAGCTGTTGACCCAGCCGCCGTAGAAACCTCCCGGCTGCGGTGTCACCTCTTCGCCGTTGACCGTGCACCGGTCCACCGCGGCAGCCATCACCGCAAGCGCTCCGGTGATGGGCACGAAGTCGCGACTGGGCTGGAGATAGGTCCACGCTGCCTGTGGCGCCACGCGACGTTCGCTCACCAGGTCGAAATACGTTGCCTGCCCTTTCCATTCGCACCACGATGCACCTTCGGCGCGGCGCAGCACCCCGACGGCGAAGGCCGAAGCGGGTAAGTAATACGTGGGCGGGTGGCTGGTCTCCAGCACCCGCCAGGCGCGAGTGGTCGATGCGATCGTGCTGCCGCCCAACTCGATCGTGATCGAGCCGGCGAATTCCTCCAGCCGCGGCGGGCGCGGATATTCCCAGACCGACTCCTGGTCCGGTCCAGGCTTGTCAGGGGTCGGCCATGGTTTCACACCCCCATTGTGCCCAGATTCACACCACGTGTGACGCGCGGCCCGATGGGTATCTACCCTGACGTCGGGTCGCGCCCACGCGGCCCTCTGATGAATGAGGGCACTTTGACCGAAACCGCCGACCCGCCGCGGGCTGCCCACACTGAGCAGTGGCCGGGCAAGGCCTACCCGCTCGGCGCCACCTACGACGGGTCG
This sequence comes from uncultured Actinomycetota bacterium, assembly GCA_963758115.1. GTDB lineage: Bacteria > Actinomycetota > Actinomycetes > Mycobacteriales > Mycobacteriaceae > Mycobacterium. The sequence continues at coordinate 490,354 of CAVWUG010000011.1, forward strand.
GGCACCAATTTCGCGGTGTTCAGCGAGGTCGCCGAGAAGGTGGAGCTCTGCCTCTTCGACGCCGAGGGCACCGAATCCAGGGTGCGGCTCAACGAGGTGGACGGATTCGTCTGGCACGGTTTCCTGCCCGGCGTCGAACCGGGTCAGCGTTACGGCTACCGGGTGTACGGGCCCTACGATCCGTGCGCCGGACAACGGTGCAATCCGAACAAACTGCTGATCGACCCGTATGCGAAAGCGATCGACGGCAACTTCGAATGGCACCAGGCGCTGTTCAGCTACAACTTCGGTGACCCGGACAGCCGCAACGACGACGACTCCGCACCACGCATGCCGAAGTCGGTGGTGATCAACCCGTATTACGACTGGGGCAACGACCGTCCGCCCGGCCACGAATACGCCGACACCGTCGTCTACGAGGCACACGTCAAGGGACTGACCCAACTACATCCGGACATCCCCGAGCGGATGCGCGGCACCTACGCCGGCATCGCCCACCCGGTGATCATCGAGCACCTCAAGAGCCTGGGCGTCACCGCGATCGAGCTGATGCCGGTGCACCACTTCGCCAACGACTCCACGCTGGTGGACAAAGGACTGTCAAACTACTGGGGCTACAACACAATCGGCTTCCTGGCTCCCGACTCCAAGTACGCCTCCAGCACCACGCCCGGCGGGCAGGTGCAGGAGTTCAAGACGATGGTCCGCGCCCTGCACGAAGAGGACATCGAAGTGATCCTCGACGTGGTCTACAACCACACCGCCGAGGGCAACCATCTGGGCCCCACCTTGTCGATGCGCGGCGTCGACAACGCCGCCTACTACCGCTTGGTCGACGACGACCAGCAGTACTACATGGACTACACCGGAACCGGCAACAGCCTGAACGTAGGGCATCCGCACACGCTGCAGCTGATCATGGATTCGCTGCGGTACTGGGTCACCGAGATGCACGTCGACGGGTTCCGCTTCGACCTGGCCTCAACGCTCGCCCGCGAGTTCTACGACGTCGACCGGTTGTCGGCGTTTTTCGAACTGGTGCAACAGGATCCGGTCGTCAGTCAGGTCAAGCTGATCGCCGAGCCATGGGACGTCGGCCCCGGCGGCTACCAGGTCGGCAACTTCCCGCCGCAGTGGACGGAGTGGAACGGCAAGTTCCGCGACACCGTCCGCGACTACTGGCGCGGGGAGGCGGCGACGCTCGGCGAGTTCGCGTCCCGGATCACCGGGTCGGCCGACCTTTACGAGTCCACCGCACGCCGCCCGGTGGCGTCGATCAATTTCGTCACCGCACACGACGGCTTCACCCTGCGCGACCTGGTGTCCTACAACGAGAAACACAACGACGCCAACGGTGAAGACAACAACGACGGCGAGAGCAACAACCAGTCATGGAACTGCGGCGTCGAAGGCCCGAGCGACGATCCTGAGATCAACGCACTACGCGCTCATCAGCAACGCAACTTCCTCGCGACGACCCTATTGTCGCAAGGGGTTCCGATGATCTCGCACGGCGACGAGCTCGGGCGCACCCAGAACGGCAACAACAACGGCTTCTGTCAGGACAACGAGATCACCTGGGTGCACTGGGACAAAGCCGACGACGAGTTACTGGAGTTCACCCAATCGGTATCCGCGTTGCGCGCCTCGCATCCGGTATTTCGGCGGCGTCGATTCTTCAAAGGGGTGCCGGTACGCCGACGGGGTGTCGAAGGACAGCCCGACATCTCCTGGTTCAGGCCGGACGGATCGGAGATGAACGACGACGACTGGGGTTCGGGCTTCGGAAAATCCGTCGCCGTCTACCTGAACGGTTTGGGCATCCCCGATCTCGACGCCCGCGGCCAACGGGTGACCGACGACTCATTCTTCCTGTGCTTCAACGCACATCACGAGCCGATCGAGTTCACCCTTCCGCCCGAGGCTTTCGGAACAGCGTGGCTGCCCGTCGTCGACACCTCTGTTCCGACGGACGATGCGGAGAGCCGGCAACCGATCACCGCAGGCAACCCGGTTCAGGTTGCCGCTCGGGCGATGGTCGTGCTGCAGGCCGACGGCGAGTAAGCCGTCGGCACAACAGCTTCGGGTCAGCCGTGCGGCGCTTCGGAAATCTTGCTGTCCGGCTTGCCAAGCGTCTGGCAGTAGGTCGCGGCCGATATCCGGGTCGCGGTGACCTGCAGAGTCGCGGGGTCAGCGCCGCTGTTGTCTTTAAGCATCTTGCTGATTTCTTCGTTCTGTTTCTTCTCGTCCTGAGACGTGAAGTCCTTGCACTTGGTGTCACCACCGGTATTGATGATCTGTGACGCTGAACATCCGCTGAACATGAGTGCCGCGATCACGATCGCGCCAGGCGCCATTGCCTTCATCATCGAGCCCTTTCCTGGATCCAACTAGCAACCACTTGTACACCGCTGCGCCGGTTTTCAAACCTTGACGCGGCGTCAGGACTTCATCCGGATGCGGATGGGTCCGCGTAGCGACGAGTCCGGGTCGACGGACTCACCGCGCTGGGTGATGTCCACCTCGCCGGCGCGCGCCAAGTCCATTGCGATGCTGCGGCTCTCGTCATTCAGGTCGCGCCAGTCCACGCCGCCGACGGCTCGGGCCGCGTCGGACGGGCAGATGCTGGACTTCGGCCCGCGGTGCCGCGCGAGAGCCAGGATGGCTGCGCGTAGCCGGGTGGCCGCTGCTCCGTCGCTGAGCGCAGTCCGGGCGGCGCCCGCCGCCGGACCACCATCGTCGGCCACCTTGGCGAGCTCGTGGCGCGGATCGCTCATATGACCAGGCTAGAGAAATGCAAAAGCCCCCGACACGCCTGGCGTGCGGGGGCCTTTGCGTCAGATCAGCCCTTGCGGGTCTTGACCGCTTCGGTCAACTGCGGCGCGACCTTGAACAGGTCGCCGACAATTCCGTAGTCGGCGATCTCGAAGATCGGCGCCTCTTCGTCCTTGTTGACAGCGACGATCGTCTTCGAGGTCTGCATGCCGGCGCGGTGCTGGATCGCGCCGGAGATGCCGAGCGCGATGTAGAGCTGCGGCGAGACGGTCTTACCGGTCTGGCCCACCTGGAACTGGCCCGGGTAGTAGCCGGAGTCCACCGCGGCACGCGACGCACCGACCGCGGCGCCCAGCGAGTCGGCCAACTCCTCGACGACGCTGAATTTGTCGGCGCTGCCGACACCACGACCACCTGACACCACGATGGTGGCCTCAGCCAGCTCCGGCCGGTCGCCGGTGACGGCGGGCTCGCGCGAGGTGACCTTGGCGGCGTTCTCGGCGGCGTCGGGCACCTCGACGGTGACCTTTTCGCCTGCACCGTCGGACGGCTCGGCGTCGATCGCGCCGGCGCGCACGGTGATCACCGGGGTGTCACCGTTGGCCTGCGCCTCGACGGTGAACGCGCCACCGAAGATGGAGTGAATGCCCTTGGGGCCTTCCTCCACACCGACCACGTCGACCAGCAGACCCGAACCGATCCGGGCGGCAAGCCGACCGGCGATCTCTTTGCCGTCGGCGCTCGAGGCCGCCAGAACGGCGGCCGGACTGGCGGATTCGGCCAGCGCGGCGAGCACGTCGACGGACGGGGTGATGAGGAAGTTCTCCGCGGTGTCGGACTCAGCCACGTAGATCTTGGCCGCACCGGCCGCCTTCAGACCGTCGACCAGCGAGTCGGCAGTGCCGGGCTTGCCCACCACGACAGCGGCCGGTTCCCCCAGAACCCTTGCCGCAGTGATCAATTCGGAAGTGACCTTCTTCAGATCACCATCAGCGTGCTCGACGAGCACCAATACTTCAGCCATGAGTTATTCGATGTCTTTCAGCTAGGGAGTACGTCTTAGATGATTTTCTGACCGACGAGGTACTTGGCGATGTCGTTCCCGCCCTCGCCCTCATCGGCGATCTTCTCGCCGGCCGTCTTCGGCGGCTTGGGGGTGGACGTCAGCACCTTCGAGCCGGCGTTCTCCAGGCCCACCTCGTCGCTCTCGACACCGATCTCGGCCAGCGTGAGCTTGGTGACTTCCTTCTTCTTCGCGGCCATGATGCCTTTGAAGGAGGGGAACCGCGGCTCGTTGATCTTCTCGTTGACGCTCACCACGGCGGGCAAGGTGGCTTCGATGGTGAACAGACCGTCGTCGGTCTCCCGCTCGCCGGTGATCTTGTCGCCTTCCAGCGACAGCTTGCGCAGGTGGGTCAGCTGCGGCAGGCCGAGGTACTCGGCGATGATGGCCGGCACCGCGCCGCCGGTTCCGTCGGTGGCCTCGTTGCCGGCGATGACCAGCTCGGTGCCTTCGATGGTGCCCAGCGCGCGCGCCAGCGCCCAACCGGTCTGGACGACGTCCGAGCCGTGCAGCCCGTCGTCGAGAAGGTGGACGGCCTTGTCGGCGCCCATCGACAGCGCTTTGCGGATCGCCTCAGTGGCGCGCTCCGGGCCGGCGGTCAGAACGGTCACCGATCCCTCGGTACCGTCAGCGGCCTCTTTCTCCCGGATCAGCAAGGCTTCTTCGACAGCGCGCTCGTTGATCTCATCCAGCACGGCGTCGGCGGCCTCGCGGTCCAGCGTCCAGTCGCCGTCGGAAAGTTTGCGCTCTGACCAGGTGTCCGGGACCTGCTTGATCAGGACCACGATGTTCGTCATGAGAGTGGCTCGTCCTCCTCGAGTGAGTCCTGCAGCCGCAAGCCGCAGAACCGGTGTTACGTCTTAATGCGACCCGCACCCGCATGTTACTGGCTGGTAACTTAGTCCGGTTCGCCCTCACACCATAGCGGGTCGTCCTGCAGGTTCTGCCCCCACATGCCTTCGCGATCGGGTAAAGGGCTCAACCCGTGAGCCGGGATACCCACGGTGAACCATTCGCGAACCCCGCCTCACGGGTTAGCCTCCCTATGCAATGAGCGCATTCATCCCGGACGTTCCCCACGCCACTGTCGACGACTCCCTGCCGTTGACCGGTGAGCGCACCATCCCGGGCCTCGACGTGGAGAATTACTGGTTTCGCCGCCACGAGGTGGCCTACCAACAGCTGGCGCAGCTCTGCGCGGGTCGCGACGTGCTCGAGGCCGGCTGTGGCGAAGGTTACGGCGCCGACCTGATCGCCGGAGTCGCCGCAAAGGTGACCGCGCTGGACTACGACGAGGCGACCGTCGCACACGTTCGGGCCCGCTACCCACGGGTCGAGGTCAGGCACGCCAACCTGACCGAGCTGCCGCTGCCCGACGGATCGGTCGACGTTGTGGTCAACTTCCAGGTGATCGAGCATTTGTGGGATCAGCCCCGCTTTGTCATCGAGTGCGCCCGGGTGCTGCGACCTGGTGGGCTGCTGATGGTGTCGACCCCCAACCGGATCACCTTCACGCCGGGCAGCGACACCCCGATCAATCCGTTTCACACCCGTGAGCTGAACGCCGACGAGCTGACCGAGCTCTTGGTGGACGCCGGTTTCGGCTCGCTGTCGATGAGCGGCGTGTTTCACGGCCGGCGGCTCGCTGAGATGGACGCCCGGCATGGCGGCTCGATCATCGAGGCCCAGATCGCCCGCGCCGTCGCCGATGCGCCCTGGCCGGCGGACCTGCTGGCCGATGTCGCCGCCGTCACGGCCGCGGATTTCGACATCGTCGAGACCACAGCGCACGACGCACGCCACATCGACGACAGCCTGGACTTGGTGGCGATCGCGGTGCGTCCGTGACTGCGACCAAAAACGCGGCGCCTGGGATGTTCACCCTGGTGCTGCACACCCACTTGCCGTGGCTGGCCCACCACGGTCGTTGGCCGGTGGGCGAGGAATGGCTGTATCAGTCGTGGGCTGCCTCGTATCTACCGCTGCTGCGGGTGCTGCGCCGATTGGCCGACGAGGACCGGCATCGGCTGATCACCCTGGGCGTGACGCCGGTGGTGATGGCGCAACTCGACGATCCCTACTGCCTTGACGGCATGCACCACTGGTTGGCGAACTGGCAGCTGCGTGCCGCAGAGGCGGCCAGCTTCCAGACTTCAGACCCTTTGCACGCGTTCGGTATTCGTGAATTCGCCGAAACCGGTCAGGCGCTGGAGGATTTCACCACGCACTGGCGTCACGGCGCGAGCCCACTGCTGCGCAGCCTGCTCGACGCGGGCACCGTCGAGTTGCTGGGCGGTCCTCTCGCGCATCCGTTCCAGCCGCTGCTGACGCCGCGACTGCGCGAGTTCGCCCTACGCGAGGGGCTGGCTGACGCCCGACAGCGGTTGGCGCACACACCGACCGGGATCTGGGCGCCCGAATGCGCTTACGCCCCAGGGATGGAACATCACTACGCCGCGGCCGGCGTCGGCCACTTCATGGTCGACGGGCCGTCGCTGCATGGCGACACCGCACTGGGTCGGCCGGTCGGCGATTCCAGCGTCGTCGCCTTCGGGCGCGACCTGCAGGTCAGCTACCGGGTGTGGTCACCGAAATCGGGCTACCCCGGCCACGCCGCCTACCGCGACTTCCACACCTACGACCACCGCACCGGCCTGAAGGCGGCCCGCGTCACCGGACGCAACGTGCCATCGGATAAAAAGGCGCCCTACGATCCCGAGCGTGCCGATCGCGCAATCGATTCGCATGTCGCAGATTTCGTCGACGTCGTCCGCGCCCGACTGCTGGCAGAGTCCGAGCGGATCGACCGCCCCGCGCACGTCGTCGCCGCCTTCGACACCGAACTCTTCGGCCACTGGTGGTATGAGGGTCCGGTGTGGCTGGAACGGGTGCTGCGGGCGCTACCGGAAGCCGGCGTGCGGATCGGCACACTGAGCGACGCCATCGGCGAGGGACTCGTCGGCGACGCCGTCGAATTGCCGCCCAGCTCTTGGGGTTCCGGCAAGGATTGGCAGGTGTGGGCCGGCGAGAAAGTCGCCGACCTGGTGCAGTTGAATGCCGAAGTGGTCGACACCGCGTTATCCACCGTCGACAAGGCACTGGCCCAGAACGCGTCGCTGGACGGGCCGACCCCTCGCGACCATGTCGCCGACCAGATCCTGCGCGAGACTCTGCTCACAGTGTCCAGCGACTGGCCGTTCATGGTGAGCAAGGACTCCGCCGCCGACTACGCTCGCTACCGAGCGCATCTGCACGCCCACGCCACCCGCGAGATCGCCGCGACGCTGGCGTCGGGGCGTCGGGAAGCGGCCCAACGACTGGCCGAGGGCTGGAATCGGGCCGACGGCCTGTTCGGTGCGCTGGACGCACGGAGGCTGCCGCGATGAAAATCCTGATGGTGTCCTGGGAGTACCCGCCGGTGGTGATCGGCGGGCTCGGCAGGCACGTGCATCACCTGTCGACGGCGCTCGCCGATGCCGGCCACGACATCGTGGTGTTGTCGCGGCGCCCGACCGGCACCGACCCGAGCACCCATCCGTCCTCCGATGAAATCAGCGAGAACGTCCGCGTCGTGGCCGCCGCGCAGGACCCGCACGAGTTCACCTTCGGCACCGACATGATGGCGTGGACGTTGGCGATGGGCCACGCGATGGTCCGCGCGGGATTGACGCTGAAAGAACGCAACAGCGACCAGCCGTGGCGGCCCGATGTGGTGCACGCACACGACTGGCTGGTGGCCCACCCCGCGATCGCCCTTGCCGAATTCTACGACGTGCCAATGATTTCCACGATCCACGCGACTGAGGCCGGCCGTCATTCCGGCTGGGTCGCCGGATCGCTGAGCAGGCAGGTCCATGCGGTCGAATCATGGCTGGTGCGCGAATCCGATTCGCTGATCGCCTGTTCGGCGTCGATGAGCGATGAGATCAACGATCTGTTCGGACCAGAGCTGTCCGACACCACCGTGATCCGCAATGGCATCGAGGCGGCGCGCTGGCCGTTCGCTCGTCGCAAGGCGCGCACCGGACCGCCGGAACTGCTCTACGTCGGCCGACTGGAGTACGAGAAGGGCGTGCACGAGGCGATCGCGGCGCTGCCGCGGATCAGGCGGGCCCACCCCGGCGCCACCCTGACCGTCGCAGGCGAAGGAACCCAGCAGGACTGGCTCGTGGAGCAAGCCCGTAAACACAAGGTGCTCAAGGCAACTCAGTTCGTCGGACGACTCGATCACGACGACTTGTTGGCGGCGTTGCATCGCGCTGACGCTGCGGTGCTGCCCAGCCACTACGAACCGTTCGGGCTCGCCGCGCTGGAAGCCGCGGCCGCAGGCACCCCGCTGGTGACGTCGAACATCGGTGGCCTGGGCGAGGCCGTGATCGACGGTGAAACCGGCATGTCGTACCCGCCGCGCGATGTGGCGAGGCTGGCCAAGGCGGTCATCGCGGTGCTCGACGATCCGGCCGCCGCACAGCGCCGGGCCAAGGCTGCACGGGAACGCCTGACCTCTGCTTTCGACTGGCAGACGGTCGCCGACGAGACGGCCCAGGTGTACCTGGCGGCCAAGCGTCGCGAACGCCAGCCGCTGCCGCGGCTGCCCATCGTCGAGCACGCGCTGCCCGACCGGTAACCCCCGCCATATATCGGTACGAAGGTACCGTCGGCCCCATGGGCCTTGAGTATTCGACCGTGATCGACGCACCCATCTACGAGGTGTTCGACTGGCACACCCGACCTGGCGCGTTCAGCCGGCTCTCGCCGCCGTGGCAGCCGGGGCGGATCGTGGCCGAAGCGGACTCACTGGAAAACGGCCGGGCTGAACTCGGCTTGCCGGGCGGTCTGCGCTGGGTCGCCGACCACCAACCCGACGACTACGACCCGCCGCGCCGGTTCGTGGATGCGATCGGCACCGATGGGCTGGCTTCATTGCCGCTCGGACTGGCGTTGCGGTGGCGCCATACTCACGACTTCGAAGAAGTAGACGGCGAGCGGACGCGGGTGATCGACCGCGTCGACACGCCGGTTCCGGCGAGGGCACTGCGGTCGATGTTCGACTACCGACACCGCCAGTTAGCCGACGACATCGCCGCGCACCGGCACGCGGCCGCACGGGGACTGCGGCAGCTGACGGTCGCTATCACCGGATCCTCCGGACTCGTCGGCGCTCAGCTGACCGCGTTCCTGTCCACCGGGGGCCATCACGTGATCCGTCTGGTGCGGCATTCGGCCACCAAACCCGATGAGCGGCAATGGAGCCCAGACGATCCTGATCCAGGGCTGCTGGCCGGCGTCGACGCCGTCATCCACCTGGCAGGCGAGTCGATCGCGGGCCGCTTCACCGACGAACACCGGGCCGCAGTCCTGGACAGCCGGATCGGTCCCACCCGCCGATTGGCCGAGCTGATCGCCACCTCGGTCGACGGGCCCAAGGTGCTGGTCAACGCGTCGGCGATCGGCTACTACGGCTACGACCGCGGCGATGAGACCCTGACTGAAGAAAGCGAACGCGGTGACGGCTTCCTGGCCGCCGTCGTTGACGAATGGGAGCGTGCCACCTCGCCGGCCGCAGAAGCCGGCGTGCGCGTGGTGAAGGTGCGGACCGGGATCGTGCAGTCCCCCGCCGGCGGAACGCTGCGACTGCTGCGCCCGCTGTTCACTGCGGGCCTCGGCGGCCGACTCGGCAGCGGGCGACAGTGGTTCTCCTGGATAGGAATCGACGACCTCGTCGACATCTATCACCGTGCGCTGTGGGACGGCGACCTGTCCGGCCCCGTCAACGCAGTCGCGGCCGAGCCGGTCCGCAATGTCGACTACACCCGGATCCTGGCCCACGTGCTGCACCGGCCCGCGCTGTTGCCGGTGCCGCCACTGGGCCCGAAAGTGTTGCTCGGTGAACAGGGTGCGCGCGAACTCGCGCTGGCCAACCAGCGGGTGCTACCCGCGCGACTGCAGGACGTCGATCACCGGTTCCGCCGCCCCGAACTGGAGCAGACGCTGCGGCACCTGCTGGGGCGCAGCTAGAGGCCGCGGGGCGCCGCCTGCACCGCGGCGATCGCCTGCGGATCGCCGTCGAAATCGAGGCGGACGGCGTCGCGGCCGACCACGAACAGCAACAGTTCCTGCGGCTCGCCGGTGACCGTGACAGTGTCGCCGCGGCCGACGCGGGCGATCTGTTCGCCGGCCGGCGTCCGCAAGATGACCTGAGCGGGTGACTTGTTGAGCAGCATCCGGCTCATCAGTCCCAGTTGGCGGCGCAACAGTCCCGCGGTGCCCGAATCGAGCTCGCGAGGTTTCCAGCCGGCTGCCGCTCGACGGACGTCCTCGTGATGAATGAACATCTCACCGAGGTTCGCGACCGGGTCAAGCAGTTTGAACGGTGAGTAGATCGGCGGGCCGGACGACACCAGCCCGAGCAGCTCGTCCCAGCTGTTCGACCGGCCGACCTTGTCCTGCACCTTCTCGGTGTAGCCGGCCAGAAAAGGCAGCATGATGCCCGGCGTCGCGTCCAGACGGCGTTCGCGAACGACCAGGTGAGCCGCCAAATCCGTGGTCGTCCAACCCTCACACAGAGTCGGGGCGTGCGGGCCGACGGCAGTCATCGTCTGGACGAGTGCGGCGCGTTCCCGCTGGGCGGCTGTCATGAACCCCACAGTAGGCGAGGCGCCTGCTGTGGCGAGCGGACCAGAAGTTCACTAAGTTAAACTTTAATCTTGTGAAGTTAACCTGGCCAGGCCAGGCCGGGCGTGTTTGTCTTGTTCATCAGGGAGGTAATCGCGCGTGAGCCTGAGCCGTACAGGTTGGTCGCGACCCGGTCCGTCGAGAGGGACTCCAGTGAGCGAGGTGCGTGCTTTGTCACTGGCGCCATCCGCAGAGCCCGCCGGGCTGGACCGTGAACCCTGGTCCGATCCCGCGCAGTTCGACGTATGGCGAATCGAGTTGCGCCGCGAGGTGCTGACTTACGTCACCGAATTCGTCGCCGACCGATGTGCCGCGGATCTCGACGCGTCGGGTATGGAGATCGCCGGCGACATCCTGGTCAACTTCGTGGCCGGCGGCAAATGCCTGCGCTCGACATTCATGTACCTGGGATGGCTTGCCGGAGAAGCGAACAGCGACGACGCCCTGTTCGCATCCGCCAGCCTCGAACTGTTGCATGCCTTCGCGCTGCTGCAAGACGACGTGATGGATGCGTCGTTGTCGCGGCGCGGCCGGCCCGCCGCGCACGTCCAGTTCAGCCGATGGCATCGGCAGCGGAAGCTGTCCGGGCCAGCTGACCGCTTCGGCGAATCTGCGGCGATCCTGCTGGGCGATCTCTGCCTGATCTGGGCTGAACAGATGCTCCGGGAGAGCGGCATCGAGCATCGGCGTCTCCAGCAGACATGGCCGCGCTACGACGCGATGCGGGCCGAGCTGGCAATGGGCCAGTTCGCCGATCTCGCCAACGACGTCCGCGACCTGCCGTCGATCTCGGCGGTGTTGGAGGTGGCACGGCGCAAGTCGGGCAACTACACCGTGCGTCGGCCGCTGGAGATCGGTGCGGCAATGAGCGGCTGCGGCGACCGTACTGTCGCCGGGCTGGGCCGGTACGGCGAAGCGGTGGGCGAGGCGTTCCAGCTGCGCGACGACATGCTGGGGGTGTTCGGCGCCGCGACCGTCACCGGAAAACCCAACGGGCAGGACCTCATTGAACGCAAGGCCACCAGCGTCGTCATCGCCGCGCACCATCTCGCCGATGCGCCGACCCGCGCGCAGTTCGCGGAGTTGATGAACACCCACGAGCTCGACACCTGCGCGATCGAGCGCTGGCGGAACCTGATCGTCGAGACGGGTGCAGTGCAGTGGATCGAAGACACCATCGACGATCGTGTCACGTCGGCATGTGAGGAACTCGACCGGATTGCGATCGACGAATCGGTGCGGATCGCTCTGACCAGCATGGCTGCCGTGTGCACGGAGCGTGCTGAATGATGCGGACAGTCCCAGGTGCCAGCAGTCGGGTCGTCGTGGTCGGCGCCGGTTTGGCCGGCCTGTCCGCGGCACTGCATCTGGCCGGCCGCGGCCGCGAGGTCACTTTGGTCGAGCGGGAAAGTTGGCCCGGTGGACGTGCGGGCCGACTCGACATCAACGGCTACCGCATCGACACCGGCCCGACAGTGCTGACGATGCCCGACATCATCGACGACACGTTCGCCGCCGTCGGCGAAAGTACCTCTGCCCGTTTGGATTTGATGCCCGTCGACCCGGCATACCGCGCGCAGTTCTCCGATGACAGCAGCCTCGCCGTGTACAGCGACGCGGATCAGATGGCGGCTGCCATCGAAGAATTCGCCGACGCCAAGCAGGCCGCGGGCTATCGCAAACTGCGCGACTGGCTGACCCGGTTGTATCGCACCGAGTTCGACGGATTCATCGCCAGGAACTTCGATTCACCGCTGTCGCTGGTCAATCCGCATTTGGCCCGCCTGGCGGCGATCGGCGGATTCCGTAAGTGGGACACCATGGTCGGTCGCCACATCAGCGACCCGCGACTGCGGCGCGTGTTCACCTTCCAGTCGCTGTACGCGGGTGTGGCCCCACGGCAGGCCTTGGCGGTCTACGCGGTCATCGCCTACATGGACACCATCGCCGGAGTCTTCTTCCCCCGCGGCGGTATGCGAGCACTGCCCGACGCGCTGGCCGCGGCCGCAACCGATGCCGGTGTGCGCTTCGTCTACGGCTCGACGGTCACCGGCCTCGAGCGAGCCGGCGACCGGGTGGTCGCCGTGCACACCGATCAGGATCAGCGCATCGCTTGTGACGCAGTCATCTTGACCACCGAACTGCCGCAGACTTACACCCTGCTCGGCCGCGAGCCGCGGCGTGCCGGTCGGCTCCGGCCGGCGCCGTCAGCCGTCGTCGCCCATATCGGCCGGCGCCGCGCGCCGTCGGCCAATCCCGCTCTGGCGCACCACAATATCGTGTTCGGCGGTGAGTGGGATCAGACTTTCACCGACATCATCCGGGACGGCAGGCTGATGCGAGACCCGTCATTGCTCATCACCAACCCGACCGCCAGCGACCCGAGCCTGGCCCCACCCGATCACGACCTGTTCTACGTGCTCGCACCGGCGCCGAACCTCGATCGCGGGTTGGTCGACTGGTCGCGTGTCGGCGACAGCTACACCGAGCAATTGATGGATATTGTTGGAGCACGACTGATTCCGGGTCTTCGGGACGGCGCCGAAGTGCTGCACGTGGTCAACCCCGAAGACTGGGCCCGCCAGGGTATGGTCGCAGGCACCCCGTTCGCCCTGGCCCACACCTTTGCGCAGACCGGGCCGTTCCGTCCGGCCAACATGGTCCGCGGCATCGCCAACGCCGTGCTGGCCGGATCGTCAACCGTGCCCGGCGTCGGAGTGCCCACCGCGATGATCTCCGGGCGGCTGGCCGCCGACCGCATCACCGGCATCGTCGATCGGGCGGCGCCCACGGTGGTGGAGAAAGCGGGCCAGGCATGATCCGCACCGAACTCAGCGCCGCAGGGATCGACGACCCGGCGCTGCGCGGGGCGTATCGGCAGTGCCGCACCCTGAACGCCGCGCACGGCCGCACCTTCTTCCTGGCCACCAGATTGCTCGCGCCCGACCAACGCCCGCCGGTGCACGCGCTGTACGGCTTTGCCCGGTACGCCGATGACATCCTCGATGATTTCGACCCGAGCCAGGACGTGGCGAGTAGGGCGGCTCGGCTGCGGAAACTGTCCGATCAGTTCTTCGCCCACCACGAGCATCCGGACAATCCGGTCCTCGCGGCCGTCGAGCACACCGCGCGGCGCTATGGCATCCAAGACGAGCTGTTCGACGACTTCCTGACGTCCATGCGGATGGATCTGACGATCACCGACTATCCCGATCGCGATGCACTCAACCTGTACATGAAGGGCTCCGCGGAAGCGATTGGACTGCAACTACTTCCGATCCTGGGAACGACCGGCCCGCACGACGAGGCCGCGCCGTACGCGGCGGCGCTCGGCCGGGCCTTCCAGCTCACCAACTTCTTGCGGGACATCGACGAAGACCTGGTCCGTCAACGGGTGTACCTGCCCGCCGACGAATTGGCCGCCCACAACGTCGACCGCGAGTTGCTGATCTGGTGCCACACCCATCGGCGGACCGATCGCCGGGTGCACAACGCGCTCGTCGAGCAGCACGAGGTGGCCCGCCAGGTCTACCGCTACGCTGCAGGCGGTGTCGACCTGCTGGCGCCGCGGTCCCGGCCCTGCGTGGACACGGCGCTGACCCTGTATGCCGACATTCTCAACCGCATCGAGCACAGCGACTTCGCGGTGTTCACGCAGCGCGCGACGGTAGGCAATGGGCGACGGTTACGGGTGGCTGCCGCAGGCCTGCTGCGGTCGTGGCGGGCTCGGCTGACCCACCCGGCCGGTGCGGCGTAATGGATCGATGGCAATACCTCATCGTGCTGGCCGCATGCCTCGCGATCACCTTGCCACTGGAGATCTTTCGACCCGGCGTCTACCGTCAGGCATGGCGGGCGGCTCGTGCGGTGTTGCCCGTCGCCGCGGTGTTCGTACTCTGGGACGAGGTGGCGATCTGGGCACACATCTGGACGTACAACCGCGACTACATCACCGGGATGACCATCCCGTTCCAGATGCCGGTCGAGGAAGTTCTGTTCTTTCTGGTGATTCCGTTGTGCGCCTTGCTGACCTACAACGCGGTAAGCGCCATCCTCGAAAGGTTCAACCGCCCATGACCGCCGGCGACGATAAGCAGTGCAGTGCGATCCCGGAATGGCAAGAGGAGCGGCGCGGATGAACGGGCTCGGCTACACCATCCCTGCCGTGGTATCGGTACTCATCGTCTGGGCACTGGAGTTGACGGCGTTGCGCACCGGGCTGTTTCGGCGTCCGGCCTATTGGCTGTCGATGCTGATCGTCATCGGCTTCCAGATCCTGACCGATGGCTGGCTGACCAAGCTGAGCGCCCCGATCGTGGTGTACGACAACCGGCAGACCCTCGGCGTCCGGTTCCCGTTCGACATCCCGATCGAAGACTTTCTGTTCGGTTTCGCACTGGTGACCGCCGTGCTGCTGTTGTGGGAGCGGCAACGTGAGCGTCGGTAACACCGGTCTGCCCCGCGCCGACGTGCCCGCCGCTTTCGACACCGGCGCGCCGGCCTACGACCGCCTCGTCGGCGCAAGCCCCGGATACCATGAGCACCTTGCGCTTTCGGCACGCCGACTGCGCCTGCCCGACCACGGTCGAGGGCTGCGCCTGTTGGATGCGGGCTGCGGCACCGGCGCGTCGACGGCCGCTTTGCTGAGCGTGGCACCGCAGGCCGAGATCATCGCGATCGACGCGTCACGGGGAATGCTCGACGAAGCGCAGGCCAAGTCGTGGCCCGCGTCGGTACGGTTCGTGCACTCCCCCGTCGAGGCGCTCGCCGACAACGGCGTCGCGGGCCCGTTCGACGGCATCCTTGCCGCGTACCTGATCCGCAATCTTGCCGACCCGGACACTCAGTTGCGGTCGCTGCGCGAACTTTTGGCTCCCGGCGCCACGCTGGCCGTGCACGACTATTCGGTGCGCGATTCCCGGTTGGCCACCACGGTGTGGCACGCGGTCTGTTGGGGCATCATCATCCCCTCCGGCAAGCGGCAGACCGGCGACGCAACGCTGTATCGGCATCTGTGGCGCAGCGTGTTGACCTTTGACGGCGCAAAGCAATTCCGCCGACGGTTGCGTGACGCGGGTTTCACCGGGGTACACAGCGAGACCATGCCTGGATGGGAAACCAACATCGCGCACACCTTCCTCGGGGATGCGCCGCGATGACCGACCGCAAACGCCACACGCTGCCGGCACGGCAGGGCCAGCCGAGTGCCGCAGCGCTGTCGTCGCAACCACGGGTTGTTGTCGTGGGCGGTGGCATCGCCGGCTTGGCCGCCGCGACCGGCCTGGCTGAACGCGGCGTCGGCGTCGACCTCGTCGAACGCGAACGATATCTCGGTGGGCGGGTCGGCGGCTGGACCGAGCAACACGACGGCGTCGAAGTCGGGATGAACCGCGGCTTCCACGCCTTCTTCCGGCAGTACTACAACCTGCGGGCGCTACTGACCCGCGTCGATCCCACGCTGTCGATGCTGACGCCGCTGGACGACTACCCACTCATCGACGGTGCGGGCCGCCGCGACACCTTTCGTGGTCTACCCCACACCCCGCCGTGGAATGCACTGGCATTCGCGTTGCGCAGCCCCACCTTTCGGTTCACCGACCTGGCCGGGATCGATGCACGCGCCGCGGCGCCACTGGCCGCGGTGTCGGTGCCGGACATCTACCACCAGTTGGACCACATCGACGCCGATGCATTCCTGAAGAGTCTGAACTTCCCCGAGGCCGCACGCCATCTCGCCTTCGAGGTCTTCTCCCGCAGCTTTTTCGCCAGCCCCACCGATCTGTCGGCGGCGGAGTTGGCCACCATGTTCCACATCTACTTCCTGGGTTCGAGCGAGGGACTGGTCTTCGACGTCGCCAACGACAACTTCAACACCGCACTGTGGGAGCCGTTGCAGCAGTACCTGACCGAGCGCGGTGTGCGATTCCATCTGGGCAGCGCCGTGGACAGCATCGAGCATGAACACCCGGAGACGTTCCGCGTCCACACCGGCGCCGACGAAAACCTCAATGCGAACGCCGTGGTGCTGGCCACCGATGTGACCGGCCTGCAGCGGATTGTGGCATCGTCACCGGGACTCGGCGATGACATGTGGCGGGCGCGCATCAAAAAGCTGCGCACCGCGCCGCCGTTCATGGTGCACCGACTGTGGCTCGACCGTCCGGTCGCGGCCAACCGATCGGCGTTTCTCGGCACAGCGGGCCACGAACCGCTGGACAACATCAGCGTGCTGGACCGCTACGAACGCCAAGCTGCCGACTGGGTGCGCCAACACGGCGGATCGGTCGTCGAATTGCATTCTTATGCAGTGCAATCCGCTCAACCGCAGACCGCGATGCTGAGCCGGTTGCATGAGCTGTACCCGGAGACCGCAGGCGCTCGGGTGGTCCACGAACAGATGCTGCATCACCGCGACTGTCCACTCTTCGCGCCGGGCACCCACGCCCAGCGCCCCAGTGTCACCACGCCGCTGCCCGGTCTGCTGTTGGCCGGCGACGGAGTGCGCATCGATCTGCCGGTGGCGCTGATGGAACGTGCGGCCACCACCGGCTGGACAGCGGCCAACCAGATATTGGCCCAGTGGGGACTCTCCGGTCATACGCTGTATTCGGTTCCGACCCGAGGACGTTCGGCGCTGCTGCGCTTCCTTGCCGGCCGAGAGAGGCGTCCACGACCATGAGCATCGGCGACAGCGTACGGCGCCGCTGGCCCAAAGACTGGCCACTGCAGGCGATTCCGCCGGTCTCGTGGGCCGACCAGACTCCAACCTACCGCGAGGCGTCACCGGCGATCATCGACGCCGCGCTCGACCGGTCGCAACGCAAACCGACCGGCAACTGGTATGTGTTCGCCGCGAGCCGCGACGTCCGGGCCGGTCGCCCGTCTGGCACCCGTGTCGCCGGCCTCGAATTGGTGGCCTGGCGCGACAAGGGCTCCCGATTGCGCGTCGGCCCGCGCAGTTGCCCACACCTGGGCGCCGACCTGGCCACCGCGGCTGTGCACGACGGCGCCTTGGTCTGCCGCTGGCATGGACTCTGCCTCGACGCCGACACCGACGAATTCGGTTGGCGCACATTGCCCAGCCACGACGACGGCGTGCTCGCGTGGGTGCGTCTCGACAACGTCGGCGGCGAAACACCGTTGGACGAGCCGGTGATCCCGGCCAGGCCGACCGGCGACACGATGGACGCCGTCGCCCGAATGGTCGGCACGTGCCAGCCCACCGACATCATCGCCAACCGACTCGACCCGTGGCACGGTGCCTGGTACCACCCCTACTCGTTCACCCGACTCGAGGTGCTGACCACACCGACTGACGAGGCGGACCGCTTCCTGGTCGCGGTGACCTTCCGCATCGGTCGCGTCGGCGTGCCCACCATCGCCGAATTCACCAGCCCGGAAGCACGCACCATCGTGATGCGCATCCTCGACGGCGAGGGAACGGGCAGCGTCGTCGAAACACACGCCACCCCGCTCGGCGCGGGACCGGACGGCCATCCGCGCACCGCGGTGATCGAAGCCACCGTGGCCCATTCCGACCGGACCGGATTCAAACGGGCACGCCACGTCGCGCCGCTGGTCACCGGCTTGATGCGGGTTGCCGCATCGCGGCTGTGGAAAGACGACCTCGCCTACGCGGAGCGCCGCTACCAGCTGCGTGCCGGAAACGCCTAATGCGTTCTGCCGCCGTCGGTTTCACTGCCGGTGTGCACCTGGCTTACCTGGCCTATCTGCCCAGCGGCGGTTTTCTGGCCCTGCGTTGGCCGCGCAGCATCGCACTGCACATACCGGTGGTCGCCTGGGGCGTCGGCGTGGTGGCGTTCGAATTGCCCTGCCCGCTCACCGAACTCGAGCAGCGGGCACGAGCCAGAGCCGGGATGGATCTGCTGCCGGAGTCGGGCTTCATCGACCGCTATGTGGCCGGAACGTTCTACCCGTCCAACCGGACCGGTGCAGCGCAGGCGTTGGCGTTCTGCGCGGCGGCGATCTCCTGGGTCATGCTCGCGCAGAAGCGTCAGCGCCGCGGGCATTCGAGGTGATGTCGCGGGCGATGCCTCCGAATACCGCCGTGCGCAACGGCGTCGACGCTGCCCAGAACGCCTCACCGGCAAGGCCGTACGGCTGAAAGACGGCACGCTGCCGGTAATACGATCCGCCGCCGTCCTCATGCACGGACAACTCCAGCCACAGCCGACCGGGCAACGGGGCGGCGGCCCGGAGTCGCAAGAAGTGCGGGCGGTCCATGTGCTCGACTCGCCACCACTCCAGCGACTCGCCAGCGTGCATGGGATGCGGACGAGCCGCACTGCGTCCGACTGCGGCCGCGCCTGTGAGCTGGGCGATCCAGCCGCGCAGCGCCCACGACGGCGGCGCGGCCGACCAGCCGTGCTTGGCGCCGATCGACTCGAAAACGCGCCATAGCGTCTCGGCATCGGCGTCGACCCGGCGTTCGATCACCTGCTCGTGCAACGAGCCACCGGCCCACTCCGGGTCGGTCGGAAGCGGTTGCGACGGGCCGTCCTCGGTGTCCGGCCGCGACCAACGGGTGCGCAACTCCCCACCGCTCACCCGGGCCAACGCGCACTCGATGGCGTCTTCGTAATGCATCAAGCCGCCATCGGGGTCCGGGATGTGCGCGGCGATATCGTGCTCGCTGCACACCACATCGTTCTCCAGGGAGTCCATCAGCGACGACGCCAGAGACCGTGGCAGCGGAGTGATCAGGTTCACCCAGTGCGACGAGAGCCGCGGAGTCAGCACCGGCACCGGGATGGCGACACGTTTGCGTAGGCCCGCGATCGCAGCGTATCTCTGGCTCATCTCGGTATAGGTGAACGCGTCGGGGCCGCCGATGTCGAAGGCCCGACTCACGTCGGCGGGCAGCTCAGCCGCTTTGGTGAGGTAATACAGCACATCGCGCACCGCGATGGGCTGAACACGGGTGCGCAGCCATTTCGGTGTCACCATGAGCGGCAGCCGCTCGGTCAGGTACCTCAACATTTCGAAGCTGGCCGACCCCGCACCGATGATGACCGCCGCCCGCAATTCCACGGTGGGAACACCGGACTCGTGCAGCAGCCGGCCCACTTCCTTCCGCGATGCCAGATGCTCCGAGAGCTGTTGCTCGTCGGGAATGATGCCGCCGATGTAAACGATCCTCGACAGCCCGGCATCGGCCGCCGCGTCCGCCACAATCGACGCCGCACGGGCATCGACGTCGACGAAATTAGAGCCCAGCATCGAGTGCACCAGGTAGTAGAGAACTTCCTGGCCGTCCACGGCGCGGCGCACCTGCTCGCTATCGGTGACGTCGCCCTGGACCACGTCGACATCGGAGCGCCATGGCACGTCGTCCAGCTTGGCGGGCGTGCGCGCCATCACCCGCACGTCGTGGCCGACCGACAGTAGTTCTGGGACCAGCCGGGCACCGAGATAGCCGGTGGCACCGAAGACAATGCAACGCATTGCGCACTCCTCTGTTGACTCAGATGTCGATAGCGGCCGTATACCCCGATTGGCCCTGGATAAGGCGTCGATTCATGGTGGCCCCGAGACTTCAGATGAGTACGTCACATCTTCTTCACAAGCTTAATAGTTAAGTTTATAGTACAAATTTGAGAGTGAGCAGCGCCAAATGCGGTTGCCGGTCTCTGCGTCGGGATCCGGTCACCCATCGCAGTGCGAAAGGCGATCCAGCCCGCTGCGTCCCAACGGAAGGTCACGCGATGACAGAACGCCGATCCGGCAAGGGCGACGAGACCGGTGCCGACCCCTACGCGCTGCGATACGAAAAGCACTGACCGGGGCGTGGTTTGGTGAACTCGCAAAGAGCGAAGTATCTCGAAGCGACGCAGCTGGTCGCCGATCTCCACCAGCGGGCATCATTCGACACACCCGCGTTGCTCCGAGATCTGATCGAGGGCGCCACCAGATCGGTGCCCGGGGCCCAGTACGCCGGGATCACCGTGACCCCGAAGCGGCGACGCAGCCAGAGCGCGGCCGCTACCCACCGCTATCCCGTGATGCTCGACGAAATTCAAAGTCGCCGCCAGCAGGGGCCGTGCCTGACCGCGGCGGGACTGCAAGACACCGTTCGGATCGATGACCTCGACGCCGACGAGCGATGGCCGCTCTATCGAAAAGATGCAATCAAGCTGACGCCGATTCGGTCGATCTTGTCCTACGGGATGTTCAGGGATGGCGGGACGACGGCGGCGCTCAACTTCTACGCGGAGCCGGTTCGTGCCTTCGATGACGAGTCAGTTGATCTAGGGCTGATATTCGCCACACACACCGCAATGGTCTGGGACATGATGCGCCGTGACCAGCAGTTCCGCAGTGCGCTGGTCTCCCGGGACATCATCGGCCAGGCAAAAGGCAGGCTGATGGAGCGACTGGACATCGATGCCGATGAGGCATTTCACCGGCTCAAGCAAATGTCCCAGGAATCCAATACGCAGATAACTCAGATCGCCCAGCAGATTGTGAGCGGCGATAGTCCGCAGCTGCTGCACCTGCCGCGCTGACGACTAATTGCGTTGCCCGGTGGAGTAATCCAGAACACGGGAGAACGCGATCGCGCGTGCCGTCGTGCACGTCCTCATAGAAGCACTGTATGAACTTTCGGTCAGGTGCTGACGTATCGTCGCCGATCCAGTAGGTTTCCGATACCCTAATTTAAGTTTTTCTAAGTAAGGATGCAGTCAGGTGACGAAGCGCGACATAAACGGTTCACCTCCCGGCAGGCCAGAGCTTGAAAAGCTGATGTCGGCCGACATGCGGGCAGTGACAGCACAGTCCGATCGGATTGGACGCCATTTCGCGCGCCAGAACGAAGTCAGTGGCAATGATTTTCATGCCCTGCTGCATGTCATGGTCGCCGAAACCGCCGGCAAGCCTTTGACGATGGCGCAGTTGCGGCAGCGGATGGACGTCTCCCCGGCAGCGATCACCTATCTCGTCGACCGGATGATCGAGGCCGGTCACGTCCGGCGCGAGTCGGATCCCGGGGACCGACGAAAAGCCCTACTTCGTTACGAGCAAAGCGGCATGGAACTGGCGCACGGATTCTTCACGCCGCTCGGCACCCACCTGCGCGACGCGCTCGCGGACCTGCCTGACAAGGACTTACTTGCCGCGCATCGGGTGTTCGTCGCGATGATCGCCGCAATGTCGACCTTCGAAACCGAACTCGTTCCCCTTCCGATGAAGTCACGAGCCGTGCCCGCCGCTGCGGCGCCTGTCGAAACCTACTCAAGCTAAACAGTTTTCGGGTCAATCAAAGCGGTCACTCCCCTGCGTTCCCGGTGACCGGCGCACCAAGTTGCGTCTCGATCAAATCTGCTCCCCGCGCGACGCCTCCGGTCGCGGCAAAGCCCTCGGCTACCCGGCGGGCGCCGTCGGCCATCGTCATTGCGGTGCGCACGGCATCACGCAATGCAGGCGCGGTGAGTTTGTCGGCGGGTAGGCGAACGCCGCAGCGCGCCACCTCTACGCGCCGCGCGACCTCGGCCTGATCTCGCGCGAACGGGACGACGCAGACAGGTACGCCGCGGTCCAGCGCCTTGACCGTCGTGCCCATGCCGCCGTGGGTGATCGCGCAGCGCGCACGATCGAGCACCACACTGTGCGGGACGAACTGGCGGACAGTGGCGTTGGGCGGAATGGCCATCCCCTGCGGCACTCCCGCGGGGAAGGTCGCCACGACGTGCACCGGTTCGTCAGCCAGGGCGCATAACGCGGTGCAGGCCAGCACGGTGTCGGCCTGTTTGATCGATGACGTGTTGACCAACACGATCGGCCGATCGATCGACGCGACCCAATCGGGCACCGAGTCAGGGCCGGGTTCGAACACGCAAGCGCCGACCAGATGGACCGCGTCACCCCAGCCGGAATGTGGATATTCGAACGGCTCGCCGCCGACGGCCAACAGCAACGGCGCGCGCCGCATCAAGGCGTCGACCGAGCCGGCCGTCGGCGCCCCGACCGACGTGCGAACAGCGTTGACCCGAGGCAACATTCGCCGGTCGAAGAGATGCGTCACAAACGGCCGGAATGCCGCGTCGCGAAGACGGCCCACAACGCCGTGCCGCGGCCGCAGTCCAGGGCCGAACGGCGGCACGCCCGGAGACCGCAAGTACGGCGTGAATGGCGAGAACACTGACCACGGCGTCTCACCGGCATCGGCCAACGCCATTGCACCCCAACAGTTTGCGTCGACGATCACCGCGTTCGGTTGTACCTCATCCATCGCATCGCGCAGATCGTCGACCTCCAGCACCGCGCGCTGACACAACACATCGATCGACATCTTCAAGACGTCCAACGCGTTTCGCGCCAGCCAGTCTGGTGCGACGATCGCTTCGATCCGCGCGTCGACCGGCTCGGCATGGATACCTGCAGCGCGCGCCTTGCCGACGCCGGACGACATGGTCCGCAGATGGACGTCGTGTCCACGCTCCGCCAGCTCGCTCAGCAGCGCGGCAAGCGGGAAGAGGTGTCCGAGGGACGGAGAGCCATACGCGAGGATGACAGCCATATCGACGACCTGTGGCGATTACGCGATCGGCGTGACGCCGACATGACGCAACGCCAGCAGATCTGCTGCGCCGGCGCCGTGCAGGCAGATTCGGAGCTCGTCGATGAAACGTTGCAACCAATCCACAACGGCCTCAGTGGATTCGATCGCTGCCGCCAACAGTGGCCGCGCGATCGCGACCACATCGGCGCCGAGCGCCAGGGCTTTGGCGGCATCCATGCCGGTACGGATACCACCGGATGCGACCAGTGGGATGGTGGGCAAAGTCGCACGCACCTCCACGATCGCCTGCGCCGTGGGAATGCCCCAATCGGCGAGGTCGGGATACCGCACCTCGCCGTAGCGGACGAGTTGCTCGACACGCGACCACGACGTACCACCGGCACCGGCTACGTCGATCGCGGCGACCGGCACGTCGCCGGAGTCGCCGAGCAACTCGGTGACCGCCGAGGTTCCGATTCCGTGCCCGACTTCTTTGAGCAGGATTGGATACTCCAGTGCTTCAGCGACCTGACGCAGCCTTTTCACCGACCCGGAGAAATCACCGTCGCCGTTTCGCTGGACGGCCTCTTGTAGCGGATTGGTATGCACCGCAAGCGCATCGGCACCGACTCGCTTCAGCGCGTTCGAAATATCCTCGACCCCAGCGACGGTCAGCTGGGCGAGCCCGATGTTGCCCAATAACAGCACATCGGGCGCGACGTCGCGGACGGTGAAGCTGGTAGCCGCTTCCTCTCCCAGCGCGCTGTCCAGCATGATCCGCTGCGAGCCGAGCATCATCCCGAGTCCCAGCCGCTGGGCGGCCGCGGCGAGATTCGTGTTGATCGTCCCGGACAATTCGGCGCCACCGGTCATAGCGCCGACCAGGATCGGGGCCCGCAGGCCCGCACCGAGAAAGCCGGCAGACAGGTCGACGTGGGCGAGGCTGGTCTGCGTCAACGCGTTGTACGGCAGCCGATATCGTTCGAGGCCGGTCGTCACACCGGAATACGCGACCTGGTCGTCAAGACACACGTCGATGTGGCGTCGTTTGCGGGTCGTCATTCCGTTTGCATCAGTCGGCACAGCACCTCACCCCCTCTCCGTTTGGCATGCTCACACGTCAATTCGGCGGCCGCTTGGGTGATTTCAACGATGCGAGATCGTGCTGATAAGACCGCATCGCCTCGATCAGCGCACCGAACACCCGACTCGCCGCCGCCAGGTCCGCGTCCGGCAAGTCTGTCATCGCCTCATGGGTGTGCGATCCCAGCGGAGCGAAGAACGCCCGCGCGGTCGCCGAACCCGAATCCGAGTAGCGCAAGATGACCTTTCGCCGGTCCGCGGGGTCAGACTGCCGGGTGATGTGGCCCGACGCCATCATGCGGTCCACCAGATAGGTGATGGCTGCACCGGACAATCCCATCCGCTGACGCAACTCGCCGGAGGTGATGGGAGTGCCTGCGGTTTCGGCGACCATGACATGGAGCAAAGCGCGAAAGTCGGTGGGTCGCACGTCGTGCGCGGCAGCGAAAACTCGGCCGATCTGTTCGGATTCGGCCGTCATCACCCGCAGGTCCGCAGAAATCTGCGATTCCAGAGCGGCTCGTGCAACGTCGTTCTTGTCATCTCCCATTCCGATGTGCAGTTTATCCGCATTCGACCATTACTTCAGTTGATTAATACTTAAATCACTGAAAGACTTGTTCGGTAGCGAAAGGGATTCCAGGTGAACAAGCAGACTCTCGTCGCCACCACCCTGGCCGTGGGGACGACCGCAGGACTCGGAAGTGTAGCCAGCAAGCCCCGCATAACCCGTTGGTACTCGCGGTTGCGTAGGCCCGCATACGTGCCGCCCAACGGTGTTTTCCCGGTCGCGTGGACCTCGCTGTACACCGACATCGCCATCACCTCCGCGACGTCGATCGATCGGCTTCGCTCGGCAGGCCGCAACGACGAAGCCCGCAACTACATCGTCGCGCTCGCCGCCAACCTCATCCTCAACGCCGGATGGAGTTGGCTGTTCTTCAAATACAACAAGCTCGGTGCGTCCGCGGTGGGTGCGGTCGTGCTGGCGGCCAGTAGCGCCGATCTCACCCGGCGAACCGCGGCGGCCGACCCGCGAGCCGGCGCCGCTCTGTTGCCGTATCCGCTCTGGTGCGCATTTGCCTCCGTAATGTCCATCCACATTTGGGTACTCAACCGTCGATGAGACTGGTCAACATCTAATGCCCGCGTTGTTGTGGTTCCGCCGCGATCTGCGACTGCGCGATCTCCCCCCGCTGTTGCGGGCCGCCGCCGACAGCGACGACGTGCTCGCATGCTTCGTACTGGACCCGCGTTTGGAGGCGTCGTCCGGCGATCGGCGGATGCAATTCATGTGCGACTCGCTGCGGCGGCTTCGAGACGACCTGGACGGGCGGCTGCTGGTGACGCGCGGGCGACCCGAGCAACGGATTCCCGCCATCGCCAAGGAGATCGAGGCGCCGTCAGTACATGTCTCGGAGGACTTCGCGCCCTACGGACGGCGACGCGACGACCGTGTGCAGTCAGCGTTGGGCGACGTGCCGCTGGTGGCGACCGGATCGCCGTATCTCGTGTCACCCGGACGCGTCACCAAAGACAACGGCGACCCGTACAAGGTCTTCACCCCCTTTTTCGGTCGCTGGCGCGACATGGGATGGCGGTCCGCGGCGAAATCCGGTCCCAAATCGGCACGCTGGGTCGACCCCAAAAAGTTGGGGAAAAGCGCCAAGCCCGTCGAGATACCCGATCCAGGCGTCGAACTGGACCTCGCCGCGGGCGAGGCGGCGGCG
The DNA here is from genome assembly GCA_963758115.1 of uncultured Actinomycetota bacterium. Classification (GTDB taxonomy): domain Bacteria; phylum Actinomycetota; class Actinomycetes; order Mycobacteriales; family Mycobacteriaceae; genus Mycobacterium. The sequence continues at coordinate 516,200 of CAVWUG010000011.1, forward strand.
AAACAGCAATGGAAGAAGTTCGTCGACACAGCGCTCGAGGACTACAGCGACGACCGGAATCGGCCCGACCATGACGGCACCAGCCGGATGTCGGCGCACCTGAAGTTCGGCACCATTCACCCCCGGACGATGGCCGCCGACCTGGATCAGCGTCGCGCAGGCGCACGAGCGTATATGCGGGAGTTGGCATTTCGCGACTTTTACGCGGCAGTGCTGCATCACTGGCCGGACAGCAGCTGGTGGAACTGGAACCGCGATTTCGACGCGATCAAGATCGATAGCGGCAAGAAGGCCGAGCAACGCTTCGAGGCGTGGAAGGCCGGCGAAACCGGATTTCCGATCGTCGACGCCGGCATGCGTCAGCTGCGCGACACCGGCTTCATGCACAACCGGGTGCGGATGATCGTCGCCTCGTTCTTGGTCAAGGACCTGCATCTGCCTTGGCAATGGGGCGCCCGGTGGTTTCTCGACCAGCTGGTCGACGGCGACATGGCCAGCAACCAGCACGGCTGGCAGTGGTCGGCAGGCTGCGGCACCGATGCGGCGCCGTACTTCCGGGTGTTCAATCCGACAACGCAGGCCGAAAAGTTCGATCCCTCAGGCGATTACGTACGTCGCTTCGTAAGCGAGCTCGCCGACCTCGATGATGTCCGGCTAACCAAGGGCGGGCGGCCATCGACCTACCCCGAGCCGATCGTGGACCACAGCGCCGAACGCACCGAGGCGCTGCGCCGCTACCAGGAGATGAACTGAGGAAGCGTCAGCGAGCGGCTTTTTTGCGTTCGATGTCGGCGAGCGCCGCGGCGAGCTCGGCGCGCTGAGCGGCCGACGTCTCCCAGGCGAGCTGCCGGTTCTTCACCACCTTGGCCGGCGCACCGACCGCGATCGAAAAGTCCGGCACGTCGCCACGGACCACAGCGTGCGACCCCAGAACGCAGCCCCGCCCGACGGTGGTGCCGCGCAGCACGGTCACCTTGACCCCGACCCAGGTGTCCGGTCCGATGCGGATCGGGGTTTTGACGATGCCCTGATCCTTGATCGGCAGCGTGATGTCGTCCATCCGGTGGTCGAAATCGCAGACGTAGCACCAGTCGGCCATCAGCACGGAATCGCCGAGTTCGATGTCGAGGTAGCAGTTGATGACGTTGTCGCGGCCCAACACCACTTTGTCGCCGAACCGCAGCGAGCCCTCGTGGGCGCGGATGGTGTTCTTGTCGCCGATATGCACCCAGCGGCCGATTTCCAGCTGCGCCAGTTCGGGTGTCGCGTGGATCTCGACGCCCTTGCCGATGAACACCATGCCGCGAGTGATGATGTGCGGGTTGGCCAGCTTGAACTTCAGCAGTCGCCAATAGCGCACCAGATACCAGGGGGTATAGGCGCGGTTGCGCAGCACCCATCGCAGCGAGGCCAGCGTGAGGAACTTGGCCTGGCGTGGGTCCTTCAGATTCGAACCCCGCCAGCGGCGGTGCACCGGGGCACCCCACATGCTCGTCATGGCCGGAGAGCCTAGTCGGCTGACGATGCGCCCCGGAGGCGGGTTGTGGGGGTACCTCCCAGCCGCGCAGCGGCGAGGGGGCGAGGTCGACCATCGATCACGGTGGGGCGTGAAACATCGCGAAGCGGGCAATCAGCCGCCCGCGGGCCGCCGCGGGTTACCCTCGCACCGTGCCTTGGCCAATTCCCCGTCGCACCTTGCGGCATTGGTCATCGGTGGCGTCGGCGATCGTTCTGACCATCACCGTGGCAAGTTGCGGTAACACCGACTCGTGGGTCGACACCGTGCCTGCCGAGGGCTGGCCTGCGCAGTACGGCGATGCGGCCAACAGCAGCTACAGCGGGACACCCGGTGCCACCAAACTGGCGCTGCGCTGGACTCGCTCAGTCAAGGGCTCGTTGGCGTCGTCGGTGGCGCTCAGCTCGCGCAACTGGCTCGCAGCCAACGCGCAGACACCGGGCGGCTGCTCGCTGATGGAGTGGGAGAACAACGACAACGGCAGGCAGCGCTGGTGTACCCGGCTGTTCCAGGGCGGCGGCATGTCCAGCCCGCTGTTCGACGGCTTCGACAATCTCTATGTCGGACAGCCCGGCGCGATGCTGTCCTTTCCAGTTACCCAGTGGATCCGCTGGCGCCGCCCGGTTATGGGAATGCCTACCACGCCAAGGATTCTCGGACACGGTCAACTTCTCGTGGCCACGCACCTGGGGCAGGTGCAGGTGTTCGACGGCCATCGCGGCGTCGTGGTCGGCAATTCGATCGACCTGGTCAACAACGTCGATCCGAGTGACTTCACCCGCGGGCTGTCCGACTGCGAGACCGCCAAGGCAGGCTGCCCGGTCGCCACGGCGCCGGCCTTTTCGACGGCGACAGGCATGGTGGTGCTGAGCCTGTGGGAGCCCGATGCCCCCGCGTCGGTGCTGGTCGGATTGAAATACCACCCGGGCCAGAGCCCGCTGTTGACCCGGGAATGGACCAGCAACGCGGTCGGCGACGGCGTGCTGGCCAGCCCGGTACTGTCCAGCGACGGTTCCACGATCTACGTCAACGGGCGTGACGAGCGACTGTGGGCGCTGCATGCCGCCGACGGCAAGCCGAAATGGTCGGTTCCGCTGAAGTTCGTCGCGCAGACGCCGCCGTCGGTCACTCCGGGCGGGCTGATCGTCTCAGGCGGCGGACCGGACACCCGACTGGTCGCTTTCAAGGACGCCGGCGACCACGCCCAAGAGGTATGGCGCCGCAATGACGTCAGCCCGTTGTCGACAGCGAGCCTGGCCGGTCAGAGCGCCGGTTATGCCGTGGTGACCGGGGGGCCCGGTCAGGGTGAGCGGGGAATGACGCTGCTCGTCTTCGATCCCGGCAGCGGCCGGTCTCTCAACAGCTACCGGTTGCCCGAGGCGACCGGCTACCCCGTCGGAGTGTCAATCGGTCGCGACCGCCGGGTGGTCACCGCGACCAGCGACGGCCAGGTGTACAGCTTCGCGCCGAACTGATTGCCCGCAGACCGTCGACTCGGCGAAGATGATGTCCATGGCGGATGACCCGGCCGCGCAGCCTGCGTCGGCTCAGCAGATCGATCACGCGTCGCGACGTCAGATCGGCGAGGTTCTGGCGACCGTTGTGCTGGTGATCGTCCATTTCGGGCTGTACGGCGCGACGTTCGTGGTCCTTGGACTGCTGGCCATGGGCACGGATTCGTGCGGTTATCAGAAATGCGGCGATCCGGCGTGGCTCGACCGGGCCATGCATCTGGCGTCATGGGCCGGCGGCGCCCTCGTGTTGGCCGACCTCGCCCTCACGCTGTTTCAGCTGGTCCGTAAACGGGTCGCCTGGGTGGTGCCGCTGATCGGGTGCATCGCACAGATCGCGTTGGCGTTCGGCGCCGGAGCGATGGAGACGCTGGCCGGTCCGGTCTAGCTTTTGAGCGCCAGCGGTGGGACGGCGTTGCGCGGAACGTGAACCTGGCTGGTGCCGGCCAGCGATGGCAGCAGTTCACCGGGCGCGAAGTAGAAGATCAGCTCGTCGTCGGTGATCGCGAAGTTCTGATAGTGGGCTGCGTCGAGGCCGGAGCCGGGCAGGATGGCGGCGCCGAGGCCGGTCTGCTTGCCGACTTCACGCTGCACGATCGGATAGATGGCGTCGAGCGGCTTGGTGTTCGGCGCGAACAGCGTGTCGAAGGTGATCGCCTTCTGGCCGGCAACGTCCCAGTTGAAGCTCTTGTAGAAGGTGGAGGGGCGAGGCCCGCCGAGATCCTCGAACACCTTCAGGACGACGCTTCGTGTGCCCGCAGGTGGCTGGCCCGAGTGGTACTGCTCAGAGGTGACTTCCATCTGGTAAGGCACGTCGCGCGGGCCCGACGTCTGCGACGACGTCTGCGCGACGCTGACGAATCCGTCGCGGTTCTGGCCGAGGAAATCGGTCAGCGCCTGGTCGGGATAGTCGGTCGGAAATGTCATGTTCAGCGTGTAACTGGCGGTCGAGGTGTGCACACCGCACGTCGTCTGGTCATCCTGCAGTTCGCCGCCGAGGCTGGTGCACGCCGAGTCCGCCGCCGCGACCGCTCCGCCCGACCAGCCCAGCAGGACTCCGGCCGCTATCAGCGCGGCCGACATCATCATGCGCATCGGTCGACTTGTCCTCGCAGAATGGGAACGGCTGAAATGCCGTTACGCAAGCCTACCTGCCCCCTGCGGCAGCACTTCAGAACACTTGCGGCAACGCCGCCGCGGCCGCCATAAACACAGGTCGGCGGCCACCGTCCTCCCTACGGTGACCGCCGACCTAGTACGTTGCGCGCTTTAGAACAGCGTCGCGAGATCCGCCCAGAAGTTGCTGGCGTCCGCAGCGAAACTTCCACCGTCCAACGACGACAACAGGTCGGCCCAGATGCCGCTGGAGTCTCCGGCCGCACCCGACGGATCGAACGACGACGCCAGGTCGGCCCAGAAGTCCTGACCCGAGGTCAAAGCACCCGCAGTGTCGCCGGAGAACAGGTCAGTCCAGAAGCCACTGCCGTCCGCCAATGCTCCGGACGGATCGCTGCCCAAGAGATCTGCCAGATGGTTGGTGCTCTCGGTCGCCGCCGCAGCGGTCGAGCTCGATGGGCCGTCGCCGTAGAACTTCAGAATGTCGGCCAGGTAGTTGCCGCCTTGTGCGCTGGCGGTCCCCAAGTTGTTTCCCTCGACGTAAGCGGCGTCGTAACTGCCAGCGCCGGACGCATCGCTCCCGGCAAGGGCGGTGTTGTTGTCTCCGAATATGACGGAATAATCTGAACTTCCAGGATATTCGGCGGTACCACCCGCGAACGAGGTGCTGTTATCACCGTTGACGAAAGCCAAGTCGTGAGAAGCGCCGGCGGCGTCGCCTTCAGTCAATCCGCCGGCCGTCGCAGTCGAGTCGGTGCCGCTGACGGCCGCGTAACTGTTGGAGCCGAAGGCGTACGCGGTGGAACCCGCTCCGTTGGCGATCGCGTAGTCCGCGTTGTCTCCTGTGTAGGCGTAAGCCGAACCCTCTTGGAGCAACGACACACCATCGAACGAAATGGCCAGGTTCAAACCCGAGGATTCGGAGGCTGCTGGCGCAGCGACACTGCTGAGGAAATCACTGACCTCAGAAAGCCAGGTTGACGAGTCGGCTGACGCGGTTCCGGGAATTGCGGCCAGCGCACCACCAATTCCAAACCCCATGGCTATTAGCCCGAAGCGGGCCACGGCGCGAATTCGCATCATAAAACTAACCTTTCCCCCAGTCGCACACTGTGCGTGTTCTGTCAGCGTCCACCGCGCTGAGGGTCACAGCTTATGCGTTCGCGTCAATTTTGTTCGAACAAAGTCTAATAAATCAGAAAGTTATGCTTAACCCTGGCCCAGCGAGGAAACGGCTGGTACTGACTACAAGATCTTAAAAGACGTTTCGTAGGATTTCCGCTCTCATTACCGGTATCCGGTACGGCTCTCATCCTGATCGAAGCTAAAACTGGCCTTAATGCCGAATGAAAAACCCGATGTCAGTCCAAGGTTATGTTCGATCAAACGGACGCTTCGATGATTTTTCCGGAAAGAATGCTTCTGCCTGAGGTTCGAATGCTCCCGACACCGATAGTCCATTGGTATTGCAGCATTACGCCTGATCAACGAAGCCAAAGCGCTGAACTTCCGCCAAAGAACGGTGCCTATCTGCGGTAAGCGGTTACTTACTAAACGGAACCGCAGTACGGGTCATCGTAATCGGCGAAGTCGCGCTTTTCGATGATCCGACCGTCGGCTCCGGGACGGATCGTCCACTGCCAACGTTTTGTCTGGAGTCGTCGCGCAACCGGGGGCGGTCAAGTCACAGCAGCTACATCATGTCCCGGTAATGCTTCGCTGTGGCCGTACCCGCCCGCCGGCGCGCTCGTAACAGTCTGCGGTGCGCGGGCCTCTCAGTTCATGGGGCAAACGCCCTATCTTTGGCGTCACCGCGACGGCCGGCACACAAAGGCACGGCGCCGGGCCGCAGCACCGGAGCCGATCCGGGTGATGACCACCGCGAGCGATTGTTTGCCACGCAATGTCAGTCGTTTGCGCAGCGCGTCGGGATCTACATCTACGCCGCGGGCCAGAATTTCCAGTGATCCGCAGTCGAGGGCACTTAATGCCTGCCGCAGGCGTCGCTCATCGAAGGGCAGCTGTTCGAGAACCTCGAAGCCACGCAGGCCCGAGGGCACCTTGTCGCCGGACAGGTAGGCGATATGCGGGTCGAGTTGCCACAGCCGGTGCCGTGCGGCGAACTGCCGAACCAGACCGGCCCGCACCACCGCGCCGTCCGGGTCGACGATCCACCGGCCGGGCGCACCCACCGGGCAATCGTCCGGCTCGGTGTCGGTCAGCTGTTCGCCGCGGTCCAGGATGCTGGCCCGCCGGCGCACCCCCGACTCGGTCAACCCCGCTGACCACAGGCAGGCTTCCCGCACCGACCCGCGATACGAGGTCACCTCGATCTCGCCGCTGAACCCGAGCCGCGTCACGGCGTCGAAATCGATTCCCGGCGCGCACTTGACGACCATCTCCCGGCCGCGATACGCCTCGATCAGCGCATCCAGTGCGGGCTGATAGTCCCGCGGGTCGAATCGTCGACGCCCGCCGCTGCGTCGCCCCGGATCGGCCAGCACCACCGCGTCGAGGGTGACCGGGTGCAGCGCGTCGGCGCGGCACAGGTGCGCATCGGCGCCGAGGTTGTGTCGTGCCATCGCCAGCCGTACAGGGTCGATGTCACTGCCGATCGCCGATCCGCCGACGGCGCGAAGTGCCGCCAGTTCGGTGCCGATCGAACAGGTGACGTCGTGAATCATGTTGCCGCTGAGCCGCTTTGCCCGGTGCAGAGCGACCGGTGCTGCACTGGCCTGCTGCAGGGCGTCGTCGGTGAACAGCCAGCGGCCGATGCCGGGCAGCTCAGCGAGCTTGGTGGCGGCACGGCGGCGCAACAACACCGTTTCCACCAGGATTGGCGTTCGGTCACCGAATTGCGTTCGTAGCGTGGAGATCTCGCCGACCCGGTCGGTCAGCGGGCGGGCGTCGACAGCGGCGAGCGCGGCCGAGCCCTCATCCGACGTCAAATAAGCGACGTCGTCGAGGCCGAGATTCAGGACGGCTTGACCCCGGTGATCATCACGTTGTAGAACCAGCCTTTCGGCACCACGTGGCGCCAGATATTGGCGTCCACCCAGCTCAGGGTCTTCCAGCTACCGAACGCGAATCGTGACCAGCCCCAGCCGAGCTTGCCCGGCGGCACGGTCGACTCGAAGGTGCGTACCGGCCAGCCCAGCATCGCCGCGGTGAACTCGACAGTAGAGGTATCGACATCGACGGCCCCGGCTCGGGTAGCCATCTTCTCCAGGTCGCCCGGCGAGAAGGTGTGCAGGTCGACGATCCACTCCAGGGCCGCGGCCCGCGAGTTCTCGTCGATCTCGGCCTGTGGGCGGCGCCAACTGCCCAGGCCGGGAAGCTTCACCGCGCGGATGGTGACATTCCACGTCAGGTCTGCCAGCCTGCGCGCGTAGTGATTGCCGACGGTGGTGGGTTCGCCGGCGAAGACGAAACGGCCACCCGGTCGCAGCACCCGCATCACTTCACGCAGCGACAGTTCAACGTCGGGAATGTGGTGCAGCACAGCATGTCCGACGACCAGGTCGAAAGTGTTGTCGTCGTACGGGATGTGTTCGGCGTCGGCGACCCGCCCGTCGATGTCCAGGCCCAACGCCTGCCCGTTGCGGGTGGCGACTTTGACCATCCCCGGCGACAGATCGGTGACCGACCCGCGTCGCGCGACCCCGGACTGGATCAGGTTGAGCAGGAAAAAACCACTGCCACAGCCCAATTCGAGAGCACGGTCATAGGGAAGTCGCTGGAACTCGTCGTCGGGAACGATGCCGTCGAAGCAGGACCGTGCGTAGTCGATGCAGCGTTGGTCGTAGGAGATCGACCATTTCTCGTCGTAGCTCTCCGCTTCCCAATCGTGGTAGAGCACCTGAGCCAGTTTGCTGTCTTGTCGTGCGGCCTCCACCTGCTCGGCGGTGGCGTGCGGCTGCGGAGCCGGGTCGGTACTGGTCATGGTCGCCCAGCCTATCGGCCAACCGGGGTCGGCGGGCATCCCGGCTCTGTCCGGCTACCCTCCGGCGGGGGTCACGGTCACGGTGACGGCGCTGGCACCGGCATTCGAGCTGATCAACAGGTCTGGCGCGTTGGCGGCCGACATGACCTCGCCACCGGTGACGCTGACCTGGTAACCATCCGGATATTCGACGGTCGGCACCGAGATGGTCGTCTCCGACCCAGCCGGGAAGCTGCCCAGGCCGTCCGCCTCCTCGGTCGAGTAGCTGAACTGGAAGGTGCCGTTGGCGAACGAGTAGGAATCCGGGGTCCCCGAGATGGTCTGCGGATAGGGCTCGGCGAGGGTCTCCAGGTTGGCGGTGTTGACGTTGGCGCCGATCGGCAGATCTGCGGGGTTGTACACCAGCGACTCTGAACTCGGCGGGTTCGCGCTGGTGGTGATGTCGCCCTGGCCGGAGTAGGCCCACTCCGTCCAGCCGATCAGATGCTGGTCGGCCCCCTGCATCGGCGCCAAGATCTCTGCTTGATCACTGGTGGCGCCGAACTCGGTCATGAATGCCGGGATGCCCTGCGCCTCCGCGTAACTCTCGGCGTTGCCCACGATCCCGTTGACGCTTGGGATGCAGCCCAACGGGCCGAGGCTGAACTCGCAGTAGTCGTGGAACGAAAAGACGGTGTTCGAGGCATCCACGGTGCCCAGGTCGGTGGGCACACCCGCGTTGGACAGGACGTTGGGCTCGAAGAAAATCGGTGTGGTCGGATCGACGGCCCGGATCGCATCGGCGCCCTGGTCGTAGAACGGAGTCAGCTGCTGGCTGTCGAAAAACGGGTTGCCCAGCAGGGTCGACAGGAACGTCGACGCGCCCGGCGATGGTTCGTTCAAGAGCTCGAACCCGGCCACATCGGAGTTGCCGTTGAAGGCATTGGCGACGTACTCGAGCATCTGGCTGTAGTTGTTTTCCAGGCCGATACCGTTCGGGGCGTCGGCGTTCGACCAGAACGAATCCCAGGCATGCTGCTCTGCGGGATTGAAGAACTCGTTGTAGGGGAAGGGCAGCGACGGGTTGGCCGCACCGTCGGTCTGCACCGCCCAATCCGGGGCACCTTCGCCGCCGAAGGCGGTGCTGTAGGCATCCTGGTGGAAGTCGATGATGCTGTAGATGCCGTTGTTGCCCAGCGTTTGCACGGTCGACTCGATCGAGTTCAGGTAGCCGCTGTCGAAGACGCCCGGCTCGGGCTCGAGGTCCGACCAGATGACGCCGACCCGCACGGCGTTGAAACCGTTGGCGGCCAGGAACGCCGCGTCGGCGTTGTTGAAGCCTTGCGCGGACGGCTCGCCCGATGCCACTTTGTAGACCTCGTTGAGCCCATGCAGGATCACGACCTGGCCGTCGCTGTTGGTCAGCGAGTCGCCTGTGGTGCCGACCGGCAGCAGCGATGAATCGACCGTCGCGGTTGGGCCAGCGGCCAGCACGCCGTAGTCGCCGACCGCGCCGTGCTCGCCGAAGGTACCGGCATTGCCGCCGGCGCCGCCGAGAGCGGGCAGACCGCTGAGGGTCGCCCCGTCGCCGGCGTTGCCACCATTCCCGCCGATGCCGAACAGCGAGCCACCGTCACCGCCGTCTCCACCGGCGGCCCCAACGCCGCCTGTTCCCCCGTCACCGCCGTTGCCGAAGAAGCCGACTGCGTCGCCACCGGATCCACCGCCGACACCGGCTGCACTGCTGTCCCAACCGTTGCCACCGTCGCCCAACCACAACCCGCCGACACCGCCATCGGGGGCCATCGGTGTGCCGTCGGCGCCGTTACCGATCAGAAACTGCCCGGACGCCGTGTTGACCAATTGGTCGACATGCTCACCGAACGCGCTGTTGATCCAGCTCTCCACGCTGGCGTGCAGCGCGTCATAGATGTTCTGCTGGAAAAGCCCTGCCGCGGAGAGTGTTTCGGCACCGGCGGTGACCGCCTGGTCGGCGGAGGCTGCGCTGACGACCAGATTGCTGATCACGTCGCCGAGTCCGAAGTCGTCGGCATGGGCTGTGGGCATCGCGATCACCCCGAAGGCGATGAACGCCCCGAGGGTGGTACCTGTCCCGATTGCGCGCCTGCGGCGACCTGTGCCGAAGATCAGCCCATCGTATAGAGCTGTTCTCACCCGGTGTATAGGTTTTTCTCAGATTTCGTTAAGTCGTATCGAGCGCGGGCCGCTCGGCCTGCTGGGCGAAGATGCCCAGGTAGCGGCGGCGTTCGGCGTCGAGACGCTCGGCCGTGGGCAGGTCGACGCCGTCAACGCCAGCCTTGGCGGCCGCGAGCGCTGATCGGGGTGTGTCGACGAAACGGCTCGCCCACGCCGCGGCGGCGTCGTACACCCCATCCGGGGCGACCATCTCGTCGATCAGACCCAGCGCCAGCGCCTCTTCGGAGTCGAAGAACCGGCCGCTGTACAGCAACTCCTTGGCCTTACTGGCGCCGATCGTGTGGGTTAGCCGCGCGATGCCGTCGCCGTCGGCAACCAATCCGGCCAGGATCTCGGTCACGCCGAACCGCACGTTGTCGCCGCTCACCCGCCAGTCGGCGGCCAGCGCCAGACCTAGGCCTGCGCCGAGCGCGTATCCGGTGATGGCAGCTACGGTCGGCTTCGGGATCGCGGCGACGGCGTCGACGGCGTCGCGGTGCACGCGGATCCAGCTCTCCGCTTCCGGCGCCGTCAGCGTGCGGAGCTGCGGCATATCGTCACCGGCGGAGAAGATCTCGTGGCCGCCGAACAGGATGACGGTCGCGATGTCGTCGCGACGGCCCACCTCGGCCGCGGCCTGCGCGATCTCCCGGTAGACCTGCCGGGTCAGGGCGTTGGTGGGCGGCCGCGACAGCACCAGCGTCCCGACACCCGGATGGCCTGGGTCCAGGTGGACGCTGACGAACTCGCTCAAATCCGCCATCCCATTCCGCCGGCTTTCCGGGCCCGGTGGTAGCGCTCGGAGTCGAAGAACTCGAAAATCCAGTTGTCGCCGTCGATTTCGAGGTTCGGCTGCACCGTGACGATCCGACGCTCGACGCCCAGCACATCCGCAACCGAGTGCCCGATCAGCGAGTCCAGCTGTGTCCAGGTGGGCGGCAGCAGGAAGCAATGCCCCGCTTCGAATTCCGCGACAGCGGCCTGCGGCGTGCTCCAGCCCGCAAGGTCGGACTCGGTGTTGTCCCCGTCGGCCCGCTGACCCTGCGGCAGCACTCCGACGAAGAAGTAGGTGTCGTAGCGGCGGGTGCGCTCCTGCTCAGGTGTCACCCAATTGGCCCACGGCCGCAGCAGATCGGCCCGCAGCACCAGGTTTTCCCGACTCAGGAAGTCGGCGAACGACAGCGTCCGGTCGGCCAGCGCCTGCCGGGACTCGCGATAGACCGACGCATCGCTGACGATCCCATTCGGGTCGTCGGCCGGTCCGGCGAACAACACGCCGCATTCCTCGAAGGTCTCGCGTGCGGCTGCGCACACCAGCGCCTCGGCCAGGTCGGTGTCGGTGCCGAACCGCTCCGCCCACCACGACGGCGGCGGCCCGGTCCAGGCGATCTCGGCGTTGCGGTCGCGGTCGTCGACACCACCGCCGGGGAATACCACTGTCCCGGCGGCGAATTCCATGCCAGGGTGCCGCCGCATCAGGAAGACCGAGATGCCGTCGGCATTCTCGCGCAGCAGCATCACGGTCGCGGCCGGGCGCACCGGCAACGGCACAAACAAGTCGTCAGTCACAAGCGCCTCCGATGTGCCGGGCGGGTACGAGTGCGCCGGGCGAAGTACCGCCCGTCGATCACATCCACTGCGATCGACTGGCCGAACGCCTCAGACAGATTCTCTCCGGTCAGCACGTCGGACAGCAGACCCGCCGCGACGACCCTTCCCTCCGCCAGCAGCATGCAGTGGCTGAATCCGGGCGGGATCTCCTCGACGTGATGGGTGACCAGGACCAGCGCCGGCGCGTCTGGGTCGGCGGCCAGATCGGCCAGCCGCGACACCAGCTCCTCACGCCCACCCAAGTCGAGTCCGGCGGCCGGTTCGTCGAGCAACAGCAGCTCCGGGTCGGTCATCAGCGCTCGCGCGATCAGGATTCGTTTGCGCTCGCCCTCGGACAGCGTCTCGTAGGTGCGGTCGGCGAGATGCTCGGCGCCCAGGCTTTCCAGCATGTCGACGGCGCGGTTGTAGTCGACGTCCTCGTAGCTCTCGCGCCAGCGGCCCAGCACCGCGTAACCGGCTGAGACGACCAGGTCGCGCACCACCTCGTTGCCGGGAATCCGTTGCGCCAGCGCCGAGGAACTCAAGCCGACCCGGGCGCGCAGCTCGGACATGTCCACCCGGCCGAGGCGCGCCCCCAACACGTAGGCGACACCGGACGAGGGATGCTCGGCGGCCGCTGCGATGCGCAGCAGCGAGGTCTTACCCGCGCCGTTGGCTCCGATGATCACCCAGCGTTCGTCGAGCTCGACTGACCAGGTCACCGGGCCAACCAGAGTGTGACCGTCGCGCCGCAACGCCACATCGGTGAAGTCGATCAGCAGGTCGGGGTCGACTGCCTCGTCACCGGTTTCGGGCACCTGACCATCGTGCCGTACCGCGAGGCTCCGGCGGCTGTCGGGTGGCGTGCTTACTCGGACGGCAGCGACCCGCTGCGCCCGGCTGCGCCGCGCTTGCGATCGCTACTACTCCGTCTCGATATCGATGCGGCTCACCACGCCGTCGAGCGCGTCAGCGGCTTCGATCTCGCCGCGCGTCACGCCGAGCAGGAACAGCACGGTGTCCAGATACGGGTGGCTCAGCGACGCGTCGGCGACCTCCCGCAGCGCAGGTTTGGCATTGAACGCGATGCCCAGACCCGCGGCGGACAGCATGTCGATGTCGTTGGCGCCGTCACCGACGGCGACTGTCTGCGCCATCGGCACCCCGACCTGATGCGCAAAGTCCCTGAGCGCCTTGGCTTTACCCGGTCTGTCGACGATCTGGCCGATGACCCGGCCGGTGAGCTTGCCGTCGACGACCTCCAACTCGTTGGCGGCGACGAAGTCCAGCATCAGCTCGTGCGCCAACGGCTCGATGACCTGCCGGAACCCGCCGGAGACCACGCCCACGTGGTAACCCAGCCGCCGCAACGTGCGCAGCGTGGTTCGCGCGCCACGGGTCAGCGTCACGTCTTCTGCGACCTCGTCGAGCACCTCGACGGGCAGGCCGGCCAGGGTCTCGACCCGCTGGTGCAGCGACTCGGCGAAGTCCAACTCACCGCGCATCGCTGCCTCGGTGATGGCGGCGACGGCCTCCTCGGCGCCCGCCCGGGCAGCGAGCATCTCGATGACTTCCTGCTGGATCAAGGTCGAGTCAACGTCGAACACGATGAGTCGCTTGGCTCGCCGCGCGATGCTGTAGTCCTCCAGCGCCACGTCGACGCCCGCGTCGGCGGCCACCCGCGTCAGCACCGCCTGCAGCTGTCCCCCGACTCCTGGCGGCACCGAGACCCGCAATTCCAGACCGGTGACGGGGTAATCGGAGATGCCGCGGATGAGGTCGATGTTGACGCCGAGCGCGGCGACTTCGCGGGCGACGGTGCCGAACGCCTCCGCGGTGATCGGCAGGCCGAGCACCATGATGGTGTGCGTCGAGGGTTCCCGGATGACGGGCAGGTCGTCGCTGGCTTCGATGCTGACGTCGAGGCCCTGCGAATGAACCGCGGCTTCGATTTCGTCGCGAAATTCCTTGCCGTCAGCGACTTCTGCGGGCGCCGACACCAGCACACCCAACGTCAGCCGACCGCGGATCACCACCTGCTCGACGTTCAGCAACTCGACCTTGTGCCCAGAGAGGACTTGGAAGAGCGCCGACGTCACGCCAGGCTTGTCGTGACCGGTGACGGTGATCAACGCCGACACCTTGCGGGGCTTACTCACCCCAGATGGGCGCCGCGAGAGGCGATCACGTACGGACGTTGACGTCGTCGGCTCGGGTGACGTCACCGTTTGACGGGCCGTGCGCCCGGCCTACGTGCGCCTCGGCACGGATCCGCTCGATCATGTGCGGGTAGTGCAATTCGAACGCCGGACGCTCAGACCGGATACGCGGCAGCTCGGTGAAGTTGTGCCGCGGCGGCGGGCAACTGGTCGCCCACTCCAGCGAGTTGCCGTAGCCCCACGGGTCATCGACCGTGACCACTTCGCCGTAGCGCCAGCTCTTGAACACGTTCCAGACGAACGGGATCATCGACACGCCAAGGATGAATGCGCCGATCGTCGAGACGAGGTTGTAGGGCTGGAAGCCGTCGGTGGGCAGGTAGTCCGCGTAGCGACGCGGCATGCCGAGGTCGCCCAGCCAGTGCTGGATCAGGAAGGTCGTGTGGAAACCGATGAAGGTCAGCCAGAAGTGCAGCTTGCCCAGCCGCTCGTCGAGCAGGCGACCGGTCATCTTCGGGAACCAGAAGTAGGTACCGGCGAAGGTGGCGAACACGATGGTGCCGAACAGCACGTAATGGAAGTGCGCGACCACGAAATAGCTGTCGGTGACGTGGAAGTCCAGCGGCGGGCTGGCCAGCAGCACACCGGTCAAACCGCCCAACAGGAAGGTGATCATGAAGCCGACGGAGAACAACATCGGCGTCTCGAACGTCAACTGTCCCTTCCACATCGTGCCGACCCAGTTGAAGAACTTGATGCCGGTCGGCACCGCGATCAGGTAGGTCATGAAGGAGAAGAACGGCAGCAGCACCGCGCCAGTGGCGAACATGTGGTGCGCCCACACCGCGACCGACAGGGCCGCGATCGACAGCGTCGCGTAGACCAGCGTGGTGTAGCCGAAGATCGGCTTACGGGAGAACACCGGGAAGATCTCGGTCACGATGCCGAAGAACGGCAGCGCGACGATGTAGACCTCGGGGTGACCGAAGAACCAGAACAGGTGCTGCCACAACAGAACTCCGCCGTTGGCCGAGTCGTAGATGTGGGCTCCGAGGTGCCGGTCGGCGGCCAGTCCGAACAGCGCTGCGGTCAGCAGCGGGAAGGCCAGCAGCACCAGGATCGACGTCACCAAGATGTTCCAGGTGAAGATCGGCATCCGGAACATCGTCATGCCCGGCGCGCGCATACATACGACAGTGGTGATCATGTTCACCGCGCCCAGGATGGTGCCCAGACCGGCGACGATCAGGCCCATGATCCACAGGTCGCCGCCGGCGCCGGGTGAGTGGATCGCGTCGGTCAGCGGCGTGTAGGCGGTCCAGCCGAAGTCGGCGGCACCACCGGGCGTGATGAACCCGGCCATACCGATCATCGCGCCGAACAGGAACAGCCAGAACGAGAAGGCGTTGAGGCGCGGGAACGCCACGTCGGGGGCGCCGATCTGAAGCGGCAGCACCAGGTTCGCGAAGCCGAACACGATCGGCGTCGCATAGAACAGCAGCATGATCGTGCCGTGCATGGTGAACAACTGGTTGAACTGCTCGTTCGACAAGAACTGCAGTCCGGGCGCGGCTAACTCGGTGCGCATCAGCAGTGCCAGCAGGCCGCCGATGAAGAAGAAGATGAAGCAGGTGACCACGTACATGATGCCGATCAGCTTGTGATCGGTGGTGGTGATCAGCCGGTAGACCAGATTGCCTTTCGGCCCGGTCCGCGCCGGATACGGCCGACTGGCCTCGAGTTCTCCCAGCGGGGGCGCTTCGGCGGTCAAGAGCTCCTCCAAATGTCGAGCAGGGCAACCGGGAACAGTGAAACCTGAGTCTAACCTCCGAGCAGGCGCCACGACGGACAGGTCCTACAAACTGTCGTAATAGGCGCGTGAACACTTTGCGCAGCCACCGGCCGGTCGGATGTTAACGTCGGACCGTGCTGCTCAGGGGTGTGCGACCCGCGATGGCCGTGGCCGCAATGGCCGTCATCTCGACCGCCCTGTGCAGCGGTTGCACCTCCGGATCGTCCCCGCACGGTCCGACCCCGACGTCGGTGATCACCAGCACCACGCAGATCGCCGGGGCGGGTGTCCTGGGCAACCAGCGTCGGCCGGACGACTCGTGTGCGCCGGAACCGGCCGGGCCGGACGCCGGGCCTCACATCGCGCACAATGCGGCGGGCGTGCGGCCGGACACCGTCGAGGTGCCCGACGATCCGCAGCGCATCGTCGTGCTGTCCGGTGACCAGCTGGACGCGCTGTGCGCGCTGGGCCTGCAGTCCCGGATTGTCGGCGCCGCGCTGCCCGACGGCTCCACCGACCAGCCGTCGTATCTGGGCACGGTCGTGCACAAGCTGCCGGGTGTAGGCACCCACAGCAGTCCGGACCTGGCGGCGATCAAAGCGGCCAAACCGGACGTGATCCTCGGCTCGCAGGCACTGACGCCGAAGCTGTACGCATCGCTGGCCGACATTGCGCCGACGGTGTTCACCGGGGCACCGGGCGCGGCCTGGCAGGACAACCTGCGCGGCGTGGGCGAGGCGACGGCGCGGGCCGGGGCCGCAGGCGGTTTGGTCGACGGCTTTATGGCCAAGGCTCACGACGACGGCGCGGCGCACGACTCCGCGCACTATCAGGTCTCGATCGTGCAGTTCACCGAGAACAGCGTCCGGGTGTACGGGTCGGACAATTTCCCGGCCAGCGTGTTGACCGCGGTCGGCGTCGATCGCCCTGCGGCGCAACGGTTTACCGACAAGCCCTACATCGAGGTGGGCAGCACGGACGCCGACCTGTCGAACAACCCCGACTTCTCCGCGGCCGACGCCGACCTGATCTACGTGTCATTCGATTCATCGGAGGCCAAAGACCGCGCTCCCACGCTGTTCGACAGCGATTCGTGGCGCAAATTGTCTGCCGTCCGCGACAACCGGGTGTTCGCGGTCAACAACGAGATATGGCAGACCGGTCGCGGCCTGATCGCCGCCCGCGGCATCATCGACGACCTGCACTGGGTCAACGCCCCGATCAACTGACCCCTCGGTGTGACGTCGCACGCACCACCGAAATACATAGCCTATCTATGCTAATGTTGATGGCGTTCAATAGAATTCGATAATCAACGAGCGCATCCACGAGGATTTATCTGATGAGCACTGTTTCCGCTTACGCAGCCACCGATAAGACGGGGCACCTGACCAAGACCACCATCGAGCGCCGCGACCCCGGCCCGCACGACGTGGCGATCGACATCAAGTTCGCCGGCATCTGCCACTCCGACATCCACACCGTGAAAGCGGAGTGGGGTAAGCCCAACTATCCCGTGGTGCCCGGACACGAAATCGCCGGCGTGGTAACCGCCATCGGTGCCGATGTCACCAAGCACCAGGTGGGCGACCACGTCGGCGTGGGGTGCTTCGTCGAACTCCTGTCGTCGGTGCAGCAGCTGTCTAGCCGGCCTTGAGCAGTACTGCAAGGGCACCGGCATGATCACCACGTACAACTCCGTCGGTAAAGACGGCCAGCCGACTCAGGGTGGCTACAGCCAAGCGATCGTCGCCGACGAAAATTACGTTGTGCGGATACCCGACGCGCTGCCGCTGGACGCTGCCGCGCCGCTGTTGTGCGCAGGGATCACGCTGTATTCACCGTTACGGCACTGGAACGCGGGGCCCGGTACACGGGTCGCAGTCATCGGTTTGGGCGGGCTCGGCCACATGGGCGTCAAGCTCGCCAAAGCGATGGGCGCCGAAGTGACCGTGCTGTCACAGTCGTTGAAGAAAATGGAGGACGGCCTCCGCTTGGGCGCCAGCCACTACTACGCCACCAGCGATCCAGACACCTTCAAGAAGTTGCGCAACAGCTTCGATCTAATTCTCAACACGGTCTCGGCCAACCTGGACCTTAACGACTACTTGAAGCTGCTTGACGTCGACGGCACGCTCGTCGAGTTGGGTATCCCCGAGCATCCGATGGAGGTCCCCGCGTTCGCGGTGGCGCTGATGCGCCGAAGCCTCGCCGGATCCAACATCGGTGGCATCGCCGAGACCCAGGAGATGCTGGACTTCTGCGCCGAGCACGACCTGACGCCGGAAATCGAGCTGATCGAGGCGTCGTACGTGAACGAGGCCTACGAGCGGGTACTGGCCAGCGACGTGCGCTACCGCTTCGTGATCGACACCTCAACTATTTGACGAGTTGACGGCAGCGGCTTCCGCTTCTTCACGGCTGATACCCGACAACGGCCAGCCGGCGGCGGCCAGTCGTGCGGCCACCCGGGCGATGTTTTCCGGACCGGCGTCGTAGTGCGTCATGTCGGAGATGAAGTCTGCGATCACGTCGCGGTCGATGTTGCGTTCTGACAACTCTTCCTCGTCGATCGAGTCGACGACTTCGGTGATCTCGTGCTCGCTGAGCGGTGTGCTGCGTAGCAGTTCCAGCAGCGCGACCCGGTCCGGCCCGGGAACGCCGTCGGGGTAACCGACCTGCAGCCACTGGATCACCGAACGGAAGAAGTTGGCGGCCGAGGATGCCGCGGAAGCAGGGGTAATCGCCACCCGATCAGTGTCGTGGCTGCAGAGTCGACCGCGCCGCTTTCGCGCCCGTCAACGTGCACAATTCATGCGTCGTTCACCGACGTGCAGGTTCAGACCGTGGCGCGGGCAAGCTGCGCGACATTGCGCTGGATATGCCGCGCCTTGACCACCGAGAGCGGCAGCAAAGCCGCGGCGAGGACGGCGAGCACTCCGAAGGACAGCCGGTCTGCGGTGAACACTATTGCCCCGGCGATGCCCGCGGCGACGAGGGCGCCGATCGTGATCCAGGACCATATCTGCGCGCGGCGGAGTTGATCTGCCGACTTGTTGCGCAGGTAGGCCCTGCCGAGTCGCGTCGCCGATGCCCGCACGTCGGGATGAGTGGGTGTGCTGCCCCGCAACACCGCGTTGATCGCCTCAGACCGTTCCGACGGATCCAGCCCGGATACCGCGCCCAACGCGGCCCGGTGCGTGCTTTGCGTGGTCACCGTGAAATAGCCGCCCACGGCAGCACCGAAGACGATGGCCGACAGCACCGCACTTTCGAACTCATAGCGCGACTGCAGCCTGGTGAACAATCCCCACCACCCGGCGAGGAACACCGCCCAGACCGTGAATCGCACCCACGCGGGTTGCAGGATCAGCCGGAGACGCATCGAAGCGCCGCGCGTCTAGAAGTCCCAGTCCTCATCTTCGGTGTTGACCGCCTTACCGATGACGTACGAGGAGCCCGAGCCGGAGAAGAAGTCGTGGTTCTCGTCGGCATTGGGCGACAGCGCCGACAGGATCGCCGGGTTGACGTCGGTCTCGTCGCGCGGGAACAGCGCTTCGTAACCGAGGTTCATCAGAGCCTTGTTTGCGTTGTAGCGCAAGAACTTCTTGACGTCTTCGGTCAGCCCAACCTCGTCGTAGAGGTCCTGGGTGTACTCGACCTCATTGTCGTAGAGCTCGAACAGCAGCTCGTAGGTGTAGTCCTTCAACTCCGCCTGCGTGGCGGCGTCCTGGAGTGCGAGCCCGCGCTGGTACTTGTAACCGATGTAGTAGCCGTGCACCGCCTCGTCGCGGATGATCAGCCGGATCATGTCGGCGGTGTTGGTGAGCTTGGCCCGGCTCGACCAGTACATCGGCAGGTAGAACCCGGAGTAAAACAGGAAACTCTCCAGCAACGTGGAGGCGACCTTGCGCTTCAACGGGTTGTCGCCGCGGTAGTACTGCATCACGATCTCGGCTTTGCGCTGCAGGTTGGGGTTTTCCTCCGACCAGCGGAACGCGTCGTCGATGTCGGCGGTCGAACACAGCGTGGAGAAGATCGAGCTGTAGCTCTTGGCGTGCACCGACTCCATGAACGCGATGTTGGTGTAGACGGCTTGCTCGTG
This sequence comes from uncultured Actinomycetota bacterium, assembly GCA_963758115.1. Taxonomy (GTDB): domain Bacteria; phylum Actinomycetota; class Actinomycetes; order Mycobacteriales; family Mycobacteriaceae; genus Mycobacterium. The sequence continues at coordinate 536,107 of CAVWUG010000011.1, forward strand.
CGGGGTCACCGCGTCGGGGATCAGGCTCACCGCGCCGACCGTGCCCTGGATGGTGTCCAGCAGGGTCAGCCCGGTGAACACCCGCATGGTGAGTTGCTTCTCGTTCGCGGTCAGCGTTCCCCACGACGGGATGTCATTGGACACCGGCACCTTTTCGGGTAGCCAGAAGTTTCCGGTCAGCCGCTCCCAGACCTCGGCATCTTTATCGTCTTGCAGCCGGTTCCAGTTGATCGCGGAGGCCCGGTCGATCAGCTTCATTCCATCAGTCACCAGAACCCCACTTCACCAGGACAAATAGTCGACGTTGCGTAGGTCACAAACACTACCCCTGGGGGCCGACAAGCTGTGGTAACACCAGAACTTGTGTCTGCGTGTCGCAATTTGAAACTTTCATCCGGTCGCGTCAGTCCAGCCCGGCGTCCCGCAGCGTGTGGGTGAGGCCGTCTTCCAGCGTGCTCAGCGCGACGTCGGTGAGGCGACTCAGTTCATCGACGTCATGGTCGTCGGTGATCATCCACGCTTCCAGGGCGGTGAAGACCGCGGTCGCCAGGCTGTGTGCCGCGATGTCGGCGATCAACGCGCCGTCGGCAGCGGGAGCGGAGCGTTCATGGATGAAGCGCTGGATCTCATCGGCGACTTGATCGCGCATCCGCCGGATCTGACCGGTGATGATGTCCTGGTCGAGATCGCGGGAGCGGATGGTCGCAGCTTCACGGACCATCGCAAAGTCGAATGGGAAGGCGTCAACGGCTTTTCGCACCGACATCGTGATCGGTTCCCCGTGTGGGCGCCGCGCCAACGCGCGGGCGAACCACTCGAAACCGATGTCGTAGTCGGCGAAGATCACCGCGTGCTTGGACGGGAAGTGCCGGTAGAACGTTCGCTCGGTGACACCGACGTCCGCAGCGATGTCGGCGACGCTGGTTTGGTGCACACCGTCGGCCACAAAGCGCTGCATTGCCGCCTGCAGCAGCGCCTGACGCGTGCGTTCGCTACGGGTCAAGATTGCCGGTCTCACCGCTGTGCCCCACTAAATGTCAGTCTTGACGCCAAAATGTCAGTTATGACATTGTACGGGCAAGTCACGTCTCACCAGCGGATTCGGAAAGGCGGCCAGCATGTCGGACTACGACGCAATCGTCATCGGGGCAGGGCACAACGGTCTGGTTGCCGCGAACGTGCTGGCCAAGCAGGGCGCGAAAGTGCTTGTCCTGGAACGGGCGCACTTCCTGGGCGGAATGGCCGCGACCCGGGAACTCTTCGATGGATACAAGCACAGCGTCGGCGCCTGGGCGGTGCTGATCTGGCGCCAGGAGATGACCGATCGCCTGGAGCTGACCAAATGGGGCTTCGAGTTGATGGATCAGTGGACGTCGACGTGCACATTCGGCGATGTCGCGGACACCCCGTTCGTGATGTACAACGACCTGGAACGCATGGGTCGTCACCTGATGGAGGATCACGGCGCCGACGTCGCCACCGCACTGGGCGGTCTATTCGCCCACATTGGCCGATTTGCGCCATATTTCGTCGACTCGGCGTTCGGTCCGCCGCTAGACATCATCGAGGTGATCGCCGCTCAGCCCACGCCCGAAGACCGCCACGACTTCGCCGAAATGTGGTACGGCAGCACCATGGACACGGTCCGCCGTTTCCTGGCGCCCGACCAAGGGCGCTGCATCCAGGGTTCCCTGGCCGCGATGTCGATCGACGCGTTCGACGGCGGGCCGTGGACGCCCGGCTCCCACGCGTCGACGCTGTACCACTATCTGATTGGCGGCGGCAACGTCGAATACATCATGCCGCGCGGCGGCATCGGCTCGCTCAGCGCAGCGCTGTGCCGGCGCGCCGAATCGCTGGGCGCCGAGGTGAAAATGAAGCAGCACGTCAAGCGCATCCTGGTCGCAGATGGCCGCGCCACCGGGGTCGAATTACGCGATGGCACAACGATTTCCGCCGACGTCGTACTCTCCTCACTCGATCCGTTCACTACCTTCGTGAATCTAGCCGGCGCCCAACACTTTCCACCCGACTACATCCGCAAGATCAAAGAAATCAACTTCAACCTGGGATACATCCAAGCCCATCTGACGATCGACGAAGCCCCACAATGGATCGAACGACTACAGCCCTTCATGCAGGACAACGGACAACGGTGTCCCACTGTCGCCTATGCGCCCTCACCGGAATATGTCAGTGACGCCTGGGAGCAGTACCGCAAGGGGCAACTTCCCGACGCCCCTCCCACCTATCTGTACGTACCCAGCATGGTCGACTCGTCGCTGGCGCCAGAAGGTAAGCACAGCGCGACGATCTTCACGCCGTACTTCCCGACCGGACTCGACGCCGACGAAAACCGCAGCTGGAAAGAGCAATACGCCGACACCTGCGTGCGAATCTTCGACACGTTCGCGCCGGGGTTCGCCGACTCGGTGACCAACCGGGTGGTGTTCTCCAACCGCTACTTCGGCAGCACCTTCAGCGCCCACGCCGGTGACTACTCACACGGTCTGCTGCAGCCCAACCAGCTGTGGACCGGGCGTGTCGTCGCGGGAGCCGACAAGTTCGCCACCCCCGTCGACGGGCTCTACCTGTGCGGTCAATGCACGCACCCAGGTCCCGGGGTCACCGGCATTCCCGGGTGGAACGGCGCAGAAGCCGCCCTCAAGCAGCTCAATGCACGCGTCGGGTAAGGGCGTATGTAAACGACGACCATTGATGTACCATTTGGTACATGATTACCGAAGACAGCGTCGAGATCGACGCGCCGGCGCAACTGGTGTGGCAGGTCTTCAGCGACGTCGAGCGATGGCCCGAATGGACGGCGTCGGTGACCTCCCTGGTCGCACACGACGGCGCCGGCCTGGCGGTCGGAAAGCGATTCGCCATCAAGCAACCCGGTATGTCGAAGCTCGTCTGGAAGGTCACCGAGATCGAGCCCGGCTCCTCCTGGACCTGGGTGCAACGAGCACCCGGCTCGCACGTGAGCGCTCGCCATTGGGTCATCCCCCAGCCCGACGGCCGCACGCTGGTCCGTCAGCAACTCGACCAGCGTGGCCTGCTCGGCGCCCTCGTCGCGCGGCTGATGGCGAAGAAGACCAGGCGCTTCCTCGAGCAAGAAGCGCACGGACTCAAGGCCCGGTCCGAGCAACTCGGCCGCGCTGATGGCTCGCACGCCTGATCCGCAACGACGCCGGCAACTGCTCGAGGCGCTCGTCGACGAGTTCGCCTCTGGCGGCGTCGGCGACCGGTCTTTACGCGAGGTGGCCGAGGGGGTCGGCACCAGCCATCGAATGTTGTTGCATCACTTCGGCTCCAAGGAAGATCTGCTCGTCGCGATTGTCGAGGAAGTCGAGCGGCGCCAGATGAGCGTTCTCCCCGAACTGCCGACCACACCGGCGGAAAATTTCGAGGCCATGTGGTCCGACGTCAGTCGCCCAGAATTGCGGCAGGCCGAACGGCTCTTCTTCGAGTGTTATGCGCGTGGGGCGCAGGGCGAGAAGCCCTTCGACCGGATGGTGCCCGGCGCCGTGGATGGCTGGCTGGACGAGGTCGACGCCGTCGCCGACGTACCGGTCGACCGTGCCTTCGCCAGGCTCGGGATGGCCGTCGTCCGCGGGCTGCTGCTCGATCTGGTCGCCACCGACGACGACGCCGGCGTGAACGCTGCCGCGGACGTGTTCGTCAGCCTGCTGCGTGGCTGACCATCGCCGGTGCGCTACTTGGATTTCGGTAGCAGCGAGATGACCGTGTCGACGAGTTCTTCGGCGGTGGTGTGCCACTTGTCGAGATCCAGGTGGCCGCTGAGATCCAACCCCGTGATGCCGTGGGTGGTGGTCAACAGCAGCGCGCCGTAACGGTGCGCACGCCGCGGACCGGTGATGCGACCCACCATGTCGAGGAACAGGTTCTGAGTGCGTTCGGCCGCTCCGACTGCCGCCGCGATATCCCCGGTTGGCGTGGAGAACATCAGCCGATACAGATGCGGGCGGGTGCGGCCGACCGCGATCAGTGCGAGCAGGCCCGATCGCAGGCACTTCTCAGCCGAATCATCGCTGGCAGCAAGCACTTCCAGCGCATCGCCCAGTTGACTCAACCCGTTGGCGGCCAGCACGGTGAGCAGGGATTCTTTGTCGGCGAAGTGGCGATACGCCGCCGACCGGGACACGCCGCTACGCGCCCCCACCTCACGCAGCGTCACTGCCTCAGGTCCGCCGAGGTCGAGCAACGTGCCCGCGGCGTCGATCAGCGCCCGGCGGGTGGCCGCAGCACTCTCCGCGCGCGTCGTCATGCGCAGAGCATAAGCCCGAAGTTGAGTTGACATTGTCAACTCGGGTGCTAGTTTGAGCAGACAACGTCAACTCAAATGCATGGAGGCCGCCGTGTCCAGCAACAATCGCAACGAGCTGATCGTCGTGACCGGAGCTTCGACGGGCATCGGCGCTGCTACCGTGAAAGAACTGGCGCACAGAGGATTTCACGTGTTGGCCGGTGTCCGCCGCGAAGTCGACGCCGCAGCGCTGCGAGCCATCGACGGCGTCGAGCCGTGCGTCCTGGACATCACCGTCGACTCCGACGTCACCGCAATCGCCCAGCGGGTCGCCGGCGATTCGCTGGGTCGACCCCTGCGCGCGCTGGTCAACAACGCCGGGATCGCGATCAACGCACCCGTCGAGACGCTGCCAATCGCACACTGGCGTCGGCAGTTCGAGGTCAATCTGTTCGGCCACATCGCGATCACGCAGGCGCTGTTTCCCGCCTTGCTGCACAGTTCGGGCACCGTGGTGAACATCAGTTCCGTCGGCGGCAAGGTTGTGATGCCGACGTACGGCGCCTACGCCGGTTCGAAATTCGCGCTGGAAGCGGTCAGCGACGCGCTGCGCCGCGAGGTCAGCGATCTCGGAATCAAGGTCGTCGTCATCGAACCCGGCGCGGTCAAGACCGAAATCGCTGAACGCGGAATTGCCACCTCGGAGGGGCTGAAGACGGACATGACCGACGCTCAACTCGCCCGCTACGGCGAGGTGCTGGATGCCGTTACGGCACAAGCTCGGTCGTTCAACGAGGTCGGGGTCTCCGCCGAAACCGCCGCCAGGGTGATCACCAAGGCCGTGACCGCCTCCCGTCCCCGGACCCGCTACACCGTCGGACGCGACGCCGCCATCCTGCTCCGGGTCAGCCGATTCCTCACCGACCGCGGCCTGGATCGGATTGTGCGGCTGAACCTTCGGCGGTTCGCCCCCAAGACCCCTGCGCGCAGCCTCTAGGCGTGCGTCACCGCGCGTGAACCCGTGCCCACACCGAAGAACTTGTACTCGGCAAGTTTCAGGGAACGGGTTTCGCGCCAGTACTGCCAGGTCATCCCGCTCCACAGCGTCCGGTTGACGCCGTGCTCGTCGAGATACCAGCTGCTGCACCCGCCGGTACTCCACACTGAGCCGGCCAGCTTCGTCTGCAGCTCAGCGTTGTCGCGGTCCTGGGCGGAGCGGCTGGGCGCCAGCGCCTGCGCGCCCGCTTTGTCGATCGCGGCGATGGCTTCGGCGACGTAGTGGATCTGCGCCTCGATCATGAACACCACCGAGGTATGGCCGAGCCCGGTGTTCGGCCCGAGTAGGAAGAACAGGTTCGGCATGTCGGCAACGGCGATACCGCGATGTGCCACAACGCCTTCCCGGTTCCAGCGATCGATCAGGTCCTCGCCGCGTGGACCTTTCACGTCGACATAGGTGTAGGAGTCGGTGGTGTGAAAGCCGGTGGCGTAGACGATGACGTCGACCTGGTGCTCGACGCCGTCGTCGGTGACGATGCCGTCGGCGGTGATCCGACTGATCCGGTCGGTGATCAGCGTCGCCTTCGGGTTGGCCACAGCCTGGTAGTAGTTGCCGGAGTAGAGGATTCGCTTGCAGCCTGCCCGGTAGCTCGGCGTGAGCCTGCCGCGCAGATTCTTGTCGCGGACACTGCGGCGGATGTTCAATTTGCTGACCAACTCGACGGCGCGCAACAGGCCGGGCCGTTGCGTCATCGCGTAGCCCAGACCCTCGAGCGCCCAATAGATTCCCGAACGCACCAGAAACCGCAGACCGGGCACATTCGCGAACGCGTTGCGCACCACGTCCGGGAGCAGGCTGTTCGGCCGCGGGACCACCCACGGCGGAGTGCGCTGATACAGCTGCACCTCGGCGAGTCCGGCGTCGCTGCGCACCAGTTCGGGCACGATCTGAATCGCGCTGGCTCCGGTGCCGATGATCGCGACGCGCTTGCCGGTCAAGTCGACGCTGTGGTCCCACTGCGCGGAATGGAAAGCCGGGCCGCGAAATTCGTCCATTCCCTCGATCTCGGGCAACAGCGGGATGTGCAGCGCTCCGGCGCCCGAGATCAGAAACTGCGCGACGTACTCTTCGCCGGAATCGGTGAAGACGTGCCAGCGGTATTCGCTGTCGTCCCAGTGCGCGCGGCTGACCTTCGCACCGAAGTGGACGTAGCGGCGCAGCCCGTACTTTTCGGTGACGCCCTGGAGGTATTCCAGAATCTCCGGCTGCGGGGAGAACAGCTTGCTCCAGGTCGCCTTGGGCTCGAAGGAGAACGAATACAGGTGCGACGGCACGTCGCAGGCGCAGCCGGGGTAGCTGTTGTCCCGCCAGGTTCCGCCGACGTCGTCGGCCTTCTCCAGGATGACGAAATCATCGCCTCGTCGCTGCAGCGCGATGGCCATCCCGAGGCCGGCGAATCCCGTCCCGATGATGACCGCGCGGGTGTGCACAGGCGGGGCCTGAGCTGCGGGCTGGGCTGTTGACTCGGCGATAGTCATATGCGCCGCTCCTCTTCCTCACTTCGTTCGGCATCGTCGCCGGCGCGGGTCATAGGTGCGCCGCTCCTCATTCGTGCGAGTATCCGGTACCGAGGGTATCAACGCCGCCCGGTGCTAGCCCGCAGCGGAGTCGTGCGGAACCGCACTGTGAATGGGCTGATCAGGGTCCAACTTGATACCGAGTAGTTCGGCGGTGCCACTGATGACGCCCATCATGATCGTGCTCAAGTGCTCGATGAATTTGTCGCGCGGCATCCGCCGGGGCTTGTCGATATCCGATCCCAGCCACCACGCAGTCGCAGATGCGGCCGCCCCGAAAGCGGCGTGCGCAGCCAACTCGACCGCGGCGTGATCCAACTCCATCTCGCGGAGCTCGTTGTCGAACATGTCGGCCATGGCCAACGTGATCTCGCGGCCTTCGTTGAGAGTCTGGACGGTCGACTGCGAGGTCGCCGCTGAGCGGTCCTGGATGAAAACTCGCACCACGTTGGGATGCTTGTCGATCAGGCTGACGTATTCGTCGACGCTGCGTCGGATGACCTCGCGGGCCGAGTCGGACGCCAAGTCGATGGACGGAAAGATCGCCGCCCAGAGCATGTCGCGAAGCCGCTCGCCGATCGCCTGGAACAGATCCGATTTGTCGGTGAAGTGGCGGTAGATCTTGGGTTTGGCCGTGCCGGCTTCTTCGGCGACCTCGCGCACGCTGAGGTCGGGCCCCAACCGATCGATCGCGCGAAATGCCGCGTCGACGATCTCGCTGCGCACCTTCTTACGGTGTTCGCGCCAGCGTTCGCTGCGCGCGTCCACCTTCACCGCAGGCTTGGGGCCGGGGTGCGGCAGAGGGGGTCTGGGAATTCGGACCACGTCAAGCACCATACCTCGATGCCGTCGCTGACCTGGGCAGACTGGCTACACGCGCGCCAGCGAGCCTGCTGACACCTCAGGGGTGGGCCTGTCGACTCTCATCGAGGCCGTAGGCAGTGGCCAGGTCGGCGCCGATCAACGTCTGGCCGCTGAGCGTCATCAGATCGGGGTCGCTGTAAAGGGCCCAGATGACATGACCCGTCAGTTCAGGGCTCTCCGCGGCCTCCAGCACGTGACCGAGTTTTTCAGGATCGGCCGCGACGATGTTCCGAAGCCGCTCGGTCAACAACGCGCCCATCCAGATCGACACCGCGGCAATGCCGGACTCCCGGAAATCCACCGCCATGTCTGCGGCCATCTTGTCCGCCGCCGCCTTCGGCACGCCATATGCCGGCCCGAAGACATACTCGACAGCGCCGGACGACGAGGTGAAGACCACCAATCCCCTACGCTGGGCAAGCATCAGCGGCGCCGCGAAAACGGTTGCGACGTAGCTACTTCGAACGCCGACATCAAGCGTGTCGATCACCGCGAGCGGTTCTTCCCAGAATTTCGTCGGGCCCATCATCTCGTCGCGAATGACGGCGGCGTTGTTCACCAGGATGTCAATTCGCCCGTGCTCCCGGTGTATCTGGTCGAACAGCGCCTCGACCTGTTCGTCGTCGGAATGGTCGACGCGCACGGCGATCCCCCGGCCGCCTGCCGAGGTCACCAAGGCCGCGGCCTCGTGGATGGTGCCCGCCAACGACGTCTCGGTGGCTCGCTCGGTCCGTCCGGTGACGTAGACGGTGCAGCCGTGGCTACCGAGGGCATGCGCGATGCCGAGACCGGCTCCGCGACTGGCGCCGGTGACGACGGCGATGGGCCTGACATCCGACATCGGAATTCACGCCACGCGGTCGCGGGGCCGCACCCCAGCGGTGTGCACCGCGCCGCCTACAGCATGCAGGAGACGCAGCCCTCGACCTCGGTGCCTTCCAGCGCCATCTGCCGCAGCCGGATGTAGTACAGCGTCTTGATGCCCTTGCGCCACGCGTAGATCTGCGCTTTGTTCACATCGCGGGTGGACGCGGTGTCCTTGAAGAACAGCGTCAGCGAAAGCCCTTGATCCACATGCTGAGTGGCTGCCGCGTAGGTGTCGATGATCTTCTCGTAGCCGATTTCGTAGGCGTCCTGGTAGTACTCCAGGTTGTCGTTGGTCAGATACGGCGCGGGGTAGTACGCCCGACCGATCTTGCCTTCCTTGCGGATCTCGATCTTCGACGCGACCGGGTGGATCGACGACGTCGAGTGGTTGATGTAGGAGATCGATCCGGTCGGCGGCACCGCCTGCAGGTTCTGGTTGTAGATGCCGTGCGTCTGCACCGACTCTTTCAGCCGCTTCCAGTCGTCCTGGTTCGGAATGCGAATGTCGGCCTCGGCGAACAACTCCCGCACCCGCTCAGTGGCCGGCTCCCAAACCTGCTCGGTGTACTTATCGAAGAACTCCCCCGACTTGTACTTCGACCGTTCGAATCCACCGAAGGCGTGGCCACGCTCGATGGCGATGCGGTTCGAGGCCTTCAGTGCGTGGTAGAGCACCGTGTAGAAGTAGATGTTGGTGAAGTCGATGCCCTCATCCGACCCGTAGAGAATCCGCTCGCGGGCCAGGTAACCGTGCAGGTTCATCTGTCCCAGTCCGATGGCGTGAGAGTCGTTGTTGCCCTGCTCGATCGAGGGCACCGACCAGATGTGGGTCTGATCGCTGACCGCGGTCAGCGCCCGGATCGATACCTCGATGGTCTGGGCGAAATCCGGCGAATCCATCGTCTTGGCGATGTTCAGCGAGCCGAGGTTGCACGAAATGTCTTTGCCGACTCTGGCATACGTCAGGTCTTCGTTGAACAGCGACGGCGTCGATACCTGCAGGATTTCTGAGCACAGGTTGGAGTGGGTGATCTTGCCCTCGATCGGGTTGGCCCGGTTCACCGTGTCCTCGTACATGATGTATGGGTAACCGGACTCGAACTGCAACTCGGCCAACGTCTGGAAGAACTCGCGGGCCTTGATCTTGGTCTTGCGGATGCGCGCGTCGTCGACCATCTCGTAGTACTTCTCGGTGACCGAGATGTCGGCGAACGGCACACCGTAGACGCGTTCGACGTCGTAGGGCGAGAACAGGTACATGTCCTCATTGTTCTTGGCCAGCTCGAAGGTGATGTCCGGGATCACAACGCCGAGGCTCAGCGTCTTGATCCGGATCTTCTCGTCGGCGTTCTCCCGCTTGGTGTCCAGGAAGCGGTAGATGTCGGGATGGTGGGCGTGCAGGTACACCGCGCCGGCACCCTGCCGCGCACCCAACTGGTTGGCGTAGGAGAACGAGTCTTCCAGCAGCTTCATGATCGGGATGACGCCCGACGACTGGTTCTCGATGTTCTTGATCGGCGCGCCGTGCTCACGAATGTTGCTGAGCAGCAACGCAACTCCCCCACCGCGTTTGGACAGCTGCAGCGCGGAGTTGATCGAGCGACCGATCGATTCCATGTTGTCTTCGATGCGGAGCAGAAAGCAGCTGACCGGCTCGCCGCGCTGCTTCTTACCGGAGTTGAGGAATGTCGGCGTCGCCGGCTGGAACCGGCCGTCGATGATCTCGTCGACGAGCTTCTCGGCCAGCTCGGTGTCGCCGGCGGCCAAGGTGAGCGCGACCATCACGACGCGGTCCTCGAAGCGCTCCAGGTACCGCTTGCCGTCGAACGTCTTCAGCGTGTACGAGGTGTAGTACTTGAACGCGCCGAGGAAGGTCGGGAAGCGGAACTTCTTGGCGTACGCGCGATCCAGCAGCGTCTTGACGAAGTTGCGCGAGTACGCGTCGAGAACCTCACGCTCGTAGTAGTTCTCCTTGATCAGGTAGTCGAGCTTCTCGTCCTGATTGTGGAAGAACACCGTGTTCTGGTTGACGTGCTGCAGGAAGTACTGGTTGGCCGCCTCGCGGTCCTTGTCGAACTGAATCTTGCCGTCTGCGTCGTACAGATTCAGCATCGCGTTGAGCGCGTGGTAGTCCGTTTCATCGGGCAACGCATGCGTGCTGGTGGTTACAGGCTCTGCAGCGACGGTTGTTGGCACGTCTGTTCCTTCCAGAAGTCGGCGAGACCGGCGCGAACGGCATCCACGTCGTCCGGGGTCCCCATCAGTTCAAAGCGGTAGAGGTAGGGCACGCCACATTTGCGGGACACCACGTCGCCCGCGTAGGCGAATTCGGTACCGAAGTTGTTGTTGCCCGCGGCGATGACGCCGCGGATCAACGACCGGTTGTTCTCGTTGTTCAAAAAAGCGATGACCTGCTTGGGGACATAGCCGCCGTCATTGATATTCGGAGTCGGCCGACCGCCCCCGTAGGTCGGCAGCACCAAGACGTAGGGCTGGTCGACCTCGATACGGCCGTGCAGTGGGATCCGCGTTGCCGGCATGTCCAGCTTCTGCACGAAGCGGTGGGTGTTCTCCGAGACGCTGGAGAAATACACCAGGCTGCAGGACGGCATCGCGATCCCCCTCCTGTCGTACTGCGTTGGTCGGCTACGCGCTCAGAACGGCCGCGGTGAGCGACTTGATCCGGTCCGGCCGGAAGCCCGACCAGTGCTCGTTTCCGGCCACCACGACGGGCGCCTGCAGGTATCCCAAGGCCATCACGTAGTCGCGCGCCTCCGAGTCGAGGGTGATGTCGACGATCTCGTAGGCGATGCCTTGCTTGTCCAGCGCCTTGTAGGTGGCGTTGCACTGCACGCAGGCCGGTTTGGTGTAAACGGTGACGCTCATCGGCGGTACTACCCCTCTATCGGCGGGTGGGAACAGGACGAGAAAGGACAAGACTGGCTACTACTTGAGTACTGCTTATTTACTGCTATTCAGCGAACCTCCGCGCCTCAGAATTCCCATCTTGCCGGTCCGCTCCAGCTGGGTTTCGAAGCCGGCTGGTGTGTCCCGATCGACGAGGCGAGCCTGTGGTCTGTCGGTGTCGGGAACACTACACCTAGTGGGTGATGATAAGTGTGGATACAAGATGTTCTGAAAAACATTCATGGAATTCCCTGGTCGTAAGCCCTGACATCGGTGCGTCTCCGGCGTGTCGCAGATCACAAAGTGGTGTCGTGATGGTGTAGGAACAGATTTACCACCCGGCACTGACAAATCGCGCCGCCCGGATCCGCACAGCAAAGCGCCCCAGCGGCCGGCAGACCGCTGGGGCGCGCCTCAAGATCAGTTGACTTCGGCGACCAATTTGCCCAGTGCGTCACGCACGTTGTCGACCAACTCGGCGTGCTCACGCGGATGCTGGCCGTTGAGCGTCTTGAACGGCACCGACAGCTTGATCGCATCGACCACCCGGGCGCCGGCAATGCCGAACGACTTGCGAGTGTCATCGTGCGCCCACACCCCGCCGTACTGGCCGAATGATCCCCCGATCACCGCGAGCGGCTTGCCCTTGAGGGCTCCGTCGCCGAACGGCCGGGACAACCAGTCGATCGCGTTCTTCACAACCGCCGGGTAGCTGCCGTTGTATTCCGGGGTGACCACCAGGGCAGCGTCGGCTTCGGCCGCGGCGGCGCGCAACGCGGCCACCGGAGCCAGAGACGGGGCCTCGGGGTTCATCACGTCGTCGATCTCTTCGTTGTAGAACGGCAGGTCGCCGATGCCCTCGAAGATGGTGACCGCGACGCCGTCGGGAGTGGCTTCAGTGGCCAACTCGGCGAGCTGACGGTTGATCGACGCGGCACGCAGACTTCCTACCAGTGCCAAAACCTTGGTATCGGCCATGATCTGAGTTCCCTTCGATAATTGGTGTACATCCTCGCACGATGTAACCGGACCATAGTCCGTTTTGTTCCGATGACGCTACAGTAATTCTGTGAGCACCGTCGACCCGGTTCGCGACCTGCCCGTTTCCGCGCCACACGAGCGCGGCGACGCAGCCCGCAACCGCGCCTTGCTGCTCGACGCGGCGCGCCGGCTGATCGCCGAGCGCGGCGCCGACGCGGTCACCATGGACGACATCGCCGCGGCGGCCGGCGTCGGCAAAGGCACGGTGTTCCGGCGGTTCGGCAGCCGGGCCGGGCTGATGATGGTGCTGCTCGACGAAGACGAAAAGGTCATGCAGCAGGCTTTCATGTTCGGCCCCCCGCCGATGGGCCCCGATGCGCCGCCGCTGGACCGACTGCTCGCGTTCGGGCGCGACCGGCTGTGCTTCGTCCACACTCACCACGAGCTGCTGTCGGCGGCCAACCGCGATCCGCAGTCCCGCTACGGCGCTCCGGCGATGGTGCAACGTACCCACGTCCGATTGCTGTTGGCGGCAGCCCACACGACCGGCGACCTGGATAGCCAGACGGATGCCCTGCTGGCGATGCTGGATGCGGACTACGTGGAGCACCAACTCGGCGACCGTGGGCACACTCTGAAGACACTCGGCGACGCGTGGGAAAGCTTGGCTCGCAAGCTTTGCGGGCGATGAAGCCGCGCTGGATCCTGCACGTCGACCTGGATCAGTTCCTGGCCTCGGTCGAATTGGGCCGTCACCCCGAATTGACCGGGCTGCCAGTCGTTGTCGGGGGCAGTGGCGATCCGACCGAAGCGCGCAAGGTCGTCACCTGCGCGTCCTATGAAGCCCGCGAGTTCGGCGTGCATGCCGGCATGCCGTTGCGCGTCGCGGCCAAGCGCTGTCCCGACGCCACCTTCCTGCCGTCGGATCCCGCGGCGTACGACGCAGCCTCCGAGCAGGTGATGGGACTACTGCGCGACCTGGGCCACCCGGTTGAAGTGTGGGGCTGGGACGAGGCGTACCTCGGCTCAGATGTCGAGGACCCCGTTGAACTCGCCGAACAGATCCGCGCCGTCATCGCATCCGAGACCGGGCTGTCCTGCTCGGTCGGCATCAGCGACAACAAGCAGCGCGCCAAGGTCGCCACCGGTTTCGCCAAACCGGCGGGCATCTACACCCTCGTCGCATCGAACTGGATGAGCGTGATGGCCGACCGCCCAGTGGACTCGCTCTGGGGCGTTGGGCCCAAGACCACGAAAAAGCTTGCCGCCCTGGATATCACGACGGTCTGGCAGCTGGCGCAGGCCGACGCCGAGCCGTTGACGTCGACCTTCGGCCCTCGGACCGGGTTGTGGCTGTTGCTGCTGGCCAACGGCGGCGGTGACGACACCGTCAGCTCAGAGCCGTGGGTGCCGCGCTCGCGCAGCCACGTCATCACCTTCCCGCAGGATCTGACGGAGCGCGCCGATATGGATTCGGCCGTCACCGAATTGACAGAGCGCGCACTGCGCGAAGTGGTGGCGGAGTCGCGGATCGTCGCCCGAGTCGCAGTCACCGTGCGCACCGCGACGTTCTACACCCGCACGAAGATCCGCAAGCTCGACGAGGCCACGACCGACGCCGACGTCATTGTCGCGGCGGCGCTGCGGGTGCTGGATCTGTTCGAGCTGGATCGTCCAGTGCGGCTGCTGGGGGTGCGGCTGGAACTGCAGATGTCCAGCGCGGCACTGCCGGAGCGGGCTTGAGCGTTCGGGTGAACACCAGGTTCACCTGACGCATCGCCACGCTATATGGCCACCAGGCAACACGTTTGAACGCATACAAGGCGCGGATGTCCGACGAGGTGTAGATCAGGAACCGATTCTTGGCGACGCCGGCCAGCAACTTCTTGGCAGCTTTCTCCGGAGATACCGCGTGGCCGCTGAAGCGATCCACCCAGCGGCGCACTTGCGGGTCGTCCCGGTCGACGCCGGCGATCTCGACGGTGTTCACCAGCGGGGTCCGCACCGCGCCCGGCACCACCACCGACACCCCGATGCGGTAGCGGGCCAGGTCGAAGCGCAGCACCTCGGACAGTCCGCGCAACCCGAACTTGCTGGCGCTGTAGGCGGCATGCCAGGGCAATCCGATCAGCCCTGCGGCCGAGGACACGTTGACCAGATGACCGCCGTTACGCGCCGCCACCATCGGCGGCAGAAAATTCTCGATCACGTGGATCGGGCCCATCAGGTTGATCGAGATCATCTTGTCCCACTGCTCGTGCGACAGCCGGTCAACGGTCCCCCACGCCGAGACTCCCGCGATGTTCATCACTACGTCCATGCTCGGGTGATGGGTGTGGATCTGCTCGGCGAAGGAGACGACCTCGTCGTAGCTGGCAATGTCCAGCGCGCGGTACTCGGGAACCTGAGCCCCAAGCGCGCGGACCTCGTTCACCGTCTCAGCCAGCCCATCGGCGTTGCGGTCGGTGAGATACAGCTCGGCGCCTTGGCTCGCGAGCCGCAACGCGGTCGCGCGGCCGATGCCGCTGGCCGCACCGGTGATCAGACACCGCTTGCCCGCGAACGTCTTCTTCGACATGGGCAGTGACGATACCGGCCTAGCTCGTGGGCGAACCGCCCCACAGCGCGTTGAGCCACAGCGCCTCGAGCACCCGGACACCGCGCTGGACGTCGCCGTCGGGGCCCAGGAAGGCGGTGTCGCCGGACAACATCTGCGCGGTGGTCACCGACAGAGTCCGTACCAGCGTGACGATGTCGTCGCTGATCGGATGGGCGGTGCCGGCCCGACGCTCGTCCGCGACGATGCCGATGATCTGCTGGACCACCCCTTCGACCTGTTGGTCGAGCAGGTCGCGGATCTCGGCGTCGGTGCTGCGGGCGGCATTGCATGCCGACATCACCGGGTCGTTGTGGGCGTAGACCGCCGCCGCGCTCCCGACCATCCGTCGGGCGAACGCCGCAGGCGATTCGTCTAGGCCGCGCGGCGCGAAGTATTCGGTCAGCTCTTCGAGTTCGTGGGTCGCGTCGGCGAGGATCTGCGCCAGCACCGCGTATTTGGAGTCGAAGTAGAAGTAGAACCCGGAGCGGGCCACGCCCGCGCGGTCGCTGATGGTGCTCACCGACAGCTGCGCGAACGGCTTCTCCTCGAGCAGCTCACGGACTGCCCGCACGATGGCCAGCCGCTGCCTGTCGCCCCGTCGCAGGGGAATCGGCACGACCGGTGCCTCGTCCGCCCCTTGCTCCATTCGCACCCTTCGACCCTGCCCTACGCCATGCCCAAAAGGAAACTTGACAGCCGTCAAGTTACACCAGAGGATGGCAGTTGGTGACGTCTGCCACACAGCCGATCCACCCCTCTCTGCGCACGCCCCCACAGAAGGACAGTCAAAACATGCCTGAGGCCACTGTCAGCACCCCGCGATACCTGCTCGACCAGGCCAAACGTCGCTTCACCCCGACGGTGAACACCATCCCCGGCATGGGCGCTGTTCACAAGCGGCTACTGAACGTCGACTGGAAACAGCACGCGTTGGCGCAGCCGCCACCGGGTAGCGGGCTGAAGCCGGTCATGGGCGACAACGGGTTGCCGGTCCTCGGCCACATCATCGAGATGTTCCGGGGAGGCCCAGATTTTCCGCTGCACCTCTACAACACCCGCGGCCCGGTCTTTTTCGCCGACTCGCCGATCCTGCCGTCGATCGTCGCCATCGGTCCGGACGCCACCCAGGCCATCTTCTCCAACCGCAACAAGGACTACTCGCAGAAGGGCTGGCACCCGGTGATCGGGCCGTTCTTCAACCGCGGCCTGATGATGCTCGACTTCGACGAGCACATGTACCACCGCCGGATCATGCAGGAAGCCTTTACCCGTAGCCGGCTCACCGGCTACGTCGACCACATCGATCAGGTGGCGTCCGCGGTGGTGGCCGGCTATCCCACCGACGACGCGCGTTTCCTGTTTCATCCGGCGATGAAGGAACTCACCCTCGACATCGCGTCAGTGGTGTTCATGGGTCACCAGCCCGGCGCCGACCACGATCTGGTGACCAAGGTGAACCAGGCGTTCACCACCACCACCCGGGCGGGCGGCGCGATCATCCGGACCGGCGTCCCACCGTTCAAGTGGTGGCGCGGACTGCAAGCCCGCAAGGTCCTCGAGGACTACTTCACCGAGCGGGTCAAGGAGCAGCGCCGCAACACCGACGGCACCGACATGCTCTCGGTCTTGTGCCACACCGAGGACGAGGACGGCAACAGCTTCACCGACGAGGACATCGTCAACCACATGATCTTCCTGATGATGGCCGCCCACGACACGTCCACCTCGACGACCACCACGATGGCCTACAACCTGGCCGCCAACCCCGAATGGCAGGAACGGTGTCGCGACGAGTCGGACCGACTCGGCGACGGCCCGCTGGACATCGAGGCTTTGGAGAAGCTGGAGTCCCTGGATCTGGTGATGGACGAGTCGCTACGACTGGTCACGCCGCTGCCGTTCAACATGCGCCAGACCGTGCGCGACACCGACTTGCTGGGTTATCACGTGCCGGCCGGAACGAACGTGGTCACCTGGCCGGGTACCAACCACTGGCTGCCCGAACTGTGGACCGATCCGCTGAAGTTCGACCCCGAGCGGTTCACCGAGCCGCGATCGGAGCACAAGAGACACCGGTACGCATTCGCTCCGTTCGGCGGCGGCGCCCACAAGTGCATCGGCATGGTGTTCGGCCGCCTCGAGGTCAAGACCGTCATGCACCGGCTGCTGCGCCGCTACCGGCTCGAGCTGGCCCGGCCCGGCTACCAGCCGCGTTGGGACTACGGCGGCATGCCGATCCCGATGGACGGCATGCCGATCGTGCTGCGCCGCCTCTAGCGGTTGCCGGCGTAAAGCCGGTTCGCGCAGGCGATCACCGCTGACAGCGCGGACTGCGTGTGGTCTTGCGAGTAACCCATCGCCCACTCGGCACGACAGCCGTCGGTGCCCTGAATGAAGGTTGCGGTCGTGTCGTCAGACTGCAGCTGATGGAACCGCAGCATTTCGACCGCGACGCCGTGTTCATGGAGCATCGCGGTCAGCGCGGCGACCGGGCCGGTCGCGGTGGCGGTGGCCGTCTCGATGCGATCGCCAAGCGCCAGCGTGGCCCGGAACGTCTGAGGCTGCGGCCCCTTGGCGGCTTCGGCGCTCTGCCAGTGGCCCAGGCGCAGTGGCCCGGTGTTCGGCGCGTAGGTGGCGGTGAAGGTGCTCCACGACATGGTGTCGGCGTCCTCCCGAAGTCCGCGCGGAAGCGGGACGCCGTCGAATCGGATGCTCGACGGTTCGGGTGGAGCGATGTCGGTGATTGTCATGTGCCGGTCTTCTCTGGTCTGAAGGAGTGACCGACGGGTAGTAGCTTCCGACCCACAGCGGGGGGTCGGTCTGGATCAGACCCCGCTGCGGGTGCTGGCTACTACGAGAAGATGTGGCACGTCGCCGAGGGTAGACGCCGATGGGCGGCCGGTGCAACTTCATTTCGGGCCCCCGCTAATCCAGGAGTGCGAATAATCGTCCAACTTTCCGGAACAAACGTAGCGTTCGCTGCAGGTGGCAAACGCCATGCTCATTCTCATTCGGCTGAGGTGATGGCAATGACTACAGACACAGCGAATCCGGCAAGCCCGACGAAAGCGGATGTGCCCCATGAAGTGGTGGTCACCTGCCCGGCCACCGGAAAAGTGGTCGGCCGCGTCCCGGTGGCGACATCGGTTGAGGTCGAGACGGTAGCTGCACGGCTGCGGGCGGCGCAGTCGGGGTGGCAACAAATGGGCGTCGAGGGCCGCGCACGGTGGCTGGGCAAATGGCGCGACTGGCTGCTCGACCACACCGATGATCTCTTGACGGTGCTACAGCTCGAAACGGGCAAGTCCTGGGGTGACACCAACATAGAAATCGCCGGTGTGCAGATCATTAATTATTGGATCGACAACGCTCGCGAGTTCCTCGCCGACGAGACCGTTCGCCCGTACGGCGCGGCCAACGCAGCAAAGAAGCTCACCATTGCCTACGAGCCCTATCCGCTGGTCGGGGTGATCACACCGTGGAACGGGCCGCTGTCGGTGCCGCTGTCCGACATTCCCGCGGCCTTGATGGCCGGTTGCGCCGTGCTGTCCAAGCCCTCGGAGTTCACCCCGCTGGTGTGGCGGATGGCGGTCGACGGGTGGAAGCAGGTCGGCGCGCCGGACGTGCTCGACGCCGTGTTCGGGTTCGGCGAAACCGGGGCAGCATTGGTCGATCTGGTGGACTTCGTGATGTTCACCGGCTCGGTCAATACCGGGCGCCGCATCGCCGTCGCGGCCGCGCAGCGATTAATCCCATGCAGCCTGGAGCTCGGCGGCAAAGACCCGATGATCGTCTGCGCCGACGCGGATATCGACCGGGCCGCCGACGGCGCGGTGTGGGGCGCGTTCGCCTACACGGGCCAGGTCTGCATATCTGTAGAACGGGTTTACGTCGAGGAGCCGGTGTACGACGAGTTCGTCAGCAAGGTGGTGGCCAAAACGACGCAGCTTCGCCAAGGGATGGACGCCGAGCATGACTACTCCTGCGAGGTCGGGTCGATGACCACCGCGCAACAACTCGCCATTGTGTCCGGCCACGTCGACGAGGCCGTCAACAAGGGCGCGAAGGTGCTGGTCGGCGGCAAGGCGAGTGACCCCGCCACCGAGGGATTGTTTTATGAGCCGACGGTGCTGGTCGACGTCGACCACGGGATGAAGTGCATGCGCGAGGAGACCTTCGGCCCGACCTTGCCGGTGATGAAGGTTCGCGATGTTGCCGAGGCGATCGAGAAGGCGAACGATTCCCGGTTGGGGTTGTCCGGCAGCGTGTGGACCCGAGACAAGAACAAGGCGATGGCTTTGGCGCGCAAGATGAACACCGGAACGGTGAACATCAACAACGTCATCACAGGCGCCTTCCAATTCCCCCTGCCGTTTGCGGGTTGGAACGAATCGGGACTGGGTTCGCGCTGCGGCGGGGCCGCCGGGATCCGCAAATATTGCCACACCAAAAGCATTGTGGCCGAGCGGGTTGCGATGAAGAAAGAGCCAATCTGGTATCCCTATGGCCGAAGGAAGGGCAAAACCATTGCCGCCGTGGTTCGGATGGCCTCGGCCAGGGACTGGCGGCGCCGCCTCGGGCGGTAGCGGAGTCTTTACAGCCACCAGGACGCGGCGGCATCCAGGTGTAGCCGGGTGCGGTGACGGGCCAGGCTCTCGTCCCCTCGGCCGATCGCCTCGATGATCCGCAAGTGAGCGTGCCGCACGTCGATGAGATCGCTGTGACTGGGAATCGGCTGATCGGTACTCGCCCAGTGTCGGCGGAAGAGTTCGACGAGGATGCGCAGGAACAACTCCAAGACGGCGTTGCCGGCCAGCGTCGCCAACCCGGTGTGGAACAGGAACTCCTCCACTCCGGCCTTGCGCGGGTCGTCGCCGGCCTCCACGATCAGCAATCGATGCCGCTCGAGGAAGTCCTGAACCTCAGGGGTGCCGCGGCGTCTGACGACCTTCGCGACGTTGTCGATCTCGATGGCGTCGCGGATCATGGTGAGATCGTTGCGGTTGGGTTGTCGGTACTGCAGGTAGAGCGCGATGGTGTCAATGCTGGCCTGCGCCTGGGGTTCTGCCACCACCAACCCGCCGCCAGGTCCGCGCCTGGTCGTGGCGACCGCGTGATACTCCAAGAGCCGCACCGCTTCTCGCAGCACCGACCGGCTGACCCGATAGCGTTCCAACAGAGCGACTTCGGTACCGAAGACCTCCCCCACCTGCCAGCCGCTGCTGGCGATGTCGTCGCGGATGGCGGCGGCCAACACCTCGGCGAGCTTGCCGTGTGGCGCTTCAGGTTCGGTCATCCGCCGCGTCCGCGGCTGGTGGTGGTCTTGCAGCCACGCCGTCACCGACTCCGCGTGACGTTCGCTCAATGTCATGGCTCGCGCCGCATCGCCTGCGGTCACCGCGTTGACGACGGCGGCATGGTCGCGGTGACGCAGGTCGATCGCTTCGACGGCGTCGCTGGCGGAGTCCAGCCGCGAGTCTGCGGCGTACCGGACCGTCAATCGCATCAGAATGTCGATAAACAGTTGCAGCACTGGGTTTTTCGACTGCTCGGCCAATGCCGCGTGGAACTCGTCATGCGGCTTCGTCGGGTCGGGAGGTTGACCTTGTTCGGCGCGGAGCACGGCGCGTAACCGGTCGATGCCCGTTTCGTCGATGCGCTGGGCGGCAAGCGATGCCGCCAACGGCTCCAACAGCAGTCGCGCGTCCAGCAGATCGCCGATGGTCGTGCCCAGATATTCCAGATAGATGA
The DNA here is from genome assembly GCA_963758115.1 of uncultured Actinomycetota bacterium. GTDB lineage: Bacteria > Actinomycetota > Actinomycetes > Mycobacteriales > Mycobacteriaceae > Mycobacterium. The sequence goes on from CAVWUG010000011.1 coordinate 556,923, forward strand.
TGATCGCGTGGGTTGCCGGCGCCGCGTCGGGCTCGCAGACCAGCAGTCCGCCGTTCGGGCCGCGACGCATCCGCGCCACCTGGTGATGCTCGACGAGTCGCACGGCTTCCCGCAGCACCGATCGGCTCACCTCGTAGCGCTCTTGCAGCGACTGCTCTGATCCCAACGATTGCCCGACCGGCCAGCCGCGTCTGATGACGTCGGCTTCGATGTGGCGGGCGATCTGTGAAGCTCGCTTATCGGTCCGGCGCTCGGCTCCGGCATGCAAGAGAGCTTCAGGACTCAATTGCACGCTCGCACAGGATGATTCAGCATGTCAGCAGCATGCATCCAGCGATCGGACCTCCGCCGACGGCAGCCACCGCGACCTCAGGGCGCTTGGGCACTTGCCGCTCCCCCGCCTCGCCGCGTAACTGCAGGCAGGCTTCATGCAGCAGGTAGTAACCGTGCATGCGGCCCGCCGACAGCTGACCGCCGTAGGTGTTCAGCGGCAGCGCGCCATTCAGCGCAATCCGTTCGGCACCCTCGACGAACGGCCCGGCTTCGCCGTCGCCGCAGATACCCAGAGCTTCCAGCCAGGCGAAGGTGAGAAAGGTGAACCCGTCGTAGAGTTCCGCGAGGTTCAGATCGGCGGTCGTCAGATCGGTGCGCGACCACATCTGCGCCGCCGCATCGACGGACGCCATCTTGGGATAGTCCGGCGCGGTGAAACCAGCCGCCTGCACCGTTGCTGCCGCCGACCGCCTCCACTTTGACCGCGCGGTGCGGGCAGTCCTTGGCGTAGTCGGCGGCAGACACCACCACCGCGATCGACCCGTCGATCGGGACATCGCAGTCAAGCAGCCCGAACGGTGAGGACACCATTCGCGCACCCAGGTAGTCGTCCATCGTCATCGGATCGCGGTACACCGCGCGGGGGTTCAGCGCGGCATTACGCCGGCTGTTGATCGCCAGCCAGCCCAGCTGCTCTTTGGTGGTGCCGTACAGCTCCATGTGCCGGCGACAGTGCAACCCCAGCCAGTTCGCCGCGGAATACGCCTGGGCGGCAACGAGATCGTTGACGTCGTCCATCGGGCCGACCGCTGGCGGCGTTTCACCTTCCGGCGTGTCGAACATCCGCGCCAGTGGCGGAGTCGGGGCGTTCTCGTCCTGCTTCACCGGCACCGTGCCGCCCAGCATCTGGATCGTCCGGTAGATGATCACGTGGCGGGCATGGCCCTCGGAGACCGCCCGGCATGCCGAGATCACCGGGTTGAGCAGACCGCCGGTGCCGAATCCCGACCCGCAGTCCGCCGCGTCGATCTGCAGCGCGGCATTGACCTCGGCGGCGGGGGTGTCACCCAAGGTGGCGATGCCGTCGATATCGGCGGCGGACAGACCGGCGTCGTCGATCGCGGTCCGCACCGCTTCCATGGTGAGGTCGAGCCCGGGAATGCCAGTGCGGCGGCCGATTCGGGAGATACCGATGCCGGAAATGATCGCGTCTTTTTCGAAATAGCTCATCTGCGCCGTCCGTTAGACCAACCCACTGCACACACACTCAAGCGAATTGAGTGTACTGTATTGCTCGTGTCGACTGAGGCAACGTCGCAACTTCGCATCGCGCACTGCGACAAGTGCGCACGTTGGGTCCATCCCGCCGCCGGCGAATGCGGCGACTGCGGCGGCCCTCTGGCCGCGCGGCCGGTGTCCGGTCACGGCACGGTCTTCACCTATACGGTGAACCACCACGCGTTCAACCCGGAGATTCCCACCCCGTACGTGATTGCGCTCGTCGAGCTCGCCGAGCAGCCCGGGCTGCGGGTGGCCGCGAATATCGTTGACTGTGAACCGGATTCGGTGACATGCGGCATGCGCGTCGAAGCGCTGTCAGAGCCGGGCCCCGGCGGTGCACCCCGTTTCGCACCTGCTGGCTGATCAGCGCTTGCGCGCGGTCACCAACAGGTACTCCCACGCCATGGTGGACGAGCCGGCCAGGTAGCGGTCGCCCAGTCCAGCCAGCGCGGCGTCCAACGCCGCGACCCGGTCCGGCTCGCCCGCGATGCCCCGGTACGCCGAGATCGAAGGCCCGTAATGGGCTTTGAAATAATCGCGAAATGCTGCGCCGTCGATAAATCGGTCCACGAGCAGCGACCGGCGTTGCGCGGTGAAGTCGGTGATGCCATCGCGCAGTAGATCGCGCACATACTGTTCGCTGCCCCACTTCGGCGGCGGCTGCACACCCCGAGGCGGTGCCGCGACAAAGGGTTTCATCGTCGCGAACATCTGGCCGATGAAGCCTTCGGGCGTCCAGCTGATCAACCCGATTGTTCCGCCGGGCCGGCAGACCCGAACCAACTCGGCGGCCGCACGCTGGTGGTGCGGCGCGAACATGACTCCGACGCAGGACAGCACTGCGTCGAACTCATCGGCGCGGAACGGCAGGGCCTCGGCGTTGGCTTCCCGCCACTGCACGTCGACGCCCTGTGCCCGAGCGAGCGCCTCGCCGCGCTCCAGCAGTTCCGGGACCAGGTCGCAGGCCATCACATCGGCGCCGGCGAGCGCGGCGGGAATCGCCACATTGCCTGCCCCGGCAGCGACGTCGAGCACCCGGTCACCCGCGCCGATCCCGCTCTCGCGCACCAGGACTGATCCGAGCGGTGCCACCACTTCGGTGGCCACCGTGGCGTAGTCGCCCAGTGCCCACAACGCGCGGTGCTTGTCTTCGAGTCCGCGATCGGCGGTATCAATGTTCGTGGTCATTCCACCATCGTCGGGCTTACCGCCGCACCGTCTCCAGTGCCGCATCTGAACCCGACGCAGTTCACTATCTGTACTAGCCATTTGCGCAACCAGGCGTTCTACTGAACGTATGTCAACGTATGGCCAGTTCTGCCCGATCGCAAAGGCGATGGAGTTACTCGACGAGCGATGGACGCTGCTCGTGGTGAGTGAACTACTGCGGGGCAGTGTGCATTTCAACGACCTCCGACGCGGCCTGCCCAAGATGTCACCGGCGCTGTTGTCCAAACGGCTCAAGTCGCTGTCCCGCGCGGGCGTGGTCGAACGCACTGAGACCGACGGCCGCATCTCGTATTCGCTGACGGCGTGCGGTCAGGAGCTCGCTGGGGTCGTCGATGCGCTGGGCGCGTGGGGAATTCGCTGGATTGGTGAACTCGGCGACGACGACCTCGACCCACACCTGCTGATGTGGGATATCCGCCGCACGATCTCCGTTGACGCGTGGCCACGGGCGCGTACCGTGTTGAACTTTCGCTTCGCGGGCGCGTCCCGCAAGGCCGCGCACTGGTGGCTGATGGTGTCCGAGGGGGCGGCGGATGTGTGCGATTTCGACCCCGGCTACGAGGTGGCCGCCACCGTCGACACCAGCCTGCTCGCCCTGACACAGATATGGCGCGGCGACCTGTCGTGGTCGCACGCGGTGCGCGACGGCGACGTCACCATCCACGCGGCCACCAATGTTCGCCGGGCAGTGCCGGATTGGCTCGGCCAGTCGCTCGCGGCCGCGGTCCCCCGCCCGGCCTAGTTGATCAGCGGGTCGCGCGGCATACCGAGGATGCGTTCGGCGATCTGATTACGGGTCACCTCGGACGTACCGCCGGCGATGGCCATGGCTCGAGCGCTCATCACCAGTCGGCCGGCCAGCGCGCCGGCTCCGTCGTGCAGCGCGGTTTCGGGCCCCGCCAGGGCGGCCGTGATCGCGCCACCCTCGACCATGTGGTCGGCCAGTTTCAGCTTGGTGACATTGCCTTCCGGGCCCGGGCCTGCTCCCTCGACGCTGCGTGCGACGCGGCGCAGGTTCAGCAGCCGCAGGGCGTTCTCCTCAGCGAGGTACAAGCCGACACGAGTTCGCGCACCCGCCAACCGATCCGGCTGGCCCTTGACCTGCTCAACCAGTTGCGTGGCAAGACCCGCGTAGAAGGATCCGCTGCCACCGATGCTGACCCGCTCGTTGCCCAGCGTCGCCCGCGCGACCGTCCAGCCGGTGTTGGGCTCTCCGACCACGTCCTCGTCAGGCACGAACAGATCGTTGAAGAAGACCTCGTTGAAGTCCGAGCCGCCGGTGATCTGCCGCAGCGGCCGCACCTCGACCTCGGGGGCTTTCATGTCGACGATCACCGTCGTGATCCCGGCGTGCTTGGACGCCTGCGGGTCGGTGCGCACGGTGGCCAGGCCGCGCGCGCAGTAGTGCGCCCCACTTGTCCAGACCTTCTGCCCGTTGATGATCCAGCCGCCATCCACCCGGGTGGCCTTGGTCTTGATCGACGCGGCATCGGAACCGGCCTCGGGCTCCGAGAACAGCTGGCACCAGATCTCGTCCTTGCGCAACGCCTTCTCGACGAATCGCTCGATCTGCCAGGGTGTTCCGTGCTGCACCAGGGTCAAGATCACCCAGGCGGTGATGCCGTAGTCGGTGCGTTTGATACCCGCCGCGCGGAATTCCTCCTCGATGACCAACTGCTCCACCGGGTCGGCCGCCAGTCCCCACGGCTTGGGCCAATGCGGCATCACATAGCCGGTCTCGATCAGCTTGTCGCGCTGCGCCTGCTTGTCCAGTGCAGCGAGTTCGGCGACGTCGGCGTGGATACGGGTCCGCATGTCCTCGGCCTCGGGCGGCAGGTCCAGGCTGTTCTCCCGGGCGACACCGGCGGCGGTGCGGGCGAACACGTCGTCGGCGGGCGCGTCACCGCCGAACAGTGCCGTCGTGACGAGCGCACGGCGCAGGTGCAGATGCGCGTCGTGCTCCCAGGTGAAGCCGATACCGCCGTGCACCTGAATGTTCAGTTCCGCATTGCGCGCATAGGCTGGAAATGCCAGTGCCGCAGCCGAAGCCGCCGCCAGCCGGAACTGCTCCTCATCTTCGGACGCGGCCCGAGAGGCATCCCACACCGCGGCGATACCCGACTCGGTGGCGACCAACATGTTCGCGCAGTGATGCTTGATGGCCTGGAATGTGGCGATGGTGCGGCCGAACTGCTGCCGCACTTTGGCGTAGTCGACAGCGGCGTCGACGCAGTCAGCGGATCCGCCCACCGCCTCGGCGGCCAGCAGTGTGCGGGCGCGGGCGAGCGCTGACTCCCGTGCTCCCCGCAGAATGTCGTCGTCGCTGACGCTGACCTTCTCCAACCGGACACGTCCGGAACGCCGGGTCGGATCCAGGTTCTCCGGCACCTCGACCGACACACCGGAGCGATCGCGTTCCAGCACCAGCACGTCGTCGCCCGCCGCGATCAGCAGCAGGCCGCCCAGCCCTGCGCCCAGCACGATGCCGGCCTCACCGTCGGCCACGCCGTCGCTGAGTTGCACATGCCCGCCGAGTCCGATGCCCGCGGTGACGGTCCCGTCGATCAGTCCCGGTAGCAGCCGCGACTTCTGTTCGACGCTGCCGTCTTTGGCGATCACGGCCGAGGCGATGACGGTCGGCACGAACGGCCCGGGCGCCGCCGCGCGGCCGAGTTCGTCGATCACGACGACGAGTTCGGGCAGCCCGTAGCCGGAACCGCCGTGTTCCTCGTCGATGTGCAGGCCGAGCCACCCGAGTTCGACGATGCCCTGCCAGAACGGCGGACGCTCTTCCTCGGGCGCGTCGAGCAGGTACCGCGCCGCCGCGCGAGCCTTCTGCGACGTCAGAAAACCGCGGGCAACCTCAGCGAGTTCGCGGTGGTCATCGGTCAGTGCGATACCCATGCGCAGGCCTTCCTCTTGGACGCCATCGACCAGTGGGAAAGAGTGTACTTAAATGCGTCGACCACCCAACCGGCTGGTCGACGCGCTACAGCATTACTTGGGGGCGAACCGCTGCCCGGCGTCCAGTCGCAGGCACTGGCCGTTCAGCATCGGGTTGTCCACGATGGCCGCCACCAGCTTCGCGTACTCCTCGGGACGGCCGAGACGCTTGGGGAACGCGGCGTCTTTGGTCAGCGCGGTGGCGAATTCGTCCGGAATGCCCTTGGTCAGACCGGTTGCGAACAAGCTCGGCGCGATCGCCAGCACCCGGATACCCAGCGAGCCGAGGTCGCGTGCCATGGTCAGGCACATGCCGGCGATGCCGGCTTTGGCTGCGGTGTAGGCGACCTGGCCGATCTGGCCTTCGAATGCCGCGATCGAGGCGGTGTTGATGATGACGCCGCGCTCTTCGTCTTCCGGCTCATTCTGGCTCATCAGGTGCGCCGCCAGCCGGCTGATGTTGAATGTGGCGATCAAGTTGAGATCGATGGTCTGTCGGAAAGACTCGAGATCGTGCGGACCGGATTTCGAGATGGTCCGCTTGCCGATACCACCACCGGCCGTGGTCACCGTGACATGCAGGCCGCCGAGTTTGTCGGCCGCGGTCTTCAGCGTCTCCTCGGTGGCCTCGAAGTCGGTCACATCGACCGGGTAGAAGTCGCCGCCGATCCCGGCCGCGACTTCCTTGCCGTCCGACCCCTCGCGGTCGAATATCGCGACGCTGGCACCGTGGGCGTGCAGCAACTCGGCGCTGGCGCGGCCCATGCCCGAGGCACCACCGATGACGATGACCTTCTTGCCGTTGATCTCCATTCAAACCTCCTTGTTTGTTCGGGCAGCGCCCGCGCGTTGTCCTGCACGTTATCGCGGCCGTGCGTGACGTTGTCGGTCAGGCATGTAAAGGTGGGTTGTGCTCCTGATCGACGTCGCGGCGACCTCGGTTGACGTGGGCGGCTCGGCGTCGCGGCTGGCCAAGACCGCGCGGATCGCTGAACTTCTCGGCCAGGCCGAATCCGATCCCGCCTTGGTCGCGATCGTCGTGGCGTGGCTCTCCGGAGAGTTGCCGCAGCGCCAAATCGGAGTCGGGTATGCGGCTTTGCGGTCGTTGCCGCCTGCCGCCGCGCAACCGAGTCTGACCGTCGACGGCGTGCACGCCACCTTGTCGGCGATCGGCGACGTCGCGGGTAAGGGCTCACAGGCCCGGCGCGCCGGGATGGTCGCCGACTTGTTCTCCCGCGCAACCGACGTCGAGCAGACGTTTCTGCGGCGCCTGTTGACCGGGGAGCTGCGCCAGGGCGCACTGATCGGCGTGATGGCCGACGCGGTGGCCAAGGCCGCACAGATTCCCGCGGCCGGGGTACGGCGCGCGGCGATGCTCGGCGGCGATCTGCCCGCCGTCGCCGCGGCGGCGTTGACCGGCGGCACGGCCGCGTTGGACGAGTTCAGGCTGCGGGTTGGACAACCAGTCGGCCCGATGCTGGCCCAAACCGCGACCGGCGTCGGCGAAGCGCTGGAAAAGCTTGGTGGCGAAGGCATCTTCGAAGCCAAGCTGGACGGCGCCCGAGTGCAGATTCATCGCGCAGGCGACGAGGTCACCGTCTACACCCGAAGCCTCGACGACGTCACCGCGCGCCTGCCCGAGGTCGTGGAGGCGACGCTGGCGTTGCCGGTCCGCGAGCTGATCGCCGACGGCGAAGCCATCGCCTTACGCCCCGACGGCCGGCCACAGCCCTTTCAGGTCACCGGGTCGCGCTTCAGCCGGTCTGTCGATGTCGCGGCCGCTCGCGCCGCCCAGCCGCTGTCGGTGTTCTTCTTCGACATCCTCCATCGCGACGGCATCGACCTGCTCGACGCACCGGCCACCGAACGCGCGGCTGCCCTCGACGACATCGTGCCCGCGCAGCATCGGGTCGACAGGCTGATCACCTCGGATCCCGTTGCCGCAGCATACTTTCTGGATACGACGCTGGCCGCAGGCCACGAAGGTGTGATGGCCAAGTCGCTGACCGCGCCGTACGAAGCCGGACGCCGCGGCGCCGGTTGGCTGAAGGTCAAGCCGGTGCACACGCTGGACTTGGTGGTGCTGGCGGTGGAGTGGGGATCGGGGCGCCGTCAAGGGAAGCTGTCGAATATTCACCTGGGCGCCCGCGATCCGGCCACGGAGGTTACGTGATGTTGGGCAAGACCTTCAAAGGTATGACGGACGCGATGCTGACCTGGCAGACCGCGCGCTTTCAGGAATTGGCCGTGGGCGGCACCGACCGTTACGTGGTGACGGTGCGGCCGGAACTGGTCGTGGAGGTGGCGTTCGACGGAGTCCAGACCTCGTCGCGTTACCCGGGCGGCATGGCGTTGCGATTCGCCCGGGTGCTGCGCTACCGGCATGACAAGGGTCCGACCAAGCTGACACCATCGACACCGTCCGCGCCTTCTACGAGCGCGACTATAGCCAGCCCTGATACCAGCGAGGGAACGCCGAAAAGGACCTGCCTTGAGACCGAATACGGTCCGAAAAGGCGGCACCGTGATCGGGTGCGCCTTTCTCGCCCGGTGATAGAGGTCGGCGACTTTCACCGCAACACATCCGTTCGGACCCGAGTCGATGCCAATGGTCTTACGGGCACCCAGCGCGCGGTGGGCGGCACCGTACAGACGAGGGTCCAATGACCATCAGGTTCGGTGTCCAAGGTCTCACGACTGGCGAGTCCACCCGGCATAGCGTCGTTGCTGACGAAAGGAAACCAAAATGTCCTCAACGGCAAAGCATTACGGCGTCATAGTCGGCGTCGACGGATCGCCGGCATCAGATGTCGCTGTGTGTTGGGCGGCGCACGAGGCGGTCATCCGCGATCTATCGCTCGTTCTCATGCACGTAGCCAATCCTGCGGCTTCGACATGGTCGCAGGCCCCGCTGCTGGACGATTTTGCAGAATGGCAGAAATCTGAGGGTCTCAGCATCCTCGCAAACGGATTGAAGATCGCCCGTGACACTGTGGGCGATACCGTGCAAATACCGATCGACACGGAATTTCTGTCGGCGGCTACGGTCCCGACGCTTGTCGATCTGTCGAGTGATGCCAAGCTGATCGTCGTCGGCACGAACGGGCGGGGAGCGCTGGCCCGCGGTTTGCTCGGCTCGGTCAGTTCTGGACTGGTGCGGCACGCCCATTGTCCTGTCGCAGTCATCCACGGCGAGGCCCCTCTGATGCCACATCCCGCACAGGCACCTGTACTCGTGGGAATAGACGGCTCACCGTCCTCCGAGCTCGCTATGGCGATCGCTTTCGACGAAGCCTCGCGTCGCCACGTCGATTTGATGGCCCTGCATGCATGGTGTGATGGGGACGCGAGCGATTTTCCAAGCGCGGATTGGCCGGAAGTAAAGGCAGAAGAAAAAAAGCGCCTTATGAACGGGGCACTGGCGGGTTGGCTAAAACGCTATCCCGACGTGACTGTGCAGACACGCCTCGTTTGCGATCGACCAGCCCACGCGCTCGTCGATACATCTGAATTTGCACAGCTTGTCGTAGTGGGGAGTCACGGGCGCAATGCCCTGACCCGCACGCTCTTGGGGTCGGTCAGCAACGCGGTCATTCAATCCGTTCGTGCGCCGGTGATCGTGGCTCGGTCGGTCGAGGGGCTAGTAAGCACCACAGTCGCAGCCTCAGCCTCAGCCTCAGCCTCAGCCTTGACCACATCGATTCTCTAGGAGCAGAACATGATTCAGCTCAGAACGTCATCTTTTCTCGGGCCGAAGTAACTGGTAACCTGAGAATGATTCTTCGACAGCAGATCTGGAGTTGCGACGTGGCTGAACATGCGCCGAGTCAGTGGTCGAGCTGCGGCGGCGCCCGCATGAAAACCGCCAAAAGTCGGCCGGTCCGTCGGCCAGCCAGGGCGGGACTGCGGTAGTTGTCGCAGGCCGTGCGACAAGCAGCGATTCAGCTGGCCGGGGTGTTCATTTTCCTGCCGGGTTTGAAACGCCGCGTGTTCATCTCGGGGGTCCTCGATAAATAGGATGCATGCGCATTGCGGATCGGCGCGTCAGGTGTTCCTGTCTGACCTCGCTACTACCGGGTTCGGTAATTTCGGGCGTCGGGCGTTGATCCGAGGCGAAACAAGCGCTCCGGCAAGATAAGTGGCTTGTATCTGCGCATGCCGGCGATGGTGTCCCGGTCGAGGTTAAGGCCTCGGACGTCTCGCCGCTGGCGGCTCGGGATCAGGTCGAGCCGCGTCGGGCACGAGCGCGGTGCACGGCTTCATCGACGATCTGTTGCGCCACATCAGCCAATTTGCGGTGTTCGGATTGGCTGATCGTGCGCAGCTGAGTGAAAGCCTCCTCTGCGCTGCGCCCGGTCCGTCCCCGGATCAGACCGATCGCCTGATCGATCACCGGGCGCGTCGACAATGCCATCTGCAACTGCGCGGTCAGGGCCAGTGCGTGGGCGAGGATCTGGGCGTTGTGCACCGCCACCGCTGCGGGTTTGGCGAACAGTTCGCCCAGTTCGGCGGCGTGCTCATCGAAGACGTCTTTGCCGTAGGCGTACACATTGATCGCGCCGATCACCCGATCCGACAGCAGAAGTGGCAGCGACAAAGCGCTGTGCACGCCCAAACGGCCCACTCGCGGACCGAACCGCGGCCACATCTTCTCCCCACCCAACGACCCAGACCGCACCGTGCGCCGCTCCAGTGCCGCGGTGATGCAGGGTCCTTCCTTGAGAGTCACGTACTGAATCTCGTCGATCTCGGCGACAAACGAGGCACTCGCGGCCAAGGCCTCGACCATGTTGTGCGGCTGGTCAATCCGCAACAAGGTGACACCGGCACCATCGGCGCCCGGTATCGCGCGCACCGCGAATGTCGACACCTCAGTCAGCGATTCAGACAACCTCAGGCTGCCCGCCACCAAGCCCGCCAGGTCATCGATCCCGGCCTGCAAGTCGGCGGCATCATCGCTAGCTTGCTGCGCGCTCAGCGACCGCAATGGTAAGCCGCCTGCGTCCTCGGTTAACTTTGTCACACTTTCACTCAATTATGTTGGCGGAGTTGGGGATCGACACCGAAGTCCGGCGTCCTAGCTGTGGTGCAGTCGTCACGAGATGATTGTCAGAGCGATTTTACCCGGCAGGGGTGGATGACCGTCGACAATTAGTCCCCAACCACATGGCCGTGAACCCTGCTGGTTTGCCAGGTTGCGGTTTAACGCGATCGGGCCACGATCACGGGGATGCGGGCAGCTTGCGCAACCGCCGTACTGACTGATCCCAGAACCATCCCCGCGAATCCGCCGCGGCCATGACTGCCAACGACGACGAGTTGGGCCGACTTGGCCTCGTCAAGGAGATGACTGGCTGGGTTGTCCCACACGACGCGTGGATGGACGGTGACGTCCGGATAGCGTTCCCGCCAGCCGGCCAGCCGCTCAGCCAAGTTTTTGCTCGCAATCGATTGCTGCGCCGACCATTCCATGCTCATGCCTTTGGAGAGGTCCGGGTCTCTCCAGGCGTGGATGGCGACCAAGTCCACACGTCGCCATGATGCCTCGTCGAACGCGATCGCTGTGGCCAAGTCCGAGGCAGGCGACCCGTCGATGCCGACCACTACTGGCCGTCTGGAGTCCTTCGGCCCGATTGGGGCCGCGTCGCCGATCACCGCGACTGGGCAATGCGCGTGGTGCATCATCCCCGTGCTGACCGAGCCGAGCAGGACTCCACGCAAACGGTGCTGCCCTCGGCGCCCCACAACGACCATTTGCGCGTCTTTGGACAGGTCGACAAGTGTGGGCACGGGCACCGAAAAGAAGAGCTCACTTCTGATTTCAGGACGGTCAGTTCCGTGAGTGCTGCCTTCGGCGATCTTGATCGCGTCCGCGATGATCTTTCGGGTTGATTTTTCCAGTGCCGGGTCTTCGTCGGCGGGAAGCGGAACAGGGGCATTAGATAAGAGCCACGGTGCCGGGCCCCAAGACGGTGTGACGGCCACGTGTACGACGGTGAGCGGCACATTGCGCATCCTCGCCTCGTGCGCAGCCCACTGGATCGCCTTCCTCGACGAGGATGACCCGTCGACGCCGACCACGACGCCTGGATTCATTTGTTGACTTGACATTTCGTGCTCGCTTTCCTTCGGCCCGCGCAATTGAGTGACGCGATATCGATGACGTTAGTGTTTGAACTTCCCGCGGTAAGGAGGATTTGGTCCCTCGCTGAATGGCCATCCGGCCCTCCGAGAGGCCGCGGCCACGCCCCACGTTTTGCCGTAGACCTGCAAAAGTCGGGGCGGTAAGACCGACTGGTCGAGCCCGCGCGAGGTGTCTCGATTGCAGACATTGTGTTCTCCTTCGTGTCGGTGCCAGTCACTTACCGAGAACGCTATTGACGTGACAGCCGTCAGTCATGAGGCTTTAGTCCCCGATCACATGGCCTTGAGACCTCGACGACTCGCACCAAATCGATCGAGAAGCGCGGACACGCATAGCCGCACAGGCTGACCATTTGCCGCGCGAATCGGGCCGAACATCCCTGCCGGAAGGCGTTGACGCCCAATACCGTCTGGGATTGGCTTACATACGCGGCACGCCTGGGCAAGCGCGGCAACGCATTTGGTATCCGCTGCGTGCGCGGACGTCGTTAACAATCAGTGATCGGACAGCGGAGCGGTCCAGTGGACTTGAGTACCGCCCTCAGATTGGACTGGTGATCTCGCAGCTGCCACCAACCTGTTCAGCACGGTACGACATATTGGCCAGTCCGCTACGGCGCGGGTTGTCGACGGGTACGCCACAACCGTTGTCGATGATGTCGAGTGTCAACATGTCGGCGACATTGACCTCGACAGTCAGTCGTGAGGCGCCGGAGTGACGCACGGCGTTGCTGATACCTTCCGCGGTAACCGCTTCGGCGTGCTCGGCAAGTTCGCCGCCAACGGCGGTCATCGGCCCGTGCAGGCGCACGGTGGTGACAATGTCGCGATTTTCGGTCAGGTCGGCAACCACTCGTTGAATCCGATTCCGGAAGCCGCCACCGTCGTCTAGCGGGGATGTCAGCTGGAAGATGGTCGTGCGTATCTCCTCGATGATGGCTTGGAGATCGTCGAGCGTGCGATTGAGCCGGTCGGAAACCTCGGGTGAGCGCACCCGGGCAACCGTGCCCTGCAGATCCATGCCTGCGGCGAACAACCTTTGGATGACGTGATCGTGCAAGTCGTGCGCGATGCGCTCACGCTCGGCGACAATGGTCAGCTGGCGTGCGTGCTCGCGGCCCGACGCGAGCATGAGCGCAATCGCAGCGTGCGTGGCGAAATCGCTCACCAGGTCGAGATAACTGTTGTCGAACGGTGGCCGGCCTGTGCTGCGGGCGACGGCGATCACTCCGGCGACTTCATCGTCAGCCAGCAGCGGCATCACGATCGCGCTGCGCTGCCCGACATCGGTGAACGCCGTGAATCGGGTAACTCAACGCCTCAGTGATCAGCGGCTTGCCAGAACGGAAAACGCTGCCACTGGTGGAGCCGTCTACCGGAATCCGTTGGCCCATAACCTCGGAGGCATTCAGTCCCACCGCGGCGGCCACAACCAACGTGTCGATCTCGTCCATCGGTAGGTCGGCGTCGAACGGAACAAGCACGATCGCCTGTTCGGCTTCAGTCAATGCGCACGCGCGTTCGGCGATCAATTGCAACTGCGACCGACTTGGCTCGACACTGGACAATAGGGCGGTTGTGATCTCGCGGCTAGCGTCCATCCACCTCACTGATGTGCGCTCGCGCTCGAATAGTTTCGCGTTATCGACCGCGACCGCGGCCGCGAACGCAAGCGCACGAGCGGCAACCTCATCGGATTCAGAGAACACCCGTCCCGGCTCTTTGTGAGTCAGGTAAAGGTTGCCGAACACCATCCCGCGGATGGTGATCGGCACTCCAAGAAACGCCTGCATCGGAGGATGGTGCTCGGGGAACCCAACCGCACCCGGATGCATGGCCAGATCATCCAAACGCAACACCGGCGCATCGTCGACCGACAAACTGAGAAGTCCCTCGCCAACCGGCAAGTGCCCAATTCGCTGCACCGTGTCATCGTCAATTCCCTTATGGACAAACGCAACTAACGTGCCCTCGGGATCACGTACGGCCACGGCACCATAGGGCGCAGAGGTCAACTTCCTGGCAGCCAGAACGATCCGACGAAGTATTGAGTCCAGATCGAGGTCTGCACCGATCTCGACGATCACCCGCAGCAATTGCTCCATTTGATCGCGCGCTGCCAGCAACTCGTCGAGTTGCTCGTGCATTCTGCCTACCAGCCGACGCTGGCCGAGTCCGCCAAAACTCGATCTCGCTGTCGTCGCTGGCCATCCGACCCGATACCTCCGCCACTTCAGCCATGGCACCTGACCTGAGCGAAGCAAAGTACGCGGAAGTCGACGGCAGATGCCTTTCAGTAGCTTAGGCGCATCCGGGTCGGCTGCCAACGGTCTGTTGACCTGGTGGACCTCTCTTATTTGTGTCCAAATGTGAGCTGCCCGGTTGGCGGCGGGATGGGTCCGCGGGGAGGGTCCACCATGTCGCCTCGTCGGGTCAGCAGTAGCCGCGCGGTGCGTAGCATGCCGGCTGCCTGACTTGAACCTGAGAGAACTTGGGCGACTTTACTTCTTGGACAAAGACTTGCGATCGTGGGCGGCGGGGTGAGATGCGAATTATGTTGGCTGGTTGCTAATCGGGCAATGTTGATGTCGGCCTAGTCGGAGGCAGACTGTTGGTCCAACTTCGAGGCGAACACCGCTGCTTGGGTCCGGCGTTCCATGCCGAGTTTGGCCAGCAACCGCGATACATAGTTCTTCACTGTTTTCTCGGCTAGAAACATTCGGGCGGCGATCTGTCTGTTGGTCAATCCTTCGCTGAGAAGTCCGAGCAGCGTTCGCTCGCGGTCGGTCAATCCAGACAGCGGATCGTTGTGCTCCGCGGCGCCGCGGAGTTTTGCCATCAGCGCGGCCGCGGCCCGGTTGTCCAGCAGCGATTTACCGGCACCGACGTCCTTGATCGCCTGAGCCAGCTCCATCCCCCTGATGTCTTTGATGACGTAGCCGCTGGCGCCGGCCAGAATCGCCTCGAGCATCGCGTCATCGGAGGTGAACGATGTCAACATCAAACACCGCAGCTCTGGGAGGTCGGACAGCAAGTCGCGGCACAATTCGATTCCGCTGCCATCAGGAAGACGAACGTCGAGCACGGCGACGTCGGGCTTCGATGCGGCAATCCTCACCTTCGCTTCGGACACTGAGCCCGCATCGCCGATGACCTCAAGCTCAGGGTCGGATGCGAGCAGATCAGCGAGCCCGCGGCGAACGACCTCATGATCGTCGACCAAGAAAACCGTAACCATTGCAAATCCTTCCTGGCCGTGCGAAACAAAGAGTCATAGAACGCTAGAGCTTTGAACCCGTCGAACCCAACTAAGCGATAAGAAGCTATGTAGAACGGTACGGATTAGTTCTGTGGTTAATTAGGGCCTTTGGTCCTCATGGTCGGGCCGTACCGTGGGAGCGTGAGCCGTTCCGAATCAGAACCTTTCAGCCACGACCGCGAATCGTACGAAAGCCTCTACCGCGGAGAATCCGCATTCCCCGGAGCGCCGGCCCCCGACGCCATCCCTTGGGACATCCGGCAGGCCCAGCCTCGACTCATGGAACTCGAAGCACTCGGCGCGATCAGCGGACAGGTGCTCGACGCTGGTTGCGGACTTGGCGACAACGCAATCTACTTGGCAGGTCGCGGCTATCAGGTGACGGGCTTCGACAGCTCACGGACGGCGATCGAGCACGCCCGCACCCGTGCCTCCGAGGCCGGCGTTGAGGTGCGTTTCGAAGTCGCCGATGCCACTGACTTGACTCTTTTTGACGAGCGTTTCGACACTGTCGTGGACAGCGCCCTTTACCACTGCCTCAACGACGACGACAGACACGCCTATGCTGCCGCGGTGCACCGCGCGACTGGGTCGGGTGCCCGCTGGTTCATCTACTGCTTCTCCGGTGCCAACATCAACGGCGTCACCGCACCGATGGAGGCCGTGTCCGAAGCCAGCATCGTCGCCACCCTGGCAAAAGCCGGCTGGCGCAGCGACTACCTCGGGCCGACCACCTTCGTTGGCAACACCTCGGGTTTCTCTGGCAGCTTCGGGAAGTTGCCGGACGCGGTTCTGCTGCAGATGCCACCCCGGCAGGCTGAACAGATGCGCCTTGCCTCGCAACGGATGACCACGATCCTGCCACTTATCGACGAAGAGCGAATTCATCTGCCCTGCAACGCTGTTCACGCGACAAGGGTCGCGCAATGAGCTTGA
The DNA here is from genome assembly GCA_963758115.1 of uncultured Actinomycetota bacterium. Taxonomy (GTDB): domain Bacteria; phylum Actinomycetota; class Actinomycetes; order Mycobacteriales; family Mycobacteriaceae; genus Mycobacterium. The sequence continues at coordinate 572,989 of CAVWUG010000011.1, forward strand.
ATGTCAGCATAACGGTTAGCGGGCGGCACGGAGTTGGCGGCGCAGCAGGGCCTGTCTTCAGGCGGGAGCCGGCTGTCTAATGGGCGCGTCGAGGGCCCTGGGTGATCCCCCGGACGGATTTGGTGCCGTTCTTCGGCGGCGACGTTGGTAGAGACGGCGGAGTTCGTCGGCTCCCCACACGATGAGCGGGAACGGCGTCACCAGTAGTAGTTGGCCGGCCGACAGTGCGGCGGTCCCGAACAGTGGTTGCAGGAACGGCGTGAACACCAGAAGCAAAGCGAACGCTATTTCCACGGCAATGCCGACGAGGAGTGCCGGATTGCTGAACACACCGATTGCGCGTAGCGATGCGTGTTCAGTCCGCGCGGCAAACGCCGTTCCGATCTGGCAGGTGACGATGCCCAGCCAGGCCACAGTGCTGGCCTGCTGGTAGGCGTGATGCAGGGGGCTGCCCGGCCCGGTGGGGTCACCGAGGTGCCACCCGGCGCGGTGCAAAACGAGGAGAAAGCCGCCCATGACCAGCACGGCTGAGATGGCGCCAAGGAAAGCCCAGGCCCGCAACAACATTGATGCGCGGATGATGCCTTCTTTGCGTCGGCGGGGCGGCCGGTCCATCAGCCCGGGCTCGGCTGGTTCCCGCGACAGCGCCAGGGCGGGCAGGATGTCGGTGCCCAAGTCGATCGCGAGGATCTGTAAGACCGTCAGCGGCAAGGGTATCGCCCCTCCTGAGAGGGCGAACACGAGAAACGGCACAACCTCGGGGACTGCGTGCGTGAAGATGTAGAGGATGAATTTGCGGATGTTGTCGTAGACTCGCCGGCCTTGCTCCACCGCGACCACGATGGTGCCGAAATCGTCGTCGGTGAGGACCATGGTGGCGGCTTCGCGGGCCACGTCGGTGCCCGAGCGACCCATGGCAACCCCGATGTCCGCGCAGTGCAGGGCGGGGGCATCGTTGACGCCGTCGCCCGTCATGGCCACGACCTGGCCCTGCGCCCGCAATGCCTCCGCGATGCGCAGCTTCGCCTCCGGTGAGCTGCGGGCAAAGATAATCTCCCCGGTGCCGTCGAGCAGCTGATCCAGTTGGGGATCGTTGAGTGCGTCGAGCTGGCCTCCGGTCACGATCCGCACTCCGGCCGTGCCGATTCCGACGCGGCGCGCGATCTCCGCCGCGGTCAGCCCGTTATCACCGGTGACCACGTGCACGCGTATCCCCGCGCGGTGGGCTTGGGTGATAGCGGCGAGAACCTGGGGGCGGGGCGGGTCGAACATCGCGACCAGTCCCAGAAGGCACAGCCCTGCCTCGGCATCGGTGCGAGTTGGACAGACCGCGGTGGGGCCGTCGAGTCGACGGCGGGCGATCGCCAACATCCGCAGCCCCTCCGCGGCGTACCGATCGATCAACACCGTCAGGCGGGCGCGGTCAGCGACAGTGAAGGGGTGGTCCCCGTCGGCGATCGTGACACAAAGCGGTAGGACGGTTTCCGGCGCACCTTTTGTGTGAACGACGACGGTTCCATCGGCATCGGCGTCGATCGTGGACATCCGAAGTAGATGGGAGTCGAAGGTAAACAACGCCTTTCGGTCAGCATCGCGGTCGCCCGGGGCGACGGCCACTTTCAGGATGCGCGCCAAATCGAGTAACGCGAGTTCGGTCGGATCGCCACTAGCGGGCCCGGATTGTTCGGTGGCCAGTTCGGCGGTCGTGCAGGCGGCCGCGGCGGACACCAGGGTGCTTAGGTCGGCCGAAGCGACCGCCTGGGAGCCGTTGTCGACGTCGACTTCGCCGCTCGGCAGCCAGACCTTGGTGACCTGCATTCTGTTCTCGGTCAGCGTCCCGGTCTTATCGGTGCAGATCACGGTCGTCGACCCCAGCGTCTCCACCGCCGAAAGGCGTTTGACCACCGCGCCGTAACGAGCTAGATCCCGCACGCCCACCGCGAGCGCAAGCGTGATGGTCGGCAGCAGACCCTCGGGCACGTTAGCGACGATCAACCCGATCGCGAACGTGGCCGCCGCAGTCCACCCCAGGCCCGCGGCGACACCAGCCGGTACGAACAACAGGCCGGATCCGACCGCGACCAGGGCTATCAGCCACGCCACCCGCTTGACTTGACGCTCTAGCGGGCTGTCGGCACGGCCCGTGCGCTGGGTCAACGCCGCGATCCGGCCTAGTTCAGCGTGGGCGCCGGTGGCGATAACGACGGCGCGCGCCTGTCCCTTAACGCAGGCGGTGCCACTGAACACCCGGTCGCGGGCCTCCAGTTTGGAACCGCCGGTCTCGTCGTCCACGCATCGGTGCACGGGAACTGATTCGCCGGTCAGCATCGACAGGTCGAGATCGAGCTCACCGTCGATGATGCGCCCATCGGCGCAGACTCGGTCACCCTCGGCGATCACCAATATGTCGCCGGGCACCAAGGTACGGGCCTCGACTTCGACTTTCTGGTGATCCCGCAAGACATGGGCTCGGGCGGGCAGGTACGCAGCCAATGCCTCCACCGCCCGTTCGGCCTGAAGTTCCTGAACGAACGCGAATCCGGCGTTCAACACGATCACGGCAACGATCGCCGCCGCGAGCACCGGGGTGCCCGTCCACCACGCCAAAACCGCCGCGACCACCAGCACCACGGCGAGCGGGTGCGTGACCTGTTTGCGCAATTCACTCGGCCACCGCCGCCCAGAGGCGGTCGGTAATTCGTTGGGCCCGAACACGATCAGCCGCTGTTGTGCCTCCCGGCCAGACAAACCCAGCGCCGAGGTCCGTAGATCGCGAAACAACGTATTCAGCGGTTGGCTTGTATCGGTAGCTCCCTCGACCGCTGGAGCCTCGACTACCACGTTGCTCCAGAGTTCTGGATTATGTTGTCGACCCCTGACGCGGACGGATGCGAACAGCAAGTCAAGAGATGCACAGCAGTCATGATGATCCCGACGGGCAGAAGGTCACCGGAGTCTCCGGACAGGGAGCCAGCGCCCCTCACGTTCGGCAGCGGACGGCCGACATGATCCCGGACTGGCTGATTTCTCAGCCATCTTCGACGCTACACCTGCCTCGCGACCTCCATCGTCTCGCCGCGACACCCCGTCGTTCTGGACGTTGGCGCTCACGTTGACTATGGGCGCTGCGGCGCGTTGTCTGTTGGTGCCCGGCCGAATTCGCCCTGAGAAGAGACCCCGGAACTCGCTAAATCGCCAAGCGCCTTCGTCACCTTTGAAATCGTGTCTTCCCAACCGCGAACCTCGATGCAGTCGATACCCATTGCCTTGATGGGATAGTCGTTACCGCCCGGGTCCAGCCGGTCACCGAAGAAGAGAATCTCACGTTCGGTCAGGCGGAGTGCCAGCATCAACTTTCTTGCCCCGTAAGCCTTGTCGATACCGCGTCGAGTCACATCGATCGAGGTCGAACCGCCACTTTTGACTTCAAGATCCGGAAGTCCCTTCGCCGCGAAATTGCGCAACGACTCCTTCTTTGAATTGTCCGGATCCCAAGCCGATTTCACATCGTCGGGTGCGCCCTGGCCCAGTGCCGAATACGTGACCTGGCTGCCCCGATCCTCGATCGCGGGGCCCCACGTATCGTTCGTCCACAAGCCGAGGTTCTCAGCACCGTTACGCAGCACTTCACAAGCGCGACTCTTCTCACCGGAAGACAGCTTCTCAAAATAGATCTCTGTCCAGACACCTCCGTCCCACCGCAGATACCGGGTCCCGCAGGTGGGCATCAAGTGCAAGCGCTCAAGGTCACAGAGCTTTCCGAGATGCCGCAATACTTGCGCATCGAATTGCTCGAAGCGTCCGCCCGAGATGATGCACACGTCGATGCCGACGAGCAAGGCGCAGAGCATGTGAGCGGTGGCCGGCGAGATATCACTCTTGGACGCCGCGAGCGTACCGTCGAGATCGAACATTGCCACGCGGTACGGTCTCATCGACCGCTTAGGCGTCCTTCCGGTGCGCCCGCGACTGGGCAACCCGCACACATCATCGGACGTATTACTGCCGGTATCCGATTCACCGCCTCTCACAACGAGATCCGTAGCGTGGACCCGCCGATACCGGCCTTCATCGTGGTGTCGGGTAAACGATCCGGACAGAGCAATTGGCGTGGAATAGCGCGGACGGGGTCACGGCATCCGGGACGTCGATGTTGTCAACGCGTGGGATTCCAGGTCCAGTCGCGGATTTCGGGGTGGTCTTGGCCGTGGGCGTTGATGTATCGGGTGTGTTCGACGAGTTTGTCCGCCATGGTCTGTTTGAGGTAGTCGCCGGCGGCGCCGAGCTGCGGGAGGCGGTCGATGACGTCACCGACGAGGTGGAAACGATCGAGTTTGTTTTGCACCCGCATGTCGAAGGGCGTGGTGATGGTCCCTTCTTCAATGTAGCCGCGCACGTGCAGATTTCGGTTGGTCCTGCGGTAGGTGAGTCGGTGGATCAGGCTCGGGTAGCCGTGGAAGGCGAAGATGATGTGCTTGTCGGTCGTGAATAAGGAGTCGTAGTCGCGTTCGCTGAGTCCGTGCGGGTGCTCGCTGGCCGACTGCAGCCTCATCAGGTCCACCACGTTGACCACCCGGATCTTCAACTTGGGCAGGTGTTCTCGAAGGATGGACACCGCCGCCAACACTTCTAGAGTTGGAGTGTCTCCACAGCAGGCCAGGACCACGTCCGGTTCGACGTCGCGGTCGTTTCCGGCCCATTCCCAAATGCCGATACCTTCGGTGCAGTGGACCACCGCGTCGTCCATGTTGAGCCATTGCGGCATCGCGCGCTTGCCTGCGACGATCACGTTGACGTAGTGACGGCTGCGCAGACAATGGTCGGCAACGGAGAGCAGGCAGTTGGCGTCCGGCGGCAGGTAGACCCGGACGATGTCGGCTTTTTTGTTGACGACGTGGTCTAGGAAGCCGGGGTCTTGGTGGGTGAAGCCGTTGTGGTCTTGCTGCCAGACATGTGATGCAAGAAGGTAGTTCAGCGATGCGATGTCGCGGCGCCACGGCAGTTGCGCGGTGACCTTGAGCCATTTGGCGTGCTGGTTGAACATCGAGTCGACGATGTGGATGAACGCCTCGTAGCAGTTGAACAGCCCGTGGCGGCCGGTCAGCAGATAACCCTCCAGCCAGCCCTCGCTTTGGTGCTCGCTGAGCATCGAATCCAGCACGCGCCCCTGAGGGGCAAGGTATTCGTCGTTGGCGGCGGTGCGGGCATCCCATTGCCGGTTGGTGACCTCGAAGACCGCGCCGAGCATGTTCGACAGGGTTTCGTCGGGGCCGAAGATCCGAAAGTTATGCAGCTTGTCGTTCAGTGTGATGACATCACGCAGGAAAGTGCCGAGCACGCGGGTGTCTTCGGCTTGCACCGCGCCGGGTGAGGCCACCGTCACCGCGTGGGTGCGGTAGTCGGGCATCCGTAGGTCTCGCAGCAGTTCTCCGCCGTTGGTGTGCGGGTTGGCGCCCATCCGCTGTTGCCCCTCTGGGGCGAGTGCGGCCAGATCGGGTAGGAGCCGCCCGGTCTGATCGAAGAGCTCGCTGGGTTTGTAGCTGCGCATCCAGCTGTCGAGTTGCTCGACATGCCCGGGATGGTGCTCGTCGACGAGCAGTGGCACCTGGTGTGCCCGGAAGGTCCCTTCGATCTGCAGGCCGTCAACGACTTTGGGTCCGGTCCAGCCTTTCGGTGAGCGCAACACGATCATCGGCCAGCGCGGGCGGGTGGTCTGGCCATCGGTGCGCGCCGTGCGCTGGATGCGGTGAATACCCTCGATCACCGAATCGAGGACGGTGGCCATCAGTTCGTGCATGTCCTCGGGGTCGTCGCCTTCGACGTAGTGTGGTTCCCAGCCGCAGCCACGCAGAAACTGGTCGAGCTCCTCGGGTTCGATGCGGGCCAGCACGGTGGGGTTGCTGATCTTATAGCCGTTGAGGTGCAGGATCGGCAGCACCGCCCCATCGCCAACGGGATTTAGGAATTTGGTGGAATGCCAGGCGGTGGCCAGCGGCCCAGTCTCGGCTTCACCGTCGCCGATGACGCAGGCCACGATCAGGCCGGGATTGTCGAAGGCCGCGCCGAACGCGTGGCTCAGCGAGTAGCCCAGTTCCCCGCCTTCGTGGATCGATCCCGGAGTCGTCGGTGCCACGTGACTGGAAATGCCGCCGGGGAAAGAGAATTGGGTGAACAGTTTCTTCATCCCGTGCTCGTCTTGACTCACGTCAGGATAGATCTCCGAGTAGGAGCCCTCGAGGTAGGTGTTGGCGACCAGGGCCGGCCCGCCATGGCCGGGGCCGGCAATGTAGAACATGTCCAGGTCGTACTTCGTGATGGCGCGATTCAGATGCACGTAGATGAAGTTCTGTCCCGGCGTCGTACCCCAATGACCGACTACGAGCGGTTTGACGTCCGATAGCTGCAGCGGTCGTTTCAGCAATGGATTGTCATACAGATAGATCTGACCGACCGAAAGGTAATTCGCCGCCCGCCAGTACGCGTCCATCCGGTGCAGCAGTTCAGGTTCCAGCGTTCGGGTCCGCGACATGGGGTGCCCGTTGCTCGACACATTGTTCATGCTTTGTCGATCGGGTTCGCGGCCGGTCTGTGTCATGGCGCGGAGTCCGTGAGCAGCCGGATGAGCTGGCGCTCGTCCAACGCGGTCCAGGCGCCGCGGGCAGCGCGCCACTGATCGGGATCGTCCTCGAGGCCAAGGACCTCAGCGGCGCGGGTCGCGTGCTGCTCCGGCGCGGCACCCGGCGTCATCACCTGGGGGATCGCATGTTTCTTCAACCAGTAACCACACCCGATGAACGACATGCACATCAGTGCGGGGATCACTCCCGACCCCCCGCGGCGGAGGTTCCGTTGCCCACCGCTGCCGGGACGGGGATATCGGCGGCTGTGGCTCTGGCTGTATGGCGGCGCCGCTTTCCCGGGCCAGGAAAGCTCCGAGTTCGGAGATGGTCGACATCAACGGCGCCGGGAACACGACAGTGGTGTTCTTGTCGACGCCGAGTTCGACAAGGGTCTGCAGGTTGCGTAATTGCAGCGCCAGCGGGTGGGCCATCATGGTGTCCGAGGCGTCGCCCAGGGCGGCAGCGGCCAGCGATTCACCCTCGGCGGCAATGATTTTCGCGCGCTTCTCCCGCTCCGCTTCCGCTTGGCGGGCCATCGCCCGCTTCATGCGAGTCGGGCAGTTGAATGTCTTTGAGCTCCACCAAAGTGACTTGCACGCCCCATTCGATGGTGGTGACGTCGAGGATCGCGCGGATGTCGAGGTTGATCTTGTCGGTCTCTGAGAGCGTCTCGTCCAAGGTGTGCTGACCGACCACCTTGCGCAGCGTCGTTTGGGCGATCTGGTCGATCGCCGAGTAGACGTTCTCGATCGCCACCACCGACTTCACTGCGTCGACGACCTTGAAGTAGGCCACCGCCGAGACGTCGACACTGACGTTATCGCGGGTGATGATCCCCTGCGATTGGATCGGCATCGTCACAATCCGCAGCGAAATCCTGTGCAGCACATCGATGAACGGAATGATGAGACGTAAACCGGGTTCGCGTTCGCCGATCACCCGGCCCAACCGGAACAGCACGCCGTTCTCGTATTGCTTGATGACCCGCACCGCCATCGCCAGCACCAGCAGTGACATCAGGACCAGAACAACGACGACGACGCCCAGCCCTTTCATCGCCGTGCACCTGTCGGTGAGTTGGGCTGAGGACTGCTCGCGGCCACGTCCTGCGCAACGGCCGTTGTCGCGGATGTCGCCAGGGCTTTGAGGTAACCGGTCGAGTGGAAAAATTCTGTGAAGCAATCATGGTGATCCTGATGTGCAGACGATCACCGGCACGTAGGGGCGTCGAAGCGAAAGCTCCTGGAGTTCTGCAGCGGACAGCCGAACTCATCCCAAACCAGCTGAATTCTCAGCACCCTTGACGCTACACCCTCTCACTGATCCTCGACACAGTTACCGACAGCGACGAGGACCGCGACACCCATGGGGCACCGGACATCACAAAAAAACTGGCCGCAGCCGGCCGCGCCCGTGGGTGTAGCGTCAACGACGTTGGGACGCTCAACTAGCCCGGAATGAGAGTGGCTGTCCGCCGCCGCCTCTCACTGAGCTTTCGCTCACGACCGAACACATCGGTGACCACCGCACACCCGGGAATCGCCATGACCCATGCGTCGACCCTGCGGACGCCCGAAACCGGTTCCTGCGCAATATTTTCCGATTGACAGGGTCATGTGTCTCCTCCGCCATGACTCTAGTGATCGCGCAGTGCGCGAATCGGCCGCTGACATACGATATCCGGATCCCACGCCATGACCACCGACGCACCACATGTCACGCCGTCGCCCACTGGCAGCGCAGCTGGACCGGATACCGACTTGAAGTCAGCGCCGCTAGCCGAGGTCGAGACACATCTTGGCTACTCGCCGGACGGATTGAGCAGCGCCGAGGCGGCGAAGCGGTTGGCGCAGTACGGACCGAACGAGATCGCCGACCACAAGACCAACCCGCTGTTGAAGTTTCTCAGCTACTTCTGGGGTCCGATCCCATGGATGATCGAGATCGCCGTCATCTTGTCCGGCGCGGTGGGGCACTGGCCGGATTTCTTTATCATCCTGCTGCTGTTGGTGGCCAATGGTGTGGTCGGCTCCACCGAGGAACGCCAGGCCGGCAACGCGATTGAGGCGCTCAAAGGCAAGCTGGCGATCAACGCGCGCGTGAAACGCGAGGACGCATGGGTCACCGCGCCGGCGCGGGAGTTGGTGCCCGGTGATGTGATCCGGCTGCGCCTGGGCGATATCGTGCCCGCTGATGCCCGGCTGCTGGACGGCGACGAGATCGAAGTCGATCAGTCCGCGCTCACCGGGGAGTCGCTGCCCGCCACCCGCCTAGCAGGTGACGCGGTGTTCTCCGGATCCATTGTCAGGCAAGGTGAAATCGGTGGCCTGGTCTATGCCACCGGCACTCACACCTACTTCGGAAAGACCGCCGAACTGGTGGCCGACGCGCACACTGTCAGCCATTTTCAGCGCGCCGTGCTCAAGATCGGCAACTATCTGATAATCCTCGCTATCGCGCTGGTGACGATTATCGTCGTCACGGCGATCCTGCGCGGCGATGCGATCCTGACCACGCTGCAGTTCGCCCTGGTCCTGACCGTCGCCGCGATCCCGGTCGCGATGCCCACCGTACTGTCGGTGACGATGGCCGTGGGCGCACGACTGCTCGCCACAAAGCAGGCCATCGTCAGCCGCCTGGTCGCCATCGAGGAACTGGCCGGCGTTGACGTGCTGTGCGCGGACAAGACCGGCACCCTGACCCAGAACTCACTGACGCTGGGCAATCCGTTCAGCATCGACAGCGTCTCGCCCGCGACCGTCATCCTGAACGGCGCCTTGGCCTCCCGCGCCGACAACGACGACCCGATCGACCGCGCGGTGCTCGGCGGCCTCGAGGACCCCAAAGTCCTGCAGGCTTACACCGTTACCCACTTCCAACCCTTCGACCCGGTGCACAAACGCACCGAGGCTACCGTCACCGCCGCCGACGGAACCACCTTCAAAGTCACCAAGGGGGCACCGCAGGTCATCCTGGCACTGGCCGCCAACGCCGCGCAGATCACATCCGCCGCCGATAAGGCAGTCAACGACTTCGCCGCCCGAGGTTTCCGATCTTTGGGGGTGGCCCGCGCAGACGTGGACGGCGACTGGCAATTCGTCGGCGTGCTGCCGCTGTTCGACCCACCCCGCGACGACGCTGCAGCGACCATCGCCACCGCCGCAGCGATGGGCGTCACCGTCAAGATGGTCACCGGCGACGCGCTGGCCATCGCGAAGGAAACCGCGGCCAAGATCGGCTTGGGCACCGACATCCTGGACGCCAGAGCCTTGGGTCATACGAACGAGAACGAGACGGCGGCGGTGGCCGAATCCATCTTGGCCGCAGACGGTTTCGCCCAAGTCTTTCCCGAACACAAGTACCACCTCATCGACGTACTGCAGAAGCACGGCCACATCGTCGGGATGACGGGCGACGGGGTCAACGACGCCCCTGCCCTGAAAAAAGCCGACTGCGGCATCGCCGTATCGGGCGCCACCGACGCTGCCCGTGCAGCCGCCGACATGGTGCTGCTGACCCCCGGCCTCTCGGTGATCATCGAGGCGATCAAACAGAGCCGCAAGATCTTTCAGCGAATGAACAGCTACGCGATGTACCGCATCACCGAGACGCTGCGGGTGTTGCTATTCATGACCCTGGCGATCCTTATCTTCAACTTCTACCCGCTCACCGCCATCATGATCGTGATGCTCGCGCTGCTCAACGACGGTGCAATCCTGTCCATCGCCTATGACAACGTCCGCTACCGCAACGAACCCGAAGCCTGGAACATGCGCTTGGTGCTCGGTATCTCCACGGTCCTGGGTGTTGTCGGGCCGATCGCCGCGTTCGGTTTGTTCTATCTCGGCGACCGTATCTTCGACCTCGGCCATCCGCGGCTGCAGACGCTGATGTATCTCATGCTGTCCGTCGCGGGCCACCTCACCATCTTCTTGACCCGAACCCGCGGACCCTTCTGGTCCATCCGCCCTGCCCGCATCTTGTTGATCGCTGTCCTGGGCACCCAGGCCATCGCCACATTCATTGCCGTATATGGGCTGTTCATGACCCCACTGGGCTGGGGGTGGGCCGCAGCGGTCTGGGGATACGCCCTCGCCTGGTTCCTCATCAGCGACCGCATCAAACTGCTCACCTACCGCATCCTCGACCCGGCGAGAAGCCAGCCCGAGTCGACACGGGAGGCCACCGCAGTCGCGGCCAGTGATGTCACGCGAACGTGCCAGTAGTGCAACAACGAGAGGACTGATCCATGACCTCGCACCTGAGTAGTCATCACCGTCTAACGATCAACAGGATCTTTAGTCATCCGGCGGGCGGAAACGTCGAGTGGCGCCGAACTCTTTCGTTGCTCGAGAATCTCGGAACCGCCACCGAAGAACACAACGGAAAGTTCGCCGTGACCTTGGGACCGGAGACAGAAGTGTTCGAGGCTCCGCGAGGCAAGGACATCGACGAGCAAATGGCGGTAGATCTGCGCCGGATGCTCAGGCACGCCGGATTCGGTCCCGGCGGCGAAGCACCAGTCCCCGATACCCATCAGCGCGACAACGGGGACGGGCAGTGGGGAGCGCCGAGCTAGGTCCCGAGCAATGCGTCATAGGCAAGTTGCCCAGCCGGTCTTTCGTTGCCGAGCAACACCGCTCGGGTGAGCAAGAAGGTGGTGCGTGTGAGGAGTGGATGATGTGGAAGTGGCTCGAGCGGTACTGGCCGGTCTCGACGATCTTCCTGGCCGTGTACGTGACGATGCTGTTAGCACTCTTTATCCTGAGAACGGACTTCCCACTGTTCCTCATCTGGGCTCAACTGCCGGTGTACTTCCTGCACCAGTTCGAGGAGTATGTGTTCCCCGGCCGCTTCAAAGAGTTCTTCAACACGAAGGTGCTGGGCTCGCTGGTCGCGGCGGAGCCGCTCAACGCACGTGTGTCAGTGTGGATCAACGTGCCAATCGTGTATGTCGCATTTCCCATTTCGGCGGTTCTGGCCACGACGGTCGACCTGCCGTTCGGGCTGTGGATGGCTTACTTCTCGGTCATCAACGCGCTCTCGCATGTGGTGATGTTCGCCAAGCTGGGATACAACCCTGGCCTCATTGTCAGCCTGCTCCTCAACATCCCAGTCGGGATCGACACGATCGTGTACCTCTCCACGCATGGGCTCGTCTCGCCGATGGTGCACTTCGTGTCAGCCGGGATCGGACTGGCGGTCCAGGCAGCGCTCATGATCTACGGTTTCGGCGTCCTCAAGCCGCGACTGCGGACAACGGCCAGCACCGCTTGCTAGTTCGGAACCCCATAGAAAAGATCAGACCTGCCGGCCCTCGAAAACAGGAGGCGCGGCAATACCATCGGCACTTTTGCAAACTCGGCTGCGGCCTCGTTATCCGGAGCCTGGCTTATTCAGTCGCGAAGATGTATTCAGAGGGTGTCCGGTTCGTCATCCGTCATCCACTCGACGAAATCGTCGAGTTCGCGCCGCGGTGTTGACGGCAACGGGTCCGCGTTGATCGGCGCCCAGCCCACCCGAAGCAGCATGTGCGGATAGCTGCTATCAGCGAAGATGTCGGACCGAATCGCCTCGCGCGTTTCGGCCACCTCCAGCGGCTCGGTGACGGGGCAACTAGACAGGCCCACCGATGTCGCGGTCAGAAGGACAACGCTGGTGGCCTCACCGGCGCGTAACTGCGCAAGCCGATCATCGGTCCGAGTTCCGAGCGCCAGAACTACGGCATTGTCGTCGGCTGATGACGAGCCCGGACTCATAGCCAACGCCGGACCGGCAAAGTGCCGACCCGGTAGCTTCGCGTTTCGGTCCGGTACTGGCGCATTCCTGGCCGGAACGCCGGCCACGGCAGCGTAGCGTCCACTCCACGCAGTAAGCTCCACAAGATAATCGTGGGTCATGTGATCCCAAACAGATTGGGCCACAATCCTATGCAGCATGTCGACGTCGTCGACTTGGCGCAGGGTCACTCCATTGCGAGCAGATCGCGCAGCCATGAGTGCGATATCACCCACCGGCACCGGCCAGGAACTGTAGTGCCGCCGATCAGTTCGCCGCCGCGGTATTGCCGCGGCAAGCGCAATATCAAGGGCATCAGCCGAATTGGGAAATAGTTGGATCGCGGCAAGGTGGTTAGGGTCACTTGGATTGGGCAAACGAGCCACCTTGGCTCGCCACCCAACCGCTGCCAAGGCAACAACGCCGTGATTCAGCGCCGCGCCGCAACTCAACATCAGATCGCGGCCATCAGGGTCGGCTCTCGGCAGTTGCCGGCTCACATCAGAGTAGAGATGCAGGCTCTGCGCACCTACCCGCCATCGCCACGGTTGCGTGTTGTGGACCGAGGGTGCTCGAGATGCCAGAGCCAGGACCGTCCGGACTGTGCCGTCATCGGGAAAGCATGCGTTCATGGCTGTTGCTTCCTCTCCTAAGACTTCTTCATCTCAACGATCGCGCCATCAAATCGACTGCACGAGAGCACGATGGCCCCAGACCCAAGGGCCTTCAGGCCTTTGGCACCTGGGCCCCCGGTCAACCCTTGAGTCGTAGCACCGCGGAGAGTAAGCGCCGCGGTGTGGGCGGCGGCACTTTCTCAGTGACCGGTACCACGCCCACCCGGATGAGGACTTGCGGCATGGCGTCGTAGTCCATCAGCGACCGGATCAGTTCGCGGGTGACGGTGACCTCGGTGAGGTGCGTTACCGGGCACGTTGCCAGGCCGGCCATCGTGCACTCCAACAATGTTGCGGAAAGCGCTTCGCCGGCGGCCAACGCGTCGGCGCGACTGTCGCCGTCGGTGGACAGCAGCAGGACCTTGGCGTTGTCTTCCGGAATTTCGGGGCGTCGTTCGGGCCGGGAAGGGACGGGGAATGCCCGTCCGATACCGACTCGATCACTCTCGGCCGCCGAGACTAGAGCACTGTAGGGGATTCCCTGCGATGGCTCGAATGGTGCTGTCCACCAGTGCAGTTCGTTATGGTAGCGAGTGTCGTACATACGTAGCGACTCCGCGATATGGGCTGCCTCCTCGAGACTGGGGTGCAGCTCGTCAGCGATGACCTCCAGGTGAACAGCTGGCTCGTTGGCGCTGCTGGCCACTAAGGCTTCGATGGACTGCCATTCGGTTGCTGCGCTGAACGGCAAGCGGTCGGTACGGCGTGCCTCAATGGCGCCGGCGAGCCTCCGATCTCGTTCGGTCACAAACTCTGCCGGGGTGAAGTCGATCGATGCCAGATGATTGGCACTGATGGGATCGGGGAACCGGTCGATGTGCGATTGCCATCCGGCCGCTGCCATCGCTATCCGCAGATGGTCGAGCGCGGCGCCGCAGCTGATGAGCGCCTCTCGTGCGGAGTGGTCGGTGTCCATCACTCGACTGGGATCGAGGAATAGCCGCAGTTGTCCGCGGTTGAACACCCACTGCCAGGGTTGGCTGTTGTGTAATGACGGCGCGCGGCACGCTGTCCGCACCGCATCTTCGATGACTTCAGTTTCGACTGCGGTGATAGGCATCTGTCGACCTCCCGATCTTTGACGTGTCTTCAGGGTTCTCCCAGGCGCCTGGCGGCGGCAGGGCCTTTGGTCCTCGATCCCAGCGCCATCGGGCACCGCAGTTAAGCTCACCTGCGGCCGGGTCAACAGGGAGGCGCCGTGGCTTCGCAGCACCTGACGTACGTCCACACCGACGCCGACCTTCCGCCGGTCGCCGTCATCGACCGCTCACCCATCGGGACCGCGCAGAAGATCTTCTTCGGCGTGATCGCGCTGCTCGGCGCCGTGGCGTGGGCAGTGATCGCCTTCGTTCGCGGCGAGACGGTCAACGCAGTCTGGTTAGTCGTCGCGGCGATCTGCACCTACGTCATCGGATACCGGTTCTACGCGCGGCTGATCGAGGCCAAGATCGTCCATCCCCGCGACGACCACGCCACACCGGCAGAGGTCATGGACGACGGCACCGACTACCTGCCCACCGACCGGCGGGTGGTGTTCGGCCATCATTTCGCGGCGATCGCCGGGGCCGGACCGCTGGTCGGCCCGGTGCTGGCCACCCAGATGGGCTATCTACCGTGCAGCATCTGGATCATCGTCGGCGCGGTGTTCGCCGGCGCCGTGCAGGACTACCTGGTGCTGTGGATTTCGACACGGCGCCGCGGCCGCTCGCTCGGCCAGATGGCCCGTGACGAGCTCGGCGCCCTCGGCGGCGCGGCCACTCTGGTCGGGGCCTTCGTCATCATGGTGATCATCATCGCGGTGCTCGCGCTGGTGGTGGTGCGAGCACTGGCGCAAAGCCCCTGGGGCGTGTTCTCCATCGCGATGACGATCCCGATTGCCGTGTTCATGGGCTGCTACCTGCGGTTCCTGCGACCCGGGCGGGTCGGGGAGATATCCGTGATCGGCTGCGTGTTGTTGATACTCGCCGTGGCGTCCGGCGATGTCGTCAGCGAAACGGCCTGGGGTGCAACGTGGTTGAACTTGTCACCGGTGATGGTGTCGTGGTTGATCGTCGGCTACGGATTCGTCGCGTCGGCGCTGCCGGTGTGGTTGCTGCTGGCGCCGCGCGACTATCTCTCGACGTTCATGAAGGTGGGCGCGATCGCGCTGTTGGCGGTCGGCATCTGCATTGCGCACCCGGTCATCAGCGCACCAGCGGTCTCGCGCTTCGCCATCCACGGTGATGGACCGGTGTTCGCCGGGTCGCTGTTCCCGTTTCTGTTCATCACCATCGCCTGCGGCGCGTTATCGGGATTTCACGCGCTGATCTCCTCGGGCACAACGCCGAAGCTGCTGGAGAAGGAAAGCCAGATGCGGCTGATCGGCTACGGCGGCATGCTGACCGAGTCGTTCGTCGCGGTGATGGCACTGATCAGCGCGGCAGTCCTGGACCAGCACCTGTACTTCACGCTCAACGCGCCGGTCGCCCGCACCGGCGGCACCGCCGCGACCGCCGTGGACTACGTCAATCACCTTGGCCTGACCGGAGTTCCGACGACAGCTCAACAGCTCAACGACGCGGCCACCAGCGTCGGCGAGAAGTCGATCGTGTCCCGTACCGGCGGCGCGCCGACACTCGCCGTGGGTATGTCCGAAGTGCTGCAACGGGTTTTCGGCGGCACCGGCCTCAAAGCGTTCTGGTACCACTTCGCGATCATGTTCGAGGCGCTGTTCATCCTCACAGCCGTCGACGCCGGCACCCGGGTGGCACGTTTCATGCTGTCCGACGGACTTGGCAATATCGGCGGCCCACTGGCGAAGCTACGCAACCCGAGTTGGCGTCCCGGCGTATGGATCTGCAGCCTGCTCGTGGCCGCCGCGTGGGGCAGCATCCTGCTGATGGGGGTGACCGATCCGATGGGCGGCATCAACACCCTGTTCCCGTTGTTCGGGATCGCCAATCAGTTGCTCGCCGCGATCGCCCTGACCGTCGTGACGGTCGTCGTCGTCAAGAAGGGCTACCTGACGTGGGCCTGGATTCCCGGGGTTCCGCTGCTCTGGGATCTCGCCGTCACGCTCAGTGCGTCGTGGCAGAAGATCTTCTCGTCCGATCCGAACGTGGGTTACTGGACGCAGCACTCTCAGTACGCCGCCGCACAAGCAGCCGGTAAGAATGCCTTCGGGTCGGCCAAGACGGCGGGTCAGCTCGCCGACGTCGTCAGAAACACCTTCGTCCAGGGCACCCTGTCCATCGTCTTCGCCACGGTCGTGTTGATCGTGCTGGTTGCCGCAATCATCGCGATTTACAGGGCAATTCACGGTACCGGCATACCACTGAGCGAGGACAGTCCCGTGCCGTCGGCGATGTTCGCCCCGTCGGGCATCGTCGCCACGTCGGGTGAACGTGCGGTGCAGCGCCAGTGGGATGCCCTCCGCCAAGCGCCGTCGAAAAAGCAACCCGGTTAACCTTGGAATCTGCTGGCAATTCATAGGATTGGTGCAGCATGGACCAGCCCAAAGTCACTGACCTACAGCGTTTTTGACGGTTCGTCCGGCGTGAGCACGAATGCCATTGAGAATGAACGCATGGCAAACGGTCGGAAAATGGCAAGGTTGACCTGGTGTCAGTAACAACCGATCGCCGAGTCCGGCTGTCCAAGCGCGACGCATCACCCGTCCGCACAGGCCGGCCCGCGAGTGTGCCGCTCCCCAATCAAGCGCCAGCCGTCGACATCGCCGACCCGGCGCGCCGTGAGCGTCTGCTCACGATGGTGCGGCGGGCGGCGGTCACGGTCTGGGCGCTGGTGGTGGCGTACCGCAGCGTCACCGACGGCCTGGCGTTCGACCGCGAACTGCTGCTGGTGTACATCGCCACCGGGCTGATCGCCGCGAGCATCGGGCGCGGTCATAAGGCGTTCGCCGTGGTGCGCGACTGGCTGCCCTTTGCCGTGGTGCTGGTGCTCTACGACTTCAGCCGGGGGGCGGCAACGCTGCTCGGCGCGCCCACCCTGTGGCAGTTTCAGCCCCACGCCGACCGCTGGTTGTTCTTCGGCACGGTCCCGACGGTGTGGCTGCAAGAGCACATCAAGCTGCCGCAACCGCCGTGGTGGGAAGTCATCATCAGTGGTGTCTACATGTCGTTCTTCGTGCTGCCCTATGTCGTCGCCGGGGTGCTGTGGCTGCGCAACCGGAGCGACTGGGCGGCCTTCGTCCGCAGATTCGTCGCGCTGTCCTTCGCCGCACTCGCCGTGTACGTGGTGCTGCCCGCCGCGCCGCCGTGGGCCGCTGCCCGTTGCACCCGGGCTGACATCGCCGGCGGCCCGTCCGACCCGCATTGCATGTACCGGGGCGCCGCGGGGCTTGGTGACGGCGGCCTGCTGGGCGCGATGCACACCAGCCGGCCCGGAGCCAATCAGTTCGTCGAACGGATCTCGACCCGCGGCTGGGGAACACTGCATCTGCAGTCGGCCGGAAGCTTGGTCGACTCCGGACAGGCCAGCGTCAATCTGGTGGCGGCGATACCGTCGCTGCACGCTGCGGTGACGGCGATGATCTCGATCTTCCTGTGGCGCAAGGTCAGGCGCGGGTGGCGTCCATTACTGGTGGCCTACCCGTTGGCGATGGCCTTCGTGCTCGTGTACGCCGCCGAGCATTTCGTGGTCGACATTCTGCTGGGTTGGGCGCTTGCCGCGATCGTGTCGCTGGTCTTCGGACTGCTGGACTCGTGGTGGTCGCGCCGACGCGCGGTCAGGCGTTGTCGCTGAGCCAGCGGGCCACGTTGTCGGCCGTCTCGCCGTAGAAGGTGCGGTAGACGCGGTCGGCGACGTAGCCGATGTGTGGCGTGGCGAGGACAGTGTCCAGCGATCGCAACGGGTGTTCGGTCGGCAGCGGCTCGGTGTCGAAGACGTCGAGACCGGCGCCGGCGATTCGCTGCGACCGCACAGCGTCGACCAGAGCCGTCTCGTCGATAATCGGTCCGCGGGATGTGTTGACTAGTAACGCCGTTGGCTTCATCAGCGCGAGCTCGTCTGCGCCGATCAGCCCTCGGGATCGCTCGCTGAGCACCAGATGGACGGTCAAAACGTCAGCCCGGCTGAACAATTCGTCTTTGGACACGTAGATCGCACCGGCTTTTTCCGCGGCTTCCGGTGTCAGGTTCGCGCTCCACGCGATGACGTCCATGCCGAACGCCTTGCCCACCCGCGCCACTCGCGAACCGATCCGGCCCAGACCCAGCACGCCCAGCACAGAACCGCCGAGTTGCCGGCCGACCGACGTCTGCCAGCCACCGGCACGCACCGAAAGACTCTCGTCGACGATCCGGCGTCCGGCGGCCAGGATCAGCGCCCAGGTCAGCTCGACCGTCGACTCCACGTACCCGCCGGTGGTCCCGACGTGGATGCCGTGATCCTCGGCGGCCGCCATGTCGATCGACGCATTGAACGGCCCGGTGGACGCGATCATCTTGAGTCGTGGCAGTCGCTCGATGACGCCCCGCGACAATGGTGTGCGCTCCCGCATCACGCAGACGACGTCGAATGGCGCCAGTCGCTCGACGAGATCGCCCTGGTCAGCGACGTGATCGGTGAACACCGTGATCTCGGCGCGCGCAGCCACCTCCGACCAGTCGGCCATGCTCAACGCGATGTTCTGGTAGTCGTCGAGGATTGCGACCTGCATCGTGCCAATTTCGCACACCAGGTTTGACCGGTTTTCCGGGCGGGTAGTTATCCGGACGCGAAGCGAGAGTCCAAAGACGAGGGAGTTGGAACATGGGCGCCCACGAAAAAGTGAGCAACAAGATCGACGACATCGGCGGCAAGGCCAAGGAAGCATTTGGCAAGGCGACCGGCGACGACAGCACTGAGGCCGAGGGCAAGCTCGACCAAGCAAAGTCCAGCGTCAAGGACGCAGTCGAGAACGTGAAGGACGCGTTCAAGAAGTAGTCACTCAGACCAGCACAAAGGACGGCCACCGGTGGACCCGACCCCGGTGGTCTTCCGCTTTTCTGGCGGGATCACCGGCAGCCGCGGCCGGACCACTCGCTAAGAATGCTGACCTGACGCGCTACCCTCCGGCGGTTCGTTGACCGCGAACACGAACGGCGCGAAGACCACTTCACGGCCGTCGGGGTCGCGATACGTGACCGCTCCGGTCGCCGCCCAATACGGATGGGATTCAACGGGTTCGATGCCCGCGGCGGTGAGCCGCGCAGTCGCCTGTTGTTGTGCCGCCTGGTCGGGAAAGTACAAGCACAGCTGCTCATGGCCGTCGACCGTGACCGGCTCGGCGGCCTCCACGATTTCGAACGTCAGCGCCGATCCCGGCATACCGAATATCGCTCCGTTGCTGCCATAGCTTTCGGCGAAACTGGCGCACAGCGGCAAGCCGACCAGGTCGCGATAGAACCGGACGGTCGACTCGAAATGGTATGAACGGCGGGCGAATCGGACGGCGCCGATCGCAGCCAGTTGATCAGGCCAACTAGCGGGTGGCTCAATGCGGAGTGTCACGACGTCGACCGTAAAACCTCAACCAATGTTGATGTCAAGCACCGACAGAATCTGCGATCCCGAGGACCGGTGCCACCCACCGCATCGCCCTCTCGTCGTGAGCACGTGAGCTGGCGTTAACCTCACGGACTCCATTTTTGCGCCCAGTGTGCAAACACCGCTGGCAGACTGAGCCCCTGCGCAACGCGCCGCCCACCATCGCAAGGAGTAGGACTCGCCGATGACTGATCTCGACCAGACGCCCGCCGACGGAGTATCCGCCAAGCCCAGGCCGGCTGACCTGAGCGAGCATTCCCGCACTGGTATGGGCGCGCCCGCGTTGCAGCGGGCGATCGCCGATCATCTGCGCTACTCGATCGGCCGCCCGGCAGCGGCGCTGCGGCCCGAGCATTACTACCGCGCACTCGCGCTGGCCGTGCGTGACCGCATGCAGGACCGCCGGGTGGCGTCGACGCAGACCTCGCTCGATCTCGGCCGCAAGGTCACCTGCTACCTGTCGGCAGAGTTCCTGATGGGCCCGCAGCTGGGCAACAACCTGCTCAACCTCCGCATGGAGGGGGCGGCCAAGACCGCGCTGGCCGCGATGGGCCAGAACCTCGACGAGGTTTTGGCGTGCGAGCCGGAGCCCGGGCTGGGCAACGGTGGCCTCGGCCGGCTCGCCGCGTGCTACCTGGACTCGCTGGCCACCCTCGAGCGTCCGGCCATCGGTTACGGAATCCGCTACGAATTCGGCATCTTCAACCAGCAGATCCAGGACGGCTGGCAGGTCGAGAAGACCGACAACTGGCTGGTCAACGGAAACTCCTGGGAGATCGCCAAACCCGACGTGAACTACCTGGTGAAGTGGGGCGGCTACGCCGAGCACTACACCGACGACGCCGGCGCGGACCGGGTCCGCTGGGTGGCCGGGCGGCTACTGAAGGGCGTCGCGTACGACACGCCGATCCAGGGCTACGGCGTCAACACCTGCAACGTGCTGACGCTGTGGAGCGCGCGGGCCGTCGAGTCGTTCGCGTTGGATGCCTTCAACACCGGTGACTACTACAAGGCCGTCGAGGACGAGGTGACCTCAGAGACGGTCACCAAGGTGCTCTACCCCAACGACGAGCCCGAGGCCGGCAAGCGGTTGCGCCTGCTGCAGCAGTACTTCTTCGTGTCGTGCTCACTGCAGCACATCCTGCACATCATGGATGACCTCGCCGACGCGGGCGTCAGGGAACTGCCCGAGCGATTCGCCGTGCAGCTCAACGACACTCACCCGTCCATCGGTGTCGCCGAGCTGATGCGGCTGCTGATCGACGAGCGCGACCTGGACTGGGACGACGCGTGGGAGATCACCGTCGCGACGTTCGGTTACACCAACCACACCCTGCTGCCCGAGGCGCTGGAGAAGTGGCCGCTGGAATTGTTCGCCGAGTCGCTCCCCCGGCACCTCGAGATCATCTACGAGATCAACCGCCGGTTCCTCGACGAGGTCAGTGCGAAGTTCCCCGGTGACGAAGACCGTCTCCGCCGGATGTCGCTGATCGGCGAGGACGGCGGCAAGACCGTCCGGATGGCCCACCTGGCGACCGTCGGCAGCCATGCCATCAACGGCGTCGCCGCGCTGCACTCTGATCTGCTGAAAGCCAGTGTGCTGAAAGACTTTTACGAGTTGTGGCCGGAGCGGTTCAGCAACAAGACCAACGGCGTGACGCCGCGCCGCTTCCTAGCGTTGTCCAACCCCGGGTTGCGCGAGTTGCTCGACCGCACGGTCGGTGACGGGTGGCTCACCGATATGGGCCTGCTGCGCAAGCTGGAGCCGCTCGTCGAGGACGCGTCGTTCCGTCAGCAGTGGCGCGACGTCAAGCGCAACAACAAGGCGCGGCTGGCGAAGTTCCTGCACGCGGAGACCGGCATCGAACTGAACCCCAACTGGCTGTTCGACATTCAGGTCAAGCGAATCCACGAGTACAAGCGCCAGCACCTCAACGTGTTGCACATCGTCGCGCTCTACCACCGGCTCAAGCAGAACCCCGGACTGTCAATTCCGCCGCGCGCCTTCATCTTCGGCGGTAAAGCCGCACCTGGCTACTTCATGGCCAAGCGGATCATCAAGCTGATCAACTCGGTGGCGGAGACAGTCAACAACGACCCGGCCGTCAACAAGTTCATCAAGGTGGCGTTCGTGCCGAACTTCAGCGTCAAGAACGCGCACCTGATCTACCCGGCCGCCAACTTGTCCGAGCAGATCTCCACAGCGGGCAAAGAGGCATCTGGCACCGGGAACATGAAGTTCATGATCAACGGCGCTCTGACCATCGGCACGCTGGACGGGGCGAACGTCGAGATGCGCGACGAGGTCGGCGGCGAGAACTTCTTCCTGTTCGGCCTCACCGAGGACAAGGTCGAGGCGCTCAAAGCGCAGGGATACCGGCCAGGCGATTACATCGACGGCAACGACGAACTTCGTGCGGTGCTGGATCTGATTGCCGGCGGGACGTTCTCGCACGGCGACACCGAGGTGTTCAAGCCCTTGGTCGACAACCTCCGCTACGACGACCCGTTCCTGGTGTGCGCCGACTATGCGTCCTACGTCGAATGCCAGGACAAGGTCAGCGCGGCATGGCTGGATGGCGAGTCGTGGACCAAGATGTCGATCCTGAACACCGCACGCAGCGGGAAGTTCTCGTCGGACCGTGCCATCGCCGAATACTGCGACGACATCTGGCAGGTCTGGCCGCTGACGGTGACCGTCTAGCGGCTCAGCGCGTCGCGCGCTAGACGATCTCGCGCGCGACGAAGACGGTGACGTAGCCGATCGGGATACCGGTCTGCTCGGCGATGCATTCGCGGGCGGCCGGCTCGACGGTTGACCGACGGGCCGCGCGGGTTGATGCGTTGATCTCGGGAATCCGGACCATCCATCCATCGGTGTCGCGGATGACTTCGATGTCGAACAACTGACCGAGGGTCGGACCCGTCACGCGCGGTGCGACACGTCGGGTACGGGTGCTGCCGAGGGAGTGTGGGCGCCGCAGAGTGGGCTGAATAGGCATGGGAGCTTTCCTGAGTCGACGAAGGACCGCGGGCAAGCGTAATGCTCATCAAGGTCAAAAACCTAATCCAGCCGGGCCTGTCAGCTGGGTGTCTTCACCTGTTCATCATTTCCCGGGTCAGGCGTCATCGAGATCAGTAGAGTGATCACGACTCTGCGAAAGTAGAGTGACGGCGACTCTGCGAAAGGATGCACGACATGAGTAACGCCATCGACATCGACCCGGCGGTGGAAAGCCGCAGTTCAGGCCTTATTCCGGTGTTCAACCCCTCTACCGAGGAGCAGATCGCGGAGGTCGCCGACGCCGACCAGGCGGCCGTCGACGCGGCGGTGGCCCGGGCGCGCGAGACCTTCGAGTCGGGTGTCTGGCGCAAGCTGCCCGCCGCGCGCCGCGCCGAGGTGCTCTTCCGAGCCGCGGAGATCGTCAAGGAACGCACCGACGAGCTCGCCGGCCTCGAGTCCAAAGACAACGGCATGAACGCGGTCGCCGCACAGCAGATCATCAAGGTCGCGAACGAAATGCTGCTGTACTACGCAGGTTGGGTCGGCAAGATCCACGGCGAGTCAAGCAATGTCGTGTCGGACGGGCTGCTCGGCCACTACGAGAACTTCCACAACTTCACTCAGCTCGAGCCGGTTGGCGTTGCGGGCCTCATCATCCCGTGGAACGGGCCGTTCTTCGTCGCGATGCTCAAGGCCGCGCCGGCCCTCGCGGCGGGCTGCAGCTGCGTCCTCAAGCCGGCCGAGGAAACCCCGCTCACCGCGCTGAAGCTCGAAGAGATCTTCCGCGAGGCCGGGCTGCCCGACGGGGTCTTCAATGTCATCACCGGATACGGCGAGACCGCGGGTGCCGCGCTCGCTGCGCACCCCGACGTGGACAAGATCGCGTTCACCGGCTCGACAGAGGTCGGTCGGTTGATCGTCAAGGCGGCCGCAGGCAACCTCAAGCGCCTGACGCTGGAGCTCGGCGGCAAGTCACCGCTGATCATGTTCGACGACGCCAACCTCGACAAAGCGATCATGAATGCGAGTCTGGGCCTGCTCGCCGGCTCGGGGCAGAACTGTTCCTGCACGTCGCGTATCTATGTGCAGCGCGGAATCTACGAGCAGGTCGTCGAAGGCATTGTGGGCTTCGCGAAGATGTTGCCGATGGGCGGCAGTGAAGATCCCGACTCGGTGCTCGGGCCGCTGATCAGCGAGAAGCAGCGTCAGCGCGTGGAAGGCATTGTGGCCGAGGGTGTTTCACGCGGCGCCGAGATCGTGACCGGCGGCAGGCGGATGGACCGCCGTGGTTTCTTCTACGAGGCCACCATCGTCACCAATACGACGCCGGACATGCGGCTCATCCGTGAGGAGATCTTCGGTCCGGTCGGCTGTGTCATTCCATTCGACGAGGAAGACGAGGTGCTCGCCGCCGCGAACGACACGGAGTACGGACTCGCCGGAGCCATCTGGACGGAGAACGTCGGCCGCGCCCACCGCGTCGCGAATGAGCTTCGGGCCGGCCAGGTCTGGGTGAACTGTGCCCTCGGGGCGGACCCGTCGATGCCGATCTGCGGCCACAAGCAGTCGGGTTGGGGCGGCGAACGCGGCAAGAAGGGCATCGAGGCCTACTTCAACACCAAAGCGGTCTACATCAGCCATTGACCGGTCCCGGAGGCCAAGAAACGCACAGCTGTTTCATAGCTGGTCAGAGGGCATAACTAGGCATTTCGGGTTAGCGTTGGACATCGCAATCGAATCGGGAGGCTGACCATGAGCGAGTACTTCGTCACTATCGAGTTCGACGACGGCCAGCAAGCGACCACGCAATACTCATCGCCGAGTGACCTGAAAACCAGACTGGCCGAAGTTGTTAACGACCTGACTGACGAGGACGGCGTCGAACACTTCCGCAGCGTCACCGTCACCCAGGCCGCCTGAGACTCGCTGCGCTCTCCCTCGCCGGCACTCAACCGAACTCGATACGCTGCTTCAATGCGTGGCTCGGTGACTGTCCGTATCAATGCGCCCGCGATTGATGTCTGGAATCTCGTCTCCGACGTCAGGAACACCGGACGGTTCTCACCGGAGACCTTCGACGCCGAATGGCTGGGCGGAGTCGACGAGCCGGCCATCGGAGCGCGCTTCCGCGGTCACGTCAAACGCAACGAGATCGGTCCCGTCTACTGGACGACCTGCCGGGTGACGGCATGTGAGCCCGGTCGGGAGTTCGGCTTTGCCGTGTTGGTCGGCGAGCGGGTGGTGAACAACTGGCATTACGAGTTCGTGCGGCGCGGCGATGGCACCGACGTGACGGAGTCGTTCCGGACGATCGAGTCGCCGATTCTCCGGCCGGTGGAATTTCTGGGTTATCTGCGTAAGCGCCGGAACCTGCGCGATATGCGGACGACCCTCGAGCGGATCAAGAGCGCCGTCGAAGAGTGACGCCGCTGCCGTCACATCACCGTTCTGGGTCGACGAAAACCGGCTTCTCCCCGGACATTCCGGCCACAACGGCGGCGATCTGGTTGGGCTTGCCGATCAACCCGCTCTGCAGCTCGGTCTCGAGGATCAGGGCGGCCGCGGCGTCGTCGCTGACCCATGTCTCGTCGTAGAGGCGCTTGGCGGCCCGCACGGCGTCGGGAGATTTCTGCGCGATCTCGTCTGCGAGCGCCAGCGCCGAAGCCAGCGGATCGTCACTAATTCGAGTGACCAACCCGAGCGTCGAAGCGTCGCTCCCCGAAAGGATGCGGCCGCTGAACGTCAACTCCTTCGCGACGTCGATAGGTATTAATCGCGGGAGTGTCTGCGTGATGGCCATGTCGGGAACGAGGCCCCATCTGACCTCCATGATCGACAGTTTCGCGTCCGGCGCGGCGATCCGGATGTCGGTGCCCAGCGCGATCTGCAGACCGCCGCCGAAGCAATTCCCGTGGATCGCGGCGATCACCGGCGCCGGTACCAAGGACCAGTCGTAGGCGACCCGCTGGGCGACGTTGGCCAGCCGGTCGCCGTCGCGCTCCAGCAGCACACCGGTGCCGCCCTGTCCGGACATGAAGCTGGCAATGTCCAGGCCCGAGCAGAAGCTCTTGCCCTCGCCGTGCAGCACGACCGAGCGAACCGACGATTCGTCTGCCAGCTGCGCTGCTGCGTTCATCAAGCCCTCGAACATGGCTTGGTCAAGCGCGTTGTGCTTGTCGGCACGCGCCATCGTCACCGTTGCCACGCCACTGGCAGCTATCTGCACACGAACTCTGTCTTCGCTCACGCGTGCGAACTTACCGCGACCTTCGAGGTCCGCGGAAGCAGGACAATCGGCCCCGATCCGGTAGGGTTAACACGCCGGTAATCTTGCCGGCCCTCAGGGCAGACCAGTCGCTGCACGTTGGGCTCACCGCCCGGCCACGATCCCGTCGCCTTCTCTGAGACTTGCCAGAGGATCTTATGTCTTCGCGCGCTAGCAGTACCCCTTCTCTCGACGCGTCCACAGAGAGCGAGTGGACCCTTCCGGCAGCTCCCTTTGCGCTGCCTGTCGGTTCCACCGCGATCGTCTACTGCGAAGGCCAATTCGGCGAGCAAGACGGTAAGACCGCCAACGGCCTGGTCCGGCACTCGGAGAAGTACGAGATCCTCAGCGTCATCGACAGCCTGCGAGCCGGAGTCGATGCCGGGAAGTTCCTCGACGGCACCGCAAACGGCATTCCGGTGCTGGCGTCGCTCGCCGAGTGCATCTCACACGCCGGGCGCATACCTGACTACCTGATCTGTGGGCTGGCGCCTGCCGACGGCCTGCTGTCGGACGAGCAGCGCGCCGTGCTGCTGGAAGGCATCGCCCGCGGCATGCACATCATCAACGGCCTGCACGAGTTCCTCAACGACGACGCCGAGTTCGTGGCGGCGGCCGTGATCGCCGGCGTCACCATCACCGACATACGGCGCCCGAAGGCCAAGCGCGACCTGCACCTGTTCTCCGGCCGGATCTTCGGCGTGACATGTCCCAGGATCGCGATCCTCGGTACGGACGGGGCGATCGGGAAACGCACCACGGCCACCTTGCTGGTTCAGGCGCTGAAAGCGCACGGCATCAACGCAGTCATGGTCGGCACCGGTCAGACCACCCTGATCCAGGGCGGGAAGTACGGCGTCGCGCTGGATGCGCTGGTCCCCCAGTTCTGCTCGGGCGAGGTCGAGCACCAGGTCGTCGCCGCGTTCGAGGGTGAGGACCCGGACGTGATCGTGGTCGAGGGCCAGGGCGCGCTCAGCCACCCCGCCTACATCACGTCGGCGCACATCCTGCGAGGCAGCCAACCGGCCGGCGTGATCGTGCAGCACGCGCCGAAACGCAGGGTGCTGGGCGACTTCCCGATGGTGCCGATGCCGACGGCGGCCAGCGAGATCGCACTGATCGAGGCGTTCGCCGACACCCGCGTCATCGGGGTCACAATCAACCACGAAGAGATGACCGACGACGAGCTGAGCAACGCGATCTCCGAGCATCATTCGCAGCTCGGTCTCCCGGTCACCGACCCTCTGACGCGCCCCTCCTCGGATCTCGTCGACATGGTGCTGACGGCCTTCCCCGCGCTCGCGGCGGTGGCCGATTCGACCGCCCCCGTGTGACGCTTCGCGTCGAGATCGATCTCGACAAGATCGAGCAGAACACCCGGATCTTGGTTGACCGCCTTGCCTCGACGGGCATCCGGGTCACCGGGATAACCAAAGCCGTGTTGGGCTCGCCGGGAGTCGGCGCGGCGATGCTGCGTGGCGGCGCCCTCGGCCTCGGCGATTCCCGGGTGCCGAACCTCGCTCGGCTGGCGGGGCTCGACCAAGCACCGTCACGCACCTTGATCCGCAGCCCCATGCTCAGCGAAGTGGCGCGGGTCGTCGACGTCGCCGACGTCAGTCTGAACACCGAGTCCGTCGTGCTGGCGGCGCTCAATCAGGCTGCGTCCCAACAGAAGCGGATGCACGCCGTCGTGCTCATGGTCGAGCTGGGTGACCTCCGTGAGGGCATCGCGCTCGACGACGTCCCTGAGGCCGTCCGGGCCGTCCTCGGTCACTCCTCCCTGAGGCTCATCGGCATCGGCGCCAACCTCGCCTGTCAGAGCGGTGTCGTACCCGACGACCGCAACATGGGCATCCTCTCCGGGCTCGCCGACGACATCGAGGCACTGCACGGAATCTCGTTCGACGTCGTCTCAGGCGGCAACTCGGCGAACCTGACATGGGCTCTGCACACCCACGACGTCGGCCGGATCGACGAGCTGCGACTCGGCGAGGCCATCCTTCTCGGCGTCGATCCGCTGTACCGGACACCGATCCCCGGCCTGCACACCGACGCCTTCACCTTGACGGCCGAGGTCATCGAGGTGGCCATGAAACCGACTCAACCGTGGGGAGATCGTGCTCAGGCGGCCTTCGGCGAGGCGCCGGTCCGCACTGGCAGCACGACTGTGCACCAGGCAATCCTGGCCCTCGGTCGGCAGGACGTGGACCCGGATGGTCTGCAGCCACCCGAGGGCATCACGATCCTCGGGCTCAGCAGCGACCACCTAGTGGTCGACCTCGGAGATCACCCTGCCGCGGTCGGCGACGAGATCGACTTCGGCGTCGGCTACGGCGCACTCGTGCGGGCGCTGACGTCGCCCTTCGTCACCAAGATCGAGCACAGTGGCGGAGTCTCCTGACTGGCTCCATAAGCACGTTGTTGTTGCCTGGGCGTCCACAACGTCATGTCCGACCGGTGGCACGTTGTTGCGCTGAGGCGTGTGGCACCAAAGATCTCGGCGTGTAGGCACCGCCGTCACTGCGCTGACTTAACCGAACGCTTGCCATAGACGTGCGTCCCAGCGCTGAGCCGGTCGAAGTCCGCGCGACTACGGTGCAGGCGCGATGCGATGCCCCCGTGCCGAGGTGTCTGGGTGGCGGATCGTGTCGCGGCCGAGCTTGCGATTGTGCATGGGTTCGCGCGCCGACTTCTGGTGTTCGAGCTGCCGGATCAACTCATGCTTGGCTTCGTGAAGGGCGCAGGTGATGTCGAGGTTGTCGGCGACGGCCACGAGCGATGGGAGACCAGGCAAGGTCGTCCGCAATGTGACGCGCTGTTCCTTGCGGCCGCGGTCCTGCAACGAGACTTCCAGGCTGATGTCATACGGATCCCACCGGCCCAGATGCGGCCCGAGCGTAGCCAACGCCTCAAGCACGTGCGGGCGTTCCTTGGCGACGAATCCCGCACCCATGTGCAGGACGTACTCGCCGAGCGGATTATGCGTTCTGTCGCTGGACCTTCTCATCGTGCTGATGGTGACCTCATCCCGGGTGATCTGGTTGCTGAACGATCGTGGCCAGCAACTGCGAAAGTGGCGCGGTGGCGATGCCGATGGCGCCGTCGGCGATCCCGTACGGGATTACCAGGGTGTCGGCGTGAACGAGCGCGCCGCACGAGTAGACGACGTTCGGCACGTAGCCGTTCTGTTCGTCGTGGGCGGGTTCGAGCAAGGGGCGTCGTAGCCGACCGAGCACCTGGGTCGGATCGTCGAGGTGAAGCAGAATCGCGCCGATGCTATACGTGCGCATGGGTCCGACGCCGTGGGTGAGCACCAGCCACCCTGCGTCGGTCTCGATTGGTGGGCCACAATTTCCGAGTTGCAGCGCTTCCCATGACTCGGCCGGCTGCTGGCAGGGCGACGCGCCCGTCCAGACCGCCAGATGGTCGGCGAAGGCGACGGTGTTGGTCTCGCGGTCCGATCGCGACATGGCGGCGTAGCGACCGTGTATTCGTCGGGGGAACAAGGCCAAACCCTTGTTGGCCGCGGCCTTTCCGACGAGCGGCCCGGAGGTGAAGGACTGGAAGTCCTTGGTCTTGAGCAGTTGTTGGCTGATGTGGGATCCGCTGTAGGCCGTGTAGGTGGCGTAGTAGTTGACCGAGCCATCGTCGTCGACGAAGCGGACGAAGCGGGCGTCCTCAATTCCGGCCTGCTCGGCTTCCATCGACGGCCACAGCACGCGTTCCGAAATCGTTACGGCGCTAGGGAATTCAACGACATAGGACCGCGCGGCGATCGCGCGGATCAGGGCGACCGCGCGCTCTCCGTGTCCGCGGGTGCTCAGGTTGGCCCGGAGATTGTCGAGTTGCGCGTCGAGGTCGGATCGCGTGAAGCGGTCGCCGAGCGCATTGAACACGTAGTTCGCGGCCTCGCCGGCATTGCCGATGCGGCCGAGTTCGCCGCGGAACACCGCGGCGTCGAGCAGCGCGCCCGACACGCTTCCGGTGGTGGCGAAGCGCGCCGGCTCGTCGATCGTGGCCCGGCCCGCGGCGTCGACGACACCGGTGCGGAACCCGATGGACGAGCGGTGTCCTTCCCCGATCCCGCGCACGCTCATCACGAATCGCAGGCTGCCTGCCGCCGCGTCGGTCTGGTCGGGGTGGGCCACAATGCTGGGGTTGCACAGCGCCGCCCCCTCGATGGCGTACTCGCTGGTAAAGGTTGCTCCCAGCAACAGTGTTCGCGCATCGGAGAGTTGGATATCGGGATCCAGGCGGTCGGCGAGCTCGTGGGCGTGCCGACGGAAGGTGCCCGCCAAGTCACGGTGGCGTCCGTCGAAGCGGATGATGACGTCGTCCAGGGACGACTGAACGTCCTCGTCGGACAGGGCGAGGATCCGCTTGAGCACCAATCCCGCTCGGGACTCCTGAAGCTCGAAGCCCTCCTGGCCGGGCACGAAGAGCCGGGTGATCACCCGGGCCGGATCGGCCGCGACCCGGTGAGGGTCGCGGGTGACGAGCCCGGTGCGCATCAAAGTCATTGTGGGACCAGCGAAAAGCGCTGCGCGTGCTGCAAGGTGGAGATCACCGCAAGGGTCGATTCAGCACCCTGGTTGAGGTTGACGCAGTCGGCGAGCAACCCATCGAAACCACCACCGGTCTCCGTGTCCCACATGAGCAACCCGGAGTCGTTGCCGCCCTGAAACCAGGCGGCGCACGACCGGAGCCCTTCAAGCCAGAGCGCCCGCGGATCGGCGGCCGCGGCGCGTGCGCAGGCGTCGGCGAGGGTGGCCGGTTCGATCGGCTGCTGGTCGAAGCCGGGCCGGCTGTCCTGCGGTCCCCGCCCGCCCGCGGGGGTGGGTGACAGGTGGCCATCAACCTTTTCGTAGTCGAGCAGCCACTCCAGCAGATCCAGGCCACGCTGTTTCAGGTCCGGGTCGTCCAGCGCGACGCCGGCGGCAATCATCGCCTCGGGGAGAATCGCATTCGCGTAGGTGAGCCTTCGCTCGGGCCATGGCCAGTCGGACTTGGTATTTGGTCTAGCGACGGTGGCGGCGTAGTCGGTGAGGAGTCGCAGGGCCGCGGAATTGCCGGGCTCGACGCTGAGGAGTTCGGCGGCGCCGACGGCGGCGAACGCCATCGCCCGTGGCCACGGCGACCTGGCCTTGGCGGCCCGCTCAAACTGAATCACGGCCAGTCGGCGCATAAGGCTGACGCCGCTGTGGGCGGCGGCGGTACCGAGCCCCCACATGCAGCGGCCCCAGTGGTCGTCCGTGCTGGGCTGGTCGGTCCAATGTCCGGCGTGGTCCATCCGGTTGCGACAGGAGCCGTTGTAGGACTGGGCGTCGTTCAAGAACTGCAGGGCCTTGCCGGCAAGGCCTTTCACGGCACCCGGTGGGTCGGGCTCGCGGGTGGTGACGACGAGCACCCTGGCCATGTCATCGGTGCAGTACCCGTGCTCACGGCGGGGCTCGGTCATGCACGCGTGCTCGAAGGTGGCGCGATGGTTCGTCATTCGCAACAGGTGTGCGAACACCGGGGTGGGCGCGGCGTCGGTCACGTCAGTGCCGATTGAGTGGCCAGCAACCGTTGCGCCACACCGACGTAGGCGTTGGCTACGACGGGCCAGGCGATCGTCGGGGCCAGCCCGCGGGCTTTGGTGGCCATGGAATCGGCGGCGTGCGGATCGGTCAAGAGCTGGCGCAGCGCTGCGACCAATGCGTCAGGATCGTCGTGAGCGACGACGGTGCCCACGCCGCTGCCGAGGAGCTCGACCGCGTGGGGGAAAGCGGTGGCGACAATCGGGCGGCCACTCGCAAGCGAGTCGACTAGCACACCGGAGGTGACCTGGTCCTTCGAGTCGTAGGGCAGGACGACGACGGTAGCCGTCTGGATGAGCGCGGTGAGCTCTTCGGGGGTGCGGTACACGGCGTCGAAGGACACCGAATCGGCGACGCCGAGGCGTTTCGCCTGCGCGACAAGTGCTTCGCGATACCTTTCCCCCTGCGCGGCGAGGACCTTGGGGTGAGTGCGGCCGGCGATGATGTACCGCGGCGGGTTGGGCAGGCTCTTGAGCGAAGCCATGGCGCCGATGACCCGCTCGATGCCCTTGCCCGGTCCCAGCAGGCCCCAGGTCAAAATGGTCGGCCGGTCGGGATGCTGCACGCCGTTGGTGCTTGGAAGTGCCGCGCCGTGCGGGATGACGGTGACCTTGTGATGCTCGACGGCGAAGCCTGCGCACAGGCGTTGGCGGGCCACCTCCGACATCACGATCACGTGACCGGCCAATGCCATCACCGATTCGAGCACCGAAAGTTGGTGTGGTGTCGGATGTTTGAGCACCGTGTGAACGACGACGATCGATGGGACGCGCAATCGGGCCATGATCTGGACGACTTCGTCTCCGTCGGGACCGCCATAGATGCCGTATTCGTGCTGGATGATGGCAGCGTCGCTCTGGTTGAGCAGCTCGGAGGTCGCCTCTACGGACGACGCTGAGCCGTTGACGAGCTCGCCGGCGACGTTGGGCTCCTTGGAGACATCCCCGTCGGCGATGCGGACGACGTTGACGTCGGCGCCTCTGGCTGTCAATTCGTTCGCCAGTGCCGCGCTAAAGGTCGCCAGGCCGCAAGGTGTCGGCGAGTAGGTGCCGAGGATGCAAAAGCGCGGCATGTACGGAAAGTGTTGCATCCCAAAGGGAGCAATTAATGGCTGAAACAACGATGGAGCATTCAAATTTATCCCGACTGAACGGTAAAACGAGTTGTCCGGCGTGAGCGGTTGCTCGGGCAGATCAGCGTCAGAAGCTGAGCCATTCCGGATGGGCTGGGAACACCAGCACCCTTGACGCTACACCCTGCCCGGCCGAAAGGCGTGGTCATGGGTGCGCTGAGGCCGAAGAAAGCGACTGCCGGTAGGCGGAACGCACTGGGCGCGTTGTTGACCGAGCGCCTCCAAACATCGTCGCAAGCAATCCTGAAAGCTCGGTCGTGTGCTGGACACCGCCGAGATCGACTTTGGCGTCGGCTACGGCGCACTCGTGCGGGCGATGACGTCGTCCTTCGTCACCACGATCGAGCACCACGGCCGTTCGGTGGCTTGAACTACGTCGACGACTCAGTTGACGTCGCGGAGAGGCCGGCGATCAACACGTCGAGTCCCTCGGTGAATCGAGACTCCGGCGTCTCGGCGAGTTGATGAGGCAAGCCGTCCAGGGCCTGCTCGAGTGACACCGAACCCAAGATGAAGATCATCAGCAGCATCCGGGCAGATTCGCGGCGAGACGGCGGCACACCGGCGTCGACGACGAGTTGGTGCATCAGCACATCAACCTGTCGCGCTGCACCTTTCGCAGGATGAGTCTGTAAGACCTCGGCGATGCCGTCGATCCTCAGCATTGCCTTTCGCGCACTGTGGGCGAACACCCGGATCCGCTGCTGCCACGGACCCGATTCCGGTAGCTCAACCGAGGCGAGCGTTGCCTCGGCGATCAGGTTCAGCAGTTCGGCTTTGCCGTCGACGTAGCGGTACATCGCCGTGGTCGACAGGCCGAGTTCGGCAGCCAGGGTTCGGACGGTGACGCCCCGCACGCCGCTGCGTTCGGCCACGCGTACTGCCGCGTCCACGACGACCCCGCGGTCGAGTTCGCCGTACCGCAGCGACTTGACCCGGGTGTCGGGATCAATGGTGTTGTTGTCCAACATCTTCGACTATGACACCGCTACGGGCCGCGAGCCGCGGACGAGGCCGCCCGGGCGGTTGTCGGTGAGTTCGCCGTTGGCGACGATGGTCTGCCCGAGAACCAGCGTTTCGATGTAGCCGTCGGAACGCTGAATCAGCCGTCCGGCGCCGGCGGGGAGGTCCATCACCTGTTCGGGGTGGTGCAGGCCCAGGCTGTCGAGGTCGATGAGATTGATGTCGGCCCGCCTTCCGGGCTCCAGCACACCGCGATCTCCGAGTCCGTAAAAGCCGGCAGGATCACCGGTGAGTCGATGAACTGCCGTCTCGAGCGGGATCCGCGGGCCGCGGGTACGGTCGCGAACCCAATACGACATCAGATACGTCGTCATGCTGGCGTCGCAGATGATGCCGCAGTGGGCTCCGCCGTCACCGAGCCCTTGCAGACTCAGCGGGTCCGACATCATGTCGTGGAGATGGTGGTAGTCGTTGCCTGCGTAGTTCAGCAGCGGGAACAGTAGGAACTCTTTGCCTTCGGCGTGCAGGAGGGTGTCGTAGGTGACCTCCCACGGATCGCGGCGCTCCCGCTCTGCGATGGCCGCGATGCTGTCGTCGGTCGACGGTTCGTAATCGAGTCGCTCACCGAGCGGATAGAGCCGTTTGAACATGTG
Organism: uncultured Actinomycetota bacterium; assembly: GCA_963758115.1. Taxonomy (GTDB): domain Bacteria; phylum Actinomycetota; class Actinomycetes; order Mycobacteriales; family Mycobacteriaceae; genus Mycobacterium. The sequence continues at coordinate 607,185 of CAVWUG010000011.1, forward strand.
ACGGTTGAGTTGATCGGCCGACGGCATAACGCCGGCATCCGGTGTCTCCGCAAGAATCGTCGCCTTCGTCTGCGGGTTGCGCAGCGCTCGCACGCGTTCATCGAGCGGCAGATCCATCAGCATTCGGTAGCTCGGTCGGTGCCGAAACGGGTTCATCCGCGACTGGTGGCCCATCAACATCCCGAAGGCCCGGCTGGCCACTTGCGGTCGCACGTTCGCGCCGGCGGCGTTGGCAGTGCGAACGGCACTGAACCAGCGCTGCCAGTCATGCGGGTCCTGCTCGTTGACCATGGCCAAGAACGTCAGCGGTATCTGGAACTGCTCGCCGAGCCGACTGATCCATTCGACTTCGGCATCGATGGAATGCCTGTGATCGCCGCCTATTTCACCGCCCACACCGGCCGGTACGACCTGCAGCACACCACGTCCCGCCTTGGCCATCGCCGTCATCAGCGCCACGAGCTCGTCTTCGTCAGAATATGTTCCGGGCACGGGTTGCCCGCTCGCACTGCGATGCCCGGCAGTGCGGCCGAACGACATGCCGAGGGCGCCCGCGCGCAGGCCGTCGGTGACCGCTTGCGTCATCGCCGTCAGGTCGTCGGCGGTCGGGGCGTCGAGTGCACGGTCGCCCATGACGTAGGCGCGTAGTGCGGCCTGCGGTATCTGCGTGCCGACGTCGACGGCGCGCGGCATTCTCTCCAACGCGTCGAGATACTCACCGAAAGACTCCCACTCCCAGGTGATCCCCTCGGCCAGCGCACTGCCGGGGATGTCTTCCACGCCCTCCATCAGTTCGATCAGCCAGTCATGCCGGTCGGGGCGTACCGGAGCGAAACCGATGCCGCAGTTGCCCATGATGGCGGTGGTAACACCATGCCAGCACGACGGTGTCAGATGCGGATCCCAGGTGGCCTGGCCGTCGAAATGGGTGTGGATGTCGACGAATCCCGGTGTGACGGTGAGCCCGTCGGCATCGATGGTCCGTCGAGCCGAGCCGTCGATGCGACCGACTTCGACGATCAGTCCGTCCTGCACGGCGATATCCGCGGTTCGCGCAGGCGATCCTGAGCCGTCGACGACTGTCCCCCCGCGAATGATCATGTCGTAGCTCATGACACCCTTTTCGTCGTCCCAGCGAATCTGAGTGCATGCTCGTAAATCGCCAAGTTGTCGGCAGAGATCTTCGCGTGCACCGGTCCCTCGAACAGTGCACGTAGCACCGGGTTGTACGCGTGGTAGGTCTCGTGGAATGTGAGAAGCGTTGTCCCGTCGGCCTGTTCGTCGAGTTGGTGATATCCCTCGGCGCGTGACCACAACGGTTTGCCGATCGCGACGTAGCGAGACAGTTGGTTGATCCGGGCCTCGGTGACAACCTCCCAGGACCGCGCCTTGCCGCCGGACAGCAGATAGCGGGGCACGCCGAAGACGCAGGTCCGCACCAGTCCCTGTCCCGCTTCGTCACCTTCGTTGAGGATTTCCATACTGCCGCCGGGATATTCGATGATCCTGGGCGATGCCGCGTCGCGGGGCGCCGGCGGGTGCAACACCCGCCAGATCTTCCGGGCCGGGGCCTCGACAGCGAACACCGCTGAGAAGGCGTGCATTACTGCATCCCTACGGATCTTGTCTCGATGTCCACGGCAGTCCGTTCTGCAAACACCACGTCGGCGCGGCGGCATAGACCTCAATTTTTACACCGTTAATTTCTTGCCGACAAGGCACCACCGAGAGGCGGGCAGAGTCGTGGCGATGAGCGCCGCCGGCCTGAATCACGGCATCGCCTGCTGGACTGAACTCAGATGATCTACGCGTCTAGTCGTAGATGATTGCGACTCCGCGACGCCGGAGATCGGTCAAGGTTGCCCGCATCATGTCGAGTCGTTCGGGTGGGTGTCCGACCCAGTCAGTGAGCTCACCAACTACCCGCACCGGCTCGCGAGTGCGGTAGGACTGGGTCGGATTCCCGGGGAGCTTCTTGTCCGTGACGTTCGGGTCATCCTCTAATTCGCCGTCAGGCTCCACGATGTAGATCCGGCACGGGCCGTCACCTGGTGCCAGCTCGGCACCCCACGCAGCCGCATCCAAAGTCCGCGTTACGTACACATGGTTCGAAATACGCCCTGCCTCGTAATTCGAGGGCATCCCAGGCAACAGCAGATCACCGAGTGCAAGGTCAGCCTTGGTGCCGTGCAGCAGCGCACCCGATTCGTGCGTCTCGAAAGCTTTGGGCGCACTTGTCACGACGATCCCGTCAGTTGTAGTCATATGACGAGCGATTCTGCGCCATGACCCCGGCCTTGCCGCAAGCCCCCCATTTAGCTATAACTTGAAAGGGGCGGGGGTACAGCCGTTTTCGGATTCACCGAGTGCGTCATTGCCGACGGTAGACCGCGGCGTCCTCAATGTCGGCCCTCGAGCGGTTCGGCAGGGCAAGGCTGCAAGCGATGGTGACGACCGCGGCGAAGACGATGTACGCCGAGATCGCGTACGGGGTCCCAGTTTTGTGCAGCAACCACGTTGCGATCAGTGGCGCGGGGCCACCGGCGAAAACCGAGGCACAAGAAGCAGCGGCGCGGCCGGGCCGATCGCGACGGTTCCGGGCAGAATGCCGACGATCGCCGAGGAGATGCCCATCACCAGCAGCGTCACGATCAACGTGGCTTTGCGACCGATCCGATCGCCCCAGTGCCCGAAGATCGCGGCCATCGCGCCTGCGTACGGGGTGGATGCGGGGAAGAACAAATGCGGGAAAACCAGCGCCGCCGCGGTGTTGTAGAGGAAGAAGTCGTACGACTCGATCGTGGTGCCGATCGAGCTGGCCAGCGCCGCGCGTCGCACCTGCGCCCGCTGCGCCGCGGGGTCAACCTCCAAGCTCAGGACCCCTATGACCTCCACTGTGTCCGCGAATCTTCCATAGTCTGAAGGGCGTAGCGTCTCGCCACCGCAACACGGATAGTCTGAAGGGGGTAGCGTCTCGCCACCGCAACACGGATGTCGCCTGGATGGCGACGCGGTGAACTCGAGGGAGACCGCGTCGAAGGTCCGTGCTGTTGCCCGACGCTACGTCTGCGAATCCGATTGCCGCGGCTGGTACAGCAGTGCGCGAACCAGCGGGCGTGGCCCGACGGACCGAAGCATCTGGCTGGCCGGGCGGACCCGTACCCGCTTCGGCCACCAGAACCACCGCCCCATCACCGTCATGATCGACGGCGTGATCAGCGAGCGGACCACGAAGGTGTCGAACAGCAGTCCGATGCCGATCGTCGTGCCGAACTGGCCGATTGCCCGCAGATCGCTGGTGATCATCGTGCCCATGGTGGCGGCGAACACCACACCGGCGGCAGTCACCACCGGCCCAGTGACACCCATGCCGCGGATGAGTCCCGTTTTGAGGCCGGCTCCGATCTCCTCCTCTATTCGGGACACCAACATCAGGTTGTAGTCGGACCCCACCGCCAAGAGCACGATCAACGCGAATTCGGTTGCCACCCAGTGCAACTGGAAATTACCAAGGTGCTGCCAGATCAGCGTCGAGAACCCGAAAGCGGCCCCGAGCGACATCACGATGGTGCCGACGATGACGCCCGCAGCGACCAAAGCGCGGGTGACGATCACCATGATGATGAAGATGAGCACGATCGAGGCCACCGCGGCGATCATGAGGTCGTACTTGGCGCCATTGGCGATGTCATAGAACGTCGCGGCCGTACCGCCGAGATAGATGTCGGCGTTCTCCAGCGAGGTGAGTTTCAGCGCCTCCTTGGCCGCTTCACGCTCCTGAGCGACGGACGCGATTCCCTCCACCGTCGCCGGATCCACTGCGTGCGTGATGATGAAGCGAGCGGCCTTGCCGTCCGGCGACACCATCAAGCTCAACCCGAATTTAAAGTCGGAGTTCTGGAAGATCTCGGGCGGCAGGTAGAACAGGCTTTCTGTCCGAGAGTCGTTGAATGACTTGCCCATAACGGCGTTGGTGTCGGTCAACCGGTCGAACTGATCGATCAGGCTGTCGAACGAGCTGTAGATGGTCAGCGTCGTATCGCGGATCGCCTTCGTGACGGCGATATTCTCCGGAATGATCGCCAGCAGTTCGCGCGTGGCCGCAGCCGTGTTGGTGAGGTCGCCGGTTAGGGCGTGGAACTTTTCGGCCAGCTGATCGAACCCGTCCAAGGCGTCGAACAAGCTTCGCAGCGAGAAGCAGATCGGGATGTCGAAGCAGTGCTTATCCCAGTAGAAGTAACTGCGAATCGGTCTCCAGAAGTCGTCGAAATCCGCGATGTGGTCCCGGATCTCGTCGGTGATGGCGGCCGTCTCCCCCGTGGTTTTCGAGCTGTCGTCCGCGGCGTTCGCGAGCTTCTGGGTCACCGTGTACTGGCGCTCCAACAGGGCGATCTGGGTGTCGAGGAAACCGGTGATCTTCTTGATGTCGCCGATACGGGCCTTCAGGTAATTGAGGTTGTCGCGGATCGGCGCGCTCTGCACACTGAGCTGGAACGGAATAGATCCGTCTTCAATTGGCGGGCCAAGGGGCCTGGTGATGCTCTGCACCCGTTCGATGCCGGGCACCCGGAAGATGGCGCCGGCAATCTTGTCCAGAACCAGCATGTCGGTGGGATTACGCAGATCGTGGTCCGATTCGATCATCAGCAGGTCCGGGTTCAGACGGGCCTGGGTGAAGTGTTGGTCGGCCGCGTTGTACGCCTTCACTGACGAAGCGCTCTGCGGTAGGTAGTAGAGGTCGTTGTAGCGCGGCTTGAAGCCCATCAGGCCCAGGGCGCCGACGATCGCCATGATGACGGAGATGGCGAGGATGGGCGCCGGCCACCGCACGATGGCTGTCGCCAGACGTCGCCACCGGGTGTAGTTGAACTCCCGCTTCGGGTCGAAAAGACCGAAACCGCTGGCGAACGCGATCAGGGCTGGCGTCAGGGTCACCCCGGCGGCCACCACGACCAGCAGGCCTACTGCGCACGGGAACGCCAGCGAACTGAAGTAGGGCAGCCGAGTGAATTTCAGACAGGCCAGCGCCCCGACGATCGTCAAACCAGAGCCGAGCACCACCTTGGTGACCCCGGCGAAGGTGTCGTAGTAGGCGGCTTCGCGGTCCAGTCCTCGTTCGCGGCCCTCCTGGTAGCGGCCGACCATGAATATCGCGTAATCGGTACCCGCCGCGATGGCCAGTGCCGTCAGCAGGTTGACGGCGAAGGTCGACAGCCCCATGAGGCCGGTATTTCCCAGCAGCGCTACCACGCCTCGGCCGGTGGCCAATCCGACGAACAGGATGACCATTGTCAGCAGCACCGTGCCGATGGACCGGTAAACGAACGCCAGCATGATCGCGATGATGATGATGGTGATGATCGTCATCTTGGCCAGGCTCTTGTCGCCAACGACGATCACGTCGGCGGTCAGGGCTCCCTGACCGGCGACGTAGGTCTTCACCCCCGGCGGCGGCTTCGAATCCGCGACGAGCTTGCGAATCGCTTCCACCGACGCGTCGCCGACGGCACCGCCCTGGTCACCTTTCAGATTGACCTGGACGTAGGCGGCCTTATGGTCGTAGCTCTCGACACCCGAGGACGTGAATCGCTGCCCCCAGAAGTTCAGCGCATGCTCGACGTGGGGGTCCTGCTTGAGCTTTTTGACCAGATCGTCGTAGTACTGGTGAGAGTCCTGGCCGAGAGGTTTGTCACCGACCAGGGTCACCAGCACGAGGTTGTCGGAGTCGTACTCCTTGAATTTCTCCCCGATGTGCTTCATCCCGGTCACCGATGGGGCGTCGGATGGCGAGAGCGGCACCGACACCTCGTCGGCCACCTTCTCCAGCGGTGGGACGAAGACATTGACGCCGACCGCGAGCAGCACCCAGATGATGACGATCGGCAGCGCCAGGACGCGGATGGCGTGGGCCAGCCGCGGTTTGTGCTCCACTTCAGTGCGCGGCGCGACGGGGATCTTGTCGGTGTCGCTCGTCTCGTCGGTCACGCGGACTTGTCCAAGCAGGAAACCTGCGCGTCCCGTGTGTTGACCTGTTGTTGATCGACCAATTTGCCGTCGACGGTGATCCGGCAGCCGATGGAGGAGCCGTCACCTTGGGCGACGACGTAGGCGAAGATGCCGGGCATCGCAGCGACGATCGTCGTCGACCACGGCAACGTGGTGAAGTTGGCCTTCTGCGGTAGTGACTCCGCATCCATCCAGTTGACGACGCCGGTCGTTCCAGGTGGTCCGAGGATTTCGTAGACGGCGGTCTTGGCCGCGTAGGGCGGGGTCGCATCGCGGGGATCGGGCTTGGGCAAGCCGGGCCCCGGGAAGACGCCATTAAGTCGCATCACTGCAACACCGCCGATGATCAGCGCCACGAGCACGACCAGCGGAACCCAGGCCCGCTTGAGAAGTGTCAACACCGCGCCCCCTGCTGCTTAGGAATGCTCGCCGCCTGATTATTAAGGCATCTCTTCGCATGCGCCACCGCTAGCCGAACGCCATGGCCGGCGAGTTCATTCCTGCGGTGTGCCATCGGGTCGGAACCGCGCCGCTTGCTGTACCGCTTGTTGTGCCCACCCGGTCAGTGAGCTCGGCGACGACGAGACGCAAGGGTGGGCTACACGGCCGAGTGGTGCTGCGAAAGACCATCGGAGGGGGTTGTGGAGTTGGGGGTATTTAAACGTTATGCGCCACAAGCGCTTTCGCTACCCGTTGACCAGTTGCCGTCGATCTCATTGAAATGACAGCCGGTCGTGTCGAAGACGACTTAGTTAGTTTCAGAAAATAGTTAATTCGTTGGTGCAGAGGATGTTGCCTCGAATTGCACGCCATGCGTTTTGCGAGACGTCGATCTGAAACCAGCACGTTTTAAGGCCAGGGCGCGTACCCTGACCAGCATGGCTATCCTGACCAAGGCCAAGACGAAGATCAAAACCTGCGTGCATTGCGGCCATCTGTTCGAGGCGCACGACCAACGGCGTGACCTCTCCGATCCGCACTGGCTTCCGACCGCATCAAACTATTGCTCGCCTGACTGCAGCGATCGATACCATTTGGAAATGGTGCATTGTTGCTCGACCCACGTGAAAGAAAAGGCTCGGCGCGACGCCGCCAGGGCGCAGTCCCAAACGTAGGCCGATTGGCATCGGCGACCGTCGCCGAGGAGTGACGCAGAGTTCGTCCCCGGAGCCGAATACTGTTGCAGCTCAGAATCTGTCGAAGATATTGTTTATAAGGTCGTTACCGATGTCCATCCATCGAGAGCCGCGCAACGGTGGCATCAGAACGTGCCGATGTGGGAACCCAGTGCCAGCAAGACATCGTACAAGCCATTGGCGGAGACAGAGGCGGTCCCACCGTCGGTGAACAGGACGGCGGCCAGGTCAGAATTAAACCCGTAGCCGGTATCGGCGAAAGTGGTTGTGGTGCCGAACGGGTCCACAACGTAGGAATGGTCAGAATCGCCCAAATAGGCTACCGCGTAGCTATTCTCCGGTCCGACGACGTAGGCGGTGTTGTCGTTGCCGCATGCCGCGTACAGACCCCACACGAAATACGGTCTTATCTGCGGTTTCGTTGCGCAGTGTTCCGATTCAGTCCCGCTCATTACCTGCGCGGCCATGTCCGTTCGCGTCCGACAGTGGTGAGGTGGCCAGGCCCGGCAACGTCAACTCTGTCGCGTCTCGGCCAGCACATCCGAGAGCCAGGCCACCACGAGTTCGGGCTGCTCGTCGACGATGAAGTGACCGCAGTTGGGCACCTCGGTGATGTTCAGATCGTCGGCGTGGTCGGTGAAACCCTCCAGCAGCGACGGGTGCACTGCCACGTCGTCGAGACCGAACAGCACGCGCACGGGCATGGTGAGCTTCTGATGGTTGTAGGGACCGCGCACCAGGTTGGCGAACTCCTTACCGACCATGGACCGGTAGATCTTGGAACCCGCCACTCGACGGTCCCGGTCACGGAAGCAGCTCCGGAAGAATTCCACCGACTCCCTGGGCATTCCACTCCGGCGGATGAACCACCATAGCGTCGGTGATAGGTGCGAGAGCGGGCCGGCGGCAGGAGCTCCCACGACGAGTTGATAAGCCAGCTTGTGGGCGTGGCGGGCCACTCGGCCCGGCCGCTGCCACACCGGTGGGATGTTGAGTATGGCCAGGCGGCGGATGCGTGAAGGCGCCTTCAGCGCCACCAGCTGCGCGGTCCAACCTCCCCAGTCATGTCCGACCAGGTCGAAAGAGTCGAGCCCCAGCACATCGGCCACGGCGAGTACATCGGAGGCGAACTGCTCCTTCTCGTAGCCAGTCGCAGCGACCTCGCTCCACCCCGCGCCACGCAAATCCATAGCGTGCACCCGGTACCCGGCATCGGCCAGCGGGGGGATCACCTTGTGCCACATCCACCAGTTTTCCGGCCAGCCGTGCAATAACATAACCGGTCGGCCACCGTCCGGCCCAGCCACGGCCACGTGGATCCGCACGTCACCGGCCTGCACATATTCATGGGCCACACCATCAAGAGTGGGCATGCTGCGCTGAGTCATGCACCGCACCCTACCGCGCAGTAAGTTCTGAGAAGCCGCGCGTCGGGCGATCGCGGCCCGAGACATGTGGATCTGGTCGCCACCTGGCGCGGTCACACCGAGCGGATGACTCAGGCCGTCTAGGGCCGCGTGCCTAGACAGCTCGCACTTCACTCGGAGGTCTTCGTCATTTCACCACGCCACGCCGTACCTAACGTCCGTGGTCAGTACACCTAGCCGGCAAAACGGAAAACCCGACTTGACCGAGTCAAAGCGGGTTCCTTTCTGTGGAGCTAAGGGGATTCGAACCCCAGCTTCTACCTGCGGAAATACCGATTTACCTGCAGGTTCGCTGCGTCTGGTTCCAGTTCAGTCCAGCTCGTTACCAGCGGTTTCGTTCTCGGGTCTTGACGGCGTCAGAGTCCTCCCACCCGAGCCCGGTCCCAGGATGCTTAAGGCATCGGGATGTGATCGCGTCGACGAACTGGTGAACGCTGGAGTTGTGACTGGGCGGGGACGGTCATGGCCAGCTTAGGATCTAGCCGCTACGCCGCTACCCGCATCCCATCGCTCGATGACAAGGAACGGCTGCTGAACGAGGACCTCACCGTGACCACAACGTCAGAACCTGTGTTACCGCTTCGCACGGCCGGCGGCGCTCAAGCTGTTCGCCTGGCCGTTGTGGTCGGCGCGCTCGGCGTCGTGTTCGGTGACATCGGAACCAGTCCGATCTACACCCTCGCGACCGTCTTCAACTCCAGCGACCCGCACCCGGTGCCGCTCAACACCGACAACATCTACGGCGTCGTGTCACTGCTCTTCTGGTCGGTAATGACCATCGTGACGCTGACCTACGTCGTCCTGGTGATGCACGCCGACAACGACGGCGAGGGCGGCATCATGGCGCTCATTACGCTGCTGCGGCGTTTTGGCGCGGAAGGGGGTCGCCGGACCCTCGCCGCACTGGCTGCGCTGGGTATCTTCGGTGCCGCGTTGTTTTTCGGCGACAGCATGATCACCCCTGCGATGTCGATGATGTCGGCGGTCGAGGGCCTCAAGGTCGTCGAACCCTCTCTCTCGGAGTGGGTCGTCCCGATCACCGCGGTGATCAGTCTGGTGCTGTTCGCGGTTCAACGCTTCGGAACGAACGCCGTCGGTCGGCTGTTCGGTCCGGTGATGATCGTCTGGTTCGTCTCGATCGGCGCCTGCGGCGTGAAGGGCATCCTCGGCCATCCGCAAATTCTCAAGGCGCTATCGCCGACCTATGCGGCGGCGTTCGTGTTCGGGCACGCCAGAATTGCGTTCTTTGCACTCGCCGCAGTCGTGCTCGCGGTCACCGGCGCGGAGGCGCTGTACGCCGACATGGGCCATTTCGGCCGAAAGGCCATCACCCGGGGCTGGCTATTCGTCGTGCTGCCGGCTTGCACAATCAGTTATCTCGGCCAAGGCGCGCTGGTGCTCGGCGACGAGACCGCGGCGAGCGCCCCGTTCTTTTTGCTCACCCCGCACTGGGCGCAGCTGCCGATGGTGTTATTGGCAACCGCCGCAACGGTTATCGCATCTCAGGCGGTGATCACCGGGGCCTATTCGGTGGCATCGGCAGCCGCTCGCCTGAGCTATCTGCCTAGATTGCGAATAACGCACACCTCGGAGTCGACGATGGGGCAGATCTACGTGCCGTGGATCAACGGTCTGCTCATGGTTGCGGTGCTCATTCTGGTGTTCGCCTTCCGCAGCTCGGCAGCGTTGGCCTACGCGTACGGCATGGCGGTCACCGGGACGATCACCATTACCACCCTGCTGTTCTTCTACACCGCCCGCAAGAGGTGGCATACGCCCTTGTGGCTCATCGTGATCGGCGCCGGGTTGCTGTTGACGGTGGACCTGTTGTTCCTCGCGGCGAACCTGACGAAACTGGTCCACGGGGCATGGCTGCCGCTGCTCATCGCCGTGGTTGCGTTCACCGTGCTGGCCACCTGGCAGCGCGGACAGGAGATCGTCACCCGAGCGCGGACGCAAGCTGAGGGACCGCTTCGTGAGTTCGTCGATCGGCTGGCCCACGCCCGGCCGCCACTGGTGCGCACCAAAGGCACGGCGGTTTTCCTCAACCGCGGAAAAGAGACCACGCCCCTGGCGATGCGGGCCAATTGCGAGCACAATCACGTGCTCCATCAACACGTGATAATCATGGCGATCGATACCCTGCCGGTCCCGCGCGTACCCGAATCCGAGCGAACGGAAATTGACGACCTCGGCTATGGCGATGATGGAATCTTTCATCTCACCGCGCACTTCGGGTACATGGAAGCGCCCGATGTCCGCGGCGTGCTTCGCCTCTTGGACCCGTCGCAGACTGAAGGCCAGATCGACGTCGACGACGCTTCCTACTTTCTGTCCGACCTCGAACTGACCATGGGTGCGGCAAAGAACATGGCGAAATGGCGCAAGCACCTGTTCATCGCGACGTCCCACATCACCGCCGACGCCGCCAACTACTTCGGTCTGCCGCCCGACCGCACGGTGGTCATGGGCTCACGGATTGAGATCTAGCTACGTCCTTCAAAACGACAGACCCCGGCAACCAACGCTTCCCGCAAAAACAAGCTGAAGGGATGCCGCCGGCCGGCGTGGACTGCCACGATGGAATCCATGCGCGCGTTCGTCTGCCCCGTCTGCCGGAGCTACGCCCAATTCGAATCGCGGCGCTGCCCGAATTGCTTGGCAGAGCTTGCATTGCATGTCCCCAGTCGCACCATGGTCGCGACCTCGTGCGGTGGTGCGGTGATCGACGGCCAGAACTGGATTGCGTGCACGAAGGCAGCCAGCCTCGGCTGCAACTGGTTGGTGCCTGACGAACAGGAATTGGGCGGTCAGCGTGGGCGATGCCTGGCCCATTCGTTGATCCGCCGCGAGCCCGACACCGACGACACCATCGCGGTGGAAAAGCTGGTGTCCACCGGGATTGCCCTGCGGCGGTTGATTTATCAGCTCATCGACATCGGCTTGCCGGTCGACCCGCTCTGGCGGAAACAAGGAGGGCTTGCGTTTGACCTGCTGTCCAGTTACAGCGGCGGTGGGCGTGTTGTTATCGGGCACGCCAACGGGGTGATCACGATCGATCTGGTCGAGTCGCTGGATGCGTACCGTGAATCGCTTCGGGTCCACCTCGGTGAGCCCTACCGCACGATGCTGGGTCATTTCCGGCACGAGGTCGGCCACTATTACCAGAACATTCTGGTGGAAACCGATCCCGGCGCCGCGCGCTATCTCGACGAGTGCCGAGAGATCTTCGGCGACGAGCGCGCCGACTACCAAGAACAGATCGCCCGGCATTACAGATTTGGTTCACCGCCGAATTGGGGCGACTCCTACATTTCCGAGTACGCGACGATGCACCCTTGGGAGGACTTCGCCGAATGCTTCGCTCACTATCTACACATCACTGGCACCATCGACACCGCCCGGGAGTCTGGACTGATCTTGAAGGCCGACCGGGTCCGTTTCTCGGTTCAGCAGGACGTTGTTCCGCTCCTGTCCTATGAGGACGCTCCGATCGAGCGGCTCCTGGAGGACTGGAAGTGGTTGTCGCTGTGCTTCAATCGGGTGAACACCGCCATGGGTAAGAATCCGCTCTACCCGTTCGACATCCCACCGGCGGTAGTCGCCAAGCTGGCGTTCGTACACAAAGTGATCCGCGACGCGGCTCGCAGACCGACGGCGGATCGCTAATACTCGCGCGAATCCGCAGGTCGAATGAGTGGAGCTAAGGGGATTCGAAACCCTGCTCTGACCAGGTAAAACGCCGTCTCAGCTGCGGTTTCGTTCCATCTCGTTCCGATGCACTACCGTTCGTTACCTGCGGTTTCGTTTTCGCGTCTTGACGCCGTCAAGGCCATTGAGACTCTGCTTGGGATGCAGCTGGAAACGCCATCGGTAGGTGAATCGGCCTGGCTCATCCGAGACTTCACTCACCAGCCCGGGCCGATCAGTGTTAGCTCGATCAATCAAGCGCGGCTGACGGGCTTCAGCAGGACCACGGCTGCTCATCCGGACACGGTATGCGGCTCTCGCCAGTCCAACCACGAGGCGCTCAAGAGCGCTGATTGCGGTCACCGTGTTGCCGATCGTTAATGTGCAGAAAACATCGCTGCACGCTGAGAGTTCAGACATAATTCACCGCGTACCGGTTAGGGATGGCTAGGCGAATGAATGGGCTGGATCGTGAAAAGCCGTAGCAGTGACCTAGAGAAGGTCGGCACTGCGGGGCGACTGTATCGCCATTCGACGGCGATCGTGACAAGAATTCTTGCTGTGGCTGCCTGCGCCGCAGCGTTATTGGTACTTTCGTCTACGCCCCAGTACGGGGTGCGACTCGTTGACGATGAACAGCAAGATCCCAGTGGGGCTCCCCGAAATATCAGTAAGCCTGGCAACCTTGTCCCCGAACAGGACGATTACGACCTGGGAGTCGAGTTTCAAGACGGGCAGGGCGGCCCGCCCCTCTGGGGCGATGCGCGCGACCCGTACACAAGCCCATGCAGGAAGGTCGTCATTCCTCCAAGTCCAGGATCGTGGCGGGCACGTGGCGCCGAGGGCACCCGACCGTTGCCGACCGGAACCGCAATGGGGCCTGGAAACCACCGTTACGCTTTCTTCAGCCATCCCCGCTACGGCAGACCTGAGTCAGCGGTCGAGAATATTTATGTCACCAACGGATCGGCGTGGGATTACACCGTTCGCCATCGCACCGTCAAGGTCGGCGATCTGCCCCAGATCTACCAAGCCAGCGGCGTCTTCGATCAGAAGACCGGGCGAATGGTGATCATCGGTAACAGCAGTGACCGACTCGACGAGCAAGACCGCGGACTGTGGGTATCAGACCGTGTTGATCCGTCCAAGCCCAATACCTGGATCCCCACCCTGCACCGCATCGGCGACGTCAGCCTTCGCGGAAATCGGGAAAGCCAACTCGTTGGCCTACAGGGCGGAGGCTTCCTGTTCATCGCCGCGACCAATTGCGGACCCGTATCGGCTATCGCCGCCGCCACTCCAGAGGGGCTCATGAACGCCGAACAGCAAGTCCTGATCACGCCATCGGACCTTCCATCCGTCTACGGACCTACCGTCTGCGGCCTGTCCTTCGATCCGCTGACGAGAATCGAAACTGTGAATATCCGCGTAAGCACCTGGCCAAATCCCCGTCCTTACGATCCGCACACCTACCGCACCAGCTTCACCGTCGAGCACTGACAAAGTGCGCTGCCGTGAGTCTCAGCGACACCGCGCATGGGCCAATCATGCTGTCCGCTGGGCGAATTCCCGTCAAAAAGCAAAGGATAAACTTGTGTCTTCCCGTCAGCGTAGGGCGAAGCTAGTGAACAGACCGACAATAGCGATCACCACAACAGTGATCGCGGCAACCTCGACCCTTGCCATCGTTGCTCACCCCGCAGTCAGCAGCGCCGCGCCCCCGGGATTCCCCGACGTCGACAGCTTCCAGTCGGTCGACCCCGCTCAGTACACAATGCAAAGTGGTCGGGGTGGCGGTGGAGTGTTTTTCGCGACGCCTGACGGATTGCAATGCGGATGGGCCTCGTTGGCCAGCGGGCCAGACGCGCACGTCAGCGTGGGTTGCTCGGGCCCGATACCCGGGCTCCCCGGAGCGGGTCCCGGCGGCGGCTGCGACGGCGTCAATGTTGCCACCGCTCTGGCGTCCGATCTCGGCCCTTACCTTTTCCAGAAAGGTACCTGCCCGGTCATTACCTCGCCGCTGCTGAATGTCGGCCAAAAGATAACCGCGGCGAACACCACGTGCGTGGTTGGCGCCGACCGTCTGACTGCCTGTATCGACCCAATCCTCAACCGCGGGTTCGTACTTCAACCCTCGGGCTCGTGGACTTTCTGATCGTCTAATACGTAGCGCGATGTCAGGTTGCGTGGTCGTGGCGCCAGTCAGTGCGAAACCAAGAGTTCGTAACTGGCTCTTCAGCTCAACGCCGAACGACCGCCAACGTACACGCGGCCAGAGCAGCAACGGCGACAATTTGGCATATCCCCGAGCCGAGCAGGAACCACACTTTAATCGCTGTTCCAGAACGTAGAGACTCTATGACAATCGTATTGCAGAAGGCGACCGCGTCACGTGCTGTATCGTCCGAATCGTCCGAATGCGAATCTAGCATTTCGTGCAATGTCTCTGGAGCGGTTAGTCTAAGCCGCCACGGAAAACCGCCAGCAACTGCAAAGACTGCCGCGACAAGTAACGCCATAAGAGCGATTACTAAGAATGTCTTCGCCCAACCTGTTAGAACAAAGTCTTTCCCAATCAAGACGGTAAAGATGGCAAGGACTAACGTCACAAGACCAACCGAGCCAGTTAGGGCAGCCGCCGCACGATTATTGATTGAGTCACGCCGGGCATTTTCTGCTTTAAGCTCCGATGCAATGAACGCCGCGTACAGGTCGTTCATAACAGGCGGGGTTCATCGTTCGGAGGCCTGCGGTAGACTCGACTGTCAAATTTGAGCCACGATCTATCACGTCCCGCGCCACCGATAGTCGACTGCTCGTCGATCTGCTCGTCAGCGTGGTCATCGTTGTCATCCAACTTTGCCATTGGCGTCCTCCTCGATGTTGTGCTAGATCATAAGCCGCGAAAGAACGAGGGGGCCACCAAGCAAGATATTTGGCGTTACAGAAGTCATCGCACCCAGCATTCCCGGAACTCTCTTCAGCGAGATGACCCTGGCAAACATGGCCAGCCGCGCCATCAGCGGCCCCACTACCGAGGATGTCAGGAGCGCAGGGGGTCATTTCTCGCTCCCGGAGTGTGTCGACGCCGACGTCGCCGAGCGGCCACGGCACGACAATCGCCGCCGACGTTCGCGAATTCGCTGAAGCACTAGTCACACTCGGCGACCTCCGCGATTCAGGGCTCCTGACGATCGAGGAATTCAACCACCAGAAGGAACGTCTTCTCGCGCGTTGAATCGCGACATCTCGTAGTCACAACAGCGCCAGACCAGGGTGGCTGCGGATAATCGGGGTACAACATCGCTGCGGCTGACCCGCGCGACGAGTTCCGGGACAATTTCGTCGGCCGCCTGGCGCTTCTGAACTAGCTGAAGTGGGCTTGACTTCGGGCAAGCCTTGTAAATTGAGCATGTGGCCGATGAGCGTAGCGACGTCGAGCAGGCGGGGGGAACAGGCCAACCGCCTCCGGCAGGTGAACGGATCACTACCACCCCGGAGGGAGCGCTGTCATCAACGACCGACGCCCGCGCACCCGAGCGCGACGAACCCGACGAACCGTCCTCGGAGGATAAACCCGCGCGCGAAGGTGACGGCGTGCCCTCGACGCCCACCGCGAACCCAGAGCCGAATAAAGAGCGCAAGAAGAACAGGAACAAAAAGAAAACCAAAAAGAACCGCGAATCTCACACAGCGCTCATTGGCGTTGCGGGTACGTTGTTGGGCGGTATCGTGGCCGGTGCGTTCGGGCTTTGGACAAATAACGCGGACAGGAGTGGCGAAGCGGAACGTTCGCAGCATAACTTCATACGTGCCCAGCGAGTGGCGGCATACACCGCATTCGCCACGGGGTTTAATGCCCTAGATCAAGCTTTTGGCGATAAGCAACTAGCCATCGAGGGTGCGTATCCGGGAGTCATTGTTTTAAGAGGTCGGCCGTCGAAGTACGACGTCGACACTAGCTATAGCAACTTGTGGAATGCTTTCAACTCTCTAGAGTTTGTCGGCAGCGCGGAGGCGGAAGACGCAGCTTTGAAGGTCGCACAAAAGGCCACCGACATTAAGGAGTATTTCGCTTCGTGGGACTTCGATCATCCCGATCCGGCGAAGCTGCGCTCCGCGATCCCAACAGATTCAATCAAGAATGAACAAACGGCATTTGACACCGAGAGTCGTTGCATGCTCGTAGACCTGGAGATCGCTGCTCAGAAATTTAATGATGCCGGAAGGGGCGATCTCGGCATTGATCGTCTCCCTCAATCTGGACGAATACCTCCGCCATCCGGCTGCCCTCCCATGGCGCATTGACCACGTTGAAAAGACGCTTTAACCGCTTTTGGCGGTAGCGACTTTTCGAACGTCTTCCCTCCCACCGGCTGCTCGATCCTGTCGGGGGTCTTGCACGACCCGTGTATAGACGAGACATCACGTTCAATCGCGATGAGGGCACCGATGTTCTGGTGCAGATTGATCACGTCGTGGCCCTGCTGGATGCCTGGCAGACGGGCAGTCAGCAGTGGGATCAGGCGAAGCGGACGCGGCTTGCCAATGACCCGCTGGACCTGGTCGCGGTTGATGTGAAGGCGAATAGGAAGAAGAAGGCCAGCAGGGTTGCATCATGCCTGCCGAGCAATAAGGATTTCCGGTGTGACTACGTCACCAAAGTGGTGAACGCCAAAGCGACGTAAGGGCTTTGGATGATCCAGGCCGAGCACGATGGGGCATATCGGGTCTTGTCCGAGTGTTCTTCGCAGACCGCTTCGTCGTCGCCGCGGCCGTCAGGGATGCTGCCGTCGTCGGGTTTCCTTCCGTCGGTTCCATCCTGACTGGCGAGTCCCCGATACTGTGTCCACCCGAATTTAGAGTCGGGTTGTTTAGTTCTGGATTCAGTTGATCTCGCAGGCGACCGGGGTGTGGGTGCACCTGCAGCCCGCAGCGTACTCGGCCGGCGTTCGGTAGCCTAGGGCCGAGTGCCGGTGTCGGTGGTTGTGCTCGGTCTTGAAGTCCCCGATGACCGCGGGCCTCGTTTGTGCTGGTCAAGCTGAACGAACTGGACTCATCTTGGGGGTCCAGATTACAGACCCACGCCCGTATCAGTCGTTCGCCTGCCTGCAGCAGTAACCTTAAGGCGCGGGGCCATCGTCGGCATAGCGTAACTTTCCACCGTGAGAGTGCTTCAGCGCCGCTAGCCTTATTCGTTCCCGGTACCTTTCCGCTTCTGCCAGGCTAAGAAATCTGTGCGCGCAGCTAAGATGGCTTCGTTTAATTCTTGATTGGTGATGATTTCGGTCGTATGCCAGTCAAGCTGAGTATTTAAGAATTGCACGCCTTCGTCGTAGCCGTCGGCTGTGAAAGATGCCAAGAGCTTTTCCGCGCGACCGCGAGCCTTCCGCGCCGCTTTTTGCTGCTTTGCGGCTGCCCGGCCAGCATCCCAGGTCTTCTTGAGGCCAAACAGACCGCCGGCGCCGATCACGGTCGCTGTACCCTGCGGAATACCGCTGTGGGTGAACACCAAGGCGTCTACCGCTAGGCCTGCCGTACCACCCACGATTATGGAAGCGTAATCACCGGCCGTTTTCGCTTGCCGCCACAGGCCGCCAAGCGAGTCTGAACCTTTCCCAGGCGTTGAATCATCCTCAGCCACTGGGCACTTCCGGTGGGTCATCGTCGGCCCCGTCGGAGGAACCGGGAGCTATCGATGCGGATGTTGCATATCCATCCTTGGCTGCCCATCGCTCGGTGAGCTGTACAGCAAGTATTGCAACTCGCAGAAGTTCGTCCCCGCGGCCACGTGTCCATGCCTCCCCTAGAGCCGAGACGATGACAAGCAGCGCCGGCAGCCCTAGCTCCACGGCCCAGAAAGCGATGGCGGCGACCCGCGCCCCACCAATGGCGAAGCCAACGACGAACGCACCAAACGCAAGCACGGTCAGAAGTCCAACCGCATTATCGCCGAATAGCCCGCTAGGCGAGGAACGCTTCTGCGGACTCACACACAACACCGGATCGAACGGGCGGACATTGTCCCCTGCCCGGTGGCCAAACAGTCTGGCGCGCCACGATAATTTAGACATCTTGGCGCAGATAGTAATCCTGTTCCACCGTTCCGACCAGGCCGGACGCTGAGCGTCGAACAGTCCCTTGTCGAAGTCGACGGCCACGAGCACGCGGTGGACGGACGCAAGACGGTCCGGTCTCGGCGGACGCTGCCGTTACCCTGCGGCTGGATGTTGACCTGAAGGAGGCGCTGAACGCCTCATCGACGAGTTCTTCGACGCTTAAATCCGATGCTCGTTCACGGTCCCACTCACTGACGGTTGGGACACTCACGGCCCACCGGATCCCTCCAACAAACCAGGCTCCGCGTGGATACGGGGTCTGAACTGCGTTTTCCTGGTGGAGCTAAGGGGATTCGAACCCCTGACCCCCACACTGCCAGGAGAGAGCAGGAGTCGTGACCAGGCACGATAACGGTGATTTGGGACTGTGGTTCCCGTGGTTAAGGGAGCAGTTGTCGTCCCGGTTGTCGTCAAGATTGTCGTCAACCGATCAATTCACTCACCCCTGGACGGAGGATCTTGCGAGTCGACAGGCGCACCTGACCAAAGGGCAGACGAATGGCTTCGGCTGTGGCGCAACATCTTCAAACAACACCCGCCACCAATGGCTACCCCTGCCTGACCACCGGCCGCAAGGCCCGACCCGAACAAACAGGAAAAGCTGGGCAGATCAGCAGCTCACCCATACCCACAGCCTGGCCGATCAAGATCAAACAACAGCCACCACGCAATCAGGGCTCATCATCGAGGTGGGGAATAGTCGGCAATTTCACGATTCCGCGCTCCTACATCGAACTCCCTTCCACGCTCGCAACAGCCGAAGTCTGCTCTGGGGACGCATCGGGAGTACTTGCCGGTAAGCGCCTTTCTTTATCAGACGCGGTGCGCGACCACAAGGCACGGAACGGCGCTGGTGCCCACCAGTTCGCGCTGCCCAGTAGCCTCATCGCCGCGGGCAAGAGCACTGCGCGGATTAGGGTGGCATCAATCAGGATTGCTAGCGTTATCCCAACGCCGGACGCCTTTATGAACGACACCTGGGACGCGGCCATCGCGAGGCACACGATCGACATGATGAGTGCGGCCGCTGTGACGATGGGGCCGACACGTTGTAGCCCGTACATCACCGCGGCGTTGGTGTCGCCACGGACGCGATATTCCTCGGTGATTCGCGACAGCAGGAACACCTCGTAGTCCATCGACAGACCGAACGTTAGACAGAACATGACCACCGGCATCGGTGCGGCGAGAGTCCCGATCGCGGTGAAGTCGCCGACCAACCACTTCAGGTGGCCCTCCTGAAATATGAACACCATGGCGCCAAGCGTCGCCGACAGGCTGATCAGGTTGAGTATCAGCGCTTTAAGCGGTAGCACGACGCTGCCCGTGAAGGCGAACAGCAATGCAAACATGGTGAGCGCGATCACCATGGCGGCCAGCGGAATACGTGCGACCAAGGCGTCCTTGGTGTCCACGTTTTCGGCGGTGAGTCCGCCAACCAGGACGGCTGCGGGTGCTGGGGCATGACGGATCTGCTCGAGCAGCCGATCCGCGTCTTCGCTGTAGGGATCCACATCGGGGAGCACGGTCAGGTGTGCGCCATTGGCAAGGGGCGCCGGCATTCCCGCGATTCGTCGGCCTTCCGCATAACTCGCCGAAGGTGTGGTGACTGTTACCACATGCGGATGCCGCGATAGTACCGCCGCATATTCGTCGAGCCGATCCGGCGCCACCGGGCCGTCGAGAACCACGTCCATGGCCGCGGTGGGCTGGGCCGGGAATTCGTTGCGGATCGTGTCTCCCACTCGCCGGCTTCCCACCGTCGTCGGCATTGCGCGGTCATCGGAAAAGCCGATGTGGATTCCGGCGAATGGCATACCCAAGATCGAGACGAGGATCAGGACGGCGCCGGCAAACAGCACCGGCCGTCGCATCACCAGTCGCGCGCTGCGGAACCACAACCCGTTCTCGACTGCCACTGTGCCAGCTTGGGCTGGCCGCCGGATGAGATGTCGGATCGCATGGCGTACGTCCAGCGACTCGACCCGTGCGCCAAGGATACTCAGCACGGCCGGCAGCACCACGACGGCACAGAGAGCGGCGAGCGTGACGACGCCGATGCACGCGTAGGCGGTTGAGCGCAGGAACATAATCGGGAAGGCGAGCATAGCCAACATCGACAGCGCGACGGTTACCGCCGAGAACAGCACGGTGCGCCCAGCGGTTCTCACGCAGGTGACGATGGCGGATTCGAGGTCGCGCCCGGCGGCACGCTCTTCGCGGAACCTGGTCACGATGAACAAGCTGTAGTCGATCCCAAGGCCCAAGCCCAGCACCGTCGTCAAACTCAGCGCATAGTTCGACACCGAGGTGAAGTGTGTCAGCGCGGTCAGCAGACCAAGCGTGCCGACGATCGAGAAGATTCCGATGATGAGGGGCAGCCCGGCCGCGACAAGACTTCCGAACACCAACAACAGAAGCAGGAGGATCACCGGCATAGCGAGCGCTTCACTCAGGGAGAGGTCGTCATTGATTTGTTTGGTGACCTCCAGATAGCTTATCGACTCGCCACCCATCTCGATATTCAAAGGGCCGCTGCGGGTATCGCGGAAGGTCTGGATGAGGTGCTTTGCGATCTTATTGACATCAAGCTCATCTCCCTTGATGTGGGCCAGGATCAGCGCCCGGGAGCCGTTACGGCTGCGCAACAACTCCGACGTACCGGAACCCCAGTACGACATCACAGCATCGACACCAGGAGTGGCGGCGAGCTGCTGGGTGATCGACCGCCCGGCGGCGACAGCATCCGGATCGTCGACGGATCGGCCGCGGGTGTCGGTCGCAAGGATCACGACGTTCGGCTTGCCGGCGTGGAATCGCTGCGCCAGCAGAGCTGCGGCATGTTTTGATTCGGACGACTCACTCCAGAATCCGCCGCCGGAGAGCCTGTCGGCCGCTTGACCGGCATACGGCAACGCGGTGATCAGCATCAGGAGGGCCACCGCAACAACGGTTTTGGGTCGCGAGACGGCCAGCCGCGCGATTTTGTCCAACATCAGTGCCTCCTGCCAGGTCGGCGTTGCGTATCGAGCGTAGGGAGTAGTCGGCAATTATGTTGTTTGCTGAAATGCTAGGGAGGCCGATTTAGCTAGGTCTAATGAAAGTTTGAGTTGCTTGCCGTACATAGTGATGGACTCGGGAGACAACATTTCGAGATGCCCGCAGTCGACCGGGTACTTAGTGATCTTGCCAGTGACATGTGGGCGCCACTGTAGAGATAGATCCCAACTGGTCTCATTTTGTGTTGAGTAAAATATGTCCATATCGCCATCAAATACCCCGGGAACGTGCTCCACTTGATACCAAACGCTATTCTTCATGTTCTGCATGAAGAACTTCAAGAATGTCCGGAGTTGTGCGATTGGAAGAGGGATTTGGTTATGGATTAGTTTCTCTACGCGTTCGTAAATAAGAGGTTCCGACGGCTCTGGATTGCCTATATGAAGGTATCCCAACATTAGTTCCAGCACGTAACTCTCGCCGATAGCTCCGAATATTTGCTCTCTTGTGAGGCTGTTGTTCCCACCCGGCACAGCATCGAGCAAAATGAGGTTTGGAACTTCGCATCCGCGTCGACAAAGCTCAATGGCGACTTCGTGCGCAATGACACCTCCAAGAGACCAGCCGAGAAGGCTGTAGGGCCCACTTGGATGAACCGCTTGAAGCCGGTCTGCATACCGTGTCGCCATGCCGCGAATTGATTCAGGCTCGTCGTCGTGCGCTTGTTGAATGCCAATGATGGGGCAGTCCAAGTAGTTACCTAGAGGCTGATATGGCCAGGCAAGCCCACCAGCTGGATGAAAACAGAATAGCGGAGCGCCTGTCCCTTGCTTGAGGGTCTCAACCGGAGCGATTTCGACTGAAGCGACATCTGCGCACAACTGCTGACTCAGGCAACTGACGGATGGAGCTTCGAACAGGATACGCACCGGCAGTTGGGTATCCAGGGCGTGGTTTATCGCGGCGATCGCTCGCATTGCGGAAAGCGAATTCCCGCCCAGGTCGAAGAATGAGTCGTCGACTCCGACGCGCTCGAGCCCGAGCACCCGGGCGTAGATGCCGGCGAGGACCTTTTCGGTCTGGGTCTGCGGTGCCCGGAAGGTGGTTGCACCAAATACCGGTGCCGGCAAGGCCTTTCGGTCGATCTTGCCCGATGAGGTCAACGGGAACTCGCCGAGCACCACGATCTGGGTCGGCACCATGTAGTCGGGCAACCTTGCGCTCAATCGCTGACGCACCGCGCTGATCTTTGTGTCGGTTTGGGGGTCGTTGGCGTGGCTGACGCCTTGTTGGGCCCCGGCGGGGGGCAGGTAAACGTCGGTCAGGGGGCCAGGGTCGGTGGGGGCGGTGAAGACGGCGTCGAGTGTGCCGCCGTGGGCGCCCCAGGTCACGGCAACGTGGTATCCGGTGGTTTCGCCCAGGCGGTGCAGTTGGTCGGGGGTCGCGGTCCCGGGGGCCTGGACGAGTGCATCGGCCAGCCGTAGCCCCGCGGCCAGGGCCTCTTCGACGCAAACATCGGTGATCAGCCCGGTGCGCGGGATCGCGGCGACGCGAACCGCGGCGGGACGCTGGGATACCAACTGGTCGTGCAGTCCACCTAGGCCCGCGCATTGGGTCCACGTCCAGCTGGGCGCGGTGGCCATAGACCGTACCGGGCTGGGGCTAGTGTGGATGGTGGCGTCGTAGCGGTACCGGTTCAGTTCATTGTCGGCCGATCCGCGTTTGACTTGAATATCGAGTCCGGCCACGGATGGGTGCGCGGCGGCCCAGGTGGTGAAAAACTCTGGGGCTAGCAATAATTCGGGTTCGCTGACCATGGCGCGGTGGACTCGCTGGCGGATCTCGGCGGTGTCAGTGGCGTGGGCGATCGCGACACCAGTTTGAAACGCTCGCTGCAGGCTGTGGTTGCGCACATCGCCGACGAACAACGCCCCACCCGGTGCCAGCAGGCCGATAGCGCTGTCGATGACATCAGCCAGATAACGCGCACTGGGGAAGTACTGGACCACCGAGTTGAGAATGATGGTGTCGAAGTAGGCCGGCGGCAGCGCCTCGCTGACATGCGCCGGCTGCACCTGCAACCGCACCCGATCCCTCCACGGCTGCGCAGCCACCGCCGCCTGCAAGGCCTGAATCGCCTTCGCGGAGAAGTCCGTACCCCAATACTCGACACACGCCGGGGCTACGTGCGCAAGCAATAGCCCCGAGCCCACGCCGATCTCCAACACCCGCCGTGGCCGCAGTGCCATGATCCGATCCACCGTGGCCGAACGCCACTCCATCATCTCCTCGAGCGGAATCGGATCATCGGTGTAGCTGCTGTTCCAGCCCCGAAAATCCATGCCGAACCCCGACACTCCGTCAGCGCCGTACAGGTCGTCGTAGATGTGTTGCCATTGTTCGACGATGTCGGCGTCGTGGTCGGCTGTGGCGGTGTGCTCGAGCGTGATGTACGCGACGAGAACCGAGCCGGTGTCGCTATGGTGCACACTGGCGGCGGCCTGGCCAACTTGCGGGCAGGCCAGCAGGGTGTTTTCGATTTCGCCGAGTTCGATGCGCTGTCCGCGCAGTTTGATCTGGGCATCGGCGCGGCCCAGATAGTCCAGCGTGCCCGCCGGTGTCCACCGCACCAAATCCCCGGTGCGGTACATGCGTGCTCCGGTGCAACCGTAGGGGTTGGCCACGAACCGTTCGGCGGTCAACTGCGGCCGGCCCACATAGCCGTGCGCCAGCGCGGGCCCGTCCAGATACAGCTCGCCCGCCACCCCGACCGGTGCAGGGTTCAGCCGCGCGTCGAGTACCAGCGCGCACACCCCCGGGATCGGGGCGCCGATATCCACCGGCTGTCCCGCCGACAGCGGCGCACACGTGACCCAGATAGTGGTCTCGGTCGGGCCGTAGGCGTTGAACATCCGCCGGCCCGGCGCCCAGGCGGTCGCCAATTCTGTCGGGCAGGCCTCCCCAGTGGTGATCAGCGTGTCCAACCCGTCCAGACGGGTCCGGTCCAGCGTCGCCAGCACCGTCGGGGTGAGTGCCGCCGCGTTGACCTGATGGCTTTTCAGCAACCTGGTCAACGCCTCCCCGGCATATGCGTCCGGCGGCACCACCACCAACGTCGCCCTGGCCCCCACCGCCAACAACATCTCGCCGACCGACACATCAAAGGTCGGCGCGGCCACCATCAGCAGTCGCGCATCCGCGCCTAACCCGATCACCTCGCCCAGCGCCGCCGCCCCCAGCAGACCGGCGTGGCTGACCGCCGCCCCCTTGGGGGTGCCGGTGGAGCCCGACGTGAAGATCACATGGGCAGTGGTGTCCACCCCCAGCACGGCCAGCCTGTCGGCGTCGGTGATCGGATCGGCGCACCGCCCGGACACATCCAGGCGGTCGATGCGCAGCACGGGGCGCGGACCGGCCCCGGCCAAAGTATCGGCGCCACAGGTCATTACGCACATCGCGTCCACTGCGTCCAACACCGTGGCAATCCGCTCGACGGGATAGGCCCGATCCACCGGCACATACGTCCCGCCGGCCTTCATCAGAGCCCACCAGGCCACCACCAACTCCACGGACCGATCCATCGCCACACCCACCGCGCGCTCCGGACCCACTCCCGCCTCGATCAGCAACCGCGCCAACCGCGTCGACCACTGATCAAGCTCGCGATACGACAGTTCCCGCGCACCGTCGATGACCGCCGCCGCATCCGGGTCGGCGGCCACCGCGGAAGCCAACAACTGCGGCGCCATCCCCACGGGCGCGCGCACCCCAGCACCAGACCACCCCGACAGCACCAGATCACGCTCATCGCGATCCAGCAGCGACACCGCCCCCACCTTCACCGACGCATCGGCCACCACCGCCTCGATCACCCGGCCAAACCAGCAGACGAACCGCTCGATGGTGGCCCGATCAAACAGATCCGTGGCATACGAGACCACCCCGACGGCCATCGGTGCGGCCGGGTCCTCGGTGGGCACCTCGCTCAGCTGGAAATCCAGGTCGAATTTCGCGGTGCGGGTGGACACCGGAATCTGCTCGACGCTGACGCCGTCGAGCGCCATGTCTGGGCGCACGTTGTTCTGGAAAACCATGAGCACCTGAAACAGCGGATGATGCGCCGTGGAGCGCACCGGGTTGAGCTGCTCGACCAGCCGCTCGAACGGCACATCCTGGTTACTGTAGGCATCCAGCGCCTTGTGACGCACCCGCTCAAGCACCTCACTGAACCGGTGCTGGGAGTTCACGGCCACCCGCAACACCCACGTGTTGACGAAGAACCCGACCAGATCATCGAGCGCCTCATCGCGCCGCCCGGCAATCGGTGCGCCCATCACAACGTCCTCGCACGCGCCGACCCGGTGCAACACCACCGCCGCCACCGCTTGCAGCACCATCGACACGGTCGCGTTATGCGCGGCCGCCAGCGCCTTGACCCCCGCCCACACCGGCGGGTCGAGGCGCACCTCCACCGCATCACCGCGGTAACTGGGCACCGGCGGGCGGGGTCGATCAAGGGGCAGCGACACCACCTCGGGCAACCCAGCCAGCCCATTACGCCAGTACCGCAACTGCCCAGCGATCGCGCTGTCGGGCTCAGACTCTTGCCCCAGCAACTGGCGCTGCCACAATGTGTAGTCCACATATTGCACCGGCAACGGCGCCCACTGCGGGGACCGGCCCTTCAGCCGCGCCCGATACGCCTGGCCCATATCCCGGACCATCGGAGCCATAGACCAGCCATCAAAAGCGATGTGATGCACCACAATCCCCACCACATGCTGCTCGGGGCCCACCGAATAGACCTGTGCACGAATCGGGATGTCCGCCGACAAATCAAACCGATACCCTGCCAGCGCCGCCAACTCGCCGGCCACCTCCTGCTCCGGCAACGACACGACCATTGCGCCACCGTGCAGCCACATCCCGGCCCGAGCCGGCAACACCTCCTGGAAGGGCACACCGTCCATGTCGGGAAAACGCGTGCGCAACGATTCGTGGCGGGCGATGACATCATCGAGGGCGGCGCCCAGTGCCTCAACATCCAGCGGCCCGCGGATCCGGAAAGCCGTCGGCATGTTGTAGGTCGCTACCCCGTCCTCGAACTGATTGAGGAACCACAACCGGCTCTGGGCATACGACAGCGGAACCACCTCGGGCCGCTCACCAGCCACCAACGAAGCCAGCCGACCCGAATCACAGATGCGGGGCGCCAGCTGGGCAACTGTGGGCGCCTCGAACACGGCGCCCACCAAAAGGCCGGCATCCAAATATTTGTTGACCGCGGCGATCACCCGCATCGCTAACAGTGAATCCCCACCCAGCTCGAAAAACGACTCATCCACTCCGACGCGCTCGAGCCCGAGCACCCGGGCGTAGATGCCAGCGAGGATCTCCTCAACTGGGCGGGCGGGGGCCCGGTAACGATCGGTATCCTGGTATTCGGGTGGCGGCAGGGCCCGTTTGTCGAGTTTGCCGTTGACCGTCAACGGCAGCTCCGGCACCACCACCACCGCGGCCGGCACCATGTACGCCGGCAGCCGCGCGGCCAGCGCGGCACGCAGTGCGGCCGGGTCAGCGGTGCCGGTGACATACCCCACGAGGCGCTTATCAGCGGGGTGGTCCTCGCGGGCGATCACCACGGCCTGCGCCACCCCGTCCAGCCCGGCCAACGCCGTCTGGACTTCACCAAGCTCGATGCGGTATCCGCGGATCTTGACCTGCTCATCAGCACGGCCCAGATACCGCAGCTGCCCATCGGCGCCCCAACACACCAGATCCCCGGTGCGATACATCCGCGCCCCCGCACCGGCGAACGGACACGCCACAAACCGCGACGCGGTCAAACCCGCCCGGCGCACATACCCACACGCCAGCCCACGACCGGCCACATACAACTCCCCGACCACCCCGGCGGGCACCGGGCGCAACCACCCATCCAGCACAAACAACGCCGCCCCCGGCACCGGCGAGCCGATCGGCACCACGCCCGACCCCGCCGTCAGCGGCGCACTCAGCATCACAACCATCGTCGTCTCGGTCGGGCCGTAGGCGTTGATCATCACCCGCCCCGGCGCCCACCGATCCACCACCTCGGCCGGGCAGGCCTCACCGGCCACCACCAACGCCGTCGACTCCAACCCCTGCGGGGAGAGCAGCCCCACCGCCGAGGGAGTCTGGGTGAGCACGCTGACGCGTTCGCTGACCAGCAAAGCGTGGAAGTCTTCCGGCGAGCGTGTCACTGAGTCAGGCACCACCACCGTTCGCCCACCATGTAACAGCGCACCCCAGGTCTCCCAGACCGACGTGTCGAACCCATAGGTATGACACTGCGTCCACACCCCCGCCACGGGCAGATATGCATCCAGTGACGCCAGCAGCTGGGTGACGTTGTGGTGGCTGACCGCCACCCCCTTGGGGACACCGGTGGTGCCCGAGGTGTAAATAAGGTAGGCGATGTCCCCGGCGGCCGGCGCCGGCAGTGCCGTGCTGGGTTGGCTGTCAACAGCGGGGTCGTTGGCATCGATGACCAGCAGATCGCACCCGTCCAGCCGCGGACGCAGGTCCGCCGTGGTGATCGCGGCCATCGGCGCGGCATCGGCAACCATGAACTCCATCCGCGCCGAAGGCAGCCCCGGGTCGATCGGCAGATAAGCCGCCCCGGTCTTGAGCACCGCCAAAATCGCCACGACCGCCTCGGCCGAACGCGCCAACAGCAGCGCCACACACTGCCCCGGGCCCACACCCTGGCCGGCCAAAAAATGCGCCAACCGGTTAGCAGCCTCATCAAGCTCGCGGTAGGTCCACGAGTTTTCTCTGCAGCTGATCGCCACCGCCTTCGGGGCGCGGGCCACCTGCGCGGCAAACAACGCAGGAATCGACACCGGCGCCGTCGCCGGCTGGGTCAACACCGCCCGGTTACCCCACCCGTCCAGCCGGGCGCGCTCAGCCCCGTCGAGCAGCTCCACCGACGACAACAGCCGTGTCGGATCGTCGGTCATCGCCACCAACACCCGCTGCAACCGCTGCGCTAGATCAGAGGCGTCAAAATCCGTATACGGCTGGCCCGAGCCCACGGTGCTGAGAAAAAGCTGCCCATAGGCGTTGAAAAAGAACAACCCAACGTGGTTTACGCGACCGACAGTGGTGTATGACGCCGCTGCAGTAGCCTCCGCAAACGGAAGAATAGTTGTCGAAGGGAAGAAATTGACCCCCACCCTATCGGCAGCCTGCCCTGGGCGACGCAGGTGGACTTTGCACTCAAGAATATGCACCGGAAACCGTTGATGCTGCAGCGCTGCTCGTATTCGCGTATCAACATGTCGACAAAAATCGGCAACCGCAGACCCCGGCGCAATCCGCAACACCAGCGGCACAAACCCGGTAACCATCCCGGGAAACGTCTTGGACGCGGAACTTGTGCGTCTGCTGACCTGGAAGTCGATCACCACTTCGTGGGCGGCGTCAGCACTCCATCCACGCATTAAAAGCGCGCAGGCAGCGGTGATCACCGAGTTTCGACGCACGTTCAACACTTCAGATAGCTCTTGGACTAGGCCAAGAACCGCAGGGTCCAATCGAACCGGCGCAGAGACCGAATGCGAATCACGCTCGCCCGCAGCCTGTGGCAACCGATAATTCGGCTCGTTTTCCGATGGAAGATTACTGGACCAATAGGCCTGATCTTCGAGATAATCGCTGGACGATTCGTATTCTAACTCGGAAGTAACCAAGTCCTGCAGCGACCCGAAGAAAGCAGGAGACACCGGCGCGCCAGAAACCAGCGCAGAGTAGATCTCCGCAATCCGATTAGAAATGAGCCTAATGCCGGTTCCGTCGATGACGATGTGATGAATGCACGTGAAGAGGTGGAATTGATCCAGCCGCGTCTGGAACAACGCAAATTTGAATAGCGGGCCAGTGAACGGCATCGGCGTGCGCTGAATCGACGACGCTAGCCGGTAGGCTTCCTGCACCGGATCCCGCGAACAGCTGAGGTCATAGCAGGCAAGCTCGACATCCGGGTAATCGATCGTTCTTTGGAAAACCTGACCGTCCACCTGCAAGAAAGTCGCCCTGACCGGTTCGGCCTCTCGGACCACTTGGCAGATCGCCGACTCGAGCAAATCCGGCTTTACCGTGCCCTCGATTACCACGAAATGGCCCATCTGCCACTCCGTACCCGAGCCAGCGATTTCCTGCGCCAGCCATATGTCCAGCTGTCCCTGCGTCAGCGGAAGCGCCTGCTCGTCAGGCTTCATCCGAACCCTTCCAAACGAAACCAGTTAGGCACCAAAAGCCCGGCCCGAAGCCAACCTTTCTCGCAGACTCCTCGGCCGTATATCGGTCCAGTGCTGTTCGATGTAGTTCACACACGCAGCGCGGTCCGCCTCGCCATAAACGACCCGCCAGCCGGCTGGAACGTCGGCGAAGACCGGCCACAGGCTGTGTTGCTCCTCATCGTTGACCAAGACGAAAAACGCGCCATCCTCATCATCGAACGGATTGGTGCTCATGCCTTCCCCTTCCGTTTTTGGGGTGTGTCGCCGATCCATCGTCGTTCGCGTTCGGTGCGACGAGCGCAGTAATGCACTACTGCGATGTGCCGGTCTCGGCGCGGTACTACTTAGTCGCCGTCCTGAGTTCGCGCTTGTCCCATGACCCGGGTGCAGTGCCTCTGGAACTCCGGAGAGGCGCTCTTGCGCTGTCATATCTATCTCGGCGACGGCGCGAGGGCGACGGTTACTAATGCGCCGAGCCCCGTCGTCAGCGAGGGAGCGCTCTACGGCTCCACCATCTGCGCAGCAAACTCCTGGGGCGGCGCCGGGCGTGAGGGTTGGCCGCGTTGCGCGCGGTCGGCTAGTTCGCGGGCATGCGCCTGCTGCAGCAGCAGTCGGGTTTTGCTGACCGCGCGGTCGATGCGGGTCAGCTGGTCAGTGTCCCAGCGCACCACCCGCCCCTGGCCCATCTGCATAGGGGCGTCCCCGCCGTAGACACAGTCAGCGCCCGGTATGTTGCGGCTCAACGGCGTCGAAATGAAGGCGCGGATCAAGGTGCGCACCACGCCGCCGCTGACGCGGCCGCTGGGCCCGGAAAACACTATCCAGGCTTCGAAACTGCCGATGTCGCGGGGCACAGCCCAGAAGTAATAGTGTTCGGTGAAGGAATCGTATCCTTCACCGGGACCAATGTAGATGAGCCCCGGCAAGTAGTAGGTGAGTTTGTCGACGTGCAGCGGGCCGGGATGCCGATTGGGTTCAGTGAAGTAGGCCTGTAACCCCCCGCCGGGAAGGGTTTTGCCGTCGATGTCGCCCCACCCCTTCGAGTCGGCTAAAGGCAGGCAGTTGCGGTGCAGCACACCGAAGTGCGCCAGATCGGCGGCGGCGTCACTCTGATTGAGGTAGTTGTAAGGGAGTACCGCTCGGAAGACCACTAGTTGTTTTTGGCTGAGCACGGTGGCGGCGTGCGGGACGGCCTGCTCGACCGGGTCCGGAGTGTTGTCGCCCATGTAGACCCAGACGATGGCGCCCATCTCCTGCACGGGATAAGCGCGCGCACGGATCCTGCCGCACGCCGGACTGTCGGGCTCGGTCAAATACGCCACACAGGTGCCAGCCCCGTCAAACGTCATGCCGTGATAGCGGCAGGTCAGCGTGCCCGGGCGAAACACCCCCACCTGCCCCAGCGACAACAACGCCGACCGATGCGGGCAGCGGTTTTCCAACGCCCGCGCCACCCCATCGCCGTCACGGAAAAACACCAGATTGTCCCCGGCCAGTGTCACCGGCACGACGCTGTTGTTTTTCAGCTGGCGGGTCTGCAGCGCCGGGTACCAATACTCCCGCAACCCCAAAAACGGGATCTTGTCCCAGTTGGCCCGCACATACTCCCACGGCACATCGGCCAGCGAGTGCGGCTTTTCGGCCACCCCGTAGGGCAGCTTCCAAAACCGGTACATCGCCAGGCTGCTGCTGCGCAACGGCTGCAGCCGCGGCACATCCAACCGCTCACGCAGACCTGGCAGCACCCCCACCGCCCGGCGCGCCGCCGCGCGGAGCTGATAGCCCAGCACCGTGCGGGCCCGCGCCAACATGCGCACCGGCGGCAACACCGCCGCCAGCTGCGCCTCGCTCACCGGTAACGGTCGCTCGCGTTGGTTGAGTTCATTAGCCATCTGAGCAACATAGGATGAGTTTTCGTGATGCCGACTCAGTAGGGCGACACTGCAATCTTGAAGGCGATGGCCTCAGGATATGGTCCTAAGTCGTGCATTTCGAGCGCGGCGATGCCCTTGGCCCGCAAGCCGTGGGTGGCCAAGATGGCGCCGACGCCGCGTCAGTAGACGCTGCCCGCCTCGTTGCCCTGCGCGCCTCGGAGGGCAGTCCTGCCCTCGCTGGCCAACCGGTGCGTTCGAGTGTGATGCGCATTTTCGAACGACAACTCGTCAAATCTGTCGTCAATCTGCGGCGGCCGGCACCTATCCGCGCCGCGATACGCGCATAATGCCTTGTCAAATGGGTGGAGCTAAGGGGATTCGAACCCCTGACCCCCACACTGCCAGTGTGGTGCGCTACCAACTGCGCCATAGCCCCAAAGTTGTGCTTGTCGAAGTTACACCACGGCCAGCCTGCCTTCAAAGTCGCTGATCAGGCCAGGTCCGTCGTGGCCCCGGTCTCCCATTCATCGGGCGGCGGCGTGTGACCCGCGACCCGCGTTTCCGGCGCGAATATCCAGCCGACCCCCGCTGCCAGGAGCACGACCCCGCTGATCACGAAGCCCCATTCATAGCTGAGGTGTTCAGCGATCTGAGCCACCGACAACGAACCAACGATCGCGCCTAGGTCAACCATCATCTGAAATGTCGAGACCGCGGTGCCTGTGCGTGCCGTGCTGCCCAGAATGTCCGCGATCGCGGCCTGCTGCGGTGAGGAGTAAATGCCAGAGGTCGCGCCGCCCATGAACGCGGCAACGAGGAACAGGGGCACCGACGACGCGCCCAAGCAGACGGTCGCCGCGGCGCTGGCGAAGAGGCCGCTGATCAACAGGGTGCGTCGCCCGATCCGGTCGGACAGATGGCCACTGGGCAACACCACGACGAGGTTGCCGAGCGCGAACATCCCCAACACCAAGCCGATCGTCCGTGGCCCGCGGCCCAACACGTCCGAGACGAAGAGCGGCACCACGGCCATTCGCAATCCGAACACCGCCCAGCCCGTCGCGAAGTTCGACACCAGCGCAGCGCGGTACGCGCGGTGCCGAAGCGCGGCCCGTACCGTGACCGCTGCCTCGGCGTGTTCGGCGGGCGCGCCCAGCGTCGACCGGCGCAAGCTGTAGGACACCGCAATAGCTGTGAGCAGCACCAACACCGCGTAGATCAGAAACGGTGCTTTGAGCCCTAACCCTGCGGTGAGACTGCCGACAATCGGGCCGGCGACCGAGCCGATCAGAAACGAGGTGACGAACAGACCGGCGACCCGCCCGCGCGCATCAGGCGGGCTGATCCGGATCATCAGACCCAGCGCGGAGATGAAGAAGAGCGTCGACCCGATGCCGCCGATCGCGCGGAATACCAGTAACTGCCAATAGGTTTGGGAGAACGCGGATACACCGGTGGAGACCGCCACGATCACCAGCCCGGCCACGTAGACCGACCGCTCCCCCAGCCGCTGCACCAGCAACCCGGTGGGCGGAGCGGAGAAAAGCCGCATCACCGAAAAAATCGTGATCGAGAACGTCACCGCGCCGAGGCTCACCCCGAACGTTCGGGCGAAGGCCGGCAACACCGGCGACACCACACCGTAGCCAAGCGCGGCCACCGCGTTCGCCGCGATCAGTACCCAAGCTTCACGCGGCAGCCTCGTCGAATTGCGACGCCAAGCCGTCAGGCGGGCGCGTGGGGCGACGAGGATCACCCAATGACTTTATCCACAACCTGTTGCGCCGCTCGCTGGACATCGGCTAAGTGCTCCGGACCGCGGAAAGACTCGGCGTAAATCTTGTACACGTCCTCGGTGCCGGACGGGCGTGCCGCGAACCAGGCGTTGGCCGTCGTCACCTTCAGTCCACCCAGTGGCGCCCCATTGCCGGGTGCCGCGGTCAGCTTCGCCGTGATCGCCTCGCCAGCGAGCTCGGTATCGGTCACCTGGTCGGCCGACAGCTTGGCCAACCGGGCCTTCTGCTCACGGTTGGCGGGCGCGTCGAGCCGGGCGTAGGTCGGTTCGCCGTACTTGGCGGTCAGCTGGCGATAGCGCTGCGACGGGGTCTCGCCGGTCACCGCCAGCATCTCGGAAGCCAGTAACGCCAAGGTGATGCCGTCTTTGTCGGTGGTCCACACCGAGCCGTCACGCCGCAGGAACGACGCCCCGGCCGACTCCTCGCCGCCGAAGCCGATGGTGCCCCCGATCAGCCCGTCGACGAACCATTTGAACCCGACCGGCACCTCGACGAGCTTGCGACCGATGCCGTCGACCACCCGGTCGATGATCGACGAGCTGACCGCGGTCTTGCCGACGGCGATGCCGGCCGGCCAGGACGGCCGGTTGGTGTAGAGGTAGTCGATGGCCGCCGCCAGGTAGTGGTTCGGGTTCATCAGGCCCGCATCGGGTGTCACGATGCCGTGCCGGTCGGAGTCGGCGTCGTTGCCGGTGGCGATCTGGTAGTGGTCACGATTGGCGATCAGCGAGGCCATCGCGTTCGGCGAGCTGCAATCCATCCGGATCTTGCCGTCGTGGTCGAGGGTCATGAAGCGCCACGTCGCGTCGACCAGCGGATTGACGACGGACAGGTTCAGACGATGCCGCTCACCGATCGCGGCCCAGTAGTCGACGCTGGCACCGCCGAGCGGGTCGGCGCCGATCCGGACGCCCGCTTTGCGGATCACGTCGATGTCGACCACGTTCGGCAGGTCGGAGACGTAGCTGTCCATGTAGTCGTGGCGTTGCGCGCTCTGCAACGCGCGGGTCAGCGGCACCCGTTTGACCGCCTCGCCACTTCGCAGAATCTCGTTGGCGCGCTTGGCGATTGCGTTGGTGGCGTCGGTGTCGGCCGGGCCGCCGTTGGGCGGGTTGTACTTGAAGCCGCCGTCGTAGGGCGGGTTGTGCGACGGCGTCACGACGATCCCGTCCGCGAGAGCGTCGGTGCGGCCCCGGTTGTAGGTCAGGATCGCGTGGCTGATCGCCGGCGTCGGTGTGTAGCGGTCGGCCGAGTCGATCATGGCGACGACGTCGTGCGCGGCGAGCACCTCGAGTGCCGATACCCACGCCGGCTCCGAAAGCCCGTGCGTGTCACGCCCGATGAACAACGGGCCGGTGGTGCCGTGCGCGGCGCGGTACTCGACGATGGCCTGGGTGATCGCCAGGATGTGTGCTTCGTTGAACGCGCCGTTCAGCGCCGAGCCGCGATGTCCAGACGTGCCGAACACCACCTGCTGGGCGACGTCGTCAGGGTCGGGTTCGACCGAGTAGTAAGCGGTGACCAGGTGAGGTAGGTCGACAAGGTCTTCAGGCTGGGCCGGCTGACCGGCACGCGGGTTGGCCACCATGACATCATTCTGCCGATTTCCTGTTCCCGCCGCTCGACGGTCCCGCCTAAGCTGCGGTGAACAGGCGCTGAAACGAAAGGGAATTCGTCGGGTGGCAACACGCGATTACCGGGAGCTGGCCGCCGTATTCGCCGGTGGAGCGCTGGGAACGCTGGTCCGCGCCGGTCTGAGCAGCCTGATGGCAGCCGACCCGACGCGGTGGCCGTGGCCGACATTCACGGTCAACGTCGTTGGGGCGTTCCTGCTGGGCTACTTCGCCACGCGACTGCTGGAGCGGTTGCCGTTGTCGAGCTACCGGCGGCCGCTGCTCGGCACGGGATTATGCGGCGGTCTGACCACCTTCTCGACGATGCAGGTCGAAACGTTGAAGATGATCGAACACCACCGTTACGCGCTGGCCGCCGGATACACCTGCGCCAGCGTCGTTCTGGGACTGGCTGCGGTGTACCTGGCGACCGCCCTGGTGCGACGGGTGGCGGTGCGCTGATGATCCTCTGGACTAGCGTTCTGGTCGCCGGCGGTCTGGGCGCGGTGCTGCGGTTTCTGGTTGACGGCACGATCGCCCGTCGGGCGGCGAGGCCCTTTCCGTACGGAACGTTCATGGTCAACGTCAGCGGCGCTGCGTTGCTGGGCCTGCTCGGCAGCCTGGCGTTGAGCCGGCACGTCGCATTGGTCGCCGACACCGCGTTCGTCGGCTCGTACACCACGTTCTCCACCTGGATGCTGGAAACCCAGCGGCTCAGTGAAGAGCGGCAGGTTCGCCGCGCAGCGATGAACATCGTCGCCAGCATCGTCGTGGGGATCGCCGCGGCGCTGCTCGGGCAGTGGATTGCAGGCCGCCTGTGAACCAGCCCTGCCTCAAGCTGACCACCTACTTCGGCGAGCGTCAACGCGCTGTCGCCGACGTCCGGCGGCCCGGTTTTCTGGCCGACGCACTGCTGGACCTGTTCGACACCCGCGACATCGCGGCCAGCGTGATGCTGCGCGGCATCGCGAGTTTCGGGCCGCGGCACGTGCTGCGCAGCGACGAGTCGTTGAGCCTGTCCGAGGATCCGCCGGTCGCGATCGCCGCGGTCGATGTCGAGTCGAAAATCAGCGGCCTGGTCGACGACGTCGTGGCGATGACCGGCCACGGGCTGGTGACGCTGGAACGCGCGCGCCTTGTCAGCGGCGACGACGGGGTCGAGGCCGGCAGCCCCGACGCGGTCAAGCTCACCATCTATGTAGGGCGCCAGCAGCGGATCGGCACGCTACCCGCGTACCGCGCAGTGTGCGATCTGTTGTACCGGCTGGGATTCTCCGGCGGCTCAGCCTTTTTGGGCGTGGATGGCACCGCGCACGGTAAGCGGTACCGTGCTCATTTCTTCAGCCGCAACGTCAACGTTCCGATGACGATCACCTCGATCGGGACCGCCGCACAGGTCTCGGCAGCTATCGCCGAACTCGGCACCGCCGCAACGAATCCGTTGCTGACCGTCGAACGGGTGCGGGTGTGCAAGCGGGGTGGCGATTTGTACGCCCGACCGCATCGCCTGCCCGACACCGACGAGCACAAGCGACCGCTCTGGCAGCAACTGACGGTGCACACCAGCGGGGCTACCGGTCACGGCGGTGAGCCGATCCACCGCGCGCTCGTGAGCCGACTGCTGCATTCCGGCACAGCACAGGGCGCGACCGTGCTGCGCGGCATCTGGGGATTTCACGGCGACCATAAACCTCACGGCGACAGGCTCTTTCAGCTCACCCGCCACATGCCGGTCGTGACGACGATCGTCGATACGCCGAGCCGGATCGCCCACAGCTTCGAGATCGTCGACGAATTGACCGCCGACCACGGGCTGGTCACCAGTGAGATGGTGCCTGCGATGGTGTCAGTCTCCGACCAAAACCGCGACGGTGACGGCCACCTGGCCCGCCACGACTACTAAGGCCAACAGCCGCTAGCGCACTCGCGCCTCGACAAGCCGAGTGGCGGACGCGTTTTCATCCGAAGGCACATGGAAACGTGGATCACCGCAGCGCGGGAATCACCTTGTCGACGAACATCTCTACCGACTTCCACGCCTCATCGACAGGCATGCCGCCGACCAGCGGGTGCAGCACGATCGGGCCGTAGTCGTGAGGCCTCGCGAACTTCGGCGATCAGCTGGTCAGGCGTCAGAAATCGGTAACGCCCCGAAGCGCGCACCTCGTCAAGTGTTTGCACTCCGGGTAGATGCATCAACGAGCGTTGATCGACCGACCAGCCACCGTAAGTGACTGCCTCCCAGAGAATGTGCTCACCGAGTTCGGCCCACGCCCGGTCTGGGTCTTCGTGCAGATAGATCATCCCGCGGTTGACCGGCCCAGGCATGATGATCAACGGAGCGATGCCGGCCTCGGCGCACAGCTCGCGATAGAGAGTTGCGACGTCAGGCAGGTGGTCGGCCAGGCTGAGCGGCAACCGAAACCGCGCCGCGCGCCGCGCCGTCGCGAGTGACCCTCCCCCGACGTAGAGCGGCGGGTGCGGGCGCGTCCAGGTGCCGGTACAGACTCCTTGCTCAGCCTCATCTCCGGACCACACCGACAGCATGCGTTCGATCAAGCTGTCCATCAGTGCACCGCGCCGGCTGAAATCGGCTCGCAACGAGTCGTATTCGACGGTGCGGTAGCCCAGCCCGACCGTGGTGTGTAGCCGGCCCCGGCTCATGTTGTCGACCAGTGCGATGTCTTCGGCGAGCCGCACCGGATTCCACAGCGGACCCAGTGCGCAGTCCACGCTGGCGATCGACGTCGAGGTTCGCGCCAGAAACATCGCCGCCGCGAGAATGGGATTGGAGCTCCAGCCCTGCCCGGTCGCGTGATGCTCGTCGACGCTGATCGTCGTGATGCCCCGCGATTCGCCCCACTGAGCTAATTCGATTGCTGCACGGATCAATTCGCTCTGTGTGCGCGGGTCGCCCAACGGCGAGGCGAAGTTGAAGCGCAGTACCGGCAGCAACATGTCGCGCCTCCGCTCAGGCGTCGGCCGGCGGCGCCGCCGACTGCAGGAACGCGGCAAAGTCCGGGAAGAGTGCGCGATCGACGATCTCGATGCGGGTACCGAACGCGTCGATGTAGTAGGCGAACAGCGCAAGGTCCGGCGGGGAGATGTCGGCGGTCGCTTCGAAGACGAAACCTTCGTCTTCGAGCAGGCGCGCAGTCTCGGCGAGGTCGTCGGTGAAATACCCGAGGTGATGCACGGAGTTACCCGCCGCTGCGGTCCACGGGCTTTCCGGCACTTGCTGGATGAGTTCCACGTGTGGGCTCTGCAGCGAGTAGACGAATGTCGACGTGAGTTCGCGGGTTCCGTTGACGGTGCGGAACGGCAACGTGTAGGTCAGCGGCGTGATCCACTGATAGCCACCCACCGCCGTGAGCCGCTGCATCGCGACATCGAGGTCGGGGACGACGATCCCGGTGTGGTAGTAGTCCTCGGGTCGTAGCGCGAATGTCATTCTCTTCCTTCCGGTCTCAAACGCAATCCGATGCACCGTCGACAACCACGACGGCGCCGCTGGTGTAGCTGCATTGTTCGGTGCACAGAAACGCGACGGTGGGCGCGATCTCCGCGACGGCTCCAAAACGTCGCAACGGGATGTGCGCCAACTCGGAGTCCACGATCTCTTGCACGCCCTGCATCGGCGCGGTCATCGGGGTGTCGATCGCTCCGGGTGCCACCGCATTCACCCGAATCCCCTTGCCGGCCCACTTGACTGCGAGATTGCGGGTGATGTTGATAACGCCGGCTTTGGCCGCGCTGTAGCCGGGCACCATCGCGACAGACCGCAGCGCGGACATCGATGCCAGATTGACCACGCTGGCGCCACCGACCGCGGTCGACGATCGCAACGCCCGATACAGCCCGACGGTCAGCCGGTATGGTCCGGTCAGGTTGACCGTCACTGCCGCCTCAAAGCCATCCGGCTTCGACTCGTCAAGGCCGCCAGGGAAATTCGCTCCCGCGTTGTTGACCAGGACATCAAGCTCGGTGAAGCTGCTGGCCAGCGCGTCCACCGAGTCGTCGTCGGTGATCCGCAGCTGGCGATAGTCCAGCCCGGTCAGGTCGGTGTCGTAGTCGCCCGCGGCCGGCTTGGTACCGGTGATGGTCACCGTCGCCCCGGCGTCGCGGAACAGCGTCGCGGTCGCATGCCCGATGCCGCTGGTGCCGCCGGTGATCAGGACTGTGGTGCCAGTGAAGTCGAAGCTGACTCGCGCCGTCATGAGTTCCTCGATATCTGCTCGGTGAGCCAGGCGCGTTCCCAGAAATTCGTGGCGCCGGCCAACAGTTTTTCGTGGGCGTCCCGCAGCACGTCGCGCGCGGCCGCATCGGCGGCGACAAGCTCAGCCAGATGGATGGCGTGCAGCGGACGGTCAGCCTCCAGGTGTTCGCGCGCCCGCCGCACAATCGCATCAGCGCCGGCCAGCTCGACGACGTCAGCGCTCACAGCGTCGAAGCCGATCGGGTACAGCTCGGTCGTGGATTGATGGTGAAACCAGCCCGAATAGTTCTCCCAGACGGCACGCACATCCCAGGCGACCTTTCCGTAGCCCTGTCCCACTTCGTATTCGGGGGGCAAGGCGATCTCACGCATCAGCGTCCGCACATCGGCGCCGGCGTTCATGCCGGCCACCGTCTGGTCGTGGATGTACTGGATGGCATCGCGCAGCCGGGTGAGCTCGGCATCAATGCGGTTGCGTCCGGAGATCGGGGCGAAATGGCCCGTCACCAGTAGCTCGGATTGCAGCTCGCGAACGCGTTCGACCGACGCGATCGCCGTCAACGCGTCGCGGTAACGGTCACCGCGCATCGTGACCAGATTCGGAATGTGCCCGAAGATCGGCCCGAAGGTGTTGCCGCACAAACATATTTGCTCATCGGGTATCCACACGACCAGTGAGTCATTGGTTTCCCCACCGGGCACGGCGATCAACTCCAGTCGGCGGCCTCCGACCTCGAGCGTGAGAGTGTCGTCGAAGTGGAGGTCGACCGACGGAACGCTCTGACCCGCCAATCGCTTGGTGCCGAGCCGACGTTGAATGGCCTGGATGCCCGTCGACAAGGTGTCTTTGAAAGCGAACGCGCTGCGATTGGCCCGGTATGGGATGAGCCGTTCGTTATCGTCTCGCCACAACGTCCAATTGGATTGTGCGACAACTGTTGTCTCCGGGTCTCGCACGCTGTCCAGACCGCCGACATGGTCGACGTGGCCTTGGGTGAAGATAATGTAGCGCACCGGCGATGCGTCCACCGCGTCGAAGTTGGCGCGGTGCACCGGCCCCTCGAAGCCCATCCCGGTGTTGACGATCACCCGGCCCTCGTCGGTGGTCAGCAGATACGAGTTCGACAGACCCGGTGAACACCACAGCCCCGGGGCGATCTGCTCGGCCCGCTCAGCAGACGCGGGGCGCAGGCCGTCGGCGCCGGGCCTGCTGCGATAGACCGGCTCAAAGTCGTTGGTGCTCATCGTTGCTCCCGCCTACGCCTCGGGCCGGACGTCGAACCGGTCGAAATAGAAGTCGAACCTACTGCGCAACGCGTCGGGCGAGATACCGAAGTGGCGCTGCAGCTCGTAGCGGATCTGCCCGTGTTTTCCGCGCGGGTTGCCGTCCAGGTAGCCCTGAAAACGGCGGCGCACCTTCGGTGTCAGTTCGATCCCACCGCGATGATAGAGCTGTTCGAGCAACGGCATTTCGTTGCCGTTGAGGTGATGGAAGCTGATATCGATACTGCGCTGCGCGGGCACCAGGTCGCGGTCACGCACGCAGGCGCTGAGCAGTCGACGCACCCGGTCGCTCCAATAGTCCAACAGCCAGTCTGGATCAATACTCTTGCGCCGCAATCGATCGGAGTAGGCCATCATCGTGATCGCCGACTGGATCACCGCGACGGGATCGCGATGGGTGAATGCCACCGTCGCGTCCGGGAAGGTCTCGATCAATGGACCGAGTTGCTCACAGTGCTGTGGACTTTTCAGAATCCAGGTTCGTGGGCCGCGCAGAAATGTGAGCGCCTGCAGAACTTTCTTCATATACGGATAATGCCGGCGCTGGTCGAGAGCCAGGTAGTAGTCGCGCCAATCCGGCACGCGTGCATGCCATTCCAGAACATAACCGGCCAGATCGAGATCGAGCAGTTCGACCTCCTCTTCGATCGCCTCCGGAAACCGGTCGTGCATGGCGGCAACCACCGGGGCGCTGGCCATCAGCGCTTCGTGCTCGGCCTTCGCCCGCGCGTAGCGGGGATCGACACCGAAGGCGTCGGGACCGTCCCCGACCGCGGGGATGGGCTCCTGGCTCTCCCAGTACGGCAGCGCCCGTCGCCGTGGATCGGCGGCGATCAGGTTCACCAGATGTGTGGTCCCCGACCGCGGCATCCCGACGACGATGACCGGCTTCTCGATCTCGATCGACTCGATTTCGGGGTAGCGCTTGAGCAGGTCGGTCAGTGACAGCCGGTTGCGCAGCAGGCGAACCACGCGCTGGCGCAGCGATGACCGCGTGAGCTGGGTCAGACCGCGGTCGGCGTCGATCGCCGCGACGTGCGCGGCCAGTCGGTCGCGGAACCCGTCGCTGCCGTCAAGGTCGTCGCCGACACCGGCCTGCCCGATCGCCTCGTCGACCATCTGATCGATGTCGAAGTCGACGGGCCTGGCCTCGGTGTACTCCAGGATCTGCCGCTGGATGTCGGTGAGCTGGGGCGACGTCAGATCGTCGAATTCGAGGTCCGCGCTGCCCACAGCGGCACTCTAGGCGGTCAGAGTGCCGATCCGCCGGATTACTTCGTCACGGCCCAGTGTGCGCGCGACGGCGAACATGTCGGGGCTCTTGGTCGACCCGGTCAGCGCCACCCTGATCAGCTGTGAGGCTTCCCGGATCGACCCGGGATACCCGTCGGGATTCTGCTTGTATTCCTTGGCATTGCGGGCGAAGCCGAACTTCTCGGCCAGATCCCGTACCTGCTGGAACCACTGCGTCGAATCATCGAGATCGCGATAGGTCGCGACGAAGTCGCCGGCGAACGACCGGACCAGGTCGGCGGGCAGTCCCAGTTGCGCGTCGTCGGCGCCGATGAGCGTGAACAGGTCGGCGAAGAAGAAGCCGTACGCCGGACGGAAATCCGACCACTTGCGCAGGTCTTTGCGCGGGTTGTCGACACCCTCGCGTTCGACCGCGAGCGCGGCCAGGGTCAGGTCGGTATGAGCCTGAATGACGCGAAGCAACTCGGGATCGAACTCTGCGGCCCACGCCGTCACGGCCGCGTAGATGTCCGGCCCGCTGAGCGTCGCGATGTAGTCGGCGCTGATGTCTTCCAGCTTCACCAGATCCACCAGCGGGCCGGCGCCGCCGCAGTCGGCCAGCGAGATCGGTGCGGCCAGAGCATCCGGCAGCGGTATTTCCGCCAGCCGTCCGTTGGCCAAACCGCGCAGGTAGTACAGCACCGCGTCGGCCGGGTAACCCGACTTGATGTAGAAGTCGACGTCGGCTTCGGGGTCTTTGCGTTTGGACAGTTTTCGCTTGCCGCCCGGGATCTGCTTCATCAGCAGGGCGATGTGGGCGTAGGTCGGCGGCTCGAACTGCAAAGCCTCGAACAACTGGAGATGCAGCGACGTCGAGGAGAGCCATTCCTCGCCGCGGATCACCAGATTGCAGCGCATCAGGTGATCGTCGACGGCGTGGGCGAAGTGGTAGGTCGGCAGCTGGATGCCCGCCGACGATTTGAGGATGACCACGTCGTTGTAGTTGGCCTCCATGGAGATCTCGCCGCGGATCGCGTCGTTGAACGTTGTCCGTCCCTCGGTACGGCCCGGCGAGCGGAACCGCACCACATACGGCGTCCCCTTTTCCAGTTGCTCACGCACGGCCGCGTCGTCGGCGTCGCGCCAGAGGGCCCACTCGCCGTAGTAGCCGGTTGGACGCTTGAGCTGCTGCTGGCGGGT
This sequence comes from uncultured Actinomycetota bacterium, assembly GCA_963758115.1. GTDB lineage: Bacteria > Actinomycetota > Actinomycetes > Mycobacteriales > Mycobacteriaceae > Mycobacterium. The sequence continues at coordinate 650,061 of CAVWUG010000011.1, forward strand.
GCGGATCTGGGCCAGCTCGTCGGCAGTGGCAAAGCATAGGTACGCCTTGCCGGATCGCAGCATCTCGCGCGCATAGGTCAGGTAGATCGTCGCCCGCTGCGACTGACGGTAGGGCCCGTAGTCACCGGCGCCCTCCCCCTCGTCGGGAATCACCCGGAAGTAGTCGAACGCCCGCTGGAACTGCTCATAGGCGCCCTGGACCTCGCGGGATTGGTCGGTGTCCTCGATACGGACGAAGTAGCGACCCTCGCTCTGGTGCGCCACGGAGAGGTCGATCATCGCGGTGTAGATGCCACCGAGGTGGATGAAACCCGTCGGCGACGGGGCCAGCCGGGTCACCTCCGCTCCGCCGGTCAGCTCGCGGGGTGGATAACGCTGCTCCCACTCAGCCGGTTCGGGCAGATCGGTGGGAAAGAGGTGGTCTACCTCGTGGGGGTCCAGCATTCCGGTGAGCGCTCCTATCGGGACGGCCTCTCGATGGTAGTCACCGTCCGTAGGGTGGATGACGTGAGCGTTGCCCCTGATATCACCGTCGCTCTGCAGGACCGCTTCTTCAGCGACCTGCCGGAGTTGGGTGTCCGCTGGCAAGCCGAGTCGTTTCCCGATCCGCGGCTGGTGGCGTTCAACGAGCCGCTGGCCGGCGAACTCGGCCTCGACGCTGCGTGGCTGCGCGGTCCGGACGGACTCCGGTTCTTGGTGGGCGCGCTCATTCCGGACGGTGCCGCACCGGTCGCCCAGGCCTATGCGGGACACCAATTCGGCGGCTACGTTCCGCGACTGGGTGATGGTCGCGCGCTGCTGCTCGGTGAGCTCGCCGACGACGGCGGGCGCCTGCGCGACATCCACCTGAAAGGTTCGGGGCGCACGCCGTTCGCCCGCGGCGGTGACGGCCTGGCGGCGGTGGGCCCGATGCTGCGCGAATACGTGATCAGCGAGGCGATGCACGCGCTGGGTGTCCCGACGACGCGATCCCTGGCCGTGGTGGCGACCGGACGTCCGGTGCAACGCGAGACTCCGCTGCCCGGCGCCGTGCTGACGCGTGTCGCCGCCAGCCACCTGCGGGTCGGTAGCTTCCAATACGCTTCAGCCACAGGCGATCTCGACCTGCTACGCCGGTTGGCCGATCACGCGATCACCCGTCACTATCCCGGCGCCGCCATGACCGATCACCCTTATCTCGCGCTGTTCGAGTCGGTCGCGGCCGTCCAGGCATCACTGATCGCCCGGTGGATGCTGATCGGCTTCATCCACGGCGTGATGAACACCGACAACATGACGATCTCCGGCGAGACCATCGACTACGGACCGTGTGCCTTCATGGAGGCCTACGACCCCGACACGGTGTTCAGCTCGATCGACCAGTGGGGCCGCTACGCCTACGCCAACCAGCCCGCGATCGCGGCATGGAACCTCGCCCGGTTCGCCGAGGCGCTTCTGCCGCTACTCGCGGACACCGTCGATGAGGGCGTCGCGCTCGCAGAGCAGGCTTTCGGTGTCTTTCGGGCCCAGTACGACGAGACGTGGACGACCGGGACGCGCGACAAGCTCGGCCTGCCGGCGGGCACCGACGCCGAGACCGTCGCGTCGTTGAGCAATGACGTGACGGCACTGCTCCAGGAAAGCCGCGTCGATTTCACCTCGTTCTTCCGTGGCCTCAGCCACGCCGCAGGCGGCAATGTCGAAGCCACCCGCGGGCTGTTCATCAACCTCGCTGGCATCGACGACTGGATCGCACGCTGGCGGGCTCTCGGCCCGGACGCCGAGCTGATGGACCGGAGCAACCCGGTCTACATCCCGCGAAACCATCTGGTCGAGGAGGCGCTCGCCGCGGCCACGGACGGCGACCTGGATCCGCTCCATCAGTTGCTCGCCGCGGTGACTGCGCCGTACGGCGAGCGACCGGGCTTGGAGCGCTACGCCGCCCCTGCGCCGGACGACTTCGGCGACTACCGGACGTTCTGCGGTACCTAGTACCCCGGAACCGCGGCAAGCTGCTTCGTCGCGGCCTGCAGGATCGTGCCGGCAGTCAGGAATGCGGGTTTGTCCCGGTCGGCGGGCATGATCGGCATGCTGGCCGCACGCCGCAGCACCATCAACGCCAGGCCGCTGTATGTCGTGTACGGGATGATCAACAGGTTGACCCGTGCGTCACCGCCGTGGACGGTCATCACATGCTGGGGTTTGTGCTCCCACCCCGGCCAGTTGAAGTCGGGTGGCCGCTGCAGTGGCGGCCAGTTGACGTTGATCGAGGTGATCTCGCCCAGCAATGGGGTCAAAGCAGCTATCAGGTTAGGTAATTCGATGGTCATGCGATCGACGCGTGGCCACCACGCCCCGTCGATGTCCCCGCCCAACTCGTGTGCTACCGAGAGTCGGACGGGATTGGCTGAGCGCCGATCGCTCATCCGTCGGCGAATCGGTCTACGGTAGGGGCGAAATTGTTCAAGGGAATTCCTTCACGCTCGGGTCGCTCACCCACCAGCGCGGGTAAGCGGAGGAATCCCATTGCCGGTGAGTGCCACCCGCGCGAATTGCGTTGGACCACCGCTGACAACGAAACGGCTCTTTACCGACGTTACGCCACCAGCGGTTGCTTAGTCACCCAGGCATTCACTTGGACGCACGAAGAATCCGCATGCCCACCGATGACGCGTAGAGTGAGCCTCAACCGTAAAGGAAATAGTGTCCATACAAAATTGGTGTGATGCACCCGAGATTCACCCATCGCAGATTCGCGTCGGCGACATCATCGGCACGCTCCGCGAGAGTGAGCTGCGCTACACGGTCAAGATGGTCAGCACCCCCCAGGCAGAACCACGGCGATGGACATTCTTCGGCCGCGACGCCAGAGGCTCGGAGTACGCGAAAATGTTCGGCGAAAACGATTTAGTTCGCAGGTACGCCAAAGCATCGTGACGCCGTTGGGTGATCATGCGCCCTTCTGAACAAAATCCCCTTCGCGACGTTCGACGCGCTCCGGACTCGACGTCAACTTGTTAGCTTTGCGAACTCCCTTGTCCAGCAACGTTGCTGGCGCGAGCTTCTTTATCAGCGACAACCGTCGTGCCAGCGGTCCGGCCGGGTAGCGCAACTTCGGCGTGCGACTGGTCGCGGCCTTCAGCACGACCCGGGCAACCACCGCGGGGTCGTCTCCAGCCTGGACCGACTGTGCGAGAACATCTTTGACGTGCTCACGGACGGGCGCGTAGCTTCCGATCGGCGAGTCCGCATCGGTGGCGTTGGCTTCAAACGAGGTGTTCGTGTAGCCGGGCTCGACAACCGTTACCCGGACGCCGAATTCGCGTGTCTCGTGGTCGAGCGATTCCGAATAGCCTTCGACCGCATGCTTAGAAGCGGCATAGAGCGCGCCATACGGCGCCGGTAGGAATCCCAGCACGGATCCGACGTTGACGATCCGGCCACTGCCCTGTGCCCGCAGGTAAGGCAGCACTTCGCGAGTCACCCGCACCAACCCGAAGAAATTGGTGTCGAAGAGCTCTTGCGCTTGCGCGGTCGAACTCTCCTCGGCGGCGCCAAATACCCCGAACCCGGCATTGTTGACCAGGATGTCGATGCGGCCGGCGCGCTGCACGACCGTCGACACTGCGGCGGTGACCGATGCGGCATCGGTGATGTCGAGCGAGATCAGGTCCACCCCGGCAATCGGCTCGGTGCGGTGCGGATTGCGGCTGGTGCCGAAGACCTCGAAGCCCTTCGCCGCGAACTCACTGGCGATCGATCGACCTATTCCGGACGAGGCCCCGGTGATCAACACCACGGGCGGACGCTGTGCCATGCTCACTCCTAGTAAACCGATAGGTGTACTTCTTCATTTGCGACAGTACAACGCTTGACTCGATATGTAAACCGTTCGGTATACTCCCAGGATGAGCGAAGAAAGGGCGGCGCCCAAGGGTGGTCGGGGCGCGCGTCAGCGCATCCTGGACGCCGCCGGCGAGTTGTTCTATCGCGAAGGCATCAACGCCACCGGCGTCGAACGGCTGGCGGCCGAGTCATCGGTCTCCAAACGCACTCTCTACCAACATTTTCCAAGCAAAACCGCGGTCGTGGAAGAATACCTGCGCGGCATGGCGCAGCGCGTCACCGAGACGATGGCCGAGTCAGGGGATCTCACCCCGCGACAGCGCCTGCTCGCCGCTTTCGACGGCCACACGGTGATAGCCGGGACGTTTCGGGGCTGCCCGTTCCACAACGCGGCCGTCGAATCGGCCGGAACCATGCCTGAGGTTCAGGACATCGTTCGGACGTCAAAACTGGGCTTCGCCGACTGGCTCACCGAACTCGCCACCCAGGCCGGGGCCGCGGATCCGCGACAACTCGGAAACCAGCTTGCCGTGCTGTACGAAGGCGCCGGCGCGCTCGCAACCTCGCTGGACGACCCAGCCCCGTGGGCTCGCGCCCAGAAGGCGGCCGAGGTGCTGATCGACCACGCTCTCAGCTAGCGGGCGCCGCGCACCAACCGGCCGGGACGTGCGCCCGTGTCGGCGCCGGCGCGGCGGGTCACGACTCCGTTGACGATCGTCGCGTCGTAGCCCGACGCGCCCTGGATGAGCCTCTTGCCGCCCGCAGGTAGGTCGTAGGCCATCTGCGGCCGGTGCAGGGTGATCGCATCCATGTCGATCACGTTGACGTCAGCGCGTTTTCCGATCTCGACGACGCCACGATCGGACAGCCCGAACAGTTGCGCGGTGTCGTAGGACTGCTTGCGCACGACGTACTCCAGCGGCAGCTTGTCGCCACGGCGACGGTCGCGCGCCCAGTGCGTGAGCAGGAAGGTCGGGAACGACGCGTCGCAGATCATGCCGCAGTGCGCCCCGCCGTCGGACAGTCCGACCACGCCGGCCGGATGGGTCAGCATCTCGCGAATCGCGTCATGGTTGCCGTAGGCGTAGTTGTAGAACGGCAGCATCAGCATCGACGTCGCATCGTGCTCGAGCATCAGGTCGTAGAGGGTCGACAGCGGGTCTTCGCCGCGTTCGGCGGCGATCTTCTCCACGGTGCGCTCGTCGGTCGGCTCGTAGTCGGGCGGGTCGCCCATCGCGTAAGTGCGCCCGAGCGCGTACTGAGCAAGTGCGAACATGTTGTCGAACAACCGATTCGGGTCCGGCGCCAGGTCTTCTTCGGCGAGGATCGCGGCCTTGACGGCGGGGTCGGCCAGGCGCTGCGCGAGCTCCTCGCGTGTGCATTCGGCTTTCAGCCGACGAAAGGTCGGGCGGTGGGTGAACGCGTGATGCCCGTCGAATCCGAACAGCATGCCGAACGGCCTCGCGGCGATCTGGGGGTACAGCCGGCTGCCGGAGGCATGCGCGGCCGCCGAGATGTCCAGTTGTTCGCGCCACAGGTCGGGCGCGGCGTCGACCTGGATCATGCCGAAGGAGATCGGCCGGTCGATCTCAGCGCCCAGCCGCTGCATCCATTCCAGTTCTTTCTTGGGGGCGATGATGTCCTCGCCGGCCACGCCCTGCGGCGCCAACTCGAACACCGCTTGCCCGCCGGCCGCCATCGCACGGCCGAGCCCGAAGAGCTCATCCTCAGCGGCGTAAGTACCCGGCACCGGTTCGCCGTCGATGGCGCGGTGCCCGAGGGTGCGCGAGGTCGAAAAGCCCAGTGCGCCGGCCTCGATCGCCTCCTGCACCAGGCGTGCCATCGCCGCGATGTCGTCCGGTGAGGCCGGCTCGTTGCGGGCGCCGCGCTCCCCCATCGCGTAGGCGCGGATCGCGCCATGGGCGACCTGGCTGCCCACGTCGACGGCGAATTCCTGCTGACCGATCACGTCGAGGTATTCGGGGTAGCTCTCCCATCCCCAGGAGATGCCTTCGGTCAGGGCGGTGCCGGGAATGTCCTCGACGCCTTCCATCAGGCCGATCAGCCAGTCCTCCCGCCCGGGCCGCACCGGCGCGAACCCGACACCGCAATTGCCGGTGACGACGGTGGTCACGCCGTGCCCGCTGGACGGCTCCAGCAGGGAATCCCAGCTGACCTGGCCGTCGTAGTGGGTGTGGATGTCGACGAAGCCGGGCGCGACGATCTTTCCGGTCGCGTCGATGGTCTCGGCGGCGTCCCCTTCCAGGGACGGACTGCCTGGCCCGCGGCGCCGGATCTCGACGATCTTGCCGTCTTTGACGGCGATGTCGGCGTCGAATCGGTCCGCGCCGGTGCCGTCCACGACTGTTCCGCCAGTGATTTTGAGGTCGAACACGATAACTCCCTTGTCTGCGCAGCCGACAGGCTACAGTCGGCCGCACAGGGAATGTAACACCGTTACAGAGGCTTCGGGAGTGCTTCGATGACCACGCACGCTGATGTTCGGCGCGACGACGCGATCGGCACGCCGCCGCAACGGCCGACACTGGTGCCCGCCGACCGTTACTACTCCGCGGCATTTGCACAACTCGAAGTCGAGCGGCTGTGGCCCAGAGTGTGGCAGGTCGCCTGCACGGTCGATCATGTCGCCGAGGCCGGCGACTACTTCGAATACCGTTGCGGCCCAATCTCAGTGCTCATCGTCCGCGGCGACGACGGCACGCTGCGCGCCTTTCAGAACGTGTGTCGGCACCGCGGCAATTCGCTGTGCGCCGGCGCGGGCTCGGACCTGCGCGAACTGCGCTGCGGCTATCACGGTTGGACCTGGGATCTCGCCGGTGTGCTCAAACGAGTCCCCAATCGCAAAGGATTCGGCGCGCTGCCCTTTACCGACCTTCCACTCTTCGCTGTCCGCGTCGACACCTGGGAGAGACTGGTTTTCGTCAACCTCGATCTCGACGCCGCGCCACTGGCCGACTACCTGGAGGCGGTGCCCGACGACCTCGGCTGGCTCGGGCTCGGCGACTTCCGCTGCTACGCGACCATGACCGTGGACGTCGAGGCGAATTGGAAGACGATCGCCGACGGATTCAGCGAGACCTATCACATCCAGACCCTGCATCCCGAGCTGCATAGGTGCATGGACGATGTGTATGCACCGCAAATGATTTGGGGTCATACCGGCAAATCCGAGCAGCTCTACGGCCTGCCCAGCCCGCATCTCAAGCACGCTCTGACCGACGCCGAGGTATGGGATGCCTACGTGTGCACCCAGGGAGCGCTGATGGGTGTCGCCGACGGCACGCCGTTCCCAGGCGGCGATGCGGCCATCAACGTGATCGCCGCGCAGATCAAAGCTTTCGCGGCCGGACGCGGCGTCGATGTGAGCTGGGCTAGTACCGATCAGGTGATGCGACTGCACCAGTACAACATCTTTCCCAACATGACCTTGCTGGCCAACGCCGATCATCTGACCGTGCTGGCCGCGCGGCCCGGCTCCGACCCTGATCACGGCGAACTCGTGATGATGCTGTGGATGCGCATGGCGCTTGGAGCGCCGCGATGCGCGCCCGCCGACGTACGGCTGGCAGCGGATGAGGCTGATCCGGGTCTGGTTCTGACGCAAGATATTTCGGTGCTGGCCGGGCTGCAGCGCGGTCTGCACCAGCCGGGGCTGACGCATGTCACGCTGTCCAACGAAGAGCGGCGCGTGATCAACATGCACCGCAATCTGGACCGCTATCTCGACTTACCCGAATCCGACTGCGTGAGCGGGGGTGAGATCGATGGCGGAGGCGGTTAGCGCGGGGTCCATCCTCGACACCGCGGCCGGCATGATCGAACGCCACGGCGTGGACGCATTCACCATGCGGGGCCTCGGTGAAGAACTCGGGGTCGCGGTAACCTCGATCTACTGGCATGTCGGCGGCCGCGACAAACTCTTCGACAGTCTGGTCGACCGACTGCTCAGCGAGATGGCCCACTTACCCGTCGAGGGTGCGACCACGGTGGAACGCATTGCGTCCCTTGCCCGTTCGCAACGCAGAGTGCTGATCGACCGACAACACCTGCTGGCCATCGCGCACGAGCGCGACCGGACGCCGATGCTGTTCCTGCCGATTCAGCAGGCGCTGGCCGGCTTGCTCGCCGAGTTGGGGGTCGCTGGAACCGAGGCCGCGCTCGTTCTTCGAGCAGTGCAGGTCCAGGTGATCTCGTCGGCAGTGATGCAGTTCTCAGCGGTTCGCGGCGCCAAGCACGAAGAGGAGGATCCCTCGCTGTGGGACGACGATTGGCCGGATCAGGCGCTGGTGCAGTCGCTTCAGTCCCCCACCGATTACGACGCCGTCTTCGAATACGGGCTCAGCGCGTTGCTGGCGACGCTGCCACCTGCCTGATTACCCGGCTCCTCCTCATCGCTTCGCTCTGCATCGTCGCCGGGCTGCTAGACCTCGAGTAAGAAGTCCGTCACGATCCCGGCCATGTCGTCGATCGCGGCGCGCGGGATCACCTCGAAGCCGTGCGTGCTCAGCGTCGGCAGGCAGAGCAGCCCAGCGCGCGGAGTCAGGCCGCTGGCCTTGGAGTGCGACGCGTCAGACATGAAGGCACCCAGCGTCGCCGGTTGGGGCACCAGCCCGCGCTCGCTTGCGATCCGCATCAGCCGGTCGGCGACGTCCTTGTCGTACACGCACAGCGCGTCGCTGTAGCCGATGATCGGTCCGCCGGTGACCGTCGTCGCGTACTCCCGCTCAGTCGGCCCGACGTCCAGAGCGATGGTGAGGGTGCCGGGCAGCGTCGCGCTGGCGTACGTGCCGCCGACGCCGCCGATCTCCTCGTTGGTGGTGAAGACGAGGTACGCATCCTCGGCCGGCCGTTGTCCGCGGTCGCGCAGCAGCCGGGCGGCGCGCAGCAAGGCGGTCACCGCGGCACGGTCGTCCATGAAGTAGGCGCCGATATATTCGCCGAATTCGACGAGGTCTCTCTTGCTGCGGTCCACACAGACCCGGGTCCCGGCGTGCACCCCGGCGGCAGCGAGCTCTTCAGGAGTGCGACCGGTGAACACGTAGACGTGTTGCCAGTCCAGCGCGCGATCACCCTGGTCGGGTTTGGTCTCCCAAATCCGCGGGCTCTCCTGGGTGGTGTGCTCTGAGCCGAGGGTCAGCACCGCGGTCAGCGTCTGGTAATCGCCAAGCAGCGCGACCGGCCCGAGTCCGAAATTGCCGGGATACATGATGCCCAGCTGCGTCAGGTGCAGGGTGCCGTCCGGCTCGACCCGCTTGACCAGCATGGACAACTCGTCCATGTGCGCGAGAACCCGGGTCGCGGCACCACCGGCAATCGAGCCCGATCGGTGGCGGTGATCGCTGGACACTGCATTGTCAGCGCCGACGTAGCCGATCAGGTTGCCGGCGTCGTCGGTCCACATGTCGTCGACCAGCAGTTCCAGTTCGCGGGCACACACCGTGCGCACCGCATCCTCCTGGCCGCACGGCCCATACGTCCACAGCAGCTCCTGCAACAGGCGCTCGGTCGAATCGAGATCGCGTTGCCCCATCGGGTCCCCTCCCGTCTCTGGCAACCGTAGCGACCGGCCGACCAGCCGCGGGGCGGGGTAGTTTGCCGGTGTATCAGAAGTGGTAGCCCTCAGGGTCGGCAAAGTCGGGCGGCCCGACTGGACGGCGGAAGGACTGCAGTGAACGACGAGCAACGCAACGAGATGGCATCGCGGCGCGGGTTCATCGCCGCACTGGACCAGAGCGGCGGCAGCAGCCCCAAAGCGCTGGAGGTCTACGGAATACCCGAGAACGGGTACGGCAACGACAAGCAGATGTTCGACCTGATCCACGAGATGCGCTCGCGGCTGATCGTGAGCCCCAGCTTCACCAGCGAGAAGATCCTCGCCACCATCCTTTTCGAGCAGACGATGGACCGCACCATCAACGGCGAGGACACCGCGTCGTTTTTATGGAAGCAGAAACACATTGTCCCGTTCGTGAAGGTCGATCAGGGACTGGCCGACGCTCAGTACGGTGTGCAGCTGATGAAGCCGATGACGAAGCTCGACGGCCTGCTGGAGCGAGCCGTCGACAAGGGCATCTTCGGCACCAAGATGCGCTCGTTCATCCAGGAGCCGAACAAGGGCGGCATCACCGCGATCGTCAATCAGCAATTCGATTGCGCCGCCAGAATCGCCGAGTACGGCTTGATGCCGATCATCGAGCCCGAAGTCAGCATCAAGAGCCCCGACAAACCCACCACCGACAGTCTGTTGGTCGAGGAGATACACGCAAAGCTCGACGAGTTGCCAGAAGATCGTCAGGTCATGCTGAAGCTGACGCTGCCCGACGAAGACGATTTGTATGCCTCACTCATCGACCACCCAAGGGTCCTGCGGGTGGTCGCCTTGTCCGGCGGCTACAGCCTCGAACACAGCATCGAGATTCTGGCCCGCAACCATCGCCTGATCGCGAGCTTCTCCCGGGCACTCACCGAGGGGTTGACCGTTGGCCAGAGCGACAAAGAGTTCGACGACAAGCTCAAAACGAACATCGACGAGATCTACGACGCCTCGATTACCTGACAGTCGGTGGCGGTGTCCGACTTTGAATAGACTCTCGGTCAATGCCGGAAATCCGCCACGAGTCTGTTGCTCCCACCCGCACCCTGCGGCTCGCCTCGGGTGACAGGATCGACGCGCACCGGCACGACGACCATCAGATCGTCTATGCCGGACGCGGGGTGCTGGCCGTCACGACCGATGACGGATCCTGGGTCGCGCCGGCGACCCGCGCGATCTGGATTCCGGCAGGCACCTTTCACGCCCATCGGGCCTACGGCGAACTCAACCTGCACACCGTGGGTTTGCCCGCGACCGACAATCCGCTCGGGCTCGACTCACCGACAGTTCTGGTCGTCGGACCGTTGCTGCGCGAGCTGATCGTCGCCTACACCGCAGGCGATACCGACACCCCTGAGCGAGGCCGCCTCCGCGCCGTCCTGCTCGACCAGCTGCGCACGTCTCCCCAACAGCCGCTGCACGTGCCCGCGCCGACCGCTCCCCTGCTGCGCGCCGTGTGCGACATCCTGCACACCGATCCCGGCGACACTCGCACACTCGCCGAACTCGGCCGCGAGGTCGGAGCCAGCGATCGCAGCTTGTCCCGGCTGTTCCGTCAGGACCTCGGCATGACATTCCCGCAGTGGCGCACGCAATTACGTCTGCACCGCGCGCTCGTTCTGCTGGCGCAGCGAACACCGGTGACGAGGGTGGCACACCAGTGCGGGTGGTCGTCGGCGAGCGCTTTCATCGAGGTATTCCGTCGCAGCTTCGGTCACACCCCAGGCACGTCGAGCCGCACCGCCAGACCTGAATTCGATTTCGCCCTGGCTTAATTCGCTTTGGTGGCGCGCCACCGCAGCCGCACACCGCAGACGTCGATATGGATGTCGCCGAAGCCTGCCTGGCCGAGCCGCGTGCGCAGATCGTCCGGCCGGATCGGGTTGTAGGTGTCGCCGATGTGGATGATCCGGAACGGCAGCGACGGCAGGCGGTCACTGCCGGCGAACACCCCGCCGGGAGTCAGGACCCGATGCGCCTCGGCGAACAGCTGGTCTTGCAGCCGAACAGTCGGCACGTGGTGCAGCATCGTGAAGCAGACCACCGACGTGAATTGTGTATCGGGCAGGCCGGTGTTGGCGCCGTCGCCGTGAATGACACGCGCCCGATCGCCATAGAGCTCTTGCAGTCGTTCGGCCATCGGTTTGTCGACCTCGACGGCCGTGACGTGAGCGGCTCTGTCGACAAGGGCGCGAAGCGTTGCGCCGTACCCCGGTCCGATCTCCAGTGTCGTGTCGCCCAATTCGACGTCGGCGAGCGCCCACGGCAGCAGGTCGTCGCGGACCATGTCCGCCCACCCCGTCGAACTGCACCGCCGCCGGTGCACCAGGTTCATCGCCATGTCGTCACATCCTTTCGGTCGTTCTTGCGTGAACGCTACGAGATGCGACCTGCTACTGGCTTTCGAAAATATGACGCACAGTATCGAAAACCCGCCACAATTGGCAGGGCACGGCTCGTCCCTGTTTGGTTTTCGCGTCAAACCGATTGCATACCAGGAGCTTTCGCATAGTGGTCGCACAGCCATGAGGCGCATCACGATTCATCGGGAATAGGTTTCGGACGGGCGCCGTTGAACGCCGGGTAAGACGTATGCGACCTACCAACGAGCACATCCCGCTGTGCACCTCCGACGAGGCAGGCGCGCTGCACAGAAGCCCGCAGCGAGAGGTAAGACCAATGGCCACAATCGAACACGTCCGCGACACTCTGCTTCTCAAGGGTCTTGGAAAGCCGTTGCCGCTCAATGCCGTTGACTGGAAGGTCAAGCAAGAGCTTCCGTCGGCATCGAACTCAAAGGTGCAACAAGAAACCCTCGAAGTCATCCGTACTTTGGTCGACGACGGATTGTTTCGACTCGGAGATGTCGACGAGCACCGGTTCGTGGCCTCGAAGCAGTCGCTAGATCGCTCGATGCACAAGATTTCCCGGCGCTACGTCAAGAACTACGAGAAGCCGCGTGGCTGGATGTATTCCGCGTGGATGAAGCTGACGCCCAAGGGTGAACAGCTTGCACTGTCCCTGGAAGAGCAAGGTGTCGATTTCTTCCGCGACCGCTGCGACATCACTGAGGACTTCGCAGCGGAGGGCATGGCCGAGTTGAAGCACTTCCGCGCTCAGGTCGCCGCATCTCAGCACGACGGCGACCTGATCAGCAGGGCGGTCGCCTGAGACCTGTCAGCGATCGACCGCTTGCAGGAATCGCCCAGCGTGCAGGTCGGTGCCGAAACCCTCCGCGAATTCGCCTTCGTGGTAGACGGTTTCGCCACCAACGACCGTCGCCGCGACGAGGTCGTCATTGCGGTTGACCATGCGCTTGACGTCTGGAGCACCGGGATAGGGCGCTTCGGCGTACTCAGCGCTGGAGCCGTCGAAGCCGGCCGGGTCAATCACCGCGACGTCGGCGCGCTTGCCCGCTGACAGGTAGCCCGCGTCCAAGCCGTACCAGTCGGCGAGTTCACCGGTGAGTCGGCGCACCGCGGCTTCGACGGGCAAGGACCGGCGGTGGTGAGCACGTTCGAGCATGCGAAGCCCCGAGTTGTAGAACGCCATATTGCGCAGGTGCGCACCGGAATCGGAGAAGCCGATCTGAACGTTGGGCGACCGCTGCATGCGGTCCAGGACTTCCTCGCGGTCATTGGCGACGACGGTGCGCCAACGTAGTTGCGCGCCATGCTCGACGGCCAAGTCGAGCAACGCATCAGCCGGTTCGATTCCGCGGGCCGCGGCGACATCGGCGAAAGACTTTCCGACAACCGAGGAATCGGGGCAGGCGACGATGTCGGCATCGGAGAGGTCCCGACTCCAGACCCGCGGGCCGAGTTGCTTCGTCATGTCCTTGCGGAATTGCCGCCGGTACGACTCGTCGGCGAGCAGTCGGCTGCGACTCATCTGGTCTCGGAAGTTCAGCGCTGCCGAGCCGGAGCCGAACTCCTCGAACACGACGAGATCGACGCCGTCGGCGTACATCTCGAACGGCACCGGCAGGTGCTGCCAACGAAAGTCGCCACCGGCCCGGTTGGTGAGAGCCGCGGCCAACAATGTCAGCCGCGCCGCCCTCCGGTCGGCCTTGACGTCGGCGGCCGCGATCAACGTGGTCTTCAGCGGCCGGCGGAATCCGCGGCCGATGCTCTGCGCGAGATAGCGACTGACTTCGGCCTGCCGCGCGAGATTCGGGGTGCTCTGGTGCACGCGTCCACGCTTGCGCAGCACGGAGTTCAGGGCACCGAACTCCGACCACCTGGCATACGTGGAGGGCAGCTGCCGAGCTGGAAAACGGGTGCCTTCCAGCTTGGAGAAGGAGCTGCGCAGCGTCGACAGGCCGAGGAATCCGGCGTCGAGCGCATCGCTGAGCATCTGTCGCATCTGATCGATCTGCGCCCGGGTGGGCCGGTAGTCGGCATCAACCGACTGACCCAGGCCCAGCACCGCGGCCCGGATGTCGGAGTGGCCGAGGAACGCGGCAACGTTGATCCCTAGCGGCAGTGACTCCATCGCCTTGACGTATTCGGCTGGACCATTCCAGGTTTTGCCCTCTTTGATCGCGTCGTGAACGATCTGCCACGGCAGCGCCTCCACTCGGGCGAACATGTCAGCGCAGTCGTCGGCGTCGCTGTACACCGTCGACAGCGAGCAGTTGCCCAGGACGATCGACGTGGTCCCATGTCGGGCCGACTCGCCGAGCCCGGGGCTGAGCAGAACCTCGGCGTCGTAGTGGGTGTGCACGTCGATCAGGCCGGGCATCACCCAGCGGCCGCGGGCGTCGATCGTGCGTGCGCCGTCGGGGAGTCCGGGCGCGATCGCGGCGACCTTCCCGTCTCGGATTCCGACGTCAGCGGTCCGCGCCGCCGCGCCGGTTCCGTCGAACACTGCGCCGCCACGAATGACCAGCTCGAAGTCCGCCATCTCTACCCACCTATTCGATACTTTTCGGTATCCAGTCGATACCGCCGAGTATGCTGTTGACTCATGTCGCCTGTCAAGCCGCCACGGACGCGCCCCACCCGGGTCGAAGTTCGGGACCGAATTCTCGATGCTGCGTCGAAAGTATTCGCCGCCGAGGGGTTCGCCGGCGCCACCATCGATGCCATCGGTCAGGCCGCGGGATTCACCAAGGGCGCGGTCTACTCCAACTTCGACTCCAAGGACGAATTGTTCCTGGCCTTGCTCGACCGCGAATTCGAGCTTCGTGGTGCGCAGATCGCGACCGCCCTGGAAAGCGGCGGCGACACCACCCTCGCCGCACGCGACTTGAGCAGGTCAGTGCTCGACTCTGTGCACGGCCACGCCGACTACTACGTCCTGTTCGTCGAGTACTGGCTGCGCGCCGTGCGTGATCCGGCTCTGCGTGAGCGTCTGATCGCGCGCCGACGTGCTGCCGCCACCGACCAGGCGTCCCACATCGTCGGATCCAGCGCCACCGTCGCATCCGGTCGGCAGCTTGCGGATCTCGCCCAACTCGTCGTCACCGTCAACCTGGGGATCGCGATGGAAGAGGTCCTGCAGCCGGGGATCATCGACCCTGACCTACTCGCACAACTGATCACTACACTTCTGGGATCGGTTGCGACTCAAGATGATCAGGACACCCCGAAATGAGCGACGACCCGCCAGCGCTGATCACCGCCACCGGGCTGGGGGTGGACGGCGAGCACGGACCGATCTTCTCCGGTATCGATCTCACACTCGGCCAGGGATTCCACGCCATCCAGATGCCGGGCGGGCCCGGACAGACCACCCTTCTGCTCGCGCTAGCGGGCCGGTTCAAGCCGACGCACGGCACCCTGACCGTTCTCGGCGACACCACGCCGCGTGCGATTCGCCGGCACAGCTCGATCGCGGCCTTCGCCGACATCGACGATCTGGAGGAATCGGTGACGGTCCAGACGGTGCTCGCCGAGCAGCGTCGATGGCTGGCGCCGTGGTACGCGCCGATACCGCGGCAGGGTGGGCAGGCCGAATTGGCAGAGGTGTTCGGCGACACTCCCCCGCCCTCGCCCGAGACTTACATCGTCGAATTGTCCGACCTGGAGCTGCTTCTGCTGCGCATCACCCTGGCAACGCTGTCAAAGCGGCCGATCCTGGTGGTCGGCGACCTCGAACAGGTACGCGACAACGCCCGACGCGACATCGCGGTGGACCGGCTCGGCGCGGTCGCCGCGCACCGGACCGTCGTCGTCGGGGTTACCAACCCGCTCGGCGCCGACGCACCCGACCACGAACTACACGATCACCGAGGCGAAGGAAACTGACGATGCTCGCTGGACTCGCATTCGGTTCGGAGATCAAGCGATTCGGGCGCAGCCGCATGACACGCACGGCCATCGTCGTGCTGATGCTGCTACCGCTGGTTTACGGTGCGCTCTACCTGTGGGCGTACTGGGATCCCTTCGGCCACACCAACAAAATGCCCGTCGCGTTGGTCAACTCCGACCGCGGCGCCGAGGTGTCCGGGCAGCAGTTCAATGCCGGCTCCGAGATCGTCAAGAGCCTGACCGCCGACGGCAGCCTGGACTGGCACGTTGTCAGCCTCGCCGACGCCCGCAGCGGAGTCGACCACGGCAAGTACTACTTCATGGTCGAACTGCCGCCGGATTTCAGCGCGGCGATCGCATCGCCGGTGACCGGGCAGCCGAAGAAGGCCAACCTGATCGCCGTGTACAACGACGCCAACAACTACATCTCGACGAGCATCGGCCGCACCGCGATCAGCCAGGTGCTCAACGCCGTGTCGTCCCGGATCTCCGGGCAAGCGGTCAATCAGATGCTGTCCGTGGTGGTTTCGTCAGGTTCCGGGGTCAAGCAGGCCGCCGACGGGGCTGCCCGGCTCGACGACGGCGCCGGCCAGCTGGTGACCGGCCTGGACACCGCGCGGTCCGGCTCCGAGACACTCGCCACCGGCGCCAAGCAGCTTTCCGACGGCATCAACCAGGCCACCGACCCGCTGATCGCCGTCACCAAGGCACTGTCCCAGATCGGCGGCAACACCGATCAGCTTCAGCAGGGCGCGACCGCGTTGCAACAGGCGAATGATCAGATCGGTGCCATCGCCACCGCGCAGGATTCCGCCGCGAACTCGCTGTCCTCCGTCATTGATCAGCTCACCGCGAGACAAGATCCGTTGGCGAACAACCTGCGTGGCATCCAGGACCAGCTCCGCGGACACCAGTTCACTCCCGAAATCCGCCAACGCCTCACCGATGCGCAGAACGCGGCGATCAACATGACGTCGGGATTGCGCAACCCCGGCAGTCCACTGGGCTCCGCGCTCGACCAGGTCGGCAGCAAGAATCGGGATCTGACCGGCAAGCTCACCCAGTTGCGCGACGGCGCCCTGCAGGTGGCCTCGGGTAACGCCCAGTTGGCAAGCGGCATAGCGAAACTCGACGACGGCGCCCATCAACTGAAGGCGGGCTCATCCGAGCTGGCCACCAAGCTGGCCGATGGCGCCAAGCAAGTTCCCGATTGGACAACCCAGCAGAAGGATGCTGTTGCCGACACCATCGGCGGTCCCGTTCAACTCGACGCCTCACATGAAAACGCGGCTCCCAATTTCGGCACCGGCATGGCCCCGTTCTTCATCACCCTGGCACTGTTCTTCGGTGCCCTGGTTCTGTGGATGGTGTTGCGCCCGTTGCAGAGCCGTCCGATCGCAGCAGAAGTGCTCGCGTTGCGCGTGGTGCTGGCCAGCTACCTGCCTGCGGCGGCGATCGCGGTATTCCAGGCCATCATCCTGTACTGCGTCGTGCGGTTCGGGCTCGGTATGCATGTGGTGCACCCGTTCTCGATGCTGGCGTTCATGATCCTCATCTCCTGTGCATTCGTCGCAGCGACGCAGGCGATCAATGCGCTTGTCGGGCCCGCGGTGGGCCGCGTGCTGATCATGGCTTTGCTGATGCTGCAGCTCGTCAGTGCCGGCGGCATGTATCCGGTGGAGACCACGTCGAAGCCGTTCCAGGTGCTGCATAAATTCGACCCGATGACCTACGGCGTCAACGGGCTCCGCCAGCTCATCCTCGGCGGTATCGACGCACGACTCTGGCAGGCGGTCATCGTCCTGTTCGGTATATGGGCTGTCGCACTGGCGATCTCGTCCCTGTCGGCGCGACGGCACCAGCTCTGGAATCTCGAACGGCTGATACCGGCCATCAGCGTCTAGGAATCGGGAGCCGCGCGAGTTGGTCCAGGTCGACGTCGAGCGCGTTGAGCATCAGCGCCAAGCCGGAGTACCGGTTGATCACCATCAGCACCTCGACGGTGACCTCCGATCCGAGCGCGTGGTGCACCGCGTCGAATACCGCTTGCGTGACGGTCCGGGTGGTCAGCAGCTCGGTCGTCAACGTGAGCACCGCGAGTTCTGCGCCCTCGAAATGACCCACCTGCCAATCGGAGTCGGTCAAGATGGCGTCGACCTCAGCACCGCTGACCCCGGCGGTCTTCGCCACGTCCCGATGCTGACCGAGTTCGTAACGGCAGTCCATCAGATACGCGGTGCGCAGGACGACGAGCTCGCGCAGCCGCAGCGGCAATGTCGTGCTGGTGAGGGCGGCATCGCCGGCCAACATCCAGCCGGTGAACACCTTCTCGGCGTTGGCAAGTGCGCGGTAGACATTGAGATTGCCGCGCGCGCTGGTCAATTCGCGGGCCCGAGGGGCCATGTCTTCTGGTTCGCGGTACGCGATTCGAGTCATCAGATTCTCCTGTCAGGGCTGAAACGGGCTGTGGTGTCGACATCGACGTCAACGGCGTTGAGCACCAGCGCCAGCCCGTAGTAACAGCTGACGAGCATCAGCAACTCCGTGAGCGCCTCGTCCCCCAGCGCGGCGTGACCGGCGGCGAAGGAGTCATCGCTCCATCGGCGGGTGGTGCACAGCTCGGTGACGAGGTCGATCACGAGGCGTTCGGTGCGGCTGAAGCCGGCGGCGTCGAGATCGCCGGTGTCGAGGATCGCTTTGATCTCCTGCTCGGAGAGCCCGGCGTTGCGGGCGATCCCGCGGTGCTGGCTGAGTTCATAGCGGGATTCCTGCAGATGGGCCACCCGCAGGGTGACCACTTCCCGCATCCGCAGGCTGAACGTGGGGCTGTCGAACAGTTCGTCGACCATCTGAGTCCAGCCGACGAAAACGTGGGGCGCGTTGGCCAGCACCCGAAACACGTTGAGGTTCCCGCGTCGCGCTGTGAAATCGCGGATCGGATCCGGTTGCGCCTCGAGGTCGATCAGCGGTATCCGTGACATTGGTCTTCTCCCTTGCCTATTCAGTGTCCGCGGCGAGGACGAAGGTCCAGTCCAGGGTCACGAACGGTTCGTCGACGGTGGTTCCGTCCGGGGCGACCCCGGGCTCATGACGGACGAAATCCGCCTGCAACGACTCAACATCCGCGAAGACCGCGTCGCGGTTGATGTACGGGTCGTCTTGGTAGAACAGTTGCGTAATCAACGACCGGTACCCATCAGCATGAAACCAGAAGTGCACATGTTGGGGGCGCATGACGGACCGGTTCGCGGCGCGCATGATCTCGCCGCACGGGCCGTCGGTGGGCACCGGGTAGTAGCGCGGCGTGATGGACCGGTACCAGAATCGTCCGTCGTCGTCCGTGGTCAACAGCGCCCGCATGGCGAATTCGTCGTGCAGCTTCTCAGCCTGCTGGACGTCGTAGAAGCCGTCGCCGTCGCTGTGCCAGGTATCGACGTGCGCGCCGGCAACCGGCGTGCCGTGATCGTCGACGACCTGGCCTGTGACGAACATCGGCGTCCCCGTCACGCCGTCGGAGATGTCATCTCCGTTATCGGCCGTCGGTCGGCCCTCCACGTAGAACGGGCCGAGCAGAGCCGACGAGGTGACCGATGATCCGGCGTGCTGGTTGATCCTGTCCAGCAGCATGCTGAATCCCAAGATGTCGGACAGCAACATCACCTCCTGACGGGTCGGGGTGGAGACCTTACCCACCCGCTCGAGGAAATCCATTGCGGTGAACCATTCGTCGCCGGTCAGTCGGACGTCGCGGGCGAAGTCGTGCAGGTGCTGCACGAGGCTCACCAGCACCTGCCGGAACCGTTCGTCGGTCGCGGTGTTGAAGGTCCGTTGGACGGCTTCGGTGATGGTGACTTCGGTCAGGTCGGATGACATTGCCGTGCCTCTCTGTGTCAGTGGACGTCAGGGCCGGATCACGACGCGGCCGACAGTGTGGTCGGCGACAGCCTGGTAGGCCGCCGCTGCATCGTCGAGTGCATAGGTGGCCGCGATCGGGAGCGGTCGGAATTGGCCGGACTCGAAGTAGGTCGCCATCGCCTCGAGGCGGCGGGCCGAGTCGACGACGGTCAGCTTGCCGCTGTCCGTGCCGAGGATGCGGGTTTCGTTGTGGTACAGGTCGCGTAGGTTGACCTCGACGTTGGGAGAGCCGACGGCGCTGATCACCACGAGCCTGCCGCGATGCGCCAATGCGGCCAACGCCGACGGCGTGGTCACGCCGCCGACGGCGTCGTACACCACGTCCACTCCCCGCCCCCCGGTCCGCTGCTTGATCGCCGCGGCCACGTCGGCGCCCGGGTCGAAGGCGATGAAGTCGTCGATCACTGCCGCGGCGGGGGCGTCGGGCGCGGGGCGGTGGCGGTCGACGCCAATCACGTTGGCGCCGAATGCATGGGCGATTTGTGCGACGGCTCCCCCGACACCGCCGGAAACCCCGAAGACGGCGATGGTTTCGCCCGATGTGAGGTGTGCGGTTTCCACCGTGCCATACCAGGCGACGACGAAGTTGACGCCGACGGTAGAGGCCTCGTCGAAGCTGAGCCGTTCGGGTTTACGCACCAGGGCGTCCACCGGGACCGTCATCAACTCCGCGTGTGACCCGTCGCGGGTGAACCCGACGTCTCCGCCGGTCCCCCATACCGCAGTTCCCGTCCATGCGGGTGGCCCGCTGACGACCACGCCGGCGAAGTCGCGACCGGGTGTTCGCGGCAGAACTGTCCAATCCATCCCGCCGGCAACATTTTTCACGTCCGATGGATTGACCGATGCGGCTTCGACTCGGATCACTGCCTCCTGCGTCGCACCGGCCGGGTCCGGCAGGTCCACGATGCGCAGTACACCCGGGTCGCCGAATTCGGTAAATCGCACTGTTCGCATGACTCTTAGCCAACACCCACATCAATGATCGCGTCCAACGCAAAAATGTGAACTGTTCTATCGCGATGCGCGATAGAATGCCGCGATGGAACTTCGGCACTTGGAGTACTTCGTCGCTGTGGCCGCCGAGCTGAATTTCTCCCGCGCCGCTCAGCGGATCCATGTCGTGCAGTCTGCCCTCTCGGCGTCGGTCGGCAGGCTGGAAAAAGAACTCGGCGTCGAACTGTTCGACCGGTCCAAACGCCAGATCGCTCTCACCCCCGCCGGTCGGGTGTTCCTCGAGCACGCCCGCGAGGTCCTGCACACCGCTCACCGTGCACGAATCGCTGTCGACGCCTTCCGCGACCAGCTCACCGGCACCGTCACCCTGGGCACACTGATGTCATGGGGAACGCTGAAACTGCCTGCGGCACTGGAAGAATTCCGTCGATCCAATCCACTGGTGACCGTGCAACTACGACAGAGCGTCACCGGGTCGGCCGGGCATCTCACCGCGATCGCCGACGGCCGGATGGACCTGGCGCTCGTCTCGATCGCCTCGCCGGGATCCCAACTGGTCAGCCTGCGCGAGTTGATGCGCGAACCGATGGTGTTCGTCTGCGAGTCCACGCACCCATTGGCCGATCGGCGCAAGGTCGACATCACCGACTTGGCCGGCCACGATTTCATCCAGTTTCCGACCGGATGGGGCATCCGGCAGCGCCTCGACAAGGGCTTCGCCGACGCAGGCGTCCAGCCGGTCAGCGCCTACGAAGTCGCCGACTACGCGATCACCGCCGAGCTCATCCGGCACCGTCTGGCGGCAACCGTCATGCCGGTCAGCGTTGCGAACCGCTTTCCGGATCTGCGCACAGTCGCGCTGCGTCCAGCGATGACGTGGACGCTGTCCATCGCGTCAGCGACGTCACAGACCGAGAACCGTGCGGTCAACGCGCTCGTCGACACGTTGGTCGGCCACGTCGAGTAACGCGCGTTACGTCAGTCGCGCGAATTCCGCTTGTAACGCGTCGAGGCGGCGAAGCGTTTCGTCGCGGGGCTCCGTCGGTAGGTCGACAAGAACGTGCTCGACGCCCAACTGCTGGTAGCTCTCAACATCTTTGGCGGTGGCCTTGCCGCCGTGGAAGTGGATCACCGGCACATCCGGTCCGGCGATGTCACGGAGTTCGGCAAGCGGACCCTCGAGCGCATCGGCCGATGGCATCATCGACAGCCAGCCGGCATCCAACCGCGCGATGCGCTTGAAGTTTGCCGGCCCACCGCCCAGATACAGCGGCGGATGCGGCTTGGTGAACGGCTTCAGCCCGCCGTAGATCGGCTCGAAGTTCACGAAATCTCCGTGAAATTCTGCTTTTTCGTGTGTCCAGATCTCGACCATCGCATCCAGGCGCTCATCGTAGACGCGACCGCGGACCTTGGGGTTGACGCCGTGGTTCGCGATCTCTTCCCGCAGCCAGCCCACGCCGACCCCGAAGCGAAATCGCCCTTCCGACAGCAGGTCCAGCGACGTCACTTCTTTGGCCGTCAGGATCGGGTCACGCTGCACCACCAACGCGATGCCGGTGCCCACGATCAACGTCTCGGTGGCGACCGCGGCCGCCGTCAATGCCACGAACGGGTCCAGCGTGTGGTAGTACTTCGGCGGAATCGGCCCGCCACCCGGATAGGGCGTTTTCGCGTCGACCGGGATGTGCGAATGCTCGGCGAGGAATAGCGATTCGAACCCGCGCTGCTCGAGCCCAGCCCCCAACTCGGCCGGGCCGATTCCGTCATCGGTCACGAAAGTCAAGACTCCGATATGCACGCTCGCTCCCATCGTCAGACCTCTGTCGACGCAGGCGCCTTGCCCGCCCCGGTGTGACGGCGCACCGCACCCCACAGTCCGGTAGCAACGCCGACGACCGCGCCGCCTATTCCGATCAGCTGCTGCGAGCGCGCCATCTGGTGATGAACACTGATCCCACCGAGCAGGTCAGCCGCATCCGCGCCTGCCGACGCCAACAGCCAGCCTCGGGTATTCCTGCCGCGCATCGCCGACGCTGCCAAGAGGCCGCCGATCAGTGCGTCCCGATATCCCATCGACCGCAGCAGAAGTTGCGCGGTCGGCGAGGGTGTGTCCGGATCGCCCCAGAGCCGGTTGGCACGCAGCGGGTCGACGAGAAATGAGACGCCTGACGCAAGTCGGATGCCGCCGACGGCGAGCGCGAAACGATCGATAGCCATGTCCGGCAGCTTAGAAGTTGATCGGCCTCGGCCATGGCGAAGCCCCAGATGTCACCAATGTCGACATCGGGCAACTCAGCCATGGCTACGCTCGACCGCGGCGCCAGTCCGGCGTCACCGCAGCGGGTAGGAGGGTCGTCCGGAGATGCCGGATCCAGCAGCCGGGGCGTCACCAGCCGCCGCGCCGAGATTTGAACCCGATGAACGATGGGTGCCCGCCGACGAGCGACGCTTCGGGCTGGACAAGCGCACCCTCGGTCCGACGCTGGCGGTGTTCGCCCTCGTCATCCTGATGGCGGTGGTGTTGCCTGTCATCAACGCCGCCGTGCCCTATCACAACATCGCCAGAGCCGGTGATGTCATCGAGATCCAAGGCGACATCACGTTCGTGCCGGAGGCAGGCTGGGGCATCACGTCTGGCTTGCGCGCCGGACACGCACCGAAGTCCGGCCAGTACCCCGCTGCCGCGGTCCTGGAAGACGGGGCGTTGAAATTCACCGTCCGCACTGGGCCGTTCCACGGCGACACCAACCAACTGCTGGACCAGATCGAAGCCACCAATGACGCGCTGAATCAAGGTCGCGGCGTGCACATCACCGGGACGCCGACCACGGTGATCACCACGCAGGGCAAGGAGGGTGCATCGGTTCACGTCACGGGGCCACACACCAACGGCGTGATCGCAGCCTTCGTCTTCGGTGACCGCGGTGTCGAAGCGGTAGCGACCGGGCCGTCCGATTCCAACTCGGAGCCGAGCGTCGCGGTGTTGCGGATGATCGGCAGCATCAGCCAGACCGACAAGGGCAAGCAATGACCGCGCCGCCGATGGCCGACCTCGATCGCGCCCGCGACGTCGCGCTGGACCTGTCCGGCTGGGGCAGGCGATTCGTCTTTTACCAACCGCGCAATTTCGCCTTCTGGGGGTTCTCGGGCCTGGTCGGCATCGGCATCCTGAATTTCATGTCCACCCTGGCCCGCGAATACAACGCATACGGCGAGGCGATCGGACTGGCGGTGACGTCGTTCGCGATCTACGCCGCGTTGTTCTGGTGGTTCGCCGACCGCATCGACCACTACGCCAAACTGCCGCACAAGCTCATGGTGATCGCCTTTCTGTGGGGTGGTTTCGCGGCCACCGGCACGATGGCCGCGAACGCCAACGACGCGATCCTTTCCTTGTACGGCAAGACGTTCGGCCAGGTGTGGGCACTGAACTGGGGCCCGGGGCTGGCCGCCCCGTTCACCGAGGAATTCGCGAAAGGTTCGGGCCTGCTGCTACTGATCGCGTTGGCGCAACGGCACATTCGAACCGCATTCGATGGGTTCATCCTGGGCGCATTCATCGGTCTGGGGTTCCAGATCGTCGAGGACATCAGCTACGCGATGACGTCGGCGGGTACTCAGTTCGGCGCCAACCAGATCGGCGCGTCGGCGGCAACCATCATTCTGCGGATGGTCAGCGGGGTCGCCGCGCACATTCTCTACAGCGCGATCTTCTGCGCCGGCGTGGTCTATCTGCTCGGTCGACCCGCCGAGCCACGCAGGATCATGCGCGGCCTGCTGCTGATCGCGATACCGATGCTGCTGCACGGAACGTGGGATTCGGTGGCAGCTATCGCCAACAACAGTGCGCTGGCGATGATCGGGCTGCTCATCGGCATCGTCGTCGTCGCGCTGATCATCGTTGCGTGGGTGTACAGACTGACTGTGGCCCGAGAACGGGACTTCGTCCGCGACGTGATGGCACCCGAGCATGCTCGCAACGTCATCACGCCGGTCGAACTCGACGCGATGGCCGGAAACCGGAAGGCGCGCAAGGCTTACCGCAAAGCCGGTCGTCAGCGGGGCGAGCGCCGACGCGCCCGCTACATCCTCAACGCCGCGTATGCGCTCGCTGATGAATTGGCTGCCGCGCGGGGCGCCGATACCGACCGGGTGCGGTTCGCGCGTTCCGAAGTCGGCAGAATCCGCGCGGGCATACCGTCGCCGTGGTGAGCTGCGGCTGCTGACATCGGCGATCGAGCCGACCCATCGACGGTATTGACAACCTCACGGGTGGGCTGTGATAGTGATCGAACGTTAAGTGAAAACAATGTTCTCACTTAACAACCTGCAATGCCGGAGGAAATGTGACCCAGCCTGCAACCCGGCGACGAGACAAGCTCGCTCCCGATCCTGACGTGCGACGGGCCATCGTCGCCGCCGCGTCGAAATCTGTTCGCGAGCAGGGTGTTCGAGGGCTCAGCATTTCCGCAGTCCTCGACCGCGCACAGTTGAGCACCAGGGCGTTCTACCGACATTTCGGCTCCAAAGACGAACTGGTGGCCACGGTCTTCTTGGAAATGGCGCGCGTCGAAACGCGACGACTCAGCAAAAAGATGGCAAAAGCCGCCACACCGGTTGAGGCGGTGGCGGCGTGGATTGACGGCCGGCTCGACCTGGCGTTCGACGACAACATCAAATCCGATCTGCGTCAGCTGTCGATCGAAGCCCAGTCGCAGATATTCGCCTCCCCCGAGCTGATTCAGCCGGCGTACGCCGAGATGCTCGAGCCGCTGATCGAGCAGCTGCAGCGCGGCCTGGACGACGGCACATTCCAGGACATCGATCCGGCTGCCGATGCCCAGTCGATCCAGGGCGTGGTGTGGGCGTGCACCGAAAGAAACTGGGCAACAATCGATGACGAGCGCAGCAACGCTCGTCGCACCGCATTTCAGTTCTGCCTACGCGGTCTCGGCGTCCCGCCAGACACGATCGCACAACTCACTCGAGACACCTGATCGGAGAAAGATCGTGGACCTGGGTTTCACCGGATCGAATGCCGTCGTCACCGGCGGCAGCAAGGGCATGGGATTGGCTATCGCGGAATCCCTTGCCGCAGAGGGGGCCAACGTTGCGGTGATGGCTCGCGGCAAGGGCGCGCTCGATGCCGCCGTGGATGCGCTTCGCGCCGCCGGAGCTCCGGACGCCCTCGGGATCAGCGTTGACATGACTGATGCGGCGTCCATCGTCGACGGCTTCGCCGCCGTGTCCGAACGCTGGGGATCGTTGAACAGCCTGGTACACACGATCGGTCCCGGCGACGGCTATTTCGAGGAGATGGACGACACCGAATGGGATACCGCCTTCGCGCTGGGCACCATGTCCGGGGTGCGCTCGATTCGCGCCGCGTTGCCGATGCTGCGCGCGGCCGACTGGGCCCGCGTGGTCACGCTGTCTGCACACTCCATCCAACGGCAGAACCCTCGCATCGTCGCGTACACGGCAGCGAAGGCGGCGCTGGCAAGTGTCACCAAGAACCTGTCGAAAAGCCTTGCCAAAGACGGCATCCTGGTGAACTGCGTCTGTCCCGGGACGATCGTCACGGCGAGCTTCACCGAGAACCTGAAAGACATCCTCGCTGCCGACGGCCTCGACGCCACCGACCCTCACGACGTTATGACCTGGATCGACAACAACTTTCATCAGCCGTGCGACCTCGGCCGCGCCGGACTGCCCGAGGAAGTCGCCTCGCTCACGACCTACCTGGCGTCGAAACGCAACGGCTATGTGACCGGCGCGACGGTGAACGTCGACGGCGGGTCGGACTTCATCTGACCACTGAGTCGTCTGGGTTACGCGGCGATTCCTCAGGGGTCCAGGCAAACGGCTGGCCAGGTTGACCGGGAAACAGATAGTCGACGAAAGCCGCAGCGGTGGGCTGTGGTTCGTGATTAGCCAGGCCCGGCCGCTCGTTGGCCTCGATGAAGGCGTACTCCTGGCCGGTGACGTCGGGGACGAGCAGGTCGATTCCGGTGACCGAGATCCCGATTGCCTCGGCCGCGGCCACTGCGACTCGACACAACTCCTGATTCACATCGGGAGTGACATCGTGAATCGTGCCGCCCTGGTGCAGGTTCGCAGTGTGGCGCACGCGGATCCGAGTTCCTTGGGGCAGAACATCGTCGAGTTGCCAACCAGATTCGATGACCGTCGCCTCGGTGACCTCGTCGAGCGGGATCTTGGACTCGCCCCCGGTGGCCGCCGAGCGCCGGCGACTCTCCGCAGCAATCAACTCCCGGACACTGTGCTCACCGGTCCCCATGACCTCGGGCGGCAACCGCAGCGCGGCGGCGACCACCTGACCATTGACCACCAGCAGGCGCAGGTCGTCACCTTTCATGCGTTGCTCGATGAGCACTTCCGGATATTGCTCGCGGGCGCGCGCGACAGCGGCTGTGAGTTCGCCGGGTCCGTGGTCGACGCTGACGCCAACGGTGATGCCTTTGCCCTGCTCTCCGCGAGTGGGTTTGACGACGACTTCACCGACGTCTCTCAAGAACTCGTAGTCGTCGCTGTCGAAGGTCGCCAGATGAGCACGCGGGACCGTGATGCCGGCGTCCGAGACGAGCCGTCGGGTCAATCTCTTGTCGTCGCAACGGCACATGGCGATCGCCGAGGTGAATTCCGACAGCGATTCGCGGGTGATCACGCTGCGACCACCGTGGCTGAGCCTCATCTCGCCGGTCTCGGCGTCGAGCACCTCCACCCAGATGCCGCGGCGCAGCGCCTCGTCCGCGATGATCCGCGCGTAGGGATTGAGGTCGTCGACCGTTTCCGGCGGCGGGCTGAACAATTGCTGGTTGATCGCATTTTTCCGCTTGATCGCCAACACCGGGACACGCCGGAAGCCCAGCTTCTCGTACAGCCGGATCGCGGCCGCGTTGTCGTGGGTGACCGACAGGTCCATGTAGGCGCGGCCCGCATTGCGGAAGTGCGCGGCCAGCTTTCGGGTCAGTGCGATGCCTATGCCGGGTATCCCGGCGGCCGGATCAACTGCCAGCGTCCACAAGCTCGATCCGCGCTCGGGATCGGAGAAGAGCGACTCGTGGTCGACGCCGGTCACAGTGCCGACCACCGCACCGTCGTCCTCGCGCACCGCGAGCAGATAGGTGACCGCGGGCTCATGCTGATGGTTCTGCCAGATCACCTCAACGGGTGACGGGACCATGCCGCAACGGACGTAGACGCGATTCATCAAATCCGCGTCGGACCGGTCGTTCAACGTGCGCACCGTGACGCCCACGGCCGGCGGGGCCGGCTCTTCCTCGTCCGGGGTGTCGGTGAATCGCAGCCGGTAGGTGTGGCTGGGATCGATGAAAAGTTCGGACGGCGCTCCGGCCACCACCACATGGGCTTCGCGCGCATAGATACAGATGTCGCGCCGCCCGGCCACTTCCCGTCGCAGCGCCTCAGCCAGCGTCGCCGCGTCAGCGAAGGTTTGGCCGAAAATGATTCGGCCCCAACCTAGTTCAAGCTCGACATCCTTCGCCATCGCGTCGATGAGATGCGGCGGCGACGCGTCGTGCAGGCCGAGCGTGATCGCCTCAGGATGGTCCTCGGGAGGACCGTTCGAGGTCATGCTGCCGGCCCAGTCACACCATGACGTTGCAACCACAGCTCGAGCAGCGCGATCTGCCATAGCTCATTTCCGCGAAGCGGCGTCAGACGACCGTTCGGGTCGGCCAGTAAGGCGTCGACCGCACCGGTGTCAAACAGCCCGCGCTCCTTGGCAACCGGTGCGTAGAGGGCGTCGCGCACCATGTCCAGGTACGGCCCTTCGAGGTGAGTCAACGCCGGAACGGGGAAATAGCCTTTCGGGCGATCGATGACCTCTGCCGGAATGACCCGTCGCGCAGCTTCTTTCAGCACGCCCTTGCCGCCGTGGGCGACCTTCAACTCCGGCGGGCAGGTTGCCGCAAGCTCAACGAGGTCGTGGTCGAGGAACGGAACCCGGCCCTCCAGGCCCCACGCCATGGTCATGTTGTCGACCCGCTTGACCGGGTCGTCGACCAGCATCACCATCGAGTCGAGTCGAAGCGCGCGGTCGATGCCGGTTTCTGCGCCCGCCTGCGCGAAGTGCTCGCTGACAAAACGCTCGCTGGGATCATTCGGCGCGGCGATGCCCCTGGCGAGAAGTGCTGCGACGCCGTCGGTGTCGCGGTCGAAGAATGCGGCCCGGTATTCGGCGACCGCACCCTCGAGGGTGGCAGCGGCAGGTGCACCCATCGGCGGGTACCAGTGATAGCCGGCGAACACCTCGTCGGCGCCCTGACCCGACTGGACAACCTTGACGTGCTTCGCGACTTCTTGGCTGAGCAAGTAGAAGGCGACACAGTCATGGCTGACCATCGGTTCGCTCATCGCACCGATAGCGCCGTCGAGGGCGGGCAGCATCCGCTCGGTCCCGATGCGGATCTGGTGATGATCGGTGTCGAAGCGCTTGGCCACGATGTCCGAGTACTGGAATTCGTCGCCTTTGACGCCGCCGGCTGATTCGAATCCGATGGAGAACGTCGAGAGCCCGTGTTGGCCGGCCTCGGCGAGCAGGCCGACGATCAGGCTGGAATCCACCCCGCCGGACAGTAGGCACCCGACCGGCACGTCGGCGACGAGCCGTCGCTCGACCGCGGTGCGCAGTGAGGACAGCACAGCGTCTTCCCAGTCCCGCTCGGACCAGTCGGAGCGGTCTTCGTGCCTGCTGAAGTCCGGCGCCCAGTACGTCGTGGCGACACGCCGTCCGTCGGGCTCGATCGCGAGCAGCGACGCCGGCGGAATCTTCTGCACACCGCGCAGAATCGTCAGCGGCGCCGGAACGACGGAGTGGAACGTCATGTAGTGATGCAGCGCAACGTGGTCGATCCGGGTGTCGACGCCACCGCCGGCCAGCAACGCCGGCAACGACGACGCGAAGCGAATGCGATGAGCGTCCTCGGTCACATAGAGCGGCTTGATGCCGAGCCGGTCGCGCCCGAGCAGCACCCGACCGCTGTCCCGCTCGACGATCGCGAACGCGAACATGCCCTTGAAGTGACTGACGAAGTCGTCGCCCCAGCGGTGGTAGGCCTTGAGTAACACTTCGCTGTCACTGTGCGAAAAGAACCGATAGCCGTAGCCCTGGAGCTCGCGCCGCAATTCCTTGTAGTTGTAGATGCAACCGTTCCAGGCGATGGACAGACCCAGATCCGAGTCGACCATCGGCTGCGCGCCGGCTTCAGTCAGGTCAATGATTTTGAGGCGACGATGACCGAGGGCTACCCGACCCTGTGACCAGACACCGGCCCCGTCGGGACCTCTCGGCGCCATCACGTCAGCCATCGCCGACACCGCCGCTACGTCGGGCGGACGACCGTCGAGTCGCACCTCACCGGTGGCTCCACACACCTGAATAACCCTACAGAGGTCGGTTCCGACGTGCGCGCCGCGGCGCTGCAGTGGCGATCACGAGCCGATGTGAAGCTCGTCGCCCTGGCGGTCAAGACGTGGCAGGCGTTGCAGTTTGTCGGGGTCTTCGTTCTCGACGTGCAGGTAGTGCCGTCCGTCGGAGGCGGTGGCAACGCTGATCGGCGCACCGTCGCCGCTGACGCTGTCGGGTTCGATGAACAGCTGCAGTTCCCCGGAGTCGACGTAGAGCATGGCGTCGTCGTTGGACAGCTTCCAGGGATGGCCATCGGTGGGCCAGCGGCCGCCGACAAGTCGAATATCGGTGCGGTCGTCGTCTCGGTCATCGGTGGCCGCGCATCCGACCCACAATTTCGCCGGCAGCGGGCGGAAGTACACCGCGAGGCGCTGGCGGTTGAAGTCCACGTCGACCGGTATTCCGATCGGAGGCAGCGAGGTGCCGTCCGGGCGGTCGTTGAGCGAATGCTTGACCTGACGTGACCCGAAGCCGGCGCCGAACCAGTCGATCGTCAACACAGTGGTGAAGTACTGGACGATCGCCAAGGCCAGCAATCCGCCTCCGCCGGCGGCCCCCGCACCCGCCGCGCCGGCGACCCAGGTCACCGGTAGCGCGAGCAGGCCCGCCACGGCCGCGGCACCGGCCGCCGCCGCGACTTTGCCCGCGACGGTCAGGTGGAAGTGCGGATTGACCTCGGCCTCAGCCGGATTCTGCGTCGGTCGGACGCCGACCGTCTTGGGAAGCTCGTCCAACCGATCGTGAACGCGCTTGACCTCTGCTTCGTAGTCTTGATCGGTCAGCGCGCCGGCACGCTTCCGGTCACTGGCCGCGCTCAGCGCCATCTCCAGGCTCTCGACGGTCTCCAGGTCGGCCCGTCGGGTTTCGTGGCCGCCCGGGTCGCGCGGTATGCCGTCGAGACCCATTTCGTAGGTCACTTTGAATGTGGCGTTGAAGTCATACAACGTGGTCTCGGCGCTCACTGTGCCGTCGACGACCAGTCGGCCGTCCTGAGTTCGGGGCACGACATCGGCGTCGAGCTTTTCGAGGCGACGCTCCTGTCCGCCGATGTTGATGGTCTTCGGGCCGGCTAGCAGGCACGGCACGTCAGGGTCGAAGTCGCTCTCATCGAGGTCGAACGTCTTCATCACGGTGTCACGGACCTGCCGCAGAATGCTGTAGCCGGTGACTGCCAATCCTGTTTTCTCGTCGGGGTTTTCGGCCAAGATCGATGCGGGCAGCTCTTCGCCACTTGGCAGCTCTCGCAGCGTTTGCAGCTGGATCACCATGGATTCGTGGGTGATTCCGCCGATATCGAAGCGTTGCACGACCGCGTCGAGGTCCTTGACGGTGTCGTCGTCCTGCGACTGTGGATCCACATCCAACGGAGTCGGCATCAGGTCCATGACGCCGTCCTCGCCCATCTCGGCGAGCTTGGGGCGAACCGCATCGGAGATCTGGGCGGCCAGCGAGTCGAGCACCTTGATCCTCGCCTCGTCGTCGGACAAGCCGAGGTGTTGTAGCTTCTCGGCGTTGACCAGCAACTCGCCGGCAATGCTGTGGGTGATCCAGTGCGCCTCGGCGTAGTCGAGTTCCCAACTGATCCGCGGGTCTTGTGCGGTGAAGGCGATGCTGCCGTCCGGACGACGATCGACGTCCGAACCGAACAACTGTGGGCTGTAATCGTCTTTTGTCGGCGCAGCCAGCAGCGTCGGAGCGTCCTGCTCAGTGAAATCCAGAGCGATCGTCTGCTTGCCGCGCTCGATCTCCTTCGGCTGGAGTTGATCGTGAACCGTCAAGCGGCCGAACAGCGGGATCTCGTTGTAGGGGATCTCGCGAGACTCGCCGGCGCGCGGACCGTCTGGAATGGTGATCGTCGCGGGCGGCAGCGACGCCAGCGGAATGCAGCTCACCGAGTCGATGGTGATCTTCGAATCGAAGATCACCAGGTCGATCGCGAAATGCCTTAACGGGTCATGGATTTCGCTGTCCGTCATCTCCTGCCACAGCCGCTGCTGCGCGTCGAAGATGAACCAGACGCGGTCGAGCGTGAGATCCAACGTCGCGGTCGCGGAGTAACCGGTGCCGTCCACGGACTCCGTGTACTTGTCGCCACCGAACATCTCGACGGTTTGGTCCTGCACGCGTTCGCGGTGGATCTCGATGATCGTGTCGGGGCGCTGCATGCCGAACCCTGTACCCAGATTCGGCGGTGTCACAACAGGTGGGGTGAGGTGGCGCGCCGCTGACCGACAGCGGATCTGCCAGAAATCGGCATAGCGAGCGTGAAGGAAGAGGTCGGTAAGAGTTATTCTGCGCCATACATTTCGAGAATGCCTACGTGTGCTAACTCATAATATTTCAGAATCCGATCCCGTACCCATTCGAGTGGATTCGCATAAGACACGTAGTCAGCTCTAGCTTGCGCAGATAATTCCGCGAGTGGCAGGTCAGGGCGTTTCGAAAATCGCGTAAGGAACTGCCACTTCTTGGTATTCAAGCCGAAAGCGTTAGGGGCGTCCAGCGGTGCGATCATGCAATTGGTCTCTCCCTCCCGGGACGACTCATAAATTTGCATCTTGCAATCAGCTGACCGGTAGTACACAATATGCTGCCGCCTCCCGCCCTTGTCGGGGTTGTCATCGATCCCGTCGATGACAAAACCGAGTTTTTCCAACAGCGGCCCCACGATTGCTTCGACCTCGGCAGAAAATTCGGCACTCATTGTCAACCTCGTCCCACGTAAACCCACGAGTTGCCAACCCGTTCATATCCGTATGCAGCGGCATTGTTGCTCAGGAAATCCACCTCCATAGCCGAATAAGTCCCAGCGCGGCCGAGCATCATGTCTTCGAGCGAGGCGTACTTTTCAGTGTCCAGCATGTAATCGATACGTCCGACATGATTCTCCATTTGAGTGCGCAGAAACTGCTCGTTGACCGGCCAGACGAGATCTTGCTCCTGGGGTGTGTCGAGGCCCTCGGCAAGCATTTTCCAGGTCGGGTCGCCGGTGTCGAAGAATATCCCTCCGTTGCCTCTAGCCTCACCGATGTACCCGCCGTCCTGGCCATCCCATCTGCCAAGCACCACTCGATCCGGATTGTCACCGATGTAATGAGTGACCATGTCAGAAAGGTGCTGGTTGAGGCTTGCCGTGGGTTCTCCTTGCCCAAACGCCGAAAAGAGATCCTGCGCCGCCGACTCCGACCAAGGATGGTAACCGGTGGGATTATCGAAACCGACAGGCAAATTCGGCGGATGAGACAATCCAGCGTAGGGGTCGATGTCTGCGAGTTTGCCTAGACCCGCCGCTTCGCCACCGAACATCATTCCCGGTAAAGCGATGGCACCGTCGGCAGTTTTCCCACCCGCGTAGTAAGCCGGGTTGTCCATAAAGCTTTTGAACTCGTTTGTCAGGTCGTTCACTGGCGCCACCGGTCCTAGGAGGAGGGACTCCTCAGCCTTTCCCGCGAGCCCCTTCGCCATCCCGCCCCATTCATCGCCCATCGCCGCGAGGCCCTCTTGGCCGGTGAGTCGGTGGACCGCGTCTTCAAAGCCAAACCAGTGGTCAGCGAATCCGTCGCCAAATCCCGGCTTTGGCGGCGGCGATGATGGCTGGGCAGGAACGGAATGCGGGCCACCGTCTTGTATCCATTGCTGACCATTGGCCCACATCGCATTGAGTTGTGCCTCCACCTGATCCGGCGACGTTCCCTTGGCGATCATGATTTGTCGAAGCGCGTTCACGGATTGGGCCGGCGTCGGCGCGCCGCCGGGTGCACCGGGTTGCGGCATCCGACTCAGCAGATCCGGCAAGCTGCCCGGCGGCGGCGGTTCATGGGCGGGCTGACCGCGCCCAAGCATCATGTCTTCCAGCGACGGCGGTTTGCCGCCCCCAGCGCCGGCCGGAACTGGTGGACCTTTCGGCGGTCCGCCGGCGCCGGGGCCGCCCTGAGCGGGTCCGGCCGGAAGCATCATGTCTCGCAACGACTTCGGCTGGCCGCCGGGCTGGCCTTGCGGCTGTTGACCGCCGCCTGCCGCGAGCGCGCCGGCACCCGCTGGGGCGTCACCGACAACAGAACGGACTGCGGTCGCCAGCTCGTGGTCCGCCGTGTGCGCGTGCGCTTTCACGGCATCGAGCTGACCTTGCAGCAAGGGCAGCTCAACGGCCAATGCGCCGCTGTTGGGCCCACTCAAGGTGTTACCCGGGTCAATTCGCCAGTCCGGCGTGATCGTCCACTTGTTGGCTTCGGCCGCGTGCTGAACGGCATCGAGTTCGGACTTGCACGCGCGCACGTCGGCTTCTGCGGCCGAGACGGCGGTCGCTACCTGCCTGGATTCCTGGCCGTCCGCCTCGATATCGCGGCGGGTCTTGCCTAGATCGGCACGAAAGGCGTCACCGGCTTCGCCTTGCCAGTCACTGAGACCGTTGTGAACCTGCTGGAGGTTGTCCCCGAGTCGCTGCAGCGTCTGCGCCCGGTTGCTGGCCGTTTGAAACACCTGGTGGATCGCATCTGGATCCCAGCGCTTGACGTCAGACGGAGTCAGTGGCGCCACATGCCACCACCTAGCCCGGCAGGGACCCGAGAGTCTGGGTCGCGCCGTCGTCGTGTGTGGCGTAACGGGTCATCGCGTCAGCTACGTGCGACCCCAGTCCGCCTACCTGCAATTTGTGATGGCTGTGCCGAGACTCCCAGTGAGCTGCCAGTTGACCGAGCGCCGCTTGCGAAGTTCCGACCCACCCCGGCGCCGCTTCAGCAAGCCCGTCCTCGTGGTCGGCGAACTCCAGCGCGGCGTCGCCGACTGCGTCGAGCATGTGGTTGCTGCCGTGATTCAGCGCGACCAAATCGGCTTTCAGTTCATCGGCCACGACCATCCCCTTCTGCTCAGCGGCACTGCGGGCAGAATCATAGCCCGCATCTCGAAGATGCGCCGTTCACCTCCTCGCACGGCCGACTACTCGCGAAATGAGATTATTTGCCGTCGGCTTGGCTAATAATTCGGCTAACTGCGTCCCGGAGGAGGGAGCGCCGTAGTGGCAAAGAAGCCTCAGCGTGCGAGCGTGGCGGCGATCGCGTTGGCAGGCGCCCTGTCGATCTTGATCACGGCTCCGCGTGCCACCGCCGATCCATCAGGGGCGGCGGAGCTGTTGGGTTCATCGTCGAGCTCATTTCAACCGGCGCTGAACCAACTTCTGGACGCGATGCAACAGGCGGTGGCCTACGACTCGTCGCTGCCGTTCGCCACGTCGGACAGCGACGCGATGCTGCTGACAGGACTACAGAACACCAACTATGAACTGCTCTCGGCCGGGCTTTCCAGGGTGACCGAGCTTTTCAACGGGGTCTTTTTCCAGTCCCCGGAGGCGGTAGCCGGCGATGCCGCCGACTCCCGGCAGTACTTCCAGTTCTTCACCCCCGACATCTACTACCACGCGACCGCAGGCCTTGCTCCCGGCGCGACCTACGAGCTCACTGGCACCGTCGGCAAAGGGACTGAGGCACTTGCCATCGCGACCGAAGCGATCACCGGTTCGACGGCAGTCAGCAAGGAAAGTCTGGAACTCGACCACAACCTCGTCGTCAATCCCGACGGGACATACACCATTGACATCGGACCGACTGAGCCAAGCGACGCGGTCAATTTCATCAACGACAGCGACGCCACCACGAATGGCGATGCCTCCCTGTTGATTCGAGACGTGCTGGGCGACTGGGCGCAAGGCCCCGGCAGCATCAGCATCCACTGTGTGGCCGACTGCCCGGCGTTCTTCTCCATACCGAGCACCGGGATATTTCCCGGCGCGGACGTGTCGGGCGTCGACGCGCTGACCGGGGCGTCCGGCACCCAGATCACCTCGGGCGACTCGTTGTTGACCACGTTGTTCACCGCCTTCAGCAACATCGTAGGACCGTTCAACCAAGAGAACATGAGCCTGGCCGAGGTTGCCGGTATCGACCTTCCGGCCAACACCATGAGCCCGCTGGCACCCGAAACAAGTGTGTTTGCAACGGGTTTACCTAGTGCAGACGTTTCGGGAGGCAACTTCGACCTGGACTCCGGCGAAGCGCTGATCGTGAAAGTGCCTGAGGTAGCGGCAGGCTATAGCGGGATCGAACTGATGAACGTGTTCGGCGCAGCGCTGCCGTACACCTTGGCGCAGACCACCTTGAACAACACCACAGCGTTCGCCGATCCCGACGGCTACACCTACTACGTCGTGAGCGCCACCAATCCGGGCGTCACGAACTGGTTGGACAGCAGCGGTGTCACCAGCGGCGAAATATTCGCCCGGTTCGAAAACCTCCCGGACGGCACCGATCCGACAGGCCTGGCCGTCACGACCGAACTGGTGCCGGTGGCCGACGTGGCCGGCTATCTACCTGCCGACACACCGACCATGAGTCCCGCCGAGTACGCGGCCGACATGTCGCAACGCGTCTTCTCCTACGACTACGCCTTGGACGTGTCGCGCGAACATGCCCAACCAGGCTGGGTTTTTCAAGAATTGCTGCTGCACGGGTTGCAAGGGGTGATGGGGAGCGACAATTTCGACGCGGTGTTCGGCAGCGATCCGGTCACTCCCCTGGCGTTGAGATTCACCCCCGCGCTGGCCCCCGACTGGAGCAGCGTCACACATGACCTCGTCAGTCATCCCGTCACCAGCCTGGAGGCGATTCTCAACAATCTGCCGCTTGCGGCCAGCGACGTTAAGTTGCCCGTGGACTTGGCAATTGGCCAGACCGCGCTGTCGCTGTTGCTGCCTCAACAGCTCGGATCGCTCGTCAACGACACGCTGCTCGACCCGAACACCGGCATCATCGCCGGGCTGCTCAATGCCCGCGACGATCTGGCGACGGCAGTTCTGACCGCCAACGACGACTTCCCCACTCAACTCGGCACCCTCGCGACGACGGAGTGGGCCAACATGCCCGAGTTGGTGCAGACAACCGCCAGCTCATTGCTGGCCGACCTGGGCGCTTTGTTCAATCCCGCCGATATATTCACCGGGTGAGTGTGCTCAACCGCCGTCAACTACTCCGACTGGCCAGTGGTGTCGCCTCGGCGTCGATAGTCAGCGCCTGCTCGGGTCAGAGCCGAGCAGCGTCCTCGGCGCTGCTGCTCTGCCGTGACGCCTGGGGCGCGCGGCCTGCCCGCCCAGGCGGCAAGCCGCACACCGTCACTCGGATGACCCTGCACCACGAAGCCGTGGTTCTCGGCGATAACCGCAATGCCCCAGACCGTTTGCGGCACGACCAGCGCTACCACCAAGACCAAAAGGGCTGGATCGACATCGCCTATCACATGGCCGTCGACCGCAACGGCAACCTCTACGAACTGCGGAATACAGCGATCGCAGGCGACACCGCTACCGACTACGATACGACGGGTCATTTCCTGGTGCTCTGCGAGGGCGACTTCGATCAAGAGGCTGTATCGGAGGCCCAATTGCACTCAACGGCAGTCGCATTCGCGTGGGCCGCGAAGAATTTCGGTATCGCGAGCAGCACATTGGCCGGCCATCGCGACTTCGCCCAAACATCATGCCCGGGTGCGAACCTGTACGCCCATATTTCCTCCGGCGACCTGAAGCGCCGTATCGACGATCTGCTTGCCGGCGGCGGAGTGGATCTCCAGCACTTCTGTGGGCCTGACGCCGCCACACGAGTCGCAGCAATCGAGGCAGGCAAGTAACCTCAGCGGCTTCTCAGCGGGTTGGTCATACGCTGGCGATCTCATGTTCACGATTGCTCGCGACGCGTCGGCAGCACGTTGACGAAGATCGCATCCGTCAAAGCCCGCCAGCTGCTGGACTGCAAGGCCCGGCCGTTGGTGGAGGTTGAAATCAGCACCGACACAGGCTATGTCGGCCGCGGTGCATCGCCGACCGGCAGTTCGGTCGGATCGCACGAAGCTTTCGTCATGCGGGACGCAGACCGGGCCGAGTACAACGGTTTGAGCGTGCACCGCGCTGTGTCCGCCGTGACGGACGAGATCGCTCCCGTTCTCATCGGCGCCGAGCTCGACGACCCGCGGTCCCTGGACCGCCTCATGGTCGAACTCGACGGCACGCCGGACAAACGCCGGCTTGGTGGAAACGCGATCTACTCCACTTCGATCGCGCTGCTGCGCGCGGCGGCCGCGGCATCGGGTACACCCACATACGCATACGTCGCAGCACTGCTAGGACTCGAACCGCCGTCCACCGTCCCGGCGCCGAGCTTCAACATGATCAACGGTGGGCGCCACGGCGACATCTTCCAGACCTTCAACGAATTCCTCGTCGTGCCTTATCGAGCCGATTCCATCGAGTCGGCGGTGGAGAAAGGCGTGAGTTTGTTCGGCGTGCTGGGCGAGGTGCTCGAGGCCAGACTTGGCCGGGCGCCAATGATGGCATCATCGTTCGGGTATGTCGCTCCGTCCAGCGACCCACGAGCCGTCTTGGAGATCCTGGCCGAGGCCGTCGAACGCGCGGGTTGTGCCGACGTCATGGCGTTTGCCTTGGACTGTGCGTCCAGCGAGGTGTACGACAAGTGCGCTCAGACCTACGCCTTTAACGGCAACCAGGTGACATCAGATGACCTGATCGATTACGCGCGGGCGCTGTCGGAGGATTTTCCGATGGTGTTCATCGAAGATCTCCTCGACGGCGATGACTGGGACGGATTCGCGAAGGCAGCGCAGTCCATTGACCGCACGATCCTCGTTGGCGACGATCTGATCGTCACCAACCGCGACCGACTGGAGCGCGCGGTGAAGGCTTCCGCCGTCGACGGCTTCGTCTTGAAACCCAATCAGGTCGGCACCATCGCCGAGGCACTGGACTGTTACGAATATGCCTCGCACAACGCAATTTTGACGATTCCTTCTGGCCGCTCGGGTGGTGTCATCGACGATGTCGTGATGGACCTCGCGGTCGGCTTGGCAGCACCGTTCCAAAAGAACGGCGCGCCGCGGTCGGGCGAGCGGATCGAAAAGCTCAACTTCTTGCTCCGCGCTGCCGAGCGCATCGACGATTGCGCGCTCGCAGATGTGTCGGCACTGGTGCGGTTTTGAATCGGCCCTATGCACCCAGTAGCAGGGCCGATGCCACAGCGGCCGCGCATACCGCTGAGGCGATCGAAAGCGCCATCCAGTCAGCTATTTTCGGCCGCGAAGAAGTCGCCGAAATCTGACCGATGCCACCGCGAGCGGTGATCGCATCGCCCATCTCGTCGGCCCGGCGCAGCGTCACGGTGATGACCGCGACGATCAGGTCGATCATGTCGGCAGCCAATCGCTTCATGCGGGACCCAGCGTTGGGTTCTGCTCTGGGCCTCAGACGGCGAGCGGCATACAGCACCCGGAATTCGTCGATCAGCATCGGGAAGGTGCGCAAAGCGAGCCCTAACGCGACCGACCATTCGTCGACCGGGATACGCAGTAGGCGCAGCGGGCGACCCAAAGTGGCTACCGCGGGGGCAATTTCGGCGATATTCGTCGTCCACGACACAAGCGCGCCCATTCCAAGCAACGTGACCGACAACGCGGTGAGCCGGAGGAATTCCAGCAGGCCGCCCAGACCGAGCGTGATCGCGCCTACCTGAATCTGCGGGCTGCCGCCAGCGGACGCTACCGTGATGCCGCCGATGGCCAGCATGACCCACAGCCAGCGTGGCGGCGATGGCAGTACACCTCCGGGAATACCGGCGACCCGGGTTCCCGCTAGAACCAGTGCTGCCACAAGTCCGATCGCGACCCATCCTGGGTACAACGTGAGCAGCACCGAAATCCCCAAGACAACAATAAGTTTGGTGCCGGCCCATAACTTGTGGATAGCGGAGTACCCGGGCACCGGGCGCAGCAGTACAAGGGGGCGGCGGGCCGGATGCTTCGCCGGCGAAAGCGCCCGCACGGCGCTTGGCTTCGCCTCGACCGGCGCGGGTTCCAGCATACCGTCGCGCAGATGCAGGGTCCGTGGGCACAGCTCCTCCAGTCCAGCGAAGTCATGCGAAATGACCACGATGGTCAGGCCCGTTTCACGGCGCCGGTCTGCGAGCAGACGGACCAGACCACGCCGGCCGGCGGCGTCCAGTCCCGCCAGCGGCTCATCGAGGATCAGCACCCGCGGCGACCGCGCCAACAAGCCGGCCAGAACCACGCGACGCATCTGACCGCCGCTGAGCTGGTCGACGGATCGCTTCGCCAACTCGGCGTCCAGGCCGACGGCGGCCAGCGCTGCGGCCACTCTCGCGTGATCGTCGGGCGAAAAGCCCCCCGCCGATGCCACTTCCAAATCAACGCGGCGGCGCATCAACTGCAACCGGGCCGCCTGGAACTGCATCGCGACAGCTCCTACCTGCTCGGAGGCGGGGCGTTCGTCGAGCAGGCACGTGCCAGTGGTGGGTATGGTCAACCCGGCCATTACCCAGGCCAGCGTCGACTTGCCGGAGCCGTTGCCGCCGTGAATCAAAAGCCCGTCGCCTTCGTAGACGACGAAACTGATATCGCGGAGCGCGGTTT
This sequence comes from uncultured Actinomycetota bacterium, assembly GCA_963758115.1. Lineage (GTDB taxonomy): Bacteria > Actinomycetota > Actinomycetes > Mycobacteriales > Mycobacteriaceae > Mycobacterium. Next base: position 690,565 of record CAVWUG010000011.1, read on the forward strand.
GCGCCCAAGGGGTGCCGCTGGCGTATTCGTAACCGACGCATGCGATTTCGAGCACCGGTGATTGAGTCTGGTGGCCAGCAGAGGCGGTCGGCGCGGGCGCAGGAGCGGTGCCAACCATCGCGGCGTTGTCCGGCGAATGACTGAGATTGATTGTGCGGTCGGCGTGATCGGCCTCGTCGTTGTAGTGGGTGATGTGCACGAGTGCGGTCTGGTGGTGATGACTCAAGCCAGATAGCACCTGCAGCAGTGCGTCCCGGCCTTGCTGGTCGACCATGCTGGTGACCTCGTCGGCAATGAGGAGCGCAGGCTCTCGTGCCAGCGCCGCAGCCACCGCGAGGCGCTGCAGCTCGCCGCCGGACAGTCCGCCGGTGTCGCGTTCGGCAAAGCCGGCCAGCCCAACTTCACCGAGGAGCCGGTCGACATCGATTGTCGTGCCCGGGGGCAGTCCCCAGACCACATCGTCGGCGACCCGCGTTCCCAGCACCTGGCTTTCCGGGTGCTGCATGACGACGGCGGTACCACCGCGTTGACCTAGACCCACGGCGCCAAGGCGTTCGACGCTGCCCGCTGTCGGTTCTTTTCCGGCCAGTATCAACATCAGCGTGGTTTTGCCCGAGCCGTTGGCACCGGTGACCGCGACGTGTTCGGCTGGCCGCACCTGCAGGCTGACCGCGCGCAGCGCGTCGTAGTCGGTATGTGGATAGCGAAGGCCTACCTCGTCCAGTCGCACCGGCACAGGCTGGACCGGTCCGGTGCGGCCCATCGTGTCCAGTTTGTGCACATCTGGGACGCCGCCCAACCGCTCCAGCATCCGCGAGAGAAGCCACCAACCGATTAACGAAGCTCCCATGATCGCGATGACGGCGCATCCCAGAACCAGCCACTGCCAGTAATTCAATGCCTCGGTGAAGTACTGCTTGATCGCCTGGGCGACGGGCTGCAGGTGCGGCGCCCCCGACATGATCGTCGCCGCACCATTGACGGCAGCGGTGACCGTACGGAACACCAGTTCGCGAAGCCGAGTCAGGACGGTGAACGCCGCCACCGCCACCGCGCCGATGACGACGCCGGCGCCCGAGGAGGCCGCGATAACAGTCGGTGTCCCGCGGTGGCAGCGCTTAGCGATTCCAGCCAGTCCGCCGACATAGGCGCAGAGCGCAACCGCCCCGATGCCGCTCAAGCCGACGACCAGGAAGGCGATCGTGACAGCCGCTACGGTCGCCGTGATCAGAACCCGGATCCGATAGCGAAAGGCCAGCAAACCCATCGGCACGGCACCCAGCAGACCCAGCCCCCCCGCGTGCGGGAAAACGACCGCAATGACCGCGATGGCCGCAGATAGAGCACCCATCACCGATGCGTGGGCCAATTCGCTGGGCCTCAGTGATCGAGCCCGACCACACATGCCGAGCGATCGCGTGTGACAGGCATCGGCATCGTCCGGCTGAAGCGCCCAAACCATTTGCCGTGTCACGTCATCGTTCCCGCATCCTGAACGCCTGGTACGGGAGAGCAATCCGTGCTGGACAGGAGAAGGAAGGAATCATCCTGTAGCGCATGGGATTTACCCTTGACGCAAACCGGACGGGCTGACGACGCGTCGCAGCGCAATTCGGGCGTAGCAGGATCGGCGACATACCGGCTGCCGGATCCGCACGATGTCTGGATGTCGGCTTCCACATCGATGACGTCCGGCCGGGCAATCTGCGGAGTGATATCCACAACGTTCGGATCGATTTGTCCGAGGCTGCTAATCAACAGCGCGTGACAGTTGTCAGCACCGTCTCGATGTTGCGCACGGAGATAGTTGCCCGAGATACAGCAGTCAATGTGCGCCGGCGCTAAATACAGGGCGGCGTTAGCCATCCAGCCCATTTGGCAATCGTCGATGACGATTGGCACATCGCCTGGGATCTCGGCGAGGACGCGGCGCAATTGCTCGACGTTCATCGGCTACCCGATGCGTTGCATTCAGCTCTCACAGTTGCCATCGCGAAATACACTCCAAAGCAATCGATTCCACTACCTGCATGCCGGGCGGATACGATGGTCGTTCTCAGCATGCGAGCGCCAGCGTAAAACGGAGTCGTTGAGAAGCCGCTGAGAAGGTTTTGGCGCTGGCTCGTCGGGGCGCGACGGAACCGTGCCGAATGCGAATCGCGGCGTTCTCACCTGATCCACAGCGCGACAGATTCACACTGTGCAGGTGTCTACCGTCTGGTCATTGCGGCGAAGCGGGCTCAAACGTCTGCTGTCCCCCGCCAACTTCGGGATCTCGGCCCGCTCGGCCGCGGTATCGGCGATCGTCGTGTTGGTGGCATTCGCTTTTGCAGGTGCGGCATTGGATGCCGTTCTGTACCGATCGCTGTTGGTCGGCGTGGACGACGCGACCGCGGGAAGAGTGCGTGACATCGCGGAGGCCCTGCAGTCCGATGCGACCGGCGAACTCAACAAAGACCTGTTGGCCACCAACCGCCATGTCGTTGCGGTTCAACTGGTCGCTCCTGACGGCAAGGTGGTGCAGCGGTCCGGTCTGGCGCCTGAGACGCCGTTGGTCCCGATCACTGACTTCGAACTCCACTTACGCCGTGGAATGTCAGATAACGCGGTGCCCAACGACGACATGCGTGTCAGCGGCCAACGGGTCGAAACCCCCGCCGGTGACTACACGGTGATTGTCGGAGGTGGTAGCGAGGCGGTCGAAGCGACTGCGCGAACTGTCGCGCTGCTATTGGCGTGTGGCGCCCCGATCATCGTCGCGGTGGCGGCAACTGCAAGCTATTGGCTCGTGCGCCGGTCACTGCAATCGGTCGACGTGATCCGCAGCCGAGTGGCCGAGATCTCCACGTCAGATTTGGCCGAGCGAGTACCCGTACCGACCAGTCGCGACGAAATCGCCGCTCTGGCAGTCACAATGAATGAAATGCTCTCCCGCCTCGAAGCCGGCCATCGCGCCCAACAGCGATTCGTGGGTGACGCTTCGCATGAACTGCGCAGCCCGCTGGCCACCATTATCTCCGGCTTGGAGGTCGCCGAAGCCCATCCCGAGTTGCTCGACGCCGACCTCGCCATCAACACCCTGCTTCCCGAGGCACACCGTATGCGCACGCTGATCCAAGATCTCCTGGTGCTGGCACGCGCCGACGAACACAGTCTGATGCTGCGCAGCGAGCCGGTGCACCTTGGTGACATCGCCGAAGTCGAGGCGGATCGAGCGCGCCGCGACGCCGGATGCGCAATCCACACCGACATTTGTTCACCGCCTTTGATCGGTGACCCGACCGCCATGTCGCAGGTGATCCGCAATCTGGTGAGTAATGCTGTCCGCCATGCGAAATCGCGCGTCGACATTACCGTTGGCAGCCAAGACAGTCTCGCCACAGTCACGGTCAGTGATGACGGCCCCGGTATCGCTCCCGCCGAACGAAGGCGAGTCTTCGAAAGGTTCGTCCGTTTGGACTCCGACCGCGCCCGCAGCAGCGGCGGTAGCGGACTTGGCCTCGCCATCGTCGCCGAACTGGTCACCGCGCACGGCGGCACCGTTGAGATCGACGACCGGGCCTGCGGTGGAACCACAGTGATCGTGAAACTACCTCAACAGAGCAATCGGTAGCCGATTCCACGGACCGTCTCAATAGTGTTGGTGCCGAAGGGAACGTCGATCTTGCGACGTAAATAGCCGACGTACACCTCGACGACGTTGTCAGGACCTTCGTCGCGGGCATCCCAGACGTTCTGCAAGATCTCGGCCTTAGTGACCACGACATCCTTGTTGCGCATCAGGAATTCGAGTAAGCCGTACTCACGCGGAGTCAGACCGATCGGGGTCGAATCGCGTTCGACCGTCTGCTGGGCGGGATCGAGGGACAACGAACCTGCAGTGAAAATCACCGGCCCCTGCAGCCGGTAGCCGACACCACGGATCGTCTCAATAGTGTTGATGCCGAACGGAACGTCGATCTTGCGACGTAAATAACCGACGTACACCTCGACGACGTTGTCGGGGCCTTCGTAGTGGGCATCCCAAACGTTGCGGAGGATCTCGGTCTTCGTGACCACGATGCCCTTGTTGCGCATCAGGAATTCCAGCAGCCCGAACTCACGCGGAGTCAGACCGATCGGGGTCGAATCACGTTCGACCGTTCGTCCGGCCGGGTCCAGAGACAGCGAACCGACGGTCAAGACGACCGGTCGCTCCGGAGCGCCGCGACGCACCAACGCGCGCAGTCGCGCCACTAGCACCAAAAACGAAAACGGTTTGGTCAGATAATCGTCCGCGCCAAGGTCGAACGCATCGATCTCGTCGTACTCACCGTCCTTGGCGGTCAGCATGAGCACCGGTGTCCACACCCTCTGCGCCCGCATGCGACGCAGCACCTCGTACCCGCTGAGGCCGGGGAGCATGATGTCGAGAACCACAACGTCGAAGTCACTCTCGGTCGCCTCGTGTAGGCCCTCGACGCCTGTGCCGACAGACACGACGACGAAGCCTTCGGCCTTCAACCCCTTTGAAAGAGTCGCCGACAATCGTGCCTCGTCTTCGACGAGCAAAACCCTCACGACGGCACGCTACTTCGTGCGCCGCGTCCGCGACACCCACCGCAATGAGAGAGTGCTGAGACCAGCAGCGGTTCTTTTGCCGGAGCGGATGGGTCGGGATGAGACGAATGCGCTCCGAATCAGAAGCCGGGCCGATAGTGTCTTCTTGTCGGCGTTGACAATCGATGGAGGCGGCATGAGCTACCGCAAGATCATCGTCGGAACGGACGGCTCGGCGTCGTCGTTTCGCGCTGTCGACCGCGCAGGCGCGCTCGCAGCGCAAATCAACGCGAAGCTGATCATCGCCAGCGCACATCTGGACACGTCGGAAAAGGGCGGCTGGTCACGACCACCCGCCCCCGATCGAGTGAGCAACGCCCCGGGCGTCGACAGCCTCGGAGGCGCGAGCTACAAGATGCATGGCAGCGCGGCGGTGTACGCGATCCTTCAGGATGCCCGCGAGCGAGCAAAGGCCGCCGGCGCCCACGACATCGAAGAGCGGTCGATCACCGGCGCGGCCGTTGGCGCCCTGCTGCACCTGGCCGAGGAGGTCGACGCGGACTTGCTCGTCGTCGGCAACTTGGGCTTGGGCACGGTCGCCGGGCGGCTATTGGGCTCCGTGCCCGATACCGTTGCCCGCCGAGCCAAAGTCGACATCCTGATCGTTCACACCACCGGATAGCCTTGCGCGGCAACGCAACTACCAATTGCTCGGCGAATAGTCCTTCAGGAAACAGCCGTACAGATCTTCGCCTGACTCACCCCTGACGATCGGGTCGTACACGCGGGCAGCGCCGTCGACAAGGTCGAGCGGGGCATGGAAACCCTCGTCGGCGAGACGCAGCTTGGTCGGGTGTGGACGCTCGTCGGTGATCCAGCCGGTATCGACGGCGGTCATGAGGATGCCATCCTGCTCCAGCATCTCGGTTGCACTGGTGCGGGTGAGCATGTTCAGCGCGGCCTTCGCCATGTTGGTGTGCGGATGCCCCGGTCCCTTGTATGCGCGGCTGAACTGCCCCTCCATTGCCGACACGTTCACGACATACGTGCGCCGGGAACGTGAAGCGGCCATCGCTGGGCGCAGTCGGCTCACCAGGATGAACGGCGCCGTCTGATTGCAGAGCTGAACCTCGAGCAATTCCATCGGGTCGATCTCATGCACGCGCTGAGTCCAACTGTTGATGGATGCCGTGTCGGGCAATAAGCCACCTGCGTCGATAGCGATTCCGGCGGCGATCCGGTCGGGAGAGGCGCTGCGGGCGGTGAGGGCCAATTCGGTCACCGCGTGCGGTGCCTGGTGCTCGGCGAGGCTGCCGGCAAGCGCCGCGGGATGCGCGTCGCTGACTCGATCGAACGTCACCACGTCGACAAGCTCTGGCGCCGGCGTCCGCTCCGCCTCGACGAGCGCAGCGTAGGAGCCCGGGGCTCGGCGTACCGTCTGGGCGGCGTTGTTGATCAGAATGTCGATGGGGCCACGCGCGGCGACGGTGTCGGCGAGGGCGACGACCTGAGCGGGGTCGCGCAGGTCGATCCCGACGATACGTAGCCGGTGCAGCCAGTCGGCGCTGTCGGGCATCGCGGCGAAGCGGCGCACAGCGTCATTCGGAAACCGGGTGGTGATCGTCGTGTCCGCGCCATCGCGGAGCAGTCGCAGCGCGATGTACATGCCGATCTTGGCGCGGCCGCCTGTGAGCAGGGCGCTCTTGCCGGTGAGGTCGGTGCGGGCGTCGCGCTTGGCGCGGTTGAGCGCGGCGCACTCCGGGCAGAGCTGGTGGTAGAACGCGTCGACCACCGTGTGGTGCTTTTTGCAGATGTAGCAGGCTCGCGAGCGAAGCAACGTGCCCGCGCTTGCTCCGACCACATTGGACACCAGCGGCAGGCCAGCTGTTTCGTCGTCGATGCGGCCCGGCGCACCGGTGGCTGTGGCAGCGATGACAGCGCGGTCGGCGGCCGCCACCGCGTCGCGCTTCGCATGGCGGCGGGCTTTCCGCACCGACTTGAATATCCCCGCGGTGGCCCGTCGCACCGCAACAGCATCAGGATGCTCTGGCGGCAGAGACTCGACCTCGGCCAGCACCGTCAGGCACGTGTTGAGCTTGTCCGGGTCGATCGCGTTCACCGTGGAAGCGTACTGGGCTTATTCATGTCGGCGTACTTGCCGGTCGAGCTTCGGCGGCCGCCAAGCAGTTCAACCCTGGTAAGAGACTGACCTGGGTGGTCCGGTGAGCGGACCGCATCCTTTCTCTGCGCGTGGACAGCGCGCAATGATCGCGGCGTGGAACCTTTCTTAGGCCAGTTGATTCTTGTTCCGTATGACTTCGCCCCCACTGGATGGGCGCTTTGCAACGGCCAACTGTTGTCGATAGCGCAAAACGCTGCGCTATTCTCCCTGCTTGGAACCGCCTACGGCGGCGATGGTGTGAGCACCTTCGCGCTGCCCGATCTGCGCGGTCGCGTGCCGGTATCGTCCGGTCAAGGTCCCGGATTGTCGAGCTATGTCGTTGGAGAAACGTATGGAGCCGAATCGGTGACGCTCAATACGACCCAGATCCCCTCTCACACGCATTCGGTGAATTGCGATTCGGTCAGGGGGAAAGAGGCTGCGCCAACCGGGTTCTATCCGGCTGACGCAGCAAGCAAAATCTACGGGAGTACCGCAAACGCGCAAATGAACACGGGAATGATCGGGAGCACCGGAGGCGGCGCGGCGCATGAGAACCGTCAGCCCTCTCTCGTGCTGAATTGGATCATTGCGCTCCAGGGTGTCTTTCCCGCTCGTTCTTGAGCGCCGCTCGATCAAGGCAGCTTGGCGTCAGCGCTTTGTCAGGGTGCGGGTTAGACCCAGGATCCCGGCCGCCACAAAAGGCACAGGGGAAAGCGTGGCGATCAGCGCGCTTTTGGAACCGACCAGCGGCTTGCTGCGAAGGCCAGTAACAAAGTCGGCTCCGTCGCTCACCAGTCCAACGGTCGCCCACCGTTGCAACTCGCTTCGCTCGCCGCGTGCCCAGGCCACACATGCACCGGAGCCGAGAACGACATCACGGATCCCAATGGTCCGCATGAGTAATGTCTCTGTCCCGGATCCTGGCGAAAAGATCCGGCTCGGCGCAAGAATCATCACCGCTCCCACGGCGACGCGGGACGCCGCAACCAGCGCCAAGATCGGGGTCGATGGCCCGGCTTTTTCATGGATCACGGCTCGACCCTACTCACCCTGCGTCTTCCCTTGGACTGGTATTCGATCGCGATCTCTCATCGCGTCGGAGCTATGTCGAAACCTTCTGCAGACCGTGAACGTCCTACCTGCATGAGGCTGAGCCGCGAGCCGCACGGCGGCAATTCGTCAGCCCTCGAACACAACTGAAGTAGGAAGCATTCGCGAACCATCCTCGTTGTAACCCCGTGAGCTATTAGTAGGGGTCGAGGATCAGAACCTTGAGGGAGTAACGGCGCATGACGGCTGTGACCATGAGCAGCGACGGTGTGAGATCTGCACCCGGGGAGACTTCAGCGTTGGCGCCGCTGAAGATTCCGATTTACCGCAACTTGTTCATCGCGCAGCTGGTATCGAACATCGGCACGTGGATGCAGACCGTCGGCGCCCAATGGTTTCTGGTTGAGCACCACAGCAGCGCGACCGTCATCGCACTCGTCCAAACCGCTTCGCTCACACCGACATTGGTACTGGGGCTCTTCGGCGGCGTGTTTGCCGATCTGTTCGATCGGCGACGGCTGCTCGTCGTCGTTCAGACCTATGCGGTGCTCGCCGCCGCGGTGCTAGCCACACTGGCGTTCACCGGGATTCTGACCCCGGTCTGGCTCCTGGTGTTCACCGTGGCCATCGGGTGTGGCTCAGCGCTGGCCGCCCCGGCGTGGCAGGCGATCCAGCCCGAACTCGTTCCGCGTGAACAAATACCGGCCGCCGCGTCGTTGGGCAGCGTCACGGTCAATGTGGCCCGCGCAATCGGACCTGCCCTAGCCGGCGTCGTGGTCCTGGCGGCCGGGACGGCCACGGTGTTCGCGCTCAACGCAGTGTCCTTCGCGGCGATCATCGTCGCGTTGCGGTCCTGGAAGCGGCCCGCTTGCGCGCCGCTGAGTGAGCGCGAAAGCATCGGGCTCTCGATCCTGGCCGGACTGCGGTGGGTCCGCCACGGACCGGTCACCCGGCGGATCCTCCTGCGGTCGGCGCTGTTCGCGTTTCCTGCCTCAGCGTTGTGGGCGTTATTGCCCGTCACGGCCGCACAGCACTGGCAGATGAACTCCTGCGGTTACGGCCTGGTGCTCGCCACCCTTGGCGTCGGTGCCGTTATCGGGGTGGCGCTCATCGCGCACCTCCGCAGATTATTCGCCACCAATACCGTGTTGGCAGTGTCGGCCGGCGCCTACGCGTTGGGCCTCATCGTGGTGGCCATCGGCCCGTTCGGACCGGCGATCCCGCTGCTGCTGTTGTGCGGCATGGCGTGGATCGCCACCCTGACCACACTCAACGCCGCCCTCCAGCTGTCGCTGCCACATTGGGTGCGGGCCCGCGGCATGGCCGTGTATCTGCTGGTCTTCAGCGGCTCCCAAGCACTCGGGTCGTATCTGTGGGGTCTGATCGCCGCCCACTTCGGGCTCGCGCAATCACTCTTGACGGCGGCCGCCCTGCTTTTCCTGACAGCGGCCAGCGTGGCCGTGCTTCCGCTGCGTCCCGAAACCGGAACGCTGGACCTGACGACGTCGACCGCGTGGCCCACGCCGACACTGGTTTTCCAGCCCGATCCCAGCGAGGGGCCGGTGCTGATTTCGAACTCCTACCGCGTCGCCGACGAGCGAATCCGCCAGTTCACCGCGGCGATGCTCAAAGTCGGCAGGTCGCGCTCGCGCACCGGCGGCTACCGCTGGCGGTTGTACCGCAGCGGCGAGGACCCCCAAGTTGTCATCGAGGAATTCACCGTCCCCTCATGGGCCGAATTCGATCGCCAACACAACACTCGCTGGCTGGCCTCCGACAACGACGCCCTGGCCGGCGCACTGCAATGCACCGTCGACGGCCGTGCGGAGGAGCACTGGTACTTGGCGCTGGCGGGCCCAGCAGGTGCGCTCAGTGGACCATCGAAGAGGAGCGCATCAGCGCGCGCCAAGCGCAGCACCGTTGTCCTGAACGGGGTTCTTTCTCCGCCGTGGGCAGATGGACGGGTCTAGTTGGCTCGTCGAAGCTGACACTATTGCAAGTGTTCGTCGAAAAACGTGAAGACGCGGCCCCATGCGTCGTCGGCGCTGGCCTGGTCGTAGGCGAATCCGACAATGCGTAGCAGGGGTGCAGCGGGATCGGGATTGGCGAAAGTGTGACCGGCGTCGTCGTAGATCTTGACGTCGTGGGTGATCCTTCGGTCGGTCAGCCCCTTTCCAGACGGGGACCGGCTCCCGGCAACACGGGATCGCGGCGGCCGAAACTGGCTACCACGGGACATGCTCCGTCGAGAATTTCGTCGTAGCGATCAGCCGGAAAAGACGGGTAAAAGGGGGCCGCGGCGTCAAAGCCATGCGTCGCCATGACCAGCGCAAACCCTCCTCCCATGCAAAAACCTAAAATGCCGACCTTGCCGTTGCACCGTGGGTCGGCAATGAGCCAATCGCGGCTCGCGTGCACGTCGTCGCGGCCCGACAAACTTCTCAGTTCACGGACGACTCGGGTCACACACCGAATCGGTCCACCGCGCGAATAGAGGTTCGGCGCAATCACGAGGTGTCCGGCGTCGCCGACGCGCTCGATAATCCCCGGTAGTCCTCCGCTGGTGGCGGAGACCATGTCGTGCACAACCAACCACGCCCGGCCAGGGGCCGCGTCCATCCGGGCTGGCGAGAACGGCGTCGACGGAACCCTCGGGTGTCGCGAGCTCAATACGCTCCACGGATCCTCCTTCAACTAATGGTCATCCGCGCTCCCGGCCGCGGGAGAACCCCCGCGACTGGCGCCGAACCTCACCCCAGCATGTATTCGTCAAGCTTGTTCGGGCAGACCGACCATGTAGGCGCTTTCCACCCACAGTTCCTTCATCGCCGTGTCGCTTTGCGCCAGTTCGGAGGGATCCGGCCACGTGACCTTTCCCTTTACCAGTGATGCGTAGATGCGGCCGGTCGGAGGAGCAATCGTTCCGAGCGCGAGATCGACGATCGCATTTCCTGCCTGCTCGATCGTGTTGATGCCCGCGAGAGGTCGAACCGCAGCGGCCGATGCCATCATCAACTTTGCCCACCATGGCCACGCGCGATACAGCGACGTGTCGGGTGTGAGTCCGGGGTTGTAGGCGACGACTCGGATGCCATTCGTCTGCGCCTCAGGTGAGACCTCAAAGGCACGCGCAGTGAGGAGATCACAGAGCTTTGAGCTTGAGTAAGCCCTGAATCCCGGAATGAATCCTTTGCTCTTGTTATCCGGGTGGGCCAGTGTTTCAGGCTCGAGCTCTTTTGGTCCCAGAGGATTCATCTTGGGATCGTGGACATCGCTGGTGGTGATCACGACGGTCGCGTTCTTTGCAAGATTGGGCGTGAGCAACCTGAGCAGAAGATAGTGGGCAAGGTGATTGATCGCGAACGTTGATTCGAATCCGTCCTCGGTCCGGTGTTTGGTATTTCCGAACTGTGCCCCGGCATTCAGGATGAGGACATCGACCTTCGTGCCGTCCAACTTCTGCGTGAGCGCTTGACCGAACGACCGAACGTTGGCAAGACGTGCCAGATCCAACGGCAGCGCGTCGATCGGCGAATTCTTGGTGTCGCGCGCCCCAAGAATCAGTTTCGTATTCGGTGTGTCGGAGATCTTCTTTGCGGCAATTGCCCCGAAACCGCCGGTGCCGCCTGTCATTACGACTGTTTTCATGTGAATCAAACCTCTCTGAGGGACTAAATGGGTTGCTGGTGTTACGCGGCGAAGGCGACCCGGTGCTCCATACCGGCGCACCAGACCCGCCGAATCTGTCGTGTGGCTCGGATGTCGGCGATGGGATCGCCGTCGATCAGCACGAGGTCGGCCCGTCGGCCGGGTTCGATCACGCCTCTGTCGTGGAACCCGAAGTATCGAGCTGGCAGGACTGTCGCCGCGCGCAGCGCCTCGACGGTCGACAGGCCCGCTTCGATGAGCAATTCGAGCTCTTCGTGCAGGCTTTCGCCGTGGCGGGGTGAGAAGGGTATGCCGGCGCCGGCGTTGGCGTCGGTACCCGCGAGGATCGGCACACCGGCTCGGTGCAGTTCCGCGACGCTGCCGCGAGCCGACTCGTAGCTCGGCCCACCCGCCGGTACACCCTCGGGCTGTGCAGCGGCGAACCGGTCGACGATGCCCTTCATCATCGTCAACGTTGGAATGCTGACGCACTTCTGCGCGAGTACGCGAGCCGCTGTGGACTCGGTGAGGCGGCGGTCGAGAGGGACATGCGTGATCATGTCGACCCCGGCCTGCAGCGCCATGTCGAGGGCAGCCGTGGATACGGCATGTGCGACGGTGAGCTTGCCGTGGTCGTGTGACGCGGCAACTAGTGCGTCCAGGGTCTCCTGGTCAGGTCCAGGGATGTCGGCGATGAGCTTGATGTAGTCCGCCCCCTCGACGATGCGGTCGGCTACGAATCGGGTTGCGCCCGTGGGACCGTCGACCAATTCCCCGGCCGGATAGCCCGGTAGGTGACTGTGGGTACTACCGGCGAAAGTCGCGGGGATGCCTGCGCTGCGGATGTCCGCCATACCGGTCCTGCGGCGCAGGGAGTCGACCATGGATGGCGGCCAGGCCCCCATATCTAGCGCCGTCGTGACCCCGAAATCTGCCAGTTGCTGCAGGTGCCCTTCGTTCAGGAGGTGAACGTGGGCGTCGATGAATCCCGGCAGCAGGGTGGCGCCGCCTGCGTCTGTGATCCGCGCGCCTGCGGAGTCCCGGCCCACGAACCCGTCCTCGATGACCACCGTGGTGGGCCCGCGAAGTTCCCGCCCATCGAACACGCGCACGTTGGTCAATGCGATCTTCTCGCTGCGGTCCGTCCCGGCGCCGCCGCACGAATTCGACATCTCTTCTCCTTCAGCCACCAACAACTGTCGACCGCACCGAGTCTCGGCCAACCTCGAACGGTTAGGCAGTAGTCACGTTGTCGTAGGACCGCCAGGGCCACGACAACCGCTGCGGCGTGGTGCACAGTTGAAGAATGGATTCCTGGGAGTTCGGCCCGACCGTGCGTCACTGGCGTGACCGTGTCGCTCCCGCGTCGGTCGGAGTCGCCCAAGGCAGACGACGCCGCGCGACCGGGCTGCGCCGCGAAGAGCTCGCCGAGCTGGCCGGAATCTCCGTCGATTATCTGACCCGGCTCGAACAGGGCCGGGCCACCTCGCCTTCGGCGCAAGTCGTGGAGGCACTGGCCCGCGCATTGCGTCTCACCGACGCCGAGCGCGACCTGCTGTTCCGGCTAGCCGGACACACCCCGCCCGGGCTCGACCTGGTGTCGTCGCGCATCACGCCAGGCGTGCAACGCCTCCTCGACCGCCTGGCAAACACCCCCGTCGCCGTCTACGACGCCACCTGGACGCTCATCATCGCCAACGCGCCGTACGACGCGCTGATGGGTCCGACCACGAGCTTGCGGGGAATCGAACGCAACAGTATCTGGCGCCACCTGATCGGCCCGGGCAACCGCGCCGTCCAAACCCCCGAGGAGCGGGCCGACCAACAGACCCGACTGGTCGCCGACCTGCGACTGACCGCCGCCCGCTACCCCGCCGATCCAAGGCTGAAGCGACTGATCCGCGAACTCGCCGCGCTGAGCCCGCGCTTCGTTGAACTCTGGGGCGGCAACTTCGAGCCGCACCAAGACCAAGGCAGGCACAAAACGATCGACCACCCCGACGTAGGCCACATCACGCTGGACTGCGACACCCTAGTCGTCGCCGCCGATGATCTGCGGATCATGATCTTCACCGCCGAACCCGGAACCGAAGACGCCGAGCGCCTCACCCTTGCAACCGTTCTCGGCACGCAGTCGCTGATCGACTAAGTCCCTTCTGGCGAGTCGGCCCGCCGCCTCAAGCGGGATGGCGGGCCGACCCTATTCCCAGCAGCGTCACCCCTCGCTGGACAAGCAGTCCTACTACCCCGCCGCGACCTGTTCAGCTTCACCGTCACCGACTTCGCGGCCAATCGGCTGAGGTGCTCGCCGAGTTCGGCCTTACCGTGATAGTTACCGCTGATCGTGCTCTCGCCCGGTTGGACCCACTCGATGTTGTCGTCGAACAGGCTCATCATCGTGTCGCCGTCACCGGCGGAGAAGGCTTCGTAGCCCTTCTTGACGAGCTCGATGTTCTTTTGTTCTTGGTCTGACATGTTCAATTCCTTTCGTGCATCAGATGTTTCGATGTTCGTCACACAGGCGGTGGGTTCGGCTGACCGGTTAACACCTCTCCATCTCCCTCGCCATCAGGGCCTGCTCGAGGAATACGTAGTGGTGCGGATAGTGCTTATGCTTCGCGGCGCGTTCATTGGCCGTCGAACGCGGGCGGCCCAGGCGTAGCAGCGCGATCCGCTGCTCGACGGTCTTCTTGCTCGGAACCGCCACTGCGGCCGCCGTACTGAGTAGCACTTCTTGTTCGGTGATCAGAATCGGCGCCTCCGCCACCGCGGGTTCCACTACGGATTCGATGCCAGCGCGCCCCTCTCCGGAGTCGGCCGGTGCTACGCCCGACCGGTTGAGGGGACTCGGCATTTCGGTGGCCGCCGCGATGTGTCGCTCGATCCTTGGAAGACTTTCGGTCACGAGGGGATCTCCTTGTCGCGCATGGGCGCTGCCCGGCCCCGCCATTGCGGCGCTTGCTAGCAAAGACGGTTCCAGCCGCTGCGTCGGGGCTGAGTTCTGTCGCCTTGAGCGTGTGTGTAAGAAGACGCCCTGAAACCGGTTCGTGGCCTCATCCGAACGGATGAAATCGATAAGATTCCCAACAAGTGCACAGGTGATCCCCCTGTGAATCCAAGGAAAGAAGGGGTTTAGCGATGATTTCAGCGGACCACCGGGAGAGCCGGCAGTGGTCGGGATCGATGATTTCTCGCGCATAGTTTCGGCCATCTACGCCTCGGCGATCGCTCCGGAGCTGGTTGACGCCGTTGTAGATTGCGGCCCCCACATCGTCTGCGCGCGCAACAAAACCAGCAACGGCGCTGAGAGCCGTTATGACGACAGCGCAGATCAGCTCCGACGATGAAAGATCAAGAATCGCCAATCCGTTTGCTATACCGACACCTGCACCTCGCTGCACAGGGCGCGAACTCAAGCTAAACAACCAGCGGGGCCGATTCGTCAACTACGAAGGGGCCGCCTGACGCTCGCCCATCCGCAAGGATTCGACGGTGTCTCGTGTGGCGTCGCGATGAGGTTTGCCCTCCGGTGCAGTCTGATCTGCATGGGCAAACTCAGCTATGGCTTCAACGTGTCGGTGGACGGATACATCGCCGACGCACGAGGCAACATCGACTGGTCCGATCCGAGCGAAGAACTGCACCAGTACTGGAACGACTTCGAGCGGGAGACCGCCCTATCGTTCTACGGGCGGCGGCTCTACGAACTGATGTCCGCGTACTGGCCGACCGCCGACAAGACCCCGGACGCCACCCCTCTGATCGTCGACTTCGCGCACATCTGGCGCGACATGCCCAAGGTCGTGTTCTCGCGCACCCTGGAGTCCGTTGACTGGAACGCCCGCCTGGAACGCGGCGACCCGGTCGAGGTGGTGACGAAGCTGAAAGCCGAAACCGATGGCAGGCTGGAGGTGGCCGGCGCGACGCTGGCCGCACCGATCGTGCAGGCCGGACTGGTGGATGAGTACCGGATCGTGGTCACGCCCACCGCCGTGGGCGGCGGCACCCCGTTCTTCCCGGCACTGCCGTCATGGATCTCGCTGCGACTGTTGGAGAACCGCACCTTCCCGTGCGGCGCGGTTCTGCTGCGATACGAGGCGAAACGCGACTGATCGGGCAGGCACAGCCAGGTGACGTGCGGATGCACTGCGTCGCGACAGGCCCCCGCGCACTTCCAATACTGGAAGTTGCTGAAAGCGTTGTTAAACATACGAACAGTATGCGATAGTCGACAGAGTGCGATATGCGGTATGTCACCTCATCCATTACTGGAGGCCGAATGTACGCCGCGACCAGGCCATCGACGCAGGCCACAATCGTCACTGAGCGGGGGGCGTGCCGCACGCGACCGATCGGACGCGGACATTGCCGACTGTGAGCGCGTTGATCAACGCATCGACGAACACGCTGCCGGTCCGGCTCGTCGGCGAACGTCCGTCATGTTCGATCGGCGGGGCGCAGGGATGGTTCGGGAAATCGTGGAGGCTGACGCGAGCGTCGCTGGCCGGCTCGCCTGGCTCGCCGCTCGGCTTACCATCCGGCCAGCCCTGACAATTGGTAGCTATCTCCTCGATGTGCCGTGGCCATGGGGCCTCGTCGACTTCGCCGCTCGAGCCGTGACGCCCGCACCCGGCAGCGTTCGCGCGACGATTCGGTTGCCGCATTGCACTGCGCGATTGATCCGTGCTGCCGGCGTACTGACTGCCGACGGCACCCGGCGCGTGGTGATGTACATGCACGGTGGCGCCTTCTTGACCTGTGGCGCTAACACCCATGACCGGCTCGTCACCAAGTTGTCGGAGTACGCCGATACCCCCGTGCTGGTGATGAACTACCGGATGCTGCCCAAGCATTCCATCGGTGAGGCGATCGACGATTGCTATGACGGCTACCGGTGGCTGCGTAGGCGGGGTTACGGGCCTGAGCAGATCGTTCTTGCCGGCGACTCCGCCGGAGGCTACCTGTCACTCGCGCTGGCCGAGAGGCTGCTCGACGAAGGTGAGGAACCCGCGGCCATCGTCTGCATGTCACCGCTGATGCAGATCACCAAGGCCCCCAAGCAGGCACACCCGAACATCGGCACCGATGCGATGTTCCCGGCCAAGGCGTTTGACGCATTCGTCGACCTGATTGCCAGCGCGGCCCAGCGTCACATCAGGGACGGGCACCCCGAGGAGATCTACGAACCGCTCGACCACATCGAGGCCGGTCTGCCCCGCACGTTGATCCATGTATCCGGTTCCGAGGTCCTGCTGCACGACGCCCGACTCGCCGCGCAGCGGCTGGCCGCAGCGGGAGTACCCGTCCAGCTGCGGGTGTGGCCCGGCCAAATGCACGTGTTCCAGCTCGCCACGCCGATGGTGCCGGAGGCCACCCGGTCGCTGCGCCAGATCGGGGACTACATCCGCGCGGCGACCGACCGAAAAGCCAGGCCACCCAGGCCACGGGTCGTGCAGGCCTAGGTGACAGAAGTGATGAAAAAGAAAACAGCTTGGCCCAGCTCGGTTTAAGGACCTGCGAAGTCACCGACGGCGATCATCTTGTTGCCGTCCCATGCGATTGCGAAGCCGGCTGCGGTGAATTTGCAGTCCAGGATGATCGCTCGGTGTACAGCACTGTCCATCCATACGTCGAGCGCTGCGCTCGCAGTCGCATGGGATCCGGTGCCCCAGTAGACGATCTCACTCGTATTGCCGGTCCTGGTGTAGCCCGCATCGGCGATACGCGCCTGGGGTGAAGAGCCATCCGAACCGATGTGGCCGCCGCCAATACCGTTCATCAGCATGTCATTGGCGTGCCGCTGCGCGGCGACCGTCAAACGCGGGTCATCGCCGATCGCCCCGCATGTCTGACGAAGCTGGTTGACGCCGTTGTAGATTGCGGCCCCCAAATCGTCTGCGCGCGCAGCAAAACCAGCAAAGGCGCTGAGAGCCGTTATGACGACAGCCCAGATCGAGAATGCGGTGACGATCTTGACTTTCGTGGTCATGTTGCCTTCCTCCGCGCACCTGCTTTGCTGATGTAGCAAACAAATGCTACTCAACTCCGACGATGAAAGGCCAAGAATCGCCAATCCGTTTGCTATGCCGACACGTGCGCCTCGCTGCACAGGGGCGCGAACTCAAGCGAAACAACCAGCGGTGGCAACGTATAGGTGGGGTGTACATCCACGGCCGTGTCGGGGCATCCTAGTTCGACAGCCGTTGCGGGCCGAGAGGAGAACCCTATGGCCCCAGACCGTCTGCGGAGTCTCGTCGGTTTGTGCGCCGCGCCGCTCACGATCGCCCTGTCACTTGCCCCAACTGCCTTCGCTGACAATCCATCCTGGAACGGCGAGTACGCGATCACCTTCATGGTTGGTCCAAAGGATGGGACCAGCATGGCGGCCGGTGATCCTGAGGGGCAGCACACCGAGACCTATGGGTTCCGCTCGAGCTGCACGAGCGGAAAGTGCGTCGCCACAATCGTTAGCGGCCCTCCGCCCAGCAATCCGACAGTTCCGCAACCCGTGCAATTCACGTGGGATGGGTCGTCCTGGACGCAAGTCAGCGAGTTCCAGTGGGACTGCATGATGCACGACACCACCATCCAATGGAGTCCGGCGCGATCCAATGTTCGCTACACGCCCCAAGCCAACGGAACGCTTGCCGGCGTCATGCACACCGACATCTTGAGCGGCCCGTGCCAGGGCTGGATCGAAATGGGCATGACGGCCGAGCGAACGTGAACGACATACCGGGAACCCGGTTCATCGATCACGGTTTTTCGGTCACTACATCGATGCGTGGTCTCCCGTGCCAAATGTGAACGCCTGGGCAATTTTCGCTGCCGTCTTCGGTCTGGCTGCGTGCTCGTCGTCGTCACCTTCGCCGCCGCAAGCCGCCACAGCGAGCTCAACAACCCCACAGCCAGCCGCAACCACGACTCGTGCCGAGGCCACAGCCGCGCCCGACGCGACTGCCGCTCCCAGCACGACCGCGTCCTGCGTCGGGTTGTCGATCTGTCCCCCGCCGCCCCCGGACGCTGAAGGCAACCCAGCCTGCTACTACCGCGATGGTTGGGCTATCGACACGTCAGGCTCCGGGATCAATGTCTATTACTTCCGCGAGTCGCCCGACGAAGTTAACGGCGAGCGAGTGACCGCCGACGTTCGCCTCAAGGACGGCACCGCCGCGTCCCAGATCGCCGCGATCGATCCGGGTCAATTGAATGATCAGATTCAGTTCCCCGGCATCGACGGATCAGCGGTGCAGGAGGTCTTACTGACGACCAGGGCTGGGCGCTGTTTCGTCATTGGCCCCAACGGTTAGCCTTCCGGACCGATCCGGGGGACGTTGATGAAAAGGAAAGCTGGCCAAGGCTTTTGGCCCTGTCCAGCGTCCTTCTCGGAGCAACTGCCGGGAATCGAACCCTACGCTCTACCAGGGCTTTTGGCGTCCGAGCTGCCGGTTCGCGGCGTTTCGTTCCGCTTCGTTCCCGCTCGTTACCTGCGGTTTCGTTTCAGGTCGTGACGACGGCGTCAAGCGCATTAAACAGTTCTCGACAAGTCGTGGTGCCGCCTTAGTCCAAATGGCCCAGGTTGCCGACCGGGCTACGGTTGGGGTCCTGGATGGAGTGATTGTGCGTTGCCTCGCCTAATGGGCGAAGACATCCTCAAAGGTCACGGTCCGTAAGTTGCGAGCGCGGATAAGGTCGCGGAGTTGCCCATACACGTGGGTGACCGGCAGGTGGTTAAGGTGTCCGATCACAATCGCCTGGGGAGTAAAGGCCCGCTGGGCCATTTGGACGATGTAGTCCTCGGTGATCACGGTGGAATCCGACAGCGAGCCCGACCACAGCGTGATCGCGGTGTAGCCAAGATCGGCGGCCACCGCATCAACGGCCGAGTTGTGTTTTCCGTAGGGAGGCCGAAAGTACGGTCGCGCGTCCACGCCGAAGGTGTTCTTCAAAAATTCGTCGTTGCGGGTGATTTCGTGCGCCACTCGACTTGCTGGCACCTTTGTCAGGTTCGGATGCGACCAGGTGTGGTTGCCCAGCTGAATCTGGCCGCACTCGACCAAAGGCCGCAGCAATGCCAGGTTGTCGGTCCACGAGCGGTAGGTGCCGTTGACGAAATAGGTCAGCCGGACGCCGGTATCTCTGGCGAACTCCGTGTAGAGGCGCACTACGTCGGTGTTCACGCCGTCATCAACGGTCAGCGCCAACAGATTGCCGTTCCCGGGTAGCTTGTTGAGCACGCCGCCACCTGGCAGCGGTACCCGCACGCTGGGCGCGGGCGGCGGCAACAGCGCACCAGCAACGACCTCGCCGCCCCCTCCGGGTGGCGACGCGACGGCAGCGGCGGCGGCCGTTGGGGTTTGCGGTGCTCCACCGAGGACGCCGCGCGACGCGCCCGTACCGCAAATACCTCCAAGAACTGCGGCGGAGAGCGCCCCGAGTAAACGGCGCCGGTTCAGCTCGGACACAACGCGACGCCGTGTGAAGGAAAGGGGGTGATTGTCGCTACGCGCGGCCCGAGGCCTGCCTCACGACGGCGTCGTTGTTTTCGCCAACCCGTAAGAAGGATGGACACCACGTCACAAGATGTCCGACCGTTCTGATACACAACTGTTGATCATGCCATCAAAGAACTGCGCAACCATGAACGTCCCAGCGCGCCGTCGTGATCGAAAATTGCGGGCCCACGACTCAACCCATGGAAAGCGAAAGGTCCTGACTTGTTGTTCCAGATCAGGGCCTTCCTGTGTGGAGCTGCCGGGAATCGAACCCAGCCCAAAAATTGCCTTGAGCTGCAGAAACGCCCATTCCGGGCACGCGAAACAGCGTGAAACGACGCCCAACGACCTGCGGATACGCCGAAGGTGTTGATGGCATCAACATGCTTAAGGCGTCGCCGTGGACCGAGGCAGCCCGACTGAGAAGGCGGTTTGCAGGTTTCTCAAACCACACGCTCCGCACCTCTATCATCACGACTACGCTGCCGCCGCGCCCATAAAACTCAGTTATGCCAACCTAACTGACTCACTATTCTGAAGCATGTTGCGGTGCAGCATGATTCAATTCTTCGCCGATGCCGCGCGCGGGATGCTCCGATAATTAGTTGTCCCACAAAGTATTCCGAGTGGCTCGGCTCAAGGACTCAACGAGTGTGGATGATGCATCGGATGAATCAAACGTGTCGGCGTCGCGTTCACATCGGCCAGATCTCGGGGCTCGCGGGATATTGGATGCGGACCGCCATCGGTAGTTCGCGGCGCTCGGCAGTGGAGATCGCGTCGAGCATCATAGAGTGCGTTCGCCCACCCCCGCGCGTCGCGCGATGACGTCGATCGGGGCATCGGGTCCCAGTTCCGCATACGCGTCTCGGGCGGCGCGCAGGATGCGGTCGGCATTGCGCGCAGCATCTGCCCGCAGTGGCCGGTCGGATGACATCGTCACGCTGCACAATCCACGCTGACGATTAACCGCCGAACGCTGTCGCGCCAGCACCGCGGGCGTTCCACGGAACGCTAGGGGCGTATGACGCCGCGTAGCGGCATCAAGCCGAGTTCGTTGTGGCTCATGAACCCTGGCGGGGCATCGACGACAGCGGGAATCGCGTTCGCGGGGCCCATCGCGGTCCAGGTGTAGCCGGGCAACGCGTAGCCGCCGTCTGGATCCTTAGCCCCTTGCAGGATCAGCTCGGTGGATGAATCACCTTCGATCACAATGCGGTAGTGGTAGTGCTGGGGCCAATCCTCTTGCGGCTCAATGGCATCGAATGTGTCCATCGTATAGATCTCGTGGAAGACGACGAGCGGCCTATCGTCCACCCACGAAGTCCATTTGTGGTGCTGGCGGGCGACGGTGCCCTTCTTGATCACGCCTTTGAACCCTGGCATGTCACTTGTCTCTCCGCCCTCGAAGGGGATGTCGCGGGTGGCGACGCCAAGCTCGACTTCGGTGGTGTACCTGTCGACGGTCTTGCCCATTCCCTCGACGATCATGGCCATCGACTGGGCGAACAATGGCCATGCTTGCCCCAGCAAATTCGGGCCGTCCTCGAACCCGGCGGGATCGCTGCCCATGCCCATCTCGAACAGGTACTTCAAGGTGTCCCTGCCGAAGTTCACCACCTCGTAGATGTGGATGGTGTCGATCTGGCTGACGATTCGGGCCAGCGTGAGGACGAGCAGGTCTCCTGCGAAACCGGGATTGACACCGCCGGCGTGAAACGAGGTGCCGCCCTCGAGGCACGCTGCGTGGATCTTGTCGATATCCGCCTGGCTGTGTTCGGTTCGGTACCACCATGCACCACCCGATGCGACGACGTTCTTGCCTCCGCGCAGCAGACGGCAGACCTCATCGGGGTCAGACCAGAGCGGTGCATAGAAGACGCAGTCGGCGTCCAGTGCCTCGATTGTCTCCTTGCCATTGGTGGCGAACACGCCGGTCGGCGCCTTGCCGCAGAGTTCGCCGGCATCTTTGCCGACCTTCTCCGGACGGTTGCAGAGCACCCCAACCAGTTCGTAGGCAGGGTTATGGGCAAAATGACGGAGCGCTATCGTTCCGACGTTGCCTACGCCCCATTGGATTACGCGATATTTCTTGTCAACGGGCGACGTGGTCGTCACTGCGTGACCTTGTTCGAGCGTCGTCACTGCTCCTCCTTCGATTTGATGATCACTTCTTCTCCTTCATGCGTTTGACAGCATTACAACTTGGCGCCGGCTTTGATCCTCAGCGGCAGCCGCGGCAACGTGCAGGTTGCGGATGCGCGAAGGGACGGTAGCACCGCCCCGAGCGTCTGCAGGCTGAAGAACGGATGCAGGATTCTGCGGTATCGGGTGTGATCGGGCGGATCACATGCCAGCGGTATCAGCGGTACCGGACTGATGAAGTCGTCAAAGTCTCGTGATGACGAGAACAGACCCGGATTGCGCAGTGCTGCAAGTACATCCTCACGGCGAGTGAGGTAATACCAACCTTCACCGGTCACCACCGGGCCCATGTCCCGTAATTTGGCCCACCCCGCACTACGGTTAGCGGCCATTGGCAGATCGGCGTAGTTGATTTGCGGGAGTGCGGCGATGTCAGTTGACTCAGTCATCGGGCCGGCTAGTCACCATAATCGCCGGAATCACATTCGACCGCACAGGTAGTCACGAGGCTGAATGTGCCAGCGGGTAATGCGTACCCATCGCACGCAACGTCCCTGTTCACGAGGCTAAGCGTGTTACCCACCGTGTTTCCTTCCTTCTGCCTCTAGTTGATCGTCACTCCGGCGTCGACTTTGAACTGCAGACCGGTGACAAATCGCGATTCATCGGAGATCAGGAACAACACCGCGTTGCTGACGTCTACGGGTTCGATGAAAGGTGCGGGCATGGCGTTGACAAAAATCGGTATCAGGTCCGGACGTTCTTCACCGAGAGTGACGCCGAACGACGGCGGAATCATTCCGGTGGGCGCCCCGGTGGGGTGCACTGAGTTGACCCGGATACTCTGTGCAGCAAGCTCATTGGCGAGCGCAATCGTCAGGCCTGTAACGCCGTATTTGGACGCGGTGTACGGAATTTGCAGCGGGAAACCCTTCATCGCACCGGCGGAGCTGATGTTGACCAAGCTGCCGCCGCCTTGCGCGAGCAGATGCGGTACAGCGGCGGCGCAGGTGTTCCACGTCCCAATCAGGTTCACATCGACGACCGTGCGCCAGTGATCGGAAGTTGTTCTGTCCCAGGGAGCGACGGTCAGGACACCGGCGTTGGCGACGGCGCCGTCCAACCCGCCCAGTTCGTCGACACCCTCGTCGACAGCTGAGCGTAATCCCGCCTCGTCGCGGACATCAGCGACCCTGCTCACGCAGCGACCGCCGTGCTCGGCGACCAAACGCACCGTCTCGGCCAAGTCATCCTGAGTCGCCAAGTCGTATTCGATCTCCGGCAGGGACTCGCAGAGATCGATGAGAATGAGATCCGCGCCCTCCTCGGCGAGCCTGAGCGCGTGACTGCGGCCCAAACCGCGCGCGGCACCGGTGATCAGCACTCGTTTGCCGGCGACCCGTCCGCTCGAAGGTCTAGGTTCTGTCACCACATCAGTCCGCGAAGGGTTTCTGCCGCAGGGATGTCCTCGACGGCGATCAGCCCCGCGGGAGCGCGGCAGATCCAGTCGATCGCATTGA
Organism: uncultured Actinomycetota bacterium; assembly: GCA_963758115.1. Classification (GTDB taxonomy): domain Bacteria; phylum Actinomycetota; class Actinomycetes; order Mycobacteriales; family Mycobacteriaceae; genus Mycobacterium. Next base: position 714,126 of record CAVWUG010000011.1, read on the forward strand.
CCACCCGAGCTGCGGTGGAAAGACATCCCGCCTCGGTGACGTCAAGGCCCGGGTGTGACACATGCGTGTTCAGCTCGACGCGGGGATCCCCGTCGACCACGACTCGATGCACACCTGGATGACCGTCGGGCGGATAGAGCCACTCGGGAGCAGAGTCGGCGGTCAGCCGCGTGATGTGTTCCATCGTGATCACCGGAACTCTGTCACGAACCCCTTCAACCGCGAACTTCACGGCGGCCATTTGCCCCGGCTCCACCGTGGCCATCTTGCATTCGATCCGTTTGTCGGTGTACCACGGCTCGATGCGTTGTCGAACCTCATCGAGTTGCACGCCCAGCTGCTCGGCGAGGTTGCGAACCGCACCGCCCCACATCGTGGTCAGGACGCCCGGCAGAAATAGCATCGGCGTATCGTCCTCAGCGCTGACACCGAAACCCATTTGTTTGCCGGTGAATTCGTAGTCGTCGTAGTTGGCATAGTCGAAGATCTCCTGAACGGTGATCGCCCGTGCGCGGGTAACCAGGCTCAGTGCGGTGTGCACCTCGGTGTCGCCCGAGTAGCCAGGATCGATGCCGTTGACATACAGCGAGGCATTGCCGGCTTGGCAGGCCTGTTCCAGTGGCACCCGCAGCCAGTCGTCGGCCTGGCGAGGAGTCACCAGCCACACCATCGATGTCGCCACGATATTGATGCCCGCGGAAAGAAACGTCGACATCTGCTCGATGACTTCCATGGGCCGCGTCTCGCCTTGTGCGGTGTACACCACACAGTCCGGCTTGAGCGCAACGAGCGCGTTGATGTCGTCGGTCGCGATGATCCCGGTTGGCTCACTCAAGCCGCACAATTCGGCGGCATCGTGCCCGATCTTGTCGGGACTGGCGGCGTGGACACCGACCAATTCCAGATCGGGGCGTCCGATGATCGCCGGTAACGAATGAACCCCGACATTGCCGGTCGAAAATTGAACGACTCTGCGCATCTTGCCTTCGTCCTTAATCAGTAGTCGGGAATCGGCAGCGGCGAGTTGTTGGAGTCGATACCGCCGTCCACATGAAAGATCGCGTTGGTCGCGTAGCAGTCCCGCGTGGACAGATACACGCAAAGCCGCCCGAGGTCGGCGACGTCGCCCAGGCGATGCAGCGGTGTCGACTCCTGCATCTTTTCTCGCGATCCGGGCATCATGTCGAGGCTTCCTTGCAGACCGTCAGTGGCAAACGAGCCCAGGGCTATCGCATTGACGCGGATCTTCGGTGCAAGCTCCTGCGCCATCGCACGGGTAAGCGCCTCGAGGCCGCCTTTCGCGACGCAATAGGCCGTCAGCGCGCGGATGCCGAAACGAGCTGAGCCAGAAGAGATGTTGACGATGTTGCCGTGGCCGGCCTCGATCATGTGCGGCGCCACGAGCTGGCTCATGATGAATGCCGATGTGACACACCACTCGAAGGTGTGGCGGAAGTCGTCGTCAGTGATGTCGAGGAAGCGCGCGTATGTCGAACCACCGACATTATTGACCAGGATGTCGATGCGCCCGAAGCTTTCCACGGCCGTAGCGACAACCCGCTCACTGTCCGCGCGGCTCAAGGCATCCGCGACGAGCGCCAGTCCCCTACCACCGGCATCCTCGATACCGGCGATCGTTCCGCGGATATCGGATTCCGTTCGCGCGGTTCCGACTACGGTCGCGCCCGCCTCCGCTAAGACCCTCGCAATACCCTGCCCGACACCCTTCCCGGCACCGGTGACGATCGCGACTTGCCCATCCAGGTTGAATTGCTCGAGCGCCATCGCAATCCTCTCACTGCGTCGTGTGGTGCAGTTCTAACAAATGAAACTGACTAAAGTCAATGGAAAGAAAAGCGCAGGCGACCGGATCGACGGCTATTCTGCACACTGGGCGGGGAACCCGGATCGAAGGAAACGGCACTATGGCAACGGTGGAAAAGCCGTCGGCGCGCGAGACCAAGCGCCTGCAGACCCGGGAGCGCCTGCTGGGAGCCGCCATCGGCGAGTTCAAACGCGCGGGCATGGCGGACGCCGACGTCGGATCGATCGTCGCGGCCGCCGGAGTCGCACACGGCACGTTCTTCTTTCACTTCCCGACCAAGGAACACGTGCTGTTGGAACTCGAACGACGCGAAGAGGAGCGCATCGCCAAACAGCTCGACCGCTATGTTGAGGCGGCGCACGATTTGGCCTCCACGCTGCGGGAGGCGGTTCGACTGATCCTGGGCTTGGAGCGACGTCTCGGCGCCAGCCTCTTCAAAGACTTTCTCGCTCTGCACTTCTCCCAGACCCGCCCCACCGACGAAAGCAAAGAGCACCCGGTCATCGTCCGGGTGGCCCAAGAGATCGAGCGAGCTCAACGACTGGGTCACGTTGCTCCGGAAGTTGTTCCGCTGAACAGTGCGGTGTTTTTCCTGCTAGGCCTTTACGCGCTCCTGACCACGACGCATGATTGGCCTAACCAGACCGCGATGCTCGACGATTACGTGGCCAGCACGCTGCGCGGTACCAAAAAGCACTAGTTGATTGACGACAGTCAGTTTCTGCGGGAAGATCGGGCCAACCCGACCTGCAGGAGAAGTCGTTGAATTCGCCCACTTTCACCGCCACTGGCAGCGGCCTCGACGAACACTTCGAGCAGTCACGTCTCGCACAGCGTCAGGCCGACAAGTGGCTCATCTCGGGCAGTATCCTGATCGGCACCGCGGCCCTCGGCATCTTCGGCCTCCCACTGTTCCTCCGCGGGGTGTGGTTACTGCGTAAAGCGCAGCGCGACGGCCTGTCGGTGCGGCCGATGCTGGTGACGTTGCTCGGCTATCTGGTCATCATCGACGCAGCGATCAACACGGTGGGGTGGGCGCTCGACCTGGTCGCCAACCACACCATTCTGGCTCGAATCCTGTTGAACGGCTGGGGCGCGATGTTCGACGCCGGCTACTTCTGGCACTACAACGAGCTGTGGGTCGGCGGTGCTGCGGGGCCGGGTGAGAAAGCCCTCGAAGTGGGCTTGATCCTCACGGTATTCACCATGCGCATCGCGGCCGCCATCGGCTTCCTGCAGATGAAGCGGTGGGGCCAGCAATGGATGATCATCACCTGCTGGATGGGCGTAGCTGATCTGGTGCGTCTACGTCTTCAACATGACGATGTTCGCCGACGTGCGCTTCGCCGGGGTGATCTTCCCTGTTGTCGGCTGGTGGCTCTACGACATCTTCTACATCACGCCGTTCCTGGCGATTCCCTACCTGCACTCCGTCAACCGCGAAATCTTCACCGATTGACGTGACCTTTAATGACTCAACTCATTGACTCTGGTCAATGATTGCTGCTACAAAGAACACACCATGGCGCCACAGGTCAAGTCCACGGCACGCGAGGCGCGCCGGCGACAAACACGGGAACGCGTACTCGCCGCAGCGATCGCCGAGTTCAAGCGCTCGGGGATGACAGGCGCGGATGTCAACGCCATCGCCGCCGCCGCGGGCGTCGCGCACGGAACGTTCTTCTTCCACTTCCCCAGCAAGGAGCATGTACTTCTTGACCTGGAGTTCCGCGAAGAAGCACGCATCGCCGCGGAATTCGCCACATACCTCGAGGACGCACACGGGCTTGCCGCCGCGTTGACAGAAGTGGTCCATCTCGTGGCCGGCTTAGAGCAGCGGCTCGGTCCGCTGCTCTTCAAAGAACTTCTTGCACTGCACTTTTCGCCAACGCGCCCCAATAAAGACGACTGGAGCGATCACCCCGTGATCGTTCTGCTCGTTGACGAGATCGAGCGGGGACGAGGCGATGGCGAAGTGCATCCCGAAGTGGACGCGTTCTACAGCGCGACGTTCTTTCTGCTCGGCATCTACGGCGTGCTCACCACGACTGACGATGCCGACAAGCGCGACGCGATGCTAAGGAAGTTGGTCGCCACCGCCGTGCGCGGTCTGGAAGTCCGGTGACGCGATCGCGCACGTCGCAACCTATCAACGAGGAGGTATGACATGGACTGGGTCTGGGAGATACTGCGCTACGTCGCAGCTTGGGGCGGAACGGGATTGGTCATCTGGTTCTGGTACTGGATGTTCTCGAATCTCGGCACGTTCTGAGCGTCGATGATCGAGCTTTCCGACGCACATGCAATGGCGATCGAACGCAGTTGCGCACTGACGGCTGTCGCTCTGAGCGGGCGGCGTCGCGAGGGTGTGCGCCTGGTGACCGGTGTGCAACGGGTGTTCAGCCTGAGTTCACAACTCGATTTCGTGCACGTGCCATACCCGTCGATCGAAAGGGACTGGACCCGCAGGACCCTGACATGCGGTGTCGCACTTCAATGTTCACCGTCAAAGGAACGACTCACATCGTTTCGGCTGAATGAGCTGTCGGCGCGCGAACTGCGCGCGATCACTCTCGTCGAGGCCAGCGTGGCCCTGGGGTGGATCGCCTCGAACTGGCCCGGTCTGCTCGTTGAAGTGCACCGGGTGCTGCCAGACCTCCCAACGTTGCCCGCCGACACGGACGCCGGCGAGATGGTCAACCGGGCGATCTCGATGTCGCGCACCGCCGCGCCGCTGAGCGTTCATCCGCTCCTGGGCCGATTGCCCCTGGCCTACAGCGCGCCTCAGAGTCTGGCCGACAAGTTGCGACGCAGCTTCGGCAGAATGCCTTGGACCACAACGCAGAAGCGCCTACCGCGCCCGTACTCCGTTCCGGTCGGCGGCGACGGCGGTGTACGTAACCCCAACCTGCCCCCACCCAGCCGGCCTCAGGACAACGACCTCGATATCACTCCAGAGCACCGGCCGGGCATCCCCTACCCCGAATGGAACTCCTGGACAAAGAGTTTCATGCGGGACCACGTTGCAGTTCTCGAACGTGCACATGCCACGCCGGCGCGTTCGCCGGAACCCGCATCCGCAGAGCTCCGGAAATGGTTTCAGGAACACACCCACCGCGCGATGAAGAATCGCCTCGATGACGGTTCAGATCTGGACGTCGAGCAGTACGTGCGGCACTACATCGATCTCGCGACCGGCGAAGCGACCGAACCGCGCATCTTCCGCGACTTACTGCCCGACAGCCGCGACGTGACGACGGCCCTACTTCTGGACGGGAGTTCTTCATTGGGTGTGCACGGCGGACGGATCTTCAAGCTGGAGTTGGCCTGTGCCGATGCTCTGTCGAAAGCGATGACGCTCGCACGGGAGCGCCACGGCATCTTCGTGTTCACCGGCAATACGCGACACCGCGTCGAAGTCAGTTGCCTCAAGGACTTCGAGGATCGGCGGTTCGTGCCGCCGGGCCGACTCGGTCTGGTCACCGGCGGCTACACCAGGCTCGGTGCGCCGTTGCGCCACTTGACCAGTCGGCTTCTTGCTCAGCCCTCCGAGCGGCGGTTGCTCATCGTGATCGGCGACGGCCTGATCTCCGACGAGGGTTACGAGGGACGCTATGCGTGGGGCGACGTCGCGCATGCGGTCGAGGAAGCCAACGACGCGGGCGTCTCCATCTACTACGTAGGTGTCGGACCGACCCGCGTTGACCCGCTTCCTGAGGTCTTCGGACCGCTTCGCTCCCAACGCATCCGGCGGGTGGAGGAGCTTCCGCGGGTATTGGCCCACGTTCACCGTGAGCTGGTAACCGCATGACCGACACCTACTACTCGAACGGCAACGAAGTCCAGTTGTTCGAGCAGGCCTATCAGCAGCGGCTGCCGGTGATGCTCACCGGCCCGACGGGCTGCGGCAAGACACGACTGGTCGAGCACATGGGCCTGCTGCTGAGCCGACCGGTGGTCACCATCAGCTGCCATGACGATCTGACCAGTTCGGACCTGGTGGGCAGGTTCATGGTGACCGGCGGCGATGTGGTGTGGACCGACGGCCCACTGACCCGGGCCGTGAAGGCCGGCGCGATCTGCTACCTCGACGAGGTCGTCGAAGCACGCCACGACTCGCTGGCCATCCTGCATTCGCTGACCGATCACCGCCGTGCGCTCTACCTCGACCGGGCAGACGAAGTCGTCACAGCGCCCGAAACCTTCATGCTCGTCTGCTCTTACAACCCGGCCTACCGCAGTTCCCTGAAGGAGCTCAAGCCGTCTTTCCGCCAGCGCTTCGTCACGCTTCCGATGAGGTATCTGCCAGCGGACCGCGAAGCCGAGGTGATCGTCGCCGAAGCGGGCATCGAGCTTTCGACGGCGGAAAGGCTGGTTGCCTGCGCCAGCGCCATCCGGACCGCGGATCACGCCTTCCACTTCGAGCCGCCTTCCACCCGAGTCCTGGTCACCGCCGCACAGCTGATCGCCGCCGGCGCAACCGAACTAGAGGCGGCCGAAGCATGCATCCTCGCACCTCTGTCGACCGACGGTGCCATCAACGACGGCTTGCGCGAGGTCGCCGTCGCCAGCCTTGCCACCGCCGACAGCTCGATCACGCCTCACTAGAAGAACAGGGAAAGGGGCCAACCACCATGGACCAGAAGGAAAGACAGCGCAAGAAAGCTCTGATCATCCTGCAGATCGTCATCTACGGCTACCTGCTGGTGATGTTCGGAATTCAGCTCTACATGTCCTTCGCGCGAGGCTGGTGGAATTTGTGAATCTCCCACTGCTGAACCGGCACTCGGATGACCCGGTCAGCCTCGAGGACCATCACGACGAATCCCGTCTCGCGCAGCGCCGCGCCGACAAGTGGATGATCGTCGGCGCCGCCTTGATGGGGATGTGGGCGCCGGGCCTGATCGGCTTCCCCATCTTCATGCGCGGAGTCTGGTTGCAGCGCCAAGCTTTACGGGCAGGTCTGTCGGTGCGGCCGATGATCGTGACCCTGATCGGTTACCTGGTCCTGATCGACGGAATGCTCAACAGCCTCGGCTGGGCGCTGGACCTGGTAGCCAACCACACCTTGATCAACCGGGTGCTGATGGTCGGTTGGGGCAACATGTTCGACGCCGGCTATTTCTGGCACTACAACGAACTGTGGGTCGGCGGCGCTGCGGGTCCCGGCGAGAAAGCGTATGTGGCGGGGCTGATCCTGACGGTCTTTGCGATGCGCTGTGCCGCAGCGATCGGCTTCCTGCAGATGAAGCGGTGGGGCCAGCAATGGATGATCATCACCTGCTGGATGGGCGTAGTGATCTGGTGCGCCTATGTGTTCAACATGACCATGTACGCCGACGTGCGCTATGCGGGCGTGGTGTTCCCCGTCATCGGCTGGTGGCTCTACGACATCTTCTACATCACGCCGTTCCTGGCCATCCCCTATCTGCACACGGTCAACCGCGAAATCTTCACCGACTGAACACGTTAAGGAGCACAGCTGTGACTTCATCCTCATCCGCATCGGCGCTTGCCGAGGACAAGGACCCGGCCGACGATCTGCCACCTGGCACCACGCCGTACTACGCCAGGATGCACAAATACATCAAGCGGGCCGTCATCGTGTGTCTGGTCGCCCTCGTCATCGAAGGTGCCTTCACGCTGCCTTTCATGGCGGTCTACTACGGCTATCCGACCCTGAGCCTGACCCAGATCTGTAGTGAATTGCTCAAGGTCCGCTACTCCGACGACACCTTGGAGTGCAAGGTTCCTTATCCGATGTTGGGGCCACCCGAGGGCGCCGAGGGCAAGGACACCGCTCGGGACCAGTGGGGCATCCAGCCGGTTCCGAAATATCACCGGCTGAAATTCCGCGAACTGGTGCGCATCCACGACGCGCGGGTGGCCCGGCAGCATGGCGCTCCGGCTCCGTGACCAAGGCACGCGAGGAGCACGCGCACAACTGGGACCTCCGTCACGAGGATTTCCAGGACAACGACTTTCTGTACGACGTCTATTCAGTGATGCGTCGGAATGCGCCCTTCGCCCATACCGATACACCTTTTCTGAGCGCCACTCCCGGTGGCGCGTGGGTGGCAACGCGATATGAGGAGTGCTACCGGATTCTGCAGGACTGGGAGCACTTCTCCAGCAACCCAACACCGGAAGCGTCTGAGCAGCTCGCGGGCGATCTGGTGATCACCCTGGATCCGCCTCGGCAGCAGAAATTCCGCAAGGTGCTCAACCCGTACTTCTCGCCGGCGCGGATGAAGGCGCTGCGACCACAGATTCGGGATGAGACCGACCAGTTGATCGACGCCTTCGTTGAACTGGGGACCGGTGACCTCGCAGAGGTCGCCTGGCGGCAGCCGGGCATCGTCTTCTTCAAGTATCTCCTCGGTTTGCCGATCGACGACGTCCCGCTCTGTATCGAGTTGACGGACACCGCGCTCAACGGTGAAACCGAGGAAGCTCGGATGGGTGCGTGGGGAGGCCTCTATCAGCACCTCCATGATGCGGTGTCGGCGCGAAGCGCTCAGCCTCCGCAGGACGACATGATCGACGTGCTCCTCAACGCCGAGATCGACGGTGAGCGACTACCTTTCAGCGATGTCGTTGCCAACGCCATGCTGCTGGTGCAGGCCGGCCTAGAGACGACCGCCAACGCGATGTCGTTCGCATTCCACTATTTGGCAACACTTCCCGACGAACGCGACCGGCTCGCCGCCGAACCGGAGATACTGCCACGAGCCGTCGAGGAGTTCATTCGATTCGGCGGATCGATTCACGGCATACCGCGAACTGTCGCCAAGGACGTCGAGCTTGCCGGACACACCTTCTGCCCCGGCGAATCGGTACTGGTGAACTACGCGTCCGCCAACCGCGATCCAGACGAGTTCCAGCAACCCGATCGGTGCATCCTCGATCGTCGCGAGAACCGGCACCTCGGATTCGGGGCCGGAGTGCATCGTTGCCTCGGATCCAACCTCGCCCGCCTGGAATTCACGGTCGGTCTTGAGCAGGTGCTGTCGCGGATCCCGGACTACACCCTTGCGCCCGGTGCCGGGGCCACGTTCCACGGCAACTCTGTAACGAGGGGATTCCGAAAGATTCCCGTCGTCTTCAGTCCTGGACAGACAACAGCCACATGACGTTTCGAGTAGTTCAGTGGACGACCGGAAACGTCGGCACGAAATCGGTACACGCGATCGTCGCGAACTCGCAACTCGAGCTTGTCGGATGCTACGCGTGGTCGCCGGACAAGGTGGGGCGCGACGTCGGGGAGTTGTGTGGAATCGAGCCACTCGGCGTACGGGCCACCGACGACGTCGACGCCCTGATCGCACTCAAGCCCGATTGCGTGGTGTACAACCAGATGTTCGCCAACGTCGACGATCTGGTCCGCATTCTCGAGGCGGGCATCAACGTTGTCACCACGTCCGAGTTCATCACCGGCCATCGACTCGGTGACGGGCGCGAACGCATCCTGAAAGCCTGCGAACTCGGTGGGGCGACGATTTTCGGTAGTGGCCTGAACCCCGGCTTCATCGAGCTCTTTGCAATCGTTTCTGCCGGTCTCTCGGACCGGATCGACCGGGTGCGCATCGTGGAATCGTTTGATACCACGATCTACAACTCGCCGGAGACCGAGAAGATCATGGGGTTCGGATACCCGATCGACTATCCGGACCTGTTGGCGGTGACCGAGGAGGGGTCGGGGATCTTCCGCGAGGCCGTCCTCGTCGTCGCCGATGCGCTGGGAGTTGAGCTCGACGAGATTCGTTGTGAGGCCGAGTATGCCGAAGCCACCGAAGACGTCCATCTTCCCGGGGATTGGGTCATCGCCAAGGGTTGCGTGGCGGGAATTGACGTGAGCTGGAAGGGCTATGTCGGTGAGCGTGACGTCGTCGAGGTGCGGGGGGTGTGGACCAAGGGTCAGTCGCTGGAACCCACATGGACGATGGGCTTCGGGTACAACATCACCGTCGAGGGTCGACCGACGATCAAGACAACGCTGGCGTTCGAGCCGCCCGCAGATTTCGTCGCCGAGACGATCGAGGAATACATCCTGCTCGGTCTAACTATCACAGCCGTGCCGGCCATTACCGCGATACCGGCCGTCGTCGCCGCGGCACCCGGCATAGCGACGTATACCGATCTCCCACTGCTACTTCCGCGTGGAGTCGTCAATGTCTGAACAACGAGAGACGCAGCTTCATCACGTGGTGTTCGCCGTCGCGCCGGAACGGCAGGCGGCGGTAGCGCAGATGTTCACCGAGCTCGGCTGCCAGCTTCGAAAGCACCGAGCTGACCGAACTCGGTGTGACGGTTCATTTGGATTGGAACGGCGGTGTCGAGCTGATCAGCGCGATCCCCGGTGCTACCGCCGAAGTGGCGGCGTCCGTGAGTGAATTCGTGAAGCGCAACGGCGACGGCGTGTACACCGTGGTGCTCCGCGTCCCGGGGGCGGCCGCCGCGGAAGCCGTCACCGAACGCTATGGCTCGAAAACCCGTTTCCGGCAGAGCTTTTCCGGCGATGGGTCGCATCTCGACGAAATCGACCTATCGGTTTTCGGCCTTCCGCTGACGTTGCTGTCGACCAATATTCCGTGACGACAAACAGCAAGGAGATGTCGTGACTGTTGACGCGGCCAGGCCGAGTGTTTTCGACGCCGGACTACCCACCCTGAGTTACGACCTGACCGACACTCCGCAGCAGATCTATCCGCAGTTCCAGGAAGCGCAGAAGAAAGCGCCGATTGCATTGGGACCCATTGGGCCCGAAGTACTCTCGTACGAACTGGCCCGGACGGTGCTTCGTGATCCGCGGTTCGTCATCCCACCGGGAATTCACCTCTCCGCCCACGGGATCACGTCGGGACCGTTGTGGGACAGAGTGACCCGCAGCATTCTGAACATGGAAGGCGACGAACACCGCCGACTGCGCAGCCTGGTGTCCAAAGCTTTCACGCCGCGGGCGACGGCGGGCATGGACGACACGATCCACACTGTCGTCAACGAGCTCATCGATCGCGTCGCGGACGCGGGTCGCTGCGAATTCGTCGCGGACATCGCACGGCCGTACCCCATACCGATCATCTGCGCGCTGCTCGGCGCACCTCGCGACGACTGGCAACAGTTCTCCCGGTGGGCCGAGGACATCTTCAAGATCGTCAGCTTCGACTGCGATCTCACCCAAGAAGAGCCCGTCATCCTCAAGGCATGGGGCGAGTTCGACGCCTACATCGACGAGATGGTCGCGGACAGGCGTCGACACCTAACCGAAGATCTGCTGTCTGAGCTGATCGGTATCGAAGATGCGGGAGACCGCCTCAATGCCGGCGAGTTGCGCATGTTGGCGTTCAGCATTCTGGTGGCCGGCACCGACACCACCCGCAGCCAACTGGCGGCTTCGATGCAGGTGCTGTGCGATCACCCCGAGCAGTGGGCACTGCTGCGCGACCAACCCGAGCTGGCGATGCGCACCGTTGAGGAAACCATGCGACATTCGCCGTCGATGTGCAGCACGGTGCGCAGCGTAACCGACGACGTCACGATCAGCGACTACACCTTCCCCGCAGGCACTTTCATCTTGGTGAACACCTACGCAGCCAATCGCGATAGCACCGTCTACGACGATCCGACCCGCTTCGACATCACCCGCGACGCACCTCCGCCGATCCTGACGTTCGGCGGCGGAGTGCACTACTGCCTCGGTGCCAATCTGGCGCGACGCGAACTCGCCGAAGCGCTCAAGATCCTCTCCCGGCGTCTGCCTAATCCTCGTCGCATCGGGCCGGCGTCCTGGAAGCCGCTGCTCGGCATGAGTGGGCCGACCGTATTGCCGCTCGAGTTCGGCTGATGTCCTAAGAATCGGATCCTATGGCGCCACAAAGAGGAGAGACCATGGTTCAGGATCGGAAAGTCCTAGTCACCGGCGCGACCGGTCAGATCGCTGGCCCCATCGCTGAGAACTTCGCCGAGGATAACGAGGTGTGGTGTGCAGCGAGATTCTCCGATCCGGCGCGCAAAGCGGAACTCGAGGCATTTGGCGTGAGGACGGTGCTGTGGGACATGGACTCCGGCGATATGGCGGCACTGCCCGATGACTTCACGCACGTCAAGATGTCGACGTGCGGTCGGTCAGTTGAGGACGACGGGTACGCCGGTGAAGCGTCTCATCAGGATCGGCATCGGCGCCATCAGCAGGTCGGTGGGGTCGACGGCCAGTTTGATTTTGGGGAATCGGCTGATCAGGTTAGTGATCGCGATACCGGTTTCCATCCGGGCAAGTTTGGCGCCCAGGCAGAAGTGTGCGCCTTTGCTGAAGCCGATGTGTCGGTTGGGGGTGCGGGTGATGTCGAAGGTGTCGGGATCGTCGAACACCGCGGGGTCGCGGTTCGCCGAGGCCAACAGCGGGATGACCCTCGCCCCGCGCGGGATTGTGACCCCGTGCAACTCGATATCCTCCATGGGGTAGAACACCTCGGTGCTCCCGATGGTGCCGGTAAAGCGCAGGATCTCCTCGACCGCAGAATCGATCAGGTCCGGGTCGGTTTTGAGCAGATCGAGCTGGGCGGGGTGGGTCAGCAGGGCGGCGATACCGTTGGCGATCAGGCTGTCAGTGCTGTCAGAGTCGGCGACCACCAGTAGAAACACCATCGCGACGATTTCGTCGTCGGACAGGGTGTCGCCGTCCTCGTTGGTGTGGGCCAGCACGGTCATGATGTCATCGGCCGGCTCGGCCCGGCGCCGCTCAATCATTTCGCGCACGAACTCGGCCGTGCGCTCTACCCGGGCCAACATCTGCTCAATCCCATGTTGGGGCGTCCACAGCGCGCCGAGCATCGCACTCACCTCGTGGAAGCGGGCCTGGTCGGTTTCGTCCGCGCAGATCATCTTGCTGAGGACGGTGGATGCGATTGGCGCCGCGTAGTCGGTCTGCAGGTCGATCTGCTGGCCGGGGGTGAACCCGTCGAGCAGGTCGCTGGTCAGGGCGTCGATGCGATCGGACATGTGTGCGGTCGCATTGCGGCTGAACGTGCGACTGGCCAGCTTGCGCAGCCGCGAATGCTCCGGTCGATCTTTGACGATCATGCTGTCGGTGGTCACCAGCTGGAATGCCTTGGGTAACCACAGTGACTCAGGTCCCTTCACTGTCCGGCGCATGCGCTCATCGGTGATCAAATCGACGCAGTCCCGATAACGGGACAGCGCATAGACGTCCACATCGCCCAGAGGGCTCATCCTCATCCGAGTTCGATAAACCGGGGCCCCCCGACGCAACCGCGCATAGACCGGAAAGGGGTCGGCCGCAATTGCCGTGCTGTCCAACCTGATCGGGGCGCCCATCGACGTGTCCTGAAACGGTGTGATATTCGCTCCCTTGCCGGTGCTGCATGACCTGTGTTGTAGCGCGATGACGATCTGCCTATGGATGGTTGGCGACGTTATCGAAAGTCGTTGAGACGCCGGTTCGATGCCTGATACAAGCCTGATACCTGTAGGTCGACCCCTGCCCGGTTCCGCCGGCGCGGCTGCCTAACGAGATAAACCACTTCGGTTCTGACCGGCCGAACGTATTCGTCCACGTCGCGATGGCGCGGCGGCACCGACCGTCAGACGCCTCGGGGCGCCGAAGCATCTGGTCGGGTTCAGCCCATCGAGCTAGTTTCAAAAGATCGCAAACATATCGGCGGCGAGATTGGCGAACAAGTCAACATGGAGGGGAATGGTGAGGTCCCCGATGGGGGTCACCAAAGTATCCGAGATCACGTCCGTGCCGGGTGTCGTTGAGGCGAGGTCGGAGTAGATGTTCTCCAAGCCGCTATCACCGAAGGTGGAAGTGTCGATTACCGAGCCGGGAAGCGGAACGTCGCCAGCGGCGGTGCCTGGGGTGCCTGATACGTCGGAGGTAACGAGGAGTGTCTCGCTTTGACTACCGACATGATTCACGGTGGTAGTCACGTCGGCATCGAAGGTGCCGACCAAATCTGGGCTCGTGGCAGTTCCGGTCGAGTGGTCAACGTCGAATAGCTGATATCCCTGAACGGCAACGGCGATAGGCGGATTGCCGTTGATTCCGGTGAACTCCTCGGTAGAAGCGGGATCAGCGACGATGTCGTAGTCGTCGCCGACGGCGACCGCGGGGAACGGGGCGAGCGCTTCGGCTGCATTGAAATCGGTGGGCACGGTGAAGTCCCCGATAGGAGTGATCAAGGTGTCGGAGATGACATCGCCGCCGGATGCCGTGGGGAGGTCGGAGTAGACACTTTCCACGCCGCTATCACCGAGATAGAAAATGTTGTACACCGAGTCGACCGGTGGAACGTCGCCAGCGGCGGTGCCTGGGGTGCCTGATACGTCGGAGGTGACGAGGAGTGCCTCGCTATGATTACCGAGAGCATCGTGAGTGGCGACTTTGTCGGCATCGAAAGTCCCGAGCACATCCGGGCTGGTGGTCGTACCGTCGGGGTTGACCACGTCGAGGACCGCATCGCCCTGAACGATCATGCCCGCAGGCAGAAGCCCGTTTATTTCTGTGACCTGTTCGGGAAAAGCGGGATCAGGAACGATGTTATAGGCACCGACGAATGGGACGGGCGCGGTCGCCAACGAATCGGTGGCAAGACCGGCGGCTGCATCAAACGAAACGTCAGGAAGGCTGAAGTCGCCGATGGGAGTGATCAAGGTCTCGGAGATCAGGTCTGCGCCGGGTGTCGGCGAGGCGAGAGCGGAATATAGTTCGGAGCCGAATGGACCGAAGGATTCGGTGTCGATGACCGAGCCGACTGGCGGCACGTCGCCTGCGGCGGTGCCTACGGTGCCTGAAACGTCGGATGTAACGAGGATTTCCTCATTACCGTCGCTGCCCGCAACGGTAGCCTCGTCGGCATAGAACGTCCCGACGACATCCGGGCTTGAGGAACTACCGACGGTCGTATCGTCAATGTCAAAAAGCTGAGAACCCTCAACGGCTCGGGGCAGCTCCGGAACCGCGACTTTCTCGCTGCCGTAAATTCCGGTGACCTCTTCAATAGAAGAGGGATCAGGGGCAATGGCGTACTCGTCGGCGAAGGCAACAGCCATTGGCAGCAACGCGAAAGCGAGCAGCCCACCCGCAGCTGCGCCCATGGCGTGGGCGATCAGACAGCGATTCATCGACCATCTCCGTCGGTTGGGTCGGCGAGCGCGACCACCGCGCATGGTCTTAGAACGGACACTATGCGAATGAAGTCATGATTTCAATAAGCGGTTGAAGTGCTAATTTCATAGCGTGGCGGACGACTTCTTGCCCTTCAATCGATCACAAGCTGTAACGAGTGCGCGCGAGGCGCGAAAAAGTCGGGTGCAACGCCGTCGGGCGATGACCCGCGACCGGTTGCTGCGAGCCGCCCAAGTGCTCATCAGCAGCGGCGAATCGGCGACCGTGGCCGACATCGCCGAACAAGGTGACGTCGCGCTGGCAAGCTTCTACACCCATTTCGATTCCAAAGAAACGCTGTTCGCCGAACTGCTAGAACAGACCACTGCTGATCTGGCGCGGCGGTTACACCGACTGCCCGACGATGCCGACCCCGCCGTGAGACTGGCCGCGGCCATCCGCCAGTTCTGGGCCTGGTTCACCGAAGACCTGGTCCGCGGCTGCTACGTCCTGCAGGCCGGAGAAGCCACCCACAGCCTGGCTGGCACGCTGGGTTTGGTGCTGGGCGCGTTGATCGAGCCGGGGCGGCGGGCCGGGCGCTTCCAGATCGACAGCACCGCAGCCGCGGCCTACATGATCGGCGGCGGAATAATAGGCGCTACCCGCGGCCACGCCAACGGCCACCTTGACGCGTCAGATCTGGGCATCGAGCTGGCAACACAAGCGCTACAGCTCCTCGGAGTGCCCCCGCACGTCGCCTCCGATGCCGTCAATGACCCCCTAGCAGCACCCCGCCCCTAACCACCTCACACCAGGAGAACAGGAGTTGCACGATGGCAGAAAACCAACAACAGCACAGCACCCGGGTAATACCGGAACAGCCCAGTCTCCTGCCTTGGGCACAATTTCGCGACGACATGCTGACGTCGCGTGAAGTCCGCCGCAAGGCGGCGATCGACGCGGTGCGGCGATTCGTCAATTCCAACCCGATGATCAGCCAACACCCACGGCGAACGGCCGTCATCGAGGCTCGGCTGCAGCTGCGCGAAGACCTGGTTTCGGCGCGCTTTCAGTTCCGCCGCGCAGTGGTACGCAACCTGAACCGGCTGCTGTTAACGCCATAAGTCAGGTCGTGTACCAGTCGACACTGTGATGCTGACCAACGCCGGCGGCTACCCGATCGAAGAACCCGGGCTGCAACAGAAGCTGGATGCCCTCGCCTAGTTCGCGGCTGCGCCTACAACAACCTCGACACCGGACTCCCAGACCACCTGCTCGTCGGCCTTACCGAGCCCGCGATCGTCTTGGCGCATAAGTCCTACGACACCCTGATCTCCAAGGCCGAGAGCAAACTAACGACCGCAGGATGAGCCGGTCACGAGGCGTAGCCTGACGCCGAATGCGTCAATGGAACGTTGATGAAAAGAAAAACTGGCTAAGGCTTTTCGCCCTGACCAGCTTTCTGTCGGTGGAGCTGCCGGGAATCGAACCAGGCGCAGAAACCGCCATGAACTGCGGAAACCTCAGATTCAGGCACGCGGAACGAAGCGAGACGACCCGAAATGACCTGCGGATACGCGGATCGTGTTGATGGCATCAACATGCACACGCCACGCGCAGCCCAAGGGCGCAGGTTCGAATGCTGTCCCCGCTACTAGTAAGAACGGCCCTCGGAGAATTCTCCGGGGGCCGTTTTCACGCCACTTCTACACCTGGAGCTGTGACGTGCACTGTCGCACCTGTTTGACGGAACGCGAGACGCTTGCAGGCCATGCGAGCATCTACCATCGCAGTAACTTACAATTACAAATCGACCGAATTATGTATCGGCAGCATCCAACTTTGAGATGGTCGTGGAATGCGTTTGACGAAGTTGATCGAGCACCATGACGCTTGAGTCTGGCCGGGACTTCACCCTAAAGTCTGCGATCCAGAACCAGACGTTGACCAGCCCCGATGAGTGACGTCGTGCAGACCCCATCGGGCATCCCGCTGGAGCCCGTGTACGGACCAGGTGACTGCGCGCCAGACCCGCCGCCGCCCGGGGAGTACCCGTTCACCCGCGGCAATTTCGCGTCCGGCTACCGGGGCAAAACCTGGACGTTCCGCCAATACTCGGGGTTCGGCACCGCCGAGGAATCGAACGACCGGTATCGCTACCTATTGGGTCAGGGCGGCACCGGACTCTCGGTCGCGCTGGATCTACCGACCCAGTGCGGCTACGACTCCGATGACGCGGAGTACGGCGAGGAGGTCGGCCGCGTCGGTGTCGCTATCGACACGCTCGCCGATGTCGAGGTGCTCTTCGACGGCATCCCGCTGGACAAGATCAGCACCAGCTTCACCATCAACGGCACCGCAGCCATCCTGCTGGCGTTCTACGTCGCCGCCGCGGAGAAGAAGGGCGTGCCCCGCGAGAAGCTCACCGGCACAATCCAGAACGATATCCTCAAGGAATACGCGTCGCGCGGTACTTGGATCTGGCCGCCGGAGCCGTCACTGCGGCTGATCGCGGACACCATCGAGTTCTGCGCAGCCGAGGTGCCGAGGTTCAACGCGATCTCCGTGGCGGGCGCCCATTTTCGCGACGCCGGCGCCAACGCCGTCCAGGAGATGGCCTTCACGTTGGCCGACGGCGTCACCTACTGCGACACAGTCGTCGAACGCGGTCGGATGACCATCGACAAGTTCGCGCCGCAGATCTCCTTCTTCTTCTATACCCATGGCGACTTCTTCGAGGAGATCGCGAAGTATCGCGCAGGCCGCCGCCGCTGGGCGACCATCGTGCGCGAGCGCTACGGTGCCACCACCGATAAGGCGTCGATGTTCCGCTTCGGCTGCGTCGCGGGCGGCGCGTCGCTGTATGCACCTCAGGCACAGAACAACTTGGTGCGCGTCGCCTACGAGTCACTGGCCGCGGTGCTCGGCGGCGTCCAGTCGATGTTCACCGCGGCGTGGGACGAACCGTTCGCCCTTCCCAGCGAGGAATCCGCGACGCTGGCGCTGCGAACCCAGCAGATCCTCGCCTACGAAACCGGAGTGGCCAAGGTGGCCGATCCGCTCGGCGGCTCCTACTTCGTAGAGGCACTGACTGATGCCACCGAGGCCAAGATCGTCGAAATCATGGACGACCTCGAAAAGCACGGCGGCATGGTGCGCTCCATCGAGGACGGCTACCTGCAGGGACTGATCGCCGACGAAGCCTTCAAGATTCACAAAGAGGTCGAGTCGGGCGAACGCCCAGTGGTTGGCGTCAATAAGTTCGTCACCGACGAGCCTTCGCCTGACATCGACACCTACGAACTGAACGCGGCGGGCCGCGATCTGCAACTGAAGCGTCTGGCGAAGATCAAAGCCGAGCGCGACTCGGTTGCCGTCAAGGAAACGCTTGCCGCACTGTCGCGTTCGGCCGAGGGCACC
This sequence comes from uncultured Actinomycetota bacterium, assembly GCA_963758115.1. GTDB lineage: Bacteria > Actinomycetota > Actinomycetes > Mycobacteriales > Mycobacteriaceae > Mycobacterium. The sequence goes on from CAVWUG010000011.1 coordinate 732,497, forward strand.
GACAATCTGATGCCCCGCCTCGTTGACTGTGCCAACGCGTATTGCTCCGTTGGAGAGTTGGTGACCACGCTCAAAGCGGTATGGGGCGAATTCCAGCAACCGGTGGTGTTCTGATGGGGGCTCGCGTCTTGGTGGCGAAACCCGGTCTGGACGGACACGACCGCGGGGCAAAGATCGTCGCGCGCACGCTGCGCGATGCCGGATTCGAGGTCATCTACACCGGAATTCGCCAGCGCATCGAGGACATCGTTTCGATCGCGCTGCAGGAGGACGTCAAGCTTGTCGGGCTTTCGATCCTGTCGGGCGCCCATGTGGCCCTGACCGCCCGCACCGTCAACGCGCTGCGGGCCGCGGACGCCGGCGATATCGCGGTGGTCGTCGGCGGCACCATCCCGCAGGCCGACGTGCAGAAGTTGTTGGATGCCGGTGCAGCAGCGGTGTTTCCGACAGGTACGCCGCTGGATACCCTCGTCCGTGACGTAAAAGCCCTGACGGAAACCGGGGGAGAAGACTAATGCGGAACGGCGCGATTATCGGCGCGGAGAGTGCCGACTGCACGCGCATCTTGGTACCCCAGGTCCTTCGGTGACCGGACCGACAAAGACTCGGTCCACGGGCCCTCTTACCGGCATCCGGATCCTTGAGATCGGCCACATGTTGGCCGGGCCGTACGCCACGATGATGCTGGCCGATCTCGGGGCCGAGGTCATCAAGATCGAACCACCGGGCGGCGACATCTCGCGGCAAGTCGGGGAGTCCTATTTCGCCAGTCTCAACCGAGGCAAGCGCAGCATTTGCGTTGACCTGACATCCGAGACGGGCCAACGCGAGCTCGGCGAACTCGTTTCCGGATCGCATGCGCTGCTGGCGAATTTGAAGCCATCCGCCATCCGCCGATACGGCCTCAACTACGAAGCGCTGCGGCGGTGGAACGACCGGATTGTCTGTGTGGCGCTCACCGGTTTTGGTCTGGAAGCGGGTGACGATCCGGCATTCGACTACGTCATCCAGGCGACCACCGGCGTCGCCGCGCTTACCGGCGATCCGCTTGGACCACCGACCTTGCCGGGATACTCCGCGGCCGACAATTCCGCCGGACTTACTGCTGCCCTTGGGCTGCTAGCTCAAATCGTCTCCGGGCGCGGGGGGCAGGTCGAGGTATCACTGCGTGATGTGATGCTTTCTCAGTTGAATTATCGCGCGTCGGCCTACCTCAACGACGGTATGGAGCCGCGACGGTTGCCGATGGGTGCACACTCGTATTATGTTCCAGCTCAACTCTTTTCGACTGCGGACGGATTTCTGGCACTGTTCATCACCCACGACAAATTCTGGAAGCTATTCGCCGCTGAGGCCAACATCGTGGGGCCGGCGACGATGAGCGAGCGCGCCGCACAGCGCGACGAGGTTCTCGCCTTGGTGTCCGGCGCTCTGGCTACCGATACCGCCGCGAACTGGGAATCGCGGCTGCGTCCACTAGGCGTGCCCGTCGCTGCCGTCCGAACCCTGCCGGAAGCGCTCGCCGCCAACCCGGAGGTCATCGTTGCCGCGGGCGCATTTCGGTTGATCCGAAGCCCAATTCGGATCGACGGGTATGAACCCGATTACGGCGCACCACCGCGTCTCGATGAGCACGGCGGAGCTAATCTCGGAGTTTGAGGTCACTGTCGGCTGCAGTACCAACCACCGTTCGGTTATGAGCGATACGGCCGGAAAAGGGGGTGACATATGAATGTCGCTGATCTCATCCAGGCATCGCTGAGCGGCTCTACCCGCGCGACTGGTCGCCTGCTTAGCCTGATCGAGGGCGCTCGTCGCGACGAGGTGCTGGCAGCTCTGGACACAGCCTCCGCCCGGGTTGTCGGTATTACTGGTCCGCCGGGCGCAGGAAAGTCGACGACGATCGCCGTGCTGGTTAGCGCCTACCGCGAACGAGGAATGCGGGTCGCGGTGCTCGCGGTGGACCCGTCATCGCCCTACAGCGGGGGTGCCATACTCGGCGATCGCATCCGGATGGCCGCCCACATCGACGACCCCGATGTGTTTATCCGCTCGATCGCAACCCGCGGTCACCTCGGCGGTCTCGCCGCCGCGGTCCCCGCGGCGATCCGACTGCTTGCCGCACTGTCTTACGACCTGATCGTGCTTGAAACGGTCGGTGTCGGTCAGTCGGAGATCGAGATCGCTGCGGTCGCCGATCCCACCATCGTCATCCTCAATCCCGGTGCGGGTGACGCAGTACAAGCCGCGAAGGCAGGCCTGCTCGAAGTGGCTGACATTGTGGTCGTCAATAAGGCCGACCGCGACGGCGCGCGGCAAACCGCCCGCGATTTGCAGGCCGAGACATCGGCCCCAGTGCTCACACTCGTTGCAGCGCGCTCCGAGGGCGTTACCGAGTTGATGGACGCGATCGACGCCCACCACCGTGCCGACACGCCCGCCCGAAGGGCATCGCGCGCTCGGGCACAGATCCTCTCGCTGGCGCAAACTCGCCTGCACTCCCACCCAGAACTCGCCAATTTGGCCGCTGCTGTCGCTGACGGTCGATGCGATCCGTATACCGCCGCCGGCCTGCTGCTCATCGAGTCAGCCACCGCCGATCAATCCGACTAGTTAACGGCTCCCACAAACAGCCACCCCGGCAAGACATGTGGAGCACCCGGAGTCGGGCACCAAAGATGTTCACGAGTCATTCATCGGCTGCGTTTCATAACTCGGTCCGCCGCGGCCCAATGCTCATCAGATACCCATAGCGAGGCGAAAGCTGCGACGGCTTCACTGGCCGGCACGCCCGACATGACGCGCTTGATGTCGCCGGCAGGCCGATTCGCTAGCGCCCGCGCCAAGGAACGCCACTCAGTTTCGAACGTCGCCCTCGGCAGCACGCGATCCACCAGCCCGACCT